>NZ_CP091319.1:0-4714601 GCF_021725435.1 Enterobacter sp. JH25 | reverse complement strand
GGCGGACTCCACTCGAACAATAAAAGAAAACTATTGAATATTCATGATTGTTGGCGCACATCGACATGACCCCATCAGGGTGATGTGCGAACCGCTATCTGCGGTTATACACGCTATCGTTGATACAGCCTGAACGATGTTGTGTTTATGTCCGGCCAGGATCGCTGGATCCCGATCAGGACCGCGGATCATAGCCTAAACTGAGCCAGAGATCTTCTGTTTCTCACAGATTCTTCCCGATTTATCCACAGGAAGATCCGGAATCGGGTAAGTGTAAACGATCCTGACGCGAGTGCCTCGCGATTTAGGCCGCATATTGGAAAATTTAATGAGCACAGACAATTTTGGGCTTAAATGATCTAACGAAGATCCAGGATGATCCTTGCGCTTTGTTGGCGAGCCCGTATAATCCTCGACCCGGCGCGTGATGCTCATCTTCCTGCGTCGTTCGTTGCTCATTTTCCACGCGAAATCGTGCGGAAATACGCAGGGATTTAAGGAAAGAGAATTGACTCCGGAGTGTACAATTATTACAATCCGGCCTCTTTAATCACCCACGCTGAGGCGTTAGTCGTTCGAATCTCGTTCGGGTATACGCAAAAGTCAGTGAATTTATTCAAGTTTAGGTAGAAATCGCCATGAAACGCACTTTTCAACCGTCTGTACTGAAGCGCAACCGTTCTCACGGCTTCCGTGCTCGTATGGCTACTAAAAATGGTCGTCAGGTTCTGGCACGTCGTCGTGCTAAAGGCCGCGCTCGTCTGACCGTTTCCAAGTAATAAAGCTAACCCCTGAGTGGTTAAGCTCGCATTTCCCAGGGAGTTACGTTTGTTAACTCCCACTCATTTCACTTTCGTCTTCCAGCAGCCACTACGGGCTGGCACGCCGCAAATCACCATCCTCGGCCGCCAAAATTCGCTGGGGCATCCCCGCATCGGTCTCACAGTCGCCAAGAAAAACGTTAAGCGTGCGCATGAACGCAACCGGATTAAACGTCTGACGCGTGAAAGCTTCCGTTTACGTCAGCACGAACTGCCTTCAATGGATTTCGTGGTGGTGGCTAAAAAAGGGGTTGCCGACCTCGATAACCGTGCTCTCTCGGAAGCGTTGGAAAAATTATGGCGCCGCCACTGTCGCCTGGCTCGCGGGTCCTGATAGCCCTCATTCGGGTCTATCAACGCCTGATTAGTCCGCTACTCGGGCCACATTGCCGTTTCACGCCAACATGCTCAAGCTACGGAATTGAGGCATTGCGCAGGTTTGGAGTGATAAAAGGCAGTTGGTTGACGGTGAAACGCGTATTAAAATGCCACCCTTTACACCCAGGTGGAGACGACCCCGTCCCTCCAGGACCTTTTGATACCAGAGAACACTAACGATGGATTCGCAACGCAATCTTCTTATCATCGCTTTGTTGTTCGTGTCTTTCATGATCTGGCAGGCATGGGAGCAGGATAAAAATCCTCAACCCCAGCAGCAGACCACGCAGACCACGACCACCGCAGCGGGTAGCGCCGCCGACCAGGGCGTACCGGCCAGTGGCCAGGGGAAACAGATTACGGTTAAGACCGATGTGCTTGAGCTGACTATCAACACCCGTGGTGGTGATGTTGAGCAGGCGCTGCTGTTGACCTACCCGAAAGAGCTGAAGTCTACCGAACCGTTCCAGTTACTGGAAACCACGCCTGAGTTTATCTACCAGGCACAGAGCGGCCTGACCGGTCGTGATGGCCCGGATAACCCGGCGAACGGTGCGCGTCCACTGTATAACGTCGAGAATGACACCTTTGTGCTGGCTGATGGCCAGAACGAACTGGTTATTCCGATGACCTACACCGACGCGGCAGGCAACACCTTCACCAAAACCTTCACCCTGAAACGCGGTGAATATGCGGTGAACGTGGGCTACAGCGTACAGAACACCGGTGCGAAACCGCTGGAAATCTCTACCTTTGGTCAGCTGAAGCAGTCCATCAATCTGCCGTCTCACCGTGACACCGGAAGCAGCAACTTTGCGCTGCATACCTTCCGTGGCGCGGCTTACTCCACGCCAGATACTAAGTACGAGAAATACAAATTCGACACCATTGCCGATAACGAAAACCTGAACGTCAGCTCTAAAGGCGGTTGGGTCGCAATGCTGCAACAGTATTTCGCGACGGCGTGGGTACCGAATAACGACGGTACGAACAACTTCTACACCGCGAACCTCGGCAACGGTATTGCAGCCATCGGCTACAAATCTCAGCCGGTTCTGGTGCAGCCGGGTCAAACCGGTAAGCTGGCAAGCACCCTGTGGGTCGGCCCGGAAATCCAGGATAAAATGGCTGCCGTTGCGCCGCACCTGGATCTGACCGTTGATTACGGTTGGTTGTGGTTCATCTCTCAGCCGCTGTTTAAGCTGCTGAAGTTCATCCACAGCTTCCTGGGTAACTGGGGCTTCTCCATCATCGTTATCACCTTTATCGTTCGTGGCATCATGTACCCGCTGACTAAAGCGCAGTACACCTCCATGGCGAAGATGCGTATGCTACAGCCGAAGATTCAGGCTATGCGTGAGCGTCTGGGCGATGACAAACAGCGTCAGAGCCAGGAGATGATGGCCCTGTATAAAGCAGAGAAAGTGAACCCACTGGGTGGTTGCTTCCCGCTGCTGATTCAGATGCCAATCTTCCTTGCGCTGTACTACATGCTGATGGGTTCCGTTGAGCTGCGCCACGCGCCGTTCGCCCTGTGGATCCATGACCTGTCCGCACAGGACCCGTACTACATCCTGCCGATCCTGATGGGCGTGACGATGTTCTTCATCCAGAAGATGTCTCCGACCACCGTGACTGACCCGATGCAGCAGAAGATCATGACCTTTATGCCGGTCATCTTCACCGTGTTCTTCCTGTGGTTCCCGTCAGGTCTGGTGCTGTACTATATCGTCAGCAACCTGGTGACCATCATCCAGCAGCAGCTGATTTACCGTGGTCTGGAAAAACGTGGCCTGCATAGCCGCGAAAAGAAAAAGTCCTGATTCGGTAACTTAACGCTAAAATAAGGGCGGTCGATTGACCGCCTTTTTTATTTGTATTGAACGAGAGCAACCATGAGCCATAACGACACTATCGTCGCCCAGGCAACCCCACCGGGACGCGGTGGTGTAGGCATTCTGCGCATCTCCGGCCTGAAGGCGCGTGAGGTGGCCGAAGCGGTGCTGGGTAAACTGCCAAAGCCGCGCTACGCTGATTATCTGCCATTTAAAGATGCCGACGGCACCTCGCTGGACCAGGGCATTGCGCTGTGGTTCCCCGGCCCAAACTCCTTTACTGGCGAAGACGTGCTGGAGCTTCAGGGTCACGGCGGCCCGGTGATCCTCGACCTGCTGTTGAAACGTATTCTGACCCTGCCTGGCCTGCGCATTGCGAAGCCGGGTGAGTTCTCCGAGCGTGCCTTCCTGAACGATAAGCTCGACCTGGCTCAGGCCGAAGCGATTGCCGACCTGATCGACGCCAGTTCCGAACAGGCAGCCCGCTCCGCGCTGAACTCGTTGCAAGGGGCATTTTCCGCACGCGTGAATCACCTTGTGGAAGCACTTACTCACCTGCGAATCTATGTTGAAGCGGCTATCGACTTCCCGGACGAGGAGATTGACTTCCTTTCTGACGGCAAAATCGAAGCCCAGCTCAACCAGGTGATGAACGATCTGGATGCCGTTCGCGCCGAAGCGCGCCAGGGCAGCCTGCTGCGTGAGGGCATGAAGGTGGTGATTGCTGGTCGCCCCAACGCCGGGAAATCAAGCCTGCTGAACGCTCTGGCGGGCCGTGAAGCGGCGATCGTGACCGACATAGCCGGCACCACCCGCGACGTCCTGCGCGAGCATATCCATATCGACGGCATGCCGCTGCACATCATCGACACCGCTGGCCTGCGCGATGCGAGCGATGAAGTCGAGCGTATCGGTATCGAACGCGCCTGGCAGGAGATCGAGCAGGCCGACCGCGTGCTGTTTATGGTGGACGGCACCACGACCGACGCCGTTGACCCGGCAGAAATCTGGCCAGACTTTATTGCCCGTCTCCCGGCCAAACTGCCGATCACCGTGGTGCGCAATAAGGCCGACGTTACCGGCGAAACGCTGGGCATCAGCGATGTGAATGGCCACTCACTTATTCGTCTGTCGGCCCGTACCGGGGAAGGCGTGGAAGCCCTGCGTAACCATCTCAAACAGAGCATGGGCTTCGACACCAGTATGGAGGGCGGCTTCCTGGCGCGTCGTCGTCACTTGCAGGCGCTGGAAGAGGCGGCTCGCCACCTTGAGCAGGGCAAAGCCCAGCTGATCGGCGCTTGGGCCGGCGAGCTGCTGGCGGAGGAACTGCGTCTGGCGCAGCAGAACCTGAGCGAGATCACCGGGGAGTTTACGTCGGACGATCTGCTTGGACGAATTTTCTCAAGCTTCTGTATTGGTAAGTAATTCCCGATAGAACATGGTGATTTCCTCCAGGGAAATCACCATTGTCCCAATGGCAACTCGCTTAATCCCCCCATGCCCCCTATCCTGCTTGCCTGCATCTATGGGGGATTTATGGCTCGTTTTCTGTTTTGTAGTTTCGCATTAGTTCTGCTGTATCCGTCCGGTATTGATATGTATCTGGTGGGGCTACCGCATATTGCCCGCGATCTGGGTGCCAGCGAGGCGCAACTGCACATCGCGTTTTCGGCCTACCTCGCGGGAATGGCGTCGTCGATGGTATTTGCCGGGAAAATCGCGGACAGAGCCGGCCGTCAACCCGTCGCCATTACGGGGGCGGTTATCTTTACGCTGGCATCGGTACTGTGTTCAATGGCTCAGGAAAGCACAATGTTCCTGTCAGGGCGCTTTATCCAGGGCATTGGCGCGGGCGGCTGTTACGTGGTGGCGTTCGCCATTCTGCGCGATACCTTGAGCGCCCAGCGCCGCGCCAGGGTGCTGTCGATGCTGAACGGCATTACCTGCATCATCCCGGTGCTGGCACCGGTTGTAGGCTACCTGATCATGCTGAAATTTCCATGGCAGAGCCTTTTCTGGACTATGGCCACAATGGGCGCCATCGTCTTTATACTGTCCGTGACGGTGTTGAAAGAGACCCATCCCGGTTCGCAGCAGACGCACCACGCTGCTACCATTCATCCGGCTGAAAAGCTTCTGAATCGCTTTTTCCTGAGCCGCCTGGCCATCATCACGCTCAGCGTGGCGGTGATCCTCACCTATGTAAACGTTTCCCCGGTGTTACTGATGGAGACGATAGGCTTCGATCGCGGTGAGTATTCGACGGTGATGGCGCTCAATGCGATGGTCAGCATGGCGGTTTCATTCTCGATGCCCTTTGCGCTCAATATCTTCCGCCAGCGCACGCTGATGCTCGCTTCACAGACGCTGTTTCTCGCCGCAGGCGTAATTCTGGCGACCGCCACCTCACATGCGCTGATGCTGGTGGGTATGACCCTGATCTGCGCCGGATTCTCCGGCGGCTTCGGCGTGGCGATGAGTCAGGCGCTTGGCCCGTTCTCACTGCGGGCAGGCGTGGCAAGCTCGGTGCTGGGCATTGCGCAGGTCTGCGGTTCGTCGCTGTGGATTTGGCTGGCGGCGGTGATCGGCCTTAACGCGCTGAATATGCTGATCGGGGTTCTGATTGGCTGTAGCATACTCTGCATTACCTTACTTATGGTCATCCAGCCCGCGGCGCACTATGAAGAAGCCCATCAGCAGTCTCGATCTTAATCTTTTACTTTGCCTGCAGTTGTTGTTGCAGGAGCGCAGCGTCACCAAAGCCGCGAAGCGAATGAACGTGACGCCGTCCGCAGTGAGTAAATCGCTGGCGAAGCTGCGCGACTGGTTCGACGATCCGCTGTTTGTGAAAACGCCTTTAGGGCTACTGCCCACGCCGCTAACGGTGAGTCTGGAACAGGATCTGGCCGACTGGATGCAGATTGGCAATCAAATCGTCGATAAATTCCACCATAGCTCTCCAGGCGGGCTCAAGTTTGTGCTCGCCGCCGAAACGCCGCTGATGCTGATTCGCTTTAACACCCTGCTGGAGCAGGTGAATGAGCGCTACCCACAGGCGACGGTGAAGTTGCGCCAGTGGGATTATGATTCGCTGGACGCCATTACGCGCGGAGAGGTCGATCTCGGTTTTACCGGCCGCGAAACGCACCCGCGCTCCCGCGAGCTGCTAAAGCTGATGCCGTGGTTTATTGACTACGAAATCCTGTTCAGCGACCGTCCGTGCGTCTATCTGCGAGAAGATCATCCGGCACTTCACGAAGCGTGGAACCTTGAGACGTTTCTGCGCTACCCGCATATCAGCATCTTCTGGGAGCGCAGCGATACCTGGGCGCTTGATGAAGTGCTAAAAGAGATGGGCCGGGAGCGCAACGTCGCCATGAGCCTGCCCGGCTTTGAACAGTCGATGTTTATGGCGGCTCAGCCGGACCACAACTACATTGCCACTGCGCCCTACTACTGTCATCACTACAATCAACTCCACCAGCGTAATCTGGTCTGCCTTCCCATTCCCATCGATGAGGCGCAGGCAGAAAAGCTGACCGTACCCTTCACGCTAATCTGGCATAAGCGGAACAGCCATAATCCGAAAATTATCTGGCTGCGCGAAACTATAAAAGCCCTGTATACCGCGCCAGGTCAGGTTTTTGCCTAAGATAATGTAAAGTTCGGTCCTCAGGCTTCTCTTATTTCTATTTACTGATTAAAACAGAAGCTGAGTTAAGCGATAATCATGTAACCGTTTAACCGACTACGACCATTATCAGGGAGCGAAAAATGGCTACGCACTTTGCACGAGGAACATTAACGGAAGGGCATCTCGTATCGGCCAGAATTTCTTCAGCCTGTCACAGTGAGGCGCTCAAACTACCTGAACACCGCAGGACGCGGTTTTTAGCTTCCAGAGCGCTCCTCGCAGAACTGCTTTTTATGCTGTACGGCACCAGCGAATTACCGGACATACTCACCCAGCCAGAAGGTCGCCCGGTTTTTGCGGACCCGGCACTCCCCCATTTTTCCATTGCGTATACCGGCAACATTGTTGGCGTCGCGCTGACGACTGAAGGTGATTGCGGCCTGGATATGGAGCTGCAACGCATCACGCGCAGCTTCCATGGTGCTAACGCGCTCGATGAATACCCGCTCTCCAGCAATGAAAAGCTGTGGATACGTAACCAGAACGATCCCGTTGAAGCCAGAGCGCAGCTCATCACCCTTCGCCAGAGCATCCGTAAACTGAGCGGCGCGGCATCAGACGACGCCAGCCAGTTGCAACTGCTTCCCGGCTCCGGACGCCTGCGCGCGACAAAAGCCTCGCTGGTAGAGGCGCTCAGCGACGCTGAGGACGTACTGATCTGGTCCGTTGCGGTGAGCCCCGCCATCGAACGGCTGAAAATCTGGGAGTTTGACAGTATTCGCGGTTGGCGTAGTCTTCCGGATGTACCTGAGCGCGCCAACGAGCCCGCCGCGCGCCTGATGCGATTAACCAGTTTACCGGCAGAAAAAGCATACACCCATAGCTGATCCGTCCAGGGTCATCATGATGAAACAGGAGTAATCATGTCTGATACGTTGAAAGTTGTTACGTTACTGGGAAGCCTGCGCAAAGGTTCGTTTAACGGGATGGTAGCGCGCACGCTGCCACAGCTGGCGCCTGCGGGAATGGAGATCAGCGCCCTGCCTTCTATTGGCGACATCCCGCTTTATGATGCTGACGTTCAGCAGGAAGAAGGGTTCCCGCACAGCGTGGAGGCGATAGCCGAGCAGATCCGTCAGGCTGATGGTGTAGTGATTGTAACGCCAGAATATAACTACTCGGTTCCGGGGGGTCTGAAGAACGCGATTGACTGGTTATCCCGTTTACCGGAGCAGCCGCTGTCAGGCAAACCGGTGCTGATCCAGACCAGCTCAATGGGCGCCATCGGCGGTGCGCGCTGCCAGTATCACCTGCGACAGATCCTGGTGTTCCTGGATGCGATGGTGATGAACAAGCCGGAATTTATGGGCGGCGTGATTCAGAACAAAGTCGACCCGCAGACGGGTGAAGTGGTGGATCAGAGTACGCGTGACCATCTCTCTGGTCAGCTGACTGCGTTTGGGGATTATATTAAGCGGGTTAAAACCTGATAAAAAAGCCCGGTGGCGCTAGCGCTTACCGGGCCTACACTCGTCAGTAGGTCAGGTAAGCGAAGCGCCACCTGACACCACAAACCGCACCTTAGTGCGCGTCAATAAACACAATCTTGAGCACAAACAGCAGCGCCACAATCATCACGCACGGGCTGAGTTCGCGGAAACGGCCGGTACCGATCTTCATCACACAGTACGAGATAAAGCCCAGCGCGATACCTTCGGTGATCGAGAAGCTGAACGGCATCATCACCGCGGTAATAAACGCCGGAACGGCTTCCGTCAGATCTTCCCACTTCACGCGCGCCAGGCTCGAGGTCATCAGCACGCCGACGTAGATCAGCGCGCCAGCTGCCGCGTACGGTGGCACCATCCCCGCCAGCGGAGAGAGGAAGATCACCAGCAGGAACAGCAGACCCACGACTACCGCCGTCAGGCCAGTACGGCCGCCCACGGACACGCCGGAAGAGGATTCAATGTAAGCGGTAACAGACGAGGTGCCGATGAAAGAACCCGCAACGGACGAGATGCTATCCACATACAGCGCCTGCTTCATGCGCGGGAATTTGCCTTTCTCGTCCGCCAGACCCGCTTTGTCCGTCACGCCAATCAGCGTACCGGAGGAGTCAAACAGGTTGACCAGCATGAAGGAGAAAATCACTCCGGCCAGACCCAGGTTCAGCGAGCCCGCCAGATCAACGTGACCAATCACGGTAGAAACGCTCGGTGGCGCAGAGACAATACCGCTGTAATGCACGTCACCCAGCATCCAGCCCAGCAGCGTGGTCACGATGATAGAGACCAGCACCGCAGCGTGGATGTTACGCGACGCCAGGATCGCGATAATAAAGAAGCCCAGCACGCCCAGCAGCACGCTGTGAGAGGTCAGGTTACCAATGCTCACCAGCGTTTCCGGGTTCGCCACGATTACGCCAGCGTTTTTCAGCCCCATCATGCCGATAAACAGACCGATACCGCTGGTGATGCCCACGCGCAGGCTCACGGGAATGTTCGCAATCATCCAGTAGCGCACACGGAAGATGGTCAGCAGCAGCAGGCCGACCGCGCCCCAGAAAATAGCGCCCATCCCGACCTGCCACGGCAGGCCCATCGCCTGAACCACCACGAACGCAAAGAACGCATTCAGACCCATTGCCGGGGCCAGCGCCACGGGCAGATTAGCGAAAACGCCCATCAGGATGCTGCCAAGGGCCGCGATCAGACAGGTGGTAACAAAGACGGCGCTGGTGTCCATGCCAGCCACGCCCAGAATTTGCGGGTTAACGAAAACGATATAGACCATCGTCAGGAAGGTAGTAAAACCGGCGATCACTTCGGTGCGTGCCGTTGTGCCGTGCTCGCGCAGTTTGAACACGCGCTCAAGCAGCCCCTGACCAGATGTCTGGGTAGTGTGTTGTTGACTCATCATCAATTTCCGAACAAGGAGGGAAAATTCGTCGCTATCCTATACCAAAATGCGACAATAGTGGCGGTTACGGGATACTTTTTTCATTGATTTTGCTTATACGGCAACGATTGCGTCTCGTTAAACTGTCGTACGTAAACGTTAAACTTGTTAAAAGGGAAAGGCATGTCCGGAATTGAAGCGGTATTTTTCGACTGTGACGGTACGCTGGTCGACAGTGAGGTCATTTGTTCCCGCGCGTATGTCGCCATGTTCCAGGAATTTGGCATTACGCTCGATCTCGAAGAGGTGTTTAAACGCTTTAAGGGCGTGAAGCTGTACGAGATCATCGACATCATTAACGAAGAGCACGGGGTGGATCTGGCGAAAGCGGATCTGGAACCGGTGTACCGCGCCGAGGTCGCACGCCTCTTCGACGCCGAGCTGGAAGTTATCGCCGGCGCTAACGCGCTGCTGGATGCGATGACGGTGCCGATCTGCGTGGTCTCTAACGGCCCGGTCAGCAAAATGCAGCACTCACTCGGCAAGCTGGACATGTTGCACCACTTCCCGGAAAAACTGTTCAGCGGCTACGATATCCAGCGCTGGAAGCCGGATCCGGCATTGATGTTCCACGCGGCGAAGGCGATGAACGTCAACGTGGAGAACTGCATCCTGGTGGATGACTCGTCTGCGGGCGCGCAGTCGGGGATTGATGCGGGGATGGAGGTGTTTTACTTCTGCGCCGATCCGCACAACAAGCCGATCGATCATCCAAAAGTGACGACCTTTACAGACCTGGCGCAGCTGCCGGAATTGTGGAAGGCGCGCGGGTG
The DNA here is from genome assembly GCF_021725435.1 of Enterobacter sp. JH25. Taxonomy (NCBI): domain Bacteria; kingdom Pseudomonadati; phylum Pseudomonadota; class Gammaproteobacteria; order Enterobacterales; family Enterobacteriaceae; genus Enterobacter; species Enterobacter sp. JH25. The sequence goes on along the minus strand of NZ_CP091319.1, from coordinate 4,704,199 downwards.
GGATATTACTCGCTGAAAAAACAAAGCCGGATGGCGCTAACGCTTATCCGGCCTACAAGGATCGTAGGGCGGGTAAGCAATAGCGCCACCCGCCACACACATCACTCTTTCGGATCTTTACCCGCCAGCAGCTTGTCCAGCTCGTCGCCGCCCACGTGACGGAAATCCTGTCCCTTCACGAAGTAGAAGATGTATTCGCAAATGTTCTGGCAGCGGTCGCCAATACGCTCAATTGAGCGCGCGCAGAACAGCGCGGTCAGCACGCTTGGAATGGTACGGGAATCTTCCATCATGTAGGTCATTAGCTGACGCACTATGCCTTCGTATTCCTGGTCAACTTTCTTATCTTCACGGTAGATACGGACCGCTTCGTCCAGATCCATGCGCGCGAAAGCGTCCAGCACATCGTGCAGCATCTGCACGGTGTGGCGACCGAGAGACTCCAGGCTCACCAGCAGCGGCTGGTGCTGCTGGGAGAATTTCTCCAGCGCGGTGCGGCAGATTTTATCCGCCACGTCACCAATACGCTCCAGCTCGGCGATAGTTTTGATGATCGCCATTACCAGACGCAGGTCGCTCGCGGTTGGCTGACGCTTGGCAATGATGCGCACGCACGCTTCGTCGATGGCGACTTCCATCATATTGACGTTGTGATCGCCTTCGATAACGCGCTTCGCCAGCTCGCTGTCCTGGTTGTGCATTGCCGTAATCGCATCAGAAAGCTGCTGCTCGACCATGCCGCCCATGGTCATCACCTGGGTGCGAATGCTTTCCAGCTCTGCGTTAAACTGGCCGGAAATGTGTTTATTAAGATTGAGGTTGTCCATGGTTTCTCCACATGCACTAAGGCAAATCAACCGTAGCGGCCAGTAATATAATCTTCGGTTTGTTTCTTCGCAGGACGGGTGAACAGCGCGTCCGTATCGCTGAACTCAATCAACTCGCCCAGGTACATAAACGCCGTGTGGTCAGAACAACGGGCAGCCTGCTGCATGTTGTGAGTGACGATCACCACGGTGTAATCCTGCTTCAGCTCGGTGATCAGCTCTTCGATACGCCCGGTTGAGATCGGGTCAAGGGCTGAGCACGGCTCATCCAGCAGCAAGACTTCCGGGCGAATGGCGATACCGCGCGCAATGCACAGACGCTGCTGCTGACCACCGGAGAGAGAGTACCCGCTCTGGTGAAGTTTATCTTTGGTTTCGTTCCATAATGCGGCCTTGGTCAATGCCCACTGCACGCGCTCGTCCATATCCGCACGGGAGAGCTTCTCAAACAGACGCACACCAAAGGCGATGTTGTCATAGATCGACATCGGGAACGGCGTGGGTTTCTGGAACACCATCCCCACTTTCGCACGCAGCAGGGCGATATCCTGGGTATTGGTCAGGATGTTGTCACCGTCCAGCAGAATTTCACCTTCTGCGCGCTGCTCCGGATAGAGCGAATACATTTTGTTAAAGGTGCGCAGCAGCGTGGATTTACCACAGCCAGACGGACCGATAAATGCCGTGACCTGGTTCTTCGCGATATCCAGGTTGATATTCTTCAGGGCATGGAATTTGCCGTAGTAGAAGTTCAAATCACGAACCTGAATCTTACCCGGGGCAGTATCAACCATACTCATTGACTCATTTCCTCATTCGGCGCCGCGATGTGCCGCGCCGTAAAAATTTAACCGTGTTTCTGCTTCGCGAAAATGACGCGCGCCAGAATGTTCAGCAACAGTACGCAAAGGGTGATGATCAGCACCCCGGCCCAGGCCAGCTGCTGCCATTCCGCGAATGGGCTCATCGCAAATTTAAAGATCGTCACCGGCAGGTTGGCGATCGGCTGCATCATGTCCGTACTCCAGAACTGGTTGGAGAGGGCGGTAAACAGCAGCGGTGCGGTTTCACCGGCGATACGGGCGATAGCCAGCAGGATACCGGTCATGATCCCCGAGACGGACGCTTTCAGGGTGATCGCCGAAATCATTTTCCATTTCGGCGTGCCCAGCGCGTAAGCCGCTTCACGCAGGCTGTCCGGCACCAGTTTCAGCATGTTTTCAGTGGTACGAATAACGATAGGCACCTGCAACAGCGCCAGCGCAATCACACCCGCCCAGCCGGAGAAGTGTTCCATTTGCGCCACCACGATGGTGTAAACAAACAGACCTACCACAATCGACGGGGCAGAAAGCAGAATGTCGTTAATAAAGCGGATGACTTCAGCGATCCAGGACTTGCGGCCATACTCCGCCAGATAGATACCCGCCATGATGCCCAACGGCGTACCGAAAACGGTCGCCCACAGGATCAGCAGGCCGCTGCCCGCCAGGGCGTTTGCCAGACCACCACCCGCCGTGTTTGGCGGCGGCGTCATCTCGGTGAACAGCGCCAGGGACATTCCATCAATACCACGGGTGATGGTGGACATCAGGATCCAGATCAGCCAGAACAGGCCGAACGCCATCGTGGCCATGGAAAGCGTCAGCGCAATGCGGTTTTTAATCCGGCGCTTTGACTGCATTTTACGACGAGATTCCGCAAGCTGAGCGGTGTTTTGCATGTCGAGAGTCGCCATTAGCGTGCCCCCTCGTTTTTAGCCAGACGCATAATCATCAGCTTGGAGATAGCCAGCACAATAAAGGTAATAACAAACAGGATCAGGCCTAGTTCCATCAGCGCTGCGACGTGCAGCCCGGATTCCGCTTCGGCAAATTCGTTCGCCAGCGCAGAGGTAATACTGTTCCCCGGCATGTAGAGCGACACGCTGTCGAGCTGGTAGGTGTTGCCGATGATAAAGGTCACCGCCATGGTTTCACCCAGCGCGCGGCCTAAGCCCAGCATGATGCCGCCGATCACCCCATTTTTGGTGAACGGAAGGACGATGCGCCAGATAACCTCCCAGGTGGTGCAGCCGATGCCGTAGGCCGACTCTTTCATCATCACCGGGGTTTGTTCGAAGACATCGCGCATGACCGCCGCAATGTACGGAATAATCATGATGGCGAGGATCACGCCAGCCGCCAGAATACCGATACCGAATGCCGGGCCAGAGAACAGGGCCCCCACAAACGGAACGGCGGAGAGAACATTACCCACCGGCTCCTGGAAGTACGTCGCAAACAGCGGAGCAAAGATAAACAGGCCCCACATGCCGTAAACGATACTTGGGATGGCCGCCAGCAGTTCAATGGCGATACCCAGCGGACGTCGCAGCCAGCCCGGCGCCAGCTCCGTCAGAAACAGGGCAATACCGAAGCTTACCGGCACTGCAATCAGCAGAGCGATAAAAGAGGTCACCAGCGTGCCGTAAATCGGCACCAGCGCACCGTAAATATCGTTCGGCGCATCCCACTCTTTGGTCCACAGGAAGGCGAAACCAAATTTTTGAATGCTCGGCCAGGAGGAGAAAATGAGGGACACGATAATGCCGCCCAGCAGCAATAGCACAATCAGCGCAGCCAGTTTCACCAGCGCGCTGAAAATCATGTCACCTTTTTTACCCGGAGGGTTAAATGCAGGCTTGGTTGCAGCCATAAATTACTCTTCTTTATGAGACGTCTTACGAATATGCCCGGTGGCGCTGGCGCTTACCGGGCCTACAGGATGAACCGTAGGGCGGGATCGCTGCGCGCCACCCGCCATCTTCGTCAAAAATATCCTGTTAGTACAGCGCTTTACCGCTGCTGTCTTTCACGTTGGTTTTCCATGCAGCACGGATCTGCTCAACCACGCTGTCTGGCAGGCTGGCGTAATCCAGGTCATTCGCCTGTTTGCCGCCGTTTTTGTATGCCCAGTCGAAGAACTTCAGCACTTCAGCACCCTGCTCAGGCTTCTTCTGCTCTTTGTGGACCAGAATGAAGGTGGTAGACGTGATAGGCCATGCATCGTCGCCTTTCTGGTTGGTCAGGTCCTGAGCGAAGGATTTGCTCCAGTCAGCGCCTTTTGCGGCGTTAGCGAAGTTCTCTTCGGTCGGGCTAACCGGTTTGCCGTCAGCAGAAACCAGTTTGGTGTAAGCCAGGTTGTTCTGCTTCGCGTAAGCGTACTCTACATAGCCGATAGAGCCAGGCAGACGCTGTACGAAGGCAGCGATACCGTCGTTGCCTTTACCGCCCAGACCGGTTGGCCAGTTAACGGTAGAGCCGGAACCGACTTTAGATTTCCACTCTTCGTTCACTTTCGCCAGGTAGCTGGTGAACACGAAAGAGGTACCAGAGCCGTCAGCACGACGAACCACCGCGATATTCTGCGAAGGCAGCTTAACGCCCGGGTTCAGTTTCGTGATGGCTTCGTCATCCCATTTTTTGATTTTGCCCAGATAGATATCACCCAGGGTTTTGCCGTCCAGCACCAGCTCGCCTGATTTCAGGCCAGGAATGTTAACAGCCAGCACAACGCCGCCGATCACGGTCGGGAACTGGAACAGGCCTTCCTGATTCAGTTTCTCATCAGACAGCGGAGCGTCGGATGCGCCGAAATCAACGGTATTCGCGGTAATTTGTTTTACGCCACCGGAGGAGCCGATACCCTGATAGTTGACCTTGTTACCGGTCTCTTTCTGGTAGGTATCCGCCCATTTGGCATACACCGGCGCAGGGAAGGTTGCACCAGCGCCAGTCAGGCTTGCTGCTGCGAAAGCAGAGAAAGCGCTCAGAGATAAGGTCGCGGCGACAACAGTTGCGACAGTGGTACGCATAACTTTCATAATGTCTCCTGCAAGGATTTCGTAAATCATTGTTTAAGTGGCTACGATGAGCAAAATAGGACAAACAGGTGACAGATAAATGTACGAAATATGACAGTTTTATGACAAAGAAAATTTCACTTAAAATTAAGCAAAAATCCATAAATAAATCATAAACTTAATGATTATTATGACAGCTTGTTTTCAGTAATATTTTCTTTATGTGACACTGATAAAATAGCTGAAAATGACGGATTGTCATAAAAAAAGGCTCCACCGGATGGCGGAGCCTGGAAGGATTATTCTACGGTAACGGACTTCGCCAGATTTCGCGGCTGGTCAACGTCGGTGCCTTTGATCAGCGCGACGTGGTAAGCCAGCAGTTGCAGCGGTACGGTGTAGAAGATCGGCGCAATCACCTCTTCCACATGCGGCATCTCGATGATGTGCATGTTGTCGCTGCTGGCAAAACCGGCATCTTTATCCGCAAAGACGTACAGTACACCACCACGGGCGCGCACCTCTTCGATGTTAGATTTCAGTTTTTCCAGCAGTTCGTTGTTCGGTGCCACCACGATAACCGGCATATCCGCGTCGATCAGCGCCAGCGGACCGTGTTTCAGCTCGCCTGCCGCGTAGGCTTCCGCGTGGATGTAGGAGATCTCTTTCAGCTTCAGCGCGCCTTCCAGCGCGATAGGGTACTGATCGCCACGACCCAGGAACAGAGCGTGGTGCTTATCAGAGAAATCTTCAGCCAGCGCCTCAATGCGTTTGTCCTGAGACAGCATCTGCTCGATACGGCTCGGCAGCGCCTGGAGACCGTGAACGATATCATGCTCAACGGAAGCATCTTCGCCTTTCAGGCGCGCCAGCTTCGCCACCAGCATCAGCAGAACGGTCAACTGAGTGGTAAACGCTTTGGTGGAGGCGACGCCGATTTCGGTGCCCGCTTTAGTCATCAGCGCCAGATCGGATTCACGCACCAGCGAGGAGCCCGGTACGTTACAGATGGCCAGCGAACCCAGGTAACCCAACTCTTTAGACAGACGCAGCGCCGCCAGGGTATCGGCCGTTTCTCCAGACTGGGAAAGAGTGATCATCAGGCTGTTACGGCGCACAGCGGATTTACGATAGCGGAACTCAGATGCGATTTCGACGTCACACGGCACGCCCGCCAGGGATTCAAACCAGTAGCGAGAGACCATACCGGAGTTGTAAGAGGTACCGCAGGCCACGATCTGAATGTGCTCGACTTTGCTCAGCATTTCGTTGGCATTGGCGCCCAGCTCGCTCAGATCCACTTCACCATGGCTGATGCGCCCGGTCAGGGTGTTTTTAATGGCGTTTGGCTGTTCGTAGATCTCTTTCTGCATGTAGTGACGATAAGCACCTTTGTCGCCCGCGTCGTATTGCAGGTTTGATTCGATTTCCTGGCGCTTAACCTGCTCGCCTTTCGTGTCGAATACGGTCACGCTGCGACGTGTCACCTCGGCAATGTCGCCCTCTTCCAGGAAGATAAAGCGACGGGTAACCGGCAGCAGCGCCAGCTGGTCGGAAGCGATAAAGTTTTCACCCATGCCAAGACCAATCACCATCGGACTACCGGAACGCGCGGCCAGCAGCGTGGACGGGTCGCGGGAATCCATGATCACCGTACCGTAAGCACCACGCAGCTGAGGGATAGCGCGCAGCACCGCATCACGCAGTGTACCGCCCTTTGCCAGCTCCCAGTGCACCAGGTGAGCAATCACTTCGGTGTCGGTTTCAGAGACGAAGGTATAGCCGCGCGCTTTCAGTTCTTCACGCAGCGGTTCGTGGTTTTCGATAATGCCGTTATGCACGACCACGATGTGTTCAGACACATGCGGGTGTGCGTTGCCTTCAGATGGCTCACCGTGGGTCGCCCAGCGGGTATGCGCAATACCGGTGCCACCGTGCAGCGGATGTTCCTCCGCCGCCTGGGCCAGCATCTGCACTTTACCGAGACGACGCAGACGGGTCATATGACCTTCTGCATCGACGACAGCCAGACCGGCTGAGTCATAACCACGGTATTCCAGACGACGTAAACCTTCGAGAAGGATTTCAGCAATATCACGCTGCGCAACTGCGCCAACAATTCCACACATAGTTAGATTTCCTGATTATGGCGTTATGCCATGCGTTGTCGCTGACCTGTATTTGCCCTTTCCGGGCCCCCCGAGCCTTGTAGAGAGTGGGGTTATTTTTATGGGTACTGCTGGTGGGGGGAGGATTATGTTATCCCCTCACCCCAGCCCTCTCCCCATAGGGGAGAGGGTGAAAACCGCACCATTCAGTTCCCCTCTCCCCTATGGGGAGAGGGTCAGGGTGAGGGGTGTGTATTGTCGTTACTTTTTCTTCACCGGGCGTTTCCAGCCCTGCTTGCTGACCTGCGGAACGCGGCTTAACACCAGCTCGTTCTCGGCCACATCGCGCGTAACGGTTGTCCCGGCGGCAATGGTCACGCCTTTGCCCACGGTAACAGGCGCCACCAGCTGGGTATCGGAACCTACAAACACGTCATCACCGATGATGGTTTTAAACTTATTGGCACCGTCATAGTTACAGGTAATCGTCCCTGCACCGATGTTTACGTTGTCGCCAATTTCCGCATCGCCCAGATAGGTCAGATGACCGGCTTTCGAGCCTTTACCGAGACGTGCTTTTTTCATTTCCACGAAGTTACCTACATGAGCGCCTTCCAGCAGCTCAGCGCCCGGACGCAGACGCGCAAACGGGCCGATGGTACAGGCGGGATCCAGACGCGCATCTTCTACCACGCTGTACGGGCTGATTTCGCAGTCGTCACCGATCACGCTGTTTTTAATCACACAGCCGGTGCCGATTTTGACGCGGTTGCCCAGCGTGACGTTACCTTCCAGGATAACGTTAGTATCTATTTCAACGTCGCGCCCGTGGGTCAGCGTGCCACGCAGATCGAAACGCGCCGGATCGCGCAGCATAACGCCCGCCAGCAACAGTTTTTCTGCCTGCTCGGACTGGTAAATACGCTCCAGGCGTGACAGCTGTAGACGGTTGTTTACCCCGTCCGTTTCGCTGATACGCGCCGGATGAACGGCGGCAATCTCACGCCCTTCCTGGTACGCCATCGCAATGATGTCGGTGATGTAGTATTCACCCTGCGCGTTGTTATTATTGAGTTTGGACAGCCAGCGCTTCATATCCGCACCGTTCGCAATCAGGATGCCGGTGTTGATCTCCTGAATCTGACGCTGTTCGTCAGTGGCATCTTTATGCTCAACAATCCCGGTTACCTTGCCGTTTTCACGCGTAATGCGGCCATAGCCGGTTGGATCGTCCAGCACGACGGTTAACAACCCAATGCCACCCTGCGGTTTGGCTTCACGCAGGCGAGTGAGGGTTTCAACGGAGATCAGCGGGACGTCGCCGTAGAGCATCAGGATGTCTTCATCATCAGCGAAGAAGGGTGCAGCCTGCTGCATTGCATGACCCGTACCCAGCTGTTCTGCCTGTAGCACCCAGTTGAGATTGTCGTCACGCAGCGTTTTTTTCAGCAGATCGCCGCCATGTCCATAAACCAGATGCACCTGGCTGGCGCCTAATTCATTAGCTGCATCAATAACATGCTGCACCATTGGCTTTCCTGCCAGTGTGTGGAGCACTTTAGGCAGATCGGAATACATGCGGGTACCTTTGCCTGCGGCAAGGATCACCACGCTCATCGCACTGTTTAACATACGCATCCTGACGGTAGTTTGTGTGAGAAGTAAAAACGTTTGATGCTTAAAATTCTACATCTTTTTCATCATGAATTAAGGCCGAAAAAAAAAGCCAGCCTGGGATCCAGACTGGCTTTTGTGCTTTTCAAGCCGGTGTTACATCGCTTTTTTGGTCAACTCGATAACGCGCAGTTTCGCGATCGCTTTGGCCAGCTCCGCAGACGCCTGAGCGTAATCCACGTCACCATGAGAGCTGCTAATGTGCTCTTCAGCCTTACGCTTCGATTCCAGGGCTCGCGCTTCGTCGAGATCCTGGCCACGAATAGCGGTATCGGCCAGAACGGTCACACTGCCTGGCTGCACTTCAAGAATGCCGCCGGACAGATAGATAAACTCTTCATGACCGAACTGTTTAACGATGCGGATCATACCAGGCTTAATGGCGGTGAGCAGCGGTGCGTGACCCGGGAAAATACCCAGTTCACCTTCACTACCCGTTACCTGGATTTTCTCGACCAGACCAGAGAACATTTGTTGCTCTGCGCTGACGACGTCCAGGTGGTAAGTCATTGCCATATCACCCTCCGATTAAGGCGTTAAAGTTTTTTGGCTTTTTCCACGGCTTCTTCGATGGAACCAACCATGTAGAACGCCTGCTCTGGCAGGTGATCGTATTCGCCTTCCATGATGCCTTTAAAGCCACGGATGGTGTCTTTCAGGGAAACGTATTTACCTGGAGAACCGGTGAATACTTCCGCAACGAAGAACGGCTGGGACAGGAAGCGCTGGATCTTACGCGCACGTGCTACCACCAGTTTGTCTTCTTCAGACAGTTCATCCATACCCAGGATGGCGATGATGTCTTTCAGTTCCTGGTAACGTTGCAGCAGGGACTGTACGCCACGCGCGGTGTCGTAGTGTTCCTGGCCAACAACCAGTGGATCCAGCTGACGGCTGGTAGAGTCCAGCGGGTCAACGGCCGGGTAGATACCCAGAGACGCGATCTGACGGCTCAGTACCACGGTTGCATCTAAGTGAGCAAAGGTGGTGGCTGGAGATGGGTCAGTCAAGTCATCCGCAGGTACGTATACCGCCTGAACGGAGGTGATAGAACCAGTTTTGGTAGAGGTGATACGTTCCTGAAGAACACCCATCTCTTCCGCAAGCGTAGGCTGATAACCTACCGCTGAAGGCATACGACCCAGCAGTGCAGATACTTCAGTACCGGCCAGGGTGTAACGGTAGATGTTATCAACGAACAGCAGAACGTCACGGCCTTCGTCACGGAACTTCTCAGCCATCGTCAGGCCAGTCAGCGCAACGCGCAGACGGTTTCCTGGTGGCTCGTTCATCTGGCCGTAAACCAGGGATACTTTATCCAGAACGTTGGAGTCGGTCATTTCGTGGTAGAAGTCGTTACCCTCACGAGTACGTTCACCAACACCCGCAAACACGGAGTAACCGGAGTGCTCGATCGCGATGTTACGGATCAGCTCCATCATGTTTACGGTTTTACCTACACCCGCACCACCAAACAGACCAACTTTACCGCCCTTCGCGAACGGGCACATCAGGTCGATAACTTTGATGCCGGTTTCCAGCAGTTCCTGAGAGCTGGACAGCTCTTCGTAGGAAGGTGCCGCGCGGTGGATAGCCCAACGCTCTTCTTCACCGATGTCGCCTTTCATGTCGATTGGTTGACCCAATACGTTCATGATACGACCCAGTGTTGCTTTACCTACCGGGACTTCGATCGGGTGCTCAAGGTCTTTCACTTCCAGACCACGACGCAGACCGTCGGAAGAACCCATGGCGATGGTACGCACGATACCGCCGCCGAGCTGCTGCTGAACTTCCAGCACCAGGCTCTCGTTACCATTTTGTACCTCAAGCGCGTCGTACACGCGTGGTACGGCGTCCTGAGGGAACTCGACGTCCACCACGGCGCCGATTACCTGGACAATCTTTCCAGTAGCCATCTTGAATCCTCTACGTAATTCGTAAACCTGGTTAAACCGCGGCGGCCCCCGAGACGATCTCGGTGAGTTCCTGAGTAATGCTGGCCTGACGAGCTTTGTTGTAAACCAACTGCAGCTCTTTAATCAGGCTGCCGCCATTATCGGTCGCGGCTTTCATCGCCACCATTCGTGCGGCCTGCTCGCTGGCCAGGTTTTCTACAACGCCCTGATAAACCTGAGATTCAACGTAACGACGCAGCAGGGTATCCAGCAGCGGTTTCGGATCGGGTTCATACAGGTAATCCCAGGCTTTCTGTTTCAGCTCGTCATCTTCTGATGCCGGTAACGGCAGCATCTGAGTGAGCGTAGGCACCTGAGACATGGTGTTAATAAATTTGTTGCTGACAACGTACAGTCTGTCCAGACGGCCTTCATCGTAGGCCTGCAACATCACTTTAACCGGGCCGATCAGTTCGGACAGGGACGGGTTATCACCCATACCGGTCACCTGAGCGACAATGTTGCCACCAACGGAGTTAAAGAAAGAGACGCCTTTAGAGCCAATCAGTGCCAGATCGCACTGAACGCCTTTATCGGACCAGCCTTTCATATCCGCCAGCAGTTTTTTGAACAGGTTAATGTTCAAGCCGCCACACAGACCACGGTCAGTCGACACCACCAGGTAGCCCACGCGCTTAACGTCGCGTTCTTCCAGGTAAGGGTGCTTATATTCCAGATTACCGTTTGCAAGGTGACCAATCACTTTGCGCATGGTCTCTGCATAAGGACGGCTGGCCGCCATGCGATCCTGCGATTTACGCATTTTGGAAGCGGCGACCATCTCCATCGCTTTAGTGATCTTTTGCGTGTTCTGGACGCTTGCGATCTTACTACGTATCTCTTTTGCGCCGGCCATGAGCTTCTCCTCAATGCCAGACGGCTTGTCCTGAGACAAGCCGCCGGACGATTACCAGGATTGGGTTGCTTTGAAGGAATCGAGGATAGCTTTCAGCTTGCCTTCGATTTCGTCGTTATAGCCACCGGTCTGGTTGATCTCTTGCATCAGCGGAGCGTGATCACGGTCGACGTAAGCCAGCAGAGCGGCTTCGAAGCTACCGATTTTCGCCAGTTCCACATCTTCGAGGTAACCGCGTTCAGCCGCGAACAGTACCAGGCCCTGCTGAGCAACAGACATTGGCGCGTACTGTTTCTGCTTCAGCAGCTCGGTCACTTTCTGACCGTGGCTCAGCTGTTTACGGGTTGCTTCGTCCAGATCGGATGCGAACTGAGAGAACGCAGCCAGTTCACGATACTGTGCCAGCGCGGTACGGATACCACCGGACAGTTTCTTGATGATCTTGGTCTGAGCAGCACCACCCACACGGGATACGGAGATACCCGGGTTAACCGCCGGACGAATACCGGAGTTAAACAGGTTGGTTTCCAGGAAGATCTGACCATCGGTAATGGAGATTACGTTGGTCGGAACGAACGCAGAAACGTCACCCGCCTGGGTTTCAATGATCGGCAGAGCGGTCAGAGAACCTGTTTTACCCTTCACTTCACCTTTGGTGAAGTTCTCGACGTATTCCGCGTTAACGCGGGAAGCACGCTCCAGCAGACGAGAGTGGAGGTAGAATACGTCGCCCGGGAATGCTTCACGTCCTGGTGGACGACGGAGCAGCAGGGAAACCTGACGATAAGCAACAGCCTGTTTAGACAGGTCATCGTATACGATCAGCGCATCTTCACCGCGGTCACGGAAGTATTCGCCCATTGCGCAACCAGCGTATGGTGCCAGGTATTGCAGTGCAGCAGATTCAGACGCGGTAGCTACCACAACGATGGTGTTAGACAGTGCGCCGTGCTCTTCCAGTTTACGAACCACGTTGGAAATGGTGGACGCTTTCTGGCCGATAGCCACGTACACACATTTGATGCCGGAATCACGCTGGTTGATGATGGCGTCGATTGCCATCGCGGTTTTACCGGTCTGACGGTCACCGATGATCAGTTCACGCTGACCACGACCGATTGGGATCATGGCATCAACGGACTTATAACCCGTCTGCACTGGCTGATCAACGGACTGACGGTCGATAACGCCTGGTGCGATAACTTCGATTGGAGAGAAACCATCGTGCTCAACCGGACCTTTACCGTCGATTGGCGCACCCAGGGTGTTAACAACGCGACCCAGCAGGCCACGGCCAACCGGCACTTCCAGAATACGGCCAGTACACTTAACCTTCATGCCTTCGGCAAGGTCAGCGTATGGACCCATCACAACGGCACCTACGGAGTCGCGCTCCAGGTTCAGTGCGATAGCGTAACGGTTACCCGGCAGGGAAATCATCTCACCCTGCATACAATCGGCCAGGCCGTGGATGCGGATAACACCGTCACTTACAGAAACAATAGTACCTTCGTTGTGAGCTTCACTCACAACACTGAACTGAGCAATGCGCTGCTTGATCAGTTCGCTGATTTCGGTGGAATTCAGTTGCATGCTCCAGTCCCCTTAAGACTGCAAGACGTCTGCAAGGCGCTCAAGACGGCCGCGTACGCTGCCATCAATGACCATATCACCCGAACGGATGATTACGCCTGCCATTACAGACTTATCGATTTTGCAATTCAGCTTAACTTTGCGTGACAGACGTTTTTCCATCGCGGCGGTGATTTTCGCAAGCTGTTCATCACTCAGTTCAGTCGCGGAAGTTACTTCAACTTCAGCGGTAGCTTCACTAAGGGCACGTAAGTGCTCAAACTGCTCGAGAACATCCGGGAGCACACGGAGACGACCATTTTCCGCCATCACCTTAATCAGGTTCTGGCCGTTGGCATCCAGTTGCTCTCCGCACACGGCGATAAACGACGCGGCGAGGGTTTCAGGCGCTAACGCACCAGAAAGCAACTCGGCCATTTGTTCGTTTTTCGTCACCTCAGCGGCAAACGCCAGCATATTCTGCCAGCGATCGACATTTTGGTGTTCGACAGCAAAGTCAAAAGCTGCTTTGGCGTAGGGGCGAGCTACCGTAACAAATTCAGACATCAGCCCCTCCCTCCTTACAGTTCAGCGACAAGTTTGTCCACGATGTCGCTGTTAGCAGCTTCATCCACGGAACGTTCGATGATCTTCTCGGCGCCAGCAACAGCCAGAATCGCAACCTGCTTACGCAGTTCTTCACGAGCACGTTTACGCTCAGCTTCAATTTCAGCCTGAGCCTGTGTCACGATCTTAGTACGTTCCTGTTCTGCTTCAGCTTTGGCTTCGTCCAGGATCTGAGAACGGCGTTTGTTAGCCTGTTCAATGATTACCTGAGCTTCAGCTTTCGCTTTTTTCAGCTGGTCTGTCGCGTTGGCCTGTGCAAGGTCCAAATCTTTCTTAGCGCGTTCTGCGGAAGCCAGACCGTCAGCAATTTCTTTCTGACGTTTTTCGATGGCAGCCATTAAAGGCGGCCATACATACTTCATGCAGAACCAGACAAAGAGAATAAACGCGATGGCCTGGCCGAGGATTGTTGCGTTCATGTTCACAGCACAATACCTCTTAAATTTCTGTGGCTTGGGGTTTTAAAACAACTACTACGCGACAGCAAACATCACGTACAGACCCAGACCTACAGCGATCATTGGGATTGCATCCACCAGACCCATAACGATAAAGAACTGAGTACGCAGCAGAGGAATCAGATCAGGTTGACGCGCTGCGCCTTCCAGGAATTTGCCCCCGAGGATGCCGATACCGATCGCAGCACCGATAGCCGCCAGACCCATCATCACAGCGGCAGCCATGTACAGCAGATCCATATTCAGGTTTTCCATGACAGTCTCCAGTTTGTTTCAATTAAAACGTAGTAGTGTTGGTAAAAAATCAGTGCTCTTCAGACGCCATCGACAGATAGACGATCGTCAGAACCATGAAGATAAAGGCTTGCAGCGTAATGATCAGGATGTGGAAAATGGCCCATGGCACATTCAGAATCCACTGTGACCACCACGGCAGAAGACCCGCGATCAGAATGAAAATCAGCTCACCCGCATACATGTTGCCGAACAGTCGCAGACCCAGTGAAACAGGTTTGGACAGCAGGCTAACGCCTTCCAGGATCAGGTTGACCGGAATAAACGCCCAGTGGTTGAACGGCTGCAAGGTAAGCTCTTTCACAAAGCCGCTTACGCCTTTCATTTTGATGCTGTAGAAAAGAATCAGGATAAATACGCCCAGCGCCATCGACAGGGTGATGTTCACGTCGGCAGACGGAACCACGCGCAGGGCAGGCAGACCGAAGACATGCTCGCCGATCCACGGCAGGAAATCGATAGGCAGAAGGTCCATCAGGTTCATCAGGAAGACCCAAACGAACACGGTCAGGGCCAGCGGAGCAATCAGCTTGCTCTTACCATGGTACATGTCTTTGACGCTGCCATGGACAAAGCCGATGATCATCTCGATGAACGTCTGGAATTTCCCTGGAACACCGCTGGTCGCTCGTTTAGCAACACCGCGGAACATGGCCAGGAACAGAAGACCCAAAACCACCGAGAAGAACATGGAGTCGATGTTGATCGTCCAGAAGGTGGCCGGGGGGTTATGTGGATCCACCAGCGAGAATGTACGCAGGTCCAGCTGAAGGTTATTCAGATGGTGACCTATGTAATCCTGCGGCGTCATATTTTCTGAAGCCATGATGCCTTTTACCCTTTGTTATTGATTACAGCTGGAGCCAGAACTTGTACCACCAGCACCAAAACCCACGTTGCTATCAGCGGCATGAATACCACTTTCAAAACCGCCAGCGCCATCACCAGTAGAGCAAAGGTCAGCAACACCTTACACACTTCGCCGAGAGCGAAGGACCAGGCCACGCGGCCTTTGGCGGGTGTATGCGCCTGATGACGCCAGGCAAAAATCATAAACAACACGTTTGGCAGAACCACCGCCAAACCTCCGCACGCGGCGGAGATGCCCCAGAAGGGGTCTTTGAGGCTAAACAGCAGTCCACTTGCTATCACAGCCAGAAACTGAATGAACAGAAGCTTACGAGCAACGTTTCTACTCAAGAGCGACACAGACATCACGTTTTTACTCCTGCTCCCTTCGAGGTATGCCGCGTGTCGTATAAAACGTCCTTTAAGGCTCAGAGTCAAGCATCAAAAAGCGGTCAAATTATACGGTGCGTACCCGTGATTTCAAACATTAAGTAGCGAAAAGGTGAATAAATGTTTAAATATTTTTCCCCAGTCCTATTTTTCAACTTTTGAACTCAGTGCCAACCTTCAGGCAAAACTGCAAACAGCGCGGAAACGTTGGTGATAAAGCGTGCACGAGATCACAAAATACACATTTGCGATAAAGTGGTATTTATCAAAGACGTAAAACGATTTATTTCATCCGATTGAAATTAAAGCAAAAAAATCGCAACTATTTTTAAAACAGAGCCGTATACAACAAAAACCTTTTATTGACATTCTTAATAAATATTTAACATCTCATTCTTGTTGCCTTTACCCATTTTTAGCAGGCTGATATTTTCATGGTTGACTATCTTCAGGGTGAACGAATCACTTCAGGTTAACCATAAGAAAATCCATGGTGACAACAAGGTTAAATTAACTACGGCCAAATCAGACTGGATGTGCTGCTTTTTAACACCATCAGAACAGCACAAATTCCACATTTTTTATTAATTTTTTAAAATGTGTTTGGCTTAATTATCACCAGATGACGCTCACCTTCGAGCTGAGGGATCTGGAGTTTTTCAATGGATTCCACTGCAAAACCGTCCGGAAGCTGCTCTATTTCGTCCCCCGGAAGTTGTCCTTTCAGCGCATAAAAACGGCCCTTATCCGCCGGCAGGTGTTTGCACCAGCTCACCATGTCATTGAGTGAGGCAAATGCGCGGCTGATAACGCCGTCAAACGGTGGCTCTGCCGGGAACTCCTCTACCCTGCTCTGCACGGGCGTGATGTTTTCCAGCTTCAGCTCATGCTGAACCTGTCGTAAAAAGCGTACGCGCTTGCCCAGACTGTCCAGCAGCGTGAAATGACTCTCCGGTCGAACAATAGACAACGGAACGCCCGGCAAGCCCGGACCGGTGCCCACGTCGATAAAACGTTCACCGGTAAGATACGGCGCCACAACGATGCTATCGAGAATATGGCGAATCAGCATCTCGTTGGGATCGCGTACGGAGGTGAGGTTGTACGCTTTATTCCATTTGTTCAGCATATCGACATAGGCCACCAGCTGATTTTTCTGGTGATCGGTGAGCGAAATACCTGCCTGTTCCAGCAGACGAGAGAGTTTATTGAGCACGGTGGATACCTGTTGAGAGATTTTTCGCCCGGTGGCACTGCCGCTTACCGGGCCTACGATTAAGTAGGGCGGGTAAGCGAAGCGCCACCCGCCAAAAGCAATGTTAATTACGCGCTACGGCGCAGCATACCCTGCTTTTTCAGCCACACCAGCAGAATCGAAATCGCGGCAGGTGTGACACCGGAGATACGTGAGGCCTGGCCAATCGACACAGGTTTGTGATCGTTCAGCTTAGCGATCACTTCGTTGGAAAGCCCCGTCACCTGACGATAGTCCAGCATTTCCGGCAGCAGCGTATTTTCGTTGCGCTGCTGTTTTTCGATCTCATCCTGCTGACGCGCGATGTAACCTTCGTATTTCACCTGAATCTCGACCTGTTCAGCCGCTTCAGCGTCTTCAAGGCCCGGTGCGAACGCGGTCAGTTTGACCAGATTCTCGTAGGTGACTTCAGGACGGCGCAGCAGATCTTCACCACTGGCTTCGCGCGAAAGCGGCGCAGTTAAGTGAGCGTTCACTTCAGCAGCAGTTTCCGCCTGCGGATTCACCCAGGTGGTTTTCAGGCGCTGACGTTCCTGTTCGATACGCTCCAGCTTCTCGTTGAAGCGCGCCCAGCGTTCGTCATCCACCAGACCCAATTCGCGGCCCACCTCGGTCAGACGCAGATCGGCATTGTCTTCGCGCAGCATCAGGCGATATTCCGCACGAGAAGTAAACATGCGGTACGGTTCTTTGGTCCCCAGCGTGCAGAGATCGTCGACCAGAACGCCCAGGTAAGCCTGAGAACGCGCCGGTGCCCAGCCCTCTTTCTCGGCAGAGAAGCGAGCGGCGTTCAGACCGGCCAGCAGCCCTTGTGCGGCAGCTTCTTCGTACCCGGTGGTGCCGTTAATCTGGCCTGCGAAGAACAGACCCTGGATGAATTTGCTTTCCAGCGTCGGCTTCAGGTCACGCGGATCGAAGAAATCGTACTCAATAGCGTAGCCAGGACGAACGATCTTCGCGTTTTCCATCCCCTGCATTGAACGCACAATCTGCATCTGCACGTCGAACGGCAGGCTGGTGGAGATGCCGTTCGGGTAAATTTCGTTCGAGGTCAGCCCTTCAGGTTCGAGGAAGATCTGATGCTGGTTACGATCGGCAAAGCGCATCACTTTATCTTCGATCGACGGGCAATAACGTGGGCCGATCCCTTCGATCACGCCGGCGTACATTGGGCTGCGATCGAGGTTGCTGCGGATCACGTCATGGGTTTTTTCATTGGTGTGCGTGATGTAGCACGGCACCTGCTGCGGATGTTGCGCCGCATTGCCCATGAACGAGAACACCGGCATCGGGTTATCACCGTGCTGCTGTGCCAGTACGCTGAAATCAATGGTACGCGCATCGATTCGCGGCGGCGTACCGGTTTTCAGGCGGCTTACGCGCAGCGGCAGCTCACGCAGACGACGAGACAGCGGAATCGACGGCGGATCGCCCGCACGGCCACCGCTGTAGTTGTCCAGACCAATATGGATTTTACCGTCCAGGAATGTCCCGACCGTCAGCACCACCGCTTTTGCGCGGAACTTGAGACCCATCTGGGTCACGGCGCCAACAACACGATCGTTTTCCACGATAAGATCTTCTACAGCCTGCTGGAAGATCATCAGGTTCGGTTGGTTTTCCAGCGCGGTGCGCACAGCCTGACGGTAAAGCACGCGGTCTGCCTGTGCACGGGTGGCGCGAACAGCCGGACCTTTACTCGCGTTTAGTATCCTAAACTGGATGCCCGCATGATCGATCGCTTTCGCCATCAGGCCGCCAAGTGCATCCACTTCTTTTACCAGGTGTCCTTTCCCAATGCCGCCAATCGCCGGATTACAGGACATTTGTCCCAGCGTGTCGATATTGTGTGTCAAAAGCAGGGTCTGCTGACCCATTCGCGCTGCGGCCATTGCGGCCTCAGTGCCTGCGTGACCCCCGCCAATGATGATGACGTCAAAAGGATCCTGATAAAACATGGTGGTCTGCCTCGCGTAAAGCGGTATGAAAATGGATTGAAGCCCGGGCCGTGGATTCTACTCAACTTTAGTCTTTCGAGAAAGCATTGGGATCCTGGGCTATTAAAAAGAAGATCTTTTTATTTAGAGATCTGTTCTATTGTGATCTCTTATTAGGATCGCAGACCTTTGTGGATAAGTCCGATCCCATAAATAAGATCATGCAGTTAGGAAGGATCGTTTGCTGTGAATGATCGGTGATCCTGGACCGTATAAGCTGGGATCAGATCGCCACTTTATACACAGGTCAAAAACTAAACTAACGTTGTTCTTTGGATAACTACGGGTTAATACGAGCTTTTAACCAGAGTTATCCACATCTGATCGCACGATCTTTAATCGTTTTTGAGTAAATTTTTCCATTCCGCGAGCCAGATCTCGGCTGGATCTTCGGGAATATCATGATCGAGGATGTTGATCTTCAGCGTTTCACCCAGCTGTTTTGCTCCGCAGGCGGTCACCGCAGCTTCTACTTTCTCTATGGCGCCACAGAAAGTGTCATATTCACGGCTGCCGATCCCCACAGCGCCAAACCGGACGTTTGACAGATCGGGCTGTTGTTCCAGCAGTTCGTCATATAAAGGTTGCAGGTTATCCGGCAGATCGCCCGCGCCGTGCGTGGAGGTGATCAGCAGCCAGACCCCGTCAGTCGGGAGATCTTCCAGCAGCGGTCCGTGCAGCGTTTGTGTAGAAAAGCCCGCGTCTTCCAGCTTCTCAGCCAGATGTTCCGCTACATATTCCGCACCGCCCAGGGTGCTGCCGCTGATAAGAGTAATGTCCGCCATTGATCGCTCGCTCAGATAAAGAGGCGGCCATTGTACGCTGTGAACGAGCTGGGATCTACCTGTGGAAAATGTGGGAATGAAATTGCCCGATCACGGGCGGATAGTACGCATGATCGGGTTTTGCAGGGAGATCAGGGTTTCGGTGGACTGAATTTCATCGATTGTTTGGATCTTGTTGATAAGTACCTGCTGGAGGGCGTCGATGGATCGGCACATGACCTTTATAAAGATGCTGTAGTGCCCGGTGGTGTAGTACGCCTCAGTGACTTCATCCAGCGCGTTCAGCTTCTCCAGCGCGGAGGGGTAATCTTTGGCGCTTTTCAGAATAATGCCAATGAAGCAGCAGACGTCGTAGCCGAGTTGCTTCGGGCTGACATCAATGCGTGCGCCGGTGATGATCCCGGCCTGCTTCATTTTCTCTACGCGAACGTGAATGGTCCCCGGGCTGACGCCAAATTGTTTCGCCAGTTCGGCATACGCGGTGCGTGCGTTGGCCATGAGCGCTTCCAGAATGCCGCGGTCCAGATTGTCGATCTGATAATTTTCCATAGGTTTTTCTTATGAAGATTAATGATTCCTTCTATTCTAGCGTCTTATTTTAACGAATCAAAAGTGAAGGTGGCTTTTTGTTGATAGGTTATTGAATTAAGCGCCTGTTCTGTTGCTTAATCAGTATCAACAGGACGCAGGAGTATAAATAATGAAAACCGCTTACATCGCAAAACAACGCCAGATCAGTTTCGTTAAATCCCATTTTTCTCGCCAGCTGGAAGAGAAGCTTGGCCTTATTGAAGTGCAGGCGCCGATTCTGAGCCGCGTGGGTGACGGGACGCAGGATAACTTGTCTGGTTGCGAAAAAGCGGTACAGGTAAAAGTGAAAACACTGCCAGACGCCCAGTTCGAAGTGGTTCACTCCCTGGCGAAGTGGAAGCGTCAAACCCTGGGACAACACGACTTCAGCGCGGGCGAAGGGCTTTACACGCATATGAAAGCCCTTCGCCCCGATGAAGACCGCCTCTCCCCCATTCACTCTGTCTACGTTGACCAGTGGGACTGGGAGCGCGTAATGGGTGACGGCGAGCGTCACGTCGGTACGCTGAAATCTACCGTTGAGGCGATCTACGCCGGGATCAAAGCGACCGAAGCGGCCGTGAGCAAAGAGTTTGGTCTGGCACCGTTCCTGCCGGAAACGATCCACTTTGTTCACAGTCAGGAGTTGCTGAGCCGTTTCCCGGATCTGGATGCCAAAGGCCGTGAACGCGCGATCGCCAAAGAGCTGGGCGCGGTATTCCTGATCGGCATTGGCGGGAAATTGTCTGATGGTAAACGTCACGACGTCCGTGCGCCGGATTACGATGACTGGAGCACCGTGGGCGAGAGCGAATATGCCGGTCTGAACGGCGATATTCTGGTCTGGAACCCGGTTCTGGAAGATGCGTTTGAACTCTCTTCGATGGGGATCCGCGTGGATGCTGAAGCACTGAAGCGTCAGCTGGCCGTGACCGGTGATGAAGATCGTCTGCAACTGGAATGGCACCAGGCGCTGCTGCGCGGTGAAATGCCACAGACCATCGGCGGTGGTATTGGCCAGTCTCGTCTGACCATGCTGCTGTTGCAACTGTCCCATATCGGTCAGGTGCAGTGTGGGGTCTGGCCGCAGCAGGTACGTGAGAGCGTCGGTTCTCTTCTTTAATTAACGTCGCCAGCGTCTGAGCAGGCGGCTACGCAACCCGGTATCAAAGCGCCAGATGTGATCGAAGATGCGCATGATGCCGGGTTTTCCATGTGCAGACATCGCCACGGCATGGAAACGGTGCTGGTGCACGCGCTGCATCTCCTTCACTTTATTCACGACGTCGTCCGGCAGCCGCTGGGCAATAAAATCGGAAATCACCACCGCATCCGCGTCGTACCAGTCTCCGCCCTGCATGCGCTCAATGATGCTGCGAAAACAGCTGGCCAGATCGGTGCCGCCGCGAAAGCGCTGGCTTAAAAAGCGGATCGCCTGCTCCAGCCCCTGTGGGCTGGTCAGTTCATACCCCACCACTTCGCTGGAAAATAACATGATGTAGCAGCGACGACGATCGGCGAGCGCCACGCGCATCAGAGCCAGGCAGAACGCTTTTGCACACTGCTCGTTAAATCCACCCATCGATCCGGACGTATCTACGCAAACAATGAATGGACCGCGCGGTTGCTCATCAAAGTCCTGATGCACCACCGGGCGCTGGCTGATTTTTTCGCGCCAGGCTTCGCCATGCAACCGATAGGTAAGAAGCTGTTTTTCCACCAGACGGCGATAAAACTCATACTCCAGTTCGGTCATTCCCAGCGTGCTGAGTTCCGTAGGCAACAGGCGCAGGATATCATCGCTTTGCTGTAAGCCGTCCACCTGCTCCGGTACGGTGGAGGGCTCGCGTACCAGCGTACGAAAGGTTTCCATCGGCGCATCTTTCTTTGGAATTGACCTGGCCTCCCGGGATCGACCAAGCTGTTCTGCAAGCTTCATCAGCTCCGGCTGTTGTGCCAGAAAGTCGCCGTACTTCACGATCAACTGATAATCGCCACGTTTTAACTGACCGGCACTCATATCCCAGAGTCGACCGGCGGCGTTTTCATTCTCCACCAGCACCTGTTCTAGCTGGCCGCTTAACGTCATCCGCTCCTGAACTTCGCTTAACAGCTGTTCGCGCTCTTCGTCCAGCAACTGCTGGTTGAGAGAGGTGGCCTGAACGACAAGACTGAGCCGCCAGCGCTGTAAAAACAGCGTATGCAGGGCGGGAGTAAAGCTGGGGTTGTCCGTGACCAGCGCTCTGGCCTGGCTGGCAAACGGGGAGTGAACGTTATCTAGCAGCGTCAGGGTTTGCTGTAGCTGGGCAATAAACTGCGGCGTTGAAAGCCGCTGGCACTGCTGGTAACCAGCCACTTCCTCTGTCAGTTCCGGCGGGACTTCCGTCTCCTTAAACCGCTGGCGCAGATTATCGCGCCAGCGGGGAAGATCGTCCGTCATTGCTTTTCTGAGCTTCGGAAATTTTTCAAAGAAGGCCGCCAGCTGCGGTGAAGCGAGCAGGGTAATGACGACCTCTTCGATCAACCCTTCCTCGCTAACCGCCAGCATGACGTTAAGCGTGTCCAGCGTTAGCATTGACGCGCCTGTTTAATCTGCGCGCTGACATCCTGCAAGCTGGCTTCAATGCGACCTAACCAGTCGCTATGGATAAAGAGGCATTTCTGCTGCTCGCTGAAGCGCGTGTGCTGCTGATGCCATTCGTTATCCAGCGCTTCGAGCTGCTGTTTGATCTCCTCCGGAAGACTGTCAGAGGCCGTGCCCGGCAGCGCCAGGCGCGATCCCTGAAGGCTGACGTCGCGGATCACAAGGTGCTGGCTGCTGTCGACTTCCATCGACAGCGGCTGTGCAAAGCCGATACCGTTGAGTTTACCGCGGATCTCGCCGCCCTTATCCAGCCACTGAACCAGCGCAACGCGTTCGATCGTCACGTGCACCACCTGCATATCATGAAGCTTCAGCGGCTGCTGAAGAAGAAGCGTGAGCGAGGCGTCAGTCAGCTCGGCTGGCAGTTCATAGTGCGGTTTACGGGCAAACATCCCGCCAAGACGGTTCACCTTCAGCGCGGTTTTGTCACTTTGCTGCTGCTGAAGCTGAAGACGACGTTGGGCAATCGCCCCCAGTTGATTAAGCATGGATTGCTGACCCCACGCGTGCCCGGTCATCAAAACGTCCAGCTGCTGCTGCATCAGATTCATCCCTTCTGCGTCGTGCCACAGACAGTCTTTCAGCAGGATTAGGTCGATGGGGGCGACAGCATCGCGGCCGCTGAACAGGGCGCTTGCCTGAAGCAGACGAATGGCTTTTTTCCAGCGACGGTCGGAGACGTACGGCGCGGAGGGCAATAAATCAAGCTGCTGGCGCAGCATGAAGATCAGCTCAAAGACGGCATCGGGCAGCTTAATTTTGCCTATCTCTTCCTGCCACTGGTCATACTCTTCGTCCGTGACCTGTAATGATGGTGCCACCGGATTTTCGTTTTCGTCCTGCTGGCTTACCAACATTGAGCGGAAGTTCGATTTGTCCTGGACTTTATCCAGCCACAGGCGGATCAGCATGCGGTCATACAGTGCTTCCAGGCTGCTGTCGGCTTCGGGAAGTTCGTTAGACGCGGCCACCAGCAACCGCATGGGGATCTTCTCTTCGCTCGCGCCGTTGCGGAAGCGGCGTTCGTTGATTGCCGTCAGCAGGGTATTCAGAATGGCCGGGCCGGCTTTCCAGATCTCATCAAGAAAGACGATTTCCGCTTCCGGGAGATAGCCCGCCGTCAGACGTTCATAGCGTCCCTCATCTTTTAACGCCTGAATGGAGAGCGGGCCGAAAACTTCTTCCGGCGTGGAGAAACGCGTCATCAAATACTCGAATGCACGAGCGTTCTGGAAAGCGAATTTGAGGCGGCGTGCGATCAGACTTTTGGCAATGCCCGGCGGACCCAGCAGAAACACGCTTTCCCCGCTCAGCGCCGCCAGTAAACAGAGGCGAATGGCGTGGCTACGCTCGTAAAGGCCTTTCTCCAGCGCACTGCTGAGGCGGGAAATTCTTTCTGCTAATAAATGTGAGTGAGCCATAATAGTTTTGCATCCTTTCGCCGTCGTGGCGGCTAATTGAAGCGAGTATAGACGTTTCGGTCTGGCCTAGTAATAGGCTGAAGTGCGGCGCTATTTTCTTTGCGCTACATTAATGCGGCTGCATTTAGGGGTACGATTTTGCATTGAATCGTGCATACTGTGCGCTTTTTGTGGGCCAAGGGACTAAGCACACATTTGTTATTCAAACGAAAAGACTAGTCTATGAGCACTGATAATAAGCAATCATTACCCGCAGTAACGCTTGCAGCGATCGGGGTTGTCTACGGTGATATCGGCACCAGCCCGCTTTATACGCTTCGTGAATGTTTGTCCGGTCAGTTTGGTTTTGGTGTAGAGCGTGACGCCGTATTTGGTTTCCTCTCGCTCATCTTCTGGCTGCTGATCCTGGTGGTCTCCCTTAAGTATCTCTCTTTCGTTATGCGGGCTGATAACGCGGGCGAGGGCGGTATTCTGACCCTGATGTCCCTTGCTGGGCGCAATACGTCTGCAAGAATGACCTCCGTGCTGGTCATCATTGGCCTGATTGGCGGCAGCTTCTTCTATGGGGAAGTCGTGATTACGCCAGCGATTTCGGTGATGTCGGCCATAGAGGGGCTGGAGATTGTCGCGCCTCAGCTTGATACGTGGGTGGTGCCACTCGCTATTATCGTGCTGACGTTGCTGTTTGCTATACAAAAACACGGTACCGGGCTGGTGGGTAAGCTGTTCGCGCCTATTATGCTGGCCTGGTTCCTGATCCTGGCGGCGCTGGGCTTACGCAGTATTATTGCCAACCCGGATGTCCTGCACGCGCTGAACCCAATGTGGGCGGTGCATTTCTTCCTGGAATATAAAGTGGTGTCGTTTGTGGCGCTGGGCGCGGTAGTGCTTTCCATTACCGGTGTTGAAGCGCTGTATGCAGATATGGGCCACTTCGGGAAACTCCCAATTCGCGTCGCCTGGTTTAGCGTTGTTCTGCCTTCACTGGTGCTGAATTACTTCGGCCAGGGCGCGCTGCTGCTTGCCCATCCTGAAGCGATTAAAAACCCGTTCTTCCTGCTGGCGCCGGACTGGGCGCTGGTTCCGATGCTGATCCTGGCGACGCTGGCGACGGTCATTGCCTCTCAGGCTGTTATTTCCGGCGTATTCTCCCTGACGCGTCAGGCCGTGCGTTTGGGTTATCTCTCCCCAATGCGCATTATCCATACCTCTGAGATGGAGTCAGGCCAGATCTACATTCCGTTCGTCAACTGGCTGCTCTATTTCGCGGTGGTGATTGTTATCGTCAGCTTCGAGCACTCCAGTAACCTGGCGGCGGCGTACGGTATCGCGGTAACCGGAACGATGGTGTTGACCTCTATTCTCTCCACCACCGTGGCGTACCGTAACTGGCACTGGAATAAGTTCCTGGTGGGGCTGATCCTGGTTGGCTTCCTCTGTATCGACGTACCGCTGTTCTCTGCGAACCTCGATAAGATTGTCTCCGGTGGCTGGCTGCCGCTGACGCTGGGTCTGGTGATGTTCATCGTGATGACGACGTGGAAGAGCGAACGTTTCCGCCTGCTGCGTCGTATGCATGAGCACGGTAATTCTCTGGAGGCGATGATCGCCTCGCTGGAGAAATCCCCGCCGGTGCGTGTGCCGGGTACGGCGGTGTATATGTCTCGTGCGCTGAACGTGATCCCGTTTGCGCTGATGCATAACCTTAAGCACAACAAAGTGCTGCACGAGCGCGTGATCCTGCTGACGCTGCGTACCGAAGATGCGCCGTATGTTCACAACGTGCGACGCGTACAGATTGAGCAGCTGTCGCCAACCTTCTGGCGCGTGGTGGCAAGCTACGGCTGGCGCGAAACGCCGAATGTGGAAGAGGTATTCCACCGCTGCGGTCTGGAAGGGTTGAGCTGCCGCATGATGGAGACATCGTTCTTTATGTCCCACGAGTCGCTGATCATCGGCAAGCGCCCATGGTATCTGCGTCTGCGCGGTAAGCTGTATCTCATCCTGCAACGTAACGCCCTGCGTGCGCCTGACCAGTTTGAGATCCCGCCCAATCGCGTGATTGAGCTGGGGACGCAGGTCGAGATTTAATTCTCAGTGCGGCCTGATGCCCTCACCCAGCCCCTCTCCCACAGGGCTGAGGGATCCCCAGTAATTTTTTTATGCAGAAGCAATAAAGTTGCTTTCTAAATGACTGAGGGCTGTCAGCGATGCCCTGGTCCGGCTGTAAATCGCTGAGGCGTTTCCTGCAGGCCGGGGCGAGGCGCAGGGATGCGCCGAGAGGGCGGCTTTACAGGGACGTTGCCTCCGCCCGTACCCGATAAGCCGGAAGGAATAAGCCGAGGGCACCGCGAAGCGGCGATTTACCGCCGGGAGCCCGGGTCGCCAGGGTGGTGGCGACTGAGCCACCCTGGCACGTTCACCGGTCATGTCGTTACAGAGTAGCAAGGAACATAAAGTGAACGGAATGACCACCACCGCCGTATGTTCCCCTCACCCTAACCCTCTCCCCGGAGGGGCGAGGGGATTGCTCAGTGCTCGCATTAATTTGTGGGGAACCCTCAGCCCACAGGGAGAGGGCGCAAACATAAAAAACGGTAAGCTGACGGTTACCGTTTTGCATTTACCTCCTTTGCATTTCACTTAGCGAAACGTTTCGACGCCGATCACAAATCCGTTACGTCATGATGGTTTTCTGAACACTTCTGCGGCTACACTGTTTTTAGCGAAACGTTTCGCTAGTGGAGCAAAAAATGAAGAAAGGCACAGTACTCAACTCAGAAATATCATCGGTGATTTCCCGTCTTGGGCATACCGATACGCTGGTGGTTTGCGATGCAGGCTTACCGGTTCCGCGCAGCACAACCCGTATCGATATGGCGTTAACGCAGGGCGTACCCTCGTTCATGCAGGTACTGGAAGTCGTGACGGCGGAGATGCAGGTTGAGGCGGCCATTCTCGCGGCGGAAATCAAACAACATAATCCGCAACTCCACGAAACGTTGCTCAGCCACATTGAGCAACTGCAACAGCACCAGGGAAACACCATAGAAATTCGTTACACAACGCACGAGCAGTTCAAACAACAAACCGCAGACAGTCAGGCGGTGATTCGCAGCGGGGAGTGTTCCCCGTATGCGAATATCATTCTCTGTGCTGGCGTCACCTTCTGAGGCCATCATGGACGCATTACTGCAACTCAAAGGGATCGATAAGTCGTTCCCGGGCGTTAAAGCCCTCTCCGGCGCGGCGCTGAACGTCTATTCCGGGCGCGTAATGGCGCTGGTGGGCGAAAACGGCGCCGGTAAATCCACCATGATGAAAGTGCTGACCGGGATCTATCAACGCGATGCCGGTTCGCTGCTGTGGC
Source organism: Enterobacter sp. JH25 (assembly GCF_021725435.1). Taxonomy (NCBI): domain Bacteria; kingdom Pseudomonadati; phylum Pseudomonadota; class Gammaproteobacteria; order Enterobacterales; family Enterobacteriaceae; genus Enterobacter; species Enterobacter sp. JH25. The sequence goes on along the minus strand of NZ_CP091319.1, from coordinate 4,676,700 downwards.
TGGGTAAAGAGACCACCTTCAACGGCCCGAAATCCTCTCAGGAAGCGGGCATTGGCATCATCCACCAGGAGCTGAACCTGATCCCGCAGCTCACCATTGCGGAGAACATCTTCCTCGGCCGTGAGTTCGTGAACCGGTTTGGCAAAATCGACTGGAAAACCATGTATGCCGAAGCGGACAAACTGCTGGCGAAGCTGAATCTGCGCTTTAAGAGCGACCGACTGGTGGGCGACCTTTCCATCGGCGATCAGCAGATGGTGGAGATCGCGAAGGTGCTGAGCTTCGAGTCGAAGGTCATCATTATGGATGAACCGACCGACGCCCTGACCGATACCGAAACCGAATCCCTGTTCCGCGTGATCCGTGAGTTGAAATCCCAGGGGCGCGGCATTGTCTATATCTCTCACCGCATGAAAGAAATTTTCGAGATCTGCGACGACGTCACCGTCTTCCGCGACGGGCAGTTCATTGCCGAGCGTGAAGTGGCCACGCTGACCGAAGATTCGCTGATTGAAATGATGGTGGGACGTAAGCTCGAAGACCAGTATCCGCGTCTGGACAAAGCGCCAGGAGAGATCCGCCTGAAGGTGGATAACCTCTGCGGGCCGGGTGTGGATGACGTCTCCTTTACCCTGCGCAAGGGCGAGATCCTTGGCGTCGCGGGCCTGATGGGCGCGGGACGTACCGAACTGATGAAAGTGCTCTATGGCGCACTGCCGCGCACCAGCGGCTACGTTACCCTTGACGGCCATGAGGTGGTCACCCGCTCGCCGCAGGATGGCCTGGCGAACGGCATTGTCTATATCTCCGAAGACCGTAAGCGTGACGGCTTAGTGCTGGGCATGTCGGTAAAAGAGAACATGTCCCTGACCGCGCTACGCTATTTCAGCCGCAGCGGCGGCAGCCTGAAACACAAAGATGAGCAGCAGGCGGTCAGCGATTTTATCCGTCTCTTTAACGTTAAAACCCCATCGATGGAGCAGGCGATTGGCCTGTTGTCCGGCGGTAATCAGCAGAAAGTGGCGATTGCCCGCGGGTTGATGACGCGCCCGAAAGTACTGATCCTCGATGAGCCAACTCGCGGCGTTGACGTGGGCGCGAAAAAAGAGATCTATCAGCTGATTAACCAGTTCAAGGCCGACGGTCTGAGCATCATTCTGGTCTCTTCCGAGATGCCAGAAGTATTAGGCATGAGCGATCGCATTATCGTCATGCATGAAGGGCATCTCGGTGGTGAATTCACTCGCGAGCAGGCCACCCAGGAAGTTCTGATGGCTGCCGCTGTGGGCAAGCTTAATCGCGTGAATCAGGAGTAAGAAGATGACTACCCAGGCTGTTTCTGGTCGCCGCTATTTCACAAAGGCATGGCTGATGGAACAAAAATCGCTGATTGCCCTGCTGGTGCTGATCGCGATTGTCTCGACCATGAGCCCGAACTTTTTTACCGTCAATAACCTGTTCAACATTCTTCAGCAGACCTCCGTCAACGCCATTATGGCGGTGGGGATGACGCTGGTGATTTTGACCTCGGGTATCGATCTGTCCGTCGGTTCCCTGCTGGCGCTCACCGGTGCGATTGCCGCGTCGATTGTCGGTATTGAGGTCAACGCGCTGGTGGCCGTTGCTGCTGCGCTGGCGGCAGGTGCGGCAATTGGCGCGGTAACCGGCGTGATTGTGGCAAAAGGCCGCGTACAGGCGTTTATTGCCACGCTGGTGATGATGCTGCTGCTGCGCGGCGTCACCATGGTGTACACCAACGGTAGCCCGGTGAATACCGGCTTTACCGAAAACGCCGATCTATTTGGTTGGTTTGGTATCGGACGCCCTCTGGGTATCCCGACGCCAGTCTGGATCATGGCTATCGTCTTCCTGGCGGCATGGTACATGCTGCATCATACCCGTCTGGGTCGTTATATTTATGCGCTGGGCGGTAACGAATCGGCAACGCGTCTGTCCGGTATTAGCGTCAACAAAGTTAAAATTATCGTTTACTCCCTGTGCGGTCTGCTGGCATCTCTGGCGGGCATCATCGAAGTGGCGCGCCTCTCTTCCGCGCAGCCAACGGCGGGTACGGGCTATGAGCTGGATGCCATCGCGGCAGTGGTTCTGGGTGGTACGAGCCTTGCGGGCGGTAAAGGTCGCATTGTTGGGACATTGATCGGCGCACTGATCCTCGGTTTCCTGAATAATGGTTTGAATTTGTTAGGTGTTTCCTCCTATTACCAGATGATCGTTAAGGCAGTGGTGATTTTGCTGGCGGTACTGGTAGACAACAAAAAACAGTAACTGACGACACTACAGGACATCTTAGATATGAACATGAAAAAACTGGCTACCCTGGTTTCTGCTGTCGCGCTGAGCGCAACCGTAAGTGCTAACGCCATGGCGAAGGACACCATCGCGCTGGTTGTCTCTACCCTGAACAACCCGTTCTTCGTCTCCCTGAAGGATGGCGCGCAGAAAGAAGCAGACAAACTGGGTTACAACCTGGTGGTGCTGGATTCTCAGAACAACCCGGCGAAAGAGCTGGCTAACGTTCAGGACTTAACCGTTCGTGGTACCAAAATCCTGCTGATCAACCCAACCGATTCCGACGCGGTCGGTAACGCCGTGAAGATGGCAAACCAGGCGAAGATCCCGGTAATCACCCTGGACCGTCAGGCGACCAAAGGCGACGTTGTTAGCCATATTGCGTCTGATAACGTACTGGGCGGCAAAATCGCCGGTGACTACATCGCGAAGAAAGCAGGTGAAGGCGCGAAAGTGATCGAGTTGCAGGGTATCGCCGGGACTTCCGCGGCCCGTGAACGTGGTGAAGGTTTCCAGCAGGCTGTAGCGGCGCACAAATTTAACGTGCTGGCGAGCCAGCCGGCAGACTTCGACCGTACAAAGGGTCTGAACGTCATGCAGAACCTGCTGACCGCGCATCCTGATGTGCAGGCGGTATTTGCACAGAACGACGAAATGGCGCTCGGTGCGCTGCGTGCGCTCCAGACTGCGGGTAAATCAGATGTGATGGTTGTCGGATTTGACGGCACGCCGGATGGTGAAAAAGCAGTAAATGATGGCAAACTGGCTGCGACCATTGCTCAGCTGCCTGAGCAGATTGGCGCGACTGGCGTGCAAACTGCCGATAAAGTGCTGAAGGGCGAAAAAGTTCAGGCCAAATATCCTGTTGACCTGAAACTGGTCATTAAGCAGTAAAAGCGATTCAGGCAGTCGCTGGCTGCCTGAGGGACACCAAATAAAAGAAAAGTGTGGCATACGCCACCGGGTAATACCGGTGGCGCTCTCAGATGGACACCTTAATACATGAAAACCGCAGGCAACCTCGTCGTCCTTGGCAGTATCAATGCCGATCACATTCTTAACCTTGAAACGTTCCCCACTCCGGGCGAAACCGTCACCGGCAATCAGTATCAGGTCGCGTTCGGCGGTAAGGGTGCAAACCAGGCAGTTGCCGCCGGACGCAGCGGGGCAAATATCGCGTTTATCGCCTGTACGGGTGATGACGATACCGGCGAGCGCGTACGCAAACAGCTGGCAAGCGACAAAATCGACATCGCACCCGTCAGCGTGGTTGCAGGGGAATCTACCGGCGTGGCGCTGATTTTTGTCAATGCGGAAGGTGAGAATGTCATCGGTATTCATGCGGGGGCTAATGCCGCGTTAACGACTGAACGCGTCGAAGCGCAGCGTGGGATCATCGCCGGAGCGGAAGCTCTGCTGATGCAGCTAGAGTCACCGGTTGAAAGCGTGCTGGCCGCTGCGAAAATTGCGCATGAAAATCATACGTCTGTCGTACTTAACCCGGCGCCTGCCCGTGTATTATCAGACGAGCTGCTGGCGCTGGTGGATATCATCACCCCGAACGAAACCGAAGCGGAAAAGCTGACGGGTATCCGTGTCGAAAATGATGACGATGCCGCGCGTGCCGCGCTTGCGCTGCATGATAAAGGCATCGGCACCGTGATCATCACCCTCGGCAGCCGTGGGGTGTGGGCTAGCGTCAATGGCGAAGGCCGTCGCGTACCGGGCTTTAAGGTCAAAGCCATTGATACCATCGCCGCAGGTGACACCTTCAACGGTGCGCTGGTAACGGCGCTGCTGGAAGGAAAAGCAATGGATGACGCGATTCGCTTCGCGCATGCCGCCGCCGCGATTGCGGTGACGCGTAAAGGCGCTCAGCCTTCTGTTCCATGGCGTAAAGAGATTGATGAATTCTTAAGTCAGCAGGGGTAACGCTTGGCCACAATGAAAGATGTCGCCCGTATGGCGGGCGTTTCTACCTCGACTGTCTCCCACGTTATCAATAAGGATCGCTTCGTCAGCGAGGCGATTCGGGAGAAAGTTGACGCTGCAATTAAAGAACTCAACTATGCGCCGTCTGCGCTGGCCCGCAGCCTGAAGCTTAACCAGACGCGCACCATCGGCATGCTGATCACCGCCAGTACCAACCCTTTTTATTCTGAACTGGTGCGCGGCGTGGAGCGCAGCTGCTTCGAGCGCGGCTACAGCCTGGTGCTGTGCAATACCGAAGGCGATGAGCAGCGCATGAACCGAAACCTGGAGACGCTGATGCAAAAACGCGTCGACGGGCTGCTGCTGCTCTGTACCGAAACGCATCAACCCTCGAAAGAGATTATCCAGCGCTACCCTTCTATTCCTACGGTCATGATGGACTGGGCGCCGTTCGACGGCACCAGCGATCTGATCCAGGATAACTCGCTGCTGGGTGGCGATATGGCGACTCAGCATTTGATCGACAAAGGTCATACCCGCATTGCCTGTATTACCGGCCCGCTGGATAAAACCCCGGCGCGCTTGCGTCTGGAAGGCTATCTTTCGGCCATGGAACGGGCGGGGCTTGCCATTCCTGATGGCTATCGCATCACCGGCGATTTCGAATTTAATGGTGGATTTGAAGCTATGCAGAAACTGCTGGCGCAAGAGCCGCGCCCGCAGGCGGTGTTTATCGGTAACGATGCGATGGCATTCGGAGCTTATCAGGCGTTGTATCAGGCGGGATTACGTGTTCCGGACGACATGGCGATCGTCGGTTATGATGATATCGAACTGGCGCGCTACATGACGCCGCCGCTGACCACCATTCATCAGCCGAAGGATGAACTGGGTGAGCTGGCCATCGATGTGTTGATCCACCGCATGGCTCAGCCCACGCTGCAACAGCAACGTTTGCAGCTTACTCCTGTTCTGATGGAACGCGGTTCGGTTTAGCCTTATCTTTATGACGCTCTTTAATCAGGTTCCGGCCGTCTTTTGGTTTTAACAACATAAAGACCACCGCCGATACCACGGTAAGCGCGCCCATGGTGATAAAGGTATAGTGGAACTGCTCAACGGTATTTGTACCGTCAAACCCTTCATAAAACCGCAGTACCGCCGCGCTCACGGCAACCCCGAGGCTGATCGACAGCTGTTGAGTGACCGCCAGTACGCTGTTGCCGCTGCTGGCATTCTCGTCGGTGAGGTCCCCAAGGGTGATGGTGTTCATCGACGTAAACTGCGTCGACATGGCCATACCCAGCACAAACAGCGGCAGGATCAGCATCCAGATGGGTAACGCCGCAGATTGCAGGGAGAACTGCGCAATCATCAATCCAATAAATATCGTCACGCCAACCAGCGTCTTACGATAGCCAAACCAGCGCAGCACCTGCGTGACCGTCGATTTTGCCAGAATTGAGCCCATCGCTGTGGGGGCCATCATGCAGCCAGCAATCAGGGCCGGATAGCCGAAACCGACCTGGAGCATCAGCGGCATCAGGAACGGTACGCAGCCCGTGCCCAGACGCGAGGCAATATTGCCCGCGATCCCGACGGAAAACGTTCGGGTGTTAAACAGAGATAAAGAGATAAGCGGTGTCGGATGGCGACGCGCATGACGGATATATAGAAGGAACAGCAGAATACCGCTAAGAATAATGGCCAGCGCCAGCCACGTCGCTACGATTTTCTCGCCAAACAGCTCCATCCCGCTGGAGAACAGGACCAGGCTCAGGCCAAACAGGAAGAAGCCGCCCATATCGAAGCTGCGTCGTGGTGTGGTGAAGTTCGGCATATATTTGCGGGCATAGATTAGCCCTGCCACACCAATCGGAATATTAATCAGGAAGATCCAGTGCCAGCTTGCCCAGGTCACCAGTACGCCGCCGAGAACCGGGCCAAGTATCGGGCCGACCAGCCCCGGCATAGTCACAAAGTTGAGCACCGGGAGCAGTTCGCTGCGCGGATAGGCGCGCAATAACGCCAGACGCGCGACGGGCATCATCATCGCGCCGCCTATCCCCTGTAGAACGCGGAAGATAACCAGTTCCGTCAGAGAGGTAGAAAGGGCGCAAGCCAGAGAACCGAGGGTGAACAGCGTCACCGCCAGCATAAACACTTTGCGCGTGCCGAAACGATCGGCCAGCCAGCCGCTGACCGGAATGAGCATCGCCACCGTCAGGGTATAACTGATGATGGCGGATTGCATCGCCAGTGGGGAGCGGTTAAGGCTTTGGGCTATTGCGGGAAGGGCGGTATTGAGGATAGTGGCATCCAGTGCCTGCATAAAGAACGCCATGGCTGCAATCCACGGCAATCCGGCCATACTGCGTGCTTTTTTCTCTGTCATTTATTTACCTGCTGGTGGGTTGGCGCGGCCAGCAACGCCTGGCACGCACTCAGGGCTCGCTGCCCCTCGCTTTCCTGAATGGCATCGACTATCGCCTGATGCAGATCCAGCTTCACCACCTCATCCTGTGTGATAGAGGCAAAGTAAGTGTGGTACACAGAATGGAATAAAGAAGCAAAGGAGGTCAGGAAAGGATTTCCGCTCATATTATAGATATGTTCATGCCAGGCCATATCGACCTCTATCCAGCGCTCGCGGTTAAAGTGCTTTTTCAGATCCACCATCTCTTCCATAAAAGTATTGAGCTGCGCTTTTTGCTCTGCTGTGCCGAGCGTGGCGGCAAGCAGACAGGCCTGAGGCTCAAGACTGCTGCGCATGACCAGAAAGTGATCGACGACCTGATTAAAGTTATCTTCGGTCATCCACCAGGTGAGTAACTCCTGATCGAGAAAGTTCCAGTTCCCCTGAGGCATAACGCGGGTGCCAATGCGCGGGCGTGGAAGCACCATCCCTTTCGCCGTTAATGTTTTTACCGCTTCGCGAACGGCGGTACGGCTTACACCAAACTGATCCCCCAGCTCCATCTCGCTGGGCAGGATGCTACCTGGGGCATATTTACCCGCTAAGATCAGCTGAGCCAGCTTTTCTGCCAGCACATAGGACAGGTTTTTTTGAGCTGCCAGCTGTTGTGCGCTTAATGGCATCGCTTTTATTCCTTAAATATTGATGCGGCTAATTATGCCATCTCAGGGGTGATTGTGGTTGCAGATACATCAATTAGAACAATTTGTAGCTTGATCTCATCGCTTTTGGTGAAAAAAAACACGGTCAGAAACTTTTTTTAAATTACCTCTTGTCACTTCAGAAGAACTCCCTATAATGCGCCTCCACTGACACGGAACAACGGCACGCAAGCCGCCGGGTCAGCAGAGAAAAGCAAAATAAACGCTTGACTCTGAAGCGGGAAAGCGTAATATGCACACCCCGCGCCGCAGCGAAAACGTAGCGGCACTGCTCTTTAACAATTTATCAGACAATCTGTGTGGGCACTCAAAGTGACATGGATTCTTAACGTCCTCGGACGAAAAATGAATACCAAGTCTCTGAGTGAACATACGTAATTCATTACGAAGTTTAATTCACGAGCATCAAACTTAAATTGAAGAGTTTGATCATGGCTCAGATTGAACGCTGGCGGCAGGCCTAACACATGCAAGTCGAACGGTAACAGGAAGCAGCTTGCTGCTTCGCTGACGAGTGGCGGACGGGTGAGTAATGTCTGGGAAACTGCCTGATGGAGGGGGATAACTACTGGAAACGGTAGCTAATACCGCATAACGTCGCAAGACCAAAGAGGGGGACCTTCGGGCCTCTTGCCATCGGATGTGCCCAGATGGGATTAGCTAGTAGGTGGGGTAACGGCTCACCTAGGCGACGATCCCTAGCTGGTCTGAGAGGATGACCAGCCACACTGGAACTGAGACACGGTCCAGACTCCTACGGGAGGCAGCAGTGGGGAATATTGCACAATGGGCGCAAGCCTGATGCAGCCATGCCGCGTGTATGAAGAAGGCCTTCGGGTTGTAAAGTACTTTCAGCGGGGAGGAAGGCGACAGGGTTAATAACCCTGTCGATTGACGTTACCCGCAGAAGAAGCACCGGCTAACTCCGTGCCAGCAGCCGCGGTAATACGGAGGGTGCAAGCGTTAATCGGAATTACTGGGCGTAAAGCGCACGCAGGCGGTCTGTCAAGTCGGATGTGAAATCCCCGGGCTCAACCTGGGAACTGCATTCGAAACTGGCAGGCTAGAGTCTTGTAGAGGGGGGTAGAATTCCAGGTGTAGCGGTGAAATGCGTAGAGATCTGGAGGAATACCGGTGGCGAAGGCGGCCCCCTGGACAAAGACTGACGCTCAGGTGCGAAAGCGTGGGGAGCAAACAGGATTAGATACCCTGGTAGTCCACGCCGTAAACGATGTCGACTTGGAGGTTGTGCCCTTGAGGCGTGGCTTCCGGAGCTAACGCGTTAAGTCGACCGCCTGGGGAGTACGGCCGCAAGGTTAAAACTCAAATGAATTGACGGGGGCCCGCACAAGCGGTGGAGCATGTGGTTTAATTCGATGCAACGCGAAGAACCTTACCTACTCTTGACATCCAGAGAACTTAGCAGAGATGCTTTGGTGCCTTCGGGAACTCTGAGACAGGTGCTGCATGGCTGTCGTCAGCTCGTGTTGTGAAATGTTGGGTTAAGTCCCGCAACGAGCGCAACCCTTATCCTTTGTTGCCAGCGGTTAGGCCGGGAACTCAAAGGAGACTGCCAGTGATAAACTGGAGGAAGGTGGGGATGACGTCAAGTCATCATGGCCCTTACGAGTAGGGCTACACACGTGCTACAATGGCGCATACAAAGAGAAGCGACCTCGCGAGAGCAAGCGGACCTCATAAAGTGCGTCGTAGTCCGGATTGGAGTCTGCAACTCGACTCCATGAAGTCGGAATCGCTAGTAATCGTGGATCAGAATGCCACGGTGAATACGTTCCCGGGCCTTGTACACACCGCCCGTCACACCATGGGAGTGGGTTGCAAAAGAAGTAGGTAGCTTAACCTTCGGGAGGGCGCTTACCACTTTGTGATTCATGACTGGGGTGAAGTCGTAACAAGGTAACCGTAGGGGAACCTGCGGTTGGATCACCTCCTTACCTTAAAGAACCTGCCTTTGCAGTGCTCACACAGATTGTCTGATGAAAAGTAAATAGCAAGGCGTCTTGCGATTGAGACTGTACGTCCCCTTCGTCTAGAGGCCCAGGACACCGCCCTTTCACGGCGGTAACAGGGGTTCGAATCCCCTAGGGGACGCCACTTGCTGGTTCGTGAGTGAAAGTCACCTGCCGTCATATCTCAAAACTGACTTGCGAGTCATGTTTGAGATATTTGCTCTTTAAAAATCTGGATCAAGCTGAAAATTGAAACGACACACAGCTCATGTGTGTTCGAGTCTCTCAAATTTTCGCAATCGGAAGTGAAACATCTTCGGGTTGTGAGGTTAAGCGACTAAGCGTACACGGTGGATGCCCTGGCAGTCAGAGGCGATGAAGGACGTGCTAATCTGCGAAAAGCGCCGGCGAGGTGATATGAACCTTTGACCCGGCGATGTCCGAATGGGGAAACCCAGTGCAATTCGTTGCACTATCGTTAACTGAATACATAGGTTAACGAGGCGAACCGGGGGAACTGAAACATCTAAGTACCCCGAGGAAAAGAAATCAACCGAGATTCCCCCAGTAGCGGCGAGCGAACGGGGAGCAGCCCGGAGTCTGAATCAGCTTGTGTGTTAGTGGAACGGTCTGGAAAGTCCGACGGTACAGGGTGATAGTCCCGTACACGAAAGCACACTTGCTGTGAACTCGAAGAGTAGGGCGGGACACGTGGTATCCTGTCTGAATATGGGGGGACCATCCTCCAAGGCTAAATACTCCTGACTGACCGATAGTGAACCAGTACCGTGAGGGAAAGGCGAAAAGAACCCCGGCGAGGGGAGTGAAAAAGAACCTGAAACCGTGTACGTACAAGCAGTGGGAGCCTCTTTATGGGGTGACTGCGTACCTTTTGTATAATGGGTCAGCGACTTATATTCTGTAGCAAGGTTAACCGTATAGGGGAGCCGAAGGGAAACCGAGTCTTAACTGGGCGTTAAGTTGCAGGGTATAGACCCGAAACCCGGTGATCTAGCCATGGGCAGGTTGAAGGTTGGGTAACACTAACTGGAGGACCGAACCGACTAATGTTGAAAAATTAGCGGATGACCTGTGGCTGGGGGTGAAAGGCCAATCAAACCGGGAGATAGCTGGTTCTCCCCGAAAGCTATTTAGGTAGCGCCTCGTGAACTCATCTTCGGGGGTAGAGCACTGTTTCGGCTAGGGGGCCATCCCGGCTTACCAACCCGATGCAAACTACGAATACCGAAGAATGTTATCACGGGAGACACACGGCGGGTGCTAACGTCCGTCGTGAAGAGGGAAACAACCCAGACCGCCAGCTAAGGTCCCAAAGTCATGGTTAAGTGGGAAACGATGTGGGAAGGCACAGACAGCCAGGATGTTGGCTTAGAAGCAGCCATCATTTAAAGAAAGCGTAATAGCTCACTGGTCGAGTCGGCCTGCGCGGAAGATGTAACGGGGCTAAACCATGCACCGAAGCTGCGGCAGCGACGCTTAGGCGTTGTTGGGTAGGGGAGCGTTCTGTAAGCCGTTGAAGGTGTGCTGTGAGGCATGCTGGAGGTATCAGAAGTGCGAATGCTGACATAAGTAACGATAAAGCGGGTGAAAAGCCCGCTCGCCGGAAGACCAAGGGTTCCTGTCCAACGTTAATCGGGGCAGGGTGAGTCGACCCCTAAGGCGAGGCCGAAAGGCGTAGTCGATGGGAAACAGGTTAATATTCCTGTACTTGGTGTTACTGCGAAGGGGGGACGGAGAAGGCTATGTCAGCCGGGCGACGGTTGTCCCGGTTTAAGCATGTAGGCGGAGGTTCCAGGTAAATCCGGTACCTTATTAACGCTGAGGTGTGATGACGAGGCACTACGGTGCTGAAGTGATAAATGCCCTGCTTCCAGGAAAAGCCTCTAAGCATCAGGTAACACGAAATCGTACCCCAAACCGACACAGGTGGTCAGGTAGAGAATACCAAGGCGCTTGAGAGAACTCGGGTGAAGGAACTAGGCAAAATGGTGCCGTAACTTCGGGAGAAGGCACGCTGATATGTAGGTGAAGTCCCTGCGGACGGAGCTGAAATCAGTCGAAGATACCAGCTGGCTGCAACTGTTTATTAAAAACACAGCACTGTGCAAACACGAAAGTGGACGTATACGGTGTGACGCCTGCCCGGTGCCGGAAGGTTAATTGATGGGGTTAGCGGCAACGCGAAGCTCTTGATCGAAGCCCCGGTAAACGGCGGCCGTAACTATAACGGTCCTAAGGTAGCGAAATTCCTTGTCGGGTAAGTTCCGACCTGCACGAATGGCGTAATGATGGCCAGGCTGTCTCCACCCGAGACTCAGTGAAATTGAACTCGCTGTGAAGATGCAGTGTACCCGCGGCAAGACGGAAAGACCCCGTGAACCTTTACTATAGCTTGACACTGAACACTGGTCCTTGATGTGTAGGATAGGTGGGAGGCTTTGAAGCGTGGACGCCAGTCTGCGTGGAGCCAACCTTGAAATACCACCCTTTAATGGCTGGTGTTCTAACGTAGACCCGTAATCCGGGTTGCGGACAGTGTCTGGTGGGTAGTTTGACTGGGGCGGTCTCCTCCCAAAGAGTAACGGAGGAGCACGAAGGTTGGCTAATCCTGGTCGGACATCAGGAGGTTAGTGCAATGGCATAAGCCAGCTTGACTGCGAGCGTGACGGCGCGAGCAGGTGCGAAAGCAGGTCATAGTGATCCGGTGGTTCTGAATGGAAGGGCCATCGCTCAACGGATAAAAGGTACTCCGGGGATAACAGGCTGATACCGCCCAAGAGTTCATATCGACGGCGGTGTTTGGCACCTCGATGTCGGCTCATCACATCCTGGGGCTGAAGTAGGTCCCAAGGGTATGGCTGTTCGCCATTTAAAGTGGTACGCGAGCTGGGTTTAGAACGTCGTGAGACAGTTCGGTCCCTATCTGCCGTGGGCGCTGGAGAATTGAGGGGGGCTGCTCCTAGTACGAGAGGACCGGAGTGGACGCATCACTGGTGTTCGGGTTGTCATGCCAATGGCACTGCCCGGTAGCTAAATGCGGAAGAGATAAGTGCTGAAAGCATCTAAGCACGAAACTTGCCCCGAGATGAGTTCTCCCTGAGACTTTAAGTCTCCTGAAGGAACGTTGAAGACGACGACGTTGATAGGTCGGGTGTGTAAGCGCAGCGATGCGTTGAGCTAACCGATACTAATGAACCGTGAGGCTTAACCTTACAACGCCGAAGCTGTTTCGGCGAAGAGACAGACACGATTTTCAGCCTGATACAGATTAACAGAATTTGCCTGGCGGCTTTAGCGCGGTGGTCCCACCTGACCCCATGCCGAACTCAGAAGTGAAACGCCGTAGCGCCGATGGTAGTGTGGGGTCTCCCCATGTGAGAGTAGGGAACTGCCAGGCATCAAACAAGTGAAGAGGCCATCCGGAAGGATGGCCTTTTTGCGTTTGTTTGCTGAAAAACGGCAGGCCGGGTAAGGCGAAGCCATCACCCGGCAACTCAGACTGCACACCACGCCAAAATAAACTCTGCAATCCCCTCCACATTATTCAAATCCAGAACCGGTACTTCCAGCGTCAACGCAGCGTCACTGGCCACAGCAATCACATGTTCATCCAGCGTTAACTCACTTACATCATGCCCGGCACCGTTTCTGAACAGCAGGATCTTCGCAACAGCCTCGTGCTTAAACCCCTCAACCAGCACCAGATCCAGCGTGGAATGATCCATCCGGCTGACAAGATAAGCGAGATCCAGCGGTGCTTCATCCGGAGTTTCTGTCATTAACGCCCAGCGCTGGTTACTCGCCACCATCGTTTGTGCAGCGCCAGCCTTACGCAGCTCATAGCTATCTTTCCCCGGCTTATCGACATCCATGTTATGGTGCGTGTGCTTAATCAATCCGGGACGAATACCTTTAGCGCAAAGTGCAGGTATCAGCTTTTTTAGCAGCGTAGTCTTCCCGGTGCCGCTCCAGGCAGAGATCGCTAATACGGGTATCATTTCTTCTCCTGCATCATCTGCAAATCTTCCGTCGTGTTTACATTCACAAACGCCGATTTCATGTCGCTGAAATCAACGGAATGCCCTCCCGACTGGCGCATAAATACCATGACGCGTCGCTCTCCTGCGGCCAGGTAATCTTCCAGCGCAGATATTAACGAGCGATTAATCAATGCGATCGTCGGATGGTCGCGTTCGCCGTCGTGTACCCAGACGACGGGAGCACCCTCGCACCGCTGCACCAGACGTTCAACCAGACAGGACGGGATGAAGGGCGTATCACATGAACAAAAGAGAAACCACTCTCCGTGCGACTGCTGCATAACGGAAAGCATTCCCGCCAGCGGGCCGGGGTAGTCCACAAGCTTATCCTGATAAACCGGATATCCACTGCGCTGATAAATATCAACATGTCGGTTAGCGCTGATCGCCATCGACGACACCTGATTTGCCAGGGTATCAGCAACATGCTGCCATAAGGGGGTGTTGTTCAGGAGCTGAAGACCTTTATCTTTTCCGCCCATTCGCGTTGCCCTGCCTCCGGCAAGAACGACCCCGATGATTTCCTGGCATTGATTCACGAATATCGCCTCTTTTATTGTGGGATTGACCCTGCTAACGTGTCTCTCTAAATGAAAGGAGCACTACCATGAAATGTAAACGTCTTAATGAAGTCATTGAGCTTCTCCAGCCGGCCTGGCAAAAAGAGCCAGAGCTGAATCTGATGCAATTTTTACAGAAACTGGCGAAAGAGTCAGGTTTTGATGGCGAACTGGCAGACCTTTCTGACGACATCCTGATCTACCACCTCAAAATGCGTGACTCGGCTAAAGATGCTGTTATTCCTGGTATTCAGAAAGATTATGAAGAGGATTTTAAAACCGCATTACTGCGCGCCCGAGGCGTAATTAAAGAGTAAAAGCTTGTAAGCGGAGCCACCGAAATCGCCACAAGATGATATCCTGAATCATTCGTATAATTTCCGGATGATCGGATGAACGACCAGGCTTTTACTTTCCAGACACTACACCCGGATACCATTATGGATGCGCTGTTCGAGCAGGGTATTCGGGTGGATTCCGGGTTAACCCCTTTAAACAGCTACGAAAACCGTGTCTACCAATTTCAGGACGAAGAGCGCCAGCGCTTTGTCGTAAAGTTTTACCGGCCACAGCGCTGGTCCGCAGAACAAATTCAGGAAGAGCATCAGTTTGCCCACGATCTGCTGGATGACGATGTTCCCGTTGCGGCACCGCTCAAATTTAATAACCAAACGCTGCTGACCCATCAGGGTTTTTACTACGCGGTATTTCCGAGCCTGGGCGGAAGACAGTTTGAGGCAGATAATATCGATCAGATGGAATGGGTTGCCCGTTATCTGGGGCGCATTCATCAGACGGGACGTAAAAAATCGTTTGTTGCCCGACCGACGATTGGTGTTCAGGAATATCTTATTGAGCCGCGAGAGGTATTCGAAACATCGGCGCTGATCCCAAAGGCGCTTAAGGATAATTTCCTCACGGCGACCGATAAGCTTATTGATGCTGTAAAAGCCTGCTGGCGGGATGATATTACCGCTCTACGCCTGCACGGTGACTGCCACGCCGGGAATATTCTCTGGCGCGACGGCCCGCTATTTGTCGATCTTGATGACGCTCGTATGGGACCTGCGGTGCAGGATCTGTGGATGCTGCTTAACGGTGATAAAGCCGAGCAGCGCATGCAGCTTGAGACCATAATTGAAGCTTATGAAGAATTTAGCCCCTTTAATTCAGACGAAATTGCCCTGATAGAGCCTTTACGTGCGATGCGATTTGTTTATTATCTCGCGTGGTTAATCAGGCGTTGGGAAGACCCGGCTTTTCCCCGAAATTTCCCCTGGCTTACCGGGGAGGATTACTGGCGCAACCAGATATCCACATTTACCGAGCAGGTTAAGGTTCTACAGGAACCCCCTCTGCAATTAACGCCGATGTATTAATTGGACACACCCAGGAGAGAGTTAATCATGAAAAAAATTTGGCTGGCGCTGGCTGGTATGATTCTGGCATTTAGCGCAACTGCTGCGCAGTTTACCGACGGCAAGCAGTACATTACGCTGGACAAGCCTGTAGCTGGCGAGCCTCAGGTGCTGGAGTTCTTCTCCTTCTACTGCCCGCACTGCTACGAGTTTGAGCAGGTACTTCATGTTTCTGACAACGTGAAGAAAAAGCTGCCGGAAGGCACCAAAATGACGAAATACCACGTTGAGTTCCTTGGCCCATTGGGTAAAGATCTGACTCAGGCATGGGCGGTTGCGATTGCGCTGGGTGTGGAAGATAAGATCACCGCGCCTATGTTTGAAGCCGTACAGAAAACCCAGACCGTACAAACTACGGCAGATATCCGTAAAGTGTTTGTTGATGCCGGTGTGAAAGGTGAAGACTACGACGCTGCCTGGAACAGTTTTGTGGTGAAATCTCTCGTGGCACAGCAGGAAAAAGCTGCCGCTGACTTCCAGTTGCAGGGCGTGCCAGCGATGTATGTTAACGGTAAATACCAGGTAAATATGCGTGGTATGGACACCACCAGTATGGATATCTTCGTACAACAGTACGCTGATACCGTGAAACACCTGGTTGAGATGAAGTAACAAACATAAAGAAAACGCCGGTCATTGACCGGCGTTTTTGTATGAAGATTTTAACTCCGCTATCTGTTCGTCTTTCTCTTTCCAGAGTGTATTGAGCCAAAGCTGGAAACGACGTTTGAAGTTTTTATCGTTAACGTAATCACCGTGCAGTTCCGTATCGATGGGCAACAGATCAACGCGGACTACGATACGCGTCAGCTTGCCGCTGAGCATATCGTAGAACGGCGTCCTGTCGTTTTCCGGATAGCAGAGCGTTACGTTCAACAATTTATCAAACTGCTCACCCAGCACGTTGAGGGCCATTGCGATACCCGCTGCCTTTGGCGGCAACAGGTGCTGATACGGAGAGCGAGTCTGCTGGCGCTTCTCTTCGGTAAAGCGCGAACCTTCGACGAAATTAACTATGGTGGTGGGATGCGCGCGAAACTTCTCGCAAGAACGGCGCGTAGTTTCCACGTCCATACCGCGGCGTTCCGGATGACGAATCAGATAGCTGCGTGAATAGCGTTTCATAAACGGCATATCCAGCGCCCAGCAGGCCAGACCAATGAAAGGCACCCATGCCAGTTGCTGTTTCAGAAAGTATTTGTTCATCGGAATATGTTTGCGAAACAGCACGCACAATACAACGATGTCGGCCCAGCTGTGATGATTGCAGATCAGCAGATACCAGTTCTTTTTATTCAGCTTCTCAAGGCCCTGAACGTCCCACTTTAACCAGGGGTTCAGATACAACAGGATCGCCAGCCCTTCACACCAGCAGTACATCATAAAATTACAAAAAGCAGACACTGCACGCCATACCGGAGGGACGGGCAGCAGGAGCTTAATTATTCCGGCAACGATGATTGGCACAGAACAGGCGATGGTAACCAGAATAGTTAAAATGACGCTTAGCAATAAGGTTATCGCAGCGAGTATTTTCGACATAATGAATTTTTTCAGATAGTTAGCTGTAATTAAGCAGCCGGCTATCCGGTGCTGGGCGCCGATCTTATCAGATATTGGCCCAGACCAGGGCGCTTTCGCACGAAGAGGCTGCGGCTTTTCCTGCCATGCAGCGAAATTTTCTATATAGACAGGGTGCTTACGTCTTATATCCACATAGACTAAATAACCATCAGCGGGGTGGGATCTTAAGTGATCTAATTTCAACTAATTGATTTTATTTGATAAATAAGTTTTCAGTATCAGTTTTATAGAACTGTTATTCACCTGTATTAAAAATATGCACAAACTTATCCACAGTTTGTTTTTGCGATCGATCTTCACGATCGCAAAATCTTTTTCTGTATAAAGCGCTAAAACCTGATGTTTTCATCCTTCTGTGGCATCCTTTACCCATAAATTAATTAAAGGCACGGACATTATGGTTCAGATCCCAGAAAACCCACTTATACTCGTCGATGGCTCTTCTTACCTTTATCGGGCGTATCATGCGTTTCCTCCTCTGACCAACAGCGCAGGGGAACCTACCGGCGCAATGTACGGCGTGCTGAATATGCTACGCAGCCTGATTCTGCAATACCACCCAACCCATGCGGCCGTGGTGTTTGATGCGAAGGGGAAAACCTTCCGCGATGAATTATTTGAGCATTACAAATCTCACCGTCCTCCCATGCCTGACGATCTGCGTGCGCAGATTGAACCGCTGCACGCTATGGTCAAAGCGATGGGGCTGCCTTTGCTGGCTGTCTCGGGCGTTGAGGCTGACGACGTTATTGGCACCCTGGCGCGCGAAGCTGAAAAGGCTGGCCGCCCGGTGCTGATCAGTACCGGTGATAAAGACATGGCGCAGCTGGTAACACCTGGGATCACGCTGATTAATACCATGACCAATACCATTCTTGGCCCGGAAGAAGTGGTTGCCAAATATGGCGTGCCGCCAGAACTCATTATTGATTTCCTCGCCCTGATGGGGGATTCCTCGGATAACATCCCTGGCGTGCCGGGCGTGGGCGAAAAAACAGCTCAGGCGCTGCTGCAAGGGTTAGGTGGGTTGGATACGCTGTACGCTGAGTCCGACAAAATTGCCGGACTTACCTTCCGTGGTGCAAAAACCATGGCCGGAAAGCTCGCCGATAACAAAGAGGTGGCTTACCTCTCTTATCAGTTAGCCACCATCAAAACCGACGTCGAGCTGGAACTTACCTGCGACCAGCTTGAAGTGCAGGAACCCGCCGCAGAAGAACTGCTTGGCCTGTTCAGAAAATACGAATTTAAACGCTGGACCACGGATGTCGAAGCCGGGAAATGGCTTCAGGCGAAAGGGGCAAAAGCTGCGGCGAAGCCGAAAGAAACTATTGTTGTCGATGCCGAAGAGCAGGCAGAAGAAGAAGCGGCAGCGCTCTCATTCGATAACTATGAAACCATCCTTGAAGAGTCGCAGCTCGTCGCCTGGATTGAAAAGCTGAAAAAAGCACCGGTATTTGCGTTCGATACCGAAACGGACAGTCTCGATAACATATCTGCCAATATGGTGGGCCTGTCATTCGCGACGGAGCCGGGTATGGCAGCCTATGTTCCGGTAGCGCATGACTATCTGGATGCGCCGGAGCAGATCTCGCGCGAGCGCACCTTAGAACTGCTGAAGCCGATTCTGGAAGACGAGAAAGCGCTGAAGGTCGGGCAAAACCTGAAGTACGACCGCGGTATTCTGCAAAACTACGGCATTGAACTGCGTGGTATCGCTTTTGACACCATGCTGGAATCTTACATTCTGGACAGCGTGGCGGGCCGCCATGATATGGATTCCTTATCCGATCGTTGGCTGAAACACAAAACCATCACCTTTGAAGAAATTGCCGGTAAGGGCAAAAATCAGCTGACCTTTAACCAGATCGCGCTGGAAGAAGCAGGCCGCTACGCCGCGGAAGACGCTGATGTTACGCTACAGCTGCATCTCAAAATGTGGCCGAAATTGCAGAAGCACGAAGGGCCGCTGAATGTTTTCCAGAACATTGAGATGCCGCTGGTGCCTGTGCTGTCCCGCATTGAGCGTAACGGCGTCAAAATCGACCCAACGGTGCTGCATAATCACTCTGGCGAGCTGGCGCAGCGCCTGACCGAGCTTGAACAGAAAGCGCATGAGCTTGCTGGAGAGGCATTTAACCTGTCGTCACCGAAACAGCTGCAAACCATCCTGTTTGAAAAGCAGGGTATTAAACCGCTGAAGAAAACGCCGGGCGGCGCGCCTTCAACCTCTGAAGAGGTGCTGGAAGAGCTGGCGCTGGACTATCCGCTGCCAAAAGTTATCCTGCAGTACCGTGGTCTGGCGAAGCTGAAATCGACCTATACCGACAAACTGCCGTTGATGATCAACCCGAAAACGGGTCGCGTGCACACCTCCTATCACCAGGCTGTAGCGGCGACCGGGCGGCTTTCGTCAACCGATCCTAACCTGCAAAACATTCCGGTGCGTAATGAAGAGGGCCGCCGTATACGCCAGGCTTTCATTGCGCCAGAGGATTATCTGATTGTCTCCGCAGACTACTCGCAAATCGAACTGCGTATTATGGCGCACCTGTCGCGTGACAAAGGCCTGCTGACGGCATTTGCTGAAGGGAAGGATATCCACCGGGCGACAGCTGCCGAAGTGTTTGGCCTGCCGCTGGACAGCGTGACAAACGAACAGCGTCGTAGCGCTAAAGCGATTAACTTTGGCCTTATTTACGGCATGAGCGCATTTGGCCTTTCACGCCAGCTCAACATTCCGCGTAAAGAGTCGCAGAAGTATATGGATCTCTACTTTGAGCGCTATCCGGGCGTGCTGGAATATATGGAGCGTACCCGCGCGCAGGCGAAAGAGAAAGGCTACGTTGAAACGCTGGATGGCCGTCGTCTTTACCTTCCGGACATCAAATCCAGCAACGCCGCGCGCCGTGCTGGCGCTGAACGTGCTGCTATCAATGCCCCGATGCAGGGCACTGCGGCAGATATCATCAAACGCGCGATGATCGCCGTTGATGCCTGGCTGGAAAAAGAGAAACCGCGCGTGAAAATGATCATGCAGGTACACGATGAACTGGTATTTGAAGTCCATAAAGACGACCTGGAAAAGGTCTCTCAGAAGATCCATGAACTGATGGAAAACAGCATGAAGCTGGACGTTCCGTTGCTGGTGGAAGTGGGTAGCGGCGAAAACTGGGATCAGGCTCACTAAGCGTTATCGGAATAACGCGCGTTTTATGTAAGTAAGCAACATAAGTACGCGCGTTTTGTGACGATCATTAGAATTCCCTATGTAAAGAATGAAAAAAAACTACAAAAAGTGCTTTTTCAAGAGACAAAAAAAGAGTAGAGTTAACGACGTAGGGTACAGAGGTAAGATGTTCTATCTTTCAGACCTTTTACTTCACGTAATCGGATTTGGCTGAATATTTTAGCCGCCCCAGTCAGTAATGACTGGGGCGTTTTTTATTGCGGGAAGGAAAGTTTCGGGCGAAAAAAACGCGGTCATCGCCGCGCCTGTTGTTACTCTGCTTCCGCTTCTGTCGCCGGTTCCAGATCGTTAAACCAGCTGTCTAGCTTCTGTCGCAGTTTGTCCACACCCTGCTTTTTCAGCGAGGAGAACGGTTCAACCTGTACATCACCGTTGAATGCCAGCACCGCTTCACGCACCTTGTTCACCTGCGCCTTGCGCGCGCCGCTCGCCAGCTTATCCGCTTTTGTCAGCAGCACCAGCACCGCAATATCGCTTGCCACCGCCCAGTCAATCATCTGCTGGTCGAGATCTTTTAGCGGGTGTCGAATATCCATCAGCACCACCAGACCTTTCAGACACATTCGTTTTTCCAGGTATTCACCCAGCGCACGCTGCCATTTGATCTTCATCTCTTCCGGTACCTGCGCGTAACCGTAGCCCGGTAAATCGACCAGGCGTTTGCCTTCAGCCACTTCAAACAGGTTAATCAGCTGAGTACGGCCAGGTGTTTTTGAGGTACGCGCCAGGTTTTTCTGATTGGTCAGCGTATTCAGGGCGCTGGATTTTCCCGCATTGGAGCGGCCAGCAAATGCCACTTCAATCCCTGTGTCTGAGGGCAGGTGGCGAATATCGGGCGCACTGGTGACAAAATGCGTCTGTTGGTAGTTCCAGGTAGTCACGTGGTCGTCTCCAAAAATCGTAATCTGCGGGGGATTATACCTGAATGCGGGCAAAAGGCTTTTCCCTTCGTCATTGACGTGTAAGTGAAAGCCCTACGGAATGTAAGAGATCTGCCCTTAAGCGTATGAGAAATTTAAGAGAAATCGCAGGCGCTAAAAAACTCAAAATATTAAAATTCAAAGAGTTATTAATGAGTAATTATCTGAAAATCCGGTTTAGTACCTTTTCGTTGCTTGTTAGTTTAAGAGAACAAGGTAAAGTGTGCGTCAAGGCGAGGATGCCAGCAGGAAAACGACTTAAGGATAAGGGTCAGGAGCGCCAGGAGGCGAAGACTCAGGATTGTCAGGACGACCGGCGCCTGGAGGCGTTTTTAACAGGAAACGGAACCGTATCACGGACGGTAGTAGCCAAGGGATAAACAGGGTTTGTTGAAGGCAAACAGGGAATGTCTGACCCGTTAAGGGTTGTGAGTCAGGAAAAAAGGCGACAGATTGCTCTGTCGCCTTTTTTCTTTGCTTGCTTTCTGCTAGATTTCGCCGCAATTCTATACTGAAGAAAACGACTTAAAGATAAAACATCATGAAAAAACCGACCTCCGCTGCGGGCGCGAAACGCCCTGCAAAAGCACGCCGCAAAACGCGCGAAGAACTGAATCAGGAAGCGCGCGATCGCAAACGCGATAAAAAGCATCGTGGCCATACTGCGGGTAGCCGTGCTAACGGTGGCGGTGCCGCAGGCGCTTCTGCAAAAGGTAAACAGCAGAAAGATCCTCGTATCGGCAGTAAAACTCCCATTCCACTGGGCGTGACAGACACGCCGGTCACTAAGCAGCACAAACCAAAGAGCGAGAAACCTATGCTTTCACCGCAGGCTGAGCTGGATATGCTGGAGAACGATGAGCGCCTGGATGCGCTGCTGGAACGTCTTGAAGAGGGTGAAACCCTGACCGCTGAAGAGCAGTCCTGGGTAGATGCCAAACTGGATCGCATTGATGAACTGATGCAGAAGCTGGGTCTGTCCTACGATGATGAAGAAGACGAAGAGGAAGACGAAAAGCAGGAAGATATGATGCGTCTGCTGAAAGGTGGAAACTAACATTTGCACCCGGCAGGTACACTCGTCCTGCTTATAACCCTTCCGGTTATATGTTATCTGGTGTGGTTATTCGTTAAACTACGGCGGTTGTCGCGGCGACAGAAGTGGCTGCGCACCCGAATGATGGCCCGCAACGGGACCAGAACGGGCCGCCGTATACGAACGCGACACCAACGGAAGGAGTGAGCATGTCTGTACCATCTATCGACTGGGATTTGGCCCTGATCCAGAAATATAACTATTCCGGGCCGCGTTATACCTCATACCCCACCGCGCTGGAGTTTTCTGACGCTTTCGGCGAGGCGGATTTTCAGCATGCTGTGGCGCGCTATCCCGAGCGCCCGCTGTCGCTCTACGTCCATATTCCGTTCTGCCACAAGCTCTGCTACTTCTGCGGCTGCAATAAAATCGTTACCCGCCAGCAGCACAAAGCCGATCAATACCTCGATGCGCTTGAACAGGAAATTCTGCACCGCGCACCGCTGTTTAAAGGCCGTCACGTCAGCCAGCTTCACTGGGGCGGCGGTACGCCAACCTATCTGAATAAAGCGCAGATCAGCCGCCTGATGGCGCTACTGCGCGGCAATTTCAGTTTTAACGACGACGCTGAAATTTCGATCGAGGTCGATCCGCGTGAAATCGAGCTGGATGTGCTGGATCATTTACGCGCCGAAGGCTTCAACCGCCTGAGTATGGGCGTACAAGACTTCAACAAAGAAGTGCAGCGCCTGGTCAACCGCGAGCAGGATGAAGCGTTTATCTTTGCCTTACTCAACCATGCGCGTGAAATCGGCTTTACCTCAACGAATATAGACCTGATTTACGGCCTGCCGAAGCAGACGCCGGAGAGCTTCGCCTACACGCTTAAACGCGTGGCTGAGCTCAACCCGGACCGTCTGAGCGTCTTTAACTATGCGCACCTGCCGACGCTGTTCGCCGCGCAGCGCAAAATCAAAGATGCGGATCTGCCTTCCGCCCAGCAGAAGCTGGACATTTTGCAGGAGACCATCGCCTCGCTGACCGAAACCGGCTATCAGTTTATCGGGATGGATCACTTTGCCCGCCCTGACGACGAACTGGCGATTGCTCAGCGCGAAGGTGTTCTCCATCGTAACTTCCAGGGATACACCACCCAGGGAGATACCGATCTGCTCGGAATGGGTGTCTCCGCTATCAGCATGATTGGCGACTGCTACGCCCAGAACCAAAAAGAGCTGAAGCTGTATTACCAGCAGGTTGATGAAACGGGCAACGCGCTGTGGCGCGGCATTGCGTTAACGCGCGACGACTGCATCCGTCGTGATGTGATTAAGGCGCTTATCTGCAACTTCCGTCTCGAATTCCGCGAGGTGGAGTCGCAATGGGATCTGCAATTCAGCGATTACTTTGCCGAAGACCTGAAGCTTCTGGCGCCGCTGGCGAAGGACGGGCTGGTGGATGTGTCGGAGAGCGCGGTGGTCGTCACGCCGAAGGGGCGTCTGTTGATTCGTAATATCTGCATGTGCTTCGATGCCTATCTGCGCCAGAAAGCGCGTTTACAGCAGTTCTCGCGCGTGATTTAAGTTGCAATGCCGGATGGCGCTTCGCTTACCAGGCCTACAACTCGCAACTATGTAGGCCGGGTAAGGCGAAGCCGCCACCCGGCTTTTCATCGACAGCTCGTTAGCTAAACAGCCCAACCAGTGCCGCACACAATACCGCCGCAAAGGCAGTTTGTGGCGTGTGGCTTTCTGCTGCACCGCTCGAAAGCAAGGTCACTAATGATTCCAGCATGATGCTCCCCCCAGTTTCCGGGCACGATCATACAAAACTCATCGGAACAGTAAAGCGCAAAATAACGGCACTTTGCGCTCAATTAGTAACCTTTACACAGCGGAGTAAGATCACTCCATTCCCAGCTCTTTCAGCTTGCGCGTGAGGGTGTTTCGACCCCATCCCAACAGGCGAGCCGCTTCCTGTTTGTGGCCCTGGGTATGACGAAGCGCGGTGGTCAACAGCGTGCGCTCCATTTCAGGCTGTGCTTCAGAAAGCAAGTTTTGATGACCGGAACGCAGCGCGCGATCTGCCCACTGCGCCAGCAGCGTCGCCCAGCTATCCGGCAACGTATGTCCTGCGGTGCTCTCGGGCACGGTGGCTTCAAACAGTTCTGCCGGTAAATCCTGAATCAGCACTTCCTGGCCGGCGGCCATCACCGTCAGCCAGCGACAGGTGTTTTCCAGCTGACGCACGTTGCCCGGCCACGCCAGACGGGTGAGGGCGGCATCCGTTTCCGGATGAAGCTGCTTGGCTTCCACGCCCAGCTCGCGGGCCGCCACCTGCAGGAAATGGCGCGCCAGACGCGGGATATCTTCCCGACGCTCGCGCAGCGGCGGCAGGTGGACGCGGATCACGTTCAGACGATGGAATAAATCCTCACGGAATTTCCCCTCCTGTACGCGCAGCTCCAGGTTCTGATGCGTCGCGGCGATAATGCGTACGTCCACCTTCACCGGCGCATACCCGCCCACGCGGTAAAACTGTCCATCTGCCAGCACGCGCAACAGTCGGGTCTGTACATCCAGCGGCATATCGCCGATTTCATCCAGGAAAAGCGTGCCGCCGTCAGCCTGTTCAAAGCGTCCCTGACGAATGGTATTGGCTCCGGTAAACGCCCCTTTTTCGTGGCCGAACAGCTCAGATTCAATTAAATCCTTAGGGATCGCTGCCATGTTCAGGGCGATAAAGGGGGCTTTCGCCCGCGGGCTGTGGCGATGCAGGGCGTGTGCGACCAACTCTTTACCGGTCCCTGATTCACCGTTAATCAAGACGCTGATAGACGAACGCGACAGACGCCCGATGATGCGAAACACGTCCTGCATGGCCGGCGCTTCACCGATGATGTCCGTCGTCGGTCCAAAGTCGGGGGCATTGCGGGGCTGCTGTTGCTCCTGATAGTGGCTGATAGCGCGCTCAACCAGCGCAACGGCTTCGTCGATATCAAACGGTTTTGGCAGGTAATCAAACGCGCCCTGCTGGTACGCGCTGACGGCAGCATCCAGGTCGGAGTGGGCGGTCATTATGATGACCGGAAGCATAGGGTGGCGCTGTTTGATCTGCTTTAAGAGCGCCAGTCCGTCCATTCCCGGCATGCGAATATCCGAGAGCAGAACGTCCGGCGTTTTGGTGGTGAGTGCGTCGAGCACCTCGCTGCCACTCTCAAACGTCGTGCAGCTTAATCCCGCTCCTGTGAGCGCGCGTTCAAGCACCCAACGGATGGAGCTATCGTCATCGACTACCCAGACTATCCCTCGTTGCATAAACGTCACCTTTATTTTTTAATCGGCAGGAAAACCGAAAACTCGGTATGTCCCGGCCAACTGGTAAATTCAATTTTGCCGGAGTGTTGGTCAATCAAATTTCGGGCTATGGATAACCCCAGCCCGGTGCCGCCTTCGCGACCGCTGACCATCGGGTAGAACAGGGTGTCCTGGAGATGCGGCGGGATCCCCGGTCCGTTATCTTCCACATCAATACGTGCTGCCAGACGATAACGTACGCCGTGCAGCGTCAACTGGAACGCGGTGCGGGTACGCAGAATAATTTCGCCACCCTCCGGGCCCAGCGCCTGCAACGCGTTACGCACAATGTTCAACAGCACCTGTTCAATCTGGTCCGGATCGTGCGCCAGCTCCGGCAGGCTTGGGTCATAGTCACGCACCAGCGTGACGTTATCCGGCAGCTCCATCGAGACGAGTTTCACCACCCGCTCCGCGACCTTGTGAATGCTTTCTGAAACGTGCATCCCTGGCTGCTGCGGCCCGAGCAGGCGATCGACCAGATTACGCAGACGGTCCGCCTGCTCAATAATGACGTTGGTATACTCCGCCAGGGCAGGGTCAGGCAGCGCTTTGGTCAGAAGCTGTGCCGCACCGCGTAAGCCGCCCAGCGGGTTTTTGATCTCATGGGCCAGCCCGCGCACCAGGTCGCGCGCCGCAATCTGCTGCGCATGCTGAAGCTGCTCCTGGCTGAGACGACGCTGGTTATCCATCGGCGCCATTTCCAGCAGAATCATGCCATCTGGCAGGCGCTGTGCGGTGAGGGACAAAATATGCGAGCGTCCGTCAATCACCAGCGTCACTTCGTTATCGGTGAAGCCCTGACCCGCCTGCAAACTCTCCTGCATCAGGCCAATATTCAGCGAGAAATAGCTCAGCAGTTCTGGCAGCGGCGTGCCAAACAGTTTACGGGCGCTTTGGGCGAGCAGCTGCTGCGCCGCCGGGTTGGCGTAATGCACCGCCAGCTCGTCGTCGACCAGCAAAATACTGTTAATTAAAGAATTGAGGATCTGCCCAGCATCGGGCAGCGTGCCAGTTGCCATTCAGCAGTCTCCTGGAGTCGTTGCACTATTTTAGTGCAGTATAGCGTTTTAGAGGTAAAAAGCGCGTGAGATCAGGTTGTTGGTGGAGAAAAAAGCCCATCCGAAGATGGGCTAAAGTTTCCACGGCAACGACTCCCGACGCGTATGCGCCGGGTAAAACAAATCAATTAAACGCTGTAGTACAGTTCGAACTCAACCGGGTGCGGCGTCATGCGAACGCGGTCGTTTTCTTCGGTACGCAGCGCGATGTAAGCGTCGATAGCTTCATCGGTGAACACGCCGCCAGCGGTCAGGAACTCGCGGTCTGCGTCCAGCGCCTGGAGGGCTTCTTCCAGAGAGCCGGCAACCTGTGGGATCTCTTTCGCTTCTTCTGGCGGCAGGTCGTACAGGTTTTTGTCCATGGCTTCGCCCGGGTGGATCTTGTTCTTGATACCGTCCAGACCGGCCATCAGCAGTGCTGCGAAGCACAGGTATGGGTTAGCCGCCGGGTCCGGGAAGCGCACTTCGATACGACGCGCTTTCGGAGACGCAACCACCGGGATACGGATAGAAGCAGAACGGTTACGGGCAGAGTACGCCAGCATTACTGGTGCTTCGTAGCCAGGGACCAGACGCTTGTAGGAGTTAGTGGTTGGGTTCGCCAGGGCGTTGATCGCTTTAGCGTGTTTGATAACACCACCGATGTAGTGCAGCGCCTGCTCGGACAGACCCGCGTACTTGTCGCCAGAGAACAGGTTAGTGCCGTTCTTGGACAGGGACATGTGGCAGTGCATGCCGGAACCGTTGTCGCCAAACATTGGTTTTGGCATGAAGGTCGCGGTTTTACCGAAACGGTGCGCAACGTTGTGTACAACGTATTTGTAGATCTGAATCTCATCCGCTTTTTTGGTCATGGTGTTGAAGCGGGTAGCGATCTCGTTCTGGCCAGCCGTTGCCACTTCGTGGTGGTGCGCTTCAACAACCAGGCCCATCTCTTCCATGATCAGACACATGGTAGAACGGATGTCCTGAGAAGAATCGACCGGAGGAACCGGGAAGTAACCGCCTTTCACGCCCGGACGGTGACCTTTGTTACCACCTTCGTACTTGGTGGAAGAGTTCCATGCGCCTTCGATGTCATCGATAGCGACGTGGGAACCAGAAATGGAAGCACCAAAACGGATGTCGTCGAACAGGAAGAACTCTGGCTCTGGCCCGAACAGAACGGTGTCTGCAATACCGGTAGAACGCAGGTACTCTTCAGCGCGTTTTGCGATGGAGCGTGGGTCACGGTCATAGCCTTGCAGCGTGCCAGGTTCCAGGATATCGCAGCGGATGATCAGCGTAGGTTCTTCGTAGAACGGGTCAATGAGCGCAGTGGTTGCATCTGGCATCAGAACCATGTCGGATTCGTTAATGCCTTTCCAGCCGCCAATGGAGGAGCCGTCAAACATTTTGCCTTCTTCAAAGAATTCGGCGTTCACCTGATGAGCAGGGATCGTGACGTGCTGTTCTTTACCTTTGGTATCGGTGAAGCGCAGATCAACAAACTTCACTTCATGTTCGTTCAGCATCGTCAAAACGTGTTCAGCGGACATACTTAACTCTCCAGATTGGTCATTGTCGTCGTGGTAACGAGGTCTTCAAATCGGCTGGGCTGCCATATTTTTACTGTATTTCTGTAAAGCGAAATCTGTGCCAACTTTTAAAACACCCCAAAAAGGCGTTATCATGCGCACCATAGTGCAGAAGGGCTGCACCACATTGGATTCGTTGCACCATTATAGTGCTTCAGTGTGAACATTGAGCACCATATTGGTGCAATTTACGTTAAAGTGCCCTTTTACCGCTCCGTGAAAGCGATCACAAAGCATCTCTGCAATACTTGTTTGCGGGGGATGTTTGTGATCCTGTTTTGTAGTGCGATTAATCCGTGTACAATAACGCGCTATTTCTAAATGCCTGAGGCAAAGTTGTGATCGAAAAATTGCGTAATATCGCCATCATCGCGCACGTCGACCATGGTAAAACTACCCTGGTTGACAAGCTGCTACAGCAGTCCGGTACGTTTGATGCTCGTGCCGAAACTCAAGAGCGTGTGATGGACTCCAACGATTTGGAGAAAGAGCGTGGGATTACCATCCTCGCCAAAAACACCGCTATCAAATGGAATGACTACCGTATCAACATCGTTGATACCCCAGGGCACGCCGACTTCGGTGGTGAAGTTGAGCGCGTGATGTCCATGGTGGATTCCGTGCTGCTGGTGGTTGACGCATTTGATGGCCCTATGCCGCAAACGCGCTTCGTGACCAAAAAAGCATTTGCCCACGGCCTGAAACCTATCGTTGTGATCAACAAGGTTGACCGTCCTGGCGCGCGTCCTGACTGGGTTGTTGACCAGGTCTTCGACCTGTTCGTTAACCTCGACGCGACTGACGAACAGCTGGACTTCCCTATCGTTTATGCGTCTGCGCTGAACGGTATCGCCGGTCTGGATCACGAAGACATGGCGGAAGACATGACTCCGCTGTACCAGACGATTGTTGACCGCGTTCCTGCGCCAAACGTTGACCTGGAAGGCACCCTGCAAATGCAGATCTCCCAGCTCGACTACAACAACTATGTTGGCGTAATCGGCATTGGTCGTATCAAGCGCGGTAAAGTGAAGCCTAACCAGCAGGTCACTATCATCGATAGCGAAGGCAAAACCCGTAACGGTAAAGTCGGTAAAGTACTGACTCACCTGGGTCTTGAGCGTATCGAGAGCGACATCGCTGAAGCGGGCGACATCATCGCTATCACCGGTCTGGGTGAACTGAACATCTCCGATACCATCTGCGATCCGCAGAACGTCGAAGCGCTGCCAGCCCTGTCCGTTGATGAACCAACCGTATCCATGTTCTTCAACGTCAACACCTCTCCGTTCTGTGGTAAAGAAGGTAAGTTCGTTACCTCTCGTCAGATCCTTGACCGCCTGAACAAAGAGCTGGTGCACAACGTTGCGCTGCGCGTTGAAGAAACCGAAGACGCTGATGCATTCCGCGTTTCCGGTCGTGGTGAGCTGCACCTGTCTGTTCTGATTGAGAACATGCGTCGTGAAGGTTTCGAGATGGCGGTATCCCGTCCGAAAGTTATCTTCCGCGAAATCGATGGCCGTAAACAAGAGCCGTTCGAAAACGTCACGCTGGACGTTGAAGAGCAGCACCAGGGTTCTGTCATGCAGGCACTGGGTGAGCGTAAAGGCGACCTGAAAAACATGAATCCAGATGGCAAAGGCCGCGTACGTCTCGACTACGTGATCCCAAGCCGTGGCCTGATCGGCTTCCGTTCTGAGTTCATGACCATGACCTCCGGTACCGGCCTGCTGTACTCCACCTTCAGCCACTATGACGACATCCGTCCTGGCGAAGTGGGCCAGCGTAACAACGGCGTACTGATCTCCAACGGTCAGGGTAAAGCGGTTGCGTTTGCGCTGTTCGGTCTGCAGGATCGCGGTAAGCTGTTCCTGGGTCACGGTGCTGAAGTTTACGAAGGCCAGATCATCGGTATTCACAGCCGTTCTAACGACCTGACGGTAAACTGCCTGACCGGTAAGAAACTGACCAACATGCGTGCGTCCGGTACTGACGAAGCGACGGTTCTGGTTCCACCGATCAAGATGACGCTGGAGCAGGCTCTGGAATTCATCGATGATGACGAACTGGTAGAAGTGACGCCTCAGTCAATTCGTATCCGTAAACGTCACCTGACCGAGAACGATCGTAAACGTGCTATGCGCGGTGCGAAAGAAGAGTAATTCGGTTATGCCGTAGGCCGGGTAAAGCGCAAGCGCCACCCGGCAACGAAAAGCCGCTGAGCGATCAGCGGCTTTTTTATTAGAAGGAATAACGTAACCCTAACCGAATCCGGTACTGCTCGCGGTTGTAATCATTCCATCGGTCCAGCCACTGGAGTTCGAAGTACGGCAGCCAGTTTCTGTCGATTTTATAGCTGAACTTGTTGGTAATTTCCCAGTGATGATCTTTGCCATTTTTGCTGTGGTAATCATTCACCCGCTGGAAAAAGTGCGGCTCAAAGGTGTAGAAAAACGCATCCGTCACTTTGAAATTCCAGTAGTTGGCGAATTCGTGCGTGTCGTTTTTATCCATCTGTCCGTTATAGTCCGGCGTATCGTAATTGTTATGGTTATAGCGATAGCGGAACGTCAGATTAAACCAGTCCGTAAATTTATAGTTAGTATCTAAATAGAGTGCTCCACCCGATCCTGCGCTGCTGTCGTTAATTAACCCGCCGGGCTGGAAGGTGAGTTTGTCGGTCGGTTTGAAGAGCGGATACCAACCCTCGATTTCGTTATAGCTGTGCTTCAGTTCGTCCCATTTCCCCACGTTATAAGCGTTGGTGAACATCAGCCCCGCGCCCATATCGAAGTTATAGCCCGCACGCAGGATCACCTCGTGCAGCTCAGAGGCCGTATTGTACGCTTCGCGCGTTTCGACATAGGCCCCGGCAAAAACCGGGCAGGACACAGACGACACGATCAGTACGGTGATGATTCTATTCATAATTTGTCCATGTATCAGGTACAGAAAGGCCTCCCTCCTGATTAACAGGAAGGACATATTGGCCGGATTTATAGTTATAAAGTGACTGCTGACGCTTTATTGTTGGTGGTTATCTCAGGGGTATTTGCTGTCTGTTTTTTCCGTTTTCCAATCTCCTCGATAATAAAGGCGAAGCGCGCTTCGTTGAGTTTATAAAACAGCCCCATGGTCACGGCAGCAACGATCGCCAGGCCGCACGGCCAGAGGAAAATCAGCTGACGCAAACCCAGCAGCGTGCCCGCGCTCTGCACGGCATGGGGAACGTAGCCAATCTGGGTCAGCATGATGCCGGGCAGAAAACCGGCGAGCGCAGCGGAGATTTTGCGCGAGAAGGTATAGCCGGTATACACCGACCCTTCGGCGCGAATCCCGGTTTTCCACTCGCCGTAATCAACCGTATCCGGCACCAGCGCCCAGTTCAGGCTGTTCACAAACGCCGTGCCGAAGAAGGCCATGCAGGAAAAGAGCACAAACAGCAGGGAGCTGGTCCCCCAGAAGAAATTCAGCACGTCGCCCACCGCCCACAGCGCCAGCCCGCCCAGATAGACCGGTTTCTTGCCAAAGCGCTTTACCGCACCGGGCACCAGAAACACGCCAATCAGAATGCAGCCCATGCTGAAAAAGCCCATCCACGACAGGAGATGCAGATCGTTCAGCACATACTGGGTGTAATAGACCTGAATCGCCAGCTTGATGTTAAACGCGGCGAGGGTACAGAGGTTGGCGATGCACAGCACCAGCAGCGGCGGATTGCGGAAAATTGCGCAGAATGATTTCAGAATGCCGGGCTTATGGTGATCGGGCGTAAGCTCGACGTAGCGCTCTTTCACCCCGCTGTAGCACCACCACATGCAGAACAGCCCCCCGGTGACGAACACCAGCGCGGCCACCAGATAGCCGAGTGAGGGCTGGCTGACGAACAGCGCCTGAATCGGCATAAAGCCGACGGTGCAGAGCAACAGTCCTACCGTTGCGCCGCCCTGACGCCACGCCGCAAGCTGCGCGCGCTCGTTCGGGTTTTTGGTGATGGCCGGAACCATTGCACCGTAGGCGCAGTTCATCAGGCTGTAGCAGAGGCCAAACATCATGAAGAGCACGGTGGCGAGGGCCGTTTTCACCGTCAGGCTAAAGTCGTTGGCCATAAACTGCGCCGTGGCCACCAGCGCCACCGGGACGGAGGCGTAGAGAATGAATGGCCGGAATTTCCCCCGCGCGCCGATATTACGCCGGGAGTCCAGCAGCACCCCGGTCAGCATGTCGGTAAACGCGGTAAAGAACTTGGCGACCAGAAAAATGATGCCGCCGTAGAATGCGGGCATGCCCAGCTCGTCCGTGTAAAACTTCAGCAGATACAGCGTGCCAATACAGAGCATCAGGTTCGAGCCAAAATCGCCCATCCCGTAGGCGCACTTCTCTCGCAGGCTCAATTTCAGGGTTAACGGATCAGTATTGTGTGTCATGGTCGATCCTCAAAGCGCCCCGCAGGGCGCTCAATCACGTCATTTATGCCGTACGTTTGCGCAGCTCAATTTCTTCCACGATGCGCACATACATCTTCTCGTTGAGGTTGTAGAAGCAGCCCATCGCCACGATGGTGATGACCGCCAGCAGGCTCGGGTAGATAAATATCAGCTGCCGCAGCCCTTCAACCGTGCCGGCGGATTGCACCACGTTGGGCACATAGCCAATCTGCGTAAGCATGATCCCCGGGAAGAAGCCCGCCAGCGCCTGCGATACCTTGCGGAAGAAGGTAAAGCCGGTATAGACCGTCCCCTCGGAGCGTACGCCGGTGCGCCACTCGCCGTACTCCACGGTATCGGAGACCAGCGCCCAGTTCAGGCTGTTCACGAACGCGGAACCGAAGAACGCCAGACAGGAGAACGCCACAAAGCTCACCGAGCCGCCGCCGAAGAAGTAGTTAAGCAGATCGCCTGCCACCCAAATTGCCAGCCCGCTGATATAGACCTTTTTCTTACCAAAGCGCCGCACCGCGCCAGGCATCATAAAGACGCCGATAAAAATACAGCCCATGCTGAAGAAGCCCATGTACGACAGCAGGATCGGGTCGTTCAGCACGTACTGCGTGTAGTAGACCTGAATGGCGAGTTTGACGTTAAAGGCACCCAGCGTGCACAGGTTAGCGATGCACAGGATAAACAGCGGACGGTTCCCGGCGATGGCGCGAAACGACTGCAACAGCCCCGGTTTCTGCGCCGGGTTAGCAGGTTGCGTCTCAACGTAACGCTCGGTTACGCCCTTATAGCACCACCACATAAAGAACAACCCGAATAGCGAGAAGAGGGTGGCGGCAAAGATGTAGCCAAGCTGGTCATTGCCCTCAATGAGGTTCATCACCGGTACAAAGCCCACCGTACAGAGCAGCAGGCCGAGCGTGGCGCCGCCCTGACGCCAGGCCGCCAGCGAGGCTCGCTCGTCCGGGTTTTTGGTAATGGCGGGCACCATCGCGCCGTAAGAGCAGTTCATCATGCTGAAGAACAGGCCGTACAGCATGAACAGCACCGTTGCCATCACCGTTTTGCCGGTCATCTCAAACGGTGTGCCGACGAAGTTGGCAATCGCCAGCAGCGTCACAGGGAAGGCTGCATACAGCACGAACGGGCGGAATTTCCCTTTCGGGCCAATCTTGCGCCGGGAGTCGAGCATGATCCCGGTGCCCATATCGGTGAAGGCGGTAAAAAACTTCGCAATCAGGAAGATAATCCCCCCGTAAGTACCGGGCAGTCCCAGCACGTCGGTGTAGAACTTCAGCAGATACAGCGTGCCGATATCCAGCAGGATGTTAGAGCCGAGATCGCCCATCCCGTAGGCGAGTTTTTCTTTAAACGGCAGGCGCAGGGTTGCCGGGTCAGAAGTATGTTGACTCATTATTGTTCTCCGTCTGCCCGCAGGTTTCCCCGCGGGCGAGCCTTATCAGATATGACGTAAGGTGCTAAACAGATCTGCCCATTCGCTTTGCTGGCGATAGAAGACCGGCGGTTTGCCGAGCGGGGCATCAACGGTCACGTCACCGCCCTGGCAGGTTTCCCCCGTCCACGCATTGACCCAGCTGTCCTGCGGCAAATAGAGCGACCAGTCGCGGCGTCCCTCTTCATGAACCGGCGCCACCAGCAGATCGCGGCCAAACAGGTACTGGTATTTCAGCGTGTAGGCGCGCGCGTCGTCCTCGTAGTGCAGAAACAGCGGACGCATCACCGGCAGGCCGCTTTTCGCGTTCTGCGCAACCGCAGCTTTGATGTACGGCTTCAGAGTGGTGAACACGGTGGTCATGCGCGCGAAGTGCGCGATGGTTTCGGCGTCGCTGTCGAACTGCCAGTTGTCGCCAGGGCGATTGCCCTCGTGGGTACGCATCATCGGCGTAAAGGCGCTGAAATCGCACCAGCGCAGCAGCAGCTCTTTGCTGCGCTTCATCTCGAACAGCGTCGTATAGCCGCCAATGTCGCTGTGGTGCAGCCCGTGCCCGGTCATCGCCAGAGACAGCGCCGCCGGTACGACGGACGCCAGACCGTCGTCCAGGCTCCAGTCGACGTTCTGATCCCCCGCCCACATCATCACCGAGTGCTTCTGGCTGCCGGTGTAGCCCGCGCGCATGAAGAACAGGATCTCCCCGAGCTTGCCGGTCTCCTCCAGTGCTTCGTAGTTACATTTCGCCCACAGGGCAGGCCA
Source organism: Enterobacter sp. JH25 (assembly GCF_021725435.1). NCBI lineage: Bacteria > Pseudomonadati > Pseudomonadota > Gammaproteobacteria > Enterobacterales > Enterobacteriaceae > Enterobacter > Enterobacter sp. JH25. The sequence goes on along the minus strand of NZ_CP091319.1, from coordinate 4,641,876 downwards.
GGCGTTATGCATGATCTCCGCGCTAACGCCGTTGTGCAGGAAGGTATCGGTCGGCAGATATTCCCCGAAATCGGCCATCCAGCCGCCGCAGCCCAGTTCGATCAGGTTCTTTTTGATGACCTCTTTGTACCAGCCGTAGGCTGCCGGGTTGGTCAGGTCGATAACGCCTGCGTAGAACTCGCCGAACTCAACGTGGTAATCCTCGCCGTTGGCGTTTTTGGTCAGATAGCCGCGTTTCGCCGCCTCTTCGCAGAGATCTTTATCGCTGGCGACGTACGGGTTGATATAGGAGAGGAACTGCACGCCCTCCTGTTTCCACTGCGCAATCCGCTCATCAAGCTGCGGATAGAGCGCGCTGTTCCACTTCCAGTTCCACATCACGCGTTTGCCGAAGGAGGTCATCCGGATGCCGGACCAGTCCTGCGCCCAGATGCCGTTGACCTTCACACCGCCCTCGCGCATGGCGTCGAGCTTCTGCTGACACACCTCGGTGCCACCCTGAATACCCAGCGTCACGCCGTCGTAAACCCAGTCCGGCAGTTCAGGCTGACGCCCCAGCAGGCCGGTCAGTTTTTCCAGCAGATCGACGTAGGTTTCTGCGCATTCGAAGCGCAGCGTGGCGTTATCTTCCCAGAACGCCAGCTCGTGGAAGTCCGGCGCGCTGAAGTCGAAGTTCATATAACAGCTGTTATCCACGTGGCAGTAGTACTTCTGGGTGCTCACGAAGGTAGGCTGCGGGAAGAAGGTCCAGTAGTAATCGCCGCCCGCGTTCTCTTTGCAGTCGGCCTGCCAGGTGACATAGGTCTGCTTATTGCGGCCCACGCCCTGCTCGCTGGTCCACAGCGGAAACGGCTTGCCGCGCAGATCGAAATACGAGAACTGCTCGCCGCAGCCGTAGATATGATCGTCAGGCTGAGCTGCCAGCCGCAGCCAGATGCGGTTATGGCTGGCGGCGTCATTTTTCAGCTTCAGCTCCAGACGGCCTTCACCATCCACGCCCACCAATAACGTCGCGCTCACCGCGTCGCCGCGGGTAAAGCGGATTGCCCAGCCCGTGCTTTGCTGCGTAACGGTCGCGTTCGTCAGGGCAATCTTTTCGTTGAGCTTGTCTTTGATGCTGAAGTTGCCGCGAAACATCTCGATATCCGCCTCACCTGCGCCGATCCACAGGCAAGGGGCATCCGCAGAGTGGGATAAAATCAGACGGTCCTGCCAGCGCAGGGTAAAACCACTTTCGTTATTTTTCAGGTCAATATTGTGTAGGGTACGCATAAAAACTCCGTCTTTATTATTTGGCCAGGCTATCCAGTAATCCGGCGGCTACGGCAGGCGCTAAGCCCGGCGCCAGCGGCAGGCGGGGGATCACCAGGCAGTGCAGCAGATGGTAAATATCCTGCTTGCCGTCCCAGACTTTGGTGGTCACTTCGTTATTGGTGTCCAGCTCCTGCCACCATGAACCGTTTTCGTAATCCATCAGGTACTTGATGCAGTAATCCCACCACTTCTGATACCAGGCTTCGTACTGCGCCTCACCGGTGACGGTGTAGAGCGCGTAAGCCGTACCCATCGCTTCGACGATTGGCCAGCGCACGCGTTCGCGGACGATTGGCTTGCCGTCCCAGCCCACGGAGTAGACAAATCCATCGGCCCCGTCGGGTGCCCAGGCGTCCCGGATGGTGGCGTGGAACAGGCCTTTCGCATCTTCCAGCAGCCATTCCGGCGGGGTTTCAAAGCGCGCTTCCAGGGCGGCGCGCAGGTGCAGCATCAGGCGACCCCACTCAATCCAGTGCCCCGGCGTGCCGCCGTAGGCGCGGAAGCGGTGGGCGGGATTATCAATGTTGTAATCGCGGATCGGGTTCCAGTTGGTGTCGAAATGCTCGTTAACGCGGTACTCCCCTTTGCGCGCCACGTCGTGAATAATCACCGAGGCGATGCGCAGGGCGCGGTCGAGCCATTTACGGTCGTGGGTCACGTCATAAACGATCAGGAAGGCTTCCACGGCGTGCATGTTGGCGTTACCGCCGCGGTAATCTTCCGTTTTGCTGAAGGCTTCATCCCAGGACTCCAGGCACATCTGCTCCTGTTCGCTCCAGAAGTAGCGCTCAATCACCTCGATGGCGTCGTCCAGCAACTTGCGTGCCTGCGGATGGCCGGTGGTGACGGCGCTCGCCGCGCCCAGCAGGACGAAGAAATGCTGATAGCCCTGCTTGGAGGCATCAATTACGCCTTCATCGTTTACGCAGGCGTACCAGCCGCCGTGCTGTTTGTCGCGCAGCGGACCGTTCAGGGCATTAATGCCGTGCTCAACCAGGGCGTACGCACCAGGACGTCCCATGTTCGCCGCCACCGCGTACACGTGCAGCATGCGGGCTGTGATCCACAGATGGGTGCCCATATCGCTACGCACCTGCCCGTTATTGCCCAGCCAGCCAAAGCCGGTCGGTACGGCGGCGTTTTTACCGAAATCGAGAATGCGGTCGGTCTCTTGTTCGAGCCAGCGGTTATGGCTCAGGGTATTAAACCATTTCATGTTCGGATCCTTTCTTAACGGCGAGCCATCATTTCGTCGACGATCTCACCCAGACGCTGAAGTTTTGGTACGGAAATATCACGCAGCATCAGCTCGGTGTCCGGCAGGCCAATCACAGAGGACCAGACGGCGCGACCGGCTAAAAAGCCCGATGCCCCCGCCTGCATCGCCACGCTCACCGCGCGCGGGAATAACTTATCGTCCACGCCGGAGGAGAGGATCACCCACGGCATGGCGATGTTCTCGTTCAGCTTCTGCGAGGCCGCCAGCAGCTCCTGCTGCGTGCCCTTACCAAACAGCGGCATTTCCACTTTGTAGAGGTCGGCACCGCTGTCGCCCAGCTCTTTGGCCGCATCGATAATCGCCTGCTCGCGGTCAAACGCGGCGCCGCGGCGCGGTGGACGCACAACCGGCTCGATAATGCTCAACAGACCGTTATCGTGGCACAGCGTATTGAACGCTTTCACCATCTCCAGGCGCTGCTGCGGATCTTCATCGCTGCGCCACAGCACCAGCAGCTTCAGCGCCTTGCCGCCGTCGCGTTTGACCGCCTGCGCGTCAATGCTCTTGTCGATCACCACGCTGTCGACCGGAATACCGTTCCCCGGAATAAACTCGTCGGCTGCCACAATCATCGCGCAGCTTTTGGCCACGGCCTGCTGCTCGACAATCTGGCGATAGCAGAACTGCTGGTCGACGAGGATCGCAGAGGCGTACGGCGACAGAATTTTTGCCGCGTTGACTTTAAAATCCGTCAGGTGCTGGTCGGTTACCGGTACCGGCGCGCCTGCCGCCGCAAACATCAGGCGCATCGCTTCGCGCTGATCCACGGCCAGCATCGCAAAACCGCCGGAAGGTCGGGTGATATCTTTCAGGGTGTACATCGTCATTCCTCAGTCCTTTCGTATCAGTGTGATTTTTTCAGCCCGGCAGATGCGCGAACCTGTTCAAGAATGGCTGTCCAGTCTTCGCGCCCGCGCCCGGCGGCGCGTGCCTGGTTGTAAACTTCGCGTGAAGCCGCGCCCAGCGGCATTGGGACATGCAGCTGGTTGGCCACGTCGAGGGCTATCCCCAGATCCTTATGCGCAAGGTCGATCATGAAGGCGGGTGAAAGATCCCCTTTCAGCACCTTGTTCGGCCATGACGTGGTGAAGTGGCCTTTGCCCGCAGGTGTGCCGCTCATCACCTTGAGCGCCACGTCAAAGGAGAGGCCAAGCGCTTCGCACAGAACGGCGGCCTCGGCGGAAAGGGCGTTCAGGGCGATGCTCATGTAGTTATTGATGAGCTTGACGCGGATGCCCATTCCCGGCCCGCCGGCGTTAATCAGTTCATTACCCATCGCCATTAAGACGGGGGTGGCACGCTCAACCTGCTCTGCCGTGCCGCCTGCCAGCAGGAGTAGCGTACCGGCGATGGCATGATCAGAGGTGCGCCCGACGGGCACGTCCATCAGGCTGAAGCCTTGCTCAGCCATGTCGCGGATCAGCGCGTCGGTTTGCAGCGGGTGAATGGTGGACATATCAATGACCAGCGCGTCGCGGGATAATCCTTCGCACACGCCGTGCTCGCCGAACAGCACGCTGCGCACCAGGTCGCCGTTTGGCAGCATAGTGATCACGAATTCGGCATCCGTTGCTGCCTGTGCGGGCGTTGCCGCCGCCCGGGCGCCGCTCTCTACCAGCGCCTGAACCGCCTGCGGGTTCACATCAAAAACGTTAAGCTGGTGGCCCTGTTTCAATAGATTCTTCGCCATGGGCGCGCCCATCTGTCCTAAGCCGATAAATGCGATTGCTGACATGCCTCTCTCCTGTCACATCGTGTCAATTTTTGCGCGTTTGTGGTGTCTGTTTTTGATCGTATTTGTAATTTATAGTCAAAAAATTGACACGGGTCACTTTTTAAACATTTGGTGAAATTAAAATGAAGGCATCAGAAATCGCAGAAGGAATCACCATGACTCGCATCGTTTGTGTCGGCATTACCGTGCTGGATCGCATTTGGTATCTCGATGATTTACCAAAAGAAGGTGGGAAATATGTCGCAAAAGACTACACGGAAGTGGGCGGCGGCCCGGCGGCAACGGCGGCAGTGGCAGCCGCGAAACTGGGCGCGGAAGTGGATTTTATTGGTCGGGTGGGGGACGACGATACCGGCAGACGGTTGCTTGCGGAGCTGGAATCCCTGGGGGTGAACACCCGCTATACGCGCGTAGTTAAGGGAGCCCGATCGTCGCAATCGGCGGTGCTGGTGGACGCAGGTGGGGAAAGAGTGATTGCCAACTACCCCAGCCCCGATCTGCCCGCCGAGGCAGGCTGGCTGCATGAAATCGACTTCTCTCAGTGGGATATTGTCTTAGCCGACGTGCGCTGGCATGACGGGGCAAAACAGGCATTTACACTGGCCCGTCAGCAGGGCGTTCCGACGTTGCTGGATGCGGATGTTACCCCGCAGGATATCGCGGAGCTGATCGCCTTAAGCGATCACGCGGCCTTCTCTGCGCCTGGGCTGCGGCGTTTAACGCAGTTGGATGAAACAGAAGACGCATTAAAAAAAGCACAAATGCTCACAAATGGACATGTGTATGTCACGCAGGGGCGAGACGGCTGTTTTTGGCTGGAAAACGGCGCGCTATGTCATCAGCCTGGTTTTGAAGTGAACGTCATTGATACCACCGGCGCGGGCGACGTGTTCCACGGTGCGCTGGCGGTCAGCCTGGGGCAGAAATTGCCCGCCGCAGACGCCGTGCGTTTTGCCAGCGCCGTCGCAGCACTGAAATGCACAAAGCCCGGCGGGCGCGCGGGTATACCCGACTGTGATCAAACCCGCTCTTTTTTGTCACTTTTTGTATAAAATGCGGGGCGTGATGGTTTTCAGAGGACAGCCCATGAGCCTTACCGAACTGACCGGCAACCCGCGTCACGATCAGCTGCTGACGCTGATTGCCGATCGCGGCTATATGAACATTGATGAACTGGCGCAGCTGTTGGATGTGTCGACGCAAACCGTGCGCCGGGATATCCGCAAGCTCAGCGAGCAAGGGCTGATCACCCGTCATCACGGCGGCGCGGGCAGGGCATCCAGCGTGGTCAACACGGCGTTCGAACAGCGTGAAGTCTCGCTTACCGAAGAGAAACGGGCGATTGCCGAAGCGATTGCGGACTATATCCCGGATGGCTCGACCATCTTTATCACTATCGGCACAACGGTGGAGCACGTTGCACGGGCGCTGCTTAATCATAATCATCTGCGCATTATCACCAACAGCCTGCGGGTGGCGCACATTCTTTATAAGAACCCGCGTTTTGAGGTGATGGTACCTGGCGGTACGCTGCGCCCGCATAACGGCGGCATTATCGGGCCTGCGGCAACGGCGTTTGTGTCTGGCTTCCGGGCGGACTACCTCGTGACCAGCGTGGGGGCGATAGAGCACGACGGCGCGATGATGGAATTTGACGTTAACGAAGCCAGCGTGGTGAAAACCATGATTGCCCACTCCCGTCACATTTTACTGGCGGCCGATCATACGAAATACCACGCCTCCGCGGCGGTTGAAATTGGCAACGTGGCGCAGGTGACGGCGCTGTTCACCGATGAGCTGCCCGGCCCGGCGCTGCAAAGTCACCTAAAATCCAGCAAGGTTGAGGTTGTCGAAGTGAATTCCGGAGAAGAGCAGCAGGCTGGCTGATCGTCTTATGGCCCGATATTGCGATTCGGGCCTTTCCTTTCTCTAAGCTGAATCTGGCGCATAGCTAAACTTTCTCTTTCCCGCTACAGTTACTTTTCCACGGCGAAAGGAGATAAACATGCTTTATATCTTTGACTTAGGAAATGTAATCGTCGATATCGATTTTAACCGGGTGCTGGGCGCATGGAGCGATTTTAGCCGTGTTCCGCTGGCGACGTTAAAGCAGAATTTCGCGATGGGTGAGACTTTCCATTTGCACGAGCGCGGTGAGATCAGCGACGAAGCGTTCGCAGAGCGTTTCTGTCAGGAAATGGGTCTCTCGTTAAGTTACGAGCAATTTTCCCACGGCTGGCAGGCCATATTTGTCGCGATCCGCCCCGAAGTGATCGACATCATGCACAAGCTGCGCGAGCAGGGGCATCGCGTTGTCGTGCTGTCTAATACCAACCGCCTGCATACCACCTTCTGGCCGGATGAATACCCTGAAATTCACGCGGCGGCAGATAACGTGTATCTCTCCCAGGAGATGGGGATGCGTAAACCTGAGGCGCGCATCTATCAGGCGGTATTGCAGGAAGAAGGATTCACGGCAGCGGATGCGGTCTTTTTTGACGACAACGCCGATAATATAGAAGGGGCTAATCAGTTAGGTATCACCTCCATTCTGGTGACCGGAAAAGAGACGATACCGAACTACTTTGCGAAGCAGTTATGCTAAAAACCGTTCATCAAAAAGCCAATCACCACACGCGCCCGCTGAGGGCGTGGCTGAAACTCCTCTGGCATCGCATTGATGAGGACAACATGACCACGCTGGCGGGCAATCTCGCTTACGTGTCCTTGCTCTCGCTGGTTCCGCTGGTGGCGGTGATTTTTGCGCTTTTTTCGGCGTTTCCGATGTTTGCCGATGTGAGCATGCAGCTTCGCCATTTTGTTTTCGCAAACTTTATTCCTGCCACCGGCGATGTGATCCAGAACTACATTGAACAGTTTGTCGCTAACTCCAGCAAGATGACGGCGGTGGGGGCGTGTGGGCTTATTGTTACCGCGCTGCTGCTGATGTACTCCATCGACAGTGCGCTCAACACTATCTGGCGGAGCAAAAAAGTCCGCCCAAAGATCTATTCCTTTGCCGTCTACTGGATGATTTTAACCCTCGGCCCCTTGCTGGCGGGGGCTAGCCTGGCGATCAGTTCCTACCTTCTTTCGCTGCGCTGGGCGAGCGATTTAAACAGCGTGATCGATAACGTGCTGCGCATCTTCCCGCTGATTTTATCGTGGCTTTCGTTCTGGCTGCTTTATAGCGTGGTGCCAACTACGCGCGTACCCAACCGGGATGCCGTGGTGGGTGCGCTGGTCGCGGCGTTGCTCTTTGAGTTGGGCAAGAAAGGATTCGCGCTTTATATCACCATGTTCCCCTCTTATCAGCTGATTTACGGCGTACTGGCGGTGATCCCCATTTTGTTTGTCTGGGTCTACTGGACGTGGTGCATCGTCTTGCTTGGCGCCGAAATAACTGTCACTCTCGGGGTCTACCGCGAACTTAAAAAAGCAGCAGAAGCTGAAAAACAACAAGAAGCAGACCAACCATGATTGCATTGATTCAGCGCGTAACCCGTGCCAGCGTCACCGTGGCGGATGAGGTGACGGGTGAAATCGGCCCAGGACTTTTGGTGCTCCTGGGTGTCGAAAAGGATGATGACGAACAAAAAGCCAACCGCTTGTGTGATCGCGTGCTGGGCTACCGCATTTTCAGCGATGCGGAAGGCAAGATGAACCTGAACGTTCAGCAGGCGGGCGGCAGCGTGCTGGTGGTGTCCCAGTTTACGCTGGCTGCGGATACCGAACGCGGCATGCGGCCGAGTTTTTCGAAGGGCGCGGCACCGGATCGCGCAGAAGCCCTTTACGAGTACTTTGTTGAGCGCTGTCGCCAACAGGACATGAATACACAAACCGGACGATTCGCTGCGGATATGCAGGTTTCGCTGGTGAACGATGGCCCCGTCACATTCTGGCTCCAGGTATGAGCCAACTGGCGGCCTGGCCGCGGGTAACAAGAGAGAGTACAGCTATGTATCACCTTCGAGTACCGCAAACGGAAGAAGAGTTAGAGGTTTATTACCATTTCCGCTGGGAAATGCTGCGCAAGCCACTGCATCAACCTAAAGGGTCTGAACGCGACGCCTGGGACGCGATGGCGCACCACCAGATGGTGGTTGATGAAGAGGGCAATCTGGTTGCCGTGGGGCGTCTGTATATCAATGCCGACAACGAAGCTTCAATCCGCTTTATGGCCGTTCACCCCTCCGTGCAGGACAAAGGCCTCGGAACGCTGATGGCCATGACGCTGGAATCCGTCGCCCGTCAGGAAGGGGTCAAGCGCGTCACCTGTAGCGCCCGTGAAGATGCCGTTGAGTTCTTTGCCAAGCTTGGTTTCGTGAATCAGGGGGAAATCACCGCCCCGCAAACTACGCCGATTCGTCACTTTTTGATGATCAAACCCATCGCCACCCTGGACGATATTCTCCATCGTGCCGACTGGTGCGGGCAGCTCCAGCAGGCGTGGTATCAGCACATTCCGCTCAGTGAAAAAATGGGCGTGCGTATTCAGCAATATACCGGGCAAAAATTTATTACCACCATGCCGGAAACCGGCAACCAGAACCCACACCATACCCTGTTTGCCGGTAGCCTGTTTTCACTCGCCACGCTCACCGGCTGGGGACTGATCTGGCTGATGCTGCGCGAACGTCATCTCGGCGGCACCATTATTCTGGCCGATGCCCATATCCGCTACAGCGCGCCGATCAGCGGCAAGCCGAGCGCGGTAGCTGACCTGGGCGCACTGGGCGGCGATCTCGACCGTCTGGCGCGTGGGCGTAAAGCACGCGTACAAATGCAGGTTGAGCTGTTCGGCGATGAAACGCCGGGCGCGGTGTTTGAAGGCACCTATATCGTTCTGCCTGCGAAGCCGTATGGCGCGTATGAAGAGGGCGGGAATGAGGAGGAGTAGCAGTCGTCTGGAAAGCGGCTCGCAAATACACAACGTAGCAGGAATTATACTTCGCTTTATTCAGCGTATCCCATTAACGTAATCAGCTAGGGGTACGTCATTGACGTACATTGGATGTTTGCTACTATAAGCCAATGGCGTACGATATATGCTATTCATTGAAACGGATATTTTTACAGAAGACGTCAAAACGTTACTGGATGACGACGAATATCATAGGTTCCAAATATTCCTGGCAACGCAACCGGATTACGGCGATCTGATCCAGAATACGGGAGGCTTGCGAAAGATTCGCTGGCTTGCTGGCGGTAAGGGAAAGCGTAGTGGAGTCAGAGTTATCTATTTTCACCGTACGCGTGAGTGTGAAATCAGGTTGCTGCTCATCTATCGCAAAGGGATCAAAGATGACCTCTCCGCGGGTGAAAAAGCCATACTGAAAAAGATGATTGAGAGGTGGTAAATGGATAAGGCGCTGTTTGAGCGATTAACCCAAAGCATTGCGCAAATCAACGAAATTGCCGAGGGCCAACGAGAGCCGTCGCGTACGTTTCAAATTGATGCGATGAAAATAAAAGAAATTCGTCAGGCGTCCGGGTTGTCGCAGAGTAAATTCGCGAACTTAATCTCAGTTAGCGTTGATACGTTGCGTAACTGGGAACAAGGCAGACGCTCACCTACAGGCCCCGCTAAAGCGCTATTGCGCGCCATTGCTAACGACCCTCAACATGTCATCCCAGCCCTAACGCAGTAAATAGCCCGGTTGCACAGAGGCTCGCCGGGCTTTAGTGGAGATTACTCCCCTTCCCCCGGGAACAGGAACGGGTTGATCGAGCTACGGGCAAAGCCCTCCTGCTCCATCTTCGCGTCCAGGATCAGCGAGGCGAGATCGTCGGCTACCGCTTCGACTTTCGGGTCTTTTTCCTGATACAGAATCTTCAGGTAGGTCCCGCAGTCGCCGCAGCTTTCGGCTTTCACCGCCGCGTCTTCGTTTTCCAGCGACCAATAGTTCAGATCGCGGGTCTGTTCGCAGTTGCTGCACTTGATGCGCACCACGTGCCACTCGGTTTCACACAGGTTGCAGTGCAAGTAGCGCAGCCCCTGCGTCGTACCAATCTGTACCATGCTGGAGACCGGCATTGAGCCGCACACCGGGCAAAACTGGCGCGCTTCGCCATATTCAGCGCGGGCTTTACCCGGGATCAGGCTCGCCATTTGCGCCCAGTAGAGCGACAGCGCAGCCCAGATGAACGGCGCTTTATCGCTGCTCACCAGCGAGAAGTCGGAGGCAAACAGCGCGCTCGCCATCTCTTCCAGCTCTTGCTCTGAGGCTTTTTCCAGGTTCTCAATGACCGCCAGCGCCGTGCCGCTCATTTCGGGCTTCAGCTCGGCAATCAGTGAATGCAGCAGCTTATGCCAGTGCTTGTCGCGCGGCAGAACGTGAATGTCCAGCGGCGGCTTGCCCTGCGCGTTGGCTTCTTTGATGCGTGCGGTCAGATCCATTTGCAGCGGGTGGTCGTATAGCACCACTTCCTGCGCATGGGCGACCAGCGCGGCAAAACGCAGAAAATCGCCCAGCGGGTTGTTCTCTGCCAGCTCGCGCAGACGCTCTGCGCGGCGGTTGTAGAGGTTCTTGAGTCTGGGGAACAACAACGGCGGAATATAATCCGCCGTGCGTTTCTCGCTCGACCCCAGCTCATCTTGCGGGATTATGCGAATACTCATTCAGATGACTTTTCCTGTTTCTGGCGGACTTCACGGTACCAGCGCGGGTGATGTTTCTTCGCCCACGTACTGGTTACCCATCCTTCCACCATCGCGGTAATGGTGCCTTTCACCCAAAGGGCGGCGTAGATATGCACCATGATAACCACAATTAACGCCACTGCGGCAAATGAATGCAGCATCAGCGCAAATCGGATCACCGGGATTGAGAAAGCAGGCGCAAAGTACGGACGCCAGATGATCACGCCGCTCACCAGCAACAGGACCAGGAAGATAATCGCCGCCCAGAATACGCATTTCTGGCCGAAGTTATAACGCCCGGTATCACCCACTTCCTCGTTGACGACGATCTTACGAATATTCTTCGCCCAAAAGATATCATCCCGATTGATTAGGTTATGGTGCCAGTAGCGGAAAAACATGATGATAAACGAGGCAAACATCACCACACCCACGAACGGGTGCAGGATGCGCGCCAGCTGCGGCGTGCCCAGTATCTGCATCAGCCAGTTGAAGGAGGGGAAGAAGAACCCCAGCCCGCTTATCGCCGCCAGCATGAAGCAGAAGGCGGTGACCCAGTGGTTGATGCGTTCCGGCGCGGTGTAGCGCACGATGGTGTCACGTTTTCTCATTTGCGCACCTCGTCTTTCTCTTCATGCAGGTTATCGTCTTCCTCTTCCGCGCGGTTCGGACCAACGCCGACGTAGTGGAAGATGCTCGCTGCAAAGGTGGCCGCAAAACCGACCGCGGCCAGCGGTTTCCAGATACCTTTCCAGAACTTCACGGTGGCGCTGATTTCCGGGTTCTCCGGCAGGCCATGGTACAGATTCGGCTTGTCGGCGTGGTGCAGCACGTACATCACGTGCGTACCGCCAACCCCGGCCGGATCGTACAGGCCCGCGTTATCGTAACCACGGGTTTTCAGCTCGCCCACGCGCTCTGCCGCCAGCGTTTTCATATCCTCTTTAGAGCCAAAGTGGATAGCGCCGGTTGGGCAGGTCTTCACGCAGGCTGGCTCCTGACCGACATTTACGCGGTCAACGCACAGCGTACATTTGTAGACGCGGTTGTCTTCCGGGTTCATGCGCGGCACGTCGAACGGACAGCCCGCGATGCAGTAGCCGCAGCCAATACACTGCTCAGACTGGAAGTCGACGATGCCGTTGGCATACTGAATGATAGCCCCTTCTGACGGACACGCCTTCAGGCAGCCCGGATCCGCACAGTGCATACAGCCGTCTTTGCGGATAAGCCATTCCAGTTTGTCGTTCTGTTCCACTTCCGAGAAACGCATTACCGTCCAGGACTTGGCGGTCAGGTCCGCCGGGTTGTCGTACACCCCGACGTTGTGACCCACTTCGTCACGGATGTCGTTCCACTCTGAACAAGCCACCTGACAGGCTTTACAGCCGATACAGGTGGTCACGTCGATAAGCTTCGCCACTTCCTGCTGGTGGTCCCGCGCCTGAGGCGCGGGCGTGAAACCGTTAGTCGCGGAACGACGGATAATGTCTTGAGATTGATAAGCCATAAGTCGTCTCCGTTACACCTTTTCCACGTTCACGAGGAAGGCCTTAAATTCCGGCGTCTGCGTGTTCGCATCACCGACGAACGGCGTCAGGGTATTCGCAATGAACCCTTTCTTCGCCACGCCCTCATAACCCCAGTGAATTGGGATGCCGATGGTATCCACCTGCTGACCATGAACGTTCAGCGTGCGAATACGCTTGGTCACCACCGCCTTGGCTTTGATGTAGCCGCGGTTAGAGGAGACCTTCACGGTATCGCCATGGGCGATGCCGAGCTTGCCCGCCAGCTTCTCGCCGATCTCCACAAACTGTTCCGGCTGCGCGATGGCATTCAGCAGCGCGTGCTTGGTCCAGTAGTGGAAGTGCTCAGTCAGACGGTAAGTGGTGCCGACATACGGGAACTTGTCCTTTTTACCCAGCGCTTCAAAATCGCCCTTGAAGATACGGGCTGCCGGGTTAGAGACCACGTTCGGGTGCAGCGGGTTAGTACCCAGCGGCGTCTCAAACGGCTCATAGTGTTCCGGGAACGGACCTTCCGCCATCTTATCGATAGCAAACAGGCGCCCCATCCCTTCAGGCTGCATGATAAACGGCCCGACATCGCTGCCTGGTGCGGCAGTGCTGTAGTCCGGAATATCCACGCCGCCCCATTTCGCGCCGTCCCACTTGAGTAGCTGACGCTTCGGATCCCACGGGTTGCCCTGCGGGTCAGCAGAGGCACGGTTATAGAGGATGCGGCGGTTAAGCGGCCATGCCCATGCCCAGCCCAGCGTATTACCGAGGCCCGACGGGTCGGCGTTATCGCGGTTGGCCATCTGGTTGCCTTTCGGCGTCCAGCTACCGGCAAAGATCCAGCAGCCGCTTGACGTCGTACCGTCGTCACGCAGGTGTGCGAAGGTGCTGAGCTGATCGCCTTTCTTCGCCAGCACGGTGCCGGTCGCCGGGTCGATAACGTCCGCCAGCGCCTTACCGTTGCTCTCCATGGCCACTTCTTCCGGCGCAGGGTTTTCCGGCGTCGAATAGTTCCAGGTCATGTTCAGCACCGGCTCAGGCGTTGCGCCGCCTTCAGCCGCGTACATTTTACGCAGGCGTAAGAAGATACCGGCCAGGATCTCGCCGTCGTTCAGGGCGATGCCCGGGGCGTCCGCGCCTTTCCAGTGCCACTGCAACCAGCGGCCAGAGTTGACGATAGAGCCGTTCTCTTCCGCGAAGCAGGTGGACGGCAGACGGAACACTTCGGTCTGAATCTTCGACGGGTCGACATCGTTCGACTCACCGTGGTTCTGCCAGAACGTCGAGGTTTCGGTATTGAGCGGGTCAATTGTCACCAGATACTTCAGTTTCGACAGAGACTCGACAACCTTGTTCTTGTTCGGGAACGACGCCACCGGGTTAAAGCCCTGGCAGATATAGCCGTTGACCTGGCCCTGGTGCATCATTTCGAAGTACTGGAGGACGTCGTACCCTTTGTCCCACTTCGGCAGCCAGTCAAAGCCCCAGCTGTTTTCCGCCGTCGCCTTGTCGCCGTAGAAGGCTTTCATCAGCGAGACGAAGAACTTCGGATAGTTGCCCCAGTAGTTTACCTGGCCTTCGAGCAGCGGTTTTGGCGTGCTGGCCGTCAGATAGGTTTGCAGGTCAGTCTGTTTCTCGCTCGGCAGGTTCATGTAACCCGTCAGGCTCTGAGACAGCAGGCCAAGGTCGGTCAGGCCCTGGATGTTGGAGTGACCGCGCAGGGCGTTAACGCCGCCGCCTGCCATCCCCATGTTGCCGAGCAGCAACTGAACCATCGCCATGGTGCGGATGTTCTGCGCGCCGATGGAGTGCTGCGTCCAGCCGAGTGCATACAGGAACGACGCGGTTTTATCTTTGGCGCTGGTTTCGGCGATAAGCTCGCACACCTTCAGGAAGTCCGCCTTCGGCGTCCCACAGATGTTTTCGACAACCTCTGGCGTATAGCGGGACACGTGCTCTTTCAGCAGGTTCCACACGCAGCGCGGGTGTTGCAGGGTGGTGTCGCGCTTCGCAAAGCCGTTTTCGTCCAGCTCGTAGTTCCAGCTGGTTTTGTCGTACCTGCGTTTTTCGGCGTCATAACCGCTGAACAGGCCATCTTCGAAGTGGTAATCCTCACGCACGATCAGGCTGGCGTTGGTATAGGCTTCGGTGTACTCGCGGTTATATTTTTCGTTGGTCATCAGGTACAGCAATACGCCTGACAGGAAAGTGATGTCAGTACCTGAACGAATAGGGGTGTAGAAATCCGCCACTGACGCTGTACGCGTAAAGCGGGGATCGATCACAATCAGCTTCGCGCCGTTGTGGATTTTGGCTTCCATCGCCCAGCGGAACCCGACAGGGTGCGCTTCAGCGGCGTTACCGCCCATCACCACAATAAGGTTGGCGTTCTTGATGTCGACCCAGTGGTTGGTCATCGCACCGCGACCAAATGTTGGAGCAAGACTTGCTACCGTTGGTCCGTGTCAGACACGCGCCTGGTTGTCGACCGCGAGCATACCGAGTGCGCGCGTAAATTTCTGGGTTAAATAGCCGGTTTCGTTACTGGACGCTGAAGCACACAGCATGCCGGTGGAGAGCCAGCGGTTAACGGTGGTGCCTTCGGCATTCTTCGCAATAAAGTTGGCATCGCGGTCTTCTTTCATCAGCTTAGCGATGCGATCGAACGCCTCTTCCCAGCTGATTTGCTGCCATTTGTCAGAGCCGGGAGCGCGGTACTCAGGAAACTTCAGGCGGCTTTCGGAGTGGATAAAATCTACCAGACCGGCCCCTTTCGGACACAGCGCACCACGGTTGACCGGATGATCCGGATCGCCTTCGATGTGGAAAATAGATGCTTTGGCGTTTTTCGCACCGTCGCCGAGGCTATACATTAACAGCCCACAGCCGACGGAGCAGTACGTACAGGTGTTACGGGTTTCGCGGGTGCGCAGCAGTTTATACTGCCGAGTTTCCGCCAGCGCTACACCGGGCGCAAAGCCCAGTGCCGCCGCCGTGGTGCCTGCCATACCGCCAGCGCAGATCTTAAAGAACTGCCTTCTGCTGACCTGCATGGGTCACTCCTTGGTTCATTACGACATTGCTATGTAGTTTTACTTTGCGGTTGAGAATTAACCGCAAAGGAGAAAAATTTGCGTTAATCCCTCATTTCTCCGAGGGATAAGCCCAGAATACCACAATGTCGGTACGCCTGTTCCAACGGCGTTAAAACAAAGTGAACGTATTATCACGGCATTGATTATAAAGTGTGATATCAATCACATTTCTCTCTGCGGATGTTAAGGGTGTGTAGCAGATGACCGGTTGCACCCCTCCGAATTGAGTAGGAGAATGGATGCTGAAAAGTTGATCCATACTATGCGTAAGGTCCGCTGTTTGTGGTGCAATAGCAGGCTCACTTCCGTGGTTGTTCAGGAATACCGTCGTGTTTAAACAAAACCGTGCTACCCACACGTCGCCACTGCCTGCGGGCATTGTGGAACTGTCGGTACACAGACCGCCTCACATTTCACATGCCACGCCGGATTTTCTGGCGGAAGAGGTCCCCGTTGCCCTGGTTTACAACGGGATTTCGCATGTGGTGATGATGGCCTCGCCGAAAGATCTCGAGCTGTTCGCCATCGGTTTCTCCCTCTCGGAAGGCATCATTGCGCATCCGCAGGAGATCTACGGCATGGACGTCGTACCGGCCTGTAACGGTCTCGAAGTGCAAATCGAACTCTCCAGCCGCCGCTTTATGGGGCTGAAAGAGCGCCGCCGGGCGCTGGCCGGACGTACCGGCTGCGGCGTGTGCGGTGTTGAACAGCTTAACGATATCGGCAAACCCATTATCCCGCTGCCGTTCACCCAGACGTTCAATCTGGCGCATCTTGATCGGGCGCTTGAGCACCTGAATGACGTTCAGCCCATCGGCCAGCTCAGCGGTTGTACGCATGCGGCGGCGTGGGTATTGCCGTCGGGGAGCATTGCAGGCGGGCATGAAGATGTTGGCCGCCACGTCGCGCTGGATAAGCTGCTGGGCCGTCGCGCTCGGGAAAACAACGTCTGGCTGCAAGGGGCCGCGCTCGTTTCCAGCCGCGCCAGCTACGAGATGGTGCAAAAATCCGCCATGTGCGGCGTGGAAATTTTGTTTGCGGTGTCAGCGGCAACCACGCTGGCGGTTGAAGTGGCGGAGCGCTGCAACCTGACGCTGGTGGGGTTCTGCAAGCCAGGCAGGGCGACAATTTACACCCATCCGCAGCGATTAATTGTTAATCAGTAATTTTGAATGAGTATAGCAAATCCTTCCGCTTTTAGTTGTTCATGATGAGGTCTAGTATTTATCTCATCAAGGCCCGGTGCCTTATCTAAACAACTTAACGAAAGGGTTTATCTCATGAAAAGCATCAAAAC
This sequence comes from Enterobacter sp. JH25, assembly GCF_021725435.1. Classification (NCBI taxonomy): domain Bacteria; kingdom Pseudomonadati; phylum Pseudomonadota; class Gammaproteobacteria; order Enterobacterales; family Enterobacteriaceae; genus Enterobacter; species Enterobacter sp. JH25. Next base: position 4,624,993 of record NZ_CP091319.1, on the reverse strand, counting down.
TTTTGTCGCAGTAATCGCTCTTGCTACATCTTTCGGTTCTTTCGCTGCGCAGACTGTGACCGCATCCGCCTCTACGCTGGACGGTGCTGAAGCTAAAATCGCCGCACAGGCTCAGGAAGCGGGCGCGTCATCCTACAAAATTACCCAAGCATTCACCGGTAACCGCGTACACATGACCGCTGAACTGAACAAATAATTTCGCAGTACCGTCGAAAGAGCGCCCCTGGGGCGCTTTTTTAGTTTATGCCCGCCAGACGCAGTAGCGCCGTCACCACCGCCGCCGCGACGATCACCACAATTAACGGCATTTTGCGCCAGGCCAGAAACACCGCGAACCCCACCCCCAGCACGCGCGCCATCCCGGCAAAATGGTCCCCTTCATAAAACGTTGTCGCCAGCGCGACGGAGAACAACAAAACGGTAGCCGCGTCTGAAAGCAGCGCCTGCGACCGTTCAGAAAGCGCCAGCCGGCTGCCGAGTTTTGCCCCGCCGAGACGCATCAGATAGGTTCCGGCAGAAAGAATGGCGATGCCGAGAATAAAGACCGTCATGTTTTCCATTATTTTTTCCTCGCGGCAAGGCCGAGCAAAGAGAGCAGCACCGGCAGGCCCACCGGTGCGAACGGCACGGCGGCCAGCGACAACAACGCGCCGCTACAGGCGCGGATCAGCGTGGTGCGGTTTTTAAATGCCGGCACCACTAACGCCAGCAGGATCGCCGGGAACACCGCGTCCAGCCCGATGGTTTCCGGGTCTGGCAGTAGCTTGCCGACCATCGCCCCCAGCACCGCGCCCAGCGGCCAGATGATTGCCACGCCTAACCCGCACAGCCAGTAGGCCGCTTTACGCTGCTCGGCGGTTTTTTGCGACAGGCCAAACACCACGCTTTCATCGTTCATGATATGACAGCCCAGAAAGCTCAGGCCGCGCTTGCCCACCAGGTCACGCACCGTCACGCCGAACGGCACATGGCGCGCGTTTACCAGTAAACCGGCTGCGGCCGCCGCCAGCGGATTGCCGCCGCTCGCCACGATGCCGATGAACATAAACTCGGATGCGCCTGCCAGCACCGTGAGGGAGAGAACAAACGGCACCCACAGCGGGAAGCCGTAGGCCATCGCCAGTGAGCCATAAGACATGCCGACCACGCCCACCGCGAGGCAGACCAGGACGATCGCTTTTATCGTGTCGCCTTTCAGGCAAGAGAGGTGATTCTTCATACCATTTTAGCCATATCGAACGTATTTCCATTATAATGAACGCATCAAAAACGTTTTACAAGGCGAACGATTCGTTCGTTATAGAGACAATGAGGCCGTTATTATGACGCAGCCAATCAGCGTAATCGCCAGAAGCCTGGTGCGAGAACGCCTGCGAACCGGGCTATCACTGGCGGAAATTGCCCGCCGTGCCGGGATCGCCAAATCCACGCTTTCACAACTGGAGTCTGGCAACGGCAACCCTAGCCTGGAAACGCTCTGGTCGCTTTGCGTGGCGCTGGATATTCCGTTTGCCCGGTTACTGGAGCCACAGCAGCCCGTCACGCAGGTGATCCGCCGCGGCGAGGGCACAAAAGTTGTCGCCGGGCAGGCGAACTACGAGGCGATTTTGCTCGCGGCGTGTCCGCCGGGGGCGCGTCGTGATATCTACCTGCTGCTGACTCAGCCGGGGGCAGACCGTATTTCCCAGCCGCATCCGCCTGGGTCGGTTGAGCATATTATCGTGACCCAGGGGCGGGCGATGGTCGGCCTGATCGACGCGGCAGAAGAGCTCGGCCCGGGAGATTACATTTGCTATCCCGCTGACCAGCCGCATATCTTTAAGGCGCTGGAGCCAGATACGCACGCGCTGCTGGTGGCGGAACAAAGCTAAACAGCGGCAAACCCGCTGCCGGTAAGACGACAGCGGGGCGATAAAATGAGACTAAGATCATAAAACAAAATATCCATATTAAATATATTCGACCATTAAATCATTTATGGCGTGAATTGTTCTTTGTACTTTAATTTAAGTTTAATACAGTTTTTAGAATATTTAATCATTTGGATTATAAATGAATATGAAAGACTAATTGTTCGTTTATGCGAGAATTCATTGGGTTAGGTGGGAGACGTCACGTTTAATGGCGATACTTTATCCTGTTAACCTATTTTTGTTATTCATATAATTTATGTGTGATTACCTTGTTTTTTCGCAGGGTTGCTTATTTTTATGATTTGTTAACCTCTGAAATATATTTACACATAATTTTTATAGGGGTATGTTTGTTCTAAGAAATAATCATTATTCGCGCATTGGCTCTTATAACGATAAGGGCATGTAAAGGAGACAATAAAAATGAAAAAAAGAGTGCTGGTAGCATTTATTGTATCTGTCGGAGTAAGTGGCGCTGTCTATGCAAATAATACCGTACGTTTTTTAGGAGAAGTTACCGATCAAACCTGTACCATAAAAATTAATGGCACCGATTCTTATCCGGTTGTCCTGTTGCCTGCCGTTAGTAAAAGCGAGCTGACGGCCGCGGGGTCCAGCGCAGGGCAAACGCCTTTCACTGTGACGTTGAGCGGCTGCGATGTTACTGCGACGTCGTCATCTTCGGCAGGCGTACGTTTTGTCAGTAATTATCTGGACGGTAACAACCTAAAAAATATCGCGGCGGCAAGCCCGGCGACGAACGTTGCTATTCAGCTACTTGAAGGCACGACCGAGCTGGACTTCACCAGCGGCATAGCAAAAACGTCTATGCAGACGGTAGGTGGAACGAGCGGTCCAGACTCTGTCTCCTTTGATATGGCTGCACGTTACTACTCTTCTGCTGGCGGGGCTACGGCCGGAGCAGTAGAAGCGCAAGCACAGTTCGCAATTACCTATTTGTAACTCTTTTAGGCGCTACTTAACGTAGCGCCATTTATTCCCTATTAATTAGGGAGGTGTATATGCTGTACACTAATAAATGCTGTTTTATTGCTGTAATGGCATTTTTGTCTTCTATTTTTATATCGAACATAGCATCTTCCAGTGTTATTCTTAAAGGTAATAGAATAATTTATTCTGCTGATGCAAAAGATAAGGTTGTAGAATTTTCTAACAATGGTGATACACCGATGCTGGTGCAGGTGTGGCTGGATAAAAATAACCCAGATTCAACGCCAGACACAGCGGATGCACCTTTTATCGTCACGCCACAAATATTTCGGATTAATGCGCTGAATGGTCATGCGCTGCGGCTAAAATTTACAGGGCAGACCCAACAACTCCCACAGGATCGCGAGTCCGTGTTCTGGTTTAATTATTTGCAATATCCCGCCATTAAATCGTCCGATCTTGCACAGAATCGCCTGGCATTGATTGTAAAAAGCCGGCTCAAAGTATTTTATCGCCCGCCCGGTCTGCGCGGCGACGCCAGTCAGGCTCTGACGCAACTTCAGGTGCAGCGTAAAGGAAATATGCTGACGTTACAAAACCCTACGCCATGGCATATTTCACTGCGCAACGCGCTGTTAACCCGAGGTGAGAAATCTACGGCGGTTGGCCAATCGGTGATGATTCCACCATTTGGCGACACACGCTGGGTTTTAACCGATCCGGTGGCCACATCTGTCACGGTTTACGCCATGAATGATTATGGCACGGCGGTGAGCCACACCTTCACGCTGCCTCGCTAGAAGTCGACATGGAAAGAGTGGGCAGGGAGGGTTTTATGCTCCGACATCGCGCGTATCCCCGGTGTTGTCTGTTTGTCTCGACGCTGACGTTAATCAGCGCCTCTTTCGTGCAAGCGCAAGAAGCGTATGTCTTTGACGCGTCGCTACTTCGCGGGTCTGGCCTGAATAAGGTTGATATTGAACAGTTAAACCAGGATTCAATGATCAAGCCCGGCAGTTATACACTGGATCTATATGTTAACGGTACGCTGGCCGCGAGGGATGACATCGTATTTACAGCCGTGGAACATCGCGTAATGCCGTGTTTTAGCTGGGGTACCTTAAAAAAGATTGGGCTGAAATCGTTGCCGGAAGAGCCTGGAGAAGGCTGCTATCGTCCGGACAATGCGCTTTTTTCCGGCATCACGGTGAGCAGCGTGATGTCGCAAATGCGTGTTGATTTTTCGGTACCACAAACCCTGCTGGATAAACTGCCGCGAGGAGGAATACGTGAAGAGAGCCTGGAGTCCGGAGAAAGTATGCTCTTTCTCAACTACATGGCTAACCAGTACCACGTCACGCAAAAGCAGGATGGCGGTGGCACGACAGACTCCACTTACCTGAACCTGAATGGCGGGTTAAATCTGGGACTGTGGCGCTATCGTCAGCAGTCTGCGCTCAACTATGACAGCGATCTGGGCAGCCATTGGACAACAACGCGGCGCTATGTCCAGCGAGCGATTGTGCCGCTGCGCAGTGAAATGATGATTGGCGAAGGCTACACCGACGGCAGATTTTTTTCCGGGATCAGCTTTCGCGGCGTGCAGCTCACCTCCGATACCCGAATGCGTCCGGAATCTCAGCGCGGCTACGCGCCAGTGGTGCGTGGGATTGCGCGAACCAACGCCAAAGTGACCATTCGCCAGGGCAACAACACGCTCTATGAAACCACGGTCGCGCCCGGTGCGTTTGCGATTGACGATCTTTATCCCACTAATTACGCAGGTGATCTGAACGTCATTGTCACGGAAGCGGATGGGAATGAAAGTACGTTTAACGTACCCTTTTCCGCGCTGGCGGAATCCATGCGCGCGGGGTTTTCGGAATACAGTGCGACAGTGGGGCGCGTGCGGGACGTGGGCAACAATGACGAATTCAGTGAAATTGTCTGGCAGCACGGGGTAACGAATGCGCTCACTATCAATGCGGGCAATCAACTGGCAAACGGCTATCAGGCGTTTATGCTCGGCGGCGTTTACAGTTCCACGCTGGGCGCATGGGGGATGGACAGCACTTTCTCGCGCGCACGGCTGAACAGCGACGATTACCAAACCGGCTGGATGTCCAGGCTCAACTACAGTAAACATTTTCCACAGACGGGGACGTCGGTTGCGTTGGCGGGCTACCGCTACTCTACAGGCGGCTATGCTGAGCTGTACGATGTGCTCGGTTCACGCGCTGCGCATAATGAGGAGTGGCAATCCTCCACCTGGCGGCAGCGCTCCAGGGTTGAGCTTTCGGCCAGCCAGGCGCTGGACTGGTTGGGTAATATTAATCTTTCCTTCTCTTCACAGGACTATCGCGACCAGAAAAGCCGCGATAAGCAGCTTCAGGCCAGCTGGAGTAAGGCATTTGCCTACGGCATATCGGTGAACCTTACGGCGGCGCGCACCCGACGAATCACCCCATCTTCACAAAACGGCATGGGGAACGCCGTCGACTGGAGCGACGCCTGGCAGGCAAAAACGCAAACGCTGTGGTCATTATCGTTTTCTATTCCGCTTGGGCAGAGTCGCTACTCGCCAATGCTTTCGATTAGCGCTAACCATAGTGATGATGACGGCGGAGATTATCAGTCGACGCTTAGCGGGGTGATGGGTGAGCGCGATCCGCTGAGCTACAGCCTCAACTACGCCACAAACGATCGCGGGGAGCAGTCCGTCTGGGGAGCAAATTTTCAGAAGAATTTCCCTTGGGCCAGCGGCGGCGCGTCGTGGTCTTCCTCCAGCGATTACTGGCAGGCGTCGGCATCGTTACAGGGGGCACTGGTATTGCATCGTGGAGGTATCACGCCGGGACCGTATCTTGGTGACACCTTCGCATTAATTGAAGCACCCGGTGCGGATGGCGCACGGATATCCGGCGGGCAAGGGGCACAGGTGAACGCGTTTGGCTATGCGCTTGCACCATCGTTGGTGCCTTATCAGTTCAATACTGTCAGCCTGGACCCGCAAGACATGGCCGACGATGTGGAACTCCAGATATCGGTTCAGCGTGTTGCGCCATTCGCCGGGGCGATGGTTCGCCTGCGCTACACCACGCTTCAGGGACAGGCCATGTTGATCACTGCGCAGAGGCTGAAAGGTGAGGTTATCCCGATGGGGGCCGCCGTTTACGATGAGTATGACAACAGCATTGGCATGATGGGGCAGGCGAGTCAGCTTTATTTTCGCGCCAGCGACGAGAAAGGCATATTGCGGATTAAGTGGGGGGAGGCCCAGCAGGAAAGCTGTCGAATAGCCTGGCAAAATACGCAGCCGTCGGAACCGTTACGGGTATTAACGTTGCCTTGCCGTTAAGCCCACCAGGGAGGAAATCATGAACAGACTACGTTTTGTCGTCGCGGCATTTTGCCTGATGAGCGTGGCGGCGTTTGCCCAGTGCGAAAAAGGGCCAAAATTCGAGCACACCGAAGAGGACGCAATGGGGACAGGGCTTGCGCTGGGGCGTATCAATGTCAGCAGCATTGACGTTCAGCCGGAAGGTACAGTTTTGGCTAGTAGCGTGGTGCGCTTCTCTGATAATCCGCTCTATAGCAGCCCCGATAATATTTTGTGGGTCTGCGATATTAGCGATAAAAATAACATCTTCGAAATCATTGCCACTAACGGAGATGACCGTTACGGCGGCTACTGGGATATGGGGCAGGCAAGCGGTAATCCGAATGTTTACGGCACCTTATTTAAAAAAGTCGGGGTGCGTTTAACGCACCTTAACTCAGGCACTGTGTTTACCCGAAATTATCAACGGATACCGATGACCCGTTACGCGGTCTCAGACGATGGCAAAAAAATTTATATTCGGGTCAAGGATTTTAGCCCCATTCGCGCCGAGGCGATTCGTCTCAGCGCAGATGTTCCCACCAACACGGGAGCCGGAACCTGGTGTGGCGCTCCGGTGAGTAGCGGCAGCTATAGCTGTAATCAGCCCAATGGCTACGTCAGTTTTTGTTCGCCGGGCAGTAAAAATAACGATGCTTACTGTGATTCCGGAGACTCGGCAACCAGTTACACCGGGTGGGGTTACGATAACTGGATGGCGTTAAACATGGGAACGGCACCTGTCTCAACGCTGACCACCATCGCTACGTGCGTGGCGAAAAACGTCACGCCTGTGGTCGTGTTCCCTTCTATTTCGCGAACTGAGCTGGAAAGCGGCAAAGCGGCGCAAGCCAATTTCAGCGTGACGGTTCGTTGTGAAAATACAGCCGTCGGCGGTGTGGCGCAAAACCAGACGGCGCTGGGGTTACAGGTGCCTTACGAAAGCTTTCTCGCCGCGCAAACTCTTGGGCTGGTAAACAGCAGCGGCGGGGTGAGCCATCTCCTTTCCGAGAATTACGGACAAACCGGTATGGCAAGGGGAGTAGGGATACAGATTGCTAATGCCAGCGACGGTATAGTTCGCCAGTTCCTCGGTTGGGATCGCTGTACGACCACCAGTTGCGCAACGGGCAATAGCGGTGGCTGGTATCCCGTCAATGTAGGGGCAACCCGAATTGCAGGATCAGGGAATACCCAGGACTACCTGATTAACTTTAATGCTTCACTGGTGCGTTTACCTGACGAGGCGATCGCTGCCGGTAAGGTAGATGCCAGGGCGTATGTTTGGGTGAAAGTGCAATGATGCGTATTTCTCTGTTATTGCTATGGATGCTTGTGTCCTGGCCCTGCGCAGCGGGCATTATTGCCTCCGCAACGCGTGTGATTTTTCATGAAGGCGAAGCGCAACAGAGTCTGATGCTGGTGAATACCAATCCGTGGCCGGTAGTCGTGCAAACCTGGGTGGATGATGGCGATATCAATCGCGAACCGGGAAGTGTTAAAACGCCATTTGTTGCGGTGCCGCCGTTGTTTCGTCTGGAGCCTAAGGGCGTACAAGGGCTACGTATCATGCACAACAAAGCGCGTATGCCCACTGACCGGGAATCGGCATTCTGGCTGAACATCTATGAAATCCCGCCTACCGGAAGTGTTGCCACACAACAACAAAGCATGGTGCTGACGATGAATACACAGATGAAAATATTCTGGCGTCCGGCGTCGCTCAACAATCCAGAAAGCGCGTGGGCGCGATTAACCTTTCATCGCGAGGGTTCTGTGCTGGTTTGTCATAATGATTCGCCTTACTTTGTCTCTTTTGCGGGCATTAACTTTAAGGCAGGCGAAAAGCTGTATCCGGTGACACAACTACCCGACATGATGGTTGCCCCCTTCGGGGAGAAGCGCTACGCCTTTGCCGCCAATGCCCCCTTCTCCGGGCAGGTGCAGGGGGAGTTAATCGACGACAACGGTAATAGCGCTGTTTATAACTGGCCGGTTAAATAACGCGACCCGACACAATATGCCGGGCCATGGCTCAGTCCAGGTAAAACACCTCGTTCAGCTCCGCACTCACCGGGCTGTTGTCCGGGTTAGACGGCATAACGTCAGCCATATGTTTCCACCAGCGCTGGCAGACGTCGGTGTTTGCCACCGCGTTCCAGCGCTCTTCCGATTCAATCTCCACTGTCGCAAACAGCAGGTTGCGGGCTTTGTCGAGGTAAATGGCGTAGTGGTGCGCGCCGTGGGCTTTCAGCACCGCTTCCAGCTCAGGCCAGATCGGGTTGTGGCGGCGCGCATACTCCTCGTGCGCATCCGGGTTTACCTGCATCACAAACGCTTTGCGGATCATAATGCCTCCAGGTACAGCTCGCGGACCTCATCGCGGCTGGCGGTACGTGGGTTGCACGGCGCGCACGGGTCAGCGAGCGCTTTATCCAGCCAGCCTTCAATATCGGCTTTGGTCACGCCAAGCTGGCTAAATCCGGACGGAATGCCGACCCGGGCGCTTAGATCGCGAATCGCCTGAATGGCGGACATGCTGGCCGCTTCGTCGCTCATGCCGCGCGTGTCAACGCCCATCGCCTGCGCCACACGGGCGAATCGGGCGACCGCGTTCGGGCGGTTAAAGTTTTCGATGATCGGCAGCAGGATGGCGTTGCAGACGCCGTGCGGCAGGTTGTGCGTCGCGCCCGGCTGGTGCGCCAGAGCATGCACCAGCCCCAGCCCGGCGCTGTTAAACGCCATGCCCGCCAGATACTGCCCAAAAGCCATCTGCTCGCGCGCTTCCAGGTTGTGACCGTCGTCGACCGCTTTCGGCAGCCAGAGGTTGATCAGACGAATGGCTTCCAGCGCGTTGGCATCGGTCAGTGGGTGCGCGCCCACGGAGACGTAAGCTTCAATGGCGTGGGTTAGCGCGTCCATGCCGGTTGCGGCGGTCACGGAGGCCGGAATATCGAGCATCACGCTGGCATCGTCCACGGCGATATCCGGGATGATGTTCGGGTCGATGATCACCTCTTTCACCTGCCGCGCGGAGTCGATGATCACCGCGTTGCTGGTCATCTCCGCTGCCGTGCCTGCGGTGGTGTTGATCGCCACCAGCGGCACGCCCGCGTTTTTCACCTTGCCGACGCCGGAATAATCGGTTGACGGACCGGGGTTGGCGGTGAGGATTTTGATTGCCTTGGCGGTATCAATCGGGCTGCCGCCGCCAAAGGCAATCAGGTAATCACACTCTGCATCCTGATATGCCGCATAGCCTTTTTGCACCAGCGCTTCCGTCGGATTCGGGAATACTTCATCGAACAGGTGATACGACATCTGATGGGCGTCGAGCGCGGAAAACAAACTGTCGAGCAGGCCCAGCTTCACCAGCTGGCCGTCGGTGACAATCAGCGCTTTTCCCCACTGCTTGTTTGCCACCAGATTGACCATATCGCCGATCGCGCCCGCGCCGTGCAGGCTGATTTTGGGGAGTGCCAACATAAAGCTCATGATAATTCTCCTTAATATGCTTTTGAGGTAATCCGTTCCCCTCACCCTAACCCTCTCCCCGGAGGGGAGAGGGGACTGCTTGGTGCGGCTTTTCACCCTCTCCCCTCAGGGGAGAGGGCAGGGGTGAGGGGCAATTTAATTCCGTCTTCGCTGCATCATCCGGCGGGTAATAATCGGCAGCGAAATCACCACGATCAGCATCGCGCCGATAATCACCGACATCACAATGCCGGGCACGTTGAGCAGGCTCAGGCCGAAGGTCACCAGCCCCATCAGGAAGGCGGCGATAATCACGCCCACCATGCTGCCGGACCCACCGAGAATATTGACGCCGCCGAGCACCGCCATCGTCACCACCGCCAGCTCCCAGCCCATCGCGATGGTCGGGCGGGTGCTGCCCAGACGCGAGGTAAGCAGCACCGACGCCAGGCCGGACATCAGCCCAACCAGTGCGAAGAGGATCAGGTTGTGGCGCTTCACGTTGATGCCGGAGTACCACGCGCCGGTCGGGTTGTTGCCGATGGCGTAGGTGCGGCGGCCAAAGTTGGTGCGGTGCAGCACAAAGGCAAACAGAGCGGCCAGCACGATAAACAGCGCGAATTCAAACGACAGCGCGCCCCAGACGTAGCCCTGGCCGAACCAGGCGAAGCTCTCAGGGTAGCTGTTCAGCGCCTGGTCCCCGAGCAGAATGTAGGTGATCCCGCGGTACAGGCTCATCGTGCCGATGGTGATGACGATGGACGACAGGTTAAAGCGCGTCACCAGAATGCCGTTGAACAGCCCGCACAGTAGCCCGACGCCTAATCCGACGCAGACCAGCAGCGGCGTATCGACGCCCGCCGCCGCGCAAAAGCCCATCACCGTGGAGCTGAGCGCGATGGTGGAGGCTACCGACAGGTCAATTTCCCTGGCGATAATCAGCATCGCCATCGGCAACACGATGATCGCTTTTTCGGTGAAGTTGAACGTCGCGTCGGAGAGGTTCCAGATATTGAGAAAGTAGGGTGAGGCGAGCGCGTTCACCAAGAACACCGCCAGCGTCACCGCCAGCAGGAACCCCTCCCAGCACAGCAGACGCTGGAAGATGCCCGGCGCAGAAGTGGGTTTGATTGCTTCAGATGTCATCATTTTGCTCATGATTTCACCGCCAGTTTCTGACGTGCCAGCGCCGCATCGCGCAGTATCAATCGGCCTTTACGTTTATTGCCGCGCTCGTTCAGCAGCACCGCTATCACAATTACCGTGCCGGAAATCGCCATCTGCCAGAACGGTGAGACGCCGATCACCGGCAGGGCGTTGTTAATCACCCCGAGGAACAGTGCGCCAAACAGACAGCCGAGCACGCGCCCGGTGCCGCCCATGGTGCTGATCCCCCCAATCACACAGGCTGCCACCACCTGCAATTCAAAACCGTTAGCGACGTCAACATACGCAACGGCAAAGCGCGATATCCACAGGTAGCCGCAGAACCCGGCCAGCAGACCGGAAAGGCAGAAACTAATGAACTGCATTTTTCCGGCGTTGATCCCGGTGTAGTACGCTGCCGTGGCATTACCGCCTGCGGTGTAGAGCGCTCGTCCGGTGCGGCTGTAGCGCAGGAAGTAGCCCACCAGCAGCAGCGCGGCGATGGCGCACCAGCTCAGCACCGGCAAGCCCAGCACTGACGCACGTGGCAGGCCGAGGAAATCTGTACCCATCTGGTTTGAGTTCACCCAGCCGCCGCCGGAGAGCAAAAAGATCATTCCGCGGTAGATGCTCATAGTGCCGAGCGTTACCACAATCGCCGGAATGCCCAGCTTCCACACCAGCAGGCCGTTTATCGCGCCCATCAGCAGCCCAAGCACGCTGGCAAGGATCAGCAGCGCCCAGACGGGCACGTCCGGGTAATGGAAATTAATCAGGGCGACAATCATCCCGGTCAGGGCCAGATTGGCCGCCATCGACAGGTCGATGCCTTTCGTGAGCAGCACCATCATCTGCCCGAGCGCGAGGACGATCAGAATGGCGGTGTCGTTAAACATCTCCACCAGGTTGTCCGGCGCGATAAACGATGGCACGCGGCTACCAATGGCGACGATCATCAGGATAATCACCGCGCCCAGCAGGGCTTCGCGGTGTTTTAAGAGTGAGCTAAGCATTATGCCGCCTCCTGTTTTGCACCGCTGGCGGCGCTGACGATGGTTTCCGCCGTCGCGTCTCCCGCCCGGTACTCGGCCACCATCAGCCCCTCGTGCATGACGATAATGCGATCCGCCATGCCCATCACTTCCGGCAGTTCGGACGAGACCATAATTACCGCCAGCCCCTGACTGACCAGCTCGGACATAAACTGATGCACGGCTGCTTTTGAGCCGATATCGATGCCTTTTGTCGGCTCATCGAGGATAATCACGTCAGGGTGCGTCGCCAGCCATTTGCCGATCACGACCTTTTGCTGGTTGCCGCCAGAGAGGGTCTCCACCGCCTGCTTCCAGCTGAAGGCTTTCACTTGCAGGCGTTTGGCGTATTCGTCCGCCAGCTTCCATTCACGGTCGTCATGCAGCACACCGTTCGGATTGAGCTTGCTGAGCTGAGGCAGGCTGATGTTCTGGGCAATCGGCAGGGCGATAATCGCCCCCTGTTTCTGTCTTTCTTCCGGCACGCAGACGATACCGGCTTTGATCGCATCCGCAGGCTGGCGGAAGCGCCGGGGCTGTCCGTTGAGGATAATTTCCCCGGACGATGGCCGCGTGACGCCGGAAAGCGCCTGCATCAGCTCGGTACGCCCGGCCCCCACCAGCCCGTAAAAGCCGAGGATTTCTCCTTTACGCAGGGAGAACGAGATATGCGCAAACTCGGTCGGATGGCAGAGGTTTTTCACCTCCAGCACCGTCTCGCCTTTTTCGCAGTCTATTTTAGGGAAAGTTTGGGTAATGGCGCGCCCGACCATCATCGACACCATGCGCTCCTCGGTGATCTCATTTATTGCACCTGCGCCGACGAACGCGCCGTCGCGCAAAATAGTGTAGTGATCGGCCAGCTCAAAAATCTCGTCGAACTTGTGGGAAATAAACAGGATGGCTTTGCCCTCCTGCTTTAAGCGCTCCACAATCTGGTAAAACTCGAGGATTTCATGCTGCGACAGCGCCGCCGTCGGTTCATCGAGGATCACCACCTGCGCCTCAAACGACAGCGCGCGGGCAATCGCCACCATGTGACGCTGGGCGATGCTCAGGGTTTTCAGCGTCGCGCGCGGGTCGATTTGCACTTCCAGCCGCGTGAGGATCGCCTGCGCCCGGCGGTGCATTTCCGGCCAGTCGAGCTTTTTCAGGAAGCCTTTGTGAAGGTACTGACCGACAAAAATATTCTCGGTGACCGAGAGTTCATCAAACAGCACGGTTTCCTGGTGAATGGCGGTGATGCCCATTTTATGCGCCGACTCCGGCGTCGGGAGATGAACGGGGATCGCTTTATAGAGAATTTCGCCCTCGTCGGGCTGGTAAATGCCGGTCATCACTTTGACCAGCGTCGACTTGCCCGCGCCGTTTTCGCCGATAAGCGCCGTCACTTTGCCGGGCCACAGCGCAAGCTGCACGTTCTCAAGAGCACGCACGCCGGGGAACACCTTGGTGATGCCAGAAAGCTGTAGCAATGGGGTCATGATAGTTCTCCTGGACAGAGGAATTTGTAGGGCGGGTAAGCGGCAGCGCCACCCGCCTTTTGCCGGATGGCGCTACGCTTATCCGGCCTACAAATTGCATCAAAAGATTTTCGAGAACTTATCAATATTGCTGGCATCGTAGACGAACGGCTCGGCCATCGCGCCGTTGCCGTCAGCATCCAGCTTCACTTTGCCCAGTCTGCCCATGCTGGCCTCACCTTTCGTGGCCGTGCCTTTCACCAGGTCATCCGCCAGGTAGGTTACCGCATAGCCGAGGTCAATCGGGTTCCAGATGGCAAAGCTCTTGCTCGCGCCGGACTTCACCGCGCCCGCCATCTCGGACGGCAGGCCTAAACCGGTGACGTACACTTTGCCAATCTTGCCCTGGTCCTTCACCGCCTGCGCAGCGGCCACGATGCCCACGGACGATGGCGAAACAATCACTTTCAGTTCGGGGTAGGTTTTCAGCAAGCCGACCGCTTCGCGGTAGCTTTTGTCAGAGAGATCGTCTCCGTAGGCCACGGTCACCAGATTGACGGACGGGTACTTCGGCAGCACCTTTTTCATCTCCGCAATCCAGGTATTCTGGTTGGTGGAGGTTGGCGTGGCACTCAGCACCGCCACGTCGCCCTTCTCCACGTTCAGCGCTTTCAGCGCGTCGGCGGCGAGCTTCACGTTGGTTTCGCCAATCAGGGCATTATTGGACGGGTTGAGGTGGATCTGGCGTCCGGCTTTCGCCACCCCGGAGTCCCACGACACAACCTTAATGCCGCGCTGCATCGCTTTTTTCAGCACCGGCACGACGGCGTCCGGATCGTTTGCGGAAATCGCGATCGCATCCACGCCCTGGGCGATCAACCCGTTCAATACCTCGATCTGCGCTTCCGCCGTGGTGGTGGTCGGGCCGGTATAAATCACTTTCACATCGCCTAACTCTTTGGCCGCCTCCTGCGCGCCGACGTTCGCTGCCTCGAAGAATCCATTTCCTAAGGACTTCGCCACCAGGGCGATTTTCACTTCTGCTAAAGCGGAACCGGACAACGCCAGAGCGGCAACGGTGAGGATCAAGCTTGCTTTTATTTTCATTGCTTTTACTCCACTGACTTGAGTTAGTTGTAGGGATTGCAGGTGGTTTTCGCCCCGTCTCAATGAGCGGGGCGCGATGTTGTTATTGGTACAGATCTAACGCCGACTGCATGGGGGTGACGCCAAAGCGTTTGCCCAGGGCGATCAGCTCTTCCCGGGTGATGGTCTGCTTCATGCCGCCCATGGAATAGACCTTCACCAGCACTTCCGCGGATTTCTCGGCGGTGTCGATCAGGCCGAAGGTTTCATCCAGCGTCGGGCCGCTGCCGAAGACGCCGTGGAACGGCCACAGCACCAGTGAGTGCTTCTGCATGTCCGTTGCGGTCGCCTGGCCGATTTCGTCGGTGCCCGGCACCATCCACGGCAGAATGCCGACGCCGTCCGGGAACACCACCAGACACTCGGTACTGCCTTCCCACAGTTTGCGAGTGAAGAAATCAGAATTATTTTCCAGCACGTAGGTCAGGGCGATCAGGTTGGTGGCGTGGCAGTGCATGATTACGCGGTCCTTGCCATTGGTCGCCTTGATGCGCTCGCAGTGGGAGAGGAAGTGTGCCGGGAGTTCGGATGTCGGTACCGCGTCGTCCGTCAGACCCCAGAGAATGTGGTAGCCCGCACCGTCGCTGTCCACTTTAACCACGCCAAGGTTGGCCTGCGGGTCGAGCTGGACGTTGCGGAAGAACTTCCCGGAACCGGTGACGATAAACGGCGTGTTGGCGAGCAGCGGCATCGGCTGGCTCAGGGCGATATAGCGCGGCTTCTGGTGGAAATCGGCGGCAAATGGCTCGATATCTGCGTCGTCCAGGCGTAGCGTCAGGTTGCCG
The DNA here is from genome assembly GCF_021725435.1 of Enterobacter sp. JH25. Lineage (NCBI taxonomy): Bacteria > Pseudomonadati > Pseudomonadota > Gammaproteobacteria > Enterobacterales > Enterobacteriaceae > Enterobacter > Enterobacter sp. JH25. The sequence goes on along the minus strand of NZ_CP091319.1, from coordinate 4,609,705 downwards.
CCGTTGCGCTCATCCCAGCCTTTGAGCCAGGCGTCAGAGGTGGCTTTGATCATGCCCTGGACGAACCAGGAAGTGGTGATGGTCTGCATAGTTTTCATTTCCAGTTATCGCGGTGAGGTTGAACCCCTCACCCTAACCCTCTCCCCAAAGGGGAGAGGGGATGGTTTGCTCCCTCTCCCCTTTGGGGAGAGGGCAGGGGTGAGGGGGCAGTTACCCGCGCTGACTCAACACGTCTTCCTCATATGCCCGCACGTTGTCCAGCCACTGGCTGCCCGCAGGCGCATCGTGACGCTGGCAGTACATCTCCCACACCGCCTGCCACGGCAGGGATTTCTGCTCTTCCAGCAGCGCCAGGCGCGCGGTGTAGTCGCCGTTTTCTTCCAGCTGTTTCAGGGCGGCGACAGGCTCCAGCAGCGCGCGCAGCAGGGCTTTCTTCATGTTGCGGGTGCCGATAACCCACGCCGCGATGCGGTTGATGGAGGCGTCGAAGAAGTCGAGGCCAATGTGTACGCGGTCAAAGAGGTCGTGGCGGATGATTTCGCTGGCAATGGCCTGGGTTTCGTCATCCAGCAGCACCACGTGGTCGCTGTCCCAGCGCACCGGGCGGCTGACGTGCAGCAGCAGACGCGGCACGTAGAGCATGGCGGCGGAAATTTTGTCGGAGATCACCTCGGTTGGGTGGAAATGGCCGGCATCCAGGCACAGCGCGGTCTGGCGGCTGGTGGCGTAACCCATGTAGAACTCGTTTGAGCCCACGGTGTAGCTCTCTGCGCCAATGCCGAACAGCTTGCTTTCGACGGCGTCGATGTGGTGCGCCGGGTCCAGTTTTTCGCTGATAGCTTCATCCAGCGCGGCCAGCAGACGCTGACGCGGGGCCAGTCGGTCTACGGTGATGTCTTTCATGCCGTCCGGGATCCAGATATTCATTACCGACGGCGTGCCAAGCTGCTCGCCGAAATACGCCGAGACCCGGCGGCTGGCTTTGACATGGTCGATCCAGAACTGGCGGATTTCGTCGTTGGCGTGCGCAAGGGTAAACCCGTCCGCGCTCAGCGGGTGCGAGAAGCAGGACGGGTTAAAATCCAGACCCAGCCGGTTGGCCTTCGCCCACTCCACCCAGTTCTTAAAGTGTTCCGGTTTGATTTCGTTACGCGCGACCGGCTCGTCGGATTCGAGATAAATGGCGTGCAGGTTCAGGCGCTTTGGCCCGGGGATCAGGCTCAGCGCCAGCTCCAGATCCGCACGCAGTTCGGTGGCGTTGCGCGCTTTGCCCGGGTAGTTACCCGTGGCCTGAATACCCCCCGTCAGGGAACCGCCCGGGTTCTCGAAACCGGCGACGTCATCACCCTGCCAGCAGTGCATGGAGACGGGCAGACGGTCGAGCTGGCGCAGCGCCTCTTCGACATCCACGCCGACGGCGGCGAAACGCTGTTTAGCCAGGTCCCAGGCTTGTTCAAGTTGAGTGGTCATGCGCAAAGCTCCTTAGTCAGTCGTTTTTGCTGAAACTGCGCCCGGTAGCGGGCAATTTCATGGCAGGGATGGGGGGTGAAGGTGGTCAGGCTGTTATTCGCCGTCACCACCGAACGGAAATCGTCGACGTTTGAAAGTTCGTCCAGGGTCATCAGCTGAATGCCGATATTGCCGAGCGTGGAGGCTTCAATCGGACCTGCCACCACGGTAATGCCGCAGGCATCCGCGCAGAGCTGGTTCAGCAGCTGGTTCTGGCAGCCGCCGCCCACGATATGCAGTTGTGTGAACGGTTTGCCGCGAAGGTCAGCCAGCTCGCTCAGGATGTCGGCATACAGCAGGGCGAGGCTGTCAAAAATGCAGCGTGCCAGCTCGGCGGGGCGGGAAGGTACCGGCTGCCCCGCTTCAAAACAGGCGGCCTGGATTTCGGCACTCATGTGCACCGGGTTGATAAAGCGATCGTCGTTCGGGTTGATCAGGAAGGTGCAGGCCTTCAGCATTTCGGTTTCCGCGATAAGCGCGGGCAGGTCGGTGATGTTCTGCTCTTTCAGCACCCGCTGGAGCAGCCACAGCCCCATAATGTTCTTCAGTACCCGGTAGCGGCCTTCGGCACCGCCTTCGTTGGTGATGTTCGCCGCCATCGCGGCATCGCTGGTGTACGGGGTTTTGCTCTCGAAGCCCATCAGCGACCAGGTGCCGGAAGAGAGATAGGCCGCATCTTTGTCGGCGAGCGGCGAGGCAATGACCGCGCTCGCGGTGTCGTGACTGGCGACGGCGACAACAGGGATTTCATTCCCCTGCGGGCAAAGCCAGTGGCCGATCACATTGCCCGGATGGGTTGGCGCGCCGAACCAGGACGGCGAGGCGCCCGTCCAGGCCAGCAGATGTTCATCCCAGTTATCGGTGTTGATGTTGACCAGCTGCGTGGTGGTGGCGTTGGTGTATTCCCAGTTCATATTGCCGGTCAGACGGTAGCTTAAGTAGTCCGGGATCAGCAGCGCATGCGCCACCTTTTCGACCAGCTCAGGCTGTTGCTCAACCAGCGCACGTAGCTGATACAGCGTGTTAAACGGCAGGAACTGGATGCCACTGCGACCATAGATGTTCTCCTTGCCAAGCTGCGCGATGGCGTGCGCCATCAGCCCATCGGTGCGGCTGTCGCGGTAGGAGACCGGCAGGCCGACGCGTTCGCCGTGACTGTCCAGCAGCACGTAATCCACACCCCAGGTATCAATGCCGATACTGTCGATGCGAATACCGTCTTCGCAGACGTTGTGAAGTCCGGTGCGGATCTCTGCTTCCAGGGCGTCGATATCCCAGGTAACAAAACCGTCCTGTTTTTGCAGACAATTGGCGAAACGGTGCATTTCGCGAAGCGTAAGGGTGTGCAGGTCGCAGTCCCAGGTGGCGAGCATTACACGGCCGCTGGATGCGCCTAAATCGACAGCCACACAATGGCGAAAAGTCATGGTCGGGTCCTTTCTTAAGTCATTAGCGAGGAGTGTAAGAAAGGGAAGAAATAGCCACCTTCTCGCCACTGACAGCCCAAATCTCGCGCTGGCAAGAAAGCAAAGATGAACGTGAGGGAGTTCACAGTTTCCAGTAATCGCGGGGTTTGCAGGCAGTGTGACGCTGACCGCATTTCCCGATCTTTCCGCCTGTTTCTTGAAAAACCGGCAGCTTTTGCGCGGTTTGCTGTCAAAAATTTAAGGTGAGCGGGGAAGGCCTTAATTACTATTTTGAGAACTTTTCTCATTGGTAGAGGCCGTTATGACCGTACTGCACAGCGTCGATTTTTTTCCTTCGGGGGCTTCGCCGGTTGCGATTGAGCCACGGCTGCCTCAGGCTGCGTTCCCGGAACATCATCATGATTTTCATGAAATTGTGATTGTTGAGCACGGAACGGGCATCCACGTGTTTAACGGTCAGCCGTATACCATCAGCGGCGGTACGGTGTGCTTCGTGCGCGATCACGACAGGCACCTGTATGAACATACCGATAACCTGTGCCTGACCAATGTGCTCTATCGTTCTCCGGATGCGTTTCAGTTTCTCTCCGGGCTGAATCAGCTGTTGCCGCAGGAGAAGGACGGCCACTACCCGTCGCACTGGCGGGTGAATCAGTCCACGTTGCAGCAGGTGCGTCAGCTGGTAAGCCAGATGGAGCAGAGCGAGGATGGACAGGAGACGCACGCCATTGCTACCCGCGAGATGCTGTTTATGCAGCTGCTGGTGCTGCTGCGGCGCAGCAGCCTGGTGGAAGGGCTGGAAAATAACGATGCGCGCCTGAATCAGCTGATGGCCTGGCTGGAAGATCATTTTGCCGAAGATGTCTGCTGGGAAACGCTGGCGGATGACTTTTCGCTCTCGCTGCGCACGCTGCATCGTCAGCTCAAGCAGCATACCGGGCTGACGCCGCAGCGCTACCTCAACCGTCTGCGCCTGATCAAAGCGCGTCACCTTTTAAGGCACACGGATGAAAGCGTCACGGATATCGCCTATCGCTGCGGTTTCGGCGACAGTAACCACTTTTCAACGCTGTTTCGTCGGGAATTTAGCTGGTCGCCGCGCGATATCCGTCAGGGGAAAGACGCGTTGCTTCAGTAACGCGAGGGCAGTCACCGTTTTTTTACCGCAGAAAGGCTAATAATGTCCGGTTATTCGCCGTCGAGGTTGTGGTGTGGCTGCTCAGTTAATTCTTCGTAAAGATGATTTTTTTGCCTCCGCGAGTCAGGCCGTCGCGGTGGCGGACCGCTATCCGCAAAACGTCTTTGCCGAGCATACCCACGAGTTCTGCGAGCTGGTGCTGGTGTGGCGGGGCAACGGCCTGCACGTCCTCAACGACCGTCCCTACCGCATCACGCGCGGAGACCTGTTCTACATCCGCGCCGAAGATAAACACTCTTACGCCTCGGTTAACGATCTGGTGTTGCAGAACGTCATCTACTGCCCTGACAGGCTTAAACTGAATGTCGACTGGGCGGGCAATATCCCCGGTTTACATGATGCCAGAGGCGAACCGCACTGGCGCTTAAGCAGCAACGGCATGGCTCAGGTGCGCCAGACGATTTCCCAGCTGGAGCAGGAGAGCCAGAAGAGCGATCCGGTGGCAAACCAGATGTCGGAGCTGCTTTTTGCCCAGCTGGTGATGACCCTGAAGCGCCATCGTTACGCTACGGATAATCCCTCTGCCACCACGCAGGAAGCGCTGCTGGATAAGCTCATCACCCGGCTTGCGGGCAGTCTTAACAAGAGTTTCGTGCTGGAAAAATTCTGCGAGCAGGAGCAGTGCAGCGAGCGCGCGCTGCGCCAGCAGTTCCGCACCCAGACGGGGATGACGGTAAACCACTATCTGCGCCAGCTGCGCATCTGCCACGCTCAGTATCTGTTACAGCATACTGAGCTGATGGTGAGTGAAGTGGCGATGCGCTGCGGCTTTGAGGACAGTAACTACTTTTCGGTGGTGTTTAACCGTGAGGTGGGGATGACGCCGGTTCAGTGGCGTCATCGCAGTCGAAAGGCAGCGTAATCAGTTCGCCATGCCGAGGCCGACGATATTGGCCGCAATAATTATCACCACGCAGCCCAGGCTCAGCACGCCAACCGGACGACGCCCGGCGTTGTTCCACTCTTTCAGCACCAGCCCAACCAGCCCGCCGCACAGCACGTAGAAGCTCATGTGCAGCATCCAGCTCATGTAGTCATACTGCGCCGGAATACTGGCGTGACCCCAGGCGTAAAAGAAGAATTGCAGATACCACATCAGACCGCCGAGGGCGGAAAGCAGGACGTTGGTGACGATCAGCGGTTTTGCCAGCGAGAAGTCGGCTTTTACCGACAGATTCTTCACTTTTGCCAGACGAATGAAGCAAAAGCCGAGGTTTACCAGCGCGCCGCCGCCCATGATCACCACGTAGCTTGGCAGGGCAACGTACAGCGGGTCGACGCCCAGCGCTGCAGCGGCGTCGTGCATCGGTTTGGCGGCGTTCATCGCGAACGACATGCCCGCCGAGAAGACGCCGCACATCACCGCCAGTAGCAGCCCTTTCTTCAGGTTGAACTCTTCGGCTTTGATGCCCATCTTGCGTTCTTTCAACTGGCCCGCGCGGGTGACAATTCCCACGCCGATCACCGCTACCAGCACGCCCAGCAGCGTCATTCGCCCACCCTGGGTGTTGATCAGCACATCGAAGTTGCCGTTGAGGATTGGCGTCATCAGGGTGCCAACAATCAGCGTAATGCCGATCGCGATGCCAATCCCCATCGACATGCCGAGGTAGCGCATGGTGAGGCCGTAGTTGATATTACCGATACCCCACATCGCGCCGAACAGGAATACCGGCAGCAGGGTGGAGGCGTTGAAGGAGGAGAAGTAGCCCCAGAAATCGGGCAGCAGCATGGCGCTGATTGTCCACGGCAAAATCAGCCAGGACACGGTACCGCCAACGGACCACATGGTTTCCCATGACCAGCCTTTCACCTTTTTAAACGGGGCATAGAAACAGGCTGCACTGGCCGCGCCTATCAAATGCCAGAAAATACCCATCGTAATCGCATGATTCATTTTTACATCCTCATCGTTTTTATAGCCGGAGGCTTCCCGCCGACTTGATGAGTGTAAAAATTAGGCGGTTTGGGAACCTTCAGAAGGTTGCCGCACTTTTGTTTTGAATGGCAATCAGCTCGTTAACCGCGTGAGCAGACTCACAATTCCTTCATTTCTCAAAAACCGAATAACCTTATAAAAACTACGGCATTGATAATCATTTTCAATATCATTTAATTAACTATAATGAACCAACTGCTTACGCGGCATTAACAGCTGTGCCGCCCGACAATAATGGAGAGGATTATGAGTTATACACTGCCATCCCTGCCGTATGCCTACGACGCACTGGAACCGCATTTCGACAAGCAGACGATGGAAATCCATCACACTAAACATCACCAGACCTACGTGAATAATGCGAATGCTGCGCTGGAAAGCCTGCCAGAGTTCGCTAATCTGCCTGTTGAAGAGCTGATCACCAAACTGGACCAGCTGCCAGCAGACAAGAAAACCGTGCTGCGCAACAACGCGGGCGGTCACGCTAACCACAGCCTGTTCTGGAAAGGCCTGAAAACCGGCACCACCCTTCAGGGCGACCTGAAAGCGGCTATCGAGCGTGACTTCGGTTCCGTTGACAACTTCAAAGCGGAATTCGAAAAAGCCGCTGCAACCCGTTTCGGTTCTGGCTGGGCGTGGCTGGTCCTGAAAGGTGACAAACTGGCGGTCGTTTCAACCGCAAACCAGGACTCCCCGCTGATGGGTGAAGCTATCTCTGGCGCATCCGGCTTCCCAATTCTGGGTCTGGACGTGTGGGAACACGCTTACTACCTGAAGTTCCAGAACCGTCGCCCTGACTACATCAAAGCCTTCTGGGATGTAGTGAACTGGGACGAAGCAGCAGCGCGTTTCGCCGCTAAAAAATAAGGTTGCATTGACGCCTGTGAGAAGCGAGTCTGATGACTCGCTTTTTTTGTATCTGAAGGAGTGGAGATGCATTACCCGGTGAATGTGTTTACAGGCAAGGTAAGGGAGTACGAAGGCAGTCGCTCGAGCGCTATAGCCAAAGTGCAGGTCGACGGTGAGCTGACGCTTACCGAGCTTGGTCTGGCGGGTGACCAGCAGGCCGAAAAGAAAATCCACGGCGGGCCCGATCGTGCGCTGTGCCACTATCCGCGCGAGCACTATCAGCACTGGAAAACCGAATTTCCTGAACAGGCGGACCTTTTCGTCGCCCCCGCGTTTGGCGAAAATCTCTCAACGGAAGGGCTGACGGAGAAGAACGTCTTTATTGGCGATATTTATCGCTGGGGCGATGCTCTGATTCAGGTCACCCAGCCGCGCTCGCCGTGCTTCAAGCTTAACTACCATTTTGGCATTCAGGATATGTCGGCCCAGCTGCAAAACGCGGGTAAAACCGGCTGGCTGTATCGCGTTGTGCAGGCGGGACAGGTTTCGGCGGATGCGCCGCTTGAGCTGGCTTCGCGCCTGAGTGAGGTGTCGGTATACGAGGCCTGTGCCATTGCCTGGCATATGCCCTTCGACGATGAACAGTTTCACCGCCTGCTGTCAGCGGCAGGATTATCCACTAGCTGGACCAGAACGATGCAGAAGCGGCGGATAAGCGGCAAGATCGAGAGCAGTTCGCGGAGATTGTGGGGGAAATAATTGCCCCTCACCCCGGCCCTCTCCCCAAAGGGGCGAGGGTGAAAAGACCGCACCGAGCCGTCCCCTCTCCCCTATGGGGAGAGGGTTAGGGTGAGGGGATTACGAACGCTTATACAGCGGCAGCCACAGCGTTAGCCGCAGCCCGCCCAGCGGGCTGTCATCGGCTTTCACCCAGCCACGGTGCTGCTGCATGGCGGTTTCAACAATCGCCAGACCCAGCCCCGTACCGCCAGATTCACGGTCGCGCGCCTCGTCGGTACGGTAGAACGGACGGAAAATCTGCTCGCGATCTTCCGGGCTGACGCCTGGACCGTCGTCGTCCACGATGATAGTGATCCCGTCTTTATCCACCGAAAACGCCACTTCAATCTTCGTGTGCGAGTAGCGCAGGGCGTTACGCACGATATTCTCCAGCGCGCTTTCCAGCGTGTTGGGGTTACCGTACAGCGGCCACGGGCCCGGCGGGAAATTGACGGTGAAGGATTTGCCCATCTGTTCCGCTTCGAAGGCCGCGTTGTCCAGCACCTCATGCCAGAGGTGATTGGCTTTCACCGTTTCGCTCACCAGCGCGTTTTTCTGCTGATTGCGCGACATCACCAGCAGATCGTTGATCATGCTGTCCAGGCGATGCGCTTCCGTCTCAATACGCTCCAGCTCTTTGCTCTCACCGCTGCGACGGCGCAGCAGGGCGGTACCCAGCTGTAAACGCGTGAGCGGCGTACGCAGCTCGTGGGAGATATCCGACAGCAGACGTTGCTGGGCCGTCATCATTCGATCAAGCGCGCTCACCATCTGGTTAAAACTGGTTCCGGCGGCCAGGAACTCCTGCGGCCCGGATTCCAGCTCCGGATGCTGCCTCAGGTTGCCCTGCGCCACTTCGTCCGCCGCGTTTTTCAGCTTACGCGCCGGTTTCGCCAGGCTCCACGCCAGCCATAACAGCAGTGGGGAACTAACCAGCATGGTGACAATCAACAGCAACAGCGGACGGTCAAATAGCAGGTTGATGAAGTCGGACTGGGAACTGCTCGCGGGGCGAATCAGGTAGAGCTGGTAGTTATCTTCCCCATCCCGCACCGAGAAAGGGCCCACCATTTCTACCCGACCATATTTCTTTTTCTGCGGGTGATCGGCGTTATCCGCCTGGCCAATAAAGTTGCGGATAATCTGCATTTCATTGCGATCGGCCCCAATCACGCGGCCTTCACTGGTGACCAGTAAAAGACGTTGTCCGGGGGGCGCCCACTTGTCGATAGCGCGAAACAGCCTGCGCCACCACATTAAATCGTTCGGCGGATCGTTTGCCAGCTCCGCTTCCACGTGCTGCTCGATCATCACGCCCTGACGTTGCTCGCTGTCGAGCAGCTCCGTCATCTGGCGTGAGTCGAGTTTTGGCAACATCAAAACGAGCATTAAAACCAGTGCCAGCGTCAGCCAGAAGATGGCGAAGATGCGGGCGGTTAAGCTGCCTATCATGAAGCGGAAACCATCAGATAACCGCGACCACGCAGGGTTTTAAACCAGGGGTGACCGTCTTTACGTTCTGGCAGCTTACGGCGCAGGTTCGAGATATGCATATCGATGGCGCGGTCAAACGGGGTGAGGCGTTTGCCCAGCACTTCCTGGCTCAAGTGTTCACGCGACACCACCTGGCCGAGATGCTGCGCCAGCAGATACAGCAGGGTGAACTCGGTGCCGGTTAGCTCCAGCGTTTCACCGTCGAAGCTCGCTTCCTGGCGGCCCGGGTTCAGGCTCAGGGAGTCCACTTCCAGCGTAGGTGAGCTGTTGTCGGTATTCTGCTGCTGCTCGCTCCAGTGAGAGCGGCGCAGGATCGCGCGAATACGGGCCACCAGTTCACGGTCGTTGAACGGCTTAGGTAAATAGTCATCCGCACCCAGCTCAAGGCCGAGTACGCGGTCAAGCTCGCTGCCGCGCGCGGTCAGCATAATGACGGGGGTCTGGTGTGTCTGGCGAAGTTCTTTCAACGTATCAATACCGTTTTTCTTCGGCATCATGACGTCGAGCAAAAGTAAATCGATGCTGTCGTCAAGGAGACTCAGCGCCTGTTCCCCATCATGGGCAACCAGGACGTTGAAACCTTCCATGTCGAGCAACTCCTTTAAAAGAGATGTGAGCTCTCGGTCATCATCAACTAACAGGATTTTATTCATTGTTTAAATACCTCCGAGGCAGAAATTACGACATCAAGGCTATCTAATCCATGACTTTACGTTGTTTTACACCCCCTGACGCATGTTTGCAGCCTGAATCGTAGACTGTCTCTCGTTGAATCGCGAAACGAAAGATTTTGGGAGCAAGTGATGCGCAAAGTTACCGCTGCCGTCATGGCCTCAACGCTGGCCTTCTATGCGTTTAGCCAGGCTGCTGTAGCTATCAACAGCGATAACGGTTCCTCAGTAGAGGGCGCAACGCAGCACAGCAGCCAAAGCCATATGTTTGACGGCATAAGTTTAACCGAACATCAGCGTCAACAGATGCGAGATCTGATGCAGAGGGCACGACACGACCAGCCCCCTGTTAATGTTAGCGAAATGGAGACAATGCATCGCCTTGTCACCGCAGAAAATTTTGACGAAAGCGCTGTACGCGCTCAGGCAGAAAAAATGGCGCAGGAACAGGTTGCCCGCCAGGTAGAAATGGCGAAGGTTCGCAACCAGATGTTCCACCTGCTAACGCCCGAGCAGCAAGCGGTTTTGAATACCAAACATCAGCAACGTATGAACCAGTTGCGTGAGGTTGCACGGATGCAGCGAAGCTCAGATATGACGCTTTTCAGTAGCAATAGCAGTACCCGTAGTAACCAGTAAACCCTGTTTTCCTTGCCATAGACACCATCCCTGTCTTCCCCCACATGATGTGGGGGTTTTTTTTGCCCATCGTTCAGTGTTGTTAACGCTTTATTCATCCTTTCACTCCACCGCCATCCGTTATACTAGCGCCATGGCATGACAGGAGTGTTTATGAATCAATCCTATGGACGGCTGGTAAGCCGGGCCGCAATAGCCGCGACGGTGACGGCGTCGTGTTTGCTGATCATTAAAATTTTCGCGTGGTGGTACACCGGCTCGGTCAGTATTCTGGCGGCGCTGGTGGATTCGCTGGTGGATATTGCCGCCTCGCTGACCAACCTGCTGGTGGTGCGCTACTCGCTGCAACCGGCGGATGAAGAGCATACGTTTGGCCACGGCAAAGCGGAATCGCTGGCCGCGTTGGCACAAAGCATGTTTATTTCGGGCTCTGCGCTTTTCCTGTTTTTGACCGGCATTCAGCATCTTGTTTCGCCGTCACCAATGAACGATCCGGGCGTTGGCGTGGTCGTAACGGTAGTTGCACTTATAAGCACACTTGTTCTTGTAACGTTCCAGCGCTGGGTTGTACGCAAAACACAAAGCCAGGCTGTACGGGCCGATATGCTTCATTATCAGTCTGATGTTATGATGAATGGGGCTATTCTTATTGCGCTCGGTCTGGCCTGGTATGGCTGGCATCGTGCCGATGCGTTGTTTGCGTTAGGGATAGGGATCTATATTTTATACAGCGCGTTGCGGATGGGGTATGACGCGGTACAGTCGCTTCTTGACCGTGCGCTTCCGGATGCAGAACGTGATGAAATTTATGCCATCGTGACCCACTGGCCTGGCGTCAGTGGTGCTCACGATCTTCGTACGCGGCAGTCAGGGCCGACCCGCTTTATTCAGATTCATTTGGAAATGGAAGACAACCTGCCACTGGTTCAGGCGCATATGGTCGCTGAACAGGTGGAGCAGGCGATTTTGCAGCGTTTCCCTGGGTCAGACGTCATTATTCACCAGGATCCGTGCTCTGTCGTCCCCAGAGCGTTTTGAGCTTTCGTAATTCGTTGTAAAAAAGTGAGCCAGACCAGCATTTTGTGGATAAATTACCACCATATGGCCTGACCTGAATCAATTCAGCTGGAAGGGATTGATATACTATTTGCAGTATTCGACGGTTGAACAGTTTCTTCCGGCAGCAGATTTCAATTTTGCATTCCTAAGTTCAGAGGTAGTCATGATTAAGAAAATCGGTGTGTTGACAAGCGGCGGTGATGCGCCGGGCATGAACGCGGCAATCCGTGGGGTTGTCCGTGCAGCGCTGACGGAAGGTCTGGAAGTTTTTGGTATCTATGACGGTTACCTGGGTCTGTATGAAGACCGCATGGTTCAGCTCGACCGCTACAGCGTGTCTGACATGATCAACCGTGGCGGTACTTTCCTCGGTTCCGCGCGCTTCCCGGAATTCCGTGACGAACACATCCGTGAAGTGGCTATCGAAAACATGAAAAAACGGGGTCTGGATGCGCTGGTGGTTATCGGCGGCGACGGCTCGTACATGGGTGCAAAACGTCTGACTGAAATGGGCTTCCCGTGCATCGGCCTGCCTGGCACTATCGACAACGACATCAAAGGCACTGATTACACCATCGGTTACTTCACCGCGCTGGGTACCGTTGTGGAAGCGATTGACCGCCTGCGTGACACCTCTTCCTCTCACCAGCGTATTTCCATTGTTGAAGTGATGGGCCGTTACTGCGGTGACCTGACCCTGGCAGCGGCCATTGCCGGTGGCTGTGAGTTCGTGGTAGTTCCGGAAGTAGAGTTCAGCCGTGAAGATCTGGTCGCAGAGATCAAAGCCGGCATCGCGAAAGGTAAGAAACACGCCATCGTTGCTATCACCGAGCACATCTGTGACGTTGACGAGCTGGCGAAGTACATCGAAACCGAAACCAAACGCGAAACCCGCGCGACCGTTCTGGGTCACATTCAGCGTGGCGGTTCCCCAGGCCCGTACGACCGTATCCTGGCGTCCCGCATGGGTGCGTACGCGATCGAGCTGCTGCTACAGGGCCACGGCGGCCGCTGCGTCGGTATTCAGAACGAGAAACTGGTTCACCATGACATCATCGACGCCATTGAAAACATGAAGCGTCCGTTCAAAGGTGACTGGCTGGACTGCGCGAAAAAACTGTACTGATCGGCTCTGTTGCCCGGTGGCGGCAAGGTAAATGCAAAACGGTAACCCTTGGGTTACCGTTTTTTATGGTTGCTCCCTCTCCCGTGGGAGAGGGTTGGGGTGAGGGCATCAGGCCGCTCATTCACTTTTTTTATTCCTCCACGTTATAGCCAATCTTTTTTTATTCTTTAATCATCGGTTAGCTTTCTGGCACGCTGCATTCATCAAAACACTACACAAGAGAGCCGGGCGATGAATAAATGGGGCGTGGGGTTAACATTATTGCTGGCATCGACCAGCGTTCTGGCAAAGGACATTCAGTTACTGAACGTGTCGTACGATCCGACGCGTGAACTGTACGACCAGTACAACAAAGCTTTTGCGGCGCACTGGAAACAGGAAACCGGCGATAACGTGGTGGTTCGCCAGTCTCACGGCGGTTCAGGTAAGCAGGCGACATCGGTGATCAACGGCATTGAAGCCGATGTGGTTACCCTGGCGCTGGCTTATGACGTGGACGCGATCGCGGAGCGTGGCCGTATCGACAAAAACTGGATCAAGCGCCTGCCGGACAACTCTGCGCCATACACTTCGACCATCGTCTTCCTGGTGCGCAAAGGCAACCCGAAACAGATTAAAGACTGGAACGACCTGATTAAGCCGGGCGTGTCTGTCATCACGCCGAACCCGAAAAGCTCCGGCGGCGCACGCTGGAACTACCTGGCGGCCTGGGGCTACGCCCTGCACCACAACAACGGTGACCAGGCTAAAGCGCAGGAATTCGTGAAAGCGCTGTTTAAAAATGTCGAAGTGCTGGACTCCGGCGCGCGCGGCGCAACTAACACCTTCGTCGAGCGCGGCATCGGCGACGTGCTGATTGCCTGGGAAAACGAAGCCCTACTGGCGACCAACGAGCTGGGTAAAGACAAATTCGAGATCGTGACCCCGAGCGAATCCATCCTGGCTGAGCCGACCGTCTCCGTCGTCGATAAGGTTGTTGATAAGAAGGGCACCAAAGCGGTGGCGGAAGTCTACCTGAAGTACCTCTACTCACCGGAAGGGCAGGAAATTGCGGCGAAAAACTTCTACCGCCCGCGCGATGAGGCCGTCGCGAAGAAATACGAAAATGCCTTCCCGAAACTGAAGCTGTTCACTATCGATGATGTTTTTGGCGGCTGGACCAAAGCGCAAAAAGAGCACTTCTCTAACGGCGGCACCTTCGACCAGATCAGCAAGCGCTAAGCGTTTTACAAAGAACGACACGGTAACCCGGTGTGAGAAATCCACCGGGTTTTTTATTTGGTCATCATTTTGCGTTACTCTTTTGCCTCTATTGAAAACAGGGAACGCGTTGTGAAAAAAATTATCTTACTGATTCTGATCGTTATCGCCCTTGCCGCAGGCGGCGTGTACTGGATGAAAGCGGGTAATCCGAATGCGTTGCGCCATATCGTGCTCGACCAGTGTGTGCCCAACCAGCTGCATAACCGTAACCCGGCACCGTGTGCGCAGGTGATGCCAGATGCGGGCTACGTGGTGTTCAAGGACCGCAACGGACCGCTGCAATACCTGCTGATGCCCACGTACCGTATCAACGGCACCGAAAGCCCGCTGCTGACTGAGCCTCAGACACCGAATTTCTTCTGGCTGGCATGGCAGTCTCGTCATTTTATGAGCATGAAACGGGGAGCCGACGTGCCTGACAGCGCTGTTTCTCTGACCATCAACTCCCCGACCGGGCGCACGCAGAACCATTTTCATATCCACATCTCCTGCCTGCGCCCGGACGTGCGCGAGAAGCTGAACGCGGCGCAGGGGCAAATCAGCACCCAGTGGCTACCGCTTCCGGGCGGGCTGGAAGGGCATGAGTACCTTGCCCGTCGGGTGACGGAGAACGAACTGGTGCAGCGCAGCCCGTTTATGATGCTGGCGGAAGAGCTGCCGGAAGCGCGCGACCATATGGGACGCTTCGCGCTGGCGATGGCGCAGCAGTCGGACGGCTCATTTGTACTGCTGGCGACGGAGCGTAACCTGCTGACCTTTAACCGTGCGTCGGCTGAGGAATTGCAGGATCATCAATGCGATATCCTGAAGTGACCCCACCATAAATAGCGTTTACTCGCCCTGCCTGTCGCCGTAGACTTGCTGAAAAATTCTACAGGAGACAGGTATGTCGCTCTGGTTAACGCATCCTCTGCTGCTTCCCTCGCTGATCGTCGGCGTCACCATCGTGCTGTGGGCGACGTCGCTGTTGCCGGAATTTATCACCGCGCTGCTGTTCTTTACGGCGGCGATGACCGCCAGAATCGCCCCGCCGGAAGTGATCTTTGGCGGCTTCGCCTCGTCTGCCTTCTGGCTGGTGTTCAGCGGCTTTGTGCTGGGCGTGGCGATTCGGAAAACCGGCCTGGCGGACAGGGCCGCCCGGGCGCTGTCGGCAAAGCTTACCGACTCCTGGGTGCTGATGGTGGCAAGCGTTGTGCTGCTGAGCTATGCCCTGGCATTCGTGATGCCGTCGAACATGGGACGTATTGCGCTGCTGATGCCGATTGTCGCCGCGATGGCGAAGCGGGCCGGCATTCCTGATGGCTCGCGGGCCTGGTTTGGCCTGGCGCTGGCGGTCGGGTTTGGCACTTTCCAGCTCTCGGCCACTATTTTGCCCGCTAACGTGCCAAACCTTGTGATGAGCGGCGCGGCGGAAGGCTCATACGGTATCCACCTCAACTATGTCCCGTATCTGCTGCTGCACACGCCGATGCTGGGTATTCTCAAAGGCCTGATTCTGATTGGCCTGATCTGCTGGCTGTTCCCCGGTAGCCCGAAACCAGCGAAGGATCTGACGCCGTCTGAACCGATGGGGCGTGACGAAAAACGACTCGCCTGGCTGCTGGCGGTGGTGTTGACGATGTGGGTAACGGAGAGCTGGCACGGCGTGGGCCCAGCGTGGACAGGGCTGGCGGCCTCGGTCATCGTTATGCTGCCGCGCATCGGATTTATCACCGGCGAGGAGTTCTCGGCGGGGGTGAATATGCGCACCTGTATTTACGTCGCGGGTATACTCGGGCTGGCCATTACGGTGACGCAGACCGGTATCGGTGCGGCCGTAGGCGAGGCGTTGCTCCATATCATGCCGCTGGATGCAGACCGCCCGTTTACCAGCTTCCTGGCGCTGACGGGGATCACCACGGCGCTCAACTTCATTATGACCGCCAACGGCGTTCCGGCGCTGTACACCACGCTGGCGCAGAGCTTCTCCGACGCGACCGGCTTCCCGCTGCTGTCGGTGATCATGATTCAGGTGCTGGGGTATTCCACGCCGCTGCTGCCGTATCAGGCGTCGCCGATTGTGGTGGCGATGGGCTTAGGGAAAGTGCCTGCGAAGGCGGGGATGCTGCTCTGCCTGGCGCTGGCGATTGCGACGTATCTGGTGCTGCTGCCGCTGGATTATTTGTGGTTTAGCGTATTAGGACGTTTGTAGTGGTTTTGTAGGGCGGGTTAGCGAAGCGCCACCCGCCCCAAAGGCAATTACGCCTGCTTAGCCGCTTCTGCCGCTTTAACGATCACCGCGAAAGCGTCTGCTTTCAGGGATGCGCCGCCAACCAGCGCGCCATCGATGTCTGGCTGGGTGAACAGCTCAGCTGCGTTTGATGCGTTAACGGAACCGCCGTACTGGATGATGACCTGCTCAGCCACTTTCGCGTCTGCTTTTGCAATGTGGTCACGGATGAACTTGTGCACCGCCTGTGCCTGCGCTGGAGTTGCAGATTTGCCGGTACCGATCGCCCAGACTGGCTCGTAAGCAATAACCGCTCCTTCGAACGCTGCCGCGCCCTGGGTTTTCAGCACAGCGTCGATCTGACGTGCGCACACTTCTTCGGTTTTACCCGCTTCGTTTTCTGCTTCGGTTTCACCGATGCACAGAACCGGGATCAGACCCTGCTCTTTCAGCACAGCGAATTTCTTCGCGATGAACTCGTCAGATTCTTTGTGGTAGGTGCGACGCTCAGAGTGGCCGATGATGATGTATTTCGCGCCGATGTCTTTCAGCATTTCAGCGGAGGTTTCACCGGTAAACGCGCCAGACAGGTTAACGTCAACGTTCTGCGCGCCCAGAATGATGTGGCTGCCGTCAGCGGCACGTTTAGCCAGATCCAGGTACATATCCGGCGGAGCGATAGCAACCGCGCAGCCGGTCACGCCAGCCAGCTCTTTACGCAGGTTAGCAACCAGTTCGTTTACCATGTGGCGGCTGCCGTTCAGTTTCCAGTTACCCATCACTAAAGGATGTCGCATTTCAATTCTCCACGCTCAATAAGCGAATTAAGGAATATGGCCACCCTTAAGGGCAGCATGGTCTGTGAATCAGTATAGAGATTTTCCCTCGAAAGGCTTTGCTTTTTGTCATTAATTCGCCCCCTCGAGTGCGTCTGATAGGGCCAGCTTAATCGGTTCAACCGCGAAGGTCAGCCCCTTTTCGCCGTTATCTGCGACGACATAGCGAACGGCACCTTCCGTATCGGCGTAATAGCGTTTGTTTTTCCCGGCGGTAAGCAGTTTTTGCAGCTTTTGCTGGCTTTGCGCTTTCGTGAAGGTGGGGGTAAAGGCGCGCAGAATAGCGCTCATATACTCCAGCGCTTTCGCTTTCGCCGCTTTCTGCTCTGGGCCCTGAATCGGCAGCCAGGTGATCTGCATGCTTTTGATTTTTAACGTTCCGCGCTCAAGGGCAGTGGAAGCATATAGATTCTCGTTAATTTTGCTGGCAGCGCGGGTCAGGGTTGGCGTATCGCGGGCACCGTCAATCGCACGGAACTCCCCCAGCGCAAGCGAGGGGTTTTCTTTATTGAAGGCTTCGCGGAACTGGCTGATAGATTGATCGAAAGAGGGGGCGCCCGCCAGAAGGTAGGGGGCGGTGACCGGGGAAGCCGGTTCCGCGGCGTGCAGAGAAAAACTGGCGCTCAGCATCGCTAAACACAAATAAAGAGAGTGTGCCGAACTTTTCATCAACATTGCCCCTGGCCGTTATTGCCCATGATTAAAACGATATCTGGTCGGCTTGTCAAAAGGTCACAACTCCAGGGTAAAATGCGGGCTAAACAATAATAAGGAACCTTACATGACCATACAGCAGTGGTTGTTTTCATTCAAAGGGCGTATTGGACGCCGTGACTTCTGGATCTGGATGGCAGCGTGGGTTGTCGCCATGCTGCTTCTGTTTTTTGTTGCCTATAACGCCTGGCTGAGCACGCAAACTGCGGCTTTTGCGCTGGTCTGTTTACTGTGGCCAACCGCCGCCGTGGTGGTGAAACGTCTGCACGATCGCGGTCGCTCCGGCGCTTGGGCTTTTTTGATTATTCTGGCGTGGATGCTGGTGGCGGGGAACTGGTCAATGCTGCCCTCCATCCTCCCGTGGGTGGTGGGCAGACTGCTGCCGACGGTTATCTTTGTGATGATGGTTGTCGAACTGGGTGCGTTTATTGGCACCCAGAGCGAGAACAAATACGGAAAAGATACCCTTGAGGTGAAGTACCGCTGATCACCAGTAGTGTTCGGCGGTCATATGGCCCGGTCGGCGGCGAAGGTGTTTCGTCATCTGCCGGGTATCCTTCAGCAGTTGCTGCGTATCGCGCACCATTTGCGGGTTACCGCACAGCATCACGTGGCTGGTTTCGGTATTCATCGGTAAACCCACCGCCTCTTCCAGCGCGCCGCTTTCAATCAACGCCGGAACGCGGCCGGTTAACGAGCCAGCTGCGGTTTCGCGGCTGACCACCGTCTGAATTTTTAACTTCCCGCCATATCGCTGTTCCAGCGCCTGCATCTGCGGCAAATAGCTCAGGTCTGCGGCGTAGCGCGCGGCGTGAACCAGCACGATATTCTTAAAGCGCTCCAGATCTTTGCCGTACTCCAGGATAGAGAGATACGGGCCGATGGCCGTGCCGGTCGCCAGCATCCAGAGCGTGTCACAGTCGGGGATTTCATCCAGCACGAAGAACCCCGCCGCGTCGGAGACAATCTGCACCTCATCGCCCGGTTTCAGCGCGGCGAGGCGCGGGCTGAGCTTACCGTCCGGGACGGTGACCAGATAGAACTCGAGATCCGGGTTATCAGGCGCGTTAACGTAAGAGTAGGCGCGCTGTACGCGTTCACCGTCGATATCCAGCCCGAGCTTGGCAAACTGCCCGGCGGTAAACGGATGAACGGGAGCGTGCAGCGTGAGGCTAAATAGCGCATCGGTCCAGAACTGTACCTTTGTGACTTTACCTGTTACCCAGTCCGCCATGATCTTCTCCTGTGCTGTTTCTCTCTTCTATCTTCCGTACTTGTGGGAAACATTTCCAGCCCATTCGGGCCGGAAAGCTCTATCGATCAAACGGTTTTACAGAATGTACGTCTGTACGTCCGGGTCTTTGCGGTCGAGATAATGAATGGACTGAATGCGGCGAATGGTGCGGGATTTGCCGCGGATCAGCAGGGTTTCAGTGGTGGCCATGTTTCCCTTGCGGGTGATGCCATCCAGCAGATCGCCTTTGGTGATGCCGGTTGCGGAGAAGACCACGTTATCGCTGCGAGCCATCTCGTTCAGCGCGAGCACTTTATAGGCCTCGATGCCCATCGCCGCACAGCGCGCCAGTTCGTCTTCACCAATGCGAAGGTTCTCGTCGCTGTCGCCTTTGACCTCATGGCGTGGCAGCAGACGCGCCTGCATATCGCCGTCCAGCGCGCGGATCACTGCCGCAGAGACCACACCTTCCGGCGCGCCGCCGATGCCGTAAAGCACGTCGACCTCGCTGTCCGGCATGCAGGTCAGAATAGAGGCGGCAACGTCGCCATCAGGAATGGCAAATACGCGCACGCCGAGTGCTTGCAGATAAGCGATGGTGGCGTCGTGGCGCGGTTTCGCCAGGATGGTCACGGTGAGTTCGTTGAGCGGTTTACCCAGCGCCGCTGCGATATTGCGCAGGTTGGCATCCAGCGGCAGGCTAAGGTCGATAGCGCCTTTAGCACCAGGACCGACAATCAGCTTTTCCATGTACATATCTGGCGCGTTGAGGAAGCAGCCCTTATCGCCCACCGCCAGCACCGCCAGCGCGTTGGCCTGGCCCATCGCCGTCATGCGCGTGCCTTCGATCGGGTCGACCGCGATATCCACCGCATCGCCTTTGCCCGTCCCGACTTTTTCACCGATGTAGAGCATCGGGGCTTCGTCGATTTCGCCTTCGCCAATGACGATAGTGCCATCGATATTGACCTGATTAAGCACAATGCGCATGGCGTGGACGGCTGCGCCGTCTGCGGTATTTTTGTCGCCACGGCCCAGCCACTTGTAGCCTGCGAGGGCGGCAGCTTCGGTGACGCGGGAAAACTCGATAGCAAGTTCACGTTTCATGAGGTACTCGTACAATCAAAAGGAATTGCACGAAGTTTATCACAGAGTGGGGAGGGGGAGGGGTGGTGCGGTCTGAGCCCCTCCCCCCGGCCCTCTCCCCAAAGGGGAGAGGGTTAGGGTGAGGGGTGAGTCTGTCTTACTCGTCGTGCTCTTCCCATGCCAGGGCTCGTTTCACCGCTTTCTTCCAGCCGCTGTAGCGGTAGTTGCGCTCGGTGGTTTCGATGCCTGGACGGAATTCGCGTTCGATCACCGCTTTTTCCTGAAGCTCGTCGAGGTTTTGCCAGAAGCCAACCGCCAGACCTGCCAGATACGCCGCGCCCAGCGCCGTCACTTCTCGCACCTCAGGACGTTCAACGCGGGTACCCAGAATGTCGGACTGGAACTGCATCAGGAAGTTGTTTGCTACCGCACCGCCGTCCACGCGCAGGGCGTGCAGACGAATGCCGGAGTCCGCCTGCATCGCTTCCAGCACGTCGCGCGTCTGGTAGGCGATAGATTCCAGGGTCGCACGAATAATGTGGTTTGAGTTCACACCGCGCGTCAGGCCGAAAATCGCGCCGCGGGCGTACGGATCCCAGTACGGTGCGCCCAGACCGGTAAACGCTGGCACCACGTATACGCCGTTGGTGTCTTTCACTTTGGTCGCGAAGTATTCGGAGTCAAACGCATCGCTGATCAGCTTCATCTCGTCGCGCAGCCACTGAATGGAGGCGCCCGCCATGAATACCGCCCCTTCCAGGGCATAGTTCACTTCACCGCGTGGGCCGCATGCGATGGTGGTCAGCAGACCGTTTTCTGATTTCACCGCTTTCTCGCCGGTGTTCATGAGCATAAAGCAGCCGGTGCCGTAAGTGTTCTTCGCCATCCCTTCCTTGACGCACAGCTGGCCGAACAGCGCCGCCTGCTGGTCACCGGCAATACCGGCGATAGGAATACGGGTGCCGCCTTTACCGCCGATGTTGGTCTGGCCGTAAACTTCTGAAGATTTGCGCACGTCTGGCAGCATCGCACGCGGAATGTCCAGCGCGTCCAGCATCTTGTCATCCCACTCCAGGGTGTTGATGTTGAACAGCATGGTGCGCGAGGCGTTGGTGTAGTCGGTGACGTGAACGCGTCCCTGAGTCATCTTCCAGATAAGCCAGGTATCGACGGTGCCAAACAGCAGCTCGCCGCGTCGTGCACGCTCGCGTGAACCTTCCACGTGGTCGAGGATCCACTTCACTTTGGTGCCGGAGAAATACGGGTCAATGACCAGACCGGTTGTACTGCGCACGTACTCTTCCATTCCGTCGCGCTTCAGTTTTTCGCAGATCTCTGAGGTGCGGCGGCACTGCCAGACAATGGCGTTGTAGATGGGCTTACCGGTTTCGCGCTCCCAGACAACGGTGGTTTCACGCTGGTTGGTGATACCGATAGCGGCAATCTCGTCAGAACTGATGTCGGCTTTCGCCAGCACTTCCACCAGCGTGGAGCTTTGTGACGCCCAGATCTCCATCGGGTCGTGTTCAACCCAGCCTGGACGCGGATAGATTTGCTCAAATTCGCGTTGAGACACGCTGACAATGTTCGCGTCATGATCCATTACGACAGCGCGGGAGCTGGTAGTGCCCTGGTCGAGCGCAACGATATATTTTTTTTCGGTCATGGTATGTGTCCCGTAGTCAGATTACAGCGAAGCTTTTTGTTGTGTGGTGGAAGTCGACTCTTTTTCCTCTTCCACACAGGTGTCGCACGGTAAGTGGCGACCAATTAATTTGCGATAGCCGAATGCGCCCAGCGCCGCCCCTACGATTGGCCCGAACAGCGGAACCAGGAAGTAAGGAATGTCTTTGCCGCCGGTAAAGGCGACATCGCCCCATCCTGCAAAGAAGGCGAAGGTTTTTGGACCCAGGTCACGCGCCGGATTCATCGCAAAGCCGGTCAGCGGACCCATTGATGCGCCAATTACCGCAATCAGAAGGCCAATCAAAAGTGGTGCCAGCGGGCCGCGCGGAATGCCGTTTCCGTCGTCGCCCAGCGCCATAATGACGCCCATCAGAATAGCGGTAATCACCATTTCAACTGCGAACGCCTGCACAAAATTAATATGCGGATTCGGATACGTTGAGAAAATGCCTGCCAGATCCAGACTTTCGACACTGCCACGCACCATATGATGCGTCTGTTCGAAGTCGGTGAAAAGATTGTAATAAAGCCCGTAAACTAACGCCGCTGCGCAAAAGGCGCCGGCAAATTGTGAAATGATGAAAGGGACAACTTTGCGTCCGTCAAAGCACGCGAATAGCCACAACGCGATGGTCACCGCCGGGTTAAGATGTGCGCCGGAAACCCCTGCGGTCAGGTAGATGGCCATCGCCACGCCCAAACCCCAGATAATACTGATTTCCCACTGACCAAAACTGGCACCTGCCACTTTCAGTGCAGCGACACAGCCTACTCCGAAGAATATCAACAACCCGGTACCCAGGAACTCGGCAATGCACTGGCCTTTTAAGGTTGATGTCTGACTCATAATCGGAATCCTGCAAAAGAGTAATGTTTATTGTTTGCGTGACCGCCCGTGACAGCCACGATGCCCTGTAGACATAGTGTTAATTTATCGTTAACGAGCACAAACGAGAAATATCGAAATCAAAATGTGTGGTCTGTGTCAATAAAATGAGCGTTTTCGCGCCATAAAGCGCGTTTTTGCATCAACGGTATAATGTGAGCTGAATCATTTCATTAACTAAAGAGTTAACAATTTAGGGGTATATGCCGCGAACGCACCAGGACCAGACCTAAAAGTGTTGCAAACCGCGATCTGCGCGGTGTGTCGCTGGACACAGAGCGCCGCGCTCCATACAATCGACGGTATATGTCGTGCGCGTTTACGTTAAAGCGTCGCCTTGCAATTCAGGAGAGGTAGCATCATGTCTTTAGAAGTGTTTGAGAAACTGGAATCGAAAGTACAGCAGGCGATCGACACCATCACCCTGCTGCAGATGGAAATTGAAGAGCTGAAAGAGAAAAACAACTCCCTGTCCCAGGAAGTTCAGAATGCTCAGCACAGCCGTGAAGAACTGGAGCGCGAAAACAACCAGCTGCGCGAACAGCAGAACGGCTGGCAGGATCGCCTGCAGGCACTGCTGGGACGTATGGAAGAAGTTTAATTCCGGTGGGGTTAACTGATTAGGCCGGGTAAGGCGAAGCCGCCACCCGGCTTTTTTATGGTTATTGCTCACGGATTTCAACCATAAAAAAGGCCGCCAGAGGCGGCCTTAACGCTACTTGTCCTGCGCTGTCGTAGCAAAAGCAACAAACCCAACAGGTTCATCGCTCTTTACAACGAGTACGCTGGCGACAATGAACGCGATACATAAATAGCGTTTCATTATGCGGTCCCTGCTGCTTACCGCTCCACCGTTCACCACCGGTGATAAGTCGGTGGACACAAGCCCGGTTAAAGGTTGCTTTACGGTTGTGAATACACCTTTCCCTGGACCGGCGCCCATTTGCGAGATGGCGGAAAGGGACACAGCATCATAATGAGCAACACCTGCGGAGTTAAGGTTCCCACACATAATTAGGAATTCATAAAGGGTCGACAGGGGTTACCTGAGGAATGAATCAGGGTAAGATAAAAATCCTGGTTAAAGGTTGCAATATCACCCAACGGACCGCGAATCCCGAGGGACAAAAAAACCGCCACATTGCTGTTGGCGGTTTTTTTATGCATCTCGCTTACCGATTAACTACTCAATATCCAGCGCATCCTCAGAAAGGATAATGCCGGTATTGTCAGCATAAAGGTGGTCGCCCGAGAAGAAGGTCACGCCGCCGAAATTGACGCGCACGTCGCTTTCGCCGATGCCGTCGCCCGCTGCGCCTACCGGTATGGCCGCGATGGCCTGAATCCCGATATCCATGTCTTCGAGATCGTCCACCTGACGCACGGAACCGTACACCACAATGCCTTCCCACTCGTTCTGGACGGCAATTCCCGCCAGTTCAGCATCAATCAATGCACGGCGCACGGAACCGCCGCCGTCGACCACCAGAACGCGGCCACGGCCGTTCTCTTCGAGCAGATCGTACAGCAACCCGTTGTCCTCGAAACATTTCACCGTGATGATTTGTCCGCCAAACGACGACCGTCCACCAAAGTTGGAGAACAGGGGTTCAACGACGTTGACATCTTCCTGGTAGATGTCACAAAGCTCGGAGGTATCGTATTTCATAGGTTTAACGCTCTGTTGCTGCGAATGTGTTCAGTATATCGTGCGAAATGCCTTGTTGGCAAAATCATCAATTGTTAATTGATATTTGTCAGCTAACTCAGCGTCTGGCTTAAGACAATCCCGATGACGAACAGCAGGTTAGTCAGCAACGCGCCTTTTACCGTGCGCTCCAGCATCGGCGGCATGGCAGCCGGGCTGAGTTCACGTATGACATAGCGGGCCTGCTTGACCAGCAGCGGTGCGGCGAGCACAAACAGCCAGCCCCACAGGCTGTGCAGAGAGATCAGATTGAACAGCGCCAGGCAGACCAGCGCGCCGATGAGCAGGCAGGCGTGATAGCGGCGGGCATTCACCGGGCCCAGACGCACGGCCAGCGTGTTCTTACCGTTCTCACGGTCGCTGTCGATGTCGCGCAGGTTATTGATATTCAGCACCGCCGTCGCCAGCAGACCGCAGGCGGTCGCGGGCAGGAACAGGGCGGGGATCACCGTATGCGCCTGCAAGTACCAGCTTCCCATGACGCTCAGCCAGCCGAAGAACACCAGTACGGAGATGTCGCCCAGACCAATATACCCGTAAGGACGCGTCCCAACGGTATAGGTAATTGCTGCAATAATGGCGAGCAAGCCCAGCACCAGGAAGCCAATGAAATCGCTGGTGGTTTTCGAGGCGACCGTCACCAGCGCCAGGCCGGACAGGCAAATCAACACCACGGTGATAATCAGCGCCCGCTTCATCTGTGCCTGGGTAATCACCCCTTTTTGCATCCCGCGCAGCGGCCCGATACGATCAGGTTTATCGCTGCCTTTTACCGCATCGCCGTAATCATTGGCGAGATTAGAGAGGATTTGCAGTAGCCCGGCGGTGACAAGCGCCAGACCAGCCACCAGGGGATCGAAATGCCCCTGCCACCAGGCAAGTGCGGTACCGACGATAATGGCGGCAAAAGCCAGAGGAAGCGTTTTTGGACGCAGACTTTCGAGCCACGCCTGCGTACGGCTGATATCAGTCATAGTTATTTAGCCAATAAAAATGGGGGCCATAGCCCCCATCAACAGTGATGAAAATGCATTGAACGCGATTATAGAATAAAACGGCTCAGATCTTCATCTGCCACTAACGCATCCAGGTGTTTGCCCACATACTCTGCGTCAATGGTAATGGTTTGACCGTTAAGGTCGCTCGCATCGTAAGAGATATCTTCCACCAGGCGTTCCAGCACGGTGTGCAGACGACGCGCACCGATGTTTTCGGTGGTTTCGTTGACCTGCCATGCGGCCTGAGCGATGCGTTTGATCCCATCGTCGGTGAACTCGATATTCACGCCTTCGGTCGCCATCAGCGCTTTGTACTGTACGGTCACAGAAGCGTTTGGCTCAGTCAGGATACGTTCGAAATCTTCAGTGGTCAGCGCCTGCAGCTCAACGCGGATTGGCAGACGACCCTGCAGTTCCGGAATGAGATCGGATGGGCTGGCAACCTGAAACGCACCTGACGCGATAAACAGAATGTGGTCAGTTTTCACCATGCCGTGCTTGGTAGAGACGGTGCAACCTTCCACCAGCGGCAGCAGGTCGCGCTGAACGCCTTCGCGGGAAACATCCGGGCCGGAGCTGTTGCCGCCGCGCTTACAGATTTTGTCGATTTCGTCGATAAACACGATACCGTGCTGCTCAACCGCGTCGATAGCGTCCTGTTTCAGCTCTTCCGGGTTAACCAGCTTCGCTGCTTCTTCTTCAATCAGCAGCTTCATCGCGTCTTTGATTTTCAGCTTACGCGCTTTCTGCTTCTGCCCGCCCAGGTTCTGGAACATGGACTGCAACTGGCTGGTCATCTCTTCCATGCCCGGAGGGGCCATGATTTCCACGCCCATTGGCGCGGCAGCGAGATCGATCTCAATCTCTTTGTCGTCCAGCTCGCCTTCACGCAGTTTTTTGCGGAATGCCTGACGCGCAGCAGAAGGTTCAGGCTGCTGTTCAGCCTGTCCCCAGTTATTTTTTGCCGGTGGGATCAGCACGTCGAGAATACGCTCTTCGGCCATCTCTTCGGCGCGATAGCGGTTTTTCTCAATCGCCTGGACACGCACCATCTTAATCGCTGAATCGGTCAGGTCGCGGATGATGGAGTCCACTTCTTTACCCACATAGCCCACTTCGGTGAACTTGGTGGCTTCAACTTTGATGAACGGCGCGTTAGCCAGTTTGGCCAGACGACGGGCGATTTCGGTTTTACCCACCCCGGTCGGGCCGATCATCAGAATATTTTTTGGTGTCACTTCGTGGCGAAGCTCTTCGTCGAGCTGCATGCGACGCCAGCGGTTACGTAGTGCGATAGCCACGGAGCGCTTGGCGTTGTCCTGGCCGATAATGTGTTTGTTCAGTTCGCTGACAATTTCGCGTGGGGTCATTTCAGACATGGGCGATCCTTACGCTTTGGAGGTCAATTCTTCGATGGTGTGATTGTGGTTGGTATAGATGCAGATATCACCTGCAATATCCAACGCTTTCACCGCGATATCGCGCGCGTTCATGTCGGTATTTTCCAACAGCGCACGGGCTGCGGCCTGGGCGTACGGGCCGCCAGAGCCGATGGCAATCAGGTCGTTTTCAGGCTGAACCACGTCGCCGTTACCGGTGATGATCAGCGAGGCGTTTTCGTCAGCCACGGCCAGCAGCGCTTCGAGCTTGCGCAGCATGCGGTCGGTACGCCAGTCTTTTGCCAGCTCAACGGCGGCTTTCACCAGATGACCCTGATGCATTTCCAGTTTGCGTTCAAACAGTTCAAACAGCGTGAAGGCATCAGCCGTGCCGCCTGCGAAACCGGCGATCACTTTGTCGTTATAAAGACGACGTACTTTCTTCACGTTGCCTTTCATGACGGTATTACCCAGCGTGGCCTGGCCATCACCGGCAATTACCACCTGGCCGTTACGGCGTACACTTACTATTGTTGTCACGAGCAGACCCCCTGGTTACAGATTCGGGAAACAGAAGCCCTGAGCCTGTGCTCAGGGCTGAATTAAATGATAGATGGGGGGGATTTTGGGGGTTTCAACCCCCGGAGGCGAGTCGAATGCAGTTTGTGTGGCCAGCCACTTTCAAACGGGAAATGGTGCCGTCTGCGTTTTCTTTGCCTTTGACCGGTCCAATCACCACGCGATTCCAGCCGTTATTGGTGGTAATGCGTGAGTCAAATCCTTCAAATGCCAGCTGAGCTCGCACCGTTTCTGCCTGCTCAGCGCCTTTAAACGAACCGCACTGAACCATCCAGCGGCGTTCATCTTTTTTCTCAGCCGTCTGCTTTGGTGCCTCGGTCTCTTTAGTGACCGGCGCAGCCTGCTGCGTTTTTGGCTGTTGCGCAGTGGTATGTGCAGGCGTCTGCAACAGATCCTGATACGGCTGTGCTGTTTGCTTCTGCGGCTGGGCTTTCGGCTGCTGCTGAACAGGCTGCGTTTGTACAGTACGCGTCTGCTGCTGCGGTTGTGTACGCGGCTGTTGTACCGGCTGCGTCTGCGTCCACTGCTGCTGTTGCGTTTGCTGCTGTGCCTGACGCTGGCGCTGCAACGTTTGCTGACGCTGCGCCGGGGTTTGTTCGTTCCACGGTACTTCGTTCAACTGTGTAGGCTGCTGGCGCATGTCCGCCTGCATCTGAGCGAGCAACTGGCGCTGTTCGTCCGTCAGCTGATCGGCATTCTTCACTTCACCCCCGGCAGAAGGCTCGGTAGGCGCACGTACGCCAGGCTGGCGGCTTTCCAGCTCTTTAATGTAGCGCCAGCGCTCTTCAGGCTTCGGAGGAAGGCCGTTGCCGACGACCTTGTTACCCTGAAGGGCTTCAGACTCTTCTTTTTTATGATGCGTAATGAAGTAGAGGCCGCCAATAAAGGCCACCAGCACAGCCGCAGCAATGGCGACCATGGCTGGGGAGACAGCAGACAGGCTACGTTGCTTGCTTTTTGAACTACTCTTTTTGCGTCGCGAAGGTGCCGGCTGGCCGCGACGTACATAATCTCGTTGTGCCACTATCGTTTCGCTGTATTTATTCGTTCGTCAGCCCGCCATGTTACTTAAGCGACGGGGCTTTGACCAGATAAGGGTGTCGAAAGGTATTTACTTTAAGTTAATGCCTGGGTAGAGCCGCGCACAATCAGCTCACAATCCAGTAGTCGTGACCCACTGCTAACTGTTTGACCGTGCAGCTGATCCAGCAAAAGCAGCATCGCTTCCCGGCCAATGTCATACCGCGGCTGCGAAACAGTCGAAAGCGGCGGATCGCAAAACTCCGAAAGCGAAATATTATCAAAACCGATTATCGACAGGTCCTTCGGCACGCGCAGGCCGTGACGTTTGGCGTAGGATAACGCCCCCAGCGCCATCACGTCGCTGTGGCAGAAGACCGCGGTAGGCGGTTCTGGTAAGGCAAGCAATTTTTCCAGCGCCTGCCCGCCCGCTTCAAAGGTGAAATCACCGCGCGCAATGTAGTG
This sequence comes from Enterobacter sp. JH25, assembly GCF_021725435.1. Taxonomy (NCBI): domain Bacteria; kingdom Pseudomonadati; phylum Pseudomonadota; class Gammaproteobacteria; order Enterobacterales; family Enterobacteriaceae; genus Enterobacter; species Enterobacter sp. JH25. Next base: position 4,580,951 of record NZ_CP091319.1, on the reverse strand, counting down.
CGGATCGACAACAGCCCCGGTACGGCGAAGCGCCTGAACGTAGCCCTGCAACCGGTAATGACACAGCGGCATCTCTTCTGGTCCGGCAATACAACCGATACGCTTATGCCCCAGCTCCTGAAGATAGTTCACGGCGTTGAACGCGGCGGTGAGGTTATCGATATGAACGGTCGGCAGCTCCAGCTCCGGCGCGAATTCGTTCGCCATGACCATTGGCGGTAAATTGCGCTGTTCTTCAATGCTGGCATCAAACGGCAGGCGTGAGCCAAGCAGCAGCATGCCATCAATCTGCTTGGTGATGATCAGGTCGATGAACGTTTTTTCCTGCTGGTTCTGGTGGGCACAATCACCAATCAGCACCAGATAGCCCTGGGCGGCGGCCGTGACCTCAATGCCGCGGATGATTTCGCTGAAGAAGGGATCGCAGATGTCCGGCACGATCACCAGGATGGTGCGGGATTCGTTGCGTTTAACGTTGCGCCCCATGGCTTGCGGGAAATAACCGACCTCAAGCGCCGCCTTTTCAACCCGGTTTCGGGTCGCCTGGGAGACTTTGTCAGGGTTCATCAATGCGCGGGACACGGTTGCTGTTGAGACTTGTGCTTTCTCGGCAACGTCTTTCATGGTCGCCGAGGCAACCTCTTTCCTGGACTTCAACGTCTTCTCCTCGCCTGAACACCGAACTGCGGACCGCACCATTTTTACAGATAGTTAATGGAATCGGTTACAGAATTTTCATAAAAAGTGTGAGGCGCATTAAATTTTTCGATCCGTCTTCAGCCTTCAATCGGATCGACGTCCAGAACCCACTTCACTTTTCGCGCTTCCGGCAGGGTATTAATCAGCGCCAGCGTGCCGCTGACGATCTGCTGTAAACGGATACGCGAAGGGTGCTGAAGTAAGAGTTGCCAGCGGAAACGGCCGCCGCGTTTCGGGGCGAGCGCTGGTACCGGGCCTAAAATCCACAGCTGATTATCCACCAGTGGGCTGGCCTGCAGGAGATTTCTCAGCTGTTGCAGGAATAGCGGCGCCTGCTGGTTGTTATGATCTTCCGCACGGATGATGACGTGGCTGGTCCACGGAGGAAGCTGCATCGTCTGACGTTCGGCCAGCGCCTGGTCCGCGAAGGCGTCATAGCCTTTGTGCAGCAGCGTTTGCAGCAGCGGGTGCTCAGGATGGTGCGTTTGCAGCACTACTTCGCCCTGCTTACCCGCTCGACCGGCGCGACCAGCAACCTGGGTATAAAGCTGTGCGAAACGCTCGGCGGAGCGAAAATCCGCGGAGAACAGCGCGCCGTCGACGTCCAGCAGGGCGACCAGCGTCACGTCCGGGAAGTGATGCCCTTTCGCCAGCATTTGAGTGCCAATCAGGATGCGCGCGCCGCCGCGATGCACTTCCGCCAGCTGCTGCTCCAGTGCCCCTTTGCGGCTGGTGGTATCCCTGTCGATACGCGAAATGGGCACATCAGGGAAGAACGGCGCCAGCGCCTGTTCGAGCTGCTCCGTCCCCAGACCCACCGGCACGATGTGCGTTGAGCCGCAGGACGGGCACTGACGGGGTACCGGACGCTGGCTGTCGCAGTGGTGGCAGCGTAAATGGCGCTGAGCCTGGTGGAAGGTGTAGTAGTGATCGCAGCGCGGGCACTCGGCAATCCAGCCGCAGTCGTGGCACAGCAACGCAGGCGCGAAGCCGCGGCGGTTCAGAAACAGGATCACCTGGTTGCCCGCCTGCAAATGTTGGCGCATGCGGCTAATCAGCGCAGGCGCTAACCCGGCCTGCACCTGCTGGCCTTTCAGATCCAGCACATGCTGAATGGCCGGACGGGCATTCCCCGCGCGGCGCGTCAGGCGCAGCATGTGGTATTTACGCTGGCGAACGTTGTGCAGCGTTTCAAGCGCGGGGGTGGCGGACCCCAGAATAATGGGGATTTGCTCGCTGTGGGCGCGGTACACGGCTAAGTCGCGGGCGTGATAGCGCCAGCCTTCCTGCTGTTTATAGGAGCTGTCATGCTCTTCATCGATCACGATAACGCCGAGATTTTTAAACGGCGTAAAGAGTGAGGAACGGGTGCCAATCACAATCGCCGCTTCGCCGTTTTTCGCTTTCAGCCAGGCGCTGAGGCGCTCGCTGTCGTTCAGGCCGGAGTGCAGAACCTCAACGGGCGCATTAAAGCGTTCACGGAAACGGGCGATGGTTTGCGGCGTCAGGCCGATTTCCGGCACCATTACCAGCGCCTGTTTGCCCTGTGCGAGCACGTTTTCCAGTACGCTCAGATACACTTCGGTTTTACCGGAGCCGGTGACGCCCGCCAGCAGCCAGGCGGAGAAACGATCGGCGGCGCTGTGAATCGCGCCCACGGCGGTGGCCTGCTCGGTATTCAGACGCAGGCGATCGCCCGAGACGGAAAAGCCGTCGCGCCAGTCGTGAAGGGCAGGTGCTTCGCTGGCCAGCTCGCTCAGCCCTTTCTTCCTTAATGCCTGCAACGCGGTTTCGCTCACCTCGAGCTCGTCGACCTGATGGCGCCAGATTTTCCCCTGGCGTAGCGCGGCCAACGCCTGCTGTTGTTTTTGCGAGCGCTTCAGGCTGTTAATGTCGACCGCCTGACCCTGCTCGGTGGCAAACCAGTACCACATTGGCGCATGGCTGGCGCGCTTACCCTGACGCAGCATAATCGGCAGGGCGTGGAACAATACGTCGCCAATAGGATGGTGATAATAATCTGCCGCCCACAACAGCAGTCGCCAGGTGCTTTGAGAGTAAACAGGTTCATCGTCCAGCACTTCAACGATCGATTTCAGCTCGGTAAGCGGCAGCTCGCTTTTATCGCTGATGGAGACGACGATCCCCACGCGCTGCTGTTTACCGAACGGCACGGTCACGCGACAGCCCGCTTTGGCGCTCATGCTGTCGGGCAGCAGGTAGTCAAAGGTGCGGGGAAGCGGAACGGGCAGGGCAACGTGAGCGACGGGCATCGAATCTTCCTGACTTGAAAAGTGGCGCGTTAGTATACACATTAGTGAAAGCGGCGTGCGGATCAGTTTGCATACGTTGGTTAAATTCTGTATGATTCGCCGCCTTTGGTGTACTTTACGCCAAAGAACTTACATTCAACATCGCGTGGTGTCTGGCGTTAGGGCTGGAAGAGCGACGCGGCCTTAACTGAGGTTCTCCCATGAAAAAAGATATTCACCCGAAATACGAAATGATTACTGCAAACTGCTCTTGCGGTAACTCTATCCAGATCCGCTCTACCGTGGGTCACGATCTGAACCTGGACGTGTGCGGCAAATGCCACCCGTTCTACACTGGTAAGCAGCGTGATGTTGCAACCGGTGGCCGTGTTGACCGCTTCAACAAGCGTTTCAGCATCCCGGGCGCTAAATAAGTTTCCCGAAAAAAAGGCACCGCAAGGTGCCTTTTTTGTATCCGCTTATCAGTATTCCCACGTATCCGGGTCGATACCCAGTTCACGCATGATCACCTTCGCCTCTTCTGGAATTTCGTCACTGCGCTCTTTGCGCAGATCGTCATCGTTCGGCAACGGTTGGCCGGTAAACGCATGCAGGAACGCTTCGCACAGCAGTTCGCTGTTAGTGGCGTGACGCAGGTTGTTCACCTGACGACGCGTACGTTCATCGGTGAGGATCTTCAACACCTTCAGAGGAATGGACACCGTGATTTTCTTGACTTGCTCACTCTTCTTACCGTGCTCAGCGTATGGGCTGATATATTCGCCGCTCCATTCAGCCATGAGATACCTTTAATCCTCTCAGTCATTAATCTAAAGGTGCAAAACCGGTAACCATCAGTTTTGAACCGTAATCTTGCGTAGTTTACCGTAGAGACGATACCGAGGCACGGATATTGCCGCTGTAGCGTGTCCTAAAGCATATAATTTTAACGGCTATTTGCGCATTGCTCAATCTATACGCAAAGAAGTTTAGATGTCCAGATGTATTGACGTCCATACTTTCAATGTTTACTCTGGTGCCTGACTTTTCACCTCATTCGCCAGGAAGCCTCACCATGACGCGTAAACAGGCCACCATCGCAGTGCGTAGCGGATTGAATGATGACGAGCAGTACGGCTGCGTTGTCCCGCCAATTCATCTCTCCAGCACCTATAATTTCACCGGATTTAATGAACCTCGCGCGCATGACTACTCGCGTCGCGGCAATCCTACGCGTGACGTCACCCAGCGCGCGCTGGCGGAACTGGAAGGCGGCGCAGGTGCGGTATTAACCAATACCGGCATGTCTGCCATTCATCTGGTGACCACGGTGTTCCTGAAACCTGGCGATCTGCTGGTGGCGCCGCACGACTGCTACGGCGGCAGCTATCGTCTGTTTGATAGCCTGGCGAAACGTGGCTGCTACCGCGTGTTGTTTGTCGATCAAAACGACGAACAGGCGCTGAAACAGGCGTTAGCCGAACAGCCAAAGCTGGTTCTGGTGGAAAGTCCAAGCAATCCATTGTTGCGCGTAGTCGATATTGCGAAAATTTGTCAGCTCGCAAGGGATGCGGGAGCGATAAGTGTAGTGGATAATACGTTCCTCAGTCCGGCCCTTCAGAACCCACTGGCACTGGGTGCCGATCTGGTGTTGCATTCATGCACGAAATATCTGAACGGCCATTCTGACGTGGTAGCGGGTGTGGTGATTGCCAAAGATCCTGATGTTGTCACTGAACTGGCATGGTGGGCCAATAACATTGGCGTCACCGCGGGCGCGTTCGACAGCTATTTGCTGCTGCGTGGTATCCGCACCCTGTCACCGCGTATGGACGTGGCGCAGCGTAATGCCCAGGCGATCGTGGATTTCCTGAAAACCCAGCCGCTGGTGAAGAAGCTTTATCACCCGTCGCTGCCGGAAAACCAGGGGCACGAGATTGCCGCGCGCCAACAGAAAGGATTTGGCGCGATGTTAAGTTTTGAACTGGACGGTGACGAGCAAACGCTGCGTCGCTTCCTGAGCGGGTTGTCATTGTTTACGCTGGCGGAATCCTTAGGGGGAGTTGAAAGCTTGATCTCCCACGCCGCAACCATGACGCACGCAGGTATGGCACCCGAAGCACGTGCCGCCGCCGGGATTTCCGAGACGCTGCTGCGTATCTCGACCGGTATTGAAGATTCTGAAGATTTAATTGCCGATCTGGAAAATGGCTTCCGGGTCGCAGCCAAGGGGTAATCATGAGTGTGATAGCGCAGGCAGGGGCGAAGGGTCGTCAGCTGCACAAGTTTGGTGGTAGTAGTCTTGCTGATGTGAAATGTTATCTGCGTGTCGCAGGGATCATGACCGAGTATTCACAGCCGGGGGACATGATGGTTGTCTCTGCGGCGGGCAGCACCACCAACCAGCTGATTAGCTGGCTGAAACTGAGCCAGACCGATCGCCTCTCTGCGCATCAGGTGCAACAGTCCTTACGTCGTTACCAGAGTGAACTGATTGCCGGTTTGCTGCCTGCGGACGTGGCGGACGGACTGATAAGCGCCTTTACTCACGACCTTGAGCGTCTGGCAGCTCTGCTGGACAGCGGCATTACCGATGCGGTGTATGCGGAAGTGGTTGGCCATGGTGAAGTGTGGTCTGCGCGCCTGATGGCCGCCGTGCTGCAACATCTTGGCGTGGAAGCCGCCTGGCTCGACGCGCGTGATTTCCTGCGTGCCGAACGCGCCGCACAGCCGCAGGTAGACGAAGGGTTGTCCTACCCGCTGCTGCAACAGCTGCTGGTGCAACATCCGGGTAAACGTATTGTAGTGACCGGCTTTATCAGTCGCAGCAACGCAGGTGAAACCGTACTGCTGGGCCGTAACGGCTCTGACTACTCGGCAACGCAGATTGGCGCCCTGGCGGGCGTGTCCCGCGTCACCATCTGGAGCGACGTGGCCGGTGTCTACAGCGCGGACCCGCGCAAAGTAAAAGATGCCTGCCTGCTGCCGCTGCTGCGTCTCGACGAAGCGAGCGAGCTGGCGCGTCTGGCGGCACCAGTGTTGCACGCGCGCACGCTACAGCCGGTTTCCGGCAGCGACATCGACCTGCAACTACGCTGTAGCTACACGCCGGATCAGGGTTCCACTCGCATCGAGCGCGTGCTGGCATCCGGTACGGGCGCGCGCATTGTCACCAGCCACGATGACATCTGCCTGATTGAGTTCCAGGTGCCTGCGGGCCAGGATTTCAAACTGGCGCACAAAGATATCGACACCATCCTGAAACGTGCCCAGGTGCGTCCGCTGGCCGTTGGCGTGCATAACGATCGCCAGCTGTTGCAGTTCTGCTATACCGCTGAAGTGGTGGACAGCGCCCTGAAGATTCTGGATGAAGCGGGACTGCCGGGCGAGCTTCGCCTGCGTCAGGGACTGGCGCTGGTGGCAATGGTGGGCGCGGGCGTCACCCGTAATCCGCTGCACTGCCACCGCTTCTGGCAGCAGCTGAAAGGGCAGCCGGTGGAGTTCACCTGGCAGTCGGAAGAGGGCATCAGCCTGGTTGCTGTTCTGCGCAAGGGGCCAACCGAAAGCCTGATTCAGGGCCTGCACACCTCCCTGTTCCGCGCGGAAAAACGCATCGGCCTGGTACTGTTCGGGAAAGGGAATATCGGTTCCCGCTGGCTGGAGCTGTTCGCCCGCGAGCAGGTAACGCTTTCGGCGCGTACCGGGTTTGAATTTATTCTGGCTGGGGTGGTGGACAGCCGCCGCAGCCTGCTGAACTACGAAGGGCTGGACGCCAGCCGGGCGCTGGCCTTCTTTAACGATGAAGCGGTTGAGCAGGACGAAGAGTCGCTGTTCCTGTGGATGCGCGCGCACCCGTACGACGATCTGGTGGTGCTGGACGTTACCGCCAGCGAACAGCTGGCCGATCAGTATCTGGATTTCGCCAGCCACGGTTTCCACGTCATCAGCGCCAACAAACTGGCGGGCGCGAGCAGCACTGATAAATACCGTCAGATCCATGACGCATTCGAAAAAACGGGCCGTCACTGGCTGTATAACGCCACCGTTGGCGCGGGCCTGCCGGTGAACCATACCGTGCGCGACCTGATTGAAAGCGGCGACAGCATTCTGGCGCTGAGCGGGATCTTCTCCGGCACGCTCTCCTGGCTGTTTTTGCAGTTTGACGGCACCGTTCCGTTCACCGACCTGGTGGATCAGGCGTGGCAGCAGGGCTTAACCGAGCCGGATCCGCGCGTTGACCTTGCCGGTAAAGACGTGATGCGCAAGTTGGTGATCCTGGCGCGTGAAGCGGGCTACGACATTGAGCCGGGTCAGGTACGCGTTGAGTCTCTGGTGCCTGCGGGCTGCGAGGAAGGATCTGTCGATCACTTCTTTGAGAACGGCGACGAGCTGAACGAGCAGATGGTGCAACGTCTCGAAGCGGCAAACGAGATGGGCCTGGTGCTGCGTTACGTGGCGCGCTTCGAGGCGAACGGTAAAGCGCGCGTGGGCGTGGAGGCGGTACGTCCTGAACATCCGCTGGCGGCGCTGCTGCCGTGCGATAACGTCTTCGCCATCGAAAGCCGCTGGTACCGCGATAACCCGCTGGTGATCCGTGGCCCGGGTGCGGGGCGCGATGTGACCGCCGGAGCCATTCAGTCCGACATTAATCGCCTGGCTAAGCTACTGTAACCCCTCACCCTAACCCTCTCCCCTTAGGGGAGAGGGGACTGCTCGGTGCGGTCTTTCCCCCCTCGCCCCTTTGGGGAGAGGGCTGGGGTGAGGGGCCTTCTCACCCCCCATCATGAACGCCCTTCATCTTCCCTGAACAAACCTCACCGTTAATGTTGATTATTTCTGTTGACGTCATCCCGCTTTTCCGTCATTTTTACATCTGGACGTCTAAACGTATAGAAGTTCACAACACAACAAACAATGACACGCGAAAGATAGAGGTAAGGTATGAGCTTTTTTCACGCCAACCAGCGGGAAGCCCTGAATCAGAGCCTGGCCGAAGTAAACGGCCAGATTAACGTCTCTTTTGAATTTTTCCCGCCGCGCACCAGTGAAATGGAGCAAACCCTGTGGAGCTCTATCGATCGCCTGAGCAGCCTGAAGCCGAAATTCGTCTCCGTAACCTACGGCGCCAACTCCGGTGAGCGTGACCGCACGCACAGCATCATTAAGGGCATTAAAGACCGAACCGGTCTGGAAGCGGCACCGCACCTCACCTGTATCGACGCCACTCCTGATGAACTGCGCGCGATTGCTCAGGACTACTGGAACAACGGCATTCGTCATATCGTTGCCCTGCGCGGCGACCTGCCGCCGGGGAGCGGTAAGCCGGACATGTACGCCACCGATCTGGTTGCCCTGCTGAAAGACGTTGCTGACTTTGATATTTCCGTTGCCGCTTACCCGGAAGTTCACCCGGAAGCGAAAAGCGCCCAGGCGGATCTGCTTAACCTGAAGCGTAAGGTGGACGCAGGTGCCAATCGCGCCATTACTCAGTTCTTCTTTGATGTGGAAAGCTATTTACGCTTTCGCGACCGCTGCGTCTCGGCGGGTATTGATGTCGAAATCATCCCTGGCATTCTGCCGGTCTCGAACTTCAAACAGGCGAAGAAATTCGCGGATATGACCAACGTGCGCATTCCGCTGTGGATGTCCAAAATGTACGAAGGTTTGGACGATGACCCGGAAACACGCAAGCTGGTGGGGGCCAATATCGCGATGGATATGGTGAAGATTTTAAGCCGTGAAGGGGTGAAGGATTTCCACTTCTATACGCTTAACCGCGCGGAGATGAGTTACGCCATTTGCCATACGCTGGGTGTCCGCCCGGCGTTATAAAGTAAAAAACCCTCATAAAGTGAGGGTTTTTTACTCGAACAGAAAGTTAAAAGGTATTAGCTATCGAATCTGTGGATTAATTCAACTATCTCTTATCGCTAGTGGTGTATATCGTAACGGTAACACTGTAAAGGGAGCATAGCGATGAGCATGTCAGACGAGACCAATAACGCGGCATCCGCCGGCAAATGTCCGTTCCACCAGGGCGGCGTCGATCACAGCGCGGGTGCAGGTACCGGCAGCAAAGAGTGGTGGCCTAAACAACTCCGCATCGATTTACTTAATCAACACTCCAGCCGTTCAAACCCTCTGGGTGAAGACTTCGACTACCGCAAAGAATTCAGTAAGCTCGACTATTCCGCCCTTAAGGGCGATCTCAAAGCACTGTTAACCGACTCACAACCGTGGTGGCCTGCCGACTGGGGCAGCTATGCGGGCCTGTTTATCCGTATGGCCTGGCACGGTGCGGGTACCTATCGCTCCGTTGATGGTCGCGGCGGTGCCGGTCGCGGTCAGCAGCGTTTTGCGCCGCTGAACTCCTGGCCTGATAACGTCAGCCTGGATAAGGCTCGCCGTCTGCTGTGGCCAATTAAGCAAAAATACGGACAAAAAATCTCCTGGGCCGACCTGTTTATCCTCGCGGGTAACGTGGCGCTGGAGAACTCCGGCTTCCGCACCTTTGGTTTCGGTGCCGGGCGTGAAGACGTCTGGGAACCGGATCTGGACGTGAACTGGGGCGATGAAAAAGCCTGGCTGACTCACCGTGACCCGGAAGCGCTGGCGAAGCGCCCGCTGGCCGCCACAGAAATGGGCCTGATTTACGTTAACCCGGAAGGGCCAAACGCCAGTGGTGAACCGCTGTCTGCGGCGGCGGCGATCCGCGCTACCTTTGGCAACATGGGCATGAATGACGAAGAGACCGTTGCGCTTATTGCAGGCGGCCATACGCTCGGTAAAACGCACGGTGCAGGCGAAGCCACGCACGTGGGCACTGACCCTGAAGCGTCGCCTATTGAAGCGCAGGGCCTGGGCTGGGCCAGCACGCACGGCACCGGTATTGGCGCTGACGCCATCACCTCCGGGCTGGAAGTTATCTGGTCTCAAACCCCAACCCAGTGGAGCAACTATTTCTTCGAGAACCTGTTCAAATACGAATGGGTGCAGACGCGTAGCCCGGCGGGCGCAATTCAGTTTGAAGCCGTGGATGCGCCGGAAATTATGCCTGACCCGTTCGACCCGTCGAAAAAACGCAAGCCAACCATGCTGGTCACCGACCTGACGCTGCGTTTTGATCCGGAATTCGAGAAAATTTCCCGTCGTTTCCTGAACGATCCGCAGGCCTTCAACGAAGCCTTTGCGCGCGCGTGGTTCAAGCTGACCCACCGCGATATGGGGCCAAAAGCGCGGTACATCGGCCCGGAAGTACCGAAAGAAGATCTGATTTGGCAGGATCCGCTGCCTCAGCCGGTGTTCCATCCGACGCAGGAAGATATTGAAAGCCTGAAAGCGGAAATCGCGGCCTCTGGTCTCTCCGTGAGCGAGCTGGTTTCCGTGGCCTGGGCGTCGGCATCGACCTTCCGCGGCGGCGACAAGCGTGGCGGCGCTAACGGCGCGCGTCTGGCGCTGGCACCTCAGCGCGACTGGGACGTTAACGCCGCGGCGGTGCGGGCATTACCGGCTCTGGAAGCGATCCAGCGCACCACCAACAAAGCGTCACTGGCCGATATCATTGTGCTGGCGGGTGTCGTGGGCGTTGAGCAGGCGGCGAAAGCGGCAGGCGTTTACGTCAACGTACCGTTCACTCCAGGTCGTGTGGATGCGCGTCAGGATCAGACGGATATCGAGATGTTTAACCTGCTCGAACCGATTGCCGACGGTTTCCGTAACTATCGCGCACAGGTGGATGTGTCCACCACGGAGTCGCTGCTGATCGACAAAGCCCAGCAGTTGACCCTGACCGCGCCGGAACTGACGGTGTTGATCGGCGGTTTGCGCGTGCTGGGTGCAAACTTCGATGGCAGCAAGAATGGCGTGTTTACTAACCGCGAGGGCGTGCTGAGCAACGACTTCTTCGTCAATCTGCTGGATATGAACACCCAGTGGAAAGCGACCGACGACTCAAACGAGCTGTTTGCCGGTAGCGATCGCGCCAGCGGGGAAGTGAAATATACCGCCACCCGCGCCGATTTGGTCTTCGGTTCCAACGCTGTCCTCCGCGCGCTGGCCGAAGTTTACGCCAGCAGCGATGCACAAGAGAAGTTCGTCCGCGACTTCGTTTCCGCATGGGCGCGAGTGATGGATTTGGATCGGTTTGACGTGAAGTAACCCTTGTGCCGGGTGGCGGCTACGCCTTACCCGGCCTACAAATTAAAGTGCCATGTAGGCCGGGTAAGGCGTAGCCGCCACCCGGCTTTTCTATTACTCCCACTCCTGCAAGAATCGCTGTCCATACTGGTCCGCCACCAGCAGCGCCGCATAGACCTGATCCGGCGTTACGCCGCCAGGCATGTTGTGAATGGTTTCCCCTTCGGCACAGGACGCCTCCGCGATCAGCCGCATTTTAGCCGGAATATCCTCTTTGATATTCAGCTGCGCCAGCGTAATTGGCAGCCCGACGCTATGGCACAGCGCCGCAACGGTTTCGATTTCTTCTACCGGCGCGTTCTCCAGTACCAGTTGCGTCAGCGTACCAAATGCCACTTTTTCACCGTGGTAGAAATGGTGCGCATCCGGCACCGCCGTCATGCCATTGTGAATGGCGTGTGCCGCCGCCAGCCCGCCACTTTCGAAGCCCACGCCGCTCAGATAGGTGTTGGCTTCAATAATGCGTTCCAGAGCAGGCGTCACCACGTGTTGTTCCGCCGCCAGCATCGCTTTCTCGCCCTCTTCAACCAGCGTGTTGTAGCACAGCTCAGCCAGCGCTAACGCTGCCTGCGTGCACTTGCCACCCGCCATGGTCGTGGCGCCGCTGCGCGAACAGGCGCGCGCTTCAAACCAGGTTGCCAGGGCATCGCCAATCCCGGCGGCCAGCAGGCGCGCAGGTGCGCCCGCCACCACCCTGGTATCGACAATCACCATGTTCGGGTTGTGCGGCAGCATCAGGTAGCGATCGAACTCGCCGCTGTCGGTATAAATCACGGAAAGGGCACTGCACGGCGCATCGGTGGAGGCAATGGTCGGGGCAATAGCCACCGGCACGTCCATAAAGTGCGCCAGCGCTTTGGCGGTATCCAGCGTTTTTCCGCCCCCGATACCCAGCACCGCCAGGCAGTCGGTACTGTCGGCCTGTTTTTTCAGGCGATCGATTTCATTTTGCGAACATTCGCCGCCAAACGGTGCAATTTCGGCATGGAGTCCGGCTTTTTTAAAACTCTGACGCAGGGTTTCTTCGGCAAAACCCAGCACAAATTTATCGCCTACCACCAGCCAGCGAGTCGCCAGCGGCTTCAGGTAGTCGCCGAGACGAGTAAGAACATCAGCGCCCTGGATGTACTTCCCCGGCGATTGAATGATACGGTCCATAACATTTCTCCCTTAGAGGTTGAGGTTACCAAACGCGTTTTTCCAGTCCTGCTCGAACTTCTCTATGGCTGACTCTACCGCTGGCGTGCCGAGCATTTGTTGCGCTACGTCTAAGGGAAGCGTGATTGCCTCACATCCTGCCAGCAGGCAATCCAGCGCCTGGCGCGGCGTTTTAAAGCTGGCAGCCAGCACCATGCTCTCTGGCGCATGCTGTTCCAGCAGGGATTGCAGTTCCTGTACCGTGCGAATGCCGTCACCGCCCTGCGCATCGACGCGGTTTACATACGGTGCGACATATTTCGCTCCTGCCAGCGCGGCCAGTAACCCCTGAGCGGCGCTGTAAACGGCGGTTCCCAGCGTGGTAATTCCCTCTTTCTTCAGCGCTTTAATCGCGATGAGCCCCTGTGCAGTGACGGGAATTTTTACCACGATGTCCGGCAGGGCATTGTTCAGCCGTTTTGCTTCCGCCACCATTCCTTCGGCGTCGCGGCTCATGGTTTGGGCAAACAGCCTGCCCTCCGGGCCGATAGCATGCTGCAGGCGCGGCAACACCTCCCAGACAGATTCGCCGCTGGCGGCTACGATGCTTGGGTTGGTGGTCACGCCCGCAATGGGAAAAATGCGCGCCAGGTGTTCAACTTCTGCCACGTTGGCGGTATCCAGGTACAGTTCCATTATTTTTCCTTAAGTCAGAAAGGTTGAATAAAGGATACGGCGCACCCAGTCGCGGCGAATACAGGTCAATTTTGCCAAATACTGGATAAATGTAATGTCCCTGGCGAAGTGAGAGAGCGATCACAAGGCTACTTTTTGGCGATCAGCTGGCTGTGATACTGGCGTCGATATTCGGAAGGGGAACGTTCAGTGTGCTTGCGAAAGAGACGGCAAAAGTAGTTACTGTCCGTAAATCCACAGCTTGCAGCGATATCTTTGATTTTAAACTCGTAGCCTTTAAGAAGCTGACGCGCGTGCTCGAGGCGTGTTTGCGTAAGATATTCGTTGAACCCCACGCTGCCTGTTTTTTGAAAAAGATGAGAAAGGTAGTTCGGTGAAATATAAAACGCCTGCGCCACCGATTCACGGGTCAGTGCAGAGGCGTGATGTTCTTCGATGTAGTGACGAATCGCTTCAAATAATGCACGGCTGCGGCTGGCGGTATGGATATCGCTGCCCAGCAGATCGCGACAGTGGCTGAGCAAACTTAATACCACCAGTCTGGCCGTTTCCCGATCGTCTGGCTGCATTTGCAATTCAGCGAGCGTCTGCAAAAGGAATGCGCCCACTCGCGGCCCGCGTCTGGCAACCTGTTGCTGTTGCAAAAGCGTGTTGTCGCGCTCGAGCTGAAGAGTCAGTTGTTGCTTGCCGAAGCTGATGTTGAGCGAAAAGGCGGGTTGAAGCGGAATATTACCGGATGAAAAAAATAACGCTTCGCAGGCCGTATCAAAGCTAAGCACGAGGCAAGGTGACGTTCGGGGGAGCGGTTTAGCCGAAGGGGGGAAATGCACCTGACGCAGCGGCAAGGTGCCGTTGATCAGGTCATTCAGGATGTGGGTAATGTCGTGGTGCATGGTGTGGATACCAGGGTATTGCCCGGCGACGCTGGCGCTTGCCGGGCCTACGAAAAGCCTATTGTAGGCCGGGTAAGCGTAAGCGCCACCCGGCAAAACCGATCAACCGGTGTTACGCATCCCCGCCGCAACGCCCGCAATCGTCACCATCAGCGCCTGTTCAACGCGCGGATCCGGCTCTTTACCTTCCTCTTCCGCCAGACGCGAACGGTGCAGCAGTTCAGCCTGTAAAACGTTCAGCGGGTCGGTGTAGATGTTACGCAGTTGGATAGACTCGGCGATCCACGGCAGGTCTTCCATCAGGTGGGAGTCGTTAGCGATATCCAGCACCACTTTGATGTCGCCTTCCAGCAGCTCGCGTAGCTCTTTACCCAGCGCCCACAGCTCGGGTTTCACCAGACGCTGATCGTAGTATTCCGCCAGCCACAGGTCGGCTTTCGAGAAGACCATCTCCAGCATGCCCAGACGGGTAGAGAAGAATGGCCAGTCGCGGCACATGGTTTCCAGTTCGCTCTGCTTACCGTCTTCCACCACTTTTTGCAGCGCCGCACCGGCACCCAGCCAGGCTGGCAGCATCAGACGGTTTTGCGTCCAGGCAAAGATCCACGGAATGGCGCGCAGGGATTCAACGCCGCCAGTAGGACGACGCTTGGCCGGGCGCGAGCCGAGCGGCAGTTTACCCAGCTCCTGCTCAGGCGTGGCTGAGCGGAAGTAAGGCACAAAGTCTTTGTTTTCACGCACGTAGCCGCGATACAGATCGCAGGAGATGTCAGACAGCTCGTCCATAATCCGGCACCAGGATTCTTTTGGCTCCGGCGGCGGCAGCAGGTTGGCTTCCAGGATCGCACTGGTATAGAGCGACAGGCTGCTGATGGTCACTTCCGGCAGGCCGTACTTGAAGCGGATCATCTCGCCCTGCTCGGTCACGCGCAGTCCGCCTTTCAGGCTTCCTGGTGGTTGGGAGAGCAGCGCCGCGTGTGCAGGCGCACCGCCACGACCAATTGAGCCGCCGCGTCCGTGGAACAGGGTCAGTTCAATACCGGCTTTTTCGCAGGTTTTGATTAGCGCATCCTGCGCCTGATACTGCGCCCAGGAGGCTGCCATCACGCCCGCATCTTTCGCGGAGTCGGAATAGCCAATCATCACCATCTGCTTGCCCTGAATAAAGCCGCGATACCAGTCGATGTTCAGCAGCTGGGTCATCACGTCGTTGGCGTTGTTCAGGTCGTCGAGAGTCTCAAACAGCGGTGCTACCGGCAGAGCGTAGTCGATGCCCGCTTCTTTCAGCAGAAGGTGAACGCCCAGCACGTCGGACGGGGTCTTCGCCATGGAGATCACATAGGCGGCCACCGATCCTTTCGGGGCATCCACGATCGCTTTACAGGTGTTGAGCACTTCGCGGGTGTCATTGCTTGGCTCCCAATTGCGCGGCAGCAGCGGGCGCTTGGAGTTCAGCTCGCGGATCAGGAACGCCTGTTTGTCGGCTTCGGACCAGCTTTCATAGTCGCCAATGCCGAGATAACGGGTCAGCTCGCCCAGCGCTTCGGTATGACGGGTGCTTTCCTGACGGACGTCGATACGCACCAGCGGCACGCCGAAACACTTCACGCGGCGCAGAGTGTCGAGCAGTTCGCCATTGGCAATGATGCCCATCCCGCAGGCCTGAAGCGATTTATAACAGGCGTACAGCGGTTCCCAGAGCTGTTCGTTCTGGCTCAGCAGACCTTCCGGCTTCGGCAGGCGCTGGCCTTTCAGGCGCGCTTCCAGCCAGGCCTGCGTGGCCATCAGCTGACCGCGCAGTTTTTTCATCAGGAAACGGTACGGCTCACTGGCACCTTCTTCACCGGCCAGCGCGCGCAGTTCCGGCGTCGCTTCTACCATCGACAGCTCGGAGATCAGCACCTGAATATCTTTCAGGAACAGATCGGTTGCTTTCCAGCGGCTCAACAACAGGACGTGACGGGTGATTTCCGCCGTCACGTTCGGGTTGCCGTCGCGGTCGCCGCCCATCCAGGAAGTGAAGCGAACCGGCACAAAGTCGACCGGCAGGCGATAGCCCAGATTTTCTTCCAGCTGTTCGTTCAGCTCGCGCAGGTAGTTTGGCACCCCTTCCCACAGGCTGTTTTCCACCACCGCAAAGCCCCATTTGGCTTCGTCGACCGGGCTTGGGCGATGCTTACGAATTTCATCGGTGTGCCAGGACTGAGCAATCAGCTGGCGCAGGCGGCGCATAAGCTGGTTACGTTCGTAGTCGGCAATGTCTTTGTTATCCAACTGCTTCAGACAGTTGTTCACTTCCACCATTTTGTGGATCAGCGTACGACGCGTGATTTCGGTTGGGTGTGCGGTCAGCACCAGCTCCAGCGAAAGGGATTCCACCGCTTTTTTGATGGTCGCTTCGTTGAGGTTGGGCTGATCTTTGAGTTTACGAAGGGTGCGGGCAATGACTTCCGGGTTGCTGGCCGCTTCGCCTTTTGGCGAAATGCTGTGGTATTGCTCAGCGGTGTTTGCCAGGTTCAGAAACTGGCTGAAGGCGCGGGCAACGGGCAGTAGCTCATCATTAGAGAGGTTCTGCAAGGTGGTGAGCAGCTCCTGACGATTGGCCTCGTTACCGGCGCGGGAAGATTTGGACAGCTTGCGGATGGTTTCAACACGGTCGAGGATGTTCTCCCCCAACGCATCTTTGATGGTATCTCCAAGCACTTTGCCGAGCATACTGACATTACTACGCAACGCGGAATATTGTTCGTTCATAAAAACCCAGTCACCCCATCATTTTTGTTTATGCCCAGGCGAAAATTTTCTGGACATTATTTTGTCATCTCCCTTTATAAAGCCACGTAAAACCCCCGTCGTCAATTGCTGCGAAAACGGTTCAGCAGATGAATAAATGCGGGCAATTTACGAAATTTAATTCGTATTGCGTCAGATAAGAGATGCTTATGGGAATGTGACGGAGATCGCGGGATTTACTCCCCTCACCCTAACCCTCTCCCCAAAGGGGAGAGGGTACTTGAACACCCTCTCCCCTTTGGGGAGAGGGTTAGGGTGAGGGGCCGTTTTAATGCCAGCAGAAGTGATGCACAACCTGGGTAATGAGTTCGCGGGTGGGCTTGATGAAGCGGGTTTCGAGATATTCGTCCGGCTGGTGGGCCTGGTTGATGGAGCCAGGGCCCAGAACCAGCGTCGGGCACAGGGTCTGAATAAACGGCGCTTCGGTACAGTAGTTCACCACGTCGGTTTTCTCCCCGAGCAGTTTTTCCACCACCTGAACCAGCTGGTGGTCAGGCGGGCATTCGTAGCCTGGAATCGGCGGATGCAGTTCGGAGACCGTCAGACGTCCCGGCCAGCGCTCGCTGACCGGGGCCAGCGCTTCGTTCAGTAAGCCATCCAGATCGCTCAGCGTCATGCCCGGCAGAGGACGGATATCCATATGCAGTTCGCAGCAGGCGCAGATACGGTTGGACGCATCACCGCCGTGCAGGCTGCCGAGGTTCAGCGTCGGATACGGCACGGTGAACGCCTCGTAGTGATAGCGCTCTTTCAGATCGTCGCGCAGGGTCATGATGCGGCCAATCGCGTCATGCATCAGCTCAATGGCGTTCACGCCGCGCGCCGGATCGCTGGAGTGACCAGACTGGCCCAGCACGCGCACTGCGGTAGAAATATGGCCTTTGTGCGCCCGAATCGGTTGCAGAGAGGTAGGTTCACCGATGATCGCGCAGTCCGGGCGAATCGATGTGTTTTCAGAGAAATACCGTGCGCCCGCCATGCTGGTCTCTTCATCGGCGGTCGCCAGAATGTAGAGCGGCTTTTTCAGCGTTGTCACGTCCACGTCACGCAGCGCGTCGAGGATAAAAGCAAAGAAGCCTTTCATGTCCGCCGTGCCGAGACCGTAGAGCTTGTTGTCGTGCTCTGTCAGGGTGAACGGATCGCGGGTCCAGCGGCCATCGTCAAACGGCACGGTGTCAGTGTGACCAGCCAGCAGCAGGCCGCCAGCGCCATGTCCGGTGCTGGCGAGCAGGTTAAATTTGTGACGTGTTCCGGGGACGGGCTGAACCTCAACGTTAAACCCAAGATCGCTAAACCAACCCGCCAGCAGATTGATTAAAGACTCATTGCTCTGATCCAGCGCTTCTTCCGTTGCGCTGATGGACGGTGTGGCAATCAGGGCGCGGTAAATCTCGATAAATGGCGGTAAGTTCATTTTCATTGTTGACACACCTTAGGTCATGATAGTATCAATATTCATGCAATAAATGTGAATAAAAATACATTAACGTTGAGCATAAAGGAACCCGATGTTGAATACGCTGATTGTAGGCGCTAGCGGTTATGCGGGCGCAGAGCTTGTAAGCTACGTGAATCGCCACCCACATATGACCATAACCGCTTTGACCGTGTCAGCGCAAAGCAATGATGCCGGAAAGTTAATTTCCGATTTGCATCCACAACTTAAGGGCGTGGTTGATTTGCCTTTGCAGGCCATGTCTGACATCAGCGAGTTTACCGACGGCGTTGACGTGGTGTTTTTAGCCACCGCACACGAGGTCAGTCACGACCTGGCGCCGCAGTTTCTGGCAGCCGGTTGCGTGGTCTTCGATCTCTCCGGCGCGTTTCGCGTTAACGACAGCGCGTTCTACGAAAAATATTACGGCTTCACCCATCAGCACCCGGAACTGCTCGAAAAAGCGGTGTACGGCCTGGCGGAGTGGAGCGCAGATAAACTGAAAGAAGCGAATCTGATTGCCGTGCCTGGCTGTTACCCGACGGCGGCGCAGCTCTCCCTTAAGCCGCTGATCGACGCGGGTCTGCTGGATCTTGACCAGTGGCCGGTGATCAACGCCACCAGCGGCGTGAGCGGCGCCGGGCGCAAGGCCGCGATCTCCAACAGTTTCTGCGAAGTGAGCCTTCAGCCGTATGGCGTGTTTAATCACCGTCATCACCCTGAAATCACCACCCATCTGGGCGCGGAGGTGATCTTCACCCCGCACCTCGGTAGCTTCCCGCGCGGGATCCTCGAAACCATTACCGGCCGCCTGAAGCCGGGTGTGACCAAAGACCAGGTGAGCGAAGTCTTCACGCAGGCGTATGCGGATAAACCACTGGTGCGTCTGTATGACAAAGGCGTACCAGCGCTGAAAAACGTGGTCGGCCTGCCGTTCTGCGACATCGGCTTTGCCGTGCAGGGCGAGCACCTGATTGTGGTCGCCGCGGAAGATAACTTACTCAAAGGCGCTGCCGCACAGGCAATGCAGTGTGCAAATATTCGTTTCGGCTTCCCTGAAACGCAGGCTCTTATTTAAGGTGTGATGATGAACCCATTAATTATCAAACTCGGTGGTGTACTGCTGGACAGCGAAGAAGCGCTGGAGCGCCTGTTTACCGCGCTGGTGAACTATCGTGAATCACATCAACGTCCGCTGGTGATTGTCCACGGCGGCGGCTGTGTGGTGGACGAGCTGATGAAAGGGCTCAACCTGCCGGTGATTAAGAAAAATGGCCTGCGCGTCACGCCTGCCGACCAGATTGACATTATTACTGGTGCGCTGGCGGGGACGGCGAACAAAACGCTGCTGGCGTGGGCGAAGAAGCACCACATCGCGTCCGTTGGTCTCTGTCTGGGCGATGGCGATAGCGTGAAAGTGACCCAGCTCGACGAAGCGCTTGGCCATGTTGGACTGGCGCAGCCAGGTTCGCCTAAGCTGATTAACACCCTGCTGGAAGGTGGTTTTCTGCCGGTGGTGAGCTCAATCGGCGTGACCGAAGAGGGCGAGCTGATGAACGTCAATGCGGACCAGGCGGCAACCGCGCTGGCGGCCACGCTGGGCGCAGACCTGATCCTGCTCTCCGACGTGAGCGGTATTCTGGACGGCAAAGGCCAGCGTATAGCGGAAATGACCGCCGCAAAAGCCGAACAGCTGATCGATCAGGGCATTATCACCGACGGCATGATCGTTAAGGTGAACGCGGCGCTGGATGCCGCGCGCACGCTGGGTCGTCCGGTGGATATCGCCTCCTGGCGTCACGCGGAGCAACTCCCGGCGCTGTTTAACGGTACGCCGATTGGTACGCGTATTCTGGCTTAAGATTCTGTGCCGGATGGCGCTTCGCTTATCCGGCCTACGTGAATTTTGTAGGCCCGGTAAGCGCAGCGCCACCGGGCAAAAATATCATCATTAAGGAAATTCGTTATGGCACTTTGGGGTGGGCGTTTTACACAGGCAGCGGATCAGCGGTTCAAACAGTTCAACGACTCTTTGCGCTTCGACTACCGCCTGGCCGAACAGGATATTGTCGGCTCTGTGGCCTGGTCCAAAGCGCTGGTGACCGTGGGCGTGCTGACCGCAGAGGAACAGCAGCAGCTGGAAGAGGCGCTGAATAATCTGCTGGAAGAGGTGCGTCTGGATCCGCAGCAAATCCTCCAGAGCGATGCCGAAGATATTCACAGCTGGGTGGAAGGCAAACTCATCGACAAAGTCGGCCAGCTGGGTAAAAAACTGCATACCGGCCGTAGCCGTAATGACCAGGTGGCGACCGACCTGAAGCTGTGGTGCAAAGAGACCATAGGCGAACTGCTGGCGGCAAATCGTCAGTTGCAGGGCGCGCTGGTGGACACTGCGCAGAACAATCAGGATGCGGTGATGCCGGGTTATACCCACCTGCAACGCGCGCAGCCGGTGACGTTCGCGCACTGGTGTCTGGCCTACGTTGAGATGCTGGCGCGTGATGAGAGCCGTTTACAGGATACCTTAACGCGTCTGGACGTCAGCCCGCTGGGCAGCGGCGCGCTGGCCGGTACGGCTTATGAAATCGACCGTGAGCAGCTGGCAGGCTGGCTGGGCTTTGCTTCCGCCACCCGCAACAGCCTGGACAGCGTCTCTGACCGTGACCACGTGCTGGAGCTGCTGTCGAATGCCTCTATCGGGATGGTGCACCTGTCGCGCTTTGCCGAAGACCTGATCTTCTTTAACTCTGGCGAAGCGGGCTTCGTCGAGCTGTCCGACCGCGTGACGTCCGGCTCCTCCCTGATGCCGCAAAAGAAAAACCCGGATGCGCTGGAGCTGATCCGCGGCAAATGTGGCCGCGTGCAGGGCGCGCTGACCGGCATGATGATGACCCTGAAAGGGCTGCCGCTGGCATACAACAAAGACATGCAGGAAGACAAAGAGGGGCTGTTCGACGCGCTCGACACCTGGCTGGACTGTCTGCATATGGGCGCGCTGGTGCTGGACGGCATTCAGGTGAAACGTCCGCGCTGCCAGGAAGCGGCGCAGCAGGGCTATGCTAACTCTACCGAGCTGGCAGACTACCTGGTGGCGAAAGGTGTACCGTTCCGCGAGGCGCACCATATTGTGGGTGAAGCGGTAGTGGAAGCGATTCGTCAGGGTAAAGCCCTTGAAGAGCTGGCGCTTGCCGACCTGCAAAAATTCAGTGCGGTTATTGGGGAGGATGTCTACCCGATTCTGGCCCTGCAATCCTGCCTGGATAAGCGTGCAGCGAAAGGCGGAGTCTCGCCGAAGCAGGTAGCGCAGGCGATTGCGGACGCGAAAAACCGGTTGGTTTGATTTGTGCGGGCTGGTGCCCTCACCCCGGCCCTCTTCCACAGGGAGAGGGAGAAAAACGGAGCCTGGCTTAGTGCCGGGCTTTTTTATACGCAAAAAAAAGCGGACCACGGGGTCCGCAAAAGTTCACGTTGGCTTTAGTTTTTCGAGTTTTGAGAGAAACTCGCTGACGGTGCGGGGTCGTTTTGGGTCAAACACGTGCCGCCTCGTCTATGTGATGTATTATTCAACAGAATGCTTGATAGGGATAATCGTTCGTTGCTATGCTATCTATCGCCATGAACTATCGTGGCGACGGAGGATGAATAATGAATATTCGTGATCTTGAATACCTGGTAGCGTTAGCTGAGCATCGCCATTTTCGCCGCGCGGCAGACTCCTGCCACGTCAGCCAGCCAACGCTGAGCGGTCAGATCCGCAAGCTGGAAGATGAGCTGGGCGTGATGCTGCTGGAGCGCACCAGTCGTAAGGTACTGTTCACGCAGGCAGGTCTGCTGCTGGTGGATCAGGCGCGCACCGTACTGCGCGAGGTCAAAGTGCTCAAGGAAATGGCAAGCCAGCAGGGGGAGGCGATGTCCGGCCCGCTGCATATTGGCCTGATCCCAACCGTTGGCCCGTATCTGTTGCCGCAAATCATTCCGCTGCTGCACCAGACGTTCCCGAAACTCGAAATGTACCTGCATGAAGCGCAAACCCATCAGCTGCTGGCGCAGTTAGACAGCGGCAAGCTCGACTGCGCGATCCTGGCGCTGGTCAAAGAGAGTGAAGCCTTTATTGAAGTACCGCTGTTCGATGAGCCGATGATGCTGGCGATCTATGAAGATCACCCGTGGGCGAACCGCGATCGCGTGCCGATGGCCGATCTGGCCGGAGAAAAGCTGCTGATGCTGGAAGACGGCCACTGTCTGCGCGATCAGGCGATGGGCTTCTGCTTCGAAGCGGGTGCAGATGAAGATACCCATTTCCGCGCAACCAGCCTGGAAACGCTGCGTAACATGGTCGCGGCGGGAAGTGGCATTACGCTGCTGCCTGCGCTGGCCGTGCCGCGCGAGCGTAAGCGTGATGGCGTGGTCTATCTGCCGTGTATTAAGCCAGAGCCGCGTCGCACGATCGGCCTGGTTTATCGTCCGGGTTCACCGCTGCGCAGCCGCTATGAGCAGCTGGCAGAGGCCATCCGTGGTGCAATGGATGGCCATTTCGACAACGCGTTAAAACAGGCGGTTTAAGCCGTTCAGCGCAGCTACCCGATAGGCTTCCGCCATGGTCGGGTAGTTAAAGGTGGTGTTAACGAAGTACTCGATGGTGTTGCCACCACCTTTTTGCTCCATGATCGCCTGGCCGATATGAATGATTTCCGCGGCACGTTCACCAAAGCAGTGAATACCGAGGATCTCTTTCGTCTCGCGATGGAACAGGATCTTCAGCGTACCCACGCTCATCCCCACAATTTGTGCGCGCGCCAGGTGTTTAAACTGGGCACGACCCACCTCGTAAGGCACCTTCATGGCCGTCAACTGCTGCTCGGTTTTGCCGACAGAACTGATTTCCGGGATGGTGTAGATGCCCGTCGGGATGTCCTCGATCAGATGCGCCGTCGCTTCACCTTTCACCAGCGCCTGTGCGGCGATGCGGCCCTGATCGTAAGCAGCGGAGGCCAGACTTGGGTAACCAATAACGTCGCCCACCGCGTAAACGTGCGGCAGCGCAGTCTGGTACATGCTGTTGACCTTGAGCTGACCGCGGCTGTCGGTTTCAAGCCCGATATTCTCCAGCTGCAATGAATCCGTGTTGCCGGTACGGCCGTTGGCGTACAGCAGGCAGTCCGCCTTCAGCTTCTTACCAGATTTCAGGTGCATGATCACACCGTCGTCGCAGCCTTCGATTTTCTCGTACTCTTCGTTGTGGCGAATCACCACGCCACTATTCCAGAAGTGGTAGGAGAGGGAATCTGACATCTCCTGATCGAGGAACGCCAGCAGCCGGTCGCGGGTGTTGATCAAATCGACTTTGACCTCCATGCCGCGGAAGATCGACGCATATTCACAGCCAATCACGCCCGCGCCATAGATGATCACATGGCGTGGCTCGTGGTGCAGGCTGAGGATGGAGTCGCTGTCGTAAATGCGTGGATGAGAGAAGTCCACGTCTGCCGGATGATATGGGCGCGATCCGCAGGCAATCACAAATTTTTCAGCGGTGAGCGTCTCAACCGAACCGTCGTGGCACTCCAGCGCCAGGGTGTGTTCATCCACAAAATGCGCGTTACCCTGCAGAATTTCACAGTGGTTGCGCTCATAGAAACCCTGACGCATGCGCGTCTGCTGGTTAATGACCGTGTCTGCGTGATTCAGGATATCGGCAAAAGAAGAACGAAGAAGTCGGGAGTGGTCGCTGTAAAGAGGGTTCTGGTTAAATTCGATAATGCGGCTAACGGCGTGGCGGAGGGCTTTCGAAGGGATGGTGCCCCAGTGGGTGCAACCGCCGCCGACATTATGGTAGCGCTCAATAACCGCTACTCTGGCTCCCTGTTTTACCAGACCCATAGCAGCACCTTCGCCGCCGGGGCCGGAACCAATAACTATTGCGTCGTAATCGTAGGAATGTGGCATGGCAAGGCTTACCTGTTCTTATACATAAAAGCAACAGAATCATAACATCATTGCCTGGGTAACCCAATTATCGTTGTGCTTTTTTCGGGCAGTGGAGCACAAACCGCGCGTAAACAATCATTCACAAAGCCAGGTAAACAGATTAATTTTATTCTCTGGTATAGTGCCAACGGGCCTTTGGAAGGATTCAACTATCGTGATGGGCGTAAGAGCACAACAAAAAGAGAAAACCCGGCGTTCGCTGGTGGAAGCCGCATTCAGTCAACTGAGTGCTGAGCGGAGTTTTGCCAGTTTAAGCCTGCGCGAAGTGGCGCGCGAGGCCGGGATTGCGCCAACGTCCTTCTATCGTCATTTCCGTGATGTGGATGAACTGGGCCTGACCATGGTCGACGAGAGCGGTTTGATGCTGCGCCAGCTTATGCGTCAGGCGCGTCAGCGTATTGCCAAAGGCGGCAGCGTGATCCGCACCTCCGTGTCGACATTTATGGAATTTATCGGCAATAACCCTAACGCGTTTCGCCTTTTGCTGCGCGAGCGCTCTGGCACGTCGGCGGCGTTTCGTGCCGCCGTCGCGCGTGAAATTCAGCATTTCATCGCGGAACTTGCCGACTATCTTGAACTCGAAAACCATATGCCGCGTGCGTTTACTGAAGCACAGGCCGAGGCGATGGTGACCATTGTTTTCAGTGCGGGTGCCGAAGCGCTGGATGTCAGCATTGAACAACGTAAGCAACTCGAAGAGCGACTGGTATTGCAGCTGCGAATGATTTCTAAAGGTGCGTACTACTGGTATCGCCGTGAACAAGAGAAGTTGGCACATCAAAACGATGAGTGAAGGTGAGTAATGAAACAGTCAGGTCAGGATAAAGGAACGCTGTTGCTGGCATTGATCGCTGGCTTATCCATTAACGGTACGTTTGCGGCGGTTTTCAGCTCAATTGTACCGTTCTCGATTTTCCCGATTATCGCGCTGGTGCTGACGGTGTATTGCCTGCATCAACGTTATCTGAACCGCACCATGCCGGTTGGGTTACCGGGGCTGGCCGCAGCCTGTTTTATTCTGGGTGTACTGTTGTACAGCACCGTGGTGCGTGCAGAGTATCCGGATATCGGTTCTAACTTCCTGCCTGCGGTGCTGTCTGTGGCGCTGGTGTTCTGGATTGGCTCGCGCATGCGTAGCCGCAAGAGCCAGTTACCAGAGTAAAGGGTTTTGTCATTGTAGGCCGGATAAGCGAAGCGCCATCCGGCTTTTTTGGCAGGTGGCGCTTCGCTTACCTGCCCTACAAGGCCCACATTACTTCGCCGTGAGCAGTACGCCGCACTCCATATGGTGCGTATATGGGAACTGATCGAACAGCGCCAGACGTTCAACCTTGTGCGTCTGGCTTAATGTTTCCAGATTCTTGCACAGCGTCTCCGGGTTACAGGAGATGTACAAAATACGCGGGTACGCCTGCACCATCTTCTCGGTTTCGCTGTCCAGGCCACTGCGCGGCGGATCGACAAAAATTGTCTCACACTGGTAGCTCTTCAAATCAATCCCTTGCAGGCGGTTAAACTTACGTACGCCGTTCATCGCCTGGGTAAACTCTTCTGCCGCCATACGAATGATCTGCACATTATCAATATGGTTAGCGGCGATGTTGTACTGCGCGGCGGCCACCGACGGTTTGGCTATTTCCGTCGCCAGCACGCGTTCGAAGTTACGCGCCAGCGCCAGCGAGAAGTTGCCGTTACCGCAGTAGAGCTCCAGCAGATCGCCCGTCGACCCTTCCGTCGCATTCAGCGCCCACTCCAGCATCTGCACGTTCATTGCCGCATTCGGCTGGGTGAAGCTGTTCTCCACCTGACGGTAAACCATCTCTTTTCCTGCCACCGGCAAACGCTCGTCGATGTAATCCTGGTCCAGCATGATTTTGGTTTTGGTCGCGCGGCCAATCAGGTGCACGTTGATGTTCTGCGCGCGCAGCGCATCGCGCAGGGCTTCTGCCTGCTCGCGCCACTCGTCGGTCAGCGCTTTGTGATAGAGCAGAGAGACAATGGCCTGATTGCTTTGGGTGGTCAGGTAGTCAATCTGGAACAGCTTGTTGCGCAGCACCGGATTAGTGCGCACACCGTCGATCATCAGCGTCATTAGCTGGTTGATAAGCTCACTCGCCGCCGGGAAACTGTCTACGCGAATCCGGGATTTCGTCTGCTGATCGAAAATGATGTGGTACAGGTCATCGCCATCGTGCCAGATGCGAAACTCAGCGCGCATACGGTAGTGGCTGACCGGAGAACGAAACACCTCGGGAACGGGCGCGTTGAAAGGCGTCATCATACTTTGCAGGCGGACAACTTTTTCTGCCAGCTGTGCGTCGTACTGTTCTGTCGGGAGGTGTTCGGGGGTCATGATGCGTCCTGAGTGATAAAGAATTACGCGGGGATTGTAGGGATTGTGCAGTGGATGTCCAGATTTAATGGCTAATAGCTATCTGGACATCTATACGTGTCTAATTGTAGCATTCTGTTTCCGGTCTCCTGAGAGTGAAAAGGGAATCCAGTGCAAATCTGGAGCTGACGCGCAGCGGTAAAGACTGGCGGGATGAGAGTTGTAGACACTGTGAAAACGGGAAGTCTTCATCCGTATAACGCCACCCAGCCCGAAGACCTGCCGGGATCACGTCGCATTTGGTTTCATCATCGCGTGCTATCGATGAGGCCTGCGGCATCCTTCTTATATTGTGGATGCTTTAACAATGATTAAAAAAGTATCGCTGTTGACGGCGTTTTCCGTCACGGCATTTTCGGGCTGGGCGCAGGAAAGCGCCGACTCGTTGGTGGTGACAGCAAACCGTTTCGAACAACCTGAAAAATCTGTTCTGGCTGCGACTTCTGTCGTGACGCGGGCCGATATCGACCGCTGGCAATCCACCACGGTTCTGGATGTCATGCGTCGCCTGCCTGGCGTAGATACGGCACAAAATGGCGGGATGGGGCAGCTCTCTTCTCTCTTTATACGCGGTACGAACTCCAGCCATGTCCTGATTCTCGTCGACGGGATCCGTCTTAACCAGGCGGGCGTCACGGGGTCGTCCGATCTCAGCCAGTTTCCGATCTCCCTGGTGCAGCGCATCGAATATCTTCGTGGACCGCGTTCGGCGGTGTACGGCTCGGATGCGATCGGTGGTGTAGTCAACATTATCACTACGCGTGCGAAGGATGGCACAACGCTGAATGCTGGCGTTGGGACACACGGCTTCCAGAATTATGGTGGCAGCACCCAGCAAACATTGGGTGAAAGTACGCGCGTTACGCTGGCGGGGGATTACACCTACACAAAAGGCTTTGACGTCGTTGCTGACGGTAATAACGGCGGCCTTGCCCAGACCGATCGCGACGGCTTTATGAATAAAACGCTCTACGGCGCACTGGAGCATGCTTTCTCTGAGCAATGGAGTGGTTTCGTTCGCGGCTATGGTTACAGCAACCGTACCGCCTATGACGGCTATTACAGTTCATTTACCCCTGATGTGCTGGTTGATACCCGCCAACTCTATAGCCAGACCTGGGATGCCGGATTGCGGTTTAACCGGGATGTTTTCCATTCACAGTTGCTCTCCAGCTACAGTCACAGCAAAGACTACAATTACGATCCGCACCTTGGACGCTATGACTCCACAGCAACCCTGGATGAAATCAAACAGTACAATGTTCAGTGGACCAACTCAGTTGACGTGGGACATGGCAACATCGGCGCGGGCGTTGACTGGCAGAAACAGAGCACCGAGCCGGGTACCAACTACGTAACCAACGCCTATGACCTGCGTAACACTGGCGTCTACCTGACTGGGTTGCAGCAGTTTGGAGATTTCACTCTGGAGGCGGCAGCCCGCAGCGATGACAACTCTCAGTTTGGTCGCCATGGTACCTGGCAAAGTAGCGCAGCCTGGGAGTTCGTTGACGGTTACCGCTTCATAGCCTCTTATGGCACGGCCTATAAAGCGCCGAATCTGGGTCAGCTCTATGGCTTCTACGGCAATACCCATCTTGATCCTGAAGAGAGCAAGCAGTGGGAAGGGGCGTTTGAAGGCCTGACGGCAGGCGTAAGCTGGCGCGTATCCGGCTATCGTAATGACGTTGATAATCTCATCGACTTCAACAATAACCTGCAGCAATATTACAACGTCGGCAAAGCACGCATTAAAGGTGTAGAAGCGACAGCGTCGTTTGATACGGGTCCGTTGACGCATACTGTGGGCTACGACTATGTGGATGCCCGCAATGCGGCAACCAATCAACTTCTGGACCGTCGTGCTAAACAGCAGGTGAAATATCAGCTTGATACGCAGATCTATGATGTTGACTGGAGCCTGACGTATCACTATCTCGGCACGCGCTACGACACCGACTTTGGAACCTATCCGTCAGAGAAAGTTAAAATGGGCGGCGTCAGCCTGTGGGACGTCGCGGTTTCATATCCTGTCACCTCACATCTCACAGTTCGTGGTAAAATAGCCAACCTGTTCGATAAAGATTACGAGACAGTTTATGGCTATCAAACTGCAGGACGGGAATACACCTTGTCTGGCAGCTACACCTTCTGATCCGCGTCCCACCGTGCTGGTGTTTGATTCCGGCGTCGGTGGGCTTTCGGTCTATGATGAGATTCGGCAGCTCCTGCCGGATCTCCATTACATCTACGCCTTCGATAACGTCGCGTTCCCGTATGGGGAAAAGAGTGAAGACTTTATCGTTGAGCGTGTGATTGAAATCGTCACTGCGGTACAAAAGCGCTATCCCCTGGCGCTGGCGGTTATTGCCTGTAATACGGCAAGCACGGTCTCTCTTCCTGCCCTGCGCGAAAAATTCCCGTTCCCGGTTGTGGGCGTTGTCCCGGCAATCAAACCTGCGGCGCGTCTGACGGCGAACGGTATCGTGGGGTTGCTGGCGACACGCGGTACGGTAAAACGTCCTTATACGCGTGAGCTTATTGAGCGCTTTGCCAATGAATGCCAGATCGCCATGCTCGGCTCCGCGGAGCTGGTGGAAATGGCGGAAGCGAAACTGCACGGCGAGACGGTATCGCTTGAAGAGCTGCGTCGCATTCTGCGTCCATGGCTGCGGATGCAGGAACCACCGGATACGGTTGTTCTCGGCTGCACCCATTTCCCGCTATTACAGGAAGAGCTGTTAAAGGTTTTGCCTGAAGGGACCCGGCTGGTGGATTCCGGTGCTGCGATTGCGCGTCGGACGGCCTGGCTACTGGAGCACGAGGCGCCGGATGCGAAATCAGCGGATGCGAACATCGCTTTCTGTATGGCGATAACAAAAGAAACCGAACAACTTTTGCCCGTTTTACGTCGTTATGGCTTCGAAACGCTCGAAAAACTGGCGCTGTAGCACGGTTTTGAGCAAAAAAGAGACGGTTGAACGTTTTTTTTCAAAGAGGGGTTGTCAACGTCTGAGAACTCCCTATAATGCGCCTCCACTGACACGGAACAACGGCTTACAAGCCGCCGGGACAGCGGGGTTCAGAGATGAACGCCAACAGAGAAAAGTGAAAATAATTGCTTGACTCTGAATGAGGAAAACGTAATATACGGGACCTCGCAACGGTGAGCGAAAGCCGCGTTGCACTGCTCTTTAACAATTTATCAGACAATCTGTGTGGGCACTCAAAGTGACATGGATTCTTAATGTCCTCGGACACTAAATGAATACCAAGTCTCAACGAGTGAACACGTAATTCATTACGAAGTTTAATTCATTGAGCATCAAACTTTTAAATTGAAGAGTTTGATCATGGCTCAGATTGAACGCTGGCGGCAGGCCTAACACATGCAAGTCGAACGGTAACAGGAAGCAGCTTGCTGCTTCGCTGACGAGTGGCGGACGGGTGAGTAATGTCTGGGAAACTGCCTGATGGAGGGGGATAACTACTGGAAACGGTAGCTAATACCGCATAACGTCGCAAGACCAAAGAGGGGGACCTTCGGGCCTCTTGCCATCGGATGTGCCCAGATGGGATTAGCTAGTAGGTGGGGTAACGGCTCACCTAGGCGACGATCCCTAGCTGGTCTGAGAGGATGACCAGCCACACTGGAACTGAGACACGGTCCAGACTCCTACGGGAGGCAGCAGTGGGGAATATTGCACAATGGGCGCAAGCCTGATGCAGCCATGCCGCGTGTATGAAGAAGGCCTTCGGGTTGTAAAGTACTTTCAGCGGGGAGGAAGGCGACAGGGTTAATAACCCTGTCGATTGACGTTACCCGCAGAAGAAGCACCGGCTAACTCCGTGCCAGCAGCCGCGGTAATACGGAGGGTGCAAGCGTTAATCGGAATTACTGGGCGTAAAGCGCACGCAGGCGGTCTGTCAAGTCGGATGTGAAATCCCCGGGCTCAACCTGGGAACTGCATTCGAAACTGGCAGGCTAGAGTCTTGTAGAGGGGGGTAGAATTCCAGGTGTAGCGGTGAAATGCGTAGAGATCTGGAGGAATACCGGTGGCGAAGGCGGCCCCCTGGACAAAGACTGACGCTCAGGTGCGAAAGCGTGGGGAGCAAACAGGATTAGATACCCTGGTAGTCCACGCCGTAAACGATGTCGACTTGGAGGTTGTGCCCTTGAGGCGTGGCTTCCGGAGCTAACGCGTTAAGTCGACCGCCTGGGGAGTACGGCCGCAAGGTTAAAACTCAAATGAATTGACGGGGGCCCGCACAAGCGGTGGAGCATGTGGTTTAATTCGATGCAACGCGAAGAACCTTACCTACTCTTGACATCCAGAGAACTTAGCAGAGATGCTTTGGTGCCTTCGGGAACTCTGAGACAGGTGCTGCATGGCTGTCGTCAGCTCGTGTTGTGAAATGTTGGGTTAAGTCCCGCAACGAGCGCAACCCTTATCCTTTGTTGCCAGCGGTTAGGCCGGGAACTCAAAGGAGACTGCCAGTGATAAACTGGAGGAAGGTGGGGATGACGTCAAGTCATCATGGCCCTTACGAGTAGGGCTACACACGTGCTACAATGGCGCATACAAAGAGAAGCGACCTCGCGAGAGCAAGCGGACCTCATAAAGTGCGTCGTAGTCCGGATTGGAGTCTGCAACTCGACTCCATGAAGTCGGAATCGCTAGTAATCGTGGATCAGAATGCCACGGTGAATACGTTCCCGGGCCTTGTACACACCGCCCGTCACACCATGGGAGTGGGTTGCAAAAGAAGTAGGTAGCTTAACCTTCGGGAGGGCGCTTACCACTTTGTGATTCATGACTGGGGTGAAGTCGTAACAAGGTAACCGTAGGGGAACCTGCGGTTGGATCACCTCCTTACCTTAAAGAACCTGCCTTTGTAGTGCTCACACAGATTGTCTGATGAAAAACAGCAGTAAAAAATCTCTGCAGGCTTGTAGCTCAGGTGGTTAGAGCGCACCCCTGATAAGGGTGAGGTCGGTGGTTCAAGTCCACTCAGGCCTACCAAACTCCTTTTAAAGGATGAGCGGTACAGAGATTACAAACGATGGGGCTATAGCTCAGCTGGGAGAGCGCCTGCCTTGCACGCAGGAGGTCTGCGGTTCGATCCCGCATAGCTCCACCATCCTTTACTGCGAACACAAGAAAACTTCAGAGTGAACCTGAAAAGGTGCACTGCGAAGTTTTGCTCTTTAAAAATCTGGATCAAGCTGAAAATTGAAACGACACATCTTTAATGGTGTGTTCGAGTCTCTCAAATTTTCGCAATCGGAAGTGAAACATCTTCGGGTTGTGAGGTTAAGCGACTAAGCGTACACGGTGGATGCCCTGGCAGTCAGAGGCGATGAAGGACGTGCTAATCTGCGAAAAGCGCCGGCGAGGTGATATGAACCTTTGACCCGGCGATGTCCGAATGGGGAAACCCAGTGCAATCCGTTGCACTATCGTTAACTGAATACATAGGTTAACGAGGCGAACCGGGGGAACTGAAACATCTAAGTACCCCGAGGAAAAGAAATCAACCGAGATTCCCCCAGTAGCGGCGAGCGAACGGGGAGCAGCCCGGAGTCTGAATCAGCTTGTGTGTTAGTGGAACGGTCTGGAAAGTCCGACGGTACAGGGTGATAGTCCCGTACACGAAAGCACACTTGCTGTGAACTCGAAGAGTAGGGCGGGACACGTGGTATCCTGTCTGAATATGGGGGGACCATCCTCCAAGGCTAAATACTCCTGACTGACCGATAGTGAACCAGTACCGTGAGGGAAAGGCGAAAAGAACCCCGGCGAGGGGAGTGAAAAAGAACCTGAAACCGTGTACGTACAAGCAGTGGGAGCCTCTTTATGGGGTGACTGCGTACCTTTTGTATAATGGGTCAGCGACTTATATTCTGTAGCAAGGTTAACCGTATAGGGGAGCCGAAGGGAAACCGAGTCTTAACTGGGCGTTAAGTTGCAGGGTATAGACCCGAAACCCGGTGATCTAGCCATGGGCAGGTTGAAGGTTGGGTAACACTAACTGGAGGACCGAACCGACTAATGTTGAAAAATTAGCGGATGACCTGTGGCTGGGGGTGAAAGGCCAATCAAACCGGGAGATAGCTGGTTCTCCCCGAAAGCTATTTAGGTAGCGCCTCGTGAACTCATCTTCGGGGGTAGAGCACTGTTTCGGCTAGGGGGCCATCCCGGCTTACCAACCCGATGCAAACTACGAATACCGAAGAATGTTATCACGGGAGACACACGGCGGGTGCTAACGTCCGTCGTGAAGAGGGAAACAACCCAGACCGCCAGCTAAGGTCCCAAAGTCATGGTTAAGTGGGAAACGATGTGGGAAGGCACAGACAGCCAGGATGTTGGCTTAGAAGCAGCCATCATTTAAAGAAAGCGTAATAGCTCACTGGTCGAGTCGGCCTGCGCGGAAGATGTAACGGGGCTAAACCATGCACCGAAGCTGCGGCAGCGACGCTTAGGCGTTGTTGGGTAGGGGAGCGTTCTGTAAGCCGTTGAAGGTGTGCTGTGAGGCATGCTGGAGGTATCAGAAGTGCGAATGCTGACATAAGTAACGATAAAGCGGGTGAAAAGCCCGCTCGCCGGAAGACCAAGGGTTCCTGTCCAACGTTAATCGGGGCAGGGTGAGTCGACCCCTAAGGCGAGGCCGAAAGGCGTAGTCGATGGGAAACAGGTTAATATTCCTGTACTTGGTGTTACTGCGAAGGGGGGACGGAGAAGGCTATGTCAGCCGGGCGACGGTTGTCCCGGTTTAAGCATGTAGGCGGAGGTTCCAGGTAAATCCGGTACCTTATTAACGCTGAGGTGTGATGACGAGGCACTACGGTGCTGAAGTGATAAATGCCCTGCTTCCAGGAAAAGCCTCTAAGCATCAGGTAACACGAAATCGTACCCCAAACCGACACAGGTGGTCAGGTAGAGAATACCAAGGCGCTTGAGAGAACTCGGGTGAAGGAACTAGGCAAAATGGTGCCGTAACTTCGGGAGAAGGCACGCTGATATGTAGGTGAAGTCCCTGCGGACGGAGCTGAAATCAGTCGAAGATACCAGCTGGCTGCAACTGTTTATTAAAAACACAGCACTGTGCAAACACGAAAGTGGACGTATACGGTGTGACGCCTGCCCGGTGCCGGAAGGTTAATTGATGGGGTTAGCGGCAACGCGAAGCTCTTGATCGAAGCCCCGGTAAACGGCGGCCGTAACTATAACGGTCCTAAGGTAGCGAAATTCCTTGTCGGGTAAGTTCCGACCTGCACGAATGGCGTAATGATGGCCAGGCTGTCTCCACCCGAGACTCAGTGAAATTGAACTCGCTGTGAAGATGCAGTGTACCCGCGGCAAGACGGAAAGACCCCGTGAACCTTTACTATAGCTTGACACTGAACACTGGTCCTTGATGTGTAGGATAGGTGGGAGGCTTTGAAGCGTGGACGCCAGTCTGCGTGGAGCCAACCTTGAAATACCACCCTTTAATGGCTGGTGTTCTAACGTAGACCCGTAATCCGGGTTGCGGACAGTGTCTGGTGGGTAGTTTGACTGGGGCGGTCTCCTCCCAAA
This sequence comes from Enterobacter sp. JH25, assembly GCF_021725435.1. Classification (NCBI taxonomy): domain Bacteria; kingdom Pseudomonadati; phylum Pseudomonadota; class Gammaproteobacteria; order Enterobacterales; family Enterobacteriaceae; genus Enterobacter; species Enterobacter sp. JH25. The sequence goes on along the minus strand of NZ_CP091319.1, from coordinate 4,546,887 downwards.
GAGTAACGGAGGAGCACGAAGGTTGGCTAATCCTGGTCGGACATCAGGAGGTTAGTGCAATGGCATAAGCCAGCTTGACTGCGAGCGTGACGGCGCGAGCAGGTGCGAAAGCAGGTCATAGTGATCCGGTGGTTCTGAATGGAAGGGCCATCGCTCAACGGATAAAAGGTACTCCGGGGATAACAGGCTGATACCGCCCAAGAGTTCATATCGACGGCGGTGTTTGGCACCTCGATGTCGGCTCATCACATCCTGGGGCTGAAGTAGGTCCCAAGGGTATGGCTGTTCGCCATTTAAAGTGGTACGCGAGCTGGGTTTAGAACGTCGTGAGACAGTTCGGTCCCTATCTGCCGTGGGCGCTGGAGAATTGAGGGGGGCTGCTCCTAGTACGAGAGGACCGGAGTGGACGCATCACTGGTGTTCGGGTTGTCATGCCAATGGCACTGCCCGGTAGCTAAATGCGGAAGAGATAAGTGCTGAAAGCATCTAAGCACGAAACTTGCCCCGAGATGAGTTCTCCCTGAGACTTTAAGTCTCCTGAAGGAACGTTGAAGACGACGACGTTGATAGGTCGGGTGTGTAAGCGCAGCGATGCGTTGAGCTAACCGATACTAATGAACCGTGAGGCTTAACCTTACAACGCCGAAGCTGTTTCGGCGAAGAGACAGACACGATTTTCAGCCTGATACAGATTAACAGAATTTGCCTGGCGGCTTTAGCGCGGTGGTCCCACCTGACCCCATGCCGAACTCAGAAGTGAAACGCCGTAGCGCCGATGGTAGTGTGGGGTCTCCCCATGTGAGAGTAGGGAACTGCCAGGCATCAAATTAAGTAGTAAGCCGGTGCATTAATCCGGTGGTTACAGAAGTATTCGGTGGAGCGGTAGTTCAGTCGGTTAGAATACCTGCCTGTCACGCAGGGGGTCGCGGGTTCGAGTCCCGTCCGTTCCGCCACTTATTAAGACATTAAGCCTGCCCAAAGGGCAGGCTTAATGGCAAAAAAATTTAGGGGCGTAGCTCAGTTGGTAGAGCACCGGTCTCCAAAACCGGGTGTCGCGAGTTCGAGTCTCTCCGCCCCTGCCATATAGAATCCTTTGCTTCGGCAAAGGATTTTTTTTTGCCTGCAAAACGGCTCAACACCTTCCTGAAGAATAATCAGCCTGCGTTTCCGCAGGCTTTTGCGTTAATCCAGTATGCTGGTTTTTAACAGATCTTTTATCTGCGACTGCTTATCGCTGTTTTGCAGCCAAATGGCATACAGCGGCCTGGAGAGCGTTGTTGAATCGGTGACAACATGGAGTGCAGGTTTATTATCCGCCCAGCGAACAGGTAACCATGTACAGCCTTTCAGTGTGGGAAGATGCTGGCATGCGATCTCCGCAGAGCTTGTCGTGAGTTGCGGGATATCATCGCTGGCAATTAACCCCGTCTCGTGCTGCTGAAAATCAGGCCCCCATTCCAGGCGTAAATAATTCAGGTCGGCCTTCATCATTGCAGGCTCGGATGCATAGAGCGCCAGGCTAAACTGTCCAACAATCTGGCTGCTAAATTCATCCATCTTGGGGGCTTCTGTGGTGATCAGCAGATCAAGCTGCCGCTCGTGGAGTTGCTTAACCAGCGACTGGCGTTGCGCAATCCTCGCCTCAAATTGCAGATGATTGTGTGTGCGATATAGCCGCATAAGCCACTGGCTGAGCATGCATTCCCATAGTGAAGCGCTGGCACCGATCGAGAATTCATTATGCCGGGATGTGTGCGCAACCTCCTTTCGCGCTGCCTGCCAGGTATTCATCAGGGTTTCTGCATAAGGCAATAGCTTTTCACCGGCCGGGGTTAGACGAATATTGTTGCGATGGCGGGTAAAAAGGTTCACACCCAGTTGATTTTCCAGCTGTCGAATACGAAAACTGACTGCTGACTGCGTCAGGTAGAGGGCTTCAGCTGCTCGCCCAAAGTGTCGCGTTCTGCTCACTTCGAGGAAAGTTTTTAGCAATTCCGTATCCACATCTTTCTCCACAAAATTATTTGTCGTTATGATTTAAATGTTTTGTTTTACACTCTGTCAAGCGTAACTAATACTCCGCGCCATAAATAGCTCGGCCAAAGAATTAGGAGCGTGTAGGATGGCGGAAAGCTTTACGACGACTAATCGTTTTTTCGATAATAAACATTATCCGCGCGGGTTCTCTCGTCACGGCGATTTCACTATCAAAGAAGCTCAACTTCTTGAGCGCCATGGTTATGCCTTTAACGAGCTGGATCTGGGTAAGCGCGAACCGGCAACCGAAGATGAAAAACAGTTTGTCTCTGTTTGTCGTGGTGAGCGTGAGCCGCAGTCTGATGCAGAACGTGTATGGATCAAGTATATGGCTCGCATTAAGCGTCCTAAGCGTTTCCATACGCTGTCTGGCGGCAAGCCGCAGATGGAAGGTGCAGAAGACTACACCGAGTCTGACGATTAAGAAGAGAAGGGGCTACGGCCCCTTTTTTATGCCAGCATTTTTTGCAGATGCAACAGCAGCCGATCGATCGCACGGTAGCTTAATGCCTCCTGCAAATGTCGCCTCTCTATTCCGGGGCAGCCCTCCACGTCAGCGACCGTGCGCGCAACTTTCAACAAACGCTGCCACGCGCGAATGGATAACCCAAACCGCGTCAGTGTCTCTTCCAGCCAGCCTGCATCTTCGGCGTTGAGAGAGCAAAACTGTCGGATCCCGCTGTTATCCAGCCGGGCATTCAGCCTGTTCTGACGAGCATACTGCCGCGCCTGAGCCGCAATAACCCGTTCTCGCACCACTGCTGAGCTTTCGCCTTTGATACCGGTTTGCCTCAGCAGACCGGGCGGTGGCAGGGGGATCTCGAGAGATAAATCAAAACGGTCGAGGAAGGGGCCGGACAGCTTACTCAGATAGCGCAGCGTCTGCTCCGGCGTACAGCGGTTATGGTTGCCCTGATAATGGCCCGTTGGGCTAGGATTCATCGCGGCGACCAGCTGAAACTGCGCAGGGTAGCTTATTTTGGCGCGTGTACGAGACAGATGGATTTCGCCGGATTCAATCGGCTCCCGCAACGCATCCAGCACGCGGCGTTCAAACTCTGGCAATTCATCCAGGAACAGAATGCCGTTGTGTGCCAGTGAGATTTCACCCGGTCCGGGAATTGAGCCCCCGCCCACCATCGCGGTAAGAGACGCACTGTGGTGTGGCGAGCGGAAAGGACGGCGGCGCCACTGTTTATGCAGCGATATTGAACTGACCAGGCTAAATATCGCGGCGCTTTCCAGCGCTTCGTGATTATTGAGGGGGGGCAGCAGGCCGCTCAACCTGCTCGCCAGCATCGTTTTCCCCGTGCCTGGCGGACCTATCAGTAGCAGGTTATGCCCACCCGCGGCCGTTATTTCTAACGCCCGCTTACCCTGTTCCTGACCCATAATATCGCTGAGGTCATCGGGTGAATCTGCCACTACCTCCTCATTCTCCTGCGGCTCGGCAAGCTCGTGTCGGCCTTCCAGCCAGGCGCAAACCTCCTGCAAATGTCCCGCGACAAGACACCCCTTTTCGGCGATAAGGCTGACTTCAGAGGCATTTTCATTGGCCACAATGATTTGCCTTCCCGCGCGTATGGCTTCAAGCGCACCCGAGATTGCTCCGGGAACGCCTCTTAACGCGCCTGTAAGCGCTAATTCACCCACGAACTCGCACGAGCTTAACCCTGGCGTATTGAGCTGTTCAGAAGCCGCGAGAAGCGCTATAGCAATAGGTAAATCATATCGCCCTCCCTCCTTTGGCAAATCGGCGGGCGCAAGGTTGATGGTGATCTTCTTCGCCGGAAAAGCATAACCGCTATTAATAATTGCGCTGCGCACGCGATCCCTGGCCTCCTTAACGGTCGTTTCGGGTAAGCCGACCAGCGTCAGTCCGGGCAGTCCATTACTTAAATGAACCTCTACAGAAATAAGCGGTGCCTTCACGCCGATGGCCGCGCGTGTATAAACAACTGACAGTGACATAAGCCCCTCCTTGGCGGTGACTATGCCAGCATCATTTTTTCCTGTTTAGCGCTAATTCCCTGAAATACGGCGCTCGTTCCAGCCTTTTAGCGGCTAAATGTAATCATTACATGTCGGTGGAATCGGCCTCGCAGAAAAGAAATCATGCGCGCCTTGCCTGATGAAACAGGACAAAAAAATGAAAAATCTTCATTTCTATTTTTTCCCTATATAAAACAACGATTTTGAAAGAAATAGTTCGCCTGCTACAGAAGTGGGTCATAAAAAAATCTTGTGTCAGATGAAATATCTGTGGTAACTCTTTAGGTATTCCTTCGAACAAGATGCAAAAAGAACTGAAAATGACAGCCCTTCTACGAGTGATTAGCCTGGTCGTGATTAGCGTGGTGGTGATTATTATCCCACCGTGCGGGGCTGCACTTGGACGAGGAAAGGCTTAGAAATCAAGCCTTAACGAACTAAGACCCCCGCACCGAAAGGTCCGGGGGTTTTTTTATGACTAAAAAACTTAAATGAGGAGCAGAGAATGACGACTAGCACAAAATTCTGTTTCTCCAGATTTATGACGGGGAACTAACTATGAATGGGGCACAATGGGTAGTACATGCGTTGCGCGCGCAGGGAGTCGAAACCGTATTCGGTTATCCGGGTGGCGCGATTATGCCGATTTACGATGCACTGTATGACGGCGGCGTGGAACACCTCTTGTGCCGACACGAGCAGGGCGCAGCGATGGCCGCCATCGGTTATGCCCGTGCGACCGGTAAAACCGGCGTCTGTATGGCCACCTCCGGTCCGGGCGCAACGAACCTGATCACCGGCCTGGCTGACGCGCTGCTCGATTCCGTACCCGTGGTGGCGATCACCGGCCAGGTGGCCTCTCCGTTCATCGGCACCGATGCCTTCCAGGAAGTGGATGTGCTCGGTTTATCGCTTGCCTGCACCAAACACAGCTTCCTCGTTCAGTCTCTCGAAGAGCTGCCGCGCGTGATGGCCGAAGCGTTCGAGGTTGCCAGCTCTGGCCGTCCTGGTCCGGTTCTGGTAGATATCCCGAAAGATATTCAGGTTGTACTCGGCGATCTGGAACCGCACTTCTCCACCGTTGAAAGCGACGACGTGTTTCCCCATGCGGAGGTTGAAGAGGCTCGCCAGATGCTGGCGCAGGCGAAACAGCCGATGCTGTATGTAGGCGGCGGCGTGGGCATGGCGCAGGCCGTTCCTGCCCTGCGCGAATTTATCGCAGTAACGCAAATGCCCGCCACCTGCACGCTGAAAGGATTGGGCGCGGTCGACGCGGACTATCCATACTATCTGGGCATGCTGGGGATGCACGGCACCAAAGCGGCAAACCTGGCGGTGCAGGAGTGTGACCTGCTCATCGCCGTCGGCGCCCGTTTTGACGACCGCGTCACCGGCAAGCTGAACACCTTTGCGCCGAACGCCAAAGTGATCCATATGGACATCGACCCGGCGGAGATGAACAAACTGCGTCAGGCGCATGTCGCGTTGCAGGGCGATCTCAACGCGCTTTTACCGGCGCTGGAGCAGCCGCTGGATATCAACCCATGGCGTCAGCACACCGCAGATATGCGCGCTGAACACGCCTGGCGTTACGATCACCCCGGCGAGGCCATCTATGCGCCGCTGTTGTTGAAACAGTTGTCCGACCGCAAACCCGCAGACAGCGTGGTGACGACGGATGTCGGCCAGCATCAGATGTGGTCAGCCCAGCACATGACCTACACCCGCCCGGAAAATTTCATCACCTCGAGCGGCTTAGGCACGATGGGCTTCGGCCTGCCCGCTGCCGTGGGCGCACAGGTTGCCCGCCCGAACGATACCGTTATCTGTATCTCCGGTGACGGCTCCTTCATGATGAACGTCCAGGAGCTCGGCACCGTGAAGCGTAAGCAGTTACCGCTGAAAATCGTTTTGCTCGATAACCAGCGTTTGGGAATGGTTCGCCAGTGGCAGCAGCTGTTCTTCCAGGAGCGTTACAGCGAAACGACCCTGACCGACAACCCCGATTTCCTCACCCTGGCCAGCGCCTTCGGCATTCCTGGCCAGCACATCACCCGTAAAGACCAGGTTGAAGCGGCACTCGACACCATGCTGTCAAGCGAAGGGCCATACCTGCTTCATGTCTCAATCGACGAGCTTGAGAACGTCTGGCCGTTGGTACCGCCCGGTGCCAGTAACTCACAAATGCTGGAGAAATTATCATGATGCAACATCAGGTCGCCGTGCAGGCTCGCTTCAACCCGGAAACGTTAGAACGCGTATTGCGTGTGGTCCGTCACCGTGGTTTTCAGATTTGCTCTATGAATATGGAAACGGCCACGGATGCACAAAATATCAGTATCGAATTAACCGTTGCCAGCCCGCGGCCGGTCGACTTACTGTTTAGTCAGTTATCAAAACTGGTAGACGTTGCCCATGTTGCCATCTGCCAGAGCACAACCACATCACAACAAATCCGCGCTTAAGCGTGACAGGACGAAAAAATGACGATAAAAAAAGCTGATTACATTTGGTTCAATGGTGAGATGGTTCGCTGGGAAGACGCGAAAGTTCACGTGATGTCCCACGCGCTGCACTACGGCACCTCCGTGTTTGAAGGCATCCGTTGCTACGATTCTCACAAAGGACCAGTGGTGTTCCGCCATCGCGAACACATGCAGCGTCTGCATGACTCAGCCAAAATTTATCGTTTCCCGGTCTCCCAAAGCGTTGATGAGCTGATGGAAGCCTGCCGCGAGGTGATCCGCCAGAACAAACTGACCAGTGCCTATATTCGTCCGCTGGTCTTCGTGGGTGATGTCGGCATGGGTGTCAATCCGCCCGCTGGCTATAACACCGATGTGATCATTGCTGCGTTCCCGTGGGGCGCCTACCTGGGCGCGGAAGCACTGGATCAGGGGATCGACGCAATGGTTTCTTCCTGGAACCGCGTGGCACCAAACACTATCCCGACCGCGGCTAAAGCGGGCGGTAACTACCTCTCCTCACTGCTGGTTGGCAGCGAAGCGCGCCGTCACGGTTACCAGGAAGGTATCGCGCTCGATGTAAATGGCTACATCTCCGAAGGTGCGGGCGAAAACCTGTTTGAAGTGAAAGACGGCATTCTGTTCACCCCGCCGTTCACCTCGTCCGCGCTGCCGGGCATCACCCGCGACGCCATCATCAAGCTGGCAAAAGATCTGGGTATCGAAGTACGCGAGCAGGTGCTGTCCCGCGAATCCCTGTACCTGGCTGACGAAGTGTTCATGTCCGGTACCGCGGCTGAAATTACACCGGTGCGTAGCGTCGACGGCATTCAGGTGGGCGAAGGCCGCTGTGGTCCGGTCACCAAACGCATTCAGCAAGCCTTCTTCGGCCTGTTCACCGGCGAAACAGAAGACAAATACGGCTGGTTGGATCAGGTTAATCACTAAATATAAATTTGGGACGGCACGCACCGTCCCATTTAATAGTCAGACGGGAGTAAATAAAGCATGCCTAAGTATCGTTCAGCCACCACCACCCACGGCCGTAATATGGCGGGTGCCCGCGCACTGTGGCGCGCCACCGGAATGACCGACGCCGATTTCGGCAAGCCAATTATCGCCGTGGTGAACTCCTTTACCCAGTTTGTGCCGGGCCACGTGCACCTGCGCGATCTCGGTAAGCTGGTTGCCGAGCAAATCGAAGCCTCCGGCGGCGTGGCGAAAGAGTTCAACACCATTGCGGTGGATGACGGTATCGCAATGGGCCACGGGGGGATGCTCTATTCACTGCCGTCGCGCGAGCTGATCGCCGACTCGGTGGAGTACATGGTTAACGCCCACTGCGCCGATGCGATGGTCTGTATCTCCAACTGCGACAAAATCACCCCGGGGATGCTGATGGCCTCCCTGCGCCTGAACATTCCGGTGATCTTCGTTTCCGGCGGCCCGATGGAAGCGGGTAAAACCAAGCTTTCCGACAAAATCATCAAGCTCGACCTGGTCGATGCGATGATCCAGGGCGCGGACCCGAAAGTCTCTGACGAGCAGAGCGACCAGGTGGAACGCTCCGCGTGTCCGACCTGCGGCTCCTGTTCCGGGATGTTCACCGCCAACTCCATGAACTGCCTGACCGAAGCGCTGGGCCTTTCTCAGCCGGGTAACGGCTCGCTGCTGGCGACCCACGCCGACCGTAAGCAGCTGTTCCTTAACGCGGGCAAGCGCATCGTTGAGCTGACCAAACGCTACTACGAGCAGGACGATGCCAGCGCGCTGCCGCGCAACATCGCCAGTAAAGCGGCGTTCGAAAACGCCATGACGCTGGATATCGCCATGGGCGGTTCCACCAACACCGTTCTGCACCTGCTGGCCGCCGCGCAGGAAGCCGAAATCGACTTCACCATGAGCGACATCGACAAGCTCTCCCGCAAAGTGCCGCAGCTGTGTAAAGTCGCGCCGAGTACCCAGAAGTACCATATGGAAGACGTGCATCGTGCTGGTGGTGTCATCGGTATTCTCGGCGAGCTGGATCGCGCAGGGCTGCTGAACCGCAACGTGAAAAATGTGCTCGGCCTGACGCTGCCGGAGTCGCTGGACCAGTACGACGTGATGCTGACCAAAGACGACGCGGTGAAAAAGATGTTCCGCGCCGGTCCGGCAGGTATTCGCACCACGCAGGCGTTCTCGCAGGATTGCCGCTGGGACACGCTGGATGACGATCGCGCCGAAGGCTGCATCCGCTCGCTGGAACATGCCTACAGCAAAGACGGCGGTCTGGCCGTGCTGTACGGTAACTTTGCGGAAAACGGCTGCATCGTGAAAACCGCAGGCGTGGACGACAGCATTCTCAAATTCACCGGTCCGGCAAAAGTGTATGAAAGCCAGGACGAGGCGGTAGACGCTATCCTCGGTGGCAAAGTGGTGGAAGGCGACGTGGTGGTCATTCGCTACGAAGGGCCGAAAGGCGGTCCGGGCATGCAGGAGATGCTCTACCCGACTACCTTCCTGAAATCGATGGGCCTCGGCAAAGCCTGCGCGCTGATCACCGACGGTCGTTTCTCTGGCGGCACGTCAGGCCTCTCCATTGGCCACGTCTCCCCGGAAGCGGCAAGCGGCGGCAATATCGCGATCATCGAAGATGGCGACCTGATCGAAATCGACATTCCGAACCGCGGCATTCAGCTGAAGCTGAGTGACCAGGAGATTGCGGCCCGTCGTGAAGCGCAGGAAGCCCGCGGCGACAAAGCCTGGACGCCGAAAGACCGCCAGCGTGAAGTCTCCTTCGCCCTGCGTGCCTATGCAAGCCTTGCCACCAGTGCAGATAAAGGCGCGGTGCGCGATAAATCTAAACTTGGGGGCTAATGATGGCCGAGTCACAACCCTTATCCGCCGCCCCCGAGGGGGCGGAATACCTGAGAGCGGTGCTGCGCGCGCCGGTCTATGAAGCCGTGCAGGTCACGCCCCTGCAAAAAATGGACAAACTCTCCTCGCGCCTCGACAACGTCATTCTGGTGAAGCGCGAAGACAGGCAGCCGGTGCACAGCTTCAAGCTGCGCGGCGCCTACGCGATGATGGCCGGGCTGACGGATGAGCAGAAAGCGCGCGGTGTCATTACCGCGTCGGCGGGCAACCACGCGCAGGGCGTGGCGTTCTCCGCGGCCCGTTTAGGGCTGAAAGCGCTGATCGTGATGCCGGTTGCCACGGCGGATATCAAAGTCGACGCGGTGCGCGGTTTTGGCGGGGAAGTGCTGCTCCACGGCGCGAATTTTGACGAAGCGAAAGCCAAAGCGATTGAGCTGGCGCAGCAGCAGGGCTTCACCTGGGTCCCGCCGTTCGACCACCCGATGGTGATTGCCGGGCAGGGCACGCTGGCGCTGGAGCTGCTGCAGCAGGATGCCCATCTTGACCGCGTCTTTGTCCCGGTGGGCGGCGGCGGTTTAGCCGCAGGCGTGGCGGTGCTGATCAAACAGCTGATGCCGCAGATCAAAGTCATTGCCGTGGAAGCGGAAGACTCCGCCTGCCTGAAAGCGGCGCTGGATGCCGGGCATCCGGTAGACCTGCCGCGCGTCGGGCTGTTTGCCGAGGGCGTGGCGGTGAAGCGCATTGGCGACGAAACCTTCCGCCTGTGCCGGGAATATCTCGACGATATCGTCACGGTGGACAGCGATGCGATCTGCGCGGCGATGAAAGATCTGTTCGAAGACGTTCGGGCGGTGGCGGAACCGTCCGGCGCGCTGGCGCTGGCGGGCATGAAAAAATACATCGCGCAGCACAACATCCGCGGCGAGCGTCTGGCGCACGTGCTTTCCGGTGCCAACGTGAACTTCCACGGCCTGCGCTACGTTTCCGAGCGCTGCGAGCTGGGCGAACAGCGTGAAGCCCTGCTGGCGGTGACCATTCCGGAAGAGAAGGGCAGCTTCCTGAAGTTTTGCCAGCTGCTGGGCGGCCGTTCGGTAACGGAGTTTAACTACCGTTTTGCCGACTCCAAAGACGCCTGCATTTTTGTCGGCGTGCGTCTGAGCCGTGGCGTGGAGGAGCGCAAAGAGATCCTCAGCCTGCTGCATGACGGCGGCTACAGCGTGGTCGATCTCTCCGACGACGAAATGGCGAAGCTGCACGTGCGTTACATGGTCGGCGGCCGTCCATCCAAGCCGCTCAAGGAACGCCTGTTCAGCTTCGAGTTCCCGGAATCGCCGGGCGCGTTGCTCAAGTTCCTGCACACGCTGGGCACCCACTGGAACATTTCTCTGTTCCACTACCGCAGCCACGGTACCGACTACGGCCGCGTGCTGGCGGCGTTCGAGCTGGGCGAGCACGAGCCGGATTTCGAAACGCGCCTGAACGAGCTGGGCTATGAGTGCCATGACGAAACCCACAACCCGGCGTTCCGCTTCTTCCTCGCGGGCTAAGGGTTGAGCTGCGTGTAGGCCGGGTAAGCGCAGCGCCACCCGGCTTTAGTGGTTCGGCAATATCTTCCAGAACGCATCAATAAGCGGCTCATGCAGCCGCTTTTTTTGTGCGCACACGCCAAGCTCGAACGGCGTTTTTTCGTCGCTGCGTTCTAAAATCATTACGCGATTGCGCACTGGCTCCGGGCTGTTTTCCAGCACCACTTCTGGCAGCAGCGCCACGCCGCAGCCGAGCGCTACCATCGACACCATCGCCTCATGGCCGCCGACCGTGGCGTAAATCGACGGGTTGCTGATTTTCTGGCGGCGGAACCACAGCTCAATGCGGCGGCGCACCGGCCCCTGATCGGCCATGATAAACGGCACCGTCGACCAGTCCGGTTTCTCCACCGAGACCTGGTTGCGCACCGGGCAGGGCAGCGCCGGGGCAATCAGTACTACCGCCAGATTCTCCAGCATTGAGAACGCTACCGCGCCCGGCAGGGTTTCCGGCTTCCCGGCAATCGCGAGATCCGCTTCGCCCGTGACCACTTTTTCCATCGCGTCGGCGGCATCGCCGGTGGTGAGCTTAATTTCAACCGACGGATGTTCCGCGCGGAAGCGGTCGAGAATGGGGGGAAGATGGCTGTAGGCGGCGGTCACGGAGCAGAAAATATGCAGCTCGCCGGAAAGCGACGGCCCCTGCTGGTCGATGGTGTGCCGCAGCTGCTGGTACTGCAACAAGGTTTGCTGGGCAAAGATGCGCAGCTCTTCACCGGCTTCCGTGAGGGTGACGGTGCGGTTATCGCGCACGAACAGCGGCTGGCCGAGGTCTTCCTCAAGGCGCTGGATCTGGCGCGACAGCGTGGAAGGACTGACGTGCATCGCCCGGGCGCTGCGGCCAAAGTGACGGCTTTCCGCCAGATGCAGGAACATTTTCAGATCGCGTAAATCCACCGATTCCACTCCCTCTTTTTACATTGCATAAATTGCAATGTGACGTTGTGAATATATCAATTTCCGCAATAAATTTCCTGTTGTAATGTGGGTACATTCTCGCTAAAACGCGAACCGAACAATAAGACGCACAACATCACGAGGTATCACCCATGGCTAACTACTTTAATACACTGAACTTGCGCCAGCAGCTGGCGCAGCTGGGCAAATGCCGCTTCATGGCGCGCGATGAATTTGCTGATGGCGCGAGCTACCTTCAGGGTAAAAAAGTGGTCATTGTTGGCTGTGGCGCACAGGGTCTGAACCAGGGCCTGAACATGCGTGACTCCGGGCTGGATATCTCCTACGCCCTGCGCAAAGAAGCGATTGCTGAAAAGCGCGCTTCCTGGCGTAAAGCGACCGAAAACGGCTTCAAAGTAGGTACCTACGAAGAGCTGATCCCGCAGGCGGACCTGGTGGTTAACCTGACGCCAGACAAGCAGCACTCAGACGTTGTGCGTTCCGTACAGCCGCTGATGAAAGACGGCGCCGCGCTGGGTTACTCCCACGGCTTCAACATCGTTGAAGTGGGCGAGCAGATCCGTAAAGACATCACCGTAGTGATGGTGGCACCGAAGTGCCCGGGCACCGAAGTGCGCGAAGAGTACAAACGTGGTTTCGGCGTACCGACGCTGATCGCCGTTCACCCGGAAAACGATCCGAAAGGCGAAGGCATGGCGATTGCCAAAGCCTGGGCAGCGGCCACCGGCGGCCATCGTGCGGGCGTACTGGAATCTTCCTTCGTTGCGGAAGTGAAATCTGACCTGATGGGCGAGCAGACCATTCTGTGCGGCATGCTCCAGGCTGGCTCCCTGCTGTGCTTCGACAAGCTGGTGGAAGAGGGCACCGACCCGGCATACGCGGAAAAACTGATTCAGTTCGGCTGGGAAACCATCACCGAAGCGCTGAAGCAGGGCGGTATTACGCTGATGATGGACCGTCTGTCCAATCCGGCAAAACTGCGCGCGTTCGCACTCTCTGAACAGCTGAAAACCATCATGGCACCGCTGTTCCAGAAACACATGGACGACATCATCTCCGGCGAGTTCTCTTCCGGCATGATGGCGGACTGGGCGAATGACGATAAGAAACTGCTGACCTGGCGCGAAGAGACCGGTAAAACCGCGTTCGAAACGGCACCACAGTTCGAGGGTAAAATCAGCGAGCAGGAGTACTTCGATAAAGGCGTACTGATGATCGCGATGGTGAAAGCGGGCGTTGAGCTGGCGTTCGAAACCATGGTGGATTCCGGCATCATTGAAGAATCTGCGTACTATGAATCGCTGCACGAGCTGCCGCTGATCGCAAACACCATCGCCCGTAAGCGTCTGTATGAGATGAACGTGGTGATCTCCGATACCGCCGAGTACGGTAACTATCTGTTCTCTTACGCCTGCGTACCGCTGCTGAAAGAGTTCATGACTACCCTGCAAGCAGGCGATCTGGGTAAAGCGATTGCGGAAGGTGCGGTTGATAACGCGCAGCTGCGTGACGTAAACGAAGCGATTCGCAGTCACGAAATCGAGAAAGTGGGCCAGAAACTGCGTGGCTACATGACCGATATGAAACGTATCGCAGTAGCAGACTAAAAAGACAATCGGGTGGCGCAAGCCACCCGAACTGTTTTAGCTACGCAGTATCGCGCCGGGATAACCCAGCTGGCGCCACGCCTCATACACCACCACCGACACCGCATTCGACAGGTTCATGCTGCGGCTGTCCGGCATCATCGGAATACGAATTTTTTGCTCAGCGGGCAGGGCATCCAGAATGGTGGCCGGCAGGCCGCGGGTTTCCGGACCAAACATCAGATAATCTCCGTCCTGATAGCTTACGGCGCTATGCGCTGGCGTGCCTTTGGTGGTCAGGGCGAACATGCGCTGCGGCTTCTCTGCGTCCAGAAACGCGGCGTAATCGTGATGACGAACGACGGCAGTAAACTCATGGTAGTCCAGCCCCGCGCGGCGCAGACGTTTGTCGTCCCACGTAAAGCCCATCGGCTCAATGATGTGCAGACGAAAACCGGTGTTGGCGCACAGGCGGATGATATTGCCGGTATTGGGTGGGATTTCTGGTTCGAATAAGACGATGTTAAGCATGCTGCCCCCTTAATTGCGGGGGGCAGAATAGCAGAAAAGAGAGGGACTAGGCGACGCCCGGCTCCTGCGAGCGGCTATACAGCATTTTGTAGACGGTTGCCGCCGCGGCCACGAGAGCAGGCACGCTGAGGATCATCAAAATACTGTCCGCCTGCCACTGCATGGAAAGAAGCTGGGCGCTGGTCATGGTGCCCGCCACGCCGCCGAAGCGGCCGATCCCCTGCATCCAGGCGATACCCGTCGCGCGGCACTCGGTAGGGTAAAAGGTGGCGGCCAGGGTCTGCATCCCCGACTGCGCGCCGTTCATCGCGATCCCCATCAGGAAGATTAACCCGCCAAACAGGGCGATATGATTATGCTCAATGCCGAGTAAAAGAATCAGGCCCATCGTCAGCACGAAACCACACGCGACCACCTTGTGCGCTTCCCAGCGGTCCATCATCCAGCCCGCGAGCAGAATGCCAGCGGTGCCGCCGAAGGTGAACAGCGAGGTGAGCCAGGCGGATTCCGCCAGCGCATACCCCATCCCCTGCATCAGCGTTGGCATCCAGCTCAGCAGGACGTAATAAATCACCAGTCCCATAAAGTAGGTGACCCACAGCATCAGGGTGCCGGGCAGCCAGGGCATGGAAAACAGCTGCGACACGCTGCCTTTTTTCGACGCGACCTTCTCCTCCGCCAGGAAAAAGCCTGTGACGCTATCCAGCGTGCTGCGGGCGAACCGGCTGGCGATGCGGCGAACCTGCGCGACGTCTTTCCCGCGCTGCACCAGAAACTTCACCGACTCCGGCAACAGCAGCGCCAGCAGCACCGTTAAAATCAGCGGCGCAATCGCGCCGGTCAGCAGCACGCTTCGCCAGCCATGGTGAGGGATAAGCCAGGACGAGATCGCCCCGCCGCCCGCCGCACCCAGCGGAAAGCCGCAGTACATGGTGTTAATTGCCATGGCGCGGCAGCGCTGGGGGGCAAACTCTGAGATCAGCGTGATGGCGTTAGGCATCGCGGCGCCCAGCCCGAGACCGGTCAGAAATCGCCACAGCGTCAGGGTATTCAGACTTTGCGCCCAGGCCGTGCCCAGGCTCGCCAGGCCGAAGAACAGGCATGAAAAGACCAGTACGCGCTTGCGTCCCATACGGTCCGATACCGGACCTGCAATAAGAGCTCCCAGCGACAGCCCCAGTAGCGCCGCACTCAACACCGGCCCCAGATCCTGTTTATGTATTCCCCACTCCGCCGACAGCGTAGGCGCAATGTAACCCATCGCGGCGGTATCGAAACCATCGATCGCCAGCACCAGAAAGCCCAGCACAATAAGAAGCCAGTGAAACCCTGAAAAAGGACTCTCATCGATCACCTGCTGAATATCCACCCGACCTGAATACGTCATACGTTCCCCTCCGATGTGATGTTGTTTTTGTGATCTTGTATTTGCTTGTCTATACAATTGCGGAGGGGCGGGGCATGTCAAATTTTCTTATCCAGAATGTTACGCAGGTGTTATTTTCGACAAAAAAAAGCGCCCGAGGGGGAAGTCGGGCGCGGAAGAAGGGGAGGCTAACCGGGGGAGATCAGGCCGCGTTTCCCTGAGAAAGGGGGGCCAGCGCCGCAGGCAGCTTACTGAGCTCCTGCACCAGAGAGTCTTTGCTGATTTCACCGATTGTTTTCGCACCGGTCAGGGTCATCGCCACCTTCATCTCTTTCTCGATCAGGTTCAGCAGATTCGCCACGCCCGCCTGGCCGCTGGTGGCCAGCGCGTACAGGTAAGCACGGCCCAGCAGCACACTGTCTGCGCCCAGGGCAATCATGCGCACCACGTCCAGCCCGTTACGGATGCCGCTGTCGGCCAGAATCGCAATATCGCCTTTCACCGCATCGGCAATGGCAGGCAGCGCCCGGGCGGAGGAGAGCACCCCGTCAAGCTGGCGGCCACCATGGTTAGAGACCACGATCCCATCGGCGCCAAAACGCACCGCGTCGCGGGCATCTTCCGGGTCGAGGATCCCTTTGATCACCATCGGGCCGTCCCAGAATTCGCGGATCCACTCCAGGTCTTTCCAGGAGATGGATGGATCGAAGTTGTTCGCCAGCCAGCCGATGTAATCTTCCAGCCCGGTCGGTTTACCCAGGTAGGCCGAAATATTGCCCAGATCGTGCGGACGGCCATTCACGCCGACATCCCACGCCCACTGCGGGTGCGTCACCGCCTGCCAGTAGCGGCGCATCGCGGCGTTCGGACCGCTCATGCCGGAGTGCGCATCACGGTAGCGGGCGCCGGGCGTGGGCATATCGACGGTAAAGACCAGCGTTGAGCAGCCTGCCGCTTTGGCGCGCTCCAGCGCGTTACGCATAAAGCCGCGATCGCGCAGGACGTACAGCTGGAACCACATCGGGCGCTTGATGGTCGGGGCGACCTCTTCAATCGGGCAGACGGACACGGTGGAAAGGGTAAACGGAATGCCTTTGGCATCTGCTGCGGCGGCGGCCTGCACTTCGCCCCGGCGGGCATACATGCCGCATAAGCCGACGGGCGCAAGCGCTACCGGCATGGAGAGCGTCTCGTTAAACAGCTTCGTCTCAAGGCTCAGGTCAGACATATTCTTCAGCACGCGCTGGCGCAGGGCCACTTCCGACAGGTCCTCCACGTTGCGGCGCAGGGTATATTCGGCGTACGCCCCGCCGTCAATGTAGTGGAACAGGAATGGCGGCAAAATGCGCTGTGCCGCGGCGCGATAGTCACTGGCTGCGGAAATAATCATGCTTTGTTCTCCCTGGAAATATCACTCTCGCCAGGCAGACGGGTAATACGCGCCTGTCGGGCCTGATCTTCATCGAATCGTTTAATGGTGGTATGCACGAAGCCGAGATGCGCCATCATCGCCTTGCGCGCGGCCTCGGCATCACCGGCCAGAATGGCGTTGAGCACCGCCTCGTGCTGTTCGGTCAGCTGGGCAAACACCGGCGGCACCAGATACATGCGCTGGCGGCTCTGCTTCACGGAGGATTGCAGCAGGTCGAAGAACCCGCGCATGGTTTGCAGCAGGACCACGTTGTGCGAGGCCTCGGCAATCGCCAGATGGAACCGCACGTCCGCCTGGGAGGCGATGTCCGGGTCGCTGCTTTGCGTGGCTTCAAAACAGGCTTTGAGCTTCTCTTTGTCGGCGTCGGTTGCCCGCATCGCCGCGTGCCACGCGGTGCTGGTTTCGATGGCGTGACGCGCTTCGAGGATGTCGAAGCTGTAGTCCGGGTCGTTTTCCATCAGCGTCTTCAGCGGCTGCACGATGTTTTGTTCAGACCAGTCGTCATGCTGCCAGCGCACGAAGGTGCCGCCGCCTCGACGGCTCAGCAGCACCCCTTCGCTGACCAGCGTCGCCAGCGCCTCGCGCAGTGAATTGCGCGACACGCCAAGCTGGGCGGCAAGCTGACGCTCGGCGGGCAATCTCATGCCCGCTTCCAGCTGTTGTTCTTCTATCAGCGCCCGTACGCGAGTGGCAATCTCGTCGGACAGGCGTCTGGGCATCACTATCATGGAATCATCCAGGTTAAGACATAGGCCTGCAATGTGGTGATCACGCCCACCATGCAGGTAAATATCAGGCTGTGTTTAACGGTAAAGCGGAACAGATCCGACTCTTTGCCTACCAGCCCCACCGCGGCACAGGCAATGGCGATGGACTGCGGTGAGATCATCTTCCCGGTCACGCCGCCGGTGGTGTTCGCGGCGACCAGCAGCACGTCCGAGACGCCAATCTGCTGCGCGGCTGTGGCCTGTAGGGCGGCAAACAGGGCGTTAGATGACGTATCTGAACCGGTCAGGAACACCCCCAGCCAGCCGAGGAACGGCGAGAAGAAGGTAAACGCGTGGCCGGTATGCGCCAGCGCTAACGCCAGCGTCGACGACAGGCCGGAGTAGTTCGAAATAAACGCGAACGCCAGCACCATGCCGATGGAGTAAATCGGCAGCATCAGCTCTTTAATCGTCGCCGCAAAGGTCTGCACCGCGGCGGCAGGCTTCATGCGCAGCCACACTACGGAAAGGATAGCGGCAAACAGGATGGCCGTGCCGGTGGCTGAGAACCAGTCAAACTTAAACACTGCCGCATACGGCGTGGCGTCGTGTACCACCGGCGGCATACGGGCGACCATTTTGTCGAGGAACGGCACGGAGATATTAATCACCATGTCGTACAGCGCGCCGCCCGGGGCGAACAGGGCTTTAAACGGCGGAATACTCCACAGCGTCACGGTGGCGGTCAGGAACAGGAACGGTGACCACGCGCGCACAATCTGTCCGGCGGTATAGCCGGTGCGCGCCAGCGTCTGATCCACGTGCGATGCGCCCATGTCAGCAAAGCGGAAGATACGTACCGGCTGCCAGCGTTTCAGGAACAGCGTCAGACAGACCAGCGACACCAGGGAAGAGATGATGTCCGGCAGTTCCGGGCCGAGGAAGTTGGAGCTGAGATACTGGGCAATGGCGAACGAACCGCCCGCTACCATCACCGCAGGCCAGGTCTCCTTCACGCCGCGCCAGCCGTCCATAATCGCCATGATCCAGAACAGCACGATAATGGTCAGGAACGGCAGCTGGCGGCCCACCATCTGGCCGATCTCGAAGCTGTCCAGCCCGGTCACCTGGCCCGCCACCAGAATAGGAATGCCCATCGCGCCAAACGCCACCGGCGCGGTATTCACAATCAGGCACAGGCCAGCGGCATACAGCGGGTTAAAGCCCAGACCGACCAGCAGGGCGGCGGTGATGGCCACCGGTGCGCCGAATCCTGCCGCCCCTTCCAGAAATGCTCCGAAGGAGAAGCCGACGATCAGCATCTGCAAACGCTGGTCCGGCGTGATGGAGAGAATCGACGAGCGAATAATGTCGAACTGCCCGGTTTTGACCGAGATTTTGTAGACAAAGACGGCGGCGATGATGATCCACGCAATCGGCCACAGTCCGTAGAAGAAGCCATAGACGACGGAGGCCAGCGCGCGATCGACCGGCATTTTGTAGAAGAACAACGCCACCATCAGGGCGATGGCAACGGTATACGTCGCGGCGAGGTAGCCCTTCAGCTTGAGCTTAATTAGCGCAAAGAAGAAAAACAGGATCGGTAGCGATGCGATCAGGCTCGACAGCCAGATATTTCCGGCCGGATCGTAGTTTTGTTGCCAGAGGCTCATGCAGGTCTCCTGAGGACCACACAGGTGTTCGTCGGGTGAGTCTCTGCTCATCTCTGCGTCACACTTAGTGTAAAAGTGGTCCTTCCAATATTGTGATGTAGGGTTAATGACAACAAATGGTTAACCAAGTGTTGCTATTCAGCAATTGTTTTGTGAAGTGGAGCATCGAAATTGTGAACGATGGATAGCTTTGTGCGCGATTGGTAGGACCAAAACCGCAAAATCAAATCACCGTGTGCGTTGGGAGCGGTGGTCAGGTGGAGAGCCTTACACTCGCCTTTTAAGCAGATACGGCGCGTAAAAGAGGTTATATAAAAAGGAGAGGTGATAATGTTTCGTGAATTGAATGAGGTTTGTTTGTTTTATTTGTGTTTTTGAGAAGCTGTATATGTGTGAGCAGAGTGATATATTTCCTATAAATAAAAATTTTTTTTGGTTAAAAATGCGAAATCTAAGCTGTAGCAAAAAATTTTAATTAAGGTAAATTTCACATATAGATTTTAACAGTGTATTACAAACGATCAATTGATGATCGATAAAGAAATATCCTGTTCAATTGTGGTTTTTCAGGATAAAGGGTAAGAATTTTGCGCTGAACAGACATTTTTTGGCTAATAATATTCTGAAATAAATTGATCAAACAATGATCAGTTAACTCTCTTGTAATTTAGTTGCGGTATTAAAAGCAGATTAATAATTATTAGGGCAATCGAAAGGGGTTAAATTTGTTAGCTGAGTGTTAATTTCTGAGTGTTTACAGACGCGGCATATTGCTTTTCAATGCGTAGACGTTAAAAGGCATTTGATTTACTATTTATTCAGAAGCAACGTAACAGAAGATTTTAAATTTATTACTAACCACAACGTATTCAGTGTTATTTTCGGCCAGAAGTCATTCCTCAGTTGAAGGATATCTGTGTATGGCCTTCTGAAAATATACGGATTATCACCATGGGATGGACCCTGCTTTATTCTATAAGGTCGCGTCACCCATTCTGCTAAAAACCTTTCGGTGGCGTTTTTAAATCCTTATAGCGGTTATTGTACCTGGTACAACAAGTCTATATCTGTTTAATTTACAGAGGGGAAAGTGTTCCAAATGAAAATCAAAAATGTGGCGCTGGCGATTGCCGCGGCGGGGCTGCTGTTATCTTCTCAATCAGTACTGGCAAGCAGTGATTCTGGCGTTAATGCTTCTCTGGATACCGGTGCGGGTTCGCAAAGTACGGGCGGGGTGATCAATTTTACCGGGAAGATTACCCTTATTTCCTGTGATATTACTCCGGCCTCTAAAAACAAAACGGTAGACCTTGGGGCGTGGGCAAAAAGCTACTTTGACGATCACAACGAAACGACGCCGCGCGAGTTCAAAATCAACGTGGAAAACTGCCCGGAGACGGTTGAATCGGTTGCGGTACTGTTTGACGGAACCAAAGATACGGTGAATGACACACTGCTTCAGGTTACGCCAGGTGAAGGTATGGCGACGGGTGTCGGCGTGAAGCTTTATAACAGCGATCGCAGCACGGCGATTAAACCGGGTACGGTATCTGAAACAACCGCACCGGATGATCAAGGCAATGCTGAATTAACTTTCTATGCCGCACTTGACAAAGATGGCACGGAAATCAACGCCGGCGATGTTAACGCCGTATCCAACTTCCTGATGGTTTATAACTGATTTCACTGTCAGCCACCTCCAGAGATAATAATGATGAAACGTTTATCGTATATTATGCTCACTGCATTAATGGTTAGTTCTGCGTCAGTTTCTGCTGGCGTTGTAATGGGGGGAACACGGATCGTATACCCGCAAAACAGCAAGGAGGTGGCATTTTCTGTTTCTAATATGGAAAGTGCGGTTCCCTATCTTATTCAGTCGTGGGTTGAAGGCGATGGGCCGGATAAAAATAACGCTGCGCCATTTATTGTCACACCACCTCTGTTCAGACTTGATCCGGAGCAGACCAACACGCTGCGTATTCAATATACCGGCGCTCCGCTGCCCACAGATCGTGAATCTGTATTCTGGCTCGATATTAAAGCGATAGCGCCAAAGCCAAAAGAGAGCAGCAACGAATTACAGGTAAACGTCAAATCGAAATTTAAAATCTTCTACCGCCCGGACAACCTGAAAGGGGACGCCGCCACGGCCTGGCAGAAAATAACGTTTTCGCGAACGGGAAAAGGGCTTAAGGCCGCTAACCCGACGCCATACTACGTCTCTTTTTATCGTCTGACCGTTGGCGGGCATAAAATTGAGCAGCCGGGCATGATCGGTCCAGGGGAAACCCGGGAATGGCCTGTGTCCGCCTCCGGGGGCGTAAGCTGGTCGGCTATTAATGATTTTGGTGCCATCACCGCCACCCACACCCAGCCTCTTTAAGACCATGCCTTTTCGCCTGTTTTGTTACGCGCCGCTTTCGGTGTTGCTGCTTAGCTTCAGCCGCACGGGGATGGCCGAGGATTACTTTGATCCCGCCGCGCTGGAGCTTTCCTCTACTGAACAGAAAACGGCGGATCTGCACTATTTCTCTGAAAAGGGCGGGCAGATGCCAGGCACCTGGCTCGTGACGCTGGAGATTAACGGACGCGAGGAGCGGCATCAGGAGATCACCTTCGTCAATGAGAAAGGCAGCCTGCAACCCGTTTTTAGCGTATCGCTGCTGGAAGCGCTTGGCGTAAATGTAGGGGCCATTCCTGCATTCTCCCGGTTGCAGGAGGGAGAAACGTTCACGCACCTCGAGGATTTTATTCCGGCAGCGCGAACCTCTTATGATTTCAACCAGCAGCGTCTCTTTCTCAGCCTGCCGCAGGCGGCAATGAAACACCGCAGCCGTGGCTACGTGCCGCAGTCGCAGTGGGACGATGGTATCCCGGCGGCATTTACTGATTACAGTCTGTCGGGCGGTCAGGCCCGTCATCAGAGCGGGGTCACAACATCCAGCTATCTGAGCCTGCGTAACGGCATCAATCTGGGGGCGTGGCGGCTGCGTAACACCTCGGCCTGGAGCCACAGCGACGCGGGCGGCGACCATTTTCAGTCGCAAAGTAGCTGGCTGACCCGGGATATTCGCCGTCTTAACAGCCAGCTACGGATCGGTGATGCCTGGACCGCAGGCGACGTCTTCGATAGCGTGGCGTTTCGCGGGGTACAGCTCTCATCAAGCGAAAGCATGTTGCCCGACAGCCAGCGCGGCTTCGCACCAACCATCCGCGGCGTCGCACACAGCTTCGCTAAAGTCTCCGTTTCGCAAAATGGCTATGTGATCTATGAAACCTGGGTGGCCGCCGGGCCATTTATCATTAACGATCTGTTTCCGGGCGCACAAAGTGGCGATCTACAGGTTACGGTCACGGAAAGTGACGGCTCTACGCGCGTCTTTACCCAGCCCTATTCTGCGGTGCCGTTTATGCGACGCCAGGGCAGCCTGAAATACAGTCTCAATGCAGGACGATTTCACTCCGGCTCCGGTGATGCGCGTTCGCCCGAATTTGTTGAAGGCGCTTTCTTCTACGGTCTGCTCTCCAGGATGACGGTGTATGGCGGCTTTCGTACGGCGAGCAACTATCAGGCCGGTGCAATTGGCGTAGGCAGAGGGTTTGGCGCATTTGGCTCGCTGGGTATTGACGATACGCTGGCAAAAAGCCGTTTACCCGACGGCAAAAGCGCGATGGGACAGGCGTGGCGCATTCAGTACCAGAAAGATTTCAGCGCTACCGGCACCGCCTTCAACCTGGCGAGCTATCGCTATGCCTCGCGCAATTACTACGAATTTAGTGAACTGAATCAGTCTGACAGCCAACAGCTGCAACTCAATAATCGCCGTAGCCGCTCGCAGGTCACTTTTTCACAGACGCTGGGTCAGTTCGGCAGCCTCAGCGTCTCGGCATGGATGCAGGATTACTGGCATACGTCCGGGCAGGATAAAACCATCCACATTGGCTGGTACACCAGCTGGCGGGGTATTTCCTGGGGCGCGGGGTATGACTACACCGACTCAGCGCTTGAGCAGCATCCCGATCGCACCGTATCGTTTAACGTCAATGTTCCGCTTGGCAACTGGCTGCCGGGCAGTTCGGTCAGTTACTACGCCAACCACAACAATCGTGGGATGACCACGCAGCAGGTGTCACTCAACGGCAGCGCGCTGGCGAACCGCAACCTGAATTACAGCGTTCAGCAGAGTAAGACCAGTGAGGGAGAGGCCGACAGCACCAGCCTGGCGCTGCAATACAACGGTGGCTACGGCAACGTCAGCCTCGGTTATGACCACAGCCGAAACGGTAGCAACGCGAGTCTTGGACTCGCCGGAGGCGTTGTCGCCACGCAGTATGGCGTCACGCTTAGCCAGCCGCTGGGCGATACCGTCGCCCTGCTGCGCGTGCCCGGCGCGGCGAACGTTGAGCCGGAGGGCTACAACGGGATCCATACCGACAGCCGCGGCTATGCGGTCATGCCAACGCTCTCGGCGTATCGCAAAAATACCGTCAGCCTTGATACGGCGACGCTGGGTGAGAACGTCGACATTGAGCAAAGCGGTCTGACGCTCATTCCCACCAGCGGCGCGGTGGTGCTGGCCAATTACACAACCCACATTGGTTATCGCGTTCTGTTTTCCCTGCGCTACCACGGCGAACCGTTGCCGTTTGGCGCGCAGGCTGAAGTGGTGGAGCAGAACCGCCATTCTGCAAACCGAAGCATGGTCGCTGACGGCGGTCAGGCCTACCTGAGCGGAGTACCCGAGCGCGGCACCCTGCGCGTCACCTGGTATGAAAACGGGGAGCAGCAGCAATGCCAGACACCTTTCAGACTGGGGAAAGCTCATATGGCCCCCGGCATCGCTACGCTGTCTCTTGAGTGCCACTAGAGGAATATCATGCGTCACTTTATTCACTGGTTTTTCTATCTGAGCCTTCTTTCGCTTTTTGGCATGCTGAGTTTTCATGCGCACGCTCAGGCCTCGCCCTGCCGCACCACGCGCGATCAGTGGGTTGTCCAGGTACCCTACGCCATTGGATATGCTCCCGGCACCGCGGATTGGACGCCGGTTTCCGCGCCGATACAGTCTACCGGGCAAGACTTCTACAACTGTGATGGCGGTAGTGACCCCTGGCGTAGTATCGGATTTGTCGAGCTGGATAACCCCGTCGGCACCGTGGTGGGGGAAGACGGTGCGTCGCGGCACGTCTACAAAACCCAGATTGACGGCATCGGCTACGCGCTCGGGTTCCGCGAGCAGCAGTACTGTGGTGCGGATGCCGTACAGTATATTGACGGCACCAGCCCGGTAGACGGCAACGAGTCCCGGCGTATCTGCGATGCCTCACAGAATCCTGCCTTTGCCAGCGCCCCAACGTATAAATTGCAGTTCTGGGTGGTGTTTTACAAAATCCCGACGACCAGCCCCATGCCTGACGATAACGCCAACTCCCAGGAGCAAAATGTCGGATCGCTGATATTGCAGGCGGGAGAAAATCAAGCCAGCGCCACCAACGTGGCGACACCAGTACAGATTCATCTCGCCAGCTTCACCGTCAGGCGTACCAGCTGCTCAGTGGGCTCTCGCAGCATTCTTGTTCCCATGGGGAGCGTGAGCCAGCGTGAATTTCACGGCATCGGCTCCCGTGCCGGAGGCGGACGCTTCAGCATTCCGGTGACCTGTGAAAATAACACGGCGGTTAAGATGGGTTTCTTTGGCGATACCACGCCGGGCAACGATCGGGCGCTGGCGTTGACGAAGCAGGAGGATAGCGCCAGCGGTGTCGGGATCGAACTGCTTTACGGTGACAATACCGGTTCGGTTCAGGGGCAGGTGGTATCGTGGAACACCCCGCAGGTGTCAGCGCTTGGCCAGGTGGGGGATAACCAGACGCAGACCTTCTGGTTTGATGCGCATTACATTCAGACGGAAGAGAACGTAACGGCGGGAAAAGCGGATGCGATGGCCACGTTTAACCTGATTTACAACTGAGTTTCCCCTGCGCAGCGGCAGGGGAGAGCGATCAGAACGCGGTCTTACTAAAACCCGTCATCTCTTTCAGGCCCATTTCGCGGCCAAGCTCAGTCATCGGGTGCACCACCACCAGGCCACGGACGCTTTTCTTCAGCTTGCCCATGTCGGCCTGCTCTTTTTTGGTGATCGCGCGGCGATGCGGCATGTTCATCAGCTTCTGCGCCTCTTTACTCAGCTTCTGGCCTTTCACATCGCGCAGGCGCTCAATTTCCGCCTCCAGCTTCACGGACTCTTTTTCCAGCTCGGCATATTTCTCGGCGGAATCAACAAGGGAGAGGCCAGCCATCTGATGGCGGATCAGATCCAGACGGTCGCTCAGGCGTTTAATTTCGTTCTTTTCGACTTCTTTCATGACAAATAACTCTGAAAACGGGGAATTTACAGGGAAGGATACACCAATGTGTGCGGGCTTACTTCTGAAACGCTTTTTTTAAGCTGATTTTAGAAATCAGCTCAGTCAGGGAAAGCACCATGGTGGAGCGGACAACTTGTTGATAACGCAGCTTTTGCATCATGTACAGCTCAGGGTCGCTGTCATCAAAATGAGGTGCGGGAGGGAGCGCGGCTACGCAGTGCAGTTCGCCGAAGGGCCCGAGTATCTCATCATCGGTGAAGGTGTACTCATTGCCGTCATGATTGAGCTCTTCGCGCAGCGCCATTAACAGCTCGGCGTCTTCATACTCCTGACGGTTGAGCACGCCAAGCCCGTAGATCAGCTTCAGCCGTACCGATAAATCGCCCAGCGGTCCGTCTCCGTCCAGTAACGGTTCTACAGCATACTTTACCGCGTAGTCGTCTTTGCGAAACACCTGAAGCACCAGAATGTTCACCGCCTCGGTTAACAGCTCGACGGCGGCGATCAGGAAACTTCGTACGGTTTTGCCAGCATTCAGACGCTCAAGCACACGATTTTCAAAGGCCTGGGTTTGTTCCATTATTGCCTGCATATCTGACAATCTGTTATTCGGGCGCAGGCTAACCTGCGCCGGACTCTGCATCATTTGGTTGCGTTGTATGCGCTGACCGCCTCCGCAACCACGTCACTGTTGGCATCCAGACCGGAAATCTGCGCCAGCGCAGCCTGTGCGCCTTTGTCATCAATCAGCTGAGCCAGCTCAATCGCCTGCGGGTCCTGCTCGCTGCGGTAGTGCATTGCGGCAGCAATCCCTTTCACCAGGTTAGCGTGCGGCAGACCGTATTCCAGCGTGCCCAGCAGCGGTTTAATCAGGCGGTCGCCCGCGCTCAGTTTACGCAGCGGCTGACGACCCACTCGCTCAACGTCATCTTTCAGATACGGGTTTTCAAAACGACCGAGGATTTTCTGGATGTATGCTGCGTGTTTATCAGCATCAAAACCGTAGCGTTTGATCAGCACCGCGCCGCTCTCTTCCATTGCCCCTTTGACCACCGCACGGATGTTCTCATCGAGGATCGCGTCACGAATCGTCTGATGACCGGCCAATTTCCCGAGGTACGCGGTTATAGCATGCCCGGTGTTCAGCGTGAAGAGTTTACGTTCGACAAATGCCATCAGATTATCGGTTAATTCCATTCCCGGAATGGTCGGCAGCGCGCCTTTAAACTGAGTTTTATCAACGATCCACTCGCTGAAGGTTTCCACCGTCACTTCCAGCGGGTCGTTGGTGGCGGATTCTGATGGCGGAACGATGCGGTCAACGGCGGAATCCACAAAACCAACGTGCGCTTCAACCCAGGCTTTATCTTCCTCAGCCACAGCGGCCAGAACGTGGCCTTTCAGCTGCGTGGTGCCGCGCACCATGTTTTCACAGGCGATGATGTTCAGCGGCGTTTCAACGCCTTGTGCTTTACGCTTCGCCAGGCCTTTCGCGACCGCCGGGGCGATACGCTCAAGCACCACCGGACCCACGGCTGTGGTGACCAGATCAACGCTCGCGATGAGGTCAATCACGTCGTCGCCAATGCTGCTTACCGCGTTGACGCCAGAGACCGTTTCAACCTGTTCGTTTTCACCCACCACGTGAACCTGATAGCTATGACGGGCATTCAGGGCATCAAGAACCACCTGATTCACATCGGCGAATGTCAGGGTAATGCCTGCGTCTGCCAGCAGTTTACCGATAAAGCCACGTCCGATATTACCTGCGCCAAAATGTAATGCTTTCATAGTGTTAACCTTCATCAATGTTTTTACCCGAGAGGGCTGGGGTGAGGAACGTTTTCCCCCTCACCCTAGCCCTCTCCCCGGGGGGAGAGGGAAGAGGCGCTGTTACTTGTTAAGCAGAGCCAGAACTTCTTCAACGCTGGTGGTATTGGCCAGACGCTCAATAACCGTTTCGTCATCCAGCGCGTTGGTCAGGCTGGTAATCACCTGGATATGCTCGTTATTGCGAGCGGCGATACCAATCACCAGACGGGCGATGTCGTCCTCTTCTTCACCGAAGCGCACGCCATCAGGATACTGACAGAACACCACGCCGGTTTTCAGCACGCGGTCTTTCGCTTCAACCGTACCGTGCGGAACCGCGATGGATTCACCCAGGTAGGTTGGGGTCAGCTTTTCACGCTCCAGCATCGCCTCAACGTACTCAGGCTGAACGTAGCCGCCTTTCACCAGCTGCTCACCGGCGAAGCGAATGGCCTCTTCTTTATTGGTCGCCGTGCGGCCAAGGAAGATATTTTCTGCGCCCAGTTTGAACAGATGCGCGTTGCTCTCGTCGAAGCTGTCTTGCAGGCTGGTGCGCACTTTCACTTCGTTATCTTCATGGCGCTGGGCCGCAACCAGACGTTCGGTCAGGCTGGTGTACAGGCCGCTGTCGAGGAAGTTGGTCAGGGAAATGTGCTGCGCCTGCGGCACCTGACGCATGGCGCGCTCGGTCAGATCGCGGTGCGTGATCACCAGGTCAACGTCCGGCGGCAGGTTGTTAATCGCGCTGTTGGTCACGGAGATGTTGGTCAGACCCGCATCCTGCACTTTCTTACGCAGCACGCCCGCACCCATTGCGCTGGAACCCATACCGGCATCACAGGCCACGATAATTTTACGCACGTGGCTCAGGTCGTTAGAGACATCACCCGCCGCCAGCGGTGTTGCGCCTTTGGATTCGGCTTTCATGTCATGCATACGACGGGTTGCCGCTTCGATATCGTCGTCTTCTTTCACCTTGCTGGTTTTCAGCAGGATAGCGGAGACCACGAAGGAGACGGCCATGGCCGCACAGATCGCCGCGATGTTCGCGAAGTAGGCGCCTTTCGGGGTCATCGCCAGCACCGCCAGAATAGAGCCTGGAGAAGCAGGAGACACCAGACCACCGCCCAGTACGCTCAGGGTGAACACGCCGGTCATACCGCCAAGGATAACGGCCAGGATCAGACGTGGGTTCATCAGCACATACGGGAAGTAAATTTCGTGAATACCGCCCAGGAAGTGAATGATCGCCGCGCCGCCAGCAGACTGTTTCGCGCTGCCGCGACCAAAGAACATGTACGCCAGCAGAACGCCCATACCCGGACCCGGGTTCGCTTCAATCAGGAAGAAGATGGACTTGCCGAGATCGTGTGACTGCTGGATACCCAGCGGTGAGAAGATACCGTGGTTGATGGCGTTGTTCAGGAACAGGATTTTCGCCGGTTCAACGAAGATAGACGCCAGCGGCAGCATGTCGTGCGCCACCATGAAGTTAACGCCCGCCGCCAGCAGCTTGGAGAGCACTTCAACCGCAGGGCCAATGCCGAGGAACGCCAGAATCGCGAGGATCATCCCGATGATGCCCGCGGAGAAGTTGTTCACCAGCATTTCGAAGCCGGATTTGATCTTGCCATCAACCCAGACGTCAAATTTCTTGATCGCCCAGCCGCCCAGAGGACCGGCAATCATCGCACCGAGGAACATCGGCATATCCGCACCGACAATCACCCCCATGGTTGTGATGGCACCCACGACACCACCACGGTCACCGCCCACCAGACGACCACCGGTATAACCGATGAGCAGCGGCAGCAGGTACGTAATCATTGGGCCAACAAGTTTCGCCAGCGTTTCGTTAGGCAACCACCCTGTCGGAATAAATAATGCGGTGATAATACCCCACGCGATAAACGCGCCGATATTTGGCATCACCATGTTGCTGAGGAAACGACCAAAGCTTTGCACTTTGATCTTGAAATCGGATGACATAAAACACCCCTTCTTATGTTTACGCTTAGGCTTGTGGCCCGAGGTTTATCGTTAATGTGCGGCGGCAGAGGTAGCCGGGCCCTGTTCTGATGCTGTGAAATCTGGCACTGAATCGTTCAACTGTCCAGACAGTGGAATTTTGTGTGATCTGAATCACATGAATGTAGGGGGTGAGGATATTAATGAAGTGATCGCGATCACATAATGGGTGTGTAAAAAAAATACATTGCTCAGAATTACGCCAAAATGAGGGCTGTTTTGTGATTAATATCACAATGTTAAGTTGGCTGTTTGTTTCCAGATTGTGATTTGATTCACAAAATATTTTTATGCAGATTTCTCCCGTATCCCCTCACGGCAGGAATGCGATACGTACACCTGCCTTTTTTCACGGCTTGATCCATACTGACCTCTTTATGGGCATTAAGGATAAGCAATGAAACTCATCGGCAGTTATACCAGTCCTTTCGTGCGTAAGATTTCGATTCTCCTGCTGGAGAAAGGGATTGAATTTGAATTCGTAAATGAACAACCGTACAACGCAGAGAACGGCGTTGCGCAGTACAACCCGCTGGGGAAAGTCCCGGCGCTGGTAACGGACGAGGGCGACTACTGGTTTGATTCCCCGATCATTGCGGAGTCCATCGAGCTGCTTGGCGTTGCGCCAGCCATGCTGCCGGCGGATCCAAAAGCAGCGCTGGCGATGAAGCAAATTGAAGCCCTGGCGGATGGCATTATGGATGCGGCATTAACGTCCGTACGCGAGCAGGCAAGGCCCGCCGCCCAGCAGTCAGAAAATGAGCTGCTGCGCCAGCGCGAAAAAATCAGCCGCAGCCTGGATATGTGCGAACAGCTGATCCGCGACGGGAAAATTCAGAGCGATAGCCTGAATCTGGCGACGATCGCCATCGCCTGCGCCATTGGCTACCTTAATTTCCGCCGCGTCTCGCCGGGCTGGTGCGTGGATCGTCCGCTGCTGGTCAAACTGGCGGAGACGCTCTTCCAGCGCGAAAGTTTCGCCCGGACTGAACCACCAAAGGCTTGATGCGGGTTATAACACTTCCTGGCGGGAGGCGGTACAATCCCCCCACATGTTAACTCCCTCTCCCGTCGGGAGGGGGGAAGATATTTACTCGCCAGGCGCATTCATGACTACTCATCATTCCCTCTACAGCCAGATCCCCGCTACCGATCGTCTGCTTCGTGATCCGCGCATCACTGCGGTGCTGGAGCAGTTTGGCCATACTGCAACGGTCGACATGCTACGCCAGCTTCAGGACGATGCGCGTCGTCATATTCAGGCTGAAAACGCGCTACCCGGCTGGTGCGAGGCATGGGCGCAGGAAGTTGAATGGAGGCTGAGCAAGCACGCGCAAAGCGCGTTGCGCCCCGTTATTAACCTGACAGGCACGGTTCTGCACACCAATCTGGGCCGGGCACAGCAGGCAGAAGAAGCAATAGAGGCCGTCACCCGGGCCATGCGCTCGCCGGTGACGCTGGAGTACGATCTGGACGGCGCCGGGCGCGGGCATCGCGATCGCGCACTGGCGGATCTTCTCTGCCAGATCACCGGCGCGGAAGATGCCTGCATTGTGAATAACAACGCGGCGGCGGTGCTGTTAATGCTGGCGGCCACCGCGAGCGGAAAAGAGGTTGTCGTCTCTCGCGGCGAGCTGGTGGAGATCGGCGGGGCGTTTCGTATTCCGGATGTCATGCGCCAGGCGGGCTGCACGCTGCATGAAGTGGGCACAACCAACCGTACCCATGCAAAAGATTATCGCGCGGCGGTGAATGAAAACACTGCCTTGCTGATGAAAGTGCATACCAGTAATTACCACATTGCGGGGTTCACCAAAACGGTGGAAGAGGCCGAACTGGCCGCCATCGGGCGCGAGCTAAACGTGCCGGTGATTGCCGATCTCGGCAGCGGGTCGCTGGTGGATATGCGCCAGTACGGTCTGCCGAAAGAGCCAATGGTGCAGGAAATGGTTGCTGCGGGCGTAAGCCTGGTCAGTTTCTCCGGCGACAAACTGCTGGGCGGGCCGCAGGCGGGGATTATCGTCGGCAAGCGCGAACTGATTGCGCAGCTACAGCAGCACCCACTGAAGCGCGCCCTGCGTGCCGATAAAATGACGCTGGCCGCGCTGGAAGCCACGCTGCGGCTCTATCTCCACCCGGAGAAACTGGCTGACCGCCTGCCCACGTTGCGTTTGCTGAGCCGTGATGAAGCCTCTGTTCGCGCGCGGGCGGAAGCGCTACTGCCGCAGGTTGCTCCCCATTACCCTGAGTTTGAAGTTCGTATCGAGCCTTGCCTGTCGCAAATTGGCAGCGGCTCGCTGCCCGTGGACAGGTTACCGAGCGAAGCGCTGACGTTCACCCCGCGCGACGGACGCGGAAGCCAGCTTGAGGCGCTGTCGGCGCGCTGGCGTGCATTACCGACGCCAGTGATTGGCCGGATCGGTGATGGTCGTATGTGGCTGGATTTACGCTGCCTGGAAGATGAAGGGCGGTTTCTGGAGATGATGTTGAAATGATTATTGCCACCGCCGGTCACGTTGACCACGGCAAAACCACGTTATTGCAGGCCATTACGGGCGTGAATGCCGATCGCCTGCCGGAAGAGAAAAAGCGCGGCATGACCATTGACCTGGGTTACGCCTACTGGCCACAGCCCGACGGTCGCGTGCTGGGCTTTATCGATGTGCCCGGCCACGAGAAGTTTCTTTCCAATATGCTCGCGGGCGTGGGCGGGATCGATCACGCTCTGCTGGTTGTCGCGTGCGATGACGGGGTGATGGCGCAAACGCGCGAGCATCTGGCGATCCTGCAACTGACGGGAAACCCGCAGTTGACCGTCGCCCTTACCAAAGCGGACCGTGTGGATGAGGTGCGTATCAACGAGGTGCGTGAAGAGGTGCTGGCGGCGCTGAGTGAATATGGTTTTAAGGATGCCGCTCTGTTTGTCACCGTGGCGACAGAAGGCCGCGGTATCGACGCTCTTCGCGACCATTTGCAGCAGATCCCGTCTCGTGAACATGCCAGCCATCACCGCTTCCGTCTGGCGATCGACAGGGCGTTTACCGTGAAAGGGGCTGGGCTGGTGGTGACCGGTACCGCGCTGAGTGGCGAAGTTAACGTGGGCGATACCCTGTGGCTGACGGGCGTGAACAAACCCATGCGCGTGCGCGGGCTTCACGCGCAAAACCAGCCGGTGGAACAGGCCCACGCCGGGCAGCGTATCGCCCTGAATATTGCTGGTGATGCCGAAAAAGACCAGCTTAACCGCGGCGACTGGCTGCTGGCCGACGCGCCGCCGGAGCCTTCTAAACGGATTATCGTTTCTCTACAGACCCACACGCCGCTGACCCAGTGGCAGCCGCTGCATATCCATCACGCGGCCAGCCACATCACCGGACGCGTGTCGCTGCTGGAAAACGATCTCGCCGAACTGGTGTTCGACTCCCCGCTCTGGCTGGCGGATAACGACCGCCTGGTTCTGCGCGACATCTCCGCGCGCGAAACCCTGGCGGGCGCCCGCGTGGTGATGCTGAATCCGCCCCGTCGCGGCAAGCGTAAGCCCGAGTATTTAGCGTGGCTGGCCTCGCTGGCCCAGGCTCGTGACGACAAGTCTGCGTTAGATATCCACCTTGAGCGTGGTGCGGTGGATCTGGCTGCGTTCGCCTGGGCGCGCCAGCTCAGCGGTGAAGGATTGCGTCTTCTGACGCAGGAGCCGGGTTTTATTCAGGCTGGCAACAGCCTGCTGAACGCGCCGGTGGCGGCGCGCTGGCAGCGCAAAGTGCTGAGCACGCTGGCGACCTATCATGAACAGCATCAGGATGAGCCAGGCCCGGGCCGTGAACGTCTGCGGCGCATGGCGTTGCCCATGGAAGACGACGCACTGGTGCTGTTGCTGATTGAAAACATGCGTGAAAGCGGCGTGATTGCAAGTCATCACGGCTGGCTGCACCTGCCGGAACACAAGGCCGGTTTTACCGCTGAGCAGGACGCGGTCTGGCAAAAAGTGGCGGCGCTGTTTGGCGATGAACCCTGGTGGGTGCGCGATCTGGCGCGTGAAACCAATACCGATGAGCAGCTGATGCGTCAGGTACTGCGGCATGCGGCACAGCAGGGCATGATTGTGGCGATCGTGAAAGATCGTTATTACCGCAACGATCGGATCGTGGCGTTTGCGAACCTGATCCGGGAGCTGGATCAGGCGCGCGGATCAACCTGCGCCGCAGACTTCCGCGATCGGCTGAATGTTGGACGCAAACTGGCGATTCAGATCCTGGAGTATTTCAACCGCATCGGGTTTACGCGTCGTCGTGGCAATGACCATGTGCTACGCGACGCGCAGTTATTTCCGTAAGCGTTAAGCGCTGCGCGCCTGCTTCTGCTTAGCCAGCCAGACCGCGCCCAGCCTTCCCGCCTGGTTACCCAGCTCGCAGGGAAGGATGGGCACCCGGAGCGCTTCCCACTCCTCGAATCGCTGTAAATATTTATCCAGCAGGAGATAGATTTTCTCCTGCTCACTAATGCCGCCGCCAATCAGCACCGCCTGCGGATCAAACATAGAGATCACGCTGTAAATACCGCGCGACAGACAATGCGCCCACGCTTCAATGGCCTCGCGCAGATGCACGTCGCTGTCCATGCGTTTAAACAGCTCCTCACCATCAGGCATCTCATCTTCCGACACGGCCAGCGCGCGGCGGCAGGCTTTCATCAGGCCACTGGCGGACGCCACTTCATGCATCGGTTCGCCCTCATTGCCTACGGGTAGCACGCCAAACTCACCCGCCCGGTAGTGCGACCCGCGGTAGAGATCGCCCTCCATGACGATACCGCCGCCGATGCCGGTGCCGATGGTGATGCAGACGAAATGCTCATAGTCCTTGCCCGCGCCCTGCCAGCGCTCGCCTAGCGCCGCGCAATTGGCATCGTTTTCGATTGTCACGGGGAGATCGGTCAGCTGTGCGAACAGTTCGCACAGGTTTTCGCCGTCAAGATAGTCCAGCGCCCCGGCTTTGGCCGCTTCGCCGGTATGGTGATTGATATGTCCTGGAAAACTCACGCCAATACTGGCGATCTCGTGCTCCTGGCAGTATTTATCCACTACCGTTTTCCACTTCTCTTTGAAGGTGCTTTCATCGTCCGGCGTATCATATTCATCGGATGTCAGTTCTTCGCCGTTTTCATTAATTACGCCGTGTTTGATGTGGGTTCCACCCACGTCAAAGCCGATAAATAGCTGCATTGCATCGTTCCTCATGAGCCCTTGAGCTATTAAGTATGGCTGCGGCGGCAGAAACGAAACGTAAAGTACGGTAATCCGTGATGCGGCTCGTAAACCCGCTACCCGCTGGCGAGAAAATCACCAGCCGGAACTACCCTTGTTGTACAACAACAGCAAGGAGACGGTCATGACAAACAATCCTCCCTCATCGCGTATCCAGCCTGGCGAGTATGGTTTTCCCCTTAAGCTGAAGCCCCGCTATGACAACTTTATCGGCGGCGACTGGGTGGCGCCCGTCGACGGTGAATACTATTCCAACCTGACGCCCGTTACCGGCCAGCCGCTGTGTGAAATTGCCAGTTCGGGCAAACGGGATATCGATTTAGCGCTGGATGCGGCGCATAAGGCGAAAGATAAGTGGGGGCAAATGTCCGTTCAGGACAGAGCGGCCATTTTGTTCAAAATCGCCGATCGGATGGAGCAGAATCTGGAGCTGCTGGCGACCGCAGAAACGTGGGACAACGGCAAGCCGATCCGCGAAACCACGGCGGCGGACGTGCCGCTGGCGATCGACCATTTCCGCTATTTTGCGTCCTGCATCCGTGCCCAGGAGGGGGGAATAAGTGAAGTTGACAAAGATACCGTGGCGTATCACTTCCACGAGCCGCTCGGCGTGGTGGGGCAAATTATTCCGTGGAACTTCCCGCTGCTGATGGCGAGCTGGAAAATGGCGCCCGCGCTGGCGGCGGGTAACTGCGTTGTGCTGAAACCTGCACGCTTAACGCCGCTTTCGGTACTGCTGCTGATGGAGGTAATTGGCGACCTGTTGCCGCCGGGGGTCATTAACGTGGTCAACGGGGCCGGGGGAGAGATCGGCGAATATCTGGCTACTTCAAAGCGTATCGCCAAAGTGGCGTTTACCGGCTCAACGGAAGTGGGTCAGCAGATTATGCAGTACGCGACCCAGAACATCATTCCGGTCACCCTGGAGTTGGGCGGGAAATCGCCGAACATCTTCTTTGCCGACGTGATGGATGAAGAGGATGCCTTCTTCGACAAAGCGCTGGAAGGGTTTGCGCTGTTTGCGTTTAACCAGGGCGAAGTCTGCACCTGTCCGAGCCGCGCGCTGGTGCAGGAATCCATTTATGAGCGCTTTATGGAGCGGGCGATCCGGCGCGTGGAGTCGATTCGCAGCGGTAATCCGCTGGATAACGTTACCCAGATGGGGGCGCAGGTATCGTATGGCCAGCTGGAAACCATCCTCAACTATATTGATATCGGTAAAAAAGAGGGGGCCGATGTGTTGACCGGCGGTCGTCGTAAGGTGCTGGGCGGCGATTTGCAGGAGGGCTACTACCTTGAGCCGACTATCCTGTTCGGTAAGAACAACATGCGCGTTTTTCAGGAGGAAATTTTTGGACCGGTGCTGGCCGTCACCACGTTTAAAACCATGGACGAGGCGCTGGAGCTCGCTAACGACACGCAGTATGGCCTGGGGGCGGGCGTCTGGAGCCGTAACGGTAACCTTGCCTATAAAATGGGCCGCGGCATTCAGGCCGGACGCGTATGGACAAACTGCTATCACGCCTATCCGGCTCATGCGGCGTTTGGCGGCTACAAACAGTCGGGCATCGGGCGCGAAACCCATAAAATGATGCTGGAGCACTACCAGCAAACGAAATGTCTGTTAGTCAGCTACTCCGATAAACCGCTGGGGCTGTTTTAATCTCCCGGGCGGCCTGAGCCGGGTTAAAGCCGGGTGGCGGCTTCGCCTTACCCGGCCTACTTTTTACTCCCTCTCCCGTGGGAGAGGGCTGGAGTGAGGGCAACAGGCCGCAGTTATTCAGCCTTCATCCACCCATATCCGCATTTCCCCTTCTCCCCGGTTTGCCCAGCTGAACCATGGAATAAAGGTCAGCGTCTGGGGCTGACGTTCTACCGGCGAGTGGTCGTACTGCCACAGGGCATCAGTGTCCTTCGCCTGACACCCAATCCCTTCCGCCTGTATCAGCATCTTGTGCGCGAAAATGCCTTTGCCTTCAAATACCCGAAACGCGCTGTCTTGCGGCAAAGAAAGGTTATGCAGATTTGCGCCGTTATCGGCTTCTTCCAGGCAGTAAACCAGCGGCCCACGCTGCAATGCGACTTTCCCCGCCTGCTGGCGCACCTGCGGGTTGCCGTACACGCGGCGGACCGGCATCGGTAACGTCAGCGTCAGCGTGTCGCCTTCCTGCCAGCGGCGGTTGAGGTATAAATATCCACGGGAGACCTCGCCTGTAATGGCTTGACCATTGAGCGAAACAGCCGGTTCCGCACACCAGTCCGGCAGCCTCAGGGCCAGCGTGTGAGTCACCGGAACAGGTGAGGTTATCTCGATTTTCACCTGCTCATGCCACGGATAGTTTCCGCTAATCCACAGCTGGAGGGTGTGTTCCCCCACCGGAATGGCGACGTCGTTCCCCACGTACAGGTTGATCAACAGCGCGTCCGGGCGAACGGTATAAATATAGTGCCCCAGCGAGGTCAGCACGCGCGCAATATTCGGCGGGCAACAGGCGCAGCCGAACCAGCGCTGGCGCACCGGTTTCACGTGGTCATAGATATGGTTAAAGGCCAGTGTTTTCGGGTGCACTTCCAGCGGATTCACATAAAAGAAATGCTTACCGTCCAGCGCCATGCCACCCAGCACCGTGTTGTATAGTGCGCGCTCCATCACGTCGGCGTAGTGGCCGTCCGCCTCCATCTCCAGCATTCGGCGGGCAAACATCATCAGGCCGATGGAGGCGCAGCTTTCGGCATAGACCGTATCGTTGGGCAGATCGTAATCGCTGCTGAATGCCTCGCCGCTGCTTTGCGAGCCAATCCCGCCGGTGATGTACAGCTGGCGCTGTGCCATGTTGTTCCACAGCCGCAGGCAATCCTGACGTTTCCCTTCGTCGTTGCTCAGGCGCGCCAGATGCGCCATGCCCGCCATCAGATAGACAAAACGCACGGCGTGGCCGATGGCCGTTTGTTGTTCGGCAAGGGGCTGATGCGCCTGGCTGTAGGCTTTGTCCTTGACCATCCACGCCGGGCCATAGGTGTTCCAGTATGACGTTCTGCCGCGCTTCTCATATTCGATATCGTAGAAGTGAGGCTGTGTGCCGCGTTCCTCAATAAAGTATTTCACCAGATTGAGATAGCGTGGCTCCTGCGTGACGTCGTACAGCCGCATCAGCGCCAGCTCGATTTCCGGGTGGCCCGGATAGCCGTGCAGCTGGTTTTCGCCCGGGCCAAACACGCTGTCGATATGATCCGCCAGCCTGCACACCACGTCCAGCAGGCGGCGCTTTCCGGTTCCCTGGAAATACGCCACGCCCGCTTCAATCATATGTCCGGCGCAGTACAGTTCGTGGCATTCGGCCAGATTGGTCCAGCGCTCGGCCGGTGCTTTCACCGTGAAATAGGTATTGAGATAGCCATCTTCACACTGCGCCGCTGCGACCAGCTCGATCACCTCGTCGGCGGTTTTTTCCAGTTCGGCATCCGGCTTCTGGCACAGCGACCACGCTACGGCTTCGAGCCATTTCGCCACGTCGCTGTCCTGAAAGACCATCCCGTAAAACTCCCCCTGTTCCAGACCGGCCGCGATGCGGAAGTTGGCGATGGCGTGGCTGGGTTCAGCCTCCGCCACGCGATCGTTAAGCGCATCCCACTGGTAGGGGATTACCACATCGCGGACCAGCCGTTGGTACTGACCAAGAAACGGGTCGTTGATTTTCAGCTGATGCAGGTCGGCTTCCATTATGGTCATATCGTTCTCCTCAGGACTGTACATGACGCTGGCGCAAATCGGTGGCAATGCGCGACATCACGGGATTGTTAAGCCTGCACCAGCGGATAGCGACCGCCAGCAGCAGGTGGAAAAGGGCAGGGAGCAGCGTCTCCATGGCGGTGATGCCCTGCAATGAGGCGGGTGTCTGGTTGCCCGCGCCTGGCTGATAGGCCACGGCAATAAACACCAGGCTGATGATCCCGGCGCTGGATGCCCACGCGAGCTTGATGAAAAATAGATTGAAGGCGAAATTCATCCCCGAGGAGCGCACGCCGGTTTTCCATTCGCCGTAGTCATCGGCAAAGGCCATTAGCGAGAAGTGAAGCGGCAGGGTGAAGCCCAGGATCACGCCGTTACTTAAAATCACGATAAGCCAGAGCGTCTGGTGCGCCGGGCCACCTGGCAGGAACCACATTCCCATAGCAAGCGCAGCGAGCACCAGGTTGGTGTAGTAGTAGAGTTTGACGGTATCAATCCGCCGCGACAGCGGGTTGACGATCACCGCGCCCAGAATGGCGGCAAAGGTCACCATGGTGAAAAACAGCGAGGTGTACGCCGTGCTGCCCTGAAGCACGTAGGTGATGAAGTACATGTACCCGCCGCCGCGAATGTTGAAGACGTTGATCAGCAGAAACGACATCACCAGCATCAGCAGCAGCTGATCGTTTTTACGCAGGCCCGCCAGGTGCTCGCGCAGGGTGAATTTCCCCATCAACGCAAGCGGGACGCGCTCGCGCACCCAGAAGAAGCAGCACAAGAACATCACCACAGCGATGGCGCACAGTACGCCGACGCCCAGCTGATAACCCCGGGCGGTATTGCCCTGTCCCAGCTCTGACACCAGCCACGGCAGGCCAACGGAGACCAGAAAGCCCGCCACGCCGCACAGTACGAAGCGCCAGGACTGGCAGGATATTACCTCGTTGTGGCGGGTGGTCATGGTGTTGATCAGCGCGCAATATGGCACGTTGATGGCGGTATAGCCCACTGAAAGCAACAGATAGGTGCCGAACGCCCAGGCGATTTTCACGCCCATGCTGGCGTCCGGGACGGTGAAGGTCAGCACGCCGACGATCCCGATGGGAAGCGCGACCCACAGCTGCCACGGACGAAAACGCCCCCAGCGGCTCTGCGTGCGGTCGGCAATCACGCCCATCACTGGATCGGAAATCGCGTCAAATACCCGAAGGGCAATAAACAGCGTGCCCACCAGCGCGGGCGTCAGGCCAAATACATCGGTATAGAAAAAGGTCAGGAAGTTCATGATCAGGCAGGTAATTACCGTGCCGCCCGCGTCGCCCAGGCCGTAGCCAATTTTCTCGCGGACTGACAGTCGGTCATCGGCTGCCTGTTTTGCAACTTCTGCGTCTGTAATCGGTGTGGAAGTCATGGGGTAACTCCTCGATAAACGATTTTTTATCGTATTTGTGCAAGGTACCTCATTTATTCTGCATTCAACGGGCAGACCAACAAGGGAAGGGAAAAGTATAAAAAGGTGACGATTCCGACCTGATGGTAAAACTGTGAGTTTGATCGAGCTGTTCTGCTGATATTTATTAATAATCAAACAATAAACGCAATATTAGCCACCATAAAAGCGGGAAATTGAATATCCATGCTTGAATTATCCATAGCACTTCCGATTAAGGTTCAAAATGGCGGGTTATTTATCTCCCGGGGTGTGGGTCGTCATCCCGCACGAAAATTATCTTCGTGGGAGATAATCTTTGTCGAAAAAGGGACATTAACGATCCAGGAGGAAAATACGCTGTTTGAGGTAAACGCCGGCGAGAGTTTATTACTTTGGCCGAAGCGGCGGCATGTCGGCGTGGAAGATTTTCCGGGCGATCTCAAATTTTACTGGCTGCATTTTGAGGTGGATGAAGGCTTGCCTGCGTTGCCAGGTGCGACGCCACTGTCGATTGAGCAACACTGTAGCGTGCGGGATCCGCAATATGTTATTGCGTTATTCCGTCAGTTTTTAAGCGAGCAGGAAAAATTACAGCGTAGCCAGGCGCTGGAGATAATTTTGCTGTTAATTTTGCAGCAGATATCGCTCTCGCCGGGATATGAAGATAAAGCGGATGATGCGGGCGCAGCAATGGCGTGGAAGGCCAAACAGCTTATCCGCACTCACTTTCATTTGCCCATATCCACTTCACAGCTGGCGAAAGAGCTGCACTGCAACGCAGATTACCTGGGGCGAGTATTTCGCCGGACGTTTCATTTAACCCTGACGGAGGCAATACACCGCCAGCGCGTCAGGGCCGCTGAAAAATTGTTGCTGAACGATGCGGCCTCATTAACTGAAGTGGCCACCCGGTGCGGTTTTAATGACGTGGGTTATTTCCGGCAGATATTCTCGAAACATACCGGGTTAACGCCCGCCGTCTGGAAACGGCGGTACTGTAAAGAGCATATTAATTCCGGATGAGCGCATCCTCTTTGACCCATCACACCTTCGCTGCCTCGGACGTTATGTATGATGTGCTCAGAACCGGGTTTTAATGCACGCGAGGCGTAACTGATGAACCGATTTATTCTGACGGATCCTGAAAAATGTATCGGGTGCCGCACCTGTGAGGTGGCGTGCATGATGTCGCATCAAAGCAGCGCCACGCCAGAAGCGTTTACGTCACGTATCCGCGTGGTTAAGGGGGGAACCTTCACCACGGCCGTGGGCTGCCATCAGTGTGAAGATGCGCCCTGCGCGAATGTCTGCCCGACGGGGGCCATTTACCGTGCTGCGGGAGCCTGGCTCGTTGAGCAGGCTCGCTGTATCGGCTGCAAAAGCTGTATGGTGGCGTGCCCGTTCGGGGCAATGCAGGTTCGGGTTGTGGGAGATCGCGTTCAGGCGCTGAAATGTGATTTGTGCATGCATCGCGAGGGCGGTCCCGCCTGCGTCGAAGCCTGTCCCACCCACGCGCTGCGCTGCATAGAACCCGCCAGACTACGCGCGGAACGGCTGCGTAATCTGGCCTGAGGTTTTATTAACCGGCCTCGCGCCAGGCGTTCTCAATCTCTTCGGCGAGAATTTTCACACCCGCTTCGATTTTTTCCGGGTCCGGGACGTAGTTCATGCGCATGCACTGGTGCGTATGCGGCCACGGCTTATCCAGACCCGGGAAGAAGTAATCCCCCGGGACCATCAGCACGCCACGCTTTTTCAGACGCTGATAAAGCAGCTCTGTCGTAATGGGCAGATCCTTAAACCACAGCCACAGGAAAATTGCCCCTTCCGGTTTATGGATCAGGCAGCGTTCCTCCGGTAAGTAGCGGCGAAGGATGGCGATAGTTTCCTGAACGCGCTGAGAGTAAAACGGCTTGATCACCTCATTTGACAGGCGCAGCAGGTCGTTACGCCTGATCATCTCGCACATCATCGCCGGGCCGATGCCGCCAGGGGAAAGGCTGATAATGCCGTTCATGTTGGTAATGGCGGTGATGATTTTCTCGTTAGCAATGATAATGCCGCAGCGGCTGCCCGGCAGGCCCAGCTTGGAGAGGCTCATGCAGAGGATGATGTTCGGGTTCCACAGCGGACGCGCTTCGCTGAAGATGATCCCCGGGAACGGTACGCCATAGGCGTTATCGATCACCAGCGGGATGCCGTGCTGATTCGCCAGCGCATCCAGCTTCATCAGCTCGTCGTCGGTGATCACGTTCCCCGTCGGGTTGGTGGGACGAGATACGCAGATCATGCCCGTCTCTTCACCGATATGCAGATGTTCAAAATCGACGTGATATTTGAACTGGCCCTCTGGCAACAACTCGATATTCGGACGTGCGGAAACAAACAGGTCTTCTTCGAGGCCGGCATCGGCATAGCCGATATACTCCGGTGCCAGCGGGAACAGCACTTTTTTCGTGGTGCCGTCGGCGCGGCGTCCGGCGAACAGATTGAATAAGTAGAAAAACGCGCTCTGACTGCCGTTTGTCAGTGCAATGTTCTGTGGTTCGATATCCCAACCCAGCGCTTCCCGCAGCATTGTCGCCAGAAGCGTCAGTAGTTCTGTTTTACCCTGAGGGCCGTCGTAATTACATAGCGCATCGGTTGCTTTACCGTTTTCCAGCATGTCTGCCAGCAGCGTCTGGAAGTAGGTGTTCATCTCCGGAATTTGAGCCGGGTTTCCGCCGCCAAGCATGATAGCGCCTGGGGTGCGCAGCCCGTCGTTGAGGTCCTCCATCAGGCGGGTAATGCCTGAATGGCGGGTAAATTTGTCGCCGAATTGTGAAAACGTCATAGCAGGTGATCTGTCGGGCTTAATATGAAAGGCAGTAACCATAACGCCAGCACCGTGTTGGTGCAAATCGGCGGATGTGGTCGGATTTGTTGTTTTGTATGGTGGAGAGGGATTATTGCAGTGAATCGTTCTGATGAATGTACCCCTCACCCCGACCCTCTCCCCAAAGGGGCGAGGGTGAAAGACCGCACCGTGCAATCCCCTAGCCCCTTAGGGGAGAGGGTTAGGGTGAGGGGGCTGTTCTACTGATTACCCGCCCACACCACCATCACCTTATCGCCCTTGTGCTCGCGCACAAAGCCGTAGCCTTCTTTCATTGACAGCGTTGTTTGCTTGCCTTCACCCACAGCCGGATGACGGGCGCGGAACTGCCCCAGAAGCTGCCAGTGGGCGACAGTTAACGCCTGTTTACCCGTGACGTCCTGCCAGTTCATATCCGAACGGGTTCCCTGTAGCGGATCGGAGCCCGTCGGACC
Source organism: Enterobacter sp. JH25 (assembly GCF_021725435.1). Taxonomy (NCBI): domain Bacteria; kingdom Pseudomonadati; phylum Pseudomonadota; class Gammaproteobacteria; order Enterobacterales; family Enterobacteriaceae; genus Enterobacter; species Enterobacter sp. JH25. The sequence goes on along the minus strand of NZ_CP091319.1, from coordinate 4,503,792 downwards.
AAATGGACGCTCTGATTCATCGCCGTAATAGATCTGCACGCTTCCCGGCGCCAGCAGCAGTAACTCAGCGGCGCGCTGACCCCCTTCACGGAACAGACGCGTATCGTGGGAGGAGAGATAGCTCAGCACGTTAAAACTTTGCAGCTTTTCTGCCATTTGCTGCCAGGTCAAATCCATATCTGCCAGACAGTCCACTGCTTTCGCCGCCTGCTCCTGATAGTCAAAGTTGATCATCGCATCGAAGCCGTGGCGGTAATAATCGCTGTGCATCACGCCGTGGCCCCAGGATTCACCGGTCATCCAGAACGGCGCATCGTCGAGTTTTTTGTCCGGGTTGGCTGCCTTCCACGCGGCCAGCGCCTGGCTGGCCTGGTCTTTCAGTTGCTGCCAGGCTTCATGCTCAACGTGTTTGGCGGTATCGACCCGGAAACCGTCGATGCCGTAGTCACGTACCCACTGGCTAAGCCAGTGGGTCAGGTAATCTCGCGGCGTGAAATTCGTCATCACTTTCGCGTTGGTGTCGGGCTTGTGTTGATAAAAGTTCGGCAAACCTGACGGGGTTTTTGATTCCGTTTTCAGATCCGGCAGGAAGGCCAGGGACATGGTCAAGTCGTCAAAGCCCGGGTTGTCGTAATCACCGATATCGGTACGGATCCATTTTTTACCCCACCATTTTTCCCATGCGGCTTTGTCACTGAAGTTGATGTAATCGTTGAAGCTGTGCCAGCTTTGACCCGCGCCTGGCTTCCAGTCAGTCCAGCGTTCGCCGAGCGTTTTTTTCAGCTCATCTCCCTGTAAATAGAGTGCGCCAAACTGATATTGCTGCATATCTGCAAGCGTCGCATAGCCCGCGTGGTTCATGACAACGTCAAACAGGACGCGGATACCGCGCCTGTGCGCGTCGTCGACAAGCTGGCGTAAATCATCTTCGTTGCCCATGTTGGCGTCGAGTTTCGTCCAGTCCTGGGTGTAATAACCGTGATACGCGTAGTGGGGGAAATCCCCTTTGGTGCCGCCGCCAACCCAGCCGTGGATCTGCTCCAGCGGGGAGCTTATCCAGAGCGCATTCACGCCCAGTTGCTGAAGGTAATCCAGTTTGCTGGTAAGCCCTTTCAGATCGCCGCCGTGGAAAGTACCTATCTCCTGCATACCATCTTTATGGCGGCCATAGCTGTTGTCGTTGGTGGGGTCGCCATTCACGAAGCGATCGGTCAGCACGAAATAGACGGTGGCGTTTTGCCAGCTGAACGGCGCGGGTTTGTCCGTTTCGGCGCGCTCAAGCAGCAGCAGGCCATTGCTGTTGGCGGCTGGCTGAAGAGTCACTTTGCCATTTTGAACGGTCGCGGTCTGTTTGCTGTAAAAATCACGCACCACCGTGCCTTCCGGGAACGTGTTAACGACGTCGATCGTGAGCGGTTTGCCGTCCCACTTCGGGCACTGGCGGGTAACGTTTGCGACAGGCTGTGGCGCCGCACTTTGTACCGTCAGCATCAGCGTCGGCGTTCCAGAGCGCGTATCAATACGCATCTGATAAACGCCGTCACGGAATAATCGCCACTGCGGTGGCGTGCCTTCGCACGGTTTGAGCGACAGCATCTCGTTGAGCTTAATGGCCTTTGTCGGCTGCCAGCACGCGTTGTCAAGACTCAACGTCAGTGGACGGGTACCCTTCGCAAGCGTTGCCTGGCTGGTAAAGACGCCGGTACCTTCAGCGTTGAATGCGTCAAAACCCGGCGATGACCAGTCGGCATGCGCGAATGCGGGTAACATCAGAACAACTAATGCAGTGCGTTTCATTCCATTTTCCTGTCGCGGCATTTTTGACCAGTGTGCCATTCGGCTCAGGGGAAAAACTCCTCCTCTGAGGCTTTCTGCCAGGAGGACGCGTAGGGATGAGTGATCCCGCGCAAAATTAGGCAGTTATCTGCGATATCGCGCACATTTTTCCAGTGTTGGTGCTTTAATGAGCATGTTCCGGATGACATAGTTTCGGAATTGGACTATTTATAGACGTGCTCTTGAAGACTATTTTTGGTACGATTTGAGATTCCGCTCTCAAATTTTGAAGAAAATAAGGTGTTGGAATGCTTACATCCGACCAGGAGACCTAATGATATCGACTCCCATTCGACGATATGGGGCCGCGATACTCATGTTACTCACCATGGCATTTTCAGGTGAGGTGCTTGCAAAGACGCACACGGATACAACGAGTAAGAAAGCCCACGTAATAAAGACGACAAGCAGTAAGGTTAGCAGTAAACAAGAGTATTCTCGCAATAGTGCAAAGAGTAGTTCACTTCCTGATTTGCGAAAATACCCTTCCGGGACACCAAGGAAAAAAGCGTTTCTCCGGACGGTAATGCCTTACATTAAAAGTCAAAATGCCGCGATTACTGCGGATCGTAACTGGCTGATCGCCAAACAGTACGATAGCCGCTGGTCGCCGTCTGAGCGCACTCGCCTGAAAGACATCGCCAAACGCTATAAAGTGAAGTGGAGCGGGAACACGCGTCGTGTGCCGTGGAACACTCTGTTAGAGCGTGTGGACATTATTCCAGGCAGTATGGTCGCGACAATGGCCGCCGCCGAAAGCGGTTGGGGCACCTCGAAGCTGGCGCGCAACAACAACAATCTGTTTGGCATGAAATGCGCAAAAGGTCGTTGTACTAATGCACCCGGCAAGGTGAAGGGCTATTCACAGTTTGAATCGGTGAAAGATTCCGTGAATGCCTATGTGGTGAATCTGAACACCCACCCGGCCTACTCTTCGTTCCGTAAGTCACGCGCGCAGCTGCGTAAGGCGGATCAGGAAGTGACGGCCACGGCGATGATCCACAAGCTGAAAGGTTATTCCACCCAGGGACAGCGCTACAACAACTACCTGTTCTCCATGTACCAGGATAACCAGCGTCTGATTGCCGCACATATGTAATAAAAAACGCCTTCCACTGGAAGGCGTTCTTTTTTCTAGAGCAGGGCTTCACTGTACCGTTCCCGGTACTCCTTCGGCGTGGTGTCATACTCTTTCCTGAACACCGAATAGAAATACTGAAGCGACGGATAGCCGCACATCTGTGAAATCTCGTTGATCGACAGCGAGGTGGAGATCAGCAGACTGCGCGCTTTCTCCAGCTTTTCCGCATGGATCACGGCGTGGATCGTCTCACCGACTTCCTCTTTAAACCGCTTCTCCAGATTCGAACGTGAAATGCCGACCGAATCCAGCACCTGATCGACCTTAATCCCTTTGCAGGCATGATTGCGAATGTAGTGCATCGCCTGAATCACGGCCGGATCGTTTAAGGAACGGTAGTCAGTTGAGCGACGCTCGACCACGCGAACGGGCGGAACCAGCAGACGCTGGAGCGGCAGGGATTCGTTGTCTAACAGTCTGTGCAGCAGCTTTGCGGCCTGATAGCCCATCTGACGGGTACCCTGCGCCACGGATGAGAGCGCCACGCGCGACAGATAGCGCGTAAGCTCTTCGTTATCAATACCAATCACGCACAGCTTTTCAGGCACAGGAATATGCAAATGTTCGCACACCTGTAATACGTGGCGGGCGCGGGCGTCCGTCACGGCGATAATCCCTGTCTGGGGCGGCAGTGTTTGCAGCCAGTCAGCCAGGCGATTCTGTGCGTGCTGCCAGTTTTCTGGCGCGGTTTCCAGCCCCTGATAAACGACGCCGCGATACTTCTCCTGGGCAACCAGCTGGCAGAAGGCATACTCACGCTCCATCGCCCAACGCTTTCCGCTGGTGGCGGGCAATCCGTAAAACGCAAAACGATGGACGCCTTTCTCCTTTAAATGGAGGAAGGCGGTCTCAACCAGGGCATGGTTATCCGTGGCGATGTAGTGAACGGGGGGGTAATGTTCCGCTGAATGGTAAGAGCCGCCAACGCCCACGATAGGTACGTCGACGCCACTCAGCAACTGTTCAATCACGGGGTCGTCAAAGTCAGCGATAACCCCGTCTCCCAGCCAGTCTTTGATGTTCTCCAGACGGGTACGGAAATCTTCTTCGATGAAAATATCCCATTCGGATTGCGACGCCTGCAAATATTCACCAACCCCCTCAACCACCTGACGGTCATAGGCTTTGTTGGCATTGAATAACAACGTAATGCGGTGACGCTTTTCAAACATGGCTCACTTTCCCAAATTAGTCACGATACGGTTCTCAGGCGCGCCGCTTGGTGGCAGAGTCCATCCAGACTGCCAGCAAAAGAATGGCCCCTTTGACGATATACTGCCAAAACGTCGGCACGTCCATCATACTCATCCCGTTATCCAGCGAAGCCATAATAAATGCGCCCATCACCGCCCCCGCCACGCTGCCAATGCCTCCGGCGAGGCTGGTCCCGCCAATCACGCAGGCGGCGATGGCGTCCAGCTCGGCAATATTACCGGCAGACGGGGAACCCGCACCCAGACGTGAGCTGAGGATCAGCCCCGCGATGGCTACCATCAGGCCGTTGATGGCAAAGACGGCGAGTTTGGTGCGCTCGACGTTGATACCAGATAAACGCGCGGCTTCAAGATTGCCGCCGATAGCATAAATACGGCGACCGAATGCGGTACGTGTGGCCATAAACATCCCACCTAACAGCAACAGCGCCAGCAGCAGAACGGGCGTTGGGACACCGCGATAATCGTTTAGCAGCCAGATGGCCCCCAGCACAATCACCGCAGTAAGCGCCTGACGGCCGACAACCGAGGTTGAGGCAGGCGAGGCCAGCCCCAGCGCCTGGCGACGCATGCGTCCTCGCCATTGCCACACGACAAACGCCATCAGCCCAACCACACCGATCGTAAAACCGACGCCATCAGAGAGGTAGCTTTGGCCAATCTGGGACATCGAGGCGCTGGTCGGGGAGACGGTAGTGCCGTTGGTGATCCCAATCAGAATACCGCGGAAGGCCAGCATCCCTGCTAAGGTGACAATAAACGACGGGACTTTACGGTAGGCCACCCACCAGCCGTTCCACGCACCCAGCAGCAGACCCAGTACCAGCGTGACCGCAATCGTCAGCGGCAGCGGCCAGCCGAGCCAGACGTCAAAAATTGCCGCCACGCCGCCGAGCAGACCCATCATCGACCCTACCGACAGGTCAATTTCCGCTGAGATAATCACAAAGACCATCCCCACCGCCAGGATCCCGGTGATGGCGGTCTGACGCAGCAGGTTAGAGACGTTACGTGCGCTCAAATAGGAGCCATCGGTCATCCAGGTAAAGAACAACATGATGACGATAATGGCGGCAATCATTACAAAAACTTGCAGATTCAGCGATTTAAGTCCTGCGAACGCACCGGGCGTCGGAACAGCGACTTTGATATCAGACGGGTTGCTTTTCGACATGGCGTTCGCTCCTTAAGGCAGCTTCCATCACCTGCTCTTGCGTCAGGTTCTGGTTGTTCAGGTTGGCTTTGAGTTTCCCTTCATGCATGACCAGCACGCGGTCGCTCAGCCCCAGCACTTCAGGCAATTCGGACGAGATAACAATGACGGCAATCCCTTGCTGCACAAGCTGGTTGATCAGCTTGTAGATTTCATACTTCGCGCCGATATCGATCCCGCGCGTGGGTTCGTCCAGAATTAAAATGCGCGGATTAAGCAACAGGCAGCGTGCCAGAATCGCTTTCTGCTGGTTGCCGCCGCTCAGGCGACCTATCGCCAGTTCCGGCGAGGAGGTTTTCACCTTGAGCCTGGCAAGTGACTGAAGAATACACTGCTGTTCTGCGGCATCATCCAGGCTGCTCAGCGCGCCGGAAAACTGGCTGAGCGCCGCCAGCGTGATATTTTTTCCCACCGCCATGACCGGCACGATGCCGTCTTTTTTGCGGTCTTCGGGCACCATAGCAATGCCTTTGGCAATGGCCTGCTGGCAGTTGTCGATTTTTACCGGCTGACCGTCGATATAAATTTTGCCTTCCCAGCGCCCCGGCCAGACGCCAAACAGACACTGCACGGCCTCGGTTCTTCCGGCACCCACTAAACCCGCAATACCGAGAATTTCGCCGCGGTGCAGCGAGAAGGAGAGGTTATCCACGCGCTTGATGTGGCGGTTAACGGGATGCCACGCCGTCAGGTTTTCCACGCGCAGGAGTTCTTCTCCTATGGTGTGTGGTTCGTTGGGATACAGTGCGGTGAGTTCGCGACCCACCATCATGGTGATGATGTCATCTTCGCTCATGCCTTCTGCTTCACGCGTGCCAATGTGCTGCCCGTCGCGGATGACGCAGATGGTGTCGGAAATAGCTTTCACCTCATTGAGCTTGTGCGAAATATAGATGCAGGCGATACCGTGGTTTTGCAGGTCGCGGATGATATTGAGCAGAACGGCGGTTTCCTGTTCGGTGAGCGAGGCGGTTGGCTCGTCGAGGATCAGCAGGCGTACCTGTTTATTTAGCGCCTTGGCGATCTCCACCAGCTGCTGCTGGCCCAAACCTAAGTCGCCCACGCGCGTATCCGGTGAGATAGCGAGACTCACCTGGGCCAGCAGTTTTTCGCAGCGCAGCGTCATGGTGTCGTAATCCAGTACGCCGTGGCGCGAGAGTTCGGCCCCAAGAAAGATATTTTCCAGCACGGTAAGGTGCTTCACCAGCGCCAGCTCCTGGTGAATGATAGCGATGCCTTTGCGTTCGGTATCACGAATGTGCGTGGCCTGAAGCACCTCACCGGCAAAGACGATTTCGCCCTCGTAGCTGCCGTGCGGATAGATCCCGCACAGCACCTTCATCAGCGTGGATTTCCCCGAGCCGTTTTCGCCGCACAGCGACATCACTTCGCCGGGGTTCAGCCGCAGGCTTACGTTGTCGACCGCTTTCACCGCCCCGAAGGCTTTGGTGATGCTTTTCATTTCAAGTAAATAAGACATAACTGCTCCGCATAGCCCGACAGATGAACAGGGCAGGTCGATGCGCCCCCGCCGGGCAGGGGCTGCGCTGGATTACAGTTCACTCTTCTTATGGAAACCGTCTTTCACCACCGTGGCGTCAATATTCTCTTTGTTGACTTCGATAGGGGTAAGCAGGCGAGCTGGCACGTCTTTCAGGCCGTTATTTAACGTCGCGTCTGCTTTAGGTTGCTGGCCATTGCCCAGCTCAACGGCAATTTCGGCGGCGGTATTGGCAAGCTCGGTAATGGGCTTATAGACCGTCATAGTCTGGGTACCCGCGATAATGCGTTTTACACCCGCAAGGTCGGCGTCCTGTCCGGAAATAGCGACTTTCCCGGCCAGACCCTGCGCGCTCAGCGCCTGAATGGCGCCCCCCGCAGTGGCGTCGTTAGAGGCCACCACTGCATCGATTTTGTTGTTATTTGCGGTCAACGCGTTTTCCATAATTTTCAGCGCGTTTTCCGGTAACCAGCCGTCAGCCCACTGGTCGCCGACGACTTTAATTTTGCCCTCGTCGATATACGGCTTCAGCACTTTCATTTGTCCCTGACGGAACAGTTTGGCGTTGTTATCCACAGGTGAGCCGCCCATCAGGAAATAATTCCCTTGAGGCACTTTTGCGATCAAGCTTTTAGCCTGTAATTCACCCACCTTTTCATTGTCGAACGAAATATAATAATCAATATCCGCATTATTAATCATGCGGTCATAAGCCAGGACTTTTATGCCTTCCTGTTTTGCTTCTTTCACCACGTTGCTTAATACCTGGCCGTTATACGGGATAATGACCAGCACATCGACGCCACGGTTGATCATATTCTCAATTTGCGACATTTGCGTCTCTTCGTTGCCGTTAGCGGACTGAACGAACACCTCCGCGCCGAGAGATTCCGCTTTTTTAACAAAGATATCGCGATCTTTTTGCCAGCGCTCCAGGCGTAAGTCATCAATCGCCATGCCGATTTTGACCTCTTTGGCGTGGCCGGCAAAGCTTGCAAGCAGGAGAGTAGTGCAGAGCGTTAGGGTCAGGTTCTTTATCTTCATAATTATTAGGCCTTTTTGTAGGGGTATGTGTAGCTGAGATAAAAGAAACATTCACTGCTGAGACGCAGCAAATTTTTAACGTGGAAAGGCCTGCTGGCAATTACAGATTTTTATCTTCTCATTACGATATTTGGTTTATTTCTGAATTTATGACCGCGATCGGATTTTATAAAACGTAACCTATTAATTACATTTGATTCTGGAATGCGCGCCGAAAAATAGTTTGTCTGCACATTATTTTGCGAGCCAGCGCACAATTGCGCATTCTCTCAATAGCAGTGTGAAATAACGTAATTGAGCAACCTCCAATGTCTATTCACTATTACTCCAGAAGCAAGACCACGCCGCATACCCTGATTATGGAGCTCAATATGCAAGCTTATTTCGACCAACTCGATCGCGTTCGTTTCGAAGGCACGAAAACGACCAATCCTTTAGCATTTCGTCACTACAACCCGGATGAGCTGGTGCTGGGTAAGCGCATGGAAGATCACTTGCGCTTTGCCGCCTGCTACTGGCACACCTTCTGCTGGAACGGTGCCGATATGTTCGGCGTGGGCTCTTTTGACCGTCCATGGCAACAGCCGGGCGAGGCCATTGAGCTGGCGAAGCGTAAAGCCGACGTCGCGTTCGAGTTCTTCCATAAGCTGAACGTACCGTATTACTGTTTCCACGATGTGGACGTGTCGCCGGAAGGGGCGTCGCTGAAAGAGTATCTGAACAATTTTGCGCAGATGGTCGACGTGCTGGCTGAAAAACAGCAGCAAAGCGGCGTGAAGCTGCTCTGGGGTACGGCTAACTGCTTTACCAACCCTCGCTATGGCGCGGGCGCGGCAACCAACCCGGACCCGGAAGTCTTCAGCTGGGCGGCAACCCAGGTGGTGACTGCGATGAACGCCACGCATCAGCTGGGTGGCGAGAACTACGTTCTCTGGGGCGGTCGTGAAGGCTATGAAACGCTGCTGAATACTGACCTGCGCCAGGAGCGTGAGCAGATTGGCCGCTTTATGCAGATGGTGGTGGACCACAAGCACAAAATCGGCTTCCGCGGTACGCTGCTGATTGAGCCAAAACCACAGGAGCCAACCAAGCATCAGTACGACTACGATGTCGCCACCGTGTATGGCTTCCTGAAGCAGTTTGGTCTGGAAAAAGAGATCAAAGTGAATATTGAGGCTAACCACGCCACGCTGGCGGGCCACTCGTTCCATCACGAAATCGCCTCTGCGATTGCGCTGGGCATCTTCGGATCGGTGGATGCGAACCGCGGCGATCCGCAGCTGGGCTGGGATACCGACCAGTTCCCGAATAGCGTCGAAGAGAATGCGCTGGTGATGTACGAAATCATCAAAGCGGGCGGTTTCACCACCGGCGGCCTGAACTTCGACGCCAAAGTGCGTCGCCAGAGCACCGACAAATACGATCTGTTCTACGGGCATATTGGCGCGATGGACACCATGGCGCTGGCGCTGAAGGTGGCGGCCCGTATGATTGAAGACGGTGAGCTGGATAAGCGCGTGGCGAAGCGCTACAGCGGCTGGAACAGTGAGCTGGGCCAGCAAATTTTGAAAGGTCAGTTATCGCTTGCGGAGATCGCGAAGTACGCTGAACAGCATCAGTTGGCACCGCAGCATCAGAGCGGCCATCAGGAACTGCTGGAAAACCTGGTCAATCACTACCTGTTCGATAAATAACAGCATTCATGCCCGGTAAGCGCAGCGCCGCCGGGCATTTCTGTCAAAGGAGTCACCACATGTATATCGGGATCGATCTTGGCACGTCGGGGGTGAAAGCCATCCTGTTAAGCGAGCAGGGCGATGTGTTAGCCACGCAGACTGAAAAGTTGCAGGTTTCACGCCCGCAGCCACTTTGGTCGGAACAAGATCCGGAGCAGTGGTGGCAGGCGACGGACCGCGCGATGAAAGCCTTAGGTGAGCAGCACAGCCTGCGCGACGTGAAAGCGCTGGGCATTGCCGGGCAAATGCATGGCGCCACGCTGCTGGATAGCCAGCATCGCGTTCTGCGCCCGGCTATTCTCTGGAACGATGGCCGCTGTGCGGAAGAGTGCGCGATCCTTGAGGAGCGTGTGCCTGCGTCCCGCGAGATTACGGGCAATCTGATGATGCCCGGTTTTACCGCGCCAAAACTCCTGTGGGTGCAGCGCCATGAGCCTGAGATTTTTCGTCAGGTGGCGAAGGTTCTGTTGCCGAAAGACTACCTGCGTTTTCGCATGACGGGGGATTTTGCCAGCGACATGTCTGACGCCGCGGGCACGATGTGGCTCGACGTGGCGAAACGGGACTGGAGCGAAGCGATGCTGGATGCCTGCCAGCTGACGCGCGATCATATGCCTGCGCTGTTTGAAGGCAGTGATATCACGGGCGCTTTGCAGCCTTCTGTTGCTGAACGCTGGAATATGCCAGCCGTACCTGTCGTTGCCGGCGGCGGCGATAATGCGGCGGGTGCGGTCGGCGTGGGGATGGTGGAGACAGGACAGGCCATGCTTTCGCTCGGCACTTCCGGCGTCTATTTTGCCGTCAGTGACGGCTATCGTAGTAACCCTGAAAGCGCCGTACACAGCTTCTGCCACGCGTTGCCGGGTAAATGGCATTTGATGTCGGTGATGCTGAGCGCGGCTTCCTGCCTCGACTGGGCGGCAAAGCTGACCGGAATGGCGGATGTCCCGGCGCTTATCGCAGCGGCACAGCAGGCGGATGATACTGCCGGTGCGGTCTGGTTTTTACCGTACCTTTCCGGCGAGCGGACGCCGCATAACAACCCGGAAGCGAAAGGGGTCTTCTTCGGCCTTACCCATCAGCACGGCCCGGCAGAGCTGGCGCGCGCGGTGCTTGAAGGGGTCGGTTATGCGCTGGCGGACGGCATGGATGTCGTGCATGACTGTGGCCTGACGCCATCCAGCATTACGTTAATTGGCGGCGGGGCACGAAGCAGCTACTGGCGGCAAATGCTTTCCGATATCAGCGGGTTGCAGCTGGACTATCGTACTGGGGGAGATGTTGGTCCGGCGCTCGGTGCGGCACGGCTGGCGCAAATTGCGCTGAACCGGGATAAACCACTGCCCCAGCTTTTGCCCCAGCTGCCGCTTGAACAGCAGCATCGTCCTGATGCGAAAAATCATGCTCGCTACGCTGAAAGACGAGACGTTTTCCGCAAAATCTATCAGCAGCTTTTACCGCTAATGTCATAAACAGGAGCCGGGTGGCGCTAACGCTTACCCGGCCTGCCAGCCTTCAACCGGGTTAGCTCACAAACCTGCGTGTATCGATGCGTTGCAGCAGCATTGAGAGCAGCAGGCTGACAACCAGCGTAACGGTAAATATCCAGACAATATCCAGCACCGGCCAGCTTTTAAGCTCAACGCCGCGGGTGCGCAGGGCGTGGATCACCAGCGCGTGAAAACCGTAAATGCCCAGCGAGTGGCGAGAGATAAACCCCAGCACCGGAAGCGGGCGGGCATTCAGGGTGTTTTTAAACAGGGTCAGCAGCGAAACCGCGCAGATAAAGACCATCGGCCCGCAGTAGAGATACCAGGTATCGGCAAAGTTTCCGCGCCATTGCAGCTCGTGCAGCGTCCCTCGAGAGATAATAAACACACCGGCGATAAATGCTGCCGCGCAAAGCCAGTTTATTCCTCTCTTTTGCGTCTCCATCATGCCGATGGCGCGCCCCAGCATGCCGTACAGCACGTAATAAAACGTATCGCCGTTGATATAGAGGTTAACGGGCAGCCATTCAAAGCCATCAATTTTCTGTGAGACGGTATTCGGGTTTGCCACGATCCCGATTATTACCATCAAGGCCAGCAGCATTTTACCGCTAACGTTTTTTACCTGAATTAACGGCGAAACCAGATAGATAACCATTATCGCGAAGAAAAACCACAGATGATAGAACACCGGTTTTTGCAACAAATTGAGCAGGGAACGTTCAGCATTAATTGAAGTGAACAGGATGATATAGAGCAGCGAAATGGCGCTGTAAAACAGCAAACAGGAGACAATACGGATGAAATGTCTCGGCTGCGCGCTACGCTCGCCAAAAAAGAGAAAACCGGAAATCATAAAGAACAGCGGGACGCTCACGCGTGAGGCTGAGTTCAGAATATTGGCGACATCCCAGTTAACAGGGCTGATACTGTGCGCGTTCGTGACATACCAGGTCGTAGTGTGGATCATCACCACCATCAGACAGGCTATTCCCCGCAGGTTATCAATCCAGTTAATTTTTGACTGCATCAGTTCCTCTGTATTCCTGATAAAGAAAGTGTGACTGCGATTGCGTAAAACTTTTCCCTTGGAAAATTCTGAGTTTAGCCAGGCTGTCTTGTCGGGAGCTGGCGAGATTCGCAGAATGTTGAACATTAATCTATAAACGTGTTGCTACTAAAAATAACAGCCACTGACCAGGGCGGTAATAAAAATGATGATGAAGCGTGGGGCGTCACTCTTTCTGCTGCTTTTATTAGCAGGGTGCAGTGCTTCTCAGGAGGCTCCAGTCCAAAAAGCGCAGCAGGGGAAAATGAGCCCGGAGCGTTCCCTGAATATGGAACAGCTGTGCAGGGATCAGGCGGCTCACCGCTATAATTCCGAAGCACAGAAAATTCATATTAACGGCTTCGAGCGCTTTCAGGGCAGCTATGAACTGAAAGGCTATACGGCGCGTAAAGAGGGCTTTGTCTGCTCTTTTGATGCAGACGGCCAGTTTTTACATCTCTCAATGCGCTAAATTGCTCGTATAAGCAGCAACCAGAGCCTTCGCAGGTTCTGGCTGTAGGGCTTATTCCCCAATTTTCCCTAAACAACCCCGTTTCGTACTGTATATCTTGCAGCCAGCGGGTATACTGATCCCTTCCATTTAAAACCACACGTATCCAGCACGAAATACTATGCAAAAGTTTGATACCAAGACCTTCCAGGGCCTGATCCTGACCTTACAGGATTACTGGGCTCGTCAGGGCTGCACCATTGTTCAACCTTTGGACATGGAAGTTGGCGCAGGCACCTCACACCCGATGACCAGCCTGCGCGCGTTAGGGCCAGAGCCGATGGCGACCGCCTATGTTCAGCCATCCCGTCGTCCGACCGATGGCCGTTACGGCGAAAACCCGAACCGTTTGCAGCACTACTATCAGTTCCAGGTGGTGATTAAGCCATCACCTGACAATATTCAGGAACTGTACCTCGGGTCACTGAAAGAGCTGGGTATGGATCCGACCATTCACGACATTCGTTTCGTGGAAGATAACTGGGAAAACCCAACGCTGGGTGCCTGGGGTCTGGGTTGGGAAGTGTGGCTGAACGGCATGGAAGTGACCCAGTTCACCTACTTCCAGCAGGTTGGCGGTCTGGAATGTAAACCGATCACCGGCGAAATCACCTATGGTCTGGAACGTCTGGCCATGTACATTCAGGGCGTAGACAGCGTTTACGACCTGGTCTGGAGCGACGGCCCGCTGGGTAAAACCACCTACGGCGACGTGTTCCATCAGAACGAAGTGGAGCAATCCACCTATAACTTCGAATACGCGGACGTGGACTTCCTGTTCACATGCTTCGAGCAGTACGAGAAAGAAGCCCAGCAGCTGCTGGCGCTGGAGACTCCGCTGCCTCTGCCTGCCTACGAGCGTATTCTGAAGGCTGCCCACAGCTTCAACCTGCTGGATGCCCGCAAAGCGATCTCCGTGACTGAACGTCAGCGCTACATTCTGCGTATTCGTACCCTGACCAAAGCCGTTGCTGAAGCTTACTACGCGTCCCGTGAAGCCCTTGGCTTCCCGATGTGCAACCGAAACAAATAAGAGGCGGCCATGTCTGAGAAAACTTTCCTGGTGGAAATCGGCACTGAAGAGCTGCCACCAAAAGCCCTGCGCAGCCTGGCTGAATCTTTCGCTGCGAACGTCACTGCTGAGCTGGATAACGCTGGCCTGGCGCACGGTAAAATTGAGTGGTTTGCTGCACCGCGTCGTCTGGCGCTGAAAGTGGCAAACCTGGCGGCGTCTCAGCCGGATCGCGAAGTTGAAAAACGTGGCCCGGCCATTGCCCAGGCGTTCGACGCGGAAGGCAAGCCGAGCAAAGCGGCTGAAGGCTGGGCGCGCGGCTGCGGTATCACCGTCGATCAGGCCGAACGTCTGACCACCGACAAAGGTGAATGGCTGCTGTATCGTGCCCATGTGAAAGGCGAAAGCGCGGAAGCGCTGCTGCCAGATATGATTGCGACCTCGCTGGCTAAGCTGCCGATTCCTAAGCTGATGCGCTGGGGCGCGTCTGACGTTCACTTTGTGCGTCCGGTTCACACCGTGACCCTGCTGCTGGGCGATACCGTTATTCCGGCGACCATTCTGGGCGTGGCGTCCGATCGCGTGATCCGCGGCCACCGCTTTATGGGCGAGCCGGAGTTCACCATCGACAATGCTGATCAGTACCCGCAGATCCTGCTGGAGCGCGGTAAGGTCATTGCTGACTACGAACAGCGTAAAGCCAAAATCAAAGCTGACGCCGAAGAAGCGGCGCGCAAAATTGGCGGTAATGCCGATCTGAGCGATAGCCTGCTGGAAGAAGTGACCTCTCTGGTCGAATGGCCGGTTGTGCTGACCGCGAAATTCGAAGAGAAATTCCTGGCCGTTCCGGCTGAAGCGCTGGTGTACACCATGAAGGGTGACCAAAAGTACTTCCCGGTTTACGCCAACGACGGCCAGCTGCTGCCAAACTTCATCTTCGTCGCGAACATCGAATCGAAAGATCCGAGCCAGATTATCTCCGGTAACGAGAAAGTGGTGCGTCCACGTCTGGCGGACGCCGAGTTCTTCTTCAACACCGACCGTAAAAAACGTCTGGAAGATAACCTGCCGCGTCTGCAAACCGTACTCTTCCAGCAGCAGCTGGGTACGCTGCGCGACAAGACTGACCGTATCGCGGAGCTGTCCGGCTGGATTGCCCGTGAAATTGGCGCCGACGTTAACCACGCTACCCGCGCGGGCCTGCTCTCCAAGTGCGACCTGATGACCAACATGGTGTTCGAATTTACCGACACCCAGGGCGTGATGGGCATGCACTACGCGCGTCATGACGGCGAAGCGGAAGACGTGGCTGTGGCCCTGAACGAGCAGTATCAGCCGCGCTTTGCCGGTGACGATCTGCCGTCTAACCCGGTTGCCTGCGCCGTGGCGATTGCCGATAAGATGGACACCCTGGCGGGTATCTTCGGTATCGGTCAGCATCCGAAAGGCGACAAAGACCCGTTTGCGCTGCGTCGTGCTGCGCTGGGCGTGCTGCGCATCATCGTAGAGAAGAACCTCAATCTCGATCTGCAAACGCTGACCGAAGAAGCGGTCCGTCTGTACGGCGATAAGCTGACCAACGCGAAGGTTGTGGATGATGTTATCGACTTTATGCTCGGTCGTTTCCGCGCGTGGTATCAGGACGAAGGTTACTCCGTTGATACCATTCAGGCGGTGCTGGCGCGTCGTCCGACCCGTCCGGCAGATTTCGATGCGCGTATGAAAGCGGTATCCCACTTCCGTACGCTGGAAGCGGCGTCTGCGCTGGCCGCGGCCAACAAGCGTGTATCCAATATCCTCGCGAAATCCGACGAGACGCTGAACGAACGCGTAAACGCTGCAACCCTGAAAGAGCCGGAAGAGATTTCTCTGGCGATGCAGGTTGTGGTGCTGCGCGACAAGCTGGAGCCGTATTTCGCGGAAGGTCGCTACCAGGAAGCACTGGTGGAGCTGGCGGAGCTACGTGACGTCATCGATGCCTTCTTCGAGAAGGTGATGGTGAATGTGGAAGATAAAGAGCTGCGTATTAACCGTCTCTCGATGCTTGAGAAACTGCGTGAGCTGTTCCTGCGCGTGGCGGATATTTCGCTGCTGCAATAATGTAAAAAACCCGCCCCTGACAGGCGGGAAGAACGGCAACTAAACTGTCTCTCTTCGCCAATGGCGCCATAACTGCGTTGGCTGCGCTCGTTCACCCGAATCACTTACTAATGTAAGCTCATCGGGATTCGCTCGCTTGCCGCCTTGTTCTGACGTCATTGGCTTTAAGATACTTTTCCTTATTTACATTTACACTCTCTCAAACACCGTCGCGATCCCCTGACCCAACCCGATACACATCGTCGCTAGTCCGAACTGGGCATCTTTGCGTTCCATCAGGTTGATCAGCGTGGTGCTGATACGCGCCCCGGAGCAGCCCAGCGGGTGACCGAGGGCGATCGCGCCGCCATTGAGGTTAATCTTCTCGTCGATCTGATCCATCAGCCCCAGATCTTTAATGCACGGCAGGATCTGCGCGGCGAACGCTTCATTCATCTCGAAAAGGTCGATATCACTTGCGCTCAGCCCCGCTTTTTTCAGCGCCAGTTTTGACGCCGGGACCGGACCGTAACCCATGATGGAAGGATCGCAGCCCACGACTGCCATCGAACGCACGCGGGCGCGTGGCGTCAGGCCTAATTCGCGGGCGCGGCTTTCGCTCATCACTAACATGGCGGCGGCACCGTCGGACAGGGCAGACGAGGTGCCCGCCGTTACCGTGCCGGTGACCGGATCAAACGCCGGACGCAGGGTAGAAAGCGCTTCAACAGTGGTTTCAGGACGGATAACTTCGTCGTAGGTGAACTGCTTCAGTACGCCGTCTGCGTCGTGACCGCCGGTTGGGATGATCTCATTCTTAAAGGCACCAGACTGCGTGGCGGCCCAGGCGCGGGCATGCGAGCGCGCGGCAAAGGCATCCTGCATTTCACGGCTGATGCCGTGCAGACGGGAGAGCATCTCGGCGGTCAGGCCCATCATACCGGCGGCTTTCGCCACGTTGCGGCTCATGCCCGGATGGAAATCGACCCCGTGGCTCATCGGCACGTGGCCCATGTGCTCCACGCCGCCCACCAGACAGGCCTGCGCATCGCCGGTCATGATCATCCGTGCCGCGTCGTGCAGCGCCTGCATCGACGAACCGCAAAGACGGTTGACGGTGACCGCCGGAACCGAATGCGGGATCTCCGCCAGCAGAGACGCGTTACGGGCGATGTTGAAACCCTGCTCCAGCGTCTGCTGGACGCAGCCCCAGTAAATATCGTCCAGCGAAGCAGGGTCCAGCGCCGGATTACGCGCCAGCAGGCTACGCATCAGGTGCGCGGAGAGATCTTCCGCACGCACGTTACGGAATGCACCGCCTTTTGAACGGCCCATCGGGGTGCGAATCGCATCAACAATGACAACCTTTTCCATTGTGACTCCTTAAGCCGTTTTCAGCGCGCCAACCGGACGGGCTGGCTCAACTGCTGGGTAGTAGGGTTCGTTATGGCGCGCTTTGTTACGCAGACCTTCCGGCACCTCATAAAGCGGGCCGAGGTGCTGGTACTGCTGAGCCATATCGAGATAGCGGGCGCTGCCGAGCGTATCCAGCCAGCGGAACGCGCCGCCGTGGAACGGAGGGAAGCCGAGGCCGTACACCAGCGCCATATCCGCTTCTGCCGGGCTGGCGATAATGCCTTCTTCGAGGCAGCGCACTACTTCGTTGATCATCGGGATCATCATCCGGGCGATGATCTCATCGTCAGTGAAGTCGCGTTTTGGCTGACTGACGTCGGCCAGCAGGCCATCCACCGCCGGATCTTCTTCTTTCTTCGGTTTGCCTTTGCTGTCTTCTTTATAGCGCCAGAAGCCCAGACCGTTTTTCTGCCCAAAGCGGTTGGCGTCGAACAGGGCGTCAATGGCGTCGCGATAATCTTTCTGCATGCGCTGCGGGAAGCCCGCCGCCATCACCGCCTGCGCGTGATGGGCAGTGTCGATGCCGACAACGTCCAGCAGGTACGCCGGGCCCATCGGCCAGCCGAACTGTTTTTCCATCACTTTGTCGATTTTGCGGAAGTCTGCGCCGTCGCGCAGCAGCTGGCTGAAACCGGCGAAGTACGGGAACAGCACGCGGTTAACGAAGAAGCCCGGGCAGTCGTTAACGACGATTGGCGTTTTGCCCATCTTGCTCGCCCACGCCACCACTTTGGCGATGGTTTCGTCGGAGGTTTTTTCCCCACGAATCACTTCGACCAGCGGCATGCGATGCACCGGGTTAAAGAAGTGCATCCCGCAGAAGTTTTCCGGACGCTTCAGCACGCTCGCCAGTTCGCTGATAGGAATGGTGGAGGTGTTAGAGGCCAGCACGGTTTCCGGACGCACCTTGTCTTCGGTTTCGGCCAGCACCGCTTTTTTCACTTTCGGGTTCTCGACGACCGCTTCAACCACCACGTCCACACGGTCGAAACCGCTGTATTCCAGCACTGGCTGGATGGTGGAGATCACACCTGCAAGCTTCAGACCATCAATTTTGCCGCGCTCAAGCTGTTTATTCAGCAGCTTGGCCGCTTCGGTCATGCCCAGCGTCAGGGATTTCTCGTTGATGTCCTTCATCACCACCGGCACGCCTTTCCAGGCAGACTGATAGGCGATGCCGCCCCCCATAATGCCCGCGCCGAGTACCGCCGCGTGTTTTGGCGTTTCAACGTTTTTGGTGAGTTGTTTGGCTTTGCCTTTCACGAACTGATCGTTAAGGAAGATACCAACCAGCGCGCGGGCTTCGTTGGTGTGCGCCAGCGGGACAAAGCTCTGGTTTTCAAGCTTCAGAGCGTCATCACGGCCCAGACGGGCTGCCGCTTCAATGGTTTTCACCGCCGTGATCGGCGCCGGGTAGTGTTTACCCGCCGTCTGCATCACCATGCCTTTGGCGATGGTGAAGCTCATGGTGGCTTCAATTTTGCTGAGCTTCAACGGCTCCAGCTTCGGCTGACGTTTGGCTTTCCAGTCGAGGTCGCCGTTAATGGCCTGACGCAGAATGGCGAGTGCGCCTTCAACAAGCTTCTCAGGTTTTACAACGCCGTCGACCAGGCCAATTTTCTGCGCCTGTTCTGCGCCGACGTCTTTACCCGCGGCAATGATCTCCAGCGCGCTGTCGGCGCCCAGCATGCGCGGCATACGCACCGAGCCACCAAAGCCCGGCATAATGCCCAGTTTGGTTTCCGGCAGGCCGATGCGCAGGTCTGGGGTCGCCAGACGGTAATCAGTGGCTAACACGCATTCGCAGCCGCCGCCCAGCGCGTAACCGTTAACGGCAGAAAGGGTCGGGACAGGCAGATCTTCCAGACGATTAAAGACGCTGTTCGCAAAGTGCAGCCACTGGCTCAGCTGTTCTTCGGGCACCAGGAACAGCGACAGGAATTCGGTGATATCCGCGCCAACGATAAAGGCCGCTTTGTTGGAGCGCAGCAGCAGCCCTTTCAAATCTGATTGCTTTTCAAGTACATCCAGCGCCTGGCCAAGACTGGCCACCGTCGCGGTATCAAGCTTGTTCACTGAGCCGGGGGCATCGAACACCAGTTCGGCAATGCCATCTTCCAGCCAGTCTACGTACAGGGTGTCGCCTTTGTAGAGCATGTCGGTCTCCTGAATCCAGCAATTGGATCTGGTCATACCAGATGAAACGGAGTGTGGAATTTATGTTAATAAAATGCAAATTAGTCATTAAGAAATTGCTGCGCTGATCACGGTCGGTGGAAATCACGCAGCCGGAGTGAGGTGTGCTAAGATGCGATGACTTGAGGTCAAAAAAACGAAAGGAAGAATGATGGACTCACTGGCTTCGCTTTATAAAAATCATATCGTTACCCTACAGGAACGTACCCGCGATGTACTGGCCCGCTTCAAGCTGGATGCCCTGCTGATCCACTCCGGCGAGCTGATGAATACTTTTCTTGATGACCACGCTTATCCCTTCAAGGTTAACCCGCAGTTTAAAGCCTGGGTGCCTGTCACGCAGGTTCCAAATTGCTGGCTGCTGGTGGATGGCGTGAACAAGCCGAAACTGTGGTTCTACCTGCCGGTCGATTACTGGCACAACGTGGAGCCGCTGCCGACCTCATTCTGGACCGAAGAAATTGACGTGATTGCGCTGCCAAAAGCAGACGGCATTGGCAGCCAGTTGCCAGCGGCGCGTGGGAACATCGGCTACATTGGTCCGGTTCCTGAGCGTGCGCTGGGTCTGGATATTCCGGCAGATAAACTCAACCCGAAAGGCGTGCTGGATTATCTGCACTACTATCGCGCCTACAAGACCGACTACGAACTTTACTGCATGCGTGAAGCGCAAAAAACGGCGGTGAATGGCCACCGTGCGGCGCACGAAGCGTTCCAGTCCGGTATGAGCGAGTTCGATATCAATCAGGCCTACCTGACGGCGACCGGCCACCGCGATACCGACGTGCCGTACAGCAACATCGTGGCGCTGAATGAACATGCCTCGGTTCTGCACTACACCAAACTGGATCATCAGGTTCCGGCTGAGATGCGCAGCTTCCTGCTGGACGCGGGGGCTGAGTACAATGGCTATGCGGCAGACCTGACCCGTACCTGGGCGGCGAATGCGGATACTGATTTTGCGCAATTGATCAAAGACGTGAACGATGAACAGCTGGCGCTGATTGGCACCATGAAGGCCGGAACCAGCTATGTGGATTATCACATCCAGTTCCATCAGCGCATCGCTAAACTGCTGCGTAAGCATCAGATTGTCAAAGACATGAGCGAAGAGGCGATGGTTGAGAACGATTTGACCGGGCCATTTATGCCGCACGGTATCGGCCACCCGCTGGGTTTACAGGTTCATGACGTCGCGGGCTTTATGCAGGATGATACCGGTACGCACCTGGCGGCACCGTCTAAATATCCTTATCTGCGCTGCACCCGCGTTCTGGCGCCGCGTATGGTATTGACCATTGAGCCGGGCATCTACTTTATTGAATCCCTGCTGGCGCCGTGGCGGGAAGGGCAGTTCAGCAAGCACTTCAACTGGGAGAAAATTGAAGCGCTGAAGCCGTTTGGCGGCATTCGTATCGAGGATAACGTGGTTATTCACGAGAACAGCATTGAGAACATGACGCGAGATCTGAAGCTGGCCTGATGGAAAGCTGGCTGATACCGGCCGAGCCGGTCACCTTTGTTGAGGAAATCAAGAAAAGCCGCTTTATCACGCTGTTGGCGCATACTGACGGCGTGGAGGCGGCGAAGGCGTTCGTCGAGTCCGTCCGCGCGCAGCACCCCGATGCCCGCCATCACTGTGTGGCGTGGGTCGCAGGGCCGCCAGACGACTCACAGCAGCTCGGGTTTTCTGACGACGGTGAACCGGCGGGTACGGCCGGAAAACCGATGCTATCCCAGTTGATGGGCAGCGGCGTGGGTGAAATCACCGCCGTCGTGGTCCGCTACTACGGGGGCATTTTGTTAGGCACCGGAGGGCTGGTGAAAGCCTACGGAGGGGGTGTCCAGCAGGCGCTTAATCTGCTGATAACAACCCGCAAAACGCCACTTACGGAATATACTTTGTTATGCGATTACGCCCAGCTATCGGGTATCGAAGCACTGCTTAAACAGTTTAACGGCGTCATCGCACACAGTGATTATCAGGCAATGGTGCAATTACGCGTGGCGCTTCCTCAGGCGGAACTGGCTGCTTTTTCAGCAAAACTCGCTGATTTTAGTCGCGGTTCATTGCAATTACTGCCGATTGAAGAATAATCCCCACCTCACAATTTTGATTACCTAAGGAAGCGGCAGAGATGCATTTTCGTGCCATTACCCGAATCGTTGGATTGCTGGTCATACTTTTCTCCGGGACAATGATCATTCCCGGACTGGTGGCGCTCATCTACCGGGACGGCGCGGGGCGTGCATTTACACAAACCTTTTTTGTCGCGCTGACGATTGGCTCCCTGCTGTGGTGGCCAAACCGCCGTGAGAAAGGTGAACTGAAATCCCGGGAGGGTTTTCTGATCGTGGTCCTGTTCTGGACGGTACTGGGAAGCGTGGGTGCGCTGCCGTTTATCTTCTCTGAACAACCGAATCTCACCGTCACGGATGCGTTTTTTGAATCGTTCTCCGGATTAACGACCACCGGGGCCACCACGCTTGTGGGGCTGGATTCACTCCCGCATGCAATTCTCTTTTACCGGCAGATGCTCCAGTGGTTCGGCGGTATGGGGATCATCGTGCTGGCGGTGGCTATCCTGCCGATTCTGGGCGTCGGGGGGATGCAGCTTTACCGGGCTGAAATGCCTGGCCCGTTGAAAGATAACAAGATGCGCCCGCGTATTGCGGAGACGGCGAAAACCCTTTGGCTTATTTATGTCCTGCTGACGGTGGCCTGCGCGCTGGCGCTGTGGTTTGCCGGGATGCCTGCGTTTGATGCCATCGGGCACAGCTTTGCCACTATCGCTATCGGCGGGTTCTCCACCCACGATGCCAGCGTTGGGTACTTCGACAGCCCGACGATCAATACCATCATTGCCATCTTTTTGCTGATCTCAGGCTGTAACTACGGTCTACACTTCTCGTTGCTTAGCGGCCGGAGCCTGAAGGTGTACTGGCGCGACCCGGAATTCCGGATGTTTATTGGCGTCCAGTTGACCCTGGTGATCATCTGTACCCTGGTACTATGGTTCCACGATGTCTATAACTCGGCGGTCACGACCCTGAACCAGGCCTTCTTCCAGGTGGTATCGATGGCGACAACCGCCGGTTTCACCACGGACAGTATTGCGCGTTGGCCGCTGTTCCTGCCGGTGCTGCTGTTGTGCTCTGCGTTTATCGGCGGCTGTGCCGGGTCGACGGGCGGCGGCCTGAAGGTGATCCGTATTCTGCTGCTGTTCAAGCAGGGGAACCGTGAACTTAAACGTCTCGTCCACCCGAATGCGGTTTACAGCATCAAGCTGGGCAATCGTGCACTGCCGGAGCGTATCCTCGAAGCGGTGTGGGGATTCTTCTCCGCTTATGCGCTGGTCTTTATTGTCAGTATGCTGGCGATTATCGCCACGGGCGTGGATGATTTCTCTGCCTTCGCCTCTGTGGTGGCAACGTTAAACAACCTGGGGCCGGGGCTGGGTGTCGTGGCGGATAATTTCGCCAGTATGAACCCGGTGGCAAAGTGGATCTTAATCGCCAATATGCTGTTTGGTCGTCTTGAGGTCTTTACGCTGCTGGTGCTGTTTACCCCAACATTCTGGCGTGAGTAAGGAGACATTGGTGAAAACGTTAATTCTATTCTCAACGCGTGATGGGCAAACGCGTGAGATTGCTTCATATCTGGCTTCTGAACTCAAAGAGCTGGGCATTTATTCTGATGTGGTGAACCTGAATCGCACTGAACAGATTGCCTGGCAGGATTACGACCGTGTGGTCATTGGCGCTTCAATTCGTTACGGTCATTTCCATCCGGCGCTGGATCGCTTTGTGAAAAAGCATACGGCGGAGCTCGCTAAGCTGCCCGGCGCGTTTTACTCGGTCAACCTGGTTGCCCGTAAAGCAGAGAAGCGTACACCGCAGACTAACAGCTATACGCGCAAGTTTTTGCTGAGCTCGCCATGGCAGCCCGATATCTGTTCTGTCTTTGCGGGCGCGCTGCGTTACCCGCGTTACCGCTGGTATGACCGCTTTATGATCCGCCTGATCATGAAGATGACGGGCGGGGAAACGGATACGCGTAAAGAAGTGGTTTATACCGACTGGGATCAAGTGGCCAGTTTTGCCCGTGAAATTGCACGTTTAACGGACGATTCGCGGGTTAAATAAGCGTTGAGTTTGAAAAGTGAGCGAACGAAAAGTTTTTTGTATTTAGTGCTTGTCACTTCAGAAGAACTCCCTATAATGCGCCTCCACTGACACGGAACAACGGCATACACGCCGCCGGGTCAGCAGAGAAAAGCAAAATAAACGCTTGACTCTGAAGCGGGAAAGCGTAATATGCACACCCCGCGCCGCAGCGAAAACGTAGCGGCACTGCTCTTTAACAATTTATCAGACAATCTGTGTGGGCACTCAAAGTGACATGGATTCTTAACGTCCTCGGACGAAAAATGAATACCAAGTCTCTGAGTGAACATACGTAATTCATTACGAAGTTTAATTCACGAGCATCAAACTTAAATTGAAGAGTTTGATCATGGCTCAGATTGAACGCTGGCGGCAGGCCTAACACATGCAAGTCGAACGGTAACAGGAAGCAGCTTGCTGCTTCGCTGACGAGTGGCGGACGGGTGAGTAATGTCTGGGAAACTGCCTGATGGAGGGGGATAACTACTGGAAACGGTAGCTAATACCGCATAACGTCGCAAGACCAAAGAGGGGGACCTTCGGGCCTCTTGCCATCGGATGTGCCCAGATGGGATTAGCTAGTAGGTGGGGTAACGGCTCACCTAGGCGACGATCCCTAGCTGGTCTGAGAGGATGACCAGCCACACTGGAACTGAGACACGGTCCAGACTCCTACGGGAGGCAGCAGTGGGGAATATTGCACAATGGGCGCAAGCCTGATGCAGCCATGCCGCGTGTATGAAGAAGGCCTTCGGGTTGTAAAGTACTTTCAGCGGGGAGGAAGGCGACAGGGTTAATAACCCTGTCGATTGACGTTACCCGCAGAAGAAGCACCGGCTAACTCCGTGCCAGCAGCCGCGGTAATACGGAGGGTGCAAGCGTTAATCGGAATTACTGGGCGTAAAGCGCACGCAGGCGGTCTGTCAAGTCGGATGTGAAATCCCCGGGCTCAACCTGGGAACTGCATTCGAAACTGGCAGGCTAGAGTCTTGTAGAGGGGGGTAGAATTCCAGGTGTAGCGGTGAAATGCGTAGAGATCTGGAGGAATACCGGTGGCGAAGGCGGCCCCCTGGACAAAGACTGACGCTCAGGTGCGAAAGCGTGGGGAGCAAACAGGATTAGATACCCTGGTAGTCCACGCCGTAAACGATGTCGACTTGGAGGTTGTGCCCTTGAGGCGTGGCTTCCGGAGCTAACGCGTTAAGTCGACCGCCTGGGGAGTACGGCCGCAAGGTTAAAACTCAAATGAATTGACGGGGGCCCGCACAAGCGGTGGAGCATGTGGTTTAATTCGATGCAACGCGAAGAACCTTACCTACTCTTGACATCCAGAGAACTTAGCAGAGATGCTTTGGTGCCTTCGGGAACTCTGAGACAGGTGCTGCATGGCTGTCGTCAGCTCGTGTTGTGAAATGTTGGGTTAAGTCCCGCAACGAGCGCAACCCTTATCCTTTGTTGCCAGCGGTTAGGCCGGGAACTCAAAGGAGACTGCCAGTGATAAACTGGAGGAAGGTGGGGATGACGTCAAGTCATCATGGCCCTTACGAGTAGGGCTACACACGTGCTACAATGGCGCATACAAAGAGAAGCGACCTCGCGAGAGCAAGCGGACCTCATAAAGTGCGTCGTAGTCCGGATTGGAGTCTGCAACTCGACTCCATGAAGTCGGAATCGCTAGTAATCGTGGATCAGAATGCCACGGTGAATACGTTCCCGGGCCTTGTACACACCGCCCGTCACACCATGGGAGTGGGTTGCAAAAGAAGTAGGTAGCTTAACCTTCGGGAGGGCGCTTACCACTTTGTGATTCATGACTGGGGTGAAGTCGTAACAAGGTAACCGTAGGGGAACCTGCGGTTGGATCACCTCCTTACCTTAAAGAACCTGCCTTTGTAGTGTCCACACAGATTGTCTGATGAAAAACAGCAGTAAAAAATCTCTGCAGGCTTGTAGCTCAGGTGGTTAGAGCGCACCCCTGATAAGGGTGAGGTCGGTGGTTCAAGTCCACTCAGGCCTACCAAATTTTTGCTGATGCTGCGTTGCGGCGACACTCACATACCTGAGTATGCTTCGTGTCACCACGCCTTGCCTCAACAAAAATTACCGGTAGAGAGATAACTACGATGGGGCTATAGCTCAGCTGGGAGAGCGCCTGCCTTGCACGCAGGAGGTCTGCGGTTCGATCCCGCATAGCTCCACCATCCTTTACTGCGAACACAAGAAAACTTCAGAGTGAACCTGAAAAGGTGCACTGCGAAGTTTTGCTCTTTAAAAATCTGGATCAAGCTGAAAATTGAAACGACACACAGCTCATGTGTGTTCGAGTCTCTCAAATTTTCGCAATCAGAAGTGAAACATCTTCGGGTTGTGAGGTTAAGCGACTAAGCGTACACGGTGGATGCCCTGGCAGTCAGAGGCGATGAAGGACGTGCTAATCTGCGAAAAGCGCCGGCGAGGTGATATGAACCTTTGACCCGGCGATGTCCGAATGGGGAAACCCAGTGCAATCCGTTGCACTATCGTTAACTGAATACATAGGTTAACGAGGCGAACCGGGGGAACTGAAACATCTAAGTACCCCGAGGAAAAGAAATCAACCGAGATTCCCCCAGTAGCGGCGAGCGAACGGGGAGCAGCCCGGAGTCTGAATCAGCTTGTGTGTTAGTGGAACGGTCTGGAAAGTCCGACGGTACAGGGTGATAGTCCCGTACACGAAAGCACACTTGCTGTGAACTCGAAGAGTAGGGCGGGACACGTGGTATCCTGTCTGAATATGGGGGGACCATCCTCCAAGGCTAAATACTCCTGACTGACCGATAGTGAACCAGTACCGTGAGGGAAAGGCGAAAAGAACCCCGGCGAGGGGAGTGAAAAAGAACCTGAAACCGTGTACGTACAAGCAGTGGGAGCCTCTTTATGGGGTGACTGCGTACCTTTTGTATAATGGGTCAGCGACTTATATTCTGTAGCAAGGTTAACCGTATAGGGGAGCCGAAGGGAAACCGAGTCTTAACTGGGCGTTAAGTTGCAGGGTATAGACCCGAAACCCGGTGATCTAGCCATGGGCAGGTTGAAGGTTGGGTAACACTAACTGGAGGACCGAACCGACTAATGTTGAAAAATTAGCGGATGACCTGTGGCTGGGGGTGAAAGGCCAATCAAACCGGGAGATAGCTGGTTCTCCCCGAAAGCTATTTAGGTAGCGCCTCGTGAACTCATCTTCGGGGGTAGAGCACTGTTTCGGCTAGGGGGCCATCCCGGCTTACCAACCCGATGCAAACTACGAATACCGAAGAATGTTATCACGGGAGACACACGGCGGGTGCTAACGTCCGTCGTGAAGAGGGAAACAACCCAGACCGCCAGCTAAGGTCCCAAAGTCATGGTTAAGTGGGAAACGATGTGGGAAGGCACAGACAGCCAGGATGTTGGCTTAGAAGCAGCCATCATTTAAAGAAAGCGTAATAGCTCACTGGTCGAGTCGGCCTGCGCGGAAGATGTAACGGGGCTAAACCATGCACCGAAGCTGCGGCAGCGACGCTTAGGCGTTGTTGGGTAGGGGAGCGTTCTGTAAGCCGTTGAAGGTGTGCTGTGAGGCATGCTGGAGGTATCAGAAGTGCGAATGCTGACATAAGTAACGATAAAGCGGGTGAAAAGCCCGCTCGCCGGAAGACCAAGGGTTCCTGTCCAACGTTAATCGGGGCAGGGTGAGTCGACCCCTAAGGCGAGGCCGAAAGGCGTAGTCGATGGGAAACAGGTTAATATTCCTGTACTTGGTGTTACTGCGAAGGGGGGACGGAGAAGGCTATGTCAGCCGGGCGACGGTTGTCCCGGTTTAAGCATGTAGGCGGAGGTTCCAGGTAAATCCGGTACCTTATTAACGCTGAGGTGTGATGACGAGGCACTACGGTGCTGAAGTGATAAATGCCCTGCTTCCAGGAAAAGCCTCTAAGCATCAGGTAACACGAAATCGTACCCCAAACCGACACAGGTGGTCAGGTAGAGAATACCAAGGCGCTTGAGAGAACTCGGGTGAAGGAACTAGGCAAAATGGTGCCGTAACTTCGGGAGAAGGCACGCTGATATGTAGGTGAAGTCCCTGCGGACGGAGCTGAAATCAGTCGAAGATACCAGCTGGCTGCAACTGTTTATTAAAAACACAGCACTGTGCAAACACGAAAGTGGACGTATACGGTGTGACGCCTGCCCGGTGCCGGAAGGTTAATTGATGGGGTTAGCGGCAACGCGAAGCTCTTGATCGAAGCCCCGGTAAACGGCGGCCGTAACTATAACGGTCCTAAGGTAGCGAAATTCCTTGTCGGGTAAGTTCCGACCTGCACGAATGGCGTAATGATGGCCAGGCTGTCTCCACCCGAGACTCAGTGAAATTGAACTCGCTGTGAAGATGCAGTGTACCCGCGGCAAGACGGAAAGACCCCGTGAACCTTTACTATAGCTTGACACTGAACACTGGTCCTTGATGTGTAGGATAGGTGGGAGGCTTTGAAGCGTGGACGCCAGTCTGCGTGGAGCCAACCTTGAAATACCACCCTTTAATGGCTGGTGTTCTAACGTAGACCCGTAATCCGGGTTGCGGACAGTGTCTGGTGGGTAGTTTGACTGGGGCGGTCTCCTCCCAAAGAGTAACGGAGGAGCACGAAGGTTGGCTAATCCTGGTCGGACATCAGGAGGTTAGTGCAATGGCATAAGCCAGCTTGACTGCGAGCGTGACGGCGCGAGCAGGTGCGAAAGCAGGTCATAGTGATCCGGTGGTTCTGAATGGAAGGGCCATCGCTCAACGGATAAAAGGTACTCCGGGGATAACAGGCTGATACCGCCCAAGAGTTCATATCGACGGCGGTGTTTGGCACCTCGATGTCGGCTCATCACATCCTGGGGCTGAAGTAGGTCCCAAGGGTATGGCTGTTCGCCATTTAAAGTGGTACGCGAGCTGGGTTTAGAACGTCGTGAGACAGTTCGGTCCCTATCTGCCGTGGGCGCTGGAGAATTGAGGGGGGCTGCTCCTAGTACGAGAGGACCGGAGTGGACGCATCACTGGTGTTCGGGTTGTCATGCCAATGGCACTGCCCGGTAGCTAAATGCGGAAGAGATAAGTGCTGAAAGCATCTAAGCACGAAACTTGCCCCGAGATGAGTTCTCCCTGAGACTTTAAGTCTCCTGAAGGAACGTTGAAGACGACGACGTTGATAGGTCGGGTGTGTAAGCGCAGCGATGCGTTGAGCTAACCGATACTAATGAACCGTGAGGCTTAACCTTACAACGCCGAAGCTGTTTTGGCGAAGAGAGACAGACACGATTTTCAGCCTGATACAGATTAACAGAATTTGCCTGGCGGCTTTAGCGCGGTGGTCCCACCTGACCCCATGCCGAACTCAGAAGTGAAACGCCGTAGCGCCGATGGTAGTGTGGGGTCTCCCCATGTGAGAGTAGGGAACTGCCAGGCATCAAACAAGTGAAGAGGCCATCCGCAAGGATGGCCTTTTTGCGTTTCTGCACCTGCTTCCTTTCCATAAACTAATCACCCATCCCTTCGTATATACGGTAAACTATCCCGGTTTTTGCATCAGGATAGCGTCTATGAATCACTCCCTTAAGCCCTGGAATACCTTTGGTATTCAACGGAATGCTAATCAAATTGTACGTGCCGACAGTGCTCAGCAGTTGCTGAATGCCTGGCAAAACGCAACAGAAAACGGTGAACCCGTACTTATTCTGGGCGAAGGAAGTAATGTCCTGTTTCTCGATGATTTTGCGGGGACGGTAATCGTTAATCGCATCATGGGGATTGAGCGTAAAGAGAGCGCTGACAGCTGGCATTTACACGTGGGTGCTGGCGAAAACTGGCACCATCTGGTGCAATATACCCTTGAAAAAGGGATGCCCGGACTGGAAAACCTGGCCCTGATCCCGGGCTGTGCAGGATCATCTCCTATTCAAAACATCGGTGCCTACGGCATCGAACTGAAAAACGTCTGCGAATATGTCGACTGCATCGAACTGGCTACGGGAAATGCTCAACGCTTAACCGCAGAGCAGTGCCGCTTTGGCTATCGCGACAGCATTTTCAAGCACGACTATCAGGATCGTTTTGTCATTGTGGCCGTTGGCCTGCGTCTGCCGAAAGCATGGAAACCCGTTCTGACTTACGGCGATCTGGCCCGTCTCGATCCGGCTACCGTCACACCGCGTGAGGTTTTTGATTCCGTTTGCCACATGCGAATGACCAAGCTACCGGACCCGAAAGTGAATGGAAATGCGGGCAGTTTCTTCAAAAATCCGGTGATCGGCAGCGAAAATGCGAAAGCGTTTCTCGCAGGCTGGCCAACGGCCCCGCATTATCCTCAGGCGGATGGCAGCGTGAAGCTGGCCGCAGGCTGGCTTATCGATCAATGTGAATTAAAAGGTACTACGCTTGGTGGCGCTGCTGTTCATCGTCAGCAGGCGCTGGTACTGATCAACCAGTCCAACGCGACAAGTGAGGATGTCGTCAACCTGGCGCACCATGTTCGCCAGCGTGTGGGCGAAAAATTTAACGTCTGGCTGGAGCCTGAAGTTCGCTTTATTGGCCGAACGGGCGAAGTGAATGCCGTGGAGACCATTGCGTGAAGGACAATACTATTCCGTTAACTCTCATCGGTATTCTTGCTGATGGCGAGTTTCATTCTGGCGAGCAGCTGGGCGAACAGCTGGGCATGAGCCGCGCTGCCATCAATAAACATATTCAAACGCTCCGCGACTGGGGCGTGGATGTGTTTACGGTGCCGGGAAAAGGCTACAGTCTGCCGGAACCAATCCAGTTACTGAATGAAGAGATCATCCGCAGCCAGATTGGACACGGTAACGTCGCGGTATTGCCGGTCATTGATTCGACGAACCAGTATCTGCTGGATCGCCTGAGCGAGCTGAAATCCGGTGATGCCTGCGTTGCCGAGTACCAACAGGCAGGACGTGGCCGCCGGGGGCGTAAGTGGTTTTCGCCATTTGGTGCCAACCTCTACCTTTCCATGTACTGGCGGCTTGAACAGGGGCCAGCTGCGGCCATCGGGCTGAGCCTGGTCATCGGCATTGTGATGGCAGAGGTGCTGCATGATTTGGGTGCCGATCAGGTGCGGGTAAAATGGCCCAACGATCTGTATCTCAACGATCGAAAGCTGGCGGGGATCCTGGTCGAACTGACAGGAAAAACAGGCGATGCCGCACAGATCGTCATTGGGGCGGGGCTGAACATGGTGATGCGAAACGTGCAGAACGATGTCGTGAACCAGGCCTGGACCAACCTACAGGAAGCGGGGATCACCATCGATCGCAATACGCTTGCCGTCCGCATGATCAATGAGTTGCGTAGTTCGCTGACGCTCTTTGAACAAGAGGGGTTAGCGCCATTCCTTTCCCGCTGGGAAAAGCTGGATAACTTTATTAACCGACCGGTGAAGCTGCTGATTGGGGATAAAGAGATTTACGGCACATCACGCGGCATTGACGCGCAGGGCGCGTTGCTGCTTGAACAGGATGGCGTGATTAAGCCCTGGGTGGGCGGTGAAATTTCGTTACGAAGTGCAGAGTAACCCTCTCCCCCACAGGGGAGAGGGTGTAGCAGGTCACTGCGGATACGGCACCCAATCCCCGGCATTCAGTCGGACATAAGGCTTATTCTGATACTGGATCACCACCGCATTGGCGTTTTCCGATACCTCCGCCGTCTGCGGCAGCCCGCTGGTGAGCTGACCCCAGTTCACGCTATCTTCCACAAACAGCTTACCGTCTACAGCGCGAGCAACCAGTTCCGAGATGGCCAGATAGCTGCTTGGCTGGGTGATCTCAACTGGCGCGCCCTGATGCGGTGCCTTCATGCCAAAGAACTTAATCCCGGCCGGAACGTTTGTGATGGACGGGCTTGGGATATCGCGCAGACCAGACACCTGCATCCTGTCGCCTTTCAGCGCTCCACCATGTTCCGGGACCACCACCACCATCACTTTACGACCTGATTTTTCCAGCTCGTTAAAGAACGCGTTCAGCTCGTCAAAGAACTTCTGCGCACGGGCCTTGTAATCGGCCGTTTTGCTTACGCCCGGATAATGGTTCCCGTCGTGAAGCGGCAGCGTATTATAGAACGTCGCGCTACGCGTCCCTTCCTCTTTACCGACGGTGTCGAACCAGCGCTGAAGTACGGCGGTATCGTCATAGACCGGCGAGCCATCGAAGCCCAGTAACGTCACTGGCAGCCCTTTCTGGTCCATCAGTGGGGCCTGCATGCCACCCTGTTCACGCACTTCTTTCAGGAAGTTACCGAACTGACCGTTATGGCCCATCATCAGGTGTTGGGTAAAGCCCAGTTTTGCCAGGTTATCAAACAGGTAACACTGGTTAGCTGCCGGCTGGTAGAGGTTCTTATGCGAGGGCTGCCCACAGCTCGCGCGCAGCAGGCGGATAGCCGCCGGGCCGCTGTACGACGTGGCCGAGTTGAAGTCTTTGAACTGAATATCGAAATGCGACCACAGCGGGTGCGACATCAAACCAGCCGCATCAACGTCAGCCCAGGACAGAGAACAGATGTTAATGACCAGCAACTCAAACGGCTGAGCATCAGCAGGCAGCGCGTCCGGGAATTTCGTCTGACGCTTATCTTCCGCAGCGTAAAAACTGGAGAGCCACGCGTTCAGGTTCGTGGATGTAGGCGGCGCCGTCTGCGCTGGAATATCCCCAACCACAGGCGTATCCCCTGCTGTTGCGACGGTAGCGGCGGCGGAACCGCCCGTGGTGGTTACGGTTGTCGTCGGCTGACCGGCTGGCCACAGCGAGAAGCTCGGGCCCGTCAGCGTCAGTACGTTTAGCCAGATCATAATCGCGACGACAAACACCGTCACCCGGATCCACTGAGACAGGAACAGCCAGGCAACCAGCAGGACAAATACCGCGCCAATCATCTGCCAGTTAATAAAGCGCTCAACCAGATCGAGCATATAGTCCGCACTGAAACCTGCGACCTGGGAACCCTGGCTCATAATGCTTTCGGGGCCGGGTAGCCAGGTATCATGCCAGAACAGGGCGAAACCGATAGGGATAGCAATCCAGTGACGTATACGGTGCAGCCTGAGATTCGGGATTGGCATCAGCAGGAATGCCATAAACACCAGATTAAGCAGCGGGTGGAAATTAAGATAGCCTGCCCACAGCAGACCAAACTTCACCAGAAAGTAGAAATTCCAGCCGGACAGACCGCGCCAGTATTGCCAGAGTGGCGATGGCGCTGAAGAGGTATAGGTAGAATTAGTCATGTTTTCGGTTTGCCTTGACGTTTGAAGCGCGAGTCAGTGTTCCGGCGGGTTTAATATAGCGAGGTTTGACGAACAGTAATCTGATCGTATCGCGAATACGGCGCAGGGAATGGCGTGCATAGTAGCCAAGCGGCAAAAAAATCAGCGCGCACAGAACAACCAGTTGGATGATATCGCTGATATTCATAATGGAACGCTCTCCTTGTTCTCATCCATTAAGCGTAGCGGCTCAGGAACCCGACGCCATACGTGCCCATCATGTTTCGCGTTCAGAACCGGTTTGGCACCACTTGTAACAGGCAACGGTTTGGCCCATTTTTCAGGTGCCAGGGCTCGCATCTGGACAAGCTCAGCGCTGATCAAATTATCTTCAAACCAGACCATGCGGTTCGAGAAAATATCCCCGGTAGGCAGCGGGAAGATATGGTTCAGGGCGGTATCCAGATCGTTCACCCGACAGAAGGAGAGGAACAGCACCAGGCGATTATCGCCAATGGTCATGATATCCCCGATACGATTAGGGCGGCACAAGGTGAGCGCCTGCTCAACGCGAATGCCCGGCACAGGACGCAGGGCAACCATCACCCCTTTTCCGTCTGCCGGTAAAAGCGTATTGCTCATCATGTTGCCCACCGCATCGCAGAAGGTGTCCCATTTCTGGTAGCCGCGCAGTTTCATCGGCTGCGTCATTGAAAGCAGGGTGCTGATATCTTCCGGAACATATCGATTAAACTGCTGGCCCTGAATGCTTTCGATCAGCGTCAGACAGCGCGACAGGGGAGCATTCCAGGGAATGACCATATTCGCGCCGCAGCCCAGTAATAAGCGCTCATCGGTGGCGCGCAGGCTGGTATTATTTTCACGTACCACGATTTTTAACGCGCTGCCGCGCTGGCGACGTAATGTGTGAATGTGCCGTGCCAGCGTTTCGATTTGGTTATTCTGGATCAACGAGAAGATAATGGTCGCCGCCTGCGTGGTGCGCGCCTCATCAAATAAGGCCTCGTTGGTTTCGAACAGTGACCAGTGCTCAGACAGTGCAGGCGCACCTTCCAGTACCGCAATATGACTCAGAACGCGCTTTTCATCACTGCGTGGCTGAACCACCGTCTCTTCCTGTTGAGCAAGATGCCACTCGTCCCCGACATTTTTGAGGGTAAGCTGCTGTCGGGAGCTCACCCCTTTTTCATTGCACCAGAAAGCCACGTCGTAAAGATGGCTGTCAGTCTGGACACGAATACTGGCCAGGCCATAGAGGGAACGGTATTCACTCATTAAAAGTGAAAAAAGTTTGTCGTTATTACTGCCCGGGTTAACAACCAATAAGGTGCAATTTTGATTTTTTGCCCATCTGCTGATTCTTCCCAGCCATTTCAGCAGTTTTTCAGACGGGATATTTTGTAGACCGTTTTGAGAACATTTAAGAATCAGTAAATAGTGTTCAGGAACAATAGAGCACTGAATATCGCGGGGCAAAAAGTATAAACTGTCGGCCTCCGCTGGCATGGAAAATAATCGTACTGTCTGGGGTCCACGGTCAGTTTCGAGCCTGATGATTGACTTTGGCTCATCGCCCATCGTAATGACGGCCACGCGGTAATCCTTACCCTGCGCCGCTATCGTCTGGTTTACCAGACTGATGGCATCTTCATTACGATCCGTATTAACCCACCAGACTCCTCCGACTGGCATGTGGCGCAATTCGTCCCATAATGACTGGATGCCAATAGAAAATATGGAGTCCACGGTGTCCCTCTTTTCGTCGAATTTCTATGTCTCTCAGTTTACTAGCGAAAGCGTAGAAATAAACCTAACATTGAAATTAAAGAACATCAGATTTAGCATGTAAATGAAATTTCGTGGGCAGGACGCCTCGCTGCATCTGAATCTTATGATTTTACTCAAAGGGATGAAATAAGAATGCAAAATAACGAACCCGCAACTCCAGTCGACCCAAGCCTGGGTTACACATTCCAAAACGATTTTCTGGCGCTCACGCAGGCTTTTTCATTGCCTGAAATAGATTACACCGATATTTCCCAGCGGGAACAGTTGGCTGCGGCTATTAAACGTTGGCCGTTATTAGCTGAGTTTGCCCAACAACAATAAGGAAGCCATTGATGGCCGTACTAGGATTACAGGGCGTCCGTGGTGGAGTGGGTACAACTTCCGTAACCGCGGCGCTGGCGTGGTCATTACAGGTTTTAGGTGAATCAGTACTGGTTATTGATGCCTGCTCCGATAATTTGCTGCGCATGTCTTTCAATGTCGACTTTACGCATGAAAACGGCTGGGGGCGCGCGCTTCTGGACGATAAAGACTGGCGGGATGCGGGTTTGCGCTATACCTCCCAGCTCGATTTGCTTCCCTTTGGTCAGATGACGGAAACCGAACGCGGGAATGAAGCTGCGTTTCAGCGCCTGTTCTCTCGCTTCACCACCGCTTTGCAGAGTCTGAAAGAGAGCGGACACTATCAGTGGATCCTGCTGGACCTGCCGCACGGCGCCGCGTCGCTGACCCGCCAGCTTCTGTCGCAGTGCGACCATGTGCTCTCCATTGCGAACGTAGATGCGAATTGTCATATCCGTCTGCATCAACAGGCAATGCCTGCCAATGCCCATATTCTGATTAACGATCTGCGCATTGGCAGCCAGATCCAGGACGATCTGTACCAGGTCTGGCTCCAGAGTCAGCGCCGCCTGTTGCCAATGGTTATTCATCGTGACGAATCGTGACGAAGCGATGGCGGAGTGCCTCGCTTCCAAACAACCGCTTGGGGAGTACCGTAGTGATTCACTGGCGGCAGAAGAGATCCTGACGCTGGCCAACTGGTGTCTGCTGCACTTTGCGAAACGGCCGGAGCCTGCCGGGAGTTCAGTATGAGCCGCCTGACCAACTGGTTGCTCATCCCGCCGGTCAGTTCGCGCTTAAGTGAACGCTACCGCCATTACCGTCATCACGGCGCCTCATCGCTGAGCGCTGCGCTGGGCTGCTTATGGATGATTCTGGCGTGGATGTTCATCCCCCTCGAACATCCACGCTGGCAACGTATTCGTGCGCGCCACGGTGAACTCTATCCGCATATCAACCCTGACAAGCCGCGTCCGCTCGATCCCGCGCGCTACGCTATACAGTCCATCTGGCTTCTGGCGACCTCAACGGGTGCGGAGAAAAAAACGTCCCGCTGGCGCAGCTTCGATCGCGTGCAGAACTTACGTGAACACTATCACCAGTGGCTTAACCGGCTACCCGACCGGGTTGGCGATAGAACAGGTCATTTAGATAATCACAAAGAGCTCGGGCACCTTCACCCGGGCTTACGGCGTTTTATTCTCGGCGTGGTGGTGGTGTTCTCGCTCATACTGGCGCTGGTCTGTATTACCCAGCCCTTCAACCCGCTGGCACAGTTTACCTTCCTGATCCTGCTGTGGGGCGTGGCGCTGCTGGTGCGGCGCATTCCGGGGCGTTTTTCTGCCCTGATGCTGATCGTGCTGTCGCTGACCGTTTCCTGCCGCTACATCTGGTGGCGATATACCTCAACGCTGAACTGGGACGATCCGGTCAGCCTGGTGTGTGGGTTAGTGCTGCTGTTTGCTGAGACCTACGCCTGGATCGTGCTGGTGCTGGGTTACTTCCAGGTTATTTGGCCGCTGAATCGACAGCCGGTGCCGCTGCCAAAAGACACGACCCAGTGGCCAACGGTGGACCTCTTCGTGCCGACCTACAACGAAGACCTGTCGGTGGTGAAAAACACCATTTACGCCGCGCTGGGTATCGACTGGCCGAAGGATAAAATCAAAATCTGGATCCTCGATGACGGTGGCCGCGCCGAGTTCCGCCAGTTCGCGGACGAAGTGGGGGTAGAGTACATCGCCCGTACCACGCATGAACACGCGAAAGCCGGTAACATCAACAATGCGCTGAAATATGCCAAAGGGGAGTTCGTCTCTATTTTCGACTGCGACCACGTGCCAACGCGCTCGTTCCTGCAAATGACCATGGGCTGGTTCCTGAAGGAGAAAGAGCTGGCGATGATGCAGACGCCGCACCACTTCTTCTCGCCGGACCCGTTTGAACGTAACCTCGGTCGTTTTCGTAAAACCCCGAACGAGGGCACACTGTTCTATGGTCTGGTGCAGGACGGGAACGACATGTGGGACGCAACATTCTTCTGCGGCTCCTGTGCGGTGATCCGCCGTAAACCGCTGGATGAAATTGGCGGGATCGCCGTCGAGACGGTCACGGAAGATGCGCACACTTCGCTGCGTCTGCACCGTCTTGGCTATACCTCCGCCTACATGCGCATTCCTCAGGCGGCGGGGCTGGCCACGGAATCCCTGTCGGCGCACATCGGCCAGCGTATTCGCTGGGCGCGCGGCATGGTGCAAATTTTCCGCCTCGATAACCCGCTGATGGGTAAAGGACTGAAACTGGCGCAACGGCTGTGCTACGTCAACGCCATGTTCCACTTCCTGTCGGGTATTCCACGGCTTATCTTCCTCACTGCGCCGCTGGCGTTCCTGCTTCTTCACGCTTACATCATCTATGCGCCTGCGCTGATGATTGCCCTGTTCGTTCTGCCGCACATGATCCACGCCAGCCTGACGAACTCGAAGATTCAGGGGAAATATCGCCATTCGTTCTGGAGTGAAATCTACGAAACGGTGCTGGCCTGGTATATCGCGCCGCCAACCATGGTGGCGCTGATTAACCCGCATAAAGGGAAATTCAACGTCACCGCGAAGGGCGGGCTGGTGGAAGAGGAGTATGTCGACTGGGTGATCTCCCGGCCCTATATCTTCCTGGTGCTGCTGAATATTGTGGGCGTGATTGTTGGGGTCTGGCGCTACTTCTACGGCCCGGAAAACGAAATTCTGACGGTCTTCGTGAGTATGGCGTGGGTGTTTTATAACCTGATTATCCTCGGTGGCGCGGTGGCGGTATCGGTGGAGAGCAAACAGGTTCGCCGCGCGCATCGCGTCGAAATCAGCATGCCAGCGGCCATTGCCCGCGACGATGGACATCTCTTCTCCTGTACCGTACATGACTTTTCGGATGGCGGTCTGGGTATCAAGATTAACGGTCAGGCGAAGGTGCTTGAGGGGCAGAAGGTCAACCTATTGCTTAAGCGCGGCCAGCAGGAGTATGTCTTCCCGACGCAGGTGGTGCGTGTGAGAGGAAATGAAGTGGGTCTGCAACTGATGCCGCTGACTAAAAAGCAACACATTGATTTTGTGCAGTGTACGTTTGCCCGCGCGGATACGTGGGCTCTCTGGCAGGACAGCTTCCCTGAGGATAAGCCTCTGGAAAGCCTGCTGGATATTCTTAAGCTGGGGTTCCGTGGCTATCGTCACCTTGCAGAATTTGCCCCGTCGTCGGTGAAATTAATTTTCCGGTCACTTACTTCACTGGTTTCCTGGGTCGTGTCGTTCATTCCGCGTCGACCTGAGCGAGATGAAGCGAAGCAGGCGGACCCGGTTATGGCTCAACAATGATGATAACGCGATGAAAACAAAACTTTCCTGGTTATGTGCAGTGGCAATGGGGATGAGTGCGCTCCCTGCAACAGTGGCTAACGCGGCGCCTGATAACGCAGCGACCACACCCGCGCCAACGGTGCCTGTCGTCGCGCAAGCGACCGATCCGGTAGTGACGGCGGCGCCGGGGCAGACGGAAAACGTCGTCCCGAATCAGCCGACGACGGGGAATACGCTGCCCGCCGACAACCCGGTGGTTGGGCAGGTTATGCCTGGCGTGCCGGGAGCCAGTGCACCGGTGGTTGCGGAAAATACGCCGTCGCGTGACGTTAAGCTGACGTTCGCCCAGATCGCGCCTCCTCCGGGCAGCATGGTTCTGCGCGGCATCAACCCAAATGGCGGTGTCGAATTCGGTATGCGTAGCGATGAAGTCGTGTCGAAAGCGATGCTCAACCTGGAATACACGCCATCGCCGTCGCTGCTGCCGGTGCAATCCCAGCTTAAGGTCTATCTGAATGATGAGCTGATGGACGTCCTGCCCGTCACCAAAGAGCAACTGGGTAAGAAAACCCTGGCTCAGGTGCCGATTAACCCGCTGTTTATCACCGACTTTAACCGCGTGCGTCTGGAATTTGTCGGCCATTACCGCGATGTCTGTGAAAACCCGGCCAGCAGCACCCTGTGGCTGGATGTTGGTCGTAACTCTTCGCTTCAGATGACCTATCAGCCGCTGGCGTTGAAAAACGATCTCTCCGCCTTCCCGGTGCCGTTCTTCGACCCGCGTGATAACCGTCCACTGAACCTGCCAATGGTGTTTGCGGGCTCTCCTGATGTGACCGAACAGCTGGCGGCCTCTATCGTGGCATCCTGGTTTGGTTCCCGCTCCGGCTGGCGTGGCCAGAGTTTCCCGGTTATGTACGACAAAATGCCGGACAAAAACGCGATTGTGTTTGCCACCAACGCCAAACGCCCGGCATTCCTGCGGGACCATCCAGAGGTGAAAGCGCCCACCATCGAGATGATCAGCCATCCCGACAATCCGTACGTGAAGCTGCTGGTGATCTTCGGGCGTGATGATAAAGATCTGGTGCAGGCGGCAAAAGGCATTGCGCAGGGCAATATCCTGTTCCGCGGTAATAGCGTCGTGGTGGATGAGGTGAAACCGCTGCTGGCACGTAAGCCTTATGATGCGCCGAACTGGGTCCGCACCGACCGCGCGATTACCTTCGGCGAGCTGAAAACCTATGAAGAGCAATTGCAGTCAACCGGGCTTGAACCTTCTCCTGTCAGCCTGTCGCTGAACCTGCCGCCGGATCTCTATCTGCTGCGCACCAACGGTATTGATATCAACCTGAACTACCGTTACACCGCGCCGGTAACCAAAGACAGCTCGCGCATGGATATCAGCCTCAACAACCAGTTCCTGCAATCCTTCAGCCTGACCAGCAGCCAGGAGACAAACCGGTTGATGCTTCGTCTGCCTGTATTGCAGGGGCTGCTGGATGGTAAAACCGATGTGTCGATCCCGGCGCTGAAGCTCGGTGCGGTGAACCAGCTGCGGTTTAACTTCCAGTACATGAACCCGATGCCGGGTGGATCGGTGGAAAACTGTATTACCTTCCAGCCGGTGCAAAACCACGTGGTGATTGGTGATGATTCCACAATCGACTTCTCGAAGTATTACCACTTTATCGCGATGCCGGATCTGCGTGCGTTTGCTAACGCCAGTTTCCCGTTCAGCCGCATGGCTGATCTCTCTGAATCGATTGTCGTGATGCCAAAAGCGGCCAACGAAGGCCAGGTTGCCACGCTGCTGGACACCATGGGCACCGTCGGGGCGCAAACCGGCTTACCGGCTATCAACGTGACGGTGACGGATGACGGTAGCCAGATCCAGAACAAAGATGCCGATATCATGGTCATCGGCAACATTCCGGACAAGCTGAAAGACGAGAAGCGCGTCGATCTGCTGGTGCAGGCGGCTCAGTCATGGGTCAACACGCCGCTGCGTCAGACCGAGTTCCCGAGCATCATGCCGGACAGCGGCGATCGTCAGGCCAATATCAGGACGACCGTAAGCTCAACGGGTCCAATGGCTGCGATTGTCGGTTTCCAGTCTCCGTATAACGACCAGCGCAGCGTGATCGCCCTGCTGGCGGACAGCCCGCGCGGCTATGAGCTGCTCAACACGGCCATGAACGACAGCGGTAAACGGGCGGCAATGTTCGGTTCCGTCTCGGTCATCCGTGAGTCGGGGGTAAACAGCCTGCGCGTGGGGGATGTCTACTACGTCGGTCATCTGCCGTGGTTCGAACGCCTGTGGTACGCCCTCTCTAACCACCCGGTGCTGCTGGCTGTGCTGGCTGCGCTCAGCGTTGTATTGCTGGCGTGGGTATTGTGGCGTCTGCTGCGAATCATCAGCCGTCGTCGTCTTAACCCGGACCATGAGTAAGCCGTGATGAAAATCTTTCGCGGGTGTGTAGTCGCAGCGTTGATGCTGACGGCGGCGAATCTTCACGCCGCCTGTCGCTGGCCTGCCTGGGAGACGTTCAAACAGGATTATATGAGCGAAAGTGGGCGCGTCATTGATCCCAGTGACGCGCGCAAAATTACCACCTCCGAAGGGCAAAGCTACGGACTGTTCTTTGCCCTGGCAGCAAACGATCGCAAGACGTTTGATCTGCTGCTGACATGGACGCGCGATAACCTTGCCGAGGGGGATTTAGCCCAACATCTCCCGGCGTGGCTATGGGGAAAAAAGGACGACAACACCTGGGCGGTTATCGACCCTAACTCCGCGTCCGATGCCGATATCTGGATTGCCTGGTCGCTGCTGGAAGCCGGGCGGCTGTGGAAAAATCCCGATTACACGCGCACGGGTAAGGCGCTGTTGACGCGCATTGCCAGTGAGGAAGTGGTGAAGGTGCCGGGGCTGGGTTCTATGCTGCTGCCGGGTAAAGTCGGTTTTGCCGAAGAGAGTGTCTGGCGCTTCAACCCCAGCTACTTGCCGCCGCAGCTTGCGAGCTATTTCACCCGTTTCGGCGCACCGTGGACAACGCTCCGTGAAACCAACCTGCGTCTGCTGCTGGAGACCGCGCCAAAAGGATTTTCCCCGAACTGGGTGAAATACCAGAAAAAGGGCGGCTGGCAGTTGAAGCAGGATACGACCCTGATCGGCAGTTACGATGCGATTCGCGTCTATCTGTGGGTAGGGATGATGAACGATAACGATCCGCAGAAAGCCCGGCTACTGGCGCGTTTCAAGCCCATGGCGACCACCACAATCAAACAAGGCTTACCGCCGGAAAAAGTGGACGTAGCGACCGGGAAACGTACCGGAGATGGGCCGGTAGGGTTTTCTGCCTCCCTGCTTCCATTTTTACAAGAACGGGACGCGCAGGCGGTGCAACGCCAGCGTGTCGCCGATCGTTTTCCCGATAACAAAGCTTATTACAGCTACGTTCTGACCCTCTTTGGACAAGGGTGGGATCAGCATCGTTTTCGTTTCACCGCGCAAGGTGAATTACTACCGGATTGGGGCCAGGAATGCGCACGTTCACACTAAATCTACTCGCCTTATCGCTTGGCCTGGCGCTCATGCCCCTGGCCCAGGCCGCCAACTCCCCGCAGCAGAGACAGCTGCTGGAACAGGTTCGTCTGGGGGAATCCACCCAGCGTGAGGATTTGGTGCGCCAGTCGCTCTATCGCCTTGAGCTGATCGACCCCAACAACCCGGACGTGATTGCCGCTCGCTTCCGCTACCTGTTACGACAGGGGGATACGGCGGGCGCGCAAAAAGAGCTGGATCGCCTGAAAGGAATGGCACCCGATTCCAGTGCGTACCAGTCTTCCCGTACGACCATGCTGCTCTCCACGCCGGATGGTCGCCAGGCCCTCCAGCAGGCTCGTCTGCTCGCCACCACCGGGCACACGCAGGAAGCTATTGCCGCGTATGACAAACTGTTTGACGGTAATCCGCCCAGCGGCGACATCGCGACGGAGTACTGGAACGTGGTGGCGAAAGAGCCTGCCCGCCGCAATCTGGCCATTAATCAGCTGAAGAAAATCAACGCCAGCAGTCCGGGCAACGCCCCGCTACAGGCTTCGCTGGCGCAGCTTCTGTTCCAGAGCGGACGGCGTGATGAAGGGTTTG
Organism: Enterobacter sp. JH25; assembly: GCF_021725435.1. Lineage (NCBI taxonomy): Bacteria > Pseudomonadati > Pseudomonadota > Gammaproteobacteria > Enterobacterales > Enterobacteriaceae > Enterobacter > Enterobacter sp. JH25. The sequence goes on along the minus strand of NZ_CP091319.1, from coordinate 4,461,259 downwards.
CGGTGTTACAGGAGATGGCCAAATCGAACAATGGCCGCAGTCAGGCGTCGGACATGTGGTACCAGCAGATCAAAGATCAGCCGGCCAGCAGCGCCAGCGTTACCGCGCTGCAACAATACCTGAGCGTGTTCAGCGATGGCGATAACGTGACGGCGGCGCGCGCCCAGCTTGAAGCGCAGCAAAAACAGCTCGCCGATCCGGCGTTTCGCGCCAAAGCCGAAGGGTTAGCCGCAGTGGATGCCGGGCAGGGCAGTAAAGCGGTAACGGAGTTGCAGAAAGCAGTCAGCGCCAACCACGCCGACAGTGAAGCCGTAGGCGCGCTGGGGCAGGCCTATTCGCAGAAAGGCGATCGCGCCCGCGCGGTTGCGCAGTTTGAAAAGGCGATCGCCCTCGATCCGCAGAGCGACAACCGGGGCAAATGGGACAGCCTGCTGAAGGTTAACCGATACTGGCTGCTGATCCAGCAGGGTGATAACGCCCTGAAAGCCAACAAGACAGCCCAGGCGGAACGCTATTATCAGCAGGCGCGCAACATTGACAATACGGACAGCTACGCGGTCCTGGGGCTGGGTGACGCGGCGGCGGCGCGGAAAGATAACGACGCGGCTGAACGCTATTATCGCCAGGCATTGCGGATGGACAGCGGCAACAGCAACGCGGTACGCGGTCTTGCCAATATTTATCGCGAGCAGTCTCCGGAGAAGGCGACGCAGTTTATTCAGTCGCTCTCTGCCAGCCAGCGCCGCAGCATTGATGATATTGAACGTAGCCTGACGAACGAGCAGCTCTCGGCTCAGGCTGAACAGCTGGAAAGCCAGGGAAACTATGCGCAGGCCGCAGAAATTCAGCGCCGACGCCTTGCGCTTTCCCCGGGCGACGTGTGGATCACCTACCGACTGTCACGCGATCTGTATAGCGCGGGTCAGCGCAGCCAGGCGGATAACCTGATGCGTCAGCTGGCAAGCCAGAAACCGGGCGATCCGGATCAGGTTTACGCCAGCGGGCTGTACCTGTCCGGTAACGATCGGGACCGGGCCGCGCTGGCGCATCTGAACACGCTGCCGCGCGACAAGTGGAACGGCAACATCCAGGCGCTGGCGGACCGCCTGCAAAGTAATCAGGTGCTGGAAACCGCCAACCGCCTGCGCGACAGTGGAAAAGAGCAGGAAGCGGAAGCGCTGCTTCGCCAGCAGCCCCCGTCCACCCGTATTGACTTAACGCTGGCAGACTGGGCTGAACAGCGTGGCGATCACGAGGCCGCGAAAACCGCCTACAACACCGTCCTGCAACGGGAACCGCAGAACGAAGACGCAATTCTCGGCCTGACCGAAGTCAATCTTGCTCAGGGCAACAGGGACGCCGCTCGCGCTGAGCTGGCGAAACTGCCCGCGGCACAAAACGGCGAACCGCTCTCCCTCAATATGCAGCGCCGGATCGCCATGGCGCAGGCCGGTCTGGGTGATCCTGCCGCGGCAGAAAAGACCTTCAACGCCATTGTTCCTCAGGCAAAATCGCAGCCGCCTTCTATGGAAAGCGCGCTGGTGATGCGTGATGCCGCCCGTTTCCAGGCGCAAAACGGCCAGCCTCAGCAGGCGCTGGAAACCTGGAAAGATGCGATGGTCTCATCGGGCATCACGACGACCCGTCCGACCGATAACGACAGCTTTACGCGTCTTACGCGTAACGATGAGAAAGATGACTGGCTGAAGCGCGGCGTGCGCAGCGATGCAGGCGATCTTTATCGTCAGCAGGATCTGAACGTCACGCTGCAACACGACTACTGGGGATCCAGCGGCACGGGGGGCTATTCCGACCTGAAAGCGCACACCACTATGCTCCAGGTGGATGCGCCGCTATCGGATGGCCGCATGTTCTTCCGTAGCGATCTGGTCAATATGAACGCCGGTTCCTTTGATACGGACAATGGAACCTACGATCCAACGTGGGGTACCTGCGCCGAAACGCCATGTCACGGCAGCACGAACCAGTCGGCCAACGGCGCCAGCGTGGCCGTCGGCTGGCAGAACCAGACCTGGGCGTGGGACATAGGTACAACGCCGATGGGCTTCGACGTGGTCGATGTGGTGGGCAGCCTGAGCTACAGCAACGACTTAGGGCCGATTGGCTACACCCTGAACGCCCATCGCCGTCCGATTTCCAGCTCCGTGCTGGCCTTCGCCGGGCAAAAAGATCCTAATACCGACACCACCTGGGGCGGCGTGCGTGCTACCGGTGGCGGCGTGAGCATGAGCTACGACAAAGGCGAAGCTAACGGGATCTGGTCAAGCCTGAGTGCCGACAGCCTCACCGGGAAGAATGTCGAAGATAACTGGCGGGTCCGCTGGATGACCGGCTATTACTACAAGCTTATCAATCAGAACAACGAGCGTCTGACGGTCGGTGTGTCCAACATGCTCTGGCATTACGATAAGGATTTAAGTGGCTATTCGCTGGGCCAGGGCGGTTACTACAGTCCCCAGGAGTATGTGTCGTTTGCCTTACCGGTGAACTGGCGTAAACGCACAGAGAACTGGTCATGGGAACTGGGCGGTTCCGTCTCATGGTCCCATTCAAAAACAAAAGATGTGATGCGTTATCCGTTGCAGGGGCTGATCCCGGACAATGAGCCAGGCCGTTATACCGATAAAGGTGTGATGGGAACCGGAAGTAGCTCGTCAGGGACGGGTTATACCGCAAGGGCGATTGTTGAACGCCGTGTGACGTCCAACTGGTTTGTCGGTCTGGGCGTCGATATTCAGGAAGCGAAAGACTATACCCCGAGCCATGCGCTGCTCTATGTTCGGTATTCTGCCGCTGGCTGGCAGGGTGATATGGACTTACCGCCGGAACCGCTGGTGCCTTATGCAGACTGGTGATCGGATTTTTGCTTAATCTAATTGTAAGTCTCTCTTAAAAGTGCAGCTATCGGGTATACTCGGGCGCACCAGGTTTACGCCCTGGTGCGCCCTGCGCTTCGAGTTTTGTGGAGAGTCATTTTGCGTGTCAGCCGTTCCTTAACGATCAAACAGATGGCGATGGTGTCTGCCGTCACAATGCTGTTTGTCTTCATCTTCTGCGTCATTTTGCTGTTTCATTCCGTACAGCAGAATCGCTATAACACGGCTTCGCAACTGGAAAGTATTGCCCGCTCGGTGCGGGAACCCCTGTCGGCCTCGATCCTGAAAGGGGATATCCCCGAGGCGGAATCTATCCTGAAGCGCATTCAGCCCGCCGGTATCGTGAGCCGCGCCGACGTCGTGCTGCCGAACCAGTTCCAGGCGCTGCGGATGAGCTTTATCCCGGAGCGTCCCGTCCCGATGATGGTGATGCGCCTGTTTGAACTGCCGGTGCAGATTTCCCTGCCTCTCTATTCCCTGGAAAGACCGGCTAACCCGCAGCCGCTGGCCTATCTGGTACTACAGGCGGACTCGTACCGCATGTATAAATTCGTCATGAGTTGGGTTGCTACGTTAGTGACTACTTACTTACTTTTGACCTTAATGTTGAGCGTGGCGCTGACGTGGTGCATCAACCGGTTAATTGTGCATCCGTTGCGCCGCATAGCCCGGGAGCTGAATGACCTCTCTCCGCAGGAGCACATGGGGCATCAGCTTCCCTTGCCGCGTCTGCATCACGACGATGAAATCGGCATGCTGGTCCGCAGTTACAATATCAACCAGCAGCGTGTCCTGCGTCAGCAGGAAGAGGTCAGTAATAACGCCACCCGTTTCCCGGTTTCCGACCTGCCGAACAAAGCGTTTTTAATGGCCCTGCTGGAGCAGACCGTCGCTCGCCAGCAGACCACCGCGCTGATGGTGATTGCCTGCGAGACCTTGCAGGACACGACGGGCGTGCTGAAAGAGAGCCAGCGCGAGATGCTATTACTGACGCTGGTGGAAAAAATCAAATCTGTGCTGGCGCCGCGCATGGTACTTACCCAGGTCAGCGGCTATGACCTGGTGGTGATTGCGCACGGTGTAAAAGAGCCGTGGCACGCTATTACGTTAGGTCAGCAAGTACTCACTGTCATAAATGAGCGGCTACCTATTCAGGGTATCCAGCTTCGCCCAAGTGCCAGCATTGGTATCGCAATGTACTACGGTGGTCTGACCGCCGAGCAGTTATACCGTCGGGCTTTCTCAGCAGCGTTTACCGCGCGCCGAAAAGGCAAAAACCAGATCCAGTTCTTTGATCCGGAGCAAATGGAAAAAGCCCAGCAGCGCCTGACGGAAGAGAGCGACATTCTGACGGCGATGGACAATCGCCAGTTTGCGCTCTGGCTACAGCCGCAGGTGGATTTGCGCACGGGTGAAGTGACCAGCGCCGAAGCGTTGCTGCGCATGCAGCAGCCGGACGGCACGTGGGAGCTGCCTGAGGGGATGATCGAACGTATCGAGTCCTGCGGCCTGATGGTCACCGTCGGATACTGGGTGCTGGAAGAGTCGTGCCGCCAGCTTGCGGCCTGGCAACAACGGGGCATCACGCTGCCGCTGTCGGTGAATCTTTCTGCGCTACAGCTGATGCACCCGACTATGGTGCCGGATATGCTCGAGTTGATCCATCGCTACCGCATCCAGCCCCACACGTTGATCCTGGAAGTCACCGAGAGCCGTTGTATTGACAATCCTGACGACGCTGTCGCCATTCTGAAACCGCTGCGTAATGCCGGGATCCGCATTGCGCTTGACGATTTTGGTATGGGGTATTCCGGCCTGCGTCAGCTCCAGCACATGAAAACCCTGCCGGTGGACGTCCTGAAAATCGACAAAACCTTTGTGAAAGGGCTGCCGGAGGATTGCAGCCTGGTGCAGGCCATTATCCAGATGGCGCACAGCCTGAACCTGCACGTGACTGCCGAAGGTATTGAGGCCGAAGCCCAGCGCGAGTGGCTGGCTGCGGCGGGTGTGGAGAGCGGTCAGGGCTTCCTGTTTGGCCGCGCCGTGCCGACGGATACCTTTGAGCGACGCTATCTCGCCGACGATGGCAATAACGCAAAAGTGTAATTTTGTTGCTGGCTTGTGCGAGCCAGCTCAAAGTTCTTAACATTTGTGTTTCAAATTTGAACCCCGTTTATTTCTGTCCTGTTATGTGGGTGTTATTTTAAAGCCGCAGGTTAACCATAACCTTACAAAGCCTGTAGTTATTCTTTCCAGGGACACCCTATGAAAACCTCACTCTTCAAAAGTCTTTACTTCCAGGTCCTGACAGCCATCGCCATCGGTATTCTGCTCGGTCACTACTACCCGGAGCTGGGCGCGCAAATGAAACCGCTTGGCGACGCGTTCGTTAAACTCATCAAAATGATCATCGCGCCGGTCATCTTCTGTACCGTGGTGACCGGTATCGCCGGCATGGAAAGCATGAAGGCGGTCGGGCGTACGGGGGCGGTTGCCCTGCTGTACTTCGAGATTGTCAGTACCATCGCGCTGATTATCGGCCTGATTATTGTCAACGTGGTACAACCTGGCGCGGGCATGAACGTTGACCCGGCCACGCTGGATGCGAAAGCGGTGGCGGTTTACGCTGAACAGGCGAAAGATCAGGGGATTGTTGCCTTCCTGCTGGACGTGATCCCGAGCAGCGTGATTGGCGCGTTCGCCAGCGGAAATATCCTCCAGGTACTGCTGTTTGCCGTGCTGTTTGGCTTTGCCCTGCACCGTCTTGGCAGCAAAGGTCAGCTGATTTTTAACGTCATTGAAAGCTTCTCGCAGGTTATCTTCGGCATCATCAACATGATTATGCGTCTGGCCCCGATTGGTGCCTTTGGCGCGATGGCCTTCACCATCGGGAAATACGGCGTCGGCACGCTGGTACAGCTTGGCCAGCTGATTATCTGCTTCTACATCACCTGTATTCTGTTTGTGGTGGTGGTGCTCGGCTCCATCGCTCGTGCGACCGGCTTCAGCATCTTCAAATTTATCCGTTACATTCGTGAAGAGCTGCTGATTGTCCTCGGCACATCCTCTTCTGAGTCCGCGCTGCCGCGTATGCTCGATAAAATGGAAAAGCTGGGCTGCCGTAAGTCAGTGGTGGGGCTGGTTATTCCTACGGGCTACTCCTTTAACCTGGACGGCACCTCGATTTACCTGACGATGGCGGCGGTCTTTATTGCTCAGGCCACCAACAGCCACATGGATATCTTCCATCAGATTACGCTGCTGGTCGTCCTCCTGCTCTCCTCGAAAGGGGCGGCGGGCGTAACGGGTAGCGGATTTATCGTGCTGGCGGCCACTATTTCAGCGGTTGGCCATCTGCCGGTGGCGGGTTTGGCCCTGATCCTCGGTATCGACCGCTTTATGTCTGAAGCCCGCGCGTTAACCAACCTGATTGGTAATGGTGTGGCGACGGTTGTGGTGGCGAAGTGGGTAAAAGAGCTGGATCACAAGAAACTTAACGATACGCTGAATAATCGCACATCTGAGGACAAAACCCCCGGTTTATCCTCTTAATCCCTCATAAATGCCCGTATTCCCTTGTGGGGATGCGGGCACCTGCGCATAATAACCGCTCATACCTGTCATATTTCGACAAAATTTTTTTGGGTATATTTCGCTTCCGCCCGTGACGTTTAGCTGAACACGCTGTCTAATCGGAAGGTTTTCATCGTCATCTTTGAGTGCTCACGTCGCGAGACACTCTCTTTAACCAGGAATGTTGATCAGGGGTTCACATGCAGGGCACAAAAATTCGACTCTTAACCGGCGGTTTGCTGATGATGGCAGCAGCCAGTTATGTGCAGGCAGATGCGCTCCAGCCAGACCCGGCCTGGCAACAGGGAACACTGGCGAACGGATTCCAGTGGCAGGTGTTATCCACTCCGCAACGTCCGAGCGATCGCATTGAAATTCGTCTGGCTGTGAATACCGGCTCCCTCACTGAAAGCACCCAGCAGACCGGCTTAAGCCATTTTATTCCTCGACTGGCGCTCACCCAGAGCGGCAGTTTGCAGGCGGTTCAGGTGCGTTCTTTATGGCAACAGGCCATCGATCCTAAACGTCCGCTGCCCCCGGCTGTGGTCTCCTATGACTACACCATGTTTAATCTGAGCCTGCCCAACAACCGTAACGATCTGCTTAAAGAAGCGCTTACCTATCTATCCGATGCCACCGGCAAACTGGCGATTACGCCTGAGACCGTAAACTATGCGTTGAGCAACAGCGACATGGTGGCGACCTGGCCGACGGATACCAAAGAAGGCTGGTGGCGCTACCGCCTGAAAGGGTCCACGCTGCTTGGCCACGACCCGGCAGAACCGCTGAAACAGCCGGTGGATCCAGAGCAGGTGAAATCTTTCTACCAGCAGTGGTACACCCCGGATGCCATGACCCTCATTGTAGTGGGCAACGTGGACAGCCGTGCGGTGATAGAGCAGATCAACAAAGCCTTTGGCGATCTAAAAGGGAAGCGTGAAACGCCCGCCCCTGTTCCTACTTTGTCCCCGCTGCGTCCTGAGACGGTCAGTATCATGACGGATACCGTGCGTCAGGATCGTCTTTCGATGATGTGGGATACCGCCTGGCAGCCGATCCGCGAGTCCTCGGCGCTGTTGCGTTACTGGCGTGCGGACCTGGCGCGTGAAGCGCTGTTCTGGCATGTTCAGCAGACGCTCAGCAAGAACAACGTGAAAGACATTGGTCTGGGCTTTGACTGCCGCGTGCTGTTCCAGCGCGCCCAGTGCGCCATTAACGTCGAATCGCCGGGTGATAAGCTGAATGCCAATCTCGGCGTGGTGGCGAAAGAGCTGGCTAAAGTGCGTAAAGAGGGCCTGTCTGAAGAGGAATTTAACGCGCTGGTGGCGCAGAAATCCCTCGAATTGCAGAAACTGTTTGCCACCTATGCCCGCGCCGATACCGATATCTTAATCAGCCAGCGCATTCGCTCCTTACAGAATCAGGTCGTGGACATCGCGCCGGAGCAGTATCAGAAATTGCGTCAGGATTTCCTGAACGGTCTGACCGTGGAGATGCTGAATCAGGATCTGCGGCAGCAGCTGTCTCAGGATATGGCGTTGATTCTGTTGCAGCCGAAAGGTGAGCCGGAATATGACATGAAAGAGTTAAAGGCCACCTGGAACGCCATCATGGCGACGCCGTCGCAGCCAGTACAGGCGGCGGCCGATGATTTGCACCAGGATGCGAGCGATATTCCGCAGGGCCAGTAAGGCCCTGCGTTCCCTCTCCCTGTGGGCTGAGGGATTTTATGCAGAAGCAATAAAGTTGCTTTCTAAATGACTGAGGGCTGTCAGCGATGCCCTGGTCCGGCTGTAAATCGCTGAGGCGTTTGCCTTCCGGCCGGGGCGAGGCGCAGGGATGCGCCGAGAGGGCGGCTTTACAGGGACGTTGCCTCCGCCCGTACCCGATAAGCCGGAAGGAATAAGCCGAGGGCACCGCGATGCGGCGATTTACCGCCGGGAGCCCGGGTCGCCAGGGTGGTGGCGACTGAGCCACCCTGGCACGTTCACCGGTCATGTCGTTACAGAGTAGCAAGGAACATAAAGTGAACGGAATGACCACCACCGCCGTATGTTCCCCTCACCCTACCCTCTCCCCGGAGGGGCGAGGGGATTGCTCAGTGCTCGCATTAATTTGTGGGGAACCCTCAGCCCTGTGGGAGAGGGTTAGGGTGAGGGCATCAGCCCGCCCATTCCTTAAGCAGGCATCGCCTCGCGCGGAATAATCGCTCCGCGATACTGAATCACCGTGCTGGCCGTCAAGTGTCCGCGCTGCGCTGCCGCTTCTGGCGTACCTCCCGTCAAACGTACCGCCAGATACCCCGCGCTGAAAGAATCGCCCGCCGCAGTGGTATCGATCACTTTCTCTTTCGCCAGCTTCACCGCCGGCACCTCTGTCACGGCTTCACCCGCCACCGCCACCAGGCAAGACTCCGCCCCGCGCTTAATCACCACTTCGCTGACCCCAGCGGCCTGCGTCCGGGCGATGACCTCATCAACCGGCTTTTCACCCCACAGGGCATCTTCATCGTCCAGCGTCAGGAAGGCGATATCGGTGCATTCCAGCATCTGCTGATACACCTGCTGCGTCTCTTCGCGGCTGGCCCAGAGGCGCGGACGGTAGTTGTTATCGAAAATCACCTTACCGCCGTTGGCACGGCATTCGCGCAGCAGTGACAGCAGCTTTTCACGGCTCTGCTGGCTCAGGATCGCCAGGCTGATCCCGCTCAGGTAGAGGTAATCGAAGGTGGCCAGCTCTTCGCAAATCGCAGCGGCGGCATCGCTTTCCAGCCAGAATTTGGCAGCCGCTTCATTACGCCAGTAATAGAAGGTGCGCTCGCCGGTACTGTCGGTTTCGATGTAGTACAAACCCGGCAGACGGTTTTCCATTCGCTGGATCAGCGAAGTTTCAACGTTTTCACCCTGCCAGGCCTCCAGCATCTGCTGGCTGAAGCTGTCCGTTCCCAGCGCGGTAACGTAGCTCACGCTCAGCGCGTCGGGGGCGACCTGACGGGCAATGTAAACGGAGGTGTTCAATGTATCGCCGCCAAAACCGCGGCTGACTTCCGCGCCTTTCTGGGACAGCTCAATCATGCATTCGCCAATCACGGCAATTTTCTTAGACATAGTCGTGAACCTGAACAGAGTAATTAAGAGTAGTGTGCGCTGTGTGTTTTTTACGGTCAACTATATTAAAACGACGTTCCATTATTTTTTTGAGCCAGCGCGTGTTCCGGCATATTTCTGTCATCTTAATTTCATTTTCCCGCTGAATTGAACATAAAGTTCTCACCTGGCGGGCCGATAACTCAGTGACGAGTCCAGAAAGGCTATCCCATACAACAGGACATCCGAAATGAAGTCAGAGCAGGTTATCCAGCGGCTGAGCACTACGCCTGAGGCAAGTATTGAGAACTTGCAGGAGCATCGCTACTGGCTGCAATGTGAGCGAGCGTACACCTATCAGCCTATCTACCGTACTGACGGTCGGTTAATGGCAATTGAGGTGTTAACGGTCGTCACTCATCCATCGAACCCTTCGCAGCGTATCGCGCCGGACCGCTATTTTGCGGAGGTTGCCGTGCGTCAGCGCATCGACGTGCTGGAAGAGCAGTTGAGAATGCTGGCGACGAAGCAGGCGTTCTTCGAGCAGCACGGTATTCTGGCTTCGGTGAACGTGGATGGTCCAACCCTGATGGCGTTACGTCAGAATGCGACGCTGCAGGCGCTGATTGCCACCTTGCCGTGGATGCGCTTCGAGCTGGTGGAACATGTTCAGCTGCCGCAGGACTCCTCATTTGCCTCGATGTGTGAGTTTGGCCCGCTGTGGCTGGATGATTTCGGTACCGGTATGGCCAACTTCTCCGCCCTGAGCGAAGTGCGTTATGACTACATCAAAGTGGCCCGCGATCTGTTTATCATGCTGCGCCAGACACCGGAAGGACGGAACCTGTTTACGATGCTCCTGCAACTGATGAACCGCTATTGCCAGGGCGTCATTGTGGAAGGCGTAGAGACGCTGGAAGAGTGGCGCGACGTGCAAAATTCTCCGGCAGCGGCAGCACAGGGTTATTTCCTCTCTCGTCCTGTCCCCATGGATACCCTGGAAAAGGTGATAACCACCCTCTGATCTGCCCGCTTCCCTTTGTCTGAACTATAGTTTTAAAGGCAAGTTCATCAGGAAAGGGGACAACAATGACAAAAACAACCAGGGTGATTTCCTGGACAGCAGGGATTTTCTTGTTGCTGATCGTGGTCTTAATCATCATTATCGCCACGTTTGACTGGAACCGCCTCAAACCGACCATCAACCAGAAAGTCTCGACCGAGCTAAACCGCCCCTTCGCAATACGTGGCGATTTGGGGGTCGTGTGGGAGCGTCAGAAAGAGGAAACCGGCTGGCGAAGCTGGGTGCCCTGGCCGCACGTTCACGCTGACGACATCATTCTTGGCAACCCGCCGGACATCCCCGAAGTGACCATGATCCACCTGCCGCGCGTGGAAGCCACGCTGGCGCCGTTAGCCCTGTTAACCAAAACGGTGTATCTGCCGTGGATCAAACTTCAGCAGCCCGACGCGCGGCTGATTCGCCTGTCGGAGAAAACCAACAACTGGACGTTCGATCTCGCCAGCAGCGGCGATAAAGATCCGAATGCGCAGCCCTCTTCATGGTCCTTCCGCCTCGACAATATTCTGTTCGATCGGGGGCGGATCGCCATTGACGATAAAGTAAGTAAGGCTGACGTGGAGATCCTCGTCGATCCGCTGGGCAAGCCGCTGCCGTTTAGCGAAGTGACGGGCAGCAAAGCCAAAGGCGATGACAGCAAAGCTGGCGATTACGTCTTCGGCCTGACAGCGAAAGGGCGCTACAACGGCCAGCCACTGACCGGTAAAGGCAAAATCGGCGGTATGCTGGCGCTCAGGAGCGAGGGTACGCCATTCCCGGTGCAGGCGGACTTCCGCTCGGGCAATACCCGCGTGGCGTTCGTGGGCACGGTTAACGACCCGATGAACATGGGCGGCGTCGACCTCCAGCTTAAGTTTGCCGGGGATTCGCTGGGTGAATTGTACGATCTCACCGGCGTGCTGCTGCCGGATACCCCGCCGTTTGAAACGGACGGGCGGCTGGCCGCAAAAATCGACGCTGAAAAATCGTCCGTCTTTGACTACCGGGGGTTCAACGGCCGCATCGGCGATAGCGATATACACGGCACGCTGACCTACACCACCGGAAAACCGCGCCCGAAACTGGAGGGGGACGTTGAATCCCGCCAGCTGCGTCTGGCCGATCTTGGTCCGCTGATTGGCGTAGATTCGGGTAAAGGCACGAAGTCAAAAGAGGTCAAAAAGGACGCTCAGCCTGCGGGTAAAGTGCTGCCCTATGACCGCTTCGAAACCGACAAGTGGGACGTAATGGATGCGGACGTGCGCTTCAAAGGACGTAAAATTGAGCATGGCAGCACGCTGCCGTTGAGCAACCTCTCGACCCATATCATCCTGAAAAACGCCGATCTGCGCCTGCAACCGCTGAAGTTTGGCATGGCCGGGGGAACCATTTCCTCGAATATCCACCTGGAGGGGGATAAAAAGCCGATGCAGGGAAGGGCGGAGATCCAGGCGCGTCGTCTGAAGCTGAAAGAGCTGATGCCGGACGTGGAGTTGATGCAGAAAACCCTCGGTGAGATGAACGGCGATGCGGACATTCGCGGCACGGGTAACTCTGTGGCCGCGCTGTTAGGCAGCGGAAACGGCAACCTGAAGCTGCTAATGAACGACGGGCTGGTGAGCCGTAACCTGATGGAGATCCTGGGGCTGAACGTCGGTAACTTCATCGTCGGACAAATCTTCGGAGACGATGAAGTGCGCGTGAACTGCGCGGCGGCAAACGTGGACCTGGTCAACGGTGTGGCGCGTCCGCAGATTTTCGCATTCGACACGGAAAACGCGGTTATCAACATCACCGGTACCGCCAGCATGGCGTCCGAGCAGCTGGATTTAACCATCGATCCGGAAAGTAAAGGCATTCGCATCATCACCCTGCGCTCGCCGCTCTACGTTCGCGGGACCTTCAAAGATCCGCAGGCGGGCGTGAAGGCCGGACCGCTGATTGCGCGCGGTGCGGTTGCCGCCGCCCTCGCCACGCTGGTCACCCCTGCGGCGGCGCTGCTGGCGTTGATTTCGCCGTCAGAAGGCGAAGCGAATCAGTGTCGGACGATTTTGTCGCAGATGAAGAAGTAAGGTGTGGCCTGTTCTTGCCGGGTGACGCTGCGCTTACCCGGCCTACATGTGAATCGTAGGCCGGGTAAGGCGTAGCCGCCACCCGGCATTCGCTTACAGAGTCTGATGCTTAGTTTCGTGCGTCAGCAGCAGCGCAATCAGCGTCAACGCTGCCATGGCCGCCAGATAGACACCCACATAGAACAGACCATAGTTCGCCTGAAGCCACGTGGCGATATACGGGGCCACCGAGGCGCCCAGAATAGACGAAACGTTATAGGAGAACGACGCGCCGGTATAACGCACTTCAGTCGGGAACAGCTCCGGCAGCAGCGCGCCCATTGGGCCAAAGGTCAGCCCCATCAGGCTCAGACCAATCAGCAGATACGCCATCACCAGCGCAGGGCTACCTGAACCCAGCAGCGGCGGGAAGACAAACAGTGCGAACAGGATGATCAGCGAGGTGATGACGATCATGCTTGAACGACGGCCAAATTTATCTGCCAGCAGGCCCGCGATGGGCACCATCACGCCAAATCCAATAACCGCCATCATCAGCATCCACAGCACTTCGTTACGCGGCAGGCCCAGTCCGACCGGTACGGCGGCGGTACTGTAGGTCATGGAGTACACGGTCATGATATAGAACAGCGTGTAGGTCGCCAGCATGATGAACGTACCCAGCACGGTCACGCGGAGGTGTTTGGTCAGCAGCGTCCCCAGCGGAACTTTAACCTGCTTTTTCGCCGCGGCGACTTTAGCGAAGACCGGCGTCTCGTGCAGCGACACGCGCACGTACAGGCCAATCAGCACCAGCACGGCAGAGAAAACGAACGGAATACGCCAGCCCCAGCTCATGAACTGTTCATCGGTCAGCAGCCAGGAGAGGAGCAGGAAGGTGCCGTTCGCGAAGAAGAAGCCAATCGGCGCGCCGAGCTGTGGGAAAGAGCCATACAGGGCACGCTTACGCGCCGGGGCGTTCTCGGTCGCCAGCAGCGCCGCGCCGCCCCATTCCCCGCCCAGCCCCAGGCCCTGACCAAAGCGCGCCAGCGCCAGCAGCACAGGCGCCAGAATGCCGATAGTTTCATAGGTCGGCAGCAGGCCGATGGCGACGGTGGAGATCCCCATCGTCAGCAGCGAGGCAACCAGCGTCACTTTACGACCGACGCGATCGCCAAAGTGGCCAAAGACCGCTGAACCTATAGGACGCGCAACGAAGGCGATAGCAAAGGTAGCTAAAGACTGTAGCGTGGCTGCCGTCGGGTCGCCCTGTGGGAAGAAAATATGCGGAAAGACAATGACCGCAGCGGTGGCGTAAATATAAAAGTCGAAGAACTCAATGGCGGTGCCAATCAGCGATGCGACGACGACTTTATTGCGGGAGTTGACCGGAACGTGTTCCGCCCCTTCGTTAAGTGTGGTGGCTGTTGCTTGCATAATATTTTCTTATTTTTGGACGAACGAAGGGCCATATTAGGCACAGCAAAAGCGACATTTCAATCTGTAACAAAGGCGTGACATGGTCATAAAAGCAACAAAAAGCGGATAATTTTCAGGCCAGCGAAAACACTTCCATGAAATGCTTCACACATTTTAAATATCAGTCATTAAAACTGGTTTTGAGTTAAATAAAAGTTACGGTCTGGATTTATATGCTGAAATGATGAATCGGGCTGAAATATCAGCCCGACAGGACATCAGTGGTGGGTTTTTCCCGGCATGCGCGGGTCGTCTTTATACTCTGCGGTGGCGATCCACGCGGCACAGAACAGCGTCAGGCGTGCGAAGAAATAGAAGAAGGCCATCAGCCCCAGCACCGAACCAAAGGCCGCGCCGGAGGGGGACTTCACCAGCGATGGCAGCGTATAGGTCATCACAATTTTGATCACCTCAAAGCCAATGGCGGCAATCAACGTCCCACGGATCAGCGCCTTCTTGCGCGGCCGATGGCGGGGCAAACGCCAGAAGATCCAGAAGAACAGCAGGTAGTTAGCAAAGATGGAGATAGCAAGCCCTATACCGCGCCAGGCCGGTTTCAGCCATTCAATGTAGTCCAGATACAGCGCGGAGATAATCATCTGCTGCGCAGAACCGGCGACCGAGGTGATAGAGAGCGTGATGACCAGCGCCACCAGCAGACCAATCAGCGAGATAAAGTCGCGCAAATACTTCACCCATATCTTCTCTTGATCCTGCGGCGTACGCTCCCAGACGTCACGCGACTGGGCGCGAATGGCTTCACGCAGGTTGCCCATCCAGTTAACCCCGGAATAGAGCGCAATCAGCAACCCGACGATACCCACGGTGGTACGCTGCTGCACGGCGGTATTGATGGTGCTTTTGAGCGTCGTGGCGAGCGTCTGGTCGCTGACGTTGGTCAGGATCTTATTGAAGATGTCCTGCAACAGCGTCGGGTGAGACGCCAGAACAAAACCGGCGGCAGCAAACGACACCATCAGGATGGGGATCATCGACAGGAAAGAGAAGTAGGTGATCGCCGCGCCAAACTGATTTCCCATGCGGTCGTTAAAGCGCTCAGCGGCGCGGATCAGGTGAGCAATCGCGGGTATCTGCTGAATTTTTTCGGCTATGCCGGTCACGGTGCCCAGCGCTTTGCTGGTCGTTCCAGGCTCCTTCGGCGCTTCAGGCTCGTTATCCA
The DNA here is from genome assembly GCF_021725435.1 of Enterobacter sp. JH25. NCBI lineage: Bacteria > Pseudomonadati > Pseudomonadota > Gammaproteobacteria > Enterobacterales > Enterobacteriaceae > Enterobacter > Enterobacter sp. JH25. The sequence goes on along the minus strand of NZ_CP091319.1, from coordinate 4,445,933 downwards.
TCTTTTTGATGGGTTCATAATCTAAATGTTGAGTCGGTCGTTGCGGGTTATTTTCCGGCGTCACGCGCATTTTCCTTTTCGTTGAGCTGGATGTTACTGAATTATAGCTTGCGACTAGTCCACGTAACTTTTTGTGAGTTCGGTAAGCCACTCCATAAACACATGCACCCGACGGGAGAGGTTACGGCGGTGGGGATAAATGAGGGAGACGGGCATTGGTTCAGCCCGATATTGCGGCAGGATCTCAACGAGTTTTTTCGTGCGCAGGGCATCACGCACCCCGACGCGCGGGACCTGAATAATGCCAAGCCCGGCGATACAGGCGGCCTGGTAGGTTTCCGTGCTGTTAACCGTCAAAACGCCTCCCGTTTTTATCCACTGGGTCGCGCTGCCGTTGAAATACTCAAAACCCAGAGGACGGGTGCCCAGCGTGGCGGAGTAATGAATGAGGGCGTGTGAGCCCAAATCATCCAGCGTCTCAGGGTAGCTGAATCGCGTGAGATAATCCGGGCTGGCGCAGTTAATCACTGAAAGCTTCCCAAGCGGGCGGGCGATAAGCCCGGAGTCCTTCAAGTTTCCCACGCGAACCACGCAGTCAAATCCTTCGCGGATGACATCGACCAGACGATCGCTGCTGCTTAGCTCAAGCTCAATGCCGGGAAACTGTTGTAAAAATGCAGGCAGTTTCGGAATGACGACATTTCGTGCAATGGCAACGGGCATATCCACACGTAGCCGACCGCTGATGGTGGAAGGGTCGTGCAGAAACATGCCGTCCAGTTCGTCCAGATTCATCAGCAGATCTTTTGCGCGTTCGTAATAAACCATGCCGTCCTGCGTCAGGCTGACGCGGCGGGTAGTGCGGTGCAGCAGTTGAGTGCCAAGCGCGTTCTCCAGCGCCTGGATCTGCCGCGAGACACTCCCCTTCGGCAGGCTTAACGTCTCCGCCGCGCGGGTAAAACTCTCCAGTTCCGCGACGCGAAGGAAAAGCTGCATTGCGTATATTTTATCCATAGATATGGGTCATTGTTGTTTGAAATGAAACAGTGAAGCGTTGGCGGCACTATTTATTGATTTTCTACCATCTAATAAGCTCATTCTCAATCTTCATCGCAGTCGAAACGAGGTGAATTATGCGTGAACGTATTGCATTAGTGACGGGCGGTAGCCGCGGCCTGGGTAAAAATGCGGTTTTGAAGCTTGCTGCGGAAGGGACAGATATCATCCTGACCTGGAACAGCAGTCAGCAGGAGGCGCAGGAAGTTGTACACAAAATTGAGGGAATAGGTAAAAAAGCGGCAGCATTGCAGCTTAACGTCGGCGATACGGCAAGTTTTGCGCGCTTCGCTCAACAGGTGAAGGAAACCCTTACACACGTCTGGCAACGTGACACCTTTGACTATTTAGTGAACAACGCAGGTACAGGGTTATACGCACCCTATACCGAGACGACAGAAGCGCAGTTTGATGATGCGGTGAATATTCACTTCAAAGGTCCGTTTTTCCTCACACAACAGCTGCTGCCGCTCATAAAAGACGGAGGACGGATCCTGAATGTCTCAAGCGGACTGGCCCGTTTTACTCAGCCAGGTTCAGGGACTTACGCGGCAATGAAAGGGGCGATGGAAGTGCTGACCCGCTATCAGGCAAAAGAGCTTGGCGTGCGCGGAATTTCCGTCAATATCATCGCGCCTGGCGCGATTGAAACCGACTTTGGAGGCGGACGCGTAAGGGATAATGCGGAGCTTAACCAGCTGCTGGCCTCGCAGACGGCGCTGGGACGGGTGGGCCTGCCCGATGATATCGGTGACGCCATTGCGGCGTTGCTCAGTGACAAACTGGGCTGGATGAATGCGCAACGTATTGAAGTTTCAGGCGGTATGTTCCTGTAATGTTCAGACTTAAGGGGGAGGGAACCCTCTTAAGGAAATCCTTAAAGCAGGTGTGTCTAAATGATGAAAGATATAAAGAGAGCTGGGTGAATTGTAACCTCTCCATTCATTGAGTTTTTTCTTAAAAAATGCCTCTGTAGAATCCCCCTTCGCTATTCTCAGAGGAGTAATACGATGCGAGTAATCATGTTTGACAGGCAGTCATTATTTATTCATGGAGCGAAGTGCAGTTTGCAGAAATTAATTCCGGAAATAGATTTGACAGGAACTCGTCAGACTGATGAATTATGGGCACACTTATCCGCGTCACCTTCCGCTATCGTCATGATAGATGGGTATTTAATTCATGATAACGGTGTGGCTTTACCGGAAGAGATTATGAATCGTTTTCCAACAGCGCGCGTGGTGCTGGTGTTAACGAAAAAAGAGCCTCGCTGGGTTGAGCAAATGCTACAGCGCAACGTGGTAGCAATAATCCCTCGTAATGCGAATCCCGAACGCTTTTCCGCCGTGCTGGATTCTGTATCGCGAGGGATGGTCTGTTTTCCCGGCGAGTGGATGAACCAGCACTCCTCTCATGATGAGCTGTCATTGTTAAGTGAGCGCCAGCGTGAGGTATTGAAATTACTGGCGGCCGGAGAGTCAAATAAAGAGATAGGTCGTAATCTCAATATCAGTGCGGCAACGGTAAAAGCCCATCTTGAGACGCTTTTCCGTCGTCTTGATGTCAAAAACCGGACGCAGGCCGCGATGTACTATACCCGGGCGACGGCCTGAAGGATCTTCTCTGGCAGAGGGGAATCTTCCCCAAAACTGAAGAGCGTTAATACCAGTGCATCATGCTGCTGTTGGGTTAATGGGCGTTTGTTCATTTCCCGCAGCAGCGACTCACATAAATGAATATCATTGAAAAGCAAATTCTCCGCCTCAGTCGGCGTGATGAGGCCGTTAAACTTTTCCCACTGGCGAATCACGTGACCGTAACCTATAACCCATATTCCCTTTTCGTCACGGTATTTCTCCAGGGAAAGACCCTGCTGTTTTTTAATTAATGCGATTGCAGCAGAAGATATCTGCATTGCATAACCCGTCATAAGCGTTTCCTCTTTATGGCGGAACTATAAAGGGAAAACAGCCCGGGGAATATCCGCCAAATGGCCGTTGATCAGGTTTTACTGAACGGATATTCCTTTTTCAGTAAACCGAATAGCCAGTCGTTATGCCATTGCCCTGAAAGGAAATAACTCTCGCGCAACTCACCTTCCAGCTGAAAACCTGTTTTTTCCAGCAGTCGCCTTGAGGCGATATTTCCCGCCGTCACGGTCGCGGTGAGCCGACGGATATTGCCCTGGGTCAGCGCGAAATCACACACCGCCCGCAGAGATTCAAAGCCGTAACCTTTCCCCTGCGCAGAGGGCGCAAAGAGAAAACCGACTTCGGCACAATCTGCTTCCCGGTGCACATAGCCGGTTACGCCCAGCGGCGTCTGGCTGGCCGTCTCACGCACCACAAGGCAGAGCCAGTGCGAGCTGCCCGGTGCCCACGGCAACAGACGAGACACAAAGGCCTCCCGAATGTCAGCCTCGCTACGCTCATGGGCGACAAAACGCATCACGTCAGGATTTTGCTGTAGCGACAGAAAAAAGGGCCAGTCTTGCTCTTGCAGCGGCAAGCAGGTGAGACGCGCGGTGGTTAAGGCGGGCATGACGATCCTCCGGAGACATTGCAAATGATTATAGGGTTGTCACTTTATTTCAACAGAAAGTCAGGTATGTTTAACCTCCTATAAATAAAAAGAAAAACGACTTTTAATGCCGCTTTGGCGGTACTCATTGTCTCTCAAGGAAAACAATGATGATTAGCTCATCGCATCATACCCGCGAACAGTTTGAACACTGTCTGGCGGCGATCCGCCAGGCGTCTGTTGAAATCTTACTTCTGTTGAATGTACATGTTTCTGAAGGAAAAGATCCACGCTGGTTTCTGGAACAACTGGATAGCGCCCGCCTGGGGCTGGGCGGGTGGGGTGCCGTAGCCAGAAAGCTGAACCTGAATGATGCGGAAATGACGGCCTTTACGCTGCAATTACGCTTGCTTCAGCAGCGCGTTCCCCAGTATGAAAGCGGGCAGGATGTCAGCGAAAACCAGCTGATTGCGGCGATGCGCTTCGTCACATCCCTTGAATATCTGCGTCTGCAACAGCCCCTTCTGACCTACGATACCGGGAGGGTGCCAGACAAGGCGAGCCAGCTCCAGGCGCAGAAACAGGTGCGTGCCATTGAGCTGATGATAAAAGGATTGATACAGCAGGCATGGCCCGATCCGGTGCGGCTGAATAATCATCTTAAGACCTTGTTTAATGCTGAACGTGTGCGTCGCTGGCTGAAAAACGGTGAAATTAATGATGTTCTGAGCGGCATGTTATTTAGTGAGCTGGCCCAGCTGCTGGTGGATAAGAAAGAATTTAGCCGCTACTACGCGTCGCTGTTTAACGCCCCGGACATGCTGACGCTGCTGGTAGAACCCCGCAAAACCCTGCAAACCTTCCTCGAAGATATCCGTCAAATCCGCAACAGCATCACCGTGCAGCAGCCGTTGAGCGGGGCGCAAATCCAGCTGCTCGACAGCTATTACACGCAGATCACCCGCTCCGTTCAGCGCGCGTTTGAGGAAGGGCGGACACGCGTTAACCCGGCGGCGCTGATGGCGGTGGATGAAAGCGAGCTGCATGCATTCTGGGAAAAGGCGCAAAAAATAGACCGCACAACAGGCGGCGATCTGTTTGAAGTGCGTGACAGCATAGAGAAACCGACTCAGCGCGCCGCGCGTACGCCAGAGCAGCGCGAACAGCTGATTTCCGGCGTGCTGTGGGGAGCGGTTGGCGTGATGGTTATCGCGATTGTCGTGGGAGGAGCCTGGCTGGTAACCAGCAGTAAACCGCAGCCGACTGTGGCCAGCACGGCATCTCCCGCGCCGGTGCAGGAGATGCGCGAAACGCCTTCCTCGCGAGAAACGCTGACGCGCATGGGTGTCACCTGGGATGAGAACAACTTCCGTTCAGCGATTAGCCGCAATGATACCCGCGTGGCGCTCCTGTTCTTGCAGGGTGGCATGGACTGGAAAATGTCATGGACGGAGGAGGCATTGTCGGCAGGCTACGATGACGTGCTGGAAGTGATGTTGCGCTACCGCCTGCAAATGACAGAGCAAAAGCCCTGCCGACGCTTTATTAATACGCTTAGCCATGCGATGGCGAACGGCGAATCGCTGACGTCTATGCGTAAGCAGTACCTGAAAGCATTCTGTACCGTCCCGGCGGTAGTGAAACGTCAGCAGCACGACGCCGATACGGCAACGCGCCGCGCGAAGACACAGCCCGATGCCAGTACAAAAAAATGGCAGTCCATCCAGACTGCCATTTATGAGGTGATCCGCTGATTATTTTTCCCCCTCACCCCGGCCCTCTCCCCAAAGGGGCGAGGGAGAAAAGGCCGCACCGTTAAGTCCCCTCTCCCCTCAGGGGAGAGGGTCAGGGTGAGGGGTGAGACTCAGGGCTCCCCATACAGCCCAATCAACCGCCGCACCACCCCATTCGTCCAGCCGAAGCCATCCTGCAACGGATACTCCCCCCCGCCACCTTCGCGTGGCGTGCTGCTGGCGATGTGGTACTTCTCAATCAGCTTATGATGGGTTTTGTAGTAATGGTTTACCGTGTGCAGCCAGCTCCAGGCGATCTCATCCCCCAGCGAGTCGTTGCCGTACTGCTTGAACCCCTGGATCGCCATCCATTGTAGCGGTGCCCAGCCGTTCGGCTTATCCCACTGCTCACCTGTTTCATATTCGGTGGCGAGAATACCGCCCGGCGTGAGCAGACGGGCTTTAACGGCATCGGACAGCCGTTCAGCCTGCTCATGGGTCGCCATGCCCACATACAGCGGCACAATGCTGGCCGCAGAGAACAGCGCCAGGGCTTCACGGCGCCAGTCGTAATCACGATAACAGCCGTTCTCTTCGTCCCACAGATAGCGGTTCACTGCCGCGCGCCGGTCGCTGGCTTTCTGGCGGAATAGTTCAGCCGTCTCTTTATCCCCTTTCGATGCTGAGATATTGGCGATAGCGCTCTCCAGTTTGAACAGGAATGCGTTCAAATCGATGGGGATAAATTGCGTCGTACGGATGCTGGCCAGCCGCGCAGGATCGCGCAGCCAGCGGGACGAGTAATCCCATCCTGAGGCTGCCCCGGCGCGCAGGTCGCGATACACCTCGTTCGGCGGACGACCGGAATGACGGGCGGTTTCAACGTCCTCAATCCAGGATTCATCCCGTGGCGTATCACGATCGTCCCAGTAGCGGTTGAGCAATGAGCCATCCGGCATGCGCACCGCACTGCGATAGGCCTGGTTGAGCAGCAGCGATTCCGCCCCGTCCATCCAGAAGGCGTACTCCATCTTGAGATGCTCAAGATAGCGCTTCGCCCCGCGCACGCCGTCCTCTTCAAACAGCTCCACCATCAGGGCAAAAACCGGCGGCTGGGAGCGGCTGAGGTAGTAGGTGCGGTTGCCGTTCGGGATATGTCCGTAGCGCTCAATCAGCCAGGCGAAGTTATCGGCCATGCATTTCAGCAGATCGTTACGACCGCTTTCTGCCAGCCCCAGCATGGAGAAATAAGAATCCCAGTAGTAGGTCTCGCTGAATCGCCCGCCGGGCACAATATAGGCCTGCGGCAGCGCCAGCAGCGACGACCACGGGATATGATCCTGCGGCTCGCGCGTCAGCACCGGCCACAGGTTATCAATGTGTTCTTTCAGGGAGAAGCCGGGATCAGAGACATACTCTTTACTGTAGTCCTCCGGCAGCCAGAAGTGATTCTCCACAAAGCGCGCCAGGTCAAAATCCCGATGACGACGCACTTTACGGTAGCGGATCAGGATATCCAACGGGTCCATTTTCGGCGCGCAGTCTGGGAAAGTTTTGCTGTCCGCAAACAGCCGTGTCGACTGCACATGTTCGAACAGTTCAAGATAACGATCGGCAGGCGTCAGGGCATCGGAGGCAGGTAGCCCCTCGATCATTTCGGGTTCCGGCTCCGCCTCAATCATTTCATCCAGTTTCAACTCGCAGGGATCGGTCTCGTAGCGCAGCTCTTCTGCAATCTCGAACTCGATGTTCTCGGTAGCCTGTAGTTTCTGGTTGAACATGGTGATAAGGACCTCCGGTTGTGTGTTCTAAAAGACAGGTTTTTCCGGGCGTCTTATAAGCGTAGACATTCGCTTCGGTGGATGTGGAGGGATATGTGCGTTAGATCACGATTTTCGGAGCATTCGTTTTGCAACGATTTATGAATGTTAAAAAAATGCCCCTTTGAAGAGGGGCATCAATATCAACGCATTGTTACAAACTCTTCTGCCGCAGTGGGGTGGATCGCCACGGTGTTATCGAAGTCTTTTTTCGTTGCGCCCATCTTCAGCGCCACTGCGAAGCCCTGCAGGATCTCGTCCATGCCAAAGCCTATGCCGTGGATGCCGACGATCTTCTCGTCCGGGCCCACACAGACCAGCTTCATGCGGCACGGCTGACGGTGCGAGGTGACCGCGGTATACATCGCGGTAAACGCCGATTTATACACTTTCACCTGATCGTCGCCGTACTGCTCGCGCGCCTGCGGCTCGGTTAAGCCGACGGTGCCGATTGGCGGGTGGCTGAAGACCACGGTCGGGATGTTGCTGTAATCCAGATGTTCGTCCGGCTTGTTGTTAAACAGACGCTCGGAAAGACGACGCCCCGCGGCCACGGCAACCGGCGTCAGTTCTACGGCACCTGTGTTATCACCAACGGCATAAATACCCGGTACGCTGGTGTTCTGGAACTTATCAACGACGATGTAGCCTTTTTCATTGGTTTTCACCCCGGTTGCGGCCAGGTTGAAGTTGTCGGTGGCCGGTTCACGACCAATCGCCCAGATCAGGCAATCAACGGTCTGGCTGCGGCCATCTTCCAGCTCCAGGGTCAGGCTACCGTCCGCATTTTTAACCACCGCTTTTGGCACGGCGTTGGTGTGCAGGGTTGGGCCTTCGGCGTTCATCACCTCGACCAGCGTGTCGACGATTAGCGGATCAAAGCTACGCAGCGGCGCGTGTTTACGCACAAACAGGTGCGCTTCCGCCCCAAGGCCGTTAATCACGCCGGCCAGCTCAACCGCGATGTAACCCGCGCCTACAATAGCAACGCGCTCTGGCAGAGCAGGCAGCTCGAAGAACCCGTCGGAGTCGATGCCGTATTCCGCGCCCGGAATGTTCGGATGGCTCGGACGGCCACCGGTGGCGATCAGGATGTGATCGGCGGTGATCGTCTCGCCGTTCACTTCGATCGTCTTCGCATCCACGAAACGGGCGAAGCCGCGGATCACGTCGACGTTATTCTTGCCCAGCACGTTATCGTACGAGGTGTGAATACGGTCGATATAGGCGGTACGGCTGGCGATCAGCTTATCCCAGTCGAAGTGGTTAATGGTGGTGTCAAAGCCGTAGTCCGGGCCATACATATGGATAGCTTCACGGATTTGCGCGGCATGCCACATCACTTTCTTCGGTACACAACCCACGTTTACGCAGGTGCCGCCGAGTTCTTTGGCTTCAATCAGCGCACACTTCTGGCCGTACATGGCCGCACGGTTGATGGAGGCGATGCCGCCGCTGCCGCCGCCGATTGCGATGTAGTCATAATGCTTAGTCATAGCTTTTGTCCTTAATCGTGAATTGCCGCGATTGTATACCTGAAATCAATAGGTTCCACCGATGGCTGCGATTACTCCGGCACGATCCAGCTTACGGTGGCGTGGCCCGTACCGGCTGGCACCAGCGTTTTGTGCAGCCACGGCAGCACATTGTTCATCTGCGCTTCGAGCTTCCACGGCGGGTTAATCACAATCATGCCGGACGCGGTCATGCCGCGCTGGTCGCTGTCGGGACGCACCGCCAGCTCAATCTGCAGGATTTTGCGGATGCCGGTCGCCTCCAGATCCTTGATCATGCGTTTAATTTGCGCGCGTAGCACTACCGGATACCACAGGGCATAGGTTCCGGTCGCAAAGCGTTTGTAACCTTCGTTGATACCGGCCACCACCGCCTGATAGTCGGTTTTGATTTCGTACGGCGGGTCGATCAGCACCAGGCCGCGACGCGAAACCGGCGGTAGTTTGGCTTTTAGCTGCTGGTAGCCATCGGCTTTGTCCACGCGGGCGCGGTTATCTTTCTGAAACTCAGCGCGCAGCAGCGGGAAGTCGCTTGGGTGCAGCTCGGTCAACTGGAGGCTGTCCTGCTCGCGCAGCAGCTGGCGGGCAATCAGCGGAGAGCCAGGGTAATAGCGCAGCTGGCCGTTGCGGTTGAAATGATTCACCACGCCGATGTACGGCTCCAGTTCGGCAGGCAGATCGTCCTGCTGCCAGATACGGGCGATGCCTTCCAGATATTCACCGGTACGCTCGGCATGTTCGCCGCTCAGCTGATAACGGCCCGCCCCCGCGTGGGTGTCCAGGTAGAGAAACGGCTTGTCTTTCTCTTTAAGCGCTTCAATGATCAGGCTCTGAACGGTGTGTTTAAGGACGTCGGCGTGGTTGCCAGCGTGGAAGCTGTGGCGATAACTGAGCATGGGTAATGATTTTCCGCTGAATTGACGATTTGCCACAGTTTACAGCAGAACGGCACAGATTACCCGTAGGCCCGGTAAGCGCAGCGCCACAGGGCGTTTTTCGACAACCTCCGGCATTGAAATCCTCTACACTTAACCCCATTACAGAAAACAATATGCACAGCGCCGGATGCGCGCTTCATTCATCTATTTCAACAGGACAGCGTTTATGACCAATCCATTACTGACGCCTTTTTCGTTGCCACCGTTTTCTAAAATCCTCCCTGAGCATGTGGTTCCAGCCGTTACCCAGTCGCTGGAAAACTGCCGCGCGGCGGTAGAGAACGTGGTCGCGCAGGGCGCGCCGTACACCTGGGAAAATCTGTGTCAGCCGCTGGCCGAAGTGGACGACGTGCTGGGGCGCATTTTCTCCCCGGTGAGCCACCTGAACTCGGTGAAAAACAGCCCGGAGCTGCGTGAAGCCTACGAACAGACCCTGCCGCTGCTCTCCGAGTACAGCACCTGGGTCGGCCAGCACGAGGGGCTCTACAAAGCCTACCGCGACCTGCGCGACGGCGACCATTATGCCGAACTGAACACGGCGCAGAAAAAATCGGTCGATAACGCGCTGCGTGATTTCGAACTGTCCGGGATTGGCCTGCCAAAAGAAAAACAGGTTCGCTACGGCGAAATCGCTGCGCGCCTGTCCGAGCTGGGCAACCAGTACAGCAACAACGTCCTCGACGCCACCATGGGCTGGACGAAGCTGATTACCGATGAATCCGAACTGGCCGGTATGCCGGAAAGTGCGCTGGCGGCGGCAAAAGCCCAGGCCGAAGCGAAAGAGCAGGAAGGTTTCCTGTTAACGCTGGATATCCCAAGCTATCTGCCGGTGATGACCTACTGCGACAACCAGGCCCTGCGCGAAGAGATGTACCGCGCCTACAGCACCCGCGCCTCCGATCAGGGGCCGAATGCCGGTAAGTGGGATAACAGCCCGGTGATGGCGGAGATCCTCGCCCTGCGCCACGAGCTGGCACAGCTGCTGGGCTTCGACAGCTACGCGGATAAATCCCTCGCCACCAAAATGGCCGAGAACCCACAGCAGGTGCTCGACTTCCTGACCGATCTGGCGAAACGCGCCCGTCCTCAGGGTGAAAAAGAGTTAGCTCAGCTGCGCGCCTTTGCGAAAGCGGAGTTCGGCGTGGACGAGCTTCAGCCGTGGGATATCGCATACTACAGCGAAAAACAGAAACAGCACCTCTACAGCATCAGCGACGAACAACTACGTCCGTACTTCCCGGAAAACAAAGCCGTCAACGGTCTGTTCGAGGTAGTAAAGCGCATCTACGGCATTACCGCGAAAGAGCGTACCGATATCGACGTCTGGCATCCGGACGTGCGCTTCTTCGAGCTGTATGACGAGAACAACGAGCTGCGCGGCAGCTTCTATCTCGATCTCTACGCGCGTGAGAACAAGCGCGGCGGGGCGTGGATGGACGACTGCGTGGGCCAGATGCGTAAAGCGGATGGTACCCTGCAAAAACCTGTCGCCTACCTGACCTGTAACTTCAACCGTCCGGTGAGCGGCAAACCTGCGCTGTTTACCCACGATGAAGTGATCACCCTGTTCCACGAGTTCGGTCACGGCCTGCACCACATGCTGACCCGCATCGAAACCGCTGGTGTCGCCGGTATCAGCGGTGTGCCATGGGATGCGGTCGAGCTGCCAAGCCAGTTTATGGAGAACTGGTGCTGGGAGCCGGACGCGCTGGCGTTTATCTCTGGTCATTACGAAACGGGCGAACCGCTGCCGAAAGAACTGCTGGATAAAATGCTGGCGGCGAAAAACTACCAGGCGGCGATGTTTATCCTGCGTCAGCTGGAGTTCGGCCTGTTCGACTTCCGCCTGCACGCCGAGTTCAGCCCGGAGCAGGGGGCGAAAATCCTCGAAACCCTGGCTGAGATTAAAAAGCAGGTTGCCGTCATTCCAGGCCCGACCTGGGGACGCTTCCCGCACGCGTTCAGCCATATCTTCGCAGGCGGGTACGCCGCAGGCTACTACAGCTACCTGTGGGCCGACGTGCTGGCGGCGGATGCCTTCTCGCGCTTCGAAGAAGAGGGGATTTTCAACCGCGAAACCGGTCAGTCGTTCCTCGACAACATCCTGACGCGCGGCGGTTCAGAAGAGCCTATGGAGCTGTTCAAACGCTTCCGTGGCCGCGAGCCGCAGCTGGATGCGATGCTGGAGCATTACGGAATCAAAGGCTGATTGCTACGTGAAGATCTGCTTAGTAGATGAAACAGGCGCCGGTGACGGCGCCTTATCTGTTCTGGCGGCCCGCTGGGGGCTGGAACATGATGAAGAGAACCTGATGGCGCTGGTGATGACGCCGGAACATCTGGAGCTGCGCAAGCGCGATGAGCCAAAGCTTGGCGGGATTTTTGTCGATTTTGTCGGCGGCGCGATGGCGCACCGGCGTAAGTTCGGCGGCGGTCGCGGCGAAGCGGTGGCCAAGGCGGTTGGCATTAAAGGGAGCTATCTTCCGGACGTGGTGGACGCCACGGCGGGGCTGGGGCGCGATGCGTTTGTGCTGGCCTCGGTGGGCTGCCGTGTGCGGATGCTGGAGCGTAATCCGGTTGTCGCCGCGCTGCTCGACGACGGGCTGACGCGAGGCTATGCGGACCCGGAAATCGGCTCGTGGTTACAGGAACGTTTGCAACTTATTCATGCCTCCAGCCTGACGGCGCTGACCGATATCACCCCGCGCCCGCAGGTGGTCTATCTCGACCCCATGTTCCCGCATAAGCAGAAAAGCGCGCTGGTGAAGAAAGAGATGCGGGTGTTTCAGTCGCTGGTGGGGCCAGATTTAGATGCCGATGGCCTGCTGGAGCCGGCTCGTCAACTGGCGACGAAGCGGGTGGTGGTGAAACGTCCTGACTATGCGCCGCCGCTGGCGGACGTTGCGACCACTAACGCGGTGACCACCAAAGGGCATCGCTTTGATATCTACTCAGGTACGCCGGAATAAAAAAAGCCGGGTGGCGGCTTCGCCTTACCCGGCCTACATTCAGTGCCGCTTGTAGGCCCGGTATGCGTTAGCGCCACCGGGCTTTTTTGCACTTACTCGTCTTCTTCGTCACGCAGTGGAACAATCAGCATATCCACGTGTACGGTGTTAATCAGCTGACGTGCGGAAGACATCAGTTTGCTCCAGAAGTCCTGATGGTGACCACATACCACCAGGTCCATATCGTATTTCTTAATCGCATCAACCAGCACCTGGCCCAGATCGCCGCTACCGCTTAAGGTTTCAGTAATTGGATAGCCCGCGTTGGTAGAAAGCTCGCTCAGCGCGTGGTGAGTCTCTTCGGAGATGCGTTTCTGCATATCGCCGAGATTCACGTCGATCAGACCGGTGTAGAGGTCGGAGTAATTCACATCAACGTGAATCAGCGAAACTTTCGCGTTGTAGGGACGTGCCATGGATACTGCTTTATCAACCAGCACTTTACTCTCCGGGGAGAGGTCTACCGCGATAAGAATGTGTTTGTAAGCCATAGTGTTACTCCTTCCTTAAGTTATCGATGACTAAATGGGAAAGCCGTCGTCTGATGCTTTCATTACGGCCCAGTTAAACATATTTTTCAAGCTTTGGTGTTGATAACGATTAACCTTGTGGCAAAAAAATTAACGGATCTCCTACACTATTTAATGAGCCGTTCGGATATTAAAACGCGAACCGGATCGACTTTTAGTCATTCTTTCACTGAACTGTCTGTCAGGGCATTGGGGTGCGGTAGCTCAGGAGCCTTGCTTCGTGGGTGGACGCCGGGGAGGATGTATGATTAGCACCGTCGCATTGTTTTGGGCGTTATGCGTGGTTTGCATAGTGAATATGGCGCGCTACTTCTCATCGTTACGTGCGCTGTTAGTGGTACTTCGTGGTTGCGATCCGTTGCTTTATCAATATGTGGACGGTGGAGGGTTCTTCACCTCGCACGGACAGCCCAGCAAGCAGATGCGTCTGGTGGGGTATATCTACTACCAGCGCTACCGCGATCACCACGATGAAGAGTTTATCCGTCGCTGCGAGCGCCTGCGTCGTCAGTTCATTTTGACCAGCGCCCTGTGTGGTCTGGTTGTGGTGAGTATGATTGCGCTGATGATATGGCACTGAGCATAAAAAAAGCGGGCCAGTTTCCTGACCCGCTTTTTTGTCGCCTTCAGCCGATTAAATTAGCTTCAGCGAAATCCAGTACAGACCGCCAGACAGCAGGATGGACGCCGGGAGGGTGAACACCCAGGCCATCAGAATGTTGGTCACGGTTTTACGCTGCAAACCGCCGCCGTCAACAATCATGGTACCTGCCACGGACGAAGAGAGTACGTGGGTGGTGGAGACTGGCATACCGGTGTAGCTCGCCAGACCGATAGACACTGCCGCCGTCATCTGCGCGGACATGCCCTGAGCATAGGTCATGCCTTTCTTACCGATCTTCTCACCGATGGTGGTCGCCACACGACGCCAGCCAATCATCGTACCGATACCCAGCGCCAACGCGACCGCCATGATGATCCAGATTGGCGCGTACTCAATGGTGTTGAGCATATCGCCTTTCAGTTTCTTCAGCAGACGCTTATCGTCAGCATTGACCTCTGGCAGCTTCGCGACTTTATCGGTCACGTCGGAGATACAGAGCATGATACGACGCAGCTGACCACGCTGTTCTACAGCCAGTTTGTCGTAGCTTTCGATATCGGCCAGCATGCCTTTCGCACGTTCCAGCGCGTTAATCGCGTTTGCCGGGTGGCAATGGAACTCGCCCGGTGCAGTCAGTGCGCCAGAGTCAGGAGAAGGGATCAACTGGTCTACGCCGGTCGCTTTCTTCAGCAAATCAGGATGCTGCTGGAAGTAAGTCTCAACGTTGTTTACCGCATCACGGGTACGGGTGATCTCATAGCCAGAGGCGTTCATGTTAACCACGAAGCCTGCCGGTGCGACGCCAATCAGAACCAGCATCACCAGACCGATACCTTTCTGACCATCGTTCGCGCCATGAGAGAAGGCGACGCCGATAGCGGAAATGATCAGCGCGATACGCGTCCAGAACGGCGGCTTTTTCTTGCCGTCTTTCTTCTCACGCTCTGCTGGCGTCAGGTGGATACGTGCACGTTTCTTCGTGTTGCTCCAGTAGCGACGCAGGATGAAAATCAATCCACCTGCTACCACCAGACCGACGATAGGGGAGATGATCAGAGAGCCGAAAATACCCAGTACTTTAGGAAGGTTCAGCGCATCAACAACCGATGTACCGGTCATCAGGGCGTTAGTTAAACCGATACCGATAATCGCGCCGATAAGGGTGTGAGAGCTGGATGCCGGCAGGCCGAAATACCAGGTACCGAGGTTCCAGATAATCGCAGCAAGCAGCATTGAGAACACCATGGCCAGGCCATGACCGGAACTCACATTAAGCAGCAGATCCGTTGGCAGCATATGCACAATGGCATAGGCAACGCTCAGTCCGCCCAGGAGGACACCAAAAAAGTTAAATACCGCCGCCATAACGACCGCAAGCTGCGATCGCATTGCGCGAGTGTAGATAACCGTTGCAACTGCGTTTGCAGTGTCGTGGAAGCCATTGATCGCTTCGTAAAACAGCACAAAAACCAGAGCAAGCAATAATAAAAGCCCGGTATGTAAATCCAGGCCGGCAAACAAATGTAGCATAGGACGTTACGCCATTTTGAGGACATGAACGCGGCGCATTATCCAGGACAAATGCGCAACGGGCAAAGTGAAATATAGACTTTTTTTGACATACCACCTGATTTGAGAAATGTGCCTGAATAGATAATCTTTAAATATCAATGAAATGGCTTTGTAATATCTTTTTACGCTGGTGCGACCACTGAGGAAACTTTACAATCCGCGGCAGTTAACGAAGAGGATTTTGACGTGGAAAGGTTTGATGCCGTAGTAATTGGCGCCGGTGCGGCGGGTATGTTTTGTGCGGCAATGGCCGGACAAGCGGGTCGTCGTGTGCTGCTGCTGGATAACGGAAAAAAGCCTGGCCGCAAGATCCTGATGTCCGGTGGCGGGCGCTGCAATTTCACTAATCTTTATGTCGAGCCTGCGGCCTATTTGAGCCAGAACCGTCATTTTTGTAAATCTGCGCTGGCGCGCTACACGCAGTGGGATTTCATCGAACTGGTGGGTAAACACGGCATCGCGTGGCATGAAAAGACGCTGGGACAACTGTTCTGCGACGACTCTGCCCAGCAAATCGTGGATATGCTGGTGGCCGAGTGCGAGAAAGGCGGCGTAGTCATGCGCCTGCGCACCGAAGTGCTGGACGTCGCCCGTAACGAGCAAGGGTACACGCTGCAACTCAACGGCGAAACCGTCAGCGCCGATAACCTGGTGATCGCCAGCGGCGGCCTCTCGATGCCGGGGCTGGGTGCCTCACCGTTCGGCTACAAAATCGCCGAGCAGTTTGGCCTGAAAGTATTACCCACGCGCGCCGGGCTGGTGCCGTTCACGCTGCATAAGCCGCTGCTGGAACAGCTTCAGACGCTCTCCGGCGTGTCTGTACCGGCGGTCATTACGGCCGAAGACGGCACGGTGTTCCGCGAAAACCTGCTCTTTACCCATCGCGGTCTCTCGGGGCCAGCGGTATTGCAGATCTCCAGCTACTGGCAGCCGGGGGAGTTTGTCTCCGTAAACCTGGTGCCGGACTGCGATCTGGACGCCTTCCTCAATGAGCAACGCGCCGCGCACCCGAATCAAAGCCTGAAAAATACCCTGGCGATGCAGCTGCCGAAGCGTCTCGTGGAGTGCTTGCAGGTGTTAGGGCAAATTCCGGATGTTGCGCTTAAGCAGCTCAACAGCCGCGAGCAGGACACGCTGGTGGAGACGCTGACGAACTGGCGCGTGCAGCCAAACGGCACCGAAGGCTACCGCACGGCGGAAGTGACGCTGGGCGGCGTGGATACAAACGAACTCTCATCCCGCACGATGGAAGCCCGCAACGTGCCGGGTCTTTATTTCATTGGTGAAGTGATGGACGTGACCGGCTGGCTCGGCGGGTATAACTTCCAGTGGGCGTGGGCCAGTGCCTGGGCATGCGCGCAGGCACTCGCTGATGTCCGAGGACAATAAAGTTGTACACAAAGCACTAAAGTTGTAACCATTCTCAAAAAACGACGCTAATGTTGTATACTTACTGAATGTGTGGTTATAGGGTTGGAGACTATAAAATGCACATATAGGTACGTATCAATGTCGTTTTTAGGGTACGATCATGGCTAGGGGTAGGCGTCTCAAATCCTATTTGGATTATGAAAATGCGCTAGGTGACGGCATAGGAGTGGGCTATGGCCAAAGTTATCAGCCCTGGCTTAGAGCTCAGGACGTTAAATCCCGTGGAAACCGTTCGATAGTCTTTGGCCTTAAGACGTTTCGAAACCATCATCTCCTTTCTTCTGTCGAAAGTAACTTTTTCTATCTGGCTGAGTTTAATGACTCGGTGATTGATATCCGGGAACAATTCCCACTCTTTCCTCTCCGGCTTACCCAACAAATAGCAAATCATCTACATTTTCAACATCCTATGGTGAGGGGAGTAAGAGGAGTACCTGTCGAAGTTCTGAATGTTATGACAACCGATTTTTTACTGACCTTGAGAACTCCTGAAGGCGGACTTCGATACAAAGCTATAGCAGTAAAACATAACGAGAGCATACCTGAACGCGAAGCCCAAAAACTTGAAATAGAGAGGATGTTTTGGCAGTTGATTGATGTTGAGTTTCAAATTTATGTTGGCTCGGAACTCAATAACGTCGTCGGTAAAAACATTTGCTGGGCTACTTCTGTATTAAGAGATGGTTCTGAATTTTATGATAAATATCCTCTTGATAAAATCCTATGGAAGCTTAAACCAGATGTTTATCCCATAGTAGGACTACGTGCAATGATTTCATCAATCTTTGGGGTAGATGCACAAGAAGCGATGATGTTATTGCAGGCAATGATTGGATTAAAAATGATAAATGTTGATTTATCATATCCAATACTCGAAACCGGTCTGATAAAGATAATTTCCAATGACCACTATATAGGACTGAACGCAAATGGATATTATTAGGAATTCAGTCTGGCTCTCTCAAGGCACTGATTTGCTTGCAGAGGGACTTTACCGTGTTTTGGATTTTGACAGAAAGGTCGATTTGTTAATTTTGTTTAAAATAAAATCAGAAAGAACGGGTAAGCCAATCCCTTTCTCATTTTCAATGTTTAAATATTATATTGAATCAAATAGCATAACTTGTAAAGATTATATATATCCTTCATATATGTTAGTAGATGAGAAAGAATTAACAGATAAAGACAGAGGAAGGCGAGATGAAAATTACAATATCATTAAAGATCTTGTAGATGACAGAATGTTTCTGTTCGACTATGCATTACATAAAAAGTCGCACCTTTTAATGGATTACTCCAGAAATAAAAAAATATCACAATATACTATCAGAACGCTTCTGGCGTTGTATTGGCGACATGGGCAGGATATTTATGCATTGCTACCCGCATTCTCGAACTGTGGCGCCGCTGGGAAAAGTAGAATCAAACATGAAATTAAACTTGGGAATTCCAAAAAAAACAGAGCATTACCTAATGAACGATCACGTGTTTTCATTCTTAATGAAAGAGATATAAATAATATTAGAAAATCTCTCATTACGTATCATTATAAAGTTAACGGAGATACGATAAAGAAAACATTAGAGAGACATATTGATTTGTATTTTAGGGATGAAATTAAAACAGCAAACCTAGAAAATAGAGCTCCATATGTTCCTTCTTTAAAACAATTTTCATACTGGAATAAAAAACTCTTCACTAAAGATTTCTCGATAAATAAGAAGAACACGAAAAAAGAAATAGACCTCAAAATGCGGGCGCTTTTAGGTAGTGTGGCTAATACAACTGTTTTGCCGGGTGATGTTTTCGAAATAGACTCAACTGTCGCTGATGTACATCTTATTTCGAGTTTAAACAGACGAAAAGTCATTGGGCGTCCTACTATTTATACAGTGGTGGATCGTGCAACAAGAATGATTGTTGGCCTTCATGTTTCTTTATACCATGCTTCATGGCGAGCCGCCCGACAAGCGTTAGCAAATTGCTTTATGCCAAAAAAAGAATATTGTAGATTATTTGGAATCTCTATTACTGATGATGATTGGCCTTGTTCTCACATTCCATTAACATTGATGTGTGACAACGGGGAGATGATTGGTCTTAAACCTCAGGAAGAGATGACCCCCCTGACAAAACTTGAGTTTGCGCCAGTCGGTAGAGGCGACAGAAAAAGCATTGTTGAACGCTGTTTCGGCATTCTGAATGATGAGGTTATTCATAGGCTTATTGGAACAACACGAAGGGGAAAGATTGTTAAAGGAGAGCCAACACCGCAATCCAGGGCTTGTTTAACGATTCAGGAGGTCACGTCTTTACTGATTCGGGAGATACTTGCACATAATCAGAGAACGTATGAGGAACTGGCTTATATCAATCCCTTACTGATTGAAAATGATCTCGTAATATCACCAAAAAATAGTTGGATGATAAGCTTAAAGCACGGGAGATTCAGCGCAAGAGCCGTTGGGGCCGACGAAGTGATCGCACGATTGTTAATCCCTGTGAACGCTAACATTACCGCCGGTGGGATTCAGTACAATAATCTTTTTTATGAATGTGATCCTGAAATTGCATCAGGTGTCAGAGTATTTGGAAGAACCACTTGTGAAGCAAGAATAGATGACAATTGCGTAGATTATATATATGTAAGATTTGACAAAAATAGCATTTTCAAAAAACATTACCTACTTAAGAAAAGAGATGTATTTAAAGGGAAAGCTCATCTTGATACAGATGTAATGGCTGATTGGGTAGATACTCAAAAAGAAATTAATTTATTTACTCTGGATTCGCTCAGCAATATCAATAATAAAGATGAATTTAACAGGAAAGGTAACGAAAGATTAAATGAAATATACGAATCTCGTCGGGTACATGGTAAAGATATTAAAAAAAACAGGAAAAATGAACTTGATTCATTAGGGCGAACTCATGTTGCTAATGGAAGATCTGAACCCCTACTTCCTTCATCCAGTAATGTTCTGCTTTTGCCTGGCCGGGAGGAGAAACAAAGATGGTTAAAAGGTAAGAAGAAGACTGAGGACGCAGAATAATGAACCTTATACGGCGCGTTTCAGCGATATATAAAGAACAGGAGTTACCTGAGTATCGTGGCAATCCCTTAATTGAAGCACTTCCTGAAGCGCTTACGGAAGATGAAGTACTTCTGGAAATGAGTTATTTCCCCGAAATTGACGAAAAAATCCGCTGGACTGCCCCGGCGAATGTTAGAGAGCAGTATGTCGAACGTATAAAGAAATTCCGTTGCCCTCAAACCAATCTTATCCAGGCTTATAAGATGATCTTACGGGCACTTAGGGAAAGCTATGCAGCTCGTAATCCTTTAAAAAGCGGAACAATTCAATATCTTCATTACTATGGAAATGAGCGTCCTGATATTGAGCCAGAAAGTGGATATTTTAAATCCCAGGCTGAAACTATTACGATAGTTGGAATGAGTGGTTCTGGAAAAACTACCATGATTGAGCAAGTCATGGATCATTTCCCTCAGATTATAGAACACAGCAGCTATAAAGGAGTTTTTCCCGGCTTCAGTAAGCAAATTGTATGGGTAAAGATTAATTGTCCATACAATTCAAGTGTGAGAGACCTTTGTGAAGAGATTTTACAAAAATTAGATGATGCAATTGGTATTGAACGAACTACACCTGAGATTAGAAATGGTGCTCTGGCTCGCCAGATTGCACAAAGAATTAAATCATCATTTTTGGGTATCCTTGTTATTGATGAAATGCAGAGGCTTAAATTTTCAAGAACCGGGGGTGAGAGTAAGTTGATTGATTTTTTACATGAAATTGTAGATTCCATGGGGGTATCTATGGTTTTTTGTGGAAATCATCCTTTTGACGAGACGCTGACAAAGAAAATGAGAATTGCCAGGCGGGCAGAGTCTGGTGGTTACATGAAAATTAAGAATGTTAGATACGATTCACAAGACTGGCAATCGTTTATTCATTATTTATGGCCATTACAATGGACAAATGTTGAAACTCCATTAAATGATGAGTTAAACGAAAAATTATTCATTTTATCTAAAGGCAATATTGGATTGGCTCAGATGATTTATCGGGGGGCACAATTAAAGGTTATCGGTAGCGGCAATGAAATCATCACTGGCGCAGTCTTGTCGGCCTCTGTACCGGTACTCGTGAGTCATACGGAGGAATATAAGGATACTCCACTCCCGGGGGCCGCGACTGAAGATGAGGAAGCTAAATGGCTCTCTGCATCTAATGAGGGTGATGCTTCGGCTAAAATCATGGCAGAGAAGTCCCTAAAGTCTTTGATCCCTGGGGATATAGACAGGCCACAGCACAAGGAATTCGTAGGAAAAATAGACGAGGTTTTGCGCAATTTCGACGAGAAAATACTGTCTCTTGACCACGATCTTGTTATCAACAGAACAGCTGAAAAGAAAAATACCTACGATGCTCTTCAGCGTTGCGGGCTTATAAATATAGATCCACTTAATAAATTGTAATGAGGTAACAGTTCGTAACGGTCAAAGAGAGGTGTGGGAAATGAGAATGTTGCCTGTTTTGCCTGATGAATCCTTGTTCAGCCGGTTTTGTCGGACAACTACCGTGTACGGTATGTCCCCATCTTCTCTGTTAACGATCATTTTCAACAAACCTGATATGAACGTCCATCCAATTCTCAATTCAGGATTAAAGGCTATTTCTCTTCATACATCCGAAAGTGCAGATCAGCTCTGGCATGAACAGACTTTACTCCCTCTTTTTGCCTGGGCACTACCAATCAGTCGTAATGAAATTATGGATTTCAACACGACCCCTGCCAGGCTTAATCGATTGTGCCGCCTTAGTAATTTTTCACTAGGGCAGCGCACACTATTGAAGTTTTGCCCGGTTTGCGCTCGTGAAGATACTTTTCATTATGGTGTTACTTATTGGCATCTGGCGCATCAGCTTCATGGGGTTACAACCTGCCATCGGCATCCGGTAGCGCTTGAAAGCATCCATGTCCCTTCTTCACCGCACATACGTATTGGACTGATGCCTCCTGTTTCGTATACAGAACAACTTAGCAATGAGATAGACTTCGATTTTGCTAAGTTTTGTTATGAGTCCCTAAATATAATCAGAAGAAAAGATATTACACACCCCAATTACATGGATGTACTTAAAAAGTTGAATTTATTATCATTGGATGGAAATTTAAAGAAAAATGTATTCTACGCACATGTTTATGCTAAGTGCCAGTTATTTGGGGAGGGTTCATCGGGACTTATACCAACATCCCTAACTGATTATCATTACTGGGAGCCTATACTCAAAGACAAATGTTGTCAGCATCCCACAAAGCATCTTTTGCTTTGTTATTGTTTGTTAAATACTTGCTGGCCAACGTATGCAGGAAGTCGTACTAATAAAAAGAAAGAAATCTTTAAAAGTCATAAGAAATACAGTTTTCATATAGTTGAAAATAATACTAGTGTTAGCAACCTTGGGAAGGAATTTAGTCGCAGCAGATGTTACATTAAAACACTTATTTATAAAAAATACCTGAGGGCGTTTAAGCGAAACACAAAAATTAATATATTCACTGAATTGCTTATCAAGTCTATGGCTGTAAGGGGGTTTAGTCTGGCATCCATAGCTGAGAAAAACTCATTATCGGAAGGAGCTGTATCCTCTGTAATTTCATCTTGTTACGGTTTATGCTCATGGCGTAAAAAATGTAAAAAAGATTCTTTAAGACGGCGTCATAAGCAGAAAATATTAAGATTTATACATAATCAATCCGTTTCTATAACACGAAAGTTAGTCAAAGAAAGTTGTTATGCAAGTTTCTATTGGCTAAATAAACATGAATGTGACTGGCTTAATTCCTGTCTTCCTAAAACAATACGATGCTATAAAAATAAAAGAGTAGACTGGAGCGAGAGAGATATTATCTCATCATCATTAATAAATGATGTTTTATCTCAGGGGCAGTACTCGATGTCACTTACAAGTCTAGATGCTTTACTGGGAGGGCATGGCTGGCTTTTGAAATACAGAGATAAACTACCAATGACAATGATACTTCTCAGAAAAATGGAACTAATTAAATAAGAGGGAGTTATATGGTTTACGAAAATG
This sequence comes from Enterobacter sp. JH25, assembly GCF_021725435.1. Taxonomy (NCBI): domain Bacteria; kingdom Pseudomonadati; phylum Pseudomonadota; class Gammaproteobacteria; order Enterobacterales; family Enterobacteriaceae; genus Enterobacter; species Enterobacter sp. JH25. The sequence goes on along the minus strand of NZ_CP091319.1, from coordinate 4,423,082 downwards.
AATTGTGGCACAGTTTTCTTCTGCGTTCACAGATAATGTATAACTTATCCAATTGCAGGAACATAATATCAAAGCATGGCGCACTAAGGTACGATGCCTTTCCTCGTTTCGAACTGATTGATATGTACAAATTGCATAGCTTGCAGGATATATATGACATTCTTGCCACTAGAAATGGTTATATACTAACTTCCAATATAGTGTCGTTATCTTCTGGTGTTTACGGGTATTTTAACGCTGTTGAAGATGCCTGTCGGAAAAATTTTCACATAACTAATTCATATCCATTGGTAAACATCTCAAACATTCGTTACTGTCACAAATGTATTGTTGAAGATATACACTCTAAAGGCATTGGTTATCTGCGTCATAGATGGTTGTTTGAATCTAAATGTGCAGTTCATAGTACCAGTTTATATGAGGTTTGTTTTGATAACTATTTGAATGCAGTGAAAGGACTTAGTGACTTAATTATAAGTGGAATAAATCCTCATGGTTATTGTTCCCTTGTGGTTGACGTTTCAAACCCTTTCAAAAATCCAGTGTATATATTACCATGTGCACGTAATAAAATTTTAAAATGGATTTCGGACAATAAAAATATGCTGATTTACTTTCTCTTTGATCTCTTCAAATGTAAGTCGCATTCAAGTTTATCTAAGGTTATCGAAGTCAAGATAATGCATGATAGATATATTTCTGCGGTGTTCAAGATGTTAAGTGAAGTTAATTTTTGTAATTTCAACTCATTTATTTCTGATATTTTTGAGGACGTAAGTTATGCCTCTATCGGACTTGATGATTATTCTGTTAATGTGCATTTTCTCAGGCTAAGGGCTGCAGATTGTAAATTTTGCCAGTTGAATGGTAAATATTTTTGCTCACTTTACAATGTAAAACTTCTTCGCTAATTTCACTTCATTTATAAAATACTAAGAAAGCTAGTTAGATAAGGTTTTATATTTTGATTGGGGCAGGAATAAATTATCACTCATAGAGTTTCCCTGGGGGTTACCACCTGTGTATGATGCCGGTTAGCAACAACGTCTAAAAGACCTGCGATCACGTGGGTCCCTCTCCAGCAAAGGGGCAAGGGGTGCTATATAACGGTGTACTGCTTACCCAATACGGCCTTGTATTTGAAAGATGCCGCATCTTGGCAAGATTCGTATTACAGCCTATAGTCTGTTAATGAGCATTACAGCCTATATGCTGTAAATCCCTGCGTTATGCTTGTTAACCCGTCGATACGGAAGGTCACTTATGAACACTCAATACGCTTTGAAGACTTTGAATCAGTTACGTCCTGTTTTAATCGGCTTTCGCAAAGCCAATGGACTGACGCAAAAAGATGTTTCTGAACGTTTGGGTATAACACAGCAAACTTATGCCCGACTAGAGGCCAACCCTGCAAGTGCGGGTTTTGAGCGTTTGTTTAGGGTGTTCAGCGTCCTTGGAGTGGAGATCGTACTTTCATCCAGGGAACCATTGTCAGATGCAAAGCCCGAATACGGAGCTATGCACAATTATTCTTCACTTCCAGCCAGGCGGGAGAAATGGTGACGCCTGGCGCTTCCCGGTCTAATTTTTCTTCAACAAGATTAACCCCTTAGCGGCCTGAAGTATCAGGTTGCGATAGAGCCTTTCATTTCTTCTGTTATGTTAAATACACCATTTTGAGCTATTTCGCTCGGCCTTAAATTATCTCTTCATTCTTCAGTGAAAATTTTATGTCGATCACATTATCGATGAATTTAGGAAATAATCCGTAAATGAAAATCTATCTTCTTTTAAATTCATCAGTGTCAGTAGCAAATATTACGCATAAAAGAATGGTTATTATTATCATTTAAATTATAAAGCTCATGAGTCAATTCCAAAAAATATAATAAGCATTGAAATCATTACCCGTGATTCTGGAGTTTTAACTTTGCCATGTAACCAACCACAAGTTAGTTTCCGGTGTTTTGAGGGGCAGTAAAGTTCTGAAAGCGCGACCAGATCATAATCCCGAAATGTCGTTAAGATATTCTGAATAACGGTTATCCCTGCTTGTTGGCAGGCATTTGAAAATATATTTTGTATTCAGGTTGCAGCAAAACGCTTTCTTACACACAGGACTTCATATGCGGCTCAGAAAATTAAAACTGAAAAACTTCAGAGGCTACAAAAACTCTACTGAAATCATTATTGATGAAAGCATGACGGGTATTGTCGGTCGTAATGACTTTGGGAAATCAACGCTTCTGGAAGCGCTGGCTATTTTTTTTGAAACAGAAGGAATGAAGGCTGACAAGAATGACATGAACTGTTTCAGCCTAAGAGAAGGGGACGGCCGTTTTGAAATAGCCTGTGAATTTGATGACCTGCCCGATTTTATCATGATCGACGACAGGGTGCAGACCACGCTCGCCTCAGAACATCTGCTGAATGAGGACGGCAATTTTGAAATCGTCAAAACGTTTAAAGCAACGACCTCAGGAAAACCGGAGCAGACCTGCATCCGCTGCATCCACCCGGATGAGGAGCCCCTGAGAAATTTACTGGGCATGAAAATTTCTGAGCTCAAGGCGGTGGGAAAAGAAGTTGAAAAAAATGTGGCGGATAAACGCACTGCATCGTTATGGCGTCAGGCCATCAGGGAAGCCGCAGCCCCCTATACCTGTTCGGAAATTATGCTGGATGTCGATAAAGAGTTCGGAACCGACACAAAATCATTATGGGGTAAGATCCTCGATTTGCTGCCCACGTATGCGATTTTCAAAGCCGACAGGGAAAGCAGCGACGGGGATTCCGAAGCTAAAAACCCCTTACAGCAGGCCGTAAAAGACGCTCAGGCTGCGCTGCAGGACAAAATTACAGCGCTGGAAAATGAGATTCAGGACAGCGTCCTGGATGTCGCACAGAGAACGCTGGATAAATTACGTGAAATGGCCCCCGAACTCGCCAGTGAACTGACTCCACGATTTAAGGAGAAACCCAAGTGGACCTTCAATTTCACCCTGGACGGGGAAAATGGCATCCCCATCAATAAGCGCGGCAGCGGGATAAGGAGGCTTATCCTGTTGAATTTTTTTCGGGCTGAGGCTGAAAAGAATGTCGCGGGGACGCCCAGAAATGTGATTTATGCCATAGAGGAGCCTGAAACGTCACAGCATCCGAACTATCAGATGATGCTGATGAAAGCGTTACTGGCACTGGCAGGCCAGCCGCACCGTCAGATTATCGTCACCACCCATGTCCCGGCGCTGGCCGGATTAATCCCTGTCGAAGGCGTACGTTATGTTACCCGAAATGAGGCGGGTGAACCCGTAGTAAAAATGCCGGATGACGCAGTGCTGAAGGAAGCCACTGAAAGCCTGGGGGTGCTGCCAGAGACCGGTATGGAAAGGGCGCAGGGGATTGTTCTGGTAGAGGGAAAGTCGGATGTTACTTTCCTGAGGCATGCGGCCAGTTCATTAAAACAGTCAGGTGCGCTGCCAGCCTCTCTGGAGGACGTGAAAATAGTGCCAGTCCTCATAGGAGGGTGTGGTAGCGTCAAACACTGGGTTACATTGAATCTGGCCAAAGATCTGGGGCTTCCCTGGTGCGTATTTCTGGACTCCGATATTGGGGGAGACCCTGCACAGGTTCTGTCCATCCAGAAGCGTAAAAAAGAAGTAGAGGAGGCCGGTAAGGTATTTTTCGCTACGCGCAAACGTGAGATAGAAAACTATCTGTGCCCGGATCTTATCGAGGAAATTACTGGTGTAGCCGTCACGTTTACGGACACCTGTGACGCTAAAAAAATAATCGGCCGGGCTGTGGGAATGAAACCCGATAATGTACTAGATAAATTCTGGCCTCAGATGACATCAGAAAGAATCATCTCAAGATCAACCTATCATGACGGAACGCAGGAGAGAAGCGAGCTGGTTGAGATCCTGAGCGACATTGTATCCATGACGAGATAATGTATTAAATAAGCATCTCAGGTGCTTATATTCCGGTCCTCAACAAAGGACCGGAGTACAGAGTAGTAAAAACCCGCAATTAATCGGGTTTGAATTATATAAAGATTAACCGACTCCCGCGCCCAGGAACGATGTAAAATCACGCTTGTCGTGACATTTCTACAATGTTTACTTTTGACTATCAAGCCATTTATTCATCTGCTCAATTTCACCTTTTTGAGCTTTAATGATGTCCTGCGCGAGCTTTCTCATTTTCGGATCTTTTCCGTATTTGAGCTCGGTCTCAGCCATTGCTATTGCCCCTTCATGGTGCGCTACCATGCCTTTCGCAAAAGCCTTGTCGGGATCGGACTCATTTACGGCAGCCATCATTTTGTCATGCATGTCTTTCATGCCAGCCATATATTCCTGTGACGAAGCCGAGGTAGACATATCAGTCATTTTCATTTCTGAATGTTCTGCTGAAATCGCTGGCAGGGATAACATTAATACTGCAAATAAAGTGTTTCTGGCTTTCATAAAAAATATCCTTTTAGCGTTGATGCCCGTTAACTGTAGCAGAATCTGATAAAAATGCCCCCTGTAGGGGGCAAAGATGTTGCCATATATCCGGTTACGGAAAAATCTATCAAGGAAATAAGGACAGCACAGATACTTCCCTCGCCGTCAGCCTGCACTGAGCATGCGACGATGCGCTTCGGCCATGGCCTGATGTGGGCCAGACTGACCGTTATTCATAAATTCATGGGCAACTGCAGCTCTTTCATGCTCATTCATTGCCGCTAATGACTTCGACGGCCCGGTAGGGGAAACGGTCTGACTTCCCATCATCCTCTGATGACTTTCCACCATTTTCTGGTGCGCATCCGCCGACCCGTTCGTCATGGTTTCATGAGCAATAATGGCCTGTTCATGCTGGTCCATACCGGCCATACGAGGTGCAGTCCCCTGGATCCCGACAGGAGCCGCAGCAGACTGCATCTGGTGAGCAGGTGCCTGTGCATTGTTGACCCGCTCATGGATATTCACGGTTTCAGTGGCCCAGGCCGAAGAAATTAAGCCAAAGCCCAGCAAGGATGCTAATACGATATTTTTCATGATAACTCTCCATTTCTTAATTAGTGATGTCCGGGGGAGTACAACCGGTGTTTTCAGTTCCATAACTGAAACAGGTTCGGAAGTGTTTATTTCTCCGGGAGAGGACTGGATATTCATTTCCTGGCGTCCACTGACGCCGGATATTGATAAAGCAATCCAGCCTTCCTGATAAGTTGCACTAATTATATCGAATGGCTTCTGTTTGCTGCATGACAGGCTAATGACATCTTTGTCATTTAAATCTTTATTCCCAGCACTGGGTGTCCGGAATCATTTTCTCCAGTCTGGGCACGGATAAGATAAAACGCGTTGAGTGTACGTCCGATTCCACCTGCACTCTTCCGTGATGTGCTTCCACGATTGACTTCACAATCGCAAGGCCGATGCCGCTGCCTTCTCCTTTTCGTTGTCTGGACGGATCCACCCGATAAAAACGGTCAAACAACCTTGATAAATGCTCTTCAGGGATTGGTTTCCCCGGATTTTCAATCACAAGGTCAAAAAAGCTCTCCTGCTCTCTTATTGAGACGGTGATTGCCTGTCCCTCTGGGGTATAACGCAGGGCGTTGGATAACAGATTATTGATCGCTCTTCTGAACATTTGTGGATCTCCCTCAACCAGGCAGGGCATCCCGTTAAATTTGAGCATAATATTGCGTTCTTCGGCCCAGGCTTCGAAAAACTCGAAGACTTTCATGACTTCTGCTCTGAGGTCAAACCGAACCCTGTCAGGTATCAGCTGATTATTGTCCGCCTGTGCCAGGAACAGCATGTCGCTGACCATTTTGGTCATCCGGTTATACTCTTCAAGGCTGGAATAGAGGACATCCTCAAGTTCCTTCTGCGTTCGATCCTGACTCAGAGCGATTTCAGTCTGCGTCACCAGATTGGTGATGGGTGTTCTGATCTCGTGCGCGATATCGGCAGAGAAATTGGCCTGGCGGGTAAAAACATCCTCAATCTTTCCAATCATATGATTGAACGAGATAACCAGCTGCTCCAGCTCAATGGGAACGCGTGTCGGTTCCAGCCGCGCATCAAGATTCTCGGAGGTGATGTTTTTAATGGCATTGCTGACATTACGAAGGGGCAGGTGCCCCTGACGGACAGCAATGCGAATGATCAGAACAATCAGCAGGCTTATCACGACGGCAATCGCAATCAGATTTTTTTTCAGCGCATCGAGGTAATGGAGATGGAAATTAATGGAGAGGCCAGTCAGCATGACATAGTTCTGCTGTTTGCCCTGAAATGTCGCCTGGCCAGAGGAGGCGATAATCCGGTACGTTTCCATCTTCATTCCGGACCCGGTATCCATCGCTCTCGCAGTATCCTCCACCGTCCAGAGAAAGACATCCCGTGCGCGGCTGTGCTCGCTAAAATCGGCTGAATTCACGGCCGGGCGTAGTGCTGCCCCCTGCGCAGAGCTGTACAGCACCTCACCCCGGGGATTGAGGAGCAAAAGGGCAACGTTGCGGTAGCTGGCGATCGATTCCTTTATTTTGCTTACTTTTTTTTCATCCGGATCTGCCGGGGACTGGAGTATACGGCTCAGTGTGGTGCTGATTTGTTGCAGATCGCTGACATCCTGCTCGGCAAAATGCTTTTCAACAGAATGCAGCATAAACCAGGTGAAGGCGATAAACGCCAGTATTGTGGACAGGCTGATAAAAAAGGTCAGCCGCAGAGCGAGTGAGAAAGGTCGTCTGGACGGTTTGCTATGCATCCGGGATCTCCAGCATGTAGCCCACGCCCCGCACTGTCTGGATCAGTTTTGTCCCGTAATCGTTGTCTATTTTAGCGCGGAGTCGCTTTACTGCGACATCAATCGCGTTAGTGTCGCTGTCAAAATTCATGTCCCAGACCTGAGAGGCAATCAGGGAGCGGGGAAGAACTTCTCCCTGATGGCGAATGAAGAATTCCAGCAAGCTGAACTCTTTACTGGTGAGCACAATGCGGTTCCCGGCGCGGCTGACTTTTCTGGATACGAGATCAACCGAGAGGTCAGCCACTTTAAGCTGGCTTTCCGTGATCATCGTGTTTCCCCGCCTGAGGAGGGTTCTTACCCGGGCGAGCAGTTCAGCAAACGCAAAGGGCTTCACCAGATAATCGTCCGCACCCAGCTCAAGTCCTTTGACCCTGTGTTCAATCGTGCCAAGGGCCGTCAGCAGTAATACCGGCATCCCCTTTCCGGCACTGCGCAGCATACGGATGATATCCCAGCCGTTTACATCAGGCAGCATGATATCCAGGATGGCTAAATCATACTCGGCTGTCATGGCAAGATGATATCCGGTCAGACCATTATCAGCGTGATCCACGACGAACCCCGCCTCTGTCAGCCCCTTGCTGAGATATTCACCTGTTTTAATTTCGTCTTCAACGATTAATATTTTCATCATGCTCCCCGGCTGGCTGCTAATGTCATTTTATTGCGCCCACGATCGTTATCAACGGATTACAGCAAAAATGACAACATTGTCATTATCCTGTCACCCGGCAAACAGAGAGCGTTCGGTAAAGTATCCCTATCAATACTCTGGACTTCGTTTGAACCATTTACCAGGTCTGCCTGTACGAGAAGCGTTATGTTCAAATTAAAATTACTCAGCATCAGTACCATATTCATCCTGGCTGGTTGTGTTTCTCTGGCACCTGAATATCAGCGTCCGCCAGCTCCGGTTCCCCAGCAGTTTTCATTGTCTAAAAACAGTCTGACGCCTGCGGTAAACAGCTATCAGGATACGGGCTGGCGAAACTTTTTTGTCGATCCCCAGGTCAGCAGGCTTTTCGGTGAAGCCCTGAATAATAACCGTGATTTGAGAATGGCTGCCCTGAAGGTTGAAGAGGCCCGGGCCCAGTTCAACGTCACGGATGCAGATCGTTATCCCCAACTGAATGCCTCATCCGGGATCACATACAACGGTGGTCTGAAAGGTGACAAGCCGACCACACAGGAGTACGACGCGGGTCTGGAGCTCAGCTATGAGCTCGATTTTTTTGGCAAACTTAAGAACATGAGTGAGGCTGATCGCCAGAACTACTTTGCCAGCGAAGAAGCCCGTCGTGCCGTACACATCCTGCTGGTCTCCAACGTTTCACAGAGCTATTTCAGCCAGCAACTGGCGTACGAACAACTCCGTATTGCGCGGGAAACGCTGAAAAATTATGAACAGTCTTATGCATTCGTTGAGCAACAACTGGTGACCGGGAGTACGAACGTTCTGGCGCTTGAACAAGCCAGGGGGCAAATCGAAAGTACCCGCGCCGAAATAGCCAAACGAGAAGGCGATCTGGCTCAGGCAAACAATGCCCTGCAACTGGTGCTGGGAACGTACCGCGCAGTTCCGTCAGAAAAAGGGATTAAAGGTGGGGAGATCGCACCAGTAAAATTGCCACCAAATCTGTCGTCACAAATATTGCTGCAGCGTCCGGATATTATGGAAGCGGAATACCAGTTGAAAGCGGCTGATGCCAATATTGGCGCAGCGCGAGCGGCTTTTTTCCCGTCCATTACCCTGACCAGTGGTCTCTCCTCAAGCAGTACGGAGCTGTCCAGCCTCTTTACGTCAGGAAGTGGAATGTGGAATTTTATTCCTAAAATTGAAATTCCTATATTTAATGCTGGCAGGAACAAAGCCAATCTGAAGCTGGCTGAAATTCGCCAGCAACAGTCCGTGGTTAATTACGAACAAAAAATTCAGTCAGCCTTTAAGGATGTTTCCGACACGCTTGCGCTGCGCGACAGCCTTAGCCAGCAACTTGAGTCACAGCAGCGTTATCTTGATTCACTTCAGATAACTCTACAGCGTGCCAGAGGATTGTATGCAAGTGGTGCTGTCAGTTACATCGAAGTGCTGGATGCAGAACGTTCCCTCTTCGCGACGCAGCAAACCATTCTCGATCTTACCTATTCCCGACAGGTTAACGAAATTAATCTGTTTACCGCGCTGGGTGGCGGTTGGGTAGAGTAAATTTATTCAATTAATCAGGAAATTAAAATGCGTAATTCACTTAAAGCCGTTTTATTTGGTGCCTTCTCTGTCATGTTTTCTGCCGGTCTTCATGCTGAAACACATCAGCATGGCGATATGAATGCTGCCAGTGATGCTTCGGTACAGCAGGTTATCAAGGGCACCGGTATCGTTAAAGACATTGATATGAATAGTAAAAAGATTACCATTTCGCACGAAGCAATCCCGGCGGTGGGCTGGCCTGCAATGACCATGCGCTTCACTTTTGTTAATGCAGACGACGCTATCAATGCCCTGAAAACCGGCAACCATGTCGATTTCTCGTTTATTCAGCAGGGCAATATCTCCTTACTCAAAAGCATTAACGTTACGCAATCCTGATTAACAGTCCGGAGCGAATACATCCAGTGCGCCTGAACATTCATTATGGGATTACTGTGAATGAATAATCGTGCGCATATGCCAGGTGTTTTGATTTTTCAGCGAGAAATTGTATGGCTTCTTTAAAGATAAAATATGCTGCAATAATTATCAGCAGCCTCATAGCAGGGGGGCTGATATCGGTTACTGCCTGGCAGTATTTAAACTCATCACAAAAAACAGTACCAGCAGAACAAAAGGCACCGGAGAAAAAGGTACTTTTCTGGTATGACCCTATGAAACCGGATACCAAATTTGATAAACCCGGAAAATCGCCTTTTATGGATATGGACCTTGTGCCGAAATATGCTGATGAAAGTGGCGATAAAAGCAGTGGCGGGATCCGTATCGATCCAACTCAGGTTCAGAATCTGGGATTAAAAACGCAAAAAGTCACGCGAGGAATGCTGAATTATTCTCAGACAATCCCGGCTAATGTCAGTTACAACGAATATCAGTTTGTCATTGTGCAGGCGCGTTCTGACGGTTTCGTCGAAAAAGTGTATCCCCTGACGATTGGCGATCATGTGAAGAAAGGCACTCCGCTTATCGATATCACCATTCCTGAATGGGTTGAGGCACAAAGTGAGTTTCTGCTGTTATCCGGTACAGGCGGTACGCCAACCCAGATAAAAGGGGTTCTGGAGCGACTTCGTCTGGCTGGTATGCCGGAAGAGGATATTCAAAGGCTGCGTTCAACCCGCACAATCCAGACCCGTTTTACCATTAAAGCACCTATTGATGGTGTCATTACTGCATTTGACCTGCGCACCGGCATGAATATTTCCAAAGATAAGGTGGTGGCTCAGATTCAGGGGATGGACCCGGTCTGGATCAGCGCTGCAGTGCCAGAATCTATCGCCTATCTGCTGAAAGATACGTCGCAGTTTGAAATTTCGGTACCGGCTTATCCGGATAAAACATTCCATGTCGAAAAATGGAACATTCTTCCCAGCGTGGATCAGACAACCCGCACGCTTCAGGTCCGCCTCCAGGTTACTAACAAGGATGAGTTTCTCAAGCCGGGCATGAATGCCTATCTCAAACTGAATACCCAAAGTCAGGAGATGCTGCTGATAACAAGCCAGGCCGTTATCGATACCGGCAAAGAACAGCGCGTGATTACTGTTGATGATGAAGGCAAGTTTGTGCCGAAACAGATCCACGTTCTGCATGAATCACAGCAACAGTCCGGCATTGGCTCCGGTCTTAATGAAGGCGATACCGTGGTGGTCAGTGGCCTGTTCCTCATTGACTCCGAAGCCAATATTACGGGCGCGCTGGAACGTATGCGCCACCCTGAAAAAACAGAAAACAGTATGCCAGCAATGTCTGAGCAGCCTGTAAATATGCATTCAGGGCACTGAGGAGACGACGATGATTGAATGGATTATCCGGCGCTCTGTCGCCAACCGTTTCCTGGTCATGATGGGCGCACTGTTTCTCAGCATCTGGGGCACATGGACGATAATTAACACGCCGGTCGATGCGCTGCCTGACCTGTCAGATGTGCAGGTCATTATTAAAACCAGCTATCCCGGACAGGCTCCGCAGATTGTAGAAAACCAGGTCACCTATCCGCTTACCACCACCATGCTGTCCGTACCTGGCGCAAAAACCGTGCGTGGCTTTTCACAGTTCGGTGATTCGTATGTGTATGTCATTTTTGAAGACGGGACCGATCTGTACTGGGCCCGTTCGCGCGTGCTGGAATACCTGAATCAGGTTCAGGGCAAACTGCCTGCGGGTGTGAGCTCTGAAATCGGTCCGGACGCCACGGGAGTGGGCTGGATATTTGAATATGCCCTGGTCGATCGCAGCGGAAAACACGACCTTTCAGAACTGCGTTCTTTGCAGGACTGGTTTCTGAAATTTGAACTGAAGACCATCCCGAACGTGGCTGAGGTAGCCTCGGTTGGTGGCGTGGTGAAGCAGTACCAGATTCAGGTCAATCCGGTAAAACTGTCCCAGTATGGGATCAGCCTGCCCGAAGTGAAACAGGCTCTTGAATCGTCTAACCAGGAGGCCGGTGGTTCATCCGTTGAAATGGCCGAAGCGGAGTATATGGTCCGTGCCAGCGGTTATCTTCAGAGCATTGATGATTTTAATAACATCGTCCTGAAAACAGGTGAGAACGGCGTGCCGGTTTATCTGCGGGATGTTGCCCGCGTGCAGACCGGGCCCGAAATGAGGCGTGGTATTGCCGAGCTGAACGGCCAGGGAGAAGTCGCTGGCGGCGTGGTGATCCTGCGGTCGGGTAAAAATGCGCGCGACGTTATCACGGCAGTGAGGGATAAACTGGAGACGCTGAAGGCCAGCCTGCCGGAAGGCGTTGAAATCGTGACCACCTACGATCGCAGCCAGTTAATCGACCGGGCGATTGATAACCTCAGTTCCAAACTTCTGGAAGAGTTTATCGTGGTGGCCATCGTCTGTGCTCTGTTCCTGTGGCACGTACGTTCTGCCCTGGTGGCGATTATCTCTCTGCCGCTTGGCCTGTGTATCGCCTTTATCGTCATGCACTTCCAGGGACTGAACGCCAATATCATGTCGCTGGGAGGGATAGCGATTGCCGTCGGTGCGATGGTGGATGCCGCCATTGTGATGATTGAAAATGCGCACAAACGGCTTGAGGAGTGGGATCATCAGCATCCGGGTGAGCAGATTGACAACGCCACCCGCTGGAAGGTGATTACCGACGCCTCCGTGGAAGTGGGACCCGCGTTGTTCATTAGCCTGCTGATCATCACCCTGTCCTTTATTCCTATCTTTACCCTGGAAGGGCAGGAAGGTCGTCTGTTTGGCCCGCTGGCATTCACGAAAACGTACTCCATGGCGGGAGCGGCCGCACTGGCCATCATCGTCATTCCTATTCTGATGGGATTCTGGATCCGGGGGAAAATTCCTGCAGAGACCAGTAACCCCCTGAACCGGGTGCTGATCAAAGCGTATCATCCTTTGCTGCTGCGGGTCCTCCACTGGCCAAAAACAACCCTGCTGGTTGCGGCCTTGTCCATTTTCACGGTTATCTGGCCACTGAGTCAGGTGGGCGGTGAATTTCTGCCGAAGATTAACGAGGGCGATCTGCTGTATATGCCGTCGACCTTGCCTGGCGTCTCTCCGGCAGAAGCTGCAGCGCTCCTGCAGACAACAGACAAGTTAATCAAAAGCGTTCCTGAAGTGGCTTCTGTATTTGGCAAGACCGGTAAAGCAGAGACCGCAACGGATTCCGCGCCGCTCGAAATGGTGGAAACCACGATCCAGCTCAAACCTGAGGATCAGTGGCGTCCCGGCATGACAATTGACAAGATTATTGATGAACTCGACAGGACAGTCCGTTTACCGGGTCTGGCAAACCTCTGGGTGCCGCCTATCCGTAACCGTATTGATATGCTCTCAACCGGGATCAAAAGCCCGATAGGTATCAAAGTGTCCGGGACTGTTCTGTCCGATATCGACGCGACGGCGCAGAGTATCGAGGCGGTAGCCAAAACCGTGCCTGGCGTGGTGTCTGTCCTGGCTGAGCGACTTGAGGGCGGGCGCTACATCGATATCGATATCAACCGGGAGAAAGCCTCCCGCTACGGGATGACGGTAGGTGATGTCCAGCTGTTCGTCTCTTCAGCAATCGGAGGTGCTATGGTGGGTGAGACAGTTGAAGGGGTGGCCCGGTACCCTATTAACATTCGCTACCCGCAGGATTACCGGAACAGTCCGCAGGCGCTGAAACAGATGCCGATCCTGACCCCGATGAAGCAGCAGATCACGCTGGGCGATGTCGCGGATATTAACGTCGTTTCTGGACCAACCATGCTGAAAACCGAAAATGCCCGGCCAGCCAGCTGGATTTATGTTGATGCCCGCGGCAGGGACATGGTGTCGGTGGTTAACGACATTAAGACGGCCATCAGCGAGAAAGTGAAACTGAGACCGGGAACCAGTGTGGCATTCTCCGGACAGTTTGAACTGCTTGAGCATGCCAACAAGAAACTGAAGCTGATGGTGCCGATGACGGTGATGATCATTTTCATCCTGTTGTATCTGGCATTCCGCCGGGTTGACGAAGCCCTGCTGATCCTGATGAGCCTGCCGTTCGCCCTAGTTGGCGGAATATGGTTCCTGTACTGGCAGGGCTTCCATATGTCAGTGGCGACCGGAACCGGGTTTATCGCCCTGGCCGGGGTGGCAGCAGAGTTTGGCGTGGTCATGCTGATGTATCTGCGTCATGCCATTGAAGTGCACCCGGAATTGTCCCGTAAAGAGACGTTCACACCGGAAGGTCTTGATGAAGCCCTTTATCATGGTGCCGTGCTGCGTGTCCGGCCGAAAGCCATGACCGTGGCGGTGATCATCGCGGGTCTGCTGCCGATACTCTGGGGAACCGGCGCAGGTTCAGAAGTCATGAGCCGTATTGCGGCCCCCATGATTGGCGGGATGATCACAGCTCCGCTGCTGTCCCTGTTCATTATTCCTGCCGCCTATAAACTCATCTGGCTGCGCAGACATAAAAAGAGCGTGTCATAACCCTGAAAGGACACCCCTGCGGGTGTCCTTTTGCATAAATTCACCCTGACGTCAGGGTTTACATCGATAACATACAGAGGTGAGTATGAAAAAAATAATTTTAATGGCCCTGGCTTTTGGCCTTTCACTTCCGGCAATGGCAGGTGAAAAAGTAATAGACATGTACAAGTCTGAAAACTGTGGTTGCTGTTCCCTGTGGGGCAAGGCGATGGAAAAGGACGGGTTTGAGGTACGGACCCACGTCATGAATGATCAGGCTCTGTCAGCCCTGAAAGAAAAATATGCTGTTCCTGCTGAGCTGAGAAGCTGTCATACCGCAGTTACTGGTAATTTGATCATTGAAGGTCATGTGCCTGCCACAACGATACATAAGGCAATGCAGTCTGGTTCAGGGATTTATGGCCTTGCCACCCCCGGTATGCCTGCGGGAAGCCCGGGAATGGAGATGGGGGCCCGTAAAGAGGCTTACGATGTTATCGCATTCTCTCCGGAGGGCAGTAAAAAGATCTTCCAGCGAATCGAATAGTCAGCGGAACGGCTGATAACGGGACGCCGGTAGCAGGCACTCCTGTGCCGGCGACATTCGTGGTAATCGCATCCATGACATAACCTGAATACAGAAGACGCTTCAGGTTTGCATAAGGAGAGTTACTGTGAAAAATGACAATGCAGTGCAACACAACAACCAGACTGCCTCTGAACAGACATTATCCCCGGACGAGAGTCACGTATTGCATAAGGTGAGAGATCCCGTGTGCGGGATGACAATCATGCCCGATAAGGCGCACAGCAGCATTCGATACCAGGAGCATCAGCTTTATTTCTGCTCCGCCAGCTGTGAGAGCAAATTTAAAGCTCATCCCGATCATTATCTTACAGAAGATGCCAGTGAACATTCCCATCACCACCATCACCACCATCACCACCATCACCACGAGGTCATCCCTGATCAGATAAAACAGCCTCACCACCAGGCGGAGAACGATATTTCTGAAGGTGTGTGGACATGCCCGATGCACCCGGAGATACGCCGTCGTGGTCCAGGAAGCTGTCCTGTCTGTGGAATGGCACTGGAACCACTCGTAGCCACGGCATCCACGGGGCCAAGCGATGAACTTCGCGACATGACAAGACGCTTCTGGCTGGGGTTGTTGCTGGCGTTTCCGGTTCTGATACTCGAAATGGGATCTCATCTGTTTCCCGCCTTGAGAAATATAGTATCGCCACAGTACAACACATGGCTGCAGCTGCTTCTGGCCTCTCCTGTCGTGTTGTGGTGTGGCTGGCCATTTTTCGCCCGGGCCGGGATGTCGTTACGTAACCGTTCCCTGAATATGTTTACCCTTGTTGCTATGGGGACCGGCGTAGCCTGGGTTTACAGCGTCATTGCAACTGTCTTCCCCTCCTGGTTTCCTGCATCGTTCAGAAACATGGATGGCCTGGTGGCCGTTTATTTTGAAGCCGCGGCAGTAATTACGGTGCTTGTACTGCTGGGACAGGTTCTTGAGCTGCGGGCACGGGAACAAACCTCAGGTGCCATTACTGCGCTTCTGAACCTTGCCCCCAAAACCGCCAGGCGGCTGGACCATGACGGTCATGAAACGGATATTAATGCGGAAGATGTCCTGCCTGGCGATAAGCTCCGCATCAGACCTGGGGAGAGTATTCCGGTCGACGGTATCGTGGTCGAAGGCACAACAACCGTTGATGAATCGATGGTGACCGGGGAGTCTATGCCGGTTACCAAAACGGAGGGTGCCCCTGTCATTGGGGGGACGATTAATCAGACAGGTAGTCTTATCATCCGTGCAGAGAAAGTCGGAGATGAAACGATGCTCTCACGAATTGTTCAGATGGTCGCTGATGCACAGCGTTCGCGAGCCCCCATCCAGAGAATGGCTGACAGCGTTTCAGGCTGGTTTGTTCCTCTGGTGATACTTATCGCGGTTGTTGCTTTCGTGATCTGGTCTGTCTGGGGGCCCGAGCCCAGGATGGCGCACGGTCTGATTGCGGCTGTGTCGGTCCTGATTATTGCCTGTCCCTGCGCGCTGGGGCTGGCCACGCCGATGTCGATAATGGTGGGGGTGGGCAAAGGAGCCCAGGCCGGGGTGTTAATCAAAAATGCCGAAGTCCTTGAGCGTCTTGAAAAAGTGGACACGCTGGTTGTCGACAAAACAGGCACGCTCACGGAAGGTTCGCCTACGGTGACAGGAATTATCAGTCTCAGTCCGGGTGGGGAAGCCTCTCTTTTGCGTGTAACGGCCGCAGTGGAAAAAGGCTCGCAGCATCCGCTGGGTATGGCAGTCGTCAGAGCAGCACAGGAAAAGGGGATCGCAATACCCGCAGTCACTCATTTCGATGCGCCGTCGGGTAAAGGTGTCACAGGCGATGTCGAAGGTCAACGGATTGTTATTGGTAATGAACTGGTTATGCAGGAAAACAGTATCGTTGTTGATAATCAAAAGGCCGTTGCGGATACGTTGCGGATGGAAGGCGCTACCGTTATCTATGTGGCCACGGACGGGGACCTTGCAGGCCTGATAGCTATTTCGGATCCCGTGAAAGCAACCACGCCGGATGCACTTAAAGCGTTGCGTCAGGCGGGGATCCGCATCGTTATGCTCACCGGGGATAACCAGCTTACCGCTGAAGCAGTCGCACGGAAACTGGGAATAGATGAGGTTGAAGCCGGGATTCTGCCGGATGGCAAAAAAGCAGTGATAACCCGACTGAAAGCGTCTGGCCATGTGGTTGCGATGGCCGGAGACGGTGTGAATGATGCCCCGGCGCTGGCAGCGGCTGACGTGGGAATAGCCATGGGAACGGGTACAGATGTGGCAATTGAAAGTGCCGGAGTCACCCTTCTCAAAGGCGACCTGATGATACTGAACAGGGCCCGTCATCTGTCAGAGATCACCATGAAAAATATCCGACAGAATCTGTTTTTTGCATTTATCTACAACGCACTTGGTGTGCCGGTGGCTGCAGGCCTGCTTTATCCTGTGTATGGAATACTGCTGTCGCCAGTTATTGCGGCGGCGGCCATGGCTCTTTCTTCCGTCAGCGTCATTGTGAATGCGTTGCGTCTGAAAAGTGTCAGGCTCGGGAAATAACACTGAGTGAAGGGTCTGTTATGAACAGAAGGAGTCCAGTATGAAAAGTACCACCTATGCGCTTATTGCTGTCGCCGCGATCGCGGCATTTGCCCTCCTGCGAGAACACTGGTCACATGTGGCAGGTTACTGGCCATATCTGTTATTGCTGGTCTGCCCGCTAATGCATCTTTTCCACGGCCACGGAGGGCATGGGGATCACCAACATCACGGAAGTGAAAACGATAAAAAAAATTAATCCGGCAAACGGGGCCGCGTCGCGGTCCCGTTATCAGTCCAGGTATCGTTCGTAGTCTCTGGCATGCGCAAAGGCATGCTGTTCGAGTTTGTTATCAGCGGGTGCCGATGCCCGGAACGCCAGTGAATTAACAGGATTGTTATTGATGACCAGCTCGTAATGTAAATGAGGACCGGATGAACGTCCGCTGTTACCGGATAACGCAATAGCACCTCCCCGGGTAACTCTGGCCCCTTTAGTAACGAGTATTTTATTGAGGTGGAGATAGCGAGTTTTAACACCGGCTTTTCCCGTTACTTCAACAAAATATCCCATGGTACTGTTGTATTCGGCCCGGGTGATTTTTCCGTCGATGACGCTGACTATTTTCGTGTTCATGGGCATGGAATAATCAATGCCATTATGGGGACTCACTTTTCCCGATACCGGGTTAAGTCTTGCAGGATTGAAAGGTGAACTGAGTCTTGCTGTGGCTGGTAACGGATAATCGAGACTGCCTTTCCCGGAAGTATCGGAAAGATTATAGAACTTTTTGTCTGATATACGATACGCCGTGTAATTAAATGAGCCGGACGTAAATTTATAAGCCACTACACGTGATTTTCCCGCTTTCTTTTGCAGTACGAGTTTTAATGATTCATTTTTTTTCAAATGCCGAAGATTAAAGCGGGAAGGCAAAGAGCGCTGAAGGATAGCGATCTCGTTCGATTCCAGCCCCGAGCGGGTGGCTGAAAGGTAAGCATTTTCTTTTACGACATCGGTAGAATACATTTACTGGAATTCGCCGTTAGCATGAACACTGCGGCGTATGCTAGGGGTTTTCAGGAGGCGTGTCATCTGCCAGTTAATCGGGAGTACCGTTGATGGTCGTCATTTTTGTAACATATCTTGTTTCCCGTTTGCTCCTGAAGATCTGGGAACTGTATGACCAGCCTGACGGTGATGATTAACGGGACTGAAACAGGTTACGGCAGAGCAATATGGGGCTCATGTCCTGCTACGTAACCCGTCAGTAAAGCCCTGCTAAGCACTAACCCGCCTGCAGTTACCTGGAGGAATACAGGCCGCGAAGCTTTCTTGCCTGTGTCTGATGAGCTTCCGCACCGGCATTATTGACCTGCTCATGCACGAGGGCGGCTTTCTCTCCGGCATTCAGTTCGTTAAAAGAAGAAGAGGAGGTCTTTGAATTTGCACCACTGTCGGACAGCATTTTTTTATGTTCCTCAATCATTTTCTGATGTGCATAGGACGCGCTGTTGTTCATAAATGAATGAGCAACAATGGCCCTTTCATGTTCATTCATTTCAGAGAATGAGGGCGTGTTGTTTTTATTAACCCTGTCCGGTAAGTTTTCATGCGTCGAGGAATTCACATGACTGACGGCTGAGGCATTATTAACAAATCGATGTGCTTCATGGGCAATATCACTGGACTGAGCAAAAGCTGCCCCACAAAATAAAGCTGTAAACGCAGTGGCCGTGATTAATATATTCATGTGTAATTACCTTCTGAGGTACATAAAAGATGTCCTTATGATCATATATAAAAATAATCAACCTGTGGGGAAGATGACGTAAATGTAATACAGCTATGTACATTACACGATTGTAATGAATTTGTTTCTTAAGGTGTGCTAGATTCATTTCATTGTAAGTGGATGAACCAGTAATTTAATTTAAATCGGTTCTCGAATTCTGTCAGTAACCATACTTTAAATAAGGGAATGCGCATGCTGTTGAAAACGTCTCGACGAACTTTCCTGAAGGGGTTAACCCTCTCTGGCGTAGCCGGAAGTCTTGGCGTATGGAGTTTCAATGCGCGTTCCAGTCTGAGCCTGCCAGTTGCCGCATCCCTGCAGGGTACTCAGTTTGACCTGACCATTGGTGAAACGGCCGTCAATATCACGGGCAGTGAGCGTCAGGCCAAAACAATCAATGGAGGCCTGCCGGGGCCCGTTCTTCGCTGGAAAGAAGGTGACACCATTACCCTGAAGGTCAAAAACCGTCTTAATGAACAGACGTCCATTCACTGGCACGGCATTATTCTTCCGGCCAATATGGATGGTGTTCCGGGGCTGAGTTTTATGGGCATAGAGCCTGATGATACCTACGTTTACACCTTTAAGGTTAAGCAGAACGGGACTTACTGGTACCACAGCCATTCCGGTCTGCAGGAACAGGAGGGGGTATACGGTGCCATTATCATCGATGCCAGGGAGCCAGAACCGTTTGCTTACGATCGTGAGCATGTGGTCATGTTGTCTGACTGGACCGATGAAAATCCTCACAGCCTGCTGAAAAAATTAAAAAAACAGTCGGATTACTACAATTTCAATAAACCAACCGTTGGCTCTTTTTTCCGCGACGTGAATACCAGGGGGCTGTCAGCCACCATTGCCGATCGGAAAATGTGGGCTGAAATGAAAATGAATCCGACTGACCTCGCGGATGTCAGTGGCTACACCTACACCTATCTCATGAACGGGCAGGCCCCGCTGAAAAACTGGACCGGACTGTTCCGTCCCGGTGAAAAGATACGCTTACGGTTTATCAACGGCTCGGCAATGACCTATTTCGATATCCGTATCCCCGGGCTGAAAATGACGGTCGTGGCTGCAGATGGCCAGTATGTAAACCCGGTTACCGTTGACGAATTCAGGATTGCCGTTGCCGAAACCTATGATGTCATTGTGGAGCCTCAGGGTGAGGCCTATACCATCTTCGCACAATCCATGGACAGGACCGGTTACGCTCGAGGGACACTGGCCACGAGAGAGGGGTTAAGTGCTGCCGTTCCCCCCCTCGATCCCCGTCCTCTGTTGACCATGGAAGATATGGGTATGGGGGGAATGGGACATGATATGGCAAGAATGGACCACAGCCAGATGGGAGGCATGGATAACAGCGGAGAGATGATGTCTATGGACGGTGCTGACCTTCCGGATAGCGGGACATCCTCCGCGCCCATGGATCACAGCAGCATGGCCGGTATGGATCATTCCCGGATGGCCGGAATGCCGGGTATGCAAAGTCATCCTGCGTCAGAAACGGATAACCCACTGGTTGATATGCAGGCGATGAGCGTCTCTCCGAAATTAAATGATCCGGGTATTGGTCTTCGAAATAACGGAAGAAAGGTTCTCACGTACGCGGATTTGAAAAGCCGCTTTGAGGATCCTGACGGACGTGAACCTGGCCGTACCATAGAACTGCATTTAACCGGCCACATGGAAAAGTTTGCCTGGTCATTTAACGGAATCAAGTTTTCAGATGCCGCACCGGTGCTGCTGAAATACGGTGAGCGGCTCAGGATCACGCTGATCAACGATACCATGATGACTCACCCCATTCACCTGCATGGTATGTGGAGCGATCTGGAAGATGAAAACGGTAATTTCATGGTTCGTAAACACACAATAGATGTTCCCCCTGGTACAAAACGCAGTTACAGAGTGACAGCAGATGCGCTTGGCCGCTGGGCGTATCACTGCCATTTGCTCTATCACATGGAAATGGGAATGTTTCGTGAAGTCCGGGTGGAGGAATGATGCGAATGAAGAGAAATTTGAAGGCCATACCTGTTCTGGTCGCCGGTTTGTTTACCTCACAGCTTTCTATTGCGGCGGGCTCCGTCTCTGCAGATCCCCACGCCGGGCACGACATGTCTGCCATGCAGATGCCAGCAGATGAGAATTTCACTGAGATGACGTCAATGGAGCCCATTGTAACTGAGAGCAGAACGCCAATTCCGCCTGTTACCGATGCCGACCGGAAGGCTGCATTCGGCAATTTACAGGGGCATGCGATTCACGACAGTGCGATTAATTATCTGGTTCTGCTGGATCAACTGGAATGGCAACGGTCGGATAACACCAACAATTTCAGCTGGAGTGTTAACAGCTGGATTGGAGGCGACACAGATCGGATTTGGCTAAAGAGTGAAGGTGAACGAAGCAATGGGGAAACGGAGGCGGCTGAAGCGCAGTTACTCTGGGGACATGCGGTTGGCCCATGGTGGGATTTGGTTACGGGTGTCAGGCAGGATTTCAGACCTGCTTCTGCCCGGACCTGGGCTGCTGTCGGTTTTCAGGGGCTGGCACTCTATAATTTTGAGTCTGAAATTACGGGTTTTGTCAGTAATGGCGGAAAAGCAGCCCTTCGTCTGGGAGGAGAATACGACGTTTTACTGACTAACCGGCTCATACTCCAGCCATCCTATGAGGTGAATTTCTACAGTCAGGATGATGAATCGCGGGGTCGCGGCAGGGGACTGACTGACACAGAGCTGGGGCTCCGGCTGCGCTATGAAATACGCCGTGAGTTTGCACCCTATATAGGCGTTTCCTGGAATCAACTTTACGGGAAAACATCCGATATGGCGAAAAGAGAAGGTGAGAAAGACCATCAGGTAGTATTCCTGGCGGGAGCCAGAATCTGGTTTTAACGCACTGATATAAAACACTCAACTAAACAGGTAAATAAAATGTCGATTTTAAATAAAGCCATTCTTACAGGTGGCCTCGTTATGGGCGTTGCTTTCTCTGCTATGGCCCATCCGGAATTAAAAAGCTCTGTGCCACAGGCTGATTCAGCCGTAGCGGCCCCGGAAAAGATTCAGCTTAATTTCTCGGAAAATCTGACCGTGAAATTCTCAGGTGCAAAATTAACGATGACGGGTATGAAAGGCATGTCATCACATTCTCCGATGCCGGTCGCGGCAAAAGTGGCGCCAGGCGCTGACCCTAAATCGATGGTCATTATTCCGCGAGAGCCTTTACCCGCTGGCACTTATCGTGTTGACTGGCGCGCGGTTTCTTCAGATACGCACCCTATTACCGGTAATTACACCTTTACAGTGAAGTAATATTATGAACGACCTGATTATGATTGTTATTCGTTTTCTTCTTTATCTGGATTTGATGGTAATATTTGGATTGCCATTTTTTCAGATATATGGAATAAGCGGTGTCAGACATGAAACCTATAACCTGACTAATTTCAGGTCGTTTATAACCTTTGCTGTTGTTACAGGCATCATTCTTACTGGCATTAATATGCTCCTGGTATCTAATGCCATGAGTGGAGTAACTGACCTCAGAGAATTATCCATCCATGTTATCGAGATGGTGATAGAAGAAACTGATGTGGGTATTAGCTGGATTGTCAGGCTCTGTGCCCTGTTTACCACACTCGGTGCTTTGTTCCTTTACACTAATAAGAGAGTATTGTCCTGCCTGCTGATGACGATGAGTGGGGGCGTGGCGCTGGCTACACTTGCCTGGGGAGGACACGCCGTTATGCATGACGGTCTGCATTACTATCTCCATTTACTGAGCGATCTGACCCATCTCGGCGCTGCAGGTGCCTGGACAGGTGCTCTGGTTGCATTTGCTATCCTGCTGATGCGCAGAAACGAGCATAATGCACAGAGCGTCATTGTGATATCTGACTCCCTGGCAAAATTTGCCACGGCAGGAACGGTGATTGTTGTAGCCCTGATCCTGAGTGCGCTGGTCAACTATCTGTATATTGCTGAGGGTAACTTAACTCCCTTATTCAACAGTTCCTGGGGGAGGATATTGCTTGCCAAGACGGCTCTGTTTGTTCTGATGCTTCTTCTGGCTGCAGCAAACCGGTTTCACCTGGGTCCCCGGCTTGAAGTTATGGTCAGGGAAGGGAATTATGATCGCAGCGTTGCCCTGATGCGAAACAGCATCCTGACAGAATTCGTTGTTGCGATTATCATTCTGGGCGCCGTAGCGTGGCTCGGAATGCTTGCTCCGTCTCAGGTCAGCTAGGGGACAGCCAAAGCTCATGCGTGAGATTTTTACTTTCATATCAGCGAGTTGACCATGCAGCGTATTTTAATCGTTGAAGACGAACAAAAAACAGGTCGTTACCTGCAGCAGGGACTGGTTGAGGAAGGCTATCAGGCCGATCTCTTTAATAATGGCCGCGATGGTCTCGGGGCCGCGTCGAAGGGACAGTATGATTTGATAATACTGGACGTGATGCTGCCTTTCCTCGACGGGTGGCAAATCATCAGCGCACTGAGGGAGTCCGGGCACGAAGAACCGGTCCTGTTTTTAACCGCAAAGGACAACGTGCGGGACAAAGTGAAAGGACTGGAGCTTGGCGCAGATGACTACCTGATTAAGCCCTTTGATTTTACGGAGCTGGTTGCACGTGTAAGAACCCTACTGCGCCGGGCACGCTCGCAGGCCGCAACAGTCTGCACCATCGCCGATATGACCGTTGATATGGTGCGCCGGACCGTGATCCGTTCGGGGAAGAAGATCCATCTCACCGGTAAAGAATACGTTCTGCTTGAGTTGCTGCTGCAACGCACCGGAGAAGTGTTACCCAGGAGTCTTATCTCGTCCCTGGTCTGGAACATGAATTTTGACAGTGATACGAATGTGATTGATGTCGCCGTGAGACGTCTGAGAAGTAAAATTGATGATGACTTTGAGCCAAAACTGATCCATACCGTTCGCGGTGCCGGATATGTCCTGGAGATCAGAGAAGAGTGAGGTTCAAAATTTCCCTGACCACACGCCTGAGCCTGATTTTTTCTGCGGTGATGCTTACGGTATGGTGGTTATCAAGTTTTATCCTGATTAGCACCCTTAATGGCTATTTCGATAATCAGGACCGCGATTTTCTGACAGGTAAACTTCAGCTCACCGAAGAGTTTCTTAAAACAGAGACGTTCAGGAACAAAACGGATATTAAGTCATTATCAGAAAAAATAAACGATGCGATGGTGGGGCACAATGGCTTATTCATTTCTATAAAAAACATGGAAAATGAAAAAATTGTTGAACTCTATGCCAAAAATTCTGTTGTTCCAGCGGTCCTGCTTAATAAGTCGGGTGATATTCTCGACTATATGATCCAGACGGAAGAAAATAACACCGTGTACCGCAGTATCTCGCGGCGGGTTGCCGTGACGCCGGAACAGGGTAAAAGCAAACATGTCATCATTACGGTTGCCACGGATACTGGGTATCACACCCTGTTTATGGACAAACTCAGTACCTGGCTGTTCTGGTTCAATATCGGTCTGGTCTTTATTTCTGTTTTTCTGGGCTGGCTGACCACACGTATTGGTCTGAAACCGCTACGGGAAATGACCAGTCTGGCTTCCTCCATGACCGTACACAGCCTGGATCAGCGTCTAAATCCCGATCTGGCTCCGCCGGAAATCTCTGAGACCATGCAGGAGTTCAATAATATGTTTGATCGCCTGGAGGGGGCATTCCGGAAACTGTCAGATTTCTCGTCTGACATCGCGCATGAGCTGCGCACACCAGTCAGTAATCTGATGATGCAGACGCAGTTTGCACTGGCTAAGGAAAGGGATGTTTCGCATTACCGCGAAATTTTATTCGCTAACCTGGAAGAACTGAAAAGGTTGTCACGAATGACCAGTGACATGCTTTTTCTGGCACGTTCAGAGCATGGTCTGCTGCGGCTGGATAAACATGATGTGGATCTGGCAGCCGAACTGAATGAATTACGTGAGTTGTTCGAGCCCCTGGCAGACGAAACAGGAAAGACAATCACGGTTGAAGGAGAGGGCGTTGTTGCCGGAGACAGCGATATGCTCCGACGTGCTTTCAGTAACCTGCTTTCCAATGCAATCAAGTATTCTCCCGATAACACCTGTACAGCGATACACCTTGAGCGTGACAGTGACTGTGTGAACGTGATGATTACGAATACGATGTCCGGCCAGGTTCCCGCTAATCTGGAACGTTTGTTTGACCGGTTCTATCGCGCAGACTCATCAAGGTTCTACAACACGGAAGGCGCGGGGCTGGGATTATCAATTACAAGGTCGATCATTCATGCTCACGGCGGCGAGCTGTCAGCAGAACAGCAGGGGCGTGAAATTGTGTTCAAAGTGCGCCTGTTAATGGATTAATCCCGTTGTTCAGGAGAAACCTGGAAGGTGACAAAATTGTCATCATTCAGTCACGCGATAAACAGAGGCGGTTTTTTATAATTATTCATAAATCAGGAGCAGCGTGATAACACAATCACCTGGTTCCTGGAGTGATGATTAACCCGCCCTGAGATCAACTGCTTTCTCTGTTATAAGCCATTGATTGTTTGGGTATGTAAACACCGGAGACCCAACCATGAAAAAGATTCTCGTATCATTTGTTGCCATTATGGCTGCCGCTTCATCTGCCATGGCTGCAGAGACAATGAACATGCATGACCAGGTAAATAATGCACAGGCACCTGCCCACCAGATGCAGTCATCTGCTGAAAAAAGTGCAATTCAGGGAGACAGCATGACAATGATGGATATGAGCAGTCACGATCAGGCCGCAATGTCCCATGACATGATGCAAAACAGCAATTCTGCTGCCCACCAGGACATGGCTGAAATGCATAAAAAAATGATGAAAGCTAAACCCGGAGCTACCAACGAAACAGCAAAGTCATTTTCTGAAATGAGCGAGCATGAGAAGGCCGCAGCTGTACATGAGAAGGCGAATAATGGTCAGTCTTCCGTTGTTCACCAGCAGCAGGCTGATAAGCATCGCAGTCAGATCACCCAGAATTAACCCGCAGCTCCACTTGTTAGACCCTCATTTGACGCCGAAGTCACTGGCTTACGCTCCCGTCCGGGAGCGTTTTTTTTTCCCATATATCAAACTTTAACTCTGAAGAGGTGGAAGTATCTGACCAACACTGTCACGTAACGCCAGATAACTACAAAAACACCTTTTTCCTCCTGTAAATTGCAGTTCCTGCAAGAACATCAAGGCATAATGTTGGAACAGCGTGTGATACACACTTAGCATCATGTTTTGTATGTGTTTTTTTTAAAACTTTACAACTTTAAAGTCTTTTTCAGGTTAAAGGATACAACTTTAATGTCTCTACACAGCTGAGGGTAAATGACAAGCGGGCGCGGTCATTCATCATTGCATTTCAGGGGCTGACGGCGACGTCAGCCAGGTGTACAACGTCCAGAATATTGCTGGCGGCCACGGTTCCCATCTTGATGTATGACGCTGCGCTGACGCCGCCAATGTGCGGCGAAATGATGACGTTATCGACGGTCTGCCACAGGTTCGGGGCGGTCAGTGGCTCGCTGGTAAAGCTGTCGAGTGCTGCGCTGTGCAAGGTTCCATCCTTCAGCGCGTGTAACAGGGCTTCATCGTTAATTAACCCGCCGCGCGCTGTGTTCACCAGAATCGCGTTACGTTTACAGTGCGCGAGCGTGTCTGCGTTGATCATTCCTCTGTTGTCGTCAGTGAGCGGACAATGCAATGAGATAACATCGGCACGGGATAAAAGGTCGGGTAAGGTGTTTGCCCGTTCACAACCAGATGGCATCGTTTTAGCGTAAGGATCATACGCCACAATCTGCATGCCGAATGCCTGCCCCACCAGCGCAACCCGCGAGCCAATCGCCCCCAGACCGATAAGCCCCAGCGTCATGCCTTCCAGCTCGATAGATTTGTGCGTGGCTTTATCCCAGTGCCCGTCGCGCAGACGTTTATCGAGGGTGACCACGGATTTGGCACAAGCCAGAATCAATCCCCAGGTATGTTCTGCAACCGCTGCCGCATTGGCGCCGGGGGCGGAACGAACGGCGATATTACGCGCCGCTGCCGCTGGCTGGTCTATCACGTCAATGCCGCTTCCGTGTTTCGATATAACCTGTAATGCAGGGGCTGCATCCATGATCCTTGCGGTTATTTTGCCGTAACGCACCAGGATGGCCACAGGATTGTGCCGTTCGCACAGCGTAACCAGCTGATCTTCTGTGGGCTGGTGACCGGCATACACCACGTCAAAGTCTCGCAGCATGCTGACAGCCTGGTCCGCCAGGTCGCATCCCGTGACCAGTACAACGCGTTTATCTTCCATTACAGCGTCTCCCCGTCAGATAACATGCCTGCCTTACGCAGCGCGTCGTTAAGCCAGTGTGGACGTAAATCGCCCTCACGAATAGCAGCAAGACGTCGGGTCTCTGTTTCGAGTTTCCCTTTGGCCATGGCGATAACGGCCTGCACTTCATCACGCGGGATCACCACCACGCCGTCGATATCCGCGACCACCAGATCCCCGGCTCGTACCGTTGCACCAGCGATAGAGATGGGGTGATTAACCCGGCCAGGAATTGATTTTGTCGGGCCACAGGGGTTAAGACCGGCGGCGAAGACGGGGTAGTGCCCTTTACTCAGGGTATCGGCATCACGTACCGCCCCGTCAATGATGATGCCCGCAATACCGCTTGCCTGGGCCTGCGTCGCCATAATCTCACCGAGCAGCGCACAGGTCAGGTCGCCTTTCCCGTCAACAACCAACACATCGCCAGGCTGTGCTACGGCCATTGCGGCATGGATGGCCAGATTATCTCCCGGGCGCACCTCCACGGTGACTGCCGGGCCCGCAACGGCCATGTGAGGCGCGAGCGGTTTGATACGACCATGGAGTGTACCGCGGCGACCGGCAACATCCGCCAGAATGGCGGCCTGATACTCGGCAGCCTGGTGAACCTGTTCAGCCGATACGCGTTCGACCTGACGATTAATCAATGATTTTTCAGAAACGGACATATATGCCTCCATATTGTTTTACTGTGTACAATGCAGGTGTACAATACAAAACAACTATAGCGGTGTTACTTTCCCATTAGCCAGATCTGCGATGGCGTTTGTGATGTAAACACGAAGTGACTCACAAAAATTGAGGTACACTCACTGCCGAGCAGAAAAGGAGATGATGATGGGTAACGAAGGCGTTGTAGCGGTCGAAAAGGCGCTGGCTTTACTGGATTGCTTCCGTCCCGGCGATGAGAGCCTGACGCTGACCGCGCTGGCGCAGCTATCGGGTTATCACAAAACCACGGTTTACCGGTTAATGAATTCGCTTGAGCGAATGAACTATGTCGTCAGGCATGATGACGGCAATTATGCGCTTGGCCCACGTCTGCTTTACCTTGGCAAACTTTATGAACAATCTTTCCATCTTTCCCGGGTGGTGCAGCCTGAGCTTCAGGCGTTATCACAGGCCTCTCAGGAGAGCGCCAGCTGGTATGTGTTAGAAGGCGGGCAACGTCTGTGCCTGTTCCGGGCAGAAGCATCGCACGGGTTGCGTCACAGCAATCTGCCGGGTACTCAGTTTCCGCTGGACGATTCTGCCATCAGTAAAGTGCTTCGCCACTGGGGCCTTAATGACGCGCTGCCAGAGGGGGAGCCCGCTGTTCCGCTCTATACCGCAGGCGCCCGTGACCCGCATACTGCGGCGTTCGCAATGCCCGTCTTCGGCGTCAATGACAAGCTGATTGCGGCGCTGGCGTTGACCGGGCCCATCTCCAGACTGATTGAAGATCGCCGTGAACAGGGGATCAGCCAGCTAATGCATGCCACCGCCAGCCGCCTGTCACAGAAAATGGGGGCCAGTAAGCCTTTTTGCCAGCAGTTTTATGGGGAAACGCAGGATACTGCGGAAGAGAGTCTCTAAGCATAAAGCGGGACGTGCGTCCCGCTTTTGTTATGTCTAATGGGTGACCTGCTTTTCATGCAACTGAGCATTGCTGGCCTGGCGTCCCATCACCAATACCGCGATACCCCCCGTGACGCATAACGCCGCCAGAGGAAGCATGGCCAGCGTGTGGCTACCCGTCCGTTCGTTGATAATACCGTAAGCGTTGACCATCACCGCACCGCCGATAAGGTTAGCGATGGCGCCAATTGCAGCCAGCCCCGCAGCCGCCGACGTGCTGCTCATCCAGCCTGACGCCAGCGCCCAGAAAGGCCCCTTCATTGAATACGCCCCTATCAGCATGATGCTCAGGATAACAATGGTGGCGGAAAGAGAGACGCTGACAAAGGCGGCAAATACGCCTGCGGCAATAATGAAAAGGGTCAGAGCGGTATGCCAGCGGCGTTCGTTGGTTCGGTCCGAACTGCGTCCCCACACAATCATCAGTACGGATGCCAGACCGTAAGGAATGGCGTTGAACAGACCCGTCTCCAGATTATCAAGGTGGAACGATTTCAGCAGCTGCGGTGACCAGACGCTGATGGTGGTGCCCGCTGATGACGCGCCTGCGTAAATCAGCGCCAGCAGCCAGATTTGACGATGCCTGAGCAGCTGCCATGTCGTCTGGTGTCCGATATTTTTTTGCTGTTGACGCTCGGTTTCAAGCGTCGTTTCCAGCCATTTTTTCTGTTCCGCGTTAAGCCAGTTAGCCTGGTGCGGACGATCGCGAAGAACAAACCAGGCGGCAATACCCAGCAGGACGGCGGGTAAACCTTCAATGATAAACAGCAGATGCCAGCCGCGCAGACCCAGCCATCCATCCAGCGACAGAATCAACCCGGACAGCGGCGAGCCAATAAAATTGGCCAGCGGGATCGCGACCATAAAGGACGCGATAATTCGCGCACGGTAGCGGGAAGGGATCCACCAGGTCAGAAAGAGTACGACGCCGGGGAAGAAGCCCGCCTCCGCGGCACCCAGCAGAAAACGCACGATATAAAGCGACGTCGTGTTTTGTACCAGTGCCATACACATGGATACCACCCCCCAGCTGATCATAATGCGGGGGATCCACAGACGTGCGCCAACTTTCTGCATTGCCAGATTGCTTGGAACTTCAAACAGAAAATACGCCACGAAATAGAGGCTACTGGCGAAGCCAAACGCCGCTTTGCTGAGACCGAGATCCTCATTCATCTGTAGCGAAGCCATGCCGATATTGCCGCGATCGATAATGGAGACCAGATAACTGACTATCAGAAACGGGAGGATACGCCAGATCACCTTGCGCATAGTCTCTCTTTCTATGTCCTCAGTGGCGGCAGTGCCATTACGAATATGTTCTGTCATGTGTTCCTCGCAGGGTCTGTTCTTGGTTTTATCAGGTACAACTCTGTTTTATTAAACAAAACCACTATAGCGTCGGCGCCTTCTTTTTATCCAGTTAATGGAAGGTTTAAATGATGTAAATAAGACGTGACTCACAGTTAACGGGCTTTACCTCGTGAGCCTAAACGACAGATGCGCCACCCCCCGTTGTGAGGTAAAGTACACACCTTGCGCAGCCAAAGAGCTGCGGTTTTGTGGGGTATAGGCGAATAACACGTTCCCCCATTCTCACTTCTGGTTTACGCCAGCCTGCATGGTGTTGTGTTTTGTCTTCTTAAAAGGGTTGTCTATGTCTGCTGCTCATCTCGGTTTCCCGACGGAAACCGTTGTTGTCTTTGTGGTGATGGCCGTTGGGGCGATGTTTATCGACCTCTTCATGCACCGTCACGATAAACCGATCTCGCTGAAAAGCGCGGCCATGTGGTCCATCTTCTGGGTCATGATGGCGATGGCGTTTGCTGGCTTCTTATACGTGCACCACGGCGCGGAGATGGCCAGTCTTTTCCTCACCGGCTATGCACTGGAAGAGGTGCTCTCCGTCGACAACCTGTTTGTGATGATGGCGATCTTCGCCTGGCTCGGCGTGCCGGATAAGTATCGTCACCGCGTGCTCTACTGGGGCGTGCTGGGGGCGATTGTGTTCCGCGGTATTTTTGTTGCCATCGGCACCAGCCTGCTGAGCCTGGGGCCATACGTTGAGGTGATTTTTGCGCTGGTCGTCGGCTGGACGGCGGTGATGATGCTGAAACGCAATGAAGAGAGTGATGAAGTCGAGGATTACTCCAACCATCTGGCGTACCGCCTGGTAAAACGCTTCTATCCGGTCTGGCCAAAAATCAGCAGCCACGCGTTTATCCTGACCCAAAAAGAGGTGGACGCCGAGCTGGAGAAGCCTGAAAACAAGGATGTGATGGTAGGTCGCGTGAAGAAGGCGAAGCGCTACGCGACGCCGCTGCTGCTCTGCGTGGCGGTGGTAGAGCTGTCCGACGTGATGTTCGCCTTCGACTCCGTTCCCGCGATCATTGCCGTCAGCCGCGAGCCGCTGATTATCTACAGCGCCATGATGTTCGCGATCCTCGGCCTGCGTACCCTCTACTTCGTGCTGGAAGCGCTGAAGCAGTATCTGGTGCATCTTGAGAAAGCGGTAGTGTTACTGCTGTTCTTCGTGGCGTTCAAGCTGGGGCTGAATGCGACCGATCACTTCTGGCATCACGGTTATAACATCGGTGCCACGGCAAGCCTGTTTGTGGTGCTGGGGGTTCTGGCGCTGGGGATTATTGCGAGCGTGATGTTCCCGGGGAAACGTGAGGCCTGATGTATCGCTTTTCTCCCTCTCCCTGTGGGAGAGGGCCGGGGTGAGGGCACCGGGCCGCACCTAACCCTTAATTGGTGAGTTTCGGCGCTTGCGCGGATGATGGAAATGGCGCCAGTGCGGATCCTGCGCCGCCGCCAGCAGCTCGTGGTCGCCACGTGTGTCGCCCCAGGCGCGCAGGTGATATGCGTTCAGATCGCCATACACCTTTTCCAGCCTCGCCACTTTCTGCGCGCAGCGGCAGTTGTTGCCGGTGATCCGCCCGGTCAGCTTGCCGTCTTTCACTTCCAGCTGCGTGCCAATCAGCTTAATGCCGAGCTTATCGGCCCACGGCTGCAATACCAGCGCCGGGGAGGCGGAGCAAATCGTCACTTCCGCACCGGAATTAACTTCGTTGGCGACAGCCATGACCCCTTCCGGGCGCATCAGCTTGTTCCAGTATTTTTCACAGAAGGCCTCTGCCTGCTGACGTAACCAGTGCTCATCCACCCCCGTCAGGAAGGTTTTGATCAACACCTCTTTCAGCTCATCACGCGTCAGCTTGCGACGCACGCAGTGCAGCGTGGGCAGGGCCATGCGCACCAGGCGACCCGCAAAGTAGCGCTTGCCAAAGGCAAAGCGCAGGAACGGAATAAAACTGTCGTGGTGCGTCAACGTACCATCAAAGTCAAAGACAGAGAGCACGCTGGACTTCGCCACGGCTTCGTCGGCAATCATATTGGTCATAAATACGTCTTAGCTGAAATACACATTCTGTTCACTAGTTTACCTGCTTTACCTTCACAGTCCTTCTATCCGATCTCATTTTTTCTCGAACCTGTGGCCTGACGTGTCAAACTATGTCATCCACCACGCCACCGTCAACGCGCAGCGCCGCGCCGGAAGTCGCGGAGGCCTGCATGGAACAGACATACACCACCATATTCGCCACTTCTTCTACCGTTGCGGCGCGCTGAATAACCGAGCTGGGGCGATTCTCCATCACGAACGCTTTCGCCAGCTGCTCCAGCGATTTGCCGGTTCTCTCCATCTCGTCTTTCATCATTGCGGCAAAACCGTCCGACATTGTCGGGCCCGGCAGCACGCTGTTCACCGTGACGCCGCTGCCTGCCACGAACTTCGCCAGACCGCGCGCCAGCGAGAGCTGGGCGGTTTTTGTCACGCCATAGTGGATCATATCCGCAGGAATATTGCAGGCCGATTCTGACGAGATAAACACTACCCGACCCCAGCCTTTTTGTACCATACCGGGCAGCAGGGCACGGGAGAGGCGCACGCCGGACATCACGTTGGTTTGCCAGTAGCGTTCCCAGGTCTCGTCGTCGGTGGAATAAAAATCCTGCTGGCCATAGATCCCGGCGTTATTCACCAGAATATCGACGTGCGTGGCGACCCTGAGCAGTTCGTCAACGCCCTCCTGCGAGCTCAGGTCGGCGATGGCGGCACGGACCTGTACGCCTGGCACCACCTGCTGGAGCGCCTGAATGCCTTTGTTCACCGAGTCGACGCTGCGCCCGTTGACGATCACTTCCGCACCGCTCTCCGCCAGTCCGCGGGCGATGGCAAACCCAATACCGCCGGTGGACGCGGTCACCAGCGCTACTTTCCCCGTTAAATCGATTTTCATCGTTCACTCCTTGTCGTTTTATGGTTCAAAACTTAAAGCGTAGCAGTTGACGATGACGGCTCCTGTTTAAAAAGGCGCAACAGCGTCTCAACCTGCTCGTCCAGCGGGCTGAGGGAGCGTTTAACGATGAGGTGCAGCGGCGTGGCGCGTCGAACGCCGTGGCTGAGGGGCAGGATTTGGAGGATGCCCTGCTGGAGCGGGGTCTGAATGCGTTCTTCCGGTAACCAGCCATATCCAACCTGATACATCACTGCTTCGATCGCGGCATCGATGGTGGAGAATGTCCACGACTCCCCGGTGGGGCGAACGGTGGGCTGGCTGTCTGCGATCTGAATGCGCGGCCACGGTCGAAGCATCTCGTCGTTAAGCGGTGTATCCAGCGCAAACAGCGGGTGCGCGTGATGCGCGACGGCAACAAAATCGATATTCATCAGCCATTCGCCCAGGCCGGTAATGTCCTGGCGGCGGGTTAAGACCATCACGTCGGCCTCATCATTGAGCGCATCTGCGCGGCTGTTTTCCAGTACCTCGGTAAGCCGCACCTGCGTTTGCGGGTACAGCTGCTGAAACTGGCGCAAAATCGCGAACAGCCGGCTGCGCGGAAAAATACTGTCTACCATCAGGTCGATACGGGTTCGCATCCCGCTGCGCAGGGTCGCAGCGCGCGTTTCAACATAGGCGAAGGCTTTCAGCAGCGGTTTAACCTGGTTCAGCAACAGCTCACCCGCCGGGGTCAGCACGGCACGGCGTCCCTCTGTCATCAGGAGCGCTACGCCCAGCCGCTCCTGCAAAAGCGACAGGTTATAGCTGACCGAGGACTGGCTGCGATGGGTCTCTTCCGCCGCCTTAGCGAAGCTGCCAGCCTCGATGACTCTTTCCAGCAAGGCCCACTGTTCGAGCGTCGTCTTGTGCATGATTAATCTAAATTTTGGATGAATTTGATTCAAACATAGCGTTATTCATTCATTTTTTGAAGGGGTACGATCGTCTCATCAAAACAAAGGAGACATCTTATGAGCACCTTCGATAAACATGATTTAAGCGGCTTCGTCGGCAAACATCTGGTATATACCTACGACAATGGCTGGAACTACGAAATTTACGTTAAAAACGAGAACACGCTCGACTACCGTATTCACAGCGGTCTGGTGGGCAATCGTTGGGTGAAAGATCAGCAGGCCTACATTGTCCGCGTCGGGGAAAGCATCTATAAAATTTCCTGGACGGAGCCAACCGGTACCGACGTGAGCCTGATTGTGAACCTGGGCGACCGCCTGTTCCACGGCACCATCTTCTTCCCACGCTGGGTCATGAATAATCCGGAAAAAACCGTCTGCTTCCAGAACGATCACATTCCGCTGATGAACAGCTACCGTGATGCCGGGCCAGCGTATCCAACCGAAGTGATTGATGAATTTGCGACGATTACTTTTGTACGCGACTGCGGTGCGAATGACGATAGCGTTATTGCGTGTGCTGCCAGCGAGTTGCCAAAAAACTTTCCAGATAATTTAAAATAAGCTTAGCAACGCATTAAATGTACAACGGCCATTTCGGTTTTAACCCGAATGGCCGTTTTTTATGCTGCAGAAATACCGGAGTAAGTCACCGATTCCGCCGTTAAGGTGAAAGGCGTAGGAGTACAGACCGCCAGGCTCAGCGAGCCGAAGCGCAGCTGGCTGACCGGGAGCGACTGGGCGGTGCTGTCAATGCTGACAATCTGCCACGCGCTGCCGCCACGCTGTTTGACGATCGCCTCTTTGCGCGTCCAGATGCGCCAGAATGCGGAAAGCTGCTCTTCCGGTGCTTCACGCTCCAGCTCGTCATGCTCGGTGAGGCTGAAAACGGCATTCGCCAGCGCCTGCCAGTTCTCCCGCGGGCGGATCACTTCGATATCGCAGCCAACCTCGCCTTCATCGCTTATCAGCATGGCAATATCGTCCCCGCTGTGGCTCAGGTTAAACCACAGCGGATGGCCGTTAGCGAAGGCCGGTTTTCCCTGCTCGCCGTAGATTATCTCGGGAAGCGGTGAGGGGGATAAAGTTCTGGCGAGCAGCGTCCGGCCTGCAAGCCAGGAAGCGTATCGCGCACCCTGAGGTGCCATGTCTGCGAGCGTTGACGCCAGCGGGTCCGCGCTAAGGGTGGAGATCTTTCCCAGTACAAACTGGTACATAGTTACGCCCAGCGTTTAATGATTATCGAGGTATTAATGCCGCCAAAGGCAAAGTTATTGCTCTGAATAAATTCGCAATCAATCGGGTGGATTTCCCCCATAATATAATCTAAAGCGCCGCATTGCTCATCCGGTTGTCTTAAATTGAGCGTCGGCGTGAACCAGCCCTCCCGCATCATATGCAGACTCAGCAAGGCTTCCAGCGCGCCGCAGGCACCCAGGGTATGGCCGAAATAGCTCTTTAAGGATGAAATGGGCACGCTGTCGCCGAAAATAGCGGCGGTCGCCTGACTCTCGGCGATATCCCCGCGATCGGTTGCCGTGCCGTGGGCAGAAATGTAGCCAATGTCCTGCGGGCTAAGACCCGCCATCGCCAGCGACTGCTCCATACACACCTGCATGGTTTCACGCTGGGGCTGGGTGATGTGCGCCGCATCGCAGTTGGTGGCAAAGCCCACGATCTCGCCATAGATTGTCGCCCCGCGTGCTCTGGCGTGATCCAGCGCTTCCAGCACCAGCGTGCCCGCCCCTTCGCCAATCACCAGGCCATCGCGCTGAACGTCAAACGGCGACGGCGTGGTTTTGGGCGCGTCGTTACGCTGGCTGGTGGCAAACAGGGTATCGAAAACCGCCGCTTCCGACGGGCACAGCTCTTCCGCGCCGCCTGCCACCATCACGGTCTGGTAGCCGTGACGAATCGCTTCCCAGGCGTAGCCAATCGCCTGGCTGCCAGAGGTACAGGCGCTTGAGGTGGGGATCACCCGTCCGCGCAGGCCAAAGAACAGTCCGGTATTCACCGCCGTGGTGTGCGGCATCATCTGCACGTAGGTGGTGCCGGTGATGTTGTGGGTGTGCTTTTCGGTGAGCATGGAGGCAAACTCGCTGACCGGTCCGGTGCTGCCCGTCGACGAGCCGTAGGCGATGCCGGTCTGACCGTTGGTCAGTACCGCGTCGTCGATCAGGCCCGCCTGCTCCAGCGCCAGCTCGGTGGCGCGGGTTGAGAGCAGCGACACGCGGCCCATGGCGCGAATGCGCTTACGGGTATAGTGAGCGGGCAGAGTGAAATCTTCAATCGGCGCGGCGAGCAGGGTTTGCAGGCCGTCATACGCCTGCCACTCCGTCATGGTACGTACCGCATTTTCATACTCGCGCAGACGGCGCGAGATGGTCGGCCAGTCCTCGCCGAATGCGGTGATGCCGCCCATGCCCGTAATCACTACCCGGCGGGTCATAGCATGCCTCCGTTGATCGATATCACCTGTCGCGTCACATAGCCTGCTTTATCCGACATCAGGTAGCTCGCCAGCCCGGCCACTTCCTCGGCCTGGCCCATACGCTGCATCGGGATCATCGACATCGCCGCGTTCAGCGCGGCTTCATCCATCTCGCTCATACCGGTATCAATCAGCCCCGGCGCGATGCAGTTGACGGTGATTTTGCGTTTTGCCAGCTCGGTGGCGAGCGCTTTGGTGGCGCCGATGATCCCGGCTTTCGCCGCGCTGTAGTTCACCTGCCCACGGTTGCCCATAATGCCTGACACCGACGACAGGGTGATGATCCGCCCGCCCTTGCGGGTGCCGATCATCGGCATAATGCAGGGATGAATGACGTTATAAAAACTGTCGAGATTGGTGTGGATCACGCTGTCCCAGTCATCGTCGCTGAGCGCCGGAAATGCGCCGTCGCGGGTAATACCGGCGTTACTGACCACGCCATACCACGCGCCGTGGTCAGCGATCGCCTGTTCCAGCACCGTACGGCACTGCTCGCGGTTGCCCACGTCAAAGGTGAGTAAACGGCCTGCGCCGCCTGTCTGGACAATCGCCTCAAGCGTCTCCTGCGCGCCCGCTTCATCACGATGGTAATGCACGCCGACGGTGAAACCGTCCGCCGCAAGCTGAAGGGCGATAGCGCGGCCAATGCCTTTGCTGGCGCCGGTGACCAGTACGGATCTCATGATGGTGTTCCCTGGTTAAAAAGTGTGGTTAATTCTTCCTCGCTCGGCTGGAAGGTGTTTACGCGGCCCGTGGCGAGGGAAATATTATCCGCATGAATTGTGCACTCGAAGCTGCCAAAGCGCTCATCCTGCATCAGACGTTCGATGGTGATGATCAGCGTGCTGCCTGCGGCAAAATGCCCTGCGTCGCACACCAGCTCGCGCGCGCCCAGCACCATACCCAGCGCACAGTGCGGCAGCCCTTTTTGCATCCGGTGCCATTCAGACCAGACGCCCACGGTCTGAGCCATCAGCTCCAGCGCAAACCAGCCGGGCAGGTTGCCGCCTGCGTCCAGAAACGGCGCCAGAACGCCCCGTTCGTTCACCGTCACGTTGCAAATGGCGCGGTCATCGGTGACGCTTTCCACGCTCTCAAGCAGCAGCATCGGCGTGTCGTGAGGAAGATAATCCCCGGGTGGTAAGTAGCGCATCATACTCTCCCCAGCAGAAGGCTGGCGTTGTTGCCGCCAAACGCGAAGGAGTTTGACAGGATCACCGCTTTTTTCAGCGGTACGCTCTGGTGCAGTAGGCCGAAGGCGGGCAGGGTGTCGTCCGGCGCGTAGCGGGAAAAATCCTGCGGCGGCAGCGGCAGGTCTCGGGTCAGGATCAGCCAGCTCAGGGCGGCCTCGGTGATCCCGGCGGCACCCAGCGTGTGGCCGGTAAGATGTTTCGTGGAGCTGCACGGCACTCGGTCGCCAAAGAGATCGTGGATCACCTGCGCCTCAATGCGATCGTTCAGCGGCGTGGCGGTGCCGTGCAGGTTGATATAACCGACGTCCGCCGCCGTCATGCCCGCCTCGTTCAGCGCCTGGGTGATGGCGCGGATCGCCCCTTCGCCCTGCGGATGTGGGGCGGAAATATGGTACGCATCGCTGGATTCCCCCGCGCCCAGGAGCGCAATCTCACCCGGCTCGCGGGTCAGTACCATCAGTGCTGCCGCTTCGCCAATGGTGATCCCCCGACGGTTGCGGCCAAACGGTTCGCACAGGGTCGGGGAGAAGGATTCCAGGCTGTTGAAGCCGTTGACCGGCATGCGGCTCA
The DNA here is from genome assembly GCF_021725435.1 of Enterobacter sp. JH25. Classification (NCBI taxonomy): domain Bacteria; kingdom Pseudomonadati; phylum Pseudomonadota; class Gammaproteobacteria; order Enterobacterales; family Enterobacteriaceae; genus Enterobacter; species Enterobacter sp. JH25. Next base: position 4,384,708 of record NZ_CP091319.1, on the reverse strand, counting down.
GGCTGTCGGCCCCGCCGACGATGGCGACGTCCACCAGACCGGCGTCGATCAGGCGACGGCCGCTGATGATCGCCCGTGCGCTGGAGGAGCAGGCGGTCGAGATGGTATTCGCCGGGCCGTCCAGCGCAAGCCAGCTGGCGAGAAAGCGCGACGGATCGCCCAGCTCCTGCTGCGGATATTGCCACTGCGGACTGCGCTCGCCGTTCTGCGTGCGGCGCACGTACTCATCACCCTCGTCCAGTCCGGAGGTGCTGGTGCCCAGCACCACCGCCACGCGGTCGCGCCCCACGCGCGCAATGGCCGCATCGACGGCGGGCCGGATTTGCGCCAGCGCCGCCAGCAGCAGCTGGTTGTTGCGACTTCGATGCGCAGAAAAAGACCCGGGAACAGGGGGAAGATCACCCTCCACCCCGCCCAGCACGGCCTCGGGTAAGCCCTGTAGCCAGCCCGCACGCTGGCGCATCCCGGGGGCCACGCCAGCGTTCAGGTTTGCCGCTATTTCATCAGCCGAGTTGCCGAGCGCGTTGACCATGCCAACGGCAGAAAGGTAAATCATCTCAGTCACCCAGATATTGAATGGTGATGTGGTAGTGAAAAGCGTGCTGCACAATGCTAATCGGTTCGCGCCTGCCGTTACGGTTCAGGTAGGCAATTTCCGTGACCAGCTTGCCATCGGGGTTGCGCAGTTCGCGTCTGGTGTCAGTATCGTTCAGCGTCCAGCCTTTCGGCAACTGCGGCTGCCAGGCGCTGAGCGGCCAGTGGCTGAGCATCACGTCGGCCAGCACCTGGCTGGCGGGCGGCAACTGCGGCATCACAACCGACTGCTCGGTGTGGATCCCGGTGTCGTCGTAGGTGGCGAGGAACAGGCGGATCCCGACGGAGGAGAGGCCGGCAAGCGTCACTTTATTTCCATCGGCGTTCAGCATCACCAGCAGCGACTGGGTCTGGCCTTTAAAACTGCCGGTAAGCAACTGCTGCGCGCGGATGGCAGGCGTGATGCCCGGCGGTGGCAGCGTGACGCGGGTACCGGGCTGGAGCCAGGCCTGAGGACGCGCGTCATCGTGGTTCGTCGTATGGCTACACCCCGCCAGCAACAGGGTCATCATCACTGCCGCCAGGCGAATGAAACGGGTCATGGTAAGTTCTCTTTGTTAGTCGGCATCGCCAGCGGGGCGAGCAGGAACGCGGTGAAGATACCGCTCACCAGCACAATGCCAAAGCTGCTGATGGCCTGAGTGGTGCTGAACACCAGCATCCCCAGCGTCAGTAGGGTGGTCATCATGGCGAGGGTAATCGCCAGCATGGAGGTCAGCGGCGTGCCGCGCGGGTTGCTGAAAAACAGCGTGTAGTTGATGCCAATGCCGAGGACCAGCACCAGCGCCAGCAGGGAAAACAGGTTCACCGGATGGCCCGTCACGGCCAGCGCCGCCAGCCCGCCGCCCAGCGACAGCACGGACGGCACCAGCGCCACCAGCCCTTTTCGCCAGCCGAGGCGCACCACCGCGCCGCAGGCAATCACCGCCAGCGCCACGCCCAGCAGCCCCGTCAGCAGCGCGCGGTAGAGTGCAAACAGGCTGTCGAAGCTGGCCTTACGGTCAACCCAGACGACTCTGGGATGGCGGGCGGCCAGCTCACCGAGCGCAGCGCTGTTTCTGACGCCATCGACCGGGACCAGCACACCGCTTTTGCCGTCCGGCAGCGTCAGCCACAGCAAACGCCAGCCCTCGCTGGCCGGACTGGCAAGCCACGCCTCCACGCTGACAGGCATGGCGTTCAGATTCGGGGCGACGGCATTCAGCCCCGTGCTTTGCAGCATTTTCGTCACCGTCGGCGCGGCGTTACGCAGAAGTTGCAGATCGCTGTTCTGCCGCGCCAGCGAGTTCAGCGGCAGGGTGCGCCAGCGGGTTAATTCTCCGGCTTTTTGCGCCTGCGCCAGCGCCGGGGTAAACGCCTCCAGCCGCTCCAGCGTTTCCTGAGCCGACTCGCCATACACCACGAACCACTTCTGATCGACATTTTGCCCGGTCAGGGCGGTGATGGTTTTTTCCTGCGCCAGAATGTCCTGCGGCAGCGCCTGAAGCCGGGCGATATCGTCATCCACCCGCAGGCTGGCGATCCCGATGGCGGAGAGCAGCGCCAGTGCTACCGGCAGCCCGACGGAGAGGGTTTTGCTGTCGCGCCAGGCGTTCAGCCAGCGCTGCATCATCCCTCTCAGGGGGATCGGGCGAACCGGCAAGCCACGGCACAACCACGGGTGCCAGAAAATTACCGTCAGGCACGAGGCGCTCAGCCCTGCGGCGGCGAACACCGCCATCTGACGAATGCCGGGGAAGGGGGCCAGCATCATGAAGAGATACGCCACGACGGTGGTCAGCAGCGCCAGCAGCAGCGCGTTACGCACTTTTGCCAGGCTTTGCCAGGGCGAGTGTTCCGCGCCGTGCACCATCCGCTCCGTGAGGTAGTAAATCGTATAGTCCGCCGAGATGCCGATGATGCTCATGCTCATCACCAGCGTCATCAGGTGCAGCTCACCGAACAGCAGGAGCGTCACGACCGTCCCCGCCAGCGCGCCGATGGCAATAGAGAGCAGGCTCAGCAGCAGCGGACGCACGGAGCGAAACACCGACACAATCAGCAGGATCACCCCGAGCACCGTGGCGACGCCAAGCGTGGAAATATCTTTTTTAGCCTGCTGGCTGGCGTAATCGCTGTAGAACACCGTCCCGCGCGAGAGCAGCTGCGCCTGTGGATACTGGCTTTTCAGCGTCTGCTGCATCGCGTTGAGGGTGGTCACCAGCTCGTGGGTTTGCTGCATGTCAAACGACGAGCCTGCCAGCTCGCCGTGCAGCAGATACCAGTAGTTCCCGGCCGCATCTTTTGTCACCAGCCAGCCGTCCATCAGCTGCATCTTCTGGCTGTTCTTCGCCAGCGCGAGCTGCGCGCCGCGCATCAGCATCAGCGGATCGTTTTGCAGCTCCTTGCCGCTCACGCCGGAAAAGGCGGAGTAGAGCTGGGACAGGATCCACTGAGCCTGCGCTTCACCGCCGTTTTGCAGGCGGGCGCGGGTGGCCGGATCGACCAGGCCATTGCGGTGCTGCCAGAAGAAATCTCCCCAGGCCTGTTGCCCGGCGGCATCCAGCGGACCTTTTACGACACTCAGCGCCTGGCTGCGTTGCAGCAGGGTTAACCACTGCTGCGCCACGCGCGGGTCCGGCTGTTTACCAGGGCTGACCAGCCAGATGAGCTGGCGGTCGAGGCGCTGCATAAATCCGTCGTTGAGGGCGGGAGGGATCGCGCCGAGCGTCTGTTTCGGCAGCATGGCGAGCACGCTGCTGTTCAGCCGCGCGCCAGGCAGCAGCGACAGCAGCACGCCCAGCAGGATCAGGCATACCGCGGCCCACAGCAGCGCCGGGCGCAGGGCGTTACGGTGCGGCAAAGCGCTGGCGTTCTGCATCGGTCAGGCGGGCGGGCGTCAGTTGGTGGCGGGAGAGGGCGATATCCGTCGTGTCGCCCTGCTTATCGTTCAGGCGAATGGATTCCAGATAGATCGCGCCCTTCAAATCAAGGGTGGAGAAAATCTTGTCCAGCGGCGTGGTAACGGGCGTCAGCACCAGCGACCAGCGGCCTTCACCCAGGTCTTTGAAATCGACGCGGAAGTTCTCTTCCAGCACCTTGCGGTCGGCCTGGAACAGCGCCCGCAGCAGATGGTTGAACTGGAACATCTGCGGGTTAGTGTCGGCGGTAATGGTCTGCGGCGGCTGACCGTTGACGATTTGCACCATCCGTTTGTCATCCAGCAGCAGCGTCATCGGGAACGGCGCTTTTTGATCCCACAGCAGGCCATTGTCACGGGCGATCAGCATCTCCCCCTGCGAGCGCAGGGGCTGAGGCATGTCCTTGATCGTGCGGATCTGTTCGAAGTGTGCGCGCACCACCGGTTGCTCTGCAAACCGCTGTTGCAGTTCATCCAGCGTGACCGCGTTCACCAGCGGGCTTACCAGCAGCGCGAGTAGCGTTATCCACTTCATGGCGCGATCCCCATGCGTTCGAACAGAATGGCCGGGCTGACAAAGCACATCTCCCGGCTTGCTTCCTCCACGGCCACCTGAATGGTGTAGCCGGTGGTGGTGCGTTTCCCGGTTGGCGCGTCGAAGATTTGATAGGCGATGCGCAGACGGTTTTCAACCTCTTCAATGTGGGCGCGGACGCGAATGCGCTGCTCGAAGGTCACCGCGTCGCGGTATTTCACCCGGGTATCCACCACCGGCCAGACGTAGCCGGACGCTTTCATCTGGCGATAGCCGTAATCAAACTGGTTGAGCAGCGCTTCGCGGGCAATCTCAAAATAGCGGAAATAGTTGCCGTGCCACACCACGCCCATCATATCGACGTCGTGGAACGGAACGGTGATTTCAACTTCAGCCGTAAAGCGGGGATCGGTCAGCACCCTTTACTCCTTCTCGTTGACCTCTGGCAGCTGCCAGAAATCGAAAAAATTAAACCAGTCGAGCGGCGACAAGAGCGCGTAATGCTCCAGCCGCTGCGCATAGCGATCGACGGTCTGCTGTAGCGCCTGCTGGCGTTCGCCGCGCGGCAGCAGCAGCGGGTCGGCAAACGGCTCGCAGTGCAGGGTCAGCTTTCCCTGCTGGCAGAGGGCAAAAATCAGCACCACCGGGCAGCGCAATAGGGACGCCAGGATAAACGGTCCCTGCGGGAACGGCGCGGGCTGGCCCATAAATTCGCTCCATATCACCCGCCAGCTGCCGCCGCGCTGCGGGGTGACGGCGATCCGATCGCCCACGATCGCCACCCATTCGCCGCGATCCAGCTTCTCTTTAATGAGGATGGCGGTCTCCGGGCCAATGTCGGTGACCGGCATCAGGTGAATGCCCGCCTGCGGCGCCATCTCCTCCATCACCTGTTTAAAACGCTGAGCATTGTCGCTAAAGACCAGCGCGTTGATGGTTTTCGCCCCTTCGCGCTGGGCCAGCGCCCGGCAGGCTTCCACATCGCCAAGATGCGACGCGAGCAGCAGTTTGCCCTGAGGATCGTCAAGACCCAGCGCCTCCTGCGCGCCTGGCGCAAAGACCAGATCGCGATGAAGCTTCATTTCGCCGCGCCAGCTGGCCACTTTGTTCAGCATGGCATGACCGAAGCGCAGGAAGTGGGAAAAACTGTTAAGCCGTACGGGTTGCGGCATTTGCCGCTGTGCCATCACCGTTTTAACCCGCGTCAGCCACTGCTGCGACGCCTGACGCGCAGCGCGGGCGGTCAGCCAGTAGACGGCCGTAACCGGCCACAGCAGGATGGTAAACGCCTTTCGCCCCAGCAACTGCCAGACGCGCAGCATCAGGCGCATGCCCCATAATCCTTTCACCTCCTGCTGCTGCGCCCAGTGCTGCGAGCGGCGACGCATCAGCAGGGAAGGAATGCGCGGCAGCATGCCGAGAAACAGACGGGTATGCATCAACGAGATGCGCACGTTGTCTTTCAGGGCATCGAAATGGGATACCCCGTCCGGCGGATAGGTCACGCGGGTGGGCAGAAAATAGCTGGTGTTGCCCTGCCAGTAGAGGCGCACCATCACTTCAGTATCAAAATCCATCCGCCTGCCGAGCGGCGTGCCCGCCGCCAGGCGCATTACCGGCGCTATCGGGTAAACGCGAAACCCGCACATGCTGTCTTTCAGTTGCAGGGAGAGGGTTTCAATCCAGACCCAGACGTGTGTTATCCAGCGCCCGTACAGGCGCGAACGGGGGATCGAGTCATCATAAACGGGCTGACCGGAAATGAGCGCATCGGGATGGCGTTCGGCCAGCGCCAGCAGTTTGGGGATGTCTTCAATAGCGTGCTGGCCGTCAGCGTCCACCTGAACGGCGTGGGTGAAGCCGCGATCGGCACAGGCTTTCAGCCCCTGCATCACCGCCGCGCCTTTGCCGCTGTTTTCGGCGAGGCGCAGCAGCGTGACCTGCGGACGATCCGCCGCCAGCGCTTCAAGCGTGCGGCGCGTGGTTTCATCACTGCCGTCGTCCACCACCAGACAGGGCAGATCGAAAGGCGCCAGGCGCGCCAGCACCGAAGCCATCATCGCCCCGTGGTTGTAGCACGGGATCAGGACGCAGGGACGGAAGGTTACTGACATAGGCGAATCTTCCCGCTGCTGGCGGTGTGGCGCTCGTTACCCGCATGGCGCTGGTAGCTAAAGGTCAGCATCTGGCGTTCGGGCTGCCAGGCAAGGAGCAGCGTGACCGTGTTCTCCGGCAACAGCGGGGCGGCGAACTTTACGTTCTGAATACTGTGAAAACGGTAGCCCGGCGCCAGCGCGGCGGCGTAATGCATCACCCGGTCGAGCTGGGCCACGCCCGGCAGCAGCGGCTGTACGGCGAAATGTCCCTTAAACCAGAGCAGGTCAGGATCAAGATAAAGGGTTATCTCCAGATACCCGGGGCCAGGCTCGCGGCGTTCGATTTCAGGGATTTTCATGAAACAACTCCTGTAGCTGCGCAGTTACGCGCTTGTTCATGCTGTTGACCGGAATTTCATCAACGATCCGCCAGTAGCGCGGCACGGCAACCGGTTCAAGCCAGGGGCGAAGGGCGCGACGCCAGGCGAGCTCCTGCGCTTTTTTGCTCTGTTCGTGTTGCTGACGCACCGCTTCATTCAGCACCAGCAATACGCCAATACCCTGACGCCCGCCGCGCGTCACCGTCAGCGCGGCGGCTTCGCGGATGCCGTCCAGCGCCAGCAGGCGGCGCTCAATGTCATCGAGCGAAATGCGCTTATCTTCAATTTTGACCACCCGACCGCGGCGCCCGACGAGGCTGAACTGCCCGTCAGCCGTGAAGTGCAGGATATCATCCAGCAGGACCCCCTCCGCCTCGGGGATCAGCGGCGACGTCACGCGATCGCCGTGAAACGTCACGCCGGGGAAAGGCTGCCAGCGGATGCTTTCCTCCTGACGGTAGCGCCAGGCCATAACCCCCGTTTCTGTGCTGCCGTATATTTCATCCGGCCAGACGTTGAGCCAGGCCTGAACCGCGGCGACCTCCTGCCAGGGCAGCGCGCCGCCAGCGGAGAAGAGCAGGTTGACGGGGGGCGGCGTCAGCGACGCGTCCAGCCGCTTGAGAAACGCCGGACTGCTGATGAAAAGATAGCGTTTATCGTCGGGAAGGGCAGAGAGCTGCTCGGCATAGTTGAGCAGGCTGGCGTGCAGCGGCAGGCCGAGCGCCATGGGTAAGACGACACGAAACGTCAGGCCATACAGGTGGTGCAGCACCACGGAAGCGACGACGTGACAGCCTGCCAGACGCTCGCCAAAATGTTCCGCCAGCAGACGAGCCTCACGATCCAGGCTGACCACCGGCTTACTCACCCGCTGCGGCGTGCCGGTCGAGCCGGAGGTGTAAAGCTCGATCGTGCGCATCTCATCGATGGCAGGCAGCGGTGAAAAGGGATGGCCTGCCCGCTGAGCGGAAGCAACCCGCAGCTGTCGCCCCTGAAAATCGAGCGTGGTGTCGCTCAGGACGCCGCTGAACAGCGCCCGCTGTTCGTTAAGCTGTGCCGCCCGGCTGTGCCCGGGGAGGACCGGCGTTTTACCCGCATGCAGCGTCGCCAGCAGCGCGACAATAAACAGATAGCCGTTTTCGATGCACAGCGCCCAGCGCTCGCCTTCTTCATCACGCAGCGTGTCGACCAGCTGAGTGACGTCGTGGCGCAGATCGCCAAGCGTCCAGAGATGGTTGTCCTGCCAGGCGACAGGGGTGTCGTCAGGGCGGGGGGCACTGAGCCACTGGCTAAGCGGGAGAGGGTTAAGCATCGTTTTTCATCACCCGTTGTCGCACCAGCCACTCGCCGGCCATCAGCGTGCCCATCAGGAGATAGGCAATCATCCCGTTCCACAGCGTCCACAGACGGATATCGGCGTGTACTACGGTAAACAGCGCGATCGCCCCGTTAATAATAAAAAAGCCGCACCAGACCCGGGTAACCCGGCGCGTGTAACGTACCCCGACGGGGGAGAGATCCGGTTCACGCAGGCGCGCCAGCCGTTCGACGACAGGCATTGCCGTCCACAGCGAACCGCCAAACACCACCAGCATCACCAGATTCACCACCACCGGATAAAACAGCACCCACTGGTGCGCGTGCAGGACGTAGCTCGCCGCGCAAAGCGCTATGCCAGCCAGCGCCACGCTCACGAAAAGATAACGCAGGGGACCGCCCTGCCGACGGGCCTGGCAGACGCGTAACAGCAGCACCAGCGCCATCACGGGCAGTATCCCGTGCAGGCTATTATTCGCCAGCCCGAAGCCGATCAAAAACGGCCATGCCAGCAGCATCAGCCCCGTCAGGGCGGGAAGAACTGGAATCGAACGCACGTTACGCGTCGCGCTGAAGCTGTTCCACAACGTCCACGACGTCCTGCACCGTGCGCACCGCTTTGAAGGTTTCGGGCTTAATTTTATGGCCCGTTTTCTTTTGCAGGTGCACTACCATATCGACGGCATCAATGCTGTCGAGATCCAGATCCTCGTAAAGACGTGCCTCAGGGGTAATATCCTCCGGAGCGACTTCAAACAGCGTAATAAGAAGCGCAGAGACTTCCTGATAAATCGTTTGTTGTTCTGTCATAGCGGTCATTCTCAGGCGCGTTGTTGATGAATAAAAGCCGCGAGCGTGGCAACGGAATAGAAGTGCTGACGCATCTCGTCACTTTCGGCAGAAAGCACTACGCCGTACTGATTTTTTACCGCCAGCCCCAGCTCAAGGGCGTCGATTGAGTCCAGACCGAGGCCGTCGCCAAAGAGCGCGGCGTCTGTATCAATATCCTCTGGGGTAAGTTCTTCCAGATTCAGCGTAGAGATAATGAGATTCTTAATTTCAAGATAGAGCGCTTGCATCTTTCGTTCCTGACAAAGATTGAAGACCGGTTGTTAACTGATGCTGCATATGCCGGTTTAACTGCCTTGCCGCCAGCGCGGGTTCGTGCTGACTCGCATCATAAAAATCATGAATGTTGATGCGTTCGCGAACATCCACGGTGAAAACAGGTTTGTTGGGGGGCACGTTATACCAGCTGCTCTGTTTATCCAGCATCCGTTCGCTACAGTGGATCACCACCACGCGCACGGCGCTGTTGCAGCGAACGGCGATATTCGCCGCCCCACGTTGCAGGGTCATGGCTTCTCCCACCCGGGTGCGGGTGCCTTCAGGGAAGATAAGCAGGGTGTCGCCCTGGGCCAGACGCTGCTGGCTTGCGGCAAGCAGCGTGTCGGCTTCGCTGTTAATCAGATAGTCCGCCGCGCGGATCACGCCGCTGACGAACGGGTTACGCAGCAACGCGCTTTTCACCAGACAGTCAGTTTCGTTCATCACCGACGCCAGCAAAACGTAGTCCAGCAGCGAGGGATGGTTCGCAATCACCAGACAGCCTCGCTCGGCGCGCAAAACGTCCAGGTTGTTGAAATGGTAATCCAGTACCCCTACACCGCGTACCACCGCGAGGAACAGGCGGAAACTGGCAGAAATAGTGCGGCGTGCCAGGCGGCGACGTTGAGTGCGGTCACGCTGGAAAATCAGCAGCAGGTTAAACCACACCAGCGACAGCGTCAGCCCGCCGAGGCCGAACAGGGCGAAGCACAATCCGGTCATCAGCATGCGCCATACCCGATCGAGGCGGGAACGTAACCCTCTCATTGGCGCGTCCATTGCCACAGCAGGCGCTCGCCCGGCAGGGTAAACTGGCGCTCGTCCCGCAGGTAATGGCGCAGGAACTGCAGGCTTTGCGGCAGCGAGGGCTCTTCAGGCCTGCGATTGGCGTGCGTTTCACAGCTGAGCGTATTTCCGGCCTCAATTACCAGCGCCAGCGCGTAGGGCCAGACGGGCATCTGCGGCGGCAGCCCGGCGTGATAAAACTCCGGCAGCAGACCGTCGAAATCTACCAATAACACGCGTGAGTAGCCCGCATGCAGCAGGCTCAGCACCTCGCATAAGCTCTGCTGGAAGGTATCCATACCGGCGGAAACCGACGAAGAGACAACCGGCTGACGCGCGGCGATAGTGAGATTGCCGACCGCCGAGTTGTGTACCGACATGGCAAAATCGGTGGGGGAAACGGGCTGATCTGCCGCCAGGGCCTGGAGAATACGAAAATTGCGTTCCAGCTCCCCGTGACGGCTGCTGTAGACGACGGCGTCGATGCGGTGTTTGCGCAGCATCATCAGGCCGAGATCAACGGCCAGCTTGCTGCCTGAATTCAGGCGGCGGGCGGTCATCATCGGCAGATCGGTCAGTTTCGCCAGCGGTGCATCAGGATCGATGGCGTCAGACCGGCGTGACCATGCCTGCCATTCGTCGGCATCGCTGAGTCCTGGCGCTCTTGCCTGCCAGTCGATAAGGGTAAGTGTAAATTTCATCTACGCGCGTCCGCGATAAACCTGTTTCTGTGACTTTTTCTTCGCCAGCGCGATTTGCTGCGCACATCGTACAATGTTGTCGTCGCGCTGGCGAATAAACGTCACTTTTAACCCTTTCCACCCGGTTATCCCGGCAAACGGCTTTTTGGCCGACCCGGACCCAGCAGGATGGCGAGTTTACTGCCTCCTTTCGTGGTTTCCATCCAGATTTTACAGACGCTGGTGAGCGGCACGGAGAGCAGCATGCCCACCGGTCCCAGCAGCCATCCCCAGATCAGTAAAGATAAAAACACCACCATCGTCGACATGCCCAGACGGTGACCCATCATGCGCGGTTCGAGAATATTGCCCAGCACCATATGCACGACGAGGAACAGCGCTCCTACCAGCATGCACTCATAAAAACCGTTAAACAGGAACGCCTGGATCATCGGCGGAACGGCAGAAAGCACCGCGCCGATATTGGGCACGTAGTTCAGTAAAAACGCCAGCACGCCCCACATCAGCGCGAACTGCACGTCCAGCAGCACCAGCCCCAGCCAGACGATCACGCCGGTCCACAGGCTTAACAGCGTTTTCAGCGCCAGATATTTGGACACACCCTTCAGCGCGCGATGCAAGCCGGCAATGTGGATCTGCGGATTGTTCAGGGCAAAACGCAGCTTATACGGCACGTGGCGCACTTCGAACAGCATAAACACCACCGTCATCACCAGCAGCAGAATGCTGGCCATTGCCCCGGAAAGCCCGGTCATCAACGTGGTGGCGTAGGTCATCACCTTCTCGGAATCCATCCGGCGCAGCATCCGTTCCGGTGAGATATGCAGATTCACGAACGGCAACATGCGCTGGAGATCGACCAGCTTGCGCGTCAGCTCTTTATTGTACTGCGGCAGCATGGTGGAAAATTCGCTCAGCGAGGCGGCGAGCACGCCGAACAGCGCCGTCAGGACAACCAGCATCACCATCACCACAATGGTAATCGCGACCGGGCGGCTGATGCCCCGGCGTAAAAACCACGTCACCAGCGGGTTGAGGACGATGGCGAAAAACAGCGCCAGCAGAAGCTGAACAATGATATCCGCCGCCGCATGGATACCCGCAAGGATAACCACCAGGCAGGCGAGTTTTAATAAAATATGAAGTCCGGCTTTGTCGGGCGGGCTGGCAGTCATAAGAATTCCTTTTTCCGGGGGGCTTGCTAATTGTAGTGCGCCGGATTCGCTTCGTCTGGAGCGTTAGTCTTAAAGTCATGGAAAAAAAATGGCCCCCGGCGCAAGCGACGGAGGCCACGTCATCCTGGTGAACGATTACTGGATCACGAGGGTGTTAATGATGTTTTCAGCGGTTGCCTGCGCTTTTTGCTGATTATCTGCAGGCAGAGTGATCTGCATGGTCAGCAGTTTATTATCTACCTTGCCGAGAACCACGGAGGAGTAAGCGGTCTGGCCTTTGGCGGAGATGATGCTGTCCAGCTGTTGCAGCGTGTGGCCTTTCAGCTCGATAGACTTATTGGTCACCACCTGAAGCTGCGGGTCGCGGCTGCGCTGCTGATCTTCCAGACGTTTGGACAGCACACCCAGATCTTCGCTGGTATCGTCACCGACAATCACAATGACTGCTTTTTGCCCGGTGGCATCGGAGTAGACGTGCATGTTGTTCGCCTGGGTGCCCAGCTTACCGCTCTGATCGGTCATGTCCGCGGGCAGAGAGAAACTGAGTTTGCCATCCATCAGGCTCACCGGCTGACCGGTGGCGTTGCTTTCTGCTGACGCGCCCTGAGCAGGCGTTTTGGTGTCGCTGTTATCACAGGCTGCAAGGCCAACAACCAGCAGGCCAATCCCGACATATTTAACCAGATTGCGCATTGACTTCTTCCTTTCGATAAACGGCCATAGCGGCTCATTCGTTCATCTTATCACAACTGATAAAGCGAACCCTTAACCTGCCTGCAATGCGGAGATTTCAGATTTATCTGCCAGTCTTTTCAGCAGCATATTCAACAGCACGCCGTACATCGGCAGGAAGAAGACCAGGCTGATAAGCACCTTAAAGGCGTAGTCCACCAGAGCGATTTCCATCCAGTGTTCTGCCATGAAGGCGTCCGGGCTGCGCCAGAAGGCAATGAAGAAGAAGGCCAGCGTATCGCTCACGTTACCGAACAGCGTGGAAGCCGTTGGAGCCATCCACCAGCGATGGTTCTGACGCAGGCGGTTAAACACGTGGACATCGAGGATCTGCCCCAGGGCATAGGCCATAAAGCTGGCGGCGGCAATACGCGCGACGAACAGGTTGAAGTGCGTCAGCGCTTCGAAGCCCTGCCAGCTTCCCATGTAAAACAGCGAGGAGATGGCGTAGGAGACAAACAGTGCCGGGATCATCACCGCAAAAATAATCCGCCGCGCCAGCGGTGCGCCAAAAATACGCACGGTTAAATCCGTCGCGAGGAAAATAAACGGGAAACTGAACGCGCCCCAGGTGGTATGGAAACCAAAAATGGAGATGGGGAGCTGTACCAGATAGTTACTGGAGATGATCACCAGCAGATGAAATAGCGAAAGCCAGAACAACGCCTTGACGCGCTGCGATTGTGTAAAGGAGTTCATATTGTACCTTTTTGATTAATATTTGGGGTGAGGGAACCCAATAAAGCCGCCGCATGATACTGCTTTAACGACACTTTGCAATGGCTAATTTTCACGCAATCGTTAACCTGGTTTGCATTGGCGATAGCGGGGCGTAAACTACATCCGTTTTTACCTGAACGAGAAGAACATGACCGACCTGTTTTCCAGCCCAGACCACACGCTTGATGCTCAGGGCCTCCGTTGCCCGGAGCCGGTAATGATGGTGCGTAAGACCGTCCGTAACATGCAGAGCGGCGAAACGCTGCTGATCGTCGCCGATGACCCGGCTACCACCCGTGATATCCCCGGCTTTTGTACCTTTATGGAACATGAGCTGGTGGCGCAGCAAACCGAGACCTTGCCGTACCGGTATTTGATTCGTAAGGGGTAAGTGCGGCCTGACGCCCGGCGGCGCTTCGCTTGCACGGGCCTACGGGTGTAGTAGGTCGGGTAAGGCGCAGCCGCCACCCGACAAGTACTCATCACAATTTCGAACCATCGTTTCAAAATTTCGCGCTTTTTGTGAGGCGCTTCACCCTCCTTTTTCCAGCCGTAGTCTAATTTTTAAACGTCAAAAACTAAAACATCGTTTTAACGCTTATTTCACTACCCTGGAGTTGACTCAATGAAAACGACCCTCAAGCCGTTACTGGCTGCTCTGTGCCTGTCTGCTTTTGCCTGCACCGTTTCTGCCCAGACCATCAAAGCCGCCGATGTGCATCCTGAAGGCTACCCGAACGTGGTGGCGGTTCAGCAGATGGGTGAAAAACTCAAACAACAAACCGATGGCAAGCTGGAGATTAAGGTCTTCCCCGGCGGCGTGCTGGGGGATGAAAAGCAGATGATTGAGCAGGCGCAGATGGGGGCGATAGACATGATCCGCGTCTCTATGGCGCCGGTTGCCGCCATCCTGCCGGATATCGAAGTGTTTACGCTGCCCTACGTATTCCGCGATGAAGACCACATGCACAAGGTGATCGACGGGGATATCGGCAAGCAGATTGGCGACAAGCTGACCGCCAACCCGAAATCGCGCCTGGTCTTCCTCGGCTGGATGGATTCCGGCACCCGCAACCTGATCACCAAAGAGCCAATCGTTAAACCGGAAGACCTGAAAGGGAAGAAGATCCGCGTCCAGGGTAGCCCGGTGGCGCTGGCCACGCTGAAAGCGATGGGGGCGAACTCGGTGGCGATGGGCGTCAGCGAGGTTTACAGCGGCATGCAGACCGGGGTGATCGATGGCGCGGAGAACAACCCGCCAACCTTTATCGCCCACAACTACATGCCGATCGCCAAAAACTACACGCTGAGCGGCCACTTTATCACTCCGGAAATGCTGCTCTACTCCAAAGTGAAATGGGACAAGCTCAGCGCTGACGAACAGCAAAAGATCCTGACGCTGGCCCGCGAAGCGCAGTTCGAGCAGCGCAAGCTGTGGAATGCGTATAACGACCAGGCGCTGGCAAAAATGAAGGCTGGCGGCGTGAAGTTCCACGATATCGACAAAACGGTGTTCATCAAAGCCACTGAGCCGGTGCGCGCGCAGTATGGCGACAAGCATCAGGATCTGATGAAAGCCATCGCTGACGTTCAGTAATCCGGAGTACGTATGTCCGAACTCTACCTGAAGTGGATGGACCGTCTGTACCTGCTCGCAATGGTGGTGGCGGGTCTCTCGCTACTGGTGATGACGATTGTGATCCCCATTGGCATCTTCTCTCGCTATGTGCTCAATCGCGGCGAATCCTGGCCGGAGCCGATCGCCATTATCTGCATGGTGACGTTTACCTTTATCGGCGCGGCGGTGAGCTATCGCGCCGGGTCGCATATCGCGGTCAACATGCTCACCGACCGCCTGCCCGCGTCGCTGCAAAGAGTATGCGCGCGAGTGGTGGATCTGCTGATGCTGCTCATCTCCGGCCTGATGTGCTGGTACAGCTACTGGCTTTGCGTCGAGCTGTGGGAGCAGCCGGTGGCGGAGTTTCCGCTCCTGACCTCCGGCGAAAGCTATCTGCCGCTGCCTGTCGGGTCGGCCATTTTGATCCTGTTTGTGCTTGAACGCCTGCTGTTTGGCTCGCAGGAAAACCGTCCGGTCGTGCTGATCGGCAATCACAGTTAAGGGGTGAACAATGGATGCTTTTGTTTTGTTATTCACCCTCGCCATTTTGCTGGCGCTGGGGATGCCGGTGGCCTTCGCCGTCGGCTTAAGCGCCGTGGCGGGCGCGCTGTGGATTGACCTGCCGCTGGAGGCGCTGATGATCCAGATCACCAGCGGGGTCAATAAATTTACCCTGCTGGCAATCCCGTTCTTCATTCTTGCCGGGGCGATCATGGCGGAAGGGGGCATTGCCCGACGGCTGGTGAATTTCGCCTACGTGTTCGTCGGCTTTATCCGCGGTGGGCTGTCGCTGGTGAACATTGTCGCCTCGACGTTCTTCGGCGCGATTTCCGGCTCGTCGGTGGCGGATACGGCGTCTATCGGCAGCGTGATGATCCCGGAGATGGAGAAGAAGGGTTATCCGCGCGAATACGCGGCGGCGGTGACGGCCAGCGGGTCGGTGCAGGCGATTCTGATCCCGCCCAGCCACAACTCGGTGATTTACTCCCTGGCGGCGGGGGGAACGGTCTCCATCGCCACACTGTTTATCGCGGGCGTGCTGCCGGGCCTGCTGCTGGGCGTGAGCCTGATGGTGCTCTGCCTGTGCTTCGCCCGCAAGCGCGGCTACCCGAAGGGGGACAAAATCCCGTTCAGGCAGGCGCTGAAAATCATGCTCGATGCCCTGTGGGGGCTGATGACGGTGGTGATTATCCTCGGCGGGATCTTGTCCGGGATATTCACGGCGACCGAATCTGCCGCCGTGGCCTGCCTGTGGGCGTTTTTCGTCACCATGTTTATCTACCGCGACTACAAGTGGAGCGAACTGCCGAAGCTGATGTGCCGCACGGTGAAAACCGTCACCATCGTGATGATTTTAATCGGCTTTGCCGCGGCGTTTGGGGCGGTGATGACCTACATGCAACTGCCGATGCGCATCACCGAATTCTTCACATCGCTCTCCGATAACAAGTACGTGATCCTCATGTACCTCAACATCATGCTGCTGCTGATTGGCACGCTGATGGACATGGCGCCGATCATCCTCATCCTGACGCCGGTGCTGCTGCCGGTGACCAATGCACTGGGTATCGACCCGGTGCATTTTGGGATGATCATGATGGTTAACCTGGGGATTGGGCTGATCACGCCGCCGGTCGGATCGGTGCTGTTTGTGGCGAGTGCGGTGAGTAAGCAGAAGATCGAACACGTGGTGCGGGCGATGCTGCCGTTTTATGGTATGTTGCTGGTCGTGCTGGGGATGGTGACGTACATTCCGGCGATTTCATTGTGGTTGCCGGGGCTGTTAGGAATGCAGTGACGCGTGCGGCCTGATGCCCTCACCCCGGCCCTCTCCCGCGGGGAGAGGGGGCAAACACGAGAAACGGCAACCCGGTTGCCGTTTCACTTTTACCTTTGACGCAACAGCCGCAACGCGTTCGCCGTAACCAGCACCGTCGCCCCCGTATCCGCCAGTACCGCCAGCCACAGTCCGGTCATGCCGAGCAGCGTGGTGACCAGGAAAATCCCCTTCAGACCCAGCGCAATGGCGATGTTCTGCCGAATATTGGCGCGCGTCGCCCGCGCAAGTTCTATCATCTGCGCCAGCCCGGTCAGGCGGTTGTGCGTCAGCGCCGCGTCGGCGGTCTCCAGTGCCACGTCGGTGCCGCTGCCCATCGCAATGCCGATGGTGGAAGCTTTCATTGCCGGGGCATCGTTTATTCCGTCCCCGACCATCGCCAGCGGGGCGTTGCTGTTCAGCTCGGTTACCGCGCTGACTTTATCCGCAGGCAACAATCCGGCCTTAAACTCCAGCCCCAGCTCGCCTGCAATCGCCGCCGCCGCGCGCGGATTATCGCCGGTCAGGATCACGCCCTGTACTCCCAGCCTGTGTAGCGCGTCGACGGCCTCTTTCGCATCGTCACGCAGGGTGTCGCGCAGCGCCAGCATGCCCATCGGCACACCGTCCTGCATCACGGTAACGACCGTCTGCCCGGCCTGCTCCAGCGCCTCAACCTGTGGAGTAGAGCGCGCGTCCGCCGCGGCGATCAGCACTTTTTTGCCTTCGACCACAGCTTCAATCCCTGACCCGACCAGCGCTCGCTGGGCCGTTGCCGGAGGGATGTTCAGCCCGCGGCCCTTCGCTTCACGCACAATCGCCTGCGCCAGAGGGTGGGTGGAGCCCAGCTCCACGGCAGCGGCCAGCGTCAGCAGGGCGTCTTCACTGATGTCCTGCGGATACACGCCGGTCACCTGCGGCTTGCCGACGGTCAGCGTGCCGGTTTTATCGAAGGCGATGTGCTGAATCTGGCTCAGCTGTTCCAGCGCCGCGCCGCCCTTAATCAGCGCCCCGCGACGTGCCGCCGCCGCCAGCCCGGAGGTAATCGCCGCCGGGGTGGAGATCACCAGCGCACACGGACAGCCGATCAGCAGCAGCGTCAGCCCTTTGTAAATCCAGCCCTCCCACGGCGCGCCGAAGAACAGCGGCGGGACGACGGTGACCAGCAGCGCCACCAGCATGATGGCGGGGGTGTAAATCCGGCTGAAGCGATCGATAAAGCGTTCTACCGGCGCGCGGCGCTCCTCGGCCTCTTCAATCAGCCTGAGGATGCGGTCGATGGCGCTGTCGCCCGGTTCGGAAATGACCGTCAACTGCACCAGTCGGTCGACGCTGGTGGCGCCCGCAGGCACCTTTTCACCCGCCGCGCGCGCAACCGGGATGGATTCCCCGGTCAGGGCACTTTCGTCAAAACTTGCGGTGGCGGTAACGAGGGCCCCATCGGCTGGCAGACGTCCGCCTGCGGGCACTTCAATCACGTCACCCGGTCGCAGGGTGTTGATGGCGACCGTTTCACGCTGACCATCAATAACCCGCGTGGCGGTTTCCGGCTTTAGCGCCATCAGCGCGCTCACCCCTTTACGCGCCCGGCTCGCCGCCCAGCCCTCAAGGCGTTCGCCAATTAAGAACAGCAGCAGCACCATCGCCGCTTCCGCCGTCGCGCCAATAAACAGCGCCCCGATAGCCGCCACGCTCATCAGCGTTTCGATGGCAAACCAGCTGCCGCTTCTCATCAGACGCAGCGCCTGACGGGCAATCGGGAACAGGCCAACCAGCGTGGTGGCGATAAACGCCAGGTTGCCGAACGGGTGGTTGATCTGCTCCAGCCCCCAGCTCAGGGCCATCATCATGATGAGGGTGATAAGGGGCAGGTTTTCTTTTAGCGGGGACGTTTTTTCTGCGGGCGCCGTTTCGCTGCGCAGGGTATAACCCGCTTTGCTGACGGCGGCTTCAACCTGTCTGCTGACGTCGTTTTCGGCGCTGACCAGCAGCTTTTCGGTAGCGAACAGCACCTGAACGTGGCTCACGCCCGGCACCTGCTTCACCGCGTTTTCCACTTTGCGGGCGCAGGCCGCGCAGTCCATGCCGTTGACGACCCAGCTGTAGTGATTGCCGCTTTCAGGCAGCGTTTGAGTTTGCGTTTCGCATGCGCCCTCGCAGCAGCAGTCCTCTTTTGGCGGAACCGGGCTGAGCTTAAGTGCCGAGAATTGGGGAACTTTTTTAGGTATTTCTGGAGTCGACATGGCAGTCTCCGGTAATGATAATTTTCTCATTAACCGCAGCATACACTCTGGAGTCGACTCCAGAGTCAAGCGTTATTTAGATATACAGTGAACGCACAATCAGGAAGTGTCCGGCAAAGTAACAGGCGGCAGAAATCGCATTATCCGCACGGAAGCGGCGGCGATAGTGGCTGCCCAGCCAGACGATGTTACCCAACAACAACAGTGCGGCACCGAAGAACGCGGACATCGCAGGCGCTGTCGGACGGAAGAACCACAGCTCGCCCGCCAGCCACACCATCACCAGCGTCATGGCGATAAACGTACACACCGGCAGACGCATCTCTTCCAGACGCGACCAGATCACCGCGATCAGCAGGGCGCCAATCACCAGCAGCACCAGCGGCAGCGGCCAGAAGATGGAGAGCGTCATCTGGCTGGCAAAGTAGATGGTATAGAGCAGATGCGACAGGAAGAATGCCCCCACGGCGTACAGCAGACGCTGGCGCGGCAGCAGGGTTAAGGCATCGCCAATCAGGGACGCACACAGCCCCGCGAGGACAAGATAGCTGATGGCGTTAAACATCGGTGCCTGCCAGGCAAGCAACAGCAGGAGCAATAGCGTGACGGGTTTAAACAACCAGCGCTGCCAGGCTGGGCCACGGTAAGACGCATCGACGTAAAGCCATGCGGAAAAACAGACAGCGATAAATGACCAAAGCATATTAACTCCCTGTAACTGTTGAGGCTGAATGATCAGTTTCTGATCCAGTGTAGTGACGCGAGCGGGCGTTTGGCAATGCCGGGGCAGGCGAGGTATCCTGAATTCCGCATAATCTGATGGGATTTTTCAATGAGCAAGATGCCGCTGTTTTTTATTGTCGTGCTGGCGATTATCGTCATTGCCGCCTCGTTTCGCTTCGTGCAGCAGCGCCGTGAGAAGGCCGACAACGATGCCGCGCCGCTGATGCAAAAGCGCGTGGTGGTGACGAACAAGCGCGAGAAACCGCTTAATGACCGCCGATCCCGCCAGCAGCAGGTGACGCCTGCGGGCACAACGATGCGCTATGAAGCGAGCTTTAAGCCGGAAACCGGCGGGCTGGAGATGACCTTCCGACTGGAGGCGCAGCAGTACCACCAGCTGACGGTGGGGGAGAAAGGCACGCTGAGCTACAAAGGGTCGCGGTTTGAAGGGTTTGAACCGGAGCAGTAATTTTCCCCTCACCCCGGCCCTCTCCCCGAAGGGGAGAGGGTGTAAGCGTCCCCTCTCCCTGTGGGAGAGGGTTAGGGTGAGGGCATCAGGCCGCACCTTACTTCTTCACCTGCGCCTTAAACTTCTTCATCCACACCAGCAGCTCAAATACGCCGAAAATAAACACCCGCAGCTGCTGCCAGCCGGTCATCGGTGGGCTATCTTTCGGCAGTCCGTTTTTCAGCATCACCATCTGTAAGGCATGCATGAACGCGGTAAAAATCAGCGCCACGTTAATGAAGATATTCAGCGGACGCGGGAACGGGTGCACCAGATTCAAAATCAAAAAAGCCCAGACGCCCAGCATCAGCAAGCGCCCTACGTTAATCAGTACTGGCATCGGATCCTCCTTGTGCCTGACGGTGATACAGACGATAAGCCACCTGGCCGGCGACCTTCTCGCGGTGCAGATCCCAGTGAACGGGAACGGGCGGTAGACCATTTTCCACTTCGCTTTCAACGTAAATCAGCGCGTCGTCTGCCAGCCAGCCATTTTTTTCCAGCAACGATAATGTCTCTTCCAGCAGCCCTTTACGGAACGGCGGGTCAACAAAGACCACGTTGAACGGCGTCCCCTGTTGCGCGAGGAAGCTCAGCGTGTTGGTATTCACCACTTTGGCGTTGGTTGCTTTCAGCGTAGCCAAATTTTGCTGCAACGTCTGCGCGACGCCGCGCTCCATCTCCAGCAGCGTGGCGCTCGCAGCATAGCGCGACAGCGCTTCCAGCCCTAATGCACCGCTTCCGGCGAAGCAGTCCAGGCAATGGGCGTCTACCATTGACGGGGCGAGCCAGTTAAACAGCGTCTCGCGAACGCGGTCCGTGGTAGGGCGTAAACCGGGGCTGTCCGGCACCGGTAATTTCCGGCCTCGCCACTGACCGCCGATAATGCGAATTTGACCGGCCGGGGCGCGGGTGGGTTTCTTCATCTCAGGAAAGCTCTGTTAACAATGCCCTGCGATTGCGGGCGGTGATGTCAATTAAGTAAAGTGTTAGACTATTTCATCATTTTTTTAGCTTCCCTGTATATAGCGCCGCGAGGAGTGTAGTCGCAGATGGCAAAACAAAAAAAACGTGGCTTCTTTTCCTGGTTGGGTTTCGGTGAAAAAGAGCAAGAAACAGAACAGAAAACCGAAGAACAGCAGGTTGTAGAAGAGCAGTCACAGCCTGAAACGCCTGTCGAAACCGCTGCGGTTGTCGAAGCGGAAGAGCCAGCCCACAGCAAAGAAGAGATTGAATCCTTTGCCGAAGAGGTGGTTGAGGTTACCGAACAGGTTCAGGAGAGCGAAAAACCAGAGCCGGTTATCTTTGAAACCCTTACCGAAGCGCCGCAGGCCGCTATCGAACACGAAGCGCTGCCGCTGCCGGAAGAGGTGAAAGCTGAAGAGGTTTCTGCCGAAGAGTGGCAGGCCGAAGCGGAAACCGTTGAAATTGTTGAGGCGGTGGAAGAAGAAGCGGCCCTTGAGCCAGAGCTGACCGACGAAGAGCTGGAGGCCCAGGCGCTGGCGGCGGAAGCGGCTGAAGAAGCGGTCATCGTCGTGCCGGTGGAAGAGCAGGCCGAAGAAGAGATCGTTCAGGAGCAGGAAAAACCGACCAAAGAAGGTTTCTTCGCGCGCCTGAAGCGCAGCCTGCTTAAAACCAAAGAAAACTTAGGTTCCGGATTTATCAGTCTGTTCCGCGGCAAGAAGATCGACGACGATCTGTTTGAGGAGCTGGAAGAGCAACTGCTGATTGCGGACGTGGGCGTGGAAACCACCCGGAAAATCATCGCCAACCTGACCGAAGGGGCGAACCGCAAACAGCTGCGTGACGCCGAGGCGCTGTACGGCCTGCTGAAAGACGAGATGGGTGAAATTCTCGCAAAAGTTGACGAACCGCTTAATATTGAAGGCAAAATGCCCTTTGTTATTCTGATGGTTGGCGTCAACGGCGTGGGTAAAACCACCACCATCGGCAAGCTGGCGCGCCAGTTTGAGCAGCAGGGCAAATCGGTGATGCTGGCGGCGGGCGATACCTTCCGTGCGGCAGCGGTGGAACAGCTCCAGGTGTGGGGCCAGCGCAACAATATTCCGGTCATTGCCCAGCACACCGGCGCGGATTCCGCGTCCGTGATTTTCGATGCCATCCAGGCGGCGAAGTCGCGTAACGTGGACGTGCTGATTGCAGATACCGCAGGGCGTTTGCAGAACAAATCGCACCTGATGGAAGAGCTGAAGAAAATCGTTCGCGTCATGAAGAAGCTGGACGAAGATGCACCGCATGAAATTATGCTGACTATCGACGCCAGCACCGGACAGAACGCCATCAGCCAGGCGAAGCTGTTCAATGAAGCGGTAGGACTGACCGGGATCACGCTGACCAAGCTGGACGGCACCGCGAAAGGCGGGGTGATCTTCTCCGTGGCCGACCAGTTCGGCATTCCTATCCGTTATATCGGTGTGGGCGAGCGTATTGAGGATTTACGTCCGTTTAAAGCGGACGACTTTATTGAGGCACTATTTGCCCGAGAGGACTAACAATGATTCGCTTTGAACACGTCAGCAAGGCCTATCTCGGCGGGAGACAAGCGCTGCAGGGGGTAACATTCCACCTCCAGCCAGGCGAGATGGCATTCCTGACCGGCCATTCCGGCGCGGGGAAAAGTACCCTGCTCAAGCTGATCTGTGGGATCGAGCGGCCAAGTGCCGGGAAAATCTGGTTCAGCGGCCATGAAATTAGCCGTCTTAAGAACCGTGAAGTGCCGTTCCTGCGTCGTCAGATTGGCATGATTTTCCAGGATCACCACCTGCTGATGGATCGCACGGTTTTCGATAACGTCGCGATCCCGCTGATTATTGCCGGCGCCAGTTACGATGATATCCGCCGTCGCGTTTCGGCGGCGCTGGATAAGGTCGGGCTGCTGGACAAAGCGAAGAACTTCCCGATCCAGCTCTCCGGCGGTGAGCAGCAGCGCGTGGGCATCGCCCGTGCGGTGGTGAACAAGCCTGCCGTCTTGCTGGCGGATGAACCGACCGGTAACCTGGACGATGCCCTCTCTGAAGGGATCCTGCGTCTGTTTGAGGAATTTAACCGCGTGGGGGTCACGGTACTGATGGCGACGCACGACATGGGGCTTATCTCACGCCGTTCGTACCGCATGCTGACCCTGAGCGACGGGCATTTGCACGGAGGCCACGGTGAATAAGCGTGATGCAATGAACCAGATACGGCAGTTCAGCAACCGGTTTGACCGTTTCCGCAAGCCTCAGGGCGGCGGAGACGGCAATCGCCATGCGCCTAAGCGTGCCAAAGCGACACCGAAACCGAACTCCCGTAAAACCAACGTCTTCAACGAACAGGTGCGCTACGCCTTCCAGGGCGCGTTGCAGGATCTAAAAAGCAAACCGCTGGCGACGTTCCTGACGGTGATGGTGATTGCCATCTCCCTGACGCTGCCGAGCGTCTGCTACATGGTTTACAAAAACGTAAACCAGGCGGCGTCCCAGTACTATCCGTCGCCGCAGATTACCGTTTATCTGGATAAAGCCCTCGACGATAACGCTGCGGCTCAGGTAGTGGGGCAGATTCAGGCCGAGCAGGGCGTGGAGAAAGTGAACTATCTTTCCCGCGATGAAGCGCTGGGCGAATTCCGCAACTGGTCCGGGTTCGGCGGCGCGCTGGATATGCTGGAAGAGAACCCGCTGCCCGCCGTGGCGGTGGTGATCCCGAAGCTCGATTTCCAGGGCACCGATTCGCTCAACACCCTGCGCGACCGCATTACCCGCATCAATGGGATTGATGAAGTGCGCATGGACGACAGCTGGTTTGCCCGTCTTGCCGCCCTGACCGGGCTGGTGGGGCGCGTATCGGCGATGATCGGCGTGCTGATGGTGGCGGCGGTGTTCCTCGTCATCGGTAACAGCGTGCGCCTGAGCATCTTCGCCCGTCGCGATACCATCAACGTGCAGAAACTGATTGGCGCAACGGATGGTTTCATCCTCCGCCCGTTCCTCTATGGCGGCGCGTTATTAGGTTTTTCTGGTGCATTTCTTTCATTGATTTTGTCAGAAATTTTGGTGATGCGGCTGTCGTCTGCCGTCACCGAGGTGGCGCAGGTTTTCGGAACGAAGTTTGATATCAGTGGCTTAGGGTTCGATGAGTGCCTGCTGTTGCTGCTGGTCTGCTCCATGATCGGCTGGGTGGCGGCATGGCTGGCAACGGTTCAACATTTACGCCACTTTACTCCCGACTAATAAAAGCGTGATATAATCTTTCCCTGCACCGAGATGTTCGCTTGCAGGGAAAGCGTCCCTGTTGTCTCTTCCCCTGTAATCATCTTCATGTCACATTTTGTGCGTAATTTATTCACTGTTGCACCTGGAACTTGTGGATAAAATCACTGTCTGATAAAAGAGTGAATGCTAATCTCGTTGCTCAAACGCTTTGGCATGGTTGTTGCCTGACGGGGACAACCTGGACCAGAAGAAACATTGAGAGGAATGAATGACCAAAGAAATGCAAACTTTAGCTTTAGCCCCTGTTGGTAACCTGGAATCTTACATCCGGGCTGCGAACACCTGGCCGATGTTAACGGCTGAGGAAGAAAAGGAGCTTGCTGAAAAGCTGCATTACCAGGGCGATCTGGAAGCAGCTAAAACGCTGATCCTGTCTCACCTGCGCTTTGTTGTTCACGTTGCTCGTAATTATGCGGGCTACGGCCTGCCGCAGGCGGACCTGATTCAGGAAGGTAACATTGGCCTGATGAAGGCGGTACGTCGCTTCAACCCGGAAGTGGGTGTGCGACTCGTCTCCTTCGCCGTGCACTGGATCAAAGCGGAAATTCACGAATACGTCCTGCGTAACTGGCGTATTGTGAAAGTCGCCACGACGAAAGCGCAGCGCAAACTGTTCTTCAACCTGCGTAAAACCAAGCAGCGTCTGGGCTGGTTCAATCAGGATGAAGTGGAAATGGTGGCGCGCGAGCTGGGCGTTTCCAGCAAAGACGTCCGCGAGATGGAATCCCGTATGGCCGCGCAGGACATGACGTTTGATATGTCTGCCGACGACGATGCCTCCGACAGCCAGCCGATGGCCCCGGTCCTGTATCTGCAGGATAAAACCTCTAACTTTGCTGACGGCATTGAAGAGGATAACTGGGAAGACCAGGCGGCAAACAAGCTGACCTTCGCGATGGAAGGCCTCGACGAGCGTAGCCAGGATATCATCCGTGCCCGCTGGCTGGACGAAGATAACAAGTCCACGTTGCAGGAACTGGCCGACCGCTACGGCGTCTCCGCTGAACGTGTGCGTCAGCTTGAGAAGAACGCCATGAAAAAACTTCGCGCCGCTATCGAAGCGTAATTTCCTCGAAGTACACCGAGAACCCCTGGATGAGAGTCTGGGGGTTTTGTTTTTTTAGCGCCCGCTCTGGCGAATTTCTCCCCCCTGGCAAACACTTACTGATGCGCTAAGCAGGCGACTTTCAGAGGGTGACAGGGTGAAAAATAACGAACTGAACGACCGGCGTTTACAGGCGACGCCGCGCGGTATCGGCGTCATGTGTAACTTCTATGCCGATAAAGCCGAAAACGCCACGGTGTGGGATGTAGAAGGTAACGAGTATATTGATTTTGCCGCCGGGATCGCCGTGCTGAATACCGGGCATCGCCATCCTAAAGTTATCGCCGCCATCGAAAAACAGCTTCATGCCTTTACCCATACCGCTTACCAGATCGTCCCCTATGAAGGTTATGTGGCGCTTGCCGAGCGCATCAACCAGCGCGTACCCATAGAGGGGCCAGCCAAAACCGCCTTTTTCTCAACCGGTGCAGAAGCGGTCGAAAACGCGGTGAAAATTGCCCGGGCGTACACCAGTCGTCCCGGCCTTATCACCTTCGGCGGCGCGTTCCACGGCCGTACCTTTATGACCATGGCGCTGACCGGCAAAGTGGCGCCCTATAAGCTCGGCTTCGGCCCGTTCCCCGGCTCGGTGTACCACGCGCAATTCCCCAACAACCTGCACGGCGTCAGTACCGCCGAAGCGTTAAAAAGCCTGGAGCGCATCTTCAAAGCCGATATCGCGCCCGATCAGGTGGCGGCAATCATTATTGAACCGGTTCAGGGCGAGGGCGGGTTCAACGTCGCGCCCGCTGATTTTATGCAGGCGCTGCGTGCCCTGTGCGATACCCACGGGATTTTACTGATTGCCGACGAAGTGCAAACCGGCTTCGCCCGTACCGGCAAGCTATTCTCCATGGAAAACCACTGCGTGAAGCCCGATCTGATCACCATGGCGAAAAGCCTGGCGGGCGGAATGCCGCTCTCTGCCGTCTCTGGCCGGGCAGAGGTGATGGACGCGCCCGCTCCGGGCGGACTGGGCGGCACCTACGCGGGTAACCCGCTGGCGATTGCGGCGGCCCATGCGGTGCTGGACGTGATTGACGAGGAAGATCTCTGCACGCGCGCGTCTCATCTCGGCCATCATCTTGTCGAGGTGCTGAATAAAGCGAAGGATGGCTGTCCCTGGATCGCCGATATCCGTGGGCAGGGCTCGATGGTGGCGGTGGAATTTACCGATCCGCAAACCGGACAGCCGTCGCCGGAATTTACCCGTCAGGTTCAGGAGCGCGCGTTGAACGAAGGGCTGCTGCTTTTGAGTTGCGGCGTCTACGGCAACGTTATCCGCTTCCTCTACCCGCTCACCATCCCCGAAGCGCAGTTCCGTAAAGCGCTGGATATTATTTCCGCCTCGCTGACACGATAAAGCCAAAAGCCCGGCTGAAATGACAGTCGGGCTTATCATATTTTCATTTCAAATTAGCTATTCCAAAATCATAAAAATGGGGTATGTTTTAGCAGAGTATGCTGAAAAAGCGCGAACAGCACGCCTATAATTGAAATAAAGCGCTACACAACAACATCACAACAATCGTTATAACCATAATAATGGGGAATCTCAGGATGAACATGAAGGGTAAAGCGTTACTGGCAGGATGTATCGCGTTGGCATTCAGCACTATGGCGCAGGCCGATATTAAAGTGGCCGTGGTGGGCGCGATGTCCGGTCCGGTAGCACAGTACGGCGACCAGGAATTTACGGGCGCGGAACAGGCGGTTGCAGACATTAATGCTAAGGGCGGCATCAAGGGCGAAAAGCTGCAAATCGTAAAATATGACGATGCCTGTGACCCGAAACAGGCGGTCGCGGTGGCGAACAAAGTGGTAAATGACGGGATCAAATACGTTATCGGTCACCTGTGCTCCTCTTCCACCCAGCCCGCGTCTGACATCTACGAAGACGAAGGCATTCTGATGATCACGCCGGCTGCGACGGCACCAGAGCTGACCGCGCGCGGCTATAAGCTGATCCTGCGTACCACCGGTCTGGACTCGGATCAGGGGCCAACCGCCGCGAAATACATTGTTGAAAAAGTGAAGCCGCAGCGCATCGCGATTGTTCATGACAAACAGCAGTACGGCGAAGGCCTGGCCCGTGCGGTGCAGGATAACCTGAAAAAAGCGAATGCCAACGTGGTGTTCTTTGACGGTATCACCGCCGGTGAGAAAGACTTCTCGACTCTGGTAGCGCGTCTGAAGAAAGAGAATATCGACTTCGTTTATTACGGCGGCTACCACCCGGAAATGGGGCAGATCCTGCGTCAGGCGCGTGCGGCGGGTCTGAAGACACAGTTCATGGGGCCAGAAGGCGTGGCGAACGTTTCCCTGTCTAACATCGCGGGTGAGTCTGCTGAAGGGCTGCTGGTGACCAAACCGAAAAACTACGACCAGGTGCCTGCGAACAAACCTGTTGTAGATGCCATCAAGGCGAAGAAACAGGATCCAAGCGGTGCGTTCGTCTGGACCACTTACGCAGCGTTGCAGTCTCTGCAAGCGGGCCTGAACCAGTCAGCCGATCCGGCGGAGATTGCCACCTGGCTGAAAGCGAACTCGGTGGAAACCGTGATGGGGCCGCTGTCCTGGGATGAGAAGGGCGACCTGAAGGGCTTCGAGTTCGGCGTGTTTGACTGGCATGCCAACGGCACGGCGACAGACGCCAAATAAAAGCAAAAAGGCAACATAAGTTGCCTTTTTTAATGTTTTCTCCCTCTCCCCGTGGGAGAGGGCCGGGGTGAGGGCATCAGGCCGCAGAGCCCCGCTTTTG
The DNA here is from genome assembly GCF_021725435.1 of Enterobacter sp. JH25. Classification (NCBI taxonomy): domain Bacteria; kingdom Pseudomonadati; phylum Pseudomonadota; class Gammaproteobacteria; order Enterobacterales; family Enterobacteriaceae; genus Enterobacter; species Enterobacter sp. JH25. The sequence goes on along the minus strand of NZ_CP091319.1, from coordinate 4,356,621 downwards.
CCCGGTGGCGCTTCGCTTACCGGGCCTACAATCAGCCTGGGAAAATGCGGCAGATAATGCGGCAGACAATGTAGGCCGGGTAAGGCGCAGCCGCCACCCGGCTTTCTTTTAGCGCTTCTCCCACCCGTTCGCCTGCGCCGTAAACCCTAACGCCTGCATAAACGCCGCCATTACGCCGCGATCCTCCACGCCCACGTCGGCCATCCACCAGGAGGTCACGCTCGGGTTTTCGCGGATCACCTCTTCAATCAAATACTGCCCGACCCCGCGACGACGGGTCACGTCGCGCACGCGCAGGGAGTCCAGCGCCCCTTCCGTGCCGCTCAGCGTTACGCGGACGGCGGCCAGCAGGCGCTCGTTAAAGCGCGCGGCATAGATGCGGTGGTTCTCATCGACGGCCAGCGATGAAGAAGAATATTCCGGCCAGATCTTGCCCAGGTCGATATGATCCTGGTCGCTAAAGGTCACCAGACGCACGATAGTCAGTTTCATTAGCTGCTTGTCCAAATCAAAAAGAGTACGGCCAGTGTACTCAATTTAATTGCTCAGGCACTTTCTCTTTTTCTTCCCATTTACCAGGTGATTAGTTTTTTGGCAACGCGATGGGCAGTTTGAAAACACATGGATCGAAAAATAAGCAGAATTTTAACCTGAATGGTAGTGATTTATTCGGCGCTTTGTACCGTTATTTTATGCTGCAAACTGCGCTTTTATTTGTTTATCTCCGTCTGATTTCAGAATATTATCTTTGCTTAATCGCCTGAAAAATAGAGATATTAGTCTGGTTTTTGTTAAAAACCTGCGCTAAACCATTAAAGGCACTGGTAAAAATAGCGTTGTTCATTAAAAGTACAGAATGCTTTTTAACCATAATAAAACAAAATATATACATCACTTCACGAATGGGGATTCTGAGATGAAAAGGAACGCGAAGACGTTAATCGCGGGGATGGTCGCACTGTCGATCTCGCATGCCGCTATGGCAGACGACATTAAAGTTGCGGTAGTGGGTGCGATGTCCGGCCCCGTTGCCCAGTGGGGCGATATGGAGTTCAACGGCGCGCGTCAGGCCATCAAAGATATCAATGCTAAAGGCGGCATCAAAGGCGACAAGCTGGTGGGCGTGGAGTATGACGACGCCTGCGATCCAAAACAGGCCGTCGCGGTCGCCAACAAAATCGTTAACGACGGTATCCAGTACGTCATCGGGCACCTGTGTTCCTCCTCCACGCAGCCTGCGTCTGATATCTACGAAGACGAAGGCATCCTGATGATCACCCCGGGCGCCACCAACCCGGAACTGACCCAGCGGGGTTACCAGCACATTATGCGTACCGCCGGTCTGGACTCCTCGCAGGGGCCAACCGCCGCCAAATACATCCTCGAAACCGTTAAGCCACAGCGCATTGCCATCATTCATGACAAACAGCAGTACGGTGAAGGCCTGGCGCGCTCCGTACAGGACGGCCTGAAAAAAGGCGGGGCGAATATCGTCTTCTTCGACGGCATTACCGCCGGTGAGAAAGACTTCTCCGCGCTGATCGCCCGCCTGCAAAAAGAGAATATCGACTTCGTTTACTACGGCGGCTACTACCCGGAAATGGGGCAGATGTTGCGCCAGGCGCGCGCCACCGGTCTGAAAACCCAGTTTATGGGGCCTGAGGGCGTCGGTAATGCCTCCCTGTCGAACATCGCGGGCGATTCTGCCGAAGGCATGCTGGTGACGATGCCAAAACGCTATGACCAGGATCCGGCGAATAAAGCTATCGTGGATGCGCTCAAGGCACAGAAGAAAGATCCGAGTGGCCCATACGTCTGGATCACCTACGCGGCCGTGCAGTCGCTGGCCACGGCCATGGATCGCACCGGCAGCAAAGAGCCGCTGGATCTGGTGAAAGATTTAAAAGCACACGGGGCGAACACCGTGATTGGGCCGCTGAACTGGGATGAGAAAGGCGATCTGAAGGGATTTGAATTTGGTGTCTTTAAGTGGCACGCCGACGGTTCGTCCTCGGTCGCCAAATAATAATCCCACCGCCCGGTTTACCGGGCGGATATAAAAAGGTTTGCATATGTCCGAGCAGTTTCTCTACTTTTTGCAGCAGATGTTTAACGGCGTCACGCTGGGAAGCACCTACGCGCTGATCGCCATCGGCTACACGATGGTTTACGGCATTATCGGCATGATCAACTTCGCCCACGGCGAGGTGTACATGATCGGTAGCTACGTCTCCTTTATGATCATCGCCGCGCTGATGATGATGGGCATCGACAGCAGCTGGTTGCTGGTGGCCGCCGGGTTTGTCGGCGCGATTGTGATTGCTAGCGCCTACGGCTGGAGCATCGAACGGGTGGCCTACCGGCCGGTGCGCAGCTCCAAGCGCCTTATTGCGCTGATCTCCGCCATCGGTATGTCCATCTTCCTGCAAAACTACGTCAGCCTGACAGAAGGTTCGCGTGACGTGGCGCTGCCAAGCCTGTTTAACGGCCAGTGGATTGTGGGGGCCAGCGAAAACTTCTCTGCCTCTGTCACCACCATGCAGCTGGTTATCTGGATTGTGACCTTCCTGGCGATGCTGGCCCTGACCGTTTTCATCCGCTACTCCCGCATGGGACGCGCCTGCCGCGCCTGCGCGGAAGACCTGAAGATGGCGAGCTTGCTCGGGATCAACACCGACCGCGTGATTGCCCTGACCTTCGTGATCGGTGCAGCGATGGCGGCGGTGGCGGGCGTGTTGCTCGGCCAGTTCTACGGCGTAATCAACCCGTACATCGGCTTTATGGCCGGGATGAAAGCCTTCACCGCCGCGGTACTGGGCGGTATCGGCAGCATTCCGGGCGCGATGATTGGCGGCCTGATTTTGGGCGTGGCCGAAGCGCTCTCCTCGGCGTACCTGAGCACCGAATATAAAGATGTGGTGTCGTTTGCCCTGCTGATTCTGGTTCTGCTGGTGATGCCTACCGGTATTCTGGGCCGTCCGGAGGTAGAGAAAGTATGAAACCGATGCATTTTGCGATGGCGCTGCTTTCTGCCGCCATGTTCTTCGTCCTGGCGGGCGTCTTTATGGGCGTTCAGTTAGGGCTGGACGGCACGAAGCTGGTGGTGGATACCGCCCCCGATATCCGCTGGCAGTGGGTGTTTATCGGTACTGGCGTGGTGTTCCTGTTCCAGCTGCTGCGTCCGCTGTTCCAGAAGACGCTGAAGAACGTCTCCGGGCCGAAATTCGTCCTTCCGGCGATCGACGGTACAACCGTAAAGCAGAAGCTGTTCCTTGTGGCGCTGCTGGTGGCTGCCGTGGCGTGGCCGTTTATGGTATCGCGCGGGACGGTGGATATTGCCACCCTGACCATGATCTACGTGATTCTGGGGCTGGGTCTGAACGTGGTGGTGGGGCTGTCTGGCCTGCTGGTGCTGGGCTACGGCGGGTTCTACGCCATCGGCGCGTACACCTTCGCGCTGCTGAACCATTATTACGGCCTCGGCTTCTGGACCTGTTTGCCGCTGGCGGGGCTGGTCTCTGCCGCCGCGGGCTTCCTGCTCGGCTTCCCGGTGCTGCGCCTGCGCGGTGACTACCTGGCGATTGTGACCTTAGGCTTCGGCGAAATCGTCCGTATCCTGCTGCTCAACAATACCGAAGTGACCGGCGGTCCGAACGGCATCAGCCAGATCCCGAAACCGACCTTCTTCGGCCTGGAGTTCAGCCGTACCGCCCGCGAAGGCGGCTGGGATACCTTCAGCAACTTCTTTGGCATCAAATACGACCCGTCCGACCGCGTGATCTGGCTCTACCTGGTGGCGCTGCTGCTGGTGGTGATTACCCTGTTTGTGATCAACCGTCTGCTGCGCATGCCGCTGGGCCGCGCATGGGAAGCGCTGCGTGAGGATGAGATCGCCTGCCGTTCCCTGGGCCTGAATCCGACCCGTATCAAGCTGACCGCGTTTACCATCAGCGCCGCGTTTGCCGGTTTCGCCGGAACGCTGTTTGCCGCGCGTCAGGGCTTCGTCAGCCCGGAATCGTTCACCTTTGCCGAATCGGCCTTCGTGCTGGCGATTGTGGTGCTCGGCGGGATGGGTTCCCAGTTCGCCGTGATCCTCGCGGCCATCCTGCTGGTGGTCTCGCGCGAGCTGATGCGCGACTTTAACGAATACAGCATGCTGATGCTGGGTGGCTTGATGGTGCTGATGATGATCTGGCGTCCGCAGGGCTTGCTGCCGATGACGCGTCCACAGCTGAAGCTTAAGAGCGCGGAAGCGAAAGGAGAGCAGGCATGAGTCAGCCATTATTATCCGTTAACGGTCTGATGATGCGTTTTGGTGGCCTGCTGGCGGTCAACAACGTGAATCTGGATCTGCATAAGAAAGAGATTGTCTCCCTGATTGGCCCGAACGGCGCAGGGAAAACCACAGTATTCAACTGCCTGACCGGTTTTTACAAGCCGACAGGTGGCACCATCATGCTGCGCGACCAGCACCTCGAAGGGCTACCGGGCCAGCAGATTGCCCGCATGGGCGTGGTGCGTACCTTCCAGCACGTGCGTCTGTTCCGTGAGATGACGGTGATTGAGAACCTGCTGGTGGCGCAACATCAGCAACTCAAAACCGGCCTCTTTTCCGGCCTGCTGAAAACCCCGGCCTTCCGCCGCGCGCAGGAGGAGGCGCTCGATCGCGCCGCCACCTGGCTCGACCGTATCGGCCTGCTCCAGCACGCCAACCGTCAGGCGAGCAACCTCGCCTACGGTGACCAGCGTCGCCTTGAGATCGTGCGCTGCATGGTGACCCAGCCGGAGATCCTGATGCTCGACGAACCGGCGGCGGGCCTTAACCCGAAAGAGACCAAAGAGCTGGACGAGCTGATTGCCGAGCTTCGCGATCATCACGACACCACCATCCTGCTGATTGAGCATGACATGAAGCTGGTGATGGGCATTTCGGACCGTATCTACGTGGTTAACCAGGGCACGCCGCTGGCGAACGGCACGCCGGAAGAGATCCGCAGCAACCCGGACGTGATCCGCGCATACCTTGGTGAGGCATAAGATGGAAAAAGCGATGTTAACGTTCGACAAGGTCAATGCGCACTACGGCAAGATCCAGGCGCTGCACGACGTCAGCCTGCATATCAATCAGGGCGAAATCGTCACCCTGATTGGCGCCAACGGCGCGGGGAAAACCACGCTGCTCGGCACCCTGTGCGGCGATCCGCGCGCCACCAGCGGGCGGATTGTGTTTGACGGCAAAGATATTACCGACTGGCAGACGGCTAAAATTATGCGTGAAGCGGTAGCGATCGTCCCGGAAGGGCGTCGCGTGTTCTCGCGCATGACGGTCGAAGAGAACCTGGCGATGGGCGGTTTCTTCGCCCACCGGGATGAATACCAGACCCGCATCAAATGGGTATACGAACTCTTCCCGCGCCTGTGGGAGCGGCGAATTCAGCGCGCGGGCACCATGTCCGGCGGGGAGCAACAGATGCTGGCGATTGGCCGCGCGCTGATGAGCCAGCCGCGTCTGCTGCTGCTGGATGAACCGTCGCTCGGGCTGGCGCCTATCATCATTCAGCAGATTTTCGACACCATCGAGCAGCTGCGCAAAGAGGGGATGACCATCTTCCTCGTCGAGCAGAACGCCAACCAGGCGCTGAAGCTCGCTGACCGTGGCTACGTGCTGGAGAACGGCCGCGTGGTGCTCTCCGATACCGGCGATGCGCTGCTGGCGAACGAAGCGGTGCGGAGCGCGTATTTGGGCGGCTAAGCCGTCTGTATCGCCCGGTGGCGCTGCGCTTACCGGGCCTACGGATACCATGTAGGCCGGGTAAGGCGAAGCCGCCACCCGGCTTTTTTTCATATTAACCCCTTCACACAACCATCATCCCTCTGACGCCTGGCTGTCACCTATCTGTAAACAAAAAGTTATTTTTCTGTCATTCGAGCATGTCATGTTACCTCGCGAGCACAAAACGCGTGATATCGCGCATCCGGCATAATAAGAGAGATGACAATGACATCGTTACGACACACAGCTTTGGGACTGGCAATCGGTCTGGCTTTTGCGACGAACGCAATGGCTGTGACCACCATTCCGTTCTGGCATTCTATGGAAGGGGAGTTGGGTAAAGAGGTTGACTCCCTGGCGCAACGTTTCAACGACACCCACCCGGACTACAAAATTGTGCCGGTGTACAAAGGCAACTACGAGCAGAGCCTGAGCGCGGGCATCGCCGCCTTCCGTACCGGCAATGCGCCAGCCCTGTTACAGGTTTATGAAGTCGGCACCGCGACCATGATGGCCTCCAAAGCCATCAAGCCGGTCTATGAAGTGTTCAAAGACGCGGGCATCAACTTTGACGAATCCCAGTTTGTGCCGACCGTCTCCGGTTACTACACCGATTCCAAAACCGGCCACCTGCTGTCTCAGCCGTTTAACAGCTCCACGCCGGTGCTGTACTACAACAAAGATGCCTTCAAAAAAGCCGGTTTAGATCCGGAACAGCCGCCAAAAACCTGGCAGGATCTGGCGGAGTACACCGCGAAGCTGAAAGCGGCGGGGATGAAGTGCGGCTACGCCAGCGGCTGGCAGGGCTGGATCCAGATTGAAAACTTCAGCGCCTGGCACGGCCTGCCGGTTGCCACCAAAAACAACGGCTTCGATGGCACCGACGCGGTTCTGGAATTTAACAAGCCGGAGCAGGTGAAGCACATCGCGCTGCTGGCCGATCTGAACAAGAAGGGCGACTTCAGCTATTTCGGGCGCAAAGACGAATCCACCGAGAAGTTCTACAACGGTGACTGCGCCATTACTACCGCGTCTTCCGGTTCGCTGGCGGACATCCGTCACTACGCCAAATTCAACTACGGCGTGGGCATGATGCCGTACGACGCTGATGTAAAAGGCGCGCCGCAGAACGCCATCATCGGCGGGGCGAGCCTGTGGGTGATGCAGGGTAAAGACAACGGCACCTACAAAGGCGTGGCCGAGTTCCTCGACTTCCTGGCGAAGCCGGAAAACGCCGCCGAGTGGCACCAGAAGACCGGCTACCTGCCGATCACCAAAGCCGCGTACGACCTGACCCGGGAGCAGGGCTTCTACAGCAAGAACCCGGGCGCGGACATCGCGACGCGTCAGATGCTGAACAAGCCGCCGTTGCCGTTCACCAAAGGCCTGCGTCTGGGCAACATGCCGCAGATCCGCACCATCGTTGATGAAGAGCTGGAAAGCGTCTGGACCGGGAAGAAAACGCCACAGCAGGCGCTGGATTCAGCGGTAGAGCGCGGCAACCAACTGTTACGCCGCTTTGAGCAGTCGACGAAATCGTAATTAAAACCTTACCCCTCACCCTAACCCTCTCCCCATAGGGGAGAGGGGACTGCACGGAGCCGTCTTTTCTCCCTCGCCCCTATGGGGAGAGGGCCGGGGTGAGGGGCGAAAACCTACTTGAGCTAACCTATGTCATCATCCCGTCCGGTGTTCCGTTCCCGCTGGCTGCCGTACCTGCTGGTCGCGCCGCAGCTGGTCATCACCGTTATCTTCTTTATCTGGCCTGCGGGCGAAGCGCTGTGGTACTCGGTACAAAGCGTCGATCCGTTCGGGCTTTCCAGCCAGTTTGTCGGGCTGGACAACTTTACCGCGCTGTTCCATGACAGCTACTACCTGGACTCCTTCTGGACGACGATCAAATTCAGCGCGCTGGTCACCGTCAGCGGTCTTGTCGCGTCGCTGTTCTTCGCCGCGCTGGTGGATTACGTAGTGCGCGGCAGCCGTCTGTATCAGACCCTGATGCTGCTGCCTTACGCTGTGGCTCCCGCCGTGGCCGCCGTGCTGTGGATCTTCCTGTTTAACCCGGGGCGCGGGCTGATTACCCACTTCCTGGGCGAGTTTGGCTACGACTGGAACCACGCCCAGAACAGCGGTCAGGCGATGTTCCTGGTGGTGTTCGCCTCGGTGTGGAAGCAGATCAGCTATAACTTCCTGTTTTTCTTCGCCGCGCTACAGTCTATCCCGCGTTCGCTGGTGGAGGCCGCCGCGATTGACGGCGCAGGGCCCGTTCGTCGCTTCTTCAAACTGTCGCTGCCGCTGATCGCCCCGGTGAGTTTCTTCCTGCTGGTGGTCAACCTGGTGTACGCCTTCTTCGACACCTTCCCGGTGATCGACGCCGCCACTGCGGGCGGTCCGGTACAGGCGACGACGACGCTGATCTACAAGATCTACCGCGAAGGCTTTGCCGGGCTTGATCTCTCTGCCTCTGCCGCCCAGTCCGTGGTGCTGATGTTCCTCGTCATCATCCTGACGGTGGTGCAGTTCCGCTATGTTGAAAGTAAGGTGCGCTACCAATGATTGAGAACCGTCGCGGGCTGACGATTTTCAGCCATACCCTGCTGATCCTGGGCATCCTCGTCATCCTGTTTCCACTGTACGTGGCCTTCGTCGCCGCCACGCTGGACACCAAAGCGGTGTTCGACACGCCGATGACGCTCGTCCCCGGCGGGCATCTTTTCGAGAACATGAAAACTATCTGGACCCAGGGCGTGGGGGCCAACAGCGCGCCGTTCTGGCTGATGATGCTCAACAGTTTCATCATGGCGTTCGGCATCACCATCGGCAAAATCACGGTGTCGATGCTTTCGGCCTTCGCCATCGTCTGGTTCCGCTTTCCGCTGCGTAACCTGTTTTTCTGGATGATTTTTATCACTCTGATGCTGCCGGTGGAGGTGCGTATCTTCCCGACGGTGGAGGTGATCGCCAACCTGAAGATGCTCGACAGCTACGCGGGCTTAACCCTGCCGCTGATGGCTTCGGCGACCGCCACCTTCCTGTTCCGCCAGTTCTTTATGACCCTGCCGGATGAGCTGATTGAAGCCGCGCGTATTGACGGCGCCTCGCCGATGCGCTTCTTCCGCGACATCGTGCTGCCGCTGTCGAAAACCAACCTTGCGGCGCTGTTTGTGATCACCTTTATCTACGGCTGGAACCAGTACCTGTGGCCGCTGCTGATCGTTCAGGACGTCAACCTCGGCACCGCCGTGGCAGGCATCAAAGGCATGATCGCCACCGGCGAAGGCACCACCCTCTGGAACCAGGTAATGGCGGCGATGCTGCTCACCCTTATCCCCCCGGTCGTTATCGTTTTAGCCATGCAGCGTGCGTTTGTGCGTGGTTTAGTGGACAGTGAGAAATAAGATGGCAGGTTTAAAATTACAGGCAGTAACCAAAAGCTGGGACGGCAAAACCCAGGTCATTCAGCCGCTGACGCTCGACGTGGCGGACGGGGAATTTATCGTCATGGTCGGTCCGTCCGGCTGTGGGAAATCCACGCTTCTGCGCATGGTGGCGGGGCTGGAACGCGTGACGTCCGGGGATATCTGGATTGACCGCCAGCGCGTTACCGAGATGGAACCCAAAGATCGCGGCATCGCGATGGTGTTCCAGAACTACGCCCTCTATCCGCACATGAGCGTGGAAGAGAACATGGCCTGGGGGCTGAAAATTCGCGGCATGGGCAAAGGCCATATCGAGGAGCGCGTGAAAGAAGCCGCGCGCATTCTGGAGCTGGACGGCCTGCTCAAGCGCCGCCCGCGCGAGCTTTCCGGCGGCCAGCGTCAGCGCGTGGCGATGGGGCGCGCCATCGTGCGTGACCCGGCGGTCTTTCTGTTCGACGAACCGCTGTCAAACCTCGACGCCAAGCTGCGCGTGCAGATGCGCCTTGAGCTACAGCAGCTGCATCGCCGCCTGAAAACCACGTCCCTCTACGTGACCCACGATCAGGTAGAGGCCATGACTCTCGCCCAGCGCGTGATGGTGATGAACAAAGGCATCGCCGAGCAGATTGGCACCCCGGTGGAAGTCTACGAAAAACCGGCCAGCCGTTTTGTGGCGAGTTTTATCGGCAGCCCGGCGATGAACCTGCTGGACGGGCGGATCAATGCTGCAGGAACCCATTTTGAGCTGGAAAGCGGGATGGCGTTGCCGATCAACTGGTACTATCGTGGCTACGCCGGGCGTAAGATGACGCTCGGTATCCGCCCGGAGCATATTGGTTTGACGTCTCAGGCGGACGGCGGCGTGCCGCTGGTGATGGACACGCTGGAGATGCTGGGCGCAGACAACCTGGCGCACGGACGCTGGGGCGAACAAAAGCTGGTGGTGCGCCTGCCGCATCAGGAGCGCCCGAAGGCAGGCAGCACGCTGTGGCTGCATATGCCGGAAAATCACCTGCACTTATTTGACGGTGAAACAGGACAACGAGTATGAGCAACTGGCCTTACCCCCACATTGTCGCCCACCGTGGCGGCGGTAAACTGGCGCCGGAAAACACCCTGGCGGCAATTGACGCTGGCGCGCGCTACGGCCACACGATGATCGAGTTCGACGCCAAGCTGTCGAAGGACGGCGAAATTTTCCTGCTGCATGACGACAACCTTGAACGCACCAGCAACGGCTGGGGCGTGGCGGGCGAACTGCCGTGGCGCGATCTGCTGAAGGTGGACGCCGGAAGCTGGTTCAGCGGTGAATTCAAAGGCGAACCATTGCCGCTGCTGGCGGAAGTGGCGGACCGCTGCCGACAGCACGGCATGATGGCTAACATCGAAATCAAACCGACCACCGGCACCGGGCCGCTGACGGGCAAAGTCATCGCGCTGGCCGCGCGTGAGTTGTGGGAAGGGATGACGGTACCGCTGCTGTCGTCGTTTGACATCGACGCGCTGGAAGCGGCACAGGCGGCCGTACCAGAGCTGCCGCGCGGGCTGCTGCTGGATGAGTGGCGAGAAGACTGGCGCGCGCTGACTGCCCGCTTAGGTTGCGTGTCGATCCACCTCAACCATAAGCTGCTGGATGAAGCGCGCGTGATGCTGTTAAAAGAGGCCGGTCTGCATATCCTGGTCTACACCGTCAACAAACCCCAGCGTGCAGCCGAGCTGCTGCGCTGGGGCGTGGACAGCATCTGTACCGATGCGATTGACCAGATCGGGCCGAACTTTATTTATTAAGCATACTGCCGTTCTGCTGGGTCGGCAGCATATGCTGCTGACCGCTGCTTTGCGACACCCCGCCCCTTAACATCCCACCGTTTGAGTTTGACAGCGGCTGCTCGCGCATCTGGCCCTGCTGCACGCGCTGGGTATTAGCGTTCATCTGGTTTTGCAGGTGCTGCTGCTGCACCTGGGTCTGCGTCTTTAACTGCTGATTAAGCATCCCTTTCTGCTGCTGTTGCTGGCTCATCATCTCCGTCTGCATACGCTGCTGGCTCGGAATGACATAGCCCTGCTGGTTCGGGTTGTTCAGCGTGTTTATCGGCTGTGCGAGCGCGGCGAACGGAAGCAGCGCGATCAGGATCGGTAATCGTTTCATGGTTATCTCCTCCTTTGAGGCTTCTCTTAAGTTTATCCTGATTCCGACATAACGATGATTTTTTAAGAGTTGTGAACCAGGCTTAAGCGGGGAATATAGGCCCCTTCACCTGGAGAACAATAATGATGAAACCAACCTTTTTGCGCTGGGTCGCCATCGCTGCGCTGATGGCAGGCGGCACATTTACCGTGGCGGCCAATCCGCCCGCCGCTCCTCCGGTCTCTTACGGCGTGGAGGAGGATGTTTTTCATCCCGTGCGGGCGACGCATGGCATGGTGGCCTCGGTTGACGCGCTGGCAACTCAGGTGGGCGTCGATATTCTTAAACAGGGCGGTAACGCGGTGGATGCGGCGGTCGCGGTCGGGTACGCACTGGCGGTAACGCATCCACAGGCGGGGAACCTGGGCGGCGGCGGGTTTATGATGCTGCGCACGAAAGACGGTAAAACTACGGCCATCGACTTCCGTGAGATGGCACCGAATCAGGCCTCCCGCGATATGTTCCTCGACGATCAGGGCAATCCGGACAGTAAAAAATCCCTGACCTCGCACCTTGCCTCCGGCACGCCGGGCACCGTTGCGGGGTTCTCGCTGGCGCTGGAAAAATACGGCACGCTGCCGCTGAATAAAGTGGTACAGCCTGCCATCAGGCTGGCGCGCGACGGCTTCGTCGTCAACGACGCGCTGGCGGACGACCTCAAAACCTACGGCAGCGAAGTTATTCCCAATCATGAAAACAGCAAGGCTATCTTCTGGAAAGACGGCGAGCCGCTGAAGAAGGGCGATAAGCTGGTGCAGAAGAACCTCGCAAAAAGTCTCGAACTGATTGCCGAAAACGGTCCGGACGCCTTCTATAAGGGGCCGATTGCCGATCAGATTGCCGATGAGATGCAGAAGAACGGCGGGCTGATCACCAAAGCGGATCTGGCGGAATATAAGGCGGTGGAGCGCGAGCCGATCAGCGGCACCTATCGCGGCTACGAGGTCTTCTCCATGCCGCCGCCGTCCTCCGGGGGCATTCACATTGTGCAGATCCTCAATATTCTGGAAAACTTCGATATGCACAAGTTCGGCTTCGGTAGTGCCGATGCCATGCAGGTGATGGCGGAGGCGGAAAAGCGCGCCTACGCGGACCGCTCGGAATACCTTGGCGATCCGGATTTCGTGAAGGTGCCGTGGCAGGCGCTGACCAACAAAGCCTATGCCAAATCGATTGCCGATGAGATCGACATCAACAAGGCTAAACCGTCCAGCGAGATCCGCCCGGGCAAGCTGGCGCCGTATGAAAGTAACCAGACCACCCACTTCTCGGTCGTGGACAAAGACGGAAACGCGGTGGCGGTGACATACACGCTCAACACCACCTTCGGCACCGGGATTGTGGCGGGCAGTAGCGGTATTTTGCTGAACAACGAGATGGATGACTTCTCGGCCAAGCCGGGCGTGCCGAACGTCTACGGGCTGGTCGGCGGCGATGCAAATGCGGTCGGGCCGAAGAAGCGCCCGCTGTCGTCCATGTCGCCCACCATCGTGGTGAAAGACGGCAAAACCTGGCTGGTGACCGGCAGCCCGGGCGGGAGCCGGATTATCACCACCGTGCTGCAAATGGTAGTGAACAGCATCGACTTTGGGATGAACGTCGCCGAAGCGACCAATGCGCCGCGTTTCCATCACCAGTGGCTGCCGGACGAGTTGCGCGTGGAGAAGGGCTTTAGCCCGGATACCCTCAAGCTGCTTGAGCAGCGCGGGCAGAAGGTGGCGGTGAAGGAGGCGATGGGCAGCACCCAGAGCATTATGGTCGGGCCGGACGGGGCACTGTTTGGCGCGTCGGATCCGCGGTCGGTGGATGATTTAACGGCGGGGTATTGAGGGCTCCCCTCACCCTAACCCTCTCCCCATAGGGGAGAGGGGATTGCACGGTGCGGTCTTTTCTCCCTCGCCCCTTCGGGGAGAGGGTCGGGGTGAGGGGTTACTTCATACGCGCCATATAATACGCATCCACGTACTCGCCGTTGCGCAGGGCGTAGCGCCTGCCGGTGCCTTCAATCTCAAACCCGTGCTTTTTGTACACCGCGATTGCCGGTTCGTTATCGACAAACACCGTTAACTCGATGCGGTCGACGCGCAGCCAGTTATCGCACATATCAATCATGGTGCGTATCAGCGCGCTGGCGACGCCCCGGTTTTGCCACTGCGCACCTACACAAATTCCAAAATCGGCAACGTGGCTGCGGCGCGGACGCTGGGCTACGGCAATGCACAGATGCCCGGCGACGGTATCATCAATACAGGCGACAAGCTGCTTGATACCGGGCTGATCGGTTAGCCGGTCATGCCACATCTGCTCTGAGGGATGAGGAACCTGTAGCGTGTTGTGGTACACCTCCGGCTGGGCGTGGATCTGACGAATGGCGTCGTAATCTTTCGGTTCAGCGTGGCGTATCACTATCTCACTCATTCCTTGTTCCTCAGTCAGTTAAAAGTCCCTTCCAACATCAGTGACTTTAAAAGTTGAGTCAATCGCTATTTTTTGCAAAAAGTGTTGGACAAGTGCGAATGAGAATGATTATTATTGCTCTGCATTCAGGAAGACCTCCTACGGGAACCTGAAAGCACGACATTGCTCACATTGCTTCCAGTATTACTTTAGCCAGCTTCTCGCTGGCTTTTTTTTTGTTATGGTTAGACTCAGTAACCTTCCAAAAGGACTGAGCCATGACACTACATTGTGCATTTATTGGATTTGGCAAAAGCACCACGCGTTACCACCTTCCGTATGTTCTTAACCGAAAAGAGACCTGGCACGTGGCCCATATCTATCGCCGCCGCGCGAAGCCAGAAGAGCAGTCTCCGCAGTATTCCCATATTCATTTCACCAGCGATCTTGATGAAGTGTTAAATGATCCGCAGGTGAAGCTGGTGGTGGTCTGTACCCACGCCGACAGCCACTTTGACTACGCAAAACGCGCGCTGGAAGCAGGTAAAAACGTGCTGGTGGAAAAACCGTTCACCCCGACCATCGCCGAAGCGAAGGAACTCTTTGCGCTGGCGAAAAGCAAAGGGCTGACCGTCACGCCGTACCAGAACCGTCGCTTTGACAGCTGCTTCCTGACGGCAAAAAAGGCAATCGAAAGCGGCAAGCTCGGCGAGATCGTTGAAATCGAAAGCCACTTCGATTACTACCGCCCTGTGGCAGAAACCAAACCCGGCCTGCCGCAGGACGGTTCGTTCTACGGTCTGGGCGTACACACCATGGACCAGATCATCTCCCTGTTTGGCCGCCCGGACCACGTGGCGTACGACATCCGCAGCCTGCGCAATAAGGCCAATCCGGACGATACCTTCGAAGCACAGCTGTTCTACGGCGACCTGAAAGCCATCGTCAAAACCAGTCATCTGGTGAAAATCGACTACCCGAAATTTATCGTTCACGGCAAGAAAGGCTCATTTATCAAGTACGGCATCGACCAGCAGGAGACGAGCCTGAAGGCCAACATCATGCCGGGCGAACCGGGCTTTGCGGCAGATGATTCCGTGGGCGTGCTGGAGTACGTGAACGACGAGGGCCTGACGGTCAGGGAAGAGCTGAAGCCGGAAACGGGCGATTATGGACGCGTCTACGATGCGCTGTATGAAACCCTCTCCAGCGGCACGCCGAATTACGTCAAGGAATCTGACGTTCTGACGAACCTGGAAATCCTTGAACGGGCCTTCGAACAGGCTTCCCCTGCCACGGTAACCCTCGCAAGATAAGCAAAAATGGCTCCTTTGTGCTTGTTCTAAATTTTTGAACAGAGGAGTCAATTTTCACCCTCTATGATCCCTGAGCGTTTGCGTCCACACTTACTCCATCGAAACGAACTGAGGGTGAAAACAATGATCTACTTACGCAAAGCAAACGAACGTGGTCACGCGAATCATGGCTGGCTGGACTCATGGCATTCATTCTCGTTTGCCGACTACTACGACCCGAACTTCATGGGCTTCTCCGCGCTGCGCGTCATTAACGACGACGTGATTGATGCAGGCCAGGGCTTCGGTACCCACCCGCACAAGGACATGGAAATCCTGACCTATGTGCTTGAAGGGGCGGTTGAGCACCAGGACAGCATGGGCAATAAAGAGCAGGTTCCGGCGGGCGAGTTCCAGATTATGAGCGCGGGGACCGGGGTGCGTCACTCTGAGTACAACCCGAGCAAAACGGAAAAACTGCACCTGTATCAAATCTGGATCATTCCAGAAGAGACCGGCATCACGCCACGCTACGAACAGCGCCGCTTCGATGCGAAACAGGGTAAACAGCTGGTGCTCTCCCCGGATGCGCGTGAAGGTTCCCTGAAAGTGCATCAGGATATGGAGCTGTACCGCTGGGCGCTGGCGAAAGATGAACAGTCTGTGCACCAGATCGCCGCCAACCGCCGCGTCTGGATCCAGGTGGTGAAAGGCGAGGTGTCCATCAATGGCACCAAAGCCACCACCGCCGATGGCCTGGCAGTCTGGGATGAGCAGGCGCTCTCCGTGCATGCCGACAGCGAAAGTGAAATTCTGCTGTTTGATCTGCCGCCGGTCTAAATAATTTCTCAACCTTCCCTTTAAACGGGGAAGGTTGAGCTTTGTCCGTGATAAACTGAGCAAATCTCTCACTTCAAGATTTCTCAGGACGATGAAAAAGAAACGCCCCGTACTTCAGGATGTCGCCGATCGCGTCGGTGTGACCAAAATGACGGTCAGCCGTTTTTTACGTAACCCGGAGCAGGTTTCCGTGGCGTTGCGTGGCAAGATTGCCGCCGCCCTTGATGAACTGGGTTATATCCCCAACCGCGCGCCCGATATTCTCTCTAATGCGACCAGCCGTGCGGTGGGCGTCCTGCTTCCTTCCTTAACCAACCAGGTTTTCGCTGAAGTGCTGCGTGGCATCGAAAGCGTGACCGATGCCTTTGGTTATCAGACCATGCTCGCCCACTATGGGTACAAGCCGGAACTGGAAGAGGAACGTCTTGAATCGATGCTTTCCTGGAACATTGACGGCCTGATTTTAACGGAACGTACTCACACCCCGCGCACGCTGAAAATGATTGAAGTGGCAGGCATTCCGGTGGTGGAGCTGATGGACAGCCAGTCGCCGTGCCTCGACATCGCCGTGGGGTTCGATAACTTTGAAGCGGCGCGTCAGATGACGGCGGCGATCATCGCCCGCGGTCATCGCCATGTGGCCTATCTGGGTGCGCGTCTGGATGAACGTACTATCATCAAACAGAAGGGATACGAGCAGGCGATGCTCGACGCCGGTTTAACCCCGTACAGCGTGATGGTGGAGCAATCTTCCTCTTATACGTCGGGTATTGAGCTGATGCGTCAGGCGCGACGCGAGTATCCGCAACTGGACGGTATTTTCTGTACCAACGATGACCTTGCGGTCGGCGCCGCGTTTGAGTGTCAGCGCCTGGGTTTAAAAATCCCGGATGATATGGCGATTGCCGGCTTCCACGGCCACGACATTGGCCAGGTGATGGAGCCGCGTCTGGCAAGCGTCCTGACCCCGCGTGAACGCATGGGCCGCATTGGTGCAGAACGCCTGCTGGCGCGCATTCGTGGTGAGGCAGTTACCCCTAAAATGTTAGATTTAGGTTTCACCTTGTCACCGGGTGGATCTATTTAATCCGACAAATTTGAAGTAGCTCACACTTATTCACTTCACGCACGTTTGGATATTGCTTCTCTTATGCCCCGGCAGGACAATGTTACCGATAACTGTTACCCGTAACAATTGACTGAGGGACACCCTTTGAGCACGACTAATCACGATCACCACGTTTACGTCCTGATGGGCGTGTCCGGTAGCGGTAAATCTGCCGTGGCGAGCGAAGTGGCGCATCAACTCCAGGCTGCGTTTCTTGATGGTGACTTCCTCCATCCGCGCAGCAACATCATGAAAATGGCTTCCGGCGAGCCGCTGAATGACGACGACCGCAAACCCTGGTTGCAGGCGCTGAATGATGCCGCGTTCGCGATGCAGCGCACCAATAAAGTCTCCCTGATAGTCTGTTCCGCGCTGAAAAAAACCTATCGCGACCTGCTGCGCGATGGCAACCCGAACCTCTCTTTCATCTACCTGAAAGGCGATTTCGGGGTAATTGAAAGCCGCCTGAAGGCGCGTAAAGGCCACTTCTTCAAAACCCAGATGCTGGTAACGCAGTTCGAAGCGTTGCAGGAGCCGGGGGCTGACGAACAGGATGTCTTAGTGGTTGATATCGATCAGCCGCTGGAAGGTGTTGTTGCCAGCACCATCGAGGTTATTAATAAAAGGCAGTAAGTTTTGAGTACATTAACGCTAGTTTTGACAGCAGTGGGTTCCGTATTGCTGCTGCTGTTTTTAGTGATGAAGGCACGTATGCACGCCTTCGTTGCTTTGATGGTGGTTTCTATTGGTGCCGGTCTCTTTTCCGGAATGCCGCTCGACAAAATTGCGGCGACGATGGAAAAAGGGATGGGCGGCACGCTCGGCTTCCTGGCCATCGTAGTCGCGCTCGGCGCGATGTTTGGCAAGATTTTGCACGAGACGGGCGCGGTCGATCAGATTGCCGTCAAGATGCTGAAATCCTTCGGACACAGCCGTGCGCACTACGCGATTGGTCTGGCCGGTCTGATTTGCGCGCTGCCGCTGTTCTTTGAAGTGGCGGTGGTGCTGCTCATTAGCGTGGCGTTCTCCATGGCACGCCATACCGGTACCAACCTCGTGAAGCTGGTCATACCGCTGTTTGCGGGCGTGGCGGCGGCGGCGGCGTTTCTGCTGCCGGGGCCTGCGCCGATGCTGCTGGCTTCCCAGATGCATGCTGACTTTGGCTGGATGATCCTGATTGGCCTGTGTGCGGCGATCCCGGGGATGATTATCGCCGGTCCGCTGTGGGGCAACTTCATTAGCCGTTACGTTGAGCTGCACATTCCGGATGACATCTCCGAGCCGCACCTGGGCGAGGGCAAAATGCCGTCCTTCGGCTTCAGTCTGTCGCTGATCCTGCTGCCGCTGGTGCTGGTGGGCCTGAAAACCATCGCTGCGCGTTTTGTGCCGGTGGGGTCAACCGCTTACGAATGGTTCGAATTTATTGGCCATCCGTTCACTGCGATCCTGGTGGCGTGTCTGGTCGCGATTTACGGCCTGGCGATGCGTCAGGGCATGCCAAAAGATCGCGTGATGGAGATATGCGGTGCCGCGCTACAACCGGCGGGTATTATTCTGCTGGTGATCGGGGCGGGCGGCGTGTTCAAGCAGGTGCTGGTGGATTCCGGTGTGGGTCCGGCGCTGGGCGAAGCGCTGACCGGAATGGGCCTGCCGATTGCGGTCACCTGCTTCGTGCTGGCCGCGGCGGTGCGTATCATTCAGGGCTCCGCGACCGTGGCGTGCTTAACCGCGGTGGGGCTGGTGATGCCGGTGATTGAACAGCTGAACTACTCCGGCGCGCAGATGGCGGCGCTCTCTATCTGTATCGCGGGCGGTTCGATTGTGGTTTCTCACGTGAACGACGCAGGCTTCTGGCTGTTCGGTAAATTTACCGGCGCAACCGAAGCGCAAACCCTGAAAACCTGGACGCTGATGGAAACTATCCTCGGCACGACGGGTGCGGTTGTCGGGATGATTGCGTTTACGCTGCTGAGCTAACGAGACCGTATTTTGTCGGGTGGCGGCTTCGCCTTACCCGACCTACAAAAAAATCAGGTCCCGTAGGCCGGGTAAGCGTAAGCGCCACCCGGCTTTTTTACATCTTCACCCTTTCATCCATGCCCGGATCCCATCCAGGAACATCTGCGTCGCCATCATCACCAGAATCAGCCCCATCAGGCGCTCGAGGGCGTTCACGCCTTTCTCGCCCAGCAGGCGCAGGAACAGCGACGACTGCAGCAGAATAATAAATGTCCCGCCCCAGGCGATCAGCAGGGCAATGACCAGATGGCTCATCTGATTCGGATACTGATGCGACAACAGCATCAGCGTTGCCAGAATCGTTGGCCCGGCGACCAGCGGAATCGCCAGCGGCACGATAAACGGTTCTTCACCCGCAGGCAGGCCGCTGCTGCTGCCTTCCGCGCTCGGGAAAATCATCTTTATGGCAATCAGGAACAAAATGATCCCGCCGGAAATGGAGACCGTTTCGGCGCGTAAGTTCAGGAAAGCGAGGATTTTTTCACCGGCGAACAGGAAGATAAACATCACCAGCAGGGCGATGAGCAGCTCGCGGATCATGATCGCCCGACGGCGCTTCGGCTCGGTGTGCTTCAGCACCGACATGAAGATCGGCAGATTACCGAGCGGATCCATAATCAGGATCAATAAAACCGCTGCGGAAATGATTTCACTCATCTTAAATTATCCCTGATACTTATTGTGGTCATTGCGATGATTAGCACTTTTTCTGATTGCCGGGCAATCATCGATTAATTTCGCTTGCGACTTTGGCAGCATTTTGTAATGTGAAGCATATCCCAGTTCAATACTGGCTTGCACAATCAGCACACACCCCTTGCAGGAAAAAAATGCTATGAAAAACGTTGGTTTTATCGGCTGGCGCGGTATGGTCGGCTCTGTACTCATGCAACGCATGGTTGAAGAGCGCGATTTCGACGCTATCCGCCCGGTCTTCTTCTCCACTTCCCAGCTCGGCCAGGCTGCACCGTCCTTTGGTGGTACCACAGGCACGTTGCAGGATGCTTACGATCTGGAAGCGCTGAAGGCACTCGACATTATTGTGACCTGCCAGGGCGGCGATTATACCAACGAAATTTATCCGAAGCTGCGTGAAAGCGGCTGGCAGGGCTACTGGATTGACGCGGCCTCTTCGCTGCGTATGAAAGACGATGCCATCATCATTCTCGACCCGGTTAACCAGGATGTCATCACCGACGGCCTGAACAACGGCGTGAAAACGTTTGTTGGCGGTAACTGCACCGTCAGCCTGATGCTGATGTCCCTCGGCGGCCTGTTCGCACAGGATCTGGTGGAGTGGGTCTCCGTAGCGACCTATCAGGCGGCGTCCGGCGGCGGCGCGCGTCATATGCGCGAGCTGCTGACCCAGATGGGCCAGCTGCACCAGAGCGTCGCGACCGAGCTGGCAAACCCGGCGTCCGCGATCCTCGATATCGAGCGTAAAGTCACTCAGCTCACCCGCAGTGGCGAATTGCCGGTGGATAACTTTGGCGTACCGCTGGCCGGCGGCCTGATCCCGTGGATCGACAAACAGCTGGATAACGGCCAGACCCGCGAAGAGTGGAAGGGCCAGGCTGAGACCAACAAAATCCTCGCCACCGCGAACACCATTCCGGTTGACGGTCTGTGCGTGCGTATCGGCGCGCTGCGCTGCCACAGCCAGGCTTTCACCATTAAACTGAAAAAAGATGTGTCTATTCCGACCGTGGAAGAGCTGCTGGCCGCGCACAACCCGTGGGCGAAAGTGGTGCCAAACGATCGCGATATCACCATGCGCGAACTGACCCCGGCAGCCGTTACCGGCACGCTGACCACCCCGGTTGGCCGCCTGCGCAAGCTGAACATGGGACCGGAGTACCTCTCCGCGTTCACCGTTGGCGACCAGCTTCTTTGGGGTGCCGCCGAGCCGCTGCGCCGCATGCTGCGCCAGCTGGCGTAATAATTTGTTAAACACCGGGGGTGAATGTCACCCCCTTTTTTTGCGTACTACATGGAGTAAAACGCAGATGTCTTATTTTTTATCAGGAGGGCCCACGACGTTGGCTATGCTTTAAGGAAGATTTATTTCTCACCTGAGGGTAGGGCGGAGCAGAGAGGATTAACTGCACCGTTTAGGTCACATTAAAAGTCGTCCCGGAGCGCGTAAAAAGGGCGACATAAAAAAACAGGATGAATACCATGTCCGATCGTATTTCGAGAGACGTGATTAATGCGCTTATTGCGGGTCACTTTGCCGACCCCTTTTCTGTGCTAGGGATGCACCGTACAGAGGCCGGACTGGAAGTTCGGGCGCTGTTACCGGATGCAACAGAAGTGTGGGTTATCGAACCCAAAACCGGCCGCAAGGTGGGTAATCTGGAATGCCTCGACTCGCGTGGCTTCTTCTCGGGCGTCATGCCCCGCCGTAAAAATCCTTTTCGTTATCAGCTTGCCGTTATCTGGCACGGTCAGCAAAACCTGATTGATGATCCCTATAGCTTCGGCCCGCTCTTAAAAGAGATGGACGCCTGGCTGCTGTCCGAAGGGACCCATTTACGCCCCTACGAAACGCTGGGTGCCCATGCGGATACCATGGACGGTATCACCGGCACGCGCTTTGCCGTATGGGCGCCAAACGCCCAGCGCGTCTCCGTCGTCGGGCAGTTCAACTACTGGGACGGTCGTCGTCACCCCATGCGCCTGCGCCGGGAAACCGGTATCTGGGAGCTGTTTATCCCCGGCGCGCACAACGGTCAGCTCTACAAATTCGAGATGATCGATGCCAACGGCAAGCTGCGTATTAAATCCGACCCGTACGCCTTTGAGGCCGAACTGCGCCCGAATACCGCCTCGCTGATTTGCGGCCTGCCGGAGAAGGTTGTCCAGAGCGAGGAGCGCAAGCAGGCCAACCGCTTTGATGCGCCGATCTCCGTCTATGAAGTGCATCTCGGCTCCTGGCGTCGCCACACCGATAACAACTTCTGGCTGAGCTATCGCGAGCTGGCGGACCAGCTGGTGCCGTACGCCAAATGGATGGGCTTTACCCATCTGGAGCTGCTGCCAATCAACGAACACCCGTTCGACGGTAGCTGGGGCTATCAGCCGACCGGGCTATATGCGCCTACGCGCCGCTTCGGCACGCGCGATGACTTCCGCTATTTCATTGATGCCGCGCACGCCGCCGGACTGAACGTGATCCTCGACTGGGTGCCGGGCCACTTCCCGTCGGATGATTTTGCGCTGGCAGAGTTTGACGGTACGAAGTTGTACGAGCACAGCGATCCGCGCGAAGGCTATCACCAGGACTGGAACACGCTGATCTACAACTACGGTCGCCGTGAAGTGTCAAACTACCTGGTCGGGAACGCGCTGTACTGGATCGAACGTTTCGGCATTGATGCCCTGCGCGTCGATGCGGTGGCGTCGATGATCTACCGCGACTACAGCCGCAAAGAGGGTGAGTGGATCCCAAACGAGTATGGCGGGCGTGAAAACCTCGAAGCGATTGAGTTTCTGCGCAACACCAACCGCATCATCGGCGAGCAGGTGGAAGGCGCCGTGACTATGGCGGAAGAGTCAACCGACTTCCCGGGCGTTTCCCGTCCACCGGCAATGGGCGGCCTGGGCTTCTGGTACAAGTGGAACCTCGGCTGGATGCACGACACGCTCGACTACATGAAGCTTGACCCGGTTTATCGTCAGTATCACCACGATAAGCTCACCTTCGGGCTACTCTACAACTACACCGAAAACTTCATGCTGCCGCTGTCGCACGATGAAGTGGTACACGGCAAGAAATCCGTTCTCGACCGCATGCCGGGGGACGCGTGGCAGAAGTTTGCCAACCTGCGCGCCTATTACGGCTGGATGTTCGCCTTCCCGGGCAAAAAGCTGCTGTTTATGGGCAACGAATTTGCGCAAGGGCGCGAATGGAACCACGACACCAGCCTTGACTGGCATCTGCTGGAAGGCGCGGACAACTGGCACCATGGCGTGCAGCGTCTGGTCCGCGACCTGAACCTGACCTATCGCCACCACAAAGCGCTGCACGAGCTGGACTTCGATCCGTACGGCTTTGAGTGGCTGGTGGTGGACGGCCACGAGCGCTCGGTGTTTGTCTTTGTACGACGTGATAAAGCCGGTAACGAGATCATCGTCGCCAGCAACTTCACGCCGATACCGCGCGAACACTACCGCTTCGGCATAAACCAGCCGGGCAAATGGCGCGAAATCCTTAACACCGACTCCATGCACTACCACGGCAGCAACGCCGGTAACGGCGGGCTGGTACAGAGCGACGCCATCGAAAGCCACGGTCGTCCGAACTCCCTTGGCCTGACGCTGCCGCCGCTGAGCACAATCTGGCTGGTGCGGGAGGGAGAATGACGCAGCTCTCGGCAGGTAAACCCGAACCGCTCGGGGCGAGTTTTGACGGAAAGGGGGTGAACTTTACGCTCTTTTCTGCCCACGCTGAGCGGGTGGAACTCTGTGTGTTTGACGGGGAAGGTAACGAACACCGTTACGATTTACCGGCGCGCACGGGGGATACCTGGCATGGCTACCTGCCCGGAGGACGGCCGGGGATGCACTACGGTTTTCGCGTACACGGCCCCTGGGAGCCCTCTCAGGGGCACTGGTTTAACCCGGCGAAGCTGCTGATTGACCCATGTGCGCACCGCGTGGACGGCGAGTTTAAAGACGGCCCGCTGTTCCACGTTGGCTACGGCGAACCAGACCACCGCGACAGCGCACCCGTCGCGCCCAAAAGCGTGGTGGTACACGATCTCTACGACTGGGAAGACGATGCCCCTCCGCGCACGCCGTGGGGCAACACCGTTATTTATGAAGCCCACGTCAAAGGGCTGACGTATCTGCATCCGTCAATCCCCAAAGAGATGCGCGGTACCTACAAAGCGCTTGGGCATCCGACGATGGTCGCGTACCTGAAGCACTTAGGGATCACCGCCCTGGAGCTATTGCCCGTGGCGCATTTTGCCAGCGAGCCGCGGCTGCAGCGTCTTGGGTTAAGCAACTACTGGGGCTACAACCCGCTGGCGATGTTCGCCCTCGACCCGCGCTACGCGGTGCATCCGGAGAAGGCGCGGGATGAGTTTCGCGATGCGGTGAAGGCGCTTCACGCGGCGGGTATCGAGGTCATTCTGGACGTGGTGTTGAACCACAGTGCAGAAAGCGATCTTGATGGCCCGACGCTCTCACAGCGCGGAATCGATAACCGTAGCTATTATTGGATCAGGGACGACGGCGATTACGAGAACTGGACCGGGTGCGGTAACACCCTCAACCTCAGTCATCCGGCCGTTACGCATTACGCGTACGCGTGCCTGAAATACTGGGTTGAGACGTTCCACGTGGACGGTTTTCGTTTCGACCTGGCGCCGGTAATGGGGCGCACCCCGGCGTTCAGCCAGCAGGCGCCGCTGTTTGAGGCCATCAAAAACTGTCCGGTGCTTTCAAAGGTGAAGCTGATTGCGGAGCCCTGGGACATCGGCGAGGGCGGTTATCAGGTGGGGAACTTCCCGCCGCTGTTTGCCGAGTGGAACGACCACTTCCGCGATGCCGTCCGCCGCTTCTGGCTGACGCGCGATCTGTCGCTGGGGGAGTTTGCCGGTCGCTTTGCCGGCTCCAGCGATCTCTTTAAGCGTGACGGCAAACGTCCGTCGGCCACCATTAATCTGGTGACGGCGCACGACGGTTTTACGCTGCGCGACTGCGTTTGTTTCAATCAGAAACACAATGAGGCAAACGGCGAAGAGAATCGCGATGGGACTAACAACAACCATAGCTTTAACCATGGTATAGAAGGGTTAGGCGGAAGTCTGGATGTGATCGAGCGGCGACGCGCCAGCGTTCATGCGCTGCTGACGACGCTTTTGTTGTCGCAGGGCACGCCGATGCTGCTGGCGGGCGATGAGCACGGTCACAGCCAGCACGGCAACAACAACGCCTA
Source organism: Enterobacter sp. JH25 (assembly GCF_021725435.1). Lineage (NCBI taxonomy): Bacteria > Pseudomonadati > Pseudomonadota > Gammaproteobacteria > Enterobacterales > Enterobacteriaceae > Enterobacter > Enterobacter sp. JH25. Next base: position 4,331,632 of record NZ_CP091319.1, on the reverse strand, counting down.
TTGCCAGGACAACACCCTGACCTGGCTCAACTGGGAAGAAGCGAACAGCGGGTTGACCCATTTCACCGCGGCGCTGATCCATCTTCGCCAGCACATCCCCGCGCTCACCGCCGACTGCTGGTGGGAAGAGGGCGACGGCAACGTTCGCTGGCTGAATAAAGACGCGCAACCGTTAAGCGCGCAAGAGTGGCAACACGGCATACCCTGTCTGCAAATCCTGCTTTCGGATGCGTGGCTGGTGACGCTGAACGCGACGGATGACGTCGCAGAGATTGTTTTACCTGACGGGGAATGGCGAGCCATTCCTCCCTTTGCCGGAGCGGATAATCCGGTTGTTATGGCTGTCTGGCACGGGCCTGCGCACGGAGTGTGCGTATTCCAAAGATGATAAAAAAGGAGTTAGTCATGGTTAGATTAGAGAAGAACGATCCGTTAATGTTGGCGCGCCAGCTACCATTAAAAACAGTTGCCCTGATCCTCGCGGGCGGGCGTGGTACCCGTCTGAAAGATTTGACCATCAAGCGCGCCAAACCGGCCGTTCACTTTGGTGGTAAGTTCCGTATTATCGATTTTGCACTCTCCAACTGCCTGAACTCAGGCATTCGCCGTATTGGCGTCATTACCCAGTATCAGTCGCACACGCTGGTGCAGCACATTCAGCGCGGCTGGTCATTCTTCAGCGAAGAGATGAACGAGTTTGTCGATCTGCTCCCGGCGCAGCAGCGCGTTCACGGGGAGAACTGGTATCGCGGCACGGCGGATGCCGTGACCCAGAACCTCGACATCATTCGCCGCTACAACGCGGAATACATCGTTATCCTCGCCGGGGACCACATCTACAAGCAAGATTACTCCCACATGCTGATCGACCACGTCGAAAAAGGTGCGCGCTGCACCGTGGCGTGTCTGCCGGTGCCTGTTGCAGAAGCAACCGCGTTTGGCGTGATGCATGTAGATGGCGATGACAAGATTATCGACTTTGTCGAAAAACCGGCGAATCCGCCAACCATGCCGGGAGACGACACCAAATCGCTCGCCAGCATGGGGATCTATGTCTTTGATGCCGATTATCTTTATGAGCTGCTGGAAGAAGACGACAAAGACGAAAACTCCAGCCACGACTTCGGTAAAGACATCATCCCGAAAATTACCAAAGCTGGCATGGCGTATGCACATCCTTTCCCATTGTCCTGCGTGCAGTCCGATCCGAATGCGGAACCTTACTGGCGCGACGTCGGCACGCTGGAAGCGTACTGGAAAGCCAACCTCGATTTGGCATCTGTGACGCCTGAACTGGATATGTACGACCAGAACTGGCCGATTCGCACCCATATGGAATCGCTGCCGCCGGCGAAGTTCGTCCAGGATCGCTCCGGCAGCCACGGTATGACGCTGAACTCGCTGGTCTCTGGCGGGTGCATTATCTCCGGTTCGGTGGTGGTGCAGTCCGTGCTGTTCCCGCGCGTGCGTATAAACTCATTCTGTAATATCGATTCGGCAGTCCTGCTGCCGGATGTCTGGGTAGGGCGCTCATGTCGTCTGCGTCGCTGCGTTATCGACCGTGCCTGCGTCATTCCCGAAGGGATGGTGATTGGGGAAAACGCGGAAGAAGATGCACGTCGTTTCTACCGATCGGAAGAGGGGATCGTGTTAGTAACACGGGAAATGTTGCGGAAGCTGCAAATCAAACAGGAGCGATGATGCAGGTTTTACACGTATGTTCTGAGATGTTCCCGTTGTTAAAAACGGGCGGACTGGCGGATGTTCTTGGTGCATTACCGGCGGCGCAAATTGCCGGAGGGGTGGATACCCGCGTGTTGTTACCCGCTTTTCCGGATATCCGGCGTGGTATTCCCGATGCGAAGGTTGTTACCCGCCGCGAGACCTTCGCGGGACGTATCACCCTGCTGTTTGGACATTACAATGGCGTAGGTATTTACCTGATTGATGCGCCGCATTTATACGACCGACCCGGCAGCCCGTATCACGATACCAACCTGTACGCCTATACCGATAACGTGCTGCGCTTTGCCCTGCTCGGCTGGGTGGGGGCGGAGATGGCCGTCGGGCTGGATCCGTTCTGGCGTCCGAACGTGGTGCACGCGCACGACTGGCATGCGGGGCTGGCTCCTGCGTATCTGGCGGCGAAAGGACACCCGGCGAAATCGGTGTTTACGGTGCACAACCTGGCGTATCAGGGCATGTATTACGCGCATCATATGAATGACATCGATCTGCCATGGTCGTTCTTTAACATGCACGGACTGGAGTTTAACGGACAGATTTCGTTCCTGAAGGCCGGTCTGTACTACGCCGACCACATCACGGCGGTCAGCCCAACCTACGCGCGGGAAATTACCCAGCCGGAGTTCGGTTACGGTATGGAAGGGCTACTGCAACAGCGCCACCGTGAAGGTCGTCTGTCGGGCATTCTGAACGGCGTGGATGAACAGATCTGGAATCCGGAAACGGACCTCCTGCTGGCAGCGCGCTATGGTCGCGACTCCGTGGAGGACAAAGCGGAGAACAAGCGTCAGCTACAGATTGCGATGGGGCTGAAGGTCAACGACAAGGTACCGCTGTTTGCGGTGGTCAGCCGCCTGACCAGCCAGAAAGGGCTGGATCTGGTGCTGGAAGCGCTGCCGGGATTACTGGAGCAGGGTGGGCAGCTTGCGCTGCTCGGCGCGGGCGACCCGGTATTGCAGGAAGGTTTCCTCGCGGCCGCGGCGGAACATCCGGGGCAGGTGGGCGTGCAGATTGGCTATCACGAAGCGTTCTCGCACCGCATCATGGGCGGCGCAGACGTGATTCTGGTGCCGAGCCGTTTCGAGCCCTGCGGCCTGACGCAGCTCTATGGTCTGAAATACGGCACGCTGCCGCTGGTACGCCGCACGGGCGGGCTGGCGGATACGGTGTCTGACAGCTCCCTGGAAAACCTGGCGGATGGTATCGCCAGCGGGTTTGTTTTCGAGGACAGTAATGCCTGGTCGCTACTTCGGGCGATCCGGCGTGCTTTCGTCTTGTGGTCCCGTCCATCCCTGTGGCGTTACGTACAACGTCAGGCGATGTCCATGGACTTTGGCTGGCACGTTGCGGCGCAGTCCTACCGCGACCTTTATCAACGCTTGATGTAACGAGGCGAAGTTACTGATATGAATGCTCCATTTAGCTACTCTTCCCCCACGCTCAGCGTTGAGGCGTTGAAACACTCCATCGCCTATAAGCTGATGTTTACCATTGGGAAAGATCCCGTTATTGCCAACAAACATGAGTGGCTGAACGCCACGCTGTTTGCGGTGCGTGACCGTATGGTCGAACGCTGGCTGCGCTCCAACCGCGCCCAGCTCTCGCAGGAGACGCGACAGGTGTATTACCTGTCGATGGAGTTTTTGATTGGTCGCACCCTCTCCAATGCGCTGTTATCGCTCGGGATTTATGACGACGTCAAAAACGCACTGGAAGAGATGGGGCTGGACTTAGAAGAGCTGATTGACGAAGAGAACGACCCGGGGCTGGGTAACGGTGGTCTCGGGCGTCTTGCCGCCTGCTTCCTCGATTCACTGGCGACGCTGGCGCTGCCGGGACGCGGGTACGGTATTCGCTACGACTACGGCATGTTCAAGCAGAACATCGTTGATGGCCGTCAGAAAGAGTCGCCGGACTACTGGCTGGAGTACGGTAACCCGTGGGAGTTCAAGCGCCACAACACGCGCTACAAGGTGCGTTTTGGCGGGCGTATTCAGCAGGAAGGGAAAAAATCCCGCTGGGTGGAAACCGAAGAGATCCTCGCCGTGGCCTATGACCAGATTATCCCCGGCTACGACACCGATGCGACCAACACGCTGCGCCTGTGGAACGCGCAGGCCAGTAGCGAGATCAACCTCGGTAAATTCAATCAGGGTGACTACTTCGCGGCGGTGGAAGATAAAAACCACTCTGAGAACGTGTCCCGCGTCCTGTATCCGGATGACTCGACCTACTCGGGCCGCGAGCTGCGTCTGCGTCAGGAGTATTTCCTCGTCTCGGCAACGATTCAGGATATCCTTAGCCGTCACTATCAGCTGCACAAAACCTATGCGAATCTGGCGGAGAAAACGGCGATTCACCTCAACGATACCCATCCGGTGCTGTCGATCCCTGAGCTGATGCGCCTGCTGATTGACGAGCATAAGTTCAGCTGGGATGACGCGTTTGAAGTGACCTGCCAGGTGTTCTCGTACACCAACCATACGCTGATGAGTGAAGCGCTGGAGACGTGGCCGGTGGATATGCTCGGCAAAATTCTGCCGCGCCACCTGCAAATCATCTTCGAGATCAACGACTACTTCCTCAAGACCTTGCAGGAGCAGTACCCGAACGATACCGGCCTGCTGAGCCGCGCCTCGATCATTGATGAATCCAATGGTCGCCGCGTACGCATGGCCTGGCTGGCGGTGGTGATCAGCCATAAGGTTAACGGGGTTTCAGAGCTGCATTCGAACCTGATGGTGCAGTCGCTGTTTGCAGACTTTGCGAAGATCTTCCCGACGCGTTTCTGCAACGTGACCAACGGCGTCACCCCGCGCCGCTGGCTGGCGCTGGCGAACCAGCCGCTGTCTGACGTGCTGGACGAAAATATCGGCCGCACCTGGCGCACCGATTTGAGCCAGCTGAGCGAGCTTGAGCAGCACATTGATTTTCCGACGGTGAACAAAGCCGTACGGGAAGCCAAGCTGCTGAACAAGAAACAGCTGTCAGTCTGGCTGGCGATGCATCTCAACGTGGTGGCGAACCCGAAAGCGCTGTTCGACGTGCAGATCAAACGTATCCACGAGTACAAGCGTCAGCTGATGAACGTCCTGCACGTCATCACTCACTACAACCGCATTAAGGCTGACCCGACGGCGGAGTGGGTGCCGCGCGTGAAAATCTTTGCCGGTAAGGCGGCCTCCGCGTACTACATGGCGAAGCACATCATTCATCTTATCAACGATGTGGCGAAGGTAGTGAACCAGGATCCGGACATTGGTGACAAGCTGAAAGTGGTGTTTATCCCGAACTACAGCGTAAGCCTGGCGCAGCTGATTATTCCGGCGGCGGATCTCTCTGAGCAGATTTCCACGGCGGGGACGGAAGCATCCGGCACCAGCAACATGAAGTTTGCCCTGAACGGCGCGCTGACCATCGGCACGCTCGACGGCGCAAATGTCGAAATGCTGGAGCATGTGGGCGCGGAGAATATCTTTATCTTCGGGAATACGGCGGAAGAGGTAGAGGCGCTGCGCAAGCAGGGCTACTCGCCGCGTGAGTATTATGAAGAGGATGAAGAGTTACGCCAGGTGCTGACGCAAATCGCCACCGGGGTGTTTAACCCTGAGGAGCCTGGGCGCTATCGTGACCTGGTGGACTCGCTGATTAACTTTGGCGATCACTATCAGGTGCTGGCGGATTACCGCAGCTACGTGGATTGTCAGGATAAGGTGGACGAACTGTACCGTCAGCAGGAGAAGTGGACCAGCGCCGCGATGCATAACATCGCCAACATGGGATACTTCTCGTCAGACAGGACCATCAAAGAGTATGCCGAGAATATCTGGCATATTGATCCGGTGAGGTTGTAAAACAAAGCCGGGTGGCGGCTCCGCCTTACCCGGCCTACTCGATCCTGTAGGCCCGGTAAGCGCAGCGCCACCGGGCATTTTTTGTCACCCTCAGGACGCCAGTGACAATTCACGCTTTCCCGCATGCTGTTGCAACCATTGCGCCACGCGAGACTGCTGCTCGGCATTCAGCCACATCCCTTCTTTAGTACGACGCCAGATGGCATCGTCCAGACGGCGCACCCACTCGTGTTCCACCAGGTAGCGCAGTTCCGCTTCGTACAGCTCATGGCCAAAATGCTCGCCCAGATCGGCAATCTCTTTCGCGTCGCCGAGGAACAGTTCGGTATTGCTGCCGTAGGTGCGGGCGTAGTGGCGCGCCATTCCTTCGGTAATGAACGGGAAGCGGCGACGCAGCTTCGCGGCGTAATCGTCGCGGTTATTGCCGATATCGCCGCCAGGCAGCACGGCGCCTTTCGTCCACGCCGGGCCGATGCCTTTGTAATACGGCGCCAGTTTCTCCAGCGCATGCTCCGCCAGTTTACGGTAGGTGGTGAGCTTACCGCCAAACACCGACAGCAGCGGCGCCTGACCGTCCACGTCATGAATATCAAGCGTATAGTCACGGGTGATGGCCTGCGGTGAGTCAGACTCGTCATCACACAGCGGACGCACGCCGGAGTAGGTCCAGACCACGTCATCGCGCGCCAGCTGTTTTTTAAAGTGCGCGTTGTACACTTTCAGCAGGTAGCTGACTTCGCTCTCTTCAATCTCAACGTTTTTCGGATCGCCCTTGTACTCCACGTCAGTGGTGCCGATGATGGAGAACTCGTCCATCCACGGGATCACAAACACGATGCGCTTGTCTTCGTTTTGCAGGATATAAGCCTGCTTCTGGGTATGCACGCGCGGCACCACAATGTGGCTGCCCTTGATCAGGCGGATGCCGTACGGAGAAGGCAGGTGCATACCGTCATCGAAGAACTGTTTCACCCACGGGCCGGTGGCGTTCACCAGGCCGCGCGCTTTCCAGCTAAACTTCTCGCCGGTATCCACGTCTTCCGCTTCCACGATCCACAGGCCGTTTTCGCGGCGCGCGGCGATCGCGCGGGTACGGGTTTTCACCTCGCCGCCTTTCTTCTCGACCATCTGCGCGTTAGCCAGCACCAGACGCGCATCGTCCACCCAGCAGTCGGAATATTCGAAACCGCGCACGATTTCAGGCTTAAGGACCGATTCTGAGCCAAAACGCAAACCGGTCGAACCCGGCAGGCTGGTGCGTTTACCCAGATGATCGTACATGAACAGGCCGATGCGGATCATCCACGCCGGACGCAGGTGCGGGCGGTGGGGCAGGCGGAAGCGCATCGGGATCGCCAGATGCGGAGCCATTTTCAGCAGCACTTCGCGTTCGGCCAGCGCTTCGCTGACCAGGCGGAATTCGTAGTGTTCCAGGTAGCGCAGGCCTCCGTGGATCAGCTTGGAGCTGGCGGACGACGTCGCGCAGGCGAGATCGTTAGCTTCCAGCATCAGCACGGATAAACCGCGTCCTGCGGCATCAACCGCAATACCGGCACCGTTGATGCCCCCGCCTATCACAATCAGATCTTTGGTTTCCATAACACCCTCATGCACTTTCGTTAAAGCTCAAAAATGTTCGATATCGCTCATAATAGCAAAGGAACGCGCTTTTGGTAACATCAAAAAAACAATTTAGAGTGATATGGATAACATAATGGCGTTTACCCGCCGCCAGGACGTACACTACGGGGTAAAATGGTGCGACTAACTTTTCTCCCTCTCCCTGTGGGAGAGGGCTGGGGTGAGGGCACCAGAGCGCACCCAACCAGAACAACAGAAAGAGAACACCATGGATCAGTTTGAATGTATTAACGTAGAAGAAGCCCATCAGAAGATGCACCAGAAAACCGCGGTGCTGGTGGATATCCGCGATCCGCAGAGCTTTGCGATGGGCCACACGCCGGGCGCGTTCCATCTCACCAACGACACGCTGGGCGCGTTTATGCGCGATAACGACTTCGACACGCCGGTGATGGTGATGTGCTATCACGGCAACAGCAGTAAAGGCGCGGCGCAGTATCTGCTCCAGCAGGGTTACGACGCGGTATACAGCGTCGATGGCGGCTTCGATGCATGGCATCGTCATTTCCCGGCAGAAGTTGAATACGCGTTTGAGCGCTGATCCCGCTATACTGTCCCCTTTTGTGTGGAAATAAGCGACCACTGCCCATGTTGATGATCACCTCTTTTAGCAACCCGCGCGTCGCCCAGGCGTTTGTCGACTATATGGCGACGCAGGGCATTATCCTGACTATTCAGCAGCATACACAGACGGATGTCTGGCTGGCAGACGAAAGCCAGGCTGGGCGCGTGAACGCCGAGCTGGCGCGTTTCCTGGAAAACCCGGGCGACCCGCGTTATCTGGCAGCAAGCTGGCAATCCGGCCAGACCGACAGTGGCCTGCACTATCAACGTTTTCCGTTTCTCGCCACCCTCCGCGAGCGCGCAGGACCGTTTACGCTGCTTTTGATGGCAGCCTGCATCATCGTCTTCATTATTATGAGCGTGGTGGGCGACCAGAGCGTGATGATTGCCCTCGCATGGCCGTACGATCCCTCCCTGCAATTTGACGTCTGGCGCTACTTCACGCATGCGCTGATGCACTTCTCGGTAATGCATATCCTCTTTAACCTGCTGTGGTGGTGGTATCTCGGCGGGGCGGTGGAGAAGCGGCTCGGCAGTGGCAAGCTGATTGTGATCACCCTTATCAGCGCCCTGTTAAGCGGCTATGTGCAGCATAAATTCAGCGGTCCGTGGTTTGGCGGGTTATCCGGCGTGGTGTACGCCCTGATGGGTTACGCCTGGCTCAGAGGCGAGCGCGACCCGGAAAGCGGCATCTATTTACAACGTGGATTAATAACCTTTGCGTTAATATGGCTTATTGCCGGATGGTTTGATCTGTTTGGTATGTCTATCGCCAATGGTGCGCACGTTACCGGCCTGGCGGTCGGGCTGGCGATGGCGCTGGCCGATACGCTCCATGCGCGAAAACGAACATAATTCCCAGGGATATTTCATGAAACAAACACAACGTCATGACGCCATTATCGAACTGGTAAAAAAACAGGGATACGTCAGTACTGAAGAGCTGGTGGAGCAGTTTGCCGTCAGCCCGCAAACCATCCGTCGTGACCTCAACGACCTGGCCGATCAGAACCGTATTCTGCGCCATCACGGCGGCGCGGCGCTGCCGTCCAGCTCGGTGAACACCTCATGGCATGATCGTAAGGCGACGCAAACGGCAGAGAAAGAGCGTATCGCCCGTAAAGTGGCGAGCCAGATCCCGAACGGCGCGACGCTGTTTATTGATATCGGCACCACGCCGGAAGCGGTCGCCCATGCGCTGCTGAATCACGAGAACCTCCGCGTGGTGACCAACAACCTGAACGTGGCCAACACGTTGATGCAGAAAGACGATTTTCGCATCATCCTCGCGGGCGGCGAACTGCGCAGCCGCGACGGGGGCATTATCGGCGAAGCGACGCTCGATTTTATCTCTCAGTTCCGCCTCGATTTCGGCATTCTGGGGATCAGCGGCATCGACACCGACGGCTCGCTGCTGGAGTTTGATTACCACGAGGTGCGCACCAAGCGCGCGATTATTGAGAACTCGCGCCACGTGATGCTGGTGGTGGATCACTCGAAATTTGGCCGCAATGCGATGGTCAACATGGGCAGCATTAGCATGGTGAATGCGGTCTACACCGACGAGATGCCGCCGGCGGGCGTGTTGCAGGTGATTAAGGATAACAATTTGCAGCTGGAATTGTGCTAGCGGTTGTGTCGGGTGGCGCTGCGCTTACCCGACCTACAAATTGTTCTCCCTCTCCCTGTGGGAGAGGGCCGGGGTGAGGGCATCAGGCCGCACAAAACTAAACTCCGTACCCCATCATCTTCAACAACTGCTGCGCATGCTGCACCGCGTCCTGACGGTGCGCCACGCCCAGCTTCTGATACAGATTGCGAATGTGCGTTTTGATGGTGGTTGCCGCCACCGCCAGCTCACCGGCTATCTGCTCGTTGCTGTAGCCTGAATAGATCAGCCCCAGCACCTGCCATTCACGCTGTGTGAGCGGGCTGGTGCGGATAAGCTCCGGCACTTCCGGATGGTTCAGCAGACGTTCAACAAAGTTCTCATCGAAGTGCGCAAACTTGTGGCGATGGTGCTGGTTGATCTCGCGCAGAATGCGCTGGGCGCGATGCTGATCGAGTTCCGGCAGCGTGTTGAGCTGAATCAGCTGGCGCAACTGCTGGGCCATCACTTCACCCTCAATCACAAAGTGGCTGATAAACCCGGTGCGGTTCGCCAGCTGCAACGCTTCCAGCAGCACGCGCTGGGCATCGTTTTTACGTCCCGCCTGCCAGTAAAGCTGGTTTAACAGCAGCAGGTTGCGGTTTAAATCGCTCATCAGGCGCAGGCTACGGGCGTTTTCGTTTAACTCTTCCAGCACGATTTCGGCAGGCTCGAAGTCACCCAGCAGGATCTGCACGCGGGCAATATTGCGCCACTGGCTTTGCAGGAAGTGGTTATTGGCAAATTCTGGTTTAGGCGTGTGACGCAGCCAGTTGGCGGCTGACTTTTTATCGCCGGTCATCTGCCAGTAAATCACCCGGACCTTATCGGCGTTGGAGACCCAGTCGCTATGGTACTGCCCGTTGCCGAGCAGGTTTTCCAGACGGTTAAGGTGGTTGCGGGCATTATCCAGGTCGCCGCGTGCCAGCGAGCACTGCACCAGCAGGGCCAGGCACTGGAGTTGCTGCTGCGGCTGGAAGCTCGAAAGCACATTCAGGCCCTGGCGGGCGCAGCTTTCTGCTTCATCCAGACGCGACCATGCCCAGAGCAGCTGAGCGCGAATACGCAACAGGAACTCGTGCATCGGCAGCTGTTCCAGATGCTGTTCACGGATCAGCTGGAACGCTTTCTCCTGGTTTTCCCAGGCGGCCTGCAGGAACCCCTGAGCAAATAAAATCTCGCTTTGCTGGATCAGGCTCCAGAGGGCGTAATGCCAGACATCGTGGCGGCGGGCCATCTGTTCGGTTTGCTGCATGAGCGAAAGCGAACGCGTGAGGTCGCCCTTACAATGCAGCACTTCGCCGTGTACCGAGGTGGCCACAATACGGCTGTAGAAATTCGCCAGCGGCAGCTCATCCAGCGCGACCATCGCCAGCCGTTCGGCTTCTTCCGGGTCGCCGTCGTTAATCGCCACCTGCGCACGCAGGGCGTTAAATTCGCCGTGCAGGGTGGCATCCATCTCGCTTTCCATTTCCTGCTCGGCGCGCGCCAGCAGGGTGTTCACTTCGCTGTAGCGATGCTGGCTCTGCATCAGCCAGGCCTGGAGCAGCACCAGACGCGGATTCTCCAGCAGGCTCTCCCACGGCAGCGCTTTTAACGACTCTTCCAGCAGCGTCAGTTCGCTGTGGTTGAACAGTCCCCACGCGTGGTTGAGCAGAATATCGCGCAGCATACCGGCATCTCCGGCGGCCAGCGCATGGTGGATAGCCTCGCTCGGGAAACCTTGCGCCATCCAGCTTTCGGCGGCGGCGCGGTGAATTTCTGGCAGCTCTGCGGCCATCTCCCACTGGCAACGCTGGCGCAGGAAGCTGCCAAACAGCGGATGGTAGCTAAACCATTCGCCGGGATCGTCCATTCGCGTCAGGAACAAACCCTGACGTTCAATCTCTTCGAGCTGAAGCTGCCCGTTTTCAATACCGGTGACGCGCACAATCAGCGCATCGTTCATCGAACGTAGCAGGGAGCTTTTCAGCAGGAAATGGCGGGTAGTGAGGTCTACGCTGTTGAGTACCTCATCCACCAGATAATCCGACAGGTGGCTGGCGTTGATGCCCGCCAGGCGGCGCGCGGACTGGTGCGTTGGGCTATTGTTTTGCCGCGCGGAAAGGGCAATCAGCTGAAGCGCCGTGGCCCAGCCTGCAACGTCATCACACAGGCGGCTGCTTTCTGACGCCTCAATCGGAGAAGTCAGACGGCAGTCAAAGAACTGTTTCGCTTCCTGATGGGTAAAGGCCAGCTGCTGACTGCCAATTTCCAGTAGCTGATCGCGCACCCGCAGGTTGGCAATGCCCAGCTGCGGAAGGTTGCGCGACAGGACGACCAGCGTCAGGTTTTCCGGCTGATGGCGCAGGAAGAACCGCATCGACTCGTGAATAACCGGGTTGGTGATCAGATGATAATCATCAATCACCACATACAGCGGGCGATGCCATTCGGCCAGTTCGATAAACAGCTGGGAGAACAGAGAGGACAGGCTGGCGTACTGGCGCTTTTGCACCATCACCTCGCTGGTGACGCAGTGTCCGTTGGTTGCCTGCTGAATCGCGGCAATTAAATAGCTGGCAAAACGCTCCTGCTGGTTATCACCTTCATCCAGGGAGTACCAGCCAAGATCGCTTTTACCTGCCGCCCATTGCGAAATGAGCGTTGTTTTTCCATAACCCGCAGGACTCGTAACCAGCGCCAGTCGGAAATTATGCGCACCGGAAAGTTTAGCCAGCAGGCGCTCGCGGACCACAGTATGGTCAAGACGAACCGGGCGACTTAATTTGGACGGAATCAACATAGTTTTCACTTCACTGTGGGGAACGAGAGAATTTATTTTTTTTGCGCTTCGTAATTAATATCTATAAGTTCGGCCAATAGAGGAACTATTGCAAGTTATGTCTGGGTTTGGAGGCTCTGAATTTGCACTCTGTCACAAAACATTCTCATCATTGGTGGAACTTTTCATAAATGGCTGGATGCCGCGCTGTTACTGGCTTGTCTGCATGGCGTGCGGTTGCGCTGAAACTGGTTTCAGAAAGAGATAATGACGGTGAAGTTAATTAACTTTGGGGAAAGTTGCTCTGGCTTAATAGTGTTGCTGGAAAGCCGCTGTACGTGAGAAATATTATTCTACGTAAGTAATCATTTCAGCGATGATTAATTTCCTCCGAAACTGCATTTCATTTCTTTGACGCTCTTCCGGGATCGCTTTTTCAGCGAAGCGCACACTTACACAGTGGCCTCGATCACACTTTTATGCTCATCCCCGCTACTCCTCCCTGCCTAATCCCCGACAGGAGGAGGAAGAGGCGCAATGAGCCAGGCACACTAGCGCCAAATGTGTTTTCTCTCTACAGGATGCCGATTCCCTATGTCACAGCCTACTTTCAACAAAGCTCAATTCCAGGCTGCCCTGACGCGTCAGTGGCAGCGTTTTGGCCTTCATGCTGCAAACGAGATGACGCCTCACCAGTGGTGGCAGGCGGTGAGCGGGGCGCTCGCAGAGCAGCTGGACGCTCAGCCCGCGACGAAGCCTGTGAAAGGCCAGCGTCACGTCAACTACATTTCGATGGAGTTCCTGATTGGCCGTCTGACGGGTAACAATCTGCTGAACCTTGGCTGGTATCAGGACGTCGGCGATGTGCTGAAAGAACACGACATCAACCTGACCGATCTGCTGGAAGAAGAGATTGATCCGGCGCTGGGTAACGGCGGTCTGGGACGTCTGGCAGCCTGCTTCCTGGATTCCATGGCAACCGTGGGCCAGTCGGCCATTGGCTATGGTCTGAACTACCAGTACGGTCTGTTCCGCCAGTCGTTCGCTGACGGCCACCAGATGGAAGCGCCGGACGACTGGCATCGTAATACTTACCCGTGGTTCCGCCACAACGCACAGCTGGATGTGCAGGTCGGGATTGGCGGGAAAGTCACGAAGCAGGGGCTCTGGGAACCAGCGTTCACCATTACCGGTGAAGCCTGGGATCTGCCGGTGCTCGGCTACCGTAACGGCGTGGCGCAGCCGCTGCGTCTGTGGCAGGCGAAGCACGCGCATCCATTCAACCTGACTAAATTCAATGACGGTGATTTCCTGCGCGCCGAGCAGCAGGGTATCGACGCCGAGAAGCTGACCAAAGTGCTCTACCCGAACGACAACCATCTGGCGGGTAAAAAGCTGCGCCTGATGCAGCAATACTTCCAGTGCGCCTGCTCCGTGGCGGACATTCTGCGCCGCCACCACCTGGCGGGCCGCAAGCTGGCGCAGCTGCCGGACTTCGAAGTTATTCAGCTCAACGACACGCACCCAACCATTGCCATCCCGGAACTTCTGCGCGTGCTGATCGACGAGCATCAGCTGAGCTGGGACGACGCCTGGGCCATCACCAGCCGCACCTTCGCCTACACCAACCACACCCTGATGCCGGAAGCGCTGGAGTGCTGGGATGAGAAGCTGGTGAAAACGCTGCTGCCGCGCCATATGCAGATCATCAATAAGATTAACGACCAGTTCAAAACGCTGGTGGAGAAAACCTGGCCGGGCGATAAGGCCGTTTGGGCGAAGCTGGCCGTGGTACACAACAAACAGGTGCGCATGGCGAACATGTGCGTGGTAAGCGGCTTTGCGGTGAACGGCGTGGCCGCGCTGCACTCGGATCTGGTGGTGAAAGATCTCTTCCCGGAATACCACCAGCTGTGGCCGACCAAATTCCACAACGTGACCAACGGCATTACGCCGCGTCGCTGGATCAAACAGTGCAACCCGCTGTTGGCCGGCCTGCTGGACAAGACCCTGAAGAAAGAGTGGGCCAACGATCTGGACCAGCTCATCAACCTGGAAAAATACGCTGACGACGCGAAGTTCCGCGAGCAGTACCGCGCCATTAAGCTGGAGAACAAGGTACGTCTGGCCGAGTTCGTGAAAATGCGTACCGGAATTGAAATTAACCCAAATGCGATTTTCGATATCCAGATCAAACGCCTGCACGAGTACAAACGTCAGCACCTGAACCTGCTGCACATTCTGGCGCTGTACAAAGAGATCCGCGAGAACCCTCAGGCCGACCGCGTCCCGCGCGTGTTCCTGTTCGGTGCGAAAGCGGCGCCGGGCTACTACCTGGCGAAAAACATTATCCTTGCCATTAATAAAGTGGCGGCGGCGATCAACAACGATCCGAAAGTGGGCGACAAGCTGAAGGTGGTGTTCCTGCCGGACTACTGCGTCTCTGCGGCTGAAATGCTGATCCCGGCGGCGGATATTTCCGAGCAGATCTCTACCGCCGGTAAAGAAGCGTCCGGCACCGGCAACATGAAGCTGGCCCTGAACGGCGCGCTGACCGTCGGCACGCTGGACGGTGCGAACGTTGAAATCGCCGAGAAGGTCGGTGAAGAGAACATCTTTATCTTCGGCCATACTGTTGAAGAAGTGAAAGCCATCAAAGCCAAAGGGTATGACCCGGTGAAATGGCGTAAAAAAGACAAAGTGCTGGATGCGGTGTTGAAAGAGCTGGAAAGCGGGAAGTACAGCGACGGCGACAAGCACGCGTTTGACCAGATGCTGCACAGCATGGATAAACAGGGCGGCGACCCGTACCTGGTAATGGCGGACTTTACCGCTTACGTTGAAGCGCAGAAGCAGGTCGACGTGCTGTACCGTGACCAGGATGCCTGGACTCGCGCATGTATCCTGAACACCGCGCGCTGCGGTATGTTCAGCTCTGACCGCTCAATCCGTGATTATCAGGCTCGTATCTGGCAGGCAAAACGCTAAGGAAGCGCGATGGAGAGTAAACGTCTGGACAGTGCCGCGCAGGCGGCGGGAATTAGCCTCAGTTACATCAATGCGCACGGCAAACCGCAGTCTATTGGTGCGGACACCAAAAGACGTTTGCTGGATGCCATGCACAAAACCGACGCGAAAGCGTCGGGAGCGCCGGTGCCGAACGTGAAGGTCTTTACCGCGGGCAAGAAGATGCCGCTGGCGGTGGAAGGGCGCGGCGAGTTCAGCTGGCTGCTCACCACCGAAGAGGGGCATCAGCATAAAGGCCATGCCACCGGCGGCAAAACCCTCACCCTTCCGGCGAAGCTGCCGGAGGGCTATCACAGCCTGACGCTCACCCAGAATGACAGCCGCTTCCACTGTCGGGTGATCGTCGCGCCGAAGCGCTGCTATGAGCCGCAGGCGCTACTCGAAGGCAAAAAGCTGTGGGGCGCCTGTGTGCAGCTTTACACCTTGCGTTCAGACAACAACTGGGGCATTGGCGATTTTGGCGACCTGAAAAAGATGCTGGCATCTGTTGGTGAGCGCGGCGGGGCATTTATCGGCCTCAACCCGATCCACGCCCTCTATCCGGCGAATCCGGAAAGCGCCAGCCCGTACAGCCCGTCTTCCCGCCGCTGGCTGAACGTGATCTACATCGACGTTAACGCGTTAGACGATTTCAAAAACAGCAAAGAGGCGCAGGCGTGGTGGAAGCTGGACACCACCCAACAGATGCTGAAACAGGCCCGCGATGCGGACTGGGTCGATTATGCCTCCGTGACCGCGCTGAAAATGGCGGCGCTGCGTCTGGCCTGGAAGGGCTTTGCGAAGCGTGACGACGAGCAGATGGCAGCCTTCCGCCAGTTTGTGATGCAGGAAGGCGAGAGCCTTTACTGGCAGGCTGCGTTTGATGCGCTGCATGCGTATCAGGTCCAGGAGGATGAGATGCGCTGGGGCTGGCCGGTGTGGCCGGAAGCGTATCAGTCCGTGGATACCCCGGAAGTGAAGGCGTTCTGTGAGACGCATGCCGACGAGGTGGATTTCTATCTCTGGTTGCAGTGGCTGGCGTACAGCCAGTTTGCTGCCTGCTGGCAGGTGAGCCAGGGCTATAACATGCCGATCGGTCTGTATCGCGATCTGGCCGTCGGCGTGGCGGAAGGTGGGGCGGAGACCTGGTGTGACCGTGAACTTTACTGTCTGAAAGCCTCCGTCGGTGCGCCGCCGGATATTCTGGGCCCGCTTGGTCAGAACTGGGGCTTGCCGCCGATGGATCCACACGTGATGGCGGCGCGTGCCTACGAGCCGTTTATCGATCTGCTGCGCGCTAACATGCAGAACTGCGGCGCGTTGCGTATCGACCATGTCATGTCTGTGCTGCGTCTGTGGTGGATCCCGTACGGTGAAACGGCCGATCACGGGGCGTACGTGCAGTATCCGGTGGACGATCTGCTCTCAATCCTCGCGCTGGAGAGTAAACGTCATCAGTGCATGGTGATTGGCGAAGATCTCGGTACCGTGCCGGTTGAGATTGTCAGCAAGCTCCGCGACAGCGGGGTTTACTCCTACAAAGTGCTCTATTTTGAAAACGACCATGAGAAAACCTTCCGCGCGCCGAAAGCGTACCCTGAACAGTCAATGGCAGTCGCGACGACGCATGATCTTCCTACGCTCAGAGGCTACTGGGAAAGCGGCGACCTGACGCTCGGCAAAACGCTGGGTCTCTACCCGGATGAAGAGGTTCTGCGTGGGTTGTATCAGGATCGCGAGCTGGCGAAACAGGGGCTGCTGGATGCGCTGCATAAGCATGGCTGTCTGCCGAAGCGCGCCGGGCATAAGGCGGCGCTGATGTCGATGACGCCAACGCTTAACCGTGGCTTACAGCGCTATATTGCCGACAGCAACAGCGCGTTGCTCGGTCTGCAACCGGAAGACTGGATTGATATGGCGGAGCCGGTAAACATACCCGGTACCAGCTATCAGTACAAAAACTGGCGTCGCAAGCTGTCCACTACGCTTGAAGCGATGTTCGCCGATGACGGGGTGAACAGGCTGATTAAGGATTTGGATAAACGGCGAAAAGCAGCCGCGAAGAAATGATAAAAAACCCGCCAGTGGCGGGTTTTTTATTGCCCGGTGGCGCTAACGCTTACCGGGCCTACAGGTATCGAGTAGGCCGGGTAAGGCGTAGCCGCCACCCGACTTAGGGCATCAGACCACCATATTCAACAGCAGCACCCCGACCAGACCGCACACCGAAATAATGGTTTCCAGCGCGGACCAGGACTTGATGGTTTCACCGATGGTCAGGTTGAAGTACTCCTTGAACAGCCAGAAGCCCGGATCGTTCACGTGGGAGAAAATCACGCTACCGGAACCGACCGCGATAACCATCAGCTCAGGGCTGACGCCCGTCGTGGCAATCAGCGGTGCAACGATGCCGCCCGCGGTGATCGCCGCAACGGTCGCAGAACCCAGCGCAATACGCAGAACGGCGGCGATAGACCACGCCATCAGCAGCGGGGAGACGTTGGTTTCGTGCATCATGGCAGCAATGTATTTATCCACGCCGCTGTCGACCAGCACCTGCTTAAACGCGCCGCCACCGCCGATGATCAGCAGCATCATGGCAATGATTTTGATGGAAGAGGTCAGCGTGTCGTTGATCTGATCCATGGAACGACCACGGTTAAGACCGAAGGTGAACATGGCGATCAGGACCGCAATCAGCGTTGCCATCACCGGGTCGCCCAGGAACTCCGCAACGGACAGGAACGCGTGACCTTTCGGCAGAACCATCTCTGCTACGGCACGCATTGCCATCAGGATCACCGGCACCAGAGAGGTCCAGACGCTGACGCCAAAGCCAGGCATCTCTGCATCTGTGAAGGTTTTGGCGCTGTACAGGCCTTCCGGGATGGGCTTATCAATGCCTTTCAGGAAGCGTGCATAAACAGGACCGGCCAGGATAACCGTTGGGATCGCCAGAATCGTACCGAACAGCAGGGTTTTACCCATGTCGGCATGGAAGATGGTGGCGATAGCCGTTGGACCCGGATGCGGCGGCAGGAAGCCGTGGGTGACGGACAGCGCCGCAGCCATCGGTACGCCTACGAACAGCAGCGGGATGTTGGCGGCAGCGGCGATGGTGAACACCAGCGGCAGCATCAGGACGAAGCCCACTTCATAGAACAGTGCGAAACCGACGGTAAAACCGGTTAACACCACCGCCCACTGGATGTGCTGCTTGCCAAATTTATCGATAAGGGTAGTGGCAATACGCTGCGCGCCACCGCAGTCCGCGAGCATTTTACCGAGCATGGCGCCGAAGCCCATGATCAGCGCCAGGCTGCCGAGCGTACCGCCGACACCGGCTTTAATGGAGCTGATAACTTTAACCAGCGGCATTCCCTGCATCAGACCGACTGCAAGTGCCACCAGAACCAGAGCGATAAATCCGTTCATTTTGAAGCGGATCATCAAGAGCAGTAATAACACAACACCGATAGCGACGATGACTAATGGCATGATTGACCTGGCCTTTGAATTGTTATGGGTAACGTCATTGTTTCAACGACAAATTCCGGTTGTCCCAACTGGGAACAGAGTAGTAACGGCACTCATACTGATGCCTGCGAAAACGATAAGTTTAGTCGGCTGTTATAAGGGTGTTGAGTGCCCATGGGAATGATACGGGTAACATGATGTGATTGAGAATCACCCAGGGAGGCAAAATTTGAATTATGAGACGCAGGTCAACATATAGAGGGGGAGGCAAGAAAAAGCAGGCCCGGTAAGCGCAGCGCCACCGGGCAATACAGACGGGCACTGAATTAGTAGTAAGAGTGCTCGCCGCGCTGGTGTTCGGTCAGATCGCGCACGCCTTTCAGTTCCGGGAATTCGTTCAGCAGCTGCTTCTCGATCCCTTCTTTCAGGGTTACATCGACCATGGAGCAGCCGTTACAGCCGCCGCCGAATTGCAGGATCGCCAGACCATCTTCGGTGATTTCCATCAGGGAAACACGTCCACCGTGGCCGGCCAGCTGCGGGTTGATCTGCGATTGCAGCAGATATTCCACACGCTCCATCAGCGGGGCATCGTCAGAGACTTTACGCATCTTCGCGTTTGGCGCCTTCAGCGTCAGCTGAGAACCCAGCTGGTCGGTGACGAAATCAATCTCCGCATCTTCAAGATACGGCGCGCTCAGCTCATCAACGTATGCGGTGAGCTGTTCAAATTTAAGGGCAGTGTCAGTTGCTTCCACAGCATCCGGAGGACAATAAGAGACACCACATTCTGCATTCGGAGTGCCTGGATTGATCACAAACACGCGGATCTGCGTCCCTTCTTCCTGATTTGCCAGCAGTTTGGCAAAGTGCGCTTGTGCAGAATCGGAAATACGGATCATAGCTTTGGCCTAATAGTTGACTAAATTACCTGGGTATAATCATACGCCCATTGAAGAAGGGCTACAAGGTACGGCACAGACACCATACCTGAACTGACGCGGCGCCGCTTTGCAAAAGCAGTCGGGAAAGTTCAGCCACGGTACTGCCCGTGGTGACGACATCATCCACAATCGCGATATGGAGACCGTTGACCGGCAATTCAAGGCGAAAGGCGTTTTTCAGGTTTCTTTGGCGCGACCGTGCGTTGAGCCGGTGCTGAACGGCAGTGGCATGAATACGTTTCAGCGCAGAGGCGGGGTACCGGCAACCCAGCCAGCGGGCGAGCGGACGGCACAGCAGGTCGCTCTGATTGTATCCCCGCCGCCAGTGCCGACGCTGAAAGAGTGGCACGTTCACGAGCGTGTCGACCGACGGTAGCCCGCGCGTTCTTCGCGCCTGCAATACCGCCAGTAATAACAGGCGTGCCAGTGGCTGCGCCAGCGCGAACTGGCTGGAAAACTTAAACTGATGAACCAGACGACTCAGCGGCAAAACGTAATCATCCACCGCCACCAGCGCGCTCCACGGCGGCGCTTTTTTCAGGCATCGACCACAGGGGAGCGTCTGGCTTACGGCAGGCAAGCCGCATTGCGGACAGCCCTTCAGGTAACCCAGCGCTCCCGTGCAAACGGAACAGACGCCCCACGCGCTCAGCGCAAGTGGCATTCGGCATAGCCAGCACAAGCCGGGCACTGTTAGCATACGCAACCTCCATGTGAAAAAAGAGAACGTTAACTGATGAAGACGCTGTGGTGGCAGACCGTTGGGACGGGAAATTGTCATCTTGTGCTGCTGCACGGATGGGGACTGAACGCCGAAGTGTGGCGTTGCATAAGTGAGGAACTGGCCTCGCAATTTACGGTACACCTGGTGGATCTGCCGGGGTATGGCCGTAGCCACGGCTACGGCGCGATGACGCTCGAGGACATGGCGGAGCAGGTTCTGGAAGCGGCGCCGCAAAAAGCCGTCTGGCTCGGCTGGAGCCTGGGCGGGCTGGTGGCAAGCCAGATTGCGCTGCGCCATCCTGAGCGGGTCCAGGCGCTGATCACCGTTGCCTCATCACCCTGTTTCAGCGCCCGCGAGGCGTGGCCGGGCATCAAACCTGAGGTGCTGGCCGGGTTCCAGCACCAGTTGAGCAAAGATTTCCAGCGGACGGTGGAGCGTTTCCTGGCGTTGCAGACGATGGGAACAGAAACCGCCCGTCAGGACGCGCGGATGCTGAAGCAGACGGTGCTTTCCCTGCCGATGCCGGAGGTTGAGGTGCTGAACGGTGGACTGGAGATCCTGAAAACGGCCGATCTGCGTGAGCCGCTGGCGTCACTGACGGTGCCGCATCTGCGTATTTATGGCTATCTGGATGGGCTGGTCCCGCGCAAGGTTGTTCCGCTGCTGGATGCGCTGTGGCCGGAGAGTGAATCAATGGTGGTTGCCAAAGCGGCACATGCGCCGTTCATCTCTCATCCTGCTGAGTTTTGTTCGGCGCTGACCGGTTTTATCAGCGAAGCGTCCACCACTCCCTGAGGCAGGCTTTACCTTCCGGACAACTTTTACAACTGCCGGACAGACAACTGTCCGGCTCTTCCTGAATTCGCACGGCTTTCCCCATCGCCTCCAGCCTTTCCAGCATGGCATCGATCATCGGCTGCGGCGTATGCAGGCTGAGGCTGAGCTGCTTCGCCTCCATTCGTCCCTGTAACGCCAGTAAGTCACGGACCTGAATCAACGATGCCATCTTTTTTTCCCTCAGTGACAGTCGCCCGCAGGGCTACTACAGCAGGTCGTTGGGGTTTTGCGCGTTGCCAGCAGGTTAACGTCAACGCGGCTACGTGCCCGGCGCAGCAGGCCAATCACCATCACGTTAAACAGGATCACCGCGAGGATACAGACCAGGCTGTAGCGCGGATGCTGGCTGTAATTGACGGTTTGATAAAACACGGTCGCCAGCGAGTAGGCAATGTTCAGCCCCCACAGAATGGAGAAGCCCATCCAGCCGCGGCTGGACTCACGGGCAATGGCGCCCATGACCGAGATGCACGGAATATAGAGCAGGACGAAGATCAGGTAGCTGTAGGCCGCCGACGCGCTGCCAAATTTCTGGCCCATCACGCCCATTGCTCCGGTCGCCATTACGCCGTCGCCTTTGCTGGCTTCAATCGGGTTCGCCAGCACGCTCAGGCTGAAGGTGTCTTTCAGGCTCTGCCAGGTCTCTTCTACTGCACCCAGAAGTTCGTCACCGAGGCTGAACTCTGCCGGGTTGAACTCCTCTTCCTGGATGTTTTCCGCGGTGTAGAGCGTGTTCAGGGTGCCGACAACCACTTCTTTTGCCATCGCGCCGGTGAACAGGCCCACGGTTGCCTGCCAGTTGTCTTCCTGTACGCCAATCGGTTTGAAGACCGGCGTAATGATCCGGCTGACGGAGGCAAGGGCAGAGTCATTAATGTTGTCCGCGGCCTGGCCGCTCAGGGTGAAGCTGTTCAGGGCGCTCAGGAAAATGCTGACCACTACAATCACCTTACCGGCGCGCAGAACAAAGCCCTTCAGGCGCTGCCAGGTTTGAATAATCAGGCTTTTCAGATGCGGAACGTGATAAACCGGCAGTTCCATCACGAACGGCGACGCTTCGCCACGCATGATGGTGTGCTTCAGCATCAGGCCGGTGAGAATAGCCATCACGATACCCAGCACATACAGGGAGAAGACGGCAAGCGCCCCTTCCTGACCAAAGAACGCCGCGGCAAAGACCGCGAAGATCGCCAGACGTGCGCCGCAGGACATGAACGGCGCCATCATGATGGTCATCAGGCGTTCGCGCGGTGCGTCCAGCGTACGCGCGCCCATGACTGACGGCACGTTACAGCCAAAACCGACAATCAGCGGCACGAAGGATTTCCCCGGCAGCCCCAGCGCCTGCATCAGGCGGTCCATCACGAAGGCGGCGCGTGCCATGTAACCGGAATCTTCAAGGAAGGAGAGGAACAGGTACATCATGCCGATCTGCGGCACCAGCGGCAGGACGGTGTTGATCCCGCCGCCGATCCCCTGCGCAAGGAAGATGGTCAACCATTCCGGGAAGTGGAGGGTGTAGCCCAGCCACTGAATACCGTGCACGAAGATAGCGACTGAGCCGCCATCAAAGATGGGTTGTAATGCACCGCCGATGTTTATAGCGAGCAGGAACATTACGTACATCACCAGTAAAAAGATTGGCAAACCGAGGAAGCGGTTGAGCACAATCTTATCCACGGCGGCGGTGAAGCGGCTGGGTTCAGCGGTTAATGCATTGCTGACCACGTCACAGATAGCGGCGATGGCCTGATAGCGCGCATCCGCAATGTGCAGGGCCGGGTCATCCAGCTCGTCGCTCAGGCGAGCCTGTGCAACGCTCAGTTTATCCGCCGCATCGCCTGCGTAGGCGCGGCTGTAGATATCGCCTTCCAGCATTTGCAGGCCAAGCCACAGGCGCTGTCTGGCGGGCATGGCGTTGTCCATCTCCTGCGCCAGCTGCCCGGCCTCGCGCAGCAGCGGCTGGGCGTAGTGCACCAGTTCGACGTCGGCATTGCCCGTGTGGCGGTCAATTGCCAGCTTCAGGGCGTCAATGCCGCGCGCGCGGGTAGAAACCAGCGGAACCACCGGGCAGCCCAGACGGGCGGAGAGGGCGTCGACGTCGATGCGCAGCTTTTGCTTCTCGGCGATGTCGAGCATGTTAAGCGCCACGATGCAGGGGATCCCCAGCTCCAGCAGCTGTAGCGTGAGGTACAGATTTCGTTCGAGATTGGAGGCATCCACCACATTGATGAGCAGATCCGCGTCGCCGCTCAGAATATAGTGGCAGGCAATTTGCTCATCGAGAGAGGTCTGAGATGAAATTGTGGTGAGTGAATAGGTCCCCGGTAAATCAACCAGCGTGACCTGATTATCTGTCGTTGTGAACTGGCCTTCTTTGCGTTCAACCGTTACGCCTGCCCAATTTCCCACACGCTGGCGTGCGCCGGTTAACTGATTAAATAAGGTTGTCTTGCCGGAATTAGGATTGCCAATTAAGCCAATAGTTAATTTTTTCATTGTTTTAGACTCACTGAAACCGCTGGCTTGTTAACGGGATAAAGATTCAACTTCAATTAATGCGAGGTCTTTTTTACGCAGAACCAGATTAACGCGTCGGGTTTCGATATGAACAGGATCGCCCAACGGCGCCACGCGCACCACCTGGAATGATGAGCCGGGTAGCATGCCCAGTGACAGTAGCTTCTGCCGATAGGCCGGGCTTATCTCACGGGTAAAACCGATAATTTTCCACGCACTTTCTGGAGTGAATTGCATAGCGCCTGATTCCACGAGAGGTTAAATAATCAACACTGCGATGATAATGAGAATAGTTTTTATCAGCAATAATAAAAATGTGACGGGATGTTGTTAATCGTATTAATTTGCGGTCTGCTTGACCTTGCTCAATATTTGCGGGAATACCCGGGAAGGAATAAAAAGCGTATTTGTTAATGGAGTGATAAATAGCGGTTTAAATATGGATATGCAATCGGTTTCATATTTTACGATATAATTTTTCCCCTCACCCCGGCCCTCTCCCCAAAGGGGCGAGGGTTAGGGTGAGAGGCATTTACAGGATTAGCGTTTCTTACCCATCGCCGCTGCCAGAGCATCCATCATCGCGCTGTTGCCTGCTGGCTGTGCGTCACGTCCGCGTGGCTTCGCGGCTTTCGCTGCCGGACGCTGCTGTTCACGGCCACCGCCATTACCGCCACGGCGCGCGTTAGTGTCGCCCGGCTGCTCGTCCAGACGCATGGTCAGGGCGATACGCTTGCGCTGAAGATCCACTTCCAGCACTTTCACCTTCACGATGTCGCCCGCTTTGACCACGGTGTGCGGATCTTCAACGAACTTGTCGGCGAGGGAAGAGATATGCACCAGACCGTCCTGATGCACGCCGATATCCACAAACGCGCCAAAGTTGGTGACGTTGGTTACCGCCCCTTCCAGCACCATGCCCGGCAGCAGGTCGTTCATGGTTTCCACGCCGTCAGCAAAGGTCGCGGTTTTAAACTCAGGACGCGGATCGCGGCCCGGTTTTTCCAGCTCTTTGATGATGTCAGTGACCGTCGGCACGCCGAACTGTTCGTCGGTAAAATCCACCGCTTTCAGGTTACGCAGCGCGCTGCTGTCGCCCATCAGGTCTTTCAGCGCCTGCTGGGTGGCGGCCAGGATACGCTCGACAACCGGATAGGCTTCCGGGTGAACGGTAGAGGCATCCAGCGGGTTATCGCCGTGGTTGATGCGCAGGAAGCCCGCGCACTGCTCAAAAGCTTTCGGCCCCAGACGGCTCACCTTCAGCAGCTGCTGGCGGTTCTGGAACTGACCGTTCTCATCACGCCAGGCGACGATATTCTGCGCCATCATACGGGTCAGGCCTGCTACGCGGGTCAGCAGCGGAACGGA
Source organism: Enterobacter sp. JH25 (assembly GCF_021725435.1). Classification (NCBI taxonomy): domain Bacteria; kingdom Pseudomonadati; phylum Pseudomonadota; class Gammaproteobacteria; order Enterobacterales; family Enterobacteriaceae; genus Enterobacter; species Enterobacter sp. JH25. The sequence continues at coordinate 4,306,539 of NZ_CP091319.1, read as the reverse complement.
AGCGGTGTTCAGGTCCACGCCGACGGCGTTAACGCAGTCTTCCACCACCGCATCCAGCTTGCGCGCCAGCTGCGTCTGGCTCACGTCGTGCTGATACTGGCCCACGCCGATGGATTTCGGGTCAATTTTCACCAGCTCCGCCAGCGGATCCTGCAAACGACGGGCGATAGAGACCGCACCGCGCAGGGAAACGTCCAGTTCCGGGAACTCCTGCGCTGCCAGCTCAGAGGCGGAATAGACAGATGCCCCCGCTTCGCTGACGATCACTTTCTGCGCCGTCACTTTCGGGAACTGCTTCTGCACGTCGAGATAGAAACGTTCGGTTTCGCGGGACGCCGTACCGTTACCGATGGCAACCAGCTCAACGTTGTACTTCTCGCACAGCGCGGCGACCACGACAGCCGCTTTCGCTGCCTGACCGGTATGCGGGTAAATGGTGTCGGTGGCAACCAGCTTGCCGGTGCCGTCAACCACGGCCACCTTCACGCCGGTGCGCAGACCCGGATCGAGACCCATGGTGGCGCGCAGGCCAGCCGGCGCAGCCATCAGCAGGTCGTGCAGGTTACGGGCGAAGACGTTGATCGCTTCGTCTTCGGCGCGCTCGCGCACGGTGCCCATCAGCTCGGTTTCGAGGTGCATGAGCACCTTGATGCGCCAGGTCCAGCTCACCACGCCTTTGCGCCAGCTGTCCGCCGGGGCGTTGTTCAGGCGCAGGCCCAGATGGTCGATTATGATCTGCTCACAGTGGCTCTCTTTAGGCGGCTCGTCAAACTGCGGATCGGCATTCAGGGAGAGTTGCAGCACGCCTTCGTTACGACCGCGGAACATCGCCAGCGCGCGGTGAGACGGCGCGGTAGAAATGGGTTCGTGGTGATCGAAGTAGTCGCGGAATTTCGCGCCTTCGTCCTCTTTGCCGGACACCACGGTGGAGACGATATGGGCGTTCTTCCACAGGTAATCACGCACTTTGGCCAGCAGCGCCGCGTCTTCGGCGAAGCGCTCCATCAGAATGTAGCGAGCGCCGTCCAGCGCGGCTTTGGTGTCCGCTACGCCTTTTTCGGCGTCGATAAATCTGGCGGCTTCGGTTTCCGGATCGTGAGACGGCTCGTTCCACAGCAGGTCGGCCAGCGGCTCAAGGCCGGCTTCGATCGCAATCTGCCCGCGCGTGCGGCGCTTCGGTTTGTACGGCAGATAGAGATCTTCAAGTTCGGTTTTGCTCAGGGTACCGTTAATGGCTTTTTCCAGGTCACTGGTCAGCTTGCCCTGCTCGCCGATAGATTTGAGGATCGCCTGACGTCGGTCTTCCAGCTCGCGCAGATAGCCCAGACGGGTCTCAAGGTTACGCAGCTGCGTGTCATCCAGACCGCCGGTGACTTCCTTACGATAACGTGCAATAAACGGCACGGTGTTCCCTTCATCAAGCAGACGAACGGCAGCTTCTACCTGTTCGGCTCTGGCCTGAATATCACCCGCAATAATGCGGCAGAGCGACTCTTTCATCATGGTCAGTTCATCTTGTGGATCGAAAATCAGGGGGATAGTTATACGGGCTGACACCAAAAAATGCCAGCCGGGGAGGGCGCTCTCGGACTATTTAACATACTCGATTTCGTTGACGTACCAGCTTGCTTCACCCGCGGGCGTCTGGACAACGGCTAAATCGCCCACCTCTTTTTTCAGCAGGGCGCGGGCCATGGGTGAATCGATAGAAATGTAATCCTTACGACCGAAAATTTCATCATAGCCAACGATACGAAAACGCAGGGTGTCGCCGTTGTCGTTTTCAATTTCGACCCACGCGCCGAAAAACACTTTACCTTCCTGCTGCGGGGAGTAATCGACAATTTTGAGATTCTCGAGGCATTTCGTCAGGTAGCGTACCCGGCGATCGATTTCGCGCAGTCGCTTTTTATTGTACTGATAGTCCGCATTCTCGCTGCGGTCGCCCAGACTTGCGGCCCAGGTGACTTTTTTGGTCACTTCCGGACGCTCTTCGCGCCACAGGTAATCCATCTCTTTTTTGAGTTTCTCGTACCCTTCGCGGGTGATCAGAGGCGTTTTCATGGTGCTGCCTTTAATGCCGGTTAACTGTCTTTGCGCACAATACGTAGCGCACAGTGTAACAGACAAGATTAATAATGATTTATGTGATGAAATGAACAGATAAGCTGCTGTTAAATATGCTTTGTAACAATTTCGTCTAGAATTTATACCAGAATTTGCTGGTCGAACCCGTGCACTTTTTTAGAATACGCTGTTCCAGGCTTATCCGAACCTTTGGGAGTACACACAATGCAAGAGAACTACAAAATTCTGGTCGTAGATGACGACATGCGCCTGCGTGCGCTGCTGGAACGTTATCTGACCGAGCAGGGCTTCCAGGTTCGTAGCGTCGCGAACGCGGAACAGATGGATCGTCTGCTGACGCGTGAATCCTTCCACCTGATGGTGTTGGACCTGATGCTGCCTGGCGAAGATGGGCTCTCTATTTGCCGTCGTCTGCGTAGCCAGAGCAACCCGATGCCAATCATCATGGTGACGGCGAAGGGTGAAGAAGTTGACCGTATCGTCGGCCTTGAGATTGGCGCTGATGACTACATTCCTAAGCCGTTCAACCCGCGTGAACTGCTGGCGCGTATTCGCGCCGTGCTGCGTCGTCAGGCGAACGAGCTGCCGGGCGCGCCGTCTCAGGAAGAGGCCGTCATTGCATTCGGTAAGTTCAAGCTGAACCTCGGCACCCGTGAAATGTTCCGTGAAGATGAGCCAATGCCGCTCACCAGCGGCGAGTTTGCGGTACTGAAAGCGCTGGTCAGCCACCCGCGTGAACCGCTTTCACGTGACAAGCTGATGAACCTGGCGCGCGGCCGTGAATACTCCGCAATGGAACGTTCTATCGACGTGCAGATCTCTCGTCTGCGCCGCATGGTGGAAGAAGATCCGGCGCATCCTCGTTATATTCAGACCGTGTGGGGTCTGGGCTACGTGTTTGTCCCGGACGGCTCTAAAGCATGAGGCGAATGCGCTTCTCGCCGCGAAGTTCGTTTGCCCGCACGCTGTTATTGATCGTCACCCTGCTGTTTGTCAGCCTGGTGACGACCTACCTGGTGGTGCTGAACTTTGCGATCCTGCCGAGCCTTCAGCAGTTTAATAAGGTGCTGGCATACGAAGTGCGTATGCTGATGACCGACAAACTGCAACTGGAGGACGGCACGCAGTTGGTTGTCCCCCCGGCGTTCCGTCGGGAAATCTACCGTGAGTTGGGCATTTCTCTCTACTCGAACGAAGCGGCGGAAGATGCCGGCCTGCGCTGGGCGCAGCACTATGAATTCCTTAGCCAGCAGATGGCGCAGCAGCTTGGCGGCCCGACGGAAGTGCGCGTTGAGGTCAATAAAAGCTCGCCGGTTGTCTGGCTGAAAACCTGGCTGTCACCCAACATCTGGGTGCGTGTTCCGCTCACCGAGATTCATCAGGGCGACTTCTCACCGCTGTTCCGATACACCCTGGCGATCATGCTGCTGGCCATCGGTGGCGCATGGCTGTTTATTCGTATCCAGAACCGACCGCTGGTCGACCTGGAGCATGCGGCATTGCAGGTTGGTAAAGGTATTATCCCACCGCCGCTGCGCGAGTATGGCGCATCGGAAGTGCGCTCGGTAACGCGTGCTTTTAACCACATGGCGGCAGGCGTTAAACAGCTGGCTGACGACCGTACGCTGCTGATGGCGGGGGTTAGCCATGACCTTCGCACCCCGCTGACACGTATCCGGCTGGCAACAGAGATGATGGGCGAGCAGGATGGTTATCTTGCAGAGTCCATCAACAAGGATATCGAAGAGTGTAACGCCATCATCGAGCAGTTTATCGACTACCTGCGCACCGGGCAGGAGATGCCGATGGAGATGGCGGATCTGAACGCGGTTCTGGGCGAAGTTGTTGCCGCCGAAAGCGGCTACGAACGTGAAATTGCGACCGACCTTCAGGCGGGCGAGATTCAGGTACGTATGCACCCACTCTCCATCAAACGCGCGGTAGCGAATATGGTGGTCAACGCGGCGCGCTACGGCAACGGTTGGATCAAAGTCAGCAGCGGTACGGAACTCAACCGCGCCTGGTTCCAGGTGGAAGACGATGGCCCGGGCATCAAGCCTGAGCAGCGTAAGCACCTGTTCCAGCCGTTTGTGCGCGGCGACAGCGCGCGCAGCACCAGCGGAACCGGCTTAGGCCTGGCGATTGTGCAGCGTATTGTTGATAACCATAACGGACTGCTGGAAATTGGCACCAGCGAACGGGGTGGTTTGAGCATTCGCGCATGGTTACCGGTGCCGGTTTTACGGGGGCAGGTGAAAGAGAGTTAAAAAAGGGTGGGGCCTGATGCCCTCACCCCGGCCCTCTCCCACGGGGCTGAGGGTTCCCCACAAATTAATGCGAGCACTGAGCAATCCCCTCGCTCCTCCGGGGAGAGGGTTAGGGTGAGGGGAATATACGGCGGTGGTGGTCATTCCGTTCACTTTATGTTCCTTGCTACTCTGTAACGACATGACCGGTGAACGTGCCAGGGTGGCTCAGTCGCCACCACCCTGGCGACCCGGGCTCCCGGCGGTAAATCGCCGCTTCGCGGTGCCCTCGGCTTATTCCTTCCGGCTTATCGGGTACGGGCGGAGGCAACGTCCCTGTAAAGCCGCCCTCTCGGCGCATCCCTGCGCCTCGCCCCGGCCGGAAGGCAAACGCCTCAGCGATTTACAGCCGGACCAGGGCATCGCTGACAGCCCTCAGTCATTTAGAAAGCAACTTTATTGCTTCTGCATAAAAAAATTACTGGGGATCCCTCAGCCCACGGGGAGAGGGAGAAAACATTAAAAAAGGCAACTTTCGTTGCCTTTTTGCTTTTACCTTGGTCCCGCACTCACCAGCGCAGCACCCGCCGGGGTGTCGGTATACTTCTCGAAGTTTTCGATAAACAGTTTCGCCAGCGATTCTGCCTTCTCGCGCCACTGTTCCGGTGAACCGTAGGTGTTGCGCGGGTCAAGGATACGCGTATCCACGCCCGGCAGCTCGGTTGGGATCGCCAGATCGAACATCGGCAGCGTAAAGGTCTCGGCGTTATCCAACGAACCATCCAGAATCGCGTCGATGATGGCGCGTGTATCTTTGATGGAGATACGTTTGCCCGTCCCGTTCCAGCCGGTGTTCACCAGGTATGCCTGTGCGCCGGATGCCTGCATGCGTTTCACCAGCACTTCCGCATACTGCGTTGGGTGTAGCGACAGGAACGCCGCGCCGAAGCATGCGGAGAAGGTTGGGGTTGGCTCGGTCACACCGCGCTCGGTACCCGCCAGCTTAGCGGTAAAGCCAGAGAGGAAGTGGTACTGCGTCTGGCTGGCGGTCAGGCGGGAAACCGGTGGCAACACGCCGAACGCGTCTGCGGTCAGGAAAATCACCTTCGTGGCGTGGCCCGCCTTCGACACCGGCTTCACGATGTTGTCGATGTGGTAAATCGGGTAAGAGACGCGGGTGTTTTCGGTTTTGGACGCATCGTCGAAGTCGACAGAGCCATCGGCACGCACGGTGACGTTTTCCAGCAGCGCATCGCGGCGAATCGCGTGGTAGATATCCGGCTCTGCCTCTTCAGACAGGCGAATGGTTTTCGCGTAGCAGCCGCCTTCAAAGTTAAACACACCGTCGTCGTCCCAGCCGTGCTCGTCGTCGCCAATCAGACGACGTTTTGGATCGGTGGACAGAGTCGTTTTACCGGTGCCGGAAAGGCCGAAGAACACCGCCACGTCACCTTTTTCACCGACGTTCGCCGAGCAGTGCATGGAGGCGATACCGCGCAGCGGCAGCAGGTAGTTCATGACCGAGAACATCCCTTTCTTCATTTCGCCGCCGTACCAGGTACCGCCGATCAGCTGGATACGCTCGGTCAGGTTGAAGGCGATGAAGTTTTCGGAGTTCAGACCCTGTTCTTTCCACTGCGGGTTGGTGCATTTCGCGCCGTTCATCACGATAAAGTCAGGGGTGAAGTTTTGCAGTTCTTCATCGGTCGGACGAATGAACATGTTCTTCACGAAATGCGCCTGCCAGGCCACTTCAGTGATAAACCGAACGGAGAGACGGGTGTCGGCGTTAGCGCCGCAGAAAGCATCGACGATGAACAGACGCTTGCCGGAAAGCTGATGGGTGACGAGCCCTTTCAGATGCTGCCAGGTTTCAGGAGAGAGCGGTTTGTTATCGTTCTTCCCTTTGCCTTTATCGGCCCACCACAGCGTATCGCGGGTGGTATCATCTCGGACGATGTATTTATCTTTCGGCGAACGGCCGGTAAAAATACCGGTATCGACGGCGATAGCACCAAGATTCGTCAACACACCTCGATCGTATCCTTCCAGTGCCGGATTGAGCTCTTCCTGATACAGCGTATCGTAATCGGGGTTGTAGACCACTTCCTGGACGTCGTGAATACCATAAGCCTTGAGATCTTGCGGGGTTAAACCATTAACACGCATATCACTGCTCCTTAGCCAATATGTACTGCCTGAAATTGTAGGGTTTTTCTGGGGATGTTAACCGCGACGGGGCTCATAGATTTACGTATCTGGTCAAAACCCTTACTAACGGAAAACGCTGCGACTCCAGTCACAGGGCGGGCAGATTATCGCAGGAATCGCTTTTTGGTTGGGGAAAATGTTCTTAAAAGGTTAATCTCTGGTGAATTTATCCAGAAGAATGTGAATGTAATCGCATACATGAAAGAAAATTACGTAAGAGTTACATTGGGAAAACGATTCAGGTCTCTTGGGTCAGCTATTTTCAGAGTTTGAGGTGGGGGCCAGAGTTTTGCCTTGATGAGACAATAGATTTTTCATGAACAAGGGATGAGAAATGGAAAACCGTGAGACGTTATCTCCTTCAACGCGCGTAGCCGTCGTGCTGGCGGGGGCTCTACAGGGCGTAATTTGCTATGTAATTACGTGGTATATCGAGTACGCAAAATTGCCATCGGATACGCTGTGGCTGATGTGTGTAGTACCTGCCACCGTGATAATGACAACCACGTTGTCTCTTGCCATGACGTCATTCAGAAAGCCATTTTTGTGGCTGTCACTCGGGATGATCGGCGCGGCAGTCGCGGGTATGGGCGGCTGGCTTAAGTGGAGCGTTGCAGGACTCGAAAGCTGGAATCTCAGAGATGAGATGCTCGTTTTCGGTTTTCATCTGCTGCTGATGACGCTGTTCGTGTTGCCATGGCTTCAGCGGCGTCTGGATCCCGTCCCGACTACCTCGTTCTACAGCGACTTTTATCAACGAAACTGGCATAACGCGCTGACGCTGCTCATTATTTTTGTTTCGAATGGTCTCTTCTGGCTGGTGCTTTTCCTCTGGGCCGAGCTTTTCGAACTTATCGGCATCGGCTTTTTTGATCGGCTTTTCTTTCATTCTGACGGATTTATTTCAGTGGCGATTGGCGTGGTTTCAGCCAGTGCGGCCGTGCTCACGCGCATGCAGGTAAGGTTAATCCTTGCCCTGCAAAATCTGCTGACCCTCATAGCCACCGGTCTGCTTCCCCTGATGGCGGCGCTGGCGCTGCTCTTTATTGGCGCGTTGCCTTTTGTCGGCTTTGAATCCATTTCAGCCAGAATATCCGCCGCGGGCTTGCTGACCACCTTAGCGCTGCTGCTGTTATTCCTGGTGACGATAGTGTGGCATCCACAGCGTCAAACGCTGCCTTACTATGCCCCGCTGCGAGGGATGATTCGCCTTGCTGTGGCTATCGTACCCGCGTACCCGGTTCTGGCGGGGTGGGCGCTGTGGCTACGCATTTCGCAATACGGCTGGTCACCCGAGCGTCTGTACGGGGTATTGATAACCATCGTGGCGCTGGTCTGGGCGGTCGGTTTTTGCGCCAGCGTTCTGATTCAGCGCCGTGAACCGCAGAAGATCCATGCGTACGTCATCCCGACGACCGGGCTGCTTTCCCTCATCTTCCTGGCGTTGATCCATACCCCCGTGCTGGATCCGTGGCGAATAAGCGTTGCAAGCCATATGGCCCGCTATCAGGACGGCAGAATAACGGCGGATCAAGTCAGCCTGTATATGCTCAGTAACGCTGGACGAAAGGGGCGGGAGGCGATGCTCACGCTGCAAAACGATCCGCAGTTTATCTCTAACCCAAAACGCCAGCGTGAAATAAATGGTCTTCTCTCCAGGAACGCTGGCGGAGCAGGTAAGATGACCGCCGCGATGCTGGAAAAACAGGTCCAGCTCGCACCGGGAATGGCTCGTCCTGATAAGACATTGTGGCAAGCCATGCTCAGCAATCAGTATCGCTTTGAGAGCTGCGATAGCGCCCAGAGTAACTGTTTACTCATGCCGCTGGATCTTAACGGCGACGGCAAGCCTGAGGCCGTGCTATTTCAATTTACCGATCGCACGATTGTGGCTTACACACAAACCAACACGGGCTGGAGGATCGCCGGGGACGCGTGGAAAATGCCGGAGGCATTGACCAGAGAAGAACTTGATCGCGCATTAAGGCAGAGGAAAGTGAAATCTGTCGTGAAGCCCTGGGCGGATATTGATATTTTTGGGGAGCGTGTCGATATGAGCTACGACAGTTACAATAATGCGCAGCGGCGTTAGTGCTCTTTCTTGCCGGGTGGCGCTACGCTTACCCGGCCTACAATTAGCAATCATATCAAAAAATTGCACAATTCATTGTAGGCCCGTGAGAGCATAGCGCCGCCGGGCAACAGGCTCAGAGCTTAGTGAACCTGCGGATCCGCCGGAGAGGCGTTATTGCGGATCTCCGCGATATCCATCGAATTGAACACGTAGTGCGTACCGCAGTAGTCACAGTGCATATCGATTTCACCGTCTTCCGCCATGATGCTGTCGATCTCTTCATCCGGCAGCGTTTTCAGGGCGCCAGCACAACGCTCGCGGGAGCAGGTGCACTTAAATTCCACCGCCTGCGGATCGTAAACCGTCACTTCTTCTTCGTGGTAGAGACGCCACAGCACGTCGGTCGCCGACAGGGTGAACAGCTCTTCCGCTTTGATGGTTTCCGTCAGCGTTGCCAGATGTTCGAAATCATTGGTCTGCGCATCCTGCGCAGGCAGAACCTGAAGCAGCATACCACCGGCAGCAGGCTGGCCATCCACTTCACCGGTGCGGATGAACAGACGGGTTGGCAGCTGTTCGGAACGCATGAAGTAATCTTCCAGGCAGGCGGCAAGCGTATCGCCTTCGAGACCGACAACGCCCTGATAGCGCTCACCTTCTTCAGGCGAGATCGTGATAACCAGGTAGCCGTTACCGACCAGCGTTTTCAGATCCGCATTTTCAGGGATATCGCCCTGAACGCGCGCCACGCCGCGCATCTGCTGCTGGTTATTGCCGTTGATCACCGCCAGCGACATTGGGCCATCGCCCTGCAACTGGACGGTAATATCGCCAGCAAACTTCAGCGTGGCGGTCAGCAGGCTGGTGGCAACCAGCAGTTCGCCCAACAGGGTTTTTACCGGCAGCGGGTAGTTGTGGTTTTCCAGAATCTGTTTCCAGGTTTCGGATACGGTGACCAGCTCGCCGCGCACGGCGAATTGTTCAAACAGATAGCGGTGTAATTGGTCGTGTTGGGCCATTTTCATCTCTCATGCAGGTGAGGGTTACTCGCTCTCACCGTGTTTAAATTTCATCAGATCGCGGCGCTCTTTTTTATCCGGTCGCCGGTCCGGGTGAGGCATCGTCAGCGCGTTCATTTTGCGCGCCAGCGCGGTTTTCTCGCGCTTCTCTATGCTTTCGGCCGTCTCTTCATACAGCAAAACGGCTTCGGTTGCGGGCCGCCGCTGTTCGGTAATGGCTTTCACCACCACCGTTTTCTCATCGTTGCCCTGGCGAAGCGTTAACGTGGCATTCAGTTCAACCAGCTTGCTCGGTTTGCTGCGCTGACCGTTGTAATGCACCTTTCCGCCGTCAACCATTTCACGGGCAAGGGCGCGCGTTTTGTAAAAACGGGCGGCCCACAGCCATTTATCCAGTCTTACCCCATCAGAGGGTTTTTCTTTCATGGCGTCTCCTTCACGGTGAGTGAGGGGATCATCCGGCGATAGTCGTTCAGCCCCGGATGTCGCAGATAGCTTTTTTCAGCCAGGCCGGAATCAGGATTGGTCACGCCCAGACAATAGCGAATGCCAAATGCGGCCGCAGAATCCAGAATCGGCTCGCTGTCGTCAATGAACAGCGTGCGTTCCGGCTGTAAACCGGTCTCTTCCACCACGGCATGCCACAACCGCTGATCCTCTTTCGGATAACCAAATGTGTGGGTGGAAAGCAATAAATCAAGGTGCGAAGCAAGACCGGTATGTTCCAGCTTCACGGCCAGGTTATGGGGATGCGCATTTGTCAGCAAAATACGGCGCTTACCGCAGGCTTTCAGCGCGTCCAGGAACGGGACCGTATCTTCGCGCAGAACGGCGCGTGCGCCCTGGGCGGTGGTCATGGCGCAAATATCCAGACCGAGTCGCTCGCTCCAGTAGTCAAGACAGTACCAGTTTAGCGTATGCTGCACCGCGCTATATTGCGAACGAATGAATTCCTGCGCTTCCGCCGGGGAGATCCCCTGCTGTTCACCGTACGTTTCCGGAACCAGCTTTTGCCAGAAATAGTTATCAAAGGCGAGATCAAGCAGCGTGCCGTCCATATCAAGCAGGACGGTATCGACCGCCTGCCAGTCGATATTAAGATGCATAAGGGGGAACTCCAGCCAGAAGAAACGTGCGCGACAGGGTAGCACAACTTGTCGCGCAGGGACGTTATCCGATCAGGCTCTCAGAAGAGGAGATCAGTTTCGGGTTTAGACAATTTTCGTAGTAGGCCTGGATTTCTGCCAGTCGCGTGCGGGAGCGCTGATAGCGGCGTACGGCCTGATAACCGTTCCAGATAATACACGCCAGCATCGCAATCAGCAGCAGGGATGTCCCTACATAGCGCCACAGGCCAGCGCTATCCGGCATACGGTGCAGGCCAATATGACGCGTGCCGTTGGCGTCGGTAAAGAGGGTGGTGACGATCCCTTCCGCGCTGAATGGCGTCTGCATCAGCATCTGCGCCAGACGCTGGAATTCGCTCCACTGCTCCTGGGCAGGATAGTCATACAGCGAAACCTGCGGATAGGGTTGATCCACCAGGTCGCTGCCTTCATCGCTGGCAATCACAAAACCGCCAGGCGCCGGGCTGTTAAGCGCCTGGGCGGCACGGGTGGTTTCACGCATCACGAAGGGGGCGGTAGAGGTCGCCACCAGGTTATCCAGCGACTCGGCGCTGACCGGACGCAAAAGCACATTCACACCATCGAGGCGTCCCGCTTCGGCGCGTTTCACCAGCGCGTCCCAGTCTTTGCTGTTGCCGAGGTTGACCAGCGCGTTCTTCAGCCGGATACAGTCATCCTGAGCTGAGCAGAGATCTTCTGTTTTCAGGACGATTTCGCCAAAGTCATCCAGCAGCACCATGCCGGACTTCTGAATGGCCGAACGCAGGGCAGGGCTGACGCGAGAATCATCATCCGGTTTTGGATGGAGCTGGCGATTAATCGTCTGGGTGAGCGCGGTGGCCTTATTGACCACATCCGATTCCGGAAGCGGCAGCGGAGAGGCGTCATTCCAGATGATCTGAGAGCAGTCGAACGGCGCGAACGGCGAGTTCTGGCGCGTGTTCCAGGCGCCCGGTGAGTGGATATTACACATCCCGGTGCCTTTCAGCCGCAACGTATCCCCCACGCGTACACCCGCTTCTTCGAGCTGCTGTACGCTGGTGGCTTCCACGGTTTGCGCCCCTTTGATCCATGACAGGGTAAATTTAATCGGCATATCCAGCGGCACGAAAAGCAGCAGCATGAGGAAGATTAACGCGGCGCCACCGGCAATCACCGCGCTGCGAAGCCAGTGCTGAAGCGGGAAGTTTTTCACTTCGTCGTGCAGGGATAAGTAACGTCCCTGGCGTACAACGTGGCGGTCGAGATAGATATCAATATCCGTTTTGTGGCCCAGGTCCTGCGCAATCCACGGCTGCCAGTGGCGCGGATAGATGAGATCGATGATCCCGAGCGAGATATTGTTGATATGTTCCTGATCGTTTTCGCCGAACAGTCCCCAGCGTTTTGGGGTTCCGCGCAGGCAGTGAATTTCGCGTAATGACGTTTTTGCCGGCGGGGCAAATATGCCACACAGCCCGGCGACCAGAAGCAGTACTGCGCCGCCCGCGAGCCACGGAACAAACACGTCCGGCGTCAGCAGGCAGATGAAAAAGAGCAGGAACGAGACGACAATCAGCACCGCTTCGCGAATGCCATCCGGGCGGCTCAGGACGTACTCTTCATGCGTTTCCTGGCGGATGTTGAGCAGTTCAATCTGCTCTGTCTCTTCACCACGAATAGAGGCCTGCGTTCCGCTCGCGCGTTCCAGCGCAAAGCGTGGCGCTTCCTGAACATATTCGCTCAGAGTATGACCATTAAGGGAGATAACCAGCGGCAGCGTATCGGTATGGATGAGCTCGACGCTGTTTTCGTCGTTGATATACTGCTCCCAGAAGGGAGGCAGGTGCACTTCAACAGAGTCGAGATAGTAACGCCATTTGTTGGGATCGTCGGTTGTGATGCCGTAGCGGGTAATGGAGCGCGTTACGCACAAAACGGTGTCGCTTTGTGCGTTAAGGTTGAGCGATACGGGGGCGGCGCTGGCGCCGGTAGGGCCAGGCGAAAGCCGGGATCGGTTCAGCGTGTCGAGATACTGCTCAACGGTGCTGCGTTCCTCTGGCGAAAGCTTGCGCGTGTTTGCCCCGGCAAACGCGTTCAAAAAGGGCAGCCGATAACGGCGATGTACGCGGCGCCTGAATACCCACACCGCAATCGACGCGCAGGCCAGCACAGCAGCGAGAAAAATCAAAATGGTGCTCATGCTTTCCCCATCTTACTTATCTTCTTACAGGTGTTGTCAGTCGCACCTTTTGTACAATGAATGAGATTCTGTGGTCGGCTATCGGCAAGTATGGAGTCTAACTTGAGCATGTTGACGCGCATCCCAGTGACCGGTAATGATAACAAAGCCTGTTCCGGCGCGATATCAGCAAATTCCTGGAAACTTTTCAACCTCTTGACATTTGTTTTGAAATGAGAATTGCCTACAGTTACGTTGCATAAATGTAAATAAAGAGCAATTGACATTGCCGAAACCGTGCGGCGTATCGCACAATAAAGCCAGTTCACCCAGCAAAGACCCGTCAAGATGACCAAACCCTTACAAAAGCCCACCATTCTGAATGTTGAAACCGTCGCAAAATCGCGTCTGTTTAATGTTGAAAGTGTGGATCTGGAGTTCAGCAACGGTGTGCGTCGTGTTTATGAGCGTATGCGCCCCTCCTCGCGTGAAGCGGTGATGATAGTGCCTATCGTCGACGAGCACCTGATCCTCATTCGTGAATACGCCGTGGGCACTGAATCCTACGAGCTGGGCTTCTCCAAAGGACTGATCGATCCGGGCGAAACGGTGTTTGAAGCGGCAAACCGGGAGCTGAAAGAAGAGGTCGGCTTTGGCGCGAAAGAGCTGACGTTCCTGAAAAAGCTGAGCATGGCGCCGTCCTATTTCTCCAGCAAAATGAACATTGTTGTCGCGGAAGATCTCTATCCTGAATCGCTGGAAGGAGACGAGCCGGAACCGCTGCCGCAGGTTCGCTGGCCGCTGGCTCATCTGATGGATTTGCTGGAAGATCCTGACTTTAACGAGGCACGCAACGTGAGCGCACTGTTCCTGGTGCGGGAGTGGCTGAAGGGGCAGGGGCGTTTGTAGCGCCACCATTAAAAACGGCAACCGATGGTTGCCGTTTTGCATTACGCTGTAGGCCGGGACAGGCGTCGCCACCGCCCGGCTTTTTTGTTGGCGTCAGAACAGTTCGTGCGTTTCGCCGTTATCAATGATTTCGGTACCCACCTCATGCACCGCCTGCGTGGTTGGCTGCGTACCCTCGATGAAATACTCGGCACGGCTGTTGCCGCCATTCGCGAGCTGTCCGGTGCTGCGGTCAATATTGATCGTGACAATGCCCGGTGGAGGCGTTAGCGGCTGCTCCGGCACGCCCTCGAGAGCGGCCTTCATGTAAGCATCCCAGGCCGGTTGCGCACTCTTAGCCCCACCCTCGTAACCGGAAATCTGATCTTTAATTGCGCCAGAAGCGGTTGTGCGTCCCAGAGTGCGGCGGTGATCGTCAAAACCAATCCAGACCGAGGTGACAACGCCCGGGCCATAACCTGAGAACCAGGCATCTTTTGAGCTGTTGGTTGTGCCTGTTTTGCCGCCGATATCGCGGCGCTGCAAATCGCGGCCCGCTCGCCAGCCGGTGCCTTGCCAGCCCGGTTCGCCAAAGATGTTGGTGTTCAGCGCGCTCTTAATCAGGAACGACAGCGGCGTGCTGATCACGTGCGGAGCATACTCCTGCGCGCCACTCTGGGCGACCAGCGCCTGATTGGCCTGTTCCAGCTGAGGCTGCGGCACCGCCAGATTCTGACGTTCCTGAGAGATGGCAACATCTTCCATATCCTTGTTTTCAAGGACATTGGATTTTGGCGTGTCGCCGTAAATCACCGGAATATCGCATTCAGGGCAGGCAATTTTCGGCTTCGCTTCAAACAGTACGCCGCCCTGATCGTTCTCGATTTTGCTGATGAAATACGGATCGACCAGGAAGCCGCCGTTTGCCATAACCGAGTAGCCACGCGCGACCTGGAGCGGTGTGAAGGACGCGGAGCCGAGCGCCAAAGATTCGGTATGAACGATGTTTTGCGCCGGGAAGCCGAAGCGTTGCAGATACTCTGCCGCATAATCAACGCCCATCGCACGCATCGCGCGAACCATGACCACGTTCTTCGACTGGCCAAGGCCCTGACGCAGACGGATAGGGCCAGCGTATTGCGCCGGAGAGTTCTTCGGCTGCCAGTCAGAGCCCGCACCGGCATCCCATCGGGAAATTGGCACGTCGTTGAGAATGCTGGCGAGCGTTAGCCCCTTGTCCATCGCCGCGGTATACAGGAACGGTTTGATGTTCGAACCGACCTGACGCAGCGCCTGGGTTGCGCGGTTAAATTTGCTCTGGTTGAAATCGAACCCGCCAACCAGCGCCATCACGGCACCGTTCTGCGGATTGATGGAGACCAGGGCAGAGTTGACGTCCGGCACCTGTGCCAGCCACCAGGCATCGCCTACCTGACGCACCCAGATTTGTTGTCCGGTTTGTACCACATCCGTCACTTTACGTGGAGTAGGCCCCTGAAGGGTGTCAGAACGGTACGGACGCGCCCAGCGGATACCCTCCATACGCAGCGAAACGGATGTACCATCGGCCATCATCGCCACCGCTTCCTGCGGATCGGCCTGGATGACCACCGCCGGACGCAGCGGGCCATAGGTCGGCAGCGCTTTCAGGGAATCAGTGATTTTTTTGCTGTCCCATGCGCCTTCGCCCACTCTCCACAGCACGTTGGACGGGCCGCGATAGCCGTGACGCATATCGTAATCCATCACGTTATTACGCACCGCCTGCTGGGCAGCCTGCTGCACCTTGCGGGTCACGGTGGTATAAACGCGATAGCCGTCTTCATATGCTTTGTCGCCGTAGCGGCGCACCATCTCCTGGCGAACCATTTCCGTCAGATACGGCGATGAGAAAGCAATTTCCGGTGCATGGTAATTGGCATCAATCACATCGCTGCGTGCCCGATCGTACTCATCCTGGCTGATGTAGCCTTCGCTCAACATACGCGATAGCACAACGTTACGGCGCGCGGTGGCGCGGTCCAGCGAGTAGAGCGGGTTAAACGTTGATGGCGCTTTTGGCAGGCCGGCAATGGTCGCCATTTCGCTCAGCGTGAGCTGATCGATCGACTTACCGAAATAGACCTGAGCCGCAGCCCCTACACCATAGGCGCGGTAGCCCAGATAGATCTTGTTGAGGTAAAGCTCAAGGATCTCGTCTTTGCTCAGCAGTTGCTCAATGCGGATCGCGAGGAACACTTCTTTGATCTTACGTATCAGCGTCTTTTCCGGGCTGAGGAAGAAGTTACGCGCCAGCTGCTGGGTAATGGTACTTGCCCCCTGAGAGGCATGACCGGAGAACAGCGCCACGCTTGCCGCACGGAAAATACCGACCGGATCGACACCGTGGTGCTCGTAAAAACGGCTATCCTCGGTGGCGATAAAAGCCTTCACCATCACGGGTGGAATTTGATTTAAGGTCAGTGGGATACGACGTTTCTCGCCGTATTGCGCCATCAGTTCACCATCGGCGCTATAGACCTGCATAGGGATCTGAAGCCGCACATCACGAAGTGTGGCGACATCAGGGAGTTGCGGCTCGACATATTTGTACAAACCAATAATCGAGCCTGCTCCCAGCAGAATGCAACAGACTGCAAGGATCAATAAATACTTTACGAACTTCACCGGAGATTTCCCATTTGGTTTAGCCTGGGCAGTTTCTAAACAATCGCGCGGTAGTATAAAGGCAAGCCTGATTCATTGATATAGCCGTCACTCCGACGGGCGATAAGGAGATCGTGAAGTATGGCTTTTAAAACGTGGCAAACAGGCGTTCATATTCAACAGGATAAGGTGATTGCCGTGGCGCTGACCAGAGAGCGGGCCGGCTGGCGTTTACGGCGCTGGTGGGCGGTGCCGCTGTCGGACGGGGTTATCGGTGAAGGCAAAATACTTAAGCCAGAACAACTGGTTAACGCATTACGTGGCTGGCGGAAAACATTGCCGCACTCGCATCGGGTATTTCTCTCATTTCCGGCAACGCGCGTTCTGCAACGCGCGTTGCCCCGTCCATCCGTTACCTTGCGTGACAGCGAACAGCTCACCTGGGTAGGCGCCGCATTAGCGCGTGAGCTGGAGATGCCTCCCGATACGCTCTGCTTTGACTACGCGCAGGATACGTTCAGCAACACTTTTCAGGTTACCGCCGCGCAAAACAGAGAGGTCGATACCCTGTTGTCGCTGGCGAAAGCGCTGCGTTTGCGCCTGGCCGCAATCGTCCCGGATGCCGGCGCACTGGCTAATCTTCTCTCTGCTGTTGCCCCCGTCCGGTGCGTAGCCTGGAGGGATAAACACCAGTGGCTGTGGGCGATGCGTCACCAGTGGGGGCGGCGCTACACCACAGAAGCGGCGACGGTGAATGAGCTGGCGGCGTTGCTTGCGCTTTCTCCTTCTGATATCGCCGTGTTTGATGCTGCCCGCGATCCGTGGGAAGCGGTGACGCTGTGTCAGCCGCCGTTGCCAGAATGTGGTGCTGATTACACCGTCGCCCTGGCGCTGGCCATGAGCGAGGCGCCGTAATGAGCATGCCCAATCTTTTACCCTGGCGTCGGCAGCAACGTAATCAGCGCCTGCGTTTTTGGGGGCTGCTGTTTACCGCCTCATTGTTGGTGATGCTGGCGGGAGGCGTCAGCCTTCGGGCGACGCAGACTCTCGCGTCACAGGCGTTGCAGAGCGATCTGGCGGGAACGCGTGCGGTGCAGAAGGTATTGAAAGCCCGTCAGCCGCAGTCTGCGGGGCTGGAACCCCCTTCGCAGCCGCCCGAGACGGTGGCATGGCAACCCGCGCTTGAATCCCTTGCCAGTGCAATGCCCCGGCAGGCGTGGCTGACGGCGCTGCGTTATCAGCCACCCTCGCTGATCCTGACGGGCTATACCACCTCACTCCCAACGCTCTCCGCCATGACCGATGCGCTGAAAAGGGTGACGGGGTTTAACCCCGGACCGGCAGGCGAATTGCAACAGGATAGCCAGGGGCGATGGATGTTCTCTTTTCAACTGCATAGCCGGAGGTAGCCAGTGGGCATCTGGTATCAACGCTGGACAGATGCACGTCCTTCCCGGCGCGTCCTTTGCTGGTTGATCGCGTCGGGGATCGTTGCGTTTGCGATTTGGGGAGCGCTGCTCAGACCCGCTGCTCTGTGCTACGCCGATATTCAGGTGCAGGCCAGCAGTGCGAAGCGAATCAACGCCTCGCTGTGGCCGAAGGCCGGGCGGCGACCTGTGGTTACGCAAGTGAAGCCGGTGCAGCCCTTTTCTCCGCTGGCATTTCAGCGTGAGGACGCAAGGCTGGTGTACTGGAAACCGCAGCAGAGTGGGGGAGAGCTGGCGCTGGATGCCTTGTGGGGCGCAGTTCCGGCGCTCTTTTCCCGGCTGGCGCTTGAGAACGTGCGGGTGAGCGCGTTTTCCATCACCCCACAGGGAAAACAGCTACGCCTTAGCCTGCAACTGGAGATAGGTCATGCGCAGTAAAACCCGTTTGCTGATCCTGCTTTCTCCGCTTTTCCTGACCGGGATGCGGGATCCCTTCTCCGTGCCGGAAGAACGTTGCGCAGCAGGGCAACTCAGCCAGTGGCGGTATCAGGGAGTCGTCAGCGGCAGCAGGGATATCGGCCTTATGCAGGACGGGCAGAACCGCTGGCACCGGGTAAAAACGCAGATGCGGTTACCGCCAGGCTGGCGGGTGAGTGCGATAGATACACAACAACTGACCGTTGATGTCGGCGAGATGTGCGAGCCGAAGCGATGGACATGGCAGCGAGAAGGAACGAAAAAAAGTGAAGATATGGATAGGGCTGTTACTGGCGGCACTCAGCCAGCCCCTGTGGGCCGCGACGCCAAAACCGGTCACCCTGCTGGTGGATGATGTCCCGGTGGTGCAGGTATTACAGGCGATGGTAGCGCAGGAGGATCGCAATCTGGTGGTGTCGCCGGATGTCAGCGGTTCGCTTTCGCTGAATCTAACGCGGGTGCCCTGGAGGCAGGCGCTTCAGACGGTAGTGAACAGTGCCGGGCTGGTATTGCGGGAAGAGGGCGGCATTTTTTATGTGCATACGGCGGCCTGGCAGCGGGAGCAACAGACGCGTAAAGAGCAGGAGCGGGCCCAGCGTCTGCTCGACGCTCCGCTGCTCTCTCACAGCATTCCGTTTGCTTATGCGGATGCGGCCGAATTGCAAAAAGCGGCGGAAAAGCTCTTAAGCCCGAAAGGCAGTCTCTCCGTCGACAAGCGCACCAACCGTCTCCTGGTCAGGGATAACAAGTCGGTGGTGGATATGCTCCAGCGCTGGGCAGCGCAGATGGATCTGCCCGTCGAGCAGGTAGAACTGGCGGCGCAGATTGTGACCATCAGTGAAAAATGCCTGCGTGAACTGGGGGTGAAATGGAACCTCGCTGACGCAACGGAGGCCGGTAAGGCGGGTCAGGTCACGACGTTGGGCGCTGACCTGTCGGTGGCCAGTGCAACCACACACGTTGGGTTTAATATCGGGCGCATCAACGGCAGGATGCTGGATCTTGAGTTGTCGGCGCTTGAGCAAAAGCAGCAGGTGGATATCATCGCCAGCCCGCGGCTACTGGCGTCACACATGCAGCCGGCCAGCATCAAGCAGGGCAGCGAAATCCCGTATCAGGTTTCCAGCGGCGAAAGCGGGGCGACCTCCGTTGAGTTTAAAGAGGCGGTATTAGGCATGGAGGTCACGCCGGTGGTGCTTCCGGGCGGCCGCGTTCGTCTGAAGCTGCATATCAGTGAAAATATGCCTGGCCAGGTGCTGCAACAGGCGGACGGCGAAACGCTGGCGATTGATAAGCAGGAGATCGAAACGCAGGTAGAGGTAAAAAGTGGGGAAACGCTCGCGCTGGGCGGGATCTTTTCGCAAAAGAATAAAACCGGACGCGACAGCGTGCCCGTGCTGGGCAACATTCCGTGGCTGGGTCAGTTGTTCCGCCATGACGGAAAAGATAACGAACGGCGCGAGTTAGTGGTGTTTATCACGCCACGTCTGGTCAGTATTCATTAATGGGTAACGATCCCCGCAATGATTTTGCATTCAGTTTGTTGCAGATGTTTGACGTGGGGCATGAATTAGCATACAAGGAGTACCGATTTGAGTTGGACTTACGTCTTATTTCCTTATGCGCCGGGAACGGTGATTTAATCAGTTGCCAAACAAGCCGGAGTATTGAGATAATTTTTCGTCTGACTCTCGCTCTATTGCAAATGAGGTTTCAGTTCATGTCCTGCTACGCCGGGTGTCTGCGCAGCGGGGATTACCATTAACGAATAGTCTTAGTAGTACCGAAAAAATGGCAGAGAAACGCAATATCTTTCTGGTTGGGCCTATGGGTGCCGGCAAAAGCACTATTGGGCGTCAGTTAGCTCAACAACTCAATATGGAATTTTACGATTCTGATCAAGAGATTGAGAAACGAACCGGAGCGGATGTGGGCTGGGTCTTCGACGTAGAAGGCGAAGAAGGTTTCCGTGACCGAGAAGAAAAAGTGATCAACGAACTCACGGAAAAACAGGGCATTGTGCTGGCAACAGGCGGCGGCTCTGTAAAATCTCGCGAAACCCGCAACCGTCTCTCCGCCCGTGGCGTAGTGGTCTATCTTGAGACGACCATCGAAAAACAGCTGGCACGCACGCAGCGTGATAAAAAGCGCCCGTTGTTGCAGGTTGAAACACCGCCACGTGAAGTTCTGGAAGCTTTGGCCGATGAACGCAATCCTCTGTACGAAGAGATTGCTGATGTGACCATTCGTACTGACGATCAAAGCGCTAAAGTGGTTGCAAACCAGATTATTCATATGCTGGAAAGCAACTGATTCTGGCTTTATATACACTCGCCTGCGGGTAAAAGCATTTAAGGTGGATGTCGCGTCATGGAGAGGATTACAGTTACTCTCGGGGAACGTAGTTACCCTATCACCATCGCGGCTGGTTTGTTTAACGATCCAGCTTCCTTCTTACCACTGAAAGCGGGTGATCAGGCGATGCTGGTCACCAACGAGACGCTGGCTCCGCTTTATCTCGACCGTGTACGCCACCTGCTTGAGCAGGCGGGCGTGAAGGTCGACAGTGTGATTCTGCCCGATGGCGAGCAGTACAAAAGCCTGACGGTACTGGATACCGTCTTTACCGCACTTCTGCAAAAACCGCACGGTCGTGATACAACACTGCTTGCCCTGGGCGGCGGCGTTGTGGGCGATCTGACCGGTTTTGCAGCCGCCAGCTACCAGCGCGGTGTGCGCTTTATTCAAATTCCAACCACGTTGCTCTCACAGGTCGATTCTTCTGTGGGCGGTAAAACGGCGGTTAACCATCCGCTCGGCAAAAACATGATTGGCGCGTTCTACCAGCCTGCATCGGTGGTGGTGGATCTCGACTGTCTGCAAACCTTGCCAGCGCGCGAACTGGCGTCCGGCCTTGCAGAAGTGATCAAATACGGCATTATTCTTGACGGTGAGTTCTTCACCTGGCTGGAAGAGAATATGGATGCGCTGCTGCGCCTCGATGGGCAGGCAATGGCCTACTGTATTCGCCGTTGCTGTGAGCTGAAAGCAGAAGTCGTTGCCGCAGATGAGCGTGAAACCGGCTTACGTGCTTTACTGAATCTGGGGCATACGTTTGGTCATGCGATCGAAGCCGAAATGGGCTACGGTAACTGGCTTCACGGTGAAGCTGTCGCTGCCGGAATGGTCATGGCGGCCCGTGCCTCTGAACGTCTGGGGCAGTTCAGGCCGGAAGAGACAGCACGTATCATCACGTTGCTTAAACGTGCTGGCTTGCCGGTGAGTGGTCCGCAGGAAATGTCTGCGCAGGCGTACCTTCCCCACATGATGCGCGATAAAAAAGTATTGGCAGGTGAGATGCGTCTGGTACTCCCGCTTGCAATAGGGAAAAGTGAAGTGCGCGGCGGAGTGCCGCACGAAGTCGTACTTGGCGCTATTGCTGATTGTCAGCAGGCGTAACAACTAGAAAGGTCAGGCTGCTGTAACAGGTGGTCGTTTTAGCTTCAGGTAAATGCAGAGTCGTTGGCAGAAGCCTTTGAGTGGGGTGTTAAATGGATGAATTCAAACCAGAAGACGAGCTGAAACCCGATCCCAGCGATCGTCGTACTGGTCGTTCTCGTCAATCTTCAGAACGTGATAACGAGCCGCAGATCAACTTTGACGATGTCGATCTGGATGCAGACGATCGTCGCCCTTCGCGTAGCCGTAATGCGCGAAATGAGCGTGAAGACGAGGAGTATGAATCCGAAGAAGAGTTAATGGATGAACAGCCTGTTGAACGTCGTCCGCGCAAACGTAAAAAAGCGGTAGCGGCAAAACCGGCCTCCCGTCAGTACATCATGATGGGCCTTGGCGTTTTGGTTCTGGTATTGCTGATTGTCGGCATTGGTTCCGCGCTAAAAGCACCTTCTACCCATTCTACCGAGCAGACAGCGTCTGCCGAGAAGAGCATCGACCTGTCTGGTAACGATGCGAGCAACCAGGCGAATGGCGCTCAGCCAGCGCCGGGCACCACTTCCGCAGAGCAGACCGCAGGTAACACCAGTGCCGGTCAGGATATCTCTCTGCCGCCCGTCTCTGCGACCCCAACTCAGGGCCAGGCGCCTGTTACGCCGGAGGGCCAGCAGCGTGTTGAAGTTCAGGGCGATCTGAATAACGCGCTGACGCAGCCGCAGAATCAGGAGCAGGTTAACGCTGCCGTGGTGAACTCCACGCTGCCTACTGAACCTGCCACCGTTGCGCCAGTTCATGGCAGCAATGCCCAGCAGCAAACGGCGGCAACGGAAACCAAACCGCGCCATACCCAGACTGCGCCGCGTCAGGAGCGTAAGCAGGCTGTGATTGAGCCGAAGCGTGAGACGAAACCGCAGACCGTGGCAAAAGCGCCAGAAACGAAAGCGCCAGCGCAGACAAAACCTGCGGTGAGCCAACCGGTTAAAGCGCCAACGCCTGCGGCAACCGCTGCACCTAAAGCAACGGCGACCACAACCGCGCCTGCTGCAACTGCGGCACCGGCTGCTACGCCAACCGCTAGCGCATCCAGCACCGCGGCAGGTAAAACGACGGGTAACGTGGGTTCTCTGAAATCCGCATCATCCAGCAACTACACGTTGCAGCTGAGCAGTTCGTCTAACTACGACAACCTCAACGCCTGGGCGAAGAAATCGAATCTGAAAAACTATGTGGTTTATCAGACGACCCGTAACGGACAGCCTTGGTACGTTCTGGTAAGCGGAGTTTATGCCTCAAAAGATGAAGCAAAACGAGCCGTCTCCACGCTGCCTGCCGATGTGCAGGCGAAAAACCCGTGGGCGAAGCCAATTCATCAGGTGCAGGCCGATCTGAAGTAATGTTTAAAGCGCAGGATGCTGTCGGAGCTTTCTCCACAGCCGGAGAAGGTGTAATCAGTTAGTCAGCATGAAAAAAAATCGCGCTTTTCTTAAATGGGCAGGGGGGAAATACCCCCTGCTCGACGATATTAAAAAGCACCTGCCGAAAGGCGAGTGTCTTATCGAGCCCTTCGTGGGTGCTGGATCGGTATTCCTGAATACCGATTTTTCTCGTTATATCCTGGCGGATATTAACAGCGACCTTATCAGCCTCTATAACATCGTCAAACTGCGTACCGATGAGTATGTGGAAGAGGCGCGGAAGCTGTTTACGCCAGAGAACAACAACCCGGACATTTACTATCAGTTCCGCGCTGAGTTTAATCAGAGCCAGGACCCGTTCCGTCGCGCGCTGTTGTTTCTTTATCTCAACCGCCATGGCTACAACGGTCTGTGCCGGTATAATCTGCGTGGCGAGTTTAACGTGCCGTTTGGCCGCTATAAGCGTCCCTATTTCCCGCAGGACGAGCTGTATCACTTTGCTGAAAAAGCGCAGAATGCCGAGTTCTACTGTCTCTCCTATGAAGAGTGCATGGAGCTGGCGGGCGTAAACTCGGTGGTCTACTGCGACCCGCCTTACGCGCCGCTGTCTGCCACGGCAAATTTCACCGCCTACCACACCAACAGCTTCAGCCCGGCCGAGCAGGCGCGTCTGGCTGAGATGGCGGAAAAGCTGGTCAGCAAAAGAATTCCGGTGTTAATTTCGAATCACGACACGCCTGATACGCGCGAATGGTACAAAGCCGCGAAGCATTTTCAGGTAAAAGTGCGGCGTAGCATTAGCAGCAACGGCGGCACACGTAAAAAGGTGGACGAACTTCTGGCGCTTTATCGACCCTGAGCCTTTGCCCGCCGGTAAACACATTTCAAGGAGATGCGGATGAAACAGTTTTTGATTGCCCCCTCAATTCTGTCGGCCGATTTTGCCCGCCTGGGTGAAGACACTGCCAAAGCTCTCGCGGCTGGCGCAGATGTCGTCCATTTCGACGTTATGGATAACCACTACGTTCCCAACCTGACCATCGGTCCGATGGTGCTTAAAGCGCTGCGTAACTACGGGATCACCGCGCCCATTGACGTGCATCTGATGGTGAAACCGGTTGATCGCATCGTGCCTGATTTCGCCGCGGCGGGTGCCAGCATCATCACTTTCCACCCGGAAGCCTCCGAACACGTTGACCGCACGCTACAGCTGATCAAAGAGAACGGCTGTAAGGCGGGGCTGGTCTTTAACCCGGCGACCCCGCTGAGCTATCTCGACTACGTGATGGACAAGCTGGACGTGATCCTGCTGATGTCCGTCAACCCGGGCTTTGGCGGCCAGTCGTTTATTCCTCAGACGCTCGACAAGTTGCGTGAAGTGCGCCGCCGCATTGATGAGTCTGGCTATGATATTCGTCTGGAAGTGGACGGCGGCGTGAAGGTCAATAACATCGGTGAGATTGCGGCGGCAGGGGCGGATATGTTCGTCGCAGGCTCCGCCATCTTCGATCAACCGGATTACAAAAAAGTCATTGATGAAATGCGCCGTGAACTGGCGAAGGTAAGTCATGGATAAATTGCAGGCTATTCGGGGGGTAGCATTTGACCTCGACGGCACGCTGGTCGACAGCGCGCCAGGATTAACCCGCGCCGTCGATCAGGCGCTGTATGCCCTTGAACTCCCCGTTGCGGGCGAAGAGCGCGTCGTGAGGTGGATTGGTAACGGTGCAGACGTGCTGATGGAGCGCGCGCTGACCTGGGCTCGTCAGGAACGTGCCTCTCAGCGTTCTGCGCAAGGGAAACCGAGTGTTGACCACGCGGATATTCCCCAGGATGAGCAGCAGCGTATTCTGCGCAAACTGTTCGACCGTTTCTACGAAGAGACCGTCGAAGAGGGCAGCTTCCTGTTCCCGGATGTCGCTGAAACGCTGAGCGCGCTACATGCGAAAGGCATCCCGCTGGGGCTGGTGACCAACAAGCCAACACCGTTCGTTGCGCCTCTGCTGGAAGCGCTGGATATCGCGAAATACTTCTCCGTAATTGTGGGCGGCGATGACGTGCAGAATAAAAAGCCGCATCCGGAACCGCTATTGCTGGTGGCAGGAAAATTATCCTTAGCGCCTGCGGAGCTGCTCTTTGTCGGGGATTCCCGCAATGATATTCTGGCTGCCAGAGCGGCAGGTTGCCCGTCTGTTGGTTTGACCTACGGCTACAACTACGGTGAAGCCATTACGCTGAGTGAGCCGGACGTTGTGTTCGACCACTTCAAAGATTTGTTGCCCGCACTCGGGCTCTCGCACAGTGAACATCAGGAATTGAATAATGACTAAGCCCATCGTTTTTAGTGGCGCACAGCCTTCAGGTGAACTGACCATTGGTAACTACATGGGTGCGTTACGTCAGTGGGTGAGCATGCAGGATGACTACCACTGCATTTACTGCATCGTGGATTTGCATGCTATCACCGCGCGTCAGGATCCCGAGAAGCTGCGCAAGGCGACGCTCGATACGCTGGCGCTGTACCTGGCGTGCGGTATCGATCCCGAGAAGAGCACCATTTTTGTTCAGTCTCACGTGCCAGAGCACGCGCAGCTGGGCTGGGCGCTGAACTGCTACACCTATTTCGGCGAGCTGAGCCGCATGACCCAGTTCAAGGATAAATCTGCGCGCTACTCTGAAAACATCAACGCCGGTCTGTTTGATTATCCGGTGCTGATGGCGGCAGATATTCTGCTGTACCAGACCAACCAGGTACCAGTGGGCGAAGATCAGAAGCAGCACCTGGAGCTGAGCCGCGATATCGCCCAGCGCTTCAATGCGCTTTACGGCGACGTGTTCAAAGTGCCTGAGCCGTTTATTCCGAAATCCGGCGCGCGCGTGATGTCGCTGCTGGAGCCGACCAAAAAGATGTCCAAGTCTGACGATAACCGCAACAACGTTATCGGCCTGCTGGAAGATCCAAAATCGGTGGTGAAAAAGCTCAAGCGTGCGGTGACCGACTCCGACGAGCCGCCAGTGGTGCGCTACGACGTGCAGAACAAAGCGGGCGTATCCAACCTGCTGGACATTCTCTCCGGTGTGACCGGACAGAGCATCCCTGAGCTGGAAAAACACTTTGAAGGCAAAATGTACGGCCACCTGAAAGGCGAAGTGGCAGACGCCGTTTCCGGCATGCTGACCGAGTTGCAGGAGCGCTATCACCGTTACCGTAACGACGAAGCTTTCCTGCAAAAAGTGATGAAAGAGGGCGCGGAAAAAGCCAGCGCGCGCGCCTCCGAAACCCTGAAAGCGGTGTACGACGCGATTGGGTTTGTGGCGAAACCTTAAGCCGCTTTGCCGGGTGGCGCTTACGCTTACCCGGCCTACGGGACCGTGTAGGTCGGGTAAGGCGGAGCCGCCACCCGACAAAACTGACGAAAAAAAACCGGGAAATCCCCGGTTTTTTTACGCCTGAAAAACGCTTACTGCTGTGCCGCCGGGCCGCAACCGCCAATGATCTTCGAAATGGAGATCGCCGGGTGAAGCAGGTAATCGTAGCTGCAATTATTTTTAGTATTTTGAACGTGACCGGTGCAGGCCGTCAGAGTTGTTAACAGGCCGACCAGAACGGCAGCTTTTGCCAGTTTGAACATACGCATTCCTTGTCAATAAAATCAAAAAATTGGATGTAACACGAGGGAATAAATGGAAAAGTTCCATTACGCGGGCGGTATGTTATCGACTGAGGTAAGAAGGGAGTAGTCCGCTTCAAGACTACTCCCGGGAGAGAGATTGTGCGTTAGTGGCTGGAGAACCAGTTCAGTTTTTCACGCAGTGCTACCACGCGGCCCACCACGATCAGCGCCGGGCTTTCAACCTGCTGCGCCAGCTCGCCCAGCTGCGTCAGTACGCCATCGACCACGCGCTGCGTAATGGCGGTACCGTTTTCTACCAGTGCGACCGGCATATCTGCTTCCATGCCGTGCTCCAGCAGTTTCGCCTGAATCGTGGCTGCCTGATTTAGCCCCATATAGAAGACCAACGTCTGCTTTTCAGCGGCCAGATTATGCCAGTCCAGTTCGCTGCCGGTTTTCAGGTGGCCTGTCACCAGGCGCACGCTCTGGGCATAGTCGCGATGGGTTAACGGAATGCCGGAATAGGCAGAACAGCCGGATGCCGCCGTAATGCCCGGCACCACGGAGAACGGAATGCCCGCGTTGCAGAGAGTTTCCAGCTCCTCGCCGCCGCGACCAAAGATAAACGGATCGCCCCCTTTCAAACGCACCACGCGCTTACCTTTTTGCGCTTCCCGCAGCAGGATCTGGTTGATCTCCTCCTGCGGTACGCAGTGATAACCTGCCCGTTTGCCGACGAATACGCGGTCAGCATCGCGGCGCACCAGATTCATGATGTCATCAGAGACCAAACGGTCATACACCACGATGTCCGCCTGCTGGATCTGCTGGAGACCCTTCAGCGTCAGCAAGCCCGCATCGCCGGGACCTGCGCCCACCAGTACCACTTCACCGCGATGATCCAGCGGTTCAGAGAGGAGTTGCTCGGTCGTCTCTTCAACCGCTTTGGCGTCCTGATTGGCCAGCGACTGCGCCAGCCTGTCGTTGACAAAGAACTTCTCCCAGAAGCGACGGCGTTCGCCCACGGTTGCGAAGGTTTGCTTCACGCGGGAACGCAGCTGCCCGGCGTAATGGGCAATCTGACCAAGGTGTTGAGGCAGCACGGCTTCCAGTTTTTCCCGCAGCAGACGGGCAAGAACGGGCGAGCGGCCACCGGACGACACCGCAATCATCAGCGGCGAGCGGTCGATAATGGATGGCATGATAAAGCTCGCCTCTTTCGGCGCATCCACCACGTTACAGAAGATGCGGCGCGCTTCGCAGGCGTCGCTGACGCGCTGGTTAACGTCATCGTTATCCGTTGCGGCGATGGTCAGCCAGCAGGTATCCAGCAGGGATTCATCAAATTCGCCCTGCACCTGCGTGAGCATCCCTTCCTGCGCCCAGACGTCAAACTGTGGGGCGAAGGTGAGGGCGTTAACGGTCAGTCTGGCGCCCGCCTCTAACAGCAGGCGCGCCTTGCGTTCAGCCACATCGCCGCCGCCCACGAGCAGGCAGTCGCGGTTGCGTAATTGACAAAAAATCGGCAGGTGATCCACGACGTTACCTCACAGCATTCATGGCGGGGGAAGAATTGACGTCAGGATAACAGCAGGAATCGTACAGAACATACGGTTTTTCCTGCCGTTACCCATAAGGGGTCATAAGCCTTTCCTATTGAAAAGGCGAGGGGTTACGCTTTCAGCTGCACCTCGCCGTCCTTCACGCGGACGTCGTAGTGTTTGACCGAGAAGCTTTCATCTTCCATGCAGCGCCCGTCGGTTAAGCGGAAGCGCTGCTTTTTCAGCGGGCTGGCAACCCACAGTTCGCCCTGGTGCTCCGCAATCAGACCGCGGGAGAGCACGCTGGCCTCGAAGAACGGGTCGATATTGCTGATGGCAAAGACCTGTTCATCGTGGCGAGGGCGGAAAATCGCTACCTGCTCGTTGCCCAGCAGGGCACAGACGCCGGTTGCTGGCAGAATGTCGTTAATGTTGCAGATGTTTACCCACTGGCTCATGCGTTTTCCTCCACCAGCATCACCGGAATACGTTCATACGGGGTCGCTGGACGATGCTGTTCACGCTCCGGCACCACCTGCACGTTCGGGTCGCGCTGGGTGCTGTTGATAAAGTGTTTGAAGCGCGTCTGCGCCGCTGGCGTGTTCACGGTTTCGGTCCACTCGCAGATTACCGCCTCGCGCAGGCGAGTCATCTCGGATTCCAGCTGTTCATTCAGGCCCAGCTTGTCGTCGATAATGACTGACTTCAGGTAGTCGATGCCGCCTTCGAGATTATCCAGCCAGGACGCGGTACGGGTCAGCTTATCGGCGGTACGAATGTAGAACATCATGAAGCGGTCGAGGTATTTGATCAGCGTATCGCGATCGAGATCGGCAGCCAGCAGATCGGCGTGGCGAGGTTTCATCCCGCCGTTACCGCACACGTACAGGTTCCAGCCTTTCTCGGTGGCGATAATACCCACGTCTTTACCCTGTGCTTCCGCACATTCACGGGTACACCCTGAGACGCCGAACTTCATTTTGTGCGGCGTACGGATACCTTTGTAGCGGTTTTCCAGCTCGACGCCGAAGCCCACGCTGTCGCCCACGCCGTAGCGGCACCAGGTGCTGCCCACGCAGGTTTTCGCCATGCGCAGCGCCTTGGCGTACGCGTGACCGGTTTCGAAGCCCGCCTCAATCAGCTGACGCCAGATTTCCGGCAGATCATCTTTCTGTGCACCAAACAGGCCGATACGCTGGGAACCGGTGATTTTGGTGTACAGATTAAACTCACGGGCGATACGGCCCACGGCGACCAGCCCTTCAGGGGTAATTTCTCCCCCGGCAGAACGCGGGATCACCGAGTAAGTCCCGTCTTTCTGAATATTGGCCAGGAAGTTATCGTTGGTGTCCTGAAGCGGAGTGTGTTCTGGTTTGAGCACATATTCGTTCCAGCAGGACGCAAGCAGGGAACCGACGGTAGGCTTACATACTTCACAGCCATAGCCCTGGCCGTGTTTCTCCAGCAGTTCGTCGAAGGACTTAATGCCTTCCACGCGGATCAGGTGGTACAGCTCCTGGCGAGAGTAAGCGAAGTGCTCGCACAGGTTGTTGTTCACTTCAATGCCCTGTTTTGCCAGCTCGGCGTTCAGCACCTGGGTGACCAGCGGGATACAGCCGCCGCAGCCGGTCCCGGCTTTGGTTTCCGCCTTCAGCGCCGCAACGGTGTGGCAGCCTTTGTTAATGGCGGAGATCAGCATGCCTTTGGTGACGTCGAAGCAGGAGCAGATTTGCGCGCTGTCCGGCAGTTTATCCACGCCAATGGACGGCTTACCGCTGGAGGCGTGCGCCGGGAGGATCAGCGCATCCGGGTTTTCCGGCAGCTCAATGGCGTTCAGCACCAGCTGGAGCAGGTTGCCGAAGTCGCTGGTGTCGCCCACCAGCACCGCCCCGAGCAGGGTTTTGTTGTCCTGGCTGACGATAAGACGTTTGTAGACTTCTTTGCTTTCGTCCAGATAAACATAGCTGCGGGAGTTCGGGGTGCGACCATGCGCATCGCCAATACCGCCCACGTCCACGCCCAGCAGCTTCAGCTTCGCGCTCATGTCTGCGCCGGTGAAGGCGTTTTCGCTGCCGAGGATATGGTCAACGGCGACCTGCGCCATTTTGTACCCAGGTGCAACCAGACCGTATACGCGGTTATTCCAGCTGGCGCATTCGCCGATGGCGTAGATGTCCGGATCGGAGGTCTGGCAGGTGTCGTTGATCATGATCCCGCCGCGCTGCGCAACGGCCAGACCGCACTGAGTAGCCAGCTTGTCGCGCGGGCGAATGCCGGTGGAGAAGACGATGAAATCCACTTCCAGCTCGCTGCCGTCGGCAAAGCGCATGGTTTTACGCGCTTCAGTGCCTTCCTGCACGATCTCTTTGGTGTTCTTGCTGGTGTGAACCTTCACGCCCATGCTTTCGATTTTACGGCGTAACTGGTCGCCACCCATATGGTCCAGCTGCTCCGCCATCAGCATCGGGGCAAATTCGATGACGTGGGTTTCAACGCCGAGGTTTTTCAGTGCGCCTGCCGCTTCCAGACCCAGCAGACCACCGCCGACAACCGCGCCACGTTTGCTTCGACGTGCGCAGGATTCAATGGCGTTGAGGTCTTCAATGGTACGGTAAACGAAGCAATCCTGGGTTTCCGAACCTTTAATCGGCGGGATCCACGGATACGAGCCTGTCGCCATGATCAGCTTATCGTAAAAAACCGTGCGTCCGGCGCTGGAGTGGATCACTTTCTCCTGACGGTTGATGGTGATAGCGCGTTCGCCCACCAGCACTTTTACGCCATGCTTCTCGTAGAAACCTTCGCGCACCAGAGAGAGTTCTTCGGCGGTATGGTGAGAGAAGTAGGAAGACAAGTGCACACGGTCGTACGCCTTGCGGGGTTCTTCACAGAACACGGTAATATCGAACTGGTTAGCATCGGCTTTATCGAGAAGATCCTCAATAAAGCGGTGGCCGACCATGCCGTTACCGATGATAGCGAGTCTGACTTTGCTCATTTTTGCCTCGATTTCTTTTCTATTACTGCCTACCTTAACGATTCAGCAGGGGCACTTATTGATGCAAATCAAATACGCCTTCACCTACCCCTTAGGGGGTATATCTATGATTTGTCAGGATTTTTATAAGTGACGGATATTGTTTGATTTTTGTGCTTGCTTGTTTTTCGCACAATTTTGGTGGGGTTTTTTACCCATCGGCGGGCGGGGCGGGTGAGCAGGGGAAAACCCCTTTGCAGTACGCAAAGGGGTTACGGCGATTAGTGGGTAGCTGTTGCCGGGTTGTGTTGACGGTGACGGGTCACAAAGCCCAGCACGAAACACATGATGAACACCACGGCGTACAGACCGTTAGCGGTATGCAGCGCCGCCAGCGGGCCGCTGTGCGCCACAATTGGGCCCGTGACCACGAAGGTCAGCATGGTGCCGATGGTGCCGCAGGTCAGCACGAAGTTCACCAGCTTTGGCGAGGCCACTTTGGTCTGAAGAGAGCCAAGGGTGATGATCGAGGTATAAATCGCGCTGGAGAAGAAGCCCAGGGTCAGGATGAACCACGGCATATGCTCCGGGGAACCGTTGATGAACAGATACATCAGCACGGTTGCCAGACCCGCCAGAACGGTCAGGATCCGTTGCAGGTCGAAGAAGCGCAGGATAAAGCTAAACGCCCACATGCCGAACATGTAAGACATCCAGAAATCGCTCACCAGTTTACCCGCGTCGTTCAGACTCATGCCCAGACCTTTCGCATACTCAGGAACCCAGGAGATAAAGCCCAGCTGGCCCAGGATGTAACACAGCGCGGCGATGGAAAGGAACAGTACGCCGATACCCCATTTTTCTTTCGCAACTGGCTCAGACGTGGTCTGCGCTTTTTTGCCCAGCACCGGGAACTCGCAGCCGAAGGTGAGAATAAAGATCGCGACATAGACCAGACCAATGCAGGCGTACACCCAGTACCACTCAATGCTGCGCGCCAGAAGATACGCGGCGACCATCGGGAAAATCATCCCGGCCATGCTGAAGAAGGAGTCGGTGAACAGCAGACGCGCGCCGCGCTGGCGGCCTTCATACATATGGGTGATCAGGAACGTACCGATCGACATGGTGATCCCGCTTACCAGGCCCAGCACGAACATGGCGGCAGAGAAGAGGGCGATGCTGTGGCTCAGCACCAGGCCCGCCACGGCGGCAACCATCAGCACGAAGCCGAAGCGCAGCTGGGTTTTCAGCGGCACGATTTCCATCAGCCAGGCATTAAGGAAAATAGAGATCAGGATCCCCGCGTTCAGGAAAGTGAAGGTATTGCTCATGCTGGAAACGGGCAACTGGAAGTAGTCTGCGATATTTCCCATCACCATCCCGGTGACGATCACCAACGCGCCGGTCAGGGCGTAGGAGAAGAAGCTGATC
Source organism: Enterobacter sp. JH25 (assembly GCF_021725435.1). Taxonomy (NCBI): domain Bacteria; kingdom Pseudomonadati; phylum Pseudomonadota; class Gammaproteobacteria; order Enterobacterales; family Enterobacteriaceae; genus Enterobacter; species Enterobacter sp. JH25. The sequence goes on along the minus strand of NZ_CP091319.1, from coordinate 4,273,738 downwards.
CATGTGAGCTTGATGCGATTGCTGTTAGTCATGTCTGGCCTGTTAAAAGTAAAGAAAAACGCAATGACTGCGTTTGAGCGGGCAGATTTTAGTCGCGAAAGTGATCTAATTAAATCTTTTCAGAAAATATTGAGCACAATTGCAGGCTTTAACGTGATGGAGATCACATTATATCGCGGGGTGAACAATCGTTTGCGCGGTAATAATTGTTTCAATTTCGTAAAATTAGGTAAAAGACTGGTCTGGGGTCATACTGCTCTTTAGAATCAAGCCATTCGCTTTTTATACTGCGCTTTGTTAAGGAATTCTCATGCTCAAATCAACACTGGCGGCTGTCGCAGCTGTGTTTGCTCTTTCTGCCGTTTCCCCTGCTGCGCTGGCAGCCAAAGGAGACCCTCACGTCCTGCTGACTACCTCTGCGGGGAATATTGAGCTGGAGCTGGATAGCCAGAAAGCCCCTGTTTCCGTGAAAAACTTCCTCGACTACGTGAACAGTGGTTTTTATAACAACACCACGTTCCACCGCGTGATCCCGGGCTTTATGATTCAGGGCGGCGGTTTCAACGAGCAGATGCAGCAGAAAAAGCCTAACCCGCCAATCAAAAATGAAGCGGATAACGGCCTGCTGAACAAGCGCGGCACCATTTCTATGGCGCGTACGGCGGATAAAGACAGCGCCACCAGCCAGTTCTTCCTCAACGTGGCGGATAACGCCTTCCTGGACCACGGCCAGCGCGACTTTGGCTACGCGGTGTTCGGTAAAGTGGTGAAAGGCATGGACGTGGCGGACAAGATCTCTCAGGTTCAGACTCACGATGTCGGTCCATACCAGAATGTGCCGTCTAAGCCAGTGGTGATTCTCTCCGCGAAAGTGCTGCCGTAATCGTTCCCTCACACGGGCACATCCTGCCCGTGTCTTTCCGCCCTCCCTGCGAAAGCGCGTTTTGCTGCTTATACTTGTGGCAAACGGACTATTCAGGGAGGCGTAGTGAAAAAACTCACCGACAAGCAAAAATCCCGACTCTGGGAGCAACAGCGTAGCGCCAATCTTCAGGCCAGTTGCCTCCTTGAAAAAGGCAAGGGTCCCGCTGAACCCGATATCGAGATGCTGGCACTGGGGCCTTCTGCACCGGGTTTACCCCATCTGTGCCTTATTCACCGCCATTTATTCCGCAACGAAATGAAAGGCGCTGGCGAGCTGCGCACCGCCGATATCTCCAAGGGCGACATTCCATTTTGCCATTTCGAGTACATCGAGAAGGTGGGTAATGAGCTGATGGCTTCGCTGGAAAGCGATAAATATCTGGTGGGCCTTCAGAAAGAAGAGTTTACAGACGGAATCAGTCATTACTACTGTGAAATCAACATGCTACATCCGTTTATGAGCGGTAATGGCGTGGCTCAGCGGATCTTCTTTGAACAGCTGGCGATCCATGCGGGCTACGTGCTGAACTGGCAGGGGATCGACCCGGACGACTGGGCATCTGCCAACCAGAGCGGGGCGATGGGTGATCTGACCGCCCTGAATGCTATCTTTGCCAAAGTTGTGAGCGAAGCGCGGGGATCTGAGTAAAATAGGGCTGCCATTTTTTCAGGAGCCGCCATGATTCTGCTGATTGATAACTACGATTCCTTTACCTGGAACCTTTACCAGTATTTTTGTGAGCTGGGGGCAGAGGTGGTTGTCCGCCGTAACGATGAGATCGCGCTGGCTGACATTGACGCGCTGGCGCCCCAGAAAATCGTGATTTCGCCCGGGCCGTGTACGCCGTCGGAGTCCGGTATCTCGCTGGAGGTAATCCGCCACTATGCGGGCAAGCTGCCGATTCTGGGCGTCTGCCTGGGTCACCAGGCCATTGCGCAGGTCTTTGGCGCCAGCATTGTCCGTGCCGCGAAAGTCATGCACGGCAAAACCTCACCGATCACGCACACCGGTACCGGCGTATTCCTGGGGCTAAACAATCCGTTAACCGTGACGCGCTACCATTCTCTGGTGATTGATCCGCCGACCCTGCCCGCAGACTTTGAAGTGACCGCCTGGAGTGAGACCCGGGAAATCATGGGCATTCGCCACCGCGAGTACGATCTGGAAGGGGTGCAGTTCCACCCGGAAAGCATTCTCAGCGAACAGGGGCACGCACTGCTGGCCAATTTCCTTAATCGCTGAATATCTGTTGCCTTGTTGTGATTTTTTATGCATATTTTGTGATTATATTTTCACAATCACTGTGACATAAAAATGGATGGTCATGACATGGCAACTGAACAACCAGCAATTACCCGCGCGACATTCGATGAAGTGATCCTGCCGATTTATGCACCGGCTGAGTTTATCCCGGTGAAAGGGAGAGGCAGCCGCGTCTGGGATCAGCAGGGCAATGAGTATGTTGATTTCGCAGGCGGTATTGCGGTGACGGCGCTGGGCCATTGCCATCCTGCGCTGGTGGACGCGCTGAAAACGCAGGGCGAAACGCTGTGGCACACCAGCAACGTGTTCACTAACGAACCGGCGCTGCGTCTGGGGCGTAAGATCATCGATGCCACCTTCGCCGAACGCGTGCTGTTTATGAACTCCGGCACCGAAGCCAACGAAACCGCCTTTAAGCTTGCGCGCTACTACGCAACCACGCGTCATAGTCCGTACAAAACCAAAATCATCGCCTTCCATAACGCCTTCCACGGTCGCTCGTTCTTTACCGTTTCCGTTGGCGGCCAGCCGAAGTATTCCGACGGCTTTGGTCCGAAACCTGCGGATATCATCCACGTGCCGTTTAACGATCTGCACGCCGTTAAAGCGGTGATAGACGATCACACCTGTGCCGTGGTGGTCGAACCCATTCAGGGGGAAGGCGGCGTCACGGCGGCCACCCCGGAATTTCTGCAAGGTCTGCGTGAGCTGTGCGACGAGCACCAGGCGCTGCTGGTGTTTGATGAAGTGCAGTGTGGGATGGGGCGTACCGGAGACCTGTTCGCTTATATGCACTACGGCGTAACGCCGGATATTCTGACCAGCGCGAAAGCGCTCGGCGGCGGTTTCCCGGTCAGCGCGGTGCTCACCACCCAGGATATTGCTTCCGCATTTCATGTGGGCTCACACGGCTCCACTTACGGCGGTAATCCGCTGGCGTGCGCCGTGGCGGGAGCGGCGTTCGACATCATTAATACGCCGGACGTCCTGAATGGCGTGAATGCGAAACGCGCCCTTTTTGTGAAACATCTTCAGCAGATTGACGAACAGTTTGATGTCTTCAGTGAAATCCGCGGGATGGGACTGCTGATCGGCGCCGAGCTGAAGCCTCAGTACAAAGGCCGCGCGCGCGATTTCCTGCACGCCGCCGCGCACGAAGGCGTCATGGTGCTCAACGCCGGGCCGGACGTGATGCGCTTCGCGCCGTCGCTGGTGGTGGAAGACAAAGACATCGAAGACGGGTTAACCCGTTTTGCTGCGGCGGTGGCGAAGATCGTCAGAGGCTAATACGCGGTTCGTTTTAACCGGCGCGTTAACCAAATCCCGTGATGCGGACGCTGACGCCATGCCACCGACGAAATGGTGTGCATGGTGTTGAGATGCCCGAGAACGCGCTGTAAATGCTGCTCAAGGGTGCTCATCGGCCCGTGGGTCAGCGTCTCCGGCGCTTCCAGAATGTTCGAATCCCCTGACTCGCCCGGAGCGTCGTACTCCAGACGCTGCTGACAGCGCTGGAGGGCAATTTCACACGACTGCAAATAGCGCTGCGCCAGATCCGGCGTCAGCATGGTGTGCTCGCGCGCCAGCGTGGTCATGGCATTGATGTGTTCGACGATAAACTGGCTGTGCGTGACCCACAGCTTCATGTCTGCCAGATAGTGCGAGTTGAAGCCCGGCTCCTGCATGGCCTGGTTAAGGGAGTTGAACAGGGCATTATGCGCCTGGTTGACCTTCATGCGCTCGTAGGCCAGCGGAGACGGCTGCGGGTCGTCGCTCAGGATCAGGCGAATGGCCTGCTGATCCGCCTCCAGCGCGTCGTGGGCGTTTTGCCTCAGTAATCCACTTTGCCACTGCGGCCACAGCCAGACCATGCCGCCAAAGGCGATCAGGCAGCCAATCAGGGTATCGACCAGGCGGGCAATAATTAACTGATCGGCGTTGAGCGTAAGCAACTGCAGGGTGTACACCGCCGTTACCGTAAAGCCCACCGTCGCCCAGCCGTAGTTTTTACGGATGATCAGATAACTCACCATCGTAATCGCCAGCATGCCGACCAGCGTATACCCTTCCGGCACGTGGAAGTGCAACGTTACGCCCGCGATAATCAGCCCCGCCATCGTGCCGCCCGCCCGATGCAGAATGCGCACCCGCGTGGCGCCATAGCCGTTCTGGGTGACAAACAGCACGGTCATTAAGATCCAGTAGGGTTTCGGCAGGTGCAGGGCCATTCCCATCAGGCTGGCGATGCTGAGCATGACGCTAATTCTTGCGGCGTTGCGCAGGGCGGAAGACTTCAGTGACAGGTAGCTTTTGAGCGCAGGCAGCAACGGCAGTCGTTTTTGCTTATCGGCCATCAGGTCCCGGGTATAAAGCGGGCGCTGGGTGCGCAACACCCGGGCGATGCGGCTGAAATGCCAGGCGGCAAACTGCCCGACCGGGTTATCCGCGTGCTGACGCGCAATCTTTTCCAGCGCGCCGAGCTGTTTGTCCATGTTAAAGCGCGTCGGATAGCGGTGATAGAGGATATCGTCAGCCAGCACCCGCAGGCGCGCCGCGACGGTCTGCGCGTTCCAGCGGATCACCGCTTCCGCATGGCTGCGCTCCACCAGCTTTTGCACCTCTTCCGGATTATGAAGGCTGACGGAAATATGCTCCTGCAAATCCAGCCCGACCTGGAAGGTACGCAGCAGCCGCTTATATTCATGATTTTTGTTGGCGGCAAGCATGTGCAACTGCTGATAGCACTGGCTGATCAGATCCACCACTTTTTGCTGGCGTGCCAGCAGCGGCGGCAGGGATTTTTCCGGGTCGGTATGTTGCGTGAGCAGGGTGTATTTTGCTTCGCAGTATTCAGCAAGCTGCACGTAGAGCAGGCTCAGGGATTCGCGAAGCGGCTGTTCCCGCCACAACCAGAACCAGAACCAGTTAAACAGCCCGTACCACAGCGTGCCGAGGGCGTAGATCAGCAATGGCTCCCACACCGGCATATTGCCCGCAAGGCTTAAGGTGAAGATGGCGGCAATCAGCGACGCGGGAAGCAGGCGGGCGTGCAGCGAGCTGATTTCAGCGGTTACGCCAAGCGTCATCGCCAGCACGGTCAGGATCAGCGGCAGAGGAATGTCGCGGGCCAGTAAGAGTTGCACGGCAAGGCTACAGCCGGCAAACAGGCAGCCGCCAATAATCAGGCGTTTGAAAAAGCGTTTATGCGGGGTGTCCAGACCGGCAATGTTGCAGCAGGCGGGCACGAGGGAAAACAGCAGGCCTTGCTGAAGATGTCCGAGGATCAGGCCCACGGCCACGGGAAGACACAACACCAGCGTTTGTCGCAGTGCGTAGTTAACTTCCGGGTGATAGATCAGCCTGCGCCACATAAGGAGTAGAGACAAAAACGGCGTGCCACCCTGCGGCGGCACGCCGTTTTACCGGAATTAACGGGTCCCGTAAACCACGATGGTTTTACCGTGGGCGGAGATCAGGTTCTGGTCTTCCAGCATCTTCAGGATACGGCCCACTGTTTCACGGGAGCAGCCGACGATCTGACCGATTTCCTGGCGGGTAATTTTAATTTGCATACCGTCAGGGTGGGTCATGGCGTCTGGCTGTTTCGCCAGGTTCAACAGAGTCTGCGCGATACGACCGGTCACGTCCAGGAAGGCGAGGTTACCCACCTTCTCAGAGGTCACTTGCAGACGGCGTGCCATCTGGGAAGAAAGACGCATCAGGATGTCAGGGTTGACCTGAATCAGCTGACGGAATTTCTTGTAAGAAATTTCAGCCACTTCACATGCTGTTTTTGCACGAACCCAGGCGCTACGTTCCTGGCCTTCTTCAAACAGGCCCAGTTCACCGATAAAATCGCCCTGGTTCAGATAAGAAAGGATCATCTCTTTCCCTTCTTCATCTTTGATCAGCACGGCCACCGAGCCTTTAACGATGTAATACAACGTTTCCGCTTTTTCACCCTGGTGAATCAGCGTGCTCTTTGATGGGTACTTATGAATGTGGCAATGAGACAAGAACCATTCGAGAGTCGGGTCTGTTTGCGGTTTGCCAAGCACCATGCGCTGTTATCCTCTGTTATAAGCTGTCACCAGAGTCATAAGATGCATCCGGACTCTGGGGTTGCAATCGAATTCTTACCCATACCTGGGAAGTCGGCTGTCGTAACGTTTCGCAGCCAGTAAAGTTTGATGTCCTCTGCATACATGTGTAACGTCAATGTATTACTGTAGCATCCAGAGTGTTTTAGCATAGCTTTCGCCGCGTGTCTCCTGGTGTCTCGCTTCAGCATGACGCAGGTCGCCTTCCGTTGCGAGAAATGTAACGTACACGTAATCTGTCATAAAAAATGCAACGTTGGAGTGAGTGAATATGCAAGCGCGTGTGAAATGGGTTGAAGGGTTAACGTTCCTGGGCGAGTCTGCTTCCGGGCACCAGGTTTTGATGGATGGGAACTCCGGCGATAAAGCTCCAAGCCCGATGGAAATGGTGCTGATGGCGGCAGGTGGATGCAGTGCGATCGACGTGGTGTCGATCCTGCAAAAAGGCCGTCATGACGTGACCGATTGTGAAGTGAAGCTGACGTCAGAACGTCGCGAAGAGGCGCCACGTCTGTTCACGCATATTAATCTGCACTTTATCGTCACCGGCAAAGAACTGAAGGATGCGGCGGTCTCGCGTGCGGTTGACCTGTCAGCGGAGAAATACTGCTCTGTGGCGCTAATGCTGGAGAAAGCGGTAAACATCACCCATTCGTATGAAGTGATCGAGGCTTAATTTTTGGCGGGTGGCGCTTCGCTTACCCGCCCTACAAAAGCACGCCCGTAGGCCCGGTAAGCGCAGCGCCACCGGGCAAAACAACTCACGCGATTTGCTTTCCTTCCATCAGCCGCTGCACCAGCGGTGTCATGATCAGCTCCATTGCCAGCCCCATTTTTCCCCCGGGCACCACTAACGTATTCATGTGCGAAATAAACGAACCCTGTAGCATCGCCAGCAGCCAGGGGTAATCAATGCCTTCCAGGTTGCGGAAGTGGATCACCACAAAGCTCTCGTCCAGGGAAGGGATGCTTTTTGCCGCGAACGGGTTGGAGGTGTCCACGGTGGGGACGCGCTGGAAGTTAATGTGGGTTCGGGAGAACTGCGGCGTCAGGAAGTTGATGTAATCTTCCATGGAGCGCACCACCGAGTCCATGACCGCCTCTCGCGAATGGCCGCGCTCGCTCATGTCACGCGTCAGCTTCTGGATCCACTCAAGGTTAACAATCGGCACCACCCCCACCAGCAAATCCACGTGGCGCGCCACGTCGTGCTGAGGCGTCACCACGCCGCCGTGCAATCCTTCGTAAAACAGCACGTCAGTCGGTTCCGGCAGCGGCTGCCAGGGCGTGAACGTGCCGGGGACCTGGTTCCAGGGCACGGCTTCATCGTAGGTGTGGAGATACTTGCGGGACTGCCCGGTACCGCTTTGCCCGTATTCACGGAAGGTTTGCTCCAGCAGGCCGAAGTCATTCGCCTCCGGGCCAAAATAGCTGATGTGTTTACCCAGATCGCGCGCCTTGCGGATGGCCATATCCATCTCCGGGCGCGTGTAGCGGTGAAAGCTGTCGCCCTCTACCTCTGCCGCCCGTAAGTTAAGCTGGGCGAAAATCTTGCGGAAGGCGAGGCTGGTGGTAGTGGTTCCCGCCCCACTCGAACCCGTAACGGCAATAACCGGATGTCTGGCAGACATAGCAACTCCCTGACTGGAAAAGTGTAAAGATCAGCCGTGAAACGCGTTGCGTGGCATGATATTGACCGTCTCATGCAGTTCGGACCATACCAGCACCACGTCGCCGCTTTTAAGCTGGCGCTTCACATCGCTGACCTTTTGTTCAAGCGAACGTTCATGTTCACCATAATCGGTGCCTTCGCGCAAGACAAAGCTTTCAATCAGATTATCGAGCGTGTCGGGAGAGAGATCCTGCCAGGGAATAATCATTTTTTACCGTCCAGATAGGCCGTTAACCAGTCGGGTATACGCGTCTCAAGCCACATTTTTGGCCGACGCAGCGTGCCGCCAACAAAGCCCACGTGCCCGCCGAACTCAGTGAGCTGATACTCCACGTTATCCGGCAGATAGTCAGGGGCGGGGATCGAGTGATGATCCATAAACGGATCGTCTTTGGCGTGGATAATCAGCGTGGGTTTCGTGATTTGATTCAGTAAAGGCATGGCGCTGCACTGACGGTAATAGTCAATCGCATCGGCAAAGCCGTGAATTTTAGAGGTGATCAAATCATCAAACTCGCGCAGGCGCTTCACGCGTTTGAGCTGTTGCAGCGTCACAGGCAGCGTATCCGGATAGGCCTTAAGTTTACGTGCGGCGTTGGCTTTCAGCAGGTTGAGCAGGTAGCGCTGATAGACCCGCGAAAATCCCTTTTCCATATGATAACTGCACTGCTCCAGCATAAAGGGCGCAGAGACAATCACCGCCGCATCCAGCGGCACCGCGTCGCTCTCCTTCGCCAGCAGGCAGGCCAGCATATTCCCGCCCAGCGAATACCCCACCGCTGCCGTTGGTGCCTCGCCGAAATTGTCTCTTAGCCAGCGCAGGAACCAGGAGCCGTCCTCGGTTTCACCCGAGTGATAAATGCGTTTCTGACGGTTAGGCTCGCCGCTGCATCCGCGAAAATGCATCACCACCCCAAGCCAGTCGCGGGCTTTCGCCGCCTCAATGAGACCGTGTGCGTAAGGGCTGTGCAGGCTGCCTTCCAGGCCGTGAAACACCACCAGACGGGGTTTATGTCTGGCCCGATCCGGATCTTCGCTCCAGGCGAGATCCAAAAAGTCACCGTCCGGCAGGTCAATGCGCTGCCAGTGGGGGTTGAACTGCACCTTGCGGCGGATCAGGCGCGGCAGCATGGTTTGCAGGTGAGGGTTAGCCACACCGCGCATGGGCACGAACTCTGCGCTCTCTTCGGCTGCAATGTCGAAGTCTGAGGGAATGATTTGGGTCATAAGGGCGATGCTGATTCTTGTCAGAAATTAACTATACCTTCCGAATTGTACCCCGTTTAGCCCGTTTTTCCGAAACATGAACTGATCCCGATCACATTTCTTTACCTTGATTATTACTCTCAGGCTAATGATTACGTCCTACGCTTAATTGATGCCTTTCTCACCAGAGCGCACACTTTACTCAACGTTAAGCAAATCAGAATGATGTGCTGAATCAGGAGGTTAATAATGTTATCTGGGCAAACACCCACCCGGCAATGGAACACCCGACGCAGCGAGAAAGCGCGTCGTCTGGCGTCCGTACCGGTGCAGGGCAAGGTACTGCCAACCGGCGATCTTGTCGCCATGCTGGAAAAACTGATCGCACCAGGCGACAAAGTCGTTCTGGAAGGCAACAACCAGAAGCAGGCGGATTTCCTTTCCCGTTCACTGGCCGAAGTGAACCCGCAAATCGTGCACGATCTGCATATGATCATGCCGAGCGTGGGCCGCAGCGAACATCTGGACATCTTTGAGAAAGGCATTGCCCGCAAGCTCGACTTCTCCTTCTCCGGTACGCAAAGCCTGCGCATTTCGCAGCTGCTGGAGGATGGTCAGCTCGAAATCGGGGCGATTCACACCTACATCGAACTCTACTCACGTTTATACGTCGACCTTTCGCCAAACGTGGCGCTGATTGCCGGTTTTAAAGCGGACCGTAAAGGTAACCTCTACACCGGGGCGAGTACCGAAGATACCCCGGCGCTGGTGGAAGCCGCCGCGTTCCACGACGGCATCGTCATCGCACAGGTGAACGAGCTGGTGGACGACGAGTGCGACCTGCCGCGCGTCGATATTCCGGGCTCGTGGATCGATTACGTGGTGGTGGCGGACAAGCCGTTCTTTATTGAACCGCTCTTCACCCGCGACCCGCGCCTGATTAAACAGGAACACATCCTGATGGCGATGATGGCGATTAAAGGCATCTACGCTGAACACCAGGTGCAGTCACTGAACCACGGGATTGGCTTTAATACCGCAGCGATCGAACTGCTGCTGCCAACCTACGGCGAACAGCTCGGACTCAAAGGCAAAATCTGTAAACACTGGACTTTGAACCCGCATCCAACGCTGATCCCGGCCATCGAAAGCGGCTGGGTGGAGAGCGTCCACTGCTTCGGCGGCGAGCTGGGGATGGAAGAGTACATCCGCGCCCGTCCGGACGTGTTCTTTACCGGTGCTGACGGCTCCATGCGCTCTAACCGCGCCTTCTGTCAGCTGGCTGGTCAGTACGCGGTCGATATGTTTATCGGCTCCACGCTACAGGTTGATGGTTACGCTAACTCCTCAACCGTGACCCGCGGCCGTCTCTCCGGCTTCGGCGGCGCACCAAACATGGGCCACGATCCGCACGGTCGTCGCCACGCCACACCGGCCTGGCTGAACATGATCACCGAGCCTGACCCGATGCAGCGCGGTAAAAAGCTGGTTGTGCAGATGGTGGAAACCTTCCAGGCGGGCGTGAAGCCAACCTTCGTGGAGAAACTCGACGCCGTAGACGTGGCGAAAGCCTCCGGCATGCCGCTGGCGCCGGTTATGATTTACGGCGATGACGTCACCCACGTGCTGACGGAAGAGGGGATTGCTTACCTCTACCGGGCAAAAGATCTGGAAGAGCGTCGCGCCATGGTCGCCGCCGTGGCGGGTATCACCGATATCGGTCTGGGCGTTGATGCCAAACGCGTGGCGGAACTGCGCCAGAGCGGCAAGGTTGTGTATCCGGAAGATATTGGCATTCGTCGTACCGATGCCACCCGCTCTCTGCTGGCTGCGGGCAGCGTGGCTGACCTCGTTGAGTGGTCCGGCGGCCTGTATAACCCACCTGCGAAATTCCGGAGCTGGTAATGAAACTTCTGCCCCAGATCCAGGTTGAAGGCGGTGCCGAATGGCTGGCGCGAACCGCCACGCAGTGTCTGATTGACGAAGCACGTTTAAGCCCGAAGCCCGGTCTGGTGGACAGCCGGGGGAACGGCGCGCATCACGATTTATCGCTTGCGCTGATGGAGCGCTCCGCTCACAGCCTGACCCCCACGTTTCAGGCGCTGGCGCAACAGAGCTGGCAGCGTCCGGCGGATATTGCCCTCAGGCAAACCGTTGGCCGCCTGGGTCGTGAAGGCGAACGGCAGATGATGGCCGCTACCGACGGCGTGAACACACACCGTGGCGCGATCTGGGCGCTGGGATTGCTGGTGAGCGCGGTGGCGATGCTGGGCGGCGATGCCCGGGCGCAAACCGTCGCGAACACCGCCGCTCAGCTGGCGAAACTGCCGGATGACGCGGCGCCGAAAGTATTCAGCAAGGGGTTACGCGTCACGCACCGCTACCGTGTACCGGGCGCGCGTGAAGAGGCTCAGCAGGCGTTTCCGCACATCATGCAGCGCGCGCTGCCGCAGCTTCACCTCAGCCGTCTCAACGGCAGCAGCGAAACGCAGGCCAGACTCGACGCGCTGATGGCGATCATGACCTCGCTCACCGACACCTGCGTGCTGTCGCGCGCCGGCATGGAGGGGCTGGATGCCATGCAGAACGGCGCCCGTGCGGTGCTGAACGCGGGAGGATGCGCAACACTTGCGGGGCAGCAGGCGCTGGCGCGGTTAGACCGTCAGATGCTGACGCTTAACGCCTCGCCGGGCGGAGCCGCAGACCTGCTTGCCGCCACGCTGTTTCTTGACCGCGTCGAAACGCCCTATTCAAAGCATTAAGAGGATGTTATGGAAAAAATCACATTGACCGTGCCCGCCAGCCGCGAAGTAAGCGGCAGGGCGCTGGCAGGGGTAGTCGGTTCCGGGGATATGGAGGTGCTTTTCACCGCCGAACCGGGCCAGACCTTAATCATTGATATCACCACCTCCGTCGACAACAGCCGTGGGCGCTGGGAGGCGTTGTTCAATCGCCTGCAAACCGTCAGCAGCCTGCCCGCAGGTAAGCTGACCATCCACGACTTCGGCGCGACGCCGGGCGTGGCACGCATTCGTATCGAACAGGTTTTTGAAGGGGTGAACCATGCGTGATGACAGCAGCTTTATCGAATTAAAAGCGCGCCAGCGTGCGCAGGCGCTGCTCGACGACGGCAGCTACCGCGAACTACTGGATCCGTTTGAAGGCATTATCTCTCCGTGGCTTGGGCCACAGGGGATTGTTCCTCAGGCCGATGACGGCATGGTAGTCGCGAAAGGGACTATCAACGGCCAGCCTGCAGTGGTGGTGGCGATTGAAGGCACCTTCCAGGGCGGCAGCATGGGCGAAGTGTCCGGTGCCAAAATGGCGGCGGCGCTGGAGCTGGCTGCGGAAGATAACCGCAACGGCATTCCGACTCAGGCGGTACTGTGCCTCGAAACCGGCGGCGTACGTTTGCAGGAAGCCAACCTCGGCCTGGCGGCGATTGCCGATATCCACGCCGCGATCGTTGACCTGCGTCGCTATACCCCGGTTGTCGGGATTGTCGCCGGGACCGTGGGCTGCTTCGGCGGGATGTCTATCGCCGCGGCGCTGTGCAGCTACCTGATTGTGACCCGCGAAGCGCGTCTTGGCCTCAACGGCCCGCAGGTTATTGAGCAGGAAGCGGGCATTGAAGAGTATGACTCCCGCGACCGTCCGTTTATCTGGAGCATGACCGGCGGCGAAGTGCGCTATGAAAGTGGGCTGGTGGACGCGCTGGTGGGCGACGGCGTGAACGCGGTGAAAGCCGCGATGAACGAGGCCATCGCCAAAGGCGTACCGGCGAAACATCGCACCGATAACTACGACGATTACCTGAACCGTCTGACGAATTTCGACACCCGCAAACAGGCCGATGCCGAACAGATTAAAGCGCTTTTTGCCCGGGAGGTGAAATGATGACTAACTCAATTAGCCGTGGCGAACTCTGGCTGGAAACTCTGGCCCCGAACGCGAAACGTCTGGAGGGGTTATGCCCGTCCGTGCAGGCGGCAGACGGCGAGCTGAACGGTGAAACGGTGCGCTTTGTCGCCGTGGTGCCGGACGCCAACAACCACTTCCCGCGCGCGGCGCAGGGTGAAGTCGGCCTGCTGGAAGGATGGACGCTGGCAAAAGTGGTCAGCGAAACCGTCGCCGCTGACGCCGATAAAGCCGTGAAGCGCCCGATTGTGGCGGTGATCGATGTCCCAAGCCAGGCCTATGGCCGTCGCGAAGAGGCGTTTGGTATCCACCAGGCGCTGGCCGGCGCCGCTGCCGCCTATGCCAATGCGCGGCTGGCGGGGCATCCGGTGATTGGTCTTATCGTCGGTAAGGCCATGTCCGGCGCGTTTCTGGCGCACGGCTACCAGGCCAACCGCCTGATTGCCTTCAACGATAAAGGCGTGCTGATCCATGCCATGGGCAAAGAGTCTGCGGCGCGCATTACGCTGCGTACCGTGGAGGCGCTGGAAAAACTGGCGGCAACCATTCCGCCAATGGCGTACGACATCAGCAACTACGCCACGCTGGGGCTGCTCTCCGACCTGCTGGATATCAGCAACCCGGATGCCCCTTCCGAAAGCGATCTGACGCGGGTGAAAACTACCCTGCAACAGGCCATCAGCGACGCTCGTCAGGACACCACGTTGAAAAACCGTCTGGGTGCTGACAACCGCCGCAGCTCGGCGCTCGTACGTGAACGTATGCGAGCCAGCTGGTAAGTAAAAAGAGACCTGCCAGATGCATTACCCCGTGGGCGCGCCCGTTGCGTCCACGCGGGAACCTGCATCCTGAAAATAATAAACATCGCGCCAGTGCTTAAACTTTTTTACTACAGGTGATTTATGACTTACGTAATTGTTCATGCTCTTGCACCGATTTTCGTCATCATGCTGCTGGGATTCTGGGCCGGTAAAGCAAAGATGGTCGATAACAAAAATGTTTCCCTGCTGAATATCTTCGTTATGGATTTTGCACTCCCTGCCGCGCTGTTCAGCGCCACCGTGCAAACCCCGTGGACCGGCATTGTGGCGCAGTCGCCGCTGATCCTGGTGCTCACCCTGGCGATGTGGATCACCTATGCGGCCATCTACTTCCTCGCCACCAAAGTCTTTAAAAAATCTCCGCAGGATGCGGCCGTACTGACGCTGACCGTCGCTCTGCCAAACTATGCGGCGCTCGGCCTGCCGATTCTGGGCAGCGTGCTGGGTGAAAGTTCTTCTACTTCACTCTCCGTGGCGGTCTCCATCGCCTGTGGTTCGGTGCTGATGACCCCGTTCTGCCTGCTTATTCTGGAGCGTGAAAAAGCGCGCGCCGAGGGCAATAACTCCGGTTCAACGCTTTCCATGCTGCCGGTGCTGATGTGGCGCTCCATTAAAAAACCGATCGTGATGGGCCCGCTGCTGGGGGTGATCCTGTCCGCTATCGGCATCAAAATGCCAGAGCTGGTACTGGCGGCGATTAAACCTCTGAGACTGTCCGCGACCGCTGCGGCGCTGTTCCTGACCGGGGTGATCCTCTCCGCGCGTAAGCTTCAGATCAACACCATGGTGATCACTTCCACTATCGCCAAGCTGCTGGTCCAGCCAGCGATTGCCTGGGGTATCGTTTTAATCTTCGGTCTGCACGGCTCCGTGGCGATCACCGCCATCCTGATGATTGCGCTGTCTGCGGGCTTCTTTGGCGTGGTGTTCGGTAACCGCTTTGGCGTGCAGTCGCCGGATGCTGAAGCCGTGCTGCTGTTGAGCTCCATACTGTGTATTCTGTCGCTGCCGCTGTTTATCTCGCTGACTTCAGGAATGTAATTATGACCACAACATTACGCCCACACGACCTCATCTGGCTTACCGCGCGCGACGCTCTGGAAGGGATTACCGAATCCTGGGTAGACGCGGCCTGGCATACCGGGCTACCGGTAGTGGTGCGGCGTGATGTTGATAATGAAGGCCGTATTCCCGTTGGCGTGCGCGGATTGCGCCGCGACCAGCGGGCGGCCGGATGGGTGAAGCCTGAGAACGCGTTGCGCGTGGTGTCGCCCGAAGAGTTGAGCGTTGCCGCCGACCTGCTGCGTTCGCCGTTTGTCACTCAGCCGCCGGTTCAGGTGGCACTTCAGCTTGCGCAGCAGTCGTGGCCGTGGACGTGGGGGATAACCGGTAGTACGGGTTACGCGCTGGCGACCGGCATTCCGGTGATCCACGCCGATAGCGATCTCGATCTGCTGATCCGCGCCCCGCGTACCGTTTCCCCTGAGGCGTTTACTGACTGGCAGGCTCAGCTCAACCGTGCGTTGTGCCGGGCGGATACGCAGGTGGACACGCCCGAGGGCGGATTCGCGCTGGCAGAATGGTTACGCGACGGCAAAACGCTGCTAAAAACGCAATGTGGACCGCGCCTGGTAGCGGATCCATGGCACAGGGAGGAGTAATGAAAATACTGTTTACCTTTCCGGGGCAGGGCACACAGCACGAAGGTATGCTGCAAAACCTGCCGGGAACGGAGCTGGAGCAGGCCCGTGCTGTGCTGGGGGCGGAAGTCGATACCCTGGACAGCGCATCCTCGTTAACCCACACCCGTGCGGTTCAGCTTTCACTGCTGATTGCCGGCGTGGCCTGGGCGCGCGAGCTGGAACGTCGCGGCGTGTCGCCGGATATTGTCAGCGGTCTGTCCATTGGCGCTTATCCTGCGGCGGTTATCGCAGGCTCGCTGGACTTTACGGATGCGCTGAAGCTGGTGGCGCTGCGCGGTGATTTGATGGAGCAGGCGTATCCGCACGGCTACGGCCTGACGGCGATTATGGGGTTGACCCTGCCGCAGGTGGAAAACCTGATTCAGGGGACTGGAACCTATATCGCTAACCTGAACGCCGAAACGCAGATCGTGATTGCCGGAACCGATGACGGTATGGCGCAGGTGGCGGAGCGCGCGCTGGCGAAGGGTGCAAGCAAGGCCAAACGGCTGGCGGTGAGCGTGCCATCGCACTGCGCGCTGCTGGCGGAACCGGCGAAGAAGCTGGCAGCGGCGTTTGAATCGGTCACGCTTTCCCGTCCCCGCTGCGCGTACCTGAGCGGCAGTACCGGACGCGTGCTCTGGCAGCCGGAGAAAATTGCCGACGATCTGGCAATGAACATGGCGCGAACCGTGCGCTGGCAGGAGGCGGTGATTTCCGCTAACGAGCGTGAAGCGCGGCTGGCGATTGAGATGCCGCCGGGAGGCATATTAACCTGCCTGACGCGGCAGGCGGCGTGGGAAGGCGAATCCATTTCGCTGGAGCGCAGCGGGGTGGACGTGGCGGTGCATCTGGCGGGTCGACTGCGTGCGTGAGTTTTTTTGCCCGGTGGCGGCTGCGCCTTACCGGGCCTACGGGTTCGGTTGTATTATTTTGTAGGCCGGGTAAGACGCAACGCGTCGCCACCCGGCAAGGCCTCAGGCTCCGTCCTGCAAACTTCTGGCGTACATCCGCCCTTCCGCGGCCAATGCTCGCAGGCTCGGATCCTGCTCGCGGTTGCGGGCAAAGACGATCGCAATCAGCTGCTGCATCTGGTACGGCTGTGCCAGCTTCAGTAGCTGCACCGAATTTTCGTACACTTTCTTCATCCTGCCCGGCATCAGCGTAAACCCGACCCCCGCCTGCACCAGGCTCAGCATCGAGAAAATATCGTTTACCCGCGTCACAATCTCCGGCTCGAAACCGGCAATATGAAACGCTTCCTGAAACCCGGCGTAAGTGGCGAACCCTTCCGCGAGGGCGACAAACTTCTGATCTTTATAGTCACGCAGATCGGCGGGACCGCTGGTATTCAGCGTGGCAGAGGCCGGTGCGGCAAGGAAAATATCGTCATGGAACAGGGGCAGCACTTCGAGGCTGTTACGGTCGATATCGCTCTCGGAGATAGAGATTAAAATCGCATCCAGCGACCCCTCATCCAGCATATGGAGCAGGGTTTCGTTCGAGCCCATCGTCAGATCCATCTCCAGATCCGGACGGCGCAGCTTCATGCCCATTATCAGGCGCGGCACGGTTTCCAGCGTCAGCGAGTAAAGCGTACCGACGCGCAACCGTCCCTGGCCGATACCGGCAATCTTGCGCGACTCTTCCAGCCCGCGCTCCATCACCTGCATCACCTCCTGACAATACTCCAGCAGCGTCCACGCGGAGGGGAGGGCAATCAGGTTACGCCCTTTGTGAGCAAAGAGCGGGCAGCGGACGTTCTCTTCGAGGGTATGCAGCGCGCGGTGCACGCTGACACCGCTCAGGCCGAGCGTTTCGGCGGTACGTGCGATATTGCCCTTGTCCATGAACGTCATGAAGATGCTGAGCTTACGGAATGTAATCTCGCTCGTGGTATCGAAGCCCATAACCCTCCCGGCGTGTTAGTCGGCTTGCAGCATCGCTTCCAACTGTTCCTGCGCGTCCAGCCATGCCATTTCGCACTCTTCGAGGCTGGATTTGGCTTTCGCCTGCGTTTGCAGACAGTCCGTCAGCTCCGCTTTGCGGCTCTGATCGTACAGTTCGCTGTCGCCCAGCTTCTCTTCGACGGCAGCAAGCGTGGCGTTGAGCTTTTCCATCTCTTTTTCGAGACGGGCAATCTCTTTACGCAGCGGCTGCGTCTGGGTGCGCAGTTCCGCTTCACGGCGCTTCTGATCTTTACGCGCCTGGGCGCTGTTGGCGTTGTCTTTCGCTGACTCTTCCGGCTGGTTTTCCTGCTTCTGCACGTCCGTCAGCCACTGCTGATAATCTTCCAGATCGCCGTCGAACGGCTCCACTTTGCCGCCGTGCACCAGGTAGAGATCGTCGGTGGTGGAGCGGATCAGGTGGCGGTCGTGCGATACGACAACCAGCGCCCCTTCGAACTCTATCAGCGCTTCGGTCAGCGCCTGGCGCATGTCGAGATCGAGGTGGTTGGTCGGTTCATCAAGCAGCAGCAGGTTCGGGCGCTGCCAGACGATCAGCGCCAGCACCAGACGGGCTTTTTCGCCCCCGGAGAAGCGCTCGGTGTTTTCCGTCACCTTATCGCCCTGGAAGCCAAAGCCGCCGAGGTAGTCGCGCAGTTTCTGCTCCATCTCCTGCGGCGCCAGGCGCGCCAGGTGCTGGATCGGCGATTCATCCGCGCGTAAAAATTCCAGCTGATGCTGGGCGAAGTAGCCAAGCTTGATGCCTTTCGCCAGGCCGATTTCGCCGCTGACCGGGTTAAGCTCGCCCGCCAGCAGCTTGATCAGCGTCGATTTACCGGCGCCGTTACGTCCCAGCAGACCAATGCGTGAACCTGGCACCAGGTTGAGCTTGATAGAGTCGAGGATAATGCGATCGCCATAGCCCGCGCTCACTTTTTCCATTTTCAGCAGCGGGTTCGGCAGGCTCTCCGGCTCGCGGAAGCTGAAGTGGAACGGGTTATCCACGTGCGCGGGGGCAATCATCTCCATGCGTTCCAGCATTTTGACGCGGCTCTGCGCCTGCTTGGCTTTTGACGCCTTGGCCTTGAAGCGATCCACAAAGCTTTGCAAGTGCGCCACGCGCTGCTGCTGGCTTTCATACATCGCCTGCTGCTGGGCGAGGCGCGTCGCGCGCTGGCGCTCGAAAGAGCTGTAGTTGCCGGTGTACTCGAACAGGCTTTGCTGTTCGATATGAATGATTTTATCCACCACCGGGTCGAGGAAGTCGCGGTCGTGGGAGATCAGAATCAGAGTGCCCTGATAGCTCTTGAGCCACTTCTCCAGCCAAATAACCGCATCGAGATCGAGGTGGTTGGTCGGTTCATCGAGCAGCAGGAGGTCAGAGCGGCAGATCAGCGCCTGCGCCAGGTTAAGGCGCATACGCCAGCCACCCGAGAAATCGCTCACCGGGCGTTCAAGCTGTTCGTTGCTGAAGCCCAGGCCGTGCAGCAGGCTGGAGGCGCGGGAGCGAATGGTCCAGGCGTCGATGGCGTCCAGCTTGCCGTGGACGGTGGCGATGGCGTGGCCGTCGTTGCGTTCGTTGGCGGCGTTGAGCTCCGCTTCGAGCTTGCGGTATTCACGGTCGCCGTCGATAACATAGTCGAGCGCCGGTTCGCTCAGCGCGGGGGTCTCCTGGTTTACCCAGGCGAGCTGCCAGTTGCCCGGGAAGGTAAAGTTCCCGCCATCCGCGCTTATCTCGTTTTTCAGCAGTGCCAGCAGGGTGGATTTACCGCAGCCGTTTTTGCCGACCAGCCCCACTTTCTGGCCCGGGTTGATGGTAGCAGTCGCGTTATCCAGCAGGACGCGCACGCCGCGACGAATTTGTAACGAGGAGAAAACAATCATAGAAGCGCCGTATGTTCCGACTATGTTAATTTGTCATTATGATAATGTAAGGTGTGGGCCAATTTCCCCACCGGGCCGCCATGGTAGCCCAAAACGACAACAATACACAAAAACAGAACCGGGAGGGGAGTGATGTCTCAGACAGCGAAAGTGCTGCTGCTGTATGCCCATCCGGAATCACAGGACTCGGTGGCAAACCGGGTGCTGCTTAAGCCGGCCACACAGCTCAGTAACGTAACGGTGCACGATCTCTACGCGCACTATCCCGATTTCTTTATTGATATTCCTTACGAGCAGGAACTGCTGCGTCAGCACGACGTGATTGTGTTCCAGCATCCGCTTTATACCTATAGCTGTCCGGCGCTGCTGAAAGAGTGGCTGGACCGCGTGCTGAGCCGGGGCTTTTCCAGCGGGGTGGGGGGCAACCAGCTGGCGGGAAAGTACTGGCGGAGTGTCATCACCACCGGTGAGCCGGAAAGCGCTTACCGTCACGACGGGCTGAACCGTTACCCCATGAGCGACATTCTGCGGCCGTTTGAGCTGACGGCGGCGATGTGCCGTATGCACTGGATGAGCCCGATTATTATCTACTGGGCACGGCGGCAGGATCCGAAAGCGCTGGCGAGCCATGCCAGGGCCTATGGCGAATGGCTGGCGTCACCGATTCCGGCGGGAGGACGCTAATGGACGGTTCGAATTTACTCCTCGCCGGGGTGCTGTTTTTGTTCGCCGCCGTCGTCGCGGTCCCCCTTGCCGCGCGTCTCGGCATTGGCGCGGTGCTGGGCTATTTGCTGGCGGGGATAGCCATTGGTCCCTGGGGGCTTGGGTTTATCAGCGATGTGGATGAAATTCTCCACTTCTCCGAGCTGGGCGTGGTGTTCCTGATGTTTATCATCGGGCTTGAGCTTAATCCGTCCAAGCTGTGGCAACTGCGGCAATCTATTTTTGGCGTCGGGGCGGCGCAGGTATTGCTCAGCGCCGCCATTCTGGCGGGCCTGCTGATGCTGACGCAGTTTTCCTGGCAGGCCGCGGTGATTGGCGGGATCGGTCTTGCGATGTCGTCGACGGCGATGGCGCTTCAGCTGATGCGCGACAAAGGGATGAACCGCAACGAGGCGGGGCAACTGGGCTTTTCGGTGCTGCTGTTCCAGGATTTAGCGGTGATCCCGGCGCTGGCGCTGGTGCCGCTGCTGGCAGGCTCCGGAGACGATCATTTCGACTGGATGAAGATCTCCATGAAGGTGCTGGCCTTCGCGGGGATGCTGATCGGCGGACGGTTTTTACTGCGTCCAGTGTTCCGGTTTATTGCCGCATCCGGCGTACGCGAGGTCTTCACCGCCGCAACGCTGCTGCTGGTGCTTGGTTCAGCGCTGTTTATGGATGCGCTGGGGCTGTCGATGGCGCTCGGGACGTTTATCGCCGGGGTGCTGCTTGCGGAAAGCGAGTACCGCCACGAGCTGGAGACCGCCATCGATCCGTTTAAGGGGCTGCTGTTAGGGCTGTTCTTTATCTCGGTGGGTATGGCGCTTAATCTTGGCGTGCTCTATACCCATCTGCTGTGGGTTATTGCGAGTGTCGCCGTGCTGGTGGCGGTCAAAACGCTGGTGCTTTATCTCCTCGCGCGGATTTACGGGCTGCGCAGCTCGGAAAGGATGCAGTTTTCCAGCGTGTTAAGTCAGGGCGGAGAGTTTGCGTTTGTGCTGTTTTCCACTGCGTCGTCTCAGAAGCTGTTCAAAGATGACCAGATGGCGCTGCTGCTGGTGACGGTCACGCTGTCGATGATGACCACGCCGCTGCTGATGAAGCTGGTGGACAAACTGCTGTCGCGCCGCCTGAATCCCGCAGACGATGAAGACGAAGCGCCGTGGGTGGAAGATGATAAACCGCAGGTGATCGTCGTGGGCTTTGGCCGCTTCGGACAGGTGATTGGTCGCCTGTTGATGGCAAATAAAATGCGCATTACGGTGCTGGAGCGCGATATCAGCGCCGTCAACCTGATGCGCAAATATGGTTATAAGGTGTACTACGGGGATGCGACGCAGCTTGAGCTGTTGCGCTCGGCGGGCGCAGAGGCTGCGGAGTCCATCGTCATCACCTGTAACGATCCGGAAGACACAATGAAGCTGGTGGAGCTGTGCCAGCAGCATTTCCCGCATCTGCATATTCTGGCGCGTGCGCGCGGACGTGTTGAGGCTCACGAACTTTTGCAGGCGGGTGTGAAACACTTCTCCCGCGAAACCTTCTCCAGCGCGCTGGAGCTGGGGCGCAAGGCGCTGGTTTCGCTGGGTATGCATCCTCACCAGGCGCAACGCGCCCAGATGCATTTCCGCCGGCTGGATATGCGAATGCTGCGTGAACTGATGCCTGTGCACAGCGACACGGCGCAGATCTCCCGCGTGCGGGAAGCGCGTCGCGAACTGGAGGAGATCTTCCAGCGTGAGATGCAACAGGAACGACGCCAGCTCGACGGCTGGGATGAATTTGAATAAAGGGTAACGAAAGATGGCTTTACGTAAACGCTTTATCGCGGGCGCAAAATGCCCGTCTTGCCAGGCGCAAGATACGCTGGCCATGTGGCGGGAGAATAATATCGATATTGTTGAATGTGTTAAGTGCGGTCACCAGATGCGTGAGGCCGACAAAGAAGCCCGCGATCACGTTCGCAAAGAAGAGCAAGTGATCGGCATTTTTCATCCAGACTAGCGATATGCTCTGAGTTTTTTTAAGCTTAAGGGTACACGGGTGCAGAATTCCGCTACAATCTGCGCCAGCAATTTTCCCACGCTCAGGAGATATCATGAAAGTAGCAAAAGACCTGGTGGTCAGCCTGGCCTATCAGGTACGTACAGAAGACGGTGTGTTGGTTGATGAGTCTCCGGTGAGTGCGCCGCTGGACTACCTGCATGGTCACGGTTCCCTGATTTCCGGCCTGGAAACGGCGCTGGAAGGTCATGAAGTTGGCGACAAATTCGACGTTGCTGTCGGCGCGAACGACGCTTACGGTCAGTATGATGACAACCTGGTTCAGCGCGTTCCTAAAGACGTGTTCATGGGCGTTGACGAGTTGCAGGTTGGCATGCGCTTCCTGGCTGAAACTGACCAGGGTCCGGTTCCGGTTGAAATCACAGAAGTTGAAGACGACCACGTTGTGGTTGACGGCAACCACATGCTGGCTGGTCAGAACCTGAAGTTCAACGTAGAAGTTGTTGCTATCCGTGAAGCGACCGAAGAAGAGCTGGCTCATGGCCACGTTCATGGTGCGCACGGTCATGACCACGATCACGGCCACGACGGCTGCTGCGGTGGTCACGGCCACGATCATGGTCATGACCACGGCCACGGTAAAGGTGGTTGCGGTAACGGCGGCTGCGGCTGCCACTGATTCCGTACTGCGGAAAATAAAAAAGCGGGATAATCCCGCTTTTTTTACGCCTCAATAATGAGGTGGTGGCGTCTCTTCAGCCTGAGAGGCGATGTGCGACGACTGCGTTGCCTTCACTTTTTCAGTGAGAAGTCGCATCAAATCGCGCATTTTTGCCATTTCAAGCTCATGAGCCGTCACGGTCTGGTTCAGTTCTTCGATGGTGATGTCCTGAAAAGCCAGGCGGCTTTCCAGCTCAGCCAGTCTCGCTTCGAGCGTTGTATCCTTCATCATTCACCTCGTTTATCTCTCATGCGCCATAATGGACCAGCGGCGGCGAAGTTTATCTGACTTTTTCCTTAAGTACAGTATCCATCTCCCTGACAAGAAACTTATTTAAACAAAAATAGTCTGAAAAGAAGCGACATTCGGGGGAGTCTGTCTGTAGATTTCTTCCACAACGTTTTATAGTACGTCACTCATTTACGTTTAACACTGGGGTGAGAGACCTCAGGTCCTGGAGATATGGATGAAATCACTGTTTAAAGTTACGCTGCTGGCGACCACTATGGCTGTAGCGCTCAATGCGCCGCTGTCTTTCGCTGCTGATACTGCTGCGAAGCCTGCTGCGACTACAGACAGCAAAGCGGCATTCAAGAATGACGACCAGAAATCCGCCTACGCACTTGGCGCGTCTCTGGGCCGTTACATGGAAAACTCTCTGAAAGAACAAGAGAAACTGGGCATCAAACTGGACAAAAACCAGCTGATCGCAGGGGTTCAGGATGCGTTCGCAGACAAGAGCAAACTGTCTGACCAGGAAATCGAGCAGACTCTGCAAGCGTTTGAAGCGCGCGTGAAAGGCGCCGCTCAGACCAAGATGGAAGCAGACGCTAAAGATAACGAAGCGAAAGGCAAAGCCTACCGCGATAAGTTCGCTAAAGAGAAAGGCGTTAAAACGTCTTCTACTGGCCTGATCTATATAGTTGAGAAAGAAGGTACCGGCGACGCGCCTAAAGACAGCGACACCGTTGTAGTTAACTACAAAGGTACGCTGATCGACGGTAAAGAGTTCGATAACTCTTATACTCGCGGTGAGCCTCTCTCCTTCCGTCTGGACGGTGTGATCCCGGGCTGGACCGAAGGCCTGAAGAACATCAAGAAAGGCGGTAAAATCAAGCTGGTCATCCCACCGGATCTGGCTTACGGCAAAACCGGCGTTCCGGGTATCCCGGCTAACTCTACGCTGGTATTTGATGTAGAACTGCTGGACATCAAACCGGCGCCGAAAGCGGATGCGAAAACAGACGCACCGGCTGACGACAAAGCCGCAGCAGCTAAGAAGTAATGCTGAAAAAAACCGCCGCCTTTACAGGCGGCGGTTTTTTTATTGTGGGGCAGATATAATTAACACTGGAAAGCGTTATACACGCTGTATTAATTTAGTTGTCCGTGTAGATAATGAGCCTGCCCTGAAAACCTAACGACAGGCTCCTGAAAAGGAGTGTTTTTTTCATGTCCAGGTCGCTTTTAACCAACGAAACCAGTGAACTTGATTTGCTGGATCAACGTCCATTTGACCAGACCGACTTCGATATTCTGAAATCCTACGAAGCGGTAGTGGACGGGTTAGCGATGCTCATTGGTTCCCACTGCGAAATCGTATTGCATTCCCTGCAAGATCTTAAGTGTTCCGCTATCCGCATTGCGAATGGTGAGCACACTGGCCGTAAAATTGGTTCGCCAATCACCGACCTTGCATTGCGTATGTTGCATGACATGACCGGCGCGGACAGCAGCGTCTCAAAATGCTATTTCACCCGCGCCAAAAGCGGCGTGCTGATGAAATCAGAAACGATCGCGATTCGAAACCGCGAACACCGGGTGATCGGTTTGCTGTGCATCAACATGAACCTTGATGTGCCATTCTCGCAAATCATGAGCACTTTCATTCCGCCAGAAACGCCGGACGTGGGCTCATCGGTGAACTTTGCCTCTTCTGTTGAGGATCTCGTGACACAGACGCTGGAGTTCACCATTGAAGAGGTGAATGCCGATCGCAACGTATCCAACAACGCCAAGAATCGTCAGATCGTCCTGAACCTCTATGAGAAAGGGATTTTTGATATCAAAGATGCCATCAACCAGGTGGCCGATCGCCTGAATATCTCCAAACACACGGTTTACCTCTATATTCGCCAGTTCAAAAGCGGCGACTTCCTGGGGCAAGACAAGTAATGCGTTTTGCGTTAATGGTGACGGGCCCGGCGTACGGTACCCAGCAGGCCAGCAGCGCGCTACAGTTTGCCCATGCGCTGCTTGATGCCGGTCATGAACTGGCAAGCGTCTTCTTCTATCGTGAAGGGGTCTATAACGCGAACCAGTTTACGTCCCCGGCGAGCGATGAGTTTGACCTTGTGCGCGCCTGGCAAAAATTAAACGAAACGCAGGGCGTCGACCTGCATATCTGCGTCGCGGCGGCACTGCGTCGCGGCGTGACGGATGCGACTGAAGCCGAACGCCTTGGTCTGGCAGGGGCTAACCTGCAACCGGGCTTTTCGCTCAGCGGATTAGGCGCATTAGCACAGGCGGCGTTGACCTGCGACAGAGTGGTGCAATTTTGATGAAGCGCGTAGCGTTTGTTTTTACTTCTGCCCCGCATGGCAGCGCTTCAGGCCGGGAAGGGCTGGATGCATTGCTGGCGACCTCGGCTTTAACCGAAGATATTGGCGTCTTCTTTTTAGGCGATGGCGTATTCCAGCTTCTGGCAGGCCAACAACCGCAGGCTATTCTTGCGCGCGACTACATTGCGACCTTTAAAGTTCTGCCGCTCTATGACATTGAAACCTTCTATGTGTGCGCCGACTCGCTGGCCGCTCGTGGGTTAAATGAGAAAATACCGGTCGTGCTGGACGTGACGATCCTGACATCTTCTGCGCTGCGCGAACAACTTTCTCACTACGATACCGTTCTGACTTTCTGAGGCTGTCATGCTCCATACCCTGAGCCGTTCACCGTGGCAATGCGATATCGACACGTTACTGAGCATGCTGCGCGAAGGCGATGATCTGCTGCTGATTCAGGATGGCGTGCTCGCGGCGCTTGATGGCAGCCGTTTTGTTGAAATCCTCGCTAATGCCCCCATAACAGTCTCTGCGCTTAAAGAGGATCTGGATGCGCGGGGTCTTTCTGGTCAAATTTCAGCCAAAATTGACGTGGTTGGCTATACTGATTTCGTCAATCTTACTGTGACGCACGCCAGTCAAATGAACTGGTGATTTGAGATCGCTGTATATTTCTTGACACCTTTTCGACGTAGCCCTAAAATTTCGCGTCCTCATATTGTATGAGGTCGTTTTATTACGTGTTTACGAAGCAAAAGCTAAAACCAGGAGCTATTTAATGGCAACAGTTAACCAGCTGGTACGCAAACCACGTGCACGCAAAGTTGCAAAAAGCAACGTGCCTGCGCTGGAAGCCTGCCCGCAGAAACGTGGCGTATGTACTCGTGTATATACCACCACTCCTAAAAAACCAAACTCCGCACTGCGTAAAGTATGCCGTGTGCGTTTGACTAACGGTTTCGAAGTGACTTCCTACATCGGTGGTGAAGGTCACAACCTTCAGGAGCACTCCGTGATCCTGATCCGTGGCGGTCGTGTTAAAGACCTTCCGGGTGTTCGTTACCACACCGTTCGTGGTGCGCTGGACTGCTCAGGTGTTAAAGACCGTAAGCAGGCTCGCTCCAAGTACGGCGTGAAGCGTCCTAAGGCTTAATGGTTCTCCGTTAAGTAAGGCCAAACTGATTTATCTTAATGTCAAACTAAACTCGTAGAGTTTTGGACAATCCTGAATTAACAACGGAGTAATCCCATGCCACGTCGTCGCGTCATTGGTCAGCGTAAAATTCTTCCAGATCCGAAATTCGGATCAGAACTGCTGGCAAAATTTGTAAATATCCTGATGGTAGATGGTAAAAAATCTACTGCAGAAGCAATCGTATACAGCGCGCTGGAGACCCTGGCTCAGCGTTCTGGTAAAAATGAACTGGAAGCTTTCGAAGTCGCTCTCGACAACGTGCGCCCGACTGTAGAAGTTAAGTCTCGCCGCGTTGGTGGTTCTACTTATCAGGTTCCAGTTGAAGTTCGTCCGGTTCGTCGTAATGCTCTGGCAATGCGTTGGATCGTTGAAGCTGCTCGTAAACGCGGTGATAAATCCATGGCTCTGCGTCTGGCGAACGAACTTTCTGATGCTGCAGAAAACAAAGGTACTGCAGTTAAGAAACGTGAAGACGTTCACCGTATGGCAGAAGCCAACAAGGCGTTCGCACACTACCGTTGGTAATCCCTTCGGAGTCGTAGTCACCAGGCGGGCGCTTCAGAGAAGCCGCCCGCTCTGGGTAACTTAACTGAACGCCTAAAGATATAAACGAGGAATCAAATGGCTCGTACAACACCCATCGCACGCTACCGTAACATCGGTATCAGTGCGCACATCGACGCCGGTAAAACCACTACTACCGAACGTATTCTGTTCTACACCGGTGTAAACCATAAAATCGGTGAAGTTCATGACGGCGCAGCCACCATGGACTGGATGGAACAGGAGCAGGAGCGTGGTATTACTATCACCTCCGCAGCGACTACTGCTTTCTGGTCAGGTATGGCTAAGCAGTACGAACCGCATCGCGTAAACATCATCGACACCCCAGGGCACGTTGACTTCACCATCGAAGTAGAACGTTCCATGCGTGTTCTTGACGGCGCGGTAATGGTTTATTGCGCAGTTGGTGGTGTTCAGCCACAGTCTGAAACCGTATGGCGTCAGGCTAACAAATATAAAGTTCCACGCATCGCGTTCGTTAACAAAATGGACCGTATGGGTGCTAACTTCCTGAAAGTTGTTGGCCAGATCAAAACCCGTCTGGGCGCGAACCCTGTTCCGCTTCAGCTGGCAATTGGTGCTGAAGAAGGCTTCACCGGTGTTATCGACCTGGTGAAAATGAAAGCCATCAACTGGAACGAAGCAGATGCGGGCGTTACCTTCGAATACGAAGATATCCCGGCAGAGATGCAGGACCTGGCTGACGAATGGCACCAGAACCTGATCGAATCCGCAGCAGAAGCTTCTGAAGAGCTGATGGAGAAATACCTGGGTGGTGAAGAACTGACTGAGCAAGAGATCAAATCTGCTCTGCGTCAGCGTGTTCTGAACAACGAAATCATCCTGGTAACCTGTGGTTCTGCGTTCAAGAACAAAGGTGTTCAGGCAATGCTGGATGCGGTAGTTGACTACCTGCCATCCCCGGTTGACGTTCCTGCGATCAACGGCATCCTGGACGACGGTAAAGATACTCCGGCTGAGCGTCACGCAAGTGATGACGAGCCGTTCTCTGCGCTGGCGTTCAAAATTGCTACCGACCCATTCGTGGGTAACCTGACCTTCTTCCGCGTTTACTCTGGTGTGGTTAACTCCGGTGACACCATCCTGAACTCCGTGAAATCGGCGCGTGAACGTTTTGGCCGTATCGTACAGATGCACGCTAACAAACGTGAAGAGATCAAAGAAGTTCGTGCGGGCGACATCGCTGCTGCTATCGGTCTGAAAGACGTGACTACTGGTGACACCCTGTGTGACCCGGATCACCCGATCATTCTGGAGCGTATGGAATTCCCTGAGCCGGTAATCTCCATCGCGGTTGAACCAAAAACCAAAGCTGACCAGGAAAAAATGGGTCTTGCTCTGGGCCGTCTGGCGAAAGAAGACCCATCATTCCGCGTATGGACTGATGAAGAATCTAACCAGACCATCATCGCTGGTATGGGTGAACTGCACCTGGACATCATCGTTGACCGTATGAAGCGTGAATTCAACGTTGAAGCGAACGTGGGTAAACCTCAGGTTGCTTACCGCGAAGCGATTCGCGCGAAAGTTACCGATGTTGAAGGTAAACACGCTAAGCAGTCTGGTGGTCGCGGTCAGTACGGTCACGTTGTGATCGACATGTACCCACTGGAGCCGGGCTCTAACCCTAAAGGTTACGAGTTCATCAACGACATCAAAGGTGGTGTAATTCCTGGCGAATACATCCCTGCCGTTGATAAAGGTATCCAGGAGCAGCTGAAAGCTGGTCCTCTGGCTGGTTACCCGGTTGTAGACATGGGTGTTCGTCTGCACTTCGGTTCTTACCACGACGTTGACTCCTCTGAACTGGCGTTTAAACTGGCTGCGTCTATTGCCTTTAAAGAAGGCTTTAAGAAAGCAAAACCAGTTCTGCTTGAGCCAATCATGAAGGTTGAAGTAGAAACTCCGGAAGAGAACACCGGTGACGTTATCGGTGACTTGAGCCGTCGTCGCGGTATGCTGCGTGGTCAGGAATCCGAAGTAACTGGCGTTAAGATCCACGCTGAAGTTCCGCTGTCTGAAATGTTCGGATATGCAACTCAGCTGCGTTCTCTGACCAAAGGTCGTGCATCATACACTATGGAATTCCTGAAGTATGATGATGCGCCGAACAACGTTGCTCAGGCCGTTATCGAAGCCCGTGGTAAGTAATCCACAGGATTAAAACCTAAGTCCCGTGCTCTCTCCGAAGGGGAGAGCACTATAGTAAGGAATATAGCCGTGTCTAAAGAAAAATTTGAACGTACAAAACCGCACGTCAACGTTGGTACTATCGGCCACGTTGACCATGGTAAAACTACCCTGACTGCTGCAATCACTACCGTACTGGCTAAAACCTACGGCGGTGCTGCTCGTGCTTTCGACCAGATCGATAACGCACCAGAAGAAAAAGCTCGTGGTATCACCATCAACACCTCTCACGTTGAGTATGACACCCCGACTCGCCACTACGCACACGTAGACTGCCCAGGCCACGCCGACTATGTTAAAAACATGATCACCGGTGCTGCGCAGATGGACGGCGCGATCCTGGTTGTTGCTGCGACTGACGGCCCTATGCCTCAGACTCGTGAGCACATCCTGCTGGGTCGTCAGGTAGGCGTTCCTTTCATCATCGTGTTCCTGAACAAATGCGACATGGTTGATGACGAAGAGCTGCTGGAACTGGTAGAGATGGAAGTTCGTGAACTGCTGTCTCAGTACGATTTCCCAGGCGACGACACTCCAATCGTTCGTGGTTCCGCGCTGAAAGCGCTGGAAGGCGACGCAGAGTGGGAAGCGAAAATCATCGAACTGGCTGGCTTCCTGGATTCTTACATCCCAGAACCAGAGCGTGCGATTGACAAGCCATTCCTGCTGCCAATCGAAGACGTATTCTCCATCTCCGGTCGTGGTACCGTTGTTACCGGTCGTGTAGAGCGCGGTATCATCAAAGTTGGTGAAGAAGTTGAAATCGTTGGTATCAAAGAGACTGCGAAGTCTACCTGTACTGGCGTTGAAATGTTCCGCAAACTGCTGGACGAAGGCCGTGCTGGTGAGAACGTTGGTGTTCTGCTGCGTGGTATCAAGCGTGAAGAAATCGAACGTGGTCAGGTTCTGGCGAAGCCAGGCTCAATCAAGCCACACACCAAGTTCGAATCTGAAGTGTACATTCTGTCCAAAGACGAAGGCGGCCGTCATACTCCGTTCTTCAAAGGCTACCGTCCACAGTTCTACTTCCGTACAACTGACGTGACCGGTACCATCGAACTGCCAGAAGGCGTAGAGATGGTAATGCCAGGCGACAACATCAAGATGGTTGTGACTCTGATCCACCCAATCGCGATGGATGACGGTCTGCGTTTCGCAATCCGTGAAGGCGGCCGTACCGTTGGCGCGGGCGTTGTTGCTAAAGTTCTGGGCTAATTAATTATCCCTGAAATAAAAAGGACGCTTCGGCGTCCTTTTTTGTTTTCTGCCGTTGGGCATTGTCATAAAAATTCGCATTTTTTGCTTTCTCCCGCCACGTATTCCGACGCCCGTGCTATTGTAATCATAACCATTCTCACTTACACTTTGCGCATATTTTGAACGGGAGTCTTTATGTACGTTTGTTTATGTAATGGTGTAAGCGACAAAAAAATTCGTCAGGCCGTTCGCCAGTTTCAACCACAATCTTTCCAGCAGCTTCGTAAGTTTGTTCCGGTGGGAAATCAATGCGGTAAATGCGTTCGCGCAGCGCGTGAGATCATGCAGGACGAACTGATGCAGATCCCGGAATTCAAAGAGATCGCGTAAGCCTCCATCTTTTTTTTGACATCCCCGTAGCCCGATCTACGCTTCAATGAGTGGAAGCGGAGGGACTATATAATGAAAGGTGATGTTAAAATCATAAGTTATCTCAATAAATTATTGGGAAATGAGCTTGTCGCAATCAATCAGTATTTTCTCCATGCAAGAATGTTCAAAAACTGGGGACTGACTCGCCTCAACGATGTTGAATACCATGAGTCCATTGATGAAATGAAACACGCCGATAAATATATTGAGCGTATTTTATTCCTCGAAGGCATTCCTAACCTACAGGATCTCGGAAAACTGGGCATCGGAGAAGATGTTGAAGAGATGCTGCGTTCTGATCTCCGGCTAGAGCTGGAGGGTGCAAAAGACCTGCGTGAAGCCATTGCCTATGCAGACAGCGTACATGACTACGTCAGTCGGGATATGATGATCCAGATCCTGGCCGATGAAGAAGGGCACATCGACTGGCTTGAGACCGAACTGGATCTCATTAGCAAAATTGGCCTACAGAACTACCTTCAGTCTCAGATCAAAGTGGAAAGTTAATCAGGCTTTCCCAGCCAACGCATAAACCCGCTGCCGCCAGAAATGGCCCAAAAGGCAGTGGGTTTTTTAATGCCTGCTTATCAGGGTTGAACAACGAGAAACCAACCAGATACAGCAGAGCCATTAACGCGGCCACTAATGCCAGTACTGGCAGTACACACCAGCCATGCCATGCTCCCAGCGCCGCCAGATATTTTATGTCGCCATACCCCATCCCTTCACATCGGCAGATGAGTCGATATCCCCAATAGATAACGGCGAATCCGGCGTATCCTGCCGTCGCACCCACTACCGCGCTCGGCAAAAAATCAGGATGAAGACAAAGCTGGTAGAGCAGGCCCGTCCATAGCAGCGGGCAAAGGAATTTATCGGGAAGCAGCCCCGTGCGAATATCGGTGCGTACAAGCAAGGCCGATAACGCAAAATAGATCAGCAGAAAGGGGAGGGACATTAGCATAGCGAGAGCCTCAAAATGGTTTGAGCGCATACTCGTAATAATCAGCATGCCCGGCAATGTGTAAAAACACCAATTGCGCAGCGGCTTCAGACAAAGAGTTGAGAAGGGATACTTTGCATAAAAAATTGCGATGCCTTACGCAGAGTACGACTTTGGCGCTTAATTTCTAAACGGCACTTGCGTCTTTCGCTGATTTACGTATAATGCGCGGGCTTGTCGTAATTGACGGCGGGTTCAATCTGAACCAGAGTAGCTCACTTTGTTACTCAACAATGCTCCCAATTGGGGAGCTACGTAAGAACGGTTACACTCTCCCATCAATCGTAATGGGTTTGAGGAGTAATCATTTTCGTTTATAAAATAATTGGAGCTCTGGTCTCATGCAGAACCAAAGAATCCGTATCCGCCTTAAAGCGTTTGATCATCGTCTGATCGATCAATCAACCGCGGAAATCGTCGAGACTGCTAAGCGCACTGGTGCGCAAGTCCGTGGTCCGATCCCGCTGCCGACCCGCAAAGAGCGCTTTACCGTTCTGATCTCTCCGCACGTTAACAAAGATGCGCGTGATCAGTACGAGATCCGCACTCACAAGCGTCTGGTTGACATCGTTGAGCCAACTGAGAAAACCGTTGATGCTCTGATGCGTCTGGATCTGGCTGCCGGTGTAGACGTGCAGATCAGCCTGGGTTAATCAGGTCATCGAGCGATTGAGAGGTTGATACAATGATTGGTTTAGTCGGTAAAAAAGTGGGCATGACCCGCATCTTCACTGAAGATGGCGTTTCAATCCCAGTAACCGTAATCGAAGTTGAAGCAAACCGCGTTACCCAGGTTAAAGATCTGGCTAACGATGGCTACCGCGCTGTTCAGGTGACCACTGGTGCTAAAAAAGCTAACCGTGTAACCAAACCAGAAGCGGGTCACTTCGCTAAAGCTGGCGTAGAAGCTGGCCGTGGTCTGTGGGAATTCCGTCTTGCTGAAGGCGAAGAGTTCACCGTAGGTCAGGACATTAGCGTTGAGCTGTTTGCTGACGTTAAAAAAGTTGACGTAACCGGTACCTCTAAAGGTAAAGGTTTTGCTGGTACCGTTAAGCGCTGGAACTTCCGTACCCAGGACGCTACTCACGGTAACTCCTTGTCTCACCGCGTTCCGGGTTCTATCGGTCAGAACCAGACTCCGGGCAAAGTGTTCAAAGGCAAGAAAATGGCAGGTCAGCTGGGCAACGAACGTGTAACCGTTCAGAGCCTGGACGTAGTACGTGTTGACGCTGAGCGCAACCTGCTGCTGGTTAAAGGTGCGGTCCCGGGTGCAACCGGTAGCGACCTGATCGTTAAACCAGCTGTGAAGGCGTAAGGGGATAGCAATGGAATTAGTATTGAAAGACGCGCAGAGCGCGCTGACTGTTTCCGAAACTACCTTCGGTCGTGATTTCAACGAAGCGCTGGTTCACCAGGTTGTTGTTGCTTATGCAGCTGGTGCTCGTCAGGGTACTCGTGCTCAGAAGACTCGTGCTGAAGTAACTGGTTCAGGCAAAAAGCCATGGCGCCAGAAAGGTACCGGCCGTGCGCGTTCAGGTTCTATCAAGAGCCCGATCTGGCGTTCAGGTGGCGTGACCTTCGCTGCGCGTCCACAGGACCACAGTCAAAAAGTTAACAAAAAGATGTACCGCGGCGCGCTGAAAAGCATCCTGTCCGAACTGGTACGTCAGGATCGTCTGATCGTTGTCGAGAAGTTCTCTGTTGAAGCGCCTAAAACTAAGCTGCTGGCACAGAAACTGAAAGACATGGCTCTGGAAGATGTGCTGATCATCACCGGTGAGCTGGACGAGAACCTGTTCCTGGCCGCGCGTAACCTGCACAAGGTTGACGTACGCGACGCGACTGGTATCGACCCGGTTAGCCTGATCGCCTTCGACAAAGTCGTAATGACTGCTGATGCTGTTAAGCAAGTTGAGGAGATGCTGGCATGATTCGTGAAGAACGTCTGCTGAAGGTGCTGCGCGCACCGCACGTTTCTGAAAAAGCGTCTACTGCGATGGAAAAAACAAACACCATCGTTCTCAAAGTTGCTAAAGACGCGACCAAAGCAGAGATCAAAGCTGCTGTGCAGAAACTGTTTGAAGTCGAAGTCGAAGTCGTTAACACCCTGGTAGTTAAAGGGAAAGTTAAACGTCACGGACAGCGTATCGGTCGTCGTAGCGACTGGAAAAAAGCTTACGTCACCCTGAAAGAAGGCCAGAACCTGGACTTCGTTGGCGGCGCTGAGTAAGTCGGAGGAGTAATACAATGGCAGTTGTTAAATGTAAACCGACATCTCCGGGTCGTCGCCACGTAGTTAAAGTGGTTAACCCTGAGCTGCACAAGGGCAAACCTTTTGCTCCGTTGCTGGAAAAAAACAGCAAATCCGGTGGTCGTAACAACAATGGCCGTATCACCACTCGTCACATCGGTGGTGGCCACAAGCAGGCTTATCGTATTGTTGACTTCAAACGCAACAAAGACGGTATCCCAGCAGTTGTTGAGCGTCTTGAGTACGATCCGAACCGTTCCGCGAACATCGCGCTGGTTCTGTACAAAGATGGCGAACGCCGTTACATCCTGGCCCCTAAAGGCCTGAAAGCTGGCGACCAGATTCAGTCTGGCGTTGATGCTGCAATCAAAGCAGGCAACACCCTGCCGATGCGCAATATCCCGGTTGGTTCTACCGTTCATAACGTAGAAATGAAACCAGGTAAAGGCGGTCAGCTGGCGCGTTCCGCGGGTACTTACGTTCAGATCGTTGCGCGTGACGGTGCTTATGTCACCCTGCGTCTGCGTTCTGGTGAAATGCGTAAAGTCGAAGCAGACTGCCGCGCTACTCTGGGCGAAGTTGGCAATGCTGAGCATATGCTGCGCGTTCTGGGTAAAGCTGGTGCTGCACGCTGGCGTGGTGTTCGTCCTACCGTTCGCGGTACTGCGATGAACCCAGTCGATCACCCACATGGTGGTGGTGAAGGTCGTAACTTTGGTAAGCACCCGGTAACTCCGTGGGGCGTTCAGACCAAAGGTAAGAAGACCCGCAGCAACAAGCGTACTGATAAATTTATCGTACGTCGCCGTAGCAAATAATTTTAGAGGATAAGCCATGCCACGTTCTCTCAAGAAAGGTCCTTTTATTGACCTGCACTTGCTGAAGAAGGTAGAGAAAGCGGTGGAAAGCGGAGACAAGAAGCCCCTGCGCACTTGGTCCCGTCGTTCAACGATCTTTCCTAACATGATCGGTTTGACCATCGCTGTCCATAATGGTCGTCAGCACGTTCCAGTCTTTGTTACCGACGAAATGGTTGGTCACAAACTGGGTGAATTCGCACCGACTCGTACTTATCGCGGCCACGCTGCTGATAAAAAAGCGAAGAAGAAATAAGGTAGGAGGAAGAGATGGAAACTTTAGCTCAACATCGCCATGCTCGTTCTTCTGCACAGAAGGTTCGCCTTGTTGCTGACCTGATTCGCGGTAAGAAAGTGTCGCAGGCCCTGGACATCCTGACCTATACCAACAAGAAAGCTGCGGTATTGGTCAAGAAAGTACTGGAATCTGCCATTGCTAACGCTGAACACAACGATGGCGCTGACATCGACGATCTGAAAGTCGCGAAAATTTTCGTAGATGAAGGCCCAAGCATGAAGCGCATTATGCCGCGTGCGAAAGGTCGTGCAGATCGCATCCTGAAGCGCACCAGCCACATTACTGTGGTTGTGTCCGATCGCTGAGACTCTGGAGACTAGCAATGGGTCAGAAAGTACATCCTAATGGTATTCGCCTGGGTATTGTAAAACCATGGAACTCTACCTGGTTTGCGAACACCAAAGAATTCGCTGACAACCTGGACAGCGATTTTAAAGTACGTCAGTACCTGACTAAGGAACTGGCTAAAGCGTCTGTATCTCGTATCGTTATCGAGCGTCCAGCTAAGAGCATCCGTGTGACTATTCACACTGCTCGCCCTGGCATCGTTATCGGTAAGAAAGGCGAAGACGTAGAAAAACTGCGCAAGGTCGTAGCGGATATCGCTGGCGTTCCTGCACAGATCAATATCGCTGAAGTTCGTAAGCCTGAACTGGACGCTAAATTGGTTGCTGACAGCATCACTTCTCAGCTGGAACGTCGTGTTATGTTCCGTCGTGCTATGAAGCGTGCTGTACAGAACGCAATGCGTCTGGGCGCTAAGGGTATCAAAGTTGAAGTTAGCGGCCGTCTGGGCGGCGCGGAAATCGCACGTACCGAATGGTACCGCGAAGGTCGCGTACCGCTGCACACTCTGCGTGCTGACATTGACTACAACACCTCTGAAGCGCACACCACTTACGGTGTAATCGGCGTTAAGGTATGGATCTTCAAAGGTGAGATCCTGGGTGGTATGGCTGCTGTTGAACAACCGGAAAAACCGGCTGCTCAACCTAAAAAGCAGCAGCGTAAAGGCCGTAAATAAGGAGCGTCGCTGATGTTACAACCAAAGCGTACAAAATTCCGTAAAGTGCACAAAGGCCGCAACCGTGGTCTGGCGCAGGGTACGGATGTTAGCTTCGGCACTTTCGGTCTGAAAGCTGTTGGCCGTGGTCGTCTGACTGCACGTCAGATCGAAGCAGCACGTCGTGCAATGACCCGTGCAGTTAAGCGTCAAGGTAAGATCTGGATCCGTGTATTCCCGGACAAACCGATCACCGAGAAGCCACTGGAAGTTCGTATGGGTAAAGGTAAAGGTAACGTGGAGTACTGGGTTGCCTTGATCCAACCGGGCAAAGTCCTTTATGAAATGGACGGTGTTCCGGAAGAGCTGGCCCGTGAAGCCTTCGGCCTGGCAGCAGCGAAACTGCCTATCAAAACCACCTTTGTAACTAAGACGGTGATGTAATGAAAGCAAAAGAGCTGCGTGAAAAAAGCGTTGAAGAGCTGAACGCTGAGCTGCTGAACCTGCTGCGTGAGCAGTTCAACCTGCGTATGCAGGCTGCAAGTGGCCAGCTGCAACAGACTCACCTGCTGAAGCAAGTGCGTCGCAATGTTGCGCGCGTTAAGACTTTACTGACTCAGAAGGCGGGTGCGTAATGACCGATAAAATCCGTACTCTGCAAGGTCGTGTTGTTAGCGATAAAATGGAGAAATCCATTGTTGTAGCTATCGAACGTTTTGTGAAACACCCGATCTACGGTAAATTCATCAAGCGTACGACCAAACTGCACGTACATGACGAGAACAACGAATGTGGTATCGGCGACAAGGTTGAAATCCGTGAATGCCGTCCACTGTCCAAGACTAAGTCCTGGACGCTGGTTCGCGTTGTAGAGAAAGCGGTTCTGTAATAGAGTACGCATTCTCAATACGAATAAACGGCTCAGCAATGAGCCGTTTATTTTTTCTACCCATATTGCAGAAGCGGTGTTATAATGCCGCGCCCTCGATATGGGGCTTTTTAACGGCTCTGATTTTAGAGTCTCAGGTAGTAGTTGACATTAGCGGAGCACTAAAATGATCCAAGAACAGACTATGCTGAACGTCGCCGACAACTCCGGTGCACGTCGCGTAATGTGTATCAAGGTTCTGGGTGGCTCGCACCGTCGCTACGCAGGCGTAGGCGACATCATCAAGATCACCATCAAGGAAGCAATTCCACGTGGTAAGGTCAAAAAAGGTGATGTGCTGAAGGCGGTAGTGGTGCGCACCAAGAAGGGTGTTCGTCGCCCTGACGGTTCTGTCATTCGCTTCGATGGTAATGCATGCGTTATTTTAAACAATAACAGCGAGCAGCCTATCGGCACGCGTATCTTTGGGCCGGTAACTCGTGAACTTCGTACTGAGAAGTTCATGAAAATTATCTCTCTGGCACCAGAAGTACTCTAAGGAGCGAATCATGGCAGCGAAAATCCGTCGTGATGACGAAGTTATCGTGTTAACCGGTAAAGATAAAGGTAAACGCGGTAAAGTAAAAAATGTTCTGTCTTCCGGCAAACTCGTCGTTGAAGGTATCAACCTGGTTAAGAAACATCAGAAGCCGGTTCCGGCCCTGAACCAACCAGGCGGCATCGTTGAAAAAGAAGCTGCTATTCAGGTTTCTAACGTTGCAATCTTCAATGCGGCTACCGGTAAGGCTGACCGTGTAGGCTTTAGATTCGAAGACGGCAAAAAAGTCCGTTTCTTCAAGTCTAACAGCGAAACTATCAAGTAATTTGGAGTAGTACGATGGCGAAACTGCATGATTACTACAAAGACGAAGTAGTTAACAAACTCATGACTGAGTTTAGCTACAATTCTGTCATGCAAGTCCCTCGGGTCGAGAAGATCACCCTGAACATGGGTGTTGGTGAAGCGATCGCTGACAAGAAACTGCTGGATAACGCAGCAGCTGACCTGACAGCAATCTCCGGTCAAAAACCGCTGATCACCAAAGCACGCAAATCTGTTGCAGGCTTCAAAATCCGTCAGGGCTATCCGATCGGCTGTAAAGTAACTCTGCGTGGCGAACGCATGTGGGAGTTCCTTGAGCGCCTGATCACTATTGCTGTTCCACGTATCCGTGACTTCCGTGGCTTGTCCGCTAAGTCTTTCGACGGTCGTGGTAACTACAGCATGGGTGTCCGTGAGCAGATCATCTTCCCAGAAATCGACTACGATAAAGTCGACCGCGTGCGTGGTTTGGATATTACCATTACCACTACTGCGAAATCTGATGAAGAAGGCCGTGCTCTGCTGGCTGCCTTTGACTTCCCGTTCCGCAAGTAAGGTAGGGTTACTGAATGGCTAAGCAATCAATGAAAGCACGCGAAGTAAAGCGCGTAGCTTTAGCTGATAAATTCTTCGCTAAACGCGCTGAACTGAAAGCGATCATTTCTGATGTGAACGCTTCCGACGAAGATCGTTGGAATGCGGTTCTCAAGCTGCAGTCTCTGCCGCGTGATTCCAGCCCGTCTCGTCAGCGTAACCGCTGTCGTCAAACAGGTCGTCCACATGGTTATGTGGGCAAGTTTGGGTTGAGCCGTATCAAACTGCGTGAAGCCGCCATGCGCGGTGAAGTACCAGGCTTGAAAAAGGCTAGCTGGTAATTACCAATTGAATCACGGGAGTAAAGACAGATGAGCATGCAAGATCCGATCGCGGATATGCTGACCCGTATCCGTAACGGTCAGGCCGCGAACAAAGTTGCGGTCACCATGCCTTCCGCCAAGCTGAAAGTGGCAATTGCCAACGTGCTGAAGGAAGAAGGTTTTATCGAAGATTTTAAAGTTGAAGGCGACACCAAGCCGGAACTGGAACTTACTCTCAAGTATTTCCAGGGTAAAGCTGTTGTAGAAAGCATTCAGCGTGTCAGCCGCCCAGGCCTGCGCATCTATAAGAAAAAAGATGAGCTGCCAAAAGTAATGGCTGGTCTTGGTATCGCAGTTGTTTCTACCTCTAAAGGTGTTATGACTGATCGTGCAGCGCGCCAGGCTGGTCTTGGTGGCGAAATTATCTGCTACGTAGCCTAATCGGAGGAAAGAATGTCTCGTGTTGCTAAAGCACCGGTCGTTATTCCTGCCGGCGTTGATGTCAAAATCGACGGTCAGGTTATTACGATCAAAGGTAAAAACGGCGAGCTGACTCGTACCCTCAACAAAGCTGTTGAAGTTAAACATGCAGATAACGCTCTGACCTTCGGTCCACGTGATGGTTTCGTGGATGGATGGGCTCAGGCTGGTACCGCGCGTGCCCTGCTGAACTCAATGGTTGTTGGTGTTACCGAAGGCTTCACTAAAAAGCTTCAGCTGGTTGGTGTAGGTTATCGTGCAGCTATCAAAGGGAATGCAGTAGGCCTGTCTCTGGGCTTCTCACACCCTGTTGAGCATCCGCTGCCGGCCGGAATCACTGCAGAATGCCCGACTCAGACTGAAATCGTGCTGAAAGGCGCTGATAAACAGCTGATCGGTCAGGTTGCAGCAGATCTGCGCGCCTACCGTCGTCCTGAGCCTTATAAAGGCAAGGGTGTTCGTTACGCCGACGAAGTCGTGCGTACCAAAGAGGCTAAGAAGAAGTAAGGTAACACTATGGATAAGAAATCTGCTCGTATCCGTCGTGCGACCCGCGCACGCCGCAAGCTCAAAGAGCTGGGTGCAACTCGCCTGGTGGTACATCGTACCCCGCGTCATATTTACGCACAGGTAATTGCACCGAACGGTTCTGAAGTTCTGGTAGCTGCTTCTACTGTAGAAAAAGCTATCTCAGAACAATTGAAGTATACCGGTAACAAAGACGCCGCTGCAGCTGTAGGTAAAGCTGTTGCAGAACGCGCTCTGGAAAAAGGCATCAGCAATGTTTCCTTTGACCGTTCCGGGTTCCAATATCATGGTCGTGTCCAGGCACTGGCAGATGCTGCCCGTGAAGCTGGCCTTCAGTTCTAAGGTAGAGGTGTAAGATGGCTCACATCGAAAAACAGGCTGGCGAACTGCAGGAAAAGCTGATCGCGGTAAACCGCGTATCTAAAACCGTTAAAGGTGGTCGTATTTTCTCCTTCACAGCTCTGACTGTAGTGGGTGATGGTAACGGTCGCGTTGGTTTTGGTTACGGTAAAGCGCGTGAAGTTCCAGCAGCGATCCAGAAAGCGATGGAAAAAGCCCGTCGCAATATGATTAACGTCGCGCTGAACAACGGTACCCTGCAACACCCAGTTAAAGGTGTTCACACGGGTTCTCGTGTATTCATGCAGCCAGCTTCCGAAGGTACCGGTATCATCGCCGGTGGTGCAATGCGCGCCGTTCTGGAAGTTGCTGGAGTTCATAACGTTCTGGCTAAAGCATATGGTTCCACCAACCCGATCAACGTGGTTCGTGCAACTATTGATGGCCTGGAAAATATGAATTCTCCAGAAATGGTCGCTGCCAAGCGTGGTAAATCCGTTGAAGAAATTCTGGGGTAATTGACCATGGCAAAGACTATTAAAATCACTCAAACCCGCAGTGCAATCGGTCGTCTGCCGAAACACAAGGCAACGCTGCTTGGCCTGGGTCTGCGTCGTATTGGTCATACCGTTGAGCGCGAGGATACTCCTGCTGTTCGTGGTATGGTCAACGCGGTTTACTTCATGGTTAAAGTTGAGGAGTAAGAGATGCGTTTAAATACTCTGTCTCCGGCCGAAGGCTCTAAAAAGGCGGGTAAACGCCTGGGTCGTGGTATCGGTTCTGGCCTCGGCAAAACCGGTGGTCGTGGTCACAAAGGTCAGAACTCTCGTTCTGGCGGTGGCGTACGTCGCGGTTTCGAGGGTGGCCAGATGCCACTGTACCGTCGTCTGCCGAAGTTCGGCTTCACCTCTCGCAAAGCAGCGATTACAGCGGAAATCCGTCTGTCTGACCTGGCGAAAGTTGAAGGCGGCGTTGTAGACCTGAATACGCTGAAAGCAGCTAACATTATCGGTATCCAGATCGAGTTCGCGAAAGTGATCCTGTCTGGTGAAGTTTCTACTCCGGTAACTGTTCGTGGCCTGCGTGTTACTAAAGGTGCTCGTGCTGCTATCGAAGCTGCTGGCGGTAAAATTGAGGAATAAGTAGCAGATGGCTAAGCAACCGGGATTAGATTTTCAAAGTGCCAAAGGTGGATTTGGCGAGCTGAAACGCAGACTGCTGTTTGTAATCGGCGCGCTGATTGTGTTCCGTATTGGCTCTTTTATTCCGATCCCTGGTATTGATGCCGCTGTACTTGCCAAACTGCTTGAGCAACAGCGAGGCACCATCATTGAAATGTTCAACATGTTCTCTGGTGGTGCTCTCAGCCGTGCTTCTATTTTCGCACTGGGTATTATGCCGTACATTTCGGCATCGATTATTATCCAGCTGCTGACGGTCGTTCATCCGGCCCTGGCAGAGTTGAAGAAAGAAGGGGAGTCTGGACGTCGTAAGATTAGCCAGTACACCCGTTACGGCACTCTGGTGCTGGCAATATTCCAGTCGATCGGTATTGCTACCGGTCTTCCGAATATGCCTGGTATGCAGGGCCTGGTATTAAACCCAGGCTTTGCATTCTATTTCACCGCTGTTGTAAGTCTGGTCACAGGGACCATGTTCCTGATGTGGCTCGGCGAACAGATTACTGAACGAGGTATCGGTAACGGTATCTCAATCATTATCTTCGCCGGTATCGTTGCGGGTCTCCCGCCGGCCATCGCCCATACTATCGAGCAAGCGCGTCAAGGCGACCTGCACTTCCTCCTGTTGCTGTTGGTTGCAGTATTAGTATTTGCAGTGACGTTCTTTGTTGTCTTCGTTGAACGTGGTCAACGCCGCATTGTGGTGAACTACGCTAAACGTCAGCAGGGTCGTCGTGTCTATGCTGCACAGAGCACACATTTACCGCTGAAAGTGAATATGGCGGGGGTTATCCCGGCTATCTTCGCTTCCAGTATTATTCTGTTCCCGGCAACCATCGCGTCATGGTTCGGGGGCGGTACTGGTTGGAACTGGCTGACAACAATTTCGCTGTATTTGCAGCCTGGGCAACCACTTTATGTGTTACTCTATGCGTCTGCGATCATCTTCTTCTGTTTCTTCTACACGGCGTTGGTCTTCAACCCGCGTGAAACAGCAGATAACCTGAAGAAGTCCGGTGCATTTGTACCAGGAATTCGTCCGGGAGAGCAAACGGCGAAGTATATCGATAAAGTAATGACTCGCCTGACTTTGGTTGGTGCGCTTTATATTACTTTTATCTGCCTGATCCCGGAGTTCATGCGTGATGCAATGAAAGTACCGTTCTACTTCGGTGGGACCTCACTGCTTATCGTTGTTGTCGTGATTATGGACTTTATGGCTCAAGTGCAAACTCTGATGATGTCCAGTCAGTATGAGTCTGCATTGAAGAAGGCGAACCTGAAAGGCTACGGCCGCTA
This sequence comes from Enterobacter sp. JH25, assembly GCF_021725435.1. Classification (NCBI taxonomy): domain Bacteria; kingdom Pseudomonadati; phylum Pseudomonadota; class Gammaproteobacteria; order Enterobacterales; family Enterobacteriaceae; genus Enterobacter; species Enterobacter sp. JH25. The sequence continues at coordinate 4,230,890 of NZ_CP091319.1, read as the reverse complement.
AATGGTCGTCTGAGAAGTTACGGAGAGTAAAAATGAAAGTTCGTGCTTCCGTCAAGAAATTATGCCGTAACTGCAAAATCGTTAAGCGTGATGGTGTCATCCGTGTGATTTGCAGTGCCGAGCCGAAGCATAAACAGCGCCAAGGCTGATTATTTCGCATATTTTTCTTGCAAAGTTGGGTTGAGCTGGCTAGATTAGCCAGCCAATCTTTTGTATGTCTGTACGTTTCCATTTGAGTATCCTGAAAACGGGCTTTTCAGCATGGTGCGTACATATTAAATAGTAGGAGTGCATAGTGGCCCGTATAGCAGGCATTAACATTCCTGATCAGAAACATGCTGTGATCGCATTAACTTCGATCTACGGCGTCGGCAAGACCCGTTCCAAAGCCATTCTGGCTGCAGCGGGTATCGCTGAAGATGTTAAGATCAGTGAGCTGTCTGAAGAACAAATCGACACGCTGCGTGACGAAGTTGCCAAATTTGTCGTTGAAGGTGATCTGCGCCGTGAAATCAGCATGAGCATCAAGCGCCTGATGGATCTTGGTTGCTATCGCGGTTTGCGTCATCGTCGTGGTCTGCCAGTGCGCGGTCAGCGTACTAAGACCAACGCACGTACCCGTAAGGGTCCGCGCAAACCGATCAAGAAATAATCGGGGTGATTGAATAATGGCAAAGGCACCAGTTCGTGCACGTAAACGTGTAAGAAAACAAGTCTCTGACGGCGTGGCTCATATCCATGCTTCTTTCAACAACACCATCGTTACTATTACTGATCGTCAGGGTAACGCATTGGGTTGGGCAACAGCCGGTGGTTCCGGTTTCCGTGGTTCTCGCAAATCCACTCCGTTCGCAGCTCAGGTTGCAGCAGAGCGTTGCGCTGAAGCCGTAAAAGAATACGGCATCAAGAATCTGGAAGTTATGGTTAAAGGTCCGGGTCCGGGTCGTGAATCTACTGTTCGCGCTCTGAACGCCGCTGGTTTCCGCATCACGAATATTACTGATGTGACTCCGATCCCTCATAACGGTTGTCGTCCGCCGAAAAAACGTCGCGTATAACGCTCGTTTTTTAGGTTAGTTGGAGATAGAAAATGGCAAGATATTTGGGTCCTAAGCTCAAGCTGAGCCGTCGTGAGGGCACCGACTTATTCCTTAAGTCTGGCGTTCGCGCGATCGATACCAAGTGTAAAATTGAACAAGCTCCTGGCCAGCACGGTGCGCGTAAACCGCGTCTGTCTGACTATGGTGTGCAGTTGCGTGAAAAGCAAAAAGTTCGCCGTATCTACGGTGTGCTGGAGCGTCAGTTCCGTAACTACTATAAAGAAGCAGCACGTCTGAAAGGCAACACAGGTGAAAACCTGCTGGCTCTGCTGGAAGGTCGTCTGGACAACGTTGTATACCGTATGGGCTTCGGCGCGACTCGTGCTGAATCACGCCAGTTGGTTAGCCATAAAGCAATCATGGTAAACGGTCGTGTTGTTAACATCGCTTCTTATCAGGTTAAAGCGAATGACGTTGTTAGCATTCGTGAGAAAGCGAAAAAGCAATCTCGCGTGAAAGCCGCTCTGGAGCTGGCTGAGCAGCGTGAAAAGCCAACCTGGCTGGAAGTTGATGCTGGCAAGATGGAAGGTACGTTCAAGCGTCAGCCTGAGCGTTCTGATCTGTCTGCGGACATTAACGAACACCTGATCGTCGAGCTTTACTCCAAGTAAAGCTTAGTACCAAAGAGAGGACACAATGCAGGGTTCTGTGACAGAGTTTCTAAAACCGCGCCTGGTAGATATCGAGCAAGTGAGTTCGACGCACGCCAAGGTGACCCTTGAGCCTTTAGAGCGTGGCTTTGGCCATACTCTGGGTAACGCACTGCGCCGTATTCTGCTCTCATCGATGCCGGGTTGCGCGGTGACCGAGGTTGAGATTGATGGTGTACTTCATGAGTACAGCACCAAAGAAGGCGTTCAGGAAGATATCCTTGAAATCCTGCTCAACCTGAAAGGGCTGGCGGTGAGAGTTCAGGGTAAAGATGAAGTTATTCTTACTCTGAATAAATCTGGCATTGGCCCTGTGACTGCAGCCGACATCACCCACGACGGTGATGTTGAAATCGTCAAGCCGCAGCACGTGATCTGCCACCTGACCGATGAGAACGCAGCTATTAGCATGCGTATCAAAGTTCAGCGCGGTCGTGGTTATGTGCCGGCTTCTGCCCGAATTCATTCGGAAGAAGATGAGCGCCCAATCGGCCGTCTGCTGGTCGACGCATGCTACAGCCCTGTAGAGCGTATTGCCTACAATGTTGAAGCAGCGCGTGTAGAACAGCGTACCGACCTGGACAAGCTGGTCATCGAAATGGAAACCAATGGCACAATCGATCCTGAAGAGGCGATTCGTCGTGCGGCAACCATCCTGGCAGAACAACTGGAAGCTTTCGTTGACTTACGTGATGTACGTCAGCCGGAAGTGAAAGAAGAGAAACCAGAATTCGATCCGATCCTGCTGCGCCCTGTTGACGATCTGGAATTGACTGTCCGCTCTGCTAACTGCCTCAAGGCAGAAGCTATCCACTATATCGGTGATCTGGTACAGCGTACCGAGGTTGAGTTGCTGAAAACGCCGAACCTGGGTAAAAAATCTCTTACCGAGATTAAAGACGTGCTGGCTTCACGTGGTCTGTCTCTGGGCATGCGCCTGGAAAACTGGCCACCAGCAAGCATTGCTGACGAGTAACCGGATCACAGGTTAAGGTTTTACTGAGAAGGATAAGGTCATGCGCCATCGTAAGAGTGGTCGTCAACTGAACCGCAACAGCAGCCATCGCCAGGCTATGTTCCGCAACATGGCAGGTTCACTGGTTCGTCATGAAATCATCAAGACGACCCTGCCTAAAGCGAAAGAGCTGCGTCGCGTAGTTGAGCCGCTGATTACTCTTGCCAAGACTGACAGCGTTGCTAATCGTCGTCTGGCATTCGCCCGTACTCGTGATAACGAGATCGTGGCAAAACTGTTTAACGAACTGGGCCCGCGTTTCGCGAGCCGTGCCGGTGGTTACACTCGCATTCTGAAGTGTGGCTTCCGTGCAGGCGACAACGCGCCGATGGCATACATCGAGCTGGTTGATCGTTCAGAGAAAGCAGAAGCTGCTGCAGAGTAATCTGTAGTAACGTAAAAAAACCCGCCTCGGCGGGTTTTTTTATATCCGCAGAATCTCCACTTATCTACAATGTCTGTATCTTTTCTGCTCATCCCCTGGAGTTCATTATGTGGTTGCTCGATCAGTGGGCTGAACGCCATATTAGCGATGCCCAAAACAAAGGCGAGTTTGAAAATCTCCCCGGTAGCGGTGAGCCACTGGTGCTGGACGATGATTCACACATTCCCCCTGAATTACGAGCCGGTTATCGCTTACTGAAAAACGCAGGTTGTTTACCCCCTGAACTTCAGCAACGCAATGAAGCCGTCGAGCTTGCCGATCTGCTTAAAGGCATTCATAAGAATGACCCGCGGTACTCCGAAATCAGCCGTCGATTAGCGCTCATCGAAATAAAACTGCGCCAGACGGGAATGAATACTGACTTTTTGCATGGTGAGTACAGTGAAAGGTTAATGCAAAAAATAAACGAGGAGTAGCCATGTACCGCATAGGTGAACTTGCGAAGCTTGCTAACGTAACGCCGGATACTATCCGCTACTACGAAAAGCAGCAGATGATCGATCATGAGGTCAGAACAGAAGGTGGATTTCGCCTTTATACGGATAACGACCTGCAACGCCTTCGTTTTATCCGCTATGCCCGGCAACTCGGCTTCACGCTGGAGTCGATCCGTGAACTGCTGTCGATCCGTATCGATCCTGAACATCATACGTGTCAGGAATCTAAAAGCATCGTTCAGGCCCGGCTGGATGAAGTTGAAGGACGAATTCAGGAGCTGCAGGCCATGCAACGATCTCTACAAAGGCTGAATGACGCGTGCTGCGGTACTGCTCACAGCAGTGTTTATTGCTCAATACTGGAAGCCCTTGAACAGGGCGCCAGTAGTGAAACTCAGGGTTGTTGATTTTTTATCAGCCACGGACTAGACTCCCGCCGACATTAACTATGCTCAGGAGAAATGATGAGCCGCTATCAGCATACTAAGGGACAAATTAAGGATAACGCCATTGAGGCATTGCTTCACGACCCGCTTTTTAGACAGCGTGTTGAGAAGAACAAGAAGGGAAAAGGGAGTTATTTGCGTAAAGGTAAACATGCACAACGTGGTAACTGGGAGGCCAGTGGCAAGCAAGCTAATCGCTTTTTTACCACTGGCCTTTCTGTTTCTCTCGCCTGATTAAACGCGGTTATTCTGCTCTTTTAACAGATCGCGAATTTCAGTCAGTAAGACTTCTTCTTTAGTTGGTGCTGGCGGGGCAGCAGCCGGTTCTTCTTTTTTACGGTTAAGTCTGTTGATAAGTTTGATCGCCATGAAAATGGCAAATGCCACGATCACGAAATCAAATACGTTCTGAATGAATACGCCGTAGTGCATTACAACCGCAGGGATATCGCCCTGAGCTTCCCGAAGGGTGAAGGCGAATTGTTTGAAATCAATGCCTCCAATCAACAGTCCTAACGGCGGCATAATAATGTCGGCGACTAATGATGAAACGATCTTACCGAACGCCGCACCAATAATGACACCCACAGCCAAATCCACCACATTCCCGCGCATCGCAAATTCGCGAAATTCTTTAATAAAACTCATTATGTTCTCCTTGTGCCAGCTGACGCCTATAAGTTTAACAAATGATTAGCTAATTGCCATTGGGGATAAATAATCGTTATGAAAAATAAAAGGCATGAAAATTAGAAGGTTAATATTTGGGTGCCCTCGTCTGAGCACCCAAATCATTACAGGAAGAACGGGCTTGGCTGGAATAAACGCTCGACGTCGGTAATAAATTTTTTATCGGTCAGGAACATAATAACGTGGTCACCCTGCTCAATACGTAAATTATCATTGGCGATCATCACATCATTACCTCGCACTACTGCGCCGATAATGGTGCCTGGTGGAAGTTTAATTTCATCGATTGCGCGACCAACAACGCGTGACGTCGTTTCATCCCCGTGAGCGACGGCTTCAATGGCTTCAGCAACACCACGACGAAGAGATGACACGCCGACAATATCCGCTTTACGCACATGGCTTAGCAGGGCAGAGATGGTGGCTTGCTGGGGTGAAATAGCAATATCAATTACGCTACCCTGTACCAGATCGACATAAGCCTTACGCTGGATAAGCACCATAACTTTTTTCGCCCCCATACGTTTAGCGAGCATGGCGGACATAATATTCGCTTCGTCGTCGTTGGTGACGGCAATAAAAAGATCAACCTGATCGATATGCTCTTCGGCCAGCAATTCCTGATCCGAAGCATCGCCATAAAACACGATGGTATTCTGAAGTTTTTCAGCCAGCTCTGACGCGCGTTGTTGATCCCGTTCGATCAGCTTCACGCTGTAGTCTTTTTCCAGCCGTCTCGCCAGACCTGCGCCAATATTACCGCCGCCAACCAGCATAATACGTTTATACGGTTTTTCGAGACGCTGTAGTTCACTCATCACCGCACGGATATGCTGAGAAGCCGCAATAAAGAAGACTTCATCCCCGGCTTCTACAATGGTGGAACCTTGCGGACGAATAGGTCTGTCGTGACGGAAAATCGCCGCAACACGCGTATCGATATGTGGCATATGCTCGCGCATTGTCGACAGGGCATTACCAATCAGCGGGCCCCCGTAATAAGCCTTCACGACCGCCAGGCTTACTTTCCCTTCAGCAAAGTTCACAACCTGCAACGCGCCCGGGTACTCAATCAGACGATAAATACTGTCGATAACCAGCTGTTCAGGCGCAATAAGATGGTCGATGGGTACCGCTTCGGAATTAAACAGCTTTTCCGCATCCCGGACATAGTCCGGAGAACGAATGCGGGCGATGCGGTTTGGGGTGTTGAAAAGCGAGTAGGCCACCTGACATGCAACCATGTTGGTTTCATCAGAACTGGTTACTGCAACCAGCATGTCGGCATCGTCCGCGCCCGCTTCCCGAAGCACACGTGGATGAGAGCCGTGCCCCTGAACAACGCGGAGGTCGAACTTGTCCTGCAAAACGCGCAGGCGATCGCCATTGGTATCCACAATGGTGATATCGTTGTTTTCGCCCACGAGATTTTCCGCCAGCGTTCCGCCAACTTGCCCTGCGCCCAGAATGATAATTTTCATCTTTTGTGACCTGTTCTCAACATCACTCTTTAATTAGCTTAGCGTAAAAGAAACCATCACCCTCTTCTGCGCCCGGCAGGTTTTGCAGACCCGGGTGCTCAGGCGTTCCCGTATCGTGCAGCGTAGCGTCCGGGGTGCGTTTCAGGAAAGCCGCAATTTGCTGACTGTTCTCTTCCGGGAGAACAGAGCAGGTTGCATACACCAGGGTTCCGCCGGGTTTGAGATGCGGCCAGATGGCATCCAGAATTTCGGATTGCAACTGGGCAAGCTCCTTGATATCACGATCGCGACGCAGCCATTTGATATCGGGATGACGACGAATCACGCCGGTTGCTGAGCAGGGGGCGTCCAGCAAAATGCGATCGAACCGGGTATCACCACACCAGTCAGCGGGTTTGCGTCCATCGCCTTGCTTAACCTGTGCTTTCATACCCAGACGCTTAAGGTTGTCATAGACGCGTGAAAGGCGCTGCTCATCAACATCCACGGCCATCACGCTGGCCTGCGGCGCCACTTCCAGGATGTGCGTTGTTTTCCCCCCTGGCGCCGCACAGAGATCGAGGATTTGCTCCCCGTCTTTCGGCTCAAGCCAGGTCATGCAGCCCTGAGCAGATGCGTCCTGTACCGTTACCCAGCCCTCTTCAAAACCGGGTAATGCATGTACCGGTGCAGGGGAGGCTAAACGAACCGCATCAGGATAAGCAGCGTGTGTGAAGCCGCTCATTCCGGCCTCTTCCAGCAGGGCCAGCCATGCGTCGCGTGTATGATGGTTACGATTGACGCGTAACCACATCGGCGGACGTTGATTATTGGCATCCACAATGTCTTGCCATTGCTGTGGGTAGGCTTTTTTAAGGCGATTCAGCAGCCATTCAGGGTGAAGGAAGCGCGCTTCGCTTTGCGCAAATTCTGCCAGCAGTTCGTCCTGCTGACGCTGGAACTGACGCAGCACGCCGTTGATCAATCCTTTTAGCTGAGGACGTTTAATCGCAACGGCACCCTCCACTGTCTCGGCCAGCGCAGCATGAGGTGGAATGCGGGTATGAAGAAGCTGGTAGAAACCGACCATGATCAAATAATGCACGGTACGCTGCTTGCCGCTCATCGGGCGTGACATCAGCTTGTTAATCAACCACTCAAGCTGAGAGAGGGTGCGCAGCACGCCAAAGCACAGCTCCTGAAGCAGGGCTTTGTCTTTATCGGAAACCTTTTGTTGCAGTGGAGGCAGGACATTACTCAGTGACTGGCCCTGCTCGATAACCTGCTCAACGGCCTGAGCCGCCATAGTGCGTAGATTTTGTCTTTTCATAACCGTAAAAATAAAAATGCCCGGAAACACCGGGCCTTAAGAATAAATTTGTTCAGGCAAGGCGATTGCCAGGGATGAACCATTCACGACGAGAATTTAATAGATCCTGCGCGCTCATTGCCTTTTTACCGGCCGGTTGCAGCGATTCAAGATTCAGTATCCCTTCTCCGGTCGCAACCTGGATACCGTTTTTGCTGGCGTCGATAATCGTACCGGGCTCTGCCGATGCATTGCCGTTAATAACTGAAGCTTTCCAGACTTTCACTGGCTGCTCATCAATCATCAACCAGCTCATCGGCCATGGATTAAAGGCGCGAATGCAGCGTTCGAGTTGAGCTGCTGACAGGGACCAGTCGATCCGGGCTTCTTCTTTACTCAGTTTCTCAGCATAGGTCACCTGTGCCTCATCCTGCACTTCAGGTGTCGCTGTATTGTCAGCAAGCTGTTGCAGCGTCTCAATCAGCCCCTGCGGGCCGAGATCCGCCAGCTTGTCATACAGCGTGGCGCTGGTATCTTCTGCGGTGATGGGACACGCCAGTTTATACAGCATGTCGCCCGTGTCTAAACCTATGTCCATCTTCATGATTGTCACGCCAGTTTCAGCATCGCCTGCCCACAGAGCACGCTGAATAGGAGCTGCACCACGCCAGCGTGGGAGCAAAGAACCATGAACGTTCACACAGCCCAGGCGGGGCATATCGAGTACCGCTTTCGGCAGAATGAGGCCGTAAGCCACAACTACCATCACGTCCGCGTTCAGGTCTGCCACTAACTTCTGGTTTTCCTCAGGTCGTAATGACGCAGGCTGGAAAACCGGTACACCATGTGTTTCTGCCAGTACCTTAACCGGGCCAGGCATCAGTTTTTTACCGCGGCCAGCCGGACGGTCCGGCTGAGTAAATACGCCAACAATCTGATGGCCAGACGTTAACAGCGCGTCGAGATGACGCGCTGCAAAATCAGGGGTACCCGCGAAGATTATACGTAGTGATGTAGACACGTTATTCCTTGTATCCGGGGGCGTTAAGCGCGAGAACGCAAACGATCCAGTTTCTCAACTTTCTGACGAATACGCTGTTGCTTCAGAGGTGAGAGGTAATCGATAAACAGTTTACCGACCAGGTGATCCATCTCATGCTGAATGCAAATTGCCAGCAGATCGTCGGCTTCCAGCTCAAACGGATTGCCGTCACGATCCAGTGCGCGGATTTTAACTTTTTCGGCACGTGGCACCAAAGCGCGCTGTTCAGGGATAGACAGACAGCCTTCCTCAATACCTGTTTCGCCGCTTTTTTCCAGCAGCTCAGGGTTGATCAGCACCAGGCGCTCATCACGATTTTCAGAAACGTCGATCACAATAATACGTTTGTGAATGTCTACCTGGGTCGCGGCAAGGCCAATGCCTTCTTCAGCGTACATGGTATCGAACATATCATCGACGATACGCTGAATTTCTGCATTCACTTCTTTAACCGGTTCCGCGACGATGCGAAGGCGCTCGTCAGGAATATGTAACACTTGCAAAACTGCCATAAATTTCCAGAGTCGTGTTCAGGAGTTGATAAGAATATTACTTCTATTCTAGACAAATCCCCGGTCGATTGACAGCATCAGTGACCAATCGCAAAGATTGCTGAGGCTGCTTATGGCAGGGAAAAGGATGACGTCCACAGAGATATGGTTACGGCTTATAAACATCGGGTCGTTATACGGTGATGCGATGCTGGAGATTGCGCAGAGGCTGCTTCGCCAGGCAACCGTCGATGCTGAAGCTGTCAACGCGTCAGGGCTTTCGCCCAAACATGCCGTAAAGTTTTTTTCGTTCAGTGAGAGTGAGCTTGAACGTAGTCTGGAATGGCTGGAACACGCCGACAACCACCTTCTCACGGCGGATGATCCTCGCTTCCCGCCATTGTTGCGTTCTATCCCTGATTTTCCCGGGGCGCTATTTGTGCGAGGCCGCGTTGACGTGCTTAATAGCATGCAGCTTGCGGTTGTGGGCAGCCGTGCGCCCTCGTGGTATGGCGAGCGTTGGGGGAAAATGCTGAGCGAACAGCTGTCCCAATGTGGCTTTACGATCACCAGTGGTCTGGCTTGCGGCATCGACGGTGTAGCACATCATGCGACGTTGTCTGCAAAAGGGCGAAGTGTCGCCGTGCTTGGCAATGGTCTTTTTAGTCTCTATCCGCGTCGTCATCACATTCTGGCTGAGCAACTTATCGCTTCAGAGGGGGCAATAGTGTCTGAGTTTTCACTCTCAACACCGCCCAGACCGGGTAACTTTCCACGGCGTAACCGGATCATCAGTGGGTTAAGCCAGGGTGTGCTGGTGGTCGAAGCTGCGATTCGGAGTGGATCGTTGGTTACCGCAAGGTGCGCACTGGAGCAAGGGCGTGAAGTTTTTGCGCTGCCCGGCCCGTTGGGGAACCCCGGCTGCGAAGGCCCTCACTGGCTGATAAAACAGGGGGCGACGCTGGTGACCTGCAAAGAAGATATCCTTGAAAATTTGCAGTATGGACTGCATTGGTTGCAGGATGATCTCCAAAAGCGACATATTTCATCGGATCAGGAGGCAGTAGCATTGCCATTTCCCAAGCTCCTGGCTAACGTAGGAGATGAGGTAACACCTGTTGACGTTGTCGCTGAACGTGCCGGCCAACCTGTGCCAGTAACGGTAGCACAGCTACTCGAACTGGAGTTAGCAGGGTGGATCGCAGCTGTACCCGGCGGCTATGTCCGATTAAGGAGGGCATGCCATGTTCGACGTACTGATGTATTTGTTTGAGACTTACATCCACAACGAAGCAGAAATGCAGGTGGATCAGGACAAATTAACACGGGATCTGACCGACGCAGGTTTTGAGCGGGAAGATATATATAATGCGTTGATGTGGCTGGATAAGTTGGCTGATTATCAGGACGGCCTCGCCGAACCGATGCAGCTTGCTTCTGACCCATTGTCTGTGCGCATCTATACAGCTGAAGAGTGTGAAAGGCTGGATGCCAGCTGCCGGGGATTCATTTTATTCCTCGAGCAGATTCAGGTGCTAAACCTCGAAACGAGAGAGATGGTGATAGAGCGCGTCATGGCGCTGGATACTGCTGAGTTTGAACTGGAAGATCTGAAATGGGTGATCCTGATGGTTCTGTTCAACATTCCAGGCTGTGAAAATGCCTATCAGCAAATGGAAGAATTACTCTTTGAAGTGAATGAAGGTATGCTGCATTAATTCTATGTGCAGCAACAAGAGTTGTTATGGCCAAATCAGCACTCTTCACGGTGCATAAAAACGAGCCCTGCCCACAGTGCGGGGCAGAACTTGTTATTCGGTCCGGGAAACACGGTCCGTTTCTCGGTTGTTCAAACTATCCGGAATGTGATTATGTCCGTCCCCTGAAAAGCCAGGCGGATGGACATATCGTCAAAATTCTGGAGGGACAGCTTTGTCCTCTCTGTGGCGGTGAACTGGCGCTGCGGCAGGGGCGGTTCGGGATGTTTATCGGATGCAGCCGCTACCCGGAGTGTGAACATACGGAACAAATTGATAAGCCAGATGAAACGGCAATTGCCTGCCCTCAGTGCCAGCGTGGCCAATTGGTGCAGCGGCGCTCTCGTTATGGCAAGACCTTCCATTCGTGCGATCGCTATCCTGAATGCCAGTTCGTCATCAATTTCAAACCAGTAGCGGGCGTCTGCTCTCATTGCGATTATCCGTTACTTATAGAGAAGAAAACCGCGCAAGGCTTGAAACGCTTTTGCGCCAGTAAACAATGTGGAAAGCCGGTTTCGGCGGATCAAATCAGTGAATAATAACCTGCCATCAGGCTCCATCGCGCAGGCGGTGGAAATCCTGAAAAAAGAAGAAGTCATCGCCTATCCAACAGAAGCCGTTTTCGGGGTCGGGTGTGATCCTGACAGCGAAGTCGCCGTTAACCGTCTGCTGGCGCTAAAACAGCGGCCTGTCGAAAAAGGATTGATTTTGATCGCTGCGAACTACGAGCAGCTTAAGCCTTATATTGATGATTCCATGCTGACACCTGCACAGCGGGAAACCATTTTCTCTGCGTGGCCTGGTCCCGTGACGTTTGTTTTTCCTGCACAGCCGACAACGCCGCGCTGGTTAACCGGGCGTTTCGATTCACTCGCGGTACGCGTCACCGACCATCCGCTGGTGGTGGAGTTATGCCAGGCATTTGGTAAACCTCTGGTTTCAACCAGCGCCAACCTGACCGGGCTTCCCCCTTGTCGGACAACCGAAGAAGTTCTGGCGCAGTTCGGGAATGATTTCCCGGTAGCCGTGGGTGAAACCGGTGGTCGTCTTAACCCGTCAGAAATTCGCGATGCCTTGACCGGCGAACGTTTTCGCCAGGGATAATGTGATGGAAACCTATGCTGTTTTTGGTAACCCGATCGCGCACAGCAAGTCGCCTCTGATCCATCGGCTGTTTGCGGAGCAATTGCATATAGATCACCCGTATGGTCGGGTTCTTGCGCCTGTTGATGCATTTATACCGACGCTGAATAGCTTTTTTGATGCGGGTGGTAAAGGTGCGAACGTCACGGTGCCTTTTAAAGAAGAGGCTTTCGGGCGCGCGGATGAACTGACCGAACGTGCGTCGCTCGCTGGCGCCGTCAATACTCTTAAGCGGCTTGAAGATGGTCGCCTTCTGGGCGATAACACCGATGGGATTGGTTTACTCAGCGATCTGGAGCGATTGTCGTTTATTAAACCAGGCTTTCGGATCCTGCTGATCGGCGCGGGTGGCGCCTCGCGCGGCGTATTGCTTCCTCTTCTTTCGCTGGATTGTGCGGTGACAATCACCAACCGTACTTTCTCCAGAGCAGAAGAGCTGGCGGCGTTGTTCGCACACACAGGCAGCGTAGCTGCGGTAGCACCTGACGATCTCGCGCGTCACGAATTTGATCTTGTGATTAATGCCACCTCAAGCGGTATTAATGGAGAGATCCCGGCGATTCCTGCATCCCTGATTCATTCCCACATCTACGCCTATGACATGTTTTATCAAAAAGGGAAAACGCCCTTTCTGACCTGGTGCGAACAACAGGGGGCAAAACACGTGGCTGATGGTCTGGGAATGCTGGTGGGGCAGGCGGCTCATGCGGTGCTACTCTGGCATGGCGTGTTACCCGCTGTAGAACCGGTGATTGAAAAGCTGAAACAGGAACTGACGGCGTGAATCAGGCGATTCATTTTCCCGACAGAGAAATCTGGGATGAAAACAAGCAAGCGGTTTGTTTCCCGGTGTTGGTGCATGGAATGCAGCTCACCTGTGCGATTAAAGGGGAAACGTTGCTTCAGCGCTTTGGGGGGGCAGATCCGTTAGCGGTCTTTTGCGAAAATCGCTGGGACCTGGAAGAGGATGCCAGCGATTTGATCCGCGATCAGCAGGAAGACGATCAGGGTTGGATCTGGTTATCCTGATCCAGATAGTCATTTTTCCATTTAACGTAATTGTTCGCTGAGTATTTCAATCCTTCGATCTCCGTCTCTTTTAGGGGGCGGATCTGTTTAACCGGGCTGCCTAAATAGAGATACCCACTTTCAAGACGCTTGTTTTGCGGAACAAGACTCCCTGCGCCAATCATTACGTCATCTTCTACAATGACGCCATCCAGCAAAATCGATCCCATCCCAACGAGAACCCTGTTACCGATCGTGCAGCCGTGGAGCATCACTTTATGGCCGACGGTAACATCTTCCCCAATAATGAGCGGGTTGCCCTCAGGGTTATAAGATGACTTATGAGTCACATGCAACACGCTGCCGTCCTGAATATTGGTGCGTGCACCGATTGCAACGTAGTTAACATCGCCCCGGATCGCGACAAGTGGCCAGATGCTGACATCATCGGCCATGCGAACATCACCAATGACCACGCTGCTGGCATCGATCATCACGCGATCGCCTTTTTGGGGGAACAGATGTTTATAAGGACGTAATACTGCAAACATATCTACCTCGATACAGATGAGCGTTATTAAAGAAGACTTTGATCGTATTCCTGGAGCGAGGCAAGGCAAAATGCGTCAATTTTTAAGCGGATCGGGTGGGTTTTCAGCGAAAAGCACGGAAAATCATCAGTTGGAAAAAAAGATCTAAAAAATACTTGTGCTAAAAACTGGGATCCCTATAATGCGCCTCCATCGACACGGCAGATGTGAATCACTTCACAGACAACCCGGTCGGTTGAAGAGAAAAATCCTGAAATAACGGGTTGACTCTGAAAGAGGAAAGCGTAATATACGCCACCTCGCGACAGAGCGCTGAAGCGCGTCGCAACTGCTCTTTAACAATTTATCAGACAATCTGTGTGGGCACTCAAAGTGACATGGATTCTTAACGTCCTCGGACGAAAAATGAATACCAAGTCTCTGAGTGAACATACGTAATTCATTACGAAGTTTAATTCACGAGCATCAAACTTAAATTGAAGAGTTTGATCATGGCTCAGATTGAACGCTGGCGGCAGGCCTAACACATGCAAGTCGAACGGTAACAGGAAGCAGCTTGCTGCTTCGCTGACGAGTGGCGGACGGGTGAGTAATGTCTGGGAAACTGCCTGATGGAGGGGGATAACTACTGGAAACGGTAGCTAATACCGCATAACGTCGCAAGACCAAAGAGGGGGACCTTCGGGCCTCTTGCCATCGGATGTGCCCAGATGGGATTAGCTAGTAGGTGGGGTAACGGCTCACCTAGGCGACGATCCCTAGCTGGTCTGAGAGGATGACCAGCCACACTGGAACTGAGACACGGTCCAGACTCCTACGGGAGGCAGCAGTGGGGAATATTGCACAATGGGCGCAAGCCTGATGCAGCCATGCCGCGTGTATGAAGAAGGCCTTCGGGTTGTAAAGTACTTTCAGCGGGGAGGAAGGCGACAGGGTTAATAACCCTGTCGATTGACGTTACCCGCAGAAGAAGCACCGGCTAACTCCGTGCCAGCAGCCGCGGTAATACGGAGGGTGCAAGCGTTAATCGGAATTACTGGGCGTAAAGCGCACGCAGGCGGTCTGTCAAGTCGGATGTGAAATCCCCGGGCTCAACCTGGGAACTGCATTCGAAACTGGCAGGCTAGAGTCTTGTAGAGGGGGGTAGAATTCCAGGTGTAGCGGTGAAATGCGTAGAGATCTGGAGGAATACCGGTGGCGAAGGCGGCCCCCTGGACAAAGACTGACGCTCAGGTGCGAAAGCGTGGGGAGCAAACAGGATTAGATACCCTGGTAGTCCACGCCGTAAACGATGTCGACTTGGAGGTTGTGCCCTTGAGGCGTGGCTTCCGGAGCTAACGCGTTAAGTCGACCGCCTGGGGAGTACGGCCGCAAGGTTAAAACTCAAATGAATTGACGGGGGCCCGCACAAGCGGTGGAGCATGTGGTTTAATTCGATGCAACGCGAAGAACCTTACCTACTCTTGACATCCTGAGAACTTTCCAGAGATGGATTGGTGCCTTCGGGAACTCTGAGACAGGTGCTGCATGGCTGTCGTCAGCTCGTGTTGTGAAATGTTGGGTTAAGTCCCGCAACGAGCGCAACCCTTATCCTTTGTTGCCAGCGGTTAGGCCGGGAACTCAAAGGAGACTGCCAGTGATAAACTGGAGGAAGGTGGGGATGACGTCAAGTCATCATGGCCCTTACGAGTAGGGCTACACACGTGCTACAATGGCGCATACAAAGAGAAGCGACCTCGCGAGAGCAAGCGGACCTCATAAAGTGCGTCGTAGTCCGGATTGGAGTCTGCAACTCGACTCCATGAAGTCGGAATCGCTAGTAATCGTGGATCAGAATGCCACGGTGAATACGTTCCCGGGCCTTGTACACACCGCCCGTCACACCATGGGAGTGGGTTGCAAAAGAAGTAGGTAGCTTAACCTTCGGGAGGGCGCTTACCACTTTGTGATTCATGACTGGGGTGAAGTCGTAACAAGGTAACCGTAGGGGAACCTGCGGTTGGATCACCTCCTTACCTTAAAGAACCTGCCTTTGCAGTGCTCACACAGATTGTCTGATGAAAAGTAAATAGCAAGGCGTCTTGCGATTGAGACTGTACGTCCCCTTCGTCTAGAGGCCCAGGACACCGCCCTTTCACGGCGGTAACAGGGGTTCGAATCCCCTAGGGGACGCCACTTGCTGGTTCGTGAGTGAAAGTCACCTGCCGTCATATCTCAAAACTGACTTGCGAGTCATGTTTGAGATATTTGCTCTTTAAAAATCTGGATCAAGCTGAAAATTGAAACGACACATCTTTAATGGTGTGTTCGAGTCTCTCAAATTTTCGCAATCGGAAGTGAAACATCTTCGGGTTGTGAGGTTAAGCGACTAAGCGTACACGGTGGATGCCCTGGCAGTCAGAGGCGATGAAGGACGTGCTAATCTGCGAAAAGCGCCGGCGAGGTGATATGAACCTTTGACCCGGCGATGTCCGAATGGGGAAACCCAGTGCAATCCGTTGCACTATCGTTAACTGAATACATAGGTTAACGAGGCGAACCGGGGGAACTGAAACATCTAAGTACCCCGAGGAAAAGAAATCAACCGAGATTCCCCCAGTAGCGGCGAGCGAACGGGGAGCAGCCCGGAGTCTGAATCAGCTTGTGTGTTAGTGGAACGGTCTGGAAAGTCCGACGGTACAGGGTGATAGTCCCGTACACGAAAGCACACTTGCTGTGAACTCGAAGAGTAGGGCGGGACACGTGGTATCCTGTCTGAATATGGGGGGACCATCCTCCAAGGCTAAATACTCCTGACTGACCGATAGTGAACCAGTACCGTGAGGGAAAGGCGAAAAGAACCCCGGCGAGGGGAGTGAAAAAGAACCTGAAACCGTGTACGTACAAGCAGTGGGAGCCTCTTTATGGGGTGACTGCGTACCTTTTGTATAATGGGTCAGCGACTTATATTCTGTAGCAAGGTTAACCGTATAGGGGAGCCGAAGGGAAACCGAGTCTTAACTGGGCGTTAAGTTGCAGGGTATAGACCCGAAACCCGGTGATCTAGCCATGGGCAGGTTGAAGGTTGGGTAACACTAACTGGAGGACCGAACCGACTAATGTTGAAAAATTAGCGGATGACCTGTGGCTGGGGGTGAAAGGCCAATCAAACCGGGAGATAGCTGGTTCTCCCCGAAAGCTATTTAGGTAGCGCCTCGTGAACTCATCTTCGGGGGTAGAGCACTGTTTCGGCTAGGGGGCCATCCCGGCTTACCAACCCGATGCAAACTACGAATACCGAAGAATGTTATCACGGGAGACACACGGCGGGTGCTAACGTCCGTCGTGAAGAGGGAAACAACCCAGACCGCCAGCTAAGGTCCCAAAGTCATGGTTAAGTGGGAAACGATGTGGGAAGGCACAGACAGCCAGGATGTTGGCTTAGAAGCAGCCATCATTTAAAGAAAGCGTAATAGCTCACTGGTCGAGTCGGCCTGCGCGGAAGATGTAACGGGGCTAAACCATGCACCGAAGCTGCGGCAGCGACGCTTAGGCGTTGTTGGGTAGGGGAGCGTTCTGTAAGCCGTTGAAGGTGTGCTGTGAGGCATGCTGGAGGTATCAGAAGTGCGAATGCTGACATAAGTAACGATAAAGCGGGTGAAAAGCCCGCTCGCCGGAAGACCAAGGGTTCCTGTCCAACGTTAATCGGGGCAGGGTGAGTCGACCCCTAAGGCGAGGCCGAAAGGCGTAGTCGATGGGAAACAGGTTAATATTCCTGTACTTGGTGTTACTGCGAAGGGGGGACGGAGAAGGCTATGTCAGCCGGGCGACGGTTGTCCCGGTTTAAGCATGTAGGCGGAGGTTCCAGGTAAATCCGGTACCTTATTAACGCTGAGGTGTGATGACGAGGCACTACGGTGCTGAAGTGATAAATGCCCTGCTTCCAGGAAAAGCCTCTAAGCATCAGGTAACACGAAATCGTACCCCAAACCGACACAGGTGGTCAGGTAGAGAATACCAAGGCGCTTGAGAGAACTCGGGTGAAGGAACTAGGCAAAATGGTGCCGTAACTTCGGGAGAAGGCACGCTGATATGTAGGTGAAGTCCCTGCGGACGGAGCTGAAATCAGTCGAAGATACCAGCTGGCTGCAACTGTTTATTAAAAACACAGCACTGTGCAAACACGAAAGTGGACGTATACGGTGTGACGCCTGCCCGGTGCCGGAAGGTTAATTGATGGGGTTAGCGGCAACGCGAAGCTCTTGATCGAAGCCCCGGTAAACGGCGGCCGTAACTATAACGGTCCTAAGGTAGCGAAATTCCTTGTCGGGTAAGTTCCGACCTGCACGAATGGCGTAATGATGGCCAGGCTGTCTCCACCCGAGACTCAGTGAAATTGAACTCGCTGTGAAGATGCAGTGTACCCGCGGCAAGACGGAAAGACCCCGTGAACCTTTACTATAGCTTGACACTGAACACTGGTCCTTGATGTGTAGGATAGGTGGGAGGCTTTGAAGCGTGGACGCCAGTCTGCGTGGAGCCAACCTTGAAATACCACCCTTTAATGGCTGGTGTTCTAACGTAGACCCGTAATCCGGGTTGCGGACAGTGTCTGGTGGGTAGTTTGACTGGGGCGGTCTCCTCCCAAAGAGTAACGGAGGAGCACGAAGGTTGGCTAATCCTGGTCGGACATCAGGAGGTTAGTGCAATGGCATAAGCCAGCTTGACTGCGAGCGTGACGGCGCGAGCAGGTGCGAAAGCAGGTCATAGTGATCCGGTGGTTCTGAATGGAAGGGCCATCGCTCAACGGATAAAAGGTACTCCGGGGATAACAGGCTGATACCGCCCAAGAGTTCATATCGACGGCGGTGTTTGGCACCTCGATGTCGGCTCATCACATCCTGGGGCTGAAGTAGGTCCCAAGGGTATGGCTGTTCGCCATTTAAAGTGGTACGCGAGCTGGGTTTAGAACGTCGTGAGACAGTTCGGTCCCTATCTGCCGTGGGCGCTGGAGAATTGAGGGGGGCTGCTCCTAGTACGAGAGGACCGGAGTGGACGCATCACTGGTGTTCGGGTTGTCATGCCAATGGCACTGCCCGGTAGCTAAATGCGGAAGAGATAAGTGCTGAAAGCATCTAAGCACGAAACTTGCCCCGAGATGAGTTCTCCCTGAGACTTTAAGTCTCCTGAAGGAACGTTGAAGACGACGACGTTGATAGGTCGGGTGTGTAAGCGCAGCGATGCGTTGAGCTAACCGATACTAATGAACCGTGAGGCTTAACCTTACAACGCCGAAGCTGTTTCGGCGAAGAGACAGACACGATTTTCAGCCTGATACAGATTAACAGAATTTGCCTGGCGGCTTTAGCGCGGTGGTCCCACCTGACCCCATGCCGAACTCAGAAGTGAAACGCCGTAGCGCCGATGGTAGTGTGGGGTCTCCCCATGTGAGAGTAGGGAACTGCCAGGCATCAAATTTAGCGTGCTGATATGGCTCAGTTGGTAGAGCGCACCCTTGGTAAGGGTGAGGTCCCCAGTTCGACTCTGGGTATCAGCACCACTTTATACTTAGGTTAAAGTTCGGCAAGAAGTAAAAGAATTTGTCTGGCGGCTTTAGCGCGGTGGTCCCACCTGACCCCATGCCGAACTCAGAAGTGAAACGCCGTAGCGCCGATGGTAGTGTGGGGTCTCCCCATGTGAGAGTAGGGAACTGCCAGACATCAAACAAGCAAAAAGGCCATCCGAAAGGATGGCCTTTTTGCGTTATGCCCTCAGCTAAACCAATTTCCTTATCAGATATTCCAACGAGTGCCGTTAATACCTTACTGACGTATTAAAGCGTCTTAACCCAGCTATAAATGAATTCACGGAATGCATAATGCTTACTCGCAGCAGCGTTAAATCAATTCAGTGATTCAGACTGAGGTTGTATAGGTAAGGAAATAGGGCTATAAAAAAAACAGGATACTGAATCTAAAAATTATCTGATGATATCTGAGAGGGGAAATATACATCCCTTTGATTAGATAAAATAAAAGCGCGGCGATGGCCGCGCTTTTAAAAGTATTATTTAGTCAGGGCGACAATACCGAGAGTCAGGCCAGCTATTGCTGCGGCGCCACCGGCAATCGCACCTGCTGTTTCCCAGTTATCCTGGGTAGTCCCCTTCATACAGGTATTGGTGTGAACCAGTCGCCCCTGATCGTCGTATATCGGTACACAGGGAGAGTCGTGCGCGCAACCAGCAAGCAGCGCAGCGAGAAGTGCAACGGAAAGGAATCTTTTCATGATGTTACCTCAATATGATCGCTTATTCGCTTAAGAGCCGATGCGGCAATTTACGAATTGATGATTATTTTACCACCGCACTAATACCATACAGCACGGGGAATAATCTCAAATTGTGTGGATTGTAAAAATCATGGAGAAAAAAGAGGGGCGTTGATTATTTATGGAGGAAATGTGAAGAGATGTCTTTTTATTAGAATGCTGACAGGAAATTAAAAAGGCACCAGAGGTGCCTTTATGATTTTCATTAATCCTTATGCTTTGTAAACCGTCTCCGGACAACAACGAAGAAAACAGGAACAAAGAAAATGGCCAGCAGAGTGGCTGACAGCATCCCTCCCATCACGCCCGTCCCGACAGCGTTTTGTGCCCCACTACCTGCGCCACTACTGATGACCAGAGGCATAACACCAAGGATAAATGCCAGAGAGGTCATCAGGATAGGGCGCAGACGCATACGTGAGGCTTCCAGCGTGGCTTCAATAATCCCTTTGCCTTCTTTATCCATAAGATCCTTGGCGAACTCAACGATCAGTATGGCGTTTTTGGCTGATAAACCAATTGTCGTAAGCAGACCAACCTGGAAGTAAACGTCATTGTTCAGCCCACGTATTGATGCAGCCAGAAGCGCGCCGATCACCCCCAGGGGCACAACCAGCATGACCGAGAATGGAATTGACCAGCTTTCATAGAGAGCCGCCAGACACAGGAACACCACAATCAGTGAAATGGCATACAGTGCTGGAGCCTGATTTCCGGAAAGACGTTCCTGATAAGACATCCCCGTCCAGTCGTAGCCAATTCCGGAAGGCAGTTTCGACGCAAGGCTTTCCATCATCTCCATTGCCTCACCGGTACTTTTGCCTGGCGCAGACTCACCGAGGATCTCCATTGATGGCATCCCATTGTAACGTTCCAGACGAGGTGAGCCGTACACCCAGTGAGAGCTGCTAAAGGCAGAGAAAGGCACCATTTCGCCGTTAGCACTACGCACATACAGGTCGTTAATATCTCCTGGTAACATACGGAAGCGAGCATCAGCCTGGACATAAACTTTTTTCACGCGTCCATGATCGATAAAGTCGTTCACATAAGTGCCACCCAATGCTGTTGAGATGGTCTGATTGACATCAGATATGCTCACACCCAGCGCCTGGGCCTTCTCCTGGTCGACATCCAGTTTGTACTGTGGCGTATCTTCCAGTCCGTTAGGACGCACGCGGACCAGTAAGTCAGGATGTTCCCTTACCATGCCAAGCAGTTGGTTACGTGCCTGCGTGAGCTGCGTATGTCCCAGGTTTGCCTGGTCAATCAGTTCAAAGTCAAAGCCTGTTGCGGTACCCAGTTCAATAATGGCAGGGAGGTTAAACGGAAATACAAGACCATCTTTGATCTGGCTAAACGCTTTCGTTGCGCGGCTGACAATCGCCTCAACGCCGTTTTCCTTGCCCGGGCGTTCTTCCCATGGCTTCAGGCTGACGAAAGCGATACCGGAGTTCTGCCCCTGCCCGCTAAAGCTAAATCCGTTTACGGTAAAGACCGATTCAACGTTCGCTTTCTCTTTCGTCAGATAATAGTCCTGAACCTGATCGAGTACCTGCTGGGTACGCATCTGCGTCGCCCCTGCCGGCAGCTGAACCATCGTCATAAACACCCCCTGATCCTCTTCCGGCAGGAAGGAGGAAGGCAGGCGCAGGAACAGTACTGCCATGCCGCCGACGATGATGACGTAAACCAGCAGATAGCGTCCAGTCTTACGTAAAATGCCGCTCACGCTGTTGCTGTAGTGCTCCACGCTCTTATCAAAAAGCGCGTTAAACCAGCCGAAGAATCCACCTTTCTTTTCATGATGGTCGCTGGAAACCGGTTTGAGCAGCGTTGCACATAAAGCAGGCGTTAATATCAACGCCACCAGCACCGATAAGGCCATCGCGGAGACAATGGTCAGCGAGAACTGGCGATAGATAGCCCCGGTTGAACCTCCAAAAAATGCCATCGGAATAAACACCGCTGAAAGCACCATGGCAATGCCCACCAGAGCGCCCTGGATTTGCTCCATCGACTTCTGGGTCGCCTCTTTTGGCGGCAGCTTGTCCTCAACCATGACGCGTTCTACGTTCTCAACCACCACGATGGCATCATCGACGAGCAAACCTATCGCCAATACCATCCCGAACATCGTCAGGGTGTTAATGGAGAAACCAAACGCAGCCAGTACTGCAAAGGTACCCAGTAGCACCACGGGCACGGCAATAGTCGGAATAAGGGTTGCCCGCAGGTTTTGCAGGAACAAGTACATCACCAGGAACACGAGAACGATCGCTTCAAACAGCGTCTTCACCACTTCATGGATTGAGATCTTCACGAAAGGTGTGGTGTCGTACGGATAAACGACTTTCAGGCCCTGAGGGAAGAAGGGCTGCAACTGCGCCAGTTTACTCTTAATGGCGGCAGCGGTATCCAGCGCGTTTGCGCCAGTCGCCAGCTTGATCCCGAGCCCCGTTGCTGCCTGGCCATTGATTTTGGTGACCATGTTGTAGTTTTCGCCACCCAGCTCAATGCGGGCCACATCTTTCAGGTGGACCATTGAACCGTCCTGGTTCACCTTCAGCGTCACACGGCCAAACTCCTCCGGCGATTTCAGGCGCGTTTGAGCAATAATTGAGGCGTTCAGTTGCTGCCCTGGTACGGACGGCGTACCTCCCAACTGGCCCGCAGCAATCTGGTCGTTCTGCGTTTTCAGTTGGTTAATGACATCCAACGGCGTGAGCTGATATTTATTCATCGCGTTGCTGTCCAGCCAGATGCGCATTGCATACTGCGCACCGAACAGCTGCACATCACCGACGCCGGAAGTACGGCTGATCGCATCTTTTACGTTAGAAGCGACATAGTCGGAGATATCATCCTGAGTGAGGTTTTTATTATCCGACACAAATCCCGCGACCAGCAGGAAGCTGCTGCTGGATTTTTCCACGCCGATCCCCTGTTGCTGTACTTCTTGCGGTAGCAGCGGCATAGCGAGCTGGAGTTTGTTCTGAACCTGCACCTGCGCGATGTCAGGATCCGTACCCGACTCGAACGTCAGGGTGATGGTGACGTTACCGGCAGAATCACTGGTGGACGACATGTACATCAGATTGTCGATTCCGTTCATGTTCTGTTCGATAACCTGCGTCACGGTATCCTGGACCGTCTGGGCATCAGCGCCAGGGTAGGTCGCTGTCACCGCAACTGCTGGCGGCGCAATGGTTGGATATTGCGCCACCGGCAGTTTTAAAATGGCCAGCCCGCCCGCAATCATCAGAATGATGGAGAGCACCCAGGCGAAAACAGGCCGTTGAATAAAGAAATTAGCCATCTCGTTATCCCTTAACTGGCTGGAGTCGCGGCGGTATCAGGAATAGCCACGGCGGTGACGCCAGGGCGAACTTTTTGCAGGCCGCTGATAATGACGCGGTCGCCATTTTTCAGACCTTCCGTGATCAACCACCGATCGCCAATCGCCTGCGGTGCAACGACAGTGCGAGATTCCACCTGGTTTTTATCGTTTACCACAAGCACGGTTGCATCACCGCGAGGTGTACGGGTTACCCCCTGCTGGGGAACAAGGATGGCATCAGGCTGTGTGCCTTCGTCAATGCGTGCACGGACAAACATACCCGGTAACAGCATATGCTGAGGGTTAGGGAAGAGAGCGCGAAGGGTGATTGAGCCGGTACTTTCATCTACCGTGACATCAGAGAACTGGAGCGTTCCTTTCAGCGGATAAGGCTGGCCATTTTCCATCAGCAACTCAACGCTGCTGGTGTCTCCCTTTTGCAGGCTCGTCTGCTGCTTCAGACGCATAAAATCGCTGCTGGATTGCGTTACATCGACATAAATGGGATCGAGCTGCTGAACTGTCGCCAGTGCGGTTGACTGACCATTAGTGACTAACGCCCCTTCAGTGACGCTGGATTTGCCAATGCGCCCGTTGATTGGCGATGTGACTTTCGTATAAGCAAGATTGATCCGCGCGCTCTCAACGCCAGCTTTCGCGGCAACGACGCTTGCATCCGCCTGCTGGGCGGTTGCCACCGCCTGATCATACTCCTGCTTGCTCACATATTGCGTACCGACCAGCGGAAGGTAACGTTTTACCGTCAGATGGGCTATGTTTGCCGCAGCCTGCGCTTTTACCAGTTCACCTTTCGCATTGTCGTAGGCTGCCTGATAGGTGGCCGGATCGATCTGATAAAGTGATTCACCCGCTTTGACGTCGCTGCCTTCGGTAAAATTACGGTGCAGAATGATACCACTTACCTGGGGACGAACCTCCGCCACACGATAAGCGTCAGTTCTGCCTGGCAATTCCGTCGTTACGGCCAGTGGCGCGCTTTTGACAATATGAACACTGACCTGAGGAGCTTGCCCATGCTGCTGTGGGTTTTCTTGCCCATCGCACCCGGCGAGCAGTGCAGCACAGACAATGAAACCGGATAAGGGTAAGCGTCTGAAGTGATTCGTCATTACTGTTCCTTAAACTACCCTTGAACCGATATATGCCATAAGTCGGTGAAAGGGTGTGAGGCAAAAAAAGAAATGTAGCTGCGTATAATAATGAGGGTATTCAAGGTTTTTTAATTTATAAGTGCTGATGGAGGTAATAAAAAGCAAAATCAGATTCTGAACCAGTGTATTCGAAATCCGGCTTCTGTCAGGATAATCAACGGAATACTTATGAGTAAATACAAACTATTTATTTAATGAATTTGATTCGCTCAATTTATTCGTATGAATTATAAATTAAATGAATTGACTTTTTTTGTGCAAAACTAAAACGGGTTATGGTGAATACTTTGACTTACACGACCCTTTAATAACGTTTGATGTCGTATCAACCGTATAAGTAATGAGTAGCAGGCTATGGCGCGTAAAAAGAAAGAAGAGGCTCAAAAGACCCGGCAGCAGCTGATTGAAGCCGCTATCGGGCTATTCGCGACACGTGGCGTGGCTAATACCACGCTTACCGACATCGCCGATGCTGCACAACTTACTCGCGGGGCGGTTTACTGGCATTTTTCGAGTAAAGCGGAAATATTTAACGCCATCTGGGAACAGCAATTGCCGCTGCGTGAAATGATTCGTGACAGGTTAATACTTTCTGAAAAAGATGACCCTTTGTTAATGCTTCGTGAACAGTTTATTGTCGCACTGCAATATATTGCGAGCGAGCCACGTCAGTATGCTCTTTTACAAATTCTGTATCATAAGTGTGAATTTCATGACGATGTGATTTCAGAATGTGAAATACGCAAGCGGATCGGTTTAAACGATACTTATCTTCGCAGGACGTTGAGACAATGCGTTGCGCGTAGCATTATTTCTTCCCAAACTAATATTGAACTGGCGCTGATTGTTTTCCACGCATTTTTTAGCGGAGTCATTAAAAACTGGTTAATGGATAGCAACAGTTTTAATCTGTACAAACAGGCGCCGGCGCTGGTGGATAATATTCTTGCGACACTAAATATCACTCGAGTGGCGCCAGTGTTCTACGATACAGCCTCATGATTGCATACGGGATGGTGACATCTCCCCGTGCTGGCACTGTTCCATAATAGCCTGCGCGGTAATCGGTTTGCCCAGCAGATAACCCTGTAGCGTATTGCATCCCAGTTCTGTCAGAAAGGTCTGCTGCGCTGCGGTTTCGACCCCTTCTGCCACGACCTTCAGATTCAGCGTTTTTGCCAGGGCAATAATCGCCGAGACGATCGTCGCATCTTCACTCTCTCCACTTAACTCTTTTACAAAAGCACGATCGATTTTCAACTCGCAGGCAGGGAGTCGCTTAAGATAAAGAAGGCTTGAATAACCTGTACCAAAATCGTCTATCGAGGCTTTTACGCCCGCATCCGTCAGCGCTGTCAGGACACGAACGCTTTCGTCCGGATTGCTCATCGCCGTGGTTTCGGTCACCTCCAGGATCAACATGCCGGGCGGTACGCTATGGCGCGTCAGACAATCGAGAACCGTTTTAACCAGCGACGGCTGTTCGAACTGCAACGTAGAAAGATTCACCGCCATTGACCAGTCCGTGTGGCCCTGAAGGTGCCATTCTCGCAGCTGGCGGCAGGCCTCGTCGATTACCCAGTTTCCAATTGGAATAATCAGCCCGGTTTTCTCTGCAAGCGGTAGAAACAGGTCGGGGGGCAGTAATCCCTGTTTGGGATGCTGCCAGCGTAACAGCGCTTCGAATCCGATGACCGGCCCGGCAGGGGCGTGGAATTTAGGTTGATAAAGCAGACGTAACTCATTACGGTCGATGGCCTGCCACAGATCATTCATCAGCTGAAGATGCGTCTGCGCCAGCGTATTCATTGACGGCTGAAAGAAGTGATAACCGTTACGACCCATATGTTTCGTGTGGTACATCGCAGCATCAGCGTTAAACATCAGTTCACGATCGGTTTTGCCATCGTGTGGATAGAGCGCAATGCCAATGCTCAGGGTGACCATCAATTCGTAAGGATCGAAATGGAACGGGCTATCAATGACGCGTACCAGTGAATTTGCCAGTGAGGCAGCATCATCCGGGGTAGTGGTTTCGGCCAGCAGGACAAATTCATCCCCACCGATACGCGCCAGCGTGTACTGACCTTTCAACTGCAACAGCAAACGCTGAGTCACCGCAACCAGAAGATTGTCACCGACATCATGGCCATAGGCATCGTTGACGGTTTTAAAGCCATCAAGATCCATAAACATCAGCGCGAAAGGGCTTCCTTCGCGATCGGCCTTGCTGATGGCCTGATCGAGGCGATCCTCAAGCAGAATACGATTGGGTAAGCGCGTCAGCGTATCATGCAACGCCAGCTGTGCGAGTTCACGGTTAGCTTCTGCCAGGGATGAGGCCAGCAGCGAGGTACGAGCCTGAAGGCGGGCATCGAACATCGACACCAGCAGCGTAATCCCCAGAATAGCGAGCGCGACCACGCTAACCAGTATCGCCAGCCAGCTCCCGTTAATACCATGATGGTGGACCATCGTCGACATTGGAAATTGTGCTGCTTCCATGCCGGCGTAATGCATGCCAGCGATAGCGATGCCCATGGTGATCGCCGCCCCCAGACGCATCAACGCCATTCGTGCAGCTTCCTGACGTAAACGGAACGTCAGCCAAAGAGCGGCCAGTGAAGCGGCAAGGGCTATGCCCACAGAGATAGCCATCCACGTTTTATCCCAGACAATACCCGGAGTGACCTCCAGGGCAGCCATACCGGTGTAGTGCATGGTAACTATGCCTGCACCCATCACGACGGCGCCAGGCAGCAGTCGGCGCAAATGTAGCTGCTCGCCGCTAACGAGCCACAGGGCGAACATTGACGAGCTGATGGCGATAATCATCGAAAGCACGGTCAGGGTCGCGTTGTAACTCATGCTCATGGAAAGATCCATCGCCAGCATACCGATGAAATGCATCGCCCACACGCCAATCCCCATCGAAACTCCGCCACCTGCCAGCCAGACGCGTGCAGCGACGCCCTGGCTTCCGGCAACGCGCGCAGCCATATTCAGCGCGGTATAGGCGGCAAGAATGGCGACAATAAAGGAGATGACGACGAGGATTTGGTTGTATTGGCTAACCAGCATGGTCTGTTCACTCGTTGTGAGACGTTAAGCAAGAGCGGTTGGAAAGGGCACAGACATTATCATCGTCAGGAAATGACGAAAAGTGATTTAAGCCCCTGTTTTTATTGGGTGATAACAGAGGGGTACAGGATGGAAGAGGCTAGTCCAGCTCTGAGCAGTTGACCAGTTTTAGCGGGTTCACGGAATTCATATTGCGACATTTATCGGTTTCGGTGCTCATCAGTTCAATCCACTGCATCAGCAGCGCATCGAAAATGAAAACAGAGACAGCAAAAACGACCAGCCACCAGTATTTACGAATCATGTGTCATTCCGCGAAAAGAGAGCCTGTAAGGTGGTGGAAATATACACGAAAAGCGGGCGTTGAAAAGTGGGGAAGGAGAAGGTTTACAAAGCGTTGACGGTCGCTCATCCGGGCAATAAAAAAGGCGCTTCCCCATGCCGAAGAGCGCCTTTTTAAACAAGCAGTTAGCTAATCGAAATTAGTTCATGCCGTATTTTTTCAATTTCTTACGCAGGGTACCACGGTTGATGCCCATCATCAGGGCAGCGCGGGTTTGATTACCACGGGTGTATTGCATCACCATGTCCAACAGTGGCTGTTCAACTTCAGCCAGTACCAGCTCATACAGGTCATTAACATCCTGACCGTTCAGTTGAGCAAAATAGTTCTTCAGTGCCTGTTTAACCGAGTCACGCAGGGGCTTTTGAGTCACCTGATCCTGAGAGTTAACGGTAGAAACGGTCAGTACGTCAGAATTTACGCGTTGTTCGAACATAGTTCTGTCAGCTCTTTATTTCATTACGCAAGATTTTCGAAGTATGCCTCCAACGCCTCCAGCTGTTCGCTGGCATCCTCAATGGCGTTGAATGTGCGCCGAAACTGGTCATTTGGAGCGTGCTCCTGGAGATACCAGGATACGTGTTTACGCGCAATTCGGTACCCTTTTGCCTGGCCGTAGTGGTCATGCAGTTCCCGAACATGCGAACAAAGCAAGCGCTTAACCTCTGCCAGAGGCAGCGGGGCAAGCAGCTCCCCAGTGTCCAGATAATGCTGGATTTCCCGAAAGATCCAGGGTCTTCCCTGAGCGGCACGTCCTATCATCAGAGCATCAGCTCCCGTATAGTCGAGCACAGCTCTGGCTTTAAGCGGGTCAGTTATGTCGCCATTCGCGATAATCGGAATGGAAACTTTCTGCTTAACTGCCCGAATGCTGTCGTATTCAGCTTCACCGTTGAACAAACAGGCGCGAGTGCGTCCATGAATGGTCAGGGCCTGAATGCCACAGTCTTCGGCCAGTTGGGCAATCTCTACACAGTTACGGTGTTCCGGCGACCAACCCGTGCGAATCTTCAACGTAACAGGAACGTCCACTGCGCTGACAACCGCCGTCAGGATTGACTTCACCTGGTCGGGGTATTGCAGAAGGGCTGAACCTGCAAGCTTGCGATTCACCTTTTTGGCCGGGCAACCCATATTGATATCAATAATCTGGGCGCCACTTTCCACGTTAATACGCGCGGCATCTGCCATCTCTTCAGGCACGCTTCCGGCAATTTGCACGGTGCGGATACCTGGCTCATCCACGTGCACCATCCGAAGGCGGGACTTGTCGCTTTCCCAAACCTGCGGGTTAGACGACATCATCTCGGAAACGGTTAATCCTGCTCCCATCTCGTAGCACAGCGTCCTGAACGGCCGGTCGGTAATACCTGCCATTGGGGCTGCGATCAGGCGATTTCTAAGCTGGTGGTGTCCGATGCGCATGAGTTAAGAAATGACCATACTGTGACTGCAAGGCGGCGTATATTACGCATTTTTTGCACGAGATGAAAGGCCAAACTTTGAACAATCCTCTGTTGTAGATCAAGGAATCGCCAGTCATTCTTTTCGGATAAGATTATTCGCTATTTAAATCATTGTGTTATGAAGAAATGAACATTTTGTGGGCGCTTACAATTTCCCGTAACTTCTCATCATTTCTGAATAAATGAATCAATTGGCCGGGATAATCTGCTGCGATATGCAGCAGATTATGGCGCTTCTTTGCGATCTGCGTCGCATTTCAGCACAGGATATCAGCGCAAAAAATCGGCTTATTCAACAACCAGACGGCCATGAAGCGGCTGAACCGGGCGGCTGTTTTCGTGGTGCATAGTGTGAGTGAATTTTTGCAGCTGTTCAGCAGAGACGGTCAGCGGATGCTTGAGCACCAACCATGTCACCCCTTCTGAGCACGGTGGCGTGGTCAGGGAGCCGCTAAAACGCCAGTAGGTTTTATCCGCAGGCAGTAATTTATTCATATAGAGGGTTGGCTTAATTGTAACGTTCTGGTCAACCTGTCCTGGCATCACGCCCCAGAGTTTATCCAGTGCAGCGTTTGCCGCGCCCTGATCGAACATAACGGCAACGACCGTCAGTTCGCCGTCAGCGTTTTTATGGACCAGATGCATTTCCATTGCGTATTTTTTACCGTGCACCGTGTTTTCGGAAGGCGCATGGAAATGGAACTGCTGTAATGTCCAGGTCTGTTTATCAAGCGTGATGCTGTCGCGTGTATCGGCATTTTCACTCGCCTGGATAGTATGGCCGTTGTTTGTCAGTGTGACCGGGCCGTCGATATAGTGCGTTTCCAGCGGAGAGATGTGAGCTTTGACCGTATTATCAATGTTAACCGGCGACTGATACATCCCGCTTTTACACGTCTTGTACGCCTCGTCCAGTTCGCCCCAGTGTTCCGGTGCGCCTTCTCCTTGATAGCTCCAGTGTGAGGCGTAAGTTGAAGCCGAAATCACGCTCAGCGCCAGCAGCGCTGCCTTGCCTGAAATGTGTTTCATCGTATTCTTCCTGTGAATTTTATTATACAAATCAATGATTAACATTGTGATTTGTGTGGTTATTTTATCGAAGAAAGGATGAAGGGGGGAGAAAAAACCGAAGGAAAAAGGCGTGGTCAGACGACCACGCCAAAGGCTTATTTTTTACGACCGGTGATGCGACACCACTCTTCTTTCTCGACAACCGGGTCGAGCGCAAAGAGATCGGCGTAGGCTTCACAGACGCTGTCTGCCTGGCTGGCAAGGATACCGGACAGGCCCAGCAGACCGCCTTCAACCGGCAGCACGCTGATTAACGGCGCCAGCTCGCGTAACGGGCCAGCCAGGATATTCGCGACCACCACATCGGCTTTCATGGCCTCTGGCTGTGCATCGGGCAGATACAGTTCAAGGCGATCGGAAACGCCATTACGCTCGGCGTTATCACGGCTGGCCTGAATCGCCTGCGGATCGATGTCGATCCCGATGGCTTTTGCCGCGCCCAGTTTCAGCGCCGCGATAGCGAGGATCCCGGATCCGCAACCGAAGTCGATCACGGTTTTGCCTTCCAGATCCAGGCCATCCAGCCATTGCAGGCACAGGGAGGTTGTCGGGTGGGTACCGGTGCCGAACGCCAGACCCGGATCCAGCATTACGTTGACCGCATTTTCATCGGGAACGTCGCGCCAGCTTGGGCAGATCCACAGACGCTGACCAAACTGCATTGGATGGAAGTTGTCCATCCACTCGCGTTCCCAGTCTTTGTCTTCCAGCTGTTCGATTTTATGCGCGAAACCCGCGCCCAGCAGCGGATGGTTTTCCAGAATCGCCACGACCTCTTTCATGTCGGTTTCTGCATCGAACAGGCCGATAACGTCCGTATCACCCCACAGGCGCGTTTCGCCTGGTAGCGGCTCAAAGACCGGCGTGTCATGCGTGTCCTGGAACGTGATAGAGACCGAACCGGCCTCCATCAGCGCATCACTCAGTTCTTCGGCGTTCGCGCCGGTTGTGTTCAGTTTCAATTGGATCCACGGCATGGCAAAACTCTTTATTTATCAGTAGAAATCAGGGTGGCGGGTGGAACGGGACGGCCAAAACGGTTACCCACCACAAACGCCAGTAAACTTAACAGTAACGAAGGCACGATCGGGTGAAAGCCAAGATACTGAATTTTCAACGTGGCGAGAACGGCATACAGGACGCCCCCGACAATCATGCCGCTTAATGCACCCGCGGCATTCGCGCGTTCCCAGTACAGCCCCAGCACCAGCGGCCACAGGAAAACGGCTTCCAGCCCGCCAAAGGCGAGCAGGTTCAACCAGATGATCATCTCCGGTGGACGCCACGCGGCCAGCAGCAGCAACGCCCCCAGCACCAGGGTAATCACCGCCGACATGCGCTTGAGGCGTCGCTCATTTTCGACCTGTTCAGGGCGCAAATTCAGATAGAGATCTTTAATGATCGTAGCGGAACTTTGCAGCAACTGAGCGTTGATGGTCGACATAATGGCCGCCATGGGTGCGGCGAGGAAAATTCCGGCGGCAAACGGCGGAAGTACTTTCACCATCAGGGTTGGAATGACCAGATCCGGTACGGTAAGGTCAGGGATCACCGCGCGTCCCAGCGCGCCCGCCAGGTGCATACCAAACATCAGGATTGCCACCACAATTGTCCCGATAATAATCCCGCGGTGTACCGCTTTGCTGTCTTTATATGAGATGCAGCGCACGGCGGTATGCGGCAGGCCAATCACGCCAAAGCACACCAGCACCCAGAACGAGGTCATAAAGGTTGGCGAGAGGATGTCATCCGCCCCCTGCGGCGAGACCAGTTTCGGATCGATCGCTTCCAGGGTTTCAACCGCATGGCTCAGGCCCCCTGCGGCATGCACGATACCCACCAGCAGAACGAGAGTGCCAATGAGCATCACCATCCCCTGCATCGTGTCGTTGAGTACGCTGGCGCGGAACCCGCCAAACGCGGTGTACAGCGCGATACTCACACCGAAAATGACCAGACCCGTCTCGTAGGGGATCCCGGCTGCCGTTTCCAGCAGACGTGCGCCGCCGATAAACTGCACCGTCATCGCACCAATAAACGCCACCAGCAGACTCAGGCTTGCCAGCCATACCAGCAAGCGACTCTGATAGCGGGCAAACAGCATATCGTTCAGCGTCACGGCATTGTAGCGACGGGCCAGAATGGCAAACTTTTTACCCAGTATGCCCAGAGAGAGCCAGATGGCAGGCAGCTGGATCATGGCCAGCAGTACCCAGCCCAGTCCGTACTTATAAGCGGCGCCCGGGCCACCGATAAACGAGCTGGCGCTGATGTAAGTAGCGGTCAGCGTCATGGCCAGCACGACGCCACCCATTGAGCGGCTCCCGAGGAAATACTCGTTCAGAAAGGTGCCGGTCGAACGTTTACGCATCGCATAAACCGACAGGCCAAACACCAGGAACAGGTAAGCGACAAGCGGCAGAATGACTTCAAGCTGCATCATCGTCCTCCAGGGAGATATCGCGATAGATGAATTTCACCATCGCCCAGCACAGCACAATAAACACCAGCGGCAGCAGCAGGCAGGCCATTTCAAACCAGTGCGGGAGGCCGGTAATGCCAATCGCTGAATCAGGTAAGTAAGCAGTTACTAACCATGCAGCGAGATAGAGAAGGGTCAGCCACAGCGCCCAGCGCGCTTCTTTATGGGCCTGAACAAAACGTTTGTCCATTTTTTGTCCCTTGTGGATGAAGAAAGCGGGGATTGTACATGATGGGGCTTTGCGATCCCCAGAAATAAAAAAGGCCGGATAATCCGGCCTTTTAGCAACACTGGTCTCTTACTTCTCGTTCAGACCGAGTTTTTTCTCCAGGTAGTGGATGTTAGTACCACCATTCTGGAAGTGCTCGTCGCTCATGATGCGCATCTGGAGATCTACGTTGGTTTTGATCCCGTCGATGATCAGCTCCTGAAGGGCGTTCTTCATGCGGGCAATGGCCACGTCACGGTTTTCGCCGTAGCAGATCAGCTTACCGATCATTGAGTCATAATACGGCGGTACGGTGTAACCGGCGTAAATATGGGACTCCCAGCGCACACCAAAGCCACCCGGCGCGTGGAAACGCGTGATTTTACCCGGGCTTGGCAGGAAGGTGTTCGGGTCTTCGGCGTTGATACGGCACTCTACCGCATGGCCTTTAACCACAACTTCTTCCTGTTTGATGGACAGCGGCTGACCGGCTGCGATACGCAGCTGTTCTTTGATCAGGTCAACGCCGGTGATCATTTCGGTAACCGGGTGTTCAACCTGAATACGGGTGTTCATTTCAATGAAGTAGAACTCGCCGTTTTCGAACAGGAACTCAAAGGTACCCGCCCCGCGATAGCCGATATCGACACACGCTTTGGCGCAACGCTCACCGATGTAGCGACGCAGTTCCGGCGTAATGCCCGGCGCTGGCGCTTCTTCGACGACTTTCTGGTGACGACGCTGCATGGAGCAGTCACGTTCAGCCAGATAGATCGCGTTGCCCTGACCGTCAGCCAGCACCTGAATTTCGATGTGGCGTGGGTTTTCCAGGTATTTTTCCATGTACACCATGTCATTGCTGAAAGCCGCTTTCGCTTCCGCTTTGGTCATGGAGATGGACTGCGCCAGTTCAGCATCGCTGCGTACAACGCGCATACCGCGACCGCCGCCGCCGCCGGACGCTTTGATGATCACCGGGTAGCCAATGCGTTTAGCATGGGCGCGGTTAGCATCCATATCGTCGGTCAGCGGGCCGTCAGAGCCCGGTACGGTTGGCACGCCAGCTTTTTTCATCGCGGTGATGGCAGACACTTTGTCACCCATCAGGCGAATGGTGTCGGCTTTCGGGCCAATGAAGATAAAGCCAGAGCGTTCAACCTGCTCAGCAAAGTTGGCGTTCTCAGAGAGGAAACCATAACCCGGGTGAATCGCGACCGCGCCAGTGATTTCGGCGGCGCTGATGATCGCCGGGATGTTCAGATAGCTTTTTACGGACGGAGCCGGACCGATACAGACCGTCTCATCCGCCAGCAATACGTGTTTTAAATCGCGATCCGCGCTTGAGTGCACGGCCACGGTCTTGATGCCCAGTTCTTTACAGGCACGAAGAATACGCAGTGCAATCTCGCCACGGTTGGCGATAACAATTTTATCCAGCATGTTCGCCTCGTTACTCGATGACGACCAGCGGCTCGTCAAATTCTACCGGCTGACCACTTTCGACCAGAATCGCTTTCACAGTACCTGATTTGTCTGCTTCGATCTGGTTCATCATTTTCATGGCTTCAACGATGCACAGGGTATCGCCTACGTTGACTTTCTGACCCACTTCGATGAACGCTTTCGCGTCCGGGCTCGGGGTGCGGTAGAAAGTACCAACCATTGGGGAACGTACGATGTGACCACTGATTTCTGCAGCTGCTGCAGGTGCGGCTTCTGCTGCTGGTGCAACGGCTGCGGAGAGCGCAGGCTGCTGCACTGGCGCAGCATAAGCTTGCTGCATTACCGGGAAGCTAGCGGCTGGGGCTGCACGGCTGATGCGTACAGACTCTTCGCCTTCAGAAATTTCCAGTTCGGAGATGCCTGATTCTTCAACCAGCTCGATCAGTTTTTTAATCTTACGAATATCCATGAGTGGGTTCCGTACTCTTGTTTAGTGTGATTGTGACAAGCGTTTTACCGCTGTCTGTAAAGCGTATGAATAGCCGTCTGCACCCAGCCCACATATCACGCCAGCGGCGATATCTGACAAGTAGGAATGGTGGCGGAACGGCTCTCGGGCGTGCACGTTACTCAGATGGATCTCGATAAACGGGATACTCACCGCGAGCAGTGCGTCGCGTATAGCAACACTGGTGTGCGTAAACGCGGCCGGATTGATCAGGATATAGTCCACAGTGTCTTTAGCCTGATGAATACGGTCGATGATTGCGTACTCCGCGTTTGACTGAAAATGGTCCAAATCCACATTCAGCGAGGCTGCTTCCGTACCCAGACGGTTAACAATTTCGCTCAATGTCAGCGTGCCGTACTTCTCTGGCTCACGGGTGCCGAGCATGTTCAGGTTCGGTCCGTTCAATACTAAAATTTGGAATTTGTCAGCCATTGTGCCGCTATCTCCTGCGATTTTCGGGTAAAAAACAACATATACCCTCAACACGCAATTGTCACCCTTTCAGAGGCCAAAAACCCCTGTCCGGAAAACCGAAGTCGCACATTATAACGATTTCGTAGCATTTGGCAGCTAAATACTGGTCTTATCAGGGAAGATTATCAACCGCTATCAGAAAAAGATTCGCGGCTGATAAATAATCTGCGGGAAAACGCACAGTTTCGTGGACTATCGTACCCACTGGCGGAACTTCTTGTAACGCCATGCTAAAAGGGCCAATGCCAGCAGGGCGTAGATGACCGGCTGAGGAGATAATATCTTCACCGACCACAGGTAATGGATGGGCGCGAGGATCGCGACAAGATAGACGAAGTTGTGCAGCAGTTGCCAGCGCCGTCCCATTTTTCGCTGCGCGTACTGCGTGGATGTCAGTGTCAGCGCCAGTAAAACCAGCCAGCTTACGATACCCAGCGTCAGATAAGGACGCGTAACCAGTTCGCTGCCAAGGAGTGCCAGGTTGTTAATGCCCAGTTCCAGCAGGGCGTAACTGGTGAGATGCAGCGTCGCCCAGGCAAAACACCATAGCCCCAAAAGCCGACGGGTACGTATTAGCAATGGCTGTTTAGCGTAGCGCGCAAGCGGTGAGACGAGCAAGGTCGCCAGCAAAAATTTCAGAGCCATCCGACCCGTAAAATGCTGAATATCTTTAGCCGGATCGGCACTGAACTGTCCCTGGCTGGCTGCCCAAAAGAGCCAGATAAAGGGGAGCAATCCGGCTAAATGCAGGAGTACCTTCAGCCAGGTTATCTGCTTTGCCGTTAAACGCACTTAGAAGTTCTCCCGTAAATTCAGCCCACGATAGAGGGATGCCACCTCATCTGCATAGCCGTTAAACAGCAGCGTTGGCTTGCGTTTAACATCCAGCGCGCCGCCGGAACCGATAAAACGTTCCGTCGCCTGCGACCAGCGTGGATGATCAACGTGCGGGTTAACGTTGGCAAAAAAACCATACTCATCTGGCGCTGCGAGGTTCCAGGTGGTGGGTGGGCGTTCACGGGTGAGCTTAATGCTGACGATCGATTTGATGCCCTTGAAACCGTATTTCCACGGTACGGTCAGGCGAATGGGCGCCCCGTTTTGCGGCGGCAGCGCTTTGCCGTAAACCCCGACGGTGAGCAGCGTAAGCGGATGCATGGCTTCGTCGAGACGTAAACCTTCAACGTAGGGATACTCCAGCCCGCCGCCGATAAACCGATCCTTCTGGCCTGGCATCTCGTCCGGGGCATAGCGCGTCTGGAAGGAAACATACTTCGCGTTGCTGGTGGGCTCAACCAGCGCCAGCAGTTTATGCAAAGGGAAACCTACCCACGGCACCACCATCGACCAGGCTTCCACACAGCGCATACGGTAAATGCGTTCTTCAAGTGGGAAGCGGGTGGTGAGGTCATGATGATCCAGCGTCAGCGGCTTTGCCACTTCGCCATCAATCTTCAGCGTCCAGGGATCGGTTTTCATGCTCCCGGCGTTGGCGGCAGGATCGGCCTTATCAAGGCCAAACTCATAGAAGTTGTTATAGCCGGTGACTTTATCTTCCGGCGTCAACGTCAGTTTATTCTGCCATTGCGCCGGTTTGGTGAAGTTAAGCGGTGCGCCAGAGGGGGCTTTCGGGCGGTCATTGCCCTTAAACCAGTCGAGCAGATCGGCGTGGGCCGCAGGGGTGAGCGTCAGGGCAGTGGCGCTGATGCCAAGCATTTTCAGGATCTGGCGACGCTGTAGCATAAAGACAGACTCGGACGTTACGTCGGCTTCCGTCAGTTTTCGGGTTTTCATGGCATCCTCCGTCAGGCGTTTTTCTAAGCATGACGGAGGAGGAGGGTTAGCGCGAATATGTCACGGAAATTTGAATATTAGGCGATTTTAACCAGCGCACGACCGTGGAACTGGTTGCCCATGATTTTATTGGCGTACTCTGGCGCCTGGCTCAGGGTGATCTCAGTGGCGCTCTGCTCATAGAATGAGGCTGGCAGATCCCGCGCCAGACGTTCCCAGGCCTCAGCCCGCCGCTCGGCTGGGGTCATGACCGAATCGACACCCTGAAGACGCACGTTACGCAGAATAAATGGCATCACCGTCGTCGGCAGGGCAAAACCACCCGCCAGACCACAGGCCGCCACGCAGCCACCGTAATTCATTTGCGCCAGCACCTTCGCCAGCACTTTGTCGCCGACGGTATCTACAGCGCCAGCCCAGACCTGTTTTTCCAGCGGACGGGTCTCGGCGAATTCGTCGCGGCTCAGAATACGGCTTGCGCCCAACTGACGTAGATAATCATGCGTACTTTCGCGGCCAGAGACGGCGGCGACCTGGTACCCCAGCTTGTGCAGCAGCGTGACGGCCGTGCTGCCCACGCCACCGCTGGCGCCGGTCACGACAATTTCGCCAGAGTCAGGACGGATCCCGGCCTCTTCCAGCGCCATCACGCAGAGCATGGCGGTGAAACCTGCCGTGCCGACGATCATCGCCTTACGGCCGTCCAGGCCTTTCGGCATCGGGACCAGCCAGTCACCTTTTACGCGCGCCTGCGCTGCCAGTCCTCCCCAGTGGTTTTCACCTACGCCCCAGCCGGTGAGCAGCACCTGCTGTCCGGCGTGAAAACGCGGATCTTCACTGGTATGCACGCGGCCAGCCAAGTCGATGCCTGGCACCATTGGGAAATTTCGGATGATTTTACCTTTTCCCGTAATGGCCAGTGCATCTTTATAGTTCAGGCTTGACCAGTCGATATCTACGGTCACGTCGCCCTCCGGCAGGCGGCTCTCGTCAATGGCTTGCACCGAGGCAACGGTTTTGCCGTCCAGCTGTTCTAAGATCAAAGCCTGCATACAGGGTCCTCACTAGGATTGATGATGGGAAAATATGTACTGAAGACTATACTCGCTCAATGAAACGCAGTGCCGATTTAACGCAATAAATTGCCAGATACACCAGGTTTGGTAGTATGCCGCATTTGAAATGCAAGTTAGCGCTCACTTGCGACCCCTTCAACCCACGGAGTAATCTCAAGGATGCGATTAACGACGAAGTTCTCAGCTTTTATCACCTTGCTGACGGGACTGACCATATTTGTCACGCTAATCGGCTGCTCGCTGAGCTTTTATAATGCCATCCAGGATAAGCTGGTTAACCGGGTAGAATCGGTTGCATCGGTTATCGACACTCGCCTGATTACAACCTCCTTCCCGGCACTTTCGCGTGAACTGGATGAGTTAATGGTGCCTGTGGATATCGTGCAGATCGACATTAAACAGGGGAAGCAGACCGTTTTCAGCCATACCCGTCAGGGCAGCTACCGTCCTGCCGGCACGGTAGATCAGTATCGGGACATAACGGTACGCTCACTTAAACATCCGGGTATGACAATCCATCTGATGTACCAGGATCCGATGAGCAACTATTTACGCTCGCTCATGACCACCGCGCCCTTAACCATCGCCGTTGCCTTGATCGTCCTGCTGATTTTCCTCGCCGTTCGCTGGCAGCGTCGTCAACTTTCCGGCCAGGAACTGCTGGAAACACGC
The DNA here is from genome assembly GCF_021725435.1 of Enterobacter sp. JH25. Taxonomy (NCBI): domain Bacteria; kingdom Pseudomonadati; phylum Pseudomonadota; class Gammaproteobacteria; order Enterobacterales; family Enterobacteriaceae; genus Enterobacter; species Enterobacter sp. JH25. Next base: position 4,191,901 of record NZ_CP091319.1, on the reverse strand, counting down.
TCGGTGCGAATACTGAATGGCGAGCGGGGTCCGCAGGTACGGGGATCGGTTTATGAATGGCCATCACGTACCAGTAGCGCCCTGGACGTGCTGCTCTCCGAAATCCAGTTTGCCAGCGATCAGCGTAGCCGTATGGACACGTTGATTCGCTCCTACGCCGCGCAGGATAACAAAACGGGCCTTAACAACCGGCTCTTCTTTGATAATCAGCTGGCTACGCTTCTTGATGACCCCGAAAAGGTGGGGACGCATGGCGTGGTAATGATGATTCGCCTGCCCGACTTCGATCTGCTCCGTGATACCTGGGGCCAGCGCGTGGCGGAAGAGAATCTCTTCACGCTGATTAACCTGCTATCCACCTTTATTATGCGCTACCCCGGCGCGTTACTGGCACGCTACCACCGCAGCGACTTTGCCGTCTTGCTGCCGCATCGCACCTTAAAGGAGTCCGAGAGTATCGCCAGCCAGCTGTTGAAAGCCGTCGATGCGCTACCCCAGAGCAAAATGCTCGACCGCGACGACATGGTGCATATGGGCATCTGTGCCTGGCGCGGCGGTCAGTCGACGGAGCAGGTGATGGAACATGCAGAAGCGGCCACGCGCAACGCCGTATTGCAGGGGGCGAACGGCTGGGCGGTCTATGATGATACGCTACCGGAAAAAGGGCGCGGCAACGTACGCTGGCGAACCCTGATTGAACAGATGCTGAGCCGGGGTGGACCGCGCATCTATCAAAAACCGGCGGTCATAAAAAATGGTCATGTCCATCATCGTGAGCTGATGTGCCGTATTTTTGATGGGACCGAGGAGGTTATCTCCGCAGAGTATTTGCCGATGGTGCTGCAATTCGGATTGTCCGAAGAGTATGACCGCCAGCAAATCACCCGCCTCATTCCGTTCTTATCGTACTGGCCTGAAGAAAATCTGGCTTTACAGGTGACCGTCGAATCGCTGATCCGTCCGCGTTTTCAGCGTTGGTTACGTGACACGTTAATGCAATGCGAAAAATCGCAACGCAAACGCATTATTTTTGAACTTGCAGAGGCAGATGTAGGTCAACACATCAGCCGGTTGCGCTCGGTTGTGCGTTTAATCAATGCGCTTGGGGCTCGCGTGGCGGTAACACAGGCGGGTCTTACCCTGGTCAGCACCAGCTGGATCAAAGAGCTGGATGTCGAATTATTGAAGCTGCATCCGGGTCTGGTAAGGAATATCGAAAAGCGCACGGAAAACCAGCTGCTGGTACAAAGCCTGGTGGAGGCGTGCAAAGGAACGCAAACGCAAGTATTTGCCGCAGGCGTACGTTCACGCAGTGAATGGCAGATGTTGACAGAGCGCGGCGTGACGGGCGGTCAGGGGGATTTTTTTGCCGCCTCTCAGCCGCTTGACACCAATGTGAAAAAATATTTGCAAAGATACTCTGTTTGACCTGCCGTTTACTTTGTTTTCACGTAGAATATCGCGCCTGTAGCTTTGAGTAAGACGAGCATAAAAGCCAGTGAACGACCTTTTATAGGTTACAAGTGAAAGTGAGGGACGCTGCTGTTTACTCAGCCCTGAGGGATTCAGGGGATGAATTTGTAACAAAGGAAACGTGCTGCACTAATTTTCACCGTAGCAGACGATTTTTGCGCCTTGTCGCTGCTGCGTGTGGTTGGTAAAGTAAGCGGATTTTGTTTTCCGCCCCAGCTTTCAGGATTATCCCTTAGTATGTTGAAAAAATTTCGTGGCATGTTTTCCAATGACCTGTCCATTGACCTGGGTACCGCGAATACCCTTATCTATGTAAAAGGACAAGGCATCGTATTGAATGAGCCTTCCGTTGTGGCCATTCGTCAGGATCGTGCTGGTTCGCCAAAAAGCGTGGCCGCAGTAGGCCATGATGCGAAGCAGATGCTGGGCCGTACGCCGGGCAACATTGCCGCGATCCGCCCAATGAAAGATGGCGTTATTGCTGACTTCTTCGTGACCGAAAAAATGCTTCAGCACTTCATCAAGCAGGTTCACAGCAACAGCTTCATGCGCCCAAGCCCGCGCGTACTGGTGTGTGTGCCGGTTGGCGCAACCCAGGTTGAACGCCGTGCAATCCGTGAATCCGCTCAGGGTGCCGGTGCGCGTGAAGTGTTCCTGATTGAAGAACCGATGGCTGCGGCAATTGGTGCGGGTCTGCCGGTTTCTGAAGCAACTGGTTCTATGGTGGTGGATATCGGTGGCGGTACCACTGAAGTGGCCGTTATCTCCCTGAACGGCGTGGTGTACTCCTCTTCCGTGCGTATCGGCGGCGACCGTTTCGACGAAGCCATCATTAATTACGTTCGCCGTAACTACGGCTCTCTGATCGGTGAAGCGACCGCAGAGCGCATCAAGCATGAAATCGGTTCTGCCTATCCGGGTGATGAAGTTCGCGAGATCGAAGTTCGCGGTCGTAACCTGGCAGAAGGCGTGCCACGCGGATTCACCCTGAACTCCAACGAAATCCTGGAAGCGTTGCAGGAGCCGCTGACCGGCATCGTGAGCGCGGTGATGGTAGCGCTGGAACAGTGCCCGCCAGAGCTGGCCTCCGATATCTCCGAGCGCGGTATGGTTCTGACCGGTGGTGGTGCGCTGCTGCGTAACCTCGACCGCCTGTTAATGGAAGAGACAGGTATTCCTGTCGTAGTTGCAGAAGATCCACTGACTTGCGTCGCCCGTGGTGGTGGCAAGGCGCTGGAAATGATCGACATGCACGGCGGCGACTTGTTTAGCGAAGAGTAGTCGGGTGTGAGAGGGTAGCAAATGGCTACCCTTTCTCTCTGACGCGAGAATACGCATAGCCTATGAAGCCAATTTTTAGCCGTGGCCCGTCGCTACAGTTTCGCCTGATCCTGGCGGTTCTGGTGGCGCTCGGGGTCATTATTGCCGATAGCCGCCTCGGTACGTTCAGCCAGATCCGAACGTACATGGATACCGCCGTCAGTCCTTTCTACTTTATTTCAAATGGTCCCCGTGAACTGCTCGACTCCGTGTCGCAAACGCTTTCATCGCGTGACCAGCTCGAACTCGAAAACCGTGCATTACGCCAGGAACTGCTGCTGAAAAACAGCGAGCTACTGATGCTGGGGCAATATAAGCAGGAAAACGCGCGTCTGCGGGAACTGCTTGGCTCGCCGCTGCGCCAGGATGAACAGAAAATGGTCACCCAGGTGATCTCCACCGTAAACGATCCATACAGCGATCAGGTGGTGATTGATAAAGGCAGCGTGAACGGCGTATACGAAGGTCAGCCTGTCATCAGCGATAAAGGCGTTGTGGGCCAGGTCGTGGCGGTTGCCAAACTGACCAGCCGTGTGCTGCTGATTTGCGATGCCACCCATGCACTGCCGATTCAGGTGCTGCGTAACGATATTCGCGTAATTGCCGCCGGTAATGGTTGTACGGACGATCTGCAACTGGAACACCTGCCCGCCAACACGGATATCCGCGTGGGTGACGTGCTGGTGACGTCTGGTCTGGGCGGTCGTTTCCCTGAAGGCTACCCGGTTGCGGTTGTCTCTTCCGTGAAGCTCGACACTCAACGTGCCTACACCGTGATCCAGGCGCGTCCAACGGCTGGCTTGCAGCGTTTACGCTACCTGCTGCTGCTATGGGGCGCCGATCGCAACGGCGCTAACCCGATGACGCCGGAAGATGTGCATCGCGTGGCCAATGAGCGCCTGATGCAGATGATGCCGCAGGTGCTGCCTGCGCCGGATGCAATGGGGCCACCTGCGCCCGTACCGGCTCCGGCGACGGGGTTAACGCAGCCGCTACCGGATGCGCCGCCACCGCCGCAAGTCTCGGGTGGAGGGCAGTAGTGGCCAGTTATCGTAGCCAGGGGCGCTGGGTAATCTGGCTCTCATTCCTCGTTGCATTGTTGCTGCAAATTATGCCCTGGCCGGACGACATTCTTGTTTTCCGGCCAAACTGGGTATTACTCATTTTGCTCTACTGGATCCTTGCCCTGCCGCACCGCGTAAATGTCGGCACAGGTTTTGTGATGGGTGCCATACTGGATCTTATCAGTGGCTCTACGCTTGGCGTCCGCGCCTTATCCATGAGCATTATTGCGTATCTCGTTGCACTCAAATTCCAGCTCTTTCGTAACCTTGCGCTCTGGCAACAGGCGCTGGTGGTGATGTTGTTGTCGCTCGCTGCGGATATCGTTGTTTTCTGGGCAGAGTTTTTAGTGATCAACGTCTCTTTCCGACCGGAAGTGTTCTGGAGTAGTGTAGTAAACGGTGTGCTCTGGCCGTGGCTGTTCCTGCTGATGCGTAAAATTCGCCAGCAGTTTGCCGTGCAATAAAAGGTTTCTATGACGTCTTTGTATCTTGCCTCCGGTTCTCCGCGTCGCCAGGAACTGCTCGCGCAGTTGGGTGTATCCTTCGAACGCATCGTTACCGGTATCGAAGAAAAACGTGCTGAGGGCGAAAGCGCTCAGCAGTATGTCTCCCGTCTGGCGCGTGAAAAAGCGCAGGCGGGCGTTGCATGCGTGCCGCGTGACTTACCGGTGCTGGGGGCCGATACCATCGTCATTCTCAATGGTGAGGTGCTTGAGAAACCCCGCGACGCAGACCATGCTGCGCGGATGCTGCGTAACATGTCCGGGCAAACCCATCAGGTGATGACGGCGGTAGCGCTGGCAGACAGCCAGTACGTTCTGGATTGCCTTGTGGTAACGGAAGTGACGTTCAGAGTCCTCACCGACGAGGAGATCGCCGGCTATATCGCCAGCGGTGAACCTATGGATAAAGCAGGTGCATACGGTATTCAAGGGTTGGGTGGCTGTTTTGTCAGGAAGATAAATGGCAGCTATCACGCCGTAGTCGGCTTACCGCTGGTGGAAACGTATGAGTTGCTGAGCAATTTTAACTCACTGCGTGAGGGAAGGGATAATTATGACGGCTGAATTGTTGGTAAACGTAACGCCATCGGAAACCCGTGTGGCCTACATTGATGGTGGCATTCTTCAGGAAATTCATATTGAGCGTGAAGCGCGGCGCGGAATCGTAGGCAATATCTACAAAGGTCGTGTCAGTCGTGTACTGCCGGGTATGCAGGCGGCTTTTGTAGATATTGGGCTCGATAAAGCGGCGTTTTTGCACGCCTCCGACATCATGCCGCATACCGAATGCGTGGCAGGCGAAGAGCAAAAGCAGTTTGCCGTGCGCGACATCTCTGAGCTGGTGCGTCAGGGCCAGGATCTGATGGTGCAGGTGGTAAAAGATCCGCTGGGCACCAAAGGCGCGCGTCTGACCACCGACATCACCCTTCCTTCACGTTATCTGGTCTTTATGCCGGGGGCGTCGCACGTCGGCGTGTCACAGCGTATTGAGAGCGAAAGCGAGCGTGAACGCCTGAAAAAGGTGGTCAGCGCCTACTGCGACGAGCAGGGTGGGTTTATTATCCGTACCGCAGCGGAAGGGATCAGCGAAGAAGACCTGGCCTCGGATGCGGCCTATCTGAAGCGCGTCTGGACCAAAGTGATGGAGCGTAAAAAACGCAACCAGACCCGCTACCGGCTGTACGGTGAGCTGGCGCTCGCTCAGCGCGTATTACGTGATTTCGCCGATGCGCAGCTCGACCGAATCCGCGTGGACTCGCGTCTGACGTACGAAGCCTTACTGGAGTTCACCGCCGAGTACATCCCGGAAATGCCGGGGCTGCTGGAGCATTACACCGGACGCCAGCCGATATTTGATCTCTATGACGTTGAAAACGAGATCCAGCGTGCGCTGGAGCGTAAGGTTGAGCTGAAATCGGGTGGCTATCTGATTATTGATCAGACCGAAGCGATGACCACCGTCGACATCAACACCGGCGCGTTTGTCGGCCATCGCAACCTCGATGACACCATCTTTAATACCAATATAGAAGCGACGCAGGCCATCGCACGCCAGCTTCGCCTGCGTAATCTGGGCGGTATTATCATCATCGACTTTATCGATATGAATAATGAAGACCACCGCCGTCGCGTGCTGCACTCCCTGGAGCAGGCGCTGAGTAAAGATCGCGTGAAAACCAGCATCAATGGCTTCTCGCAGCTCGGTCTGGTGGAAATGACCCGGAAACGGACCCGCGAAAGCGTGGAACATGTCCTGTGTAATGAGTGTCCAACCTGCCATGGACGCGGAACGGTAAAGACGGTGGAGACGGTCTGCTACGAGATCATGCGTGAGATTGTCCGTGTCCATCATGCCTACGACTCAGACCGTTTTCTGGTCTATGCTTCCCCTGCGGTGGCGGAGGCCCTGAAAGGGGAAGAGTCGCACGCGCTGGCGGAAGTGGAAATCTTTGTCGGCAAACAGGTAAAAGTGCAAATTGAGCCGCTCTATAACCAGGAGCAGTTTGACGTCGTCATGATGTAAACGCAGTTCGCTGCGAGATTTAAGGCTGACAAGGAGAGACGCGTGAGGCGATTGCCGGGGATTTTACTGCTTACAGGGGCAACGCTGGTCGTGATTGTCGCGTTGCTCGTGAGCGGGCTGCGTCTCGCCTTGCCGCATCTGGACAGCTGGCGGCCGCAGATCCTGGCAAAAATCGAATCTGCCACCGGTCTGCCGGTGGACGTGAGCCATATCGAGGCAAGCTGGCAGAACTTTGGCCCGACGCTTGATGCGCGGGATATCAGCGCCAGCCTGAAAGATGGCGGCCATCTTAAAATCAAACGCGTCACCCTGGCGCTGGATGTCTGGCAAAGCCTGCTGCATCTGCGCTGGCAGTTTCGCGATCTCACCTTCTGGCAACTTCAGCTGATGACCAACACGCCGCTGCAAAGCGGCGACAGCGATCGTGGGCTGGAAACCAGCCGTATCAGCGATCTCTTCCTGCGTCAGTTCGATCATTTCGATCTCCGCGACAGCGAAGTGAGCTTTATAACCCTTTCCGGACAGCGCGCTGAGCTGGCGATCCCACAGCTGACCTGGCTAAACGGGAAAGATCGCCACCGCGCCGAGGGGCAGGTGAATCTCTCCAGCCTGAACGGGCAGCACGGCGTTATGCAGGTGCGGATGGATCTGCGCGACGACAATGGCCTGCTGAACAACGGCAGGGTGTGGCTACAGGCGGACGATGTGGACGTGAAGCCGTGGCTGGGTGAGTGGCTACAGCAGAACATGCAGCTGGAAACCGCGCGCTTCAGCCTGGAAGGCTGGATGACCCTGACGAACGGGGCGTTCGCCAGCGGCGATATCTGGCTTAAGCAGGGGGGCGCGAGCTGGAAGGGGGAAAACCATCAGCATCAGCTTTCCGTCGATAACCTCACCGCACACGTGACGCAGGATAAAGGCGGCTGGCAGTTCGCTATTCCGGATACGCGCATCTCCATGGATAACAAACCCTGGCCGCGCGGCGCACTGACGCTGGCGTGGATGCCGGAGCAGGACGTCGGCGGTATAAACGGTAAACGCAGCGATGAGCTGCGTATCCGCGCCAGTAACCTGGATCTGACGGCGATCGAAGGGTTGCGTTCAATGGCCGCAAAACTCTCCCCGGAGCTGGGCGAAATCTGGCTGGCGACGCAGCCGAGCGGGCAGATAAACCGGCTGGCGCTGGATATTCCGCTCCAGGCCACGGAAAAGACGCGTTTTCAGGCGGCATGGAAAAATCTCGCATGGAAACAGTGGAAGCTGCTGCCGGGTGCCGAGCACTTCAGCGGTAAACTGGAAGGAAGCGTGGAAAACGGCAGGCTGACGGCAGAAATGCAGGAAGCAAAAATGCCGTACGAAACGGTCTTCCGTGCGCCACTGGAGATCGAAAAGGGAAACGCCACCCTCAACTGGCTGAAGAATGACAAAGGTTTTCAGCTCGATGGTCGCGATATTGATGTAAAAGCCAAAGCGGTACATGCCCGCGGTAATTTCCGTTATCTACAGCCTGAAGGCGATGAGCCGTGGCTGGGCATTCTGGCGGGCATCAGCACGGATGATGGTTCGCAGGCGTGGCGCTACTTCCCGGAAAACCTGATGGGGAAAGCGCTGGTAGACTATCTCAGCGGCGCCATTCAGGGCGGTCAGGCGGATAACGCCACGCTGGTCTACGGCGGCAATCCGCACCTGTTCCCGTATAAGCATAACGAAGGCCAGTTCCAGGTTCTGGTGCCGCTACGCAACGCCACCTATGCCTTCCAGCCGGACTGGCCCGCGCTGAAGAATCTGAATATCGAACTCAACTTCCTGAATGACGGCTTGTGGATGAAGACGGACAGCGTTGCGCTGGGCGGCGTAACAGCAAGCAACCTGACGGCAAACATCCCGGATTACTCCAAAGAGAAACTGCTGATTGATGCGGATATTAAGGGGCCGGGTAAAGCGGTTGGCCCATATTTTGAAGATACGCCGCTGGATGACTCCCTGGCAGCCACTCTCCAGCAGTTGCAGTTAGATGGTGATGTGAATGCTCGCTTACATCTGGATATCCCGCTCGACGGTGAAATGACCACCGCCAAAGGCGACGTTCGTCTGAACAATAACAGCCTCTATATCAAGCCGCTGGACAGCACGCTGAAAAACCTTAGCGGTCAGTTCAGCTTTGTTAACGGCAATCTGAAAAGTAAGCCGCTGAAAGCGACCTGGTTCAATCAACCCGTCAATATCGATTTCTCCACCACCGAGGGCGATAAAGCCTACCAGGTGGCGGTCAATATGGACGCGAACTGGCAGCCGTCACGCATGGATGTTCTGCCGAAGCCGATTGAGAATGCGGTGGACGGCGCGGTGTCATGGAATGGCAAGGTCGCCATCGACCTGCCTTATCATGCCGGTGCGCGCTATAACGTCGACATTACGGGCGATCTAAAAAACCTCAGTAGCCAGCTTCCCGCACCGCTGAACAAGAAAAGCGGTGAAGCACTGCCCGTCAACGTTAAGGTTGCGGGCAACCTTAACAGCTTCGATTTAACCGGAAACGCTGGCGGAACAAACCACTTCAACAGCCGCTGGCTGCTTAACCGCAAGCTGACGCTGGACAGGGCGATCTGGACGACGGACAGCCGTACCACGCCGCCGCTGCCGGAGCAGGCGGGCATTGAACTGAATCTCCCGCCGATGGATGGCGCAGAGTGGCTGGCACTGTTTCAGAAAGGTGTCGGGCAAAACGTCGATCAAACGGCGCAGTTCCCGCAGTCCATTACCTTGCGCACGCCTGCGCTGACGCTGGGTGGGCAGCAGTGGAACAACCTGAGTATTGTCTCCCGGCCGACGGTGAACGGCTCAAAGGTCGAGGCGCAGGGGCGTGAAATTAACGGTTCGTTGACGATGCGCGATAACGCGCCATGGCAGGCGGCTATCCGTTATCTCTATTACAACCCGACCTTTACGGCGTCTAAAACACAGTCGACAAGTACGTCTCCTTTCAGCAGCAGTGGAACGTCGCGCGTGGATTTCAGCAACTGGCCCGATCTCCAGCTGCGCTGTGCGGAGTGCTGGCTGTGGGGACAGAAATATGGCCGTATCGACGGTGATTTTGCTATTCAGGGCAATACGCTGAGCCTCTCTGGTGGGCTGGTGGATACCGGCTTTGGCCGCATGACCGCCGCTGGCGAGTGGGTGAACAAACCGGGTGAACAGCGCACCTCGCTGAAGGGCGATATTAAAGGCAACAAGCTGGACGCAGCGGCTAACTTCTTTGGGATCAGCACGCCGCTTCGCGGATCGTCCTTCGATGTGAATTACGATCTGCACTGGCGCGCGGCACCGTGGCAGCCGGACGTTGCCTCGCTGAACGGTATCCTCAGAACCCGTTTTGGTAAGGGACAAATTGCCGATGTTAGCACCGGTCATGCAGGGCAAATACTGCGCCTGCTGAGCTTTGACGCGCTGCTGCGCAAGCTGCGCTTCGATTTCAGCGATACCTTCAACGACGGTTTCTATTATGACTCCATTCGCGGAACGGCCTGGATCAAGGACGGCGTGATGCATACCGATGATACGCTGCTGGACGGCCTGGAAGCGGACATCGCCATGAAAGGATCAGTGAACCTCGTGCGCCGGGAGCTGGATATGGAAGCGGTTGTTGCCCCGGAAATCTCCGCTACAGTGGGTGTTGCTACCGCTTTTGTGGTCAATCCGATAATCGGCGCGGCGGTATTTGCCGCCAGCAAAGTGCTGGGGCCGCTCTGGAGCAAAGTCTCGATTCTGCGCTACCGCATTACGGGCCCAATCGATAAACCGCAGATTAATGAAGTGCTGCGCCAGCCGCGCAAAGAAGCACAGCAATGATTTGACGTGGGCAGGTAATTGCCTCACTCTCAATAATATTGATTTTATACCGCCACTGGCGGCAACGAACGAGTAGCAATACGATGAGTCTGAACCTGGTAAGTGAACATTTGCTCGCAGCGAACGGCCTGAGCCATCAGGACCTGTTCTCCATTCTTGGTCAACTGACCGAACGCCGCCTCGACTACGGCGATCTCTATTTCCAGTCGAGCTATCACGAATCCTGGGTTTTAGAAGACAGCATCATTAAAGATGGTTCTTATAACATTGACCAGGGCGTCGGCGTGCGCGCCGTCAGCGGCGAAAAAACCGGTTTTGCTTATGCAGACCAGATAAGCCTGGCCGCGCTGGAGCAGAGCGCGCAGGCGGCGCGAACCATTGTGCGTGATACCGGCGACGGTCGCGTGAAAACCCTGGGTGAAGTGCAGCACGCTGCGCTTTATACCAGCATCGACCCACTGCAAAGCATGAGCCGCGAAGAGAAGCTGGACATCCTGCGTCGCGTGGACAAAGTGGCTCGCGCGGCGGACAAACGCGTGCAGGAAGTCTCTGCCAGTCTGAGCGGGGTCTATGAGCTGATTCTGGTGGCGGCGACGGACGGTACGCTGGCCGCCGACGTGCGTCCGCTTGTGCGCCTCTCTATCAGCGTGCAGGTGGAAGACGACGGCAAGCGCGAGCGCGGCTCAAGCGGTGGCGGCGGTCGTTTTGGCTACGACTGGTTCCTCGGCGACGTTGACGGCGAAGCGCGCGCGGATGCGTGGGCAAAAGAAGCCGTGCGCATGGCGCTGGTCAACCTGTCTGCCGTGGCGGCACCTGCCGGTACGCTGCCGGTGGTTCTGGGCGCAGGCTGGCCTGGCGTGCTGCTGCACGAAGCGGTCGGTCACGGCCTGGAGGGGGATTTCAACCGTCGCGGGACGTCCGTATTCAGCGGTCAGATGGGGCAGCTTGTCTCCTCCGAGCTGTGTACCGTGGTGGATGATGGCACCATGCTCGACCGTCGCGGCTCGATTTCTATCGACGATGAAGGCACGCCGGGCCAGTACAACGTGCTGATCGAAAATGGCGTACTGAAAGGTTACATGCAGGACAAGCTTAACGCGCGTCTGATGGGCGTTGCGCCAACGGGTAACGGTCGTCGCGAATCCTACGCGCACCTGCCGATGCCGCGCATGACCAACACCTACATGCTGCCGGGTAAATCCACGCCGCAGGAGATTATCGAATCCGTTGATTACGGTATCTTCGCGCCAAACTTTGGCGGCGGCCAGGTGGATATCACCTCCGGTAAATTTGTCTTCTCTACCTCAGAGGCGTATCTGATTGAGAAGGGCAAAGTGACCAAAGCGGTGAAGGGCGCAACCCTGATTGGCTCTGGCATTGAGGCCATGCAGCAGATTTCCATGGTGGGTAACGACCTGAAGCTGGATAACGGCGTGGGCGTTTGCGGCAAAGAGGGTCAGAGCCTGCCGGTAGGCGTGGGCCAGCCAACCCTGAAGGTCGATAACCTGACGGTGGGCGGCACGGCGTAATTTTTTCATTTTCCCCTCACCCTAACCCTCTCCCCAACGGGGAGAGGGGACTGCTCCGTGCCGTCTTTTCTCCCTCGCCCCTTTGGGGAGAGGGCCGGGGTGAGGGGGGAGGCCTACTCTTTCCTTCTTCCCCGCATCCCCTGAAACAGCTCTGCCACTTCCACAAAATAGTCCGTCAGATAGTTAATACAGACCTGCACCTTCAGCGGCAGCTTGTCCTTTTCGGTATAGAGCGCGTACACCGGGCGCGGATCCGACTGGTAGCGCGGGAAGAGGATCTCCAGTTCGCCGCTGTTGATCTCGTTGATCACCCACATCAGCGGCACGTAGGCGATCCCGGCCCCGGCCACCAGCCAGCGTGAGATGGTCATCGGATCGTTGGTCACGAAGCGGCCTTCAGGCAGCAGTTTGGTGGAAAGCCCTTCTGGCGCGATCAGTTCAAATTCGTTATCTGGGCGAACGCTGTATTCCAGCCACGAGTGGTTGCTCAGGTCAGCAGGTTTTTCCGGTACGCCATACTGTGCCAGATAGCTTTTCGAAGCGCAGACCACCATCGGCATGCTGCCCAGTCGACGCGAGAACAGGCTCGAGTCCTGCAATGCGCCAACGCGGATCACCACGTCTAACCCATCGGCAATCAGATCCGGTGCCGGAATACCCGTTACCAGATTAACGGTTAAACCGGGATACTCTTTCAGCATTTCCGCCGTCATGGCAGCGAGAACATTTTGTGCCATAGTTGAAGAACACCCGATACGCAGCGTGCCGATAGGCGTGTTGTTAAAGGCGTAGAGCTGCTCGTGAACATCCTGCACTTCATGCAGCATTCGACGGCAGCCCTGATAGTAAATTTTACCCGCTTCCGTCAGCCCAATGCTGCGGGTGCTGCGGTTGAGCAGCTTTACCTGGAGCTCATCTTCCAGTTTTGACACTGTCTGGCTAATGGATGAGACGCTCATTTGTAGCTGACGTGCTGCGGCGGTAAAAGAGCCTTGCTCAACCACTTTCGCAAAGACGGACATGCGTTTTAGACGTTCCATTGTTCACTCTGGCTTAAAAGTGATTTAGATCACATATGATAGATAACAGCATAACAGTTACGTTAATATATTATTAATTACATAACGGCTGCGCCACTCTCGCCCGGCAATTCATGCTCTCCTGCGGCGGCGTGAGCTTAATAATCCAGTAACCTGCATCTCTTTAATCAAGGTCAACATGAGTCTGTTTCCCGTTATCGTGGTGTTCGGTCTGTCGTTCCCACCGATATTTTTCGAGCTTCTTTTATCACTGGCGATCTTCTGGCTGGTGCGCAAGGTGCTGGTCCCTACCGGGATTTATGATTTCGTCTGGCATCCTGCATTGTTCAATACCGCGCTGTATTGCTGCCTGTTCTATTTAATATCGCGCATGTTTGTCTGAGGTTGATGTGAAAACGCTAACAAGAAAAATCTCCCGCACTGCCATCACTATGGCGCTGGTCATCCTGGCGTTCATCGCTATTTTTCGCGCCTGGGTTTATTACACCGAATCCCCGTGGACGCGCGATGCGCGTTTCAGCGCGGAGGTGGTCGCGATAGCACCCGATGTCGCCGGTCTCATTACGGCGGTCAATGTCCACGATAACCAGCTGGTGAAAAAAGATCAGGTACTGTTCACTATCGACCAGCCGCGCTATCAAAAAGCGCTGGAAGAAGCGGAAGCCGACGTAGCGTATTACAACGCGCTGGCCGCTGAAAAACGCCGTGAAGCAGGACGTCGTAACAAGCTGGGCATCCAGGCCATGTCCCGGGAAGAGATTGATCAGTCCAATAACGTGCTGCAAACCGTGCTGCATCAGCTGGCAAAAGCGCAGGCGACGCGCGATCTGGCGAAGCTCGATCTGGAACGTACCGTTATCCGCGCCCCGTCCGATGGCTGGGTAACCAACCTCAACGTCTATGCGGGTGAGTTTATCACGCGCGGCTCTACGGCCGTGGCGCTGGTGAAACAGAACTCTTTCTACGTCCTCGCCTATATGGAAGAGACCAAGCTGGAAGGCGTGCGTTCGGGCTATCGCGCCGAAATCACGCCGCTCGGCAGCAACCGGGTCCTGAAAGGAACCGTGGACAGCGTGGCCGCGGGGGTGACCAACGCCAGCAGTACCAATGATTCAAAAGGGATGGCGACCGTCGATTCTAACCTCGAGTGGGTTCGTCTGGCGCAGCGCGTACCGGTACGCATTCGTCTGGATGAGCAGCAGAGCAACCTCTGGCCCGCAGGCACCACGGCGACGGTAGTGATCACCGGTGAAAAAGACCGTGATGCCAGCCAGGATTCTATCTTCCGTCAAATCGCCCATCGCCTGCGCGAGTTTGGTTGATCGCTATGGGCATTTTTTCCATCGCCAGCCAGCACATCCGCTTCGCCGTGAAGCTGGCATGCGCCATTGTGCTGGCGCTGTTTGTTGGCTTCCATTTCCAGCTTGAAACGCCGCGCTGGGCCGTTCTGACCGCCGCGATCGTCGCCGCCGGCCCTGCCTTCGCGGCGGGTGGCGAGCCTTACTCCGGGGCAATTCGCTATCGCGGGATGCTGCGTATTATCGGCACCTTTATCGGCTGTATCGCCGCCCTGACCATTATCATCCTGATGATCCGCACGCCGCTGCTGATGCTGATTGTATGCTGTATCTGGGCGGGTTTTTGCACCTGGGTCTCTTCGCTGGTGAAGGTGGAGAACTCGTACGCCTGGGGCCTGGCGGGATATACCGCGCTGATTATTATCATCACCATTCAGAGTGAACCGCTGCTTGCTCCGCAGTTCGCCGTGGAACGTTGTAGCGAGATTGTCATTGGTATCGTCTGCGCGATTGTCGCCGATCTGCTCTTCTCTCCGCGATCCATCAAGCAGGAAGTCGATCGTGAGCTGGACGCGCTGATTGTTGCCCAGTACCAGCTCATGCAGCTGTGCATTAAGCACGGCGACAGCGAAGAGGTCGACAAGGCCTGGAGCGCGCTGGTGCGCCGCACGCAGGCGCTGGAAGGGATGCGCAGTAATCTCAATATGGAGTCTTCCCGCTGGGAGCGTGCCAATCGTCGACTGAAAGCGATCAATACCGTCTCGTTAACGCTGATCACCCAGGCGTGTGAAACCTACCTGATTCAGAACTCTCGCCCCGAAGTGGTAACGGATACCTTCCGCGAACTGTTTGATGAGCCTGTGGAGACGGTGCAGGACGTGCATCGACAGCTTAAACGCATGCGTCGTGTGATTGCCTGGACGGGCGAACGGGATACGCCAGTCACCATTTATACCTGGGTTGGCGCCGCAACGCGCTACCTGCTTCTGAAACGCGGCGTGATTAGCAACACCAAAATCAGTGCGGCGGAAGAAGAGGTGTTACAGGGCGAAGTGGTGATCAAACCGGAATCCGCCGAGCGTCATCATGCGATGGTTAACTTCTGGCGTACCACCCTGGCCTGTATACTCGGCACGCTGTTCTGGCTGTGGACCGGCTGGACGTCCGGCAGCGGCGCGATGGTGATGATTGCCGTCGTTACCGCGCTGGCGATGCGTCTGCCCAACCCGCGCATGGTCGCTATTGATTTTCTGTACGGCACCATTGCGGCGTTACCCATTGGCGCGCTCTACTTCCTGGTAATCATCCCCTCGACGCAGCAAAGCATGCTTTTGCTCTGTATCAGCCTGGCGGTGATGGCGTTCTTTATCGGGATTGAGGTACAAAAACGCCGTCTGGGATCGTTAGGTGCGCTGGCGAGTACGATTAACATCCTCGTGCTGGATAACCCGATGACCTTCCATTTCAGCCAGTTCCTGGATAGCGCATTAGGCCAGCTGGTGGGCTGTTTCCTGGCGATGATGGTGATCCTGCTGGTGCGGGATAACTCTCAGGCGCGGACAGGGCGCGTGCTGCTCAATCAGTTTGTGTCGGCCGCCGTATCGTCCTTGACCACCAACACCGCGCGGCGCAAGCAGAACCACCTTCCGGCCCTTTACCAGCAACTGTTCCTGCTGTTGAATAAATTCCCGGGCGATGTCGCTCGCTTCCGTCTGGCGTTAACCATGATTATCGCGCACCAGCGTCTGCGGAACGCGCCAGTGCCGATCAACGACGATTTGTCCGCTTTCCACCGCCAGCTACGGCGAACGGCGGACCATGTGATATCGGCATCCAGTGATGACAAACGTCGCCGCTACTTTAAGCAACTGCTGGAGGAGCTGGATATCTACCAGGAGAAACTGCGAGTCTGGGAAGCGCCGCCGCAGGTTACCGAGCCGGTAGAGCGGCTGGTGTTTATGCTGCACCGCTACCAGAATGCGCTGACAGACAGCTAACGAAGAGAAAACCGACGCCAAAAGCGTCGGTTTTTTTGTGGCTATACTTATTCTTGCAGGTTCAAACATTCAGGAAGGGAGGACACATGACAACCCAGGCTCTTCAGGACAGTATTCTTTTTCAGACCGGGTATCTGGTTAACGGTATCTGGAAAACACTCGACACCACGTTTGATGTGCTAAACCCGGCCACGGGCGAGGTGGTTGCGAAAGTGGCGAAAGCAGGGAAAGCCGAAACCGAAGAGGCCATTGCGGCCGCGACGAAAGCCTTTCCCGCATGGCGCGCAAAAACGGCAAAAGAGCGTTCCGCGATCCTCTATCGCTGGTATGAACTGATTATCGAGAACAAAAGCTGGCTCGGGCGGCTGATGACCACCGAGCAGGGCAAGCCGCTGAAAGAGGCTGAGGGCGAGGTGGACTACGCTGCCAGCTTTATTCAGTGGTTTGCGGAGCAGGCCAAGCGCGCTAACGGTGAAATCATTCCTCCGGTTAAACCCGGCTCCCGTATTCTGGCCACTCGTGAACCTGTTGGGGTGGTTGCTGCTATCACGCCATGGAATTTCCCGATGGCTATGCTCACCCGTAAGCTCGGCCCGGCGCTGGCAGCAGGATGTACCGGCGTCATCAAGCCTGCAAACAACACGCCGCTGAGCGCCTTTGCGCTGCTGACGCTGGCGAAGCAGGCCGGTGTGCCGGATGGTGTGCTGAATGCGGTCGCGGGGAGCACCTCAGAAATTAGCGACGCCATTATGGCCAGCCATGACGTGCGCAAAATCTCGTTTACGGGGTCAACCGCCGTCGGGAAAACGCTGGTTCGCAATTCCGCTGAGACCATGAAAAAGGTATCGATGGAGCTGGGCGGCAATGCGCCGTATATCGTTTTCGAGGACGCGGATATTGAGGCCGCCGTCAAAGGCGCCATCGCCAATAAATTCCGTAACGCCGGGCAGGTCTGCGTCAGCGTAAACCGTTTCTATATTCAGGAGACGGTCTATGACAAGTTTGTCAATCAGCTTGCCGATGCGGTGAAGGCGCTGAAGGTGGGTAACGGTCTGGACGAGGGCGTCGTTGTCGGCCCGCTGATTGAGCCTTCGGCTGTCGAGAAAGTCCGTGAGCACGTCGAAGATGCGGTAGCGAAGGGGGCCACGGTGCTGGCTGGGGGTAAACCGCACGAACTTGGCGGCAACTTCTGGATGCCAACCGTACTCGGTGACTGCCATGAAGGCATGAAGCTGGCAGAAGAGGAGACCTTTGGTCCCGTTGCCGCCTGCTTCCGCTTCACGTCGGAAGACGAAGTGGTTATGCGCGCTAACAATACGCCTTACGGGCTGGCGGCCTACTTTTATACCCAGAATCTCTCGCGCGTGTTCCGCGTCTCACAGGCCATTGAGAGCGGCATGATCGGAATTAATGAATGTGCGGTCTCGACCGAGCTGGGTCCGTTTGGGGGCGTAAAAGAGTCCGGGCTGGGGCGCGAGGGGTCCGTGCTGGGGCTGGAGGAGTTTCTGGAAGTTAAAACCCTGCATATCGGGGGCTTATAATAGACAGGGCGGCATCTGCCGCCCGCCTGTACCGGGTGGCTGGCAATGAAAATTTATACCTTTGATTTTGACGAAATTGATAGTCAGGAAGACTTCTACCGCGAGTTTATCCGGGCGTTCGACCTGGAGCGGGGCAGCGTAAACAATCTTGATATGCTATGGGATGTGGTTACCGGCGACAGGCTGCCGTTACCGCTGGAGATCGAATTTACCCATCTGCCTGAAAAACTGCGCAGACGCTTTGGCGCATTGATTTTATTGTTTGATGAAGCGGAGGAGGAGCTGGAAGGGCAACTGCGTTTCAACGTGCGCCAGTGATAAAAAAGCCCCTGACCGGGAGGTCAGGGGCAAGTCGTATGATGAGATACGACGAGGGTTTATTTGTACAGTTCTGCGGTAGCGTGCCAGTGGTCGCCACTGCGCGCTTCGATGATGCGATAAGATGACGCACCCTGTTCTTCCGCTTTTTTGTTCAGCATTTCGTGCATGTCCATCGGAGAAGTACCGATGGCACCAACAGAAACGGTCCCGATAGCCTGACGGGATTGTGCCTGTTCGGCGTTAATAGTGTCGGCTGCAAACGCACCGAATGACAGGACTGACAGTACGCTCAGGGCAGCTACAGTGGTTTTAATTTTCATGATTATTTACCTCGTCAATTATTTTACTGGGGTCTTTGTTCTGTGACCCTCATCACAAAATCAAGTATACACTAATCACGGAAAAAATTAATACCAGACTAATGGTTTCGCCTGTTATTACGTGTTAAAAACATCATTTTTTATAACGGGAATGAATAAAAAAGGGCGTTACTCTGCAGGTGTTATGATTTTTTATTATGTAAATCAATTGGATAGGCGGCTTTGATTTTTAGTGCGATTTTACGGCAGATCATTCACTGAATGAATGTTAACAGGCGGTAAAAAGCACTATTTGCAAAAGCAGCAGGCAGAGAAAAGCAGGGTAAAACGAGGCGGCCGCAGAATGATCCCCGCAGCCAGGCGCTACGGGGCAGAAGATTACAGCTCCTGTTCGAACAGGACCAGAATCGCTTCGTAGAGGTCTTTCACCGAGAAACCATTTGCCGGGGTCGTAAAAATGGTGTCATCGCCGGCGATGGTCCCGAGGATCCCCTCTGCTTTACCCAGCGAGTCCAGCAGGCGGGCAATCAGCTGGGCTGCACCCGGGCTGGTGTGGATCACGACCACGGCATCGTTATAGTCAATGTCCAGAACCAGGTTTTTCAGCGGGCTGGAGGTCGTTGGCACGCCAAGTTCAGCAGGCAGGCAATAAACCATCTCCATTTTGGCGTTGCGCGTACGCACTGCACCAAACTTGGTTAACATGCGGGAGACCTTCGACTGGTTGATGTTGTCGAAGCCTTGCTCCTGCAACGCCTGAACAATTTCTCCCTGAGAACTGAATTTCTCTTCTTTGAGTAGCGCTTTAAACGCTTTCACTAATTCTTCTTGCTTAGACGAGCTTCGCATAAGTCACCCGGAATATAACGATAGAAACAACATTATTATGCATGTGGATGAATTTTTATGCAAATTATCTACCTGGCACCAGGCTGAAATAATGTTATGAAAGGGAGAGATTTTATCAGATTTCGTTATCAGAAAACATGCCTGGGTCACGCCGCGCAAATAAGCTTAAAAGTAAATTAAATGTTATCAAAATGATGTTGTTTTGGTGGCGTGGCAGGGTGTATTGTAACCCCCTCTTAATTCGTTGTTGCCCACAGCCTGATAGCATTCGGGTGAAGGTCAAAGACGTGCGACCTCAAATTCTTTAGCGATGAAAATTGTAATTAATGACGTGCTGAATTATGGTCGCCGCAACGGAGTTACAGATACTTAAGTTAACCATAATAAGGAGTTTAGGATGAAAGTCGCAGTCCTCGGCGCTGCTGGTGGTATCGGCCAGGCGCTTGCCCTACTACTGAAAACCCAACTGCCTTCAGGCTCAGAACTCTCCCTGTACGATATTGCTCCGGTAACCCCAGGTGTGGCGGTTGACCTGAGCCACATCCCGACAGCTGTGAAAATCAAAGGCTTCTCCGGTGAAGATGCGCGTCCTGCGTTGCAGAATGCCGATGTGGTGCTGATCTCCGCGGGTGTTGCACGTAAACCGGGTATGGATCGTTCAGACCTGTTCAACGTCAACGCGGGCATCGTGAAAAACCTGGTTCAGCAGATCGCTGAAACCTGCCCGAAAGCGTGCATCGGTATCATCACCAACCCGGTGAACACCACCGTTGCCATCGCAGCAGAAGTGCTGAAGAAAGCGGGCGTTTACGACAAGAACAAACTGTTCGGCGTAACTACGCTGGATATCATCCGTTCCAATACCTTCGTGGCTGAGCTGAAAGGCAAGCAGCCAACGGAAGTGGAAGTGCCGGTTATCGGCGGACACTCTGGCGTGACCATCCTGCCTCTGCTGTCGCAGATCCCGGGCGTGAGCTTCACCGAGCAGGAAGTGGCTGACCTGACCAAACGTATTCAGAATGCAGGCACCGAAGTGGTGGAAGCGAAGGCGGGTGGCGGTTCTGCAACCCTGTCTATGGGCCAGGCGGCGGCGCGTTTCGGCCTGTCTCTGGTTCGCGCGCTGCAGGGCGAGAAAAACGTGGTTGAATGCGCTTACGTAGAAGGCGACGGTGAACACGCGCGCTTCTTCTCTCAGCCGCTGCTGCTGGGTAAAAACGGCGTTGAAGAGCGTAAGTCTATCGGCACGCTGAGCGCGTTTGAGCAAAACGCGATGGAAGGCATGCTGGATACGCTGAAGAAAGACATCACGCTGGGCGAAGAGTTCGTTAACAAGTGATCTTGTCCCGGTAAAAAAAACGGAGCGCTAAGCTCCGTTTTTTTATGCCCGTCAGTTAGTGGCCGGGTATTCCTGGATGGTGACCTGAATCGTGAGCTTCTTGTCATTACGCATGACTTCTACGGGGATGATAGAGCCCGGTCGAATTTCCGCCACCTGGTCCATCGTTTCAAGCGCAGAGACCGCCGGCGTGCCGTTGACGGAAAGAATAACGTCGTTCACCTGGATACCTGCATTGGCCGCCGGGCCGCCAGGTGCCACTTCGTTGACCACAATCCCCTGGATCTGATCGATACCACCGCCCTGCGTATGCATCGGCGCGATTTCACGCCCGCCAATACCGATGTAGCCACGGATCACGCGGCCATCGCGGATCAGCTTGTCCATGATCTTGGTCGCCAGCTGGAACGGAATGGCAAAGCCAATCCCTTCCGGTGTTTCACCATCGTTGCTCTTGTCGAAGGAGAGGGTATTAATGCCCATCAGTTCGCCCAGAGAGTTCACCAGCGCACCGCCGGAGTTACCGTGGTTGATCGAGGCATCGGTTTGCAGGAAGTTCTGCCGCCCTGACGGGTTCAGTCCAATTCGACCTGTCGCGCTGATGATCCCCTGAGTGATGGTCTGGCCCAGGTTGTACGGGTTACCGATCGCCAGCACCACATCGCCGATGTGCGGCGTTCGTTTGCGATTAATCGGGATAGTCGGCAGACCGCCCGTGGCGTTGATCTTCAGCACCGCCAGATCGGTCAGGCTGTCCGACCCCACCAGCAGGGCTTCAAACACGCGGCCATCCTGCAAGGCGACGATAATCTGGTCGGCATCGTTGATCACGTGTTTATTGGTGATGATGTAACCCCGGTCATCCATGATCACACCGGAACCGAGCGTGCGGATCTCCAGCTGGTTATGAGCGGAACTGTTAAGCCCGCGGTTATAGACGTTAACCACGGCGGGGGCGGCACGGCGTACCGCCTGATTGTACGTTGCAGGCGTTTCATCCGTGCTGTCGAACTGAGGAGCCGACAGTTTGTTGAACTGGCGTAAAGATGGCATAGCCACCAGCAGCAGACCGGCAACGATCAAACCAATGACAATTGAACGAAAGAGCTTTAAAAGCATGATGCGTGTGTCGTTAAAAAAGGAACGGTTTGCAGCATAACATGAGTTATCCGGACATCACACGCAGCGGCGATGCCCGGAGTCGCAAATGGTTAACGCAGTAAAATGTAGAGGGTGTCGTTGCCACGGATAATTTGCAGGGCAATGACCGCCGGTTTACTCTCCAGCACCTTGCGCATTTCGGCAATAGACTGCACGCGAGTGCGGTTCACGCCCACGATCACGTCGTCCTGATGTAAACCTGCCTGCGCGGCCGGGCTGCTCTTCTCAACGGCAGTGACAGAAATGCCTTTCGTGCCGTCTTTAAGCTGACCGTCGCTCAGCGTTGCGCCCTGTAGCGCCGGGGAGATCTGTTCTGCACTGGCGGAAGAGGAGGTGCTCTTGTCCAGTGTCACTTCCACGGTCAGCGGTTTGCCCTCGCGGATCAGGCCCAGCTTCACTTTAGCGCCAGGCTCCGTGGTGGCAATACGCGAACGTAATTCAGCGAAGCTGCTCAGCGGTTTATCGTTCAGGCTGACAATAACGTCACCGGATTTCACGCCCGCTTTCGCAGATCCTGAGTTGGGCAGCACTTCGCTGACAAACGCCCCGCGCTGGACGTTGAGCTTAAAGGCTTTGGCGATATCGGCGCTCATCTCCATGCCTTTAATGCCCAGCAGCCCGCGCTTAACCTCGCCAAACTGTATCAGCTGTTGAGACAGGGTTTTCGCCATGTTACTCGGAATGGCAAAACCAATCCCGATGCTGCCGCCGCCTGGTGCGAGGATAGCGGTATTAATGCCGATCAGTTCGCCGTTCAGGTTAAGCAGCGCACCGCCGGAGTTGCCCCGGTTGATGGAGGCATCGGTCTGGATGAAATTTTCCAGCCCTTCGAGATTCAGGCCGCTGCGCCCCAGGGCAGAGACAATCCCGGAGGTGGCGGTCTGCCCTAAACCGAACGGATTACCGACCGCGACGGCAAAATCACCCACGCGCAGCTTATCGGAATCGGCGATGGCGATCTGGGTCAGGTTGCTGGGGTTTTGCACCTGTAGCAGGGCGATATCACTCTGATCGTCACCGCCGATCAGTTTGGCGTCAAACTCCCGGCCATCGTTCAGCTGAACGCTGATTTTATCAGCCTGGCTGATCACGTGGTTATTGGTCAGGATATAGCCTTTGGCCGCGTCGATAATCACGCCTGAACCAAGGCCTTCAAACGGCTGAGCCTGCTGATCCGGCGCCTCTTCGCCAAAATATTTCTTCAGCTCTTCGGGAATACGCTGGCTTTGGCGTGCCGTCCCTTCCACCTGAACGCTGACTACCGCAGGCAGGACTTTTTCAAGCATCGGCGCAAGGCTGGGAATGGCTTCTTGTCCTGGCACCTGCGAAGGTAGTGCCGCACTGGCGGGGAAGGACGCCGAGAGAGATAACCCGACACTTAACGCTAAGGCGCTCAACAGCTGGTTTTTTTTCTTCATCGATGCTGACTCTCGTATCCTGGAATGAAAAAGAACGGCCCCAAAAACATCTTGATGTTATTGAATTTTCAACCGCTGAACAATGAGGTGTTTGACTAAATAATAGCTGGGGACGGGAAGAAAGGACGGGCGCATAAGGTGCGCCCGTAAAATTTATTCAGGTTGTGCGATTAATCGCGCTTTACGCCACCGCGCAGCAGGCCGGACGCGCCGTCTGAATAGTCGCGTGGCATCTGAACCGGTGCCTGATCGTTACCGGCCTCAGAGTCCGCCAGACGATTGCGGAAGGGGTTGCTCTCCGCGGTCATTTCCGGCAGCAGGCTGCTGGAGCTTTTCGCCATGTGCTGGTAGAGCTGGCGATAATCTGTCGCCATGTTGTCCAGCAGCTCAGCGCTACGGGCAAAGTGGCTGACCAGCTCTTCGCGGTATTCTTCCAGTTCGGCTTTGTTCTTTTCCAGTTCGTATTGCAGTGACTGCTGCTGACGCAATTTGCGGTTACCGAAACGCATGGCCACAGCACCAATGATGATGCCGACGACTAAACCGATTAGCGCATATTCCCAGGTCATGAACTTCTCCCGTTGTCTTGTTGTTCCGTAGGGTGTTGGCTCGGCTCCTGCCTGTGCCTGATTATGCCACTATAACCGCTATTTCCGCAGAAGTGGAATCCTGACGTATCATCGCGTAGTGTAGAACGGCCTTTTTTTCATCAGCCACGCGCGCTGATGAGGTTTAACTAAAGGAATAACAATAACATCATGCAAAACCTGTCCCCATCATCGCGTTACCAACTCGCCCTGAGTGAGGGCACACACCAGCCGGATGATGTCCAGCGTGAAGCGGTAAACCGCCTGGACACGATTTACCAGGAGCTTCTGGCGAAACCCGCCGATGCGGTGCAGAGCAGTGGGCTGAAGGCGGCATTCGGCCGTTTACTGGGCAAAAAAGAGCCCACGGTAAACGCACCGGTTCGTGGCTTATATATGTGGGGCGGCGTTGGACGGGGTAAGACCTGGCTGATGGACATGTTCTACCAGAGCCTGCCCGGCACGCGTAAGCAGCGTCTGCACTTTCACCGTTTTATGCTCCGGGTCCATGAAGAGCTGACGGCGCTCCAGGGCGAAACCGACCCGCTGGAAATCGTGGCGGACCGCTTCAAGGCGGAAACGGACGTACTCTGCTTCGACGAATTCTTTGTTTCCGATATTACGGACGCGATGCTGTTGGGGGGGCTGATGAAAGCGCTGTTTGCGCGTGGGATCACCCTGGTGGCGACCTCAAATATCCCGCCGGATGAGCTTTATCGCAACGGTCTCCAGCGGGCGCGTTTCCTGCCAGCAATAGATGCCATTAAGCAGCACTGCGACATCATGAATGTCGACGCTGGCGTCGACTATCGTTTGCGCACGCTGACGCAGGCGCACCTGTGGCTTTCACCGCTGAACGCCGACACAGCCAGCGAGATGGATAAACTCTGGCTGGCGTTGGCAGGGGCGCCGCGGGATAACGCACCAGCGCTGGAGATTAATCATCGTCCGTTGCCGACGCTTGGCGTAGAGAACCAGACGCTGGCCGTCTCGTTTGCAACGCTCTGCGTGGACGCCCGCAGCCAGCATGACTACATTGCGCTTTCGCGTCTGTTCCATACCGTTATGTTATGGGATGTGCCCGTCATGACCCCACTCATGGAGAGCGAAGCGCGCCGCTTCATCGCGCTGGTGGACGAGTTTTATGAGCGCCACGTCAAGCTGGTAGTCAGTGCCGAGGTGCCTTTATATGAGATCTATCAGGGCGAGCGCCTGAAGTTTGAGTTCCAGCGCTGCCTGTCGCGCCTGCAAGAGATGCAGAGCGAAGAGTACCTCAAGCGTGAGCATATGCCATAAATGCTACCCTCTCCCCGTGGGCTGAGGGATCCCCAGTAATTTTTTTATGCAGAAGCAATAAAGTTGCTTTCTAAATGACTGAGGGCTGTCAGCGATGCCCTGGTCCGGCTGTAAATCGCTGAGGCGTTTCCTGCAGGCCGGGGCGAGGCGCAGGGATGCGCCGAGAGGGCGGCTTTACAGGGACGTTGCCTCCGCCCGTACCCGATAAGCCGGAAGGAATAAGCCGAGGGCACCGCGAAGCGGCGATTTACCGCCGGGAGCCTGGGTCGCCAGGGTGGTGGCGACTGAGCCACCCTGGCACGTTCACCGGTCATGTCGTTACAGAGTAGCAAGGAACATAAAGTGAACGGAATGACCACCACCGCCGTATGTTCCCCTCACCCTAACCCTCTCCCCTGAGGGGCGAGGGGATTGCTCAGTGCTCGCATTAATTTGTGGGGAACCCTCAGCCCCGTGGGAGAGGGGCTGTGGGTGAGGGCACCAGGCCTTAACAAACGCTACCCTCTCCCCGTGGGAGAGGGGCTGTGGGTGAGGGCACCAAGCCTTAACAAACGCTACCCTCTCCCTGTGGGAGAGGGGCTGGGGGTGAGGGCACCAGACCTTAACAAACGCTACCCTCTCCCTGTGGGAGAGGGGCTGGGGGTGAGGGCACCAGACCGCACAATACGTAGCCCCGAAAAACCCATCCCAAATCACATTTAAGGGTCGATCTTTGACCTCAACTTCTCTATAATCTTGCGACCCCACGTTACGAGAAGGTTTTTTTCCCGAAACTTTCTATGTGTCGGCATGTGCTATTCGAAGGGGTAGGTTTGCCGGACTTTGTCGTGTGAACCTCAACTGACTAAACGTTTGGGTGTTCACCAACGTGTAACTTATTATTTGGGTAAGCTTTTAATGAAAACTTTTACAGCTAAACCAGAAACCGTACAGCGCGACTGGTATGTTGTTGACGCGACCGGTAAAACTCTGGGCCGTCTGGCTACTGAACTGGCTCGTCGCCTGCGCGGTAAGCATAAAGCGGAATATACTCCGCACGTTGATACCGGTGATTACATCATCGTTCTGAACGCTGACAAAGTTGCTGTTACCGGCAACAAGCGTACTGACAAAATGTACTACCACCACACCGGCCACATCGGTGGTATCAAAGAAGCGACCTTTGAAGAGATGATTGCCCGCCGTCCTGAGCGTGTGATTGAAATCGCGGTTAAAGGCATGCTGCCAAAAGGCCCGCTGGGTCGTGCTATGTTCCGTAAACTGAAAGTTTACGCAGGCAACGAGCACAACCACGCGGCACAGCAACCGCAAGTTCTTGACATCTAATCGGGATTATAGGCAATGGCTGAAAATCAATACTACGGCACTGGTCGCCGCAAAAGTTCCGCAGCTCGCGTTTTCATTAAACCGGGCAGTGGTAAAATCGTAATTAACCAGCGTTCTCTGGAACAATACTTCGGTCGCGAAACTGCCCGCATGGTAGTTCGCCAGCCGCTGGAACTGGTTGATATGGTAGAAAAACTGGATCTGTACATCACCGTTAAAGGTGGTGGTATCTCCGGTCAGGCAGGTGCGATCCGTCACGGTATCACCCGCGCGCTGATGGAGTACGACGAATCCCTGCGTTCTGAACTGCGTAAAGCTGGCTTCGTTACTCGTGACGCTCGTCAGGTTGAACGTAAGAAAGTGGGTCTGCGTAAAGCACGTCGTCGTCCACAGTTCTCCAAACGTTAATCTATTCTGCTTACGCAGAACGATTGGCGAAAAACCCGCTTCGGCGGGTTTTTTTATGGATAATGCGCAGGTTATCCACAGTAACATTTCATATATCTTCTCTTTTTCCACATTTCCGGCATCCCCTCACCACAAAGCCATCAAAATCTGGTAAACTATCATCCAATTTTATGCCCAAATATCGGTGAATACTCGATTTTTGTTCGATTCTTGAACAATGTGTTTTCTCTGGGATGGGCGATACATCATCTGGCTGGCCCCGTTGGGCTGGTAGCAGTAAAAATTCTGAATATACCTGGAGGTTTTCATGGCTGTCGCTGCCAACAAACGTTCGGTAATGACGCTGTTTTCTGGTCCTACTGACATTTATAGCCATCAGGTTCGTATCGTGCTGGCCGAGAAGGGTGTCAGTTTTGAGATCGAGCATGTGGAAAAGGATAACCCGCCTCAGGATCTGATCGATCTCAACCCGAGCCAAAGCGTACCGACGCTGGTGGATCGTGAGCTGACCCTGTGGGAATCCCGTATCATTATGGAATACCTGGATGAGCGTTTCCCGCATCCGCCGCTGATGCCTGTTTACCCTGTTGCGCGTGGTGAAAGCCGCCTGTACATGCAGCGTATCGAGAAAGACTGGTACTCGCTGATGAACGTTATCGTTAACGGTTCCTCTTCAGAAGCGGATGCTGCGCGTAAACAGCTGCGTGAAGAGCTGCTGGCGATTGCGCCGGTATTTGGTCAAAAACCTTTCTTCCTGAGCGATGAGTTCAGCCTGGTAGATTGCTACCTGGCACCGCTGCTGTGGCGCCTGCCAACCCTGGGCGTAGAATTCAGCGGTCCTGGCGCGAAAGAGCTGAAAGGCTACATGACTCGCGTATTCGAACGCGACTCTTTCCTGGCATCCTTAACTGAACCGGAGCGCGAAATGCGTCTCGGCCGAGGCTAATGACTGTGGAAATGTCACAACTTTCACCACGCCGTCCGTATCTGCTGCGCGCCTTCTATGAATGGCTGCTGGATAACCAGCTCACGCCGCACCTGGTTGTGGATGTGACGTTGCCGGGCGTGCAGGTTCCAATGGAATACGCACGCGACGGACAGATTGTACTGAATATTGCGCCACGTGCAGTGGGTAACCTGGAACTGGCGAACGACGAAGTGCGCTTTAATGCGCGTTTCGGCGGCGTGCCGCGTCAGGTTTCCGTTCCGCTGGCTGCGGTTCTGGCTATCTACGCCCGTGAAAACGGTGCAGGTACCATGTTCGAACCGGAAGCGGCTTATGATGAAGAGGTCGCCAGCCTGAACGATGATGGGACATCCGATGAACGTGAAAGCGACACGGTAATGTCTGTGATTGATGGCGATAAACCCGACCATCACGACGACAATGACCCTGATGACGATCCGCCTCCGCGCGGTGGTCGTCCGGCACTCCGTGTCGTCAAATAAACTTCATAAAGCACAATATTTTTTCCGAACCTGCACAACTGTGCAGGTTTTTTTATTTTCTGCATAAAATTACTCTCTAAAAAACTTGTGTCTTTGCAAAAGATATCGGTCTATTAATTGGCATGGGATTAATCTTGTTGGGTTATTTTCTGTAGGACAGTTAAATTTATCTTCAATAATGTTTTATTTTAATTTGATTGTATCCGATATCACCCTGTGAAAATATATATGTGCGTTAACAAAAACGGATTTTCTTTTAAGGACAAATTATGAATATCACTTTTAAAAAATTATTTTCATCTGCTGCTATTTGTGCAGCCCTCGCCATGTCAAATGCACACGCTGCTAATGATGTGACGTTGAAAGTTATTGGTAATATCGTTCCTGGTTCCTGCGTACCCTCACTGCCAAACGGTGGAGTGGTAGATTATGGCACAATGCCAGCTTCTACCATCAATCCAACTGGCACGGCGAATACACTGGTTCAGTTGGGGGCTAAAAGTATTACTCTCACTATTACCTGTGATAGCGATACCAGCGTTGGGGTGACTTCTACGGATAACCGCCATGATACTCGTGTGGGCCTGGGGAGCGCCGCTTATATTGAAAATGGGTTTTTCGATAATGTAAATGCTAACGCTTCAGGAAACGCCTATGGCTTGGGTAAAACGAGTGCGGGTGTGAATATTGGCTCCTATGTAATTGCAGCAGATCCCGTTAATACAACAACAGATGGTGTTGTCGCTGATCTCATTGCAGCCACAGGTACCGATACATCAAATTATACCTGGGTAAAATCCAGTACGGGTGCTTTTGCACCAGTTAACAGTGGCACAGGCCAGACACGTGTCTTTACGGCTGCTGCATCGGGAACCACCACACCAAAAGCTTTTAAAGTTATGAATATGCCGTTACGCATTACAACTGCGCTTCAGGACAACACTGTATTGGGTACAGGCGATACTATCACGCTTGACGGTAATGCCACGCTGAGCCTTGTTTATCTTTGATATTCGTTATTGCTAAATGCTGTAGAAAATAAATCGGGAAATGAAAATAATGGAATTTAAAAAAGTACTCTCGGCAGCAACCGTCGCCGTAGCCTTCGGTTTATCCGCTTTTGCTGCCCAGGCCGCTAACGATGTTACGCTGAAAGTTGTCGGTACGATTAACCCGGCTGCATGTACGCCGACCCTGCCTGATGGCGGCGTTGTAGATTATGGAACGGTACTGAACCAAAATATTGCACCGACCGGT
The DNA here is from genome assembly GCF_021725435.1 of Enterobacter sp. JH25. Taxonomy (NCBI): domain Bacteria; kingdom Pseudomonadati; phylum Pseudomonadota; class Gammaproteobacteria; order Enterobacterales; family Enterobacteriaceae; genus Enterobacter; species Enterobacter sp. JH25. Next base: position 4,162,536 of record NZ_CP091319.1, on the reverse strand, counting down.
GCGACAAACAAGCTGGTACAATTGGGGCAGAAAAGCATCACGCTAAATATCAGTTGCGAAAGCAACATGAGCGTTGCTTTTACCTCCACCGATAACCGCCTGGACAGTCGCGTTAACCTGTCTTCAACCGCGTTTATCGCAGGTAGCGGTACGGATAAATCAGACTTCAGCAACACCGCTGGTGCCTTTGGTCTGGGTAAAACCACCGCTGGCGTGAGCATTGGTGCTTACACCGTTGCCATCAATACTGAAGCGGTCACAGCGGATGGCGCGAATGTTGACACCCTGGTAACAGGGAGCATCACTGAAGGCCAGCGTTCCTGGGAGAAAGTTGCGCCAGGCCTGGGTTACCTCTGCTCGCTTAATGGCTGCACGGGCTACCAAAAAGCGAATACCGTAGCAACAGCCGGTACCACGCAGCCAAAAGCCTTCAAACAGCTTAGCGTGCCGTTGCTGGTTACCTCTGCAGTGCAGGATAACTCGGTATTAGGTACGACTGACGTAATTACGCTGGACGGTAACGCAACCATTAGTCTGGTATATCTCTAATAATTTAACGCTTAATTAACGTGGCAATGGTTAGAGTATTTAAAAGCCATTGTCACGCTTTTTTTGCATTAAAATAGCTTTCTCTGCCGCAAGAATAATAAAAATAATGCCGGTATGATTTTTATTTATTTATGTGAGTGGAAAGTCATGAAGAAAATTCTATATCTTGCGTTGTTGGCTGTAGCGACAAAGTGTTGTGCCACCGGTATGGTTCCAGAAACATCGGTTTTATTAGTCGATGCACAAAAAGGCGAAGCCAGTATGAATGTTAAAAATACGGATTCGCAACCTGCATTGCTTTATACAAACATTGTAGATTTACCTGATAGCGATAAATCTATTCGTTTAATCGTTTCTCAACCTGTAGTCCGTGTCGACGCCGGGGAAACACAGCGAATGCGTTTTCTGCTGCAAACCAGCAAACCCATGAAGTATGAAGAACTTAAACGCGTCACGTTCGAAGGCATTCCTCCAAAGGAGAAAGGAGAAGATAAAGTTGCGTTGACTATCCGCCAGGATCTTCCTGTTGTAATTCATCCTGCGGGTCTACCTGAGGAGACGCAGCCATGGAAATTTTTGACATGGAACAAAAAGGGTGATGGCCTGGTTATCAACAATCCCAGCGATTACGTTGTTCGTATAACGGCATCCTTTAAAACATTACCCTCAGGAAAAGCGGGTGTGCTGGATAAGACCTACATCCTTCCTCACACCTCGATAAAAACAACATTACCAAATTTCTCTGATAATAAAGTTGAATTCTATCCGGCGAGTCGTTACGGCTATAAAGGGGATCGCTTTACTACAGATTTGAAGTAAGCCTCTATAAGGACAGCAAAGGATATGCAGCAAAAAACGTTACTCGCCTGTCTCATTGGCCTGGTCTGTTCTGGCCAGGCGATGGCTCAGCAGATGGAGACTGCTGCCATTAATTTTGATCAGGAAACGCTTCGTTCACTGGGGATAAACCCGGACGTATCAAATTATTTCTCTCGCAAGACGAAGTATTTACCGGGTAGCGTTTCCGTCGCCCTGAAGGTGAATGGTGATAATAAAGGCAACGTTATTGCTCGTTTCGACAACAACGGCGATCTCTGTTTCGACAAACCTTTTATGGAGCAGGCAGGATTAAAAGTTCCCTCTGACTATGAGCTCGGCTGCTACGATTATACCGGTCATATCCCGAGCGCTATTGTGGAGGCTTCGCCTGCGCAAGAATCTCTAAGTCTGGTTGTACCGGCGGATCGGATAGCAAACAGCGAATCGGATATCGGAGCTTATACTTCCGGTGGCACTGCTGCGCTGTTGAATTATTCTCTTCTCTCCTCGCGCAATGAGTTTGGTGACGGGCACTCTGACTATTCACAGGCCATGCTGGACGGTGGGGTCAATTTCGACGACTGGATCTTACGTACTCAGCAACTGCTGAGCCGGAGCGACGGAGAATTCGAGAGTAATAACTCGTCGACCTATTTGCAGCATACTTTTGTCCCCCTGAAAAGTACCCTGAGGGCGGGCGAGGTCAATATCAATAACTCCCTTCTTCAGGGAACGGGAATCTATGGTATCGAGCTTTCACCGGAGAGCGCCTTACAACAGGGCGGTAGCGGAGTGAGCGTGTCCGGTATCGCCAATACGCCTCAGGCCCGTATTGAAGTGCGTCAGCAAAATGTTCTGGTGTACAGCACACTGGTGCCGGTCGGGCCGTTTAATCTCACCGATGTGCCGGTACGTAACGGCGTTAGCGATCTGAACGTGACGGTAGTGGAAACCGATGGCAGCCAGCACAGCTATGTGGTGCCCGCAGCGCTGTATAACCAGAGCGCAGGGGCGCCTTCAGGATATCACTTCGCGCTGGGACGAGTGAGCGATAGCTATAGTGAAACGCCATGGGTAGCCAGCCTTTCTGGAGGCTGGAAACTAAGCGAACGGGTGAATGTCAACGCAGGCTCAATCGTAGGCGAAGATTACCAGGCTGTCGCCACCAGCCTTGATACAGTGCCGCTACCAGCCTGGCTTGTTTCACTCCAGGCGAACCAGTCCAACGATTCGAAAGATTCACTGAAAGGGCAGAGGTACACGCTATCGGCAACATGGAGTTCTGACCCCGCATTTGGCATGGGGGCTAACGCCTCTGTTACGCATAAATCGCAAGACTATCGCGAACTTTTTGAAGCACTGGATGATGATTTCGACAGCGGTAATAAAAATGAGTATTCCGCCGGGCTGACCTGGAGTGTGCCCTACTTAGGCACGCTTAGCACCAGCTACTACCAAACGCAGGGTTATGATAAGTCAGATGATTCCCGCTTCATCTCTGCGGGTTGGAACAAGTCATTCAAGTACGCCACGATTTCCATGAACTGGCAACATCAGTTGAGTGCAGATGAGGAGAATGAGGATGATGGCGATCTGTTCTACGTCAACCTCAGTATTCCTTTTGGTGCCAGCAATAGCGTTAGCCTGTACAGCCGTCATGATGACCATAAAACGCGGTATGGCGCCTCTGCGCTTGGCGTCGTAAGTGATACCACATCCTGGTCGCTGGGAGCTGAACACGATCAGGCCACGAATCGCGATAATGTAAACGGTGGGATAAGCAGCAACCTTCACTATACGCAGCTTGGCCTGAGCGCCAGTTCGGATAACGAGAATAGCCGCAGCTATTCAGGATCGCTACAGGGGGGCATCGCGGTTCATGGACAAGGCGTTACGTTCTCTCCATGGGCGATCCGCGACACGTTCGCGATCGCTGCTCTGGATAAACCCGTCTCCGGTGTGAGGATTGACACGCCCCAGGGGCCGGTATGGACCGACTTCCGTGGTCAGGCAGTGGTACCGTCAGTGGGAGCCTGGCGCCCAGCGCGGGTAGAAGTGGATACGGAAACATTGCCGAAAAATATGGATATCGGGAATGGAACCCGTGTCGTCACGCTTGGCAAAGGAGCGGTAGGGCATCTTGATTTTACTGCGTTAACCCAGCGACGTGCACTGGTGAACGTTACCCTGGCAAACGGTAAAAAGCTGCCGAAAGGGATCGCCCTTGAGGATTCGCACGGAAATTATCTTACGACCTCAGTGGATGACGGCGTGGTCTTTTTTAACGATGTTGAACCTGCTCAACAGGTGGTGGCAAAACTGGATAACGGCACCTGTGCATTTGGTCTGAAGCTTCCGAAAGAGGCAAATACCGATACATTCTATGAAACTGTCAATGAGGTGTGTAAATGAAGGCGCTTTTTTTAGCCGTGTGCGCAATGGCGTTTTCTCTGCATGCTATGGCTGACTGCCAGTTAGTATCAAGCCAGCAAAAACTCAGCTATGGCCGTATGAGTGCCGCAGAGCGCCAGGCGGAAGGGAACAGGTTGATTGAGATGCCGGAGAAACAGATTGTCCTGAACGTGATATGCGATGAACCGTCGCGTATTCGTCTCTTTCTGGGAAGTAACGTACCGAAAGGGCATGAATTTGGTTTTGGTGATAACGGCGTCATGCGCGTTACTGCCGCGCAGGCAACGGTGGACGATCGTACAGTCAATCTGGCGGCTATCCATGCCGGTGACCCGTGGGTTACCAATGGCGGCGTGAGAGAGATCGCGCCAGCGCTTAACGAAGGGATTGCGTTTATCAACGGTCAGGAGCTGCGGGGAAAAACGGCGTCTGTCACGCTTACCATCAAACCGCGCTTCAAAAGTAACCATATTACGGACAGAGAAGTGTGGCGCGGAAATTTACGCGTAAGGATGGATGTACAATGAAAAAGCGTATAGCGCTATTACTCTGCGGAATGTCTGCCGCTTCAGCGGTATGGGCAACTGATACGGTCAATATTGATGTGGATGTCACCGTTGACGCTGCCGCCTGTACACCGGCGTTGAGCAATGGCGGTGTGGCAGATTTCGGCACGCGCTATGCGGGGTCGCTCTCCTCCAGCGCATTCACACAGCTTGGTACTCGCGATCTTACACTATCGGTGACGTGTGAATCTTCTACGGGAGTTGCGATTACCGCGCGTGATACCCGCGCCAGTTCCGTGGTCGTTGGCAAAGATAAATCCGGGCAAGAAGGGGTAAAATTCCAGATAAATAACGGTGCCTATGTGCGTGATACGACCCGCCTGTTTGGTTTAGGATTGACCAGCGAGCAGAAGCCGATTGGCAGTTATGGGGTGCAAATTAACGCGGCAGGCGTGACGGCAGCCGACGAAAGTGCCGCTGTTCAGGTGGAGATCGCCGGGGCCGCGACCAAAAATGGTCCATGGACGCGCACGACGCTATTGCCCTTGCCGACCCAGCAGGACTTTTTCTATACGTTTGTGCAAAAAGGCACGGATATTCCGCAGCCGATCTCATCGGCGGTTGTTCCGCTACAGGTGAGCGCCGCTGTCGCCAACGGGCTTGGCAGCGGGCAAGAGATCAAGCTGGACGGCGAGGCGGTGATTACGCTGGTCTATTTATAATCTCTTTTCTGTAAAAGAATATCGAAAATAGACGCGCCAGTTCACCACTGGCGCCGCGCTTACCAGGTCTGCAAAGAGGCTGCGATTTGTAGACCTGATAAAGCGTAAACAGGCTGATACGTCTCCGGATGAGATTTCCTGAAGCGATAATTACCGTTTAAAGGTCACCGCTTCCGGCTGCGTCAGATGCAGCGTTGTCTGGCTGGGTACCGTCTCGGCGATAACCCGCCCGTGACGAACAGAATAACGCGCAGGCGTCTGGCGACGAACCGCATCAAAGCCATTTTCGGCCGGTAAAACAACCAGGTTCGCAGAATTACCCACCTTCACGCCGTAGTCCTGCAGGTGGAGCGTTTTCGCGCTGTGGGTGGTGATCAGATTCAGCCCGTCGTTAATCTGCCCGTACCCCATCAGCTGGCAGACGTGTAAACCCATATGCAGCACCTGCAACATATTGGCGGTGCCCAGGGGATACCACGGATCGAAAACGTCATCATGCCCAAAGCAGACGTTGATCCCCGCCTCCAGCATCTCTTTCACGCGCGTTACGCCGCGGCGCTTAGGATAGGTGTCGAAACGGCCCTGAAGGTGGATGTTCACCAGCGGATTGGCGACGAAGTTGATGCCCGACATTTTCAGCAAACGAAACAGGCGGGACGCGTAGGCGCCATTATAGGAGTGCATCGCTGTGGTATGGCTGGCGGTAACGCGCGCGCCCATCCCGTCACGGTGCGCCAGCGCGGCGACGGTTTCCACGAAGCGCGACTGTTCATCATCGATTTCGTCGCAGTGTACGTCGATCAGCCTGTCGTACTTCTGCGCCAGTGCGAAGGTTTTGTGCAACGACTCCACACCATACTCGCGGGTAAATTCAAAGTGCGGAATTGCGCCAATAACGTCCGCCCCCATACGCACCGCCTCTTCCAGCAACGCTTCACCGTTGGGATAAGAAAGAATGCCCTCCTGGGGGAACGCCACGATTTGCAGATCGACCCACGGGGCGACCTCCTGCTTCACTTCCAGCATCGCTTTCAGCGCCGTCAGCGTGGGATCGGAGACGTCAACGTGAGTACGCACATGCTGAATGCCGTTGGCCATCTGCCACTTCAGCGTCTGCATTGCGCGGGTCTTAACATCTTCGTGGGTGAGCAGCGCCTTACGTTCAGCCCAGCGCTCAATCCCCTCGAATAAGGTACCAGACTGGTTCCAGCTCGGTTCACCAGCCGTTTGAGTGGTATCCAGATGGATATGCGGCTCAACGAAAGGGGGAATGATCAGCCCGCCTTCAGCATCAAGCACCTGGCCCACAGGTGACGATGCCGCGTCCTGCGGTTCAATACGGCTAAAGCGCCCGTTTTCAATTGCGATCTGCCATAACCCCTCTTGCCCCTGTAAACGGGCCTGACGAATGGTGAGGGTATTATTCTGCATGTGGAGCCTCCGGGGCGGTAGCAAAGGTACGTCTGACTAAGGGGGTTAACAGAAGGTAGCTGAATACGCCGCCGAGGACCGCATTCACCGGCACTATACCGGGAATAATATTCCCGGCAGCCACGCCGAGCGCGACCGAAAGAATGGCTACCCAGTTGACCGGCACAAAGGTAGCGCTATGGAAGCTGGCGTAGCGGCGGCGGTTGATCAGATAGTCGGCGATAATCACCCCACCGACGGGAGGGATCGCCGCCGACAGAAAGGTGAGCCAGCCGACAAAGTTATTGTACAGCCACAGCGCGCAGAGCGTGCCGATAATACCGTTAACCACCGACAGCGTGCGGCTGGAAAGGCCGGTCACGTTGGCAAAGCCCAGACCCGACGCATAGAGCGCGTTGTCGTTGGTTGTCCAGATGTTCAGGCCGAGAACGATAATGGCGGGCAGCAGTAGCCCCTGAGCGATCATCACGTCCGAGATATCCGCCTGTCCAACTGCCGCGGCGCCTGCCGCACCGAAGATAAACATCAGCGAGTTGCCAAGGAAAAACGCCACCATTGCCACCACCACGGCGCCTTTCGCGTTACGCCCAAAGCGGACGAAGTCGGCGGTCAGCGTTCCGGCGCTGATGAAGGAGCCGACGACCAGCGCCAGCGCGCCTGAAAAATTGAGCGGGGTCTGTGGCACCATCGCTTTAAAATGATCCAGCCCGCCCACGCCGTCCACCGCCAGCCAGACGGAGTAGCTACCGAGGATAACTATCGCGGGAACGGCGATGATCGAAAGAATCGTCAGCGCTGAGATACCAAAGAAGATGGTCATGGTCATCAACAGACCGGATACCGCGATCAGGATATTGACGTCGATGCCCGTGGCTTTACTCACCGGGATGGCAAACATCGCTACGCCGACGCCAAACCATCCTACCTGCGTACCGCCTAAAAGCATGGAGGGAAGCCAGGAACCTTTTATACCGAACGAGTAACGCGCAAGAAGATGGGTTGAGAGGCCGGTTTGTGCGCCAATGTAGCCAAGAAAAGCAGTGTAAATACCGAGGAGGAGATTGCCGAAGAGAACTGCGAGGAAGAAATCATTATAGGAAAGACCGGTACCGAGCGTACCTCCGGTCCACATACTGGCGGAAAAAAAGGTTAACCCTAACATCACAAAAGTGAGTGGAACCACGCCTTTCCGCGCCGCCAGAGGGACGGGGCCCTGGCTATAATTGTTATCTTGCGACACAACGCCTCCTTGAATTTTGGCCAAAAAATCCGCCGCATAATATACATTTTTTTCATGAAAGCAAACGTTTACGTCAGGATCTACGCTGCTTTTTTGCTTAAAAAGGTATCATTAACTTAAGGGCAGGCTACTGAAAACAGGCTCCCCAGCGTTCCGCTTTATGCTTCTGCCGGGGAGTCAGAGGGGCTTACACTTCCAGGAAGTTCATGATCCCGTCAGCCGCTTTACGGCCTTCGGCAATCGCCGTCACCACCAGGTCAGAGCCGCGAACGATGTCGCCACCGGCGAAGATTTTCGGGTTGCTGGTCTGGAACGCGTTGTCGCTGCCTTCCGGCGCAATTATGCGGCCCTGAGAGTCCAGCTCTACGCTGTGCTTCGCCAGCCACTCCATGCTGTGAGGACGGAAACCAAACGCCATCACCACGGCGTCAGCCGGGATCACGTGTTCAGAACCGGCCACGATCTCCGCGCGACGACGGCCTTTCGCATCCGGCGCGCCCATCTCCGTGCGCGCCATCTTCACGCCGCTCACTCTACCGTTGGCATTCACCTCAATACCCAGAGGCTGGATGTTGAACTGGAACTCCACGCCCTCTTCACGCGCGTTTTTCACTTCGCGCTTAGAGCCCGGCATGTTCTCTTCGTCACGACGGTAGGCGCAGATGACGTGCGCCGCGTTCTGACGAATGGAGGTACGCACGCAGTCCATCGCGGTATCACCGCCGCCCAGCACCACCACGCGTTTGCCTTCCATGCTGACGAACGGCTCATCGGCGGTCTCACCGTAGCCCATGATCTGCCTGGTGTTGGCAATCAGGAACGGCAGCGCGTCGTACACGCCCGGCGCATCTTCGTTCTCCAGGCCACCGCGCATGGACTGATAAGTACCCACGCCCAGGAACACGGCGTCGTAATCCTTCAGCAGGTCGTCGAGCTGCACGTCACTGCCCACTTCCACGTTCAGTTTGAACTCAATGCCCATGCCGGTGAAGATTTCGCGGCGGCGGGTCATCACCTCTTTCTCCAGCTTGAAGGCCGGGATACCGAAGGTCAGCAGGCCGCCAATCTCAGGGTGGCGATCAAAGACCACCGCCTTCACGCCGTTACGGGTCAGCACGTCCGCACAGGCCAGGCCTGCCGGGCCCGCGCCGATAATCGCCACGCGCTTGTCGGTTTGACGCACGCCGGTCATATCCGGACGCCAGCCCATTTCGAACGCTTTATCGTTGATATAACGTTCGATGTTGCCGATGGTCACCGCGCCAAACTCGTCGTTCAGCGTACAGGAGCCTTCACACAGACGATCCTGAGGGCACACGCGGCCGCACACTTCCGGCAGAGTGTTGGTCTGATGAGACAGCTCGGCGGCTTCAAAAATACGCCCTTCGTTGGCCAGCTTCAGCCAGTTCGGGATGTAGTTATGGACCGGACACTTCCATTCGCAGTAAGGGTTACCGCAGGACAGGCAGCGGTCTGCCTGTGCTTTGGCCTGGCCTTCTGAAAACGGCTCGTAGATTTCAACAAATTCAATTTTACGGATCTTCAGCGGTTTCTTTGGCGGATCAACACGCTGAAGGTCGATAAACTGGTAAACGTTCTGGCTCATCTGAATTCCTTACTGCGCCTGCACGCGCAGCTCTGCTGCGCTACGACTACGGTGACCCAACAGGGCTTTAACATCGCTGGACTTCGGCTTAACCAGCGCAAATTTCGCAGAGAACGCCGGCCAGTTGGCCAGGATCTCTTCGCCGCGCGAAGAACCGGTATGCTGCACGTGTTCGGTAATTAAGCCGCGCAGGTGTTCTTCGTGGATGGCCAGCGTATCAACGTCCAGCACTTCCACCAGTTCCGGGTTCACGCGTTTGCGGAACTCACCGTCTTCATCCAGGACGTAGGCAAAACCGCCCGTCATGCCCGCGCCAAAGTTCACGCCGGTTTTACCCAGGACGCACACAATTCCGCCCGTCATGTATTCACAGCCGTTATCGCCGATGCCTTCCACCACGGTGATGGCACCGGAGTTACGCACCGCAAAACGCTCGCCCGCACGGCCCGCGGCAAACAGACGACCGCCGGTTGCACCGTACAGACAGGTATTGCCGATGATGCTTGCTTCATGGCTGCGGAAGGCTGAACCAACCGGAGGACGCACCGCCAGCAGACCGCCCGCCATGCCTTTTCCGACGTAGTCGTTGGCATCACCGGTCAGGTATAACTCAACGCCGCCCGCGTTCCACACACCGAAGCTCTGACCCGCGGTACCGCTGAAGTGCGCGGTAATCGGATCCGACGCCAGGCCCTGGTCACCGTGCGTTTGCGCGATGTAACCGGAGAGGGATGCACCCACGGAACGATCGGTGTTGCGGATATCAAACCAGAACGTTTTGCTCTGCTTCTCATCCACGTACGGCTTCGCCTGTTGCAGCAGCTGCGCGTTCAGCACGCCGTTGTCGAACGGCGGGTTGTTCTCGGTGCAGTAAACCGCTTTGCCAGGATGCGGCTGAGCGGTTTCCAGCAGCTTAGACAGCTCCAGCTTCTGCTGCTTGGCCGTGAAGCCCTCAAGCTCTTTCAGCAGGTCGGTACGGCCAATCAGATCCACCAGACGCTTCACGCCCAGCTGCGCCATCAGCTCGCGGGTTTCACGGGCGATGAAGTCAAAGTAGTTAGTCACTTTGAACGGGAGGCCGTGATAGTGATTCTTACGCAGCTTTTCGTCCTGGGTAGCAACGCCCGTTGCGCAGTTGTTCAGGTGGCAAATACGCAGGTATTTACAGCCGAGCGCAACCATCGGGCCGGTACCGAAGCCGAAGCTTTCCGCACCCAGAATCGCCGCTTTGATGATGTCGAGGCCGGTTTTCAGCCCGCCGTCTACCTGCAAACGGATTTTGTGACGCAGGCCGTTGGCGACCAGCGCCTGCTGGGTTTCCACCAGACCAAGCTCCCACGGACAACCCGCGTATTTTACGGAGGAGAGCGGGCTTGCGCCGGTGCCGCCGTCGTAGCCGGCGATGGTGATCAGATCCGCATAGGCTTTCGCCACGCCGGTGGCGATGGTGCCAACGCCCGGCTCGGAAACCAGCTTCACGGAGATCATCGCTTTCGGGTTGACCTGTTTCAGGTCGAAAATCAGCTGCGCCAGATCCTCGATAGAGTAAATATCGTGGTGCGGCGGCGGGGAGATCAGCGTCACGCCCGGCACCGAGTAGCGAAGCTTAGCGATGTACGGGGTGACTTTATCACCCGGCAGCTGACCGCCTTCACCCGGTTTCGCACCCTGCGCGACCTTAATCTGGATCACGTCGGCGTTAACCAGGTACGCAGGCGTTACGCCGAAACGGCCGGACGCTACCTGCTTGATACGGGACACTTTATTGGTGCCGTAACGGGCAGGATCTTCACCGCCTTCGCCGGAGTTGGAGTTGCCGCCGATGCTGTTCATGGCTTCCGCCAGCGCTTCGTGGGCTTCCGGGCTCAGCGCGCCGATGGACATCGCCGCGGTATCGAAACGTTTGAACAGCTCAGATGCGGGTTCAACCTCGTCAATGCTGACCGCTTCCTCACCCGGATTGAGGGCAATGAGATCGCGCAGCGTCGCCGCCGGACGGTTGTTCACCAGCTCAGCATACTGCTGATAATCGCTGTACTCGCCGCTTTGCACCGCCTGTTGCAGTGTGCGCACCACGTCCGGGTTATAAGCGTGATACTCACCCCCGTGAACGTATTTCAGCAGACCGCCCTGTTCCAGCGGCTTACGTGCCAGCCAGGCGCGTTTCGACAGGTTCACCAGATCCTGCTGGAAGTCAGCAAAGCCTGCGCCACCAATACGGCTGATCACGCCCTGGAAGCAGAGGTTGGCAACGTCGTCATGCAGACCGACCGCTTCAAACAGCTTCGAGCAGCGGTAAGAGGCGATGGTCGAGATGCCCATTTTGGACATGATCTTGTACAGACCTTTGTTGATGCCGTTACGGTAGTTCAGCATCACAGCACGGTAGTCTTTATCGATCGCGCGGGTATCCACCAGGCGGGCCAGCGTTTCGTAGGCCAGATACGGGTAGATCGCCGTGGCGCCAAAGCCTAACAGCACCGCAAAGTGGTGCGGGTCGCGCGCGCTCGCAGTTTCAACGATGATGTTGGCATCGCAGCGCAGGCTCTTGTCCACCAGACGCGTCTGGATAGCCCCCACCGCCATGGGTGCAGGCACCGGCAGACGGTTTTTCGCGATGTTGCGGTCAGACAGCACCAGCAGAACGGTGCCGTTACGCACCATCTGTTCGGCTTTGTCGCACAGCGCGTTCACCGTCTCTTCGAGGCTCGTTTCGGTCACGTCGAAGGTGATATCGAGCGTGTCGGCGCGATAGTGCTCCTCGGTCATGGTGGTGAGCTGTTTGAAATCGGAGTACAGCAGGATCGGTGATTTAAAGGTCAGACGGTGCGCCTGGCCTTCGGCTTCACAGAATACGTTCATCTCACGGCCGATGCTGGTGGCCAGCGACATGACGTGGGCTTCGCGCAGCGGATCGATTGGCGGGTTGGTGACCTGCGCAAACTGCTGACGGAAATAGTCGTAAATAATGCGTGGCTGGCTGGAGAGCACAGCAAACGGGGTATCGTCACCCATTGAGCCGACCGCTTCCTGGCCGTTTTCGCCGAGCACGCGAATAACCGAGTCCAGCTCTTCCGCGCTGTAGTTAAACTGCTTCTGGAAGCTCGCGAGGGTGTCATCGTCCAGCTCGCGGCTACCCACTTCTTCGTCCGACAGATCTTCAAACGGCACCAGACGACGCACGTTTTTCTCCATCCACTCTTTGTACGGATGGCGGCTCTTCAGATCGTTGTCGGTTTCAGCAGAGTGCAGAATACGCCCACCGCGGGTGTCAATCACCATCAGCTCGCCCGGTCCGACGCGGCCTTTCTCGACCACTTCGTCTGGCTGGTAATCCCAGATACCCACTTCTGAGGCACAGGTGATGAGCTTGTCTTTGGTAATGACATAGCGCGCCGGACGCAGACCGTTACGGTCCAGGTTACAGGCGGCAAAACGTCCGTCGGACATAACGATGCCTGCCGGGCCATCCCACGGCTCCATGTGCATGGAGTTAAAGTCAAAGAACGCGCGCAGCTCAGGGTCCATATCCGGGTTGTTCTGCCAGGCCGGCGGTACAAGCAGACGCATGGCGCGTACGATATCCATACCGCCCGCCAGCAGCAGTTCCAGCATGTTATCCATTGAGCTGGAGTCCGAGCCGGTTTCGTTCACGAACGGCGCGGCATCGTGCAGGTCCGGGATCAGCGGGGTCTGGAACTTATAGGTACGGGCGCGGGCCCACTGGCGGTTACCGGTGATGGTGTTGATCTCACCGTTGTGCGCCAGGTAGCGGAACGGCTGAGCCAGCGGCCAGCGTGGAACGGTGTTGGTGGAGAAGCGCTGGTGGAACAGGCAAATGGCCGATTCCAGACGCAGATCCGCCAGGTCCAGGTAGAAGCGCGGCAGGTCAGCCGGCATGCACAGACCTTTATAGATGTTCACCAGGTTAGAGAGGCTACAGACGTAGAACTCTTTATCGTCCTGAAGACGTTTTTCAATGCGGCGGCGGGCAATAAACAGACGGCGTTCCATATCACGCGGACGCCAGCCCGCAGGCGCGTTGACGAAAATCTGTTCAATACGAGGCAGCGAGGAGAGGGCGATTTCACCGAGCACCCCTTCGTTGGTTGGCACATCGCGCCAGCCGACAATCGACAGGGTTTCACGCTGAAGTTCTTCTTCAACGATGCGGCGTGACGCGGCAGCTTTTTCAGGATCCTGATTCAGGAACAGCATACCGACAGCGTAGTTTTTAGCTAAACGCCAGCCGCGCTCTTCCGCCACGATGCGGAAGAAACGATCCGGTTTTTGCAGCAGCAGACCGCAACCGTCGCCGGTTTTACCATCGGCAAGGATGGCGCCACGGTGCTGCATACGGGCCAGTGCGTGAATAGCAGTACGCACTACCTTGTGGCTAGGTTCGCCTTCTATGTGGGCGATCAGGCCGAAACCACAGTTATCCTTCTCAAGGGATTTATCGTACAACATATCAGTGAACCTCCCCAGGCTCGTCGGGCTTCCCACTGAACTTTACCGTGGCGCACAGGCGCAGAAAGAGCATGGCGACGGGGTTAGCGTTTCATACGCGGACCTCGCATTCGCCCTCTTTTTCATCCTTTCGCGCAGGTAAACAAGTTTGAGGACTTGCTTCAGAGGGAATCTCAATTACTGCATAAATATGATGAGCAGGCCGCTCATCCAGAAAGCTTCCAGCGGATTTCCAACTTATCGGGAATTGGTACACAGGTCAAATGGCAATCTTATTTATACAAAAATGTGCTAAAGAGTGCTCATATTGTTGTTTTTATTGATTATTTCACTATTTTTACAACCACTTAAAGCGCCGGGAAGGTGCAGGGGAGTGTGATCTGACTCACTATATGAAAGCGGTATTATCAATGCAGCGTGCTGAAATGCAGATTTATAGCAGAATAATAATCTGGGGTGGCATTCAAACCCGCATAAAATCACTATTTTTCAGACCTGGCGCTATAAATGAAAAAAACCATCAGAACATAAGGAAAAGTAATTACGTGCAGGGTGAATGAAATCTCGGTAATCGTGATTATTTATTCAAATAGATAAAGGCCGTCCAGGGCGATTGATCCAGGTCATCGCCGACAGAGGCTAAAAATGGCAGGCTTGTCCCCTTTCTTCGGGACGGTCTATCAGATTATGCAGTTACAGAAATTAGTCAATATGTTTGGTGGGGATCTTTTGCAGCGCTACGGACAAAAGGTTCACAAACTGACGCTGCACGGCGGCTTTAGCTGTCCGAACCGCGATGGCACCATCGGGCGTGGTGGCTGCACCTTCTGTAACGTGGCCTCGTTTGCTGATGAAGCTCAACAGCATAAATCTATCGCTGAACAACTCGCCCATCAGGCGAGTCTGGTGAACCGCGCGAAGCAATATCTGGCCTATTTCCAGGCCTACACCAGCACGTGGGCGGAGGTGCAGGTGCTGCGCGCTATGTATCAACAGGCGGTTGCTCAAGCGAACATTGTCGGGCTGTGCGTGGGGACGCGTCCGGACTGCGTGCCGGACGCCGTGCTGGATTTACTTAGCGAGTACAAAGAGAAGGGCTACGAGATCTGGCTGGAGCTGGGCTTGCAGACCGCGCACGACAAAACCCTGCACCGTATCAATCGCGGGCATGATTTTGCCTGCTACCAGCGCACCACGCGTCTCGCCCGCGAGCGTGGTTTAAAAGTCTGCTCGCATCTGATTGTCGGCTTGCCGGGAGAAGGGCAGCAGCATGGCCTTGAAACGCTGGAAAAAGTTGTTGAGACCGGCGTGGACGGCATTAAGCTGCACCCGCTGCATATCGTTACGGGAAGCATTATGGCGAAAGCCTGGGAAGCGGGGCGGTTAAGTGGCATCGAACTCGACGACTATACGGTGACGGCGGGGGAGATGATTCGCCACACGCCGCCGGAGATTGTTTACCACCGCATCTCGGCAAGCGCCCGCCGCCCAACGCTTCTGGCACCGCTCTGGTGTGAGAACCGCTGGACGGGGATGCTGGAAATCGACCGCTATCTACAGGAGAACGGCGTACAGGGGTCGGCGCTTGGCCGCCCGTGGGTTCCACCGCTACCGGCGACGGCCGCCTAACAGACTTCCCAGCATGCCGCGCACTATCTGGTTGGTAATCTGACGCGTCGCGCTTTTTGCCATGGTCTGCACCACGCCATCGCGTTTGCCGCCGCGCGGCCCGGTGCTGCCGAACAGAATATCTTTCAGCCCGCCGAGAATGCCGTCGTCCACGGCTACAGATTGCCCTTTGGCGGCAGGCGCATTCTGCGATTCGGCAGTCGCCTGCACCCCTTTTTGTAGCATCTCGAACGCGGATTCGCGATCCACCTCGTCTTCATACTTCCCGTACACCGGGGAGTGGTTGATCAGGCCGTTGCGTTCATCGTCCGTTACTGGCCCCATGCGCGAGCAGGGCGCAATCACCATCGCGCGCTCGACAACTGTCGGGCTGCCTTTTGCATCGAGGAACGAAATCAGCGCTTCACCGGTGCCCAGCGCCTGAATGGCGGTTTCGGTATCAAAGGCCGGATTGGCACGCATGGTTTGCGCCGCGGCTTTCACCGCTTTTTGATCTTTCGGCGTAAAGGCGCGCAGGGCGTGCTGCACGCGGTTACCCAGTTGCCCCAGTACGTTGTCCGGAATATCCGACGGGTTTTGCGACACAAACCAGACCCCGACGCCTTTGGAGCGGATCAGGCGGATAACCTGTTCAATTTTATCCAGCAACACCTGCGGCGCGTCGTTAAACAACAGGTGCGCTTCGTCAAAGAAGAACACCAGTTTGGGTTTTTCCAGATCGCCTGCTTCCGGCAGTTGTTCGTAGAGTTCAGAGAGCATCCACAGCAGGCTGGCGGCGTAGAGCTTCGGCATCTGGTAGAGCTTCTCTGCGCTCAGAATGTTGATGATGCCTTTGCCGCTGCTGTCGGTGCGCATCCAGTCTTTGATATCCAGCATTGGCTCGCCGAAGAAATGCTCGGCGCCCTGTTGCTCCAGCGTCAGGAGCCCGCGTTGAATGGCGCCCACCGAGGCGCTGCTGATATTGCCGTACTGGTTCTGGAAGGATTTGGCGTTATCGCCAATGTACTGGGTGATGGCGCGCAGATCTTTGAAGTCGAGCAGCAGTAAGCCCTGATCGTCGGCGATACGGAAAATAATGTTCAGCACCCCGGACTGCACGTCGTTAAGATTAAGCAGACGGGCCAGCAGCAAAGGGCCGAGGTCGGAGACGGTGGCGCGCACCGGATGCCCTTTTTCGCCGAAGATATCCCAGACCACCACTGGATTACCGTGCGGCGTCCAGTCCGTGATGCCGATATTTTTCAGGCGCTCGAGCAGTTTTTCTGACGCCGTGCCTTCCTGAGCCACCCCGGTTAAATCGCCCTTCACGTCAGCCATAAAAACCGGCACGCCAGCCTCGGACAACGACTCAGCCAGCTTTTGCAGGGTGACGGTTTTTCCCGTCCCGGTCGCGCCGGTGATCAGGCCATGACGGTTCGCCATCGCGGGCAGTAAAAACAGCTCTTTTTCCAGCGTCCTGGCGATTAACAATGGTGTACTCATGATGCACGTCCTCTCGTAGTCCTGGGTGGAGTATAGGCAACCTGACGGCAAAATGTCTGCGTAAATTCCTCACTTTGCGGCGCATTATCCAGTGCGGACTATGCTTTTGCATACGGTAAACAAAATTTTGGGAAACTATGTCCAGATTCTTTTTTAACGACCGCAAACAGCTTGTCAACGATGCCATTGAAGGCATACTTCTCTCCGCGCCGCACGGTAATCTCGTCAAACTGGATATCGATCCGGCCATCCGCGTGGTGGCACGCGGCGACTGGGATAAAAGCCGCGTGGCGGTGATCTCCGGTGGCGGCTCCGGCCATGAACCGGCACATGCCGGGTTCGTCGGTAAAGGCATGCTTACCGCAGCGGTGTGTGGCGATTTGTTCGCCTCCCCAAGCGTGGATGCGGTCCTCAATGCCATTGTGGCGGTGACGGGCGATCGTGGCTGCCTGCTGATTGTGAAAAACTACACCGGCGACCGGCTTAACTTTGGCCTGGCGGCGGAAAAAGCCAAACGCTACGGCCTGAAGGTGGAGATGGTTATCGTCGCGGATGATATTGCCCTGCCGGATAACAAGCAGCCGCGTGGTATCGCGGGAACGGCGCTGGTGCATAAGATTGCGGGATATGCGGCAGAGCAGGGGAAATCGCTAAACGACGTGCGGGATATAGCGCAACAGGCCTGCGATAACCTCTGGAGCCTGGGCGTGGCGATGCAAACGTGCAACCTGCCGGGCAGCGATGATGAAGAGGGGCGCATAAAACAAGGCCATGTCGAGCTGGGTTTGGGCATTCACGGCGAGCCGGGGGCATCGGTGGTGGATACGCAAAACAGCAAAGCCATTATCGACACGCTGGTGACGCCGTTACGCGCGCAGGCGGGGGACGGGCGCTTTGCGGTGCTGATCAACAACCTCGGCGGCGTGTCAGCGCTGGAGATGGCTCTGCTCACCAAAGAGCTGGCGCATTCGGCGCTGAAAGAGAACATAGCGTATCTGATTGGCCCGGCGCCGCTGGTGAGTGCGCTGGATATGAAAGGGTTTTCTCTGACGCTGCTGAAGCTCAACGATTTCTTCGAGAAGGCGATTCACGCCGAGGTCGAGACGCTGGGCTGGCAGAAGCCCGTCGCGTTCGCGCCCCTGCGTACCGTCCCCCATAGCGCCCTTCGTGACCGCGTGGAATATACCCCATCGGACAATCCGCAGGTGAGCGAGGCCGTCGCTTCGGTAACGAAGACATTGATCCAGCTGGAAAACCGCCTCAACGCGCTGGATGCCAAAGTAGGCGATGGCGATACGGGCTCCACCTTTGCGCAAGGGGCGCGGGATATTGCGCAGCGACTTGAGGAGAACAACCTGCCCCTTAACGACGTGCCGACATTACTCCTGCTGGTGGGGGAGCGGCTGGCTACGGTAATGGGCGGGTCGAGCGGGGTGCTGACGTCGATCTTCTTCACGGCGGCAGGACAAAAGCTTCACGATGGACAGCCGCTACCAGAAGCATTGTTGAGCGGACTGGCGCAGATGAAGCAGTATGGCGGTGCAGATCTTGGGGATCGCACGCTGATCGACGCCCTGCAACCGGCGCTGGAGGCGTTAAGGGATAGCGATCTGCGGACGGCGGCGCAGGCTGCGCAGCAGGGCGCCGAAGCAACGGCAAAAATGGCGAAAGCCGGCGCGGGACGCTCGTCGTATGTCAATAAAGAGAACCTGGATGGGGTGATGGATCCGGGAGCGGTCGCGGTAGCGGAAGTATTTAACGTATTGGCGCAGCAGTGAAAGTAGGCCGGGTCAGGCGAAGCCGCCACCCGGCAAACTCACATCAGAAATCCGCTTTCAACACTACGCGGTAGCGGGCTTTACCGTCGCGCACGTGCTGGATTGCTTCGTTGATTTTTGACATCGGATACAGTTCGGTGGTCGGCGCCACTTTTGTGCGTCCGGCAAACTTCATCAGCTTGCGTAACTCATATGGCGTGCCGGTAGCAGATCCGGATACGCTGCGATCGCCGCCGATCAGGGTAAACGCCGGAACCGGCAGCGGCTTCATCACCGCACCCACGGTGTGGAAGTTACCGCCGTAGGCCAGGGCCTCAAAGTACGGCTGCCAGTCGAGATCGACGTTGACGGTGTTGATGATCAGGTCAAACTGGCCTGCCAGGGCTGTGAGCGCCTCGGGATCGCGACTGTTCACCACTTTATCCGCACCCATCGCCAGCACTTCCTGCTCTTTCGCCGGGTTAGAGCTGAACGCCGTCACTTCACAGCCCATCGCGTGCAGCAGTTTGATGGCAATATGCCCCAGCCCGCCAATACCGATCACGCCCACGCGGCTGGTGGCAGTTACGTGATGCATCAGCAGCGGTTTAAATACGGTGATACCGCCACACAGCAGCGGACCTGCTGATTCAATATCAATGCTGTCCGGCAGCGGGATAACCCATTGCCAGTCGGCGCGTAGTTTATCGGCGAAACCACCCTTGTTCAGGATGGTCGGCGTAGCGCCCTCAAGGCAGTTGATCTGGTTACCGCTAATACAGGCGTCGCAGTGGCCGCAGCTGCGTGCCGTCCAGCCGATACCCACGCGCTGGCCCACTTTCAGCCCTTTGTCCTGCGCGGCGCTGCCGAGCGCCACGACGCGGCCAATGACTTCGTGCCCGGCAACCAGCGGATAGCTGGAAAAGCCCCATTCATTGTCGATCATCGAGAGGTCTGAATGGCAGATCCCGCAGTAATCCACCTGTACTTCGACGTCTTCCGCTTTTAGTTCGCCCGCATCGTACTCGTACAGCTCAAGTTCTGCACCCGCCTGCGGTGCGGCGTAGCTTTTTATCTTCGACATCGCGTTTCCCCTGTTTTGGTGTGAACTGTGAGTGTAGAGCATTCAGTTTACAGACGCTTAACAGAAGACGGCAGGAACAAAACTTACAGACTTTTCAGCATCCTGACTTCGCAGTCCACGTGGCCCGTGCAGCCCAGTGGGGCATCGATATGCTCAAAGCCCAGATGCTCATACAGGCCAATGGCCTCTTTAAGGAAAGCGGTGGTTTCAAGGTAGCAACGTTTAAAGCCCTGTGAGCGTGCATGTTCCAGGGCGACCAGCGCCAGCTTTTTCGCCAGGCCTTGTCCGCGTATCGTTGGCAGGAAATACATTTTCTGGAGTTCACAGATATCCGGCTCGCTGCAGAGCAGGGGGGCAATGCCGCCGCCGCCCACGACCTGGCCGTCCTGCTCGATGACCCAATAGGCATGGCCCGGCTGGTTGTACAGCTGAAAAAGTTCGTCCAGATTGGGATCGGCCACGGTGTAGCCTTTGTCGGCGGTCAGGCCATATTCGGCCGATACCGTGCGGATAACGGCGGCGATAGCCGGGTTGTCCTGCTCAGTGATCCGACGCATTGTCGTCGCGACGGGGGTAATCACGCTCATAGCATTACTCATGACAAAAATTGACACACAACCGCTGTTAATAGCACCGCAGAAAGGGGAGTGCAAGCGAGGAGTTTTCAGGAAGGATACCCCTTACGCCCTGAAGCGTAAGGGGTAAAAGCATTACAGGGCTGCGATAACCGCCTGCTGCTCGATCAGTTTGGTCTTCGCATCGGCGAAGGCAACCAGACGCTCACGCTCTTTGGCGATGACCGCTTCCGGCGCGCGGGCCACAAAGCCTTCGTTCGCCAGTTTGCTTTCGATTTTGCCGATTTCCACGTCGACTTTCGCCACTTCTTTCGCCAGACGAGCCAGCTCAGCGTCTTTGTCGATCAGGCCCGCCATCGGGATCAACAGCTCCGCGCCATCGATAATTTTGGTGACGGAAACCGGACCTTTATCATCGGCAGGCAGCACGGTGATGCTTTCCAGACGCGCCATGGTTTTCAGGAAGGTGTTGTTCTCGGTGACGCGACGAACGGCAGCTTCGCTGCAACCGCGCAGCAGCAGCTCCAGTGGTTTACCCGGAGCGATATTCATTTCTGCACGAATGTTACGTACCGCAACGATCGCCTGTTTCAGCCACTCGGTATCCGCAGACGCGGCTTCATCCACTTTCGCGGCATCGAATGCCGGGAACGGCTGGAGCATGATGGTATCGGCGTTAATACCGGCAATCACCTTCACGCGCTGCCAGATGGTTTCGGTGATGAACGGAATGATCGGGTGCGCAAGGCGCAGCAGACCTTCCAGGACGGTAATCAGCGTATTACGCGTACCGCGCAGCTCCGCCTCAGTGCCGCCGTTCATGACCGGCTTCGCCAGCTCCAGATACCAGTCACAGAACTGGTTCCAGGTGAATTCGTACAGGATGCCTGCCGCGATGTCGAAGCGGTAGCTGTCCAGCGCGTCGCGGAACGATTTCACCGTCTGGTTAAATTCCGCCAGGATCCAGCGGTCTGCCAGAGACAGGGTCATTTCGCCGCCGTTAAAGCCGCAATCCTGATCTTCGGTGTTCATCAGCACGAAGCGGCTGGCGTTCCACAGCTTGTTACAGAAGTTACGGTAACCTTCGAGACGCTTCATATCCCAGTTGATGTCACGACCGGTGGAGGCCAGCGCCGCCAGGGTGAAGCGCAGGGCGTCGGTACCGTGAGATTCGATCCCGTTCGGGAACTGCTTCTCGGTACGCTTGCGGATTTTCTCCGCCAGCTGCGGCTGCATCATGTTGCCGGTACGTTTTTCCAGCAGCTCTTCCAGAGAGATACCATCAACCATGTCCAGCGGGTCGATAACGTTACCCTTGGATTTGGACATCTTCTGGCCTTCGTCGTCGCGGATCAGGCCGGTCATGTAGACGGTATGGAACGGAACCTGCGGCTTGCCATCTTCGTCTTTGATGAAGTGCATGGTCATCATGATCATGCGGGCGATCCAGAAGAAGATGATGTCGAAGCCGGAGACCATCACGCTGGTAGGATGGAACTGACGCAGCGCGTCGGTGTTTTCAGGCCAGCCGAGGGTAGAGAAGGTCCACAGCGCGGAGGAGAACCAGGTATCCAGCACGTCTTCGTCCTGGCGCAGGGCCACGTCAGCGCTCAGGTTGTTTTCCTGACGCACTTCCTCTTCGGTGCGGCCAACGTAGACGTTGCCTTCATTGTCGTACCACGCCGGGATACGGTGACCCCACCACAGCTGACGGGAGATACACCAGTCCTGAATATCGCGCATCCAGGAGAAGTACATGTTTTCGTACTGCTTCGGCACGAACTGAATGCTGCCGTTCTCAACCGCTTCCACAGCCGGTTTCGCCAGCACGTCGGCACGCACGTACCACTGATCGGTCAGCATTGGCTCGATAACTACGCCGCCACGGTCGCCGTACGGCACGGTCAGATCGTGAGGTTTAATCTCTTCCAGCAGGCCGAGCGCGTCAACGGCGGCTACGACGGCTTTACGCGCGGCAAAGCGCTCCAGCTTCTGGAACTCAGCCGGGATGTCGCTGGAATAAACGTCGGATTCGTTGCCTTTGGTGTCGTACACTTCTGCGCTTTCGCGGATATCGCCGTCGAAGGTCAGAATGTTGATCATCGGAAGTTGATGGCGACGACCGACTTCATAGTCGTTAAAGTCATGCGCCGGGGTGATTTTCACGCAGCCGGTGCCTTTTTCCATGTCGGCGTGTTCGTCGCCCACAATCGGAATACGGCGGTTCACCAGCGGCAGCACCACAAATTTGCCGATCAGATCTTTATAGCGCGGATCTTCCGGGTTAACGGCCACGCCGGTATCGCCCAGCAGGGTTTCCGGACGGGTGGTCGCCACCACCAGGTAATCTTTACCGTCTGCGGTTTTTGCACCGTCGGCCAGCGGATAGCGGATGTGCCACATGGAGCCTTTAGACTCGCGGTTTTCCACTTCCAGGTCAGAGATGGCGGTACGCAGTTTCGGGTCCCAGTTGACCAGGCGTTTGCCACGGTAAATCAGGTCTTCTTTGTACAGGCGCACGAAGACTTCTTTCACGGCGTTGGACAGGCCTTCGTCCATGGTGAAGCGCTCACGCTCCCAGTCCACGGAGTTGCCGAGACGGCGCATCTGACGGGTAATAGTGCCGCCGGATTCCGCTTTCCACTGCCAGATTTTGTCGATAAACGCGTCGCGACCGTAGTCGTGGCGGGTTTTACCCTCTTCAGCGGCAATTTTACGCTCAACCACCATCTGGGTCGCGATACCCGCGTGGTCAGTCCCCGCCTGCCACAGGGTGTTTTTACCCTGCATACGCTGGTAGCGGATCATGGTATCCATGATGGTCTGCTGGAAAGCATGCCCCATATGCAAACTGCCGGTGACGTTCGGCGGCGGGATCATGATGCAGAAGGACTCTTTGCTTTCGTCGCCGTTAGGCTTGAAATAGCCCTGCTGTTCCCAGTGCTCGTAAAGCGGCTGTTCGATATCGCGTGGGTTATATGTCTTTTCCATTATTTCCAGGTTGCCGTATTCAGGTTAAAACCGGCCAGGCGGTACGCTTTGTAGCGTTCGCGCGCCAGCTGTTTCAAAGATTCTTCGTAAGGGACAAAGTCTACCACTTCTGTGAAAGCGGTGGCAAAATCTGCAAAGTCTGTCCGCAGGCTAATGAGAATGTCGCGCGCGCTGCTGTTGCGTTTTTGCGGCCAGGCAATCTCCACCGGTGCCCCGCCGCGTGGACCTTCGCCCGACAGGTTATGCGGAACAAAACTCTCCGGCGGGCGCGCCCATAGCGCTTCATCCAGACGAATCGCCTGCTGCTCATCTTCACAGGCAATCAGGACGCGTTTACCTGCGCGCCAACGTTCTGCGGCAATTTCACACACCAGTTGTTCAACGGCGCTGAGGCCATCCTGATGGGTGTCATTGTCCAGAAGGTAGAACGTTGCATTCTTCATATATGGGGTTTCTTGTCGTGGATTTAAATGCAAAGCCGGGTGGCGCTACGCTTACCCGGCCTACGGTTGAGTGACGTTGTAGGCCGGGTAAGGCGAAGCCGCCACCCGGCGTTTTTCATCACTCGTCGCCGTTAAAACCCGCGCGATTGAGCAGGAACTGCGACAGCAGGGCCACCGGACGTCCGGTCGCGCCTTTGGCTTTACCGGAGCGCCATGCGGTCCCCGCGATGTCCAGGTGCGCCCAGTTGTACTTGCGGGTGAAGCGCGCCAGGAAGCAGCCTGCGGTAATTGCGCCGCCAGGACGGCCACCAATGTTCGCCATGTCCGCGAAGTTAGACTCCAGCTGTTCCTGGAACTCGTCCCCCAGCGGCAGACGCCATGCGCGGTCGCCAGCCTGCTCGGACGCGCCGATCAGCTCATGCGCCAGCGGATTGTGGTTCGACATCAGGCCGGTGATGTGATGCCCCAGCGCAATCACGCAGGCGCCGGTCAGGGTAGCTACGTCGATAACCGCTTCAGGTTCGAAACGCTCAACGTAGGTCAGCACGTCGCACAGCACCAGACGGCCTTCGGCGTCGGTGTTCAGCACTTCAACGGTCTGGCCGGACATGGTAGTCAGCACATCACCCGGGCGATAAGCGCGGCCGCCAGGCATGTTTTCGCAGCCCGCCAGCACGCCGATCACGTTGATGGGCAACTGAAGTTCCGCGACCATGCGCATGACGCCGTAAACCGCCGCCGCGCCACACATGTCGTACTTCATCTCATCCATGCCTTCTGAAGGCTTGATGGAGATACCGCCGGAGTCGAAGGTCAGCCCTTTGCCAACGAGCACGATCGGACGCGCGTCTTCAGACGGATTGCCTTTGTATTCGATGACCGACATCAGGGATTCGTTCTGGGAGCCGTTACCGACCGCCAGATAAGAGTGCATCCCCAGCTCTTTCATCTGCTGTTCGCCGATAACGCGGGTGATGACGTTCTTGCTGTAGGCGTCAGCCAGCTGGCGCGCCTGTGACGCCAGGTACGCGGCGTTACAGATGTTTGGCGGCATATTGCCAAGATCTTTTGCCGCTTTAATACCGGCAGCAATCGCCAGACCGTGCTGAATGGCGCGCTCGCCGCTGGTCAGCTCGCGACGGGTCGGCACGTTAAAGACCATTTTACGCAGCGGGCGACGCGGCTCGCTTTTGGTGGTCTTCAACTGATCAAAGCTGTAGAGGCTCTCTTTTGCGGTTTCGACGGCCTGGCGTACTTTCCAGTACGTGTTGCGGCCCTTAACGTGCAGCTCCGTGAGGAAGCAGACGGCTTCCATCGAACCAGTATCATTCAGTGTATTAATGGTTTTCTGAATAACCTGCTTGTACTGGCGCTCATCAAGCTCACGTTCTTTACCGCAGCCAATCAGCAGAATACGCTCGGACAGGACGTTTGGAACGTGGTGCAGCAACAGGGTCTGCCCTGGTTTGCCTTCCAGTTCGCCACGGCGCAGCAGGGCGCTGATATAGCCGTCGCTGATTTTATCGAGTTGCTCGGCGATCGGGGAGAGTCGGCGTGGTTCAAAGACGCCCACAACGATGCAGGCACTCCGCTGTTTCTCCGGGCTACCGCTTTTTACACTGAACTCCATGCACTACGCTCCTGAATCTTAAAGACAACGGCGGCGGCTACGGATAGAATTGAAACCTTTCGTAACTCATGTCCGCCGTTGTGGTGACTTCGTGTTAATCTTACGTTACTACGGTTTCGACACGTCAATAAATGTCATGAAGCGCGAATCCGCCGGGTTTTTTAATCTTAGCGATGATTTCGACGACTCAAGAGAATAAATGACGTTTAAGCCATGAAACAAGCTAAATTCCTGCATAAGACGAGTTTTAACGGGCGTATTTAAAGTGATAATCATAAGATATCTGGTTCGGGAGACGCTGAAGAGCCAACTGGCGATCCTCTTTATCCTCCTTCTGATCTTTTTCTGTCAGAAGCTGGTCAGGATCCTCGGCGCGGCAGTTGATGGCGAAATCCCAACGAATCTGGTGCTTTCCCTGCTCGGGCTTGGCGTGCCGGAAATGGCGCAGCTTATCCTGCCGTTAAGCCTGTTCCTTGGTCTGCTGATGACCCTGGGTAAGCTCTATACCGAAAGTGAAATCACCGTGATGCATGCCTGCGGCCTCAGTAAGGCCGTATTGGTAAAGGCAGCCATGGTGCTGGCGCTGTTTACGGGCATTGTTGCCGCGGTTAACGTCATGTGGGCGGGGCCGACCTCGTCCCGTCATCAGGATGAGGTGCTGGCGGAAGCAAAAGCTAACCCGGGGCTGGCGGCGCTGGCGCAGGGGCAGTTCCAGCAGGCGACCGACGGTAACTCCGTGCTGTTTATCGAAAGCGTCGATGGCAGCCGCTTCAATGACGTGTTTCTTGCTCAACTGCGCCCGAAAGGTAACGCTCGCCCTTCTGTGGTAGTGGCGGATTCCGGTCAGCTGGCGCAGCGTAAAGACGGCTCTCAGGTTGTCACGCTGAACAAAGGAACGCGTTTCGAAGGCACGGCTATGCTGCGTGACTTCCGTATCACCGATTTCCAGAACTACCAGGCCATCATTGGTCATCAGGCCGTCGCGCTCGATCCAACGGATACTGAGCAGATGGATATGCGCACCTTAATGAATACTGATACCGATCGTGCGCGTGCTGAACTGCACTGGCGTATCACGCTGGTATTCACCGTATTTATGATGGCGCTGATGGTAGTGCCGCTGAGCGTGGTAAACCCGCGCCAGGGCCGCGTGCTGTCGATGCTGCCAGCGATGCTGCTGTATCTGGTGTTCTTCCTGCTGCAAACCTCAATCAAGTCTAACGGCGGGAAAGGAAAAATTGACCCGATGATCTGGACCTGGGTCGTGAATGGTTTGTATCTGCTGCTGGCAGTCGGACTCAACTTGTGGGACACGGTGCCTGTGCGTCGTCTTCGTGCCCGGTTTACGCGTAAAGGAGCCATCTAATGCAGGCGTTTGGCGTACTTGACCGCTATATCGGTAAAACAATTTTTACCACCATCATGATGACCCTTTTCATGCTGGTGTCGCTCTCGGGCATTATCAAATTTGTCGACCAGCTGAAAAAAGCCGGGCAGGGGAGTTACGACGCGTTGGGCGCCGGGATGTACACCCTGCTCAGCGTACCAAAAGATGTGCAGATCTTCTTCCCGATGGCGGCCCTGCTGGGTGCGCTGCTGGGCCTGGGGATGCTGGCTCAGCGTAGCGAACTGGTGGTGATGCAGGCATCGGGCTTTACCCGTATGCAGGTTGCGCTGTCGGTGATGAAAACCGCGATCCCGCTGGTGCTGCTGACCATGGCGATCGGCGAATGGGTCGCGCCGCAGGGCGAACAGATGGCGCGTAACTACCGTGCTCAGGCGATGTACGGCGGTTCTCTGCTCTCCACGCAGCAGGGATTATGGGCGAAAGATGGCCAGAACTTCGTCTATATCGAACGCGTGAAAGGGGATGACGAGCTGGGTGGCGTGAGTATCTATGCTTTCAATAACGATCGTCGTTTGCAGTCAGTGCGTTATGCCGCCTCTGCTAAATTTGATGCAAACAACAAGCTGTGGCGGTTATCCCAGGTTGATGAATCTGACCTGACTAACCCGAAACAGATCACCGGTTCGCAGACCGTTAGCGGTACCTGGAAAACCGACCTGACGCCGGACAAGCTTGGCGTCGTGGCGCTTGATCCCGATGCGCTCTCCATCAGCGGTCTGCATAACTACGTGAAGTATCTGAAATCGAGCGGGCAGGATGCGGGGCGTTACCAGCTCAACATGTGGAGCAAAATCTTCCAGCCGCTGTCCGTGGCGGTGATGATGCTGATGGCGCTGTCGTTCATCTTTGGACCGCTACGTAGCGTGCCGATGGGGGTTCGCGTGGTAACCGGTATCAGCTTTGGCTTCGTGTTCTACGTCCTCGATCAGATTTTTGGTCCGCTGACGCTGGTGTATGGCATTCCGCCAATTATCGGCGCGCTGTTGCCGAGCGCCAGTTTCTTCCTGATCAGCCTCTGGATGCTGCTAAAACGCTCCTGATAAACCTTCTTCCTCGCTCCCGCTTGCCCGGGGGCGAGGCTAATCTCCTGTTTCACCCCGCACTTTTTCTCACAACCTTCAACGCCTCGCCGTGAATTTGAGTATTATTGAGCGATAAAGTCGTGAAGGGATCCTCTATGAAGCAAATTCGAATGCTGGCCCAGTACTACGTCGACCTGATGATGAAGCTCGGGCTGGTGCGTTTTTCCATGCTGCTGGCGCTGGCGCTGGTCGTTCTGGCCATCGTCGTGCAAATGGCCGTGACCATGGTTCTGCATGGTCAGGTCGAGAGCATCGACGTGATCCGCTCTATTTTCTTTGGCCTGCTGATCACCCCATGGGCGGTCTATTTCCTCTCCGTGGTGGTTGAGCAGCTGGAAGAGTCCCGACAGCGTTTATCGAAACTGGTGGATAAGCTGGAAGAGATGCGCGAGCGCGATCTTAAACTCAACGTTCAGCTCAAGGACAACATTGCCCAGCTGAATCAGGAAATTTCAGACCGTGAGAAGGCGGAAGCCGAGCGTCAGACCACGCTGGAGCAGCTGAAAATTGAGATGAAAGAGCGTGAGGTCACGCAGATCCAGCTTGAACAGCAATCCTCTTTCCTGCGCTCGTTCCTCGATGCGTCGCCGGATCTGGTGTTCTACCGTAATGAAGATAAAGAGTTCTCCGGCTGTAACCGGGCCATGGAACTGTTGACCGGGAAAAGCGAAAAGCAGTTGATACACCTGAAACCTCAGGATGTCTATTCCGAAGAGGCGGCGGCAAAAGTGATGGAGACGGATGAAAAGGTCTTCCGCCATAACGTCTCGTTGACCTATGAGCAGTGGCTGGATTATCCCGACGGGCGCAAAGCCTGCTTTGAAATCCGCAAAGTGCCTTATTACGATCGGGTGGGCAAACGTCATGGTCTGATGGGCTTTGGCCGTGATATCACCGAGCGTAAGCGATATCAGGATGCGCTGGAGCGCGCCAGTCGTGACAAGACCACCTTCATCTCCACCATCAGCCATGAGCTTCGTACGCCGCTAAACGGTATCGTGGGGCTGAGCCGTATTCTGCTGGATACCGACTTGACCAGCGAGCAGGAAAAATACCTCAAAACGATCCACGTTTCGGCGGTCACGCTGGGCAATATCTTCAATGATATTATCGACATGGATAAGATGGAGCGCCGTAAGGTTCAGCTCGACAACCAGCCGGTTGATTTTACCGGCTTCCTCGCGGACCTGGAGAACCTGTCAGGTTTGCAGGCCCAGCAGAAAGGATTGAGCTTCGTGATGGAACCGACGCTGCCGCTGCCGCATAAAGTGGTGACGGACGGCACGCGTCTGCGTCAGATCCTGTGGAATCTCATCAGCAACGCCGTGAAGTTTACCCAGAAGGGACAGGTTGCGGTGCGCATTCGCTATGATGAGGGGGACATGCTGCACTTTGAAGTTGAGGACTCGGGTATCGGCATTCCTCAGGATGAGCAGGATAAGATCTTCGCCATGTATTATCAGGTTAAAGACAGCCACGGCGGTAAACCGGCGACCGGCACGGGCATTGGCCTGGCGGTGTCGAAACGTCTGGCGAAAAGTATGGGTGGGGATATCACCGTTGCCAGCCAGCCGGGTAAAGGCTCCACCTTTACGCTTACCGTCCACGCCCCTGCTGTTGCTGAAGAAGTGGAAGATACGTTTGAGAACGACGATATGCCGCTTCCAGTCCTGCACGTCCTGCTGGTTGAAGATATTGAGCTGAACGTCATTGTCGCCCGGTCGGTACTGGAAAAACTCGGTAACAGCGTGGATGTCGCGATGACCGGCAAAGCCGCGCTGGAGATGTTCACGCCGGGCGAGTACGACCTGGTGCTGCTCGATATTCAGCTACCGGACATGACCGGGCTGGATATCTCCCGCGAGCTGACGCACAAATATGCTCCTGACGAGCTGCCGCCGCTGGTTGCGTTGACCGCAAACGTGTTGAAAGATAAAAAAGAGTACCTCGAGGCCGGTATGGACGATGTGCTCAGCAAGCCGCTGGCAGTACCTGCCCTGACGGCGATGATCAAGAAGTTCTGGGATACCTGTGATGAAGAGGAGAGCACCATGACGTCTGTTGATAGCGCTAAAACCCAAACGATACTGGATACCGCCATGCTGGAGCAGTATATCGATCTGGTGGGACCCAAACTGATCACCGATGGCCTGGCCGTGTTCGAAAAAATGATGCCGGGCTATCTGAACGTGCTCGAATCCAACCTGACGGCGCGTGACCAGAAGGGCATCGTCGAGGAGGGACATAAAATCAAAGGCGCAGCTGGTTCAGTCGGGTTACGCCATCTCCAGCAACTGGGCCAACAGATTCAGTCGCCTGATTTACCTGCCTGGGAAGATAACGTAGGTGATTGGGTTGAAGAGATGAAACAAGAGTGGCAAAACGATGTTGCAGTGCTGAAAGCCTGGGTAGAATCCCGAAAAAAATGACCCCGGCTATACCGGGGTGCGCGAATACTGCGCCAACACCAGGGAAATCGTGGCTGCGCCTGATTTTTATGGGTTGTTTTCGCATGGACGCCGCCTGAAAATTAAGGCCGCACGCAGATAAGATAGCAAATCTTAAACAGTTTGTTACATGAATCAGTGAAATGTGTGAAGCATAGCGTTTTAATCAGAATTTTTAATGTGCTTCAGCGAGTTGCATAGAAGGATCGTCAGAATGAAGAAAGTGGGTGTCGTGCTGAGCGGATGTGGCGTTTACGATGGTTCAGAGATACATGAAACCGTGTTAACGCTGCTGGCATTATCGCGCCAGGGGGCCGACGTTATCTGCTTCGCTCCGGATAAAACGCAGGCAGACGTGGTTAATCATCTTACCGGCGAGCCAATGGCGGAAAGCCGTAACGTGCTGATTGAAGCGGCGCGTATTGTGCGCGGGGATATTCATCCGCTGGTACAGGCCGATGCGGCTGAGCTAGATGCGCTCATCGTGCCGGGCGGCTTTGGCGCGGCGAAAAACCTGAGCACGTTTGCAACGCAAGGCGCGGCGTGCCATGTCGATCCCGATTTGAAAGCGCTATCGCTGGCGATGCATGCGGCAGGTAAGCCGCAGGGCTTTATCTGCATTGCGCCAGCCATGCTGCCGAAAATTTTTGATTTCCCGCTGCGGCTCACGATCGGAACCGACATTGATACTGCTGAAATTGTCGAAGATATGGGCGGCGAACACGTGCCATGTCCGGTAGACGACATTGTAGTGGATGAGGACAATAAAATCGTCACCACGCCGGCGTATATGCTGGCGCAGAACATTGCCGAGGCTGCTGCAGGCATTGAAAAGCTGGTGGACAGAGTGCTGGTTCTTACCGAATGAGCCGTAAATTATCCCCTGGCGGGTGGTTAAAACGGATCCTGCTGCGTATTGTGCTGGTCCTGGCCGTTTTTTGGGGCGGAGGCATTGCGCTGTTCAGCATCCTGCCCGTCCCGTTCTCGGCCGTGATGGCAGAGCGGCAGATTAGCGCCTGGCTCTCGGGTGATTTTGGCTATGTTGCCCACTCAGACTGGGTCGGCATGGATGAAATCTCCCCGTGGATGGGGCTGGCGGTCATTGCGGCAGAAGATCAGAAATTCCCGGAGCACTGGGGTTTTGACGTGGCGGCTATCGAGAAGGCGCTGGATCATAATGAACGTCATGAAAACCGCGTCCGCGGTGCGTCGACGCTTTCTCAGCAGACGGTAAAAAATCTGTTCTTATGGGACGGTCGCAGCTGGGTGAGAAAAGGGCTGGAGGCCGGGCTGACGCTGGGCGTCGAGACGGTGTGGAGCAAAAAACGCATTTTGACCGTCTACCTGAATATCGCGGAGTTTGGTGACGGCGTGTTTGGCGTCGAATCGGCATCGCAGCGCTATTTTGGCAAGCCCGCCAGCAGGCTGACTATGTCCGAAGCGGCACTGCTTGCCGCCGTGCTGCCGAACCCGCTGCGTTTTAAGGCCAGCGCGCCGTCAGGCTACGTGCGAAGCCGCCAGGCGTGGATTATGCGCCAGATGCGTCAGCTGGGTGGGGAAGGGTTTATGGAGCGAAATAATCTTATGTAAAGCGGGTAAGCGCAGCGCTACCCGCCGACGTGGCGAACGTTAATCTTCGTCAAACCCGGCGTTAAACAGGGCAATCACTGCCGCCAGCGCTTCTTCTTCCTGCGGGCCGGTGGCTTCAACTTCAATCTGGCGGCCTTTGGCAGAATCCAGCATCAGCAGCGCAATCACGCTGTTGGCTTCTGCCTCGGTTCCCTCATCGTTGCGCAGCAGCACCTCAGCATCAAAACCCTGCATCAGTTCAAACAGCTTCATCGCCGGGCGCGCATGCATGCCCAGCTTATTGGTGATTTCGACGGTCTGTTTTACGGTCATGTTTTACGTTTTTCCAGCGTGCGATGACGGGACTGAACGTTCTTCCCGCGTGAGCGGAAGTAATCGGCCAGCTGTTCGGCAATGTAGACCGAACGATGTTTACCGCCGGTACAGCCAATCGCCACCGTCAGATAGCTACGATTGTTTGTCTCCAGCATAGGTAACCATAGCTCAAGGTAGCTTCGCGTCTGGTAGATAAAATTGTGTACTTCTGTGTGTCGGTCGAGGAACGCCGCCACCGGCTTATCCAGACCGGTCATCGGACGCAGTTTCGGATCCCAGTGTGGGTTCGGCAGGAAACGCACATCAAAAACGTAATCCGCATCGATAGGGATACCGTGCTTAAAGCCGAAGGATTCAAACACCATCGTCAGTTCGCGCTCGCGCTTGCCGAGTAAGCGAGTACGCAGCATTTCCGCCAGCTCGTGGACGGACATTTCTGAAGTGTCGACAATCAGGTCGGCCCGGGAACGCAGCGGCTCAAGCAGATCGCTCTCTTTATCAATGGCGCTTTCCAGCGAAAGATTTTTACTCGAGAGCGGATGCAAACGACGTGTATCGCTGTAACGGCGGATCAGCGTGTTGCGGTCAGCATCCAGGAACAAGAGCTGAGGCGAGAAGCACTCCGGCAGACTGTTCATTGCCTGCTCGAAGATTTCCGGCGATTCCGGCATGTTACGCACGTCAATACTGACGGCGGCAGAGATTTGCCTGTCCGCCAGCGTCCGCGCCAGATCGGGTAACAGCACTACCGGCAGGTTATCTACGCAGTAAAATCCCATGTCTTCCAGCGCGCGCAGGGCCACGGACTTCCCGGACCCCGAACGACCGCTGACGATCATCAGCACCATTTTCCGTTTCTCCTCAGGGCTGCCGTTCTGAAGGCCCTTTCCCGATTATGCCTCATCCTGATTGCCTTCTGCTTCAGTGATAATTTGATAAAGCTCTTCATCACTTTGAGCTGAGCGCAGTCGACGACAAATGGTTTTATCCGCCAGACGTTTGGCAACCAGCGACAGCGTGTGCAGGTGGGTTTTGGTCTGATCGGCAGGAACCAGCAGCGCGAAGAGCAGATCCACAGGCTGGTTATCGATGGCGTCAAAAGCGATAGGCGTTTCCAGTTGCACAAACACCCCCACGGCACGCAGCGTATCTTCTTCCAGCTTGCCATGCGGGATCGCAATGCCATTGCCGATGCCGGTACTGCCCATTTTTTCACGGGTCAGAATGGCTTCAAACACGATCTGCGGCGGCAGACCCAGCTGTTTTGCGGCCAGCTCACTGATGATTTCCAGCGCACGTTTTTTGCTCTGGCAGTGAACGCCACTGCGGGTACAATCCTGGTTAAGGACATTGCTCAGTTGAAGAGCGGAATCGTTGTTTATCATAATTTCACCTAAGCGCTAACTGTACAAATGGCCTGTTGTGTTTCACAACAGGCCGTCCTGCACCCGTTAACTGCCCGGACAATTAGTGTTGTTTCAGTTTATCTTTATGTTTATTGAGCTGTCTCGCAAGCTTATCAATCAAGCCGTCGATAGCCGCGTACATGTCTTGCCCTTCCGCACTGGCATGAAGTTCCCCTCCGTTGACGTGCAGGGTCGCATCCGAGATATGCGTCACTTTCTCCACTTTCAACACAACATAGACCTGGTTGATCCTCTCGAAATACTGCTCGAGTTTCGCGAACTTAGCGTTTACAAAATCGCGTAAAGCCTCAGTAATTTCGACGTTATGTCCGGTGATATTGAGCTGCATAGTGTCTTCCTTATCGGTTGTGTCAAACCAGTTGTTTACGCTGGTTAGACGGCGGAATGGATAAAGACTCTCGATACTTCGCGACAGTACGGCGTGCCACCATAATACCCTGATCGGACAGCATGGTGGTTAACTTACTGTCACTGAGTGGCTTCGCGGGGTTCTCCGCGGCGATCAACTTCTTCACCAGTGCGCGAATAGCTGTTGACGAGGCTTCGCCGCCGCCTTCGGTGTTCACGTGGCTGGAGAAGAAATACTTAAGCTCAAAAATACCGCGTGGGCTGTGCAGATACTTCTGCGTGGTCACGCGGGAAATGGTTGATTCATGCATCTCGACGGCCTGGGCGATGTCCGCCAGCACCATCGGTTTCATAAATTCTTCGCCCTGCTCAAAGAATGCCTGCTGCTGTTCGACAATACAGCGGCTGACGCGCAGCAGCGTGTCATTACGGCTTTCCAGACTCTTAATCAACCAGCGTGCTTCCTGAAGGTTGCTGCGAATGTATTGATTATCAGCGTCGTTACGGGCGCTGGTGCACATGGAGGCGTATTGCTGGTTGATTTGCAGGCGAGGAATGCTGTCGGCGTTCAGTTCAACGACCCAGCGGCCATTGTGTTTTCTCACCAGCACATCAGGAATAACGTATTCCGGTTCGCTGGTCTGGATAGATTGCCCCGGACGCGGATCGAGTGACTGGATCAGATTCACCGCTTCCTTCAGCACCTCTTCTTTGAGGCGCGTGACGCGCATCAGGGTGCGGAAGTCGTGATTTGCCAGCAAATCCAGATGCTCGCTGATGATGAGCCGGGCTTCGTCAATCCACGGTGTCTCTTTGGCAAACTGCGAAAGCTGGATCAGAAGGCAGTCGCGCAGATCTTTCGCGGCGACGCCAATCGGGTCGAAACGCTGAACGCGTTTCAGGACGGCTTCGATCTCTTCCAGTTCAATCTCGTCATCGCCGATGCTTTCCAGAATCTCGTCCAGCGTCACGGTCAAATAGCCCGTGTCGTCAACGGCATCGACAATCGAGGTGGCAATGGCGCGATCGGTATCGGAGAAAGGCGTCAGCTCCACCTGCCACATCAGGTAGTCCTGAAGCGACTGGGTAGTTTCGCCCTGGTAGACCGGGAGTTCATCGTCCTGGTAATCTGCACGCGTCCCGGAAGGGGTACCCGCGGTGTAGATTTCATCCCAGCTGGCATCCAGCGGCAGTTCCTCCGGCATCTCTTTCTGTTCGAGCGCATCTACGGAGTCGAGCGTTTCTGTGTCCTGCGTCTGCTGAGCGTCTACCTCGTCATGAAGATCGGTTTGCTCCAGCAGCGGATTGCTGTCCAGCGCCTGCTGGAGCTCCTGCTGGAGTTCTAACGTGGACAGCTGCAACAGACGGATTGCCTGTTGTAGCTGCGGCGTCATGGCCAGTTGCTGGCTGAGCCGTAATTGCAAACCTTGCTTCATGTTCAGAGCGTTTTTCTCCGGTTCGGCGTGACTTAACCTCTACCCTATCAGAGTCTGAAGTCTTCCCCAAGGTACACGCGCTTAACATGCTCATCTTCGAGGATTTGCTGCGGCGTACCGTGGGCAATCAGATGGCCCTGGCTCACTATGTAGGCGCGCTCACACACGGCCAGCGTTTCACGAACGTTGTGGTCCGTGATCAGCACGCCAAGCCCGCTGTCGCGCAGGTGCTCAATAATACGTTTGATATCGATAACGGAGATGGGGTCAACGCCCGCAAACGGTTCATCCAGCAGGATAAATTTCGGGTTTGCTGCCAGCGCGCGCGCAATCTCAACGCGGCGGCGTTCACCACCTGACAGCGCCTGACCGAGGCTGTCACGCAGATGTTCGATATGAAACTCTTCCATCAGCTCGTTCGCACGGTCAGTGCGCTGCTCGCTGGTCAGATCGTCACGGATCTGAAGCACGGCCATTAGGTTGTCGAACACGCTTAAGCGGCGGAAGATGGAGGCTTCCTGCGGCAGATAGCCGATGCCACGACGCGCGCGGGCATGCAGTGGCAGCAGGCTGATATCTTCATCATCGATGATGATGTTGCCGGCGTCACGCGGGACGATGCCCACCACCATGTAGAAGGTCGTGGTTTTACCCGCCCCGTTAGGGCCAAGCAAACCCACGATTTCGCCGGAGTTGACGGTCAGACTGACATCTTCGACGACGCGGCGGCCCTTATACGCTTTCGCGAGGTTTTTTGCAGTTAAAGTTGCCATAACGAATTAGTTACTCTTTTTCTGTGCCGGAGCCTGGCCGTTGTTCTTGTCCTGCAATTGCGAAGGCACAAGAACGGTCGTGACGCGTTTGCCTTTTTCACTGGAGGCCTGCATTTTCTGCTCTTTCACCAGATAAGTGATCTTGTCGCCTTTGATATTGCTGTCCAGCTGTTCCAGGTAAGCATTACCGGTCAGGATGACCAGATCCTTCGCCAGTTCATAGTGCATATGCGAGGCATGGCCTTTCACCGGCTTGCCGTTGTCCTGCATCTGGTAGAAGGTGGCCGGGTTGCCATAACCATCGATAATCTCTTTGCCCTGCTCGCCGCCCGGTCGGGTAACGACCACTTTGTCGGCGTTGATTTTGATGGTGCCCTGGGTCATGACCACGTTGCCGGTAAAGGTGACGACGTTACCCTGCATATCCAGAGACTGGGTATCGGATTCAATATGAATCGGCTGTTCGGTGTCGCCAGTCACAGCAAGCGCGGGAAGACTGGCCGCCAGCAGCGCGCTGGCGATAACAACTTTAAGGCTGAGTTTGTTTGTTTTGAATTTCATAGGAGGTTCTAACCTTTTCAATCAGCTCGGCGTTTTTGCTGCGTAAGTTCCCGCGCATTCTTAAACCGCTGGAATTAAATGTTGTGCCATACAGGGTGACTAAATCCTGCGACGTGACATCCTGGGTGACCAGGTTGATCTGGGCGTTATCCGTCGTAATTTTTCGCAGTTGCGCGTCAGCGGTCAGGGCGTTGACTTCAACGTGACCATACAGGTAAAGCATACGGTCATTTGTCAGTTTTGCCCGGTCAGACTTGATAGACCACGTCGGCACTTTGTCCGTATCAAAGGTGGTCATGACCGGTTGGGTAAACCACGAAGTACCGTCATCTGAAAAATATTCTACATGCTGAGCAACGAGGCGATAGTTCAGCGCGCCTTCCGGGCTATAGACCACGGTGTCGCTGTGATCGCTTTTATAGGTCGGGTCGCTCGTGTTAACCACTTCCGCTTGCGTATCTTCGCGGTCAGCGAGGTTTACGCCAATCAGTACCAGGGCGACAAGCGCAAGCAGAATGATAACCCAACGTCTGGTTTTACTCATATCGATTGCCCTTTCGCCTCATCAAGCTTGCCCTGCGCCAGCAGAAGCAGATCGCAGACTTCGCGGACGGCGCCGCGGCCACCGTGAATATGGGTAACATAATCAGCACGCGGGATCAGCAGCGGGTGCGCGTCAGCCACGGCGATGCTCAGACCCACCTCCGCCATGACTGGCCAGTCGATCAAATCATCCCCGACGTATGCCACATTCTCTGGTGCAATGGCCAGTTTTCCCAACAGATCCCGGAAGGCTACCATCTTATCAGACTGCCCCTGATAGAGATGGGTAATGCCCAGCGTTTCACACCGATCTTCTACCAGTTTAGCTTTCCGCCCGGTGATGATTGCAACTTCAATACCGGACGTGAGCGCACAGCGGATACCGTAACCGTCGCGAACGTTAAAGGCTTTCAGCTCTTCGCCGTTATTGCCCATATAAATCAGACCGTCGGAGAGCACACCATCCACATCGAGGATCAGCAGGCGGATATTTTCCGCCTTTGCCATCATGTGGGCGCTCACCGGGCCATAACAGGTTGCAAGGGATGCACCCGCATTACTCATTGTCTTATCCTTCATTACACTACGCCAGCGCGCAGCAGATCATGCATATGTACCACACCCAGCAGTTGGTCGCCATCGGCAACCATCACTGAGGTAATATGACGGGACTGCATCAGGTTCAGTACATCTACCGCCAGCGTGCCCGGACGGACGCGGATCCCGCCTGGTGTCATTACATCAGCGATGCCCAGCGTTCGGACATCCACACCCATATCGAATACCCGGCGCAGGTCGCCGTCGGTGAAAATGCCCTGAATCTTCATCAGATCGTCGCAGATAACCGTCATGCCCAGGTTTTTACGGGTGATCTCCAGTAACGCGTCGCGCAAAGAGGCCTCTTTGCTGACGTGCGGGATCTCATCCCCGGTGTGCATAATATCGTTGACCCGCAGCAGCAGTTTGCGCCCGAGCGCGCCGCCGGGGTGAGACAGAGCGAAATCTTCAGGCGTAAAACCGCGGGCTTCCAGCAGCGCAACGGCAAGGGCATCGCCCATCACCAGCGCGGCGGTTGTGCTGGAGGTCGGCGCCAGCCCCAGCGGACAGGCTTCTTTCGGCACCTTCACGCACAGGTGAATATCTGCCGCACGCGCCATGCTGCTTTCCGGGCGGCTGGTCATGCAAATCAGCGGTACGTGCAGACGCTTCAGCACCGGGATCAACGCCAGGATTTCATTCGATTCCCCGGAGTTGGACAGCGCAATAACCACGTCCTG
The DNA here is from genome assembly GCF_021725435.1 of Enterobacter sp. JH25. Classification (NCBI taxonomy): domain Bacteria; kingdom Pseudomonadati; phylum Pseudomonadota; class Gammaproteobacteria; order Enterobacterales; family Enterobacteriaceae; genus Enterobacter; species Enterobacter sp. JH25. Next base: position 4,123,983 of record NZ_CP091319.1, on the reverse strand, counting down.
CGGCGTAACCATGCCGAGGTCACCGTGCGCGGCTTCACCGGGATGAACGAAGAATGACGACGTGCCGGTACTGGCAAAGGTCGCCGCCATTTTGCGCCCGATATGGCCGGATTTGCCCATCCCCATCACCACGACTTTACCGGCGCAGTAGAACATCTTCTCACAGGCCAGACTAAAATCCTGATTAATGTACTGATCTAACTGCGCCAGACCTTCACGTTCAATCTCCAGAACGTTTTTGCCTGCTTTCTGAAAGTCAAAACCCGGCTGCAATTCTATTTGCGACATAATGCGTTTCCGTTTACCCAGAGAGAAGTGGCGAGAGCCAGTACAGCATCGCCAGCCATACGATAAATCCACCCGTCAGCAGCGCGCCCGCGCCTTTGCCGATCTGCTCTTTTCGCCGCCAGCAGAGCAGGGCGAAAATTACGCTGACCAGTAGCATCACACCGTAATCGCGCGTGAAGACCATAGGGTTAAACGGCCCCGGTGAGATTAATGCCGGCAGCCCCGTCACGATCGCGATATTGAAAATATTCGAACCAATGATATTGCCAATGGCGATATCATCTTCCCCTTTACGCGCCCCGGCGATGGCGGTAGCCAGCTCTGGCAGGCTGGTGCCGATGGCGATGACCGTCAGACCGATTGTCAGTTCGCTCATCGCAAACGCGTTCGCCAGCACCGTCGCGTTATCGACCACCATCCGCGTGGCCATTGGCATTATAATCAGCGCGACGCCCAGCCACAGCAGGGCGACGGGTAAGGTCCCTTCCCGTGGCAGCTCGGCGAGATGCTCACGCGTGAGGCTATCATTACCCTGTTTTTCCGCCAGACGTGCGATCTTCACGCTGTAAAGCAACCAGATCACGGCCAGGGCGAGCAGGAATATACCGTCACCGACGCTCAGCACCCCGTCATAAAGCACATAGCCTGCCAGCAGACTGACGACTAACATTAGCGGCAATTCACGACGCAAAACATCGGAATGTACGCGAAATGGATGCAGTAATGCGGCTAAGCCTAAAATCAGCAAGATATTGACGATGTTAGAGCCAATCGCAGTGCCAATAGCGAGGTCAACCTGGCCATGCAACGAGGCTGAAACAGAAACGATGATTTCAGGAAGCGATGTGCCTACACTGACCACCGTCATCCCAATAATGATGGGCGGCATGCCAATGAGTCGACAGAGAATGGATGCGGCAAAGACCAAACGGTCAGCACTGTAGACCACCAACAGTAAACCAATTATTAACAGTGCTGTTGCTAAAAGCATCAAAAGTCCTTTCTTCAGGTATACTCGCTGGTCCACTGCGCACGAATTTTAGCGCCAGATGAAGTCTGAGACGTGACGAATTCCTAATTTTGACTTTATGCGCCGGAAAAGTAAAACAAATGCCAGCTTTCGCTAACCCCAATAGTGAATATTCTGTAAAAATGCGGGGTTTAGGGCTGATTTACGCTTCATGCCAGCAGTGAAGCAAGGTAAGTAAGGAACCATAAATGAGCCAAACGATGGCGAATATAGTCGATGTCCGGGGCGTCAGTTTTTCTCGCGGCAACCGGGTGATATTTGATGATATTTCGCTGACCGTGCCGCGCGGTAAAATCACCGCCATCATGGGGCCGTCAGGGATCGGTAAAACGACGTTGCTGCGTCTTATCGGCGGGCAAATCCCCCCTGATAGCGGCGAAATTCTCTTCGACGGTGAAAACGTCCCGGAGATGTCTCGCTCGCGCCTCTACACGGTTCGCAAACGGATGAGCATGCTCTTTCAGTCGGGTGCGCTGTTCACCGATATGAACGTATTTGACAACGTGGCCTATCCGCTGCGTGAGCACACCCATCTTCCTCCTGCGCTGTTGCACAGCACGGTGATGATGAAGCTCGAAGCTGTGGGGTTGCGGGGGGCTGCGAAACTTATGCCGTCCGAACTCTCGGGTGGGATGGCGCGCCGCGCCGCGCTGGCGCGTGCTATTGCCCTGGAACCCGATTTAATCATGTTCGATGAACCGTTCGTCGGGCAGGACCCTATCACCATGGGCGTGCTGGTGAAGTTAATCTCGGAGCTGAACAGCGCCCTTGGCGTCACCTGCGTGGTGGTTTCCCACGACGTGCCGGAAGTGCTGAGCATTGCTGATTATGCCTATATTGTGGCTGACAAAAAGATCGTCGCCCACGGCAGCGCTCAGGCGTTGCAGGAGAATGGCGATCCGCGCGTGCGGCAGTTCCTGGACGGTATCGCAGATGGGCCGGTGCCTTTCCGCTATCCGGCGGGCGACTATCATGACGATTTACTGGGAATAGGGAGTTAATCCACTCATGCTGTTAAATGCGTTGGCGGGTCTTGGACACCGTGGCCTAAAAACCATCAGTACGTTCGGGCGTGCCGGATTAATGTTGTTCAACGCGCTGGTTGGCAAACCGGAGTTCCGCAAGCATGCGCCGTTACTGGTGCGGCAGCTTTATAACGTCGGCGTGCTGTCGATGCTTATCATCATCGTGTCGGGTCTGTTTATTGGCATGGTGCTGGGGTTGCAGGGGTATCTGGTGCTGACAACCTACAGCGCGGAAACCAGCCTTGGCATGCTGGTGGCGCTCTCGCTGCTGCGTGAACTCGGGCCGGTTGTAGCAGCGCTGCTGTTCGCCGGGCGTGCCGGATCAGCGCTGACGGCTGAAATTGGCCTGATGCGCGCCACAGAGCAGCTCTCCAGTATGGAGATGATGGCGGTCGATCCGCTGCGCCGGGTGATCTCGCCGCGCTTCTGGGCCGGGGTTATCTCCTTACCGTTACTGACTATCCTCTTTGTGGCGGTAGGTATCTGGGGAGGCGCGCTGGTTGGCGTCAACTGGAAAGGCATTGATGCCGGGTTCTTCTGGTCTGCCATGCAGGACGCCATCGATCTGCGGATGGATCTGGTGAACTGTCTGATCAAGAGCGTGGTTTTCGCTGTGACGGTTACCTGGATTGCGTTGTTTAATGGTTACGATGCCATTCCGACGTCGGCGGGCATTAGCCGTGCAACGACGCGTACTGTCGTACATTCGTCGCTGGCCGTTTTAGGTCTGGATTTTGTGCTCACCGCACTGATGTTTGGGAATTGAGTTCATGCAAACGAGAAAAAATGAAATTTGGGTTGGCGTGTTTTTGCTTCTGGCGCTGCTGGCCGCGCTGTTTATCTGCCTGCGCGCGGCGGACATCACCTCTGTTCGCACCGAGCCGACGTATCGCGTCTACGCGACTTTCGATAATATCGGCGGCCTGAAGGCGCGCTCACCGGTCCGTATTGGTGGCGTCGTTATTGGACGTGTCGCTGACATTACGCTTGATGAGAAAACCTATCTGCCGCGCGTCGCAATGGATATCGAAGAACGCTATAACCACATTCCGGACACCAGCTCGCTCTCTATCCGCACCTCTGGCCTGCTGGGGGAGCAATATCTGGCCCTTAACGTTGGTTTTGAAGATCCTGAGCTGGGAACGTCTATCCTTAAAGACGGTAGCGTAATCCAGGATACCAAGTCAGCGATGGTGCTGGAAGATATGATTGGTCAGTTCCTTTACAACAGTAAAGGGGATGATAAAAAGTCTGACGATGCCCCTGCGCAGAGTGAAGACCACACCAACGTCGAACCGACGCCAGGCGCGACGAATTAATTTCAGGAGAAGTCATTCATGTTTAAACGACTGTTAATGGTTGCCATGCTGGTCATTGCCCCTCTAACCGCGGCGCACGCTGCGGATCAGAGTAACCCGTACAAACTGATGGATGAGGCCGCGAAGAAAACCTTCGACCGTCTTAAAAACGAACAGCCCAAAATCCGTTCTAACCCTGATTATCTGCGCGATGTGGTGGATCAGGAGCTGCTGCCGTATGTGCAGATCAAGTACGCGGGCGCACTGGTGCTGGGCCGTTACTACAAAGACGCGACCCCGGCGCAGCGCGAGGCTTACTTTGCGGCGTTCCGTGAATACCTGAAACAGGCTTACGGCCAGGCGCTGGCGATGTACCACGGGCAGACCTATCAGATTGCCCCTGAACAGCCGCTGGGCGATGCCACCATCATTCCTATCCGCGTGACGATTATCGATCCAAACGGTCGTCCACCGGTACGCCTGGACTTCCAGTGGCGTAAAAACAGCCAGACCGGAAACTGGCAGGCGTACGACATGATCGCTGAAGGCGTCAGCATGATCACCACTAAACAGAACGAGTGGAGCGATCTGCTGCGCACCAAAGGCATCGATGGCCTGACGGCTCAGCTTCAGTCCATCTCTCGTCAGAAAATTACCCTGGACGAGAAGAAGTAATGTCACAGCAGCTTAGCTGGGCGCGTGACGGCGAGACGTTGACGCTGACGGGAGAGCTGGATCAGGATCTGCTTAACCCGCTGTGGGACGCTCGCCATAACGCGATGCAGGGCGTGACGTTGATTGATCTCCATGGCGTCACGCGGGTAGATACCGCCGGTATCGCCCTGCTGGCGCACCTGGTGGCCACGGGCAAAAAGCAGGGGAGTAGCGTCACCCTGACGGGGGTAAGCGATAATGTCGTAACCCTTGCACAGCTTTACAATTTGCCTGAAGACGTATTACCTCGCTAACTTTTTCAGTACGTTACTTCCGAAAGCCCCGACAGTTTACGCGTCGGGGCTTTTTGCTTGTTTAAGACCGCGCCACTTTGCTCTAAGATGTTGAGCTTGTTTTCACTATCAGATGATGTAGACCCCATGGAAAATAATGAAATCCAGACAGTGCTGATGAATGCACTCTCCCTTCAGGAAGCCCACGTCTCTGGCGATGGCAGTCACTTCCAGGTTATTGCTGTGGGTGAGATGTTCGACGGAATGAGTCGCGTGAAGAAACAGCAGGCTGTGTACGCGCCGCTGATGGAATACATTGCGGATAACCGCATCCACGCCCTGTCGATTAAAGCGTTCACCCCACAGGAGTGGGCACGCGATCGCAAACTAAACGGTTTTTGAGCTGAGGGCGAAGCGCCCGCAGCACGGTTGAATTTATAAGAGAGCAAACGATGGATAAATTTCGTGTACAGGGACCCACGCGTCTCCAGGGCGAAGTCACAATTTCTGGCGCTAAAAACGCCGCGCTGCCCATTCTTTTCGCTGCGCTGCTCGCAGAAGAGCCGGTAGAGATCCAGAACGTACCGAAGCTGAAAGATATCGACACGACCATGAAGTTGCTCGGCCAGTTGGGCACCAAAGTGGAGCGTAACGGTTCCGTCTGGATCGATGCCAGCAACGTGAACAACTTCTCAGCGCCGTATGAGCTGGTGAAAACCATGCGTGCTTCCATCTGGGCGCTTGGCCCGCTGGTTGCGCGTTTCGGTCAGGGACAGGTTTCACTGCCGGGCGGATGCGCTATCGGCGCCCGTCCAGTCGACCTGCATATCTTCGGTCTGGAAAAACTGGGCGCGGAGATCAAGCTGGAAGAGGGGTACGTTAAAGCGTCCGTCAATGGTCGCCTGAAAGGCGCGCACATTGTCATGGACAAAGTGAGCGTGGGCGCAACGGTAACCATCATGTCGGCTGCTACGCTGGCAGAAGGCACTACCATCATCGAAAACGCCGCCCGAGAGCCGGAAATCGTGGATACCGCGAACTTCCTGGTCGCGCTGGGGGCGAAGATCAGCGGGCAGGGCACAGACCGTATCACCATCGAAGGCGTTGAACGTCTGGGTGGTGGTGTGTACCGCGTACTGCCAGACCGTATCGAAACCGGTACTTTCCTGGTAGCGGCTGCCATTTCTGGCGGTAAGATTGTTTGTCGTAACGCACAACCGGATACCCTGGATGCGGTGCTGGCGAAACTGCGCGATGCGGGTGCGGACATTGAAATTGGTGAAGACTGGATCAGCCTCGATATGCACGGGCAGCGTCCTAAAGCCGTTAACGTGCGCACTGCGCCACATCCGGCATTCCCGACGGATATGCAGGCACAGTTCACCCTGTTGAACCTGGTGGCCGAAGGCACAGGCTTCATCACGGAAACTATCTTCGAAAACCGTTTCATGCACGTACCGGAACTGATCCGTATGGGTGCGCATGCTGAGATTGAAAGCAACACGGTCATTTGCCACGGCGTTGAAAAACTGTCCGGTGCGCAGGTGATGGCGACCGATCTGCGCGCGTCTGCGAGCCTCGTACTGGCAGGTTGTATTGCAGAAGGGACTACCGTTGTCGATCGTATCTACCACATCGATCGTGGTTACGAGCGTATTGAAGACAAACTGCGCGCGCTGGGTGCGAATATCGAGCGTGTGAAGGGCGAGTAATCGTTCCGGCACCCCCCTGCCAGAACAGGCCGGGGGATTGCTGTTCCTGTAAATCCGGGTGCATCAGTCCTGATGTGCTTTCTTCGCTTTGCTCTGGCGCATCATGCGCGTTCTGTCGATAAATTCATGAGTAATGGGATCGTGATAGCGTGACGGCCATATCACCCACGGATGCGTATCCAGCGCCGTCGCAATAATCAGTTCCCCCTTCGGCCATGGGCGGGTCAGGGCGTTTGCCAGCGTCGACGAGCTCAGCCCATGACGGCGTGATTCGGCAGCCAGCGATGTCCCTTTTTTACGCAGTGCCGCAATAATGTCAGCAGAATGCCAGTCGATGAATTTTGTATCCATAATGCTGTCCTTGTGTTCGTTATCGTCCACGTCGTTTCGTGTGAAAAGACAGCATTACTATACTCACTTCGAACATCTGTTCTAAAAAGTTCATGTTACGAGAAGCAATATTCAGAATAAGGCACGGCTTTATACATACGGCCTGTAACCTGATGAGCTTACGCGTAAATGTAATTTATTGGTGCGTACTGGAACCCCCCTACGAGATCGCAGGGAGATGAGGAGGGGATTAACGGTCGCGCTGGACGGCGATGTGCGCGAGGCCGATTAACGCATCACGCCATGGGCTGTCGGGAATGACCTGAATTGCGGCGATGGCTTTGTCTGCTTCTTCTTCAGCACGCTGACGCGTCCATTCAAGGGAACCACAGATGGCCATTGTTTCCAGTACCGGTTCCAGAAGATGGCGACCATTTCCCTGCTCGATAGCCTCCCGGATCATTTTCGCCTGCTCTGGTGTGCCATTGCGCATCGCGTGGAGCAGCGGCAGCGTTGGCTTGCCTTCGTTCAGGTCATCGCCAACGTTTTTACCGAGCGTTTCGCCATCCGCGCTGTAGTCCAGCAAATCATCAATCAGCTGGAACGCGGTGCCGAGGTAACGGCCGTAGTCCTGAAGCCCTTTTTCCTGAGCTTCGCTACAGCCTGCCAGAATGCCGGAGCACTGCGCGGCGGCTTCAAACAGACGTGCGGTCTTGCTGTAAATCACCCGCATATAGTTTTCTTCGGTGATATCCGGGTCGTTGACGTTCATCAACTGTAGGACTTCGCCTTCAGCGATAACGTTTACGGCTTCTGACATCACTTCCAGCACCTTCAGCGAGCCAAGGCTGGTCATCATCTGGAAGGCTCGGGTATAGATAAAATCCCCTACCAGAACGCTTGCCGCATTACCAAACGCGGCATTGGCGGTGGCTTTGCCACGACGCATGTCTGATTCATCCACAACATCGTCATGAAGCAGGGTGGCGGTGTGGATAAATTCGATCAGCGCCGCGATCGTGACGTGGGCATTTCCCTGATAGCCAACCGCGCGTGCGGCCAGAATGGCAATCATCGGACGAATACGTTTACCGCCGCCGCTGACGATGTAATAGCCCAACTGATTGATCAGCTGAACGTCAGAGTTGAGTTGCTCCAGGATTGCTGCATTCACACCCGCCATATCTTGCGCGGTTAACTCATTGATTTTTTCTAAATTCATCGCAAAAGCCGGGCTTTTTATCCTGTTTATCCCACACGAGATGGGTACACAAAGGGTTTCGGTTTATAAATAGTATTGCTGATTGTACTGAAAAAATGGCTCAGATAAACGTTACCGTACGTGTTGTGTTTTTTTTCTTCATGTATTGATGGTAGCACTTGTCAAAGGCTCGCGTTTTGCGTAATATTCGCGCCCTATTGTGAATATTTATAGCGCACTCTGAATCATACGAGGATGTGCGCGGAAGCGGAGTTTATATGTACGCGGTTTTCCAAAGTGGTGGTAAACAACACCGAGTAAGCGAAGGTCAGACCGTTCGCCTGGAAAAGCTGGACATCGCAACTGGCGAATCTGTTGAGTTCGCTGAAGTTCTGATGATCGCAAACGGTGAAGAAGTCAAAATCGGCGTTCCTTTCGTTGATGGCGGCGTTATCAAAGCTGAAGTTGTTGCTCACGGTCGTGGCGAGAAAGTTAAAATCGTTAAGTTTCGTCGTCGTAAACACTATCGTAAGCAGCAGGGCCACCGTCAGTGGTTCACTGATGTGAAAATTACTGGCATCAGCGCCTAAGACCTGAGGAGAGATTTAAATGGCACATAAAAAGGCTGGCGGCTCCACACGTAACGGTCGCGATTCAGAAGCTAAACGCCTGGGCGTTAAGCGTTTCGGTGGCGAATCCGTTCTGGCGGGTAGCATCATCGTTCGTCAGCGTGGCACCAAGTTCCACGCGGGTACCAACGTAGGTTGCGGTCGTGACCACACTCTGTTTGCTAAAGCAGACGGTAAAGTGAAATTTGAAGTTAAAGGCCCGAACAACCGTAAATACATCAGCATCGTTGCTGAGTAAGGTTTTCTCGGTCCGGTAACGGATTAAAGCCCCGCAACGTGTTGCGGGGCTTTTTACATTGGAAACCCGGAAAATTTTCTGTAGGGAAAACGGGCATGAAGCAGCAGGCCGGCATTGGTATTCTTTTGGCGCTCACTACCGCGATGTGCTGGGGTGCACTGCCAATTGCAATGAAGCAGGTACTGGAAGTGATGGAACCGCCCACGGTGGTGTTTTATCGCTTCCTGATGGCAAGTATAGGCCTGGGCGCCATTCTGGCCGTCAAAGGTAAGCTGCCACCGCTGCGCATCTTCCGAAAACCGCGCTGGCTGGTGTTATTGGCTATCGCGACGGGCGGTCTGTTCGGTAACTTCATTCTGTTCAGCTCTTCCCTGCAATATCTTAGCCCTACAGCGTCTCAGGTGATTGGTCAGCTATCACCGGTCGGCATGATGGTCGCCAGCGTATTCATCCTCAAGGAGAAGATGCGCGGTACGCAGATCATCGGGGCAAGCATGTTGCTTTGCGGTCTGGTGATGTTCTTTAACACCAGTCTGATCGAGATTTTTACCCGCCTGACGGATTACACCTGGGGTGTCATTTTTGGGGTGGGTGCAGCAACGGTCTGGGTGAGTTATGGCGTCGCGCAAAAGGTGTTATTGCGTCGTCTTGCCTCACAGCAGATCCTCTTTTTGCTGTACACTTTGTGTACACTGGCATTATTGCCGTTAGCTAAGCCGGGGGTGATTACCCAGCTCAGCGACTGGCAACTGGCGTGCCTCATTTTTTGTGGGCTGAACACGCTGGTCGGTTATGGCGCGCTGGCTGAAGCTATGGCGCGCTGGCAGGCAGCACAGGTTAGCGCCTTAATCACGCTTACCCCGCTGTTTACGCTGTTATTTTCAGATTTGTTATCAATGGCCTGGCCCGATGTCTTCGTCAAGCCGATGCTCAACCTGTTGGGTTATCTCGGTGCGTTTGTCGTGGTTGCGGGCGCGATGTATTCCGCCATTGGTCATCGTCTCTGGGGGCGTTGGCGCAAAAATGAAGCGGTTGTAATAGTCCCCCGCTCAGGCGAATGAGTTACGGAGAGTAAAATGAAGTTTGTTGATGAAGCGACGATTCTGGTCGTGGCAGGTGATGGCGGTAACGGTTGTGTAAGCTTCCGCCGTGAAAAATATATTCCTCGTGGCGGTCCTGACGGCGGTGACGGTGGGGACGGTGGCGACGTGTGGCTGGAGGCGGATGAAAACCTCAACACGCTGATCGACTACCGTTTCGAAAAATCTTTCCGCGCCGAACGTGGGCAGAATGGCCAGAGCCGCGACTGTACCGGTAAACGCGGTAAAGACGTGACGATCAAAGTGCCGGTAGGTACGCGTGTCATCGATCAGGGCACGGGCGAAACCATGGGTGATATGACCAAACACGGTCAGCGCCTGATGGTGGCGAAAGGCGGCTGGCACGGTCTGGGTAACAGCCGTTTCAAATCTTCCGTTAACCGTACCCCGCGTCAGAAAACCATGGGTACCCCGGGTGATAAGCGCGACCTGCAACTGGAACTGATGCTGCTGGCGGATGTGGGGATGCTGGGTATGCCAAACGCCGGTAAATCGACGTTTATCCGTGCGGTCTCTGCGGCGAAACCAAAAGTGGCAGATTATCCGTTTACGACGCTGGTACCGAGCCTGGGCGTTGTCCGTATGGATAACGAGAAGAGCTTCGTGGTCGCTGACATCCCGGGTCTGATTGAAGGGGCAGCAGAAGGCGCCGGTCTGGGGATTCGCTTCCTGAAGCACCTTGAGCGTTGTCGCGTACTGTTGCACCTCATCGACATCGATCCAATCGACGGTTCCGATCCGGTTGAAAACGCCCGTATCATTATCGGTGAGCTGGAGAAATACAGTGAAAAACTGGCGCAAAAACCGCGCTGGCTGGTATTTAACAAGATCGACCTGATGGATAAAGCGGAAGCTGAAGCGAAAGCTAAAGCGATTGCCGAAGCGATGGGTTGGGAAGATAAGTACTACCTGATCTCTGCCGCCAGCCAGGTTGGCGTGAAAGATCTCTGCTGGGATGTGATGACCTTTATCATCGAGAATCCGGTTGTTCAGGCAGAAGAGGCAAAACAGCCTGAAAAAGTCGAATTCATGTGGGATGACTACCACCGCCAGCAGCTCGAAGAGCTGGAAGCGGAAGAAGATGATGAAGACTGGGACGATGACTGGGATGAAGACGACGAAGAAGGCGTCGAGTTCATCTACAAGCACTAACCTCAGTATAAAGCCCCTTAACGGGGCTTTTTTTTATCCTATTTTCGCCGGTAACCAACAGCTGGCGATGAGGCCGCCCTCAGCGCCGTTCTCCAGCGTTAAATAGCCATGATGGAGCTGTACGATACGCTGTACGATGCTCAGCCCAAGGCCGCTGCCGCCGTAGCGCTGGTCGAGACGTCGGAAAGGTTCGGTGATCGACTGGCGGTGTGCCTCATCAATACCCGGCCCCTGATCGGTAACGCTCACCTGGGTACCGCTTTCCGTCGCTGTTAATGCCACTTCAATGGTTGTGCCTGCCGGGCTGTAGCGGGCGGCATTCTCCAGAAGGTTCCTTAGCATCAGACGTAACAGGACGGCGTCGCCCTGTACCGTCAGCGGGCTGTGAGCAGGCCATATCACCGTATGCTCTCTGGCTTCATGCTCCAGGCTGAGCGGTGCAATGATCGTCTCAGTCCAGTTCACGGTATCGTAATGGCCACTGGCCATCGCCTGTCCGGCACGCGCCAGCATCAGCAGCTGTTCCACCGTGTGCATCAACTGATCGATCCGGTTTATCAGTGGCGTGGCCTGCGGGGAGCCGGACTGAGCCATCAGTTCCAGATGGAGCCTGATCCCCGCAAGCGGCGTACGTAACTCGTGTGCCGCATCGGCGGTAAACAGGCGTTCCTGTTGAATAGTGTGGTCCAGCCGGGCGAGGAGTTGATTGAGCGATGTGGTCACAGCGCCTATCTCTTCCATATCAGAATACATCGGCAGAGGAGTCAGATTATCCGCCGAACGGTTCGCAAGGCTGGCGCGAAGTTTGTTGAGTGGTCGGGTGATCCAGGTGACGGCCCAGAATGAGAAGAGCAGGGTAAAACCGACCATCACCAGAGAAGGGACCAGCAGGGAGGCAATGGCTTCGCGGATCTCTTTTTCGACATGGTTGTTGCGCGCTTTCGCAGACAATGTTTCGTTCACCAGAAAACCGATTTGCTCGCGGCTCTCATGCCACAGCCAGACTACGCTAACCAGTTGAAAAAATAGCAGTATAACCGCCAGCAACACCATTAATCGCCGGCGCATACTGTTCATTTCTGGCTCTCCAGACGGTAACCCACGCCACGTACGGTTTTGATGCGATCTTTACCGAGCTTGCGGCGCAGATTATGAATGTGAACTTCAAGCGTGTTTGATCCTGGATCGTCCTGCCAGGAGTAGATGTCCTGTTGCAGCGTTTCACGGTGCACGGTCTGCCCGCTGCGCATGATCAGACGCGTCAGCAGAGCGAACTCTTTTGGGGTCACTTCCACAGGCTGAGACTGGCGCAGCACCTGCTGAGTTTGCAGATTGAGGGTGATATCCCCGTCCGTCAGCAGGTTGTCGCTGTGGCCCTGATAGCGGCGGATTAACGCCCGTACGCGAGCCTGTAGCTCGGCAAGGGCGAAGGGTTTTACCAGATAATCGTCAGCGCCAGAATCCAGCCCGTTAATTCTGTCTTCAATGGCATCGCGGGCGGTAAGAATCAATACGGGATTCTCCACTCCGCGACGACGCCACTGGCAGAGCAGCGTCGCGCCGTCTTTATCCGGCAGTCCCAAATCCAGGATCACAAGGCTGTATTCTCCGCTCTGGATCAAGGCATCTGCTTCAGCCGCCGTGGCGGCACAATCCAGGGCGTAGCCCTCATTCTCCAGTGCCAGCGCTAACCCTTCCTGTAATAACAGATCGTCTTCAACTATCAGTAGTTTCATCGCTAGTTATTCTGGTAGATGTCCTTATAGAGCCTGCTTTCGAAACGCACCAGTGGAATACGACGATTGCGCTGGTCAGCCGGTTCGACGGCATAGCCGGACAGATACTGCACAAAGGCCATGCGTTGCCCGCTGGCTGTCGTGATAAAACCGGCAAGGTTGTAAACGCCCTGCAGGGAACCCGTTTTGGCTGACACTTTGCCATCCACGCCTGCAGCGTGAAGGCCCGCACGGTACTGAAGTGACCCATCGTGTCCGGCGAGCGGCAGCATTGTAATAAAGTTTAGCTCAGCGTCATGCTGAGCGATGTACTGCAACACCTGCATCATGGTGGCCGGTGAGATCAGGTTATGGCGCGATAAACCGGAACCGTCGACAGCGATCGTATTGCCCAGATCGATACCCGCCTGCTGGCGCAGGATCTGACGTACGGCATCAGAACCGGCCCGCCAGGTTCCTGGCACACCAAAGCGCGCGTGCCCAATCATACGGAACACCGTGTCGGCAATCATGTTATCCGACTTTTTCAGCATAATCTTAAGCAAATCATGCAGTGGCGCGGACTGTTTACTGGCAATCACCGTGCCTGGTTCATTCACCTGCGTCTGGCGCAGCAGCGTTCCGGTGTAGGTTATGCCCGCCTGCTTCAGTTCATCTTTAAAAATGGCACCGGCATAGCCTGCGCCATCCTGAATGGCAAAGGCCAGCGGGAGGGGATCGGCCCGCTGGGTCAGGCAGCCGGTGAGCGTATAGCGATTGAGATCGCCCGGTACCACGTCGAGCTCACAATACTGTGCCTCCGGGGAGCCTTTCGCCAGCGTCCGCACCTGGCTGAACATCGTGACCGGGTAGTAAGACGCCACGCGGATAAACGCTAAGTCATTGGGTTTTGGCGCGCTGTAAAGCGATACGGAGAAGCAGTTACGGTCAACGATGGCGGCGGCTGGCGGGGCGCTAAAGCACTGCGTCATGTCGTTCCATGGCCAGCCAGGCGCTTTATCGTGGCTGGCGAAAATGGAGGTGTCGATCAGCACGTTGCCATCAATTTTTGTTACGCCGGATTTTTTCAGTACCGCCACCATGTTGCGGACATCCTGGCGCTTAAAGGTGGGATCGCCACCAAAACGGGCGATAAGATCGCCTTTCAGTTCGCCACCCTCAACGTTACCTCTGGTTTCAAGGGTGGTAGTAAAACGGAAGTCAGGCCCGAGCTGGAGCAGGGCGGCGAGGGCAGTGATCACCTTCTGGGTACTGGCAGGCAGCGCCATCTGTTGACTGTGATAGTCAATCTCGGGAGCCTGCGCGCCAACCTTCTGCACCATCAGGGCAAGGTTCGCGCCGGCGGGCAGTTGATTAATGTACTCATCAACATTCGCGGCCTGAACGGTGAACGTTATACTGGTAGTCAATCCGATGATAAAACTGGAAAATCGCATAATCTCGCGCTAACAACCCGAAAACAAACCGTCATACTACGGTGCATGGCACTGTAAAGTAAACGATGACCCATAGTGAACTTCGCGGTAAAATGCGTATCAAATTGAAAAATTGCTGCTGACCTGGGGCGTTGCTCCCGGGTCGGTTTTCTTTTTGCTTCTGGCCTGTTCAGGTGGGCTGGAGCAGGGAACACTGCTCCCAACAGGAATGTTTAAGAGGTATAACAAATGCAAGCTATTCCGATGACCTTACGTGGTGCCGAAAAACTGCGCGAAGAGCTGGATTTTCTGAAATCCGTACGTCGCCCTGAAATCATCGCCGCTATCGCGGATGCGCGTGAGCATGGCGACCTGAAAGAGAATGCTGAATACCACGCGGCGCGTGAGCAGCAGGGTTTCTGCGAGGGGCGCATCAAAGATATCGAAGCGAAACTGTCCAATGCGCAGGTTATCGATATCACTAAAATGCCAAACAACGGTCGCGTGATCTTCGGCTCTACCGTCACCGTCCTGAATCTGGACAACGACGAAGAGCAAACCTATCGCATCGTGGGTGATGATGAAGCGGACTTCAAACAGAACCTGATTTCGGTGAACTCCCCGATTGCTCGCGGCCTGATTGGCAAAGAGCAGGATGATGTTGTGACTATCCGCACCCCGGGTGGCGAAGTGGAATACGAAATTATTAAGGTTGAATACCTGTAATTCGCTTCTCTTCTAAGATGTTGATACATTGTAAAGAAAAGAAAAAGGCCGCATAGCGGCCTTTTATCAACTCAAGGAGCATGGCATTTTGCTCGCCTGCTGAAAGAAATCCCTCGTTTCACACAGAAAATGTGTTTGATTCAGGATATCCTTAACGTGGCAGCGAGATTTTGCGCTCTTTAGATGGGCGATAGAGCACCAGCGTTTTACCGATGACCTGTACATTACAGGCGCCGGTTTCGCGCACGATGGCTTCCACGATCAGGTTTTTAGTGTCTCTGTCTTCAGAGGCGATTTTCACCTTGATCAGCTCGTGGTGTTCCAGCGCTTGTTCAATCTCGGCAAGCACCCCTTCGGTCAAACCATTGTTGCCAAGCATCACTACAGGCTTGAGCGGATGTGCCAGACCTTTAAGGTGCTGTTTTTGTTTAGTACTCAGATTCATCGTATATTTTTGCTTACGTTAGGATTGAAAACGGTTCATTCTACCGCCATCTCCCTAATATCGCCAAATAGCTGCGTAGAAATTTACGTCACAGGCAAGTAACGATGAACCAGGACGGAAATGTTAAATGACAGGTAAAAAGCGTTCTGCCAGCTCCAGCCGCTGGCTTCAGGAACACTTTAGCGATAAATATGTTCAACAGGCGCAGAAAAAGGGGTTACGTTCCCGTGCCTGGTTTAAACTTGATGAAATACAGCAAAGTGACAAACTTTTTAAACCGGGAATGACGGTGGTCGACCTCGGTGCGGCACCTGGCGGATGGTCTCAGTATGCGGTTACGCAGATCGGCGGAACGGGCCGAATCATCGCATGCGATCTTTTACCAATGGATCCCATCGTCGGTGTCGACTTCCTTCAGGGCGACTTTCGTGATGAATTAGTGCTTAAAGCATTACTTGATCGTGTAGGTGACAGTAAGGTCCAGGTTGTCATGTCGGATATGGCACCAAATATGTGTGGAACACCGGCGGTGGATATCCCCCGCGCCATGTATCTGGTGGAACTAGCGTTAGAAATGTGTCGTGATGTACTAGCGCCTGGTGGTAGTTTTGTTGTGAAGGTGTTTCAGGGCGAAGGTTTCGAGGAGTATCTTAAGGAAATTCGCTCCCTGTTTGCGAAGGTCAAAGTTCGTAAGCCGGACTCTTCCCGGGCCCGTTCCCGTGAAGTGTATATTGTAGCGACCGGGCGAAAATGATAACCGGTAGATTTCAGGCGAAAGTTTGAATGAAACTGGATATAGAGTATCCTGACGCTGTTTTTAACACAGTTGTAATATGAGGTTAATCCCTTGAGTGACATGGCGAAAAACCTAATACTCTGGCTGGTCATTGCCGTTGTGCTGATGTCAGTTTTCCAGAGCTTTGGGCCCAGCGAGTCGAATGGCCGCAAGGTGGATTATTCTACCTTCCTGCAAGAGGTCAATCAGGACCAGGTTCGCGAAGCGCGTATCAACGGACGTGAGATCAACGTTACCAAGAAAGATAGTAACCGTTACACGACTTACATCCCGGTGAACGATCCTAAGCTGCTTGATAACCTTCTGACCAAAAACGTCAAAGTGGTAGGCGAGCCGCCGGAAGAACCAAGCCTGTTGGCTTCTATCTTCATTTCCTGGTTCCCGATGCTGCTTCTTATCGGTGTCTGGATCTTCTTTATGCGCCAGATGCAGGGCGGTGGTGGCAAAGGTGCCATGTCGTTCGGTAAGAGCAAGGCGCGTATGCTGACGGAAGACCAGATCAAGACCACCTTTGCTGACGTAGCAGGTTGTGACGAAGCAAAAGAAGAGGTGGGTGAACTGGTTGAATACCTGCGCGAGCCGAGCCGTTTCCAGAAACTGGGCGGTAAGATCCCGAAAGGCGTCCTGATGGTCGGCCCTCCGGGTACCGGTAAAACCCTGCTGGCAAAAGCCATCGCGGGTGAAGCGAAGGTCCCGTTCTTTACTATTTCAGGTTCTGACTTCGTTGAAATGTTCGTGGGTGTCGGTGCATCTCGTGTGCGTGACATGTTCGAGCAGGCTAAGAAGGCAGCACCGTGCATCATCTTCATCGATGAAATCGACGCCGTTGGCCGCCAGCGTGGCGCAGGCCTGGGCGGTGGTCACGATGAACGTGAGCAGACCCTGAACCAGATGCTGGTTGAAATGGACGGCTTTGAAGGTAACGAAGGTATCATCGTTATCGCGGCAACTAACCGTCCAGACGTACTCGACCCTGCGCTGCTGCGTCCAGGCCGTTTCGACCGTCAGGTTGTGGTCGGTCTGCCGGATGTTCGTGGTCGTGAACAGATCCTGAAAGTGCATATGCGTCGCGTACCGCTGGCGCCAGATATCGACGCGGCAATCATCGCGCGTGGTACTCCAGGCTTCTCCGGTGCGGATCTGGCTAACCTGGTCAACGAGGCAGCACTGTTTGCCGCTCGCGGTAACAAACGTGTAGTGTCCATGGTGGAATTTGAGAAAGCGAAAGACAAAATCATGATGGGTGCGGAACGTCGCTCCATGGTGATGACGGAAGCGCAGAAAGAGTCCACGGCATATCACGAAGCGGGCCACGCGATTATCGGTCGTCTGGTGCCGGAACACGATCCGGTACACAAGGTGACGATCATTCCACGCGGTCGTGCGTTGGGTGTGACCTTCTTCCTGCCTGAAGGCGACGCGATCAGCGCCAGCCGTCAGAAGCTGGAAAGTCAGATTTCAACCCTGTACGGCGGTCGTCTGGCAGAAGAGATCATCTACGGTGCGGAACATGTTTCCACCGGTGCGTCGAACGATATTAAAGTGGCGACAAACCTGGCACGTAACATGGTGACCCAGTGGGGCTTCTCCGACAAACTCGGTCCGCTGCTCTATGCAGAAGAAGAGGGCGAAGTATTCCTGGGCCGCTCCGTGGCAAAAGCGAAACATATGTCCGATGAAACGGCTCGTATCATCGACCAGGAAGTGAAAGCGCTGATTGAGCGTAACTACGCTCGCGCCCGTCAGATCCTGAATGACAATATGGACATCCTGCATTCGATGAAAGATGCGCTCATGAAATATGAGACCATCGATGCTCCGCAGATTGACGACCTGATGGCTCGCCGCGAAGTGCGTCCGCCAGCAGGCTGGGAAGACCCAGGCGCGTCTAACAATTCTGACAACAATGGCACCCCGCGTGCACCGCGTCCGGTCGATGAACCGCGTACGCCAAACCCGGGCAACACCATGTCAGAGCAGTTGGGCGACAAGTAAGTCACTGCTGTTGAAGCGTTTGTCTGTACATCAAACCCTGGAGCGTGCTCCGGGGTTTTTCTTTTTTATATAACCATGCAAATAACAGGGATTTAGCCATGAAACTCTTCGCCCAGGACTCGCATCTCGACCTTTCACATCCGCATGTGATGGGGATCCTGAATGTCACGCCTGATTCCTTCTCTGACGGCGGCACGCATAACTCGCTTATCGACGCGGTTAAACACGCGAATTTAATGATCAACGCGGGTGCCACCATCATTGACGTTGGAGGGGAGTCAACGCGGCCTGGCGCGGCGGAGGTTTCGGTGGAAGAAGAGCTGGCGCGCGTGGTGCCGGTGGTGGAGGCTATCGCCCGGCGCTTTGAAGTGTGGATCTCCGTTGATACCTCCAAACCCGAAGTGATCCGTGAAGTGGCGAGAGTGGGCGCTCACATTATCAATGATATCCGCTCGCTGATCGAGCCGGGCGCAATTGAAGCCGCCGCTGAAACCGGGCTACCGGTGTGTCTGATGCATATGCAGGGCCAGCCTAAGACAATGCAGGAGGCGCCAAAATATGAAGATGTGTTTGCCGACGTCACCCGCTTCTTTATTGAGCATATCGAACGCTGTGAACGTGCGGGTATCGCAAAAGAGAAATTGCTGCTCGACCCGGGCTTCGGTTTCGGTAAAAATCTCTCACACAATTACGCGTTGCTTGCGCGCTTATCAGAGTTTCATCAGTTCGGCCTGCCACTGCTAGTGGGAATGTCGAGAAAATCGATGATTGGTCAGTTGTTGAATGTCGGGCCGAACGAACGTCTGAGCGGCAGTCTGGCCTGCGCGGTGATTGCCGCGATGCAAGGTGCACACATCATTCGCGTCCATGACGTAAAAGAAACAGTAGAAGCCATGCGTGTGGTGGAAGCCACACTGGCAGCGAAGGAAAACAAACGCTATGAGTAATCGTAAATATTTTGGTACCGATGGCATCCGTGGGCGCGTAGGCGATGCGCCAATTACCCCTGACTTTGTCCTGAAGCTGGGCTGGGCGGCGGGTAAGGTACTGGCGCGTCATGGCTCCCGTAAGATCATTATTGGTAAAGATACCCGTATTTCGGGTTATATGCTGGAGTCCGCGCTGGAAGCCGGGCTGGCGGCGGCGGGGCTTTCAGCTTCCTTTACGGGGCCAATGCCGACCCCTGCTGTTGCCTATCTGACTCGTACCTTCCGTGCGGAAGCGGGCATCGTCATTTCAGCTTCTCATAATCCGTTCTATGACAACGGTATCAAATTCTTCTCCATCGACGGCACTAAACTGCCGGATGACGTGGAAGAGGCGATTGAAGCGGAAATGGAGAAAGAGATCACCTGTGTCGACTCCGCTGAGTTGGGTAAAGCCAACCGTATTGTCGATGCCGCAGGCCGCTACATTGAATTCTGCAAAGGCACGTTCCCGAATGAACTGAGCCTGGCACACCTCAAAA
This sequence comes from Enterobacter sp. JH25, assembly GCF_021725435.1. Classification (NCBI taxonomy): domain Bacteria; kingdom Pseudomonadati; phylum Pseudomonadota; class Gammaproteobacteria; order Enterobacterales; family Enterobacteriaceae; genus Enterobacter; species Enterobacter sp. JH25. The sequence goes on along the minus strand of NZ_CP091319.1, from coordinate 4,104,452 downwards.
TTGTGGTGGACTGTGCAAACGGTGCGACCTATCACATTGCGCCGAATGTTTTCCGCGAGCTGGGTGCGAAAGTGATCACCATCGGCTGCGAGCCGGACGGTCTGAACATCAATGAAGAAGTCGGCGCGACAGACGTGCGTGCCTTGCAGGCGCGTGTACTGGCTGAAAAAGCCGATCTGGGTATTGCCCTGGATGGCGATGGCGATCGTGTGATCATGGTTGACCACGAAGGTAACAAGGTCGATGGCGATCAGATCCTCTACATCATTGCGCGTGAAGGCCTGCGTCAGGGGCAACTGCGCGGTGGCGCGGTGGGCACGCTGATGAGCAATATGGGTCTGGAGCTGGCGCTGAAACAGCTGGGCATCCCGTTTGTTCGCGCGAAAGTGGGTGACCGCTACGTGCTGGAAAAACTTCAGGAAAAAGGCTGGCGCATTGGCGCGGAAAACTCCGGCCACGTGATCCTGCTCGATAAAACCACCACCGGTGACGGCATTGTGGCGGCGCTTCAGGTTGTTGCCGCGATGGCGCGTAACCATATGAGCCTGCACGATCTGTGCAGCGGCATGAAAATGTTCCCGCAGATCCTGGTGAACGTGCGTTTCACCGCTGGTAAAGGCGACCCGCTGGAAAATGATAACGTGAAAGCGGTGATGGCAGAGGTGGAAGCGACGCTTGGCAGCCGTGGACGCGTCCTGCTGCGTAAGTCGGGTACCGAGCCGCTGATCCGCGTGATGGTGGAAGGTGAAGACGAAGCGCAGGTAACTGAATTTGCGCACCGCATTGCGGATGCAGTGAAAGCTGCATAATCTTTCAGAATAAGTGTTTAAAAAGGCGGCGTTTGCCGCCTTTGTTTTAAGCAATTAATCGCTTTTTGCTGTTTTTTTCCGCAGTTGATACAATGCCTCGAAAATGCCCTTGCGAAGGTGATTCGCTTTGGTTAGTATTCACACCCGCTTCAGTGGGAAACAAAATCCTGCTAATTGGTCGAAGCATTGGTATGCGGCAAATCCGCAAGGAACAGGTTGATTATGTACGAAGCTCTTTTAGTTATTTTCCTTATTGTAGCCATCGCTCTCGTAGCGCTGATTATGCTGCAGCAAGGTAAAGGCGCTGATATGGGAGCCTCCTTCGGAGCAGGCGCTTCCGGTACGCTGTTCGGTTCAAGTGGTTCTGCGAACTTCATGACCCGTACGACGGCGATTCTGGCTACGCTGTTCTTCATCATCAGTCTGGTGCTGGGCAATATCAACAGCAACAAGACCAGTAAAGGAAGCGAGTGGGAAAATCTGAGCGCGCCAGCAAAAAGTGAGCAAACTCAGCCAGCTGCACCGGCTAAGCCAACCAGCGATATCCCGCAGTAAGTATTCAGTACCGAGGTGGTGGAATTGGTAGACACGCTACCTTGAGGTGGTAGTGCCCTAACGGGCTTGTGGGTTCGAGTCCCATCCTCGGTACCAATATTCCAGAAGAAAGACGTCGCAAGACGTCTTTTTTTTCGTCTGTACATTCTGTGTTTCCGATCTATTGTAGGGCGGGTAAGCGCAGCGCCGCCCGCCGTTTTGCCCGGTGGCGCTGCGCTTACCGGGCCTACGAAGACCACAAAAAAGGCGCCCATTGGGCGCCTTTTGCATGTCTTGCTGTCGATTACTTCTTATCGCTGTGTTCCAGATTCTCAACCTGCGGCAGACCATTACCGGAATTCGCGGAGAGCAGGCCATTCTCAACATAGTTGAACAGCTTCTCACGGGTATCGGTGATGTCCAGGTTACGCATGGTCAGCTGGCCAATACGATCGTCCGGAGAGAATACTGACTCACCTTTCTCCATGGTCAGACGCTCTGCTTTATAGGTCAGGTTGTCAGACACGGTATTGAGGATGGAGTAATCATTGCCGCGACGCAGTTCCAGCGTCACTTCGCCGGTGATTGCGCTCGCCACCCAACGTTGCAGGGCGTCACGCAGCATCAGCGCCTGTGGATCAAACCAGCGACCCTGATACAGCAGTTTGCCCAGCTGACGGCCATGAGCGTGATACTGCTCAATGGTGTCTTCGTTGTGAATACCGGTCAGCAGACGCTCGTAAGCGATGTGCAGCAGCGCCATCCCCGGAGCTTCGTAAATGCCACGGCTTTTCGCTTCGATGATACGGTTTTCGATCTGATCGCTCATACCCAGACCGTGACGACCGCCGATGCGGTTCGCTTCCAGCATCAGTTCAACATCGTCTGAGAAGGTTTTACCGTTCAGGGCAACCGGATGGCCGCGTTCGAAACGCACGGTCACTTCTTCCGCCGGGATCTTCACGTTCTCATCCCAGAATTTTACGCCCATGATCGGGTTAACAATTTTTACGCTGGAGTTCAGGAATTCCAGGTCTTTCGCTTCGTGCGTCGCACCCAGCATGTTGGAGTCGGTTGAGTAGGCTTTCTCAACGGACATCTTATAGTCAAAGCCGCAGGCAATCATAAACTCAGACATTTCATGACGGCCACCCAGTTCGTCGATGAAGTCGGTATCCAGCCACGGTTTGTAGATCTGCAACTCAGCGTTGGTCAGCAGACCGTAACGATAGAAACGTTCAATATCGTTGCCTTTATAGGTACTGCCATCACCCCAGATGTTCACGCCATCTTCTTTCATGGCGGCGACCAGCATGGTGCCGGTGACAGCACGACCCAGCGGAGTGGTATTAAAATAGGTCAGGCCGCCGGTAGTATTATGAAAAGCACCGCACTGGATAGCGGCAATGCCTTCAGCGACCAGTTGCTTACGGCAGTCAATCAGACGTGCGTTCTCTGCGCCATACTCCATGGCACGACGAGGGATCGCGTCATAATCTTCCTCGTCCGGCTGACCCAGGTTCGCAGTATATGCATACGGAACCGCTCCCTTCTGGCGCATCCACAGCAGTGCAGCGCTGGTATCCAGGCCGCCTGAGAAAGCGATGCCAATACGTTGTCCTACCGGAAGATGCTTGAGAATCGTCGTCATAGAATAAAACCCTGCTTGATTGACTGATTAGAGACCGCTTTCGCTCTCTTGTGCATTTTTATGCAAAATAAGTGAGTATTCATTTAATCATCTTTTGTCGAAGACCGGAAGAGACTCGTGCGTTTTTTGTAAAAAAATTGGTCTGTTCTGTCTGGCAGAAGCTGGGTTGACAGGTGGGGTCAACTATCAATATACTAAACGCCGATTTTACGTCCCGTCTTCGGTACCAAATCCCAGCATTATTTGCAAATTCTGTCCAAAACGCGTAGAATTTGCCACGTTTCAGGCGCGGGGTGGAGCAGCCTGGTAGCTCGTCGGGCTCATAACCCGAAGGTCGTCGGTTCAAATCCGGCCCCCGCAACCACTTTCCTGTAAAGTTCTTTTTCAAATATACTGTGAAGACTTAGAGCCTTCGTAGCTGGATTTGAAAAAATTCTTTCGGAAAGTGCTCCAGGCCACAGTTGTGGCTATAGGGTTCAGTTATCTAAAGCCCCGATTTATCGGGGTTTTTTGTTATCTGACTACAGAATAACTGGGCTTTACGCCCTTTTTTTATGTCTTGGGGGTGGGCTTGTCCACATTAGAGCAAAAATTAACAGAGATGATTACTGCACCGGTCGAAGCACTGGGCTACGAACTGGTCGGCATCGAATTCGTTCGCGGCCGCACATCGACGCTGCGCATCTATATTGATAGTGAAGATGGCATCAATGTTGATGATTGTGCTGATGTCAGCCACCAGGTGAGTGCGGTTCTTGATGTTGAAGATCCGATTACCGTTGCGTACAACCTGGAAGTTTCCTCACCTGGCCTCGATCGTCCGATGTTCACGGCCGAGCACTATGTGCGCTTTACCGGTGAAGAAGTGGCTCTCGTTCTGCGTATGGCCGTACAGAACCGCCGTAAATGGCAGGGAATTATCAAAGCCGTTGATGGTGAAATGATCACGGTGACAGTCGAAGGCAAAGATGAAGTGTTCGCGCTGAGTAATATCCAGAAGGCGAACCTGGTTCCCCACTTTTAACAGTCTGGATTGAGGTGAAAAGCCCGCGATGAACAAAGAAATTTTGGCTGTTGTTGAAGCCGTCTCCAACGAGAAATCACTGCCGCGTGAGAAGATTTTCGAAGCGCTGGAAAGTGCACTAGCTACAGCAACCAAGAAAAAATACGAACAAGAGATCGATGTTCGCGTAGAAATCGATCGTAAAAGCGGTGACTTCGATACATTCCGTCGTTGGGTAATCGTTGAAGAAGTGACCCAACCGACCAAAGAGATCACCCTGGAAGCGGCACGTTTTGAAGACGAAAGTCTGAACGTGGGTGACTACGTTGAAGATCAGATTGAATCTGTCACCTTCGACCGTATCACCACCCAGACCGCGAAGCAGGTTATCGTGCAGAAAGTTCGCGAAGCCGAGCGCGCGCTGGTTGTCGATCAGTTCCGCGATCAGGAAGGCGAAATCATCACTGGCGTGGTGAAGAAAGTGAACCGCGATAACATCTCTCTGGAGATCAAATCCGAAGGGCTGCCGGGTAACGCTGAAGCTGTTATCCTGCGTGAAGACATGCTGCCGCGTGAAAACTTCCGCCCAGGCGACCGTATTCGTGGTGTGCTGTATGCCGTACGTCCTGAAGCACGTGGTGCACAGCTGTTCGTGACGCGTTCTAAACCAGAAATGCTGGTTGAACTGTTCCGTATCGAAGTGCCGGAAATCGGCGAAGAAGTTATCGAAATCAAAGCGGCGGCCCGCGATCCGGGTTCCCGTGCGAAAATTGCGGTGAAAACCAACGACAAGCGTATCGACCCGGTCGGTGCTTGCGTCGGTATGCGTGGCGCACGTGTTCAGGCGGTTTCTACCGAACTGGGCGGCGAGCGTATTGATATCGTTCTGTGGGACGACAATCCGGCGCAGTTCGTGATCAACGCAATGGCACCGGCCGATGTGGCGTCTATCGTTGTTGACGAAGACAAACACACCATGGATATCGCTGTAGAAGCGGGCAACCTGGCGCAGGCGATTGGCCGTAACGGTCAGAACGTACGTCTGGCGTCACAGCTGAGCGGCTGGGAACTCAACGTGATGACCGTTGATGACCTTCAGGCCAAGCATCAGGCTGAAGCCCACGCGGCGATCGATACCTTCACCAAATACCTGGACATTGACGAAGACTTCGCCACTGTGCTGGTTGAAGAAGGTTTCTCTACGCTGGAAGAACTGGCCTACGTGCCAATGAAAGAGCTGCTGGAAATTGACGGTCTGGATGAACCAACCGTTGAAGCCCTGCGTGAACGCGCTAAAAACGCACTGACCACCCTGGCGCTGGCTCAGGAAGAAAGCCTTGGCGATAAGAAGCCGGCTGATGACCTGCTGAATCTGGAAGGTCTTGATCGTGCGATTGCGTTCAAGCTGGCTGCCCGTGGTGTTTGTACGCTGGAAGATCTCGCTGAGCAAGGCGTTGATGACCTGGCTGATATCGAAGGTTTAACCGACGAGAAAGCCGGCGAACTCATCATGGCCGCACGTAATATTTGCTGGTTCGGCGACGAAGCGTAATAAACTGTAGCAGGAAGGAACAGCATGACTGATGTAACTGTAAAATCGCTGGCTGCTGAGATTCAGACCTCCGTGGACCGCCTGGTACAGCAATTTGCTGATGCAGGGATCCCGAAGGCCGCTGATGACTCGGTGACCGCGCAAGAAAAACAAACCTTGTTAGCGCACCTGAACCGTGAACACGGCTCTACGCCTGACAAGTTAACGCTGCAGCGCAAAACGCGTAGCACGTTGAACATCCCTGGTACCGGTGGCAAAAGCAAATCGGTACAAATTGAAGTCCGCAAGACGCGCACCTTTGTAAAACGTGATCCGCAAGAGGCAGAACGCCTTGCTGCGGAAGAGCAGGCACAGCGTGAAGCGGAAGAACAAGCTCAGCGTGAGGCAGAAGCCACTGCTAAACGCGAAGCAGAATTAAAAGCTGAACGTGAGGCCGCAGAAAAAGCGAAACGCGACGCCGGTGAAAAAGCGAAGCGTGACGCTGCGGAAAAAGACAAAGTGAGCAATCAACAGACCGACGAAATGACCAAAACTGCCCAGGCTGAAAAAGCCCGCCGTGAAAATGAAGCTGCCGAGCTGAAGCGTAAAGCGGAAGAAGAAGCCCGCCGAAAGCTTGAAGAAGAAGCTCGCCGCGTCGCCGAAGAAGCGCGTCGCATGGCAGAAGAAAACGAGAAGAACGGTGTGAATACCGCTGAACCAACTGAAGACAACAGCGATTATCACGTAACCACTTCTCAGCATGCGCGCCAGGCAGAAGACGATAACGACCGTGAAGTTGAAGGTGGTCGTGGCCGTACTCGCAGTACAAAAGCGGCGCGTCCTGCGAAAAAAGGTAACAAGCACGCTGAATCTAAAGCTGACCGTGAAGAAGCACGTGCAGCGGTTCGCGGTGGTAAAGGCGGTAAGCGTAAAGGTTCCGCTCTGCAGCAGGGCTTCCAGAAGCCAGCTCAGGCCGTTAACCGTGACGTTGTGATCGGCGAAACCATCACCGTTGGCGAACTGGCTAACAAGATGGCGGTGAAAGGCTCTCAGGTCATCAAAGCGATGATGAAGCTGGGCGCAATGGCCACCATCAACCAGGTCATCGACCAGGAAACCGCACAGCTGGTTGCCGAGGAGATGGGCCACAAAGTTATCCTGCGTCGTGAAAACGAGCTGGAAGAAGCAGTAATGAGCGACCGTGATACGGGCGCAGCGGCTGAACCGCGCGCACCGGTTGTGACCATCATGGGTCACGTTGACCACGGTAAAACCTCTCTGCTTGACTACATTCGTTCTACTAAGGTTGCCTCCGGCGAAGCGGGTGGTATTACCCAGCATATCGGTGCTTACCACGTAGAAACCGAAAACGGCATGATCACCTTCCTGGATACCCCAGGCCACGCAGCGTTTACCTCAATGCGTGCTCGTGGTGCTCAGGCAACGGATATCGTTGTTCTGGTTGTTGCTGCCGATGATGGCGTGATGCCACAGACCATTGAAGCTATCCAGCACGCGAAAGCGGCGCAGGTGCCTTTGGTTGTTGCAGTCAACAAAATCGATAAGCCAGAAGCCGATATGGATCGCGTTAAGAACGAACTGTCACAGTACGGCGTTATGCCGGAAGAGTGGGGCGGTGAAGCGCAGTTCATCCCTGTATCTGCAAAAGCAGGTACCGGTATCGACGACCTGCTGAACGCTATCCTGCTTCAGGCTGAAGTTCTGGAGCTGAAAGCGGTTCGTAAAGGTATGGCGAGCGGCGCGGTAATCGAATCCTTCCTGGATAAAGGTCGTGGTCCGGTTGCAACCGTTCTGGTTCGCGAAGGTACTCTGCACAAGGGCGACATTGTTCTGTGTGGTTTCGAATACGGTCGCGTTCGTGCGATGCGTAACGAACTGGGTCAGGAAGTGCTGGAAGCGGGTCCGTCCATCCCAGTGGAAATCCTCGGCCTGTCCGGTGTTCCGGCTGCCGGTGACGAAGTAACCGTGGTACGTGACGAGAAGAAAGCACGTGAAGTGGCGCTGTATCGTCAGGGTAAATTCCGTGAGGTGAAACTGGCTCGCCAGCAGAAATCTAAACTCGAGAACATGTTCGCCAACATGACTGAAGGCGAAGTTCACGAAGTGAACATCGTTCTGAAAGCGGACGTACAGGGTTCTGTGGAAGCGATCTCCGACTCCTTGCTGAAACTGTCTACCGACGAAGTGAAAGTGAAGATCATCGGTTCTGGCGTAGGTGGTATCACCGAAACCGACGCAACCCTGGCAGCCGCGTCCAACGCTATCCTGGTTGGCTTCAACGTTCGTGCTGACGCATCTGCGCGTAAAGTTATCGATGCTGAAAGCCTGGATCTGCGTTACTACTCCGTCATCTATAACCTGATTGACGAAGTGAAAGCAGCGATGAGCGGCATGCTGTCTCCTGAGCTGAAACAGCAGATCATCGGTCTGGCTGAAGTACGTGACGTGTTCAAATCACCGAAATTCGGTGCGATCGCGGGCTGTATGGTTACCGAAGGGACCATTAAGCGTCACAACCCAATCCGCGTACTGCGCGACAACGTGGTTATCTACGAAGGTGAGCTGGAATCCCTGCGCCGCTTCAAAGATGACGTTAACGAAGTTCGTAACGGCATGGAATGTGGTATCGGTGTTAAGAACTACAACGACGTTCGCGTTGGCGATATGATCGAAGTGTTCGAGATCATCGAAATTCAGCGTACCATCGCGTAATCTTCGTCAACTGAAGATTAGTTAGCGTAGGCCGGGTAAGCGAAGCGCCACCCGGCAGTAATTTTAAAAAGGGGCTTAAGCCCCTTTTTTGTCTGGAGAATTTATTATGGCGAAAGAATTTGGTCGCCCACAGCGCGTCGCGCAGGAGATGCAGAAAGAGATCGCTCTCATTCTGCAACGTGAAATCAAAGATCCACGCGTGGGGATGATGACCACCGTGTCTGGCGTGGAAATGTCCCGCGACCTGGCGTACGCCAAAGTGTTTGTGACATTCCTGAATGACCAGGATGAAGACGCCGTGAAGAACGGCATTAAAGCGCTGCAGGAAGCCTCTGGTTTCATCCGCTCTCTGCTTGGCAAAGCGATGCGTCTGCGTATTGTGCCGGAGCTGACCTTCTTCTACGACAACTCGCTGGTTGAGGGTATGCGTATGTCCAACCTGGTGACCAGCGTGGTGAAACATGACGATGAGCGTCGTGTTAACCCGGCGGACGACAGCAAGGAGGACTGATGAGTCGTCCTCGTCGTCGCGGTCGTGACGTGCATGGCGTGCTGTTGCTGGATAAACCACATGGCGCATCCAGCAACGACGTGCTGCAAAAAGTAAAGCGTATTTATAACGCCAATCGCGCGGGGCACACCGGCGCGCTGGATCCGCTGGCAACCGGGATGCTCCCGATCTGCCTGGGTGAAGCGACAAAGTTTTCCCAGTATCTGCTGGATTCCGATAAGCGCTACCGCGTGATTGCCAAACTGGGCCAGCGCACGGACACTTCCGATGCGGATGGTCAGGTGGTTGAAGAGCGCCCGGTAACCTTCAGCGCAGAGCAACTTGATGCGGCGCTGGAGAGCTTCCGGGGCGACACAATGCAGGTGCCGTCGATGTATTCGGCGTTGAAATATCAGGGCAAGAAGCTTTACGAATATGCGCGTCAGGGCATTGACGTTCCGCGTGAAGCCCGTCCGATTACCGTGTATGAGCTGTTGTTCATTCGCCACGAAGGTGATGAGCTGGAGCTGGAAGTACACTGTTCGAAAGGGACCTACATCCGCACCATCATTGACGACCTCGGTGAAAAGCTGGGCTGCGGCGCGCATGTGATTTATCTGCGTCGTCTGGCGGTCAGCAAGTATCCGGTCGAACGTATGGTAACGCTTGAGCATCTGCACGCCCTGGCTGAACAGGCGCAAGCGCAGGGAATTGCGCCGGCAGATCTGCTGGATCCGCTGCTGATGCCAATGGACAGTCCGGCAGCAGATTTCCCGGTTGTTAATCTTCCTTTAACATCGTCCGTTTACTTTAAGAACGGAAACCCGGTCCGCACAACGGGGGCGCCGCTTGAGGGCCTGGTCCGTGTGACGGAAGGGGAGGAAGGCAAGTTTATCGGGATGGGCGAAATGGACGGTGAAGGGCGCGTTGCCCCGCGTCGTCTGGTCGTCGAATACCCGGTCGAAGCGTGACGGTGATAACGCCTCACCTTGCGATAAGCAGGGGAGACGAGTAGAATATCGCCGCTTAACGCCTGGTAAATTGTTTAACAATCTGCGGGGCGTACATGGGATAGCTGAATTAGAGATCGGCATCCTTACATTCTTTATACTTTGGAGTTTGAAAATGTCTCTAAGCGTTGAAGCTAAAGCTAAAATCGTTTCTGAGTTTGGTCGTGGTACTAACGACAGCGGTTCTACCGAAGTTCAGGTTGCACTGCTGACTGCACAGATTAACCACCTGCAGGGTCACTTTGCAGAGCACAAAAAAGATCACCACAGCCGTCGTGGTCTGCTGCGTATGGTTTCTCAGCGTCGTAAACTGCTCGACTACCTGAAGCGTAAAGATGTTGCACGCTACACCGCGCTGATCGAGCGTCTGGGTCTGCGTCGCTAATTCTTGCGAGTTTCAGAAAAGGGGGCCTGATGGCCCCTTTTTTCAACCAGACGGCAGCAATTCAGGGGAAACTATTGTATTGTTGCTATAAATGATCTTCATTGCAGAGGTTCGCGCGGCTAATGAGAGGCTTCACCCATGGGGGTGTCGGTTGTCATTAGTCGCGAGGATGCGAAGAGGGTCGGGTTAAATCGTCAGCACACCTGAGGTGTGCTTTCAAACATTTAAGAAAGGACAGAATTTTGCTGAATCCGATCGTTCGTAAATTCCAGTATGGTCAGCATACCGTCACGCTGGAAACCGGCATGATGGCTCGTCAGGCTACTGCTGCCGTAATGGTAAGCATGGATGACACTGCTGTATTCGTTACCGTAGTTGGCCAGAAAAAAGCTAAACCAGGTCAGGACTTCTTCCCACTGACCGTTAACTACCAGGAGCGTACCTACGCTGCCGGTAAAATCCCGGGTGGCTTCTTCCGTCGTGAAGGCCGTCCAAGCGAAGGCGAAACCCTGATCGCGCGTCTGATTGACCGCCCGGTTCGTCCGCTGTTCCCGGAAGGCTTCGTCAATGAAGTGCAGGTTATCGCAACCGTTGTTTCCGTTAACCCACAGGTTAACCCGGACATCGTAGCGATGATCGGTGCGTCTGCTGCCCTGTCACTGTCTGGTATCCCATTCAATGGCCCAATCGGTGCCGCGCGCGTCGGTTACATCAACGACCAGTACGTGCTGAACCCAACTCAGGAAGAGCTGAAAGAGAGTAAGCTGGACCTGGTTGTTGCCGGTACTGAAGCAGCAGTTCTGATGGTTGAATCTGAAGCAGAACTGCTGAGTGAAGACCAGATGCTGGGCGCAGTGGTCTTCGGCCACGACCAGCAGCAGATTGTTATCCAGAACATCAACGACCTGGTGAAAGAAGCCGGTAAACCACGTTGGGACTGGCAGCCAGAAGCGGTAAACGACGCGCTGAACGCACGCGTAGCTGCACTGGCAGAATCTCGTCTGAGCGATGCATATCGCATTACAGACAAACAGGAGCGTTATGCTCAGGTTGACGTGATCAAAGATGAAACCATCGCAACCCTGATCGCGGAAGACGAAACGCTGGACGCTAACGAGCTGAGCGAAATCCTGCACGCTATTGAGAAAAACGTTGTTCGTAGTCGCGTACTGGCAGGCGAGCCGCGTATTGATGGCCGTGAAAAGGACATGATCCGTGGTCTGGATGTGCGTACTGGCGTGCTGCCACGTACTCACGGTTCCGCGCTGTTCACCCGTGGTGAAACCCAGGCGCTGGTTACCGCTACCCTGGGTACTGCACGTGACGCACAGAACATCGATGAACTGATGGGCGAGCGCACTGACAGCTTCCTGTTCCACTACAACTTCCCTCCGTACTCTGTGGGCGAGACCGGTATGGTTGGCTCACCGAAGCGTCGTGAAATTGGTCACGGTCGTCTGGCGAAGCGCGGCGTGCTGGCAGTAATGCCAGAAGCAGACAAATTCCCGTACACCGTACGTGTCGTGTCTGAAATCACTGAATCCAACGGTTCTTCTTCCATGGCTTCCGTGTGTGGTGCCTCTCTGGCGCTGATGGATGCAGGCGTGCCGATCAAAGCCGCCGTTGCGGGTATCGCAATGGGTCTGGTGAAAGAAGGCGACAACTTCGTTGTTCTGTCTGACATTCTGGGTGACGAAGACCACCTGGGTGATATGGACTTCAAAGTGGCGGGTTCCCGCGACGGTATCTCTGCCCTGCAGATGGATATCAAAATTGAAGGTATCACTAAAGAGATCATGCAGGTTGCTCTGAACCAGGCTAAAGGTGCGCGTCTGCACATCCTGGGCGTGATGGAACAGGCTATCAACGCACCACGCGGTGATATCTCTGAATTCGCTCCGCGTATTCACACCATCAAGATCAATCCAGACAAGATCAAAGATGTTATCGGTAAGGGCGGTTCTGTTATCCGTGCACTGACCGAAGAAACGGGCACCACCATCGAAATCGAAGATGACGGTACTGTGAAAATCGCAGCAACCGACGGTGAGAAAGCGAAATATGCTATCCGCCGTATCGAAGAGATTACAGCAGAAATCGAAGTGGGCCGTATCTACAATGGTAAAGTGACCCGTATCGTTGACTTTGGCGCATTCGTTGCCATCGGTGGCGGTAAAGAAGGTCTGGTACATATCTCTCAGATCGCTGACAAGCGCGTTGAGAAAGTGACCGATTACCTGCAAATGGGTCAGGAAGTACCGGTGAAAGTTCTGGAAGTTGACCGCCAGGGCCGTATCCGTCTGAGCATTAAAGAAGCAACCGAGCAGTCTCAGCCTGCTGCGGCGCCGGAAGCTCCGGCTGCCGAACAGCAAGGCGAGTAAGGTTGCCATTTGCCCTCCGCGCAGGCGGAGGGCTTATTATCAGGCAGGACGCCTTGTTAAGCCGCCGGGGGACAGGACGTTCATCCAATAGTTGTCTTCGGGAGTGGGAAATGAAGCCTTTTTTGCGCTGGTGTTTCGTTGCGACAGCTTTAACGCTGGCAGGATGCAGCAACTCTGCCTGGCGTAAGAGCGAAGTCCTCGCAGTGCCATTGCAACCGACTTTGCAGCAGGAAGTGATTCTGGCACGCATGGAACAAATACTTGCCAGTCGGGCTTTAACCGATGACGAACGCGCACAGCTTTTATATGAGCGCGGAGTGTTGTATGATAGTCTCGGTCTGAGGGCATTAGCGCGAAATGATTTTTCACAAGCGCTGGCAATTCGACCTGATATGCCTGAAGTATTCAATTACTTAGGCATTTATTTAACGCAGGCAGGCAATTTTGATGCTGCCTATGAAGCGTTTGATTCTGTACTTGAGCTTGATCCAACTTACAACTACGCGCACTTGAATCGCGGTATCGCATTGTATTACGGCGGTCGTGATAAGTTAGCGCAAGATGATCTGCTGGCGTTTTATCAAGACGATCCTAATGATCCTTTCCGCAGCCTGTGGCTTTACATCGTTGAGCAGAAGCTCGATGAGAAGCAGGCCAAAGAAGCACTGAAACAGCGCTTCGAGAAATCGGACAAGGAACAGTGGGGATGGAACATTGTCGAGTTCTACCTGGGCAACATTAGCGAAGCAACGCTGATGGAACGCCTCAAGGCGGACGCAACGGATAACACCTCGCTCGCTGAGCATCTCAGTGAAACCAACTTCTATTTAGGTAAGTACTACCTAAGTCTGGGGGATATGGACAGCGCTACGGCACTGTTCAAATTAGCGGTTGCTAACAACGTACATAACTTCGTTGAGCACCGTTATGCATTGTTGGAATTATCGCTCTTGGGCCAGGAGCAAGACGACCTGGCAGAATCGGACCAGCAATAGCTGACGACATAAACATCAGCCCGTAATCTTTTGATTGCCATCACCTTCACTGGTGAGGGCGTTGTTGTTCGTCAATACACCTAATTTGAGCCGGTTCACACTTTTCAATGAAAATTGCTAATCATTTTCACGATGAGCTAAGTAGACTGGCCGCCATTAATATCGAGGCACTTGTACTACATGGCTGAATTCGAAACCACTTTTGCAGATCTGGGCCTGAAGGCTCCTATCCTTGAAGCCCTTAACGATCTGGGTTACGAAAAACCATCTCCGATCCAGGCTGAGTGTATCCCACACCTGCTTTCTGGTCGTGACGTGCTGGGCATGGCCCAGACCGGTAGCGGTAAAACCGCAGCATTCTCGCTGCCGCTGCTGAACAACATTGATCCGGACCTGCGTGCACCGCAGATCCTCGTCCTGGCTCCAACCCGTGAACTGGCTGTTCAGGTTGCTGAAGCAATGACGGAATTCTCTAAACATATGCGCGGCGTAAACGTGGTAGCCCTGTACGGCGGCCAGCGTTATGACGTGCAGTTACGCGCCCTGCGCCAGGGCCCACAGATTGTTGTCGGTACGCCGGGCCGTCTGCTGGATCACCTGAAGCGCGGTACCCTGGACCTCTCTAAGCTGAGCGGCCTGGTACTGGATGAAGCAGACGAAATGCTGCGTATGGGCTTCATCGAAGACGTTGAAACCATCATGGCGCAGATCCCGGAAGGTCATCAGACCGCTCTGTTCTCTGCAACCATGCCAGAAGCGATCCGTCGCATTACCCGCCGCTTCATGAAAGAGCCGCAGGAAGTGCGTATTCAGTCTAGCGTGACCACTCGCCCGGACATCAGCCAGAGCTACTGGTCTGTATACGGCATGCGCAAAAACGAAGCGCTGGTCCGTTTCCTGGAAGCGGAAGATTTTGATGCGGCGATTATCTTCGTACGTACCAAAAACGCGACCCTGGAAGTGGCTGAAGCGCTGGAGCGTAGCGGCTATAACAGCGCAGCGCTGAACGGCGACATGAACCAGGCGCTGCGTGAGCAGACTCTGGAGCGTCTGAAAGACGGTCGTCTGGATATCCTGATTGCAACCGACGTGGCAGCACGTGGTCTGGACGTTGAGCGTATCAGCCTGGTTGTAAACTACGATATCCCAATGGACTCCGAGTCTTACGTTCACCGTATCGGCCGTACCGGTCGTGCGGGTCGTGCGGGCCGTGCGCTGCTGTTCGTTGAGAACCGCGAGCGTCGTCTGCTGCGTAACATTGAACGCACCATGAAGCTGACCATTCCAGAAGCTGAGCTGCCAAACGCAGAACTGCTGGGCAAACGCCGTCTGGAAAAATTCGCCGCGAAAGTACAGCAGCAGCTGGAAAGCAGCGATCTGGATCAGTACCGTGCGCTGCTGTCCCAGATCCAGCCTGTCGCTGAAGGCGAAGAGCTGGACATGGAAACCCTGGCCGCAGCACTGCTGAAAATGGCGCAGGGCGAACGTAGCCTGATCGTGCCACCTGATGCACCGATGCGTCCTAAGCGTGAGTTCCGTGACCGTGACGATCGTTTCGAACGTCGTGGCGACCGTAACGACCGTGGTCCACGCGGTGACCGTCCAGAGCGTGGTGGTGAAGACCGTCCACGTCGCGAGCGTCGTGACGCTGGCGAAATGGAACTGTATCGCATTGAAGTGGGCCGTGATGATGGTGTTGAAGTTCGTCACATCGTTGGCGCGATCGCTAATGAAGGCGACATCAGCAGCCGTTACATCGGTAACATCAAGCTGTTCGGTTCACACTCAACGATCGAGCTGCCAAAAGGCATGCCGGGCGAAGTACTGCAGCACTTTACTCGCACCCGCATTCTGAACAAGCCAATGAACATGCAACTGATGGGTGATGCACAGCCTCGCTCTGACCGCGGTGGCGAACGCCGTGGCGGTGGTCGCAGCTTCGGTGGCGAGCGTCGTGAAGGCGGTCGTAGCGAAGGTCGCACTGGCGAACCTCGTCGTTTCTCCGGCGAGCGCCGTGAAAATCGTGGCCCACGCCGCGAAGAAGGCACCAGCCGTCGTCGTTTCGGTGACGCGTAAGCCTTTTCGCTTTTGACGTAAAGTAAAATATACAGCCCCGATAGTTGTTATCGGGGCTTTTTTTATTCCTTTTGTACTCTTGTACTGGTACAGTGCATCACATTAAAATGCACACCACATTTTTGACTGGAGATAAGGCCGCATGGCAACACTAACCACCACCCAAACGTCACCTTCGCTGCTTGGCGGCGTGGTGATCATCGGCGGAACCATTATTGGTGCCGGGATGTTCTCCCTGCCAGTGGTTATGTCCGGTGCGTGGTTCTTCTGGTCGCTGGCGGCGCTGGTTTTCACCTGGTTCTGCATGCTCCATTCCGGGCTGATGATCCTTGAAGCAAACCTGAACTACCGCATTGGCTCCAGCTTCGACACCATCACCCGAGATCTGCTGGGCAAAGGCTGGAACATGGTGAACGGGTTGTCCATCGCGTTTGTACTCTATATCCTGACCTACGCGTACATTTCAGCGAGCGGATCGATTCTCCATCACACCTTCTCCGAGATGTCGCTGAACGTTCCGGCGCGTCTGGCGGGTCTCTGCTTCGCGCTGGGCGTGGCGTTTATCGTCTGGATGAGCACCAAAGCGGTCAGCCGCATGACGGCGATCGTGTTGGGCGCCAAGGTCATCACCTTCTTCCTGACCTTCGGCAGCCTGCTGGGGCACGTCACGCCGGCCACGCTGTTTAACGTTGCGGAAGTGAACACCTCCTACACGCCATACCTGCTTATGACGTTGCCATTCTGTCTGGCGTCGTTCGGCTACCACGGCAACGTACCGAGCCTGATGAAGTACTACGGCAAGGATCCGCGCACCATCGTGAAATGCCTGATTTACGGCACGCTGCTGGCGCTGGGGCTGTATGTGATCTGGCTGCTGGGGACGATGGGTAACATCCCGCGTCCGGAATTTATCGGCATTGCGCAGAAGGGCGGTAACATTGATGTGCTGGTACAGGCGCTGAGTGGCGTGCTGAACAGCCGCAGTCTGGATCTGCTTCTGGTGGTCTTCTCTAACTTTGCGGTGGCGAGCTCATTTCTCGGCGTGACGCTGGGCCTGTTTGACTACCTGGCAGATCTGTTTGGTTTTGATGACTCTGCGATGGGGCGCTTCAAAACGGCGCTGTTAACCTTCCTGCCGCCGATTGTGGGCGGCCTGCTGTGGCCGAACGGTTTCCTGTACGCCATCGGCTATGCAGGACTGGCGGCTACCATCTGGGCGGCGATTGTACCGGCGCTGCTGGCGCGTAAATCACGTAAGCGCTTCGGCAGCCCGAAATTCCGCGTCTGGGGCGGAAAACCGATGATTGCGCTGATCCTGGTATTTGGTCTCGGCAATGCGGTTGTGCACATGCTGTCGAGTTTTAATCTGTTGCCCGTGTATCAGTAAACAGAAAGCCCGGTGGCGCTACGCTTACCGGGCCTACAGGGATCGCGTAGGCCGGATAAGGCGAAGCCGCCATCCGGCAAAAAACTACCCCACCAACTCCTCTTTCACCTGCATCGCCAGATCAAATGAATGCAAACGCGCCTGATGATCGAAAATCTGGCCGTTGACCATAATTTCATCCGCCTGCGTTTCTCGTAGCACTGCCTCCAGACCGTGACGCACCTTCGCCTTATCACCCACCAGCGACATGCTCAGGGCCTGCTGCACGCCATACTGCTCGGAGGCCGACCACAGCTGATGCATATTTTCTACCGGTGGTGGCAACTGGCCCGTCTCGCCGCGACGCAGCTTCACAAACGCCTGCTGCATGGAGGTAAACAGGAATTCCGCGTCGCGGTTGCTGTCGGCGGCAATGATATTGATGCACACCATCGCATACGGCTTCTCAAGACGCTCGGAAGGCTTGAAGTTTGTGCGGTAGAGATGCAGAGCCTGATGCAGCATATCCGGTGCGAAGTGGGAAGCGAACGCGAACGGCAGCCCCAGCTGTGCGGCAAGCTGTGCGCTGTACAGACTTGAGCCTAACAGCCACACCGGGATTTTCTCGCCGTAGCCCGGCACCGGGCGCACGTGCGGGTTAGGATCGCTCGCATCGAACCAGTCTACCAGCTCCGCTACATCACGCGGGAAGTTGTCGATATCGCCGCTCATATGGCGACGCAGGGCGCGCATGGTCGGTTGGTCGCTGCCCGGCGCGCGACCAAGACCCAAATCAATGCGACCGGGGTAGAGTGTATTCAGGGTGCCAAACTGCTCGGCAATCACCAGCGGGGCATGGTTCGGCAGCATCACGCCACCGGAGCCAAGGTGCAAAGTAGTGGTATTCGCCGCCAGATAGCCAATCAGCACTGAGGTGGCAGCGCTGGCGATGCCCACCATGTTATGGTGCTCCGCCAGCCAGTAGCGGTGATAGCCACGTTTTTCGGCAAGCTGAGCCAGATCCAGAGAGTGCGAAAAGGCTTCTCTTGCCGAGGAGCCTTGTGGAATCGGTGCCAGATCCAGCACCGAAAACGGAATGGTTTTGTCAGTCATAACAGCTCACTTTGTCGACGGTCAATCTTTAATACTGCATTAAAAAATGATAACCGTTGTTAACAAAGTGAGCTTTTTTACCCCTGCAATTCCAGCCCGGCGAGACGTTTCCAGTAACCGTTGCAGTCGCTGTTTGCCGTCAGCGGCAGCGGCGAGGTGCCGTTTTCGTTGGCACGGAAGGCGTCCAGCATGGCGAACACGCCGGTATCGAGCGGCGAAAGACGCACCATATCCACCAACCCATGCATTGACGCCAGCTCGTTGCCGAGGTTATAGACGTAACCGCTCATAGTCTGAATGCCGTTGAGGACAAACACCTGCTGATTCTCCTGCGACAGCATGCTGCGTCCGTTCGGGTACTTAATGCAGCAGGTTTCACACTCGTCTTTCGGGCGATCTTCGGAACGCGCGGTGAAGCAGCGGGCAGAGTAGGCCAGCGGCAGATGGCCGTAGCTCAGCACTTCGACTTCAAACTGATTGCGAATGCCCAGCTCGTCACACTGATTTAGCAGGTTGACCAGCCAGTCGCGGGAGAGCTCAACCGGCATGCACCAGCGTGTCATCCCCTGTTTGAGCAGCAGGCGCAGGGTCACCGCGTTATAGCAGTTCAGCGCATGTCCGGCGACAAACGGCAGCTTACGCTCGGCGCACATGTTCACCACGCCCAGGTCGCTCGCCTCCAGCAGGAACTCACCGTTTTCGACGTAGCGCTTCAGCTCGCCCAGTTCAGAGGACGCCTGCACCAGCGCCAGCGTCGAGAGCACCACCTGCTTGCCGCTGCCGGCCAGGCTTTTCGCCATATCCAGCCAGTCGCCCACTTTGGTGGCACGGCGCTTGCTGCACACCGCTTCGCCGAGGTAAATCACATCGGCGCTGCTGTTAGCCGCCTGCTGGTAAAAATCTTCCAGCGTCTCTTTTGGCCAGTAGTAAAGCACCGGCCCTAATGAATATTTCATGATTATCTCACTGCCATTTACGGTGATACGCGCCGAGCGTGGTTTGCGTGCCTTCGGACATCGCGCCGAGCGTCTCCATCCAGGCCGCCTGCGGGGCGTAGTTTTGCGGGTCCGCCATGCAGCGGTCGATGGCCTGACGCCACACCTTCGCCACCTGGCTCACGTAGGCCGGGCTACGCTGGCGGCCTTCGATTTTCACCGAGGCAATGTTGGCGGCCAGCAGTTCCGGCAGCAGCTCCAGCGTGTTGAGACTGGTGGGCTCCTCCAGCGCGTGGTAGCGCTCGCCGTCCACCAGATAGCGGCCTTTGCACAGTGTCGGGTAGCCCGCGTTTTCACCGTCCTGATAGCGGTCGATTAACACGTTATTCAGGCGCGACTCCAGTCCCTGCGGCGTTTGCTGCCAGCGAACGAAGCGGGCAGGCGAGCAGGCACCGACGGTGTTTGGCGATTCCCCGGTAAGATAGGAAGAAAGATAGCAGCGGCCTTCGGCCATGATGCACAGGCTGCCGAAGGCAAAAACCTCCAGCGGCACTGGCGTGACGCGCGCCAGTTGCTTAACCTGATGAATAGAGAGCACGCGCGGCAGCACCACGCGGGCTACGTCAAAGTGTCGATGATAAAAACGCACGGCCTCTTCATTGGTGGCCGATGCCTGAACAGAGACGTGGCGCTCAATATGCGGATAACGTTCTGCCGCATACTCAAGCATAGCGAGGTCGGCCAGGATCAACGCATCGGCGCCCAGCTGGGCCGCCATATCCACGGCGCGCTGCCAGCGGGCGTAGCCATCAGGATGGGCAAAGGTATTGATGGCGATGTGCAGTTTGCGCCGGTGCTGGTGAACGAAGTTAACGGCTTCCTGAAGCTTTTTCTCCGTAAAGTTAAGACCCGCAAAATGGCGGGCATTGGTATCATCTTTCAGCCCGATATAGACCGCATCGGCCCCATTTTCGATGGCCGCCTTAAGCGCCGGAAGGTTTCCGGCAGGGCAGAGCAGCTCCATAATTTATCCCGATGTTGTCGATCGCAGGGATCGTAAAAAATGTTAACGAGCTGGGATTTTAATTAACCCATACGCGACAATTTTTGATTTAAGGCAGCTAATGGCGTATTGATGGCACCAATAATGAGGTATACCGGGCAACGGTTTGTTGATTTACGCCGCTATCTTCTTGTCGGGATATGGCAAAATAGCAGGACTATAGCTATCAGGGAGTAAAGCTCGTGCTGGATAAACTGCGTTCACGTCTCGTACAATTTGGCCCATCAATGCTGAGCGTGCCGGTAAAACTGGCGCCGTTCGCGCTTAAACGCCAGGTGCTGGAACAGGTACTGAGCTGGCAGTTCCGCCAGGCGCTACAGGACGGTGAGCTTGAGTTTCTGGAAGGCCGCTGGTTAAAGATTGAAGTACGCGATATCGGGTTGCGCTGGTTTACTTCCGTAGAGAACGATCGGCTTATCGTCCGTGAAACCGCCGAGGCGGATGTCAGCTTTAGCGCGGATGCCAGCGATCTGCTGATGATCGCCGCGCGCAAACAGGATCCGGACACCCTCTTCTTCCAGCGTCGTCTGGTGATTGAAGGCGACACGGAGCTCGGTCTGTACGTCAAAAATTTAATGGATGCCATTGAGCTGGAGCAGATGCCGAAAGCACTGCGTATGATGTTGATGCAAATGGCAGATTTCGTTGAGGCCGGGCTAAAAACCCCGCCGGACAGTAAACACACTTCAGTAGGTGAACCATGCTGATTCGAGTCGAAATTGGGATTGATGCGCCGGGTATCGATGCGTTGTTACGCCGCTCTTTTGCAGGCGACGCCGAAGCTCAACTGGTTCACGATCTTCGCGAAGATGGCCTGATTACGCTGGGCCTGGTTGCCACCGACGATGAAGGGCAGGTAGTCGGCTACGTGGCGTTCAGCCCGGTGATTGTGCAGGGTGAAGAGTTGCAGTGGGTCGGCATGGCGCCGCTGGCGGTGGATGAAAACTACCGTGGACAGGGCCTGGCACGCCAGCTGGTCTATGAAGGGCTGGATTCCCTGAATGAATTCGGCTATGCCGCTGTCGTCGTTCTGGGCGATCCGGCGTTCTACGAGCGTTTAGGCTTTGAGCCAGCGTCCAGATACGATCTGCGCTGCCACTGGCCAGGCACGGAAACATCTTTCCTGGTCCATCCTCTGGCGGACGATTCGCTCGATGGGGTTACCGGTCTGGTGGAGTACCACGATCATTTCAATCGTTTTTAAGCAGGCTTTCGCGTAGCGCCTCGAAAGAGCCGTCCCCGTTGACGAGACGCTCTTTCTGGCGCTTCGTCAGCTGCTTGATGCGGTATTCCAGCCTGAGCGCCAGGGATCTGTCGCCCACGGCGGCTGAAAACGCCAGCTGAAGTTCACCTTTCCCCCGCAGTGCTTTCGCCCCTTTTCCCGTTTGATGTTGTAAAAAACGCCGTGCCACATCGGTAGTGATCCCGGTGTAGAGTGCGTTATCAGCGGTTCGGACAAGATAGAGAAACCAGCACACGGTAAACAGATTCAGTATGTTAAGGTGAACGCACCATAGCATGAGAGAGAGCGAAAATGGAAACACTGGCCGCCATTAACCGCTGGCTGGCAAAGCAGCATGTTGTGACCTGGTGCGTCTGTAAAGACGAGGAGATGTGGTGCGCAAATGCCTTTTATTACTACGATCCCGAGCGCGTGGCCTTTTACGTGATGAGCGAAGACAAAACGCGGCATGCGCAGATGACGGGCCAACAGGCAAAAGTGGCGGGCACGGTAAATGGTCAGCCTAAAACCGTTGCGCTGATCCGCGGGGTCCAGTTCAAAGGCGAAATTCGTCGCCTGGAAGGTGAGGAAAGCGACGCCCAGCGTAAACGCTATACGCGCCGCTTCCCGGTGGCCGCAGCGCTAAAAGCCCCGGTGTGGGAAATCCGCCTCGATGAGCTGAAATTTACCGACAACACCCTGGGCTTTGGCAAGAAGCTGCACTGGTTACGCACCGAGCAGGCGTAGCGCTTCGCGGTTAAACGCTGGAAGATCGTCCGGCGTACGGCTGGTGATCAGCTGATCGTTATCGTTCACCACTTCCTGATCGTAGAACTCGGCACCGGCGTTTTTCAGATCGATAACGATCGGTTTCACCGCGGTGAGCTTACGCCCGCGTACCACCTCGGCGCTGATGAGCAGCTGTGGACCGTGGCAAATGGCAAACACCGGTTTACCGGTGCCGACGAAGTCACGGGTAAAGGTGACGAAACGCTCGTCCCCGCGCAGGGAATCCGGTGAATGGCCGCCCGGTAACAGCAGGGCGTCGAAATCCGACGGGCTGACGTTATCAATGGATTCGTCAATGGTCACGCTGGCTTCACCCTTGTGGCCCTTCACGGTTTTACCCGCTTCTTTTTCGATGGTGACCACCTCGTGGCCCGCCTTGCGGAATGCCTCTGCTGGCGACGTAAATTCTGAATCTTCAAACTCGTCGGTAATCAAGACTGCGATTTTTTTACCCATGCTTCCTCCGTTGTTTTCGCTTCAGACTGTTTTTTTCCCGTTTGTGGTAAATACTTACCGGTAACAGACTTTTAAGTGTGGTAGAGCAGGCCCAGATCGCAAACGGACAATTCTGTAAAGGGGACAAGATGAGTCAGGTACTGATTACCGGCGCAACCGGGCTGGTGGGTGGACATCTGCTGCGGCTGCTGATCCAGGATCGGCATATCAACTATATCGCCGCCCCGACGCGTCGCCCGCTGTTGGATATCACCGGCGTCTATAACCCGCACGATCCCCAGCTTACCGACGCGCTGGCGCAGGTGCAGGATCCCATTGATATCGCCTTTTGCTGCCTTGGCACCACCCGACGGGAAGCGGGCAGTAAGGAAGCCTTTGTCCATGCAGATTACACGCTGGTGGTAGATACCGCCCTGACGGCCAAAAAGCTGGGTGCAAAGCATTTCCTGGTGGTCAGCGCGCACGGCGCGAACGCAGGCTCGCCGTTTTTTTACAACCAGGTGAAGGGCAAAATGGAAGAGGCGTTAATCGCGCAGCAATGGGAGCGCCTGACCATCGTGCGGCCTTCCATGCTGATGGGCCACCGCGACGAACGGCGTTTTAACGAGTCTTTTTTCGCTCCGCTGTTTCGCATCCTGCCAGGTAACTGGAAGTCCATCGAGGCGCGGGATGTCGCGCAGGCGATGCTGAAAGAGGCACTGGCTCCGTCGCAAGAGGGGGTTAATATTATCCCTTCGGCAAAACTGCGTGAAATCGCGCAGGGCGAGGCGTAAACTTCCCCGGCTTATTAAATAACACTTTCCGGGGAATGGTATGACTGGTCAGTCTTCATCTCAGGCGGCAACACCTGTTCAGTGGTGGAAGCCCGCACTCTTCTTTCTCGTGGTCATCATTGGCCTCTGGTATGTGAAATGGCAGCCGTACTACGGTAAAGCCTTCACCGCCGCCGACACCCACAGCATCGGTAAATCGATTCTCGCGCAGGCCGATTCCAGCCCGCTTCGCGCGGCGTGGGATTACGCAATGGTCTATTTTCTTGCCGTCTGGAAAGCGGCGGTATTGGGCGTATTGCTGGGCTCGCTGATTCAGGTACTTATCCCGCGTAACTGGCTGATAAAAACCCTGGGACAACCGCGCCTGCAGGGCACGCTGCTGGGAACGATTTTCTCCCTGCCGGGCATGATGTGCTCCTGCTGCGCTGCACCGGTGGCGGCGGGTATGCGCCGACAGCGCGTGTCGATGGGCGGCGCGCTTGCCTTCTGGATGGGTAACCCCCTGCTGAACCCGGCAACGCTGGTGTTTATGGGCTTCGTTCTCGGCTGGCATTTCGCGTTTATCCGTCTGGCGGCTGGCCTGCTGACGGTGGTGCTTGTCGCTACGCTGGTGCAGCACCTGGTGAAAGACAACGAGGCCGGGCCTGCCTCCGTTGAGCTGGACCTCAGCGATCCGCAGGGCAGTTTCTTATCTCGCTGGGGCAAAGCGCTGTGGCAGCTTTTCTGGAGCACAATCCCGGTCTATATCCTGGCCGTACTGGTGCTGGGGGCGGCGCGCGTCTGGCTGTTCCCGCATGCGGATGGCGCTATCGACAATACGCTGATGTGGGTGATTGCGATGGCGGTGGCCGGTTGCCTGTTTGTGATCCCAACCGCGGCGGAGATCCCGATTATTCAGACCATGATGATGGCTGGCATGGGTACCGCACCGGCGCTGGCGCTGCTCATCACGCTGCCGGCGGTGAGCCTGCCGTCGCTGATCATGCTGCGTAAGTCATTCCCGGCGAAAGCGCTGTGGCTGACGGCGGGGCTGGTGGCGTTGAGCGGAGTGATTGTGGGGAGTATGGCGCTTGTGTGAAAGAAAGCCCGGTGGCGCTGGCGCTTACCGGGCTTACAGTCAGGTGTGAATTACTTGATATAAGTAAAGGCGGTGGTGACGTGCTTCACGCCGCTCACCCGGCTGGCGATATCCGCCGCCGCTTTCCCTTCACGTTCTGTCACCAGGCCCAGCAGGAACACTTCGCCGTTCTCCGTGGTTACTTTCACGTTTGAGGATTTCACCTGGTCGGTACCCAGCAGCTGGGAACGCACTTTGGTGGTGATCCAGGTATCAGATGACGCGGTGCCGAGACCAATCGGCTGGCCCTGGCGGATCTCGTTAAACACTTCCGCCGTACCTTCTACGCCCATCGCGATCTGTTTGGCGCGCGAGGCGAGTTCAGGGGTTGGCGCCTGGCCTGCCAGCAGAACTTTACCCTGATAAGCCGTCACGTTAATGCGTGCTTCCTTCTTGATCTGTTCGTCTTTCGACAGCGCACTGTTTACGCGCAGCTCAAGCGTACCGTCATCCACCTGCGTCCCAACGGTACGCGGATCGGTCGCTGCTTTGGTGCCGACCGCTGCGGTACCGACTACAGCGGCAGCGATGCATCCCTGAAGCAGTAATGCAGACATCACGACTGCAAGGGCCGATAAAACCTTCATGAGAACTCCTTAATCATCCTGGTGAGGGAAAAGCGTGTTATCGATCAGATCGCATAAGCAGTTCACCGTGAGCATATGCATCTCCTGGATGCGGGCGCTACGGTGCGAAGGAATGCGGATCTCCACATCCTGCGGCCCCAGCAGGCCAGCCAGCTCACCGCCGTCGTAACCGGTCAGGGCGACAATCGTCATGTCCCGGGTTACTGCCGCTTCAACCGCCTTAACGATATCCCGGCTGTTACCGCGCGTGGAGATCGCCAGCAGCACGTCTCCGGCATGGCCTAAGGCGCGCACCTGCTTGGCGTAAATTTCGTCATGCAGACGATCGTTGGCAATCGCAGTTAAGACCACGTTATCGGTGTTTAGTGCAATGGCAGGTAAACTCGGTCGCTCGGTTTCGAAGCGATTGATCATGCTGGCAGCAAAATGCTGTGCGTTGGCGGCGGACGTGCCATTGCCACAACAGAGGATTTTGTTGCCGTTGAGCAGCGACTGAACCAGCGTCATCGCTGCACGCGAGATCGCGTCCGGAAGGGCTTCCGCTGCGGCAATCTGCGTTTGAATGCTTTCTGTGAAGCACACTTTTATTCGTTCGAGCACGGTATCCCTTTAAAATCTTATTTATGCGTCTTCGCCAAACGCGTTTTTAAGCCAGTCGATCGCATTTCCGGTGAAGGCTACCACATCGAAACGGCAATCCACAGTATCAAAACTCCCATTATGGCGGGCAAGCCACAAGTGGGCAGTCTGTAATAATTTTTGTTGTTTGGCGAGCGTCACGCTGGCGGCAGCACCGCCAAAACGGGACGACTGTCGGTAGCGTACTTCAACAAACACGATGGTTTGACCGTCTTTCATAATCAGGTCAATCTCGCCGCCGCGCCCGCGAACGTTGGCGGCGACAAAGCGCAGTCCTTTGCCTTCAAGCCAGCGGCGCGCTTTTAGCTCCCACGCGTCGCCGGTCTCTTTGCGGCTTAACTGGCCGGGACGATCTGCCCCTGCTGGTATTTGAGCCATGATAACTTCCTGTTAATCACACAATCCTGATCGGCGGTCAGATCGCCGGTATTCCCGTTAAGCTCAAAGCCCGGTACCTGGCGCATCTGGGTAAAGTGGTTTGCCAGCGCCCAGGCATCGACGCCCATCGCGTACAGGCGCGCCAGGGAATAATCATTGCGCACCGCGCCCAGCGCCTGCTGCATCAACTGCGGGTTGCTGCCTGCCAGCATAGGGATCTCGCTGTATTGCAGTCCTTCCATTTCCAGACGGAAATCCGGGCCTGCGGTACCCTGTGCGCTGCGGGAGCTGGCGTAGAGCGTTGCGCCGCTCTGGCTGCCGTTACGCATGGCGATCATTGGTTTGATAAAGGCGATCTCTTCCGGCGTAGCGACGATGTATGCCGAATCCACTTTACCGCCGCCGCTGATTTGCGCGTCGGTAGGGGGGGCTGGGATCGTCAGACCGCCGATGGTGACGCTCTGCTGCTGCGGCAGGCTGGCGGATACCGGGCTACCGTTGAGGGCAATACCTGCCCCGCCGTTCACGCCCGCTCTCAGTTCGGAAGCTGAGCCAAATTTCTGCTGCAACACCACGCCACCGCCAAGGGTCTGCCACTCTTGCGCAAAGGCGTTGGCAACGCGGTCGCCCAGCGTGCTGCGTGGGATCAGCAGCAGCGGCGCCTGCTTGCCCTGCTCGTGAATATGACGGGCCGCATCGCGGGCTTCATCCTCCGGAGAGAGGGCGAAGTAACAGATATTGGCGCGGTTCTGAACCTGCTCAGGCTGGTTAAGCGCCAGCACGTTCAGCGTGGTGTTGCTCTTCATCAGCGCTTCCACGTTGTTTTTCAACAGCGGGCCGACAACGATGCTGGCCCCGTCCTGCTGAACCTGCGCCAGCACCTGGTCAAGCGGCTGGGCGCTGGTGTCGTAGATTTTCAACTCTGCACCAGGGTTAGCGCTGGTGGTGGCCACAGCCTGCGGCTGGGCTGCTGGCTGCTGTTCCGGCTGCGCGGTTTGCGGCTGAGGTTGTTCTGCCGTCGCGGGCGCCGGGGTTTCAGCCGGGGCCTGTGTTGCCGCAGGCGCTGAGGTAGCGGGTTGCGTCGTTGGGGCGGTAACCGGATTCTGCATGGTGCCCTGGGCAGGGGTTTGCGCGGTGGTCAGGTCGCTGGTTTCGGCGGCTGACGGACTGACGACGTCATTCACATTCGCCGCCTGTGCTGCCTGCGCCGGAACGGCGCTGCCGGTGACGGCGGTAGTGCCGTTTTTCGCGGCTTCAAAACCTTGCTGAATGGCGCGGCCAAACACCGCTGCCTGGCCGTTTAACGGCAGCAGCAGGGCGATTTTGCTGGTGGAGGCGGGCTTAAAGTTTTGCACGTTCACCAGCTGCGTTGGCAGCATTTTTGCTCCCGGGTTTTGCGGGTAGCGCTTTTGCCAGTCGGTAATGCCGGCTTTCAGCATGTTCGGATCGCTGCGGTTGTTGAACCACATCTGTTGCAGATCCAGCCAGCCTTGCAGGACATTTTCATCGGCGTTGATCACCAGCGCTCTGGCCTGATCCTGGGTCATGGAGGCGAGTGCCTGCCAGGTTGCGTCAATATTTTTCTGCTTGTCCGCACCCGCAAGCAGAGGCTCCTGGGCAATCAGCGCGCGGAGAAGCGTCAGGGAGGGGCGACCCTGCTCAGCGGTGATACCGGCCTGCCAGAAACGGGCCTGCTGATTCTTATCCAGCGCGCTCAGTTCGATAGTGCCGAGGATCTTCTTCGCGCCGTCGAAATCTTTCAGCGCGACCTTCAGTTCTGCCGACAGCAGCGTCTGCTCATGGTGCTGATCGTCGTTAAGATCCTGCGGCAGCTGGCTGAACAGCTCGGCGGCCTGCTGGGTTTTTCCTTCCTTCAGCAGTGCACGAATGGCGAGTAATTGCCAGTTGATCCTGGTATCATTTGAACTCTGCGACATTTGTTGCAGATAAAAGCCAGAATCAGCCTGAGCGGATCCCTGCATATGAGCAGTGCTCTGGTCGGGTGCCTGAGTGCCGCAGCCGGTAAAGATCAGAGCTGCCAGCAGGAGGGGCACGCTGTGCGCGGCTTTTTTACGAAGAAACGTTAACGGTACCATACTGTATCCAGTGATTTTTTTACGCAATGCTCAATATTAAATCGGCAATACGGACGAAACAATGAAACAACACGAAACGGCAGATAATTCTCAAGGCCAGCTTTATATTGTACCTACTCCTATCGGGAATTTGTCTGATATTACCCAACGTGCACTCACTGTATTGCAAGCTGTTGATTTAATTGCTGCTGAAGACACCCGTCATACCGGTTTACTGCTGCAGCACTTTGCCATTAACGCCCGTCTGTTTGCCCTGCACGATCACAATGAGCAACAAAAAGCCGAAACGCTGGTGGCGAAGCTGAAAGAAGGGCAGAACATCGCGCTGGTCTCCGATGCGGGTACGCCGCTTATCAACGATCCGGGTTACCATCTGGTGCGCACCTGCCGTGAAGCAGGGATCCGCGTTGTGCCGCTGCCGGGGCCGTGTGCTGCTATTGCCGCATTAAGTGCGGCGGGCCTGCCGTCCGATCGTTTCTGCTACGAAGGTTTCCTGCCTGCTAAATCCAAAGGCCGTCGCGACGTGTTAAAGGAGCTGGAAGCAGAGCCGCGTACCCTGATTTTTTACGAATCAACCCACCGCCTGCTGGAAAGCCTGGACGATATGGTTACCGTCTGGGGCGAATCCCGCTACGTGGTGCTGGCGCGCGAGCTGACCAAAACCTGGGAAACCATTCACGGCGCGCCGGTTGGCGAACTGCTGGCGTGGGTGAAAGAGGATGAGAACCGCCGCAAGGGCGAAATGGTGCTGATTGTCGAAGGGCATAAAGCGCAGGAAGACGCCCTGCCTGCCGATGCGCTGCGTACGCTGACCCTGCTACAGGCTGAACTGCCCCTGAAAAAAGCGGCGGCGCTGGCGGCGGAGATCCACGGCGTGAAGAAAAATGCGCTGTATAAATATGCGCTGGAGCAGCAGGGGGAGTAAGCCCCTGCCGCCTGTTTTGCCGGGTGGCGGCTTCGCCTTACCCGGCCTACACCGTGTCAAAGCCTTACTATTTTCCCGGAATCGCCTCAAACACCAGCGTTTCCAGCGGTTGCAGCGTAATCACCACAGCGTTTTTATATTCCTCTGGTACGGTCGAATTACTGCCGTACACGGCTTTCAGGGTAAACTGCGAGCGCTCTCCTGCCGGGATCTCAAAATCTTTGGTTAAATCCAGGTAGTAACGTTGCGGCTTATCCGACGGGTTGCGTAAACCAAAAATCGCTTTGTCTTTACTCCATGAGGCCCAGCCGTAAACCTCAAGCGAAGTTGGGTCACCGCCAATCCAGTGCGTATCCACCAGCACGCTGGCATTCTCACGCGACCACTTCGCCGCCTGTGCCAGGGTGTCCCACTTCGCCTTGTTAAGCATGGACGGCGTGATGTACAGCTCCTGAAGTTGAGTTCCGGTCGCGAAGTAGCTCCAGACCTGATCGGCAAAATCACCGTCCGTTTGTACTTTCTCCAGTCCATAGTAAGCGTTCTCTGCACTGACGATCCCGTGGTACATCAGGGAGTTCAGCGGGAACAGCGGGCCTTTGCGTACGATGGAGCGATAAGTTTCGGCATCCCGGTAGGTCATCCACTGCTGCACTGGCGTGCCGGGACCGTACAGGTTGATATCATCGCCCTGACGCCAGATTGAATCAGCATAGAACAGCCAGGACGGGCTCGCGTCGGTCCCGGTGGTCAGGTTGATAAACAGGTTCGGGTTTGCGCTGCGCATGTTGTGCAGCAGGGCAATGGACGCGTCAAAATCCGATGCAAATGGGCTGTCCTTGATATGCGAATTGGCGTTACCCATTCCGTCGAGCTTGAACGAGGTAATGTGCTCGTTTTTGATCAGCTTAATGATCTGATCGTTAAAGTTTTTAAAGTAGTTCGGCCCCGACAGCGCCAGCTTGCCGTCTACGGTTTCGAAACCATACTCTTTTGCATACGAGACGCGAATATCGCGCGGCTTGTTGTAACCGCCCCACGGTGAAAGCCACAGCCCAACCGAGCTATGCAGGCTATCGGCTTTTTCCCTGACTTTGCCAAAACCGTTGCTGAATGCCGGGCCAAACAGCCAGCGTCCGGTGCGATCGTCCCAGCCATCGTCCAGCAGGAACGCGTCCAGCGCCACCCCGCGTCCGGCAATAAATTCTTTATTCCATTCGTCCATCCGTCCAATGACATCCTGCTCGGAGTAAGGAGTAAAGAAGCCGATGTCCATCCAGCTGTTGTAGTGCAGATAAGGCTTATAAGGCCGCGGGCGCACGGCATCGATAAACTGGTTTACGCTTCGCCGCAGCTGATTAGTTTCCGGGAAAGTGCCGAACCAGGTGGTAAAACTGACCGGTGTCTCAGGCAGAATTGGCGTTTTCAGCTCCACGTTGAGGTTCGTGGTGGCTTCATAAGCGTAAGTATTCACAATCGGTTTGTCTGGCAGGATGAAGAACGAGTCGGCCACGATTGGCGAGCTGTTAATCGCCCCGTCAACGTAAGGTGCCTGAGACTGCTTCTTCGTCGGGAAGAAGGTCATTTTCGCTACGTCCCGCGGCTGCCCGACGGCGGCGATGGTGTAGCCGATGCTGGCGTATTTTCCCTTCACCAGGTTCAGTTTCACCGTTACGTTAAAATCCGGATGCGTAAAGTCGATGACTATCGCGTTGCCCTGCTTTTCGACGTGCTTGATTTTGAAATCAGCGGTGTGGATTTTTGTTTCATCCGGCAGCGTCAGAAAGAACAACTCCTGGGGCGTGAGCGGATGGTTAGCTTTGCTGTCCGTTACCACTACCGTTGCATTTGCATCATCAAACGAAAGGGCAATATTGTTGTTACTGAGCGCGTAGTTTGCTGCCGCCGCGCCATGAGAAACACAGAGAGCCAGCAGTGAGAGAGTGAGCCTTTTTTTCATCGGGGTAAGATCCTTATCAGTAATGCTTCAGCATTCGGTTGATGGACTGTTCCAGCCAGTAGCGCTGGGTGCCGAAGTTAATACGCAGGTAGTTTTCGCCGTTTTGTACGTAGTGGCTGCCATCTTCGATGACCACGCCAGCCTGTTTGGCGAAATGTTGGGTTAGCGCCGTCGCACTGCGATCGTCTGCACTGACGTCTATCCAGGCGAGATACGACGACTCCGGGTTCATCATCTTCCATGCAGGGAAGTGGGTCTGGATGGCATCTGCAAGGTAGCGGGCATTGCCGCGCAGATAACCATTCAGCGCGTCGAGCCATGGCAGACCTTGCCGATAGGCCAGAATAATTCCCCACACGCCGAAGATATTGGGCGAGGTAATGGAGTTCTTCTCCAACTGCTGGCGGAAACGCTGGCGCAGCGAATCGTCTGGAATCATTGAGTAGGATGTTTTTAGCCCGCCAAGGTTGAAGGCTTTATTGGGGGAGGTCAGCACAATCAGGTTGTCCTGGGCGGCACAGCCCGAAGTCAGACAGCTGACGAATGTACCGTCCAGAATGTGCTCGGCGTGAACCTCATCAACCACCAGAATCGTGCCGTAGCGCTTACAGAGATCGGACACCTGGCGTATCTCATCCGCGCGCCAGATGCGGCCCGAGGGGTTATGCGGCGAGCAGAAAAACCACAGTTTTGGACGGTGAGTTTTGAGCTGAACTTCAATCAGATTAAAATCCAGCTGATAGCGGTTTTCCTTCACGCTCAGCGGATTTGCAAGCACCCGCACGCCCTGTCGCTGTGTCGCCATCGCAAACGGGTCATACACCGGGGTGTTCATCATCACGCAGTCGCCGGGATTGCAGAACGCCTGAACCGTATAGTGCAGCGTAGAAACGGTGCCGTAGGTCAGGGTGATCCATGACTTATGCACCTCAACCTGATGACGGGTGCGCTGGAAGGCGATGACCGCATCGTAGAATTCGTCGAAGCACCAGGTGTAACCGAAGGTGCCATGCTCCACGATGCGCTGAAAGCCTTCAATCACGGCGGGTGGCGAGGTGAAATCCATGTCTGCTATCCACAGCGGGATAAATCCCTCCGGGACATCACCGAAACGCGAACACACAAACGCATGATCCCATTTACGGCATTTATCGCTTTTACGCTCAATGATTCTGTCGAAATCAAACACAACGACCCCCTGTTAAATTAAGGCTTCAATGCCGGATTTGACGCTCTGCACCTGCGGGCCGATGATCACCTGAACGCTGTGGGCATCAAGCACCACGACTGACAAGGCGCCAGCGGCCTTCAGCGCCTGCTGGTCGATAAGCCCCATATCTTTCACCACCAGACGTAAGCGGGTAATGCAGTTGTCGAGCGACTCAATATTCTCTTTACCGCCAAGCGCGCGAAGAATAAGCCCATGATCGTATTTTGATTTTCCACGTGCCCGGGTATTGGCTTCCACCGCCTGGAGCGCACCCTGCGCGTCAACCTCACGGCCTGGCGTTTTTATATCGTGCTTGAGGATGTACCAGCGGAAGACGAAGAAGTAGATAGCAAACCAGGCAATACCCACCGGGAACAGCAGATACCATTTGGTCGACATCCCCTGCATGACGCCGAAGATCAGCAGATCCAGAATACCGCCGTCAGTGTTGCCGATGGTGACGCCGAGCAGCGCCATCACCATCAGCGCCAGGCCAGACATAACGATATGAAACGCGTAAAGCACAGGGGCAATAAACAGGAACAGGAACTCAATCGGCTCTGAAATACCCGTGACAACTGAAACCAGCACGCCTGAAAGCAGCAGCCCTTTAATCACCGGACGGTTTTCCGGGCGCGCGGTGCGGTAGATAGCGTAAGCCACGGCAGGCAGGCCGAAGATAAAGGTCGGCATAAACCCTTGCGATAAAAATGCCGTAACGTGCGGGCTAAACGGCAGACCCGCTTTCAGCTCGGCGTAGAAAATGTTCAGCGCACCGGCCACTTCCTGGCCGTTAACCATCTCAATGCCGCCCGCCGGGGTGAAGCGCACCATCGCCAGCAGAATGTGATGCAGGCCAAAAGGTTTGAGTAGCAGCACGCCCACGCCATACAGGAACGGCCCAAAGACGCTGGTGCTCTGGATGATATGACCAATCCCGGCAATGCCCATTGCCACATATTCCCACAGCAGGGGGATGACCAGGCCGACCAGCGACAGGGTGAGGGCGGTAACAATCGGAACAAAACGAATGCCGCTAAAGAAGGCAAATGCGTCGTGCAGCACCGTGTCCTGGAAGCGTTCGTGCAGGAAGTAGGTGATCACCCCTACCACAATGCCGCCGAGCACGCCCATCTCCAGCGTTTGAATGCCAAGCACGATGGATTGTCCCACCTGTCTCATGGTGGCGGCATCCGCAAGCTGGTGGGTGGCGGTCAGGTAGTAGTTGATGCTCATGTTCATCAGCATGTAGCCAACGAATCCGGCAAAAGCGCCCACCGCTTTATTACGCCTGGCAAGGCCCATTGGGATCGCCATGGCAAACATCAGCGGCAGATAGGTAAATGCAAAGCCGCCGACCATGGCGATAAAACCAAAGGTGAGCTGCGTTAACTCGCCGCCCAGAAAGGGAAAACTTTTGATGGTGGAAGGGCTGGTGACAGAACTACCGATACCTAACAACAACCCCATAAAGGCCAATAGCGAAACCGGGAACATAAACGTCTTTCCCAGGCTCTGGAAAAACTCCCACGCTTTCGATTTAAACGACTTTTCCTGTGTCATGTAGGGACTCCTCGGATTTTTAGGATAATGGAAGGCGCTGTCCGGCTTAAGGACGCGCCTTCATATTTGCGAGGCTTATAGTTATTTTTTAGGTACTAACGTTATGCGCGATGGGTTCAGGCTTCAGCCGGAAGCAGCAGCCGGTTCGCCGAGCCGCAAACGGTGATTTTGCTTCTGACCACCTCTTTCATGGCATCCATGCCGACGCGCATGTAGAAGCGCGGATCGTTGCCCTGTGGGTTCTCGGCAAACCAGGCTTTGACTGCGTCAGAGAAGGCGATTTTCAGCTCTGTTGCGACGTTAACTTTGCAGACGCCCAGCTCAATGGTGCGGCGCACATCCTCATCCGGAACATCGCTCGCACCGTGCAGTACCAGCGGCACTGTCACTACCTCGCGGATCTCGGCCAGCCGCTGGAAGTCGATTTTTGGGCGTTTGGTATAGAGGCCGTGCGCGGTTCCGATGGCAACGGCGAGGCTGTCCACGCCTGTCAGTTCGACAAAGCGTTTTGCTTCCTGCGGGTCGGTCAGGAACGCGCTTTCGGCGTCGACGCTCATGTCATCTTCCACTCCACCCAGTCGGCCCAGTTCGGCCTCGACGCTACAGTCGTTGAGGTGACAGAAATCGACGACCGATTTCACCAGCTTGACGTTTTGTTCGAAGGGGTAATGGCTACCGTCGATCATTGCGCTACGTACGCCGGCATGGACTTTGCGGCGAATGTCATCCAGCGATTCGTGGTGATCGAGGTGTAGCGCCAGCGGCATGTCATAAGTAAGGGAATATGCGCTGCACAAGGCGTAGATCTCTTCCAGCGCAATATGTTTAAACGTCCCCGGCGTACCCGCGAGGATCACCGGGGATCGCATTTCGCTACAGACTTCGAGGATCGCCTGGATCGTCTCGGCGTTATGAATGTTAAAGGCCGGAACGGCATAGCCCTTTGCCTGTGCGTCCTGCAAAAGATATTTGGTGGTAATAATACTCATGAGCCTGTCCTCTTAAGCCTGCCACGGATGAATAACGACGCCCTGGACCACACGGTTAACCGTACCGCTGGCGGATGGCGTATCTGGCGTATTGCCAACGTGCAGAGACTGGGTCAGTGCGAAGACCTGGGCGTACATCAGGAAGCAGAACGCCTGCTCCATATCGTTAAATGAACGAGAAGGCGGCAGCAGGATATGCGGGCCAGCTTCAATGACCGGATCCGTTTCGGCTGCAATGGCTACTACCCGCATAGCCTGACGATCGCGACGTAGCTCGGCGAGCAGATCCAGATCGTACTGACGCGTGTACGGATGGCTGGAGACAAACACGACGACCAGCGTTTCGTTGTCCACCAGCGACTTAGGCCCGTGACGGAAACCCGTTGGCGAATCGTAGAATGCCGCCAGCTTGCCGGCGGTCAGCTCCAGCACTTTCAGCGCAGACTCCCGTGCGGCGCCCTGTAATCCACCGCTGCCCAGATAAACAATGCGTTTCCACGGTTCGTTACCAAAGACGCCGGGGCTGAAATCGCCAAGCGATGTGAGGATCGCCTGACAGCGATCGGACACGTCGCGGAACGTTTTGCTGTTGATCGTTTCCGGTGCGAATACCGCCAGGCAGCTCGCCATCATGGTGGTGATGCTGCTTGTCATCGCGAACCCGCGATCGTGCGTTTCGGCTGGCATGAGCAGAGCGCAGGCGTTATCGCTGTCGACGGCATTCTGATACAGGCTGCCCGCTTCATTACAGGTGATCGACAGGTGGTAGCACTCCGGTACGAACTGATTCGCCAGCTCAACGGCGGCGACGCTCTCCGGGCTATTGCCAGAACGGGCGAAAGAGACCAGAAGCAGCGGGTGCGCAGGGCTGAAATAATCCATCGGGTTGGTGACCAGATCGGTCGTAGGTATCGCGGTGATGTTTTTCCCCGTGTGGCTGGCAAGCCATGGCGCAATGATGTCGCCGATAAAAGCGGACGTACCCGCACCGGTCAGAACGATCCGCAGATCGGGCTTGCGCAACAGTGGCGTCAGAAAACTGTCGATCGACGCGCGCAGATTATCAATATTGTTGAGCGAGCGAAGCCAGCTGGCTGGCTGCTGGCGGATCTCTTTTTCGGTCCAGGTGCCGGTGGTGGCGGTAGTGGTTTGTGGCATAACTCAGTCCTTAGTCGTGTGAATTCCACATCAGACGCTGGCAAACGTGTCGCTATCTTTCGTTTCGTTTCACTTGTTCACTTTAGCAGTTAAATAAAATCTATAGAAAAGAAATCGAAAGTTCAATGGCGTAAAAGAAATAAAACGAAAAGTGTGATCGCGAAAGGAAAGGAGAAAGTCAAGGAAAGGAAAAGAAAGGCCTTACGATCGTCTTCCGTAAGGCCAACAGGGCACACTGTGAAAGGGCTACAGGGAAAGAGCCTGACCCTGGATCCAAATCTGCCGGAGGTGTAAACCCGCATCCAGCGCAATAATATTGGCGCGTTTGCCCGGCGCTAACGATCCCAGCAGGTGATCCATACCAAGCAGACGGGCGGGATGCAGTGAAGCCATATGGATAGCTTGCTCTGGGGCGACCCCCGTATGCTCCACCATATTTCGCACGGCGGCATCCAGCGCGAGCGTGCTGCCCGCAAGCCCGCCTGAGGCCGTGCGGACAACGCCGCCCTGCATCTCGACACTTTCACCACACAACGTATAGCCCCCATCAGGCATACCCGCCGCCTGCATGGCATCGGTAATCAGCACCGTACGATCCTTCGCGCAGCAACAACACAGCCGCATGGCTCCAGGATGAACGTGATGCCCGTCGGCAATAAGCTCCAGCCACGCGCGTGGGTCCGTAAGGCCAGCGCCAACCATGCCGGGCTCCCGGTGGTGTAACCCCGTCATGCCGTTGTAGCAGTGCACCAGCCCGGCTGCGCCTGCATCAAATGCGGCCAGGGTTTGCGCGTATGTAGCGGCGCTGTGGCCCAGCATGACGCGTATCCCTTTTTGCTTGAGGTGATGGATCGCCTTCAGGGCTTCCGCTTTTTCCGGAGCAAGCGCCACTACCCGCAGCGTGTTCTGCGAAACCGCAATCAGATCATCAAGTTCCGCGAGATCCAGTTCGCGAAACAGTTCTTGCGGATGTGCCCCTTTGTTCTGCGGCGTAAAGTACGGGCCTTCCAGATAGCTGCCCAGGACCTGCGCACCGGGGCCACCGACATGACAGCGTCGGGCAATGCGCCGTAACGCGCCATGGATCGCCTCCAGCGGAGCGGTGACGGTGGTAGGCAGAAACGCCCCCACGCCTTCACGCGCTTTATGCATGGCTAACCGGTCCAGCACGTCGGGGGCATCATCCATCACATCCACACCCGCGCCGCCGTGGACGTGGATATCAATGTATGCCGGGCAAAGCAGGTCTGCCTCGCGGGTGTTAATCCCTGCCGGAATCGGCTCGATGGCGGTGATGACGCCTCTATCCATGCGCAGCTGATGGTCATCCAGCCAGCCCTGCCCGGTAAGCAGACGACGCGCGCGCAGCAGCTGGCTCATATCCCTTCCTCGGCGGGCGCTTCCTCGCGACAGCGTGCAAGCTCATCCACCAGGCTGGTCAGGCCGCGATGGCCGCACTCCAGCGCCTGCAAACGAAATGCTTCACTGCTTAACCCTTCGCGCTCCAGAACCATCTCCAGCAAAAGCTGGAGATTGGTGCCGGTGATCACTTCGCTGCCGGGGTGTTGCATCGCGAGGGTAGAGGCCACACGAAACGGCG
Organism: Enterobacter sp. JH25; assembly: GCF_021725435.1. NCBI lineage: Bacteria > Pseudomonadati > Pseudomonadota > Gammaproteobacteria > Enterobacterales > Enterobacteriaceae > Enterobacter > Enterobacter sp. JH25. Next base: position 4,066,918 of record NZ_CP091319.1, on the reverse strand, counting down.
TACCGCCGAGAAGATCGGTGAGAAACACGATATCGTGCTCTGCATCCAAATCATTCACTGCCTTCTCAAGCTGCGCGGTCAGCTGCGCAGTGGTGGAGCTTTCCGGAAAATCGATGGCGATAAACTGCGGCTGTTCGCCGAGGATTTGCTTCATCGCCTGTTCCAGCCCGCTGGCAAAACCGCCATGACCCGTCAAAATAATGCCTAACATCGCAACCTCTTTGCTTTTACAGGAAGTGACAGAATTTACCGACAACGCCCAGCACCACGGTGATACCAATCAGGCGCAGCGGGCTCCAGCCACGGCGTACCAGCCAGAACATGGTCAGGGTGTAGACCAGCGGCAGAAAGGCGGGCATCAGTTTGTCGATCACGTCGGTTTGCAGTTTGACGACCGCATCCCCGGCTTTAATCTCAAGTGTGGTATTCAGGCGCACATAGGTTGCCACCAGCGCACCAATCACCGTCATCCCGACAATGGACGCAGCATGACCAACCTTTTTGGTGTTGGCCTTGATCAGCGGGATCGCGGCGACACCCATCCGGTAGGCATAGTGCGCCAGACCAAAACGCAGGCCGAGATGCACCACGTTAAACAGCACGATAAAGACCACGGCGCCAAGAATGGATCCCTGTAGCGCCAGGCTGGCGCCAATCCCCCCGCAAATAGGCAGCAGGGTTAGCCAGAACATGGCGTCACCAATGCCACCGAGCGGTGCACCGACGGCAATTTTAGTGCTCTGGATGCTGTTCACATCCTGCTTGGAACGCTCCATTGCCAGAATAATGCCGATGACGAAGGTCACCAGGAACGGGTGGGTGTTAAAGAAGCCCATATGGCCTTTCATGGCGCGCGCCAGGTCCCGCTTATTGGTGTGGATCTTTTTCAGCGCGGGCAGTAGCCCATACAGCCAGCCGGAGGCCTGCATTCGCTCGTAGTTGAACGAGGCCTGTAGCAGCATGGAACGCCAGGCGACACGGTTAATATCCTTTTTCGTTAGCTCAGCGCCAATACTCTGGTCTTCGTAGACGTTTTCATTCACGCCGGTCAGCAGCGTCTCTTCACTTTCAGACACGCCCGGCAGGGTGGTTGGATTAGATGCCATCTTCAAATTCCTCTTTCTGGGCCGCAGGCGCCGTCGGTTCAGGCGATTTGCGCAGCAGGTCGATCAGCGCCATCGCCAGCGCAGCCGCGGCAATCGCCAGCACCGGCAGTTTCAGCCAGGCCGCGGCGACAAAGCCGATAATGAAGTAAGGGATGTAGACGTTTTTCATCATGATCTTCAGCAGCACGGCGAAGCCGATCGCTGGCATGATGCCGCCCGCGACGCCCAGACCGTCGATCAGACGTTCCGGCAGGACATCAATGGCGGTTTTCGCGTGTTCAGCCCCGAAGTAGATGGGCAGAAACGCACACAGGAAGTAGAAGACGCCGAGCGCCAGCAGTGCCAGATAGTTGACCCGTTCAATACCACGGGTGTCTGCGTTAGCCGCCATGCGATCGCAGCGGGACATCACGCCGGACATCACCGAGAAGAGGAAAGTGATCCCCATCTGAACCGCCACGGCAAACGGCACGGCGACCCCAACCGCGACATCCGGCTTCACGCCTGTGGTAATGGCAAATGTGGTGCCAACGATGGTGCCGATAATCACGTTTGGCGGCTGCGCGCCCGCCAGCGGCGCGAGACCCATCCAGACCAGTTCTAACGTACCGCCGGTCAGAATTCCGGTGTGCAGATCGCCCAGAATCAGGCCAACCAGTGGCCCGAGCACCACCGGACGGTGCATGTGTGTTAAGCCGTTAAACATATCCAGGCCCGCGATAAAGGCGAGAAGCCCCAGCGCGAAAGCCTGCAACAGACTGATTTCCATTGTGAATCCCTCAGAGCAGTTTAAAGAGATCCAAAGCAGTCTCTGTTGGAACGCCCTGAACGAAGCATTCCACTCCGGCCGCCTTCAGGCCGTTAAACGCGGCGATATCGTTCGCGTCTACAGATACCGTTTTGGCAATTTGCTGTTTGCCACTGGCGTAATGCATATTTCCGACGTTAATACGGGTGATGGGCACGCCGCCCTCGACCAGCGTTAAAAAATCAGCCGGTGTTTTACAAACCAGCAGAATTTTCTGCCGGTCGGCGGCGCGATGAATGTTGTCGATCACTTTTTGCAGGGACCAGAAACGCACGGCGATGCCTTCCGCAAGCACCATCTCCATCAGGTTTTGCTGAACCGGATCGTCTGCAACCTCGTCATTTGCCACCAGCACCAGGTTCGCCCCCGCAAACCCCACCCACTGTACGCCCACCTGACCGTGGATCAGGCGTTCATCAATGCGGCATAAGACAATGTTTGGCATAGCGTTTTCCTCTTTTTTAATTATGCGTGTTGAGTCGTTACGCCTTCGCAGGCGGTATGGTACTGCTGGAGTATGTCCTGAATGTGGTCGAGAATGAGCTCCCGTGGTATGGACCTGAGAGCACCCTCGCGAACTTTGCTGTACTGCAACGGCAGATACTGGCTGATCAGCGGCAGTGGGATCGGTTCATCCGCCAGGTTGCGTACCAGTCGCTCAAAAGCCTCGTCAATCTGGCTGTCTGGCCAGTAATAGCGCACGCGGTCGGAATAGCTGTAACCGCGGGCCAGGCGACGGGCATTGCCGTCGCCGTGATAGTGGCTTTGCCAGTATTCCGGGCGATCGAGCATCACGTTTTCCAGGACGTGACGCAGTCCTGAGCAGGCTTTTGCCGGCAAAAGCTCTTCTTCAATTGCAGCCAGTGAGAACAGCGCTTCGCGCAGCGCGAAGGTTAGCGCAGGGCCGACTTTCAGAATGGCGAAGTGATCTTTCACCAACTGGCGCAGCGCCTGCGGCGTCTGGTAATCGGTAGAGTGTGCTTCAAATACGAGCGTGTCGTAGGCTTCAACCATTTTGCTCAGTGCGACGGCTTTATGCGGTTGATAGTCACAAACGTGCGCATGGTCAAACTCAACGCCAGGCTGAACCACCAGGCCAATAATGCGCGGCCAGATGTCGCTTAACCCTTCCTTCTCGAATGCGTGGCGGTGTGCCTCAAGCGTGGCACGTGCCGCCTCTGGTGTGGTGACCTCAAGCTCGGTCAGCGTTTCGTGTGCCCCACCGGGAACCGGAACTTCCGTGCCGATAACGTAGACCAGATCCGCTACGCCAAATTGCTCGAGACAGGTGGTTTCGGCAATTTTAGCCAGCCGAGCGGCACGCCCGGCAACGATTGCATCGGTTAAAGGAACCGGATCGTCTTCGCAGGACATGCTGCAATCGAGGTGAATTTTTTTAAATCCGGCCGCCACGTAGCTCCTGATCAGATCGTCGGCATTCGCCATCGCCTGCAAAGCTGGCAGGTTTTGCCAGCGGTTAGGACCTAAATGATCGCCGCCAAGGATCAGCTGTGAGGTGGGGAAACCGAGGGATCCCGCCAGATTGCAGACAAACCCATAAAAATCGGCGGGCGTCATACCGGTATAGCCGCCAAACTGATCCACCTGGTTTGAGGTGGCTTCAATCAGCAGAGGCGTCTGTTGTGAATGGGCGTAACGAATTGCAGCTTCAAGTACCAATGGATGTGCGGAACAGACGGCGTAAATCCCGTTTGTATTCCCCCGTTTATGTTGTTCCACCATTTCTGTCAGATGTTTCACTTTCCTCTCCATTTCGGATGGTGTTGGTATTCATCTTTCGTTTTGTTTCATTTGATACTGCATTATGGTGGGGTAAAAATAAAACGAAAGATAATAGTTTTCCGATCTGTTTCACAAAAGAAACATAATGAAAGGTTTCAGCGGCGGTTAAGCTTGCGTCTGCTCACCATACAGGGCTTGCATTCCCTCAAAAGAAAGGCGTTAATAAGCAAAACGAAATGAAACGAAAGTTTATTTACTAAGGAGCTCGTATGAGCAGCACCGATTCATCCGCAGAGAAGCGCATCACCGGCACCAGTGAAAGGCGAGAGCAGATCATTCAGCGGTTGCGGGCGCAGGGAAGCGTGCAGGTTAACGATCTTTCTCTTTTATACGGCGTGTCGACGGTGACGATCCGTAACGATCTGGCCTTTCTGGAAAAGCAGGGGATTGCCGTTCGCGCTTACGGCGGCGCGCTGATTTGCGAAGGCAATGCCCCCGGCGTGGAGCCGTCCGTTGAGGACAAAAGTTCCCTTAATACGGCTGTGAAGCGCAGCATCGCGCAGGCGGCGGCTGAACTGGTGAAGCCGGGTCATCGCATTATTCTGGACTCCGGCACCACAACCTTTGAAATTGCCCGCATGCTGCGCCAGCATACCGATGTCATTGCCATGACCAACGGGATGAACGTGGCAAACGCGCTGCTGGAAGCGGAGGGAGTGGAGCTGCTGATGACCGGCGGGCACTTGCGCCGTCAGTCGCAGTCCTTCTATGGTGACCAGGCGGAGCAGTCCTTACAGAATTACCATTTTGACCTGCTGTTCCTGGGCGTCGATGCCATCGATCTCGATCGGGGGGTGAGTACGCACAACGAGGATGAAGCCCGTCTGAACCGGAAAATGTGCGAGGTGGCGGAGCGTATTATCGTTGTCACTGATTCCAGCAAGTTTAACCGTTCAAGCCTGCATAAAATCATTGATACTCAGCGGATCGACATGATTATCGTTGATGAAGGTATTCCGGCGGAAAGCCTGGAAGGGTTACGCAAAAGCGGGATCGATGTGGTGCTGGTCTAAAGAGGCTTTTCCCCTCACCCTAACCCTCTCCCCATAGGGGAGAGGGGACTGCTCGGTGCGGTTTTTTTACCCTCTCCCCGGTGGGGAGAGGGCAGGGTGAGGGGCCATCACGTCACCGGTGCCGGGTTAAACACCGCCAGCGAGTTATGCAATCCCCATTGATCGGAGAAGGTTTTCTTCCGTCCGCTTGCCACATCCAGAATGAAGTGGAACAGCTTCCAGCCCACCTCTTCAATACTCTCTTCCCCGGTGGCGATGGTGCCCGCGTTGATATCCATTAAGTCATACCAGCGGTTTGCCAGCTCGGTGCGGGTCGCCATTTTGATCACCGGTACCGCAATCAGGCCGTACGGCGTGCCGCGTCCGGTGGTAAAGACCTGTACCGTAATGCCGGATGCCACCTGCTGGGTGCCGCACACGAAATCACTGGCAGGCGTTGCCGCGTAGATCAGACCGCGTTTGGTTGGTCGCTGGCCAGGTGAGAGCACTTCCACAATCGCGCTCTGGCCGGATTTGGCAATCGACCCGAGGGCCTTTTCCACCACGTTCGCCAGGCCGCCTTTCTTGTTACCCGGAGACGGGTTGGCGCTGCGGTCGGTTTTGCCCATGTCGAGATAGTTATCGTACCAGGCCATCTCCTCCAGCAGGCGTTTACCCACCTCCTCGTTGACGGCGCGCGGCGTAAGCAGGTGGATGGCGTCACGCACTTCGGTGACCTCGGAGAACATCACCGTGGCGCCGCAGCGCACGAACAGATCGGAGGCATAACCTACCGCCGGGTTAGCGGTGACGCCGGAAAACGCATCGCTGCCGCCACACTGTGTCCCAACCACCAGTTCAGAGGCCGGGCAGGTTTCACGCTGGCGTTTGTTCAGCTTCTCCAGATGGCGCTCTGCCACCTGTAAAATGTCGTCGACCATCGATCTGAAGCCGACATGGTGTTCATCCTGAAGACGCACAATACTGGCCTCGTCAACCGGAATGGCTTTCACATCCTCAGTACCCTGCAACAGGCGTTCTGGCTGCAATTTTTCACAGCCGAGGCCAATCACCATCACCTCGCCGCCAAAGTTTGGGTTAAGGGCGATATTGTGGATCGTGCGGATCGGCACGACCGCTGCGGGCGCGTTGATCGCCACGCCGCAGCCGTACAGGTGGTTAAGCCCCACCACGCCGTCAACGTTGGGGTATTTCGGCAGCAGATCGCGCTCAATAATTTTCACCACGTAATCCACGACACCCGCCACGCAATGCACGCTGGTGGTGATGCCAAGCAGGTTTTTGGTTCCCACACTGCCATCCGCGTTGCGGTAACCTTCGAAGGTATAACCCTCCAGCGGAGGTAACGGCTCAGGGACGCGGGTAGCCAGCGGCAACGTCTCCAGCGGCGGGGCGGTGGGCAGCTCAACCAGCGACTCCTCAATCCAGCTACCCTGCGGGATAGCGCGCACCGCATAGCCGATGACTTCGCCGTAGCGCACGATTTCGCCCTGCGCCGGGATATCGACCAGTGCGACTTTGTGCCCCTGCGGAATGTGCTCAATCAGCTCCAGCCCGTCCGGAAAGCGGGTACCCGCTTTTAAGCCATTGTCGTTGACAATAATCGCCACGTTATCGGTATCGTGCAATTTTATATAGAACGCCGTCGGCGACGCCTGTCGAATTTCAATATCGGCCATTGTTCACTCATCTCCAGCAAAATATCTGATACTAAATATAGCCAGATGGTTAATCGTTTCTTATTGAGGAAATAAAGAATGTCAGGAGAGGAAAAGTGAGAATGTGATCGCGATCGCTCCCGACACACTAATCGTTGATTCTGTGCATCAGCGCCCACTGCATTGGGCATATGCTCAAAATAGCGTGCTAACCCCGTTGGATAATTGAGCATTGAGACAATGTGCTGCCGGGTGGTGACGATTATACTGAATGACGATTTTATAACGCCAAAATTCAGTCAGTAAATAAATATAACGCTGACGCTGAGTCGGAATAAATAAGAAAAGCTACTGGCTAAAACTGCGGAATTAAAAAAGGTATACGTAATGAGTAACGACATCTTCCCGAATAAATTTAAAGCGGCCCTTGCGGCGCATCAGATTCAGATTGGCTGCTGGTCTGCGCTGGCCAACCCCATCAGCACCGAAGTGCTGGGCCTGGCCGGATTCGACTGGCTGGTGCTGGACGGCGAACATGCGCCAAACGATATCAACACGTTTATTCCGCAGCTGATGGCGCTGAAAGGCAGCCACAGCGCGCCGGTGGTGCGTTTACCTACCAACGAGCCGGTGATCCTCAAGCGTCTGCTGGATATCGGCTTCTACAACTTCCTGATCCCGTTTGTTGAAACGGAAGAAGAAGCGGTGCTGGCCGTAGCTGCCACCCGCTATCCGCCGGAAGGGATCCGCGGCGTGTCTGTCTCTCACCGCGCCAACATGTTTGGCACCGTGCCGGACTATTTCGCCCAGTCCAACAAGAACATCACCATTCTGGTTCAGATCGAGAGCCAGCAGGGGGTCGATAACGTCGACGCCATTGCCGCGACCGAAGGTGTCGACGGTATTTTCGTCGGCCCGAGCGATCTGGCGGCCGCCTTTGGTCATCTGGGCAACGCCAGCCACCCGGACGTGCAGCGGGCAATCCAGCACATTTTTGCCCGTGCCAAAGCGCACGGTAAACCGTGCGGCATTCTGGCGCCGGTGGAAGCCGATGCCCGCCGCTACCTGGAGTGGGGCGCAACGTTTGTCGCCGTCGGCAGCGACCTCGGCGTATTCCGCGCCGCCACGCAGAAATTAGCAGACGCTTTTAAAAAATAACCATCATTGAGGAAACAGATTATGACGCTGAAAGTGGGTTTTATTGGCCTGGGTATCATGGGCAAACCAATGAGCAAAAACCTCATCAAAGCAGGTTACTCACTGGTGGTTTTAGATCGTAATTCAGACGCGGTGGCAGAAGTGATTGCGGCTGGCGCAGAAACGGCGACAACTGCAAAAGCGATCGCCGAGCAGTGCGATGTCATTATCACCATGCTGCCAAACTCCCCGCACGTGAAAGAGGTGGCGCTGGGTGAGAACGGCATTATCGACGGCGCGAAGCCGGGCCTGGTGGTGATCGACATGAGTTCTATCGCACCGCTGGCGAGCCGCGAAATTAGCGAGGCGCTGAAAGCGAAAGGCGTGGAGATGCTGGATGCGCCGGTCAGCGGCGGCGAACCGAAAGCCATCGACGGTACTCTGTCGGTGATGGTGGGGGGTGATAAAGCCGTGTTCGACAAATACTACGACCTGATGAAAGCCATGGCTGGCTCCGTGGTGCATACCGGTGAAATTGGCGCAGGCAACGTCACCAAGCTGGCAAACCAGGTGATTGTGGCGTTGAACATCGCGGCCATGTCCGAAGCACTGACGCTGGCCACCAAAGCGGGCGTTAATCCGGATCTGGTCTATCAGGCCATTCGCGGTGGTCTTGCGGGCAGCACCGTGCTGGATGCCAAGGCACCGATGGTGATGGATCGTAACTTCAAGCCGGGCTTCCGCATCGATCTGCACATTAAAGATCTGGCGAATGCGCTGGATACCTCCCACGGCGTGGGCGCGCAGTTGCCGCTGACTGCCGCCGTCATGGAGATGATGCAGGCGCTGCGTGCGGACGGTCTGGGCACCGCCGATCACAGCGCGTTAGCGTGCTATTACGAAAAGCTGGCGAAGGTTGAAATTGCTCGCTAATGACGTCCCGCCCGGTGGCGTTACGCTTACCGGGCCTACGGCTCAGGCATACAACTATGAAAATCGTAATCGCGCCAGACTCTTATAAAGAAAGCCTGTCTGCCACTGAGGTGGCGCAGGCGATAGAAAAAGGATTTCGGGAAATTTTCCCCGACGCTCATTACGTGTCTGTTCCCGTTGCTGACGGCGGAGAAGGTACGGTTGAAGCGATGATCGCCGCGACGCAGGGCACCTGGCAGCAGGCTGTCGTCACCGGCCCGTTAGGGGAAAAGGTGAAGGCCAGCTGGGGGATCTCGGGCGACGGTACCACCGCGTTTATCGAGATGGCCGCCGCCAGCGGCCTGGTACTTGTTCCTCCCGCGCAGCGTAACCCGCTGGTCACGACGTCGCGCGGGACGGGGGAGCTGATCCTCCGCGCGCTGGATAAAGGCGCGCGCAACATCATTATCGGTATCGGCGGGAGCGCAACCAACGATGGGGGCGCGGGTATGATGCAGGCGCTGGGCGCGAGGTTTACGGATGCGAACGGGACGGAGATCGGCTACGGCGGCGGCAGCCTGATGGCGCTGAACCGTATTGATATTTCTGATCTTGATCCGCGTCTTCAGGGGTGCGCAATCCGCGTCGCCTGTGACGTGACGAATCCGCTGGTCGGTGAAAGCGGCGCGTCGCGTATCTTTGGCCCGCAAAAAGGCGCCACGGAGGAGATGATCCTCGAACTCGACGCCAGTCTTAGCCACTACGCCAACGTGATCAAAAAATCGCTGCGCATTGACGTCAACCCGGTTCCGGGGGCAGGAGCGGCGGGCGGCATGGGCGCGGCGCTGATGGCCTTCCTGGGCGCTGAGCTGAAAAGCGGCATTGAGATTGTCACTCAGGCGCTCAATCTTGAAGAACATATTCACGACTGCACGTGGGTGCTGACGGGAGAAGGGCGCATCGACAGCCAGAGCATTAATGGCAAAGTGCCCGTCGGCGTGGCGAGCGTCGCCAAAAAATACCATAAGCCGGTGATAGGGATTGCCGGAAGTCTGACGCAGGATGTGGGTGTGGTGCATCAGTACGGCATCGACGCGGTGTTCAGCGTATTGACCCGCATCGGTTCACTGGAAGAGGCGTTCCAGGGAGCGTACGACAACATTTACCGCGCCTCGCGCAATATCGCGGCCACATTGCAGGTAGGCATGCGTAGCCAGGGGTGACAGCGGCGCGCAAACCCTCTATACTGCGCGCCGAAGCTGACCAGACAGTCGCCGCTTCGTCGTCGTCCCTTTCGGGGGAGACGGGCGGAGGGGAGGAAAGTCCGGGCTCCACAGGGCAGGGTGCCAGGTAACGCCTGGGGGGGAAACCCACGACCAGTGCAACAGAGAGCAAACCGCCGATGGCCCGCGTAAGCGGGATCAGGTAAGGGTGAAAGGGTGCGGTAAGAGCGCACCGCGCGGCTGGTAACAGTCCGTGGCACGGTAAACTCCACCCGGAGCAAGGCCAAATAGGGGTTCACATGGTACGGCCCGTACTGAACCCGGGTAGGCTGCTTGAGCCAGTGAGCGATTGCTGGCCTAGATGAATGACTGTCCACGACAGAACCCGGCTTATCGGTCAGCTTCAACTTCTTACGAAACCCCGCTTCGGCGGGGTTTTTGTTTTCTGAAGGTTGCAGGCCGGGTAAGCGAAGCGCCAAACAACATCAATTCTCAGTTTTGCGACGCTAAGCGCATTTCACTGTTTTACCGACTATGCATTCCTTTCATCTGCTGCGCATGATCGTAATCACAAAATTTAACGCTATAAAATTAGAAAATTTTAGTGTTGAACAGATGTTGTTAATGTTGACTCAGTGATGCTGAATGTTATTCATTTGATAATTTAATATTGAATCTAAAAACATTCTTCTGGTGAATGTGTGATATATCCCACTCTTTAACCGGAAGCTGAGAAAATATTCCTGATAAAGTTGATAAACCACAAAAAAGTTTTAAAAGAATAATGATGGTTTATTAACCTTTAATTGCCTGAAAGATAGTCTTTATTAATATTGTTAAGGCAGAAAAATTCATGCTGGTTATTGCCATAAAATAAATTTATTACCGCGGATTTTGTTGATCAATATCAGCGTAATTGCGTATTTTTAGCTATCTAACTGTTTGAATAATAAGATTATAAATCGATTTTAAATGTGGTTGTAAAAATGGCATCCTGGCAAATTGTGAGTAACAGCACATACCCCCTTAAACAATATTGGGTAGAATCCGCTGCGTCATAGGGAAATAAGCGCAGAATATTATGAATACTATTATTCTACCGAAAACACAGCACCTCGTGGTATTTCAGGAAGTCATCAAAAGTGGCTCTATAGGTTCTGCTGCAAGACAACTGGGGCTGACGCAACCTGCCGTCAGCAAAATCATCAGCGACATCGAATCCTACTTTGGGGTGGAAGTGATGGTGCGTAAAAACACCGGCGTAAAACTCACTGCCGCCGGTCAGGTGCTGCTGTCCTACGCTGAGTCGATCACCCGCGAAATGAAAAACATGGTGAGCGAGATCAACAGCCTCAGTTTCAGTACCGTCATGGACGTCTCCTTCGGCTATCCGTCGCTGATTGGCTTCACCTTCCTGTCCGGGATGATCAAAAAATTCAAGGAAGTGTTCCCGAAGGCGCGCGTCTCAATGTATGAAGCGCAGCTCTCTTCATTCCTGCCCGCCATTCGCGATGGCCGGCTGGATTTCGCCATCGGCACGCTGAGCGATGGGATGTTGCTCCAGGATCTTCACGTTGAGCCACTCTTTGAATCTGAGTTTGTGCTGGTGGCGAGTAAATCACGAACGTGCACCGGCCCGACCAGACTGGCATCGCTCACGCACGAGCAGTGGGTGATGCCGCAAACCGATATGGGCTACTACAACGAACTCCTGACCACCCTGCAAGATAACCACATCAGCATTGAAAACATCGTCCAGACCGATTCCGTCGTCACCATCTATAACCTTGTTCTCAATGCCGATTACCTGACGGTGATCCCCCGTGACATGATTGCGCCATTCGGCTCGGACCAGTTTATTGTCCTGCCGGTGGAAGATGAATTACCCGTGGCGCGTTATGCTGCCGTGTGGTCAAAAAATTACAGTATTAAAAAATCGGCGTCAGTATTAGTTGAACTGGCAAAACAATATTCGTCGATGAATATCGAAAAACGACGATAGAAATAATGATGATTTAAAATACCCGGAGCGACGATTTTTAACGCTCTGATACCCTGACTTTGCCTGAAAACAATGAATTATTATAACGAGGATATTATGCACATTACTTACGATCTCCCGGTGACCATTGACGATATTCAGGACGCCAGAAAAAGACTGGCGGGAAAGATCTATAAAACCGGTATGCCGCGCTCAAATTATCTGAGCGAACGGTGTAAGGGGGAGATATTCCTGAAATTTGAAAATATGCAGCGTACCGGTTCGTTTAAAATACGTGGGGCGTTTAATAAATTAAGCTCGCTGACCGATGCGGAAAAACGCAAGGGCGTGGTTGCCTGTTCCGCAGGGAACCACGCGCAGGGGGTGTCGCTATCCTGCGCCATGCTCGGCATCGACGGCAAAGTGGTAATGCCTATGGGCGCGCCGAAATCCAAGGTGGCCGCCACGCGCGACTACTCCGCCGAAGTGGTGCTGCATGGCGAGAACTTTAACGACACTATCGCCAAAGTGAGCGAAATCGTCGAGATGGAAGGGCGCATATTTATCCCGCCTTACGACGATCCGAAAGTGATCGCCGGTCAGGGCACCATCGGCCTGGAAATCCTCGAAGATTTATACGACGTGGATAACGTGATTGTTCCCATCGGCGGTGGTGGTTTAATTGCCGGTATTGCGACAGCAATTAAATCCATCAACCCAACTATCAATATTATCGGCGTGCAGTCTGAAAACGTGCACGGAATGGCGGCGTCGTATCAGACCGGTGAAATAACGAACCACCGTATTACCGGCACATTAGCGGACGGCTGCGACGTGTCTCGCCCGGGTAATTTAACCTTCGAAATCGTTTGTGAACTGGTTGACGACATTGTGCTGGTCAGCGAAGACGAGATTCGCAACAGCATGATCGCGCTTATTCAGCGAAATAAAGTGGTTACGGAAGGTGCTGGCGCGCTGGCGTGCGCGGCGTTATTAAGCGGCAAGCTGGACCACTATATTCAGGGCCGTAAAACCGTCTGCATTATTTCCGGTGGCAATATTGATCTCTCCCGTGTTTCCCAAATTACCGGCTTCGTTGACGCATAAAGGTGACCTATGAGCAACACAGAAAGCATTATCGTTGGCCAGACAAAAACGTCCTCCTGGCGTAAATCGGATACCACCTGGACGCTCGGCCTGTTTGGTACCGCCATTGGCGCTGGCGTGCTGTTCTTCCCCATCCGCGCAGGCTTTGGTGGCCTGATCCCTATTCTGCTGATGCTGGTTCTGGCGTTCCCCATTGCCTTTTACTGCCACCGCGCGCTGGCGCGTCTGTGTTTGTCCGGCAGTAACGTCTCCGGCAACATCACCGAAACGGTGGAAGAGCATTTTGGTAAGACCGGCGGGGTGGTGATCACCTTCCTCTACTTCTTTGCTATTTGCCCGCTGCTGTGGATTTACGGCGTCACCATTACCAACACCTTTATGACCTTCTGGGAAAACCAGCTCCAGATGCCTGCCCTGAACCGCGGCGTGGTAGCGCTGTTCCTGCTGCTGCTGATGGCCTTTGTGATCTGGTTCGGTAAAGACCTGATGGTGAAGGTGATGAGCTACCTGGTGTTCCCGTTCATCGCCAGCCTGGTGCTGATTTCTCTCTCGCTGATCCCGTACTGGAACTCAGCGGTGATCGACCAGGTTAACCTGAGCGATATCGCCTTCACCGGTCATGACGGCATTCTTGTCACGGTGTGGCTGGGGATTTCCATTATGGTCTTCTCCTTCAACTTCTCGCCTATCGTCTCCTCGTTTGTGGTCTCCAAGCGCGAAGAGTACGAGCCGGAGTTTGGTAAAGAATTCACCGAGCAGAAATGTTCCAAAATCATCGGTCGCGCCAGCCTGCTGATGGTGGCGGTGGTGATGTTCTTCGCCTTTAGCTGCCTGTTTACGCTCTCTCCGCAGAACATGGCGGACGCCAAAGCGCAGAACATTCCGGTGCTCTCTTACCTGGCGAACCACTTTGCGTCGATGTCAGGCAGTAAATCCACATTCGCCACGGTGCTGGAGTACGGCGCGTCCATCATCGCGCTGGTCGCTATCTTTAAATCCTTCTTCGGCCACTACCTGGGCACGCTGGAGGGGCTGAACGGCCTGATCGTTAAGTTCGGCTACAAGGGCGACAAGAAGAACGTCTCCGTGGGCAAGCTGAACACCATCAGCATGGTCTTCATCATGGGCTCCACCTGGATTGTGGCCTATGCCAACCCGAACATTCTCGACCTTATTGAAGCCATGGGCGCGCCAATTATCGCCTCTCTGCTGTGCCTGCTGCCGATGTACGCCATCCGCAAAGCACCGGCGCTGGCGAAATACAAAGGCCGGACCGAGAACATCTTCGTAACCGTGGTCGGCCTGCTGACCATTCTGAACATCGTGTACAAACTGTTTTAAACCAAAGCTCAGGAAGAGCGGAGCCATACCATGATTGAGTTTCCGGTAGTACTGGTCATTAACTGCGGATCGTCCTCTGTTAAGTTTTCGGTGCTGGACGCCGCAGGCTGCGATGCCCTGCTGACGGGCATTGCGGACGGCATCAACACAGAAAAAGCCTTTATTTCCGTGAATGGGGGTGAGCCAGTCAGACTGGCTCATCAGGACTACGAAGGGGCGCTGGCCGCCATCGCCCTGGAGCTGGAGAAGCGCGACCTGATGGGCAGCGTGGCTTTGATTGGCCATCGCATTGCCCACGGCGGCGATCTCTTCAGCGAGTCGACCCTGATCACGGAAGAGGTGATGGAGCAGATCCGCCAGGTCTCCCCGCTGGCGCCGCTGCATAACTACGCTAACCTGAGCGGCGTGGAAGCCGCAGAGCGACTCTTCCCCGGGGTGCAGCAGGTGGCGGTATTTGATACCAGCTTCCACCAGACCATGGCGCCGCAGGCGTATCTGTACGGCTTGCCGTACCGCTATTTTGAAGAGCTGGGCGTGCGCCGCTACGGCTTCCACGGTACCTCTCACCGCTACGTGGCGGCGCAGGCGCACGCGCTTCTCGGGCTCTCCGCCGAAGACAGCGGCCTGGTGATTGCCCATCTCGGCAACGGGGCGTCCATTTGCGCGGTGCGTAACGGCAGAAGCGTGGACACGTCCATGGGGATGACGCCGCTTGAAGGACTGGTGATGGGCACGCGCTGTGGCGACGTAGATTTTGGCGCGATGGCGTGGATTGCCCGGCAGACCGGCCAGACGTTCGAGGATCTGGAGCGCGTGGTCAACAAAGAGTCCGGGCTGCTGGGGATCTCCGGCATCTCCTCCGATTTGCGCGTGCTGGAGAAAGCCTGGCATGACGGCAACGAGCGGGCGCGGCTGGCGATAAAGACCTTTGTCCACCGCATAGCGCGGCATATCGCCGGTCATGCCGCATCCCTGCACCGTCTGGATGGCGTGGTGTTTACCGGCGGGATCGGTGAGAACTCCGTGCTTATCCGCGCGCTGGTGGTGGAGCACCTGAAGGTGTTTGGCATCATCCTCGACGAGTCCAAAAATGCCCTGCCGGGCAGCGCGGGTGAGCGCGTGATCTCCACCGAGTCGTCCCGCGCGGCCTGCGCGGTGATCCCTACCAATGAAGAAAAAATGATCGCGCTGGACGCCCTCCGTCTTGGGAAGGTCACCCCGGCTGCGGCTTACGCCTGATAAAGCGAGAATCTGATGAAAGTAACAATCGATACGGGCGTCGCGCCTTACAGCGACGCATGGGCCGGGTTTTGCGGTGAAGAATGGAAAAACGCCGTTAACGTGCGCGATTTTATTCAGCATAACTACACCCCTTATGAAGGCGATGAAGCTTTCCTCGCGCAGGCGACGCCAGCAACGACGGCGCTGTGGCAGAAGGTGATGGTCGGCATTCGCCAGGAGAATGCTACTCACGCTCCGGTGGATTTTGACACCAACATCGCCACCACCATTACCGCGCACGGGCCGGGCTATATTGACCAGGAGCTGGAGACGATCGTCGGCCTGCAAACCGACAAGCCGCTCAAGCGGGCCCTGCATCCGTACGGCGGGATCAATATGATCCGCAGCTCGTTCGAAGCCTACGGTCGCGAGATGGATCCGCAGTTTGAATATCTCTTCACCGACCTGCGCAAAACCCACAACCAGGGCGTATTTGACGTTTATTCCCCGGAGATGATGCGCTGCCGAAAATCTGGCGTGCTCACTGGTCTGCCGGACGGCTACGGGCGCGGACGCATCATCGGCGACTACCGCCGCGTGGCGCTATACGGTATCAGCTATCTGGTGCGCGAGCGTGAACTTCAGTTCGCCGATCTCCAGGGGAAACTGGAGCGCGGAGACGATCTGGAGGCCACGATCCGCCTGCGCGAGGAGCTGGCGGAGCATAAGCGTGCGTTGCTCCAGATCCAGCAGATGGCGGCGAACTATGGCTTTGATATTTCACGTCCGGCGATGAATGCGCAGGAAGCGGTGCAGTGGGTCTACTTTGCCTACCTTGCCGCAGTGAAATCCCAAAACGGCGGGGCGATGTCGCTGGGGCGCACGGCCTCGTTCCTCGATATCTACATTGAACGCGACATGCAGGCAGGAAGGCTGAACGAGGTGCAGGCCCAGGAGCTGATCGACCACTTCATCATGAAGATCCGCATGGTGCGCTTCCTGCGCACGCCGGAGTTCGACACGCTCTTCTCCGGCGATCCGATCTGGGCCACGGAAGTGATCGGCGGCATGGGGCTGGACGGGCGCACGCTGGTGACCAAAAACAGCTTCCGCTATCTGCATACCCTGCACACCATGGGGCCTGCGCCGGAGCCAAACCTGACGATCCTCTGGTCCGAACAGCTGCCGATCGCGTTCAAGAAATACGCCGCGCAGGTCTCGATCGTCACCTCCTCGCTGCAATACGAGAACGACGATCTGATGCGTGCCGACTTCAACAGCGACGACTACGCCATTGCCTGCTGCGTCAGTCCGATGGTGATCGGCAAGCAGATGCAGTTCTTCGGCGCACGCGCCAACCTGGCGAAAACGCTGCTGTACGCGATTAACGGCGGGGTGGATGAGAAGCTGAAGATCCAGGTGGGGCCGAAAACCGAGCCGCTGCTGGATGAGGTACTGGATTACGACACCGTAATGGCGAGCCTCGATCACTTCATGGACTGGCTGGCAGTGCAGTACATCAGTGCGCTGAATCTCATTCACTACATGCATGATAAATACAGCTACGAAGCCTCGCTGATGGCGTTGCACGACCGGGACGTTTACCGCACCATGGCCTGTGGCATTGCCGGGCTGTCGGTGGCGGCGGATTCCCTGTCGGCCATCAAGTACGCCACGGTAAAACCGGTGCGCGACCACACCGGTCTGGCGGTCGATTTCGTCATCGAAGGCGACTATCCGCAATACGGCAACAACGACGATCGCGTGGACAGTATCGCCTGCGATCTGGTTGAGCGCTTTATGAAGAAAATCCAGGCGCTGCCGACGTACCGCAACGCCGTGCCGACGCAGTCGATCCTGACCATCACCTCCAATGTGGTTTACGGGCAGAAGACCGGCAACACGCCGGACGGACGTCGCGGCGGTACACCGTTTGCGCCTGGCGCCAACCCGATGCACGGGCGCGACAGAAAAGGGGCGGTGGCGTCGTTGACCTCGGTCGCCAAGCTGCCGTTCACCTATGCCAAAGACGGGATCTCCTACACCTTCTCCATCGTGCCGCAGGCACTGGGCAAGGACGAGCTGGTGCGCAAAACCAACCTTGTCGGGCTGCTGGACGGGTACTTCCACCACGAAGCGACCATCGAGGGCGGGCAGCACCTGAACGTCAACGTGATGAACCGGGAGATGCTGCTGGATGCCATCGCCCATCCGGAGAACTATCCGAACCTGACGATCCGCGTTTCAGGCTATGCGGTGCGGTTTAACGCTCTGACGCGCGAGCAGCAGCAGGACGTGATTTCGAGGACGTTTACGCAGGCAATATAACACAGGCCCCATCTTCAGCCTCCTCAGATGAGGAGGCTTTTAATTTTGTGAACACCGTCAATTTTAGAAAACTCGCTCTCTTTTCTGCTATCCCGAAGTAATATTTTCCTCTCGCCTAAGGAAATCCCTATAAAAGTTGTGACTTTTTTCTCCCGCGCTCCGGATATGATCTCCCCATACCAATAACTCACACCTGCACCCTCTGACTCGCAATCGCTGGCGATCGGAACCTTATAAAAACAAATCGTTACCCTACAAAATAAGCGAGTGCCCAATGAATATGGCAACAAACAGCAGTGTGATTGTGAGTGATTCCCCTGCGGCAAGGCGGGCGGGAATGAGCGAAAGCGAATGGCGAGAGGCGATTAAATTCGACAGCACCGATACGGGCTGGGTCATCATGAGTATTGGGATGGCTATCGGCGCGGGCATTGTTTTTCTTCCGGTGCAGGTTGGATTAATGGGGCTATGGGTATTTTTACTCTCGTCGATAATTGGTTATCCGGCCATGTACCTGTTCCAGCGCCTGTTTATTAATACGCTGGCGGAATCACCGGAATGTAAAGACTATCCGAGCGTTATTAGCGGATATTTAGGCAAAAACTGGGGCATCTTATTGGGTGCACTTTATTTCGTGATGCTGGTGATCTGGATGTTTGTCTATTCGACGGCCATTACCAACGACAGCGCATCCTATTTACACACCTTCGGCGTAACCGACGGTTTGCTCTCGGAAAATCCGTTCTACGGCTTATTCCTGATCTGCATTCTGGTCGCCATTTCGTCGCGCGGTGAAAAGCTGCTGTTTAAAGTCTCCAGCCTGATGGTGCTGACCAAATTATTTGTGGTGGCGGCGCTGGGGCTTTCGATGATTGGCCTCTGGCATTTAGCCAACGTCGGTATGCTGCCGCCAATGGGGCTGCTGATTAAAAACGCCATTATTACGCTGCCTTTCACCTTAACCTCCATTCTGTTTATTCAGACATTAAGCCCGATGGTGATTTCCTATCGTTCAAGGGAAAAATCCGTTGAGGTGGCGCGGCATAAAGCGCTGCGGGCAATGAATATCGCCTTTGGCGTGCTGTTTGTGACGGTCTTTTTCTACGCTGTCTCCTTCACCCTGGCGATGGGGCACGACGAGGCGGTAAAAGCCTACGAGCAGAATATTTCCGCCCTGGCAATCGCAGCACAGTTTATCAGCGGTGACGGCGCGGGCTGGGTCAAAATTGTCAGCGTAATCCTCAATATTTTCGCTGTGATGACCGCGTTCTTTGGCGTCTATCTCGGCTTTCGTGAGGCGACGCAGGGCATTGTGATGAACATCCTGCGCCGCAAAATGCCGGCGGAGAAAATCAATGAAAATGCCGTCCAGCGCGGGATTATGCTGTTCGCCATCCTGCTGGCCTGGAGCGCGATTGTGTTAAACGCGCCGGTGCTGAGCTTCACTTCCATCTGTAGCCCTATTTTCGGGATGGTGGGCTGCTTAATTCCGGCGTGGCTGGTCTACAAAGTGCCCGCACTTCATAAATATAAAGGCGTATCGCTGGTGATTATTGTGATTACCGGGCTGCTGCTTTGTGTTTCTCCTTTCCTCGCCTTCTCATGAGGTTAAATAAGGTCGTAACGATGTCTGAGCAAATTAATCCTTTATGGAACCATTTTATTCGCGCGGTGCAGGAAGAGGTAAAGCCTGCGCTGGGCTGTACCGAACCCGTCTCGCTGGCGCTGGCGTGCGCGATGGCTGCCGGACAGCTTGACGGTGAGGTGACGCGTATCGAGGCGTGGGTATCGCCGAACCTGATGAAAAACGGGCTTGGCGTAACGGTGCCCGGTACCGGTATGGTCGGTTTACCCATCGCGGCCGCGCTGGGGGCGACAGGCGGTAATGCACACGCCGGGCTGGAGGTGTTGAAAGACGCGTCGTCCGAGGCGCTAACGCGCGCCAAAGCACTGCTGAACGCGGGTCTGGTGCAGGTAAAATTGCAGGAGCCGTGCGATGAGATCCTCTATTCACGTGCCTGCGTTTACGTCGGTGAATCCTCGGCGATGGTGACCATCGCTGGCGGGCACACTCGCGTGGTGGAGGTAGTTTGTCAGGGCGAAACGCGCTTCAGGCTTGACGATAATCAGAGCCAGAACAGCGACGATCCGCTGGCGGTGCTCTCGACCACCACGCTGTCGCAGATCCTTGAGTTTGTGGAACAGGTGCCGTTCGACGCGATCCGCTTTATCCTCGATGCGGGACGGCTGAACGATGCGCTCTCCCGCGAAGGTTTACGTGGCAACTGGGGGTTGCATATTGGTGCGACGCTCAATAAACAGCGCACACGCGGATGGATGGCGCAGGATCTGGGGTCAGACATTGTTATCCGCACCAGCGCAGCCTCGGATGCCCGCATGGGGGGCGCGACACTGCCGGCGATGAGCAACTCGGGTTCCGGGAATCAGGGCATCACCGCCACCATGCCGGTGGTGGTGGTGGCTGAGCACGTTCAGGCCGATGACGAACGGCTGGCGCGGGCGCTGATGCTCTCGCACCTGTCGGCGATCTATATCCATTACCAGCTTCCGCGCTTGTCCGCGCTGTGTGCGGCGACAACGGCCGGAATGGGGGCTGCGGCGGGGATGGCGTGGCTGATGGGCGGATCTTACCAGACTATTGCCATGGCGATCGGCAGTATGATCGGCGACGTCAGCGGGATGATCTGTGACGGGGCGTCTAACAGTTGCGCAATGAAGGTCTCGACCAGCGTCACCAGCGCCTGGAAAGCCGTGATGATGGCGCTGGATGATACTGCCGTGACGGGCAACGAGGGGATTGTGGCCCACGACGTGGAGCAGTCGATCGCGAACCTGTGCGCGCTGGCGTGCCGCTCGATGCAGGCAACGGACCGGCAGATTATTGAGATTATGGCGAGTAAGGTGTAAAAATTTCCCCTCACCCCAACCCCTCTCCCCATAGGGGCGAGGGCTCGATCGTTCCCTCTCCCCTTTGGGGAGAGGGCTAGGGTGAGGGGCGAGTCTGTTCTTTAAACCGGCAAATCAATCAGCAGCGCGCGCAGCGGCGTATCCGCCACCAGGGTGATATTCGCTTCATCACGAATAAACGCGCCGTCGCCGCAGGTGAGCGCCTCTTTCTCTTCCGCGTGCGTCACCGCATGCACCGTTCCGTGAATGGACTGCAGATAGGCGCGCGGGCCATGAAGCTGGAAGCTTGCCTGTTCACCTTTTTTCAGTTCGATATGGTGCAGCCACACCTGCTGGCGTAACTGCAGGCTGCCTTTGCTGCCGTCTGGCGAGGCAATCAGCTGCTGTTTATCGCCCTTCAGATCGATTTTTTGCACCAGCGGATTTTCCCGCTCCGGACAGGCATCCAGCCACAGCTGCATGCGGGTCAGCGTTTTGTCTTTGCTGAGGTTATGCTCGCTATAGCTAATACCCGGCTGCGTGGAAATTAACAGCGCCTCGCCAGCCTTCGCCTGGACATGATTGCCCTCGCTATCGCGGTATTCTGCCTCGCCTTCCAGGATCAGGTTCAGGATATCGACTTTCGGGTACGTGCGCGGCTGGAAGGACGCGCCCGGGGCGAGCACTTCCTGGTTCAATACGCGCAGTGAAGCGTAACCGAGAAGTTTAGGGTCAAAGTAGTGTCCAAAGGAAAAGGTGTAGCGGGCCTGCAACCAACCGAAATCGGCTTGTCCGCACTGTTTCGCTGTTCTTGTCGTAATCATAAACTTGACCTCTCTTTACACTAAATCAATGGTAAAGGTATGGACGCTGCATTGTTAGCCAGATATTCTGCCCGGTATGTTCAAATTTCCTGAATGAGAACGAGATGGCTAAAGAGAGAGCATTGACGCTTGAGGCGCTTCGCGTCATGGACGCGATTGACAGGCGCGGCAGTTTTGCCGCGGCGGCAGATGAACTGGGGCGCGTTCCGTCTGCGCTGAGCTATACCATGCAAAAGCTGGAGGAGGAGCTGGATGTTGTGCTCTTCGATCGCTCCGGCCATCGAACAAAATTCACCAACGTTGGGCGGATGCTGCTGGAGCGCGGCCGCGTATTGCTGGAAGCGGCGGATAAACTGACGACCGATGCCGAAGCGCTGGCCCGCGGCTGGGAAACCCATCTGACGTTAGTGACCGAAGCGCTGGTGCCCACCGAGGCGCTGTTCCCGCTGGTGGACAGACTGGCCGCGAAAGCCAATACCCAGCTGTCGATCATCACCGAGGTACTGGCCGGGGCGTGGGAGCGTCTTGAGACGGGCAGGGCGGATATCGTCATTGCGCCGGATATGCATTTCCGCTCCTCGTCAGAAATTAACTCGCGCAAACTGTATAGCGTGATGAACGTCTACGTCGCTGCGCCGGGTCACCCGATCCATCAGGAGCCGGAACCGCTCTCTGAGGTCACGCGCGTGAAATACCGCGGCGTGGCGGTGGCGGATACCGCGCGCGAGCGCCCGGTGTTAACGGTGCAGTTGCTGGATAAACAGCCGCGTCTGACGGTGACGTCGCTGGAAGATAAGCGTCAGGCGCTGCTGGCGGGGCTGGGCGTGGCGACCATGCCGTATCCGTTCGTCGAAAAGGACATTGCAGAGGGACGGCTGCGCGTTGTCAGCCCGGAATACACCAGCGAAGTGGATATTATTATGGCGTGGCGTCGTGACAGCATGGGCGAAGCCAAATCATGGTGTTTACGCGAAATTCCGAAGCTTTTCACGCAATATAATAAATAAAATCGTAATTTGTAGGCCCGGTAAGCGAAGCGCCACCGGGCTTTTTTTTATGCGCAGATCTTCGGATCCGGACCAAAGCGGTTTTCTCCCGGCGTTCCGCTCTGACAGTTGAAAATCAAAATCACGATCCAGCCGATAAGCGGGATCAACAGCAACAGCAGCCACCACGCCGAACGATCGGTGTCGTGAAGACGACGAAACAGTACGGCCCATGAAGGCAGCAGAACCAACACACCATAAATGGTGGTGAGAATGCCTTCGCCCCCCTCGCGTTCCCAGCCGAGGATTTTGTCCACAATACCCAGCACCATAATCAGGACGAAGTTCACCAGAACGAACATCCAGTACTCTTTACGGCGGGCACGGCCACCAAATCCAACGTAGTTGCGCAGTACTTTTAAATACCAGTCCATTTTTCCTTGCCTCTTAGTCAGTCAATCACTTGTTTTCTAAGCGATCGAGGTAAGGATAGATGTATGCCGTGAATTAAAAAAGGGAATCAATTGATTCCCTAAATAATTATCCGAAACGCACGTCGCGCCCGTGTGGTTCATCCAGATCCTGCCACGGACCAATGGAGATAATGCCCGTTGGGTTGATGGTCTTATGACTGCGGAAATAATGGGTGCGAATATGGTCAAAATTGACCGTCTCCGCAATACCCGGCATCTGATAGATGTCGCGCAGGAAACCGTGCAGGTTCAGATAATCGCTGATGCGATGCTTGTCGCACTTGAAGTGGGTGACATACACCGGATCGAAGCGGATCAGCGTCGTCCACAGGCGGATGTCTGCTTCGGTGAGGCGATCGCCCGTTAAATAACGATGCTGGCCGAGGATCTGCTCCAGACGTTCCAGGGATCCAAACACGTTGCCGACCGCTTCGTCGTACGCTTCCTGACTGGTGGCAAAACCGGCTTTATAGACGCCGTTGTTGACGTTGTCGTAGATCCAGCCGTTCAGCTCGTCAATTTTCTCGCGCAGCTCAACCGGATAGTAATCCCCGGCGCGGGCGCCGTGCGCGTCAAACGCGGTATTGAACATGCGAATGATTTCAGCGGATTCATTGCTGACGATCGTCTGGTTTTTCTTGTCCCACAGCACAGGCACCGTTACGCGTCCGGTGTAGTGCGGATCGGCGCGCAGATAGAGCTGATACAGGAAATCGTGATGATAAAGCTCATCACCCGTCGCGGCCGGGAAGTCACTGTCGAACGTCCAGCCGTTTTCCAGCATCAGCGGGTTGACCACCGAAACCGGAATTAGCGATTCGAGACCTTTAAGTTTGCGCACAATCAGCGTGCGGTGCGCCCACGGACAGGCGAGAGAAACATACAGATGATAACGATCTTTCTCCGCCGCAAAGCCCCCTTCGCCACTCGGGCCGGGCGCGCCGTCGGCGGTCAGCCAGTTACGGAAGGCCGAAACAGAGCGCTTAAAGCGTCCACCGGTGGATTTGGTGTCATACCAGACATCCTGCCAGACGCCGTCTACGAGTTGTCCCATTTTTTACTCCTCCGTCAGATAGCAAAAGCGAGGAGATGTCTCCTCGCTTTGAATTTAATCAGTATAGCGTGCTTACCACTTCTTATTCAGAAGACGGTCGATGCTGTAGGCGCCCGGACCCGTGATAGCCAGCAGCAGGAAGCCACCTGCGATGGTCAGGTTTTTCATGAACATCAGAGAGTTCACGCCTTCCGCAAAGTTGCTGTGGAAGATGAACGCGGTCAGCAGGGTAAAGCCTGCGGTGAACAGCGCCGTGGTGCGGGTCAGGAAACCGAACAGCACTGCCAGGCCGCCGCCGAACTCAAGCAGGATGGTCAGTGGCAGCAGGAAGCCCGGCACGCCCATCGCTTCCATATACTGCTGAGTGCCCGCATAGCCGGTAATTTTGCCCCAGCCTGCGGTGATGAACAGCACAGGTATCAGAATACGCGCTACCAATACACCAACATCTTCTAATTTTTTCATTTTACTCTCCAGGAAACCACATCAGCGGCTAAACGTTATTTGCGTGCAAATTCGGGTAGATACCGCGTCTTTGCTGTCGATGGAGAGGAGTGTAAACGGGGCGGATGGCAATTGTTAGCAAGGAAAACTGTCAATCTTTTTCAAAGATATTGAGTAAGGGAGCATAGAGAGATTTTGCCGGGTGACGGCTACGCCTTACCCGGCCTACTTTTTTACCGTAGGCCGGGTAAGCGCAGCGCCACCCGGCGAGAAGGCTAGCGCAGCTGCTGCTGACGAATCGTTGCTTTCACCAGACGCCATGCGCTCCAGACACCAAAGCCACGGCGTGCCCAGCGAATCAGCATGTTTGGATGACGAATCGTCCAGATCGCCATCACGCTGCTACCCACCAGCGCCCACGAACGCAGGCTCAGAAGAGTATTCCAGCCGCGATCGTAACGCTGGGTCAGCTCCAGCCAGTCGCGACGGCTGGCGGACAGGTCCAGCCGCTGCTGCTGGATCTGGCTCAGCAGATACGCTTTCCGCTTTTGACGTTCGGCTTTGTCGCTCACGACTTATCATCCTCCAGCAGGGCGCGGTCGTTGGCCAGCTCCTGGCGCGTATGGCGCAGGAAGGTCGACGTGCGCGCTTTATGCAGGGTCCAGATACCGCCTATCAGCGCCGCCACCAGCAGAACCACGGTAGTCGCAATCATCGCGTTCAGTCGATACTGTGGATCGATAGCCCAGATGATTAACACCATCAGGCTCATCAGACCAAACGCGGCAAAGAGCATCGTAAGCCCAAGCATGAGCAGCATCTGGAAGAGATTGGCTTTCTCCTCTTCCAATTCCACTACCGCAAGCCGGACGCGCGTTTCGGCAATCCCGACCAGCGTCGTAAGAATACGCTGGCCGATGCCGAGGACGTTTTTAGCAGGCCCTTGTGCGTGACGTGGATCTTCCATAATCAACGACGCGTCAGCAGGACACCCAGCACCACACCCACTGCGGCACCAATACCAACGCCTGTCCATGGATTGTCACGTACATATTCGTCTGCGCGCGCAGCCGCTTCGCGGGTCTGTTTCGCCAGTGCATCACCGGTTTCACCCAGACGGTAACGGCTCTCTTTCAGTGCCTGCTCCGCTTTGCTGCGCAGTTTGCTGACTTCTTCTTTCGATTTATCGGCAGAAGAGTTCAGCACCTCTTCCAGGGTGTCCGCCAGGGATTTCAGCTCAGCGCGCAGATGTTCTGAAGTTGTATCTTTTGACATAATTCTCTCCTGTTGAGATTTCCGTTAACTCAATAATCGCGAGCTTCCAGCGCTTTCAGTTCGTCCTGCGCCTCTTGCAACTTCCTCTCGCGCTTGGCAATTTTTTCCGCATCACCTTTCTCTTTCGCTTCTTGCAGGTCTTGACGGCGCTCGGCTATCTCGTCCTTCTGTTCAGCGATTTTTTCCTGATGATCGGCACGCAGCTTGCTGTCCGTACAATTGTCTTTCACTTCGCTCAGCGCTTTTTTCAGTCCGTCGATCCGGTGCTGATTGTTATGCTTTTCGGCATAACTGATTTCGCGTTGAATATCCTGTTCTTTCTCCTGACAAAGAGACATAGCGAAGGAAGCTGTGCTTAAAGAAAAAAGGGCCAGAGCCAGGGTGATGCGGTATTTCATTATAGAAACCTTCCATTGTGTTACGGCGTTAGCCGTGTTCCAGAACTATGCGGAGAACATCTGAGGGGTGCTCCGCGTACTTAAGCATAGTAAGTAAACGGGAGTTTCACCAAAGTGGGTGAAAATATTCGGAATATTAGTCGTTAGCCAAATCGATGCGACGTGTCGCGTAACCGTGACATCCAGGAGGCTACGTGGCTGTCATCATCCTGTTGCGCGATGATGTAACCCTGCGGCAACGTGCGGTCCAGCACCGCTTTCGCCGCGGCGCTTTGCGCACTGGAGTCAAATTTTATCAGCAGCACATCGTCTTGCGGCGTGATGCTCTTAAAGCGGATCCCGTTAGCGTCCAGATGATGCCAGATGGAAAAACCATCCGGCACGCTGGTTCCTTGACTCACAGGACGGATAGTCAGCGTCGACTCCTGGTGCTGTAGGGCAGACCATAGCAGGATGAGAGCGCTGAACATCATTAGCGCGACGATGGCGTAAGAGAAGCGGCGCAGCGCGAGCGGGGAGATAACCATCGTTAACCCCTGGCTCCGTATTTCTTTTTCCACAGTACGACCAGTGAACCGACCAGGCCAAACACCAGCAGGACGACGGGCAGCAGCATCAGGCAAGACATCAGCTGGTCTTCATATTTCATAAAGACCGGCGTTTTACCGAGCGCGTAGCCGAGCGTGGTCAGGATCAGAACCCACAGCAGGCCGCTCATCCAGTTAAAGAACTGGAAGCGCGCGCTGCTCAGGCCGGACAAGCCCGCAATGGTCGGCAGCAGGGTGCGTACGAATGCGATAAAGCGGCCAATCAGCAAGGCGGAGAGCCCGTGCTTATGGAAAAGGTGGTGCGCTCGCTGGTGATAATGTGCCGGAAGATGCGAAAGCCAGTTCTGAACGATTCGCGTGTTGCCCAGCCATCGCCCCTGAATATAACTCACCCAGCAACCCAGGCTGGCGGCAATGGTCAACAGCAGAACCGTTTGTGGGAAAGCCATCGCCCCTTTTGCACAAAGCACCCCGACCAGCACCAGCAGGCTGTCGCCCGGTAAAAAGGCAGCAGGCAGCAGACCGTTCTCTAGGAACAGGATCATAAATAATACAAAGTAGAGCATGCCAATCATGGACGGGTTGGCCAGCGTTTCGAAATCCTGAGCCCAGAGGGCGTTCAGTAGTTGGGTCAAAAGTTCCATTCAGTGTTCCTGGAAATCGGTTAACGTCACGCCTGTAATTCGGGAAATACAGCACGGCGACATTGTTATGATTTCATTATGGTCGCTCGCGGACACATTGATGTGTGGCCAACACTGTTCCCTGTTAATTGGCTGGTTAGCAAGCACTAACTTACAAAATAACGAAGTGAATCCAATTGTAACAAAGCCCGACGTTCTGCGTCACAGAATTTGAGGGGAAACACGATTTTGGCGTAAGCCACGGAGGGGAGCGAGAAATTTTACAAAGGCTGACACTATAGAGGTTTTCTTACCCTGTCTGGCCGGAAGGCGCGGCGGTGCGCCTGCCAGCAGTTCGGGGCGTTATTTTGCGAGATTGGTCGCGGTATCGAGGTGAACCACCGGATTATCAGCAAAAAGATAGCGGTCAGCGTTAAATTCAAAGTCATCACTCGTTTCATTAAAAAGCATCTGTTTAGTGTTCTCCAGATGCTGCCACATTGCCAGTTTCGCCGCATGCGGATCTTTACGAATCAGGGCCTTAAGAATCTGGTCGTGGTCGTCACACCAGTTGTCTACCGTGCGGGAATCAATGTGATCGTGCAGTTTCTTCCAGTACGGGTTGTGAACGCGCTGAGTCCACATTTTTTCAACGATTGCCGCCAGCGCTGTGTTCTGAGTCGCAAGGGCGACCTGAACGTGGAATTGCAGGTCCCATTCGGAATCGCGGAAACATTTTTCTTTACGCGCATGATCCTGGATTTCCATCAGCTTCATGATGTCCTGCTTGGTGACCTGCGTCGCTGCGAATTCTGCGATATTGCTTTCAATCAGCTGGCGAGCCTGGAGAAGCTCAAACGGACCGTAGCTGGCAAATTCCAGACTTTCGTCCGGCGTGGGGGAGTGTTTCGCCTGGCTGGAAATCACGTGAATACCGGAACCTTTGCGTACCTCAACATACCCTTCAACTTCCAGCATGATGATGGCTTCGCGGACCACCGTGCGGCTGACGCTTTTTTCATCCGCAATAAAACGCTCAGCGGGAAGTTTATCACCGACAAGATAGACCCCTTGCTCGATGCGATCTTTCAGCTCGGCGGCAAGTTGTTGATATAAACGACGTGATTCGGTGATTTCCATATGCGCTCCAGGCAGGGTACGGCGAATGATTTGTTATACCACTTTTGCGTGCCACTCTCCAGATTTCGCCATTAAAAAAGCCGCCCGGAGGCGGCTTTTGCGACGTTTTTGCCGGGTGGCGCTACGCTTACCCGGCCTACGGTTTTATCGGGTGTTGTAGGCCGGGTAAGGCGAAGCCGCCACCCGGCACAACAAGCTAACTCTGCGTCGCCGGTCCCCCAAGGGACTCTTTCGCCAGTTCCTCGGCGGATTTACTCTTCAGCACCGTCCAGATAACCACCGCGCCCAGCAGGTCGAAGATGGCCAGTACCGCGAACAGCGGGCTGAAGCCGATGGTGTCTGCCAGCGCGCCGACCACGAGGGCGAACAGGGTACTTGCGGTCCAGGCGGCCATCCCGGTCAGACCGTTGGCGGTGGCAACTTCGTTACGACCAAACACGTCGGACGAGAGCGTAATCAGTGCGCCAGACAGAGACTGGTGAGCAAAGCCCCCGATACACAGCAGGGCGATAGCCACGTAAGGACTGGTGAACAGGCCAATCATGCCAGGGCCAATCATCAGCAGGGCACCCATGGTGACCACCATCTTACGGGACACAATCAGGTTCACGCCAAACCAGCGCTGGAACAGCGGTGGCAGGTAGCCGCCGACGATACAGCCCAGGTCTGCAAACAGCATTGGCATCCA
The DNA here is from genome assembly GCF_021725435.1 of Enterobacter sp. JH25. Lineage (NCBI taxonomy): Bacteria > Pseudomonadati > Pseudomonadota > Gammaproteobacteria > Enterobacterales > Enterobacteriaceae > Enterobacter > Enterobacter sp. JH25. Next base: position 4,037,920 of record NZ_CP091319.1, on the reverse strand, counting down.
GGCGAACATCGCGATCTCTTTCAGGTTAAAGCCGTAGACTTTGAACATGAACAGCGGGATCCAGGCGTTGAACGTACCCCAGGCCGGTTCCGCCAGGAAGCGTGGCAGGGCGATACCCCAGAACTGACGGGTACCCAGGATCTGCCAGACGGACATTTTCTTGCCGTTGTCGGTCTGATGATGAGATTCCTGACCATTGATAATGTAGTCACGTTCTTCGGTAGACAGCTTTTTCTGGTCGCGCGGGTGTTTATAGAAGATCAGCCACGCCATGGCCCAGGCAAAACTCAGCACACCGGAGATGATGAACGCCATTTGCCAGCTGTGCATCACAATCGCCCACACCACCAGTGGCGGAGCGATCATCGCCCCGATGGAGGAACCCACGTTGAAGTAACCGACAGCGATTGAACGTTCTTTTGCCGGGAACCATTCAGAGCTGGCTTTCAGACCCGCAGGGATCATCGCCGCTTCGGCAGCACCTACCGCACCACGCGCCAGCGCCAGCCCGCCCCAGCTGCCAGCCAGCGCCGTCGCCCCGCAGAAGACGGCCCATGCTACAGCGAAGAAGGCATAACCAATTTTTGTACCCAGAATATCGAGAACATAACCTGCAACAGGCTGCATTACGGTGTAAGCGGCAGAATACGCCGCAATGATGTAAGAGTATTGTTGTGTGGAGATATGTAACTCTTCCATCAACGTTGGCGCCGCTGCTGCCACGGTGTTACGTGTCAGGTAGCCCAGCACGGTGCCGAGCGTCACCAGTGCGATCATGTACCAACGTAACCCTTTAATTTTACGCATGTAAAACCTCATCGTTATGTTATTTCCGTGTCGGGACACGGCAACAACTCAACCGTTGCCGGGAGCTGTTCTGTAACGGGAGGGGCGTAACCGGGAACCTGTCCCGGAACGGCCCGAACCTTGCCATAAGTCATCGTGCTAAGTCGGCTTCCGTACCGTTAAATCCGATGTAACAAACACCGGTAATGCATTCCGTCGGCTTATAGTTTGCGACGGCGAAAAGATAACTTGTCATACAACTTTAAAAGGTGAGTGACATCACAAAAGAGTGAATCTTTGTAGGGATATTATGCGGCGTGCGTAAAGCCAGATCTGGCGCGGCCTGCAAGAAGGTTTACCCCTTTGAGGGTAATTTATTTGTCGACGTTTATTGATCTAACTCACGAAAAAAACGTCGGACTCTGGAAATTGGTGTGATAACTTTGCAGCATCTGAACATAAGCTTTCTGACGCTCCCGTAATGAGGAAGACGATAATGACACCGTTTATGACCGAAGATTTCCTGTTAGATACCGAATTTGCTCGCCGCCTGTACCACGACTACGCAAAAGATCAGCCGATTTTCGACTACCACTGCCATTTACCGCCGCAACAGGTTGCCGAAAATTACCGTTTCAAAAACCTGTATGATATCTGGCTGAAGGGTGACCACTATAAGTGGCGCGCGATGCGCACCAACGGCGTGGCCGAGCGCCTGTGTACCGGCGACGCGACCGATCGCGAGAAGTTTGACGCCTGGGCCGCTACCGTTCCCCACACCATCGGTAACCCGTTATACCACTGGACGCACCTCGAACTGCGTCGTCCTTTTGGTATCACCGGCAAGCTGCTCTCTCCCGCCACGGCGGATGAGATCTGGGATCAGTGCAACGAACTGCTGGCGCAGGATAGCTTCTCGGCGCGCGGCATCATGCAGCAGATGAACGTGAAGATGGTGGGCACAACCGACGATCCGATCGACTCCCTGGAGCACCACGCGGTTGTCGCGAAGGACAGCACCTTTGACGTCAAAGTGCTGCCAAGCTGGCGTCCGGATAAAGCCTTCAACATTGAGCTGCCGACCTTTAATGACTACATGACGAAGCTGGCGGAAGTATCGGATACCGATATCCGTCGTTTCGCCGATCTGCAATCCGCGCTGACCAAACGTCTGGATCACTTTGCCGCACACGGCTGTAAAGTGTCTGACCACGCGCTGGACGTGGTGCTGTTCGCGGATTCCAGCGAAGCCGAGCTGGACAGCATCCTGGCGCGTCGTCTCTCCGGCGAAGCCCTGAGCGAGCATGAAGTCGCCCAGTTCAAAACCGCGGTGCTGGTGTTCCTCGGTGCGGAATATGCCCGTCGCGGCTGGGTTCAGCAGTACCATATCGGCGCGCTGCGTAATAACAACCAGCGTCAGTTTAAACTGCTGGGCGCGGACGTAGGCTTTGACTCCATCAACGACCGCCCTCTGGCGGAAGAGCTGTCAAAACTGCTGAGCAAACAGAACGAGCAAAACCTGCTGCCGAAAACCATTCTCTACTGCCTGAATCCGCGCGATAACGAAGTACTGGGCACCATGATCGGCAACTTCCAGGGCGAAGGGATGCCGGGCAAGATGCAGTTCGGTTCCGGCTGGTGGTTTAACGATCAAAAAGACGGCATGGAGCGTCAGATGACGCAGCTGGCGCAGCTCGGCCTGTTGAGCCGCTTCGTTGGCATGCTGACTGACAGCCGCAGTTTCCTCTCCTATACCCGCCATGAATATTTCCGCCGCATTCTGTGCCAGATGATTGGCCGCTGGGTGCACGCGGGTGAAGCACCAGCGGATATCCAGCTGCTGGGCGAAATGGTGAGAAACATCTGCTTTAACAATGCGCGTGACTACTTCGCCATTGAACTGAACTAAGGCCGTTTGAGGTTGATATGCAATACATCAAAATCCATTCGCTGGATAACGTTGCCGTCGCGCTGGCAGATTTAGCCGAAGGGATGGAAGTGACCTTCGACAACCAGTCGGTGACGTTACGCCAGGCCATTGGACGTGGACATAAGTTTGCCCTGATCCCCATTGCGAAAGGGGAGAACGTGGTGAAGTACGGTTTGCCCATCGGTCATGCGCTGGCGGATATTGCGCCGGGTGAATACATTCATTCCCACAATACCCGCACCAATCTCAGCGATCTGGACGAGTACAGCTATCAACCTGACTTCCAGCCAGAAGAAGGACAGGCGGCCGATCGTGAGGTACAGATTTACCGCCGCGCCAGCGGCGAGGTGGGGATCCGCAATGAGCTGTGGATCCTCCCGACTGTCGGCTGCGTGAACGGGATCGCGCGTCAAATTCAGACGCGTTTCCTGAAAGAGACTAATGATGCTGAAGGCACCGACGGTGTGCATCTGTTCAGTCACACCTATGGGTGCTCCCAGCTGGGTGACGACCACATCAATACCCGCACCATGCTGCAAAACATGGTGCGCCACCCGAACGCGGGCGCGGTGCTGGTGATCGGCCTCGGCTGCGAGAACAATCAGGTCGACGCCTTCCGCGACACGCTGGGCGAATTTGACCCTGAGCGCGTGCACTTTATGGTGTGTCAGCACCAGGACGACGAAGTGGAAGCGGGCGTTGAACAGCTGCATCAGCTGTACGAGGTGATGCGTCACGACAAGCGCGAGCCGGGCACGCTGAGCGAACTGAAGTTTGGCCTGGAGTGCGGCGGATCTGATGGCCTTTCCGGCATTACCGCTAACCCAATGCTGGGTCGCTTCTCGGATTACGTGATTGCCAACGGCGGCACTACGGTGCTGACCGAAGTGCCGGAGATGTTCGGCGCAGAGCGCATTCTGATGAGCCACTGCCGCGACGAAGAGATCTTTGAGAAGACCGTCACCATGGTCAACGACTTCAAACAGTACTTCATCGCCCATAACCAGCCGATATACGAGAACCCGTCGCCGGGGAACAAGGCGGGCGGGATCACCACGCTTGAAGAGAAATCCCTGGGCTGCACTCAAAAAGCGGGCGCCAGCCAGGTGGTGGACGTGCTGCGTTATGGTGAACGGCTGAAAACGCACGGCCTGAACCTGCTCAGCGCACCGGGCAACGATGCGGTCGCCACCAGCGCGCTAGCGGGAGCGGGCTGTCATATGGTGCTGTTCAGTACCGGGCGCGGTACGCCGTACGGCGGGTTTGTGCCGACGGTGAAAATCGCCACTAACAGCGAACTGGCGGCGAAGAAAAAGCACTGGATCGACTTTGACGCGGGCCAGCTGATCCACGGCAAAGCGATGCCGCAGCTGCTGAGCGAATTCGTGGACACGATTGTGGAATTTGCCAGCGGCAGGCAGACCTGCAACGAGAAGAACGACTTCCGCGAGCTGGCGATCTTTAAGAGTGGTGTGACGCTATAAGTCGGGTGCGGGCTGGTGCCCTCACCCCGGCCCTCTCCCACAGGGAGAGGGTGCAAACACTAAAAACGGCAACACATGTTGCCGTTTTGCATTTACCTTGTAGGCCCGGTAAGGCGTAGCCGCCACCGGGCTTTTCTTTTTAACCTCGCAGGGCGTTCTTCGCTAAACGCGCATCTTCCGCCTGACAGGCTGCGGCGGTAAACAGCACGTCGGTAGAGGAGTTCAGCGCGGTTTCGCAGGAATCCTGCAATACGCCGATAATGAAACCGACCGCGACAACCTGCATGGCAATCTCGTTCGGAATACCGAACATGTTACAGGCCAGCGGGATCAGCAGCAGAGAGCCGCCCGCCACGCCGGATGCGCCACAGGCACACAGCGATGCAACGACGCTCAGCAGCAGCGCGGTTGGCAGATCTACCGGAATACCCAGCGTATGCACCGCCGCCAGCGTCAGCACGGTGATGGTAATCGCCGCACCGGCCATGTTCACGGTTGCACCCAGGGGAATCGACACCGAATAGGTATCGCGGTCCAGGTTCAGCTTCTCCGCCAGCGCCATGTTCACCGGTATGTTCGCCGCTGAGCTGCGGGTGAAGAAGGCATACACGCCGCTCTCGCGCAGGCAGGTCAGCACCAGCGGATACGGGTTGCGGCGGATCTGCCAGAACACCAGCAGCGGGTTGATCACCAGCGCCACCAGCAGCATACAGCCGACCAGGACGACCAGCAGCTGCGCGTAGCCCCACAGTGCGTCGAAACCGGTGGTGGCCAGCGTCGAAGAAACCAGACCAAAGATACCGACTGGTGCAAAGCGAATCACCAGCTTCACCATGAAGGTCACTGCATTGGACAAATCGTTAACCAGGTTTTTCGTGGTCTCGTTGCCATGACGCAGCGCGAAGCCCAGACCAATCGCCCAGACCAGGATGCCAATGTAGTTTCCGTTCATCAGTGCGGTGATGGGGTTAGAGACCATGCTCATCAGCAGGCCGCGAAGGACTTCCACAATCCCGGACGGCGGGGTGATATCACCGGCCGCGCTGGTCAGGTGCAGCGTGGACGGGAACAGGAAGCTAAACACAACGGCCGTTAAGGCAGCAGAGAAGGTTCCCAGCAGATACAGGAACAGAATAGGGCGAATGTTGGTTTTTTGTCCGTGCTGGTGGTTGGCAATCGACGCCATCACCAGCATTAGCACCAGTACCGGGGCGACGGCCTTCAGTGCGCCAACGAAAAGGGTGCCGAGCAGTCCCGTCGCTTCCGCCGCAGGTTTTGACACCATCGCCAGCAGAATACCCAGTACCAACCCGACCAGAATTTGTTTTACAAGACTGCCCTGCGCCAGGCGCGCAAGCAGGCCCTTAGATTGTGTGCTCATACGTTATTCCTGAGTGAAATTGCGTTCCATCCTGGATGTGCTCTAAGTCACATTTGTATCCGGATGTAAGTATTTGTTTGCCTGGTTGAGTATCAGGGAAAGCAGCGAAAGGCGGAAGCGTAAAATGCTGGATTTTACGTGTTGCGTCATGTTTTTTAACTATTGGTTAACGAAAGTGCCGGGTGGCGCTGCGCTTACCCGGCCTGCATTGCATTTCCCCCTCTCCCTGTGGGAGAGGGGTGGGGTGAGGGCATCAGCCCGCACCGAACGTTGCACTAAGCCTGCTGCTTCTTATCGTGCTGGCGGTTAACCCAGGTATTGATAATCAGCGTCACCAGCAGAATGCCAAACACCACGCCGAGCGAAATGGCGATCGGGATATGGTAGAAATCAACAATCAGCATCTTGATACCGATAAAGACCAGAATCACCGACAGACCGTACTTCAGCATTGAGAAGCGCTCTGCCGCGCCCGCCAGCAGGAAGTACATCGCACGCAGGCCGAGGATCGCGAACAGGTTCGAGGTCAGGACGATGAACGGGTCGGTGGTAACCGCGAAGATAGCCGGGATACTGTCCACCGCGAAAATCACGTCGCTCAGCTCGACCAGAATCAGCACCAGCAGCAGCGGGGTGGCGAACAGCAGGCCGTTCTTACGCACGAAGAAATGCTCGCTCTCGATCTTGTCCGTCATGCGCAGATGACCCCGGATCCACTTCACCAGCGGCTTATCACCGATACCGGTATCGTCTTCTTTCGCCAGCGCCATTTTGACCCCGGTGAACAGCAGGAACGCACCAAACACGTACAGCAGCCATTCGAACTGGGTAATCAGCCAGCTACCGGCGAAGATCATGATGGTACGCAGGATGATGGCGCCCAGCACGCCGTATACCAGCACGCGGCGTTGCAGGGCCGCAGGCACGGCGAAGTAACTGAACAGCATCAGCCAGACGAAGACGTTATCAACCGCCAGCGCTTTTTCAATCAGATAGCCGGTGAGGAAGGCGAGTGCCTGAGGATCGGCCACCGCGCGACCTTCGGTTGAGGCCAGATACCACCAGAAGGCGGCGCAGAAAAGAAGTGAGAGGGTAACCCATACCAGCGACCAGACGGCGGCTTGCTTAACGCTCATGCCGTGTTCGCCGCGACGACCCTGCAAAAAGAGGTCGATCGCCAGCATGATGAGCACGACAACCGCGAATCCGCCCCACAGCATTGGAGTGCCGACAGAATGCATACTATTTTCCTTACACATAAAAAAACAAAAACGGCTATGGTCAGAAGACGATAGCCGTTAGCTTTTTATGCATAGACCTCGCCTTCCGGCAAGGTCTCACTTACAACCACGAAGGTTGCCCGGCGACCGGATGCGGTTTTGCACACATCGTAATGACGATCCACCGGCGAAGAAGTTACTCCCCTTTGCAGGTAACAAATTATGTCAGACCATTGATTTCGTCAATGGTCTGCACGATTTCATTACACAGCTTTACGCGACGGCTTCCACATTCACGCCGTCTGCGGGGAAGATTACGCCGGTCTGTCGGCGGATCTCCGTTTGCAGCTTCGCCGTGGTGCGGCTGATCGCCAGTCCCGGGTGGTTCACTTCGTTGTCTTCTACCAGACGGGCGAAGACCTCTGCCTCATAAAGCATAGTGTTAATATGCTGAGGCTGCGTCAGCTCCTGCGCTTTTCCGCCGCGCGGAACGATGCTGAGCTTCTGGCATTCGGAGATTTTTTCGATCACCAGCGAGCCGTCTTCGCCCTGAATTTCGCTTGGCAGCACGGAGTCGCTGACCTTCGAGTGCTGCAACGTCACGCTGAAATCACCGTAGTCCAGCACCACAACGCCGTGTGCATCCACGCCGCTCTCCAGCAGGCTGGCGGTGGCCGTCACGCCGTGTGGTTCCCCCCACAGCGCAACCGCAGAGGCCAGGCAGTAAAAACCGATATCCATAATCGAGCCATTCGAGAAGGCCGGGTTAAAGGTGTTCGGGTTTTCGCCGTCCAGATAGCGCTGGTAGCGCGAGGAATACTGGCAGTAGTTGATAAAGGCTTTACGCACTTTGCCAATTTTCGGCAGGGACTGCTGCAACAGCAGGAAGTTGGGCAGGCTGGCGGTTTTGAACGCTTCAAACAGCACCACCTGGTTTTCGCGGGCAAGCGCAATGGCGGCTTCCACTTCGTGGATATTCGACGCCAGCGGCTTCTCGCAGATCACATGCTTTTTATGGCTGAGGAACAGCTTCGTTTGCGGGAAGTGCAGAGCATTCGGGCTGGCGATATAGACCGCGTCAATGGCGTCGCTTTGCGCCATCTCATCGAGTGAGGTGAACAGATGTTCAACCAGGTAGTCATTCGCAAAACTTTGCGCCTGCTCAAGGCTGCGGGAATAGACTGCGGTGAGCTTATATTTGCCGGTTTCGTGGGCGGCGTCGACGAACTGGCGCGTGATCCAGTTCGTACCGATGACTGCGAAACGTATCATAAACGTTTACGTACTCCGTAGCAGGGAACCTAAAGCCACTGTAGCACGTCCTCATGACATTTCGCGTGCGCTACTGCGCATTACTCTTTAACGATAAATGCGTCAGCCACAAACGGGTATCAAACTCCAGCTGGTGGTACTGCGGCTCCATATGGCAGCACAGGGAATAGAACGCTTTGTCGTGATCTTTCTCTTTCAGGTGCGCCAGCTCGTGCACCACGATCATCCGCAGAAAGGCTTCCGGCGCATTGCGAAAGATGGTCGCGACGCGGATCTCCGCCTTAGCCTTCAGCTTGCCGCCCTGCACGCGGGAGATGGCGGTATGCAGGCCGAGCGCGTTTTTCAGCACGTGGATCTTGTTGTCGTACATCACCTTATTGATCGGCGGGGCGCTCTTCAGATACTGGCTTTTCAGATCCTGCGTATACTGCCAGAGGGCTTTGTCAGTCGCGAAATCATGCGTGCCCGGGTAGCGTTTTTCCAGCACCGCGCCGAGCTTTCCCGCGGCGATCAGGTCGCGAACCTGGGATAGTAATTGCTCCGGGTAGCCCTGGAGATAAGTCAGCTGGTTCATCAAAACCCCAAAATAGTGTGAAAACGGGTATACTCACGCACCCTTTTCAGGGATACGCCAAATTTTACCATTCAGGAGGGCCGATGAGCCACTTAGACAACGGTTTCCGTTCACTCAACCTTAAACGTTTCCCGGAAACGGACGACGTGAACCCGCTTCAGGCGTGGGAAGCGGCGGATGAATATCTGCTGCAGCAGTTGGATGAGACTGAAATCCGCGGCCCGGTACTGATCCTGAATGACGCGTTTGGCGCGCTGGGCTGTGCGCTCGCGGAACATGCGCCTTACAGTATCGGCGATTCTTACTTAAGCGAGCTGGCGACGCGTGAAAACCTGCGTCACAACGATATCGACGAATCCAGCGTGAAGTTCCTCGACAGCACCGCGGACTACCCGCAGGCGCCAGGCGTGGTGCTGATTAAAGTGCCCAAAACCATGGCGCTGCTGGAGCAGCAACTGCGCGCGCTGCGTAAAGTCGTGACGCCAGAAACGCGCATCATCGCGGGCGCCAAGGCGCGTGATATTCACACCTCGACGCTGGAACTGTTCGAGAAAGTGCTCGGCCCGACCACTACGACGCTGGCCTGGAAAAAAGCGCGCCTGATCAACTGTACCTTCAGCGCGCCGGAACTGGCCGACGCGCCAGAGACCCTGAGCTGGAAGCTGGAAGGGACCGACTGGACCATCCACAACCACGCGAACGTCTTCTCCCGTACCGGTCTGGATATCGGCGCACGCTTCTTTATGGAACATCTGCCGGAAAACCTGGAAGGGGAGATTGTCGATCTCGGCTGCGGTAACGGCGTGATTGGCCTGACGCTGCTGGCGAAGAACCCGGAGGCCAGCGTGGTGTTCAGCGACGAATCGCCAATGGCGGTGGCTTCAAGCCGTCTGAACGTGCAAACCAATCTGCCGGAGGCGCTGGATCGCTGCGAGTTTATGATCAATAACGCGCTGTCCGGCGTAGAGCCTTTCCGCTTCAACGCGGTGTTTTGCAATCCTCCGTTCCACCAGAAGCACGCCCTGACGGATAACGTCGCGTGGGAGATGTTCCACCACGCGCGCCGCTGCCTGAAAATCAACGGCGAACTATACATCGTGGCGAACCGCCATCTGGACTACTTCCACAAGCTGAAGAAGATTTTCGGTAACTGCGTCACCATTGCGACAAACAACAAGTTTGTGGTGCTGAAGTCGGTGAAGCTGGGGCGTCGTCGATAAGATCGTTTTGCCTGGCGGCGTTTCGCTTGCACAGGCCTACGGTTTTGTAGGCCCGGTAAGCGCAGCGCCACCGGGCAAGAAATCAAATCGCTAATGCCAATGTTGTCCCCTGCGCTATTGCCCGCCGCGCATCCAACTCCATCGCCACGTCGCACCCGCCAATCAAATGCACCGTTTTCCCCGCCTCACGCAGCGGATCGGCCAGATCGCGCTTTGGCTCCTGTCCGGCGCACAAAATCACATGATCCACGCGCAGCAGCTGCGGTTCACCACCGATCAGCACATGCAGCCCGTCGTCGTCGATCTTCTGGTAGCTCACCGCCGGGATCATCTTCACCCCGCGCGAGAGCAGGGTGGCGCGGTGGATCCAGCCTGTGGTTTTCCCCAGCCCTTCACCCGGCTTGCTGGCTTTACGCTGGAGCATCACGATCTGACGCGGGCTTTTCGGCAGCTGCGGACCTTCCGGGCGTAAACCGCCGGACTGACTGAGACTGGTATCAATGCCCCATTCCACGCAGAACTCAGCGATGTTCTGGCTGGTGGCTTCGCCCGGCTGGCTTAAATACATCGCGGTATCAAAACCGATCCCACCGCAGCCGATGATCGCCACCTTCTCGCCAACCGGCGCTTTGTCGCGCAGCACGTCCAGATAGCTCAATACCTTCGGATGATCGATGCCTTCGATCGCAGGGGTGCGCGGGGCGATCCCACTCGCGAGGATCACCTCGTCGAAACCGATCAGATCCGCCGCGCTGACAACCTGATTGAGCCGCAGATCGACGCCCGTCACCTCGATCATCCGGCGGTAATAGCGCAGCGTTTCATAGAACTCCTCTTTGCCGGGGATCTGTCTGGCGATAGTAAACTGCCCGCCGATTTCCGCCAGCGCATCAAACAGCGTCACGCTGTGCCCACGCGAGGCGGCATTGACCGCAAACGCCAGGCCAGCGGGTCCTGCGCCCACCACGGCCAGACGCTTCTTGTTGGTCGCAGGAACGATCGGCATTTTGGTTTCATGGCAGGCGCGGGGATTCACCAGGCAGGAGGTGACCTTGCCGACGAAGATCTGATCCAGACACGCCTGGTTACAGCCGATACAGGTGTTGATCTCATCCGCACGGCCGCTTTGCGCTTTGGAGAGCAGTTCGGCATCCGCGAGGAACGGACGCGCCATCGACACCATATCGGCGTCGCCGCGGGAGATCACATCGTCCGCCACCTGCGGATCGTTAATGCGGTTAGTGGTCACCAGCGGAACGGAGACTTTGCCTTTCAGCTTGCGCGTTACCCAGCTGAACGCCGCACGCGGCACCGGCGTGGCGATGGTGGGGATGCGCGCTTCGTGCCAGCCAATCCCGGTGTTGATAATGGTGGCACCAGCGGCTTCAATCGCCTGCGCCAGCTGTACGGTTTCGTCGAAGGTGCCGCCGCCTTCCACCAGGTCGAGCATCGACAGGCGGAAGATGATAATAAAATCCGCACCGGCACGTTCACGCACCGCGCGCACCACCTCCACGGCAAAACGCATGCGGCGGGCATAGTCACCACCCCATTCGTCGTCGCGCTGGTTGGTGCGTGCGGCGAGGAATTCGTTGATCAGGTAGCCTTCTGAGCCCATCACCTCCACGCCGTCGTAACCCGCTTCCCGCGCGAGCGCGGCGCAGCGAGCAAAGTCATCTATCAGCGCCAGGATCTCGTCATGGCTGAGGGCATGGGGAGTAAAGCGGTTAATCGGTGCCTGAATAGCCGAGGGGGCAACCAGGTTCGGCTGATAGCTGTAGCGCCCGGTATGCAGAATTTGCAGGGCGATTTTGCCGCCCTCGTTGTGAACCGCGTCGGTCACAATGCGGTGGTGCGGCAACTGTGTCGCATCGTTCAACACCGCGCCGCCCTCCATCGTCACCCCGGAAGGGGCAGGGGCTACGCCGCCAGTGACAATCAGCGCCACCCCGTGGCGCGCGCGCTCGGCATAGAAGGCTGCCAGACGTTCAGCCCCGTCCGGACGCTCCTCCAGCCCGGTGTGCATTGAGCCCATTAACACGCGGTTTTTGAGGGTAGTGAACCCCAGATCGAGAGGGGCGAATAACGACGGGTAGCGGCTCATAGTCTCTTCCAGTGTAAAATTATTGTTATGTGGTCGGATGAGTTACTAATTTAGCCAGCGGCGGCAGAAAGGTAAAAGCGGGATCGAATGATTGTGATAGATCTCAAAGAACTTCACCCCTCACCCCGGCCCTCTCCCCAGAGGGGAGAGGGTGAAAGGCCGCACGGAGCAGTCCCCTCTCCCCAGAGGGGAGAGGGTGAAAGGCCGCACGGAGCAGTCCCATCTCCCCAGAGGGGAGAGGGTGAAAGGCCGCACGGAGCAGTCCCCTCTCCCCTCTGGGGAGAGGGTTAGGGTGAGGGGCGTGTGTCGCGCATCAGGCCCGGCGCCTGCCACATCGAGGTTGTCAGCCCGCTGTCCACCAGCCCGAGCTGGTCCGCGTACACCGCCTGCCATTTCTGCATCATGCCGTCGTACAGCTCGCGGTGCGCCGGGTTTGGCGTGAACTCGCGGCTCCACTTCACCAGCCGCTCGCCCGTCGAGGCCATATCCGCGAACAGCCCCGCGCCAGCTCCTGCGGCAATGGCGCAGCCGAGCGCCGTTGCCTCTTTGACTTCTGGCACGCGCACCGGCAGGCCGGTGACGTCGCTTAAAATCTGGCTCCACAGGGCGCCTTTCGAACCGCCGCCCGCAAACACCAGGCTCTCAAACGTCACGCCGGAGAAGCGCGAAATCTGCGCCAGGTTGCAGGCCGAGACGATCGCCGCGTTCTCCTCCAGCGCGCGGAACAGCGTCGCTTTGTTGCACTTTTCCGGGTCAATGGAGAGGTTAATAAACGACGGCGCGGCGTGGTACCACTGTTTGAAATGCATCGCGTCGGAGAAGATAGGCATCACCCCGTGGGAGCCCGGCGGGACGCGGCTCGCCATCTCTTCGAGCAGGGAGTAGGGGTCCATTCCCATGCGTTCGGCAATCAGCTTCTCTTCGGCGCAGAAGGCGTCGCGGAACCAGCGCATGGTCAGCCCGGTAAAGAAGCTGATCGACTCTGCCTGCGCCATGCCGGGGATAACGTGCGGGTTTACGCGGATGTTCATCTCAGGGTCGGTGCGCACCTGCGGCAGGTTCACCACCTGTTGCCAGAAGGTGCCGCCCAGCACCGCCGTTTGTCCGGCGCGCACCACGCCCAGCCCCAGACAGCCCAGCTGCACGTCGCCGCCGCCCATCACCACCGGGGTGCCCTCGCGCAGGCCGCTCTGTTGTGCGGCTGCTTTGGTGATGGCCCCCAGCACGGTGCCGGTCTCTTTTACCGGGGAGAGGATATCGGCGCGTAGCCCGGCCATGTCGAGCAGCGCCGGACGCCAGTCGCGGGAGAAGAGATCCAGCATGCCCGTCGTGCCCGCATTAGACGGGTCCACCGCCAGCTCGCCGGAGAGCTTCGCCGCCAGCCAGTCGCTGATCATGGTGATGGTGGCGGCTTTACGATAAATATCCGGACGATGGTGCGCCAGCCACAGCAGGCGCGGCATGGCGCTGAGGGCAAGCGTCTGGCCGGAAACGTCATACACTTCGGATTCAAACCGGTAGTCGTGGATCTCTTTGAGTTCAGCTACCTCTCGGCTGGCGCGGGCGTCGACGTTGGCGCAGGCCCAGATAGCCTCGCCGTTGCGGTCGTACAGCACAATCCCTTCGCGCATCGAACAGCAGGCGACGGACTGAATATCCGCCGCGCTCAGGCGCGCGCGCTCCAACGCCTGATGAATACACCGGCAGGCCAGCTGCCAGTTGGTGTCGAGGTCGAACTCCATTGAGCCCGGCACGTTCTCGACGCTCAGGTGTTTCCACTCGGCCTGGCCAACGGCAATCTGGTTGCCCTGCAAATCGAAAACAACGGCGCGAACGCTGCCTGTCCCTGCATCTAACGCTAAAAGGTAACTCATGAGCATGCCTCATTGTTAGCGCAGGGAGGGCTCTTAAATGGCCAGAGCCAGCACCGCGCGGGCTGTCGTCTCTTCCGTCACCAGGCCATTAATACGGCGGCCCTTCAGTGCGGCATAAATCGCATCGGCTTTCTCTTCCCCCCCGGCCACGCCTACGATGGTGGGCAGCTGTGCCAGTTCATCGAGCGTGACGCCCAGTAGTTCTTTGTGGATCTCCAGCTCCTCGACGCATTCCCCTTCGGCATTGAGGAAATAGCCAAGGATATCGCCGACCGCGCCCTTGCGGGCGTACATCAACTGTTCACCTTCGCTGATATAGCCGGAGCGCAGTATCGTCGCGTCACGGCGCTGGTTCACCGAGCCAATGCCGACCACCGCCACGTCAGCGGCGGTGGCGGCGAGGATCACGTCCCGCACGCTGGTTTCGCGCTTTAAGATCCCGGCGACTTCAGCGGATGACACGCGAAGCGGGGCAGGGATCATGCTGACGCTACAGGCCGCATCCAGCTGGCCGATACCGGTCATATACGGCCCCACGCCGCCGGAGAGCGTCACCAGGCGGATCTGCTGTGAGCTGATAAAGCCGCTCAGGTGTTGCAGGCTGCTCATGGTGGTTTCACCGAAGCCCACCGCTAACAGCTGGCCGGGCTCCAGCACGCCCATCAGCGACTGGGCCGCGCCAATGCCTAACCGCACGTTCATCGGCGGCGTATTCAGGGCGGGCATCACGCGCACCAGCTTCAGGCCAAATCGTTGTTGCAACTCGGTTTCCAGCGCCAGGCAGCCCTCGTAGCGGGAGTTTATCTGTACGCGGATCACCCCGGACTGACGGCCTTTCTCCAGCAGGCGGGAGATCTTCAGGCGCGGCAGCCCGAGCCGCTCGCCGATGTCGTTCTGGGTCAGCCCGTCGTGGTAGTAGCACCAGGCCACGCGCGCCACCAGCTCCTCTTCCGCCAGTGCCAGCCCGGCAAACCGTCCTTCTTCCGCAGTGCGTTTATCGCTCATAGTTGAACTCTTATAAAAATTTAGATCATATGTTCGTGATGGTGCGGCGTGAAAATGTGAGCCACGCGACAAAACAGATCTTTTCGATCCTTTCCGGTTTATCTGAATCTCAATCGATAAAACTGTGATCCCTGCACGGTTGTAAATATAGTTCCCGTCTACGCTTTTGAACATTATTAAATCTAAAAATCATTTGTTCAATAGCGGAGCGATGATGACACCACTTCTCGAGGCACGTGACATCTGCAAACAGTTCTCTGGCGTGCCTGTGTTAAAAGGCATTGATTTCACGCTGCTTGCTGGGCAGGTGCATGCGCTGATGGGCGGTAACGGCGCGGGAAAATCGACGTTGATGAAAATCATCGCCGGGGTTGAAACGCCGGATCGCGGTGAGCTTTCGGTTGCGGGCGAGTCTTTTGCACGGCTTACCCCGACGCAGGCGCACCGGTTAGGCATTTATCTGGTGCCACAGGAGCCGCTGCTTTTCCCCAACCTGACGGTGCGGGAAAACATCCTGTTTCGTCTGCCGCGCGAACGAGATCGGGAAAAGCGGCTGGCGGAGAAACTCCAGCAGCTGCAATGTCAGCTTAATCTCGATGCCGCTGCCAGCACTCTGGAAGTCGCGGATCAGCAGATGGTGGAGATCCTGCGCGGGCTGATGCGCAACGCCAGAATTCTGATCCTCGACGAACCCACGGCATCGCTCACGCCGGGCGAAACCGAACGCCTGTTTCGCCAGATCCGCGCGCTGCAGGATCTCGGCGTTGGCATTGTTTTTATCTCGCACAAGCTGCCGGAAATTCGCATGCTTTCGAGCCACGTCTCGGTGATGCGCGACGGCGCGGTGGTGCTGAGCGGCGAAACCGCGCACTTTGACGATAACGCCCTGATCGCCGCCATGACGCCGGTCAGCCGGGAAAAGTCGCTAAGCGATACGCAAAAGCTGTGGCTGGCGCTGCCGGGCAACCGCCGAACCCAGGCGCAGGATTTCCCGGTGCTGCGGGTGGAGGATCTCACCGGGGAAGGGTTTATCGATCTCAGCCTTGAGATTTACGCCGGGGAGATCGTCGGTCTGGCCGGGCTGGTGGGGTCCGGGCGTACCGAGTTTGCCGAAACGCTTTACGGCCTGCGTCCGGTACGCGGCGGGCGGGTGTGGCTGGAGAACCAGGAGATCACCGCCGTTCCGGTCAGTTCCCGTCTGGAAAAAGGGCTAGTTTATCTGACGGAAGACAGGCAGGTGTCCGGCCTGTTTCTCGACGCGCCTGTCCGCTGGAACACGGTGGCGCTGAACGAGCCGTCGCTCTGGCAGCAGCGAAAGCGGGAGTCTGCGGTGGTGGAGCGTTACCACCGGGCGCTGGGGATCAAGCTCAACCATGCGGATCAAACCGTGCGCACGCTCTCCGGTGGTAATCAGCAGAAGGTGCTGCTGGCGCGCTGTCTTGAGGCCAATCCGCTGCTGCTGATCGTCGATGAACCGACGCGCGGCGTGGACGTATCGGCGCGCGCCGATATCTACCAGCTGCTGAAAAGCGTGGCGGCGCAGAACGTGGCAGTGCTGATGATCTCAAGCGATCTCGATGAGTTTCCCGGCCTCGCGGATCGGGTGCTGGTAATGCATCAGGGCGTGATCAGCGGCGAGCTGCCGCGCCACGCCGTCAGTCTCGACCGGATGATGGCGCTGGCGTTTGGAGGGCAATCATGAAGATCTTACTGAAAAACCGCGAGCTGAGCGCGTTTCTCGCCATTCTGGCCCTGTTCGCCGTGCTGGTGGCGCTGAACCCGTCCTACCTTAGCTTACAGACCCTGGGGATGATCTTCGCCAGTTCGCAGATCCTGATTTTGCTGGCCATCGGCGCGGCGCTGGTGATGCTGACCCGTAATATCGACGTCTCCGTCGGCTCCACCGTCGGGCTGTCCGCCATTGCCGTCGGCGTGGCGCTAAACAGCGGCTACAGTCTGCCCGTTTCCATTCTCTTCGCGCTGACGATTGGCGCGCTGGCGGGGGCGTTCAACGGTTTTCTGGTGGTGGGGCTGCGCATTCCAGCGATTGTCGCCACCCTCGGCACGCTGGGGCTGTATCGCGGAGCGATGCTGCTGTGGACCGGCGGGAAGTGGATTGAAGGGCTGCCGCCGGGGCTGAAATCCCTCTCTGAGCCTGCCGCCGTCGGCATTTCGCCGCTCGGCATTGTGGTGTTGATAATCGTGGTCACAGGCGCGTGGATACTGTCGCGCACCGCCTTTGGCCGTGATTTCTACGCCGTGGGGGATAACCTCGCCGCCGCGCGTCAGCTGGGCGTGGCGGTGAACCGCACCCGTATGATCGCCTTTACCCTCAACGGCATGCTGGCGGCCTGCGCCGGGATCGTCTTTGCCGCGCAGATTGGCTTTGTGCCCAACCAGACCGGCAGCGGGCTGGAGATGAAGGCCATTGCCGCCTGCGTGCTCGGCGGCATTTCGCTGCTGGGCGGTACCGGCACGCTGGTCGGTGCGTTCCTCGGCGCGTTTTTCCTGACCCAAATCGATACCGTGCTGGTGCTGTTCAGGCTCCCGGCGTGGTGGAACGACTTTATCGCCGGGCTGGTGCTGCTGGGCGTGCTGGTGCTCGACGGGCGGCTGCGTCAGGCGCTCTCACGGCATCAGCGGGCGCTGAAATACAGCCGTTTCCAGCCGGGTAACAGAGGGGGAAAGCACGTCACCCCGTTTCCCAAACGCAACAAAGAGGTGGCGTAAATGAGGCTTAACTGGGAAAGCGCGCTGCTGATTTTACTGGTGCTGGAGATCCTGCTCTTCGGCGCCATCAACCCGCGCATGCTTGATATCAACATGCTGCTGTTCAGCACCAGCGACTTTATCTGCATTGGCATCGTGGCGCTGCCGCTTACGCTGGTGATTATCAGCGGCGGGATCGACATCTCCCTCGGCTCAACCATCGGCCTGTGCGCCATCGCGCTGGGGGTGATGATGCAGGCCGGGTGGCCGATGGCGGTTGCCATCCCGCTGACGCTGCTGCTCGGCCTGCTGTGCGGGCTGGTGAATGCGGCGCTGATCCACTACACCGGCATCAGCCCGTTGGTCATTACCCTCGGCACGCTCTACCTCTACGGCGGCGGGGCGCTGCTGCTCTCCGGCATGGCGGGGGCGACGGGCTACGAGGGGATCGGCGGCTTCCCGGACAGCTTTACCGCCTTCGCTAACCTCACGGTGATGGGCCTGCCGATCCCGCTGGTGCTGTTCGCGGTGATTACCGCTTTCTTCTGGCTGATTACCCATCGCGGGCGCTTTGGTCGGCATCTGTTTTTAATTGGCCAGAATCCGCGCGCGGCGCGCTATGCGGCGCTGTCGGTGAACGGTATGCCGTATGCGCTGTACGGCCTGGTGGGCGTGGCCTCGGCGATTGCCGCGCTGGTGATGGTCTCCTATTTCGGCTCCGCGCGTTCGGATCTGGGGCGCGATTTACTGATGCCTGCGCTCACCGCCGCCGTGCTCGGCGGAGCGAATATCTACGGCGGCTCAGGTTCGGTTGTCGGTACGGCGCTGGCGGCGCTGCTGGTGGGGTACCTGCAACAGGGTTTACAGATGGTTGGCATCCCCAACCAGGTGTCGAGCGCGCTGTCAGGGGCGCTGCTGGTTGTGGTGGTGATGGGGCGTTCGCTGAGTCTGCACCGTGAATGGGTGCGTTCTCTCTTCAGAAAACTATCCGGAGCGTAAGATGAAAACAAAACTGCTCGTCCTGGCAATGGCCCTCAGCTTCGCTTCAGCGCAGGCGGCGGACCGCATTGCCTTTATCCCGAAACTGGTGGGTGTGGGATTCTTCACCAGCGGCGGCAACGGCGCGAAAGAGGCGGGGAAAGATCTTGGCGTGGACGTGACTTACGACGGCCCGACCGAGCCGAGCGTCTCCGGCCAGGTGCAGCTGATCAATAACTTCGTCAACCAGGGCTATAACGCCATCATCGTCTCTGCCGTGTCGCCGGACGGTCTCTGCCCGGCGCTGAAGCGCGCGATGCAGCGCGGCGTGAAGGTCCTGACCTGGGATTCCGACACCAAACCGGAGTGCCGCAGCATTTACATCAACCAGGGCACGCCGGAACAGCTGGGCGGCCTGCTGGTGGAGATGGCAGGCAAACAGGTCACCAAACCGAACGCTAAAGTGGCGTTCTTCTACTCCAGCCCCACCGTCACCGACCAGAACCAGTGGGTGAAAGAGGCGAAGGCCAAAATCGAGAAAGACCATCCCCAGTGGCAGGTCGTCACCACGCAGTTTGGCTATAACGACGCCACTAAATCCCTGCAAACCGCCGAGGGGATCTTAAAAGCCTATCCGGATCTAGATGCGATCATCGCCCCGGACGCCAACGCCCTGCCGGCGGCGGCACAGGCGGCGGAAAACCTGAAGCGGGAAGGGGTGGCGATTGTCGGCTTCAGCACGCCAAACGTGATGCGTCCGTACGTTGAGCGCGGCACGGTGAAAGCCTTCGGCCTGTGGGACGTGGTGCAGCAGGGCAAAATTGCAGTCAATGTCGCCGATCGTTTGCTGAAAAAGGGCGATCTTAACCCTGGCGACATCGTGGAGGTGAAAGATATCGGGACGCTGAAGGTCGAGCCGAACAGCGTGCAGGGCTACCAGTATGAGGCGAAGGGCAACGGCATCGTGCTGCTGCCGGAGCGGGTGGTGTTCACCAAAGAGAACATCAACAAATACGATTTCTGACGGGGGAGCAAATGGCTGATTTAGACGACATCAAAGACGGCAAGGATTTTGGCATCGGTACGCCGCAGCAGAATGTGCCGTACACCCTGAAGGGCTGCGGTTCGCTCGACTGGGGCATGCAGTCCCGGCTTTCGCGCATCTTCAATCCGCAGAGCAACCGCACGGTGATGCTGGCCTTTGACCACGGTTACTTTCAGGGACCGACCACCGGCCTTGAGCGTATCGATCTCTCCATCGCGCCGCTGTTTGGCGAAACCGACGTGCTGATGTGTACCCGCGGCATCCTCAGGAGCCAGGTACCTGCCGCGACGAACAAACCGGTGGTGCTGCGCGCCTCCGGCGGTAACTCGATTCTGGGCGAGCTGTCTAACGAGTGCGTGGCGGTGGCGATGGAAGACGCGCTGCGCCTGAACGTCTGCGCGGTGGCGGCGCAGGTCTATATCGGAAGCCCGTTTGAACATCAGTCAATCAACAACATCATCAAGCTGGTGGATGCGGGGGCGCGTTACGGCATGCCGACGCTGGCGGTGACGGGCGTGGGTAAAGAGATGGCGCGCGACGCGCGCTATTTCTCGCTCGCCAGCCGCATCGCTGCCGAAATGGGGGCCCAGTTCGTCAAAACCTACTACGTGGACGAGGGCTTTGAAAAAGTGACCGCCAGCTGTCCGGTGCCGATTGTTATCGCGGGCGGCAAAAAGCTGCCGGAGCATGAGGCGCTTGAGATGTGTTGGCGGGCGATTGACCAGGGCGCGTCCGGCGTGGATATGGGGCGCAACATCTTCCAGTCCAGCGCGCCGCTCGCCATGCTGAAGGCGGTGAAGAAAGTGGTTCACGAGAACATGAGCGCCCGTGAGGCGTTCCAGTTCTGGCAGGAAGAGAAACAGGGAGAAGCAAAATGAACGTGACGCTGGTGGAAATCAACATCAAACCCGAGCGGGTGGATGAGTTTCTGGAGGTATTTCGCGCCAACCACGAGGGAGCGATCCAGGAGCCGGGCAACCTGCGCTTTGACGTCTTGCAGGACCCGAGGGTGAAAACCCGGTTCTTTATCTATGAGGCCTATAAAGACGAAGAGGCGGTGTTGGCGCATAAGCAAACGCCACACTATCTGGCGTGCGTGGACAAGCTCGAAGAGTTGATGTCAGAGCCGCGCAAAAAACGCTGCTTTGTGGGGTTGTTGCCGGAGTAGCGTTTTGCCCGGTGGCGCTGCGCTTACCGGGCCTACGGGGGCGAGAGGGGGCGGTGTTTGCCCGGTGGCGCTACGCTTACCGGGCCGACATCTGCAGTATGTTGTAGGCCGGGTAAGCGTAGCGCCACCCGGCGTTTTTTATGCCTCTTCCACGCTCACCCGCAGCGCCGCCAGCGCCTTACGCGCCGCCTTCAGCACCTGCTCACACTGCTCAATGGTGAGCGTCAACGGTGGCTCAATGCGGATGGTTTTCGAGTTGTTGAGCGTTCCCGCCACCAGTACCCGCTGGCGGAACATCTCGCTTGCGAAGCTATAACCGGTTTCGTTATCAACGAACTCAATCGCCATCAGCATCCCTTTCCCGCGCGCATCCTGTACCAAATCCGGGTATTCCCGGCCCAGCTGACGGAAGCCGTCCAGCAGCATGTCGCCTTTCTGCTCCGCCTGCGCAGGCAGGTTTTGCTCCAGCAGCACGTTGATGGTGGCCAGCGCTGCCGCACAGGCCAGCGGGTTACCGCCAAAGGTGGTGGTATGTAAGAACGGGTTGTCGAATAGCACCGAGAAGACCTCCTCAGTGGCGACCGTTGCGCCAATCGGCATCACGCCGCCGCCGAGCGCTTTCGCCAGGCATAAAATGTCTGGCTGAACGTTCTCATGCTCGCAGGCGAACATCCTGCCGGTACGCCCCATCCCGGTCTGAACTTCGTCGAAGATCAGCAGCGCGCCAAACTCATCGCACAGCTGACGCACGGCGGGCAGATAGCCCTGCGGCGGGAGGATCACGCCGCCTTCGCCCTGAATCGGCTCCAGGATCACCGCCGCCACGTCGTCGCCGGTTTTACGGCATTCACTCAGCATGGTGCGCATGGCGTTGATGTCGCCGAACGGTACGTGGCGGAAGCCCGGCAGCAGCGGCATAAACGGTTTGCGGAAGGTGGATTTGGCGGTAGCAGACAGTGCGCCCAGGGATTTCCCGTGGAACGCGCCGCTGGTGGCGATAAAGGTGAATTTCCCGCGCGGCGACTGGTACGCTTTGGCGAGTTTAATCGCCGCTTCGACCGATTCGGTGCCGCTGTTGCTGAAGAAGCTGTATTTCAGCTTACCGGGCGTTAAGGCTGCCAGCGTTTTCGCGAGCATGGCGCGAAGCGGATCGAGCAGTTCCTGGCTATGGAGAGGTTGTTTCGCAAGTTGATTCTGTACGGCGGAAACCACAACTGGATTACGGTGCCCCACGTTGAAAATACCAAAACCACCCAGGCAATCGATAAACTCCTGTCCCTGGGTGTCGACAAGCGTATTCAGACTCCCCGCTTGCCACTCTACGGCTCCGTAATCCCCGCCGGCGGTAACAGATTTGCGATACTCCAGAAAACCAGGATTCACATGCTCTTTAAAGTAATCAATGACCTCGCGGTTAAGTTGTTTCATCTCCTCATGATCAAGCGTTCGCTTTTCAATGAGATTCAGTGCGTGCGCGGTACAGGCAAGAGCCGAGGCGCTGGAAGGTAACCTGTTCAAAATATGCTCCCGGGGATCGCGTATCACATGATACTGAGTTAAGTATTGCAGGGATTACGCCACCTCAGATGCCTTAACAAAAATCGGGATAAACGCCAAGTGAAATCAAAGTTGCACAATATTTAATCATGCCATCGCGCGCCGCACGGGATAAGGGATAACGAGCCGGGGATTGGGTTTCGTCAATTGCACTGCTCCAGGGCAGGAAATGCGCCTTAAGTGTGCGCCGGAGGATCATGCTTTGTAGGTAGTTTCGTGTCGAAAGTATTTTAAATCAATTAATTAGAAAAGCGTACGAAAAGTGCGGTTTAACCGAGATTTGCGATCTCAATCATATTTAACAACTAAAGATAAATTTTTTATCGCCGAAAAAACATAAGCCACAAAATTAACATTCAAATAACCTGCAAGGGATGCTCACTATGTCCTCTCCTGACTATGTCACCCAGAATGAATATCCGCTGGACGATGACACCACGCTTATGTCGACCACCGACCTCCACAGCTACATGACCCACACTAACGACACCTTTGTGCAAGTGAGTGGCTTTACGCTTCAGGAGTTGCTCGGGCAGCCGCACAACATTGTGCGCCACCCCGATATGCCGAAAGCGGCTTTTGCCGACATGTGGTACACGCTGCAAAAGGGCGAGCCCTGGAGCGGGATTGTCAAAAACCGACGTAAAAATGGCGATCACTATTGGGTACGCGCCAATGCGGTACCAATGGTGCGTAACGGTCAGATGACGGGCTATATGTCCATTCGTACCCGCGCCACCGAGGACGAGGTCGCCGCGGTGGAGCCGCTTTATAAGGCGCTCAATGAAGGACGTAGCAAAAAACGCATTCATAAAGGGCTGGTGGTGCGCAAAGGCTGGCTCGGCAAATTACCGGCGATGCCGCTGCGCTGGCGAGTGCGTAGCGTAATGGCGGTACTTTTTGCGGTGATGGCCGCAACGCTGGTTGCCAGTGCCGCAGGCTGGGCTTCGCTGGTGGCGGCAGCCGTGGTGATGCTGCTTGGCACCCTGGTGTTTGAGCAACAGATTGTCCGCCCGGTGGAAAACGTCGCACGGCAGGCGCTCAGGGTCGCTACCGGCGAGCGTAACAGCGTGCAGCATCTTAACCGCAGCGATGAACTGGGGCTGATGCTGCGGGCCGTCGGACAACTGGGGCTGATGTGCCGCTGGCTTATCAACGACGTCTCCAGCCAGGTGGTGAGCGTGCGCGACGGCAGCGACAGGCTGGCGCAGGGTAATGAAGATCTCAACGACCGCACGCGCCAGACCGTGGCTAACGTGCAGCAGACCGTGGCAACAATGAACCAGATGGCGGCGTCGGTGCAGAGTAACTCTGAGACCGCAGCCGAAGTCGACAAGCTGTCGATGGCTGCCAGCAGCGCGGCCACGCAGGGCGGCACCGTGATGCAGACCGTGGTGAAAACCATGGATGACATTGCCGACAGTACCCAGCGCATTGGCTCTATTACCTCGCTTATCAATGACATCGCCTTCCAGACCAATATTCTGGCGCTGAACGCCGCGGTTGAGGCGGCACGCGCGGGCGAACAGGGGAAAGGCTTTGCGGTGGTGGCGGGCGAAGTGCGTCATCTTGCCAGCCGCAGCGCGAACGCGGCTAACGATATTCGCAAGCTGATCGACGCCAGCGCCAGCAAAGTGCAGTCGGGCGCCGATCAGGTCCACGCCGCGGGACGTACCATGGATGATATTGTCGAGCAGGTGAAAAACGTCACGCAGCTTATCGCGCAGATCAGCCACTCCACCTCCGAGCAGGCGACAGGCCTGACAGAGCTGACCCGTGCCGTGGCAGAACTGGACAGCATTACGCAGAAAAATGCTGACCTGGTCGAAGAGAGCGCGCAGATTTCCGCGATGGTTAAGCACCGGGCCGGACGTCTTGAAGATGCGGTTACCGTGCTGCATTAAGAAATGCATGCTTCGATAAAGCCGTTTATTCCTCCGGGGTAAACGGCTTTTTTGTTTTTCAGAATAAGTTATGTTGTTAATGAAATATTAAGTAACTAAAAAAAGTACCCGATTTTTAATTGCTACGCCCCGGATTCATTGAAAGTGAGAAATAAAAAAACGATCAAAGTCATAAAGTTAGCGAGTTTCCTACCGATAACAGCGATCGTCTGAGAAATAATCACATCGATGGGGTAAATATGTTCATACATGACGTAAAGATCGGCACGAAATTATTTCTGGCGTTTGGATTATTTATTGTCCTGATGGTCGTCAGCGCAAGCTTGTCTCTGATGAGCCTGAATCGGGCAAACAATGGAATGCAAACCATTCTTACCAGCGACTATCCAACTACGGTAAAAGCGAACCAGTTAATCGACAACTTCCAGGAATTTATAAGCACACAGCAGCTCATGCTGCTGGACGAACAGGGAATGTACACGACGCAATCAGAACAGCGTTTGAAGGCGATAAGCGAGCGCATCACCGCAATCCTGAGCGAGCTGGACAACGCTCTCAAGGATAAAAAATCCCAACAGGTGCTGGCGGACATCCACGGCGTACGCCAGCAATATCTTGACTCGCGCTACCGCATTTTGCAGGCCGTGCAGAATAACGACCGTGCAGGCGCGATAAACGAGATGATGACCAACACCCTGGACCTGCAACAGTCTTATAAAGCGAAAGTGCAGGCGCTGATTGCGATCCAGGATCATGAAATGCAGAGTGCGGGCGAGCAGGTGGAAGGCGATTTCCGCACTAATCGTCTGCTGCTGATCCTGATTACGCTTTTCAGCGTCGCGGCAGCCAGCCTGACTGGCTGGTTCATTGTGCGATCCATTACCCGCCCGCTGAACGACGCGGTGAATTTTGCGGAGGCCATCGCCGATGGCGATCTCACCGGCAGCATTACCTCGCACGGTAAAGATGAAACCGGACTGCTCCTCACCGCACTGATGGAGATGAAAACGCGCCTGCTGGAGATTGTGCAGCAGGTGCAAACCGGATCGGAAAACATCTCCAGCGCCGCCGCGCAGATTGTCGCGGGCAACCAGGATCTGGCTGCCCGCACGGAGGAGCAGGCCAGTTCCGTTGAACAGACGGCCGCGTCGATGGAGCAGATTACCGCCACGGTGAAGAACACCGCGTCCCACACCGGAGAAGCGACGAACCTGTCTGCCGATGCGGCTGCCGTGGTCAAAAACAACGGCGAGATGATGAAGCAGGTCACCAGCAAAATGCGCCTGATTAACGAAACATCGAACAGGATGTCCGACATTATCGACGCCATTGCCTTCCAGACCAACATTCTGGCGCTGAACGCGGCGGTCGAAGCGGCGCGCGCAGGTGAGCATGGTCGCGGCTTTGCGGTGGTGGCGGGTGAGGTACGCCAGCTCGCGCAGAAAAGTGCAACATCTGCGAGTGAGATCCGCCAGCTGATTGAAAGCTCCACAAGCCAGACGCAGGACGGCATGAACCTTGTGGAGAAAGCCAGCGGGCTTATCAACGGCATGGTCGGCAACGTGGAAGAGATGGACGTCATCCTGCGTGAAATTCGCCAGGCCAGCCATGAACAGACGGAAGGTATCTCGCAGATCAACAGCGCGATTGGCCTGATAGACGCCACCACCCAGCAGAACTCCGCGCTGGTGGAGGAGTCCGTTGCGGCGGCGGCATCCCTTAACGAACAGGCGATGCACCTGAAAGAGCTGGTCCGCGTGTTCCGCGTGAGCGACGGCGTGCTGGCTTAATCCAGCTGGGAGATCTCCAGTGCCGCGCGGTCAATCACGCCGATAATCTGTTTTAACTGCGCGTCGCTGAGTTCTCCCTGATTAACTTTCAGATCCAGAACCGCTTTGAAGTTATCCAGCGCCCGCTTCATCTGTGGGTTTTTGCGCAGCTGGAACCCGACGGAGCGCGCCTTGATACGCGTCTGGATCTGCTCCAGCTGTTCCCGATTGTCATCCAGCCATTGCTGCCCGGCGGCGTTAATCGCAATCCGCTTACGGCCGTTCTCTTCTTCGGTAATGGTGATCAGCGCCTGATCCTGCAAGTAATCCAGCGTCGGGTAGATCACGCCAGGGCTTGGCGTGTAATGTCCCTGCGTCAGGTTCTCGATCTCTTTAATCAGCTCATAACCATGGCTCGCGTTGCGGGTCAGGATATCCAGGATCACCAGCCGCAAATCACCATGGCCAAAAAATCGTGGCCGGCGTCCGCCGCCGTCGTGTTCGTGTCGCATGTTTCTTCCTCAATTTGATATATCTAAACTATATCTAAGATATATTCAGATGCAATCTAAAAGATCTTGATTTCTGAGTTAATAGCAATCATTATCATTAAAAATTCATTCCGATATATCGTATTCACCTGAGAAGGGCATCAACATGGCATCTACCCGTTACCCTCAACGTGTCCGCAATGACCTGCGTTTTCGTGAGCTGAACGTGATGCGCACTGAGCGAGTCAGCGCAGGATTTCAGCGCATTGTACTAGGCGGCGAGGCGCTGGAGGGCTTTAGCTCTCGCGGCTTTGACGACCATACCAAAGTCTTTTTCCCGGCACCGGGCACCCCTTTCGTGCCGCCTGTGGTGACCGATGAAGGCATCGACTGGGGCGACGGGGTGCGTCCGCAGGCGCGTGACTACACCCCGCTGTACGATGACGAAAAACACGAGCTGGCGCTCGATTTTTTCATGCATGATGGCGGCATTGCCAGCAACTGGGCGGTAGAGGCGAAGGTGGGCGACAAGCTGACCATCGGCGGTCCGCGTGGTTCGCTGGTGGTGCCGGAAGATTACGCCTGGCAGTTGTACGTGTGCGACGAGTCGGGTATGCCCGCGCTGCGCCGCCGTTTAGAAAGCATCGCAAAACTGCCTGTTCCCCCGGCGATCCACGCCATCGTCACCGTGGGCGATGCGGCGTACCAGGACTATCTGGCGCACCTGAGCGGGTTCAACATCACCTGGGTTATCGGCCACAACGAGCAGGCGGTAGCCGACCAACTTGCAGCGCTGGCCGTGCCGGAAGAGGATTACTTTATCTGGCTGACCGGAGAGGGGAAGGTGGTGAAACGCCTGAGCCGTCAGTTTGAAACCGACGCAATTGACCCACAGCTGGTACGTGCCAGTGCGTACTGGCACGCCAAATAATCAGGCTGCGGGATCCAGCTGCGCTTCGCTCACCTGATGTTCGAGCGAGGCGCATACCTCTCTCAGCGCTTTCTCCTGCTGGGCAAAGTAGGCTTCCATATTGCTGAGCGACGAGACGAGCAGCCAGGACTCTTCCTTCTCCAGCTCTGCCAGCTCGTTCACCAGGGTGTCGATTTGCTCACGCACCTGCGCCATTTTTTTGCGAATACGTTCCAGGTCGTTCAGCCTGTCGCTCGCCATCATCGGTTCAAACCCTTGTTGCAGACGGGCGACCAGCGAGCGAATGGCCTTCACGTCGCCGCGCTGTTTGGCCTGGTTGAGTTGCACCATCATCCTGTTGGCTTCCTCTTTTAAATCATCGGCAACCAGATCCGGGTGGCATAGCTTGCTCGCCTGACGCCAGAGCCGCTTCAGCTCGTTCCGATCCTCTTCAGAGAGATCCTTGCCTTTACGCAGGCGCACCTCGGCATCATGATGCTGTTCTCGATACTTTTTGTACTCTTCGTTGGCCTCATCGCGCGCCTGACGTGCTGGCTCTTCTTCACGCGTTAAACCGGTCTCCAGCTCCATCGCTTCGGCCAGTAGGTTGGCAATCAGATTACTTTGCTGCTGAAGATGCTTGCGCGCCTCTGCCGCCTGAACGGAATCCGCAGGCAGATCTCGCCAGCGCCGGGTGAGCGTTGTCAGAACCTCTACGGCCTGCGCCATATAGCCCTGGCAGCGGCGGTAATCCTCTTCCCGACGACGCGTCTCCGCCTGCTGACGACGCAGGTTAAGCTCCGCCAGCGTTTTACGCAGGGCGAGGATCTGCTGCATCAACGGCCCGAGGCGGGAGAAATAGAGATCGTTGAACTCATCAAGCTGCTGTACCCGGGCGTTACGGCGATCAATCAGATCGCGCAAGCGCTCTTCCAGAGCTTTCAGCTCCAGCTTGCTGGCCGCCAGCTGCGGGTCACGCCACGGGGTAACGGCGCGCTGGCTTTGCAGCCAGGCGGTGATAGCGCGAAGGGCTGCGGTGTAATTTTTCTGCTCAAGCGCCGCGACGATGGACAGGAGATTATCGTCAAAGGCTTCCTCTTTGAGACGTTTCAACTGGCTCCGGATGATGTCGTCATCTTCCAGCTCAATGGCATTTTTAATGATTTCTAGCCGTTTGATCGGTGTGCTCATGATGCCTTTCGCTCTGGCGCTTAAGTATTTGAGTTAAGGTTAGTTGTTGTAAAAGCTACTGGAAATAATACACACGGATGATGATCGGCGCGATGGGGGATTTCTTTAGAATTGCAGAATGTGAAGATGGGCGCGTAAAAGATGAAATGAGCAGGTTGCTTTTGATGATAAGCGCTAATCCGTTGAAATAACTAGCAATCGCTTTAAAACCAAGACCAGTCCCTACTTAAAATTACCAGGTAAAACGCGTATTCCCCCGAATAGTTTGCCCTTTCGGGAGTGCTTACGCTTCGTGTCACTGACTTTTACTGACACCGGCAGACGATGGTTCGCCGTGCGGAATGCTTTTCCAAAGGAGTGTTGATGAAGATGAAAGCTATTGTAGTCGCCCTGCCGATCGCGATGATCCTGGCTACCGTTCTGGCGGCAAACAGAAAGAGCACTTAGGCGGTGAGCGTCTGTATGTCGACCGGGGCACTATTTCGATATGGGTAAGATCGACAGTGGATATAACAACTATGCGAACATGCGTGGCTTAAAGGATGAGCAGATGAAGGCGCATATTGTCTCTAACGAATTTACGCTGGGCATGTGTTACGTGTTTTAACCTGTTGTGAATATCACTGCTTTAAAGCAAGGCCAACACCGTGGGAGTGTGGGGCTGGCTTTTTTCTTGTGCGCATGTGGCATGTGGGGTTCCTGATTTCCATCAAAACCAACGATTATGTTTTACATAAAAATAGGTAACGATGATGATCCATGTCAGGGTAAGAATACCAAAATAGTCAGGGATGAAACGCGCAAAAAGATAAGCACCAGCAACGATGAGCGCTATAGGGATATAATAAATATATGATTGCAAAAACCATAATATTGCTCGTTTCATCTTCTTAATAACTCATATAAAGCATCGCCGATTATTTCCTCATTGTTGCCACCTGATTCAATTTGATAAATTATTTTTGTCATTTGCGGTTCAATAAGAAAGTAAAGCATCTCCAGATTCTGTTGGTACAATGCCTGGTAATATGCAGAGTCCTGAAATTTGAGCTTATTAGCTGCTAGCGCCGCCACCTGTGCTTTGGAATAGATTATAGCACCGTTAACATACATTGATGATAAAGAATTAACCATTCTGATATGCGACTCGTGAAAATCGCCGCTACTGATTATCAGCTTTGCAATAGTTAAGGACAGCGCTAGTTTGCTAGATTTCTCAGCGTACTCATAAGCCTTATCGCCTAATTCCTTTTTAAGAAATGCAGCGAGATTGTTACTTTTTTGCTCTCCCAGTCTTTTGAGAGTTTTCTGAAAGTAAATCTCAACCATATCAAGAGCAACATCGTTTCGGTTATAGATTTCGGCAAGTGCTAATGTGAGACGGCGGTCTTCATTTATTAGCTCGCGACAGGTATTGCGGTAGTAATCGTCTGGTATCAGGCACGAACCATAGTTAATTATACGTTGTGTACCAAGCTTTAGATTTTCGATAGCACTCATATTGGTAGCTTGTATTTCTCGCAATGCTTTGGTTAGCGCCAGGGCTAGATTCCTTTCTGATTGCAACTTCATTTTTGCATAGCCGTCTGCCATTGTAATTTCCCTTGTTGTAACATTACCCTGTCAATAATTGATCATCATTGTCATAGGGGGCAAGGAAGAAAATGAAAAAAAGCGGTAGAGTGGCAATTTATGTTCTAGTGGTGATTATTTTCTTTCTAACTATTCCAGAGATCGTCGTTCGTGTACTCACTCCGGAGCAGTTTGCTCGATTGGGTGATTTTACAAGCTTTGGTGGCTTGTTTAGTCATATCCTTTCTTTATTGATTTTCCTTGGCTTAGCTTCAATTCTGCTGGGCATACTCGCCATTTTTGTAACGAAAAAAATTTACCGCCATGTCACTCGATACAAAAGCTAATCTTCAAAACTGATCCACAAGGCGGCAGGTGAGGGGGAGTTAAGTGTGTTCTGATCTGCGTCATACAATTGGGGTCTGGATCGAGATCGGGTTCAGTTAAGATGCCATGTAACGATAATGGAACACTGTCAGTTACATAGAAAAAGCCACTCGTTAGAGTGGCTTAATTATATGATTCTAAAGCTAAAATTTGGTGGCCCCTGCTGGACTTGAACCAGCGACCAAGCGATTATGAGTCCGAACTATATTTCAATAAAAACAATTATTTACTGTTAAATCAAGCGCATAGAATTTCGTATATTGTCGAAAAGTATTGCATAGTGGTGCGCTGTGCTGCCATTTTGCTGCCACCTATCAGGTTTAAAGGGTTGAGTTGAACCGCTTCTGTCAGGTGGTCAGGTGCAAAGTGGGCATAACGCA
This sequence comes from Enterobacter sp. JH25, assembly GCF_021725435.1. Classification (NCBI taxonomy): domain Bacteria; kingdom Pseudomonadati; phylum Pseudomonadota; class Gammaproteobacteria; order Enterobacterales; family Enterobacteriaceae; genus Enterobacter; species Enterobacter sp. JH25. The sequence goes on along the minus strand of NZ_CP091319.1, from coordinate 4,007,009 downwards.
TTGTGACTTTAATATCTGTATGTCCAAGGATGCGTTGTAAGACGAGAATATTGCCGCCGCCCATCATGAAATGGCTTGCAAAAGTATGTCGTAGAACATGTGAAAGCTGACCATCTGGTAGCTCTATCCCCGCGCGCTTAATGGCGCTCCTGAATGCTGAATAACATCCGGTAAAGAGTGGTTTAGAAGTTCGGTTTTTGGGTAGCAACTCGTACAGCTCATCACTGATTGGAACTGCGCGGTTTTTTTTACCTTTCGTTTTGATGAAAGTGATTTTGCCGGGGCTTATCTGTTTACCCGTTAATCCTTCCGCTTCTCCCCATCTTGCGCCGGTCGCAAGGCAGATTTTAACAATTGTGGTTAAATCCCCAGCTTTGCTTTTCTCGCACTCTTCAAGCAAGCGCGTCGCTTCCTCAACCGTCAGCCAGGCCAGTTCAACTTCTGCGATCTTAAACTCTCTGACGTTTTCGAGAGGGTTTGGCGCTGTCCAGTCATCAAGTCTTTTCAGCTCATTGAACATAGCCCGAAAGTAAGCCAGTTCGAGGTTTACCGTACGAGGAGTTACGGACTTAACGCGATCAGAGCGGGTTATTTTCCCGCTTAACCGTTGTTCTCTATACGTTGAGAACAGTTTAGCGTTGAACTCAGTTGCGAGGGGATCACCCATAGCGAGACAGGCAAACTCCATTGCACCTTTGCGCTTTTCACCATCAGCAAGCGTCACACCATGGGCGTTATACCAGGCTGTAACCAAATCCCTAACACGGCGTTTGTCCGTTTTTTCACCCAGCCACGGCTTGTCCTGGGCTTGTTCCTTAACATGGCGCTCGAACGCCAGGGCTTCCCCCTTTGTGGCGAACTGGCGCCGGATGCGTTTCCCTTCGCGGCCGTTTGGGAAGACTTGCGCTTGCCACTTACCGTTACTTAATTTGCTTACTGCCATCGTTACACCTCTGGAAGTGGATAAAGCAGCGTAATCCAGTCGTATACGTTGATGACTTCGCCAGAGTCGCGGATAACAATTTCTTGCCCCTCAATCCTATCTATACGGAATGTGCGCAACTGTCTGCGTAAATAGCAATAACCAGTAATATGCACCTCATCTACTTCTTTCACATCGACTTCTCTGTAGCTTTTTTCGTTAGAGGCATTGAGGTAACTAAAAGAAATAAGTTGATAGTTAGATGAATTCAACGATGCAGGAGTTTGAATTTGTTGGTCTATTGCTGATGGCTCAGGCGCTGCATTGGAAGGTTTGGTCTTGTTATCAAAAAGTATTCCCATAGTTCCGAATAAAGCAAATCCGGTAAAAATATGAGCGGCAATGATATGCAAAGACCTGAATATAAAATAAAGGCCGATAAAAAATACAGCAACAATCACGCAATTAATCAAAGTGCTGTTTGTCTTTTTTTTATTTCCCATATTCATTCCTACGACAACGCCGCAGGTAATTATTAGGATTACTTCCATTGCTAAAAGCATCTATTAATCCATGAATTCAGTTTTACTGATGATTTTCCCCAAAACTTTAACGTCTGTTACAGCACATTCAAAAGATGCCTTTCCATTCTCTATACGTACACGTCCAGCTGGAAAGCGGTACACCTCGCGAACGCTGGCAATGCCATCGATCTCAATAAACCAGAAACCATCTACTAACTCGCCGTCATAGCTATCAGCCATATAGCTGGTTTTGTCATACGTCAAAATGAAAGGTGAATTCAATCCCTCAGGAATGGTTGAAACGTCAACTATCACGTCGTTCTGGGTTGTTAAGTTCCCATTTGTGATGTCGATGCGTTTCAGATGGATGGAGCGGTCATCTCTGTTATCTACAAATTTGCTTCCAGAACCGGTGCTAAGCCAGATTAACGAGGCTCCCGTTTCAAGATGACAGACAATTACCCAATCCGCAGGGAAGGTATCACGCGCATACCTGTTAGCCATTGTGCTTTGAGACACGCCGAGCTGCCTGCAGAGAGTGATTCGAGTGGTAAACCCATACGCCTCAAGTATGCGGGCGATGACTTCTTTCCCGCCGCGATTCTGTGCGATGCAATCTCGAATCAGGTTTAAATCATCCTGTTTTGCGAAGTTGTTTGTTGACATAATGGTTTTGTGATCCTAACATCTCGATTCAAGAAGTATTGAATAGCGTTAAACAGTGCTGAATAGTGAGTTCAGCGCTCAAACTGAGGAATAGTGCATCATGAGTCGACAACTTTCAATGCGGCCAAGCATCAACCTTGTGATATCTGAGCCATTCATCACGCTTGATGAGTTCTGCCGCCGTACAGGTTACAAGCCAAGCTATGCCCGCCAAATGATCCGTGAAAACCGACTTCCTATCAGGAAGAAGGCCGGAGTTAACAGCCTTATCGAAGTAAACATGTTCGCCTTGACGATGGAAGCAGCCCAGGGCTGTGAAGTCGCAATGCAAGCCTGATAGTTCCATTTTGGGATAAAAAAGGATTTACAACATGTTTGATTATCGCGTTTCCAAACATCCTCACTTTGATGAAGCCTGCCGCGCTTTCGCACAGCGTCACAATATGGCGAAGTTGGCAGACCGGGCAGGCATGAATGTCCAGACGCTGCGCAACAAGCTTAACCCTGAGCAGCCCCATCAGCTCACGCCGCCGGAAATCTGGCTGCTGACGGATATCACTGAAGACTCCACGCTGGTTGATGGTTTCCTTGCTCAAATTCATTGCCTGCCGTGCGTACCTACGAACGAAGTGGCAAAAGAAAAACTCCCGCATTACGTCATGAGCGCGACAGCTGAAATTGGTCGTGTGGCTGCCGGTGCTGTGTCGGGGGAAGTTGGTACAACAGCTGGACGCCGCGATGTGATCAGCAGCATCAATTCTGTCACCCGCCTTATGGCGTTGGCTGCGATATCCATGCAAGCGCGTCTGCAGGCTAACCCAGCCATGGCTAGCACTATTGATACGGTTACAGGTATCAGTGCGACTTTCGGGTTTATGTGAGGTGGTCATGCTGAAAAACGAACCTTCTTTCGCCTCGCTCCTGGTAAAGCAAAGCCCGGCAATGCACTACGGCCACGGCTGGATTGCAGGAGATAACGGCAAGCGCTGGCACCCGTGCCGCGATCAGTCCGAATTATTAAACGGGCTGAAAACAAAAGCGGCTAAGCCGTCAGCTTTTTTAATTATTCGCATTGCTCGTTTGATTATTAAAGGAGTGAAACATGTCTCGTAATGAGCTGAGAATTATTCTGGGCGTGATCATCCCAAATATGGCGGAAGGTTTTGAAATTAAAACCCGTGATGGTGCTGTTTTGCGTGTCGATCCTGAATGGGAGTGCTGCAAAGAATTTAAAGAAGGTTTGCAGGCTGAAATTATTAACCAAATTAAAAGTAAGCCTGTTCCAGTTGCCGGTTATATCTAATTTGACGCCTGCCTAATGCTCATAACGTGGGCATTGTGAAGACAGTCAACTAAAAATGAGGAAATAACAATGTTTGGAATCTTTAAAAAGAAAGCTCGTAAAGCCGTTGTAGAAGTAAAAAAAATGGAAAACCGCGACGCGGTAGAGGCCACTGTTTGGGGCGCCTATTCCATTGCGTACGCTGACGGAACCTGTGACGCGAAAGAAATCGGCGTGCTGGAAAAAACAATTTCAGCCCTGCCAGCCTTTGCGCCTTTTGCCGGTGAAATTGCGCAGATGAGCAGTAATATCCGCGCCCGTTATGAAGCATCACCGCGTAGCGCTAATGCTCAGGCTCTGCGTGAACTGGCGGATGTTGCGGGAACTGACGACGCGGTGAACGTGTTGTGCCTGTGTCTTGATATTGCTGACCAGGACGGTATCGGCAGCGAGGAAGAAGCGCAGCTTAAGAAAATTGCGCAGGCTCTCCAGTTGCCACTGGACCAGTACCTGTAATGGGAAAGCTGCGTTGTCTCATTATCTGTGTGCTGCTGTTCCTGGTTGTTGCAGTAGATTTCACGGGCCGTCTTATGTCGATGTTGGCTGATGGTGTTTTGGTAGCGGGGATTATTGCAGTAGCGCTTCCAATGTTTAAGAAAGCCTGATTCTTACAGCCCGCGTTGCGCGGGCTATATCCGAGTAAATAACCCTTTTTTTTGGCGTAAACCCGCCGGGCATTTTTTTGCCCGAATTCTGAGGAAATGAATATGAAAAATACTAAAACCCACTCAACGAAAACAGGCCCAGACGATGCTGGCCTGTTCGCTTTGTTAAATGAAACGCGCATGGATGAGCGCCGTTGCCGTGCTGATGCAATGGCGGCTCGTCTGGATAGTCTGGCCGTGCGCATCGTTTCCCGTCAGTTGAGCCATATCGAGGCGGCCGAACTGCTTCGCGTTGAAGCGGTACGCATCCAGAACGAAGCGCAGGAGCTGCATTAATGGCTGATTCAATGGACCTCGCCCAGCTGCGCGAACAGGAAGATCGTGAGCGCCATATCAACAATGCCCGCGCCAAAGTGCCGGGCGTTTCCCGTGTTCTCTGTGCGGAGTGTGATGCTCCGATCCCGCCAGCGCGCCGCCGCGCTATTCCGGGCGTGCAGTGCTGTGTGACCTGTCAGGAAATCGCAGAGTTAAAAGGCAAGCACTACAACGGAGGCGTTGTATGAGCACTATCCTGAAATGGGCGGGAAACAAAACCGCCATTATGTCCGAACTGAAAAAGTATCTCCCAGCTGGCCCGCGATTGGTTGAACCTTTCGCGGGCTCCTGCGCTGTGATGATGGCAACAGACTATCCTCATTATCTTGTCGCAGATATCAATCCAGATTTAATTAATCTGTATCGTACTATTGCGGAAGATACAGAAAACTTTATTAACCTTGCTAAAGCAGTTTTTGAAAGTTTTATCGTGGCTGAAAATTATTATCGTGTACGAGAAGCTTTTAACCACGATTCGCAATTAGACCGCCTGCACCGCGCAGTATATTTCCTTTATCTGAACCGCCACTGTTATCGTGGATTGTGCCGTTACAACTTAAGCGGTGTTTTTAATGTCCCGTACGGTAATTATAAAAAGCCGTATTTTCCAGAAAATGAGATCCGCGCATTTGCAGAGAAAGCAAAACGCGCCAATTTCGTTTGTGCAAGTTATGAAGAAACGCTGGCAATGGTTAAGCGTGACGATGTTATTTATTGCGATCCTCCATACGACGATACGTTTACGGCCTATCACACAAAAGGATTTAATGAGGATAACCAGTACCACCTTGCCTCAATCCTTCTTCATCTTTCCTCGCTGGGGCACAGCGTTGTTGTATCCAACAGTGACACCCAGCTAACGCGCTCTCTTTATCGTGATCTTAAAATTTATGAACTAGACGCGAAACGGAGCATGGGCGTAGCGGGTGGAGAAGGTAAATCCGCCAGGGAAATTATCGCTGTATCTGAACCAGTGCGTGCTAGCTGCAATGAGTGGCAATGGTATGGCGTTGATTATGCTGCAGGGGAAGGTAATAAGGCGGCCAATAAGCTCTCCATGATGGGTAGCAGGAATGTCTGATACTGCTTTTCCCTATAGCTGGAATGCTCCGCGTCCTGCAATTGGCGGTTTTAAGCAAGCTGATGCGGCGCCGGGGATCATGTATCTGACGCCAGACGGCAATCGCAAGCGTTTGTCGATTGCCGAACTGGCAGAAACGGATGAAGCACCAGACCGGAGCCGGGCGGTTCGCCGCCGCCTGGCTTCGCTGCCTCATTTTGTCCGTCGTATGTATGCTCAAAAACTTGAACAGGTAGACCGTAAAGGCAAACAAGCGGCTGATGCCTGGCTTATCAATACCTTTGAGCGATTCGTTCTTAGTCGTATAGATCAGGTCAATGAGCAGTATCTGCCGCAGGGGGTGATGCCTGCGGCTTTGTTGCCTCTGCGTGAACAATTCTGGCGCCTGCTTTGGGCTGGAAAAAAAGAGCTGAAACGGCTGGCGCATAATCTTGCTGACCTGTTGGGTAGCGAGTTTAACCGCGAGTTTGATTTCCAGATGGCCCGCACGTCCGATCCTCATTTCGCCACCTTGTCAGGTTATGGCCGCATGGGATTTCTTGCCAATCACCTCAAAACACCGGTTCCGTGCTGGACGGCCTACTGCAAAGAAGATCTGGAGGCGGAAGACGCACTGAAAGCAGTGGCCCGCCTGCAGTCTCCGCAGTGGTGGCTTAATCGTCTGCGCCGTATGCACGCTCGCTGGCGTGAGCATCTGATGGTTGCGGCCGGGTATGTACACAAAAAATCCGCACCGTACTGCAGTGATCCATGTTTGCAGGAGTGGACGGCTCAAAAGAAAGCCAACCGCGAATTTCTGAAAGCGATGGAGCTGGAAGATGAGGACACCGGAGAACGTGTATCGCTGATTGATAAAGTGGCCGGCAGCGTTGCCAACCCAGCTAACCGACGCCGTGAACTGATGGCGCGAATGCGTGGGTTCGAAGATTTAGCGAATGAGGCCGGGCTGGCCGGGGCGTTCTTCACGCTTACCGCTCCATCAAAGTATCACTCAATGCAGTACGACGGGCGCCGGAACAACAAATACAGCGGCGCGTCACCGCGTGAGACACAGAAATATCTTTGTAAAGTATGGGCGCGCACGCGTGCGGCCTGGCTGCGCAACGGTATTCGCGTGTTTGGTTTCCGTGTTGTCGAGCCTCACCACGATGAAACCCCGCACTGGCACCTCCTACTTTTCATGCGCCCGGAGCATATCGAACCGGCAACAGCGATCTTTCGTAAGCACGCCATGCGTGAGGATGGAAATGAGCCTGGCGCCGCTGAAAACCGCTTCGAAATGAAACCCATCGAGAAAGAGAAAGGCAGCGCAACGGGCTATATCGCCAAATACATTTCAAAAAATATTGATGGCTATCAGCTTGATGACGATCTGGATGATGAAACCGGCAAGCCTCTGAAAGAGATGGCGCGCCGCGTAAGTGCCTGGGCGTCTCGCTGGGCGATCCGTCAGTTCCAGCAGATAGGCGGCGCACCGGTAACAGTGTGGCGTGAATTGCGCCGCCTCGGTGATCGTGAGCTGGTCCTGCACCCCGAAATTGAGCCAGTGCGTCAGGCCGCCGACAGCAGCGCGTGGGATTTGTACGTGAGTGCTCAGGGTGGCCCGCTGGTTCCCCGCGATCTCCTGCGCGTGCGCCTCAGCTATGAAGTCACCGAAAACGGCAATCTCTACGGGGATGACGTCTCCAAAATTTCCGGCGTTTACTCCCCAATCCGTGGGCCGGAATCGCTGATTCATACGCGCACTACCAAATACAAAATTGTGCCGAAACGTCAGGCCGACGGCGTTTCAGGTTTTGACCTTGATTTTTCAGGCGGCCCCGCCGCCCCTCGGAGTTCTGTCAATAACTGTACGCGGGAGCCGCGGGAGGTTGAAAAACGCGCCGATCCTGGCGGCACGGTCATTAATGACTGTGCCAGCTGGGCGGATATTGGCTCTTTATCCCGGAAAGAAAAACGGGTGATTGCGCAGCGGCTGAGCGACGCGGCAAGGGTAACTAACAAGCGCGTCAAAGTGAGGCCAAAAGCCAGCCCTATGACGGAGCAGGAAAAGCAAATGAGTGAGCTGCTGTCTCTGCGTGGTGTGGATGCCAGTGCCGGAATGGTCCGTTCGTTGATTTCTGGCGCGGTGGTTGCCTTTGGCGATCAGGTGTTAACGGTTGAAGAAGGGCGCCTTACTGTCCGAAACCGTACAGCGGCAGGTGTTCAACGTCTGCCGTCCCAAATTGTGGAGATTAAACAGCAGGCGGATGACCTTTTGAACCGAATGAAGCGTGCATTTTCAGCGCGTGAATAGCCCGTGACCAACATGGTCAGGTCTGACGGTGTGGTACCGCGTTCCGTCATTCACCGTCAGAAATGACAGTGCTGGCCATTCATCGAGTAACGTCATTTTCGACTGTGCTGCAGGTGAATTAAAACGAAATCAGGAGTTGAGGAAAACAGAAATGACCTATCTGGGAAGCAAGGCCGCAAGCGGTGTTTTTCAAAAAATTATTGCGGAAATGCCGCCGCATGATACCTACATTGAGACGCACCTGGGCGGTGGCGCTGTCATGTTGCGTAAGCCACCGGCCCGCCGCAATTGGGGCATTGATATTGATCCCCTGACGGTTGAGGCGTTCTGCCAGGGCAATGTTGATTTCCTTGATACCGTGGGCGATAGCCTTTTTATCGATGTTGCCGATGCGGTGCAGTTTTTAAGGGGCTTCGATTTTTCCTCTGCCGGTCGTGTGCTGGTTTACGCAGACCCTCCCTATCTGCATGAAACGCGCACCAGTGCCGCGCGTTATCGCAATGAATATACCGTTGCCGATCATGAGCGGCTGCTGGCCTGCCTTAAAAGCCTGCCAAAAAATGCCAGTGTAATTTTGTCCGGCTACCCATCAGCGCTTTATGACGAACTGTTAACGGGCTGGCGTCAGAAAGAATTTCAGGCCATGACACGTGGCGGTGTACGCACAGAGAAAATCTGGATGAATTACCCGGAGGGGAGAGCCTACTCGCACGCTTTTGCGGGTAAGGATTACAACGACAGGGAGCGCATCAAACGCAAGGCGAAGCGCTGGCGCGAGAAGTTCGCAGCTTTGCCCCATGCTGAGCGACTGGCAATAATGACGGCGCTGAGTGAAGTTAATGATTAACCTCAGCAAACAGACTCATCTGATTGATTGATAAAAAATATTTTACAACCCCGAAATCCTCCTATACTGTATATATAAACAGTGGATATGCATACAGTTGCCAGCATCTCTTCCTGGGGATGCTGGCTGGTTTATCCCGTAGTGAGGATAGGAGGGAAAATGCAGGACTATCTTTTGGAGTCGTTGAAACTCCAGCGTATTGATTTTTTTATCAAGCTTGTAGCGGCTAGTGAGTGTAGCGAAGAAGAGAAACGCCTTGCGATCCAGTGGGTGTCGGAACTGACGGACGAGCTGATGGCGAAAATTCGTAACCATGATTACGGCCAGGCAATGGACGTTATCAACTAAAGGGGGCTTTATGCGCATTGAAATAATGATCGATAAAGAGCAGAAGATAAGCCAGGCAACACTGGAAGCCCTTGAATCCGAGCTTTACCGAAATTTGCGCCCTCTCTATCCAAAAACGGCAATCCGCATACGTAAGGGAAGCGCTAACGGCCTGGAGCTGAGCGGCTTAAAACTGGACGAAGATAAAAAGCGGGTAATGGAGATTTTACAGCAGGTCTGGGAGGACGACAGCTGGCTACATTAGGAAACGTTGTGAGTGTCAGAATATTGTTCTGTCACTCACAAGGTTGAACAACGAGCAATGCGAGGCGTTAGCTATGGGTTCTAAAGACTTCAAATACCAGATTGTCTATCGCGGCGATATGCTTGAGACAATCATCCCTGGTCAGTGGGTTTTCTTCCAGCGTCTCAAAGAGTATGGCGGCGGTTATTGGTTAGGGAAGACTTATCATGATTGCTTCTGGTTTGAACTTGATCGCCCGGTATCGTTATCCGATGGGCTTGATTATTTAATGCTGCTGACAAAAGTCGAAGCGACAAGCCACGAATTCGACGCCAATTATTCTCTTTTTGAATAGATTTAGGGGGGGGTGGGGTAAGGTGGTTCAAAACTGATATTAAGAAGTTAGCGAACCACCATAGCCTCTCATTATTGTTTGAATTTCTCACTTAATCTCTTAGTCAGAATTTCAATCGATTCCTTTCGCCCCGAAAATAAATCATTTACCACGTGGTCCATTATTTCAAACGCATCTTCAATATCTTTCAATTTGACCTTATCGTAATCATGGCTTCCAGCATCACCTAGAAATTTTATTGCCATAAGTTGTCCTGAATATGCTGCATAGATTTCTGGTAAATTTTCAAGTCGCTCTTTGAGTCCGATGCGCCAGCCTGTTTTTTTATGCTCTGGCACCCCCATTGCTGTCAGCATCCTTTCCACTGAGATTCTGATAAGGTTGGCGGCAGCGCTTGGTTGCATAAGAAATATAGAAAAAGAAGCCAATAGAGGATCGGTTATTTCCTCGGGGCACTTGGCCGGTAGTTCAAAAGGATGTAATGAAGGGAAAAAGGTTTTAGGGTGAAACCACTGGTAATATTCTTCATCATCATCCGGATCGTCCCATCCTCTCCGCTCCCACCCACTATCACCAGAACAGGCCACAATTTCACCACATTGTCTCCTTGAGCAGCGAGCTGTACAGCTAAAAATTGCTCGATGCATTTCAGGCTCGAACCAATCTTCTCGGCTGTGTTTATTGGTGTCATGCGTGTCATTAACAAAGAAAGTTTCTTGGATGATCTCTAGAGTCTTCTGACCACATTCTGGGCAAGGCCATTCAACCTGCATATCTTTGAAAAATGCTCCAGAAAATTTATGGAGAGGCATCTTCGTGCTCCTAATCTCTTTTTGCGTACATTCTTTAATCTACGCTTCCGTTTTGGGGTCGGTCTAAAATATGCCATAACAGGTTGTTTAAAAAGATCCATACGTCAGGACTTACGACATGTCGTGCATTTTTCACTATCCAGTACCCTTTGCATGTCTATGCTGCATGAATTCGCATGATCGTTTGAGGATCGTTTTAGGTAAGGTTCGCCAGAGATGGCGGGCTAATGCTCAAGTCTTGCAGGTGCATGAAAACCACTGCGTAAAGCGGGCAGGCGTGGCGGGGCTACGAGCGCGCGGTTTTGGGGTTAATCGCGGTTTTGGCGCCTCAATGTTGGGCGGGCATGGTCATTTTTTGGGGCTGGTCGTGCGCGCCTGCGTCGTGGTGATGCGCTGCGTTTAATTGTGAGGCGTCATGTGAGTGAAGGGCAAGAGCGCGCAGCGAGGCGCTGAGGCGCTCTGATGGTGGGGCAGGGCGTAAGGGAATAAAAAAACCGCCCGGAGAAGGGCGGTTGATATCAAAGGCTGACCAGCTGCGCGTCAGTCTTCATCGGTCAGGTATGGGTTAAAGCGTATCACTTCATCACCCAGCCACTCGTTAACTTCTGTGATGCGGCCCTGCAGGGGGGTAAGTTCGTTGCGAACGAAAACGCGCGCCGCTTTTTCAACATCACCGAACCCGCCGGTATTCGTTGGAATAATCCCCATCAGCTGCGGCGGCACGCGGTGAGCTGCCAGCATGTCATCACGGCTCACATTCTTGATGTTAAGAAACTCATCTTTCGCTGCGACTTCTGACAGCGGGATGATCTGAATGCCGTCTTTCTTGCCGTTCGGGCTGTACATAAACAGGTTGCGGAAGTTGCCTGGCCCTTTCGATTTTTTCAGCGCTTCGCGTATGTTGTCCACGTCTTTCTGATCGGCGGCGGGGTCGCTCATGTACATGATGAAACCAGCATGGCTACCGTTAAGGTAATACTTACGGCGAAAGAGCGTGGCCGATTCATTCAGCAGGGCGGAGGGAATGGCGGAGAGGTATTCCGGCATTCCGTAAAGCTCCTGGTTAACGTCGGGTTCCATCAGGTGAAACACGCTTCCCTCATCGAACTGATAGGGCTGTGAGTTGTAGCCATACTGTGCAAACCAGTAGGTGTCCGGGTCAATGCCACGACGGGTATATTTGGCAAGCGAGGCGCGCAGCTCCATGATCTGCCCTAACCGGTTCATGCGTTTTTCAAGGTAGGCATTACCGAATACCAGAAAGTCCTGGGCGAACCGGGAAAAGGCTTGTTTAGACAGCCAGCGGTGAGGGATGAAGGTACTGGTAAGAATATTGCGTTTTACCTGAATAGCGCTGGAGTGATGCACGGCGGCGCGGTAAGTTCGCGCCAGGCCATCCATGCTGATCGGTGGTTCGTACCAGCGGTCTACCTGCACGCACTCCAGGTAATCAAATAACTCCCGGCGGTCCATCACGGGGATCGGATCGCCAAACGTAAACGCCTCCGCATGTGCATTACTGACCATGTTGGCCGTATCGGTGGCGGTCTGGCCGCGCGGTGCCTTGCTGCGGTTTTTGCGGTTAGCCATTAAAAAATCTCCACGATGTTGCTGGTACTGGCGGAAGCTCCTGCCAGTGGTTCGTTATAAAGTGCGTGCATGGTTGCCCAGGCTAAATCCGCGTGGCTGGCTTCCTCTGTGCGGGCTGCTTCGTAGGTTGGCCGGTTGCCGCTGGCGGTGGTTGAACGGCGAATGGACATAAAGGACTGCGCTATATCCAGCATCCCCGCGTCAAACTCCAGACGGCGCCCGCTGATGATGTCGTAGGCTTTAAGCACCAGGGCATTTTTTACGGTCGGGTTGTAGACAAACTCACGCGCGGCAGGGAAAAACTGCTTAACCGTTTTGTAAACGCCATCGCCAACGCCGGTCGAGTCAATGCCGATGTAGGTCACGTTGTAGCGTCTGGTGATTTCCTCAATCGCTGAGGCCTGGGCGCGAAAGTCCATCCCGCGCCACTGGTGACGCTCAAGGATACGGAATTTACCGCCGGGGACGACGGGAGGCGCGATGACCACGCAACCGGCGCTGTCACCGTTCTGCGTTCCTTTTGCCGGGTCATAGCCGATCCAGACAGGGTGGTATGCAAACGGCCGTAGTAAAAGCGGTTCGAAATCGTCCCACACATCCCAGCTGTCAACCATGCAGGACTGCAGCAACGCCAGCGGGAACACGGACGCCAGATCGTCAACAAACTGACACATCAGCAGGTTGTTATATTCGTCCGGGCTGTACTCCAGGCGCAGCTGGTCCAGGTCGAAAAGGTTACACCCGCCGTTTACGGCATCTTCAATGGTGACTATCTGGCGGTACTGGCCGTCAGGGCATAAAACGCCGTGCGCCAGGCTACTGTGAGAAAGGTCAAACTCTACCCTGTCGGCTTTCGGGCGCCCTTTATTGAACAGGGCGCCGGACCAGAACGGGTAGGCGCTGTGCGTCAGGCTTGAAGGTGTTGAAAAATAGGTCTGACGCCATTTTTTGTGCAGCGCCATACCGGAGGCCACCTTGCGCAGCTCCTGGAATTTCGGTATCCAGAAATACTCATCAAGATACAGATTGCCGTGATAGCTCTGCGCGGTACGGGCATTTGTACCGAGGAAGTAAAGACAGGCGCCGTTAGGCAGCACCATCGGATCGCCTTTCAGCTCAACGTCCACCTCTTTTGCGAAGTCGATGATGTACTGTTTAAAAACGTGCGCCTGCGCTTTACTCGCTGACAGAAAGATTTGATTTCGCCCCGTGGTCAGGGCGTCTATTAACGCTTCACGGGCGAAATAGTAGGTTGCACCGATCTGGCGTGACTTTAAGAGGTTGCGGATACGGTGTTTGATACCAGCGTCCCACCAGTGGCGCTGGTACTCGAACATACCGGCGCGGAAAATCTCTTCCAGCTTTTCGACCTGTTCGTCGGTAAACAGGTTTTTTTCCGGCGGTTTGCGCGGGCCTTTATTGCGGTTGGCCACGTTGGGGTTCAGGTCTGCTTCATTCCCGCCATTGTTAAATTTACCGATCCTGGCCTGTCGTTCGGACTGACGCGCCAGCAGGTCAATTTCTTTAAAATCCTTTCCTTCCTTCTGCTCCTTCATGACGAGCTGGCAATAACGTGCGGCGGTGGTGAGCTGCATCTGATCCAGTGGGCCATATTCGCCCCACTTATCGCGTTTTTTCCAGCTGTGAACGGTTGCAACTTTCTCGCCCAGCATTTCAGCAATGCGGGCTACGCGGTATCCCTGAAAGTACATCAGCATTGCCTGACGACGGGGATCGAGGTCTGCGGGGGTCAGTGTTGTCATGGCACAAACATACGGCCTCAAATCAGCACTTTCCCCGGCTTCGCATTGTGTGGGAGTTCGCACAAGCCCAACGCGTTGTTTACACGCGCCTATCACCGCAAACATAAGGCTCTGAACGTGTTACGAACTAACTAACCGGAGCCGGACCGATGGCAAAAAAATCTAAGCGTTTTCGTATTGGGGTCGAAGGGGCCACCACTGACGGGCGCGTTATTGAACGTGACTGGATCACCCAGATGGCGGCGAGCTATAACCCGCAGGTATACACCGCGCTGATCAATATGGAACACATCAAGGGTTTTACCCCTGATGGTCCTTTCCGTCGTTTTGGCATGGTGGAAAAACTGGAAGCGGAAGAAATCACCGAAGGGGCTTTGTCCGGGAAGATGGCGCTGTATGGCTGGATTGCCCCGACGGACGATCTGGTCACCATGACCGGTAACTGGCAGAAGCTTTTCACCTCAATGGAAGTTAACACCAGCTTTGCCGATACCGGCTCCGCTTATCTGGTTGGTCTGGCGGTTACTGACGATCCGGCAAGCCTCGGCACTGAAATGCTGCAGTTCAGCGCCAGCGCAGAACATAACCCCCTGGCGCGCCGCAAGCTGGACAAAGACAACCTGTTTACCGCTGCTCTTGAAACGCTGATCGAGTTTGAGGACGTGCCGGAAAAAACCAGCCTGTTTACCCGCGTGAAAGAGCTGCTGTCCCGCAAAGGCGCCGATGATAACGCCCGCTTTGCTGATGTTAATCAGGCTGTTGAAACCATCGCGCGTGAGCATCAGACGCTGGCGGAGCAGGTCAGCACCCATCAGGCCGATTTCAGCAACAAGCTGAGCGATATGCAAAAGGTTGTTGATGAGACAACCAGCGCACTCTCCACCCTGCGTGAGCAGCTTTCCACCCAGGACAGCCGCAGCGAACGCCGCCCTAATGCGACCGGCAATAACGGCGCAGAACAAACCACCGATTGCTGACGGAGCAAAAGCACAATGAAAAAAGAGACACGTTTTAAATACAACGGCTATCTGACGCAGCTCGCCAAACTCAACGGCGTATCTGTGAGCGATATCGCCTCGAAATATACGGCTGAGCCGTCAGTGGCGCAGACGCTGGAAACGAAAATCCAGGAGTCTTCCTCGTTCCTGCAGAAAATCAACATTATCCCGGTTGATGAGCAGTCCGGCGAGCGTCTGGGGCTGGGTATTGGTTCCAGTATTGCCGGAAATACTGATACCACCCAGAAAGACCGTGAACCCGTTGATCCGACTTACATCGACGGTGAAGGGTACAAGTGTACCCAGACCAACTCTGATACGGCGCTGCCCTATGCGAAGCTGGATTTATGGGCCAAATTCCAGGACTTCCAGACGCGCATCCGTGACGCCATCATTACCCGCCAGGCGCTTGACCGCATCATGATCGGCTTCAACGGCGTGAAGCGTGAAAAAACGTCAGACCGCGCGACCTATCCACTGCTGCAGGATGTGAATATCGGCTGGCTGGAAAAAATCCGCCAGGAGAAACCCGTTCAGGTGATGGATAAGATCGTGTCCGAAGGCGAGGTAGTTTCTCAGACTATCCGTGTCGGTAAAGGCGGTGATTTCCTGAATCTGGACGCGCTGGTTATGGGCGCCGTGAATGAGAAAATCGCGCCGTGGTATCAGGAAGATACGGAGCTTGTGGTTATCGTCGGGCGCCAGTTGCTGGCGGATAAATATTTCCCGATCGTCAACCGTGACCAGCCAAACAGCGAAACGCTGGCGGCAGATCTTATCGTCAGCCAGAAGCGTATCGGCAACCTCCCGGCCGTTCGTGCGCCGTTCTTCCCGGCGAATGCCATGCTGATCACCCGCCTGGATAACCTGTCTATTTACTGGCAATCAGGCTCCCGCCGCCGTTCGGTCATCGACAATCCGAAGCGTGACCGCGTGGAGAACTTCGAGTCCGTTAACGAGGCGTATGTTGTCGAAGATTACGACGGCGTTTGCCTGGTTGAGAATATCGAACTGTTGCCCGTGCAGGCAGGTGGCAATGCCAGCCCGGCGCTGACAACTGAAACCATCCAGGAAATCGTCACGGCAGCGGTGAAAGGCGCGCTTGATGCGCAGGCAGCTGGCGGTGCTGGCGCCGGAGCGTGATAAATGAATCCGTTCCGTGCTCACACTCAGTATGTACAGGCACAGGATGCCGCCCGGCAGGGCGGCAGTAATGCCAGCCTGACGGGCTACAACCAGATGCTGTTACAGCTGACAGAACACCGCAGGCGCCTTAAAACCGTCCAGTCAAATGAGCGCAAGGCTCAGCTCAAACGTGAGTTTCTTCCCGCTTATGCCTCATGGATTGCCGGTTTACTGGATGCTGACGCGTCAGGCCAGGACGACGTGGCGATGTACGTCATGATCTGGCGCATTGATGCCGGAGACTATACCGGCGCGCTGGACATTGCCCGCCATGCCATTAAACACGGCTGGGTCCTGCCGCAGCGATTCAACCGGACCTGCGGGACCGCTGTTGCGGAAGAGTTTGCCGACGCGGCAATGCGCGCTTTTTCTGCCGGTGAATCATTCAGTGCCGCCATTCTTACCCAGGTGCTCGATATCGTTGAAGGTCAGGATATGCCGGATCAGTCACGCGCCCGACTTCATAAGGCGATGGGCTACGCGCTGCGGGATAACGATCAGGCAGTGGCGGCACTTAACCATCTGAAGCGTGCCCTGCAGCTGGATAACAGTTCTGGCGTCAAAACCGAAATCAACAAGCTTGAAAGCCGATTGCGACAGGCAATGTCGGCTTAACGAATCGTGCCAACGCGCGGGGCGGCACGGGGTGGCGACAGGCTTTATGCCGCGTCAAAACCCCGTCCACCGCCCAACTATTTGGGAGTGCCAGAAATATGCAATTCGTTTCGCCGGAACAGGCCGGGGAAAGTACCCAGGACGTTATTAAAAACACCAGTTTCTGGCCTGATGTCAGGGTTTCAGAGTTCCGCCGTGATATGCGCATGGATGGGAGTGTCACCGATCCGCGCCTGCGTCTGGCGTTGCTGACAGCGATTGCTGAAGTTAACGCCGATCTTTATGAGTTCCGCGAGAAACAACGGGCGCAGGGGTATGCGAGCCTGGCCGACGTCCCTGCAGATGTGATCGACGGCGAAAGCCAGCGGCTCATGCTGTATCGCCGTGCGGTGTTTTGCTGGGCAAAAGCAAACCTGGTTGAGCGCTATCGCGATTTTGACGCAACCGGCGACGGAAGCAAGAAAGCTGAAGATATCGAAAAAACCTTAGGCGAGCTGTGGCGCGATGTGCGCTGGGCGGAGTCCCGCCTGCGCGATATGCCGCATATGACGGTGGAGCTGATTTGATGAAAGTGCGTGCGCATCAGTATGACACGGTGGACGCACTCTGCTGGCGCCATTACGGGCGCACGCAGGGAGTCACTGAACAGGTGCTGCAGGCGAATCCGGGGCTGGCTGAGTATGGCCCCTTTTTACCGCACGGGCTGCAGGTGGAGCTGCCGGACATTACGGCGTCAACCACTGCGCAGACTGTCCAGTTATGGGACTGAACTATGACGCTTGAACGAATCAGCGCCTTTATCACTTACTGCGTTGCCCTGCTTCTGGCATGGCTCGGCGATTTGTCTCTTAAAGATGTGTCGACCATCACCGGTCTTGCGCTGGGGATTATTACTGCAGCGGTGACCTGTTATTTACGCTGGAAAGCCTACCAGCTGCTGCGGGACGGCAGAATATCCAGGGGGGAATATGAGTCCTTCAATCGTTAAGCGTTGCCTGGTCGGCGCGGTGCTGGCGATTGCCGCCACGCTGCCGGGCTTTCAGTCGCTTCATACCTCCGTCGAGGGGCTGAAACTGATTGCTGATTTCGAAGGGTGTCGCCTCCAGCCATACCAGTGCAGCGCCGGGGTATGGACTGACGGGATCGGCAATACGTCCGGGGTAGTACCGGGCAAAACCATAACGGAGCGACAGGCCGCGCAGGGGCTGATTAATAACGTGTTGCTGACGGAAAAAAGGATTGAAGCCTGCCTGCAGGTTAAGCCACCTCAGCATGTTTACGATGCCCTGATCAGTATCGGTTTTAATGTCGGAACGGGGGCCATCTGCCGGTCAACAATGGTTTCTTACATCAATCGCCAGCAATGGTGGCAGGCGTGCAACCAGCTCCCCCGCTGGATTTATGTAAATGGTCAACGGAATAAAGGGCTGGAAAACAGGCGCGCCCGTGAGCTTGCCTGGTGTCTTAAAGGGGCAGGGGCATGACGCGCGCGCTGGCGGTGATCCTGGCTCTGGTGCTGGCATTGCTGGGCTGGCAGTCATGGCGGCTTAACAATGCCGGTCACACCATCGGGACGCAGGCTGAGGCGCTTAAAAAGAACAAGCAGGAGCTGGCGAAGAAAAACAGCCAGCTCATCAGCCTGTCCATTCTTACCGAAACCAACAGCCGGGCGCAGATGCAACTTTATGCTGCAGCGGAGGAGACTTCCTCGCTGTTGCGGAGTCGCCAGCGCCGGATCGAGGAGCTAAAACGTGAAAACGAGGATTTACGCCGCTGGGCTGACACTCCTTTGCCTGCTGACATTATCCGGCTGCGGGAGCGCCCGGCCCTCGCCGGAGGTGCAGCTTACCGTGAGTGGTTGTCCAAAAGTGACGCAATGCCGCCTGGACAGGTCAGCGCCGCGCAGTAATGGGGATTTGAACCAGGTGCTGGATGAGACTGAGGCCGCCTGGGCAGTATGTGCCGACAAAGTGGACACGATCATAGCGTGTCAGGAGCGAGACAGTGAACAAGCCGCAGTCCTTACGCAACGCCCTGAATAAATCGGTGGCGTATGTCCGTGACAGCCCGGACAAACTGCACCTTTTTGTTGATAACGGTTCGCTGGTCGCAACCGGCGCCCGTTCAATGTCATGGGAATATCGCTACACCCTGAATGTGGTGATTGAAGACTTTAGCGGCAACCAGAATTTAGTGATGGCGCCCGTATTGCTCTGGTTAATGACCAATCAACCGGACGCTATCAACAACCCGGAGCTGCGCGAAAAACTTTTTACCTTTGACGTCGATATCCTGAGCAACGATCTGTGTGATATCAGCCTCAATCTGCAGCTCACGGAGCGCGTGATTGTCAGCACAGACGGCACCGTATCGAGCGTTGAAGCGGTGCCGGAACCCGACGTACCCGAAGAAATGTGGACGGTGAAACGTGGATGACCTGCAGAGGGTGGATGACTGGCTGGCGGCCCTGCTGGCGAATCTGGAACCGGCAGCCCGCAACCGTATGATGCGACAGCTGGCGCAGGAGCTGCGCCGGTCGCAACAGCAAAATATCAGGCTGCAGCGTAATCCTGACGGCAGCGGCTATGAGCCGCGCCGGGTGACAGCCCGCAGCAAGAAGGGGCGCATCAAACGCCAGATGTTTGCAAAGCTTCGCACCACAAAATACCTGAAAACCACCGCCAGTGCGGACTCCGCCAGCGTGCAGTTTGATGGCAAGGTGCAGCGCATTGCCCGTGTTCACCATTACGGCCTGCGGGATCGCGTCAGCCGAAAAGGCCCGGAGGTCCGCTACGCAGAGCGCCGCCTTTTGGGCGTGAATGATGAGGTGGAAACCATCACCCGTGAAGCTCTGCTGCGCTGGCTGGCGGGGTGATCTTTGTGCCACCGCTGGTACAAGCGCCCGCACTGCCTCCCTTTTCCCTCTGATGGCAACCTTTCGTTATGAATGCACAACTGACCGAAATTATGCGCCTTATCACCAACCTGATCCGCACCGGCACCGTGACCGAAGTGGACCGGGAAAACTGGCTGTGCCGGGTGAGAGTGGGCGAGCTTGAAACCAACTGGATTAACTGGCTGACGCTGCGTGCCGGTGGTGCCCGTACATGGTGGTGCCCGTCGCCGGATGAGCAGGTGGTGGTGCTGAGCATGGGCGGCAATCTGGAAACCGCTTTTGTGCTGCCCGCCATCTACTCCAATCAGTTTGCGCCGCCGTCGGACTCCGTGGACGGTTGCGTGACGGAGTACCCGGACGGGGGCTGGTTTGAGTATGAACCCGCCACCGGGCGGTGGCATGTCCGGGGCATCAAATCCATGGTGATCGAAGCGGCGGACAATATCACTCTCAAAACCAGTGAGTTTGTGGTGGAGGCTGACACCACGCGCATTAACAGCGAGATGGTGATCAATGGCGGCGTCACCCAGGGCGGCGGCGCGATGAGTTCCAACGGGATCGTGGTGGATAAACACGGTCACACCGGCGTGAAGTCAGGCGGCGATACGTCAGGAGGCCCGGTATGACGCTGTATATCGGCATGAGCCAGGGCAACGGCAAGGCTATTACTGATACGGACCATCTGCGCCAGTCAGTGCGGGATATTCTGCTGACTCCCCAGGGCAGCCGGATCGCCCGCCGGGAATATGGTTCCCTGCTGTCCGCCCTGATTGACCAGCCGCAGAACCCGGCGCTACGCCTGCAGGTCATGTCTGCAGTCTATGTGGCCCTGAGTCGCTGGGAGCCACGGCTTACGCTGGATTCCATCACCATCAGCAGTAATTTTGACGGCTCCATGGTGGTTGAGCTTACCGGCCAGCGCAACAACGGCGCGCCCGTTTCCCTTTCGGTATCAACAGGAGCAGACAATGGCAGTGATTGACCTTTCCCAGCTGCCCGCGCCGCAGATAGTGGACGTGCCGGATTTTGAGACGCTGTTGGCTGAGCGTAAGGCCGCTTTTGTGGCCCTTTATCCGGCGGATGAGCAGGACGCCGTACGGCGCACGCTGGCGCTGGAATCTGAACCCGTCACCAAGCTGCTGCAGGAAAGCACCTACCGCGAAATCCTGCTACGCCAGCGTATTAACGAGGCTGCGCAGGCGGTGATGGTGGCCTATTCGGTGGGAAATGATCTTGAGCAGCTGGCAGCCAACTGCAACGTGAAACGCCTGACGGTAGTGCCTGCTGATAATGATGCAGTACCGCCGGTCGCCGCCGTGATGGAAGATGATGAGGCGCTGCGCCAGCGCATCCCTGCTGCGTTTGAGGGGCTGTCGGTTGCTGGCCCGACGGGAGCCTATGAATTTCACGCCAGAAGCGCGGACGGGCGCGTGGCAGATGCCAGCGCAACCAGCCCGGCACCGGCGGAGGTGGTGCTTACCGTACTGAGCCGTGAGGGTGACGGTACGGCAGAGGCTGATCTGCTGGCGGTGGTGGAGCAGGCGCTTAACAGCGAGAACGTGCGTCCGGTGGCAGACCGCCTGACGGTGCGCAGTGCCGAAATAATCCCGTACAGCGTGGATGCGACGATTTTTCTTTACCCGGGGCCGGAAGCTGAGCCGGTGATGGCGGCGGCAAAAGCCAGCCTGCAAAAGTACATCGCCAGTCAGACACGGCTGGGCCGTGATATCCGTCGCAGCGCGATTTATGCCGCGCTGCACGTTGAGGGCGTCCAGCGTGTGGAGCTGGCCTCCCCGCTGGCAGATGTTGTGCTGGATAAGACGCAGGCGGCGTCCTGTACGGAATGGAGCGTGACCAACGGGGGCACGGATGAATAGCCTTCTGCCGCCCGGTTCATCTCCGCTTGAGCGCCGACTGGCGCAGACCTGCAGCGGTATTTCCGATCTGCAGGTGCCGCTGCGCGATTTGTGGAACCCGGCAACGTGTCCGGTCAGCTTTCTGCCGTATCTGGCGTGGGCGTTTTCCGTTGATCGCTGGGACGAAAGCTGGGCGGAAAACGTCAAGCGCCGCGTGGTGCAGGATGCTTTCTACATCCATCAGCACAAGGGGACAACCAGCGCCGTGCGGCGCGTGGTGGAGCCGTTCGGCTTCCTGATCCGCATCATTGAGTGGTGGCAGACCGGCGAGCAACCGGGCACGTTTCGCCTGGACATTGGCGTGCAGGATCAGGGCATCACGGAAGAAACCTATCTGGAACTGGAGCGCCTGATCGGTGACGCCAAGCCGTGTAGCCGCCATCTGATCGGCATGTCCATCAACCTGCAGACCAGCGGTCCCTATTTTGTGGGGGCAGCCACCTACACCGGCGAGGAAATCACGATTTACCCGTATATCAACGAAACCATTATTTCTGGCGGCACCGCTTACGAGGGCGGGGCGGTCCATGTTATTGACACAATGAGAGTGAATCCATGAGCGCAAAATTTTATACCCTGCTGACGGATATCGGCGCGGCGAAACTGGCAAGCGCCGCCGCGCTCGGTGTCCCGTTGAAAATTACCCAGATGGCGGTGGGCGACGGTGGCGGCGTGCTGCCGACTCCAAGCGCGCAGCAGACAGCGCTGGTTGCTGAAAAACGCCGCGCTTCCCTCAATATGCTGTACATCGATCCGCAGAACAGCAGCCAGATTATTGCTGAGCAGGTGATCCCCGAAACTGAGGGCGGTTGGTGGATTCGTGAGGTAGGTCTGTTTGATGACACCGGCGCTCTGATTGCCGTCGGTAACTGCCCTGAGAGCTACAAGCCGCAGCTGGCGGAAGGGAGCGGGCGCACGCAGACCGTGCGAATGGTACTGATTACCAGCAGCACCGATAACATCACCCTGAAAATTGACCCCGCTGTGGTTCTGGCAACCCGCAAATATGTGGATGACAAGGTGCTGGAACTTAAGGTGTATGTGGATGACCTGATGGCAAAGCATCTTGCTGCTGTTGATCCTCATTCGCAGTATGCACCAAAAGACAGTCCGACTCTGACAGGCATGCCTAAAACGCCAACGCCACCGGCAGGAAACAACAGCACCCTGATTGCCAGTACAGCCTTTGTACAGGCCGCTATTCTTGCCCTGATAGGTGGCGCACCGGCAACGCTGGATACGCTGAAAGAAATTGCGGCAGCTATCAATAATGATCCGGATTTCAGTACCACCATTAACAATGCGCTGGCACTGAAAGCACCGTTGGCAAGCCCGGCCCTGACCGGAAAGCCAACGGCTCCTACTGCTGTTCAGTCAACGAATAATACGCAGATTGCCACTACCGCGTTTGTGAAATCTGCCATTGCGGGGCTGGTCGGTTCGTCGCCGGAGGCGCTGGATACACTCAATGAACTGGCGGCAGCGCTGGGAAATGATCCTAACTTTGCGACAACGGTGATGAACGCGCTGGCGGGGAAACAGCCTCTCGATGCCACTTTGACTAACCTCAGCGGGAAAAGCGTTTCAGCCCTTCTACAATACCTTCAATTGGAAGAAACGGTAAAAAAAGCTGACGGTGCTATTCAGAAGTCCGGTGGCAACATGGAAGGACCGCTTGGTCTGACACGAACATCTTCATTTGGTGTGGCTACCGAGAACACGCTCGGTGGAAATTCCATTGCCATCGGTGACAGCGATTCAGGGTTTAAGTCAAATGGTGACGGTAACATTGCGCTGATGGCAAATAGTGTTCTTGCCGGGTATTTTTCGGAAAATGAATTACAGCATCACGAAAAGGTACTGACAAAAATCTTTCAGGCTATTTCAACCGGAAACGCGACAGAGGGGGCTGGAGGGTTTGGTTCTCAACTTACCAGCGGAGCACCATTTTATAGCCCGGCAATAGTGCGTCAAAATAATGATAACAATTACTTTCCTTTATGGAAGCAAATTGTAAGCCTTCAATCGGGTTATCCGGTAGCTGTGTCAATGGGATTACTCACTACAGGTGAGCCGAATTTCCCACAGATTGTGCTCCATGCGAAAACAGATTTTGAGGTTAACGATAAACTTTGGGTTTTTGATGTTGCAACAGGTGAGCTGCGCTCTCCGGCATTAATTAAAGCTGGAGAGGCTGTTTTAAACACAAACGGAGATATTAGTGGCTCCGCATGGGGTGGGGCGCTAACAAACTGGCTCAATAGTCAACTCGCTACTCGCGACGCAAATATTAATGCGCGTGCCACGGTAGACTGGGTTAACAGTCAACTCGCTACTCGCGACGCAAATATTAATGCGCGTGCCACGGTAGACTGGGTTAATAGTCAACTCGCTACTCGCGACGCAAATATTAATGCGCGTGCCACGGTAGACTGGGTTAATAGTCAACTCGCTACTCGCGACGCAAATATTAATGTGCGTGCCACGGTAGACTGGGTTAACAGCAATTTTAATAAGAAAAACACGGCTACATTAGGTTTCTCAGGCTGGAGTCGTGATGAGTCAACGGGGCTGATTATGCAGTGGGGTAATGTGGATAATGCCAGGGGAACCTACTCGTTCCCACGGGCATTCAATGACACCTGCTTTGCCGTCTTTGCCACAAATAAGGATGGGCAGGGCGGCGCGATTGATAACGCTTATGGTTATCCGGTAAACAAAACGCAATTCTATCTGGCCAGCAAAGCGAACTCTGGCGCTGATACCGCATACGGCATTTCATGGTTTGCACTGGGGTACTGATAATGACTGGACAATATTACTACAGCTATTCGGCAAAAGGTTTTTTCTGGCTGAGTACAGATGAACTTAAGGGAAACGATATTCCCGCTGACCTGATACCCGTCAGCGAGGAAGAGCACGCCGCACTGTTCCTCGGTCAGGAGCGGGGAAAATACATTAACCATACTCCTGCTGGCCCTGTACTAATAGATCAGCCCGACTATACACCTGAGGAACTCGTTGCGCAGGCGGAAAGCAAAAAGTTACGTCTGATGCAGATGGCTAATGCTGAGATTGCTCCATTGCAGGATGCAGTTGATTTGGGGATTGCGACGACAAAAGAAACTGTCGCACTCACCGAGTGGAAGAAATACCGCGTCCTGCTTAACCGTGTGGATACCAGTAAAGCGCCGGATATTAACTGGCCTGAACCTCCCGAAGATTAATCCTGTCCCCGCACCTGCGGGGATTTTTTTACCCCTTCCATTGTACCATTCACCACACATAGCCCGGCGCGTGCGCCGCACGCATATCAACCAGAACATAGGCGTACCCCCTGTAAACCGGAGAGACTGCCTTATGGCTCAGGATTACCACCACGGGGTGCGCGTTGTTGAAATCAACGAGGGCACCCGATCCATTACCACGGTGAGCACCGCCATCGTGGGCATGGTCTGCACCGGCGATGATGCTGATGCGTCTATGTTTCCCCTCAACAAGCCGGTTCTGCTGACCGATGTGCTGACCGCCAGCGGCAAAGCGGGAGAGTCCGGCACGCTGGCCCGTTCGCTGGATGCGATTGCAGACCAGGCTAAACCCGTGACCGTCGTTGTGCGCGTGGCGCAGGGCGAAACCGAAGCGGAAACCACCTCCAACATTATCGGCGGCGTGACCGCTGACGGTAAAAAAACAGGCATGAAAGCGCTGCTTTCGGCGCAGTCGCAGCTCGGCGTCAAGCCGCGTATTCTCGGCGTGCCGGGACACGACACGCAGGCGGTTGCTACTGAGCTGCTGAGCGTGGCGCAGAGTCTGCGCGGGTTTGCCTACCTGTCCGCCTACGGCTGCAAAACGGTGGAAGAAGCGATTGCCTACCGTGACAATTTCAGCCAGCGCGAGGGGATGCTGATCTGGCCTGACTTCATCAACTTTGACACCGTGCTGAATGCAGATGCGACGGCTTACGCCTCCGCCCGTGCGCTCGGCCTGCGCGCCAAAATTGACGAGCAGACCGGCTGGCACAAAACCCTGTCCAACGTGGGCGTGAACGGCGTCACCGGCATTTCTGCTGATGTGTTCTGGGATTTGCAGGACCCGGCAACCGATGCGGGGCTGCTGAACCAGAACGATGTCACCACGCTGATCCGCAAAGACGGCTTCCGCTTCTGGGGTTCCCGTTGCCTCAGTGACGATCCACTGTTTGCCTTTGAAAACTACACCCGCACCGCTCAGGTACTGGCTGACACCATCGCCGAAGCGCATATGTGGGCGGTGGATGGCGTGCTTAACCCGTCACTGGCCCGCGACATTATCGAAGGTATTCGCGCCAAACTGCGCAACCTGAAAACGCAGGGCTACATCATCGGCGCCGACTGCTGGCTGGATGAGTCCGTAAACGATAAAGATTCCCTGAAAGCCGGGAAGCTCACTATCGATTACGACTATACGCCGGTACCGCCTCTGGAAAACCTGATGCTGCGCCAGCGCATCACCGATCAGTATCTGCTGGATTTCTCCAGCCAGGTCAGCGCGTAAGGGGACAATATGGCTTTACCACGCAAGTTAAAACACCTGAACCTGTTTAACGACGGGAATAACTATCAGGGGATTGTTGAGTCCCTGACCCTGCCTAAATTCGGCCGCAAGTTTGAAAAGTATCGCGGCGGCGGTATGCCCGGTTCGGCTGATGTTGATCTGGGGCTGGATGATGGCGCGCTGGACACGGAATTTTCAATCGGTGGCACCGAACTGCTGTTATTCAAACAGATGGGTAAAGCCACCGTTGACGGTATCCAGCTGCGTTTCACCGGCTCCATTCAGCGTGACGATACCGGCGAAGTGCAGGCCGTTGAGCTGGTTGTGCGCGGGCGACATAAAGAAGTCGATTCCGGCGAATGGAAAACCGGGGAGAGCAACACCACAAAAGTCAGCAGCACAAACAGCTACGCGAAGCTGACCATTAACGGCGAGGTGCTCTATGAGGTTGATGTGATCAACATGATTGAAATCGTTGATGGCGTGGACCTGATGGAAGAGCACCGCAACGCCCTGGGCCTCTGATCTACTTTAAAGGCGCGGGCAGCCGCGCCAGTACCTTATTAACAGGAAATGACAATGAGCGAACAACTGACTGAAAAAACCGTACAGCTGGACACCCCAATCAAACGCGGTAAAACCGAAATTGCCGAAATTGTGCTGCGCAAGCCGCAGTCCGGCGCGCTGCGTGGCACTCGTCTGCAGGCGATCATGGATATGGACGTCGGCGCGATGATGACGATTATTCCCCGCATCTCCACGCCCGCGCTGACCGCTCAGGAAATGGCTGAAATGGACCCCGCCGATCTCACCGCGCTGTCGGTTGAGGTGGTCACTTTTTTGTTGAAGAAATCGGTGCTTGCCGGTTTGCCGACAGCCTGACGGTAGAAGACCTGGTGGCTGATATCGCCACCATTTTTCACTGGCCGCCGTCCGTCACTGACGTTATGCCGCTGACCGAAGTGCTGGAGTGGCGGCATAAAGCGATTCAGAGAAGCGGGGCCAGCGATGAGTGACACTAACCTGCGTTTGCAGGTAATTCTAAATGCGGTTGATAAACTCACCCGCCCATTCCGATCAGCGCAGGCCAGTTCTAAAGAGCTGGCTACCGCCATTCAGCAAAGCCGCGCAAGATTAAAAGAACTGGACGCCCAGGCGGGCCGTATTGACGGTTTCCGCAAGGCAAGCGCGCAGCTGGCCGTCACCGGCAACAGTCTTAAAGCCGCACGCGAAGAAGCGGCGAAGCTTGCCACGCAGTTCTCGGCCACTAACCGGCCGACGGCGGCGCAGGCGCGTCTGCTGGAGCAGGCAAAAAACCGCGTTAACGAGCTGCAGAGCAAATACAACGGCCTGCGTCAGTCGGTGCAGCGTCAGCGTCTTGCGCTCAATGAGGCCGGGCTGGACACCAAAAAGCTGAGCAGTGCGCAGCGGGAGCTGCGGCAGAATGCCGACGAAACCCGGCAGGCGCTGGACCGACAGCAGAAATCCCTTAAACGCCTGGGCGAGCAGCAGGCCCGTATGAACGCCGTCCGCGATCAGTATTCGCGGCGCCTTGAGGTGCGGGATCGTATTGCGGGCGCCGGAGCAACGACGACTGCCGCCGGGCTGGCGATGGGTGCGCCGGTGATGGCTGCCGTTAAAAGCTATGCCAGCATGGAAGATGCGATGAAAGGCGTGGCAAAGCAGGTTAACGGGCTGCGGGACGACAACGGCAACCGCACAAAGCAGTTTTATGACATGCAGGATGCCATCAAGGCCGCCAGTGAACAGCTGCCGATGGAGAATGGCGCCATCGACTATGCCGCGCTGGTTGAAGGTGGCGCCCGCATGGGCGTGACAAACCAGAACGATTCTTACGAAGACCAGAAGCGTGACCTGCTGGCCTTTGCATCCACTGCAGCAAAGGCCGCAACGGCATTCGAGCTGCCCGCTGATGAGCTGGCGGAGGGGCTGGGGAAAATCGCGCAGCTCTATAAAGTGCCGACCCGCAATATTGAACAGCTTGGCGATGCCCTGAACTACCTGGACGATAACGCCATGTCTAAGGGCGGCGATATCATCAATGTGCTGCAGCGCATGGGCGGCGTGGCTGACCGGCTTGATTTCCGCAAGGCGGCCGCGCTGGGTTCCACCTTCCTGTCTCTGGGCGCCGCGCCTGAAATTGCCGCCAGCGCATCAAATGCGATGGTGCGCGAACTGTCGATTGCAACCATGCAGAGCAAGCGGTTCATGGAAGGTATGGATCTGCTGAAACTCAATCCAGAAGAGATTGAAAAGCAGATGACAAAGGACGCAATGGGGACCATTCAGCGTGTGCTGGAGAAGGTTAACAAACTGCCGCAGGACAAGCGCCTGTCCGCCATGACGATGATATTTGGCAAGGAGTTTGGCGACGATGCGGCGAAGCTGGCAAATAACCTGCCGGAGCTGCAGCGACAGCTGAAACTTACCTCAGGCACTGAGGCTAACGGCTCCATGCAGAAAGAATCCGATATCAATAAGGATTCACTTTCCGCGCAGTGGTTGCTTGTTAAAACGGGCGCGCAGAACGCTTTCAGTAGCCTGGGTGAAACCCTGCGCCAGCCGCTGATGGATATCATGGGGTACGTCAAAAGCGTTACCGGGGCACTGCGTCGATGGGTTGAGGCTAACCCGCAGCTGGCGGGCACGCTGATGAAAGTGGCGGCTGCCACTGCTGCGATAACCGTTGTACTCGGCACGCTGGCGGTGGCCGTGGCTGCCGTGCTGGGGCCGCTGGCGGTGATCCGTTTAGGCCTGTCCGTGCTGGGTGTAAAAACACTCCCATCCGTTATGTCTGCAGTGACCCGCACCGGCGGTGCGCTGTCCTGGCTGGCAAATGCGCCGCTTTCCCTGTTGCGCCGTGGCCTGGCGGCATCCGGCAGCAGCGCCGGATTGCTGACGTCTCCCCTTAACTCCCTGCGCCGTTCTGCCGGGCTGGCTGGCAATGCGCTGAAAGCGCTGGCCGGTGCGCCGCTTGCTGTCCTTCGCGGCGGAATGTCTGGTATTCGCAACATTATCGGCATGGTAATGAATCCGCTGGCCGCGTTGCGCGGGGGATTATCCGCAGCCGGTGGCGTGCTTCGTTTTCTGGCGTCCGGCCCGCTGGCTCTCCTTCGCGTTGCGCTGTACGGGATTTCTGGATTGCTGGGCGCCCTGCTTAGTCCGATAGGTCTGGTCGTGGCGGCGCTGGCTGGCGTGGCGCTGGTTGTCTGGAAATACTGGCAGCCGATAAGCGCATTTTTAGGTGGAGTGGTTGAAGGATTCAAAGCTGCAGCTGCGCCTATCAGTGCGGCGTTTGAGCCACTGCAGCCTGTTTTCCAGTGGATAGGTGACAAGGTCCAGGCGTTGTGGGGCTGGTTTACTGATCTGCTGACGCCGGTTAAATCCACCTCTGCAGAACTGCAAAGCGCGGCGTCGATGGGGCGGCAGTTTGGCGAAGCGCTGGCGGCAGGGCTGAACATGGTCATGCACCCGCTGGATTCGCTTAAATCGGGCGTGTCCTGGCTGCTTGAAAAACTCGGCATTGTCAGCAAGGAGGCGGCCAAAGCGAAGCTTCCTGAACAGGTCACGCGGCAGCAGCCAGCTACGGTCAACAGAGACGGTAAAGTGGTGCTGCCGCCTGGCGGATTCCCGACGATGGGTTTTGCTGGAATGTACGACAGTGGCGGTACCATTCCGCGCGGCCAGTTCGGCATCGTGGGTGAGAATGGCCCAGAGATTGTTAACGGACCCGCCAATGTCACCGGCAGGAAACGGACTGCTGATCTGGCGAGGGTGGCGGCAACGCTCAATCCTTCCCGGACGGAACCGGCCAGCGCTAAACAACGTCCTGAACGCGGGATAGTTCTGCCGCCTGATAGTGTGAACGGTCCGGCAAATATTCCGGTAATCAATCGCACTACTGAACTGGTGAAACTGGCGGCAACAGTAAGCCCCGTTCGTGATGTAACAGCCAGCCCGGATCAACGGCCTGAAAGCAGGTTAATACTGCCTCCTGAGATTGTTAACGCCCCGGTAAAACTTCCTGGTCGGGATCGTGCTGCGGAGCTGGCTGATATCGCTGCTGCCGTCATGCCAGCACCGGCCATTACGGAAATCACGGATAACAGGGTTGACCCGATGGCTATGCGCCAGAAGGTGTTCGCTTCCGTGGTCGCTGGCGTAATGGGCCTGGCGGCTGCCCCGGCAGAAGCCGCACCACTTCATCCGTACAGTGTGCCTGTCAGGACGCAACCGGCGCCGTCGCCGAAGGAAGAGAGACAGCCGCAGGTAATTAAGTACGAGATAAGCGCGCCAATTCATATTGTCGCGCAGCCAGGGCAAAGCGCGCAGGATATCGCCCGCGAGGTGGCCCGGCAGCTTGATGAGCGTGAGCGCAGGGCCAGGGCAAAAACACGCAGTAATTTCAGTGATCGAGGGGGTTACGAATAATGATGATGGTGCTGGGGTTGTACGTATTCATGCTGCGAACAGTGCCCTATCAGGAGCTGCAGTATCAGCGCAGCTGGCGGCACGCAGCCAACAGCCGGGTTAACCGGCGCCCGTCAACGCAGTTTCTTGGACCGGATAACGATACGCTTACTCTGTCCGGCGTCCTGCTGCCGGAGATTACCGGCGGCAGGTTGTCTTTGCTGGCGCTGGAGCAGATGGCGGAGCTGGGAAAAGCCTGGCCTCTGATTGAGGGGAGCGGGACGATTTACGGCATGTTTGTGATCGAGAGTCTGAGCCAGACAAAAACAGAATTTTTTGAGAGCGGTATGCCCCGGCGCATCGAATTTTCGCTGAGCCTGAAACGGGTGGATGAGTCGCTGTCTGATATGTTCGGCAGCCTCAGCGACCAGCTCAGTAATTTGCAGGAATCTGCCACCTCTGCGATAAGCAATATGAAAAATACGGTTGGAGGGTTACTGCAGTGAATTTCAGCTCTGATCTCCTGAACCTGAACAGCAAAACTCCCGGTTTCAGTATCATCATTGAAGGTAAAGATGTGACTACCGTGCTGGATGCGCGCCTGATGAGTCTGACGCTGACGGATAACCGGGGCTTTGAAGCGGACCAGCTTGATCTGGAACTGGACGACTCGGACGGGCTAATCGTTCTGCCGCGTCGGGGGGCCATTATTCAGTTTGCGCTGGGGTGGAAAGGTCAGCCGCTTTTTCCGAAAGGGGCGTTTACTGTCGATGAGATTGAGCACAGCGGCGCGCCTGACCGTCTCACAATCCGCGCGCGTAGTGCAGATTTCCGTGAAACCCTGAATACGCGGCGTGAAAAGTCCTGGCACCAGACAACGGTGGGCGAAGTTGTGAAGGAAATCGCTGGCAGGCATAAATTAAAGATGGCGCTGGGAAAGGACCTGTTGGACAAGCCTGTCGATCATCTTGACCAGACTAATGAAAGCGACGCCAGCTTTTTGATGAAGCTGGCGCGGCAGTATGGGGCGATAGCCTCAGTTAAGGACGGCAATCTGTTGTTTATCCGCCAAGGGCAGGGCAGAACGGCAAGCGGTAAGCCGCTGCCGGTTATCACCATAACCCGCCAGGCCGGTGACGGTCATCGTTTTACTCTGGCTGATCGCGATGCCTATACGGGGGTAATTGCCAGCTGGCTCCATACCCGTGAGCCAAAGAAAAAAGAGACTGCAAAGGTTAGGCGCCGTCGAAAAAAAACCACTGCGGCAAAGGAGCCGGAAGCAAAACAGGGAGATTACCTGGTTGGAACGGATGAAAACGTGCTTGTACTCAACAGAACTTATGCAAACCGCAGCAATGCAGAGCGAGCGGCAAAGATGCAGTGGGAGCGCCTGCAGCGCGGGGTGGCAACATTCTCCCTGCAGCTCGCAGAGGGAAGGGCTGATCTGTATACCGAAATGCCGGTGAAGGTGAGCGGCTTTAAACAGCCCATTGATGATGCCGAATGGACCATTACCACCCTGACGCATAGTGTCAATGCAGATAATGGTTTCACTACGACTCTGGAGCTTGAGGTAAAGATAGATGATTTAGAAATGGAATGATAATGTTCACAAAATGGATGTTCGTGTATCATTATGGGATTGCGGGTAATGACTTGGGGAGAAACGGTTATGATGAATTGTCCGAAATGCGGACACGCGGCACATACTCGCAGTAGCTTTCGTGTATCAGATAATACGAAAGAGCGTTATTGCCAGTGCCAAAACATAAACTGTGGAACCACTTTTGTTACTCATGAAACCGTAGTGCGCTTTATCGTAACACCCGGACAGGTCGATCATGTGCCTCCGCACCCTTTAAACAGTGGTCAGGGACACATGAATTTTTGACAAACTAACCCGCTTCGGCGGGTTTTTTATTGGTGGCAGCTTATTCCCTGCTGCCATTTTGCTGCCAATGATGAAACTATAAACAAAAAAGCCACTCGCGAGAGTGGCTTAATTATATGATTCTAAAGCTAAAATTTGGTGGCCCCTGCTGGACTTGAACCAGCGACCAAGCGATTATGAGTCGCCTGCTCTAACCACTGAGCTAAGGGGCCGTGGCGGTGAATTATAAAGTAACTCCCCTCATCAATCCAGCCATTCACACCTGCCTGCTGTTTTTATAAACAACGCATAATCAATCCTTTATACTTATCTTAAGATGCATAGACAGGAGTAGAGATGATCAACGATATTCTGGCCCCTGGCCTGCGGGTGGTGTTCTGCGGAATCAACCCGGGCAAGTCCTCGGCGCACACCGGTTTTCACTTTGTTCATCCGGGAAATCGCTTCTGGAAGGTGATCCACCAGGCCGGTTTTACCGACAAACAGCTTAAGCCGGAAGAAGAGCAGCAGCTGCTGGATACGCGCTGTGGCATCACCATGCTGGTCGAGCGTCCAACGGTGCAGGCGAGCGAAGTAAATCTGCATGAGCTGCGTACTGGCGGGCGGGAACTGGTGAAGAAGATTGAAGACTACCAGCCCGCGGCGCTGGCGATCCTCGGCAAACAGGCGTACGAGCAGGCGTTCAGCCAGCGCGGTGCGAAGTGGGGTAAGCAGAACATTACCATTGGCGTAACGCAGGTTTGGGTGTTGCCGAATCCGAGCGGGCTGAACAGGGCGACGCTGGACAAGCTGGTGGAGGCGTATCGGGAACTTGATGAAGCGCTGGTGGTGAGGGGGCTTTAGCTCCTCTGCGGCCTGATGCCCTCACCCTCACCCTGACCCTCTCCCACAGGGAGAGGGAATAAACAAAAAAAGCTCCCGATTGGGAGCTTTTTCATTTCAGGACCGATTAATCGTCCAGGAAGCTACGCAGTACTTCAGAGCGGCTCGGATGGCGCAGCTTACGCAGCGCCTTCGCTTCGATCTGACGGATACGTTCGCGGGTCACGTCAAACTGTTTACCCACTTCTTCCAGCGTGTGGTCGGTGTTCATATCGATACCGAAACGCATACGCAGCACTTTCGCTTCACGGGCGGTCAGGCCAGCCAGCACGTCGTGCGTAGCGGCACGCAGGCTCTCGGTGGTGGCAGAGTCCAGCGGCAGCTCGAGGGTAGTATCCTCGATGAAATCACCCAGATGCGAATCTTCATCATCACCGATTGGCGTTTCCATGGAGATTGGCTCTTTAGCGATTTTCAGCACTTTACGGATCTTGTCTTCCGGCATCAGCATGCGTTCAGCCAGCTCTTCCGGCGTCGGCTCGCGGCCCATCTCCTGCAACATCTGGCGAGAGATACGGTTGAGTTTGTTGATGGTCTCAATCATATGCACCGGAATACGGATGGTGCGCGCCTGGTCTGCGATAGAGCGGGTGATCGCCTGACGGATCCACCAGGTAGCATAGGTGGAGAACTTGTAACCACGACGGTATTCAAACTTATCTACCGCTTTCATCAGACCGATGTTGCCTTCCTGAATCAGATCCAGGAACTGCAGGCCACGGTTGGTGTATTTCTTGGCGATAGAGATAACCAGACGTAAGTTCGCTTCAACCATCTCTTTCTTAGCACGGCGGGCTTTCGCTTCACCGATAGACATACGACGGTTGATGTCTTTCACCTGCTCGATGGTCAGGCCGGTCTCTTCTTCAATCTGATGCAGCTTTTGCAGGCCGCGCTGTACGTCTTCTTTCACGTCGTGCAGCTTTTCAGACCACGGCTTGTTCATCGCGATAGCGGCGTTGAACCAGGTTTCGCTGGTTTCATTGCCGGTGAAGAGGGTGATGAAATTCTTCTTCGGCATTTTGCACTGTTCAACACACAGCTTCATGATGATACGTTCCTGGGTACGTACGCGATCCATCATCACGCGCATGCTGTTCACCAGGTAGTCGAACTGTTTTGGCACCAGGCGGAACTGTTTGAACACTTCCGACAGCTTCAGGATCTCTTCCTGAGCGGCAGCATGGCTGCGGCCTTTCGCTTTGATGGTGTCACGCGTCACTTCGTACTGAGTACGCAGCTCGGCAAACTTCTCGCGCGCCAGTTCAGGGTCGATGCTGTTGTCGTCGTCGCTGCTGTCGTCGTCTTCTTCTTCATCTTCGTCTTCGTCGTCATCCATCTCTTCCTGAGACAGCTCAGAACCGACGTGAGTGGCGGTTGGCGCCATATCTTCTTCAGCGTTCGGGTCGACAAAGCCAGTGATCAGATCGGACAGACGCGCTTCTTCCGCTTCAACGCGATCGTACTGCTCCAGCAGATAGGTAATCGCTTCCGGGTATTCGGCAACAGAGCACTGAACCTGGTTGATCCCGTCTTCGATGCGTTTTGCGATGTCAATTTCGCCTTCGCGGGTCAACAGTTCAACGGTACCCATTTCACGCATGTACATGCGGACCGGGTCAGTGGTACGCCCGATTTCAGATTCCACGCTGGACAGTACCTGTGCAGCAGCTTCTTCCGCATCTTCGTCAGTGTTGTTGGAGGTTTCAGCCAGCAACAGATCATCGGCATCCGGTGCTTCTTCCATCACCTGAATGCCCATGTCATTGATCATTTGGATGATATCTTCGATCTGATCTGAATCGACGATATCTTCCGGCAGATGGTCATTGACCTCGGCATAGGTCAGATAGCCTTGCTCCTTACCGCGTTGGACAAGAAGTTTCAGCTGTGACTGCGGGTTTTGCTCCATAAGACGGTATCCACACTTAATTCGTTTGATTGGTGTCGGCGATAGGGCTGCCAACCTTTAAAGCGAGGGCGTACTTATATTTTTGCCGCTGCCTCTCAGTGCGGCTGCCGGGGGCTTCCCGATCGATATTCGGCACTTAAGCCGTTAAATTTTTTATTTCTTCGCCAGTTCCTGGTTAATCATCCAGAGCTCCCGGCGTTCTTCGCTGCTTAAGCCATGGGTGCGCTCGCGAGCTATCAACTCTTCCTGGCGCAACTCAAGCATCGAATCAAACATATGGTTGAGTGAGTCGGTGAACGTTTTTTCTGCGATATCCTTATCTGCTATATCGTCCCACATCGACAGTTTTTCAAGGGTAGCGGCCTCTTTTGTGCCGCGATAATGCTCTAAAAGTTGTCCGGTGGTCAGACCTGGCTGCGACAAACAAGTGTTGACCAATTCTGAAAATAAGCCAAGTCCGGGCAATTTTTCGTGGTTCAAACCCGCCAGTGACGGCACTTGCGGAGCAAGTTCGGGGTTTTGCACCAGCAACCCTATCAGTATACGCATGGTTGTGCGTTTTAGCTGAGGCGCGGGGCGTACCGTGCCGTTTTCAGCCTGTTTAGGCATTAAACGTTCAAGCTGGCTGTCATCCAGAATGCCGAGCTTGTTGCCTAACTCCTGACGCAGATAGATGCGCAGCGTTTCGCCGGGCACCTGGCTGATTAACGGCAACGCCAGCGTGCTGAGCTGCGCGCGCCCGTCAGGGGTACTCAAATCCACCTGCGGCATCAGGCTGTTAAACAGAAACGTAGAGAGCGGCTGAGCCTGCTCCATCCGCGCTTCAAATGCCGCTTTGCCCTCTTTACGCACCAGCGTATCCGGGTCTTCACCGTCGGGCAGGAACATAAAGCGTAGCTGACGCCCGTCGGTCATATACGGCAACGCGGTTTCCAGCGCTCGCCAGGCGGCGTCGCGTCCTGCGCGGTCACCGTCGTAACAGCAAATCACGTTGTTGGTGACGCGGAACAGCAACTGGATATGGTCCGCCGTGGTGGACGTTCCCAGCGACGCAACGGCATAGTTAATGTCGTACTGCGCCAGCGCAACAACATCCATATAGCCTTCGACGACCAGAAGACGCGGAGGTTCCGCATTATCCTGCTGTGCCTCATAAAGACCGTAAAGCTGGCGGCCCTTATGGAAAATATCGGTTTCCGGGGAGTTAAGGTATTTCGGCAGGGCATCACCCAGCACGCGACCACCAAAACCTATCACCCGGCCACGCTTGTCGCGGATCGGGAACATCACCCGTTCACGGAAGCGGTCGTAGCTTCGTCCCTGGTCGTTGGTGACCAGCATGCCTGCGTCGATGAGGGATTTACGATCTTCGCTATTGCCGCCAAAACGCTTTAACACGTTGTCCCAGCCGGGCGGGGCGTAACCAATAGCGAAACGCGCAATCACATCGTCGCTCAGTCCGCGCTTGTTCAGATACTGACGCGCAGGCTCAGCCGCAGAGTGCTTAAGAGACTGTTGGTAAAACGAATTCAGGCCATCCATCAACTGATATAGCGTTTGCCGCTGATGGCGCTCGATCTGACTTGGCCCACTGCCTGCTTCATACGGCACTTCAAGGTTATGCATCGCCGCCAGCTCTTCGACGGTTTCAACGAACTCGAGCTTGTCGTAGTTCATCAAAAAATCGACGGCATTACCGTGTGCGCCACAGCCGAAGCAATGGTAGAACTGCTTTTCACCGTTTACGGTGAAAGAGGGGGTTTTTTCGTTATGGAACGGACAGCACGCATGGTAGTTCTTGCCCTGCTTTTTTAGCTTCACCCGCGCGTCGATGAGATCGACGATGTCGGTTCTGGCAAGCAGGTCATTGATGAAAACGCGTGGGATTCTTCCGGCCATATGCCCCAAAAATTTAAGCGACTTATAAACGAAAACAAGCCGCGCATTCCTTCCGGAAGCACGGCCTTACGACTACAACTCTGTCTGTCAATTGAGGGCTGTGGCCCTCAACAGATTAGTACAGACGAGTACGGCGTGCGTTTTCGCGAGCCAGTTTCTTCGCGTGACGTTTCACAGCGGAAGCTTTAGCGCGCTTACGTTCGGTCGTTGGTTTTTCATAAAACTCACGACGACGAACTTCAGCCAGAACACCTGCTTTCTCGCATGAACGTTTGAAGCGACGCAGTGCTACGTCGAACGGCTCGTTTTCACGTACTTTAATTACCGGCATGTAACTCTCACCTTTAATAAATTCGGTTTGCCGCTGGCATCAACGCCAGCTTATTTCAAAATGGTGCGGAATTTTACTGCAAATGCTGCTGCTTTGTAAAGCACCGATGCGATTTTGAAAGGGACTTTTATAAGGGGGAAGAGTATACACGAGGCTTCTTCCTGGGGCGAACAAAGTTTTACATCAACCCGCCCAGGCTCTACACTGCGCGGTATTGAAACGAGGTAAAACAAGTCATGCGTGTACTGGGTATTGAAACATCCTGCGATGAAACCGGCATCGCGATTTACGACGACGAAAAAGGGCTTCTGGCCAACCAACTGTATAGTCAGGTGAAATTGCACGCTGACTACGGCGGCGTCGTGCCTGAACTGGCCTCTCGTGACCACGTGCGTAAAACGGTTCCCCTGATTCAGGCGGCACTGAAAGAGGCCGGGTTAAGTGCAAAAGATATTGATGCCGTGGCCTATACTGCAGGACCGGGCCTGGTTGGCGCGCTGCTGGTCGGCGCAACGGTAGGGCGTTCGCTGGCCTTCGCGTGGGACGTTCCGGCCATTCCGGTTCACCATATGGAAGGACATCTTCTGGCTCCGATGCTGGAAGCCAATCCGCCAGCGTTCCCGTTTGTGGCGCTGCTGGTCTCCGGCGGTCATACGCAGCTGATTAGCGTAACGGGCATTGGCAAGTATGAGCTGCTGGGCGAATCGATCGACGACGCGGCCGGTGAAGCCTTCGACAAAACCGCCAAGCTGCTGGGCCTGGATTATCCTGGCGGCCCGATGCTGTCGAAAATGGCCGCGCAGGGAACGGAAGGGCGCTTTGTCTTCCCGCGTCCGATGACCGATCGTCCGGGGCTGGATTTTAGTTTCTCCGGTCTGAAAACCTTCGCGGCGAACACCATTCGCAATAACGACGACAGCGAGCAGACGCGTGCCGACATCGCCCGCGCGTTCGAAGATGCGGTGGTGGATACGCTGATGATCAAGTGCAAGCGTGCGCTGGATCAGACGGGCTTTAAGCGCCTGGTGATGGCCGGTGGCGTGAGCGCCAACCGTACGCTGCGCGCGAAGCTTGCCGAAATGATGCAAAAGCGTCGTGGGGAAGTGTTCTACGCGCGTCCGGAATTTTGTACCGATAACGGGGCGATGATCGCCTACGCCGGGATGGTGCGCCTGAACGCTGGCGCCACGGCTGACCTGAGCGTGTCCGTGCGTCCGCGCTGGCCGCTGGCGGAGCTGCCTGAGGCGTAAGTCTTTTGCCCGGTGGCGCTGCGCTTACCGGGTCTGCAAAAATCGTAGGCCGGGTCAGGCGAAGCCGCCACCCGGCAATAAACCGCACTACATCCGCAGCATCCCTTTCTCTTCCAGAAACGCAATGATCGTCGCCAGCCCGTCACCCGCCTTCAGGTTGGTAAAGGTCCACGGACGCTCGCCGCGCATGCGATTAGTGTCGCGCTCCATTACCTCCAGCGACGCCCCCACGTACGGCGCGAGGTCGGTTTTATTGATCACCAGAAAATCGGATTTGGTGATCCCCGGCCCGCCTTTGCGCGGGATTTTTTCCCCCTCGGCCACGTCGATCACGTAGATGGTGAGGTCCGCCAGCTCCGGGCTGAAGGTCGCGCTCAGGTTATCCCCGCCGCTTTCGACGAAGATCATATCCAGATTGCCGAACTTCTCGCTCAAGGCTTCCACCGCTGCCAGGTTCATTGAGGCATCTTCGCGGATGGCGGTGTGCGGACAGCCGCCCGTTTCCACCCCTACGATGCGCTCTGGCTCAAGCGCACCCGCCTCGGTCAGGATGCGCTGATCCTCTTTGGTGTAGATATCGTTAGTCACCACCGCAAGATGATAGGTGTCGCGCATCGCCTTGCAGAGCGCTTCCAGCAGGGCGGTTTTGCCCGACCCTACCGGGCCGCCCACGCCAACGCGCAGGGGATGTTTGTAATCAGCCATATTGACTCCTCAGGAACGGAATAGTCGTGAATATTGGGTTTCGTGGCGTGCGGAGGCGATGGCGGACAGCGGCGTAGCTGCCCCCAGCGCGTCGTCGCCACGTAAAAATGCCTGTTCAAACCCGGCGGCAAAATGGTCGCTCAGGTCGATAATCAGCTGTTGTGCGGCCTGCTGCCCAAACGGCACCAGCTTGACGCCCGCCATCACCGCGCTCTCAATCCAGCTGTAGCCGAGGCTCAGCGCCAGCTCGCGCGCGCTAATGCCCCAGCGCACGCCGAGCCACGCCATACCGCCGAGCTGGCTCTGCATCAACAGCGGCAGCCATTCTGGCGGGCAGGCGGGTTCCCAGCTTTTAACCAGGCGCGTAAAGGCTGCGCCGCGGTTGCGTTCTTCCTCGCGCAGTTCGCGCGTTTCCCGACAGGCGAGCAGGTATGCCGTCCAGCGTTTTGCTGCCGCGACGTCCTGCTGCTCGCAGGCACAGTACAGGCGGATAAACAGCGGCAGGTCGACGCAGAAAAAGCTCTGCTCCATCTGCTGGATCTGCCAGCGCCTGAAGGCCTCAGCGTCCGTGATCCACTCGGCCTCGACAGCCCACTCCAGCCCCTGTGACCAGGTATACGATCCGACCGGCAGGCTACTGCTGGAGAGCTGCATCAGGCGCAGCCGCTGGCGGGCGTGCTCCATCAGCTCATCAGCGCCAGCAGGGCAGAGACGATCAGCCCGCCGCCGAAGGTTTTACGCAGGCCGTCGTGACGGCGCAGCAGCAGCCCTGCCGCGAAGCTGGCGCACAGCACCGTGGCACTGGCTAACATAAATCCGCTGGTAAAGAGCCAGAAGCTGTGGCCGGACATCTCCACGCCGTGCGCCCAGCCATGGAACATCGCCAGGGCTGGCACTGCCAGCAGCAGGCGATTTTCAGTCTTAAACATCATCACGCCGCAGACCGCCAGCGAGGCGATAATCAGCATCTCCATGCCGCTAAAGCCGCCGAGCAGGCTGCCCGCAACGGCGCCAGCCAGCATCATGCCGAGCGTTGCTAACGGCAGCAGCAGCTTGCGGCCGCTCAGGGCGGACAGCACGCCAGCCCCCGTCAGCATCAGCAGGTGATCCAGCCCGGTCAGCGGATGGAGAAAACCTGCCTGAAAGCTGTCGGTCCCGTGACCGGGATGGGCAAACGCCGGAACGGAAAAGGCCAGCAGAAACAGCGGTAAATACTTACGCATGATGAGTCCTTAATGTGAATGAGCGTGGGAGTGACCATGGCTGTGGGCATCGCTGGTGTAAGCGCCCGCTTCCGGTTCAAAGGGCAGGCTGGCGAAGGCCACCTCCAGCCCGAACTGACGTAGCATGTCGTCGAGAACGTGATCGTGGTGGTAGCGCAGTTCGCCGGGCATGATTTGCAGCGGTACGTGGCGGTTGCCCAGGTGATAACAGGCGCGGGCGAGCAGGAACGGGTCGGCGCAGCGCACCACGGAAACCGACTCCGGGGCGGCGATCACTTCGATCACTTCGCTGCCGTCGTCGGTAGTCAGCAGGTCGCCCCCACGCAGCAGCAGGCCGCGCGGCAGCATTAGCCCGGCTTCGCGGCCGTCGTTCAGCGCCACGCGGGCGCGGCTTTTTACCCGCACGTCAATCGGCAGCGTAACGCTGGCGGTGACGGGGTGCGCGTGGTCCAGGCGTTGGGTTAAATAAATCATCATCACTCCTCAAAACAGAAAATAGCGTTGCGCCATCGGCAAAACTTCTGCCGGTTCGCTGGTGATCAATTCGCCGTCGACGCGAACCTCATAGGTTTGCGAGTCAACGGTGATATTCGGCTGTAAATCGTTGTGGATCATGTCGGCCTTTTTCACCGTCCGGCAGCCTTTCACCACCGCAGTGGCGCTTTGCAATCCGAGCCGCTGTGGAATGCCGCTGGCATCAGCGGCCTGCGAGACAAACGTCAGCCGCGTGGCGTGGCGTGCGGCACCAAGTGCACCAAACATCGGGCGGTAATGCACTGGCTGCGGCGTGGGGATCGAGGCGTTGATGTCGCCCATCGGCGCGCAGGCGATCATCCCGCCTTTGACGATGGTGGCCGGTTTGACGCCAAAGAAAGCGGGGGACCAGACCACCAGATCCGCCAGCTTGCCCGCCTCAATAGAACCGACCTCATGGGCGATGCCGTGGGTAAGAGCCGGATTAATGGTGTATTTGGCGACATAGCGCTTCACGCGGAAGTTGTCGTTCTCGCCGGTCTCTTCCGGCAGTGCGCCGCGCTGCACCTTCATGCGGTGCGCCACCTGCCAGGTGCGGATAATCACTTCCCCCACGCGGCCCATGGCCTGTGAATCTGACGAGGTGAGCGAGAACGCGCCGATATCGTGCAGCACGTCTTCGGCGGCGATGGTTTCCCGACGAATACGGGATTCCGCAAACGCCACGTCCTCGGCGATATCCGGGTCGAGATGGTGACAGACCATCAGCATGTCCAGGTGCTCGTCGATGGTATTCACCGTGTAGGGCAGCGTCGGGTTGGTGGAGGAGGGCAAAATATTCGGGTGCGCGCAGGCGGTGATGATATCCGGCGCATGGCCGCCGCCCGCCCCTTCGGTGTGGAAGGTGTGGATGGTGCGCCCGGCGATGGCAGCCAGCGTGTCTTCGACAAAACCGGACTCGTTCAGCGTGTCGCTGTGCAGCGCCACCTGAATATCCATCTCTTCAGCGACCTCCAGCGAGCAGTTGATTGCCGCAGGCGTCGCGCCCCAGTCTTCGTGGATCTTAAGCCCGATAGCGCCAGCCGCGATCTGCTCGCGCAGCGCGTCCGGGTTTGAACCGTTCCCTTTGCCCAGCAGGCCAATATTCACCGGCAGCGTATCGGCGGCCTGCAGCATGCGGGCGATATACCACGGCCCCGGCGTGCAGGTGGTGGCGTTTGTACCTGCCGCAGGGCCGGTGCCGCCGCCGATCATGGTGGTGACGCCAGAGACCAGCGCCTCTTCCGCCTGCTGCGGACAGATCCAGTGGATGTGGGTGTCGATCCCGCCAGGGGTGACGATCTTCCCTTCGGCGGCGATCACTTCCGTTGCCGCGCCAATCGGGATCGTCACGCCGGGCTGAATGTCCGGGTTTCCGGCTTTGCCGACGGCGAAGATCCGCCCATCTTTTATGCCGATATCCGCTTTCACAATCCCCCAGTGATCGACAATCAGCGCGTTGGTGAGCACCAGATCCACGCAGTCGTCGGCGGTCATCTGCCCCTGTCCCATGCCGTCGCGGATCACTTTTCCGCCGCCGAATTTAACCTCTTCGCCGTAGATCGTGAGATCGTCCTCCACTTCGATCCACAGCTCGCTGTCGGCCAGCCGCACTTTATCCCCGGTAGTGGGGCCGAACATATCGGCATACGCCTGGCGTGAAATCTCAGCCATGTTTCACCTCGCCCATGACCTCGCCGCGAAAACCAAAAATGCGCTGCGCGCCCGTCACCTGCACCAGCGCCACTTCCCGCTTCTGGCCGGGTTCGAAGCGCACGGCAGTACCGGCCGGGATGTTGAGTCGGTAGCCTCGGGTGGCTTCGCGATCGAATTTCAACGCCGGGTTGACCTCGTAAAAGTGGTAATGCGAGCCGACCTGGATCGGCCTGTCGCCGTGGTTTTCCACGATCACACTTCGGGTTTCGCGCCCGACGTTGAGCGCAATGTTGCCGGACTGGATCCGGTATTCGCCTGGGATCATCACGCGCTCCTTACACGATCGGATTGTGGACGGTGACGAGCTTGGATCCGTCCGGGAAGGTGGCTTCCACCTGTATATCCGGGATCATCTCCGGCACGCCCTCCATCACCTGATCGCGCGTCAGGACGTGGCGGCCGGCTTCC
This sequence comes from Enterobacter sp. JH25, assembly GCF_021725435.1. Lineage (NCBI taxonomy): Bacteria > Pseudomonadati > Pseudomonadota > Gammaproteobacteria > Enterobacterales > Enterobacteriaceae > Enterobacter > Enterobacter sp. JH25. The sequence goes on along the minus strand of NZ_CP091319.1, from coordinate 3,963,956 downwards.
ATCAGCGAGGCGACGGTTTCGCCATCGCGCGCGCCTTCCATAATAAAGGCGCTGATCAGCGCGACCGATTCCGGGTAGTTGAGCTTTACCCCGCGCGCGAGGCGGCGTTCGGCAACCAGCGCGGCGGTGAACAGCAACAGCTTGTCTTTTTCTCTGGGAGTCAGTTCCATAGCGTTTCTCTTATGTCTGCCAGATACGCGGCGAACAGGCGGTTTTGGGGGTTAAAAGCGGGCGAAGCGACTGCCAGATATCGCGCATCACCCGCTGGCAAATGAGGTTGTCGTGGGAGAGAAAACGCACCGACAGCAGGTCGTCGGTGAGCGTCGCCCCGCCAAAGTTTTCCAGCGGGGCGAGCCGCTCGCGCACTGTATCAAGATGAGCTTCCCGGGCCGGGTAGAACAGCAGCGTGCCGACCCACGGATGGCCTGCGACGGGCGACAGATCGCCATCGTTAAGATGCAGTCGCTCAATCAGACGCGGCTCGCCATCCACCCACACCTCAAGGCGGCTCTCCAGCGTGCCGTGGCTGAAGGATTCGTTTATCACCGGACGGCCCAGACAGTACAGCTCCCACGCCAGCAGCGTGCTGGTGGCCTTAAGATGGAAGACGGAACGCAGCGCGGCGTTAGCGCCGGGGAAAATTATGGTGTCCTGCGGCAGCCACTCCAGCGTGGCCTCTTCGTCGAGGTAAAAATGCTGATTCAGACAGGCCTGCGGGCCGCTGCTGCGATAGAACTTGCTGGCGCCGGGCATGGTGATGAGGGCATGGCTTTTGGCGTCGAGCCGTACGGAAATATCCAGCGTATCCCCGCCCACAATCCCGCCTGGTGGATGCAGCAGGTAAAGGTGACAGGTTTCCCCTTCGGGATAAAACGGGCGCTGAACGGTGAGCGGCCCGGTGTGACGCGCGGAATGGAGGAGGGTTTTCTCAGGGGTATAACAAAACTGGAGGGCAAGCGTGGCCTGCCAGCCTTTGTATGAATTATCAGTGACCTGAGTTGCTAACATGGTGCTTCCATTTCCACACTATCGGGGTACGTTTCAGTATGCCCTGGCGGAAATGAAGGCTGTCATATGAGTCGCTTATGGATAAAAAACCGGCTCATGTGAGCCGGTTTCAGTAGTGTAGGCCGGGTAAGCGCAGCGACACCCGGCAAGAAAGGCTAGCGATAATCCTCTGCATCCACATCATACCCCGACGGCTCCCAGCGGATCGCCAGCAGCGATACCAGGCCGATAAACGGCGCCAGCGCAATCACCCAGAACACGGCGGTATCCAGCGATGCGACCAGTAGCGGGAACAGAAACAGTGACAGCGTTGAACTGCTGCGCATCAGCGTCTGGTTAAGCCCCACGCCCACGCCGCGCAGCGAGGTCGGGTAGCTCAGGGAGGCAAACGTCATGGTGTGCGCACCTGGACCAAAACCCTGGCCAAACAGGAACAGCGCCAGCATCGCGACGGCGACCACGCCTTCCGTGGCCCCGTCAGGGCGGCCAATCAGCGCCAGACCGAGCAGCGCCACCAGCTGGCAGGCGTAACCCGCCAGTGACATCCGCCACGCGCCGAAGCGCGGAACATAGCGCACTGCCAGCAGCCCGCCGACAAACGCAAACAGCAGGTTAAGCGCCAGCGAGATCAGAATGGTGGTCAGCATCGACTGAACAAAGAAGCTGGAGATGATCACCGGCAGGCCAAAGGCTACGGCGTTATAGGCGAACGAGGAGACAACCGACAGCAGCGTGGCGAGCGTGGTACGCCGCAGGTAGATACCGCGGAACAGATTCAGGTAGTTCGACCATTTTGCCTTATTGACCACCGGCGCGGGCTGGTCAAGCGCATCCTGCGGCACGTGGGCATTAATGTTGTACGACTGTCGCAGGATGGACGCCGCCTCCTTCAGATTGCCCTGATTCGCCGCCCAGACCGGGGATTCGCTCATATAGCGGCTGCGGATGGCGATAATCACCAGCGCGGGCACCGCGCCGAAGCCAAGGATCAGACGCCAGAGCCAGTCGCTGTGGCCTTCCGGCAGCACGGCGTAGAAGAAGAGCACCAGAAGATAAGAGATGCTGATGGCCGCATACCAGGTGGGGCACCACATTGCCACGCTGGAGGCTTTATTCCCCGGGCCTTTCAGCCTGGCGAACTCGCTGAGAAACGCCATCGCCACGGGAAGGTCGATCCCGACGCCAAGACCCATCACAAAGCGCGCGCCCGCCAGCACATATTCGTTCGGAGCCAGCGCACAGGCGATGGCGGCGACGACAAAGAACACCATGTCGGCCATAAAGACGCGGTAGCGCCCGATTTTATCCGTAAGATAGCCGCCAAGCAGCGCCCCGACAATGGCACCAAGGGTAATGGCTGAAGCCACCATGCCGGTACCAGCGGGCGTCAGGTTAAATTCGCGGGTGATGTCTTTGATGCCAAATGCCAGCGCGCCGAGATCGTAGGCATCGAGAAAAATTCCCCCGAGCGCGATACCGACCACGATGCGGGCATTGGCCCGGCCCTGAGAGCCGTCATTAACGAGACGTGAAACGTCCGATGCGCTGCGTACCCACTTGATGTCGCCATCCGGGGTGTTTCCTGCCGTTGGGAGGGGAGTTGTGTCTGTGATTTCTGCCATTTTCTTTTATGTGGTTGTGTTGTGTACCTAACAGTTACCACAGGCAGAAGGGGACAAAAATCACATTTGGTTATAAGGCATAACGAACGGTTTACTGAGCGTCTTTCTTTTTACGCTTGAGCTTCGTCCAGATTTTGGTTTCCTGGCGACGCCACAGGCGCTGAATGTTGTCATGATGACGCAGCAGGATCAGGCACGAGAGCATCGATACCGGGAAGGTAAACTGCGGTTTGAACCACCAGACATAAAACGGAGCGATCAGCGCGCTGACGATGGCGCCCAGCGATGAATAGCCGCTCAGCAGGATGGTCAGCAGCCAGGTGCCCGCCATCACGCCAGTGAGATCCCAGCCGATCGGCGCAATCGCGCCAAACGCGGTTGCAACGCCTTTACCGCCTTTAAAACCAAAGAAAACGGGCCAGATATGGCCGACGCAGGCGGCGATAGCAATCAGCCCCAGCCAGAAGGGTGTGACGCCCAGCGCATACGCACCCCAGACGGGGAGCATTCCTTTCAGAACATCAAAAATCAAAACCGCTACGGCTGCTCCCTTGCCGCCAATTCGTAGTACATTGGTCGCCCCCGGATTTCCGGAACCACTTTCACGCGGGTCAGGCAACCCGGCGATGCGGCAGACCAGAATGGCGCTGGAGATTGAGCCGCAAAGGTAGGCGAGGATAATCATTCCAGGCGCGATTGCACTCATAACGCTGTTCCGTTTTGAAAATGTATCTGTATTCTCAGCATCTGTGGATAATACGCATAATTCGCCGGAAGTGGTATCCGGTTTAGCCAAAAAGCAGGCAGGTCGTGATGGATATTGTATTTATAGAGCAACTTTCGGTAATCACCACAATTGGTGTTTACGACTGGGAACAGACCATCGAGCAGAAACTGGTGTTCGATATCGAAATGGGCTGGGATAACCGCAAGTCAGCAAAAAGCGATGATGTGAATGACTGTCTGAGCTACGCCGACATCAGTGAAGCGGTAGTTGGCCACGTGGAAGGGCAACGATTTGCGCTGGTGGAACGCGTGGCGGAAGAGGTAGCGGACCTGCTACTGAGCAAATTTAACTCCCCGTGGGTGCGCATCAAACTAAGCAAGCCGGGAGCGGTGGCGCGCGCCGCCAATGTGGGCGTGATTATCGAGCGTGGCACAAATCTGAAAGGAAAGATTTAACGTCATAATTGCTAAACCATTTTAGGTTATATCGGTCTTAAAGCTGTATCTTTCACGGTTGTCCGCGTGGGACACCGTTTTTTTATATCTTTTTAGGGGTTTATAGATGAGCGATATGCACTCGCTGCTGGTGGCGGCAATTCTGGGTGTGGTCGAAGGATTGACGGAGTTTTTGCCGGTGTCCAGTACGGGCCATATGATTATCGTTGGCCATCTCCTGGGCTTTGAAGGCGATACCGCAAAGACGTTTGAGGTGGTGATTCAGCTGGGCTCTATTCTGGCGGTGGTCGTCATGTTCTGGCGTCGTCTGTTTGGTCTGATCGGCATCCACTTCGGGCGTCTACCGCAGCGTGAAGGAGAGGGCAAGGGGCGCCTGACGCTGATTCATATTCTGCTGGGGATGATCCCGGCGGTGGTGCTGGGGCTGGTGTTCCATGACACCATAAAATCGCTTTTCAACCCGATTAACGTGATGTACGCGCTGGTTGTCGGCGGCTTCCTGCTGATTGCCGCCGAAGTGCTGAAGCCAAAAACCCCGCGTGCAGAAGGTCTGGACGATATGACGTATCGCCAGGCGTTTATGATTGGCTGCTTCCAGTGTCTGGCGCTGTGGCCGGGCTTCTCCCGTTCAGGGGCAACCATTTCCGGCGGGATGCTGATGGGCGTGAGCCGTTACGCGGCGTCTGAGTTCTCGTTCCTGCTGGCGGTACCGATGATGATGGGCGCCACCGCACTGGATCTCTACAAAAGCATCGGCTTCCTGACCGTAGGCGACATTCCGATGTTCGCCGTGGGCTTTATCACCGCCTTTATCGTGGCGCTGATTGCCATCAAAACCTTCCTGCAACTGATTAAGCGTATCTCGTTTATTCCGTTCGCGATCTACCGCTTTATCGTCGCGGCTGCCGTGTACGTGGTCTTCTTCTGATGACCGACCGCCCTCAGTCTTTCGGCTGAGGGCAACGTTTTTCCTTCCACGCCGCAACCGCATCAATCCGCCGTTTCGTCAGCTCTTCGCGGATCTCCGGGCCTTTAAACCCTGCCTCCACCACCTCTTTCGTTGGCACTGCTTTTGCGATTTCCCACGCCTCGCGCAGCAAACGACCCTGCGGATAATCGGACGCTTCAAACCCGGTACGGCCGCGCACGTCCGCTTCGCTGGTCAGCGCAATTTGCTCCACGCGCTGCGGCTTGCGCCAGGCGTCGATGTTATCGAACAGCCTGACGATGGTGGCGGGTTTCAGGATCGGGAAGGTGTGGATCAGGTCGTGAAACTCGGCCACCAGTTTTGCCAGATCGCGAATGTCATTCGGCACGCGCAGGCGCTGGCAAAGCCCTTCAACCAGCTTCACGCCAGCCGGACCGTGCCCGTGGTGGCGTGGCCACAACTCCTTTGGCGTTAACCCTTTGCCGAGGTCATGGCAGAGGGTAGAAAAGCGCACGTCCACCTCCGGGCTGAGCATGGCGGCCATGCTCAGCGTCATCAGGGTGTGAATGCCGGTATCAATTTCCGGGTGCCATTTCGCCGGGGCGGGCACGCCAAACAGCGCGTCTATTTCCGGGAACAGCACTTTCAGCGCCCCGCAGTCGCGCAGAACCTGGAAAAAGACCTGTGGATTGCGGGTAGTCAGGGCGTTTTCGGTCTCTTTCCAGACGCGTTCTGGCGTCAGATGTTCCAGCTCGCCCGCGTCGGTCATGGCCGTCATCAGCGCCATCGTCTCGTCGGCGATGCGGAAGCTGAGATGGGCATAACGGGCGGCAAAACGCGCCACGCGCAGTACGCGTAACGGATCTTCAGAAAAGGCGGGGGAAATATGGCGTAAAAGACGGTCGCGCAGATCGTTCTGGCCGCCGTAGACGTCGATAATATGGCCGTTTTCGTCCTGCGCCAGGGCGTTAATGGTGAGATCGCGGCGCAGTAAGTCCTGCTCCAGCGTGACATCCGGCGCGGCATAGCAGGTGAAGCCGGTATAACCGGAACCCGATTTCCGTTCGGTACGCGCCAGGGCGTACTCTTCGCGGCTTTTCGGATGGAGGAACACAGGAAAATCGCGGCCTACCTGCTGGTAGCCCGCGTCAATCATCGCTTCGGGCGTGGCACCGACCACGACCCAATCTTTATCTTTGACCGGCAGACCTAATAACGCATCACGTACCGCACCACCGACCAGATAACTCTTCACGCCAACACTCCCGTTTTCTCTTTTCGCAAGATGATACGTAAGTGTGGCAGAGAAGACGAGTTAGTTCATCCAGCGGTCTTTACGTTTACGGCTTGGGATAAGGTGAGGAAGCACCAGACCCAGCACCAGACCGACGCCCAGTACGCCGCCGCCATACATAAACCACTGCATGATGATGGTGCGTTGTTTGTCATCCAGCTGTAGATTAGCGGCGTTTACTTTCTTCTGTGCGACGATCAGCTCGTTTTTCAGCTTCTGATTTTCGTCTTTCAGACCGGCGATCACGCTGTCGCTTTGCGCCACTTTCTGCTGCATCTCTGCGGTGCGCTGGTTCCAGGTACCGTCAATGTTGTTCAGCTTATCGGTCAGGGTTTTCACCTGATTTTCCAGATTCGGCACGCGGGTGCGCAGGCTTGGCACTGTGCTTAGCTCTTTCAGCGGGATCCATGAGGTGCGGCCAGAGCTGTCACGAACCTGACCGTAATTGGTGTCTGCGTTAGTTTGCAGCAGAGTCACTTCCTCGCCGGCATTTACCGTACCCACGAGGCGATAATTGTCTCCAGGGCCGCTGCGTACCCAGGTATTCAGTTCATCAGAAACGTAACGTTTCTCTTCAGCGTGGACCGCGGTTGCGGCGCTAAAAGCGAGTAAAGTAAGTCCAATCAGGCGTAATTTAAGCATATCAGTCGTTATTTTCATAAAAAGTGGAACGATAGTAGTGGTATCAGTGTCGCTACGCAAAGGATTCATCATCAATCGGAATCATCTGTGTCATGATTTCCACCGCTTTAAACTTTTACGCCCGTCAAATTGCTCATTGCGTGGCAATTTGGCGCAAAATACTATGTACTGACAAACAAATGGCGAGGAAGTTCGCCTTCATCGACGCGTCTGTGACGCACGCAAAAGTACAAGGCTATGGCACAAGAGATCGAATTAAAGTTTATCGTCGAAAAAGACAGCGCTGACGCGCTCCGCCAGCATCTGAATACGCTGTCCGGCGAGCACCATGAACCCGTACAGCTGCTCAACATCTATTACGAAACGCCGGACAACTGGCTGCGCAGCCACGATATGGGCCTGCGCATCCGTGGTGCGAACGGGCGCTACGAGATGACGATGAAAATCGCCGGTCGCGTGGTGGGCGGTTTGCACCAGCGTCCGGAATACAATATCGACATCAGTAAGCCAGAACTTGAGCTGGATCGTTTTCCGGCGGAAGTGTGGCCGGAAGGGACGCTGCCCGCAACGCTGTCGGCAGAGGCGCAACCGCTGTTCAGCACCGATTTCTGGCGCGAGAAATGGCTGGTGACGGAAGGCAAGAGCCGCATTGAGATTGCGTTTGATCGAGGTGAAATTAAGGCTGGTGAAGAGCAGGAGCCGATCTGCGAATTGGAACTCGAACTGCTGGAAGGCGACGCGAGCGACGTGCTGAAGCTGGCGCACAAGCTGGTGAACCAGCCTGGCCTGCGTCAGGGCAGCCTGAGTAAAGCGGCGCGCGGCTATCACCTGGCCGCCGGGAATGCGCCGCGCGTGCTGCGAGAAACCCCGATTCTGCGCGTTGTGCCGAAAGCCTCCGTTGAGCAGGGCATGGAAGCGGCGCTGGAGCTGGCGCTCTCTCAGTGGCAGTACCACGAGGAGCTGTGGGCGCGTAACGTGAAAAATGCCAAAAAACAGGTGCTCGCTGCTATGGGGCTGGTGCGTCACACCCTGGCGCTGTTCGGCGGTATTGTACCGCGTAAAGCCAGCGCTCACTTACGTGATCTGCTCACTCAAACCGAAACGCTGATGCTTTCTGACGTGTCGGCACAAACGGCGATCTACAGCTCGCAAAACGCCAGCGCGAAACTGGCGTTGACCGAATTTCTGGTGACGCGCGGCTGGCGCATTTTCCTCGATGCGAAAGGGCAGACTAAAATCGCGGAAAACTTCAAACGTTTTGCGGATATCCACCTCTCCCGTCACGCGGCCGAGCTGCGAACCACCTTCGCGCATCCGCTGGGCGACCAGTATGGCGATCAGCTTCCCCGCCTGGCGCGTAACATCGACAGCATGTTGCTGCTGTCAGGTGCGTATGAGGGCGTGAAGGCGCAGGCCTGGCTGGAGAACTGGCAGGGGCTTAAGCATGCCATCGAGACCCGTCAGCAGATTGAGATCGAGCATTTCCGCAACGAGGCCATTTCGCAGGATCCGTACTGGCTGCACAGCGGAAAACGTTAATTCTGGCAAGGAACCCCTGATATGCCGCTTTCTTCGCAGTTACAGCAGCACTGGCAGACCGTTTGTGAACGCCTGCCTGAGTCGTTACCCGCGTCATCGTTAAGCGAGCAGGCGAAAAGCGTGCTCACGTTCAGTGATTTTGTGCAGGAGAGCGTCAGCGCTAACCCGGACTGGCTGGCAGCGCTGGAAAGCGCGCCGCCGCAGGCTGACGAGTGGCGGCATTATGCTGGCTGGCTGCAAACCGCGCTGGCAGAGGTGGCAGATGAACCCACGCTGATGCGCGTTCTGCGTCAGTTCCGCCGCCGGGTGATGGTACGCATTGCCTGGGCGCAGGCGCTGGAGCTGGTGAGTGAAGAGAGCACCTTGCAGCAGTTGAGCGAGCTGGCGCAGACGCTGATCGTCGCCGCGCGGGACTGGCTCTACGCCGCCTGCTGTAAAGAGTGGGGCACGCCGTGCAGCGAAGACGGGGTTCCGCAACCGCTGTTGATACTGGGGATGGGCAAGCTGGGCGGCTGCGAGCTCAATTTTTCCTCAGACATCGACCTGATTTTTGCCTGGCCGGAGAACGGCACCACGCGCGGCGGTCGTCGCGAGCTGGACAACGCCCAGTTCTTTACCCGCCTCGGCCAGCGGCTGATTAAGGCGCTGGATCAGCCCACCCAGGATGGTTTTGTCTACCGCGTGGACATGCGTCTGCGTCCGTTTGGCGACAGCGGGCCACTGGTGCTGAGCTTTGCCGCGTTGGAAGATTATTACCAGGAGCAGGGGCGCGACTGGGAGCGTTACGCGATGGTCAAAGCGCGGATCATGGGCGACAGCGACGATGCCTACGCCAACGAGCTGCGCGCCATGCTGCGCCCGTTCGTGTTCCGCCGCTACATCGACTTCAGCGTGATCCAGTCTCTGCGAAATATGAAAGGGATGATTGCCCGCGAGGTGCGTCGCCGTGGCCTGAAGGACAACATCAAGCTCGGCGCGGGCGGTATTCGTGAGATCGAATTTATCGTCCAGGTCTTCCAGCTGATACGCGGCGGGCGCGAACCTTCTCTGCAATCCCGTTCGCTGCTGCCAACGCTCAGCGCTATCGATCAGCTGCATCTGCTGCCGGAAGGCGACGCGCAAACGCTGCGTGACGCTTATCTCTTCCTGCGTCGTCTGGAAAATCTGCTGCAAAGTATCAACGACGAACAGACCCAGACGTTACCGGGCGATGAGCTGAACCGGGCGCGTTTGGCCTGGGGGATGCGGGTGGATGACTGGGCGGCGCTGACGGAACGGCTGGAAGCGCATATGGCGGGCGTGCGCCGCATCTTTAACGATCTGATCGGCGACGACGAAAGTGAATCGCAGGACGATGCGCTCTCCGAGCACTGGCGCGAACTGTGGCAGGACGCGCTTCAGGAAGATGACACCACGCCGGTGCTGGCGCACTTAAGCGACGATGCCCGCCATCGCGTGGTGGCGTTAATCGCCGACTTCCGCCTCGAACTGAACAAACGCGCCATTGGCCCGCGCGGTCGTCAGGTGCTGGATCATCTGATGCCGCATCTGCTGAGCGATGTCTGCTCCCGCGAGGATGCGCCGGTGCCGCTGTCGCGCATGATGCCGCTCCTGAGCGGGATCGTCACGCGTACCACCTACCTTGAACTATTAAGTGAGTTTCCCGGCGCGCTGAAGCATCTGATTTCCCTTTGCGCCGCCTCCCCGATGGTGGCGAACAAGCTGGCGCGTTATCCGCTGCTGCTCGACGAACTGCTCGACCCGAATACGCTCTATCAGCCGACGGCGACGGATGCTTACCGCGACGAGCTGCGTCAGTATCTGCTGCGCGTGCCGGAAGAGGACGAAGAGCAACAGCTTGAGGCGCTGCGTCAGTTTAAGCAGGCACAGATGTTGCGCGTGGCGGCGGCAGATATCGCCGGTACTCTGCCGGTAATGAAAGTGAGCGATCACTTAACCTGGCTGGCGGAAGCGATCATCGACGCGGTAGTCCACCAGGCGTGGGTGCAGATGGTGGCCCGCTACGGGCAGCCGAAGCACCTTGCTGACCGTGAAGGCCGCGGTTTTGCGGTGGTGGGTTACGGCAAGCTGGGCGGCTGGGAGCTGGGCTACAGCTCCGATCTGGATCTGATTTTCCTCCACGACTGTCCGGTTGACGTGATGACCGACGGTGAGCGTGAAATCGACGGGCGGCAGTTCTACCTGCGCCTGGCCCAGCGCATCATGCACCTGTTCAGCACTCGCACCTCATCCGGCATTCTGTATGAAGTGGATGCGCGTCTGCGCCCGTCCGGCGCGGCAGGCATGCTGGTTACCTCCACGGAGGCTTTTGCCGACTATCAGAAGAACGAAGCCTGGACGTGGGAGCATCAGGCGCTGGTGCGCGCCCGCGTGGTGTACGGCGATCCGCAGCTCAAAACGCAGTTCGATGCGATCCGCAAGGCGGTCATGACGACCCCGCGCGAAGGCTGTACGCTGCAAACCGAAGTGCGGGAAATGCGTGAGAAAATGCGCGCGCACCTTGGCAACAAACATCGCGATCGCTTTGATATCAAAGCTGATGAGGGCGGGATTACCGATATTGAGTTTATCACTCAGTATCTGGTGCTGTTGCACGCGCACGATAAGCCGAAGCTGACCCGCTGGTCGGATAACGTGCGCATACTGGAACTGCTGGCGCAGAACGACATTATGGATGAGCAGGAGGCGCAGGCATTAACCCGCGCCTACACCACGCTGCGTGACGAGCTGCACCATCTGGCCTTACAGGAACAGCCGGGCCATGTGGCGCTGGACGGTTTCACCGATGAACGCGCGCAGGTGACCGCAAGCTGGCAGAAGTGGCTGGTGGAACCGTGCGTAACAAAACAAGTGTGATATTATCGCGCGCAAATTGTGAATCTTTCTGGAGTCAGGAATGAAAGTAACACTGCCAGAGTTTGAACGTGCTGGAGTTATGGTTGTCGGGGATGTGATGCTGGATCGCTACTGGTATGGGCCGACCAGCCGTATCTCTCCGGAAGCGCCGGTGCCGGTAGTTAAGGTCGACACCATTGAAGAACGTCCAGGCGGCGCGGCAAACGTGGCGATGAACATAGCCTCGCTGGGCGCGCATTCGCGTCTGGTGGGCCTGACCGGCATTGACGATGCGGCGCGTGCGCTGAGCCAGTCGCTGGCGGACGTGAACGTGAAGTGCGACTTCGTTTCTGTTCCGACCCACCCAACCATCACCAAGCTGCGCGTGCTGTCGCGTAACCAGCAGCTGATCCGCCTCGACTTTGAAGAAGGGTTCGAAGGCGTTGATCCTGAGCCGCTGCATGAGCGCATTAGCCAGGCGCTGGGCAATATCGGCGCGCTGGTGCTGTCTGATTATGCCAAAGGCGCGCTGGCGAGCGTGCAGACCATGATCCAGCTGGCGCGCAAAGCCAGCGTTCCGGTGCTGATCGACCCGAAAGGCACCGATTTTGAGCGCTATCGCGGCGCAACCCTGCTGACGCCCAACCTCTCTGAGTTCGAAGCGGTGGCGGGCAAGTGCAAAACTGAAGAAGAGCTGGTTGAGCGCGGCATGAAAATCATCGCTGATTTCGAGCTGTCTGCGCTGCTGGTGACCCGTTCCGAACAGGGCATGACGCTGCTGCAACCGGGCAAGGCGCCGCTGCATATGCCAACCCAGGCGCAGGAAGTGTACGACGTGACCGGTGCCGGTGATACGGTGATTGGCGTGCTGGCGGCGACGCTGGCGGCGGGGAACTCCCTGGAAGAAGCGTGCTACTTCGCGAATGCCGCGGCGGGCGTGGTCGTCGGTAAACTCGGAACCTCCACCGTTTCGCCAATCGAGCTGGAAAATGCGGTGCGTGGGCGTGCGGATACCGGCTTTGGCGTCATGACCGAAGACGAGCTGAAAGTGGCCGTTGCCGCCGCGCGCAAACGCGGTGAAAAAGTGGTGATGACGAACGGCGTGTTCGACATCCTGCATGCGGGTCATGTCTCGTATCTGGCGAATGCGCGCAAGCTGGGCGACCGCCTGATTGTGGCGGTCAACAGCGATGCCTCAACCAAACGTCTGAAGGGTGAAACGCGTCCGGTGAACCCGCTGGAGCAGCGCATGATAGTGCTCGGCGCGCTGGAAGCGGTGGACTGGGTGGTCTCATTTGAAGAAGACACCCCGCAGCGCCTGATTGCCGGAATTCTGCCTGACCTGCTGGTGAAGGGCGGTGATTACAAGCCAGAGCAAATCGCAGGTAGCGAAGAGGTCTGGGCGAATGGCGGTGAAGTGATGGTGCTCAACTTTGAGGACGGGTGTTCAACCACTAACATCATTAAGAAGATCCAGAAAGACAGTCAGTAAAAAACGGGCCAGTTGGCCCGTTTTTTTATGTCGGGTGGCGGCTGCGCCTTACCCGACCTACGCGTTCATGTAGGCCCGGTAAGGCGTAGCCGCCACCGGGCACAACAGGCCGCACTATGCCTGGTCATCCACCGGTGGAATAGCTGGCGCTGGCTTCACCTCTTCCGGCGCATTGCGGCTCTCCAGCTCGCTCAGACGCTGTTCCAGCAGCGCCAGCTTCTCGCGGGTGCGCAGCAGCACCTGCGTCTGCACGTCAAACTCTTCGCGGCTGACTAAATCAAGGCGAACCAACTGTGCCTGCAACGTCTGGCGAATTTTCTTCTCAACGTCATCACCAAACTCACGAATACCTTTCGGCATGGACTCATGAACCTGACGCGCGATCTGCTCAATTTTCTTTGGGTCAATCATTGTCGTTTCCCTTGATGAAAAGGTGTTAGTGCCTATTGTAGCGCGTCATGCCGCGGGTTAAACAAAATTGTTTGAAGCTTATGCATTGCCCAGGGTAATCAATAGCGTTATAGTTATCTCGCTTATTCTCAGGGCGGGGCGAAATTCCCCACCGGCGGTAAATCAGCTTAACGCTGAAAGCCCGCGAGCGCTTTGGGTGAATTCTCAAAGGTCAGCAGATCCGGTGTAATTCCGGGGCCGACGGTTAGAGTCCGGATGGGAGAGAGTAACGATCCAGTCGGGCAAGGCCCGCTCACGTTATTTTTTTGCCGCTTGTACGGCGCTCCTAAGACTGCCCTGATTCTGGTAACCATAAAGTTAATGAGGTTTTTTTACCATGAATCAGACGCTACTTTCCTCTTTTGGCACTTCAACTCAACGTGTTGAACATGCACTGGATGCACTGCGCGAAGGCCGCGGTGTGATGGTGCTTGACGATGAAAACCGTGAAAACGAAGGCGACATGATTTTTGCCGCCGAGAACATGACCGTTGAGCAGATGGCGCTGACCATCCGTCACGGTAGCGGCATCGTATGCCTGTGCATCACCGAAGACCGTCGCCAGCAGCTTGATCTGCCGATGATGGTTGAAAACAACACCAGCGCCTTTGGTACCGGCTTCACCGTGACCATTGAAGCGGCACATGGCGTCACCACCGGGGTGTCGGCGGCTGACCGCCTGACTACCGTGCGTGCAGCGATTGCTGATGGTGCAAAACCCTCCGATCTGCACCGCCCTGGTCATGTCTTCCCGCTGCGCGCGCAGCCGGGCGGCGTGCTGACCCGTGGTGGTCATACCGAAGCGACCATCGATCTGGTGACGCTGGCTGGCTTCAAACCCGCAGGCGTGCTGTGCGAACTGACCAACGATGATGGCACCATGGCGCGCGCGCCGGAGTGCATCACCTTTGCGCGTCTGCACAATATGCCAGTGGTGACGATTGAAGACCTGGTTGAATACCGCCGGGCGCATGAGCGTAAAGCCAGCTGAACATGCTGATGTGAAAAAGCCGGGGAAACCCGGCTTTTTTGTTTCTAGTGGTAGTTAATTTTGAACAGTACCACGGTTTCAAACGGCCCGGACTGAATCGCTTTTCCTTCATCCCGCGAAAGTTCAGCCGTGTAGTTTTGCTCAAGATTCATCATATCGCCCGTAAAATCGGCGTATTCCTTGTACTGGTTGAATGTGTAAGGCTCCGTTCCGTTAAGAATACGCAGCTTTAACCCATTCCCTATCAGTACCGCGGTGTCGTCTGCGCTGAGCGTTTCGGTTGTGTAAAATGACGAGTCCATCTTAAATCCGTCCGAGCACTGGGCATCCTGCACTTTGGTGGTTCGAATTGAAAACGTGCGAATACGCTTCTGCTGATTCACAATGTCGCGCGCACTGAAGGTGCCGAAGTCGATCTCCTGATTCTCAGGGTAAATGCTAAACGTCGCCCCGCAATCAAGGACCGTAATGTTTTGCAGCCCGTTGATGTGATACTTCAGGTTCTTCGCGTCGGCCATCTGATTAACGCCACCCTTACCGTCAAATTGCACAACGATGTAATCGCTGAGCGAACTGACATAGCCATGCGGCGGCACAGCCTTTATTCTCACGAAAAGTCGTAATCGGGCGACGAACGTGCGCGAAATATGGATATCATCCGGATTACCAGAGCAAATGCGATTCTCCCAACCCATCTGGCGGATTTGAGCAGGGGTGTAAATAGTGATGTTATTGTTGTCCAGACACTGGCGGGTATCCACGCCGTTGGGCTGACCTGTAGCATCGTAATCTATGCCTTCATAGGTGACGCCCAGCTCATAATAGGGATCGGTTGCGACAGGATAAGGATTTACCCAGGCAAAGACATCTTCCGGCTTAAAATTGCTCGAGACGTTGTTGTCACACGTCACCGGAATCCTAATGTCATCAGACTCCCATATTTTTTGGCCAATTTGGGCGTTGCTGGGTATGGCAAAGGGGGAGATCGTTTTTGTCTCCTCGACGGAACCGCCAGAGCCACCCAGATAACAGTTAAGCGCCATCGCATCTTCCAAAGGTAGCGCTGAAAGCAGCAATGTAAGCAGGACACTAGCGAGCTTTCGCATCTTTATCGATTTTCCGTTCGGTAAGTTTACATTGCGCCGTTCCGGTGCACTGCACGTCGACTTTTTTCAGGGCACCGTAATCGTCGATATAGCCGATGCTGTAATAACTACCGTGGTAATCGCCGGTAGACGCGGTTGCCGTGGCGAAAGGCGCAATCATCAGACTGTCAAAACCCGGCAGCATGGTTTTAGCATTTTTGCTCAGCCACGCCAGCGTGATGTAGTACGGCGTAGGGTTGTGGACCGTGAGCCCATCCGCGTTGGCGGAAATTTCCATTCGCATTTCAGTCAGTTCGCCGGATTTTTTGCTAATCGCTTCTGGACGCCAGAACAGCTTAATTCGGCTCTGCATTGCTACCTGCATCACGCTGCGCTCCTCGCTGGCGCTGGTGTTTTTTGGCGGTACTTCACGCAGGTTGAAATAAAACAGCGATTCCCTGTCTCCTGGCAGCTGGCGAGTAGCGGCTTGTTTAACAATCCTTATCTGCGACGAGGTGCCCGCTTCGATACGTTGAATGGGGGGAAGCGCCATAAAGTGCGTATCTTCTTTTTGTCCCTTTTCATCTTCAATCCAGGAGAGCGCCAGATAAGGCAGCACCTTGCTCTGATTGTCCACTTTCAGGCTGCTGGCCTTGTCGCTTTCTGGAAAAACAATGCGCGTGCGGTCCAGATTAATGGCTGCGTGGGTAGCAAATGCTGTGCTGGTTAGCATCAGGCACAGGCTTTTAAACGGCGTTAATTTCATGATGATTTCTTACTGACACGGCAGTATCAACTGCATACTGTTTTCTAAGTGAGAAGGTAACGAGAAGCGACACTGTTGGTTGTCGCCCCATGTCACGCGAAACTGCTGTTCTGGCTCAACGGCGGCCAGCCAGACGCGGCCTTCATCGGCCACCATCCCAACCTGCAAATTGCTTGCTTCCAGGCGAACAATCGCCCCGAGAGGTGGCGCTCCTGATGACATTCGCAGAACGCCTGTCACGTCCTTACCTGCGCGCGTGGCAATCTGACGATAACCAATGGCTCCCTCAGTCCAGGTTGAGGTCACGACGCGGTTGTCTACGTCCACGCCATCAGGGAGGTTGTTCAGATTGACCTGCACGCTGGAGGGGGAATAGCTGGAGAATGACGGTAAAACGCCGATGCCAAAACGGTTGGTCTCATCTCGCGACATGTTCAGCGGGATATTGCCTACCCCGTCGGTGCTGACCATCACACGAGGTTCATTACCGTAGCTGCGCCGGTGCAGCGCGGCGCCTTTCGCCGTTGAGGTGAAGGAACCACTCCAGCTCGCGCTGAGGGAGTTATATTCGTCAGCTTTATAGCTGCCTGAGAGATTGAGATCGCCGTACGTAGAATAATGCTGATAATTCCCGCTGACCTGCGCGCCGGAATCTGGCTTCCCGCTCTCCGCGCCTGCGGAAACGCCCCAGGTATTATTGCGATCCGACGTGTCATACCACGACACGTTATGACTCAGCGTGTCGCTGTTACGCAGGTCATAGTTAAGACGATGGTCGGGATCGAGCGGTACGCTGAGCGAGAGATAGAACTGAGTATCGTCACTTTCGTCTTCCTCATCGTAATGCGTTTTACTCCAGGACAGGGTTACGCCGAGGTTCTTCCAGCGGCCCATATCAAAGTTGTAGCCCGCCGTGATGCTGCCGGTCGTGGAAGGTGAATCATTCCACCATGTCTGACGCAGCATGTTGACGTACAGGTTCAGGGATAACGCTGAAATGTACTGGCTTGCCGTCACGCTCAGGGTTTGTTTCTCCGACTGGCGGTCACCGTCGTCATAATCAAGGTAGCGGGCGTAGCTCAAAAACTGGGGGTCTGAGTAGCGGTAGCTGGCAAGCGTAAGCTGACTGCCGGTGGTATCGAAACGCTTGCTGTAGTTAATGCGATAGCTGTAACCCGTCTGACTGCGCTGGTGTGGCAGCTGGCTGGTGGCCTGCGTGACGTCAAAAGAGAGCGCCCCCAGCCAGGCCATATTCTGGCCGATCCCGGCAGCGACTGAACGATAACCGTCGCCATCAGTCAGCGTGCCGCCATACAGGGAGGTGTGTGACAGCATGCCCCAGGAAAATTCGCCGCTCATGAAGGCGTTATCTTCGACGTCATGGGAGGCACCCTGGCGCGCTTTACCCGCCGCGAACTTGTAGCGAACCTGACCCTTGCGCGTTAAAAACGGCACGGACTCGGCAGAGACCTGGAAGGTGCTGACGCGGCCGTCCTCTTCCGTGACTTTGACGTCCAGCGTGCCCTGAACCGACTGGTTAAGATCCTGAATAACAAACGGGCCTGGTGGCACTTTACTTTGGTAAATCACGCGATCGGCAAGGCTTACGGTCACCGTGGCGTTGGTTTGCGCTATCCCGGTAATCTGCGGAGCATAGCCGCGCAGCGACCATGGCAGCATACGTTCTTCGCTGATTAGCGATGCGCCGGTATAGGTAAAGGCGTCAAAAATTGCGGACTGGAAATCCGTTTCACCCAGCGTCAGTTTCGCTCCGATTGAGGGCAGAGGGCGGAACATATAAACGCGTGAAAAACGGCCATCCTGCTCTGAGCTTGCTTCAGTATCGCTTCGCGTGTACTGGTAATCGCTTCGCAGGCGCCACGCGCCCATGTTCGCACCGACGGTGCCATAGGTATTGGCGTTGTTATTGCTGCTGCCGCTATTGGGCTGATAATGGCTGGCAAAAAGATTGTAATCCAGCAGTACGCCCGGCACGCCGTTGTCCCAGGTGGATGGCGGCATCCAGTCCACCGCACGGTATTGCAGCCATGCCTGGGGGATCGTCACATTCAGGGATTGGCTATCTTGCTCAAACGTAAATCTGATGTCTGGTCTGGCGGCGAAATCAACGCATCCCTCTTTTTCTGGCAAAGCGTGACGAACCTCATCCTGTAACGCAAATGTATCGGCCAGTTCGGGAGGAATACACACTTGAACTGCATTATTTATTTCTCTCCAGCGAAGGAGCCAGCCATTTGCCAGCGGAATATCATTAACTGAAACGGTAACGAAATAGCTTCCCGGCGTAACCGATATTTGATCTTTAAAACGTGATAAATCGACGCTGCCGCGCTGATCTTTATCAATGGCGTTTATATTAAATTCAGTGGCAGAGGTAAGTCTCGTCATTAACAGGGATGCAATGATGATTATCCATTGTAATTTGTATGTCATCATCCTGTTACTCGAATATATAAAGGATGCCGACCGGTATGAATTACCAGTCGGCTAATACTGTTACGTAACAGAACTATTTGTACAACAGGACGTAGTTAGCCGTGGCTTCAACCTGGCCTGCCGTCGCAGTTTTACCCGTGGGGACTTCCATAACCGCTTTGAAATGCAGCGTCTGGGTGGTTGATCCTGCCAGCAACTCAACCTCGTTGGATTCTCCCAGCGTGATAGCAGCCTCCGCATTATCCAGCAGACGTACACCCACGTTCTGCGCACCACTTGCATAGGTGTTACTCATCAGGCTGGTGTCTGTCGCGTCTGTCGCTGCGCTGGTGAAGGTGACATCCACTTTGGTAATTGGCGTGTCGGTTTCGTCTGCCGGATCGTCAAGCTGGCAGTTTTCCAGATTAATATCGACCGGAACCGGCGTGGATTTTTTGTTGGCGTTGATAACGGCCGTAGTCACTTCACCCAGATCGACTTCTTTATCAACGCTGTCTGGTGCGATGCTGCACGGTGCGTCAATAACAACACCTTTGAATTTGATTTTGCCAGAGCCTTGATCTTCAGCAAAAGCAGAACCCGACACAATGCCAGCCATAGCCGCTGCTAACAGTAATTTCTTACCCATATACATGGAAATATCCTTTTTCAGAGTGATTCATAATGTGAATATTAATTTCAGAATACTTGCAAAGTATACGGATTGGGGTGGGAATACGCGATTAACGTGACTTAAATATATTTGTAGGTGCTTTTAATTAATATTTTCAGGCTATCTTAAGAGACGCCTTTTTTTGAAATTCTAATGGGTTTATATTTGGTGAGTTATTATAGGATAAATATATAGGATTGTTATTTTGAATAGTATAATGCCTCCGTATGAAACGGAGGCATTAATTCTTAACCAATACCTGCCGTTTGTAGCAGAACCAGACTCATCCCCATCACTGACATTCCACACAGCACGCCGTAGCTTGGGTTATTGTTGGGATCGATCTCTTTTGCCAGCGGCATCAGCTCATCGACAGAGAGCGCGACCATAATCCCGGCCACGGCAGCCATAATTGCAGCCATTACAACCGGGGATACGAGGCTACCGAGGATCAGCCACGCCAGCACGCCGCCGAGAATTTCAGCCATCCCGGAGATACCCGCCCAAAAGACAGCTGTACGTTTTGAACCCGTGGCGGCATAAACGGGCCCGGCAACGGCAAGTCCTTCAGGAATATTGTGCAAAGCAACGGCCAGCGCGACACCAAAACCCATTTCCAGGTTGCTGCTGGCCGTGACATAGGTGGCGATACCTTCCGGAAAGTTATGCAGGCTGATACCCAGCGTCAGCAGAATGGCCGTGCGTTTGATATTGCCAGGGATGGGGGCAACGCTTTTTTGCATTAGATCCTGCGGGTGCGCGTGAGGAAGGATACGGTCGAGTGCAAAATAACCCAGCAGGCCAATGATAAACATGCCATAGCCTAGAACAGGCGACATCCCTTCGGCGTGAAGCGCGGCGGGCAGCATCTCCATCAGCGAGATAAGCAGCATAATCCCGGCGGCGAAACCCAGAGAGAAGGCCAGCAGGCGATTAGAGGGTTTTTGACCGAGTACCCCAAGGAACGCACCGATAAAGGTCGCGGCGCCCGCAAGTAAGGTCAAAATCAACGGTACTGACATGCATTCTCCTTAAGCGATATCTGGCATTCAAATTTCCTGATGATGATCTTCACGGTTATCTACGTTCATCTTCACCTGAATGCGCGTAATGTAGGCCCATCACTTTGTCACTTCCTCTAAGGATATCACCATGTCTCCTTCTCGTATGCCAGCACTGTTTTTAGGCCATGGCAGCCCCATGAACGTTCTGGAAGATAACGTCTATACCCGCGCCTGGTGTCAACTGGGTAAGACGTTACCGCGTCCGAAGGCAATTGTGGTGGTCTCTGCGCACTGGTTTACCCGGGGTACCGGCGTGACGGCCATGGAAGCGCCAAAAACGATCCATGATTTTGGCGGTTTTCCGCAGGCGCTATACGATACGCATTATCCGGCCCCCGGTTCGCCTGAGCTGGCGCAGCGGCTGGTTGATCTGCTCGCCCCTGTTCCGGTTGCGCTGGACAAAGAAGCCTGGGGCTTTGACCATGGCTCATGGGGCGTGCTGATTAAGATGTATCCTGATGCGGATATCCCGATGGTGCAACTGAGTATCGACAGCACCAAACCGGCTGCCTGGCACATGGAGATGGGGCGTAAGCTGGCTTCGCTTCGTGATGAGGGCATCATGCTGATTGCCAGTGGCAACGTGGTGCATAACCTGCGTACGGTACGCTGGCACGGTGAAAATACGCCGTACCCTTGGGCAACAGCCTTTAATGACTATGTAAAAGACAACCTGACCTGGCAAGGGCCGGTAGAAACACATCCGCTGGTGAACTATCTGGATCACGACGGCGGTTCGCTCTCTAACCCGACGCCGGAACACTTCTTGCCATTGCTGTATGTATTAGGCGCATGGGACGGTCAGGAGGTTATTACAACACCGGTCGACGGTATTGAGATGGGGAGCTTGAGTATGCTGTCGGTGCAGGTGGGGTAAAACATGCCCGGTGGCGCTGCGCTTACCGGGCCTACGCTCAACATGTAGGCCGGGTAAGGCGAAGCCGCCACCCGGCAAGTCTTATTCAATAAAAATATGCGGGTAGAAACGCGACAGATCCTGCGTAATCAGCGCGCGATCTTCGCGAATACCAATCCCGGCAGGCTGATCGTTAATAAGCCAGCTGCCGATCAGCGTATAGCTGTCGCCAAACTTCGGCAGTTGATAAAACGCCTGGACGATCATCCCTTCCTCACCGTACGGCCCTTCAACCGCTTCCAGCGTTTTACCGTTTTCGATAATCGAGACGTTCGCGCCTTCACGGGAGAAGATTGGCTTAACGACGTATTTCTCCATCGGCGGGAAATCATCTTCGGCAAAGTAAGCAGGCAGCAGGTTCGGGTGGTTCGGGAACATCTCCCACAGCATTGGCAGCAGGGCTTTATTGGAGATAATGCTCTTCCAGGCTGGTTCCAGCCAGCGCACACCGGCGTCTTCCAGCTTGGTAGAAAACATTTCGCGCAGCATGTATTCCCACGGGTAGAGCTTGAACAGGTTGCTGATCACCTGATCCTGCGTGTCCGTAAACTGACCTTTTTCACCTAAACCGATCTCTTCGATATAGAGGAATTCCGTCGCCACTTCCGCTTCGGCTGCGCAGTCCTGCAAATACTGAACCGTACCGCGATCTTCTTCGGTATCGCGACAGCAGGCGAGGTGCAACAGGTTGAAACCGTGCTGTTCACGCAGTTCGGCGAAACGCTCAATCAGTTTTTCCTGAAGGCTGTTGAACTGGTCGCTGCCTTCCGGCAAGTTTCCGGCATTCGCCTGATCTTCCAGCCAGATCCACTGGAAGAACGCGGCTTCGTACAGGGAGGTTGGCGTATCTGCGTTGTTTTCTAAAAGCTTCGGTTCACCCACGCCATCCCATGCCAAATCGAGGCGAGAGTAGAGCGAAGGCTGGTTCGTTTTCCAGGACTGACGAACAAAGCTCCAGGTGTGCTTCGGAATGCGGAATTTGGTCATCAGCTCATCGCTGTCGATGACTTTCTCTACCACCTTCAGGCACATCTGGTGCAGTTCTGCGGTCACCTCTTCAAGCTTTTCGACCTGCGCGAGCGTGAGCTTATAGTAAGCGTCTTCACACCAGTACGGCTCGCCGTACATGGTGTGAAAGTTGAAACCGTATTCGGTGGCTTTTTCGCGCCAGTCCGGGCGCTCGACAATACTGACTCGTTCCATGATCAGCCGCCCATTGAGCGAGTCGAAGAGCCGGTCGCACTACGCTGCATGGTGGTTTGTTTCGCCACAGACTCACCGAAGCCGCCACGGGTAATGGTGCTGGTAGTGGCTGGTTTCGGTGCCATCGCGGTTTTCGGTACGGTCATCGTACGGCCAGGCGTTGCAGCACCGTAACCCTTGCCGGTGGCATCGGTGTATTTACCGTACGCCGGGCTGTTTGGGTTTTTAGAACTAAACAGTGGTTGCTGCTGGTAGCCCGCGCCGCCGCTCATCAGACGGCCCATCATATAACCCGCCATCAGAGGCATCCAGAAGCTACCGCTGGACTGTGCCTGCGCCTGGTTTTCCGGTGCCATACCTGCCTGAGCAGGAGCCTGCTGGCACTGGCCTTCGCCGAATTCGGCTACACAGTCTTCGCGTGAGGCATATTTCGGCGCGGTACGTTCTGCCTCTTTCAGGGCGTTGTTATAGGCCGTCGTACACTCGGCGGCTTTACCGGTTGCGCTCGCACAATCGTCAGCGTTTTGATAGAGCGACACCGTTTCGTCGCTTTGCTCACAGCCTGCCAGCATAAAGACGGCGGTGACCGCCAGCGCGACAGGTGTCAGGTGGCGTGCGTTCCAGCTTTTGCGGAACGACGCGTGATTCATCGTTTTTGTCCGTTTCATATTTGTCTTCCAGGACCCAGGGGTATTAACGCTCAGGATAGAGGATGAGTGGTTGAAAATGAAGCGAAGAGGGGCGAAATCCGGGGGATCTTTACGTTGGCTTACGTTCGGGGGGGGATTAATGTGCTCCCTCTCCCTGTGGGAGAGGGCTGGGGTGAGGGCATCAGGCCGCATTGGGCCTGATGACACACTTAGTTGCGGAACGGATTCGTGCCGCTGCTGGCAGGTGAGGTGCTGCGTGCTGCCGCTGGCTGTGCAACCGGGGCGCTGCCGTTAGCGTTGAAGTTATCAACCGCGGCATCCTGCTCTGGATTTTCCGGCGCCACGCTGTCAGGCGACGTGGATACCGGTTTACCCAGCGTACTGTTCAGCATTTGCAGATCCTGCTCGTTCAGCGTACCCAGCGCCTGCTTGATGTTCAGCTGGTTAATCAGGTACTGGTAACGTGCGCTGGAGAGCTGCTGTTTCGCGTTATACAGTGTGGTCGTTGCGTCTAACACGTCAACGATGGTACGCGTACCGACGGAGTAGCCTGCTTCCATCGCGTCCAGAGAGCTTTGCGCAGAGACAACGGCCTGTTTGTAAGCGTTGATGCTACTGATAGAGGCATTGACGTTGTTAAAGGAAGAACGCACGGTCTGCACCACGTTGCGGTGCGCGCTTTCCAGCTGCTCGCTGGCACCCACAAAGTTGTATTGCGCCTGTTTCACCTGAGAGTTAACCATCCCGCCCTGGTACAGCGGCAGAGAGAAACTAAGGCCCACTTTGTTCTGGCCAACGTTGCTGTCGTCATAGGCCTGAGACGTCGTTTTAGACCCGCTGTAGCTGGTATCCGATACGCCGGTAGAGGCGCTCAGGCTCAGGGTTGGCAGGTGACCATCCTGTGCAAGGCGGATCTGCTCGCGTGCCAGATCCTGGCTCAGGCGCGCCTGCAATAAGGTCAGGTTACGGTTTTCCGCTTCTTTCAGCAGAGCATTAACCGCCTGCGGTTTGTCCGTTTTGAAACTGTCCACGTTCAGAGAGGCCAGCTCAGGATAGTAGTTACCGGTGACCTGACGCAGTGCTTCCAGTGCGTTGTCGAGGTTGTTACGTGCGGTCACTTCGTTAGCCAGTACGGTATCGTACTGTGAACGGGCGTTCTGCACGTCAGTGATCGCAACCAGACCAACATTAAAACGCTGGGTGGTTTGATCTAACTGGCGGTAAATCGCCTGTTTCTGCGCTTCGGTATAGGAGAGCGCGTCAATCGCGCTCAGCACCTGGAAATAGGCGGTCGCGGTATTCAGGATCAGCGTTTGCTGATCGGTCTGATAGGTGACATCCTGAATGCCTGCGCTCTTTTCCTGCAAACTCAGTTCACGCCATTTGGACATGTCGAACAGGGTCTGTGTAAGCTGTAAAGAGGCGCTGGTGGCATTCGAGTCGATGCCATTGTTATCGCGAAAACCGTTAGTGTAGGTATAATCTGCACCTAAGCCTAACTGCGGCAGCAGTGGACTACGTGCTTCGTTAATCTTTTCAAACGCAGCATCACGATCGGCCGCTGATTTACGTAAATCAGGGTTGCCCAGACGTGCCTGCTGGTAGACCTGTAACAGGTTCTCTGCCTGGCTCATTGCACTGAAGCCCGTCAGGCTCAGGCCGATAAGGATGGGGAGCAATTTCTTCATTTGCATTCCTTGTTGTGAAGCAGTATTAGCGCTGATCTAATTAAAAATAATTGCCGATTCTAACAGAATCATCCACACCAAAAGGTTGGCGTAACGTGCCATCTGGCGGTAATTTGCTCCAATCTACCATATAGCCATACAAACGGCAGCCAAACAGCCTTGAAATTCACAATTTCATCACCATTGCTACCAGGACTCGACCGATGCAAAAACCAGAAAACGTGCCTGTCACCTTCGCCAAAAACGATGTAGAAATTATTGCACGAGAAACGCTTTATAGCGGTTTTTTTTCAATGGAACTTTACCGTTTCAGGCATCGCCTGTTTAACGGTGAAATGAGCGGTGAAATCAAACGCGAAATTTTTGAGCGCGGGCATGCGGCAGTCTTGCTACCCTTTGACCCAGTGCGTGATGAAGTCGTGCTGGTCGAGCAGGTCCGTATTGCGGCGTATGATACCAGCGAAACGCCGTGGTTGCTGGAGATGGTGGCCGGGATGATCGAGGAGGGTGAGTCGGTCGAAGACGTCGCTCGCCGCGAGGCGCTGGAAGAGGCAGGCCTGGCGATCGGTCGGACGAAACCGGTGTTGAGCTACCTGGCAAGTCCGGGGGGAACAACGGAACGCTCATCTATTATGGTGGGCGAAGTGGACGCCACGACAGCGAAAGGGATCCACGGTCTGGCAGATGAAAACGAAGATATTCGGGTTCATGTGGTGAGTCGGGAGCAGGCTTACCAATGGGTAGAAGAGGGTTTAATCGACAACGCAGCGTCTGTCATCGCCTTGCAATGGCTGCAACTGCATCATCAGAATTTACGAAACGAGTGGAAAAAATGAAGCGCTATACACCTGACTTCCCAGAAATGATGCGCCTGTGCGAAACCAATTTCGCCCAGCTGCGCCGCCTGCTGCCGCGAAACGACGCGCCCGGCGAAACGGTAAGCTATCAGGTGAGCAACGCGCAGTATCGGTTAACGATAACAGAATCAACGCGCTACACTACGCTGGTGGAGATTGAGCAAACGGCGCCGAGCATCAGCTACTGGAGCCTGCCGTCGATGACGGTACGTCTTTATCATGATGCGATGGTCGCTGAAGTGTGTTCAAGCCAGCAGATCTTTCGCTTCAAAGCGCGGTATGATTATCCGAATAAAAAGTTGCATCAACGCGACGAAAAGCATCAAATTAACCAGTTTTTAGCCGACTGGCTAAGATATTGTTTAGCACATGGAGCAATGGCGATTCCGGTTTGTTAGCGTCATAAACCTACCTAAGGACACCATTTGGAAAGCCTGTTGAACCTGACTGTTGCTGGTGGGGCGCCAGTCAGGATATTACAAATCACCGACACCCACCTTTTTGCCGAAAAGCATGAGACGCTTCTGGGCGTGAACACCTGGGAGAGTTATCAGGCGGTTCTTGACGCGATCCATGCTGAAAAGCGGCCATGCGATCTGATCGTCGCGACAGGCGATCTGGCGCAGGATCAATCCTCCGCAGCCTATCAGCATTTCGCCGAAGGAATTGCGAGCTTTAGTGTGCCTTGCGTCTGGCTACCGGGCAATCACGATTTTCAGCCCGCCATGTACAGTTCGCTTCAGGAGGCGGGGATTTCGCCGGCAAAATGTGTCTTTACGGGGGACCAGTGGCAAATTCTGCTCCTCGACAGTCAGGTGTTTGGCGTTCCGCACGGTGAGTTGAGCGACTATCAGCTTGACTGGCTGGAGACAAAACTGGCCGCCGAACCGAATCGTAATACGCTGCTGTTACTGCATCATCATCCGCTGCCGGCGGGCTGTAGCTGGCTTGATCAGCACAGCTTACGCAACTCTGCGGCGCTGGATAGCGTGCTGGCGAAATTCCCGCGCGTGAAAAATTTGCTGTGTGGGCACATTCACCAGGAACAGGATCTTGACTGGAACGGTCGCCGCCTGCTCGCGACGCCGTCCACCTGCGTGCAGTTCAAGCCCCATTGCGCTAACTTCACGCTGGACACCATCGGACCGGGCTGGCGCTGGCTGGACCTGCATGCCGACGGCTCGCTGACCACCGAAGTGTGCCGTCTGGCTGGCGCGCAGTTCCGCCCGGATACCGCTTCAGAAGGCTATTGATGTCGACGCTCCTCTATCTGCACGGGTTCAACAGTTCTCCGCGTTCCGCAAAGGCGACGCAGTTTCGCCAGTGGCTGAGCGAACATCATCCGCACGTGGAGATGATTATTCCGCAGCTGCCCCCTTATCCGGCGGACGCGGCAGAAATGCTGGAATCGATTGTGCTTGAACACGGCGGCGAATCGTTTGGCGTTGTCGGCTCGTCCCTCGGCGGCTACTACGCCACCTGGCTGTCGCAATGCTTTATGGTGCCCGCTGTCGTCGTTAACCCGGCGGTCCGGCCATTTGAGCTGTTAAGGGACTTTCTTGGCGAAAACGAGAACCCCTACACCGGCCAACAATATGTGCTAGAGTCACGCCATATTTACGATCTCAAAGTTATGCAGGTCGACCCGCTTGAAGCGCCCGATCTTATCTGGCTGCTGCAACAGACGGGAGATGAAGTGCTGGATTACCGCCAGGCAGTGGCGTATTACGCATCCTGCCGCCAGACTGTAGAAGAGGGCGGAAACCATGCTTTCACGGGCTTTGAAGATCATTTCACCCAGATTGTCGATTTTCTTGGACTGCACAGCCACTGACAATCAATGCGAATTGCTAGCTTAAATCATGACGCAAACCTATAACGCTGATGCCATTGAGGTACTCACCGGGCTTGAGCCGGTTCGCCGCCGCCCGGGGATGTACACCGATACGACGCGCCCAAACCACCTGGGCCAGGAAGTAATTGATAACAGTGTGGACGAAGCGCTGGCAGGTCATGCCAAACGCGTGGACGTTATCCTGCACGCCGATCAGTCGCTGGAAGTCATCGACGATGGCCGCGGCATGCCGGTGGATATTCACCCGGAAGAGGGGGTTCCTGCCGTTGAGCTGATCCTCTGCCGTCTGCATGCGGGCGGTAAGTTCTCCAACAAAAACTACCAGTTCTCTGGCGGCTTGCACGGCGTGGGGATCTCCGTGGTTAACGCCCTGTCAAAGCGCGTGGAAGTGAACGTCCGTCGCGACGGCCAGGTGTATAACATCGCGTTTGAAAACGGCGAAAAAGTGCAGGATTTGCAGGTCGTCGGGACGTGCGGTAAACGCAACACCGGCACCAGCGTCCATTTCTGGCCTGACGAAAGCTTCTTCGACAGCCCACGCTTTTCTGTTTCCCGCCTGACGCACCTGCTGAAAGCCAAAGCGGTGCTGTGCCCAGGCGTAGAAATCACCTTTAAAGATCACGTTAACAACACCGAACAGAGCTGGCGCTACGAAAAGGGTCTGAACGACTACCTGTGCGAAGCGGTTAACGGCCTGCCGACCCTGCCGGAAAAACCGTTCGTCGGGAATTTCGAAGGTGATACCGAGGCGGTGGACTGGGCGCTGCTGTGGCTACCTGAAGGCGGTGAGCTGCTGACGGAAAGCTACGTCAACCTGATCCCAACGCTGCTCGGTGGGACGCACGTCAACGGCCTGCGTCAGGGTCTGCTGGATGCGATGCGCGAGTTCTGCGAATACCGCAACATTCTGCCGCGCGGCGTGAAGCTTTCCGCAGAAGATATCTGGGACCGCTGCGCCTACGTGCTTTCCGTGAAAATGCAGGATCCGCAGTTTGCCGGTCAGACTAAAGAGCGCCTGTCGTCACGCCAGTGTGCGGCGTTTGTTTCCGGCGTGGTGAAAGATGCGTTTACCCTGTGGCTGAACCAGAACGTTCAGGCCGCAGAAATGCTGGCTGAAATGGCGATCTCCAGCGCCCAGCGTCGTCTGCGCGCGGCGAAGAAAGTGGTGCGTAAAAAACTGACCAGCGGCCCCGCGCTGCCGGGCAAGCTGGCGGACTGTACCGCCCAGGATCTCAACCGCACCGAGCTTTTCCTGGTGGAAGGGGACTCGGCGGGCGGATCGGCCAAGCAGGCGCGCGATCGTGAATATCAGGCGATCATGCCGCTCAAGGGTAAGATCCTGAATACCTGGGAGGTCTCTTCTGATGAAGTGCTGGCCTCGCAGGAAGTACACGATATCTCGGTGGCGATCGGCATCGATCCGGACAGCGACGATCTGAGCCAGCTGCGCTACGGCAAGATCTGCATTCTCGCGGATGCGGACTCCGATGGTCTGCACATCGCCACGCTGCTGTGCGCGCTGTTCGTGAAGCACTTCCGCGCGCTGGTGAAAAACGGTCACGTCCACGTGGCGCTGCCGCCGCTGTACCGTATCGACCTTGGCAAAGAAGTCTACTATGCGCTGACGGAAGAAGAGAAAGCGGGCGTGCTGGAACAGCTGAAGCGCAAGAAGGGCAAACCGAACGTGCAGCGCTTTAAAGGGCTGGGCGAGATGAACCCGATGCAGCTTCGCGAAACGACGTTGGATCCGAACACGCGCCGTCTGGTGCAGCTGACGATCAGCGACGAAGACGAACAGCAAACCAACGCCATGATGGATATGCTCCTTGCCAAGAAACGTTCGGAAGACCGACGTAACTGGCTGCAGGAGAAAGGCGATATGGCGGATATTGAGGCCTGATGCTGAAAAAGCCCTGCGATGCAGGGCTTTTTTTTGCCCGGTGGCGCTGCGCTTACCGGGCCTACGATCGATCCCCTCGCCCCTCTGGGGAGAGGGTTAGGGTGAGGGGAACGCCTCGCTCTGACGTCAAAACTCCATCTTCACCGTAAACTGCACTTCACGCGGGTCGCCAATCTGGTTGCCCAGGTTATTGGTCGCAATCGACGACGTGTAGTAGGTCTTATCAAACAGGTTTTTCACGTTCACCTGTAGCGTCACCGGATATTGCAGCTTCATTTTGTACGCCGCAAATGCATCCGCCACGAAATAGCCCGGCAGATAATAATCCGCACCGTTAGTCGCTGAACGACGGCTCACGCCGTGCCCGCCGCCGCCAATTGTCAGCGTATTCCCGGCAAACGCATTGTGAATATCGTACGTCAGGAACAGGGAGCCGGTATGGCGCGGCACGTTCGGCAGCGGTTTGCCCGCGTAGTCCGGGTCTTCCAGCACCTTCGCATCGGTATAGCCGTAGCTGGCGATAATGTTGGTGTTCTCGGTCAGCGATCCGGCGAGATCCACTTCGACACCCTGCGAGCGCACGCGGCCCGCGGTTTTGGCGACGGTTTTATCACCGATGCTCTCGGTGTACAGCACGTTGCGCTTGTGGATATCAAACAGCGCGATGTTGGCAGTAATGCCGTCGAACAGGTCGAATTTAGCGCCTATTTCATACGCGTTCGACGTTTCCGGCGGCAGGTCGCCGATGTAGCTCGCAATGGACGACTGCGGCATAAACGTCTGGGAATAGTTAGCAAACAGGGAGACTGCCGGCGTGAGCTTGTATACCAGGCCCAGCTTCGGCGTCCACTGGTCGTCGCGGCTGTCGGTGTTGACGTTAAACGGACGGCCTTTGCCCGCGTACTGGGTGTAATACTGGTAGCGCAGTCCGGCAACGGCGATCCATTTATCGGTCAGGTACAGCGCGTCCTGCGCGTAAGCGGAGTAGCTCTCCTGCTTGATGGTTTGATCGCTGTCGGATGCCGAGACGGTGGTGCACTTGCCGAGGCTGCCATAGCTCGGGTTGTAAATATTGAAATCCTTAACGTTCTTACAACGGATCATGTCCGTACGCAGCAGATCGTAATTCTCATACGACACGCCGGTCAGGATCTCATTGTAAAAGCCCGCGATGTCCACGTTCCCCTGCAAATCTGCCCGCGTTGTGTGCATACGCTGGGTCGAACCCTGGGTCGCATCCACGCGGCGGGTCAGGTTGCCGGTTTTTGAATCGTAGGCCATCACGCGAGCCTGGTTATCGCTGTACTTATCCTGGCTGTAGCTGTAGTCGAACTTCGCGGTCCACTGGCTGTTAAGGCGATACTCCGCGTTAAGCTGAGCGAGGTCGGACTGACCGTCGGTCACGTTAAATGGCTCATCAAAGCGGGTTTTGCGATCGACGTCGACGGCCTTTTTGGTGTTGAGATCGAAGATCGTTCCGCGATCGAACGGCGTTTTATAGTCGCGATGCGAATAGAGCACGGTCACGGTGGCATCATCGCCGAACCAGGTCAAAGACGGGGCAATAAAGGTGCTGCGTTCGGTGCCGAAATTACGCCAGTAATCCTCGTCCTGATACTCCCCGGTCAGGCGATAGGCCAGACGCGTACCTTCAATCGGACCGGTGACGTCAAACTGTCCGGTACCGCCGCCAAAGCTGGTTGATGTGGCAGAAATCGAGCCGCCGAGGGTTTTCTCCGGGCGTTTGGTCACTACGTTAATCAGGCCGCCGGGGTCAAGAATACCGTAAAGGGTCGAGGCCGGGCCTTTTAGCACCTCCACGCGCTCGGTTGCGGCATTGAAGCTGCGCGGCAGCACGGTGCGCAGGCCGTTGGTCATGATCGAGCCATCGCGGTTTGCGCCGAAGCCACGGCGCACGAAGGCATCCTGCGTGCCGCCCAGGGTGTTGGTCTGCACCACGTTGCTGACGTTATACAGCGCCTCGTCGAGCGTGGTCGCGTTTTGGTCTTCCAGCACTTTATCGCTGACGGTATTGACCACCTGCGGGATGTCCAGCATCGGCATGTTGGTCAGCGTGGCGGTGGAGGTGTTCAGGGGCTGATAGCCGCTGGTGGCGTCGGTGGAAGCGTAAGGGTCGGCAGTGACGGTAAGCGTCTCACCGTCTTTTGCTGCTGCGTGCACCAGAGGCGCCATGAACAGGAGTGAAAAGAGCGCGCGCCCTTTTACCCCGGCGAATGAAGGTGTGAACTTAGCCATTACATCTGTTTTCCCAAAATATCCTGCGATGAAATGCTCGCGGAAGAATGTGTGAGTCATTGCCCTTACGGTCTGTCCGTTAGCCTCTACGGCATCGGACTTGTAATTGAGAATCATTCAAGCATGAGGGAATGTAGTAGTAAATGGAATAAATAAAAATTTCGCTACAGAGGTTTCTCTCTGGCTAATACGCGTTTATTTCTTGTTTAAGACATTGAAAATAATTGATAAAAAAGAATTATAATTTGTGAAGCGATGCTCAGTTATCCCTGGGGTTTACAGGGTATATCTTCGCTTGACTACTACATGGCGCGGCGGCAAACTCACAAAAGAGAATGAGTTTTATTTTTATTTGTTGGTTTTTTTTCTTACGTTGGCGTTCACGTGGCTCACTACATTAAAAAACCGGGACTGGTTCTTGAGAACCTCTCCGCGGGTTACCAGAAAAAAATCATCGTTGATGATATCTCCCTTGCGATCCCCCAGCAGAAAATGACTGTTCTGGTGGGCGCAAACGGCTGCGGAAAATCGACGCTGTTAAGTACCCTCGCGCGGCTGCTTCAGCCGCTCGGCGGCAGCGCGGTGCTGGACGGCAAAGCCATCCACTCGCAGCCAACCAAAGCGGTCGCCCGCCAGCTCGGGATCCTCCCGCAGTCTCCGCTGCTTCCAGAAGGGTTAACCGTATTTGAGCTGGTCTCGCGCGGACGTTTCCCCTGGCAGAACGTGATGCGCCAGTGGAGCGAGGAAGACGAGCGGGCCGTGGAGGAGGCGTTACGCCTGACCGGGACGGCAGAGTTTGCCCATCATCTGGTTGAAAGCCTGTCCGGCGGCCAGCGCCAGCGCTGTTGGATCGCCATGGTACTGGCGCAGCAAACGCCCTATATCCTGCTGGATGAACCCACGACGTACCTCGATCTTCGCTACCAGGTGGAGATCCTCGAACTGCTGCACACGCTGACGCGCCGGCACGGGCGCACCGTGGTGGTGGTTCTGCACGATCTCAACTTCGCCGTGAACTACGGTGATTCGCTGGTCTTTTTACGTCAGGGAAAGGTTGAGGGGGTACTGCATGAGGGCGACGCCTGCACGCCGGAGCTGATCAAAGCGGTGTTTGATGTCGACGTGCATATGTCGGTTAACCCGCTGACCGGCAAGCCGTTCTTTATGCCGTTCCGTCAGGCTGACGACAAACCATGATGCGCACGTCTGTGGCCTTTATTCTCTTTACGCTGCTGCTTCTGGCAGGCGCGATTGCGCACCTGAGCATCGGGGCGCGCGTTATCGCCCCCCGGACGGTAGTAGACGCATTTTTCCACTTCGACCCGCGCAATTTTGAGCATAGCGTGATCGTCAGGCTGCGCTTGATGCGACTGTGCGCCGCCCTGGTGACGGGCGCGGCGCTCGGCGTCGCGGGCGTGCTGCTGCAGTCAGTGATCCGCAACCCGCTCGGCGAGCCGCATATCCTGGGGCTTAATGCAGGGGCGGCGCTGGCGGTGGTGCTGACGAGTGCCCTCGGGCTGTCGCTGCCGTTTGGCCGCCCTCTGATAGCCGCAGCCGGCGCCGCCGCGCTCTTTTTGCTGGTGCTAACGTTCTCCTCATCCGGGCGTACCGGTCTCACGCCGATGAAAGTCACTCTGTGCGGCGTGGCGATGTCGGCATTTGCCTCATCGATAACCGCCACGGTGTTGATTCTGGATGAACAGACGCTGCTGGCCATGCGGACCTGGCTTGCGGGGGATGTGGCGGGAGTCATCGGCGAGACGACCGCTAGCGCCGCGGGGGCCGCTGCCGTGGGCTTTGCGCTGGCGCTCTGGCTGTCGCCGTCGCTGAACATGCTGGCGCTGGGGGACAGAATGGCGCAGGGGCTTGGCGTGTCGCTGCTGAAAACGCGCCTGCTCGCGCTGCTGGCCATCGCCCTGCTGTGCGGCGCGGCGGTTTCAGTTGCCGGACCGATCGGATTTATCGGACTCGTGGTGCCGCAGCTGATTCGCCGTCTGGTATCGGTGGACCTGCGCGTGATGGTGCCGCTCTCAGCCCTCTGCGGGGCGCTGGTTCTGCTGATGGCGGATATCGCCGCCCGCACGCTGTTTACGCCGTATGAGCTGGCAACCGGCGTGATGACTGCGCTGGTCGGCGCGCCGGTCTTTATCCTTATGGCGTCAAGGATGTTCAAATGAACCGGGCTGGATTGAGGGCAGTACGATTTTCCTCCTTCTCGGCGCTGGTTCGCCCGAGGGCGCTGCTGTATCTGACCGTTTTAACCCTTGCCGTTTTACTGCTGCTAAGTTTTGGCCTGACGCACGGCTCGCTGCCCATTCCTGCTTCCGCCATCGGACGTGCGCTGTTTTATCCTGAACGTCTGATGGCGGATGCGCATTACATTGTGATGGATATCCGCCTGCCGCGCCTGCTGATGGCGGTGCTGTGCGGCGCGATGCTCGGCATGGCGGGGGCGGCCATGCAGTCCATTACCCGCAACGGCCTTGCTGACCCCGGACTTATCGGCGTGAAAGAGGGCTGTAGCGCGGCGGTGCTGCTGCTGATTTTTCAGTTTCCGGGATTGGGGCCGTACTGGCGTCCACTTATCGGCATGGCCGGTGGGCTGCTGACCGCGCTGCTGGTAGTGGCGCTGGCGCGTGATATCTCGCGCCCGCGATTCATCCTGATCGGCATCGGCGTGTCATGGGCGTTTGCCGCCGCGATGGGGGTCTTTATGACGACCGCCGACGTGCGCGACGTCCAGACGGCGATGCTGTGGCTGGCGGGGAGTCTGCATGCGGCAAGCTGGACGCTGGTCAGCATCGCTGCTGCCTGGACAGTGCCGGCGTTTGCGCTGCTGCTCTTTACCGCGCGCGCCGCAGACGTAGCCTTGCTCGGCAACCACACTGCGACGGGGCTGGGCGTGCGGACTTCACACCTCGCGCTGCTGCGCGTGTTTGCCCCCGTGGTGCTCACCGCGGCCTGCGTCTCCTGCGTGGGGAGTATCGGCTTTGTCGGGCTGATTGCCCCGCACATGGCGCGCCTGCTGCTGCGCGGAGGGCAAACGGCACTGCTGACGGGAAGTGCCGTACTGGGCGCGCTGCTGGTGCTGCTGGCGGATAACGTCGGGCGGCTGGCATTTCTCCCGTTGCAGCTGCCGGCGGGAATTGTCATTTCACTGATTGGCGGACCGTTTTTCCTGCTGCTGCTCTGGCAGCGTCGGGATCGATTTTAGGGGATAGAAATGCGCGTATTTTTTGCAATGCTGGTGCTGGTGGGTTTTGCTGCAGGAGCCGCAGAGCCAACGCAGACGTTTACTGACGACCTGAACCGCAAAGTGGTGGTGCCGGTTAACCCGAAGCGGATTGTGTCCCTGCACGACCTGGATATCACCATTCCGCTGATCGAGCTTGGCGTACCGCCGGTTGCCAGCCATGGCCGTACCCGACCGGACGGCAGCCATTTTCTGCGCTCCAGCGGCATGCTGACGGGCATCGATTTTGATAATTCCGACATCACATTCATCGGCACCGCCGATATCGATATTGAAGCCATCGCCGCGGCGAAGCCGGATCTTATCATCACCGAGCCGACCCGCAACACGCCGGTCGAACAGCTGGAAAAAATTGCCCCGACGGTGAGTATCGATCACCTCGACGGCGGCGCGCCGGAGATCTACCGCAAGCTGGCGCAGCTTACCGGGACAGAGGCGCGGCTGAAGATTCTGGAGCGTCGCTATCAGGAGCAGATCGAGGCGCTAAAGGCGACCATCGATACGAGCAAACTGACCGTCTCGGTGATTCAGGCCAATCAGGGCAAAATCAACGCCATGCACAGCTACCACTCGCTTGGGCGCGTGCTGCGCGACGCAGGGTTCAGATTCCCGCCGCTGTTTGAGAGCATCCCGGAGGGCGGGCGCATCGACGTCAGCGCCGAGCGCCTGCCGGAGCTGGATGCTGATTTTGTCTTTGCCACCTGGCGCGGGGACACCGGCGGAAAACCGCAGGACGAGCTGGCGGCGATGGATGCGGTGATGCCGGGCTGGTGTCAGTTTCTCAACGCCTGCCGAACCGGGCATTACGTGCTCATCTCCCGCGAGGAAGCGATCTCAAATTCATTTGCCTCGCTGGGGCTGATGGCCGCGCAGGTGCAGTCGCAGATAGCGGGCCGTCCGCTGCCGGAGGCCGCTCGATGATCCGAAAAATTGATGTCTACGGCGACCGCCTCCGCTCGCGGGCGCACCAGCTGACGCCGCGCCTGCTGCAGGTGGCGAGCTATATCAATGAAAATCGTGAAGCGGTTATGGAGCAGACGGCAATGGAGATTGCCGCTGTGCTACACACCTCGGACGCCACCGTGGTGCGTGCCATTCAGGCGCTTGGGTTTGGCGGGCTGCGGGATCTCAAGCAGACCCTGGAGCAGTGGTTTGGCCCGGTGGTCACCTCCAGCGAGAAGATGTCCACGACGGTAAACACGCTTACCAGCGACGTCGACGCGAGCATCGATTTTGTGCTGGAAGGCCATCAACACACCTGCGCGGTGTTGTCCGAACCGGGCAACCGCTACGCGATGGCGCAGGCGGTGTCGCTGCTGGCGCAGGCGAGACAGGTCGCTATTTTTGGCATTGGCGCATCCGGCATTCTGGCTGAGTACACCTCGCGACTGTTTAGCCGTATAGGCCTGCCTGCGATCCCGCTCAACCGCACCGGTATTGGCCTCGCCGAACAGCTGATTGCCCTACAGCGCGGTGACGTGCTGGTAATGATGGCGCAAAAATCCGCGCACCGGGAGGGACAGACCACGCTGCGCGAAGCGAAGCGCCTGGGTATTCCCACCATTTTGCTGACCAACGCCACTGACTCGCGCTTTAGCAAAGAGGCAAGCGTAGTGATCCACGTCCCGCGCGGCGGCGAGAAGGGCAAAATCCCGCTGCATGGCACGGTGCTGCTGTGCCTGGAGATGATTATTCTGTCCGTCGCCTCCACCGAGCCGCAGCGCACCATCAAGTCGATGAAGCGCATCAACGAGTTACACCGCGGATTAAAGCCGGGCAAGAAGAGCGGTTGATTTTCCCCCTCTCCCCGTGGGCTGAGGGATCCCCAGTAATTTTTTTATGCAGAAGCAATAAAGTTGCTTTCTAAATGACTGAGGGCTGTCAGCGATGCCCTGGTCCGGCTGTAAATCGCTGAGGCGTTTGCCTTCCGGCCGGGGCGAGGCGCAGGGATGCGCCGAGAGGGCGGCTTTACAGGGACGTTGCCTCCGCCCGTACCCGATAAGCCGGAAGGAATAAGCCGAGGGCACCGCGAAGCGGCGATTTACCGCCGGGAGCCCGGGTCGCCAGGGTGGTGGCGACTGAGCCACCCTGGCACGTTCACCGGTCATGTCGTTACAGAGTAGCAAGGAACATAAAGTGAACGGAATGACCACCACCGCCGTATGTTCCCCTCACCCTAACCCTCTCCCCGGAGGGGCGAGGGGATTGCTCAGTGCTCGCATTAATTTGTGGGGAACCCTCAGCCCCGTGGGTGAGGGCGTCAAACCGCACGATGGTTCTTCCTGTACTGCAGCGGCGTCTCGCCAATCCCTTTTTTAAACGCGCTGATAAACCACGTCACGTCGGAAAAACCCGTCTGTGCGGCAATGTCACGCACGCTCGAATCAGTGTGGAGTAAACACTCACACGCCTTACGCAACCTTAGCGTATTCAGGTAGTCGTGAATTTTTTCGCCCGTTTCTGCATGGAATTTTCGCGATACGTAGCTGCGGGATTTTCCCAGCTCATTGGCCAGCGCATCCAGACGAAATTTCTCCTGATAATGCTCGTCGAGCCAAAACATCACCTGGCTGGCGATCCCCTGGCTGTTTCCCGGCTCGCCGTCGCGATCGTCGGGCAGCATCGCGAACAGGCCTATCAGCAGGCTGGCGATGCTCTCGCCGTTCATCGGCGGTTTATAGCAGCTAAACAGATGGTCGATATGGTGATGGAAGTGGGCTAAATCGGCGACCCACGCTTCGCCGCCACGGCGTGACAGCCGCTCCAGACGCTGCCGGGTCTGGGGAAAATCCCGCAGGATCTTCAGCACCGCGTGCTGGTCGAGATGAATAATGGTGCGGCGGTAAATTGCCTCCGCCTGTTCGTCCACCATGACCTTGTGCAGCGTAAAAGGCGGGAAGAAAAACAGCCGTCCGGGGCGCATGGTGTAGTGACGATTATCGACAATCGCCACGCCAAAGCCCTCTTCCACATAGAGGATCTCCAGACACTGGTGCCAGTGATGGTAGCGCACGGTATTGGCAAACAGGCGGCTGAACGAGGCCACTGTATCGTTCAGGGCGATCAGTTCCAGAAGATCGGATGTCGGCGTGTCGCGCATAGTGCAATAAAACTCAACTTTTTCCTGTCTGACCGTCTTTATAAACCACCTTTTTAAATTTTCTCAACTGGAGGTTTATTCATCGTTCATGCCTGTGACACGGCTAACATTTCTGCCCCTTGCGGATTCACTATGCTTTGCCGCAGTTGATTACGAGGGCGAACCGATGTGGGCGGCAAACAAAGAAAAATCAAATCCGTTGTCTTCACGCCAGGAGGTAGTGGCGTCGTTGAATGCACTTTTACAGGCGCTGGATACGCAATTTCCGGCGAACCGTTCACGATTCTCGCTGGGTGATACCTGCGCCCATTACACAGCGGATATTGCGCAGATGGAGGGACTTTCCCGCGCGCTGTGGGGGCTGTTTCCGCTGATGGCATCCGGCGAAAGCACGCCGTTCAACGAGAAGTACCTTACTGCCATTAAGCTTGGTACCGACCCGCAAAGCACCGGCTACTGGGGTGAAACCGGCCCGTACGATCAGCGTCTGGTGGAGATGGCGGTCTACGGTCTGGGGCTCGCTCTGCTGGGAGATAAACTCACCGCGCACTTGACCGGGCGCGAGGTGATTAACCTGCACGCGTGGCTCAACCAAATCACCGACGCGCAGATGCCGGACAGCAACTGGAACTATTTTGCCATTATGGTCCAGCTCGGCTTTAAGCGCGCCGGCCTGCCGTACGATCAGGCCGCCATTGACCACCGCTTTGCGCTGATGGATGCCTACTATCTCGGCGACGGCTGGTACTCCGACGGTCCCGGCCGCCCGAAAGACTATTACATCTCCATGGCTTTCCATTTTTACGGCCTGATTTACGCCACCCTGAGTGACGACGAGGCGAGGGCGAAGGTGCTGCGCGAGCGCTCGCGTCTGTTCGCGGAAGACTTTATCTACTGGTCCGCCGCCGATGGTGCCTCGGTGCCGTTTGGCCGCAGCCTGACCTACCGCTTTGCCATGGTTGCCTTCTGGAGCGCGGTGGCTTTTTCTCAGCTGGACGTCTTCACCCCGGGTATCGTGAAGGGCATTGTGCTGCGGCATCTGCGCTGGTGGCAGCAGCAGTCGATTGTCGATCGCGACGGTATTCTTACCCTGGGGTTTGCGTATCCGAACCTGGCGATGTGCGAGGATTACAACTCCCCCGGTTCACCGTACTGGGCGCTGAAAACCTACCTGATCCTGGCGCTGCCGGAGGCGCATCCGTTCTGGCAGGCCGACGAGCAGCCGCTGCCCGCGCTTGCTGAAAAACATGTGATCCCGCATGCGCAGCAGATCCTGATGCATTCGAAAGCTTCGCAGCACGTCGTCATGCT
Source organism: Enterobacter sp. JH25 (assembly GCF_021725435.1). Lineage (NCBI taxonomy): Bacteria > Pseudomonadati > Pseudomonadota > Gammaproteobacteria > Enterobacterales > Enterobacteriaceae > Enterobacter > Enterobacter sp. JH25. The sequence continues at coordinate 3,924,939 of NZ_CP091319.1, read as the reverse complement.
CACAGCTGGTCAGCTGGAGCTGAATAACTACGTCAACACCGAAGCGAAATACACCAAATTTGCCTACTCCAGCCGCTTCGGATTCACCATTGAGCGTGGACGATTTGGCCTGAAGCATGCAGCCTGCGATTCCATGCTGCTGCTGGCGGACGAAGATGACTATTTCCGCGGTCGTCGCGAGTGCGAAGAGGTTCGGGTGGATGAACATTACATTTTCTCGCGCTGGTCGCCGTGGCGCGACGTGCAGATTGCGACCTGGCAGATCCCGTTCGGGGAGTGGCACCTGCGCCTGCACCGTATCAACAGCGCGCGCACTCTGCAAACCGTCGAGGGCGGCTTTGCGGTGATGAAAACCGCCCACCAGGTGCGCGATCGCGGTTGTTATCTGATGGCTGAAAACGGCAGCAGCGTCATTGTCGATCTTTCGCCGGTCATTCACCGCCAGCCAGACAGCATCGTCACGCCGCCGAACAGCAGCATTATGTTTGCGGAGTGCGCTTCCATTCCGTTGTTAAAGGCCGACCTCCCGCAAGGGGAAAGCTGGCTCTGTTGCGCCGTTCTGGCTGGCGGAAAACAGCCCGTTGCGGCGACGCCGCAGCTGAATATAACCCATAGCCGGGTCGTCATTAGCGAACCCGGAAGCGAACGTAAGCTGTCGTTCACATTATAAAAATCTGGCCCTACACGTCGGCGAGGATGATATGAAAAGCACATCGACAACTAACAGAACTGAATATTACAAAATCAGTAGCTTTATCTTTCTCTATTTCTTTACCTGGTCTGCCAGTATTGGACTGCTGGCGATCTGGCTTGGCCAGAAAGCCAATCTCAGCGGCTCGGTGATTGGAACCGTTTTTGCGGTGAACGGGATATTCTCCGTTATTCTTAAACCGATCTACGGCTATATTCTCGATAAGATCGGCATGAGCAAATACCTGCTCTATTTTGTGGTGATCATGTCGGCCCTGATGGCGCCGTTCTTTATTTACGTATACCAGCCGCTGTTAATGTCTAATACCCTGCTGGGGATTATTATCGGCGCGCTCTATTTAAGCTTTGCCTGGTACGCGGGTGTGGCGGCGTGTGAATCCTATTCCGACCGCTTTAGCCGCTTAAACGGCATGGAGTTCGGGCAAATTCGCATGTGGGGTTCGCTCGGCTGGGCGGTGGCATCGTCCTTCTCCGGCCTGCTGTTTAACCTCTCACCGGCGTATAACTTTATTCTCGGCAGCGTGGCGTCGGTGGTGATGCTGATCGTCCTGCTGAGCCTGAAAGTGAACACTAACTCCATTCACGCGGGCGAGGTGCTGACGAAAGAGAAAATCGCCCCGTCAGACGTTTACGCCCTGCTGCGAAACCGCAAATTCTGGGCCTTCTGCCTGTACGTGGCGGGCGTGGCGTGGATGATGTTTATCGCCGAGCAACAGTTCTCGCGCTATTTCGTCACCTTCTTCGATGATATTCATGAGGGCAACGCGGTATTCGGTTATCTCGGGACCGTGCAGTCGGGCATGGAATTTGTCATGTATATGGTGGTCCCGCTGTTTGTGAACTTTATTGGCGCCAAACGCGGGCTATTAATTGTCGGGCTGGTGGTCGGGGCGCGTCTGATTATTTCCGGCATGTGTGATTCTCACCTGTTAATTTCAGTGCTTAAGCCGCTGTACGGTCTGGAAATTTGTCTCCTGCTGGTGTCGGTATTTAAATATATCGCCGAGCATTTCGACAAGCGCGTCAATGCCACTATGTATTTACTCGGCTATCAGGCGATGCTCTACGTTGGCAACGTGGTGGTCTCTTCCCCTGCCGGCTATATGTATGACCGTATTGGCTTTGAGCACACCTATATCATCATGGGCGCAACGGCGCTGACCTTTACCCTTATTTCTGCTTTTACGTTATCCGCCTGTCAGAGCAAATGGCGCGGGGCTCGTGCGCTGAACGTAGCAGAAACGTCAACACGATAAATTACGCCGTCAAAGAAGGAACCGAAATATGTTAAGTCGTATCAAAGAAGAACGTCTGCCTGTTATCGCTGCGCCCGTTGACTCCCGCGCATTCAGCGATGAACTGAATTCGGCGCGCAGCCACGTTCTGGACCTGATTAGCCGTCATTTAACGGAGTTCGGCAACAAATTCCCGGCGGAAACCTGCCAGAACGGTTTTTATCCGCTGACTGACAACGTGGAGTGGACCACCAGCTTCTGGACCGGGCAGCTATGGCTGGCATGGGAGATGAGCGGCGAGGAAAAATTCCGCGCGATGGCGGAAAAACACGTGCGCTCGTTTGGCCTGCGCATCGCCGGGCGCAACGACACCAACACCCACGATTTAGGCTTCCTCTACACGCTCTCCTGCGTAGCCGCGTGGCGGCTGACCGGAAACCGCGAGGCGCGCGGCTTCTCGCTGCTGGCGGCGGAAGCTCTGCTGGAACGCTTCCACGAGAAGGCGAAGATCATCCAGGCGTGGGGCGATCTCTCCGATCCGGACCAGGCCGGGCGAATGATCATCGACTGCAACATGAACCTGCCGCTGCTCTACTGGGCAACGGAGCAGACGGGCGATCCGCGCTTTGCCGACGCCGCAAAAGCGCACGTCATGCAGGCGGCGACGTACCTCATTCGTGACGATGCCTCCACCTTCCACACCTACTATATGGATGTGACAACCGGCGCACCGCGCTACGGCAACACCCAGCAGGGCTACGCCGACGACTCCTGCTGGTCACGCGGGCAGGCGTGGGGAATTTACGGCTTCCTGCTGAGCTATATCTATACCGGCGACGAGACGATGATCGCCCTGTCAAAACGGCTGGCGAACTACTTCCTCAATCGCCTGCCCGACGACTACGTCTGCCACTGGGATCTGGCGCTGGTGGGCACCGACGCGCTGCGTGATTCTTCCTCGGCGGCGATTGCGGTATGTGGGCTGCTGGAGCTGGTGAAACACCTGCCGGTCACGGATCCGGATCGCGAGCGCTATATGGAGTGGGCTAAAGGCATTATGTCGTCACTGACGAAACACTATCTGATGGGGAGAGAAGAAAAGGGCAACGGGCTGCTTAAACACTCGGTTTACCACCTCGGGAGCAACAAAGGCGTGGATGAGTGCGCAAGCTGGGGAGATTACTTCTACGTTGAGGCGCTGGTGCGTTTCACCCGGAGCTGGAAACTGTACTGGTAACTGGCCGGGGGATTACCATCCAAGCACGTCTTTAATGACGCGCCGGTAGGGCGTATCAAGCTGGGCAGGCACGCGGCAAATATAGTCCTGCGCATGGCTGCGGGTCTCTCCGCTGAGGCCGTCGAGATAAGCGATGGCTTCGTCCACGGCAGGAACCCTGCCTTCCTGTGACGCGCTTCTCGGCGGGAGCCCGGTCCAGATGATCGCTTCAATACCTTTCTCCCTGGCCCATGTTGTCAGGATACCCGTGTCGCGTCCGGTGATTAGCAGCGAGCCAATACCATCGCAGCGATCCTCGGGAATGGCTTCGCGCTCACGCAAAGCGCGGCAGGCCACGCTCAACGTTGTGGCCTCCAGCCATGCCCAAAGCACCGGCACGGCAGGGGCATTCATACAGATGGCGGTCGCCAGTTCACCGCCATCGCTGACCCGACAGAACTCGACGGGCAAAGAAGGCCCGTCGGTCTGCCACTCACCGGCTACCGGTAACGCGCCGCTTTTCCAGATTAACGAACCCCAGCCAAGACAAGCTATTTTCATTCTGTTCCTCTGCGCGACGTGAACCGACTGTTTTAGACGTTATGCTTTAGGAATACGCAGCGTCTGGCCGGGATAGATTTTATCGGGGCTGGAGAGCATAGGGCGGTTAGCCTCAAAAATCTTGTTGTACTGGTTAGCATCGCCGTACACGGTTTTAGAGATCGCGCTCAGGGTATCGCCGGATTTCACCGTATAGTAAGTAGCTTCATCTTTGGCATCTGTCGCGGTGATGTTGTTCTCCACCTCGCTGACGCCTGCGATGTTGCCGACGGCGACCTGGATTTTTTCTTTCTGCTCCTGCGTCAGCCCGTCGCCCGTCACGCTGGCTTTGCCGTCGGTGACGTCAACCTGAACCTTATCGGAACCGGGAATGTTGAGTTTCTTGAGGTGTTCGGTGATTTTGTCGCTCTGACCCTTATGATCGGTCAGATTGTCCCACAGCTTTTCGCCTGCTTCTTTTACGAAATTAAAAAGACCCATTCCATCCTCCTGTTTAACATGAAGTCAGAATAAGCATAGCAGTTGAGTGTTAAGGTGATAAAAAAAGCCCGGTGGCGTTAACGCTTACCGGGCCTGGGAGGGAAGTTGTAGGCCGGGTAAACGCAGTGCCACCCGGTAAATTTCACAGAACTTAAACCCCTTGCTCCAGAATACGAATATGGGTTTCCAGAACGTCCCCTTTCACCGCGTCGCTCCACGCTTTCATATGCGCGGTCTGCAAATGCGCTTCAAGGTGCGCGACGGTTTCCCACTGCTCAACCATGATGATCGAGTCTGGCGCGGTCGCCTGGAAGCTTGCGCTGGTGGCGGCGTCCACCATTGGCGCGTAGCCGTGGCAGCCTTCTTCTTTCAGTACGGTCGGGATGATCTTTGCGAACTCATCCAGCACCGCCTGGCGGTGATGTTGGCCAGGACGCGTACGGATTTCAGCAATAACGGTAAGCATAATTAACTCCTTCTAATTCCAGGCTACCAGTTAAGCAAAAATTTCCGCGAGATGCTTGCGATATTCTGCGATATAGCGTGGGACGTCCGGCATTTTAATTACGTCATTGACGATAAAGGTCGGCAGCGGCTCCATAGCCAGGAACTGATTCGCCTTGTGGAATGGCAGATACGCGCCGTCTACGCCTACGCCTTCAAAGAACTGATCTTGCTCGGTGAACGCTTCAAGCGGGGCATTCCAGGTCAGGGAGAGCATGTATTTCTTGCCCTGCAACAGGCCGCCGGAACCGTATTTTTTAGACGCGTCTGAGCGGGTGCGGCCGTCGCTGGCATACAGCGAACCGTGACCTTCGGTAAACACATCGTCCATGTATTTTTTCACGGTCCACGGTGCGCCCATCCACCAGCCCGGCATCTGCCAGATAACCACGTCGGCCCACAGGAAGTTCTGCACTTCGGCCTTCACGTCGTAATCGCTGTCCGCGCGCACGACCTTAACATCATGTCCGGCGTCGCGCAGGAAACCATCCGCGACCTCGGTCAGGGTGTCATTGAGCTGGCCTTTAGAGTGCGCAAATTCTTTCGCGCCGTTGATAATCAGAATGTTGCTCATTATTTGTCCTCGATGCTGAGAGTATGCCAGGTATTCTACGCGCGAGGACGGAGCGGAAAAATAAGCAAAATGTGCAAAGTCTTTTGCGCTCAGCGCAATAATGGCTACCAGCTGACGGTCACCTCAAAGCCCCCTTCAGGCGCATTGCCCAGCGAGGCGCGCATCCCGTGTAACGCCGCGATGCGCTTCACGATAGACAACCCCAGACCGCTGCCGGTGGCGTCCTGGCCCGGTGGACGATAAAAGCGCTCGCCGAGACGCGCCAGCGCATCGGTTGAAATGCCCGGGCCGTTGTCGCGCACGGTAAAGCTTTGGGTGTTCAGCGTCACGTCCACCACGCTGCCGCGCGGGCTGTAACGAACGGCGTTGTCCAGCAGGTTACGCGCCAGCAGGCTCAGCAATAGCGGCTGTCCGTGACGCATCACCTCGGGCGCGTTGACGTTGAGCCGAATATCAATGCCCGCCTGCTGCGCCGGATGCCAGATATCCAGCACCGCGGATTGCAGCAAATCGGCCATCATCACGGGTTCGACGTCATCAAGATTATCCAGTGAATCCAGGCGCGACAGGGTGAGAAGCTGATCCACCAGCCGGGAGGCGCGGTCGATGCCCGCATGCAATTGCCCCAGCGCTTTAGACTGCGCCTCGGGATCGTCAAGGGAAAGCTGCGCCACGTCGGTTTGCACCTTCAGCGCGGCAAGCGGGCTGCGCAACTCATGAGCGGCATCCGAGGTGAAGCGGCGCTCGCGGGCCATCATCTCCTGCGTACGGGCGAAAAGATGGTTAAGCGCATCAAGCAGCGGGCGAACCTCCGTCGGCACGCCGTGGGTGGGCAGCGTATCGGTCGCATCCGGCGAGCGTGAACGCAGGGTCTGCGCCAGGTTTTTCAGCGGTTTCAATTCCCGGCTCAGCAGGACAATCAGCAACAGAAGCATTACGGGCAGCGCCACCAGCCACGGCGTCAGCTGCGAGCTGACCACGTCCAGCGCCATATCCTGTCGGTACTCCCACTCCTGGCCAACCACCACGCGGTATTTCCCGTCCGGGGAGGTCAGCCACAGGAAACGCCATTCGTCGTTATCATCCTGCAACCGACCGTCATCAAATCCGTCCCGGCGGTAGTGATAAGGTATGTCGCGCCCGTTCTCACCGTCGTTAAGCACCATGCTGCCGTCTGCGGTGAAGATTGCGAAGGCCAGCGCATCGTCGTCAAGATGGCCGTGTTTGGCTTTTTTCGGCACCTCGCGCATGCGTTCCGGGGCGCGGAGTTCGTCCACGTCCATCGTCAGCAGCCGTTTGGCAAACAGCATCTGCTGGGTATCGAACAGCTTATCGAGCTTGTCGGTCGTCTGGTGCCAGGCCACCACGCTTGCGGCAAACCAGGCCGCCAGGGACAGCAGCAAAAAGAGGAGCGTCAGGCGCAGCTTCAGGCTCAGGCGTTGGGTCAGTTTCATGCGTCACCCAGGGTATAACCGATGCCGTGCACGGTGCGGATAAATTCGCTGCCGAGCTTGCGGCGTAAATGATGAACGTGGACTTCGACGGCGTTGCTGGAGACGTCATCATCCCAGTTGTAGAGTTTCTCTTCGATGGCCTTGCGCGGCAGCACGCGGCCCGCGTTGCGCATCAGCAGTTCCAGCAGGGCGAACTCTTTGGGTTTGAGCACCAGCGTTTCGCCCTCCAGCGTGGCGACGAGACTTGCCGGATCGAGCGTGACCTTGCCGTGACGCAGCTCGCTGCGCGCCTGCCCGTGGCTGCGGCGCACCAGCGCTTCGAGGCGGGCTGCCACTTCAATCAGCGCGAACGGCTTACACAGGTAATCATCCGCCCCCAGGCGTAACCCTTCGACGCGCTGATTCAGCGCATCCCGCGCGGTGAGGATCAGCACCGGTTCGCTCTTACCGCTTTCGCGCCAGGCGCGCAGGATCTCAAGCCCGTCGATTTCCGGCAGCGTCAGGTCCAGCACCACGGCATCGTACGGCGCGGTGTACAGGGCCGCCTGCCCGGTTTTACCGTCGGTAAACCAGTCCACGTTAAAGCCCATTTTGCTTAAGCCCGCTTTGATGCCATCGCCGATGAGTTTGTCGTCTTCTACCAGTAAAATGCGCATATTTCCTCCTTGATGCCGTCAGTAAACCTTCTGCAAGCGCCTGCTGTACAGTAAAAATAAATAAATTTTCCCCTTAAGAAGTTGTTAAGGTTTACCCTGTTTAATGGATTGTGAAACGACATTAAAGGGAGAGATTAAGATGAAAAAATACGCTGCAATTGCTGCCATCATGATGATGACCACTGCCCCTGTTTTTGCTGCACAGGGTGGCTTCTCTGGCCCATCTGCGACACAGACCCAGACGCAAACCCAGCAGGGTGGCTTTGTCGATAATAACGCCAACCTCACTACCGCGGCTAAAGTCAAAGATATGAAGGACGACAGCTGGGTGAAGCTGCGCGGTAATATTACCGAGCGCCTGTCCGATGACCGTTACACCTTCCGCGATGAAAGCGGCACGGTGGTGGTGGAGATCGACCACAAGCGCTGGAACGGCGTGACGGTGACGCCACAGGATAAAGTCGAACTGCAGGGTAAAATCGATAAAGACTGGAACGAGTTTGAAATCGACGTGAAGCAGGTTATCAAGCTGAACAAATAACCCGGAAAGGGCCGCATGAGCGGCCCTTTTTCTTTGTGACTCAACTCGCCAGATGAGGTAGTATCTGCGGCAATATTGCCTGAAACCCATCGGTTTCTGAGTTGAGGAATCACACGTAATGAGCGATATGGCAGAGCGCCTCGCGCTACATGAATTCACGGAAAACGCCTACCTGAACTACTCCATGTACGTCATCATGGACAGGGCGTTGCCGTTTATCGGGGATGGCCTGAAGCCCGTTCAGCGCCGCATCGTCTATGCGATGTCCGAACTGGGGCTGAATGCGACCGCCAAGTTCAAGAAATCCGCCCGTACCGTCGGCGACGTGCTGGGGAAATACCATCCGCACGGTGACATCGCCTGCTATGAAGCGATGGTGCTGATGGCCCAGCCGTTCTCTTACCGCTATCCGCTGGTGGATGGTCAGGGGAACTGGGGGGCGCCGGACGATCCGAAATCCTTCGCGGCAATGCGTTATACCGAATCCCGTCTGTCTAAATATGCCGAAGTGCTGTTGGGCGAACTGGGGCAGGGTACGGTCGACTGGGTGCCAAACTTCGACGGTACGATGCAGGAGCCGAAAATGCTGCCTGCGCGTCTGCCGAACATCCTGCTGAACGGCACGACCGGTATCGCCGTGGGCATGGCGACGGACATTCCGCCGCACAACCTGCGTGAAGTGGCGAAAGCGGCCATCACCCTGATTGAGCAGCCAAAAACCTCGCTGGACGATCTGCTGGATATCGTGCAGGGGCCGGACTATCCGACCGAAGCCGAGATCATCACCTCGCGTGCGGAAATCCGTAAAATCTACCAGAACGGCCGAGGCTCCGTGCGCATGCGCGCGGTATGGACCAAAGAGGATGGCGCCGTGGTGATCACCGCGCTGCCGCACCAGGTCTCCGGCGCGAAGGTGCTGGAGCAGATTGCCTCCCAGATGCGCAATAAAAAGCTGCCGATGGTGGACGACCTGCGTGACGAATCGGACCACGAAAACCCGACCCGTCTGGTGATTGTGCCGCGTTCTAACCGCGTGGATATGGAGCAGGTGATGAACCACCTGTTCGCCACTACCGATCTGGAAAAAAGCTACCGCATCAACCTGAACATGATTGGTCTGGATGGTCGCCCGGCGGTGAAAAACCTGCTGGAGATCCTCACCGAATGGCTGGCCTTCCGCCGCGATACGGTGCGCCGCCGTCTGAACCATCGGCTGGAGAAAGTGCTTAAGCGCCTGCATATCCTCGAAGGTTTGCTGGTGGCGTTCCTCAACATTGACGAAGTGATTGAGATCATTCGTACCGAGGACGAACCTAAGCCTGCCCTGATGTCGCGCTTTGGCATCAGCGAAACCCAGGCCGAAGCGATCCTCGAACTGAAGCTGCGCCATCTCGCTAAGCTGGAAGAGATGAAGATCCGCGGCGAGCAGAACGAGCTGGAAAAAGAGCGCGATCAGCTTCAGGCGATTCTGGCGTCCGAGCGCAAGATGAACACCCTGCTGAAGAAAGAGTTGCAGGCCGATGCCGACGCCTTTGGCGACGACCGTCGTTCTCCGCTGCATGAGCGCGAAGAAGCGAAGGCGATGAACGAGCACGACATGCTGCCGTCCGAGCCGGTGACCATCGTGCTTTCCCAGAGCGGCTGGGTGCGTAGCGCCAAAGGCCACGATATCGACGCGCCGGGTCTGAGCTACAAATCCGGTGACAGCTTCAAGGCGGCGGTGAAGGGCAAGAGCAACCAGCCGGTGGCGTTTATCGACTCCACGGGCCGCAGCTACGCTATTGATCCGATCACGCTGCCATCCGCGCGCGGGCAGGGCGAACCGCTGACCGGCAAGCTGACGCTGCCGCCGGGCGCCACGGTTGACCATATGCTGATGGAAGCCGACGATCAAAAACTGCTGATGGCGTCTGATGCTGGCTACGGCTTTATCTGCACCTTTAACGATCTGGTGTCGCGTAACCGCGCCGGTAAAGCGCTGATCAGCCTGCCGGATAACGCCCACGTCATGCCGCCGCTGATCATCGAGAACGAAAGCGATATGCTGCTGGCGATCACCGCTGCCGGACGCATGCTGATGTTCCCGGTCAGCGATCTGCCGGAGCTGTCGAAAGGGAAGGGCAACAAGATCATCAGTATCCCGTCAGCGGAAGCGGCAAAAGGCGAAGATAGCCTGGCGCATCTCTTCCTGCTGCCGCCGCAGAGCACGCTGACCATTCATGTCGGCAAACGTAAGATCAAACTGCGTCCGGAAGAGTTGCAGAAGGTGGTTGGCGAGCGCGGACGTCGCGGCTCACTGATGCGTGGCCTGCAGCGCATCGACCGCGTGGAGATCGACTCGCCGGCGCGCAGCAAAGCGGACGACAGCGAAGAGTAACCTGTTTCATCCCCCCCCCTCTTTCCGGAGGGGGATTACCATAAAATTTCCCGTAAAAACGTTGTTAATTCGTGCGTTGCGATTAACAATACGCGCTCGTAATAAAGTCCTTACCTGGCCACAGGTGAAGTATAATTGTCAGCTGTCAGGGCTTCAGAGGTCGCTATGCTATACATTGTTCGTCTTATTCTTACCGTTATTTACTGCATTCTGGTCTGTATTTTCGGATCGATTTATTGCCTGTTCAGCCCGCGTAACCCAAAACATGTCGCGACGTTCGGGCACATGTTTGGTCGCCTTGCGCCATTGTTCGGCCTGAAGGTTGAAAAGCGTCTGCCTGAAGGGGCGGAGAATTTCGGTAACGCCATCTATATCGCTAACCATCAGAACAACTACGATATGGTGACGGCCTCAAATATTGTTATTCCGCCGACCGTAACCGTCGGGAAAAAGAGCCTGCTGTGGATCCCGCTTTTCGGCCAACTGTACTGGCTCACCGGTAACTTGCTGATTGACCGCAACAACCGTGCGAAAGCGCATGGCACCATTGCGGAAGTGGTGGATCAGTTTAAAAAGCGCCGGATCTCAATCTGGATGTTCCCGGAAGGGACGCGCAGCCGCGGTCGCGGCCTGCTGCCGTTCAAGACCGGCGCGTTTCATGCTGCAATTGCGGCAGGCGTTCCAATTATTCCCGTGTGCGTTTCCAATACATCGAATAAGATTAATCTTAACCGTCTGAAAAACGGACTGGTCATTGTCGAAATGCTACCGCCGGTGGATACCTCCAAATACGGTAAAGACCAGGTGCGCGAGCTGGCCACGCACTGCCGCGAGCTGATGGCTCAGCACATTGCACAGCTCGATAAAGAAGTTGCAGAGCGAGAAGCCGCCGGTAAGATTTAACCCGATTTCGTTCAAGGGAAAACGAATTCCCGCGTTGTTAGTCGTTTCAGATGGAGCTTATATGTCACTCAGTCGGCGTCAGTTTATTCAGGCTTCGGGTATCGCCCTTTGTGCGGGTGCGATGCCGCGGACAGCCAGCGCCGCCGGGCAGCAACAGCCGCTGCCTATTCCGCCGTTGATTGAATCCCGTCGCGGACAGCCGCTATTCCTCACGCTTCAGCGTAGCCACTGGTCCTTTACCCAGGGAACGCGCGCGCAGGTATGGGGCATTAACGGACGCTACCTCGGGCCGACCATTCGCGTGTGGAATGGGGATGACGTCAAGCTCATCTACAGTAACCGGACGACGGAAAATGTCGCAATGACCGTCAGTGGGTTGCAGGTGCCGGGGCCGCTGATGGGCGGCGCGGCGCGCATGATGTCGCCGAATGCCGACTGGGCGCCCGTCCTCCCGATTCGTCAGAGCGCGGCGACATTGTGGTATCACGCCAACACCCCGAACCGCACCGCCCAGCAGGTCTATAACGGCCTGGCCGGGATGTGGCTGATTGAAGATGAGGTCAGTAAAACGCTGCCGATCCCGAATCACTACGGTGTTGATGATTTCCCGATCATTATTCAGGACAAGCGTCTGGATAACTTCGGTACGCCGGAGTACAGCGAGCCGGGCAGCGGTGGCTTTGTGGGCGATACGCTGCTGGTTAACGGCGCGCAAAGCCCGTATGTCGAAGTGTCTCGTGGCTGGGTGCGCCTGCGTCTGTTGAATGCCTCTAACTCGCGCCGCTACCTGCTGCAAATGAGCGACGGCCGTGCCCTGCATGTGATTTCAGGCGATCAGGGGTTATTACCTGCGCCGGTGTCGGTGAAACAGCTGGCGCTTGCGCCGGGCGAACGTCGTGAAATCCTCGTGGATATGACCAACGGGGATGAAGTGTCCGTGACCTGCGGCGAAGCGGCAAGCATTGTTGACCGCATACGCGGCTTCTTTGAACCGTCGAGCGTTCTGGTCTCCACGCTGGTGCTGACGCTGCGCCCGACCGGCCTGTTGCCGCTGGTGACCGACAGTCTGCCGATGCGCCTGCTGCCGCAGGAAATTGTGACCGGCCCTGCAGTACGCAGTCGCGATATCAGCCTTGGCGACGATCCGGGCATCAACGGCGCGCTGTGGGACGTAAACCGTATTGATATCACCGCCCAGCAGGGAACCTGGGAGCGCTGGACCGTCCGCTCGGAGATGCCGCAGTCGTTCCATATTGAAGGGGTGTCATTCCTGATCCGCAACGTCAACGGGGCGATGCCGTTCCCGGAAGACAGGGGCTGGAAAGACACCGTCTGGGTGGATGGGCAGGTAGAAATGCTCGTCTACTATGGACAGCCGTCATGGCCGCACTTCCCGTTCCTGTTCCACAGCCAGACGCTGGAGATGATGGACAGGGGGTCGGTAGGGCAGATGCTGGTGAATCCGGCACCGTAAAACGAGTCGGGTGGCGGCTTCGCCTTACCCGACCTACAGGCCCGTAGGCCCGGTAAGCGTAGCGTCACCGGGCAATAAATACCCCTTCATTTCCCCCGATAAACCAGCGTATAATCCCGCTCCTTTTGTCTATTTTTTCTTCGGAAGCATTATGAGCGCAATTTCCCTGATCCAGCCGGATCGCGACCTCTTCTCCTGGCCCCAGTACTGGGCAGCCTGCTTTGGACCGGCGCCGTTCCTGCCGATGTCCCGGGAAGAGATGGATCAACTGGGCTGGGACAGCTGCGATATCATTCTGGTGACGGGTGATGCGTATGTCGATCACCCGAGCTTTGGCATGGCGATCTGCGGCCGTATGCTGGAAGCTCAGGGTTTCCGCGTGGGGATTATTTCTCAGCCTGACTGGAACAGCAAAGACGACTTTATGCGTCTGGGTAAACCTAACCTGTTCTTTGGCGTGACCGCGGGCAACATGGACTCGATGATCAACCGCTATACCGCGGACCGTAAGCTGCGCCATGACGACGCTTATACGGCAGATAACGTGGCGGGTAAACGTCCCGATCGCGCGACCCTCGTCTACACCCAGCGATGCAAAGAAGCATGGAAAGACGTGCCGGTGATCCTGGGCGGCATCGAGGCGAGCCTGCGCCGCACCGCGCACTACGACTACTGGTCTGACACCGTGCGCCGTTCGGTGCTGGTGGATTCGAAAGCCGACATGCTGATCTTCGGCAACGGCGAGCGTCCGCTGGTGGAAGTGGCGCATCGCCTGGCGCAGGGTGAAGCGGTCAGCGAGATCCGCGACGTGCGCAACACCGCGATCATGGTGAAAGAGGCGCTGCCGGGCTGGAGCGGGGTGGATTCCCGCATTATCGATATGCCGGGCAAAATCGACCCTATCCCGCATCCGTACGGTGACGATCTGCCGTGCGCGGATAACAAACCAGTTGAGCCGAAGAAAGCGGAAGCAAAGGCCGTGGTGGTGCAGCCGCCGCGTCCGAAGCCGTGGGAAAAGACCTATGTGCTGCTGCCGTCATATGAGAAGGTCAAAGCTGACAAGGTGCTCTACGCACACGCCTCCCGTATTCTGCACCATGAAACCAACCCGGGCTGTGCCCGCGCGTTGATGCAAAAGCACGGCGAGCGTTATATCTGGGTTAACCCGCCGGCGATCCCGCTCTCTACCGAAGAGATGGACAGCGTTTTTGCCCTGCCGTACAAGCGTGTGCCGCATCCGTCATATGGCAACAGCCGTATTCCGGCGTACGAGATGATCCGCTTCTCGGTCAACATCATGCGCGGCTGCTTCGGCGGGTGCTCCTTTACTCTTGTTTTTATGTATTTAGAGTTAAACTCTACTTTTCTATTTTTAGAATTCAAGCTATTCATCGTAATTGAGAGATATCCTTTTAATGTTCAGCAAGCCTGTTAAAAGCACTTTATCTGAACCGCGTTTTGCCTAAATCCTGCTCAATATATACTCTCCCTGAGTTCTGAAATCCTCAAATTCCCCAATCTTAAAGCATTGATACATAGATGATGTCAGATAATGCGCAATCATCTCACCGCCAATATGGATCCGTTCCGGGTGTGGGTATGTCGCCTGTATAGCCCTTTGTTCATTCATCATTACAGGAATTGTCTGCAACAAATCCCCATCCAAGATTTGGCACTCAGGTTTTACTCCTGTTCCGTATTGTAATTGCTCTGATTCGAAATCATGGACTGAGCGATAGGCGAACGAAACGATATTTCCTGTTTCCTCGCAAATTGCGAACTGATAAACACTGGTTGTCACCGTTGAAGAAGAGGGAATTGCATGGTCATGCTTGTATTGTTTCCACAGCCTCCTTAGACAGGCCGATGTATGATAATTGAGATTTTGTATACCTGATACGACCATTCTGGTTGATGCTTCAAGCAACCAGGTGTTAGAAAATCCACCTGCCCCCGTTCCTGCTATGATGGTTCTTAGCTGGGGGATGTAACCTGCTTTGGAAACAAAAGATAACGGCTCCCCATTATCGGTGACGGCAAGGGTATCTGTTACAATCAGTGCTTGTGCTTCGTCTGTATAAAATATCAGTGATGACATATTTTCCTCATCCAGAAAAGACATTACATGAATCACAGAACAGGTCACTACAACCACGTGAAAGGGAGTCAGACCATTTTCCAGAGGTAAATATATTCTTGTGTTTGGACGCGTTGCGGTTCTCTGTAAAAAATATATAGCACAAACAAAAGTCCCCGCAGGGATAAATATAGTTATATGCGCTTTTTCTGCTGGCTTTTACAATTGAAAGTGACAGGTAAACGAAATGTGTTACAGGTTTCTTTTGCTTTTCGTTGGGTTCTGTATATGCGAATTTACCCTGTGTGTTATTTTTGCAATGGACTCAGGCTGTATTCAATCAATTAAGGTTTACTTCTGGCATTAAGATGTATCCGTTGCCTGTTTTTTAAGGGCACGGTTTGTGCCGGGAAATGAAAATCACATCTTAAGTTCTTCACTCAAAGGATTTGTGATGTTTATCACGTATGGTCCGGGTAACGTGTTGAGGTCAATGTATTGCATCGTGATGGTGTCGTTACATCTTTTACTTTCCTCCTGATTTGCATATTCACTCCCGGCAACCTGGTTGTTTGTTTTTTCTTCTTCCGGATTTATAGTGTAGGCATGAGGTGGCGTTTCAGGGCGACAGACTGTGAGGATAATCACTAACATTCATGCGCGTTATGGGCGTGTCAGCAAACTGGATGCAACAGAGCCGAAACTGAAATTTGAACCCGGATTTCTGTATGCTGAAATACCTTATATTAGCGGCATCCAGAATCGAAAACTGAGCCGATATGTACACTTTTATCTTATGGATAAAGCTATCCTGCAGGCCAGGGATTTAAAGCCTTTAGCCCGGGCATTTTTACGCTGGATAAGGTGGCTGGAGGATAACGGACTTGACCCTTTCACCCCGGGAACGTTGAAATACCAAAGCCCTACATATGGCTTCAGGGAGTATCTTCTGGGGGCCGTAAGGCAGGGGCGCATCGCCTCATCCACCGCGGCGGTGTACATCAGCGTTATCCGACGGTTTTACGTATTTCTGGGCAAGTGTGGTGAGCTGGCTGCCAGCTCATTTTTTACGTTGGTCGAAAAAGTCGTTGACGGGCGACGCAAGGTGATAAGTTCGGATCTTGCCATCAGGATAACCAGCACAACAAAAAGGACAATCAACCCACTGAATGATGCAGAGGTTCATATCCTGGATGAGGCACTGAAATCTGAGTCCGGGTTGTTCAGTTTAATGATTGTGCTGATGAAAAATTGTGGGCTACGGCTGGATGAAATGCTGACCCTGCCGTCGTCACTCTTTACTGAAGAGTACCTTGCCAGTGTCCCTGTATCTGAGTTGACCATCAGGGGGCTTCATATTGGTCCGAGATGCGGAGTTCATACGAAGTTTGGGATGACGCGAGAACTCTTCATCACCAGACGATTGTACGAGCAGGTTCTGGATTATCTGGCGGATGAGGAGTATGAAAAGAAGATCCAAAAATGGCGTGCACGACAGGGTGGGGAAGGGCGGCACGAGCCTTTATTTTTAATGGCAAACGGGAAACGGATGTCTGAAAAAGCCTTTTACTCCCGCTGGTACAGTTTTCGCCATCGCCTGGCCCGGTCTGCTCCGGGAAATGTGTTCAGACATAAACCCCATGATTTGCGGGCAACGTTTGCGACCCATTTTTTACGCTCGGCACTGAGTTGCTATCCCGATCAGGCCGCAAATGCGCTGGGTACAGTAAAATACTGGATGGGCCATAAAAGCGAAAATACGACGATGAAATACATCGTCTTTCTTCAGCAAAACCAGATTTCTGATGCAGTCGCCGGGGTCATGGACGCATTGATTGACGGTGCTGCAGGTCGCGATGGAGCCATATATGAGCCGGAGTGAAACGCAGATAACGTGGATGGCCGAAAATGTGCTGTCATGGGAGACGGTCAGCGGACACATCACTCAGCGGGATCTGAACCGATATTATTTACTTGACGTTTATCTTCAGGCTCATTTTTCAGATTATGTGTTGCTCCCCGGATGGTTTAGTGAACATTCGCATCTTGCCCGCCCTGAAAAACGCGATTTTATTGCCTCTCTGAAACGATTTCTTCTGTCTTACCGTCCCGCCGGAAGGTTAACCATTTTCCGTTATCTCAATATGTTTTTTATATGGCAGTCAGTCAATCAGTATGACTATGGCACGGCTGAAGGCGTTGAAATGTATATTAAACATCTCATGAACGATATTCGTCGGCGAAAAATTTCAGTCAGGATGGCAAGACACTACTTGTCCGTGGTCAACCGGTTTTTGCTTACGGGCGGGCAGATTCAGAGGCGGTATGAATATGAATTCTTACCGAAAGGAACGTATCAGCAGCAGGGAAGGGATAGCTATACCAGGAATGAACTTTCCGAGATCCTGAGGCAGTTGTCATCCATGAATGAGTTCCTTGCGGGATGTATCCGGGAGCATATCGCTAAATCGGAAAAAGGGGTGCGGCATTTCTCACCGTCTTTGCTGGCACCTGTTTATGAAGCGTATTTCCGGTATCCGGGAGAGAACGGGGTCAGCAGGGCAGAGATCATCATCAGGGACGTTCTGGAAAATTACTTTCTTACTTCTTTTTTTCTGTTCTGTTACCACACATGGGGAAACACCTCTCAGGTTCTGGGTCTGACGCGGGATGATATACATCTGGATGAAAAGGGTATCAGCACTGATTATGTTTATAAGGGGAGAGCGAATAAGTATATACGTCTGACGATAGGTAAATCGGAGTATGTGACCAAACGTGCGGGCTATTACTGGTTTCTGTCTTTTATCAGGCTCAGGGACGACATCGTTAACTATCTGGTTTCCGCAGATAACTTCCCTCCGGTACAGGCGCTGTTTCTGAGTGAGCCGCAGGTGAAATTCCGTAAGCTTTATTCTCTTAATCCCAGTCATCTGACTAAATTTTCTAACTCTGAGGGGGCGTGGGCCACGATGCGGCAGCTTAATCCCTCGCTTCCATCAATTACCGTTTCTGGCTTGCGCAAAACGTCTGAGCAGTATACGGACAGAACATTAAAGAATGGTCTGATTACGGCGGAAAAAGCACAGCATAACTGGGGCACTTACAGGCGGAATTATGCTGCAGGTAACCCACAGGGGGCGAAGGAAAACTTCAGTGCTGCACTTGATACGCTTATGAATCAGGGGATTGCGACACGTGCGTTATCCGAGCGGGTAAAAGTTGCTGATGAGCTGGGGATCGATCTGCGTGGAAGCGATGAGGGTGTGGATCTTTTATTGAATGGCCTGGGATGTCGATCGCAGGAGCCGCCTACAGATATTGAATTGCGCTTTATAAAAAAGCAAAAACGATTTGGCCGGACACCAAAGGCTTGTGCGGATTTTTCTCATTGTGTCGAATGTTCAAAAAGTTGCGTTGTGGAAACGCTGGAGTCTGTATGGCTCCTGCTGTCATTCAGGCATGCTATCGAGTATGGAAAACCGTTGTACATCGGTTCGGTCAATGCTGTGGAGCGTTATGAAACGTTACTCCTGAAGATTGATTTACGGCTTGGGCTGGTAGATGAGGCGACCCTGAAAAAAGCGCGCGTTAAACTTCAGCGAGAAGGTGTGGCTCCGGTATGGCAGATTTGAAGAAAAAAGAGGTAAGCCGTAGTCGAATGGCGGAGTTTCCTGCCGGAACGCCGCTTCGTTCAGGGGATGAGTTTCCGACTGAGGATATCATCTGTGAGGCACTAGAAAACAAAAGCTTTGAACGTCTGAATAACTGCCTGGTTATCGCCAGCTCAGATGAACATGATATGCGTTTTATCAATGAGGAGACGCTGAATATTTATTTCAGGGATGATGTCTGGACCAATCGCTATGTCAGAACCCATATTGGTGAAACGTTAAGAACCGTTAATTTTTCAGGCATACGGGATCCTGAACTGCGTCTTGAAGCCAAAATCATCTCAGCCAGCCTGCTCTGGATTGTCGGCAGGACCGCGAAGACGCAGTCACTGATCCGGAAATGTGCAAACATTGTGGCGGGAGCCCGTATTATTGAGTCTATGGGGTATCGCAGTCTGTTTCAGCTTCGTTTTCCGCTTGTCCGGAATGCTTTCATTGTAAAGATGAAGGAGGAGGATGAGCACGGCAGGAAGCGTTCTGAAAGAACATTACGTAATTACTTTATGGACCTGGCGGATATCTCGCTGACAGGTCATACCCGTCTTCGAAAATACGGTTACTTTCCTGATATTAGCTTCGACAGTTACAACAGTGTGGATGATTCAAACCAGACATATTGTATGCCTTTCAGTCTTATGATGTCTGTCTGGGAAGGGCTGATTACTGAACTGGATGCTGAAATCAGTGATTTCGATTTTGACGGGTTTTCCCGGCTGTGCGCTATCATAAACGGTTTTTATGATTCGCCTTACTATACGTCGATGCTGGAAGCCCGTAAAAGAGGGACAGCAAAAAGCATACCGGATTACCGGGCCGCGTATTACTACAATATTGTTGCCGGGGAAATTCGGGCGCTTTTCGCGACACTTGGCCCCGGGATGCAGGGCTGGTTCTCGGTACATAAAAATAAGCGCTGGAGATCTGATTTTATTGGCGTTGATCACATAAAGCTGAACACCTGGCATTTTGAGCTGACGTTAAAAGTCATGAATGTGATACAGGCCATGTCGGGGATGAGACACAGCGAAGTGCTTGGCGTGATGCACGGTTCACTGATTTATGATGGTGATATCCTGGGACTTCGTTCGGTGTTGCATAAGTTCGCCCCGGAAGGTGGAAGTCACGAAGACTGGGTTGTTTGTCGCTATGTGGAAAAGCCTTTTCAGCATTTACGCAGAATTAATCAAATCATGACAGGCCTGGACGGGAAGACGCTGGACAATGTTCCATTGTCTTTAAATATCAGGTCGTGGTTCTCGGAGCAAAAACTCTCTTTTATGGGGACGCAGCGCCAGACTGAGTGGGCAAAGAAATTTGTGAAAAGACACCATCTGTTCATCCGACGTGACCATATTGATGAGTTCAGGCTTTTAAATCCAAACATACGTGATGATGAACGCGTTGCGATGGAGATTCGGGAGGGGGCTTTCTGGCCATTGCGAACCCATCAGTTTCGCCGTTCACTTGCTGTACACCTCAGGCGTCTTGATCTGATTTCTACTAATGATCTTATCCGGCAGTTTAAGCACTTAATCAGAGGCATGACGGAGTGGTATATGTCCGGTGCACTCAACGCTTCGCATTTTAGCCGGGCGATCCCTCAGGCATTCGCTGCCGAGATTGAAAGGGTTGATACCGAACTCTCAGCTTCCAGGGCTGTTTCTTATCAGCATGAAGGCCTGCTTTATGGCGAAGGCGGGAAGTTACTGATGTCCCAGAGAGGTGGGCACTTACATCAGATGACGTTTCCTACACTGAAAAAAGCGATGAGCATGGCTAAACGAGGCGGGCAAAAACTGGTATCTCTTGGAAACGGTTTTTATTGCATGAATGGCCATGACTGCGAGTTTAAGGCGGTTGTTCAGTCAGCGTCCTGCAATCCGGGATGTGAGAACATGCTGGCCGGAGCTGATTCTGTTCCCGTGTGGAAACGCAGGATGGCTCATTATGACAACCTTCTGGAGATTGCCGTGCGAAATAATGCTCCTCAGGCTGACAGGGATTTTCTGATGCTTGAGAGAGATTTTTATGCAGATGCTGTCCGCTTTTTTGAAAAGGATGAATAGAGCATGACGAACGAACAGTCGGGGGTTAAAAAAACACAGGCAAGAGCAGAGCAGGCCCTGAGGGAACTGATGTTATCAGGGGAGCGTATCAGCCAGTATGCTGTGGAAAAACGAGCGGGGCTGGCAAACGGCACCCTGAATTATAACTGTCCTGAGTACAGGCAGGTCAGGGAGGCTATCCGCAGTCTGAAAAAAACGTGCCAGGGCACCGCGCCGGTTGATGAGCAGGGCATTGAGCAGCAGATCAAGCTGAAAGAAAAGTATCGCCGTCAGAGAAATGAGCTGAGGGAAGAAATCAAAAAGATGATGGCTGAAAATGTAGAGCTGTTACATAACCTTATACTTTTACAGCAGTATGTCAGGGAGCTTGAACGCAACACCGGGAGGGAGAAAGGGGACGTCATTCCGTTCTCGGGTGGTGTCAGGGACTGAGGCTATACTGAACGGAAGGACGCGAGGTGAATCGCCACGGGTTTAACAGACACCTCAGAGTCATTTAAGATGGCTTAAAGAGAGGTGCCCATGAGCGGTAAGCGTTATCCCGAAGAGTTTAAAATTGAAGCAGTCAAACAGGTTGTTGATCGCGGTTATTCTGTTGCCAGCGTTGCAACGCGTCTCGATATCACCACCCACAGCCTTTACGCCTGGATAAAGAACTACGGTCCGGATTCTTCCACTAATAAAGAACAGTCAGATGCTCAGGCCGAGATCCGCCGTCTTCAGAAAGAGCTGAAGCGGGTTACCGACGAACGGGACATATTAAAAAAAGCCGCGGCGTACTTCGCAAAGCTGTCCGACTGAGGTACGCCTTTATTCGTGACAACACCTGTTGCTGGCCTGTTCGCCTGCTCTGTCGGGTGCTGGATGAACATCCCAGTGGTTTTTACGCCTGGCTTCAGCAGCCGCATTCACAACGCCATCAGGCAGACCTGAGACTGACAGGACAGATTAAACAGTTCTGGCTGGAATCGGGATGCGTCTATGGTTATCGCAAAATCCATCTGGATCTGCGGGACAGCGGGCAACAGTGCGGAGTGAACAGAGTCTGGCGACTGATGAAACGTGTCGGGATAAAGGCTCAGGTCGGATACCGGAGCCCGAGGGCATGTAAAGGCGAGGCCAGTATCGTGTCGCCCAACAAGCTCCAGCGACAGTTCAATCCGGATGCTCCGGATGAGCGTTGGGTAATCACAGCGTGGTTTCCTCAAACCCTCGCTGTGAATTAACTGAAATACTTCATTGAAGCTGTAACCAAACAGTTAACTGAAACAATGAGCCCGCAGAGCATTGCACAGCGATGACACCATTTGTTGAGCTTCACCGTTTTCGCATACAACCGTCCGGGATTTGGAAAAGCACTGTCTTTTTGTACTGACCGATCATGATTAAGTGACACCTCTTCGAAAAAGAGAGCGCGATGAGCGATTAATATATGGCTCGAAAGACAATTATGTTGGGCTTTTATGACCGCTGTCAGAGGTATTATCTTACCCGGACGGCAACAGGGTCGGAATGTCATCAGCGGCACTGTAACAAGCTATCCGCCATCTTAAATATCTGCAGGTCCTTTCACCGAGTATGCACACCAACCGACAGAGTGATTTGACCCAAACTGGTGGATATTTTGCAAAACTATTAGCCTCTTATGACCGGTCTGCAGCCTGATATTGAGGAATTAGTGCGCTTTCATGGAATGCCTGCCGGGATCGCAAGTACGAACCCCCGGTACTGTTACACTGAATGTGCTCAGTCCTGTATCAGATTGTATTTTTCAGCAACTCAAGAACAACCCTTATTTTATCATTGTCACGTTTGTAGTACGTCCAGGGACCGATGCGCTGAGAAGTAACAAGTTGTGCCCGTTGAAGAGCTGAGAGGTAAAGAGAAACGGTAGACTGTGAGAGCCCGACCTTTTCCTGAATGATACTGACACACACACCGAACTCGTCCGCATCAGCATAAGGCTGATGGAAGTGTATTTTCGGTTCCTTGAGCATATACAGAATTTTTCTTCTAACAGGGTTTCCCAGCGCCTTAATCACGTCATTCAAATCAATATCAGGCATAAACTCTGTCACTTGTCGCATTGAGGAATTGCAATGTTACGATACTTCTCTACGTTAAGCATCAGCTTTTGAAAAGCTGATGCTCATAAGAATGGTTAGCCAAAGGCGGGATAATCTGTGTAGCCTTTTGCCGTTCCACCATACATGGTTGTTGGATCGACCGGATTCAGTGGCCATTCATGATAAAGGCGCTGCGGTAAATCCGGATTAGCTATGAACGGGCGGCCAAATCCGATAATGTCTCCCCAGCCAGCACCGATAATCCGTTCGGCTTTTTCTTGCGTATATCGCCCGGCATACATAATTACACCGCTGAATAATTTACGGACTTCAGCTCTGAATGCTTCAGGCAATTCGGGAGCATCATCCCAGTCGGCTTCAGCAAGAGAAATATAGGCTATTCCGATTTCTTCAAGAATTTTAACGGCTTCGGTATAGGTTTCATGGGGATCATCTTCCACCAGGCCAAGATAGACCCTTACTTCATCCGTGGTCTGAAAGAGCGGAGCAAAACGGACTCCCACACGGTCTTTACCGACCACATCAGCGACAGCCTGCGTCACTTCGCGCAGAAACCGCAGCCGGTTATGTAATGAGCCACCATATTCATCCTCTCTTTTGTTGCTATGGGATGACATGAACTGGTTAACCAGGTATCCATTTGCACAGTGAATTTCCACACCGTCAAAACCGGCATCAAGGGCGTTCTGAGCTGCCCCGGCGTACATCCTGACAATCTCACTAATTTCCTCTTTTTCCAGTGCGCGGGGGCAGGAAGCGGTAGCCAGCGCCCCCTCTCCCGGCCCGGTTTCGATGAATACCTTAACGTTTTCCCCTGCCGGTATCGCCGACGGAGCGACAGGCGAGGCGTTACCTGGCTGCAGGGAGTTATGGGATACTCTTCCGACATGCCAGAGCTGGGCAAAAATGATGCCTTCTTTTTCATGCACTGCCCGCGTCACTTTCTTCCAGCCTTCCACTTGCCGTGAGCTGTAGATCCCCGGGGTCCACGCATAACCCTGCCCACGAGGTTCGATTTGTGTTCCTTCGGTCACCATAAACCCGGCACTGCTGCGCTGTGCGTAATATTCAGCCATCAGTTCGTTCGGAATATCACCCGGTTGTGAGCTCCGTGAGCGGGTTAAAGGCGGAAGTACAACACGATTCTTCAGGGTGTAGGGACCTAGTCTGGTGGGAGAGAACAGGTTTTTCGTCTTCATTACATATCCTGATATAGCGAATTTTCAATATCACTGAAACGCCATGTCTCAGCATTTACGACCTGGCATGTCGTCGTTCGGCCGATGTAGCCGCAGAACCACGACACTTTATTCCACATATTGAGATTTATCAATATCTAGATTTATAAAAATTATGATCGGATGAGCGGAACGGGGGGTTGCCTGATGGCTCACAGAATCGGCATCATGAACCTAAATGGTTCTGATAATGTTATCGGAGATCCTGAACGGGAACGGTATGCGTCACGATTTTAATGACTATGTTGCATTCATGGCAGTAGCACAGGAGTGCAGTTTTTCACGGGCTGCTGTCCGCCTCGGGATTTCGGCATCCACGCTTTCACACACGATACGTCGTCTCGAGGAGCGCGTTGGCATGCCGTTACTTATGCGTACAACCAGGCGGGTGGCTGTCACCGAAGCCGGTAAACAATTATTACTGACGCTTGAACCCGGTCTTGCGCGCATTGAAGCGGGCGTGACAGCTCTTCAGAGACTGCGCCATACACCGGCTGGGCTGGTCAGACTTACGGTATCAGATCACATGATTCATGAATGTCTCTGGCCACGATTGTCACCGTTACTAAAAAAAATATTCGGATATCAAGGTGGAAATGTCGCAGCAGAACGGTTTTGTCGACATTGTTGAGGGCAATTTTGATGCCGGAGTCCGAATTGGTGATGACATATTAAAGGATATGGTGGCCGTCCGAATCGCACCGGACATACGGTTTGTCGTCATTGGATCGTCCACCTATCTTGCAGAAAGAGGTCTGCCGCTACATCCCTCTCAGCTGGAAAAACATGACTGCATCAATATACGTCTGTCACCCACAGGCCCGCTGTATGGCTGGGAATTTGTCAGGCAGGGGGAGAATATTGTGAAAAAAGTGGACGGGCAGCTTACTTTTTCAAGCATTTATCCAATGCTTCATGCAGTAAAAGATGGCTACGGCCTGGCCTACCTGCCGGAGTCTTCTGCCCTGGCGGGGATTGAGGCGGGACACTATTGTCGGGTGCTTGAGGACTGGTCAGAGGCTTTTCCCGCCGACATGATAATTCCAATAATGTCCATTACAGGCTCCGGTAAAGATAATACCGACACCTTACATGAGAAAGGCAAAAGCAATATAACCTGCTGTGCTCCGGATTTTAAGAATGAGCGGTTTACGTAGCAGGATGAGCAGTTCGAACCAGAAATTTCGTTACTATTGCTAAAGTAAAACCTGATGACCTCTAATCGTAACGGAGACCAATATGACTTCACAACTGAACTGGCAGGCCCCGGCTATCAATCGCAAAAAAGTAGGTGACATGACTGTGACCATGCTGAGTGATGGCTATCTGGACGTATCTTTTGAGCTGCTGTCTGGTATTGACGGCTCACGTGCCGAGGATTTACTGCAGAAGCGCGGTGTGCCAGCAGTACCCCGTATTAATATCAACGTCTACGTTATCCAGACGCCTGAGCGAACCATCCTGATTGACAGTGGTGCCGGAGGTATTAATGGCTGGGGCGGTCGGCTTCAGGTAGCCCTGGCCGCGGCAGGCATTGACCCGCTTCAGATTGATACCCTTCTCCTGACTCACGCGCATCCTGACCATATCGGCGGGCTTGCAGGCCCCCTGCAGACTCCCGTTTTCCGCAATGTTCAGCAGTTGTTTGTGCATGAGAAAGAACTCGCTTTCTGGCGTGATGAAACCATTTCCGCTGGCGCGCCTGACGCATTCAAGCCGTTCTTTGAAGTAGCAAGGAACGCCTTCAGCGCTTATGACGACAAACTGGTGCCATTCCGCGAGGAAGCGATTTTACCAGGTATTCAGACTGTACCGCTGTTCGGCCATACGCCAGGACATACCGGTTATCTGCTGGGTGATGAAAAAGAGTCGCTGCTCATCTGGGGTGATATTGTTCACTTCCCACACATTCAGGTTGCTCAGCCTGACGTTACTATCGCGTTCGACAGCGATCCTGCGGCGGCGGCGGCCATCCGTAGCAAAGTGCTTGACCGCGCAGCGAGCGATAACCTGGCTGTCAGTGGTATGCACTTCAACCTGCCTACTACCGGTAAGGTTATCCGTGAAGGTAACAGCTTCGCACTGAATTACGACCTGTGGTCACCCGCAGTCTGATCACCTTCCTTCCCGGTGCACACAATAGTGACCGGGAAGAGATCCCCTTTCATATCGCCCGACAAGAACCCACCTGCAATACTATGAATATCACTGCCTCACAAAAAAAATGGCTCATTACTCTTGCGCCCTGGCTTTTTGTATTCCTCTGGAGTCAGGGTTTGTCGCAGCCAAATTTACCGTGCAGTACAGCGCGCCGTTTCATCTTTTATTCCTGCGTGGCGCATTTTCCTGTCTGGTCCTTCTGCTGCTTACACTGGGGTTCAGGGCCCGTTTTCCGTCCGGCAGAGGAATGGTTCGCAACCTGATTGTCGGACTTTTCCTGCAGAGCTTCTTTCTGGGCGGATGCTTTTATGCCATCCATCGTGGCATGCCGTCAGGCATTGCGGCGCTCATCACCGGCCTGCAGCCGGTACTGACTGCAATACTGGTTTCACTCATGCACCGTCAGTCCCTGCATCCCCGGAAATGGCTGGGTATTGCGATTGGCTTTGCGGGCGTTTTCTTGGTGCTATCGCCAGGGCAGCATAGTTTTGCACTGGATCCTGTGGCTTTTGGGTCGGTCATGCTGGGGTTATTTGGCGTAACGATCGGAGCGCTTTATCAGCGCCGTGCTCAGGGAGATGGACATATCTTTGCGAACACGTTTTTACAGTACGTCACTTTGACAATATCGATGGGTGCAATTAGCCTGATGTTCGAATCTGCTCCGACGCAGTGGAGCTTATCATTTGCGCTGGGTCTGGGCTGGCTGGTTATTGGCGTATCGGTTCTGGCGATTATGTTGCTGATTTTTATGATACGAAGCGGTGAAGCAACCAAAGTCGCTACTTACTTTTACCTGGTTCCCATTCTCACGGCAGCTGAAGCGTGGTTGCTGTTTGGAGAGGCCATTACATTGCCTATGCTTGTGGGTATGGCAGTAACTATAATCGGCCTGATTTTTGTCATCCGGGAATAGACAACCGCACGCGTCGCTGTATGCTTTTGTATATGGCGACGTATAATAGCGGTCAAAGTCAAATTCCGGATGAATATGCAAACAGTCAGCTTTTCCGATTCTCCCGTTGATGATCTCCTCGCTGAGCTTCTTACCCTGGCACGCTCCCGTTTTCCACTTCCCTGCGATTGCCTTCGCGCAGAACAGACGCATCAGGTAAAGAAGTTCGAGGTGGAAGGTGCGACCCTTTCCTTCCCGCTGGAAGGAGAATTCCGGTATCGTGAAAATGAGAAATGGCACCGGGTGATCCCGGGCGAGATTATGGTCGTCCCGAATGCCCGTAGCATCGATATAGAATATGCCCCTTCAGAACAAAGTGGTGAGTTTGTCGCCCTGAGCGTGGTGCTCGCGGAGGAACAGCTTGAAGCAGCCAGGCTGTTACTTGCCGCACCACCACCACAGGACACCGGCAGCATCGCAGCCATTTCCGTATCAGCTCTTCTTTCACCCCTTAACCGCTGGACAGCCGCAATGCGGGAAGGGAAGCGTCCGCTTTCCCTGCACGCCATGGTTGAAGTGGTGCTCTGGCTTTATGGCATGGGATACCATGCTTTGCTGCGAGCCCGGCAGCCAAGTCTGGCCATGAAAATCCGTCAGATGGTAGCGGACAAACCGGCTCATCCCTGGAGTGCTGCTGAAATTGAAGATCTGACGGGACTCAGTGGCCCCACGCTTCGGCGCCACCTGGCCAGTGAGTCAACCAGCTTACGCTCAGTTATCGCCGATGCACGTATCGCGGAGGCTCTCCGCCTGCTGATGACATCGACGCTGCCGGTAAAAACGGTCGCGGGGCGGGTGGGTTACAATTCAGTATCGAGCTTCAGCAGGCAGTTTTCTGAACGCTATGGAATCGAACCTTCAGGGTTCCGCTGACTTCAGTTCGTTCAAGGTACACATTGCGTCCCTCGCACTTCAGTAACTTGCGTGGATCTTTCGAATATAACGGAAGATATTGGCCGGCATTGCGTGTAACCGGTTCAGGAGTTCTCATCGTGACGGGAGAGCTAAATCGGTACGGCTGTTGTTCTCAGCTATAAGAACAACTGAGTATCTGACCAGCTGTCTGGTGCTGGCAGCAGCATGCAGTGCAATCGGTCAGGCTCAAAGGAACTGACCTGATGTCAGGTTATAATTTCGGACACATCATAACCCCAGAAGGAGACAACTGTGGTTCATGTTTTCATTATCGGTGGTGCAGGCAAAATCGGCCAGCGTCTGTGCAGGATCCTTTCAGGAAGGGGGCATGCTGTTCGTGCCCTCTACCGTAAGCCAGAGCAGCAGGCATTGCTAGGCGAGCTGGGTGCTGAGCCCGTCAGTGGGAGCCTGACAGAGCTGGATGCAGCTGCGCTGGCGATGCACTTTGCAGGTAGTGATACAGTGGTGTTTACTGCCGGTGCCGGCGGTAAGGGGGGGCAGGAGATGACCAATGCGGTCGACGGCGAAGGGCTGAAAAAGTCGGTAGCTGCCGCCCTCAGTGCCGGTGTGTCTCGCTTTCTGCTCGTTTCTGCATTCCCGGAGTCCGCACGGGGAGAAACCACTTCTGAATCATTCGAAAATTATATGCGTGTTAAAAAAATGGCCGATGTGGAACTAGCACAAAGCGAGCTTGACTGGGTGATCCTGCGCCCCGGCGCGCTGCAGGATAAGACTGGTACGGGTTATGTACGTGCCGGCCTGGCCATCCCGTATGGTAACGTGCCCCGTGATGACGTGGCGGCTACGCTGGCTGAACTCATTGAGCAACCTGCCGTCAGCCGCGTCATCATTGAGCTGACGTCTGGCGATGCTCCTGTCCGTGAAGCCATACAGAAGCTGGCGGGCCGATAAAAGGCAGCGCACGTACCAGCAGGCTGCAGGCCCCCAGGCGTTTACAATAAACTTTCCAGCCAGTCGGTAAACGCCCGTACTTTTCGGGAGAGATGGCGGTGCGGATACAGAAGTTACAGTTTGCGATTCGGGGACGGATTATCTGGCAGAACCTCTACCAACAGCCCGCGATCGAGATAAGGCTGCAAAAAAATATTCATGCCCTGTAGTATTCCCAGCCCCGCCAGGCCTGCTGCAATGTAGGCTTCTGAGTTATCCACGACAAGCCTGCCTGGAAGTTCAATTTCGGTGGAGCCCTCTGACGTCCCGAATGTCCAGGGCATAACTTGTCTGTTGCTGCTGTTAATCCAGTTGACGGCCTGATGCTGCTGCAACTCGTCCATTGTTTCCGGGGTGCCGTGTTGATCAAGATACGCAGGACTGGCGCAGGTCGTCATTTTAACGGTTCCCACCTTCTTTGCGATATAGTCGCCATCGTCCAGCTCCCCTACCCTCAGTATGCAGTCCAGGCCATCATGCAGCATATTCCGTCGGCGGTCTGAGCTGCTCAGGATAATTTCAATTCCGGGATGCTGGCGATAAAAATCAGGCAGGTTGGGTATAACAAGTAAAGCCGCAAACGCGACAGGCATATCTATGAGCGAATAGCGGACGTCAAAATGATAGCGACAGGAAAGTTCTGCCATATTAAACATAACAACCCTTGGGCGCGCCGCCGCAGGCGCCCTCAGCACGTTTCTGCGGCCTCCCGCCTGTTTCCGGCACCTTTCCTGCCCCAACCCCTGAAAAACGCCCCTGATGATTTCTGCGCGTCTGCATGGCTATGCAGTGAGATCTGCTCTCCACCGATTAGTGCATGCAGATTTTGGAAACGTCCAATTCTGGCACGAAGCGGTCACCCCGGCGGGGTGCAGTCCGCTGTCAGCGAAAACGGACATTGAGCCAATCAAATAATCTGTGCCAGAATTTGTCATTGAGGCTAGTACTTTCGAGTAGATCTATTTCCCGCCCGTACTCTTAAACTCATCTATCTCATCCTTCTACGACTTATTACCGGGAATATAAAACCCCGCCGAAGCGGGTTTGGTAATTTGAGTTTTTCTCAGGC
Organism: Enterobacter sp. JH25; assembly: GCF_021725435.1. NCBI lineage: Bacteria > Pseudomonadati > Pseudomonadota > Gammaproteobacteria > Enterobacterales > Enterobacteriaceae > Enterobacter > Enterobacter sp. JH25. The sequence continues at coordinate 3,895,061 of NZ_CP091319.1, read as the reverse complement.
GGCCATCTTTCTGCATTGTTCGGCGCAGTGATGACAAGCGCTTGAGCAATCCTGACAATGGTCATGTTCATGCTTTCCACACTCGTCACCGCACTTCTGACAAACATCAGCGCAAAGACGGCAAAGATCCTGGGCAGACCCGCTATTTAGTGTCATGAATTGAGCTGCAAGACGGCAGATATTTGCACACTGCATATCCAGTTTTATGCACTCGCGCATCATCTCCAGATTCTCTTCGTCGAGACACGAAGCCGCACAGTTATCACATGCCGTTGCACATAGATAACAGGCTTCGATGCATTTTTTGTATTCGTCTAACATAATTTCTCCTTAGCTAAGGTTACGTATTAAGCATGGAAGAGATAACTGATTATTCAAATTTTGAATTAGTTAATAACCTTTTCAGCATTTCATATCATTGATTCAAAGTGCATCTCTAGGGTTACCTAATTCACCTATGTCTACTTCTGGCACAATGCAGAAATGAGATAGATTTACTTTATCCGCTTCTCGCTCAAAGCTGTCCGTAATCCCCTGCCTGCTTAAAAAAACCGGATTAACGTGTGATGTTTTTACGTTTTCCAGGCAGCCTTCATCGGTAAGTACCTGTCTTACAGACTTCAATGCACTTAGTTAAGAAACATCCTAATCGTCCTTTCGCCGATCGCGAGATCTGTTATGGCAGCTAAACTCGATTGATACCCCAATCCGCCGGGCAGCATTTCCTTTCCGCACGCAAGAAGGAGAAGATCATGAAAGCAGTAATTTACAACGGTCCTTATGATGTAAAAGTAAAAGACGTACCGGATGCGAAAATTGTCCGCCCCACGGATGTACTCGTCCGCATCACCACCACCAACATTTGTGGGTCGGACTTGCACATGTATGAGGGCCGGACCAGCTTTGAACAGGGACGGATTCTGGGTCACGAAAACCTGGGTGAAGTGGTCGAAATTGGCTCAGGCGTTGAACGTATTAAGGTGGGCGACTATGTTTGTCTGCCGTTTAACGTGGGATGTGGTTTTTGCGAAAACTGTGAAAAAGGTCTGACCGGCTTTTGTCTCACTACCAATCCGGGTTCGGCAGGCGCAGCTTATGGTTTTGCTGAAATGGGTCCCTGGGAGGGGGGGCAGGCGGAACTGCTTCGGGTGCCATTTGCCGACTTTAACTGCCTTGTTCTTCCCCCTGATGCGGCAGAAAAAGAAGATGATTATGTGATGCTCTCTGACATTTTTCCTACCGGCTGGCATGCAACAGAACTTGCCGGATTGAAGCCTGGTGAAAGCGTGGCCATTTATGGCGCGGGGCCGGTCGGTTTGATGGCAGCTCATTCGGCGATCATTAAAGGTGCTTCACAGGTGTTTGTGGTTGATACGCACACAGACCGGTTGGCTCTGGCTGAAAAAATGGGGGCGACGGGCATCAATGCTACTGGCGATGAAGCTGTACAAAAAATTCTCGACCTGACGGATGGACGCGGTACGGATTGTGGCTGCGAATGTGTTGGCTATCAGTGCTGTAACAAACATGGCCATGAAGATAACTCTGTCACCATGAACAGTCTTGTTGCGTCGACGAAAGCAACCGGGGGAATTGGTGTGGTTGGCGTCTTTATTCCTCAGGATCCGGGGGCTGAATCGGAGCTTGCCAGAGAGGGTAAGATGCCATTTGATTTTGGGAGTTTCTGGTTTAAAGGACAGGCAATCCGTACCGGCCAGGCGAACGTTAAGGCCTATAACCGTCAGCTGTCTCGCCTCATCCATCACGATAAAGCCAGTCCGGGCAAAATAATTTCTCATCGTCTTTCGCTTGAAGAGGCTCCTGCCGGATATAAGCACTTCGATGAGCGGGATGAAGGATGGACGAAGGTTATCCTTAAGCCTTAAATAGAGTTATCCGGTATGAGAAAGCAAAAACCGGGAAAGAATGTATGACTTTTGACAGGGTGCAATAAAATATCCTGTCAGGGCGTTATTATTCATACTTTCAGCTGCCAGGTGATGCTGCCAACTTACTGATTTAGTGTATGATGGTGTTTTTGAGGTGCTCCAGTGGCTTCTGTTTCTATCAGCTGTCCCTCCTGTTCAGCTACTGACGGGGTGGTGCGTAACGGCAAAAGCACCGCCGGACATCAGCGCTATCTCTGCTCTCACTGCCGTAAAACATGGCAACTGCAGTTCACTTACACCGCTTCTCAACCCGGTACGCACCAGAAAATCATTGATATGGCCATGAATGGCGTTGGATGCCGGGCAACCGCCCGCATTATGGGCGTTGGCCTCAACACGATTTTCCGCCATTTAAAAAACTCAGGCCGCAGTCGGTAACCTCGCGCATACAGCCGGGCAGTGACGTCATCGTCTGCGCGGAAATGGACGAACAGTGGGGATACGTCGGGGCTAAATCGCGCCAGCGCTGGCTGTTTTACGCGTATGACAGGCTCCGGAAGACGGTTTGCGCACGTATTCGGTGAACGCACTATGGCGACGCTGGGGCGTCTTATGAGCCTGCTGTCACCCTTTGACGTGGTGATATGGATGACGGATGGCTGGCCGCTGTATGAATCCCGCCTGAAGGGAAAGCTGCACGTAATCAGCAAGCGATATACGCAGCGAATTGAGCGGCATAACCTGAATCTGAGGCAGCACCTGGCACGGCTGGGACGGAAGTCGCTGTCGCTCACAAAATCGGTGGAGCTGCATGACAAAGTCATCGGGCATTATCTGAACATAAAACACTATCAATAAGTTGGAGTCATTACCCTTTTTTCAACTTCTGATGGATGCGAGTGATTGAACTCATACATTAATGTTTTCCCACGAAGTCTTTTTTCAGGTAAGCCTTCGCACATATCGGTAAATAGCTTGCCTGCTTTTATTTTTTCTGTCATCGACATGTTCATTTTTAACATTCCGTCCTGATAAGTTGGTCGGATAAGGCGCTCGCGCCGTATCCGACATTAATTTCTTAAGCGACTTCATTCACCTGGCGACGCAGCAGAGAAAGTGGGCCGGGGCCGCTAAGCGTGAACACGGAAATTAAGGTGAAGCCCAGCGCCACCAGACCCAGCACCAGGTAAGCGCCCTGGAAACCGATGCTTTCATACATATTGCCCGCCAGAATAGACATAAAAATCATCGCCAGTTGCTTAAAGAAGCAGAAACAGACCAGATAAATCGTCGCTGAAAAACGCACTTCAAACTGGCTGGTAATATATTTAAAGCAGCCCACCAGCAGGAACGGTACTTCAAACATATGCAGCGTTTTCAGAATAACCACTTCCAGTGCTGAGGTAGCGAACGATGAGCCAATAATACGTACTGACATAATAGTGCCAGCCAGCAGCAGGGCGTTTTTCCCACCGATGCGATTAATGATCAGTGGCGCAAAAAACATAATCGAGGCGTTAAGTAATTCGCCCATTGTCGTTACGTAGCCAAATACCCGCGTACCCTGTTCACCGGTAGCAAAGAACGAAGTAAAGAAATTAGCAAACTGTTGGTCAAAAACATCGTAGGTGCAGGAAACGCCAATAACATACAGTGACAAAAACCACAGTTTTGGCTGTCTGAACAGTTCCAGCGCCAGCTTAAGGCTAAATGCCGAATGGTTGGCACCTACCGCATTGGCAACCGTGGCAGAAGAGGGCGCATCCGTTTTGGCGAAAAAGAGTAAAACGGCGAGGATGAATGCACAGCCAGAACCCAGCCAGAAAACAAACTGATTATTGATGGTGAACATGATGCCGACAATCGAGGCACACAGCGCCCAGCCAACACAGCCAAACATCCGCGCGCGACCATATTCGAAATTACTGCGACGGCTGACTTTCTCGATAAATGCCTCTACTGCTGGCGCACCGGCGTTAAAACAAAAGCCTAGATAAATACCACCAACAATCGATCCTACTAAAATGTTGTATTGTAACAGTGGCCCGAAGATAAAAATAAAGAACGGCGCAAACATCACTAACATGCCGGTAATAATCCACAGCAGGTATTTGCGCAGCCCGAGTTTGTCAGAAAGCAGACCAAACAGCGGTTGGAATAATAGCGAGAACAGAGAAATAGCGGCAAAAATAATACCCGTATCACTTTTGCTGATATGGTTGATGTCATGTAGCCAAATCGGGAAAAACGGGAAGTAGGCTCCCATGATAAAAAAGTAAAAGAAAAAGAATAAACCGAACATCCAAAAGTTTGTGTTTTTTAAATAGTACATAATGGATTTCCTTACGCGAAATACGGGCAGACATGGCCTGCCCGGTTATTATTATTTTTGACACCAGAGCAACTGGTAATGGTAGCTACCGGCGCTAAGGTGGAATTCCGCCGACACTGACGGGCTCCAGGAGTCGTCGCCACCAATCCCCATATGGAAACCGTCGATATTCAGCCATGTGCCTTCTTCCGCGTGCAGCAGATGGCGATGGCTGGTTTCCATCAGTTGCTGTTGACTGTAGCGGCTGATGTTGAACTGGAAGTCGCCGCGCCACTGGTGTGGGCCATAATTCAATTCGCGCGTCCCGCAGCGCAGACCGTTTTCGCTCGGGAAGACGTACGGGGTATACATGTCTGACAATGGCAGATCCCAGCGGTCAAAACAGGCCGCAGTAAGGCGGTCGGGATAGTTTTCTTGCGGCCCTAATCCGAGCCAGTTTACCCGCTCTGCTACCTGCGCCAGCTGGCAGGTCAGGCCAATCCGCGCCGGATGTGGCGTATTGCTCGCCACTTCAACATCAACGGTAATCGCCATTTGACCACTTCCATCAATCCGGTAGGTTTTCCGGCTGATAAATAAGGTTTTCCCCTGATGCTGCCACGCGTGGACCGTGGTAATCAGCACCGCGTCGGCAAGCGTATCTGCCGTGCACTGCAACAACGCTGCTTCGGCCTGGTAATGGCCCGCCGCCTTCCAGCGTTCGACCCAGGCGTTAGGGTCAATGCGGGTCGCTTCACTTACGCCAATGTCGTTATCCAGCGGTGCGCGGGTGAACTGATCGCGCAGCGGCGTCAGCAGTTGTTTTTTATCGCCAATCCACATCTGTGAAAGAAAGCCTGACTGGCGGTTAAATTGCCAACGCTTATTATCCAGCTCGATGCAAAAATCCGTTTCGCTGGTGGTCAGTTGCGGGATGGCGTGGGGCGCGGAGGGGAGTGTCACGCTGAGGTTTTCCGCCAGACGCCACTGCTGCCAGGCGCTGATGTGTCCGGCTGCTGACCATGTGGTCGCGTTCGGTTGCACTACGTGAACCGTTAGCCAGAGTTGTCCGGCGCTCTCCGGCTGCGGTAGTTCAGGCAGTTCAATCAACTGTTTACCTTGTGGAGCGACATCCAGAGGCACTTCACCGCTTGCCAGCGGCTTGCCATCCAGCGCCACCATCCAGTGCAGGAGCTCGTTATCGCTATGACGGAACAGGTATTCGCTGGTCACTTCGATGGTTCGCCCGGATAAACTGAACTGGAAAAACTGCTGCTGGTGTTTTGCTTCCGTCAGCGCCGGATGCGGCGTGCGGTCTGCAAAGACCAGACCGTTCATGCAGAACTGGCGATCATTCGGCGTATCGCCAAAATCACCGCCGTAAGCCGACCACGGATTGCCATTTTCATCATATTTAATCAGCGACTGATCCACCCAGTCCCAGACGAAGCCGCCCTGTAAACGGGGGTACTGACGAAACGCCTGCCAGTATTTAGCGAAGCCGCCAAGACTGTTACCCATCGCGTGGGCGTATTCGCAAAGGATCAGCGGGCGCGTCTCTCCAGGCAACGAAAGCCATTTTTTGATGGACCATTTCGGCACAGCCGGGAAGGGCTGGTCTTCATCCACGCGCGCGTACATCGGGCAAATAATATCGGTTGCGAAGGTGTCGGCTCCGCCGCCTTCATACTGTACCGGGCGGGAAGGATCGACAGATTTGATCCAGCGATAGAGTGCGTCGTGATTAGCGCCGTGGCCTGATTCATTCCCCAGCGACCAGATGATCACACTCGGGTGATTACGATCGCGCTGCACCATTCGCGTTACGCGTTCGCTCATCGCGGGTAGCCAGCGCGGATCATCGGTCAGACGATTCATTGGCACCATGCCGTGGGTTTCAATGTTGGCTTCATCCACCACATACAGGCCGTAGTGGTCGCACAGCGTGTACCACAGCGGATGGTTCGGATAATGCGAACAGCGCACGGCGTTAAAGTTGTTCTGCTTCATCAGCAGGATATCCTGCACCATCGTCTGCTCATCCATGACCTGACCATGCAGAGGATGATGCTCGTGACGGTTAACGCCGCGAATCAGCAACGGCTTGCCGTTCAGCAGCAGCAGACCATTTTCAATCCGCACCTCGCGGAAACCGACATCGCAGGCTTCTGCTTCAATCAGCGTGCCGTCGGCGGTGTGCAGTTCAACCACCGCACGATAGAGATTCGGGATTTCGGCGCTCCACAGTTTCGGGTTTTCGACGTTCAGACGTAGGGTGACGTGATCGGCATAACCACCACGCTCATCGATAATTTCACCGCCGAAAGGCGCGGTGCCGCTGGCGACCTGCGTTTCACCCTGCCACAAAGAAACCGTCACCCGCAGCTCATCGCGCAGCTCGCCGTACATCTGAACGTCTGCCTCCAGTACAGCGCGGCTGAAATCATCATTAAAGTGAGTGGCTACATGGAAATCGCTGATTTGCGTGCTCGGTTTATGCAGCAACGAGACGTCACGGAAAATGCCGCTCATCCGCCACATATCCTGATCTTCCAGATAACTGCCGTCACTCCAGCGCAGCACCATCACCGCGAGGCGGTTTTCTCCGGCGTGTAAAAATGCGCTCAGGTCAAATTCAGACGGCAAACGACTGTCCTGTCCGTAACCGACCCAGCGCCCGTTGCACCACAAATGAAACGCCGAGTTAACACCATCAAAAATAATTCGCGTCTGGCCTTCCTGTAGCCAGCTTTCATCAACATTAAATGTGAGCGAGTAACAACCCGTCGGATTCTCCGTGGGAACATACGGCGGATTGACCGCAATGGGATAGGTCACGTTGGTGTAGATAGGCGCATCGTAACCGTGCATCTGCCAGTTTGAGGGGACGATGACAGTATCGGCGTCAGGAAGATCGCGCTCCAGCCAGCTTTCTGGTACCGCTTCTGGTGCCGGAAACCAGGCAAAGCGCCATTCACCATTCAGGCTGCGCGACTCTTGGGAAGGGCGATCGGTGCGAGCCTCTTCGCTATTACGCCAGCTGGCGAAAGGGGGATGTGCCGCAAGGCGATTAAGTTGGGTAACGCCAGGGTTTTCCCAGTCACGACGTTGTAATACGACGGCCAGTGAATCCGTAATCATTGTCATAGTTGTATCCTGCGTGAATTGTTATCCGCTCACATTTTCGCATAACATACGAGCCGGACACATAGAGTGTAAAGCCTGGGGTGCCTAATGAGTGAGCTGACTCACATTAATTGCGTTGCGCTCACTGCCCGCTTTCAAGTCGGGAAACTTGTCGTGCCAGCTGCATTAAGGAATCTGCCAACGTGCGGGGAGAGGTGGTTTGCGTATTGGGCGCCAGGGTGGTTTTTCTTTTCACCAGTGAGACGGGCAACAGCTGATTGCTCTTCACCGCCTGGCCCTGAGAGAGTTTCAGCAAGCGGTCCACGCTGGTTTGCCCCAGCAGGCGAAAATCCTGTTTGATGGTGGTTAACGGCGGGATATAACACGAGCTGTCTTCGGTATCGTCGTATCCCACTACCGAGATATCCGCACCAACGCGCAACCCGGACTCGGTAATGGCGCGCATTGCGCCCAGCGCCATCTGATCGTTGGCAACCAGCATCGCAGTGGGAACGATGCCCTCATTTAGCATTTGCATGGTTTGTTGAAAACCGGACATGGCACTCCAGTCGCCTTCCCGTTCCGCTATCGGATGAATTTGATTGCGAGTGAGATATTTATGCCAGCCCGCCAGACGCAGACGCGCCGAGACAGAACTTAATGGGCCCGCTAACAGCGCGATTTGCTGGTGACCCAATGCGACCAGATGCTCCACGCCCAGTCGCGTACCGTCTTCATGGGAGAAAATAATACTGTTGATGGGAGTCTGGTCAGAGACATCAAGAAATAACGCCGGAACATTAGCGCAGGCAGCTTCCACAGCAATGGCATCCTGGTCATCCAGCGGATAGTTAATGATCAGCCCACTGACGCGTTGCGCGAGAAGATTGTGCACCGCCGCTTTACAGGCTTCGACGCCGCTTCGTTCTACCATCGACACCACCACGCTGGCACCCAGTTGATCGGCGCGAGATTTAATCGCCGCGACAATTTGCGACGGCGCGTGCAGGGCCAGACTGGAGGTAGCAACGCCAATCAGCAACGACTGTTTCCCCGCCAGTTGTTGTGCCACGCGGTTGGGAATGTAGTTCAGCTGCGCCATCGCCGCTTCCACCTTTTCCCGCGTTTTCGCAGAGACGTGGCTGGCCTGGTTCACCACGCGGGAAACGGTCTGATAAGAGACACCGGCATACTCTGCGACATCGTATAGCGTTACTGGTTTCACATTTACCACCCTGAATTGACTCTCTTCGGGTGCTATCATGCCATACCACGAAATGTTTTGCGCCATTCGGAGGGGGCACGCCGAAGTGAGATTCAAAATGCCGACGTCAGTTCACAGGTGGGTAATGATACCAACGTGTTGATTTCGTATTTTCACTGACACCAGGATCATCCTGATGTTACAAGGATTGAATGACTACAGATTAAAATAGTCATCAACAGGTTGACAGCATTACCCAGCGCCCGCTTTCCGCGTATTTTTCGATTTGCACTGCCGGGGGCACTGGCGGGTATCGCGTTCCGCACACTTTTACATTTATTTATCTGGTGACTGACCTTTTTAAGGAGACAGAATGAAAGCCGTTGGTTTCTGGCAACCCGGGAAAGTACATCCGTTATTGAAGATTTGTCGCTTCCCCACCCATCCATGCCCAAGGGGCGTGATCTTTTGATCAGAGTCAGGGCGGTCGCGGTTAACCCACGGGACCTGAAAAGCCGGCGAAACATCAGTCCCTCTGCAGGCAATCCGGTAGTTATGGGATACGACGCTTCCGGTGTTGTTGAAGCAACCGGACCAGAGGTGACGCTGTTCAGGCCAGGTGACCACGTTTTCTATGCCGGTGTGCTCGATCGCCAGGGAGCCAACGCAGAGTTTCAGCTGGTTGACGAACGCATTACGGGGATAAAGCCGGCAGCACTAAGTTTTGAAGCTGCAGCGTCGGTTCCTCTGACCGGTCTGACAGCCTGGGAAATGTTATTTGATCGTCTGCAGTTGTCAGTGAACGGAGATGCTGATCAGACCCTGTTGATGCTTGGCGGTGCGGGCGGAGTCCCTTGTATGGCTATACAGCTTGCCCGCACTCTGAGTCGGGTGAACATCATCGGGACTGCCTCCCGGCAGGAGAGTGTCAGAGCGGTTCGCGGGTTTGGTGCGCATTATGTCCTGGATCATTCATGTGCGCTTGCGCCACAGGTTGCCAGCCTTGCTGGACTCCCTCCCATTACCCGGATTTTCTCAACGTACACCACGCCATCTGCCTGGGAAAATATGGCCGAAATTATTGCCCCACAAGGCCGTATCGGACTCATCGACGACCCTGAACCACTGGATCTGCGTTTGATCAAATTTAAGAGCGTTTCTGTTCACTGGGAGGCAATGTTTACCCGCCCCATGCATGCTACTGCGGACATGTCTAAACAGCATGATATTCTTAACAAACTCTCATGCATGCTGGATTCCGGTAAGCTCAAACCTCCGTTGCTGGCAGAGTATGGCAGGCTGAATGCTAAAGCACTTCGCCGGGCTCATGAGGACATGGAAAATAAAAATGTGAACGGGAAAATTGTTTTTTCAGGGTTCTGATGAACAGGCCTGTCAGAGTAAAAAAAGATTCGGGTTCAGCACAATGCTGAATTCTGTCTGGCTATAGAGTAAGAATCGTACCGGAATTGAGCATTTACCCTCAGTACCTGCGGATGAAAAAGCAGTCTGCCCTGACATACTGAACAATCCCTTCTCATAAGATGCCTCTCTTTTGCTGTTTAAAGAGCTGAGCAGTCCGGGCGGAGACTGACCTCGTTCCGCTTTCCAAGCGACCCCCTTGTTGAAAGTGCGACAAAAGAGATAGGGCGAATGACTATACTTCGCTCATAGCTGCCCGCCATGCCAGCTCAAAAAACAGGCTTAACGTAGGATATTTAATGAGATGGTCACTCCCTCCTTCCCGGTACTATGCTGAGGACAGGCTTTCATTCGGAGAACTATCATGGAAAACATTGCGCTCATTGGTATCGATCTGGGTAAAAACTCTTTCCATATTCATTGCCAGGATCGTCGCGGGAAGGCTGTTTACCGTAAAAAATTTACCCGGCCAAAGTTGATCGAATTTTTGGCGACATGCCCCGCTACAACCATCGCAATGGAAGCCTGTGGCGGTTCTCACTTTATGGCACGCAAGTTGGAAGAGTTGGGGCATTCCCCAAAGCTGATATCACCACAATTTGTCCGCCCGTTCGTTAAAAGCAATAAAAACGACTTTGTCGACGCCGAAGCTATTTGTGAAGCTGCATCGCGTCCGTCTATGCGTTTTGTGCAGCCCAGAACGGAATCTCAGCAGGCAATGCGGGCTCTGCATCGTGTCCGTGAATCCCTGGTTCAGGATAAGGTAAAAACAACCAATCAAATGCATGCTTTTCTGCTGGAATTTGGCATTAGCGTTCCCCGAGGAGCTGCCGTTATTAGCCGACTGAGTACCATTCTTGAGGATAATAGTTTGCCTCTTTACCTCAGCCAGTTATTGCTGAAATTACAACAGCATTATCACTATCTTGTTGAGCAGATTAAAGATTTGGAATCCCAGTTGAAACGAAAGTTGGACGAAGATGAGGTTGGACAGCGCTTGCTGAGCATTCCCTGCGTCGGAACACTGACAGCGAGTACTATTTCAACTGAGATTGGCGACGGGAAGCAGTACGCCAGCAGCCGTGACTTTGCGGCGGCAACAGGGCTTGTACCTCGGCAGTACAGCACGGGAGGTAGGACGACATTGCTGGGAATTAGTAAGCGAGGTAATAAAAAGATCCGAACTTTGTTGGTTCAATGTGCCAGGGTATTCATACAAAAACTGGAACACCAGTCTGGCAAATTGGCCGATTGGGTCAGGGATTTACTGTGCCGGAAAAGCAACTTTGTCGTCACTTGTGCTCTGGCAAACAAGCTGGCCAGAATAGCCTGGGCCCTAACGGCACGACAGCAAACTTATGTAGCATAACGGCAGAAATACACCGGTTTAAAGAATTACTGATCTGGTTTTGCGAATACTGATATTGATGATACTAACGGCCCACCGGCCTGTTGAGGAACCTGTAAAACGGAAAGGCTCATTGAAGCCGTATATTTTCTGGAGGTTCATCAGGCGCGGAACTCATCAAGGCGCGGGAATAAAATCCCATTCAGACGCCGGATAGATTCAAGCAAGCCAACTTGTCGTCAAAATCGGTGTTGCAAAAACGGGAGTGACCATAGATTCCGTTTTCCAAGCGGCCCCCTTTTAGGGTGAGGGAGCATGCCATAAACCAGATCGCCAAAAGGGGATGCTGCTGAAGGGACACTGTTATCCAGCGGGGTAATTTTCACGCCTTTATCCGATATATCAACATCGGGTAAATCACCGGCCAGCGCCATCGCGTTAACTTCTTCCAGACGCGATGCAAGAAGCGTCAAACGGCTCTTGATGTATTCATGGCAATCGGCCGGAACAGCAAGGGGTAACTGGTTATCCCGGAGTGATTTTTCAAAATCGTCTGACGGGATCAGATAATCATCGAAATTCCTGTAGCGGCGTGACCCCTTTACCCAGGTGTCACCTGAACGTAAGGCTCCCTTCAGTTCATTCAGCACGCAAAATTCGTAATATTTTCGGTCAATGCCGGTGGGGGTGATCACAACCTTTCTCCAGCTTTCCGGGATGAACCCGATTGGCGCGGAAGGCGGTACTTTTCGGAGTTGTTTTCTATACATATCTCTGACGGTATCCAATGCGTCACTGAGCTGCATTGCGGCGGGTGCAGCCCTGAACTGCAACACGGACAGCATCCGGGGGGCGTATTTACGCAACGTACTGTATTTTTCTGTGATCAGATGCAACGGGTCGAAGTTGTCCTTACGTGACAGGAACCGCGTCTCTTCCACGCTGTTGATGAATTCCTGCCAGGGAAGGACGTCTTCTATTGCGGCCCAGGGATCTTCCCCGGACTCTCTGGCGTTAAGTAATGCCTGTCCGACGGTAACGTATTGCTTCAGTTTACTCTGAATCAGCTTTCCCGTTTGCTGGAGCCGCTCGGCCTGAGTACGTTTTGCCCTGCTGAACAGACTACTCAGAATACGCTCGTGCAGATCAATAACTTCGTCAGTCAGGGTGGATCTGGCCTCCGATATGATACAAACCAGCGAGGCATAACGGCGAACATCCGTGAATCTTGCCAGATCCCGGCTACTCATTTTCCTGCCTTCGCGTGCGAGTTTCAGGAGTCGGTTCTGGTGAACGGAAAGTGCAATGCCGTCAGGGAGTGCCAGCGACTCAATCGCATTTAACCGGTCGATATGTTGCAGGACATTTTTACCATTAATTTTTCCCGGAGGCTGGAGCAGCCAGGCCAGCCGTGAAGGTTGCTCACCCTCAGATACCAACAGACGGTCCAGTGCCGCTTTATGCCCTGGTTCAAGCTGCGCGGTAAGCGCAGAAAAAACCGCCCTGTCGGCAAGTGTTGTTGCTTCGGCCAGGGTTCGTTCGATCACTTCAACAGAGGGGAAAATAACCTTATTATTGTGGAGCCAGGAGAGCATTTCCTCCGCAAGTAAAAAACCTCTGTCTGTCCGCATGGCGTGGGGATAAAGGTGGCGAATACAGGTTTTTTGCAGCGCCCGGTTAAAAGGGGATAATTCCAGGTAGCGGTAGAGTTCAGCCAGATGTTCCCAGCGGGTGACCTCTCTTGATGCATACTCGGCCCACAAATCAGACTGGACTTTCAAATGAGCCGCCAGCCTGAAGACAACACAGTCGTGAGGTGAAATACTTTTGTCGGGAGGAAACCCTAGTCCTCGCAAATAACAGAGTAAAACTGCAAAGCCCAGACGGTTAGCTGGCCTGCGGTGTTAATTAATGAGCGCGAGGTCATGTTCACTCAGAAAGCACATGCGCGTCAGAAATACGTCATCATCTGGCACAATCAACAAGCGTTCTTTTTCTTCACTACTGAGTATTTGTCTCCGTGGCATAAATGCTTCCCCTGCACATAGTTCATTAAAGTTATCATTCGCACTGACCGAAACCGGTCGGTTTCGTACGCCTCGCAAACAATATGTCCGAAAGTCAGCGAAATTTGTTTCGTACATACGTTATAATTCGGACACCCTTTGCGTACGGAAAGTTTCCTATGTCACGAGTTTTTGCCTACTGTCGGGTCTCCACTCTGGAACAGAATACAGAAAATCAGCGCCATGAAATTGAAGCGGCGGGTTTTGCCATCAGACCCCAGCGGCTGATTGAGGAACATATAAGTGGTTCGGTTGCTGCCAGCGAAAGACCAGGGTTCATCCGGTTGCTTGATCGAATGGAAAGCGGTGACGTATTGATTGTCACCAAACTTGACCGACTCGGCCGTAATGCGATGGATATCCGAAAAACAGTTGAACAACTGGCTACTTTAGATATCCGTGTTCATTGTCTCGCTCTCGGAGGTGCGGATTTAACCAGCCCGGCCGGAAAAATGACTATGCAGGTGATTTCAGCTGTGGCTGAGTTTGAGAGGGATCTGCTGATTGAACGCACACATTCAGGGATTTCTCGGGCAAGATCAGCCGGGAAACGCTTCGGTCGTCCGCCCATCTTGAGCGAGGAGCAAAAAAAAATAGTGTCAGAGCGCCTTAATTCCGGGGCCAGTATCAGTGCGGTTGCCAGAGAATTTAATACCACCCGGCAAACCATACTCCGGGTAAAAGCAGGACAGCAATAATACTGAATGTGAATAAAGCCCATAACTGGCCAGGCAGTTGAAACTGTTCTTGAAGTAAACATCTGGAAAGCATGAAACATCATTCTATCCACAGGGAGCAGTGGCTATTATAATCGAATTTCGATAACGAAATTCGATTATAATAGCCACTAAAACCAGCAATCAGGATCTGACCATGAACGATACTGCCAGGAATGATCACAGCCCCTGGGCTGTCTTTCTGATTTTCTTCCGACTTGGCCTGACATCCTTCGGCGGCCCAATTGCCCATCTGGGTTACTTCCGCGATGAGTTTGTGACGCGACGGCAGTGGTTGACCGAGCGCAGCTATGCAGATTTGGTCGCTCTGTGCCAGTTCCTTCCGGGACCAGCAAGCAGTCAGGTTGGTATAGCGCTCGGGCTGTCCCGGGCCGGTTATACCGGGGCGCTGGCAGCATGGGCCGGCTTCACGCTACCGTCAGCAGTTGCACTGATCCTGTTTGCGCTGGGGATGACCAGTTACGGGGATGTGATGCCCTCTGGTGTATTGCATGGGCTGAAAGTGGTAGCCGTTGCGGTGGTCGCGCAAGCTGTATGGGGCATGGCCCGAAATCTTTGCCCGGATATACCGCGTATTACTGTCATGGCAGTGGCAACCTGCTTTGTGCTTCTTGTGCCATCGGCCTGGGGACAGGTGGGAGTAATCGTCACTGCGGCTGTCACTGGCATGTTACTGTTCAAACCTCAGCAGACGACGGTACATGATCCGCTGCCCGTTTCAATACGGCGTCGCGTCGGATTGTTCTGGCTCACGCTGTTCTTTGTGCTACTGACAGGGTTACCATTGCTGACGGCGATATTCCCAAATCCGACGCTGTTAATGGTAGAAACTTTCTACCGGACCGGATCACTGGTTTTTGGTGGCGGGCATGTCGTGCTGCCATTACTGCAGACTGAAGTCGTTCCTTCTGGCTGGGTCAGCACTGATACATTCCTGGCTGGCTACGGCGCTGCCCAGGCCGTTCCTGGACCGTTGTTCACTTTTGCAGCCTTTCTCGGGGCTTCGATGAACCAGGTGCCTTCTGGCTGGCTGGGTGGTCTGGTTTGTCTGCTGGCAATTTTCGCACCGTCCTTCCTTCTGATTGTGGGAGCATTGCCGTTCTGGGAAAGTCTGCGCCGCAATATCCGTACACAAGCAGCGTTGCAGGGTATTAATGCAGCCGTAGTTGGCCTTCTGCTGGCAGCTCTCTATCAACCAGTATGGACGAGCGCAGTTCTCGCTCCGCAAGATTTCGGCCTTGCCCTTGTGGCACTGGTCGCTCTGATGTTCTGGAAACTGCCGCCGTGGCTGGTCGTAGTGAGTTGCGGTGTTGCGGGTTGGTTGTTGAGTTTAGCACTGTGAGGTTCCGGGCGTGACCGACAAAGATCTTTACGGCGGGATGATCCGTTTGCACATCCTGCATCATGCAGCCAAAGAACCCGTCTTTGGTCTGGGCATCATTGAGGAATTGCGACACCACGGTTATCAACTCAGCCCGGGTACCCTGTATCCGATGCTGCACGGTATGGAAAAGAAGGGGTATCTCACCTCACGACATGTTCAGGCCGGTCGACGAAGTCGGCGAGTATATGAAATCACCGGACAAGGGCACATAGCGCTAACGGACGCCAGAAACAGGGTGAAAGAGCTGTTCGGTGAACTTGTTGAAGGCAAATGATATGCCTATGGTTTTAGTCCGGTCTGCCGTCTTCTGAAAACGACAGACACATGTAAGATTATCCGCTGCCTGGCAGAAGGAGACTTTGTGAAAACGCTCATGGTGTGTATTTATACGATCAGAAGGCGTTATATTTTTTCCTGATTGACGCGGTACGAAAGTTCCTGATGACTCTCTTTTCGTTCGCTGTAGCGATCTGCAAGGTAGCTGGTTTGTCCCCTGAGCAGCAACGTAATTTTAAACAACTCCTCTGCGACATCTACGATACGGTCGTACCATGAGGACGGCTTCATCCTTCCGTTCTCATCAAATTCCTGCCAGGCTTTCGCCACCGAGGACTGGTTGGGAATTGTGAACATCCGCATCCAGCGGCCCAGAATGCGCATCTGGTTCACGGCATTGAAGGACTGCGAACCGCCGCAAACCTGCATCACTGCAAGTGTCTTGCCCTGCGAAGGACGAACCGCGCCTTCACTCAACGGTATCCAGTCGATCTGCGCCTTCATCACCGCGCTCATAGCCCCGTGCCGTTCCGGCGAGCTCCACACCATCCCGTCACACCATCTGACCAGCCCGCGTAGCTCGGAGACTTTAGGGTGCGTATCCGGGGCATCATCCGGCAGGGGTAAACCGGAGGGGTTAAAGAATTTCACCTCCGCGCCCATCGCCGTCAGCAGGCGACCTGCTTCCTCCGCGGCAAAGCGACTGTAGGAGCGCTCCCTTAATGAGCCATACAGGATCAGAATCCGTGGGGGCTCCTGCAGGTGCAGACGTTCGGCAATATGTTGATCAAAACAGTCAGTATTCAGGGCTGGAAATTGTTCCATTTTTCTCCTCCGGAGAGAACAGGTGATTTTAAAGTTAATATATATGATCTAACATATGTGTATTCTAAAGGGAACGGAGTGAAAAATGCTACAACCTGTTCAGCTTTTCAAAATCCTGTCGGATGAAACACGGCTAGCCATCGTCATGCTTCTCCGTGAGTCCGGAGAATTGTGCGTCTGCGATATCTGCGTTGCCACCTGCGAATCGCAGCCCAAAATTTCGCGACATATGGCTATCCTTCGCGAGGCTGATCTGGTTCTTGACCGTCGGGAAGGCAAATGGATCCACTATCGTCTGTCACCCCATATTCCGGCGTGGGCAGCAGAGACAATCACGACGACCTGGCAGTGTCTGCGCGAGGATGTACGTGAATGGCTGGACAAATCAGCCTGCACCTCCTGCTGAGGCAGGAAAACATATTTACAAAATCATATATGATGGGGTCTGAGATGCTTTTGGCAGGGAGTATATTTTTACTGACGCTGGTACTGGTGATCTGGCAACCCAGAGGCCTGAGTATTGGCTGGAGCGCGAGTATCGGGGCTGTGCTGGCGCTGGGAACCGGTGTCATCCATATCTCTGATATTCCCGTTGTCTGGAATATCGTCTGGAACGCGACAGCGGCATTTATTGCGGTCATCATCATCAGCCTGCTGCTCGATGAGTCCGGCTTCTTTGAATGGGCCGCACTGCACGTCTCCCGCTGGGGTAACGGACGTGGCCGCCTGCTGTTCACCTGGATAGTCTTGCTCGGTGCCGCTGTTGCTGCTTTGTTCGCCAATGATGGCGCCGCGCTGATCCTGACGCCGATTGTGATTGCGATGCTGCTCGCACTGGGGTTCAGCCAGGGCACGACACTGGCCTTTGTCATGGCTGCAGGATTTATTGCAGATACGGCCAGCCTGCCACTCATTGTTTCTAACCTGGTGAATATCGTCTCGGCGGACTTCTTCGATCTGGGCTTTACGCAGTACGCCTCCGTTATGATCCCCGTGGATGCGGCAGCGATTGCGGCCACGCTGATCATGCTGCATCTCTTCTTCCGCAGGGATATTCCGGCAACGTATGACGTTTCGCTGCTGAAGACGCCTGCCAGTGTGATAAAGGATGCGGCAACGTTCAGGGCGGGCTGGATTGTCCTGTTATTGCTGCTTGTCGGTTTCTTCGTTCTGGAGCCGCTGGGGATCCCTGTCAGCGCGATAGCAGCTGCTGGCGCAGCAGTACTGTTTATCGTGGCGAAAAGAGGTCATGGCATCAACACAGGGAAAGTCCTGCGCAGTGCGCCATGGCAGATCGTGATTTTTTCGCTGGGCATGTACCTGGTGGTCTATGGCCTGCGCAATGCCGGGCTCACGGAGTATCTGTCTGGTGTACTGAACCTGCTGGCAGAAAAGGGGTTATGGGCAGCAACGTTCGGCACCGGCTTCCTGACCGCGTTCCTGTCGTCGGTGATGAACAATATGCCGACGGTGCTGATTGGCGCGCTGTCGATTGACGGGAGTACGGCGACTGGCGTCGTCAAAGAGGCAATGATTTATGCCAACGTGATTGGCTGCGATTTAGGCCCGAAAATCACCCCGATTGGCAGTCTGGCAACCCTGCTTTGGCTGCATGTGCTTGCCCAGAAAAATATAACGATCACCTGGGGTTATTACTTCCGCACGGGCATTATCATGACTCTGCCCGTGCTGTTTGTCACTCTGGCCGCGCTGGCGTTGCGGCTTTCCATCACTTTGTAATGAGATAAAGATATGAGCAACATTACCATCTATCACAACCCGGCCTGCGGCACTTCACGCAACACGCTGGAGATGATCCGTAACAGCGGTAACGAACCGACCATTATTTATTATCTCGATACGCCACCGACCCGTGATGAGCTGATTAAACTTATTTCAGATATGGGAATTACGGTGCGTGCATTGCTGCGTAAGAATGTTGAGCCTTATGAACACCTGGGCCTTGATGAAGAGAAATTCAGTGATGAGCAGTTGATTGATTTTATGCTTCAACATCCGATCCTGATTAATCGGCCGGTAGTCGTTACGCCGCTTGGCACTCGTCTTTGCCGCCCTTCAGAAATAGTGCTGGATATTCTACCTGAAGGTCAGAAAGGAGCGTTTACCAAAGAGGACGGCGAAAAGATCATTGACGAAACGGGGAAGCGGGTTAAGTAACCTGTTTTTTTCGTCTCATTTTTATCGTATTCGGGTGTCTGTCTGTACCATGCAGACGCTCGCTTTTTGTAATGCCAGCTAAAGAAACAGGCTTAACGTAGGATATTTAATGAGATGGTCACTCCCTCCTTCCCGGTACTATGCTGAGGACAGGCTTTCATTCGGAGAACTATCATGGAAAACATTGCGCTCATTGGTATCGATCTGGGTAAAAACTCTTTCCATATTCATTGCCAGGATCGTCGCGGGAAGGCTGTTTACCGTAAAAAATTTACCCGGCCAAAGTTGATCGAATTTTTGGCGACATGCCCCGCTACAACCATCGCAATGGAAGCCTGTGGCGGTTCTCACTTTATGGCACGCAAGTTGGAAGAGTTGGGGCATTCCCCAAAGCTGATATCACCACAATTTGTCCGCCCGTTCGTTAAAAGCAATAAAAACGACTTTGTCGACGCCGAAGCTATTTGTGAAGCTGCATCGCGTCCGTCTATGCGTTTTGTGCAGCCCAGAACGGAATCTCAGCAGGCAATGCGGGCTCTGCATCGTGTCCGTGAATCCCTGGTTCAGGATAAGGTAAAAACAACCAATCAAATGCATGCTTTTCTGCTGGAATTTGGCATTAGCGTTCCCCGAGGAGCTGCCGTTATTAGCCGACTGAGTACCATTCTTGAGGATAATAGTTTGCCTCTTTACCTCAGCCAGTTATTGCTGAAATTACAACAGCATTATCACTATCTTGTTGAGCAGATTAAAGATTTGGAATCCCAGTTGAAACGAAAGTTGGACGAAGATGAGGTTGGACAGCGCTTGCTGAGCATTCCCTGCGTCGGAACACTGACAGCGAGTACTATTTCAACTGAGATTGGCGACGGGAAGCAGTACGCCAGCAGCCGTGACTTTGCGGCGGCAACAGGGCTTGTACCTCGGCAGTACAGCACGGGAGGTAGGACGACATTGCTGGGAATTAGTAAGCGAGGTAATAAAAAGATCCGAACTTTGTTGGTTCAATGTGCCAGGGTATTCATACAAAAACTGGAACACCAGTCTGGCAAATTGGCCGATTGGGTCAGGGATTTACTGTGCCGGAAAAGCAACTTTGTCGTCACTTGTGCTCTGGCAAACAAGCTGGCCAGAATAGCCTGGGCCCTAACGGCACGACAGCAAACTTATGTAGCATAACGGCAGAAATACACCGGTTTAAAGAATTACTGATCTGGTTTTGCGAATACTGATATTGATGATACTAACGGCCCACCGGCCTGTTGAGGAACCTGTAAAACGGAAAGGCTCATTGAAGCCGTATATTTTCTGGAGGTTCATCAGGCGCGGAACTCATCAAGGCGCGGGAATAAAATCCCATTCAGACGCCGGATAGATTCAAGCAAGCCAACTTGTCGTCAAAATCGGTGTTGCAAAAACGGGAGTGACCATAGATTCCGTTTGCCAAGCGGCCCCCATATTGAATGGCTGACGGTACTGGATTTCGATGAGATAAAAATAGACCGTATTTTTATTGCCAATATTGATGACCCGGTGAAGCGAGCGCTACTTGTTTCTGTGGTGAAAGGGTTACGTGGTACTGGCAAACCACTGGTGTTTGAAGGGGTGGAAACGCCAGGACAGTTTGAATTCGTCCGTTCTCTTGGCCCCGGTTACCTAGTTCAGGGCTGGTATACCGGAAAACCCGAAACAATATCTGCGATGAATATTCAGGGTTAAAACGATACGGGGCCCGGCCCGTATCGGCAACCCGACCCGTCAGCGTATCGCTTTCTGTCTGAAGCCGGTTCAGGTCGGCTTCTATCTGCGCGATGCGGCGGGAGATTTATTCAGAACGACTGCCGAAGTTCATCCGGCGAAGCTTATCCAGCTGCGCCTGCAGATGGTCTATTTCGCGCTCCCGGTCGGCCTGCTTTTCCAGCAGGGCGCGGTTCAGCGCTTCCTGTTCGGACAGGCGCTGTTTCAGCAGAAGGATGTCGTCAGGGGGAGGTGTTGTTCATAAGCCCGCATTTTACCAGGCTTATTCAACGACAACCAGGATAAAGAGGCCTACAACATGGTCAGGGACGTAAGCAGTCTTTTAGGCTGCCGCCAGTCGATGCCTTCCAGAAGCATTGCCAGCTGCGCCGGGGTCAGGAACACTTTGCCATCGCGGGCAGAGGGCCAGGCGAAGCGGCCGCGTTCCAGCCGTTTGGTCAGCAGGCACAGCCCGTCGCCGGTGGACCACAGCAGTTTGACCTTACTGCCGCTGCGGCCCCGGAAGATGAAGACATGGCCGGATATCGGGTCATCTTTCAGCATCGTCTGCACCTTTGCGGCGAGACCATTGAAGCCGTTGCGCATGTCGGTGATACCGGCAACCAGCCAGATTTTGGTGCCTGTTGGCAGGTGGTTATCACTTCCTTTATCTGTCCTGTGATGATCCTTATGACTTCGCCAGACTACTTCACCACACACATGGGTCTGCCAGATACCGGTTCGGGATGGATTTCCGCTTCTACGCTGAACACCGTCTTTATAAGCTCTGGTTTCATCACTGCTTCCGGAGCACCTTGCGCCATCACGCGACCGCTTGCCAGTACCACCAGATGATCGCAATAGCGGCTGGCCTGATTCAGATCGTGGAGTACCGTCACTACGGTTTTCCCCTGCCTTTTGAGTTCAACCATCAGGCGCATCAGTTCAACCTGATGATTGATATCGAGGTAGGTCGTAGGCTCATCAAGAAGAATGAGTGGCGTATCCTGTGCCAGCACCATCGCCAGAAACGCACGCTGGCGCTGGCCGCCGGAAAGCTGGGTTAACCTGCGGTCAGCCAGATTGCGCGTCCGGGTCTGACTCATTGCCACGTTGACCCGCTCGTTGTCTTCCGCGGAGAGTCGCCCCCACAACGACAGCCACGGGCTGCGGCCGTAGGAAACCAGTTCCCGTACAGTGATCCCCTCGGGGGATAAATGGTGTTGCGGCAGTAAAGCCAGGCGGCGAGCCAGCTGGCGGGCGGAAAAACCGGCTATGGGTTTTTCATCAAGCAATATCTCGCCAGAGTCTGGTGTTAACAGGCGAGAAAAACAGTTCAACAGCGTCGATTTCCCGCAACCGTTAGGGCCGAGCAGGGCCGTGATTTTTCCGGCAGGCAGGGCGAGAGAAAGTCCATCCAGCACGGTTTGTGCGCCATAGCTGACGGTCAGATTTTCAGTACGTAATCTCATTTATCGCATTCTCACAAGCAGCCAGACAAACCACGGTGCGCCGATAATGGCGGTCAGCACGCCTGCCGGAAGCTCCAGCGGCGGATGAATGATTCGTGCCAGCAGATCGGCAATGACCAGCAACAACGCGCCCGTCAGGGCCGAAACGGGCATCAGCCAGCGGTGACGCCCGCCGGCGATCCTGCGCACCATGTGCGGCACGACGAGACCAATAAAACTTATCGGGCCACAGACGGCCACGCCGGTTGCTGTCATCGCGACAGCCAGCATCAGCCCCTGGAACCGGGTGCGCTGAACCGACACGCCGAGCGTGGCTGCTCGTGCATCGCCCAGCGCCAGCAGGTCGAGATCGCGACAAAAGCGCAGGCTCAGCGGCAAAAACAGAATGAGCAACGGCACGGCAATCTTCACAAAGTGCCAGTCGCGCCCCCATAAGCTACCCGTCAGCCACAGCAGGGCACTGTTTACATCCTGCGGGTGCAGGAGCATCAGGTAATCCGTCAGGCTCGCCCAGCAGGCGGAAAGCGCCACGCCGGTGAGCGCCAGCTTCATCGGCTGGTGGGTCTTTGCCAGCATCTTCAGCAAGATCAACCCCGCCATACCGCCCGCAAAGGCCAGCAGCGGCAGCACCATCACGGATAGTGATGGCATAAGAAGCAGTGCTCCCACAGAGGCAAGGCTGGCGGCATGGTTAATGCCGAGAATATCCGGTGATGCTAGCGGGTTACGCACAATCCCCTGTACCAGCACGCCCGCCACGGCGAGGGCTGCACCGACAAACAGTGCCAGCAGCAAGCGCGGCAGTCGGTACTCCATCAATACATAATAATGCTCGCGTCCGTCCTGCCAGTCGGTCAGCAGCGCGCGCCACGGCACGGGGATCACCCCCATATGGAGTGATAACAGCGCACAACCTGCCAGGGCAAGGGTGATGAAAATGACCAGCGCAATTTTCATCCTCGCCTCCTCACCAGCCAGACAAAGCAAGGACTGCCAATCAGCGCCAGCACTGCGCCTGCGGGCAGATCGCCGGGGAAGGCCAGCGCGCGTGCGAGTACATCTGCCATCAGCATCAGCGTGGCCCCCAGCAGCATGCTCACCGGCAGTACGTTGCGCTGATCGAAGCCTGCCCAGAAGCGCGCCAGATGTGGCACCAGCAGGCCGATAAACGCCACCGGACCTGCCACACTGACGCACGCGCCAACCAGAAGCAGCACTAACATATTGATGATCAAACGTAGTCTCGGCAGGTTCACTCCCAGCGTATGGGCGGTACTGTCGCTGACGTTGAGCAGGTTCAGTTGATTCGCCAGCAGCAACACGACAGGGACTGCAGTGACCACCACCGGCAAGAGCTGCCAGACATCCTGCCAGTGGGCGTGGGACACTCCGCCTGCCAGCCAGTAAAAGATGCCGTAAGCATGATCTTCGGCCAGCAGCAGGGTGATGCGGGTCAGGGCCATACAAAAGGCCGACAGCGCGATACCCGCGAGGATCAGTTTGTTTCTGTCCTGGGTATGACGAAACCCGCCTCCTGCGGTCATGACCAGCAGCCAGCTCACGCCGCCCCCGCATGCCGCGATGAACGACAGGGAATAGCCTGCAACCGGCGTCGGACTCAGCGCGCTGGTAAGCGCCATAGCCAGCGCCGCGCCGCTGTTAATGCCGAGCAGTGAAGGAGAGGCCATTGGGTTGTGGGTCAGGGTTTGCAGCAGCGTGCCCGCGAGCGCCAGGCTTGCGCCGATCAGAACGGCGACCAGGCTTCGCGGCAAACGAAGGTTTTGCACCAGCGCTTCTGGTAGCGTTGGCGTGTGTCCAGGCAGCAGGGCGCGGATTGCGTCTGCTCCGGAAACAGGAATGGCCGAGTAGCAAAACAGACTCAGCCAGAAAATAATAATAAGTACTGCAACGGGAAGCCCCCACAGCAGCACCGGGTGTTTTAGCGCGGTCATTTCACATCGGTAAGCGGCTGATGGTGGAAGATTTTTACCGTGTCAGCGGCAATACGCTCTGCGGCAAAAATACCGCGCATCCGCGCCCAGGCGTTACTGTCGACTGAAGCAACCTGCTGCTTCTGCGCGGCGGTTAATATCTGCCAGAGCGGATCTTGTTGCCAGCGTTTAACAATGCTCTCTTCGCGATAGTGGGCAACCAGCAGCCAGGCAGGATTGACCGCCAGCAGTTGCTCCAGGCCGATGGACGGCATGGACGCGCCCGCCATCGCAGCGGGAACGTTCAGCCCCAGAGAAGCCAGCACGCTGCCGGTCCAGGTCTCCTGGGTATGCAGGTTGAATAGCTGTTCGCGTGATGTGCCAAAGGCCACGCGTGTCCCTGTGGGAAGCTGGCTGGACCACTGCGCCATCTTCTCTTTATGTTGTTCCAGACGCGCCTGCATCTCTCGTTTTTTACCTACCACTTCGCCGATGATAGCCGCTGAGTGCAAATTTTCAGCGTAGGTTTCGTTGCGGGACTTAAGCAGCAGTACCGGCGCGATTTGCTGCAAGGCAGTGTAAATCCCCGCATGGCGACTGCTGTCGGCAATGATCAGGTCTGGTTTCAGGGCAGCAATGGCTTCCAGGCTCGGCTGCGCGCGCGTTCCGACGGACTGCCACGGTTTCAGGTGCGCACGCACTTCGGGCAGGATGCGTTTTGCATCGTTATCGTCGGCAATACCGATCGGGCTGACGTCCACGGCGGCCAGCGCATCGGCGAACGAGAGTTCCAGCACCACAATCCGTTGTGGCGTTTTATCGAGTGTAAACGTGCCGTGTTCGTCCTGAACCGTGGCGGCAAAGGCGTGGCCGATCACCAGCAGCAGGCCTGCAAAAAGAAAACGGATAAATGCCAACATAGTCACATTCCAGCTAAAAGCCCGGCAAGCCGGGCGTTAACACATCAGAACTTCAACGACCCCTGCATATACAGCGTGCGCGGCTGGCCTGCGTAGATGCCTTTGTTGTTGTCGTCATAAGAGCGGATGAAGTAGTCCTGGTCGAAGATGTTTTTCACACCGAACGCCAGGTTCAGATCTGCCATCTGCGGGCCAAAGTCATACGCCACGCGTGCGCCCCAGAGCATGAAGCCGGGAATGCGGCCGGTACTGCCGTCGGCGCTCTCTTTCACCGTATTGGCGTTATCCGCAAACTGGCTGGACTGGAAATCGCTGTTCAGATTGAACGTCCAGTTGCCCGGCTTGTAGTCCACGCCCAGCGTGCCTTTATGTTTCGGGGAGAATGGCACCTGATTGCCATAGGTGTCGCCTTTCTCGCGGATTTCCGCGTTCACATACGCATAGCTGGCGTAGACGGAAACGTTATCAAGCGTTGGCGTTAGCGTACCCAGGTCGTAACGTGCCTGCGTTTCCAGCCCGGTATGGCGCGTTTTGCCACGTGCAGTGACGGTGTCGTTGGTCTGGTTGGAGTCGTACTGATTGTTAAAGTTAATCAGGAACAGCCCCATTTCCGCCGTCAGCGCGCCGTCATCGTAGCGGGTACCGAGTTCCCAGGTTCGCGCTTTTTCCGGTTCCACATTGCCGCTTTGCACAGCCTTGCCAATCTGGCTGTACTGTACGGTGCCGAACGAGCCTTCAGTGTTTGCATAAAGATTCCAGCTATCAGTCAGGTGATAGAGCACGTTCAACGCCGGAAGCGGTGCGTTATAGCTCACCTCTTCGTGCGTGCCTTTGATGGCGTTGTTCTGGTATGACTCGATATGTTCGAAACGCATACCCGGCGTGATGGTCCAGTTGCCGATGTCGATTTTGTCATCCAGATACCAGGCGTGCGCCTCGGTGCCGGAACGCGTGTCGCGGTCGTAAGGGCTTGAGCCGGACGGCAACTGCCCGCTGCTGGTGGCGGTGTAGTAACGCATTTCATGCGTTGATTCATTCACATAGCGATAGCCCACGCCCACTTCGTGCGCGGAAGGGCCGATCATAAAGCTCTGGCTGTAGCGTGGCTCAATACCGCGCACCCAGTAGTTACGCGGCGAGAGGGTGATGCGTTTGCCTTGCTCCAGGTAGCCGCTGCGCAGGGTTTGGGTGTAGAACCCCTGAATGTTGAATTTATGCTGGCTGTCCGGCTGGAACTGGTAGCCCAGGCTCGCCAGCTTGCGACGGCCCCAGAAGCGGTCATACGGGCGGGTGGATTGCCAGCGATCGGCGTCGTAATCCGCGCGGGACAGGCCGCCGGGCATGTCGGCTTCACCATCGTAATATTGCAGCAGGCTGTTGAAGGTGTGCACCTCATTCGGCGCATATTTGCTTTTCAGCATCAGGTCGTCGATGCGGGTGGCGCTGTGCTCGCGCCAGTCACTGCCGCGCGTGCCGGAGTAGAGCAGCGCGGTGCCAAAACCGTTGTCCGCTGTGCCGCCCACCATCAGGTTGTGCGTCTCTTTCGGGTTGTTTTGTGAAGAGGTTGGGCTGAGCTGACCTTCCACCCCCGCCTCGATACCAAAGTCCTGCGGAATGGCGCGGGTAACAAAGTTCACCACGCCGCCCACGCTCTGCGGTCCGTAACGCACCGCACCACCACCGCGCACCACGTCAATGGCATCCATGTTGCCGAGCGAAACGGGAGCCAGTGAAAGCTGCGGCTGACCGTAAGGGGCAAAGGGGACGGGGATGCCGTCCATCAGGACGGTCGAGCGGCTGGCGAGGCGTGGGTTCAGGCCCCGGATGCCAAAGTTCATCGCCAGGTCGTGGCTGCCGGTGCCGTTGTTTTCCGGCGCGCTGACGCCAGGGATGCGGTTAAGCACCTCACGCATGGTGGTTGCGCCGGTTTTGGCGAAATCCTCACGGCGGATCACGTCACGCGCGCCAGCATGTTCAAATACGTCGTTTTCACGCGCATCGCCCAGCCAGTCGCCGACCACGGTCAGGGCATCTTCTTTTGGCGCGGGCGCGGTCTCCAGCGTCCAGCTGTTATTTCTCAGCGGTTTTACCTGCAGTCCGCTGCCGTCCAGCAGTTGTTGCAGGCCGCTCTCGACGTCGTAATCTCCGTGCAGGCCGTTGCTCTGCTTGCCGCGCGTCAGGCTGGCGTCAACCGAGAGGGTAATTCCGCTGTGTGCGGCATACTGATTGAGCGCTTTGTCGAGCGATCCCGGTGCGATATCAACCTGTGCAGCAAAAGCGGAAAACGAGAGACCGGCCAGCGGCAGCAGGCTCAGGCGAATGGCGTTAACCAAAGGTGTTGTTTTACGAAAAACGCGTAACGGCGTCATACCTTCTCCATCATCATTTTTGTTGTGTTCAGCTATGAGTCGAACGAGAAGGGTAAAAAGGACAATCGAAATGAGAATTATTTTTCTTACAGCGGTGAAATGTTTATCCAGTACCGCGTAATAGACTGAATTTTAACGGGAAGCGTTTGAGCGATAACGTTCAGGATCGCATCGGTATTTTTCAGCGGGAACGTCCCGCTCAGGCGCAGCCCGGCAACGGCGGGATCGCAGCGCAGCACGCCGTTGCGGTAACGGCTTAGCGTGGCTATCACCTCACCCAGCGGTTTATCGCTGAAGCTCAGGATGCCCTTCGTCCAGCTTGTACTCTCGTCATCCAGCGGTTTCACTGCGCCAAACTCAGAGGCGCTGAACTGCAGGCTTTCACCAGCGTTCACGATGCGTTTTTGCGCGGGGGCACTGGCGAGAAGCACTTCCACGGCGTGCTGCTGCACGTCAAGCTGCGTGAAATTATCCTGCTGGCGGACGGTAAATTCTGTCCCTAAAGCGGTGAGTTGGCCCTGACGGGTCAGGACGCGGAAGGGGCGTTGCTGCGCATCTTTCGCGGTAGTAATGGCGATTTCACCGTACCAGAGCCGGACGGTGCGCTGATGCGCATCAAAACGCACATCCGCCGCGCTTTGGGTATTCAGCGTGAGCAGGGAGCCATCTTCCAGTTGCTGACGGCTGACTGCGCCTTTGGCGGTGCGGTAATCTGCCCGCAGACCTTCGCCGGTTTCCGACTGCCAGAGTTGCCAGCCTCCGCCAGCGCCGAGCAACAGCAGTAATCCTTTCATCACGTGACGGCGGGTGAGGCGGGTATCGTGCAGCGCCCGGCTGGCAACGTCGCCAGGCACACCGCCAAGCTGGTTGCGCAGGTTTTCAACCTGCTGCCAGGCCCACTGGTTATCCTGATCCTGTTCATACCACTGTTGCCAGCGCGCTTCCTGTTGTGGGCTGACGCGCTCGCCGCTTAGCACGGCATACCAGTGGGAAGCTGAACGCAGCGCCTGACGGCGGGAATCGGTTAACGAAGGATTCATAACCCATGCTCCAGACGAAACAGCAGGCAGTGCTCGACGGCTTTCGCCACGTATTTTTTCACGGAGCTGACGGAAACACCGAGTTTGTGCGCAATCTCGCTGTATGTCAGGCCATCCAGTTGCGAAAGCAGAAACGCTTCACGTGTTTTTCCGTTTAGCCCGTCCAGCATGCTGTCGACGAGTTGTAGGGTCTCGAGCTGGCTTTCGCGTTCCTCAGGTGAAGGCGCTACCCCCTCCGGCATAAGCGCCAGCATCTCCAGATACGCTTTTTCCAGCGCGTTTCGGCGAAACAGGTCCACCATCACGCGTTTGGCGATAGTGCACAGGAAAGAGCGAGGATCGCGGATCGTCGAGAGCGTTTCGCTGCTCATTACCCGCAAAAAAGTGTCCTGGGCAATGTCATCTGCATCAAAGGCAGACTGGAGTTTGCGCGTCAGCCAACTTTTCAACCAGCCGTGATGGGTGCCATAAAGCGACTCGAACGTTAAGGAAGCTGTGGAAGTGGCACGGTCAGACATGCGGAGTGCATCAAAAGTTAATTATCACGTAGCCATATTAATATGAGAATGGTTATCATTACAATTGGAAATAAAATTGTTTCCAATAAACATTTTTAACATGTTGTTTTTCTAAGTGTTATAAGGTAGGTATAAAATGGGATGGATCCTCTGCTTCTGGCATCTGTCGGTCAGAATGACATCATGATGTGGTCTGCTATTATTGACATCCTCCCCGCCCTTTAGGGCGGGGAGGATGTCAACTATGAGTGTTGCCTGAAATGTCGCCAGCCCCCGGTACAGCAGAAGTATCTCGGGCTTTCTGCGTTTGCTCCTGGTGGGTATGGCCCCCGCAAGCGGGGGTTATTGCTAACTGGGTAATGACTCAAAATTATTGATAGTGTTTTATGTTCAGATAATGCCCGATGACTTTGTCATGCAGCTCCACCGATTTTGTGAGCGACAGCGACTTCCGTCCCAGCCGTGCCAGGTGCTGCCTCAGATTCAGGTTATGCCGCTCAATTCGCTGCGTATATCGCTTGCTG
This sequence comes from Enterobacter sp. JH25, assembly GCF_021725435.1. Taxonomy (NCBI): domain Bacteria; kingdom Pseudomonadati; phylum Pseudomonadota; class Gammaproteobacteria; order Enterobacterales; family Enterobacteriaceae; genus Enterobacter; species Enterobacter sp. JH25. The sequence continues at coordinate 3,865,784 of NZ_CP091319.1, read as the reverse complement.
ATTACGTGCAGCTTTCCCTTCAGGCGGGATTCATACAGCGGCCAGCCATCCGTCATCCATATCACCACGTCAAAGGGTGACAGCAGGCTCATAAGACGCCCCAGCGTCGCCATAGTGCGTTCGCAAACCGTCTTCCGGAGCCTGTCATACGCGTAAAACAGCCAGCGCTGGCGCGATTTAGCCCCGACGTATCCCCACTGTTCGTCCATTTCCGCGCAGACGATGACGTCACTGCCCGGCTGTATGCGCGAGGTTACCGACTGCGGCCTGAGTTTTTTAAGTGACGTAAAATCGTGTTGAGGCCAACGCCCATAATGCGGGCGGTTGCCCGGCATCCAACGCCATTCATGGCCATATCAATGATTTTCTGGTGCGTACCGGGTTGAGAAGCGGTGTAAGTGAACTGCAGTTGCCATGTTTTACGGCAGTGAGAGCAGAGATAGCGCTGATGTCCGGCGGTGCTTTTGCCGTTACGCACCACCCCGTCAGTAGCTGAACAGGAGGGACAGCTGATAGAAACAGAAGCCACTGGAGCACCTCAAAAACACCATCATACACTAAATCATTAAGTTGGCAGCATCACCGATTTTTTAAACATATAAAATACCATCAATGAAGTGATTAAGAAGTTATAGAGTAACAGAGAATTAATAAGATTCTTTTCTCTGAGACGCCAGAATATTTGTTCTGGCGTCTGATTTTGAGTTTATTTGACTAATGAAAATAGATCATTGAGTGATTCGCTCATCGACGGATGAGTAAATATCTGATCGCGTAATATGCTATAAGGCAGCCCGGCATCCATCACCATTTTCACTATATTGATCATCTCGTGGGAGTCAATACACAGCAGTGATGCCCCTAATATACGTTGGGTTTTATTATCAACAATCGCTTTTAATACCCCACGGGTATCGTTCATCACTCTGGCGCGCGGAATTGCAGCTACAGGCAATGTCACCACCTGAATATCAGCACCACTCTCTCTGGCTTGTTCTTCTGTCATACCAACCCTGGACAGGGGCGGTGTCATAAATACGGAATAAGGCACATTTTTCCGATCATCAGTACTACGTTTGCCTTCACCCAGTAACTCATCACGTACAATGCGGTAATCATCCAGTGATATGTAAGTAAATTGCAGCCCGCCGGTAACATCTCCCATCGCCCAAATATTGTCTGCGGTGGTATGTAATCGCTTGTCAACGACAATTGCCCCGCGCTCGTTTACTGCGATACCGGCATTTTCTGGATGTAACGAAGCGGTAGCCGGTTGACGACCGGAAGCTATTAACAGTGCATCCACCGCCAGTTGGGCGTGCTCGCTATGCACTTGCACTTGATTTTCATGGTGACTGATTCGCTCCACATGGGCATTGAGGATAATATCGACGCCCTGATCGCGTAAAATCGTCGCGATATTATCAGCAATATCCCGATCTTCCCGAGGCAAAAACAGCGAAGCTGCCTCTAAAATGGTTACTTTGCTGCCAAAATTAGCGAACATAGAGGCGAACTCAACGCCAATATATCCGCCGCCCAAAATACCTAAATGCCCAGGCAATTCTTTTAGATTAAGTAATCCGGTGCTGTCATATACACCAGGCGTGGTGGTAATTCCAGGAATTGGCGGAACCACGGCTTGTGCACCGGTATTAATAAAAATTTTCTCGCCATGAATCTCCAAATTTCCCTCAGGCCGATGAACACGCAGGCTATGATTATTGATAAACTCCGCCTGGCCGTCGATCACGTCGATATTGGGCATATCCGCAAGATTATGAAAATTCTTATTACGTAAAAAATTAACCACTTCATTTTTACGCTGTATGGCACGGACAAAATCTGTGTGCTGCTGTGCGTCATGAACCAATGTTTTGGTTGGGATACAGCCGATATTAATACAGGTCCCGCCATACATTGCATTTGATTGTTCGATGAGAGCCACACGCCAACCTGCTTTTGCCAGCGTGACGGCTAATGTTTTTCCAGCCTTGCCAAAACCAATAATAACTGCCTGATATTTATTCATGATGATTTCCTGTCGAAACGCGTTCATTTGACATCATGACTATAGACGCAAAAGGTGATGCTGCCAACTTACTGATTTAGTGTATGATGGTGTTTTTGAGGTGCTCCAGTGGCTTCTGTTTGGCTTTGTTGAATAAATCGAACTTTTGCTGAGTTGAAGGATCAGATCACGCATCTTCCCGACAACGCAGACCGTTCCGTGGCAAAGCAAAAGTTCAAAATCACCAACTGGCCCACCTACAATAAAGCCCTCATCAACCGTGGCTCCATAACTTTCTGGCTGGATGATGAAGCTATTCAGGCCTGGTATGAGTCGGCAACGCCTTCATCACGGGGAAGACCTCAGCGCTATTCTGATCTCGCCATCACCACCGTTCTGGTCATTAAACGCGTGTTCAGGTTGACCCTGCGGGCTGCACAGGGTTTTATTGATTCCATTTTTACACTGATGAATGTTCCGTTGCGCTGCCCGGATTACACCAGTGTCAGCAAGCGCGCAAAGTCGGTTAATGTCAGTTTCAAAACGCCCACCCGGGGTGAAATCGCGCATCTGGTGATTGATTCCACCGGGCTGAAGGTCTTTGGTGAAGGCGAATGGAAAGTCAAAAAACATGGCCAGGAACGCCGCCGTATCTGGCGAAAGTTGCATCTGGCAGTTGACAGCAACACACATGAAATCATCTGTGCAGACCTGTCGCTGAACAATGTGACGGACTCAGAAGCCTTCCCGGGTCTTATCCGGCAGACTCACAGAAAAATCAGGGCAGCATCGGCAGACGGCGCTTACGACACCCGGCTCTGTCACGATGAACTGCGGCGTAAGAAAATCAGCGCGCTTATCCCGCCCCGAAAAGGCGCGGGTTACTGGCCCGGTGAATATGCAGACCGTAACCGTGCTGTTGCGAATCAGCGGCTGACCGGGAGTAATGCGCGGTGGAAATGGACAACAGATTATAACCGTCGCTCGATAGCGGAAACGGCGATGTACCGGGTAAAACAGCTGTTCGGAGGTTCACTGACACTGCGTGACTACGATGGTCAGGTTGCAGAGGCTATGGCCCTGGTACGAGCGCTGAACAAAATGACGAAAGCAGGTATGCCTGAAAGCGTGCGTATTGCCTGAAAACACAACCCGCTACGGGGGAGACTTACCCGAAATCTGATTTATTCAACAAAGCCGTATAATGAATAACTCGGAGATTTTTCCTCTCATCTGCAGGAATTCACAGTATATTAAAAACAGAATGTTACCAGAGAAAGCGGACGTTACAGAAGATAGTGATACGTTTCCGGACTGAGTTCGTTCTTTAAATCCTATACCTGAAGACCACAGCGGTGGTCTTTGGGAGTTTTTTTATTGCCTGATATACATTAAGCATGTTATATCTTGCTAAGAAATAATCATTCAGGGATTAATCATAACTACTGAAGTTATGTTGTGTTCTTTTCTTTTAAAAATAAATTATTCAGATTTATTTTCTATTGATTTAATGAGGTAGGGAATGACAGAAAGTGCTTTGCTTTTGCGAGAGGCATTTAATGAATCGGTTAACTATATGACATGGTCTTTTTATTCACTGATAACTGCTTACGTTTCGATGGCTTTTTATGATAGAGTTGAGGTTAAGACCCGAATAAATAATTATCTGAATAAGTTACTTTTCGTGATTGCTATGTCCGTTTTTATCCCAAATATGTACTTTGTTTCAATGGTGTTCAGTCAGAAGTTAGGCACCGCAGCTGGCGTTGCGTCATTCATTATTGGGCTACTTTTCATGATGTTAAACTCGGCACCTGTAATTACTGGTATCGTACAGCAGCGCAAAGATTGAGTTTTATGAGTATAGTCAGTTGGGTTTTCATCTGTTTTATCAGACTTAGAAAAATGAAATCTTTCAATTCATTGATTTTAAACGCAAAAAAATTTCTAAATGATCAGAATTATAGGGTGCTCGCTCTGTTCGATCACCGAACACGAAGGTCGTATTATTCAGAGCCGTTCCGAAGAGTCGATTGTTAACGAGATCGAAGCGATTCGCGACACGGTCCCGGGCTTTACCGGCGTAATCTCCGATTTGGGTGGTCCAACGGCTAACATGTACATGCTGCGCTGCAAATCGCCGCGCGCTGAGCAGACCTGTCGTCGTCTCTCCTGCGTCTATCCGAGCATTTGCGAGCATATGGACACCAACCACGAGCCGACGATCAACCTTTACCGTCGCGCCCGTGACCTGAAAGGCATCAAGAAGATCCTGATCGCCTCCGGCGTGCGTTACGACATTGCGGTGGAAGATCCGCGCTACATCAAAGAGCTGGCGACGCACCACGTTGGCGGTTATCTGAAGATCGCCCCGGAGCACACCGAAGAGGGCCCGCTGTCCAAAATGATGAAGCCGGGCATGGGCAGCTATGACCGCTTTAAACAGCTGTTTGATACCTTTTCAAAACAGGCGGGGAAAGAGCAGTATCTGATCCCATACTTCATCTCCGCGCACCCCGGCACCCGTGATGAAGACATGGTGAACCTGGCGCTGTGGCTGAAGCAGCGTCGATTCCGTCTGGATCAGGTGCAGAACTTTTACCCGTCGCCGCTCGCCAACTCGACGACCATGTATTACACCGGCAAAAACCCGCTAAGTAAGATTGGCTATAAGAGTGAAGACGTGGTGGTGCCGAAAGGGGATAAACAGCGCCGTCTGCACAAAGCGCTGCTGCGCTATCACGACCCGAAAAACTGGCCGCTGATCCGTCAGGCGCTGGAAGAGATGGGGAAAAAGCACCTGATCGGCTCGCGTCGTGATTGTCTGGTGCCAGCGCCAACGCTGGAAGAGATGCGCGAAGCGCGCCGCCAGAACCGCAATACGCGCCCGGCGCTGACCAAGCACACGCCAATTGTGCATCAGCGTTCGAACGGTGGGGCTTCGGGGACGAAAAAAACGGGAAAACGTAAGATCGGATAACGATGATGCCCTCACCCCGGCCCTCTCCCACAGGGAGAGGGTGGAAAGCATTCCCTCTCCCTGTGGGAGAGGGTTAGGGTGAGGGGAAACTACCCGCCAAACTGATCCGGATCCGGCCCAAGCCGCTTGCCCTGATCCAGCTTCGCAATTTCACTCAGCTCGTCTTTATCCAGGCGGAAATCCCAGACGTCGAAGTTCTCGGCGATACGCGATGGCGTGACCGATTTCGGGATCACCACCAGACCGCTATCCAAATGCCAGCGAATGACGATCTGCGCCGGCGTTTTGCCGTACTTATCCGCCAGCTCGCGGATAATTTTCTGGTCAAACACCCCTTCGCCGCCCTGAGCCAGCGGGCTCCAGGATTCGGTCTGGATCTTGTGCGTGGCGTTCCACGAATGAAGCTGGCGCTGCTGCATCAGCGGGTGTAGCTCAATCTGGTTAATCACCGGCGCGACGCCCGTTTCATCAATCAGGCGTTGCAGGTGATGAACCTGGAAATTACAGACGCCGATGCTTTTAATCAGCCCCTCTTTTTGCAGCTCAATCATCCCTTTCCAGGCATCAACGTAATGGTCGATAGCCGGTACCGGCCAGTGCATGAGATAAAGATCGACGAAATCGAGCTGGAGTTTCTCCAGGCTCTCCTGCAACGCTTCGCGTGGACGCTTTTGATCGTCGTTCCACAGCTTGGTGGTGATGAATAACTCATCGCGGGGAATGCCAGCGCTGGCAAGCGCGGTCCCCACGCCGTCCTCGTTTTTATAGGCGGCGGCGGTATCGATGGATCGATAGCCGACTTCCAGGGCTTTATGAATGGCGGAGACGACCTCGTCGTTACCGGCTTTCCATACACCTAGCCCCAGCTGGGGCATCACGTTGCCGTCCTGTAGCTTGATTACGGTTTGGTTTGCCATTTTTCCTCCTTCAGGTGCTCATCGCCGGAGGGAACCTCCGACGATGTGATGTGCATTAAGTCTGGACGAAATGTCAAAAAACGAAAGTCAGGATCCTAAAAACGCTTAGCGTGCCGCTTCGTAAATGCGACGGCTGACGTCCAGGGTGATGTCGCCATGCTCGCCGATCTGCGTCATACCGTGTGCTTCCAGCTTCGCCAGCAGGGCAGGGATGGAGCTGCCGTCCAGGCCGTAGTCAGAGAGACGCGTTGGCACGCCCAGGCTTTCAAAGAAGTGACGGGTGGCTTCAATTGCGGCATCAATACGCGCATCGTCGGAACCCTCGGTGATGTTCCAGACGCGTTCGGCGTACTGGAGCAGTTTGGCGCGTTTAGCGTCACGTTTTTCATTCCACAGCGCAGGCAGAACCACCGCCAGCGTCTGGGCGTGATCCAGGCCGTGCATCGCCGTCAGCTCGTGACCGAGCATATGGGTCGCCCAGTCCTGTGGCACGCCTGCACCGATAAGGCCATTCAGTGCCTGTGTTGCAGCCCACATCACGTTAGCACGCACGTCATAGTTTTCAGGTTCTTTCAGCGCTTTCGGACCTTCTTCAATCAGCGTCAGCAGAATGCCTTCCGCGAAACGATCCTGAATTTTGGCGTTCACCGGGTAAGTGACGTACTGCTCAACGGTGTGAACAAAGGCGTCGACCACGCCGTTCGCCACCTGACGCGCAGGCAGGGTATAGGTGTAAACCGGATCGAGGATCGCGAACACGGGCTGAACATGTTCGTTCATAAAGGCCTGCTTGTCACCGGTGGTTTTACGGGAGATGACCGCGCCTTTGTTGGACTCAGAGCCGGTGGCCGGCAGCGTCAGCACGGAGCCCATCGGGATCGCACTGCTGATGTCGCTGCCGCCCGTTTCCAGAATATGCCACGGGTCGATGCCGTCAGCGTAATGCGCTGCCGCCGCGATGAATTTGGTGCCGTCCAGCACGGAACCGCCGCCCACCGCCAGCAGGAAAGTGATCTGCTCCTCACGGGCGATTTTTACCGCGTTCATCAGCGTTTCATAAGACGGGTTAGGCTCGATACCGCCGAACTCGCGTACGTCCAGCCCTTCCAGAGCGCTGTAAACCTGATCCAGTACGCCGGTTTTTTTCACGCTGCCGCCGCCGTAGGTAATCAGGACGCGGGCGTCCGTCGGGATTTGCGCGCGCAGGTCAGCGATAGCGTCTTTACCAAACAGAATGCGGGTTGGGGTGTGAAGATTAAAGTTGTTCATGGCTTGTTCCCTGTAGTGGGTAAAAAATCGTGGTGGCGCAGAAGGCAACCTGATGCTGCACATTGTGGCGGGCAGGCGCTATCCTCTCAATGCACATTCCTGCCGATGTCTTGCCCATTTCTACAGCGCTCTGGAGAAACGGTAAGAAAATGCGCACACTGTTAGCGTCGGAAACCGTACCCGGAGTAACTGAAAATGAACCGTGATGCCATCTGCCGCCAGCTAACGTCGCAGATTAAAAGACTGATAGATAACGGAAATGATTCGGCTGAGCTGTTGCCGGATATCCGATTGCTCTACGGTACCCAGCCCGGAACGCGCACCCCGGTGATGTATCAGCCCGGCATCGTGTTTCTCTTTTCTGGCCATAAGATTGGCTATATCAATGAGCGCGTGTTCCGTTACGACACCAATGAATATCTGCTTCTGACTGTACCTTTACCCTTCGAATGTGAAACTTTCGCGACAGAGGAGGTACCGCTGGCCGGGATCCGCGTCAACGTCGACATTCTCCAGTTGCAGGAGTTGCTGATGGAGATTGGGGAGGACGAACTTTTCCGGCCGTCGATGGCGGCAAGCGGTATCAACTCCGCGACCTTATCGGAGGAAATTCTCTGCGCGATTGAACGCCTGTTAGACGTGATGGAAAGGCCTCTGGATGCGCGTATTCTCGGAAAGCAGATTATCCGCGAAATTCTTTACCATGTGCTGCTGGGACCGGGCGGCGGGGCGCTGCTGGCGCTGGTAAGCCGGCAAACGCACTTCAGCCTCATTAGTCGCGTGCTGAAGCGCATCGAGAGCCAGTACACGGAAAACCTCAGCGTTGATCAGCTGGCGGCGGAAGCCAATATGAGCGTCTCGGCGTTTCACCATAACTTTAAATCCGTCACCAGCACGTCGCCGTTGCAGTACCTCAAAACTTACCGTCTGCATAAGGCGCGGATGCTGATGATCCACGATGGCATGAAGGCCAGCGCCGCGGCGATGCGGGTCGGGTATGAAAGCGCTTCGCAGTTTAGTCGGGAATTTAAGCGTTACTTCGGCGTCACGCCGGGGGAAGATGCGTCACGTATCAGAACCATGCAGGGAGCGTGAGGGGAAACGGAGGCCGGGTAAGCGGTAGCGCCACCCGGCTTTTATTTATGCGCTGCAATACTTTTTCTTGATCACCACCGCAATGGTCCCCACCAGCCCTGCAACCAGCAGGAAAATCGGCAGGATCATCAGGAAGGTCATCACCTGGTCTTCATGGCGCTTAACAAAGGGGATCATATTCAGCGCGTAGCCGAGTGTGGTAACCACGCCCACCCAGAGCAGGGCGCTCAGCCAGTTGAAGAACTGGAAGCGGCGGTTAGAGAGGCCTGAAATACCCGCCATGGTAGGCAACAGGGTGCGAACGAACGCCAGAAAACGCCCGGCAAGCAACGCCAGCAGGCCGTGACGGTCAAACATGCAGGTCGCGCGCTGATGATATTTATGCGGCAGCTGCGCCAGCCAGCCTTTCACCACGCGGGTGTTTCCAAGCCAGCGCCCTTGCAGGTAGCTCAGCCAACAGCCGAGACTGGCCGCAGAGGTGAGGATCACCATTGTTGGTGCGAAGTCCATCACGCCCTTGCCGATTAACGCCCCTGCGAGCAGGAGCAGGCTGTCACCGGGTAAAAATGAGGCTGGCAGTAATCCATTTTCCAGAAACAGCGTCGCGAACATCACGAAATAGACAATCCCGACGACATGTGGGTCCGCCAGCGCGGCAAAATCGTGTTGCCAGAGCGCCGTGATGATATTTTGAATAACAGCCATGGACTTTCCTGTGGAACAGCAGATATAACGCTATTGTACTCCCAATTTTGCCTGTCGGGGTTGATCGCAGGCGCATCTCATACAGACTTTTCTGCTTGCGGTGTTCAGAATAGCGTCCAGGGAGTACATGTCAGCCAGCACTTTACACGATGCGCTCAAATCCTGCCGATAAATCCGCAATTAAATCGTCCACATTTTCCAGCCCGATATGCAGGCGGATTAAGGTCCCCTCGAAGTCCACCTCGCCGCCCGGGCGCAGGGCCGCAATCTGCTCCGGCTGATTGGGCAGGATCAACGATTCAAACCCACCCCATGAATAGGCCATGCTGAAGAGGGTAAAGTTATCCAGATAGCTTGCCAGCTCGGCGTCATTCAGGCGCTTCTTAAGAACAAATGAGAACAACCCGCTGCTGCCCGTAAAGTCACGTTGCCAGTATTCGTGGCCCTTGCTGCCAGGCAGCGCCGGATGGTTAACGCGCTCCACCTGTGGATGCAGCGCCAGCCACTGTGCAATTTGCATGCTGCTTTCGTGATGCTGACGCAGACGCACGCCGAGCGTACGGATGCCCCGGCTGGTCATGTAGGCGGTATCGGCATCCACCATCTGGCCCATCAGGTAGGCGTTTTCACGCAATTGCTCCCAGCAGCGGGCATTAGATACCGCCGTACCGATCATGCCGTCTGAGTGGCCAATCAGGTATTTGGTCGCCGCCTGAATGGAGATATCGATGTCAAATTCCAGGGCTTTAAACAGCACACCTGCCGCCCAGGTGTTGTCGATCATGATGATCGCTTCCGGCGCTATGCTGCGCACCGCCTTCACGATGGCCGGGACATCATGCACTTCCATGGTGATGGAGCCGGGAGATTCCAGGAACACAACGCGCGTGTTGGGCTGAATAAGCCCGGCAATACCGGCCCCAATCAGCGGATCGAACCAGCTGGTAGTGACGCCGAGCTTGCTGAGTATTTTGGTGCAGAAGTCCTGGCTTGGCTCGTAGGCGGTATTGGTCATCAGGATGTGGTCACCCTGTTCAACAAACGCCAGAATGGTATTGGCGACCGCCGCCGCACCGCACGGGAACAGCGCGCAGCCCGCGCCGCCCTCCAGTTCGCACATGGCTTCCTGCAACGAGAAATGGGTTAACGTGCCACGGCGACCGTAAAACAGCCCGCCCTTCGCGCGATTACGCGTGGCGATTTTTTTATCTTCGACGGTATCAAACACCAGCGAGGAGGCACGCTGGATCACGCTGTTGACCGAGCCCTGGGTGTATTTTTTACTGCGTCCTGCCTGCACCAGCGTGGTCTCAAGCTGCTTTTTAGTCATGTTCGCTAACCCTATTTTTATACGTCTGGACGTCCAGACTACCACGATTGTCAGGATGTGCATCCGGATGCTTATCGAATAAGCAGAAAATATTATCAAATATTCGCATAAGAAATTTTTACTGCGTAAGCGCAAGGAAAGTGAGCGAAAATTACGGCACTATGTAAATACTAATGAGAACTACTATCAATTCGACGACGTTTTGATATTATTACGTTCAGATTGTGTGATTTGCGTCCTGGAGATACAGAGTGGGTAATAATTTGATGCAGACGGATCTCTCCGTTTGGGGCATGTATCAACATGCTGACATCGTCGTTAAGGTTGTGATGATCGGCCTGATTCTGGCGTCCGTGATCACCTGGGCTATCTTCTTCAGCAAGAGCGCCGAACTTCTTTCACAAAAACGCCGCCTCAAGCGTGAGCAGAAGCAGCTGGCGGAAGCCCGCTCTCTGGATCAGGCTTCTGATATCACCTCATCCTTCCATGCGAAAAGCCTGACTACCCTGTTAGTGAACGAAGCGCAGAACGAGCTGGAACTCTCCGCAGGCAGTGAAGATAACGAAGGCATTAAAGAGCGTACCGGCTTCCGTCTGGAGCGTCGCGTTGCGGCCGTGGGTCGTCATATGGGCCGCGGTAACGGCTACCTGGCGACTATCGGCGCTATCTCCCCGTTCGTCGGCCTGTTCGGTACCGTCTGGGGCATCATGAACAGCTTTATCGGTATCGCCCAGACGCAGACCACTAACCTTGCGGTCGTCGCGCCGGGTATCGCAGAAGCGCTGCTGGCAACGGCTATCGGTCTGGTTGCCGCTATCCCTGCGGTAGTTATCTATAACATCTTCGCGCGCATGATTGGCAGTTACAAAGCCACACTGGGTGACGTTGCCGCGCAGGTTCTGCTGCTGCAAAGCCGCGATCTGGACCTGAACGCCAGCGCCGTTAAACCGGTGCATGCGGCGTCCAAACTGCGCGTAGGTTGATTGTATGGCAATGCGTCTTAATGAAAATCTGGACGATAACGGTGAAATGCATGAGATCAACGTGACGCCGTTTATCGACGTCATGCTGGTTCTGCTGATTATCTTTATGGTTGCCGCGCCGCTGGCGACGGTGGACGTGAAGGTGAATCTGCCAGCGTCCTCCAGCCAGCCGCAGCCGCGTCCGGAAAAGCCTGTCTACCTGTCCGTGAAGGCCGATAAGTCCATGTTCCTGGGCAACGATCCGGTGACGGATGCCTCGGTTATTCCGGCGCTGGACCAGCTGACCGGCGGCAAGAAAGACACCACCGTCTTCTTCCGCGCGGATAAAACCGTCGATTATGAAACCATGATGAAGGTAATGGACACGCTGCATCAGGCGGGATACCTGAAGATTGGTCTGGTCGGCGAAGAGAAAGCGGCCGCGAAGTAAAACGAAGGCGAAGCCGCCTTCCGTGCCGGGTGGCGGCTTCGCCTTACCCGGCCTACAATCTCAGGCTAGCGCCGCCGGGCGAACCACGTTGTCAGCAGTTAGAAGATGTTGTTGACGCCTCTTCATCGAGCGCCACGCAGGTGACGTTTGATGTGCGATAGTTGCCCTCCGAGAGTTTTCGGGTCAGGCGCAGGGTGGCTGTCTCGCGTGCCAGCAGGTACTGATAGTTCGTCTCCAGTCGCCCAAGGATCTTCTCTTTAAGCTCAGGGCGCTGCTCAATAATAGCGTTCATCACCGCGCCGTAAATCTCCTCTTTGGCCTGCAAGGCATAAATTTCCCGACGGTTCTGCCATTTCAGGCGCACCAGCGTGGCCGGAATCGAAACCAAGTCCTGCGTTATTCGCGTCATCTCGTCATTTTTTATCTTTTTCAGGGCGTCAAGATTCTGCTTTAAGATAAATTCATCGCTTTTCTTATCATCTAAAGTCAAATAAACGTTATTACCGCTATCATCATTCACGTTAATCATCCCCCAGGTTATAAAAAATGGGATTGCTTTTTTCACGCGTAATTAAGTTAAGCCAAATTTCATTGCCAGCTTCATTTATTTGCTGTGTTTTCTCGGCCATTATTTGACTTAGAGCCTGGGCATCTATTTCCCCTTCGGCCTGTAAATCATTTAGCAGATGAACTAAGGCTTCAATCTTGATGGCACGAAATAACCGTTCTTTTAAATGGCGATCGTGCTCTTCCAGCACCATATTACGGGATTTGCCGGTGCGTGAAACACCAATTAATATATCGGCTTCATAGTCGGAGAGTTTTCTTTTTCCTTGAGTGAAATTCGCCTCTTTATCTGCTTCCGTCGAAGGCTGTTCCACAGGCGTAATGTGGTACTTTGCCGGGACAAGATTGTCGGGCAGCATTTTAATTTCCTTTAATTTCAAAAGGGTGGGGTTGGAAAAAGGGTGAGATTCGTTGACAATATCATGAGGCAATTTTAAAATCAAAAAAAATGGAGCCTACCCATGAACAGCATTTTCTTCACGGTCGTAACGTTACTATTACTGACCGCTGGCGTGCTTTTATTGATGCAAGAGTTCAATAAAACGAAAGTGTCAAATGACGCCAGTGAACCATCGCAGCCTGAATTGATGTCCAAAGAGGAGGGGGAAGATCATTTCTCCGTCTTGATGAACGCTGTGACGCCAGTCTGGTACTGGCGGGTGAATCACGAATATATCGATTTCCTCCATGCGACAATTAAGCGAATGAAAATGGCCGAAATTAATGATACGCCCGGCCTGTTCGACGCGCAGCGCCGCTGTAGCGACCTTAATTCGGCGGTCTATAAATATTACGACAATATCAAAAAGCGCTGTTTGAATGGCGAGAAGGTGTCGTATTCCGATTTAGACGTATTAAATCTGCGCCAGTGTTTTCGCGAGTTTAGCCTGGAAGCCTACCCGGAACTGGTCGCACTGGTCTGGCCGGAGTATGCGCGTCCGGATGTAGATCCCAACGAGGTATAGTTGAGATATACTGAGCGCTGGTTTCGTTTGCAGACAGGATTTTATGGAACGCTTCTTTGAAAACGCAATGTATGCCTCTCGCTGGCTGCTCGCACCCGTCTATTTTGGTCTCTCTCTGGCGCTGGTCGCCCTGACGATCAAGTTCTTCCAGGAGATATTCCACGTCCTGCCAAACATTTTCTCCGTGGCAGAAGCCGATTTGATTCTGGTTCTGCTGTCGCTGGTGGATATGACGCTGGTAGGAGGATTACTGGTGATGGTGATGTTTTCCGGTTATGAGAATTTCGTCTCTCAGCTTGATATCGCCGAGCACAAAGAAAAGCTCAACTGGCTGGGGAAAATGGACGCCTCATCGCTGAAAAATAAAGTCGCGGCGTCGATTGTGGCGATTTCGTCTATTCACCTGTTACGTGTCTTTATGGATGCTAAAAACGTCCCGGATAATAAGCTGATGTGGTATGTGATTATCCACCTGACGTTTGTACTGTCGGCGTTTGTAATGGGGTATCTGGATAAGATCAGTAAGAAATAATTTTACAGCGCCCCTCACCCTGCACTCTCCCCAGAGGGGAGAGGGTGTTCAAGTTCCCTCTCCCCTCTGGGGAGAGGGTTAGGGTGAGGGGCGAAAGCATCGGACCGCACTATTTATCCGACGACGCCTGCCACAAATTCAGCTCACCATCCGCCACGTGCTGGTCAATCCGCGTCAGTTCATCTTCGGTAAAGCACAGGTTATTCAGCGCCTGAACGTTCTCTTCCAGTTGCTCCGGGCGGCTCGCGCCGATGAGCACTGACGTTACACGTGTATCTTTCAACAGCCAGCTTAGCGCCATCTGCGCCATCGTCTGCCCGCGCGCGTGCGCCATCTCGTTCAGCAGACGAAGGCTGCTCAGGTTGGCTTCGGTCAGCATTTTCTCCGTCAGGCCGCGCACTTTTTTCCCTTCGCGCTGCATACGTGAACCGTCCGGAATACCGTTCAGGTATTTTCCGGTCAGCAGGCCCTGCGCCAGCGGGGTAAAGGCGATACAGCCCGTTCCGTTTTTCTCCAGTGCGTCCAGCAGACCAGTCTTGTCGACCCAGCGGTTAAGCAGATTGTAAGACGGCTGGTGGATCAAAAGCGGGATCTTCCACTCGCGCAGCAATTCGGCCATCACCGTCGTGCGTTCCGTGGAGTAGGACGATATGCCGACGTACAGCGCTTTTCCGCTCTGCACCGCGTGTGCCAACGCGGCGGCGGTCTCTTCCATCGGCGTGTTTTCGTCTACGCGGTGAGAATAGAAAATATCCACATACTCCACGCCCATGCGTTTAAGGCTCTGGTCGAGGCTGGCGAGCAGATACTTACGTGAACCACCCGAACCATACGGTCCTGGCCACATGTCGTAGCCCGCTTTGGTGGAGATGATCAGCTCGTCGCGATACCCGGCAAAATCTTCTCGCAGCAGGCGGCCAAAATTTTCTTCAGCGCTGCCTGGAGGGGGGCCGTAGTTGTTGGCAAGGTCAAAATGGGTAATGCCGAGATCGAAGGCCTTACGCAGCAGCGCGCGCTGGGAATCGAGCGCCTGAATGTGGCCAAAGCTGTGCCACAGACCCAGCGACAGCGCCGGTAAGCGCAGGCCGCTTTTGCCGCAGTATCGGTACTGCATGTTTTCGTATCGGCCGGTGTAAGGGTGCCAGGACATGATGTCTCCTTTCTTATCGGTGAATTTTCGAAACAGCGTTTTTATTCTAAGCTTATCAAATCATAAATCATGGAGATAAGCGATGACGCGCCTGACTGCCAAAGATTTTCCGCAAGAGCTGCTTGATTACTATGACTATTACGCCCACGGTAAAATCAGCAAACGCGAATTTCTGAATCTCGCGGCGCGCTATGCCGCAGGCGGCGTAACGGCGCTGATGCTGTTTAATATGCTTAAACCCAACTACGCCCTCGCGGAGCAGGTTAAATTCACCGATCCCGATATTCTTCCGGAATACATCACTTATCCCTCGCCCAATGGTCACGGCGAAGTGCGCGGTTACCTGGTGAAGCCGGCCAAAGCTACCGCGAAAATGCCCGCGGTAGTGGTCGTGCATGAGAACCGGGGGCTTAATCCGTATATTGAAGACGTGGCACGACGCGTGGCGAAAGCGGGATATATCGCGCTGGCTCCCGACGGCCTGAGCTCGGTGGGGGGATACCCCGGCAACGACGACGAAGGAAAGGTTTTGCAGCAGAAGGTCGACCCGACAAGGCTGATGAACGACTTTTTTTGCCGCCATAGAGTTTATGAAAAATCATCCGGAAGCCACCGGTAAGGTGGGGATTACCGGTTTTTGCTACGGCGGCGGCGTATCGAATGCCGCCGCCGTAGCGTATCCGGAACTCGACTGCGCGGTGCCCTTCTATGGTCGTCAGCCGCGGGTGGAGGATGTGCCAAAAATTAGCGCGCCGCTCCTGCTTCATTATGCCGAGCTGGACAAAAATATTAACGAGGGCTGGCCTGCCTACGAAGCCGCGCTGAAATCAAATAATAAGGTTTATGAAGCGTATATCTACCCCGGCGTAAACCATGGATTTCACAACGATTCTACCCCACGCTATGACCAGCCCGCAGCCGAGCTGGCCTGGTCGAGAACGTTAAGCTGGTTTAAAAAATATCTGGAATGATAAGCCCTGCTTAAATAAATCATCACAAAGGGTTATCTTTTCCCCTGTCCCTGCCGATAACGAGGGTAGTACTCGCCTCTGGGCGAATTCACCCTCACGGCAAGGAATACTCAATGAAGATGCTTCGTAATTTCACCATCCGTTTCGTCATGCTGACGGTACTGGGGATCTTTTGTGTCATGTGGGCAGGCGTGGGGCTTTACAGCACCTGGTCTCTGTCTCGTGTTTCTGATGGTAATGACGTTGACCGCCAGCTGGTCAGGCAAATGACGGTGCTGAGCCAGGGCAACGATCAGTATTTCCGTTTCGTCACCCGCCTGAGCCGGGCGATGGAAGCTAAAGCAGCGGGCGGCACGCCAGACCTGGCTCCTGCTCAGCAGGCGCTGGATAACATGAGTAAAAAGCTGGCAGAGATGAAAGCTATCTCCCCGGGCCCGATGGATGAAAAGGTCTCTGCGCAGGTGATTTCCACCTGGCAGGCGCTGCTCGATCGGGGCGTTACGCCTCAGATGGTGCAGGCAAAGCAGGCGACGCTCGAAGGCTATCGTCAGCATGCCAACAACGTTACGCCGCCGCTAAGCCGCGCGTTTGGCGCCGCGGTTGAGAACTTTAACAATTCTGCGGTGAAGGCGCTCGACAGTACGCGCGTTGTGGTCGACAGCCTGACCAGCATGACCCGGACGGTGATTATCACCGCCACGATCGTGGGTCTGCTGATCCTGCTGTTCACCGACCGCTACCTGGTGGCGCTGCTGGTAAAACCGCTGGAGCGTATCCGTCAGCAGTTCCGCCAGATTGCGCAGGGCGATCTCAGCCAGCCGATTGAGCCCATTGGCCGCAACTGCGTGGGGCAACTGGTTCCGCTGCTGAGCGCCATGCAGGACAGCCTGCGGGAGGCGGTCAGCACGATTCGTTCCGGCAGCGAGAATATCTGGCGCGGGGCAACGGAGATCTCCAGCGGGAATAACGATCTCTCTTCGCGTACCGAAGAGCAGGCCGCTGCGCTGGAAGAGACCGCGGCCAGCATGGAGCAGCTTACCGCAACGGTGAAGCTGAACGCCGAAAGCGCGCGCCAGGCCAGCCAGCTTGCGGATGTCGCCTCCAGTACGGCCAGCCGCGGCGGGTCGCTGGTAGACGATGTGGTCACGACCATGAGCGGCATTTCGGACAGCTCGAAGAAAATTGCTGAAATCACTACCGTTATCAACAGCATCGCCTTCCAGACCAATATTCTGGCGCTGAACGCCGCGGTGGAAGCGGCTCGGGCCGGGGAGCAGGGGCGCGGTTTTGCGGTCGTGGCGGGTGAGGTGCGTAATCTGGCCAGCCGCAGCGCGAATGCGGCAAAAGAGATCGAAGGGCTGATTGCGGATTCCGTTGCCCGCGTGGAGCAGGGGGCGCAGCTGGTGAACGATACCGGCACGACGATGGAAGCTATCCTGCGCGACGTGACGGAGGTGACCGTCATTATGAAGCAGATCGCCACCGCGTCAGAGGAGCAGAGCAAAGGTATTTCTCAGGTCGGCGTAGCCATCACGCAGATGGACGGCGTGACCCAGCAGAATGCCTCGCTGGTGGAGCAGGTTTCCGCCGCTGCGGCCGCACTGGAACGGCAGACCGAAGAACTCCAGCGCTCAGTGCAGAAGTTCCGTCTCTCCGCGTAACATCATCGCGTCAGGCCGTCTCTGGCGGCCTGACATTTATCGCTCTGAATAATCTGTGTCACCTGCGACAGCTGACCGATTTTCACTTCGCTTGCCCGCATAAATTTACTTTTGTCGATCAGCAGCAGCGACTGGCTGGCCCGGTTTAACAGCAGCGCCTTAAAGCCCGCGTTGTGCTCGGACGGATCCCAAAGGACGCCATGCTCATCAACCCCTTCACACGAGAAGATAAACAGATCGATCTCCAGCCCTTTAAGCTGCGTCACCAGCGCCGGATTAACATAGCAGCGATACTTACGCTCAAGCGTTCCGCCGGAGCAGATAAGCGTGATCCGCTCGCGCTTTGCCATCTCGTGGCAGACAGGCAGGCTATTGGTAAACACGGTGAGTTCGATATCCGGAAGCTGGCGCGCCAGATGAAAGCAGGTCGAGCTGGCGTCGAGGGCGATGGTCATCCCTTCGCTGATCCAGCCCAGCGCGTGTCGGGCAATATCGGCTTTGTCGGCATAATGGCTTTTCAGGCGTGCGCCAAAGGGTTCACCGCTGTCGCGGCTGTCCGGGTGAATCAGACGCGCACGCCCGTGCTGGCGCAGAAGTTTCCCCTGCTGCTGTAACGACTTCAGATCCCGGCGGATCGTCTCTTTGCTGACGGAGAGCTTTTCAGCCAGGGCATCGGTGGTCAGCCAGTCACTTTTACTCAGCAGGGTGATGATGCTCTGCTGTCGGGTCGCTTTTAGCGTCTGGTCTGACATTCGAGGATCCTTGCGCACGCGTGCTGACTCATTTTTCTCATCGCAGAAGAGGGCGGCGAACCGCCCGGTCATGGGTCAACCCTGACGTTTATCTTCCGTCTGGGTATCGAAGTCGCTCGCTGAATGGCGCTCATGCAGCTGCTCGTTCAGCTCGCCGTTGGTGCGGTTAACAATGCGCCCGCGTTTAACGGCCGGGCGATTCGCCACATCTTTTGCCCAGCGCTGCACGTTGGTGTACTTCCCGGCGTCGAGGAATTCGGCGGCGTTGTAGACGCTGCCCAGCGCCACGCAGCCAAACCACGGCCAGATCGCCATATCGGCGATGGTATATTCCTCACCCGCTACATAACGACCGCGCCCCAGCTGCTTGTCCAGCACGTCGAACAGGCGTTTAGCCTCCATGGTGAAGCGATCGATAGCGTACTCAATCTTCACCGGCGCGTAGTTATAGAAGTGGCCAAAACCGCCGCCGAGGAACGGGGCCGCGCCCTGTAACCAGAACAGCCAGTTCAGGGTTTCCGTACGTCCAGCCGGATCTTTTGGCAGGAAGTGACCAAATTTCTCGGCCAGATAGAGCAGGATATTGCCGGATTCAAAGACGCGCGTCGGCGGGGTGGTAGAGTGGTCACGCAGTGCCGGGATCTTCGAGTTCGGGTTCACGTCGACAAAACCGCTGGAGAACTGATCGCCCTCACCGATGCGGATTAACCATGCGTCGTATTCCGCGCCCGTCACGCCCAGCGCCAGCAGCTCTTCCAGCATGATGGTAACTTTCTGTCCATTCGGCGTACCCAGAGAGTACAGCTGGAGCGGGTGCTCGCCCACAGGCAGCTCTTTCTCGTGCGTAGCGCCCGAGACGGGACGGTTGATATTGGCGAACGCGCCGCCGTTATTCTGTTTCCATTCCCACACTTTCGGTGGCTGATAGGTGTTATCTGACATGTTGGCCTGCCTTTTTGGTGTTGTGTTGAGGCAGTGTAGCAGGAGATAGGGGAACCGTTTAACGATGCGAGCGTAATGGGCAGGGCGGGTGTATGATAACGCCACCTCTGTCAGTTAATTACAACGTGCAGACGACGACAACCCCACAAAAAAATTGCCGCCTGCCTGTTTTAGGTTGGACACATGCGTAAAGGAACGTTAAGCAGTGACGCACCCTTCGGGACGTTATTAGGCTATGCGCCGGGTGGCGTGGCGATTTACTCTTCAAATTACGGCAGTCTCGATCCGCGTCACTATCCGGAAGACGCGGAATTCCGCAGCTATATCGGCAACGAATACATGGGCCATAAATGGCAGTGCGTAGAGTTTGCGCGCCGTTTCCTGTTTCTCAACCACGGGTTTGTCTTTACCGACGTCGGGATGGCGTGGGAGATCTTCTCCCTGCGTTTTTTACGCCAGGTGGTAAACGACAATATCCTGCCGCTACAGGCCTTTGCTAATGGCTCAAAACGCGCGCCGCAGGCCGGTGCGCTGCTCATCTGGCAAAAGGGCGGTGAGTTTCAAGAGACCGGCCACGTCGCCGTCATCACCCAGTTGCTGGACGACAGAGTGCGCATTGCCGAGCAGAACGTTATTCACTCCCCGCTGCCGATGGGGCAGCAGTGGACGCGCGAGCTGCGTCTGAGCGTTGAGAACGGTTGCTATACGCTTCATGATACGTTCAGCGATACCGAGATCCTCGGCTGGATGATCCAGACGGAGGAGACGGAACACAGTATACCTCAGCCGGAGATCGACGGTGAGCTGCTGAAAATCAGCGGCGCGCGGTTGAAGAACAACCGTCAGTTCGACGGAAAATGGCTCAATGAAAACGACGCCCTGCAACAGGCGTACGTTCGCGCGAACGGCCACGTTATTAACAACGATCCCTGCCAGTACTTCACCATTACCGAAAGTGCCGAGCAGGAGCTTATCAAAGCCACCAACGAACTGCACCTGATGTACCTTCATGCCACCGACAAGGTGCTGAAAGACGACAGCTTACTCGCGCTTTTCGACATCCCGAAAATTCTCTGGCCGCGTCTGCGCCTCTCGTGGCAGTGGCGTCGTCACCATATGATCACCGGTCGTATGGATTTCTGCATGGATGAGCGCGGCATTAAGGTTTACGAGTACAACGCGGATTCCGCCTCCTGCCATACCGAGGGCGGGCTGATTCTTGAAGAGTGGGTGAAAAACGGCTATCGCGGCACCGGCCACAATCCGGCGGAAGGCTTGCTGGAGGAGCTGACCGGCGCCTGGAAGCACAGCCACGCGCGGCCGTTCGTCCATATCATGCAGGACAACGATATCGAAGAGGATTACCACGCGCTCTTTATTCAGCGCTCGCTGATCCAGGCCGGGTTTGAAACCAAAATCCTGCATGGACTGGGCGCGCTGAGCTGGGATGCTGCCGGGCAACTGATTGATGATGAAGGCCGTCACGTCAACTGCGTATGGAAAACCTGGGCGTGGGAAACGGCGATCGAGCAGATCCGCGAGGTGAGCGAAACCGAGTACGCCGCCGTGCCCATCCGTACCGGTCACCCGAAGGGTGAAGTGCGCCTGATTGACGTCCTGCTGCGCCCGGAAGTGCTGGTCTTTGAACCGCTGTGGACGGTGATCCCAGGTAACAAGGCGATCCTGCCGGTGCTATGGCAGCTGTTCCCGAACCACCGTTACCTGCTGGATACCGATTTTGAGGTGAATGCGCTGCTGAAACGGACAGGCTATGCCGTTAAACCGATAGCCGGACGCTGCGGGAGCAATATCGATCTGATCGGCGCCCAGGATCAACTGCTGGACCAGTCCAGCGGCAAGTTTGTTGACCGCAAAAATATCTACCAGCAGCTATGGTGCCTGCCAAAGGTTGACGGCAGATACATACAGGTCTGCACCTTTACCGTGGGCGGAAACTATGGCGGAACCTGTCTGCGTGGGGATGACTCGCTGGTGGTGAAGAAAGAGAGCGATATTGAACCGCTGATTGTGGTGAAGGATAAATAACGTCTCCCTGTTATAAAAAAGCCCCCGCAGGGTATGCTGCGGGGGCTTTTTATTACTCTTCTTCCTCGACCTGCTGCTCGCTGATCTTCAGATCAATGATCCGGCCGATCTGGTCATGATAGACCGTCAGCAGGTTGTACTGGCTCATCTCGGACATAATTTGCGGCGTGAGGTTAAAACTTTGGGCAAGCTCGTCATGGCGCAACATTTGCGGATGACGCCGCCTCACATGCGCGCGGCGGCGATTGTACTGATACCACAGGATCAGCAGCCAGCCGTTGAACGCGGCAATCAGCAGATAGACCAGTACTGTATTAAAAGAGGCGATAATCACGCTCCAGCGGTGATCGCTCTCCTCGGTTAACTGCATCCACAACCTGGCATACAGGAAAAACAGGAATCCTCCCCAGGCTATCAGCGTTAATGCGGCATCGAAAAGACGCGGTGCCAGCCGATGTTCAGTCAAAATTAACGTATTCTCGTTCATTGAATGCTCCCTTTTCCCCGGTCCGGACTGATCCAGCGCGCGCGGGCGCGTTTACGTTTAAGCATGACTTTCGGAAATGCCACGAGGGTGGTAAACAGGCCAATCATCCAGTACACCATCGGGAACCAAATCACCCAGAACAGCGAGCCTGCCACTTTCCGCTCGTAGCGCCGCTCGATATACAAACTGACGAGGAATTGCAGCAGGCACATCACCCCCAGCAGCAGCCCGGTAAACGCCGGGGGAAACAGACTCGCAACGGCCAGGTTCGCGGGAAGAGGGATAATATGGCTAAGAATGAACAACACCACGGTCGCTCCATAGGCAAACGCCCACAGCGTTGACAGCGCGTACTCGAGAAACAGGGGCCACATCCGATGATGCTCCCAGCGGGCCATTTTGCGCAGGTTAACCAGAAACACCTCTGCACCGCCCTGAGCCCAGCGCAAACGCTGTTTCCACAGCCCCTTGAGCGTCTCCGGCATCAGGATCCAGCACAGCGCCCGCGGCTCGAAAAAGATATCCCAGTGGCGCAGCTGAAGCTTCCAGCTTATGTCAATGTCCTCTGTGATCATATCCGGGCTCCAGTACCCGACATCCGCCAGCGCCTGTCGGCGAAAGGCGGCGATGACGCCGGAGACCGTAAAGACCCGGCCATAGATCCGCTGCGTTCGCTTGATAAGACCAATAATGGAAGAAAACTCGCCCACCTGAATACGACCAATCAGCGTTGAGCGCGTGCGAATACGCGGATTTCCGGTGACGGCCCCAACGTGGGGATACTGAATCAGCGGTGCCACCAGATACGCGGCCGTATCGCGATCGAGCAGGGCGTCGCCGTCAATGCAGACCAGCAGATCGCCCCGGGCCGCCGCCGCACCAGCCTTGAGCGCCACGGCTTTCCCCTGATTCTCCGCGAGATTAATCACCCGCAGGCGCGGCTGCTCCTGCGCCAGTTGATGCAGCACCTGCGCGGTATTGTCCGAAGAGCCGTCGTTGATGGCGATAACCTCAACATTCCAGTACCGCTGACCCAGCGCGGCGCTAATGGTCTCCCGTGCGTTGCGTTCCTCATTAAAGCAGGGAATAAGAATCGAGATTAACGGTTCACCGGCTAAGGCGGGCGCGGGTGTTGCGTTATCCCACGACCAGTGCCGTTCAAGCTGAAACCAGAAATAGAGGCCGCCGGTTACCCAGAGCACGGACATAAACAGCGGCCAGAAAAAGACAAAGTCCAGAATCAGTTCTCCGGTAAACAGCGCGGCTACGCCTAACGGCAACCCGAATACCAGACACAAAATAGAGAAGGCGATAATGCGATCAGTCATTGTCAGGATACCAGTACGAAGAAAATTCAGGCCTGATACGCGAAATATCAGGTTGGTTGTTGAGAAAGTCGTCGGGGTAATAACCGTAATTTTTGATGCCGTTCAGCTGGAGCACCTGCATCCACCCCACCAGACGTTCATCGGCTACGGCACGCTGCGGTTTCTGCGCCCAGTCCCTGGCCTGTAGCTCAAAAATCGTTTTATTCAGCGCGCCGGGGCGTGCGGCGACGGCGTTGACTAAACGCGTCAGCCAGGCATTGCTCTCTTCTGCCGGGACGGACTCCATCAGTGGCATTGCCATCGGCACCGTCCAGTCGTAGGCCGACAGAAAATCATCCAGATTTTGCGCGAACCACGCTTCGCTTTCGGGCTGCAGAATGGGGAGGGCGAACATATTGCGCGCGGTTTTGATCTGCGGGCCACGGATGTTTTTCACCGCCTGGCTCAGGGTGCGGGTAAAGCCGATAAGCTGCTGGCTCTTCTGCCGGGTCGTCTCCTGTCCGGCATCATCAACGTCCGTCAGCACCGCGTCGTCATGGAACAAGATCCCGTTGAAGCTGGCATAGCGGGCCAGATCTTCATAGATCTCCGTCACCTGTTGGCGAACCTGTGGACTCCAGGGGGAGAGCCGGATATAGGGCTCGGCGGCCACGGTCAACTCTCCCGTTTGGCGATCCCGGCGCTGCACGCGCGGCAGGGCTGGACTGAGATCGAAAGAGAGGACCGGCATCCACGCAAAGACTTTCACTCCCGCGCGGGTTTGTAGCTGCCAGGCGACAAAATTAAAGAGATCGGCCCGGACCGGAAGCCGGCGGTTGGGGAAATAGAGCGCGCCGATCCTGCCGTCGCCCCGCGGATCCGAAAACGCCTGGAGAAACACATGGCTGATTTTCATGTCGTAGACCCGCTGGACGAGTTTGTTGATGTTTTTCGTCTGCTGGGCCGGATCGGGATCGTAGACATAATCGAGATCAACATGCATGACGCGCACCGGGTCAAACTCCTGAACGCGGCTAACCGTGTTGGCAAAGGTTTTTATC
Organism: Enterobacter sp. JH25; assembly: GCF_021725435.1. Lineage (NCBI taxonomy): Bacteria > Pseudomonadati > Pseudomonadota > Gammaproteobacteria > Enterobacterales > Enterobacteriaceae > Enterobacter > Enterobacter sp. JH25. The sequence continues at coordinate 3,841,623 of NZ_CP091319.1, read as the reverse complement.
GACGGATTTCCGGCAATCAGCAGGCGCGGGATGTTGCCGAGGTCGCGCACGTTTGCCAGCCCGTCCTCCAGGGTAAAGGCCAGCTGATAGCCCTGTTTCTGGGCGATAGCGAGCGATGTACCGTTGGCAGCCCCATAGGGCCACACCCAGGCACGCGGCGCTTTTCCCGTCACCTGGGTGATTTTTTCGGTGACTTTCCGTACGTCTGCGGCGATCCGCTGGTTGAAGTGTTCATCGGTTTCGTAATGCCCCGTCGCGTTATCGAAAAAACGGTTGGCGATAGCGGGTTCACGGCTTCCCTGCGGGTTGGCCGGGATGCCGTAATGCGAGGCCCAGGTATGCGAGCCAATTTCAACCAGCGGGGAGCGGCTTAACTCGCGCACCATGTCCCATGTCGCGAACCGATCGCGGGGCGTCATCAGACCGCCGAAGTTAACTTTTTGATTTGCCGGCGTATCCAGCCAGCTGCCCACCGGCGCCCACAGCGCAGGAACGTTCCATGCCTGAAGCAGGGGCCAGACGCGGGTGTAAAAGCTGCTGTAGCCGTCGTCGAAGCTGAGCAAAACGGCTTTCGGCGGCAGCGCTTTTTTTCCTTCATGCGCATCCACAATGTCCTGCACGCTGATGGCGTGATAGCCGTTGTGCAAAAGCCAACTTATCTGCTCGTTTAACGCGCTGGTGCGAACGGAGAGGTAGCGCTGATCGGCAGCATCATCTTCGACGTCGTGGTAGGCCAGGACCAGAAACTGATTCTCCGGCCAGGGTTTGCTGGCCTCCAGCTGCGGCCTCTCTTCAGGAGCCATAAAGGAGAGCGGCTGCGCGCAGAGACTCGCGCTGAGGCAGAGCCAGCCGATGACGATCAGGCTTACAGAAAAACGTGTATTCAGCATATTCATCCTTAAAAGCGTAAAGTCGCATCTAACGTGACGGAGAGATTGCTCTCGCGTTTGCCGTCGTAAGGGCGTTTATTCCAGTTCAGCATCACGCCAGTATCGACAACGTTGTTCCACTGAATGCGTTGCCCGTAACCCAGCAGGGTAATGGCGCCAGGCGACTGATTTTTCTGCCAGTAGCTGCCGCCGCCTGCCACGAACTGCTGGTTCCAGAGGGTGTCGTAGTGGCGGTACATCTCATGGTCAACGGACAGGGCTGCCGTCACGGACAGATCCCGTGCCGGGTTGTAATAGAGCGTATTCCGCAGGCTGTTTTTACTGGCGGCGATCCCCGGTTCGAGATCCAGCGTCAGGGTCGGGGTCTGCCAGAGACGCTCTTTCCCAGAGAGGGTGTATTCCTGACGGCGGTTGTGGTCTGAGAAGCGGCTGACGGCGGCGTTGAACTGGTATTCACGTCGCTCGTTTTGATACCAGCGCACCCCACCTTCACCCCGGTTGGCGCTGATCCCATTGCGTAATGCCCGTAAGGGTGTCGCGCGTGATAAGCGCTCGAGGCTACCGCTGACCTGCCAGTTATCACTCAGGCTGTAGGTTGTTGAGAGCCGTGCACCCGGCCTGTTTGTGCCGTGATAGCGGTTGCTGGAGAGCTCGGCTTCGAGCGTGAGGTCACGTGGGCGCCACTCAACGCCGCCCAACAGGTGGCGGCTGATGCCTTTACCTTCGTCGAAATTCCCCTGTGCATAGCGGGCGCCAGCAAATAGCCGCCAGTTATCCGCCACGGGTGGGCCATAGAGCGTGGCGTCCCAGCTCATGTCGTGGCTACCGCTGACGGGGTTATCTGAATGCAATCCTTTACCCGCGTTCAGACGCAGCTCTGACATATGGTGGACCGCTCTGAGCCTGTCCAGGCGACGGGCGCTGCGATCGGCGGGGGCGCGAGCAATTACGTCATCAGCCAGTAAATCCATCTGGCGCCACTCCTGAAGGTCCATTGCGACGTAAGCCTGCTGTTTTTCAAGCTCCAGATTCGTGGGTTCGAGCGCCTCTGCTCGTTTAAGCTTTTGCTCGGCCGCGCGCGGCAGGCCCCTGGCCTGAAGCAGGGCGGCATAATCAATCTGTAACCCCTGATTTCCCGGCGCCGTTGATGCCAGACGATACGACAACTTTTCGGCCTCCGGCAGGGCGTTGGTCGCCAGCAAATAGTTAAGTTTGAGTGACTGTCCGGTGAGCCACCGATCGTTCGGCTGAGCGGTCGGGGACCCGAAATCGTAGCGGGTCCAGGGAACGCTGCGGGTCTCGCGCTCAACGTAGCGGCGGGCGGTCTGATACTGCCCCGTATCCAGCCAGGCGTAGAAAAGCGCATGTTCCTCGTCCTGCGGATCGGAGGCGTAGTGTGGATAGCGTTGCACAAGCGAGAAGGCGGCGACGGCATTTTTCTCCTGCAAATATGCAGAGATCACCCAGCCGATGGCCCAGTCCGGCACCGGATGCTGGGCGGTCGTCAGCGCCTCGTATTCGCTAATGACCTGCCGGTAATCACCCTTCGCATACAGCGCGCCAAGCCGATCGATACGGGCAAGGATGACGTCTTCAGCCGCCTGCGGTTCGTTTTGCCAGCGGGAAAGCAGGACGTGATAGCGATCTAATGCGTTTTGTGCCAGCCGCAGGCGCTCTTTCTCCGTTCTGCCAGGCACATCCGCCAGGCGTACCTTTTCAGCCGCGGCGTTACGCTCAAGGCGGCGACGCTCCGCGGGGGACATTGCTGCGCTTTGCGACAGCCAGAGTGCGGGTGTGCTTACCCGGTTATCCGTTAACGCATCGATCGTCTCGCGAAGAAGGGCGTTATTCCCTGGTGCGGCGTTTAGCGCGCGCATGTCCGCCAGCAGCCGGTCCCCGTTTTTTCCCTGGCGCATCCAGACATAGGAGAGCGTCTCAAGGTGCGCGGGAGAAGGATTGTCCTTAACCAGCTGCCGGGCTTCCGAAAGCGCGAGGCGATCTCTGCGGGCATCGGCCAGGGTCTTAACATAGCCGATGCGGTAATCGTCGTTATCCGGCGCAAGGCTGAGCGCCTCTTTCCACAGCGATAAGGCGGATGGCCAGGCTTTTTGGTTTCTTCTGGACTGGGCGACAGCAGCGATGGCGCGAGCGGGCAGCGGCATATAAATACCATAACGCTGCCAGACTCGAATAACCTCATCATCGCGTCCTGCCCAGGAGGCTACCTGTAACCAGTCCGCAACCTGTCCAGGTGTTAAAGCATGCTGTTGCTCATAGCGCTGTAGGTAATCAAGAAACAGAGCGTAATTACCGTTACGTGCCTGTTGTATCTGATGCTCATAAACGGATTCATCAGCCTGAACCAGAACAGGAAAGAGTAAAAGCAGGAACAATAATATTGTGGTGCGATAAAAGAATAACGTAGTGAAGCTAAGCGATCTTTCCATATCTATTTGCCATTTGTTTATCGTGAATCCATTGCATAACACGGCCGCCTTTTAACTCTGCGTTAAAGGGCATAAAGGAGAACATTAAATCTGAATGATGCTACGTTATGGGGTACTTACTTAAAGGTAATTATGCGCCCTCAACTCAGTGGTCTGATTGGACTTAATGTACACCCGATGTGTTGGGGGATAAATAAGTTGAAAAGCGGCCGGGAGGTTTTGAGATAATTCTGGAAGAAGTAAGTTTTTTAGATAATTCAGTGCAGGGTTGTTCTTTTTAACTGATTGATATTAAATGTTTTTCCTTTTGCTGTTTGCAGTTTTTTTATATTTGGAATGAAGTTCTGCTGAGTTAATTAAAGTACTTTCTGGGGCATGTTTGGGAAGTTTCATGACAAAAATTCTTAATGTTCAGAGAAGTGACTTTTCTGAAATTCTTTTTTATTTATAATTAACGACAGGCATTGAGTGATAGTCTGCAAAAAGTCTAGCTCACCAATGTCATATTGAGGGATGATCAAAGCCAGAAAACATTTGCCGTTAATGTAAAGCGCTATAAACGAAAGCGTCCTTGTTTCTTAAGAGGCGGGCTTGCTTTAATCTAAAAGGGATGATTAGTGGCGACTTCAATAGTGTTAGTGACTCAGGATTGTTTCCTTGTCAGGGGGATGCGGCTATTTTTCCCGGATATAATTTGCCTCTGTTCGATAGACAGAAACATATTTGATACCGACGCAAATGAATATACTGTACTGATTGATAGCCGTACGCCGCTCCGTTTATATGATTACCTGATACGCCATCCGGCCAGAACGAGAAAAACCATCTGCTGCGTTATGCTGGATATGCGCCCTCGAGAGGAGGATCTGCACAGTATGAAGCTGTTTATGAACACGTCGCTTACGCCTCCGGATATGGCGTCGTTATTCAATCTGGTGCTTGATATGAAAGGCTGGCGTCTGACAACCAAATGGCTGCTTAACTTACGGCTGAGTAGACATGAAGCGATAATGCTCCGGTTGCTGAAGGCAGGGAGGTCAATGGACGAGATTGCAGATAAGCTGAATATGTCGGTTAAAAGCCTCTATCGCAAGCGAACGGCGCTATCGGAGCGGTTAGGGGCAGGGAACTTCAACGAGGCGTGTTTGTTTATCTTTAAAAACAAACTGCTGGACGCGGCTGGGAACGATCCCTAGCTTCGTCAGAAGCCAAAAGCACAAACCCGCCACGAGGGCGGGTTCTTTTAATGGAAATAATTCAGAACGACCAGCGCAGATTGGCGTTCACCGAGTTGACGCGGGTATCCGCACCATATTGTCCCTGATAACCCACATCCAGCGTCGCAGCACGCGACAGCTGTACGCTCACGCCGATATCACCCACCATTACGTCCTCATCCACGGCTTGCCCCTGAGTAATGAACGCGTCGCTGCCCGCAAACGCCATACGCGAAGAGGTATTCTTATCGCCATAAGCGTGCTGCCAGCCCAGCGAACCGTAGAGGTTAACGTTCTTCGGCAGCTCGGTCACACCGCGCACCCCGAGTGTGGAATAGAAGGTGTTCATCGTTTCGTTACGGACGCTCAGCGCAGCGGCACCGCCGTCTTCCCTGAAGCTGTCGGTATGCAGCCGGATGTACGATAAATTGACGAACGGCTCAATATTCCTGTCTGGCTGGCCGAAACGGTAGCCCGCTTCGGTAAACGCCAGCAGCGAGTTAGCGTCGTAATCTGACTTCAGCCGATCCGAGAAGCCGCTGAAATCAACATTGCGCTCGCCCTCGATCTTGTGCCAGGTGTAACCCAGCGCGCCGCGAAGGGAGAACGCATCCTGTTGACCCGCCGCATACAGGCCAAGGTGATAGTTGTCGGTATCCGTTGAGGAGCGACGGCTGTCGACGTCGTAATCACCCCGGCTGTAGCCGAAGTAGCCGCCGACACGCACGTTATGATCCGCCAGCTTGCGATCTGCCCCCAGCAGGAAGCCGGTGGTGTTGCCGTCCAGCTTGCCCACGTTTCCGTCGCCGCTGTTTCGGCTCCAGGAGCTGAAGGTCTGGCCCCAGACGCCATTGTTTTGCGGCTCCGGCTGCTGCACCAGCGACATGGCTAACGGTGGGATCGGCAGGCTGTCGTTATCAAACGCGCGCTGCATACGCTGGTTTAACACGTTAAACACCTGCGTGCTGCCAGCGATCAGGTTGGACTGCATTGATGGATAAACTTCGCCAGACAGCTGGTTGAACGCCTCGCGCGCTTCCGGCGCGCTCAGCACCAGCAGCGAGTTATACAGCGCCAGCGACGGGCCGCTTTGCGTCAGCGTGGAGAGCGCGCCAGCGGTATTCCACTGGTTGCTGCTTTGGGCCACGGTCTGGAAAATGCCCGGCTTGCCGCTGCCCGGGTTTTCTCCACCCGGGTTCTCACCACCCGGGTTTTCGCCGCCAGGATTCTCACCGCCCGGGTTCTCGCCTCCGGGATTTTCACCGCCCGGGTTCTCGCCTCCGGGATTCTCACCGCCCGGGTTCTCGCCCCCAGGATTTTCGCCTCCGGTCTCTTTCTGCGCGATGGTCAGATCGACGGCGTTGGTGCTTTGCTCAAGCGCCACGTCCAGGAAGGCGGATTTGGAAATCGCTCCTGCGAACTCACCGTCAATTCCCCCGTCGGAGGTCAAAATGCGGTAGCTTTGGCCCGTTTTATAGCTGGTTTGCGGATCCAGCGCGGTGACCTGTACCTTAGCCCGATCGCTGATGGTGGTTTTGCCCGATACCAGTAGCTGGTCGCTGCTGCCATCGCCCGCGATATCCACGTCATAGAAGGATTCGCCGATAAAGTTCAGATAGCGTTTCAGCGTCAACGTACCGATATTGCCGTCGCCAGGCGAGATATGCCCGCCAGACAGGATCTCGGTCTGGCCCAGCGTGCCGTTGCCGCCCAGCGTGCCGCCGGACTTGATTGACGCGGCGCTGCTGTAACCGACCCCGTCGCTGACGTCTGAACCCGCCGTCGCGTTGAGGATCAGCGTACCGCCGTTCTCGGCGCTAAGCGTCTGAACATCAAAAATATCGTCTTCTGGCTGGGTATTAATATTGCTGGCAATGATAACTTTACCGCCCCGCGCGGTTACGTTCGCCTTGAGTGCGGAAAGATCGCCGTTCAGCGTCGTTTGCCCGGAGGTGTTGATCACATCACCTTCACCGCTCATCGTGTTGCTGAAGATGTAATTTCCGTCGGTATGGTTGAAGTAGACATAGCTGCCGAACAGTCCGCCACGCAGGCTGATTGCCGTCTTCGCATCGAGGGTACCTGCGCCGCCCGCCGTGCCAGGCGTTGGCTCAGTTAAACCCGTGCCGGTGTCCATATTGCCGCGGCTGCCGATGATGAGCGCACCCCGGTTCGAGCCGGAACCCGATGTCCCCACGATCAGCGCATTGCTGCCAGCGGAAAATGAACCGCCGTCAATCACAGACAGCACGCCATTGCCGTAATCGCCCACGCTCACGCTGCTGCCGCTGGTAAAGCGCGAGTCCTTGCCCGCAATAACCAATTCGGCGGTTTTCCCTGCGCCGGAGACGCCCGCCACCTGCACGCCGCCAACGTTAACCGCTCCGCCGTTCAGTACGTCCAGGTCGCCATAAAGCGTCAACGTACGGCCAACGTTCCACTGTGAGCCACTCCCCGTGACGGTGGCTTTCGGGCTCAGCGTGTCGGTTTCACCCGGTCCGGTACCATTCCCGATGCGCGCATCGTAGGCGGTATTGAGCGCCGCGCCGTCCTCAATTGCCAGCGTGGAGCGTGCGCCCAGATCGGTGCCTACGCTCAGAAAATTACTGGTCACGCGAGAGCCGGCACCCGTGGCGATAAGGTGGCTGTCGTAGCCCCGGGTGGTGCCGACAACGATCTCCTTTGCGCTCGCCAGCGCGCCCTCTTCGACTCGCAGGGTGCCGAGGCCAAGATTCAGGTCGCCGCGCAGGACGTACCGATCGTTCACCGCGTTAAGCTCAGCGTCTGGCCCACGGACCGTGACAACGCTTTCATAAATTTTGCCGTCGAACAGCCGACCGATATTGATGTTATAGGCGGTGATTTTGCCATTATCGATCAGCAGGTTTCCGCGTTGATTACGTCCAACATAAACATCTCCGGTGTAACCCAGCGTTTCGGTAATACGCGAGTCGCCATCAAAAAAGGCATCGGCTGCACGCGCGATATCGGCAGGTAAAAACAGTAACAGCGGCGCGGAAAATAGAGCGAGGTAAAGTCTGGAAAGCGGCGTCTTAACCGCTAAAGCATGCGATGTAGAGTTATTCACGGGCTATCTCCGTACTCATTAGCGTGATGTCTGGAAAATCGTTTTTATGAAAACTCAGATACGTCAGAAAATGTAAAAGGCGTTATTTATGTACGCCTTTTGATGCGGCGTTAATTATTTATGTGTGACAACAGGTGTACAGGTTGGCGCGCTTAGCGTCGGTGCGGATCCTAAAATCCCCGGCATCATCATTGATGAACAATCGAAAATACGCCCTTTTTCTGTCGTGGCGCGATAAGATAGTTTTTGTCCTCCCAGTGCGTCCGGCTGGGCGCCATTAACGTTGGTCACGGTTATTTCATCCGATGAGCCCAGTCCCAGCATTTTAGCGGTCTCCGCTTGCAGGAGTGGAATAGCCTGATCGGTTTTCAACGTGGAACAACCGGCTAGCATCAACGTAACGGTTAAAACGATTAGTGGTTTTTTCATAAATTATCCTTGATATCCAACCAGTTAATTTCACTGATTGTATTTATGTTTTCTTTTACCCAAATCAGCGAATAATATATTTCTCTTTCCTAATCGAAAAAACCCTCCTAAAGTAGGGTGGGTAGATAATAATTCATCTGTACTCTAAGATATGCGAAGGTAAAAGGAGGCTCCTTTGGGACAGAATTATGCGTTAGTCGTTGATGACCATCCATTGGTAGCAAGCGGCATCGCCAATTTTCTGATTACACATTGCCAGTTTAAACAGGCGTGTGTGGTGACGAATGAGGATGATTGCTACCGCCAAATTAGGGATCATGGCCCGCCACGTTTGCTGGTAATCGATTTTTGGCTCTCTTCCGGAACGGCCCTGAAATTACTCAAAGAAGTAAAACAATTTTACCCACAGGTACGACTCCTGGTGGTCAGCGGGGATGACAATAATGATATCTGGCGCAAAGTTAATGCCGCCGGGGGCCACGGTTTTGTATTGAAAAGCGAGCCACCTGAGATGTTCTCGCGGGCCGTTTTCGCACTCAGTGATAATCAGACCTGGTTTCCTGAGGGAAACGAAATTTCCGTTAAGGCAAATAATGAGAAGTTAAGTAAATTTAACTTAACGCCGCGACAAATAGACGTATTAAATATGATTATGCGCGGCCTGCCAAATAAACGAATCGCCGCGCAGCTTTCAATTTCTGAGCCCACGGTCAAAGAACACATCAGCAATATATTGAAAAAGATAGGTGTTAACAGCCGGGTCGAAGCCATCACGCTTCTGCACGGCAAGCAGGAACCGTCGGAATGAGGTTTTTCCAGAGCTTACAAAACGAAGGTATCTCTGCTCCGGCGCAGATCCGTTTGCTAAACAACACCTTTCTGCGGCTGGTATTTAGCTTTAGTGCTGTGCCCTTTGTGGGTATTCCTTTCGCCATCTGGATTTATATGCTTGGGGACGACCTCGGCCCAACGATTATCTGGATAATTATTTATCTGCTATGTGCCGTGGCGATACGACTATTGCACCGACGCTATCAGCGTGAAGCGAAAGAAAACGGTGATAGGGACGTCCTGCGACGCTGGCTTCCGCGTATTAATAATATCGCCTTTATTCACGGGCTGGGCATTTCTTCGCTCTATTTAATTACTCCACAGACGCAGAATTTTGACTTTTTCCTGTTACTTAATATCAGCATCGCCGCTATCGTCGCCGCCAATGCGACGCATCTGACGCCGGTCATCAGCACCTTTACGCGTTTTTTCTTCGCCTCATGGGGGGTGCTGAACCTCGGTATTATCTGGCGGCTGGATGAGTTGATGTTCATCGTGCTCATGCTGAATCTGCTTTACGGCTTCGCAATTTACCGCCATGCGTTAACTTCCCATGCGTTCTTTATTCAGCAGGCACTGCTTGAGGAAAAAAGCTCACGCCTGGCGGAACAGTTTCGTCAGGCCAAAGAGGACGCGGAGCAGGCACTGCTGGATAAAAATCAGTTTCTGACCACCGCCAGCCACGATCTGCGCCAGCCCGTACACGCTATGGGCTTTCTGATCGAAGCCATCCTCCACCGAAACCGGGACGACAGCCTGACGCCACAGCTTCTTGACCTGCAGCAGAGCGTTCGCTCGGTACATTTAATGCTCAACTCTCTGCTCGATCTCAGCAAAATAGAATCCGGGAATGTCCTCTCTGCCCCGGCCAAAGTGGATATCGGTGCTCTGCTCGACTCGGTCATCACGCTGTTTCGCGAAGAGGCCAACAGCCGCGCGCTTAGGCTGTGCATCCGGCGGCCTAAACGCCGTATCTACGTGATGGGCGATTCGCTGCTGGTGCGACAGTCCCTGATTAACCTGATTCAAAACGCCCTTCGTTACACGCTCCAGGGCGGGGTGCTGGTCGCCATCCGACCGCGCGGTGACGAGTGTATGGTGGAGGTGTGGGACACGGGAGTCGGTATCGCCGATGAAGAGAAGGGCAAAATCTTCTCACCTTACTACCGCCCCGAGCTGGCATGGAAGATCGACAGCGCCGGACACGGGCTGGGACTGGCCGTAGTCGCCCGCTGTGCCAAGCTGATGAAGGTGAAATACGGGATGCAATCCATTGAAGGTAAAGGCTCACGCTTCTGGATGCGCTTTACCCAATACGTTGGTGAAGACATTGCGCCGGATATCCCGCCCGCCGCTGACAACACCGCCACGCCGGTACGCTATGCGCCCCTGCACGGTTCCTGCCTGGTCGTCGATGACGACCCGCTGGTGACGTCTGCCTGGGAGAGCCTGATGAGCGTCTGGGGAATCGACGTACGCTGTGCGGCCTCGGCTGAAGAAGCGTTTGCCATAATCGACGACGGCTTTACGCCGTTCGCCGTGCTGTGCGACCAGCGTCTGCGATCCGGCGAAAGCGGCTTCGATATCCTGAAAGCGCTTTTTGACCGTCTGCCGGATATGAGCGGCGCGATAGTTAGCGGCGAATTTAATTCACCGGTTCTGCTGGAGGCGGAGCAGGAAGGGTATCTGGTGCTCCGCAAGCCTCTGGAGCCAGCTAAACTGCATGCGCTGCTGGCGCAGTGGTCAGGGTGTCGTGGATATAAATAAGTTGAAGTCCTTTCGGTTCGGTGCCTTTTAAAGCGTTGTAATGACATCTGCGTTACGCGTGTTGTATACTTAATATCCATTGAACAGAGGAGGACAACACCATGCCAGCTGCAAACACTATGGCGGTGAAACGCGAAACCCTTAACCTGCGCATCAGGCCTGCCGAGCGGGATCTTATCGATCGGGCAGCGAAAGCGAGAGGGAAAAACCGTACTGACTTTGTGCTGGAAGCAGCCCGCGCAGCTGCGGAAGAGGCACTGATCGAACAACGCATCATAATGGCCGATCCAGAGGCTTATCAGGAATTTCTGACCCGTCTGGATCAGGCTCCAGCACCTAATGCCGCACTGCGTAAAACTATGCAGACCCTTGCGCCGTGGGAGCAGGAAAAATGATCTCTGCCCCAGTGCCCCTTCGAGCCGGGCATATTCTTACTCCATTTTGCTGTGGGGTAGATTCGATGGATAACTGGCTTAAGCAGCGGGCGATGAAAAATCAGGCCAGTGGTGCATCGCGTACATTTGTCTGTTGTGGCGGAGATTCTAACGTACTGGCTTATTACGCGCTGGCGTCCAGCGCGGTCACAACGAATACGGTACCCGGCCGCTTTCGTCGCAATATGCCCGATCCCATCCCTGTTGTAGTGCTGGGACGCCTGGCGGTAGATCAGTCTCTTCATGGGCAGGGCGTTGGTCGGGCGCTGGTACGCGACGCCGGGCTGCGGGTGATCCAGGTGGCGGAGAGCATCGGCATCCGCGGAATGCTGGTTCATGCCCTGTCGGATGAAGCGCGGGAATTTTATCTGCGGGTGGGGTTTGAGCCATCGCCGATGGATCCGATGATATTGATGGTGACGTTGGGGGATTTGGTGGCGAGTATTTAGCAGAGATATAGAACTCTTTCGTATTGAATGAAGAGCACTTCCAGTTCGTGCAGGCAACACCATGAATCAAAAGGTACTTCAAAAGGGACCAATGGGCTTTAAGATAACGCCCATTGGTGAAGCATGATATAAAACCGAAAAACGTAATTTATCACTCTGTTTTTTTTTGCATGCCATACCAAAGTACAGCGGGTACAGGAGTTCTAAAATGTCTGCAGGCAATAAAATCGAGTATAATTAAACCTGCCTGTGTCGCACTTGACTCTTTAAAAATATTATATCTTTTGTTTTTACGTAGTTCATCCATTCTCTTCTTGTAATCATTCATATTATCCGGAAAAGCTATTGGTGCCTCGGTCTCACCAGTGAAGGATTGAGCTGGATGAAAGTAAAGGTGTCTATAAAGGTCATTCGTTGGGTGCCATAGCTGGGAGCATATATTTTTATATGAATCTTTTATTCCAGTTAATAATGCGGAATATCCTTCTTCTTTTTCCAGTATCACACACCATCCCATTAAAGTGGGGATAATCCAGGACATGTTTGTTGTTTTTTCTTTTAAATATGCATCATCGCTATTGCATTCCATGCTAATAAGATCGTCAATAGAATCTGTTGATATCGGATGTTCTCGTCCAATCCTGAGTACGTAGTCCAACCTCCAAATTAGTTCTCTAAGCCATTTTTCGACAGCATCCTTTCTCCCCATCAGCGAAAGAAATATTAATCCAAGAGCAATTTCAATGGCATTCTCATCAAGACGTGGCGAACCAGATGCGGGATTGTTTATAATTAACGCACACAAGCTATCGGCAACGATATCGGCATTATGAATCTGAAGCGCACCACCATTATTATCTTTCCTATGGGCGAGGAAAAAATTATTTAATCCGAGAGTTGCAAGTATACCAATTTGTTCAAATACAGTTATGTTGACCAGTGAACTTTCAGTTGAATATGAAGAAAGAATATATTTTCCATGGAAATATGGTTGAACTTTGGAAAAATATTCAGCTGAAATGTTAATGTAACTTTGCCATATAACTTCAAACGCAGGGAAGTATTTTTCTGGATCTTTTTCAAGATTGATGCGGTGCCATACCCATAGTAGACATCGTTCAGATACAAACAAAGCTTGCTTAGTGTTGCCATCCTGTATTGCCCAGTAAGCTAATATATTAGCCGCGAGATAGCAGGTGCGGATTGACTTCTCCAGTTCTACTTTATTGATCTCTTTAGTTTTTCTCCCCTCATCATCAAGCATCAGGATTCTTAGTAGTAACCGATGATAATCAATCCGTGAATAATCATTTTCACTAATCAATGATAGCGACTTTCTTAAATCGGTTCTGTCAATATCGTTAAATATATGCTCGTTTAACATGTATTTTTCGATAAAAGTGGAAAGCTTATCTGCTCCCCAGAAATCAAACTCATGGGGTTTATGATCATCAAGATATCCGGCCCAATTTTGATTTATCTCTTCTTTCATATCACCACTGGTGGATAAAATTATTTTCTTGGGCAGTTTTTCGTGTTTTGGTTGTAAATGATTTCTAAGGTAAACATCAAAAACTTCATTTAAACTTTGTCGTATGGACTGTGGCCCGGAATCCCATTCAGATCTACCAAGATCTTTTTGCTTAATTACAAATATAAATAGTTTTTTTTCCCCATCATCAGGATCTTTACCTATTGCAGCAATATCGACACCATATTGTCTTGTTCCCGTTTGTGTAGTAAATAAAGGGACGATACTCATTGATAATAATAAATTAGGCAATAGCCTGTCGAGCTCATTTCTCTCTTTCAATGTTCGAATATATTGAGAAATTAGTACTTTCATATTGTATCCTTTTTTGCTGTCTTGAACATTGCCAAGCGTAATTCATACCCAACATTGTCCATGACGTACCTTCGCGGAAGAGAATAGCTACTCGAAAATGGGTACAGATATGATGGTTCACTATAGCCAGTACCAAAGTTATCATTGTAATAAAAAGAGCCTATTCCTGCTTTTAGTTGTATGCGGGTAGCTATTTTAAATACAAGCGAATCTTCATTTATAGCCTCTTGGTTTTTGGTCATAACTTTATTCCGTTCTTTTTGAAAGGACAGTACATATGCTGAAGGTGGTTCGAATTCTTTTACTCTTGGATATATTTTTAGAGAGTTAAGATAGTCTTCCGTACGAACAAGTATTTCGTCATATATTTTTAATAAGCGATTTCTTTTGTTCCTGATTTTATTTTTGCATTCTCGTATTACATCAATAACATAGTTTGGATAATCAATGGCTATTTCATTTGATATGACAGATATTACAATTTTATCGGTTCTTTTATTTGCGTTATCAATATTCAGTAATGAAAGTATGGAAGACATTAAATGTTTCTCATTAGTAATATAACCCAAAGTTCTACGCACCAAAAAAATGAAATCTCTTTCAGTGAAATTATTAATAATGGGAAGGCTATAACTTAATGAATTACTACTATCATTAACCATTAAATATGTGGATAGTAATTGTGAAAACTCAGAGATTTCTGGAGTGTCATCTATAAGTGCCAATGTGAAAATTTCATTCATTAATTCAGTGGATTTTGTAGCATGATATAAAAAACTCTCTAATTCCTGAGATTTTCTTACTATAGAAGCATTCTTTATCATTACAAAGAGGCAGTTAATCAATAAATGATGTTTGGTTTCATCTTCAGTGAGTGATGATAAAATATGGAGTATTAACCCTCTGAGTTCGATATCATCTCCTGAGTTAATACAGATGATATTTATCCAGTCAGGAAAGTCAGCATGAGATTGTAACTTTTTAGCTGTTGCTATTTTTTGGCAAAGCAACGCTATTGCTTTTATATTTTTATCCTTGAGCAAATTAAGGATGACTTCACAAAATTCAGGTATTTTATCTACCGTATTTACGATTGCTTGTATAGCAGCATTGGAAATATCTGTAACCGGAGAAGCGATTTTTTCTTGGATGATTAATTTTATTTCATTGTTACGATATTCTATATTATTCACCTCAACATATCTGCCAAGTATCCACAAGGCTTGAGGAGACAAGATAACATCATTTTCTTCTATGTCAGCGAGCAAAATATCAATAGCTGATGTATAGTTTTCTTTTCTTAGTGAAAATAAGGCAATATTATAGAGGTGAAGAGTTTCTTTTTTTATATCTGAATGAAATTTATTAATTATCTTATAACATTCTTGAGGGTTATTGGCTAGTCGTTCTCCTAACAATGTAAATACTCCAGGATATTGATTGTATTTATTGTGAATGGTGGAGAAAAAATTAAACAAAGTATTTATATCTAGATGTTTAGAATGTTTTACAAATTGATCGGACAGAGACGTAACTTCATATTGGTTACGTTCAGATGCGAGCAGCATATGCCAAATATTGATTTTATCTTCATATAAACTGAGAAATATACCTGCGGTTGAACGATCATCACGCAAAGTCTTACCCCATATGCAAAAAGCAGTCTGAAGTATGATTTTCTCTGCATCAATGCAATCACTGTCTATTTCTGAGAAATAATGATGGGCAACATAATGATCTCTGTCTTCATAAGATGAAAAGATTAATTTACCGTCCTTTAGACAGTAGCCTTCAGATTTCTCTACGTTTAGAAATGAGAGCTCCTGTTCAGTGAGTTCATACTCCATTTCATCTGAGTTTGACAAAAAGAGTTTATAAGCAATATCTTGAACAAGATTATCCTTCATTATCATACCTCCAATAAAGGCAGGATTATGCCTGTAAAGTTTAACTCTATGCTTTATACCAGAAAAATGGGCTTGACCACCCTCATCAAATCAATGTCCGTGTTTTTTACCGTAAGCATAGTTATGTTTTGTATGCAGTGGAAGAGGAGAGACTTGGTTTAATGAACGGGTTGATACATAGAGAACTTGCTTCACCAGCTGTTTTTTTATTTTCTACGAGCTATCTTCCATAACCTCGCTTGCTGCTATTGGCTAATTACAGTATCTTTTACCCGCACCTGCAAAATCAGGTGTCGGGCTTGACCTCCTGAAAATTGTTACAGGCGACATATGACGCGCCAGCGTCTTTTTTATGTCGTACGCACGGCTATACCTCAATGGCGGGCCGGGCGGGGGCGTCGTAAGGCGCGCCGGTTTCCTGTAACGCCGGTAAGGTCAACCCTGCTCGGTTCCGCCACCCGTGAGATTGACCTCTCCAGTGACGGAAATATAAACGTTACAGGAGGATGCCACTATGGCTACTATCCCAACATCGATTCACCCTTTATTTACCGTTTCCTTCAATCACAAAACCGACTTCACGGAACTCGCGGACAACTGCGAGCGTTTTAGTGAAGCGCTGGTGGAGTGCCATGATCCTGTGCAGAAAATGGCGTTGTGCGGGCGGCTTTGTGCCTGTCTGGCCTTATTACAACCGACGTTGATGGAACCTGTGCCGGAGTTTTTAAAAGAGAGCCTGACGGTGGATGAAATACCATTGCATGTACCTGCTTTTGAAGTGGAAGCGGACCAGGTGGGGCATTACTGCCAGGTACTGACACAATTGATAGTGAGTGGGTCTCTGACGGTGGAAGCCGAAAGAGTCATCAGTGATTTACTGTATGAACTGGTGGGATATTACGCCGAAACGTTAAAAGCGCCGCGTTGGCTAAGAACAAAAGAAGGAAGCATTGAGCTGTTAGACTAGCCCAAAAGCAAAAACCCGCCTTTTGGGCGGGTTCTTTAAATAGTGGTGCCCGGACTCGGAATCGAACCAAGGACACGGGGATTTTCAATCCCCTGCTCTACCGACTGAGCTATCCGGGCAACGGGGCGCATTAAACCCGATCCGCCCTCCGACGTCAACGAAATTTGTTGTTTTCGTTGCAGACTGCACACTCTCTCACCATTTCGTCGCAAACTTAAGCGAAAAAGTGCGTCCAGAGCGCGGAAAGCGGCATCGCGAGCAGCAGGGCTGGGAGCATGTTCACCACTGCAAACATCTTGATGCCACAGATGCGCAGCCCTGTCGCCAGCAGCAGCAGGCCGCCGACGGCGGTAAAGTCCGCCATCATCGCAGGCGTCGTCAGCGGCAGGATCAGCGTGGCGCAGGTGGCCAGCGCCAGCTGAATAAGCAGCATCGGTACACAAATCGCCGCCACGGCGATGCCGAGGGTAGTGGCAAAGATGGTGGCAGTAAAGAAATCCAGAAACGCTTTCGCAATCAGTATGCTGGGATCGCCGGTCATCCCTTCCTGCATCGAACCGAATATCCCCGTGCCGCTGGCACAGAACAGAATAATGATCGCAACGTAGTTCTGAATAAACGACTCGTGCGTGCCGTGCTTTGCCTTGCCCGGTCGGGCAATCAGATTTTTGGCTTTGCCTACCGCGTGATTAATGCCTTTTTCCAGATAGCAAAACTCGCCGATCAGCGCGCCGAGCAGTGTCGCCAGTACCATCACCGGCAGGTTGGCGCATTTCACCACTAAAAGGATACCAATCCCTAACGACGCCAGGCCAAAAATGGAGGGCATGGAGACGCGAATACGCTCCGGCAACCGCTGGCTTAATACTGCCCCAAGTACACCGCCCAGCAATACGGCTCCCGCATTGATAAAGGGTCCAATCACCACGTTTAACTCCTGTTATTTAAGCACTGGCATTGCATGATTATGGCACGTCCGTCCCTGATTATGCTTAGCTTTGGGAGGCGTAACGCATACTGATTCCTTCTTGCACCTGAAAATAAAAGGTGACATGATTGCGCGAATTTTCTCCTTCCTGTCTCACCGTTCGGTGAGGGTATTTGCGCTTATGAAAACCATGAAAATTGCCGTCAGCCGTGAGCTGGTATCCAAAGTTTCTACGCATCGCGAAAAGGTTATGCTGGATAACACCGATTTCACCGATGTGGCGGCAGTCGTCATTACGGTTGTTGAAAGCTACAGCGGCATTCTTGCGTTGCTGAAGCGTACGGGCTTTCAGCTACCGGTATTTATGTTCTCAACAGAGCCAGGAGAGGTGCCAGAGGGTGTCACGGCGATCATCTCGGGTAAAGCACAAGAATTGCTGGAACTGGAATCTGCCGCCTGCCGGTATGAAGAGAACCTGCTGCCACCCTTTTTTGACACCCTGAGCCAGTATGTGGCGATGGGAAACAGCACCTTTGCCTGTCCGGGTCACCAGCACGGCGCCTTTTTCAAAAAACATCCCGCCGGGCGGCAGTTTTACGACTTCTTCGGTGAAAACGTGTTTCGTGCCGATATGTGCAATGCCGACGTGAAGCTCGGTGATTTGCTGATCCACGAAGGTTCTGCCAAGCACGCGCAAAAGTTCGCGGCGAAAGTGTTCAACGCGGATAAAACCTACTTCGTGCTGAACGGCACGTCGGCGGCCAATAAAGTGGTGACCAATGCGCTGCTGACCCGTGGCGATCTGGTGCTGTTCGATCGTAACAACCATAAGTCCAACCATCATGGGGCGCTGATCCAGGCCGGGGCAACGCCTGTCTATCTTGAGGCAGCCCGTAATCCGTTTGGTTTTATCGGCGGGATCGATGAACACTGCTTTGATGAGGCCTGGCTGCGGGAACTGATCCGTGACGTCGCGCCGCAGAAAGCCGCCGAGGCGCGCCCGTTCCGTCTGGCGATCATTCAGCTCGGCACCTACGACGGCACGATCTACAACGCCCGTCAGGTGATCGACAAGATCGGTCACCTTTGCGACTACATCCTCTTTGACTCCGCCTGGGTCGGCTACGAGCAATTTATCCCGATGATGGCGGAAACGTCTCCGCTTCTGCTGGAACTGAACGAGAACGATCCGGGAATTTTCGTGACCCAGTCGGTCCACAAACAGCAGGCTGGGTTCTCGCAAACCTCACAGATCCATAAAAAGGATAACCATATTCGCGGTCAGTCGCGCTTCTGCCCGCACAAGCGGCTGAACAATGCGTTCATGCTGCATGCCTCCACCAGCCCGTTTTACCCGCTGTTTGCGGCGCTGGACGTGAACGCCAAGATCCACGAGGGTGAGAGCGGACGCAGGTTGTGGGCTGAGTGCGTCGAGCTGGGCATTGAAGCGCGCAAAGCCATTATCGCCAACTGCAATATGATCAAACCCTTTATCCCACCGGTGGTGGCGGGGCGGCCATGGCAGGATCACCCCACGCAGGCTATCGCCAGCGAGCGTCGCTTCTTTAGTTTTGAACCGGGTGCAAAATGGCACGGTTTTGAAGGCTATGCCCGTGAACAGTATTTCGTCGATCCGTGCAAGCTGCTGCTGACCACGCCGGGCATTGATGCGGAAACAGGGCACTATACCGATTTCGGCATTCCGGCGACCATTCTCGCCCACTACCTGCGCGAAAACGGCATTGTGCCGGAGAAGTGCGATCTCAACTCCATCCTGTTCCTGCTGACGCCAGCCGAGAGCGCGGAGAAGCTAATGCAGCTGGTGGCGATGCTGGGGCAGTTTGAACAGCATATTGAAGACGATACGCCGCTCGTGGATGTGCTGCCGACCATCTATCAGAAATACCCGGTGCGTTACCGCGACTATACGATCCGTCAGCTGTGCCAGGAGATGCACGATCTCTACGTCAGCTTTAACGTGAAGGATTTACAGAAGGCGATGTTCCGCCAGGAGAGCCTGCCTGCCGTGGTGATGAACCCGCAGGATGCCAACCAGGAGTACATTCGCGGGAACGTCGAACTGGTGCGTATTCGTGACGCCGAAGGACGCATTGCCGCCGAAGGTGCGCTGCCATACCCGCCGGGCGTGCTGTGCGTGGTACCGGGGGAAGTCTGGGGTGGAGCAGTACAGCGCTACTTCCTGGCGCTGGAAGAGGGCATTAATATGCTGCCGGGTTTCTCGCCAGAGTTGCAGGGCGTTTACAGCGAGAAGGATGCCGACGGGATCAAGCGACTGTATGGGTACGTGTTAAAGTAGGGCCCCTCACCCTAACCCTCTCCCCAAAGGGGAGAGGGGATTGCACGGAGCCGTCTTTTCACCCTCGCCCCTTTGGGGAGAGGGCCGGGGTGAGGGGAGTTAAGTCGCACTACGCCGGTACATCCTTCTCGGATGCCCAATCTTCCCGTACAGCATCTCCACCGTCAGAAAACCCACCTCCACGCAGTGTTCCAGATAGCGCCGGGTGGTGGTTTTACTCAGTCCCGTCTCGCTCACCACCTCATCCACCGTAAAGCAGTGCGCCGCCTTGTTGTTAAACAACGTTTGCACCCGCGCCAGCGTGTTCTCCTCTATCCCTTTGCTGCCGTTGTCCAGTCGATAATTTTTCGCCTGTAGCTGATAGAGTGAATCCACGTTCTGTTGGTCGACAATCTTCCAGACGCGCTGCTGTTCGGCAAACTGCACAAAACGTTCCAGCGACTGGCTCAGGCGTTTCCAGGAAACCGGCTTGAGGATGTAGTCGAACGCGCCGTTACGAATGGCCTGGCTACAGGTGTCCATATCGCTGGCGGCGGTGATGAAAATCACCGAGCAGTTGGCGCGGGTGAGCATCGGGTTGCTGATAAGGGTGATGCCTTTGCCGTCCGGCAGATAGTTATCCAGCAGCATCAGCTTCGGCTGTTTGCTCTCCAGTTGTACCTGCGCGTCGGCCAGTGACGCGGCAATCCCCACCAGCCTCAGGCGCGGATGTTTACCGATAAGCTCCGCGTGCAGTTGCGCCAGTTCGTTCTCGTCTTCAACAATCAGTACGTCGATAAGTTCATGTTGCATAGTCGGTATCTTCCAGTTCCTGTACGGGGTGCCGGACCGTTCCCGTGGCGGGAATAAACAGTGAGAAAATGGCACCGCGTGGGGTGTTATCGGCAACTTCAATTGCACCGCCAGCCTGCGTGACGTAGCTTTCAATCAGATACAGGCCAATACCGTGATCGCCGCGCGTTTTGGTAGTGATGCCGCGCTCAAAGATCCGGTCGCGGATCTCCGGTGTGATGCCGACGCCCTGGTCGGCGACTTCAATAATCAGTTCCTGCTCGTTCAACTTTATTAGCACGTCTACCGGGGCATGCGGGAGCGGGGCGCGCTGGGTCGCTTCGATGGCGTTATCCAGCAAGTTCCCGATGATCGAGACTAGTTCCGATTCGAGCAGCGGCAGGAAGGGTTTGTCCACCCGGCAGGCCGGATCGAAGCTCAGCTCAACGCCTTTTTCACGCGCGCGGGCGGCCTTTCCAAGCAGCAAACCGCACAGCGTCGGGGAGCTAAAGCGGGACGAGATAAAGTCCAGCAGCTCCTGAGCGTGTTCCGACTGCGCCTGTATGTAGCGGATCGCCTCGTCATAACGGCCCATATGCAGCAGGCCGGACAGCGTGGTCATGCGGTTCAGCTGTTCATGGCGCATAATGCGCAGGTTATCAACATAGCGCTTCACCTGGCTGAGCTGGGCGCTGAGCGAGTCGATCTCGTTGCGATCGCGAAAGGTGATCACCCAGCCCTGCAACGCATCTTCCAGCATGATCCGCACCCGGCTGGCAATGACCGTGAGATCGTTAAAGCGACAGATCTCATCGTGGGTGTCTTTCGCAAGCATGGTTTGCGCGTTAAAGAACGGGACGGGCGCGATCACCTGGCTGATGAGTTGACCCCGCAGTTCGCGGGCGGGCTGGCGTAAGCCTAATAATTTACGCGCCGCCTGGTTAATCACCTCAATGCGGAGATCGTCGTCGATGGCAATCACCCCTTCATAAATGGATTCCATCATCGCCTTTTGCTGACGCACCAGCAGGCCGATTTCGCGCGGCTCCAGAGAGAATATCTGCTTCTTGATGCTGCGGGTGAAGAACCAGGAGAAAATAAACAGGGCGATAAGCAGCAGCACGGCGGCAATCAGGATATTAACCACCTTGCTGACGGTGATGGTGTCCAGATAGCTTGTGAGATAGCCTACCGAAACAATCCCTACCACCTGCCCGGCATCATTAAAAATGGGCGCTTTGCTGCGCAGCGAAATGCCTAACCCGCCCTTGCGGATGGTGATGGTGCTTTTGCCGTGTAATACCTCGTCGTTGTCTCCGCCAACCAGCGTTTTGCCTACCCGGTCGGCAAACACGGAATGGAAAAGATGCAGCCCTTTATTGTCACCAATCACAATAAAACTGGCGTCGCTGCGGGCGGCTATTTTCTGCATAAAGTCATGGATGCCCTGGATATCCTTTTGTTCGACTTCTTTTCGCAGAGAAGGAATAAGCGCAATTTCTTCGGCCTGTATTTTTGCGCGCGCGCTCATTTCCTGATAAAGCTGCCTGCCGACATCGACATAATAATATCCGCCCAGTAATGCGAACAGCACTGAGAAAAAGGCGACCAGCGAAATAAACAGCTTGATCTGAAACGATACTTTCATAACTATCACGCGAGATATCAACAGGTCGGCTGAATATATCATCTTTTAAGGCCAGGATGCCCGCTTTGCCGAAAACTTGTGATCCCTTGCACAGCGCAGCCTGTAAAAGATTTTTCCGAAAGTCTCATCCTCTTAAGGCTAAATGAATAAATGTTATTTCTTTGTTCAGTTAAGAAAAGAAACCATAAAAACCACGGCAATAAATAAGGCATAAATCACATTAAATAAAAGAAACCATTAAAACCATAGCGGCCATTAAAACTTCGCTTTTAATATGCCATCCCTCACATAAAGTAAGCCTTTGTGACTCTAAGCTGGACGCACAAAATAACTAAGGGGCTTATTATGAGCACAACTGACGATTCATTCTCTGTTACCCACGACCCGATTGATATTCAGCGGCCATCGCTCAAAGAGCGCTGGTGGCATATTATGGATACCTGGAAAATCGGCATTATTCCTCTGCCACTGTTCGTTCTGGCGGGCGCGCTGATTGCGATAGATTGCCTGGGCGGAAAACTGCCGAGCGACATCGTGGTCATGGTGGCCACGCTGGCCTTCTTCGGCTTTGCCTGCGGCGAGTTCGGCAAACGCCTGCCGATTGTCGGCAAGCTCGGCGCGGCGGCAATTTGCGCCACCTTTATCCCTTCCGCGCTGGTCTATTACGGCCTGCTGCCGGACGTGGTGGTCGAGTCCACGACCAAATTCTATAAATCCACCAATATTCTCTACCTCTATATCTGCTGCATTATTGTCGGCAGCATCATGAGCATGAACCGCACCGTGCTGATCCAGGGCTTCCTGCGCATCTTCTTCCCGATGCTGTGCGGTGAAATCGTCGGCATGATTGTCGGCATGGGCGTTGGACTAGCGCTGGGCCTTGAGCCGTTCCAGATCTTCTTCTTTATCATTCTGCCGATCATGGCGGGCGGCGTCGGAGAAGGGGCGATCCCGCTCTCTATCGGCTATGCCACCCTGCTGCACATGGATCAGGGCGTGGCGCTCGGCCGCGTGCTGCCGATGGTAATGCTCGGCGGCCTGACGGCGATCATCATCTCCGGTTGCCTCAACCAGCTCGGTAAACGCTATCCGCACCTGACCGGTGAAGGCCAGCTGATGCCTAACCGCGCCAACGCCGATGCCACCGTCTCTCAACCCGCGTTCTCCGGCAAAGCGGATGTGACCACCATCGCCTCCGGCGCGCTGCTGGCGGTGCTGCTGTACATGCTGGGCATGCTCGGTCACAAGCTGATTGGTCTGCCAGCGCCGGTGGGCATGTTGTTTATGGCGGTGCTGGTGAAGCTCTGTAATGGCGCCTCTCCGCGTCTGCTGGAGGGGTCTCAGGTGGTGTACAAATTCTTCCAGACCTCCGTGACCTACCCGATTCTCTTCGCCGTTGGCGTGGCGATTACCCCATGGCATGAACTGGTGGCGGCGTTCACCGTCAGCAACCTGCTGGTGATTATCAGCACCGTTTCCGCGCTGGTGGCAACCGGATTCTTCGTTGGCAAAAAGATTGGTATGCACCCGATTGATGTCGCCATCGTCTCCTGCTGTCAGAGCGGGCAGGGCGGTACCGGTGACGTGGCGATCCTGACCGCAGGCAACCGCATGAGCCTGATGCCATTCGCCCAGATTGCTACCCGTATCGGCGGGGCGATTAACGTCTCTGTCTCACTGCTGATTCTGGGCAACTTCCTCGTTTAAGTTTTCAGGAAAGAACAATGAAACTCGCAAGCTTTTTATACCAGGGTAAACGCAGCTACGGCATCGTTCAGGCCGGGGGCGTGATTGATTTAGGCCGCCGCCTGGGCGACCACTATGGCGACCTTAAAGCGCTGTTGCAGGGGAACGGGCTGGCGCAGGCCACCCGTTTTCTGAACGACGCGGTGGATGTACCGCTGAACGCCATCACCTTCTTACCGGTGATTGTCCAGCCGGAAAAAATTCTCTGCGTGGGCATGAACTATGCCGACAAGCGCAAGGAGTTTGACCAGCACAACCCGGCCCCGACCCTGTTTGTCCGCTTCCCGGATTCACAGACCGGCCACAACGAGCCGGTGCTGAAGCCGCGCCACTCCAGCGAGTTCGACTACGAAGGCGAGCTGGCGGTGATCATCGGCAAAGGCGGGGAGAACATCAGCCGCGACGACGCCCTGCGCCACGTGGCGGGCTACAGCTGCTACATGGACGGCTCCGCCCGCGACTGGCAGCACACCTGGTTCACCGCCGGGAAAAACTGGCGGCAGACCGGGGCGTTCGGCCCGTGGATGGCGACGGCGGATGAGATCCCGGACCCGCACAGCCTGGCGATCCGCACCTGGCTGAACGGCCGCATGGTGCAGGAGGACAACACCAGCAGCATGATCCACAAGGTGGCGGAGCTGATCGAGTACATCAGCACCTTCACCCGTCTCAGCCCGGGCGACGTGATCATCACCGGCTCGCCTGGCGGGGTAGGTAAAAAGCGCAACCCGCCACTGTTTATGAAGGAGGGGGATCGCATTGAGGTGGAGATCGAACATATCGGTCATCTGAGCAACGTGATCGTGGAAGCGCCAGCCGTCGGGCTCGCGGCAGCGCACTGAGTAAGGCGGCAGCATGCAATCGCAACCCATTGATTTTCGCCACACCGTTGTGGCGAAACACCCGGAACGCTTAAGCCAGATCCGCTACCTGCTGGCAGACAGCGGCCTTGGCCTGGACAACGACATCACGCTGTTTGTTGAAGCCTGGTCCGGCGCGCAGCTGGTGGGTTGCGCCGGACTTGCTGCCAACGTCATCAAGTGCGTGGCGGTCAACGAGCAGCTTCGTGGGGAAAACCTCAGCGCGCGTCTGCTGGCAGAGGTGGAAAATGCGGCGCTGGAGCGCGGCCATTTTCACCTCTTCCTCTGCACCCGTCCGTGTAATAAGGAGCGCTTTGGCCGCAGCGGTTTCTGGCCGGTTGCCCAGAGCGGGAACAACGCGGTGCTAATGGAGAACACTCCGCAAGGGATCGTGCGCTACTGCCGATCCCTGCGCGCTAGCCGCAAGTGTGGGGAGAAGATTGGTGCCATCGTGATGAACGCCAACCCATTCACCCTCGGTCACCGTCATCTGGTGGAGCAGGCGGCGGCGCAGTGCGATGCTCTGCATCTGTTCGTGGTGCGTGAAGACGCCTCGTTCTTCCCGTTCAGCGCGCGCCTTGAGATGGTGCGCGCGGGCGTGGCGCATCTGCCGAACGTGGTGGTGCATGAAGGCTCGCAGTACATCATCTCCCGCGCCACGTTTCCGGCCTACTTCCTGAAGGAGACCGGCAAAGTGCAGCAGGCGTGGAGCGAGATCGACGTGCTGATCTTCCGGGACTTTATCGCCCCGGCGCTGGGCATCACGCACCGTTTTATTGGTTCGGAACCGTTCTGCGATATCACCCGCCAGTACAACCAGACGCTGCACGATCTGCTGGCCTCGCACATCGACGTGGTGGAGATGCCGCGCATCAAAGCCACCGGCAACGCCATTTCGGCCTCGGAAGTGCGCCGTTTACTCAAGACACAGCAGTTTTCCCGGATCCGGGAGATTGTCCCGGACTCCACCTTCGCGCACCTCGAAGCACATTATCGTGCGAGTGCGGAAGTCGCATAACTATCAGGAATTTATCATGAATATTGTAAGGGAGGCGCTGGCCGGAACGCAGGAGTCCAGCGACCTGATGGTGAAAATCGCCCCCGCTCACGGTGAGCTGGAGATTGTCATCCACAGTGAAGTGATTAAGCAGTTTGGCGAGCAAATACGCCAGGTGGTCAACGACACATTGCGCGCCATGAACGTGCACCAGGGATTAATCATTATTGAAGACAAAGGGGCGCTGGACTGTGTGATCCGCGCCCGCCTGCAAAGCGCGCTTCTGCGTGCCGCCGATGAACAGGCCATCAACTGGGGGGCGCTGAAATGAGCAAACTCCGCCGCAGTATGCTGTTCCTGCCGGGCGCCAATGCCGCCATGCTCTCCACCGCCTTTATCTACCGCCCCGACTCCATCATGTTTGACCTTGAGGACGCCGTGGCCCTGCGCGAGAAAGACACCGCACGCATGCTGGTGTTCCACGCGTTGCAGCACCCGATGTATCAGGATATCGAAACCGTGGTGCGTATTAACCCGCTGAGCACGCCGTTTGGCCTGCTGGATCTGGAGGCCGCCGTGCGCGCGGGCGTAGACGTGATTCGCCTGCCGAAAACCGACACCCCGGACGATATCTACGAGCTAGAAGGCCACCTGGAGCGCATTGAACGTGAATGCGGACGCGAGATTGGTTCCACCCGCGTGATGGCGGCGATTGAATCGGCCATTGGCGTCATCAACGCCGTGGCGATTGCCCGCAGCTCCCCGCGCCTGATCGGCATCGCGCTGGCCGCCTTTGACTACGTAATGGACATGCAGACCGAGCGCGGCGACGGCACCGAGTTGTTCTACGCCCGCTGCGCCGTGCTGCACGCCGCCCGCGCTGCGGGCATCGACGCTTTCGACGTGGTGTGGTCAGACGTTAATGACGAAGCCGGGTTCCTGCGCGAGGTCGATCTGATCCGCAAGATGGGCTTTAACGGCAAATCGCTGATTAACCCGCGCCAGATTGACCTGCTGCACAACGCCTACGCCCCGACACGGGAAGAGGTGGAGCACGCCAAACGGGTGATTGAAGCGGCAGAAGAGGGCGAGCGTAACGGCCTGGGCGTGGTCTCGCTCAACGGCAAAATGGTGGATGCACCGATTATTAACCACGCGCAGGTGGTGCTGGAGCGCGCGGCGGCCTCCGGCGTGCGTCGGTAAGGATGACATAATGAATCAGACAGAACTTCTCCATGTGAATTTCCCCCATCTGCGGGATCTGAAGCCTTTTGATACCGCCCACAGCGCGACGCCGTGGCTGGCGGACAGCGAGGCGAAACACAACCGTAAGCTTTGCGCCTCCCTCGAAGAAGCCGTCATGCGCAGCGGCTTGCAGGACGGGATGACCATCTCTTTCCACCATGCCTTTCGCGAAGGCGACCGGGTGATCAACACCGTTGTGGCGCTGCTGGCGCGGATGGGTTTTAAAAATTTGACCCTGGCCTCCAGCTCGCTGATGACCTGCAACGACGCGCTGATCGAGCATATTCAAAGCGGCGTGATCGCCCGAATTTACACCTCCGGTATGCGCGGCAGGCTGGCGGAGGCCATCTCCCACGGGCTGATGGACGAGCCGGTACAAATTCACTCCCACGGCGGGCGCGTGAAGCTGCTCCAGGATGGCGAGCTGAATATCGACGTGGCATTTCTTGGCGTGCCGTGCAGCGATGAGTTTGGCAACGCCAACGGCACGCAGGGCAAATCGTGTTGCGGTTCGCTGGGCTACGCCATGGTGGACGCACACTTTGCCCGTAAGGTGGTGCTGCTGACCGAAGAACTGGTGCCGTTCCCGAATATGCCCGCCAGCCTGGTGCAGGATCAGGTGGACTACATCGTGCAGGTGGAGAGCGTGGGCGACCCGGCGAAAATCAGCGTCGGTGCGGCGCGCGTCACCAGCAACCCGCGCGAGCTGATGATTGCCCGCTATGCGGCGGACGTGATTGAACACTCTGGTTACTTTAAAACGGGCTTCTCGATGCAGACCGGCTCCGGCGCGGCGGCCACCGCCTGCACCCGCTTTATGGAAGAGAAGATGGAGCGCAGCGGCGTGAAGGCGCGCTTTGCGCTCGGGGGTATTACCGGCAGCCTGGTGGATCTGCACGAGAAGGGGCTCATCGAAAAGCTGCTCGACACCCAGTGCTTTGACGGCCAGGCAGCGGCCTCGCTGGCGCGCAACCCGAACCACGTGGAGATCTCCACCAACGTCTACGCCAACCCCGGCAGCAAGGCGGCAAGCTGCGACCAGCTCGACGTGGTGATCCTCAGCGCGCTGGAAATCGACGTCGATTTTAACGTCAACGTCATCACCGGATCCGACGGCGTGATGCGCGGCGCATCCGGCGGGCACTGCGACGTGGCGTCGGCAGCCAACCTGACCATTGTGGTCGCGCCGCTGCTGCGAAGCCGCATCCCGACCGTCGTGAAGCGCGTTACCACGCGCCTCACGCCGGGGGAGAGCATTGACGTGCTGGTCACCGACCACGGTATTGCGGTCAACCCGGCGCGCCCGGAGATCCGCGAACGACTCATGGAAGCAGGCCTGAAGGTTGTAGATATCAACGCGCTCTATGAGCGGGCGATTTCCCTGACCGGCGTACCGAAACCGATTGAGTTCACCGACAAAATTGTCGGGGTGATCCGCTACCGCGACGGCAGCGTGATCGACACCGTTCGACAGGTAAAGGAGTGAATATGACTATTGCGACACCCGTGCGGACGGGTGTCAGCCTGGACGCGCTGCTGGCGGCGAAAGAGCGCCGCGCAGCCCGTCAGGCTGACTGGCTTACGCACCATCAACAACCGGTGATCTCCCTAACGCTGGTCACGCCCGGGCAAATCAAAGACAGCCTGCGCTATCGCAACACCATGGGCGTGGCGTTACAGATGTGTGACCAGCTGCTGTGGGAAAACCGCTGGCAGGTGCTGGACCGCCAGGTGCTCTGGCTACCCACCGGACCTGAAGCGCTGTGGTGCGTCGCGCATCCGGCGGCGGAAATTAAAGCGCACTGTGCTGAACTGGAGCAGACGCACCCGCTCGGCAGACTGTGGGATCTGGATGTGATCTGCCCTGAAAACGGCCACGTTGGCCGTCAGTCGTTGGGTTCACACCTCAGGCGCTGTCTGATTTGCGACGAGCCTGCCCACGCCTGTTCCCGTTCTCGGCACCATCCCGTTGAGCAGGTGGTTTCCCGCGTGGAGAAGATGATAGATGACTGGTTTGCTCGCGACTAAACCGCGCCCGGTTGATGTTCCTGCGCTTGCCGCAGAGGCGCTGTGGCAGGAGCTGGAGCTGACGCCCAAACCGGGGCTGGTGGACAGGCTCAATAACGGCTCCCATCGCGATATGGACCATACCTTATTCCTCCGCAGCATTGCGGCGATTACGCCGTGGTTTGCCCGTTTTGCGGAACTGGGTGAAGCACATGCGGCCAAACCTGCCGATCAGCAGTTGCGGATTATCCGCCCGATGGGAATGGCCTGTGAGCAGGCAATGTACGCCGCCACGGGCGGGGTGAACACGCACAAGGGCGGGATTTTTGCCCTTGGTTTGCTCTGCTTCGCCGCCGGACGTGTAAAAAATATCTCTGCGGATAGCCTCTGTTGTGAGGTAAGTAACATCTGTCGTGGGCTGGTGGCGCGGGAACTGGGCGGGCGCAGCGGGCAGGCAACGGCGGGAGAGCGACAGTTTCAACAGTACGGTTTAACCGGCGCGCGCGGTGAGGCAGAAAGCGGCTTCAGCACGGTGCGTAAGGCGTTGGCTCAGTGGAAGGGAAACACCCTTCATGACCTGTTATTGCGCCTGATGGCCATCAACCAGGACAGTAATCTCGTTTCGCGCGGCGGCACTGAAGGGCTGCGCTACGTCCAGGGTTATGCGCAGGAGCTGCTGGCGAACGGCTGGGATCAGGATGCGTTACTTAGGATGGATAACGCGTTGATTGAACGAAACCTGAGTCCGGGCGGCAGCGCGGATTTGCTGTCGGTGGGGTGGGTGCTGTCTGGAATAAAATAGCCGGGTGGCGCTAACGCTTACCCGGCCTACGGTTTGCGGTTTGTAGGCCCGGTAAGGCGAAGCCGCCACCGGGCACAACAATCAATGCGCGATCGGCTGCGCACCGTGTGGTTCGCGTACGTGCTTGTACTTGAACAGCACGATGAACGCGAAGAACAGCACCAGTGAGTACCCGGCGAAGATCAGCCACACTGGCTGCCAGTTGGTGATGCCGTTGGTGGTATACATCTCAACCACTTTACCGCTCACCACGCCGCCCAGAATACAGCCGAAGCCGTTGGTCATCATCAGGAACATGCCCTGCGCGCTGGCGCGAATTTCAGGTTTCACCTCTTTTTCTACAAACACCGAGCCGGAGATGTTGAAGAAGTCGAAGGCGCAGCCGTAAACAATCATCGACAGAACCAGCAGCACGGTGCCGAACGCGCTTGGGTCGCCGTAGGCGAACAGACCGAAGCGCAACATCCAGGCAGCGATACTGATCAGCATGACGTTCTTGATGCCGTAGCGGCTCAGGAAGAACGGGATGGTCAGGATGAACAGCGTCTCAGAGATCTGCGAGATGGACATCATCACCGACGCGTGTTCGACGATAAAGCTCCCGGCAAACAGCGGATCGTTATCGAAGCTGTGCAGGAAGGTATTACCGAACATGTTGGTGATTTGCAGTTCCGCGCCCAGCAG
Organism: Enterobacter sp. JH25; assembly: GCF_021725435.1. Lineage (NCBI taxonomy): Bacteria > Pseudomonadati > Pseudomonadota > Gammaproteobacteria > Enterobacterales > Enterobacteriaceae > Enterobacter > Enterobacter sp. JH25. Next base: position 3,811,346 of record NZ_CP091319.1, on the reverse strand, counting down.
CATGGAGAAGATAAAGAAGATCGCCATGCGCTTGTTTTTAAACAGTGCGAAGGCGTCCAGGCCAAGCATGGTGCTCCAGCTCTGGTTTTTCTGCTGGTTAGAAACCGGAATGGTGGGCAGTGTCAGGGTGAACAGCGCCAGCAGTACGGAGAGCGCCGCGCCGATGTAGAGCTGCATATGGCTCAGCTCGAAGCCCGCGAAGCTCACGCCCCACATCGCCATGATAAAGCCGATGGTGCCCCAGATACGGATTGGCGGGAAGTCGGTGACGATATCCAGACCGGCAGATTTCAGGCGATAGTAGGAGATGGTGTTGATCAGGCCAAGCGTTGGCATATAGGCCAGCGAGTTAAGCAGGATCACCATGAACATCGCCCCCGGCGTGGTCACTTCGGCCGCCATAAACAGCGTCCCCGCACCCACCAGGTGGCAAAGCATATACAGCCATTTCGCACTTAACCATTTATCCGCCACGATACCGAGCAGCGTTGGCATGAAAACAGCCGCAATACCCAGCGAGCTGTAGACGGCACCGATTGACGCACCATCGAACTTGAGCGTCACAAACATATAGGAGCCGAGTGTAGTCAGCCAGCTACCCCACAGGCAGAACTGCAGAAACGACAAGATTTTAAGCTGCAGCTTAAGGTTCATGTTACTTTCCTCACAAGTGAGCGGGAGATATGTTGTTATAGGAACATTCAGGGTTGTTATTTGATGCAATTCTATCAGTTGGCAAGGATATGTTTTGTTACCTCCCGCAAAAAAATGCAATCCACATTAATTTGCAGTTTGGATTGTGATGCAAATAGCATTTTTGTATGGGTGGGATGAGATGGGTGCGGTCTGATGCCCCCTCACCCTAACCCTCTCCCCAAAGGGGAGAGGGAACTTGAACACCCTCTCCCCTTTGGGGAGAGGGCAGGGTGAGGGGTGGTGTTGGTTTCTAGCGGCGACGGTAGTTCTTCTGCGCCGTATTCACCTTATACAGATAGCGGCGGGATTCCGCAGACGGGTGGCGAGTGGTCAGCGTGGAGTACACGTCCCCCGGCGCCATGCTGTTGATGATGTTCGCGGCCTGAACTTTATCGTTCGAGAAGACGCGCAGGACGCTGCCCGCTCCGCCGTTGTAGGCGGTGATCACCGCATAGCGACGTGAAGTCGGGTTATCAATCCCGCCGAGATAAACATTGTTCAGCATCGCCAGATATGCGGTACCGGTATCAATGTTGCTTTGCGGGTCAAACAGGTAGCTGCGGCTCGGCGTACCGGATTTCCCCTGCGCGCGGAACACGTCTTTACCGGCGCTGTGCTGCACAACCTGCATCAGCCCCAGCGCGTCGGAACGGCTCACCGCATACGGGTTGAACGAGGATTCGGTCTGCATAATCGCCAGGATCAGCGACTCATCCACGCCATACTTACGCGACGCCTGACGCACCATGCCCAGATACTTATGCGCACGCTTGTCGAGGTGGTTCGGCACCAGGTTGATCGTAACGCTATAGATCACCTTCAGGCCATTGGTGCGGCTTTTCAGGCGCGTTTGCAGCAAATAGTCTGCGAAGTTCGTCGCGCGACCTTCCCAGCGAATCGGCTGACCGGTCTGGTCAACGACCTGCCCATACAGGAATGGCTCTTTGGAGATAGTGATGTCATCGGCATCAGAGTAGAGATCGATAGATCCCGGATCGTCGCCCATCAGCAGGGTTTTGATGATGGCCTGACGTAAATGCGCCGCAGGTTCAGTCCCCGCGATGGTTTCAATCGTAATCGTACCGTCATCGAAGTTGATGTGGCTACGGGTCTGATAGGCGTCGGTATACTTAACGTAGTCCTTCGGTCCGGCAATAAGAACTTCGTTAAATCCCCATATGTTCTCGATGTTATGGGCAAACTGCCCCATCAAAATGTCAAAACCGTTGGTGTCCTTAACCCAGGCTTCGTTATAGCTATCGCCCTTTTTGGAAGAACAAGACACAAGCAACGGCGCAACAAGTGCTAGCGCTAATAGTTTTTTCATCATTCCGGGAGTGCGTGTTGTGTTTGCTTTGAGGTTGCTGTTGCCGGGTGGCGCTGCGCTTACCCGGCCTACATAACCGTAGGCCCGTGCAAGCGCAGCGCCGCCGGGCAGCAGCCGCAGAGTATTATTTTTCCGGTGGCGTATAGCCTTCGATGTGGACGTCTTTACCCTCGAACAGGAAGTTCACCATCTCCTGCTCCAGCAGCTTGCGGTGTTCCGGGTTCATCATGCTGAGCTTTTTCTCGTTGATCAGCATGGTCTGTTTTTTCTGCCACTGTCCCCAGGCTTCTTTGGAGATCTCGTTGTAAATGCGTTTACCCAGGTCGCCCGGGTAGAGCTGGAAATCCTGGCCTTCAGCGTCGCGCTGCAGGAAAGTACAAAAAATGGTTCTGGCCATACTCATTCCTCTTTGTCTTGCCGATGCTAAACCATTGCACCGACACGTAATTGCTGTAACAGGCGCTCCACGGGAGCCGCCAGCCCGACTGATGGCGGTTGCGCTAAGTTATACCAGAGAGCGGTGCCTTCATCCATGCAGGAGGTGAATGAGGACACGGGAAGCCACATAGGCACAATATCCAGATGGAAATGGCTGAAGGTATGACGGAACGCGTTCAGCTGCGTCAGGGTATCGGCCGCAATGCCGCGCTGTTCAAGCCATGCCCGAAGCGAAGCTTCATCCTCAAACTGTGGGAAGCAGTATAGACCACCCCACAGGCCACTCGGCGGGCGCTGGGCGAGAAACACCTCGTCGCCATGCTGCATCAGCAGCATGTACCCGGTGCGTTCAGGCAGCGTCTGCTTCGGTTTTTTCCCCGGATACTGCGCCCAGGAGTGGTTCGCATAGGCCACGCAGAGGTTATTTACCGGGCAGAGTTCGCACTTCGGTTTTGAACGGGTGCAGACTATCGCGCCCAGATCCATCATCGCCTGGTTAAAACGCTCCACCCCTTTCGCCGGAGTGACCGCTTCACTGATCTCCCACAGGCGCTTCTCAACCTCTTTCTTGCCCGGCCAGCCTTCTACGGCGTAGCAGCGTGCCAGCACGCGCTTGACGTTGCCGTCGAGAATAGGGAAATGCTTGCCTAAAGACAGGGAAAGGATTGCGCCTGCGGTTGAACGCCCGACGCCGGGCAAATCCGCCACCTCGTCAAAGGTCTCCGGGAATTTACCGTTGTGGCGGGTGGCGACCTGCTGTGCGGCTTTGTGCAGGTTGCGCGCGCGGGCGTAATAGCCGAGGCCTGTCCACAGGTGCAATACCTCGTCTAACGGCGCGTTGGCCAGATCGGTGATTGTCGGGAAGCGCGCCATAAAACGCTCGAAGTAAGGAATGACCGTCGCGACCTGCGTTTGTTGCAACATCACCTCGGAGAGCCATACTTTGTAAGGCGTTTTTTCAATTTGCCAGGGCAGGGTTTTACGCCCGTATTTGTCGTACCAGTCCAGCACCTGGGCTGAAAATTGAGAGGCTTGCATGGTCATCGATTCGCTTAATCAGGGAGGCAGATTGCAGCACAGCGTCAATCTGCTGTAAACCGGATCTTTCCCATGCTTGCATAGAAGCCTTAACTTTGGATAATGCCCGTTTCCCGTACACTCTCACAAGCAGACAACTCTTTTATGAAAAACGACGTCATTTCACCGGAATTTGATGAAAACGGTCGCCCGCTGCGCCGTATTCGCAGCTTTGTCCGCCGTCAGGGCCGCCTGACAAAAGGGCAGCAACACGCGCTGGACAACTACTGGCCGGTGATGGGCGTTGAGTTCAGCGAGCAGCCGCTCGACTTTACCGAGCTGTTTGGCCGCGATGCGCCAGTGACGCTGGAGATCGGTTTCGGTATGGGCACCTCGCTGGTCACTATGGCGAAAGCGCGCCCGGAGCAGAACTTCCTCGGTATTGAAGTGCACTCGCCAGGCGTCGGTGCGTGTCTGGCAACGGCCCACGAGGAGGGCGTTGAGAACCTGCGCGTTATGTGTCACGACGCGGTGGAAGTGCTGCATAAAATGATTCCTGACAATTCTTTGAACATGGTTCAGCTCTTTTTCCCTGACCCGTGGCACAAAGCGCGTCATAATAAACGCCGTATCGTTCAGGCGCCGTTTGCCGAGCTGGTGAAAAGTAAGCTTAAGCTGGGCGGCGTCTTCCACATGGCGACCGACTGGGAACCTTATGCGGAACACATGCTGGAAGTGATGTCGTCGCTGGACGGGTATAAAAACCAGTCTGAAAGCAACGACTACGTACCGCGTCCGGATTCACGTCCGGTGACAAAATTTGAACAGCGTGGCCATCGTCTTGGTCACGGCGTATGGGACTTAATGTTCGAGAGGGTGAAATAATGGCAAAGAATCGTAGCCGTCGTCTGCGTAAAAAGATGCACATCGAAGAATTCCAGGAAGTGGGTTTCTCCGTTGCCTGGCGTTTCCCGGAAGGCACCAGCGTTGAGCAGATCGATCAGGACGTTGATGCGTTCATCAACGAGGTGATCGAACCCAACAAGCTGGCCTTCGACGGTAGCGGCTATCTGGCGTGGGAAGGTCTGATTTGCACCCAGGAAGTGGGGAAATGCACCGAAGAACATCAGGCGCTGGTACGCAAATGGCTTGAAGACCACAAACTGGAAGATGTCCGCGTCAGCGAACTTTTCGACGTTTGGTGGGACTAATAAAGCAAGAACGGGGCCAGCATTAGCTGGCCCATTTTGTCTGAGGGAGTGTTGAAGATGCGTAAAACGTTGCTGGCGGTTGCTTTACTGGCAATCGGAACCACCGCCCATGCGGAGTATAAATGTAGCGTCACCCCGCGTGACGACGTGGTATTAAGCCCGCAAACCGTGCAGGTTAAGGGCGAGAATGGCAATCTGGTGATCACGCCGGATGGCAACGTGACGTTTAACGGCAAACAGCAAAACCTGACGGCCGCCCAGCGCGAGCAGGCGATGGACTACCAGGCCGAGTTGCGTACCGCGCTGCCATGGATAAACGATGGCGCGCTGACCCGCGTTGAGAAGGGCCGCGTGGCGCTGGATAAAATCATCACCAAAGAGGTGGGGGAGAGCAGCAATATGCGCACCCGCCTGACGAAGCTGGATAAACAGCTGAAAGAACAGATGAACCGCATTATTGAGACGCGCTCTGATGGCCTGACGTTCCACTATAAGGCGATCGATCAGGTGCGAGCCGACGGTCAGCAGCTGGTGAACCAGGCGATGGGCGGCATTCTCCAGGACAGCATCAACGAGATGGGCGCCAAAGCGGTGCTGAAAGGCGGCGGTAATCCGTTGCAGGGTGTACTGGGTAGCCTGGGCGGACTGCAAACCTCGATTCAGAACGAGTGGAAGAATCAGGAAGCCGATTTCCAGCAGTTCGGCAAAGACGTGTGTAAACGCGTGGTGTCCCTGGAAGACAGCCGGAAGGCGCTGGTGGGGACGCTGAAGTAACGCCTCTGCGCGTAGGGCCCCTCACCCCGGCCCTCTCCCCAGGGGAGAGGGAGTAACCAGTTCCCTCTCCCCTGGGGAGAGGGTTAGGGTGAGGGCATCAGGCATTGCAATCGTTGCAGAATAGCCATCAGCATCTCCTCCTCATTAGCCCTGAATTCATGATTCCAGAACCGTAAGACTTCCCAGCCGTTCGCATTCAAAAACTCGGTGCGACGAGAGTCATAGGCCTCTTTATCCTGATGTTGCCCCCCGTCCAGCTCAACAATCAGTTTCGCCTTAAAGCAGGCAAAATCCACGATGTACGGCCCAACCGGCATCTGTCGGCGAAACTTATACCCAAAGAAGCGGCGACCTCTGAGCAGATACCAGAGGCGTAATTCTTCGGGTGTCATTTGTTTGCGGAGTTGTTTTGATTTTTCCATCCCCACACTCTGCCAGCCTTTCCCTCAACCAGCAGAACGGGATGTAAAATCCTGAATCAGCCTTCAGGATTTTCAGCGAGGAACAGCTCAAGAAGGGAGTTTAGGAACAGCTTACCGTGCTCGGTGATCTGCCAGTACTCATCACACTCGGTCAGATACCCCTGCGCCAGCGCCTCGTCAATCTGCGGACGAATCACCGACTCTGACAACCCGGTGTAGAGCGCAAACTCCGCGCGCGGTGCGGCTTCCAGCAGACGGAAGCGGTTCATAAAGAACTCAAACGGCTTATCCACCGCCTCGACGTCATGCTGACGCTCCAGGTAGCGGCCTTCCATAAACCCGCGCGGATGACGCGTTTTTGCAGTGCGCAGAATGCGCCCGTCCGGGAAGGTCACTTTGCCGTGTGCCCCGCAGCCAATCCCCAGATAATCACCAAAGCGCCAGTAGTTCAGGTTGTGCTGACACTGATAGCCCGGCTTCGCATACGCCGAGGTTTCGTATTGCTGATACCCCGCCGCGGTCAAAAGCTGGTGGCCCTGCTCGAAGATATCCCACAGCGCGTCATCGTCCGGCAGCACCGGAGGACGGGAACCAAACAGGGTGTTCGGTTCAATGGTCAACTGATACCACGACAGATGCGGCGGGTTCAGTTCAATTGCCTGACGCAAATCGTCCAGCGCTTCTTCCAGCGACTGATCCGGCAGGCCGTGCATCAAATCGAGGTTAAAACTGCGCAGCCCAAGCCCCGTTGCCAGGTTCGCCGCGCGCTTTGCCTCTTCCGGGCCATGAATGCGCCCCAGGCGCTTCAGCTTTGGCTCGCTAAAGCTCTGCACGCCGATGGAGATACGGTTCACGCCCGCGCGCTGATACTCGACAAAACGGTCGGCCTCAACGGTGCCCGGGTTGGCTTCCATCGTAATTTCAGCATCCGCTGCCAGGTTCAGGCGTGCGCGCACACCGTCCAGCAGCGTCTGCATCGCCGGGCCTGAAAGCAGGCTCGGCGTACCGCCACCAATAAAAATGGTCTTCACTTCACGTCCCTGTGCGTACGGTACATCGGCATCCAGATCGGCCAGCAGATGCGCGACGTAATCATCGTGCGGCACTTCGCCCTTCAGCGCGTGCGAGTTGAAATCGCAGTACGGGCATTTCTGCACGCACCATGGGATGTGAATATAAAGACTCAGAGGCGGCAAATTAGCCATTACGCAGTGCTTCCAGTAACAGTTTCAGGGCGCGTCCACGGTGGGAGATCGCGCTTTTCTCTTCGCGGGTGAGTTCCGCAGCGGTTTTGCCCTCGGTCGGGACAAAGAAAATCGGGTCGTAACCAAAGCCGCCGTTGCCCGCCGCTTCACGGGTGATCACGCCCGGCCAGCTGCCGTGACAGACAATCGGCGTGGGATCTTCCGCGTGACGCATGTAGACCAGCACGCAGTGGAATTGCGCGGTACGCTGTTCGTCAGGGACGTCGTTCAGGGCCACAAGCAGCTTTTCCAGGTTCTGCTGGTCGGTGGCGTCCACCCCGGAATAGCGGGCGGAGTAAATCCCCGGCGCACCGCCCAGAAAATCCACGGCCAGACCGGAGTCATCGGCAATCGCGGGCAGCCCGGTGATCTGCGCCGCATGGCGCGCTTTCAGAATGGCGTTTTCGATAAACGTCAGGCCGGTCTCTTCGGCGGAGTCCACGCCCAGCTCGGTCTGAGCCACCACGTCCAGCCCAAAATCATGTAATAGCGAGGCCAGCTCGCGCACTTTACCGGCATTACCGGTGGCGAGAACAACTTTCTGCATGGTTTAGTCCTGTTTTGTCAGAGCCGCGACTTCCGTCGGGATAGATTGCGGGTTAAGGATTTTTACCTGTTTATGCCGGCCAAGTTCACCTTTCTCAATGATGACCTGGCTTTTAGCGACGCGAAACTGTTTTGCCAGATATTTGGTCAGATGCGCATTCGCCTGGCCGTCAACGGGCGGGGCAGTGATGGCGACTTTTAGCTCGTCGCCATGCAGCCCAACAATGCTGTCGCGGCTGGCTTTCGGCTGAATGTACAGCCGTAAAACCAGCCCGTCGGCGCAGGGGCTAACTGCACTCATAACGCCATCCACAGCCCCGGCAGCAGCATATTACCCGTCGCCTGTAACAGTTCCGCGATACCCATATTCAGCACGTACAGCAGCAGAACGAGAAGCATCGGGGAGAAGTCGATTCCGCCCATCGCAGGCAGCAGGCTACGGATCGGACGCAGCAATGGTTCAGTCAGCTGAATCAACGCGTACTCCACCGGGCTACGGCCCCGGCTTACCCAGCTCATAATCGCCATCACCAGCAGGACCCAGAAGATCAGCGAGCCGACGGTTTTAACCAGGATCAGAACGGCTGAAATCCAGATAATCGGCTGGAAAGTGATGACCATAAACAGCACGATCGCTTTGATAACGCTCAGAATAAACGCCATCAGCAGAGATGAACTGTCAATCGGCCCCATTGCCGGAATGATGCGGCGAAGCGGCCCCACAATGGGCTGCGTGATTTTCACGATAAATTGTGAGAATGGATTGTAAAAATCACAACGGGCCCACTGCATCCAGACGCGCAGTAGCAGCGCCATCGTATACAGTTCAATGACCGTTGAAAGCAGGAAAGTCAACGTCTTCATGGCGTTCCTCAGGTTTCCTTATTATTGGGTGTAATCGCGCGCACCGAAAATTGCTGTGCCGATGCGCACCATGGTGCTGCCTGCCGCGATGGCGGCTTCCATATCGTCCGACATGCCCAGAGAAAGCGTGTCTACCGTGTCATAGCGCGCTTTAAGCGCCTCAAATGCTACAGCCATTTGCTGTGCTACGGCAAACTGCCTTTCATAACTTGACTCTGGTGCCGGAATGGCCATCAGTCCGCGCAGGGTTAAGCGCGGCAGCGCCGCCACGTCCGCCGCCAGCGCATCCAGTTCGCTCAGCGTAATGCCGGACTTGCTGTTTTCATCACTGATGTTGATTTGAATCAGCACGTTAAGCGCTGGCATCTCCATAGGGCGCTGGTCGCTCAAACGGGTAGCGATACGCAGACGATCGATGGTGTGACACCAGTCGAAGTGCTCTGCTACCAGACGGCTTTTGTTCGACTGTAGCGGACCGATAAAGTGCCACTGCAGGTCTGTATTTCCCCGCTCCCGGAAAACGCGAATCTTATCTACGCCTTCCTGCACATAGTTTTCACCAAAGGCACGATGACCGGCGGCTATCGCTTCTGCGATGGCGCTCGCAGGCTTGGTTTTGCTGACTGCAAGCAACGTAATTTCTTCTGAAGCACGGCCGCAACGCGTTGCCGCGGCTGAGATTTTGTCCCGGACCTGTGCCAGGTTATGCGCAATGTCGTTCATTTTCCGAGGAGTTGTCTATGGATGTGGAAGAAATTGTGGCCCTTAGTGTAAAGCATAACGTCTCCGATCTACACCTGTGCAGTGATTCACCACCGCGCTGGCGCAGGTCAGGCCGTCTTGAACCTGCGCCGTTTCCGCCCCCCGATGTGGAGGCGTTATTAAAAGCGTGGCTCAACGACGAGCAGCAGGGTGCCTGGTGGGCAAACGGGCAGGTAGATTTTGCCGTTACCCTCACAGGCGGTCAGCGGCTGCGCGGCAGTGCGTTTAAGCATATGCACGGCGTTTCGATCGCGCTACGCCTGTTGCCGCTGACGTGTCCGCAGCTCTCTGCGCTAGGCGTGCCGCGCGCGATCCCGGAGCTTTTGTCCAATGACAATGGCCTGATTCTGGTCACCGGCGCCACCGGCAGCGGGAAATCGACCACCCTGGCCGCGATGGTCGATTTTCTCAATCACCATACGGACGGGCACATTCTGACCCTGGAAGATCCGGTGGAGTTTATGTACCAGAGTGAACGTTGCCTCATCCGGCAGCGGGAGATAGGCCAGCATAGCCCGTCCTTTGCCGAGGCCCTGCGCAGTGCGCTGCGTGAAGATCCGGATGTGATTCTGCTTGGTGAGCTGCGCGACAGCGAGACGATACGCCTGGCGCTGACGGCGGCTGAGACTGGCCATCTGGTGTTGGCCACGCTGCACACGCGCGGTGCGGCGCAGGCGATCGAGCGCCTGGTCGATACCTTCCCGGCGCAGGAGAAAGATCCGGTTCGTAATCAGCTGGCGGGAAGCCTGCGTGCGGTACTGGCGCAGAAGCTGCGTCAGGATGTCCAGGGCGGGCGCGTGGCGCTGTATGAGCTACTGGTGAATACGTCGGCGGCGGCAAACCTGATCCGCGAAGGCAAAACCTGGCAACTGCCGGGCATTATTCAAACGGGGCAGCAGGCGGGGATGCAGAACTTTGAGCAGAGTCTGGCGGAGCGACGGGCGCAGGGGCGGCTGTAGGCCCCGGCGCTCAGTAACCCTGTTCGAAATAGCTTTCGAGGATAATGACGGCTGAAGCTGAATCCACGCTGCCTTTGTTCAACGCCCGGAAGCCACCGTGCTCGAACAGGCCAGCGCGTGCCTCGACGGTGCTCAAACGTTCATCGTGCAGCTTAACGGAGACACCAAAGCGGCCATGAATTTTGTTCGCGAACTTGCGTGCGCGGGCGGTAAGCGGCTGCTCGGTGCCGTCCATGTTCAACGGCAGACCGACAATCACGTCGTCCGGCTGCCACTCTTTGAGCAAGCGCTCAATAAGGTTCCAGCCCGGCGTGCCGTCGTTAGCTTTCAGCGCTGTGAGCGGGCGGGCGGTGCCGGTGATCCGTTGACCCACAGCGACGCCGATGCTTTTGGTGCCGAAGTCAAAGGCGAGAAGGGTGCCGCTCATTACGCGTGCCCCGCAACGCCAGGCATGGTCAGAATATCAATGCCAATCAGTTTTGCCGCGTCACGCCAGCGATCGGCGATAGGGGTTTTAAACAGGATATTCATATCCGCAGGGGCCGTCAGCCAGGCGTTATCCAGAATTTCTTGTTCCAGCTGCCCTTTTTCCCAGGAAGCGTAGCCGAGCGCAACCAGCACCTCAGAAGGCTGATTTGCCGTGCCCAGTGTTTCGAGCACATCGCGAGAGGTGGTGACGACGGTGTTATCGGAGATACGAATGCTGGACGAGAAAACCGGCGGGGTATGCAGGATAAAGCCACGATCTTCTGCAAGCGGTCCGCCGAGCATCACCGGTTTATCAAGACGGATTTCCGGCAGCCGCGCTTCAGCAGGGATTTTCAGCTTGTCCAGAATGCCTTCGACCTGAAGGTTTTCCAGCGGCTTATTGATGATAATCCCCATTGCGCCGTCTTCGTTGTATTCGCAAATATAGACCACGGCGCGGCGGAAAATCGGATCCTGGAGAGCAGGCATGGCAATAAGAAAGTGATGCTGTAAATTCATTGTCAGAGGTACTGTTTCCTGGTTTAAAAAGCGACAGCGCCCAGTATGGGGATAAACACAGGCGCTGTCACAGGTTATTTCTGTAAACGTTTTTCGATAGCGTCCATCAGCATTCCGGTGATCGAGATCGGGAATTCCGCTTCGATTTCACGAATGCAGGTCGGGCTGGTGACGTTCACTTCGGTCAGACGATCGCCGATGATATCGAGGCCAACGAAGATCAGGCCTTTGGCTTTCAGCGTAGGGCCGACGCGGCGGGCAATTTCCCAGTCGCTTTCGCTTAACGGACGCGGTTCGCCACGGCCTCCGGCCGCCAGGTTGCCACGGGTTTCACCACCCTGCGGGATACGCGCCAGGCAGTAAGGCACCGGCTCGCCGTCTACAACCAGCACACGCTTGTCACCGTCTTTAATGGCCGGCAGATAGTTTTGCGCCATGCAGTAGCGGGTCCCCAGCTCGGTCAGCGTTTCGGCAATTACGCCAATGTTCGGGTCGCCCTCTTTCACGCGGAAGATCGATGCGCCGCCCATGCCGTCCAGCGGCTTCATGATGATGTCGCCGTGCTTCTGCCAGAATTCTTTCAGCTGCGTTTTGCTGCGGGTGACCAGCGTTTCCGGCGTCAGGTCAGAGAACCATGCGGTATAGAGCTTCTCGTTGCAGTCGCGCAGGCTCTGCGGCTTATTGACGATCAGCGTGCCTTTCTCTTCGGCACGCTCAAGGATATAGGTGGAGTAAATGTATTCGGTGTCGAACGGCGGATCTTTACGCATCAGGATGACGTTAAGGTCGGCCAGGGCAATATCCTGCTCGGTGCCGAATTCGTACCATTTTTCGTAGTTCTGCTCGACGTTAACGATGCGGGTACGTGCGCGGGCTTCACCGTTGATCAGGTACAGATCGTTCATCTCCATATAGTGGAGTTCATAGCCGCGACGCTGCGCTTCCAGCAGCATAGCGAAGCTGGAATCTTTCTTAATGTTAATGTTTGCGATGGGGTCCATCACGATGCCGAGCTTAATCATGTTCTTCTCCGGTTATGGGTCAGGCTTTGCTTCAACCCAGATCGCCAAATCGCACCTGTAGGGCGGTAATGGCGGTGAGTGCCGTTGTCTCAGTGCGCAGAACGCGAGGTCCCAACAGAATATCAGTAAACTGGTAACGCGCCGTCATGGCGATTTCGTCAGCCGACAGGCCGCCTTCCGGGCCAATCAGCAGGCGTACGCGCTCAACGGGCAGCGGCAGCGTATTGATGCTGGCGCTGGCGCGCGGATGAAGATTAAGCTTAAGCCCGCTTTCCTCTTCTGCACACCAGTCCTCCAGATCCATCGCCGGGCGGATCTCCGGGATGCGGTTGCGGCCACTCTGTTCACAGGCTGCAATGGCAATTTTCTGCCACTGCTGGATCTTTTTGTTCAGACGTTCCGCATCCAGTTTAACGCCGCAGCGCTCAGAAAAAAGTGGCGTAATGAGGCTTACACCCAGTTCAATGGATTTCTGAATGGTGAACTCCATCTTTTCCCCGCGCGACATCACCTGGCCAAGGTGAATGTGCAGCGGGGATTCCCGGTCGTCCACGTCGCCACGCAGCACCTTCACGTGCACGCTTTTTTTATCGGCGCGCGTAATTTCAGCGTCAAAAATCTGATTTGAGCCGTCAAAGAGCTGAATCGCCTGGCCTGCGCCCATGCGCAGCACGCGGCCTACGTGGTTTGCGGCATCATCAGACAGGGCGATTTCGCCGCCTGGGGTAATCAGTTCAGGGTGATAGATGCGAGGGATGCGCATAGTCAGAAATTCCATGTGTCATGCGATATAAGCGAATTGCCGTAGTGTAGGTTAGCTCTTTTGCGCCTGGCAAGCCCGCTGGACGTAAGGGTTGTGATTCCCCTGGACTTTGGCGATACGTTCGTCGCGCTGGCATTCCCAGTCCGTCACCGGGTAGAGCTTGTCCCAGGCATTGAAGAGCTGCGTCTGCTGGCGGGAAAGGTTGAGATCGTAGCGGTCGCGCATATAGAAGTAAGTGCGGGCGATGCTGCCGCGCGCGCGGGCAGGCGGTTCGGCGAGTTTCTCTTTGAAATCGACCTTCATGGCGCACTGACCGTACTGGCCTTCGCCACCGTTCCACTGGCTGTACATGAAGTTTCCGCGGTCGCCATTGACTTCACCCACGGCGGGTTGCAGGTTGTGCATATCGCTTTCCATCTGGCGGTAGACCGGATCTTTTGCGCAATTTTTACGTCCACCGTCCTGCCAGCACTGGCGCTGGTGGCCAAACTGCCAGGCCGGAACAACGTGTTCCCATTCGATTCGGCTGGCGCGGTTCTCGTTCTTGCGCACCTTATAGCCGCAGGATCCCAGATCCACGACCCCTTTCTTACCCTGCCAGTTAATTTTACAGCCGCAGTAGAAATCACCCGGTACGTCGGCGTTAATCTTTACGCCTGCGGTTTTTGCCTGTGAGAAACTGTGAATTCCGTCGGCCAGAGCATGGCCGGAGAGCGCCGTCGCCAGAAAAGCGACTGCGAGAGAAACATTACGGGACATCTTACACTCCGTGTCAAAACGAGCCCGCAACGTAACGAATGTTGTTCCCGTATGCAATCAGTCAGATCAGGAAAGTTCCTGAAAGTTCGAGTGATTATTCCGCCACCAGTGGTTCGCCGCACTTTACGCAGCGATAGGTCGCCTCGCCGCGCACCACGCGGTTGTGACGGCGGACGGTAAGCTGGTGCTGCTGGCACTGGCAGCGGTAGGGAAACGTATTGCGGCGTACCGATTCCAGCTCGAACTGGTGGGTGCGGCGAGCCGGAACGCCGAGCACCGCCTCCATCATCCATTTCCACTCTTTGCCGTGCGGCGCGACGCGGCCAAAGTGTTTCCACACCAGAAGGTGGGCCAGCTCGTGCGGCACCACTTCTTCGATAAACGCCTGCTGATTTTCCATCATCAACACCGGATTCAGGCGGATCTCATACGATTCCAGCCACGCGGTGCCTGCCGCGGTGCCACGCTGCTGATAGACCAGCTTCGGTTCAGGATAATCGCGGCCGAGCTTCAGGTTGGCCTGGGCGAGTTTTTCCCGCAGGCTGCGCATAACGGCTTGCTGAATGGCGATGGGGAGACGGGGAGATTTCATAGGGGCAGAGCATAAAGCGGGAAGCGGGGAGGCGCAAGAGGCGCCTCCCCGCAGGAGGATCAGTCGTGTGCGCCGATTTCGCGCAGAGGACGACCTTTCATCAGGTTACGTTCAATGTGTTCCAGTGAAACATGTTTGGTTTCAGGAACCAGCCAGATCGTGAGAACAATAAAGAACAGGTTAAGACCGGCGTAGACCCAGAAGGTATTGGCATTACCCAGGGTATTGAGCATGGTCAGGAACGTTGCGCCGACGATCATGTTGGCAATCCAGTTGGTTGCGGTAGAGCAGGTGATACCAAAATCACGCCCTTTCAGCGGCTGGATCTCAGAACACAGCACCCAAATCAGCGGACCGGCGCTCATCGCAAACCCAATGATAAACATCAGCAGCATCGCCACGGCGAAGTACTGTGCCGTCGAGGAGTGAATGCCCATGTGCATCATGGTACCCAGTACGCCCATCCCGATGGCCATCACCAGGAAGCCCAGCGTCAGGGTTGGTTTACGCCCCCAGCGGTCCACCAGACCGATAGCGATAAAGGTCGCCAGCACGTTGGTCAGGCCGACGATCACGGTGCCCCACATCTGTTCGGTGGTGTTGGTGTAGCCCGCCAGTTCGAAGATTTTCGGCGCGTAATACATGATGACGTTCATCCCGGTGAACTGTTGCATGATCTGTAACAGCACACCGAGGAACACCGCGCGGCGGAAGTTGCTGTTCTCTTTGAACAGCGCCCAGCCGGACTGTTTGACCTTCAGGCTTTCGCGGATCTCTTCCAGCTCGTTTTTGGCTTCGGCGCTGGTATCACGCAGGCGTAAGAGCACGCGTTCGGCATCGTGGAAGCGGCGTTTGGCGGCGAACCAGCGCGGGCTGTCCGGCAGGAAGAAGACACCAATCAACAGCAGAATGGCCGGAATGATGATGACGCCCAGCATCCAGCGCCATGCGCCGCTGTAGCTGAAGGCGGTATCGGAAAGATAAGCCCCCAGAATACCGATGGTGATCATCAGCTGGTACATGGAAATCATGCTGCCGCGGATTTTTTCCGGTGCGATTTCAGACAGGTACAGCGGGGCAGTATAAGACGCCACGCCCACTGCCAGACCGAGCAGCACGCGGGAGAGGATCAGCACTTCAACGTTAGGCGCAGCGGCAGAGAACAGTGAGCCGGCAACGAACAGGATCGCACCGATCATCAGGCTCTTTTTACGCCCGAGCTTAAAGGAGAGCCAGCCGCTGCCGACCGCGCCGACGGCGGCACCGAACATCATGGAGCTGACCACCCATTCCTGAGTGTGTGCGCTAATCTGGAACTCATCGGTGATGAAAGGTAATGCACCGGCAATTACGCCAATATCCAGGCCAAAGAGTAATCCTGCCAGAGCGGCGAGGAAGCAGACGAAGAACGTCATTGCCTTATTGGACGTACGCCCCTGTTTATTATTGTCAGGCATTATGCCCTCCAGTTGGGTTATCAGTTTTTACGATATTAAGAGTAGGTGAGCGGCTCATAAAAATATGTGAGTCAAATCACAACGGTGTAATCGGTTACACTAGTTTGTAACCGTAAAAATAATTAAAGCTTTGAAAATATAGAGGTAAATTAATTGATATGCATCGCGTTTGCACAAATTTCAGACTTAACTGAAAGGGAATGTAACAGCAGAAGAAATGCGATCATGCAAAGAGAATATTCTGAAAGCGGGGTATAGAGAGTGAGGTGTAAACGGTTCCAAACATTGCCGGGTGGCGGCTGCGCCTTACCCGGCCTACAAAAATTCACTACCCGTAGGTCGGGTAAGGCATAGCCGCCACCCGACATAAAAAAGGCCAGCACAAAGGCTGGCCTGTTTAAGCTGCTGGCAGTCGTTTATTTCAGACCGGCAGCATCACGCAGCAGGGCGGCTTTGTCGGTTTTTTCCCAAGGGAAATGTTCGCGACCAAAGTGACCGTACGCTGCGGTTTCCTGGTAGATTGGGTGCAGCAGATCCAGCATCTGAATCAGACCGTATGGACGCAGGTCGAAGAACTCACGCACCAGCAGGGTTAGCTGTTCAGAAGGCACTTTTTCAGTACCGAAGGTTTCCACCATGATGGAGGTTGGCTCAGCCACGCCGATGGCGTAGGAAACCTGAATTTCACAGCGGTCAGCCAGGCCCGCAGCAACGATGTTTTTCGCCACATAACGTGCAGCGTACGCCGCAGAACGGTCCACTTTAGACGGGTCTTTACCGGAGAACGCGCCGCCACCGTGGCGCGCCATGCCGCCGTAGGTATCTACGATGATTTTACGACCGGTCAGACCGCAGTCACCCATTGGGCCGCCGATAACGAAGCGTCCGGTTGGGTTGATGAAGAATTTGGTCGCAGAGCTCAGCCATTCAGTTGGCAGAACCGGCTTGATGATCTCTTCCATCACCGCTTCCTGCAGGGATTTCTGGTCAATATCTTCAGCATGCTGCGTGGAAAGAACCACGGCATCAATGCCGACGATTTTCCCGTCGTCATACTGGAAGGTCACCTGGCTTTTCGCATCCGGACGCAGCCACGGCAGGGTGCCGTTTTTACGCACTTCAGCCTGACGCTGCACCAGACGGTGTGCGTAAGTCACCGGCGCTGGCATCAGCACGTCGGTTTCGTTGGTCGCGTAGCCGAACATCAGGCCCTGGTCGCCCGCGCCCTGTTCCAGCGGATCGGCACGGTCAACGCCCTGGTTGATGTCCGGGGACTGTTTGCCGATAGCGCTCAGTACGGCGCAGGAGTTGGCATCAAAGCCCATATCAGAATGTACATAACCGATCTCACGCACCGTGTTACGGGTGATCTCTTCGATATCAACCCATGCGCTGGTGGTGATCTCACCGCCAACCAGAACCATGCCGGTTTTGACATAGGTTTCACACGCTACGCGCGCCTTTGGATCCTGCGCGAGGATCGCATCCAGCACCGCATCGGAGATTTGGTCAGCAATTTTATCAGGATGTCCTTCTGATACGGACTCGGACGTAAACAGGTGTTTTGCCATGTTTTATTTCACCTAAAAGGAATTTGGTTAGCTCGAACTGCTGTGTGGAATAGCCAAAGGAGATAATTCTACCAAGGCCTGCAGGATTTTGACACTGGCAGTCTGAGTGTTAATCGGTATGGATGGATTAACATCTGGACGTCTATTTTAGGTCACTTCTTCACCCGATTTCCAGTTTTTTTTGACTCACCTCTCACTGCGTTGAAAACACGGCTGGAAATTTTTCCTGACGGCGCTGGCAACCTGCGCATTTTTGTTTTGCTTTTTAGCGACCTTCTCGGTATAAAACGCGGCGCGCGGCTCATATAAAATAAGCGCTCGATGAACACATCGTGTCGCCACTTCCAGCCGGGTTAAGCAGTGAACTTTTAGCTTTGGCTTGTGGTCCGTTTCAGCAGAGGCGGCCGTGGAGGTGATACGAGATAATGAACCATTGTTTTCCGCTCATTCAGCGCAGTCGTTCTGGCGCGCATTTGATTCCCACCCGCACTTCTGGTCTAAACACCTGCCGATGTTATACCCATCTCGGTGCTTCTCAGGATTCCAGAGCCGGTCACGCTTTGTGAAAACTGAACAAGGGCGCTCTTGTTAATACAGGAGTTTTCTCGTGGTTTCGCCGAACCTTGTCATACAGAGTTCGGATACGTGTTTTACAATGATATGAATAAGAAACCGGTCGCACGGTCTGGATTTCAGCATACTCTGCTGGGAAATGGAGCCGTTAATGGGTTGTTATCGCCGTATAACGCTGCGATAGTAGTCAACTGTTTTACACTTAATACAAAGAGTTGAGGTTCGCTATGTCTGACGACATGTCTTCGCTTTCGCCTTCGTCAGCAGGCGAACAGGGTGTACTACGTTCTATGCAGGAGGTTGCGATGAGCTCCCAGGAAGCCAGCAAGATGCTGCGCACTTACAATATTGCCTGGTGGGGCAATAACTACTACGACGTTAACGAGCTGGGCCACATCAGTGTCTGCCCGGATCCGGACGTCCCGGAAGCGCGCGTGGATCTCGCTAAGCTGGTGAAAGCCCGTGAAGCCCAGGGTCAGCGCTTGCCTGCACTGTTCTGCTTCCCGCAGATCCTGCAACATCGCCTGCGTTCTATTAACGCCGCGTTCAAACGCGCGCGGGAATCGTATGGTTATAACGGCGACTATTTCCTCGTTTACCCGATCAAGGTAAACCAGCACCGTCGCGTGATTGAGTCCCTGATCCACTCCGGCGAACCGCTGGGCCTGGAAGCTGGCTCCAAAGCGGAGCTGATGGCGGTTCTGGCGCACGCGGGCATGACCCGGTCGGTGATCGTCTGTAACGGCTATAAAGACCGCGAATACATTCGTCTGGCGCTGATTGGCGAGAAGATGGGCCACAAGGTCTATCTGGTGATCGAGAAGATGACCGAAATCGCGATCGTGCTGGAAGAGGCCGAGCGTCTGAACGTGATCCCACGCCTTGGCGTGCGTGCGCGACTGGCGTCGCAGGGTTCCGGTAAATGGCAGTCTTCCGGCGGTGAAAAATCCAAGTTCGGCCTCGCGGCGAACCAGGTGCTTCAGCTGGTGGAAATTCTGCGTGAGCGCGGTCGTCTGGACAGCATTCAGCTGCTGCACTTCCACCTTGGCTCGCAGATGGCCAACATTCGCGACATCGCCACCGGCGTGCGTGAATCGGCACGTTTCTACGTTGAGCTGCACAAGCTTGGCGTAAATATTCAGTGCTTTGACGTGGGCGGTGGCCTGGGCGTGGATTACGAAGGGACACGCTCGCAGTCTGACTGCTCGGTCAACTACGGCCTGAACGAATACGCCAACAACATTATCTGGGCGATTGGCGATGCCTGCGAAGAGCACGGCCTGCCGCACCCGACGGTGATCACCGAATCCGGCCGCGCGGTCACTGCGCACCATACGGTGCTGGTCTCTAACATCATCGGCGTTGAGCGCAGCGAAATCACTGAAGCCACGCCTCCGGCAGACGATGCTCCACGTTCCCTGCAAAGCATGTGGGAAACCTGGCAGGAGATGCACGAGCCGGGCACGCGTCGTTCTCTGCGCGAATGGCTGCACGACAGCCAGATGGATCTGCACGACATTCACGTCGGTTATTCTTCAGGCACCTTTAGCCTGCAGGAACGCGCGTGGGCGGAGCAGCTCTATCTGAACATGTGTCATGAAGTGCAGAAGCAGCTCGATCCGAGCAACCGCGCACACCGTCCGATTATCGACGAGTTGCAGGAACGTATGGCGGACAAAATGTACGTCAACTTCTCCCTGTTCCAGTCGATGCCGGATGCCTGGGGTATCGACCAGCTGTTCCCGGTTCTGCCGCTGGAAGGGTTGAATCATGCGCCGGAACGCCGCGCGGTGCTGCTGGACATTACCTGTGACTCAGACGGCGCGATTGACCACTACGTCGACGGTGACGGTATCGCAACGACCATGCCAATGCCGGAGTACGATCCGGAGAACCCGCCAATGCTGGGCTTCTTTATGGTGGGTGCGTATCAGGAGATCCTCGGCAACATGCACAACCTGTTCGGCGATACCGAAGCGGTTGACGTGTTTGTCTTCCCTGACGGCAGCGTGGAGGTTGAGCTGTCCGACGAAGGGGACACCGTGGCGGATATGCTCGAATACGTTCAGCTGGATCCGAAAAAACTGCTCACCCAGTTCCGCGATCAGGTCAAAAACACCGGTCTGGACGATGCGCTGCAGCAGCAGTTCCTGGAAGAGTTTGAAGCGGGTCTGTACGGGTATACGTATCTGGAAGACGAGTAGTAAAACCTCCCTCTCCCGGTGGGAGAGGGTTGGGGTGAGGGCATCAGACCGCACGATGCCCTATACTCACTTGAACCCGTATGAATTAACGGCGATAATTCGCCCCACTATGCGATTTACGAATCAATCCCTTCCTCGTCGGGTTTAACGACGCGGAGGGGATTTTTTTTCATCTGTTTTTAATGTATCGACTTTATAAGAGGTCAGGACATGAGCACTTTAGGTCATCAGTACGATAACTCTCTGGTATCTAACGCGTTTGGTTTTTTACGCCTTCCGATGAACTTCCAGCCTTACGACAGCGATGCTGACTGGGTGATCACCGGCGTACCGTTCGACATGGCAACGTCCGGTCGTGCGGGTGGACGTCATGGCCCGGCGGCAATTCGTCAGGTTTCCACCAACTTGGCCTGGGAGCACAACCGCTTCCCGTGGAACTTCGACATGCGCGAGCGCCTGAACGTGGTGGACTGCGGTGATCTGGTGTACGCCTTCGGTGACGCGCGCGAAATGAGCGAAAAATTGCAGGCGCACGCCGAGAAGCTGCTGGCGGCCGGTAAACGCATGCTCTCCTTCGGCGGTGACCACTTCGTGACCCTGCCGCTGCTGCGCGCCCACGCGAAGCACTTCGGTAAAATGGCGCTGGTGCACTTTGACGCGCATACCGACACCTACGCGAACGGCTGCGAATTCGACCACGGCACCATGTTCTACACCGCGCCGAAAGAAGGCCTGATCGATCCGAACCACTCCGTGCAGATCGGCATCCGCACCGAGTTCGACAAAGACAACGGCTTCACCGTACTCGACGCGGGCCAGGTGAACGATCGCGGCGTGGACGATATTCTGGCTCAGGTTAAGCAGATCGTCGGCGATATGCCTGTCTACCTGACCTTCGACATCGACTGCCTGGATCCGGCATTCGCACCGGGTACCGGTACGCCGGTGATCGGCGGCCTGACCTCAGACCGCGCCATCAAGCTGGTGCGCGGCCTGAAGGATCTGAACATTGTCGGGATGGACGTGGTGGAAGTGGCTCCGGCCTATGACCAGTCCGAGATCACCGCGCTAGCCGC
This sequence comes from Enterobacter sp. JH25, assembly GCF_021725435.1. Taxonomy (NCBI): domain Bacteria; kingdom Pseudomonadati; phylum Pseudomonadota; class Gammaproteobacteria; order Enterobacterales; family Enterobacteriaceae; genus Enterobacter; species Enterobacter sp. JH25. The sequence goes on along the minus strand of NZ_CP091319.1, from coordinate 3,790,082 downwards.
GGCGACCCTGGCGCTGGAAATGCTCTACATCCAGGCAGCGAAAAAAGGCGAATAAGCCTTACGCGCTGATTGCTGCTGCGCGCCGCATGCGCAGCAGCAACATTCCCCAGGCCAGCGTGAAGGTGTGGACAAACCCCGGTTATTTCGCGGGCGATGACCATTCCCGTCAGCGAGCCTAACAAAGGCGAAACCGCGCAGACCGCGGCCCAAAGCGCAATGCTGCTTAATAATCCCTGCCGATAATGAAGTTTGCTTTCAATAACCGACGTTAATAATAGAGCGGAAAAACCATAACCCAGAAGAAAACAGTCATGAGTAGGCCCTGTAACATTCTTTTTTCATTTAACTGAAAATGTTCGGCAAATTCCGGGTTTAAAATCATTACCGAGATATTTATCCGATCGACGTACGAAATAATAATGAGTAATAAAAGCGCAATCGTGCCTTGCCATCTTGCCGTCATCATGTCCGCCTTACGTTTTTTGTAACTTATATTTTTCATCAATGTGATTGTCACGGAGCTAAAATGGTTCACCTGTGAAACTCATTGTTTATTAAAGATAAATTAAAAATCAGTTTCACCGGTGAAACGCGAAAGAGGTGACGTTAATTTATTTTTAAAGAGTAAAAAGAAAGGAAGTCAATATCTTTTATTCAAAATAAGAGACCATTAAAAAAACGTATTTCTCACGCTGTAATAATGAAAATTTCATATCGCTGCATTTTTTCGTGATCCCTTGCACACTTAGTTAATTAATTGCCGATCGATTAACAAATTCGTCACATTGTCGCTTGACGAAACATTCATCGCTTTTATATTGACCGTATTAAATAAGAAACAGAGTTTCATATATGAAACAAAAGCCTGGAGGATCGTGATGAGCTGGATAGGCGTATGTGACGCAGAACAAGTACAGGAAGATTTCCCTTTTAGCGGCAACGTCGACGGGAAAGAGATCGGCGTTTACCTGATCGACGGTGAATATTACGCGCTGGAAGACGTATGCCCCCACGCCTATGCCCTGCTGAGTCAGGGCTTCGTAGAAGACGGCAAGGTGGAATGCCCGCTGCACGAGGCGGTGTTCGACGTCAAAACCGGCCAGTGTCTGCACGGCCCCGGAGGACGCAACCTCAACCGTTACCCGGTTCGGGTCTTTGAAAATCAGATTCAGATTACCTTTGTTGAGGAGACCGTGGCATGAGCGACACGCTGAACTACAACCCGGCGCTGCCGGAAAGCCGCCAGTTTACCCCGCCGGCAGAGGGCGGTAATGGCGCCATTCACAAGCCGGGCGAGTACCAGAACCTGATCTGGCAGACCCGCAGCCGCGAGCCGGAAAGCTGGGAGGTGAAGCTGATTGCGACGCTGGAAGAGCTCTTCGAACAGGGCGTTGAAACCCTGCCGGAGCTGGTAAACGGGCTGAACGCGGTGCGCATGCACGACCAGCAGGGCGAGCCGTGGAGCGACGCCAGCTTCCAGGCATTCTTACAGGTTAACGGCTACTGAGGGCAACGCGATGACGACGACCGTACAACACTATCTGGATAAAGGCCTGCGCGGCCTCTGGTATCCGGTGCTGGCGAGCTGGGAAGTGCAGTCTGCGCCGGTGGGCATCACCCGCCTGGGCGAGCAGATTGTGGTCTGGCGCAACAAAGACGGCCAGGTGCAGGCGCTGGAGGACCGCTGTCCGCACCGCGGCGCGCGCCTGTCGATGGGCTGGAACCTCGGCGACCGCATCGCCTGCTGGTATCACGGCGTAGAGGTGGCGGGCAACGGCGAGGTGAAAGACGTGCCCGCTGTGGATAAATGTCCGCTGGTCGGCCAGCAGTGCGTGCGCAGCTATAACGTGCAGGAGGCGCACGGCGCCATCTTCCTCTGGTTTGGCGTCACCGCGGATCAGCAGCCGGACGAACTGACCTTCCCGGATGAACTCGCCGACACGGACAGCTTCAGCAACTTCCTCTGCACCGCCGCGTGGAAATGCAATTACCAGTACGCGCTGGAAAACGTGATGGACCCGATGCACGGCACCTATCTGCACTCCTCCTCGCACTCGATGGCGGAAGGGGATCGCAAGGCCGACATGGTGCTCCAGCTGACCAAAACCGGCTTTATCTTTGAGAAGAAAGGGCAGAGCGGCGTCAACTTCGACTGGGTGGAGCTGGGCAACAGTGGCACCTGCTGGATGCGTCTCTCCATTCCGTACAAGAAGCGTTTCGGGCCGGGCGGCCACTTCTTTATCGTCGGCATGGTGGTGCCGGAAGATAACGACAACTGCCGCGTCTTCTTCTGGCGCATCCGCCGCGTGCAGGGCTGGCAGCGCGATATGTGGCGCTTCATGTACCGCAACCGGCTGGAAAAACTGCACTGGGAAGTGCTGGAGCAGGACCGCGTGGTGCTGGAGAGCCTGGCGCCAAACGCCCGCGATCATGAATACCTGTATCAGCACGACGTTGGCCTCTCGCGCCTGCGTCGCATGATGCAAAAGGCCGCCAAAGAGCAGCTGGCGATGCGTGAAGCACAGCAGGGGGCCGCCTGATGAACGGGCTGCTGAGCGGTAAGCGCATCGTCATAACCGGCGCCGCGCGCGGGCTGGGCTTTCACTTTGCCAAAACCTGCGCGGAGCAGGGCGCGGCGGTGGTGATGTGCGACATCCTCAAAGGCGAGCTGGCCGAGAGCGCCCACCGGCTGCGTGAGCAGGGATATGCGATCGAATCGCACGTTATCGATCTGGCCGATCCGCAGTCCATTGAGCAGGTGTTCAGCGCGATTGGCGAGCAGGGGCAGATTGACGGTCTGGTGAACAACGCGGCGATGGCGACGGGCGTCGGCGGCAAAAATATGCTCGATTACGATCCGGATCTCTGGGATCGGGTGATGAGCGTCAACGTCAAAGGCACCTGGCTGGTAACGCGCGCCGCCGTACCGCTGCTACGCGAGGGGGCGGGCATCGTGAACGTCGCGTCCGACACCGCGCTGTGGGGCGCGCCGCGCCTGATGGCCTACGTCGCCAGCAAGGGCGCCGTGATTGCCATGACCCGGTCAATGGCGCGCGAACTGGGTGAAAAGCGTATACGCATTAACGCCATCGCGCCGGGGCTAACCCGCGTCGAGGCGACGGAATATGTCCCCGCCGAACGGCATCAGCTCTACGAAAACGGCCGCGCGTTAACGGGCGCGCAGCAGCCGGAAGACGTCACCGGCAGCGTGGTCTGGCTGTTAAGCGATCTGTCGCGGTTCATCACCGGACAGCTGATCCCGGTCAACGGCGGTTTTGTCTTTAACTAAGGTAGGGCGATGATGGCAAACGATCAGGAAGTGAAGTATCTGGTGCCGGGGCTGGAGCGCGGTTTACAGCTGCTGTTGGCCTTTGGCGAGCAGCATCGCGATCTGACCTTTGCCGAACTGCATCGGCTGGTGGATATGCCGAAGGCCACCGCCTATCGCGTGGTACAGACGCTGGAGTACATGGGATTTCTGGAGCGCAACACGCGCACCAATACCTTTTCGCTGGGCATGAACGTGCTGCGTCTTGGCTTTGAGTACATCGCCTCGCTGGACGTGGCGCAGGTCGGCCAGCCGGTGATCGAGCAATTGCGCGACGTGAGCCAGTGCAGCAGCCATCTGGCGATCCGCGACGGGCGCGACATTATCTATATCGCCCGCGTCAGCGCCCGCGGGTCGCGTATCAACCAGGTCAGCATTGGTACCCGTCTGCCGGTGCACTGCACCTCGCTGGGCCGCATGCTGTTGACCGATATTTCCCGCGCTGATTTCGAACAGCTGTTCCCGCATGAGCGCCTGCCGGGCAACACGCCGGGGCAGCTTCACGACCGCGAAGCCCTGTGGCAGATGGTGCAGCAGGACAAAGCCCGCGGGTATGTCATTGGCGAATCCTTCTTCCGCCACGGCATCTCTTCCATCGTCTACCCGGTGTATGACCGAAGCGGCCGCGTGGCGGCGGTGGTCAGCATTCTGGTGCCGTCGGAGGAGATCCCACTGAGCGACCGCGAGCGCCTGCAAAACGAGGTTCGCCTTGCGGCGGATAAAATTTCTGGCTTCTTAGGGTATCTGTCACAGGCCAGTTAAATCAGTGAGTTAACGTCAGGCGCTTGACTGCGTCGGGCATGTTTTACGCCCAATCTGGGCCAGATGAGGCAACGAACGATGAGTATAACCGGAATTGAAAAGCTGGAATTTGGTGTGGAAGACCTGACGCACTGCGCCAAATTTATGCGTGATTTTGGCCTGACGGGCGATGCCAGCGGCCAGCGTTTCACCACCCTGAGCGGCGCGCGCGTGGAGCTTAACCCGATCAACAGCCCCGACCTGCCGCCCGCGTTTGAAGCGGGCAACACTCTGCGCCGCATGACCTGGGCGGTTGCCAGCCAGTCTGAGCTGGATGCGCTGCGCCCGAAGCTGGCGCAACAGCCAGGTTTTCGTGAAGTGGGCGACGCGCTGGAATGCCTGGATCCGAACGGCATGACGCTGCGCGTGCAGGTGACCCAGCAGACCGACGTGGAGCTTAACGTCGAGCCAATAAACCAGTGGGGCGACGCCCGCCGTATCGACACACCCAGCCCGGTTTACGATCGCGCCCAGCCGATCAACGTGGGGCATGTGGTGTTCTTCGTGGAAGAGCTGGCGGCAGTAGAGAAATTCTACCGCGAGGTGCTCGGCTTCCAGGTCTCGGATCGCTATATCAACCGCGCCGTGTTCCTGCGCTGCGGGGCGCGTGGCGGCCATCACAACCTGTTCTTGCTGCAACTGCCGAACCGCAAGCGCGGCCTCAACCATGTGGCCTTCACCGTGCGCGACATCCACGAGGTGATCGGCGGCGGTATCGCGATGAATAAACATGACTGGAGCACCTTTATCGGGCCGGGCCGTCATCCGGTGTCGTCGGCGTACTTCTGGTACGTCAACAGCCCGACCGGCGGCGCGTTTGAGTATTACACCAACGACGACTACCTGACCGAAAACTGGCAGCCGCGCGAGCTGGAGCACTCCCTGGTCTCCTTTACCGAATGGGCGGTGGAGGGCGGGATTGACCACGACACGCGCCGTCAGCAGAAAAAGCCGGAGGCGGTATGACATCGCGCATTGTCATTATCGGCGGCGGCCAGGCGGGCGGCTGGGCGGCGAAAACCCTGCGTGACGAGGGCTTCGACGGCGAGATTTGCGTGGTGGCGGAAGAGGAATGGGATTTCTACGAGCGGCCGCCGCTGTCAAAAGCGTCTCTGCTGGAGCCGGACTCCGCGCTTCCGCGGCTGTTTAGCGAAGAAGCGCAGCAGGCGCTGAACCTGATCTGGTACCGCCCGCTGCGTGCTGAATCAGTCGATCGTGAAGAGAAAATCGTGCGTTTAAGCAACGGCGAATGTCTTAGTTACAACATCCTTTTAATCGCTACCGGCGGGCGGGCGCGCCTGCCTTCGCAGGCGTGGGCCAGCCATCCGCAGGTCTACACCCTGCGCCACTGGCAGGACGCGCAGCGCCTGAAAAGTCGCCTGTCGGAAAGTCACAAACTGGCGATTATCGGCGGCGGCTGGATTGGCCTTGAGATTGCCGCTTCCGCGCGGAAAAGCGGCGTGGCGGTCACGCTGTTCGAGCAGCAGCCTGCCCTGTGCATGCGCTCGGTGAGCGGCGAGGTGTCGCAGCGCCTGGAGGCCATCCACCGCGAGCAGGGAGTGGAGATCCGTACCGGCTGCGGCGCGCTGGAGCTGGAGGACGACGGCGGCCTGCCGGTCATCCACTGCGACGGCCAGCGTGAAACCTTTGATGCGGTGGTGGTGGGGATCGGCGTCGATCTCAATCTGGAGCTGGCGCGCGATGCGGGGCTGAAAACCGGGCGCGGGATCGTGGTGGATGCCCAGGGGCGCACCTCGGATCCGTTCATCTTTGCCGCAGGCGATGTCGCCCAGCACCATCACTACGGCCTGTGCATCCAGTCCTGGGCCTTCGCCCAGAATCAGGCGGTGGCGACGGCGAAAGCGATGCTCAATCCCGATGCGCCAGGCTACGACGACGCGCCGTGGCTGTGGTCGGATCAATACCAGCACAACATTCAGATCCTCGGTATTCCGCAGCCGGAGAGTAAAACGATAGTGCGTGAAGATGCGCTGTTCTTCTCGCTGGATGAAAACGGGCGGCTGACGCAGCTGGTGGCGTTCAACGATGCGCGCACCGTCAAGCTGGCGAAGCGCTGGATGGCGGCGGGGCGGGATCTGTCGAACGTACCGCTTGCCGACCCGACATTTTCACTGATGTCACTGCGATAGCTAACCCGCACCCGTAGGGGGAGAGATGACCACACTAGAGACGAACACCGCGCCGGTTGAGGCGAGCGGTGAGGGGACCCGCACGCCCGAAAAAGCGGTGCGCTGGGCCATCCCGTTGTCGCTGCTGGCCTGCGTGCTGCTGGCGTTTTTCGACAAAATCAGCATCGCGGCGCTCTTTTCGGATACCCATTTCCAGCAGGCGATGGGCATTGATTTCGACACCACGCGCCTCGGCATATTGATGAGCGCCTTCCTGCTGAGCTACGGCTTTTCGTCGGTATTTTTGAGCGGTTTAGGCGACAAAATCGCGCCGCTGCGCCTGCTCACCGGGATGATGGCTGTGTGGTGCGTGCTGATGGTGGCGATGGGCTTTACCCATAACTACACGCTGATGATCGTCCTGCGCATCCTGCTGGGCGTGGCGGAAGGGCCGCTGTTCCCGCTGGCTTTCGCCATCGTGCGCCACAACTTCCCGCAGCATCTGCAGGCGCGCGCCACCATGCTGTGGCTGCTGGGTACACCGGTAGGGGCGGCAATTGGCTTCCCGCTCTCCCTCTGGCTGCTGAACACCTTCGGCTGGCAGAGCACCTTCTTTGTCATGGCCATGCTTACCGTGCCGGTGCTTATCTTTGTACGCATCGGCCTGCGCGGGATCCGTCTGGAGGCTAAACCCGGCACTTCTCAGGCGTCACAGGACGAGCGGCGTGCCGCGCGGCGCGAGCTGTTCGTCAGCCCGCACTTCTGGATCATCTGCATCTTTAACATCGCGTTCCTGACCTACCTGTGGGGCATCAACGGCTGGCTGCCGGGCTACCTGATCAAAGGCAAAGGCATTCACCTTGAGCATGCAGGCTGGCTGTCGTCTATGCCGTTCATCGCCATGCTGGCGGGGGAAGTGATTGGCGCGTGGCTCTCGGACAGGGTCGATAAGCGCGCGGCGGCCTGCTTTATCTCGATGGCGGGGGCGGCGGTGGGGCTGGCGGCGGTGATGCACCTCGATACCCCGCTCGCCGTCATCGCGGCGATGAGCTTCAGCACCTTTATGTGGGGCACCGGCGCGCCCAACATTTTCGCCCTGCTGGCCAAGGCCACCCATCCCCGGGTGAGCGCCACGGCGGGCGGCATTTTCAACGGGCTGGGAAACTTTGCAGGCGCGCTGTCGCCGGCGGTGATGGGCGCGCTTATCGCCTTCACCCACAGCATGGATTCCGGGCTGATTTTTCTGGCGGTGATGGCGGCGGTGGGCTGCGTCCTGTTACTGCCGCTGCTGAGACGTTACTGAGGAGAGTGTCATGACTGATTCAACCGTAACCCACAAAACGGGCATCAAACCTGACCATCTGACGATGGAAGAGTGGGTCGAGTCGCGCATCGCGCGCTTCGAAGGCCGTAAATACGACTGGAACGCGCTGAAGTTCCAGGCCGATTTTGACCCGAAATACCGCCGGGCGCAGATGCGCTACATCGGCACCGGCGCAACCGGCGTGGCGAACGACACCAATACCGTGCAGGCGGACCATTTCACCTTCTCCACCATGGTACTGCCGTCGAAGTGCGAAGGGCCGCTGCACCTGCACGACGACGTGGAAGAGGTGTTCTTCATGCTCAAGGGGCAAATCACGCTGATGATCCAGGATGGCGACAACTACACCGAAACGGTGCTGCGCGAGCGTGACCTGATCTCCGTCCCGCCGGGCATCTATCGCGGCCTGTTTAACCACGGGGAAGAGGAGGCGCTGATGTGCGTCATGCTGGGAACCAACAAGCCGGAAATCCCGACCTATCCGTCCGACCATCCGCTCTCGAAAGTGAAGCGGAACTAAGGGGGCGCCATGACGGGTTTTCGTGAACAGGGAAGCGGCATTCCGCTGATGCTGCTACACGGGATCAGCTCTGGCGCTGCGTCCTGGCACAAGCAGATGGCGCTGAACGGTTTTCGCGTGCTGGCGTGGGACATGCCCGGTTATGGCGAAAGCCCGATGCTGGCCGTAGCGCGGGCAAACGCGGGGGATTACGCCGACGCGCTGGCGGCGATGCTCGACCGCGCCGGTGTCTGGCAGGCAGTGCTGGTTGGCCATTCCCTGGGGGCACTGGTCGCAAGTGCCTTTGCGGCGAAGTTCCCGGATCGCGTCATTCATCTTGTACTGGCCGACGCTGCGCAGGGCTACGGCAATGCCGCGCCGGAGCAGCGGGAGCAGGTCTGGCGCAACCGCGAGCAGCAGATGGCGTTGGGCGGCGAAATCCTCGCCCAGACCCGTGCCGCGAAGCTGCTGCGCCCCGGCGCGCGCGCGGAAGATATCGCCACCGTCGCGGCGGGCATGCGCACGCTGCGCCCGGAAGGCTACCTTGCCGCCGCGTGGATGCTGGCGCATGACGACATTCACGGCTGGCTTAAACGATACGCCGGCACGTTTGAAGTCTGGTGTGGCGAGCAGGACGCGATAACGCAGCCCGAACTGGTGCAGGGGCTGGCGCTGCGCTACGGCATGCCGTTTACCGCAGTTCCGCAGGCCGGGCACGCCAGCTATCTCGATAACGACGTGTTTTTCAACCAACAGCTTTTACGCATTAACGAAGAGGTGCGCGATGAATGCACAAATTGACGGGCGCGTAGCGGTAGTCACCGGCGGTTCTTCTGGCATTGGCTTTGAAACGCTGCGCCTGCTGCTGGGTGAAGGGGCGAAAGTCGCCTTCTGCGGCCGTGACCCGGATCGGCTCGCCAGCGCCCATGCGACGCTGCAAAACGAATTCCCCCACGGGGAGATTTTTTCTTACCGCTGCGACGTGCTGAACGCCGACGAGGTTAAGGCCTTTGCGGATGCGGTGCAGGCGCGCTTTGGCGCGGCTGATCTGCTGATCAACAACGCCGGGCAGGGCTACGTGGCGCACTTCCATGACACCCCGCGCGAGGCGTGGCTGCACGAGGCAGAGCTGAAGCTGTTTGGCGTCATCAATCCGGTGCAGGCGTTTCAGCCGCTGCTGGAGCAGTCAGACATTGCCTCTGTTACCTGCGTCAACTCCCTGCTGGCGCTACAGCCGGAGGAGCACATGATCGCCACCTCTGCCGCTCGTGCCGCGCTGCTGAACATGACGCTGACGCTCTCGAAAGAGCTGGTGGGTAAAGGCATTCGCGTCAATTCCATTTTGCTCGGCATGGTGGAGTCCGGGCAGTGGCTGCGCCGCTTTGAAAATCGGGCGGACAAAAGCCAGAGCTGGCCGGAGTGGACGGCGGATATCGCGCGCAAGCGCGGCATTCCAATGGCGCGCCTCGGCAGACCGCAGGAGCCCGCGCAGGCGCTGCTGTTCCTCGCCTCGCCGCTGGCCTCGTTTACCACCGGCGCCGCGCTGGACGTTTCCGGCGGCTTCTGTCGCCATCTGTAAGGACGCATCATGAAAAAGGTAATGTTGATTGGTTTTGGCGCCATGGCGCAGGCGGTGATTGAGCGCCTGCCCGCCGGTGTGGCTATCGGCTGGATCGTGGCTCGCCCGTCTCACCATGCCGCCATTCACGACCAGTTTGGCGATGCGGTCGAGGCGCTGACGTCGCCGATGGCGTGCGCGCAAACGCCGGATCTGGTGCTGGAATGCGCCAGCCAGCAGGCGGTGGCCCAGTACGGGGAAGAGATCCTGCGTCGCGGCTGGCATCTGGCCGTCATTTCCACCGGCGCGCTGGCGGACAGCGCGCTGGAGCAGCGCCTGCTCGCGGCGGGCGGAAAACTGACTCTGCTTTCCGGTGCAGTGGCCGGTATCGACGGGCTGGCGGCAGCGAAAGAGGGTGGGCTTGAGCGCGTCACCTATCAGTCGCGCAAAAGCCCGGCCAGCTGGCGCGGCAGCTATGCCGAGCAGCTTATCGATCTGAATTCAGTGGCTGAGGCAAAGGTCTTTTTTGAAGGCAGCGCTCGCGAGGCGGCGCGCCTGTTCCCGGCGAACGCCAACGTGGCGGCGACCGTGGCGCTTGGCGGCGTCGGGATGGATGACACTCGCGTGCAGCTGATGGTTGACCCGGCAACGAAACGTAACACCCACACGCTGCACGTCGAAGGGCTGTTTGGCGAATTCCATCTGGAGCTGAGCGGGCTGCCGCTGGCGTCTAACCCTAAAACCTCCACCCTGGCGGCACTGAGTGCGGTGCGCGCCTGCCGCGAGCTGGCCCTGAGCTGAGGAGTGACGATGGACGATCTGAAGATTTTTATCGGCGGCCAGTGGCGACACGGCGGAGGTAACCCGATGCAGAGCCACTTCCCGGCAGACGGGTCGATCAACGCGACGCTGAACGCCGCCAGTCTGGATGACCTGGAGGAGGCGGTAGACGCCGGAGAGCGCGCGTGGCGCGATCCCGCCTGGCGTAACAGCCTTCCGCACGTGCGGGCGAAGATCCTGCACAAGGTGGCGGATCTTATTGAATCCCGTGTGGATGAACTGGCGCAGATGCAGAGCCGGGATAACGGCAAGCCGCTGGCGGAAGCGTGCGGGCTGGTGATGAGCGCGGCGGGAACGGCGCGCTACTTTGCCGCCGCCTGCGAGCTGCTGGAAGGGGAACTTCCGACACCGCGCCAGCCGGATCTGCTGACGCTGAGCCGCTACGAGCCCCTTGGCGTGGTAGCGGCCATCACGCCGTGGAACTCGCCGATTGCCAGCGAAATGCAGAAGGTCGCACCGGCGATTGCCGCCGGGAACGCGGTGATCCTCAAGCCCGCCGAAGCCACGCCGCTGATGGCGCTGGAGCTGGCGCGGATTTTTGAACAGGCCGGGCTGCCCGCCGGGCTGCTGAGCGTCCTGCCGGGCAAAGGCTCGGTGATTGGCGATGCGCTGGCGCGTCATCCTCGCGTGCGCAAAATTTCCTTTACCGGCGGAACCACTACGGGCCGTCATCTGGCGCACGTGGCGGCGGAAAAACTGATCCCGGCCTCGCTGGAGCTGGGCGGCAAATCGCCGACTATCGTGCTGGAGGATGCCGATATCGAACAGGCGGCGCGTGGGATCTGCTACGGCATTTTCAGCTCGGCGGGGCAGGCGTGCATCGCCGGATCGCGGCTGTTTATCCACGAGAGTATTTACGCCCCGCTGATGGCGAGGCTGCTGGAATTAACTCGCGGGCTGCGCGTCGGGCATCCGTTTACCGACGGCGTGCATGTAGGACCGCTGATCGGCGAGAAACATCGCCAGAGTGTGATCGAGTACGTCGAACTTGCGAAGCGGGAAGGGGGCCGCGTGCTGTGCGGCGGCGAGATCCCCGCCGATCCCGCTCTGGCAAACGGCAGCTTTTTCCAGCCAACCATTATCGAAGGGCTACACAACAGCGCCCGCGCATGTCAGGAAGAGATCTTCGGCCCGGTGCTGGTGGCGATGCCGTTTGGCGATGAAGCGGCGCTTATTCGCGAGGCGAACGACTCGGTTTACGGCCTGGCGGCGGGGATCTGGACGCGCGATACCGGGCGCGCCCTGCGTCTCAGCGAGCAGCTGGAGGCAGGCACGGTGTGGATCAACACCTACAAAGTTTTTGCGATTTCGACCCCGTTCGGGGGCTTTAAAGAGAGCGGTCTGGGCCGCGAGAAGGGTATCCAGGGGCTGAAAGCCTGGATGCAACAAAAGAGCATTTATCTGGCGACGGGTAACAGCGTCAACCACTGGTGCGACTGAGAAAGGGTGAGCAATGAGCGAAATGATAACCGTCGGCGACGCCATCGCCAGAACGCTGGAGCAGTATCAGGTTGAGGCCATCTACGGCGTCATCTCCATTCACAACCTGCCGATAGCGGATGCGGTTGGGCAGCGGGGCAATATCCGCTTTGTACCCGCGCGCGGTGAAGCCGGTTCCGTCACCATGGCCGATGCTCACGGGCGCTTTTCCGGCCTCGGCGTGGCGCTGACCAGCACCGGCGCGGGGGCCGGGAACGCGGTAGGCGCGCTGGTGGAAGCGATGAATGCCTGCACGCCGCTGCTGCATTTAACCGGGCAGGTAGAGAAAGCCTGGCTGGACGCCGACACCGGGTTTATCCATGAAACCCGCGATCAGCTGACCTTCCTGAAGGCCAGCTCAAAACGGGCGTACCGTATCAGCAATGCGAATCAGGCGATAGCCATTCTGCATAAAGCCATCCAGGACGCGCAGACCCCGCCGTGCGGACCGGTTTCGGTGGAAATCCCGATTGATATTCAGGGCGCCAAAATTCCGCTGTCGCTGGTAACTGCCCCGGTCAAACCGGCATCGGTTCCAGCCGTGGATACCGGGATGGTTGACGCGCTGTGGGCGCAGCTCAAACAGGCGAAACAGCCGCTGCTGTGGCTGGGCGGCGGGGCGCTGGGAAGCGCTGAGGCGGTGAAAAAACTGGCGGATGCGGGCATCACCGTGATTTCCAGCACCCACGCGCGCGGCGTGCTGCCGGACGACCACCGCGCCAGCCTGCGGGCGTTCCACAACTCGCCGTCGGTGGAGGCGCTCATTGCGCAGTGTGATTTTACGCTGGTCGCCGGTTCACGTCTGCGCAGCAACGAAACCCGCTCCTGGACGCTTGAGCTGCCGTCCCCGTGCGTGCAGATTGATATCGACCCGGCGGCAGCCAGCCGTAACTACTTGATGGATAGCACGTTGATAGCCGATTGTTCAGCGCTGCTTGGCGCGCTGGCTAAAAAAGTGCAGGGCCGCGAGTGGGGCAACGCGCAGTGGGATATGCAGGTGCAGCAGGCGGTCGGGCAAGCTGAGCAGGGGCTGCGCGAGCAGTGCGGCGCCTATGCGAAGCTTAACGACGCCATAGAAAAAGCCCTGCCGAAAGACGGCCTGCTGGTGCGCGATATCACCGTGTCCGGCAGCCTGTGGGGTAGCCGCCTGTTCAGGGCTAACGGTCCGCTGCTGAACATTCACTCCCTCGCCGGGGCGATTGGTATGGGACTGCCGATGGCCATCGGCACCGCGATTGCTAACCCGCAGCGCAGGGTGGTGGGACTGGTGGGCGACGGCGGCCTGAGCCTCAATTTAGGCGAGCTGGCGACGCTGGCGCAGGAGAAAGCCAACGTGACGCTGCTCATCATGAACGACGGGGGCTACGGCGTAATGCGCGGTATTCAGGATAAATATTTTGGCGGGCGTCAGTATTATAACGAACTGCATACACCGGACTTTACCCTGCTGGCGCAGGCGATTGGCCTACAGGCCTGGAGCGTTGAGCGGGCTGAGGACTTTGATGCGGTGATGACGGAAGCGCTGGCGATGCCGGGGCCGTCGGTGGTGGAAGTGCGGATGGGGCAGATTGGCGCCCTGAAGTTTGCCGGGCCGCCACAGAAAACGCTGTACTGATTGAGCCTTGTTGCCCGGTAGCGCGGCGCGCACCGGGCCGAAGTTTTATTTAATTCCGTCTGCCGCCATGCGGTCACGGATATGCTGCGCGCGTTCAACGGAGGCCGGGTGATCGTCAAACATGGAGCTTTGACGGCCTTCCTCCAGTTTCGCCAGTTTTTCGAAGCTGGTGGCTAAACCCGATGGATTGATTCCGCGTTTGCGCAACAGATCGTAAGAGTAGTCATCCGCTTCCGACTCCTGACGCTGGGAGAACTGGGAGTTAACCAGTTTCTCACCCACGTCGCCCAGCTGCGACTGGGACAGGCTGCCGACAATGCCGCCCGCAGAGGCCGCCGCAGCACGCACGGCATTGGTGCCCAGCGCAACCTGCATCCCTTTCTTCACGTGACCGAGAGCAACGTGACCCATTTCATGGCCGATCACCGCTTCCACTTCGTTGTCGGTCATCATGTCCATCAGGCCGCTGTAAACGCGGATACAGCCGTTAGCCATCGCGAAGGCGTTGACGTCTTTCGCCATATACACCTTGTAGTTAACCGGCTGACCGTTAATGTTGTCGCCCAGCGCGGAAGCAATCTTGTTCAGACGCTGCGTGTAGGTGCTGTTTGCCGGGGCAAGCGTAGCTTTTCCATCCATATCCTTACAGGCCTCGTCGCTCAGCGCTTTCACCTGCGCATCGCTCAATGAGTAGGCCTGAAAAGCTTCTGCGCCTGAGGTCATCAGGCCGTTAGAATCCATATTCTGACAGCCGCTTAGCAGGAGCGTTGTTCCCACAGCCAGCCCAATTGCACGCATTTTCATGATGTTGCTTCCGTACTCGTTAATCTGAATTAATTCCGAAAAATGCACCGTCAACGAAGCCGGTGTCGGGCTAAGTATAAGGAATATCTACAGGGGCGGGCGAGTAGATTGCGCAACATGCGAGCATGATCCAGAGATTTCTTAAGCTGCAAAAGAATGGTCCATGTACATGCCCTGCGGCTTGGGTTACATTGTTGGCACTTTTTTCCGGCGTAGCCCAAAACGCGCTGTCGTCAAGGGCATGGCCTTTAACAGTCCGATCTGGAGTTAAAATGTCCTCACGTAAAGAGCTTGCTAATGCTATTCGTGCGCTGAGCATGGACGCAGTACAGAAAGCCAAATCCGGCCACCCGGGCGCCCCTATGGGCATGGCTGACATCGCCGAAGTCCTGTGGCGTGATTTCCTTAACCACAACCCGCAGAACCCGGCATGGGCAGACCGCGACCGTTTCGTGCTGTCTAACGGCCATGGCTCTATGCTGATCTACAGCCTGCTGCACCTCACTGGCTACGATCTGCCAATCGAAGAGCTGAAAAACTTCCGTCAGCTGCACTCCAAAACTCCAGGTCACCCGGAAGTGGGCTACACCGCTGGCGTTGAAACCACTACCGGTCCGCTGGGTCAGGGCATTGCGAATGCCGTGGGTATGGCGATTGCTGAGAAGACCCTGGCGGCACAGTTCAACCGTCCTGGCCACGACATCGTTGACCACTTCACCTATGCGTTCCTGGGCGACGGCTGCATGATGGAAGGCATTTCTCACGAAGTGTGCTCCCTGGCAGGCACCCTGAAGCTGGGTAAACTGGTTGCGTTCTACGACGACAACGGCATCTCCATCGACGGTCACGTTGAAGGCTGGTTCACTGACGACACCGCCGCACGTTTCGAAGCCTACGGCTGGCACGTTGTGCGCGGCGTTGATGGCCACGATGCTGACTCGATTAAACGTGCCGTAGAAGAAGCGCGCGCCGTGACCGACAAACCGTCCCTGCTTATGTGCAAAACCATCATCGGCTTCGGTTCTCCGAACAAAGCGGGCACTCACGACTCCCACGGCGCACCACTGGGCGACGCGGAAATCGCACTGACCCGTGAAGCGCTTGGCTGGAAACACCCTGCCTTCGAAATCCCATCTGAAATCTACGCGCAGTGGGATGCGAAAGAAGTGGGCCAGGCGAAAGAAGCGGCCTGGAACGAGAAGTTCGCGGCTTACGCGAAAGCCTTCCCACAGGAAGCGGCTGAATTCACCCGTCGTATGAAAGGCGACATGCCGTCTGACTTCGACGCGAAAGCGAACGAGTTCATCGCGAAGTTGCAGGCGAATCCGTCTAAAATCGCCAGCCGTAAAGCGTCTCAGAATGCGATCGAAGCGTTTGGTCCTCTGCTTCCAGAATTCCTCGGCGGCTCCGCTGACCTGGCGCCATCTAACCTGACCCTGTGGTCTGGCTCTAAGCCAATCAACGAAGACACTGCCGGTAACTACATCCATTATGGTGTACGTGAATTCGGTATGACTGCGATTGCCAACGGTATCGCTCTGCACGGTGGTTTCCTGCCGTACACCTCTACCTTCCTGATGTTCGTAGAATATGCACGTAACGCCGTGCGTATGGCTGCGCTGATGAAACAGCGTCAGGTGATGGTCTACACCCACGACTCCATCGGTCTGGGCGAAGATGGTCCAACTCACCAGCCGGTAGAGCAGGTGGCTTCCCTGCGCGTGACCCCGAACATGAGCACATGGCGTCCATGTGACCAGGTTGAATCTGCGGTGGCGTGGAAATACGGCGTTGAGCGTCAGGACGGCCCGACTGCGCTGATCCTCTCCCGTCAGAACCTGGCGCAGCAGGAACGTACCCCAGAGCAGCTGGCAAACATCGCCCGCGGTGGTTACGTGCTGAAAGATTGCGCGGGCCAGCCTGAGCTGATCTTTATCGCGACCGGTTCAGAAGTTGAACTGGCCGTTGCCGCATGGGAAAAACTGACTGCTGAAGGCGTGAAAGCGCGCGTGGTTTCCATGCCGTCTACCGATGCGTTCGACAAGCAGGATGCCGCGTACCGCGAATCTGTACTGCCTAAAGCGGTCTCCGCTCGCGTGGCAGTGGAAGCGGGTATTGCTGATTACTGGTTCAAATATGTGGGTCTGAACGGCGCTATCGTCGGTATGACCACGTTCGGTGAATCTGCTCCGGCAGAGCTGCTGTTCGAAGAGTTCGGCTTCACCGTTGAGAACGTTGTCGCTAAAGCGAAAGAACTGCTGTAAATCTCTCCGTGAGGCAAAACGGGTCGCTCAGGCGGCCCGTTTTTATTTTGGTGGTATTTTCTTTGGTGTTAACAACATATATTTGGTGATTCCCATCACAAATACGAAAGGTTATAATATGTTTAATTTGCAATGGATATCACATTTATAGACTTGCTTTTTAATTTCTTGTTTTTAACGATCTGTTTTTATTCGTTTTATTAAAATCCACTCTGACATGCTCGCTATTTTCTCTCCGTTTGATTTCATTTTACCGCAGGCGTATTTTGTTTTTAGCGATACGTTGTACCCTAAAAATAAAATAAGGATGATATATGCGGTTAATTGATTATTTCCCTGAATCCTCAATATCAATAAAATCCGCAGCAAAGGACTGGCAGGAAGCCATTGATTTTTCCATGTCGTCTTTGCTGCAAAATCATTGTATTAACGCTGATTATATTGAGGCAATTAAAACCTCGACGCTCACTAATGGTCCTTATTACATTCTCGCTCCGGGTGTAGCGATGCCTCATGCCCGTCCGGAGTGCGGTGCCTTAAAAACAGGTATGTCATTAACGCTTCTTAAACAGGAAGTGCAATTTGCCGACGACAATGAGCCCGTAAAATTACTCATTGGTTTATCTGCGGCGGATGCGGATTCACATATCGACGCTATCCAGGCATTAAGCGAATTATTATGTGAAGAAGATATGCTGTCGGCGTTGTTAACCGCTAAGTCAGAAAAGCAACTGGCGGATATTATCGCTCGCGCATAATTATTCTCTCCTTTACAGGATATTATTATGGAACACAAGTCTGCTCGTGCAAAGGTCCAGGCTTTTGGGGGCTTTTTGACTGCAATGGTCATCCCGAATATTGGCGCTTTTATTGCCTGGGGATTTATTACCGCATTATTTATACCAACCGGATGGATGCCAAATGAGCATTTCGCCAAAATTGTCGGACCGATGATCACCTATTTACTGCCGGTGATGATTGGCTCTACCGGTGGACACCTGGTTGGCGGCAAACGTGGGGCGGTGATGGGGGGGATCGGCACTATCGGCGTGATCATCGGCGCGGATATTCCTATGTTCCTCGGCTCAATGATCATGGGGCCACTCGGCGGCCTGGTGATTAAGCATATCGACCGAATGCTGGATAAACGCATTCCAGCGGGTTTTGAGATGGTCATCAACAACTTCTCGCTGGGTATTGCGGGCATGATCCTCTGCCTGCTGGGGTTTGAAGTCATCGGTCCTGCGGTGTCGATTGCCAATAACTTTATTAAAGAGTGTATTGAATCACTGGTACATGCAGGCTATTTGCCGCTGCTGTCGTTGATTAACGAACCGGCAAAAATCCTGTTTTTAAATAACGCTATCGATCAGGGTGTTTATTATCCGCTGGGAATGCAGCAGGCTTCCGAGACGGGTAAATCCATCTTCTTTATGGTGGCCTCCAACCCCGGGCCGGGTTTAGGCCTGCTGCTGGCTTTTGCTTTTTTCGGCAAAGGGATGGCGAAAAAGTCAGCCCCCGGCGCGATGATCATTCACTTCCTGGGCGGCATTCATGAGCTCTATTTCCCTTACGTACTGATGAAACCACTGACGCTGATTGCGATGATTGCTGGCGGCATGAGCGGGACGTGGGTATTTAACCTGTTAGGCGGTGGACTGGTGGCTGGCCCAAGTCCGGGTTCGATTTTCGCCTACCTCGCGTTAACGCCTAAAGGCGCATTCCTCGCCACGATTGCTGGCGTAACGGCAGGCACGTTGGTCACCTTTGCGGTCGCCTCTTTTATCCTGAAGATGGATAAAAATAGCGAAGCTGAAACGGAAGATACTTTCAATGATTCTGCCAACGCCGTTAAAGCCATGAAGCAGGAAGGCAAGTTTTCTTACCAGGATGTTAAGCATATCGCTTTTGTCTGCGATGCCGGAATGGGCTCCAGCGCTATGGGCGCGACGACATTCCGGAAGCGCCTGGAAAAAGCCGGACAAAATATCGAAGTAAAACATTATGCCATCGAAAATGTGCCTGACGACGCGGACATTATTGTTACCCATGCCAGCCTGGAGGGGCGCGCTAAACGGGTCAGTGACAAACCGTTAGTGTTGATAAAAAACTATCTCGGCGATCCGCAGCTTGACGAATTATTTAAGCATCTAACGGCGAATTAATCTATCTGGTTCCTGGAGTCATTATGAAAACGAAAGTGGCTGCCATTTATGGCAAGCAGGATGTTCGTATCCGCGAATTTGAACTGCCCGAAATAAGCGACAATGAACTGCTGGTGAACGTAATTTCCGACAGCGTTTGTTTATCCACCTGGAAGGCAGCCAAATTAGGCAGTGAACATAAACGTGTGCCGGACGATCTGGAAAATCATCCGGTCATTACCGGACATGAATGTGCCGGGGTGATTGTTGAGGTCGGAAAAAACCTTGCCGGGAAATATAAAAAAGGTCAGCGCTTTGTTTTACAACCGGCAATGGGATTACCGAGCGGTTATTCCGCTGGTTACAGCTACGAATATTTTGGCGGCAATGCGACGTATATGATTATTCCAGAAGTCGCGATTAATCTGGGCTGCGTTTTACCTTATCACGGCTCCTATTTTGCGGCGGCTTCGCTGGCGGAACCCATGTGCTGCATTATCGGCGCCTATAACGCCAATTATCATACGACGCAATATGTCTATGAGCACCGGATGGGTGTGAAACCGGGAGGTAATATTGCGCTTCTGGCCTGCGCCGGGCCGATGGGAATTGGCGCTATTGATTATGCGATTAACGGCGGGATTCAGCCGTCGCGCGTTGTGGTGGTAGATATTGATGAGGCCCGCCTTGCGCAGGCGGAAAAACTCCTGCCGGTTGAGCTGGCGGCACAAAAGGGTATTGAGCTTATCTATGTCAATACCTCTGTACTGGAGAACCCGGCCGCTACGTTACGCGCATTAACTGACAATGTCGGCTTCGACGACGTGTTTGTCTATGCTGCGGTTCCGGCGGTCATTGAACTGGCTGACGATCTTCTCGCCGAGGACGGGTGCCTGAATTTCTTCGCCGGACCAACGGACAGCAATTTCAAGGTGCCGTTTAATTTTTACAACGTCCATTACAACAGTACCCACGTGGTGGGCACCTCCGGCGGCTCGACGGAGGACATGAAAGAGGCGATTGCGCTGAGTGCGACGGGCCAGCTTCAGCCGTCGTTTATGGTGACCCACATCGGCGGCCTTGATGCGGTGCCGCATACGGTACTCAACCTGCCGGACATTCCTGGAGGCAAGAAGCTTATCTATAACGGTGTCACCATGCCGTTAACGGCCATTGCCGATTTTGCCGAAAAGGGTAAAACCGATCCGCTTTTCCGGGAGCTGGCAAGGCTTGTGGAAGAGACTCACGGCATCTGGAATGAAAAAGCAGAGCGCTATTTGCTGGCGAAGTTTGGGGTGGATATTGGGGAGGCGGCAGCATGATGTCTCTGGCATGGCCGCTCTTTCGCGTTACGGAACAGGCGGCGCTGGCCGCCTGGCCGCAAACCGGATGCGGCGATAAAAACCGAATCGACGGGCTGGCGGTAACCGCCATGCGCGAGGCGCTAAACGCGATAGCGATTCGCGGGCGTATCGTCATCGGCGAAGGTGAGATTGACCATGCGCCAATGCTGTGGATTGGTGAGGAG
Source organism: Enterobacter sp. JH25 (assembly GCF_021725435.1). Taxonomy (NCBI): domain Bacteria; kingdom Pseudomonadati; phylum Pseudomonadota; class Gammaproteobacteria; order Enterobacterales; family Enterobacteriaceae; genus Enterobacter; species Enterobacter sp. JH25. Next base: position 3,769,769 of record NZ_CP091319.1, on the reverse strand, counting down.
GTTGGAAGCGGCGTCGGCCCGGCGGTAGATATTGCCGTCGACCCCATAGAGGGCACCCGCATGGTGGCGATGGGGCAAAGCAATGCTCTGGCAGTGATGGCGTTTGCGCCTGAGGGCAGCCTGTTTCATGCCCCTGATATGTACATGAAAAAACTGGTGGTTAACGCAGCGGCCGCCGGGGCAATCAGCCTCGATCTCCCGCTGGCAGAAAACCTTTGCAACGTTGCCCGGGCGCTGGGCAAGCCGCTGGAGCATCTGCGGATGGTGACGCTGGACAAACCGCGCCTGCAAAATGCAATTGCCGAGGCGACGCAGCTGGGCGTGAAAGTGTTTGCGCTGCCCGATGGTGATGTCGCTGCCAGCGTACTGACCTGCTTACAGGATAATCCTTATGATCTGATGTACACCACAGGCGGCGCGCCGGAAGGGGTGATCTCCGCCTGCGCGGTGAAAGCGCTGGGCGGCGATATGCAGGCGGAACTGATCGATTTCTGTGAAGCGAAAGGGGAGAGTCCTGAGAACCGTCGGGTCGCCATGCAGGAGCACCGCCGCTGTGCGGAGATGAAAGTGGAAGTCAATCGTATCTATACCCTTAGCGAACTGGTAAAGGGCAATGACATCCTGTTCAGCGCGACGGGCGTGACGGGCGGCGAACTGGTTAAAGGTATTCAACAGGTTGCGAAGGGTGTGCGCACGCAAACTTTACTGATCGGCGGCGCAGATCGAACGTGTAATATAATAGACTCTCTGCATTCACGGTGATTTATCGAGATACAAATGACGACGCTGACAGAAGACGATGTGCTTGAGCAACTGGATGCTCAGAATAACCTCCTCGCATTCATGACGACGGCACAGTCTTTTTTGCTCCAGGGCATTAAATGTTTTCTGCCGTCGCTGTTTGTCGATAACGATGAAGAGATCGTGGAATATGCAGTGAAGCCGTTACTCGCCCGGAGTGGGCCGCTTGATGACATTGATGTGGCGTTACGACTGATCTATGCGCTGGGGAAAATGGAAAAATGGCTCTACGCCGACATTACGCATTTTTCGCAGTTTTATCAGTATCTGAAAGAGCAGGATACGATCCCTGGCTTCGCCGATGACATCACCTGGGATTTTATCAGCAACGTTAATTGCATCACCCGTAACGCGACGTTATTCAGCGCGCTGGAGTCGATGAAATTTGCTGACTTTGCCGCATGGTCTGAGGTGCGCTTTACCGCAATGATCAAGACGGCGCTCACCCTGGCGGTAACGACAATTTTAAAGGAACTGACGCCGTGAAAATTGGGCTAACGGTTAACGGGCTACATGTAGAAGCACATTACCCTGATGACGAAATCGAAAATGTTCATAAGCCTTTGCTGCGGCAACTGGCGAAACTGCATTCTGCCAGCGCCAGCAAACGTACGATTGTTTTTCTCAGCGCGCCGCCCGGGACGGGCAAATCCACGTTGACCGCCTTCTGGGAATTCCTCTCTCGTCAGATGGAGGGGATGCCGCCGATCCAGACGTTGCCGATGGATGGTTTTCATCACTACAACGCGTGGCTTGAGGCCCATAACCTGCGTGCGTACAAAGGCGCGCCCGAGACCTTTGATGTCGACAGGCTTGCGCAACATCTGCGGCAGATAAAAGAAGGCGACAGTACCTGGCCGCAGTATGACCGACAAACGCACGATCCTGTCGAAGAGGCTATTGTGGTAACGGCCCCTGTCGTGATTGTTGAGGGTAACTGGCTGCTGCTTGATGACGAACGATGGCGAACGCTGATGGAATATTGCGATTTTTCATTGTTCATTCGCGCGCCCGCTGAAGCGTTACGTACGCGCCTGGTAGGGCGTAAGCTGGCCGGGGGACTATCTCAGGCCGACGCCGACGCGTTTTATGCGCGCACCGACGGGCCAAACGTGGAGCGTGTTTTGCGTCACAGCCGTTCTGCCAATGTGGAACTGATGATGTCGGCAAATGGCGAATACCGACTCGTTTGATCCTTCGCGGCTTTCCATGGGGGCACCGGTCAACCCGCCGCGTTTTACGTGGCGGGAAGAAAAGGGATTATTCCGGAAAAATGTGATGGAGATCAGATAAAATCGCTCTTAATCTGGACAGAGATTCCTTTTATTCCCCGATTCGCTTATTCTTGCTGAAGCGTTTCAGTCGATTAAATGTTCGACAATTGACCAATCAATCGCAGTTTGTGACAGCAAGGATTCCCCTTCGGGCGTCGCTGGATTACTCTTTCAGCCACCTCAAACTCAGGGATAGCTTTGCAGGAGATCTATGACCGTACGCGTAGCGATTAATGGCTTCGGTCGCATCGGGCGCAACGTGGTTCGTGCTTTATATGAATCCGGGCGTCGTGCGGAAATCACCGTGGTGGCAATCAATGAACTGGCGGATGCTGCGGGCATGGCGCATTTGTTGAAATATGACACCAGCCACGGTCGCTTTGCCTGGGACGTTCGCCAGGAAAGGGAACAGCTGTTCGTCGGTGACGATGCCATCCGCGTGCTGCATGAGAACAGTATTGAAGAGCTGCCCTGGCGCGAACTGGGTGTGGATGTGGTGCTGGACTGTACCGGCGTGTACGGTAACCGTGAACATGGCGAAGCGCATCTGAATGCTGGCGCGAAAAAAGTGCTGTTCTCCCATCCCGGCAGTCACGACCTCGACGCCACCGTCGTGTTTGGTGTCAACCAGCACGAGCTGCAGGCTGAACACCGCATTGTCTCCAACGCCTCCTGTACCACCAACTGCATTATTCCGGTCATTAAACTGTTAGACGATGCGTATGGCATTGAATCCGGTACCGTGACCACGATTCACTCCGCCATGCACGATCAGCAGGTTATCGACGCCTACCATCCGGATTTACGACGCACTCGCGCGGCGAGCCAGTCCATCATTCCGGTGGATACGAAACTGGCTGCCGGGATCACGCGTATTTTCCCGCAGTTTAACGACCGTTTCGAAGCGATTGCCGTGCGCGTCCCGACGATAAACGTCACCGCAATCGATCTTAGCGTGACGGTGAAAAAACCGGTAAAAGCCTGTGAAGTCAACCTGTTGCTGCAAAAAGCGGCACAGGGAGCATTTCATGGTATAGTTGACTATACGGAATTACCGTTGGTCTCAGTAGATTTTAACCACGACCCGCACAGCGCCATCGTGGATGGCACGCAGACGCGAGTCAGTGGTGCGCACCTCATCAAGACGCTGGTCTGGTGTGATAACGAATGGGGCTTTGCTAACCGAATGCTCGACACCACGTTAGCCATGGCCGCAAAAGGTTTCAGGTAGAGCGCACCTTGCGCTTGCAAAACTTTAAGAATCAACGAGAGGATTCACCATGTCTGTAATTAAGATGACCGATCTGGATCTGGCAGGTAAACGCGTTTTCATCCGTGCCGATCTGAACGTACCGGTTAAAGATGGCAAAGTGACCAGCGACGCGCGTATCCGTGCATCTCTGCCAACCATTGAACTGGCTCTGAAGCAGGGCGCTAAAGTGATGGTCACCTCCCACCTGGGCCGTCCAACTGAAGGCGAGTACAACGAAGAGTTCTCTCTGCTGCCGGTTGTTAATTACCTGAAAGACAAACTGTCCAGCCCGGTTCGCCTGGTGAAAGATTATCTGGACGGCGTAGAAGTTGCTGAAGGTGAGCTGGTTGTTCTGGAAAACGTTCGCTTCAACAAAGGCGAAAAGAAAGACGACGAAACCCTGTCCAAAAAATACGCTGCGCTGTGCGACGTATTCGTGATGGATGCATTCGGTACGGCTCACCGTGCGCAGGCTTCTACCCACGGTATCGGTAAATTCGCAGACGTCGCCTGTGCAGGTCCACTGCTGGCTGACGAACTGGAAGCGCTGGGTAAAGCACTGAAAGAACCTGCTCGTCCGATGGTCGCTATCGTTGGTGGTTCTAAAGTTTCTACCAAACTGACCGTTCTGGATTCTCTGTCCAAAATTGCTGACCAGCTGATCGTTGGCGGTGGTATCGCGAACACCTTCGTTGCTGCGCAAGGCCACAACGTGGGTAAATCCCTTTACGAAGCGGATCTGGTTGACGAAGCCAAACGCCTGCTGAGCACCTGTGATATCCCGGTTCCAACTGACGTTCGCGTGGCGACCGAGTTCTCCGAAACTGCTACCGCAACCCTTAAATCTGTTAATGACATCAAAGATGAAGAGCAGATTCTGGACCTGGGCGACGTTTCTGCACAGAAACTGGCTGAAATCCTGAAAAACGCAAAAACTATCCTGTGGAACGGTCCTGTCGGCGTGTTCGAATTCCCGAACTTCCGCAAAGGGACTGAAATCGTGGCTAACGCTATCGCAGACAGCGAAGCGTTCTCTATCGCAGGCGGTGGTGACACCCTGGCAGCTATCGACCTGTTCGGTATCGCTGACAAGATCTCCTACATCTCCACTGGTGGCGGCGCATTCCTCGAATTCGTGGAAGGCAAAGTCCTGCCAGCAGTAGCAATGCTCGAAGAGCGCGCTAAGAAGTAAGCCATTCAGGGGCAGGGAAACCTGCCCAATTTTCAGCGCGCTTAACAGAGCTCGCACCTTTTCTAACGGCCGAAGATACAGGACTAAGCAACATGTCTAAAATTTTTGATTTCGTAAAACCTGGCGTTATCACTGGTGATGACGTACAGAAAGTGTTCCAGGTAGCTAAAGAAAACAACTTCGCTCTGCCAGCAGTTAACTGCGTAGGTACCGACTCCATCAATGCCGTACTGGAAACCGCTGCAAAAGTTAAAGCACCGGTTATCGTTCAGTTCTCTAACGGCGGCGCTGCGTTCATCGCAGGTAAAGGCGTGAAAACTGACGTTCCTCAGGGCGCTGCTATCCTGGGTGCTATCTCTGGCGCACATCATGTTCACCAGATGGCTGAGCACTACGGTGTTCCGGTTATCCTGCACACTGACCACTGCGCGAAAAAACTGCTGCCATGGATCGACGGTCTGCTGGACGCAGGTGAAAAACACTTCGCAGCAACCGGTAAGCCACTGTTCTCTTCTCACATGATCGACCTGTCCGAAGAGTCTCTGGAAGAAAACATCGAGATCTGCTCTAAGTACCTGGCGCGTATGTCCAAAATGGGCATGACCCTGGAAATCGAACTGGGTTGCACCGGCGGTGAAGAAGACGGTGTGGACAACAGCCACATGGACGCTTCTGCTCTGTACACTCAGCCAGAAGACGTTGATTACGCTTACACCGAGCTGAGCAAAATCAGCCCACGCTTCACCATCGCAGCATCCTTCGGTAACGTGCACGGCGTGTACAAGCCAGGTAACGTGGTTCTGACCCCGACCATCCTGCGTGATTCTCAGGAATATGTGTCTAAGAAACACAACCTGCCGCACAACAGCCTGAACTTCGTCTTCCACGGCGGTTCCGGTTCTTCTGCTCAGGAAATCAAAGATTCCGTAAGCTACGGCGTAGTGAAAATGAACATCGATACCGACACCCAGTGGGCAACCTGGGACGGTATCCTGCAATACTACAAAACCAACGAAGCTTACCTGCAAGGTCAGCTGGGCAACCCGAAAGGCGAAGACCAGCCGAACAAGAAATACTACGATCCACGCGTATGGCTGCGCGCTGCCCAGACTTCTATGATTACTCGTCTGGAGCAGGCTTTCAAAGAACTGAACGCGGTTGACGTTCTGTAATTTGTACTGCTGACAGCACATCAGAAGGCCCGCAAATGCGGGCCTTTTTTTATGCTTTTTCAATATCCTGCAATACCTGATTTTGTGATCTGTTTGGCATTACCCGCTCTTTTTGTTTACCCTTTACTGACCTGCCTGTCCCCTTAAGGGATAGATTTTGTGTTTTGGTTTAGCAAAAGGAAGAATAAATGGAACAACTTGATGTTGTAGACAGCATCAATCACGCGGGTAACTGGCTGGTGCGCAACCAGGCGCTACTGCTGAGCTACGCTGTGAATATTGTTGCCGCTATTGCCATCATCATTGTCGGGATGATCGTGGCGCGTATCGTATCGAACGCGGTCAACCGGGTGATGGTTGCACGTCACATTGACGCCACGGTCGCCGATTTCCTCTCCGCGCTGGTGCGTTACGGCATCATCGCCTTTACGCTGATTGCGGCGCTGGGGCGTGTCGGCGTGCAGACGGCATCCGTCATCGCTGTGCTCGGTGCTGCCGGTCTGGCCATTGGTCTGGCATTACAGGGTTCGCTGTCGAACCTGGCGGCGGGCGTACTGCTGGTAACCTTCCGTCCGTTCCGTTCCGGTGAATACGTGGATTTAGGCGGGATCGCGGGTACCGTGTTGCAGGTACAGATTTTCTCTACCACTCTGCGTACTGTCGACGGTCGTATTGTGGTGGTACCGAACGGGAAAATCATTGCCGGCAATATCATTAACTTCTCCCGCGAGCCGGTGCGTCGTAACGAGCTGATCATCAGCGTGGCGTACGATTCCGATATCGATCAGGTGAAGTCTCTGATTACCAACATCATTGCTTCAGATGACCGTATTCTGAAGGACCGCGAGCAGACCGTTCGTCTGAATGAACTGGGCGCATCATCCATTAATTTTGTGGTGCGCATCTGGAGCAAAAGCAGCGATCTGCAAAACGTATACTGGGATGTGCTGGAGCGCATTAAGCGTGACTTCGATGCTAACGGCATCAGCTTCCCGTACCCGCAGATGGACGTAAACGTCAAAAAAGTCAAAGAAGCAGAGTAACGTCTCCGTAGGCCCGGTAAGCATCAGCGACACCGGGCTTTTCTTTTATTAGCCTCGCTAATCCCCAATTAATATTATCCATTTCCTCTAATGTCGTTCCCGCAGTATAGTCTGCCCCAGGACAACTCTGCGAGAATTACGTTATGTTATCTTACTATTTTCAAGGGCTTGCGTTAGGTGCGGCCATGATCCTTCCCCTTGGTCCACAAAATGCGTTCGTGATGAATCAGGGCATCCGCCGTCAGTACCATCTGATGATTGCCTTGCTGTGCGCGGTGAGCGATCTGCTGTTGATTTGCGCCGGGATTTTTGGCGGCAGCGCCCTGTTGATGCAGTCGCCGTGGCTGCTGGCACTGGTTACCTGGGGCGGCGTAGCGTTTCTGCTGTGGTACGGGTTTGGCGCCCTGAAAACGGCCATGAGCAGCAATCTTGAGCTGGCGAGCGCCGAAGTGATGAAGCAAGGGCGCTGGAAGATTATCGTCACCATGCTCGCCGTGACATGGCTTAACCCGCACGTTTATCTTGATACGTTCGTGGTGCTCGGCAGCCTGGGCGGACAGCTGGACATTGAGCCCAAGCGCTGGTTTGCGCTCGGTACGGTCAGCGCCTCCTTCCTCTGGTTCTTTGGTCTTGCGATCCTGGCGGCGTGGCTGGCGCCACGACTGCGTACCGCCAAAGCGCAGCGCATTATCAATACCCTGGTGGGGCTGGTGATGTGGTTTATTGCCTTCCAGCTGGCGAAAGAGGGCATTCATCACGTACAGGGATTGTTCAACTAAGCGTTGTCTTATGGACATCTGAACAAGACCCGCTAAGCTTGCTGGCATGAGCCCTGTTAACAGGGCACTCTTCGCAACATGGAGGAATGACAGTGAAGTTTAAGGTGATGGCCCTGGCGGCATTAGTAAGTTTAGGTGCGGTGTCGGTGCAGGCGAATGAACTGCCAAATGGCCCGCACATTGTCACTTCAGGTACGGCAAGCGTGGATGCGGTACCGGATGTTGCAACCCTGGCAATTGAAGTGAACGTGGCGGCGAAAGATGCTGCTTCCGCCAAGAAACAGGCAGACGATCGTGTTGCGCAATACCTCTCTTTCCTGGAACAGAACGGTGTCGCGAAAAAAGACATCAGCTCTGCGAACCTGCGTACTCAACCGGATTACGATTACCAGAACGGCAAAAGCATCCTGAAAGGCTATCGCGCCGTGCGTACTGTAGAAGTGACCGTGCGCCAGCTTGATAAGCTCAACGGATTGCTGGATGGTGCGCTGAAGGCAGGGCTGAACGAAATTCGCTCCGTCTCGCTGGGCGTTGCGCAACCGGAGAAGTATAAAGACGAAGCGCGTAAAGCGGCGATTGATGATGCCATTCATCAGGCGCAGCAGCTGGCATCCGGCTTCAAGAGCAAGCTCGGTCCGGTTTACAGCGTGCGTTACCACGTTTCAAACTACCAGCCAAGCCCGATGGTGCGGATGATGAAAGCGGACGCCGCGCCGGTTTCTGCTCAGGAAACCTACGAGCAGCCAACCATTCAGTTCGACGATCAGGTTGATGTGGTGTTCCAGCTGGAGCCGACTGAAAAGCCAGCTCAGTAACCCGTAGGCCGGGTAAGGCGAAGCCGCCACCCGGCTTGTTTTTCAATCCTGTCTTAACACCTTATGCCCAAACGCCAGCAGCGCGTCGGTGACGTTGCGCATCATGCGGCTTTCCGGCGCAAAACGGTGCCAGTACAGCATCCGGCGCTGATACAGCCCCGGAGTTAAATCAATCAGCTCACCGCTTTTCAACTCTTTCTCAATCTGCAGATGCGGGATCATGCAGCAGGTGGTTCCCTGACGTGCAAGCTGCACGAAGGCTTCGGACGAGTTAACGATATGACACGGCACGCTGCCCGGCGGCAGATCGAAGTTTTGCTGCAGGAAGGCCTGATGCATATCGTCCAGATGGTCGAACGCGACGGCAGGGGCTTTTAGCAGCGCGGCGCGGGTCACACCGTTCGGGAAATAGCGCTCGGCAAAGGCTTTTGAACCGACGAAGAGGTAATCCAGCGCGCCCAACTGATCCACCAGACAGCTTGGCAGCGCCTGAGGCTGAATACTGACGGCACCAACCACTTCGCCGCGACGCAGACGTTCCTGGGTGCGGGTTTCATCTTCAACCTGGAGATTCAGGCGGATAGGGGAGTCGGCCAGCACCGGCGCAAGGGCCGGCAGCAGCCAGGTTGCCAGACTGTCGGCGTTCACCGCCAGCGACAGCAGCAGCGGCGTGGAGCCGGTCTGTTCATCGCCCAGCCACTCATCTTCCAGCAGTTCAACCTGACGTAGCAGGGCGAGGAGCTTTTGTCCTTGCTCCGTTGGACGCGGCGGTACGGTACGCACCAGCAGCGGCTGCCCGAACATGTTTTCAAGCTGTTTGATACGCTGTGATACGGCGGACTGGGTGATGCACAGCTTTTGCGCCGCGCGCTCAAAACCGCGTTCACGAATAACTGCATCAAGTGCCTGTAGTGTTCTGTAGTCCGGACGTTTCATTGCTCTGGCTGACTCCTTAATTTTGCTTAATCTGCACTATGACACAATTTTCCCTTCGTGGCAGACGAAATCCATTCGACGTGTTCTATAATGCGCCCTGAGTTTTCACACCACAGGCAAAACGATCATGACGCAGGATGAACTGAAAAAAGCAGTAGGATGGGCCGCTCTCCAGTACGTACAGCCGGGTACCATTGTCGGTGTTGGTACGGGATCGACGGCGGCGCACTTTATCGATGCGCTGGGCACGATGAAGGGGCAAATCGAGGGCGCGGTTTCGAGCTCCGATGCTTCCACGGAAAAGCTGAAAAGCCTCGGCATCACTGTTTTCGACCTCAACGAAGTGGACCGTCTGGGCATTTACGTTGATGGCGCGGATGAAATCAACGGCCACATGCAGATGATCAAAGGCGGTGGCGCGGCGCTGACCCGCGAAAAAATCATTGCCTCCGTGGCGGATAAGTTCATCTGCATCGCGGACGCCTCCAAGCAGGTCGACATTCTGGGGAGTTTCCCGCTGCCGGTCGAAGTGATCCCGATGGCGCGCAGTGCCGTGGCACGTCAACTGGTGAAGCTGGGTGGTCGTCCGGAATACCGTCAGGGTGTGGTGACCGACAACGGCAACGTGATCCTCGACGTTCACGGCCTTGAGATCCTCGATGCCATTGCGCTGGAAAATGCGATCAACGGCATTCCGGGCGTCGTGACCGTAGGGTTATTTGCCAACCGTGGCGCGGACGTGGCGCTGATCGGCACGGCTGACGGTGTAAAAACCATCGTAAAATGATCTGACGGGGGGAGCGCTCCCCCCGCTAAAAAATTTTGAAAAGCTAAATTCGGTGACTTGTGTCACGTTTTTCCGCCTCTTTTGCCGATCCTTCCGCGTTTGTAAATTTCCATAGCATTTTCCTCTGTCATTTTGCTTTGTATGACTTTTCTTCAGAGTGCCGACGCAAACGTTCATATTGCTGCAATAGTTTTTTTTGATATGTTGGCTGCACGGGATTTATATCCAGCACAACATCAGTTCAGATAAAAACAGGGTCGGGTAAATGGCAAAGGTATCACTGGAGAAAGACAAGATTAAATTCCTGCTGGTTGAAGGCGTGCACCAGAAAGCGCTCGATAGCCTTCGCGCTGCAGGTTACACCAACATCGAATTTCACAAAGGCGCGCTGGATACTGAAGAGCTGAAAGCGTCCATCCGTGATGCCCATTTCATTGGCCTGCGATCCCGTACCCAACTGACTGAAGACGTTATTGCTGCGGCGGAAAAGCTGGTGGCGATTGGCTGTTTCTGTATCGGTACCAATCAGGTTGATCTGAATGCCGCCGCAAAACGCGGTATCCCGGTTTTTAACGCCCCGTTCTCCAACACCCGTTCCGTGGCGGAGCTGGTGATTGGCGAGCTGCTGCTACTCCTTCGCGGTATTCCGGAAGCTAACGCCAAAGCGCACCGCGGCGTGTGGAATAAGCTGGCCGCGGGCTCCTACGAAGCGCGTGGTAAAAAACTCGGGATTATTGGTTACGGCCACATCGGTACGCAGCTTGGTATTCTGGCGGAATCCCTTGGCATGCACGTGTTTTTCTACGATATCGAAAACAAACTGCCGCTGGGTAACGCGACGCAGGTGCAGCATCTTTCTGACCTGCTGAACATGAGCGACGTGGTCAGCCTGCACGTGCCGGAAAATGCGTCCACAAAAAACATGATGGGAGCGGAAGAGCTGGCGCTGATGAAGCCGGGCTCACTGCTGATCAACGCCGCGCGCGGTACAGTAGTCGATATTCCTGCGCTGTGCGATGCGCTGAAGCGTAAGCATCTGGCGGGTGCGGCGATTGACGTGTTCCCGACGGAACCGGCCACCAACAGCGATCCGTTCACCTCTCCGCTGTGCGAGTTCGACAACGTGATCCTGACGCCGCATATCGGGGGTTCTACTCAGGAAGCGCAGGAGAATATCGGCCTGGAAGTGGCGGGCAAGCTGAGCAAATATTCCGACAACGGTTCAACGCTCTCTGCGGTGAACTTCCCGGAAGTGTCTCTGCCGCTACACGGCGGGCGTCGTCTGCTGCACATTCACGAAAACCGTCCGGGCGTGCTGACTGCTATCAACCAGATCTTTGCCGAACAGGGCGTCAACATTGCCGCGCAGTATCTGCAAACGAACGCGCAGATGGGTTATGTGGTGATTGATATTGAAGCGGATGAAGACATTGCTGAGAAAGCATTGCAGAGCATGAAGGCCATTCCGGGGACGATTCGCGCGCGTCTGCTGTACTGATAGTGCGGTCTGTGGTGTCGGGTGGCGCTTACGCTTACCCGACCTACAATGTTCGTGCGGTCTGTGTGTCGGGTGGCGCTCACGCTTACCCGACCTACAATGCTCGTGCGGTCTGTGTATCGGGTGGCGCTTACGCTTACCCGACTTACAATGTTCGTGCGGTCTGTGTATCGGGTGGCGCTTACGCTTACCCGACCTACAATGTTCGTGCGGTCTGTGTATCGGGTGGCGCTTACGCTTACCCGACCTACAATGTTCGTGCGGTCTGTGTGTCGGGTGGCGCTCACGCTTACCCGACCTACAACGGTCGTGCGGTCTGTGTATCGGGTGGCGCTTACGCTTACCCGACCTACAAAGTTCGAGGATTTATGTAGGCCGGGTAAGGCGTAGCCGCCACCCGGCTTTGTTCTACCAGGTCCAGGTTTTACTGGGCGTCACCACCGCCGGTAACGGCACATCCCATTTCTCTACGGGTAATGCCTCCACGCCCTGACAATCATGCGCATAGCCCACCGGCTGCAATCCGTACTGCTGCCAGTTTTGTAGCGTTCTGTCGTAAAAACCACCGCCCATTCCCAGGCGCTGTCCCTGCTCGTCAAACGCCACCAGCGGCGTAATCAGCACATCCAGTTCAGATAGCGGCAGCACATCGCGCACGTCGAGTTTGGGTTCGGTGATTTTCAGACGATTCACCACCAGCTCGCTGTGCGGATGGTAGTGCAGAAACAGCAGATTGCCCCGGCTAAAGGGATGCAGCACCGGCAGATAAACTTTTTTCCCGGCGCGCCAGAGCTGGTCGATAAGCGGTTGGGTATCCAGCTCACCATCAAACGAAAGAAACAAGGCGACGGTGTTTGCCATCACCACAGGCGGATAGGCCATCATACGGGCGGCGGCCTGCTGGGCAAACTGTGCCTGTTGTTCGGCGCTTAAGGCACGACGACGCTGGCGAATGAGCTGACGGATATCCTGGCGTGAAGCAGAAACTTCAGGGAATTGAGTCATGGTAGTTGGTAGAAGAAGAGAGAGGGAATCTCCGAGATGCCGCCGCAGGCTGTAACCCTTGAACCCTTGGTTCAAGGTGAATGTGTCGTCATAGTTTTAAGGCTTCTCGGACGGACCGAGCATGCTCACCAACCATGGAGCGCCACATTCTTGTGGTATGAAATATCGGCTCAGGGGACTGGCCCGCTTGCAAACATCTCAGAGAAATTTTGTCTTCACAGTTACTCTACCATAGTCAACTGAGAAGTGTTATTCAAACTTTGGTCCCGGTCTTTCAGGACTGCGACCTTGATCAAGCAATGCCTGTTCAATGGTCTGCTGGAGCATTTTAATGCGCTGCTCCATGCTTGCCGCGTAATCGCGGGTCTTCGCTTTTTCCTGAGTCAGTTCATAGCTGATGTTCAACGCGGCGATGAAAACCAGCTGCTCAGTATTTGTGACTCTAGTGCGTTCTTTTAGATCTTGCAACCGCTGATTCAAATCGTCCGCAGCCTGATTCAAAGCATCCCTTTGTTCAGGCGGACAATTCACTCGCAGTGAACGGCCAAAAATCTGGAGATCGACGGGTTGTGCAGACATGCCACCTTCCTGCTGATTGACTGCGCTGCCTTCGCTTACTGCCCCGGGGGCTGCGAAGGGGCGACACTATAGCTACCCTGATGTGAAGATACAAGCCCTTTTCTGGTATCACCAGGGTCCAAAGTGGTAGCATATCATGAATATCCTCCCTTTGATGACGAATGCGTATGTCTATACAGAACGAAATGCCTGGTTACAAGGATTTAAACCAGTTACTGAACCAGCAGGGAGTCGGTCTAACCCCTGCCGAAATGCACGGTCTGATCAGCGGCATACTGTGCGGCGGAAACAGCGACAGCTCATGGCAGCCGCTGATCCACGACCTCACCAACGAAGGGCTGGCGTTTGGCCACGAACTGGCGGAAGCGCTGCGTAAAATGCACGCCGCAACCAGCGATTCCCTGGAAGACGATGGCTTTCTTTTTCAGCTTTATCTGCCTGAAGGCGACGATGTCAGCGTCTTCGATCGCGCTGATGCGCTTGCGGGTTGGGTAAACCACTATCTGCTTGGCCTGGGCGTAACCCAGCCTAAACTGGATAAAGTGACCGGCGAAGCGGGTGAAGCGATCGACGATCTGCGTAACATCGCCCAGCTCGGCTACGATGAAGACGAAGACCAGGAAGAGCTGGAGATGTCTCTCGAAGAGATCATCGAGTACGTGCGCGTGGCGTCTCTGCTGTGCCACGACAACTTTACGCGCTCGCAGCCGACCGCGCCGGAAGTTCGCAAGCCAACATTACACTAAGAAAAATAACGCACAGGAGGGTGTCATGGTTATCTCCAGTCAAGAGTATTCTCGCCGTCGTCAGGCGCTGCTGGCAAAAATGCAGCCGGGAAGCGCTGCCCTGATTTTCGCCGCGCCGGAAGTGACGCGCAGCGCCGACAGCGAATACCCCTATCGCCAGAGCAGTGATTTCTGGTACTTCACCGGGTTTAACGAGCCGGAAGCGGTACTGGTGCTGATTAAAAGCAATGACACCCACAACCACAGCGTGATTTTCAACCGCGTGCGCGATCTGACCGCGGAAATCTGGTTTGGCCGCCGCTTAGGTCAGGAGGCGGCGCCGGGAAAACTGGGCGTGGATCGCGCGCTGGCCTACAGCGAAATCAACCAGCAGCTCTATCAACTGCTCAACGGCCTGGACGTGCTGTACCACGCGCAGGGTGAATACGCGTATGCGGATGAGATTGTTTTCACTGCGCTGGATAAGCTGCGTAAAGGCTCACGTCAGAATTTGTCTGCACCCGCAACCCTGACAGACTGGCGACCGGTGGTGCATGAGATGCGCCTGTTTAAGTCTGAAGAAGAGCTGAACGTGATGCGCCGCGCGGGCGAAATCAGCGCCCTGGCGCATACCCGCGCCATGGAAAAGTGCCGTCCCGGTATGTTCGAGTACCAGCTTGAAGGGGAAATTCACCATGAATTTAACCGTCACGGCGCGCGCTTCCCGTCCTATAACACCATCGTAGGCGGCGGGGAAAACGGCTGCATTCTGCACTACACCGAAAACGAAAGTGCACTGCGCGACGGCGATCTGGTGCTGATTGACGCCGGCTGTGAATATCAGGGTTACGCGGGCGACATCACCCGTACCTTCCCGGTGAACGGTAAATTCACCCCAGCGCAGCGTGAAATCTATGACATCGTGCTTGAGTCTCTGGAGACCGCGCTGACGCTGTTCCGCCCTGGCACCTCCATCCAGGAGGTTACGGGCGAGGTGGTGCGCATCATGATTACCGGGCTGGTGAAGGTTGGCATTCTGAAAGGCGATGTGGACACCCTTATAACCGAAAACGCCCATCGCCCGTACTTTATGCATGGCCTGAGCCACTGGCTGGGGCTGGATGTGCATGACGTGGGGGCATACGGTCCGGAACGTTCGCGCGTGCTGGAGCCTGGCATGGTGCTGACCGTTGAGCCGGGGCTGTACATCGCGCCGGATGCCGACGTGCCGGAACAGTACCGCGGGATCGGCATTCGTATTGAAGATGACATCGTCATCACCGAAACCGGTAACGAAAACCTGACCGCGACCGTGGTGAAAAAAGCCGACGACATCGAGGCGCTGATGGCGGCGGCACGCGGATGAGCGTAATCATTGTTGGCGGAGGCATGACCGGCGCTACTCTGGCGCTGGCTATTTCGCAGTTAACCCAAGGCCAGCTTCCGGTGCATCTGGTTGAGGCGGTCGCGCCGCAGGCGACCGATCATCCCGGTTTCGACGCCCGCGCTATCGCGCTGGCGCAGGGAACCTGTCAGCAGCTTGCGCGTATTGGGATCTGGCAGGCGATAGCGGATTGCGCAACGGCGATCGGCACCGTTCACGTCAGCGATCGCGGGCACGCCGGGTTTGTGACGCTGGATGCCCACGATTACCGGATCGAGGCGCTGGGGCAGGTTGTCGAGTTGCATGACGTAGGGCTGCGGCTGTTCCGTCTTTTACAGGACGCGCCTGGCGTCACGCTGCACTGTCCGGCGCGCGTCGCCAGCTTTAACCGCCGTGACGAAGCCGTCAGCGTGACGCTGGACAACGGCACCACGCTGGAGGGGGAACTGCTGGTGGCGGCGGATGGTTCACGCTCCGCGATCGCCACGCAGTGCGGCGTCGAATTGCGCTCTGAACCCTATGGGCAGGTGGCGGTCATCGCTAACGTCTCTACGGCTGGCGCGCATAACGGCAGGGCATTTGAGCGCTTCACGGAGCACGGCCCGCTGGCCATGCTGCCGATGTCGAACGGGCGCTGCTCGCTGGTGTGGTGCCATGCGCAGGACCGGGCCGATGAGGTTCTCTCCTGGTCCGACGAACGTTTTAGTTCCGAGCTGCAAAAAGCCTTCGGCTGGCGGCTTGGGCGTATCACCCAGGCCGGAAAACGCGTGGCCTATCCGCTCGCGCTGACGACCGCATCGCAGACTGTCTCCCATCGCGTCGCTCTGGTCGGCAACGCCGCGCAGACGCTGCACCCCATCGCCGGGCAAGGCTTTAACCTTGGCCTGCGCGACGTGATGAGCCTGGCTGAGCTACTGGCGCAGACGTGGAGCGAACAACAGGATTGTGGCGCATACTCAGTGCTTAGCCATTACCAGAAACGACGTCAGGCGGACAAAGCGGCGACCATTGGCGTTACCGACGGTTTAGTCCACCTGTTTGCCAATCGCTGGGCACCGCTGGTTGCGGGTCGCAACCTTGGGCTGATGGCGATGGAACTGTTCATTCCGGCACGTGACGTGCTGGCGCAGCGGACCCTGGGTTGGGTCGCGCGTTAAGGAGTAATCACCGTGCAAAATGTTGATGTCGCCATTGTCGGCGGCGGAATGGTAGGACTGGCGCTGGCCTGTGGTTTACAGGGCAGCGGCCTGCGCGTGGCGGTGCTTGAGCAAAATGCGCCGCAGCCTGTGGCGCAGGATGCACCGCCGGAGCTGCGCGTCTCGGCGATCAATGCCGCCAGCGAAAAGCTACTGACGCACCTTGGCGTCTGGTCTGAAATCGTGGCGCTGCGTGCCAGCTGTTACCATGGCATGGAAGTGTGGGATAAAGACAGCTTCGGCCATATCGCGTTTGACGATGAAAGCATGGGCTACAGCCACCTTGGGCACATCGTTGAAAACGCGGTGATCCACCACGCGCTGTGGCAAAAAGCGCAGCAGTGCAGCGACGTCACGCTGATCGCACCGGCGAAACTTCAGCAGGTGGCATGGGGCGAAAACGACGCGTTTATCACTCTTGAAAGCGGCGACATGCTGACCGCGCGGCTGGTAGTGGGTGCCGACGGCGCCAATTCCTGGCTGCGTAACAAAGCGGATATTCCGCTGACCTTCTGGGATTACCGTCATCACGCCCTGGTTGCCACAATCCGCACCGAAGAGCCGCATGGCGGCGTGGCGCGCCAGATTTTCCACAATGATGGCATTCTGGCCTTCCTGCCGCTTGCCGATCCGCATCTCTGCTCCATCGTCTGGTCTTTAGAGCCGGAGAAAGCGCAGCAGATGCAGGAGGCGACGCCGGACGCCTTTAATCAGGCGCTATGCGTGGCGTTTGATAACCGTCTGGGCCTGTGCACGCTTGAAAGCGAACGCCAGGCGTTTCCGTTAACCGGTCGCTACGCGCGTCAGTTTGCGGCGCACCGTCTGGCGTTGGTGGGGGATGCGGCGCATACGATTCATCCGCTGGCCGGGCAGGGGGTGAACCTCGGCTTTATGGACGCGGCCGAGCTGGTTGAAGAGCTGCGTCGTCTGCATCGGGAAGGTAAAGATATTGGTCAGCATCTGTATCTGCGTCGCTACGAGCGCAGCCGCAAACACAGTGCGGCGATGATGCTGGCGGGTATGCAGGGCTTCCGCGAGCTATTTGCCGGAGCGAACCCGGCGAAAAAACTGCTGCGCGATATCGGCCTCAAACTGGCCGACACCCTTCCCGGCGTCAAACCGCAGCTTCTTCGTCAGGCAATGGGCCTTAACGATCTTCCCGACTGGTTACGTTAATCTCGATCCCCGTCACACTTTATTTTCCCGGCCTTCGCGCCGGGGAAATCTCCTCGTTTGAAATAATCTAATTTCACGTCATTTTTCGCATTAGAAAATCTAATCTTACTATTTTTATGTTACGGAAATTCGGCCCGTTTTTCCGCACGAAATATCACCATCTGCTAAATCCTGTTAGCTCGATGTTAATTTTATGCGGGTTTAATCGCATTTTACCAGTGAATAACTCTGTAGGCTTTTCAGCGATTTT
Organism: Enterobacter sp. JH25; assembly: GCF_021725435.1. Classification (NCBI taxonomy): domain Bacteria; kingdom Pseudomonadati; phylum Pseudomonadota; class Gammaproteobacteria; order Enterobacterales; family Enterobacteriaceae; genus Enterobacter; species Enterobacter sp. JH25. The sequence goes on along the minus strand of NZ_CP091319.1, from coordinate 3,751,905 downwards.
TGGTCATAAGCTAATGTGATGACCCGTTTTACCTTATGGTTAACCGCCGGTTTCGGTGGTAAGTTCAGGTAAAAGAGAACGTTTGCGTCGGCCCTCGATCGCGAGGTCGACACCGGGTTTCACGGTGAATTTTTCAACGAGGAAAAGATGGCTCAACAGACTCCTTTGTACGAACAGCACGTGTTATGCGGCGCCCGCATGGTGGACTTCCACGGCTGGATGATGCCGCTGCACTACGGCTCGCAGATTGATGAGCACCACGCGGTGCGCACCGATGCCGGTATGTTCGACGTGTCTCATATGACGATTGTCGACCTGCGCGGAAGCCGCACCCGGGAGTTTTTGCGTTATCTGTTGGCAAACGACGTCGCCAAACTAAAAACGTCGGGCAAAGCGCTCTATACCGGCATGCTTAATGCCTCTGGCGGTGTGATTGACGACCTCATCGTCTACTACTTCACCGAAGATTTCTTCCGCCTCGTTGTAAACTCCGCCACCCGCGAAAAAGACCTCTCCTGGATTTCCCAACACGCTGAACCTTACGCCATCGACATCACCGTTCGTGACGATCTGTCGCTGATTGCGGTGCAGGGGCCAAACGCCCAGGCGAAATCCGCGTCTCTGTTCAGCGACGAGCAGCGCAAAGCAACCGAAGGCATGAAGCCGTTCTTCGGCGTGCAGGCGGGGGATCTGTTTATCGCCACCACCGGCTACACCGGTGAAGCGGGCTACGAAATTGCAATGCCAAACGAAAAGGCCGCCGATTTCTGGCGTGCGCTGGTGGAGGCGGGTGTGAAGCCTGCGGGCCTGGGCGCGCGCGATACGCTGCGTCTGGAAGCGGGGATGAACCTCTACGGTCAGGAGATGGACGAAGGCGTCTCACCGCTGGCGGCCAACATGGGCTGGACCATCGCGTGGGAACCGGCTGACCGTGATTTTATTGGCCGTGAAGCGCTGGAGATGCAGCGCGAGAAGGGCACTGAACAGCTGGTTGGCCTGGTGATGAAAGAAAAAGGCGTTCTGCGCGGCGAGCTGCCGGTGCGCTTCACCGATGCTGATGGCAATCATCGCGAAGGCGTGATCACCAGCGGAACGTTCTCCCCGACGCTCGGCTACAGTATTGCACTGGCACGCGTGCCAGCGGGGATTGGCGAAACGGCGGTGGTGCAGATCCGCAACCGCGAAATGCCGGTCAACGTGACCAAACCGATTTTTGTTCGCGCCGGTAAGCCGGTCGCCTAACTATTTTTATCAGGAGAACTTCAATGAGCAATGTGCCAGCAGAACTGAAATACAGCAAAGAACACGAGTGGCTGCGCAAAGAGGCGGACGGCACTTACACCGTTGGGATCACCGAGCACGCGCAGGAACTGCTGGGCGACATGGTGTTTGTTGACCTGCCGGAAGTGGGCGCAACCGTGAGCGCAGGCGACGACTGTGCGGTGGCGGAATCCGTTAAAGCGGCCTCTGACATCTACGCTCCGGTGAGCGGTGAAATTGTTGCCGTGAACGACGCGCTGAGCGACTCCCCGGAGCTGGTGAACAGCGAGCCTTATGAAGGCGGCTGGATCTTTAAGATCAAAGCCAGCGACGAAGCGCAGGTTGCCGCGCTGCTGGATGCGACCGCGTACGAAGCACTACTGGAAGACGAATAACGTTGTGCCGGATGGCGCTGCGCTTATCCGGCCTACAGATCTACGTAGGCCCGGTAAGCGTTAGCGCCACCGGGCAACAGCGTTACAGATAATTACGATTCACTGCACGTTTCAGGAACCATCGCTCATGACACAGACTTTAAGCCAGCTTGAAAACCGTGGCGCCTTCATTGAACGTCACATTGGGCCGGATGCTCAGCAACAGCAGGAGATGCTGAAGACAGTTGGCGCGGATTCATTAAACGCACTGATCGGCCAGATCGTGCCAAAAGACATCCAGCTTGCCACACCGCCGCAGGTAGGCGAGTCCACGACGGAGTTCGCCGCGCTGGCGGAGCTGAAGGCCATCGCCGGCCTTAACAAGCGCTATAAGTCTTACATCGGCATGGGCTACACCAACGTGCAGTTACCGCCGGTGATCCTGCGTAACATGCTGGAAAACCCGGGCTGGTACACCGCTTACACCCCGTATCAGCCAGAAGTCTCCCAGGGCCGTCTGGAAGCGCTGCTGAACTTCCAGCAGGTGACGCTGGATCTGACCGGTATGGATATCGCCTCTGCCTCGCTGCTGGATGAAGCCACTGCCGCCGCTGAAGCGATGGCGATGGCGAAGCGCGTGAGCAAGCTGAAAAACGCCAACCGCTTCTTCGTCGCGGCGGACGTGCATCCCCAGACGCTGGACGTGGTGCGCACCCGTGCGGAAACCTTCGGCTTTGAGGTGATTGTCGACGACGCTGACAAAGTGCTGGATCACCAGGACGTCTTCGGCGTGCTGTTACAGCAGGTGGGCACCACCGGGGAAGTGCATGATTACAGCGCGCTGATCGCCGAGCTCAAATCCCGTAAGGTTATTGTTAGCGTCTCCGCAGATTTTATGGCGCTGGTGCTGCTGACGGCGCCGGGTAAACAGGGCGCGGATATTGTCTTCGGCTCAGCGCAACGCTTCGGCGTGCCGATGGGCTACGGCGGCCCGCACGCGGCGTTCTTTGGCGCGAAAGATGAATTTAAACGTTCCATGCCAGGCCGTATTATCGGCGTATCGAAAGATGCCGCCGGTAACACCGCGCTGCGCATGGCGATGCAGACCCGCGAGCAGCATATCCGCCGCGAGAAAGCGAACTCCAACATCTGTACCTCGCAGGTGCTGCTGGCTAACATTGCCAGCTTATACGCGGTGTTCCACGGTCCGGCAGGTCTGAAACGCATTGCCAGCCGCATCCACCGTCTGGCCGATATCCTGGCCTGCGGTCTGCAACAGAAAGGTCTCAGACTGCGTCATGAGCACTACTTCGACACCCTGTGCGTCGAGGTGGCAGACAAAGCGGCCGTGCTGGCGCGCGCCGAGGCAGCACAAATCAACCTGCGCAGCGACATTCACAATGCGGTCGGTATTACGCTGGACGAAAGCACCACCCGTGACGATATCCTGACCCTGTTCAACGTATTGCTGGGTGACGCACAGGGTCTGGACGTTGATACGCTCGACAAAGAGGTTGCGCTCGACAGCCGCTCCATTCAGGAAAGCATGCTGCGCGACGACGCGATCCTGACTCACCCGGTGTTCAACCGCTATCACAGCGAAACCGAGATGATGCGTTACATGCACTCTCTGGAACGTAAAGATCTGGCGCTGAACCAGGCGATGATCCCGCTGGGCTCCTGCACCATGAAGCTGAACGCCGCGGCTGAGATGATCCCAATCACCTGGCCTGAATTCTCCGAGCTGCACCCGTTCTGCCCGGCTGAGCAGGCGGAAGGTTATCACATGATGATCAACCAGCTCTCCGACTGGCTGGTGAAGCTGACCGGGTACGACGCGCTCTGCATGCAGCCGAACTCCGGTGCGCAGGGTGAATACGCCGGTCTGCTGGCGATCCGTCACTATCACGAAAGCCGCAACGAAGGCCACCGCGATATCTGTCTGATCCCAAGCTCTGCCCACGGTACCAACCCGGCTTCTGCCCAGATGGCAGGAATGGAAGTGGTGGTTGTGGCGTGCGACAAAAACGGCAACATCGATCTGGCCGACCTGCGCGCGAAAGCCGAGCAGGCAGGCGACAAACTCTCCTGCATCATGGTGACCTACCCGTCCACCCACGGCGTGTACGAAGAAACGATCCGTGAAGTATGTGAAGTGGTGCATCAGTTCGGCGGCCAGGTTTACCTCGACGGCGCGAACATGAACGCCCAGGTGGGCATTACCTCTCCGGGCTTTATTGGCGCGGACGTGTCGCACCTCAACCTGCATAAAACGTTCTGCATTCCGCACGGCGGCGGCGGCCCGGGCATGGGCCCAATCGGCGTCAAAGCGCACCTGGCACCGTTTGTGCCAGGCCATAGCGTGGTGCAGATTGAAGGCATGCTGACCCGTCAGGGCGCGGTCTCCGCGGCACCGTTCGGCAGCGCCTCTATCCTGCCAATCAGCTGGATGTACATCCGCATGATGGGCGCGGAAGGGCTCAAGCAGGCCAGCCAGGTGGCGATCCTCAACGCCAACTACATCGCAACACGTCTGAAAGACGCCTATCCGGTGCTCTACACCGGCCGCGATGGTCGCGTGGCGCACGAATGCATCCTCGATATTCGTCCTCTGAAAGAAGAGACGGGCATCAGCGAGCTGGATATCGCCAAGCGTCTGATCGACTACGGCTTCCACGCGCCAACCATGTCGTTCCCGGTAGCGGGTACGCTGATGGTTGAGCCGACCGAGTCTGAAAGCAAGGTGGAGCTGGATCGCTTTATCGACGCCATGCTGGCGATCCGCAGCGAAATCGACCGCGTGAAAGGCGGGGAATGGACGCTGGAAGATAACCCCCTGGTTAACGCGCCGCATACCCAGAACGAACTGGTGGCAGAGTGGAACCACGGTTATACCCGCGAGCTGGCTGTCTTCCCGGCAGGTGTAGCAAACAAATACTGGCCAACCGTGAAACGTCTTGATGATGTTTACGGCGACCGTAACCTGTTCTGCTCCTGCGTACCGATGAGCGAATACCAGTAACGTTGTTCCTGTAGTAACGTAGGCCGGGTAAGGCGAAGCCGCCACCCGGCTTTTTTATTGGGAGAAAAGAATGGCAATTGCATTGGTCACCGGCGCCAGCCGGGGTATTGGTAAAGCCACCGCGCTACAGCTGGCAAGCGAAGGCTACACCGTTGCGGTGAATTTTCATCACAACATCAAAGCCGCGACAGAGGTCATTAATCAGATCGTGGACGCGGGCGGTAAGGCCTTTGCCGTGCGCGCGGATATCAGCGATGAATCGCAGGTGATGGCGATGTTCGACAGCATCGATCGCGAAGGTGAGCCGCTCGCCGCGCTGGTGAACAACGCCGGGATTTTGTTTGAACAATCCTCCATCGAAAACCTCTCAGCTGAACGTATTAACCGCGTGCTGTCCACCAACGTCACTGGCTATTTTCTCTGCTGCCGTGAGGCGGTGAAGCGCATGTCGCATAAACACGGCGGCAAGGGCGGCGCGATTGTGAATGTCTCCTCGGCGGCCTCACGACTGGGCGCACCGGGGGAGTATGTGGATTATGCTGCCTCCAAAGGGGCGGTGGATTCCCTCACCACCGGCCTCGCGCTGGAGGTGGCGGCGCAGGGCATTCGCGTTAACTGCGTGCGGCCAGGCCTGATTTATACCGATATTCACGCCTCCGGCGGCGAGCCGGGGCGTGTGGATCGGGTGAAGTCGCTGTTACCGATGCAGCGTGGCGGTCAGCCGGAGGAGGTCGCCCAGGCCATTACCTGGCTGCTGAGCGACAAAGCCTCCTATGTCACCGGTAGCTTCCTGGAGCTGGCTGGCGGGAAGTAACGCTACGACGCCAGCCACAGCCGCAGGCGCATTCCCCAGCCGCTGGTCCAGCCGGTGGTGATCGACTTCACTTCACCGTGAGAGATCACCACAAGCGTTGGCGTCACCTGAACGTCCCACCTACGCGCCAGTTCTCCGCTGGCGTCGTTGACCGTGGGCATCATCGCCTTCTTCTTTCTCATCCATGTTTCGAGCGTCGCGTTATCGCCCGAGCGCAGCGCAACCGACATCACGTTACCCCCGTCCGCGGCAATCGCTGCCACCGACGGCGTGGTGTAGCGGCAGACGCCGCACCATGTCGCCCAGACGTAGACCAGCAGCGGTCGCTCCTTACTCATGGCGATAAGATCGACGGGCTGGCCGTCGAGGGTGTGCAGTGCCGTCGCGGAGAAATTCTGCGGCAGCGCGGGCTGGCGGAAATAGTCCACCGCCAGGCTCACGGCTACGCCAATCAGCAGCCACACGGCCAGCTCGCGCAGCAGGCGCGGAAGCTTACTTGCCACGGGCGTTTGCCAGCTGTTCTTTGACCAGCCCCTCCAGATCGTCATACGGGATTGCGCCCGCCACCATCTGGTCACCGATGATGGTCGCCGGGGTGCCCTGAATATTCAGCACCTGCGCCAGGATCAGGTTCATCTTTACGCTGTCCATAGTTTTATCATCGGTTTTAATGCTGTCCGTCCCGGTCTTCACCTGTGCGGCGGCGATGCTGGCGTCATCGTGATAGCCCTTTTTCATCATCAGCCGCTGGTGTAGTGCCCAGAATTGATCCGGCGCCTGCTGCCACGTTGAGAGCGCCGCTTTCGCGGCATTTACCGAGCTTTGTCCCTTGAACGGCAGCAGTTTGATGATGAGCTGCACGTCGGGATTATCGTGCACGATTTTCTCCAGCATTGGGTCGAACTGCTTGCAATACGGGCAGTTGTAGTCTGTGAAGGAGACGATGGTGAGCTTCGGCGATGTCGCGCCGGTTCGCGGGCTGTTGGGGTCGTTAAACAGCAGTTTTGCCAGCTGGTCGTTGGAAGCGTCATCTGACGGTGCGGCGAAACCGAACGTTGATAACGACAGCAGTAGTAAGGCAACAAAGGCTCTCATGTTATTTTCCTTTTGCATCGGACAGGGTGCTCAGCACCGCTTCGCGGCTTAACAACGCAGGCAGCACGTGACCCTGCGGTAATCCCGGTCCGTAGATCTGGTTAAACGGCACGGCGGCGCTGCCGCGCGTGGTTAAAAACTGGCTGATGGTATCTGAGGGGCGGCTCCAGTCGCCGCGCAGGGCGACAACGTCCGGGGCGGAGAGCGCGACCTGCACGTCGTCGCGCAGCAGTACGTTGTATTTATTGGCTTTACAGGTCACGCACCAGTCGGCGGTCACGTCGACGAACACCCGTTTGTTCTCCGCCAGCGCGCGGACAATGGCCTGCTCGCTGAGCGGCTGCCAGTGAATACGATCGCGGCGGGAGCCCTCGCCGCCGGAGCCGGAAACAAACGCGACTACCCCGGCCACCAGTACAGCTAATACCCCGGCGCGCAGTGCCGTTTGCCAGCGGTAGCGCCAGGCGGTGACCAGCAGCAGCGCAAGGATCAGTAGCACGCCCAGCGTAATGACCGGCAGGCTGCCAATGTGCACCGTCAGCAGGCTCAGCAGCCACAGCGATGAGCCGAGCATCATCATCCCCAGCACTACGCGTACAACGTTCATCCAGCGCCCCGGACGCGGCAACCGCTGGGCCAGCCCCGGCCAGGCCGCCACCAGCAGCCACGGCAGGCTCATGCCGATACCCATCGCCAGGAAGATCCCCCACAGCAGGGGAAGCGGTGCCGCCAGCGCGACCGAGACCGCCGTCCCCAGGAACGGCGCGGTGCAGGGTGTCGCCAGCAGCGTGGCAAACGCGCCTTGCCAGAAATGACCCGCAAGCCCGTTGCCGCCGCGCGTGGCGAGGAAGGTGCTGGCGCCGGAAGGGAGACGGATTTCAAACAACCCCAGCAGGCTGGCGCTGAAGAGCACCATTACCAGCGCCATCGCGGCAATAAACCACGGGTTCTGGAACTGGATCCCCCAGCCGAGCGCCTGATTGCCTAAACGTAATACCGTCATCATCAGCGCCAGTGCGAGGAACGAGATCACGATCCCGGCTACCGATGCAAGAAACTGCCTGCGCACCTGACCGCGCGCCTGCCGTTCGGTTTGCATCAGCGTGCCCAGCTTCATGGCCAGCACCGGCAGCACGCAGGGCATAACGTTGAGGATCAGGCCACCAGCCAGCGCCATCAGCAGCACCCAGCCTAACGGGAGCGTCGGCGCGGCGTTCCCCGGCTGAATGCTCAGGCTGGACTCCTGCGCCTGCCCGCTATCGGCCAGAACCAGTGACAGGGTTTTGCCGCTGAGGTTGGGCGCGGCCTCGCCCCAGCTGTCCGTCACGGGCACGGTGGCGACCAGCGAATCACCGCGCACGGTGAGGGCCGGTTTGCCGAAATCAACATCATCCATACCGTCGATAAACAGCGACGGCGCCTGCCAGCCTGCGTCACGCTGCGCCGTTACGGTCAGCTTGCCGGGGGCATAGGTGGCGTTAAGCGTTGAGGTCAACCCGCCGCTGAGCGGAAGGGTGCCCATGGCCCGACTGAAATCGTAATCAAAACCGGCGCCTGCGGATGCGGTCATGTTCAGCGAAAACGGGTAGTCGGTAAGAATACAGACGTTGCTACAGGTGGAGAGCGTCAGCACGCCGCTCAGGATCGTCGGGACGTCGCCCCGCAGAGTGAGGGGAAAGCTGACATCGCCGTGATAGCCCTGCGTGGTGATGCCCGCGACGTCGAAACGCTGCGGCACAGGCCAGCGCCAGATCGCCTCGACGGGCTGATGCCATTTAATCGCGGGTGCGACGCCGCCTTCGCCCGGCGAGCGCCAGTAGGTTTTCCAGCCTTTTTGCAGGGTGACGTCCAGCAGCAGGCGGGTTTCGCCAGTGCTTTCAGGTTGCGCACGCAGCCTGACGCTGGCGTGCTGATTATCGGCGGCGCGCAGCAAGCCGCTGTCGGCAGCCTGGCTGAGGGGCAGCCATAGCCAAAGCAGGCAGACCAGCAGTCGCCTGAATACAGTAAACATAAATTTTCTCCGTAAATGATGAATTAACCTGAAGTAACAGGCGAAGGCTCATTCACGGAAGACGCATAATCGCAGATGCACCCTTAACCGGGGCGGGGAGATAACGCGGGGAGGCCACTGCCGTTCGCGGCGCGGTGGACTGGCTGCCAGCAACGCAAGCAGCAGGGTGACGGCAATCAGGGCGCCTTCAAACAAAACAGGCGGGACCGACATCAGCGACTTGGCGCTTAGCTCACACGGGGTTACCGGTGCGTCGGCACTCTCCTGCCCCTGCTGAACAGACTGGCTCGTGGCGGTGACGTTCATGACAAGCGCGTGCATCCCGGCCATCCGCTGGGCGGTACATATCAGTACCACCAGGCAGGCCAGGGCTACAAGCAGGATAGCGTTGCGTTGTCGCTTAATCATGTTCGCCTCAAATATTCAGGATGCCTATATTATCGGGCGAACATATTTTGGCAACGCAAAAGCTGTAAAGAAGTGTCTGGAAGATAAGCAGTTTGCCCTCTCCGCTTGCAGAGAGGGCAAGCCATTACAGCGTTTCGCCGTTGCTGGCAATGACGGTTTTATACCACTCAAAGCTCTTCTTACGGGAGCGGGACATGTCACCGGTGCCGTCGTCGTGCTTGTTGACGTAGATAAAGCCGTAGCGCTTGCTGTACTGGCCGGTGGTGAAGGAGACGCAGTCGATGCAGCCCCACGGGGTGTAGCCCATCAGATCCACACCGTCCCAGGTCACCGCCTTCATCATCTCTTCCACATGGGCGCGCAGGTAGTCGATGCGGTAGTCATCGTTGATGCTGCCGTCCTCTTCCACCTTGTCGTAGGCGCCGAAACCATTTTCCACGATAAACAGCGGCTTCTGGTAGCGTTCGTACAGTTCACACAGTGAATAACGCAGGCCCACAGGGTCAATCTGCCAGCCCCAGTCGGACGCCTTGACGTGTGGGTTCGGCACGCTGCCCTCGAAGCCGGAAATGGCGTCACCGGTGCCGCCTTCCGCTTTGACCGCGTTGGTCATGTAGTAGCTGAAACCTAAGTAATCGCAGGTGCCTTCACGCAGGATCTGCTCGTCGCCTGCTTCCATTTTGATGGAGAAGCCACGGCGTTCCCACTCGTTCAGCACGTAAGACGGGTAGTAGCCGCGCAGCTGTACGTCGGTAAAGACGTAGCGCTCGCGCATGGATTCCTGAGCAAACATCACATCTTCTGGCTTGCAGGAGTATGGATAGAGCGCCACCATCGCCAGCATGCAGCCGACTTTCATCTCCGGGTTAATGCGGCGGGCGGCTTTCACCGCCAGCGCGCTGGCCACGAACTGGTGGTGCAGCACCTGGTACATGGTCTCTTCCGGGTTGTCGTGCTCGGTATAGACCACGCCAGAGCAGCAGTAGCCGAACAGCGGCGCACGCCAGTTGCGCTGGTTGTTGATTTCGTTGAAGGTCATCCAGTATTTGACCTTATTTTTGTAGCGCTCAAATACCACTTCCGAGAAGCGGACAAAGAAATCGACTACTTTACGGTTGGTCCATCCGCCGTATTCCTGAACGAGGTGCAGCGGCATTTCAAAGTGGGAGAGGGTGATCACCGGCTCGATGTTGTACTTCAGCAGTTCATCGAACATGTCGTCGTAAAACTTCAGCCCCTCTTCGTTTGGCTGAGTTTCGTCGCCTTTCGGGAAGATGCGCGTCCAGGCGATTGAGGTACGGAAACATTTGAAACCCATCTCGGCAAACAGCTTGATGTCTTCTTTGTAATGGCCGTAAAAGTCGACGGCTTCGTGGTTCGGGTAATATTTGCCTTCAATCACTTCCTGCGTGATTTCACGCGGAACGCCGTGTGCGCCGCCGGTGAGCACGTCGCAAATGCTTGGACCTTTGCCGCCTTTGTTCCAGCCGCCTTCAACCTGGTGCGCCGCCACCGCGCCGCCCCATAAAAAATCTTTCGGTAAAGTGAGTTTTTTCATCTTTGCTATTCTCAATTCAGGACTTAATGATTTCGAGTCTAGCAAAGCGGAAATAAATGTCACGATATAACATTTTGCGGAAATTGTAATTTGTCACATCAAAAAAACAGGATGTTTTATTCTGTTAATTTCTTCGCCAGTTTCCGGCCTAATGATTCCAGAATATAGATGACGGGAATTTGGGTGGTTATATCGTAAACGCCGCCTATGCGCGTTTGGGGGACATGCCAGGAGAGATTAAAGTCCGCCAGTTTCGCGAGACGAGAATGTTCGTGGCTGGTGACAGAGAGCACCTTGCAGCGATGCAGGCTGAACTGGCTGGCGAAGCGCAGGATTTCCTCGGTTTCTCCGGAGACGGAAAGTACAATGGCCAGTGCATTTTTAGCCATATCGTTAGTGACCGGGAAATAAGGATCGTCGATATGGTTGCTGAATTTCCCGATATTTGAAAAGAAACGTGCGCCATATTTTGCCAGCGATCCGGACGTGCCTGCGCCAACAAAAATAATTCGTTCAGATGATAAAATAATATCGACGGCTTTATCTAATAACGCATCGAACTCTTCGTTATTTACGCTTTTAAAGAAGCTGATAATTTCACTGGCACCAAAATTCGCCTGCTGCGGCTCGTTCTGCTCCAGATAGAGTTTAAAGCGCACCCGAAATTCCGAGTAGCCTTCGCAGTTGAGCTTTCGGCAGAAGCGCAGGATAGTAGTGGTAGAGACTCCCGCCGCATCCGCCAGCTCGCGGATGGTCATGTACATCACTTTGTCACGGTTCTTAATGACATAGTTGTAGACCATCATTTCCAGATTGTTGAGGCTGGCAATGGCGGAATGGCTGAACATACTCACAATGGCTAAACTCGCTGTCGGACACTATCCCTGAAGCATACCATGATGACGAAGGGTGAGAGACGGATTTATCTCCTTGATTACTCAGATGTTAATGAAATTATTTACATCTGTGCGGTGGATTTATTTTGCATTATACTGATTTGTAAGGATAAATATTGATTACGGATTTATTTTAGCTAACAGGTGTTCACTGGAATCATTCTCAGTTAGCATAGACTGGCGATGAATAATCATCTTTTGTTTTCCCGGAGTTAAGTATGGTGAGCAGACCATTAATCGCACAGGGATATTCGCTGGCTGAGGAAGTAGCCAACAGTATAAGCCATGGCATTGGCCTGGTGTTTGGGATTGTCGGCTTAGTATTGCTGTTGGTGCAGGCGGTAGATACCAACGCCAGCGCGATGGCCATTACCAGCTACAGCCTGTATGGCGGGAGTATGATCCTGCTTTTCCTTGCCTCAACGCTGTATCACGCTATTCCGCATCAACGGGCGAAGATATGGCTCAAGAAATTTGACCACTGCGCAATCTATCTTCTCATTGCAGGCACTTACACGCCATTTTTGCTGGTGGGGCTCAACTCACCGCTGTCGCGTGGCCTGATGATTGTGATCTGGAGCCTGGCGCTGCTGGGGATCCTGTTCAAGCTGACCATCGCGCACCGGTTCAAAGTGTTGTCGCTGGTCACCTATCTGACAATGGGCTGGCTGTCGCTGATTGTGGTGTATCAGTTAGCCATTAAGCTGGCGGTGGGGGGCGTGACGCTTCTGGCGGTGGGCGGAGTGATCTACTCGCTGGGCGTGATTTTCTACGTCTGCAAGCGTATCCCGTACAACCATGCCATCTGGCACGGCTTTGTGCTGGGCGGCAGCGTGTGCCACTTTCTGGCAATTTATCTGTATGTTGGTCAGGTGTAGTTTTTTTGTAAGGTGCGGTCTGATGCCCTCACCCCGACCCTCTCCCACAGGGCTGAGGGTTCCCCAGTAATTTTTTTATGCAGAAGCAATAAAGTTGCTTTCTAAATGACTGAGGGCTGTCAGCGATGCCCTGGTCCGGCTGTAAATCGCTGAGGCGTTTGCCTTCCGGCCGGGGCGAGGCGCAGGGATGCGCCGAGAGGGCGGCTTTACAGGGACGTTGCCTCCGCCCGTACCCGATAAGCCGGAAGGAATGAGCCGAGGGCACCGCGAAGCGGCGATTTACCGCCGGGAGCCCGGGTCGCCAGGGTGGTGGCGACTGAGCCACCCTGGCACGCTCACCGGTCATGTCGTTACAGAGTAGCAAGGAACATAAAGTGAACGGAATGACCACCACCGCCGTATGTTCCCCTCACCCTAACCCTCTCCCCGGAGGGGCGAGGGGATTGCTCAGTGCTCGCATTAATTTGTGGGGAACCCTCAGCCCACAGGGAGAGGGTGAATATCAACACCGGGCGATACAGCATCAATCTTCCAGTGAATACGGCAGCGGCTCAATGCTGAGCGTGTTTGCATCGTCCCGCACGCGGAACACGCTGTCGGGCTCCATATCATTATTCATGACAACCTGCACCAGCAGGCGGCCATCATCGAGCTGGACGGCGGCTAACACGGTGCCGGTACGGCGCCAGTTTTCGCCCATCTTCATCTCGAGATCTTCACCCGCTTCCGGCACACGGCTGGCGTGACCAGCCAGCGTCCACAGGGCACGTTTGTTCGCGCCGCGGAATTTCGCACGCGCCACCATTTCCTGTCCGGTGTAGCAGCCCTTCTTAAAGCTGATACCACCCAGCGCCTGGATGTTTGTCGCCTGCGGGATAAACTGCGCGCTGTTTGCCGCGTCAATAACCGGCAGGCCCGCTTCGATGTTCAGCGCCAGCCACTGCTGGCTGTTGTTGAGCTGTGCTTCACCGCGCAGGGCGTCAGTGACGCGTTCCGCCGTTGCTTCGTCGGTTACCAGCAGGAAGCGCTCCGCCGGGTGTTCGAACCACAGAATGGAGGTCGCTCCCTCGCTGACCAGCTGTTTTTCAGCATCCGGCAGCTCGGCAAACAGGTTTTTCAGTGCTGCACGCGCCTGGAAACCCGCTACCCCCAGCAGAACGTGTTCATCGTCCGGGGCGATGGTGACTTTAGAAAAGACCGCGTATTTTTTCAGCTCTTTAAGCTGGGCGTCACGCAGGCTGCGACGCTCAATGAAGGCGAATCCGTCCTGACGGCGGAACAGACGCAGGTTGCTCCACATTTTTCCTTTTGGATCGCAATGCGCGGCCAGCAGATGCTGGTGCTCAGTCAACTGCGCCACGTCCGCCGTGACCTGGCCTTGCAGGTATTTTTCGCTGTCCGCACCGGTCAGTGTCGCCAGTGCCCAGTCATCAAGAGTAATCAGCGTCAGCGGCAGACGCGCAGAGGCGGCGGGCTGGCGAGGAGAAAATGGTGTAAATGCCATAGTGATGTCCTGAATTGCTTAACGCTTTGATAATACCTAATGGTAAAAGAGACTGTATTCAATGCAAGCGCTTTCAGCAGGCCATTCGTGCCATTACGCGGTTATGCGTGGCGCTACGCAAAATAGTGTAATCCGCTGTCTTTATAAGGATTATTCAGGAAGCCTGCTTGAGGTTCGCAATATTCCAGTAAAGAAACGGTCAAAAACACGTTACACTAGCAGGTGTTCCCGAAGAGCAATAATGAATACCGAACGGGATACCGACTGTGCCAAACGTAATGCAGGAAACAGAACATGGATATTAACAACAAGGCCCGTATTCACTGGGCGTGCCGTCGCGGCATGCGTGAACTTGATATCTCCATCATGCCTTTCTTCGAGTATGAGTACGACAGCTTAAGCGATGACGATAAGCGCCTGTTTGTCCGTCTGCTTGAGTCCGACGATCCGGATTTATTCAACTGGCTGATGAATCACGGCAAGCCCGCCGACACCGAGTTGCAACGGATGGTGCAATTAATTCAAACACGGAATCAGGAACGTGGTCCTGTGGCAATCTGATCTTCGCGTCTCGTGGCGCTCACAGTGGATGTCCTTACTGCTCCACGGTCTGGTCGCGGCAATGGTGTTATTGGTGCCGTGGCCGCTAAGCTATACCCCTCTGTGGCTGCTTTTGCTGTCGTTTGTAGTGTTTGACAGCGTGCGCAGCCAGCGTCGAATTAACGCCCGTCAGGGTGAAATTAAGCTGCTGATGGATTCTCGCCTGCGCTGGCAGGGAAAAGAGTGGGAAATGATAGGGACGCCGTGGATGCTCAACACCGGGATGATGCTACGGCTGCGTCGGGTCGAGGACAATCGTCGCCAGCACCTGTGGCTGGCAGCAGACAGTATGGATCCTGCGGAGTGGCGAGATCTGCGCCGGTTGATCGTGCAACAGCCGACGCAGGAGTAAATCAGCTGAACTGCTCGGCCATCTCACCCAGAATCTGCTCGCACCAGCTCTGGAGGCGCTCGTCGCTAAGATCGTACTGGTTGGTTTCATCCAGCGCGAGCCCGACAAACAGCTGACCGTCGGCAATAATCGGTTTTTGACTGGTGAACTCATAGCCTTCCGTAGGCCAGTAGCCGATAAAGGTCGCGCCCTTTGGCGCCAGTTTGTCGTGCAGCATGCCGAGTGCGTCAAGGAACCACTCCCCGTAGCCCAACTGGTCGCCCATGCCGTACATCGCAATGATTTTGCCTTCAAAATTGACTGAATCGAGCTGATCCCAGATGGCTTCCCAGTCTTCCTGAATCTCACCAAAGTCCCAGGTAGGGATACCCAGAATCAGCACATCGTACTGCTCCATCAAGGCAACCGCGTCATCTTTCAGGTTATGCAACGTCACCAGTTCCGGGCCAATAATGTCGCGAATTTTCTCCGCCGCCATTTCGGTGTAGCAGGTGCTGGAACCATAGAACAGACCAATATTCATCGCGTAACTATCTCAATTCTTGCTATGACTTTGCGCGTAGTGTACCAGAAACCGATGGCAATCAGGCATAATGGCCAGATTGCAGAACCATAGGGGTTGATGTGGAAAAGGATCTCGCACTCATCGAACAGTTTCTCGACGCGCTGTGGCTGGAGAAAAACCTCGCTGAAAATACGCTTAGCGCCTATCGTCGGGATCTCACTCTGCTGGTCGAGTGGCTGGCGCACCGGGGTCTGACGCTTGAAAGCGCACAAAGCGATGACCTGCAAGGGTTACTGGCTGAGCGGATGGAAGGGGGGTACAAAGCCACCAGCTCCGCACGTCTGCTGAGCGCCATGCGCCGCCTGTTCCAGCACCTTTACCGCGAGAAGATCCGCGCGGATGATCCCAGCGCACTGCTGGCATCGCCTAAACTGCCTCAGCGGCTGCCAAAAGATCTCAGCGAAGCGCAAGTTGAGAGATTATTACAGTCGCCCGCAGTTGACCTTCCGCTGGAGTTACGCGATAAAGCCATGCTTGAACTATTGTATGCCACGGGCTTGCGCGTTTCCGAGCTGGTGGGCCTGACGATGAGCGATATCAGCCTGCGTCAGGGCGTGGTGCGCGTTATCGGTAAAGGGAACAAAGAACGGCTGGTGCCGCTGGGTGAAGAGGCGGTCTACTGGCTGGAGACGTATCTGGAACACGGGCGTCCGTGGCTGCTGAACGGCGTCTCCATAGATGTATTATTCCCGAGCCAGCGCGCGCAGCAGATGACGCGACAAACGTTCTGGCATCGCATTAAACATTACGCCACACTGGCGGGTATTGACAGTGAGAAGCTGTCGCCGCACGTTTTGCGTCACGCCTTCGCGACGCATCTGTTAAACCACGGCGCGGATTTACGCGTGGTGCAGATGTTGCTTGGACACAGCGATCTTTCAACGACGCAAATATACACCCATGTCGCGACGGAACGCCTGCGGCAGCTACACCAACAGCACCACCCTCGCGCGTGAGTGCCGACGAATTGTTACAGGATCATATATGAAAAAGTCTTTAGCGCTGTTCACCCTGCTGGCAGCTTCGGTTTCCGGTTTTGCCCATGCGGATGATGCCGCCATTAAACAGTCTCTGACGAAACTCGGCGTCGCCAGCAGCGAGATCCAGCCAGCGCCGGTGGCTGGCATGAAAACGGTGCTGACCAACAGCGGCGTGCTGTACGTGACCGAAGACGGAAAGCACATCATTCAGGGGCCAATGTACGACGTGAGCGGTGCGCAGCCGGTGAACGTCACCAACCAGCTACTGATGAAAAACCTGAATGCGCTCGAAAAAGAGATGATTGTCTACAAAGCGGCGCAGGAAAAGCACGTCATTACCGTCTTCACCGACATCACCTGCGGCTACTGCCACAAGCTGCATGAAGAGATGAAAGACTACAACGCGCTGGGCATTACCGTGCGTTACCTGGCCTTCCCACGCGCTGGCGTGCAGAGTCAGCCTGAGCAGGATATGAAAGCGATCTGGTGTGCGAAAGACCGCAACAAGGCCTTTGATGACGCGATGAACGGTAAAGGCGTGAAGCCCGCCTCCTGCGATATCGACATCGCTAACCACTACGCGCTGGGCGTACAGTTTGGCGTGAGCGGTACGCCAGCCATTGTGCTGAGCAACGGCTATGTGGTGCCGGGCTACCAGGGGCCAAAAGAGATGAAAGCGTTCCTCGACGAACACCAGAAACAGACGGGTGGTAAATAATTCGCGTGAAAGCCCCGATAAAACTGCGCCGCCGCGATGCGGTTGAAACCGCGGATTTACCAGATACGCTTCCGCTGCTGTTAAAGCGGTTGTACGCCAGCCGTGGCGTGCGTACGGCAAGCGATCTTGAGCGCAGCGTTAAAGGCATGCTGCCCTGGCAAGCGCTGAGTGGCATCGAAAAAGCGACTGAAATGCTCTACGACGCGTTCCGTGACGGGACGCGGATTGTCGTGGTGGGCGATTTCGATGCCGACGGCGCAACCAGTACCGCGCTGAGCGTACTCAGCCTGCGTGCGCTGGGCTGCGATAACGTGGCTTACCTGGTGCCGAACCGGTTTGAAGACGGCTACGGCCTCAGCCCGGAAGTGGTCGATCAGGCCCATGCCCGTGGTGCACAGATGATCATGACCGTGGATAACGGGATCTCTTCTCATGCGGGGGTCGATCATGCCCATGCGCTGGGGATCCCGGTACTGGTCACCGATCACCACCTGCCAGGAGAAACCCTGCCAGACGCCGAAGCCATCATTAACCCGAACCTGCGCGACTGCGATTTCCCGTCGAAATCGCTGGCCGGAGTAGGGGTGGCGTTTTATCTGATGCTGGCGTTACGCACGTTGCTGCGTGATAAGGGCTGGTTCGAATCGCGCGGGATTGCCGTGCCGAATCTTGCGGAGTATCTCGATCTGGTGGCGCTGGGAACCGTGGCGGACGTGGTGCCGCTCGATACCAATAACCGTATTCTCACCTGGCAGGGCTTGAGCCGCATTCGGGCGGGCAAATGCCGTCCGGGGATCAAGGCGCTGCTGGAAATTGCCAACCGCGATCCGCTGAAGCTTGCGGCAAGCGATTTGGGTTTTGCCCTCGGCCCGCGCCTGAACGCGGCGGGGCGGCTGGACGATATGTCGGTTGGCGTTGCGCTGCTCCTGTGCGACAACATCGGCGAAGCGCGCGTGCTGGCCAGTGAGCTGGACGCACTCAACCAGACCCGTAAAGAGATTGAGCAGGGGATGCAGGCCGAAGCGCTGACCCTGTGCGAAAAACTGGAGCGCAGCGGCGATAACCTGCCGGGTGGGCTGGCGATGTATCACCCCGAATGGCACCAGGGCGTGGTGGGCATTCTGGCGTCGCGCATTAAAGAGCGTTTCCACCGCCCGGTGATCGCGTTCGCCCCCGCCGGGGACGGCACGCTGAAAGGCTCCGGTCGTTCCATTCAGGGGCTGCATATGCGCGATGCGCTGGAGCGTCTCGACACGCTTCATCCGAACCTGATGATTAAGTTCGGCGGCCACGCGATGGCGGCAGGCCTGTCGCTGGAAGAGGCGAAGTTCGACGAGTTCCAGCGTCTGTTTGGCGAACTGGTCACCGAGTGGATCGATCCGTCTCTGTTGCAGGGTGAAGTGGTTTCTGACGGCGAGCTTTCTCCGGCTGAAATGACCATGGAGGTGGCGCAGATGCTGCGCGATGCTGGCCCGTGGGGGCAGATGTTCCCGGAGCCGCTTTTCGACGGACGTTTTCGTTTGCTGCAACAGCGCATCGTGGGCGAACGCCATCTCAAAGTGATGGTGGAACCGGTCGGCGGCGGGCCGCTGCTCGACGGCATCGCCTTTAACGTTGATACCTCCATCTGGCCGGACAACGGCGTGCGCGAGGTTGAGCTGGCCTATAAGCTGGATATTAACGAGTTCCGCGGTAACCGCACCCTTCAGATCATCATCGACAATATCTGGCCAATTTAGCGTCAGTAATCTCTATAAAAAAGGGCGTGGATTCGGTACAATCCCGCTCTTATCACCGCATTTTGACAAGCTCATAAAAGAAAACAGACCATGTTTGAAATTAATCCGGTAAAAAACCGCATTCAGGACCTCACGGAGCGCTCTGACGTTCTTAGGGGGTATCTTTGACTACGATGCCAAGAAAGAGCGTCTCGAAGAAGTAAACGCCGAGCTGGAACAGCCGGACGTCTGGAACGAACCTGAACGCGCGCAGGCGCTGGGTAAAGAACGTTCCTCCCTCGAAGCCATCGTAGATACGCTGGATCAAATGGCGCAGGGTCTGGAAGATGTTTCTGGGCTGCTGGAGCTGGCTGTCGAAGCCGACGACGAAGAAACCTTTAACGAAGCCGTGGCAGAGCTCGACGTGCTGGAAGAGAAGCTGGCGCAGCTGGAATTCCGTCGCATGTTCTCCGGCGAATACGATAGCGCTGACTGCTATCTCGATATTCAGGCAGGCTCTGGCGGTACCGAAGCGCAGGACTGGGCCAGCATGCTGATGCGTATGTATCTGCGCTGGGCAGAAGCGCGCGGTTTCAAAACCGAGATTATCGAAGAGTCCGAAGGTGAAGTGGCGGGTATTAAATCCGTCACCATCAAGATTATTGGCGATTACGCCTACGGCTGGCTGCGTACTGAAACCGGCGTTCACCGCCTGGTGCGTAAGAGCCCGTTCGATTCCGGTGGCCGTCGCCACACCTCCTTCAGCTCCGCGTTTGTCTACCCGGAAGTGGATGAGGATATCGATATCGACATCAACCCGGCGGACCTGCGTATCGACGTTTACCGCGCATCCGGCGCGGGCGGTCAGCACGTTAACCGTACGGAATCTGCGGTGCGTATTACCCACATTCCAACCGGGCTGGTAACACAGTGCCAGAACGATCGTTCCCAGCATAAGAACAAAGACCAGGCCATGAAGCAGATGAAAGCGAAGCTTTATGAGCTGGAGATGCAGAAGAAAAATGCTGAGAAGCAGGCGATGGAAGACAACAAGTCCGACATCGGCTGGGGCAGCCAGATCCGTTCTTACGTCCTTGATGACTCCCGCATCAAAGACCTGCGTACCGGGGTTGAAACCCGTAACACGCAGGCGGTGCTGGACGGCAGCCTGGATCAATTTATCGAAGCAAGTTTGAAAGCAGGGTTATGAGGAACCAACATGTCTGAACAACAATCACAGGGCGCTGACGCGGTAGTCGATCTTAACAACGAACTGAAAACCCGCCGCGAGAAGCTGGCAGCGCTGCGCGAGCAGGGCGTGCCGTTCCCGAACGATTTTCGTCGTGACCACACCTCAGACCAACTGCACGCAGACTTCGACGGTAAAGAGAACGAAGAGCTTGAAGCGCTGAACGTTGAAGTGTCCGTGGCGGGCCGCATGATGACCCGTCGTATCATGGGTAAAGCCTCCTTCGTGACCTTACAGGACGTTGGCGGCCGCATTCAGCTGTATGTCTCTCGTGACGACCTGCCGGAAGGCATCTATAACGAGCAGTTCAAGAAGTGGGACCTGGGCGACATCCTGGGCGCTAAAGGTAAACTGTTCAAAACCAAGACCGGTGAACTGTCTATCCACTGCACCGAGCTGCGTCTGCTGACCAAAGCCCTGCGCCCGCTGCCGGACAAGTTCCACGGTTTGCAGGATCAGGAAGCGCGCTATCGTCAGCGCTACCTGGATCTCATCTCTAATGATGAATCCCGTAAGACCTTCAAAATTCGCTCCCAGATCATGGCCGGTATTCGCCAGTTCATGGTTAACCGCGACTTTATGGAAGTAGAAACCCCGATGATGCAGGTGATCCCAGGCGGTGCCTCTGCCCGTCCGTTCATCACCCATCACAACGCCCTGGACCTGGACATGTACCTGCGTATCGCGCCGGAACTGTACCTGAAGCGTCTGGTGGTCGGTGGTTTCGACCGCGTGTTCGAGATCAACCGTAACTTCCGTAACGAAGGCATCTCCGTACGTCATAACCCAGAGTTCACCATGATGGAACTTTATATGGCGTATGCGGATTACAAAGATCTGATCGAGCTGACCGAATCCCTGTTCCGTACCCTGGCGCAGGATATTCTGGGCACCACGCAGGTCCCTTACGGTGAAGAAGTGTTCGACTTCGGCAAGCCGTTCGAAAAACTGACCATGCGCGAAGCGATCAAGAAATACCGTCCGGAAACCAATATGGCGGATCTGGATAACTTCGACTCTGCGAAAGCGATCGCTGAAAGCATCGGTATTAAGGTTGAGAAGAGCTGGGGTCTGGGCCGTATCGTGACCGAGATCTTCGAAGAAGTGGCCGAAGCGCACCTGATTCAGCCGACCTTCATCACCGAATACCCGGCGGAAGTGTCTCCGCTGGCGCGTCGTAATGACGAGAACCCGGAAATCACTGACCGCTTCGAATTCTTCATCGGTGGCCGCGAAATCGGTAACGGCTTTAGCGAGCTGAACGATGCAGAAGATCAGGCGCAGCGTTTCCAGGATCAGGTTAACGCGAAAGCGGCAGGCGACGATGAAGCGATGTTCTTCGACGAAGACTACGTAACCGCGCTGGAACACGGCCTGCCGCCGACGGCTGGCCTGGGTATTGGTATCGACCGTATGGTGATGCTGTTCACCAACAGCCACACCATCCGCGACGTGATCCTGTTCCCGGCGATGCGTCCGGTGAAATAAGCCGTTAAGACGTAAAAAAAGCCCCGTGCGTTTATCGCCGGGGCTTTTTTATTGCGCCGCAAAAGCGCTGAGTTTTTCGCGCGCAGTGTTCGCTTCCTGCACCATCCAGGGACTAAATGCCCACGGTGTGGCGTCCAGCGCGCGGAAGAGCGCGTCCAGCTCCACCCACTGATACTCCATCACTTCGTCGCTATTGATTGCGAGGGTATTCGTTACGCGGGCGGCATAGACCGGGCAGATCTCGTTTTCAACGATCCCTGAAGGGTCGGCTTCACGGTAGCGGAACGCCGGGGCAACGGGGGTGATGTCGGTGATTTCGGCGCCGACTTCAAAGCGGCAGCGGCGTATAATCGCCTGCTCTGTCGCTTCGTCGGCCTGTGGATGTCCGCAAACGGAGTTGGTCCACACGCCGGGCCAGGCTTTTTTACTTAAGGCGCGCCGGGTAATCAGACATTCTCCGTTAGCGTTAAACAGCCATGAAGAGAAGGCCAGGTGTAGCGGGGTGTGTGACGTGTGCGCGGCGTACTTCTCCTGAGTGCCAATCACCTTTCCCTGGTCATTTACCAAAATAACGTGTTCTTGAATACTCATTGATGCTCCAGTGCCATAATGCTTAATGGTTCAGCACCATCAGCGGAATTATTATACTGCATTCTTATGCGAACGGTTTGGCCCACAGAGCGGAAAAGGGCATGACCCGCATCAGTTTGGGCTGCTATCATAGTGCGCCATTCACGCTGACCGAGGAGCTGTTTTGTTTGCAGGAAGCCTGACGAGAAACCCGATCATTGCCATTTTCTGCCTGACGCTGACGCTACTTATAGCAGGATGCTCGGGGAGTAAATCTTCGGATATGGGCAGTTATTCCGGTGCCGTCTATACCGTTAAGCGCGGGGACACGCTCTACCGCATCTCACGTGCCACGGGGACCAGCGTGAAGGAGCTGGCGCGCCTGAATAATATCTCTCCACCGTATACCATTGAGATAGGGCAAAAGCTCAAGGTTAACGGCGGTTCCTCCTCAGGGAAAAAGTCCTCAACGCGTAAAACAGCCAAAGTGACGCCATCCTATCAGGTGCCTAAATCATCCTGGCCGCCGGTCGGTCAGCGCTGCTGGATCTGGCCTGCAAGCGGAAAAGTGGTTGCGCCCTACTCGCTCTCGGAAGGGGGCAATAAAGGAATTGATATCGCTGCCGCACGCGGCACGCCGGTTTACGCTTCAGGGGCCGGAAAGGTGGTCTATGTCGGTAACCAGCTTCGTGGATACGGTAACCTGATCATGATTAAGCATGGTGAGGACTACATTACGGCATATGCGCATAACGACACGATGTTGGTGAATAATGGCCAGAACGTGAAGGCGGGGCAGAAGATTGCGACCATGGGCAGTACCGGGACGGATACGGTGAAGCTGCATTTCCAGATTCGCTATAAGGCCACTGCCATCGATCCGCAGCGTTATCTTCCGGCGCAGGGCAGTAAACCGAAGTGCTAAGTGATTATTTAATCGCCACTTAGTGGGGTAAAGGCTTGTATGAAGAGGCGTAAGGTCTATAATGCCTTACGCACCTCAAAGCGGGCGTAGTTCAATGGTAGAACGAGAGCTTCCCAAGCTCTATACGAGGGTTCGATTCCCTTCGCCCGCTCCAGTCTCCTCATAAATCAAGAAGTTATATTTCATCAGTTAGTTACGTTGCTCTGCTTTAGCAGGTACAACTAAAACTACCCACTGTTCTATACCCGTACCTGTCGCGTGATAGGTCTGTGGTACAAGGGAACATATCATCCACGCTGGCGGTGGTTCCAGGTTCTTACCGCGATAGTACAACAACGAACAAAAAGCCGCATACCTGGCATAACTCCCGAACAGATTGAACACACGCATTTAAGCCCGATGTGTGGCCCTATGAGCCACGTAAACAGGTGAATAGTGGTAATGCCCCGGTAGCTACAGATCCGGCTCTGCCAGCGCTTTGCTCACGCTCCGAAAGGTACACGAGCACCCTGATAAGGTGTGATACCCCTGACAATCTGATTTGGTCACTGGTGACTTTCGCAAAGCGAAACCAACTAGGTTGGCCTGTTGCAGTCGCTATGCTCCGCTTGTTGCTTCTACCACTAACGGGGCTTTATGGCTTCTATTGTCTGAAAGCTGATACATTGCACAAACATCATGTGGATTACTGTAAAGTTCATCACTATGATTATGTGTGCCATTGCCAGTTAAGAAATGCGGAGAGGACAATATGGATGTTACTGATGAGGCTTTGTTGAGTTCTGGCTTTACACCATCGGATTTGAAGAAGATAAAGAACAACGTTGAAAGCTATGGTGGAACGTTGGGGAATGCAATCAGGGACCTGGCTAGGCGATTTATTCTTGCCGTGTGGGTTGTATCCGGTTGCCTTGCTGTATTCATTTTTCTTGTGATGTTCGCATCTGAGCAGAGTGTTTTCTCTGGTGCTATTGGCCTTTCTTGTGGCGCAGCGGTTGCAATTTTTATACAACCGCCTGTACTTGCTTATAAATCTTGGCGATTCTGTAGAGCGAACAAATCTTAATTAGTACTGTTATCAGTAGCCAGAAGATCAAAAATGACTTTCGCTTTGACACCATATCCAGCGATTTTCATCGTTAGCTTAGGCTTGCTCATTGTGTCAACTTTTCGGTAGTAATCACGCGGCAGCCAACGGAATAATCGCCAAGCTCCGGGTTTCCTTGCTAAGCCGAAGATACTATAGACACTCGCCCCTAGAGTCACCGTATTATAAAGAGCTAATCCACTTTTTGGGCTAAACCCCATAAATTGCGCGGTCTCCATTGCGCCATCAGCAAAAATTCCTTCCGATTTGGATTGTTCACCATAGCGAAGATGGCTTGCTTCTTTTGTTATACCGTTAATACCATCAACAAATAAAACTGCTCCTGCAAGAACTCCAACAGGGGTCATAGTGGACATCATAACCATCCCACCAAATAATGCTGCTCCAGATACCACTATATGGATTGCCGAAATCACGTATCCGACGATTTTATTGTTTTCCCTGACAAATTCGACCTCCGCGTAAAGCTGTGCGGCTCTGGTTCTTAACAGGCGTTCTTGTTCGTGTAGATTATCCGTTTCGGCACGCAGATTTTTGATGCATGCAATGCATTCTTCATCGGTTTTGGCCCGTCGTGCAGTTTCAAATTCTTTATCTACAACCTGTTTTATCTCTTCGACAAACTTGATACGTGTAAGACCATCTTGCAAATAGAATGCTGACAGCCGGTTTGCTGTTTCGACTAGTTTCCGGGCCTCCAGATTCACCATGGTATCTGACCATGTTCTGTTCCAGCCCCTGTTAAGCAACGCAATATCCATTAAAGACTCCTTTCCAAAATGTGTCTGGTCATTTTACGTGCAATAAGGTCGAAGACAACAGGAAATACTTTCACAACCCGCCCCCGTAGGTGTCCCGTCTCTTTATCCTCCCAGTTTACATCCTCCTGCTTAAAATATCCCCGGCTCTATTATAGATCCGCTGAGTGGATCGATTAGCCGCCTAATAATTTCACTGAATCTGCATGAAATATCCTGGTGTTATCACTGCGTTACACTACTTTGCTTGCGTTGCAATTTGCCTCGCTTTATTACAACAGGCGAAACGCTGTCTTCCTGTGCCTTTGCCGTAACACTGCTGACTTGCTGGCAATGGTTGAGCGGTTAACAGAACGGGGTGTAGTTGTTCAGTTCCACAAAGAGGATTTTAAGACCGGGAAGAACTCTCCAGCAGGTAATATGATGCTGACCGTACTGGCAGCAGTTGCACAGATGGAACGTGAAACGATGCTGGAGCGCCAGCGTGAAGGTTACGAAGCAGCAAAAGCCGCAGGCAGGATCACCGGACGGGGCAAAGGTCGCTCTATTGATCGTGAAGCCATTAAAGCAGAACTCGCAGCAGGTAAAACCATTCGTGCAATCGCAGAAAGCCACAACGTCAGCACCAGAACAGTCATGAACATTAAGGCCGAAGCCTGAACAATTCTAAAACATCCCCACTTTGACCTCGCTCCGGCGGGGTTTTTTATTGCCTGAAATCCACACCAGCGCGAGCACCACCACCAATAGCTCCGTATGCTCCACCAGAAGCTCTACAGCTCGTCATCCCCACACAATTGTAAACTGTCAGACCCATATCACAGCGTCCCGCTGAGAGGCTCTCACAGGCCCAGAAATGGAGGGTTTTTCGTTGTTTTTGTACGAAAATTATTTATCTGTATAGAAGGGCGGATCGGTGATTGTGTTTAGCTGCGCCACAGATGGTAGTTCTGCCTGGGCCGCGCCATTACTGGCTTTGCTGCATGCACCACACTATAACGCCCATAGGTACAGACTTGTGTTTTGTACGTTCAGTGACCACTTCAGCATGATTAACTACGGATTATAGGCTATTTGAGGTGCATTTAATCTATTTTGTTCGCAGGATAGCCAGTGGCAAAGATCATCCACCTAATTTTTACAGAAAACCAGTATAGGATTGCCAATCTTCAGCCAGCGCGGAGAATGGTCGATACTTTCAGATGAAAGCGGGGGGGGATAATCAATACTCGGAGCGGATCAGGTGTCTGGACCGCCTCAGGTGTTGCCGTTGATTGTGCCATTGAAGCATGACGCGGACATATCAAACCATGTCAAAAATTCCGACATAAACCACTGAAGGAAGGTAAGTGGCTTTCCTCTGTCAGAGGGTAGGGAGGTTTTAGCAAAGTTTGTACATGAATCAATACTAAGTGTTAATCAATACAAAGTACTTCTGACTTTCGCAAAGCGAAACCAACCATTGTCGTAATGTCCTTGCATCACCCAAATAATAAGAAAGTGGAGATGGAATCTGCCGAAAAGTTTCGGCTGGATTGCTGTAAAGTTCATCATTATGATTGCTTGCATAATCAGCGATTGGAAAAACACTTTTGGGAGATAAGGGACGAGACGATATGAAAGTGACTGATGAGGCTTTGTTACGTTCAGGGTTTACGCAGCCCGAATTGCAGAAGATAAAAAGCAATATTGAAAAATATGGAGGAACGCCTGGAGAGGCCATAAATGACCTCGCTAGACGATTTGTTACCCTGGCGGGAGTGGTGGCTGTGTGTACCTTTACCCTACTGCTACTTTTCGTCTTCAGCTCACCTGATAGAGCAGCTGCATGGGGGCTGGCGATGATCTTTGGGGTTGCCATTATGTCCTTCGCACAGCCGCCGGTAATTTCCTATAAATCCTGGCGTTATCGAAAAAATACAAAGGATTAACGGGTTCCATTTTCTGCTGTTAACAGGTCGAAAATCACTTTTGCTTTAACGCCATAACCGATAATCTTCATTGTTATCTTAAGAGTGCTTATTGTGCTGACATTGCGATAGTAATCGTGTGAAAACCAGCGGAATAATCTCCAGGCTCCAGTTTTCGATCAAGTCCTACTTGGCTGCTGAATATACCTACAGGCTGGATAAAGAAAAGCTCACTGATTACTCTCTTGAACAGCAAGCCTCTATTTTAGCTGATTACTGGTTACTGCTGGTTTATGGGATTAGTAAGTGGTCTTATTATCAAAGGCCTGGGTGCATGGGGATGTACAGGGGCGTTAAACATGAAGTACAAAATGTTGCTGGGTGTTGTGTTCATCTTAACGGGATGCCCTGGGCCTGGTGATCGAATGGTAGATCGTGAATCTTCAACGGCATTAATCAAAGATAATCAAGTTTGTGTCGTGTCACCACTGGAGCCACAGGAACGGATCACTGCTATCCAAATTAACAGTGATAATAGCGACTCTCTTCACAAGATTTTTGATGACAAGCCCGTGTATGTTCAAAAGGGCGGGTGTCTTCCTGTGTTCGGATTTAAGTTTACACCTGGAGAGCGGTATTACTTCGCGTATGACGTCCAATCTGATAAATCAGGGTCACATTTAGTCACTGCTGTATTTTCTTATCCCAAAGAATAAGGGGCTGAACGCCCCATATTCTTAACGGCGTGTAAACGCCAACCTGAGCCCTAATCCAATGAATGTTACACCAACAATTCTATCCAGTATTTTCTGCAACCTTCTATTTTGCGAAACGGTTCCGGCTGCACTACCTGCAAGTACGGCGAACGTTAAATCAGTCATAAAAGCGATCAATGCGTAGGTCATTCCCAGGAGTAGAAAAGAAGCTGTCTGGTGCTCGCTTCCAGGCGCAACGAATTGAGGGAAAAAGGAGATGAAGAATAACAGTACCTTCGGGTTGGTTAAGGTA
This sequence comes from Enterobacter sp. JH25, assembly GCF_021725435.1. Lineage (NCBI taxonomy): Bacteria > Pseudomonadati > Pseudomonadota > Gammaproteobacteria > Enterobacterales > Enterobacteriaceae > Enterobacter > Enterobacter sp. JH25. Next base: position 3,724,136 of record NZ_CP091319.1, on the reverse strand, counting down.
GTTATGAAACCTTTAGTAAGTAGACTCGTCAGAGTCGCTTTTGCCGTAACGCGTTCAGCTTCGTTGTGATTCGTGGTTTGCTTTGTCAGCGTTCCCCAAATCATCTTACTACCGAGATACACCAGATAAGCCGCACCGAGAGACTTAATGATGGTGAACATCATCGGAGATGCTGTTATCAACGCGGTTAAACCCACAGCGCTTGCAATTGCATGTGTGCAACTACCTAATGCTACACCAGCGGCAGAGATAATTCCCGCGCGTCTTCCATTAACCACGCTTTGACCTACCACGTAGGCTATATCAGGCCCAGGTGTAACGGAAAGGAGAAATACAGATAGGGCGAAAAGCCCAAAATGAGTTATGTCCAGCATAGCCATCTCCAGAAAAAAATTATGTACCTCCATGCTAACACTGAATTTTTATGCGTAAAGGGTGATTTTATATGCTTTTAGTCTGCTTTTGCTAAACAATGAATCACTCATGGCATAACACGCTAAGTTGCACATTTCCTGTACCCTGGATACCCTGAGATTAATCCTAATAACTCAAGGGTGAGTATGGCTAGCGGGAAGAGAAAGAATCAAAAGGAATCGCCTGAAGAAGAGTTAGAACGCCTGCTGGATGAGCTTGAACTCACACCGGAGCAACGGGAGTTTATCGAATCCATGCGAGAGGATAAGGGCGATCCCAGTAGTGAGTAACGCTTGTCTTAAGCCGAACGAGTACAAACGGCATTGTAAGCAATTCCTCTCCCGGTGCATGCAGAATCACGGTGCCTTTGTTCCGGCTGTCGCTGGAGTGTCATAAATATAATTACGCGCGCGCATAATTTAAAATTAAACCCTCTTTCTTTTTACGTAATCAATCGCCCCTGTTATATCTGTCGGCAAATTTTTTATTTCCCGGATCGCAGATGAAAACACGACTCCTCCTGTGCGCTGGCTTATTAGCTGCCTCCAGTGCCCATGCCAGCGCCCTCTATTTTTATGAAGCTGGCACCGAAGATACCGCGCTTGCCGGAGCAGGGCAGGCGGCTCGTGCGCAGGATGCCTCTACAATTATGACCAACCCGGCTGGCATGACGCGCTTACCGGATCATATTGTCACAGGTGGGTTACAGGTTATGGATGGCTCCATCGACAACCAGCTGGATAACGATGCCCATCAAAGCCCCGGCGATGTGATGAAAACCATCCCGAATGCCAGCGCCTTTTATAGTCAGAAGATAAACGATGATCTTTATGCCGGGGTCGGGCTTTACGGTAATTACGGCCTGGGGATCGACTACGGCAGCTGGGCGGGCGACAGACTGATTAAAAAGAGTACCATGGTAGCCATGACGCTCAGCCCCTCGCTGGCCTATAAGCTTAACGACCATCTTTCGATTGGCGCGTCCGCCAACGTTAACTACGGTTACTTCTCGCTGACTCGCAGCGTTAATGATGATGACTATCGGCGACGCGATGAAGACCTGGCCATGAGCTATCGGCTTGGGCTGCTGATGCAGCTAACTGACCAGACCCGAGCTGGTATTACCTGGAACAGCGAAACGGACTACAGCTTCAATATTGACGGCAACGCGCGTCTTCAGAACGGCACCTACGACCTGCCGGTGTCAGCACAAATCAGCGCGCCGCAGCAAATTATGCTCAGCCTTGTGCATGACATTAACCCGCAGTGGTCGGTTATGGGCGATCTCGGCTGGCAGGACTGGAGCCAGTTCGGCGCGCCGCAAATCGTCGTCGGGGACCAGCAGCTTAACAACGTCAGCCGCCTGAAGGACACGTGGCACGGTGCGGTGGGCGTGCAGTATCGTCCAACGCCTCAGTGGCGACTGAATGCCGGTGTGGCGTTCGATAGCTCGCCGTATGAAAGCCAGAGCGATGTGGCCTTAACCTTACCTACCGGCGATGAGTGGCGATTTGGTACGGGAGCCCAGTATCAAATCACCCCGGCCAGCAATATTGGTATTGCCGTGTCGTATCTTCATATGCAGTCGTCGCATGTGAAATCGCCGGTGGCGTTTGCCGGAAGTTACGACCATCCTTATCTTTGGTTTGCCAGCGTCAACTACAGCTATCAGTTTTGATCGCCTAACCGCTTAAAATATATGGTCTATAATGGCAGATACTGAATGTCAGAAGGTTGTACCATGCATATTTTACCGCCTGTTCGACCCGAAAAATCCATCGAACGACTGACCGCTATCCTTGAGCCGATAGCGGAGAAAGTGCACGTTGTTCCACGTAAGCGACTCACCTGGTTACGGAAGGGGAAACAGCAGATGTACCTCTTTCTGGAAGGGGAGCTGTCCCTGCTGCGGACATCGGATGGACTGGTGGTCGTGACCGTTTACGAGCCGCATTTGTTTGGTATTGCTGAGATGATCCAGCCTACGCAAGGCCATTTTCTCCGTGCGGAAAGGGAGTCGACCATTTTACGTCTCGATGCGGACAAGGCGGCCGAGTTATTCCGTGCCGAGGGCGTCTGGGAGGATGTCGCAGCGCTGCTCTCATACCATACGGCCTATTTGATATTCCGTGATGCGCAGGTACTCCAGCAGCGTACCTATTCCGTTATTCGTAACCACCTTCAGGAAATGATTTTGCTCCCGGAGGAGACGCGTTTGCGTACCACGATACTGGAATATATTCAGGATCGTACGCTGCTTTCTCGCAGTAGTATACTCAATGTATTATCCGCCCTTAAACAGGGAGAATATATTTCCTTTAAGCGCGGTGGGTATTTGCTTGAAGTCAGACACTTACCTGAATCATTCTAGGGGAAGTTTAAAATTAAACAGAAATGGAATTAACGAGGCTGTTAATTTTCTATATCGTTTGCTTTCTAAGTTTTATCTTTATTAAGTAAACGGTATATTTATGAAAAAGACAGTTCTCGCTTTGATTATGGTTAATGCGTTTACCGCCACTTCCGCGTTCGCCGCCGCTGATGCGGGCACCTGGTATGGCGGAGCGAAATTCGGCTGGTCACACTATTTTGATACCAATATGGGTTCAAAAGCGTTTGATAACAATAATTCCGACCACTTCGATTTTGACCATGATAATGTCGGTGGGGGTGTTTATACGGGTTACCAGATTACCCCATGGCTTGCGGTAGAAGGCGGTTATGATTATTTAGGCAACATGCAGATCAAGGGTCAGCATGGCGCAGGGGCGCAAATGAAGACGCAGGGTCTGCAAATGTCCCTGAAGGCAAGCTATGCCTTGACCAATGACTGGGATATCTACGGCCGTGCCGGTGCGATGGGCTATCGCGCTGAATCCGATGTAAGTGGTCACAATCGTTTTGAAACCGGTGTGCGCCCGCTTGCAGCTGTGGGTACTGAATACGCCTTCAATAAAAACTGGGCTGGCCGCCTGGAATATCAGTGGGTAAGCAATGTGGGTAATGCAAACCAGATCGGTGTGAGCAGCGACCTGAGTTCCGTCACCGCAGGGCTTAGCTATCGCTTTGGTCAGTACGACTGATGCATGTGATATGGCGATTAAGAAAAACCCGGCTGCTATGTTGCCGGGTTTTTTGTTGTCAGCTGGCGAATAACGGTTCAAGCATAATATGAATATTTTGCAGGCCCGTGACATTATTGTCTTTCAGGTATTGCTGATTAACCATATCTAACTGTTCCAGTTTGGTCAGCGAGGCGTAAACGCGTTGAACAGCGCTGTCCGCAACAAAAATTTCTTTTGCGGTAGTGTCCTGAAGATACTGTGATTTTACGCTGCGCGTTAAGTTATCGATCTGCTGTTTATTTTCCTGATAAAGAGACGCGATATGAGATATCTGTGCCTGCGGCGGTTTTTCCCCCGGTAATACCAGCGGAATTTGCAGATGATTAATCTTTTCAACGTTGTCTGGTGGTGGAGAGCTACATGCTGTTAATGTGCTCAGACTTAATATAGCGAAAAAGAACGGCAGGCTCTTCATCGAATCACTCCGGGGAAATAATTGGACTCAGCATTATCCCTGAAGGCCGCAGCGACGAAAGAATAAACTTATTTATTTATAAACGTTATTTCCATAGGTAAAAGAAAAGCCCGGTGATAGCCTCCTTTCCCCCCCATGTACCGCCAGCGTGAATATGACGCCTCGAGGATGTATGAAATTTAAAACTCTCGTTAGTGCGATGGCCGTTGCTGGTCTGCTATTGGCCTCGTTGATCTCATTGCCTGTCCTGGCACAAAAGGAGGTGAAGGAAGCCACTGCCCATACGAAACAAATGAATGATGCACTTTATGGTCAACTGCCCTTCTTTGATAAAACCGATTTCCGCAATGCGCATAAAGGCTTTATTGCCCCGCTGCCACCTGCGGTGATTAAAGGTGAAAAAGGCGCCGTTATCTGGAATCCCCAGAAATACGCTTTTATCAAAGAAGGGCAAAAAGCGCCGGATACCGTCAACCCGAGCCTGTGGCGTCAGGCGCAGCTGAATAATATCGGCGGTCTGTTTGAAGTCACGGAAGGCGTCTACCAGATCCGCAACCTCGATCTGTCGAATATGACAATCATAGAGGGCAAAGAGGGGATCACGGTTATCGATCCGCTGGTGTCTGCGGAAACGGCTAAAGCGGGCATGGATCTTTACGTTAAGCATCGCGGCAAACGTCCGGTTGTTGCCGTTATTTATACCCATAGCCACGTCGATCATTATGGCGGCGTGCGTGGCGTAATTGATGAAGCCGGGGTAATGTCCGGCAAAGTGAAAGTCTATGCGCCAGCCGGTTTTATGGAAGAGGCGGTATCGGAAAATATCATGGCCGGAAACGCCATGAGCCGCCGTGCCAGCTATATCCACGGAAACCTGCTGAAACCCGGTGTGAAGGGGCAGGTGGGGGCAGGACTGGGGACTACCACCTCAGCCGGAACGGTCACGCTCATCGCGCCCACTCACTCTATTACCGAAGAGGAGCAGAAAGAGGTCATTGACGGTCTCACCTATGACTTTATGCTGACGCCGGAATCGGAAGCACCGTCTGAAATGCTCTGGTATGTGGAAGAGAAAAAGCTGATCGAAGCAGCAGAGAACGTCACTCACACCCTGCACAATACCTACTCGCTGCGCGGGGCGAAAATACACGATCCGCTGGCATGGTCAAAGTACATCAATAACGCCATCGATCGTTGGGGTGATAAAGCGGAAATCATTATCGCGCAGCACCACTGGCCCACGTGGGGTAACAAAAAAAGTGGTGAAGCTGATGAAAAGCCAGCGTGATATCTACCGCTATATCAACGACCAGACGCTCAGACTGGCGAATAAGGGGCTGACGAGGGATGAAATAGCCGCTAATTTCGCCCTGCCTTACGGGCTGGCTAAATCCTGGGCAGGCCGTGGCTATTACGGCTCGGTAAGCAACAACGTCAAAGCCACCTATGTCTACTATCTTGGCTGGTTCGACGGCAATCCGGCGACGCTCGATGAACTGCCTCCGGTCGAGGCGGCGAAAAAGTATGTCGATTACATGGGCGGAGCCCGCGCGATCCTTGAAAAAGCCCGTGTCGATTATGCCCGGGGGAATTATCGCTGGGTGGCTCAGGTGGTCAGTAAAGTCGTTTTTGCCGATCCGAATAATAAAGCGGCGCGCGAACTGGAAGCCGATGCGTTTGAACAGCTGGGATACCATGCGGAGTCAGGGCCGTGGCGTAACGCCTACCTCACCGGTGCGCAAGAGTTGCGTAACGGCGTGAAGATAAAGCCGACGCCCAAAACCGCCAGCCCGGATGCGGTCCGTGCCATGTCGACTGAGATGATTTTTGACTACTTCGGCGTTCATCTTAACGGCGTCAGAGCAGCGAATGCCAGAGGCGTTTTTAACGTTGATTTAGGCCGCGAGGGCGGCAGGTATAAGCTGGAGCTGGAGAATGGCGTGCTAAACCACAGTGCCAATATCCAGGCAGAAGATCCGGATGCAACCATTACGCTCAGCCGCGAAACGCTGAACAAAATCATTCTTAAGGAGACCACGCTGAAAAAGGCGCAACAGGCAGGAGAGGTGACGATCGTCGGCAACGCCGCGAAGGTAGACGAAATGCTGCGCTGCATGGAGAGCTTCAGTTTCTGGTTTCCTGTCGTCACCCCTTAAAAGTAAAAAAGGCTGCTTTCGCAGCCTTTTAGCATTCGCCAGCAACAATTTGCCGGGTGGCGGCTTCGCCTTACCCGGCCTACACTCTGCGCTGCTTGAGCGCTAGATGACGCCGTCGCCGCCGTCTGAACACCAGACCTGCCCGGAGGTGTATGAACACTCATCCGAGGCCAGAGTGACATACAGCGGTGCGATCTCCACGGGCTGTCCCGGGCGTCCCAGAGGGGTACTCTCGCCAAAATGTTTCACTTTTTCCTGTGGCTGCCCCCCGCTGGGCTGGAGCACGGTCCAGTAAGGTCCGGGCGCTACCGCGTTCACGCGGATCCCTTTCGGACCCAGCTGTTTCGCCAGCGCTTTGGTAAACACCGCGAGACAGGCTTTGGTCTGCGCATAGTCAAGCAGTACGGCGCTCGGTTTTACCGCCTGTACAGATGAGGTGTTAATGATGGAAGCGGGAGCTTTCATGTGGCGCAACGCCGCCTTTGTGATCCAGAAAGGCGCATAGACGTTGGTTTTAAAGGTCGCGTCAAAATCTTCCGTGGTCAGTTCTTCCAGCGTCTCACGGTATTGCTGGCGGCCTGCGTTATTCACCAGGATGTCCAGCCCGCCCAGTTTTCCGACGGCCTGTTCCACCAGGTTCTGACAAAAAGTTTCGTCCCGCACATCGCCCGGAAGCGCGACGGCATTCCGTCCTTCCGCTTTAATCAGGGCGATCACTTCCGCAGCGTCTTCTTCCTCTTCCGGCAAATAGTTAATGGCGACATCTGCCCCTTCGCGGGCATAGGCAATGGCTACCGCGCGTCCGATGCCGGAATCGCCCCCGGTAATTAGCGCCTTCTTACCGGTAAGCCGGCCATGCCCTTTGTAGCTTGTCTCGCCGTGATCGGGAACAGGGTCCATTTCAGAGGCCAGGCCCGGTGGCGTCTGGGGCTGCTCCGGGAAAGGTGGCGTTGGGTAAGCGTTCGTACGTTGTTCATTATCACTCATAGCTAACTCCTTGTTAGGGGTGAGATTTGATGGATAGTTACAGCGTTAACGCTTCGCTGAATTATTTTTGCAAGTGGCTGACCCGCACTACGGGTGGGGATGATTTTTTATCGAGCGAGCCGCTAATACTGATCATGTTGTCAGGTTCCACGGTTCTGTCGTCAAATACGGCTTTCGGGATAATAACGTCGATTTTCCCGGTTTTATCCTGGAATACGTATTTATCGCCATTGCCATCAATAAGATTGCCGCGCAGTGAAATAGAGGCGCCATCATGCATCTCTTTTGCCTGAGTAATGGTCATAATGCGCGCATCATCGGTACCACGATAACCACTGTCCAGGGCATGCGGCGGTGGCGGCGCTTCACCCTTTTGTAACCCGCCGTTATTATCTGCCCATGCGGAAGGGATAATTAATATTAACAAGGCTGAAATCACTGATAATTTCATCTGATATCCTTCATTTTGGATGTCTTGACTTATTAAGTATTGTTGCTATTCCTTTATGTGGCAAATGTGATAAGTCTTAAAAGCATTTGCGTAGAAAAATCAAAAATTTCGGCAATTAAGCGAAACGGTGACAAAAGCCATGGAACCAAAAAATGAAAAAGTGCCTGGGATAAAAGAGAGTTATCGTTTACTGACGTTTGAGTATGCATTTCGTCAGGTGGGTTTTATTGTACTGTTAGGTATTATCGTGGCCGCGTTAGCCGGCCTGTTTTCCAGCGGTGCGGTTAGCGACGTGGAGAAAACAAACGAAGCAAAATCCCTGAACCTTAGCTATGAGCGCTTCGGCCGCCGCCAGACCGAATCGCGGATGACGCTGACGTTTCCGGTGACGTCTGAGGGTAAATATATTCTCAGCCTGACCAACGAAAGCAGCGACGTATATGAGCCGGGCAGCGTCTGGCCGCAGCCGGACAGCATGTATAGCCGGGGGAATACCCTGTTTCTCGTTTACGACAATCTGAAACAGAGCGATAAGTTCACCGTCCTGCTGTTCATCACGCCGACAAAAGCAGGGAAATGGACAAACAGCATCCGCGTAAACAACGGGCCAGATATCCGCTTCTGGCAGTTTATTTACCCCTAGGAGTCGAATATGGACATGGTTTTTCGTGCCCTGGCAATATACCTGTTTCTGGTGATCGTGTTTAAAGTCGCCGGACGGCGCGCCCTGCTGCAAATGACCAGCTTTGACCTTATTTTGCTCTTAATTATCAGTGAGGCGACACAGCAGGCGCTACTGGGCGAAGATTTTTCCGTCACCGGTGCGATGATTACAATAACAACGCTGGTGGTGGTGGATATTATTTTTGGCCTGATTAAAAAATATTCTTCTTCTGTTGAGAATGTTCTTGATGGCACCCCGGTGATATTGGTAGAGAATGGTATTCCCATTGCGGATAAACTGAAAAAAGTCGATGTATCCTGCGATGATATATTGGTTTCAGCACGCCAGAACCACGGCATAACGGAATTAAAGGATATTAAGTACGCGATCCTTGAGCGTAACGGCCATATTTCAATTATTCCTGAAGAAAATTAACTAAGGGGCACATCCATGAGCAACCTTATTCACGATAATAATACGACCATCAGCGAGCTGACGAAAAAGCTTGCCACGACGCTCACAGAAAGAGGACTGCGTCTAACCACGGCGGAGTCCTGCACCGGCGGTAATCTTGCGGTTGCGCTTTGTGCCGAAGAGAACACGGCGGAATTTTATGACGTTGGCATGGTGGTGTTCAGCGATGCGGCGAAGGAGAGGATCCTCGGCGTGCGGCACGAAACGATTGAGCGCTTCACCGCCGTCAGTGAACAAACGGTTACTGAGATGGCCGCTAAAATTCGCGATATTGCCGAGGCGGATATTGGTGTTGCCATCAGCGGCTATGCGGGACCGGAAGGCGGAGACGATGGCACGGCAGCCGGTACGGTCTGCTTCGGCTGGAATATTCGCGGACAGACGGAAACCCGCACCGTGCTGTTTTCCGGTGAATGTCAGGATGTGGTGGAAAAAGCGGTGCGTTATTCGCTGTCTGAACTGATCGAAATACTCTCCGGATGGGATAACGTCTGAGACAAGGGGAAAGGCTATGGCTGTTATCGTTATTACCGGCGGTACGGCGGGCGTGGGGAAAGCCACGGCGCTGCATTTTGCTAAAGCGGGCTACGATGTAGGCATTATTGCCCGCGATGAGCAGAGCCTGCGCTCCACAGAAGAGGAGTTGCGCCGTTTCGGGATCAACGCGTGTGCCATTCAGGCCGACGTGGCGGACAGCAAGGCGGTGACCGATGCTGCTAACGAAATTGAATACCGGCTTGGAGCCATCGATGTGTGGGTGAATAACGCCATGGGCGGGATGCTGGCGCCGTTTCGCACCATGTCCCCGGAGGAGTTTCGCCGCGTCACCGAGGTGACCTATCTGGGCTATGTTAACGGCACCCGCGCCGCGCTGGAGTTAATGACCCCTCGCGATCGTGGAACGTTTATTCAGGTTGGCTCCGCGCTGGCCTACCGTTCCATTCCCTTGCAGTCAGCCTACTGTGGCGCGAAGGCCGCGATCCGCGGATTTACCGATGCCGTACGCACCGAGCTGATGCATGAAAACAGCCGGGTGCAGATCGCAATGGTACAGATGCCGGGCCTCAATACGCCGCAGTTCGAGTGGGCGAGGAATAAATTTGCCTGGGCGATGCGCCCGGTTCCTCCCGTGTTTCAGCCGGAAGTGGCTGCCAGCGCTATTTTTAAGGTGGCGCAGAAACCGGTGCGGGAGCTGTGGGTGGGCAGCAGCACTGTCCAGTCGATTGTCGGGCAGTTTCTTTTCCCCGGTTTTCTGGACCGGCTGATGGTTAAAAAGGCCTGGGAAGGGCAGATGACCGATACGCTAAATGCGGATGACCGTCAGGACTATCTGGATCAGCCGGTTAACGATCTGCATAAAATCCACGGGCATTTCACCGACGAAGCAAAAGAGCGCGCCACCAGCGTTACCTCCGGCATGCCGGGGAAAGTGCTGCTCGGCTCCCTCGCCGTCACGGGCGCGATCGTGGCGCGTCTGCTGCTCTCGCGGAGACGATAATCAGCGCAGTGCGGTACGATCGGTCCAGAACCAGCGGTAGCCATAGCCGCTGAGGTTAAGCGCGACGGTTTTGCCGCATACCAGCGCGTCGTCGTAGCGTTTGTCCGCCAGGCATGCGGTCCAGGTCGCATGCCGGATCCCTCTGGCGGTAAAATTAACGGGCTTATCGCTGAAGTTAACGAAGGTCAGAATGCTGCGCGTGTCGGTTTCGTAATAGATCCCCAGTACCGCATCGTTGTCGATAGTAATAAGACGAAACGGCGCGACGCCGATCTCAGGAAACTCCGAGCGCGTATTGGCGATATCGATAATGCAGTGCAGGAGGGAGTTGCGGTGCAACAGCGAATCCGCCACGTTGATTTTTTGATAGCGGTACGGACCATGGTCAATCATTGGGGCGATAAAGGTTTTCGGGTCGGCATCTGAGAAACCGCCGCCCTGCGACCCGGCCCACTGCATCGGGGTGCGTACGGCGTAACGCTCCTCCAGATCTAAATCATCGCCCATTCCAATTTCATCCCCGTAGCGCATGACCGGTACGCCCGGCAGCGAAAACAAGACCGCATGGCAAAAGGCCAGCCGCTTTCGATCGCCCTTAAGCATCGGCGCCAGACGGCGGCGGATCCCTCGCTGATACACGCTCATCTCTTCATCAGGGGCGAAGGCATCAATGACGGTCTGCTTCGCTTTTTTGCCTATCCCTTCCAGATCCAGCTCATCATGATTGCGCAGCCAGTTGGCAAAACAGCAGGAGTCCGGCGGCACAATCATCTTTTTCACCGCGTTGCGCAGCGGTCGTGCGCTCTTCTCTGCAAGGCTGACGTAAAAGTACTTATTGAGCCAGAAATTCAGCACCAGGTTGAGCCGGTCATTCTGACCAAAATAATCTTTGTAGGCGTCGACCTCCACGTCGACTTCGCCGAGCAGGATCGCGTCCGGATTGCGCTGTTCGATAAGACGGCGCAGATGCTCCAGGATCCACAGGCCGCGTTTTTCATCTCCACGCCCGGCCTGTTTTGTCAGGTGCGACGCTGCATCCAGGCGAAAGCCCGACACCCCGAGCTTTAGCCAGAAGATGATGATGTTCTCAACCTCCTTCAGCACCGCCGGGGAGGCCAGATTGAGATCCGGCTCGTGGTGATAAAACATATGCCGGTAGTATTGCCCCGCTTCGTCGTCCCATGTCCAGACGCTCTTTTCCACGCCGGGGAACATCGGTGGCGTATCGTCCTCGTCCGTGTCAGACCAGAGATAATAGTCACGGTAGGGTGACTGCGGGTTGCGGCGGGCTTGCTGAAACCAGGGATGCGCATCCGAGGTGTGCTGGATCAGCAGCTCAATAATGACCTTCATCCCCAGCTCCCGCGCCTGTTCAATAAAGGCGATGATATCGTTGAGCTTGCCGAAGCGGGGATCGACCTGCAAATGGTCGCTTACGTCATAGCCTTCATCGAGAAAAGGGGTGAGGTAAAACGGGGTGATCCAGATAACCGTCGCGCCCATCCGGCGGATGTAGCGCAACTTCGCGGCGATCCCGGCGATGTCGCCACAGCCATCGCCGTTAAGATCGTAAAACAGGGCGGTATCAATCTGGTAAATAATGGCGCGTGTATGCCAGCCTGCCATAGCAATCCTTAGTGATAACCTTCGGTATCAGACACTTTGCCCCGGAAGACGTAGTAGCTCCAGGCGGTGTAAACCAGGATCACCGGGATGATTAACAGCGTGCCGATCAGCATAAACAGCTGGCTGGCAGGCGGTGCGGCGGCTTCCCACAGGGTGATGTGCGGCGGGATAATGTGTGGCCACAGGCTGATGCCCAGTCCGCTAAAGCCGAGGAAAATCAGGCCCAGCGTTAACAGGAACGGACGGGCATGGCTGTCGGGATTGCGCGTCAGCCGCCAGATCCATAGGCTGAATACCGCCACCAGAACCGGAACCGGCAGGAACCAGAAGAAGTTAGGCAGTGTAAACCAGCGCTCGGCGACAAACTGCCAGCCGAGCGGGGTCCAGATACTCACCACCGCAATAACGGCGATCAGTGCCAGCAGCACGTGCCGGGTCAGCTCACGCATCCGGTTTTGCAGCGCGCCTTCGCTTTTCATGATCAGCCATGTGGTAGCCAGCAGGGTATAGGCGACAATCAAACCCAGCCCGCAGAACAGGTTAAACGGGGTTAACCAGTCCAGCGAGGAGCCCACAAAGCGTCGCCCTTCCACGTCAAAGCCGTTGATCATCGCGCCGACCACGATCCCCTGGCTGAAGGTTGCCAGCAGGGAACCGCCAGCAAAAGAATAGTCCCAGAATTTGCGGTGGGAAGGGGTCGCCTTAAAGCGAAACTCAAATGCCACGCCGCGGAAAATAAGCCCGATCAGCATGGCCGTGAGCGGGATGGTCAGGGCATCGATAATCACCGCGTAGGCCAGCGGAAACGCGCCGAACAACCCTGCGCCGCCGAGAACCAGCCAGGTTTCATTTCCGTCCCAGACCGGTGCGACGCTGTTCACCATCACGTCGCGCTCTTTGGCATCGCCCACAAAGCTGAACAGCATGCCGATACCGAGATCGAAACCGTCCATGATGATGTACATCAGCGTGGGAAGACAATAATGGCAAACCAGATGACCGGGATATCGACGCCCATCAGATCTTCTCCTCTTCCGGAACAGACTCGGCGGCGGACAGCGGACGGGCAGGGGTGCCCGACGTATTAGACGTTAACGTGCCGACAGGCTGCGGCCCTTTCTTTATCAACCGGGCGAGATAAACATAACCCACGCCAAATACCGAACAGTAGACCACGATAAAAGCCAGCAGGCTGATGCTCATCTGCAACGTGCTGTGCAGAGACACCGCATCTATCGTGCGCAGATAGCCGTAGACGACCCACGGCTGGCGGCCCACTTCGGTGGTGACCCACCCGGCGAGCAGCGCAAGCAGTCCGGCTGGCCCCATGCACAGGGCAAACCAGTGGAATGGTCGCGAGTGATAGAGTCGGCGGCGATAGCGCAGCCAGACGCTCAGCACACCAAGCGTAATCATCAGCAGCCCCATGCCGACCATAATGCGGAAAGACCAGAAGACGATGAGCGAGTTCGGGCGGTCCTCTTTCGGGAAATCTTTCAGCGCCGGGACCTGTTTATCCAGGCTGTGCGTCAGGATCAGGCTGCCGAGCGCCGGAATTTCAAGCCCGTATTTGGTGCGCTCCTCCTCCATATCCGGTACGCCGAACAGCAGCAGCGGGGTAGCCTCGCCGGGCGGATTTTCCCAGTGGCCTTCAATCGCGGCGATTTTGGCAGGCTGATGCTCAAGCGTATTCAGGCCGTGCATATCCCCAACGACTGCCTGGATGGGCGCGACCAGCAGCGCCATCCACATGGCCATGGAGAACATTTTGCGAATAGCGGGCGTGTCGTTGCCGCGCAGCAGATGCCATGCCCCGGACGCGCCCACAAACAAGGCGCTGCACAGGAAGGCGGCGATGGACATATGGATCAGACGGTAAGGGAATGAGGGGTTAAAAATAATGGCCAGCCAGTCTTCGGGAATGACCTGACCATTCTGAATACTGAAGCCCTGCGGGGTATGCATCCAACTGTTGGAGGCGAGGATCCAGAAGGTGGACATCAGCGTGCCCAGCGCTACCATGCAGGTGGCAAAGAAGTGCAGGCCGGGGCCGACCTTGTTCCAGCCGAACAACATCACGCCCAGGAATCCGGCTTCGAGGAAGAAGGCGGTTAAGACTTCATAAGTGAGCAGAAGGCCGGTTATGCTGCCTGCGAACTGGGAAAATCCGCTCCAGTTAGTCCCAAACTGGTAAGCCATTACCAGCCCGGAAACCACGCCCATACCAAAGTTAACGGCGAAAATTTTCAGCCAGAAATGGTAAAGCGAGCGCCAGACATCATTTTTTGTGCGAAGCCACATGCCCTCGAGAACCACCAGATAGCTCGCAAGCCCGATGGTGATTGCCGGAAAGAGAATATGGAAAGAGACGGTAAAGGCGAACTGTATCCTGGCCAGATGAAACGCATCAAGCTCGAACATGCTCCGTACCTCTGGAACTGATAGCCCACAAGGCATTGCCAGACAGCCTCAGGCTGCCTGGCAAAACCGGTTACGGTTTTTTCTTACCCGCGCCAAGCTCGGCACCGGTAAGCGGATCGGCTTTAGGATCGGATTTCGTACGTGCGCACATTGCTTTGACCAGCGTAGCCTGCTCTGTTGTAAGCGTTACGCTTGCGCCGCCGTCACCGCCATCGACCGCTGGCTGAGGAGATTCCACGTAGTCGAAGTGCTTGTCGCTGTTCCAGCTTCCGCGAACTTCTCCCCCCTCAGACATATTGTAGTACTTGTTGGTGTACTCTTCGATTGGAGGCAATTTACCCGGTGGGAAGTTGTTACGGATCGACTGGAGCGCCTTCTCAAACGAAAGCTGGTGTGCTGCCTCACGCGTCATTAAAAACGCCAGCGCATCTTTAACACCTGGATCGTCCGTTACGTTAATAAGCCGTTCGTAGATAATTTTGGCGCGCGCCTCGGCCGCAATGTTAGAGCGCAGATCCGCGGTGGGTTCGCCAATGGTATCCACGTACGCCGCCGTCCACGGTACGCCTGCGGAGTTAGTGAGCGGAGTACCGCCCCCGTAGAGCAGGGAAGTGATATGACTGTCATTGCCGTTTTCGGTCATGGACCGGTACAGCTCCGCTTCATTTTCAACGCCTTCCGCCAGTTCACCTTTCGCACCCTTATTAAGCATACCCACCAGGGTGCCGATAATTTCCAGGTGACTTAACTCCTCGGTCGCGATATCCATCAGCATATCTTTACGACCGGGATCGTCGTCGCTCAATCCTTGCGTAAAGTAACGACATGCCGCGGCAAGTTCGCCCTGTGGCCCGCCAAACTGCTCAAGCAGAAGATTAGCCAGACCCGGATTCGGTTCGGCTACGCGTACTGTGTATTGCAGCTGTTTTACGTGTCGAAACATAGTTTCTCCCTCTTCCGTTATTTTTTCGCTTCAACGCCGTCCGCGTCGGAGCGCAGCAGGAACTGTTCCGTCGTCTGTGGAATATGTTGAATCAGCCAGTCCGCCATCTGGCGCTCTTCTTCCAGAATGGATTCAATGGCTGGAATGGAGGCGGTATCGCCCGCTTGTTTGGCCGCGGCCAGCAGAGAGGTGTAGCAGGCAATTTCAAACTGCTCAAAAACGTAGCCGCTGATGGAGCCTTTAACAATTTCGTCGGAAGGGAACATGCCGCCAATGGACTGGCCGAGCGCCGCCATTTTGCTCATGGAATCTTTTATGACCGAACGGGAAATATTATTGCGGTCGAGAATTTCTTCAAGCACGGTAATTTGATGTTTAGTTTCATTAACGTGTTGTTCAATTCGTGCACGTAAGTCGGGATAATTATCAATACGGCTGGCCATTGATTCCAGCATGGATTCGGCTTGCTTTTCCATCGCATGGGCATCGCGTAGCCAATCATGGTAGTGTTCTACATGATTCATAATTAACTCCTGTGATTTATTTTCTGGTTAATTGTTGGTGCTGATGCTCATCAAATTTTTATTTATCCTTTCTGGGCTTTTTGATTAATATTGCCGACAGCCAGATCGGTTAATTTGAGATCGGTTTCTTTTTCTTCTTCCAGTGTTTCTGCAAGAAGTTTAACGGCTTTTTTATAGCCTAATTGTTCAGCCAGGGTGGCCAGGGTGCCGTAGCTGGCAATTTCGTAGTGCTCGACTTTCTGTGCGGCGGCAATTAATGCAGCGTCACGCACTTCGTTTTTCTCAGTGCTCTCAATAACTTCGTTGGCTTCTTCAATTAAGCCTTCCATTGCAACGCATTTCATGCGCTTCAGCTTGAGGCCGGATTCCTGCTCAATAATCTGATCGATACGTTCGATCTGTCCCTGCGTCTCCTCAAGGTGAGCCGTGAAGGCAGCGCTCAGCTTCTCGCTTGATGCGGCGCGGGCTAACTTGCTCAGCGCGCGGGTCAGCTGCTTCTCAGCGCTATAGGTATCGGATAACAGGTGAATAAATACATCTTCAACAGTTTTCATATTCATATATTCGCTCCAGTGAAATAAAGGGAAGGTACTGCGAGCCGACAGGCCCGCAGCATGCTCTCGGTATATTTATAAGAGCTTTAAATAAGATCAGGAGTTATCAGATTTACGGCCCCCGCCGTGACTGTTCTGTCCCCCTTTCTTACCCGCTTCAGATGCGCGTTGCGGATCGTTTTTGAAATTACCGCCGCTGTGCTGGCCGCCTTTACGTCCAGCTTCTGATGCTTTTTCACGGTCTTGCGCGAAATTACCGGAACCACCACGATGTTGCTCTGCCATATATCAACCCTCATGTTGCGTTTATGTCAGGTGATACGATAAGTAATTCGTATCAGTTGTCGTTCAGAAATTAACATTAGTCGTTATGTGAGAAGAGTCAAATTTCCTGTCTGGGTTGTTTTGCACCATTTCCAGAGATGCGGGGGAAATACCGCTTCGTTACGATTTTTGAAAATCGGAAGTAAATCCATTGCTTAGGGGGAAATAAATTGTGTCGTTAGGATTCCGCTTAGCTAATAATCTTAATGTGAACGCGGCGGAAATGATTACAAGAATTGACGTAGCGCAAAAATATATCTTACCGACCTGAGTATTTATAATCGGAATAGTCTTAAGCGAGAAGTAAAATAACGAGCCGAAACAGTGTATCCGATCGTCGTTTTTGACGTGGTCAGGCGGATCGGGTGAGGGTATGCTGCATTTGTCACCACAATAATTACAGAGGCAATGTCATGGATCAGGAGCTACTGGATGCAGGGTACCGGGCCTATACCGGTGAGAAAATCGATGTCTACTTCAACACAGGGATCTGCAAACACTCGGGCAACTGCGTACGCGGCAGCGCGGCGCTGTTCGACCTGAAGCGTAAACCCTGGATCGCACCGGATGAAGTGGATGCAGAAACTGTTGCGCGCGTAATTGATACCTGCCCGAGCGGTGCGCTGAAGTACCGCCTAAAATAAGTGAGGAACCATGGATATTCTTGAAGGCCATAACAAGTTTTATGTCAACGACGCCGAAGGCAATCAGGTTGCGGAGATCGTCTTTGTCCCGACCGGCGAGCATCTGAGCATCATCGAGCACACCGATGTGGATCCGAGCCTGAAAGGGCAGGGTGTGGGTAAACAGCTGGTGGCAAAGGTGGTAGAGAAGATGCGCGGGGAGAACCGTAAAATAATCCCGCTGTGTCCGTTTGCGAAGCATGAGTTTGATAATACGCGGGAGTATGACGATATTCGGGCGTAAAACAGATGCCCGGCATTGCGCCGGGCAGCACACTCAACCGACAAACATCACCGACACACACAGCACACCCACAATCAGCGTCAGCAGGTTACCGATGGAGCGGTACGGTTTTAACGACGGGATCAGGTACGTCGACAGCGTCGGCATGATGAACAGGATCATGGCGATAAGCGGACCGCTGATGGCGTAAATCATCGAGATCGCATTCGGGTTGATGCAGCAGACCGCAAAGGTAATCAGCGACACGCCGAGAATCGAAACCGCGCGGTTAAAGGCACGACTTTTCTTCACACCCACCTGATTCAGCGACGATTTCACAATTTCCGTTGCCCCTTCAATCACGCCAAAATAGGTGCCGAGGAACGATTTCGACATCGCTATAATTGCCACGATAATACCGGAAATGCCCAGCCATGCCGGGGACGAAGGCATCATCGACAGCGCGGACAGGATCGTCACCCCTTCCTCTTTTGCCGCCACGATATAGGACGGTGGAATCGAAAGCAGGCAGCTGAACACAAAGAACAGCACGCTGAGGCAGATGATCAGGTACGCCACTTTCATGATTTTTTTGCATTTACCCATAGCCTCTTCACCGTATTTCTCGCGACGATCTACGGCGAAGGTCGAGATGATCGGGGTATGGCTAAAAGCGAAAACCATCACCGGGATCGATATCCACACCTGGTGCAGTGTATGCTGGTCGAAGGCCATCTGGCTGGTCAGAAGCGACGGCTGCCAGCTGCCCGTCAGATACAGCGAGACAAACAGGAAATAGGCGATCAGCGGAAAGACAAGGAAACCCATCACCTTAATGGTGATGTGCCGCCCCATCAGGAAGATCAGATTCAAAATCAGCACCACGCCAAAACTCACCAGCATCCGCACGCTGGTATCCACCGTCATCCGTTTCGCCAGCTGTTCAGTAAGTGAGTTGGTTATCGCCACCGCGTAAATCAGAACCACCACAAAGAAGGCCACGAAATAGAGCGTGGTGATGAGGTTGCCGATCTTTTTGCCGTAGTAATGGGAAACGGCACCGGTGATCCCTTCGTTGCCTTTCGTCTTCGACGACAGAATAAATTGCGCCAGCGCTTTATGCGGCCAGTAGGTTAAGGGATACGCCACAAGGGCGGTGATCAGCAGGACAATTGCGCCAGCAGAGCCGAGCTGAATGGGCAAGAACAGGGTTCCTGCGCCCACGGCAGTGCCGTAGAGGGCGAAACTCCAGAGAGTCTCTTCTTTTGACCAAATTTTCGACATTAGAGCAACGTATCAACTATAAAACGAACAAAAAGGAGTGCAATTTACCATAATTATGCGTTGAGGTCGCCGTTGCTTCGCTGGGGTTGGGCCGGAGAAGGTCTCCGGCCGGAAGGTCATTCGCTTGCCAGGGCGCGACGTTGCTGGCGGCGCTTGATAATTTTCTCCCGCAGGGTGTCATACGCCCAGTTGTAGAGCATGGTGTACGGCAGGAAGAACAGGAAGAAACCAATCTCCAGCGTGAAGGCCTGGAGCAGCGTCACGCCCAGCACGGCGGCAACGATGGTTACGCCAATCACAATAAAGCCGCATTCAAAACCCAGCGCATGCAGGGCGCGCACTTTTGCCGTGCGCTTCACCCGCTGAACGGGCCAGAAACGGTCGAAGCCAAAGTTATAGATAATGTTCCAGAGCATTGCCGTGGTCGCCAGAATAATAGTGAGACCCCCCATTTCAACCACCGAGCGGTGCATTAGCCACGCGGCCGTAGGGGCGAGGATCGCCGTAGCAATACCTTCAAAACAGACGGCATGGAAGATCCGCTCCGGCAATTTACGTTGGAGTGCATCCTGATGTTGCATATTTACCTCATATAGACGCCAGTATGGGCGTTGATGCGGCCTATTCTTATCGCTTAAGGTGATATATAAAAGATGGTATCCATCGATAAAGTAGATACATCATGCGTTATTCTCCCGAAGCACTGACCGCGTTTGTTGAAACTGTCGCCGCAGGTTCGTTTTCAGCTGCGGCACGACGGCTGCGTAAAAGCCAGTCCACCATCAGCACCTCCATCGCCAACCTTGAAGCTGACCTTGGCTTTGAGCTGTTTGATCGCTCGGCGCGTCACCCGGTGTTAACCGCCCAGGGTGAACAGGTGCTGGGCTATGTCCAGTCAATCCTCGCCGCCAGCGCGCGCCTTGATGAGCTGGCCGTATCCTTAACGGCGCAAACGGAGGCGCGTTTTACCTTTGTTCTCTCCGATACGCTTAACCCGGCCGTGCTGGAAGAGATGATGAGCCAGTTCGACCAGCGTTTTCCGCACACCGAATTTGAGTGCCTGATTGGGGAAGAGGAGGACGTGATCGATCTGCTGCAAAAGGAGCGGGCGCAAATTGGCCTGACGGAAGCACGCGACAGCTACCCGACCGATATTGGCGCGGCCCGCCTGCCTATGCAGACGCGGATGGCTATTTACGTTTCTGCCGGACATCCTCTGGCAGGGCAACATGAGACGCAGGCGGACGAGCTGCATGGCTGGCGCGAGCTGCGGCTGAGTACCTATCTTGAACGGGAAGCGCCCCTTGCGCGCGGGCCGGTCTGGTCTGCGCCGAACTACCTGCTGCTGCTGAGCATGGCGGTACAGGGCTTTGGCTGGTGCGCGTTACCCTGCGCGCTGGTCGACGAATTTGACGCATCGAAATCGCTGGTGCAGCTGAACGTGCCGGGCTGGCCGAGGTCGATTGCCATCGATCTGGTATGGAACAAAAGAACCCCGCCCGGCGTCGCCGGAAGCTGGCTGCGCCAGTACTTGCAGGACGCACGATAATCCTGTGACTAAACTCACTAATTTTAAACATTTGCGTCAATTGTTGATAACAATCCTCTACTATCGTCATGTCATTTTGCACAGAGGTCGTGATGAAAGATGTCGTTATAGTGGGTGCGTTACGTACGGCTATCGGCTGTTTTCAGGGAGCGCTTGCGCGTCACTCTGCGGTTGATCTCGGCAGCGTGGTGGTAAGAGCGCTGGTGGAACGCAGCGGGGTTGCCGCACATGAAATTGATGAGGTGATCCTCGGCCAGGTGCTGACCGCTGGCGCGGGACAAAACCCTGCGCGCCAGGCGGCGCTGAAGGGCGGCCTGCCTAATACCGTTTCGGCGATTACCATCAACGACGTCTGTGGTTCAGGTTTGAAAGCGCTCCACCTTGCGACGCAGGCCATCCAGTGCGGTGAAGCGGACGTGGTCATTGCCGGAGGGCAGGAAAATATGAGCCGCGCCCCGCATGTCCTGACCGACAGCCGGACCGGCGCGCAGCTCGGGAACAGTCAACTGCTTGACAGCCTGGTTCATGACGGGCTGTGGGACGCCTTCAACGACTACCATATGGGCGTAACGGCGGAAAACCTGGCGCGGGAATACGGCATCAGCCGCGAGCTTCAGGATGCGTATGCGCTTAGCTCGCAGCAAAAAGCGCGTGCAGCGATCGACTCCGGCCGTTTTCGCGATGAAATTGTCCCGGTCAGTACCCAACGCCAGAACGGCGAAGCGCTCATCGTTGATACCGACGAGCAGCCGCGCACCGATGCCAGCGCAGAAGGGCTGGCAAAACTCGATCCGGCCTTCGAAACGCTCGGTTCTGTAACGGCAGGTAACGCATCCTCCATTAACGACGGTGCGGCGGCGGTGATGATGATGAGTGAAAGCAAAGCCCAGGAGCTGGCGCTGCCGGTACTGGCGCGCATCAAAGCGTTTGCCAGCGTGGGTGTTGATCCTGCGTTAATGGGGATCGCCCCGGTCTATGCCACGCGCCGCTGTCTTGAGCGGGCGGGCTGGCAGCTGAACGATGTAGATCTGATTGAAGTCAATGAAGCCTTTGCTGCACAGGCGATCTCGGTCGGGAAAATGCTGGAATGGGATCCGCTACGGGTCAACGTCAACGGCGGTGCGATCGCGCTCGGTCATCCTATTGGCGCTTCCGGCTGCCGCATTCTGGTGTCGCTAGTCCACGAAATGAAAAAGCGTAACGCCCGAAAAGGGATCGCAACGCTCTGCATTGGCGGAGGGCAGGGGGTAGCCCTGGCTATCGAACGGTAATTTCCCCCTCTGCGCACAGAAAGCCTCCCTCGGGAGGTTTTTTTATGTCCGCAGAATCCTTTTTTAACACTTCTGCGTTCTTTCTTAAGCCCACAATAATTATTGCGCGGTGAATTATTCGCTTTGTGAAGTTCTTAGTGTGATCTCACGCCTGGAATTTATGCGTTATACGCCTTTTTTGTTGATGAGGTTCACGTCGATCTTTGCCAAAAAAAATGAAACAAATAATTTCGATCCTTGTCACTAAAATAACGGTACATAAAAAATAAACTCAAGTTTCATAAAAACGAAACGTTATTTTAATTGAGGGTTTTTTCATGTTTAAGAAATCTCTGCTCCTTGCTTCCCTTATTAGTGCCTCTTTTGCGGTTAGCGCCGTTACCGTCGATCTGCGTCACGAATATATTGACAGCGGCTCGAATGCCGACCGTGTTGCCGTCTCGCACCGCTTTGATAATGGCTTCGGTTTTTCAGTCGAGGCGAAGTGGAAATCAGGCGGGGACAAGGCAGATCAGCCATTCGCGGATGTGGTGGGGAACGGTCACGAAGATCAGATTAGCTGGCGCTGGAAAGCGACAGACAATATCGCCCTGACGCCTGCGTTTACGATTGAAAGCACAGACAGTCGTACCATTTATAAACCGAATCTGCATGTGCAATATAGTTTCGATAATGGCTTCTACGTGGCCGCGCGTTACCGTTATGAATATACCCGCTACCCGTCAAGCTCAAATAAGGACGATGATAAAGTTAACCGTGGTGATGCGTGGGTCGGTTGGGTATTAGGTGACTGGCGTACCGAGCTGAACTATGTTTACGCGAAAAGCTCTGAAGGCGTGGCCCGAAATAACAATAAAGATTATTCCAATGAATATAACGCCAAGCTCGCCTACAAATGGGATAAAAACTGGGCACCGTATGTTGAGGTGGGCAACGTGGGGGTTAAAGACACTGACGAACGCCAGACCCGTTTCCGTTTAGGCGTGGCGTACTCCTTCTGATAATCCAGCTTCTTCGCTAAAAACCGCCGGGTGGCGCTTCGCTTACCCGGCCTACACTTTCCTTCCACTCCGTCGTTTCGTATGCCGGGTGGCCCTGCGCTTACCCGGCCTACACTTTCCTTCCACTCCGTCGTTTCGTATGCCGGGTGGCCCTGCGCTTACCCGGCCTACACTTTCCTTCCACTCCGTCGTTTCGTATGCCGGATGGCGATGCGCTTACCCGGCCTACACTTTCCTTCCACTCCGTCGTTTCGTATGCCGGATGGCGATGCGCTTACCCGGATACACTTTCTCTCCAATCAGTCGTTTCGTAGGCCGGGTAAGCGTTAGCGCCACCCGGCAAAAAGCGCCGCAAACACCCAAAAAAAAGCCCTCCGAATCGGAGGGCAAGGCCAGTTACAGAAACACTAACTCATTCAGGCATGCAACATTTCAGGTTGCTCGGGGAGTTTCGCGATATAGAGGGCCGGTTTGCCGTCTTTATCGGAACTGTACAGCACCGCTTTTTCGTCCGGCGTGAAGGACGGATGCGGGTGGGTTACCTGGCGGCTGTTCGCCACCGTAGCCCAGGAAGTGTCATGACGGGCAATGCGGTAATAGGCTTTCTTCGCCACGTCAAAGGCATACAGATAAGGATCGTTATCAATGGTGTAGCCGCCGGTGTCTTTCACATCGACAGGCGTGCCGGAACCGTCGCCAACCAGCATGGTGCCGTCTACGTTGCTCATCAGGTGCGAACAGGCGGGCATGTTCATTACCGCTTCATTCACGCCGGTGTCCGGATTGAAGCGGGAGATGGTGCGCCCTTGCTGACCTTTCAGGTAAGAGACGTAGATCAGTGCGGATCCGTCCGGCACCCAAAATTCATGCGTGCAGCTTTCCCCTTCCGCGTGCGTTTTCACTTTCCGCACGTTGCTGCCATCTTCGTTGACCAGCCACATGCGGGCGTCAACCAGGTCGTGTGGCCCTTCATGACAGAAGGCCACGGTATTGTCATCGAACGGGCGATAAATCGGATGTCCCAGCCAGATCTTCTCGTCATGGATGGTGGTGCTTTCACCCGTTTTTAGATCAACGCGCAGCAGGCGGCAGTGCGGCCCTTTGTGGAAGAAGTCGTGGAAAATTTTCCAGTCGTTGAGTGGCGTCCAGTCACGTCTGGCAATCTCAATACCCACCAGTTTGGTGCAGTCGCTGTTCGCGACCCAGGTGCCGTAGCCAACCCACTCTTCCGGGACACGGTACACTTCGCGCTCTGCCAGCGTCTTTAAATCCACCTCAAGCAGGGTGCGATCGTTCTTCACATAGTAGAGGGATTGATCGTCCGGAGAGAGGAACCCGCCAAAGGTGTTATCGCCCGCGCCTTCGGTCAGCTGCACCGCTTCGGCGTTTTTCAGATCCAGCAGGTAATAGTTCCAGTGACCGTCGAACTCCCCGGCGAACAGCAGGTGGCTGCCATCGTTAAAGAAGCACTTCTGGTAAAAGTAGTTGCGATGACAGGTTACTTCCGGTGGGGTCAGGCGGGTAACTTCCACGCCTGTATCCGGATCGCGGCTGACCTCGTAGTTCAGCTTGACCCGCATACCTTTAGCCATAATGCACTCCTTTGAACGCGTAATATAGGTTGAAAACTAGGTGTTAAATTATCAAAACATCGTTTCATTGTGTGTGACTGACAGCGCAAATTCTCAGTTTCTTTAGCCAGATTGAGGGGCTTAAAGATTTATCGTGATCGAAACACCATTTCTGGCATAAACATACAGAAAAAATGAAACGTTGTTTTAAATGTGATTGAAAACCCCATGTACAGGGGATAATATGTGTTCATCACGAAAACGGAACATTGTTTCGTTATTCATCTTTGCCTTCGGGCACGATCAATTCTGGAGGTTTACGTGGACGTCAGACAAAGCATCCACAGTGCGCACGCAAAAACGCTGGATACTCAGGGGCTGCGCAGTGAGTTTTTAGTTGAGCAAGTGTTCGAAGCCGACAAGTACACCATGGTCTACAGCCATATTGACCGCATTATTGTGGGCGGGATTATGCCGGTGGCGAAAACCGTGTCCGTGGGCGGTGAAGTGGGCAAACAGCTGGGCGTGAGCTACTTCCTCGAACGCCGTGAACTGGGCGTGATTAACATTGGCGGGCCGGGCACCATAACCGTCGATGGCCAGTGCTACGAAATTGGTCACCGTGACGCGCTGTACGTCGGAAAAGGCGCGAAAGAAGTGGTGTTCGCCAGCATCGATGGCAGCAAACCGGCGAAGTTCTACTACAACTGCGCCCCGGCTCATACGACTTACCCAACCAAAAAAGTCACGCCAGCGGACGTTGCCCCGGTGACCCTTGGTGACAACCTCACCAGCAACCGCCGCACCATCAATAAATACTTCGTACCGGATGTGCTGGAAACTTGCCAGCTCAGCATGGGGCTGACCGAGCTTGCGCCGGGCAACCTGTGGAACACCATGCCGTGCCATACCCACGAGCGCCGCATGGAAGTCTATTTCTACTTCAACATGGATGAAGATGCCTGCGTGTTCCACATGATGGGACAGCCCCAGGAAACTCGCCATATCGTGATGCACAACGAGCAGGCGGTCATTTCGCCAAGCTGGTCCATCCACTCTGGCGTGGGAACGAAAGCTTATACCTTTATCTGGGGTATGGTCGGTGAAAACCAGGTCTTCGATGACATGGACCACGTCGCTGTTAAGGATCTGCGCTAGTCGCAGGCAGTTAAGCATACATCTGCCTGTTGGTGACAGGCGCTGAACGATTAAGGAACAAACATGATTCTGGATGCATTTTCTCTGCAGGGTAAAGTGGCTGTGGTTTCCGGGTGTGACACCGGGCTGGGGCAGGGTATGGCGTTAGGTCTGGCGGAAGCGGGCTGTGATATCGTCGGGATTAACATCGTAGAGCCAACGGAAACCATCGAGCGCGTCACCGCGCTGGGCCGTCGTTTCCTGAGCCTGACCGCGGACCTGCGCAAAATCGATGCGATCCCTGAACTGCTGGATCGCGCGGTGGCGGAGTTCGGGCATATCGATATTCTGGTCAACAATGCGGGCCTGATTCGCCGTGAAGATGCGATTAACTTCAGCGAAACGGACTGGGACGACGTGATGAACCTGAACATCAAGAGCGTGTTCTTTATGTCCCAGGCGGCTGCGAAGCACTTCATCGCGCAGGGGAAAGGCGGGAAGATCATCAATATTGCCTCCATGCTCTCTTTCCAGGGCGGCATCCGCGTACCGTCTTACACCGCATCGAAGAGCGCCGTGATGGGCGTGACCCGTCTGCTGGCGAACGAGTGGGCGCAGCACAATATCAACGTCAACGCGATTGCGCCGGGCTACATGGCCACCAACAATACCCAGCAGCTGCGTGCTGATGAAGAGCGCAGCGCGGCAATTCTGGAACGTATTCCAGCGGGTCGCTGGGGTCTGCCGAGCGATCTGATGGGCCCGGTTGTGTTCCTGGCTTCTCCGGCTTCGGATTACATTAACGGCTATACCGTCGCCGTTGACGGCGGCTGGCTGGCACGTTAATTCAGCCTTAATAAAGAACCTCTGCCCTCGGGTGGAGGTTTTTTTTGCGCCAAAATTGGCTTTATCCATATCCTTAAAGATGAAAAATCCATACTAAAAAGGAATAAATGACGGGTATCACACATTTATTGCTTAAATATTAACTAATTAATAAAAAATAAGGTTAAACCACCCTGATTTGAAATTGTAATGTCCATCACAGAACGGTATGTCGTAGCGAAATAATCCATATCTTCACCAGTTCCGACCTGACACTTTCTTCCGGTATCTCGTAATTTCACTTAACGAATTTCGCTGTTGAGGCAGGAAACTATGACATCTATAAATGACTCTACCCTTATGCCCGCTGCGCTGCGCGATACCCGACGCATGAACCAGTTTGTTTCTGTTGCGGCCGCCGTAGCCGGTCTACTGTTTGGTCTGGATATCGGCGTTATCGCTGGCGCACTGCCCTTTATTACCGACCACTTTACGTTAAGCAACCGCCTGCAAGAGTGGGTGGTGAGCAGCATGATGCTGGGCGCGGCCATCGGCGCGTTGTTTAACGGCTGGCTGTCGTTCCGTCTCGGGCGCAAATACAGCCTGATGGTTGGGGCGATCCTGTTCGTCGCAGGCTCCATCGGCTCCGCGTTTGCGACAAACATAGAAGTGCTGCTGCTTTCACGCGTGTTGCTTGGCGTAGCGGTGGGTATCGCGTCCTACACCGCGCCGCTTTATCTCTCTGAAATGGCAAGTGAGAACGTGCGCGGGAAGATGATCAGTATGTATCAGCTGATGGTGACGCTCGGTATCGTGCTGGCGTTTCTGTCGGATACGTACTTCAGCTACAGCGGCAACTGGCGGGCAATGCTTGGCGTGCTGGCGCTGCCTGCGCTGGTGCTGATTGTGTTAGTCATTTTCCTGCCGAACAGCCCGCGCTGGCTGGCGCAAAAAGGGCGTCACGTGGAGGCGGAAGAGGTGCTGCGCATGTTGCGCGACACGTCTGAAAAAGCGCGTGAAGAGCTGAACGAAATCCGCGAAAGCCTGAAGCTGAAGCAGGGCGGCTGGTCCCTGTTTAAGGCGAACCGCAACGTGCGCCGCGCAGTGTTCCTCGGCATGCTGTTACAGGCGATGCAGCAGTTTACGGGGATGAACATCATTATGTATTACGCCCCGCGCATTTTTAAAATGGCCGGTTTTACCACCACCGAACAGCAGATGATCGCCACGCTGGTGGTGGGGCTGACCTTTATGTTCGCCACCTTTATCGCGGTTTTCACCGTTGATAAGGCCGGACGTAAACCCGCCCTGAAAATTGGCTTTAGCGTGATGGCGCTCGGCACCTTAATCCTTGGCTACTGCCTGATGCAGTTCGATAACGGCACGGCGTCAAGCGGCCTCTCCTGGCTCTCCGTGGGCATGACCATGATGTGTATAGCCGGTTACGCGATGAGCGCCGCGCCGGTGGTGTGGATCCTGTGCTCTGAAATACAGCCGCTGAAATGCCGCGACTTTGGTATCACCTGTTCCACCACCACCAACTGGGTGTCGAACATGATCATTGGCGCGACCTTCCTGACGCTGCTGGATGCGATTGGCGCGGCAGGCACCTTCTGGCTCTATACGGTGCTGAACGTGGCGTTTATCGGTGTGACCTTCTGGCTGATCCCCGAAACCAAGGGCGTGACACTGGAGCATATTGAACGCAAGCTGATGAGAGGGGAGAAACTACGTAATATCGGCGTGTAATGTAATTGCCCGGTGGCGCTTCGCTTACCGGGCCTACGATACCGTGTAGGCCCGGTAAACGGCTTAGTGTTTACCGCATCGCACGTCTCAAAATACGCTCCGCCTGACGCTGGAAGTCAGCGGCCGTCTCTTCCACGGTTTTCTGGCCGTAGTCGATATACTGCAAAGAAGTACCGAACTGCGCCACAATCTGTGGGTCGTCAAAGTATGGCGAGACGGTGAGTTTCGCCGGCAGCGACTGCGCCAGACGCAGGCCTGCCACGGAAGGATCGTCCTCTTTAATGGTGCCGTCTTCAGTCAGATACTGCACCGCTACTTTGCTCAGCGGTACGCCACGCTCAAGGCCCAGCGTATCGACCCCTTCTTTGCTGTTGAGCAGGAAATTAATCAGCTTCGCCGCCGCTTCCGGGTTTTTGGTCGACTTACCAATCGACAGCATTTGCGCCGGTTTGAAGAACAGGCCCGCGTCGGTGGCGCCCGGCAGCATTGGGTAGCTGCCCAGCTCCAGTTTCGCCTGTGGCTTCAGGTTGTCGGAATATTTGTTGATGGTGGAGTTCCACATATAGGTGCCGCCCCATTCTCCCTGGATCCACGGCTTCATCTCATACATGTTGCTCTTACCAAACGAGGCATAGTATTTGGTGTCCGGCATGACGTGGCTGTCGATCAGCTTTTTGTAGGTCTGGAAGAACTCCACCCACTGTTCCTTTGTGTAGCTGAACTTTTTGGTTTTCTCATCCACCGCAGGAATGTTGTACTTCTGGATCATGTACGAATTCAGCAGCGCCAGCGTATCCTGGTGCTCGAGGATCACCGGGTAGTATTGCTTACCGAGCTTGCTCTCGAAGGTTTTACCGGCTGCCATCAGCTCGTCCCAGGTTTTCGGGTACGCAATACCCGCTTTTTTCCAGGTTTCGTCATTGAAGTAGAACACCCGCGCCGTCACCGAGATCGGAATGCCGTTCAGCTTGCCATCCACGGTGGTGGTTTGCAGCTCTTTGGGATCGAACTGCGACAGGTCGATCACCTCCTTCAACTTGTTCAGATCGTAGAAGCCGTCACCGGTTTTGGAGAAGATCGGCAGCCAGTTCCAGTTCGTCTGCATGACGTCCGGCTCGGTGCCGCCCGCAATCTGGGTGGTCAGACGGGAGAGGTGACCGTCCCAGCCGGTGTATTCCGCTTTCACGTTGATGTCCGGGTTCTGCTTATGGAACTCTTCCAGCGCTTTCAGAGTGACCTGGTGACGGCCATTGCCGCCCCACCAGGACATCCGTAAATCCACATTCTGCGCCATCGATGGCAAAGCGGTAAGGCCGAGGGTCGCGGAGATTGCTGCGCTTAAAAGCACGTTTTTCATTTTTATCACTCCATCAGAGAGAGAGGTTCTGTTCAGTTTTTGCGTCAAAAATATGACACTTGTTCATCTCAAACGTGAAATACACCTTACGATGAAGGCCCTTATCAATCATTGGCTTAGCTTCATCGGACGGGATTCGGGCGGTCAGTTCATAGTCCGCGACCTTCAGGTACACAAAGAATTCGTGGCCCATGTTTTCAACGCGCACCATCTCCCCGCTACAGCCGCCGTCCGGGAAGGGCTCATCAGAGAGCGATACAAATTCCGGGCGCACGCCGTAGAAGATCTCCTGACCCGCGTAAGCCGCGACTTTCTCCTGCTTCTCCGCGTTCAGCGGCATGGTTTCATCGCCAATGGCGATGTGCAGCTGGCCCGCTTTTTCGACCAGCACGCTTTTGCGTATATTCATCTCCGGCGCGCCGATAAAGCCCGCCACGAACATGTTCTTCGGCTTGTGGTAGAGGTTGTCCGGCGTGTCCACCTGCATGATATGGCCGAGCTTCATCACGCAGATGCGGTCGCCCATGGTCATCGCTTCGGTCTGGTCGTGGGTCACGTAAACGGTGGTCGCCGGTTTTCCGGATTTCTTCAGCTGCTTATGCAGGTCGGAAATACGGATACGCATCGAGGCGCGTAGTTTGGCGTCGAGGTTTGAAAGCGGCTCATCGAACAGGAACACATCCGGTTTTTTCACAATCGCACGGCCTACCGCCACGCGCTGCGCCTGGCCCCCGGAAAGCTGGCGCGGCAGGCGGTCGAGCAGCTCTTCAAGCTCAAGAATTTTGGCGGCTTCATTCACCTGGGACTCAATCTGATCTTTCGGCAGCTTGCTCAACTTGAGGCCAAAGGCCAGATTCTCGCGCACCGTCATGTGTGGATAGAGGGCGTAGTTCTGGAACACCATCGCAATCCCGCGCTCTTTCGGCGCGAGGTTGTTCACGATCTTGTCGCCGATACGCACCTCGCCGCCGCTGATGGTTTCTAGTCCCGCCAGCATGCGCAGAGTAGTGGATTTGGCGCAGCCGGATGGGCCGACGATCACCATAAATTCCCCTTCGGCGATTTTAAGATCGATAGCGTGTACCGCTTTAAAACCGTTGGAGTAGACCTTTTCCAGCTTGTTGAAAATAACTTCAGCCATGGTATTTCCCTCTTAACCTTTAATTCCGCTGCTGGTGACGCCCTGTACGAAGTAGCGCTGTGCCAGGAAGAAGACAATGATGGATGGCAGAATGGAGATGCTCGCCATTGCCAGAATTTCGTTCCACGGCGCCCCTTCGGTGACGTCGATGGACATTTTCAGCGCCAGTGCAATCGGGTATTTATCCACGCTGTAGACATAAATCAGCGGCCCGATAAAGTCGTTCATGGACCACATGAACTGGAACAGGGCGACGGAGATAATGGCCGGTTTAAGGATCGGCACAACCACGTACCACAGCACCTGAAGGGAGTTACAGCCGTCAATCTGCGCCGCCTCTTCCATGTCACGCGGGACGCCGCGCAGGAACTGGATCAGCATGAAGACGAAGAACCCCTGGGTGGCGAAGGCCAGCGGCAGGTACAGCGGCATATAGCTGTTCAGCATGCCCATTTCACGGAACATCAGGTACTGCGGGATCAGCAGCACGGTGCTGGGTAGCAGCATGGTGGTAATGAGCGTGGCGAACCAGAACTTCTTCCACGGGATCTCGAAGCGGGCAAAGCCATACGCCACGATGGTGGAGGAGATAATGGTCAGGATCACTTTCGGGATCACATACTTAAAGGTGTTCAGCATGTAGTGGCCGAAGTTGTACTCGGTGCCGGTTTTCCAGCCGTTGATGAAGCCGTCCCAGGTGGCATGTGCAGGCCACAGGCTCAGGGTGGTGAAGATCTCGTGGTTCGGTTTGAACGACGCGGAGAACATCCACACCAGCGGGTAAAGCATCAGCAGGCCGACAAACAGCAGGATCGCATAGCGAACGGTGGCATTGATTTTCTCTCTGCGCAGCGTGCGGGCTACTTCGCGTTCGGCGATGCTTCTTGCCGTGGAGAGTTGTTGAATATCAGCCATTTTTGCCTCCTTTATCGGCGGAGTAGAACACCCAGTATTTCGACGATTTAAAGGCGATACCGGCGAAGACGGCCACCACCAGGAACAGGATCCACGCCAGCGCCGCGCCATAACCCATATCGAAATACTTAAACGCGGTGTCGTAGATGTAGAGCGAGAACAGGTAGGTCGAATAGGTCGGCCCGCCGCCGGTGATCACGTACGGCCCGGTAAATTCCTGGAACGCCTGCGTGGTCTGCATGATGAAGTTGAAGAAGATCACCGGCGTAATCAGCGGCACGGTCACCTTCATGAACATCTGCCATTTCGATGCGCCATCGATCATCGCCGCTTCATACTGGGACTGCGGTACGTTTTGCAGCGCGGCCAGGAAGATGACCATCGCGGAACCGAACTGCCAGACGCGCAGCAGGGTAACGGACATTAGCGCCAGTGACGGTTCACCCAGCCAGTTCACCGGGTCAAAACCAAATACGCCGATAAAGCTGTTCAGCAGGCCATCGATCGCAAATAAGGCGCGCCACAATACGGCAATGGCGACGGAACTGCCGAGGATCGACGGAATATAGTAGGCAGTACGGAAAAATCCGATGCCGCGTAATTTAAAGTTCAGGACAAAGGCAATCCCTAATGCGAAGGCGAGCTTTAACGGAATGGTTAAAAATACGTATGCAAAGGTC
This sequence comes from Enterobacter sp. JH25, assembly GCF_021725435.1. NCBI lineage: Bacteria > Pseudomonadati > Pseudomonadota > Gammaproteobacteria > Enterobacterales > Enterobacteriaceae > Enterobacter > Enterobacter sp. JH25. The sequence goes on along the minus strand of NZ_CP091319.1, from coordinate 3,692,174 downwards.
ACGCCCATGGATTTCCAGAAGAGCGTGTCTTCGGTAAACATGTAGCGATAGTTTTCGATGCCGTTAAACACCGGCGGACTCATCAAATCGTAATCCGTAAAGCTGAGGAAAAATGATGAGACGAAGGGGAATGCCGTAAAGAGTATCAACCCGATGATGTAGGGTGATATCCATGCGAGCCCCAGCAGCTTGTTTTCATTCATACATACCTACCTGGCGATCAATGGTTTAAAACGGAATCTGCTTTGTTACATCTTCCCAGGCCAGCATCGCGCGGCATGAGAGCTGAATTTTAGGGTGCAATATCTGGCGTCGGCTAAATATAAAATTGTTTATTAACGCTTTTTTGCCTTCCTCTTTGCGCTAAATGCGTTGGGTTTCAAAAGAGCTGAACCGCCGTTCTTGGATGCTAAAACATCGTTTTATTTTATATTATTGCGATTTATTTCTGCGTCATTCGCTTAATGATGGAAATGTGATCAGCGTCGAAACACTGTTTCAATATAGTGAGGGAGGTGGCATTTTTGACTTTCACGGACGTTCGTCGGGACTGCGAGGAGGCGAGACGAAGCACAAGTGGAAACGGGAAAAACAATAGTCACGCAGCGTGGCTAACTACCAGATCTGATAGCAGGTCTACAGATGTACCAATTCGGCATTCAGATAATTCTTACATTCTTGTATGATTTCTCAAACCGGAACCAGTCAGGCAGAATTTCACTGCATCCTTAAAAGAAGAACAGTTATGTCAGCAATGGATTTCAAACAACATACGGATCTCAACTTTCCTCACTATGCTCCCCCGGCGGTGAGCGCTAAAGAAATAGATCTCCTGGGTCTGCTGGACGTCCTGCTGGCAGCAAAAAAACGCATCATTACCATTGTGTTTGCATTTGCACTGGTCGGCCTGGCAATCGCCTTCCTGATACCGCAAAAATGGACCAGTAAAGCGGTCATTACGCCAGCGGAACAGACGCAGTGGAGTTCGCTGCGCCAGATGATGGTGACGCTGCAGGTGCTTGATGTGGACGTTAAAGTTACCCGTGCGGATGTATTTAATCTGTTTATCAAAAAGTTTCAGTCTCAGTCCCTGCTTGAAGAGTACATGAAGAGCTCTCCTTACGTGATGGCTCAGCTCGATGGCGCCGAGGTTGACCCGCTGGAGCTGCACCGCGCGGTGGTCAATATCGCCGAAAAGATGAAGGCTATTGATAACACCCAGGAAAAAAATGCTGATAAAGCACCGTATCTCTCCTGGACGTTAAGCTTCACTGCCCCAACGGCAGAGGACGCGCAGAAAGTGTTGAATGGTTACATTCAGTACATTTCCCGCATCGTCGAGCAGGAGACCATGCAAAACATCCGCGATCAGCTGATCCTGAGAACCAAAACGGTTCAGCAGCAGCTGGAGATGGATCGGGTTCGACTGACCAATATCCACAATACCAACCTGCAACGCCTTAACTACTCGCTGGAAGTGGCGAACGCGGCAGGGATCAAAAAGCCGGTTTACAGTAACGGACAGGCGGTGAAAGACGATCCGGATTACTCCGTCGCGCTCGGCGCGGACGGGATTGCGCAGAAATTGCAGATTGAAAAAAATCTGAAGGATGTTTCTGAGCTGAACGCCGATTTCCAGAACCGCGAATACTATCTGGCGCAGCTGCAAAAACTCTCCTTCGAAGACGTGAGCCTGGAGCCGTTCAAATACCAGCTCTCTCCTTCTATGCCGGTGAAAAAAGATGGCCCGGGCAAAGCACTGATCGTGCTGCTGGCGGGTATTCTGGGTGGGCTGTTCGCCTGTGGCAGCGTGCTGCTGCGCGAAGCAATGCGCTCCCGCAACCCGCTGCCGGAACAACTTCCTGAGCCGGTTACGGAATAACATGAAAAAAGGCGCTCTGATGAGCGCCTTTTTTTATTTCAGGAAATCCTCGCGTACCGGCGTAAAGGTATCCAGCAAGGTGCCGGGTTTGAGGCAAACGCAGCCGTGCATCACGTGCGGCTTTTTATAGAGAGTGTCGCCCGCCGTTACCACATGCTTTTCCTCGCCAATGGTGAACTCAAATTCCCCCGAGAGAACGTAGGTGAGCTGCTCATGCGGGTGGTTATGCAGCGGGCCAATCGCACCTTGCTCGAAATTCACTTCCACTGCCATCATCCTGCCGTCGTGCGCCAGAATACGACGCGTCACGCCGTTGCCCAAATCCTCAAGCGTGGTCTCTTTATGGAAAATAAACATATTTTCGCCCTGTTATGTAATGAAACATTGTTTCATTTAACTTATCTCAGCCGCAGCGAAAAGAAAACGTTTAGCCAAATAACTGGAAAGGCGATCACAAGTTTGCTTCACTGGGTGAAACGTACAGGAGGAAAGATGAAAACGATCGGTCTGTTAGGGGGCATGAGCTGGGAATCAACGATCCCGTACTACCGCCTGATTAATGAAGGCGTCAAACAGCGTCTGGGCGGTCTGCATTCGGCCAGCCTGCTGCTGCACAGCGTGGATTTCCATGAAATAGAAGCCTGCCAGTCGAGCGGGGAGTGGGACAAAGCCGGGCAAATGCTGGCAGACGCCTCACTTGGCCTGGAGCGTGCGGGCGCGCAGGGTATTCTGCTGTGTACCAACACCATGCATAAGGTGGCGTCGCATATTGAAGACCGCTGTTCGCTGCCGTTCTTACATATCGCGGATGCCACCGGGCGTGCCATACGTGCCGCCGGCATGACGCGCGTGGCGCTGCTGGGGACGCGCTACACCATGGAGCAGGATTTTTACCGCGGGCGGCTGAGTAGCCAGTTCGGGATTGAAAGCCTGATCCCGGAGGAGGCAGACCGGGCGCGCATTAACCAGATTATTTTTGATGAACTGTGCCTCGGCACCTTCAGCGAAGCTTCGCGCGCCTGGTACGTCAGCGTGATTGAGAAACTGGCGCAGCAGGGGGCGGAAGGAGTCATCTTCGGCTGTACCGAAATTGGCCTGCTGGTGCCGGCAGACCAAAGCCCGATACCGGTCTTTGATACCGCCGCCATCCATGCCGCGGATGCGGTGGAGTTTATGCTGTCATAAAGGTTTTTGCAGGTCAGGTAACCGAAGCGCCACCTGACGCGCGTGCGCAATCAGGTGTTCACTAAAGGCATCAACCAGCGCTGAGGCGGGCCGGTGCAGCGGGCGGATCAGGCTTACGGTAAAGGGAACGGAAACGCTAAAACGGCGCAGAACCACGCCGCTGCTGGCGTAGTCCATAGCCGTGAGCGGGTTCACCACCGAAATACCCACGCCCGCGCGCACCATCGCGCAAATTGATGCCGCACTGTGCGTTTCCATCACCATCCGCCGCTTCACCTGATGTTCGGCAAACAGGCCATCCAGAAGCTGTCGGTAGCTGTCGGTCTGCGACAGGCTGATATAGTTCTCACCGTGAAAATCTGCCGGGGTCAGAACTGCTTTGAAAGCAAGCGGGTGGCTGGCAGGCAGCACGCAGACCTCATCCAGCGAGAGCAGCTCCGTGCGTTCCGTTCCCGCTGGCGTGACGAGGGTTTCGGTCAGACCCAGATCGTGGCGCTGGGCCGAAAGCCACTCCTCCAGCAGCGGCGACTCCTGCGGCACGATGGTCAGGCTGACCTCCGGATAGCGGGCCAGAAACGGCTGTAGCAGTACCGGCAGGAACGACTGAGAAAAGACCGGCAGGCAGACGATGGACAACTCACCCTGGCGGAACTCCCTCAGGCTCTCTGCCGCGCTCACGATCCTGTCCAGCCCGTACCAGGAGCGCTGAACCTCCTCAAACAGGCGTAAACCCTGCACCGTTGGATGCAGCCTGCCGCGGGTGCGTTCAAACAACTTCAGCCCCAGCACTTTCTCAAAACGCGCCAGCTCGCGGCTGACCGTCGGCTGCGAGGTGTGCAGCATCTGCGCGGCTTCAGTGAGATTGCCGGTGGTCATCACCGCATGAAAAATCTCGATATGGCGTAGGTTAACGGCGGGCATAGGGCACCTGATGGCTGAGCGTGGTCCATATCATTTTTGCATAGACTCACGATAAAACGATATTTTTTATTCTCTTCAGGCTGTGGCGTAATGATAAAAAACAGAATACCGGAGACGACCATGCCACGCCCGCTCAACCAGACCGAAACCGATTTAAACGCCGATAACCTGCTGCGCCTGCCTGCCGAATTCGGCTGTCCGGTGTGGGTCTACGATGCGCAGATTGTTCGCGAGAAAATCGCCGCGCTGCATCAGTTTGACGTGGTGCGTTTTGCGCAGAAGGCCTGCTCCAATATTCATATTCTGCGCCTGATGCGCGAGCAGGGCGTGAAGGTTGACTCCGTATCGCTGGGTGAAATCGAACGTGCGCTGGCGGCCGGGTTTGATCCAAAGGCCGATAGCGACGCGATCGTCTTCACCGCTGACCTGATAGACGACGCCACGCTGGCGCGCGTGCACGAGCTGCAAATCCCGGTGAATGCCGGTTCGGTGGATATGCTGGAACAGCTTGGGCTGGTTTCCCCGGGCCATCGCGTCTGGCTGCGCATCAATCCAGGCTTTGGTCACGGTCACAGTCAGAAAACCAACACCGGGGGCGAAAACAGCAAGCACGGGATTTGGTATGCCGATATGCCTGCGGCGCTGGAGGTTTTACAACGTTACAACCTTAAGCTGGTGGGTATTCACATGCATATCGGATCCGGCGTGGATTATGGCCATCTTGAGCAGGTCTGTGGCGCGATGGTGCGTCAGGTTATCGATTTTGGTCAGGATCTGGAGGCGATCTCCGCCGGGGGAGGGCTTTCGATCCCTTACCGCGAAGGGGAAGAGGCGATCGACACGGATCACTATTACGGCCTGTGGAGCGCCGCGCGTGACAGCATCGCCGCTCATCTGGGCCATGCGGTGAAGCTGGAGATTGAGCCGGGTCGTTTCCTGGTCGCCGAAGCTGGCGTGCTGGTGGCGCAGGTGCGGAGCGTGAAGGAGATGGGAAGCCGTCACTTTGTGCTGATTGATGCTGGCTTCAACGACCTGATGCGCCCGTCCATGTACGGCAGCTATCATCACATCACCGCGCTTGCCGCCGATGGCCGCGATCTGGTCAACGCCCCGCGCATCGAGACCGTTGTTGCCGGCCCGCTGTGTGAATCCGGTGACGTCTTTACTCAGCAGGAAGGCGGGAAAGTCGAAACCCGTTCGCTGCCAGAGGTAAAACCGGGAGATTATCTGGTGCTGCATGATACCGGTGCGTACGGGGCGTCTATGTCTTCGAACTACAATAGCCGTCCGCTGCTGCCGGAAGTGCTGTTTGATAATGGCGTGGCGCGGCTGATTCGCCGTCGCCAGACCATTCAGGAATTGCTGGCGTTAGAGCTGGTCTGATTAAACCAGGGCCCTGTTGTCACCGAATCGCGTAACACCAGCGTGCCGGTGAACGGTGGGATCGCTTCAACCGGCTGGTTTTTTGCCAGCCGGATCGCCTGGTCGATCGCCGTGACGATCATGTTGTCGATCGGCAAATACACCGACGACAGGGCAGGCTCCAGCCACTTTGCGCTGGGGGCATCGTCAAAACCAAACAGCGAAATATCCTGCGGGATCTTCAGCCCGGCCTGGTGTAATGCTTTGGAGGCGCCCAGGGCCATGTCATCGTTACAGGCAAACAGGGCGCTGAACGATGTCTTTTCCGCAATCAGCTCCTTGCACAGCTCGTAACCCCGCGTCATGCCTGCATCGCCGTATTTAATCCGCCGCTCATCGAGACGAATACCGTGCTTCTCCAGCGCCTTACGGTAGCCCATCAGCCGCGCTTTACCCGTTGGGGTGTGGATCGGGACGGTGATACAGGCGATCTCCCGATGGCCCTGGCTTATCAGGTAATCCACCGCTTTGAAGGCTGCGTCCTGCTGTTCAAAGAAGACGCAGCGATCCGCCGCCTGGCTCACTTCGCGGTTAATGATCACCAGCGGCGTCTGCACGCTGTTGATCAGCTTCAGGATCGTCTTTTCGCTCATGTAACGCGTGTACAGCACGATGGCGTCGCACTTGCGGTCGGCGAGCATCTGCACCGCCAGTTCTTCCTGTTCAGGGGCATCGTGACCGTCGGTAACAATCAGCTGTTTACCGTGCGTTTCGGTCTGCCGTGACGCCTGCTGTAGCAAACGACCAAAGTAAAAACCGTCGAACGTCGAGACGACCAGACCGATGCTGTTGCTGGTCTGGTTAGCCAGCGAGCGCGCGAGAAAGTTCGGACGATAGCCCAGCTCCTCCATCGCGCGAAATACCTGCTGGCGCGTGCTCTCTTTAACCTGACCTGTGCCGTTCAGCACGCGCGAAACGGTGGCCTTCGACACGCCCGCACGCAGTGAGACATCCAGCATTGTTGCCATTCGAAATTCCTGTTTCCACGTAATGGTTTGCAGTTTAACACAGACCATCCGGCGCATAAGCGACGTGGGAAGGACAAAACCCCATAACGATCACGCTTTTCAGTAACGATCCTCGCCCGCGGAATAAATGCCTGTCATTGGTATACCAAAATGGTGATAAATCATAATCTGGAATACCTCTAACGGCGTTGGGAGCTTAATCACAGAACAAATCGCCTGTGGACGCTATTTTTGGCATACCAATAGTATCCGGCTGTACACCTTATTCAATAAAAGCCCTTTTACTGAGGTATTACCCTATGGCATTTCAGGAAAAACTGATCGACGCTCTGGGCAGTTTTGCCACTACCTTCAACAGCTATCGCTATATCCAGGCGATCAAGTCTGCGTTTATTACCTTAATGCCAGTCATCATAGTGGGGGCGTTCTCGGTATTGATCTCCAATATGGTGCTGGATCCGAAAAACGGTCTGGCGAGCTTTCAGTCGCTGTCGTTTCTCGCGGCCTTAAAGCCGATCACCAGCGCGCTCAACTACGCCACGCTGAACTTTCTCAACATCGGCGCGGTGTTTTTAATCGGCATTGAGCTGGGGCGTATTAACGGCATTAAGTCCCTGTTCCCCGGCCTGCTGGCGGTGATCTGCTTTATCTGCGTGACGCCGACCACGGTGGAAATGCTGGTGGACGGTGAGATGCACGTGGTGAAAGATGTGCTGCTGCGCCAGTTCTCAGATACCCGCAGCCTGTTCCTCGGTATGTTTATCGCCATCCTGTCGGTGGAGATCTACTGCTGGCTGGAAAACCGCAAGGGGCTGAAAATCAGGATGCCGGACACGGTGCCGCCGAACGTTGCCGCGTCGTTCTCTGCGCTGATCCCGGCCATTATCACCACCACCGCCATCGCCACCTTTGGCTTCGTGTTTCATCAGGTTACCGGCATGTATCTCTACGACGCGGTATACCAGGTGGTGCAACAGCCGCTGGAGCGCGTGGTGCAAAGCCTGCCGGGGATCCTTCTGCTGATGTTTGTCGCCCAGCTGTTCTGGGTGATTGGTATTCACGGCAACCAGATGATCAAGCCGATCCGCGAGCCGCTGCTGCTGGGGGCAATCACCGTTAACATGAGCGCGTTCGAGCAGGGCAAAGAGGTGCCAAACATCATCACCATGCCGTTCTGGGACGTCTATATGAGCATCGGCGGCTCCGGCCTGACCATCGGCCTGCTGATAGCCGTCATGATTGCCACCAAACGTAAAGAGATGAAGGAGATAGCCAAGCTCTCCATCGGGCCGGGTATTTTTAATATCAATGAGCCGGTGATCTTCGGTATGCCAATCATGCTCAACCCGATCCTGGCTATCCCCTTCATCATCACGCCGCTGGTGACGGGCTCGATTGGCTACTTTGCCACCGTGACCGGATTTGCCGGGAAAGCCGTGGTGATGGTGCCCTGGACCACGCCGCCGCTGATCAACGCCTGGCTGTCAACGGCGGGCTCCATGGGGGCGGTCATCACCCAGTTTATCTGCATCGTGACCGCGGTGATTATCTATCTGCCGTTTGTGAAAATTGCTTCACGCCGCGCAGAGCAGGCCGCACTGCAACAAGCCACCGATAACGCATGAGGATACGATGAGCACAAAACAGATAGCCATACCGCAAGATTTTATTCTGGGCGCGGCGGCATCGGCCTGGCAGACCGAGGGCTGGAGCGGCAAAAAGCCGGGGCAGGATTCGTGGATCGATCTCTGGTACATGAACGATCGTCACGTCTGGCATAACGGCTATGGTCCGGCGGTGGCAACCGACTTTATCAATCGCTTCCGCGAAGATGTAGCGCTGATGAAGCAGGCGGGACTGACGCACTATCGCACTTCGATCAACTGGTCGCGCTTTTTAACCGACTATGAAAATGCGACGGTAGATGAAGAGTACGCCGCGTATTACGACGCGCTGTTCGATGAAATGCACCGTCAGGGCATTGAGCCGATGATCTGCCTGGAACACTACGAATTGCCGGGCGTGCTGCTGGAGACCTACGGCGGCTGGGCGTCAAAGCACGTCGTCGAGCTGTTCGTTCGCTATGCAGAAAAGGTATTTGAGCGCTTTCACGGCAAAGTCACCCGCTGGTTTACCTTCAACGAACCGATTGTGGTCCAGACGCGCGTCTACCTTGACGCGCTGCGCTGGCCCTATGAGCAGAGCACCAGCACCTGGATGCAGTGGAACCACCATAAGGTGCTGGCGACGGCGAAAGTGGTGAAGCTGTTTCGCGAGAAAGGGTATGACGGCACGGTGGGCTGTATTCTTAACCCGGAAGTGACCTATCCGCGCTCCCGCACGCCGCATGACGTGCGAGCGGCAGAGATGTACGATCTGTTCTACAACCGCGTCTTTCTCGACCCGCTGGTGCACGGGCGCTATCCGCAGGCGCTCTTTACCCTGCTGGCGCAGCATCAGGTGCAGTGGGACTACACGGCTGACGAGCTGGCGCTGATTGCCGACAACACCGTCGATGAGCTGGGCATTAACCTCTATTACCCGCATCGCGTCAAAGCCCCGTCCCGCGCCTGGCACCCGGAGACGCCGTTCCATCCGGCGTACTACTACGAGCCGTTTGAGCTGCCCGGACGGCGTATGAACACCTCCCGCGGCTGGGAGATCTTTCCGCGCATTATTTACGACATGGCGATGCGGATTAAAAACGACTATCGCAACATTGACTGGTTTGTGGCGGAAAGCGGGATGGGCGTGGAGAACGAAGTGCAGTATCGCAATCGTGACGGTGTCATTGACGACACGTACCGCATCGCGTTTATCAGCGAACATCTCTACTACACGCTGCTGGCGCGGGAGGCGGGGGCAAACTGTCACGGTTATATGCTGTGGGCCTTCACCGACAATGTCTCCCCGATGAACGCGTTTAAAAACCGCTACGGGCTGATTGAGATCGACCTTGAAAATCAACGCGCACGGCGGGCAAAGAAATCAGCGTCCTGGTTCCGCCAGCTGCGCGATGAGCGTGTGCTGACGCTCAGGGTAGACGATGAATGGAAGTAAGCCTTCTGGTAAAATAGCGCACAAACTGGCCGGGGGGACGTCCGGCCCGCGCATTAACTGAAAAACACAGGTGAAAACGTGGATAAGGCTGTCATCCTGCCGGAAAAAAAACAGTACCAGGAAATTGGCGAGGATTTACGGGCGCAGATTATCCAGGGGCATTATCCCGTGGGATCGCGTCTGCCGCCGGAGCGCAACATCGCCGAGACGTATGGCGTCAGCCGCACTATCGTGCGCGAGGCGCTGCTGATGCTTGAGCTTCAGGGAACGGTGGATATTCGCCAGGGGTCAGGCGTGTACGTGATGCGCATTCCGGAAGAGCATGAAAACGAGGAAGAGCGTTTTCTGAACAGTGACGTTGGGCCGTTTGAAATTCTCCAGGCGCGTCAACTGCTTGAAAGCAACATCGCTGCCTTTGCCGCAAAAATGGCGACACGGGCGGACATCGACAACCTGCGCCGCATTATCGAGCAAGAGCAACGGGCGATTGCCGTCGACGATCGCAGTCAGGACAACAACAAAATGTTCCACCTGGTGCTGGCTGGGGCCACACAAAACCAGATGCTGCTGGCGACGGTTGAGAGCGTCTGGCATCACATGGACAGCAGTCCGCTGTGGCAGCAGTTCAATGGCCATATCGCCAGCCGCGCCTGGCGCCTGAAGTGGCTCGGAGACAGGCAAACCATTCTCGCTGCGCTCCGCCGCCGCGACGTGATGGGGGCGTGGCAGGCGATGTTCCAGCATCTTGAAAACGTCAAAAAGAGCCTGCTTGAGCTGTCAGACGAAGACGCGCCCGATTTTGACGGCTATCTCTTCGAATCGGTCCCTCTTTTCCAGGGGAAGCTGGTGTGAATATACTGCCGCTTCACGCTGCGCCGCAGTTTACACAGCAGGTGATCGACTGGATCTGGAACGCGTTTGGTGAAGGTATGCCGCGTGCCTTTTTCCAGAGCATTGTCGAGCACAGCCTGACGCCAGGCGAGTTACCGCTCACCTTTATTGCCGTTGATGATGACCAGCTGCTGGGCACCGTTGGGTTGTGGCGTTGCGATTTAATTTCCCGACAGGATCTTCATCCCTGGCTGGCTGCGCTGTATGTCGATGAAGCCGCGCGGGGAAACGGGCTGGCGGGAAAACTTCAGCAGCATGTTATCGGCTACGCGCGACGCGCCGGGTATCACGAGCTTCATCTCTGGTCTGCCTGCCGCGACTTCTACGAACGTTACGGCTGGCACTACATCGGTGATGCGCTGGAATACCCGGATAAAACCGTCCATCTCTATCGCTGTTCGCTCACGGCTTCCGCGGGCGATACCACCGAGTGACGGCGCACTAAGGTTGGGCTGAACAGGTGGGTAATTTCCGGTGGCGGGCGATGCTCGGCCAGCGCTAACGCCAGTTCTGCCGCCTGCGTTGCCATGGTCACAATCGGGTAGCGCACGGTGGTCAGGCGAGGGCGCACGTAGCGCGACACCAGCACATCATCAAAGCCAATCAGCGAAATTTCTGCCGGGACGTCGATTCCGTTATCATTCAGCACGCCCATCGCGCCGGCGGCCATGGAGTCGTTATAGCTGGCCACGGCGGTGAAATTCCGCCCGCGGCCCAGCAGCTCGGTCATCGCCTGCTCGCCGCCACTCTCATCCGGTTCTCCGTACGCCACAAGACGATCGTTGCACGGCAGACCGGCTTCGCGCAGCGCGTCGTAATAGCCCTGAAGGCGATCTTCCGCATCGGAAATTGGGTGGTTGGAGCACAGATAACCAATTCGGGTATGGCCCTGCTGGATCAGGTGACGGGTTGCGAGCCATGCGCCGTAACGGTCGTCGAGCGCCACGCAGCGGGTTTCAAATCCGGGAATAATACGGTTGATAATCACCATCCCCGGCATCTGTTTCATCAGATGGATCAGTTCGGCGTCGGGGATCATTTTGGCATGGACCACCAGCGCCGCACAGCGATGACGGATCAACTGCTCAATGGCCTGGCGTTCTTTCTGTTCATTGTGGTAGCCATTACCAATCAGCAGGAAATTACCGGTGTGATAAGAAACTTGTTCTACGGCTTTGACCATCGCACCGAAAAACGGATCGGATACATCCCCGACCACCAGCCCGATGGTTTCTGTCGACTGTTGGGCAAGGGCGCGTGCGTTGGCGTTAGGGTGATAATTCAGGTTTTCCATGGCGTCCTGCACGGCCTGGCGTGATGCATCACTCGCTTTAGGGGAGTTGTTGATCACGCGGGAGACGGTCGCGACGGAAACACCGGCCAGACGAGCCACATCCTTAATTGTCGCCATTCAATACCTTCTTATAGGGGTAAGCGTTTACACACTAACTAGTGTTGCGGAAAAGCGGCGCGCATTCAAGGGGAGCGGGTGAGCGTCCTCTGCAAACGTGAAGCAGAACATCCCTCGCGGTGTAATCGTTACACGGCCAGTCATGTCTGAATAATGTCAATCTGAACCTTTAGTTACACTTTGCCTCAGGCTGTTGCGATTGTCCGTTGGCAACGATGCGTTGTGAATTGCTAGAGTCGAGATCCCAGAGGTATTGATAGGTGGAATCAACTTCGGTTGATTAACACGATTTACACCAACCTGCGTTTTACGCAGGTTTTTTTTTGCCTGTAAGTTCAACCTGTAACAGCAAAAGAGATTATTCACACCTGGTTGCACTTCGGCTCATTCCCTTGCGTTTTCCTGCTGGCGAAGCCTGTCGCCGGAGGCCACAATCAAGATCCCAGAGGTATTGATTGGTGAGAATTCCTGGTACGTTTTCGTACTCTTCACTTGCACCAACCTGCGCGGATGCGCAGGTTTTTTTTCGCCTCTGTTTTTGCTATCGCTCCCTCACTACTTCTCGTGTAATCTGCCACCATTTATACCTTTCACACTGGCTGGCAAAGGGAGTTGAAATGCTTTTTGGGTTCTTCCGCACACTGTTTCGTGTCCTGTTTCGCATTCGCGTGACTGGCGATACGCAGGCACTCTATGGCGAGCGTGTTCTTATCACACCGAATCACGTCTCTTTTCTTGATGGCGTATTGCTAGCGCTTTTTTTGCCCGTGCGGCCCGTCTTTGCGGTGTACAGCTCCATCAGTGAAAAATGGTACATGCGCTGGCTCAGGCCGCTGATTGATTTTGTCCCGCTCGACCCTACCAAACCGATGATGATTAAACATCTGGTGCGTCTGATTGGGCAGGGGCGTCCGGTGGTTATCTTCCCGGAAGGGCGGATTTCAGTGACGGGCTCCCTGATGAAAATTTACGACGGCGCCGGTTTTGTCGCGGCGAAGTCTCAGGCCACCGTCGTGCCGCTACACATCGACGGGGCTGAGCTGACCTTTTTCAGCCGTCTGAAAGGGCTGGTGAAGCAGCGTCTGTTCCCGAAAATTACGCTGCATATATTACCGCCGACGTCACTGCCGATGCCCGAGGCGCCGCGCGCGCGTGACCGCCGTAAAATCGCCGGGGAAATGCTGCACCAGATTATGATGGAAGCGCGCATGGCCGTACGCCCGCGCGAAACGCTGTATGAATCGTTACTGTCGGCGCAGTATCGCTACGGTGCGAAGAAAAACTGCATCGAAGACATCAACTTTACGCCGGATACCTACCGTAAGCTGTTGACCAAAACGCTGTTTGTCGGGCGTATCCTGGAAAAGTACAGCAAACAGGGCGAAAAGATCGGCCTGATGCTGCCAAACGCGGGTATCAGCGCGGCGGTGATCTTTGGTGCCGTCTCCCGGGGCCGCATTCCGGCGATGATGAACTACACGGCGGGTGTGAAAGGGCTCTCCAGCGCGATTACCGCAGCACAAATCAACACCATTTTTACCTCCCGCCAGTTCCTGGATAAAGGCAAGCTGTGGCACCTGCCGGAACAGCTGACGCAGGTGCGCTGGGTGTTCCTGGAAGATCTGAAAGCAGACGTCACGACCGCCGACAAGCTGTGGATTTTCGCGCACCTGCTGATGCCGCGTCTGGCGCAGGTTAAGCAGCAGCCGGAGGATGATGCCATTATCCTCTTTACCTCCGGCTCTGAAGGCAACCCGAAAGGTGTGGTTCATAGCCACAAAAGCATTCTGGCAAACGTCGAACAGATTAAAACCATCGCTGACTTTACCGCCAACGATCGCTTTATGTCGGCGCTGCCGCTGTTCCACTCATTTGGTTTGACCGTGGGTCTCTTTACGCCGCTGCTGACCGGTGCCGAGGTGTTCCTCTACCCAAGCCCGCTGCACTACCGCATTGTGCCGGAGCTGGTTTATGACCGTAACTGCACGGTGCTGTTCGGGACGTCCACCTTCCTCGGAAATTACGCGCGCTTCGCCAACCCGTATGATTTCTTCCGCGTGCGCTACGTGGTGGCGGGGGCGGAAAAACTCCAGGACAGTACGCGCCAGATCTGGCAGGACAAGTTTGGCCTGCGGATTCTGGAAGGCTATGGCGTGACGGAGTGCGCGCCGGTGGTCTCCATCAACGTTCCGATGGCGGCAAAACCGGGAACGGTTGGCCGCATTCTGCCGGGGCTGGACGCGCGTCTGCTGGCGGTGCCGGGTATTGAAGACGGCGGACGTCTTCAACTGAAAGGGCCGAACGTCATGAACGGCTATCTGCGTGTGGAAAACCCGGGCGTGCTTGAGGCGCCGACGGCCGAGAACGTCAATGGCGAGGTTGAAACGGGCTGGTACGACACGGGCGATATCGTGCACTTCGACGATCAAGGCTTCGTGCAGATCCAGGGACGTGCAAAACGCTTCGCCAAGATCGCCGGGGAAATGGTCTCTCTTGAAATGGTCGAGACGCTGGCGACCGCAGTCTCGGCGGAGAAAATGCATGCGACCGTGGTGAAAAGTGATGCCAGTAAAGGCGAGGCGCTGGTGCTCTTTACTACTGACGGTGAACTGAAGCGTGATGCGCTTCTCAGGTATGCGCGCGAACATGGTATCCCCGAGCTGGCGGTCCCCCGCGATATTCGTTACCTCAAACAGTTACCGGTGCTGGGCAGCGGTAAACCCGATTTTGTGACCCTGAAGGGCATGGTTGAAGAGGCGGAACAGCATAATGCGTGAGTCAGTTCACACTAACACTTCAATCTGGTCGAAAGGCATGATGGCGGTTATCGCCGCCCAGTTTCTTTCCGCGTTCGGCGATAACGCGTTGCTGTTTGCTACGCTGGCGTTGCTGAAAGCTGAGTTTTATCCTGACTGGAGCCAGCCGATCCTACAGATGGTGTTTGTGGGTGCTTACATTGTATTTGCGCCGTTTGTTGGCCAGGTGGCGGACAGCTTCCCCAAAGGTCGGGTCATGATGTTTGCCAACAGTCTTAAGCTTCTGGGCGCGGCAAGCATCTGCTTTGGTATCAACCCGTTTGTTGGCTACACGCTGGTAGGCATTGGCGCGGCAGCTTACTCCCCGGCGAAGTACGGCATTCTGGGTGAGCTCACCACCGGCGATAAGCTGGTGAAGGCCAACGGCCTGATGGAGTCCTCCACCATTGCGGCTATTCTCCTGGGTTCGGTGGCGGGAGGCGTGCTGGCAGACTGGCATGTACTCGCCGCGCTTGGCATCTGTGCCCTGATGTACGGTGGCGCGGTGATCGCCAACCTGTTTATCCCCAAACTGGCCGTGGCGCGTCCGGGACAATCCTGGCGCTTCGGGCCAATGACCGGCAGCTTCTTCAACGCCTGCCGCGTACTGTGGCGTAACGGTGAAACACGCTTCTCGCTGATGGGCACCAGCATGTTCTGGGGGGCCGGCGTTACGCTGCGTTTCCTGCTGGTGCTGTGGGTGCCGGTGGCGCTGGGTATTACAGACAACGCCACGCCGACCTACCTGAATGCCATGGTCGCCGTCGGGATTGTGGTCGGGGCCGGGGCTGCGGCAAAACTGGTGACGCTCGAAACCGTTGCGCGCTGCATGCCCGCGGGGATCCTGATCGGCGTCGGCGTTCTGTTCTTCTCCCTGCAACATGCCATATTGCCAGCCTATGCCCTGTTGTTACTGATCGGCGTATTAGGCGGTTTCTTTGTGGTACCGCTCAACGCGCTTTTGCAGGAGCGCGGCAAGCAGACCGTCGGGGCTGGCAACGCCATTGCGGTGCAAAACCTTGGCGAAAACATGGCGATGCTGCTGATGCTGGGGATTTACTCGCTGGCGGTAAAAGCAGGTGCGCCGGTTGTGGCAATCGGGGTGGGGTTTGGCGCACTGTTTGCGCTGGCGATTACCGGGCTGTGGGTCTGGCAGCGTCGGCGGTGATATCTTTGCCGGGTGGCGGCTCCGCCTGACCCGGCCTACGTTTCGTGATGTTGGCGGATTTTGTAGGCCCGGTAAGGCAACGCCGCCACCGGGCAAATCGTCAACTTAAGGTGCCGGGTAAGTATAAACCTGATGCACCGCTTCAATCTCCGCTAAGACCTCTTCACTCAGGTTCAGGTGGAAACTCTCAATATTGGTTTTTAACTGATCCATTGTCGTTGCGCCGAGCAGGGTACTTGCCACAAACGGCTGACGACGCACGAAGGCCAGCGCCATCTGCGCCGGATCGAGTCCGTGACGCTTCGCGATATCCACATAGGCCGCCACGGCTTTTTGCGTCTGCTCGCCGCTATAGCGGGTGAAGCGGCTGAAAAGCGTGTTACGCGCGCCAGCCGGTTTCGCGCCGTTCAGGTATTTGCCCGTCAGGGTTCCGAAGCCCAGGCAAGAGTAGGCGAGCAGCTCCACCTCTTCGTACTGCGTCACTTCCGCGAGACCCACTTCATAACTGCGGTTCAGCAGGCTGTACGGGTTCTGGATGGTCACGATCCGCGGCAGGTCGTGTTTATCGGCCAGATGCAGATAGCGCATTACGCCAAACGCCGTCTCGTTGGAAACGCCGATGTAGCGGATCTTACCCGCGCGCTGGCATTCCGTAAGCGCCTCCAGTGTTTCCAGCAGGGTGACGGCCGGAGCACTCTCGTTCCAGGTGTAGCCAAGCTTACCGAAGCAGTTCGTCGGACGCTGCGGCCAGTGCACCTGATAAAGATCGAGATAGTCGGTTTGCAGGCGCTTGAGGCTGGCATCCAGCGCAGCACGGATATTCTTGCGATCGAGGATCTGGTTAGGGCGGATCCCGGCATCGTTATTACGGGAAGGGCCGCTAACCTTAGAAGCGATGACCAGCTTTTCGCGATTGCCGCGTTTCGCCAGCCAGTTGCCGACATACGTTTCGGTAAGACCTTGAGTTTCCGGGCGGGGAGGAACTGGGTACATCTCCGCCACGTCAATCAGGTTAATGCCCTGGCTGACGGCGTAATCGAGTTGTGCATGGGCATCGGCTTCGCTGTTTTGTTCACCAAATGTCATGGTGCCTAACCCCAGCTGGCTGATCTCCAGAGCGCTATGGGGGATACGGTGATAATGCATAGCCGGTTTCCTTTTTTAGACATACAGACCGCGTCAGGAACCTCCCGACAAAGGAATATAAACATGGCAGAGGGAAGGCAAAAGGGGAAGGAAAAAATCAAAAAGGCCAGCAAGCTACTGACCTTTATCTGTTTAACGCTCGATGATCTGGGAAACTTCGTCGCGATTAATTTGCATTTGATTGCCTTCGCGATCGCGGTAACTCACCAGACCGGTATCGTCGTCGACTTCGGGTTTGCCATCGGTCAGGATCATACGACCATCTTTCGTTGACATGACATAGTCGCTGCTACAACCCGATACCGCAAACGCTAAACCGACTGCTGAGATAATTACTGCCCATTTTTTCATCGTTCTCATCCTCACCTGGCTCGTATCAAATCATAGTGTAGTAATAACCTGATATTACGACAGGTGAAAGGGGGGAAATCTTAAAAAGGAGGAGATTATGTTAGCCGGAGCGCAAAATTGGTAAAAAACTATGTTTTCAACAGGAAGTGTCGTGCCAGCAGTGCACCGGTGAAATTCTTTTTAAGATAGAAGCCGCGCGGCAGCGTCAGGATCGGTTCGCCCTGTGCACCTACCGCTTCAGTGAGCGCTTTGCTGTTGGCGGCTTTGGGACGGAGTTGCAGCACTTCGCCATGCCGGGCGGTGATCTGTTCAACCTGTCCCAGCACAATCATGTCCATCAGCTCTTCCCAGTCCTGGGAAAGCTGTCTTTCTTCTTCTTCATCCGGGCTCCAGAGCAGCGGGGCGCCAACGCGACGCTCTGCCAGCGGGATCTGCCTGTCACCCTCAACGGGTACCCACAACACCCGCTTCAGCTTATGCCTGACGTGGCTGGTTTCCCATGTCACTCCGCTATTACCCGTTAGCGGCGCAACGCAGACAAAGGTAGTTTCCAGCGGCCGCCCCAGGCTATCAATGGGGATCGTCTTCAGTTCCACCCCCAGCGCCGCAAAATCTTGCTCGGGTTTACTGCCCGCGCTTGCGCCCAGCCAACGTTCAAGCAACACGCCGATCCAGCCTTTATCGCGCTTCAGATCGTTGGGTATCGTCAACCCCGCCATCACGGCCAGCTCGCCCAGTGCATAGCCTGCCAGACGTTGTGCCTGCTGGAGCAACTGGGCTTCACTGACGGGAGGAGAGAGCAGTGGGGCGAGAGAATGCATGCTGACAACCTTTTGGTTAAAAAATGAACTGATATTTTATCCCTTGTGGATAGAGTTTACTTTTTTCTGAGTATATATTCCATGTGGATGATTTATATTATGTTTTTTAGGAATGTATCCCGTCGCGCCATGGCTAAAAAACAGGTTGTGCAATTCTGGTCACTGACAATAAACAGGATCTTACACCATGTTATCCACAGAAAAATGGGATAACTGGGAATAACCGCCACTACTGTTTCAATTTACAGCCTTGACGTGCGATGAAAATCGAATTTTCACACAAATTGTGCCTAACTTATTGGCACAATCTGTGGATAAAACCGACGCTGTTCGATCTTTCATCACCAGGAAGATCTTTGATGTGACGATCGTCACGTTAATCGCCTTTGATACCCTAAATTTACGTTTAACTATATGAATTTAAATGATTTATTTTAAGTGATGAAAATTGCCGATTCGCCGGGCTACAAGGTTGTTCATCGGTAATTCCATACTTCTTCACAACTATATCCACAGAAAAGGTGAATAAAAATGGTCTCAGTCGCCCTCATCTGTTTATAACTCCTCACAAAATTGTGAGTTATTCAAATGTTATTAGGTTGCAGGCCTGTAAGAGAGTGGTTTACCGCCTCCCTGTAGTGTGAAACAATCATTCATATATCAGATTTAGTTTGGGGTAGTCCGGTGATTGATGACGATGGCTACCGCCCAAACGTAGGAATAGTAATTTGTAATCGTCAGGGGCAGGTGATGTGGGCCCGGCGATATGGTCAGCACTCCTGGCAGTTCCCGCAAGGCGGGATCAATCCTGGAGAGTCCCCAGAACAAGCGATGTACCGGGAGCTGTTTGAAGAGGTTGGTTTAAGCCGAAAAGATGTTCGCATCCTGGCTTCGACCCGCAACTGGTTGCGTTACAAGTTACCGAAACGTTTGGTGCGTTGGGACACAAAGCCGGTTTGTATCGGCCAGAAACAGAAGTGGTTTCTTTTGCAGTTGGTGGGCAACGATTCAGATATCAATATGCAAACCAGCAGCACGCCAGAGTTTGATGGCTGGCGCTGGGTAAGCTACTGGTATCCGGTTCGTCAGGTCGTGTCATTCAAGCGCGATGTATACCGTAGGGTGATGAAAGAGTTCGCAAGTGTCGTGATGCAGCTTCAGGAGACGACTCCGAAGCCACAGAGCGCACCTGCCTGGCGACGTAAAAGAGGTTAAGCTACGCAAATCATGCTCACCCGCTTGCGAGAAATAGTTGAAAAGGTCGCCAGTGCGCCTCGCCTCAACGAGGCGCTGAATATTCTGGTGACGGACATCTGTCTTGCGATGGAAACCGAGGTCTGTTCGGTCTACCTGGCCGACCATGACCGACGTTGCTACTACCTTATGGCAACCCGCGGTTTAAAAAAACCACGGGGACGTACCGTCACGCTCGCGTTTGATGAAGGTATTGTTGGCCTGGTCGGGCGACTGGCGGAGCCAATCAACCTTGCCGATGCGCAAAAACACCCCAGCTTCAAATATATCCCTTCCGTCAAAGAAGAGCGTTTCCGCGCGTTTCTTGGCGTACCGATTATTCAGCGCCGCCAGCTGCTTGGCGTGCTTGTTGTTCAGCAGCGCGAGCTGCGCCAGTACGATGAAAGCGAGGAGTCCTTCCTCGTCACGCTGGCAACGCAGATGGCGGCGATCCTCTCTCAGTCCCAACTGACAGCCCTTTTTGGTCAGTATCGTCATACGCGTATTCGCGCGCTTCCGGCCTCGCCGGGGGTCGCTATTGCCGAAGGCTGGATGGATGCCACGTTCCCGCTGATGGAGCAGGTCTACGAAGCCTCGACGCTGGATGAGGCGCTTGAGCGCGAACGGCTCACCGCTGCCCTGGAAGAGGCGGCGAATGAGTTTCGTCGCTACAGCAAACGCTTTGCCGCTGGCGCGCAAAAAGAGACGGCGGCCATTTTCGATCTCTACTCACACCTGCTTTCCGATGCGCGTTTGCGTCGTGAGTTATTTGCCGAGGTCGATAAGGGGTCGGTGGCAGAGTGGGCGGTTAAAAAGGTCATTGAAAAATTTGCCGAGCAGTTTGCGGTACTGACTGACGGCTATCTGAAAGAGCGCGCCGGCGATTTACGCGCGCTTGGGCAACGTCTGCTGTTCCACCTCGATGATACTATTCAGGGGGCTAATGCCTGGCCGAACCGGTTTGTGCTGGTGGCCGATGAACTCTCGGCGACGACGCTGGCGGAATTACCGCAGGACAGGCTGGCGGGCGTGGTGGTGCGCGATGGCGCAGCTAACTCCCATGCCGCCATTATGGTGCGTGCGCTCGGTATTCCGACCGTGATGGGGGCGGATATTCAGCCTTCCGTACTACATCGCCGTACGCTGGTGGTGGACGGATATCGCGGTGAGTTGCTGGTGGATCCTGAGCCGGTTCTCCTTCAGGAGTACCAGCGTCTTATTAGCGAAGAGAATGAATTAAGCAAGCTGGCGGAAGATGACGTCAACCTGCCCGCGCAGCTCAAGAGCGGTGAGCGGGTGAAGGTGATGCTCAACGCGGGGTTAAGCCCCGAGCATGAAGAGAAGCTCGGCAGCCGCATCGATGGCATTGGTCTCTACCGCACCGAAATACCGTTCATGCTGCAAAGCGGCTTCCCGTCAGAAGAGGAGCAGGTTGCGCAGTATCAGGGCATGTTGCAGATGTTTAACGACAAACCCGTCACGTTGCGCACCCTCGACGTCGGCGCGGATAAGCAACTGCCCTATATGCCCATCAGTGAAGAGAATCCCTGCCTCGGCTGGCGTGGGATCCGCATTACCCTCGATCAGCCGGAAATTTTCCTTATCCAGGTTCGTGCGATGCTGCGTGCCAACGCGGCCACGGGGAATCTCAGCATTTTGCTGCCGATGGTCACCAGTATTGACGAGATCGACGAAGCGCGGCGGTTGATTGAACGTGCAGGGCGCGAAGTGGAAGAGATGATCGGCTACGCGATCCCTAAACCCCGTATTGGCGTGATGCTGGAAGTGCCTTCGATGGTCTTTATGTTGCCGCAGCTGGCGACCCGCGTTGATTTTATCTCCGTTGGCACCAACGACTTAACGCAATACATTCTGGCGGTCGATCGCAACAATACGCGCGTGGCCAGTATCTACGACAGCCTGCATCCGGCGATGCTTCGTGCCCTGGCGATGATCGCCCGCGAAGCCGAGCAGCATAATATCGACCTGCGCCTGTGCGGTGAAATGGCCGGCGATCCGATGTGCGTGGCGATCCTGATTGGCCTCGGTTTCCGTCACCTGTCAATGAACGGACGTTCCGTTGCGCGTGTGAAATACCTGTTACGTCACATCGAACAAGATGAGGCGCATGAGCTGGCCGCGCGAAGCCTGGAGGCACAGCTGGCAGCCGAAGTGCGCCATCAGGTGGCGGCGTTTATGGAGCGACGCGGCATGGGCGGTTTGATCCGCGGCGGCCGCTGATCCCCACAATATAATGACTGCTCGGACGACCCCCTCTCCCTTGAGGAAGAGGAATGGGGTGAGGGGGAACAGCGCGCATAAAACCCTATACACATCTTTTACATCTCAGGCGCATCCTCCGCGCCTGCCTTATGCTATGATTCGCAACTTTGGAGCACCTGCCAACGGCGGGAATGCAATTCAGCCGCTGTCCACTTTCAGCGGAATAACAACATCTTGTGGTGACAGATGAACAGTGGTTATCTGCATTTTCCGGAATTCGATCCGGTTATTTTCTCAATAGGACCTGTAGCGCTTCACTGGTACGGACTGATGTACCTGGTGGGCTTCGTCTTTGCCATGTGGCTTGCTGGTCGTCGCGCCAGTCGTCCGGGCAGCGGCTGGACGAAGAACGAAGTGGAAAACCTGCTTTATGCTGGCTTTCTTGGCGTATTCCTGGGCGGGCGCATCGGCTATGTCCTGTTCTACAACTTCCCGGTATTCCTGAACGACCCGCTCTATCTGTTCCGCGTCTGGGACGGCGGCATGTCCTTCCACGGCGGACTGATTGGTGTGATCCTCGTGATGGTGATCTTCGCCAAACGCACCAAACGTAACTTCTTCCAGGTGGCTGATTTTATTGCGCCATTAATCCCGTTTGGGCTGGGTGCAGGGCGTCTGGGCAACTTCATCAACGGTGAACTCTGGGGGCGTGTCGATCCGAGCGTGCCGTTTACCATGCTGTTCCCGGGCTCCCGCGCAGAGGATATCGCGCTGCTGCCTTCGCATCCTGAGTGGCAGTCCATTTTCGATACCTACGGCGTTCTGCCGCGTCATATGTCTCAGCTTTATGAGCTGGCGCTGGAAGGTGTGGTGCTGTTTATCATCCTGAATCTGTATATCCGCAAACCGCGCCCAATGGGGGCAGTATCTGGTCTGTTCCTGATTGGCTACGGCGCGTTTCGTATCATCGTCGAGTTCTTCCGCCAGCCGGATGCACAGTTTACCGGCGAGTGGGTACAGTACATCAGCATGGGGCAGATCCTCTCCATTCCGATGATTGTCGCGGGTGCCATTATGATGATTTGGGCGTATCGTCGTCGTCCACAGCAACAACTTTCCTGAGGAATCATGAAACAGTATCTTGAATTGATGAAAAAAGTGCTCGACGAGGGCACGCCGAAAAACGACCGCACCGGCACCGGTACGCTCTCCATTTTTGGCCACCAGATGCGCTTCAATCTGCAAGAAGGCTTCCCTCTGGTGACGACGAAGCGCTGCCATCTGCGCTCGATCATTCATGAACTGCTCTGGTTCCTGCAAGGCGATACCAACGTTGCTTATCTCCATGAAAACAATGTCTCCATCTGGGACGAGTGGGCAGATGAGAACGGCGACCTGGGGCCGGTTTACGGCAAGCAATGGCGCGCGTGGCCTACCCCGGACGGCCGCCATATCGACCAGATCACGACCGTCATGAACCAGCTGAAAAATGACCCGGACTCGCGCCGTATCATTGTTTCTGCCTGGAACGTGGGTGAACTGGATAAAATGGCGCTGGCGCCTTGCCACGCGTTTTTCCAGTTCTACGTGGCGGACGGCAAACTCTCCTGCCAGCTGTATCAACGCTCCTGCGACGTGTTCCTCGGCCTGCCGTTTAACATCGCCAGCTACGCGCTGTTAGTGCACATGATGGCGCAGCAGTGCGATCTTGAAGTGGGCGATTTTGTCTGGACGGGCGGTGATACCCACCTCTACAGCAATCATATGGAACAGACGCATCTCCAGCTGACGCGCGAACCGCGTGCATTGCCGAAGCTTGTGATCAAACGCAAACCGGACTCGATCTTCGATTACCGTTTTGATGACTTCGAGATTGAAGGCTACGACCCGCATCCTGGCATCAAAGCCCCTGTCGCCATCTGATACGGCGAATCCTGACACAACCGGTGCTCTTTAGCGCCGGTTTTTTTTCGCGCTCGTTTTGTTCTTCGAGCCTGTTTCCAGAGACGATGTAACGCGTTGCAACGGGTGAAAATCTCCGGAAAGCGGCTCGTAATGTTCTGGTTTAACGCTCGCGCCTTTTCTGCCATTCCGCCACACTTCCGCCATGAAAAACGAACATGGCTTTACGCTTATCGAAACCCTTTTCGCCATCTCGCTGGTTGTGATCCTCAGCGCGACGGGTCTTTATGGCTGGAACAGCTGGCAACAGCGGCAGCGGCTCTGGCAGACAGCCTGTCAGGTGCGGGATTACCTGGCGTTCTTGCGAAACGACGCAAATCGTCACAACAGCGAGCACAGGATCGCGCTTCACGCTGACGGGAATCAGGCCTGCCTTGTCAGCGCTGTGGTCCCGGGCTGCGACAGCGGCGGCCCGTTCGTGATGAAACCGTTATGGCCGGAGGTCACGCTGAGCGACGTAACGCCTGCGCTGGGATTTTACGGCTTAAGGGATACCGCATGGGCCGGACATATTCGCGTGCAGAGCCGCGCCGGTGCGTGGTGGGTTATTGTCTCAAATGGCGGACGTATCAGGCTGTGTGATGCCGCAGGAGAAGGTGCATGCCAGTAAAACAAAAAGGGTTCTCCCTGCTGGAGGTCCTGATTGCGATGACGATAAGCAGTATTCTGTTACTCAGCACGTCACGTTTTTTACCGGGGCTACAGCGGGGTGTTTTACTGCAATCCGGGCAACGGGAGCTGGAAGATGAGGTGTGGCAACGCCTGCTTGCGATGGGTAAACAGCTCCAGCGAGCAGGATACTGTGCAGGGCATTGTCAGGGGCAAGGGTTAATTATCGGCAGGCAAGGGCGATGTGCAATTGTGCAGTGGGATGCAAACAGCAACGGCCAGTGGGATAACACCGCGTCAGAAAATGACAGCACGGGATTTCGGCTTGAAGCCGGAACGCTCGAAACGCTGCGGGGCGCGACATCCTGTGAAGGTAAGGGATGGGATAAGCTCACCGACCCAGATCGGGTCCTGATAGAGCAGTTTATGGTCACTAAAACCGATCGTGCTGGTTTTGCACCGGTAATCAATGTCGAGCTGCGTGCCCGCCGCAAAGGTGAACTGACTGCACCCTTTTCGGCTCGCCACACCGTAACGGGGTTTAATCTGTGAATCGTCAGCGGGGCATGTCATCGCTGGCGCTGGTCTTGTTATTGCTGGTGCTCGGCACGCTGATCCTCACCGGATTAAACCAGCAGTTGCAAACCTTTAGCACGCTGATGAGTGGTGAGAGTCTCTCTATTCGCCAGCAGGCTGCCTTGCAATCTGCACTGGAGTGGGGACGCGTTCAGGACTGGGCTTTACAGCCAGAGGTTCAGTGCAAGCAGACACAAGGTCTGCGGGTCTGTGTAAGGCTGTTTGAGGAGCGTGTTTTGCTTATTGCCGGAAATGACGATCTGTTGCTATGGCGAGGCGGGGATATCGCGGAAGGACAGATACGCTTTTCTGCCCACGGCTGGAGCGACTTCTGCCCCCTTAAGGAAAGTGCGCTATGTCAGTTACCCTGAGCAGACAAAAAGGATTTAGCATGGTTGAGGTTTTGCTGGCAATAATGTTGCTGGTTGTGGTTGTGACGGCGTTATCCGGATATCATCGCGCGCTGGCAGCCCGGTATGCGGCGCTTAGCCAGTATCGCCAGCTATGGCATCATGCGTGGAATCAGTCGCAGATCTCAACATTAACGCTCCCGCCGGGCTGGCAGGTCAGTCGGGGGCAGACAACACAGTCCGGATGTGTCAGCATCACGGTCACACTTATTTCTCCTCTGGGGCGGCAGGGCGCGTTGACGCGTCTGCATTGCCCGGTTAGCCGCTAGTCGGGAGCGTTTATGCTAAGGGTTTACCACTCAAATCGTCTGGATGTACTGGAAGCACTGATGGAGTATATCGTTGAGCAAGAGCGTCTTGACGATCCGTTTGAGCCAGAAATGGTGCTGGTGCAGAGCACCGGTATGGCGCAGTGGCTACAAATGTCCCTTTCGCAGAAGTTTGGCATTGCGGCGAATATCGATTTTCCGCTGCCCGCGAGCTTTATCTGGGAGATGTTTGTTCGCGTCCTGCCGGATATTCCTGAGCAGAGTGCCTTCAACAAACAAAGCATGGCCTGGAAACTGATGACGCTGCTGCCGGACATGCTGGCGCATGATGAGTTCGCCATGCTGCGCCACTATCTGAATGACGACACCGACAAGCGCAAACTTTTTCAGCTGGCCTCACGCACTGCTGACCTCTATGACCAGTATCTGGTTTACCGCGCAGAATGGCTGATTCGCTGGGAAGCGGGAGAATTAGTCGATGGGTTACCGGAAGCGCAAATCTGGCAGGCGCCGCTCTGGAAAGCGCTGGTCGAGCATACCGGGCAGCTCGGTCAGCCTAAATGGCACCGTGCTAACTTGTACGATCGCTTTATCTCAACACTTGAGAACACCGCAGAACGGCCAGCCCGTTTGCCGTCACGCGTGTTCATTTGCGGTATCTCCGCGCTGCCGCCTGTCTACCTGAACGCGCTAAAAGCGCTCGGTAAGCACATTGATATCCATATCCTCTTTACCAACCCATGTCGGCACTATTGGGGAGATATTCAGGATCCGCGCTGGCTTTCACGGCTGGTCACCCGCCAGCGTAAACGCCTCTTTGAGGAACGCGCCGTGCCGCTGTTTAAAGACACTGAAAACGCGGCGCAGCTTTTCGATGAAGAGGGGATTCAGAACCTGCCGAACCCGCTACTTGCCTCGTGGGGCAAGCTGGGGCGCGACTATATTTATCTGCTTTCAGATATCACCTCCTCGGGAGAGGGGGACGTGGACGCGTTTGCGGATATTACGCCGGACAGCCTGCTGCACAATATTCAGCTTGATATTCTGGATTTAGAAAACCGTGCCGTGGCCGGGATCACTGCCGAGGAGTTTGCGCGAAGCGATAAGAAGCGAAAACTGGATCCTGACGATCGCAGTATCGCGATCCACGTTTGCCACAGCCCACAGCGTGAAGTTGAAATTCTTCATGACCGCCTGTTGGCCATGTTGCAGGACGACCCAACCCTGACACCCCGCGATATCGTGGTGATGGTGGCGGATATCGACAGCTACAGCCCGTTTATTCAGGCTGTATTTGGCAGCGCAACGGGCGACCGCTATCTTCCCTACGCGATCTCTGACCGCCGTGCTCGTCAGTCACACCCGGCGCTACAGGCCTTTATCAGCCTGCTTTCGCTGCCTGATAGCCGGTTTATCTCTGAGGATGTGCTGGCATTACTGGATGTGCCTGTTCTGGCCGCACGCTTCAGCATTAACGAAGAGGGCTTGCGCTACCTGCGCCAGTGGGTCAACGAATCCGGCGTCCGCTGGGGAATCGACGATGATAACGTCCAGGAGTTTGAGCTGCCCGCGACTGGCCAGCATACCTGGCAGTTTGGCCTGACGCGTATGCTGCTGGGGTATGCGATGGAGAGCATCCATGGCGAATGGAATGACGTGCTGCCGTACGATGAGTCCAGTGGGTTAATTGCGGAACTGGTTGGTCACTTAGCCTCGCTGCTGATGCAGCTCAACCGCTGGCGCCGTGCATTGATGCAGCCCCGTCCACTCGAAGAGTGGCTGCCGATTTGCCGCGAAATGCTAAATGACTTCTTCCTGCCGGACAGCGAAACGGAAGCCGCCATGGCGCTTATTGAGAAGCAGTGGCAGGCCATCGTTGATGAGGGGGTTAATTCGCACTATCACGAGGCGGTTCCCCTTTCGCTTCTGCGTGATGAGCTGACGCAACGTCTCGATCAGGAGCGCATCAGCCAGCGCTTCCTTGCTGGGCCGGTGAATATCTGCACCCTGATGCCGATGCGTTCAATCCCGTTCAAAGTAGTCTGTCTGCTTGGCATGAACGACGGTATTTATCCACGTGCGCTGCCACCCCTTGGCTTTGATCTCATGAGCGCACAGCCGAAGCGGGGCGACCGCAGCCGCCGCGATGATGACCGTTATCTCTTCCTTGAGGCGCTGATGTCTGCGCAAAGCAGGCTTTATATCAGCTATATCGGCCGTTCAATTCAGGACAACAGCGAGCGTTTCCCGTCCGTGCTGCTGCAGGAGCTGGTGGACTACATCGGGCAGAGTCACTATCTGCCGGGCGATGAGGCCTGTAACTGCGACGAAAGCGAACGTCGGGTGAAAGCGCATATTACCTGTCACCATAGCCGTATGCCGTTTGATCCTGTCAATTACGTTCCTGATGAACTGCAAAGCTACGCCCGCGAGTGGCTTCCCGCTGCGAAGAACGCGGGCACACCGCAAACCGATTTCATTCAGGCGCTCGAACCGCGCGCCATAGACACCCTTACGTTTGAGCAGCTGCAGCGCTTTTGGGCCCATCCGGTTCGTGCTTTTTTCCAGCAACGCTTGCAGGTGAACTTCCGCTCGGAAGAGAGCGAAATCCCTGATGCGGAACCGTTTATTCTTGATGGACTGGAGCGTTTTAAGCTTAATTCCCAGCTTTTGAACGCGCTGGTTGACGAAGAAGACGCCAGTAAACTGTTCCGACGTTACAGGGCGTCGGGATTACTGCCGTATGGTGCGTTCGGCGAAATCGTCTGGGATGCCCAGTGTGAGGAGATGCAAGCGCTTGCTGACCGGGTTATCGCGTGTCGGCAACCGGCGAGCAGCATTGAAATTGATCTCGATTGTAACGGTATGCACCTCAGCGGCTGGCTCACGCACGTGCAGTCTGACGGGCTGCTACGCTGGCGCCCATCTATGCTCAGCGTTTCACATGGCCTGCAACTCTGGCTCGAACATCTTGTCTACAGTGCGAGTGGTCACGAAGGCGAAAGCCGGTTGTTTGTACGTAAGGACGGCGAGTGGCGCTTCCCGCCGATGGAGCCTGAGCAGGCGTTGACGTATCTGTCGCTTTATATTGAAGGTTATCGTCAGGGCATGAACAAGCCTCTGCTTTTGCTGCCTGAAAGTGGGGGGGCATGGATAAAAGCCTGTTACGACGCGCAGAATGATGCCATGTTAACGGATGAGGCTTCGCTCCAGAAAGCGCGCAGCAAGTTTTTGCAGGCCTACGAAGGGAACATGATGGTACGTGGCGAGGGCGACGATGTCTGGTATCAACGTTTATGGCGAACGCTGGAGCCAGAATATTTCGACATTATCACGGAAGAGGCGCAACGCTACCTGTTACCGTTGTTCAAATTTAAGCAGTCCTGAGTGCTGTATAAAAATTGCAC
Source organism: Enterobacter sp. JH25 (assembly GCF_021725435.1). Taxonomy (NCBI): domain Bacteria; kingdom Pseudomonadati; phylum Pseudomonadota; class Gammaproteobacteria; order Enterobacterales; family Enterobacteriaceae; genus Enterobacter; species Enterobacter sp. JH25. The sequence continues at coordinate 3,663,464 of NZ_CP091319.1, read as the reverse complement.
AGTACGGGGTGTTCATTTATGATGCACCTCTTATCACGGACTGATGTACCCAAAGAAAGAGATGCTGGCGTGTCCAGCACGCACGTTGTTAATGATGTAGCCGTGATAAAGAGGTCGTAATGCCAGGCAGCACCTTGTTCAAAGCGTTTGTTTTGTTTATCGCCCTTTGGGCTCCCGTCACTCAGGCCGATTCCGGTTGGCAACCTGTCCAGGAAACAATCCGTAAGAGCGATAAGGACACCCGTCAGTATCAGGCGATTCGTCTTGATAACGGGATGACCGTGCTGCTGGTTTCCGATCCTCAGGCGGTTAAATCGCTCTCTGCACTGGTTGTGCCGGTCGGATCGCTGGAAGATCCTGACGCCCATCCGGGACTGGCGCACTACCTTGAGCACATGACGCTGATGGGGTCTAAAAAATACCCACAGCCTGACAGCCTGTCCGAATTTCTGAAAATGCATGGCGGCAGCCACAACGCCAGCACTGCGCCGTATCGTACCGCGTTTTACCTGGAAGTGGAAAATGATGCGCTTGACGGGGCGGTGGACCGTCTGGCGGATGCCATCGCCGCACCGCTGCTGGATAAAAAATATGCTGACCGGGAACGCAACGCCGTAAACGCCGAACTGACGATGGCGCGCACGCGAGACGGTATGCGCATGGCGCAGGTTAGCGCTGAAACCATCAATCCGGCGCACCCGGGTTCGCGCTTCTCAGGCGGCAACCTTGAAACGCTGAGCGACAAGCCGGGTAGCCCGGTGCTCGATGCGCTGCATGCGTTTCGTGAAAAATACTATTCCGCCAATCTGATGAAAGCGGTTATTTACAGCAATAAACCGTTGCCGACGCTGGCAAACATGGCTGCGCAGACCTATGGCAGGGTGCCAAATAAAAATATCGATCTGCCGCAGATTAACGTGCCGGTTGTCACGGACGCGCAAAAAGGCATTGTTATTCACTATGTGCCGGCCTTGCCGCGCAAGGTGTTACGCGTTGAATTCCGTATTGATAACAACACGGCGCAGTTCCGCAGCAAAACCGACGAGCTGGTGACTTATCTTATCGGTAACCGCAGCCCGGGTACGCTCTCCGACTGGCTGCAAAAGCAGGGGCTGGTGGAAGGTATTCGCGCTGACTCCGATCCCGTCGTAAACGGGAATAGCGGCGTGCTGGCCATCTCCGCGACGCTGACCGATAAAGGGCTGGCTCACCGTGACGACGTCGTTGCGGCCATTTTCAGTTATCTCTCTCTGCTGCGCGACAAAGGCGTCGATAAACGCTACTTCGACGAGCTGGCGCACGTGCTGGATCTCGATTTCCGCTATCCCTCTATTACGCGTGATATGGACTACGTCGAGTGGCTGGCAGATACCATGATCCGCGTGCCGGTGGAACATACGCTGGATGCGGTAAATATTGCCGATCAGTATGACGCCGGGGCGCTCAAAGCGCGTCTGGCGATGATGACTCCGCAGAATGCCCGCGTCTGGTATATCAGCCCGAACGAACCGCATAACAAAATGGCCTACTTCGTTGATGCCCCGTATCAGGTTGAAAAAATCAGCGAACAGACCTTCGCGGGCTGGCAGAAAAAGGCGGGGGAAATTGCGCTGAAGTTACCGGAGCTTAACCCCTACATCCCGGACGATTTCTCGCTGATCAAACCCGCAAAGGCCTATCCGCATCCGGAGCTGATTGTTGATGAGCCGACGCTGCGCGTGGTCTACACCCCAAGCCGCTATTTCGGCGACGAGCCAAAAGCGGATGTCAGCGTAGTGCTGCGTAATCCTAAAGCAATGGACAGCGCCAGAAACCAGGTGCTGTTTGCGCTTAACGATTATCTGGCCGGTATTGCCCTCGATCAGCTCAGCAACCAGGCTGCCGTTGGCGGTATCAGTTTCTCCACCAATGCCAATAACGGCCTGATGGTGAATGCCAACGGCTATACCCAGCGTTTGCCGCAGCTGTTCCAGGCGCTGCTGGACGGTTATTTCAGCTATACGCCTACGGAAGAACAGCTCGAGCAGGCTAAGTCCTGGTATGCCCAGATGATGGATTCTGCCGAGAAGGGTAAAGCCTACGATCAGGCGATTATGCCAGCACAGATGTTGTCCCAAATTCCTTATTTCCAGCGCGAAGATCGCCGCGCGTTATTGCCCTCAGTCACCTTAAAAGAGGTGCTGGCTTACCGTGATTCGCTGAAAACCAATACTCGTCCGGAGTTCCTGGTTGTAGGGAACATGAGCGAAGATCAGGCTAAAACGCTGGCACAAAACGTGCGTGCGCAACTGGGTTCAAAAGGCGATGAGTGGTGCCGTAACCAGGATGTGCTGGTAGAGAAAAAGCAGAATGCGATCTTCGAAAAAGCGGGAAGCAGCACGGATTCCGCGCTGGCCGCGGTGTTTGTCCCTGTCGGATATGACGAATTTACCAGCTCTGCCCAGAGTGCGGTGCTCGGTCAAATTATTCAGCCGTGGTTTTACAACCAGCTGCGCACCGAAGAGCAGCTGGGTTATGCGGTATTCGCTTTCTCGATGAATGTGGGCCGTCAGTGGGGGGTGGGCTTCCTTCTGCAAAGCAGCGACAAACAACCTGCTTACCTGTGGCAACGTTATCAGGCATTCTTCCCGCAGGCGGAAGCAAAACTGCGCGCCATGAAGCCGGAAGAGTTTGCCCAGATCCAGCAGGCGGTTATCGCCCAGGTGATGCAACCGCCGCAGACGCTGGGTGAAGAGGCCTCGCAGCTGAGCAAAGATTTTGATCGCGGTAATATGAAATTTGATTCGCGTGATAAAATAGTGGCCGAAATAAAACAGCTGACGCCACAAAAAGTTGCCGATTTCTTCCATCAGGCGGTAGTAAAACCGCAGGGTATGGCCATCCTGTCTCAGGTTTCTGGCAGCCAGAACGGGAAAACGGACTACGTAAAATCAAAAGAGTGGACCGTCTGGAAGAGCGTCAGCGCGCTGCAACAAACTATGCCCTGGAGTAAGAAAGAATGACCCATACCGCTGAGCCGCTTGATCCCCTAAGTTTACCTCTACAGGGTGAGCGACTGATTGAAGCCTCAGCGGGAACGGGAAAAACCTATACCATCGCCGCGCTCTATCTGCGTCTGCTGTTGGGGCTCGGCGGCAACGCCGCTTTTTCGCGCCCGTTAAGCGTGGAAGAGCTGCTGGTGGTAACTTTCACCGAAGCGGCCACTGCCGAGCTGCGTGGCCGTATTCGCAGCAACATTCATGAGCTGCGCATCGCCTGTCTGCGTCAGACGACGGATAACCCCCTCTACGCGAGCCTGCTGGACGAGATTGCGGATAAGCAACAGGCTGCGCAATGGCTGCTGCTGGCCGAACGGCAAATGGATGAAGCGTCCGTCTTCACCATTCACGGTTTTTGTCAGCGCATGCTGAGCCTGAATGCGTTTGAATCCGGCATGCTCTTTGAGCAGCAGCTTATTGAAGATGAATCCGAGCTTCGCTATCAGGCCTGTGCGGATTTCTGGCGTCGTCACTGTTATCCGTTGCAGCGCGACATTGCTGAAGCGGTTCACGCCCTGTGGAAAGGTCCGGAAGAGCTTCTTCGCGCCATCGACCGTTACCTGCAAGGCGAAGCGCCGGTCATTAAATCTCCTCCGCCTGCCGATGAAACGCTGGCCTCGCGCCATGAAAAGATCGTCGCCAAAATTACCGCGCTTAAGCAGAAGTGGAATGAGTCGGTTGGTGAAATTGATGCAATCATCGAAAACTCAGGCATCGACAGACGCAAGTTCAACCGTGGGAACCAGGGGAAGTGGATCGAAAAGATCAGCGCCTGGGCCCAGGAGGAGACGCGGGGTTACCAGCTTCCGGACGCACTGGAAAAATTTTCGCAGCGCTTTTTGACCGAGCGAACCAAAGCCGACGGTATTGTGCCTGAGCATCCCCTGTTTGTGGCGATTGAAGCGCTGCTTGCGGAGCCATTAACGCTCAATGACCTGATGATCACCCGCGCCATGACGGAGATCCGCCAGGCCGTCGCGCGCGAAAAACGTCGCCGGGGCGAGCTGGGGTTTGATGACATGCTGAGCCGCCTGGACGAAGCCCTGTCCAGCGAGAATGGTGAAGCGCTCGCCAGCGCGATCCGTACCCGTTTTCCGGTGGCGATGATTGACGAATTTCAGGACACCGACCCCCAGCAGTACCGCATTTTTCGCCGCATCTGGCGACAGCAGCCCGACACTGCCCTGCTGCTGATAGGCGACCCTAAACAGGCCATTTACGCCTTCCGTGGGGCCGATATCTTCACCTATATGAAAGCCCGTAGTGAGGTGGTCGCGCATTACACGTTAGATACCAACTGGCGCTCCGCTCCGGGGATGGTTGAGAGCGTCAATGCGCTGTTCAGCCGTATGGAGACGGCGTTTATGTTCAATGAAATCCCTTTCCTGCCGGTGAAATCCGCCCCAAAAAACGCATCCCTGCGCTTCGAAGTCAGCGGTGCGGTACAACCCGCCATGACCTTCTGGCTGCTTGAGGGGGAAGGCTATGGCGTTGCCGATTATCAGGCGGCGATGGCCCAGCACTGCGCCGCGCAAATCCGTGACTGGCTAAGCGCAGGCGCGCGCGGCGAGGCACTACTGTGGAAGGGGGAACAGGCATATCCTGTAAAGGCCTCTGATATTACCGTGCTGGTGCGCAGTCGTCAGGAAGCGGCGTTAATCCGCGATGCGCTAACGTTGCTGGATATTCCGTCAGTGTATCTCTCTAACCGCGACAGCGTGTTCGACACGCTGGAAGCCCAGGAAATGCTCTGGTTGCTTCAGGCGGTGCTGGCGCCGGAGCGCGAAAATACGCTTCGAAGCGCGCTGGCCAGTTCTATGCTGGGGTTGAACGCAAGGGATATTGATGAACTCAACCATGACGAAAACGCATGGGATGCGGTGGTAGAAGAGTTTGTCCATTACCGTGAACGCTGGCAAAAGCGCGGCGTCATGGCGATGCTGCGTGAGCTGATGACACGGCGTCAGATTGCCGAAAATATGCTGGCGACATCCGGCGGTGAAAGGCGTCTGACCGATATTTTACACATCAGCGAACTGTTACAGGAAGCGGGTACCCAGCTTGAAAGTGAACATGCCCTTGTGCGTTGGCTGGCGCAGCAAATCGCGGATCCAAACAGTAACTCTTCAAGCCAGCAGATGCGTCTTGAGAGCGATAAGCATCTGGTGCAAATCGTCACCATTCACAAATCCAAAGGTCTCGAATATCCGCTGGTCTGGCTGCCTTTCATCGCGAACTACCGGGTTCAGGATCAGGCCTTTTACCATGACCGCGAGACTTTCGATGCGGTGCTCGATCTCAGCAAGGCGGAGACCAGCGTTGAACTGGCAGAAGCGGAGCGTCTGGCGGAGGATTTGCGCCTGCTTTACGTGGCGCTGACCCGTTCTGTCTGGCATTGCAGCCTGGGCGTCGCCCCGGTTTTCCGCCGTCGCGGGGAGAAAACAGGGGAAAGCGATTTCCATTTAAGCGCGTTAGGGCGGCTTATTCAGCGTGGCGAGCCGAAAGATGCGGCGGGGTTGCGCCTCTGCATTGAGTCGCTCTGCGGTGACGATATCGCACTGCATATCCCGTCTCTGCCAGACAATAGCCGCTGGCAAATGGCGCAAGAGCCCGCGACCGACCTTAATGCGCGCCAGATCACGCGGGTGCTTGCCGACGACTGGCGCGTCACCAGCTATTCTGGCCTGCAACAGCACGGGCAAAGTATTGCGCTGGATCTCATGCCGAAGCTGGACGTGGATGCCGCAGGGGTGGGTGATATTCCGGTTGAACCGACGTTAACTCCGCATCAGTTCCCACGCGGCGCGTCGCCGGGCACCTTTTTGCACAGCCTCTTTGAAGAGCTTGATTTTACTCAGCCTGTCAGTGAGGAGTGGGTGCTGAAGATGCTACAGAGCGGGGGCTATGACGCGCACTGGCAGCCCGTTCTCACTGACTGGATCAACGCCATTTTGCAGGCACCGCTGACTGAGCAGGGCTTCGCTCTTCGTCAGCTAACGGCCAGAAATAAACAGGTTGAGATGGAGTTTTATCTGCCTGTCGCAGGCCCGCTTAAGGCCGACGCGCTCGATGCGCTTATCCGTCAGTACGATCCGCTCTCAGCCGGTTGCCCGCCGTTGAACTTCCGTCAAGTGCAGGGCATGCTGAAAGGCTTTATCGACCTGGTCTTCCGTCACGAAGGACGGTACTACCTGCTGGATTACAAATCGAACTGGCTGGGCGAGAACAGCGAAGCCTATACCCAGCAGGCGATGGCGGCAGCCATGCAAATGCATCGCTACGATCTGCAATATCAGCTCTACACGCTAGCGCTGCACCGCTATTTGCGCCACCGTATTGCGGATTACCGCTACGACGATCATTTTGGTGGCGTCATCTACCTCTTCTTGCGCGGGGTCGACGCTGCCGATCCGCGCTCCGGGATCTTCAGCACCCGTCCGGATGCGGAATTGATTAATAAAATGGATAACCTGTTTGCAGCAAACACGGAGGAGATGGCATGACGATGCAGGACTTATTGCTGGAAGCGGTAGAGCAACGCGTGCTGCGTCAGTTGGATGTGCAGTTTGCCATGATGATTGCCGCTGACCAGCCCGCCGTGATGCTTGCCGCTGCCCTATTGAGTAAAGACGCCGGAGAGGGGCATGTGTGTCTGCCGCTCTCGCGTCTGGTTGTTGACGAGAAAATGCCGCCTGTCCTCCAGTCCTGCTTTGCGCTGCTGGGGGAGAGGGTGGACTGGCAGAAAATTTTGCGCGAATCGTCGGCCGTCGGGCCGGGAGAAAACCAGGCGCCGCTGATCCTGACGGGGGAGCGCTTATATCTGAACCGTCTGTGGCGAAACGAACTGACGGTAGCGCGTTTCTTTAGTGAGACCAACGCGCCGCTTCCCTGCGACGAAGCGCAGCTTCGCCAGACACTGGACAGGCTGTTTGACTCCGGTGAGCCTACAGACTGGCAGAAAGTGGCGGCGGCCGTCGCCCTGACGCGGCGGATTTCGGTGATTTCAGGTGGCCCGGGGACCGGGAAAACCACGACCGTCGCAAAGCTGCTGGCAGCCCTGATCCAGCTATCAGGCGAGCAGCGATGTCGTATTCGTCTGGCGGCGCCCACCGGGAAAGCAGCGGCGCGACTGACCGAATCACTGGGCGGTGCGATGCAACAGCTGCCGCTCACTCAGGAGCAGCTTGCGCTTTTCCCGGGTGAAGCGAGTACCCTGCACCGTCTGCTCGGCGCGCAGCCGGGTAGCCAGCGGCTGCGCTACCATGCGGGTAATCCGCTGCATCTGGACGTGCTGGTGGTGGATGAAGCCTCCATGATTGACCTGACCATGATGTCGCGCCTGATCGATGCTCTGCCGCCGCATGCGCGCGTGGTTTTCCTGGGCGATCGCGACCAGCTCGCCTCCGTGGAAGCCGGGGCGGTACTGGGGGATATCTGTACCTACGCCAGCTACGGTTATACCGCCGCGCGGGCGCAGGAGCTTGCCCGCCTGACCGGCTGCTCGCTTGAACCCGATCACTCGCCGGTCGCAGGCGCACTGCGTGACAGCCTGTGCCTGCTGCAAAAAAGCTACCGTTTCGGTAGCAACTCCGGCATCGGCCAGCTGGCTGCGGCGGTCAACCGTGGCGATCGGCATGCCACGCGCACGGTGTTTGACGGCTCTTTCACTGACATTGAAAAGAAATCGCTGCAAAGCGGAGAAGAGTATCAGGCTATGCTTGAGGAGGCTCTCCATGGATACCAGCGTTTTCTGAGCTGCGTGCAGCAGCGCAGTCAGCCCGGGCAGGTCATTGCCGCATTTGGCGAATACCAGCTTCTGTGCGCATTGCGGGAAGGGCCGTTCGGCGTTGCGGGCCTGAACGACAGGCTGGAGCAGCTGATCGTGCAGAAACGCAAAATTAACCGTCAGCAGCATTCGCGATGGTATGAAGGCCGGCCAGTGATGATCTCCCGCAACGACAGTACGCTGGGGCTGTTCAACGGGGATATCGGTATTGCGCTCGATCGCGGTAACGGTTTGCGCGTCTGGTTCCAGCTACCGGACGGCAGCGTGAAGTCCGTCCAGCCCAGCCGTCTGCCAGAGCATGAAACGGCATGGGCGATGACGGTACACAAGTCTCAGGGCTCAGAGTTCAACCATGCGGCGCTGATCCTGCCGACACAGCTTTCGCCGGTCGTAACCCGTGAGTTGGTCTACACCGCCGTTACCCGTGCGCGCCAGCGTCTGTCGCTGTATGCGGATGAACGCGTGCTGGGACAGGCGATTGCCACTCGCACCGAGCGCAGAAGCGGATTAAGCGCGATTTTTGAATCTGTCTGAGTAATCACCCTCTCCGACAGGAGAGGGTGATTGTTATCCCAGGTCCGCCATTAACACCTTCGAGCGGCGCTGGTAGTTGTACATCTCTTTCTTACTTTCCGGCAGAGAATCAATATCCACCGGCGTGAAGCCGCGCTCCTGGAACCAGTGAATGCTGCGCGTGGTGAGCACGAACAGCTTGCTCAGACCCATCTGGCGCGCCTGTGCCGCCACGCGTTCAAGCAGCAGTTCCCCCCGCGAGGAGCTACGGTAATCCGGGTGCACGGCAACGCACGCCATTTCGCCAATCTGCTCTTCCGGGAACGGATAAAGCGCCGCACAGGCAATGGTCAGGTTATCTCGCTGGATGATGGTGAACTTGTCGATCTCCATCTCCAGCTGCTCGCGGGAGCGGCGAACCAGAATGCCCTGTTGTTCCAGCGGACGGATCAGCTCCAGAATGCCGCCGATGTCATTGATGGTGGCACGGCGGATCTGCTCGGCGCTCTCCATTACGATCTGCGTACCGATCCCGTCCCGGGAGAACAGTTCCTGCAACAGCGCGCCGTCTTCCTGATAGCTGATCAGGTGGCTGCGGCGTACCCCGCTGCGGCACGCTTTGACGGCGCCGCGCAGAAAACGCACGGTACCGGAATAGTAATCGCCTTGTGCTTCCAGCGCTTCGACGCGCGCCTGGGCTTCATTCGGAAAAAGTTCTGGCACAATCACGCCCTCATCGTTCACGACACCCTGTGAGGAGCAAAAGCCGATCATTTTTTCCGCTTTCAGCTTGATGGCCAGCTGGGTGGCAATCTCTTCCGAGGTCAGATTAAAACTTTCACCCGTTACGGAAACGGCAACGGGTCCCATCAGGACGATCGCGCCATTGTCTAACTGGCGGTGAATGGCTTCTTCATCAATGCGCCGGATGCGGCCGCTGTGGCAGTAATCCACGCCATCGTCCACGCCGAGCGGCTGAGCGATGATAAAGTTGCCGCTCACCACGTTGATGTGCGCGCCCTGCAGCGGCGTATTACTCAGGCTCATCGACAGGCGGGCGGTGATATCGAGCTGCAACAGACCCGCCGCCTGTTTGACCAGTTCGAGGGTTTTCGCATCCGTCACGCGGGTATGTTTGTGGTAGATCGGCTCATGGTGATGGGCGGCCAGGTTGGCTTCGATTTGCGGACGTGCGCCATACACCACCACCAGACGGATGCCGAGGCTGTGCAGCAGGCCGATATCATTGACGATACTGGAAAAGTTCTCATGCTCAATGGCTTCGCCGCCAAGCATGATGACAAAGGTTTTCCCCCGATGGGTGTTGATATAGGGAACAGAATGGCGGAATCCCTGGACCAGTTCGGTTCTGCGTTCCTTAACCATGACACAACCCTTAATGAATGTTTATTCGTTATTTATGTATTTTTATTCGATTGTGGCCGCGTGTGCAAGCCAAAATTTTCTGCGACACACAGAAAATAATAAGTAATCCGTGCGTTAACGTATGATTGTTTACCCTTTTATAGATGACAGTTTATGCGTCATTCGTTAAAGTTTTCGGTCAATTTGGGCGTTTTGTTCATCAATCAGATTTCTTGCTCGGGAGAAGCATGTCGGGATCCAATTCAGCAATAAGCCGCCGCCGCCTGTTAAAAGGGGCCGGGGCGATGTGGTTGCTTAGCGTCAGCCAGGTGGGTCTTGCCGCCACAAGCCAGGTAGTCGCGGTGCGCGTCTGGCCGTCGTCGACCTATACGCGCGTGACGGTCGAGTCCAACCGCGTGCTGAAATACAAACAATTTGCCCTCAGCAATCCTGAACGTGTGGTGGTTGATCTCGAAGGTGTGAATCTCAACTCCGTGCTTAAAGGCATGGCGGCGCAGATCCGTGGCGACGATCCTTTTATCAAATCGGCGCGTGTCGGGCAGTTCGATCCGCAAACCGTGCGCATGGTGTTTGAGCTGAAGCAGAACGTGAAACCGCAGCTCTTTGCCCTTGCGCCTGTTGCCGCCTTTAAGGAGCGCCTGGTAATGGATCTCTATCCGGCGAATGCAACGGATATTCAGGATCCGCTCCTGGCGTTACTTGAAGATTACAACAAAGGCGATCTCCAGCGGCAGGTCCCACCTGCGCAAAGTGGTCCTAAGCCGGGCAGGGCGGGGCGCGATCGTCCGATTGTGATCATGCTCGATCCTGGCCACGGCGGAGAAGATTCCGGCGCCGTTGGGAAATATCACACCCGCGAAAAAGATGTGGTGCTGCAAATTGCCCGTCGTCTGAAGGCGTTAATCGACAAAGAGGGCAATATGCGCGCCTACATGACGCGCAACGAAGATGTCTTTATCCCGCTGAAGGTCCGCGTGGCGAAAGCGCAGAAGCAGCGCGCGGATCTGTTTGTCTCTATTCATGCGGATGCCTTCACCAGCCGCCAGCCGAGCGGATCGTCGGTGTTTGCCCTGTCAACGAAAGGGGCGACCAGTACCGCCGCGAGATACCTGGCGGACACGCAGAACGCCTCGGATTTAATCGGTGGCGTGAGTAAAAGCGGGGATCGTTACGTCGACCATACGCTGTTTGATATGGTGCAGTCGCTGACCATTACCGACAGTCTGAAGTTTGGTAAAGCGGTGCTGGGCAAACTGGGCCGGGTCAACAAGCTGCACAAAAACAGCGTCGAGCAGGCCGGATTTGCGGTACTGAAAGCGCCAGATATTCCGTCCATTCTGGTCGAAACCGCGTTTATCAGTAACGTGCAAGAGGAACGCAAGCTCAAGACGGCTAAATTCCAGCAGGAAGTGGCGGAGTCGATTCTGGCGGGTATTCGGGCCTATTTCTCAGACGGGGAAACGCTGGCGCGGCGGGGATAGGGTACTACGCCGGGTATCTCGCCCGGCACTTTCACAAACGGCAGATACAAAAAAACACCCTTAAGGGTGTTTATTGTTTTAAGAAGTGTTGGTTGCGGGGGCCGGATTTGAACCGACGACCTTCGGGTTATGAGCCCGACGAGCTACCAGGCTGCTCCACCCCGCGTCCGTCTTTCTACACTTGTAGAAACTTACTTCTTCAAATTTGATTGGTTGCGGGGGCCGGATTTGAACCGACGACCTTCGGGTTATGAGCCCGACGAGCTACCAGGCTGCTCCACCCCGCGTCCGTCTTTCTACAGTCGTAGAAGATACTTCATCAAATTTTAATTGGTTGCGGGGGCCGGATTTGAACCGACGACCTTCGGGTTATGAGCCCGACGAGCTACCAGGCTGCTCCACCCCGCGTCCGTGGAAGCGCACTATACTCGGATAGGTTTGTGATGCAACCCCTTTTTCGCATAATTCATTATTTTGTATGCAAAATGAACGGGAATAGCCACTTTGGACTATTTTTTGTCCAGAATTTGCCAAAGGGAAGGCGATCGCATTTCATTACCACGATGGGTTTGTTATCTTCATCACGCGGAATTGGGCAACTAAAAGACGAGAAATAATGAAAGGACGTTGGGTGAAGTATCTGATGACAGGCGCAATGGTAGCGATTCTTGCGGCCTGCTCTTCCAAACCGACCGATCGCGGTCAACAGTATAAAGACGGGAAGTTATCCCAGCCTTTCTCTTTAGTTAACCAGCCAGATGCCGTGGGTGCTCCAATCAATGCCGGGGATTTCTCCGAGCAGGTGTACCAGATCCGCAAAGCGTCGCCGCGCCTGTATGGCTCACAGAACAACGTTTATAGTGCAGTGCAGGACTGGCTGCGCGCTGGCGGTGATACGCGCAATATGCGCCAGTTTGGTATTGACGCGTGGCAGATGGAAGGGGCGGATAACTACGGTAACGTTCAGTTTACCGGCTACTACACCCCGGTTGTCCAGGCACGACACACGCGTCAGGGCGAATTCCAGTATCCGATTTACCGCATGCCGCCAAAACGCGGTCGTCTCCCGTCCCGCGCTGAAATCTATGCCGGTGCGCTTAGCGAAAATTACGTGCTGGCCTACAGCAACTCGCTGATGGATAACTTCATCATGGACGTGCAGGGCAGCGGCTATATTGATTTTGGCGACGGCTCGCCGCTGAACTTCTTTAGCTATGCCGGGAAAAACGGCCATGCCTATCGCAGCATCGGTAAGGTGCTCATCGACCGTGGTGAAGTGAAACGAGAAGATATGTCGATGCAGGCGATCCGCGAGTGGGGCGAAAAACACAGCGAAGCGGAAGTGCGTGAGCTGCTTGAGCAGAATCCATCGTTTGTCTTCTTCAAACCGCAGAACTTTGCGCCGGTGAAAGGGGCGAGCGCCGTCCCGCTGATTGGCCGCGCTTCTGTGGCATCGGATCGTTCGATTATCCCGGCGGGTACCACGCTGCTGGCGGAAGTTCCTCTCCTCGACAACAACGGCAAATTCAACGGCAAGTATGAATTACGCCTGATGGTGGCGCTGGACGTGGGCGGGGCGATTAAAGGCCAGCACTTCGACATTTATCAGGGCATCGGCCCGGATGCCGGCCACCGTGCAGGCTGGTATAACCACTACGGGCGCGTGTGGGTGCTGAAGACAGCGCCGGGTACCGGGAACGTATTTAGCGGCTGAGTGTGGTATTCTGAGCGCAAGACGGATTACGGTTCAGGGTGAGGAATACCTCACCCTTTTTACATCTGAGGTTTTATGTCTGTGGTAATCAGCGATGCCTGGCGCCAGCGTTTCGGCGGCACGGCACGGTTATACGGTGAAAAAGCCCTGCAACTGTTCGCGGATGCGCATGTCTGCGTGGTGGGCATTGGTGGCGTGGGTTCGTGGGCGGCAGAAGCGCTGGCGAGAACCGGCATTGGCGCAATTACGTTGATTGATATGGATGACGTCTGCGTCACTAACACTAACCGTCAGATCCACGCCCTGCGTGATAACGTCGGTCTGGCGAAGTCCGAGGTGATGGCGGAGCGTATTCGTCTCATCAACCCGGAGTGCCGCGTAACGGTGATTGACGACTTTGTGACGGCAGATAACGTGGCGGAGTACATGAGCAAAGGCTACAGCTATGTGATTGACGCCATCGACAGCGTGCGGCCAAAAGCGGCGCTGATCGCTTACTGTCGTCGTTACAAGGTGCCGCTGGTGACAACGGGCGGCGCGGGTGGACAAATTGATCCGACGCAGATCCAGGTGGCAGATCTGGCGAAAACCATTCAGGATCCACTGGCCGCTAAGCTGCGCGAGCGCTTAAAAAGCGACTTCAACGTGGTGAAGAACAGTAAAGGCAAGCTGGGCGTGGACTGTGTGTTCTCGACAGAAGCGCTGGTTTATCCGCAGGCGGATGGTTCGGTCTGTGCAATGAAAAGCACGGCGGAAGGGCCAAAGCGGATGGATTGTGCTTCAGGGTTTGGAGCGGCCACCATGGTGACCGCCTCCTTCGGCTTTGTGGCGGTCTCTCACGCCCTGAAGAAGATGATGGCGAAGGCGGAACGTCAGGCCTGAGCCTGACGGGCGGCATCCAGCACCGCGTCGTTTAGCGCAATCAGTCCCTGACCGCGCGAGGCGCTAAGCTGCGTGCGAAGTCCCAGCTCATCAAACAGCGCCAGCGGAGAATGCGCCAGCAGCTCTGCGGCGCTTTTCCCTTCGATTGCGGTCAACAGCACCGCCAGCAGACCGCGAACAATGCGTCCCTCGCTGTCGCCGAAGAAATGCAGTTTCTCACCGGATATGCTAAACCCAAGCCAGACGCGGTTCTCGCAGCCAGCTATATCCTTCGCCTGCGATTTCAGTTCGTCTGACAGCGTGGGCAACTGTTTGCCCAGCAGGATCAACTGACGATATTTATCTTCCCACTGCGTGAGCGGGACGAAGGTCTGTTTTAACGTCTCTTCAGTGATAACGGTGCCGAACGGATGCCCGGCTAAGGCTGAACTTGTCATTAATCCACCAGTAATTCCAGGGCGCGGTCGACGGCGGAAACCAGCGCGTCGACGTCACTTTTTGTGTTGTACGGTGCAAACGAGGCGCGCAGGGTACCGCTCACCCCCATGGCCGCCAGCAGCGGCTGGGCGCAGTGCTGTCCTGCGCGCAGGGCAATGCCGTATCCGGCAAGCAGCGTCACCATGTCGCTATGGTGTACGCCCGCAAAATCAAAGGCGAGCAGGCTGGAGTCCTGGACGCGGAACGAGCGAAACCCGGGGCGTTTCTTAAGCTCTTCTTCTGCCAGCGTCGCCAGGCCCCGGCTCCAGCTTTCAGCCTGAGCCACGTCCGTATCTGCGAGAAATTCGAGCGCTGCGCTCAGACCGATAACCCCTGCCACGTTCGGCGTACCGGCTTCCAGGCGGTAAGGCACATCCTGCGTTTTGAAACCGTCGAAGGTGACTTCGGTAATCATCTTGCCGCCGCCGAGCCACGGCGTCATCCGGGCCAGCAGTTCAGGTTTGCCGTACAGCGCGCCGATACCGGTTGGCCCGTACAATTTATGCCCTGAGAAGGCATAGAAGTCGATATCCAGCGCCTGAACGTCAGCCGGAAAATGCACCACACCCTGCGCACCGTCGACCATTACCACCACGCCGCTGGCATGGGCAATCTCAATGGCGCGCGCCAGATCCGGACAGCCGCCGGTGACGTTGGACATCTGCCCCAGCGCCAGAATACGGCTGCGCGGCGTAATCAGCTCAGGCAGACGCGCCACGTCAGGCAGGAAGTCTGTACCCAACGGGAGTTTTACAACCCGTGCCCCGGTTTGTTCGACCACCATCAGCCAGGGCACCAGGTTGGCGTGGTGTTCCGCCTCGCTGACGATGATCTCATCCCCGGGCTGCAACAGCGGACGCGCGTAACATTGCGCCACCATGTTAATGGCCTCGGTAGTGCCCCGAGTCCAGACGATGTTCTTAGCGCTGTCAGCATTGATCAGGCGCGCGACCTGATCCCGTGCGGCTTCGTATTGCGCCGTTAAGCGCTGCGCGTCGGCATACTGGCTGCGATGCACGTTCCCGGCGCTCAGGCTGTAAAACTGGCGGGTTGCCTCAATCACCGCTTGCGGCTTAAGGGCCGTGGCGGCGCTATCAAGATAAATGCCGGCATCGGCCAGCGCAGGAAACTGTGCGCGAAACTGCGCAGGACTGAAAGCGTTCATGGAATTCCTCATATCGATTCTACGATCGTCGCGCAAATTCATCGGCAGGGCAAGGAAGTTGATATCTATCAGATTTGTCTGCTTATCCTGGCGAGTCTGAAAAAGCAGGTTATGCTAAATAGTGTTAGGCGGATGTTTTAGCCTGTTATAAATCGAGGTTTGAATAGCATTAATTGCTAAAGGAGAATAATCATGAAAAAGACAGCTGCAATCATTTCTGCCTGTGCGTTGACCTTTGCCCTGAGCGCATGTTCTGGTAATAACTACGTAATGCATACCAACGATGGTCGATCTATCGTCTCTGAAGGGAAACCGACAACCGATAATGATACCGGGATGATTTCATACAAAGATGCTAACGGGAACAAACAGCAGATCAATCGCAGTGACGTGAAAGAGATGAAGGAAATCGAGCATTAACAGTTAGATAAGCGAAAAAAAAGCACCGCAAGTTGGCGGTGCTACATTAATCACTATGGACAGACAGGGTAAATGTACAGGAAGTGAAAAATTGGTAGCGTTGCTACCGTGGTCTGAATCGCAGACCAATTGCAAACACAACAACACAACATCACAACCGTAAGCCAAAAGCCCTTCAGAACACGCATTCCAAAAAAAGCTTTTCGTTCCGGCTCAGGAAGTGCCGCCACTATAGGTATTTGCTGGTAGTTCCTCAACGGACAAATTATAATGGCTCAGATAAAAAAAACTAATAGGTTAAACGTTGTTTCCTATATGTTAAATCTCGTTAACATCTAAGCCAGATAACCATGTCCAAGCGATTGCCACCCCTAAATGCATTACGTGTTTTTGATGCAGCAGCACGCCACCTCAGCTTCACCCGCGCAGCCGATGAGCTTTTTGTGACACAGGCCGCAGTAAGTCATCAAATCAAGTCTCTGGAGGATTTTCTGGGGCTTAAGCTGTTCCGTCGCCGCAACCGTTCGTTGCTGTTGACCGAAGAAGGGCAGAGCTATTTTCAGGATATTAAAGAGATTTTCTCCCAGCTGACGGAAGCCACCCGTAAGCTTCAGGCACGGAGCGCAAAAGGCGCCCTGACTGTGAGTTTATTGCCCAGTTTTGCCATTCAGTGGCTGGTGCCGCGACTCTCAAGCTTTAACTCAACTTATCCGGGAATCGATGTACGAATCCAGGCGGTGGACCGTCAGGAAGACAAGCTTGCAGACGATGTGGATGTCGCGATTTTTTACGGTCGTGGTAACTGGCCGGGCTTGCGTGTTGAAAAATTATACGCAGAATATCTGCTGCCGGTCTGTTCACCGCTGCTGCTGACGGGGGAGAAAGCGCTCAAAACGCCCGCCGATCTGGCGCAACACACGCTTTTGCACGATGCGTCGCGTCGCGACTGGCAAACTTATACCCGCCAGTTAGGTCTTAATCATATAAACGTGCAGCAGGGGCCCATTTTTAGCCACAGCGCGATGGTGTTACAGGCTGCCATTCACGGGCAGGGCGTGGCATTAGCGAATAACGTCATGGCGCAGTCCGAAATTGAGGCAGGCCGTCTGGTTTGCCCATTTAACGATGTACTGGTCAGCAAGAATGCATTTTATCTGGTTTGTCATGACAGTCAGGCAGAACTGGGTAAAATAGCCGCTTTCCGGCAGTGGATACTGGCGAAAGCGGCAAGCGAGCAAGAAAAATTCCGCTTCAGGTATGAACAATAACGTTTGTGTGCCGGGCACGCATTAATTCAGGACTTAAACATGACCAGCCGATTCATGCTGATTTTCGCCGCGGTGAGTGGCTTTATTTTTGTAGCTCTGGGCGCGTTTGGCGCGCATGTCTTAAGCAAGTCTTTGGGCGTTGTGGAGATGGGCTGGATCCAGACCGGCCTTGAATATCAGGCGTTCCACACGCTGGCAATTTTTGGGCTGGCGGTGGCGATGCAGCGCCGTATCAGCATTTGGTTTTACTGGAGCAGCGTCTTTCTGGCGCTGGGTACCGTACTGTTCAGCGGCAGTCTCTACTGTCTGGCGCTGTCGCATTTACGCCTGTGGGCGTTTGTTACACCTGTCGGCGGCGTCAGCTTCCTGGCGGGTTGGGTTTTAATGTTTATCGGAGCTATCCGTCTGAAACGCAAGGGCGTTGTTCATGAATAAGGTTGTTTTATATTGTCGCCCGGGGTTTGAGAAAGAGTGCGCCGCGGAAATCACCGATAAAGCGGCGAAGCGTGAAGTCTTCGGATTCGCTCGCGTCAAAGAGAACGCGGGCTATGTGGTATTTGAATGCTATCAGCCTGATGATGCCGACAAGCTGGCGCGCGAACTGCCGTTCAGCTCGCTGATTTTCGCCCGTCAGATGTTTGTCGCGGGCGAATTACTGAAAGATCTTCCGCCGGAAGATCGCATCACGCCGATTGTTGGCCTGTTGCAGGGTGTGGTGGAGAAGGGCGGCGATTTGCGCGTGGAAGTGGCTGACACCAATGAAAGCAAAGAGCTGATGAAGTTCTGCCGTAAGTTTACCGTGCCGCTCCGCGCGGCACTGCGTGATGCGGGAGTGCTGACAAACTACGAAACGCCAAAGCGTCCAGTCGTGCATATCTTCTTTATTGCGCCAGGATGTTGCTACACCGGCTACTCGTATACCACCAATAACTCGCCGTTCTTTATGGGGATCCCGCGTCTGCGCTTCCCGTCAGACGCGCCGAGCCGTTCAACCCTGAAGCTGGAAGAGGCGTTCCACGTCTTTATCCCGGCGGACGAGTGGGACGAACGTCTGGCAAACGGCATGTATGCCGTCGATCTTGGCGCGTGCCCGGGCGGCTGGACCTATCAGCTGGTGAAACGCAACATGTGGGTTTCGTCTGTGGATAACGGCCCGATGGCGCAAAGCCTGATGGACACCGGGCAGGTCACCTGGCTGCGTGAAGATGGTTTCCGCTACCGTCCTACCCGTAACAACATCTCCTGGATGGTGTGCGACATGGTAGAAAAACCGGCGAAAGTCGCGGCGCTGATGGCCTCCTGGCTGGTGAACGGCTGGTGTCGTGAGACGATTTTCAACCTCAAGCTGCCGATGAAAAAGCGTTACGAAGAGGTGTCGCAGAACCTGGCTTATATTCAGCAGCAACTGGACGAACACGGGATTAACGCGGAAATCCAGGCGCGTCAGCTGTATCACGACCGTGAAGAAGTGACGGTGCATATCCGTCGCTGGTGGGCGGCCGTGGGTGGGCGTCGCGACGAGCGATAACGTTTGTAACGCCCGGTGGCGCTGTGCTTACCGGGCCTACAAAATCGTGTAGTTGTTTTAACGTTCTAACCTTAACTGCTGTAAATTCCCGTCCAGCTGTAAATCCGTCTGTAGCGTTGCGATTTCCCGGCAGATAAACGCCATCTCTTTATTCGCCTCCAGCTTTTTGCGCCATTTTTCCGGCACTTCCTCAAGCCTTGCGTAAATCCCTTCCAGATTCTGAAACTCCGTCAGCAGCTGTGAGGCACTTTTGGGTCCAATACCGGCGACACCCGGCACTCTGGAGCTGCTGATCCCCGCCAGCCCCCAGTAATCCGGCAATTGCTCAGGCGATACGCCAAACTCGCTGGCAATAAATGGCGCGTCCAGCCAGCGTTTTTGAAAGTAGTCGCGGATGCGGACCGTTGGAGAGAGCAGCTGGCAGTAGCCTTTGTCGGTTGAAACGATAGTCGCCTGATGCCCGGCGCTCGCGACTTTAACCGCCAGCGTTGCGGCTAAATTGTCAGCCTCATTACCGTGTGCGCCCCAGCACGGAACGCCGCGCTGTTCAAAGGCCGCGCGTATAACGGGCATTTCGGCGTGCAGATCGTCCGGCATCGGCGCACGCCCGGCTTTGTAGTCCGGCAGGCGCTGGTGCCGCCAGCCGGTATTGCGTGCTTCATCGTCGAATACGGCAACAGCGTGGGTGGGTTCGCTATGGCGAATGAGCTGCTCCAGCGCGTGTAAACAGGTGTCCTTGCAGGGGGTGCCCTGTACCGCGTGAATACGGCGAATCAGGTTAAGTGCATCGACGATAAGCAAATGAACGGCCACAGATAATCTCCCTTCTGTCTAATGGGGGAAGGGTAACACTGAGCGCAGCATGAAACTATGAATGGTGGGGAAAACAGGAAGAAGCCTCGCAAAACGAGGCTTCCTGAGAGGCTTAATCGCAGGTAACGATCTTCATCGCCAGGCCACCGCGGGAGGTTTCGCGGTATTTGGCGTTCATATCTTTACCGGTTTCGTACATGGTTTCGATAACCTTGTCGAGACACACGCGCGGTTCACTGGTGCGGCGCAGCGCCATACGGGCCGCGTTCACCGCTTTCACAGAGGCGATGGCGTTACGCTCGATGCATGGCACCTGGACCTGACCGCCGACCGGATCGCAGGTCAGCCCCAGGTTATGTTCCATGCCGATTTCCGCCGCAATACAAACCTGCGCAGGACTTGCGCCCAGCAATTCGGCCAGACCCGCCGCCGCCATAGAGCAGGCTACGCCCACTTCACCCTGACAGCCCACTTCCGCGCCGGAAATCGAGGCGTTCATCTTGTACAGTGAGCCAATCGCACTGGCGACCAGCATATACCGCGCGAGTGAGTTTGCATTCACTTCACGGATAAACTTGTCGTAATACGCCAGGACCGCCGGAACAATGCCGCACGCCCCGTTGGTTGGCGCGGTGACGACGCGGCCACCCGCGGCGTTCTCTTCGTTCACCGCCAGCGCGAACATGTTGATCCAGTCGACAACGGCCATCGGGTCGGTGGTGGTTTTGTCGGTGCTGACCAGCATGCGACGCAGCGCAGCCGCACGACGTGGAACACGCAGTTTCCCCGGCAGCACGCCTTCGGTGGTGATCCCGCGCTCAATGCCGCTGCGCATCACTTCCCAGACGTTTGCGAAGTGCTGTTCCAGCTCCTCTTTGCTGTGCAGGGCCAGCTCGTTTTTCATCATCAGGCCGGAGAGAGAAAGGCCTGTCTCCTGGCAGTGACGCTGTAAATCGGCCGCGTTTTTGTACGGGTACGGCACCTCAACGGCGGAGCCGTTGGTTTGACCAAAATGGTCTTCGTCGACGATAAACCCGCCGCCGATGGAGTAATACGTCTGGCTGTAAACCGCTTTATCGCCGACCAGCGCGGTAATGCGCATGCCGTTTTCGTGCAGCGACAGGTTATCCGCATGGAAATTCATGCAGTGGTCAACCGGGAATTCAACCTCATGCTCGCCGTTCGCCAGCAGCAAACGACCGTGGGTGTTCACGTCCTGGATAAAGCCAGGAATGGAGTCAATATCAACGGTATCCGGCAGGTTACCCGCCAGCCCCATGATAATGGCAATATCGGTATGGTGGCCTTTACCGGTCAGGGAAAGGGAACCGTATACATCGACAACCACGCGGGTGATGTCGTGCAAAATGCCGCGTGCAATCAAGTCATCCGTGAATTGTTTACCGGCTTTCATTGGTCCGACGGTGTGAGAGCTGGAAGGACCAATACCGATTTTGAAGATATCGAATACGCTAATCATGATGCGTCCATTGCTTCAGTCAGAGGGGAGGAGTGCGCCATCCGAAGACGGCGCAGGAGGTATTAGCTGAACAGCGAGTAGAAAATAGCGGAGATGGCAATCAGACCCATCACAACAACGAACACGTTGCTGATATGGCCGCTGTATTTACGCATCGCTGGCACTTTCTGAATCGCGTACATCGGCATCAGGAACAGAATCATCGCGATAATCGGGCCGCCCAGGGTTTCAATCATGCCCAGAATGCTTGGGTTCAGGGTGGCTACCGCCCAGGTGGTCACCAGCATGAACAGCGCGGTGATTTTGTTCAGACGGTTGATTTCAATGCTCTTGCCTTTACCGCGCAGAGATTTAATCACCATACCGTTGAAGCCTTCACGTGCGCCCAGGTAGTGGCCCAGGAAGGATTTGGTGATGGCGATAATCGCGATGATCGGTGCCATCCACGCAATCAGCGGTGCGTTAAAGTGGTTTGCCAGGTAGGACAGAATAGAGATGTTCTGCTCTTTCGCCGCCGCCAGATCCGCCGGGGAAAGGCTCAGCACGCAGCTGAACACGAAGAACATAACTGTCAGTACCATCATGATGTGCGCGCGAGCCAGGATGCTGGAGCACTTCTTCTCTGCGCCATTGCCGTACTCTTCACGCTTCGCCACCGCGAAGGAGGAGATGATTGGCGAGTGGTTGAAGGAGAACACCATTACCGGGATCGCCAGCCACAGGGTCAGTAGCAGGCCGTTACCGGTTGCGGATGCGCTGCTCAGAGACAGAGTTTCCAGCGCAGCGCCGTTCCACTGTGGGATCAGGTACAGCGCCAGCACCATCAGGGCTGCAACAAACGGGAATACCAGCACGCTCATCGCTTTGACAATCATCTGCTCGCCAAAGCGCACGATGGTCATCATACCGACGATCAGGATCAGGGACAGGATCGCACGCGGCGGCGGGGTCATCTGCAGCTGGTGCATCATGAAGCTTTCAACGGTGTTGGTGATAGCAACGCTATACACCAGCAGAATCGGGTAAATTGCGAAGAAGTAGAGCAGGGTAATCAGCTTACCTGCGCCGACGCCGAAGTGTTCTTCAACGACTTCAGTAATGTCTTCGCCCGGGTTTTTACCGGACAGCACGAAGCGGGTCAGGCCGCGGTGTGCAAAGAAGGTCATCGGAAAGGCGATGATGGCCATGATGATCAGCGGGATCAGACCGCCGACACCTGCGTTGATAGGAAGGAACAGTACACCAGCGCCGATTGCCGTGCCGTACAGGCCAAGCATCCACATGGTATCCGTTTTGCGCCAACCGCTTCGGGATTCAATCGAAGCAACGGTGCTGGTTTGAGTGGTTTCCATCTGTATCTCCTGGAGGAAGCAAATTGTCAGGTTTTTAGTCAAATC
This sequence comes from Enterobacter sp. JH25, assembly GCF_021725435.1. Lineage (NCBI taxonomy): Bacteria > Pseudomonadati > Pseudomonadota > Gammaproteobacteria > Enterobacterales > Enterobacteriaceae > Enterobacter > Enterobacter sp. JH25. Next base: position 3,641,116 of record NZ_CP091319.1, on the reverse strand, counting down.
CGATGAAAAAGTGCCTGACGGTAATATGAAATTCGTTCAGTGACGGTTTTTTAATAATTTTTGCCCGTAACTATTGGCGGGCGGAAAGATACATTCTCGTTATGAATCTATCAGTGATCGCGATCCCAAATGCAATAATCCACTTATGATGTGGGCATATTTAGACCATTTATCTGTTAAAAAAACATCAAAGAGGATTTACGGGCGCGAAGGCTACCATTAACGACATGTTTTCGAAAAGGCTGACCCGCGAGATAGGTGTCTTTCGCTGTAAAGAAATAGGATTTTAGGATTTTCTGGCAGGTAATTTCGATTAAGGCTGATTATTTACGGTTTCAAAAACGAGGTAATCGTTTGCGCGGGCGCCAGATTTGTTAATAACATTGAAGATCGCTATGAATTACATCACTAATAAAAAAGCCGGATGACAATCCGGCTTGAGAGGAGGGAAAGGACGCTTTATTTGATGATTTCGTAACAGGGAATATAGGCAGAACCCGGAAGTTTCATGCGGTGCTGAGCCACAAAGCCCTGCAGCATGTCATCCATGCGGCGCATCATCTCCGGGTCACCGTGGATTTTATACGGCCCGAACTCCTCAATCGCGCGGATCCCCACCTCCTTCACGTTCCCCGCCACGATGCCAGAGAAGGCGCGACGCAGGTCGGCTGCCAGTACTTCCACCGGCTGATCCGGATAGAGTTTGAGGTTCGCCATGTTCTCATGCGACGGCTCGAAGGGGATCTGGAGATCCGGTGCGATACGGATGGACCAGTTAAAGCTGTAGGCATCCCCGGTATCACGACGGTTCTCTTTCACCAGCGGCATCGCTTTTTTCATCTGACGGGCCACTTCTGCGGCATCGTCAATAATAATGCGGTAGTGACGGCGCGCGTCTTCCCCCAGCGTATGCACGATAAATTCGTCCAGCACGCGGAAGTAGTCGGCGCTCTCTTTCGGGCCGGTCAGGATCAGCGGCAGAACCTGATTTTTGTTGGCCGGGTTCATCAGGATCCCGAGCAGATAAAGCAGCTCTTCCGCCGTACCTACGCCGCCCGGGAAGATGATAATACCGTGCGCGATACGGACAAACGCCTCAAGACGTTTTTCGATATCAGGCATAATAATCAGTTCGTTAACCAGCGGGTTAGGCGGCTCAGCGGCGATGATCGACGGCTCGGTCATGCCGATAAAACGGCCTTCTTTATAGCGTTGCTGCGCGTGTCCTACTGCCGCGCCTTTCATCGGCGCTTCCATCGCGCCAGGACCGCAGCCGGTACAGATGTTCAGCTCGCGCAGGCCGAGCTGATTACCCACGCGGCGGGCGTACAGGTATTCGGTTTCGTTAATGGAGTGACCACCCCAGCAGACGACCATGTTCGGCGCTTCGCCAACGTGCAGGGCGCGGGCGTTACGCAGAATGGAGAAAACCAGGTTGGTGATATGAACGGAGCTTTCCAGATCGAGATGCTGGAAACGACCGGCGTTGCTGAACTGTCCGTTAACAAACAGGATGTCGCGCAGCACGGCAAAAAGGTTGGCCTGAAGTGAGCGAATAATACGCCCATCGACAAACGCCTCTTCCGGCGGGTTGATCACTTCCAGCTTCACCCCGCGCTCGCGGCGCAGCACATTGATATCAAAACTTTCGAAGCGGGACAGCAGCTCTTTACTGTTGTCGGTCAGGCTTCCGGAGTTCAGTACAGCAAGTGAACAGTTACGAAACAGTTGATACAGGTCGCTACTGGCGGTGCGTTTAAGCATGTCCACTTCCAGTTGCGACAACATATCCATAGAGCCAAGCGGGCTAATATGTGTAATCAAGTGAGCTCCTTATGGGACGATTATCGTCTTTCCCTGTTGATTACAATAGCCCTGGCTTATGACGTTTCACAACACTTCGGGCGGAATACCGCCCGCATATTGTGAAAATATTTATCTTACTGGCGCACCAGCCGTCCGGTGGCAGGCACAAAATCGGTATTGGTGCGCCATGGGTTAATGTCCAGGCCGCCGCGACGGGTATAGCGGGCATAAACGCTCAGCTTTTCGGGCTGGCAGAAACGCTGGATGTCATTGAAGATGCGTTCCACGCACTGCTCGTGGAATTCGTTGTGATGACGGAATGACACCAGGTAACGAAGCAGCTTTTCCCGGTCAATCTGCGGGCCGCGATACTGGATCTGTACCGAGCCCCAGTCCGGCTGATGGGTGATAAGGCAGTTGGATTTCAGCAGATGGCTGACCAGCGTTTCGTCGACCACTTTTCCGCCCGCCGCGTTTTCCAGATAGTCGGTGCTAAATTCGTAGCTCTCCACATCAATGTCCTGATCGTCGATGCAGGTGCCGTGGAAACGGGCGATGGGCTGACCTTCCAGCTCATGCAGACGGTATAACGAGACGGTTACGTTCCCCTGCGCGCACGCGCTTAAATCACGTTCAAGCGTCTGTTGTACCTCGTCCCAGCTGTTAAATTTGGTCTGGTTAAAGCTGTTGAGATAGAGCTTAAAGCTCTTGGATTCAACCAGGTTTACGCTGGCGTAATCCAGCTCGACATGGCCCACGGCCACCTGCGGCAGACCGCGCGCATTCAGCCAGGAGAGTTCGTACAGCGTCCAGATGTCGCCGCCGACGAACGGCAGCGCGTCGGCATGAAGGCCAAGCGGATCGCGGTTCAGACTGCGCGGCACACCCTGAAGCAGGCTTGCGTCGTAGGTGTCGCGGTAATCGGTCGATTTACCCAGCGTTAAGCCCGTTAACGCCTGATGATTTTCGTAAGACATGTTTCATAGCCACTTTACAGGTACACTTAGGGGCTGAGTTTATCCTGTCTTACAAGAAGAGAGAAATCGGTGGATATCGAAACTGCAAATGCCCTGACGTCCTTCACGACCCGCTATTGCGATGCCTGGCATGAAAAGCGGGGGACGTGGCCGCAAAGTACTGACTTATATGGCGTGCCGTCACCGTGCATTATCGCTTCGCAGGATGATTACGTTATCTGGCAACCGAAACCGTTCACGGGCGAGCAGAATGTAAATGCGGTTGAACGCGCAATGGACATTGTGATACAACCTGCGCTTCATGCAATTTATACCACGCAGTTTGCCGGGGATATGACTGCATGTTTTGCAGGACAGCCGCTGACGCTGCTGCAAACCTGGAGCGAAGACGATCTTCAACGCGTTCAGGAAAACCTCATTGGTCACCTGGTCACGCAAAAACGCCTTAAGCTCTCCCCGACTCTCTTTATTGCGACGCTCGACAGTGAACTGGACGTCATTTCAGTCTGCAACCTGTCTGGCGAGGTCATTAAAGAGACGCTCGGCACCCGCAATCGCGACGTTCTCGCGCCTTCTCTTGCGGATTTTCTTACCCGACTTGAGCCGCTTCTGTAATCCATGATGCTACTGGACGTGTGAGAGATCTCTTACACGCACTGTGAGACATCGCCGAAACAATTAGCATTGTCTTAGGGATTTCAGATTAATATTAACTTCCCTTTCAACAGGTTAGCGATTTCCTGAAACGATTATCCCCGTTTCGCCAGGCTTACCTTGCTCACAGGATGGGTTGTAAGACGAGGCAGAATAGCGGATTCTATCTGTGTCGACAGGATGCCGACGCGAGAAACGAACATCAGGATGATGGCGTTTCTCACCAGGAACACGTCAGGACGACGCCGCAGGAAGGCTTCAGGATGAAGCAAAGTGGATCACGCAGGATGCGTAAGGGACACCTCCAGGAAGGAGAACGTGAGCCGGTCAGGATGGTCGGTGGGTCAGGATGGCCAGGACGTTTCAGGACGAAACCTACACGTCAGGATGATGTGAGCAGGAAGCAAAAGGTAAAGGGATGACCAGGCCTTCGGGCATCAGGAAAAGTTGTCACGGATGAGCAGGGAGCACGTATTGTAGCTGGAATGCTGCGAAACGAACCGGGAGCACTGTTTTTACAGTGCTCCCTTTTTTTATTTCTGTCTTCCGCAATGCTATGCTTCGCGCCATTCCGTTTTTCAGTTGAGGTTACTATGACGCATCACGATAGCGTTCGTGCGCAGTTGCACGCCATCGAAGCCCTTATGCGCCAGCATCAGCTGTGGCAGGAAAGTGCGCCGCAGCCAGACGCGTTCGCCAGCACCCAGCCGTTTTGTCTGGATACGCTGTCTCCATTCGAATGGCTCCAGTGGGTATTAATTCCGCGCATGCACGCGCTGCTGGAAGGGGGACACGCGTTGCCCCAGGCGTTTGCCGTCTCTCCCTATTACGAAATGGCGCTGGAGGCGACTCACCCGGCGCGCGACGTTATGTTGGTTGAGCTGGAAAAGCTGGATACGCTTTTCGCCGGTGACGATGCATGACGCTTGAGATCCTGTATCAGGATGAGTGGCTGGTGGCGGTGAATAAACCGTCCGGCTGGCTGGTACACCGAAGCTGGCTCGATCGCGATGAGAAAGTGGTTGTTATGCAAACCGTGCGCGACCAAATCGGTCAGCACGTCTTTACTGCCCACCGTCTGGATCGGCCAACCTCTGGCGTTCTGCTGATGGGGCTTTCCAGTGAGGCCGGGCGCCTGCTGTCGCAGCAGTTTGAACAGCACCAGATCCAGAAGCGCTACCACGCCATTGTGCGCGGCTGGCTGACGGATTCCGCCACGCTGGATTATCCGCTGGTGGAGGAACTGGATAAAATCGCCGATAAATTTGCCCGCGAAGATAAAGGTCCGCAGCCTGCGGTGACCGACTATCGCGGTATGGCGACCACAGAACTGCCGGTGGCGACCAGCAAATTTCCCACTACGCGATACAGTCTGGTTGAGCTTTTGCCCAAAACCGGGCGCAAGCACCAGCTTCGCCGCCACCTTGCACATCTGCGCCACCCAATTATCGGCGACAGCAAGCACGGCGATCTGCGGCAGAACCGCAGCGCGGCAGAGCACTTTGGCTGTAACCGACTGATGCTGCACGCCAGCGAGCTAAGCCTGACGCACCCGTTTACCGGCGAACCGCTGACTATTCGCGCGGGGCTGGACGAGGTCTGGATGCAGGCGCTGTCACAGTTTGGCTGGCTGGGACAACTCACCGAAAATGAAAGGGTTGAGTTTGCCGCAGGCAACGTTCAGGATGAACAGCAAGCGCAATAATGACGGGAGCAAAGCATGGCTGAAGTAGGTATTTTTGTCGGCACGATGTACGGCAACTCGCTGCTGGTTGCGGAGGAAGCAGAAGCAATCCTCGTCAATCAGGGCCATAAAGCAACGGTCTATGAAGACCCGGAGCTGGCGGACTGGGAAAAGTATAAAGATAAATACATTCTGGTGGTGACCTCCACCACCGGGCAGGGCGATCTCCCGGACAGCATCGTCCCGCTTTTCCAGGGCATTAAAGACCAGCTTGGCTATCAGCCAGATGTTCACTATGGCATCATCGCCCTCGGCGATAGCTCTTACGCCAATTTTTGCGGCGGCGGTAAGCAGTTCGACGCGCTGTTGCAGGAACAGCACGCTCAGCGGGTCGGCGAGATGTTACTGATTGATGCTGGCGAGCACCCCGAACCGGAAAGCGAGTCAAATCCCTGGGTTGAACATTGGGCCACGCTCCTGAACTAACCCTGTACTATACGAGCTGTAGGCCGGGTAGGGCGTAGCCGCCACCCGGCAACGAAGCTGCACCATATCCTCAATTCCGTGAAGTATCTTCCACCACTTTGGGCTTATGCCCCAAACCACGTTCCCCACGCCCGTCAATGTTGTGTTCCTGCACGGTGAGAGAACCGGTCACTCCTTCATATACTTTTCCCGTCACTATAAAACGGCTTCGGGCCGTACCAAAACCAAACACAAATCTCTCATTCTGATTACCCTACAGGTGCTGTACAGAATGAACCAGGCGAAAGCTATGTTTCAGGAGTGCAACAATGAGTACATTAAGCCACGCGGCGAGCAGCGCTGAGAAGCGCACCAACGCCCGATACTGGATAGTGGTGATGCTGTTTATCGTCACCTCTTTCAACTACGGCGACCGTGCCACGTTATCCATTGCCGGCTCTGAGATGGCAAAGGACATCGGACTTAATCCGGTGGGTATGGGTTATGTTTTCTCCGCATTTTCATGGGCCTACGTAATCGGCCAAATCCCTGGCGGCTGGCTGCTGGACCGATTTGGCTCAAAACGGGTCTATTTCTGGTCCATTTTCATCTGGTCGATGTTTACCCTGTTACAGGGCTTCGTGGATATCTTCAGCGGCTTCGGCATTATCATTGCGCTCTTTACCCTCCGCTTCCTGGTGGGTTTAGCGGAAGCACCATCTTTCCCGGGCAACAGCCGCATTGTGGCCGCCTGGTTCCCGGCGCAGGAGAGGGGAACGGCGGTAGCAATCTTTAACTCGGCGCAATACTTTGCGACGGTTATTTTCGCGCCAATTATGGGCTGGCTGACGCACGAAGTGGGCTGGTCGCACGTCTTCTTCTTCATGGGCGGGCTGGGGATCGTCATCAGCTTTATCTGGCTGAAAGTGATCCACGAACCAAACCAGCACCCGGGCGTGAACAAGAAAGAGCTGGACTACATTGCTGAAGGCGGGGCGCTGATCAACATGGATCAGAAAACCCAGAAAGCAAAAGTCCCGTTCAGCCAGAAATGGGGGCAGATCAAACAGCTCGTCGGCTCACGGATGATGATCGGTATCTATCTCGGCCAGTACTGCATTAACGCCTTAACCTACTTCTTCATCACCTGGTTCCCGGTTTACCTGGTGCAGGCGCGCGGGATGTCGATTCTGAAGGCGGGTTTTGTCGCCTCTGTGCCAGCCATCTGCGGCTTCGTGGGCGGGGTGCTCGGCGGGGTCATCTCCGACTGGCTGATGCGTCGCACCGGTTCGCTGAATATTGCGCGTAAAACGCCAATCGTGCTCGGCATGCTGCTCTCCATGACCATGGTGTTCTGTAACTACGTCAGCGCGGAGTGGATGATTATCGGCTTTATGGCGATGGCCTTCTTCGGTAAAGGCATCGGCGCGCTGGGCTGGGCGGTGATGGCAGATACCGCGCCGAAAGAGATCAGCGGCCTGAGCGGCGGTCTGTTCAACATGTTTGGCAACATTTCCGGCATTGTCACCCCAATCGCTATCGGTTACATCGTCGGCACCACCGGCTCCTTCAATGGTGCGCTGATTTATGTAGGCGTCCATGCGCTGGTGGCGGTACTCAGTTACCTGGTGCTGGTGGGGGACATCAAACGAATCGAGCTGAAACCTGTTGGGGAGCGCGGATGATGACAACGCAATCAAGCCCGATTGTGACGGAGATGAAAGTCATCCCGGTGGCGGGTCAGGACAGCATGCTGCTCAACATTGGCGGCGCGCATAACGCCTGGTTCACCCGCAACATCGTGGTGCTGACCGACAGCGCAGGGAATACCGGCGTCGGGGAAGCGCCTGGCGGAGAGGTGATTTACCAGACGCTGGTCGACGCCATCCCGCAGGTGGTTGGGCAGGAGGTCGCCCGCCTGAACAAGGTGGTTCAGCGGGTGCATAAGGGCAACCAGTCGGCTGATTTTGATACCTTCGGCAAAGGTGCCTGGACGTTTGAACTGCGCGTTAACGCGGTGGCGGCGCTGGAGGCGGCTCTCCTTGATTTACTGGGCAAGGCGCTGAATGTGCCGGTCTGCGAACTGCTGGGGCCAGGCAAACAGCGTGATGCAGTAACGGTGCTGGGCTATCTGTTCTACGTTGGCGACCGGACGAAAACCGATCTGCCGTATCTGGAGCGCTCGCCGGGCAGCCACGCGTGGTATCACCTGCGTCATCAGGAAGCGCTCTCTGGCGAGGCGGTGGTACGCCTGGCAGAGGCGGCGCAGGATCGCTACGGCTTTAAAGACTTCAAGCTGAAAGGCGGCGTTCTGCCGGGCGAACAGGAGATTGACAGCGTGCGCGCGTTGAAAAAATGCTTCCCGGAGGCACGCATCACCGTCGATCCGAACGGCGCCTGGCGGCTGGATGAAGCTATCGCGCTGTGCAAAGGACTGGGCGACGTGCTGACCTATGCGGAAGATCCGTGCGGCGCCGAGCAGGGCTTTTCTGGTCGCGAGGTGATGGCCGAATTCCGCCGCGCTACCGGGCTGCCGGTTGCGACCAACATGATCGCCACTAACTGGCGCGAAATGGGCCACGCGGTGATGCTGAATGCGGTGGACATACCGCTGGCTGATCCGCACTTCTGGACCCTTTCCGGCGCGGTGCGCGTGGCGCAGCTGTGCGATGACTGGGGACTCACCTGGGGCTGCCACTCCAATAACCATTTCGACATTTCGCTGGCGATGTTTACCCACGTTGGCGCGGCGGCGCCGGGTAACCCGACCGCCATCGATACGCACTGGATCTGGCAGGAAGGCGAAGCGCGCCTGACCAAAAATCCACTTGAAATCAAAAACGGCACCATTGCCGTACCGGATGCGCCGGGGCTGGGCGTGGAGCTTGACTGGGATCAGATCCACAAGGCGCATGAAGCGTATAAAAAACTGCCGGGCGGCGCGCGCAACGACGCAGGCCCGATGCAGTACCTTATCCCCGGCTGGACATTTGACCGTAAGCGCCCTGTATTTGGACGTCACTGATAAAAGGATCGAACGATGAGCACATTTTCTACCCCTGTAGTCACCTCCATGCAGATCATTCCTGTCGCGGGACATGACAGCATGCTGATGAACCTGAGCGGCGCCCATGCGCCGTTCTTCACCCGTAATATTGTGGTGATCAAGGACAACTCAGGGCATGCCGGTGTCGGTGAAATCCCGGGCGGGGAGAAGATCCGTAAAACGCTGGAGGACGCCATTCCGCTGGTGGTGGGTAAAACGCTGGGCGAGTACAAAAATGTACTGACCAGCGTGCGTACGACCTTTGCCGATCGTGATGCGGGTGGCCGTGGTCTGCAAACGTTTGATCTGCGTACCACTATCCATGTGGTCACGGGCATTGAAGCCGCGATGCTGGATCTGTTAGGCCAGCATCTGGGCGTCAATGTCGCCTCCCTGCTGGGCGACGGCCAGCAGCGCAGCGAAGTGGAAATGCTCGGCTACCTGTTCTTTATCGGCAACCGCAAACTCACCCCGCTGCCGTACCAGAGCCAGCCGGACGAAAAATGCGACTGGTATCGTGTGCGTCACGATGAAGCGATGACCCCGGATGCGGTGGTGCGCCTGGCTGAAGCCGCGTATGAAAAATATGGCTTTAATGACTTCAAGCTGAAAGGCGGCGTACTGGCGGGTGAAGAAGAAGCTGAGGCGATTGCCGCGCTGGCGAAGCGCTTCCCGCAGGCGCGCGTCACGCTGGATCCGAACGGTGCCTGGTCCCTTGATGAGGCGATCAAAATCGGTAAGCAGCTCAAAGGCGTGCTGGCCTACGCGGAAGATCCGTGCGGCGCAGAGCAGGGGTTCTCTGGACGTGAAGTGATGGCGGAGTTCCGTCGCGCCACCGGGCTGCCAACCGCCACCAACATGATCGCGACCGACTGGCGCCAGATGGGGCACACGCTCTCGCTGCAATCGGTGGATATTCCGCTGGCAGACCCGCACTTCTGGACGATGCAGGGCTCGGTTCGCGTGGCGCAGATGTGCCATGAGTTCGGCCTGACCTGGGGCTCGCACTCCAACAACCACTTCGACATCTCGCTGGCGATGTTCACCCACGTAGCGGCTGCTGCGCCGGGCAACATTACCGCTATCGACACCCACTGGATCTGGCAGGAGGGCAATCAGCGCCTGACCAAACAGCCGTTTGAGATCAAGGGGGGGATGGTGCAGGTTCCAGCTACGCCGGGGCTGGGCGTTGAACTGGATATGGATCAGGTCATGAAAGCGCACGAGCTTTACCAGAAACACGGGCTGGGTGCACGTGATGATGCGCTGGCGATGCAGTACCTGATCCCAGAGTGGTCATTCGACAATAAACGTCCGTGCATGGTACGATAAGCCAACTGGGACCGCTCCCATTGGCGGTCCCTTACGTGGTGTATGCTTAACGTAACTAACATGCGTAAGGATGGCTTATGAAAATTGTTATCGCTCCGGACTCGTATAAGGAAAGCTTGAGCGCGCTGGAGGTGGCGACAGCGATAGAGGTCGGTTTTCGCGAAATTTTCCCCTCAGCGGAGTACGTCAAATTACCGGTTGCCGATGGTGGCGAAGGGACGGTGGAAGCCATGGTGGCAGCCACCCATGGGCGTCTTGTCCATGTTCCCGTTACCGGGCCTTTGGGAGAACACGTGGAAGGGTTTTTCGGGTTATCCGGAGACGGGAAAAGCGCGTTTATCGAGATGGCGGCCGCGAGCGGTCTGGAGCTTGTTGCTCCTGCAAAGCGTAACCCGTTAATTACCACCTCGTGGGGGACCGGGGAACTGATCCGTCATGCGCTGGATGCGGGCGTTAAGCATATCATTATTGGCATTGGAGGCAGCGCGACCAATGACGGTGGCGCAGGCATGGTGCAGGCGCTGGGCGTAAAACTGCTGGATGCGAAAGCACAGCCCGTTGGGCCGGGCGGCGGCGAACTGGCAAGCCTTGCGCATATCGATCTTAGTGGGCTGGATGAGCGGCTGGCAGACTGTCGAATTGAAGTGGCCTGCGATGTGACCAACCCCCTGATTGGCGAGACTGGCGCTTCTGCGGTATTCGGTCCGCAGAAAGGGGCGACGCCGGAGATGGTCAGGACGCTGGACAACGCGCTTGCGCATTACGCAAACATTATCGCCAGGGATCTGGACATTGACGTCTTAAACCTGGCGGGGGGCGGAGCAGCTGGCGGAATGGGGGCGGCGCTGTATGCATTTTGCGGGGCACAGCTTCGTCGGGGGATTGAGATTGTCACCGATGCCCTGCATCTCGATGAACAGGTCGCGGACGCCGATCTGGTGATCACGGGCGAAGGGCGTATCGACAGCCAGACGATCCACGGCAAAGTGCCCGTTGGCGTGGCGAGAGTCGCGAAACGCTATAACAAACCGGTTATCGGCATTGCCGGCAGCCTGACGGCGGATGTTGGCGTGGTGCACGAGCACGGACTGGATGCGGTATTCAGCGTGATTTACACCATCTGCTCGCTGGAGGATGCGCTGGAAAATGCGCAACAGAATGTACAGATGGCCGCAAGGAATATTGCGGCGGCCATAAAGGTGGGGCAGGGGATGTCGCGTTAACGTTCGTGCTCCTGTAGGCCCGGTAAGCGAAGCGCCACCGGGCTTTTTCTTAGCTTCCCAACACCTTCATCGCTTCCCGCGTCACGTTGTCCATCTCGTCCAGCAGCTCCAGAAACTCCGGCTCAAGATCGGATTCTGGCGTACCCGCGCGGAGCTGCTGTTCAAGCAACTGGCAGAGATTTTTCAACCGCGGCACGCCGCTGTAGCCGCAGCTACCGTGCAGTTTATGGATGGCCTCCAGCAGCCCTTCAGGGTTTTCGCCCACCAGCTGTTCTTCAACCTTGTTACGGATCTCAGGCAGGAAGTCCACCAGCATTTGCAGCATATCGCGGGCCAGATCGGCTTTGCCTGCTGCCTGGCGCAGCGCCAGTTGCCAGTCAAACGTGGCATTCTGGTTAACGCTGATTTCCGGCGATTCAGCTGAAATGGTGTACGTCCCGCCAATGTGCCCCGGTTTGTAGCGCAGCAGCAGGCTGTGCAGCTTCTCTTCATCAATCGGTTTCGCCAGATAATCGTTCATGCCCGCACCCAGCAGTTTCTCTTTTTGTCCCGCCATCGCGTGCGCCGTCACGGCAATCACCGGCGTCTGCTGCTGGTGCGGAAGCTGACGAATTAATTCGCAGGCGCGGATGCCATCCATGCCCGGCATCTGAATATCCATTAGGATCAGGTCAAACTGCATCTGTTTGGCTTGTTCTACGGCTTCGGCGCCGCTGGTACACAGTTCAACGTGCTGAACCTGATCCTCAAGCAGCACGCCAATCAGCTTAAGGTTTGCCGGGTTATCATCCACGGCCATCACTGTCATCGGCAGCTTATGTTCGTCGTTTTCCAGCGGCAGGGACTGATGCGTCAGACGGCAATATTCAGTCAACGCAGGTAACAGCCGTGTGGCGGTGAGGGGTTTCAGCAGACATGCCGCCGCCCCGTCGTTTTTAAGCTCCTCGGCGTTGATTTGGGCGTGGCACGGCAGAGCCAGCAGCAGGTAGTCCGTCATTGAGGCAGCCTTTGCCAGCCGTTCCTGCTGCATGGTCAGTTCTCCGGTAAACGTCACCGGAATCCCCAGCAAAAGAATATCGTAATGATCGTTCGCCAGCGCAGAGAAGGTCGGGCTGTAGACCACCTCCAGCGGCGTGCTGCTTAATACATCCAGCGTACACTGCGCCGCGGCGGCGTTCGGTTCCACATAGGCCAGACGCATCCCTTTCAGGCAGTCGGTGACCGGACCGTCGGTTTGCACGTTCGGATTAAGATCAAGATTGATATGGAACCAGAAGGTCGAGCCCCGGTTAGGCTGGCTGTGGAAGGAGATATCGCCTCCCATCTCTTTCACCAGCTTTTGGGTGATCACCAGACCCAGGCCCGTTCCGCCGTGACGACGGGAAATGCTCGCATCGGCCTGGCGGAACGCCTGGAACAGACGCGACTGATCGCGCTCCGGAATGCCGATGCCGGTATCCCGGATCTGAACTTCAATCTGGACCTTATTATTACTGAGCGCCCTTTTTTCGACCAGAATGTCGATGTTGCCGCTCTCGGTGAACTTAATCGCGTTGCCCACCAGATTGGTGATGACCTGTTGCAGGCGCAGCGGGTCGCCAATGACGTTATCCGGTACGTCATTTTTGATATTGAGCGTCAGTTCCAGCCCCTTATCATGCGAGGAGTGGGCGAGAAGCGTGACCACGTCATCCAGTGTGCTGCGCAGCGGGAAGGGGATACTCTCCAGAATCAGCTTGCCCGCTTCCAGCTTCGAGAAGTCCAGTACGTCGTTAATAATGGTCAGCAGGTTGTTGGCTGAGCGTTCAATGGTATGCAGGTGGTCACGCTGGGTCGGGTTGAGCTCGCTTTTGAGCGTCAGACGGGTGAAGCCAATCACCCCGTTCAGCGGCGTGCGCAGCTCATGCGACATGTTTGCCAGGAACTCAGACTTAATACGGGCCGCCTCCTGAGCGCGTTTTTTCGCCAGATCCAGCTCCACGTTCTGGATCTCCATCTGCTCCAGCGTTTCGCGCAGGTCAGAGGTGGCTTGGTCAACGTTGTGCTGCATCTCTTCGTGATAAGCCGCCAGCGACATCGCCATTGAGTTGATGCCGTTTTTCAGCATATCCAGCTCGCCGAGCATGAAGCCTTCCACGCGGCTGTCCAACTGACCCCGGCGGATCCGGTCAACGGTATTCACCATGTTACGGATAGGCCCCGTGACGTCGCGCATCAGCCGCCAGCCGAAGATCAACGCGATGCCGATACAGAACAGCATCATCACGCCGGAGATGAATATTTCTTTGTACTGCTGGAGCCGCACCGACTTGAGATCCAGCTCCAGCGCCACATATCCCAGCATATTATTGCTGGACTTCGCATCGGACTGGGCGGATTCGTCGGGTGAATAGCTTTCTGAGATAATCGGCGTGCGCAGGATCATGATATCGCCGCGCCGCAGGACCGTGAGATGACGCGGGAAAGGGGTACCTTCCGGGATTTTCAGCGACGTGGGATCCAGATGGAAATTCGAGGTGACGAACAGACGGTTATGCTCATCGTAAACGGAAATGGCGCGCACAATCTCTGAATGACGGCGGTGCAGCACGCTGATTAACTGACCAATGGATTCACGGTTTTGCAGGTTCATACCGTACTCGCTGGAGACGGCCAGCGGTTCGATAATGCTGGCCCCGGCATCTTCAAGCTGTCTCTGCAAATCGTTATAGCGATGCACCACAAAGAAAATGCTCAGCAGCAAACCGATGAGAACGGTAGGAGCGAGGATCAAAATCATCATGCGCGCGCGCAGGCTGTAGTTGGTCATGGAGTTCCGTTATGGGACAATCAGGCTAATTATGTTTATTTGAGAACAATCTCGGCGATGGCGCAATTCTACTCTGCAAAACGACGCGTGACGACGCGTCAGATCATAACTGTTGAAGCCTCTGACCTCGATCCTTTTGGACAGGGGGTAGCGCGTCACAAGGGTAAGACACTGTTTATCACAGGTTTGCTGCCAGGAGAACGCGCAGATATTACGCTGACGGAAGACAAACGCCAGTATGCGCGCGGCCAGGTCAAGCGCCGTCTTAATGATAGCCCGGAGCGCGTGACGCCCCGCTGCCCCCATTTTGGCGTTTGCGGAGGCTGTCAGCAACAGCATGCCAGCACAGAATTACAGCAAAAAAGTAAAAGCAACGCGCTGGCCCGCCTGCTAAAACATGACGTCAGTGACATCGTTGCTGACCAGCCGTGGGGCTACCGTCGCCGCGCTCGCCTGAGTCTAAGCTACCAGCCAAAAACTGAAAGGCTGGAGATGGGTTTTCGCAAAGCCAGCTCCAGCGATATCGTCTCCATCACGCAATGCCCTGTTTTGGTGCCCCAACTTGAGGCACTGCTCCCGGCCGTGCACCACTGTCTTGCATCGCTGGATGGTGTGCGTTCGCTGGGCCATGTCGAACTGGTGCTGGCCAACGGCGGCCCGCTGATGGTGCTGCGCCACACCGCACCGCTGTCCAGGGCAGATCGCGAAAAACTGGAACGCTTTTCGCATTCTCATGAGCTTGCGCTTTTCCTCGCGCCGCAAAGCGAGATACTTGAGCAGGTTAGCGGAGACGCGCCCTGGTATGCGTCAGACGGGCTACGCTTAACGTTCAGCCCGCGGGATTTTATCCAGGTCAATGACGGCGTGAACCAGCAGATGGTGGCGAACGCGCTGGCGTGGCTTGACGTCCAGCCCACCGATCGGGTGCTCGATCTGTTCTGCGGTATGGGTAACTTTACCCTGCCGCTGGCCCGCAAAGCAGCAAGCGTGGTCGGGGTGGAAGGCGTTGAGGCGCTGGTGGCGAAAGGCCAGGAGAACGCCCAACAGAACGGCTTGCAAAATGTGACATTCTTTCATCAAAATCTTGAGGATGATGTTACTCAGCAACCGTGGGCTAAGCAGGGCTTTGATAAGATCCTGCTCGATCCGGCGCGCGCAGGTGCGCCGGGCGTGATGCAGCATATAATTAAACTCGCGCCTGAACGCGTGGTCTATGTTTCCTGTAACCCGGCGACGCTGGCCCGTGACAGCGAAGCATTATTGAGCGGGGGTTACCAGATTCGGCGTCTGGCAATGCTGGACATGTTCCCGCACACTGGACATCTGGAATCAATGGTGTTGTTCGAGCACATCTAATGAGTTTGGCTTGTCGACTTCGACAGGCCCTTGTCCCTAAAGGAGAGGACGATGGTTGCGGTAAGAAGTGCACATTTAAATAAAGCTGGTGAGTTTGACCCTCAAAAATGGATCGCAAGTCTGGGGATTTCCAGCCAGCAGTCGTGTGAACGCTTAACCGAAACCTGGGCCTATTGTTTACGCACAACGCAGGGGCATCCGGACGCTGAACTGCTGTTGTGGCGCGGCGTGGAGATGGTTGAAATTCTCTCCATGCTTAACATGGATATCGAAACGCTACAGGCCGCACTGCTGTTCCCACTGGCAGATGCTAACGTGGTGACGGAAGACGTGCTGCGTGAAAGCGTCGGCCAGTCCGTCGTGGCGCTCATCCACGGCGTGCGTGATATGGCCGCCATCCGTCAACTGAAAGCCGCGCAAACGGATTCTGTCTCTTCCGAGCAGGTGGATAACGTCCGCCGCATGCTGCTGGCGATGGTGGATGATTTTCGCTGCGTGGTGATCAAGCTGGCCGAACGGGTTGCCCATCTGCGCGAAGTGAAGGATGCGCCGGAAGACGAGCGCGTCCTGGCCGCCAAAGAGTGTACGAATATCTATGCGCCGCTGGCGAACCGTCTGGGTATCGGGCAACTGAAGTGGGAGCTGGAAGATTACTGCTTCCGCTATCTGCATCCGGCGGAATACAAACGCATTGCAAAATTGCTGCACGAACGCCGCATCGACCGCGAGCACTATATCGAGGAATTTGTCAGCGGGCTGCGCCAGTCGATGAAAGAGGAGAATGTGCGCGCCGAGGTCTACGGGCGTCCGAAGCACATCTACAGCATCTGGCGCAAAATGCAGAAGAAACACCTCGCCTTTGACGAGCTGTTTGACGTGCGCGCCGTGCGTATCGTGGCGGAGCGTCTCCAGGACTGCTACGCCGCGCTGGGGATAGTACATACTCACTTCCGCCATCTGCCGGATGAGTTCGATGACTACGTCGCGAACCCCAAACCGAATGGCTATCAGTCCATCCACACTGTGGTGCTCGGCCCCGGCGGCAAAACTGTGGAAATTCAGATCCGTACTAAACAGATGCACGAAGACGCCGAGCTGGGCGTCGCCGCGCACTGGAAGTACAAAGAAGGCACTTCCGGCGGCGCGCGCTCCGGTCACGAGGACCGTATCGCCTGGCTGCGTAAGCTGATTGCGTGGCAGGAGGAGATGGCCGACTCCGGCGAAATGCTCGACGAAGTGCGCAGTCAGGTCTTCGACGATCGCGTCTACGTCTTTACCCCGAAAGGGGATGTGGTTGATCTGCCGGCAGGCTCTACGCCGCTCGATTTCGCCTACCACATTCACAGCGACGTGGGGCACCGTTGCATCGGGGCGAAGATCGGCGGACGTATCGTACCGTTTACCTATCAGCTACAGATGGGTGACCAGATTGAAATCATCACCCAGAAGCAGCCAAACCCAAGCCGCGACTGGCTGAATCCAAACCTCGGTTACGTGACCACCAGCCGCGGGCGCTCTAAAATTCACGCCTGGTTCCGCAAGCAGGATCGTGACAAGAATATCCTTGCCGGTCGTCAGATCCTTGACGACGAGCTGGAGCATATCGGGATAAACCTGAAAGAGGCGGAGAAGTTCCTGCTGCCGCGCTACAACTTCAACGAGCTCGACGAACTGTTAGCGGCGATTGGCGGCGGCGATATCCGCCTGAACCAGATGGTGAACTTCCTGCAAGCGCAGTTCAACAAGCCAAGCGCGGCAGAGCAGGATGCGGCAGCGCTGAAACAGCTCCAGCAGAAAACCTACGCTCCGCAGCAGCGCAGCAAGGACAATGGCCGCGTGGTGGTTGAAGGGGTGGGTAACCTCATGCACCATATTGCCCGCTGCTGCCAGCCGATACCGGGTGACGATATTGTCGGCTTTATCACCCAGGGGCGCGGGATCTCAATTCACCGCTCCGACTGTGATCAGCTTGCTGAGCTGCAATCGCATGCGCCGGAACGTATCGTGGAAGCCGTCTGGGGTGAAAGCTACTCCGCTGGCTACTCGCTGGTGGTGCGCGTCACTGCCAACGACCGCAGTGGCCTGCTGCGCGACATCACCACCATTCTCGCCAACGAGAAGGTCAACGTGCTGGGCGTTGCCAGCCGCAGCGATACCCGCGAGCAGCTTGCCACCATCGATATGACCATCGAAATCTATAACCTGCAGGTGCTGGGCCGGGTGCTCGGTAAACTGAACCAGGTGCCGGATGTGATTGACGCGCGTCGTCTGCACGGCGGCTGAACATCCTCTTCTGTAGGCCGGGTAAGGCAACGCTGCCACCCGGCATTTTGACATCAGGACAGAACTATGACTCAAATCGACCGCCTGCTTGGCATCATGAAACGCCTGCGCGACCCGGAAAACGGCTGCCCGTGGGATAAAGAGCAGACTTTCGCCACCATTGCGCCTTACACGCTGGAAGAGACCTACGAAGTGCTGGACGCGATTTCGCGCGAAGATTTCGACGACCTGCGCGGTGAGCTGGGCGACCTGCTGTTCCAGGTGGTGTTCTACGCTCAGATGGCGCAGGAAGAGGGGCGCTTTAACTTTGACGACATCTGCGCCGCTATCAGCGACAAGCTGGAGCGCCGTCATCCGCATATCTTTGGCGATGCCTCCGCAGGCAACAGTGCGGAAGTGCTGGCGCGCTGGGAGCAGATCAAAAGCGCCGAACGCGCTGAAAAATCCCAGCACTCGGCGCTGGACGACATTCCCCTGAACCTTCCTGCGCTGATGCGCGCGCACAAAATTCAAAAGCGCTGCTCGGCGGTAGGGTTTGACTGGACCTCTCTCGGCCCGGTGCTGGAAAAAGTGCACGAAGAGATCGACGAAGTGATGCATGAAGCGCAGCAGGCCGTTGTGGATGAAGCAAAGCTGGAAGAGGAGATGGGCGATCTGCTGTTCGCGACCGTCAACCTTTCTCGCCACCTCGGTGTAAAAGCGGAAACCGCCCTGCAAAAAGCGAACATTAAATTCGAACGTCGCTTCCGCGAGGTTGAGCGCATTGTGGCCTCGCGCGGCCTGGAAATGAGCGGCATTGACCTCGAGGCGATGGAAGAAGTCTGGCAGGAAGTAAAACGCCAGGAACATGATCTCTAACGAAATTTTGCGATCAAGCGCAATTTGTGTGATTTTTTAAATGACAAGCGCTTGATTTGCGTCAAAAACATTTACCCAAAAGGGGCTATTTTCTCACTCCTTATGTTTGTCATGGCCTGGGAAGGAGACGGAGAATGAAAGTTTGTGGCGCTCGTCGTGTTCGGGTATACTACTTTCCCGTCCTGGTTATTCCATCGTTTCACCCTAACTTCTCAGGTTCAGCATGACAACGAACTATATTTTTGTGACCGGCGGGGTCGTATCCTCTCTGGGTAAAGGCATTGCCGCAGCCTCCCTCGCAGCCATTCTTGAAGCCCGTGGCCTCAATGTGACCATGATGAAACTGGATCCGTACATCAACGTCGATCCAGGCACCATGAGCCCAACCCAACACGGGGAAGTGTTCGTTACTGAAGACGGCGCTGAAACCGATCTGGATCTTGGCCACTACGAGCGTTTCATCCGTACCAAAATGACCCGTCGTAACAACTTTACGACTGGCCGTATCTACTCTGACGTTCTGCGTAAAGAGCGCCGTGGTGACTACCTTGGCGCGACCGTGCAGGTCATCCCACACATCACTAACGCCATCAAAGAGCGTGTCCTTGCCGGTGGCGAAGGGCATGACGTTGTGCTGGTTGAAATCGGCGGTACCGTAGGGGATATCGAATCCCTGCCGTTCCTCGAAGCGATTCGTCAGCTGGCGGTAGATATTGGTCGTGAGAACGCGCTGTTCATGCACCTGACGCTGGTGCCTTACATGGCGGCAGCAGGTGAAGTGAAAACCAAACCGACTCAGCACTCCGTTAAAGAGCTGCTCTCCATCGGTATTCAGCCTGATATCCTGGTTTGCCGTTCCGATCGCGCGATTCCGGCGAACGAACGCGCGAAAATTGCATTGTTCTGTAACGTGCCTGAAAAAGCCGTTATTTCAATGAAAGACGTCGATTCCATTTATAAAATCCCGGGCCTGTTGAAATCACAGGGTCTGGACGATTATATTTGTAAACGATTCAGCTTGAACTGTCCGGAAGCTAACCTGTCTGAATGGGAGCAGGTGATTTACGAAGAAGCCAATCCGGGCGGCGAAGTGACTATCGGTATGGTCGGCAAGTATATTGAACTGCCGGATGCCTATAAGTCAGTTATCGAGGCGCTGAAGCACGGTGGTCTGAAGAATCGCGTCTCCGTCAACATCAAGCTGATTGATTCGCAGGATGTTGAAACGCGCGGCGTCGAAATTCTCAAAGATCTGGATGCGATTCTCATCCCTGGCGGCTTCGGCTACCGTGGTGTTGAAGGCAAGATCGCCACTGCACGCTATGCGCGTGAAAACAATATTCCATACCTCGGCATCTGCCTGGGTATGCAGGTTGCGCTGATTGAATTTGCGCGCAACGTAGCGGGAATGGAAAACGCGAACTCTACGGAATTTGTGCCAGACTGTAAGTACCCTGTCGTGGCGCTAATTACGGAATGGCGCGACGAAGACGGTAACGTCGAAGTCCGTACCGAGAAGAGCGATCTGGGTGGCACCATGCGTCTTGGCGCACAGGCCTGCCAGCTGTCAGACGATAGCGTGGTTCGCAAGCTGTACGGCGAGCCGGTGATTACCGAGCGCCATCGTCACCGCTATGAAGTCAACAACATGTTGTTGAAACAAATTGAAGCTGCAGGTCTGCGTGTTGCAGGCCGTTCCGGGGATGATCAGTTAGTCGAGATCATCGAAGTGCCAAACCATCCGTGGTTCGTGGCCTGCCAATTCCACCCGGAATTTACTTCAACGCCGCGTGACGGGCATCCGCTGTTTGCAGGCTTCGTGAAAGCCGCCAGCGAGTACCAGAAGCGTCAGGCGAAGTAAAAAAAGTTAGAACGGCAACGCGTACCCCTGGTACGCGTTGTTTGTCTGGAGTTTTAGTTTAACTTGTACTGAGGAAAATCTAATGTCCAAAATCGTTAAAGTCATCGGTCGTGAAATCATCGACTCCCGTGGTAACCCGACCGTTGAAGCCGAAGTTCATCTGGAAGGTGGTTTCGTCGGTATGGCTGCTGCTCCATCAGGCGCATCTACAGGTTCCCGCGAAGCGCTGGAACTGCGTGATGGCGACAAATCCCGTTTCATGGGCAAAGGCGTACTGAAAGCGGTTGGCGCTGTTAACGGTCCTATTGCTCAGGCTATCGTTGGCAAAGATGCCAAAGATCAGGCTGGCATCGACAAGATCATGATCGATCTGGACGGTACTGAAAACAAATCTAACTTCGGTGCGAACGCAATCCTGGCAGTTTCCCTGGCGAACGCCAAAGCAGCAGCTGCTGCTAAAGGTATGCCACTGTTCGAGCACATCGCTGAACTGAACGGCACCCCAGGCAAATACTCCATGCCTGTACCAATGATGAACATCATCAACGGTGGTGAGCACGCAGACAACAACGTTGATATTCAGGAATTCATGATTCAGCCTGTTGGCGCGAAATCCCTGAAAGAAGCGGTGCGTATGGGTTCTGAAGTGTTCCACAACCTGGCTAAAGTTCTGAAAGCTAAAGGTATGAACACTGCTGTTGGTGACGAAGGTGGCTACGCGCCAAACCTGGGTTCTAACGCAGAAGCGCTGGCTGTTATCGCTGAAGCGGTTAAAGCAGCAGGCTACGAGCTGGGCAAAGACATCACTCTGGCGATGGACTGTGCAGCATCTGAATTCTACAAAGACGGTAAATACGTTCTGGCTGGCGAAGGCAACAAAGCGTTCACCTCCGAAGAGTTCACCCACTTCCTGGAAGACCTGACCAAACAGTACCCAATCGTTTCTATCGAAGACGGTCTGGACGAGTCTGACTGGGATGGTTTCGCATACCAGACCAAAGTACTGGGCGACAAAATCCAGCTGGTTGGTGACGATCTGTTCGTAACCAACACCAAGATCCTGAAAGAAGGCATCGAGAAAGGCATCGTTAACTCCATCCTGATCAAATTCAACCAGATCGGTTCTCTGACCGAAACGCTGGCTGCGATCAAAATGGCGAAAGACGCTGGCTACACCGCTGTTATCTCTCACCGTTCTGGCGAAACTGAAGACGCTACCATCGCTGACCTGGCTGTGGGTACCGCTGCTGGCCAGATCAAAACCGGTTCTATGAGCCGTTCTGACCGTGTTGCTAAATACAACCAGCTGATTCGTATCGAAGAAGCGCTGGGCGAAAAAGCACCTTACAACGGTCGTAAAGAGATCAAAGGCCAGGCATAAGCCTGAACTTTCGTTCTTATGAAAAAACCCGCTTCGGCGGGTTTTTTGTTTTCTATAGCAGAAGCGGCAGCGTGGCGCTGGCCGTTTGCTGGCTTACGTCACCGTAATGGCTGTCTACTGCGATAAGGGAAGTGGTAAGCAGTTCAACCAGCAGCATCACGCCAACCTTGGCATTGAGCGCACCTGCGCTCAGCGGTCCCTCGGGCTTGGCTGCAACCAGCTGTAAATCGCTCAGGGAGGCCAGCGGGCTGCGGGGCGTATTGCTGAGCGCCAGTACCTTAACGCCACGCTTGCGGGCGAGTTTCACCACGTGAAGCAGATCCCGTGTAGAGCCAGAACTTGAGATGGCCACCACCAGCGTCTCTTTCGAGAGCGTCGTCGCATTCATGGCGGCGCGATGCATATCGCTAAACAGCTGTGCAGGTTTGCCGAGTCGCAGCAGCTTGTAATGCAAATACTCCCCCAGAATCGCGCTGGCTGCCACCCCGTAAATTTGCACTGATTGCGCCTGATGCAGGGCCAGTGTCGCCTGTTCAAGCTGGGCCCGGTCGAGGAGTTTTGCGGTATCTTGCAGCGCCTGGACAGACTCATCCACCACGTTATCTATCGCATCTCCTGCCTGACGCTCTGGCAAACCCTGCTGAATATCCAGCGCAAGCGCCATTTTAAATTCGTTATATCCCTTACAGCCCAGCGTGCGGCAAAGGCGTGTGACGCTGGCCTCGCTGGTGCCGCTTTCACGCGCCAGCTCGGTGATCGTCAGGTAGAGCACCCTGGCAGGATCGTTGAGAACAAACTCCCCCAGTTTTTGTTGCGTTGGGCTGTACCCGGAAGCCTCCTGGCGTAGCTTCAGCAGCAGGTTTTCATGGTCCGACATGCTAGATCCTTAATGCGTTTCTCTGCCAACTAGTGTGGCGGAAAGCGGGGGAGAGATGCCAGTCATTTCGAAAAAGTATGATCGGCGTCCTGGTTTTTGGTGGTAATTTTCACAATTAAAATTATATGTGGTAAAAATTTTCATCAACAACCAGGGGGATAATAAAATGATGCAAATGTTCAGCGGAGCGTCTTCCGGCGGATGGTTTGAAAAAGCGCAGCGCTTTGGCAAATCCTTTATGTTACCTATCGCCATACTGCCCGCAGCAGGTCTGTTGTTGGGGATCGGCGGGGCGCTATCGAATCCGAATACGCTTACCGCGTATCCATTTTTAGACGTTGGCTGGCTACAGGCCATATTTACCATCATGAGCAGTGCAGGCTCGATTGTGTTCGCAAACCTGTCGGTACTGTTTGCTGTTGGAGTCGCCGTTGGGCTGGCAAAAAATGATAAAGGTACGGCAGGGCTGGCGGCATTACTCGCTTATCTGGTGATGAATGCCACTATCAATGCGCTGCTGATCCTGACCGGAAAACTGGCGCATGAGAACCCGGGCGCCGTAGGGCAGGGCATGACGCTGGGTATTCAGACGCTTGAAACGGGCGTGTTTGGTGGGGTCGTTATTGGGCTTGTGACCTGCGCACTGCATCATCGGTTTAATAAAATCGCGCTTCCGCAATTTCTGGGCTTTTTTGGCGGCTCACGCTTCGTACCCATTATCAGCTCACTGGTGGCGATACTCGTCGGCGCGCTGATGACCGTGGTCTGGCCGCATTTTCAGAAGCTGATCTTTGGCCTTGGCGGTCTGGTGGATGCCACCGGCTATCTGGGGACATTGCTGTACGGCTTCATCCTGCGCATGCTTGGCCCGTTTGGCCTGCACCACATCTTTTATCTGCCGTTCTGGACCACCGCGCTTGGCGGCAGTGAAATTGTTAACGGTCACCTGGTTGAGGGCACGCAGCGGATCTTCTTCGCCCAGCTCGCCGACCCGAACACGCAGCATTTCTATGAGGGCACGTCGCGCTTCATGTCCGGGCGCTTTATTACGATGATGTTTGGCCTGCTGGGCGCCTGCCTTGCGATGTACCACACGGCGAGGCCGGAGAACAAAAAGCGGGTTGCCGGGCTGCTGCTCTCTGCGGCGTTAACCTCATTCCTGACGGGAATTACCGAGCCCATCGAGTTCTCATTCCTGTTTATTGCCCCGGTGCTGTACGTCATTCATGCGCTGTTTGACGGGCTGGCGTTCATGCTCGCGCACATGCTGCACATCACCATCGGACAAACATTCTCCGGCGGGTTTATTGATTTCGTGCTGTTCGGCATTTTGCAGGGTGAAGCGAAAACTAACTGGATGTTCGTCCCGCTGGTGGGCGTACCGTGGTTCTTCCTTTACTACTGTACCTTCCGCTATCTGATCAAACGTTTTGATTTTGCCACGCCGGGCCGTGAAAAGGAGGCGTTGGCTGACGAGGCTACCCTGCCGCAAAGCGAGCGCGCCGCGGCGGTGATCGCCGGGCTGGGAGGAAAAGACAATCTGGATGACGTTGACTGCTGCGCCACGCGCCTTCGCGTCACGGTGAAAGACGGTAGCAAAGTCAATGAAGCAGCACTGAAAGCGACCGGCGCGCGCGGCGTTATCGTCCGCGGCAACGGTGTCCAGGTCATCTATGGCCCGCACGTCACCATTATCAAAAACGAAGTGGAAGAGATCTTATCGTAATGAAAACTGTACTGGATAACCTGAAAGGAAAACTGGTCGTCTCCTGCCAGGCGCTGGAAAATGAACCGCTGCACAGCCCGTTTATTATGTCGCGAATGGCGCTGGCGGCAGCCCAGGGCGGTGCCGCTGCGATCCGCGCCAATAGCGTGGTGGATATCAAGGCTATCAAAGGGCTGGTCTCACTGCCGGTCATCGGCATCATCAAACGGGACTATCCGGATAGCGAGGTGTTTATCACCGCGACGCTCAAAGAAGTGGATGAGCTGATGGCGGTCGCCCCGGACATCGTTGCGCTGGATGCGACCGCCCGGAAACGGCCCGGTGGCGTATCGCTGGACATGCTGATCGCGCAGATCCGCACCCGTTACCCTTCGCTGCTGCTGATGGCGGATATTGCCACCGTGCAGGAGGCCGTGACCGCGCAGGCGCTGGGGGTTGATTGTGTCGGAACCACCCTTTACGGTTATACGGCAGAGACCGCGGGCCATTCGCTACCGGAAAATGACTGCGCGTTTTTGAAAGAGGTGCTGTCTGCCGTCACGATCCCCGTGATTGCCGAAGGTAACGTGGATACCCCCGATCGCGCGGCCAGGTGTCTGGAGTTGGGGGCGCATACGGTTGTCGTCGGCGGGGCGATCACCCGACCGCAGCAAATTACGGAACGGTTTATGGCGGCAATTGGCGCGCAAAGCACCGATGGAGCATGATCATCTGACGGGGATCTGCGATACTTATCGTTTATTCCCTTAACAGAGTTGACTATGCAGTACCCGATTAACGAGATGTTCCAGACCCTGCAAGGCGAGGGTTACTTTACCGGCGTTCCCGCTATCTTTATTCGTTTACAGGGATGCCCGGTTGGCTGCGCCTGGTGTGATACCAAACATACGTGGGATAAGCTCGCAGATCGGGAAGTGTCGCTGTTCAGCATTCTGGCGAAAACCAAAGAGAGCGATAAATGGGGCGCGGGCAGTGCGGAAGATCTGCTTGCCATTATTGGTCGTCAGGGCTGGACGGCGCGGCATGTGGTGATCACCGGCGGGGAACCCTGCATTCACGATTTGATGCCCCTCACCGAACTGCTCGAGAAGAATGGCTATAGCTGTCAGATCGAAACCAGCGGTACCCATGAAGTGCGCTGCTCCCATTCAACGTGGGTAACGGTTTCACCGAAAGTGAATATGCGCGGCGGTTATGACGTACTGTCGCAGGCGCTTGAGCGTGCGGATGAGATCAAACATCCGGTGGGGCGCGTGCGTGACATCGAAGCGCTGGATGAACTGCTGGCGACGCTGACGGATGAGAAGCAGCGCGTGATCGCGCTACAGCCTATCAGCCAGAAAGACGATGCAACCCGTCTGTGCATTGAAACCTGTATCGCCCGCAACTGGCGCCTGTCGATGCAGACGCACAAATATCTGAACATTGCCTGATACTTTTGTGGCCCCGCTTAACGCGGGGCTTTTGTTGTTGGCAGTAAAGCCCAGGTCACGACTGCCGACCCAAGGCAAATCGCACTGTTGAACAGCAAGGCATACTGCGCGGCACTGGCCATTCCCATCGGCAGCCATAGGGCGTACAGCGATGCGGTGACCGCGATCCCCATTGCGCCGCCAAGGGAACTGCCCATCTTATAGATCCCTGAAGCCACCCCCACTTTGTTTTCAGGGGCATTCATTACCGCCGTGTCCGTTGAGGGCGTGGCGTAACATCCGAGCCCCAGCCCGAATAAAATATTGCTCAGAAAGACGGTGACAATGTAGACCTCTTTGCTTAAGAAGGTGCATGAAATCAGCGTAATACCTGTTGCGGTCAGCAGCGGGCCGGTCATCATCGGCAGCCTGGCGCCATAGCGCTGAAGCAGTTTTTCACCCACCCGGATCATCGCCAGTACGGTAACCAGATACCCCAGCGTCATCATACCGGTCTGTAGCGGTGACAGATGATGGCCTTGCTGCAACCAGATGCTGGCGATCATCATGGTGCCAATGCAGCCGTTGAGCAGGAAATTTGAGAATACCGAGGCGCTATAGGCCCTGTTTTTAAACAGGGCGAAATCGATCAACGCCGCATCGCCCTTCCGCCGCCCGGTAACGACAAAGCACATCAGTGCAATCACGGCTCCACACAGTACAAGAAGCGATAAACTGCTGCTCCAGCCCCAGCTGTGTCCTTTGCTGATAAACAGATTGAACAGCACCAGCATAAGGACAAAACTCACCAGGCCGCTGATATCCAGCTTGTGTCGACACGCATCAGGGCTGCGGCTTTCCGGCGTGGCGCGGATAAGTAATAGCGCGACCAGAGCCACCACTATCGACAAAATAAAAATCCAGCGCCAGCCCAGCGTGGTGGCGATTGCGCCTCCCACAAACGAGCTCAGGCTACTCCCGCCCCATGAACCAATAACCCAGAAGCTGATTGCGCGCTGGCGTGCTTTCCCTTCATACCAGGTCTTAATCAGCGCCAGCGTGGCGGGCATGATGCAGGCCGCGGATAGCCCCTGTATCGCTCTTCCCAACAGAAACAGGACGGGCTCCCATGAAATGAACAGCAGACCGCTTCCGATCATGCTCAAAATCAGGCCTGTCATGGTCAGGCGCATGCGCCCAAACTTATCGGCAAACCCACCGCAGGCTACGACAAAACAGCCGCTAAACAACGCGCTCAGGCTGACGGCCAGCGTAAGGGTTTCGAGGGCAATGTCGAGGCTATTCTGCATGGCCGGAACCACGTTGATAACCGACTGGGCAAACAGCCAGAAGGTCAGAACGCTCATGACGATACCCGCCAGCAGCCGATCGTTACCGGCGTAGGCGGATGCGTCTGTCAGGGAAACGGTACTCATAATGCAGTCCTCCCGGGAAGGTGCGAATCAGCGCAGATAGTGTTCGGTCAGTGCGGCCCACAGCGCCGCGCCGGTGAGGAGAATAGTGTCGTTAAAGTCGTAGCCCGGGTTATGCACCATGCAGCGGTCAGGCTCATCGCCAGCGCCAAGGGTGAAATAACAGCCATTGGGATTTTTCTCGAGCATGAACGCAAAGTCCTCGCTGCCCATAAACGCATTCACCTCCGCGACGGAATCCTGACCGAACAGATCGGTGGCGACGCTGCGCACCATCTCATTGGCTTGCGGATTGTTTTTCAGTACCGGGCTGCCATTAATGTGTCGAATGGTAGCCGTGGCATTGAAACTTTCCGCCTGCGCAACGGCGATATCATGGATGCGCTGTAGCACGGTTTGCCGCACGCTTTCATCCAGCGTGCGCACGGTAAGTTTCATCAATACTTTGTCGTTGATGATGTTGGGGGCATGTCCGGCCTGAATACTGCCTACGGTAACGACGGCAGGCTGAAAAGGGGTGATATTGCGCGAAACAATGGACTGCAAAGCGATAGTGATATGACAGGCAACCAGGGTGGCGTCTACGGTATGTTCTGGCACCGCGCCGTGCCCCCCCACGCCGTTAACCTCAATATGAAGGGTGTCCGAAGAGGCCATCATGGCGCCATCGCGCAGACCAATTTTTCCGACGGGCTGTGACGGCATATTGTGCAGACCAAAAATGTGGTCGCAGGGGAACAGGTCAAACAAACCGTCCTCTACCATAACGCGTCCGCCATACAGAAGTTCTTCCGCGGGCTGAAAAATAAGGTGCAGCGTGCCGTTAAAATTGCGGGTGCGTGCCAGGTACTCCGCTGCATACAGGAGCGTTGTGGTGTGGCCGTCATGACCGCAGCCGTGGAATTTACCCTCAACGGTACTGCTCCAGGCCTTGCCGCTGTTTTCCTGCATAGGCAGCGCATCCATGTCGGCGCGCAGACCCAGGCGTTTAGGCCCGTTACCCACCTTCAGTGTGCCGACCACACCGGTTTTCGCCAGGCCGCGATGAACCTCATATCCCCATTCCTCAAGCAACGCCGCAACGCGATCGCTCGTATTGTGCTCCTCAAAACCAATTTCAGGATGCTGATGAAAATAGCGACGTAATTCAGTGAATTGGGCCTCTTTGCCGCGCAGAGCTTCGATAATTGGATGTGTCATTTTTGTTATCCTTTTTATGCCAAACGGTGATAATTTCGAGTCTATGACGATCGCACTGCCAGAAAATGCATTTTTTTGTTGTAAAGCGACGGTTTTGTTTTGATTGTTTTTCATACAATTCCGTTATGACAAAAAAGAGCCGGTCATTATTTGTCTTTGATGAGGGGAAAGATGAATCAGCGGGGAGATGAATTTTGGGTGGAGATCCAGGACATTCGCCACTGCGTGGAGGATGAAGGCGATACGCTAACGTTGCTCTGGGTGCTGGAAGGGCGGGCTGAGCTGAATACCGATGTGGCACGTGACATCCTGGAGGCCAATACCCTTGCCATCATCAACCGTCATCGGCGCTGGCAGTTCACGAGCGAAACGGCAAATATCACCCTGCGCGTGTCCCTTTCCGGGCGCTGGGTGGTCCAGCTCTGCAATGATTTTTTTGTCCATGATTACGCTATACCGGCAGAAGCCGGAGGCGTCTGGCCCCAATGCGATGCGCTTCGCGATCTGCTGCGCCAGCTTCTTGTGGTCACCCTCATCAACGACCCACACCGCTACCGGCTGGAGGCGTACCGCTGGCTGAGCGAGATATTGCTGTTGCTGACCAGCCGCTTTCAGCAGCCCGCCCGGTTTTTGTCCCGTGAACTTTCCCCAGCGCACAGCAAACGCATTGCCCGGGTGATAGAGCGGATCAATGCCAGTTATTCTCGCCGTATTACGCTTGCGGAAATCGCCGCGAGTGAATATGTCTCTGAAGCCTGGCTCTCTCGTCTCTTTAGAAAGGAGGTGGGGATCAGTTTCATGCAGTACATCACCACCCTGCGGCTGGAAAAGGCGGCTGACGCGCTCCGTCTGACGAACCGACCGCTGCATCAGATTGCGCTTGAGCAGGGTTTCGCCAGCACGCGTATGATGACCGATCGGTTTCGGCGTGTTCACAATATGTCCCCGGGTGAGTTTCGTAAGTCCCGACGCCAGCACCCGGAGGCCACACGTGTTCGTACGGACAGGTGTGAGCAGCGCTATCCGGTGGCCATGGATAAACTGTTTAGCCTGCTCAATGAACCGGTGGCGCGCGGCTGGGGAGCCTCCCCGCTTATCGATCGACCGCAGCAGGAGCAGACACTGGATCTTGAGCAGCTTAATCCTCTCTCCACCTCGCTGCGTCGTATGCGGGTGGTCATTACCCTGCGTGAGCTCGACGATTTACTGCGTGAGGACGTTCGTCAGAATCTTGAAGCGATAAATGAGGCCATTCCCATAGAGGGAATTGATATCGCCGAACCTTTTCTCAGCAGCCGTCTGTTTGCCACCGGGTGGGATGACCCCCAGATGGCGGGCTACGCCTGCTGGTACAATCTGCATCAGCTCTTCACCTGGCTGGCAAAAAAGCAATGGACGGTGCTGCTGCACACCGGCGTAACGACCCGTCGCGATCTACTTGCCCGTTTTTTACAACGGTCGGTCAATCATTTTTCGCCCGAGATCACCGCGGGCTGGCACTTTGTCATGCACTGGTCAACACAGGCGAGTGAGGAGACCCGGGAGCAGGTCTGGCTGGCGCAGCAAAACGTCATACGCAACTATCTGCCACAGGCAAAGTTTGGTTTATGGCATCGATTTTCACCCGACAGCGCGGGCGTGAGCGACAATACCCTGTTCAGCTCAGCCATCCTGATGCAGGCCGATTTTCTTGCCTGTTCAGCCGATGCCAATGAACTTCTCGATCCTGCGCAGCGGGAGCCAGCCCAACTCTCTTCTACAGAAAATTATCCGGTACAGAAGATCCGCCAGATTATCGCCGCCCTTCGTCTGCGCAAATGTTCGCTTCCCGTCTGGCTTCTCTCCTGGAATACCCTCACCGGGAACACGCGGGCGACAAACGGCTGGTTTTTTCGTGGGGCGCTGCTGATGCAGAGCCTGCTCGGGCTATCGGAACAGGTCTGGCTAGGGGGATTCTGGCTCAATTCGGGCCTTCAGGGTGAAGCCCGTGCGAACAACACCATCGATACGTCAAGCCTTGCGCTACAGTACAACCATGGTCTTCCACGGCCGGTTTATTGGGTACTCTGGCTCTGGCAACGCCTGCGGGGCGAGGTGCTGGTAAACGACGGGCGTGTTCTGCTCACGCGCCATCACAATGGTTACCAGTTGCTGCTGCGTAATGTGGTGGTTTTTAATCCGCTCCTTTCCAGTGAAGAAGCATTCATCCAGCGTTTTCGCCAGCAGTATCATTTACACCTGAAGGGAATGCGCGGTATTTGGCGAATTAAACGCCATCTTTTCGATCAGCATAACGGCGCGCTCTATCCGTTGCTTGAAGGGGTAGGCAGCGAAAGCGGCCCTGACGAAGAGATGTGGCGCTGGATAGCGCACAAAGCGCGTCCAACGCTTTCCCTGTACGATGAACGCATTGATGACGGCTGGCAACTGACAGAATCACTGGAGAGTAATGCGCTGGTGCTCTATGAGTTTACACCGCTCGTGCCTCTTGAGGCCGAAACGGAGGAGATTCACTCCCCGCGGTAGACGCAGCCTGCCGTGCAGGTCTCTTTGATCATGACCGCGTTCAGCAGCGGCACAAGCGGTTTCATCTGATCCCAAATCCATTTCGCCAGCACTTCGCTGGTCGGGTTTTCAAGGCCCGGAATATCATTCAGATAGTAGTGATCGAGACGATCGTAGGTCGGCTTAAACGCGGCCTTCAGTTCGGCAAAGTCCATGATCCAGCCCGTATGGGGATCGACTTCACCGGTGATTTCAAGACGCACCATAAACGAGTGTCCATGCAGGCGGCCACATTTGTGCCCGGCAGGAACGTGTGGAAGGTGGTGTGCGGCTTCGAAGGTGAAATCTTTAAACAGTGTGGTGGACATCATAGCTCTCAGGAATGCGGAAAAAACCGCCGCATAGTACCGGAAAGCACAATTTTTATCATTAACTAAAACGGCTCTGAACGGTCACCGCCTCGTATTCATGGTGTTTATCGATTTTTGTTGTTTTATTTCATATGGTTATTTAATCGCTTTTATCGTTAAGAACGATAACTAAAACAGGTTAGTCCATTTGGTTATTAATTATTTCCATCCCTTCTTTAATTGTTATTATCCCCGCCGTTAACCTTATCTTCAGTTTGGATTTATTCGCTTAAAGTCCGCTTTGCTACTGGAACATAACGACGCATGACAACACAGGCCCCACCTTCAAATTTGCTTCCCCTTAACCCGGAGCAACTGGCGCGCCTCCAGGCCGCGACTTCCGATTTTTCACCCACCCAGCTTGCCTGGGTCTCCGGCTATTTCTGGGGAATGCTGAACCAGAAGCCGGGTGCTGTGGCAGGCGTCCCGCCAACGGCCGTTGAAATTCCTGCCATCACGCTTATCTCCGCTTCGCAAACGGGTAATGCCCGTCGTGTGGCCGAAGCGCTGCGTGATGACCTGCTCGCCGCGAAGCTGAACGTTAACCTGGTCAACGCCGGGGATTATAAATTCAAACAGATCGCGTCAGAAAAACTGCTGGTGGTGGTGGCGTCAACGCAGGGGGAAGGTGAGCCTGCTGAAGAAGCCGTCGCGCTGCATAAGTTCCTGTTCTCGAAAAAAGCACCAAAGCTCGAGGGCACCGCCTTTGCCGTCTTCGGCCTCGGTGATACGTCCTATGAATTTTTCTGCCAGTCCGGTAAAGATTTCGACAGCAAGCTGGCGGAGCTGGGCGCAGAGCGCCTGCTGGATCGCGTAGACGCTGACGTGGAATACCAGGCTGCCGCCGCCGAATGGCGGGCGCGCATCGTTGAGGTGCTGAAGGCCCGCGTCCCGAAAGAGACGCCAGTGCAGGCCGCCGTTACCGTAGCCGGCACCGTTAACGAAATCCACACCAGCCCTTACACGAAAGAGGCGCCGCTGACGGCGAGCCTGTCGGTAAACCAGAAAATCACGGGCCGTGATTCAGAAAAAGACGTGCGCCATATCGAAATCGATCTCGGTGACTCTGGCCTGCGTTACCAGCCTGGCGATGCGCTGGGCGTCTGGTATCAGAACGATCCGGCGCTGGTGAAAGAGCTGGTCGAGCTGCTGTGGCTGAAAGGCGATGAACCGGTTACCGTGGATGGCAAAACGCTCTCGATCTCCGAGGCGCTCCAGTGGCATTTCGAACTGACGGTGAATACCGCCAACATCGTTGAAAACTACGCCACCTTAACCCGCAGCGAATCGCTCCTTCCGCTGGTCGGGGACAAGGCGAAGTTACAGCAATACGCGGCGACAACGCCGATTGTCGATATGGTGCGTTTCTCTCCGGCACAGCTGGATGCTGACGCGCTGGTCGGCCTGCTGCGTCCGCTGACCCCGCGCCTGTACTCCATCGCCTCCTCGCAGGCGGAAGTGGAAAACGAAGTCCACATCACCGTTGGCGTGGTGCGTTACGACATCGAAGGCCGCGCGCGCGCGGGCGGGGCGTCAGGCTTCCTGGCAGACCGCGTGGAAGAAGAGGGTGAAGTTCGCGTCTTTATCGAGCACAACGACAACTTCCGCCTGCCGGCGAACCCCGAAACGCCGGTGATTATGATTGGCCCAGGCACCGGTATTGCGCCATTCCGCGCCTTTATGCAGCAGCGTGCGGCAGACGACGCGCCGGGTAAAAACTGGCTGTTCTTCGGCAACCCGCACTTTACTGAAGATTTCCTCTACCAGGTTGAGTGGCAGCGCTACGTCAAAGAGGGCGTGCTGACCCGCATCGATCTGGCCTGGTCCCGCGATCAGAAAGAAAAAGTATACGTACAAGACAAACTGCGCGAACAGGGCGCAGAGCTGTGGCGCTGGATCAATGACGGCGCCCACATTTATGTCTGCGGCGACGCCAATCGCATGGCGAAAGACGTTGAGCAGGCACTGCTGGAAGTGATTGCCGAATTCGGCGGTATGGATGCCGAAACGGCGGATGAATTTTTAAGTGAGCTGCGCGTAGAGCGCCGTTATCAGCGAGATGTCTACTAATGAGCGAAAAACATCCTGGCCCACTGGTGGTCGAAGGCAAACTGACTGATGCCGAGCGCATGAAGGTAGAGAGCAACTACCTGCGCGGTACCATTGCCGAAGATTTAAATGACGGCCTGACCGGCGGTTTCAAAGGCGACAACTTCCTGCTGATCCGTTTCCACGGTATGTACCAACAGGACGACCGCGATATCCGCGCCGAGCGTGCCGAACAGAAGCTGGAGCCGCGTCACGCGATGCTGCTGCGCTGTCGTCTGCCGGGCGGGGTAATCACTACGAAACAGTGGCAGGCGATCGACAAGTTTGCCGGTGAAAACACAATCTACGGCAGCATTCGTCTGACCAACCGTCAGACCTTCCAGTTCCACGGCATTCTGAAGAAGAACGTCAAGCCGGTGCACCAGATGCTGCACTCCGTGGGTCTGGACGCGCTGGCGACTGCCAACGACATGAACCGTAACGTGCTCTGCACCTCGAACCCGTACGAATCTGAGCTGCACGCCGAAGCGTACGAGTGGGCGAAAAAAATCTCTGAACATCTGCTGCCACGTACCCGCGCCTATGCGGAGATCTGGCTCGATCAGGAGAAAGTCGCCACCACCGATGAAGAGCCGATCCTCGGTCAGACCTACCTGCCGCGTAAGTTTAAAACCACGGTGGTGATCCCGCCGCAGAACGATATCGACCTGCACGCCAACGACATGAACTTCGTGGCGATTGCCGAAAACGGCAAGCTGGTCGGCTTTAACCTGCTGGTGGGCGGCGGTTTGTCCATTGAGCACGGTAACAAGAAAACTTACGCCCGCACCGCGAGCGAGTTCGGCTTCCTGCCGCTGGAGCACACGCTGGCCGTGGCAGAGGCGGTGGTTACGACCCAGCGCGACTGGGGTAACCGTACCGATCGTAAAAACGCGAAAACCAAATATACCCTTGAGCGCGTAGGCATCGAGACGTTCAAAGAAGAAGTGGAGCGTCGCGCGGGCATCAAGTTTGAGCCGATCCGCCCTTACGAATTCACCGGTCGCGGCGATCGCATCGGCTGGGTGAAAGGCATCGACAATAACTGGCACCTGACGCTGTTTATCGAAAACGGCCGTATCCTTGATTATCCGGGCCGTCCGCTGAAAACCGGCCTGCTGGAAATCGCAAAGATCCACAAAGGCGAGTTCCGTATTACCGCCAACCAGAACCTGATCGTCGCCAGCGTGCCGGAAAGCGATAAGGCGAGAATTGAAGAACTGGCCCGCGAGCACGGGTTGATGAATGCGGTGAGCGCGCAGCGTGAAAACTCAATGGCCTGCGTGTCGTTCCCGACCTGTCCGCTGGCGATGGCCGAAGCCGAGCGATTCCTGCCGTCCTTCACTGATAAAGTGGAGGCGATTCTGGAAAAACACGGTATTCCGGACGAGCATATTGTTATGCGCGTGACGGGCTGTCCGAACGGCTGCGGCCGCGCGATGCTGGCCGAACTCGGTCTGGTAGGGAAAGCGCCGGGTCGCTATAACCTGCACCTGGGCGGTAACCGTATCGGGACACGTATTCCGCGTATGTTCCGCGAGAACATCACCGAGCCGGAAATTCTCGATTCCCTCGACGTGCTTATCGGACGCTGGGCGAAAGAGCGCGAAGCGGGTGAAGGCTTCGGCGACTTTACGGTACGTGCGGGCATCATTCGCCCGGTGCTCGATCCCGCAAGGGATTTCTGGGAGTAATCCATCCTTTGCCCGGTGGCGCTTCGCTTACCGGGCCTACGGGTTTTGTAGGCCGGGCAAACGCAGTGCCGCCCGGCGAAACAGGCAAACGAGGTTCTTATGTCCGTACTCGATCTAAACGCCCTTAATGACCTGCCAAAAGTTGAACGCATTCTGGCTCTGGCAGAAACTAACGCCCAACTGGAAAAGCTCGACGCCGAAGAGCGCGTGGCGTGGGCGCTGGAAAACCTGCCGGGAGACTATGTGCTTTCGTCGAGCTTTGGCATTCAGGCGGCGGTCAGTCTGCATCTGGTGAATCAGATCCGTCCGGACATTCCGGTGATCCTCACCGATACCGGCTATCTGTTCCCGGAGACCTATCAGTTTATCGACGAGCTGACGGACAAGCTCAAGCTGAACCTGAAGGTTTATCGCGCAACCGAAAGCGCGGCCTGGCAGGAGGCGCGTTACGGCAAGCTGTGGGAGCAGGGCGTTGAGGGCATCGAGAAATACAATGAGATCAACAAGGTCGAGCCGATGAACCGCGCGCTGAAAGATCTTCATGCGCAGACGTGGTTTGCTGGGCTCCGCCGCGAGCAGTCCGGGAGCCGGGCAACGCTGCCGGTGTTGGCGGTGCAGCGTGGCGTGTTCAAAGTGCTGCCGATCATCGACTGGGATAACCGCACGGTGTACCAGTATCTGCAAAAGCACGGGCTGAAGTACCATCCGCTGTGGGATCAGGGCTACCTGTCGGTAGGCGACACCCATACCACGCGTAAATGGGAACCGGGAATGGCGGAAGAAGAGACGCGATTCTTTGGGCTGAAGCGCGAGTGCGGGCTGCACGAAGGGTAATGTTTTTTCGCCCGGTGGCGGCTACGCCTTACCGGGCCTACGTTTCGTGCCGTTGTAGGCCCGGTAAGCGCAGCGCCACCGGGCTTAATTGCATCAGGCTTTCCCCGCTTTCGCCAGCTCCTTCACCAGCGGCAGCATCACTTTCACGACATCCCGGCTGCGGTGCTCAATCCGCTGCGGCAGCGTTTTATCAATGTGCTGCTGATTATCCAGCCGCACGTCATGCCAGCTGGTCCCGTTTGGGAACGCCTTCGATTTAGCGCGCTGCTGATAGCCATCTTTTTTGCCCAGCGCCCAGTTAGTCGCCTCGACGTACAGCACCGGAATGCCCGCCTTATCAAACACTTCACCGTCATTACAGCAGCCCGTGCCTTTGGGATAATCGGGGTTACCGCCCGGATTTGTCGCGGCATAGACGCCATGCGTGCGGGCAAGCACCAGCGCGCGGTCGCGGGTGAGTTTACGTACGCTGCTCGGCGTGCTCTGTCCGCTATTAAAATAGAGCTTATCTCCCACGATCAGATTATCGAGGTTAATCACCAGCAACGTATTTTTCTTCTCCTCAGCGGTCATGCGCTTAAGGAGATTCTCAGCGCCGAGTTTTCCTTCTTCTTCACCGCTGGTCGCAACAAAGCGAATGCTGTATTTCGTCGGAATATTCTTCAGGCGTTCGGCCAGCTCAAGCATGACGCCCAGCCCCGCCGCATTGTCATCCAGTCCCTGAAGCGTCAGCCCGCCGAGGTTATTATCGACATCGGCGTCGCTCATCGGCGTGTAGGTATCAAGGTGCGCCATAATAATAATCTGCTCAGCCGCCTTTCCTTCGTGCGCCGCAATAACCGTGCTGCCGGTTACGTTATGCCAGTTTTGCGTTTTATTGCGAGTGGTATAGATGTAGCGGCTGTGGAAAGCGCGAATGTCGCTTTCATAGCCCATATCCGCAAACTGCTGACGAATATAGTCTGCCGAGAGCATCTCGGCTGGGGTTCCGGTCATACGGCCCGGAAAGACCGTCGCAATATGCCGCGCCTGCATACTGGCTATTTCACCGTAAGATTGATTTTTTGCCTGAGCCGGAAGGATAAAGAAAACGCCGAGCGCCAGGGCAACGAATCGGTGGCGCATTGCGGAAAACATAGTGAGTCCTTAAAAACAGAGCAAAATTTTAACCCGCATAGTATGAAACTGTGATCGGGTAGACACAATTTGAATTGCGCTTAAATGCCCGAAATTTCGCATGTTAAGCACTTTTTGATATTTGCTTTTTCACGGCGTTATTCCATTGAGTAACTACTCATTCCAATTCGTAATTTCATTCGATCTAAGCCGCCCCCTATAGTCCCTTTATTCCTGGTTGTTAGTGAGTTGTTGCCTGTGGACTATCTCCCCCTTTTTGCCGCCTTGAAAGACCGACCGGTACTGGTTGTCGGGACGGGTGAAATTGCCGATCGCAAAATCGCGTTCCTGCAACGCGCCGGGGCGCAGGTGCAGGTCGTTGCAGAGGCGGATTTTGAAGAGTCTCAGATCGACAGCGTGGTGCTGGTGATTGCGGCAACCGAAGATCGGGCGCTCAACCGCCGCATCTCCGACGCAGCCCAGGCCCGTCACCGTCTGGTGAACGTGGTAGACGACCAGCCGCTGTGCTCGTTTATCTTCCCGTCGATTGTTGACCGCTCGCCGCTGCTGGTGGCGATCTCCTCCGGCGGCACCGCGCCGGTGCTGGCGCGCGTGCTGCGGGAAAAAATCGAAGCGCTGCTGCCGACCAGCCTCGGGCGCATGGCGGAGAAGGCCAGCTACTGGCGCAACCACCTTAAAACGCGTCTGACCAGCGTGACGGAACGCCGTCGCTTCTGGGAGCGTGTGTTTCGCGGCCGCTTTGCCAGCCTGATGCATGCCGGTAACGAGACGGCGGCGCAACAAATTCTCGAGGACGAACTGGATAACCCCGGCAGTACGGGCGGGGAGATCATTCTGGTGGGCGCCGGGCCGGGCGATGCCGGGCTGCTCACGCTGCGTGGCCTCCAGGTTCTTCAGGATGCGGATGTCGTGTTCTACGACCATCTGGTCACCGACGGTATTCGCGAACTGATCCGCCGTGACGCGGAGCAAATCTGCGTTGGTAAACGTGCCGGCGAGCACTCCGTGCCGCAGCACGACACCAATCAAATGCTGATTGCCGCCGCGAAAGCGGGCAAGACCGTGGTGCGCCTGAAAGGGGGCGACCCGTTTATCTTCGGCCGTGGTGGCGAGGAGTTGCAGGCGGCAGCCGAAGCGCGCGTCCCGTTCCAGGTGGTCCCCGGCATTACGGCGGCGTCTGCCGTCACGGCCTACGCCGGTATTCCGCTGACCCATCGCGATTACGCCCAGAGCGTGACCTTTGTGACCGGGCATTATAAAGCCGACAGCACGCCGTTTGACTGGTCGCATCTCGCCCAGAGCCGACAAACGCTGGCGATTTATATGGGCACGATGAAAGCGGCAGACATCAGCGAACAGCTTATTCAGCACGGTCGCGATGCGGCGACGCCGGTAGCAGTGATCTCCCGCGGGACACGCGTCGATCAGCATGTCGCCATCGGCACTTTACAAGACCTTGCAACCCTGGCGAAAGACGCCCCGATGCCCGCCCTGATCGTGGTGGGAGAAGTGGTGCAGTTGCACAGCTCGCTCGCCTGGTTCCAACACACAACCGACACAGAAGGCTTCGGCGCTTCTGTTGTAAATTTGGCTTAAGGAACGGTTATGGACCAAAAACGACTTACTCACCTGCGGCAGCTCGAAGCGGAAAGTATCCATATTATCCGCGAAGTGGCCGCCGAGTTCTCTAACCCGGTGATGATGTACTCCATCGGTAAAGATTCCAGCGTCATGCTGCACCTGGCGCGTAAAGCGTTTTATCCGGGAACGCTGCCGTTCCCGCTGCTGCATGTGGATACCGGCTGGAAATTCCGCGAGATGTACGAGTTTCGTGACCGTACCGCCAAAGCCTACGGCTGCGAGCTGCTGGTGCACAAAAACCCGGAAGGGGTGGCGATGGGCATCAACCCGTTCGTGCACGGCAGCGCCAAGCATACCGATATCATGAAAACCGAAGGGCTGAAGCAGGCGCTGAATAAATACGGTTTTGATGCGGCCTTCGGCGGCGCACGGCGTGACGAAGAGAAATCCCGCGCCAAAGAGCGTATCTACTCTTTCCGCGACCGCTTCCACCGCTGGGACCCGAAAAACCAGCGTCCGGAGCTGTGGCACAACTACAACGGCCAGATCAACAAGGGCGAAAGCATTCGCGTCTTCCCGCTCTCCAACTGGACCGAGCTGGATATCTGGCAGTACATCTATCTGGAAAATATTGAGATCGTTCCGCTGTATCTGGCAGCAGAGCGCCCGGTCCTGGAGCGCGACGGCATGCTGATGATGATCGACGACGATCGCATTAATTTACAGCCGGGTGAAGTGATCAAAAAACAGATGGTCCGTTTCCGTACTCTCGGCTGCTGGCCGTTGACCGGCGCGGTGGAATCCAGTGCGCAGACGCTGCCGGAGATCATCGAGGAGATGCTGGTGTCGACCACCAGTGAGCGACAGGGCCGCGTGATTGACCGCGACCAGGCAGGCTCCATGGAGCTGAAGAAACGTCAGGGTTATTTCTAAGGAGCCGCCATGAATACGACTATTGCCCAACAAATTGCCGATGAAGGCGGCGTAGAAGCTTATCTGCACGCCCAACAGTACAAAAGTCTGCTGCGTTTCCTGACCTGCGGCAGCGTTGATGACGGGAAAAGTACCCTGATTGGTCGCCTGCTGCACGACACGCGACAAATTTACGAAGATCAGCTCTCTTCCCTGCACAACGACAGTAAACGCCACGGCACCCAGGGCGAAAAACTCGACCTGGCGCTGCTGGTGGACGGCTTGCAGGCGGAGCGCGAGCAGGGCATTACCATTGATGTCGCCTATCGCTACTTCTCTACCGAAAAGCGCAAATTTATTATCGCCGACACCCCGGGGCATGAGCAGTACACCCGTAACATGGCGACCGGCGCGTCCACCTGTGACCTGGCGATCCTGCTGATGGACGCCCGTAAAGGCGTGCTGGATCAGACGCGTCGTCACAGCTTTATCTCTACGCTGCTGGGGATCAAACACCTGGTGGTGGCGGTGAACAAAATGGATCTGGTGGACTACAGCGAAGCGCGATTCGACGAGATCCGCCAGAGCTACCTGACCTTTGCTGAACAGCTGCCGGGCAACCTCGATATTCGCTTTGTGCCGCTGTCGGCGCTGGAAGGGGATAACGTCGCCTCTCAGAGCGCGAACATGCCGTGGTACAGCGGCCCGACGCTGCTAGAGGTGCTGGAAACCGTTGAAATTCAGCGCGTGGTTGAGACCCAGCCGATGCGCTTCCCGGTGCAGTACGTAAACCGTCCGAACCTCGATTTCCGCGGCTTCTCCGGCACCCTTGCGTCCGGCTCGGTCAACGTGGGCCAGCGCGTGAAGGTGCTGCCGTCCGGCGTGGAATCGACCATTGCCCGTATCGTCACCTTTGATGGCGATCTGGACGAAGCAGGGGCAGGTGAAGCAGTAACCCTGGTGCTAAAAGACGAGATTGACATCAGCCGCGGCGATCTGCTGGTCGACGCGCAGGAAACGCTGGCGGCGGTGCAGGGCGCATCCGTGGACGTGGTGTGGATGGCGGAACAGCCCCTGACCGCAGGCCAGAGCTATGACATTAAAATTGCCGGCAAGAAAACCCGCGCCCGCGTGGACGGCATTCAGTTCCAGGTGGACATCAACAACCTGACCCACCGTGACGTGAGCGAGCTACCGCTGAACGGCATCGGTCTGGTGGATCTGACCTTCGACGAGCCGCTGGTGCTGGATCCGTATCAGCAGAATCCGGTGACGGGCGGGCTGATCTTTATCGACCGCCTGACCAACGTCACCGTCGGCGCCGGGATGGTCCGTGAGCCAAACGCGCAGGCTACCGTGGCCTCTGAGTTCAGCGCGTTTGAACTTGAGCTGAATGCGCTGGTGCGTAAACACTTCCCGCACTGGGGCGCACGCGATTTGCTGGGAGGCAAGTAATGGCTGCCCATGATGAGAACGTCGTCTGGCATCCTCATCCGGTCACCGTCGCCCAGCGCGAACAGCTCCACGGTCACCGTGGGGTTGTGCTGTGGTTTACCGGGCTGTCTGGCTCCGGTAAATCCACGGTGGCAGGCGCGCTGGAAGAGGCGCTGCATCAGCAGGGAGTGAGCACCTACCTGCTGGACGGCGACAACGTGCGTCACGGCCTGTGTAGCGATTTAGGGTTCAGCGATGAAGACCGTAAAGAGAACATTCGCCGGGTGGGAGAAGTCGCCAGCCTGATGGCGGATGCCGGGCTGGTGGTGCTGACGGCGTTTATCTCACCGCACCGCGCCGAACGTCAGATGGTGCGTGAGCGCGTGGGCCGGAATCGCTTCATTGAAGTGTTTGTGGATACGCCGCTGGCAATCTGCGAAGCGCGCGATCCGAAAGGGCTGTATAAAAAAGCCCGCGCGGGAGAGCTGCGAAACTTCACCGGTATTGACTCGGTTTACGAAGCGCCTGAATCCCCTGAGATTCATCTGGAAGGTCAACAATTGGTAACAAATTTAGTAAGCCAATTATTAGACCTGCTCAGACGGGACGATATTATCAGATCCTGAGACGGTATCGTTCGGGAGCTGTCTTCCCGAGCGATGAGTCACGGTCACAGGATTAGCTATGCGCAACAGTGAAAACTACATGATTACCACCGGGTCGGAACCGTTAACGACCGACGACGAGACGACCTGGTCCTTCCCTGGGGCGATTGTCGGCTTTGTGTCGTGGCTACTGGCGCTGGGTATCCCGTTTTTGATCTACGGTGGAAACACCCTCTTTTTCTTCCTCTATACCTGGCCTTTCTTCCTGGCGCTGATGCCCGTTGCGGTTGTGGTGGGCGTGGCGCTGCACTCCCTTTTCAACGGCAAGCTCCTGTATAGTACGCTCATCACTATCGCCACCGTTGTGGCCATCTTTGGCCTGCTGTTTTTATGGCTGATGGGCTAACTTACGGCATAATTAAAACCCCGCAGTAGAGTCCAGCGGAAAGTTATGGGATGATGATGCCGTTTTTTCAGGGGGCAGGATGGGTAAACTAACGCTGCTGTTGCTGGCTTTGCTGGTCTGGCTGCAATATTCGCTGTGGTTCGGCAAAAACGGACTGCACGACTACAGCCGGGTGAGCGATGACGTCGCGGCACAGCAGGCGACAAACGCCAAACTTAAAGCGCGTAACGATCAACTTTTTGCTGAAATTGATGACCTCAATGGCGGCCAGGAGGCGATTGAGGAGCGCGCACGCAATGAACTTAGTATGACTAAGCCGGGCGAAACGTTTTATCGCCTGGTTCCGGATGCGTCTAAACGCAATCAGGGCTCCGCACAAAACAATCGATAATCAGGCCCAGGATTACGACATGGCAGCAACTTTTTCGGACGTCTGTGCCGTGGTGCCGGCCGCAGGTTTTGGCCGGCGTATGCAGACAGAATGTCCTAAGCAGTATCTCTCAATTGGCGATAAAACGATCCTCGAGCACGCCGTGGCGGCGCTGCTGGCGCATGCCCGGGTGAAACGCGTTGTTATTGCCATCAGCCCCGGCGATGCACGTTTTGCGCAGCTCCCGCTGGCGAATCATCCTCAGATTACCGTCGTTGACGGCGGCGCAGAGCGGGCTGACTCCGTTCTGGCGGGCATTCAGGCTGCCGGGAACGCGCAGTGGGTGCTGGTGCACGATGCCGCGCGTCCCTGTCTGCATCACGACGATCTGTCGCGTCTGCTGGCCCTGAGTGAAACCAGTAAAGTGGGCGGCATTCTGGCCGCCCCGGTGCGTGACACCATGAAGCGTGCCGAACCGGGTAAACCGGCGATTGCCCACACCGTCGAGCGCGTCGATCTATGGCACGCGCTGACGCCACAATTTTTTCCCCGCGAATTACTCCACGACTGCTTAACGCGAGCGCTTAAAGAAGGTGCGACCATTACGGACGAAGCCTCGGCGCTGGAGTATTGCGGTTTCCACCCCACGCTTGTTGAAGGACGCGCTGATAATATAAAAGTGACGCGCCCGGAAGACTTACAGCTCGCGGAATTTTATCTTACCCGTACGACCCCTCAGGAGAAGGCATAATGCGTATTGGACACGGTTTTGATGTACACGCCTTTGGTGGCGTTGGCCCAATTATCATTGGCGGCGTGCGCATTCCTTACGAAAAAGGTCTGCTGGCGCATTCTGATGGCGACGTGGCGCTGCATGCGCTGACCGACGCGCTGCTGGGTGCCGCCGCGCTGGGCGACATTGGCAAACTGTTCCCGGACACCGATCCTGCTTTTAAAGGCGCAGACAGCCGCGAACTGCTGCGCGAAGCCTGGCGTCGTATTCAGGCCAAAGGCTACACCCTCGGCAACGTTGATGTGACGATCATTGCTCAGGCACCAAAGATGCTGCCGCACATCCCTCAGATGCGCGTGTTTATCGCTGAAGATCTGGGTTGCCATATGGACGACGTCAACGTCAAAGCGACCACCACGGAGAAGCTGGGCTTTACCGGTCGTGGCGAAGGCATTGCCTGTGAAGCCGTGGCGCTGCTGGTGAAGGCGGCCAAATGACGGATTTCGACAATCTGACGTATCTGCACGGTAAACCGCAGGGCAAGGGTCTGCTGAAAGC
This sequence comes from Enterobacter sp. JH25, assembly GCF_021725435.1. Classification (NCBI taxonomy): domain Bacteria; kingdom Pseudomonadati; phylum Pseudomonadota; class Gammaproteobacteria; order Enterobacterales; family Enterobacteriaceae; genus Enterobacter; species Enterobacter sp. JH25. The sequence continues at coordinate 3,597,466 of NZ_CP091319.1, read as the reverse complement.
CAACCCTGAAGATTTCGTGGTAGTGGAAGATCTGGGTTTTGAGCCGGACGGCGAAGGCGAGCACATCCTGGTGCGCATTCTGAAAAACGGCTGCAACACCCGCTTCGTGGCGGACGCGCTGGCAAAATTCCTCAATATTCACGCCCGCGAAGTGAGCTTTGCCGGTCAAAAAGATAAACATGCCGTGACCGAACAGTGGCTTTGCGCCCGCGTGCCCGGCAATGCCATGCCCGATTTAAGCAAATTTGAGCTTGAGGGCTGTAAGGTACTGGAGTACGCCCGCCATAAACGCAAATTGCGTCTGGGCGCACTGAAAGGCAATGCCTTTACCCTGGTGTTGCGCGAAGTGACCGAACGCGAGGACGTTGAAAAACGCCTGAAGGCCATTAACGAACGCGGCGTACCAAACTATTTCGGTGCTCAGCGCTTTGGTATCGGTGGTAGCAACCTGCTGGGCGCGCTGCGCTGGGCGCAAAGCGGTGCACCGGTGCGCGATCGTAATAAACGCAGTTTTTGGTTGTCGGCGGCCCGCAGTGCGTTGTTTAATCAGATTGTGAGCGAACGGCTGAAAAAACCGGACGCTAATCAAGTTGTTGTCGGCGATGCGCTACAATTAGCGGGACGCGGAAGCTGGTTTGTGGCAACGGCCGAAGAGATGGCCGATGTCCAGTCGCGCGTGGACGCTAAAACGCTGATGATTACCGCCACCTTGCCGGGTTCAGGCGACTGGGGAACCCAGGGCGAGGCGCTGGCCGCTGAGCAGTCAGCGGTGGCGGATGCGCCAGAATTACAATCGTTGCTGGTGCGGGAAAAGGTCGAGGCGGCACGTCGTGCGATGCTCCTCTACCCGCAACAGCTGAGCTGGAACTGGTGGGATGACGTAACCGTCGAGTTACGCTTCTGGCTGCCGGCAGGTAGCTTTGCCACCAGTGTTGTCAGGGAACTTATCAACACGTCGGGTGATTATGCGAATATTGCTGAGTAACGATGACGGGATCCATGCGCCAGGTATTCAGACGCTGGCGAAACACCTCCGTGAATTTGCGGATGTGCAGGTCGTGGCTCCCGATCGTAACCGCAGTGGCGCGTCTAACTCATTGACGCTGGAATCTTCACTTCGCACCTTTACCTTTGAGAATGGCGATATTGCCGTCCAGATGGGGACGCCGACCGACTGCGTGTTTCTGGGCGTGAACGCGCTGATGCGCCCGCGGCCGGACGTTGTGGTCTCCGGCATCAATGCCGGGCCAAATCTTGGCGATGATGTGATTTACTCCGGCACCGTGGCCGCGGCGATGGAAGGGCGTCACCTGGGGTTTCCGGCGCTGGCGGTCTCGTTAAACGGTCACACCCACTATGACACAGCCGCTGCGGTGACCTGCTCCATTCTCCGTGCGCTTGGCCGCGAGCCGCTGCGTACCGGACGTATCCTCAATATTAACGTGCCGGACCTCCCGCTGGACGAGATCAAAGGGATCCGCGTGACGCGCTGTGGCAGTCGCAATCCTGCCGATCAGGTTATTCCCCAGCAGGATCCGCGCGGCAATACCCTGTACTGGATCGGCCCGCCGGGAGATAAATGCGATGCCGGGCCAGACACCGACTTCGCTGCGGTGGATGAAGGGTACGTTTCCGTTACGCCGTTGCACGTAGATTTAACCGCTTATAGCGCGCATGATGTGGTGTCGGACTGGTTAGATCGGGTCGGAGTGAACGCGCAATGGTAAGTAAACGTGTACAAACTCTTCTGGAACAATTACGCGCACAGGGGATCGCCAACGAGCAGGTGCTGAACGCGCTTGCCCAGGTTCCCCGTGAGAAGTTTGTAGATGAGGCGTTTGAACACAAAGCGTGGGAAAACGTGGCGTTGCCCATTGGGCAAGGCCAGACGATTTCGCAGCCCTACATGGTGGCGCGTATGACGGAGCTTCTGGAGTTAACGCCAGAGTCCCGGGTGCTGGAAATTGGTACCGGTTCAGGGTATCAAACCGCGATCCTGGCTCACCTTGTGCACCATGTCTGTTCGGTGGAACGGATTAAAGGGTTGCAGTGGCAGGCGCGCCGTCGCCTGAAACAGCTTGATTTACATAATGTATCGACACGCCACGGCGATGGATGGCAGGGTTGGCAGGCTCGCGCCCCGTTTGACGCCATCATTGTCACGGCAGCGCCACCTGAAATCCCCACTGCGCTTCTTTCGCAGCTGGACGAGGGTGGCATTCTTGTATTGCCCGTCGGCGATGAGCAGCAGCTTTTGAAGCGCGTTCGTCGACGCGGCGGCGAGTTTATTATCGATACCGTGGAAGCCGTGCGCTTTGTGCCCCTGGTTAAGGGCGAACTGGCCTGAGACTCGGATTTTTCCAGGGTTATTAAGGCAAATTCAGCGTATGGTGTGGCGCGATAGATTCGTGCCATTACGGTTATTTTTAAGTCACTGGTAGTTAACACATTCCTGGGGGATAAATGAGCGCGGGAAGCCCAAAATTCACCATCAGCCGTGTTGCGGCATTATCACTGGTTTCGCTCTGGCTGGCAGGCTGTACAAGTTCAAATAACGCGCCTGCGCCCGTCAGTTCCGTTAATGGAACCAGCGGCTCGGGTAACACGTCCAGCGGAATGTTGATCACCCCTCCGCCTAAAATGGGCACCTCAACGGCGCAGCAAACTCCGCAGATCCAGCCGGTTCAACGTCCAGTTACGCAGCCTACGCAGATTCAGGCAGTGGAACAGCCTGTTCAGACTGAAAATGGCCGCATAGTGTATAACCGTAAGTATGGGAACATTCCGAAAGGTAGCTATACCGGCGGCAGCACCTATACCGTGAAGCGCGGCGATACGCTGTTCTATATTGCCTGGATCACCGGGAACGATTTCCGCGATCTGGCACAGCGAAACAACGTCCAGGCCCCGTATGCTCTGGAAGTCGGGCAAACGCTTCAGGTTGGCAACGCGACGGGGACACCGCTTACGCCAGGCAACACCGTTTCAGCGGCCGACGTAACTGCGCAAAATAACAGCGTTACTCCTGCACAAAAAACCACCACGGTGGTTGCTTCACAACCTGTAATTACGTATTCTGAGGATTCAGGTGATCAGAGTGCTAACAAAATGTTGCCGAATAATAAAGGTACTGCGACTGTTGTCACAGCACCGACTACGGCACCTGTGGTTAGCTCTACTGTACCGACTGCAAGCAGTCAGAATGCCAGCTCGTCAATCACCACCTGGCGCTGGCCAACTGACGGCAAGATTATCGAGAACTTCGCTACCTCTGAGGGGGGCAACAAAGGGATCGATATCGCAGGCAGTAAAGGACAGGCAATCATCGCGACCGCAGACGGACGCGTTGTCTATGCCGGTAACGCACTGCGCGGTTACGGTAATCTTATTATCATCAAACATAACGATGATTACCTGAGTGCCTACGCCCATAACGACACTATGCTGGTCCGGGAACAACAAGAAGTTAAGGCGGGGCAAAAAATCGCTACCATGGGTAGCACCGGAACCAGTTCTACACGCTTGCATTTTGAAATTCGTTACAAGGGGAAATCCGTAAACCCGCTGCAATATTTACCGCAGCGATAAATTGACGGGGCATGCCAGCCAGGGTGTCTCGTCCAGGGATCACGGGTAGGAGCCACCTTTATGAGTCAGAATACGCTGAAAGTTCATGATTTAAATGAAGACGCGGAATTTGATGAGAACGGATCAGAGGCTTTTGACGAAAAAGCCTTAGTAGAAGAGGAACCCAGTGATAACGATTTGGCTGAAGAAGAGCTGTTATCGCAGGGTGCCACACAGCGTGTGCTGGACGCGACTCAGCTTTACCTTGGGGAGATTGGTTACTCCCCACTGCTAACGGCCGAAGAAGAAGTCTATTTCGCACGTCGTGCTTTGCGTGGTGATGTTGCCTCGCGTCGTCGCATGATCGAAAGTAACCTGCGACTGGTCGTGAAAATTGCCCGCCGTTACGGCAATCGTGGTCTGGCTCTGCTGGATCTGATTGAAGAGGGCAACTTAGGTCTCATCCGCGCAGTTGAGAAGTTTGACCCGGAACGCGGGTTCCGTTTCTCAACCTACGCGACCTGGTGGATTCGTCAGACCATCGAACGGGCTATTATGAACCAGACCCGTACGATTCGACTGCCGATCCACATCGTCAAAGAGTTGAATGTTTATCTGCGTACCGCGCGCGAGTTGTCCCATAAACTGGACCACGAGCCAAGTGCGGAAGAGATTGCAGAGCAACTCGACAAACCGGTTGATGACGTAAGCCGTATGCTGCGTCTCAACGAGCGCATTACCTCGGTTGACACCCCGCTGGGTGGTGACTCCGAAAAAGCGCTGCTGGACATCCTGGCCGATGAAAAAGACAACGGCCCGGAAGACACCACGCAGGACGATGACATGAAACAGAGCATCGTCAAATGGCTGTTCGAACTGAACGCCAAACAGCGTGAAGTGCTGGCACGTCGTTTCGGTTTACTGGGGTATGAAGCTGCGACACTGGAAGATGTCGGCCGTGAGATTGGCCTGACCCGTGAACGTGTTCGTCAGATTCAGGTTGAAGGGCTACGCCGCCTGCGTGAAATCCTGCAAGGGCAAGGTCTGAATATCGAAGCGCTGTTCCGCGAATAAGCAACCATTCGTCAGAAAAGGCCCGTCGTGAGACGGGCCTTTTTTATGTCTTACGATTGCGCCGTTTCGTGCAGCAAACGCCAGGTGATGTTATCCCCTTCCTGATTAAGCACTGCGGTTGACCAGCGCACGTTGACGGGCTGGCCTGGCCGGGTTTGCGTCTCCCGGTAATGGAGCACCGCGCCGTTGTCCCATGTCTGAAGCGTCGTTAGCGCATCAATGCCGATCCTGAGCCCGGGTCGGGTTCCCCGCTGCGTATATAAAAATTGGGCCAGAGCGTGATGATCTAAATGGGTGCCACTCGGTGGAACCATCAGAAAATCCGGACGGAAACGGGCGAGCAGGGCGTCCTGTTCGCCTTCGCCTGCACCTAACCAGTTTTCAAGGGCGACGTGGATGTCGAGGATCTCTTGTTCGAAATGGGTCATGGTTGCTCCTGTTGCAGTTGCGCAAGTAACTGCGTGTTATTAAGACGGTAGACGTACAGTACGGGCAGCAAAGTGATAACTGCGGCAAAAATAAACATCCCGTGCCAGGCGGCCAGCGGCGTAAAATAAGCTTGCATGAAGCTCAGCGCCTGCGCCAGCAGCAGGGCACCCGCAAAAAAGCTCAACTGACGATTCAGATTCCATAGCGCACTGGCATCAGGCATATCTTCCCGCCGCGTTGTCAAAAACGCGCTGCTCTGAGCCGTACTGCTGCAAAGGCTTCCCCCCGCACCCATTAACGCAAACGCAAAGGCAGGTAACAGCATAGCCGGGCCGACGTTAATTAAAAGCAGAATGCCCGTTGCCTGCAAAAGGCAACCGATGACCACCAGCGGCCGCGGGCCGATACGGTTGAAATAGCGTCCTGTCGCGGTGATAGCCAAAAACGATGCCACAGACCACGGCAGCATAAGCATGCCCGTTGCGGTGGGCGTCATATTGGCCTCGCTCTGAAGGTAATACATGCCCGTTACGTTCACGCCAATAAAGATGCCGGGTACGCATACATAGATAAGCATGGATAAGCGCAACAGCGGATCCGTCAGCAAAGACAGGTTTACTATTCTGGTGGTGTTTATCGGTGACGGTTCTGTTTTAAGCCACGCGCAGGCCAAAACAAAGGTGACAATGGCGACGGGCAGGGTGGCAAAAAATATCCAGCGCCAGGTGAATGTCTGAACCAGCATGCCGCCCACAGCCGGTGAGCAGGCGGGGGCAAGCAGCGCGACCAGCATCACCGCCGAGGTGAGTCTGGCCCGCTCATGAGGCTTAAACTGTTGCCAGGTCAGCGCCTGACCAACCGGGATCAGTAAACCCCCTCCGGCGCCCTGCACGACGCGCCAGGCAATCAAACTTTCCAGCGAAGATGAGAAACCCGCCGCAACGGAGGCCGCGCTAAAGAGAAGCAGTGAGAGCAGAATAACGCGCTTCGGCCCGACGCGGCGCGTCAGAATACTGCTGAATGGGATGACTAACGTCAGCCCGGCAATGTATCCGTTACTTACCCAGGCAAGCGCGGAAGGTGTGGTATTGAATGCGTGAGCCATCGCCGGAAAGGCGACGCTGGCAATAAACATGTTTATCAAATCAAGGAAAAAGCCGAGCAGAAAGACGACGGCGATTTTGCTGCGATACGTCATGGAAGTTCCTCCGGTGAGGTGGCGTATCGTATCGGCCCGCGCGTTACGGATAAACGCGACAAAGGACGATATACTGTCAATATTATTTTGACAGTTAACCAGGCAAGCGATGCTTAATTTACAGCGTACGGCGATGTTTATCGCCGTAGCGGACACCGGCAGTTTCACCGCCGCGGCGGAGGCGATGGGGCTGACAAAAGCGGTGGTCAGCTTTCATATTCGTCAGCTTGAAGAGGAGCTGGGCGTCACCCTGTTGCTGCGAACCACCCGACGCCTGACGCTGACCGAAGCGGGGAAGCTCTTTCATCAACGAAGCGTGATGCTGTTACGGGATGCAGAGCGATTGCAGGATGATGTTCGCGCCAACCACGCCGGGCTGACGGGAGAACTGCGGATCACCACCACGCCCGAGTATGGCTCGCAGGTGGTGGTGCCTTTGCTGGCTGAGTTTAGCCAGCTGCACCCTGATCTCCGCGTGCGGCATGTCTCGTCCTCTTTGCATGCCGATCTTATCGCCGAGCGCTTCGATGTCGCTATCCGGCTCGGCACGCTTGCAGATTCGCGCTACCACGCCGCGTTGATGACCTCCTTCACCATCCTGCCCGTGGCAACGCCAGGCTGGCTGGCAAACCATCCGGTTAACTCGCTGGAGCAGCTGGCGGAAGCGGACTGGATCATTCATGAGCGTTTAACCTCGCCGCTGCGCTGGCAGGTGAGAGGTGTTGATGAGCAGCCGGTTTCCTTTGAGATCAAGAGAGCGCCGCGCCTGTATGCAGACAGCGCCCAGGCGCTGATGGCTTTTGCCCTCGCGGGATGTGGAGTGGCGCTGCTGCCGGAGTGGCTGGTGCGAAACGCACTGGATGCAGGGGAACTGGTCTCGCTGTTACCGGCGTACACGTTCGCTCAGCAGGGCATCTATGCCGTTTATCCTGATGCCCGGCATGTGCCCGCGAAAGTGCGAACATTTATTGATTTTATGCGCGTCAGGGTTACTTAATCCTGCATCATCTTTTTAATGAGCGCTGAAAATTGCTCTCGTTCCGCGCCATTAAGGCGCCCTAAAAACGCCTCATCCACCTCATTTCCAATCGGTTTACTGCTCTCAAGCAGGGCCTCACCTTCGGCCGTCAGAAAGACAAACCGACGGCGCTTGTCCGCCGGATCGTGCTCGCGCCTGACCAGGCCGCGTGCTTCCATGCGGCTCAGCATTTCTGCCAGCGTCGCTTTGGTGCTCACCGCGACTTCAGTCAGGGCAACCTGCTCAATGCCAGGATTTTCAGCAATTGACCGCATCACCGCATATTGTGGTTTGGTCAGTTCGGGCAATGCGTGTTGCCACTGGGCGGTATGCTGTTGAAAAAGCTGACGTAGCAGGTGAAACGCTTCTTGTCTTAACTCCATGGACACTCCGACGGAAAAATACTCCCTCTATGATAGCCGCTCTCGGGCTGAATTTTAACGCGAGAGTTTTTAGCGAATAGTGTGATCGTATGCGAACGATCTTGTCAGCAGCAGGATCGAGGCGTAGTTTAGTTAATATGTTCGTATACGAACAAACTAATTGAGGTGCTGAATGAGATTGATTGTGGGAATGACGGGCGCGACGGGTGCGCCATTAGGCGTGGCGTTGTTGCAGGCGCTGCGGGAAATGCCGGAGGTGGAAACGCATCTGGTGATGTCGAAGTGGGCAAAAACCACGATTGAGCTGGAAACGCCCTTCACTGCGCATGACGTTGCTGCACTGGCGGATGTCGTCCATAGCCCGGCCGATCAGGCTGCCACCATCTCCTCCGGCTCGTTTCGCACCGACGGCATGATCGTCATTCCGTGCAGCATGAAAACGCTGGCGGGTATCCGCGCGGGCTACGCCGAAGGGCTGGTAGGGCGTGCGGCAGACGTGGTGCTGAAAGAGGGACGCAAGCTGGTGCTGGTTCCGCGTGAGACGCCGCTCAGCACCATCCATCTTGAGAACATGCTTGCCCTTTCCCGCATGGGCGTGGCGATGGTGCCGCCTATGCCTGCGTACTACAATCACCCGCAAACCGCCGATGACATAACCCAGCATATCGTGACCCGCGTTCTCGACCAGTTTGGTCTGGAGCATAAAAAAGCCCGACGCTGGGAAGGTTTGCAGGCAGCGAAACATTTTTCACAGGAGAATAAAGATGGCATTTGATGATTTGAGAAGCTTCTTGCAGGCGCTCGATGAGCAAGGGCAGCTGCTGAAAATTGAGGAAGAGGTAAACGCTGAGCCGGATTTAGCCGCCGCCGCCAACGCTACCGGACGCATTGGCGATGGTGCGCCTGCGCTGTGGTTCGATAATATTCGCGGCTTCACCGATGCCCGTGTGGTGATGAACACTATCGGCTCGTGGCAAAACCACGCTATTTCGATGGGGCTGCCAGCAAATACCCCGGTGAAAAAACAGATCGACGAGTTTATTCGTCGCTGGGACAAATTCCCCGTCTCGCCAGAGCGTCGTGCAAATCCGGCCTGGGCGCAGAACACGGTGGACGGGGAAGACATCAACCTGTTCGACATTCTGCCGCTGTTCCGCCTGAACGACGGTGACGGGGGCTTTTATCTCGATAAAGCGTGCGTTGTCTCCCGCGATCCGCTCGACCCCGAACACTTCGGCAAGCAGAACGTCGGGATTTACCGTATGGAAGTGAAGGGCAAGCGTAAGCTCGGCCTGCAACCGGTGCCGATGCATGATATCGCGCTGCATCTGCATAAGGCAGAAGAGCGCGGCGAAGACCTGCCTATTGCCATTACGCTGGGTAACGATCCGATCATCACCCTGATGGGCGCCACGCCGCTGAAATACGATCAATCCGAGTATGAGATGGCCGGTGCGCTACGCGAAAGCCCGTATCCGATTGCGACGGCTCCGCTGACCGGTTTCGATGTGCCGTGGGGGTCGGAAGTGATCCTCGAAGGGGTGATTGAAGGCCGAAAACGTGAAATTGAAGGGCCATTCGGTGAGTTTACCGGACACTACTCCGGCGGGCGCAACATGACGGTCGTGCGCATTGATAAAGTCTCTTACCGCACAAAACCCATTTTCGAATCTCTCTACCTGGGGATGCCGTGGACCGAGATTGATTATCTGATGGGGCCCGCTACCTGCGTGCCGCTCTATCAGCAGCTGAAGGCGGAATTCCCGGAAGTGCAGGCGGTAAACGCCATGTACACCCACGGCCTGCTGGCGATTATCTCCACCAAAAAACGATACGGCGGTTTTGCCCGTGCGGTCGGGCTCCGCGCCATGACCACGCCACACGGTCTGGGTTACGTGAAAATGGTGATTATGGTGGATGAGGACGTCGATCCGTTTAACCTGCCGCAGGTGATGTGGGCGCTGTCATCGAAGGTCAATCCGGCAGGCGATCTGGTGCAGCTACCGAATATGTCTGTGCTGGAGCTTGACCCCGGCTCCAGCCCGGCGGGGATCACTGACAAGCTGATCATTGATGCCACCACCCCTGTCGCTCCGGACAACCGTGGTCACTACAGCCAGCCGGTACAGGATCTCCCTGAAACCAAAGCCTGGGCCGAAAAACTGACCGCGATGCTGGCGGCACGTCAATAAGGAGGAAAAAATGATTTGTCCACGTTGTGCCGATGAACATATTGAAGTGATGGCAACATCACCGGTGAAAGGTGTCTGGACGGTATACCAGTGTCAGCACTGTCTGTATACCTGGCGCGATACCGAACCGCTGCGCCGTACCAGCCGCGAGCATTACCCGGAAGCGTTCCGCATGACGCAGAAGGATATTGATGAGGCACCGCAGGTGCCGACGATCCCGCCGATGCTGTAATAAAAAGCCCGGAGGCGGCTGCGCTTACCGGGCGATAATATTGTGCGGTCTTTTGCCCGGTGGCGCTACGCTTACCGGGCCTACGGGTTTTGTAGGCCGGGTAAGGCGAAGCCGTCACCCGGCAAAAAAGACCGCAGAGAACTAAACCAGACTCTTCAACCGATAAATCCACTCCAGCGCCTGACGCGGCGTCAGCGAGTCCGGATCGAGATTTTCCAGCGCTTCTACAGCCGGAGAGGTCTCTTCCGGCACCGCCAGCAGTGACATCTGCGTACCATCTATCTGCGTAGCTGCCGCATTCGGTGACAAACTTTCCAGCTCACGCAATTTCTGACGCGCGCGCTTAATCACCTCTTTCGGCACACCCGCCAGCGCGGCGACGGCCAGGCCATAGCTCTTGCTTGCCGCGCCGTCCTGCACCGTGTGCATAAAGGCGATGGTGTCGCCGTGCTCAAGCGCATCAAGGTGGACGTTAGCCACGCCTTCCATTTTCTCTGGCAGCTGTGTCAGTTCGAAATAGTGCGTCGCGAACAGCGTCAGCGCCTTGATTTTATTCGCCAGACTTTCCGCGCACGCCCAGGCCAGGGACAGGCCGTCATAGGTGGAGGTACCGCGTCCTACTTCGTCCATCAACACCAGACTGTTCTCTGTCGCGTTATGCAGAATGTTGGCGGTTTCGGTCATCTCGACCATAAAGGTAGAGCGACCGCTCGCCAGATCGTCCGCCGCACCCACACGGGTGAAGATACGGTCGACAGGGCCAATCTCAACCTTCTGCGCCGGAACGTAGCTGCCGATGTAGGCGAGCAGCGCGATAAGGGCTGTCTGGCGCATATAGGTACTTTTACCGCCCATATTGGGGCCGGTAATGATCAGCATCCTTCGCTGCGGTGACAGGTTCAACGGGTTGGCAATAAACGGCTCGTTCAGCACCTGCTCAACCACCGGATGGCGACCTTCGGTAATGCGAATACCGGGTTTGTCAGTAAAGGTAGGACAGGTGTAGTTCAGCGTTTCGGCGCGCTCGGCCAGGTTTACCAGCACATCCAGCTCGGCCAGCGCAGCGGCGCTCATTTGAAGGTCAGCCAGATGCGGCATCAGGATGTCGAACAGCTCGTCATACAGCTGTTTCTCCAGCGCCAGCGCTTTACCTTTCGACGTGAGCACTTTGTCTTCGTACTCTTTCAGCTCGGGAATAATGTAGCGCTCGGCATTTTTCAGCGTCTGGCGGCGAACGTAGTGAATCGGTGCCAGGTGGCTCTGCCCACGACTGATCTGGATATAGTAACCGTGTACGGCGTTGTAGCCGACTTTCAGGGTGTCGAGCCCCAGACGTTCACGCTCGCGGATTTCCAGTTTATCCAGATAATCCGTCGCGCCATCGGCCAGCGCACGCCATTCGTCCAGCTCTTCGTTATAACCCGGAGTAATAACCCCGCCATCCCGCACCAGAACAGGCGGCGCATCAATGATGGCGCGTTCCAGCAGTTCGCGAAGCTCGGTAAATTCGCCCATGGTTTCGCGCAGCTTTTGCACTGGCGCGCTGTCGATCTCTCCCAGCTGAGCGCGCAGTTCCGGCAACTGCTGGAAAGCGTGACGCATACGGGCGAGATCGCGTGGACGCGCGGTACGCAATGCCAGGCGCGCCAGGATACGCTCAAGGTCACCCACCTGACGCAGCACCGGCTGCAATTCGGTGTAACGATCCTGCAATGCGGCAATGGTTTGCTGACGGCCAATCAGCGTTTCGGTGTTGCGGATCGGCATATGCAGCCAGCGTTTGAGCATACGGCTGCCCATGGGGGTAACCGTGCTGTCAAGAACCGACTCCAGCGTATTTTCCATGCCGCCCGCGAGGTTCTGCGTGATCTCCAGGTTGCGGCGCGTGGCGGCATCCATGATGATGCTGTCCTGCTGACGCTCCATGGTAATTGAACGGATATGGGGCAGGGCGGTACGCTGCGTATCCTTCACGTACTGCAACAGGCAGCCTGCGGCACATAGCCCGCGCGGGGCATTTTCCACACCAAAGCCAATCAAATCGCGCGTGCCAAATTGCAGGTTCAACTGCTGGCGCGCGGTATCAATTTCGAACTCCCACAGTGGACGACGACGCAGGCCGCGGCGACCTTCAATCAGCGCCATCTCGGCGAAATCCTCTGCATAAAGCAGTTCTGCCGGATTGGTGCGCTGTAGTTCAGCCGCCATGGTTTCACGGTCAGCCGGTTCACTCAGGCGAAAACGACCGGAGCTGATATCCAGCGTGGCGTAGCCAAACCCTTTACCGTCCTGCCAGATCGCCGCCAGCAGGTTATCCTGGCGCTCCTGAAGCAGGGCTTCATCGCTGATGGTTCCCGGCGTCACGATGCGTACGACCTTGCGCTCAACGGGGCCTTTCGACGTGGCCGGGTCGCCAATTTGTTCGCAGATAGCGACAGACTCGCCCTGGTTCACCAGCTTCGCCAGATAGTTTTCAACCGCGTGATGCGGGATACCCGCCATCGGGATGGGCTCGCCTGCCGACGCGCCACGTTTCGTCAGAGAAATGTCGAGCAGCTGAGACGCACGTTTCGCATCGTCATAAAAAAGCTCGTAAAAATCGCCCATACGGTAAAACAGCAGAATTTCCGGATGCTGTGCCTTCAGCTTCAGGTACTGCTGCATCATCGGCGTATGCGCGTCGAAATTGTCGATTGTGCTCATGGAGTTATGATATCCATTTCTTTGAAAATATTACGCTTTGAGCGGCTCAATGGCCGATTGTTCCTTCTATTGTCGCATGAAAAAAAGGTGCGGCGCAGAAAAAAGTCACGACTTTACGAGGCATCTTCCGCTATTAATTCAATGATGATTTTTCCGTGCTCGACGCCCACCCGAACCTGCGAGTTGGTGGTAAATCCCGCTTGTTCAAGCCAGTCGCCTTTCAGGCTTAGCGCTGCGTGTACGCTGTAGCGTTTTGGAATTTTCGTTTTACGGTCTTCATGACGTTTTCTGAAGTAACCCACTTTTAAGTGCCGATAGGGTTTGGCGATCGCGATCTGTTGCATAGGCTCTCCGGTGAATGCGGTTATTTACACCTGTATAAAATACCAGTAAAACGCAGCGAGGGGAGGGGTAATTCTGGAAGGACGCTTCAGAAAACGGAATGCAATAACTGAAAATGTGCGGATAAAAAGGTATTATAAATGCACTTTATTGTTGAGGACGACGTTATGTCCGGTAAACGTATTTCACGAGAAAAAAAGACGATCGCCAGAATGATCGCCCTGTACGAAAACAGGTGTCCGCACGCCATAAAAGAAGAGGGGCACTATTCGGCGCTTAAGGCTTATGCCGATAAGCGGCTGGATAAATGCGTGTTTGGTGAGGAAAAACCTGCCTGCAAACAGTGCCCGGTGCACTGTTATCAGCCCGCCCGACGGGAAGAGATGAAGCAGGTGATGCGCTGGGCAGGGCCACGTATGTTATGGCGTCATCCGATTCTGACCATCCGACATCTGATCGACGATCGTCGTCCGGTTCCTGAATTACCGGAAAAGTATCGGCCCAAAAAATAACCGGCTCAGCGCCGCAGTGGACGACAAATCACGCTCAGGGCGACGGCGTGGCGCAGGCAGACAGAAAAAGAGCACCAAATATCCCTGCGCCAGCGCGGGAGCGATATGTACCCGCTGACGGAATGACGGGTTATTTCAGGCTCTCTTTATCGATTCCCAGACGCTTCATACGCGAGAGCAGGGTGGTACGCTTCAGCCCCAGCCGTTGCGCCGCACCTTTCGGTCCGGCTACCACGCCGTTGGTCTCCTTCAGCACTCGCATAATGAGCTGATATTCATCTTCTCCCTCTTTCGCAAGCTCGCTTGCGGCCACGGTCGTTTCAGAGAGAGTAACCTCTGGCAGGGAGAGCTGGAGCACGTTCCCGCGCGTCAGCAGGACCGCGCGCTCAATGACGTTTTCCAGCTCGCGCACGTTCCCCGGCCACTCCATCGCCGAAAGGGTGCGTAGCGTTTCGGCAGGAATACTGTCGATATTTCGCCCCATCCGGCGGGCAATCTTCGCGGTAAAGGCTTTCACCAGCAGCGGAATATCTTCCGGGCGTTCGCGCAGCGGCGGCAGGCAGATCGGGAAGACGTTCAGACGATAGTAAAGATCGCTGCGAAACTCGCGGTCGGCGACCATTTTTTTCAGATCGCGGTTGGTGGCGGCAATCAGACGCACGTCGGTCTGGATCAGCTTGTTGCTGCCGAGACGCTCGAACTCCTGCTCCTGCAAAACGCGCAGCAGCTTAGGCTGAAGCTCCAGCGGCATATCGCCCACTTCGTCGAGGAACAATGAGCTTTTATCCGCCAGTTCAAAACGGCCCAGCCGCTGGCTGCTGGCGCCGGTAAACGCGCCGCGCTCGTGGCCGAACAGGTCGCTTTCCAGTAAGCCCGCAGGCATCGCCGCGCAGTTCATCTTCACCATCCGGCGGCTGTTGCGGTTGCTCAGGTTGTGGATCGCCCGGGCAATCAGCTCTTTCCCTGTGCCGGTTTCACCGAGGATCAGCACCGTGCTGTCGCTCTGCGCCACCATCTCCACCTGCTTGAGGATGTTGTACATGGCATCGCTGCGTCCAATGATTTCGCCAAACTCGCTGTCCACATTGTTGAGCTGCTCGGTCAGCGCCAGGTTTTCGTCCACCAGCCGTTCTTTCAGACGGTGGATCTCCTGATAGGCGAGGGCGTTATCCAGCGCAATGGAGATACGTTCGGCGATCTGGCGCAGCAGCTTCAGGTTGGCGGTGGTAAATACGGCTTCATCGCACTGCGCCAGTTTAAGCACGCCGAGCATGGTGTTGCCGGACATCAGCGGCAGCAGGCACAGGGTCTGGATCTTGTTGCCCCAGGTGTTAAACAGCATCCGCTCGTAGGGCGCTACCGGATCCTGCTCGCTGAGGTTTAACAGCAGGATCTCTTTGCTTTTAAATACCCGTTCAGACAGGGTTCCCGCTTCGTCCACTTCGCTTTGCTCGTGCGCCGGGTTAGCTTCGTCGAGGTAGTGGGTGGAGTAGATGTTCAGCTTGCCCTTACGGTTGCCGCGCAGCGCAATGCTGATGGCATCGATCCTGAAATAGTGATGGATCTCTTTGGCGACTTCGCTCACCAGTTCGTCCATATCGAGACGCGACAGCACGGCATTGGTGATGGCGACCAGAATGCGGAAATTATCGCGCTCGCGGCTCAACAGGTCGTAATCCACGTTATTGGTGACGCGGCTTTGGATCTGCTCTGCCACGACGGCCACAATCTGCGTGAAGGTATGCAACCGCTCGTACTCCGCCTCGGTCCAGGGCTGGTCGTTATTACGGATAAACTCGCAGCCGCCAAAAATTTGCCCTTCCACCGCCAGCGGCAGCATGCTGTAGTGGCCGAACGGGTGGTAAAGGTTGCTCTCTGCCAGCTTCGGCCAAGCCTGGCGAAACTGGTCAAAATTGCAGTGCAGCGCTTCCGGGCGGGAGAGAATACGTCGCACCGGACCGTGGGCCAGAAACGTTTCATCTTCATATTCGAAGATTTTGCCGTTATCACGCGTTGAGAAATAGCTCGCGCGGTGGGTTGCGCTATGCCAGAGCACAATGGCGGCGCTGTCCGCCAGCGCTGATTGCCTGACCAGCCGCGTCAGGGCATCGCTCAGCGCGCCGAGGTCGGGCTGTTGTAAAAGTGTGCGCGTGATGTCAAACAGGCCCTGCTGTCCAAGATCGCTCATCGGTGTATACGGCATTATTGCTTTCCAATAGAAACTGGCAAAAAAGAGACATTCAGCGCTGACCGCTTTTGGCGCGGTCTAGCAAATTCGGGGTAACGGTTCAGCGTGCGGCAGATCCAGCGTGCGCTTCACGCCGTAAAGCCCGGTCAGGCGCACCCCTTTGCGCTCAACCACGTCGCCGATGATGGCCGCGTCTTTCCCTAAGGGATGTGCGCGCAGTTGTTCAAGTACGGCTTCCGCCGCCGTGCGTTCCACGCCGATCACCAGCTTACCTTCGTTGGCAAAGTTAAGCGGGTCTAGCCCTAATAGCTCGCACAGCCCGCGTACAGCAGGCTTAACGGGCAGGCCGCGCTCGGTTAGTTCAATTCCGCAGCCGCTGCTTGCGGCAAATTCGTGTACGACGGCATTCACGCCGCCTCGCGTGGCGTCGCGCAGGGCTTTTACGCCCGGCATGTCGCGCAGCGTCTGGATCAGCGGCGTGAGTACCGCGCAGTCACTGCGCAGCTCGCCATCCAGCCCTAAGCCTTCACGCAGGTTCAGGATGGTTGCCCCGTGGCAGCCCAGCGTGCCGCTGACAATCAGCACGTCGCCTGCACAAAGCTGCTGCGCGCCCCAGTGAATGTCGGCGGGGATCGCCCCCATTCCGGCGGTGTTAATGAAGAGCTTATCCGCCGCGCCGCGCTGCACCACCTTGGTATCCCCGGTCACGATGGCGATCCCCGCCTCGCGGGCGGTGTGCGCCATGCTGTTGACCACCGCCGTGAGCGTCTCCATGGGTAACCCTTCTTCGAGGATAAACCCGCAGGAGAGGTAGCGGGGGATCGCGCCGCTGACGGCCACGTCGTTTGCCGTGCCGCAGACGGCGAGCTTGCCGATATCGCCGCCCGGGAAGAACAGCGGGTCAATCACGTAGCTGTCGGTAGAGAACGCCAGCCTGTCGCCGTGGGCGGTCAGGGCCGCGAGGTCAATACGCGCCTGATCTTCCTGCTCGGCGAGCCAGGGGTTGTTAAAGGCTTCCATGAACAGCCTGTTAATCAACTGCTGCATCGCCTGTCCACCGCTTCCGTGCGCCATTTCCACCGTGTTCATGCTTCACACTCCTGGTTGCGATAGTGATACCACGCGGCGCATGCCCCTTCGGAAGAGACCATCAGCGCGCCAAACGCGGTTTGCGGGTTACAGGCGTTGCCAAATAACGGGCAGTGATGAGGTTTGCATTTGCCGGTGAGTACGTCGCCACAGCGGGCGCGGGGATCGTCGCACACCTTCTGCGGCTGCGGGCGGAAATGCGCTTCGGCGTCGAAGGCGCGATACGCGGGCGTCAGGTGTACGCCGGATTCGGCAATCAGCCCCAGTCCGCGCCACTCGCTGTCGCCTTCGACGCTAAACACGTCGGCTATCGCCTGCTGTGCCCGTCTGTTACCTGCATCGGGCACCACGCGGCGATACTGATTTTCCACCACACTCAGGGCCGCTATTTTCTGCTCAACCAGCATGGTCACGCCTTGCAGTAGATCAAGTGGCTCGAAACCAGCCACCACTAACGGACGATTGTACTGTTCAGCGATAAAACTGTAGGCTTCTGTGCCGATCACCATGCTGACGTGGCCTGGCGCCAGAAACGCGTCGATACCGTTATCCGGCGCTTCAAGCAGGCTGCGCAGCGTGGGAATAAGCGTGATGTGCTGGCAGAAAAAGTAAAAGTTAGTGACGTTGCGGGCTTTCGCCTGCTGGAGGGTAATGGCGGTGGCGGGCATGGTGGTTTCAAAACCCAGCCCGAAAAAGACGACCTTACGCTCAGGATTAGCCATCGCCAGCGTCAGGGCATCCATCGGTGAGTAGACGATCCGCACGTCCGCGCCGCGCGCCTTCGCCTGGAGCAGCGAGCCATTTTTTCCCGGTACGCGCATGGCGTCGCCAAAGGTGCAAAAAATCACACCGGGACGGCTGGCGATGTCGAGACAGCTGTCGATGCGCCCCATCGGCAGCACGCACACCGGGCAGCCGGGGCCGTGGATAAACTCGATGTTCTCCGGCAGCAGCTGGTCGAGGCCAAATTTAAAGATGGTGTGGGTGTGTCCGCCGCACACCTCCATGATCCGCAGCGGTTTTTCTTTCGTGTAGTCCAGCAGGGACGCGCGGGTTTTCAGGCGATCGATAAGCTGCAACACCTGCTCAGGCGCGCGATATTCATCAACGTAACGCATGTGTTATCGCTCCTCGCCATACAGCAGGGCGCCTACGTCCGGCTCGACGTCAAACATATTCTGTAGCGCGTCCAGCGTATCGCGGGCTTCTTCCTCATTAATCACGCTCATGGCAAACCCCACGTGGACCAGCACCCACTGGCCGAGACGCGATGCGCCGGTCTCATCGTGGCTGCCCACCAGCGTCAGATCGACATCGCGCAGGATGCCGCAGACCTCCACTTTGGCCTGATTGCCGTCGATCGAATGAATTTTTCCGGGGACGCCTATGCACATCGTTCGCTCTCCAGCCAGTTCAGCCAGGCATCCATCCCGTCGCCGTGCGTGGCGGAAACCAGCAGGATCTCAATGTCCGGGTTCACTTCCCGGGCGTAAGCCAGGCACTTATCCACGTCGAAATTCAGGTACGGCAGCAGGTCGACTTTGTTCAGCAGCATGAGGGAGGCGGCGGCAAACATATGTGGATACTTCAGCGGCTTGTCTTCCCCTTCGGTCACGGAGAGCACCGCCACTTTATGCCGCTCGCCAAGGTCGAAGCTTGCCGGGCAGACCAGGTTGCCGACGTTTTCAATAAACAGGATGCCGTTGTTCGCCAGCGGCAGGCGCGGGGCGGCGTCGGCAATCATCTGCGCGTCCAGGTGGCAGCCCTTGCCGGTGTTGACCTGAATCGCGGGCGTACCGGTTTCGCGGATGCGCGCCGCGTCGTTTACCGTTTGCTGATCGCCTTCGATAACGGCGCAGGAGACACGTTTATTCAGTCGTTTGAGGGTTTCGGTCAGCAGGGTGGTTTTACCGGAGCCGGGGCTGGAGACCAGGTTCAGTACCAGCTGTTGACGGGCGGCAAAGCGGGCACGATTGCGGGCGGCGAGCTGGTTATTTTTGTCCAGCACATTGATCTCCACCTCCAGCATCTCGCGCTGGCTGATGCCCGGCGCGTGGGTGCCTGCTTCGCCGTGGCCGTAATGCAGGTCGCCCGCGTCTGAACGCTGCGGCGCAAAGGTGATGCCGGTCAGTGCCGCCGCGGGACGCGGGGCAGGAGAAAAGGGTGCGGAGCGAAACGCGGAGTGGGGACGGTGTTCATCCCCTTCTATATACAGGTTGCCTTCAGCGCAACCGCAGGTACTACACATACATTACTCCTTCTCGATTTCGAGGCGTTGGATCTGCATACCGTCATCCGCCACGATGCGCAGCCCGCTGCTCTGGCACTGCGGACAGCGCTGTACCTTCGATGACAGCAGCGTGACGTACTGCTGACACTGCTCGCACCAGCACTCCGCCTGCTGCTCCTCGATATGCAGTGCGCAACCCTCCGCCAGCGTGCCGCGGCACACCAGCTCAAAACAGAAGGTGAGGGCGCTGGTCTCGACGCAGGAAAACGCCCCGACCTTCAGCCAGACGCCGGTCACGCGCTTCGCATGGTTCTGCACAGCCTGCTGTTCGATAAGTTCCAGTGCCCGCTGGCAGAGGGTGATTTCGTGCATGACGCCTCCTTAATGAATTGCCCCTTTAATGCAATAACAGTGCCAGCTTGATTTGCGTTACGGCGTGACGATGTCAACGCTGTCGAAATGACACGTCGACACCGCAGCGGTGACAGTGCGCATCTCTTTAAAATCCATTTAAATCAATAAATTAAAAACTGGCACGAAATCTGCTTAACAGCCGCTAACTCCATTAACCGGATACCTTTTATGACTATTTGGGAAATTAGCGAAAAAGCGGATTACATCGCGCAACGTCATCAGCAGCTTCAGGATCAGTGGCACCTCTACTGCAACTCTCTGATTCAGGGGATCACCCTCTCAAAAGCCCGTCTGCACCATGCCATGAGCTGCGCGGCGCAGGGGGATATGCGCTTTGTGTTGTTTGGACACTTCACGATTTTTGTCACCCTGGCGGAGAGCTTCAACAGCCACACCATTGAGTATTACGTTGAGACAAAAGAGGGTGAAAAACAGTGTATTGCGAAAGCCCAACTGATGGCCGACGGCATGGTGGACGGTCACGTCAGCACCCGCGATCGCCAGCAGGTGCTGGAGCACTATCTGGAGAAAATCGCGCCGGTTTATAACGGCCTCTACGCTGCCGTTGAGCACGATCAGCCGATCAACCTGAAACAGCTGATCGACGGAAAATCCTCCGCGAACGTGGCCTGAAAAGCGAGTGTCGAGAAGTGTCGATAAGACAGTTTTTTTTCGTCAAAAATGACCATCACCAGAGGATGACCCGGTGAACCGTTTTGTAATTGCTGACTCGACGGTCTGTATTGGCTGTCGAACCTGTGAGGCGGCGTGCTCGGAAACACACCGCCTGCACGGGCTACAGTCCATGCCGCGCCTGCGCGTCATGCGTAATGAGAAAGAGTCTGCCCCGCAGCTCTGTCACCACTGTGAAGACGCGCCATGCGCGGGCGTCTGTCCCGTCAATGCCATCACCCGCGTTGACGGCGCGGTACAGCTGAACGAAAGCCTGTGCGTGAGCTGCAAGCTGTGCGGCATCGCCTGTCCGTTTGGCGCCATTGAGTTTTCCGGCAGCCGTCCGCTGCATATTCCGGCGAATGCCAACACCCCGAAAGCGCCGCCTGCGCCGCCGGCACCGGCACGCGTGAGCACGCTGCTGGACTGGGTGCCGGGCATTCGCGCCGTCGCGGTGAAGTGCGACCTGTGCAGCTTCGATGAACAAGGTCCGGCCTGCGTGCGCACCTGTCCGACCAAAGCGTTAATTCTGGTTAATATTCGCGACATCGCCCGCACCAGCAAACGCAAGCGCGAGCTGACCATCAATACTGACGTCGGCGATCTTTCGCTGCTGCGGGCGCTTAACGAGGGGGCGAAATGAACGCGATAGTTATGATGACCAGCGGCGTGGCCTGGTTTGCCACCGCCGCTGTCCTGGCGCTGCTCCTCTCCTTCCATAAAACGCTGAGCGGCTGGATCGCCGGTATCGGCGGAGCGGTCGGCAGCCTGATGACGCTGGCGGCGGGCGGCGTTGTCCTGATCGACGGCCAATCCGTCGACACCCTCATCCCGCTGATCCACCACGCCGTTGAGCTTACGCCGCTAAATGCCATCTGGCTGGTCACCTTTGGTCTGTGTGGGCTGTTTATCAGCCTGTTTAATATCGACTGGCACCGCCATCAGCACACCAACGCCAACGGCCTGCTGGTCAACCTGTTGATGGCCGCCGCGGTCTGCACTGTTGTCGCCAGCAACCTCGGCGCGCTGGTGGTGATGGCTGAAATCATGGCCCTGTGCGGCGTGTTCCTGACCGGATGCAGCGCCTCCGGCAAGCTGTGGTTTGCGCTCGGACGACTCGGCACGCTGCTGCTGGCGCTGGCCTGCTGGCTGGTGTGGCAGCGTTTCGGCACGCTGGACTTTGCCGTGCTTAACGGCCAGCCGCTGGGGAATGACGTCTGGCTGTTGGGCGTAGTCGGTTTTGGCCTGCTGGCCGGGATTATCCCGCTGCACGGCTGGGTGCCGCAGGCGCATGCTAATGCCTCGGCCCCGGCTGCCGCGCTGTTCTCCACCGTGGTGATGAAGGTCGGTCTGTTCGGCATCCTGACGATAACCCTGACGGGCGGCCAGCCGCCGCTGTGGTGGGGCGTGGCGCTGCTGATTGCGGGGATGATCACCGCATTTGTCGGCGGGCTGTACGCCCTGATGGAGCATAACATCCAGCGCCTGCTGGCGTACCACACCCTGGAGAATATCGGCATCATCCTGCTCGGCATGGGCGCGGGTGTCAGCGGGCTGGCGCTCAACCAGCCGGCGCTGATTGCCGCCGGGTTTATTGGCGGTCTGTATCACCTTATCAACCACAGCCTGTTTAAAAGCACCCTGTTCCTCGGCGCGGGCAGCGTCTGGTTTCGCACCGGGCACCGCGATATTGAAAAGCTCGGCGGGATTGGCAAAAAAATGCCCGTCATTTCGCTGGCGATGCTGGTCGGGCTGATGGCGATGGCCGCGCTGCCGCCGCTGAACGGCTTTGCCGGGGAGTGGGTGATCTATCAATCCTTCTTCGCGCTCGGCCAGAGCGACGCGTTTATCGCGCGGCTGCTCGGCCCGCTGCTGGCGGTTGGGCTGGCGATTACCGGGGCACTGGCGGTGATGTGTATGGCGAAGGTTTACGGCGTCACCTTCCTGGGCGCGCCGCGCACCCGCGAAGCGGAAAACGCCTGTTGCGCCCCGGTGCTGATGGCCACCAGCGTGGTCGCGCTGGCGCTGTGCTGTATCGCAGGTGGGGTTGCCGCGCCGTGGCTGCTGCCGCTTCTGGGCCACGCCATTCCGCTGCCGCTGGCTACGGCGCATACCGTCGTGTCCCAGCCGATGATGGCGATGCTGCTGATTGCCGCGCCGCTCCTGCCGTTCGTGCTGATGCTGTTCTTCAGACGCGACCGTCTCGCCTCCCGCTCGCGCGGCGCGGCGTGGGCCTGCGGCTACGAACACGAGCAGTCGATGGTCATCACCGCCCACGGTTTCGCCATGCCGGTGAAGGAGAACTTCGCCGCCGTGCTGAAGCTGCGCCACTGGCTGAACCCGGTGGGCTGGGTGCCGGGCTGGCAGAGCGCCGCCGTGCCCGTGCTGTTCCGCCGCCTGGCGCTGATCGAGCTGGCGGTGCTGGTGGTGATTGTCATTTCACGAGGAGCCTGACATGAGTTTGTTACTGGCAATACTTCAGGCGCTGGTGCTGTTCGCCGCCGCGCCGCTGCTGTCGGGCATCACGCGCGTGGCGCGCGCCCGGCTACACAACCGTCGCGGGCCTGGCGTGCTCCAGGAGTACCGCGATCTCTTCAAGCTGCTCTCCCGTCAGAGCGTCGCGCCGGATGCCTCAGGTTGGGTGTTCCGCCTGACGCCGTTCGTGATGGTCGGCGTGATGCTGACCATCGCCACCGCGCTGCCGGTAGTGACGGTGGGCTCGCCGCTGCCCGTGCTTGGCGATCTGATTACGCTGATCTACCTCTTCGCCATCGCGCGTTTCTTCTTTGCGATTGCGGGCCTGGACACCGGCAGCCCGTTTACGGGTATCGGCGCCAGTCGCGAGGCGATGCTCGGCGTGCTGGTTGAGCCAATTCTGCTGCTGGGTCTGTGGGTCGCCGCGCAGGTTGCTGGCTCGACCCACATCAGTTTCATCACCGACACCGTTTACCACTGGCCGGTTTCACGTTCGCTCCCGCTGGTGCTGGCGCTCTGCGCCTGCGCGTTCGCCACCTTTATCGAGATGGGCAAGCTGCCGTTCGATCTCGCGGAAGCGGAGCAGGAATTGCAGGAGGGGCCACTCACCGAGTACAGCGGCTACGGCTTTGCGGTGCTGAAGTGGGGCATCAGCCTCAAGCAGCTGGTGGTGTTGCAGATGTTCGTCGGCGTTTTCTTCCCGTGGGGGCAGATGACGCACTTCTCTGCGGGCGGCCTGCTGCTGGCCGTTGTGGTGGCTGCGCTCAAGCTGCTTATCGGCGTGCTGGTGATTGCCCTGTTTGAAAACAGCATGGCGCGCCTGCGTTTTGTCGAAACGTCACGCATTACCTGGGCTGGTTTTGGTTTTGCATTTTTAGCGTTCGTCTCCTTGCTGGTGGCGTGATTAAAGAGAGTGTTTATGTCTGAAGAAAAGAAAGGTCAGCAGTATCTCGCCGCGTTGCATCAGGCTTTCCCGGGCGTGGTGCTGGAGGAGTCCTGGCAAACCAAAGACCAGGTAACCGTCACCATTAAGGTGAACTATCTGCCGGAAGTGGTGGAGTTTCTCTACTACCAGCAGGGCGGCTGGCTGTCGGTGCTGTTCGGCAACGACGAGCGTCAGCTGTGCGGCAACTATGCGGTGTACTACGTGATGTCGATGGAGCAGGGCGAGAAGTGCTGGCTCACCGTGCGCGTCGAAGTTGACCCGAACAAGCCGGAGTACCCGTCCGTCACGCCGCGCGTACCCGCCGCCGTCTGGGGCGAGCGCGAAGTGCGCGACATGTACGGCCTGGTGCCGGTTGGTCTGCCTGACGAGCGTCGTCTGGTGCTGCCGGACGACTGGCCGGATGAACTCTATCCACTGCGCAAGGACAGCATGGACTACCGCCAGCGTCCGGCCCCGACAACCGACAGCGAAACCTACGAGTTCATCAACGAGCTGGGCAGCAAGAAGAATAATGTGGTGCCGATCGGCCCGCTGCACGTCACCTCTGACGAACCGGGCCACTTCCGCCTGTTCGTCGACGGCGAAAACATTATCGACGCCGACTACCGCCTGTTCTACGTCCACCGCGGCATGGAGAAGCTGGCGGAGACCCGCATGGGCTACAACGAAGTCACGTTTCTTTCTGACCGCGTGTGCGGCATCTGCGGCTTTGCCCACAGCACCGCCTACACCACCTCGGTGGAGAACGGCATGGGGATCGTGGTGCCGGAACGCGCGCAGATGATCCGCGCCATTCTGCTGGAGGTGGAACGCCTGCACTCACACCTGCTGAACCTCGGCCTGGCCTGCCACTTCGTCGGCTTTGACTCCGGGTTTATGCAGTTCTTCCGCGTGCGTGAGGCATCAATGAAGATGGCGGAGATCCTCACCGGGGCGCGTAAAACCTACGGCCTGAACCTGATCGGCGGGATCCGCCGCGACCTGCTGAAAGACGACATGATCCAGACCCGCCAGCTGGCGCAGCAGATGCGCCGCGACGTGCAGGAGCTGGTGGACATGCTGCTCAGCACGCCAAACATCGAGCAGCGCACCGTCGGGATTGGTCGTCTTGACCCGGAAATCGCCCGCGACTTCAGCAACGTCGGTCCAATGGTGCGCGCCAGCGGCCACGCCCGCGACACCCGCGCCGATCACCCGTTCGTCGGCTACGGCCTGCTGCCGATGACCGTGCACAGCGAGCAGGGCTGCGACGTCATCTCCCGCCTGAAGGTGCGCATCAACGAGGTGTTTACTGCGCTGAACATGATCGACTACGGCCTCGATAACCTGCCGGGCGGCCCGCTGATGGTTGAAGGCTTCACCTACATTCCAAACCGCTTTGCCCTCGGATTCGCCGAAGCGCCGCGCGGGGATGACATTCACTGGAGCATGACCGGCGACAACCAGAAGCTCTACCGCTGGCGCTGCCGTGCGGCGACCTACGCCAACTGGCCAACCCTGCGCTACATGCTGCGCGGTAACACCGTCTCTGACGCGCCGCTGATCATCGGCAGCCTCGACCCGTGCTACTCCTGCACCGACCGCATGACCGTCGTGGACGTGCGCAAGAAGAAAAGCCAGGTGGTGCCCTACAAAGAGCTTGAGCGCTACAGCATCGAGCGTAAGAACTCGCCGCTGAAATAAGGACTCGTCATGTTTACCTTTATCAAAAAAGTGATCAAAACCGGCGCGCAGACCAGCAGTTATCCGCTGGAGCCGATGCCGGTGGATAAAAACTTTCGCGGCAAGCCGGAGCACAACCCGCAGCAGTGCATCGGCTGCGCGGCCTGCGTCAACGCCTGCCCGTCGAATGCCTTAACGGTGGAAACGGACCTGAAAACCGGCGAGCTGGCCTGGCAGTTTAACCTCGGGCGCTGCATCTTCTGCGGCCGCTGCGAGGAGGTCTGCCCGACGGTAGCCATTCGCCTGTCTCAGGAGTACGAGCTGGCGGTGTGGAAAAAAGAGGATTTCCTCCAGCAGTCGCGCTTTGCGCTGTGCAACTGCCGCGTCTGCAAGCGTCCGTTCGCCGTGCAAAAAGAGATCGACTACGCCATCGCGCTGCTGAAGCACAACGGCGACGTGCGTGCGGAGCATCACCGTGAAAGCTTCGAAACCTGCCCGGAGTGCAAACGTCAGAAATGCCTGCTGCCGTCTGACCGCATCGATTTAACCCGTCATATGAGAGAGGCCAGCTGATGGAAAACTTACTCGGCCCGCGCGACGCTAACGGCATTCCGGTGCCGCTGACGGTGGAGGAGTCCATCGCCAGCATGAAGGCGTCGCTGCTGAAAAAAATCAAACGCTCGGCCTACGTCTATCGCGTGGACTGCGGCGGCTGCAACGGCTGTGAGATCGAAATCTTCGCCACCCTGTCACCGCTGTTTGACGCCGAACGCTTCGGCATCAAAGTGGTGCCGTCCCCGCGCCACGCGGATATCCTGCTGTTCACCGGCGCGGTCACCCGCGCGATGCGCTCGCCTGCGCTGCGCGCCTGGCAGTCTGCGCCGGATCCGAAAATCTGCATCTCCTACGGCGCCTGCGGCAACAGCGGCGGCATCTTCCACGATCTTTACTGCGTCTGGGGCGGCACCGACAAAATCGTGCCGGTGGACGTTTACATTCCGGGCTGCCCGCCGACGCCCGCCGCCACGCTGTACGGTTTTGCCATGGCGCTCGGCCTGCTGGAGCAGAAGATCCACGCCCGCGAGCCGGGCGAGCTGGACAACCAGCCAGCCACTCTCCTGCACCCGGATATGGTGCAGCCGCTGCGGGTGAAGATCGATCGCACGGCGCGCAGGCTGGCGGGTTACCGCTATGGCCGTCAGATTGCCGACGATTATCTGCGTCTGCTGAGCCAGGGCGACCATCAGGTGGCGCGCTGGCTGGAGGCCGAGAACGATCCGCGTCTCAATGAGATCGTGGCAAACCTGAACAGTATTGTGGATGAGGCGCGTATCCGATGAGTGAAACGGTGGTGTTCAGCCAGCTGAGCCGTAAGTTTATTGATGAGAACGATGCCACGCCGGATGCGGCGCAGCAGGTGGTCTATTACAGCCTGGCGATTGGGCACCACCTCGGGGTGATCGACTGCCTGGAGGCGGCGTTAAGCTGCCCGTGGCCCGAGTACCTGGCGTGGATCGCCACGCTGGAGGAGGGCAGCACGGCGCGGCGCAAAATGGAGGGCGTGCCGAAGTACGGTGAGATCGTCATCGACGCCAACCATATCACGATGCTCGCCAACGCCTTTGACGCGGCGCTGAGCGTACAAACCCCGGCGCAGCAGGCGTGGAGCAAAACGCTGCTCGGCATGCTGCACGATATTCATCAGGAGAGCGCCATCTACCTGATGGTGAGGAGATTACGTGACTGACGTTTTACTGTGTGTCGGCAACAGCATGATGGGCGACGACGGCGCGGGCCCGCTGCTGGCGGAGATGTGCGCCGCGAACCCGCCGGGCAACTGGGTGGTGATTGACGGCGGCAGCGCGCCGGAAAACGACGTGGTGGCCATTCGCGAGCTGCGCCCGGACAGGTTGTTAATCGTCGATGCCACCGATATGGGGCTCAACCCCGGCGAGATCCGCCTGATTGACCCGGACGACATCGCCGAGATGTTTATGATGACCACCCACAACATGCCGCTGAACTACCTGGTGGATCAGATTAAAGACGACGTGGGTGAGGTGCTGTTTCTGGGCATTCAGCCGGACATCGTCGGGTTTTATTATCCGATGACGCCGCCGGTGAAAGAGGCGGTGGACGTGGTGTATTCACGGCTTGCCGGGTGGGTTGGGGACGGGGGTTTTCAGCCCCTCACCCCGGCCCTCTCCCCAGAGGGGAGAGGGTGAAAACCGCATCGAGCAGTTTGTAGGCCGGGTAAGGCAACGCCGCCACCCGGCAAAACAGGCTACGCCAGATCCGCCCCGTTACTCGCAATCACCTTCTTATACCACCAGAACGATTTCTTGCGCTTTCGATCCAGCGTGCCGTTCCCGGCGTCGTCGCGGTCGACGTAGACAAATCCATAGCGCTTGCTCATCTCCCCGGTTGAGGCCGAGACCAGGTCAATGCAGCCCCAGGTGGTGTAGCCCAGCAGCGGCACGCCGTCCTCAATCGCGTCACCCATCGCACGGATATGCTCGCGCAGGTAGCTGATGCGGTAGTCGTCGTTGATCTCGCCGTTTTCATCAATGACGTCCTTCGCCCCGAGGCCGTTTTCCACCAGGAACAGCGGCTTCTGGTAGCGGTCATACATCATGTTCATGGTGATGCGCAGCCCGAGCGGGTCGATGCCCCAGCCCCACTCGCTCACCTGAATGTGCGGGTTGCGCAGGGACTTCACGATGTTCGCCGCGCTGGTGTTGCCCGCGTTCATATCCGCCGACGCGCAGCGCGAGGCGTAATAACTGAACGAGACAAAGTCGACGGTGTTTTTCAGCAGGTCGTCGTCGCCGGGGTCTTTCACAATCACCACGCCTTTCTCGCGGAACACGCGGGCGGAGTAGGCCGGATAGCTGCCGCGCGCCTGCACGTCGATAAAGAACAGGTTCTCGCGGTCTTTCTCCAGTGCCATCCACACGTCTTCCGGCTTGCAGGAGTAGGGGTAGAAGTTACCGCCCGCCAGCATGCAGCCAACCTGGTTTTCCGGGTTCACCTCGTGGGCGATTTTGGTCGCCAGCGCGCTCGCCACCAGCTCGTGGTGCGCGGCCTGGTATTTCACCTGGTCTTCGTTTTCCCCTTCCTCAAACACCAGCCCCGCGCCGGAGAACGGGCTGTGCAGCATAATGTTGATTTCGTTGAAGGTCAGCCAGTATTTCACCAGCCCGTTAAACGCCTCGAAGCAGGTGCGGGCGTAGCGGGCGAAGAAATCCACCATCTTACGGTTGCGCCAGGAGCCGTACTCCGTCACCAGGTGCATCGGCACGTCGAAATGGCAGAGCGTCACCAGCGGCTCGATGTTGTACTTTTTGCACTCCTCGAACACCGCGCGGTAGAAGGCAATGCCCTCCTGATTTGGCAACGGTTCGTCGCCGTTCGGGTAGAGGCGGCTCCAGGCAATCGAGGTGCGGAACACCGTAAAGCCCATCTCCGCCATCAGGGCAATGTCTTCTTTGTAACGATGGTAAAAATCAATCGCCTCGTGGCTCGGGTAAAATTCGTCGTCACGCAACGAAAACCGTTTTTCCTTGCCGACTTTTACCGCCAGACGGTTTGCGCCGTGGGGGATCATATCGACCGTCGTCAGTCCTTTGCCGCCTTCACGGTAAGCACCTTCACTCTGGTTGGCGGCAAGCGCGCCGCCCCATAAAAATCCTTGTGGAAAAACAGACATTCTTACCTCGCTTTCAGTTTATGCTTCTGCTGCTTTGTTCTGTACCGGTGCGGTTTGCAGGGCGCGTGCTTTTTCGGCTTCGTCTTCTACCGGGATATCTTCAAACCCTAACAGCAGGGTCAGCACGAACGACAGCACCACCGCCAGACCCATCACACCAAACACCCAGACGATGGTCATCGGGTTGGCCGGGTCGAAGAACTGCACGCTGGTGAACAGCCCCGGCGCCGCCATGGAGTGGCTGGCAAGACCGGCCATGCCGGCCACCGCGCCGCAGATAAAGCCGCTGATCAGGCTCGCAATCAGCGGACGTTTCAGACGTACCGCCACGCCGTACAGGGCCGGTTCAGAGATCCCCGCCATGATGGCGGAGGCCGCAGCCGCCAGCGCCGTCTGGCGCAGCTCCGGGTTTTTGGTTTTCCACGCCACCGCCAGCGACGAACCGCCGAGCGACAGGTTGGCGCCGATTTCCGACGGCATCACCATCCCTTCTTTGCCCGTTTCGGCAATGGTCTAGATGATGGTCGGCGTAAACACGCGGTGCATCCCGGTCATCACCAGCAGCGGCCACAGCGCGCCCATAATGGCAACGGAGAGCCAGCCCAGATAGCCGTGAATGGTGTAGACCAGCGCGGAGATGGCGCTACCGATCCAGATCCCAAGCGGGCCAATCAGCACGATGGCGAGCGGGGCGGCAATCAGCACGATCAGCATCGGCTTGAGGAAGTTTTTGGTCACCGCCGGGGTGATGCGATCCACCCAGCGTTCGATATACGACAGGCACCAGGTCATCACCAGGGCCGGGATAACGGTATAGGTGTATTTCACCGCCGTCACCGGAATTAAGGCAAATTCTACATGCTCGCCCTGCGCCGCTTTCGCCATCAGCTCGATAAAGCTCGGGTGAACCAGTACGCCCGCAATGGCTATCGCCAGGGACATGTTGGTTTTGAACTTCACCGCTGCGGAAGCCGCCACCATCAGCGGCAGGAAGAAGAACGCGCCGTCGCCAATAACGGTCAGGATCGTCAGCGTCGGGTCACCTTTGCCCAGCACGCCGGTCATCTCAAGGATCATCGCCAGCAGCTTGACCATCGACCCGCCGATGATCGCCGGGATCAGCGGAGACATGGTGCCGATCAGCGCGTCGAGGATCCCGGCGCCAATCCGGCGCAGCGTAAGCTTCTGTGGACCTTCCGCTACGGCAGGTTGCAGGTTGGCGGGCAGCAGGCTCACCACTTCACGGTATGCCTGGGACACGGTGTTGCCGATGATCACCTGGCACTGATTGTCGTTGCGCACCACGCCGAGCACGCCGCTGATGCTTTTCAGACGCGCGGCGTCGGTAAGGCTTTCGTCTTTCAGAACGAAGCGCAGGCGCGTCATGCAGTGGGTGACGGCGACGATGTTCTCTTTACCGCCCAGCGCGCTAACCACGTCATTTGCCAGCGCAGCGTAATTTTTTGCCATCGGATGTGATCCTGTTATCGTTGTGAGAAGTGTAGGAAACCGGTTTCACATAATCATCATGAGTTTCTTTTAATGAAACAAGACCACTTTTTATGCATTTTTTCGTTTCGTGATGACGATCACTCGTGGCCGTATAAAGCGTGATAACGCCGCTGCGACAATTTTTCTGCGGTGAAGTACACTGCGGCTCATCAGATTTGAATGGAATAACACTATGACCACGATGCTGGAAGTGGCGAAGCGGGCAGGCGTGTCGAAAGCGACGGTCTCCCGGGTGCTGTCGGGGAACGGTTACGTCAGCCAGGAGACGAAAGACCGCGTGTTTCAGGCCATCGAAGAGAGCGGGTATCGCCCCAATCTGCTGGCGCGAAACCTGGCGACCAAACGCACCCAGACCCTGGGGCTGGTGGTGACAAACACCCTGTACCATGGGGTCTACTTTAGCGAGCTGCTGTTTAACGCCGCGCGGATGACGGAAGAGAAGGGGCGTCAGCTAATCCTGGCGGACGGCAAGCACAGCGCCGAAGAGGAGCGCGAGGCGATCCAGTACCTGCTCGACATGCGCTGCGACGCGGTGATCATCTACCCGCGTTTTCTGAGCGTGGAAGCGCTGGACGAAATTATTGAGAAATGCGAGCAGCCGATTATGGTGCTCAACCGCCGTTTGCGGAAAAACAGCAGCCACAGCGTCTGGTCCAATCATAAAGCGTCGTGTCAGGACGCAGTATCGCAGTTGATCGCGAAAGGCCACCGGGAGATTGCGTTTATCACCGGTTCGCTGGATTCCCCCACCGGCGTGGAGCGTCTTTCCGGCTACAAGGACGCGCTGGCGCAGCACGGCATTGCCCTGCGTGACGCGCTGATCGCCGAAGGGAAGTGGAGCCCGGCCAGCGGCGCGGCGGCGGTCTCTCAGCTGCTCACCCGCGGCGAAACGTTTACCGCCCTGGTGGCGAGTAACGACGATATGGCGATTGGCGCCATCAGGCAGTTGCACGAGAGCGGCGTCGCCACGCCGGGCGCGGTGTCCGTCATCGGCTTTGACGACGTGGCAATCGCGCCCTATATCGTGCCGTCCCTCTCCAGCGTGCGTATTCCGGTAACGGAGATGATCCAGGAGACCATCAGCCGCCTGATCTTCATGCTCGACGGCGGTGAGTTTAAGCCTCAGCAAACTTTTTCCGGCGAGCTTATCCTGCGCGGCTCCGTCATTGACGGCCCGCATCGCTGACGTCGACATCTGTCATCGTCACAAATGACGATGACAGATCCTCTTCTTTTTTATTTCGCTTTAAAATCAATGTGTTAAATATTGGCACGGTTTATGAATAGCTTCGCGCATAACAGTTATGCCGGAGAAGCAGATGAACCGTTTTATTATGGCCGATGCCAGCAAATGCATTGGTTGCCGTACCTGTGAAGTGGCGTGCGTGGTGTCCCATCAGGCGGAGCAGGATTGCGCCTCCCTGACCCCCGATACCTTCCTGCCGCGCATCCACGTCATTAAAGGCGTGAATATTTCCACCGCCGCTATCTGTCGCCAGTGCGAAGACGCGCCGTGCGCCAACGTCTGTCCGAACGGGGCGATTAAGCGCGAGAAAGGCTTCGTGCATGTGATGCAGGAGCGCTGCATCGGGTGCAAAACCTGTGTGGTGGCGTGTCCGTATGGCGCGATGGAGGTGGTCGTTCGCCCGGTGGTGCGCAACAGCGGTA
Source organism: Enterobacter sp. JH25 (assembly GCF_021725435.1). Classification (NCBI taxonomy): domain Bacteria; kingdom Pseudomonadati; phylum Pseudomonadota; class Gammaproteobacteria; order Enterobacterales; family Enterobacteriaceae; genus Enterobacter; species Enterobacter sp. JH25. The sequence continues at coordinate 3,565,251 of NZ_CP091319.1, read as the reverse complement.
TCGGGCTGAGCGTGCGCGCGGAGAAAGCCGAAGCCAATAAATGTGACCTCTGCTACCACCGCGACGCCGGTCCGGCGTGTATGGAAGCCTGTCCGACGCATGCGCTGGTCTGCGTCGATCGCGATAAGCTCGAACAGATGAGTGCCGAAAAACGCCGCCGTGCGGCGTTCGACACCTCGTCATCGCTGCTGTTTTAAGCTGCAATGCGCGTTAACGGCGTACAGCTTCGGGTGCGCGGCAAGGTGCAGGGGGTAGGATTTCGTCCCTTCGTCTGGCAGCTTGCACACCAGCTGGGGCTGGCGGGCGACGTGTGCAACGACGGAGAGGGTGTCCTGGTGCGTCTCGCGGGTAGTGGGGGTGACTTTACCGCGAGACTGCGCCAGGACTGCCCACCGCTGGCGCGCATCGATCGCGTTGAAACGCAGCCGTACAGCTGGAATACGCTGCCGGACGAGTTTGTCATCCGCCACAGCGAGAGCGGGGCGATGGACACGCAAATCGTCCCGGATGCCGCCACCTGTCCCGCATGCCTGGCGGAGATGCGCGATCCGCGCGAGCGCCGTTATCGCTACCCGTTTATCAACTGCACCCACTGCGGGCCGCGGTTTACCATTATCCGCGCCATGCCCTATGACCGCCCGGCCACGTCAATGGCGCCTTTCCCGCTCTGTGTGCCCTGTGAAACGGAGTACCGCAACCCGGCTGACCGGCGTTTTCACGCCCAGCCGGTGGCCTGCCCGGACTGCGGGCCGCAGCTGGAGTGGCAAGCCGGGGATGCTGCTGCCACCCGCGAATCGGCGTTAAGCGCGGCGGTGGAGAGATTGAAAAACGGCGGGATTGTGGCGGTCAAAGGGCTGGGCGGATTTCACCTGGTCTGCGACGCGCTTAACCCACAGGCGATTCGGAAATTGCGGGCACGCAAGCAGCGCCCGACCAAGCCGCTGGCGGTGATGATCCCGCATGCGAACGATCTGCCGGAGGCCATCCAGACGCTGTTAGGTTCACCCGCTGCGCCGATTGTGCTGACGCCAAAAGCCTGCCTTCCTGCGTTTCCTGAGGAGATTGCGCCGGGGCTGAATACAATTGGCGTGATGTTGCCTGCGAACCCGCTCCAGCATTTGCTGATGTTGGACTGCCAGCGCCCGCTGGTGATGACCTCCGGCAACCTCAGCGGCCATCCACCCGCCATAAGCAACCAGCAGGCGCTGGAAGAACTCAGTGACGTCGCTGACGGCTTCCTGCTGCACAACCGCGATATTCTTCAACGGATGGATGATTCAGTAATGGATCGGGACGGTGCGATGCTGCGTCGCGCACGCGGTTTTGTGCCGGATGCCATCACATTGCCCGCCGGATTCCGCGACATCTCGCCCATGTTATGCACCGGCGCGGAGATGAAAAATACCTTCTGCCTGGTACGTGGCAACCAGGCGGTGCCGAGCCAGCATTTTGGCGATCTGAGCGACGAGGGCGTAGAGGCGCAGTGGCGCAGTGCGCTCTCGACGATGCAGGACATCTACGCCTTCCAGCCAGAGCGCGTGGTGTGCGATGCCCATCCGGGATATCACGCCCGACAGTGGGCCCGGGCGCAGGCGCTGCCCGTTGAGACCGTGCTGCATCATCATGCGCATGCGGCAGCGTGTCTGGCGGAGAATGGCTGGCCCCTCGACGGCGGGGATGTTATTGCCCTGACGCTGGATGGGATCGGTATGGGTGAGAACGGCGCGCTGTGGGGCGGCGAGTGCCTGCGGGTGAACTATCGCGACTGCGAACGGCTGGGCGGTCTGCCAGCCGTTGCGCTGCCGGGGGGCGATCTGGCGGCAAAACAGCCGTGGCGCAATTTGCTCGCCCACTGTCTGGCGTTCGTACCTGACTGGCAGCAGTACCCGGAAACCGATGCCGTACAGCGTGAGAACTGGCCGCTGCTGGCAGCGGCCGTGACGCGCGGTATCAATGCGCCGCGGGCCTCCTCCTGTGGTCGTCTGTTTGACGCCGTGGCCTGTGCGCTGGGCATTGAAACGCAACGCTATGAGGGCGAAGCCGCATGCCGGCTGGAGGCGCTGGCCGAACGCTGTGCAGGGGTTGATCATCCGGTGACGCTCAAGACGGATAACCTTGCGCTGTTCTGGCAGCAGTGGCTGGCCTGGCGGGCGGAGCCCGGAGAGCGCGCCTGGGCCTTTCACGATGCGCTGGCAAAAGGGCTGAGCGAACTGGCGGCAACGCATGCCCGCCGACGGTCGCTCTCTACGGTGTGCTTCAGCGGAGGTGTCCTTCACAACCGCCTGCTACGCGCGCGCCTTCGTCATTACCTTTCTGATTTCACGCTTCTTTTTCCTTCGCGCCTGCCCGCAGGCGACGGAGCGATCTCCTTCGGGCAGGCGGTGGTTGCTGCCGCCCGATCATGTTCACAAAGGATTTAAAATGTTACGACTTTTACGCAATGAACCTCGTGCAGCGTGCCTGCTGCTGGCTCTGGTGATGGCTAACCTGCTGGCCTGGGGGCTGGCGTGGCACACCTTTAGCGGCAGTACGGCGCTGATGGCGGCCAGCCTGCTGGCCTGGTGTTACGGACTGCGTCATGCGGTGGATGCCGACCATATCGCCGCGATTGATACCGTGACGCGTAAGATGATGCAGCAGGGCAAGCGCCCGTCCGGCGTGGGCGCATGGTTTTCCCTCGGACACTCCACCATCGTGGTGCTGGCCTCCATTGCCATCGCCGCCACCGCCACGGCGTTTCAGAAAAATATGGAATGGTTCCACGAAACCGGCAGCCTGATTGGCACCGCCGTCTCCGCCACCTTCCTGCTGGCGATGGCGCTGGTGAATATGGTGATCCTGCGCGGCGTCTGGCGCAGTTTTCAGGCACTAAAACACGGCAGGCCCGTGCAGGGCGACATCACGCTGCCTGCCCAGGGTGGCGTCATGAACTGGCTGTTCGGCAAAACCTTCCGCCTCGTCAATAAAAGCTGGCAGATGTATCTGGTGGGCTTCCTGTTTGGCCTCGGCTTTGACACGGCCACCGAAATCGGCGTGCTGGGGATCTCCGCCGCCAGCGCCTCCAGCGGGATGTCGGTGTGGTCGATCATGATCTTCCCGGCGCTCTTCGCCAGCGGCATGGCGCTGGTGGATACGCTCGATAACCTGCTAATGGTGGGTGCCTACGGCTGGGCATTCAACAAGCCGCAGCGCAAGCTGTACTACAACATGACCATCACCGGCACTTCGGTGGTGGTGGCGCTGTTTATCGGCGGGCTGGAAGCGCTGGGTCTGCTGATGGACAAGTTCTCCCTCAGCGGCGGCGTGTGGGATCTGATTGGTGCGGTGAACGATAACCTGGGCGACGCCGGGTTTGTGGTGGTCGGGCTGTTTGTCGCCTGCTGGCTGATCTCAATGGCGAACTACCGCTGGCGCGGTTATGACGCGCTGGTGGTGCGGTCCTGAACCACGCAGCCCTGTTTTTGCCCGGCGGCGCTACGCTTGCGCGGGCCTACAAGGTTTACCTTTATGGTGTTAAGTTGGCCGGGTAAGCGGAGCGCCACCCGGCATGACGAGGGTTAAGCAGGTAACGATTTCAGCAGCGCGAAGGCCTCCTTCATTCTGTCTTCGCTGACCACAAAGGCGCGCATCTGACCGACAGTATCGGTGCCGCGAGCTACCATGCCCTGAGCCGAAAGGGCAATCTCCCAGTTCAGATCCTGACGCTGCGTTTCACCTGCGAGATGCAGCGGTAGTTCCGGCGTTTTTATCTTCACCAGCATGGCGGGTAATTTCACCGGGGCGTTGCCGCCGAGCAGGTTTTTCGCCAGGAACATGGCGCTTAACTGAATCGGTTGCAGGAACGGCAGCACCTGGCCGTTAATTTCCGCGCAGTCGCCCAGGGCATAAATGTCCGGCTGGGTGGTTTGCAGGTAGCTGTCTACCTTCACGCCGCGATTGATCTCTGCGCCTGCGCGGTGCGCCAGCGCGGTTTCCGGGCGCAGCCCCGTCGCCGCAATAACCACATCCACTTCCACCCTGCGGGTGCGGTCGAGCGTCGCACAAATGCCGGTTTCGGTTTTACTCAGGCTCTGCAACTGCGATTTCAGCAGCAGATGCACGCCCATGTCGGTCAGACGATGCTGTAAGCGACTGCTTACTTCTGCCGGCATCAGCGCTGACAGAATGCTGGCCGCGTGGTCAACCAGGGTGACGGATTTTCCCGCCCGGCAGAAGTCCATCGCCAGCTCGGTGCCAATCAGCCCGCCGCCGACAATCATCACCCGTGTGGCGTCGCGTAACAGGGTCTCGCTGGCCTGATACTCCTGCTGACTGTTGAGCGTGACCATCAACTCGCGGCCCTCAACCGGCGGCACAAACGCCGATGCCCCCGTCGCCAGCACCAGCTTGTCGTACTGCCAGGTTTTATCTTTCGCGTTCACCACGTGGGCGTCGGCGTCGATATCGGTGACCCAGGTGTACGGAAACAGACGCAGATTAAATTGTTCTGCAAACTCCCCCGCCGTCTGGCGGGTGAGATCGTCGGCGCGCTGATTTTGGCTAATGACGTGGCTTAAATCAGGCTTGTTGTACTCATCCATGCTGTCGGCGGCGATCACCGTCAACGGCACGTTAGCATCCTGTTTGCGGATATTTTTCACCAGCTGGCGGGCGGCAAAGCCCGAGCCGATAATGACGATGCCGTGGCTCATTTTGCCTCCGTTGCCAGTTCATCAAAGACGTCTTTTCCGAGGGAACATTCCGGGCAGAGGAAGTTGTCCGGCACCTCGCTCCACGGTGTACCCGGCGCGACATCCTGCAACGGCTCGCCCAGCTCGGGATCGTAAATCCACTGGCAGACGCTGCACTGCATGCAGGGGCCGAGGTCGGCAGCGGCAGGAGCGGCTTCTGCTACGGCTTCCGGCGCAGCAGCCGCGGCGGGTGCGGTTTCCGGCAGCGGCGCAAGCGCCCACTGGCGGGCAATGTCGCGACCGTGCTGGCGACAGATTTCCAGCGCGTCGAGATCCGGACGCCATTTCGCCTTCAGGCTCAGGGACATCTCAAAACCGGCATCCTGTAAACGGGTGGAGAGACGGTCTACCGCGCCGCCGCTCCAGCCGTGTGAACCAAAGGCGCTGGCGCGTTTGTTACGGAAGCGCAGGCCGGTCATCTCTTCCACCAGTCCGGCAATTTTCGGCATCATCACGTTATTCATGGTGGAGGTACCCACCAGCACGCCTTTGGAGCGGAAGACGTTGGTCAATACCTCATTCTTATCGCTGCGCGCCACGTTGAAGATTTTCACTGCCACGTTCGGGTCCACTTCGTTGATGCCCTGGGCAATGGCGTCCGCCATCATGCGGGTGTTGTTGGACATGGTGTCGTAGAAGATGGTGATGCGGTCTTCCTGATAGTCCGCCGCCCACTTCAGGTACAGCTCGACGATCTGGGTTGGATTTTCACGCCATACCACGCCGTGGGAGGTGGCAATCATATCCACCGGCAGGTTGAAGCCGAGGATCTCGGTGATTTTTGGCGTGACCAGACGGCTGAACGGCGTCAGGATGTTGGCGTAGTAGCGCTGGCACTGTTCGAACAGCTCGGTCTGATCCACTTCGTCGTTGAACAGACGTTCGTCGCAGTAGTGCTGGCCGAAGGCGTCGTTGCTGAACAGCACCGCGTCACCGGTCATGTAGGTCATCATGCTGTCCGGCCAGTGCAGCATTGGGGTTTCCACGAAGATCAGCTGTTTGCCGTTGCCGATATCCAGCGTGTCGCCGGTTTTTACGGTGTGGAAGTTCCACTCTGGATGGTGGTGGTGGCCGTTGATGGAGTCAATGGCGTTGGTGGTGCAGTAGATCGGGGTATCCGGAATGTGGGACATCAGCTCGGTCAGCGCCCCGGCGTGATCCTCTTCCGCGTGGTTGATGATGATGTAGTCGATGTCGTTCAGATCGATTTCGCTGCGCAGGTTCTGCACGAACTCGCGGCTGAATTTGTGATCGACGGTATCGATCAGGACGTTTTTACCTTCGCGAATGAGATAGCTGTTGTAGCTGCTGCCGCGCAGCGTTTTGTATTCCGTCCCGTGAAAATCACGTACTTCCCAGTCACGTTGACCCACCCAATGAATGTTATTTTTAACCAGAATAGACATAGCAACCTCAACTTAATACGGCGTTTTCAAATAAGATGACTGTCATATATCAAGTTGCGTGCCAGTTTTTTAACTCATTGAAAATAATGTATTTATATTTTTATTCTCCCTAATAGGTAGTCATTTTGACTATCTTAAAAATTGTCAATATGACACTATGTGTTGTCAAATTGACAGTGAGGCAGAGATGAGCTTTTCCGTAGATGTGCTGGCGAAGATCGCCATAGAACTGCAAACCGGTATCGGTCATCAGGACCGCTTTCAGCGGCTGATCTCCACGTTGCGCCACGTGCTGGATTGCGATGCCTCGGCGCTGCTGCGTTACGAAGGGCGGCAGTTTATTCCGCTGGCTATCGACGGTCTGGCGAAGGACGTACTCGGGCGGCGCTTTACCCTGGAGGGCCACCCGCGTCTGGAAACCATCGCCCGTGCGGGTGATGTGGTGCGTTTCCCGGCAGACAGCGATCTGCCCGATCCGTACGACGGCCTGATCCCCGGGCAGGAGAGCCTGAAGGTGCACGCCTGTATCGGCCTGCCGCTGTTTGCCGGGCAGAACCTGATTGGCGCGTTAACCCTCGATGGCATGTCGCCGGATCAGTTCGATACCTTCAGCGACGAAGAGCTACGGCTGATTGCCGCGCTGGCGGCCGGGGCGCTGAACAACGCCCTGCTGATAGAACAGCTGGAGAGCCAGAATATTCTTCCGGGTAGCCCGACGGCGTTTGAGCAGGTGGCGCACACCGAAATGATCGGACTTTCGCCGGGCATGGCGCAGCTTAAAAAAGAGATTGAGATTGTCGCCGCGTCTGATTTGAACGTGCTGATCTTCGGGGAGACCGGCACCGGTAAAGAGCTGGTGGCGAAAGCGATCCACGAAGCCTCGCCCCGTGCGGTGAACCCGCTGGTGTATCTCAACTGCGCGGCGCTGCCGGAAAGCGTGGCGGAAAGCGAGCTGTTCGGACACGTCAAAGGGGCCTTTACCGGGGCGATCAGCAACCGCAGCGGCAAGTTCGAAATGGCTGATAACGGCACGCTGTTCCTCGATGAAATTGGCGAACTCTCCCTTTCGCTCCAGGCCAAACTGCTGCGGGTGTTGCAGTATGGCGATATTCAACGCGTGGGTGACGATCGCAGCTTACGCGTGGATGTGCGCGTGCTGGCGGCGACGAACCGCGATCTGCGCGAAGAGGTGCTGGCGGGCAATTTCCGCGCCGATCTGTTCCACCGTCTGAGCGTGTTCCCGCTCACGGTGCCGCCGCTGCGCGAGCGGGGCGATGATGTGGTGCTGCTGGCGGGCTTTTTCTGCGAACAGTGTCGGCTCAAAATGGGGCTTTCCCGCGTGGTGCTAAGCCCCGGCGCGAGGACGCACCTGCTGTGCTACGGCTGGCCGGGTAACGTGCGTGAACTGGAACATGCGATTCACCGCGCGGTGGTGCTGGCGCGGGCTACGCGTTCGGGGGATGAAGTGGTGATTCATGCGCGCCATTTCGCGCTGCATGAGGAAACGACGCCGTCCGTGAAGCCGGTGATACCTGAGAGCGTGAACGAAAACCTGCGCGAGGCGACGGATGCGTTCCAGCGTCAGATGATCACCCGCGCCCTGGAGCAGAATAACCGCAGATGGGCGGCATGCGCGCGGGCGCTGGAGATGGACGTCGCCAACCTTCACAGGCTGGCGAAACGTCTGGGGCTTAAGGGTTAAATAATCCCCGCCTGGTAGAAGTCTTGCAGGTTGATCGCGCCGCACAGCCTGCCGTGCTCGTCCACCACCGGCGCAGCGGTGATTTTGCGCTTCATCAGCACCTCTTTGGCTTCAATGGCGCGGCTGTCGGCATTCAGCGTCAGCCCGCCCCGGGTCATTGCTTCGGATACCCGCGCCTCCAGCTTGCCGCCGCCCACCAGCCAGCGGCGCAGGTCGCCGTCGGTGAAGACGCCCTTCACCTGGCGGTTGTTGTCGCATACCGCAACCAGCCCCAGACCGGTGCGGCTCAGCTCCAGCATGGCGTCCATCACGCTGGTGTCGAGTTTGACCTGAGGAATGGCATCGTCCGTGCGCATCAGGTGGTGAACCTTGTTGAGCAGACGTGCCCCAAGCGCGCCAGCAGGATGGGAACGGGCGAAATCCTCTTCGTTAAAGCCGCGCGCCTGCATCACCGCCATCGCCAGCGCGTCGCCCATCATCAGCGTGTTGACGGTGCTGGAGGTCGGTGCCAGGTGCATCGGGCAGGCTTCGCGCTCAACGGAAATATCCAGCGTTGCTTTCGCGGCCAGCGCCAGCGGCGAACGGGATTTGCCGGTCATCGCTAACAGGGCCACCGATTTTTCTTGCAGGCGAGGGATGATGAGATCCAGCTCTTTGGCTGAACCGGAGTAGGAGATGAACAGCATCACGTCGCGGCTTTCGATCATCCCCAGATCGCCGTGCAGCGCTTCGGCAGGATGCACGAAGAACGCCGGTGTGCCGGTGCTGGCAAGCGTCGCGGCAATCTTCTTGCCGATATGACCGGATTTACCGATACCCGCCACGATCACTTTGCCCTCGCAGTGGATAATGGTGTTGGCTGCACGAACAAAATCCTCACCCAGACGCTCCGGCAGGCGGCTGGCTTCCTGTAGCTCCAGCAGCAGAGTCTGGCGGCCTGCGTTTAACAGAAAATCACTCATTTTTCTCTCCGGTTACGATCACGTCGATGCCCTTCGCTTCCAGCGCTTTTTTAAATGCCGGATCGATACCTGCGTCGGTAATCAGCTTATCGACGCTTTCAAGGCTACAGACAATGTTGGGGCTTTTACGGCCAAACTTCGACGAGTCCGCCATCAAAATCACTTCCCGCGCGGCGTTGCACATCGCTTTGCTGACGCTGAACACCTCGTTGAAGGTGGTCACGCCCGCGTTGAGGTCGATGCCGTCCGTGCCCATAAACAGCTTATCGAAGCTGAAGTGGTCGAAGGCATTCTCCGCCAACTGCCCGTGAAACGACGCGGATTTTTTACGGAAGGTGCCACCGGGCATCAGGATGGTCTGCTCGCTGTCGAACTCTGACAGGGCATTGACGATATGCAGGCTGTTGGTCATCACGGTGATGTTATTAAAGCGGCTGAGCAGCGGGATCATCTGCAGGACGGTACTGCCAGCGTCGAGGATGATGGAATCGCCGTCCTGGATAAATTTGACCGCAGCTTCGGCAATCAGCGCTTTCTGGTGCGTATTAATCAGCGTCTTGTGATCGATAGGCGGGTCGGCTTCGTCTTTATTGAGCACCACGCCGCCGTAGGTACGAATGACGGCGCCGGAGTTTTCGAGCAACACCAGGTCCTTGCGTATTGTCGTGCCGGTGGTGTCAAAGTAGTGGGCCAGATCCTCTACCGAGCACTTTCCCTGCTTTTGCAGATGCTCAAGTATGGCCGCCTGCCGCTGACGTGGTTTCATAGGCGCTTCGTTCCTTACGTTGCGAAATGATAATTCCGCAAGTTTATAACTTTCACAACGAAATTATCCATGTTTCAGATTAAGCGCTAATGATAGTGCATTCTGACAGAGTGAATCATGGGGGAAGATCACATCAGGTTGTAATTCATGCAGCAACATGCCGTTGATCGCCTGGATTTTCACCGGGCGGGCAAAGACGGTCATGCCGCGCATGATGAGGGAATCGCAGACCTTATTGTTTTCATCCAGCGCAACAGCGACGACAACCCGCGGTTTGAAGCGTCCGCCGGAACGCCCGACGCCCACACGGCCTTTCTGGCACAGGGCGTCAAACGCGCGGTTAAACTGATGGATTTGCCAGCCGCCAAATGCCATCTGACAGAACCAGGAGAGGGCGGCGAAGGTGATTAATGCGGTTACCATATCGGCTCCTTAATTGCCGGGTGGCGGCTGCGCCTTACCCGGCCTACGGGGATTGTAGCCCCGGTAAGTGCAGCGCCACCGGGGATTAAACTCAGAACATCACCTGCCCACCGGTGACGTTAATCGACTGCCCGGTGCAGTACGAGGCTTTCGGGCTGGCGTAAAACAGCAGCATGTTCAGCACGTCCTGATAATCACACCCGCGCTTGAGCGGCACTTTGTCGATGTAGTACTGCTCCACTTCTTCAGCTTTGATGCCGAGCTTGGAGGCGTACTGCGGAAGCAGGGACTGGAACATCGGCGATTTCAACAGGTTACCCAGCATCAGCGAGTGAACGGTGATGCCGTATTCGGCCAGATCCAGCGCCAGAGACTGCGTCAGCCCCACGCCGCCAAACTTCGCCGCGCTGTAGCCGGAGTTGTGCTTGCTGCCCACTTTCCCGGATTTCGAGTTGATCTGAATGATGCGCCCCTGAATACCATCGCGCATCATCAGCCGGGAAAACTCACGGGCGCAGAGGAAATAGCCCACCAGATTCACCTGCAACGAGCGGTCAAAATCCCCCAGTTCGAAATCGCTGATAAAGGCCGCTTTCGCGATCCCCGCGCTGTAGACCAGCAGGTCGATACGCCCAAATATCTCATCTACGCCGCGGGCCAGCGCCACCACGCTCTGCTCGCTGGTGGCGTCGGCACCAAATCCGTACGCCATCCCTTCGCCAAACTCGGTGTTGATGGCGTCCGCCACGCGGGCGGCTTTTTCACTCTGAATGTCCACAACCGCCACGCGGTAACCCTCTGCGGCAAGCCCACGGCAGAGGAACTCGCCTAAGGTTTGTCCCCCACCAATGACAACGGCAACCTGACTCATGTGTTTCTCCTTAATTACGCAACAAATTTTAACGTACAGCCTGGTGTGACAGCCTGCGGAACCGGCCCCTCAACGTGAACCGTGCCGGGATACTCCGCCTGCGGTTGCCCATCAAAACGCAGGGTGATGTGCCCCAGCTCGCGCAGGTTTTGTTCAGCGACGTCGCCGACGGCGGTCACGGCATAGCGCGCCTCGCCCAGCTCAAGCTGGCTCCCGGCCTTCAGCTCGCCGTTTAGCTCGCCGTGGCAGTGGATAAAGCAAAACTCTTCGATATCCGCAGGCGCCCCTTCGCGGAAGGTGATCAGCATCTGGTCGCTCAGCGCATCGGCCGCGCTCTGGCCGATGCGGGTAATGGTGGTCTGGTAAATCACGGTCATGGCAGGAACCTCTTATTGATAAATAAAGCCGGAGACAAACCAGGCAATCAGCACCGTGGGCGCGCCCGTCAGGAAGCGGCTCACCAGCACGGAGGGGACGCCCACGCGCACGGTGTCCTGACGTGCTTCCGCCAGCGACAGCCCGACGGGGATGAAGTCGCACGCCGCCTGAGCGTTAATGGCGAAAAGGGCTGGCAGAGCGAGGTGCGGGGGAATGTTGCCCAGACCAATCTGTACGCCAATCAGCACGCCGATGACCTGGGCAATCACCGCGCCCGGGCCGAGAAACGGCGACAGCAGCGGGAAGGAGCAGATCAGCGCCAGCGTCACCAGGCCGAGCGGGTGGCTGGCGAGCGGGGCGAGGCCGTGGGCAATCCAGTCGCCGAGGCCGGAGGCCATGATGATACCGATCAGCGCCGAGACGAACGCCATAAACGGCAGAATGGTTTTCAGCACCGTGTCGATGGTGTCGCGCCCGGACTGGAACAGCACCGCCACGGCGGACCCCATCCCCATCCCGACCTTCGCCAGCAGGCCATCGCTCTGCTCGGTGATTTTTTTGCTGGTGTCGTACTCGCGCGGGGCCGCTTTTTGCGGCGCGGATGTGCCATTCACCAGCGTGATGTTGTCCTCCTTCACCCCAGAGACATAAATATCCTCAAGGATGTACTGCGCCAGCGGGCCGGATTTCCCGGTGGAGTGAATATTTACCGTCGGAATGCGGCGCTTCGGATAGATGCCGCAGCGCAGCGTGCCGCCGCAGTCGATCACCGCCACGCCGATTTCCGCTTCCGGCGGTTCGCCTTCCTTGAAGCCGTCGACCGCTTCCCAGCCCGTCAGCTCGTGCAGCCTGTCGACGATCGCCGGGCGCGTGCCTGCGGTGATGTACACAATCTTTTTGCCTTCGGTGGCGTCGAACTCCAGCGGGCCGCCCCAGCCGCCCGTGCCTTTCTCAATGCGGATCCGGTTCATGCTGTGGCTCCTGAAAGATGGACTTTCTGTTCAAGCTGGATGCCCATTTTTTTCTCAAAAATGGCGGTGGTGAGATCCGTCACCCAGCCGCGGAAGAAGTTGGTGACCAGACCGACCAGCAGGTAGCTCACCGCCAGCGGGCCGAGCGGCAGGCCAAGCGTGGTAAGGCCGCTGGCGATCCCGAGATAAACGAACAGCTCGCCGGGGTTGATGTGCGGGAACAGGCCGTTCATGGAATGGCAGCTGTAGGAGGCGGCGGCGTAATAGCTCGGCTTGTACTTCTCTGGCATAAAGCGGCCGAGGCTTAAGGTCATCGGGTTGCAGAACACAAAGGTGCCGATGAAGGGCAGGATCAGGTAGCGGGACAGCGGGTTTCCGGCGCAGCGCTGGGCGAAGCGTTCAATACGCTGCTGGCCGATAAAGTTAATCAGCGCGTTCATGATCACCAGCAGGCTGATCAGCAGGGGCAGGATCCCGGTCACCATGCCGGTGAATACCTCGCCGCCTTTCTGAAAAAGCCCGATGAACCACTCGGCGCCGTGGGTGATGGTTTCTATCATTCTTCTCTCCTGTAGGGCGTTTGTTTTTGTCTGCTCGGGGCTAATAATAATCAAATTGAAAGCTTTTAAAGTGTTAATTAGATCTCACAATGAAAGAAAAATGGATTAATTTGAAAGATAATTGGTAGGGCGAATGATTTTCGATGGAAAAAAGCGCGGATTTGCGTTGGGGAGGTGTGTACCGCTTCCTTGAGGTGTTGCGGATGCTTTACCATACTGGGTTCTTACCGAACTCGTTAAATGGATGCCACATGTTCAAGCGTCGTTATGCAGCGCTGTTACCTGCGCTTATTCTCCTGTCCGCCTGTAGTAGCAAACCCAGGACTGAAGCTGTTCAACAAACGGCGGGCGCGCCTTCCGGCGGGTTTCTGCTTGAGCCGCAGCACAATATGATGCAGATGGGCGGCGACTTCGCGAATAACCCTGCGGCCGAACAGTTCATCGATAAAATGGTGAGCAAGCACGGTTTTGATCGCCAGCAGCTGCATGCCATTTTGTCTCAGGCGAAGCGTCTGGACTACGTGCTGCGCCTGATGGACAGGCAGGCGCCGACGGCCCAGGTGCCGACCGGGCCAAACGGGGCGTGGCTGCGCTATCGCAAACAGTTTATTACCCCGGACAACGTGCAAAATGGCGTGGTGTTCTGGAATCAGTATGAAGACGCCCTGAACCGCGCGTGGCAGGTCTATGGCGTGCCGCCGGAGATCATCGTCGGTATTATTGGGGTCGAGACTCGCTGGGGACGCATTATGGGTAAAACCCGCATCCTCGATGCGCTGGCGACGCTCTCCTTCAACTACCCGCGCCGCGCCGAGTATTTCTCCTCTGAACTGGAAACCTTCCTGCTGATGGCGCGAGACGAACAGGACGATCCGTTAGATCTGAAAGGGTCGTTCGCCGGTGCGATGGGCTACGGCCAGTTTATGCCGTCCTCCTATAAGCAGTACGCGGTAGATTTTAACGGGGATGGTCACATCAACCTGTGGGATCCCGAAGACGCCATTGGCAGCGTGGCCAACTACTTCAAAGCGCACGGCTGGACGCCGGGCGGCCAGGTGGCGGTGCAGGCAAACGGCGAGGCGTTTGGTCTGGAAAACGGATTTAAAACCAAATACAGCGTGGCGCAGCTGGCAGCGGCAGGCTTAACGCCGTCGCAGCCGCTGGGCAATGTTGACCAGGTGAGCCTGCTGCGCCTGGATGTCGGAACCGGTTATCAGTACTGGTTCGGACTGCCGAACTTCTACACCATTACCCGCTACAACCACAGCACGCACTATGCGATGGCGGTGTGGCAGCTGGGGCTGGCGGTGTCTCAGGCGCGTGTGCCGGCAGCGTCACCGTTTAGCCAGTAAGTCCCCTTATGCCTCCCTCTCCCTGTGGGAGAGGGCTGGGGTGAGGGCACCCGCCCGCACCTGTTTCCCGCAGAAACATTTCGCCACATTCCCATTTCACTCCCGCCGTTTACATCTTAATCGTCTTTCATTATTGTTATGTTATAACATAATTTTTAATTGAGATATCCATGTCCCTGTTTTCTCTCTCATCCCCGGTTCGTCTGCTGCTGGCGCTGATGCTCATTCTGTTTCTCGGCCTGGCCGTGCGCTGGGCGGTGGCGTTGCCATGATCGTGATGAACGACCTGGTGGCGGGTTACGATCGCCAGCCCGTTACGCGCGCACTGTCCGGCGTGATTGAACGCGGGAGCATGACCGCCATCGTCGGGGCCAACGGCTGCGGCAAATCCACGCTGCTGAAAACGCTCGCTGGCTTTCTTCCGCCCGTCAGCGGTACGTTTCGCTGGCAGGGGAGACGTCCGGTGGTGGGCTGGCTGGCGCAGCGTCACGCGCTGGAGGCGCAATTTCCTCTGACCGTGCAGGACGTGGTGAGCATGGGCTGCTGGCCAGAAATCTCGCTATTTGCCGGTTTTCGTCGGGATACCCGCATGCGCATTGCCGGCGCGCTTGAGCGCGTGGGGCTGGCGTCCATGGCGTTATCCACCATCGATGAACTCTCCGGCGGGCAATTCCAGCGCATGCTGTTTGCCCGCGTTTTAGTGCAGCAGGCACCGCTGGTGATGCTGGACGAACCCTTCACCGGCGTTGATGAAGCGACCTGCAACGTGCTGATGGATCTGATGCTGGAGATGTATATGCAGGGGCAGACCCTACTGGCGGTTCTGCATGACAGCGAGCGCGTAGCACGTCACTTCCCGCAGACGTTACGTCTGGACGCTGATAGTCCCCAATGGAAAACCGAGCGGGTGAGGGTGGCATGATCTGGCATACATTCTTCCAGCCGTTTATTGAGTACGGCTTTATGCGCCGTGCACTGGTGGTTTGCCTGGCGCTCTCCGTCAGCACCACGGCGCTGGGGGTATTCCTTCAGCTGCGTCGGATGAGCCTGATGGGGGACGCCCTTTCTCATGCCATTTTGCCGGGTGTCGCGGTGGGCTATCTGCTCAGCGGTATGTCGCTTCTGGCAATGACTGTCGGCGGGTTTATTGCCGGTATCGCCGTTGCGCTGGTGGCCGGGCTGGTCAGCCGCCGCACGCCCCTTAAAGAGGATGCCAGCTTCGCGGGGTTTTACCTGGGTTCCCTGGCGCTGGGCGTCACGCTGGTGTCGCTGCGCGGTTCAAATGTCGATCTGCTTCATCTTCTGTTTGGCTCCATTCTCGCCGTGGATAGCGCGTCAGCCCTGTTCGTGACGGGCGTTTGCATGTTCACGCTCCTCACGCTGGCGATGTTTTATCGTGGGCTGGTCAGCGAAGCGTTCGATACCGCGTGGTTGCAGGTGAACGCGCGCTGGCTGCCCGGGATGTTACACGGTCTGTTTCTGGCGCTGCTGGTGCTCAACCTGGTGGCCGGTTTTCAGGTGCTCGGCACGTTGATGGCCGTCGGGCTGATGATGTTACCCGCCGTGGCAGCACGCTGTTGGGTGCGCACCCTGCCAGGGTTACTTCTGATGGCGGGTATCAGCGGTATTTTTTGCGCGTGGCTGGGCTTAAGCCTTTCCTGGGCAGTGAGTCTGCCCGCCGGGCCCTCCATTGTGCTGACCGCCAGCGCATTGTTCTTTATTTCCGTTTTATTTGGCACGCGCAGCAGGCTGGCGGATAGCCTGCGGGCGCTTTTTTAACGCAAGGGGAAACGATGAAACGTACAGGGTTAGCCGTGGCGCTCGCGCTCGGCATGATGACGCACGGCGTAATGGCGAAAACGCTTAATGTGGTGACCAGCTTTTCCATCCTGGGAGACATCACGCAGCAGGTTGGCGGCGATCGTGTGAAGGTTACGACGCTGGTGGGGCCGGACGGTGATCCCCATACTTTCGAACCCTCGCCCAAAGACAGCGCGGCGTTGAGTAAAGCTGACGTGGTGGTGGTCAATGGGCTGGGGCTGGAGGGCTGGCTCGATCGTCTGGTGAAAGCCTCCGGATTCAAAGGCCAGCTGGTGGTTGCTTCGGACGGCGTGAAAACGCACACGCTGGAAGAGGACGGTAAAACCGTGACCGATCCGCACGCGTGGAACAGCGCGGCGAACGGCGCGCTGTATGCGCAAAATATTCTCTCTGGGCTGGTGAAGGCCGATCCTGAAGATACGGCGGCGCTTGAAGCTACCGGTAAACCCTATATTGCGCAGCTCTCTCAGCTGGACGGTTGGGCTAAAAAGCGTTTCAGCGACATCCCACAGGCGAAGCGCAAAGTGCTGACCAGCCACGACGCCTTCGGCTATTTCAGCCGCGCCTACGGCGTGACGTTTATGGCGCCGCAGGGGCTGTCGTCTGAGAGTGAAGCCAGCGCGGCGCAGGTAGCGGAGATCATCAATCAGATTAAAGCTGACGGTGTGAAAACCTGGTTTATGGAAAACCAGCTTGATCCGCGCCTGGTGAAGCAGATTGCGACCGCCACGGGCGCCCAGCCGGGCGGTGAACTTTACCCGGAAGCGCTGTCCGCGAAGGGCGGCGTGGCGGACACTTACGTCAAGGCGTTTCGCCACAATGTGGATACCCTCGCTAACAGCATGAAATAAGCGTCTCTCTGGCCGATGCGCCCGCATCGGCTTTTTTCTGAAGCCCCCTCGTAAAACCCGACGCGCATCCCCATATTTGATGAGAAAGTGCTATCTTGTGCTGCATGTTTTTCTAAGGCCTGGAGCGAGAATGACTGACCATGAATTGATGCAGCTAAGCGAAGTGGTGGGGCTGGCGCTGAAACAGCGCGGCGCGACTCTTACGACCGCAGAATCCTGCACCGGCGGCTGGGTGGCGAAAGCAATTACCGATATTGCTGGCAGTTCCGCCTGGTTTGAACGCGGCTTTGTGACCTACAGTAACGAGGCTAAAGCGCAGATGATTGGCGTGCGTGAAGCCACGCTTGAGCAGCATGGCGCGGTCAGCGAGCCGGTGGTGATCGAAATGGCGATTGGCGCGCTGAAAGAGGCGCGCGCAGATTACGCTATCTCCATCAGCGGTATCGCGGGGCCGGACGGCGGCAGCGACGTGAAGCCTGTCGGCACCGTCTGGTTTGGCTTTGCCACCTCAAAAGGTGAAGGGATCACCCGCCGGGAATGCTTCAGCGGCGATCGCGAAAGCGTGCGTCGTCAGGCAACGGAATACGCGTTAAAAACGCTCTGGCAACAATTTCTACAAAATACTTGATACTGTATGACTATACAGTATAATTGCCTCAACAGAACAGAAGTCCATGGTGAAGCGCAGTTGCTTCTCCCGGCATGACAGGAGTAATAATGGCTATCGACGAAAACAAACAGAAAGCGTTGGCGGCAGCACTGGGCCAGATCGAAAAGCAATTCGGTAAAGGCTCCATCATGCGCCTGGGTGAAGACCGTTCCATGGATGTGGAAACTATCTCCACTGGTTCGCTTTCTCTTGATATCGCACTGGGCGCTGGCGGTTTGCCGATGGGCCGTATCGTAGAAATCTACGGTCCGGAATCCTCGGGTAAAACCACCCTGACGTTGCAGGTTGTTGCGGCGGCACAGCGCGAAGGTAAAACCTGTGCGTTTATCGATGCCGAGCACGCGCTGGACCCGGTCTATGCCCGTAAACTGGGCGTTGATATCGACAACCTGCTGTGCTCCCAGCCGGATACCGGCGAGCAGGCCCTGGAAATTTGTGACGCGCTGGCGCGCTCAGGTGCGGTTGACGTGATCATCGTCGACTCCGTTGCGGCGCTGACGCCAAAAGCAGAAATTGAAGGTGAAATCGGTGACTCTCACATGGGCCTCGCGGCACGTATGATGAGCCAGGCGATGCGTAAGCTGGCGGGTAACCTGAAGCAGTCCAATACGCTGCTGATCTTCATCAACCAGATCCGTATGAAAATTGGTGTAATGTTCGGTAACCCGGAAACCACCACCGGCGGTAACGCTCTGAAATTCTACGCTTCTGTCCGTCTGGATATCCGCCGTATCGGCGCGGTGAAAGAGGGGGATAACGTCGTCGGTAGCGAAACCCGCGTGAAGGTTGTGAAGAACAAAATCGCAGCACCGTTCAAACAGGCTGAGTTCCAGATCCTCTACGGCGAAGGTATCAACTTCCTCGGCGAGCTGGTTGACCTGGGCGTGAAAGAGAAGCTGATTGAAAAAGCGGGCGCATGGTACAGCTACAACGGTGACAAGATTGGTCAGGGTAAAGCGAATGCTATCTCCTGGCTGAAAGAGAACCCGGCGGCGGCGAAAGAGATTGAGAAGAAGGTGCGTGAACTCCTGCTGAGCAACCAGGACTCTAAACCTGATTTCGTGGTCGACGGCGCGGATGCTGAAGAAACCAACGAAGACTTTTAATCCTCTCGGATAAAAATGAAGGGCTGCTGATGCGGCCCTTTTTGCATTTCTGAATCGACAGGTTTTTTATGAGTGAACCGACATCACGCCGACCAGCCTACTCACGCTTGCTGGATCGGGCCGTGCGTATTCTTGCCGTGCGTGACCATAGTGAACAGGAGCTGCGGCGGAAACTGTCAGCGCCCGTCATGAGCAAAAACGGTCCGGAAGACATTGATGCCACCGCGGAAGATTATGACCGCGTGGTTGCCTGGTGCTACGAGCATCACTATCTGGATGACGGCCGTTTTGCCGCTCGCTTTCTTGCCAGCCGTGGTCGTAAAGGCTATGGGCCAGCGCGTATCCGCCAGGAGCTGAACCAGAAAGGTGTAGCCCGTGAATCGATTGAAAAAGCCATGCGCGAAAGTGAAATCGACTGGTGCGAACTGGCGCGTGAGCAGGCGGTACGAAAGTACGGTGAGCCGCTGCCGCGTGAATTTTCAGAAAAAGTTAAAATCCAGCGCTTTTTGCTCTACCGCGGCTTCCTGATGGAAGATATTCAGGATATCTGGCGTAATTTTACCGATTGAACGCATGCGGGATTTTACTTCCCACTAAAGAAAACTTATCTTATTCCCACTTTTTCAAGTAGCTGGTCCGTCCAACTGTTTACAGATACAGATCTGCTGCGACATTTCGTTAGCTTGATTTCAGGATAATTATGAGCAAGAGCACCGCTGAGATCCGTCAGGCGTTTCTCGATTTTTTCCATAGTAAGGGACACCAGGTTGTTGCCAGCAGCTCCCTGGTACCGAACAATGACCCGACTCTGCTGTTTACCAACGCCGGGATGAACCAGTTCAAGGATGTGTTCCTTGGTCTCGACAAGCGTAATTATTCCCGCGCCACAACCTCACAGCGTTGCGTGCGTGCGGGCGGTAAACACAACGATCTGGAAAACGTCGGTTACACCGCGCGCCACCATACTTTCTTCGAAATGCTGGGTAACTTCAGCTTCGGCGACTACTTCAAACACGACGCCATTCAATATGCGTGGGAACTGCTGACCGGTGAAAACTGGTTTAATCTGCCGAAAGAGCGTCTGTGGGTGACCGTGTATGAGACCGATGACGAAGCGTTCGACATCTGGGAAAAAGAAGTGGGTATCCCTCGCGAACGTATCATCCGTATCGGTGACAACAAAGGCGCGCCTTACGCGTCTGATAACTTCTGGCAGATGGGTGACACCGGCCCTTGCGGTCCGTGCACCGAGATCTTCTACGATCATGGTGACCACATCTGGGGCGGCCCTCCGGGAAGCGCGGAAGAAGATGGCGATCGCTACATTGAGATCTGGAACATTGTCTTCATGCAGTTCAACCGTCAGGCCGACGGCACCATGGAGCCGCTGCCAAAACCGTCCGTAGATACCGGTATGGGTCTTGAGCGTATCGCGGCCGTTCTGCAACACGTTAACTCCAACTATGAGATTGACCTGTTCAGCACCCTGATCAAAGCCGTTGCCGAAGTGACGGGCGCAACCGATCTGAACAACAAATCACTGCGCGTTATCGCAGACCATATTCGTTCCTGTGCGTTCCTGATTGCTGACGGCGTTATCCCGTCGAATGAAAACCGTGGCTATGTGCTGCGTCGTATCATTCGTCGTGCGATCCGTCATGGCAACATGCTGGGCGCGAAGGACACCTTCTTCTATAAACTCGTTGGGCCACTGATTGGCGTGATGGGCTCTGCCGGTGACGAGCTGAAACGCCAGCAGGCGCAAGTTGAACAGGTTCTGAAAACCGAAGAAGAGCAGTTTGCCCGTACGCTGGAGCGCGGACTGGCGCTGCTGGACGACGAGCTGGCGAAACTCAAGGGCGACACGCTGGATGGCGAAACCGCTTTCCGCCTGTACGACACCTACGGCTTCCCGGTTGACCTGACGGCGGACGTTTGCCGCGAGCGCAACATCAAAGTTGACGAAGCAGGCTTTGAAGCCGCAATGGAAGAGCAGCGTCGTCGTGCGCGTGAATCCAGCGGTTTTGGCGCGGACTACAACGCGATGATCCGCGTTGATAGCGCGTCTGAATTTAAAGGCTACGAAGAGCTGGCTCTGACCAGCAACGTGACCGCGCTGTTTGTTGACGGTAAAGCCGTAGACAGCATTAGCGCAGGTCAGGACGCGGTTGTTATCCTGGATAAAACACCGTTCTATGCGGAATCCGGCGGCCAGGTTGGCGATAAAGGCGAACTGAAAGGCAATGGCTTCAGCTTCAGCGTAAGCGATACCCAGAAATACGGTCAGGCAATTGGTCACCAGGGCAAACTGGTTTCCGGTTCTCTGAAAGTGGGCGAGGGCGTTCAGGCCAACGTTGACGAAGCTCGCCGCGCGCGCATTCGTCTGAACCACTCGGCAACCCACCTGATGCACGCAGCCCTGCGCGAAGTGCTGGGTACGCACGTTGCACAGAAAGGTTCTCTGGTTAACGACAAAGTGCTGCGTTTCGACTTCTCGCATTTTGAAGCGATGAAGCCGTCTGAAATTCGTGCGGTGGAAGACCTGGTGAATGCCCAGATCCGCCGCAACCTGCCAATCGAAACCCACATCATGGATCTTGAGGCAGCGAAGAAGAAAGGTGCGATGGCGCTGTTTGGCGAGAAATATGACGACCGCGTTCGCGTGCTGAGCATGGGCGACTTCTCTACCGAACTGTGTGGCGGTACTCACGCATCCCGCACCGGTGACATCGGCTTGTTCCGCATCGTTTCCGAGTCGGGGACGGCGGCAGGCGTGCGTCGTATTGAGGCGGTGACCGGGGAAGGCGCGATTGCCAGCCTGCATGCGCAGAGCGACCAGCTGCACGAGATCGCGCAGCTGCTGAAAGGCGATAGTCAGAACCTGGGCGAAAAAGTGCGTGTCGCGCTGGATCGTACCCGTCAGTTGGAAAAAGAACTCCAGCAGCTGAAAGAACAGGCTGCGGCGCAGGAGAGCGCAAACCTCTCCAGCAAAGCGGTAGACATTAAGGGCGTCAAACTGCTGGTCAGCGATCTGGCGGGCGTTGAGCCTAAGATGCTGCGTACCATGGTCGACGATCTGAAGAACCAGCTTGGTTCGACGGTTATCGTGCTGGCAACGGTCGCAGAGGGTAAGGTTTCTCTGATTGCGGGCGTCTCTAAGGATGTGACGGATCGTGTCAAAGCAGGGGAACTGATTGGCATGGTCGCCCAGCAGGTGGGTGGCAAAGGTGGCGGTCGTCCGGACATGGCGCAAGCCGGTGGTACGGATGCGGCGGCACTTCCCGCGGCATTAGCCAGCGTTGAAAGCTGGGTAAGCGCGAAACTGTAATAACTACAAAGCACAAGCAGACGCCATAGCGGTAACGTTATGGCGTCTTGCTCACTGCGCTATCGATAACGATAAAGTCAGGTTGAGTTTGTGTATATCGGCTAAACTTACGTTTAACAGAATGTGATGCCGTGACTGCTTACACTTTACGTGTTTGTCATCGCTTACTTTTTGGCGTTATATGATGGATAATGCCGGGATACAAGAGACCCGACTCTTTTAATCTTTCAAGGAGCAAAGAATGCTGATTCTGACTCGTCGAGTTGGTGAGACCCTCATGATTGGGGATGAGGTCACCGTGACAGTTTTAGGGGTAAAGGGTAACCAGGTACGTATTGGTGTTAACGCTCCTAAAGAAGTATCTGTCCACCGTGAAGAGATCTACCAGCGTATCCAGGCTGAAAAATCCCAGCAGTCCAGTTACTGATATTGTCGCGTCTCGCTGTCGGGCGAGACGCAACCCTCCTGTTATTTTTCCTGCATAAAGTTACCGTTCTATTTCAAACGCTTCGTTTTTGACCACTCTCATAACCTTATCTCATCCAAATGACGCGCTTCTCTCAACAGAATTCTGTGAAGATGCCTGCAAAATCCGCTTATAAAACACTCTCTTTGCGGCTTTTACATGCGAATTGCGTGCGAATTGTGCAAACGAAAAAAGCATGTGGAAAATTGTTTGACTTATAAGTCCCAGAAAGTAATATATGCGCCACGCAGCGACGAGAAGCTCTTAACGAGTTGCTCGAAGCACTCGAAAGAGGCGTTGTGTGGTGAGGTGGCCGAGAGGCTGAAGGCGCTCCCCTGCTAAGGGAGTATGCGGTCAAAAGCTGCATCCGGGGTTCGAATCCCCGCCTCACCGCCATTTTGCATCCGTAGCTCAGCTGGATAGAGTACTCGGCTACGAACCGAGCGGTCGGAGGTTCGAATCCTCCCGGATGCACCATCTATTACTTCATATTGCTTTCGAAGTGATATGAATATCGAGCAGTACAGTAGTAAATCCCGATGCATCCGTAGCTCAGCTGGATAGAGTACTCGGCTACGAACCGAGCGGTCGGAGGTTCGAATCCTCCCGGATGCACCATCTATTACTTCATATTGCTTTCGAAGTGATATGAATATCGAGCAGTACAGTAGTAAATCCCGATGCATCCGTAGCTCAGCTGGATAGAGTACTCGGCTACGAACCGAGCGGTCGGAGGTTCGAATCCTCCCGGATGCACCATTTTTTAATTCATATTGCTTTTGAAGTGATATGAGTATCGAGAAGTACAGCAGCAAATCCCGATGCATCCGTAGCTCAGCTGGATAGAGTACTCGGCTACGAACCGAGCGGTCGGAGGTTCGAATCCTCCCGGATGCACCATCTCTTCTTGTGATCCCCTTCGATGTTTAGTTCTTAATCACTCTCATTGTTATCACTTCGCAATCAGCGACAAAAATCCCCTTTTACGATAAAGTAATGCTTTGTTAATCGTTTAGCGAGAGCACGATGTACGCACAGTATGACGGTTTGATCTTCGACATGGACGGCACCCTCCTGGATACCGAACCCACGCATCGTCAGGCCTGGACCGAAGTCCTGGGCCGTTACGGTATGCGCTTCGATTTACAGGCGATGATTGCCCTCAACGGATCGCCCACCTGGCGTATCGCACAGGCCGTGATTGAGCTGAATCAGGCCGATCTCGACCCGCACCAGCTCGCGCGTGAAAAAACCGACGCGGTAAAAGCCATACTGTTAGACACCGTGCAGCCTTTACCACTCATTGACGTCGTCAAGGAGTGGCACGGGCGTCGTCCTATGTCTGTCGGTACGGGCAGCGAGAGCGCGATTGCTGAAGCGCTACTCAAACACCTTGGCCTGCGCCACTATTTTTCTGCCGTCGTTGCCGCCGATCATGTTAAACATCACAAACCCGCACCGGATACCTTCCTGCGCTGTGCAGAATTAATGGGTGTACCACCTGCAAAATGCGTGGTGTTTGAAGATGCTGATTTTGGCATTCAGGCCGCGCGTGATGCCGGAATGGCGGCGGTGGACGTTCGCTTACTGTGAGTGACGCGCTGTCACTCGCTTCATTATTCGCCAGCAGTTTTTTAAGCTCCACCCTCTTACCGGGGAATTCGGAAGTGGTGCTGGTGGCGATGCTGTTGTCCGGCGTGAGTCAGCCCTGGTTGCTGGTCTTAATAGCAACAATGGGTAATAGCCTTGGAGGGCTGACTAACGTTATTCTTGGACGTTTCTTTCCGCTACGCGAAAAATCTCGCTGGCAGGAAAAGGCAGTGGGCTGGCTAAAACGCTATGGCGCTGCCACGCTGTTATTAAGCTGGATGCCTGTAATAGGCGATTTACTGTGTCTGCTGGCGGGATGGATGCGCATCTCCTGGGGACCGGTGCTCTTTTTTTTGTGCCTTGGCAAGGCGTTACGCTATGTTTTACTGGCATGGGTAACACTACAGGGTATGACGTGGTGGCACTAATTGGTGGAATGAATTCGCGACCTTCAATCGTCAACCATTACAATTATGCTGAGTGACAATTTTTTGACAGGCGGGAGGTCAAATTGATCCCGGACGTATCACAGGCGCTGGCCTGGCTGGAAAATCACCCTCAGGCACTGAAGGGGATTCAGCGTGGGCTTGAGCGCGAAACGCTGCGCGTAAATGCGGATGGTAGCTTAGCGACTACGGGACACCCGAAGGCGTTAGGCTCGGCGCTGACACATAAATGGATCACAACCGATTTCGCCGAAGCGCTGCTGGAGTTCATTACGCCAGTAGACGGTGATATTGATCATATGCTGACGATCATGCGCGACGTGCATCGCTTCACCGCCCGCAACCTCGGCGACGAGCGTATGTGGCCGCTCAGCATGCCGTGCTATATCGAGCAGGGGCAGGATATCGAGCTGGCTCAGTACGGCACCTCGAATATTGGACGGCTGAAAACGCTGTATCGCGAAGGACTGAAAAATCGCTACGGCGCACTGATGCAGACGATCTCTGGCGTGCACTACAATTTCTCTCTGCCGATGGCGTTCTGGCAGGCGAAGTGCGGTGAAACGGATAAAGAAGCGATCTCCGCGGGCTACTTCCGCCTGATCCGCAACTACTACCGTTTTGGCTGGGTTATTCCGTATCTGTTCGGCGCGTCCCCGGCCATTTGTTCATCGTTCCTGCAAGGGAAACCGACCACGCTGCCGTTCGAGAAGACCGAGTGTGGCATGTACTATCTGCCGTACGCGACCTCGCTGCGCCTGAGCGACCTTGGCTATACCAATAAATCGCAAAGCAATCTCGGAATTACGTTTAACGATCTGCACGAATATGTGGCAGGCCTGAAGCGGGCGATAAAAACCCCGTCGGAAGAGTACGAAAAAATCGGCCTCGAAAAAGACGGCAAGCGCCTGCAAATTAACACCAACGTATTGCAGATTGAAAATGAACTGTATGCGCCGATTCGTCCGAAGCGCGTGACGCGCAGCGGTGAAACGCCGTCGGATGCGCTACAGCGCGGCGGGATCGAATACATTGAAGTGCGCTCGCTGGATATCAACCCGTTCTCACCGATTGGCGTTGACGAGCAGCAGGTTCGCTTCCTTGACCTGTTTATGGTCTGGTGCGTACTGGCGGATGCGCCGGAAATGAGTTCCGACGAACTGCTGTGTACTCGTGCCAACTGGAATCGCGTGATTCTGGAAGGGCGCAAGCCGGGTCTGACGTTAGGTATTGGCTGTGAAACGGCCCAGTTCCCACTGTCCAAGGTAGGGAAGGATCTGTTCCATGACCTGAAGCGCGTAGCCCAGACGCTGGATAGCGTGTACGGCGGCGAAGCTTACCAGAAGGTCTGCGACGAACTGGTTGAAAGCTTCGATAACCCGGAACTGACATTCTCAGCACGTATTCTGCGTTCTATGATTGAACAGGGAATTGGTGGCACAGGGCGTTCACTCTCAGCGGAGTACCGTGAGATGCTGATGCAGGAGCCGTTAGAGATCCTGAGCGAAGCGGATTTTGTGGCAGAGCGCGATGCGTCCGTTGTGCGTCAGAAAGAGGTCGAAGCGGCGGATACGGAGTCGTTTGAGGCGTTTCTGGCGAAGCAGGCCTGAACCAAAAGAAAAAGGCCACATCGCTGTGGCCAAAATATACATCTCTGAATTCAGGGATGATGATAACAAATGCGCGTCTTTCATATACTCAGACGCGCATTCTGTAGAAGAGTTCAGTTTATTTTAAAAAAAATCACTATCGGAGGTGACGTATGCCGTTATTAGATAGCTTTACTGTCGACCATACCCGTATGGAAGCACCAGCAGTCCGCGTGGCGAAGACCATGAACACGCCGCACGGCGACACGATCACCGTTTTCGACCTGCGCTTCTGCGTGCCGAATAAAGAAGTGATGCCAGAGAAAGGCATTCACACGCTGGAACACCTTTTCGCCGGATTCATGCGCGACCACCTGAACGGCAACGGCGTGGAGATCATCGATATCTCTCCGATGGGCTGCCGCACCGGTTTCTACATGAGCCTGATTGGTCAGCCTGAAGAGAAACGCGTCGCGGATGCGTGGAAAGCGGCCATGGAAGACGTGCTGAAGGTGAAAGAGCAGAACCAGATCCCAGAGTTGAACGTTTACCAGTGTGGCACTTACCAGATGCACTCTCTGGAAGAAGCTCAGGAGATTGCCCGCCATATCATCGAACGTGATGTTCGTGTAAACAGCAACGACGAGCTGGCCCTGCCAAAAGAAAAACTTCAGGAACTGCACATTTAGTATTGTGCCTGTGGATGCCCGGTGGCGCTTCGCTGACCGGGCCTACAATACTGATGACGACAACCACGGCCAGCTCCGCGCTGGCGACGCCGGTATCGCGATCGTTTTGCGGATGCACGCTGTTACAGACGTCGCTGCGGCGGCTGAAGTAGTGGCAGAAATATTCGATCTGGTCGAGATAGACGTTCGGCGTGCTCACTTCGACGTAAGTCTGTCGAGAGCCAGCGCGTGGCGCGGGTGTGTTCAGCATGGTACGCTCCTGTTGTCTTTTCACTCTCGTGAATCAATTTCAGGCGCGCTGCTTTATCGGAAGTGACAATCGCTGTCGCGTTTTGGACACGGTGCGGTGTTTTGCCGGATGGCGGCTACGCCTTATCCGGCCTACGTTCGTAGGCCCGGTAAGCGTAGGGTATGAACCGGAAACATGGGTAACAGTTATAACTGGCATAGAAGAGGAGACTCGCTATGCCCTGGACTGAGACCCGACCTATGCAACGCCTTGATTTTATCCGTGCCTGCCATGCAGGTACGGATTCTTTTCTGCCCTCTGCCGTCTCTTCGGCATCAGTCGAAAAACCGGTTACAAATGGCTTCAGCGTTTTGACCCCTCTGACCTGTCATCTCTCTCTGACCGGTCGCGTGCTCCGCACTCCCACTCCCGGACAGTTCCTGATGATATCGCCGGGCAGCTTACGGCCCTGAGGCAAAAACACCCTGACTGGGGCCCCAAAAAACTGCGGATGTGGCTGCTCAATCATCACGTCGATTTTACCGTCCCCGCTGCCAGCACTATCGGCGATATCCTCAAGCGTGAAGGCCTGGTTCCGGATAAAAAGCGAAAGCGCAGAACCCCGGGCAATCGCCAGCCCCTGACCATCATCAGTGAGAACAATCAGGTCTGGAGCGCTGATTTTAAAGGCAAGTTCAGGCTGCTGAGCCGGAAATACTGTCATCCCTTCACCCTCACCGACAATCACAGCCGGTATCTTCTGAGCTGCCGGGGAGCAGACCGGGAGAGCGAGCCCTTCGTCAGGCAGTGCCTGACGGATGCGTTCCTGGAGTACGGTCTGCCGGAAGTCCTGAGAACGGATAATGGTCAGCCTTTCGCAGGAACAGGTATCGCCGGGTTAAGTCGCCTTGCAGTCTGGCTGATAAAGCTGGGCATCAGACCGGAACGCATCAGAAAGGGGCATCCGGAAGAAAACGGCCGTCATGAGCGAATGCATCGTTCGCTGAAAAGTGCAGTAAAACAGGGCAACATATTTATGACGATGGAAGAACAACAGCGGTGGTTCAGTGGCTACCGGGAAGAGTTTAACTACGAAAGGCCGCATGAAGCCCTGGCGGGTGCAACGCCCGGAACGGTATGGCAACCCTCAGGCCGGCACTGGGATGGCAGGGTTCCTGAATATGCTTATCCGGAAGGAGGTACGGTCTACAGGGTGAAATCAAGGGGGACACTCTATATGGGGAAAAAGGGGACGGTGTACCTGAGTGAAGCGCTGACTGATGAGTACATCATGCTGGAAGAACAAGATGATGGCCTGGAGGCCATCATCTTTAATGGAATAACGCTTGCGTACTACGACCGAAAAACCCAGAGTGTGCTCCGGATAGACTGAAAAGTGTTACCTATGTTCCCGGCCTGATCTGTTACCTATGTATCCGGTCATACAGTAGCGCCACCGGGCAAACCGTGCACAGGGCTAGTGCGCTCCACCGCCCCCGCTACCGGCACCAAACGGTGGTTTGGCAAACCACACCAGCCCCAGCAGGACGATGAAGATCCCCGCCGATATCCAGAAAATCTCGTTTGCCGAGATAATCAGCCCCTGGTTGGTGATCTGCTGGGCAAGCCAGCCGGACGCCTGCTGCTCCGTCATCCCCATCCCCTCAAGCTGGCTATACATCTGCTGAGCGTTAGGGTTGAACGGGTTCACCGCTTCGGTCAGCTGGGCATGGTGCATCGCTTCCCGGTTGGTCCACAGCGTGGTGGTGATCGATGTCCCGATGGAGCCCGCCAGCGTACGGGTGAAGTTCGACAGGCTCGATGCCGCCGCCATCCGCTCAGGCGGCAAGCCGGAAAGCGTAATGGTGGTCAGTGGCATAAAGAAGCACGCCACAGCAAAGCCCTGAATAAACTGCGGCCACGCGGAGGCGCCAAAGTCCATTCCCGGTTCAAACGTATACGCGCGCCAGTAGAAGCACACGGCGTACATGATGAAGCTGAACGTCACCAGCCTGCGCATGTCGAGCTTATGGGCGAAACGGCCAATAATCGGCGACAGCAGAACCGGAATTAACCCCACCGGCGCGGAGGCCAGCCCCGCCCAGGTTGCGGTATAGCCGTACACCTCCTGCAACAGCTGCGGCAGCAGAACAATCGCGCCGAAGTAGAGCATATAGGCGAGGCTGATACAGAGGCAGCCGATGGTGAAGTTTCGCGATTTAAACAGCGAGAGGTCGACTATCGGATTTTCGTCCGTCAGCTCCCAGACAATCAGGAAGCTAATGGCAACCACGGCGACCACCGTCAGCACGATGATTTCCGTAGAGGCGAACCAGTCCAGCTCTTTGCCGCGGTCGAGCATGATTTGCAGGCTGCCGATGCCGACAACCAGCAGTGCCAGCCCGATGCCGTCGATCCGCCGCTGTTCGGTCCGCGTTTCGCGACCACGCAGAGACTGTAGCGTCATCAGCACCACCAGCGCACCGATGGGTACGTTGATGAAGAAGATCCAGCCCCAGTGATAGTTATCGCTGATATAGCCGCCGAGGATTGGCCCGCAAATTGGGGCGACAATCACCGTCATCGACCACAGCGCGAGCGCGATGGAGCGCTTGGCGGGCGGATAGTTGTTCAGCAGTAAACTCTGCGATAGCGGAATCAACGGCCCGGCGACAATCCCCTGGATGACGCGGAAGAAAATCAGCATCGTCAGGCTGCTGGACATGCCGCAGGCCCAGGAGGCCAGCACGAACAGGATCGTCGACCAGAGGAACAGCTTCACTTCACCGACGCGCTTCGCCAGCCAGCCGGTGATGGGAATAGAGATGGCGTTCGCCACCCCGAATGAGGTAATGACCCAGGTCCCCTGGCTCAGCGATGAGCCAAGGTTCCCGGCGATCGTAGGGATCGCCACGTTTGCGATGGTGGAGTCCAGCACCTGCATGAATGTCGCCAGCGACAGCGCAATGGTCATAATGACCAGCTGCGCCCCCTCAAGCGGTTTTTGCGGCTTTTGCTGTTGCATAACGCTCACCTTCGGCTTAACCGGCGTTTGCCTTCACGATGTCATCGATCAGCTTATTGACCGGATCGAGGCTAATTTCACGGGCGTTACTTTCATAAGCTGGCGTGCTGCGCACCTGGCTTGCGAGGATCTGACCGTCGCGGTTGGCGGTATCGACCGTCACCAGCGTGGAAAGGCCAATTCGCAGCGGATGGTCTGCCAGCTGCTTAGGATCCAGCTCGATACGTACAGGCAAGCGCTGTACCACTTTGATCCAGTTGCCGGTGGCGTTCTGTGCAGGCAGCAGGCTGAACGCGCTGCCGGTCCCCATGTCCAGACCGACTACTTTACCGGTGTACTTCACGTCATCGCCGTAGATATCGCTGACCACGGTTGCGGTCTGGCCGATACGCATATGCGCCAGCTGGGTCTCTTTGAAGTTCGCGTCCACCCACAGGTTGTTCGCCGGAACGACCGCCATCAGCGGCGTGGTGGTGCTAATTTGCGCACCCGGCTGCACGGAACGACGGGAAACGTAACCGGTCATCGGGCTGACGATTTTGGTACGTTGCAGGGCAAGCCATGCGTTACGCACTTCGGTCGCCGCCTGTTTCACCGCCGGCTGGTTTTCCAGAGAGGTGCCCAGCACCATCGCCTGGTTGGCGTTGTACTGTTGGATCGCCACGTCCAGCTGCGCCTGTGCGCTCGCCACCGCATCGCGGGCGTGCTGCAACTCTTCACGGCCAATCAGGTTGGCGGTGCCGAGAGGAACACGACGCTTGAGGTCGCTCTGCGCCTGGGCCAGGGCCGTTTTCTGCACGTCGATATTGGCCTGAAGCTGTTTGCTGTTGATCATCAACTGGCGGGTCTGGCGAACGCTGGAGGCCAGCGCCGTCTGTGCTTTTTCAAACGCCTGTTGGGCGTCGGTCGGGTCAAGCGTGACCAGCACATCCCCTTTTTTCACAAAGTCGGTGTTGTCAGCCCAGACTTTCGTCACGCTGCCTGACACCTGCGCCATGATTTGAACCTGATTCCCTGCCACGTATGCATCGTCTGTCTCTTCAACATGACGCAAGACTAAAAACCAATAGATCCCATATGCCACGGCAATAATAATAAAGAGCAAGGTCAGCAGAATAAGGGCGCTCTTACGTTTGCCCTTCTTGTTGACCGGTTGCTGCGGGGGGGTGTTCTCCGCATTTGCGCTCATTGTTGTTCTCCACGATCTTTTTATTTTCACATCGGCTGAGCCGACCTGTTGTCAGAAAGGCCAGCAGTTTCACGTGCTGGCCTGTCAGTTTTTCTTTTGCAATCTGGAATGTTGAGCGGATCGTCGCGTTAGCGCAGCGCCTCAAGAATGACGCCATCTTCATCCATCTGGTCCAGACGGGTGAGCAGCTTGCGAGTAATGTGCTCAAGCTGGTCGCGCTCGGCGGTGCTGAGGGCAGACCAAAGCTGGTGCAGGCAGTTATGCTGCGGTGGCAACACTTCGCGCAGGAATTCGTGACCTTTCTCGGTCAGTTGCAGATGCAGGCAGCGGCGATCGTTATCGCTCTCACGGCGCTCTATCCAGCCGCGCTTCTCCAGCTCATCAGCAATACGGGTTGCATTGGTACGGGATGAACCCAGCGCGCAGCTCAGTTCAGACGGCTGAATGCTGTGGTTTTCCTGAGACTCAAGCGTAATCAACGCCATAAACAACGTCTCGTTAATCCCTTGCGCTTTCAGCATCTTGTTACGATTTTCCAGCAGCTTACCCTGCATGTGCATGCACAGGCGGGTCAGCAGGATCTCCTGATACGGGAAGTCCTCATGACGACTGGCGCGGAACTTAAGCATTTGTTCAATGGGCGTAAACGAACTATCCATTTTGGGCATAACCTCATTAATTACAGCCGATATAGTAACGATAGTGACAAATAATGTAAATGAATTATTTGTGCGGTTATATCCGCCAAACGTATGTCACCATCAGAAAGCGCCGGGTAAATCCGTGACCCGGTGAGCACAGAAAGTGTGGGGTGTGTACCCGCGAAAGAGGGGATGTGAGGACAGGGGTCTGAACTATTCATGCCGGTAGTAAATATGTCACCCACAGTAAAATTTCTGGGATAAATGATTACCGTTACCTTAACAGATGCAGGCCCCCTTTACACCCCAGGGGGCCCAAAGCAATGTAAAACTTAGTGAATTGCTTCCTGGCGGTGATAGCCGCGCCACCATACCAGCAGATTTATCGCCGCCACGATGGCGCCGATTGCGCACACGCCCGTCCAGCCCGCATGCTGCCAGGCGGAGGCTGAGATTAGCGAGCCCGCCGCGCCGCCGATAAAGTAGCTGGTCATGTACCCGGCCGTCAGACGGTTACGGGCGTCTGGTTTCACGCGGTAAATCACGGTCTGGTTGGTGATATGTACGCCCTGCACGGTGAGGTCGAGTACCAGAATACCGACAATTAGCGCCAGCACTGAGACGTGTCCGTACCAGATAGCCGCCCATGAGAGCAGGAGTAAAACCAGCCCTGCGGAGGTAGTCATATGAGATTTACCTTTGTCGGCCAGGCCACCCGCCGGGCGCGCGCCCAGTGCGCCAGCCGCGCCTGCCAGCCCGAACAGGCCAATCACGCCTTCTGAGTAGTTAAACGGCGGCGCGGCGAGCAGAAACGCCATCGACGTCCATAAGATGCTGAAGTTGGCGAAGGTGAGACACCCCAGAACGGCGCGTGTGCGCAGGAGTTTATCCCGGGTGAAGAGGCTGAAAACGGAGGCGAGGAGCTGCGGATAGTTCAGGTGATTCTCCTGCTTCACCTTTGGCAGGCCGCGCCACAGGGCCAGCGCCATGATAACCATCAGCACGCTTGCCACCCAGTAAACGGTGCGCCAGCCGCCGAGGCTCGCCAGCAGCCCGGCAACGGTTCGCGCCAGCAGGATACCCAGCAGCAGGCCGCTCATAATAGTGCCAACCACTTTGCCGCGTTTTTCCGGGGAAGCCAACGTCGCCGCGAGGGGAACCAGAATTTGTGCCACCACCGAGAACAGCCCCGTCAGCGCGGTACCGATAATCATCATCGTTAACGACTGGCTGCTGGCGGTGATCAACATCCCGCCTGCGGCCAGCAGCGTCATGGAGACGATAAGCATGCGGCGCTCAAACATATCGCCTAATGGCACCAGGAACAGCAGCCCGGCCGCATAGCCGAGCTGCGCAGCGGTGACGATAAAGCCGGCGGAGCTGGCTGAAAGATCGAAAGCACGCGCGATAGTATCAAGCAGAGGTTGCGCGTAATAGTTGCTGGCGACGGCCAGTCCCGTTGCCACGGACATTAAAAGGATGAGTGCGGGGCTAAGCCCTTGAGTTGTTTTTGTCATTTGTTTCAGGAATCGTAAGTTAAGTGATTATTTTTCCGGAAACATAATAACCAATGATTGTGAATGTTGGGGGATTGTTACGTGGTGGATTGTGCGGTTTAGGTTGGGTGCGGTTTGATCCCCTCACCCTATCCCTCTCCCCAAAGGGGGGAGGGGATTTTATACACCCTCTCCCCTTTGGGGAGAGGGCAGGGTGAGGGGTAGTATTTTTACTTCTGCGCCTCAAGCGCCTCTTTCACCCAGCCATCGAACTGCTGCTGGTGGGCTTTGATCCAGCCATCCACGTGGCCTTTGATATCAGCTTCGGATGATTTACCCGCGTGCATCATCGCGTTCTGGGCGTTAATGTCTGCCAGCGGCAGTTTCATTACCGAGAACAGCTTCGCCGCCGCCGGGTTTTTCTCGGCCCAGGCTTTGTTCGCCACGATATGCATGGTATTCACCGGGAAGCCATAGTTCATGCCGTTTGGCAGTTTGGTGTCGATATCTTTCTGCTCGCCCGGCAGGGAGGAGAAGGGCACCTGCAACCACACCACGTCTTTGCCCGGCTTCAGCACGTCGCTCACCCAGTACGGCGTCCAGGTGTAGTAGATCACCGGCTTGCCTTCTTTAAAGCGGGCGATGGTATCGGCCATCATCGCAGAGTAATTGCCGTGGCTCACGTCGACGGTCTTCGCCAGATCGAAGGCTTTGTTCTGGTGGTTAATCACCGCTTCACAGCCCCAGCCCGGCGAGCAGCCCATCATGTCGGCTTTGCCGTCACCGTTGGTATCAAAGAGTTTGGCGATCTTCGGATCTTTCAACTGTTCAATATTGGTGATGTGATACTTATCGGCGGTTTTCTTGTCGATCAAATATCCCTGCGCAGCGCCGGTCACAAAGGTGCCTTCGCGGTAGAATTTCTTGTCACCGCCTGCGGCGGCATACATATCGTCGTGCAGCGGCTGCCAGTTCACGGCGGTAAAGGTGGCATCGCCGGAGGCAATAGAGGTATAGCCCACGTTGTAATCCACTTCACTGGCGGTATTCACCGTATAGCCCAGTTTCTCCAGCGCACGGCTGACAATCTGGGTCTGGAAGGACTCTTCCGAAATGGTGCTCTGCACCGGCTGCACGGTAATGCCTTTGCCCGGCAGGTCAGCGGCAACTGCGCTGGTGGAGACAAGGGTCGCAAACGCTGTGGCAAAAAGTACGTTATGTCGCATCGTTGTTCCTTATTTTGTGAATGGGCGGGTGAGTAACCCGACAGGGCCGGTGGTATACCAGCGACGGTTGCCGCGACTGCGTGAATCACGACCGACAGCCTGGGTCAGGCGGTCAAGAATGATGGCGAGGATCACAATCCCGACGCCGCCGACGGTCGCCAGCCCCATATCGAGACGGCCAATGCCGCGCAGTACCATCTGACCTAACCCGCCAACGGCAATCATTGAGGCGATCACCACCATCGACAGCGCCAGCATCAGCGTCTGGTTAACACCTGCCATAATGGTCGGCATCGCCAGCGGAAGCTGAACCTTAAACAGCATCTGACGCGGGCTGGCGCCAAACGAGCGTGATGCCTCTATCAGATCCGCAGGCACCTGGTTAATGCCCAGAATGGTCAGGCGAATAATCGGCGGCAGGGCGAAGATAATGGTCACGACCACCCCCGGTACGTTACCGATGCCGAACAGCATCACGATAGGCACCAGGTAAACGAACGCTGGCGTGGTCTGCATTGCATCCAGCAGCGGGCGGATAATTTTTGCGGCCCGCGGGCTGCGCGCCAGCCAGATCCCCATCGGCAGGCCGATCGCCACGCAGAACAGCAGGGCGGTCAGCACCAGCGCCAGGGTGATCATCGCCTGAGACCACGCGCCAATCGCGCCGATGGCAATCAGGGAGATCAGCGTGGCGATACCCATACCCGCGCTGCCGAACTGCCATGCGATCAGCGAGAACAGGATAATCGCCACCGGCGCGGGCATGCCCAGCATCAGCTGCTGGAAGCCGTTCAGGATGTAATCCACCGGGATACGGATCCCCTGGAACACCGGACGGAAGTGGGTAACGACCCAGTCGATCCCCTCCGTTACCCAGCTATCCAGCGGGATCAGCGTCTTGTGGAACGGATCCATAATATTGAAATGCTCTGGGGCAGGCGCCGGTGCGCTGTTGAGCCAGTCTGCCGCGCCGCCGCCATCGGCAGGCGCAGGCGTCGACCCCCACGCATCGGCAGATTGCGCCGCGCTGTCCGCTGCTTCAGTGGTGCCCCATGGGTTTGATTGATCAGCCATTGTTTGTCCCCTCGCGATCTAAAGCCTGTAGCAGCATCCGTTTTGAGATGATGCCAACGTACTGTTGTTCTTCACCGACAACCGGCACGGCGCACGGCGCCTGACCCACGTGAGAGAGCAACTCGCTGAGCGGCGTTTCGGCGTCCACGGCAAGCGGAGCGTCAATCAACGCCGCATCGATTCCCTGGTTTTCGCTCAGGGCGGTTTTCAGGGAGTCGATGGAGACAACGCCGACAAATTTATTGCCGCGTTCAACCAGATAACCGTATTCACGGTCTTCGTCCTGCAACAGCTTCAGCGCGGAGCGCGGACCAAAACCTGGCGTTTTTCGAATAATGCCGTTTGGTGTTCGACGGGCAATATCTTTCGCACTGAATACGTGGCTAATATCCACGCCGCGGAAGAAGGTGCGCACATAATCATTCGCCGGATTATTGAGAATTTCATCCGGTGTGCCGACCTGCACCACTTCACCATTTTGCATAATGGCGATACGGTCGCCAATACGCATGGCTTCATCCAGATCGTGAGAAATAAAAACAATGGTGCGCTGATGTTTGGCCTGTAATTTTACCAACTCATCCTGCATCTCGGTGCGAATTAAGGGATCGAGCGCCGAGAAGGCTTCGTCCATTAATAAAATATCCGGATTAATCGCTAATGCGCGCGCTAATCCCACGCGCTGACGCATACCGCCAGAGAGCTCATCCGGATACGCATGAGCATAATTTTCCAGCCCGACCTGACGCAGTGCATCAAGGGCTTTTTCCTGACGTTCCTGAGCGGGCGTGCCGGCTAACTCCATGCCAAAGGCGGTATTATCGAGTACCGTCATGTGCGGCATCAGTGCAAATGACTGAAACACCATCGCAATTTTCTTTCTGCGCACCTCGCGGAGTTCCGCGTCTGATATTCTGGCGATATCAACGCCGTCAATCAGCACCTGTCCGCGGGTGGGTTCAATCAGGCGATTGAGAAGGCGAACCATAGTGGATTTACCCGAACCGGATAATCCCATGATGACAAAAATCTCGCCTTCTTCAATGGCCAGACTGGCGTCTTTAACGCCAAGCGATAGCCCGGTTTTTTCCAGAATTTGCTCTTTCGAAAGGCCTTTCTCAATATATTTGAAAGCACGCTGCGGGTGCTCGCCAAATACTTTATAAAGATTTTTCACTTCTAATTTAATTGCCATGCAATAGAGAGTGTCCTGTTATTTGTTTATGTCGATATGATTACCATGGTAAATAGTTAACTGGCATTACCCTAACATACTCAGAATCTGAGACAACCCTGGACCTGCCTGAGGTCGGAATTTTACCGCAAGCGAAACGGCTGAATTTCCCATGAATAAAGGGCTGAGGGCGCTTTGAATTTTTCTCAATTTTTTGCTACTGCATGGGAGAATTTCGCCTGAATCGGTGTGATTCAGGCGAATATGAAGGGGAAATTACAGTGTAGTACGTAGTGGAATATTCGGCTGGAAATAATGAAATGTAGAGTTAATTAATGAACGTTAATTCATTCATTAAAAATCCCAGTCCTCGTCTTGCGTCTCCACCGCTTTACCCATCACGTACGACGAGCCGGACCCGGAAAAGAAGTCGTGGTTTTCATCGGCGTTGGGCGACAGCGCCGCGAGGATCGCCGGGTTCACTTCCGCCATTTCCGGTGGGAATAACGCTTCGTAGCCCAGGTTCATCAGCGCCTTGTTGGCGTTGTAGCAGAGGAAGGCTTTTACGTCCTCTTCCCAGCCCGTTCCGGCGTACAGCTCCTCGGTATAGCTCAGCTCGTTGTCATACAGATCCATCAGTAAATCGAGGGCAAAACCTTTGAGTTCCTCGCGTTTTTCCGGGGTGACTTTCTCCAGTCCTTTCTGGTACTTATAGCCGATGTAATACCCGTGTACCGCTTCATCGCGGATGATGAGGCGAATCAAATCGGCGGTATTGGTGAGCTTGCCCCGGCTCGACCAGTACATGGGCAGCCAGAAGCCGGAATAGAAGAGAAAAGATTCCAGGAACACGCTGGCGATCTTCTTCTTCAGCGGCTCGTCGGCCCGGTAATATTCCAGCACCAGATCTGCCTTGCGCTGCAATGACGCGCTCTCTTCGCTCCAGGCGTAGGCCGCGTCCACGTCTCTGGTCTGGCACAGGGTGGAGAAAATCGAGCTGTAAGAGCGGGCATGGACCGCCTCCATAAAGCTGATATTCGACATTACCGCCTCTTCGTGCGGGGTCAGCGCATCACTCATCAGCGCGGGCGCACCCACGGTATTCTGAATGGTGTCCAGCAGCGTCAGGCCGGTAAAGACGCGGATTGTCAGCTGCTGCTCGGCATGGCTCAGGGTTTGCCAGGCCGGAATATCGTTGGAGAGCGGCACCTTTTCCGGCAGCCAGAAGTTGCTGGTCAGGCGGTTCCAGACCTCCAGGTCTTTATCATCCTGAATTTTGTTCCAGTTAACGGCGCTTACGCGTGACAGTTTCATCCTTTCTCCTTACAGCGCGCAGGACACGCAGCCTTCAATTTCGGTACCTTCCAGCGCGAGCTGGCGCAGGCGAATGTAGTACAGCGTTTTGATGCCTCTCTTCCAGGCGTAGATCTGCGCTTTATTGATATCCCGCGTGGTGGCGGTGTCCGGGAAGAAGAGCGTCAGCGACAGCCCCTGGTCCACATGTCTGGTCGCCTCGGCGTAGGTATCAATGATCTTTTCCGGGCCGATCTCATAGGCGTCCTGGTACAGAGCCAGATTCTCGTTAGTCATAAACGGGGCAGGGTAGTAGACGCGGCCGGTTTTGCCTTCCTTGCGGATTTCTATCTTCGACACGATCGGATGGATGCTCGAGGTGGCATGATTTATATAGGAAATGGAGCCGGTTGGCGGAACCGCCTGAAGGTTCTGGTTATAGATGCCGTAGTGCATCACATCCTCACGCAGCTGTTGCCACATCTCACGCGTCGGCAGGGTGATGCCGGCGCGGTCGAAAAGCGCGCGTACTTTTTCGGTTTTCGGCTGCCAGTCGCCTTCCAGATACTGGCTGAAATACTCTCCGCTGGCGTAGCGGGACCGCTCAAAGCCTGCGAACCGCTGGTTGCGTTCGCGCGCCAGCATCATCGAGGTATGCAGCGCATGCCAGGTGATGGTATAGAAATAAAGGTTGGTGAAATCCAGCCCTTCCGGGCTGCCGTAGGCGATACCCTCCCGCGCCAGATAGCCGTGCAGGTTCATCTGCCCA
Source organism: Enterobacter sp. JH25 (assembly GCF_021725435.1). Taxonomy (NCBI): domain Bacteria; kingdom Pseudomonadati; phylum Pseudomonadota; class Gammaproteobacteria; order Enterobacterales; family Enterobacteriaceae; genus Enterobacter; species Enterobacter sp. JH25. Next base: position 3,526,458 of record NZ_CP091319.1, on the reverse strand, counting down.
AGGCCGATGGCATGCGACGCGGCGTTGCCCGCCTCAATGGACGGTACGCTGCGGATGTGGCTCATGTCCGATACCGCCGTCAGCCCGCGAATGGCGGTCTCTACCGTGCGGCCAAAATCGGGGGAATCCATGGTGTGGGCAATATTCAGCGAACCGAGATTGCAGGAGATATCTTTGCCGATATCCGCGTAGTCGAGGTTCTCGTCGTAACTGGACGCGCTGTTGACCTGCAAAATCTCCGAGCACAGATTGCTCATGTTGATGCGCCCGGCAATCGGGTTGGCGCGGTTCACCGTATCCTCGTACATGATGTACGGGTACCCGGACTCAAACTGAATTTCGGCAAGCGTCTGGAAAAAGTCGCGGGCGTTAATGTATTTCTTACGAATGCGCTCGTCCGCCACCAGTTCGTCATACAGTTCGCTGATGGCCACATCGCCAAAGGCTTTGCCGTAGATACGCTCGACGTCATACGGCGAGAAAAGCGCCATGTCGGCATTTTCTTTGGCCAGCTTAAACGTGATATCCGGGATCACCACGCCGAGCGACAGGGTTTTAATGCGGATCTTTTCGTCGGCGTTTTCACGTTTGGTATCCAGAAAACGCAGAATGTCCGGATGATGCGCGTGCAGATAAACCGCACCCGCGCCCTGACGTGCGCCAAGCTGGTTGGCGTATGAGAAAGCATCTTCCAGCATCTTCATCACCGGGATGACGCCGGAGGACTGATTTTCGATGCGCTTGATCGGCGCGCCCGCTTCCCGCAGGTTCGAAAGCAGAAATGCCACGCCGCCGCCGCGTTTCGACAGCTGTAGCGCCGAATTCACCGCACGGCCAATCGACTCCATATTGTCTTCAATACGCAGCAGGAAGCAGGAGACCAGCTCGCCGCGCTGGGCTTTGCCGCAGTTAAGGAAGGTTGGCGTGGCAGGCTGGAAGCGGCCTGAGAGGATCTCCTCCGTCAGCCTTTCGGCCAGAGCTTCATCGCCCTGCGCCAGCGTCAGGGCTACCATCACCACCCGATCTTCAAAGCTTTCTAAATAGCGTTTGCCGTCGAAGGTTTTCAGGGTGTAGCTGGTGTAATACTTCCACGCGCCGAGAAACGTCTGGAAGCGAAAACCGCTGGCGTGCGCCCGTTCAAACAATGCCACCGCGAAGGCGCGGTCGTAGCGGGTCAGGACGCGCTCTTCGTAATAACCCTCTTTTACCAGCCAGTCGAGACGTTCCTGCTGGCTGCCAAAGACGACGCTGTTCGGGCGTACATGAGCGGCAAAAAAGGCGTCCACCGCCTCACGATCTTTGCCAAACTGAATGCGCCCCTCCCGGTCATAGAGGTTTAGCATGGCGTTTAATGCATGGTAATCCGGCGTCGCCTGAATCACGCGCTCTGCGGTTGTCGTTGCCAAAATTCGTTCACTCCTTTACGCACGTTCTCTACGTCCTGCTGTGTCCCCATCAGTTCAAAACGATAGAGATACGGCACGCCGCATTTTTGAGAGATGACATCCCCGGCGCGGGCAAAGGCCTCGCCGAAGTTGCGATTGCCTGCCGCGATCACGCCGCGAATCAGCTGCCGGTTATGGGGGTCGTTCAGAAAGCGGATCACCTGACGAGGCACAGCCCCCGCGGTGCCGCCACCGCCATAGCTGGGCACTACCAGAATGTAGGGTTCGTCTACCTGAATACGCTCCCGCTCGTTCAGCGGAATGCGAATCGCGGGCAGCCCGAGACGCTCCATAAACCGAAGCGTGTTTTCCGAGCTGCTGGAAAAGTAGACCAGCCTGCTCATGCACTGACGCCCTGAGCGGCAAGGCGGTTGATCATATCCGGACGAAAGCCAGACCAGCTGGTGTCGCCGGCAACCACGACCGGAAGCTGACGGAAACCCTGCGCCCGCAGGGTGTCTGCTGCGTCAGGCACCTGATCTATATTGACCATCTCAAATGCCACGCCGCGACTCTCCATCGCCCGTTTCGTGGCGTGGCACTGAACACAATCGTTACGAGTGTAAATAATAATGCTCATGATTCGTATTTCCATTTAGAATGAGAGAACGGCGCGAGTAAACGCGTCATGTTGTATCTGTCTTGCTAAAGGGAATACTAGATGTAGTTGAGATAACTTTCAACCACACAAGATATGGGAAATTCAGATTGATAAGGCCCCAATGATGAGCCTGGCGGGGCAGGGCGAACTGCGCGGGTTTTTCAGGCTTTCAGGCAAAGAAAAGCCCCGGCGCCTGAGGCTACCGGGGCTGAGAACGCGTGCTTACTTACGCAGGCTAAGCAGGGCGCCGACAAAAATCCCGACTGCCGCGACCGTTCCCAGCGTACACAGCGGTTTTTCACGTACGAAGGTGGTGGCGCAGCTGGCCATATCGCAGGCCGCCTGAGTGGTACGTGAGCGGCCATTCATCCTTGCGCGCGTTTCACGCAGCAGAGACTGAGCCTTACGTTTCGCGGCATCTGCTTCATCCTTCGCGTCAGAGCCCCAGGATTTCAATACGGCTTCCAGCGTGTCCGCTAATTGGCTGACATCGTTACGAATATCCTGGGTGTCGTCGTTAATATCGTTTCGGTTCGGTCTGTTAAACATACGATCCTCCATAATTTGTGTTCCCGTTTAGTTTAGTCCAGAAATGTAATATCTGAAGCGAGTCACGGCTTATCGGGCAGTTTATGGAATATTCTGAAAGCCCTGCTAATGCTGAATACTGTAAGGTTGCCCGGCAGGTATGATAATGAGGAAAAGATATGTATTTACGACCCGATGAGGTGGCGCGCGTTCTTGAAAAAGAAGGGTTCACCATGGATGAGGTAACATCAAAAGCGTACGGATATCGCCGTGGTGAGAATTATGTTTACGTCAACCGTGAAGCAAGAATGGGGCGTACTGCTCTCATTATTCACCCGACACTCAAAGACAGAAGCCTGTCATTTGCTGAGCCCGCCTCGGATATTAAAACCTGCGATCATTATCAGCAATTTCCGCTCTATTTAGGCGGCGAGACGCATGAACATTATGGTATTCCGCACGGTTTCAGCTCGCGTATGGCGCTGGAGCGTTTCCTGAAAGGGCTGTTTGGCGACGTACAATAAATCAGCGACTGGCATGAGCCAGTCGCCTTATCTTACGCTTTTGCCTGGCTATAAGGGCTGACTTTAAACAGGCGGCGGCAGTAGTCAAGGAAGTAACCGTACACCGCACCCATCAGCATAGATACCACGATATTTGAACTTACCGCGGCGGCGATTTGATGCCAGTCTGCGCCCACCGTCAGCAAAATAACCACATACACCGGGGACTGGAACGTCACGTAAGCCAGCACGTCCGCCAGGTTTTTTACCCAACCTGCCGGGCTAATACGCCGGGCGAAACGCATCACCGCATCGCGATACATGCCGTACGGCCAGGCAATCATGATATTCACCGGAATGGCCACCAGGCGCGATGAGAGGGACTGCTCAAAGGTCATTCCGGACAGGAAAATTTCAATCAGCATGTTTACGACGGAACAGTAAACGACCATCGCGAACGTATCCGCTACCGCATGGCGCAGGCGAGACTGCGGTGAGAACATGTCTGAACTCCTCGAACAGGACAAAAAAGTGGCGTTTTCACCTGCGGCGTTTAGTGCTTTAGGTTGGTTTGTTTTGAGTGTATAGCGTATCCCTCTGGCTTTTAACTAACAAGTAGTGATTAATTTTTATTTATGGGCGCTTTGTCCATAAAATTCTCTAAAGTTGGCTGTTTTTTGTGTGAGTCGTTATTTTCTTTCCCACTCACCGTTTTATTAAACGAAATCAAACTATTAGCTTATCTGAGCAAGCGTATAACGTTTGTTATTCGGAGGATGCCGGGCGGTTTTTTGAACGGCATTAAACAGGGATTTTTGACCAGGTGCAGGACGGAATATTACGCATTAAAACTGACAGGTAATTCGGGGTTATATTAACGGGATATTCTAAAACATTTACAATAATGTCAAAACGACAGAGTGGGTAGATATCAGAACAAAAATCAATTATTCTGTTGCCTGATTTATGTTATACACACGAAGAAAGGTTTCTCATTATTATGGCTTTAACGTTACAGAATCTTAATAATATCCGTACCCTCCGGGCGCTGGCGCGTGAATTATCCATGGATGTTCTGGAAGAAGTGCTGGAAAAAGTTCGGATTGTCACAGAAGAAAAACGCAGCGAGCAGGCTGAATTAGAGCGCCAGCGCGCTGAACAGCAGGATAAAATTAATGCTCTGCTGGAACTGATGAAGGCAGACGGTATTTCCCCGAGCGATCTGTTAGGCGGAGAACTGGCTCATGCGGGCCAGCCGGCTAAAAAACGTAAAGCGCGTGCGGCGAAATATCGTTTCATCGACGCGAACGGTGAAGAGAAAACGTGGACCGGTCAGGGACGTACGCCAAAGCCAATTGCGAACGCACTGGCAAACGGTAAATCGCTGGATGATTTCCTGATCTGATGATTATTCGGGCGGTGTATTCCGCCCGATTATTGACTTAGCAGACGCCAAAGTCACCTTCTTCGGAGTACAGAACTACGTCCGCCGCTTTCAGGTGATATTTCTCGCCCTGCTCATTGCTGGCCTGTACGGCCACAATGTTTTCACCATTTACTTCGAGCACTTTCAGTTTCGGACCGCCCTGACGCGGTTGGACATAATCACCGACAGAAAACATAGCACCTCCTCATCATTGTCACGATCTTCACCATAGCCCACGTCCGGGGCGGGGTACAGCCTAATCTTTCAGATACCCCTTATCAGGTACGTCGGTTCCACGGCATCACTTTCAGCAGTCGCGCCATACCGCAAAAACCTGTCACTCCGGCGAACAGCAGCCCGGCGCCCACAAAACCGCTTAGCAGGAAAAAGCCGCTGGAGACGCTGTAACCCAGCACCACGCCGCAGAGAATCAGCAGCCCGGCGGCGATCTGCACCTGACGCATCAGCGGAAGCGGCTGCGATTTATCTTCAACGGTCAGCAGCCCGGCCTGCTTCCAGCCCTGAATGCCTCCCTCAACCACAAAGGCGTTCGCAGGGGACGCTGCCCGGGCAAGACGAGCATCATTGTTTGCGGTTCTTGCGCCAGACTGACAGTGGAAAATCACCGTTTCTCCCGGCGCTGCGTTAAGCCCGCCGGGTAACGAATCCAGCGGAATGGAGTGCGCCGCTGGAATATGCTCGCGGGCATACTCGTCGGGGTCGCGAATATCGATAAGTTTGGCGCCTTCAGCAATAAGCGCGTTTGCCTGCTGCGGCGAAATAAGAGGAAGAGACATTGTGTTTCCTTACGGTCAATTTCAGAACAGTAGAGCATTTAAGGCAGGGTTTCAGCCAGTGTAAAGAGGGTAAAGGCAGGTAAAAGCGCGAGAGACGAATGGCAGTTACCCGTAAACTGGCTACGCTTAGAGAAGTGTCTTTTATAATTTTCAATTGGTTAGCTTGCACGGAGTTATTTATGGGTTTTTGGCGCGTTGTTTTTACGATTATTCTCCCGCCGCTGGGCGTGCTGCTTGGCAAGGGACTGGGCTGGGCGTTTATCCTGAACATCCTTCTGACCATCCTGGGTTACTTCCCGGGTCTTATCCACGCGTTTTGGGTTCAGACGAAAAGCTAGGTACGCCACAATAGATCACTGTAGATCCGGGTCAGCGCGCCCTCGGGGCCAAACTGCTGTTTGATCCAGCGCGTGACCTGACCGGTCGCCGCATGCTGCGTGGCAAGCAGCATGCGCGAGTCCTGGCGCGGATTATTGATTCGCCGCTTTACCAGCAGCCCGTCCTCCATCGCCTCACGCGTCATATACTCCGGTAAAAATCCAATACCCTCCCCCAGGATCTGACACTGACACTTGGTGTTAAAGTCCGGTACCAGAATCGCCTCCTGACCGTGAAGCAGCCAGCCGACCTTCTTGTTGATGGTATGTGCGGTGTCCTCGACCATGATATTGGGATACAGACGCAGCTGACTTTCGGAAATGGGCTCCGGGGCGAACGCCAGCGGATGCGTGGGCGCGATGGCAAATACCCAGCGGATCGCGCCTATCTCGGTGTAATCGATGCCACCGCCATCCAGCAGCGTATCCGGCGCGCCAATGGCGATGTTGGCCTGATTATTAATGATGGAATCCCAGACGCCGTTATACACCTCGGTCGTCACCGTGATTTGGCAGGTAGGAAACTGTTTTTTCAGCACCTGGAGCAAACGCGCGGTATGGCGTGGCGTATACAAAAGCTGATTAATGCAGATGCGCACCCGCGTCTCAATGCCCTGCGAAATGGTATCAATCCCGCGCTTGATGGCATGAAAGTCATTCAGCAGGTCGGTCGCTTTACGATAAAAATAAAAACCGGATTCGGTCAGCTCAATGCTGCGCGTGTTGCGTACAAACAGCACCACGTCCAGCCCGGTCTCCATACGTTTGATGGTATAACTGATGGCGGAAGTGGTCACGCCCAGCTCGGCAGCCGCTTTGCTAAAACTGCCAAAGCGTGCCGCGGTGGTGAAGGCCAGCAAATTCTCTTCGGTAAAGATGGAATTCATATTATGGCTCCTGGTTACCATCAGTTTTGAACATATTTTAACACCGGCGTTACATCATAGTTGATGTCGGTCACAGTTCTGGATTTTTACGTAGAGCCGCGCTGTGTAAGGCTTTTTCATTCATAAGGATAATGCACCCCGAGGCGCGTAAAAGCGGTAAACCATAAGAAAAAGGTTGCACAGACGCACGTTTTTGCCGGACTGTTGAATTTAACTCAACAATGAATTGCGTGTCGATGAATCATTTTTAAGCGGATTCTTTTATGACCAGGCTGTTGCTATTCTCAGGTCATCAGAAGTGAAACATAGGGAGTCTGAATATGTCTGCAACTGCACTGGTTACAGAATTTTTGCTGGCGGCAGAAGAGGGTAATATCGACGCGCTAAAAGCCTGCCTGGAAAAAGGCGTGGATATTAACGCGACCAACCGCCAGAAAAGAACCGCCATTATTATTGCCAGCCTGAAAAAGCATTACGCCTGTGTGGAATTTTTAATTGCCGCCGGGGCGGATATTGATAAACAGGACCAGACCTGTTTTAACCCCTTCCTGATCGGCTGCCTGACCAATGATTTAACCCTGCTGCGCATTGTCCTTCCGGCGGATCCGGATCTCGACCGTCTGACGCGCTTTGGCGGCGTGGGCATTACCCCTGCCAGTGAAAAAGGGCACGTTGAAATCGTGCGCGAGCTGCTGGAAAAAACCGACATTAACGTCAACCACACCAATTTTGTCGGCTGGACGCCGTTGCTTGAGGCCATCGTGTTAAACGACGGCGGCGCAAAGCAGCAGGAAATTGTGAAGCTGCTGCTCGATCACGGCGCGAATCCGCACATGACTGATAAATACGGCAAAACCCCGCTCGAACTGGCGCGGGAAAAAGGCTTCAACGCGATCGCAGACCTGCTGCTGGCGGCAGGCGCATAGCGCATTCGGTCAGCCTTCCCCTGGCTGGCCGTGAATCAAAAAACGCATTGTTACCGACGTGCATTTAGCACGACGGCGGCCCCCTTTTATCTTAAACAGGTGAAAATAATGCCAACCAAAATCGTCATAAAAAAGAATACGTATTTCGATTCGGTTTCCTTAATGTCGGTTTCCACCAAAGCCAATAAATTGCCGGGCATCGAGCAGGCGTTTGTGGCGATGGCGACGGAAATGAACAAAGGGGTATTAAAAAACCTCGGGCTATTAACGCCGGAATTAGCGGACGCGAAAAACGGCGACCTGATGATCGTTATTAAAGGCGACGCGGCGAATGAGGAAACCCTTGCCGCCATTGAAGCGTTATTTACGCGTAAAGAGAGCGCTGGCTCCCATGAAGCACGCTACGCGACGATTGCCAGCGCCAAAACCCATCGTCCGGACAGCAACCTTGCGGTGATATCCGTCAACGGCACCTTCGCCGCCCGCGAAGCGCGCCAGGCGCTGGAAAACGATCTCAACGTGATGCTGTTTTCCGATAATGTGTCGCTCGACGACGAGCTGGCGCTGAAGCAGCTGGCGCATGACAAAGGATTGCTAATGATGGGGCCGGACTGCGGCACCGCCATTATCAACGGCGCGGGGCTGTGCTTTGCCAACGCGGTACGTCGCGGGCCAATTGGCATCGTTGGCGCCTCCGGCACCGGTAGCCAGGAGCTGAGCGTGCGCATTCACGAGTTCGGCGGCGGCGTGTCGCAGCTGATCGGCACCGGCGGGCGCGATCTCAGCGAGAAGATTGGCGGCCTGATGATGCTCGACGCCATCGACATGCTGGAGGCGGACGACGCGACCCGGGTGATAGCGCTCATCTCCAAACCGCCTGCACCCGCGGTGGCAGAGAAAGTGCTGGCCCGGGCACGCGCCTGCCGCAAACCTGTGGTTGTGTGCTTCCTGGGCCGCAACGAACCACCAGCCAATGAAGACGGCTTGCAGTTTGCTCGTGGCACCAAAGAGGCGGCCCTGAAAGCGGTGCTGCTTACCGGCATTAAAAAAGACTCTCTGAATTTACATCCGCTCAACTGGCCGCTGATCGAAGAGGTGCGCGCCCGCCTGACGCCGCGGCAGAAGTACATTCGCGGCCTGTTCTGCGGCGGCACCCTGTGCGACGAAGCGATGTTTGCCGCGCTGGAGAAGTTTGACGATGTTTACAGCAACATCCAGCCGGATCCGGCCAGGCGTCTGAAGGACATCAGCGTCAGCCAGGCCCACACCTTCCTTGATTTCGGTGACGACGATTTCACCAACGGCAAACCACACCCGATGATCGACCCGACCAACCGCATCAGCCGCCTGCTACAGGAGGCGCGCGATCCGCAGGTGGGCGTCATCGTGATGGACTTCGTGCTTGGCTTTGGCGCACACGAGGATCCGGTGGGGGTGATGATCGAGGCGATCAAAGAGGCACAGGCAATCGCGAAAGCCGACAACCGTCCGCTGGAAATTCTCGGCTACGTGCTCGGCACCGATCAGGATCCGCAGTCGCTGGCCCAGCAGTGCCAGCTGCTGACCGACGCAGGCGTCATCTGGGCCAGCAGCAGCACCAATACCGGATTACTGGCACGCGAATTTGTCTGCAAAGGGGAGAGAGCATAATGACGACCTTATTCAACCAGCCGCTGAACGTGATTAACGTCGGGATTGCGATGTTCAGCGACGACCTCAAAAAACAGCACGTTCCCGTGACCCAGCTCGACTGGACGCCGCCGGGGCAGGGCAATATGCAGGTGGTGGACGCGCTGGATCTGCTGGCGGAAAAACCGCTGGCGGAGAAAATTGCCGCCGCGAACAACATTGCCCTTGAGCGCATTATTCAGTCCCATCCGGTGCTGGTGGGCTATGACCAGGCCATCAACGTGGTGCCGGGCATGACTCGCACCACCATTCTGCATGCCGGTCCGCCTGTTACCTGGGAAAACATGTGTGGGGCGATGAAGGGCGCGGTCACCGGCGCGCTGGTGTTTGAAGGGCTGGCGACGGATCTGGAGGACGCCGCAAGGCTGGCGGCTTCAGGGAAGATCACCTTCTCGCCGTGCCACGAGCACGACTGTGTGGGCTCTATGGCGGGCGTCACCTCCGCGTCGATGTTTATGCACATCGTTGAGAACAAAACCTACGGCAACCGCGCCTTCACCAACCTCAGCGAGCAGATGGCGAAGATCCTGCGCATGGGGGCCAACGATCAGAGCGTGATCGACCGCCTGAACTGGATGCGCGACGTGCTCGGCCCAATGCTGCGCGACGCGATGATGATTATCGGCGAAATCGACCTGCGCCTGATGCTGGCCCAGGCGCTGCACATGGGCGACGAGTGCCACAACCGCAACAACGCGGGCACCACGCTGCTTATCCAGGCGCTGACGCCGGGGCTGATCCAGGCGGGCTATCCGGTGACGCAGCAGCGTGAAGTGTTCGAGTTTGTCGCCAGCAGCGACTACTTCTCCGGTCCGACGTGGATGGCAATGTGTAAGGCCGCGCTGGATGCCGCCCACGGCATTGAGTACAGCACCGTCGTCACCACCATGGCGCGCAACGGCTACGAGTTCGGCCTGCGCGTTTCCGGCCTGCCGGGGCAGTGGTTCACCGGCCCGGCGCAGCAGGTGATCGGCCCGATGTTCGCGGGCTATAAGCCGGAAGACTCCGGGCTGGATATCGGCGACAGCGCGATTACCGAAACCTACGGCATCGGCGGCTTTGCGATGGCGACGGCCCCGGCAATCGTGGCGCTGGTGGGCGGCACGGTGGAGGAAGCCATCGATTTCTCCCGCCAGATGCGCGAAATCACTCTCGGCGAAAACCCGAACGTCACCATTCCGCTGCTGTCGTTTATGGGCATCCCGTCCGCCATCGACATCACGAAGGTCGCGGGCAGCGGCATTCTGCCGGTCATTAATACCGCCATTGCCCATAAGGACGCCGGTATCGGCATGATTGGGGCGGGCATCGTTCACCCGCCGTTTAGCTGTTTTGAAAAGGCACTGTTAACCTTCCGCGATCGCTACGTTCTATAAGGTATGCATCCATGAAAAACATGAAACTGGAGTGGAAAAGAGGTGACTGGGCAGCTTATTTCGGGTTGATGACCAACAACCTGACCAATTTGCTGACCATGATGGGGTTGCTCATTTTTGTCGTCGGCATCCCGAAGGAGATTGTTTATGGACGCATCGCGCCAGCCTTCGGGCTGGCGGTGCTGGTGGCGAGTCTTTGCTATACGTGGTTTGGCCTGCAAATGGCGCGCGCCACCGGACGAACGGACGTCACCGCGCTGCCGTCCGGCCCGAGCGCGCCGTCGATTTTTACCGTGACCTTCCTGGTCTTAATGCCGGTTTACCAGCAAACCGGCGATGCGGATTTCGCGATTCAGATTGGCCTGGTGTGGTGCTTTGTGGAAGCGATGATCCTCGCGGGCGGTTCCTTCCTGGGGGAAACCATCCGCAAGATGATCCCGCGTACCGTGCTGCTGTCGTGCCTGTCCGGTCTTGGCCTGCTCCTGCTGGCGATGAACCCGATGTTGCAGGCGTTCGAAGCGCCGACCGTGTCGTTTATCGTCCTGCTGCTGATCTTCATTAACTGGTTCGGTAAAAAGCCGATTTTCGCCCGCATCCCGACCGGCCTGCTGTTGTTGATTGCCGGTACTCTGCTTGCGTGGATCTCCGGCCTGCAAAGCCCGGATGCCATTAAAGCGTCCATGTCATCCTTCGGCTTTAACCCGCCGGAAGTGCATGTGGACAGCTTTATGCAGGGGTTGCCGCATGCGCTGCCGTATCTGGCGTCCGCCGTACCGCTGGGGCTGGCGAACTACATCTTTGACCTGGAGAACATCGAAAGCGCCCATGCGGCGGGGGATGAATACCCGACCCGCAAGGTAATGCTGGCGAACGGTCTGGCCTCCATGCTCGGCTGCCTGATGGGCAATCCGTTCCCGGTTACGGTCTACGTCGGCCATCCTGGCTGGAAAGCGATGGGCGCCAGCATCGGCTACACCCTGGCGTCCGGCGTGACCATGTTCATCGTGCCGCTGTTCGGGCTGGGGGCCTTTATGCTCGCCATCATCCCGATGACCGCCATCGTGCCGATTCTGGTGTTTATCGGCGTCGTCACCGCCAACCAGGTGGTGAGGGAAACCCCGAAAGTGGAGGTGCCCGTCATCTTCATCTGCCTGTTCCCGTGGATCGCCAACTGGGCGCTGACCATGATGAACAGCGTGATGAGCGCGGCGGGGACCAGCGCGGCGAAAATTGGCACCGACGTGCTGCACAGCAAGGGGATCTACTACGAAGGCCTGATGCATCTCGGCAACGGCGCGCCGCTCGCCAGCATGCTCTGGGGCTGTATCGCCATCTTCGCCATCATCAACAAACCGCTACGGGGGGCCGTCGCCGCCGCAGGAGGCGCGCTGCTGGCGCTGTTTGGCGTGATCCACGCGCCGGTGGTGGGCTTTGCCGAGGGCAGTTCCCTGATGTTCGTCACGGCCTACCTGATGATGGGCGGGATGTTTGTGGTGAAGCATGTTCTCGATATCTCTGTTAATCCCCCTCTCCCAGTGGGAGAGGGCCAGGGTGAGGGCGCCAGAACGCACCTTCTAAAGGAAACAAAATGAAAGAGCTTATGGTCGTTGCCATCGGCGGCAACAGCATTATCAAAGACAACGCCAGCCAGTCGATTGAGCATCAGGCGCAGGCGGTCAAAGCGGTGGCTGAGTCGGTGCTCGAAATGCTGGCCTCGGACTATGACATCGTGCTCACCCACGGCAATGGCCCGCAGGTGGGGCTGGATCTGCGCCGCGCCGAGATCGCCCACGAGCGGGAAGGGCTGCCGCTGACCCCGCTGGCAAACTGCGTGGCGGATACCCAGGGCGGCATCGGCTACCTGATCCAGCAGGCGCTCAACAACCGCCTGGCGGCGCGCGGGGAACAAAAAGCGGTCACGGTCGTCACGCAGGTGGAGGTGGATAAAAATGATCCTGGCTTTATGCACCCGACGAAACCCATCGGCGCGTTCTTCAGCGAGGCGCAGCGCGACGAACTGCAACTTGCGCACCCGGACTGGCATTTTGTCGAGGATTCAGGCCGGGGCTATCGCCGCGTGGTAGCTTCACCGCAGCCGCGGCGCATTGTTGAGGCGGATGCCATCAAGGCGCTGACGCAGAAAGGATTTGTGGTGATCGGCGCAGGCGGCGGAGGCATTCCTGTGGTGCGCAGTGACCAGGGCGATTATCAGAGCGTGGACGCGGTGATAGATAAAGATCTCTCCACCGCGCTGCTGGCGCGCGAGATCGGCGCCGACGTGCTGGTGATCACCACCGGCGTGGAGAAAGTGTGCGTGAACTTCGGCAAGCCGAACCAGCAGGCGCTGGATACCGTCAACGTGGCGCAGATGACGCGCTACAGTGATGAAGGCCACTTCCCGGCGGGCAGCATGTTGCCAAAAATCGTCGCCTCGCTGGAATTTTTACGCCATGGCGGCAGGCGCGTGATCATCACCTCGCCGGACTGCCTGCCCGCAGCGCTGCGCGGTGAAACGGGTACCCACATTGTTAACGAAGGAAGATAAGATGAGTGAGAATAAAAGCCGCCGCGAGTTTATTAGCCAGAGCGGTAAAATGGTTACCGCCTGCGCGCTGTTTGGCGCCACGGGTTCCGTCGCGTATGCTGCCGATTCTGCTAAGGCAACCTGCGAGACGGGTAAACCGATGAACATCACCGCAAAACATTACTATCTCGACAACGTGCTGCTGGAAGCCGGGTTTAACTTCGACGGCAGCGTGGCGACAAGCACCCGCACCGAGCTGAAAACGCTTGAGATCAAAGACGGGAAAATCGTCGCCCTGCGCGATAACAACAGCCACGCCGACGCGGCCCTGCCGCACTTCGATGCGGGCAAAAAGCTGATGCTCCCGGCGATGCGCGACATGCACATCCATCTGGACAAAACCTTCTATGGCGGCCCGTGGCGCTCCCTGAACCGTCCGGCGGGTACCACCATTCAGGACATGATCCGCCTGGAGCAGAAGCTGCTGCCGGAATTACAGCCTTACACGCAAGAACGCGCCGAAAAGCTGATCGACCTGATCCAGTCCAAAGGGTCCACCATCGCCCGCAGCCACTGCAACATAGAGCCGGTTTCCGGCCTGAAAAACCTGGAAAATTTGCAGGCGGTACTGGCGCGCCGAAGCCCAGGTTTTGACTGTGAAATCGTTGCCTTCCCGCAGCACGGTCTGCTGCTCTCCAACTCTGAAAAGCTGATGCGCGAGGCGATGCAGGCGGGGGCGCATTATGTGGGCGGGCTGGACCCAACCAGCGTCGACGGCGCGATGGAGAAATCCCTCGACACCATGTTCCAGATTGCGCTGGATTATGACAAAGGGGTGGATATCCATCTGCACGAAACCAGCCCGGCGGGCGTGGCGGCGGTGAACTACATGGTAGAAACCGTGGAGAAAACGCCGGCGCTGAAGGGGAAGCTGACCATTAGCCACGCCTTCGCGCTGGCGACGCTTAACGAACAGCAGGTGGATGAGATCGCCACCCGCATGGCGGCGCAGCAGGTGACCATCGCCTCGACCGTGCCGATTGGCACCCTGCACATGCCGCTGAAGCAGCTGCGTGATAAAGGCGTGTTTGTCATGACCGGTACCGACAGCGTGATTGACCACTGGTCCCCGTACGGTCTGGGGGACATGCTGGAGAAAGCCAACCTCTACGCCCAGCTCTATATTCGCCCGAACGAACAGACGCTTTCGCGGGCGCTGGGCATCGCCACCGGCGACGTGCTGCCGCTGAACGACAAAGGTGAGCGCGTGTGGCCTAAAGCGCAGGACGACGCCAGCTTCGTGCTGGTGGATGCCTCCTGTTCCGCCGAGGCCGTGGCGCGTATCTCTCCGCGTACCGCGACGTTCCATAAGGGGAATCTGGTCTGGGGCTCAGTGGGCTAATGTGATGCCGGGTGGCGCTGCGCTTACCCGGCCTACGGTTCGGAGATTTTGTAGGTCGGGTAAGGCGAAGCCGCCACCCGACAATGCAGTATACTGCTATGCACATTCTTAAAGAGGGATCTGCCATGGCACAAAACATCTACGACAACCCGGCATTTTTTGAAGGCTATGCCCAGCTTCCGCGCTCGGTTCAGGGGCTGGACGGCGCGCCGGAGTGGCCTGCACTTAAGGCGATGCTGCCGGATTTAACCGGCACATCAGTTATCGATCTTGGGTGCGGCTACGGCTGGTTCTGCCGCGTGGCGCGCGAGCTGGGCGCTTGTGACGTCACGGGCGTCGATATCTCTGAAAAGATGCTCGCCCGCGCGGCAGAACTGACGGATGACACGCAGATCCACTATCAGCGTAGCGATCTGGAATCTCTTCAGCTTCGCGAAAACAGTCTCGATCTGGTCTACAGCTCGCTGGCGCTGCACTATCTGCCGAAACTGGATGCGTTATTCGCCAGGGTGCAGCGTGCGCTTAAACCCGGCGGCAGCCTGGTTTTCTCGATGGAGCACCCGATTTATACCTGCGCCACCCGTCAGGGCTGGCTCACCGACGACAACGGTGAGCGGTTCTGGGGCGTGAACCATTATCAGGACGAAGGCAAGCGCGTCAGCAACTGGCTGGCAGAGGGGGTAATCAAATACCACCGCACGCTGGGTACCACGCTTAACGCGCTGATCAAGGCCGGATTGACGATAAGCGAAGTCAATGAGTGGGGACCAACGCAGGCGCAGGTTGACGCCAGGCCCGCGCTGGCCGAAGAGGCGGAACGCCCGATGCTGGTGCTGATCGCCGCCCGTAAGGCTTAATAGCCGACTTTATATACCCGCCCGCTCTGTACCCCTTCCACGCTGCGGCGGTAGGCCTGCGCAACGGTCGCAGCGGGAACGCTTTCAAAGCCCGGGAAGAAGCCATCATATGCTTTGACGGATTCCGTCAGCACCGTCGGGCTGATCAGGTTAATGCGGATCCCGCGCGGCAGTTCACAGGCCGCGGCGCGCACAAACCCTTCCAGCGCCGCGTTTACGGTGGTGGCATTGACGCCCTGAGCAATCGGTTCGTGCGCCACAATCCCGCTTATCAGCGTGATCGAGCCGCCTTCGTTCAGGAAGTGCTGGCCGGTCAGCGCCAGACGAACCTGCCCCAGTAGCTTATCCTGCAAGCCCCGGTTGAACTCGCCGTCGGTCATGGTTGCGAGCGGGCCGAAGTGTACCCCACCGCTGGCGGAGACAATCGCATCCACCGGGCCGATCTTTTCGAACAGTGCTTGTACGCTCGCCTGCGAGGTGATATCCACCTGATGCTCGCCCTGCGTGCGACCCACGCGGATCGTCTCGTGGCGTTGGCTTAACTCTTCTGTGACTGCACGACCGACCGTACCGCTGGCACCAATAATGACGATTTTCATAGCAGACTCCTTATGTTGTGAGTCTTCATTCTTTAATAAATAAAAACTCAGATAAACTGGGCTAACGTTAGAAGATTACTAACCAGAGGTTTGGAATATGGATAAGCTTCGCGGGATGGAGACGTTCATCGCGGTGGTGGAAAGCGGCAGCTTCACCGGCGCGGCGGCCCGGCTGGAGATGTCGGCGGTGATGGTCGGGAAGTATATTGCGCTGCTGGAATCGCAGCTCGGCACGCGGCTACTGGAACGCAACACCCGACGCCAGAGCCTGACCGACGCCGGACGCGTTTATTTCGAAGAGGCCAGGCGCGTGCTGGAGCAGGTCTCCATTGCTGAAAACGCAGTTGAACGTCTGCGAGCCACGCCCGCCGGCACCCTGCGCGTGACGGCACCCACCTCGTTTGGCGGCTGCGTTATCGCGCCTCTGACGGCCACGTTTTTACAGCGCTACCCGCAAGTGCGCATCGAACTGGATCTCACCAACCGAATGGTGGATCTGGTGGAGGAAGGGGTCGATCTGGCCATTCGCATCGGGGAGATCCGAAATGAGGATCTGGTGGCGAAATACCTGTGTCCCTACAACATGACGATCTGCGCCGCGCCGGAATATCTGGCGCGTCACGGTACGCCGCAAACGCCAGCCGATCTGGTGGATCACCTGTGTCTGTCGCACACGGTATGGACGGCGCGTAACGAGTGGCGGCTGCCCGGTGTGGAAGGCGAGGTGCGCTGGAAGCGTGATGCCGTCTTACGATGCAATGACGGCTACGGCTTACGCATGGCGGCGCGAGCCGGGGCAGGACTATTGCTGCAACCGGAAGTGCTGGTGGCTGAAGAGCTGGCAAACGGCAGGCTGGTTCGGGTTCTGGAAGCGTTTACGCCCGCGCCGAGGCCGGTGCATTTATTGTGGCGCCAGGATTTGCGTCCGCTGCCTAAGCTAACGGAATTTATTGCCCATATTCTGCTAAGATTGGGCACAATATAAAAAAAGAAGGTAAGTAAAGAATGTCTGCAAACAAACTCGCCAGCAGCGCGCAGGGCCTGCAATCCTCTGCCATCCGTGAATTATTAAAACATAGCAAAATGGCAGGCGTGATTTCGCTGGGGGGCGGTATTCCAAACCCGGATCTGTTCGATCATGAAGGTTTAAAAATTGCCGCTGATGCCGTGCTGTCTCAGCATTTTGGCGAAGCGTTCCAGTACGGCCTGACGGAAGGCGTCCCGGGGCTGCGCGAAGAGATCCAACGCATCTGTGAAGGTCGCGGCATCGCCTGTAAAGCCGATGACGTGGTCATTACATCCGGCTCTCAACAGTCGCTTGACGTGCTGGCGCGTGCGTTAATTAACCCGGGCGATACGGTCGTCGTTGAGCGTCCGACCTACCTCGCTGCGTTGCAGGTCTTTGGCCTGGCACAGGCGAATTTTGAATCCGTCGGCACCGACGGCGACGGCATGAAAGTAGATGAACTTGAAGCGCTGGTGGCAACCAAAACCATCAAAGCGGTTTATATCGTGCCAACCTTTGGTAACCCGGGCGGCGTGACGCTCTCCGAGGCGCGTCGTAAACAGCTGGTGGAATTATCGAAGCGCTATGACTTCGTGATTATCGAAGACGATCCGTACAGCGAAATCAACTATACCGAGGAAGCGTTCCGCCCGCTGATTGCTCATGCCAAAGATATCGGCAATGAGGATAACGTGGTGTACACCTCCACCTTCTCTAAAATCCTCGCGCCGGGCACCCGCGTGGGCTGGGTGCTGGTGCCGGAGTGGCTGAAGCGTGCGGTGGTGAACCTCAAGCAAACCACCGATCTGCACACCAGCACGCTGTCGCAGCTGATGACGTACGAATATCTGAAAACCGGTCGTCTGGCGAATCAGATTAAAATGATCCGCGAAGCCTATCGCCAGAAATACCAGACCTTTGCCAGTGAACTGGAAGCGGAGCTGGGCGATGTGATGTCGTTCCACAAGCCAAAGGGCGGCATGTTCCTGTGGGCGAAAATGAATAACGGCATCAATACGACGAAATGGCTGGAAAAAACGTTGAGCAACGGCGTCGTGTTTGTGCCGGGTGAGTTCTTCTACTGCAACGAGCCGGACCACACCACGCTGCGCATGTCTTTCGTTACCCCAACGGATGAGCAGCTTAAAGAAGCGGTTCGACGTCTGAAAATTTCCCTGTAAGCGGATGCGCATAATGGCAGATGCCGTTATGCGCTGTTCCCGTGTAGGGTAAGGTTATTGCATGGCGTGGGCGAGGGTGCGGTCAAATGCATCGCCGTCTGGCGCCTGTGTGACTTCATGGATCCGACAAATTTTCCCCTCGCGCAGCGTGGCAAACATATACACCTCTAATTCTGCCTGGCGACCATCCGGATATGTCACGGCCACTCTGTGCCGGTCTGCCACACATTCGTTATGGCAACATAACGCTTCCACGGTAAACGTAATCTCGCGGATCTGCGCACGCACATGGTTCAGGTGTTTCATAAATCCCTGATAATCAAGCATGTGACCGTCCGTAACCTGCTGATAATCGGGCGTAAACACCTCTGCCGGATCTACATTGCCATTGAATAAGCGGGTTAACAGACAGGCCATTTGCTCGCGCTGCGCGGTGTTGTCGGGCTGGTTTATCAGGGATGTAATGATGGTCATGTTAGCTCCTCGTGATGTTGAGCCGCTATTATCCTTGACAGCATAAGGCGTAGTTTCTGTAATAAGTCGAAGAATAACGATTTTCGGTCAAATTCATGCTGACAACTGAGAGGCTTGTTCATCCCGGCGGCTATCACACCCCGTGGCACAGCCATCATGCCGGCCAGCTCTGGCGCATTGCTGCGGGGCTGCTGGTGATTGAGACGCCGCTGGGGCGTTCGGTGGTACCCGCAAAACATATCTGCTGGATCCCGCCTGGTCAGCAGCACGCTGCCTTTTCGGAAAGTGCGATTGAAGGTTGCGCTGTCTATCTTGACCCTGCCCATTGTGAAGGGCTTCCGGAAGAGGCCACGCTTTTCGAGTCGGACGATTTTACCGATGCACTGTTTTCCCGTTTAAGCGTTGCCGGGAGTGAATACGATCCCCGAAAGCTCATCCTGCTGCTGGAGGAGTTGGCTCTGGCGTCTCAGGTCCGCTTTTATCTGCCCGTACCGACCGATCCCCGGCTGAAAAATGTGGTCAGGGAACTGCTGCAATCCGTCGATGATAATCAGACGGTGGAAAGCCATGCCAGCCGTGCCGGGATGAGCGTACGTACATTCAACCGGCGGTTTAGCGCGGAGACGGGGATGAACTTCGTCAACTGGCGCCAGCTGGCGCGCGTCATGCAGGCGATGGAGTGGCTGGCGGCGGGGAAGCCGGTGGGGTGGATTGCGCTCTCGTGCGGATACAGCAGCGTCAGCGCATTTATTGAAGTTTTCAGAACGTGGACCGGTAAAACGCCGGGGCAGTGGACGATTAAAGAAGGCCCTTTTGCGCAAAGGTAATGCGCGTGGCCTCGTTGAGATCCAGCTCTCTTAACGATTCCGGATAAACCCAGGCGATCTCCTGAAACTCGTCGTTAAACGTAACATCCCGATTGGCGCTGATGCAGTCGAAGATCAGATAAATCATATAAATTTCCTCGGTGGTACCATCGGCGTAAGTTTTGACCCTGATGTCATCGCGAAAAGCCCAGGGCTTGACGTCGATAATGTCCAGCGCGTCGCCCAGCTCCTCACGGACTTCACGGCGCAGCGCCTGTTCCATGGTTTCGCCTGGTTCCATTCCACCACCGCAGAGTGCCCACTGACCGGGGAATACACCGCGATCGTCGGCCATTTTACATAGCAGGTAGGCTCCGTCATTCTGGATGATGGGGCAGACAATGGTTCGTTGGCGCATGATTTCTTCCTGAAAAATGAATTTGGGCTACTATAGCAGATTGGTGATGGAGATCATGTTAGGTGTGTTGGATCCTCATCACTCGGAACAGCGGTGTAGGCCGGGTAAGGCGAAGCCGCCACCCGGCGTTTGACTACCGCTCCCTCAGCGCCTCCTTCGCCCGGTTAAACGGCTTAATCAGATAATCCAGCACCGTTTTCTCCCCGGTCTTAATATCCACCGTCGCAATCATCCCCGGCACAATCGAAAAGTGCCTGCCCGCCTTGTTCACCAGATAATCCTGGCTTGTGCGAATGAATACACGGTAGTAAAACACCTCCGGCTTCGCTTCGTCCTGAATGGTGTCCGGCGAAATGGTCTCCACCACCCCGTGCAGCCCGCCGTAAATCGCGTAATCGTAGGCGGTGATTTTCACCAGCGCCTCCTGATTAGGATGGATAAAGGCGATATCCCGGGGCGAGAGGCGGGTTTCAATCAGCAGGTGATCGTCCACCGGCACAATTTCCATTAACTCGCCGTTGGGCGGTATGACGCCACCGATGGTGGTCACCTTGATGTTTTTCACGATCCCGCGCACCGGCGACTTCACCGTCAGGCGGGTAACGGAATCCTCGCGGCCTTTCAGGATCGCTGACACCATATCCACCTCGGCGTTGGCCTTCGACAGCGCTTCACGGGCCTGCACGTAATACTGGGAACGTACGTCGGTGAGCTTCAGCTCCAGGTCGCTTTTCTGCCGTTGCAGGCGCAGCACTTCCACGTGGCTGGCGGCACCGGTTTTCACCAGCCGTTGAGTGATCGCCAGTTCTTTATTGGCGAGCGCTAACGCGGAGCGGAGTTCACGCTGCGTATCCTCCAACTGGGCGCGGCGAGAGTTGTAAAGCCGCGTTTCTGCGGCGGTCAGGTCGGTCCATTTCGCCAGGGAAGGCGGGAATTTCAGCGGGAGATCGTTCACCTCGGCGTACAGGCGCACGCTGGAGGCCAGCGACGCGCGGTAACGCGCCGCGCTTTCGCCGACGTTAGATTCCGAGCGGGTAGGATCCAGCCGCGCCAGCACCTGTCCGGCCTGCACCTGATCCCCTTCGTGTACGTTCAGCTCGGTGAGGATCCCCCCATCCAGCGACTGCAATACCTGCTCGCGTGAACTGGGGATCACTTTTCCGGTGCCGGTTGAGACTTCATCCAGCACCCCGAACCACGCCCAGACGCCGAGCACCACAAACATCAGCAGGGAGAAGAAAACAATGCGCCGGGCACCGGTATAACCGCTCTCGGAGTCGAGCGCGTTATCCAGATCTTCTACTGCGGCAACGTCACGCTGATTGATTTTCATTATTCCACTCCCGTCCGGTTGCCTGCTGCTGTTGCTGCATACGGCTGTTGTTCAGCGCCTGCGCTTTTGGCGCGTCCATCACCAGCATGCCATCTTTGAGTACCACCACGCGCTCCACCAGCTCCAGTACCGGCACGCGGTGGGTCGCGACAACCAGCGTGCGGTTGCCGAGCCACGCCCCGAGACGTTGAATAAATTCCCGCTCGGTATGTTCATCAAGGGAGGCGGTCGGTTCATCCATCAGCACGATATTCGGGTCGCGCAGCAGCATCCGCGCCAGCAGAATAGACTGCCGCTGCCCGCCGGACAGCCCGACGCCGTTCTCCATAATCGGGTAATCCAGCCCCTTTGGCAGCTTCTGCACAAAGCTGGCCGCGCCGCACATCTCCAGCACCTCGAAGATCTCTTCATCGGTGGCGCGCGGCATGCCGAGCGTGATGTTCTCGCGCAGGGTGCCGTAAAACAGCCGGGCGTTTTGGGTCATAAAGCCGACGTTTCGCCGCACGTCAGCCACGTCCAGATGCGGCAGGCTGAGGTTGTCGAGCCGCAGTTCACCGCCCGCCAGATCCATCCCGCCCGCCATCGCCTGCAACAGGGTTGATTTACCCGCGCCGTTGCGCCCGAGGATCGCCACTTTTTCGCCCGCTTTGATCTCCAGGCGGTTAATGCGCAGCGCCATGCGGGGATCTTCCGGGTGATAGCGGAACTGCGCCTGCTCGAAAAGATAGTGGCCGCGCAGCACGTCCTGGCGGATCGGCGTCTCTTCGCGCTGGTTCTCGGTCGGCAGCTGCATAATGCTGTCCAGCCCCTCTTTGGCCGCCTTCACCTGCTGCCAGCGGGCCAGCACGCCGCACAGCGTCGCCATCGGGGCGATCATCCGTGAGGCGAGCATCGAGGCGGCCACCACCGAACCGGTGGTTAAGGTGCCGTCGATCACCATCGGCGCGCCCACCACGATCACCCCGGCATAGACCAGGCTCTGAATGGTCATCCCCCAGCTGATCAGGTTCTGCGTCAGTTCGCGGGTGCGCAGGCCTGATTCGGCGGTGATCTGGATATAGCTGTTCCACTGCTGCAAAAAGCGGTTCTCCGCCTGCATCAGCTTGATGTCCTCCAGCCCCTGCACGCTCTCCACCAGCACCGCGTTGCGAAGGGTAGATTCATGCGCCGACTGCTTCGCCAGCTCTGCCAGCTTCTTTTGCAGCAGCAGGCCAGGCAGGACCATAATCACCGCCGCCACCGGGGCGATCCACGCCAGCTGCGGGGCGATGATCGCCAGCACAATCACAAACAGGATAAAGAACGGCAGATCGACGATGGTGGAAATGGTGGAGGAGGTGACCATCTCGCGGATCTGCTCCAGCTCGCGCAGCTGGGAGATAAAGCTGCCGGTGGAGCGCGGAATGGCGCTATGGCGTAGCCGCAGCGCGTGGCCGAAGACCCGATCCGAGACGCGCATATCCGAGCGTTTGCCCAGCAGATCCATAATGTGCCCGCGCGCCACGCGCAGCACAAAACCAAACAGCGTGGCGATCAGTACCCCAATGGTCAGTACGTAGAGCGTCGGGTAGGAATGGGCGGGGATCACCCGGTCATACACCTGCATGGAAAAGACAATGCCGGAGAGGGAGAGCACGTTGATAAACAGCGCCGCCAGCATCACCCAGCTGTAAGGGCGAAGGTCGCGCATCACCAGCCGGTAGAGCCAGTCCGGGCGGTATTTTGAGATATAGGCGTCCACGCGGCTGTCCTTCAGCGCCGCCAGCGGACGCAGGGCGATGACGTGGCGGATGGCAGGCAGCATCGCACTCATCGACAGGCGGTTGGTGTGCGTGTTGTCGTCGAAAAAGCTGACCTCAAGCGTATCCTCGCCGTCGAAATTGTCGATCACGCCGATTTTACCGTCGTTTAGCTCTACCACCACCGGCAGACGCCAGCTGTTGATGGCGTGCTGATCGGCCGTCAGCAGCTGGAACGTCAGCCCGGCTTCACGGGCGAGCTGCGTCAGCGCGGGCACCATCGGTTTGCCTTTCAGCCACGGCGCGCCCGCGATCAGCGAGCCTGGCGAGCAGGCAACGCGATAGCGCGTCGCCACATAGCCAAACGCCTGCGCCCACTGCTCCAGCGCCTCATCCGTCATGTTTTCACCCTGCGGAATATCGCGTTGCTTCATGGCTGGATCTCCACGGTCTGGATGGTGCGGTTTTCAAGATCGAACGCCTGACGTATGCGCCCGGTTTGGTAGAGACAGTTCAGCTGAAGCTGGCGGAGCTGTCCGGCGGTTTGCTGCTGGGTAAAGCGCGCCTGATACACCTCCTGCTCGGCGTTGAGCACGTCGAGCAGCGGGCGGGAACCAAGATCGAGATACTGCTGCTGATACAGCTCGCGGGTACGGGCGCTGAGCGCTTCCTGGCGGCCCTGGATCTGAAGCGTGCTCATCAGGCTCATCACCTGGCTGCGCGCTTCCAGCAGTTTTTGCCGCACCTCAAGACGGGTGCGCTGAATGGTGGACTGGGCCGATTCCACCGCGTGTCCGGCGGCGTTACGCCGGGCGGTGAGGCCGCCGCCCTGATAGAGCGGCATCTGCACTTTTACCCACGCGGAGTACTGGGTGCGGTCCCGCGTTTCGTTGCCTGAGTAGCGGTCGTTAAGATAGTGGCGGACTTCCGGCTCCAGCGAGACGGTAGGGGTCATCTGCGCGTTGGCATAGTCGAGATTGGCCTGCGCGACGTTGGCCTGCGCCCAGGCCGCTAAAACCGAGGGTACCAGGCGATCGTCCGGCTCGGCAATATCGCAGCTGCGGGCGAGACTTTGCGGAAATTCATTGCTGACCGCGTTCAGGCCGTCCCAGCCCAGCATGCTCATCAGCGTGGCGCGTGAGCTGTCGAGGCTGGCCTGATACTGCATCAGCTGCGCTCGCGCGCCTTCGATACGGGCATCGGTCTGCACCACGTCAGAGAGCGACGTGGCGCCTTCGTCATTACGCAGCTTCGTCAGTGTGCCGATGGAGGTCAGGGCGTCCAGCTGTTCTTTAGCGGTCTCGACCATCTGCTGCCAGGTCTGCACCTGCACCATAGCGATGGCGGTATCGTGGGCGATAGTGTCGATGCTCACCAGCACGTTGGCCTGCTGCTGGGCGACGCCCGCGTTTTCGGCGCGCACCTGGCTTGCGACTTTGCCGAAGTCGTAAAGCATTTGCGAAAGAGAAAGCACCAGCGAGGGGGTAAAGCCATTATCGTCGCCGTCGTGGCTATAGCCGTTATCCATGCCGGCGTTAATTTGCGGATAATATTTCGATTTGGCGACGTCCACATTTTCGCTCTGCTGATAGAGTTTGCCGACGGCTTCACTGATGGCCGGATGCCAGGTCACGGCGCGGTTTACGGCTTCATCCAGCTGTAGCGTGCCGGGGGCGGCTTTGCTGGCTACGGGCGCCACGCGGCCATTTAAAGAGGGGAGTTCCTGCGTTTCGCTTAATTGTCCGGTATTAATCATCGCCGCAGGGTTTGCCGCGATAGCGGGCACAGATATCAGGCAGCACGAGAGCCACCAGTAAGGCATCTTCTTTCCCATGTCTTGTCCCTAATAAAAAAGTACTGCTTTTTTGTTTATGCCCGGGCGCTGTGCGCGCCCGGGTCATTTCTTGCAGGTGCTATCAGGTAATGATGTGTTGCTGGTTTACAAGCTCGTCGTAGGTGGTCTGAACGTTGTCCAGCGTAACGAGCGTAGATTTAGTGTAGGCGGCTCCCGTGCCGTCACGGTCGATGGAGATCACAGTATTGTTACCGCTTTGTGAAACAGAGACATAGTTCCCCAGCGTCGACGCGCTACCGTTCCAGCCCACCAGCAGATCGCCAATGTCGATCTTGTCTCCCTGCGACAGGGAGAAGTTCGTCCAGTGGTCACCCGTGCTGTTACCTGCGGTGGCGTTACCCGCCGTAGTGTTCAACACCTGATAAATCAGCGTGTCGCCGTAGGCCGTGCCGCTAATCACATCGTTATGTTCCGAACTGACAAATTTCGGTGCCATATTGATGGTCAGCGAGGCGGTATCCCGGGTGCCGTTGGCGTCGGTCAGGGTGTAGTTAAAGACCTCCTTGCTGGTAATGGTAGAGAACGATATCCCAGGGTTGAGTGTGTAGGTGTAACTGCCGTCTGCGGCAATTGCCAGCGTGCCGTAGTGGCCCGTGATGTTTACCTGCGTGCTGCCGGTGTAAGGATCCAGCGTGGTGGTTACGCCGTCGTAGCCGGTAATGCTGAGACGGGTATCCACCGAGTGCAGCTGGTCCATCGCGCCCGCGGAGCCGGTGCCGTCGAAGATATTGCCGTCAACGGTGTGGGTGCCCGTGGCGTCAAACTGCGACAGGGAGTAGCTGGTCCCGGTGACGCTTGGGGTAACGGTGATATTTCCCACCCCCAGCGGTCCCATTCTGCCGGTATAGTTCAGCGTATAGGTTCCCGCCTCCAGATCGAGACCCGTCAGGTTGATGGTCGCCGTGCCGCCCAGCAGCAGCCCGCCGTTAAATGAGCCGGATCTGAGGGTGGTGGTGCCGTTGGTCAGTGTCCAGTCGACCGTTAACCCGGTAAGGGTCAGCAGCGAGGCGACGTTAAACGACAGAACCACGTTATGCAGTGCAGTATTAGGATCCACCACGAAGGTCCCGCTTCCGCTGCCCTGGGTTGAGGCTAGCAGCGCGGCGTTCCAGCTCGCCGACCCGACGGTGGTATCCGAGTATGCGGCGGTGCGGTGCACCGAGTTCACGTCCATCGCCGTGCTGACATCGTTCACCGCGTCCATTGGCTGCGCGGTCGGGGTGATGTTCAGCGATGCCGTGTCTTTCGAGCCGTTCGGCGCGGTGATGGTGTAGACGAAGGTATCCGGGGTGCTGATGCTGTCAGCGCCGACTCCGCTGTCCAGGGTGTAAGTGTACTCCCCGGCTGCGTTGATCCGCAGCGTACCGTACTCGCCGGTGATCTCCGTCAGGCCGCTGCTGTTCACCGCCACGCCGTTAACGTCGGAGACCACGGTACCTGCTGGCGCAATATCATCCGCCAGCACATCCCCGGTCGTGCTCTCGCTCACGCTTGCCACGCTGTAGACATGATCCTGCAAGACGTTCAGCGTGTAGGCCGTCAGCGCGGTGATCCCCGCCGCCGTATTGAGCAGGAACAGGTACTCGCCAGCGGGCAGGTTCAACGTCAGCTGCGGGGAGGTGCCGCCCAGCAGCGGCGCGCGCAGCCAGCCGGGTTCAACGCGCATCTGCTCGAAGGTCTGCGTCGCATTGTTGAACTTATAGATGTAGAGGTCGAACACCGAGGCCAGCGCGACGCCGCCCACGGACGCCTGAACGGTCATGGTGCGGGTGGTGCCTTCTTCCACGTTATAAATGATCGGGTTGGCCAGATCGTCCAGCAGGTTCAGCCCCAGGGTATTGCCAAGGTTGATCCCCACCAGGGTAAAGCCGCCCTGCGACGAGGTGCCGTTGTTGATCGCCTCCACGGTGGTGTCGAAGGTCAGCGAGGCGGTATCGTCCACGGCCACGATCCCGCTGCTGGTAGTGCCTTCGCCCAGCGACAGAACCAGATTTGCCGAGGCGCTGGTGCCGTTATGGGTGATGGTGTAGGTAAAGTTCTCCGTGCGGCCAATGACGGCGGCGCTGGTGTTGGTCAGGTTATAGGTATAGCTGCCGTCCAGGTTGATGGTCAGCGTGCCGTATTGCCCCTGAATCACCGTGCCGTCAGCCGTAACGCTGGTGGTGGTGCCCTGGGCGTTGGTGACCGTAGTGACGGTGGTGCCCGCCGGGGCGTTGTCGCTGCCTGCGGTTGGATCCACGTCAGTGATGACGTTCCCGACAACGCTGGTCTCGCCGGACACGGTGCCTGCGCTGGTCTCTTTCACCGCCACATCGAGGCTGGTGTAAGAGCCGGTTGCCAGCAGGTTAGTGTTGTAGCTCAGGACGCGATACTGACCATTCGCCAGCCCGGTCAGGTTCAGCGACACCCCCGTCGCGCCGAGGGTCAACAGGTCAGCGAACTGCGGCTGCCCGGTATCGACCACGGTGGTCCAGGTGTTGTTGGCGGCGTCGAAGCGCTGTACTACCAGCTCAAGGGTATTGAGCAGGGAAAGAACGGCACCCGTGGCGTTGGCGTTCACGGCAATATCCGCACTGCCGCCGTTGCCGACGGTGAAACCTACCTGCGCGGTGTCGTTGCCGAGCAGCGTCAGCACGTTACCTACGGCGCCTACCAGCAGGAAACCATAGTCGCTGTACTGCGAATTGGTCACCGTGGCGGTGGTCGTGAGCGCCAGTTCTTCAGCGTTGGTGCTGGCAGAGAGCGGCACCACCGGCGCAAGGGCTGAGCCGGGCAGCGAAACGTTGCCTGCCGCATCGGTGGCGGTGATTTGCAGCGTCTGACCTTCCGTCTGTTTATTGAGGAAGGTGTAGCTCCAGGAACCGTTGCTGTCCGCCGTGGCGGTGACCGTTGAATTATCCGCCAGGCGGATGGTGACGGTGCTGCCCGCTTCAGCGCTACCGGTCAGTACGCTGCCGTCTGCGTTGAAGGTCCCGGTTGGAGCCGTTGGCGCAGTGAGATCGACAATGACGGTGGTCGACGTGGAAATCGGGCTGGTGCCCGAGCCGTTGCTCGCCGTGGCGGTGAAGGCATGCGGGCCTTCACTCAGCACCGGCGTGGTGAAGCTCCAGTTGCCGCTGGCATTCGCGGTGACCGTGCCCATCAGCACCCCGTTGTTATAGAGGGTGATGGTCGTGTTCGGCTGCGCCGTGCCGCTCAGGGTTGGCGTGGTGTCATCGGTGGTATTCCCGTTGGTCAGGTTGCCCGTCACCGTGCCAACGTTATCGTCAATATTGGCGATAACAGGCGCGTTCGGGATTGTGGTGATCGGGGCAATCACGGAGGTGGTGATACCCGCGTTACCGGCCTTATCGGTAGCAAAGACAATCAGTGACTCCCCGCCGGTCTGTGGAGGGGTGAGGGTGGCGCTGAAGCTTCCGCTACCGTCCGCGACGGCCGTTCCAAGCACGGTTCCTGTGCTGCTGGTGATGGTGACGGTGCTTCCCGCTTCCGCTGTACCGGTGACCTGCGTCCCGTTGGTGATCACCGCCAGCCCGGTTGGGGCTGGTGGCGGCGTCAGGTCAACGTTGATCGTGATAATCGGTGAAGCCACGCTGGTATTGCCCGCGGCATCGGTGGCGGTTGCGGTGAAGTTATGCGCGCCTTCCGTCAGCGTGGTGCTGGTTTGCGGCAGCGTCCAGTTGCCGTTGGCATCGGCAGTGACGGTCCCCACCAGCGTCGTGCCGTCGTAAATACGTACGGTGGCATTGGCTTCTGCCGTACCGTTTAAGGTCGGACGGGTGTCGTTGGTTGGGTTGGTGCCAGTAACAGGTCCGGTGACGGTCCCCACATCATCCTCAATCGAGGTGATTGCCGGTGCGACAGGGGCGGTGGCATCCACATTAATGGTGTAACCGCCGGTCTGCGCGCTGGCGTTGCCCACCGCGTCGGTGGCGGAGAAGGTCAGATTATGCGGCCCGTCAGCCAGCGGGGTGGAAGGCGTAAAGCTCCACGCGCCGCCGGTGGCGACTGCGGTGCCAATCTGTACCCCATTATCAAAGATGGTGACCGTCGCGCCGGCTTCTGCCGTACCGGTGATCGTTGGCCGCGCGTCGTTGGTTAACCCGCCGTTGGCGACAGGCGCAGCGGCGTTACCGACATCGTCGGTGATGCTGGTCAGCACCGGCAGCGCTGGCGGCGTGGTGTCAATGGTCAGGCTGAAGTCGGCGGACGACGTGCTGGTGTTACCCGCCTGATCCGTTGCTTCTGCGGTAAAGGTGTGTGACCCACTGTCCAGCGGCACGGTGATATCGACGGTCCAGTTGCCATCGGCATCGGCAGTACCGGTGCCCACCAGCGTGGTGCCCTCATAAATATTCACGGTGGCCAGCGGCTCGCTGGTCCCCACCAGACGCGGGAGAGGATCGTTGGTGGTCTGGCCGGAACCTATTGCCCCGGTGATGGTGCCAACGTCGTCAATCGCCTGGGTGATAACCGGCGCGACAGGCGCAGCCGTATCTACCACCAGCGTAAAGCCTGGTGAGGCAGGGCTGACGTTGCCCGCGGCATCGGTTACCGTGGCGGTCCAGGTGTGGCTGCCGTTTGCCAGCGTACCGGTGGTAAAGCTCCATACGCCGTTTGCGTCCGCCACGGCGGTACCCACTTCACGGCCACTTTCATAAATGGTGATGGTCGCGTTGGCCGCCGCGGTGCCGTTCAGCGTTGGCGTGGTGTCGTCTGTGCTTTGTCCCGAGGCGACCGGGCCCAGCACGGTACCAGCATCGTCAGTGGCCGGGGTAAAGACCGGTGCTTCGGGCACCGAGGTATCCACCGTCAGGTTGAACGGTGGTGAGGTGACCCCGGTATTGCCTGCGGCATCGGTGGCGTTGAAGGTAATAACGTGCGGCCCTTCGCCCAGTTCAGTGGTCGGCGTGAAGGTCCAGTTACCCTGGGCGTTGACGACCGCCGTGCCGATTTCCACATCATCGACAATAACGTGTACCGTTGCGCCCACTTCCCCCGTACCGTTGAAGGTTGGACGTGTGTCGTTCGTGGAGCCGTCGCTGGCGAGGGTTCCCGTTCCCGGGCTGACATCGTCTATTACCGTGGTAACCACCGGGGCCGCAGGCCCGGCGGTATCCACCGTAAAGGCGAACACTGGCGAGTTGGCGGAGACGTTTCCGACATCATCGCTGGCGTTAACGCGCAGGTTATACGTCCCGTCCGTTAGTACCGGATCCGGCGTAAAGGTCCAGTTGCCGCTGCCGTCGACCGTGGTGGTGCCAATCTCGACGCCGTTATTCAGCACGTGAATGATGGTACCCGCCTGGCCGGTGCCGCTGAGGGTTGGCGTGGTGTCATTGGTCACCTGCCCGGCGGTAAGCGGGCCGGTTGCGCCTCCCGGGGCGTTGTCGCTGACCGTAACGATCGTCGGCACCTGTGGCGCAGTCAGATCGATTTCGACGCTCCAGGCGTTGGACGGCTGGCTGACGTTGCCCTGCGGATCCGTCGCTCTGACGGTAAAGTCATGCGTCCCTTCGCCGAGGGCGGTTTCAGGGGTAAATGTCCAGGCACCGGTGCCGTCTGCTGCCACCGTACCAATTTGCGTAGCGCCATCAAAAATGGCGACGACGCTGTTCGGCTCGGCGCTACCGGTCAGGGTTGGCGTAGTGTCGTTGGTTGGATCGCCGCTTGGGACAGGCGTTGCCGCATTCCCTGCGTTATCCGTCACGCTGGTAATCACCGGCGTGGTGGAAACGGTGTCGACAACGATGGTGATCCCGGCCGACGGGGCGCTCTCATTGCCTGCCGGGTCGGTGGCGGTCACGGTCAGGGTGTGGCTGCCGTCGTCCAGCGCAGGCGGCGTGTAGCTCCAGGTGCCGGTCGGACCGACAACAACGGTGCCCAGCGGGTCGCCGTCATCGTACACCGTAATGGTGTCCCCGGCCGTGCCTGTTCCGGTCAGGGTAGGACGGTTGTCGTTGGTGCTCTGCCCGTCAGCGATTGGGCCGATGACCGGGCCTACGTCATCGGTCACCGCACCGATGGCTGGTGCGGTCGGATCGGTGAGGTCGACGGTGACGGTCGCGATCGGCGACTGCCCGCTGGTCGCGCCGGTGCCGGTATTCGTGGCGGTGACGGCGAAGGTGTGTGGGCCTTCCGCGAGCGGCAGCAGCGGCGTGTAGCTCCAGTTGCCGTCTGTATCCGCAACAATTTCGGTCAGCGGAACCAGCGCCCCATCCAGATAAATGGTGATGACGCTACCCGGATCGGCGGTGCCGGTAAGGGTAGGCGTGGTGTCATTGGTGGTTTTATCTTTCACATCGCCAGTGACGGGATCGGCATCATCGTTGATTGCCGTAATCACCGGCACCGCTGGCAGAATAAGCGGGGAGTCCGGTACGTCAAAGGTGGTTGTCGGGCTTGCATTACCTGCGGCGTCCGTGGCGAACAGCGTCAGCGTCGCGGGATCCAGTTGGGCCGGGGAGAGGGCGATGGCGAAGGTGCCTCCCGTCGCGACCCCGGTCCCGATGATATTGCCGCCGGCGTCACGCACCGTCACCGTGGTTCCGTCATCTGCCGTACCGGTCAGCGGCGTGCCCTCTGCGGCAATGGTGATATTGGTTGGCGTTGCAGGAAGCAGCGTATCCACCGTCACGCTGAGATCGCCGGAGCTGGCGGAGGTATTCCCCGCCGCGTCACTTGCGGCAACCGAGAAGGTGTGCGGCCCTTCCGCAAGCGCGGGGTCGGCTGTCCAGGACCATGTCCCGTTCGGCTGAACCACCACGACCACCGGAGACGGCGTGCCATCAACAGAAACGGTTACGCTCGAACCCGGCTCGCCAATCCCGGTGAGGGTTGGGGTACCGTCGCGGGTGTAAAGCACGCTGTTGGTCAGTTGGCTGTCAGAGACGGCGTCAATTTGCGGCACGGTCGGTGCCTGCGTATCGACCGTCACGCTAAAGACCGGGCTGACCGGGCTCAGGTTACCCGCGTCGTCCACCGCGGCGACGGTGATATTCAGCGGACCATCGGTTTGTGTCGGCAGGGTGTATGACCACTCGCCATTGGCGATTTCAACGCGATCCACTTCCACGCCGTTGTTGTAGATAATCACCGTTTCGCCGGTCGTGCCGCCTCCGCCAATGACAGGTGTGTTATCGTTGGTTGAGCCTCCATTCTGAGCGCCGCCAATGGAACCGATGAGCGGGGTATCCGGGGCGAGGGTGTCGACCGTTATCGTGATACCGGTTGATGGCAGAGATTCATTGCCGGCTTCATCGGTGGCGGTCGCCGTGTATTGGTGCGTCCCTTCGCCAATGTTGCTCTCAGGACGCCAGCTCCAGTTACCGCTACCATCCACCGTGACGCTGCCCACGGCCTGCGGCTCGCCTGTACCCACCTGGTCATAGATGGTAATGACGTCATTCGGCGTACCGGTGCCGCTCAGTACCGGGCGCGGATCGTTGGTGGTTCCGCCGTTGTCCACTGGCCCGGTGATCTGGCTTACGCTGTCTGTCACCGTCGGGATCCCCGGCTGGCCCGGCGCGTCGGTATCAATGGTAATGGTCACTGGCGTGGACGGTGCGCTTTCGTTCCCGGCGCTGTCCTGATTGGTCACCGTCAGGGAGAGATCGTAGGTGCCGTCAGGGAGCGGATCTTCCGGTGTCCAGCTCCAGTTACCGTCGCCATCGATCTCGGCTTCACCTATTTTGGTTGCGCCATCGTAAATGCTTACGGTATCTCCCGGCGTGCCCGAGCCGCTCAGGGTTGGTGTGGTATCGCGGGTGGTCTCCCCAGGATTCAGAGCCGTCCCCGGTGTGGCACCGTCCGGGTTCACGGTGATCTCAGGAATATCCGGCGTTGCAGGCGCGGTCGTGTCGATCGCCAGCTCAAACGGTGGCGAGATGGTGGTATTACCCGCCTCATCCGTCGCGTGGACCGTCAGCGAATGCGGGCCGTCCGTCAGCGGCGTGGTTGGCGTAAAGCTCCAGCCGCCGCTACCGTCAAGCACGGCCGTGCCGAGCAGGGTGGTCCCGTCATAGATAGTGATGGTGGTGCCTTCCGGTGCGGTTCCCTGCAGCTGCGGCAGCGTGTCATCAGTAGTATCCCCGCTGTTAAGCGGAACCTGCACAGTGCCGATGTTATCGGAGACGGTGTCAAGGGTGGCTGCCGGTGGCGGAGTGGTATCGACGGTAAAGGTAAAGCCGGGTGATGATGCGCTGGTGTTGCCGGCCGCATCGCTCGCGACGACGGTGAACGTATGCTGCCCGTTCCCTAATGCGGTAGTGGGCGTGAAGGTCCATGCGCCACCGTTATTCACAATGGCAGTACCAATATCCTGTCCGTCCAGGCGGATCGTCACGGTGGAGCCCGGCTCGCCGGTACCGTTCAGCGTCGGGAGCGTGTCGTTGGTGATTTGGTTGTTGTCGAGCGGCCCCGTGCGGCCCGGTACGTCATCAATGACCTGCGTAATGGCTGGAGCGCCCGGCGCGGCGGTATCCACCGTGATGCTCCAGGTGTTCGATGTCCCGCTGAGGTTATTGTTGGCGTCAACCGCCGTCGCCGTCAGCACGTGCCCGCCGTCGGGAAGATCCGTTTCCAGCGTGATGGACCACTGGCCGTCAGGCCCAACCACTGCGGTGCCGATTTCAGTGGTGCCGCTGTAGAGGGTGATCGTCGTGCCGGGCTCGCCCGTTCCGTTGATGGTCGGGGTTTTGTCGTTGGTGAGACCGTTCTGGCTGACAGGACCGGTGACGTCGAGCGCATCATCCTCCACGCCTGTGATGACCGGGGTTTGTGCCGCGGTGATGTCCGGCGCGTCAAACGGCGCGGTCGGGCCGGTGTTTCCGGCGGTATCGGTGGCATCTGCGGTCAGGGCTTCGCCGTTGGCTTTCGGCGGGATCAGATCAACGCTGAAATTACCCTGATCGTCGGCGACCGCTTCCCCGACCTTAACGCCATTTTCACGAATGGTGACGGTGCTGCCCGGCTCGGCTGTACCGGTTACCGTGGTGCCGTCGGCAGAGATCACCACGTTTTCCGGTGCCAGCGGTGGGGTGCTGTCTGGCGCGTCGGCAAAGCCAGACGGACTGGTGTTGCCGCTGCCGTCGGTGGCCGTCACTGCAAGGGCTTCGCCGTTGGTCTGGGCTGGCGAAATCGGGATGGTAAAGGTGCCGTCCGGACCGGCGGTGGCCTGGCCGATGATCGTACCGTCCGGCGCTTTAATAATAATCGTGCTGTTTGGCTCGGCGGTTCCGCTGACGCTTGCCCCGTCTTCCGCCACCACCAGGTTACCCGGTGCGGCAGGCGCGGTGATGTCCGCTGCGTTAACCAGCGCCGGGGAACTCTGGTTGCCTGCGGCATCGGAGGCGACCACGGAGATGATCTCGCCGTTCACTTGTGCAGGGTTCAGGTCGGCGACGTAGTTGCCGTTGCTGTCGGCAGTGGCGGTCCCGATTTGCACCCCGGCGTTGTTGGTGATGACAATTTTGCTGCCCGGCTCGGCAGTACCGGTGATTTGCGTGCCTGTCGAATTGAGCGTCGCCTCCGGCATGTCTGGCGGCGTAAGATCGACGGTAAAGTTGATCGGCTGAGACAGGCCGCTCTGGTTGCCTGCCGCATCGGTCGCGGTGGTGGTAATGGCGTGGTTTCCTTCAGACAGGTTGGTCGACGGGGTAAAGCTCCATTTCCCGGTAGCATCGGCCGTGGCGGTGCCGATCGGCTTGCCGTTGTCATAGAAGGTAATAACGGTGCCAGCTTCACTGATGCCGCTGAACGTCGGGCGTGCATCGTCCGTGCGTTGTCCGTTGCTCAGCGGGCCCGCTTCGGTGCCCACGTTATCATTGACGGTGACAATCTCGGGGGCAGCCGGCGCGGTTGAATCCGGTGCCGTGACCTGAACGCCCGGGCTGGTATTGCCGGACGGATCGGTGGCGGTGGCGGTGATCTGCTCCCCGTTGGTGAGCGGCGTGCCGAGATCGATAGTAAATTTCCCGTCGCTGCCAGCCTTGCCCGTTCCGATGGTGTTGCCATCGGCATCTTTCAGTGTCACGGTGCTGCCCGGCTCAGCCGTACCGGACACGGTTTTGCCGTCAGGCGAAACCTCCAGATTGGCAGGTGCATCCGGCGCGGTGAGATCCGGTGCTGTGACCTGACCACCCTGGCTGGTATTGCCGGACGGGTCGGTGGCCGTGGCGGTGATCTGCTCCCCGTTGGTGAGCGGTGTACCGAGATCGATAGTAAATTTGCCGTCGCTGCCGACCTTGCCCGTTCCAATGGTGTTGCCATCGGCATCTTTAAGGGTAATCGTGCTGCCCGGTTCAGCCGTACCTGTTACGGTTTTGCCGTCAGGTGAGACCTGAAGATTAGTGGGAGCATTCGGAGGCGTAGTATCAGGTTCGGAAGGATTTCCCGGATTACCGGGATTCGGGTTGTTGTTATCGTCATCTCCGCCACCTCCACCGCCGGTTCCCGCCGCAATAGCAATCCCACCTGCGGCGGCCAGGCCACCCAGCACCCAGGGCCACGCAGCGGCGCCGCCGGCATCACTCCCTGACGCCGCCAGTAATGCATCGGTGGAGGCGATGGATTCATAGGTCGCGGCACCGGTTGGATCTTCAATCCACCACAGCGCTCCGTCACTCTCTTCAAGCACCAGCTGGCTTACGCCCTGCGCATCAGTAACGTAGAAATTCTTGAGGGTAATCACTTCGCCCGAGTTGAGGGTAATCACCAGATCGTTTCCGCTGCGGGAGTAATCTGCGATGTTGGCTCGATCCACGTTAAGCTTAACGATTGAGGAGTGATCGAGTGTTATCTGTGTCCCTTCCGTGGTCGTTTCCACGCCAGTTAATTTAGATATAACAGATATTTGGCTCATACAGTTATTACTCCAGCAGAGTGATTGGTTACGGCGTGTCAAACAAAGCCATCGTTTCTGAAGGGATGAACGCGCTCCCGGCGAAAATACTGTTTAATAAACAGGATTTACCGTTACTTTCTTTAGCGCGACCGATGCCCGCCAGGATTAAAAGTGGCAACCTCAGGGCAAAGCTAATTATTTACACAGGAAATAGTTGTTTATTTATATGTTTGCGATTTATAAGCCTTATTATTTGTGCAGGTATTAAATTATTTCGTTATAAAAATGATATAGCTATAAATGTCTGAATACGCAAATTAAGTGTTCGTAAACCCAACGCGGCTATTGCAGGGGAGATTAATTGATAGCGTGAATATATTTCGTTAGCTATGAGGGCGCGTGGATGAAGGGTTTTGGCGTAAAAGGTGCAACCCTTAAAACGGTGCTGGTGGGGCGATATTAATAATTATAATATGCGATAAATATCTAATTTTGGTTAGGTTTAATTGCTGCTTAATTGTAGTTTAAGTTAGGGTAAAATATCTGGTGTATGATATATTTAAAACTCTCTCATTTATAAAATATTTT
Organism: Enterobacter sp. JH25; assembly: GCF_021725435.1. Taxonomy (NCBI): domain Bacteria; kingdom Pseudomonadati; phylum Pseudomonadota; class Gammaproteobacteria; order Enterobacterales; family Enterobacteriaceae; genus Enterobacter; species Enterobacter sp. JH25. Next base: position 3,490,278 of record NZ_CP091319.1, on the reverse strand, counting down.
TTTACGGGCGGGTTAATTTCTGCTACTCAAAAAAATTACGTATTTTCTACTCATGTTTAATAAATAAAAGGCCGCAAGCGTGGCCTTTCAGAGGCTATCGGTATTAGCCTAAAGAAATTATGCCGATTTCCACGAGGGCGGCTAATGTCAAAAGAATAAAGAGGATAACAACTATTGGTCTGTACATTTTTAAGGTTCCATCCTTGTGTGAAGTCCTGCCCATCGTGTCCGTTGTCATTTTCCATGGTAATGACGTGCTGTCGTTGATGCTCATCAAAGGGACGCAGTAGATTGAGGAAAATCTGCATTCAGGGTTGGAACCATTTAACGCAGTGTAGGCTGCGTGGCGGGGAGCTGTCGCCACTGGCGGATGTGCTCGATCAGGGCTCTGAGCTTGGGGGCCATATTGTGGCGCTGGGGAAAATAGAGATAAAAACCAGGAAAAGATGGAAGAAACGCATCCAGTAAGGAAACCAGCTGTCCTGATTCAATGTACGGTGTGAAGGTGTCCTCCGTGGCAAAGGTTATACCACCGCCGGCCAGCGCGAGGCTGAGCATAAGACGCAGATCGTTAGTGGTGATTTGTGGTTCAATTGCCACATCGAAAGGGACGCCTGCTTCCTCAAACTCCCAGCGATAGGGGGCAACGTCCGGGGAAGGGCGCCAGCCGATACACCGATGAGCGACCAGCTCACGGGGGTGCGTCGGTGCGCAGTGTGTCGCCAGATAGGAAGGTGAAGCCACCACCCGTTCACGCTGCTGGCCCGTAAGGGGAATAGCGATCATGTCTTTTTCGATAACTTCGCCCAGCCTCACCCCGGCGTCATAGCCCGCTGCCACGATATCGAATTCCTCATCTGACACGAAAACATCAAGCGATACCGCAGGATGCGCGGCCGTAAACGAGGCGAGCAGTGGGCCCGAAAGAAACGCTTCCGCAATTGAGGTGACAGCGATCCTGAGCTGTCCGCGCGGTATGCTGTCCGAGGTGACGTCGTCAAAGGCCGCCTCAATGTTGGCGATGGGCCCCAGCAACGATTTATGCAACCGTTCACCCGCTTCGGTGAGCCTTACCGAGCGCGTGGTGCGCATCACCAGCAGGGTCTGAAACCCATCTTCGAGACGTCTTATTCCCTGGCTGACAGCGGAACGGGTTATGCCCAGGCGCCCGGCGGCAGCGCTGAAGCTGCGTTCTTCGGCGACCGCCAGAAAAAGCGGTAACAAATTAAGATCGATTTTCATTGTTTAACATTGCTAACCAGTGAGTCCAGTAAAGGCAGGATACAAGAAACAATGGTCTGTATCTATGATTGCAGTGAACTCAACTGAAGGAGTAAAACATGAACAAAGTCATCTTAATTACCGGCGCCTCCAGCGGTATCGGAGAAGGTATCGCCAGAGAGCTCGGCAAGGCTGGCGCAAAAGTGTTCCTGGGTGCACGCAGGCTGGATCGCATCCACGCTCTGGCTGATGAAATCCGCAGCGCAGGAGGGGAGGCAGAGGCTCAGGTATTAGACGTTACCAGCCGCCAGTCGATGGCCGCCTTCGTTCAGGCAGCACGGGAAAAGTGGGGCCGCATTGACGTACTTATTAACAACGCGGGCATTATGCCTCTCTCTCCCCTTTCGGCTGGCAAGCAGGATGAATGGGAGCGCACCATTGACGTAAATATCAAGGGCGTACTGTGGGGTATTGGTGCTGTTTTGCCGATTATGGAAGCCCAGGGCTCGGGGCAGATCGTCAATATAGGCTCGATTGGTGCCTTGTCCGTCGTGCCCACGGCCGCCGTCTATTGCGCGACCAAATTTGCGGTACGGGCCATTTCCGATGGTTTACGTCAGGAAAGTTCGAACATCCGTGTGACCTGCGTCAACCCTGGGGTAGTGGAAAGCGAACTGGCCTCGACCATCACGCACGAAGAAACCATGGCGGTGATGGATGCGTACCGGGCTATTGCTCTCAAACCGGCTGATATCGCTCGCGCCGTGCGCCACATCATCGAGGCGCCTGAGAGTGTCGATACCACCGAAATCACCATCAGACCTACGGCCTCTGCAAACTAACGTTGCGGGTCAGGCACCAGCCTGACCCGCTTCACCCTCTTACCACGGCTGTTCGGTCGGCATAATAAACAGCTCTGCCACGTCCACATGTTCCGGTGCCTGCAATACGTAAAGAATCGAGTCGGCGATATCATCGGCTTTCAGGAACGTCATCTTCTCCTTCAGCTGTTCCATCTGTGCACGATAATTTTCGTCACTGATATGCTCGAATAATTCACTTTCAACGGCACCCGGCTGAAGCGAGGTGACGCGAATGTTGAACTGAGGGGCCAGCTCCATACGCAAAATATCCGAGAAGGCGGCAACCGCGTGCTTCGTCGCGCAGTATACGCCCAGTCCGGGAAACGTTTTACGCCCGGCGATCGACGAGGTATTGATGATATGACCCGAGCGCTGTGACTGCATAATCGGCAATACGGCCGCGACCGTGTTAAACAGGCCCTTTACGTTTACATCTACCATTCGATGCCACTCGTCAACCCGGAGGCTGGCGATATCCGAAATCGGCATCAGCCCGGCGTTATTAAAGGCGATATCAATATGGCCATAGCGTTTGTGCAGTGCCTCCACCCCTTTATTAACTGAGGCCGGGTCAGTGACATCCATGGCCAGCGCCATGGCTTCCCCGCCAGCAGCCTCAATTTCAGACACCAGCGCCTGAAGACGATCCAGACGGCGGGCAGCGAGACCCACCCTGACGCCCTGTTCCGCTAACTTTTTGGCCGTGGAGGCACCAATTCCGCTTGAAGCACCGGTGATGAGCGCGACTTTACCGTTGAGTTCCATAGTTGATCCTCTTGAGAGTTAATTTCAACGCTTCAGAAAGAATGTCTGAAGTACGGGTCAATAATGGATCTTTCTGGCAATCGCTTCGCGCGGGCTTTTGCTCAAACTGTCGGGCTTTTGCTGCGAACGGCATCGCTGCGATAGTGGGAGGGCGTCACGCCGTTATGCCTGAGGAATACGGCAGCAAAGTGGCTGGGGCTGGTGTATCCGACGTTCAGTGCAATATTGATAATGGAATCATTGCTTTCCGATAGCATGCGACGCGCCTCCTCCATGCGTAGCCGGATAAAGTAGTGAGAAGGGGAAAGTCCGGTTGACTGTTTAAAGGCGCGGCTAAAATGGTATTCGCTAAGATCGGTCAGTTCAGCCAGGCGTGCCAGGTCAAACGGCTGGGCTAACCCTTCACGCATTGCCGTGAAGACCCGGTGCAGCTTAAATGCCTGCAAGCCCCCGCGGTGTCGTTTCGCATGTGTGCCATAGGTGCGAATCAGATGTACTGCCAGCGCCTGCGCAATGCCCTGAATAAACGGGCCGCTGGGTGGATTTTGCAGATACAGCTCCTGACGTATCTGCTCCAGCAGGGCGGATAGCGTGTCGTCGCGCGCGCCGGAGACTTCCCGCAGTTCATACTCCTGCATCATAGCCACTCCCATATAAACATGCATAACGACGAAAGGCGTATCTGGCCCGGCGTGCCAGCGCATTTCAGTAGGAGAAGCCGCCGTTGTGAGAAAGAAATCGCCTGCGGTAACGCGGTTTGCTAACCACGGCTCACCGGGGGAACGCTCCTCAACGACGGCATTACCTGAGAGGATCCAGACGATAAAAGGCTCCGGCACTGCCGGAATAATGACGTTTTCCTGCACGTGTCTGCGCGCCAGAATTTGCACGAATACATCCCGGGAAGATTGCGCCCGATGTTCCCTGATCAGCTTGCCGGGAAGGTATTCTTCAAAGGTCTCTGCGGAAGTACGCTGCGTCATATTTATCGTTGCCTTTAGCTATGCCAGTTGCACCAGGTTCACCGCCGGAAGAGGCCCTCCGGGGAATTGTTGTAGCGTACCGCCAACCTCCAGGCTGCCTAAATCAATACTTGCGAAGCCCAGTTGACCGGCTAAGGCTGTTATTTCCGCCTTTGCGTCAGGATGGTCTCCGGAGATAAAGACGACACGACGGCCACCCGCCTGCGCCGGATCCTGAGCCAGCACCCCTGCAAGGAGAGTATTGAAGGCTTTAACGACGCGTGCACCCGGAGCCCACTGTGTCACCACCTGGCTTGAGTTTTTTCCGCCCAGTTCAGCCAGCGTGAAGCCTGGCAGTATGACCGGGTTGGTCGCGTCGATCAGGATACGCCCCTTCCAGTTGATGCCGCGTAACGCGGCCTCGGTTTTGTCCCAGTTTGTGCTGACAAAAACGATGTCGGCCTGGGCGGCCTGTTCTACGGTGCCAGCGCGAGCCCCGTGGCCCAGTTTCTCAACCACCGCAGTCAGGCTTTCCGGCCCGCGGCTGTTACTCAGAATAGCGTTCATGCCCGCTTTAACCAGTTGTTCTGCAAAGGCTTTCCCGATAGCGCCAGCGCCGATGATACCTACAGTAGTCGTTTTCATATTGTATTTCCTTCATTGAAGAGTAGTGAACATGCACTGAGAGTAGTAATCTTTGACCTATCTGAATAGCCTATATAATTAGATGGGATCCATCTGCTGGAGCGATACATGCTGGACGGTATGTCTGTTGATCAACTCCGCACCTTTATTGCTGCCGTTGATGAAGGGAGTTTTTCCGCCGCCGGTCGCAGGCTGCGGCGCGCGCAGTCGGTTGTCAGCGCGACGCTGGCAAACCTTGAGGCGCAGGTCGGGTTTCCATTATTCGATCGTACCGGGCGTTATCCGACGCTGACGGAGGCGGGCGTCGCCATGCTGGAAGCGGCGCGTCTTGCCACTGCCGGGATGGACGCCTTTAAGGCTAAGGCGCGCACCTTAGCCGAAGGTCTTGAGCCTGAACTGGCGGTGTCCGTCGACGTGATGTTTCCCGTAGCGCAGCTCACCGCTGCGGTGCAGGCGTTTCAGCAGGCATTTCCTGACACCCCGCTGCGTTTGTATGTGGAAGCGTTGGGGGCGGTGTTCCAGCCTTTACTGGACGGTCATTGCCGGGTGGCGATAACCGGATCGCTGCCGCATCTTCCGGCGGGATGCATCTCAGAATTCCTTCTCAGCGTGCCTGCGGTGGCCGTTGTCTCCCCTGAGCATCCGCTGGCGAACGCGTCCGGTCCGATCCTTCGTTCACTTTTACAGGAACACGTCCAGCTGGTGCTGACCGATCGCTCCTCTCTCACCGTGGGCCGAAGCTTTGGCGTCATGTCGTCAAAGACATGGCATTTAGCGGATATGGGCGCGAAGCACGCCTTCCTGCGTGCCGGACTGGGGTGGGGTTATATGCCGCTGCCAATGGTCGAGGAAGATCTCGCAGCGGGAAAACTGGTTACGCTGAACGTGCCGATGCAGCCCGACGTCGGGCCCGGTTTTTCCATGCAGGCGGTGCACCTGGAGGAACATCCGCCCGGCCCGGCCGGACGCTGGTTCGTTAACAGGCTGAAAATGCAGGCTGGCATGCCTCTCAACGAACGCAGCGGATCCGGCAAGTGAGCTCAACGGATAATTCAGGTTTTGTTGCTGTTGCATGTCTCCAGTATCGCACCGGCCCGACGGGCCGTGGCAGGCAGGATGTCGGCATCGGCCACGTAGCCATCGGGATCGAGACAGCGATTGTGTTCTCTCGCCTGTTGCAGGATCGCTTCATCCCAGTAGAGGCGCTTACGCTGATCGCCGCGGGTCGTCAGAATAAACTCCGTTTTGCCGTCAACCGCGCGGTAGCGACGCCAGCTGTTTGCCGGAACAGAGATCACCGAACGTTCCGGAGCGATAACGCTCACTTCTTCGCCCGCCTCGTTCCAGGTGACCTCCAGCTGGCCTTTAAAGACCATAATGACCTGAATATCCGGGCAGAGATGGCGGCCCACAACGTGATCCTCGGCGAGACGCAGCCATTCGACGGAAAAACCGTGCGGGCTCACGATAGCGGGAGCGGAATCCCGATCCTGTGAAATGCCGAAACCGATAACCGGCGCAATTTCGCCGCCGTGTCCTGGCAGCACCGAATCCAGCAGTCCCTGGGCTGACCAGCAGCGGTCATCGCCGGTTACCGCACGCTGGCGCATCTCCTCAACGCTGTAGTCACGCAGCCCGGCAATATATTCCTCTGACAGCGGCGTCAGCAGCGCGGCGGGGTCAGGCCGCGGATCGCCGGTTTCCTGTGTGATGAGCATGTTGTCTTTACTCAAATACATTCCGTATTCGCTGGCTGCCGCCAGCACGGAAGGATGCCAGATGATGCCGCCCGTGTTGTCCCCGCCGAGCACCGTAAACACCATACCGCTGGTCTCTTCTTTACTGACGTTGGTGAAACCGCGGAAGATCCAGGTCGGTATTGAAAGGATAGTGGGTGCGCTAAATTCAGCTTCATGCTCGCCGTTGGCGCCCCAGCGAAAACGCCATGTTCCTTCATGGATCAGGAACACCTCGGCGGTGAAATGCAGATGCAGGTTATTGGTTACCCCTTTCGGCATAGCCGCCGCGCCAATGTTAAAGCCGTGCGGCTCGGGAATATTGACGACCTGCTCGCTGGACTGGGTTACACCCGGGCCGATGAAGGAATAGTTTTGTTTGAGATGCGAGCCGGGTAGCTTGCAATCAATAAAAGCAAGATTACAGGAAATCATGTCCTCGGGGGCGATTAACCGTGTTCGAGCCTGACTCTGGGTAAGATGGATGGTTTTCATTATTTCTCCTTTTAATAACCGGATGCACCGGTGGTAGGGATAGCGTTGCCGCGGGCGAGGGCAATGGCTTCACGCGAGGCGCGACCCAGTTGCATGACGTCGTTTGCAGGGGTAACAAACTGAAAACCCTGATCAATGCGCGCTGCGGCGGCCGCGCCGGAAGTGCAGAAAATTCCGGCAATCTTCTGCTGCTGGCGGCAGCAGTGAATCACCCGCTCAATAGCAGCAAGCATTTCGGGATGTTGGGATTCGGCGCTGGCGCTGCCGGTCAGCGTCAGTGAGAGATCGTTGGGGCCAATAAACACACCGTCCAGCCCTTCGGTATCAAGGATGGCGTCAAGATCAGCCAGCCCTTCGCGGGTTTCGATCATCGCCAGCGTCAGGATCTCGTTGTTAGCGTGCTGTGGATAATCACTGCCGCCGTAGAGTAGACCTCTGGCCGGACCAAAGGAGCGAACACCCAGCGGTGGATAGCGACAGGCCGCGACAAAACGGCGAGCCTGTTCCGCGCTGGAGATCATCGGGCAGATTACGCCGTAGGCTCCTGCGTCTAATACGCGCATGATTTGCGCCGGATCGTTATCTGCCACCCGCACCAGCGGCACGGCAGGCGTGGCCGATAGCGCCTGTAGCATTGACAGCGCGCTGGCAAAATCAATCATGCCGTGCTGCAAATCGACGGTGACGGCGTCGTAACCCTGATGGCCCATAATTTCCGCGCTATAACCGGACGGGATCGCCAGCCAGCCGTTTATGATGGGAGTATTTTCCAGAAATGCGGTCTTTAAACTGTTTTTGCGCACTGTATGCACTCCGTTATCCACTGACGCAGCAGCGGCGCGATCTCATCCGGGGTTTCCAGCGGAATAAAATGCCCGCCAGCCTCCACCGTATGCCTGGTCACGTTCGCATTGCCTGCTGCCAGTAGTTGATGATGATGGGGCGTGCAGATAACGTCCTGCGCGCCGTTTAGAAGTAATGTGGGGCAGGCGAGGGCGTTAAACGCAGTCCGGTTGTCCTGCCGGTGAATGGCCATTTCCGTTTGCCCGGCAAAGGTCTCAATGCCGCACTCTTGCGCCATTCGGCAAATAGTCTCTTGCAGGATCCGATCGGACAGACGTGACGGGGCGACATAGCTCTGCCACAGCGAGGAGACCAGCCAGTCGGCCAGGCCCCGCGCCTGTGCGGTGCGTACCGCTTCCCGGCGTGAAGCGAGGGTGTCTGGCGCAACGGGCAACGGATTAACGGAAATCAGCGTCAGCCCGTTCACTCTTTCTGGCGCGTCGGCGGCCATTTGCAGCGCGACTATGGCACCGAGAGAAAACCCTGCCAGCAGAAAGCGCGGCGGCAGAACCTCTAATAACCGCCGTGACGCCTGCGGCGCGGACTCCGCACCCGTCAGCGTAATACACGACACCGCTGCGACATTCAGCCGTTCAATAACGGGCTGCCAGAGCCGGGCGTTACAAAGCGTGCCACCAAGCAGCACCAGTGGGAGATCGGTATTGTCCAGAAGCGGATATTCCATTCCATCCCTCACGTAGCCGTCCAGCCGCCGTCAACCATCAGGGCACTGCCGGTGATCAGCCCGGCGGCATCTGAGGCGAGAAACACTACCGGGCCCATAATGTCCTCCAGCCTGCCTAACCGGCGCAGCTTGATGTTGTCCAGCACGTACTGGCAGAACGTCGGATCGGCGAGCGCCGGGCGCGTCAGGTCGGTTTCAATGAAGGTTGGGCACAGCGTATTAACGCGGATCCCCGCATCGCCCAGCTCCAGCGCCATCGTTCGGGTTAACCCTTCAAGCGCGAATTTGGAGGCACAGTACACGCTACGCTCGGGGCCACCAACGTGTCCCATTTGCGATGAGATGTGAATAATCGACCCTCCCTTACCGCCCGCCCGCATTCTGCGCGCCACGCGCTGGCTGACAAAAAAGGTGGCGCGCAGGTTAAGCGCCATCACCGCATCGAAATTGTCCTCGTTCACCTCAAGAAACGGCTGGTGGCGGGCCAGCCCGGCACTGTTCACCAGAATGTCGGGCGTGGGCAATGTCGCCAGCACACGCTCAACCTCCTGAGCGTCGGTAATATCCAGCTCCAGCGGGTGAAATGCGAGCCTGTGTTCCGCTGCCACACCTGCGGCATGCGCCAGCGCCTCGCGGCCCCGGGCGGCGATCCATACCTCTGCGCCCGCCTGTGCGAGGGCGACGGCGGCAGCGAAGCCAATCCCTCTTGACCCGCCGGTTACCAGCGCGCGTTTGCCGTGCAGGGTGAAAGAGGGCGTTTGCAAAAGCGTCATGGCTTACACCTTTTCCCTGACCGGGGCCGGTGTGGCGTAGGGAACCTCCGTCTGGCCATAACGGCGCACGCGAATATTGGCCTGCTCGGCATGTCCGGCGAAACCCTCCAGCAACGACAGACGCGAACAATAGCTGCCGATTTCGGCGGTGGCTTCGTCGCTGAGGACTTTCTGGAAGGTGCAGGTTTTCATGAACTTGCCCACCCACAGGCCGCCGGTATAGCGTGCGGCTTTTTGCGTCGGCAGGGTGTGGTTGGTTCCGATCACCTTATCGCCATAGGCCACGTTAGTACGCGGCCCAAGGAACAGCGCGCCGTAATTGGTCAGGTTAGCCAGGAACCAGTCGTCCCGGTCGGTCATCACCTGAACATGTTCGGAAGCGATACGATCTGCCTCCAGCAGCATCTCTTCGTAGCTGTCACAGACGATGATTTCCCCGTAGTCCTGCCAGGACTGGCGGGCAATGTCGGCGGTAGGGAGCTTTTCCAGCAGCCGTTCCACTTCGCTGAGCGTCTCTTTGGCAAGCTGGAGCGAGTTCGTCAGCAGGATGGCAGGGGTGGTGACGCCGTGTTCGGCCTGGCCCAGCAGATCCGTGGCGCACATTTCCGCGTCAACGGTGTCATCGGCAATCACCAGCGTTTCCGTCGGACCGGCAAACAGATCGATACCTACCCGGCCGAACAGCTGGCGTTTGGCCTCCGCGACGAAGGCGTTACCGGGGCCGACCAGCATGTCGACCGGTGCCAGCGAGTCCGTGCCCAGCGCCATGGCGCCTATCGCCTGAATGCCGCCAAGGGCATAGATTTCCGTTGCGCCAGCCATTTTTTGCGCCGCGACAATCGCCGGGGCGGGCTGACCGTTAAACGGCGGGGCACAGCTGATAATTCTTGAGCACCCCGCCACGCTGGCGGTGATAATCGACATGTGCGCGGAGGCGAGCAGGGGATATTTTCCGCCAGGCACGTAACATCCCACGGCGTTAATCGGAATATTTTTATGCCCGAGAATAACGCCGGGACGCGTTTCAATTTCCAGATCCCGCAGGCATTCTTTCTGCGCGCGGGCAAAATTCGCCACCTGCTGTTGGGCGAATTCAATATCCTGAATATCCTGGCGGCTTAACTGTTTTATGCAGCGGTCGATCTCCGCGGGGGTCAGACGATAATCCTGACGGTCATAACGATCGAATTTAATGGATAATTCGCGAATGGCTTTATTTCCACGCTTTTCAATATCCGCAAGTATTTGCTCAACCGTTTCTCTTATTTGCTGGTTGGCTTGCTGGCGCTCTTCGGTAGATTTACCGGTTTTTAATTTCCAGGACACACGCTTCTCCTTACCTTTTTTAGATGTCAGTTGTCCTCCCGGCAGACCGGGAAAGGGTGTTTACTTCAGAGTGGGTTATTGATCCGGCGCGGCGGCGTACGCACCGTTTTTTAATAATTGGGCTGAGGTTTGCGTTTTACGGGCATATACCCATCGAGCGGACAGCGGCGTGGCAATAGCGGCCACAACGGAAAGGGCGGCAATCAATATATAACCGGACGACAGGTTAATATGTTGCATCATTACGCCCATCATTACCGGCCCGACAAACATCCCGCAGGAATAAATGGTCTGGAATAGTCCCATTCGCGTGGATTGTTCATCGGACGAGGTATTCACTACGCTGAGCGACATAAATGCGGCAAAGGCCATACCGAACGAAAAACCTGCCAGCGCCTGCCACAGGTAAATGACGTACATATTGCTGGTAAAGGGAATGCCGAAGGTGGAGATCACCTGTAAAACGATGCCGAGCACGGCGGTTTTTACCAGCCCAAGGCGCTGATAAAACACCGAGCTGCACAGGGCGATGGCCAGCCCGTAAAACAGAAGGTGGATGTTTCCGAGCACCGCGAGGATCCCCGCCCGGGCGCCGAGCTGTTCGGCGTAGACCGGCGTCAGGGTGTCCCGGGTGGCGAAGGGCACCAGAATGACGACGGTCGCCAGGATGCCAATCAGCCAGACGGAACGGTCGGCCAGCTGCTGGCGCGCGCCGGTGATGCAGGCTTTAAGCGTGGGGGCCTGCACCGGGTCGTGCACGTCCTGAATGCGGGTCGTCAGGATCAGCGCCACCAGGGCGGAGATGCAGGAGACAAAAAAGGCGATGTTATTGGCAAAATAGTGGATCAGCACCGCGCCAATACAGTTGCCGAGAAACACGCCGATGGGCCCTGCCAACGCCAGCAGCGCGACGGCGGCAGGGGCTTCGTTGCGACCGAAGTAACGCATGAACAGGATGTTGTACAGCACCCATGTCGCCGCCGTGACGCCGTCTGCCGCTTTCGCCAGATACAGCGTAATGGCATTGGGTTCAAGCCAGGCAATTGGCCAGGCGATAATTGGCAGCAGCAGGCCAATCTGGATGAAGATCCTGCGGCTTTTAACCACGTCGGAAATAATGCCTAACGGGAAGCGTATCAGAAGGGTTGCCAGCCCGGATGCGCCCATGATGATGCCCATGATCTGTGGCTCAATGCCCTGGTTGATCATCATGGGGGCCAGGAATGCATCAATGCTATGGATGCAGATAAAGAACAGGATGCTGATGATGAAAAAGAGCCGGGCTTCCCGACGGCGTAACAGTGCTTGAAACATGGTTTTGAACCTCTTAAGAATTAATGGGTTATAACCAGTCAGGGACGACGTTTACCGGTTCAATCCTTTGGGCGACTCCTGTTCTCTCCGGTACCATTGACGGTATGAAAACTCTTTGCATACGTATTCAAGATTTGAAGTTACGAAAAGGTTTCATGTTTGTAAAGTGATCTCGATCTTGTTGTGAGAATTTTAATTTTTTGTGTTGCATACGCATGCAAAGGTGGTGTAAGTATAAAAAACACCCACTTGCTGAGGCGTTTGAAGCACGCGCAAATGGGCAGGACGTTGATAAGGAATCAGGGGTAATGAAACGTAAGACTTTTGCAGCAGTCACATCCCAACAGGTCGCTCAACTGGCGGGGGTATCGCAATCTGCGGTGTCGCGAACGTTCACGCCGGGGGCCAGCATTTCACCGGCAACGCGTGAAAAAGTGCTGAAGGCGGCGCGCGAGTTGGGCTATCGCCCGAATGCGATAGCCCGTTCGCTCAACACGGCGCGTTCGCGCATTATCGGTGTCGTCATTTCTTACTTTGATAACCCCTTTTACTCGCAGGTGCTGGAGGCGCTGGCACAAAAGCTGGATACGCTGAACTATCACCTGCTGCTGTTCGTTGGCGACCGGGACGGTAACGTTGACCGTATTTTTGACCAGATTATGCAGTACCGGGTGGATGGCATTGTGCTGGCCTCGGTGACGCTGTCGCTGGAGTTATCCGAGGAGTGTCTTGCCGCCGGGATCCCGGTAGTGCTGTTTAACCGCAGCGAAGAGAGTGGCATGGCCTCCAGCGTCAACAGTAATAACGAAGCGGCCGCGCGGCAGATTGCCGAGTTTCTGCTGGCGGGGGAGCACAAGCGTTTTGCCTACGTGGGCGGCGTGGCTGATTCCCCGGTCAATATCGCCCGCCAGCGCGGGTTCATCTCCACGCTGGAAGAACATGGCATCACCGATGTGCGGGTGGTGCACGGGAATTACGACGCTCAGCAAACCACCCGGGCGGCTTATACCCTGTTTTCGGCGTCGCCAGCGCCGGATGCGGTCTTTGTCGCCAACGATCATATGGCCGTCACGGTAATGGATGTGGCGCGCTATGAGTTTGGTTTGCGCATTCCGGAGGAGGTCTCCATTGTCGGGTATGACGACATCGGCCCTTCCGGCTGGCCCTCTTATGCGTTGACCTCGGCGTCGCAGCCGGTCGGCGCGATGGTAGATGCCACGGTGGAACTGTTAATGAAGCAAATTGACAGCGGAACCATAGAGCCTGAACAGATTACGGTGCCCGGTACGCTGGTGATACGCCACTCGGCGCGTCGCCCACGCAGCGGCGTTATCGAAACCAATGGTTTAACGCTATTCCAGTCTAAGGAGCGCACATGACCAGATTGCGGGGCTTCAGCCCTCAATTCGACTCTATCCAGCAGTTCATTTTGACGCTGACGCATGTCGTCTGGGAGCAGAAAGATATCGGCCAGCTGGCGGATTTTTACGCCACGCCGGTGGTTTTCACTACCCCCGAAAAACAGCTGCATGAGCTTTCCCAGTTTATGCGCCTGACGCTTGAGGCGATGCACAGCTTCCCGCAGCGAGCGGTGCTGACGGAGGATATTCTGTGCAGCCAGAACCCGGGGGACGAGTACTATGCGGCTCAGCGTACCGTAGCCCGCATTCAGCATCAGGGGGAGGGATTTTTTGGCCCGCCGACCGGGAAAAATGTCTGGGTCCGCACCTGGGCCGATCGCATCTGTGTTGATGGGGCCGTACGCCAGGAGTGGCTGCTTCAGGATCGTGCTGCGATTGTGGCGCAACTGGGGCTGGATATCCGCGAATTTGCCTTTAACCTGGCGACCATGCGCCAGCAGCTTGGCGTGGAGGCGGTCTCTGCCGAGACGCTGGATGCCCGCTGGGCGGGCGGGCCCGAGGGCGACGACGTAGAAGGGGCGCTGGCAGGCGTCGTTGAGCGCTACTTAACCATGTGGGCGGGCGGTAACAGTGGCGTGGTGCCCGGTCTCTATCACCCAGCGGCGACGCTTTACGCGCCGGGTCATTGCCTCTGCACCGGTGAGCAGGAAATTGGCGCACAGCTTTCTGGCTACCGCGCTTCATTTGCCGACAGCGAAACGCAGCTCCATCATCTGATTGTGCGTAAAGATCCTAACGAGCCGATTCGGCTTTCCCTGCGCTGGTCGTTATTAACCTGGCATGACGGTTACGGCAAATTTGGTGCGCCAACCCGTAAACCCATATCAATTACCGGTATCAGCCAGCTTGAATTACGTGATGGTTTAATTTTCCGTGAATATCTGGGGATCGATGAATTAGCGATCTGGTCGCAAATAGTGAATTAACAGGGGCGGCAGCCCCCTTATTCTGGCTGCCGAAAATAATCGAGTTTAATTCACCCTCACTTACGGGTGCGGGTTCCTATTGTCTGAAAACAGAGCAGGAGTTTATATGTCTTCCACCGAAGCAACAAATAAAGCACCAGCTGTACCCGAAAAAAGCAGCGTGAAATCGCTGAAAGAGGAACCTGTATTACAGGTGGAGCGTCGTGATTTTGTCGATCTGGTACCGGAAAAAAGACCGCGCGTGCAATCATTACGCGGCTTTGATGACTGCTATACCGATATTGTCGATTATATAGTTCGCTGCACCCATAAAATATGGGACGAGCGCGATGTCGGCTTAATTTATTCTCACTATACCCATAACTGCGTGCTGTATAACGCGCTGGGGACACTCTATAACCGTGAGCAGGTGGTACAGGATACGCTGCAACGCTTAATTGCCTTCCCGGAGCGGCGCGGCATGGCAACCCAGGTTATCTGGAACGGAAATGATGTTGACGGTTTTTATACCTCTCACCTGGTGACGGGAAGCGGGCGGCATACCCAGCACAGCCATTTAGGCAAGCCGACCAACCGCACCTTCGTTACCCGTACCGTGGCAGATTGCATGATCCACGAGAATAAAATTTACCGGGAGTGGGTGGTCAGCGACAACATGTCGTTAATGAAACAGCTTGGCCTGAATACCGATCAAATCGCATTTAATATGGCAAAGGAGCAGTTTGATAAAGGCTTCCGCGTGATGGACATCGGCGAAAATGGCCGCATGCTGGGACAATATCCGCCGGAGATGGAGTGCGATGTATCCATTGCACACACCGATACGGAAGAGCAGTGTCTGCGCTGGCTGCACGAGATCTACAATCGTCGGATGTTCGGCAAAATCAAAGAGGTTTACGCCCCTAACGTGCAGTGGCATGGCCCGCTGATGAAAGAGCTGTACGGCACCGCGGCGGTAACCCATCAGACGCTGGCGCTGGTGGGGATGATCCCTGACGGCGCGTGGCTGCCGCAGCATATCTGTTCCAACCCGTGCGATGAAGGCGGCGTCAAAGTGGCGGTTCGCTGGATCATCGAAGGGCATCACCTGGGTTACGGCGAACTGGGCAAGCCGACCGGAGAACGACTGTTCGTGATGGGCATGTCGCACTACCACATCGTCAACGGCAAAATTGTTGATGAATGGGTCGTGTATGACCACCTGGCGCTGCTGGCGCAAATCAAACTCGGCCAGATGGAGGACGCGTAAATGTTAAATCAGGTGAGCTGGATTAAGCGCCCGCAGGGGCAGGATGCGCAGGCCGATCGTTCCCTGACGGAGAAGGTCAGCGCCATTATCGAGCGCGTGAAAACCGAAGGCGATACGGCGCTAAGAGCCTTTTCGCAGCAGTTTGATAACGTCGTGCCGACGCAGTTTGAGGTGAGCGAGCAGGAGATCGCCGAAGCACTGCAGGGGATGGATGCCCAGACGCGCCGCGACAGCGAGTTTGCTATTAATCAGGTGCGTCGTTTTGCGCAGGCGCAGCTGGCGACCATGCAGCCGCTGGAAGTTGAGACGCTGCCTGGCGTACATCTCGGTCACCGGATCATCCCGGTGCAGACGGTGGGCTGCTACGTACCGGGTGGGCGTTACCCGATCCTCTCTGCGCCGGTGATGTCGATTGTCCCTGCGACGGTGGCGGGCTGCGAACAGATCATCGCCTGTCTGCCGCCGGGAGCGCATCCTGCGATGATCGCGGTTTGCCATCTGGCGGGCGCGCACCGCATTTTCAGGGTAGGTGGCGCGCAGGCCATTGCGGCCATGGCCTGGGGAACGGAGAGCATTCCATCGGTGGACAAAATCGTTGGGCCAGGCAACGCCTTCGTTAACGAAGCGAAACGCCAGGTGTTTGGTCGAGTCGGCATTGATGCCCTCGCCGGGCCGAGCGAGATTTTCACTATCGCTGACGACAGCGCCGATCCGCGCATTCTGGCCGCCGATATGCTGGCGCAGGCAGAGCACGATATTCATACCCGCGTCGGGCTGGCGACAACCAGCCGGGATATCGCTGAGCGTACCCTGGCGGAGGTTGAGCGTCAGCTTGCCAGCCTGCCAACGGCCGCCACGGCGGGGGAGGCGTGGCGCCGGCAGGGTGAGATTGTGCTCTGTGAAGATGAAGCGCAGCTGATTGCGTTTGCTGACCATATGGCGACGGAGCATTTGCAGGTGCATACCCGCGATCCGCACGCGACGGCGGCGAAGATCCGCAACTATGGCTCGCTGTTTATTGGTCAGAACGCCAGCGTGGTGTTCTCTGATAAATGCTGCGGCACCAACCATACGTTACCGACGATGGCGGCGGCACGCTATACCGGCGGTCTGTGGGTTGGGGCGTACGTCAAAATCTGTACCCATCAGTGGATTGACGAGCAGGGTATCCCGGCAATCGCAGAACCGGCGATCCGCCAGAGCCGTACCGAGGGGATGCAGGGGCACCGACGGGCGGCGGAAATTCGTCTGCGTCCGCAGGACATTGATGCCATTACTACCGGCATGCGGGACTAAAACGTATCCCGGGCAGCCTTCTGCCCGGTTTTCATCACGAGGGAGCCTGAGTCTATGAAGCGCCTGATACCGCCAGACGACTGCCCGGAGGAAATTGCCCGCCGTCTCGACGTCATTCAGCAGCACCGGGCGCTCAACGCGATCCTCGGGGTTAACCCTGACGCCATGTCTCAGGCGGAACAGCATCAGCAGCAGCGTCGACGCGGGGAGCCGATCGGCCCCCTGCACGGCGTGCCGTTGATCGTCAAAGATAATATTGCCTGCGCACCGATGCCCATTACTCTTGGCTGCCGGGCGCTGGCCTCACTTAACGCGACGTCGGATGCGCTTGTTATACAGCGGTTGCGCAGGGCAGGAGCGATTATCCTCGCCAGAGCGAATATGTCCGAGTTTGCTTTTGACGTGCGCTCGCGAAGCTCGCTGGGGGGCGATGTGGCAAACCCGCTTCGCCCGTCACTCACCGCCGGAGGTTCCAGCGGAGGATGCGCCGCGGCGGTGGCGGCGGGGATGGCGGATGGCGCATTGGGTACCGATACCGGCGGCTCTATCCGCATTCCCTGTAGCTATACCGGGCTGGTGGGGCTACGGCCTGCTTTTCGCCGTTCACAGCTGGATGGCGTGGCGCCGCTCTCGCCCAGCAAAGATACCGTTGGGCCAATGGTACATAGCGTTGAAGATGCCGCCTTGCTGCATGCGGTGAACCATGGTTTGCCACCGGTTGCGCTTCCTGTGCGTTCGCTGAAAGGCGTTCGCTTTGGTGTGGTAACCGCGTTACAGGGAGAGGATGAGGTACAGCTGGAGGTCTGGCAGTCGGCGCTGCACACGCTGCGTCGTGCCGGAGCAACGCTGGTGGAGGTATCATTACCTTTGCTGGACGACGTAAGTCAGGCGACATGCCTGAGCCTGTATGAATTTCGCGTGGCGATTGACGACTGGCTTAGCAAACAGCCTGGCGCTCCCTCCGGACTGACAAGCATTGTGGACTCCGGCGCTTACCTGCCAGAGTTTGCGCCGTTTCTACGTCAGATGCTGGCGAGTAGCACGCTGAAAACTCCGCTCTGGCTGGCGGGGCGTCGCTTTCAGCGCCTGTTGCGGCAGAACCTTTGCCAGGTGGCGGAGGTGCAGCGCATCGACGGATTTGTGTATCCCACCGTACAACGATTACCAGAAAGTATGGCGAAGATGCCGCCAGGCTGCGCGCCGGAACTGGCCGCCATCAGCGGCCTGCCAGCTATAACGTTGCCGTGCGGCGTAAGCCGTATCGGTCTGCCGGTGGGGATGGAGATGTTATCGGTGCAGGAGAATGAGACGGCGCTGATGGTGCTGGCGCTGGCGTGTGAGGGGGCGCTGGACGGGAAGGGACAGATATAAAAAGCCCGCAGAGCTTGCGCCGTGCGGGCTTTCAGCACTTCATCGGGTGATTCTGGTAATCACCGATGGAGGATTTTTGGACTGGTGGAGTCTGAATAAATTCATTAATAGGCTGTTTTTTTGTTGATAATTTATAAATTCAACTTTCACGGGTATGCCAATGGCGATTTGTTGCAGTGTTTCCTGTGGTTAAGCAAACCTGTTTTTTGAATGGATCACATCAAGAAAAAGCTTTTTTGGATTTAACTGTTCACCCTTAACTTATATTTAGAAAGAAAAAGACCGGCTGTTGCCGGTCTGAGGTCGGTTAAGCCGTTACGGGTTTGTCTTCCTGTAGCTACTTCTAAGAAAGGGCAAGTCTGCGCACAGTCATCAGGAAATCGAATGGGGTTGAATCCCACAACTCAGGTGAGAAATCAAATCCATACCGGCTTTTGAATTGCTCATCCAGCCTGTCTTCGTAAAGCTCAAGGAAACAATCGACCTCTTCGGCTAACTCTTTTAACATCCAATCTGGGGCTGTTTTTTTATAGAGTTCAATAGTGCCCTCAATAGTATCCTCTCCCTCATTTATGAGGTCATGATCCTGATTGAAATAACCCTGAATCAGCTGATCAATATGATAGAAATTTTGCATAATCCATTTGTCCTATGGGGTCGGGAATGCTGTAAGGATATAGCGACAGAGCTGGTCATCCTTGTACTCGGAGTTTGGTTCAAAAGGCATTGAGTAGTTGCCTATTGCAGAACATCTATTGCCGATGAACAAGAGGCGTGGCAAGCGGCATATGGGCACTGGATGCAAAAATGTAAAACTGGGGTTACTGAAGTTAGCGCTGGCCAAAGTTTTGCCGAGTGGACGTAATGTGGACATGGGCAAAAAAAGGGGTTACGTTTTCACGTAACCCCTTGTTTTATTTGGGCTGGCGGAGTCTGAATTAGTCCGCTAACCATCTGAATTAAAATATTAATTATTCAATTCAATTATTCTTTGGTGCCTAAGAAGGTGCCTAAAACTAATTTTCATTTTATCGGTCCGCTTGGCGTGATCTTACAAGTCTGCTTAGACGAAGGCGAGAGCTGGTTTCGACAATCACGTCGCCGGGTTCCTCCGCGATACGCAGTGTAAGCCCTTGAGCATTAACGGCAGCTATCTGCTCAGCGATCTCGATACCGTCAACATCGACCGCGATTTTTCCCATGTTCAGCGCCAGCACATTAATGCTGTCGGCGTTAAGCTTCAGACCGATTTTCACTGTGTTTTGTCCTCCCGATACTGGCCCGTTGTGATGCGGGTGATGGTGCTGTAGCCGCTGCCCACTATCAGGCCGGTTGCACGGTGGGCACGCAGGATGTCGATGGCACCAATCAGTGAAGAGTGCTCGGTGAGGCTGGAGCTGCTGTGGTCAGTGCGCAACAGTTCATACCTTTCCACAATGAAGTTGACGGCGTCGCACAGAGAGATACCGGCGTTGATGTGCGCCTGAATTACGCCGTCGTCGCCAAACGGCGTGTCATTGAGTGTGAGACCATAATGCTTATCCAGCAGATGCGTGAGCAGGAGTTGCCAGACCTGCACGGGCGACGGACATGGCTCAGCCGCCCGAGGTTCGGGTAACGGTAAAGTTTGCATTGGGTGTGTCCTGTTTTTTTGGAGGTGGCCGGTCAGCCGGTAGCTACCGCTGAGGGATAAATCGCGATGTAAAGGTAGCCGTGCGAACCGAGCGTGTCGGCTTCGCAGGTTAGCCCGTTAAGATGCAGAGTGACGCGATGCTGATGGCGGGGATTCAGCTCACCGGCTGAAAGCATTTGTTCCAGCTGCTTCAATATCACCGGAAAAGCCTGGTCGAGGCGCAGTGCCTCATCGTCGCTCAAGTCGCCACTAAACTCTGCTCGGTCAGCTAGAAAGTGCAGCCGGTTGCCTTCCTGCACCAGCTTGGCACTGAAGCACGGCGTTTTACCGCACGTCAGTCCCCATTGTTCAGAATGCATATGTCCTCCTTTATGACCAGCCGCGTTCGGTAAACGAAACAATCTCTTTGCTGCCGACAATCACATGGTCCAGCACGCGCACCTCAACCAGCGCCAGCACTTTCTTCAGTCGCTCAGTAATGCGCCGGTCGGCGTCACTGGGTTCGGCATGACCGGAGGGATGGTTATGGGCAAAGATGGCTGCAGCAGCGTTGTGGCGTAATGCTGCTTTCACCACTTCGCGGGGATGAATTTCCGTGCTGGCGATGGAGCCGTAAAACAGCGTTTCGTGTGCCAGTAGCCGGTTCTGATTGTCCAGAAACACCACCATGAACACTTCACGCTCCAGCCCTGCGAGGTTCAGCCGCAGCCAGTCGCGGGTGAGTGATGCTGAGGTAAACGACACGCCCGGTTCACGCAGGTAATTTTCGATCAGCGTCAGGGCGCGTTTTATGGTGCGGTGTGATGAAAGAGGAAGAGATAATGCAGTCGTTTCCATAACGTCCTCCGGCATCAGTCGATGATGTGCATGATGACGCTGCTTTCAGGATGGCTGAGCGCAAATTCGCGCAGGCGATAGTAGTGTTCGCTCATGGCGGGGCTGCCGGTTCTGCAGGCGTGGTGGTTCCAGTTCAGCAGGCAGACTGCGATGCCAGCGGCTCCGCTGCTCATCTCCGCGCAGTTGCCATTTAGTTTGTTGAACATGGCCCAGTTATCCTCACTGTTGGGTGCGATGAAGGCACCACCGTTGCTTAGCGTGTAATAATTCCAGTATCCGCCGTTGTAGGCTTCACACAGGCGATCCATCCAGGCGAAGGCGTAGGGCTCCAGCAGCATCTACTGGGGGATTTTGCCGAAGTGCTTGGGCCAGAAGTTAAGACGCTGCTTGTCCGCTACGGGTGAGGCAGTAACTGATGATGTGGTTTGATTCATGATGACTCTTTTTGGCATAAAGCAAAACGCCCCGCTCTTTCGAACGGGGCGTCTGCGGGTGTGATGTCAAGGATGATGAGTCTTCAGTCAGGTAGCGCAAATTCATTGCGTTTGCCGTTGGCTCAGGTAACGGTTAATCGGATACGCCAGCCTTGTCATCAACGGTGATATTGTCAGTGCGGGACAGATTCGAATTGTCATCGTCGAAAACAACGCTGGGGAGGGATGGAGAGGCGACTTGGTTATCGATATATGAGAGGTTCGCAGCTGTTTCAGGTGCATCGGATTACATCAGAAGACGTAACGGCTAGTCTCCCTGATGCGGGTATAGTTCGCGGCTTTGAAAAAAGGTTAGGCTTCCTTCTGGATTACATGAGAAAAAATTCTATCAAAATGATTTTGATCATTTTTTCATATTGGGTTTTATGGTGTTCGTGTTTTTTAACGAGTTATATTATTGTATCTCTTTAGTTTCTTTTTGGTGCTGTGTATATTTTCGTTCTATACACCAGCTAAGATGACAAAGGGACTCTATGTCTACGCATCGTTTTATTCCTCTAGATGTATCCGAATCGGCTGTCGTAAAAGACTCTCGTTCGCTTTTACCTCTTGATGTTTATAAAAAAATTGCTCAATTTATTCGCAAGGCTTTAGACAATCTCCCCGAATCCGCTATTTCACCCGAGCTTAACGCTGTACGTAGCCACAATGCGGTCTCTGTCGATGGTGAGAGGGGGACAGGGAAAACCTCTGTGCTGGTTAATCTTAAAGAGTATCTTCAGCAGGATCACAAAGATTTATTGTTAGATATACATATCCTTAACCCGGTCGATCCTACACTGCTGGAAGATAACGAATCCCTTTTTCTCCATATCATTGTTGCCGCACTACTGTCTGATAGGGCAATAAAATTGGCGCAAAGCCAATCACCGGCCAAAAGCCAAGCGTTAAACAAAAGCCTTGAATCACTCGCTCATGCTTTAGCTTCTGTCGAAACACAGAGTGCTGATTACGGCATGGACAAGCTACGCGCTATGTTCGGCAATCAGCATCTCGCCGACTGTGTGCAGCACTTTTTCAAAACCACTCTAGACCTATTGGATAAAAAGCTTCTGGTATTGCCGATTGATGATGTCGATACCTCTCTAAATCGTGCTTTTGAAAACCTTGAAATTATCCGCCGTTATCTAACAACCCCGTATGTCTTGCCGATTGTCAGCGGAGATCGCGATCTATATCGTGAAGTCACCTGGCGTGATTTTCACGGACGTCTGACCAAAGATTCCCATTATCGTCCGCGCGAGGCTTACGACAGAGCTGTAGATCTGGCTATAGAATATCAGCGTAAGCTGTTGCCGCTGCCGCGTCGTCTGGTGATGCCGGAAGTGAGCGAATACCTGACGGAAAAATCGGATAGAGCGATCAATCTGGAACTTAAAGGAGAGAAATTAATCTCTCTCAATAGTTTCTATGTCTGGTTACAGATATTTATTTCCGGTCCGGTGAATGGCCTCGAAGACAGCCAGCTTTCCTTGCCAATACCCTCGATTCGCGCGCTGACTCAGCTGATTAACCACTGTGGCTCATTGATTCCAGATTTACCCCCTGCAATTCGCAACGCGTCTGATGAATTACAGGTTAAGCGGCTTTGGCAGATGCCAGGGGTAAATCCAAAAGCATTCGATACTTTTTATCAGGAATATCGCCAGCAGAGCATGTCATCCAAACGTGACTATGCACGTGCATATCAGCGATTTTATGATGAGCAACACCAGGCCATAACCATTGAAGAATGCATTCTGGGCAGGGAGGAAATAGACAAATGGGAACAGGCGCTGCTCAATTATTTCCGGTATGAAGTCAAGGCCGGAGCAGTATATCTGGTGCTGCTCGCCAGCAGCTACTGGCAGTCACTGAAAGATAACCGTTCAGATATGGTTGGCCGCTCTGTGCTCGACACGCCGCTGTTTAAACCGCTAATTCACGATACCGGCGATCTTAACCATTTTGACAAAAAATACGATTTTTCTGAATGGATCAATCGCCTGCAGGACCGCTTACCGAATAGCTGGCTTTCCAGTCTGCAATCTCATCACACGATCCTGCCTTATCCAGTGGCGGAAGTCGGAGTGAATACCGCGACTGACTGGCAATATTGGTTACAGGTGCCAGAGGAGGTGAAGGAGCAGGAGGTGGGCGACAAAATTATCTTTCTAGCATCCTTGTCGATGCAGTACAACTTCTATACCAACGCCAAACAGTCACTGATGATGAATATCGGGCGTATTTTTGAAATCGTCGTTGCCAGTCTGTGCGGGGATGTACGCATGATCGATTTACAACGCATCATCCAGAATGCCCCCTTCTTCTCTGCCAGAGCATTGGCACCAACGAAAAATGTCATGGTGACAGAAGAGGCAACCAAGAACAAGTTTGTTGACGAAACGGAGACGAGCGATTTCTATCAGCAGCAGGGTGAGGTTGCGGATATCCAGGAAAACTATCTGTCAGAATTAGTGCATAACATTTCTCAGTGGCGCGAGCGTCACAATCTTGACAATGTGCGCTTTTCACCATGGCTGGTCTATAAGGTCTTCAACAAGGTCTTTAGTCAGGCTGCAAATACAGTAACTTTTCCCAACGGTTCCAGAGATATTGGAAAAGTGCTTGAAAGTATCGGCAAAGCTTTTTATTCAACGTGGTCAGCTTTTGGTAGTTTTGAAAAGGGTCGACTGTTTGGTCTGCCTGAAGTGGTGGCTACAGTAAATTTAAACTCTCCCTATAACTTCGTTAGTAATGACCATTTCAATGTCAATGTCGGACCTTTCGTTGTCAGAGCAGAACAGTCTGCGCCAGCAAAAAGTCAATATGCTGCGAGTACGCGGACGGCCAGCTTTTACTTGGCCGATCATCCTCTTAAACTTTGGATAGAGGAAGCGCTGGCAGTGTTTGCACCCGTCCCCAAAAAACAAACTCCGGACACTGAGGTTAACGATCCTCGTCTCTGGCTACGTGAAAAATTGGGGTTGGAAAAGGATACGCGGCTGACGGATAAGAGAATTGCAGCTTCATTGAAAAATTTTAGTAATAATCAACGTGCGAGTTTATTGAATGAGATGTTCACTTTATATCCTGATGATCAACTGACCAGCCGCCTTAACGATATCATCGACTGGATGAAGGTGGAAAGATAGTGCTCCTACGGTCACTTTCAGAACATGCTGCGGGATGTTTCTACGGTAGCGAACTGCTGGCATCACAGCTGTGGATTTTTTTGCAGCAGCCCGTGAGCAGCAACCAGTCTCAGAATATCCAAGCGTTACAGGAAAGCTGCTATCAACAGTTGATTGAAAGTGTTGATAGTCGCCACCCGCGCCGTTATCGTCTAAACGATATCAGCCAACTGATGGATAAGCTCTGCGATGGGGACCTTTTTCATACGGGCAGACTGCCCTGGCTGACCAAGATTTTTGAACAGTTAATGGTGCGCAACGGCGATCTTATCTGCTATCGCGAAACGGAAGTTCAGGCCTATGCCCGGCTGACGGCTGAGCTGGATCCGACACTGCTGGTAGCGTGGAATCTGAGCCAGTGGCTAGAAGAAAGCAGTAATCCTACGGCAAAGGATATACAGCGTATTGTAGCGGTTCAGGACACCTTTTTTGCACCGCCGGGTAATCCGGTACAACCCTTTGCGGAAGGGCACGTGCATATCGGAGGCGTGACCGCTGACAGCGCAATTCTTGATGAATACCTCTTGGCAAACCCGTCTTCAGCGCTGCCCGAGAGTAAGCGTTCATCCCCCTGGCATCTGCAGCAGACCGCGCAGCTCAATAAGCTACTGGAACGCTTAAGAACATTATTGTGGCTGTTGCTGGATGGCAAAAGTGATGGGCCGGCCACCTGCATTAACCAGCAACCGCAGCGGGAGAATGGCGAGGCACGATTACATCCGTGGCAAGACGAGTGGGTAAATCTCGTTCCACAGCTGTCAATGCCGCTACAAAAAGCCAGACTTCCCGACTGGGAAATGACGGCAAAAATTCATGCCGTAAATGAAGTGGGTTCCCCCGGCTGGCTGCTGAGTCAGTTTGCCGTGGCGATGCAGTGCAACTTACGCGGGCGCTGGTTGTGGCTGCAACTCTATCTTTGCCGTTGTTACCGTTCCACTCAGGCTACACCACAGGTTCGGGTCGCCATTCTCTGTTGGTATCAATCGATGAATGAGTTTCGTCGACGGCTGATTATGGACGGTCAGGGGTTAACCCGGTTCTCTAAACATTATTTTAACGGACCACTGGGCAGGGGGAGCAAGGCATTACGCAAAGACAATATAAGACAATTATTATCAGTTGCCGGCGATGTGGTGGAAATTAAGTCACATCCGGGCGTTTTTAGTGCTGATTTTGCCGCAGATTTTGCCACCACGCTGGCGCAGGAGACGGGTTTCGCACTACCGGAAGCGCCTTATATCTTTGGCGAACATGAAATTGTGCCGGATGCGAAAGTGCATAACTATATGCAGCAGCTTGAGCGCTGGCAGTTTTGCGGCCATTTTTCGCGCTCGGCAATGCCCATAGAGCGTGGTAGGGCCCCAGTCGCTAATATGAAAGCACTATGGAAATCTGCCATCGAATTGATGAAAAAAGCAGACAACACAGCTACCTGGAACCGACCTGAATTTATGATGGGCCATCGTAATCCGCATTTTCATTTTCAACCTGCGCGCTGGTTCCGCGGGCTGGACGTGGCGGGGGATGAAAACGATCTACACATCGAATGGTTTGCGCCGGTGCTACGCTGGCTGCGGCGGGGGTTAATTTCACGTCCTGAGGGTGAGTATGCTTCGGCTGGTTTCCATTTGAGTATTCACGCCGGGGAGGACTATTCCCATCCTCTATCTGGCATGCGCCATATTGATGAGACGGTGCGTTTTTGTGAAATGCGTGACGGCGATCGTTTGGGGCATGCTTTGGCGCTGGGCATTGAACCGCAGTGGTGGATGGCACGCCAGGGCGAGATGATTCTATCAGCAGACGAACATCTGGATAATCTCGTCTGGCTGTGGCATCACGCCGTTACGTTAAGTGGGCGTTTACCCTTGGCGCAACAGGTGCAGCCTCTGTTAGCGCGTAGGATAGCCCGCTTCTTTCCTGCATCTGGCTGGCACAGCGTTTCTGACCTTGCTGACGGCCGTCACTCCGCTCAGCTCCAGCGCGAAAGCGCTGATCCCGAAATCCTGTTTCGCGCTTGGCTACTGCGCAGAAACTGTTATTTTCGATTAACGCAGTTGCATGGCGGTACTCCTCTCAGCACCCTAGAGTTCAGTGCCTTACCTGATTTCAAAACCTTGAAGAGCTCCGATCCTGCGGCGGTACTGTATTCTAAGCGGCACCAGCATCTGTCCGCCGCAACCGCGCAGCAGTTGGTCATTGTGCGTATCGGCGATGAGTGGCAAGCGCAAAGCGACCACATTGCTCTGAGCGGAAAAAGTATGATGGAAGATAGCGCAATGCTGGAGGATGTTGATACCCCGGCAGAGGTGGAATTTATGCATGCAGTGCAGGATTATCTGCTGGATCGGTACGATCGAATCGGCTTGATTATTGAGACCAATCCGACGTCAAACATCTATATCGCCCGGCTTGAAAAGCACCGCGAACATCCTATTTTTCGCTGGAACCCGCCTGATGAGACATTGCTGGCGGCGGGTGAAGTCTATAACCGTTTTGGTTTACGTCGCGGCCCGATGAAGGTGTTAATCAATACTGACGATCCTGGCGTCATGCCTACTACATTACGTACCGAATTTTTATTACTCCGTGAAGCCGCCATCGAATCGGGTATCAGTCGAACGGTAGCTGAGCG
Organism: Enterobacter sp. JH25; assembly: GCF_021725435.1. Taxonomy (NCBI): domain Bacteria; kingdom Pseudomonadati; phylum Pseudomonadota; class Gammaproteobacteria; order Enterobacterales; family Enterobacteriaceae; genus Enterobacter; species Enterobacter sp. JH25. The sequence goes on along the minus strand of NZ_CP091319.1, from coordinate 3,463,615 downwards.
CTGGCTGGAACAGATCAGACAGTATGGCATCGAGCAATTCCACCGGAATCACATGCCTGTTTTTACCCCACTTTAAGGTGTTATCAGATGCACAAAGAACCCGTTGTTATCGCCAGTTTTCCGCAATTAATACACTGGTTTGATGACGAAGCCAAAAGGCTATTGGCGAAAAGTGAGCAGGTACGTATGCTCAGTTACCTATTTCGGCGTTTGTCGCTTTATTTCGGCAGTGCACTTTGTTTCTTCATTTTATGCCTAGTGATGACGTTTACCAGGAGTGTGACGCTCGTTATGGTCAATGATTGGTTGAATTCTGTGCCAGAGGCTCTGAGCTGGTGGGCGGGGCTGGTACTGCTGGTTATTAATGTCGCCTCCATTTTGTTTTTTCGCCAGAGTAACCGGATTGCGGCCATCATACTCTCCAGCTTGATTCTAATCGCCTTGATGGCACTATTCTTCGTGGCATTAGATGCCGAACAACCGGTAATCGTTGGGATTTCGCTTGCGGGAAGTGTGACGATCATGGCTTTGATTGCTAATAAAACACTGGGTTTCACTCGCCGTGACGAGCGTTACCAACTGTTTAGCCGCCGTGCTAATTTTTTGGCTACTCTTTATAGATCGCAGCAAGCAATGAACTCTGTCTTTACGCAGGAGAATTTGCAGGAGTTAAAGCAGTTTAACGAAAATCTGTGGAGTACCAAGCAAAGTGATACTCTGAGTGATTCATTCTACCTCCTGAAGAAGCTTGAAGATAAACTTAGCAAAGATTGACGCCCTTCAGCGATCTTTTCCTATCCTTCAGGTTTATAACAAAATCCGATCCATTTTTCGGGTAAGTTTTGCAGTTACTCAAGATTATCCCCTAGGGTTACTTCTGACTCCGCAGCAGGCTAAACTCAGGGAAATACGAAAATGGATACAACGTCTTGAAATGGAGAATTAAATCCTAAAAAAGCTACCGCTGTCGGCCTCGCTCAAAAGTTCACGATAATCGACAGTTTGAGGGCGCAATATCCGATAGCGTCACTGTGCCGGCTGTTTAGTGTTCACCGAAGCAGTTAGCGTGGACTGCCCCCACCCTAGTAGACAATCCTGCCCTATAGTTTGGTCAGATCACACTTTATAGAATGGTAGCACTGACCACTGGTATGTTACTCAATTTATATTTTATCAATAGGTTATCAGCGCTATAAGCCACAAATAATCATAAAAACGTTTATTTCTTACTGCAAGATGAATCGCCACGGATAATCTAGACACTTCTGAGCCGTTGATAATATAGGTTTTCATATTCAGCCGGTGGCATCTGCTCGCTCGAACCATGCCGACGCTTACTGTTATAAAACATTTCGATATAATCAAAAATATCGCTTCTGGCTTCGTCTCTCGTTCCGTAGATCCTTTTCTTAATCCGTTCGCGTTTCAGTAGCTGGAAAAAGCTTTCCGCAACCGCGTTGTCGTGGCAGTTACCGCGACGACTCATGCTGCCTTCCAGACCGTGTGATTTCAGGAACGACTGCCACTCATGGCTCGTGTACTGACTACCCTGATCAGAGTGAACCAGTACCTGCTTTTGAGGATTACGCCTCCACACCGCCATAAGTAATGCGTTCAGGACAATCTCTTTTGTCATGCGGGGTTGCATTGACCAGCCGATAACTTTTCGGGAGAACAGGTCAACCACCACGGCCAGATACAGCCAGCCTTCGTGGGTTCGGATGTAGGTTATGTCCGTCACCCAACGCTCATCCGGTGAGTCCGGATTGAACTGCCGCTGGAGCCTGTTGGGTGTCACGATACTGGCTTCGCCTTTACGTGCTCGTGGGCTACGGTACCCAACCTGAGCTTTTATTCCGGCACGCTTCATCAGCCGCCAGACCCGGTTCACTCCGTACTGCTGTCCGGTATCACGCAGATCGAGATGGATCTTGCGATAACCATAGACGCAGCCAGACTCAAGCCAGAACTGTTTGATTTGCCCGGTCAGCATCTGATCTGTCTGGTGACGCTGCGAATGTGGCTGCTGAAGCCAGAAATAAAATCCACTCGGATGGACATCCAGAACCCGACAGAGCAAACGAACAGGCCAGCAACGGCTGTTGTCGCGGATAAAGGCGTACCTTAGTCGGACAGCTTTGCGAAGTACGCCGCGGCTTTTTTTAATATGTCCCGTTCGTCCGTAACCCGCTTCAACTCTTTCTGAAGACGGCGGATCTCGGCCTGAGCATCTGACTGTTCATTATGAGTGGAAGAATCCGGGCCGTACTTCTTTATCCAGGCGTAAATACTGTGAGTGGTGATATCGAGACGTGTTGCAACACTGGAAACAGAATGACCACGATCAACAACCTGTTTGACTGCTTCAATTTTAAACTCTTCAGGATAACGCTTACCGCTCATGGGCACCTCTCTTTAAGTCATCTTAAATGACTCTGAGGTGTCTGTTAAACCCGTGGCGATTCATTTTGTTATTTAAATCAATTGGTTAATTTTAATTGCGATTTGCTTTTAACCCTAGCGATTTAGACGTATTATTTTGAGATTAATCCACTTGCCATGCATTTCATACCACATTTCAAATGTGAATGGAGAATGATTTTAAGGTTATATATCATGGAGTTATTGAAGTTTCTGGCAGCGATTTTAGTAATCTACTTGTTGTTTTTTAGAAAGAAAAAACGTAAATCTCCAAAGTCTGATGCTTCAAGCCCCGTGAAAGCACCGCCAAAAGAATGGCTCGCTGACATCAAGAAAAAAGAGGTGGTTGTGCGAAACGATGATAGTGAAGACGATAACCTTGCAACTTTTACATTGAGCGGTGGCCGGGGTGTTGAACTTCGGGTGACAACCAATCATTACCGGAACACCTCAAAGTCAGCAGGTGCACTAGCTCGATGGGTACTTCCGGGTGAGATGATAACTGTAGCTGGTGTATCAATTAGCGGTGGCTACATTTACGTGGGGCAACGTATGAAGCCCTCCGGTCAGGAATCAGGCGGCTATTATGACGATGGAAGTGAGGCATCATTAATTGATGACACATGTAAGATAAAACCTACTTCTTATCTTTACGAGGACAGTTCCTTAGGATACTGGCCCAGTTTTTCCTCTCTTTCCCCAGAGGCACGCGGTGCGTATGTCAGTTGGCTTGCCAGCGATAGGTCTGATCCATCGTGTCCTATCGGCTATGTTTTTATCTACCTCTACGGCCTGGAAAGAAAAGCGCTCGTAGATTCAACTGACCCAAAATTCCCTGATGCTGAGTTCCGTAATCTGTTCAATGAAGTCGCTCGGTTAAGATCGGTATTCATTGAGAACCGCTCCTTCCGTGGATATTCGACCCAATTACTCGAAGCCATGTCTATTCTGCGCCCGAACATGGGCTTAGCCACTGAGCTCGATAGCAATTCAGGTTTCAGCAACAGCATGCAATTTAAGCTGGCTCTGGCAAAAACTGTACATGAAGGAGTTCCTGTATCAGCTGAACTGGCGTTGAACTGGGTAATAAACCACACCGAGTATTCGCTGCGTACCCCGGCTCGCCGCTGTGCTAAAGAGTTTGCTGCGCTTTTCAAACGGCGTTACACACTCAAATATGGTGAAGGGATGGTCGTTAAGGCGAATAAAACGCGCCTGAGGTTAGATTACACACCAGCAAGTCCTAGTTTGCGAGGTGTTCGACTTCCTGTTCCCGACCTGCCTGATCCAAGTGCGTTGAAGAGCCCTGTCCAGAAAATTATGGCTCTTGCCGACATATGTATGGATGAACTTGATGCTTATAGTCGCTACCTTGGTAGGAAAGGTACGTCAGTCAATGATACGGCTGCAATTATGTTGCTCCCTTCAGAGATTGTTAATGAAAGCGCAGAAAAAATATTAAGCTCATTCAAACGCTGGGCTGATGAGGCGATCCTCGTCAAGGAGGGGGTTGTCTCAGTTGCTGACTTTTGGGCACATATGAATGCCAGTTGCCCCAATAAGATCAATAAAAAAGAGGCCGATTTGATGCAGGCCTTTGCTCTGAAGATGGGTTACGGTCTGGCACCTGACCCGTATTATCACCATGTGAAGGCGGACGTTGATGGGACACTTGTTCTATTCCCTGCCGCCGAAGGTGGACGCTTCTCACCTTCTCCTGAATTTATCTCAGCCGTAATGACGCTCAGATTAGGGGCGATGGTTGCCTTGATTGACGATTCTCTTGATCAAGCTGAACAGAAAGTGCTTGAGAATGCCATCAACAACAATCCTGGCTTCACCGATGATGAAAAACGCTCTCTACATGCGTATTTAACGTGGCAACTTCATACCCCAGCCAATATGACAGGAATGAAAAGCAGGATTGAGTTGATGGGGGCCGCGGAAAAAGCTGCTGTGGGTAAGGTTATCGTTAGTGTTGCCTGTTCGGATGGGACGATAGCGCCTGCCGAAATCAAACAGCTTGAGAAGATTTATTCAAGTTTGGGGCTGGATCCCTCATCTGTCTCAAGCAATATCCATCAGCATTCCGCAACTGAACATGATCTCGTCTCGTCTGTACCAACTGATCAGACAACAGCAGGGTTCACACTGGATGCTAATGTACTTGCCCGCCACGAATCTGCCACGGATGATGTTCGTAAATTGCTGAACACAATTTTCACCGAAGAAGAACCGGAAGAGCCAGAAAGCGCTCCAGCCTCATCAACGGAGGCGGGGGGGCTTGACTCCGCACATAGCCAGCTTTATCGCAGTTTGCTGGAGAAAGAACAGTGGTCCCGAAAAGAGGCGACAGAATTGTGCGGAAATTTGAATTTGATGCTCGGCGGTGCGCTTGAGGTGATCAATGACTGGTCCTATGCGGTGGTTGATGCTCCAGTACTGGACGATGCCGATGATGATATCTGGGTTGACCTGGAAATTGCCAAAGAATTAGAGGGATAGTGAATGTCTGTAACACGTATAAGAGTGAAAGAACGTGACGCTATTATTCAGTCACTTAAGTCAGGTGTAACGCCAAGGATAGGCATTCAGCATATCCAGGTTGGCCGCGTGAATGAGATCACCGCTCTCCATCAAGATATTGAGAGGATTGCTGACGGTGGTTCAAGCTTCAGACTTATCATCGGTGAATATGGTTCTGGTAAAACGTTCTTTCTGAGTGTTGTGCGCTCTATTGCGCTAGAGAAGAAGCTGGTGTCTGTCAGTGCAGACCTTTCTCCTGACAGACGCATTCACTCATCGGGAGGTCAGGCTCGTAATCTCTATTCTGAGCTTATGAAAAACATGTCCACCAGAAACAAGCCGGATGGTAATGCGTTACTTAGCGTTGTTGAAAGATTCGTTACGGAGGCAAGAAAGGAAGCGGACACGGACGGCTCCGAGGTTTCATCAGTTATTCATAAACGCCTGGCAGCTCTGTCAGATATGGTGGGTGGATATGACTTTGCGAAGGTCATTGATGCATTCTGGCGCGGGCATGAGCAGGATAACGAAACGCTAAAATCCAATGCTATTCGCTGGTTGCGGGGAGAGTACACCACCAAAACTGATGCCCGTAACGATCTCGATGTTCGGACTATTATCTCAGACGCATCATTCTATGATTCTTTGAAGCTGATGAGCCTTTTTGTCCGCCAGGCAGGCTATGCCGGTCTTTTGGTCAGCCTCGACGAAATGGTGAACCTCTTTAAGCTGAATAATACGCAAGCAAGAACAGCGAACTACGAACAGATTTTGCGGATCCTGAATGACTGCCTGCAAGGCTCAGCCGAGAACATTGGTTTTATCCTCGGGGGTACGCCAGAGTTTCTTTTCGATCCGCGTAAAGGTCTTTACAGCTATGAGGCGCTCCAGTCGCGTCTGGCGGAAAACCGGTTCGCGCAAAAAGCAGGAGTGATTGACTACTCATCCCCCACTTTGCATCTTGCCAGCCTCACCCCTGAGGAACTGTATATTTTGCTGAGAAATCTTCGTCATGTTTATGCAGGTGGAGATCCAGAGAATTATCTGGTACCAGATGAGGCACTGACTGGATTCCTGCATCACTGTAGTAAAACCATTGGAGACGCTTACTTCCGTACCCCCCGTAATACCATAAAAGGTTTCCTGGACATGCTGGCCGTGCTGGAACAAAACAGAACGATGAACTGGCAAGCACTAATCGAGGGTGTGGCGATTGAAGAGGACAGGCCCAGCGATATGGATGACGCCACTACGGAGGAAAGCGATGACGACGACGGACTGGCGAACTTCAAACTATGAGCAGAGCCTACGATAGCCTCGATCCCCGCGTCCGTAAGTGGGTTTACAAGCAGGGGTGGTCTACATTAAGGCCCTTGCAGGAGAGTTCTATCCCGGTAATTTTAGCCCGTGATCGAGACGTGCTAATCAGTGCAGGTACAGCAGCGGGTAAAACAGAGGCTTTCTTTCTTCCTGCCTGTTCGGCAGTTGCAGATCTCACGAATGGATTTGGCATCGTCTATATCAGTCCGTTGAAGGCATTGATTAACGATCAGTACCGTCGTCTTGGGAGCCTTGGAGATGCATTGGAAATGCCAGTGACTCCCTGGCATGGGGATATACCACAAAGTAAAAAGAAGAAGGCTCGGACGAACCCTGCTGGTATTTTACTGATTACACCTGAGTCACTTGAGTCATTGCTCATAAATTCAATGGGCTGGCTCAAACAGGCGTTTTCTTCAGTCGCATACATCGTTATTGATGAGTTTCATGCTTTTATTGGCTCAGAGCGTGGTGTACAGCTGCTTTCTCTGCTCAATAGAATTGACCATGTGCTAGGACGCCAGGTAAATCCAATTCCCCGCGTAGCGTTGAGTGCCACGCTGGGGGAACTGGAGAAAGTGCCCGAAATGTTGCGCCCGGACAAACGACTCCCCTGCGTAACTATTACAGATAGTAATAGCACGACCACTCTTCAGGTACAGGTCAAAGGGTACCTGGAGCGAGTGATCCAAAAAGAGGAAGAACTTCAGAGTTCAGCTGAACATGACGTTTGCGCTGACATTTTTAGACTTTGCCGTGGCGATTCTCATTTGGTCTTTGCAAACAGCCGAAAACGCACTGAAAGCATTGCGGCAACGCTGAACGACATGTGTGAGGAACAAATTGTTCCGAATGAATTTTTCCCCCACCATGGTTCCCTTGCCAAGGAATTACGTGAGGCGCTTGAATCTCGTCTTCAGAAAGGAAATTTGCCCACAACAGCTGTTTGTACAATGACGCTTGAGTTGGGAATTGATATCGGTAAGGTTAAGTCGGTTATCCAAGTTACGCCTCCGCATTCTGTTTCCAGTTTGCGCCAGCGTATGGGGCGTTCTGGGCGACGCGATTCCCCATCAGTACTCAGAATGCTAATTACAGAAAATGAGCTTACTGTTAATAGCAGCATTGTTGACCACCTACGGCTGCAACTGGTCCAGTCGATGGCAATGATCAGATTGATGATCTCTAAACAATGGTTTGAACCAGCTGATGTTCAACAGATGCATTACTCCACGCTGCTACACCAGATCCTTGCTATTACCGCACAATGGGGCGGAGTTCGTGCCGATCAGCTCTGGGTACAACTATGCCAGACAGGGCCATTTAGAAATGTAGATTTGAACGATTTTAAAAGTCTGCTTAAACATATGGGAACATGTGGCCTGCTCACTCAACTTGCTAGCGGCGAAATGGTTGTTGGGGCAGAAGGGGAGAAACTGACTAACCATTACACTTTTTATGCTGTGTTCAATACACCAGAAGAGTTCCGCATTGTCACTGGAAACAGAACCCTTGGAACAGTGCCTGTAGATTCCCCACTGCTACCAGACCAACACATCATCTTCGGTGGGCGGCGCTGGAAAGTGACAGAGATTGAGACAGAGAAAAAAGTTATCTACGTAGAGGCGACCAAAGGCGGTCAGCCACCACAATTTAGTGGTGGAGGAATGTCTGTTCATGATGCCGTTCGTCAGGAAATGCTCGCTATCTATAGGGAAGGTGATTACCGCATAGCAATAGGCGGCAAGAAAGTAGATTATGCCGATGCTGCCGCCAGAAACCTATTTGCGGAAGGCTGTAGTAACTTTCAGCGTTATAACCTGCAAAATGAGTATTTTATTACGAGTGGGCAACACTGTTATGTAATTCCCTGGATGGGGGATAAAGTTGTGAATACGATTACAGCCTTGCTCATACGTTGTGGCTTTAAAGCTAATTCATTGGCTGGAGTTATAGAAATTGACGGCTCAAGTATCACTTCTGTTCAACAGGCCCTTAAAGGCCTGCTGTTGTCATACTTGCCCTCAGCGTTTGATCTTGCTGTAAATGTTCCAGAAAAGTACTTAGATAAATATGATGAATATTTACCAGATTTTCTGCTTGCGAAAGGATTTGGGGAAAAAGCGTATGACATTGAAGGCGCGTGTACCTGGCTGAAAGAACATCTTCAGTAAACTGGTTACACAAAAAGGGGGAGATGTTCCCCTTAAGCTTGAGGCCGATTGATGATATCAATTTTTGCTCTTGGCTCGGATCTGCCAGAAATCGAGGTCATAAGGTCTGCTTTGAGCGAGGAGCGGACATTAGCCTTACAAGCATAACTGAACTGTACGCAGGATCTCTAAAATCGAATGGTTCGGTTAAGTGCAGTGCTTACAAGACAAGCATCGCGTGTAGTTTTGGGTGAGATTGATTAAATTATTTTGTGGGGATATGATTCAAACAAAAGATCCTTAAATGAGGTTGTTATGCCATACATTCGAGTAGAGAAAGATGGCCTACAGTATGAAGGTGAGTATTTCTGTGAAGAGAATATGGTTACAGTCTTTGGGGTGAGAGGAGGACAGTCCAGCGTGGTTCTTAATGGGATGACAGAAATCGCTGCTGCTCGTACTGCGTTGCGAAATCTTATTAGAGAAAATCAGATTGATCCTCTAACTGATTAAAAATGGTCCATATTTACTGACGGCCTATTTGAGATATTTTAGATCAAATTTATTCTGAAAGTTAGATTGGAGTGAGAAGCGGGCATCAAACCGTTATCACTAGCAATAAGTTGTTTAAATTAAATAATGAAATAATCAGATGGTAACATAATGGATGAGAACACTGCAATTGGAACAATAAAAATGGATATCACTTAATAAGTGTAGTAAAGTCCATTTTATATATCCCTGTAAATTTATGAGATACTTCCATGAGAACCGACAACTTAAGAATGATTGCGAGTGGGGAATATGTTTTCGATATGTTATTGGATAGTGGTGAATTATACTATACAAGTCACACTTTTGACACGAAGGAAGATGCAAATAGCTGGATGGAAGAGTGGCAAACTTGGGCAAATAGTGTATCGAGTGGAAAAGTAAGTAGTATTTATTATATTTTACAAGCACCTGATACTTGGGCCGGTTCTTCAGATAAAAATAATCCTTATTCGGGGCTTTATGTGAAAATAGGACGTTCCAATAATGTGCTAAAAAGATTATCTAACTTACAAACAGGTACATTTGGTCAATTAATATTACACGCTTTGGAACCTGGTGGATCAGAAAAAGAAAATTATCTACATGAAAAATTTAGCAACGAAAGACGTCAAGGCGAATGGTTTATATGTACTAAAGAACTTACTAAGCATATATTTACAACATGGTTTAGAAATAAGGTGCTCCCACCAGAACATCAAATGAAACTAATGCAACTCGCAGAAAGGATTGGTGTTTATTCGCACATACATAGTCTAATGGGGGGGAAGCCCGATTTAGTAAACCCATCAATTAGTGAACCTTGGGAATGCGAAAAATATGTTTTCGTTGATTTGGTTTATAGCTCTTTAGCAAAACAAGTTAATAATAAATAATAAGTTTTGTTCTTTTAACCATACAGTTAATGATTAATTAATGAATGAGGTGATTTAAAGTTATGAAGTTTTAATAAGTTCCAGAATTTTTTTCTCATCCATTGGTTAAAGAATTATATAATCATATCTGCTTCTGGCACACAGCAGACAAGTACCTGCCGATAAAGGTCTGCTGAGAGCGAGGAGCGGGCTTTTGTCTATTTATGAAGAGAGAAGGAGATAGTAGATCGTCTGAAAGCAGAGAAATAAGTCCAGAGCGTGGCGGCGAACTAACTCATAGAGTGGTCATGAATACGAGCAGTCGCCTGAAATGTTGGGCTACTTGGACTAATTATCGGATATGGTTAAGTGATATCCCAGCTATCAACCGGGAATTGATTTATGCTTTCGCCCCTACATTATCAACGTTCGTAAGTTGTCCCGTCTGGGCGCATGTACATACCATCACTCAGATAAACGTCTTCGCCATCCTCAACACATAGGTCAGAATAAATATCGACCATGCTAGGTTCGACAATATTCGTCGAAATTCCATGAGCATCGTAGAGTTCAAAGAAGCGAGTGACCCATTCCTCGTTGACCTCATCTTGTATAGTTTTGCCTTGATCTATAGTAATGGAAAACATGGAGATGCAATTATTCTGAAAGCGGTCTACTTTTTTCTCAGGTTGAAGATGATTTTCTTGGGCTAACGTCTCAGCGACCGAAAAAAGGAGCTTCTGGTTTACTGGCAGCTTGTATCCGACAGTCAAACCACCCCCAGTGCGAATTCTCTCTTCGGGCCTCGTTGGTGTCTGCACTTCAAAAGAATTACCATCATCATTTTGAGCTAAAAAGCGGACGAAAACCGTGTCTCCACGGACTAACATCCAATCCTTTCCATGTTTTGGTTTCATTGCTTTAACTATCTGAGGTTGTAATGCTGACATGCTCATGGTGTTAGATACCGAAAAGAAAACATGAAAGAGATTATACCGGATAGAGTGTTTTTTTATAGATCCGCTACTCTTGGCGAGCATCACAGAAAAGAGACGCTTCAAGCCAACGTCCGCTCCTGGCACTAAACGGGCTAAAGCAGACTGATTTGATGAGATAAGGGTATAGATGAATTCTCCATACCCTTGAACGATTACTTCCCAGTTGGTTTGCTTGGTTTCAGTCCTGGGGTATTGCCGGGTGTATCCTTATTATCACGTCTGCGTTGATCGGGTTTTCCTGTTGATTTTGCGATTGGTTTTGGACCAAGTTTAAGCCCCATAATCATACTCCTTAGCCATGTCAGAGGTTATTCCTCAGTGTGGATATAAGGGGAGCGGTAAGAAGTATCAAGCTTGGATGGGCGGTGAAAAGTGACTGCTTGACTATTATGTGAGCAATGTCAGATTTTAACACATAGCGGCCAGCCCATTACTGAAGTTAGCCAAGAATGAGTCGCGATGAGCCCTCAATAATGAGGGCCACCTCGGAGATTGTTAGGCTGATTTCGCCAATTGCCGATGCAGGACCTGAAGGCTAGTTCCCGCCCCTGTCCATGCAGCAGCCGAGCCGACCACATACAGGTTTTGCTTGGCGCGTGAGACGGCTACATTGATTATGTTTGGTGGGCTTGCCGCCCACTGACGTGCCCTTTGCTGACTCGCTTTCGGCGCACCCAGCAACAGGATTACCGTGTCCGCCTCTCGACCCTGGAACGTGTGGATTGTGCCTACACGATCACGGCACCATTCATCCAGCTTTACGCCGAACGTTCGAAGCAGATCAGTTTCACTGTCGAGACGCCGACGCATGTTCTGCTCTACGATCTTGAATGGTGTGATGATAAATACGTCCGGATTTGTAATGCCCGATGCTGCCAGCTCTTTGAGCATTCTCACAACCGCTTCGCCCTCGTCGGGACACCACTTCGTCTCAGCATCGCCATTGATATCCACCCAGTGAGATCTCCCCAAAGCCGAGCCGATAGATCCGGGTTTTTTAGGCCCGACAGCATGGACCATCTGCCCGGCATAGGCGATGGAGTTAGAAACATCAAACATTGGGTTCTGGCAACGCCTGTGAACGAGCAATGGCAGCCCGACTTCTCGATCACCTACGTCCATGACGAAGGTGGATTTGAAGCGCGATGCCTGATCAGCAAGGGTCTGTGTAGATGCTGCGGGGGCAGACCATTGGACTTGGTCAATGTCAAAGAACTTGCAGATTTCGGCGTTCAGCTTTTCAGGAAGTGAAACTACAGGTGGGATTTGCAACGGGTCACCTACCACGATGGAGCGCTTTGCCCGCATGATAGCTCCAACTGCTGCCTGAGGAACGGCTTGGCCCGCTTCATCTACCAGAAGCCAACCAATGCTCTCTGGTGGCAGATCCCCGAACATCGTCCGAACAGAGGCGAATGTCGTGGACACGGTCGGCACAACCACGAAAAGGCTTGACCAAAGGTCGGGGAGAAGTTCACGGTGAGCGGAAGACTGGAAGGCACCAGCTACCATGCCTGACATCAATAACCCAAGATTGTGTTGCAAGCGGCTGGCCGAAGCATCGATGAACGTTTTATGCACAGTCAGGGCAGCGGCGAAAAGATCCTCCCGCAGGCAATGAACCTCATCGGGAAGCCATGGTGCAGTGAGGTGGATAGACTCGTGCTCGCGTTCGAAGAACCTCTCATCAACGACCCTGTCTCCCATACGGTTTCGTGCCTGTGCCTCGGTTGCCTTCAATTTCGAGACAGCCTGACATTTGCTGGAAATTTCCTGGTCGAGTTGCTGTAACTGGGACTCAGTATTGCTCCACTCAGCCCTTGCAAGCTCTAGGGCACCGTCCGTCCCCTGCGCCCGTATGACTGATTGCTGCAAGGTCGCCGAGAGCTTCTGCAGTGTCGATCTCCACGACTTCCAGGCCGCAGTCGCAAACAAACGGGAGAAGAAACCTGGACGGCAAGCAAGATGGCTGTCGAGCATGATCTTGTCCTGCTCGATCTGCGATTTTGCCTTCTCATGCTCTCGTTGGCAGGATTCAGCAGTCTTGTGTGCTTCTTCGACGGCTTCATTCAGACTCGGTCGACGCTGTTCAGCCCTTTGAAGTTCGGTGATCGCTCCCTTGAGCGCCTGGATATCCCGTCGCATCTCTTCGATGCTGGCGATTTCGGCGTCTATCGTCTCCTTAAGTTTAAGAAAGGCGGTTCGCGCTTTCTGCCAGGCCGCCGCAGCATCCGCTTCGTTGGTGCTGGGCCGCTCATTGACAACCACGCTGGGCATCACGCGATCGATGGTTTCGCCAGTTCGCTCGTCCTTGATCTCACGCATGACATTTATGCCGCGAGCTGCTTTCAGGTAGGTAAGGAAACCACCGTCTTCATTCCACCAGAAACCTTGCTGAAACGCGCCTCGGTTGCTGCTCTTGCCGAGAGCTGCGGCGATCAACCCCCAGGTTTCGACAGTGTCGGAGGGGATGCCCCCCTCGGCCTCGGCTTCGAAATAGCCGGCGCGTTTGGGATTCGCAATCAGGTCGCTGATGGACCGGAAGTAGGCGATCTGTTCATGGCGACCATTGGCTTCCTTGAGAGGAAGCTCTTTACTGACGTTTTCGACTGCTTTGTTATTGGAGGAGGCTACGACGATCTCATGGCCCTTCAAGGATGCATGTAACTTGTAGAAGTGCAGGAATGCATTGGAACCGAATGCCAGCTTCTCGCCTGTTGTGGAAAAGGCATCCTGCGGTTTGTTGAAGCCGGACATCGCCGTGGCTCGATCGAGAATGCATCCAACGACGATATCCCGGAGAAGAGTGGTCTTTCCGGTTCCCGGAGGCCCATTGACGCCGATGATACCTGGAGCATCATTCAGCTCAGCACGCGCCGCATTCACGGCAGCCTGTTGAAGCAGCACCAGTGGATGGCCGCCTTTCGAAGGCCAACGAGCCTGCGGCATGAGCGACGGTGCGACGAACGGCTCAACTGCGGAAATGGGCGATAGCACGTCGATTTTCTGGTCAGGTCTGCCAATTCCCATGTAGCGGCGCAAACCGGTTCCGGCTTTGCCCGTCTCGAGCAATTTGGTTGCTTCACCGAGATCTTCAAGATAGAAGGAATTCAGTAACGAAGGTTCAGGCGGCGCCTTAGCCTTGAAATGATGAAACACCTTAATCGCGAATGTGGGTGGCTCAACCAAATGCTCGGGTACACTGAACTGCGATACAAGCCATTTATAAGCGTTATGAACAACATTCAGATCGATCGGTATGGGTTCTCCATCTTTGTTGTGATGGCGAACCATTCGATCCAGATGCTCGATAATGCGCGGCTCAACATTCGGCCAATTTCCTAAACTCCCAAGCTTCAGATCGAGAGCCGGCTTGAGTGCCCAGGCAAAACTGGACACGGCAACGCCTTTGTCCTCAAGCACAAAGCCTTCTTTGTCGATCAGGATCGAGCCGATGGCCGCTTTCTTACCGTCCGGGCGTGAACGCTCCTCATCCTCGCCAAAAACCTTGACCAGCTCGTCCGTCGCCTTGTCGAGAGCGATGGAGCCGAGGATGACCTCGAAATAAAGCTTATAACTGGGCTTGCTGCGGGCATTTGGTCCCCATGGAACACCTCGCTCCAATAGAGCAACCCTAGAGCGGTCGCCGGTTGCCATATCCTCTGGGCATTTATAACCTTGAGGCGACAGTGCTTCGAGGGCTGTCCATGCTGCCAGTATTGCTCGCGCATCATTCGCCTTACCTGATGGAGAAAAAGACGGGATCGGACCAAGGTCGATTTGGTCTTTGTCGAATTGCTCTCGTATGGCAGAGTCTGGGATGGCCTTCAGTTGCAGTTGCTCTTCCGCAGCAGGCGAATTGTGGGGCACAACTCGAGAAGATTGAATGGACACCGAATCGGGATGGCGTGATGATGGGCTGGAAGCCGACATGGCGACCACGCTGTGGCCGCTAAGTGCAAATAGAGATTGCTCGATTTTAGCCGTCAGCGTCCGCGCCCTGGCAGTGTTGCGAAAGGTCAGCTCGCTCAACAACTGTTCAAGTTCGCTAACATTGTTGCTGGACTGCTCGAAGATTGCTTCCAGATCGAAGATTGATTTTTGCGCATACTGCCGTGTCTTCATTTATTTCTGCGGCTCCATATCCCTTCAATTAAGAGATATTATGCTAATTAGCTTGATTTCTAAAACTATTAGCTTTCGCTTGAAATATAAATTCTCATCTGGCCCACTACTAAAGTGGGAACTGTCATTAATTATCCGTCATCCCGCTAAACGCTCTCCCCTCATACCTCTCTCAATCATACTTCCGCGATCAGCAGCCATAACAAAATCAGCCCACCATTGCATCATCGATCGCCGTTGCTCAAGGTAATCACTGCGGTTATAAGCGCGACGTACCTCATTTTTGTCTACATGAGCCAGTGCTGCTTCAATCACATCAGGCGGAAAACCTTGCTCGTTGAGAGCTGTACTGGCAATAGATCGCAAACCGTGTGAAACGAGCACCCCGCCAAAACCTGCGCGTTTAAGCGATGCGTTAACGGTTTGACTGTTCATCGGCTGGTTTGGCTTGATGCGGCTGGGAAAGATAAATTCTCGATTTCCACTTAACGGCTTCATCATCTCCAGTATCGCAATTGCTTCATCTGACAATGGAACAGTATGGTCGCGGTTCATTTTCATGCGTGCTGCATGAATCTTCCATTCTCGGGCTTCTAAGTCTACTTCATCCCAGCGAGCTTCAGCCGCTTCGGCGGGACGGGTGATAGTAAGAAGTTGCCACATGAACAAGCAGCGTGTTGAAAGGCTAATGCTGGCTGTTCGCATCGTTTGCATCAACTGAGGCAACTGATCCGGGCGAATACTTGGCATATTCTTCTTCTGCGGCTTCTCAAATGCCTTGCCAATGTTGACACTGGGTACAGCATCAATCAGGCCTGTGTTCTGGGCATATATCATGACTTCATTGATACGTTGACAAAGACGACGAACGGTTTCTAGGGCCCCTCTGGCCTGAACAGGTTGAACGGCCTGAACCAGTGTATGAGCTTTAATATCTGTGACGCTAACGTCGCCAATCGCAGGAAAGACATCTCTCTCAAGAGAGCGCCAGATATCTTCAGCATAGTCCTCTGTCACACTAGCTTTCTTCACATTCCACCAACGCTCAGCCACGAGTTGGAAAGTATTGGTTTTGGCTTCCAGCGAACTGCGAAGTTGTTCTTGCCGATGCTCCTGTGGATCGATTTGTTTCGCGAGGAGTGAGCGAGACTCTGCCCGGTAGTTTCTGGCATCGGCAAGTGTAACTGACGGGTAGGGGCCGATGCTCTTCTTCGCACGTTTCTTGGTGACAGGGCGAATGTAGCGAAATTGCCAGATTTTACTCCCGCTGGATTTGATGAGTAGCTCAAGGCCATCGCCATCATAGAGAACGTAGTCCGCTTCCTTGGGTTTAGCAGATTCGATTTCTTTAACGGATAGAGGTTTGGTTTGTCTTGCCATTGCCGGGTTTCCATAGTTTTAGGCACCTCAAAAACAGTAAAGCTTTATGAGGTGCCTAACAAGGTGCCTAAAAGGTTCGGATTTAATTAGTTGGCATCGGACTTCGCGGGACAAATTACAGGCACAAAAAAGCCCGCAGGGCTTGCGCCGTGCGGGCTCTTAGGACTTCATCGGATGACTCTGGTAATCACCGATGGAGAATTTTGGTGGAGCTGGCGGGAGTTGAACCCGCGTCCGAAATTTCTACATCCTCGGTACTACATGCTTAGTTTATCTTTACATTCGCACGCCAGCTGCGGACAAACACGCCACTAACGAACTAGCCTGATTAGTTTTAACGCTTCAACCCCAGGCAGGGTTTCCACGCGATCTCTTTTGGGTTTGACCTCTCTTTGATCCCCGTCTTAAGAGCGGAAGCTAGGGAGAGAGGGCTCTTAGCAGGTTATTAAGCTGCTAAAGCGTAGTTTTCGTCGTTTGCGACTATTTTTTTGCGGCTTTTAACGAGGCAAACCGCCCCTCGGCATGCACCTTGGGTTTCGCAAATCCCGTCGAATCCAGAATCAGCCCCAATAGTGTTGAACTCAGTATACCAGATTTCACTTCCTCGATACCAGCCCGAAACGCTAACTTATTGAATAGTACAATAAGCGCGCAGAATCAACGTCCTGCGTTTTTCATGATACGTGCTTTGTCGAGCTGCCACTCGCGTGCTTTCAGGTCAGTACGCTTGTCGTGCTGTTTCTTACCTTTCGCCACGCCGATTTTCACTTTGCACCAGGCGTTTTTCCAGTACAAAGAGAGCGCAACTACGGTGAAGCCTTCGCGATTGATGCGTCCGTAGAGGGATTCCAGTTCGCGCTTGTTCAGCAGCAGCTTACGGGTGCGGGTTGGATCGCAGACGTAATGTGAAGAGGCGACGGTCAGCGGCGTAAAGTTCGCGCCGAACAGGAAGGCCTCACCGTCTTTCAGGATCACGTAGCTGTCGCCGATATTGGCTTTCCCGGCACGCAGCGATTTTACTTCCCAGCCCTGCAACGCAAGGCCAGCCTCGAATTCTTCTTCGATGAAATACTCGTGGCGAGCACGCTTGTTGAGCGCAATGGTCGCCGAACCAGGTTTATGTGCTTTTTTCTTCGTCATAAGTGTCGTAAAGCCGTCGGTAATCTGATTTTAAAAAGTCACCTCATTGCGTCCTGTGAGGTCTAACGCGCTATCTTAGCACGAGATAAGGCTTAGCGTTTTTTTAACAGGTGATAAATGTTATTATTTGTCTGTTGTGTGACCATGGAAAATGCTATGCCTCAGATTAGCCGTACTGCGCTTGTTCCCTACAGCGCGGAACAAATGTATCAGTTAGTGAACGACGTTCAGTCCTATCCGGAATTTATTCCAGGATGCACCGGTAGCCGGGTGCTGGAATCCGGCCCGACTCAGATGACTGCGGCCGTGGATGTCTCCAAAGCGGGGATCAGCAAAACGTTCACCACGCGCAATACCCTGACGAGCAATCAGAGTATTTTGATGCATCTGGTGGATGGTCCGTTTAAAAAACTGATGGGAGGGTGGAAGTTTACGCCACTGAGCGCTGACGCCTGCCGCATTGAGTTTCATCTGGATTTTGAATTTACCAATAAGCTGATCGAACTGGCGTTTGGCCGAATATTTAAAGAGCTGGCCTCGAATATGGTTCAGGCGTTCACCACGCGCGCCAAAGAGGTTTACAGTGTCGCATAAGATTGCTGTTGAGGTGGTGTATGCGCTGCCGGAGAAGCAGTATTTGCAGCGCGTGACGCTTGAAGAGGGCGCCACCGTTGAGGCGGCTATCCGGGCCTCCGGCATCCTTGAACTTCGCCGTGATATTGACCTGGCGAAGAATAAAGTCGGCATTTATAGCCGTCCGGTTAAGCTCGGTGATGTGCTGAAAGAGGGCGACAGGGTTGAAATCTATCGTCCGCTGATTGCCGACCCGAAAGAGTTGCGCCGTCAGCGAGCAGAGAAATCCGGTAAATAGCCAAATAAACATACACAAAAAAGGTGCTCATTGAGCACCTTTTTGCGTTGCTGACGCCTGATTATTTGGTCAGGGCAGGCTTGTTGTCGATGTTGGTCAGCACTCCGGCACTGCTGAAGGTCAGCGTCAGGGTTTGCTGGGTCACATCTTCATGACCAGGCTGCTGGCGGAATACATAGAACCAGGTGTTTGTGCCGAACGGATCGGACATCATCGGGGTTCCCAGGGCATAAGCGACCTGCTGTTGTGTCATACCTACGCGGATTTTGGACACATCGTTAGGAGTAAGGTAGTTCCCCTGGTTGATGTCAGGACGGTAAACCACTTTCTCCAGAGTGGAACAGCCTGCGGTCAACATCAGAAGAACCGCTGCGGCAGCGGTCAGCGTTTTACAGCGCATAGTGATTTGATTCCTTTTCGGGCCCGAGCAGTACGCGGCTCATATGTAATATGCCGATGATAATAGACCTTGCCCCACTTTGAAACTGGTCTGGCGGCGTTTTTGTTGTTCTGTATGACCCTGAGATCCCGAAAAAGTTTATGCCGCCAGCAGTTCTTTCGCATTCGCGAGCGTATTACGGGTGACTTCACTGCCCCCCAGCAGGCGTGCCAGCTCCTGCAAGCGTGAGCGTTTATCCAGCGGCTTCATGTGCGTTTCCGTCATTTCGCCATCGGTTTCCTTGCTAACGATAAAGTGGTGATGACCACAGCCGGCGACCTGCGGCAGGTGAGTCACACACATAACCTGCGTCGATTCACCCAACTGACGCAGCAGTTTGCCGACAACGGCCGCGGTCGGGCCGCTGATACCCACATCCACTTCATCGAAAATCAACGCCGGGGTTTCCATTTTACGGGCGGTAATCACCTGAATGGCCAGGGCGATACGCGACAGTTCACCGCCGGAAGCCACTTTCGAAATCGCCTGTAAAGGCTGGCCTGGGTTGGTGGTGACGCGGAATTCTACGCGGTCTGCGCCTTCCGCCGTCAGGTGATGCTCTTCAAAGCGAACATCAATAGTGAACACCCCATGCGGCATCGCCAGCGTATGCATGCTGTCGGTAATATGCTGGCTAAGCTCCAGAGCATAGTGCTGTCGCACGTCGTGCAGCCGTTTCGCCGTTTCCAGCGCCTGCTGATGATGCAGATTAACCGCCAGAGACAAGGTTTCGAGGGAATCGGCTTGATCGTCCAGCTGCTGCTGTTCCTCCAGCAGAGACTGATAGTAATTCGGCAGCTCTTCCGGGGTAACGTGATGCTTACGCGCCAGTGAAATCTGACGGGAGATGCGTTGCTCAAGCTCGAACAGACGGTTCGGGTCGAGATCCAGACGTTCACAGTAGTGGCGCAGCTCATCCCCGGCTTCTGAAATCTGAATTGCGGCCTCTTCCAGCATTTCCAGTACGCCAGAAAGCTTATTGTCCATGCCGGTCAGTTCGGTCACAAGCTGACGCACGGTATATAGTTGGCTCTGCAAATTCACGTCTTCGCCATCCGCCAGCATGTTCAGGGCATTCTGACTGATGGAAAGCAGCTGACCGCTGTTGGCCAGACGCTTGTACTCCTCGTCGATTTGCTCAAATTCACCCGCCTGAGGGTTAAATTCGTTCAGCTCTTTCAACTGATATTCCAGCAGCTCGGCGCGCGCGGTACGCTCCTGGCTTTGCTGTTGATGCTGCGCAAGTTCGCGGCAGCTTTGATGCCACTGACGATAGTGCTCAGCCATGAGTTGAGTAAGCGCGTACTCACCCGCATAGCCATCGAGCAGGGCTTTCTGCTGTTCGGGTTTGATTAGCTGCTGGTGCGCGTGCTGACCATGGATCTGGATGAGCAGCTGGCCCAGCTCGCGAAGCTGGGAAAGGGGAACCGCTGTACCATTGATAAAACCGCGGGAGCGGCCGTCACTGCTGATGACGCGACGAAGTAAACACTCACGTCCATCTTCCAGCTGGTTCGCTTCCAGCCAGCGCAGGGCGGCAGGCGTGTCTTTTAACGAGAAGCGGGCGCAGAGATCGGCACGGGCCGCACCTGTGCGCACCATATCACCCTCTGCACGACCGCCGAGGCACAAGCCGAGGGCATCAATGGCAATGGATTTACCTGCACCGGTTTCACCGGTAATCGCCGTCATTCCGCTATGGAAGTCGATCTCAAGCTCACGAACAATGGCAAAGTTGCTGATGGTCAGTTGTGCCAGCATAATTGTTTTCCTGTATGAAAAACCATAACTGTGTTTGTATACAGTATAAACTGGTTTTATATACAGTAAAGCGCTGGATGTAAAATCAGAACAATTTTTTTGACCAGCCGAGTTTTGAGCTTAATGTATTGAAATAACTGTAATCTTTTGGATGGATAAGGTTCAGGTGATAATCGCAGCGGCGAATGAGGACATCTTCTCCTTCTTGAATGGGAAGCG
The DNA here is from genome assembly GCF_021725435.1 of Enterobacter sp. JH25. Classification (NCBI taxonomy): domain Bacteria; kingdom Pseudomonadati; phylum Pseudomonadota; class Gammaproteobacteria; order Enterobacterales; family Enterobacteriaceae; genus Enterobacter; species Enterobacter sp. JH25. Next base: position 3,442,856 of record NZ_CP091319.1, on the reverse strand, counting down.
CAATCTGGCTGTCGCAGCTGATCTCCAGGTCGCTGCGGCGATGTGAAAAACGCAGGCGGATGGTGCTGTCGCCGTTTATCACCAGCGGACGCGCCGAGAGCGTATGCGGGAACATCGGCACCAGGGTGATCGCATCCAGCGATGGCGTCAGGATTGGGCCTCCGGCTGAAAGCGAATAGGCAGTTGACCCCGTCGGGGTTGAAATAATCAGCCCGTCAGACCGCTGCGAGAAAGCGAAGATTTCGTCGATATAGACTTCGAACTCGATCATGTGCGCCACTTTACCAGGGTGGAGAACCACCTCGTTAATAGCGGTGCTGATGCGCTTCTGGCAATCCTGCTGGCAGACCTGGGCTTCAAGTAAAAACCGTTTTTCACTGATATAGTGACCTTCCAGCACGTCCGCCAGCTGCTGTTGCGCATTGTCCGGGTCGAGGTCGGTCAGGAAACCAAGATTGCCACGGTTAATACCAATAACCTTAATATCATAGCGAGCCAGCGTTCGCGCCGCGCCCAGCATATTGCCGTCGCCGCCGACCACCACGGCGAGATCCGCCTGCTGGCCAATTTCCGCCAGCGTGCCGGTTCTGACGCTTTTAAGCTGCAACTCCTGGGCGATCTGCTGCTCGACCATCACTTCATAGCCTTTACCACACAGCCAGCGATACAACATTTCATGTGTCGTCAATGCGGTAGGGTGACGCGGATGGCCGACGATCCCAATACACCTGAAATGATTATTCATTTTCTGGAGGTCCTTGTGCCTGATGAATGATGACAATCTGCCTTGTTCCCTTGAATCCAGGAAACTGATCCCCATAATAAGCGAAGTTAGCGAGATGAATGCAGAAAAACGCGGAGAAATTCATGAGTAGTAAAGAACAGAAAACGCCTGAGGGGCAAGCCCCTGAAGAAATTATCACGGAACAGCACGATGAAGTTGAGGCAGTAGAGCCAGACACGTCTGCTGAGCAGGTGGACCCGCGCGATGAAAAAATTGCCAATCTGGAAGCTCAGTTGGTAGAAGCGCAGAATCGCGAACGCGATGGCGTACTGCGTATCAAAGCGGAAATGGAAAACCTGCGCCGTCGTACCGAGCTGGACGTTGAAAAGGCGCACAAATTTGCGCTGGAGAAATTCGTCAACGAACTGCTTCCGGTGATCGACAGCCTGGATCGCGCGCTGGAAGTGGCGGATAAAGCTAATCCGGATAACGCGGCGATGATTGAAGGCATCGAGCTGACGCTGAAATCCATGCTGGATGTGGTGCGTAAGTTCGGTGTTGAAGTGATTGCCGATACGGATGTACCGCTGGATCCAAACGTTCACCAGGCCATTGCGATGGTGGAATCCGAAGACGTTGCCGCGGGTAACGTGCTGGGCGTGATGCAGAAAGGGTATACCCTGAACGGTCGTACTATTCGCGCTGCGATGGTGACCGTGGCGAAAGCGAAAGCGTAATTTGCCGACCCGTAGTGCCGGGTGGCGGCTTCGCCTTACCCGGCCTACAACATTACTCGGCGATACTTTCGCGTAAAGGTTTAACGGGCAGGACCTTCACCTGCTTAATCATGTTGTCCTGAACGTCCAGAATATCAATATCATACTGCTCAATGCGCACGCGCGTGCCTGCCGCCGGGATCTCTTCCAGCGCTTCCAGGATCATTCCGTTCATCGTCCGCGCTTCGTCTTCCGGCAAATGCCAGTTAAACGCTTTATTGATTTCACGAATGTTGGCGCTGCCGTCGATAAGCACTGACCCGTCGTTTTGCGGGGTGACTTCTTCTGCAAGGGAAGGCGACATTGACGTGGTAAAGTCCCCGACAATCTCTTCCAGAATATCTTCGACCGTCACCAGTCCCTGTATGTCGCCGTATTCATCCACCACCAGACCGACTTTCTTCTTGTTTCGCTGGAACTTCACCAGCTGCGTGCTCAGCGGGGTGCCTTCCGGCACGTAGTAAATTTCGTCGGCGGCGCGCAGCATCACCTCTTTGGTGAACTCGTTTTTCTCAGTCATCAGACGATAGGCCTCGCGCACACGCAGCATGCTGATGGCATCGTCGAGAGAATCGCGATAGAGGACGATACGCCCGTGCGGGGAGTGCGTCAGCTGGCGGACAATGGCCTTCCAGTCATCGTTAATATCAATCCCGACGATTTCATTGCGCGGCACCATAATGTCGTCAACGCTGACCTTTTCCAGATCCAGCACCGACAGGAGCATGTCCTGATTGCGACGGGAGATCTGCGAGCGGGATTCGTTCACGATGGTACGCAGTTCGTCTTTGCTGAGCGCGCTACTGATGGTGACGTCTGCCTTTATACCAACCATGCGCATCAGCACCCGTGTCACCATATTCAGCAGCCAGACCAGCGGCATCATCAGAATAAGCAGCGGTGCTAACAGGAAGCTGCTCGGGTAGGCGACTTTTTCCGGGTAAAGCGCCGCGATGGTTTTGGGCAGCACTTCCGCAAACACCAGTACCACAAACGTGAGCACACCTGTGGCAATCGCCACGCCTGCATTGCCGTACAGACGCATCCCGACGATAGTGCCCAGTGCAGAGGCGAGAATATTGACCAGGTTGTTACCGATAAGCACCAGGCTAATCAGACGGTCCGGCTTACGCAGAAGCTTTTCGACACGACGCGCGGCACGGTTACCCTGCTTGGCGCGATGACGTAACCGGTAGCGGTTCAGCGTCATCATGCCGGTTTCAGAGCCAGAGAAATAAGCGGAGATGACCACCATGATGACCAGAATGACGATCAGCGTGGTGGTAGAGATGTGTTCCAGGGGGAACTCCTTTTGTTACTTAGCCAGCAAATTGCTGTATGAAGCGGCTACCAAAATAGGCAAGCGTGAGAATGCCCGCACCCGCAACGTTGAACCAGACCACGCGACGTCCGCGCCAGCCTTCATGATAATGGCCCCATAACAGGACAATATAGACAAACCACGCGATGATGGAGAGGACCGCTTTATCGATATTCTCCACGCTGAACAGGTTCTTCATATAAAACAAGCCCGTGCACAGCGTCAGCGTCAGCAAAACCACGCCGACCTGGGTGATGTGGAACATCTTACGCTCAATCACCATCAGCGGCGGCATTTCATGGTTAAACGCCAGCTTTTTATTTTTCAGCTGGTAGTCGATCCAGGCGAGCTGCATGGCGTAAAGGGCGGCGATGATCAGCGTCGCGTAGGAGAACAGCGACAAGCCGATATGCACCAGCATCCCCGGCGTGGCTTCCAGATGGGTAATAAACTCATTGGGCATGAACGTGGCTAACGCCAGGTTGATCAGCGCAAAGGCGTAGACTATCGGCAGCAGCAGCCAGCCACGATTTTTAGACGCGACAATGGTCATGACCGTACAGATCATCAGGCTGACCAGCGAGCCGACGTTCAGCACGCTCAGATTTTGCACGCTGCCGTCGCCGGGAATGATGCGTGATTCCAGCGCAAACGCATGGCTAATCAGTGCGATCACTGCCGAAAGAATAGCCATGCGCCGCCAGCCGCTGTTTTTTTGCAGCAGGCCAGGAATGATCAGCGCGAGGCTGACAGAGTAGGCAACAAGGGCGATCGGTGCGAAAACAGGCATATAGGCGTCGACAGTTGTCTTAATAAGAAAGAGAAGCAGTATAACGTTACGTGACGCCTGCTCCAACCGTTGCATAACAACAAAGGCGCCTTCATGTTATACTCCGGCAAAATTCTGTGTATGTGTCGCCCAGGCGACCTAACGTTTCTACCCCAGGCGAGAGACAATGTTTGATAATTTAACCGATCGTTTGTCGCGCACGCTGCGCAACATCAGCGGCCGTGGACGCCTCACCGAAGAGAACATCAAGGAAACGCTGCGCGAAGTGCGCATGGCGCTGCTGGAAGCAGACGTTGCGTTGCCGGTCGTGCGTGATTTTATCAACCGCGTGAAAGAGAAAGCGGTTGGTCATGAAGTTAACAAGAGCCTGACTCCGGGTCAGGAGTTCGTCAAAATCGTCCGTAACGAGCTGGTTTCGGCGATGGGCGAAGAGAATCAGGTGCTTAACCTGGCGGCTCAGCCACCGGCCGTCGTGCTGATGGCGGGTCTGCAAGGTGCGGGTAAAACCACCAGCGTCGGTAAGCTGGGGAAATTCCTGCGCGAAAAGCACAAGAAAAAAGTGCTGGTGGTTTCGGCGGACGTGTATCGCCCGGCGGCGATCAAACAGCTGGAAACGCTGGCCGAGCAGGTTGGCGTAGACTTCTTCCCGTCCGACGTGGCGCAGAAGCCTGTTGACATCGTTAACGCGGCGCTGAAAGAGGCGAAGCTGAAATTCTACGACGTGCTGCTGGTGGATACCGCCGGTCGACTGCACGTTGACGAAGCGATGATGGACGAAATCAAGCAGGTTCATGCTTCTATCAATCCGGTAGAGACCCTGTTTGTTGTCGACGCCATGACCGGTCAGGATGCGGCAAACACCGCAAAAGCGTTTAACGAAGCCCTGCCGTTAACCGGCGTGGTGCTGACCAAAGTCGACGGCGACGCTCGCGGCGGTGCGGCGCTGTCTATACGTCATATCACTGGTAAGCCAATTAAGTTCCTCGGCGTGGGCGAGAAAACCGAAGCGCTGGAGCCGTTCCACCCGGATCGTATTGCCTCCCGTATCCTCGGCATGGGCGACGTGCTGTCGCTGATCGAAGATATCGAAAGCAAGGTTGACCGCGCGCAGGCTGAAAAACTCGCCAGCAAGCTGAAAAAAGGTGACGGTTTCGATCTGACCGACTTCCTTGAGCAACTGCGTCAGATGAAAAACATGGGCGGTATGGCAAGCCTGATGGGTAAACTGCCGGGTATGGGGCAGATCCCGGACAACGTCAAATCCCAGATGGATGACAAAGTGCTGGTGCGTATGGAGGCAATCATCAACTCGATGACGCTGAAAGAGCGCGCGAAGCCAGAAATCATCAAAGGTTCCCGCAAGCGCCGTATCGCAGCCGGTTGCGGCATGCAGGTCCAGGACGTTAACCGCCTTCTGAAACAGTTCGACGACATGCAGCGCATGATGAAGAAAATGAAGAAAGGCGGCATGGCGAAGATGATGCGCGGCATGAAAGGCATGATGCCGCCCGGTTTTCCTGGGCGATAATCGCTTTTGAGATTGCTTTTTGCCCGAAAATGAGTAAAATTTTCGGGCTTTTAATATGACACCCGGGCTCCGTTCCTCGATGGGGCCCGGTTGTTTTATTCACACAAGAGGATGTTATGGTAACTATTCGTTTAGCACGTCACGGCGCTAAAAAGCGTCCGTTCTACCAGGTTGTTGTGACTGACAGCCGTAATGCACGCAACGGTCGCTTCATTGAGCGCGTTGGTTTCTTCAACCCACTGGCCTCTGGCGCAGAAGAAGAAACTCGTCTGGATCTGGATCGTATCGCTCACTGGGTTGGCCAGGGCGCTACTGTTTCCGATCGCGTTGCTACGCTGATCAAAGCAGCAAACAAAGCAGCTTAATCTGTCACGGTGGTCATGATGAGCAATAAAGCACCTGTTGAACCGATCGTATTGGGAAAAATGGGTTCTTGCTACGGTATCCGTGGTTGGCTCAGAGTGTTTTCCTCCACTGAAGACGCTGATAGCATTTTTGATTACCAGCCCTGGTTTATCCAGAAAGCCGGTAAGTGGGAAGAGGTCGAGCTGGAAAGCTGGCGTCACCACAATCAGGACATCATCATCAAGCTGAAAGGCATTGACGATCGAGATGCCGCGAATGCGCTGACTAATTGTGAAATTGTCGTGGATTCGTCGCAGTTGCCGCAACTGGAAGAGGGTGACTACTACTGGAAAGACCTTATGGGTTGCCAGGTAGTGACCACTGAAGGCTACAGCCTGGGGAAAGTCATCGACATGATGGAAACCGGGTCAAATGACGTTCTCGTCATTAAGGCAAACCTGAAAGATGCATTTGGCATCAAGGAGCGGTTGGTCCCGTTCCTCGATGGACAGGTTATCAAGAAAGTCGATCTCACTACTCAAACCATTGAAGTAGATTGGGATCCTGGTTTTTAAATTCTCCGGATAAACGGTAAAAGACGGCGCTATGTGGATTGGCATAATTAGCCTGTTTCCTGAAATGTTCCGCGCGATTACCGATTACGGGGTAACTGGCCGGGCAGTAAAGAATGGCCTGCTGAGCATCCAGAGCTGGAGTCCTCGTGACTTCACGCATGACCGGCACCGTACCGTGGACGATCGTCCTTACGGCGGCGGACCGGGGATGTTGATGATGGTGCAACCCTTACGGGACGCCATTCACACAGCAAAAGCCGCGGCAGGTGAAGGCGCGAAGGTGATTTATCTGTCACCTCAGGGACGCAAGCTTGATCAAGCGGGCGTGAGCGAACTGGCGACGAATCAAAAGCTGATTCTGGTCTGTGGTCGCTACGAAGGGATAGATGAGCGCGTAATTCAAACCGAGATTGACGAAGAATGGTCTATCGGCGATTACGTTCTCAGCGGTGGTGAGCTACCAGCAATGACGTTGATTGACTCCGTCGCCCGGTTTATTCCGGGGGTTCTGGGCCATGAAGCTTCGGCAACGGAAGATTCCTTTGCCGATGGATTGCTGGACTGTCCACACTATACTCGTCCTGAAGTGTTAGAAGGGATGGAAGTCCCGGCAGTGTTACTGTCTGGAAACCATGCCGAGATACGTCGCTGGCGTTTGAAGCAGTCGCTGGGCCGGACCTGGCTTAGAAGACCTGAACTTCTGGAAAACCTGGCTCTGACTGAAGAGCAAGCAAAGTTGCTGGCCGAGTTCAAAACCGAACACGCGCACCAGCAGCATGAACATGATGGGAAAGCGTAATACGCTCCCGAATATCAGTTTACCCAGGATAAGAGATTAAATTATGAGCAACATTATTAAGCAACTTGAACAAGAGCAGATGAAGCAGGACGTACCTTCCTTCCGTCCAGGTGACACCGTGGAAGTGAAAGTATGGGTTGTTGAAGGTTCCAAAAAACGTCTGCAGGCATTCGAGGGCGTGGTTATCGCTATTCGTAACCGCGGTCTGCACTCTGCATTCACTGTTCGTAAAATTTCCAACGGCGAAGGCGTTGAGCGTGTCTTCCAGACTCACTCTCCGGTAGTTGACAGCATTGCTGTTAAACGTCGTGGTGCTGTACGTAAAGCTAAACTGTACTACCTGCGTGAGCGTACTGGTAAGTCTGCTCGTATTAAAGAGCGTCTGAACTAAGATTCGCTTAAGCGACATCCTGTCAGAAAGGGCTGGCCGAAAGGCTGGCCCTTTTTTTATCTCATCGCAACTCTCGCGTTAACCCTTCCGTCATAAATCATTTACAATGTTCGCCTCTTGGGGGGAGGGTAAGTGGATAACGTACTGCATCAGCATAGCTGGAAACGCGCAGCGGCATTGACCGCGCTGTTTGCGATCCTGCTGATCGTCGTGGCGCCGCTGATCTCCGTCTCGCTGCAAAAAGATCCCATGAGCGCCATGCCGGGCATGCACCATGACATGAGCATGATGTCGATGGACGAGCATCATGGGGATATGCCGCATTCCATGCCAGTTGACCATGCGGAAGCCTGCGGCTACTGCGTGCTGTTAGCGCATGTGCCGGGCGTGATGCTGGCGCTTATCGTTCTGCTCAGCGTGGTGTTGCAGCGGTTGCGCATGAAGCCGCCTCGTCAGGCGGTCAGCCACTGGCACTTTTTCCCCTGGCTTTACCCCGATACCCGCGCGCCGCCGCGTCGGTCTGCTTTCTCCCTTTAAAACAAAATCACTCACTTTTTGCCTTAAAAAGGAAAAGTATGACTACCTGCACTCCGCGCGCGGCATGGGGAAACCTGCTGCGTCGCCTCCATTTCTATATCGGGCTGTTTGTTGGTCCGTTTATTTTCTTCGCAGCGCTGACCGGTACGCTGTATGTCGCCACGCCGCAGCTTGAAAATGCGCTGTACCATCATGCACTCCACACGGATGCCGTGGGTGAGGCGCAGCCTCTTGCTGCACAAATTGCCGCGGCCGAAAAGGCCGTAGAATCAGATCTGCGTCTGCATGCCGTTCGTCCGGGGCTGGAAGAGGGCGAAACGACCCGCGTGATGTTTGCCGACCCGGCGCTGGGTCCCTCCGAGCATCGGGCTATTTTTATTGATCCCGCCAGCCTTGAGGTTCGAGGGGATATGACCGTATACGGCACCAGCGGGATTTTACCGCTGCGTCAGACTATCGATTATCTGCATACCTCGCTGATGCTGGGCAACCTCGGGCGCCTCTATAGCGAGTTAGCCGCCTCGTGGATGTGGGTTGCTGCCCTGGGCGGGATCGCGCTGTGGTTCTATACCCGACCGAAGCGCCGTATTAACAATCGTTTCCAGAATCGTCGTCGCCTGCATGTGATCTTAGGCTGGACGTTACTGGCGGGAATGCTGCTGTTCTCAGTCACCGGGTTAACCTGGTCACAATGGGCCGGTGGCAACGTCGATAAGCTGCGTGCAGAGATGAACTGGCTGACGCCGCAGGTAAACACCACCCTTTCCGGTGCGCCGGAAATGATGGATGAACACGCCGAACATCGTGGTCATCACGGCGGAATGTCGATGCCTGAAATGCCTGTTGAACTGTCGCTTTTTGACAGCGTATTGCAGGCCGCCCGCCAGTCAGGAATTGATGCGAAAAAGGTTGAGATCCGTCCGGCAAGCAGGGTCGACCAGGCCTGGACGGTGACGGAAATCGATCGCCGCTGGCCGACGCAGGTTGATGCCGTTGCCGTGGACCCCCACTCTCTGAAGGTGCTGGACAGGACTCGCTTTGGGGATTTCCCGCTGATGGCTAAACTCACCCGCTGGGGCGTGGATTTCCATATGGGGATCCTGTTTGGTCTGGCAAATCAGCTGCTGCTCATCGCGTTTGGCGTTGCGCTGTGCGTGCTGATTATCTGGGGATACCGGATGTGGTGGATGCGTCGTCCTGCGACGTCAGCCGCGAACCCGGTACAGACGCTCTGTCAAAGCTGGCTGGCATTGCCGCTGTGGGGAAGAGGAGTGACGTTCATGATAAGCCTCCTGCTGGGGCTGGCGTTGCCGGTAATGGGCGTCAGTCTGGCGGTATTTATCGTGATTGACTGGCTGCGCTGGCGAGCGGCTTCAGGCGTGTCGCTCGCCGGCACATCCGCTAAATAGCCTTAAGGCGTGCTGATAACTACCGCAACACGGCGGTTTTCAGCGCGCCCTTGCGCAGTACGGTTGCTGCTGAGAGGGTATTTTTTGCCTAAACCCCGCGTAGTGAGGTTGCTGCGCGGGATGTTCGCGCCCTTCGCCCAGGCATCCGCTACAACATTGGCACGTTTTAACGAAAGCGCTTCGTTGTAGCTCTCTTCGCCATAGTTATCCGTATGGCCGTCCATCCGGGCGTGATTCAGACCGGTTGCCGCCAGACGTGAGGCCATAGTCTGGATCTGCGTTTCACTTTCCGGACGCAGTCTGGCGTCATTTTTATCAAACAGGATCTTATCCGACAGGCCCAGGGACCAGTCGCCATTCAGTTCGTTAAAGCCGTAGGACTTCATGGCCGCGATTTGCTCTGGTGTGAATTTACCCTCCGTCGTCTGGCACCCGGACATAACCAGAGATGCCAGTAACAACGGCGCGAAGTATCGCTTCAACATATCGTCTTCCTTTCAGGGTGTTGTTTTCGAACGCTGGTTTTTGACCAGGTACATATTGCGATCGGCTTGCTCCAGTAATGCCTCGACGGAGGCATTTTCCCACGCCAGAGCAAAGCCAATGCTGAGTGACATTGATGCTGTGTGTCCGTTATGCAGATCAAACGGACGGATAAATTGCTGCGACAGCGCAGCGCAAATATATTCGACCTCACGCGCGGTGTGGACGCCATAAAGGATCATGGCAAACTCGTCGCCGCCAAGACGGTAAGACTGATGACGTTTTTCGCCAAATTCGACCATCCTTTTTGCGGCTTCGATCAGTACGCAGTCGCCCGCGGCATGGCCCCAGGTGTCGTTAATAAACTTGAAGTTATCACCATCCAGGAAGAGCAGGGCAGAATTGGTCTTTGCCGAAGCGTCATTCATTAAGGCCGCAATGTTGTTGCGAAACGCGGCGCGGTTTGCAAGCCCCGTGAGCGGATCGTGCATGGCGGTACGCAACAGTTGAGCGTTTTTCGCCTGTAGCTTGAGCTGCCACTCTTCCATTTCATCCAGCAGGCTGTTGAAGTCTTCACCAAACTGGTGGAACTCTTCAATGCGGCCTTCCGTTACCCGGCGAGAGAAGTTGCGGTTGGTACGGACGTCATGCACAACGTCAGTGATGTTTTGCATTTCAACAACCATGCCATGATGTAGCAAGCGGGTGATGGTCAATGCGACGGCAGAGGCAAAAAGAATGCAGCCGGTGAGGACCGCAAATGAGAGCCAGATAAAGTGGCTAATCAGGCTGTCTCGTGCGGTCAGACGAATTTCGCCAATCACATTACCGTTATGTATGATGGGCTGTGCGACAGGAACAGGGAACAACCACCGGTTGACCAGCGCGCCCAGCGTGTCGGTATTATCCGCCGGGTTCCACGACCACCAGGCAAACCGTTTATGATGTGCATTAAGCACTTCCGCCACGGCAAATTGCCCCTGCTTGCCGAGGGTCGCCAGCGTTTCATTTGCCGCCACGGCATCGTTGAACACCAGAGAAGCCTCAAGGCTGTGGCTCATGGTGGCGCCGGTGAGTTCGAGGTTTTTTTGCGCGTATTGCTTTAATGTCACCACGGAAGCGAAACACAGCAGCAACCATATAAACGTCATCGTTATAATGACGCTTATCATGCTGATTCGCCGCAACGTTCTTTTAAACGTCGGACGCGGTGTTGGTGTGACTTCCTTATTCATGCTTCTTATTCCGTGCGAGCATTAATACATCCGGATTGACTCTTACGCCACTGCGCGTCAGCGCATCCAGATTTACGGAAAACCTGACCTTGTTGTGCTCTATTATCAGACAAAATGCGCTGCCAATAACGCATTCAGGATTTTGCTCTGACATTAATAGCAACGCCTGGCCCTGATATTGATTTATTATTTCCTGTTGTTTTGCCGGTGATTCGCTCCCGAAATAGAGGGCATCGCACCTTGCTGTGAGTGCTTCCCGATCGCTATGCACAATGACAGGACTATAGGGCAACGGGTTATTTACATCTTCACTGCTGAGCGCCTGTCTGTAACGGGAAGAGGCATAAATACAGAGCTTAGGCTGGCCGGAAAGTGCTGGCCATCGGGTGTAGCTTACAATACCAGAAACAATCGAACGTACCGATTTATCCGTTTCCGTGAGCGAGCCTGCCCTTGCAGGGTTCACCAAAATGAACAGCATTAGCGCCAGGGGGAGGTGAAGCAAAGCGATCAAGAATGTATTTCTCATCAGAATCCGCCAAACCGCCCCGGAAATAGATGCCCTTATGAATTTCCGGCAGAATACCATTCTTTCTCAAAGCCGTCATTATGTCAGAAATATCCCTGTCTTGACCTAAGCTAAATCTTACAGAGCACGATATTCAAAGTAATTTAGGCAGGCTCAATTAAGTCTGCTGGAATTCATACTTTTATTCATTTTTTGTTGCCAGGATTTATGTAGCCACGCAACTTTCCCTCAATTCACCCGAGGATAATTAAGCTAACGGCCAGCGCCGGGATAGCGTGCCTGGTGTGAGCGTAGACTGGCGTTAAAAGCGTATGTGTAATTTTATGTTTACGATTTTAACCTGTAATTTGGCATTAAAATGGCTGCTGTAAAATAATCTGTACGTATTTTGGATTGAAATCTTTACTTGATGTGTTATCGTTGTGTCACCTCTTCGAGGAAAACCACTATCGCAAACGAGTTTTACAGGATCGCAATCATGCAAAAAGACGCGCTGAACAACGTACATATCACTGACGAACAGGTGTTAATCACCCCGGATCAACTGAAGGCGGAATTCCCGCTGAGCGTCGCGCAGGAAGCTCAGATTGAGCACTCTCGCCAGACCATTTCTGACATTATCGCAGGCCGCGATCCGCGCCTGCTGGTGGTATGTGGTCCTTGCTCCATTCACGATCCTGAAACCGCCATTGAGTACGCTCGTCGATTTAAAGCATTAGCGGAGGAGGTCAGCGATAGCCTCTATCTGGTGATGCGCGTCTATTTTGAAAAGCCACGTACAACGGTTGGCTGGAAAGGGTTGATTAACGATCCGCACATGGATGGCTCGTTTGATGTGGAAGCGGGCCTGAAGATTGCGCGTCGCCTGCTTGTGGAGCTGGTCAGCATGGGGCTGCCGCTGGCAACCGAAGCGCTGGATCCGAACAGCCCGCAGTACCTCGGCGATCTGTTTAGCTGGTCTGCGATTGGGGCGCGCACCACCGAGTCACAAACCCACCGCGAGATGGCGTCTGGCCTGTCTATGCCGGTTGGTTTTAAAAACGGTACCGACGGCAGCCTGGCTACGGCGATTAACGCCATGCGCGCCGCCGCTATGCCCCATCGTTTTGTCGGGATCAACCAGGCGGGCCAGGTATGCCTGCTGCAAACGCAGGGCAATCCGGACGGGCATGTGATCCTGCGCGGTGGTAAAGCGCCAAACTACAGCCCGGCGGATGTCGCGCAGTGTGAAAAAGAGATGGAACAGGCGGGACTGCGTCCGGCGCTGATGGTAGATTGCAGTCATGGTAATTCGAATAAAGATTACCGTCGCCAGCCTGCGGTTGCAGAATCTGTGATTGCACAGATTAAAGATGGTAACCGTTCAATTATCGGCCTGATGATTGAAAGTAATATTCATGAAGGCAATCAGTCATCGGAACAGCCGCGTAGCGCGATGAAGCCCGGCGTCTCCGTCACGGATGCTTGCATCAGCTGGGAAACCACTGATGCGCTACTGCGTGAGATCCACAAAGATTTGAACGGCCAGCTGGCGACGCGTCTGGCATAAGAGGATAGTTATGGTTGCTGAATTGACCGCATTACGCGATCAAATTGATGAAGTGGATAAGGCGTTGCTGGACCTGCTGGCGCGCCGCATGGCACTGGTTGCTGAGGTCGGCGAAGTTAAAAGCAAATACGGCCTGCCAATTTACGTTCCGGAGCGTGAGGCCTCTATGCTCGCCTCCCGCCGTAAAGAGGCACAGGCGCTGGGCGTTTCACCGGACTTAATTGAAGATGTCCTGCGTCGTGTGATGCGGGAATCCTATTCCAGCGAAAACGACAAGGGCTTCAAAACTCTCTGTCCGTCGCTGCGTCCGGTGGTGATTGTCGGTGGCGGCGGCCAGATGGGGCGTCTGTTTGAAAAAATGCTGACGCTTTCTGGCTATCAGGTGCGCATCCTGGAAAAAGAGGACTGGCCGCATGCGCCGGAACTCATGAAGGATGCCGGAATGGTTATCGTCAGCGTACCGATTCATGTGACGGAGCAGATTATCGCGAAACTTCCTCCGCTGCCGGAAGATTGCATTCTGGTGGATCTGGCGTCCGTTAAAAATGGCCCTCTACAGGCAATGCTGGCGGCGCACACCGGGCCCGTGCTTGGGTTACACCCGATGTTTGGCCCGGACAGCGGCAGCCTGGCGAAGCAGGTAGTGGTTTACTGCGACGGTCGTCAGCCGGAAGCGTATCAGTGGTTCCTGGAACAGATTCAGGTCTGGGGGGCACGTTTGCACCGTATCAGTGCGGTTGAGCACGATCAGAACATGGCGTTTATTCAGGCGCTGCGCCACTTTGCAACCTTCGCCTATGGTCTGCACCTGGCGGAAGAGAACGTTCAGCTTGAACAATTGCTGGCGCTTTCCTCGCCAATTTATCGTCTGGAGCTGGCGATGGTCGGGCGACTGTTTGCCCAGGATCCACAGCTTTACGCCGACATCATCATGTCGTCTGAAAATAACCTGGCGCTGATCAAGCGCTACTATCAGCGTTTTGGCGAAGCGATCACCTTGCTGGAACACGGCGATAAACAAGCGTTTATCGACAGTTTCCGTAAAGTGGAGCACTGGTTCGGTGATTACGCCACGCGATTCCAGAGTGAAAGCCGCACGCTGTTGCGCCAGGCAAATGACAGTCGCCAGTAATCTGATGATGTATATACTGAAAGCCAGCAATGCTGGCTTTTTTCATTTTGGGGAACTGTCATGGCTGAACCGCAGCTGCTGTTGAACTATACCGGGCATCTGCCCGAATGCCCGACGTGGAGTGCTGAAGAGAAGGCGCTCTACTGGGCGGATATTCTGGAAGGGGAGATTCATCGGTACCATCTGCCCACCGCGGAACACTCGGTGCTCTCATTCCATGAAGAAGTTGGGTGTTTTGCCCTGCGTGAACGCGGCGGATTTATCGTCGCGATGCGAAACGCCATCTGGCTGACCGATAAACACGGCCTGCTCCAGCGTAAGGTTTGCGATAACCCGTCCAACCCGCAGCTTGCACGCTTTAACGATGGAGGCACCGACCATCAGGGACGGTTTTATGCGGGCACGTTCTGGGGGCCGGGAGATTATAACGGCGCCATGTTGATGCGTATCGACAACGACCTGACACCGAAAGTGATCCAGTGCGATATTCAGGGGCATAACGGTTTAGCGTTTAGTCCTGACAAACGGTGGATGTTTACTTCTGATACGCCGAACGGTGTGATTTACCGTACGCCGCTTGATGAGCAGGGGGAACCCGGTAAGCGCGAAGAGTTTCGCCGGTTTAGCGAGGGAGACGGTATTCCCGACGGTGCGGCAATGGATGAGGAAGGCTGCTACTGGAGCGCACTGTTTGACGGCTGGCGTATCGCACGGTTTTCACCGCAAGGCGAACAGCTCGAAGAGTACCGGCTGCCGGTACGCTGCCCGACAATGGTCTGCTTTGGCGGCGACGATATGAAAACGCTGTTTATCACCACCACGCGGGAAAATATGGAGGCGGAGGAGCTGGCGAAATATCCGCTTTCCGGTGCCATCTTCACCCTGCCTGTAAATGTGGCAGGGATGAAGAAAAGCCGCTTTATCGAACATTAAGCCGGATCGACCGGGACCACGGTTTCGCTCGGATAGCAGCCCAGCACTTTCATGGAGCGTGTGATCTCGCCCAGTTCGCGCAGGGCTTTCTGCATGGATGCAGACTCCAGGTTGGCCTGAACGTCGAGATAAAACATCTCTTCCCACGGGTTGCCATGTATTGGGCGGGATTCCAGCTTCGTCATGATCAGGTTGTGATTACGCAGCACCAGCAGCGCTTCAACCAGCGCACCCGCCTGCTGGCCGGTCGCCATCAACAGGGTGGTTTTCGCCGGGACCTGGTCCGACACGTTGATGGCCTTGCGGGCCAGAACCACGAAACGGGTGATATTCTGCGTCTGGTTGGCCAGATTGCGTTCCAGCACCTGTAAGCCATACAGCGCGCCGCCCGCTTCGCTACCGAGAGCCGCGACGGCAGAAGAGTTTGCCTGCGCCACTTTTTCCATCGCCGCCGAGGTGCTTTCGGTGTATTCAATTTTCCAGTGCGGATAACGGTTCAGGAACTGGCTGCACTGCTGGAACGGCTGCGGGTGGCTGTACACCGTTTCGATCTGACTCAGATCGGTTGAGCCAGAGACCAGCACGCAGTGATCGATAGGGATAGTCAACTCGCCGACTAACGACAGGCTGGTGTGCTGGAGCAGATCGTAAACATCGTTGATGGCGCCGGAACTGGTGTTCTCAATAGGCACCACGGCGTAATCTGCCTGGCCGGTTTCGACCTGGTTGAAAATGTCTGCAAATTTCGCGCAGCCGCTCTCAATAAACTCTTCGAAATGGCGGGCTGCGTACTGGCGAGCCGCCAGGTGAGAATAGGACCCTTTCGGGCCGAGGAAAGCGATACGAGCAGAGTGCGGGTTGGTTTTGTTCAGATGCTGCTGGAGCAGGGCCTGTTGCGTCAGAACGGAATCTTCAATGATGAGCTGGAACAGGCGGGTGATGTAGTGCGCATCCAGATGATGCGCTTTGCCGAGTTGAATCAACCGTTCCAGTAAATCACGTTCGCGATCGATATCGCGCACCGGCCGATGGGACTCGAGCTTCGCTTTGCCCACTTCAACGGCGAGCGCGCGGCGTTCGGCCAGCAGGGCCAGTAATTTTTCGTCGAGTGCACTGATTTTTACGCGTAAATCCAGGAGCGGGTTTTCCGGTGTCATAGTGTTGTCTGTCTCATTTTATCGTTATCAATAAAAAAGGCCTCCCGGTGTGGGAGGCCTTGTTGTTCGTCTTCGCATTCTTTATCACACGACGAAACGCCTCCCGGTCAGGGGAAGGTAAAAAAGAATGCGAAGAAAAACGGCGTCTGTTTCATAAGGTCATCCTGAAAATGATAGGGTTAAAGTACCTGCACTGTTTTGATCCTGTCAATAAAAAACGCGCCCGAAGGCGCGTTGTCGGTACACTCAATTTTAGAGGATTACTCTTCTTCAACTTCTTCCGCGAAGCTGGCGTCTTTCACCGAGGTTGCGGCGCGACGTGCTTCACCTTTGTGTTGCACTTTATTGAGCTGCCGTTCCAGCTTGTTGATCAAATCGTTAATTGCGGTGTACATATCCTCGTGTTTTGCGCTGGCGACCAGATGGCCGTTTGGAGTATTGATAGTTGCATCAGCGATGAAACCCTGCGGCTCCTTGGACAGGATGATATGTGGATTAATCAAATGTGTTTGCCATTTATCCAGTTTGGCGAGACGGTCTGCGACGTGCTGGCGGATTGCCGGAGTAATTTCCATTTGTTTACTGGTAATGTTCATTGTCATAAATTTTACCTCTTGTCTTTCCGTCTTGGTGATTCCAGCATACCCGACCTAATGTCAAAATGTGTGATTTAGATCACGTTATTTTGTCGGTTTTTGTCAGGGAATCTTTTTTGTGAGGCAGGGCAGGAAGAGGTGAGATTTACCTTGTCGAAGCCAGCAATTGCGGTCATAGTTGACTGGATGTGTTGAAGCTAAACCGCTTCAGCGTAAGTCTGAAAGAATAAAAAAACGGCAGCCTGCGGGCTGCCGTTATGCGTCGTAGCGGTATCAGGTGTTGCTGCTGTTCGCGGCGATGATTTTCGCCACTTTGTCAGCCTGAGCCGTCATCTGCATCTGGCGATACGCATTCTCCATCAGCTTCAGGCCATCACGCGTGGCCTGGGTATCTGGATAATCACGCAGCATGCCTTCTACACGGTTAACCACGGCAACCCATGCGCCACGGCGAGTGTAGTATTCCGCGACGGAGTACTCGTATTTCGCCAGACGATCTTTCAGGAACACCAGACGCTTAGTGGCATCGGTAATGTACTGGCTGTTCGGGTAGCTACGCACCAGTTTGGAGAAGTCATTGAAAGCATCACGCGCATGTTGCGGGTCACGGTCAGAACGATCCACCCCGAAGAAGCCCTGCAATGCACTGTCATCCAGCGCCATGTTAGTCAGGCCGCGCATGTACATCACGTAATCGATGTTAGGATGGGTAGGGTTCAGACGCATGAAACGATCGATCGTTGCCTGAGCCAGCGGCAGATCGGCATTTTTATAGTAGGCGTAGATAAGATCTAACTGTACCTGCTGTGAATACGGACCAAACGGATAGCGATTATCCAACGCTTCCAGTTGCGTTATCGCCTGTTTCCAGTTACCGTCCTGCAACTTTTGTTGTGCAGTCGCATAGATTTCATTCGGCGGATTGTCAGGGACCTGTTCATTCGAACCGGAGCAGCCCACCAAAGCCAGGCTCAACGTGGCCGCTGCCACCAGATATTTCATGCGCGTCATGACGTTTTGACTTTCCTCAAATGTTTGTCCGGGAGAAACTCAGTTCCTGCTCCCGATTAAGACCAGCTACAATAGCACACTATATTAAACGGCAAAGCCGTAAAACCCAACGTTAAACGAAGAAGCAGTTTATGGCACAACGAGTAGAACTCACCGCAACAGTCTCCGAAAATCAGCTCGGTCAACGCTTAGATCAGGCTTTGGCCGAATTGTTCCCTGATTATTCGCGTTCACGTATAAAAGAATGGATCCTTGACCAGCGCGTGCTGGTAAACGGCAAGATCTGGGACAAACCAAAAGAGAAAGTGTTTGGTGGGGAAGCTGTCGCCATCAATGCTGAAATCGAAGAGGAAGTCCGCTTCGAGCCGCAGGATATCCCGCTGGATATCGTCTACGAAGATGACGATATTCTGGTCATCAACAAACCGCGTGACTTTGTCGTCCATCCGGGCGCGGGTAATCCTGACGGTACGGTACTTAACGCACTCCTTCATTATTACCCGCCGATAGCTGACGTACCGCGTGCCGGTATCGTTCACCGTCTGGATAAAGACACCACGGGTCTGATGGTGGTGGCGAAGACGATCCCCGCCCAGACTCGACTGGTGGAATCTTTGCAGCTGCGCGAAATCACCCGTGAGTATGAAGCGGTGGCCATTGGTCATATGACCTCTGGCGGCACGGTGGAAGAGCCGATTAGTCGTCATCCAACCAAGCGTACGCATATGTCCGTGCACCCGATGGGTAAACCGGCGGTAACCCATTACCGCATCATGGAACATTTCCGTATTCATACGCGCCTGCGTCTGCGTCTGGAAACCGGGCGTACTCACCAGATCCGCGTGCACATGGCGCATATTACCCATCCGCTGGTGGGTGACCCTGTTTACGGCGGTCGTCCGCGTCCACCAAAGGGCGCATCGGATGAATTCATCTCCGTGCTGCGTAAATTCGATCGCCAGGCGCTGCATGCGACGATGCTACGTCTTTACCACCCAATCACCGGAATTCAGATGGAATGGCATGCGCCTATCCCACAGGATATGGTGGAACTTATCGACGCGATGCGCGCAGATTTCGAAGAACATAAGGATCACGTGGACTGGTTATGACCAAACTGATTGTCCCGGAGTGGCCGCTGCCTGAAGGCGTGGCCGCCTGTAGCTCGACCCGTATCGGTGGCGTGAGCCAGGGTGCGTGGGCGTCTTTGAACCTCGGTGCGCACTGTGGCGATAACCTGGAGCACGTCGAAGAGAACCGTAAACGCCTCTTTGCTGCGGGAAACCTTCCTTCAAAACCGGTCTGGCTTGAGCAGGTGCACGGTAAAGCGGTGCTGAAGCTGACGGGTGAGCCCTATGCGTCTAAACGCGCCGATGCTTCGTACAGCAATACGCTGGGAACGGTTTGCGCGGTGATGACCGCTGATTGCCTGCCGGTGTTGTTTTGTAACCGTGCCGGTACGGAGATTGCAGCAGCGCATGCGGGCTGGCGTGGCCTGTGTGAAGGCGTACTTGAAGAGACCGTTGCCTGCTTCCAGGACGATTCTGCAAATCTCATCGCCTGGCTTGGCCCGGCGATTGGCCCGCAGGCATTTGAAGTGGGGCCTGAGGTTCGGCAAGCTTTTATGGAAAAAGATCCTCAGGCGGTTAATGCGTTTGTGGCATCCGGCGATAAATATCTGGCCGATATTTATCAACTTGCCCGCCAGCGCCTTAATAATGTCGGCGTGACCCAGATCTTCGGCGGCGATCGCTGTACATTCACCGAAAAGGGTGATTTTTTCTCCTGGCGCCGCGACAAGACGACAGGCCGTATGGCAAGTTTCATTTGGCTGATATAACCTAAAGAATCAAGACGATCCGGTACGCGCCGTTTTCTTTTCACATAATTCAGGTTATTAACCTTGAATAATTGAGGGATGACCTCATTTAATCTCCAGTAGCAAATTTGACCTGTTATGGGAGGAGTTATGCGTCTGGATCGTCTTACTAATAAATTCCAGCTTGCTCTCGCCGATGCCCAGTCCCTCGCACTGGGGCACGACAACCAATTTATCGAACCTCTTCATTTAATGAGCGCCTTGCTGAATCAGGAAGGGGGATCGATACGTCCTTTGTTAACGTCCGCTGGCATTAATGCCGGCCAGTTACGCACCGCCATCGATCAGGCGCTGAGTCGTTTACCGCAGGTAGAAGGTACCGGTGGCGACGTACAGCCGTCACAGGATCTGGTGCGTGTACTGAACCTTTGCGACAAGCTGGCGCAAAAACGTGGGGACAACTTTATTTCGTCAGAGCTGTTTGTTCTGGCGGCGCTTGAATCACGCGGTACCTTAACCGACCTGCTGAAATCCGCCGGTGCAACCACCGCTAATGTGACCCAGGCGATTGAGAAAATGCGCGGAGGTGAAAGCGTGAACGACCAGGGAGCCGAAGACCAACGTCAGGCTTTGAAAAAATTTACGGTCGATCTGACCGAACGTGCCGAGCAGGGCAAACTTGACCCGGTAATCGGTCGCGACGAAGAAATTCGCCGGACTATTCAGGTACTGCAACGCCGTACCAAAAACAACCCGGTGCTGATTGGTGAGCCTGGCGTCGGTAAAACCGCCATCGTTGAAGGGCTGGCGCAGCGTATCGTTAATGGCGAAGTGCCCGAAGGGCTGAAAGGCCGTCGCGTACTGGCGCTGGATATGGGCGCGCTGGTGGCCGGGGCGAAATACCGCGGTGAATTTGAAGAGCGTCTGAAAGGCGTGCTGAACGATCTGGCGAAACAGGAAGGCAACGTCATCCTGTTTATTGACGAACTGCACACTATGGTGGGGGCAGGTAAAGCTGACGGCGCAATGGATGCAGGGAACATGCTGAAACCTGCGCTGGCACGTGGTGAACTTCACTGCGTCGGTGCCACTACGCTGGACGAGTATCGTCAGTACATTGAAAAAGATGCCGCGCTGGAGCGACGCTTCCAGAAGGTGTTTGTCGCAGAACCAAGCGTTGAAGATACCATCGCGATTTTGCGTGGTCTGAAAGAGCGTTATGAGCTGCACCATCATGTGCAGATCACTGACCCGGCCATCGTTGCGGCGGCGACGCTTTCGCATCGTTACATTGCCGACCGTCAGTTGCCGGATAAAGCCATCGACCTTATCGATGAAGCGGCGTCCAGCATCCGTATGCAGATTGACTCGAAACCGGAAGAGCTGGACCGACTCGATCGCCGCATTATTCAGCTCAAGCTGGAACAGCAGGCATTGAACAAAGAGTCTGATGAAGCGAGTAAGAAACGCCTCGATATGCTCAACGAAGAGCTGGATGAGAAAGAGCGTCAGTATTCTGAGCTGGAAGAAGAGTGGAAAGCAGAGAAAGCCTCCCTCTCTGGCACCCAGACAATCAAGGCGGAGCTGGAGCAGGCGAAAATTGCCATTGAGCAGGCGCGTCGCGTAGGGGACCTGGCGCGGATGTCCGAGCTACAGTACGGCAAGATCCCTGAGCTGGAAAAACAGCTTGAGATCGCCACGCAGTCGGAAGGCAAAACCATGCGTCTGTTGCGTAATAAAGTGACGGACGCCGAGATTGCCGAAGTGCTGGCGCGCTGGACGGGGATTCCTGTAGCTCGCATGATGGAAAGTGAACGCGAAAAACTGCTGCGTATGGAGCAGGATCTGCATCAGCGCGTCATTGGCCAGAACGAAGCGGTCGAAGCGGTATCTAACGCCATTCGTCGTAGCCGTGCGGGGCTGTCCGATCCGAATCGTCCCATCGGCTCGTTCCTGTTCCTGGGGCCAACCGGTGTCGGTAAAACCGAGCTGTGTAAAGCGCTGGCTAACTTTATGTTCGACAGCGATGACGCGATGGTGCGTATCGATATGTCCGAGTTTATGGAGAAACACTCTGTCTCGCGTCTGGTCGGTGCGCCTCCGGGATATGTCGGTTATGAAGAGGGCGGTTACCTGACGGAAGCGGTTCGTCGTCGTCCTTATTCCGTCATCCTGCTGGATGAAGTGGAAAAGGCTCATCCTGACGTGTTTAACATTCTGTTGCAGGTGCTGGATGATGGACGCCTGACGGACGGGCAGGGAAGAACGGTCGATTTCCGTAACACGGTGGTGATCATGACCTCGAACCTGGGTTCCGATTTGATTCAGGAACGCTTCGGTGAGCTGGATTACAGCCATATGAAAGATCTGGTGCTGGGTGTGGTCAGCCAAAACTTCCGTCCGGAGTTCATCAACCGTATTGATGAAGTAGTCGTGTTCCATCCGCTGGGTGAGAAACACATTGCGTCGATTGCGCAGATCCAGTTGCAGCGTCTGTACAAGCGTCTGGAAGAGCGTGGGTATGAAATCCACATCTCGGATGATGCGCTGAAACTGCTGAGCGAGAATGGTTACGATCCTGTTTATGGCGCGCGTCCGTTAAAACGTGCAATCCAGCAGCAGATCGAAAACCCGCTGGCGCAGCAAATCCTTTCCGGGGAGCTGGTTCCGGGCAAAGTTATCCGTCTGGAAGCCAACGAAGACCGAATTGTGGCAGTGCAGTAAGTCACAAAACGCAAAAACGGGCCGCTTGCGGCTCGTTTTTGTTTAAAAACCAGGCAAGAATTAAGGTCTGAGATGTGTTTTGCCTGGAAAGTGAGCAGTCAGTAAATAATTTTCACTTTGCACTTGCAGCCTCAGAATAACTCCCTATAATGCGCCTCCACTGACACGGAACAACGGCACGCAAGCCGCCGGGTCAGCAGAGAAAAGCAAAATAAACGCTTGACTCTGAAGCGGGAAAGCGTAATATGCACACCCCGCGCCGCAGCGAAAACGTAGCGGCACTGCTCTTTAACAATTTATCAGACAATCTGTGTGGGCACTCAAAGTGACATGGATTCTTAACGTCCTCGGACGAAAAATGAATACCAAGTCTCAACGAGTGAACACGTAATTCATTACGAAGTTTAATTCACGAGCATCAAACTTAAATTGAAGAGTTTGATCATGGCTCAGATTGAACGCTGGCGGCAGGCCTAACACATGCAAGTCGAACGGTAACAGGAAGCAGCTTGCTGCTTCGCTGACGAGTGGCGGACGGGTGAGTAATGTCTGGGAAACTGCCTGATGGAGGGGGATAACTACTGGAAACGGTAGCTAATACCGCATAACGTCGCAAGACCAAAGAGGGGGACCTTCGGGCCTCTTGCCATCGGATGTGCCCAGATGGGATTAGCTAGTAGGTGGGGTAACGGCTCACCTAGGCGACGATCCCTAGCTGGTCTGAGAGGATGACCAGCCACACTGGAACTGAGACACGGTCCAGACTCCTACGGGAGGCAGCAGTGGGGAATATTGCACAATGGGCGCAAGCCTGATGCAGCCATGCCGCGTGTATGAAGAAGGCCTTCGGGTTGTAAAGTACTTTCAGCGGGGAGGAAGGCGACAGGGTTAATAACCCTGTCGATTGACGTTACCCGCAGAAGAAGCACCGGCTAACTCCGTGCCAGCAGCCGCGGTAATACGGAGGGTGCAAGCGTTAATCGGAATTACTGGGCGTAAAGCGCACGCAGGCGGTCTGTCAAGTCGGATGTGAAATCCCCGGGCTCAACCTGGGAACTGCATTCGAAACTGGCAGGCTAGAGTCTTGTAGAGGGGGGTAGAATTCCAGGTGTAGCGGTGAAATGCGTAGAGATCTGGAGGAATACCGGTGGCGAAGGCGGCCCCCTGGACAAAGACTGACGCTCAGGTGCGAAAGCGTGGGGAGCAAACAGGATTAGATACCCTGGTAGTCCACGCCGTAAACGATGTCGACTTGGAGGTTGTGCCCTTGAGGCGTGGCTTCCGGAGCTAACGCGTTAAGTCGACCGCCTGGGGAGTACGGCCGCAAGGTTAAAACTCAAATGAATTGACGGGGGCCCGCACAAGCGGTGGAGCATGTGGTTTAATTCGATGCAACGCGAAGAACCTTACCTACTCTTGACATCCTGAGAACTTTCCAGAGATGGATTGGTGCCTTCGGGAACTCTGAGACAGGTGCTGCATGGCTGTCGTCAGCTCGTGTTGTGAAATGTTGGGTTAAGTCCCGCAACGAGCGCAACCCTTATCCTTTGTTGCCAGCGGTTAGGCCGGGAACTCAAAGGAGACTGCCAGTGATAAACTGGAGGAAGGTGGGGATGACGTCAAGTCATCATGGCCCTTACGAGTAGGGCTACACACGTGCTACAATGGCGCATACAAAGAGAAGCGACCTCGCGAGAGCAAGCGGACCTCATAAAGTGCGTCGTAGTCCGGATTGGAGTCTGCAACTCGACTCCATGAAGTCGGAATCGCTAGTAATCGTGGATCAGAATGCCACGGTGAATACGTTCCCGGGCCTTGTACACACCGCCCGTCACACCATGGGAGTGGGTTGCAAAAGAAGTAGGTAGCTTAACCTTCGGGAGGGCGCTTACCACTTTGTGATTCATGACTGGGGTGAAGTCGTAACAAGGTAACCGTAGGGGAACCTGCGGTTGGATCACCTCCTTACCTTAAAGAACCTGCCTTTGTAGTGTCCACACAGATTGTCTGATGAAAAGTAAATAGCAAGGCGTCTTGCGATTGAGACTGTACGTCCCCTTCGTCTAGAGGCCCAGGACACCGCCCTTTCACGGCGGTAACAGGGGTTCGAATCCCCTAGGGGACGCCACTTGCTGGTTCGTGAGTGAAAGTCACCTGCCGTCATATCTCAAAACTGACTTGCGAGTCATGTTTGAGATATTTGCTCTTTAAAAATCTGGATCAAGCTGAAAATTGAAACGACACACAGCTCATGTGTGTTCGAGTCTCTCAAATTTTCGCAATCAGAAGTGAAACATCTTCGGGTTGTGAGGTTAAGCGACTAAGCGTACACGGTGGATGCCCTGGCAGTCAGAGGCGATGAAGGACGTGCTAATCTGCGAAAAGCGCCGGCGAGGTGATATGAACCTTTGACCCGGCGATGTCCGAATGGGGAAACCCAGTGCAATTCGTTGCACTATCGTTAACTGAATACATAGGTTAACGAGGCGAACCGGGGGAACTGAAACATCTAAGTACCCCGAGGAAAAGAAATCAACCGAGATTCCCCCAGTAGCGGCGAGCGAACGGGGAGCAGCCCGGAGTCTGAATCAGCTTGTGTGTTAGTGGAACGGTCTGGAAAGTCCGACGGTACAGGGTGATAGTCCCGTACACGAAAGCACACTTGCTGTGAACTCGAAGAGTAGGGCGGGACACGTGGTATCCTGTCTGAATATGGGGGGACCATCCTCCAAGGCTAAATACTCCTGACTGACCGATAGTGAACCAGTACCGTGAGGGAAAGGCGAAAAGAACCCCGGCGAGGGGAGTGAAAAAGAACCTGAAACCGTGTACGTACAAGCAGTGGGAGCCTCTTTATGGGGTGACTGCGTACCTTTTGTATAATGGGTCAGCGACTTATATTCTGTAGCAAGGTTAACCGTATAGGGGAGCCGAAGGGAAACCGAGTCTTAACTGGGCGTTAAGTTGCAGGGTATAGACCCGAAACCCGGTGATCTAGCCATGGGCAGGTTGAAGGTTGGGTAACACTAACTGGAGGACCGAACCGACTAATGTTGAAAAATTAGCGGATGACCTGTGGCTGGGGGTGAAAGGCCAATCAAACCGGGAGATAGCTGGTTCTCCCCGAAAGCTATTTAGGTAGCGCCTCGTGAACTCATCTTCGGGGGTAGAGCACTGTTTCGGCTAGGGGGCCATCCCGGCTTACCAACCCGATGCAAACTACGAATACCGAAGAATGTTATCACGGGAGACACACGGCGGGTGCTAACGTCCGTCGTGAAGAGGGAAACAACCCAGACCGCCAGCTAAGGTCCCAAAGTCATGGTTAAGTGGGAAACGATGTGGGAAGGCACAGACAGCCAGGATGTTGGCTTAGAAGCAGCCATCATTTAAAGAAAGCGTAATAGCTCACTGGTCGAGTCGGCCTGCGCGGAAGATGTAACGGGGCTAAACCATGCACCGAAGCTGCGGCAGCGACGCTTAGGCGTTGTTGGGTAGGGGAGCGTTCTGTAAGCCGTTGAAGGTGTGCTGTGAGGCATGCTGGAGGTATCAGAAGTGCGAATGCTGACATAAGTAACGATAAAGCGGGTGAAAAGCCCGCTCGCCGGAAGACCAAGGGTTCCTGTCCAACGTTAATCGGGGCAGGGTGAGTCGACCCCTAAGGCGAGGCCGAAAGGCGTAGTCGATGGGAAACAGGTTAATATTCCTGTACTTGGTGTTACTGCGAAGGGGGGACGGAGAAGGCTATGTCAGCCGGGCGACGGTTGTCCCGGTTTAAGCATGTAGGCGGAGGTTCCAGGTAAATCCGGTACCTTATTAACGCTGAGGTGTGATGACGAGGCACTACGGTGCTGAAGTGATAAATGCCCTGCTTCCAGGAAAAGCCTCTAAGCATCAGGTAACACGAAATCGTACCCCAAACCGACACAGGTGGTCAGGTAGAGAATACCAAGGCGCTTGAGAGAACTCGGGTGAAGGAACTAGGCAAAATGGTGCCGTAACTTCGGGAGAAGGCACGCTGATATGTAGGTGAAGTCCCTGCGGACGGAGCTGAAATCAGTCGAAGATACCAGCTGGCTGCAACTGTTTATTAAAAACACAGCACTGTGCAAACACGAAAGTGGACGTATACGGTGTGACGCCTGCCCGGTGCCGGAAGGTTAATTGATGGGGTTAGCGGCAACGCGAAGCTCTTGATCGAAGCCCCGGTAAACGGCGGCCGTAACTATAACGGTCCTAAGGTAGCGAAATTCCTTGTCGGGTAAGTTCCGACCTGCACGAATGGCGTAATGATGGCCAGGCTGTCTCCACCCGAGACTCAGTGAAATTGAACTCGCTGTGAAGATGCAGTGTACCCGCGGCAAGACGGAAAGACCCCGTGAACCTTTACTATAGCTTGACACTGAACACTGGTCCTTGATGTGTAGGATAGGTGGGAGGCTTTGAAGCGTGGACGCCAGTCTGCGTGGAGCCAACCTTGAAATACCACCCTTTAATGGCTGGTGTTCTAACGTAGACCCGTAATCCGGGTTGCGGACAGTGTCTGGTGGGTAGTTTGACTGGGGCGGTCTCCTCCCAAAGAGTAACGGAGGAGCACGAAGGTTGGCTAATCCTGGTCGGACATCAGGAGGTTAGTGCAATGGCATAAGCCAGCTTGACTGCGAGCGTGACGGCGCGAGCAGGTGCGAAAGCAGGTCATAGTGATCCGGTGGTTCTGAATGGAAGGGCCATCGCTCAACGGATAAAAGGTACTCCGGGGATAACAGGCTGATACCGCCCAAGAGTTCATATCGACGGCGGTGTTTGGCACCTCGATGTCGGCTCATCACATCCTGGGGCTGAAGTAGGTCCCAAGGGTATGGCTGTTCGCCATTTAAAGTGGTACGCGAGCTGGGTTTAGAACGTCGTGAGACAGTTCGGTCCCTATCTGCCGTGGGCGCTGGAGAATTGAGGGGGGCTGCTCCTAGTACGAGAGGACCGGAGTGGACGCATCACTGGTGTTCGGGTTGTCATGCCAATGGCACTGCCCGGTAGCTAAATGCGGAAGAGATAAGTGCTGAAAGCATCTAAGCACGAAACTTGCCCCGAGATGAGTTCTCCCTGAGACCTTGAGTCTCCTGAAGGAACGTTGAAGACGACGACGTTGATAGGTCGGGTGTGTAAGCGCAGCGATGCGTTGAGCTAACCGATACTAATGAACCGTGAGGCTTAACCTTACAACGCCGAAGCTGTTTTGGCGAAGAGACAGACACGATTTTCAGCCTGATACAGATTAACAGAATTTGCCTGGCGGCTTTAGCGCGGTGGTCCCACCTGACCCCATGCCGAACTCAGAAGTGAAACGCCGTAGCGCCGATGGTAGTGTGGGGTCTCCCCATGTGAGAGTAGGGAACTGCCAGGCATCAAACAGAAAGAACCCCGTACCGGAAGGTGCGGGGTTTTTTGCTTTGTGCGCGGAAAAACATGCCGGATGGCGGCTTCCCCTTATCCGGCCTACAATTGTTAAAACGATTTTAACAAAGGTGCCGCTTTGACTCGTCCTTTTGATTACCAACAAGATTTTGCAAATATAAATTTTCGCGAACATCCCGAACGGTATCAGGTTGGCCGGGGTGAGCAGGGCGTATTGATGGTCGAGCCTTATAAAAGCGAAATCCTTCCACACTGGCGTTTTAAAAATTCTGAAGTCGCAGCGCGTTCGGCACAAGAGATATACGCTCTCTTTGAAGAGTACCGCAGTAAAAACGATTTTGTAGGTATGGATATGGCGCGTAAATTCATACAAATGGGCTATACCCGCGCCCGGCGATACGCGAATCATAAGGGCGGTAAAAAGTATGATGCGGAACGACAAGTCAAACCCCTCGATCACGATCCAGTAAAAGCAGAAGCAGCCGCAGTCTTCAAAAAGTGGTGGGATAAAATTCGTGCAGACGAAGATTACTTGCAGCGAAAAAAGGCCCACCAGCAGTCCTGGGGATAATTACTGCGTCCGCTAATAATTAGATAGCTGATCGAGTTCACAAAACGCAATGAAACATATTGGAAACATTTTATTTACCTAACGATTCGTTTTAAATCCGGTTTTACTGTTTGTGGGCAAAGGCCCGCAATGTGAGACAGGGGATATTAAAATGACAGAAACCGTAGCCAGTGCAGATACGGATAACACCAATTTGGCAGGTAAGGATACTCGCCGTCGGGTTTGGGCAATCGTTGGGGCCTCATCAGGAAACCTTGTAGAGTGGTTTGACTTTTACGTCTATTCATTTTGTTCACTCTACTTTGCGCATATCTTTTTCCCGTCAGGGAACACCACAACTCAGCTTTTGCAAACCGCAGGCGTTTTTGCCGCCGGGTTCCTGATGCGCCCTATCGGTGGATGGCTATTCGGCAGGATCGCGGACAGGAAAGGGCGCAAGACATCCATGCTCATCTCTGTATGCATGATGTGCGTCGGCTCGCTGGTGATTGCCTGCCTGCCCGGTTATGAGACTATCGGAACATGGGCACCGGCGTTGTTGTTGCTGGCACGTCTGTTCCAGGGGCTATCGGTCGGTGGCGAATATGGCACCAGTGCGACATACATGAGCGAAGTGGCGGTTGAAGGGCGCAAAGGTTTCTATGCATCATTCCAGTATGTAACCCTCATTGGCGGACAGCTACTGGCGTTACTGGTTGTGGTGATCCTGCAACAAATCCTTAGCGATGAAGATTTGCGCGCCTGGGGCTGGCGCATCCCGTTTGCTATGGGCGCTGCCCTGGCGGTTGTCGCCCTGTGGCTACGCCGTCAGCTTGATGAAACCTCTCAACAGGAGGTCAGGGCGCTGAAAGAGGCGGGCTCGATGAAGGGGCTCTGGCGAAACCGCAAAGCATTTTTGATGGTGTTAGGTTTTACCGCCGCGGGCTCGCTAAGTTTCTATACCTTCACCACCTACATGCAAAAATATCTGGTTAACACCACGGGCATGCATGCAAACGTTGCGAGTGTCGTCATGACGGTGGCGTTACTCGTCTTTATGCTCATCCAGCCGATTGTCGGCGCGCTGTCGGACAAAATTGGTCGCCGTACCTCCATGCTGATCTTTGGCGGCATGCTAACCCTGGGTACCGTTCCGCTTTTGACGGCGCTACAGCATACAACCTCTCCGTATACCGCTTTCGCTTTAATCATGGTGGCGCTCATTATTATCAGTTTTTACACGGCAATCAGTGGCATTTTGAAAGCGGAAATGTTTCCCGCACAGGTGAGGGCGCTGGGTGTAGGCCTGTCTTATGCGGTCGCGAATGCCCTGTTCGGCGGTTCGGCGGAGTATGTCGCGCTATCGCTTAAGTCGTGGGGCAGTGAAACGACCTTCTTCTGGTATGTCACCGTAATGGGAGCGCTGGCGTTTATTGTCTCGCTGATGCTGCATCGCAAAGGAAAAGGTATCCGCCTTTAATAATGCGCCATCTGCCAGACGGCGTAGCCAGTTGTTGCCCCGGCTACGTCCCAGGCAAAATCTTTCCAGCTCCAGCCACTTCCCGAGGGGCGGCTATCCCAAAGTTCTTTTGATGCCCCCAGGCTGATGGAGAACATCAGGCCTATTGTGGCACTTCGATCCCTGCTATAACCCTGGTGCAGCGCATACTCATTACCCGCAGCGGACATCATTGCCGACGCCAGAAAGTGCTGAGCTTTATCCTGACCCGACCAGTTATCATTAGCCATATGGCTGCAACCTGTCAGCAAAAGAGGGATTATCAGGCAAGGCGTACGCATTAACAGGCTCCATAAAAAAGCCCCGTCGATGACAGGGCTCGTGTATTACAGAATGCGGCTGATGAGGCGATCGATACGGATCCGACGTAGACGGCGAATCAGCTTGCGAACTTTCACCGGGTAATCAGCGATGCTTTGCAGATCGCGATAATGACGAACCACTGTAGTATGCGTGCGTATAAGCTCCAGCTCACGATCGCGTTTCGCGGCTAACGCATGCTGAGGATCGTGAATAAGAATGGCGTTTTCCAAATCCAGACGCCAGGCGCGTGGGTTCAGGTTATTACCGGTCAGCAGCATCCACTCGTCATCAACCCACATTCCTTTGAGATGATAACTGTTATCTTCATCTTTCCAGAGGCGCACGACGAGCTGGTCCGTGTTCACATAGTACTGTAAACGGCTCAGAAAGCGGCGCAGGTTAATCTCATAGAGATAAGGCAGTGCGCCGATGATCTTGAAAGGCTGATCTTCCGGAATGAAAAAGTCGTTTGCCGTTTTATCCCCGACAATGATTTCCACCTTTTTACCATCACGCAGCAACTGAATGATATTACGCACCAGAACGGCGGGAAGGTTGAAGTAAGGGGTGCAGATGGTGAGCTTATGCTCCGCGCACGGCATCAAATGGAAGATAGTCTTGTTCAGGAGGCTGGATTTACCCAGGCCTACCAGAGGCGTAACGGACAGTTCTTCATTATTGGCATCACCCTGGAAACGATAAATCGCATCGCGCAGCTCCTGGCGGAAGGAGCGAACGTCGTTTTTGATTTCCGGGCTTTTCGGGCGATGAGGATCGTCAAGACGGTGCACACCCCGGCCATGAACCAGGTTTTTATCAACCCAGTTGAACATGATGTCGGTCATCTGCGGATTACGGATAAGATGGTAGCGATCGTAACGGTATTTATCGAGCTGATGGAGATAAACATCATTCAGGCTGGCGCCGCTGTAAAGGACGCTGTCATCGATGATAAATCCTTTGAAATGAAGAACGCCAAGCGCTTCACGGGTATTCACCGGTACGCCATATACCGGTATATCAATACCCGGATTTTCCTGGGCCATGCGGCAATACCAGTCCGCATTGGTATTCGAGGCAGCCGCACCAATACGGCCACGCTGAGCACGGTGCCAGTCAACCAGCACGCGAACATCCAGTTCCGGACGCTGACGTTTCGCTTCATAGAGCGCGTTCAGGATCGCACGCCCACCTTCATCTTGTTCAAGATAGAGCGCCACAATGCAAATACGTCGCGTAGCGCTGGCAATCTTTTCAAGAAGCGTCTCCCGGAAATGAGCGGGAGCATAAAAGAACTCTACATCATCAACTGACTGAGAAATCTTCGGTAGTTGAGCAAGGTGTTGTTGATGTTTATTACGCTTAAATTTTGACAACATCACAGTGCGTTTCTTCTCTGTTCATTGAAGGGTTGTCTGTACCAGGCAAACAACATAAGCGGACAATGATACCCCAGTGCCGGGAAAAGTGGGTAACATTTCCAGCAGCTTACTCTTGTTTATCCGTCGAAGTCAGGCTGAGGGACAAAGAGACAATGCCTTCATCCAGCTGGATATCAACGTCAAAACCGAGCTTCCGCGCCAGGGTCACCATACCCCGATTATTTGGCATAGTAATGCCATTGAGCCGTGACAATCCGTGATCGCGCGTATAACCAATGAGTTTTTCGAGCAGCCGTCTGCCCAAACCCAAACCTTTAAGATCGGAACGCACCAGTACGGCAAACTCCGCATCCACGTTATCCGGGTCGGAAATGGCACGCGTCACGCCGAGGATCTCTTCTCCCTCTGCGGAACGGCGGACCGCCACAATCGCCATTTCTCGATCGTAGTCGATCTGGGTCATATTGGCTAAATCGTCGTGGGTAAATTCATTAATTTCGCTGAAATAGCGATAGTACAAATCTTCTTTCGTCACCTGCGAGATGAACGCTCGCAGCAGCGGCTCGTCTTCCGGCAGGATAGGGCGAAACAGTGCCCGCTCTCCATTTTTCATCTCCACCCACTCTTCCAGATGGAGAGGATAAGGACGAATGGCGAGACGGCTTTCCCGGTCACCGACAAATGGCGCAATTTCCAGCGTCACGTCGAGGGCAGTGAATTCATTTCCGGAAGCGAGGAGCGGGTGGATGTCCAGGCGCTGGATCTCCGCACAGTCAACAATGAGGTTGGAGACCTTCACCAGAAACTGGCTTAACCCGGCGATATCAAGCGGCCTCAGAGCGCTTCTGCCGCGGATTTTTTTACTTTTGATGGCCTGAATAACCAAATAACGCGCCAGGTTCATGTTTAGAGGTGGAAGCGCGACAGCCGCTTGTTCTTCTGGCCGCCATTCAACGCCGCCTTCACCCAGCATAATAAGTGGACCAAAAACCGGATCGTGTTCGACGACCACGCGCAGCTCCTGCGCACCTGCTCGGTTAGCCATGCTCTGCACCAGCAGGCCGTGGATCCGGGCCTGTGGCCACGTCATTTTAACGCGATCGATAATGGCATCCGCGGCCTGTTGTACTTCTGTCGCGGTGCGCAGATACAGCATGACGCCCTGAACATCCGATTTGTGCGGAATATCGGGGGAGCGCAGCTTCAGCGCGACCGGATAGCCAATCTGCTCAGCGATATGTACCGCCTCAGCGCTGTCACCGGCAATCCAGGTCGGCAGTGTTTGCATCCCATAGCTGCCAAGAATGGGTTGCACTTCATGCGTATCAAGCGAAGTGGCGCCCTCTTCGATGGCCTGTTGCAATAAACTGTGTACGTCCACCGAATTTGCTGTGAGGTTGCCCGGTAGGGCAGGCGTTTCACGCAGCTGCTTCTGGTTGCGGCGGTATTCAACCATATGCATAAACGCGGTTATGGTGCCCTCTGGCGTACGGTAGGTTGGCAACCCGGCTTCACTAAACAGACGTCGCGCTTCCTGCGAGGAGAACTCGCCGCACCAGTTGGTTAGCAGGGTGACGTATTTGCCGCGCGGATGGTTTCGGACAGCCTCAATCAGCGTTCGTGCACTTTCGCTGCCTGGCGCAACCGCGCTGGGCGAATGGATAATCATCAGCGCATCAAAGTCCTGGCTATCCAGCAAAATCGTGATCGCCTTAATGTAACGATCGCTGCTGGCATCATCGCGCAAATCGAGGGGATTATCGGGAACAACGCTTCCCGGTAACGCGTCCCGCAGGCGCTGGAGCGTCTCTTCACCCAGCGTGGCCAGCTTGCCGTTGCGTAGCCAGAGCTCGTCCAGCGCCAGGGCGGCGGGAGCGGCTCCGTTGCTGACAATCATCAGCTTTTCACCGCGCAGGGGACGCATGTGGCTCAACGTTTCGACGGCGGAAAAAAGCTCGTGCGTATCCTGTACCCGCAGTAAACCGGCGCGCTGGATCGCTGCATCCCATGCGGGATCCATCCCGGAATGGGATTGCAGCAGGCGCTGAGCCGCGGGGCTGCGCCCGCTTTTGATGACCAGAATCGGTTTATTACGCGATGCGCTACGCGACGCCGACACAAAACGACGGGCGTCACTCAGGTGTTCAAGGTAGAGCAGGATAGCGCTGGTTTTGCTGTCACGCGCCAGGAAATCCAGCAGCTCATCAACGTCAATGTCCAGGCTGTCGCCGAGGGCGATGAAATAGGAAAAGCCCATCTCACGCTGCTGCGCCCAGTCGAGGATGGTATTGGATACCGCTGCCGACTGTGAAATAAAGGCCAGTTTGCCTTTACGGATCGGAACCGGGGAAAAACTGGCATTCAGCCCTTGCCAGGGCGCAAGCAGACCGAGGCTATTTGGACCAAGAATGCGCATCTGGTAGCGGCTGGCGCAGGCCAGCAGTTCGGGCTGCTGTTCAGGAGGCGAGGAAAGAATAATGCAGGTTTTACAGCCTTTCTGACCGAGCGACTCAAGCAATTCGAGGTTTCGTTTCGCATGCGTACAGAGCACGGCGAGGTCGGGAACAAACGGTAAACTTTGCACGTCCGGCCATGCCAGCACCCCCTGTACCGCTTTATAAGCGGGCGTAACGGGCATGACCGGGCCGTTAAACCCGCCAGACAGCAGGTTACGCATCATCAGATACCCTGCGCGGTCCGGTTTCATCGAGGCGCCAATAACGGCAATGGATTTCGGACGGAGTAGCGCTTCTAACCCTCTCTGGCTCATGCAGGCCTCCTGTGAATGCAAGCGACCTGATGATTTTAAACGCTTTCTGTCTCTGTTGCTGTGACGCTACCCTTATGAACGGTTTTTCCTGCCAGATAACGTTCGCGGAAGCAGGAGAAGTGGGAGCTTAATGCGCTGGCCGCCTGGGTATCGCCCGCCAGATCCAGTAGCGCAATGGCGACTTCAGCGGTGCAATATTGACCCTCGGCATGCGCTTCTCGTAAGCGATAGGCAGAAACACGCGACAGATCGACGGAAATCACCGGCAGCGCATCAAGATAAGGGCTTTTGCGAAACATCTTTCTTGCTTCGGTCCAGGTGCCGTCGAGCATAATAAACAGCGGCGGCTTACCGGATGGTGGCGCCGTAAGCACCTGGCGTTGTTCGCCTGCATATGATGCCGGGAAAACGACCATGGGCTGATAGTCCGGGTTTGCCACCAGGTCAAGCAGAGCCTGAGGTGGCTCAGTGCGCGACCACTGAAACGCTGCGGTATTGGGCAGAATATCGGCGATCAAACGCCCCGTGTTGCTGGGCTTCATCGGTTCGGTATCGAACATGACCAGACAAAAACGGCTTTTCGCCTCGCTCGGTGCAAGCGTTTCGCACAGACACACTTTCAGCGGTAAAAGGCAGCGCTGGCAGCGGCGAATACGATTGCCTCGGGCCAGAAAAGGGCGGGTTGCGCGCGCAAGGCGCTCGGCGCGTAATTGAAGTACAGCGTTATCAGTCATGGGCGAAAAGGCAGGAAAAACCCCATTTTCGCAGAGGAGAGAACGGGGCACAAGATGTGCCCCGTGAATGTTACAGGGATTCGTTTAACCAGCTGTCGAAAGGCGCCTTCGGTACTGCACCATTGAGCATGTCGATCACTTCCCCATTTTTGAAAATCATAATGGTTGGAATGCTGCGAATGCGAAAACGGGCGCTGAGTTCACGTTCCGCTTCGGTATTCACTTTAACAAAACGCATTTTCCCGCTGCGCTCTTCAGCCACGTCTTCGAAGATGGGCGCAAAGTTACGGCAGGGGCCGCACCACGGTGCCCAGAAATCGACCACAACCGGCAGATCGTCCTTGAGGAGTTTGTCCAGCGTAGCACCCGTCGCGTTAATGACATCGCCATCAAATAATTCGTGGCCACAACGCCCGCATTTCGCACCGTCATCCATCCGATCGTCCGGAATGCGGTTTAAAGCCTGACAGTTGGCACATACGGTATTCATAACTAACCTCTGATAGAGCCGTGGAACAACGGCAGAACGCCGATAATGTTTCTGATATGTTACATATTATCAGTGAGCCTGTATAAATCGACAACGCGTTTTATTCAATGGGAACAATAGTCACAGGCTTTTGTACGAAATTATGGCTATGAGCTTGCACATCGGGTAATCTGCGCGCTTCGCGCAGCGCTGGTGGAGAAAAGCATGAACGACGAAATGAAAAACAAAAGCGGCAAGGTCAAAGTGATGTATGTCCGCAGTGATGATGACTCTGATAAACGCACCCAAAATCCGCGTACCGGAAAAGGTGGCGGGCGTCCGGCGTCTTCTCGTGCAGACGGTGGCCGTCGCCCCGCCCGCGATGACAGAAATAACCGCGGCGATGACCGCAAACGTGATGACCGTAAGCGTGACGATCGCAAACGCGATGATTTTGTCCGCGACGGTGGATCGCCATGGCGTACCGTTTCGCGCGCGCCCAGTGAAGAGGCGACCGAAAAAGCCGATCACGGCGGTATCAGCGGAAAAAGCTTTATCGATCCGGAAGTGCTGCGTCGTCAGCGTGCGGAAGAAACCCGTGTATATGGCGAGAACGCCTGTCAGGCCCTGTTCCAGAGCCGCCCGGAGTGTATCGTTCGCGCATGGTTTATCCAGAGCGTGACCCCGCGCTTTAAAGAAGCGCTGCGCTGGATGGCGGCGAACCGTAAAGCCTACCACGTGGTTGACGATGCCGAGCTGACAAAAGCGTCCGGGACTGAACACCACGGCGGCGTCTGCTTCCTGATCAAAAAACGTAACGGCACCACCGTGCAGCAGTGGGTCAGCCAGGCGGATGCCGATGACTGTGTGCTGGCGCTGGAAGATGTGGGTAACCCGCATAACCTGGGCGCTATGATGCGTAGCTGCGCGCACTTTGGCGTGAAAGGCGTTCTGTTGCAGGATGCCGCGCTGCTGGAATCCGGTGCGGCAATCCGTACCGCGGAAGGCGGTGCTGAGCATGTTCAGCCGATCACCGGCGACAGCGTGCTGGAGGCCCTTGAGCAATTCCGTAAAGCGGGCTACACCATTGTCACCACCTCAAGCCGCGCCGCTACGCCGCTGTTTAAAGCGACGTTGCCGCGCAAAATGGTGCTGGTGTTAGGT
Source organism: Enterobacter sp. JH25 (assembly GCF_021725435.1). Lineage (NCBI taxonomy): Bacteria > Pseudomonadati > Pseudomonadota > Gammaproteobacteria > Enterobacterales > Enterobacteriaceae > Enterobacter > Enterobacter sp. JH25. The sequence goes on along the minus strand of NZ_CP091319.1, from coordinate 3,406,190 downwards.
CAGGAGCGCGATGGTCTGTCTGATGCGGCACTCTCCAGCGCTGACATGAGCGTTTCTATCGACGGCACTGGCAACGTTGAAAGCCTGAACGTATCCGTTGCGACCGGCGTGCTGCTGGCCGAATGGTGGCGTCAGAACAAGGCATAAGCCTTATATGTGCCGGGCCTGACCCGGCACATTCAAACCCTACTCACTCTCTGCCGGTAACACAGGCATCCAGTCAATCGGCTTTTCGCCACGCTTTTCCAGCCACTCATTCGTCAGAACAAAATGGTTACTGCCAAAGAAACCGCGATGCGCAGACAGCGGCGACGGGTGCGGTGCTTTCAGTACGTGATGGCGCTGACGATCGATAATCGCCCCTTTCTTTTGGGCATGTGAACCCCAGAGTAAAAACACGACGCCTTCACGATGCTCATTGATCAGGCTGATAACCTTATCGGTAAAGGTTTCCCATCCCAGACTGGCGTGGGAGTGTGCCTGACCCGCCCGGACGGTTAATACGGTATTCAGCAACAGCACGCCCTGGCGCGCCCAGCTTTCCAGATAACCGTGATTAGGGCGGGTGAAACCCGGAATCGTTCCTTCCAGCTCTTTATACATATTCAGCAGAGAAGGGGGAATGGCCACGCCCGGACGCACGGAAAATGCCAGTCCGTGAGCCTGCCCGGGACCATGGTACGGATCCTGCCCCAGTATAACCACCTTCACGTCGCTCAGTTCGGTGTAGCGAAAGGCGTTAAATACATCTTTCTGCGGTGGATAAATTGTCTGGCCGGCCTGCCGTTCAGCCGCAACGGTACTGAGGGTATTAATAAAATAGGGCTGCTGCTTCTCTTCTGCCAGCACGTCATGCCAGGTTAAAGGTGTTGTCATCTCGCTCTCCTGCGAATTTCATTCTCTGCCTAGCTTACCTGCTAATGCCTGGTGAGCAAAATTACCCGCGGAAAAGCGGCTAAGTGTCTCAATTTATGTTGAAAACCAGGCAGGGTAAGTTGAATTGGTAAATCATTAAAATTGATCTAAAACAAAAAATTCAGACCACACTCTTTATGTGGTTAGTGATTTTGTTGATTTAAATCAATAAATCACCCGGGTCTGAATGTTATATATACACACAACAAACAATGGTTTTACCAATTGGCCGCAAAAGGCCAGCATCAGTTAATGTAGCCTAAGGGAGGCAACACATGATTACAGGTATCCAGATTACTAAAGCTGCAAATGACGATCTGCTGAACTCTTTCTGGCTGCTGGACAGCGAAAAAAACGAAGCGCGCTGTGTAGTAGCGAAAGCAGGTTTTGCGGAAGACGAAATCGTTCCGGTGAGCAAACTGGGCGAAATTGAATACCGTGAAATTCCAATGCAAGTGCAACCAGAAGTGCGCGTGGAAGGTGGTCAGCACCTGAACGTTAACGTCCTGCGTCGTGAAACGCTGATGGATGCTGTTGAGAACCCAGAAAAATACCCGCAGCTGACCATCCGTGTGTCTGGCTATGCGGTGCGTTTCAACTCTCTGACTCCGGAACAGCAGCGCGACGTTATCGCCCGTACCTTTACTGAAAGCCTGTAAGGTTTCAGCTTCGGGGGTGGAATAAAAAAGCCGGGAATGTCCCGGCTTTTTTTTACTCTTCAGTTTTTGTCTCTGGCGCAGCAGAACTTGGCTTACGGCGCTTACCAATATTTTTGGTATCGCGGTGGCGCTGCTTCACGCGCGGCTTCTCTTTTTCTTTCTCTTTTCTCTCAGCACGTTTCGCGAGCGCTTTCTTGGACGGTTTACCCGTCATTTTTTCACTCGGTGCGCGTGTCGTCGGACGAAGTTCGTCAATCACACGAGCTTTTAGCGGCTCATCAACGTAGCGGCCAATTTTTTGGAGCAGCAGATGGTCGTGCGCTTCTACCAGAGAAATAGCAATCCCTTTGCGGCCCGCACGGCCGGTACGACCAATACGGTGCAGGTAAGTATCACCGCTGCGAGGCATATCAAAGTTGATCACATGGCTCACGTCCGGGATGTCGATCCCGCGCGCGGCAACGTCGGTTGCAACCAGCACATTCACGCGACCATCGGTCAGGCGCTTAATCCCTTCGGTACGCTTAACTTGTGCCATTTCACCTTCGAGATAGCAGTTGTTGATGCCAGCGTTGCGCAGCATTTCTGCCAGCTCATGCACGCGCTCGCGTTTACGTACGAAGACGATGGTACGGGTTGCTTCTTCCTGCTTCAGCAGATGTTTCAGCAACTCAACCTTATGCTCAAGGTTATCTGCGCGGTAGTACCACTGGTGGATCTTCTTACGCTCACGCGTCGATGGCGTAGCGGACACTTCCACCGGATCTTCCAGCAGACGTTCGGCGAAATCTTTAATGGCATCCCCTTCAAGGGTTGCCGAGAACAGCATTGTCTGGTTACGCCAGCGCGTTTCACCCGCGATGTGTTCGATATCCTGGGCAAAGCCCATGTCCAGCATGCGGTCAGCTTCATCGAGAATCAGCGTTTCCACCGCCCGGCAGTCGAAGTTCTCTTCTTTTATGTATTGCAGCAGACGGCCTGTCGTCGCGACAACGATATCCTGGTTTTCGCTGAACACTTCGGCGTGGTTCATATACGCTACGCCGCCGGTGATGGTCGCGATATCCAGATGGGTGTTCGCCGCCAGCTCACGCGCGTGTTCGGCAACCTGCATCGCCAGTTCACGGGTCGGGGTCAGGATCAAAATGCGCGGCGGCCCTGATTTTTTACGCGGAAAATCGAGCAAATGCTGCAACACAGGCAGCAAGTAGGCTGCTGTCTTCCCCGTGCCGGTTGGCGCAGAACCGAGCACATCGCGGCCCTCAAGCGCAGGCGGAATGGCCGCGGCCTGAATGGCGGTCGGGCGTGTAAAGCCTTTACTCTCAAGAGCATTGAGCAGGCTTTCATCGAGTTCAAGTTCGGAAAAAGTCGTTACAGTCATGTTCTACCTCTGTGTGGGGCGCTGATTATAGACGTTACGGCTGTAATCTTCATCTGTTTGTATGGATATCGCTTTTCGACCACTTCGCTTTCCCCTATGCTACTCCAGTTTCACACAGAAGGTTGCCCTGACATGTCTCAACTCAAAGCGCAGTTGCGCCGCGATGGTTTTACGTTTAAACAATTTTTTGTGGCGCACGATCGTTGTGCAATGAAAGTCGGTACAGACGGTATTTTACTGGGTGCATGGGCCCCTGTCGCAGGTGTAAAACGCATTCTGGATATTGGTACGGGCAGCGGACTTCAGGCGCTGATGCTGGCGCAGCGTACCGAAGAACACGTCACTATCGACGCCGTTGAGCTTGATCCTCAGGCGGCCCAGCAGGCAAGCGAAAACGCTGCCGATTCTCCGTGGGCAGAACGGATCAGGGTGGATTGTGCCGATGTCCTGACCTGGGCACCGGAGCAGACTGCGCGTTACGATTTGATCGTCAGCAATCCGCCGTATTTCACGCCAGGTGTGGAGTGTGGAACGCCGGAACGCGAGCAGGCACGTTACACCGGCTCGCTCGATCACAAGGCGCTACTGACCAGCGCGGCGGAACTCATCTCGGAAGAGGGATTTTTCTGCGTGGTCTTGCCCGAAAGCACGGGTAACACCTTCATTGAGATCGCTCGGGATATCGGCTGGAGTTTGCGTCTTCGTACCGATATTTCGGATACGGAAGGTCGCTTACCGCACCGTGTGTTGCTGGCGCTCTCGCCGAAAGAGGGGGAGTGCTTTACCGACAGGATGGTTATTCGCGGGCCAGACCAGCGTTATTCCGAAGATTACACTGCCCTGACCCAGGCCTTTTATCTGTTTATGTGAACCTGCGGCGTCAACACCGACGGGCCGGACGTTTCCAGCGGGTCGGGATAGTCCAGCGTATAATGCAGGCCACGACTCTCTTTGCGCATCATCGCACAGCGTACAATCAGCTCGGCAACCTGCACAAGGTTGCGCAGCTCCAGCAGATTATTGGAAACGCGGAAGTTGGCGTAATATTCATCAATTTCCTGCTGTAACATCATGATGCGGCGTAACGCGCGTTCCAGACGCTTCGTTGTGCGTACAATCCCGACATAATCCCACATGAGAAGCCGCAGCTCGTGCCAGTTATGCTGGATAACCACCAGTTCGTCCGGGTTCTCTACTCGACTTTCATCCCATGCTGGCAGGTGCGTTGTTGGACGTGCATAGGGCATGCGTTTGGTTATATCTTCCGCAGCCGACCATCCATACACCAGACACTCCAGCAATGAGTTTGATGCCATGCGATTCGCACCATGCAGGCCGGTGTAGCTGACCTCGCCGATCGCATACAAACCATCCACGTCGGTACGACCATGATCGTCAACCATCACCCCGCCACAGGTATAGTGGGCGGCAGGCACAATCGGCACCGGATCGCGGGTTAAATCGATACCCAGACTCAGCAGCTTTTCATAAATCATCGGGAAGTGCTGGCGAATAAAGTCTGCCGGTTTATGGCTAATGTCCAGATACATACAGTCCACGCCAAGCCGCTTCATCTCGTGGTCAATGGCGCGGGCCACGATATCCCGCGGAGCAAGTTCACCTCGGGGGTCGAAGTCCGGCATAAACCTGGAACCGTCCGGTCGCTTCAGATACGCGCCTTCGCCGCGCAACGCTTCAGTTAACAGGAAGTTACGTGCCTGCGGGTGGAACAGGGCGGTAGGATGGAACTGATTAAACTCCATATTCGCTACGCGGCAGCCTGCGCGCCAGGCCATGGCGATACCGTCTCCGGAGGCGATATCCGGGTTAGTCGTGTACTGGTAAACCTTGGAGGCGCCGCCGGTCGCCAGCACAACGGCTTTAGCCTGGCAGGTTTCCACCTTCTCTTTATTCCGATTCCACACCCATGCGCCGACAACACGGCGCGTGCCGGGCAGGCCAATTTTATCGGAAATAATCAGGTCGACGGCGTTACTGCGCTCCAGCACCCGAATATTAGGATGGCTGAGGGCTTTGCTGACCAGCGTGGTTTCAACCGCTTTTCCTGTTGCATCAGCAGCGTGCAGAATACGGCGATGGCTGTGCCCGCCTTCACGGGTCAGATGATAGCTCTCTTCACCATTAGGCTGAACCTGCGTATCAAACAGCACGCCCTGGTCGATAAGCCATTGCACGCAGTGGCGGGCATTGCTGGCGACAAACTCTGCGGCATGCTCATCCACGATCCCGGCACCGGCAATCAGAGTGTCTTCTACGTGTGAGGCAATGCTGTCCGTTTCATCAAACACGGCGGCAATACCGCCTTGTGCATAGAAGGTGGAACCTTCGCTCATCGGCCCTTTACTCAGCACGATTACGTTCTGATGTTCCGCCAGGCGCAGCGCGAGGGAGAGGCCAGCAGCACCGCTGCCGATAATCAGTACATCACAATGGAGTTCAGGCGTTGTATTCATGATGTTTGTTTAATTTACTAAACATGGTCTGGGCAGAATAGCATTGTGATGCGAGTTATCGCACGTTTTTTTTGAAGCGTGTTGCAATGACTAAACGGATGGCCGGAAGTTAAATCATCGCTAAATGACTGGAATTATTTTGCGAAGCAGATCGTTAGCTTCAGATTTTGTGGTGAAATAAAGCCTGTGTTGCGTTACTCTTCTGACAATAAAGTTAATGATTCTTGTCAGAAAGCGGGTGCGTATCGTGAACAGACTTATAATGAGAGAAAATGAACGGTCTGCGGCGCGATGAACAAAAACAAAGGCGTTACGGAACTTATTGAAGAACAGACGCTCTAATTCGGTGCTTGCTCAAAGTGCAATGTTGTTAGAGTGGCGTTTCGATAACGCGTGGAATTTGGTTTGGGGAGACATTACCTCGGATGAGCGAGCAGTTAACGGACCAGGTCCTGGTTGAACGGGTCCAGAAGGGAGATCAGAAAGCTTTTAACCTACTGGTGGTGCGCTACCAGCATAAGGTAGCGAGTCTGGTTTCCCGCTATGTACCGTCAGGCGATGTTCCTGATGTGGTACAAGAGTCTTTTATTAAGGCCTATCGCGCGCTGGATTCATTCCGGGGGGATAGTGCTTTTTATACCTGGCTGTATCGTATTGCAGTCAATACGGCTAAGAATTATTTGGTTGCTCAGGGGCGTCGTCCGCCTTCAAGTGATGTTGACGCTATCGATGCAGAAAACTTCGAAAGTGGCGGCGCGCTGAAAGAAATTTCGAACCCTGAGAACTTAATGTTGTCAGAAGAACTGAGACAAATCGTTTTTCGCACGATCGAGTCGCTCCCGGAAGATTTACGCATGGCAATTACGTTACGGGAGCTGGATGGCCTAAGCTATGAAGAGATAGCCGCCATCATGGATTGTCCGGTCGGCACGGTTCGTTCACGAATTTTCCGTGCGCGAGAAGCCATTGATAATAAAGTTCAACCGCTTATCAGGCGTTGACGATAGCGGGATACTGGAAAAGGTATTAGGCATGCAGAAAGAAAAACTTTCCGCTTTAATGGATGGTGAAATGCTGGATAGTGAGCTGCTCGATGAGTTGTCTCATTCTCCCGAAATGCAACAGACCTGGGAGAACTATCATCTTATCCGCGACACTCTGCGGGGTGATACCAGCGATGTTCTCCATTTCGATATCTCAGCACGCGTTATGGCGGCCATTGAGAACGAACCTGTTCATCAGACCACGCCGCTTATTCCTGAAGCGCAGCCTGCACCTCACCAATGGCAGAAAATGCCGTTCTGGCACAAGGTGCGTCCATGGGCCAGCCAGCTCACCCAGATGGGAGTCGCTGCGTGTGTATCGCTTGCAGTTATCGTTGGGGTCCAGCACTATAATACCCAGTCTGAAGCCAGTCAGCAGCCTGAAGCGCCAGTGTTCAATACGCTGCCGATGATGGGTAAAGCCAGTCCGGTTAGCCTGGGCGTACCGGCAGATGCCTCCGCAAGCGGCGGACAGCAACAGCAGGTACAGGAGCAGCGTCGTCGCATTAATGCGATGTTGCAGGATTACGAGTTGCAGCGTCGTCTGCACTCCGAGCAGCTTCAGTTTGAGCAGGCCCAAACCCAGCAGGCTGCTGTGCAGGTGCCAGGAAACCAAACTTTAGGAACGCAATCGCAGTAATGAAGCAACTTTGGTTCGCCATGTCTTTGATGGCGGGTAGCCTGTTCTTCTCTGCTAACGCCTCGGCTGATGTTTCATCCGGGGCGTTGTTGCAGCAAATGAATCTGGCCAGCCAGTCACTCAATTACGAGTTGGCATTTATTAGCATCAATAAGCAGGGTGTCGAATCGTTACGCTATCGCCACGCCCGCCTTGATAATCAGCCGCTCGCCCAGCTTTTACAGATGGATGGCCCGCGTCGGGAAGTGGTCCAGCGTGGGAACGAAATCAGCTATTTCGAGCCAGGCCTTGAGCCGTTTACGCTCAATGGTGACTACATCGTTGATTCCCTGCCATCGCTCATTTACACCGATTTTAAACGTCTCGCCCCCTACTATGATTTTATCTCAGTGGGGCGAACGCGTATTGCCGACAGGTTGTGCGAAGTGATCCGCGTAGTCGCGCGGGATGGGACACGTTACAGCTATATCGTCTGGATTGACGCAGAGACGAAGCTGCCGATGCGCGTTGATCTGCTCGATCGCGACGGTGAAACGCTGGAGCAGTTCCGCGTGATCTCCTTCGACGTGAACGGTCAGGTTGGCAACAGTATGCAGAATCTGGCCAAAGCCAGCCTGCCGCCTTTGCTTTCCGTACCTGCCGGCGATTCTGTCAATTTCAACTGGGTACCTTCCTGGATCCCGCAAGGATTCAGCGAAGTATCCAGCAGCCGTCGCCAGCTGCCGACTATCGAAACACCGGTTGAATCGCGCCTCTATTCCGATGGGCTATTTAGCTTCTCGGTGAATATCAATCGCGCTACGGCGAACAGTTCCGAACAGATGCTCCGTACCGGTCGCCGGACGGTTAGCACGACGGTACGCGATAATGCGGAAATTACCATTGTTGGTGAATTACCGCCGCCAACAGCAAAACGTATTTCAGACAGCATTAAATTCAGGGCTGCGCAATGATTAAAGAGTGGGCGACGGTCGTATCCTGGCAGGATGGCGTAGCGCTTGTCAGCTGTGACGTTAAAGCATCATGCAGCAGCTGCGCTTCGCGAGCCGGTTGCGGCAGCCGCGTATTGAATAAGCTGGGGCCGCAAACGTCGCACACTATTGCTGTGTCGAGCGATCAGCCGCTGGTGGCAGGGCAAAAAGTGGAGCTCGGCATCGCTGAAGGCAGCCTGCTCACTTCCGCCATACTGGTTTACCTTTCTCCGCTCGCCGGACTTTTCGTGATGGGCGGGGTTTTCCAGATGCTGTTCGGCACAGATTTGGCCGCCATGTGCGGTGCCGCCTTGGGCGGTGTGGGCGGGTTCTGGCTTGCTAAAGGCGTTTCCCCAAGGCTTACCGCCCGGGAAGCCTGGCAGCCCGTCATTCTCAGCGTTGCACTGGCACCCGACCAACTTCGTGTTGAGACGCTCTCTTCTGAGGCCCGGTGATCTGCCGGGCTTTATTATTATTTACATCGCAATAAAGTAAACGCCGTCTCTTCGCGCTATACCTGACTCTAAGTGCATTTCCAGCAGACGAGGTTGTAGTGTAGAATGCTGCGTTTTCGCACTGAAAAACGTCAGGCTAAGAACAGCGGCCTCCAGGAATTCGTAAGGCATAATTATTTAACTATATGAAGAACATACGTAACTTTTCGATCATTGCTCACATTGACCACGGTAAGTCGACGCTGTCTGACCGTATTATCCAGATTTGCGGTGGCCTGTCTGATCGTGAAATGGCAGCCCAGGTTCTGGACTCCATGGACCTGGAACGCGAACGCGGTATTACCATTAAAGCCCAGAGCGTGACGCTCGACTATAAGGCTTCCGATGGTGAAACCTACCAGCTGAACTTTATCGACACCCCAGGGCACGTTGACTTCTCTTATGAAGTGTCACGCTCGCTGGCGGCCTGCGAAGGCGCGCTGCTGGTGGTGGATGCCGGGCAGGGCGTAGAGGCCCAGACGCTGGCAAACTGCTATACCGCCATGGAAATGGATCTCGAAGTGGTGCCGGTTCTGAATAAAATCGACCTGCCAGCCGCCGATCCTGAGCGCGTAGCGGAAGAAATTGAAGACATCGTCGGTATCGATGCGACCGATGCAGTGCGCTGCTCGGCAAAAACCGGCGTAGGTGTTCCGGATGTACTGGAACGTCTGGTGCGTGACATTCCGCCGCCGGAAGGTGACCCGGATGCGCCGCTCCAGGCCCTGATCATCGACTCCTGGTTTGATAACTACCTGGGCGTTGTCTCGCTGGTGCGTATTAAAAACGGCACCATGCGTAAAGGCGACAAAATCAAGGTCATGAGCACCGGGCAGGTCTACAACGCTGACCGCCTCGGCATCTTCACGCCAAAACAGGTTGACCGTACCGAACTGAAATGCGGCGAAGTGGGTTGGCTGGTCTGTGCAATTAAAGACATCCTCGGCGCGCCAGTGGGCGATACCCTGACCGGCGCACGTAACCCGGCAGATAAAGCGCTGCCAGGCTTCAAAAAGGTGAAACCGCAGGTTTATGCGGGTCTGTTCCCGGTCAGCTCCGACGATTACGAAAACTTCCGCGATGCGCTCGGAAAGCTGAGCCTCAACGATGCTTCCCTGTTCTATGAGCCAGAAAGCTCAACGGCGCTGGGCTTCGGCTTCCGCTGTGGCTTCCTCGGTCTGCTGCACATGGAGATCATTCAGGAACGTCTGGAGCGTGAATACGATCTGGATCTGATCACCACCGCCCCGACGGTTGTCTACGAAGTAGAAACCACGTCGAAAGAGGTCATCTACGTCGACAGCCCTTCCAAGCTCCCGCCGCTGAATAATATTCAGGAACTGCGCGAGCCTATCGCAGAGTGTCACATGCTGCTGCCGCAGGAGTTCCTCGGTAACGTGATCACCCTGTGTATTGAGAAGCGTGGCGTGCAGACCAACATGGTGTACCACGGTAACCAGGTGGCGCTGACCTATGAAATTCCGATGGCGGAAGTGGTGCTCGACTTCTTCGACCGTCTGAAGTCTATCTCCCGTGGCTATGCGTCACTGGACTACAACTTCAAACGCTTCCAGGCCTCCAACATGGTTCGCGTGGACGTGCTGATCAACGGCGAGCGAGTTGATGCCCTGGCGCTGATCACCCACAACGATAACGCACCGTACCGTGGTCGTGAGCTGGTTGAGAAGATGAAAGAGCTGATCCCGCGTCAGCAGTTTGACATTGCGATTCAGGCGGCCATTGGTAACCACATCATTGCCCGTTCAACCGTGAAGCAGCTGCGTAAAAACGTTCTGGCTAAGTGCTACGGCGGCGACGTCAGCCGTAAGAAAAAGCTGTTGCAGAAGCAGAAAGAAGGTAAGAAGCGTATGAAGCAGGTCGGTAACGTTGAGCTGCCGCAGGAAGCATTCCTTGCCATCCTTCATGTTGGTAAAGACGGAAACGGTAAATAACCTTAAGGAGTTGGCATGGCGAACATGTTTGCCCTGATCCTGGTCATCGCTACCCTGGTAACAGGTCTGTTATGGTGCCTGGATAAGTTTATCTTCGCCCCAAAACGCCGTGAACGTCAGGCTGCCGCGCAGGCAGCCACGGGCGATACGCTGGACGCGAAAACCCTGAAAAAAGTCGGCCCAAAACCGGGCTGGCTGGAAACAGGGGCATCGGTCTTCCCGGTGCTGGCGATTGTGCTGGTGGTGCGTTCATTTATCTATGAACCGTTCCAGATCCCGTCAGGATCGATGATGCCAACGCTGCTGATCGGTGATTTCATTCTGGTTGAGAAGTTTGCCTATGGCATCAAAGATCCGATCTACCAGAAAACGCTGATCGAAACGGGTCATCCGAAACGTGGCGACATCGTGGTGTTTAAATATCCGGAAGATCCACGGCTGGATTATATTAAACGCGCGGTAGGTCTGCCGGGCGATAAAGTAACCTACGATCCGATAGCGAAGGAAGTGAGGATTCAGCCAGGCTGTAGCTCTGGAACTGCATGTGAAAATGCGCTGCCAGTCACTTACTCCAACGTTGAGCCAGGTGATTTTGTGCAGACCTTCGCCCGCCGTAATGGCGGTGAAGCGACCAGCGGATTCTTCCAGGTGCCAAAAGGTGAAACCAAAGAGAACGGTATTCGTCTGGTTGAACGCAAAGAGACGCTGGGCGATGTCACTCACCGCATTCTGACCGTGCCAATCGCACAGGACCAGCTAGCAATGTACTACCAGCAGCCGGGCCAGCAGCTGGCGACCTGGATTGTGCCGCCGGGACACTACTTCATGATGGGTGATAACCGCGATAACTCCGCGGACAGCCGTTACTGGGGCTTTGTGCCGGAAGCGAATCTGGTCGGTAAAGCAACCGCTATCTGGATGAGTTTCGAGAAGCAGGAAGGCGAGTGGCCGACCGGCGTTCGCCTGAATCGTATTGGCGGAATTCATTAATTTTCGTCAAAAATAACACGTAGCGGCTTTTATTCGCCGCTACGTGAATTATTTCAGCGATAAATCTCTTTGAACTAACGACATCCCCTGTCGTTGCGTATAGAATATTCCCCCGAAGTTTAAGGTTGGCCCTGCAAGGGTGCCACGGCACACGAAACCGCGTTGGTTTTCTCAGGTCGGTTTCGTGTGCTGCATTTTTGACGCATTCATTTATTGGTATCGCATGAACCCCATCGTAATTAATCGGCTTCAACGGAAGCTGGGCTACACTTTTCATCATCAGGAGTTGTTGCAACAGGCATTAACCCATCGCAGTGCCAGCAGCAAACATAATGAGCGTCTCGAGTTTTTAGGCGACTCTATTTTAAGTTTCGTGATTGCAAATGCGCTTTATCATCGTTTTCCGCGTGTGGACGAAGGTGATATGAGCCGCATGCGTGCCACGCTGGTGCGTGGCAACACCCTCGCTGAAATCGCACGCGAGTTTGAGCTGGGTGAGTGTCTGCGTCTGGGGCCGGGTGAGCTGAAAAGTGGTGGGTTCCGTCGTGAATCCATTCTTGCCGATACGGTCGAGGCTTTAATCGGTGGCGTGTTCCTGGACAGCGATATCCAGACCGTAGAAAAGATGATCCTGAACTGGTATCAGACCCGTCTGGACGAAATCAGCCCGGGCGATAAACAAAAAGATCCGAAAACGCGTCTGCAAGAATATTTGCAGGGTCGTCACCTCCCGCTGCCATCCTATCTGGTGGTGCAGGTACGTGGCGAAGCGCACGATCAGGAATTTACCATCCATTGCCAGGTCAGTGGCCTGAGTGAACCGGTGGTCGGCACGGGTTCAAGCCGTCGTAAGGCTGAACAGGCTGCCGCCGAACAGGCGTTAAAAATGCTGGAGCTGGAATGAGCGAAGAAAAAACGTATTGCGGATTTATTGCCATCGTCGGACGTCCGAACGTTGGTAAATCCACCCTGTTGAATAATCTGCTTGGACAGAAGATTTCCATTACCTCGCGTAAGGCGCAGACCACGCGTCACCGCATCGTCGGTATCCATACTGAAGGCGCTTATCAGGCGATCTACGTCGATACCCCGGGCCTGCACATGGAAGAGAAGCGTGCCATCAACCGTCTGATGAACAAGGCGGCGAGCAGCTCCATTGGCGACGTAGAGCTGGTGATTTTCGTTGTGGAAGGCACCCGCTGGACGCCGGACGACGAAATGGTCCTGAACAAGCTGCGTGACGGCAAAACGCCGGTGATCCTCGCGGTCAATAAAGTGGACAACGTGCAGGAAAAAGCCGATCTGCTGCCGCATCTGCAATGGCTGGGCAGCCAGATGAACTTCCTGGACATCGTCCCGCTGTCTGCGGAAACGGGTATGAACGTCGATACCATCGCGGGCATCGTGCGTAAACATCTGCCGGAAGCGACTCATCACTTCCCGGAAGACTACATCACCGATCGCTCTCAGCGTTTTATGGCGTCTGAAATCATCCGTGAGAAGCTGATGCGTTTCCTGGGCGCTGAACTGCCGTACTCTGTGACGGTGGAGATCGAGCGTTTCCAGAGCAACGAGCGTGGCGGCTACGATATTAACGGTCTGATCCTCGTTGAGCGAGAAGGGCAGAAGAAGATGGTGATCGGCAATAAAGGTGCCAAGATCAAAACTATCGGAATCGAAGCCCGTAAAGACATGATGGACATGTTTGAAGCACCGGTTCACCTGGAACTGTGGGTGAAAGTGAAATCTGGCTGGGCCGATGATGAGCGTGCGCTGCGCAGCCTCGGTTACGGCGAAGATCAGTAACCTAAGACGACGAGCATATGGATGGATGGCAGCGCGCCTTTGTCCTGCATAGTCGTCCCTGGAGCGAAACCAGCCTGATGCTGGACGTCTTCACGGAAGAGTCCGGTCGCGTGCGCCTTGTTGCCAAAGGCGCACGTTCCAGACGTTCTAATCTGAAAGGTGCCTTGCAGCCTTTCACCCCGCTGCTGGTCCGCTTTGGCGGGCGAGGGGAAGTCAAAACCCTGCGCAGTGCTGAAGCCGTCTCCCTGGCGCTTCCTCTTTCTGGTATCACGCTCTACAGCGGTTTGTATGTCAACGAACTCATTTCACGGGTTCTTGAACATGAGACCCGCTTCTCTGAACTTTTCTTTGATTACCTGCACTGTATTCAGGCACTTGCTGGCGCAACCGGCACCCCTGAGCCTGTGCTGCGTCGTTTCGAACTGGCGCTGCTCGGGCACCTTGGTTACGGCGTTGATTTTCTCCACTGTGCGGGAAGCGGAGACGAGGTAGAAGACACCATGACCTATCGCTATCGTGAGGAAAAGGGCTTTATTGCCAGTGTCGTCGTCGATAACAGCACTTTTACCGGGCGCCAGCTCAGAGCACTGTATGAACGCGAGTTCCCGGACGCCGACACCCTGCGTGCGGCAAAACGCTTTACCCGAATCGCGCTCAAGCCGTATCTTGGGGGCAAACCTTTAAAGAGCCGCGAATTATTCAGGCAGTTTATGCCGAAACGCTAATGTTTTACCCCTCACCCCAGCCCTCTCCCGGAGGGAGAGGGAGAAGGTAAATGACCAAAAATACCGAGGATTGTCATGGCTGAATTACTGTTAGGCGTCAATATCGATCACATCGCCACGTTACGTAATGCACGCGGTACCGCGTATCCCGATCCGGTTCAGGCGGCATTTATCGCTGAGCAGGCTGGCGCCGACGGCATTACCGTCCACCTGCGTGAAGATCGTCGCCACATCACTGACCGCGACGTGCGCATCCTGCGTCAGACGCTGGATACCCGCATGAACCTGGAGATGGCGGTGACAGAAGAGATGCTGGCGATTGCCTGCGAGACTAAACCGCATTTCTGCTGCCTGGTGCCGGAAAAGCGTCAGGAAGTGACCACCGAAGGCGGTCTCGATGTGGCCGGGCAGCTCGACAAAATGCGCGATGCCTGCAAACGCCTGGCGGATGCCGGTATCTTGGTATCTTTATTTATCGACGCCGATTTCACCCAGATTAAAGCCGCTGCCGACGTGGGTGCGCCGTATATTGAAATTCACACCGGCTGCTATGCCGATGCCGAAAACGACGCAGCGCAGGCGAAAGAGCTGGAGCGAATCGCCAAAGCGGCTACCTACGCCGCGAGCCTGGGACTGAAGGTGAACGCCGGTCACGGCCTGACCTATCACAACGTAAAAGCCATTGCTGCCCTGCCGGAAATGCATGAGCTGAACATTGGCCACGCCATTATTGGTCGTGCGGTGATGAGTGGCCTGAAAGAGGCGGTGTCCGAGATGAAGCGCCTGATGCTGGAAGCGCGTCAGTAATGGCTATTCTGGGCTTAGGCACCGACATCGTCGAAATAGCCCGCATTGAAGCGGTGATCGCCCGCAGCGGCGATCGCCTCGCAAGACGCGTGCTGAGCGATAACGAATGGGCTATCTGGGAGGCGCATCAACAGCCGGTGCGCTTTCTGGCAAAGCGCTTCGCGGTAAAAGAGGCGGCGGCGAAAGCGTTCGGCACGGGCATTCGTAACGGCCTGGCGTTCAACCAGTTTGAAGTGTTTAACGATGAGCTGGGTAAGCCACGTCTGCGTTTATGGGGCGAGGCGCTTAAGCTGGCGGAAAAGCTGGGCGTGGCGCACATGCACGTAACGCTTGCAGATGAACGCCACTATGCCTGTGCGACGGTGATTATTGAGAGTTAAATTTTGTCCGCATGGTGCATCAGGACAAACTTATCCCACAACTGTTCTTCGTTCTCGACGTGTGCCGGATCTTTTAAGATCGTATTGGGAATTGGGCACACCTTCTGGCAGGTCGGCGTTTCATAGTGGCCGATGCATTCGGTGCAGCGGTCGCTGTTAATCTCATAAATGCTGTCGCCCATCGAAATCGCCTGGTTCGGGCATTCGGGTTCGCACATATCGCAGTTGATGCAATTTTTGGTGATTAACAGCGCCATCAGGAAATTCTCAGAAACATCACAAACAGGGCGGGCATTATACGCTCATTCGTTGTTCAAACCAGTTTTTTTACCAGCTCTTCGCTGTGCCGAATACGTTCTGGCGCACGCTCCAGATCCTGCTGAACCAGCGCCATAAACAGCAGGTCCGTCAGCATCATCTGCGCACTCGTCGACGAAATCGCCGCGCTGCGAGTGGCCTGTTCCTCGGCAATGGTATACAGGCAGCGGGTTGCCCGTTGCTGGAGCGCATTCGGGCTAAATCCGGTAATCGCCAGAATTTTTCCCCCTACGCGCAGGGCTTCGTCAGTGGCCATATTAATTTCACGTCGCTCGCCGGAATAGGAGATGGCCAGCAGTAAATCGTCAGGATCCATGGCCTGCACGGTCGCCAGCAGCGCGTGCATATCCTGTTCAACGATGGCGTTATAGCCGATTTTTGTCAGCTTCCAGCCAAAGTTACGCGCAACCAGTCCGGAGGCGCCGATCCCGGTCAACACAATACGCCGCGCGTCGCGAAGCATGGCTACGCTTTCCAGCAGTTTCTCTTCTGTGTTCACATCCAGCGTGGCATGCATTGCCGCCACGTTCTCCTTGATCAGCTTTTCGCCCACCAGACGCATCGGATCGTCGCCACGGATCTGGTTATGCACCGGCATTGACTGCGGATTCGGGTTGCTCACCAGTGCTTCACTGATCGCCAGTTTTAGCGCCGGAAAGCCCTTGTAGCCTATTTTCTGGGCGAATTTCACCACGCTCGACTGGCTCACCCCGGCTTCGCCTGCCAACTGCTGGGAGCTGAGGTGTCGCGCGCGATCGGGCTGAGTAAGTAAAAAATCCGCCAGCTTTTTATCACTCTGGGCAAACCCTGCGTAGCGCTGACGAATACGAATTAAACAGTTCATACGGTCTCCTGGCGAAAATGTGATTACCCGCGCAAATACGAATTTTGCTCGCCTGAATGAATTTTATATTCCATTATAGTGCGTTTATTATGAATTAAAAATTCCAGAGGTAAATAACATGAATCTTGGCTCTCTTGTTTCTGAAACGCGTAACCCGCAAACCATGGATCTTGATGCACTGTCCACGCTGGAGCTGGTAAACCGCTTTAATCATCAGGATACCCTCGTCGCGCTGGCAGTCAAAGAGACATTGCCTGAGGTAGCAAAAGCCGTAGACGCCGCTGCCGACGCTCTCAAAGCAGGAGGACGCATTATTTATATGGGAGCGGGAACCAGCGGGCGCCTCGGGGTGCTGGATGCCTCAGAATGTCCGCCGACTTTTGGCGTTCCGCACGGGCTGGTCGTTGGCCTGATTGCCGGTGGCCCCGGCGCGCTGCTGAAAGCGGTAGAAGGGGCAGAAGACAATAAACAGCTTGGGGAAGATGATCTCAGGGCGCTAAACCTGACCGCGCAGGATCTGGTGGTCGGGCTGGCGGCTTCTGGTCGTACGCCGTACGTCATTGGTGGACTGGAATATGCCAGACAGACCGGGTGCACCACAGTGGCCATCTCCTGTAACCCGGGCTCGCCGATTGCGCAGGTGGCCGCCATTGCCATCTCTCCGGTCGTCGGGCCGGAAGCGCTCACCGGCTCCACACGGCTGAAGTCGGGTACCGCGCAGAAGCTGGTGCTCAATATGATCTCCACCGGCGGGATGGTGAAATTTGGCAAGGTCTACCAAAACCTGATGGTGGATATGCAGGCCACTAACATCAAGCTGGTGGACAGAGCGTGTCGCATGGTGATGGAAGCGACAGGCGCCAGTCGTGAAGAGGCGGAAAAGGTGCTTCAGCAGACCGATCACGATGTAAAACCCGCCATTCTGATGATATTAACCGGGCTGGATGCAGCCGCGGCCAGAGCCAGACTCGAAGCCCATCACGGGTTTTTACGGGCGGCATTAGAACACCAATAAGAGGCGTGTATGGACAAAACAGCAGCGCTCGCCAACGACATCCTGCTCGGGATCGGTGGGGAAAAAAATATTCAGCGTCTTGAGAACTGTATGACGCGTGTTCGCGTCGAGGTGCATAACGACGAACAGCTTGATTTGACGCGCCTTAAGCAGCTTCCCGGCGTGAGCGGGTACGTTAAGCAGGGGCAACAGCACCAGTTGATTGTCGGTCCGGGCAAAGCGGCGCAGGTGGTAGATGCCATGCGCGCCCTGATGACGGGCGGTGAAACGGCTCCCGCCTTTGACGATGCGGAACGCACCAAAGCGCAGGCGAAAGCCAAATACAAAGCCCCTATGAGCGATGCGCTGCGCCAACTGGCTAACGTCTTTATTCCGATGATCCCGGCGTTTATCGCGTCGGGGCTGATCACCGGGATTATCAATATTCTTAAGCGTCCGGATATTGTCGGGGATTTTGCCACGCAGTATCCGAACCTGCTGGGTATTCTGGCGATTTTCGGCAGCGCGGTGTTTGCCATCATGAACATTCTGGTGGGGGTGAACACGGCCAAAGTGTTTGGCGGCTCGCTGGCGATGGGCGGCGTTATGGCGGGTATCCTCTCCAGCCCGCAGCTGGCGCAGATTACGCTGTTTGGCGAGGCGCTTCAGCCTGGCCGCGGCGGGGTGATTGCCGTGCTGCTGGTGGTCATTCTGATGTGCTGGATCGAGAAAAAGCTGCGCGCGGTGCTGCCAGGCTCGATTGAGCTGATCCTCAACCCGCTGCTGACCACATTGATTACCGGGAGCGTGGCGATTGTGGCGCTGCAACCGTTAGGCGGCGCCATCTCTGAAGCCATCGCCCACGGCGCGTCTCTGGCTATCGATCGCGGTGGGTTATTGGTGGGGGCTGTGCTGTCCGGAACCTTCCTGCCGTTAGTGCTGACCGGTCTGCATCAGGGGCTGGTGCCGATCCACGTCGAACTGGTACAGGCGCACGGCTATAACGCCCTGCTGCCGATCCTGTCGATGGCGGGCGTTGGGCAGGTCGGCGCGGCCATCGCGGTGCTGATGAAAACCCGCAACGCACGTCTGAAAAAGGTCATTAAAGGGGCGTTGCCGGTCGGGTTGCTCGGTATCGGCGAGCCGCTGATTTTCGGCGTTACGCTGCCGCTGGGCAAGCCGTTCCTGGCCGCCTGTCTCGGTGGCGCGGTGGGCGGGGCGTTGATTAGCTACTGGAAAGTGGCGACCGTTATCACCTTCGGGATTTCCGGTTTACCGCTGGCATTAACCATCGTGACCGGAAAAGTGATGCTCTATCTGTTAGGCTATCTGGTAGCGGTGATCGCCGGGTTCCTGTTTACCTGGCTATTAGGATTCAACGACCCAGAGGAGTAAGGTTTGGCAAATCACGAGCGTCGCGTTGTCTTTTTTGATCTGGATGGAACGCTGCATCAGCAGGATATGTTCGGCACCTTTATGCGCTATCTGCTGCGGCGCCAGCCCCTTAACGCGTTGCTGGTATTGCCCCTGTTACCCGTTATTGGCATCGCGCTACTGGTGAAAGGCCGTTCAGCGCGCTGGCCGATGAGCCTGCTGCTCTGGGGATGCACGTTTGGTCATAGCGAAGCGCGTCTTAAGCAGCTTGAACAGGATTTTGCCCACTGGTTTCGCGGGCACGTCGCCGCGTTTCCCGTGGTCCAGGCGCGCCTGACCAGCTATCTCGACGCCAACGATGCCGATATCTGGCTGATTACCGGCTCCCCGCAGACGCTGGTGGAGCAGGTCTATTATGATACGCCCTGGCTGCCGCGCGTAAACCTTATCGCCACGCAGATCGCGCGCGGCTACGGCGGCTGGGTGCTCACCCTGCGTTGCCTCGGACATGAAAAAGTGGTGCAGCTGGAGAAACGCATCGGTACGCCGCTGCGTCTGTACAGCGGCTACAGCGACAGCAAGCAGGACAACCCGCTGCTCTATTTTTGCCAGCACCGCTGGCGCGTCACGCCTCTGGGCGAACTTCAGCAACTCGAATAGTCTTATCTGTACCGGCTGTGTATAATGCCGCCCGCTTTTCGACTGGAGTATCAGCCCTTGTCCAACCCTGAACACAATCATGAATACTGGATGCGCCACGCGCTGGCGCTGGCTCAGCGCGCCTGGGAAGAGGGCGAAGTTCCCGTGGGCGCGGTGCTGGTCCATAACAATCAGGTAATTGGTGAAGGGTGGAACCGTCCGATTGGCCGTCACGATCCTACCGCGCATGCTGAAATTATGGCGCTGCGTCAGGGCGGACTGGTGCTGCAAAACTATCGTCTGCTTGATACCACTCTGTACGTCACCCTTGAACCGTGCGTGATGTGCTCCGGGGCGATGGTGCACAGCCGAATCGGTACGCTGGTGTTTGGCGCGCGGGATGAAAAAACGGGCGCTGCTGGTTCACTGATGGACGTGCTTGGGCATCCGGGGATGAACCACCAGGTGAAAACTATCGGCGGGGTACTTGCACCAGAATGTTCGGGTCTGTTAAGTGACTTTTTTCGAATGCGTCGGCAGCAGAAAAAGCAACAAAAGGCAGAATTGAAACCGCAGGATGATTAAGCTCGTCCGGTGCGACCACCGGATAGCATTCAGCCAGCTGTTGCGCCTCGGCCGCCTCTTTTTCTTTCTCCAGCAGATATCCCACCAGGCTTATCTGATACTTACGAATATTTTCCACGTAGGCATACGCTTCATGCCCGCGCGCATAGCCGTACGTCAGCTTCTGGTACCACTGTTTCTGGCTAAGCAGCGGCAGGCGCTGTTTTACATCTGACCAGCTGTTCGGGTTACCTTTGGTTTTTGCCGTCAGCGTCCGCGCGTCGAGCATATGGGCATAACCCATGTTATAGGCGGCCAGCGCAAACCAGATCCGCTCCCCTTCAGGGACCGTCTCCGGCACTTTCGCCATCATATCCTGTAAATATTGCGCGCCGCCGCTGATGCTCTGTTCCGCATCGGTTCGATCGCTAATGCCGAGGCTCTGCGCGGTATTTTTGGTCAGCATCATCAACCCGCGCACGCCCGTGGGGGAGGTGGCCTGAGCATCCCAGTGCGATTCCTGATAGGAAATTGCCGCCAGTAACTTCCAGTCAATCTCCTGAGCGTACTTCTCGAACAGCGGTTGCAGGTCCGGCAGCACGCTATCCACCGCGCGCAGGAAGGAGCGGGTGTCAACGTAATCAAAATCGTCACCGTGACCGAGATATTTCTCTTCCAGACGCGCCAGGGTGCCGTCTTCATTGATGGAATTAAAGAAATCGAGCATAGCCGCAGAGACGGTTTGATCGTCGTCTAACTGGGTAAACCAGGTTACCGGCTGTTCATCGGTCACATCCAGCGCCACGGCGATTTCAGGATGAACGCGCTGGAAAAGGCTGATCGCCACCGAATCAGCAATGGTATAGGCCAGCTTTTTATCTTTTACCTGCTCCAGCAATTCGGTAGTGCCGAGTTTAGGATCGACCGTCCAGCTGAGGTTCGGGTATTTTTTCTCTTTCAACGCCCGCAGATCGTCAATCACCACATGGCCTGGCGCAATGGTCAATTGCTGGTCGGTAATGTCGGCCAGTGAGCGCGGGCGCAAGCTACCCACACGATAAACCACCTGCTGCGACACGGAGTAATAGGTCGGGCCCGGCTGATAATTTTTGCTGCGTTCGCTGTTGTACACCAGACCTGCGGCGAGAATATCGGCACGGTCATGGTCTAAATCATCAAACAGCTGGTTGATGTTCTGCCGCACGGTGACTTTAAGCTTCACGCCCAGATAGTCCGCAAACAGCTGTGCCAGTTCGTAATCAAGACCAATGGTTTTACCGTTGATATCGTCGTATATAAGCGGAGAGGAGAGGGTACTGACGCGCAACTCCCCCCGCTCCTGAATGGCGGCGATACGGTTTTCGGCTTTGCCGAACCAGGGGATAGACGGCCAGAGGGCCACTGCCAGCAGCAACGTAACAATGCCGATGAGCAGATAATTAATCTTTAATTTTTTCAATTAGTTAATTCTCTGCGACGCCGGTTGCCTCAGTGTGCTGTAGTCATGTTAAGAGTAGAGTTTGCCATTGATTGAGCGGCATTTTGCGCAAAGTAGCGCCAGTTGGCAACCAATTAGAGAGACAGGTCACATCTATTGTTAAACAAAAAGGATGATTTTATTTCGACGCAAACGGTTTCGTCGGCGCTCAGGATTCTCTATAATGACGCCCGTTTTCCCCCCCTTGCGCACACTGTAAGCGCCCCGGCGCTTCGAAGACGAGAGACTTATGATGGAAATTCTGCGTGGTTCGCCTGCACTGTCTGCCTTCCGTATTAATAAACTGCTGGCACGTTTTCAGGCGGCCGACCTTCCGGTAAGCAATATTTACGCTGAGTATGTCCATTTTGCTGACCTGAATGCCCCCCTGAATGCAGAGGAGCGCGTACAGCTGGAACGTCTGCTTAAATATGGCCCAAGCCTGAGCAGCCATACGCCGACCGGCAAATTAATCCTCGCCACGCCACGTCCTGGCACCATCTCCCCCTGGTCTTCCAAAGCCACCGACATCGCTCACAACTGCGGCCTGAGCCAGATTAACCGTCTGGAGCGCGGCGTGGCGTACTATGTGGAAGCGTCAACCCTGAGCGACGCGCAGTGGCAGGCCGTGACAGCGGAGCTGCACGACCGCATGATGGAGAGCGTGTTTGACTCTCTGGATGATGCGCAGAAACTGTTCTCCCACCATCAGCCTGCGCCGGTACAGAGCGTGGATCTGCTGGGGCAGGGGCGTCAGGCGCTGATCGACGCAAACCTGCGTCTTGGTCTGGCGCTCGCAGAAGATGAAATCGACTACCTTCAGGATGCATTCGTTAAGCTGAATCGCAACCCGAACGACATCGAACTGTATATGTTCGCGCAGGCCAACTCCGAGCACTGCCGCCACAAAATTTTCAACGCCGACTGGATTATCGACGGCGAACAGCAGCCGAAGTCGCTGTTCAAAATGATCAAAAACACCATGGAGCAAACCCCTGACCACGTGCTGTCTGCCTATAAAGACAACGCCGCGGTGATGGAAGGTTCCGAGGTGGGCCGCTTCTTCGCCGACCGCGAAGCAGGGCGCTATGACTTCCACCAGGAGCCTGCGCATATCCTGATGAAAGTGGAAACCCACAACCACCCGACGGCCATCTCTCCGTGGCCAGGTGCGGCGACCGGCTCCGGCGGTGAAATCCGTGACGAAGGTGCGACCGGTCGCGGCGCGAAACCAAAAGCGGGTCTGGTTGGTTTCTCCGTTTCCAACCTGCGTATCCCGGGCTTTGAACAGCCGTGGGAAGAAGATTTCGGCAAGCCAGAGCGCATTGTGACCGCGCTGGATATCATGACCGAAGGCCCGCTGGGCGGCGCGGCGTTCAACAATGAATTTGGTCGTCCGGCGCTGAACGGTTACTTCCGTACCTACGAAGAGAAAGTGGACAGCCACAACGGCGAAGAGCTGCGCGGCTACCACAAACCCATCATGCTGGCGGGCGGGATCGGCAACATTCGCGCCGATCACGTGCAAAAAGGTGAGATCGTCGTGGGCGCGAAGCTGATCGTGCTCGGCGGCCCGGCAATGAACATTGGTCTGGGCGGTGGTGCTGCCTCGTCTATGGCTTCCGGCCAGTCTGATGCGGATCTCGACTTCGCGTCCGTGCAGCGCGACAACCCGGAAATGGAGCGCCGCTGTCAGGAAGTGATCGACCGCTGCTGGCAGCTCGGCGATGCCAACCCGATTCTGTTCATCCACGACGTGGGCGCGGGTGGACTCTCTAACGCCATGCCGGAACTGGTGAGCGACGGCGGTCGCGGCGGGCGCTTCAACCTGCGCGATATCCTGAGCGATGAGCCAGGCATGAGCCCGCTGGAAATCTGGTGTAACGAATCCCAGGAGCGCTACGTGCTGGCGGTTGCTGCCGATCAGCTGCCGCTGTTTGACGAGCTGTGCCGCCGCGAGCGCGCGCCGTATGCCGTCATCGGTGAAGCTACCGAAGAGCAGCACCTGACTCTCAGTGATACCCATTTCGACAACCAGCCGATCGATCTGCCGCTCGACGTGCTTCTCGGCAAAACGCCGAAGATGACCCGCGACGTTACAACCCGCAAAGCGGCGGGTAAAGCGCTGGATCGTCAGGGCATTATTGTGGCGGAAGCGGTTAACCGCGTGCTGCACCTGCCTGCGGTGGCGGAGAAAACCTTCCTGGTCACCATCGGCGACCGTACCGTGACCGGTATGGTGTCACGCGATCAGATGGTCGGCCCGTGGCAGATCCCGGTCGCTAACTGCGCCGTGACCACCGCGAGCCTCGACAGCTACTACGGCGAAGCGATGGCGCTGGGTGAACGCACCCCGGTGGCTCTGCTGGACTTCGCCGCTTCTGCCCGTCTGGCGGTCGGTGAAGCGCTGACCAATATCGCCGCGACGCAGATTGGCGACATCAAACGCATCAAACTTTCCGCGAACTGGATGGCCGCTGCCGGTCACCCTGGCGAAGACGCGGGCCTGTACGAAGCGGTAAAAGCGGTGGGTGAAGAGCTGTGTCCTGCGCTCGGCCTGACCATTCCGGTGGGTAAAGACTCCATGTCGATGAAAACCCGCTGGCAGGAAGGCAGCGAGCAGCGCGAGATGACTTCGCCTCTGTCGCTGGTGATCACCGCGTTTGCGCGCGTGGAAGACGTGCGTCATACCGTTACGCCGCAGCTTTCCACTGAAGATAACGCCCTGCTGCTGATTGACCTCGGCAAAGGCCATAACGCGCTGGGTGCCACCGCGCTGGCACAGGTTTATCGCCAGCTCGGCGAAAAGCCAGCCGACGTGCGGGACGTCGCACAGTTGAAAGGCTTCTACGACGCAATTCAGGCGCTGGTGGCGCAGCGTAAGCTGCTGGCCTACCACGATCGTTCCGATGGCGGCCTGCTGGTGACGCTGGCAGAGATGGCCTTCACCGGCCACTGCGGCGTTGAAGCAAACATTGCAACGCTTGGCGAAGACCGCCTGGCGGCGCTGTTTAACGAAGAGCTTGGCGCGGTCATTCAGGTACGCGCCGCAGATCGCGACGCGGTGGAAGCGATTCTGGCGCAGCACGGTCTGGCAGACTGCGTGCACTATCTCGGTAAAGCGGTGCAGGGCGACCGTTTCGTGATTGAAGCCGACGGCCACCCGGTGTTCAGCGAAAGCCGCACCACGCTGCGTATGTGGTGGGCGGAAACCACCTGGCAGATGCAGCGCCTGCGTGACAATCCGGAATGCGCCGATCAGGAACACAAAGCGAAGGCGAACGACAACGATCCTGGCCTGAACGTGAAGCTCACCTTCGACATCAACGAAGACATTGCCGCGCCGTACATTGCGACCGGTGCGCGTCCGAAAGTGGCCGTGCTGCGCGAGCAGGGCGTTAACTCCCACGTTGAGATGGCAGCGGCCTTCCACCGGGCGGGCTTTGACGCCATCGACGTCCACATGAGCGACCTGCTGGCAGGGCGTACCGGGCTGGATGATTTCCAGGCACTGGTAGCCTGCGGGGGGTTCTCCTACGGTGACGTGCTGGGCGCGGGCGAAGGCTGGGCGAAGTCCATCCTGTTCAACAGCCGCGTACGTGACGAGTTTGAAACCTTCTTCCACCGTCCGCAGACGCTGGCGCTGGGGGTGTGTAACGGCTGCCAGATGATGTCTAACCTGCGCGAGCTGATCCCGGGCAGCGAAGCCTGGCCGCGCTTTGTGCGTAACCAGTCTGACCGCTTTGAAGCGCGCTTCAGCCTGGTAGAAGTAACCCAAAGCCCGTCTCTGCTGTTGAAGGGGATGGTCGGTTCGCAGATGCCAATCGCGGTTTCGCACGGTGAAGGTCAGGTTGAAGTCCGTGATGCGGCGCACCTGGCTCAGCTTGAAAGCAAAGGACTGGTGGCGCTGCGCTTTGTTGATAACTTTGGCAAGGTCACCGAAACCTATCCGGCTAACCCGAACGGTTCGGCAAATGGCATTACCGCGGTCACCAGCGAAAGCGGTCGGGTGACGATTATGATGCCGCACCCGGAGCGTGTCTTCCGTACCGTGAGCAACTCCTGGCACCCGGAAAACTGGGGCGAGGACAGCCCGTGGATGCGCATTTTCCGCAACGCACGTAAACAACTAGGTTAAGTTTCAACGCCTGACTGTAGGCCCGGTAAGCGCGAGCGCCACCGGGCTTTTTTGTCTCTGTCGCAAATTCGCGACAACTCTCTGGTCTGAGTGTCTCCAAAAGGAGACATTTAACCTGTTGATTTATATGCGGCAGGACAGGTTCCCGTTAAGGTGTTGCTTAATAGCGACACTTAGCCTGGAAATCATTCACGTAACAATCAATACGTTTTGATAATAAAAATATTACTAATCATAAGGATAGCATTAATTTTTGCAATCTGGCACGCGTGTTGCATAATAGTAACCAGTGGCTCATTCACCTTCTTATGTCAGCCCCTTCGGGACGTGCTACATAAACTTCGAATGACGCACAAAAAGGTGCCTGCCGTCCAACTACTGATTATTGCAATGCTTTATCAGGCCAGGGCGAAACGTCGAGTTAGGCACCGCCTTATTCCATGACAAAGCCGGGTTTTTACCCGGCTTTGTTGTATCTGAAGGGCAGACTCAGTTACGCTCTCCTCAAACCCGGATGAAGAGAGTAATGTGTTGAAACGCTGGCCCGCTTTCCCTCGCTCCCTGCGACAGCTCGTTATGATGGCCTTCCTGCTGATCCTGCTACCTTTGCTGGTTCTGGCCTGGCAGGCCTGGCAAAGCCTGAACGCGTTAAGTGCACAGGCGGCCCTGACTAACCGCACCACGCTTATTGATGCTCGCCGTAGCGAGGCGATGACCAACGCCGCGCTTGAGATGGAGCGTAGCTATCGCCAGTACTGCGTGCTGGACGATCGCACGCTGGAGAGGGTCTATCAGAACCAGCGTAAACGCTACAGCGAAATGCTGGACGCCCACGCCGGGGTGCTGCCAGATGACAAACTCTATCAGGCGCTGCGTCAGGATCTGAACGATCTGGCGCAGCTCCAGTGCAAAAACAGCGGTCCTGATGCCGCCGCCGCCGCCCGACTTGAAGCCTTCGCGAACGCCAATACGGAGATGGTTCAGTCCACCCGTACGGTTATCTTTTCCCGTGGTCAGCAGCTCCAGCAGGAGATTGCCGAGCGCGGCCAGTTCTTCGGCTGGCAGGCGCTGGTGCTGTTCCTCGTCAGCCTGGGGCTGGTGCTGCTCTTTACCCGCATGATCATCGGCCCCGTGAAGGGGATCCAGCGGATGATTAACCGCCTGGGGGAGGGTAAATCTCTCGGGGATACGGTCGTTTTTAAAGGCCCGCGCGAGCTGCGCTCGGTCGGTCAACGCATCATCTGGCTTTCAGAGCGCCTGGCGTGGCTGGAATCGCAGCGCCACCAGTTCCTGCGCCATATCTCACACGAACTCAAAACGCCGCTGGCCAGCATGCGTGAAGGTACGGAACTGCTGGCCGACGAAGTGGCGGGGCCGTTAACCCCTGAGCAAAAAGAGATCGTGGCGATTCTGGATGCCAGCAGCCGCAATTTACAAAAGCTTATTGAACAACTGCTGGACTATAACCGCAAGCTGGCGGATGGTGCTGTGGTGCTTGAAAGCGTTGAGATTGAACCGCTGGTGGACATGGTGATCTCCGCCCATAGCCTGCCAGCAAGAGCTAAAATGATGCATACCCAGGTGGAACTCAACGCGCCAGCCTGTCTTGCAGAACCGATGCTGTTAATGAGCGTACTGGATAATCTTTATTCCAATGCGGTGCACTATGGTACTGAATCCGGTACCATTTATATCAGAAGCAATAACAACGGTTCGCGGGTATTTATTGACGTAGCGAATACCGGAAGCCCGATTCCGGATGATGAAAAAACGATGATCTTTGAACCCTTCTTCCAGGGGAGTCATCAGCGAAAAGGTGCGGTAAAAGGAAGTGGTCTGGGGCTGAGTATTGCCCGCGACTGCATACGACGCATGCAGGGTGAGCTTAACATCGTGAGTGATGAACGCGCCGATGTCTGTTTTCGTATCGAACTGCCTCTTGAGCCGGAAAAATCAATGAAATGAATAACAACCTGGTGAGTATGTCACACGTCTTTTACCGCGCACTGCGCGCGGTGTTTTCCAGCAAAAATGTGCGCCTCAGCCTGCCCTGCTTACTGCTGGCAGGCTGTGTAACCCATGCACCGAAAAGTGCAATTAGCCACAAACAGGAAGATAAATGGCCGCAAAAACAGCTGGCCGATTTCCTTTCAACACGTTGCGATGATATCTGGAGCCTGTCGGGGCGTGATGTTGAATCCAATCCGCTGTTCTGGCTGCGCGGAATAGACTGCGCCCAGCGGCTGGCGCCCGCTGAGGCCCGTGCCCAGGCGGCGATGCTGGTGGACGATACCTGGCAGGACGCGTTTAAACGCGGGATCGTGATGGCGGATGCCAGAATCACGCCTGTCGAACGCCGCGCCAACGTGACGCGGCTGGATACTTACGTGATCAATATTCCCCCCCAGGTGCGCCCGGTCTATCAGCTCTGGCGGGACGGACAAACCCTGCAATTACAGCTGTCCGAAGAGCGTTTCCGCTACAGCAAATTGCAGCAGTCGAGCGACAGCGAGCTTGATGCGCTTCGCCAGCAGCAGGAGTCGCTGCGCGAGCAGCTGGATACCACCACCCGCAAGCTTGAAAATCTGACCGATATCGAAAGACAGCTCTCGACGCGTAAGCCGGCAGGCAGCTATCTGCCCGATGGGTCGAAAGGCAACTCTGCCACGACGCCAGACAGTGAGATGCCGAAACAAGAGGATGTGAAGCCATGACAAGCCGTAAACCTGCCCATCTGTTACTGGTGGATGACGATCCCGGGCTGTTAAAGCTGCTGGGGATGCGTCTGGTCAGCGAAGGCTACAGCGTGGTCACCGCTGAAAGCGGGCAGGAGGGGCTGAAGGTGCTCAGCCGTGAGAAAATCGATCTGGTGATCAGCGATTTGCGCATGGATGAAATGGATGGCCTGCAACTGTTCACGGAGATCCAGAAGCAGCAGCCCGGGATGCCGGTGATTATCCTCACCGCTCACGGATCTATTCCTGATGCGGTGGCCGCGACGCAGCAGGGGGTATTCAGCTTCCTCACCAAACCGGTGGATAAAGACGCCCTCTATAAAGCGATCGACAGCGCCCTTGAGCACGCGGCGCCATCCGGCGACGACGCCTGGCGTGAATCCATCGTGACGCGTAGCCCTGTAATGCTGCGCCTGCTGGAACAGGCGCGGATGGTGGCGCAATCCGACGTTAGCGTGCTGATCAACGGCCAGAGCGGGACCGGGAAAGAGATCCTCGCCCAGGCGATCCACAACGCCAGCCCGCGCAGTAAAAATGCTTTTATTGCCATTAACTGTGGCGCGTTGCCGGAACAGCTGCTCGAATCAGAGCTCTTCGGCCATGCCCGCGGCGCCTTTACCGGCGCGGTGAGCAGCCGTGAAGGGCTGTTCCAGGCGGCTGAGGGGGGCACGCTGTTCCTTGATGAAATTGGCGATATGCCCGCGCCGCTGCAGGTCAAATTGCTGCGCGTGTTGCAGGAGCGGAAAGTGCGTCCGCTTGGCAGCAACCGCGATATCGATATCAACGTGCGTATTATTTCCGCCACCCACCGTGATTTACCCAAGGTGATGGCGCGCAACGAGTTCCGCGAAGATCTCTACTATCGACTGAATGTCGTCAACCTGAAAATCCCGGCGCTGGCCGAGCGTGCGGAAGATATCCCGCTGCTGGCAAATCACCTTTTGCGCCAGGCCGCTGACCGCCACAAACCATTTGTGCGCGCGTTCTCCACCGATGCGATGAAACGCCTGATCACCGCAAGCTGGCCGGGTAACGTACGCCAGCTGGTGAACGTGATTGAGCAGTGCGTGGCGTTGACGTCATCGCCGGTGATCAGCGATGCGCTGGTGGAGCAGGCGCTCGAGGGGGAAAACACGGCCTTACCGACATTTGCGGAAGCGCGAAATCAGTTCGAGCTGAACTATCTGCGCAAGCTGCTGCAAATCACCAAAGGCAACGTGACCCACGCGGCGCGCATGGCCGGGCGTAACCGTACCGAGTTCTATAAATTGCTCTCACGCCACGAGCTGGAAGCGAACGATTTTAAAGAGTAATACCGCAAAATTCGCCTGAATATGATACTGTGAGCAACCGATTACGAGGCTGCTTACTGGCAAGAGTTTAAGGACCCACCATGAAAAAAATTGATGCGATTATTAAACCTTTCAAACTGGATGATGTACGTGAAGCGCTGGCAGAAGTAGGCATCACCGGGATGACCGTAACTGAAGTGAAAGGTTTTGGTCGTCAGAAGGGCCACACCGAGCTATACCGTGGCGCAGAGTACATGGTGGACTTTCTGCCGAAAGTGAAAATCGAGATCGTGGTGAGCGATGATATCGTCGATACCTGTGTGGATACCATCATCCGCACGGCGCAGACCGGTAAAATTGGCGACGGGAAAATCTTCGTCTTTGACGTGGCGCGCGTGATCCGTATCCGTACCGGCGAAGAAGACGACGCGGCGATTTAACATTCTTGCCGGGTGGCGCTGCGCTTACCCGGCCTACAGAACCCTTCGCAGGTCCGTGCAAGCGCAGCGCCGCCGGGCGATTACAGCACTTTATGCGGGCCGAAACATTCGTAATGAATGTTGTCTTTGTTCACGCCCAGGTCTACCAGCTGCTTCGCGGCATACTGCATAAACGCTACCGGTCCACACACGTAGAACTGCATCCCCGGTGCGCTAAACGCCCCTTCGTGCTGCCCTAAATTCATCAGGCCTTCGCTGTCAAAACGTGCCGCTGCGCGGTCAGCTTCCGTGGGTAAACGATACCAGGTATGCGCGGTAAAGTGTGGCAGACCCGCTCCGAGCGCTTTCACTTCATCTGCAAAGGCGTGCACATCACCGTTTTCGGCCGCGTGGAACCAGTTAACCTGCGCGCTGTGGTTTGATTTTGCCAGCGTATCCAGCATCGCCAGCATTGGCGTTTGACCAACACCTGCGGAAATCAGCGTCACCGGGGTACCCGATTCCACCGCCATAAAGAAATCACCCGCTGGCGCGGCCAGATGAACGATATCACCCACGCTGGCGACGTTATGCAGCCAGCTGGATACCTGACCGCCTTCCTCACGTTTAACCGCAATGCGATAGCCTTTGCCGTCTGGCTTGCGGGTCAGGGAGTACTGGCGAATCTCCTGGTGCGGGAAGCCTTCAGGCTTCAGCCAGACGCCCAGATACTGCCCCGGCTGGTAATCGGCAACTGGCTGGCCGTCCACCGGCTCAAACTCAAAGCTGGTGATCAGTGCGCTGCGCGGGGTTTTCTCAACGATGCGGAAAGCACGCGTGCCTTCCCAGCCGCCATTCTTGCTGGCGTTTTCGCTGTAGATCTGCGTTTCACGGTTGATGAACACGTTTGCCAGCACGCCGTATGCCTTACCCCAGGCATCCAGCACTTCCTGGCCCGGGCTGAACATTTCGTCCAGGGTTGCCAGCAGGTGACTGCCCACGATGTTGTACTGCTCAGGTTTGATCTGGAAGCTGGTGTGCTTCTGGGCGATTTTTTCCACCGCAGGCAGCAGAGCCGGCAGGTTTTCGATGTTGCTGGCATAGGCGGCAATAGCGTTAAACAGCGCTTCGCGCTGATCGCCGTTACGCTGGTTGCTCATGTTGAAAATCTCTTTGAGCTCCGGGTTATGCGCGAACATGCGATCGTAGAAATGAGCGGTCAGTTTAGGACCCGTTTCAACCAGCAGGGGGATTGTGGCTTTCACGGTAGCGATGGTTTGGGCGTCGAGCATAGCAGCTTCCTTATGATGTTACTTTAATGATGTATTTTATATGCATCTTATAAAAATACCCCTGCAATGTAAATGGTTCTTTGCATCGTGAAAAATATGCATCACAAAGCTGAAAAGAAATCCGTTGAAAATGGCGAGAGCTTTATTGCTCAAACCCTTGCGTGGCGTGGAGGTAAACGTTTGCGTAAAATCGTTTGTCAAGACCTGTTATCGCAGAACTATTCAGTTATACTGTTGCCCGTCGTCCAACAGGACTGCCTTTTCAGGCCAAAAATTTACTTGTTAGCTGAGTCAGGAGATGCGGATGTTAAAGCGTGAAATGAACATTGCCGATTATGATGCCGAACTGTGGCAGGCTATGGAGCAGGAAAAAGTACGTCAGGAAGAGCACATCGAACTGATCGCCTCCGAAAACTACACCAGCCCGCGCGTGATGCAGGCGCAGGGTTCTCAGCTGACCAACAAATATGCTGAAGGTTATCCGGGCAAGCGCTACTACGGCGGTTGCGAATACGTTGATATCGTTGAGCAACTGGCGATTGACCGTGCGAAAGAACTCTTTGGCGCTGACTACGCGAACGTCCAGCCGCACTCTGGCTCTCAGGCTAACTTCGCTGTTTACACCGCGCTGTTGCAGCCGGGCGATACCGTTCTGGGTATGAACCTGGCGCAGGGCGGCCACCTGACTCACGGCTCTCCGGTTAACTTCTCTGGCAAACTGTACAACATCATCCCTTACGGTATTGATGAGTCCGGTAAAATTGACTACGAAGACATGGCGAAGCAGGCCAAAGAGCACAAGCCGAAGATGATCATCGGTGGCTTCTCTGCTTACTCCGGCATCGTTGACTGGGCAAAAATGCGTGAAATCGCTGACAGCATCGGCGCGTACCTGTTCGTCGACATGGCGCACGTTGCCGGTCTGATTGCCGCTGGCGTTTACCCGAACCCGGTTCCACATGCGCACGTTGTGACCACCACCACCCACAAAACCCTGGCGGGTCCACGCGGTGGCCTGATCCTGGCGAAAGGCGGTGACGAAGAGCTGTACAAAAAGCTGAACTCCGCCGTGTTCCCAAGCGCCCAGGGCGGCCCGCTGATGCACGTTATCGCCGCGAAAGCCGTCGCGCTAAAAGAAGCGATGGAGCCAGAGTTCAAGGTTTATCAGCAGCAGGTTGCTAAAAACGCCAAAGCGATGGTGGAAGTGTTCCTGAACCGTGGTTACAAAGTGGTCTCTGGCGGGACTGAAAACCACCTGTTCCTGCTGGATCTTGTCGACAAGAACCTGACCGGTAAAGAAGCTGACGCAGCCCTCGGCCGCGCCAACATCACCGTGAACAAAAACAGCGTGCCAAACGATCCGAAGAGCCCGTTCGTGACTTCCGGTATCCGTATCGGTTCTCCGGCCGTAACTCGCCGTGGCTTTAAAGAAGCGGAAGTGAAAGAGCTGGCGGGCTGGATGTGTGACGTTCTGGACAACATCAATGACGACGCGGTTATCGAGCGCGTTAAAGGTAAAGTTCTGGACATCTGCGCACGCTTCCCGGTGTACGCATAATTCTCTGCGTTTCAGAACTGAAAAAGGCCGCTCATGCGGCCTTTTTTTATGGGCTAACGTCGGTCGAGGGAGATGGCCCCCGGCCCGGTTATCGCCAGCAAAATAAAGGCGCCAGCGATACTCACATTTTTATAGAAGTTAATCATATTTGGCAGGACCGCATCGCCCGTCATTTCCCAGTAGTGGTGTCCAATCACCGCCGTTCCCAGCGTATAGAAGACAAAGATCACCGCGAGGGGGCGGGTAAAAAAGCCCAGAACGATCAGAATCGCGGCGGGGATTTCCATTACCACCGCAATAATCGCGGCCAGCATGGGCATGGGGGCGCCGAGCGACGTCATGTACTGAACGGTGCCGCTAAACCCCGTTAGCTTGGGATAACCGAAAATAATAAACAGGACCACGATAGCAATGCGGGCAATTAAAAGCAGGAGAGAACGAGAGGATCCGAAATCGAAATAACGTAAGCTGTTCATGGCAAACGACCTCTTCAGGCGATGTCTTATAAACGTAATACAGTTTTACCGCTCTCGCCATACGCTGTACGGCTGGTGATGATGTTAATTTTTAGTTAATTTATAGCGCGCTAACGACTTGCTAAAGTCAGGGATTAACGCCAGACTATCGCCTCCATTTCGGGAGGGATTCATGGTCTTGCATTCCACGCGCTGGCTGGCGCTCAGCTATTTCACCTATTTCTTTAGTTACGGTATTTTTTTGCCTTTCTGGAGCGTCTGGCTCAAGGGAATTGGTCTGACGCCTGAGACCATCGGCATCCTGCTGGGCGCGGGGCTGGTGGCGCGTTTCCTGGGTAGCCTGCTGATTGCGCCCCGCGTCAGCGATCCCTCCTTACTGATTAAAGCGGTGCGAATTCTGGCCCTGCTGACGCTGGTCTTTGCGGCCTGCTTCTGGGTCAGCCACCAGTTTGCCTGGCTGATGGTGGTGATGGTTGGCTTTAATCTGTTCTTCTCCCCGCTGGTGCCGCTGACGGATGCCCTGGCGAACACCTGGCAAAAGCAGATCACCATGGACTATGGACGCGTGCGCCTGTGGGGATCGATTGCCTTCGTGATTGGCTCTGCGCTGGTCGGGAAACTGGTCAGCCTCTATGACTATCGCGCCATTCTGGCCCTGTTAACGCTCGGCATCGCCTCGATGCTGCTCGGTATGTTGCTGCGTCCGTCGGTGATGCCGCAGGGCGAAAGCCGCCATCAGGAGAGCGCTGGCTGGCCCGCCTGGCGCTCGCTGGTGGCGCAAAGCTGGCGTTTCCTGGCCTGCGTCTGTCTGCTTCAGGGGGCGCATGCGGCCTATTACGGCTTCAGCGCCATCTACTGGCAGGGGGCGGGCTACTCGGCTTCTGCGGTAGGCTACCTGTGGTCGCTCGGCGTGGTAGCGGAGGTCATTATCTTCGCGCTGAGCCAAAAACTGTTCCGTCGTTTCGGGGCGCGTGACCTGCTGCTGCTTTCCGCCGTTTGCGGCGTAGCGCGCTGGGGCATCATGGGCTGGACGACGGATCTGCCGTGGCTGATTGTGGCGCAAATTCTGCACTGCGGAACCTTCACCGTCTGCCATTTGGCGGCGATGCGCTATATCGCGGCGCGAGAGGGTGGTGACGTTATTCGTCTTCAGGCAGTCTATTCAGCGGTGGCGATGGGCGGCAGTATTGCGGTGATGACCGTATTTGCCGGTTTCCTCTATCAGCACCTGGGCCACGGTGTGTTCTGGGTGATGGCGCTGGTCGCTTTACCGGCCATTGTCATCCGCCCTAAAGTCGCTGCTCGCACGTAACTAAGATTCGAGCATAACGCGAATATGTTCCTGCTGCTGCGTGTTCAGGGTCTCAACGGCATGAATGAGCGGCGGCGAGAACAGCGGCAGGGCGGTTGGATAAGGCGTAATAACCAGCGCCGCCTCGCGGGGGGCGCCCTCCTTCTTAAACGCTTCCAGGCTAAGATAACGAATATTGAGCGGCAGCAGCGTTAGCTCGCGAAGCTGCTGCTCAATTAACTCCTCGCAGGCTTTATCTTCCCCCGTTAACAGGACCACCTGTTTTTCATGAAGATCGGTTTCCTGCATCAGCCAGGCACCAAAAATCACTGCCACCAGAGCCATCTCTTCACCGGAGAATCGCAGGCCAAATTCGGCTTCCAGCTCAAACAGCGCCTCTTTAGTGGTGCGCAGCAGCCGGGGGTATAGACGGTGGATCTCTTCCGGCAGACTGTTGTCGATGCCGATGTCAAATAAGGAGCGGTCCAGCGCCTGAGCCAGATGAATATACAGCTGATCGGTCAGCCCTTGCTCATCGCTGAAGTTCATCCCGGTTTGCGCCCGGAAACGGGCAATCATACGCACGATGGCCCGACGCAGGCGCTGATCCTGCTGGTGTTTATCCAGTACCGGGTCGGGTGTGCGGAGCATCATAAACAGCAGCGCCAGGAACAGCTGTTCATCACTGTGCGTTCCCTGCGGGACGCGCCGTTTCCAGTGACGGACAATTTCCTGCGCCGTAAAGTATTCCCCTCTCGATTGCGTCCAGCTGCGCTGAACGGGTGAAAACTCCGGCGTATTGCCCAGATGATGCTGAATCAGACAATATTGCAGATAAAGCTGTAAAAACTGTACGTCGCGGGACTCAAACTGGCGCTGAAGCTTGCGCGCGCAAAAGTTGATAAGCGCCCGAAGGTTCGCATCGTCATAAAGCGGGCGGGCAATGCCGTGCTGTTTGAGCGCGGTTTTTAAGGCAGGGGTAAACTGTTGGGCGACAAAATGTGGACACAGCCGAAGCGCCCTGCGCAGCCAGTGCAGCAGGCACAAACGCTGATTCAGGGCGGAGCCCTCAATACGGTAGCAACCGTCATGGTGCGTGACGATATCAAGCCGATGATAGCGCTGGATTTCATCGCGCGTCTCGGCTATATCTTGCCGTGTCAGGACGTCGTCCACGCCATTGGCAGCGATTATGCTCTGTGCGGTGACGGCAGCATCGGGCAGGTAAAGCATCAAAAGCACCTGGCAACGGCGCTGCGAACTGGAAAGCACAGATGGAATTTCAAGCGTCGTCATCATCTGTCGGGTATCCAGTGTGAATGTTTGATAAGAATAGCTAAAGGATGGGCGCTGAAAAGCGCGCCGGCAGGCCTTTCATTCAGGATTGCTGGCGAACATCACAGAATTTTTGACGTGAGGAATTGATGCAAACAGTTAAACAAAGCGTGACAGCGTTATTTTTGGCGGTTATCACCTCCGCCGCCAGCGCACATCCTCACAGCTTTATCAGCCTGAAAACCGAACTGGTGACGGACGGCACACAGCTCAGCGGCCTGAAGATGCGCTGGACGATGGATGAAATCACCTCCGCCGACCTGCTGTACGATGCCGGAAACGCAAAGCCCGGCGACGAGATCTGGAAAAAGCTGGCGGCGGAAGTCATGGCCAACGTGCTGGGTCAGCACTACTTCACAGAGTTCTGGCACAACGGACAAAAGGTGAAATTTCTTAACCGTCCCACGGAGTACGGTATGACCCGCGACGGCCATCAGGCGGTGCTGACGTTTATCCTTCCGCTGGCGCACCCTCAGCCGCTGGCCGGGCAGAAGTACAGGTTTTCCACGTTTGACCCAACCTACTATGTCGATATGCATTACGCCCAGGACAGCGACGTACAGTTGCCAGAAATATTGCAAAAAAGCTGCAAAATTGCCGTGCACACGCCGACGCCCAGTGAAGAGACGCTGAACTTTGCCGTTTCCCTTGATAAAGAAGATGCGCCTCCAGAAGACATGGAATTAGGAAAACAGTTTGCGCAGGAGGTGACGTTACAATGTCAGTGATCTCCTCCCCCGTCAGTAAGCCGCGTCGCTGGCTGCACCTCTGGCCTCTGGCGCTCTTTTTGCTGTTAGCGTCTGGCGGCGCGCTCTGGCTGTGGCAGGCATGGCCGCAGGTGATGATGAAAAGTATCCTCTGGCAGCGGGAAGTTAATCAGCAGATGAGCGGGCTGCTGAAAGCCGTGGCGGAAAATCCGTCCAAAGCGGGCGGCTCTCTTCTGGCGTTCAGCTTTATCTATGGCGTGCTGCATGCCCTGGGGCCGGGGCACGGCAAAATCGTCATCACGACCTGGCTTGCCACCCATCCGTCGAAGCTGAAATCGAGTATCGGCCTGACGCTGGCTTCCTCTTTACTTCAGGGCGGTGTGGCAATTGCGCTGGTCGTGGTCGTCCTTTCGCTGCTACAGCTCCCGGCCCGCCAGCTGCATATGAGCAGCTTCTGGCTGGAGAAGGGAAGTTACGCGCTGGTAGGCTTACTGGGGCTGATTCTCTGCTGGCGGGCGCTGAAAAAATTGCGCGCGTTGCTGCAAAAACCAAAATTCAAAATCTTTACGCCGCATCACGTTCACCATAAAAACTGCGGGTGCGGGCATCAGCATCTGCCGACGCAGGAACAATTACAGAATGGTGACGACTGGCGTGCGCGCCTGATGATTGTTCTCTCAATGGGGATGCGTCCATGCTCGGGCGCAATCATGGTGCTGTTGTTCAGCAAAGTGATAGGTGTATTTGGCTGGGGCATGATCTCGGCGCTGGCGATGGCGGCGGGAACATCTCTGACTATCTCTTCGTTAGCCTTGCTGGTGCACAGCTTCCGTCAGCTGGCGGTAAAACTCAGCGGCAATAAAACGCCGGTATTGTGGCGACAGGTTGGCTGGACGACGCTTGCGCTGGCGGGCGGGGTGATTCTGCTGGTGGCTGCGGTCACGATGTGGATGAGCGCGGTGCCGGTGGGAAGGGGGTTGCGGCCTTTTTAGCCATACCTGAGGGATTTGTAGGCCCGGTAAGCGTAGCGCCACCGGGCTTAACAGACTGGATTAACGCTTCAGCGCATCGCTCAGTTCTTCACGCATGTTTGCCAGCATGGCTTTAACAACGCGCGGGTTACCTGCAACGATGTTGCCGGTAGACATATAGTTATGGCCGCCGGTGAAGTCACAAACAATCGCGCCAGCTTCACGTGCGATCAGCTCGCCCGCCGCGAAGTCCCACGGCTTCAGTGACAGCTCAAAGTAACCGTCAACGCGGCCGGTCGCCACGTAGGCCAGATCCAGTGCAGCAGAGCCGGTGCGACGGAAGTCCGCGCATTCGGTGAACAGTTTGCCGAGGATATTCATATAAGTGGTTGCGTGCTGCTTCGCCTTGAACGGGAAGCCGGTCGCCAGAATCGTGCCGTCCAGATCGCGTGCATTGCTGCAGCGCAGACGGTAGCCGTTCAGCTGCGCGCCCTGACCGCGGGTCGCGGTGAACAGTTCGTTACGCATTGGATCGTAAACAACGGCGACTTCAGTACGGCCTTTGATGCGTACTGCGATAGACACAGAGAAGTGTGGCAGGCGCTTAACGAAGTTGGTGGTGCCATCCAGTGGATCGATAACCCATTGAACATCCTGATCGGTACCTTCATGTTCACCGCTTTCTTCGGTGATGATGGTGTGCTGCGGGTAAGATTTGCGGATCGTTTCGATAATAATCGCTTCGGCGGCTTTATCGACGTTAGTCACGAAATCATTGCTGCCTTTCTGGCTGGTTTCTACGGAGTCTGGGGTTTCGTAGTGTTTGGCAATTACATTACCCGCCTTGCGCGCTGCGCGCACGGCGATGGTCAGCATCGGATGCATCGGTCTCTCTCACTGGATGTTAAAGAACAGGAAAATCGGCGCAGAGTATAGCAGCGGGATCGGATTATGTCTCTCGTTTATGATAATATGCCCGAATATTCTTCAGACACTGAATCCAGACATCTAAAAATTATGCTGCAAAACATTCGAATCGTGCTGGTCGAAACATCGCACACCGGCAACATGGGCTCTGTGGCCCGCGCTATGAAAACCATGGGCTTAACGAACCTGTGGCTGGTTAATCCGCTGGTGAAACCAGACTCTCAGGCTATTGCGCTGGCGGCCGGCGCCAGCGACGTGATCGGGAATGCACAGATTGTGGACACCCTGGACGAAGCCCTGGCCGGTTGCAGTCTGGTGGTGGGGACCAGCGCGCGCTCCCGTACGCTGCCCTGGCCGATGCTGGACCCGCGCGAATGCGGCCTGAAAAGTATCTCAGAAGCGGAACAGGCACCGGTTGCGCTGGTGTTTGGTCGTGAACGCGTTGGCCTGACCAACGAGGAACTACAGAAGTGTCACTACCACGTGGCGATTGCCGCCAACCCGGAATACAGCTCGCTTAACCTGGCGATGGCGGTGCAGGTAATCGCCTACGAAGTGCGCATGGCATGGCTGGCGACGCAGGAGAAACAGGTCGAACCTAAAGAAGAGACGGCCTACCCGCTGGTGGACGATCTTGAGCGCTTCTACGGCCACCTGGAGCAGACGCTGCTCTCTACTGGCTTTATCCGCGAAGGTCACCCGGGACAGGTGATGAACAAGCTGCGCCGTATGTTCACCCGCGCGCGTCCGGAAAGCCAGGAGCTGAACATCCTGCGCGGGATCCTGGCGTCTATTGAGCAGAAGAATAAAGAGTAGTGCAGTGTGTTCGCCGGGTGGCGCTGCGCTTACCCGGCCTACAAAGCCCGTAGGCCCGTGCAAGCGCAGCGCCGCCGGGCAAAAAATACGGCACAGAAGGTTAAATACCTGACTAAAACAGTCAAGTAAATAGTTGACCAATTTAGTCAGGAATGTCAGACTTGGCCCTGCTATGCAATACCCCCATTTTACAATAAAAAACCCCGGGCAGGGGCGAGTTTGAGGTTAAGTAAGACATGAGACTGACATCTAAAGGGCGTTATGCCGTGACCGCGATGCTGGACGTTGCGCTCAACTCCGAAGCGGGCCCGGTTCCGTTGGCTGATATTTCTGAACGACAGGGGATCTCCCTCTCTTATCTGGAACAGCTGTTCTCCAGACTGCGTAAAAATGGACTGGTGTCCAGCGTTCGTGGCCCGGGCGGCGGTTATCTGCTGGGTAAAGACGCGGGCAGTATTGCGGTTGGCGAAGTGATTAGCGCAGTTGACGAATCCGTTGACGCGACCCGTTGCCAGGGCAAAGGCGGCTGTCAGGGCGGCGATAAATGCCTGACCCACGCGCTGTGGCGCGATCTGAGCGACCGTCTGACCGGCTTCCTGAATAACATCACCCTGGGTGAGCTGGTTAATAACCAGGAAGTTCTGGATGTTTCTGGTCGTCAGCACAGTCAGGATTCACAACGCAGCACCCGCTCGCAGGACGCCATCGACGTTAAACTGCGCGCGTAATTAAAAAGATAAGTATTCAGAATCAGGCCGGGGTGGTAACACCCCGCGTACTCGGTCGTACATCCAGCCGGTTGCCTGATTCCTTGCATTGAAGCGATGTACGGAGTTTATAGAGCAATGAAATTACCGATTTATCTCGACTACTCCGCAACCACGCCGGTGGACCCGCGTGTTGCCGAGAAAATGATGCAGTGTCTGACCCTGGACGGAAACTTTGGTAACCCAGCTTCCCGTTCACACCGTTTTGGCTGGCATGCTGAAGAGGCGGTTGATATCGCCCGTAATCAGATTGCTGACCTGGTCGGTGCCGACCCGCGTGAAATTGTTTTCACCTCCGGTGCGACCGAATCCGACAACCTGGCGATCAAAGGTGCAGCCAACTTTTATCAGAAAAAAGGCAAGCACATCATCACCAGCAAAACCGAACACAAAGCCGTGCTGGACACCTGCCGTCAGCTGGAGCGTGAAGGGTTCGAAGTGACTTACCTGGCGCCGCAAAGCAACGGGATCATCGACCTGAAAGAGCTCGAAGCGGCGATGCGTGATGACACCATTCTGGTTTCCATCATGCACGTTAACAACGAAATCGGTGTTGTGCAGGACATCGCCACCATCGGCGAAATGTGCCGTGCGCGCGGCATCATCTACCACGTGGATGCGACCCAGAGCGTGGGCAAACTGCCTATTGACCTGAGCCAGCTGAAAGTGGACCTGATGTCCTTCTCCGGTCACAAAATCTATGGCCCGAAAGGCATCGGCGCGCTGTACGTTCGTCGTAAGCCACGTATCCGCATCGAAGCACAGATGCACGGCGGCGGTCACGAGCGCGGCATGCGTTCCGGTACTTTGCCTGTTCACCAGATCGTGGGGATGGGCGAAGCGTATCGCATCGCGAAAGAAGAGATGGAAAGCGAGATGGCACGCCTGCGTACGCTGCGTAACCGTCTGTGGGACGGCGTGAAGGATATGGAAGAAGTCTATCTGAACGGCGATCTCGAGCAGGGCGCGCCGAACATCCTCAACGTCAGCTTCAACTATGTTGAAGGCGAGTCGCTGATCATGGCGCTGAAAGACCTGGCCGTTTCTTCCGGTTCTGCCTGTACGTCTGCAAGCCTGGAGCCATCCTACGTGCTGCGTGCGCTGGGCATGACTGACGAGCTGGCGCACAGCTCTATCCGTTTCTCTTTAGGTCGTTTCACTACCGAAGAAGAGATTGACTACACCATCAAACTGGTTCGTAACTCCATCGGCCGTCTGCGCGACCTTTCTCCACTGTGGGAAATGTTCAAGCAGGGCGTGGATCTGAACAGCATTGAATGGTCACATCACTAATCGGTACATAAGGAGAATTCAATCATGGCATACAGCGAAAAAGTTATCGATCATTACGAGAACCCGCGCAACGTTGGCTCTTTTGACAACAGCGACGAATCTGTCGGTAGCGGTATGGTTGGCGCGCCAGCGTGTGGCGATGTGATGAAGTTGCAGATTAAAGTCAACAATGAAGGTATCATTGAAGACGCGCGCTTCAAGACCTACGGCTGCGGTTCTGCTATCGCCTCCAGCTCCCTGGTCACCGAGTGGGTGAAGGGCAAGTCTCTGGACGAAGCACAGGCAATCAAAAACACGGACATTGCTGAAGAACTCGAACTGCCGCCGGTGAAAATTCACTGTTCAATTCTGGCAGAAGACGCGATCAAAGCCGCCATTGCGGATTACAAAAGCAAACGTGAAGCAAAATAATTGAGGTTTGAGTATGTCGATTACCCTTAGCGACAGCGCTGCCGCGCGAGTAAGCTCTTTTCTGGCGAACCGTGGTAAAGGCTTTGGCCTGCGACTGGGCGTACGTACCTCCGGCTGTTCTGGTATGGCTTACGTACTGGAGTTTGTTGACGAACCGGCGTCTGATGACACCGTGTTTGAAGACAAGGGCGTGAAGGTGGTGGTCGATGGCAAAAGCCTGCAATTTCTCAACGGCACTCAGCTGGACTTTGTAAAAGAAGGCCTGAACGAAGGGTTCAAATTTACGAACCCGAACGTCAAAGACGAGTGTGGTTGCGGCGAAAGCTTCCACGTTTAACCGCGTTCCGCTGTTATACCGATTAATTCGTGTTGCAGAAAGGCGGCAAGCGAGTGAATCCCCGGGAGCTTACTTAAGTAAGTGACTGGGGTGAACGAGCGCAGACAACGCATCTGCAGCGCGAAGTAAGAAGGTATAACCCCACCGTGGCTTTGCTGCGCGTGGGGTTTGTTCTAACAGGCTACCCCTGAGATTGTTATGGATTACTTCACTCTCTTCGGACTACCCGCTCAATACCCGATTGATCTCCAGGCGCTGACGATCCGTTTTCAGGATCTCCAGCGTCAGTACCATCCGGATAAATTCGCCAGCGGGACGCAGGCAGAGCAGCTGGCTGCGGTATCACACTCCGCAACCATCAACCAGGCCTGGCAAACGCTGCGTCATCCGCTGGCGCGTGCAGAATATCTGCTCTCGCTCCACGGTTTTGATCTGGCGAGCGAACAGCATACCGTGCGCGACACCGCGTTTCTGATGGAGCAGCTGGAGCTTCGCGAAGAGCTGGATGAAATTGAACAGGCTAAAGACGAAGCGCGTCTGGAACGTTTTCTCCAGCGCGTAAAGGGCATGTTCGATACCCGCCATCAGCAGATGGTTGAGCAACTGAACAACGAGACCTGGGACGTGGCGGCAGACACTGTGCGCAAACTCCGTTTTCTCGATAAACTGCGAAGCAGTGCTGAACAACTCGAAGAAAAGCTGCTCGATTTTTAATTTCGGAAGCAATTATGGCCTTATTACAAATTAGTGAGCCAGGCTTTAGCGCCGCACCGCACCAGCGTCGTCTGGCGGTCGGTATTGACCTGGGCACCACCAATTCTCTCGTGGCGACCGTGCGTAGCGGCCAGGCGGAAACGCTGGCTGACGAGCAGGGCCGCCATCTGCTGCCTTCCGTGGTCCACTACCAGCAGCAGGGTCACGCTGTCGGCTTTGATGCCCGCGCCAATGCCGCGCGCGATCCGGCTAACACCATCAGCTCGGTTAAGCGCATGATGGGCCGCTCGCTGGCGGATATCCAGACCCGTTATCCGCATCTGCCGTACCAGTTACAGGCCAGCGAAAACGGCCTGCCGATGATTGCGACATCTGCCGGTCTGCTGAACCCGATTCGTGTTTCTGCTGACATCCTCAAAGCGCTGGCGGCGCGCGCGACGGCGACGCTCGGTGGCGATCTGGACGGCGTGGTAATCACCGTTCCGGCCTACTTCGACGATGCACAACGTCAGGGCACCAAAGACGCCGCGCGTCTGGCGGGCCTGCACGTGCTGCGTCTGCTGAACGAACCGACAGCGGCAGCCATTGCCTACGGCCTCGATTCCGGTCAGGAAGGGGTGATTGCGGTTTACGATCTCGGCGGCGGGACGTTTGATATCTCTATCCTGCGCTTAAGCCGCGGTGTGTTCGAAGTGCTGGCCACCGGCGGGGATTCCGCGCTCGGCGGCGATGACTTCGACCATCTGCTGGCGGACTACATCCGCGAGCAGGCGGGCATCAGCGATCGCAGCGATGCGCGCGTCCAGCGTGAACTGCTGGATGCGGCCATCGACGCCAAAATCGCCCTGAGCGATGCGCAGTCCGTCAGCGTGAACGTCGCAGGCTGGCAGGGTGAGATCACCCGCGACCAGTTCAGCGAACTGATTGCGCCTCTGGTTAAGCGTACCCTGCTGGCCTGCCGTCGCGCATTGAAAGATGCGGGCGTTGAAGCCAGCGAGGTGCTGGAAGTGGTCATGGTTGGCGGCTCAACCCGCGTGCCGCTGGTACGTGAGCGCGTAGGGGAATTCTTTGGCCGCACGCCGCTGACCTCTATCGACCCGGACAAAGTGGTTGCCGTGGGTGCCGCTATCCAGGCCGATATCCTGGTCGGCAACAAGCCGGACAGCGAAATGCTGCTGCTGGACGTCATCCCGCTGTCTCTGGGTTTAGAAACCATGGGCGGCCTGGTGGAGAAAGTTATTCCCCGTAACACCACCATTCCGGTGGCGCGCGCGCAGGAGTTCACCACCTTCAAAGACGGCCAGACCGCGATGTCCATCCACGTGATGCAGGGCGAGCGCGAGCTGGTGCAGGACTGCCGCTCTCTGGCGCGCTTTGCGCTGCGCGGAATTCCGGCGCTGCCGGCGGGCGGGGCGCATATTCGCGTCACCTTCCAGGTGGATGCGGACGGCCTGCTGAGCGTGACGGCGATGGAAAAATCCACCGGCGTCGAATCGTCCATTCAGGTGAAGCCGTCCTACGGCCTGACCGATGGCGAAATCGCCTCCATGATTCAGGACTCAATGAGCTACGCCGAGCAGGATGTGAAGGCGCGTATGCTGGCGGAACAAAAAGTGGAAGCCGCACGCGTGCTGGAAAGCCTGAACGGCGCGCTTGCTGCCGATGCCGCGCTGTTAAGCGCCGCTGAGCGCCAGGTGATTGACGACGCTGCCGCGCGCTTAAGCGTAGTCGCCGAAGGCAATGACGCTGACGCAATAGAAGAAGCCATTAAAAACGTTGATAAACAAACCCAGGACTTCGCTGCTCGCCGCATGGACAAATCTGTCCGCGTCGCGCTGAAAGGCCAGTC
Source organism: Enterobacter sp. JH25 (assembly GCF_021725435.1). Classification (NCBI taxonomy): domain Bacteria; kingdom Pseudomonadati; phylum Pseudomonadota; class Gammaproteobacteria; order Enterobacterales; family Enterobacteriaceae; genus Enterobacter; species Enterobacter sp. JH25. Next base: position 3,361,415 of record NZ_CP091319.1, on the reverse strand, counting down.
CGTGGACGAGGTTTAATATGCCAAAGATTGTTATTTTGCCTCATGCGGACCTCTGTCCGGATGGCGCTGTTCTGGAAGCGAAGACCGGTGAAACCATTCTCGATGTAGCCCTGCGTGCAGGTATCGAAGTGGAACACGCCTGTGAAAAATCCTGTGCCTGCACCACCTGCCACTGCATCGTGCGTGAAGGTTTTGATTCTCTCGCCGAGAGCACCGAAGACGAAGACGACATGCTGGATAAAGCATGGGGTCTGGAGCCTGACAGCCGCTTAAGCTGCCAGGCGGCGGTGACCGATGAAGATCTGGTCGTGGAATTCCCACGCTACACCATCAACCACGCACGCGAGCATTAATATGGGACTGAAGTGGACAGACAGCCGTGAAATCGGCGAAGCGCTCTACGACGCGAACCCGGATCTCGATCCGAAGACCGTACGATTCACCGACATGCATCAGTGGATCTGCGATTTAGAGGATTTTGACGACGATCCAAACGCATCCAATGAAAAAATTCTGGAGGCGATTCTGTTAGTCTGGTTAGATGAAGCAGAGTAAATCACTTAACGGGCTGCCTTCAGGCGGCCCGTTTGCTAATAAGGACAAATAAAATGACCGAAGCGATGAAGATTACGCTCTCCACGCAGCCAGCCGACGCACGCTGGGGCGAGAAAGCCACCTGGAGCATCAATAACGACGGTATTACCCTGCACCTGACGGGTAACGATGATTTGGGCCTGATCCAGCGCGCCGCGCGTAAAATTGACGGCCTGGGCATTAAGCATGTCACTCTGGCTGGCGAAGGCTGGGACACAGACCGCAGCTGGGCTTTCTGGGCGGGTTACAAAGGCCCGAAAGGCACCCGTAAAATTGAGTGGGCGAACCTCGATGAAGCCGGTCAGAAAGAGCTGGAAAGCCGCCTGAAAATTATCGACTGGGTGCGCGACACCATCAACGCCCCGGCGGAAGAGTTGGGGCCTGAGCAGCTGGCGCAGCGCGCGGTTGACCTGCTGTGCGGCGTGGCGGACGACAAGATGTCCTACCGCATCACCAAAGGTGAAGACCTGCGCGAACAAAATTACATGGGTATCCACACCGTGGGTCGTGGCTCCGAGCGTCCTCCGGTCCTGCTGGCGCTGGATTACAACCCAACCGGCGATAAAGAAGCGCCGGTCTTTGCCTGTCTGGTCGGGAAAGGTATCACCTTCGATACCGGCGGTTACAGCCTGAAGCAGAGCGCGTTCATGGATTCCATGAAGTCCGACATGGGCGGCGCGGCGACCATTACCGGCGCGCTGGCGTTCGCCATCACCCGTGGTCTGAACAAGCGCGTGAAGCTCTACCTGTGCTGCGCGGATAACATGGTGAGTGGCAACGCCTTCAAGCTGGGCGACATCATTCGCTACCGCAACGGTAAAAATGTTGAGGTGATGAACACCGATGCCGAAGGCCGTCTGGTGCTGGCCGATGGCCTGATCGACGCCTCTGCGCAGAAGCCGGAGCTGATTATCGACATGGCGACCCTGACCGGCGCGGCGAAAACTGCCCTTGGCAACGATTACCATGCGCTGTTCAGCTTCGACGACAAGCTGGCCGCTCGCCTGCTGGCCAGCGCGGCGGCGGAAAACGAGCCGTTCTGGCGTCTGCCGCTGGCCGAGTTCCACCGCAGCCAGCTGCCGTCTAACTTCGCCGAGCTGAACAACACCGCGAGCGCGGCGTACCCGGCGGGGGCCAGTACCGCAGCAGGCTTCCTGTCTCACTTCGTTGAGAACTACCATGAAGGCTGGCTGCACATTGACTGCTCCGCAACCTACCGTAAAGCGGCGGTTGAGCAGTGGTCCGCAGGCGCAACCGGTCTGGGTGTGCGTACCGTGGCGAACCTGCTGACGGCTGAGTGATCTTTTTTGCCGGGTGGCGCTACGCTTACCCGGCCTACAAAACCCGTAGGCCCGTGCAAGCGTTGCGCCGCCGGGCAATTGTGAAGTAGCCAAACTATGTCAGAAACCAAAAACGAATTAGAAACCCTGCTGGAGCAGGCGGCGACCGAGCCCGCCCACCGTCCGGCCTTTTTCCGCACGCTGCTGGAATCCACCGTCTGGGTGCCGGGCACCGCCGCGGAAGGGGAGCAGGTTGTCGAAGACAGCGCGCTGGATCTGCTGCACTGGGAGAAAGACGACGGCACGTCGGTGATCCCGTTCTTTACCTCGCTCGAGGCCTTGCAGGAAGCGGTAGAAGACGAACAGGCGTTCGTGGTGATGCCGGTGCGCACGCTGTTCGAAATGACCCTGGGGCAGACGCTGTTCCTCAACGCCAAACTGCCGGCCGGGAAAGAGTTCACTCCGCGTGAAATCAGCCATCTGATTGGTGACGAGGGCAACCCGCTCAGCACCCAGGAGGTGCTGGAAGGGGGCGAAACGCTGCTGCTGTCTGAAGTGGCTGAGCCGCCCGCGCAGATGATTGACTCCCTGACCACGCTGTTTAAAACCATCAAGCCGGTAAAACGCGCGTTCCTCTGCTCCATCAAAGAGAGCGCTGACGAAAAGCCTGTTCTGCTGATTGGAATTGAGGCCGATGGCGATATCGACGAGATCATCCAGGCGGCGGGAAGCGTAGCGACCGACACGCTCCCGGGCGATGAGCCGATTGATATCTGTCAGGTGAAGAAAGGTGAGCAGGGCATCAGCCACTTTATTACCGAGCACATCACCCCGTTCTACGAGCGTCGCTGGGGCGGCTTCCTGCGCGATCTCAAGACCAACCGCATTATCTGATTACGGCGGGGTGACCTTCACCCCGTTGCTTCCAGCAACAGTAAATCCATCAGCAGCACCAGATTCGACTCAAACGACGTCACCCCTGCGGCTTCGGCGGCGAAATGTACCGCTTCGTCATAGAGGGCAAAATGCACGTCGGCCATACCTGCCAGCGTATTGGCCGACGCGCGGGTAAACGCGACGATCGTCATGCCGACGTTTTTGGCGATCCGCGCTTTATCCAGCACCTGCTCCGTTTCGCCGCTGCGCGAAACGGCAATAAATACCTGATAGCGTGCGGCGTTGCTGAGAAAAATATTCCGGCTGTCCCCCGGTCCGGAGATGAACGCGGTTTTTCCCAGCACCTGCAACTTCTTGGTCAGGTACTCGGCAAAAAGATATGAAAACCCGGCGCCGTAGAGAAAGAAGCTCTCTTTCTGGCGCAGCAGGCTGGCAAACTGCTGGCGTTTGTCCTGGGTAACCCACTGGAAGGTCTGCTGATAGTTGGCAATAAACCGGGCAAAAAGCACGGGCATTTCTGCATGTTGCGCAGACTGTACGGTGATATGCGGCGTGTCAGAAAGCAGCTGCTTGCAGTGCCAGATAAACTCGCTAAATCCGCTGAAGCCCAGCTTCTGGCATAGCCGCATAATCGTCGCGGTGGAGACAAATGTCGCCAGCGCCAGCTCGCGCACCGTGATATTGCCCACCAGCAGCGGATGCTCAGTGAGGTGGGCGAGGACGCGATACTCAGCGCGGGTCAGTGACGACCCGCGTGTTAACAGCGTTGCCAGGCGGTTATCCATTATTTCGCCGGTTCAACCGGCAGATCGTCCCGTGCACCCCATTCACTCCAGGCGCCGTCATACAGCGTCACGTCATTCGCCCCAAGGGTTGCCAGCGCCAGGATCACCACGCAGGCCGTCACGCCGGAGCCGCAGCTGGCAATAACCGGACGATGCAAATCCACGCCCTGACGTTCAAAAATGGCACGCAATTCATCGGTGGTTTTCAGCTCGCCTTCAAACACCAGATCGCCCCACGGCACATTCAGCGCCCCCGGGATATGTCCGCGCTTCAGCCCCGGACGCGGTTCATCCGCTTCTGCATTGAAGCGCGGAGCAGGACGGGCATCGACGATTTGGGCCGTTTTTTCATGGCTCACGACCAGCACGTCGGTCAGGCGTTTCACCACGTGTGCGTCGAACGTGGCATCGAATTCGCCTTCCGGCAGCGTCACGTCGCCCTGCTGAAGCGGCAGCTCGTCGCGCTTCCAGCACGCAAGCCCGCCCGCCAGAATCGACACTTTTTCCACGCCGAAGTTTTTCAGCATCCACCACGCCCGCGGGGCGGAAAACAGATTACCTTCATCATAAACAACAAGATGTTTGTCTTTGCTGATTCCGAGCTCGCGCATCGCCACGGAAAACGCTTCCGGACGAGGCAGCATGTGCGGCAGGGGAGAGGTGTGATCGGAGAGAGCTTCGATATCGAAAAAAACCGCGCCAGGCAGGTGCCCTGCGCGATATTCAGCGGGAACGTCACGATGCTCCTGGCCCGGAGGGGCCATGCGCGCGTCGATAATCTGAACTTCCGGGTCGTCGCCGTGCTCAATCAGCCAGTCGGCGGCGACAAAATATGAGGTGGACATGGTTGCCTCCATTCTTTTCCGTAAAAAAGGATTGTCGGTGTTTTTTCTGACACCGACAAGTTAACCACGTTCAACTCGCGAGCAAGCCCCTATTTTTTCACCGCTTCACCGTCCTGCCATGCCTTTTGCAGCGCAGGCCAGTAGTCGCGGTTGGCTTCGATCATCTCATCCAGAATCGCTTTCGCGTGCTCCATGGTCGGCACGGTGCGGTTCAGGGTGAACGCCTGAAGTGCTTTCTCATAGCTGCCTTCGATTGTCGCCTCAACCAGCAGCTGTTCAGAAGCGAGCTGCTGTTGCAGGAGCGTCTGGTGGAACAACGGCACCTGACCCACGCGGACAGGCTCCGGCCCTTCGGAGGTGATATAGGCAGGTACTTCCACCACCGCATCGTACGGCAGATTGGTAATCGCCCCGCGGTTTTCCACCATCACCAGATGACGTTGGCGCAGGTTGAATGCCAGCGAGCAGGCGACATCGACGATAAATTCGCCGTGAACACCTACGTGGAAGGCGTCCGGTAAGATCCCGCTGCGCTGGTACTCTTCGGCGGCGGCAAACAGCTTTTTCTCACGTCCGTTCATCACTTCGTTGGCACGGGTATAGTCCGGGTTCTGATGCTCCACAATCTGGTTCGGCATCAGGTAGTACTGTAGATACGGGTTCGGCAGGTACTCCGGGAAGTTATCCATAATCGGCTTGATGTTGCGCCAGGTTTTCACCCATGACGGATCCGAGTGCTGCGGGTCGGTTTTGGCCGCGTCTTCCGTCAGCAGGCCAAACTTCGCGATATGTTTACGCAGCTCCGGCAGCTTGTCCTCGCCGTCCACCAGCACGCGGGTAAACCAGCCGAAATGGTTGAGGCCAAAATAGTCCACCTCCAGTTTATGGCGATCCACGCCCAGAATGGCGCCCATATTGCGCATCGCGGCGACAGGCATATCACAGATGTTCAGCACGCGTGCGTTGGGGCGCAGGCGACGCACGCCCTCAGCGACGATCGCCGCCGGGTTGGAGTAGTTCACGATCCACGCCTTTTCGTGCGCGTAGCGTTCCACCCTATCGATCAGCTCTACCATCGGCAGGATCGTACGCAGGCCATATGCCAGCCCGCCGGGTCCGCAGGTTTCCTGGCCGACCACCCCGTGGCGCAGCGGAATTTTTTCATCCTGCTCGCGCATTTTGTACTGTCCGACGCGCATCTGAGCAAAAACAAAATGCGCGCCGCTGAAGGCCACCTCCGGATCGCTGGTGACCGTGAATTTGATGCTCTGGCTGTGGTCGCGAATGACCTTTTCCACCACGGGCGCAATGGTGTTCTGGCGCGCCTCGTCGATGTCATACAGGCGAATCTCTGCCAGGGGGAAATCGTGCAGGCGTACCATCAGGCTTTTCACTATACCTGGCGTGTAGGTGCTGCCGCCGCCAGCAATCGACAGAATGAATGGGGGTGTTAACATCTTTAGCTCCTTTCAGAGAAACGTCTCAACGGCTTCTCGCATTTTTTTGACATGCAGCCCGTAGACCACCTGAACGTTGTTACCTTGTTTGATAATCCCTTTCGCGCCGGTCGCTTTCAGGCGCGGTTCGTCGATGATGGCGACGTCCTTCACCGTGACGCGTAAGCGGGTGTAGCAGTTATCAACCACCTGAATGTTTTCCCGACCGCCCAGACCGACGACGATCGATTCGCCCAGCCCGTCGTTATTTCCCTTCGCCTGGTATTCCTGTTTGCTGTAGAGGCGCGTCTCCCGATCGTCATCTTCACGACCGGGCGTTTTCATGTTGAAACGCAGGATCAGGAAGCGGAACACCACGAAATAAAGGGCGAACATGATCAGCCCGACCACGATGTACATGGGCCAGTTGGACTTTTCCGTGCCGAGCGGCAGGTTGTAGAGGATAAAATCGATAATTCCGTTGGCGCCGATGGCGTGAACGCCAAACAGGGTGAACAGCATCATGCCAATGCCGGTCAGCACCGCATGCACCACGAACAACAGCGGGGCGACAAACAGGAAAGAGAACTCGATCGGCTCGGTTACGCCGACCAGCAGCGAGGTCAGCGCCGCCGGGATCAGAATGGCTTTCGCAATCGCTTTACGCTCTGGCTTCGCGGTCATGTACATCGCCAGCGCGGCGGCGGGAAGGCCGAACATCTTGCTGATGCCGCGAGCATCCCACACCACGGTGCTGCTGAGCTGCTTCACGTCCGGGCAGGCCATCTCGGCGAAGTAGATATTGCGCGCGCCCTGGTAAGCCGTACCGCACACCTCCTGCGTACCGCCCAGTTCGGTATACAGGAACGGCGTATAGACCAGATGATGCAGGCCCGTCGGCACCAGAATGCGTTCAAGGAAACCGTAGATCGCCACCCCAAACGGACCGGACCCTTTGATCGCCAGCGCCAGGGCGCTTATTCCATGCTGTGCGTACGGCCAGAGTTCGCTCATGACCACGCCGAGCAGCATAGAGACTGGCAACATCACAATCGCGACAAAGCAGTGGCCGGAGTATATCGCCATCGCGCCGTTAAACAGGACACCGGAATATTTGTTGTACAGATAACCGGAGAGCGCCCCGGTCAGGATCCCGGCGAAAACGCCCATCTCCAGCACCTGGACGCCCAGTACCATGCTTTGTCCGGCGGCTTTCATCTGCTCCGCAGGGGCCAGTTCTCCCTGAAGCTGTAACGTCACGTTCATCGCGTTAATGAATACGATAAAGGTCACCAGCCCAATCAGCGCCGCGTAGCCTTTGTCTCGGGTTGCCAGGCCAATGGGGATCCCGACGGCAAACACCAGCGCCAGGTTGACCAGCACCGACACGGCAGATTTGGCGATCAGCTGGCCGACACTCTGGATCAGCGGATGGCCGAGAAACGGCAGGTACTCGGCCAGATTGCCGTTACCCAGCACATTCCCAAAGGCGATAAACAGACCGACGATAGGTAAGATAAGTACAGGTCCGTAAAGTGATTTTCCGAAATTTTGTAGGGCGTTCACGGCTCGTTTCATGGCTTTCTCTCTTATTGAACCGCGCACTCGGGGTGCGTCATGGTCATAAAACTAGCAGGCATGATGCGAGCTTATCCAGCTATCTTCTTGTTTTAAAAACAAATGACGCGAAAGGTAACATGTTACGTTACGCTGTGTGATCGCGGTTCCACCCTCGCATGCGAGTACGATGCCATTCTGCGAGGCGCTTTCCAGATTATAAAATTGGACTTTTTGTATTAACGAAACTTGCGGATAATACTTATCCGGACGACGACCAACAGGCCCCTCAGGCCAGGGACATAGGATGAAACCGTTTCGCTTAGCTGCGATCTCTCTCGCGCTGCTCACCACCTTTACGCTTGCCGGCTGTGATAACAGCGATGACAAACCTCAGGCCGCTGCCCCCGCAGCGTCTACTACATCAGAACAGAAAACCCCGGCAAAACCGGATCCTGAAAAGCTGGCTAAGCTGGCCGCGCAGAGTCAGGGTAAGGCGTTGACGCTGCTGGATGCCTCTGAAGTGCAACTCGACGGCGCTGCGACACTGGTTCTGACCTTCTCTGTACCGCTGGATCCCAGCCAGGATTTTGCGAAAACGGTGCATGTGGTGGATAAAAAAAGTGGCAAAGTGGACGGCGCCTGGGAACTGGCCCCCAATCTGAAAGAGCTGCGCCTGCGCCATCTGGAGCCGAATCGTAATCTGGTCGTCACCGTCGAGCGTAATTTGCTGGCGCTGAACAAAGCGACATTTGGCATTGACTATGAAAAAGCGATCACCACCCGGGATGTTGAACCGACGGTCGGATTCGCCAGCCGCGGATCGCTGCTGCCGGGTAAAGTGGTGGAAGGGTTGCCGGTGATGGCGCTCAACGTCAACAATGTGGACGTGAACTTCTACCGCGTTAAGCCGGAGTCGCTGGCCTCGTTTGTCAGCCAGTGGGAGTACCGTAACTCGCTGACCAACTGGGAATCTGACAACCTGCTGAAGATGGCGGAACTGGTCTACACCGGCCGTTTCGACCTCAACCCGGCGCGCAACACGCGTGAAAAACTACTCCTGCCGCTCAAAGATATTAAGCCGCTCCAGCAGTCTGGCGTCTATATCGCCGTGATGAATCAGGCTGGTCACTATAACTACAGTAACGCCGCGACGCTCTTTACCTTAACTGATATTGGGCTGTCCGCTCACCGTTATCATAACCGCCTGGACATCTTCACCCAGAGTCTTGAAAACGGTGCGGCGCAGTCAGGCGTGACCATTACCCTTCTGAACGATAAAGGACAGACCCTGGCCGAGGCGAACAGCGACGCCGATGGTCATGCGAAACTGGAAACCGATAAAGAAGCCGCGCTGATCCTGGCCAGTAAAGATGGCCAGACCACGCTTCTTGACCTCAAACTTCCGGCGCTGGATCTGGCGGAGTTTGATATCGCCGGTAACCCGGGTTACAGCAAACAGTTCTTTATGTTTGGCCCGCGCGATCTCTATCGTCCGGGTGAAACGGTGATCCTTAACGGCCTGCTTCGCGACAGCGATGGCAAACCGCTTCCCGAGCAGCCTGTAAAACTTGACGTGCTGCGTCCGGACGGCCAGGTAGCGCGTACGGTCGTTGTGCAACCTGAGAACGGTCTCTATCGCTTCAACTATCCGCTTGATAGCAGCGCCCAGACCGGCATGTGGCATATTCGCGCGAATACGGGGGATAACCAGCAGCGCATGTGGGATTTCCACGTCGAAGATTTTATGCCTGAGCGTATGGCGCTGAATCTGACCGGGCAAAAAACGCCGGTTTCCCCGCAGGAGGATGTGGACTTTAACGTTGTGGGCTATTATCTGTATGGCGCGCCGGCTAACGGTAATTCTCTGCAAGGCCTGCTTTTCCTGCGTCCGCTACGTGACGCGGTGCCTGCACTGCCTGGCTTCCAGTTCGGTGATATTGCCGAGGAGAACCTGAGCCGCAGCCTGGATGAAGTGCAGCTTACGCTGGACGAACAGGGGCGCGGACAGGTTACCACCGAAAGCCAGTGGAAAGAGGTGCACTCGCCGCTGCAACTGATTTTGCAGGCCAGCCTGCTGGAATCAGGCGGGCGTCCGGTAACGCGACGCGCCGAGCAGGCTATCTGGCCTGCGGCTGAACTTCCGGGGATCCGCCCACAGTTCGCCAGCAAGGCCGTGTACGACTACCGCACCGATACCACCGTCAACCAGCCGATTGTCGACGAGAACGGCAACGCCAGCTTTGACATCGTCTATGCCGATGCCAGCGGGGCGAAAAAAGCGGTATCTGGTCTGCAGGTGCGTCTGGTCCGTGAGCGTCGCGACTACTTCTGGAACTGGTCCGAGAGCGAGGGCTGGCAGTCTCAGTTTGATCAAAAAGATCTCGTTGAGGGCGAGCAGGAACTTAACCTCAAGGCCGATGAAACCGGTAAAGTCACCTTCCCGGTGGAGTGGGGCTCATACCGTCTGGAAGTGAAAGCCCCTGATAGCATGGTCAGCAGCGTGCGCTTCTGGGCGGGGTACAGCTGGCAGGATAACAGCGATGGCACGGGTGCTGCACGCCCGGATCGTGTGACGCTGAAACTGGACAAGCCATCCTATCAGCCAGGCGATACCATCAACCTGCATATTGCAGCGCCGGCCGCAGGCAAGGGCTATGCAATGATCGAATCCAGCGAAGGGCCACTGTGGTGGAAAGAGATCGACGTACCGGTTAACGGTCTGGATCTCGCCATTCCGGTGGATAAGGCCTGGAAACGTCACGATCTCTACCTCAGCACGCTGGTGGTTCGTCCTGGCGATAAATCTAAATCCGCCACGCCAAAACGCGCGGTTGGTCTGCTGCATCTGCCAATGGGGGACGAAAATCGTCGCCTGAGCATCGCACTTGATAACCCACAAAAAATGCGTCCGAACCAGACGCTTTCTGTGAAAGTGAAAGCCAGCGTAAAAGAGGGGGCTGTGCCACAGAAGGTGAACGTGCTGGTCTCGGCTGTTGATAGCGGCGTGCTGAACATTACCGACTACGTCACGCCGGATCCGTGGGAAGCTTTCTTCGGTCAGAAGCGCTATGGCGCGGACATCTATGATGTTTACGGCCAGGTGATTGAAGGTCAGGGACGTTTGGCCGCACTGCGCTTTGGCGGAGACGGCGATGAACTGAAACGCGGCGGTAAGCCACCGGTGAACCATGTCACCATTATTGCTCAGCAGGCGCAGCCGGTTACGCTTGATGCCAACGGTGAAGGCACCATCACGCTGCCGATCGGTGATTTCAACGGCGAACTGCGTCTGATGGCGCAGGCCTGGACGGAAGACGATTTCGGCAGCAGCGAAAGCAAAATCATTGTGGCGGCTCCGATTATCACCGAGCTTAACACGCCGCGATTCCTCGCAAGTGGCGATACCTCTCGCCTGACGCTGGACCTGACCAACCTTACTGACCAGTCGCAAACGCTGAACATTGCGTTAACCGCAACCGGTAAGGTGTCGCTCGAAGGTGCTCAGCCAGAGCCGGTTAAGCTGCCGCCTGGCGCTCGTAGCACTCTGTTTATTCCGGTGCGCGCGCTGGAAGGCTATGGCGATGGTGAAGTAACTGCTCAGGTGACGGGGCTTCAGCTCCCTGGTGAGACGTTTGCGCCGCAGCAGAAGAGCTGGAAAATTGGTGTACGCCCCGCATTCCCGGCGCAAACGGTGAATACGGGCACGATGCTGAACCCTGGCGAATCCTGGAGCGCGCCAGCACAGCATATCGACGGTTTCTCGCCTGCCACGCTACAGGGACAGCTGTTGCTCAGCGGTAAACCACCTTTGAACCTGGCGCGCTACATTCGTGAACTTCAGGCCTATCCATACGGATGTCTTGAGCAGACCACCAGCGGCCTGTTCCCGTCCCTCTACACCAACGCGGCACAGCTTACGGCGTTGGGCATTAAAGGCGACACCGACGATAAACGCCGTGCGGCCATTGATATCGGCATCTCCCGTCTGCTGCAAATGCAGCGTGACGATGGCGGTTTTGCCTTGTGGGATAAAAACGGCCCGGAAGAGTACTGGCTGACCGCCTATGTTACGGATTTCCTGGTGCGGGCAGGGGAGCAGGGTTACAGCGTGCCTGCCGAGGCGGTGAATAACGCCAACAGCCGACTGCTGCGCTATTTACAGGATCCGGGGATGATGTCCATCCGCTACAGCGACGACACCCAGGCCAGCAAATTTGCTGTCCAGGCGTATGCTTCGCTGGTGCTGGCTCGCCAGCAAAAAGCGCCGCTCGGTGCACTGCGTGAAATCTGGGAGCGTCACGCTCAGGCCGCTTCCGGGCTTCCGTTGATGCAGCTGGGCATGGCACTCAAACTGATGGGGGATACACCGCGCAGCCAGCAGGCGCTGGATCTGGCTCTCAAAACACCCCGTAACGACAGCCGAAACTGGATGGCGGATTACGGCAGCCAGCTGCGTGATAATGCCCTGATGCTCTCCCTGCTGGAAGAGTACAAGCTGCTGCCGGATGCGCAAAACAGGCTGTTGAACGCGTTATCTGAAAACGCGTTCAGCCAGCGCTGGCTGTCAACCCAGGAGAGCAATGCGCTGTTCCTGGCTGGACGTTCACTGCAAACCTTGTCAGGCGCGTGGCAGGCAACGACCACCCTCTCTGAACAGACCCAGAGCAGTGATAAAGCGCAGGTAGAAAACCTGAACGGCGACCAGCCTGGTGCCTTGCAGGTGACGAATACCGGCACGACGCCGCTGTGGGTACGACTGGACACTACTGGCTATCCGGAGTATGCGCCCCAGCCATCTTCTCACGTCTTGCAGATTGAACGTCATATCCTGGCGACAGACGGCAGCAGCAAGTCGCTCTCTTCACTTAAGAGCGGTGAGCTGGTTCTGGTGTGGCTGGAAGTGAAGGCAAGCCAGAACGTACCGGATGCGCTGGTGGTGGATCTGCTCCCGGCAGGTCTGGAGCTGGAAAACCAGAATCTGGCGAGCAGCAGCGCCAGCTTGCAGGACAGCGGCAGTGAAGTGCAAAACCTGCTGAATCAGATGCAACAGTCTGATATTCAGCACATGGAATTCCGCGACGATCGCTTTGTGGCCGCCGTGCCGGTCAATGAAGGTCAGCCGGTCACGCTGGTTTACCTGGCCCGTGCCGTTACGCCAGGAACCTATCAGGTGCCTGTTCCGATGGTCGAGTCCATGTACGTTCCGCAGTGGCGAGCAACGGGGTCGGCCAGTGGCCCGCTGATCGTTGTTCCGTAAGATGCAGATAGCACGCCTGATTCGCTCCCGCTGGCTGTGGCTTGCGGGAGCGCTTCTCTTTTTAGGGGGGCTGATTGTCGCCGCTGACCGCGTGTGGCCGTTGCCCCTGAAAGAGGTCAACCCTGCGCGAGTGGTGGTGGATGAGCAGGGTGTTCCGTTGTGGCGTTTTGCCGACAGCGAAGGCATCTGGCGCTATCCGGTTACCATTGAAGAGGTTTCCCCACGCTATCTTGAGGCGCTGATCCAGTATGAAGATCGCTGGTTCTGGGATCACCCTGGCGTCAATCCGCTTTCTGTACTGCGTGCCGCCTGGCAGGATCTCACCGCCGGGAGAGTGGTTTCTGGCGGGAGCACGCTTACCATGCAGGTGGCACGCCTGCTGGATCCGCATCCGCGTACCTTTGGCGGTAAAATTCGTCAGCTGTGGCGGGCGATGCAGCTGGAGTGGCATCTCTCCAAGCGTGAAATCCTGACGCTGTATCTCAACCGTGCCCCGTTTGGCGGCACGTTGCAGGGCGTGGGCGCGGCAAGCTGGACTTATCTTGGCAAACCGCCGTCTCAGCTGAGCTATTCCGACGCGGCGCTGCTGGCTGTACTGCCACAGGCACCCAGCCGTCTGCGCCCCGACCGCTGGCCGGAACGTGCCGAAGCGGCGCGGAACAAAGTGCTCGACCGCATGCTGACTCAGGGCGTCTGGTCTGAGAAGCAGGTGAAAGAGTCCCGTGAAGAGCCGGTCTGGCTGGCCCCCCGGCAGATGCCGCAGCTGGCGCCGCTCTTTTCCCGCATGATGTTGAGTAAAAGCCGCGACACAAAAATAGTCACCACGCTGGATGCAGCTTTGCAACGACAGCTTGAAGAGCTGGCAATGAACTGGAAATCGCGCCTGCCTGCCCGCAGTTCACTGGCGATGATCGTCGTGGATCATACATCCATGAAAGTGCGTGGCTGGGTAGGCTCGGTAGATATCAATGATGACAGTCGCTTTAGTCACGTGGATATGGTCAATGCGATCCGATCGCCGGGATCGGTCCTCAAGCCATTCATCTATGGCATGGCGCTGGACGATGGCCTGATCCATCCCGCTTCGTTATTACAGGATGTTCCAAGAAAAACGGGGGATTATCGCCCCGGCAACTTTGACAGCGGTTTTCATGGGCCGGTCAGCATGAGCGAAGCCCTGGTGCGTTCCCTCAACCTGCCTGCGGTGCAGGTGCTGGAAGCGTACGGCCCAAAACGTTTTGCAGGCATGCTGAGCAACGCGGGATTACCGCTCATACTCCCTGCGGGTGCGCAGCCCAACCTCTCCCTGATCCTGGGGGGCGCAGGGGCACGCCTGGCTGATATCGCTGCCGCCTACAGTGCCTTTGCGCGGCAGGGGCAGGCGGGTCGGTTGCGTTTACAGCCGGGCGATCCGCTGATCGAACGTCCGCTGCTGTCGCAGGGGGCGGCGTGGATCATTCGTCGCATTCTCGCCAGTGAAGCACAGCCCCTGCCGGACAGTGCGCTGCCCCAGGTTGCGCCGCTGGCGTGGAAAACGGGCACCAGTTACGGCTACCGGGATGCCTGGGCCATTGGGCTGAACGCCCGGTATGTCATTGGAATCTGGACCGGACGTCCGGACGGCACGCCCGTTGCCGGGCAGTTTGGTTTCGCCAGCGCAGTTCCGCTCCTGAATCAGGTCAATAACATGCTTCAGTCCCGCTCGATGGTGGATGAAGCCCGTCTGCCGCGCGATCCGCGTCCTGCAAGCGTAGGACGGGGCGTGATTTGCTGGCCGGGGGGCCAGTCCCTGCCTGAAGGGAGCGAAAACTGTCGGCGTCGGCTGTCAACCTGGCTGCTGGAAGGCAGTGAACCGCCTACGCTGCTGCTGCCGGAACAGGAAGGTATTCGCGGGATCCGTTTCCCGGTCTGGCTGGATAAAGAAGGCAAACGCGTCGCAGCGGATTGTCCTGATGCGACAGAAAAAGTGCTGGATGTCTGGCCGCTGCCTCTGGAGCCCTGGCTGCCTGCTGCCGAAAAACGGGCAGCTCGTCTCCCCGCCCGTTCAGCGGTTTGCCCTCCGCTGGATAACCATAATGCGGCGCCGCTGATGTTGTCAGGCGTCAGAGAAGGGGCGGTAATTAAACGTCTTCCGGGTGAGAAAAACATGACCCTGTTCGTTTCAACCAGCGGCGGGGAGGGGCAACGATGGTGGTTTTTGAATGGCGAACCGCTGGACGGACATCAGAAGAATTATTCACTGCAATTATATTTGTCGGGTAAATATCAGTTAGTTGTATTAGATGAAACAGGACAAACGGCGACGGTCAATTTTGAGTTAGATCGCTAAGTGTTACTCCTCAAGAGTTAGCTTGATAATTATCAATATCCGTTCCTGAAAAAAAACGAGAATGCGTTTTTATTTTAAGGAACGAGCAATGGAAAAAAATAAACATCAGGGAGAGGGGACTATTCCCGCCATATCCCGGCGTCAGTTTATTCAGGCAGGATCGGCGCTCGCCGCTCTGCCTTTTGTCGTCAAAACCGGCAAAGTACAGGCACAGGGCGCGGCGGTTTCAGACACTACGCCTGAAGAAAAAGTGGTGCAAACCTGTAGTACGTTTGACTGCGGCGGCAAGTGTGATATTCGTGCTCACGTCAGTGAGGGCGTTGTGACCCGAATTTCTACGCGTCCGGATAACGCGTTGGATCCGCAAATGCCCGTAATGCGCGCCTGCGTGCGTGGCCGGGCTTATCGGAAATTTGTTTACCATCCCGATCGACTGAAATACCCAATGAAACGTGTAGGGAAACGTGGCGAAGGAAAATTCGAGCGTATTACCTGGGATGAAGCCACCACCCTTATTGCGAATCAATTAAAAACTATTACGCAAAAATACGGTGCGGCTTCACGCTATGTTCATGTGGGCACCGCTGTGTCCGGCGGGACTTTTTCCGGCGATAAAATGGTTCGTCGTCTGCTCAACTTAACCGGCGGCTATCTCGAAAGCTATCACTCGGTCAGTATGGGTAACACGGCGGCAGCAACGCCGTATACCTATGGCACCGCTGCCAGCGGCAGCTCTCTTGACACGCTGCTGGACACCAAACTGGTCATCCTCTGGGGACATAACCCGACGGAAACGATCTTTGGTCACAGCAACCACTTCTACCAGAAGATGAAGCAAAACGGCACTCGCTTTATTGTTGTCGACCCTCGCTATTCCGATACGGTTTCCTCCCTGGCCGATCAGTGGATCCCGCTGCTTCCCACCACGGACAACGCCCTGATGGACGCGATGATGTATGTGATCGTCACGGAGAACCTGCACGATCGCGACTTTATTCAGCGCTACACCCTGGGCTTTGACGAAGACACTATGCCAGAAGGCGTTCCGGCCAATGAATCCCTGATGGCTTACCTGAGCGGCGCAAAAGATGGCGTGGCGAAAACGCCCGAGTGGGCAGAGAAAATCACCCACGTGCCTGCACAAACAATTCGGCAACTGGCGCGCGACTACGCAACCACCAAACCCGCTGCGCTGATCCAGGGCTGGGGACCGCAGCGTCATAACTGCGGCGAGCGCACCGCGCGCGGCTCGACGTTGCTGGCTACGCTCACGGGTAACGTCGGGGTGAAAGGCGGTTGGGCAGCAGGCTATGGCGGCTGCGCAAACCGGAAATTTGCCGCCGGACCAGAAATGCCGGACAACCCGGTCAAAGCCAAAATATCGGTGATGAACTGGGTGCAGGCCGCCGACGATGCCTCTCAGGTCACCGCGGACGTCGGCCTGAAGGATGCCGAAAAGCTGGACAGCAATATCCGCATCCTGTTCTCGCTGGCGGGAAATTATCTGGCTAACCAGAACCCGGATCTTCATCAGGCAACCCGTGTCCTGGAAGACGAGTCGAAAATCGAGTTTATCGTCGCAAGCGATCTGTTTATGACGCCGAGCGCCCGATACGCCGACCTTCTTTTGCCGGAAACCAGCTTTATGGAACGCTGGAATATCGGCGAAACCTGGGGCACGGCAAGCTATCTGATCCTGTCAGAAAAACTCATTGAACCTGAATTTGAACGCCGTTCAGACTACGACTGGCTGCGGGAGGTCGCTGCTAAGCTTGGCGTCGAACCCGCGTTCAGTGAAGGGCGTGACGAAAAAGCGTGGATTGAGCACATCTGGGAGCAGACGCGTCTTTCCATGCCTGACGAAAACCTGCCGGACTTCGCGACGCTACAGAAGACGCGTCAGCACCTTTTCAAAAGCGCGCCGTTCGTCGCCTTTGAAGACAACATTCGCGATCCGCAGAATCATCCGTTTCCGACGCCGTCCGGAAAAATTGAGATCTTCTCGAAGCGTCTGTACGACATGCATCACCCGGAAATTCCGGCGCTGTCGCACTACGTGCCTGCCCATGAAGGGCCGGAAGACGCGCTGGCGAAACGCTTCCCGCTCCAGCTGATTACCTGGAAAGGAAAAAACCGCGCTAACTCCACCCAGTACGCCAACCCGTGGTTAATTGAGGCGCAGCAGCAAAAGCTGTGGATCAACCCGCAGGATGCGCAAAAACGCGGCATTGCGCAGGGAGATACCGTGCGTATTCATAACGCGCGCGGCATTTGCGAGATCCCGGCGGAGGTCACGCCGCGCATCATTCCAGGCGTTGTGGCCATGCAGGCGGGTGCCTGGTGGCAGCCGGACGAGCAGGGTATTGATAAGGGCGGCTGCGCGAACGTGCTCAGTTCCGCACGTATTACCGCGCTTGCGAAAGGGAATTCCCATCAAACCATGCTGGTGGAGGTAGCTAAAGCATGAGTCAGTTTAAACATTACGCACCGGTAAGCGACAAACAGCTGGGTTTTTATATCGACTCTTCTCGCTGCTCGGGCTGTAAAGCATGTCAGGTAGCGTGCAAAGATAAAAACAACCTTGAGGTCGGACGTCGTTTCCGTCGCGTGTACGAAGTTAATGGCGGGAGCTTTATCCCGACCGGGCAGGGTGGCGTCAGCAATAACGTTTTTGCCTACACGCTCTCTATCTCCTGTAACCACTGTGCCGACCCAATCTGCACCAAAAACTGTCCGACCACTGCGATGCATAAGCGTCCGGGGGACGGTATTGTGCGCGTAGATACTGATAAGTGCGTCGGCTGCGGCTACTGCGCGTGGTCATGCCCTTACGGCGCGCCACAGCTCAACGAGCAGACCGGGCAGATGTCCAAATGTGATTTCTGCGTGGATCTACAGGCGAAGGGGGAACAGCCTGTCTGTGTGGCAACCTGTCCACTCGAAGCGATTAAATTCGGGCCGATTGATGAACTGCGGGCGAAGTATGGTGCGGTCTGTGATGTGAAAGGCTTGCCTGATTCCTCCATCACCAAACCGAACCTGGTGATCAAAGCGCATCAGGGCGCAGAGAAAGAGGGGAAACGTCATGCATGAGTTACCGCTGCTGATTTTTACGCTGTTCCTGCAAGGATCGGTTGGCGTTACGCTGTGGCTGGCCTTCGGAAGCACGCAACGCAGCGCGCTGCTGCCGGCTGCCGGAGCGTTTGTGCTGGCCAGCCTCGGTCTGCTCGCCTCTGCGTTGCACATGGGCTATCCACTTAATGCGTTCAATGCGCTGCGTCACGTATCCAGCTCCTGGCTGAGCCGTGAGATTATCTTTGCCAGTCTTTATCTTGCGGCACTTGGCCTCGCAACGCTGCTGATGTTTGTCAAAAAACCAGGCTGGAAGCCGCTGTTGGTTGTGGCAGGTCTTGTCGGGCTGGTGGATGTGTTCTGCATGGCGCAGATCTACATGCATGCATCCGTGGTGACGTGGCATCACATTAATACCCTGGTGCTGTTTATCGGTTCGGTGGGAATTATCGGTTCAGCCTGCATGGCCGTTGGGGCACGTTCCCAGACCCGCGTGCGAACGGCGATTGTCATTATTACGCTGCTGGTGATTGCACGTCTGGTGATGCAGCCCGTCTGGCTGGCAGATATTACGGCTATGGACAACACCGTTGTGACGTTCCCACACGCACCGTTACAAATGCTGGAGCAACTGCGAACCGTGCATCTGCTGAGCTGGTGCGTTTCCGTTGCGGGTATGCTGTGCTTTGCTGCGGGCGGCTTAAAAGCGGCGCGAGGCACAATGCTGTTGGGCAGTGCCTTGCTAATTGTGGGTGAGCTGATGCTGCGCTTTGTTTTCTTCAGTATTGGCTGATGGGCGGATTAACCTTTGCCCCGGCGATGGACGTGACGCATGCGTGCGTCCGTCGCCGTTTTCGCCACTCTTCCTGCTGCGCCTGCGCGGACGTCTGTCCCGTGCAGGCTTTTTCTTTTACCGACACCGGCGTCTCGGTTGATGACAGCCGCTGTATTGAATGCGGTGACTGCCTGTTTGTCTGCCCCGCTGTAGCCATCACCGGCATCACGCCGCGAAAACGTTTTCTGTGTGGCGATACGCTTGTTGGGCCTTTTACTGACCGTGCGCCAGGGGTGAATGAGCTTCTGCTGTGGCACGCGCAGCACCACGTTCGTTTTATCAGTATCGACGCGGAGCAGAATCCTGACTGGTTGCTGGCGATTGCCCGGCTGAATCTGGCGCTTCGTCGACGTGGTGAAGCAGCGTGGGCGTTTAAACATATACCCGTCAACGAGGTAAATACCGCCCGGCGTGCGCTGATGCACGTTCCCCGTGAGGATGTCCGGGTCTGTTGCGTCGTGCCCGGTCAGCGTGAGCTGCGCAGGGCGTTTTCTGCGTTTAGCGAGGCAGAGATAACTCTCGATACCGAATCCTGCGTACTCTGCGGCGCGTGCTGGCGGAGTTGTACGGAAAACGCGATTCGGTTTGAGAACGCTGAACTGGTCGTGGAAACCGGACGCTGTACGGGGTGTGGCGGCTGCGAAGCGGTATGCCAGCATGCGGCGATAAACGTGACGCAAACAGACGGGACAGCGAAAAGCGTGACCATACCGGCATATGAAGCCGTTTGTTTGACGTGCCACCGGCATTTCTGGTCATTTAGTTCTGATGAAAAGCAGTGTCCGCTCTGTTTTCACCATCAGTACGGCATGCGAAATACGAGCTGTTGCTAATCTTCGTCTCATTTTAAAAAAATGTTATGCATAACCATAGGCAATGGCGCTATTGCTCTTTATAATCCGCGCCACACCATACTCAGGTATGCAAAAACAACAGAACATTTTACAGAGGTTATCAATGGCTATTGAACGTACTTTTTCCATCATCAAACCAAACGCGGTGGCAAAAAACGTTATTGGCAGCATCTTCGCTCGCTTTGAATCAGCAGGGTTTAAGATCGTTGGCACCAAAATGCTGCACCTGACCGTTGAACAGGCTCGCGGTTTCTACGCTGAGCACGAAGGTCGCCCATTCTTTGACGGTCTGGTCGAGTTCATGACTTCTGGCCCGATCGTGGTATCCGTACTGGAAGGCGAAAACGCGGTACAGCGTCACCGCGATCTGCTGGGTGCAACCAACCCGGACAACGCGCTGGCAGGTACTCTGCGCGCTGACTACGCAGACAGCTTCACCGAGAACGGCACCCACGGTTCCGACTCTGTTGAATCTGCTGCGCGCGAAATCGCGTTCTTCTTTGCAGAAGGCGAAGTGTGCCCGCGCACTCGCTAATAATTTCGTAAATGCCGCGTGCAAACGTGGCATCCCTGCGCCAGACTTTGTACAATGCAACGCCCCGGACGAGCAGACTGCTTACCGGGGCGTTTCTTTTCAACCCACCAAGGGCCACAACGTGTAACAACGAGGCCGGAAAAAATTATGTCTGAATTAGTGAATACCTCCGAAGTCGCCATTCCTGCGGTTCCCAATAAAAATGGAAAAATTAACCTGCTGGACCTGAACCGTCAGCAGATGCGCGAGTTCTTTAAAGAGATGGGCGAGAAGCCGTTTCGTGCCGATCAGGTCATGAAATGGATGTACCACTATTGCAGCGACAACTTTGATGACATGACGGACATCAACAAAGTGCTGCGCAATAAGCTTAAAGAAGTGGCGGAAATCCGCGCACCGGAAGTGGTGGAAGAGCAGCGCTCTTCAGATGGCACTATCAAGTGGGCCATTGCCGTTGGCGATCAGCGTGTTGAAACCGTGTATATCCCGGAAGACGATCGCGCCACGCTGTGCGTCTCTTCTCAGGTGGGCTGTGCGCTGGAGTGCAAATTCTGCTCTACGGCGCAGCAGGGCTTTAACCGTAACCTGCGCGTATCGGAAATTATCGGCCAGGTCTGGCGTGCTGCGAAAATCGTGGGTGCAGCGAAAGTCACCGGTACACGTCCAATCACCAACGTGGTGATGATGGGGATGGGTGAACCGCTGCTCAACCTGACCAACGTCGTTCCGGCGATGGAAATCATGCTCGACGATTTCGGTTTTGGTCTGTCCAAGCGCCGCGTTACGCTCTCTACTTCCGGCGTTGTGCCTGCGCTGGACAAACTGGGTGACATGATTGACGTTGCGCTGGCCATCTCCCTTCACGCGCCAAACGACGCCATCCGTGACGAAATTGTGCCGATCAACAAAAAGTACAATATCGAAACTTTCCTGGCTGGCGTGCGCCGTTACCTGGAGAAATCCAATGCTAACCAGGGCCGCGTGACCATTGAATACGTGATGCTGGATCATGTTAACGACGGTACCGAGCATGCACATGAGCTGGCTGAACTGCTGAAAGATACGCCATGTAAGATCAACCTGATCCCATGGAACCCGTTCCCGGGCGCGCCGTATGGCCGTAGCTCGAACAGCCGTATCGATCGCTTCTCAAAAGTGCTGATGGAGTATGGTTTCACCACCATCGTACGTAAAACGCGTGGCGACGATATCGACGCAGCCTGTGGTCAGCTGGCGGGTGACGTTATTGACCGTACCAAACGTACGCTGCGTAAGCGTATGCAGGGTGAGTCAATCGCGGTTAAAACCGTTTGATTATTATGCAGACACGGCGCATTTTTTGCGCCGTGAAGCATTAATTTACTGAATAACCAGCCACAATCATCACGACTGATTAATAATTACGGTGCGTTTCATACGACTTTCGGGCAGTATGTAACGACGTAACAACAGTTTAGCGTGAAGGCCTGCCAGCGCTGTCATCTGCGGCCCGACAGTCTTATACTGTTTGTTCCAGGTTAACTGACCTAAAGTTTCGCGGTGCGGGTGGCATTGTGACTCACCGGCACCTGAACCCTTATTTTCACGTACCAGTAGTTGTAGCGAATGAATACTGAAGCCACTCACGATCAAAATGCAGCACTCTCCACTGGCGTTCGTCTTCGCAACGCCCGTGAACAACTCGGACTTAGCCAGCAAGCCGTTGCAGAACGCCTGTGCCTGAAGGTTTCCACCGTTCGCGACATTGAAGAAGATAAGGCACCCGCCGATCTGGCTTCAACGTTTCTGCGCGGTTATATCCGTTCTTACGCCAAACTGGTTCATATTCCTGAAGACGAATTACTGCCGATGATGGAGAAGCAGGCGCCTGTGCGTGCGGCAAAAGTTGCGCCGATGCAGAGCTTCTCTCTGGGCAAACGTCGTAAAAAACGCGATGGCTGGCTGATGAGCTTTACCTGGCTGGTCCTGTTCGTGGTTGTCGGCCTGACGGGCGCATGGTGGTGGCAAAACCACAAAGCGCAACAGGAAGAGATCACCACCATGGCCGATCAGTCCTCCGCTGAGCTTAATCAGTCTGGCACTAACGGCGCGCAAAGCGTGCCGTTGGGCACCGAAGGGGCTGCGACCTCCAGCGAACCTCAGGCGACAGCAACCAGCACGCCTGCAACCGATCCAGCGGCGACGCCAGAATCGACGGCGAATACCGCACCGGCTACCCAGGCCCAGGATCAGAACGCGGTCGTATCACCTTCTCAGGCCAATGTTGATACCGCCCCTGCGGCAACGGCACCGGCAGATAACACCGCGGCGTCACTGCCAACTGACCCGGCGGGTACGGCGGCACCTGCCGTTGACCCGAATGCGCTGGTGATGAATTTCACGGCTGATTGCTGGCTGGAAGTGACTGACGCGACAGGTAAAAAGCTGTTCAGCGGCCTGCAACGTAAAGATGGCACGTTAAATCTAACGGGCCAGGCACCATACAAGCTTAAAATCGGCGCACCGGCAGCGGTACAGATCCAGTATCAAGGAAAACCTGTCGATCTGAGCCGCTTTATCAGAACTAACCAGGTTGCGCGTCTTACCGTTAATGCCGAACAATCAGCAGCACAGTAACAGACGGGCAATGCGGGAGATTTTACATGCATAACCAGGCTCCTATTCAACGTAGAAAATCGAAACGGATTTACGTTGGGAACGTGCCAATCGGCGATGGGGCGCCTATCGCCGTCCAGTCGATGACCAATACGCGTACTACGGATGTAGAAGCGACGGTTAATCAAATCAAAGCATTAGAACGCGTCGGCGCGGACATTGTTCGCGTCTCAGTGCCGACCATGGACGCAGCTGAGGCGTTCAAACTGATCAAGCGGCAGGTGAGCGTTCCGCTGGTTGCCGATATTCACTTCGATTACCGTATCGCGCTGAAAGTCGCTGAATACGGTGTCGATTGTCTGCGTATTAACCCAGGCAACATCGGCAACGAAGAGCGCATTCGCATGGTGGTTGACTGCGCCCGCGACAAAAACATTCCAATCCGTATCGGCGTAAACGCTGGCTCTCTGGAAAAAGATCTCCAGGAAAAGTACGGTGAGCCGACGCCGCAGGCGCTGCTCGAATCCGCCATGCGTCACGTCGATCATCTGGATCGCCTTAACTTCGATCAGTTCAAAGTGAGCGTGAAAGCGTCTGACGTTTTCCTGGCCGTTGAATCGTATCGTCTGCTGGCAAAACAGATCGATCAGCCGCTGCACCTTGGCATCACCGAGGCGGGCGGTCTGCGCAGCGGCTCAGTAAAATCGGCAATTGGTCTCGGCCTGCTGCTCTCTGAAGGCATCGGTGACACGTTACGCGTCTCCCTGGCCGCCGATCCGGTGGAAGAGATCAAAGTCGGTTTCGACATCCTGAAATCACTGCGTATCCGCGCGCGTGGGATCAACTTCATCGCCTGCCCAACCTGTTCACGTCAGGAGTTTGACGTGATCGGCACCGTCAATGCCCTGGAGCAGCGTCTGGAAGACATCATCACCCCGATGGACGTTTCCATCATCGGCTGCGTGGTGAACGGTCCGGGTGAAGCGCTGGTGTCCACGATGGGCGTTACCGGCGGTAACAAGAAAAGTGGTCTCTATGAAGATGGCGTTCGTAAAGATCGTCTGGATAATAGTGATATGATCGACCAGCTTGAAGCCCGCATTCGCGCAAAAGCGACGATGATGGACGAAGCGCAGCGCATCAGCGTTCAGCAGGTTGAAAAATAACGTGATGGGAAGCAGGCTGCTTCCCATGTATGATTGAACCCATTCTTTGGGTTCTTTTTTGTATATAGAAAGAGAATAAACGTGGCAAAAAACATTCAAGCCATCCGCGGCATGAACGATTATCTGCCTGGCGAAACCGCCATCTGGCAGCGCATTGAAGGCACACTGAAGCAGGTGCTCGGCAGCTACGGTTACAGCGAAATTCGTTTGCCGATTGTAGAGCAGACCCCGTTATTCAAACGCGCGATCGGCGAAGTAACCGACGTGGTTGAAAAAGAGATGTATACCTTTGAGGACCGCAACGGCGACAGCCTGACCCTGCGTCCTGAGGGGACGGCGGGTTGCGTACGCGCCGGCATCGAACATGGTCTCCTGTACAATCAGGAGCAGCGCCTGTGGTATATCGGCCCGATGTTCCGCCACGAACGTCCGCAAAAAGGCCGCTACCGTCAGTTCAACCAGCTTGGCGTGGAAGTGTTTGGTCTGCAAGGACCAGATATCGATGCCGAACTGATTATGCTGACTGCCCGCTGGTGGCGTGCGCTCGGTATTTCTGAGCACGTATCCCTGGAGCTGAACTCTATCGGTTCTCTGGAAGCGCGTGCGAACTATCGCGATGCGCTGGTGGCGTTCCTGGAACAACACAAAGAGAAGCTCGACGAAGACTGTAAACGTCGTATGTACAGCAACCCGCTGCGCGTACTCGATTCCAAAAATCCTGACGTACAGGCGCTGCTGAACGATGCGCCAGCGCTGGGTGACTACCTGGATGAGGATTCCCGCGAACACTTTGCTGGCCTGTGCAAGCTGCTTGAAGCGGCGGGCATTGCTTATACCGTTAACCAGCGTCTGGTGCGCGGTCTGGACTACTACAACCGCACCGTATTTGAGTGGGTCACCACCAGCCTCGGTTCGCAGGGCACCGTCTGTGCTGGCGGTCGTTATGACGGACTGGTCGAGCAACTGGGTGGTCGCGCAGCACCGGCTGTAGGCTTCGCGATGGGCCTTGAGCGACTTGTTTTGCTGGTTCAGGCAGTTAATCCGGAATTTAAAGCCGATCCTGTTGTCGATATATACCTGGTGGCCTCAGGTGCGGATACGCAGTCTGCGGCGATGCAGCTTGCCGAACGCGTGCGCGATGCGCTGCCGGACGTAAAGCTGATGACCAACCACGGCGGCGGCAACTTTAAAAAACAGTTTGCTCGTGCCGATAAGTGGGGCGCAAGTATTGCACTGGTGCTGGGTGAGTCCGAAGTGGCCAACGGCGAAGTGGTGGTTAAAGACCTGCGCTCTGGTGAGCAAACTACGGTAACGCAGGATGGCGTTGCGGCGCACTTGCGCACTCTATTGGGCTAAGGAGAAGGACTGCGTGGAAATGTACGAGAACGAACACGACCAGGTTGATGCGGTTAAACGCTTCTTTGCTGAAAACGGCAAGGCACTGGTTGTAGGGGTTATTTTAGGTGTTGGTGCGCTGGTTGGCTGGCGTTACTGGAACAATCATCAGGCTGACTCTGCTCGCGGTTCATCCCTGAACTACGAAAACACCGTTAGCGCAATCCGTGCCGATCAGCCGCAAACGCTGACGGCTGCGGAGAAATTTGCCGCTGACAACAAAAACACCTACGGTGCGCTGGCTGCGCTGGAAGTGGCTCAGCAGTATGTTGATAAAAACGAACTGGACAAAGCCGCTGCGCAACTGTCTCAGGGGCTTGCTGCTGCCAGTGACGAAAATCTGAAAGCGGTGATCAATCTGCGCCTGGCACGTATTCAGGTTCAGCAGAAAAAAGCCGACGACGCGCTGAAAACGCTTGATACCATCAAAGGTGATGGCTTTGCCGCTATTGTCGCCGATCTTCGCGGTGAAGCACTGCTGAGTAAGGGTGATAAAGCGGGCGCGCGTAAAGCGTGGCAAGCTGGCGTGGATAGTAAAGCTTCACCTGCGCTGAGCGAAATGATGCAGATGAAAATAAATAATTTGTCCGTCTGAGAGGGACCCAATGCAATTGCGTAAATTACTTCTGCCAGGACTGCTTTCTGTTACGTTATTGAGTGGTTGTTCACTGTTCAGTGGCGAAGAAGACGTTGTCAAAATGTCCCCGCTACCGACGGTTGAAAACCAGTTCACTCCGTCCACCGCCTGGGACACCTCCGTGGGTGA
The DNA here is from genome assembly GCF_021725435.1 of Enterobacter sp. JH25. Classification (NCBI taxonomy): domain Bacteria; kingdom Pseudomonadati; phylum Pseudomonadota; class Gammaproteobacteria; order Enterobacterales; family Enterobacteriaceae; genus Enterobacter; species Enterobacter sp. JH25. The sequence goes on along the minus strand of NZ_CP091319.1, from coordinate 3,335,214 downwards.
TGGTATTGGCGATTTTTATTCCAACCTGCACCCGGCATTTGCTGACGGCGTGGTCTATGCGGCCGATCGCAAAGGCACCGTTAAAGCGCTGAACGCTGATGACGGAAAAGAAGTGTGGTCCATTAACCTGGCGGAAAAAGACGGCTGGTTCTCCCGTAAACCTGCGCTGCTTTCTGGCGGCCTGACCGTTGCCGGCGGTCACGTGTATGTGGGCAGCGAAAAAGCGCAGGTTTACGCGCTGAATGCCAGCGACGGTTCGGTTGCATGGCAGACCAGCGTTGCCGGTGAATCCTTGTCACGTCCGGTTGTCAGCGACGGCCTGGTGTTGATCCATACCAGCAACGGCCAGTTGCAGGCGCTGAACGAAGCCGATGGTCTGGTAAAATGGACGGTTAACCTGGATATGCCAGCGCTATCTCTGCGTGGTGAATCTGCTCCGGCGACTGCATTTGGCGCCGCCATTGTGGGTGGTGACAACGGTCGTGTCAGCGCAGTACTGATGCAGCAGGGCCAGATGATCTGGCAGCAGCGTATTTCCCAGGCGACCGGTTCAACTGAAATCGACCGTCTGAGTGACGTGGACACCACGCCGGTCATCGTTGACGGTGTGGTTTACGCGCTGGCGTATAACGGCAACCTGACGGCGCTGGACCTGCGTAGCGGTCAGATCATGTGGAAACGTGAGCTGGGTTCCGTGAACGATTTCATTGTCGACGGCAACCGTATTTATATGGTGGATCAGAACGACCGTCTGCTGGCGCTGAGCACCGAAGGTGGCGTGACGCTGTGGACGCAGAGCGATCTGCTTCACCGTCTGCTGACCGCACCGGCACTGTATAACGGCAGCCTGGTGGTGGGCGACAGCGAAGGCTATATGCACTGGATCGATCCAGAGAATGGCCGCTTCGTGGCGCAGCAGAAAGTGGACGGCTCAGGCTTCCTGACCGACCCGGTTGTGGCTGACGGCAAACTGCTGATTCAGGCAAAAGACGGCACGCTGTACGCGATCACGCGTTAATTACACGGCGGTTGTAGTATACTAAACGGCTCCTGTTCACTCAGGAGCCGTTTTGACATTTTTAAAAACGCTGCGAAAGCGACGTTATTTTGAATTTTATGAGGCTTCAAACATGGTACCTGTGGTCGCGCTTGTCGGGCGCCCTAACGTTGGAAAATCCACTCTTTTTAACCGTTTAACACGCACCCGTGATGCGCTGGTTGCGGATTTCCCGGGGCTGACGCGTGACCGTAAGTACGGTCGTGCAGAGGTGGAAGGACGCGAGTTCATCTGTATCGATACCGGGGGTATTGACGGTACGGAAGACGGCGTAGAAACCCGCATGGCAGAGCAATCTCTGCTGGCTATCGAAGAAGCGGATGTGGTTCTGTTTATGGTGGATGCGCGCGCTGGCCTGATGCCCGCGGATTCTGCTATCGCTAAACATCTGCGTTCACGCGAAAAGCCAACCTTCCTGGTGGCGAACAAAACTGACGGTATCGATGCCGATCAGGCCGTTGCGGATTTCTGGTCTTTAGGTCTGGGTGATATTTATCCTATCGCGGCCTCGCATGGCCGTGGCGTCACCAGCCTGCTGGAAACCGTTCTGCTGCCGTGGGTTGATGAAGTAAACCCGCCGGAAGAGGTGGACGAAGACGCCGAATACTGGGCACAGTTTGAAGCCGGAGAGGAAGGCGAGGAAGAGCCGGAAGATGACTTCAACCCGCAGGATCTGCCGATTAAGCTGGCTATCGTTGGTCGCCCAAACGTAGGTAAGTCTACGCTTACTAACCGTATTCTGGGCGAAGAGCGCGTGGTGGTTTACGACATGCCAGGCACAACGCGCGACAGCATTTACATTCCAATGCAGCGCGATGAACGTGAGTACGTACTTATCGACACTGCAGGGGTGCGTAAGCGCGGGAAAATCACCGATGTAGTGGAAAAATTCTCGGTGATCAAAACCCTTCAGGCGATTGAAGACGCCAACGTGGTGCTGCTGGTTATTGACGCACGTGAAGGTATCTCCGATCAGGATCTCTCTCTGCTCGGCTTTATCCTTAATAGTGGGCGCTCACTGGTTATCGTCGTCAACAAGTGGGATGGCCTGAGCAATGAAGTACGCGAACAGGTGAAAGAGACGCTGGACTTCCGTCTGGGCTTTATCGACTTTGCCCGCGTTCACTTCATCTCTGCCCTGCACGGGAGTGGTGTTGGCAACCTGTTCGAATCCGTTCGTGAAGCCTATGACAGCTCTACCCGCCGCCAGAGCACGGCGATGCTGACCCGTATCATGAACATGGCTGCAGAAGATCACCAGCCGCCGCTGGTGCGTGGCCGTCGCGTGAAGCTGAAATATGCCCACGCCGGGGGGTATAACCCGCCTATCGTGGTGATCCACGGTAACCAGGTGAAGGATCTGCCGGACTCCTACAAACGCTACCTGATGAACTACTTCCGCAAGTCGCTGGACGTGATGGGTACGCCTATCCGCATTCAGTTCAAGGAAGGGGAGAACCCGTTTGCGAATAAACGCAACACCCTGACGCCGAACCAGATGCGTAAGCGTAAGCGTTTGATTAAGCACATTAAGAAAAGCAAATAATTCTTACTGAACTCACTAAAACCCGCGCCTGTCGCGGGTTTTTTTCGCCCATTCAAAAGGCCTGCCTTCCCTGTGTGATGTCAATCACTATTCGCTTTTAACCATGTTTATATCTAAGAAAGTAGACAATCATCGAATTTTCGTCTTAAAGTCCAGGGTTCGGTACTAGACAAAACTAGCGCCTGGTTATCAAATGGTTAACCAACATTTCGCCGCATGTAAAAAATCGATCGGATACGTAACCGTTCGGCGTACATGCTGGTGTTTACAAGCACGACACATACCTTTTCGGGAGAATTATGCAATCCTCTGTTAATCAAAAAGAGAGCCGAACCTTCTTCGGCCATCCTTATCCGCTCGGTTCGCTGTTCTTCACCGAGATGTGGGAGCGTTTTTCGTTTTACGGTATTCGCCCGCTACTGATTCTGTTTATGGCCGCCACCGTCTATGACGGCGGGATGGGCCTGGCGCGTGAAAACGCCTCGGCGATTGTCGGCATCTTTGCCGGCACCATGTACCTTGCTGCGCTGCCGGGCGGCTGGCTGGCGGATAACTGGCTCGGCCAGCAGCGGGCCGTCTGGTACGGTTCGATTTTGATTGCGCTCGGGCACCTGTCGATCGCCCTGTCGGCCATCATGGGCGACAACCTGTTCTTCATCGGCCTGATGTTTATCGTGCTCGGCTCCGGCCTGTTCAAGACCTGTATCTCGGTCATGGTCGGCACCCTGTACAAAAAAGGCGATGCGCGTCGTGACGGCGGTTTCTCGCTGTTCTATATGGGCATCAACATGGGCTCGTTCATTGCCCCTCTGATTTCCGGCTGGCTGATTAAAACCCACGGCTGGCACTGGGGCTTTGGTATCGGTGGTATCGGGATGCTGGTCGCCTTGATTATCTTCCGCGTGTTTGCCGTTCCGGCCATGAAGCGCTACGACAGTGAAGTCGGTCTGGACTCCACCTGGAACAGTCCGGTAGTGAAACGTAACGGCGTGGGTGCCTGGCTGCTGGCGCTGGCTGTGGGTGTTGCAATCATCGTAACGTTGATTGCCCAGGGCGTGATTGTGATTAATCCGGTCGCGGTCGCCAGCGTGCTGGTGTATGTGATTGCCGCCTCCGTCGCGCTCTACTTCATCTATCTGTTCATCTTCGCCGGGCTGAATCGCAAAGAGCGCGCAAGGCTGCTGGTGTGCTTTATTCTGCTGGTCTCCGCCGCGTTCTTCTGGTCCGCGTTCGAGCAGAAGCCAACCTCCTTCAACCTGTTCGCCAACGACTACACTAACCGCATGATCGGTGATTTTGAGATCCCGGCGGTGTGGTTCCAGTCGATCAATGCCCTGTTCATCATTCTGCTGGCCCCGGTATTTAGCTGGGCATGGCCGAAGCTGGCGAGCAAAAACATTCGTCCGAGCAGCATCACCAAGTTCGTGATCGGTATTCTGTGCGCGGCGGCGGGCTTTGGCCTGATGATGCTGGCGGCGCAGAACGTGCTGAGCAACGGTGGGGCAGGGGTTTCTCCGTTCTGGCTGGTGGGCAGTATCCTGATGCTGACGCTCGGGGAACTGTGCCTGAGTCCGATTGGTCTGGCGACCATGACCCTGCTGGCGCCGGAGAGAATGCGCGGCCAGATGATGGGCCTGTGGTTCTGCGCCAGTGCGCTGGGTAACCTGGCTGCGGGCCTGATTGGTGGTCACGTGAAGGCCGACCAGCTGGATATGCTGCCGGACCTCTTTGCCCGTTGCTCCATCGCGCTGTTGATTTGTGCTGCGGTGCTGATCGTCCTCATTGTTCCGGTGCGTCGCATGCTGGAAAATGTGCAGACAAAACCGGCTACCGAAGCCTGATACTATTCAGCCTGCCGGGGCAGTTATCCAGCCCCGGCCCAACTCAACAGGAGAGAGCATGTCGATAACCTGTCCGGATTGCCACGCAGCGCTCGAGCCGCAAAACGGTATCGCGCACTGCGACAGCTGCAATAACGATATTCCCCTCGAAGCGCGCTGCCCTGACTGCCATCAACCGCTTCAGGTACTCAAGGCCTGCGGTGCGGTGGACTATTTTTGCCAGAACGGCCACGGTCTTATCTCAAAAAAACGCGTGGAGTTTGTTCGGGCTGAGGCTTAATCGCACACGCAGCCTTCACCTTTCTGCCACAGTTCCACCAGCGACTCGGGTGCTTCCTGCTCGGGTACCAGCACGATGATATCGGCGTAGTGCGCCTGATTTTGGCCGGTCCAGATAATCTGGATGCGGAAATAGCGCTGGTCACCGCTGCCGGGGGAAGAGGCTTGCCCGGGCGGCTGGCCGCGCGGGAAAGCCTGCTCCAGAATGCTCACCAGGCGCTGGCGCTGGGCCTCATTAAGCGAGGAGAGCGCAATGGTGCGCTGGCCGCTCAGCTTAGGGATAAAAGCGACGCCGCCTTCCCGGGCCAGCTCAACCACGGCGTCATCCGTCAGTTCCGGAACCTGCATTTACAGCACTCCTACCTGTTCCCAGGCTTGTTTTATAGCCGCCCCAACGTCGCTACCGGAGCGTTTCTCGCCGTGCGCTATCGTCAGTTTTGCAAAGGCATCAAAATCCGCATCCTGCGCCAGGTTGCGATCGCAAACCGTGTCGTACCAGGCATAACCCGCTTTTTCCCAGGCGTAGCCACCGATCGTCGTTGCGGCCAGGTAAAACGCGCGGTTGGGGATACCGGAGTTAAGGTGTACGCCGCCGTTATCCTCGCGCGTTTTAATGAAATCTTTCATATGCCCGGGCTGCGGATCTTTACCGAGCAGCGGATCGTTATAGGCCGTGCCGGGTTCAGACATGGAGCGAAGCCCTTTCCCGTTGATGCCCTCCGCCAGCAGCCCTTCACCAATCAGCCAGTCTGCCCGATCGGCGGTTTGCTTAAGATGGTATTGTTTCACCAGCGAACCGAACACGTCGGATAACGACTCGTTCAGCGCGCCCGATTGTTCAAAGTAGATGAGTCCGGCTTCGGTCTCCGTCACGCCGTGGCTAAGCTCATGCGCTACCACGTCGATGGCAATGGTAAAGCGGTTGAAGATTTCCCCGTCGCCATCGCCAAAGACCATCTGCTGGCCGTTCCAGAAGGCGTTTTGATACTCACGGCCATAGTGCACGGTGCCGGTGAGGATCAGCCCTTTGTTATCGAGCGAATCGCGCTGATATTCCTTCCAGAAGAAATCATGGGTAATACCCAGATAATCGTACGCTTCATCCACCGTCACATCTCCGTTGGAGGGCTGGCCTTCATAGCGTACCTGGGTACCCGGCAGCTCCTGGGTCTGTTTCGCATCGTAGATGTCACGCTCAAGCTGACCGGTTTTATTCACATGCGGCGCGGCGGGTTTGCCCGGCATATGGGCCATCAGCGTCTGGACGTGGGTTAAGGTCTGACGGGCGCAGCGCTGCTGCGGCTCAGAACCGCTTTCGATAATACGGCGAAGAATATACGGAGGAATGACGCTATGTAGATGGGGCATGCTGCTCTCCTTATTAAAAAAGGCAATAGCAGCAGTATAGTTTGTAACCGGCGAAGATTTATCCGCTTTTACGCTGACGCGTTTTTTTCACCGGTTTGATCTCTTTCACTTCACTCTCGACCCAGCCGTCAGAAAGCCGGGTGGTGAGCACATCCCCTGCTTTAACCTGCTTCGTCTGCTTCAGCACTTTGCCGTCCGTCGCGGTGGTCACGCTATAGCCGCGGGCCAGCGTGGAGAGTGGGCTGACGGCTTCCAGATGGGTGACCGCATTGCCAAAACGCTCGCGGGTGGCGCTCAGGCGTGAGCGGATATTTTCCGCAAGGCGATACTCAAGCTGCTGGATCCGCGTTTGTGCGCGATAAATCTTTGGCTGCGGATTCTGCTGGTTCAGACGCTGAGTCGTGCGCTGCTGGCGTGATATCGCTCTCTTAAGCTGGTTATCCAGCGCGAAGTTCATCCGCTGACGCAGACGCTCCAGTACGGTTTGCTGACGCGCCAGACGCAATTGCGGATGCTGCTGTTGCAGACGATGATGAAGCTGGGTAAAGCGGCGGGTACGGTTGGCGAGGAAGTAGTCCATCGCCATCTCCAGGCGCTGCTGCCCGTTCTGGATCTGGCGCAGCAGCTCCTGCTGATTACGGCTGACCACCTCTGCCGCCGCGGACGGCGTGGGCGCGCGTAAATCCGCGACAAAATCGGCTATCGTCACATCCGTTTCATGGCCGACGGCGCTCACCACAGGGATAAGGCTGGCAAAGATTGCCCGCGCCACGCGCTCGTCGTTAAAGCTCCACAGGTCTTCCAGCGAGCCGCCGCCGCGCCCGACGATCAGGACATCGCACTCCTGACGCGCATTCGCCAGCTCAATCGCGCGCACGATCTGCCCCGGCGCATCGTCACCCTGAACGGCAGTTGGGTAGATAATGACGGGCAGGGAAGGGTCACGGCGCTTCAGGACGTGCAAAATATCGTGCAGCGCCGCGCCGGTTTTCGAGGTGATAACTCCAATACAGTGGGCAGGTGAGGGCAGGGGCTTTTTAAACTGCTGGTCAAACAATCCCTCAGCCGAAAGCATGGCTTTTAACTGCTCGTACTTCTGCTGCAACAAGCCTTCACCGGCGGGCTGCATGCTCTCGACGATAATCTGATAATCGCCGCGCGGCTCATACAGGGTAATGTTGGCGCGAACCAGAACCTGCTGGCCATGCTGAGGGCGGAACGTCACGCGACGATTGCTGTTGCGGAACATCGCGCAGCGCACCTGAGCGGTGTCGTCTTTTAGCGTAAAGTACCAGTGACCGGAAGCAGGCTGCGTGAAGTTAGAGATTTCACCGCTGATCCAGACCTGTCCCATTTCCTGCTCAAGCAGCAAACGCACCGTCTGATTAAGGCGGCTGACAGTATAAATTGAGGGGGATTGAGAGGATAACATGTGAGCGGGATCAAATTCTAAATCAGCAAGTTATTCAGTCGATAGTAACCTGCTGAGAGGCGATCGCAAGCATTTTTTTCAAAAAAGTGTAGATGCAATCGGTTACGCTCTGTATAATGCCACGGCAATATTTAACCACCCAGGTCAGAGATATTGCCCATGCTACGTATCGCTAAAGAAGCACTGACGTTTGACGACGTCCTCCTCGTTCCCGCTCATTCCACCGTTCTGCCGAATACTGCCGACCTCAGCACGCAGTTGACGAAAACCATTCGTCTGAACATTCCTATGCTCTCCGCAGCAATGGACACCGTGACTGAAGCGCGTCTGGCTATCGCTTTGGCACAGGAAGGCGGCATTGGCTTTATCCACAAAAACATGTCTATCGAGCGTCAGGCGGAAGAAGTTCGCCGCGTGAAGAAACATGAATCCGGTATCGTGTCCGATCCTCAGACCGTTCTGCCAACCACCACCCTGCACGAAGTGAAAGCGCTAACCGAGCGTAACGGCTTTGCAGGTTACCCGGTTGTGACCGAAGACAACGAGCTGGTGGGCATCATCACCGGTCGTGATGTGCGTTTCGTGACTGACCTGAACCAGCCTGTCAGCGTCTATATGACGCCAAAAGAGCGCCTGGTGACCGTTCGCGAAGGCGAAACCCGCGACGTGGTGCTGGCGAAAATGCACGAAAAACGTGTTGAGAAAGCGCTGGTTGTGGATGCGAACTTCCACCTGCGTGGCATGATCACCGTTAAAGATTTCCAGAAAGCAGAACGTAAACCGAACGCCTGTAAAGACGAGCATGGCCGTCTGCGCGTCGGCGCTGCGGTTGGCGCGGGCGCAGGTAACGAAGAGCGCGTTGACGCGCTGGTTGCCGCGGGCGTTGACGTGCTGCTGATTGACTCCTCACACGGCCACTCCGAAGGCGTTCTGCAACGTATTCGTGAAACCCGTGCTAAATACCCGGATCTCCAGATCATCGGCGGTAACGTGGCTACGGGCGCAGGTGCTCGCGCACTGGCGGAAGCCGGTTGCAGCGCGGTGAAAGTGGGTATCGGCCCTGGCTCTATCTGTACTACCCGTATCGTCACCGGCGTGGGCGTTCCGCAGATCACCGCGGTGTCTGACGCGGTTGAAGCGCTGGAAGGCACCGGTATTCCGGTTATCGCGGACGGCGGTATCCGCTTCTCTGGCGACATCGCCAAAGCGATCGCCGCAGGTGCCGCAGCCGTGATGGTGGGCTCCATGCTGGCCGGTACCGAAGAATCCCCGGGCGAAATCGAACTCTACCAGGGCCGTTCTTACAAATCCTACCGCGGTATGGGCTCCCTGGGCGCGATGTCCAAAGGTTCCTCCGACCGTTACTTCCAGACCGATAACGCCGCTGACAAACTGGTACCGGAAGGCATCGAAGGCCGCGTGGCCTATAAAGGCCGTCTGAAAGAGATCATCCACCAGCAGATGGGCGGCCTGCGTTCCTGTATGGGGCTGACCGGCTGTGGTACCATTGACCTGCTGCGTACCAAAGCGGAATTCGTACGCATCAGCGGTGCGGGTATCCAGGAGAGCCACGTGCACGACGTGACGATCACCAAAGAGTCCCCGAACTACCGTCTGGGATCATGATTTTCTTCGCCCGACCTCGTGTCGGGCGATTTATTTAATCTGTTTCACTTGCCTCGGAATTAGCGTCAATGACGGAAAACATTCATAAACATCGCATCCTCATCCTCGATTTTGGTTCTCAGTACACTCAACTGGTGGCGCGTCGCGTGCGTGAGCTGGGCGTTTACTGTGAACTGTGGGCGTGGGATGTTACGGAAGCACAGATTCGCGAGTTCAATCCAAGCGGCATCATCCTGTCCGGCGGCCCGGAGAGCACCACCGAAGAGAACAGCCCGCGCGCGCCACAGTACGTATTCGAAGCGGGCGTACCGGTGTTCGGCGTGTGCTACGGCATGCAGACTATGGCGATGCAGCTGGGCGGCCACGTAGAAGGCTCTAACGAGCGTGAGTTCGGCTACGCGCAGGTTGAAGTCGTCACCGACAGCGCGCTGGTGCGCGGTATCGAAGATTCCCTGACCGCAGACGGCAAACCGCTGCTGGAGGTGTGGATGAGCCACGGCGACAAAGTCACCGCTATCCCGTCGGACTTCGTGACCGTAGCCAGCACCGAAAGCTGCCCGTTCGCGATTATGGCGAACGAAGAAAAACGCTTCTACGGCGTGCAGTTCCACCCGGAAGTGACTCACACCCGTCAGGGTATGCGCATGCTGGAGCGCTTCGTGCGTGATATCTGCCAGTGTGAAGCCCTGTGGACCCCGGCAAAAATCATCGACGACGCCGTGGAGCGTATCCGCCAGCAGGTTGGTGATGACAAAGTGATCCTCGGCCTCTCCGGCGGCGTGGACTCCTCCGTGACCGCGATGCTGCTGCACCGCGCCATCGGCAAAAACCTGACCTGCGTCTTCGTGGACAACGGCCTGCTGCGTCTGAACGAAGCCCAGCAGGTCATGGACATGTTCGGCGACCACTTCGGTCTGAACATCGTTCACGTGGAAGGCGAGCAGCGCTTCCTGGACGCGCTGAAAGGCGAGAACGATCCGGAAGCGAAACGTAAAATCATCGGCCGCGTATTCGTGGAAGTGTTCGACGAAGAAGCGCTGAAGCTGGAAGACGTGAAATGGCTGGCGCAGGGCACTATCTACCCTGACGTGATCGAGTCTGCGGCCTCCGCGACCGGTAAAGCGCACGTTATCAAATCTCACCACAACGTGGGCGGCCTGCCGAAAGAGATGAAGATGGGCCTGGTTGAACCACTGCGTGAGCTATTCAAAGACGAAGTGCGTAAGATCGGTCTGGAGCTGGGGCTGCCGTACGACATGCTCTACCGTCACCCATTCCCGGGCCCGGGCCTCGGCGTACGCGTGCTGGGCGAAGTGAAGAAAGAGTACTGCGACCTGCTGCGTCGCGCGGACGCGATCTTCATTGAAGAGCTGCACAAGGCTGACCTGTACAACAAGGTTAGCCAGGCGTTCACCGTGTTCCTGCCGGTTCGCTCCGTCGGCGTGATGGGCGATGGCCGCAAGTACGACTGGGTTGTCTCCCTGCGTGCGGTTGAAACCATCGACTTCATGACCGCGCACTGGGCGCACCTGCCGTATGACTTCTTAGGCCGCGTGTCTAACCGCATCATCAACGAAGTGAACGGCATTTCCCGCGTGGTGTATGACATCAGCGGCAAGCCACCGGCGACGATCGAGTGGGAGTAAGCCCATAACCTTTCCTGCGAAGTTATAAGCAGGTAAGACTGATAAAACCCTCTGTTTACAGAGGGTTTTTCTTTTGTAACTGATATCCGAACGGGACGTGAATTATTGGCTCATCTGTCGGGATCCACGGCAGCCGATACTGCGTCGCCATGCCCCTGGCGCCTGACCATACTGACGCTTAAAGCTGCGGTTGAAGGACTGCTGAGAGTCAAAGCCCAGCGCGATCGCCACGTTCAGAATCGGTTCATCGCTTTGGGCTAAGCGCTCAACCGATTTTTGCAGCTTTTGCGCGCGAATATATTCGGCGAGAGGGGAGCCGGTATGTTCTTTGAAGATCCGCTGGAGATGCCATTTCGAATAGCCGGCTCGCCTGGAGACGGTTTCAATGTCCAGGCGGCTATCAAGGTTGTTGTCGATCCAGTCGAGCAAATCGTGAATGAATGCACCCGTGTTCATCTTGCTTCCCCCTCCGCCACGCATTAAAAGCATCTTTGTTTGTTGCACTTAAAGGTGGCCCGTTTTGATATTAATTGCAAGTTTTATTGTTACATTTAAATCCCTTCTCAAAACCCGTGATTTACCTTCGCCGCAAATAGCACATAAAGTGCAACAATTATTCTTGCACTTAATTAAGCGCCTTCCTACAATCGCCGCGATAGTGTATTCGCAACTGTTACAGTTTTGTGGCGATGAACGACACAAATGGCCTTAAGCCAGACCGGACAAAGGAAGTGGCGCGGCGCCTCCCGCTGCGTCTTGCCCGGCGGCTACAATAACCGGAATAAAAATAATGAGCCTGCAAAAAACCTGGGGTTACTTTCATCTGAGCGCGACGGGGGTGGTTTTACTCTCCGCGCTTCTCGTCGGGTGCGATGACAGTGTCGCGCAAAATGCTGCACCGCAAGCGCCCGTCGTCAGCGCAGCTGACGTGGTGGTGAAATCCATTAGCCAGTGGGACAGCTTTAACGGTCGCATTGAAGCGGTGGAAAGCGTTCAGCTGCGCCCACGCGTCTCCGGCTACATTGATAAAGTGAATTACACCGACGGCCAGGAGGTGAAAAAGGGCGAGGTGCTGTTCACGATTGATGACCGAACCTATCGCGCGGCGCTGGAACAGGCGCAGGCGAACCTGGCGAGAGCCAAAACGCAGGCCAGCCTGGCGCGAAGCGAGGCTAACCGTACCGATAAATTAGTCAATACCAACGTGGTATCCCGTGAAGAGTGGGAGCAGCGCCGTTCCGCCGCTACCCAGGCGCAGGCCGATATTCGCGCGGCGCAGGCGGCGGTTGATGCCGCGCAGCTCAACCTCGACTTCACCAAAGTGACCGCGCCTATCGACGGTCGCGCCAGCCGGGCGCTGATCACCAGCGGTAACCTGGTGACTGCGGGTGACAGCGCCAGCGTGCTCACCACCCTGGTCTCACAGAAGACGGTTTACGTCTACTTCGACGTGGACGAGTCCACCTATCTTCACTATCAGAACCTGGCCCGCAGCGGGCAGGGGGCGTCCAGTCACCACACGGCGCTGCCGGTGGAGATTGGTCTGACGGGTGAGGAGGGCTATCCCCATCAGGGCAAAGTGGATTTCCTGGATAACCAGCTCACGCCGAGTACCGGTACAATCCGCATGCGCGCGCTGCTGGATAACTCACAGCGTCAGTTCACGCCGGGACTCTTCGCACGCGTGCGCCTGCCGGGCAGTGCGGAATTTAAAGCCACGCTTGTTGACGATAAGGCGGTGCTGACCGATCAGGATCGTAAGTATGTTTATGTCGTTGATAAAGACGGGAAAGCGCAGCGCCGCGATATTACGCCGGGGCGTCTGGCCGACGGTTTACGTATTGTACAGCAGGGGCTGAATCCCGGGGATAAAGTCATCGTCGATGGTTTACAAAAAGTGTTTATGCCGGGTATGCCGGTTAACGCGAAAACCGTTGCCATGACCGCCAGCGCCGCCCTCAACTGATCCCTTACCTGAGAATCCAATCCATGGACTTTTCCCGTTTTTTCATCGACAGGCCGATTTTTGCCGCCGTACTGTCGATTCTGATTTTTATCACAGGATTAATCGCCATCCCGCTGCTGCCGGTGAGCGAATATCCTGATGTCGTGCCGCCAAGCGTGCAGGTGCGCGCCGAGTACCCGGGCGCCAACCCGAAAGTGATTGCCGAAACCGTGGCGACGCCGCTGGAAGAGGCGATCAACGGCGTTGAAAACATGATGTACATGAAATCCGTCGCGGGCTCCGACGGCGTGCTGGTGACTACCGTCACCTTCCGTCCGGGTACCGACCCGGATCAGGCGCAGGTACAGGTGCAAAACCGCGTCGCACAGGCCGAGGCACGTCTGCCGGAAGACGTTCGGCGTCTGGGCATTACGACTCAGAAACAGTCGCCAACGCTGACGCTGGTGGTGCATCTCTTTTCGCCTGGCGGTAAGTACGATTCACTGTATATGCGTAACTACGCCACGCTGAAGGTGAAGGACGAGCTGGCGCGTCTGCCCGGCGTGGGTCAGATCCAGATTTTCGGCTCGGGTGAATACGCGATGCGCGTCTGGCTGGATCCAAACAAGGTGGCGGCGCGCGGACTGACGGCCTCGGACGTGGTGACGGCGATGCAGGAGCAAAACGTACAGATATCCGCCGGGCAGCTTGGCGCCGAGCCGCTGCCGAAAGAGAGCGATTTCCTGATCTCCATTAACGCCCAGGGCCGTCTGCATACCGAAGAAGAGTTTGGCAATATTGTCCTGAAAACAACGCAGGACGGTACGGTCGTCCGCCTGCGCGACGTGGCGCGTATCGAGATGGGTTCCGGCAGCTATGCGCTGCGCTCCCAGCTGAACAATAAAGACGCGGTCGGGATTGGTATCTTCCAGTCGCCGGGGGCAAACGCCATCGATCTGTCTAACGCGGTGCGCGCCAAAATGGACGAACTGTCCACCCGTTTCCCGGACGATATGAAGTGGGCGGCACCTTATGACCCAACGGTATTTGTGCGCGACTCGATCCGTGCGGTTGTACAAACGCTGCTGGAAGCGGTGGTGCTGGTCGTGCTGGTGGTGATCCTGTTCCTGCAAACCTGGCGCGCGTCGATCATCCCGCTGATCGCGGTGCCGGTATCGGTGGTGGGTACCTTCAGCATTCTTTACCTGCTGGGCTTCTCGCTGAATACCCTGAGCCTGTTCGGGCTGGTGCTGGCCATCGGTATCGTGGTGGATGATGCCATCGTGGTGGTGGAGAACGTCGAGCGAAATATCGAAGAGGGGTTCGCCCCGCTTGCGGCGGCGCATCAGGCGATGCGTGAAGTGTCCGGGCCGATTATCGCCATTGCGCTGGTGCTGTGTGCAGTGTTTGTGCCGATGGCGTTCCTCTCTGGCGTGACCGGCCAGTTCTACAAACAGTTTGCGGTAACGATAGCCATTTCCACGGTGATCTCCGCGATCAACTCGCTGACGCTTTCTCCGGCGCTGGCCGCGCTGCTGTTGAAGCCGCATGGTGCCCCGAAAGATTTCCCGACCCGGCTTATCGATCGTCTGTTCGGCTGGATTTTCCGCCCGTTTAACCGCTTTTTCCATCGCAGCTCGACCGGCTATCAGGGACTGGTAGGGAAAACGCTTGGCCGACGCGGTGCAGTGTTTGCGGTTTATTTGCTGCTGCTTTGTGCCGCGGGTGTGATGTTTAAAGTCGTACCCGGCGGGTTTATTCCGACGCAGGATAAGCTGTACCTGATCGGCGGCGTGAAAATGCCGGAAGGCTCGTCGCTGGCGCGTACCGATGCGGTGATCCGCAAAATGAGCGAGATCGGGATGAATACCGAAGGTGTGGATTATGCGGTCGCGTTTCCTGGCCTGAACGCGCTCCAGTTCACCAATACGCCGAACACCGGGACGGTCTTCTTTGGCCTGAAGCCGTTCGACCAGCGTAAACATACTGCGGCGGAAATTAACGCGGAGATCAATGCGAAAATCGCGCAAATCCAGCAGGGCTTTGGCTTCTCGATTCTGCCGCCGCCGATTTTAGGGCTGGGTCAAGGGTCCGGTTATTCGCTGTACATTCAGGATCGTGCTGGTCTGGGCTATGGCGCGCTGCAAAACGCGGTGAACACCATGTCCGGGGCGATTATGCAGACGCCGGGGATGCATTTCCCCATCTCAACCTACCAGGCTAACGTTCCGCAGCTGGATGTGCAGGTTGACCGTGATAAAGCGAAAGCGCAGGGCGTATCGCTTACCGATCTTTTCGGCACGCTGCAAACCTATCTGGGCTCGTCATATGTAAACGACTTTAACCAGTTTGGACGGACCTGGCGCGTAATGGCACAGGCCGACGGGCAGTTCCGCGACAGCGTGGAAGATATCGCGAATTTACGCACACGCAATGACCAGGGCGAAATGGTGCCGATTGGCAGTATGGTGAAAATCACGACCACCTACGGGCCGGACCCGGTGATCCGCTATAATGGTTACCCGGCGGCGGATCTTATTGGTGATGCTGACCCGCGCGTGCTCTCTTCCGCGCAGGCGATGACGCAGCTGGACGCCATGTCTAAGCAGATCCTGCCGAACGGGATGAATATTGAATGGACGGACCTGAGTTTCCAGCAGGCCACCCAGGGCAATACGGCGCTGATCGTCTTCCCGGTCGCGGTGCTGCTGGCGTTCCTGGTGCTGGCGGCGCTGTATGAAAGCTGGACGCTGCCGCTGGCGGTGATCCTTATCGTGCCGATGACGATGCTCTCCGCGCTGTTCGGCGTCTGGCTGACCGGGGGCGATAACAACGTCTTCGTGCAGGTGGGGCTGGTCGTGCTGATGGGGCTGGCCTGTAAAAACGCGATACTTATCGTGGAGTTTGCCCGCGAGCTGGAAATTCAGGGCAAAGGCATCATGGAGGCTGCGCTGGAGGCGTGCCGCCTGCGTTTACGCCCGATTGTAATGACCTCTATCGCCTTTATTGCCGGGACCATTCCACTGATCCTAGGTCACGGGGCAGGGGCAGAAGTCCGCGGCGTCACCGGGATCACCGTCTTCTCCGGGATGCTGGGCGTGACGCTGTTTGGTCTGTTCCTGACGCCGGTCTTTTACGTGACGCTGCGTAAGTTCGTGACGCGCGGCAAAGCGGAAAGAGAGGTGTTGCCTGCGTAGGACGTAGCAGATAACAAAAAGCCGCCTTCATTGTGAAGGCGGCTTTTTTTCGCAATCCGTCAGGATTAAGGCGCTTTTTTATGCTGCGTACAGAGTTCCGGCACCGGATCGCACCCGCTGGTATCGGCTTTTTTCACCTCTTCCAGCGCGCTGGCGACGGTATGGCGCGCTAAAACCGCTAACGAAGCCTGCTCCGCTTCATCAGCGATTGATTTGAAGTACCAGCAGGCGTTGGCGCTGACCACACAGCGGGCCGGGACGTCAGGACGGGACGCCCACAGCTTTTTATCTTCAGTGACGGAAAGGTAGATATCACGCAGGGTGATCTCTTCAGCCGGGCGGCCAAGGTGAATAGAGCCGTTGCGGCCAAGCGTGGAGACGATAATGCCGTCCCGGGCGAGAGGAACCATTAATTTGCGGATAAAGCTCGGATTCGCTTCCAGGCCGTAAGCCAGGATTGCACTCGTCGAACGTTCACCCGATTGCTCCGCCATCGCTACGCTGAGAACCATCTGCAAAGCTGTCGGGAAGCGGTAATCTAACATTTTTCTGTCCTGGGTTGCGGTGAATCTTGTTCTTTTTGGCACCGCAGAGGTGAATAATCAGTAAGTAACAATATAACAAATACGGTAATTTTATTGAAGCAATCTGCGGCATACGTGAAGTAACGCTGCGCTGACACATGTCAGGACGTGTAGCGCCGGGTTTACGTTCATGCGAACGCCGGATTCGGGAAATCAACGGTCACCATAAGACCACCTTCGGCTGACGTACTCAGATTGACCCTGCCGTTGTGTTGCTGCGTAACGGCTTTGACGATGGCAAGCCCCAGTCCACTCCCGCTTTGGGTCTGATTAGGATCGCGGAAAAATCTGTCGAACACGCGCTCCCGCAGTTCAACCGGGATACCGGGGCCCGCGTCTGAGACGCGCAGCTGAGCGGACTTATCACGCGATTGCAGTTGTACCTCAATGCGTCCACCCTCAGGGCTGTACTTCACGGCATTCTCAATTAAATTGTCGATCAGCGACACCAGACGTTCCCGAATGCCTGCGACATGGATTTCATCGTCGGCGAAGAATTCAAACTCAATCCCGCGTGCCGATGCCAGCGGCTCCAGTGCGGCCATTCGCTCCTGAATAAGCGTTGTCAGCGGCACAGGCTCCATTACCGTGTCGATGTGCGCTTCGCTGTGCTTCATCAGCAGAAGCTGATTGACGAGACGAGCAGCACGGCTATTGCTGCGAACAATGCCTGCAAGCAGCTCCTGCTGGCTTTCGCTGATGACCCAGGACTGCAGCGCCTCGACGTTGATTCGCATCGCGGCCAGCGGCGTACGCAGCTCGTGCGCGGCATCGGCAATAAACACCCTTTCCCTTTCGGCGCTTTCCCGCACCCTAGCGAGAAAGTCATTAATCGCGTCCACCGTCTGGCGCAGCTCCCTGTGCCTGGGAACGGCTTTTAAGGGAGAGAGATCGTCTGGCGTGCGCAATGAAATTTCATTCACTACCCTGTTCCAGGGGCGCATCGCGATGCGGATTGACAGCCACGCGGGAAACAGAAGAAAAGGGATGCATACAAGCAGCGGCATGACGTAATAGCCGCGCGAGTTCAGGTAGATAAAGAAATTCCAGCTGCCGGCCGGGGTGAAAAGGGTGACCTCCACGTCGGAGCGCGCAGATTTGAGCGTGCGGCTCGTCCAGGTGTGGTCTCCGGTCCGGACGCGCTGCATTTCCCCCAGGCGGCTATTTTTCACCTCCGTTGGCGCGCCACGCGAAGAAAAAATAATCTCATTATGCTTGCGAACGATCAGGTTGATAGCGAGTTCCGGATCTTCACCGCCGCCATACCCCTCCCGCAGCGCCTTGCTGAACGCGGCCAGCACCTCATTACGCGCCTGCGGCCTATCCTCCATGCTCTCAACCAGGGAAAAGAGGGTTGCGTAAGTCTCACTGCCCGTGAGTATTGGAGGGCTGCGCAGGTCCTCCAGCAAAATGAAGGTTAAAAAGAAACACCAGAGCAACGTAAGCAGCAGCATCTGGGCGACCAGCATTCGCCTGACCAGCGTAGGGAGCCTGAGGCGGTACCAAAAATTACGCATCAACCTGCCGCCTTCTGAACCGGTACGGTATCAATGACGTACCCTACGCCCCGCACCGTTCGCACAAAGCCATCGCCAATTTTTCGCCGCAGGTTACCCATATGCACGTCGAGCGCGTTGCTGAGATTTTCTTTCGTGCCGAATATCCTCTCTTCCAGATACCGCCGCGTAAGCACGCGATCGGCGCGCAGCATTAACGTTTCAAGCAGCGCATATTCGCTTGCCGTCAGCTCAATGTGGCGTGCGCTCACCGTTACGCGACGCGTCGGAATATGAAGCGACAAACCGCGAATTTCTATTGCCTCATTTTCAAAACCGTAACTGCGTCGCGCAAGGGCTCTCACGCGTGCCAGCAGCTCGGCGAGAACAAAAGGTTTGACCAGATAGTCGTCCGCGCCCGCGTCCAGCCCGCACAGGCGGTCCTGCAGCGTGCCTCGCGCCGTCAGGATAATGACGGGCATCCCCCGGAGTTGCTGACGCAGGCGCGTCATCAGGCTCATGCCATCGCCATCGGGCAGCCCCAGGTCGAGCAGAATAAGTTCCGGCACGCAGAGTTCAAGCTGATGCAGCGCATCCTCTTTCCGGCGTACCCATATGACATCAAATCCTTGATCTGCAAGGGCGATACGTACGCCGTTGCCGAGATCCAGGTCGTCTTCAATTAGTAGAATTTTCACAAAGGTAACGGTATCAGCAGTGGATGAAGAACAGCTTAAGAAAAAAACGGTATCAGGAAATCATTCAGCTTTACATAACCAGCACGTGCTTCAGCGTTTCTTCATTTTCGGCTCATAAGAACCTTAGGGAGGGTATTCAGAATGAGCGCGCTGGCGTTTAACACCGCCTGAATCGTAACCATCTGAATCCAAAAGGGCTTCTTTAATGAGAAACTGCAAACTGCGTCACAGGTTCCCCCGTTCACTCATCGGTCGCAGCGTGAAAAGCATCCTGTCGGGGGCCGTCCTGGCGTTACTGGCTACCCCGGCGCTGGCGGCCGGGCAGCGCCAGGACAACGTGTTAACCCTGGGGGGCGGCGTGGATGTTGCGCCACGCTATTCCGGTTCGGATAAGAGCCGCGTTACTGCGGCTCAGGTGGTTGATTACGCGATGGCAAATGGGTTCTTTATCAGTACCACCCGCGGGCTCGGCTACGGCAACCGCGTTGGCAACCTGGATTACAGCGCTGCGCTGAGCTATCGCGCAGGACGTAAGGATCGCGACGTAAGCAGCGATTCAATCGCCTCCGGCAGCGACTACCTGCGGGGGATGGGTGACATCAAAGGCTCGGCCGTCGTTGTGCCGGGGCTGGGGTACAGGATAACTGACTGGCTTAACGTGCAGCTGCAGGCTGAGGTCCCGGTTTCGGAAAGAGACAACGGTGAGGCTGTGCACTTTGGCATTGCCAGCCCGCTCTACACCTCTCCTGAAAACTCGGTGACGCTGGCGCTGACCGGCAACTGGGGATCCAGCAAGTACATGCAAACGTACTACGGGGTCAGCGCCGCCCAGTCGGCCGCATCGGGATTTGCCCGACATGATGCCGGATCGGGCATATACGCCTATTCGCTGAACCTGGACTGGACCCATAAGCTCACCTCCCGCTGGAGCCTGCTTGCCGCAGCTGGCGTTACGCAGCTGACGGGAGAGGCGGGCGATAGCCCCATTGTTCAGCGAAAAACGTCTCCTGTGGGAAGTTTGAAGGTGACGTATAGCTTCTGATGGTTCAGTGAGGGCGAAGGCGCGTTTGTGACAAAACCGCACATAACCCCGTTACAGGAGCCGGAAGTACATAAAGCCCGTAGGATGGCGTGGCCCGAAGTCGAACCGTTCATCATGCGGGCTTTTTTTATCACTGTTGACCCGATAACGCCTGTTCAATCGTACGGGTAACAACGTCCGGCTGGCTGACCATCGATACATGGCTTGCCGCAACCTCCGTGGTGTTGGCGTTGATTTTCTTCGCCATTGCGCGCTCAAGCTCAGGATTGATCATCCGGTCATTTTTGCTGACCACATACCAGCTCGGTTTGTCATGCCAGGCGGCATGCGCGACTTTCTCCCCAAACGCATTGGCCTTAATGGGGCTCTGCGTCGCGGCAATAACGCTGCGCTCAACGTCCTTCACGTCAGGGGCAAAATTCTCGCTGACCGCTTTTGTCGGCAGATATAAATACCCCTCTGCCGTTTTAGCGAGGCTGGCGCTCCCTGGCGGATCAGGGAAGCTATTTGCCAGTTCTGCCGTCGACTGGCCGGAATCCGGCGCAAAAGCGGCAACGTAAACCAGTGACTTCAGCGGGCATTGTTTCCCGCCTCGCTGATTACCGTCCCGCCCCAGGAGTGACCGACCAGCACCACATCCCCATGAGCCCGGGCAATAGCACGCTGCGTGGCGGCGACATCATCTTTCAGAGACGTGAGCGGAAGTTGTACCGCAATGACCTCGGTATGGTGTTTTTGCAGCCGGGTGATCACCTTATTCCAGCTGCTCCCGTCGGCAAACGCCCCGTGCACCAGCACCACGCTGGCTTTCGTCTCTGCCAGCGCGTTGGTGGAAACCGCCAGCAGCGCCGCTGTTAATACAGACAATGCTTTCATAACAGGCTCCTTAAAAGTGATGAACCGCCGCGTGGGGCGGTACGGTGAATTCAACGGTTTTATGGTCGATGGGCTTATGCATCGGGTCGGCAACGATGATGGTTAACTTGTGTTTCCCGGCGGGCAGCCCGACCAGGATCACCGGCTCGCCGCTGGTATCAGCCCAGTGCCAGGGCGCGTCATCCACCACTACGTGAATATGGCCGATACGCGGAGTGACTTTCAGCGCGTCGGGTCCAAATACAGGTTCAATGCGCAGGTTTTCGACGCGGTACTGAATAAAGACCGCACCTTTACTCAGCGGTCCCGCCAGCGGTGGGTCGACGATCAGTTTTGCTGGCGGCTGGGGTTTTTCCTGCGGCGCTACGGCGGCCGGGCCATTAACATCAGCGGCGCTCAGGCCATCCAACGGTGCCGCCAGTGCGCCAGCAAAGGACGTCAGCGCAAATACAGGAAGCAGGAAATATCGACGAATCATCTGTGTCTCTCCTCATCAGTTTATTATGGCGAGGGACACAGAAGACCATTTTTATGTATCGGGGATGTTTGCTTTTGCGGGCGTTTTGTACCGGTTTGTCAGCGTAGCGCTCGGGATACAGTGCGATACAGTTTGTCTGCCTGGAGCGAACATGCTTTAGCGCTCGGGCGAATCCACTACAAGACCTGATTGCTGTGACTGAATTTTGTCCTGATGGTGATACCAGGCGCCAATGGAGGAATAAACAAAGCGGCCAAAGAAAAACAGGAAACTGATGAGCAGTATGATGCGGGTCATCCGGGTGTTAAATCGATGTCGTTTTCGCATACGCGTAGCCTGACTCACTTTCTTTTCCTGAGTATACCCTTTTGGGCGATACGGCTATTAAGGCACAGCCGCAAGTCGGGGTCAATTCAGCGAAATGTAAAATACCGTCAATGCTTACATTAATTTATGTTATTAAAAACAACGCTTTTATTTATCGCATTGATAATTACAGGAAAAATATTCAAATAAAACGTAAGAAATGTTTATTCAGATAAATTAATTTGATTTAGGTCAACGGCATCTCGTCGTTGATATTTAAAATCCCACCTCCACTGTGCTTGCCAGGAATTTTCCGGGCATCGTGTACGTCAGGTTGGATGCCTGTCTTCATTTACCCTCTGGAGCGCAAGGGTTGTAAACGAGCATCTATGAATATTCACCACATCCTGAAGCAAAATAAAGACCGCTGGTGGGCACTTCCTCTTATATTACCCGTCGTGTTACTCCCGGTGCTTAGTGTGGCTAATACCTTAACGCAGCTGGGCGACGGTATCGTTGCGCTCTATTATCTCCCGCTCTCCTTTCTGCTGACGCTGATGTTGTTCTTTGGCCTGGAAGCCCTTCCCGGAGTGGTGGTGTCGCTGTTTTTACGTTATTACCCGTCCGTTGGGTTGTTTGAAACCGTGACCGGCATTTTGCATTTTATCGTCCCCCTGGTGCTCAGCTGGGGCGGTTACCGCGTGTTTGCGCCCCGACGCAATATGACCGCTTACGGTGACATACGCCTGATGGGGCAACGTATCTTCTGGCAGGTGTTTTGCCCGGCAACGCTTTTTCTGGTGCTATTTCAGTTTGCGGTTTATCTCGGGGTCTATGAGAGCCGCCAGAGCCTTGCAGGATTGAATCCCCTCAATATTCGGACCCTTATTAACTATCAGGGGCTGCTGGTGAGCGGGCTGACGGGTGTGCCGCTAAGCTACCTGCTGATCCGCCTGATACGTCATCCGCGCTATATCAAGGGACTGATGTCCCAGCTCCGCACGCAAATAGACAAAAAGGTGACGGCCGTTGAGTTTGTGGTGTGGTTTTTAGCTCTGGGTGGGTTGCTGGCTATGCTGCTGCTGCCCATGAATGAAAACAGTTCCATTTTCAGCACCAACTACACTTTGTCACTGCTGATGCCCGTGATGCTCTGGGGGGCGATGCGCTTTGGCTACAAGCTAATGTCAATCATCTGGACGCCGGTCCTGCTGGTGTCGATTCACTTTTTTTATCACTACATTCCGGTGCAGGAGGGTTATGGCATTCAGCTGGCGATCACCTCATCCAGCTATCTGGTCTTTTCCTTCGTTGTGACGTATATGTCGATGCTGGCGACACGTCAGCGGACCATCAATATTCGCTCCCGCAGTCAGGCTTTTCTCGATCCGGTGGTGCATATGCCCAACCTGCGGGCGCTGTCGCGAGAGCTGGCCAGTAACCCCTGGTCGGCGCTCTGTTTTCTGCGCGTGCCCGAGCTGGAAGTGCTGGGGCGTAATTACGGCGTACTGCTACGGATCCAGTATAAGCAGCAGCTGGCGCAATGGATAAATGGCACCCTTCAGCCAAAAGAGCAAGTCTATCACCTCACCGGATATGACATGGCGGTGCGACTGGAGGCGGAGTCGCATCAACAGCGCATTGAGACGCTGGACGAGCATATTAAGCAGTTTGTTTTTATCTGGGATGGTATGCCGGTGCAGCCTCAGGTTGGCGTGAGCTACTGCTATGTACGCTCACCCGTCAATCACCTCTATCTGGTGCTGGGGGAACTGGGCATCGTGGCTGACCTCTCCCTCTCAACGAATCACCCGGAAAATCTTCAGCAGCGCGGGGCTGTTCACTTGCAGCGTAGCCTGAAAGATAAGGTGGCGATGATGAGCCGTTTGCAGACAGCGCTGGAGCAGAATGCTTTTAGCCTGTTAGTTCAGCCTGTTCGCGGCCTGCGCGGCGATCATTACCACGAAGTGCTGCTGCGAATGCGTGATGATAACGGCGCGCTGATCTTTCCCGAGCAGTTCCTGCCCATAGCACAGGAGTTTGGTTTATCGTCGCGTGTCGATTTATGGGTACTGGAGCGTACGTTGAGTTTCCTGGCACAGCACCGCCAGCGTTTGCCGGGCCAGCGCTTTGCCATCAACCTCGCACCTTCAACCGTCTACCGGGCGCAGTTCCCGCTTGAAGTGAGCCGCCTGTTAGCCAGATATGCCGTTGAAGCATGGCAGCTGATCTTTGAAGTGACCGAAAGTAGCGCCTTTGGTCATGCGGATCTGGCGGCATCCACCCTCAGGCAATTGCAAAAAATGGGAATACGGATCGCCATTGATGATTTTGGCACCGGCTACGCCAGCTATGCGCGGTTAAAAAGCGTGGACGCCGACATTCTCAAAATCGACGGCGGCTTTATTCGCAATATTGTCAGCAACAGCCTGGATTACCAGATCGTGGCATCCATTTGCCATCTGGCCCGGATGAAGAAAATGCTGGTGGTGGCGGAATGTGTGGAAACAGAAGAGATACGTAGCGCGGTGCACGCGCTAGGTATCGATTATGTGCAGGGCTACTTGATTGGGTTGCCAGTTGAGCTTGATACGTTGCTCGAAACACAGCCTTCTCAGGAGAGCGCCTTAGCCGTTACGCTGCCGCCTCAGAACTCTCTTCTTCAATCTTCAACAGCCAGCCGGTGACCGCTTCCCAGTACTGCTGCTCTTTTTCCAGATCCAGCAGCACCAGCGCGTTCTGGCTAAACCAGTCGTGCGGGAAGCTCAGCGTCCAGTGATAGTCATCCGTTTTAAGCTTCAGTGTAGGCGGTGTGGTGGTCGCCTGCCGCTGATTATTGAGCAGCACGCCCAGGCGCAGAAGCTGAATGAGTGGCAGGAACTGCTTTTTCTTAAATAGCGTAAAGCGCGGCAGATCGTCGAGCTTGATGGCTTTGCGGTGATAGCGCACCAGCGTCGCCATCATGGTTTGCTGCTCCTGGTTGAAGCCAGGCAGATCGCTATTTTGCAGAATATAGGCTGAATGACGATGCATTCCGCTGTGGTTAATGTTCAGCCCCACCTCATGCAGCATCGCGGCCCATTTTAACAGCGCGGCCAGCTGCGGATGCGCCAGCTTTGGATTCTGCTCCTCCCACTGCTCGTACATCTGAACCGTGGTTTCCAGCACCCGTTTCGCCTGTTCGCGGTCGATATTGTACTGGTTGGCAAGGCTCTGCGCGGTGCGGCTGCGAATATCCTGGTGACGGAAACGGCCTTCCATCTCATACAGCACACCTTCGCGCAGGGCGCCGTCAGAGAGGCGCAGCTCTTTGATCGCCAGCGCGTCAAACACGCCGCAGAGGATCGCCAGCCCCGGTACGAACACCGCTTTACGCTCGTCGGACAAGCCCGGCAGACTCAGGGCGTCGAAGCTCTTGTGCTTAAGCACCTCTTCGGTGAGTTTCACCAGGCGCTCAGGCGTAATAAACCCGTCCTTTTCACCCATCGCTAGCAGCACTTCATGGGCCGCTTTAATCGACCCCGATGCGCCCAGCGCCACGTTCCAGCCCTGAATACGATACTGCCAGGCCAGATTTTCCAGTTTTTGCACGGCGGCCATGCGCGCGCGCTGGAAGTTTTCGCGGGTGATGACGCCGCCCGGAAAATACATTTGCGCGAAGCTAACGCAGCCCATACGGCGGCTTTCAACCAGACGCGGCTCGAAATCTTCGCCAATCACCAGTTCGGTTGAGCCTCCGCCGATATCAATCACCAGCTTGCGGCCTTTTTCCGGCTGCGTATGCTCCACGCCCATAAAAATCAGGCGCGCTTCTTCGTTACCAGAGATGATCTCAATCGGGTAGGGGATAACCTTTTCCGCGCGCTTAAGAAATTCCGGCGCGTTCAGCGCCTGGCGTAGCGTATGCGTCCCGACGATGCAGACGCTGGAGGGCGAAAAGCCTTGCAGACGTTCTGCGAACAGCGACAGGCAGTTAAGCCCGCGCTCCATTGCCTCTTCGCTCAGCATGTTACGCGCGTCGAGCCCATCGGCCAGATGCACGCGCTGCTTCAGACGACCGATGATCTGCATCGCGCCATCCACCTCGCGGGCGATGACCATATGGAAACTGTTTGAGCCAAGATCGACCGCAGCGAACTCCTGCGGGCGTGGGGTATTATCGTTTATTGGCATAGGTTAATCGGGTTGCTCAAGTGATTTGATGTAATCGTAAATCGCCAGCTGCGACCGCACTTTACGGCGATTGCCGCGCGGTACATAGCGATTACTGAGTTCTTTGTCGATATAACGTGCTTTCACCGTATCGCTGAACAGGATCTCGATAATGTCCAGGATACGCTGCTTCAGGCGAGGATCCAGCAGCGGTGCCGCCACTTCAATACGGTAATCAATATTACGCGTCATCCAGTCGGCGGACGAGAGGTATACGCGCTTATCACCGGCGTTATCGAAAATATAGACGCGATCGTGTTCAAGATAGCGATCCACAATGCTGATCACGCGGATGTTGTCGCTGATGCCTTCCAGTTCCGGAATGAGCGAGCACATGCCGCGAATGAGCAGATTTACCGGAACGCCGGAGCTGGAGGCCGCATACAGGCGATCCACCAGGCCTTTGTCCACCAGATTGTTGAGCTTCAGCGTGATGCCGGACGACAAGCCGTTCTGCGCATTGGCAATCTCTTTGTCGATCATATCGTACAGCAGGCGCCGTGAGTTCTGCGGTGACACCAGCAGATAATCGAAGCTCACCGGGCGGTACGGGTTCTCAATGAAGTTGAACACCCGACGCACTTCGTTGGTGATGCGGGCATCGGCAGTCAGCAGCGAATAGTCGGTGTAAATACGCGCGGTTTTCTCGTTAAAGTTCCCGGTACCGATATGGGCGTAGCGCACCACGTCGTCGCCCTCTTTACGGGAGATCAGGAACAACTTGGCGTGAATCTTCAGCCCCGGCGCGGAGAAGATGACGTGCACGCCCGCTTCCGTCAGTCGGCGCGCCCAGTGGATGTTGGCCTCTTCGTCGAAGCGAGCCTGGAGCTCAACCACCACGGTCACTTTCTTGCCGTTGTGCGCTGCGTGGATCATCGCATCGATGATGCGGGAATCTTTCGCCACGCGATAAATGTTGATTTTAATCGCCAGCACGTTCGGATCGAACGAGGCCTGACGCAGCAATTCCAGCACGTGTTCAAAGGTGTGATACGGATAGTAGAGCAGCACATCCCGCTCGCGGATGGCATCGAACCCGTTGCGGAATTTATCGAACCAGATATGGCGCAGGCGCGGCAGCGGTTTGTTTACCAGATTGGCTTTGCCGACGTTCGGGAAGCCAATGAAATCTTTAAAGTTGTGGTAACGCCCACCGGGGATTATGGAGTCGTAGCGGGAGATGGTCAGCTTATCGCGCAGCATCTCCACCATCGCGTCCGGCATATCGCGCTGATAGACAAAACGCACCGGCTCTGCCGTCAGGCGCTGCTTGAGGCTGGAAGACATCAGCTCCATCAGGCTGGCCTCCATCTCATGCACCAGATCGTACTCGGCGTCACGGGTCATCTTCATCGAGTAGGCGTTGAGCGCGTCGTAATCGAAGAAACCTTTGAAGATATCGTCCAGACAGTAGCGCAGAATGTTATCCAGCAGGATCATCGGCTTACGTCGGCGCGGGGTTTCCGGCGGCAGATTTACAAAGCGCGGGACTTTATCAGACGGTATTTCCAGCAGCGCGTAGTTAATGGTCTCACCACGAATGATTTCTACCGCCAGATAGGTGTAATCATCTTTCAGGAACTGCACCAGATCGGTTTCACGGTTGATCAGAATCGGGGTGATATGCTGGCGCAGATAGTGTTTGAAATAGTGGCGCAGCCAGTTTTGCTGATTCGCGGAGAGCTGGCGTTCGTTGATCAGGAAGATTTGGTTGCGTGCCATTTCCAGCAGCAGCTCGTTATAGAGGCCATCAAATTCCTGATCGGCTTTCATGACGCGAGACTGGATTTTTCCAAGCAGATGCCGCGAGTGGGAGTTTAAGCCCTGTTCTTCGCTGATGATGATTCGGCGTTTCAGTTCGGCGAAGCGAACCTTGTAGAACTCATCCAGATTGTTGGAATAGATGCCTAAAAAACGCATACGCTCAATCAGCGGGTTGCTTTTATCGGCCGCTTCCTGAAGTACACGTTCGTTGAATGCTAACCAGCTTAGCTCTTTCTCGATATATAACTTTTCCTGACCCATTACAGCTCACACTCCAGTTCAATCACAGGACGTGGTAAATCCGTCTCGTCCTTATTATGGCGAGCATTTCCACGATATGTCCAACAGTGCCAGAAAAGTATGACAGTTATTTTTTTTGTTGGGGATTTTAGGGGGTTGGAGAAGGGAATATCGGGTAATGCAATATGTAGGTCGGGTAAGCGCAGCGCCACCCGACAGAACAAACTACTCTTCAGCCGCATGACCCTGCGGGGGTAACTTCACGCCGTCCAGCCAGGCGGCACCGTCGCGCATCTCAAGACGGCCGTCAACAAACCAGCTTACCACCAGCGGATAAATGGCGTGTTCCTGAGCCTGTACACGTTCCGTCACGTCGTCTTCGTTGTCACCGTCAAAGACCGGTACTTTTGCCTGCAAAATGACCGGACCGCCGTCCAGCTCGTCGGTAACGAAATGCACGGAGGTACCATGCTCCTCATCGCCGTTCTCCAGCACCTGACGATGGGTATGCAGGCCAGGATATTTCGGCAGAAGAGAAGGGTGGATATTCAGCAAACGTCCGTTGTAATGCGCGACGAAGGACGGGCTCAGGATACGCATGTAGCCCGCCAGCACCACCACGTCAGGCGCGTAGGCGTCAATCTCCTGCACCAGCTCACGGTCAAAGGCTTCACGCCCGGCGAACTGGCTGGCTTCCAGCGCGTGCGCAGGAATGTTCGCTTCCCGCGCGCGCTCAAGGCCGAACGCATCGGCCTTGTTGCTGAATACTGCCCGAATGGTGCCATTGATTTTCTTCTGTTTGCAGGCGTCTATAATTGCCTGCAAATTGCTTCCGTTGCCGGAAATGAGCACCACGATGTTTTTCATTCAATGACCACACGCTGTTCGGAATCGGAAGCTTTAATCGTACCGATTTTCCACGCGTTTTCACCTTTTTCTGTCAGCAGTTTAACCGCTTTATCCGCTTCGCTGGCTGGCAGGGCGATAACCATGCCCACGCCGCAGTTAAAGGTGCGATACATTTCATGCTCGCTCACGTTGCCTGCGGATTGCAGCCAGTTGAAGACGGGCGGCCACTGCCATGAGGAGGCGTCGATCACCGCCTGGGTATTGTCCGGCAGCACGCGCGGAATGTTTTCCCAGAAGCCGCCGCCGGTAAGGTGAGCGATGGCGTGCACCTCAACGTTCTCAATCAGCTCCAGCACGTTTTTGACGTAGATACGGGTCGGGGCCAGCAGGTGATCGGCCAGCGGTTTGCCGTCCAGCTCGGTGGTCAGCGGGTCGCAACCGCTCACTTCGAGGATCTTACGCACCAGAGAGTAGCCGTTGGAGTGCGGACCGCTGGAGGCCAGCGCAACCAGCACATCGCCGTCAGCCACTTTGCTGCCGTCGATAATTTCTGATTTTTCTACCACACCGACGCAGAAGCCTGCGACGTCATAATCTTCACCGTGATACATGCCTGGCATTTCAGCGGTTTCACCGCCGACCAGCGCACAGCCGGATTGCAGACAGCCTTCGGCGATACCGTTAATGACGCTGGCTGCGGTATCCACATCCAGCTTGCCGGTCGCGTAGTAATCCAGGAAGAACAGCGGCTCAGCGCCCTGTACCACCAGGTCGTTGACGCACATCGCCACCAGATCAATACCAATCGTATCGTGACGCTTAAGATCCATCGCCAGGCGCAGTTTTGTACCGACACCATCCGTACCCGAGACCAGCACAGGTTCACGATATTTTTGCGGCAGCGCGCACAGTGCGCCGAATCCACCCAGGCCACCCATCACTTCCGGGCGGCGGGTTTTTTTCACCACACCTTTGATTCGGTCAACCAGCGCATTACCTGCGTCAATATCAACACCGGCATCTTTGTAGCTGAGAGAAGTTTTGTTGGTCACGGCTTAAATCCCCACGCGATTGCATAGCTAGTAAGAAAAATCGGCGCAATTCTAACAGTCCAGGCAAACGTTTGCGAGCCTATTCTCGGCGCGAGGATCTTTTTTTCTGTGCGGACTGTCCAGGGCAACAAACTTGACTCCGTTCACGAAAATGAAACCGGTTTCGGCGATCTGCTTGCAACGGCTATCCCCTTTGCACATCATCAAAATGAAACCGGTTTCTGTAACTGTTTTTGCAGAAAATAACGCAGAATGAGGGAAAGCGAATGTCAGGATTTAAAGCAGGTTTTCTGTGGGGTGGGGCCGTTGCGGCGCACCAGCTTGAAGGCGGCTGGAAAGAGGGCGGCAAGGGCGTGAGCGTTGCCGATGTCATGACGGCAGGCGCCCACGGGGTACCGCGTGAAATCACCAACGGCGTGCTGGAGGGGAAAAATTACCCAAACCACGAAGCCATCGACTTTTACCACCGCTATAAAGAAGACATCAAACTCTTTGCCGAGATGGGGTTCAAATGCTTCCGCACCTCCATTGCCTGGACGCGTATCTTCCCGAAAGGCGACGAGCTGGAGCCGAACGAAGCGGGACTCAAATTCTATGACGATCTTTTCGACGAGTGCCTGAAGCACGGCATCGAGCCGGTGATCACGCTTTCCCACTTCGAGATGCCTTTCCACCTCGTAACGGAATACGGCGGCTGGCGTAACCGTAAGCTGATCGACTTCTTTGTCCGCTTCGCGAAGGTCGTTTTTGAGCGCTATCAGCACAAAGTGAAGTACTGGATGACCTTTAACGAGATCAATAACCAGGCCAACTTTCACGAAGACTTTGCGCCGTTTACCAACTCCGGGCTGAAATATGCGCCGGGAGAAGATCGCGAGCCGGTGATGTTCCAGGCGGCGCACTATGAGCTGGTGGCCAGCGCCCTGGCGGTGAAAGCGGGGCGTGAGATCAACCCGTCACTGCATATCGGCTGCATGATTGCCATGTGCCCCATCTATCCGCTGACCTGTGCCCCGGACGACATGATGATGGCGATGAACGCCATGCATCGCCGCTACTGGTTCACCGACGTTCACGTGCGCGGCAAGTATCCGCAGCATCTGCTCAACTACTTTGAACGTCGCGGCTTCGCGCTGGATATCACCGAAGAAGATAAAGTGGCGCTGACGCAGGGCTGCGTGGATTACATCGGGTTCAGCTACTACATGTCGTTCGCCACCAAAGCGACGGCGGATAATCCGACGCTGGATTATGACGAGAGCAAGAGCCTGGTTTCTAACCCGTACGTGCAGAAATCGGACTGGGGCTGGCAGATCGATCCTGTCGGGCTGCGCTACTCTCTGAATTGGTTCTGGGGTCACTATCAGCTGCCGCTGTTTATTGTGGAAAACGGCTTTGGCGCGATCGACGTGCTGGAGAGCGACGGCACGGTGAACGACCAGTACCGCATCGACTACCTTTCCGCCCACATCCGCGAGATGAAAAAAGCGGTGGTGGAAGACGGCGTGGATCTGATGGGCTATACCCCGTGGGGCTGTATCGACCTGGTCTCTGCCGGCACTGGCGAAATGAAGAAACGCTACGGTTTTATCTTTGTCGATAAAGATAACGAAGGTAACGGCACGCTGAACCGCAGCAAGAAGAAATCGTTCGACTGGTATAAGCAGGTGATTGCGAGCAACGGCGATAACCTGTAATTGTCGGGTGGCGCTAACGCTTACCCGACCTACACTACACGTAGGCCCGCGTAAGCGCAGCGCCACCGGGCAAGACCCCGCACCCAAACCGGAGCCCAGCCTCCGGCTTTTTTGTTTTTGATTGATGTACATCAAGCAACATGGGTATGGTGCAATCCGAAAAAAGCGGTATAATCCCGCGATTTTTTTGCGGATGCCACCTCAGAGGAGAAAGAGAATGAAGATTGTGGAAGTGAAACACCCACTCGTTAAACACAAGTTGGGCCTGATGCGTGAGCATGACATCAGCACGAAGCGTTTTCGCGAACTGGCTTCTGAAGTGGGTAGCCTGCTGACCTACGAAGCGACCTCTGATCTGGAAACGGAAAAAGTGACCATCGAAGGCTGGAACGGCCCGGTACAGGTTGAGCAGATCAAAGGTAAAAAAATTACCGTGGTGCCAATCCTGCGTGCGGGTCTGGGCATGATGGAAGGCGTGCTGGAGCACGTCCCAAGCGCGCGTATCAGCGTGGTAGGTATCTACCGTAACGAAGAGACGCTTGAGCCGGTCCCATACTTCCAGAAGCTGGTCTCTAACATTGATGAGCGTATGGCGCTGGTAGTTGACCCGATGCTGGCGACCGGTGGTTCGATGATCGCCACCATTGACCTGCTGAAACAAGCAGGCTGCAGCAGCATCAAAGTGCTGGTGCTGGTCGCGGCGCCGGAAGGTATCGCGGCGCTGGAAAAAGCGCACCCGGACGTTGAACTCTATACCGCGTCTGTCGACCAGGGACTGAACGAGCACGGGTACATTATCCCGGGGCTCGGCGATGCCGGCGATAAGATTTTTGGGACTAAATAATCGAATAACGATAAAGAAGCCGACTTTGATAGTCGGCTTTTTTTTGAATAAAAACCAACAATGACACTCAGAGGAAAACACTATGACGCGCCGTGCTATCGGGGTGAGTGAAAGACCGCCGCTTTTACAGACAATCCCGCTTAGTTTGCAGCACCTGTTCGCCATGTTTGGCGCAACCGTGCTGGTGCCAATCCTGTTTCACATTAACCCGGCTACCGTGCTGCTGTTTAACGGCATCGGTACGCTGCTTTACCTCTTCATCTGTAAAGGCAAAATCCCGGCCTATCTCGGGTCGAGCTTCGCGTTTATCTCCCCGGTACTGCTGTTGCTGCCGCTGGGTTACGAGGTCGCGCTGGGCGGCTTTATCATGTGCGGCGTGCTGTTTTGCCTGGTCTCCTTCATCGTGAAGAAAGCGGGTACCGGCTGGCTGGACGTGATGTTCCCGCCTGCGGCAATGGGGGCAATCGTTGCCGTCATCGGCCTGGAACTGGCGGGTGTCGCGGCGAACATGGCTGGGCTGCTGCCTGCGGACGGTCAGTCACCGGATTCTAAAACCATTATTATTTCGCTGGTGACGCTGGGCGTGACGGTTTTCGGTTCCGTCCTGTTCCGCGGCTTTATGGCGA
This sequence comes from Enterobacter sp. JH25, assembly GCF_021725435.1. Taxonomy (NCBI): domain Bacteria; kingdom Pseudomonadati; phylum Pseudomonadota; class Gammaproteobacteria; order Enterobacterales; family Enterobacteriaceae; genus Enterobacter; species Enterobacter sp. JH25. The sequence goes on along the minus strand of NZ_CP091319.1, from coordinate 3,302,513 downwards.
TTATCCCGATCCTGATCGGCGTGCTGGCGGGTTACGCGCTCTCCTTCGTGATGGGCGTTGTGGATACCACACCGATTGCCGAGGCACACTGGTTCGCGCTGCCGACCTTCTACACCCCACGCTTCGAATGGTTTGCTATCTTCACCATTCTGCCTGCTGCACTGGTGGTGATTGCTGAGCACGTTGGCCACCTGGTGGTGACGGCGAACATCGTGAAGCGTGACCTGATCCGCGACCCGGGCCTGCATCGCTCCATGTTTGCCAACGGTTTCTCCACCATCATCTCCGGTTTCTTCGGCTCCACGCCTAACACCACTTACGGGGAGAACATCGGCGTAATGGCGATCACCCGCGTCTACAGCACCTGGGTTATCGGCGGCGCGGCGATCATCGCTATTCTGCTCTCCTGCGTCGGCAAACTGGCGGCGGCGATCCAGATTATCCCGGTTCCGGTGATGGGCGGCGTTTCCCTGCTGCTGTACGGGGTGATCGGTGCGTCCGGTATTCGCGTGCTGATTGAATCCAAAGTGGATTACAGCAAGGCGCAGAACCTGATCCTGACCTCCGTTATCCTGATCATCGGCGTGAGCGGCGCGAAGGTGCACATCGGCGCGGCAGAGCTGAAGGGTATGGCGCTGGCGACCATCGTCGGCGTGGGCCTGAGCCTGATTTTCAAGCTGATCTCGGTCATTCGTCCGGAAGAAGAAATCCTGGACGCTGACGATAGCGAAAAAGCACCACATTGATCCTTTAACCGGGCGGACGATCCGCCCGGTTCTCTCCTTGCTGGTTCCGTGTTAAACTCCATTCCGATTTTATGTAAGATCTCTGGTTGAGGTATTTCTGAACGGACCGGCACAGCTCTCTCTGCCACTTTATCTCCCTGACGACGAAACTTTCGCGAGTTTCTGGCCGGGTGATAACCCCTCTTTACTGGCTGCACTGCAAAACGTGCTGCGCCAGGAACACAGCGGATACATCTATATCTGGTCACGCGAAGGCGCGGGACGCAGCCACCTGCTGCATGCCGCCTGTGCGGAACTTTCGGCGCGCGGTGACGCGGTAGGCTATGTGCCGCTGGATAAACGCACCTGGTTTGTGCCTGAAGTGCTGGAGGGCATGGAACATCTCTCCCTGGTCTGCATCGATAATATTGAATGCGTGGCGGGAGACGAGCCGTGGGAAATGGCGATCTTTAACCTCTACAACCGCATTCTGGAGTCGGGCAAAACCCGGCTGCTGATCACCGGCGATCGTCCGCCGCGTCAGCTCAATCTGGGGCTGCCGGATCTGGCGTCTCGTCTGGACTGGGGGCAAATCTACAAGCTGCAACCGCTGTCGGATGAAGACAAACTCCAGGCACTTCAGTTGCGCGCCAGACTGCGCGGATTTGAACTACCGGAAGACGTAGGGCGCTTCCTGCTCAAGCGTCTGGATCGGGAGATGCGCACGCTCTTTGATACGCTCGATCAGCTCGATCGCGCCTCCATCACCGCCCAGCGCAAGCTGACCATTCCGTTTGTGAAAGATATTCTTAAGCTGTAGTTATGCCGGGTGGCGGCTGCGCCTTACCCGGCCTACATATGGCACCTGTAGGCCCGGTAAGCGCAGCGCCACCGGGCTAAAGATCCCCCATCAGGTGCTCAACCAGCAGCGGAATCGGTCTTCCCGACGCCATGCTTCTGCCGTTCTCACGCCACAGCGCCGTCCCGCTGATATCCAGATGTGCCCATGGGATCGCCGGCGGACAGAAGTGATGCAGCAGCCACGCCGCCGAGGCGCTTATCGCCGCATTGTTAGTCGGTGTGTTGCACAGATCGGCAATCGCGCTGTCGGTCTGCTTTTTCAGCCGTGCGTCCAGCGGCAGAGACCACACCTCGTCACCGCTCCGTTTTCCTGCCTGCGTCAACGCGGCGCGCAGCGGTTCATCCTGGGTCATCAGCCCGCTCAGCTCATACCCCAGCGCTTTCACCACTGCGCCCGTCAAAGTCGCCATATCAATGATGTAGCGGGCCTGCGGGTACCGCTGGCTGGCCCAGGCAATGGCGTCAGCCAGCACCAGCCGGCCCTCGGCATCGGTATTATTGATTTCAACGGTGGTTCCGTTACAGGCTGTTGCCACCGTGCCGGGCTGCATGGCGTCGGGGCCGATGGCGTTTTCCGCCAGCGCCAGCACGCCCATGATGCGCACGGGTAATTTCAGCTCCGCAACGGTCAGCATCAGCCCCAGTACGTTGGCCGCGCCGCACATGTCATATTTCATGGTGTACATGCCCGCGCCTTCCTTCAGCCACAGGCCGCCGGTGTCAAAGGTAATGCCTTTTCCCACGTAGCAGCGCATCGGGCCGTCGTTGGCACCATCATAATGAATAGCCAGCAGACGCGGCGGGCAGGTCGCCCCTTTGCCAACGGCGTGCAGCAGTCCAAGACCCTGCTCAGCAATATCTTTTTCGTGCAGCACCTCGCAGCGCAGGGCAGGGCTGGCGGCACACAGTTTTTGCGCCTCTTCCACCACAAACTGCGGCGTGCAGCGGTCGGACGGCATATCCGCCAGACGTCGCGCCGCGATCATGCCGAGCGCAATGGCCTGCTGCTGGCGGAAGGTCGTCTCCAGCTTCGCCTGCTGTTCCGGCAGGCAGAGGGCAGTGATGCAGGTAAGACGCACCGCTTCGTCCGTCTTCTTCAGCTTCAGGTCACTGAGCCTGTGCGCCTGATTAAAGAGAAAACGCAGCACCTGCGCCAGCACCACATCGTCGATATCCGTCACGTCCAGCACGAGTTCGGCGCTGGCGGGGGCGGTAAGCAGCGGTCGCAGGGCGGTGAGCAACCCTTCGGTCAGGGCGTCATGCCATAGCGCGTCCGGCAACAGAGTAATGCGCGCAAACGGCGCGCAGCCAAAGCGAGCGTCCGCGACGGTGCTCTGCTGGCGCATTTCAGCGACAAGAGCGCTTTCCGGTAACAGGGAACTGTCAGCGCGCGCAATCAAATGGCTGTTCGGCTTCGCGTCTGAAAGCGCGTTGATAAACTGGTAAGTGATCATCATGATTCCTCAATCGGCGCGCGGATCCGTGCGGCATAGGCCTGCATCCACTCCTCATCTACCGCGTGATAGTGCGTTTTCTCCCGCAGGCGTTCAGTACGAAAAACGGTGAGGGGCTGGCGAGCCGTCGCCACCACGAACGAGAAGGTTTTTATGTTAGTCGCGGCGCCAAATTCGCCCTGGTTGTTCATGCACACCACGGAGAGATCGCCCGCGCGACCGAAGCGCGACATCAGCTTGTCTTCCAGTTCGAATACGACTGAATCCGCCGCCTGCTGCGGCGTCATCCCTTGCGCCATCCGGCGAACGATTTCGTAGCTGGTACAGCCCTTCATCAGGTCTTCACCGACGCCTGTGGCGGTGGCCGCGCCGGTTTCGCTGTCGCAGTAAAAGCCGGAGCCGATGATGGGTGAGTCACCGAGGCGACCGCGTTTTTTCATAAACAGGCCACTGGTGGAGGTGGCGACGCTCATCGAACCCTGTTTATCAAGGCCAATGATGCCGACGGTGTCATGTCCGTCGTAGGGGCTTAACCCCTTATCCAGCGTTTCGCGGCAGCGCTTGCGGTAGTGCTGCATGGCGCGATCCGTGAGCATGGTTTTGTCGGCAAAGCCCTGGCTCAGCGCCCATTCGCGCGCGCCCTGGCCGACCAGCAGGCTGTTATAGCGTTGACGGCTGAGCGCGTGCGCCACGCGCACCGGGTTGGCGATATCCACCAGATTCCCCACGGCGCCGAACGCCAGCGTGTCGCCGTCCATATACGCCGCGTCCAGCTCCACCTCGCCGTTCTCGGTCGGCAGGCCACCGTAGCCGACGGATTTATACAGCGGAAAGTCTTCCACGGCAGCGACGGCATCGACCACCGCCGAAGCGACCGGTTTTCCCGCCGCCAGGGCAGACGCGGATTCCGTTACCCCTTCAAGTGCCATTCGCCAGGTTGCGATAATTCCCCACATGCTTTACTCCTGTTTTGCAAGGGTGGTGTCGGGTTGCGTAGCGGTAGTCAGCTCCGCGGCGCGGTACTGTTTATCCAGGATACGCATGAAAGGCAGGTACAGCATGGCGCCAATCAGCAGGTTGATCAGCTGCATCACGCTGCCGCTCAGGTGCCCGGTGACGATAAAGCCGCTGATAACCGGCGGCAGCGTCCAGGGAATAAACACCCCGGTGGTGACGGCGACCGCGCCAATTTTCATCGCCGCATACTGCACGGTGACCAGCACCAGCGGCACCAGATTAAACGGGATGAGCATGATCGGGTTCATGATCACCGGCAGGCCAAACAGGATCGGTTCGTTGATGTTAAACACCGAGGCACCCGCACCGAGGCGCGCCACCTCTCGCATGTTTTTGCTGCGGGCGAAAATCAGCATCGCTATCACCAGCGACAGCGTGGCGCCCGCGCCGCCCATCCAGATCATGTCAAAAAACTGTTCGGTGATGATGTGCGGCGGCGTCGTTCCCGCCTGAATCGCGGCGATGTTGTCGGTCTGGTTTTCCATCCACAGCGGGCGAATAATGCCGTTGATCATCGAACCGGAGTTAATGCCCACTGACCACAGAATGGTGATACTGAATACGGTCATCAGCGCACCGAAATAAGAGGTGCCGTAGTGGCGCACCGGGGTGGCAACCACTTCATAAATAAACTGGTGGATGGTGTGGTAGTGGGTGTTTTCGAAGATGATGCGGATAATAAGCACCAGAATCATCACCAGCAGGGCCGGGATCAGCGCCGCGAACGACTCCTGTACCGCCGGTGGTACGCCGTCCGGCATTTTGATGACCAGCTTTTTGCGCTTCAGCCAGCAGAACAGTTCCGTCCACAGCAGGGAACCGATCATCGCCACAAACAACCCTTTGCTGCCAATCCACTCCACGGGCATCACGGTAATGCCGCCGTTTTCCGCCACTTTGATAAAGGGCGTCAGGATCAGGAAGGCGACCAGCGCCAGGATGCCGCAGGAGATGCGGTCCTCGCCATAGTGCTCAGCCAGGCGGTAGGCCACCAGGAAGCTGATAAACAGCGACATGGTTGAGAATACCGCGTTGAATGGAATCTCTATAATCGCACTCCAGCTCTCACCAAAGGCCTGAGACATAAACTGCTGATAGGCCTGATTCGGGAAGGAGGAGATCACCAGCAGGATGGAGCCGACGATGATAAACGGCATGAATGAAACGTAGGCCCCACGAATGGCCCCAAGATGACGCTGCTGGGCCGTTTTCGCCGCCAGCGGCATCAGTTTTGCTTCAAGAAATCCCAGAACATTGTTCATTGTGAACTCCGTACAAGATTGAGAGGTGTTGTTTATGTTATGTCTGTGGATTATCAGTGAAGCGCGGCGAGCGAAAGGTGAAATCGGTCACAAAGCATTCGCTGCTCTACTATAAATCTCATAAGATTAGTTGCGGAGAGAGACGCGATGGAAATCAAACTGCATGCTAACGCCACCACCACACCGCGTATCCGTCGCTATCTTCAGCAGTCAGATAAAAGCGACAGAGAGCTAGCTGTTGAACTGGGGATCTCGGTCACCACCGTCAGGCGCTGGCGCAACCGCGACCAGGTTTCGGATAACCACACAACGCCAAAAGTGATACACAAAGCATTGAGACAAGAGCAGGCGGCACTGATAAATGCCCTGCGGGATATCACTGGGGCACCGCTGGATGAACTGCTGCTGCTGGTGAATGACGGACTCGGGATCGCCGTTTCCCGCGCGACCCTGAACCGCTATCTCAAACCGGCTTCGGTAAGACAAAAGGGGGCGTCGTTGCAGGGCAAAAAGGCACTGAAGGCCGGTATCATGCCGCAGAAGCTACTTCTGCATCATCAGCCGCTATCGCTGCATATGGACGACGGTGGGGAGCAACACCTGCTCTGGGCGCGTGAACCCGTCAGCGGCTGGTGCTACGCCCGGCTTTATGCCGGTGTCTCGCCGCAGTTGCTGACCCGCTGGACGAACGAGGTGCTGGCTGCCTGTCCGGCTGATATTCAATCTATTGAGACTTTTGGGCTAGAAGTGAACTTGCCGGAGCATAACGTCACCGTAAAAGTGCATTCACAGTATTATCTTGCCCTTCAGGTCGCCGTGCCGTTACGTGAGATCATTCCGCGCGTGAATAGTGAACCGGCGGGAGAACTGTTGATCCAGCTGTGTGAATTTTTCAACCGGGGAAAAGCGCAGAAAAAGCTGGGGGAGAGTACGCCGCAGGCGTTTCTGGAAGCGCTGCGGCGTAACGATTAGACGATCCCGAGTACGTCTTCCGGCGGACGGCCGATACGCGCCTTGCCGTTCGCCACGACAATCGGGCGCTCAATCAGCTTAGGATTGTCGACCATCGCCTGAATCAGCCGATCTTCGGTGAGACTGGTATCATTCAGATTGAGCGATTTATACAGATCTTCTTTCTGACGCATCAGCTCGCGTGCGCTGCCCATGTTCAGCATCTTCAGCAACTGGCGGATCGTCTGCGCGTCCGGGGGCGTCTCCAGATACAACACCACTTCCGGATCGATGTCGTTAGACTTCAGCAGATTCAGAGTCTCGCGGCTCTTGGAGCAGCGAGGGTTATGGTAAATTTTTACCGCGTCTGTCATGACTTCTCCTTTATTACATCTTCTCGTACGGCTTAAAGCGTTGTTGCAGGCCACGCAGCTGGTCGATTCGCGCATCGTAGCGGGCCTGTTGCAGGCTGCCGAGCTTCACCTGTGAGCTGGCGCTGCTTAGCAGGGAAATGGCCTGATCGAGGCGCCCCGCCAGCGCCAGACCTTCCGCACGCGCGGCCAGCTCCTGATCGCGATTACCCAGTTGCCCCTGGGCCTGGGCGAGCAGCTCCCAGCCGTTCTGGTCATCTTTATTGTTAAAGGTATAGCGGTTCAGAATGGTCACCGCCTCGCCGGGCTGGCCGCCCTGTAAGTAGGCGTTCGCCAGGTTTAGCTGCAATACCGGATTGTTGCGAATGTCTTTCGCCCCTTTCAGACGGTTGATCGCATCGGTCGCTTTTTTCTGTCCTAAATCGATATCGGTTGCGAGGTCGAGATACCACGGATTGTCAGGCGCCGACGCCAGCAGCGGCTGTAGCGCTTTACGCGCTTCATCGTACTTGCTTGCTTCCATCGCCTGGAGTGCCTGACCATACTGCGCGGCGTTCTTCTCGCGCACGTTGCCTTTCGCCAGCGCGTCCAGCAGATCGCTGGTGAGCTGATTACGTCCGGAGTTGTACATGCCAAGCGTTCTCACTTTGGCCATGTAGAAATCCTGCGAGGACTGCACGACGACCGGACGCATCTGGTTAGCACGGTTACGCGCATCCGAGAGACGGCTTTCCGGCAACGGGTGGGTCAACAGAATTTCAGGCGGGCGCGACGAGTAGCGTGCCTGGTCGAGCAGTTTTTCCAGGAAGCTCGGCATGGCCTGCGGGTCAAAGCCGGAACGCTGTAAAACCTGAATGCCGATGCGGTCTGCTTCCTGCTCGTTCTGCTGGGTAAAGCTGATCATCCCCTGACGCGTTCCCGCCAGCGTCCCGGTAAGCGCCGCCATTCCGGCCTGCGGGCTGGCCATCGCCAGCAGAATAGAGCCCAGCGCGCCCACCCAGGTCAGGGGGGCGTTACGCTTCTGATCTTCCATCGCACGCGCCAGATGGCGCTGGGTGACGTGCGAAATTTCGTGCGCCATGACGGACGCCAGCTGGCTTTCGTTATCGGAATAACGGAACAACGCCGAATGCAGCACCACGTTCCCGCCAAAGAAGGCGAAGGCGTTGATTTCGTCGTTATTGATTAAATAGAAGTGGAAGGGCGTTTTTACCGAGTCTGCGTGCGCCACCAGTCGCATCCCCAGACCGTTGATGTACTGCACCAGCAAAGGGTCGTTAATCAGCGGAGCACTGCCGCGCAGCTGGCGTACGTAATAATCACCCATCTGCATCTCCTGCCCGATGGAGAGCGTGCTTCCTGCCGTGGTGCCCATGTCCGGCAATGAATCGGACGAGTCAGCGAAAGCGGGCAACACCTGACCCACCGTCACGGCGGCAATCAGTGTCGCAACCAGTGTTTTTCTCAACTGCCTGAACATAACCACTGTCCTGTATGTTGGATGTGCTAATTTGACCGATGAACCCGCATAACGTTCATCTCCGCTGCTCTGCGAGTGTAGCCGTGTTAAGAGATGAAGAAAATCCCATTCATCAGGGTTTTGCGAAACCTGACAGTGAAACAAAAAGGAAAGTCTTTTTTGTGACAGTTAGATACAATTCACCGTCTCACTCCCGCCATTCGATTCAGGGAAGGGTTGTATGCTCGAAATGTTAATGCAGTGGTATCGGCGTCGGTTTAGCGATCCGGAAGCCATTGCTTTGCTGGTCATTCTGGTTGCCGGATTCGGTATCCTGTTCTTCTTTAGTGGCCTGTTGGCACCGCTTCTGGTGGCAATTGTGCTGGCGTATCTGCTGGAGTGGCCCACCGCGCGTCTGGAACATATCGGCTGTTCCCGACGCTGGGCGACCAGCATTGTCCTGGTGCTGTTTGTCGGCATTCTGCTGCTGATGTCCTTCGTGGTGATGCCCATCGCCTGGCAACAGGGGATCTACCTGATCCGCGACATGCCCGGCATGCTGAATAAACTGTCTGATTTTGCCGCCACGCTGCCGCGCCGCTATCCTGCGCTGATGGACGCCGGGATCATCGATGCGATGGCCGAAAACATGCGCGCCCGCATCATGACCATGGGTGACTCGGTGGTGAAATACTCTCTGGCCTCGCTGGTGGGGTTGCTGACGCTGGCGGTTTACCTTGTTCTCGTGCCGCTAATGGTGTTTTTCCTGGTCAAAGATAAAGAGCAGATGCTGAATGCGGTGCGCCGCGTGCTGCCGCGCAATCGCGGTCTCGCAGGACAGGTCTGGCAGGAGATGAACCAGCAAATCACCAACTACATTCGCGGCAAAGTGCTTGAGATGATTGTGGTGGGCGTGGCGACCTGGATTGGCTTCGTGATTTTCGGGCTGAACTACTCGCTGCTGCTGGCGGTGTTGGTCGGATTCTCGGTTCTGATCCCGTATATCGGCGCGTTTGTGGTGACCATTCCGGTAGTCGGTGTGGCGCTGTTCCAGTTTGGTCTGGGTACGGAGTTCTGGAGCTGTTTCGCCGTATACCTGATTATTCAGGGACTGGACGGGAACCTGCTGGTACCGGTGCTGTTCTCAGAAGCAGTTAACCTGCATCCGCTGGTGATTATCCTGTCAGTGGTGATTTTCGGCGGGCTGTGGGGATTCTGGGGCGTGTTCTTCGCCATTCCGCTGGCGACGCTGATTAAAGCCGTGGTCCACGCGTGGCCGGATGTGCCGGCGGTGGAGGAGAAGTAGATTTAGTGCGGGCTGATGCCCTCACCCCAACCCTCTCCCACGGGGCTGAGGGATCCCCAGTAATTTTTTTATGCAGAAGCAATAAAGTTGCTTTCTAAATGACTGAGGGCTGTCAGCGATGCTCTGGTCCGGCTGTAAATCGCTGAGGCGTTTGCCTTCCGGCCGGGGCGAGGCGCAGGGATGCGCCGAGAGGGCGGCTGTACAGGGACGTTGCCTCCGCCCATACCCGATAAGCCGGAAGGAATAAGCCGAGGGCACCGCGAAGCGGCGATTTACCGCCGGGAGCCCGGGTCGCCAGGGTGGTGGCGACTGAGCCACCCTGGCACGTTCACCGGTCATGTCGTTACAGAGTAGCAAGGAACATAAAGTGAACGGAATGACCACCACCGCCGTATGTTCCCCTCACCCTAACCCTCTCCCCGGAGGGGCGAGGGGATTGCTCAGTGCTCGCATTAATTTGTGGGGAACCCTCAGCCCACGGGGAGAGGGGGCAAACACTAAAAACGGCAACCTGGGTTGCCGTTTTGCTGTTTATCAGGCGCTTTGTTTCAGCCAGTTCAACACCACGTCGTGGTGGTTGCTGGTTTTGAAATCATCAAACACGTGCTCAACTTTACCGTCAGCGTCAATCAGGAAGCTGATGCGGTGAATACCGTCGTACGTTTTGCCCATAAAGGACTTCTCACCCCAGACGCCAAACTGCTCGCAAACCTGGTGGTCTTCATCGGAAAGCAGCGTGAAGTTCAGCAGCTCTTTTTCCGCAAAACGTGACAGCTTCTCTGGTTTATCGGTGCTGATGCCCAGCACTTCCACACCGACCTTTTTCAACTCATCCATGTTGTCGCGTAAACCGCAGGCCTGTACGGTACAGCCCGGGGTCATGGCTTTCGGGTAGAAATAGACCAGAACACGCTGTCCCTGGAAGTCGGTCAAATTTACTTGCTCGCCGTCTTGATCCGGTAAGCTAAATTTCGGTGCGATATCACCGGCTTTCAGTGGGTTCATTACTCAACTCCATCCTGTTCGTGCTGCGAATAATCGACGACGCTTATACTGCCTTGCGCGTGTAATTCTGTACAGAGGGCTTTGAACGCTTGCTCGATATTTGACGCATCCTGCGAGGCAGGGCTGTGGGCGGTAATTTGAATAAACAGCGTCGGGATGGCGTTTTCATCGCCAGGCTGCGTGCGGGAAACCAGTTCGGCAATGTTCATCTGATGGCTGTCAAACAGTGCCGTAAAACGTTCAATCAGATGAGGTGAATCAGGCACTTCAACCTGTACCCAGACTGTGGCAGGCAGAGCCGGACGCGGGCGCGCGGTGGTGCGCTTCATCACAATCAGTAAATCCAGCTCTGCGCCTTTCAGCGGCAGGGTAGATTCGATGAGGGTAATGGCATTCCATGTTCCGGAAAGCAGCATGATGAACGTGAATTCTTCGCCAAGCATAGCCAGCCGGCTGTCTTCGATATTGCAGCCGCAGCTGCTCACGTGGCGAGTGATGGTATTCACGATACCCGGCCTGTCAGCACCCAGCGCAGTGATAACCAGGTAATGTTGTGATGAGGTTGTCAAACCTGTTCTTCCTTTGCGTGGTTAAGTCTTCCTAAGGAAAGCATAAAAAAAACATGCATACAACCGCCTGAGAGCCTCAGGTCGCTTGCTTTTATTACAGTTCCAAACGTAACATTGAGGCTCTTGTTCGCACAGAGGATGGCTCATGTTCACGGGAAGTATTGTCGCGCTTGTTACACCGATGGATGAAAAAGGTAATGTCTGCCGGTCAAGCATGAAGAAGCTCATTGATTACCATGTCGCCAATGGAACCTCGGCGATCGTTTCGGTAGGGACTACCGGTGAATCCGCCACGCTGAGCCACGAAGAGCACGGCGATGTTGTGATGCTGACCCTGGAACTGGCGGACGGGCGTATTCCGGTCATCGCGGGTACGGGCGCAAACGCAACGGCAGAGGCCATTAGCCTGACTCAGCGTTTTAACGACAGCGGCATTGTTGGCTGTCTGACGGTGACCCCTTACTACAACCGCCCAACTCAGGAAGGTTTGTTCCAGCATTTCAAAGCCATCGCTGAACATACTGACTTGCCACAAATTCTGTATAATGTGCCGTCCCGTACCGGTTGCGATATGCTGCCGGAAACCGTTGGCCGTCTCTCGAAAGTAAAAAATATTATCGGGATTAAAGAGGCGACAGGGAACTTAAGCCGCGTTCATCAGATCAAAGAGCTGGTTTCAGACGACTTTATCCTGCTGAGCGGTGATGATGCGACCGCACTGGACTTTATGCAGCTCGGTGGTAACGGCGTGATTTCCGTGACGGCGAACGTGGCGGCGCGTGATATGGCTGACATGTGCAAACTGGCCGCAGCCGGTCACTTTGATGAAGCTCGCGTGATTAATCAGCGTCTGATGCCGTTGCATAATAAATTATTTGTCGAACCCAATCCGATCCCAGTGAAATGGGCATGTAAGGAGTTGGGGCTTGTAGCAACCGACACGCTGCGTCTGCCAATGACACCGATTACCGACCATGGTCGTGAAATTGTCGCTGGCGCGCTGAAGCATGCCGGTTTGCTGTAAAGTTTAGGGAGATTTGATGGCTTATTCAGTACAGAAGTCGCGCCTGGCCAAGGTTGCGGGTGTTTCGCTTGTTATGCTCCTCGCTGCCTGTAGTTCAGACTCGCGCTACAAGCGCCAGGTGAGCGGTGATGAATCCTATCTGGATGCGCCGCCGCTTGCTGAACTTCACGCGCCTGCCGGCATGATCCTGCCGATCCAGAACGGTGATTATAATATTCCGGTTACCAACGGCAGCGGCCTGGTGGGTAAAGCGCTCGATATTCGTCCACCAGCTCAGCCTCTGGCGCTGGTGAGTGGCGCACGCACGCAGTTCACCGGTGATACAGCTTCTCTGCTGGTGGAAAGCGCACGCGGTACCACGCTGTGGCCGCAGGTTGTGAGCGTCATTCAGTCGAAAAACTATACGATTGATAAACGCGACGACGCCAGCCAGACCTTAACCACCGACTGGATTGAGTGGAACCGTCTCGATGAAGACCAGCAGTATCGTGGTCGTTATCAAGTCTCCGTTAAGCCGCAGGGTTATCAGCAGGCGGTTACCGTTAAGCTGTTGAATCTTGAGCAGGCAGGTAAACCGGTTGCCGATCCGTCCGCCATGCAGCGCTACAGTACCGAAATGCTGAACGTGATTGCAGCGGGTCTGGATAAGAACGCTGCTGATGCCGCAAACGCCGCGCAGAACCGTAACGGCTCAACGTTTGACGTGCAGAGCGGTGCAGACGATACCGGCCTGCCAATGCTGGTGGTGCGTGCGCCGTTTAACCAGACCTGGCAGCGTCTGCCAGCCACGCTGGAAAAAGTGGGCATGAAGGTGACCGACAGCACCCGTTCAACGGGCAGCATCACAGCGACCTATAAGCCGCTGTCTGAAAGTGCCTGGCAGGAGCTGGGGGCAAGCGATCCACAGCTGCCTTCCGGTGACTACAAAATCCAGGTCGGCGACCTCGATAACCGCAGCAGCCTGCAGTTTATCGATCCGAAAGGACACACGCTGACCCAGGCGCAGAACGATGCGCTGGTCGCTGCCTTCCAGGCCGCATTCAGCAAATAATAGTGAGGGCTGGTTAATCCAGCCCTTTTTATTTTCGTGCCACGCAAACGTGTGCGTGGCATAATATAGCCAGTTTTGAATACAAATCATCACACCAGGAGTAATGAAGATGCAGAAGCAAGCTGAGTTGTATCGTGGCAAAGCGAAAACCGTATACAGCACGGAAAACCCGGATCTGTTGGTGCTCGAATTCCGCAATGATACGTCAGCAGGAGACGGCGCACGCATTGAGCAGTTCGATCGTAAGGGCATGGTGAACAACAAGTTCAACCACTTCATTATGACCAAACTGGCCGAAGCCGGTATCCCGACTCAGATGGAAGCGTTGTTGTCCGATACGGAATGTCTGGTAAAAAAACTGGATATGGTGCCGGTTGAGTGCGTGATCCGTAACCGTGCCGCAGGCTCCCTGGTGAAGCGTCTGGGCATTGAAGAGGGTATCGAACTGAATCCACCGCTGTTCGATCTGTTCCTGAAAAACGACGCCATGCATGACCCGATGGTCAACGAATCCTACTGCGAAACCTTCGGCTGGGTCAGCAAAGAGAACCTGGCGCGCATGCAGGAACTGACCTACAAAGCCAACGACGTGCTGAAAAAGCTGTTTGATGACGCGGGCCTGATCCTGGTCGACTTCAAGCTGGAGTTCGGTCTGTACAAAGGCGAAGTGGTGCTGGGCGACGAGTTCTCTCCTGACGGCAGCCGCCTGTGGGACAAAGAGACGCTGGATAAAATGGACAAAGACCGTTTCCGCCAGAGTCTGGGTGGCGTGGTGGAAGCGTACGAAGCGGTTGCTCACCGTTTAGGCGTTAAGCTCGACTAAACTGCGCATTTGCCAAAGGATGTTGGCATCCTTTGGCGTCTTATCCTTGTTTACTATGGTAATCCTTTCATTAACCGCCTACGATCATAGCTATTATAAATGGAATAGTTCGAGGTGTTTATGCGCTGGCAAGGGCGTCGTGAAAGTGACAACGTAGAAGACAGACGCAGCAGTGGTGGCGGTGGGCCGTCTATGGGCGGGCCAGGTTTCCGGTTACCCAGCGGCAAGGGCGGTATTATTCTGCTGGTCGTCGTGCTGGTAGCGGGCTACTACGGTGTCGACCTGACCGGTTTGATGACCGGCGAAACCGGGCAACAGCAGCAGTATTCTCAGCGCTCCATCAGCCCGAATGAAGATGAAGCGGCGAAATTTACTTCCGTTATTCTCGCGACGACCGAAGATACCTGGGGTCAGCAGTTCGAGAAAATGGGGCGGACTTATCAGCCGCCAAAACTGGTGATGTACCGGGGCGCAACCCGCACGGGCTGCGGCACCGGGCAGTCCGTTATGGGGCCGTTCTACTGCCCGGCGGACAGCACCGTCTATATCGATCTCTCCTTCTATGACGACATGAAAAGCAAGCTGGGCGCCGACGGCGATTTTGCCCAGGGCTACGTGATCGCGCATGAAGTCGGCCACCATGTGCAGAAGCTCCTCGGCATTGAACCTAAAGTGCGTCAGATGCAGCAGAATGCGTCTCAGGCGGAGGTGAATCATCTCTCCGTACGCATGGAGCTTCAGGCCGACTGCTTCGCTGGCGTCTGGGGACACAGCATGCAGCAGCAGGGCGTGCTGGAAACAGGCGATCTGGAAGAGGCCCTGAATGCCGCACAGGCGATTGGTGACGATCGCTTGCAGCAGCAAAGCCAGGGGCGCGTTGTGCCGGACAGCTTTACCCATGGCACCTCAGAGCAGCGCTACAGCTGGTTTAAGCGTGGCTTTGACAGCGGCAACCCGTCGCAGTGTAATACCTTCGGCAAAGCTATGTGATGTTGGGGGTTGAACAGCTGGTTAACCAGCTTCAGCGTACCGGGCACCGCCGGCTGGTGGTGCTTAGCGGCGATGAAGCGTGGACGTTGAGCCAGGCGACCATCCTGCGCGATACGTTACCAGGAGACTGGCTGTGGCTGGAGGAAAACCCCTCTAAGGCCATCAGCGGCCTGCTGGGACGTGAATATCTGCACGCCGTTTTTGACGCGCGTCGCGGGTTTGACGTCTCGGCCTTCGCCGCCCTCAGCGGGACCCTGCGCGCCGGAAGCCTTCTGGTGCTGCTGGTGCCGCCGTTCTCCGTCTGGGCTAACAGGCCCGACGCGGATTCTCTACGCTGGAGCGACAGCGCCGAGCCGATCGCCACCCCGCACTTTGTTTACCATTTTTGCCGGACGCTGGCCGCCGATTCAGATGCTATCGTCTGGCATCAACATCGTCCTCTGTGCCTTCCCGTTGCGCCAGATTTACCCGCCTGGCAGCCCGCCAGCGGTGAACCGCAGCGCGAGCAGGCTGAGATCCTCGACGCGCTTCTGACCATGCCTGCTGGCGTGGCTGCCGTGACGGCCCCGCGCGGACGAGGAAAGTCCGCCCTGGCGGGCATGTTGCTCAACGGCATTCAAGGTAGTGCTGTAGTGACCGCACCGGCAAAAGGGGCGACGGATGTCATCGCGCGTTTCGCCGGGGAACATTTTCACTTTATGGCCCCGGATGCGCTGCTGGCCTCCACAACAGAAGCTGACTGGCTGATTGTCGATGAGGCGGCCGCCATCCCCGGCCCGCTGCTCGAGAAACTGACGATGCGCTTTCCCCGCGTGTTGTTGACCACTACGGTGCAGGGTTATGAAGGCACGGGCAGGGGATTTCTGCTGAAGTTCTGCGCCCGGTTCAGCGGTCTGCGGCGATATACCTTATCAACTCCTGTACGCTGGGCTGCCGGATGTCCTCTTGAGCGAATCGTGGCGAACGCGCTGCTGTTCGACGATGCGCTTATCGATCGCAAACCGGTAGGGGAGGTAAGTTTAACGTCGCTGGAGCCCGGGGTGTGGGAGAGCGATCCGGCGCGCGGGGCAGGCGTGTATGAACTGCTGTGTGCCGCGCACTACCGGACGTCCCCCCTCGATTTACGCCGGATGATGGACGCCCCCGGCCAGCACTTTGCTGTTGCTCAGGCGGGCGCGGAGATCGCTGGCGCGCTCTGGCTGGTGGAGGAGGGCGGCTTATCCCCAGAGCTTAGTCGCGCGGTGTGGGCGGGATTTCGTCGGCCGCGTGGAAATCTGGTGGCACAGTCGCTGGCTGCCCACGGCGGATCGCCTCTCGCGGCGACGCTGAAAGGCCGACGCGTCAGCCGTATTGCGGTTCATCCTCATCGCCAGCGGGAAGGCATCGGCCAGGGGCTGATCCGCAGTGCCAGCGGAGAAGATTATCTCTCGGTCAGCTTTGGCTATACCGACGAGCTGTGGCGTTTCTGGCGGCAGTGCGGGTTTGTGCTGGTGCGAATGGGCAGCCACCGGGAGGCCAGCAGCGGGTGCTATACGGCGATGGCGTTGCTGCCGCTGAGCGAGGCGGGGCATCAGCTCTGCGAAGAGGCGCATCAACGTTTATGTCGTGATATGCGCGTCCTGTCGGCCTGGAATGGCGAAAAGATCCCGGTGATGGATGCATGGGAAGCTACCCTTAATAGTGACGACTGGCTGGAGCTGGCGGGGTTTGCCTTTGCGCACCGGGCGTTTTCAACCTCGGTTGCGGCGCTAACGCGATTGTTGTTAGCCGTGGATATGCCGCTCCCGGCGCTGCGTGGGAAAATGGAAGGGAATACGCACGATTTCGGGCGCAAAGCGTTGCTGGCGAAGCTACGCGAGGAAACCGCTCACGCGCTTGAAAGGCTTGATTACTCCCGTAGCCAGCGGCTGAAAGCCGACATTTTGCAATGGCAATTTTTTCAATGACTTCTTCAGTAAAGTGGCATGGTCATTACCCCGCAGAGGCGTAAAATCCTGCTTAACAATTAAGGAGATCGCCATGAAACATGACCATTTTGTTGTGCAAAGCCCGGATACACCTGCTAAACAGCTACTGCTTCTGTTTCATGGCGTGGGCGACAATGCCGTCAATATGGGACAGATTGGCAGCTGGTTTGCACCCGTTTTCCCACACGCGCTGATCGTCAGTATCGGCGGCGTGGAGCCCTGCGGTCCGGACGGGCGGCAGTGGTTTTCCGTCGAGGGCGTGACGGAGGAAAATCGTCAGGCACGTATTGATGCCGTTATGCCAGCCTTTATCAATACCGTGCGTTACTGGCAGCAGCAGAGCGGCGTAGGTGCCAATGCAACAGCGCTGATTGGCTTCTCTCAGGGCTCAATCATGTCGCTGGAAAGCGTAAAAGCGCAGCCCGGACTGGTGTCCCGCGTGATTGCCTTCAATGGGCGTTTTGCGACGTTACCGCAAAGCGCGACCACGCAGACCACGATCCATCTCATTCATGGGGGTGAAGACCGGGTAATTGAGCTTTCGCATGCGGTAGCTGCCCAGGATACGCTGATGCGCGAGGGCGGGGATGTGACGCTGGATATCGTGGACGATCTGGGGCATGCCATTGACGATCGCAGCATGCAGTTCGCGCTCGATCATCTGCGTTATACCGTACCGAAGCACTACTTTGATGAAGCGCTCAGCGGCGGTAAGCCGAATGACGATGATATCGTCGAGTTTATGTGAGGTTTCCCCTCTCCTTAGGGAGAGGGGAAACAGAGCGATTACTTCTTCTGGTCCTTCTTCGGCCAGTCGTCTTCATCGTCCCACTTGTCGTTAAAATCACGGTGCGGCGGAAGATCCGGTTTGTTGGCAAGGAACTTTTTGTGGTCAACGCGCTTGAGATCTTTAATCACGTTAAGCAGCACGCCTACCAGAAATACCAACACCAGAATCCACCAGTACTTTGAAAGCCAGTCCATTCGCTAATCCTCTTTAAGCACCCGTCAGGCGACGAGCTGCTCCATAATACGTTGATACATGCGGGCCAGCAGTTGTAAATCGGCAGCGTTCACGCATTCATTAATTTTGTGAATCGTCGCGTTAACCGGACCCAGTTCGACAACCTGTGCGCCCATGCGGGCGATAAAGCGTCCGTCAGACGTGCCGCCCGTTGTCAGCAGCTGTGGCTTAATCTCATTATAGTGCGCGATGGCGTTCACTACCGCATCCACCAGTTTACCGCGCTGCGTCAGGAACGGCTGGCCAGACAGCCACCAGTCGAGGGTATAGCGCAGCTGGTATTTTTCGAGCAGCGCAATCACGCGTGCTTTGATCATCTTGTCGGTCAGTTCGGTGCTGAAGCGGAAGTTAAACTGGACGAAGAGATCGCCGGGAATGACGTTGTTGCTGCCGGTGCCGGCCTTGATGTTGGCTATTTGCATGCTGGTTGGCGGGAAAAATTCGTTGCCTTTATCCCATTCAATGCCCACCAGTTCGTTCAGCATCGGCGCGGCGCGGTGTACCGGGTTATCCGCCAGGTGCGGATAGGCAACGTGGCCCTGCACGCCATGAATGGTCAAATTGCAGGTCAGGGATCCACGGCGGCCATTTTTCACCACATCGCCCACCACTTCGGTGCTGGACGGTTCGCCCACCAGACAGTAGTCCAGACGTTCATTGCGCGCCATCAGCGCCTCAACGACCTTCACGGTGCCGTTGTGGGCGCTGGCTTCTTCATCGGAGGTAATCAAAAACGCAAGACGGTTTTTATGGTTCGGATGCTGGGCGACGAAACGCTCTGCCGCCACCACCATCGCAGCCAGGGAACCTTTCATATCCGCAGCGCCGCGTCCGAAAAGCATGCCGTCGCGGATGGTTGGCTCAAAAGGCGGGTTGATCCAGCGGTCTGCGTCGCCTGCGGGAACTACGTCGGTATGTCCGGCAAACGCCAGCGTCTCCCCCTGACCGCGCCATGCCCAGAAGTTCTGCGTATCGCCAAAATCCATGTGCTCGACGGTAAAACCGATGGCACGCAGGCGCTCAATCATTAATGCCTGACAACCTGCGTCGTCCGGGCTAAGGGAAGGACGGCGAATAAGCTGCTGAGTCAGCTCAATGACCGGGCATGACATAGACTACACCTCAACGAATAAATCTGAATAAAGGGTTTCACTGAAACCCAGCAGCATAGGCTGACCTGGCTTGCAGAGCAATGGGCGTTTGATGATTGCCGGCATTTCAAGCATCAGTTTGGCTGCGCTGTCGGCGTTGTTGATCGTGGCCCGGAGAGATTCATCCATTTTTCGCCAGGTGGTCCCGCGGGTGTTCAGCAGCGCTTCCCAGCCCAGTTCATTGATGGCGGAATGGAGAAACGCAGGGTCAAGCCCGTCGGCACGGTAATCATGGAAGCGATAGTCGATGTTGTGTGCTTCCAGCCAGCGGCGGGCTTTTTTAATCGTATCGCAATTCTTAATGCCGTACATCACAACCATAGTGAATCCTTTTGTTCTTGTGTGGATTAAATGTTCAATATTTTCGAAGATATATCCTTAAGTGGAATATAACACATTCGGAATTTTTCGTGATTTACAATTCTCCATAATTCAACGAACAGCTGTACGCTGAATAGTGTTCCATCTTTTAAGCATAGTTGTCCACTCTGTATAAATTGCCAATAAACTCAGGGGGAAATTAAAAATGCTGTCATTTTTCTGACTATTTCAAAATATTGCTGTAGGTCACATAAAATTTACCCGGCAACGCTCATAGTGATCCTAAACCTACCAGCACAGCGGGGCTCAATCACAGCAATCGGTTAAAGTGGCTTCACAATGATGATACGTTTTCGTAGAATGCACATAATAATAAGAGAGGTTGTTATGATTGAACATGAACTGGGGAACTGGAAAGATTTTATCGAAGGCATGCTTCGTAAATGAATTTCCGGTAAGAAATGCAAGAGCACTTAATTAACTAAAATAACCATAGTGTGAAAGAATCACACAATAAAAAGGCGGCCTGTAAAGCCGCCTTTTTTTTATTTCAACGGGTTATTCCGGCTTATCCTTCAGCGGGAAACGACGGCGTATCAGCACAAAGAACAGCGGTACGAAATAGATAGCCAGAATCGTCGCGGAAATCATTCCCCCCATAACGCCCGTTCCCACCGCGTGCTGGCTGCTGGAGCCTGCGCCGGAGCTGGTGGCCATCGGCAGGACGCCAAATACAAACGCCAGAGAAGTCATCAGGATCGGGCGCAGGCGCTGACGACAGGCGTGCAGCGTGGCGGCCATCAGTTCGTGACCTTTGGCATTCATCTCATTGGCAAATTCGACGATCAGAATGGCGTTTTTCGCCGACAATCCGATTACGGTGAGGAGTCCGACCTGGAAATAGACATCGTTTTCCAGGCCACGCATCCAGGTTGCCAGCAGCGCGCCGATGACCCCGAGAGGCACCACCAGCATTACCGAGAACGGCACTGACCAGCTTTCATACAGCGCCGCCAGGCAGAGGAACACCACCAGCAGCGAAAGGGCATACAGGGCAGGCGCCTGCGCGCCGGAAAGCCGTTCCTGGTAGGACATCGCCGTCCACTCCAGGCCAAAGCCGGTCGGTAACTGCTGAACCAGTTTTTCCATAATGTCCATTGCAGTACCGGTACTAACGCCAGGCGCGGCTTCACCGACAATCTCCAGCGCCGAATAGCCGTTGTAACGCTCCAGACGCGGCGAACCGGTCTCCCAGCGTGACGTCGCAAACGCCGAGAACGGCACCATGCCGCCGGTGTTATTGCGCACATACCAGCGGTTGATATCGTCCGGCAGCATGCGGTATTTGGCAGCAGACTGAACGTAGACCTTTTTCACGCGACCGCGATCCATAAAGTCATTCACGTAGCTTGAGCCCCATGCCGTTTGCAGGGTGTCGTTAATGTCGTCGATGGAGACGCCCAGCGCCTGCGCTTTACGCTGGTCAATATCCACCTGTAGCTGAGGGCTGTCATCCAGACCGTTATGACGAACGCGGGTAAGCTGCGGATCTTTCCCGGCCAGCTCGAGCAGTTTATCGCGAGCTGCCATCAACGCGTCATGCCCGGCACCCGCGTGATCCTGAAGCTCCATATCAAATCCGGCTGAGCTGCCCAGGCCACTGATAGCGGGCGGGCTGCTGGCGAAAACGCGCGCTTCCTTGATTTTGTTGAACGCTTTAGTTGCACGTTCAATGATGGCAAAGGAGGAGCCGCTATCGCTGTCGCGCTGGTCCCAGTCTTTCAGGCGCACAAACATACGCGCCACGTTCTGCCCGTTACCGCCAGGGCCAGAGCCGACGGTGGAGAAGACGGAGACCACGTTATCCTTCTCCTGAGTATGGAAGTAGTTCTCAACCTTCTGCACCACTTTCAGGGTCTGCTGCTGGGTCGAGCCGCTCGGTAACTGTACGGAGGTGATAAACATGCCGCGATCTTCCAGCGGCAGGAACGAGGTTGGCAGCCGCAGGAATAAGAAGACCATGCCGCCGAGCAGCAGGACATAGACCACCATCCAGCGCACGCTGCGGTGCAGTACTTTACCCACGCCCGCTTCATAGCGCGCCGCATTTCGGTTAAACATGCGGTTAAACCAGCCGAAGAAGCCTTTTTGACCGTGGTGTTCGCCCTTATGCAGCGGTTTGAGCAGCGTCGAGCACAGAGCAGGGGTAAGGATCATCGCCACCAGTACGGAGAGCACCATCGCAGAGACGATGGTGATCGAGAACTGGCGATAAATCGCGCCCGTAGTGCCGCCAAAAAACGCCATCGGGATAAATACCGCCGACAGCACCATGGCGATACCGACCAGCGCACCCTGAATTTGCCCCATCGATTTACGCGTGGCCTCGCGGGGCGAAAGCCCTTCCTCGCTCATGATGCGCTCGACGTTTTCCACCACCACGATGGCATCATCCACCAGCAGGCCGATGGCCAGCACCATGGCAAACATGGTCAGGGTGTTGATGCTGTAACCGAAGGCATACAGCACCGCAAAGGTTCCCAGCAACACCACCGGCACCGCAATGGTGGGGATCAGCGTGGCGCGGAAGTTTTGCAGGAACAGGTACATCACGAGGAACACCAGCGCGATAGCTTCGAGCAAAGTTTTCACCACATCTTCGATGGAGGCTTTTACGAATGAGGTGGTTTCGTAGGCGACTTTGTACTCCAGTCCGTGCGGGAAGTAATGCGACAGCTCATCCAGACGCTCTAACACCCGCTGCGCGGTCGCCATTTCGTTGGCACCGGAGGCCAGTTTCACCCCCAGGCCGGACGCAGCATTGCCGTTAAAGCGACTCAGGTAGTCATATTTTTCCGCCCCCATTTCCACTGTGGCGACATCCCCCAGACGCACTTCGGAACCATCCTGATTCACGCGCAGAGTGATATTGCGGAACTGTTCAGGCGTCTGGAGCAGCGACTGGGAGTTGATGGTGGCGTTAAGCGCCTGGTTATCCACGGACGGCGTACCACCGAGCTGCCCCACGGCAATCTGAGCGTTCTGCGATTCGATGGCGTCGGTGACATCTTTGGCGGTCATCTGCACGCTGTTCAGCTTGTTGGGATCCAGCCAGATACGCATGGAATACTGCGAGCCGTAGGCGTCGATATCACCCACGCCGTTGATACGGCTGAGCGGGTCCTGAATATTACTGGCGACGTAGTCCGCGATGTCCTGCTTATCCATCGAGCCATCGGTTGAAACAAACGCGATGGTCAAAATATTGGTGTCACCGGTCTTACGCACGGTCACCCCCTGGTTCTGCACCGCCTGAGGCAGTTTACGCAGGGCCGATTGCAGCTGGTTTTGCACCTGCTGCACCGCTTCGTCCGGATCCGTGCCCGCCGTAAAGCTCAGGGTTACCGTCGCCTGGCCCGTGGCGCTGCTCTGCGAGGACATGTACATCAGGTTATCAAGACCCGTCATGTTCTGCTCGATAACCTGCGTGACGGTATTTTCCAGCGTCTGTGCCGAGGCGCCAGGGTAGTTCGCCGTGATACGCACGTTAGGGGGGGCGAGGTCGGGGTATTGCTCAACAGGAAGGGAAGTAATCGCCAGGACACCCGTCAGACACAACAGGATTGCTAGCACCCAGGCAAAAATGGGGCGATCGATGAAAAAATTCGCCATTAAAATGTGACCTCGTTTTGCTGCACGTCATTATTGTTTATTGCCCGCCTAACTTTAGCGGTAAGGCCCAGGTCAAACGTGGAGAAATAAAGGAGATAATGTAAATTATCATGCGCTTTTTTCAGCGCGCCTTCTTTCCCGCTATTTTTCAGCCTGCGCCGCAGGTGTCCGGAACGTCACGCTGACCTGTGTACCGCCCTGTGGCGGCTGAGAAAAGAGTAATGTTCCGCCGAGCCGTCCCGCGCGTTCGCGCATGATATTCAGCCCGTAATGCCCCGGCGGTTCACTGGCGTCGCCGATACCAATACCGTTGTCACGGATCGTGACCGTGTGAGTACCGTCCGCGGTGGTGACGCAGCTGACCACAATCTCTCTGGCGTCGGCATGTTTAATCGCATTCAGCACTGCCTCACGCACAATCTGTAAGAGGTGCACCTGTTTTTGCGCGTCCAGCGCAAGCGATGAGAGACGGCAGTCGAGCACCAGCTTCGCGCTGGTCTGGCTTTGCAAACCGTCGAGAGACTCCTGTAGCGCGGCAGGAAGATTGGCGTGGTTGAGCGTCAGGCGGAAGGTGGTGAGCAGCTCGCGTAGCTGATGCCAGGCGTTATTCAGCTCGCGGGAGAAGTCCGTAATGATGGTCTGCGCCGGGGCATTGTCGCCCGGCACGGCATGCTTCAGCAGCGTAAGCTGAATACGCAAATAGGAGAGCACCTGCGCCAAAGAATCATGTAGCTCACGCGCGATGGTGGCGCGCTCTTCCATCAGCAGCAACTGCTGATAATGTTTCTGCGCCTGATTGAAATAGAGCCCCCGGCCCAGCATCGTCGCCACGCTCTCCATGAGCGGCAGCGGAACATCCCCGGTCGCGCTTTGCCAGCGCAGTTCGCCGTACAGGGTGTCCTGCATTAATACCGGTAAATTGTGCATTTTCTCACCCGGGGACTCCTGTCCTTCGTAAAGCTGCCAGTCGTCACTGGTGCGCAATTGCAGGTAATTCATCTGCGTATAGTCATGCACAATTTGCAAAATATGCCGGAAGCAGTGGCTGTCTATCTGCCCGGTATTCAACGCCTGTGAGCATTTGAACAGCATTTCAAGCTGCTGATGCGCTTCATTCAGGTGGCGGGTTTTTTCGGCAACGGAGTGCTCCAGGGAACGGTACAGGGTGTGTAATTCCGCCGACATATGGTTGAAGGCGCGGGAAAGCTGGCCCAGCTCGTTGGGAAGCATAATATCCGGCGCGGGGGTATCGAACTGCCCCTGTTCGATACGCTCGCTCGCTGCCACCAGATTATTCAGCGGCAGCACAACCTGACGGCGGATGCGCCGCAGGGTCATCACCGCCAGCAGCAGGATGCCCAGGCCGCCCGTCAGCGACATGAAAATCACCAGCTGTATCTTATGTTCGGTGTAGTGCTGTAGCGCCAGCACAAAGGCATCTATCCGGCCCACGAAATCCTCTATGTGGCTCTGATACCACCCGGTATCGCCGCTGGCGATACGCGTGTCCATCTCCTGCCAGCCAAGCTGCAACTGCTGGTAACGCTGTTTGACGTCCTCTGGCACATACCAGCGGTTGAGCTTCTGCAACGCAGGCGCGCTCAGCGTTTTCTGCCAGACCGCGCGGTGCTCTGCCAGTGACGGGCTGGCGCGCTGCATTTCGTAGCCCAGGCGGTAGCTCTGCATGCGCAGCGATCCGGCGATGTTAATCGCCTCGGCGTCGCGCTGGCTGCTGGCGAGTGTAACCAGCGCAATGGCGCTGATCAGAACGGACAAGACAATCATCGAAAAGAAAGCCCGAGCCAGGCTTCCCGATACGGGGCGTTTAACGGTCACTCATCAGCTTCCTGAATTAAATTGATCTGCCACAGGTTCACTGGAAATAGTTCGCCTTCCTGGGCATTTGAACATTGCGTCGCCATGCCGCTGTGGGTAAATACGATAACAATAGAAAGAATAAGGTTATTGAACCAAAAACAGGTGTTGTTATGAATCGTTTTATTATGGCCAACGCTCAACAGTGTATCGGTTGTCGCGCCTGCGAAGTTGCCTGTGTGATGGCGCACAACGGGGAGCAGCACGCGCTGAGCGAGCGCCATTTTCATCCCCGCATTACGGTCCTTACCTCTGGCTTGCGAAAAAGCCCAGTGACCTGCCACCACTGTGAAAATGCGCCCTGCGCGCAAAGCTGCCCGAACGGAGCCATCACGCAACACAGCGACAGCGTACAGGTCAATCAACAAAAATGCATTGGCTGTAAAGCCTGCGTGGTGGCCTGCCCGTTTGGCACGATGGACATGCTGATCACCCCGCTTGAAAACGACAGCGTAAAGGCCTCGGCGCACAAATGCGACCTCTGCCTGGAAAGGCCGCAAGGCCCGGCCTGCGTTGAAAACTGCCCGGCGGAGGTGCTTACGCTCGCCACCCCAGCCGTGCTGGATAAGCTGGTTAAACAGCGCCGACAGCGCAGCGCAAGGCTGGACGCGCTGCCGTGGCACAGCGAGGCGGTTCAATCAGCCCCTCCGCAAACCAAACGGCAACAGATGCAAAACACCCCGGCGCGCGGTGAGCCGGATAAGCTCAGCCCCGACGCGCGCGCCGGCCATTTTAACGAGATCTACTTGCCGTTTCGCCCGGAACAGGCGCAGCGCGAAGCATCCCGGTGCCTGAAATGTGGCGACCACAGCATTTGCGAGTGGACCTGCCCGCTGCATAACCATATTCCGCAGTGGATTGAGCGGATCAGGGCGGGGGATATCATCGGTGCGGCTGAGCTTTCTCACCAGACTAACTGTTTACCGGAAATTACCGGCCGCGTCTGTCCACAGGATCGATTATGTGAAGGCGCCTGCACCCTGCGGGATGCGTCAGGGGCGGTAACCATCGGTAATATCGAACGATATATCTCGGATCGGGCGCTGGCGATGGGCTGGACGCCGGACGTCAGCCACGTTACACCGGTCGGTAAGCGCGTCGCCATCATTGGTGCCGGTCCGGCAGGGCTGGCCTGTGCCGACGTACTGGTGCGCAGCGGCATCGGTGTGACGGTCTACGATCGCCATCCGGAAATCGGCGGATTGCTGACCTTTGGTATTCCGGCCTTCAAGCTGGATAAATCCCTGTTAGCGCGGCGCAGAGAGATATTCAGCGCGATGGGTATCCGCTTCGAGCTGAACTGCGAGGTGGGAAAAGACGTGTCGATGGTCCAACTGCAAAACGACTACGATGCCCTGTTCATCGGCGTAGGGACCTATCGTTCCATGAAAGCAGGTATCCCTCATGAAGACGCGCCGGGCGTGTACGACGCGCTGCCGTTTTTAGTGGCAAATACGCGGAATGTGATGGGCCTTGATCCTGCCGCAGACGAGCCGTTTATTGACACGCAGGGGTTAAACGTGGTGGTGCTGGGCGGGGGCGATACGGCGATGGACTGCGTGCGCACCGCGCTGCGACATGGCGCGGCGAAAGTAACCTGCGCCTATCGGCGGGACGAGGCCAACATGCCGGGCTCAAAGAAAGAGGTTAAAAACGCGAAAGAAGAGGGCGCGGCGTTTGAATTTAATGTCCAGCCGGTTGAGCTCACGCTGGATACCGACGGGAAGGTCAACGGTATCCGGATGCTGCGCACCCGTCTGGGCGAGCCGGATGCGCAGGGGCGGCGTCGTCCTGTCCCGGTGGCGGGCAGTGAGTTTGTCATGCCAGCGGATGCGGTGATCATGGCGTTTGGGTTTAATCCGCACGCCATGCCGTGGCTTCAGGCGCAGGGCGTCGACACCGACGACTGGGGGCGCATCAGGGCCTCCGTGGAGAGCCGTTATCGTTACCAGACCTCGAATCCGCAGATTTTTGCTGGCGGTGATGCGGTACGTGGTGCGGATCTGGTGGTCACCGCGATGGCGGAAGGGCGCCATGCCGCGCAGGGGATCATGGACTGGCTTGGCGTGCCGCCGCGCAATATGCATTAACGCAGACGGGCGACAAAGCGGGCATCACGGCGTAGTATAAACAGACTCATTTTGCCGTGGAGCCCGTATGTCCCTGAACATTACCGTTATTAAAGACAAAATCCTTTCTGAAAATTACTTTGTCCTGCGTAACATCACTTACGATCTCACCCGTAAGAGCGGGGACGTCATTCGCCATAAACGCGAAGTCTACGACCGGGGCAATGGTGCAACCATTCTGCTGTATAACCGTGAAAAGCAAAGCGTGGTGCTGATCCGCCAGTTTCGCATCGCGACATGGGTCAATGGCAACGCGGACGGACGTCTGATTGAAACCTGTGCAGGTCTACTGGACGACGATGAGCCGGAAGTGTGTATCCGCAAAGAAGCCATTGAAGAGACGGGTTTTGAGGTGGGGGCGGTGCAGAAAGTCTTTGAGCTGTTTATGTCCCCTGGCGGGGTTACCGAGCTGGTTCACTTCTTCATTGCGGAGTACACCGATGCCCAGCGCACGCACCGGGGCGGTGGCGTGGACGATGAAGACATTGAAGTGCTGGAAATGCCTTTCGCTCAGGCTGTCGACATGGTGAAAAGCGGCGAGATCCGCGACGGTAAAGCGGTGATCCTGTTGCAGTATCTGCAAACCAGCGGTTTGATGAATGCTGCGTCGGTAGCGTGATAAGTTGTATTTCAGATAAATCTATCCGATAAATCCGATTGAGCCAGCCCGCCCAGGGCACGAAGATACGCCCCAGATTGACCTATTCGTTTCCGGGGCTGTGCCGTTCATGCGCTACTGCGTTTTTCTTCTCTTCTTCATTTGCGTGCTTCCCGCGCCTTTGGTGTGGGCTGCGCCTGCGCAGCAGTCTTTTTCAGACTGGCAGGTGACCTGCAATAATCAGAATTTCTGCGTAGCGCGCAACACCGGCGAGCATCGCGGTCTGGTCATGACGCTGAGCCGCAGTGCGGGGGCAAAAACGGACGCCAGCCTGCGCATCGATCTCGGCGGTCTTTCGACGCCTCCGGTGAAAGAGCCTGACATTGCCCCGCGCCTGCTGCTCGACAATGTGCCGCTTCAGCTCACGTCGCAACACTGGCAGTTAACCCCCTGGCATCTTAAAACAGACGATACGGGCACCATCACCACGTTTCTGAAAACCATTCAGGAGGGGCAGGCGCTGACCCTGCGCGAGGGGAAGCAGACGATCTCTCTGGCCGGTCTGAAAGCGGCGCTGCTGTTTATTGATGCCCAGCAAAAACGCGTCGGAAGTGAAACGGCATGGATTAAAAAAGGGGATAGTCCACCGCTGAGCGTGCCGCCTGCGCCGGCATTAAAAAAGGTGGCAGTGGTGAACCCCACGCCAACGCCGCTGACGCATAACGAACTTAACGATCTGCTGGATTACGGTACCTGGCGCATGAACCACAGCCAGTGCTCCCTCGATCCGAACCGGCGTGAAGTGCGCGTGACCGCGTTGACCGATGACAAAGCGCTGATGATCATCAGCTGTGAGGCGGGGGCGTACAACACCGTCGATCTGGCGTGGCTGGTGTCGCGTAAAAAACCGTTTGCTGCCAGAAGCGTGAGATTGCGCCTGCCGTTTACCCCTTCCAGCCAGAGTAGCGACATGGAGCTGATGAATGCCAGCTTCGATGAAAAAACGCGCGAGCTGACCACGCTGGCACTGGGACGCGGGATTGGCGACTGTGGGATCCAGACCCGCTGGCGTTTTAACGGCCAGCGTTTCCGCCTGGTGCGCTACGCGGAAGAGCCAAGCTGCGATAACTGGAATGGGCCAGATGCCTGGCCCACGCTGTGGATCACCAGGTAGGGCGCTGTCGCTTACCGGGCCTACGTTTTAGCGATTTGTAGGCCCGGTAAGGCGTAGCCGCCACCGGGCACGAAGACGGCACTACAGCACGCTCAGCGCCTTCTCCACCACGTTCTCAACGGTAAAGCCGAAGTACGGGAACAGCTTATCGGCCGGGGCGGATTCACCGTAACCCTTCATGCCGACAATCGCCCCTTTCAGACCCACATATTTGTACCAGTAGTCGGCAATGCCAGCTTCAACCGCCACGCGCGCCGCGACGTTTGAAGGCAGCACCGATTCGCGGTACGCCTCATCCTGGGCATCAAAGATATCCGTTGAAGGCAGGGAAACCACGCGCACCGCGTGACCCTCGGCGGTCAGTTTCTCGGCCGCTTTTACCGTGATTTCCACCTCTGAACCGGTGGCAATCAGGATCACGTCCGGCTTACCGCCGCTGTCTTTCAGGATGTACCCGCCGCGGGCGATATTTTTCACCTGCTCCGGCGTGCGCTCGATCTGCGCCAGGTTCTGGCGCGACAGGATCAGCGCTGTGGGTCCGTTATGGCGCTCTACGGCCAGCTTCCAGCCCACAGCCGCTTCAACCTGATCGCACGGACGCCAGGTACTGAAGTTTGGCGTCAGGCGCAGGCTCGCCAGCTGCTCTACCGCCTGGTGCGTCGGCCCATCTTCACCCAGTCCGATGGAGTCGTGGGTGTACACCATAATTTGCCGCGCCTTCATCAGGGCCGCCATACGCGCCGCGTTACGGGCATATTCAACAAACATCAGGAAGGTGGCGGTGTACGGCACGAAGCCGCCGTGGTGGGCGATACCGTTGGCAATGGCGGTCATCCCGAACTCGCGCACGCCGTAGTGGATATAGTTCCCGGCAATGTCTTCCTTCAGGGATTTAGAGCCAGACCAGATGGTGAGGTTACTTGGCGCCAGATCCGCCGAGCCGCCCAGCAGTTCGGGCAGGACAGGGCCAATCGCGTTCAGGGTGTTTTGTGACGCCTTACGGGTGGCAATTTTCGCCGGGTTAGATTGCAGGTTTTCAATCAGCGCCTGAGTTTTCTCTTCCCAGTCTTCCGGCAGGCCACCGCTCATGCGGCGGTTAAATTCGGCCGCCAGCTCCGGATACGCTTTTTTGTAGGCAGCAAACTTCTCGTTCCAGGCCTGCTGCGCTTTTTCACCTGTTTCGCGAGCATCCCAGGCCCTGTAGATCTCTTTTGGGATCTCAAAGGCCGGGTGTTTCCAGCCCAGTTTCTGGCGGGTCAGCGCCACTTCCTCTTCACCCAGCGCCGCGCCGTGCGCCTCTTCTTTACCCGCTTTGTTCGGCGAGCCGAAGCCGATGGTGGTGCGGCAGACGATCAGGGACGGTTTGTCCTTCACGCTCTGCGCTTCCTGAATCGCTTTTTTCACCGCCTCAGGATCGTGACCGTCGATCTCGTGAACCACGTGCCAGTGATAGGCTTCAAAGCGTTTTGCCGTGTCGTCGGTAAACCAGCCCTCGGTTTCCCCGTCAATGGAGATACCGTTGTGATCGTAGAAGCCAATCAGCTTGCCCAGCCCCAGGGTGCCCGCCAGCGAGCAGACCTCGTGGGAGATCCCCTCCATCAGGCAGCCATCACCCATAAAGACATAGGTGTAGTGATCGACAATCTCGTGGTCGGGCTGGTTGAACTGCGCGGCCAGCGTACGCTCTGCAATCGCCAGGCCGACGGCATTCGCCAGCCCCTGGCCCAGCGGGCCGGTAGTGGTTTCAACACCCGGCGTATAGCCGATCTCCGGGTGGCCCGGCGTTTTGGAGTGCAGCTGGCGGAAGTTTTTTAACTCCTCAAGCGGCAGGTCGTAGCCGGAAAGGTGCAGCAGGCTGTAGAGCAGCATCGAGGCGTGACCGTTGGAGAGAATAAAACGGTCGCGATCGTACCAGGTCGGATCGGTCGGGTTGTGCTTCAGGAAGTCGTTCCACAGCACTTCGGCAATATCAGCCATACCCATGGGGGCGCCAGGGTGGCCGGAATTGGCTTTTTGTACGGCATCCATGCTGAGGGCGCGAATGGCGTTGGCGAGCTCTTTACGGGACATAGTTCACTCCGTGGCAAGGTTAAAGTTTGGCAGCGAGAAGATCTTCGAGTTTGCGCTGGTCGACGGCGAACTGACGGATGCCGTCCGCCAGTTTTTCCACGGCCATTGGGTCCTGATTGTGCTCCCAGCGGAATTCCGCTTCGGTCATGGGTTTTGGTTTTGGCAGAACGGTAGAGGTCGGTACCAGCTTGCGGATCACCGTCTCTTCACTCTCCTGAAGCTTTTTCAGCAGGTCAGGAGAGATGGTCAGACGGTCACAGCCCGCGAGCGCCAGGATCTGCTCGGTGCGGCGGAAGCTGGCCCCCATCACGATGGTCTCGTAGCGATGCTGCTTGTAATAATCGTAGATATTACGCACCGATTTTACGCCAGGATCTTCTTCCACCACGTACGGATCCATTGGCTGTTTCGCCTGATACCAGTCGTAGATACGCCCAACAAACGGTGAAATCAGGAACACGCCCGCTTCGGCGCAGGCACGCGCCTGGGCGAAGGAGAACAGTAGCGTCAGGTTGCAGTGGATCCCCTCTTTCTCCAGCACTTCCGCCGCGCGGATGCCTTCCCAGGTAGACGCAAGCTTGATCAGAATGCGTGACTTATCGATCCCCTGCTCCTGGTAGAGTTCCACTATGCGGCGGGCCTTGTTAATGCTCTTTTCCTGGTCAAACGAGAGGCGGGCGTCCACTTCGGTAGAGACGCGTCCCGGTATGCTTTTAAGAATTTCCGCACCGATATTGACCGCCAGCTTGTCGCTGGCTTCGGCGACCTGCTGTTCCTGCGTTTTCCCGCGCTGTTTGCCGTAGGCAAGGGCGTCATCAATCAGATGACTAAAGTGCGCAAGACCGGCCGCCTTGAGTAGCAGAGAGGGATTGGTGGTCGCGTCTTCCGGCTGGTAGTGACGAATCGACTCGATGTCGCCGCTGTCTGCAACCACGGTGGTAAATTGTTTGATGCCGTCTAGCTGGTTCATAATTACTCCTTGGAAATAAAAGAGTTAGTCGAGTGCGTTAGTTCACACTTCTGAGAAAATCATGATGGACTTAACAAAAAAGCATAGCAGACGGGGGAGGCATTGCTTTCTGAGACGGGTAACATGGCTGTTATAAATTGATAACAATTTTTATTCTGCAATGGTGAGAGTTTGGCAGCCTTCAAAGTTTAGGAGCCTGCCTGCGGCGATACTATGCGGCACACCAGGGTGTGCATAGGAACGTCGACATCACCCTTTTTGACCGAAACGTGAAAGGAATAACAAGATGGATGATCAGTTAAAACAAAGCGCTCTCGATTTTCACGAGTTTCCTGTTCCGGGTAAAATCCAGGTATCCCCGACCAAACCGCTGGCGACCCAGCGCGATCTGGCGCTGGCCTACTCGCCGGGCGTGGCTGCTCCGTGTCTGGAAATCGAAAAAGATCCGCTGGCAGCGTACAAATACACTGCGCGCGGTAACCTGGTGGCCGTTATCTCTAACGGTACGGCGGTGCTGGGGTTAGGGAACATCGGTGCGCTGGCTGGTAAGCCGGTGATGGAAGGGAAAGGCGTTCTGTTTAAGAAATTTGCCGGTATCGACGTCTTCGATATCGAAGTGGACGAACTGGATCCGGATAAATTCATCAACGTGGTGGCGGCGCTGGAGCCGACCTTCGGCGGCATCAACCTGGAAGACATCAAAGCGCCGGAATGTTTCTATATCGAGCAGAAGCTGCGCGAGCGTATGAACATTCCCGTGTTCCATGACGACCAGCACGGCACGGCGATTATCAGTACCGCCGCCATTCTGAACGGCCTGCGCGTGGTGGAGAAAAATCTCTCCGACGTGCGCATGGTGGTCTCCGGCGCAGGCGCCGCGGCCATCGCCTGTATGAACCTGCTGGTGGCGCTGGGCATGCAGAAGCACAATATTGTGGTCTGCGACTCCAAGGGCGTGATCTACAAAGACCGCGAGCCAAACATGGCGGAAACCAAGGCGGCCTATGCGGTGGAAGACGACGGCAAGCGCACGCTTGAAGACGTGATTGACGGTGCTGACATTTTCCTCGGCTGTTCAGGCCCGAAAGTGCTGACCCAGGAGATGGTGCAGAAGATGGCGCGCGCGCCAATGATCCTGGCCCTGGCGAACCCGGAGCCGGAAATTCTGCCGCCGCTGGCGAAGGCGGTGCGTGAAGACGCTATCATCTGCACCGGACGTTCGGACTACCCGAACCAGGTGAACAACGTGCTCTGCTTCCCGTTCATCTTCCGCGGGGCGCTGGACGTCGGCGCCACGGCGATCAACGAAGAGATGAAGCTGGCTGCCGTTCATGCTATCGCAGAGCTGGCGCACGCCGAGCAGAGCGAAGTGGTGGCCTCCGCCTACGGCGATCAGGATCTGAGCTTCGGCCCCGACTACATCATCCCTAAACCATTTGACCCGCGTCTGATCGTGAAGATCGCGCCAGCGGTGGCCAAAGCGGCGATGGACTCCGGCGTGGCGACGCGGCCGATTGAAGATTTCGATGCCTACGTCGATAAACTCACCGAGTTCGTTTACAAAACCAACCTGTTTATGAAGCCGATCTTCTCCCAGGCGCGCGCCGACGCGAAGCGCGTGGTGCTGGCGGAAGGGGAAGAGGCGCGCGTGCTGCATGCCACGCAGGAGCTGATCACCTTAGGGCTGGCGAAACCGATCCTGATTGGTCGTCCGAGCGTGATCGAGATGCGTATTCAGAAGCTCGGCCTGCAAATAAAGCCGGGCGTGGACTTTGAGATCGTTAACAACGAATCCGATCCGCGCTTCAAAGAGTACTGGAACGAATACTATTCGATCATGAAGCGTCGCGGGATCACCCAGGAGCAGGCGCAGCGGGCGGTGATCAGCAACACCACGGTGATCGGCGCGATCATGGTTCATCGCGGTGAGGCGGATGCGCTGATCTGCGGCACCATCGGCGAGTACCATGAGCATTTCAGCGTGGTACAGGAGATCTTCGGCTATCGCGAGGGCGTCCATACTGCCGGCGCAATGAACGCGCTGCTGCTGCCAAGCGGTAACACCTTTATCGCCGATACCTACGTCAACGACGATCCCTCCCCGGACGAACTGGCGGAAATCACCGTGATGGCGGCGGAAACCGTGCGCCGCTTTGGTATCGAGCCGAAAGTGGCGCTGCTGTCGCACTCAAACTTCGGGTCATCCAAATCTGCGGCGGCGTGCAAAATGCGCCAGACGCTGGACCTGGTGCGAGCGCGCGCGCCGGAGCTGATGATCGACGGCGAGATGCACGGCGACGCCGCGCTGGTGGAGAGTATTCGTAATGAACGTATGCCGGACAGTCCGCTGAAAGGCTCGGCGAACGTGCTGATTATGCCGAACGTGGAAGCGGCGCGTATTAGCTATAACCTGCTGCGCGTGTCGAGTTCTGAAGGGGTGACCGTCGGGCCAGTGCTGATGGGGGTGTCAAAACCGGTGCATGTGTTAACGCCGATTGCCTCCGTGCGTCGTATCGTCAACATGGTGGCGCTGGCGGTGGTTGAGGCGCAGACGCAGCCGCTGTAATTTATTGCCCTCGCCCCTCACCCTAACCCTCTCCCCATAGGGGAGAGGGGACTGCTCTGAGCCGTCTTTTCACCCTCGCCCCTTTGGGGAGAGGGCCGGGATGAGGGGTAAGGGTTAAACCCAGTCCCGAACCTTAATAAACTCACTCAAGGCAGCCTCCGGGCTGCCTTCTTTTGGCGCGTAGCTGTATTCCCAGCGCACCAGCGGCGGCATCGACATCAGAATGGACTCCGTGCGCCCGCCGGTTTGCAGGCCAAACAGCGTCCCGCGATCCCACACCAGATTAAACTCCACATAGCGCCCGCGACGGTAGAGCTGGAACTCACGCTCGCGCACGCCGTAGTCGGTGTCTTTGCGGCGTTCGACAATCGGAAGATAGGCGTCGGTAAAGCCTTCACCCACCGCGCGCATAAAGCTGAACGCGGTATCAAAATCCGGCGTGTTGAGATCGTCAAAGAACAGCCCGCCGATGCCGCGCTGCTCGTCGCGATGCTTCAGATAGAAATAATCATCGCACCACTTTTTGTATTTCGGGTAAACGTCTTCGCCAAACGGCAGGCAGAGGTCGCGCGCGGTGGTGTGCCAGTGCACGGCGTCCTCTTTAAAGCCATAGTAAGGCGTTAAGTCGAAACCGCCGCCAAACCACCAGACCGGATCGGCTCCCGGTTTTTCCGCGATGAAAAAGCGCACGTTGGCGTGGCTGGTTGGCACAAACGGGTTATGCGGATGCACCACCAGCGATACGCCCATCGCCTCGAAGCTGCGGCCCGCCAGTTCAGGCCGATGCGCCGTGGCGGACGCTGGCATTGCATCACCGTGGACGTGGGAGAAGTTGACCCCGGCCTGTTCAAAAATACCGCCGTTACGCAGCACGCGGCTGCGCCCGCCGCCGCCCGCTTCGCGCTGCCAGGTGTCTTCCTGGAATTCACCGCCGTCTGCGGCGGTCAGTTTCTGGCAAATCGCGTCCTGGAGCTGCATCAGGAAAGTTTTGACCAGCTGTGCATTCGGTTTCATCAACGTTTCCTGGAGTGCGCTTTTTGATTATCGAACCAGTTGAAATAACTGATGACCCCGGAGGCGATGGCGTTCGCGATCTTCTGACGAAACGCCTTAGTGCCGAGTAAACGCTCTTCTTCCGGGTTGGTAATGAACGAGGTTTCCACCAGCACGGACGGAATAGACGGTGACTTCAGCACCACAAACGCGGCCTGCTCGGTGCTTTTACTGTGCAGACGGTGCACGGGCTTAATCCGTTTGAGGATATGCGAGCCGAGCGTCAGGCTGTTTTTGATGGTATCGGTCTGCACGAGATCGAACAGAACCTGCTGTAACAGATGGTCTTTGTCGGTGGCTTTTTTCCCGGCCACTTCATCCGCCCGGTTTTCGCGATCGGAGAGGTATTTCGCCATGGCGCTACTGGCGCCACGGTTGGAGAGCGCAAATACCGAGGCGCCTGCGGCGGAAGGGTTTGTGAAGCCATCCGCGTGAATGGACATAAACAGATCGGCGCCGTGCTTGTGGGCAATCTCCACGCGATCGTACAGCGGGATAAACGTGTCGCCCGTGCGCGTCAGGCGGGCGTCAATACCGTTGCTGCGTAAAATTGTGCGCACATTTTTTGCAATTGCCAGCACGACGTGTTTTTCTTTCGACCCGTTTCGGCCAATGGCGCCGGTGTCGATCCCGCCGTGGCCCGGATCGAGCATGACCAGACGCTTTGCGCCAGCTTTTTTGGTTTTCGGCTTGCTGTGTCCGTTACTGGTTTTAAGCGTGCTCTCTTCTTTTGCCTGAGCCTGCTTTGCGATACCCGATAACGTTAAGGCCGCCAGCCCCGCTTTGAGAACCTGACGACGCGATGTGAGTGCTTTTAATGGTTTGAATGTGCTCATGCGGCCTGAATTGTAAAAATTGGGGTCCTGGTGTTATATCGTATCGTGTTTCCCGTTACGACAGTCCTTATTGAGAATTGTTTTACTTTTCATTTCAATACGTGACAAAGTGACATTATGCCAAATTTTGGCGAGTTTTTCCCCGGTTATTGGCTAAACGCCCTGTTCACGCCATAATCACTGTTTTTAAACCCGAAAAGGCGGTTAATACCATGGAGATACGCGTTTTTCGCCAGGAAGATTTCGAAGAGGTGATCACCCTTTGGGAGCGCTGCGATCTGCTGCGTCCGTGGAACGATCCGGAAATGGACATCGAACGGAAGGTGAATCACGACGTCAGTCTGTTTCTGGTCGCTGAGGTCAACGGCGAAGTAGTCGGGACGGTGATGGGCGGGTACGACGGCCACCGCGGCTCGGCCTACTATCTGGGCGTGCACCCGGAATACCGCGCGCGCGGCATCGCCAACGCGCTGCTTAACCGTCTGGAAAAGAAACTGATCGCCCGTGGCTGCCCGAAAATCCAGATTATGGTCCGGGAAGATAACGACGTGGTGCTGGGCATGTATGAACGTCTGGGCTACGAGCACGCGGATGTACTGACGCTGGGTAAGCGCCTGATCGAAGATGAAGAGTACTGAGTTCCACCCTGGCGACTACGACATTCACGGTCGTCTGCGTCTGCCTTTTTTGTTCTGGTGCGTTCTGCTGTTGCAGGCCCGAACCTGGGTGCTGTTCGTGATGGCTGGCGCGTCGCGCGGGCAGGGCGATACGTTACTGAATCTCTTTTATCCCGATCACGATGCGTTCTGGCTGGGGTTACTGCCGGGCGTACCGGCGGTCCTGGCGTTTCTGTGCAGCGGACGGCGGCAAGCCATTCCGCGCTTCTGGCGCGCGCTTCGCTGGCTGCTGATCCTGGCGCAGTTTGTGCTTCTGGTCTGGCAACCCTTGCTCTGGCTGTACGGCGAGCCGCTTTCCGGTATCGGGATTGCACTGGTGGTGGCGGATATTGTCGCGCTGCTGTGGCTGGTCACGAATCCCCGTTTACGCGCCTGTTTTACGCAAGAGCCAGATTAAAACGGCACTTTTTGTCGATACTGCACTCCAACAAGCGTTGATTTACTACGTAAGGACGTCTCAATGAAATCGCTGCGTTTACTTTTATGCGCTCTCCCGCTGGCGTTAACCGGCTGTTCCACGCTCTCATCCATCAACTGGTCTGCGGCCTATCCGTGGAACTGGTTTGGATCCTCAATGGAAGTGACCGAGCAGGGCGTGGGCAAAATCACCGCCTCGACGGCGCTGGATCAGGATGCCATTCAGGATGCCATCGGCAGTGATTATCGCCTGCGCAGCGGCATGAAAACCGAGAACGGCAACATCGTGCGCTATTTCGAAGCGTTGAAAGATGACAAGGTGGCAATGGTCATCAACGGCGATAAAGGTACGGTCAACCGCATTGCGGTGATGGATGAAGAGATCCCGACCTCAGGTGGCGTGAAGGTGGGAACGCCGTTTGGCGAACTCTATCAGAAAGCGTTTGGCCACTGCGCCAGTGTGCCATCGGAGGAGAGCGTGGCGGTCGAGTGTAAGGCCGACGGCAGCCAGCATATTAGCTATGTGTTCAGCGGCACCTGGAACGGTCCGGAAGGGTTAATGCCGTCTGACGACACCCTGAAAAAGTGGAAAGTGAGCAAAATTATCTGGCAGCAGTAATTTGCGCCTGAGCAAGCCGCCTCGCTGAAATCCGGGTATAATAGCCGCCATCAATGCCACGCTGTCGTGGCATCTTTATTTCAGGAGGAGCGATGTCTCAGGTTCAGAGTGGCATTTTGCCAGAACATTGCCGGGCGGCGATTTGGATTGAAGCCAACGTCAAAGGGGACGTGGATGCCCTGCGCGCGGCCAGCAAAGTTTTCGTTGATAAACTGGCCACCTTCCAGGCCAAATTCCCCGAAGCCCATCTGGGCGCGGTGGTCGCCTTTGGCAGCACCGTCTGGCGTCATCTGAGCGGCGGCGAAGGCGCAGAAGAGCTGAAAGACTTTATTCCTTATGGCAAAGGTCTTGCGCCCGCCACCCAGTATGACGTTCTGATCCATATCCTCTCCCTGCGTCACGACGTGAACTTTTCTGTCGCTCAGGCTGCGATTGAGGCCTTTGGTGACAGCATCGACGTGCAGGAAGAGATCCACGGTTTCCGCTGGGTGGAAGAGCGCGATTTGAGCGGCTTCGTCGACGGCACCGAAAACCCGGCCGGGGAAGAGACGCGTCGCGAGGTGGCTGTAATCAAGGATGGCGTGGACGCGGGCGGCAGCTATGTGTTCGTCCAGCGCTGGGAGCATAACCTCAGGCAGCTTAACCGCATGAGCGTGCATGACCAGGAGATGATGATTGGCCGTACCAAAGATGCCAATGAAGAGATTGACGGCGATGCGCGTCCGGTCACTTCCCACCTGTCCCGCGTTGACCTTAAAGAAGACGGTAAGGGGCTGAAGATTGTTCGCCAGAGCCTGCCGTACGGCACCGCGAGCGGTACGCACGGCCTGTACTTCTGCGCTTACTGCGCACGCCTCTACAACATCGAACAGCAGCTGCTGAGCATGTTTGGCGATACCGACGGTAAGCGTGACGCCATGCTGCGCTTCACCCGCCCGGTGACCGGCGGCTACTACTTTGCGCCGTCCGTTGAGCGCCTGCTGGCGTTGTAAATCGCTCTCCATTCGTAGGCCGGGTAAGCGTGAGCGCCACCCGGCAATTTCTCCTGCACCTCTTATTCCCTTTTCTGCTTCTAAATCACCAAACGGTATATAAAACCGTTACTCCTTTAGACTCCGTTATAAATATTATGACTATAAGATAGTCATCACATTTATAAGGGTGCGCAATGGCCGTTACTGTACTGAAAAAAGGATCGCTGGCACTGGCAGGTTTACTGCTGGTGGCGCAGGCGCAGGCAACCGAGTTGCTGAACAGTTCTTATGATGTTTCGCGCGAGCTGTTTGCCGCCCTTAATCCCGCATTTGAACAGCAGTGGGCGAAAGAGAACAACGGCGACAAGCTGACCATCAAGCAGTCGCACGCTGGCTCATCCAAGCAGGCGCTGGCCATTTTGCAGGGGCTGAAAGCGGACGTGGTGACCTACAACCAGGTCACGGACGTGCAGATCCTGCACGACAAAGGCAAACTGATCCCGGCGAACTGGCAAAGCCGCCTGCCGAACAACAGTTCGCCATTTTACTCCACCATGGGCTTCCTGGTGCGCAAGGGCAACCCGAAGAACATCCACGACTGGAACGACCTGGTGCGTTCAGACGTAAAGCTGATCTTCCCGAATCCGAAAACCTCCGGCAACGCACGTTACACCTACCTGGCGGCGTGGGGCGCGGCGGACAAAGCTGACGGTAACGATAAAGCGAAAACCGAACAGTTTATGACCCAGTTCCTGAAAAACGTCGAGGTGTTTGATACCGGCGGTCGTGGCGCAACCACCACCTTCGCCGAGCGCGGGCTGGGCGACGTACTGATCAGCTTTGAATCCGAAGTGAACAATATTCGTAAACAGTACGAAGCGCAGGGCTTCGAAGTGGTTATCCCGAAAACGAACATTCTGGCCGAGTTCCCGGTGGCGTGGGTGGATAAAAACGTTAAGGCTAACGGCACAGAAAAGGCGGCGAAAGCCTACCTGAACTATCTGTACAGCCCGCAGGCGCAGACCGTTATCACCGACTACTACTACCGTGTCAACAACCCGGACGTGATGAGCAAGCTGAAAGACAAATTCCCGCAGACCGAGCTGTTCCGCGTGGAAGATCATTTCGGCGCCTGGCCTGAGGTCATGAAAACGCATTTTGTCAGCGGCGGTGAGTTGGACAAACTGCTGGCAGCGGGGCGTAAGTAATGTTTGCAGTGTCCTCCAGACGTGTGCTGCCGGGCTTTACCTTAAGCCTCGGGACCAGCCTGCTGTTCGTCTGTCTGATTTTGTTATTACCGCTCAGCGCGCTGGTGATGCAGCTCGCTGAGATGAGCTGGTCCCAGTACTGGGAAGTGATTACTAACCCGCAGGTGGTGGCGGCCTACAAGGTCACCCTGCTGTCTGCGTTCGTGGCCTCGATTTTTAACGGCGTGTTTGGCCTGCTGATGGCGTGGATCTTAACTCGCTATCGCTTCCCGGGCCGCACCCTGCTCGACGCGCTGATGGATCTGCCGTTTGCCCTGCCGACGGCGGTTGCCGGTTTGACGCTGGCGTCGCTCTTCTCCGTGAACGGGTTTTACGGTGAGTGGCTGGCGAAGTTTGATATCAAAGTGACCTATACCTGGCTCGGTATCGCGGTGGCCATGGCCTTTACCAGCATCCCGTTTGTGGTACGTACCGTGCAGCCGGTGCTGGAAGAGTTAGGACCCGAATACGAAGAGGCCGCAGAAACGCTCGGCGCCACGCGCTGGCAGAGTTTTCGCAAGGTCGTGCTGCCGGAACTCTCTCCGGCGTTGCTGGCGGGTATCGCGCTCTCCTTTACCCGCAGCCTCGGTGAGTTTGGCGCGGTCATTTTTATCGCCGGGAACATCGCGTGGAAAACCGAAGTAACCTCGCTGATGATTTTTGTCCGTTTGCAGGAGTTTGATTATCCGGCCGCGAGTGCGATTGCCTCGGTGATCCTTGCCGCGTCGCTGCTACTGCTGTTCTCGATTAACACTCTGCAAAGTCGCTTTGGTCGACGTGTGGTAGGTCACTGATGGCGGAAGTTACGCAATTGAAGCGCTATGACGCGCCCCGCATCAACTGGGGCAAATGGTTTCTGATTGGTACCGGCGTGCTGGTCTCCGCATTCATTCTCGTCGTGCCGATGGTGTACATCTTCGTTCAGGCCTTCAGCAAAGGGATTATGCCCGCGCTGCAAAACCTGGCCGATCCGGACATGCTCCACGCCATCTGGCTGACGGTCATGATTGCCCTGATCACCGTCCCGGTGAATCTGGTGTTTGGCGTATTGCTGGCCTGGCTGGTAACGCGCTTTAACTTCCCGGGGCGTCAGCTGCTGCTGACCCTGCTGGATATCCCGTTTGCGGTGTCACCGGTGGTGGCGGGTCTGGTTTATCTGCTCTTCTACGGTTCCAATGGCCCGCTGGGCGGCTGGCTGGATGAACACGACCTGCAGATCATGTTCGCCTGGCCCGGGATGGTGCTGGTGACCGTCTTTGTCACCTGTCCGTTCGTGGTACGCGAGCTGGTGCCGGTGATGCTCAGCCAGGGCAGCCATGAAGATGAAGCCGCGGTGCTGCTCGGCGCTTCCGGCTGGCAGATGTTCCGCAGCGTCACGCTGCCGAATATCCGCTGGGCACTGCTTTACGGCGTGGTACTGACCAACGCCCGTGCGATCGGTGAGTTTGGCGCGGTGTCGGTGGTATCCGGCTCGATTCGCGGCGAAACCCTGTCGCTGCCGTTACAGATTGAATTACTGGAACAGGACTACAACACCGTCGGTTCCTTTACTGCCGCAGCGTTGCTGACGCTGATGGCGATTTTGACCCTATTTTTGAAGAGTGTGGTGCAGTGGCGTTTAGAGAATCAGGAAAAACGTCAGCATCAGGAGGGAAATCATGAGCATTGAGATTGCCAATATTAAGAAGTCTTTTGGTCGCACCCAGGTGCTGAATGATATCTCGCTGGATATCCCTTCCGGACAAATGGTGGCGCTGCTGGGACCGTCTGGCTCCGGTAAAACCACGCTGCTGCGTATTATCGCCGGGCTTGAGCACCAGACCAGCGGACATATCCGCTTCCACGGTACGGACGTAAGCCGTTTGCATGCCCGCGACCGTAAAGTGGGTTTTGTATTCCAGCACTACGCCCTGTTCCGCCACATGACGGTATTCGACAACATCGCGTTTGGTTTGACCGTACTGCCGCGTCGTGAGCGTCCGAATGCGGCCGCCATCAAAGCGAAAGTGACCAAACTGCTGGAGATGGTGCAGCTGGCTCATCTGGCGGACCGCTTCCCGGCACAGCTTTCTGGCGGGCAGAAACAGCGCGTGGCGCTGGCGCGTGCGTTAGCCGTGGAACCGCAAATCCTGCTGCTGGACGAACCGTTTGGCGCGCTGGATGCGCAGGTGCGTAAAGAGCTCCGCCGCTGGCTGCGTCAGCTTCATGAGGAACTCCAGTTCACCAGCG
Source organism: Enterobacter sp. JH25 (assembly GCF_021725435.1). NCBI lineage: Bacteria > Pseudomonadati > Pseudomonadota > Gammaproteobacteria > Enterobacterales > Enterobacteriaceae > Enterobacter > Enterobacter sp. JH25. Next base: position 3,260,076 of record NZ_CP091319.1, on the reverse strand, counting down.
TTTTCGTGACCCACGATCAGGAAGAGGCGATGGAAGTAGCCGACCGCGTGGTGGTGATGAGTCAGGGCAACATTGAGCAGGTTGACGAGCCAGAGCAACTCTGGCGTGAACCGGCGACCCGCTTTGTGCTGGAGTTTATGGGGGAAGTAAACCGCCTTCAGGGTACTATTCGCGGCGGTCAGTTCCACGTTGGCGCGCACCGCTGGCCGCTGGGGTATACCTCCGCGCACCAGGGGCCGGTGGATCTGTTCCTGCGCCCGTGGGAAGTGGACGTCAGCCGCCGTACCAGCCTGGACTCACCGCTTCCGGTGCAGGTGCTGGAAGCTAGCCCTAAAGGTCACTACACCCAATTAGTGGTACAGCCCCTGGGCTGGTACACCGAGCCGCTGACCGTGGTTATGCGTGACGACGAGCCGCCGCACCGGGGGGAACGCCTGTTTGTGGGGCTGCAACACGCGCGCATTTATCACGGGAACGAGCGCATCGAGACGCGCGAGGATATTGCTCTGGCGGAGTCAGCCTGATAGGTTATTGAGTATGTTTTTCGCCCGGTGGCGTGATGCTTACCGGGCTTTTTATTGAGTAAAAAACGTGAATACACTCGAACACACCATCGGCAACACACCTCTGGTCAAACTTCAGCGCATGGGGTGTGACAACGGCAGCGAAATCTGGGTCAAACTTGAAGGCAATAACCCGGCGGGGTCGGTGAAAGACCGGGCGGCGCTGTCGATGATTGTTCAGGCCGAAAAGCGCGGCGAAATAAAGCCCGGCGACGTGCTGATCGAAGCCACCAGCGGTAACACCGGTATCGCACTGGCGATGATAGCCGCCCTGAAAGGCTATCGTATGAAGCTGCTGATGCCGGATAACATGAGCCAGGAGCGCCGTGCCGCCATGCGTGCCTACGGGGCCGAGCTGATTCTGGTGAGCAAAGAGCAGGGTATGGAAGGGGCGCGAGATTTAGCGTTAGCGATGGCGGAGCGCGGGGAAGGCAAGCTGCTCGACCAGTTTAATAACCCGGACAACCCGTACGCGCACTACACCACCACCGGCCCGGAAATCTGGCAGCAAACCGGCGGGCGCATCACCCACTTTGTCTCCAGCATGGGGACCACGGGCACGATCACCGGTGTGTCACGTTTTCTGCGCGAGCAGGAGCAGCCGGTGACGATTGTCGGCCTCCAGCCGGAAGAGGGAAGCAGTATTCCGGGCATTCGCCGCTGGCCCGCGGAGTATATGCCGGGCATCTTTAATGCGCAGCTTGTGGACCAGGTGCTGGATATTCATCAGCGCGAGGCGGAAAATACCATGCGTGAGCTGGCCGTGCGTGAAGGCATCTTCTGCGGCGTCAGTTCGGGTGGCGCGGTAGCGGGGGCGATTCGGGTGGCTAAGGCAAACCCGGGTGCAGTAGTGGTAGCGATTATTTGCGATCGCGGCGATCGCTACCTGTCGACCGGCGTCTTTGGTGAAGAGAGTTATTCGCAGGGGGCGGGGATTTAAGCGTCATGGAGATGATTTTATTCCGGGATAACACCCGGGCGCAGCAAACCGATATTGTCGCCGTTCAGTCGCAGGTGGTGTACGGCAGTGTGGGAAACAGCATCGCGGTGCCAAATATTCGCACCCATCGATTGAACGTTACCGCCGTGCCGACGGTGCTGTTCAGCAATACGCCTCACTACGACACCTTCTACGGCGGGGTGATCCCGGACGAGTGGTTCAGCGGCTACCTGAAGGCGCTGGAAGAGCGCGAGATCCTGCGCGAGCTAAAAGCGGTCACTACCGGCTATATGGGCAGCGCCAGCCAGATCGTGCTGCTGGCGCAGTGGCTGAAGGCGATCAAAGTTCAACATCCCGATCTGCTGGTGCTGGTCGACCCGGTAATCGGAGACATCGACAGCGGGATGTACGTGAAGCCGGATATTCCTGAAGCCTACCGTGAGCACCTGCTCCCGCTGGCCCAGGGCATTACGCCCAACGTGTTTGAGCTGGAAGTGCTGAGCGGCAAACCGTGCCGTACGCCGGAGAGCGCCATTGCCGCCGCGCAGGGGCTGCTGTCTGACACGCTTAAATGGGTGGCGATCACCAGCGCGCCAGTGGCTGACGATCCGCAAAATATCCACGTCGTGCTGGTGAGCGAGGAGGGCGTTACCGTAAGCGCACACCCGCGCGTTGAGACGGACCTGAAAGGGACGGGGGATCTGTTCTGTTCGGAGCTGGTGAGCGGTATCGTCGGCGGTAAAACCGTGGCCGACGCCATTCGCATGGCGGGCGACAGGGTGACTGACGTGATGATCTATACGCAGTCGAAAGGCTACGACGAGCTTATTCTGCCTGCATAAACAAAAATGGCGCCCGAAGGCGCCATTTTACCGTGCGGCAAGAATTACTTCTTGATGCGGATAACCGGGGTTTCACCCACGGTAACGCTGCCAGACAGTTTGATCAGCTCTTTGATTTCGTCCATGTTGGAGATAACAACCGGAGTCAGGGTAGACTTCGCTTTTTCTTCCAGCAGTGGCAGATCGAATTCAATTACAGGGTCGCCAACTTTAACACGCTGGCCTTCTTCCGCGATACGTTTGAAGCCTTCGCCTTTCAGTTCAACGGTGTCGATACCGAAGTGAACGAACAGTTCGATACCGCTATCGGATTCGATAGAGAACGCATGGTTGGTTTCAAAAATCTTACCAATGGTACCGTCAACTGGAGCAACCATTTTGTTGCCAGTTGGTTTGATAGCAATGCCATCACCAACGATTTTCTCAGCAAACACTACATCCGGCACGTCTTCGATATTGACGATCTCGCCGGAGAGCGGAGCAACAATCTCAATAGTTCCGGAGTCGCTATTGCTTTTGTCACCGAACAGTTTACTAAATAAACCCATTAGACTTATCTCCTAAGCAGTAATTTGGGCCGCATCTCGTGGATTAGCAGATTGTTTTTTCTTCAATGAACTTGTTAACCAGCGTCATTAACTCGTCCGTTGTCGGTTGAGCAAGAGCCTGCTCTGCTAATACCTTCGCATCTTCGAAGTTCGTGTTACGGATAATCTTCTTGATGCGCGGGATGGAAATGGCGCTCATAGAGAATTCGTCCAGACCCATACCCAGCAACAGAAGTGTAGCACGTTCGTCGCCTGCAAGCTCACCACACATGCCAGTCCATTTACCTTCTGCATGAGAAGCATCAATAACTTGCTTGATCAAATTCAGTACAGACGGCGACATTGGCTGGTAGAGATGTGAAATCATATCATTACCACGGTCAACTGCCAGGGTGTACTGCGTTAAATCATTGGTACCGATACTAAAGAAATCAACTTCTTTGGCTAAATGACGTGCAATGGTCGCGGCTGCCGGTGTTTCCACCATCACGCCGATCTCGATTGACTCGTCAAATGCTTTACCTTCGTCACGCAGTTCCTGCTTGTAGATTTCAATCTCTTTCTTCAGTGCACGCACTTCTTCAACAGAGATGATCATCGGGAACATGATGCGCAGCTTACCGAAAGCGGATGCACGCAGGATAGCGCGAACCTGGTCACGCAGGATCTCTTTGCGATCCATGGCGATACGTACGGCACGCCAGCCCAGGAACGGGTTCTCTTCTTTCGGGAAGTTCATGTACGGCAGCTCTTTGTCGCCACCGATATCCATGGTGCGGACGATAACGGCCTGCGAGCCGCACGCTTCCGCAACCGCTTTGTACGCTGCAAACTGCTCTTCTTCCGTTGGCAGGGCGTCGCGGTCCATGAACAGGAATTCAGTACGATACAGACCTACACCTTCCGCACCGTTGCGCTCAGCGCCGTCAACGTCACGTACGGTACCAATGTTAGCGCACACTTCAACCTGATGGCCGTCCAGCGTGATGGCTGGCAGATCTTTCAGTTTAGCGAGTTCCGCTTTCTCGGTAGCAACCTGCTCCTGAACGGAACGCAGCTGCTCGATCACATCGTTAGTTGGGTTGACGTAAACCACGTTGTTTACGGCATCCAGAATCAGATAGTCGTCGTTTTTCACCTGCGAGGTGACGCTACCGGTACCCACGATGGCTGGCAGCTCCAGAGAACGCGCCATGATAGAGGTGTGGGAGGTACGTCCACCTGCATCAGTAATGAAACCCAGCACCTTGTTCAGGTTCAGCTGTGCGGTTTCAGACGGGGTCAGGTCAGCGGCAACCAGGATGACTTCGTCCTGAATCGCGCTCAGATCGATGATGGCCAGACCCAGGATGTTGCGCAGCAGGCGCTTACCGATGTCACGTACGTCAGCCGCACGCTCTTTCAGGTATTCATCGTCCAGTTCTTCCAGGGCAGTTGCCTGACCTTCGATAACTTCATGCGCAGCCGCGTCGGCCGTCATGCCTTTATCTTTAATCAGGGCTATGATTTCCTGCTCCAGCTCCTCATCTTCGAGCAGCATAATGTGCCCTTCGAAGATGGCTTCTTTTTCTTCACCGAAAGTTTCGCCAGCTTTAGTTTTAATCGCTTCCAGTTGCGCAGATGCCTTGGCACGACCGCTCAGAAAACGTTCAACTTCCTGATCAACCTTGTCGGCAGAAATTTTTTTCCGGTCAATGACGATTTCGTCTTCTTTCAGCAGCAATGCTTTGCCGAAAGCGATACCCGGGGATGCTAAAATGCCTGAAATCATAACCCTACCTTACTTGTGACTGATATTGAAAAGAACCCGGTAAACTTACTCGAGTTCAGCCATCAGCTTAACCAGATGCTCAACTGCTTTCTGCTCGTCTTCACCTTCAGCGGAGATGGTAACAACGGTACCCTGAGTCAGACCCAGAGTTTGCAGCTTGAACAGGCTTTTTGCGCTAGCGCTTTTGCCGTTGGAAGTCACAGTGATTTCAGAAGTGAAGCCTTTCGCTTCTTTAACAAACTGAGCAGCAGGGCGGGTGTGCAGACCGTTCGGAGCGGTAATGGTAACTTCTTGCTGGAACATTGTATTTCCCCAACTTATAGGTTTAGTGTTGTGGAACTAAAGTCTAGCCTGGCGACTTAACTTTAGCCTGTATAGTTAGCGCTGACGTTTCAATCGTCATTAAACATTATGCAGTGAAAGCAAGACTTGAACCAAATCATAAAATCGATTCAGCAGCGCTATTTCGTTCACCGATTAATTTCGCGCATCAAAATAATTGCTGGTTTAAATACCAGACCCAACGGGGTGAAGCAATGCCAGGAGGGGTAAAACTTTGAAGCAGGCCACAAAAAAGCACCTGAAAAGGTGCTTTTTTACGCGTTTTTAACATGCTGGCATCACTGTTGCAGTTCTTTCTCTGTGAACAGATCGGCAAACAGTGCTGTGCTTAAGTAACGCTCACCCGAAGACGGTAGGATAACCACAATATTCTTGTTGGTAAAGGTTTCGTCTTCCAGCAGTTTGAGAGCTGCAGCAACCGCCGCACCGGAAGAGATACCCGCCAGAATGCCTTCCTCGTCCATCAGGCGACGCGCCGTGGAGATGGCTTCTTCATTGGTGATTGCGACCACTTTATCGATCAGCTTCAGATCGAGGTTGCCTGGAATAAAGCCAGCGCCGATACCCTGGATTTTGTGCGGACCTGGTTTGATCTCTTCGCCTGCCAGCGCCTGAGCGATAACCGGAGAGTCGGTTGGCTCAACGGCAACGGTAATCAGATCTTTTTTACCTTTCGTGCCTTTAATATAGCGAGACACCCCGGTCAGCGTACCGCCGGTGCCTACGCCGGAGATAAACACATCAACCTGACCGTCGGTATCTTCCCAGATTTCCGGGCCGGTGGTTTTCTCATGAATTTCCGGGTTGGCCGGGTTGCTGAACTGCTGGAGCAGCAGATACTTTGCAGGATCGCTGGCGACGATTTCTTCGGCCTTCTGAATCGCGCCCTTCATGCCTTTCGCGCCTTCCGTGAGGACCAGATTCGCACCCAACGCTTTCAGCAGCTTACGGCGCTCAATACTCATGGTTTCAGGCATAGTCAGCGTCAGCTTATAGCCGCGCGCAGCCGCAACATAGGCCAGGGCGATACCGGTATTGCCGCTGGTGGGTTCAACCAGCTCAACGCCAGGTTTCAGCACGCCACGCTTTTCAGCATCCCAAATCATATTCGCACCGATACGGCATTTAACGCTGAAGCTTGGGTTACGAGATTCCACCTTCGCCAGAATGCGTCCATTACCGATACGGTTCAGTCGAACCAGGGGCGTATGACCGATAGTCAGCGAGTTGTCTTCATAAATCTTACTCATGGCCTGTCCTTAACTGTATGAAATTGGGATACCGACCCAGCATACCTGTTGAACAGGTATGGGGAAGTAAGGAAATCGCATATCTATATGCTGCAAGGAAATAATGGGGATCAGTATGGAATAAGGGGCGGCATAAGCCACCCCTCTTTTACACATTTTTGCATTACTTCCATAACGCGTGCTTAGCACGGTAGCAGTCCACCCACATCGCCGTCGCGCCGCAAACGGCAACGGGCATGATGAACAGATTCAGGAAAGGGATCATGGTGAACAGGCTGGTAAGGGCACCAAACTGCATATTGGCAACCTTCTGAGTGCGCAGGGCAGTGCGCATCTCTTTAAACGGCACTTTGTGGTTATCGAACGGATAATCACAGTACTGGATAGCAAGCATCCAGGCGCTGAACAGGAACCACAGCACGGGTGCGACCGTCTGGCCGATCCCGGGTACAAAATAAAGGATGAGCAGCACAATCGCCCGCGGCAGGTACCACGCAAACTTCTGCCATTCGCGCTTCATGATGCGGGGGACATCTTTCACGATCCCCAGTACGCCCGTGTCAGGCGGCGCCGCACCGGTCAGGCGCGCTTCCAGCTGTTCGGCCAGCAGACCGTTGAACGGCGCGGCTATCCAGTTAGCTATCGTCGAAAAGAAATAGCCGAAAACCAGCAGCACGGAGATAACCGCAATCGGCCAGAGCAGGTAGTCCAACCACTGTAACCAGTCCGGCACATAGCTCATCAGGGAAGGGATCCAGCTTTCCAGTCTGGTGAACAGCCACCAGAACGCGCCCCCCATCAGAATAATGTTGATCAGTAACGGCAAAACAACGAAGCGTCGAATGCCCGGCAGGGAGACCAGTTTCCAGCCCTGAGAAAAGTACCAGACCCCGCTACGTGGGGCAGAAGAAGATGTTGAAACCATACCAGGCTGTACTCCTTTTTACACAACCAGTGGAATTGCCCGCCTATATTATCCAGTTACGGGCCAATGACCAGTTCGGAAATGTTCGAAAAACCAGCAAAAAGCACGATTTAGTTCATCTTTATGCTGTGAATGCTCTGCATACACTTGCACTTGACGTAAACGGCAAATACTCTTAGTGAGTAAATGTTTGCCGTGGTGGCAAGGTGTTAGAACAACAGAGAATATAATGATGCAGGATTTGCGTCTGATATTAATCATTGTTGGCGCGATCGCCATAATCGCTTTACTGGTACATGGTTTCTGGACCAGCCGTAAAGAGCGTTCCTCTATGTTTCGCGATCGTCCACTGAAGCGCATGAAGTCCAGTCGCGAAGACGATGACGTTGAAGACGACATCGACGGTCTTGACGACGACGGCGTGGGTGAAGTTCGTGTTCATCGGGTCAATACTGCGCCCGGCGCAGCGCATGGAGAGCATGAAGCTCCCCGCGCTCCGCAGCACCAGTATCAACCACCGTATGCCTCTGCCCAGCCGCGCCAGCCAGCGCCGCCGCCAGTGGAAGAACCTGTTCGTCATCCGTCGCAGCAGCCTGTGCAACAGCAGCCCGTTGCGCCACAGCCTGTACAGCAGCAACCTGTGCAACAGCCTGCACAGCCAGTGCATCAGCCACAGCCAGTGCAACAGCCGCAGCCGGTAGAACAACCGCAACCTGAATCTGCACCGCCTGCGCCACAGCCCGCTCCGCGCGTTGAGCCAGAGCCTGTTGTTGAGCCAGAACCGGTTGTTGAAAAGCCGCAGCGTAAAGAAGCGGTAATCATCATGAATGTGGCTGCTCATCATGGCACCCATCTGAACGGTGACGTGCTGCTTAACAGCATCCAACAGGCAGGCTTCAAGTTCGGCGACATGAATATTTTCCATCGCCACCTGAGTCCTGACGGCAGCGGTCCGGCGCTGTTCAGCCTGGCCAATATGGTCAATCCAGGCACGTTTGACCCGGAAATGACCGGTGATTTCGTCACGCCTGGGGTTACGATCTTTATGCAGGTGCCGTCCTACGGTGACGAGCTGCAAAACTTTAAGCTGATGCTACAGTCCGCTCAGCACATCGCCGACGAAGTGGGCGGTGTGGTGCTCGACGATCAGCGTCGTATGATGACGCCGCAGAAACTGCGCGAATATCAGGACCGCATCCGCGAAGTTAAGGAAGCTAACGCGTAATCGTCGCGTTTACTTCAACTCCTCCTCAACCCCCGCCTGTCGGGGGTTTTTCTCATTGATGGTGCGATATGGACTCAATCGAACAACAACTTACTGAACTGCGAACCACGCTTCGCCATCATGAATATCTCTATCATGTTATGGACGCACCGGAAGTGCCGGATGCGGAATATGACCGCCTGATGCGTGAACTGCGCGAGCTGGAAGCGCAGCACCCCGAACTGATTACGCCCGATTCCCCAACGCAGCGCGTCGGCGCGGAACCGCTGGGTGCTTTCAGCCAGGTGCGCCACGAAGTGCCGATGCTGTCGCTGGATAACGTGTTTGATGAAGAGAGTTTTCTGGCTTTCAACAAGCGCGTGCAGGATCGCCTGAAGAGCGTCGACAATCTGAGCTGGTGCTGCGAGCTAAAACTGGATGGTCTGGCCGTCAGCATTCTTTATGAGAACGGCGTGATGGTACGTGCCGCAACGCGCGGCGACGGCACCACCGGGGAAGACATCACCACCAATGTGCGCACCATTCGTGCGATCCCGCTGAAGCTGCGTGGCGATAACATTCCTGCGCGGCTGGAAGTGCGCGGGGAAGTTTTCCTTCCGCAGGCGGGCTTTGAGAAGATCAATGAAGAAGCGCGTCGTACCGGGGGTAAAGTGTTTGCAAACCCGCGTAACGCGGCGGCAGGTTCGCTGCGCCAGCTCGATCCGCGCATCACCGCGAAGCGACCGCTTACTTTCTTCTGCTACGGCGTCGGGATCCTGGAAGGCGGTGACCTGCCGGATACCCACCTGGGTCGTTTAATGCAGTTCAAAGAGTGGGGTTTGCCGGTAAGCAACCGCGTGCAGCTTTGCGACTCTCCAGAGGCGGTGCTGGCGTTCTATCACAAGGTTGAAGAAGATCGTCCCACGCTTGGGTTTGATATTGATGGCGTAGTGATCAAGGTTAACTCCCTGGCATTGCAGGAACAGTTGGGTTTTGTTGCCCGGGCGCCACGCTGGGCAGTGGCCTTTAAGTTCCCGGCGCAGGAGCAGATGACCTTCGTTCGCGACGTGGAATTTCAGGTAGGACGTACGGGGGCGATTACGCCTGTGGCGCGTCTGGAGCCTGTGCAGGTGGCTGGCGTGCTGGTCAGTAACGCTACGCTGCATAACGCCGATGAAATTGCCCGTCTGGGGCTGCGAATTGGTGACAAAGTGGTGATTCGCCGCGCGGGCGATGTGATCCCGCAGGTGGTTAACGTAGTGGAATCAGAACGTCCTGCCGATACCCGTGCCATCGAGTTTCCTGCCCATTGTCCGGTATGTGGTTCGGATGTTGAGCGCGTGGAAGGTGAAGCGGTAACGCGCTGTACGGGCGGGTTAATCTGCGGCGCGCAGCGTAAAGAGTCCCTGAAGCACTTCGTCTCCCGCCGGGCGATGGACGTCGACGGAATGGGTGACAAGATCATCGACCAGTTAGTTGAGAAAGAGTATGTCCATACGCCAGCGGACCTCTTTACCCTGACGGCAGGTAAGCTGACCGGTCTTGATCGTATGGGGCCGAAATCTGCCCAGAACGTGGTCAATGCGCTTGAGGCGGCCAAAAATACTACCTTTGCCCGTTTCCTTTACGCGCTCGGCATTCGTGAAGTCGGAGAGGCGACGGCGGCAGGGCTGGCGGCGTATTTCGGCACGCTGGAGGCTCTTGAGAAAGCCACCATCGACGAACTACAGAAAGTCCCTGACGTTGGTATAGTGGTCGCTAGCCACGTCTTCAACTTCTTCGCCGAAGAGAGCAACCGTGAAGTGATTGGTAAATTACTGGAACAGGGCATTCACTGGCCCGCACCGGTAGTGGTTAATGCAGAAGAGATCGACAGCCCGTTTGCCGGTAAAACGGTGGTGCTGACCGGCAGTCTGAGCCAGCTCTCGCGTGATGACGCGAAAGCGCGCCTGGTGGCGCTTGGGGCAAAAGTGGCGGGAAGCGTGTCAAAGAAAACCGACCTGGTGATCGCCGGGGAAGCGGCCGGTTCGAAGCTGGCAAAAGCGCAGGAGCTCGGCATCGAGGTGATCGATGAAGCGGAAATGATGCGCCTTTTAGGAGAGTGATGTGGAAAAAGAGCAGCTCGTTGAGATCGCCAATACGGAGATGCCGTTCGGTAAATATAAGGGCCGCAGGCTGATTGATTTACCGGAAGAATATCTGCTGTGGTTTGCCCGTAAGGATGAGTTTCCTGCCGGGCGTCTTGGCGAGCTGATGGCTATCACATTACTGATCAAAACAGAGGGGCTGACCCAGCTGGTGCAGCCCCTGAAACGTCCTTAAACTTTCGCGGCGCGGGTCTCTTCCTGCGCCAGCTTTTCAGTCTGTGCCTTGTAACGCCGCGCCAGTACCGCACACACCATCAGCTGGATCTGATGGAAAATCATCAGCGGCAGTACCATCATCCCAATGACCGACGTCGGGAACAGAATATTGGCCATCGGGATCCCGTTGGCCAGGCTCTTTTTCGATCCACAGAATACGATGGTGATTTCATCGGCCTTATTGAAGCCGCATTTGCGGGCCACAAAGACGTTAACCGCGATCACAATTGTCAGCAGAACAATGCTTACCACCACAATAAACAGCAGCGATCCTGCGCCCACCCTGTGCCAGATGCCGTTCACCACGGCTTCGCTGAAGGCCGTGTAAACCACCAGCAGAATGGAGCTTTGGTCCGTTTTCCCGATCCATTTTTTGTGTTTCGCCACAAACGCCCCAATCCAGGGGCGGGATAAGTGTCCGAGCACAAACGGCAGTAGCAGTTGCAGACAAATTTTACCCACCTGCTCCAGATTACCTTCTGCACCATGCATGTTCATCAGCAGACCGACCAGCAGCGGTGAAACAAAGATCCCGAGCAGGCTGGAAGCCGAAGCAGAACATACCGCCGCCGCGACGTTGCCGCCCGCCAGCGAGGTAAAGGCAATAGCAGACTGCACGGTGGCCGGCAAAATGCACAGATAAAGGAAACCGGTATAGAGTGCCGGATCGACATTCACCGGCGCCCACCAGGCAAACAGCACGCCCAGAACAGGGAAGAGGATAAAGGTGCTGCACATTACCCAGAGGTGCAGTCGCCAGTGGCTACCGCCTGCAATAATGGCTTCCCGGGAGAGTTTGGCGCCATGCATAAAGAACAACAGGGCAATGGCTGCCGTGGTCAGCCCTTCAATGACCGGAACGAAACCGCCCCGCGCCGGGAAGAACGAGGCCAGCAAGACGACACCAATCAGGGTCAGCGTAAACGGATCAAGGATACGAAAAAGTTTCATAATCACTCCTGAAAACAGATGCCGCTATTGTGCTTTCTTCCCTTTGAGAAATAAAATTGATTTATTGCATCCATTCATGAATTAAACAGATGAATTATTCACTACGTCAGCTTCGTGTTTTCGTCACCGTCGCGCAGGCCCGCAGCTTCAGTCGGGCAGGGGAGATGATTGGCCTCAGCCAGTCGGCGGTGAGCCATAGCGTGAAAGAGCTGGAAACTCAAACCGGCGTGAAGCTGCTCGACCGCACGACGCGCGAAGTGGTGCTCACCGAAGCGGGACATCAGCTGGCAACGCGTCTGGAAAGGCTGCTGGATGAACTGAACAGTACGCTGAGGGACGTCGGACGGCTTGGACAACAGCTTTCCGGTACCGTGAGAGTGGCGGCGAGCCAGACGATTTCGGCGCATCTTATTCCCCAGTGCATCGCTGAAAGTAATCACCGCTATCCGGATATCGATTTTGTTTTGCACGACAGGCCGCAGCAGTGGGTACTGGAGAGTATTCGTCAGGGGGATGTGGATTTCGGGATTGTTATCGATCCCGGAGCGGTAAGCGACCTGGAATGTGAAGTGGTACTCTCGGAACCCTTTTTATTGCTCTGCCGCGATGATGATCCTCTGGCATCGCTGTCGCAGGTGGCCTGGCAAGCCTTACAGGGGGCAAACCTGGTGTTACAGGATTATGCATCAGGTAGCCGCCCGCTGATAGATGCCGCACTGGCCGCACAGGGCGTAAAGGCAACCATTGTGCAGGAGATTGGGCATCCTGCCACGCTCTTCCCCATGGTCGAAGCGGGGATTGGGATCAGCGTTCTGCCTGCGCTGGCGCTGCCACTGCCGCAAGGAAGTCGTTTAACGGTGAAGCGTTTCCTGCCCTGCATTGAACGCCAGCTGATGCTGGTACGCCGTAAAAACAGGTCTCTTTCCGGAGCGGCTCATGCCTGCTGGGATGTGGTGCGTATGCAGGCCAGGCGTCTGATGGAGGCCCGCACGCGCGATCCACTTTTTAACGAAACCAATGATCAGATATAGATATCAATCTGATGTTCTGCGGAGGGTTTATTGACGCCTTCCGCCACGGCCTGACCGCTTTCCTGTTTTGGCATCGCCTCTTCTGCCTGCTGACGCTGCAATTGCGCCAACTGTGCCTGCAACATTGCCAGCTGAGATTCGAGCAATTCTTGCTGCTTTTGCTTTTCTTCCGCTGTGGCATCACCCATGGCGACTTCTTTGAGTTGCTGAGTGACTTTCGTTATCTGTTTGGTCAGACGGGTGATCTGGGAAGCAATGTCGTTTCCGCCGGAGCTGTTATCTACGCTGCCGATTTCCATCGCCGACAGAGAAACGGGCTTAAGAGTTGTCATATTGAGATCCTTTTCGCCATAAAATAGAGGTATCGGCAAAGAAGGCGTGAGCTTGAGTAAAACAAGCGGTTTGGCTGCAATGGGGATGTGCTATATCGCAGATAGCAAAAAAGCGCCTTTAGGGCGCTTTTTTACATTGGTGGGTCGTGCAGGATTCGAACCTGCGACCAATTGATTAAAAGTCAACTGCTCTACCAACTGAGCTAACGACCCGAAATGGTGGGCGATGACGGGCTCGAACCGCCGACCCCCTCCGTGTAAAGGAGATGCTCTACCAACTGAGCTAATCGCCCATTTCGGAACTGCTACGATAAGGTGAGAATGGTGGGCGATGACGGGCTCGAACCGCCGACCCCCTCCGTGTAAAGGAGATGCTCTACCAACTGAGCTAATCGCCCAATCTCAATTCTTATCTACACTGCGAGTCTACCGAAGTAGATGGTGGGTGATGACGGGCTCGAACCGCCGACCCCCTCCGTGTAAAGGAGATGCTCTACCAACTGAGCTAATCACCCCCGCTGTGTGGAGTCGCATTATAGGGAGAGTTGAAAATGAGTCAACGCATTTTCTAAAGTTTTTATTCGTTCGTCGTAAAATTAGTCAAAACGATCGCAAAACGGACTGTGGTGCATGATTTCTAAACAAAAACAGCAATCTCGAACCGGATAAAGTGATCGACATTGAGGAATCGGCCCACAGTGATAGAATATTGCCCATTGTTTTCTTCCCAGGATTTGCCGATTACCGGCATCTTTATAACGTAAGGCCATTTCATGAAAATCAAAACTCGCTTCGCGCCGAGCCCGACAGGCTATCTGCATGTCGGTGGTGCACGTACTGCTCTCTACTCCTGGCTTTTCGCACGCCACAACAAAGGTGAGTTTGTGCTGCGTATTGAAGACACCGACCTGGAGCGCTCAACGCCGGAAGCAATTGAAGCCATTATGGATGGGATGAACTGGCTGAATCTGGAGTGGGACGAAGGCCCATACTTCCAGACCAAACGTTTTGACCGCTATAACGCCGTAATTGACGAGATGCTGGTCGCAGGCACGGCCTATAAGTGCTACTGCTCAAGGGAGCGTCTGGATGCGCTGCGTGAAGAGCAAATGGCAAAAGGCGAAAAACCGCGTTATGACGGTCGTTGCCGTCATGACCACAGCGAGCATGCTGCTGATGAGCCTTGCGTAGTGCGTTTTGCTAACCCGCAGGATGGCTCTGTTATCTTTGATGACCAGATCCGTGGCCCGATCGAATTCAGCAACCAGGAGCTGGATGACCTCATCATTCGTCGTACTGACGGCTCGCCAACCTATAACTTCTGCGTAGTTGTGGACGACTGGGATATGGAAATCACTCACGTGATCCGTGGTGAAGACCATATCAATAACACCCCGCGTCAGATCAACATTCTGAAAGCGCTGAACGCGCCTGTACCGGTGTATGCGCACGTATCGATGATCAACGGTGACGACGGTAAAAAGCTGTCCAAACGTCATGGCGCGGTGAGCGTGATGCAGTACCGTGATGACGGCTATCTGCCGGAAGCGCTACTGAACTATCTGGTGCGTCTGGGCTGGGCTCATGGTGACCAGGAGATCTTCAGCCGCGAAGAGATGATCGAGCTTTTCTCTCTGAACTCGGTAAGCAAATCAGCCAGCGCGTTCAACACTGACAAACTGCTGTGGCTGAACCATCACTACATCAATACCATGCAGCCAGAGTATGTGGCGACTTATCTGCAATGGCACATTGAGCAGGCAAACATCGATACCCGTACGGGCCCTGAACTGGCGGATCTGGTGAAGCTGCTTGGCGAGCGTTGCAAAACGCTGAAAGAGATCGCCGAGAGCTGCCGCTACTTTTATGAAGAGTTTGACGCGTTCGACGCCGATGCGGCCAAGAAACACCTGCGTCCGGTTGCGCGTCAGCCGCTGGAAGTGGTGCGAGATAAACTCGAAGCCATTACCGAATGGACTGCAGAAAATGTTCACCACGCGATTCAGGCAACCGCTGATGAGTTGGAAATTGGCATGGGTAAAGTCGGTATGCCGCTGCGCGTTGCGGTGACGGGGGCAGGCCAGTCTCCGGCGCTGGACGTGACCGTTCATGCCATTGGCAAATCACGTAGCGTTGCGCGTATCAACAAGGCGCTGGGCTTTATTGCTGAGCGCGAAAGCCAGCAGTAATGCTCGTGAAATACAAATAACGGCAGGGTAACCTGCCGTTTTTTATGTCTGTTATTCAGCAATACCAAGACGCGTGAGAAAACCCTGCAAACCTTCGCGAGCGAGCAGCTTGTGCAAACGTTCCTGTTCGACAGTTGTCATGTTTTCCAGCGAGTCGATAATTTGTGGAAGCAGGCTGGATGAGGTCGCCACGCCATAGAGTGAAGGGCTTTCTGCCACATGGTAAACAGCCCGACTGTTACGAATGGCGGGAAGGCTAATGATGTGCTCCTTAACGTGCGCATCGATACATATCACCCTCGCTCTTCCGCCTTTTACACCGTTGATACCCTCCGTTTTCCATCCTTTCTGTCGTATCCAGCGATTAACGGTTTGTCGGGCGACGCCCAGACTGTCCGCCAGCTCTTCCGTGGTCATTTTACTGCGTAATCTTTTCATATTAGCGTTGGTCGCGAATCCCTAAGCGTTGTAACAATCCGGTAATCCCTTCCCGCAGTAACAGAGATGTCATCTGCTTTTGCTCATCCGGCGTCATTTCATTCGCCAGCGTCAGGAGCAGGGCGTGAAGCGAGCCTTCGTGGTACGCCTTTTCTGGCATTTCCGGCGACTCTGTTACCCTGCGTGCGCTGCGAATAAAGTCGCGCACTTTTTCATTGACGTGTACCAGACGCGCCTTGCCGCCCTGAACGCCTGGTTTTGGTGATGTAATCCAACCCTCTTTGCGTACCCATTTATTGATGGTCTGTCGGCTATAGCCAGTCAGCAGGGCTAACTCTTCTGGCGTCATTCGTTCCTTGATCATATAATTTCCTGAATATCTGTGGGGTTAATTAGTGGTTCATTTTATAGCACCGTTTTACGTGAAAACGTGACAAGCTTAACTCCTGGCTGCGAGCAGACTCGCAAAGTGATTCATTTGCATGATTTTTCGGCGGTTGAAAGGCTGAGGTTGAATTTGCCGTTGACACTGTGCGGTGGAATTCATATTATGCCGCCCGTCAACATGACAGCTTTACGATGGGGCTATAGCTCAGCTGGGAGAGCGCCTGCATGGCATGCAGGAGGTCAGCGGTTCGATCCCGCTTAGCTCCACCAAACTCTGAACCCAACAGAGTACGGTAGGTAAAGTAACATGTGGGGCTATAGCTCAGCTGGGAGAGCGCTTGCATGGCATGCAAGAGGTCAGCGGTTCGATCCCGCTTAGCTCCACCAAAATTTAAACCCTCGTCGTCAGACGGGGGTTTTTTATATCTTGTAAAATATTTAGACTGTTTTTGTTGCAATTAACGTCATTTTCTATACCTCACCTCAATCCAAATCAATAAATAAGTCCATAAATAGACCTAAACTTGATTCGTCCAATTAATAAACCTATTATCGATCCGGTCAATAAGACGATGGTTAAATAGATTACCCGGATTAATGAATAGAAAAATTTACAATAATGTAAAAATATTTATGATTGCCCTGGCGCTAAGCCTGATTGCGATCCCCTTTTCCCGTTATATCTCTCCGCGCGCTATCGTTAACGAAAATGATGTTTATTTAGCGTGGCTGCCCTTAAGCGCCATGCTCGCCATCGTGTTGTTATTTGGACGACGGGCAATCATTCCTTTGTTGCTAAGTTTTAGTGTTACTAATGCTTATTACTTTGATTTAGCCCCGCTACAATCTATCGTTTTATTATGTTGTCAGACGTTTTCCGTCTTCGCCGCCTGTGGCGTTATCCGTTTGATGCTGGGCAAGCGCTGGCGCCACAGCATGCCGAATAAGTACATTGGTATACGTATTTTATGGCTCGGATTTATGGTGCCTGTGGGCATCAAATTATCGATGTATCTGGCGGGGTATTTATTTGATTTCCCGGTAACAATCTCCTCCTATTTCGGCGAAGGCTCTGCAATTTATAACGTTATCGATATTCAGAGTCTGATTTGCGCCGCCCTGATTTTCACCATGATGTTCTATTATCCATTAAGAATGATTATTAATCCTCGCTATGCCCGAACATTCTGGCGGCGAAGCGTGAAGCCCCTCTTTTGCAACAAAAAAGCGTTATTTATCGTTGTGTGGCTGATGCTGTTGGTCTCAATGATCGCTATTTTATGCGCGCCTTTTGAGTCGCAGTTTATTGCGGGTTATTTGATGCCGACCGTTTTCATTCTTTTTACCCTGGGTATTGGTCGTTTGAGCTATGCGCTCATCTCTTTATTCTGGGCAGCCTCAGCGCTCATGTTGTTGACCTATAATTATAATTTTCTCAATGGCGTTGAATCGGGCCACTCGCTCTCCTTTATTCTGTCGGTACTCATCTCTTTCGCTATCTGCCTGCTTTACATGTCGCAGATCTATCAGAAAAGTGAATGGCTTAAACAGGGGTGGCAGGAGAGGGCGCTTACCGATCCGCTCACCGGTCTGCCTAACATTCGTGCGCTGGAAGTTTTTCTACAGCATCATCCTGAGGCCAAAGTCTGCTGCTTGCGTCTGGATAATCTGGAATTCCTGAGCCGTCACTACGGCATCCTCATGCGCGTGCACTGTAAAAAGATGATCACCGCGTCGCTGCAGCCGTTATTGCAAAAAGACGAGAAGCTCTTCCAGTTACCAGGCAGTGAACTGATGTTGGTCTTGCTGGGACCGGGCACGGCTGAACGTCTGCAATTTATGGTTGACCATCTGAACAGCCGTAAAATTATCTGGAACAAGACTGAGCTCGACATTGAGTTTGGTGCCTCCTGGGGGGAAGTGCCAAATGGAGAAAGCGTGCATCACACGCTGGGTCAGTTGAGCTGGCTGTCCGAGCAGTCCTGTTCCGGGCATAACGTCCTTGCGTTAACCAACAGTCTGGATGATGTTTCTGGTCATACGACGGACAGGGTGCTAATGCTGGCCCGTATAAAACGCGCCCTTGATATCGGTGGTCTCCATCTTTACGCGCAGCCAATTCACAACGCGCGCGGAGAAGGGTACTTTGAAATCCTTTCGCGTCTTGAAAGTGATGGTGAGATCATCACCCCTGACCGCTTTATTCCGCTGATTGCTCAGTTCAACCTGAGCCACCGATTCGACCTGAACGTGGTGGAAAAATTGCTGATGTGGATGCGCAGTCATCCATCCGGACGGGCCGGAACGCGGTTCTCCGTTAATCTGATGCCGCTGACGCTGATGCAGAACGAGATTGCAGCTGAGATCATCGCGCTTTTTGAACGCTACGCCGTTGCACCGCAAGATATCGTCATTGAGATCACCGAGGAACAGGCTTTCTCTGACTCGGGAAGCAGCATCAACAATATCCAGCAGCTGCGGGATTATGGCTTCCGCATTGCTATCGATGACTTTGGTACCGGCTATGCCAACTTTGAGCGCCTGAAGCGACTGGAGGCCGATATCATTAAGATCGATGGCTGCTTCGTGAAAGATATCTGCACCGACAGCATGGATGCGATGATCGTGCAGTCCATTTGCAACATGGCAAAAACGAAATCGCTTTGTGTGGTGGCTGAATATGTGGAATCGGCTGAACAACGCGAGATGTTGCTGCGATACGGCGTTGATTATTTGCAGGGCTATTTGATTGGTAAACCACTGCCCCTGACGGCGCTGGAGACATAAAAAAACCGGGAGCGATGGCTCCCGGTTTTCATTGAGCGGTATGGATTACAGCACCAATGCTGCGATAGAGGCAGACAGGACGCTCACCAGCGTTGAACCGTAAACCAGCTTCAGGCCAAAGCGAGAAACGACGTTACCTTGCTCTTCGTTCAGGCCTTTAATCGCACCAGCGATAATACCGATGGAAGAGAAGTTCGCGAAGGAGACCAGGAAGACGGACAGGATCCCTTCCGCACGCGGGGAGAGCGTGCTGGCAATCTTCTGAAGATCCATCATCGCCACGAATTCATTGGATACCAGTTTCGTTGCCATGATACTGCCCACCTGCAACGCTTCGTGAGCGGGCACACCCATTACCCAAGCGACGGGGTAGAAGATATAGCCCAGAATACCCTGGAACGAAATACCAAGTACGGCCGCAAACAGGGCGTTCAGCGCAGCGATCAGTGCGATAAAGCCAATCAGCATCGCGGCAACGATAATCGCAACCTTGAAACCCGCCAGAATGTATTCACCCAGCATTTCGAAGAAGCTCTGTCCCTCGTGCAGGTTTGACATCTGAATGTTCTCTTCGCTGGCATCCACGCGGTACGGGTTAATCAGCGAAAGAACAATAAAGGTGCTGAACATATTCAGAACCAGCGCTGCAACCACGTATTTAGGTTCCAGCATAGTCATATACGCGCCCACGATAGACATGGAAACGGTAGACATTGCTGTCGCCGCCATGGTGTACATGCGGTTACGGGACATCTTGCCGAGGATATCTTTATACGCAATGAAGTTCTCAGACTGACCCAGGATCAGCGAGCTGACTGCGTTAAAGGATTCCAGCTTGCCCATGCCATTAACTTTCGATAACAGGAAGCCGATTGCACGGATAACCACCGGCAGAACACGAATGTGCTGGAGGATCCCGATCAGGGCAGAGATGAAGACGATAGGGCAGAGCACTTTCAGGAAGAAGAAGGCCAAACCCTGATCGTTCATGTTGCCAAAGACAAAGTTAGTCCCGTCGTTGGCAAATCCGAGCAGTTTTTCGAACATTTCGGAGAAGCCTTTCACGAAGCCGAGGCCTACGTTGGAGTTCAGGAAGAACCACGCAAGTAAAACTTCAATGACCAGCAGCTGGACAACATAGCGAATACGAATATTTTTGCGGTCAGTGCTGACCAGCAATGCGAGTGCAGTAACGACAACGAGTGCCAGGACAAAATGAAGGACGCGGTCCATATTTGCTCCAAATATGAGGCAGGTTTAATTTCCGTGCACATTCTATGTAACAAGCACAAAGAAAACGAGATCAAGCCCACACTATAGTTACATCCTGTGACGAGTCTCAAAAATAGTGATCAACAATACATTTTTGTTATGTTAGGTAAATGAGTGAAAAGTTAAGTTTGTGTGCTACGCTTCACAAATGTCTGCGCATTTTCACATTCTGTGACCTTGCTCCACCTGCCTGTCTATTGTCCCTGGCTATCAGAGTAATCATGTTAACCATTACAAATGAACTTGATAATCATTCTCATTTTGATAGCATAAAACATAGCACAGGCTATATTTCCAGAGGCAGAAATGACGAATAGTCGCGTAGAGAGTAGCAGCGGCAGGGCGGCACGCAAGCTGCGGTTCGCATTAATGGGACCTGCATTCATTGCCGCGATTGGCTACATCGATCCGGGTAATTTTGCGACCAATATTCAGGCCGGGGCCAGTTTCGGCTATAAGCTGCTGTGGGTTGTGGTGTGGGCCAACCTGATGGCGATGCTGATTCAGATGCTTTCCGCGAAGCTGGGTATTGCCACCGGGAAAAACCTGGCGGAGCAAATCCGCGATCACTATCCGCGTCCGGCGGTATGGTTTTACTGGGTCCAGGCGGAAATTATCGCCATGGCCACCGATCTCGCCGAGTTTATCGGGGCGGCGATCGGCTTTAAGCTTATTCTGGGCGTCTCCCTGCTACAGGGCGCCGTGCTGACCGGTATCGCCACGTTCCTTATTTTGATGCTCCAGAGGCGGGGACAAAAACCGCTGGAGAAAGTCATCGGCGGCCTGCTGCTGTTCGTCGCTGCCGCCTATATTGTTGAGCTGATTTTCTCCCAGCCGAATCTGGTGCAGTTGACGAAAGGGATGGTGATCCCGTCGTTACCCACCTCTGAAGCCGTATTTCTGGCCGCCGGGGTGCTGGGGGCGACCATTATGCCGCACGTAATTTATCTGCACTCTTCTTTAACCCAAAATCTGCACGGCGGGACGAGTAAAGAGCGCTACTCCGCCTCGAAATGGGATGTGGCAATTGCGATGACCATTGCCGGATTTGTGAATCTGGCGATGATGGCGACTGCCGCCGCCGCGTTTCACTTTAACGGGCATACCGGGGTTGCCGATCTCGACCAGGCGTACCTGACGCTGGAGCCGTTGCTGAGCCATGCCGCTGCCACTATTTTTGGTTTAAGCCTGGTTGCTGCGGGACTTTCCTCTACGGTTGTGGGGACACTGGCCGGGCAGGTGGTGATGCAGGGGTTCGTACGTTTCCATATTCCACTGTGGGTTCGCCGTTCGGTAACGATGCTGCCTTCCTTTATTGTAATTCTGATGGGGCTGGATCCGACCCGCATTCTGGTGATGAGTCAGGTGCTGCTGAGTTTCGGTATTGCGCTGGCGCTGGTGCCGCTACTGATATTCACCAGCAACAAATCGCTGATGGGCGATCTGGTGAATTCGATGTGGGTGAAACGCGCCGGGTGGGCCATTGTGGTCGTGGTGGTGGCGTTAAACATGTGGTTGCTGATAGGCACAGCAGCAGGCCTGTAAAAGAAAAAGGAGCCGTGAGGCTCCTTTTAGCTGTTAATGGTGATGGCCGTGACCATGGCCTCTGCCTTTTCCGTGCCCCCTGCCGCCACGGCGGTCGTCACGATCGTTCCAGCCTTCGCGGTAGCCGCGCTCGTAGGCCTTACGCTTATCCCAGCCACGGTGATAGCCGTTATCGTGTTTCCACCAGCGGTTTTTACGCCACTCATAATGTCGGTGCCAGTAGTCACGGTCGCGCCAGTAGCCACCGTCCCAGTATCTGCCGTAGTCATCACGATCGCCAATTTGTAATTTAATCGATGGCAACAGGGTGATTTCGCCCGCATTGGCGACCAGCGGGGCCGAAGCCAGTAGTACCGCTGCAAGAATCAGTGACCTGAACATACTCTTCTCCTTCACGATCGGGGCCGCTGTGCGACCTGTTAACGCAATTTTACGAGTTGGTAAACATTCGTTTCATCGCCTCAACTCCTAAATCATGAACGAGAGCACTTTTTGCTAAAAGTGTTTTTAATCTGAACTGGACAGAATCGCTTCTATCGTCTTCAGCTCTTCTGCGGAGAAATGACGATTTTCAAGCATGCCTGCAGCATCTTCAATTTGTCCGGTTTTGCTTGCGCCGATGAGCACTGATGTCACCGCATCGTGGCGCAGGAGCCAGGCCAGTGCCATTTGCGAAAGCTTTTGCCCCCGTTTTTCCGCCAGCGCATTCAGCTTGCGTACCTTTTCCAGCTTTTTGTCGGTGACCTGTTCCGGATTAAGGAACTTACTGCCGCTTGCTGCGCGAGAATCTGCCGGGATGCCGTTCAGATAGCGATCGGTCAACTGTCCGCCCGCCAGGGGAGAGAAGGGGATACATCCCACCCCATTTTGCTGCAACACGTCCAGCAACCCCTCTTCAGGCGCACGTTCAAACATGGAGTACTTCGGCTGGTGGATTAGACAGGGCGTGCCCAGATCCTCCAGTATTTCAATCGCCTGCCGCGCCAGTTCTGCCGGGTAGTTGGACAGGCCGATGTACAGCGCTTTGCCCTGGCGCACCACATGGTCAAGCGCTTTCATCGTTTCACGTAGCGGCGTTTGTGGATCGGGGCGGTGGTGATAGAAGATATCAACGTACTCCAGCCCCATACGCCTGAGGCTCTGGTCCAGGCTGGAAATCAGATATTTACGCGAGCCCCAGTCGCCGTAAGGCCCGTCCCACATGGTGTAGCCCGCTTTGGTGGAGATGATTAGCTCATCGCGCCAGGGCAGGAAATCCTCCTGCAGGATGCGCCCGAAGTTGCGTTCGGCTGAACCAGGAGGTGGGCCGTAATTATTAGCAAGGTCAAAATGTGTAATACCCAAATCGAAGGCGCGCTGTAAAAGTTGACGGCTGTTTTCGAGCAGCGTCGCGTCGCCAAAATTATGCCAAAGCCCCAGCGAGATGGCGGGAAGCTTGAGGCCGCTTTGTCCACAGCGGCGATATTGCATTGTCTGGTAACGATTTTTGTCAGGTTGATAACCCATGAGCGAGACCTCTGGCGCTGGAAAGAAAAATCAGTGTATGCGTTTACACTAACCTGAAGAAAATGAGCATAGCTCAGCTTTTTTCGTAAAGCATTCTTTCCAGCCCCTGATTGTCGCCAATTCTGGACACCCTTCACGCTTATTTAATACTCAGAGTGAGGTCAACGTCAGAAGGACACCTATAATATGCGTACCCCCTATTGCGTCGCCGATTACCTGCTGGACCGACTAACAGATTGCGGTGCCGATCATCTGTTTGGCGTGCCGGGCGACTATAACCTGCAGTTTCTCGACCATGTGATAGACAGCCCGGACATCTGCTGGGTGGGCTGTGCCAACGAGCTGAACGCGTCTTACGCCGCAGACGGCTATGCCCGCTGTAAGGGATTTGCCGCACTCCTGACGACTTTCGGCGTTGGGGAGTTAAGCGCCATGAACGGTGTAGCGGGCAGCTTTGCCGAACATGTCCCCGTGCTCCATATTGTGGGGGCTCCGGGTATGGCGGCGCAGCAGCGAGGAGAGTTACTGCACCACACCTTAGGCGACGGCGAGTTCCGCCATTTCTACCACATGAGCGAACCCATCACCGTTGCACAGGCGGTGCTTACCGAACAAAACGCCTGCTATGAAATTGACAGAGTCCTGACCACCATGCTGCGGGAGCGCCGTCCGGGCTACCTGATGCTGCCCGCCGATGTGGCGAAAAAAGCCGCTACGCCCCCTGTAAGCGCTCTCACTCTTAACTCCGCACCAGCCGATTCAGCCTGCATGCAAGCGTTCCGTGAGGCTGCCGAAAAGCGTTTGTCAACGAGCAAACGCACCGCGCTGTTAGCGGACTTCCTGGTGCTGCGCCACGGTTTGCGCGCGGCCCTTCAGACGTGGGTGAAAGAGGTGCCGATGGCACACGCCACCATGCTGATGGGCAAGGGCATTTTTGACGAACGACAGAGCGGTTTTTATGGCACCTACAGCGGATCGGCGAGCGCCGCGGCGGTCAAAGAGGCAATCGAGGGGGCTGATACGGTGCTGTGCATTGGCACGCGCTTTACCGATACGCTCACTGCCGGGTTTACCCACCAGCTGACGCCAGATCAGACGATAGAGGTTCAGCCCCACGCGTCCCGCGTCGGCGACGTCTGGTTTACGGGTATCCCGATGAGGGAGGCCATTGAAACGCTGACAGCGCTGTGCAAAACGCATGTACGTGATACGCGAGCGCCATCGGATCACAGCAGCTCTTCTTTCCCCACTATCGAAGGGGCGCTGACTCAGGAGAGCTTCTGGCGTACCCTGCAAACGTTTATTCGCCCCGGAGACATTATTCTGGCTGACCAGGGGACGTCTGCTTTCGGCGCTATCGATTTGCGTTTACCGGCAGACGTGAACTTTATCGTCCAGCCGCTTTGGGGATCGATCGGCTACACGCTCGCGGCGGCGTTTGGCGCGCAAACAGCGTGTCCGAACCGACGCGTGATTGTCCTGACGGGTGACGGTGCCGCGCAGTTGACCATTCAGGAGCTGGGCTCGATGCTGCGCGACAAGCAGCGCCCGATTATTCTGGTGCTTAACAACGAGGGATACACGGTTGAGAGAGCCATCCACGGGCCGGAGCAGCGCTATAACGATATTGCCCTCTGGAACTGGACGCAGATCCCGCAGGCGCTGAGCCTGGCGCCAGAGGCAGAATGCTGGCGCGTCAGCGAAGCGGAAACACTGGCGGAGGTGCTGGATAAAGTAGCACACCACGAGCGACTATCGCTGATCGAGGTGATGCTGCCGAAAGCCGATATTCCGCCGCTGCTGAGCGCGCTGACCAAAGCGCTGGAGGCGCGCAATAACGCCTGATTACCTGTCGTTTCGCCATGCCATCAACATCGGTTTGCCCGCCAGCAGGAGCCAGGCGGGCAACATCACGATACAAAGGAGCGGCAGAAGCGTGGTATCCGGCACCACAACGGCCGCCATAAACAGACTCAGCCACGCATCGCGCGTTACCACCAGTACCAGCCCCAGAATGGAGCAGGAGACGGTAATCGCCGCAGGGACAGCGTCGACGTGCTCATGCAGCATCAGCCCCAGCGCGACGCCAACAAATACCGCAGGGAAGATCCGTCCTCCCCGGAAACCACAGGCTGCAGCGATCACCAGCGCCGCCAGTTTTACCAGCGCGAACAGCAGATAATCGGAGACGCCAAAGACCTGGCTGAAGGCCAGCTGCTGCATCTCGTCCAGACCCTTAAACAGCGTAACCGTCCCGCCGATAGCGCCTAAAACGCCCAGAATAAAACCGCCCATACCCAGAATCAGCACCGGATGCTTCAGCCTGTGCATCAGACGATGCAGGCGCGGAAGACACCACACTGCGATCATTCCCAGCGCAATGGCTATCGCGACGACGACGGCACCGCTGACAATATCGGTGAGTTGCATCTGGCCATAGTGGGGGATGGGGAGTGAAAAATGAGGATGGAAAAACAGGCTGGTCGTGAGGGCCCCTGCTGCGGCGGCCATCAATGGCGCAAAGAGTTTATCCCACAGCGGCACATCATTGTCGCTGCTGAGCGTTTGCGAAAAGATGAGCGCAGCCGCTATTGGGGTACCAAACAGTGCCCCGATGGTACCGGCGGAAGCCAGAATCGTCCAGTCCAGCGCGCCAACGCGCGGGAAAAGACGCGCTCCCAGAAAGACCGCCAGCGCGATATTAACCGCCATAATGGGATGTTCAGGCCCGAGACTTACGCCGCCCGCAAGACCGATAATCAGCGCGATAACAAGCCCCGGCAGAGCAGAGGGAGATACTGGCGCACCAATCAAGGGTTCCAGTGCCGGGTCCGGCCCGGCATGGCCCGGGCTATAGCGGATCACCAGACCTACGGCAATTCCGGTCAGGGTCAGCATCATCATGATCCACCCTGGCGAGTCAGTGCTGATGCCAAGTTTAACCGGCAGCGCGGTCCATAAAATCGTTTGCAGCACTGCCGCTACTTTCATGACGACGATGAGCACCAGGCTCGACGCTACGCCAATAATTAGCGCCGGGACAGCCAATAACAGCATGGTTCTGGCTCGCGGATGGAGCATGATGATTTCCTTGTACAAAACGGCTTAACGTTACTTTGCACAATCAGCATTGTGGCAATAGTGCAAAAGGTGCTGAAACGGTAAAGTTATTATGTGACGAAGATCGATAATCCATGGGCAGTCACCTTCTGGTCGTTGTTGTTATCACGCCTTGAATTTACAGTGTCCCAAAGATTTATTCTGACTTTAGCGGAGCAGTAGAAGAATGACAAAGTATGCTTTGGTAGGTGATGTTGGCGGCACCAATGCGCGCCTTGCCCTGTGCGATGTAAACAGCGGTGAAATTTCTCAGGCGAAAACCTATTCAGGGCTGGATTACCCAAGCCTGGAAGCGGTAGTTCGCGTCTATCTTGAAGAGCATAAAGTGAGCGTTGAAGACGGTTGTATCGCCATCGCCTGTCCGATCACCGGCGACTGGGTGGCGATGACCAACCACACGTGGGCCTTTTCAATTGCCGAAATGCGGAAAAACCTCGGTTTCTCGCACCTTGAAATTATCAACGATTTCACTGCGGTTTCCATGGCTATCCCAATGCTTAAACCTGAGCATCTGATTCAGTTCGGCGGTACGGCCCCGGTTGAAGGCAAACCCATTGCTGTTTACGGCGCCGGAACCGGTCTGGGGGTGGCGCACCTGGTTCACGTCGACAAACGCTGGGTCAGCCTGCCGGGTGAGGGCGGCCACGTGGATTTTGCGCCGAACAGCGAAGAAGAGGGCATTATTCTTGAGGAGCTACGCGCCGAGATTGGTCACGTGTCGGCCGAGCGCGTGCTTTCTGGTCCGGGTCTGGTGAACCTGTATCGGGCGATTGTAAAATCAGACGGTCGTCTGCCGGAAAATCTGCAGCCTAAAGATGTGACCGAACGCGCGCTGGCCGACAGTTGTATTGACTGCCGTCGTGCTTTGTCGTTGTTCTGCGTCATTATGGGGCGTTTCGGCGGCAACCTGGCCCTGAATCTCGGCACCTTTGGCGGGGTCTATATTGCGGGCGGGATCGTGCCGCGCTTCCTCGATTTCTTTACCGCCTCCGGTTTCCGTGGTGGCTTTGAAGACAAAGGCCGCTTCAAAAGTTACGTGCAGGACATTCCGGTTTACCTGATTGTCCACGACAATCCGGGCTTGCTTGGCTCCGGGGCGCATCTGCGTCAGGTACTTGGCCAGATCCTCTGACATCCGTCTCCCTCTCCTGCGGGAGAGGGAACGCGCTACAGGTGCATGAGCTGGCGGAACGCTTTCACTCTGCTGCGGCTTACCGGCACCTGAAAATCCAGATCCTTCAGACGCAAAATATAGGTGTTATTAAACCAGGGTTCGATCTCGCGGATCTTGTTCAGGTTGACGCAGAACGAGCGGTGGCAGCGGAAGAAGTGCGCTGCCGGGAGTTTGTTGCAAAATTCGGTGATGTTCATCGCCATTACGTAGGCCTCACGCCGCGTATAGACAAACGTCATTTTTTCGTGCGCTTCAGCATAGTAAATATCGTCGACAGGCGTGACGATGATCCGTTCGTCCTTGACCAGATTAATGGTGTCGTTTTCCCGCGCTACCGGACTGGCACTGGCGGGCAGCGACTGCTGCTGCCATGCGGCTTCCAGCTTATGCAGCATGCTGATAATACGCGACTCCTGATACGGCTTGAGAATATAGTCAAACGCCTCCAGCTCGAAGGCTTCCACGGCATGCTCTTTCCACGCGGTGACAAACACAATAAACGGCTTGTGGGCGAACTGATTGATATTTTGCGCCAGCAGAACGCCGTCCAGAGACGGAATATTAATATCGAGAAAAATCGCGTCGACCCGGTTATGCTGCAAAAATTTCAGCACGTCCAGGCCATCCTCAAAACAGCAAACAATCTCCATCTGGCTGTGGGTTTTGATAAGCCAGCTCAACTCCTGCTGAGCCAGAATTTCATCTTCTACGATGATGACTTTCATCTGTTACTCCGGCCTACGGCAACAAGGATATGGGGGCATTAACGGGCGTTCGTTCGTTCGGAACATAAAAAGCAATCTCGGTGCCCGGCTCAAGGCGGTGAATGTGCAGCCCGTCACCGTACAGCAGCTTGACCCGGTGGTGCACGTTCAGCAGCCCGATTTTATTTCCCGGCATTTCGTTTGATTCGACGCGCTCGATCACTTTTGGATCGATGCCGTGTCCGGTATCGCGCACGGCGATTCGCACGCGGTTACCGCTTTCCGTCACGCTAATCGTGACCACGCCTTTTCCTTTACACGGCTGAATGCCGTGAACAATGGCGTTTTCCACCAGCGGCTGGATCAGCAGGCTTGGGATCACGCAGTTGACCTCTTCATCAATATCGTAAATGACCGTCAGCTTATCGCCAAAGCGTGCCTGCTCAATCGCGATGTAATCCTTGATTTGATACAGCTCTTTTTTGATGTCGATCTGCTCGTCGTCTTTTAACTCAATGTTGTAGCGCAGATAGCGCGACAGATTAAAAATCAGCTGCCGCGCGGTATCCGGATTAAGACGAATGGAAGAGGAGATAGCGTTCAGCGCGTTAAACAGGAAATGGGGATTGATCTTGCTTTGCAGGGCACGCAGCTCTGCCTTATTTGCCATCTCGCGCAACTGCTCCGCACGCGAAACTTCGAGTTGGGTGGAGATGATCTGCGACAGGCCAATCGCCATCTCCTGGAGCGAGGAGGTGATTTGGTGCGCATGGCAGTAGTAAATTTTCAGCGTCCCCGTGACCACGCCTTTTTCCCACAGCGGGATCACCAGCATTGAGTGGATCTCTGGCGTCCGGTGGGCTTCATCATTGTTTTTAATGATGATTTTTCCGTAGTTAATCGCCTGTCTGGTGGTCGGGCTGATGGTATCGTCGCTGTCGCGATAATTGTGCTCACCGACGCCAACATAGGCCAGCACGTGGTCAATATTGGTGATGGCGACCGCATCGGCGTGAATATCCCGGCGGATGATATCGCAAACCTGACGTAAAGATTCGGTGTTAACGTGTCGGAAAAGCGGCAGCGTTTTGTTGGCAATATCCAGTGCCAGCTTCGCCTGACGCGCGGCGCTGGCCTCTTTTTCGCCTTCCACGCTTTGCACCAGCAGCACGATAAAGCCTATACAGACGCTCCCGAGGATCATCGGAATACCGATCTTCGAGACGATATCCAGCCCCAGCGCAGTGGTCGGTGCCCAGACGACGACCAGGATCATGGTCAGCGTTTCGCAGACCATCCCCGCGATAATCCCCGCACGCCAGTGCTGTTTTTTCGGGATTTTGCGGTTAATCCAGCCGGAGAGTACCCCGGCAATAATGCTGGTGATAAAGCAGGGGACTGCCGTCACGCCGCCAATATCAATCAGGTATCGATGGGTGCCGGCGATAATGCCTGTGATAATCCCGACCCAGGGACCAAAGAGGATCCCGCCCGACATGACGGCGATGATGCGCACGTTCACCAGCGAGCCTTCTACCGGCACGCCGGACCAGGTGCTGAACAGGGCAAACATCGAAAAGATAAACGTAACGGCCAGCAGCTCTTTTGGCGAGTGGGCAGATTTATGCAACAGTTCGCGAAACAAGCGGATGCGGATAAGGAAAAAGAGACAGATCAGCATTAATGCCGCGCGGTCGAACACCGCCAGGAGCATATTGAAGATTTCGTGCACGGTCAGGCCTGGGAAAACGGGAAAAATCTATGATAGAAAACATAGGGCCAGATGACCAGCTATCCATCAGATTTATCAAATGGGGAAAAACCATAATTCTCAAAGGGGATTGCTGGCTTTTGACTGAAAGTCGCTGCTTTTTCGTTTGTGGAGAAACGTCAGGTAACGATACTGAAAACATTGTGTTAAATCGCAGCGCTTAAAACTGCCTGATCACGATAAGAGTTCCGCTTTTCACTACAATCGCATTCCCGTTTTAGCGCAATATATTGTTTTGCCGTTATCCCCTCGACAGCGTCTTTTTCTTCAGGTTATTTTCTAAGCATGCCACACGGGTGGCAGCGTCGCTCGGACGGTCCGGGCGCTAACGTGACTCTGAGGAATCTATGGCTGAATTCAGTCCTGAACGCCGTTTTACGCGTATCGATCGTCTCCCCCCTTATGTTTTCAATATCACTGCTGAACTGAAAATGGCTGCGCGTCGGCGCGGTGAAGACATTATCGATTTCAGTATGGGTAACCCTGACGGCCCAACGCCGCCGCATATCGTTGAGAAACTCTGCACAGTTGCCCAGCGTCCCGATACCCATGGGTATTCAACCTCACGCGGCATTCCACGCTTGCGTCGGGCTATCTCCCGCTGGTATCAGGATCGTTATCAGGTGGATATCGACCCTGAAAGCGAAGCGATTGTGACCATTGGCTCCAAAGAGGGGCTGGGCCACCTGATGCTGGCGACGCTCGATCACGGCGATACCGTCCTGGTGCCGAATCCGAGCTACCCAATTCATATTTATGGGGCGGTGATTGCTGGCGCGCAGGTGCGTTCTGTTCCACTGGTGGAAGGCGTCGACTTCTTCAACGAGCTGGAACGGGCGATTCGTGAAAGCTATCCGAAGCCGAAAATGATGATCCTCGGTTTCCCGTCCAACCCAACGGCACAATGCGTCGAACTCGAATTCTTTGAGAAAGTGGTCGCGCTGGCTAAGCGTTACGACGTGCTGGTGGTACACGATCTCGCCTATGCTGATATCGTTTATGATGGCTGGAAAGCGCCGTCAATTATGCAGGTACCGGGTGCCCGTGATGTGGCGGTTGAGTTTTTCACCCTGTCGAAAAGCTACAACATGGCGGGCTGGCGAATTGGATTTATGGTGGGAAACAAAACGCTGGTGAGCGCCCTGGCGCGTATTAAAAGTTACCATGACTATGGTACGTTTACGCCATTGCAGGTCGCGGCCATCGCGGCGCTGGAAGGGGATCAGCAGTGCGTGCTTGATATTGCCGCCCAGTACAAGCGCCGCCGTGATGTGCTGGTAAAAGGGCTTCACGAAGCGGGCTGGATGGTTGAAATGCCTAAAGCTTCCATGTACGTCTGGGCGAAAATCCCCGAGCCGTATGCGGCGATGGGATCTCTGGAATTTGCCAAAAAACTGCTTCAGGACGCGAAGGTTTGCGTTTCTCCAGGCATTGGCTTTGGTGACTACGGTGACACGCATGTGCGTTTCGCGCTGATCGAAAACAGCGACCGTATCCGTCAGGCTGTGCGGGGGATTAAAAGCATGTTCCGCGCGGATGGCCTGCTTGCAGTTAAGAGCGTCGTGGAACAACCCGAGTCGTAACGGACACCAAAAAAACAGGCGCCAACGGCGCCTGTTTTTTTGACTGCATTTTCTTAACTAGATCATCAGAGCAAACGTTCCGGCCCAAACTAAAACAATAACCGAAATGCCCATAAAGAAATATTTCACGTTTCATCGCTCCGCGTATCTTCCGGTACGCATTAAAAAAACAGAGTCCAACTGAGTATAGAGAGTTGAAATCATGCGAAAGGGGAAATCGGAATTATCCCGTTACGTCGCTAACTTCAGCTCTGAATTCTGTGCTTTCCTGTCGCCAGACGGCGCTAATGTACGCCTAAATTTCAGGAGTGACAAGAGGCATTTTTTTAAATAATTTCCGATACTTACGAGTGTCGTGGAACGGCGACAGTTTGATTTCGGTACGCAATAAATGCCTGTTGAGCGACGGTCGAAAAAAGCCGTTACGCACTGCGATTACAGGTGCTTGAAAAGGTTAGTTTCTTAGCGAAACTAACCTTCGAAAGGGGTTAGATATAAAGCGAGGCTTCGCCCAGAGGGCGGGTTTTAAAGCGGCGGTGCATCCACAGATACTGCTCAGGTGCTCGCATAATCTCAAACTCAATCACCTTATTGATAAAGGTCGCGGCTTCACTCTCATCCTCAGGATAGTTCGCCATCTCCGGTGAGATATGCAGACGATAGCCTGACTTATCCGCTTTTCTGACCATGGTCACCGTTAACATCGAGGCGCCAGAGAGACGTGAAATCACAAAGGTACCGTTCGTCGTAGCGACATCTTTAACCGCAAAGAAAGGGGCAAAGCTGCTGCCTTTAGGGCCGTAGTCCTGGTCCGGGGCAAACCAGACGGCTTCACCTTTTTTCAGGGCGCCAACCATACCGCGCAGATTGTTACGGCTGATCATCGCCTTATTTGAACGCATGCGGCCCCGCGTTTGTACCCATTCCATCAGTGCGCTGTTATGCGGGCGATAGGTTGCCATCATCGGCTGACAAAGACCCATAACGCGGCCGCCCAGCTCAAGCGACATAAAATGCACACCCACAACCATCACGCCGCGTTTTTGCATCTGGGCATGTTTGAGGTTATCCAGACCTTCAACGTCAAACCATTTACGGACACGCTCGTCTGGCCAGAACCAGGCCATACCGGTTTCAAGCAGCGCCATACCGATAGATTTAAAGTTTTCAGCGATCAGCGTTTCACGCTGCTGCGCGTTGTAATGCGGAAAGCAAAGTTCAAGATTTTTTCGGGCAATGGACTCGCGACGCTTAAGAAAGTGACGCGATGCGCTGCCGAGCTTCGAACCCAGGAAGCGAATCACGGGATAAGGAAGCTGGACCAGCAGCCAAAGTACGCCAAGGCCGAACCATGTAAACCAGTAGCGCGGGTGCAGAAACGCCCGCTGAAATTTGGATTGAGACAAAATAGTGGAACCTTTGTAAAGCCTGTGAAGGTAGCGCAGACTTCGCGATACCACGTGCCATTGAGACCGTAGGACGAGGTCATGGTTGCAGGCTTTACCGTTCTTTACGACGTTGCCTGGCCATTGCTGACTTGGGTGGGCGGCTTAATGTAGCACCGTTATACATTATGAGCTATTACTCGTTTTTGCTTAAAAAAGCGGCAATTGCGAAGCGGATTGATAAATCAGGCATTATAGTGGGAAATTAAAAGTGTCCCCTGCAGGAATCGAACCTGCAACTAGCCCTTAGGAGGGGCTCGTTATATCCATTTAACTAAGGGGACGAAGCGGCAAGAGTATAGCGTTATTTACACTTCTCGTTAAGCGCATTGCCGCCTGACTGGTCAAAGAGTCACCGTTCACGCCGATTTTTCGGCAGTTTTATCCTTTTTTTCCTGAGCCTTAAGTTCGGCCTTACGCTTGTTGGACATGTCGTTACGGATTTGCGCATGGCTCAGCAGTGCAAAGATAAAGGTTCCGCCACAAATGTTGCCTGCGAGAGTAGGCAGGGCGAACGGCCAGAAAAAGTCGCTCCAGTGGAGTGTGCCGTTAAATACCAGATAAAGGATTTCAACGGTCCCGACAACAATGTGCGTGGTATCGGCGAGTGCGATAAGCCAGGTCATCAGGATAATCACCACGATTTTCGCGCTGCCCGCTGACGGGAACATCCAGACCATAGTGGCGATGATCCAGCCGGAGATAATGGCATTAGAGAACATTTCAACCGGCGTATTTTTCATTACGTCCATGCCAATCTTCACGAATGCGTCGCGGGTCGGTTCATCAAAGATTGGCATATACTCGAAGGCCCAGGCTGCAACGCCCGTACCGATCAGGTTCCCCAGCAGCACGACGCTCCAGAGGCGCATCAGTAAACCAAAATTACCAAGGGTCGGATTTTGCATGACGGGCAGTACGGCAGTGACGGTGTTCTCCGTGAAAAGCTGCTGTCGCGCCATAATGACGATAATAAAGCCGAACGTGTAGCCTAAATTCTCCAGCAAAAAACCGCCCGGCACGCCTTCCAGTTGAACGTGAAATATACCTTTGGCGAGCAGAGAGGCACCCATCGACAGACCGGCTGCGATGGCCGACCACAGCAGGGCCATTGCGTCACGCTCCATCTCCTTTTCGCCATCCTGGCGAATATGCTCATGAATGGCCATGGCACGCGACGGCAGGCGATCCTCATCGACTTCTATCTCTTCTCCCCGGTCTTTCTCCTCACTTTCAATCTCATGTTCCTCATTGTTCTCGCCAATTTTTTCTTCGTTAATATCTTTCATAACTGCTCCTTCGGGGTAATCGCTCATTTAAGCGTAGCGGCTTTTGGCGCCTTGCCCGTGGGGAAGCTCTTAAATTGCTGAAAATGGCAATAAAGGTGAGACATCTCTTTCAAAGCCAATATAAAATTGCCAGCGAAACGAATTCTTAAAGACAGGCTATGCTGAAATTAGCGTGATGACGCGAGCGGGTCGTCATTGTCCTCGTAGACATCGGTAAGCGTGCTGTTACAATCACTTGCACGTTTCAGGCGGAGCCTCACAGGATCCGTCACAGATGGCATTCAACGATAGCCATATTGAACAGGGAGAAATATATGAAGCTTCGGCTGTCGGCGCTTGCGCTGGGCGTAACGATGCTTGTGGGCTGCGCCAGCTCTGGCGAGCAAACGGGACGCTCCGATCCTCTCGAAGGATTTAACCGTTCAATGTACAACTTTAACTATAATGTGCTGGATCCATATCTGGTTCGTCCGGTTGCCGTGGCATGGCGTGACTACGTTCCGCAGCCAGCGCGTAACGGGCTGAGCAACTTTACCAGTAACCTGGAAGAGCCAGCGGTGATGGTGAACTACTTCCTCCAGGGCGACCCGTATCAGGGGATGGTGCATTTCACCCGTTTCTTCCTGAACTCTCTGCTGGGTATGGGCGGCTTAATAGATGTCGCAGGCATGGCGAACCCGAAATTACAGCGTGAACAGCCGCATCGTTTCGGCAGCACACTGGGGCATTATGGCGTAGGTTATGGGCCGTATGTGCACCTGCCATTCTACGGCAGCTTTACCGTGCGTGATGATGGCGGCGATATGGTGGATACGCTGTATCCGGTGCTGTCATGGCTCACCTGGCCGCTGTCGATTGGTAAATGGACCGTGGAAGGTATTGAAACGCGTGCGCAACTGCTGGACTCTGACGGTCTGCTGCGTCAGTCTTCCGATCCGTACATCATGGTCCGCGAGGCCTATTTCCAGAACCATGACTTTATTGCCAACGGCGGTAAGCTGAAGCCGGAAGATAATCCGAACGCGAAAGCCATCGAGAACGAATTAAAAGATATCGATTCGGAATAAATAAAAAAGGTGAGCGATGCTCACCTTTTTTAATCGTGTTGGGATTAGAACGCGTAGTTGAAGTTGGTACCAAACAGCCAGGCTTTACCTTCAGAGGTAAACTCGTAAGGGCCTTCCTGGAAGGTCACTTTCTGTCCATGCATGTACGACACGCCCGCGTCGATAGAGGCATTCTCGTTGAACGCGTAGGTTGCCCCCGCACTTACCCAGAAACGGTCCTGATCCGGAATGGAGATAGAACGCTTATCTGCCGGTACCGGACTGTCATCAAATGCCACGCCGGTACGGAACGTCCAGTTGTCATCCATATAATAGGTCGTACCAAGTGCGATACGGTAAGCATCGTGGAAGCTTTCGTCTTTATAGAACAGCGTCTGGCCGTTGCTGCCGGTGGCTTTCAGCTCCTGGAACTGGCTCCAGCTGGTATACGCGAGGCTATAGTGAATAGCCCACTGCGGCGCAACGCGGTTATAACCTGACACTTCCCACATTTCTGGCAGATGCAGTGACAGTGAACCCGGTACGGTTTGATTCGAGGTACCCCATGGAATGGTGGTGCCTGCGCCCGGTACCATACCGTTGACTGGGCTCAGGATGCCGCTTTTGTAATCGCCATCGAAGTCAATCTTCACTTCTGAGCGGTAGGTCAGACCCCAGCGGTTGTTTTTATCCAGTTCATACAGGATACCGGCGTTCCAGCCGTAACCCCACTCGTCACCTTTCAGGCTGGCAATTTTATTGCTGTTTTTCGGCAGCGCAGCAGTTTGCTCCCCGGAATAACGCTCGATTTTTGCATCAGCGTAGACAGCATCAAAGCCCAGACCAAAGCTCCAGTTATCGTTCAGACGATATGCGCCGCTCAGGTTAAGGTTCAGGGTCGTCAGGTCGGTTTTACCGCCGTATTCCCCGGCCGGGTAGTTGTTATTGAACTCCGTTGCCAGGCCATAGTTAGAGGTGACAGAGGCACCCCAACCAAACTGTTCATTGATTGGCGCAACAAAGTGCAGGTTAGGCACCCACGCCGTTGGTGCAATGTTATCCGCCTTCAGATCTGCGCCGGTATACTGAGATTTGCCAGAAATGTTGACATCAGGATCGATGTAAACCGCACCGGCAGAGAAGGTAGGGCGATCAAACATCATGATAAGCGCCGGGTTACGGCTTGCGTTGCCTGCGTCATCGGCAATCGCACCTTCCCCGGAATACGCACGGCCAAGGCCAGAGGAAGAAAATTCGTTTAACTGGAAGCCCGCTGACCAGGCGGACGTTGAGACGATTGCCACTGCAACTGCTAAAGCAGTTTGTTTGAACAGGGTTTTCTGGCTCATGACCATAACCTCATTGAGTTATTTTTATTCAATAATTGTTACATACCGTAACAGGAGCGCGAAGTGTAGGGTCTGAGGTATGACATACAAATCAGACCAGTGGCGAGAGTATAGGTCTGACCAGCTGGGATGTTGCAAGTTTGTTTATTAATATTTTCAAACATGTTTCATGAAACGAGATCTGGTTGGCAAAATTGTGACCAGTACGATTCATCCGAAAAGGTGAATTTTGTTTTAGATCATTTTTTAGTGTGATATTGCTCACTTATCCGGTTTTGCGCCATTAACGGCTGGAGGGGGCTCGTCCGGGGGCGTAAAATAGTCGCATCGTGTTTATCTCGCGCGCTGCGCGAATACAGAGGAAATTGAGCTATGAGTAAATGCAGTGCTGATGAAACCCCGGTTTGCTGCTGTATGGATGTTGGCACCATTATGGACAACACCGATTGCACCGCCTCTTACAGCCGCGTATTCCCTAACCGCGCTGAAGCGGAAGAGACGCTGGCCGCGCTGAGCAAGCGTGCGCGTGAAGTCGAATCCGATCCATGTGAAATCAAATCTACCTTTACGGAAGTAGAAGGCGGCGTGCAGCTGGATATCGACTTTGTGTTCGCCTGCGAGGCAGAAACGCTGATCTTCCAGCTGGGCCTGCGTTAATTCCTGCGGTCTGGTGCCCTCACCCCAACCCTCTCCCACGGGAGAGGGCGCAAACACTAAAAACGGTAACCCACGGGTTACCGTTTTGCTTTTACCCTGGGCATTTTCTTTTTCTTCTCTGTGCCTTAGCTCGCAATTTTTCGCTTCCCCGATTGGCTCAATGTAAAAAAATAGTTAAGACTATTATCAGGTCAGACCACTTAACGTGCGCGCAAAATTTTTTTACAGGGGAGTGTTATGAGTCAGGCATTACCGCTTATCACCCGACACGGTGACCGCATTGCCATTGTCAGCGGGTTACGTACGCCGTTTGCACGTCAGGCAACCGCGTTTCACGGTATACCGGCTGTCGATCTGGGAAAAATGGTGGTGGGGGAGATGCTGGCTCGCAGCGAGATCCCGCCAGAGGTTATTGAGCAACTGGTTTTCGGCCAGGTGGTGCAGATGCCGGAAGCACCCAATATCGCGCGTGAAATCGTGCTGGGTACCGGCATGAATGTTCATACCGACGCCTACAGCGTCAGCCGCGCCTGCGCTACCAGTTTCCAGGCGGTGGCGAACGTGGCGGAAAGCCTGATGGCGGGGACCATTCGCGCGGGAATTGCCGGCGGCGCTGATTCCTCCTCCGTGCTGCCCATCGGCGTCAGCAAACAGCTGGCCCGCATTCTGGTGGATGCCAACAAAGCTCGCACTACCGGTGCAAAGCTTAAACTCTTCTCGCGTTTACGCCTGCGCGACCTCATGCCCGTGCCACCTGCCGTTGCTGAATACTCCACCGGCCTGCGCATGGGCGATACAGCCGAGCAGATGGCAAAAACCTATGGTATTACCCGCGAACAGCAGGATGCGCTGGCGCATCGCTCGCATCAGCTGGCAGCGAAAGCCTGGTCGGAGGGCAAACTGACCAACGAAGTGATGACCGCCTATGTACCGCCTTACCGGGAACCGCTCGCGGAAGATAACAACGTTCGCGGCACCTCAACGCTGGCAGATTACGCAAAACTGCGACCGGCCTTTGACCGTAAACATGGCACCGTTACGGCGGCCAACAGTACGCCGCTGACGGACGGTGCCGCCGCCGTGATCCTGATGACGGAATCCCGGGCGAAAGAGCTGGGCATCACACCGCTGGGCTATTTGCGCAGCTATGCCTTTACCGCCATCGATGTCTGGCAGGACATGCTGCTCGGACCGGCCTGGTCCACGCCGCTGGCGCTGGAGCGCGCGGGGCTAACGCTCTCCGATCTCACGCTAATTGATATGCACGAAGCCTTTGCCGCACAAACGCTGGCAAACGTGCAGCTTATGGCGAGCGAACGTTTTGCCCGCGACGTGCTGGGCCGCGCACATGCCACAGGCGAAGTGGATCAAAGTAAATTCAATGTGCTGGGTGGCTCCATTGCTTACGGTCATCCGTTTGCAGCGACCGGGGCGAGAATGATCACCCAGACGTTGCACGAACTGCGTCGCCGTGGCGGCGGCTTTGGTCTCGTCACCGCCTGTGCGGCGGGCGGCTTGGGCGCAGCAATGGTTCTGGAGGCTGAATAATGGAAACGACATCTGCATTTAACCTTGCTGTTCGCCTTGATAACGTGGCCGTTATCACCATTGATGTGCCCGACGAAAAAATGAATACCCTGAAGGCGGAGTTCGGCGTTCAGGTGCGTGCGATGCTCAGACAGATCCGCGAAAACAAAGCGATACGTGGCCTGGTATTTATCTCGGCAAAGCCGGATAACTTTATTGCCGGGGCCGATATCAACATGATTGCCCGGGCGACAAGCGCTCAGGAAGCAGAAGATCTGGCGCGTCAGGGGCAGCAGGTGATGGCGGAGATCCATGCGCTGTCGATACCCGTTGTCGCTGCGATCCACGGGGCTTGCCTGGGCGGCGGGCTTGAGCTGGCGCTGGCCTGCCACAATCGCATTTGTACCGACGATGCGAAAACCGTACTCGGACTGCCTGAAGTACAGCTTGGATTGCTGCCCGGTTCAGGTGGCACGCAGCGCTTGCCGCGGCTGGTGGGCGTCAGTACTGCGCTGGAGATGATTTTAACCGGTAAACAGCTGCGCGCCCGTCAGGCGTTAAAGGCGGGTCTGGTTGATGAGGTCGTTCCGCACGCAATCTTGCTTGAGGCTGCCGTTGAGCGGGCGCTGAAAGGTCGTCAGGCGAAACGCCCCCTGCCGGTGCGTGAGCGTATCCTCGCCGGGCCGCTGGGGCGCACGCTGCTGTTTAATATGGTGGGTAAAAAAACCGAGCAAAAAACCAGAGGGAACTATCCGGCAGCGACGCGCATTCTGAAGGTGATTGAAACCGGTTTATCGCAGGGCAGCAGCAGCGGTTATGCCGCGGAAGCGAAAGCGTTTGGCGAGCTGGCGATGACGCCGCAGTCGCAGGCGTTGCGCGGCATTTTCTTTGCCAGCACGGAGGTTAAAAAAGATCCGGGCAGTGAAGCTGAACCGGCTCCGCTGCGCGCCGTTGGGGTTCTGGGTGGTGGGCTGATGGGCGGCGGCATCGCGTTTGTCACCGCCAGCAAAGGCAAATTGCCCGTACGTATCAAAGATATCAATCCTAAGGGCATCAACCACGCGTTGCAGTACAGCTGGCAGAACCTTGATCGCAAAGTGAAACGCCGCCATATCAAGGCCAGCGATCGCGATAAAACCCTCGCGATGATCACTGGCGCCACCGACTACAGTGGGTTTGCACACCGCGATCTGGTGATTGAAGCCGTGTTCGAAGATCTGGCCCTTAAGCAGCAGATGGTAGCGGACGTTGAACAGCATTGCGCGCCGCACACCATTTTCGCGTCAAACACCTCGTCTTTGCCGATCGGCGACATCGCGGCGAAAGCCATGCGCCCGGAGCAGGTGATAGGGCTGCACTATTTCAGTCCTGTCGAAAAAATGCCGCTGGTGGAGGTTATCCCTCATGCCACAACCAGCCCGCAAACTATTGCCACCGTGGTGAAGCTGGCGAAAAAACAGGGCAAAACTCCTGTTGTGATCGCGGACAAAGCCGGCTTCTACGTCAACCGCATTCTGGCACCATATATTAACGAAGCGATGCGGTTGCTGACGGAAGGGGAGAAAATTGAGCACGTCGATGACGCCCTGGTGAAGTTTGGTTTCCCCGTCGGCCCAATCCAACTTTTGGATGAGGTAGGAATTGATACGGGGACTAAAATTATCCCTGTGCTGGAAGCGGCTTATGGCGATCGTTTTGCGCCGCCTGCAAACTTTGTTTCCGCAATTTTGAAGGACGATCGCAAAGGCAGAAAAAATGAACGCGGTTTCTATCTTTACGCCGCGAAAGGGCGTAAAAGCAAGAAACAGGTCGACCCTTCGGTTTATGCGCTTATTCCTGTCACGGGTCAGGGAAAACTGTCGGCGGTTCAGTGTGCTGAGCGCTGCGTGATGATGATGCTCAATGAAGCGGCGCGCTGCTTTGGTGAGCAGGTGATCAAAAGCGCGCGCGACGGCGACATCGGTGCCGTGTTTGGTATCGGTTTTCCGCCATTCCTTGGCGGCCCGTTCCGGTATATGGATACCCTCGGGGCGGGTGAAGTGGTTGCGATCCTGCAACGTCTGGCCTCGCAATACGGTCCACGGTTTACACCTTGTGACGAATTATTGCAGATGGCGGAACGGGG
This sequence comes from Enterobacter sp. JH25, assembly GCF_021725435.1. NCBI lineage: Bacteria > Pseudomonadati > Pseudomonadota > Gammaproteobacteria > Enterobacterales > Enterobacteriaceae > Enterobacter > Enterobacter sp. JH25. The sequence continues at coordinate 3,219,100 of NZ_CP091319.1, read as the reverse complement.
TCAGACATTCTGGCCCGCAAGGGAAACTGATTGCGTAAACTGAAGTCAAAGAAGGGTAAATCCTGAGGTGATGGAACCTGTTCTGGCGAAATTGTAAACAGAGATTGACTATACTTACGCCATTGAGGTAAAAAACAGCGTTTCATTCACCGAATGGATCAGGCACAATGCCCGGCCATCGGGTTTTCTACCTCAGAGCATTAATCGCGGGTAGTTAACGCCGGTGATTCTGGTTAACAAAAGCGGTGCAATATGCAAGTTTTTATCATGCGTCACGGCGACGCGGCACTCGATGCCGCCAGTGACTCAGTACGTCCTTTAACCGTCTGTGGCTGCGACGAATCCCGTCAGATGGCGACATGGCTTAAAGGTCAAAAAGTGGACATTGAACGCGTTCTGGTGAGTCCGTTCCTGCGGGCAGAACAGACGCTGGATGTGGTAGGGGAGTGTATGAACCTGCCATCCAGTGTGGATGTTCTCCCTGAACTCACGCCGTGTGGCGATGTTGGCCTTGTCAGTGCTTACCTTCAGGCGCTGTGCAACGAAGGTGTCGCTTCCGCACTGGTCATTTCCCACCTGCCGCTGGTCGGCTATCTGGTATCTGAGCTGTGCCCGGGCGAAACGCCGCCGATGTTCACAACGTCCGCCATTGCCAACGTCACCCTCGACGAAACCGGCAAAGGGGTCTTTAACTGGCAAATGAGTCCATGCAACCTGAAGATGGCTAAAGCCATCTGACGTGACGTGCGATATGGCGGGGTGCCGCGTGCCTCCCGCCATCCTGTCAGGGCAACTCTGGCGGCTGCCACTCCTCCACCTCAATCAATACCAGCAATGCGGCATCTCCGCCGTACTCTTTCGGTGCCTGATGAAAAGCCATCACGTGTGGATGCTGAGCCAGCCACAGCGGCGTCTGTTGTTTGAGAATATGTTTGCCGTGACCGTGCATCACGCAGGCGCAAAAAACATGCTCGCGTCGGCACGCCGCGATCAACGCCCCCAGCTCCTGCTTCGCCTGCATCTGGGTCAACCCATGCAGATCGAGGAACAGCTCCGGCGAGTAATCTCCCCGGCGTAATTTTTTCAGTTCAAAATGGCTGACGTCTTCGCGCACGTATTTCACCGCGCCCTGCGTATTTAGCAGCGGCTGAAACTCATCTGAAAAATAGTGGCTGTTATCGGCCTGCTCCTGAAGCAACCGTTTGACCGGAACCTCGCTGATTTTTTTACGCTGTGGGCGATGGACAATGGTGTCGTGCGTGATTTTACGCGTCCCGGTCATCAGCTGGCGGAAGAGAGCCTGATCCTCCTCGCTGAGCGATGTTTTCTTTTTCATTCGTCATTCTCATCTCGTATTTCCGATAGTGTACCCGACTAAACGCATTTTTTAACCTCAAGCGACACGCGTCATTGCTGATTTATCGCCGTCTTCATGGCAAACTAGCCGCCGAAAATTATGCGAGCATGCCCTGGAGGAAAGAGTGGATAAAATTTTTGTCGATGAAGCAGTAAACGAGCTGCATACCATACAGGACATGTTGCGCTGGTCGGTTAGCCGCTTCAGCGCCGCCAATATCTGGTACGGACACGGCACCGATAACCCGTGGGATGAGGCCGTCCAGCTGGTGCTGCCGTCACTCTACCTGCCGCTGGATATTCCGGAAGACATGCGCACCGCGCGCCTGACCTCCAGTGAAAAACACCGCATCGTTGAGCGCGTGATCCGTCGCGTGAACGAGCGTATTCCGGTGGCTTACCTGACCAACAAAGCCTGGTTCTGCGGCCATGAGTTCTATGTTGATGAGCGTGTGCTGGTGCCACGTTCGCCGATTGGCGAGCTGATCAACAACCACTTTGACGGCCTGATTAACCATCAGCCGCAGCATATTCTTGATATGTGCACCGGCAGCGGCTGCATCGCGATTGCCTGCGCGTACGCCTTCCCGGAAGCGGAAGTGGACGCCGTCGATATCTCCACCGACGCGCTGGCCGTCACCGAGCACAACATTGAAGAGCACGGCCTGATCCATCACGTCACGCCTATCCGCTCTGACCTGTTCCGCGACCTGCCGACGCTGCAATACGACCTGATCGTCACCAATCCACCGTACGTGGATGCCGAAGACATGTCCGATCTGCCGAACGAGTACCGTCACGAGCCGGAGCTGGGCCTGGCGTCAGGCTCTGACGGGCTGAAGCTGACCCGCCGCATCCTGGCCTGCGCGCCGGATTATCTGACCGACGATGGCGTTCTGATTTGTGAAGTGGGTAACAGCATGGTACATCTGATAGAGCAGTACCCGGATGTGCCGTTCACCTGGCTTGAGTTCGACAACGGCGGTGACGGCGTCTTTATGCTGACCAAAACGCAACTGCTTGATGCACGCGAATACTTCAGCATTTACAAAGATTAATCCAGCGGGCTTCGGCCCGTTTCACAACGCTCAAACACAAACAACAACATCGGAGCCGTGATGGCAGGAAACAGTATTGGACAGGTATTCCGTGTGACCACCTTTGGCGAGTCGCACGGTCTGGCACTGGGTTGTATCGTTGATGGCGTCCCGCCAGGCATCGAACTGACCGAAGCCGATTTACAGCATGACCTTGACCGTCGTCGTCCGGGTACCTCTCGCTACACCACGCAGCGTCGCGAGCCGGACCAGGTCAAAATTCTCTCCGGCGTTTTTGAAGGCCGTACCACCGGGACCAGCATTGGTCTGCTGATTGAAAACACCGATCAGCGCTCCCAGGACTACGGCGCGATTAAAGACGTCTTCCGTCCGGGCCACGCCGACTATACCTACGAACAAAAATATGGCTTTCGCGACTATCGCGGCGGCGGACGTTCTTCCGCGCGTGAAACCGCGATGCGCGTGGCGGCAGGTGCGATTGCCAAAAAATATCTCCAGCAGAAATTCGGCATCGTTATCCGCGGCTGTCTGACCCAGATGGGCGACATTCCGCTGGCAATCAAAGACTGGGATCAGGTAGAACTTAACCCGTTCTTCTGCGCCGATGCCGACAAGCTGGACGCGCTGGACGAGCTGATGCGTGGCCTGAAAAAAGAGGGCGACTCCATTGGTGCGAAAGTCACCGTGGTGGCCGACGGTGTGCCGGCTGGCTGGGGCGAGCCGGTATTTGACCGCCTCGACGCTGACATCGCCCACGCGCTGATGAGCATCAACGCGGTGAAAGGCGTTGAAATCGGCGACGGTTTTGACGTGGTTAAGCTTCGCGGCAGCCAGAACCGCGACGAAATCACGAAGGCGGGTTTCCAGAGCAACCATGCGGGCGGCATTCTGGGCGGCATCAGCAGCGGGCAGCAAATTATTGCCAATATCGCGCTGAAGCCAACGTCCAGCATTACCGTGCCGGGCCACACGATTAACCGTTCAGGCGATGAAGTAGAGATGATCACCAAAGGACGGCACGATCCATGCGTGGGGATCCGCGCGGTACCGATCGCAGAAGCGATGCTGGCGATCGTGCTGATGGATCACTTCCTGCGCCAGCGCGCGCAGAATGCGGATGTGTCGACCACCATTCCACGCTGGTAACTATGAAAAAAACCGCAATCGCTCTGCTGGCGCTGCTGGCCAGTGGAGCAAGCCTGGCCGCCACGCCGTGGCAGAAAATCACCCACCCGGTAGCGGGAAGCGCGCAGTCCATTGGCGCTTTCTCCAACGGGTGTATCGTCGGCGCGCAGGAACTTCCGCTGCAGTCGGACACCTATCAGGTGATGCGCACCGACCAGCGCCGTTACTTCGGCCATCCTGACCTGGTGCTGTTTATTCAGCGTCTTGGCAACCAGGTGCATAACCTGGGGCTGGGGACGATGCTGATTGGCGATATGGGGATGCCTGCAGGTGGTCGCTTCAACGGCGGTCACGCCAGCCACCAGACCGGACTGGATGTGGACATCTTCCTGCAACTGCCGAAAACGCGCTGGAGCTCAGCGCAGCTGCTGAAACCGCAGGCGCTGGATCTGGTCTCGGCCGACGGTAAACGGGTCGTGGCCTCGCGCTGGTCGCCGGAAATTTCCAGCATGATTAAGCTGGCGGCAGAGGATAACGACGTCACACGGATCTTTGTTAACCCGGCCATCAAGCAGCAGCTTTGCCTGGATGCGGGAACGGATCGCGACTGGCTGCGTAAAGTGCGCCCGTGGTTCCAGCACCGGGCGCATATGCATGTTCGCCTGCGCTGCCCGGCGAACAGCCTGGAATGTGAAGATCAGCCGCTGCCACCGCCTGGCGATGGTTGTGGTTACGAACTGCAAAGCTGGTTTGAACCGGCCAAGCCTGGAACCTCTAAGCCTGAGAAGAAGACACCGCCTCCGTTGCCGCCTTCCTGCCAGGCGCTACTGGATGAGCATGTACTTTAATGGATAATTTCGTCGATCTGTTTATGGTGTCACCGCTGCTGCTGGCGGTGCTCTTTTTTGTTGCGATGTTAGCCGGATTTATCGATGCCCTGGCGGGCGGTGGCGGGTTGCTCACCGTTCCGGCGCTGCTGGCGGCAGGCATGAGCCCTGCCCAGGCGCTTGCCACCAACAAACTCCAGGCATGCGGCGGTTCGCTCTCCTCATCGCTCTACTTTGTTCGGCGCAAAGTGGTGAATCTTGCCGATCAGAAGCTCAATATCCTGATGACGTTTATTGGCTCGACGGCGGGCGCGCTGCTGGTCCAGCACGTACAGTCCGACATTCTGCGCCAGATCCTGCCGATTCTGGTTATCTGTATTGGCCTCTATTTCTTACTGATGCCAAAGCTCGGCGAGGAAGACCGGGCGCGGCGACTGCACGGCCTGCCGTTTGCGCTGATTGCCGGTGGCTGCGTCGGTTTTTACGACGGCTTCTTTGGTCCGGGAGCAGGCTCGTTTTACGCGCTGGCATTCGTGACGCTGGCCGGGTTCAACCTCGCCAAATCCACCGCCCACGCCAAAGTCCTCAACGCAACCTCCAACGTTGGCGGTCTGCTGCTGTTTATCATTGGCGGCAAGGTTATCTGGGCTACCGGATTTGTGATGATGGCGGGGCAGTTTTTGGGCGCGCGCGCAGGCTCGCGTCTGGTATTAAGCAAAGGGCAAAAGCTGATCCGCCCGATGATTGTTGTCGTCTCGGCGGTGATGAGCGCCAAACTTCTTTATGACAGCCATGGACAGGAGATCCTCACCTGGTTGGGGATGAACTAATGAACAGTACGCATAAATACGAACAGCTGATTGAGATCTTCGACAGCTGTTTTGCTGATGATTTTAATACCCGTCTGATTAAAGGCGACGACGAACCGATCTATCTTCCTGCTGATGACCAGGTTCCATACAACCGCATCGTCTTTGCCCACGGCTTTTACGCCAGCGGTTTGCACGAGATTTCGCACTGGTGCATCGCGGGGAAAGCGCGTCGCGAGCTGGTGGACTTTGGTTACTGGTACTGCCCGGACGGGCGCGACGCCGCCACCCAAGGGCAGTTCGAAGATGTGGAGGTGAAACCGCAGGCGCTGGAGTGGCTGTTCTGCGTGGCGGCGGGTTTCCCGTTCAACGTCAGCTGTGACAACCTTGAAGGCGACTTCGAGCCAGACCGTATCGTCTTCCAGCGCCGCGTGCATGCGCAGGTGATGGAATATCTTGAGAAAGGCATCCCGGAACGTCCGGCACGCCTGATCGAGGCTTTACAAAATTATTACCATACGCCGGAGATCACGGCGGAATGCTTCCCGTGGCCGGAAGATTTATAACAGAGGAAAGAAGATGATCGCAGAATTTGAATCACGCATTCTGGCGTTAATTGATGACATGGTGGAACACGCCAGCGATGATGAGCTGTTCGCCAGCGGTTATCTGCGTGGTCACCTGACGCTGGCGGTAGCCGCGCTGGAAGCCGGGGACGATCACTCTGCCGACGCCGTTCACGCGGAAGTTACTCGCAGCCTTGAAAAAGCCATTCTGGCCGGGGAACTGTCTCCACGCGACCAGTCTTTAGTGCTGGGCATGTGGGACAATTTGTTCCAGCAGGCTAAACGCTAAGTTGCCGCCTTCTCTTCCCTCTCCCTTTTGGGGAGAGGGCCAGGGTGAGGGCACCAGACCGCACCCTACTTAACCCTTTTCCCCTTCAGCAATTTCCGCACCCACAGTCGGTTCGGATTAAGCCCCGCGAGCGTAACCCTGTCCAGCGGAACCGGCTCATCGCTCATTTGCGCGGCTAGCACTTCAGCCAGCAATGGCGCGGAGCATAATCCCCGCGAGCCTAAGCCACCCAACATAAACAGTTCCGGATAAACGGGCGCACTTACCGCCGTTTCTTTGTTGTCTGTAAGATCCTGATAGACTTCAAGCGTGGCGTCATAGTCCGGCACGTTTCCCGCCATCGGCAGGTGATCGCGGGTCGCGCAGCGTACGCCGCAGCGCGCCTGACCCTCACTGACATCAACCTCTTTCGCCCACGACGCATTCGGGAAACAGTCGAGCAGGCGCTGGCGGTTTTGCTGCTGATCCGCTTCGCTGTACTGAATATCTGTTTCACCGCGATGATAGCTGGCACCGATGCAGTGATGGCCGTTGGACGGATTTTGCGGCGTCGCGTAGCCGTCGTAACACAGCACCTGACGCAGTTTGCTCAGTTCGGGCGCGGTCGGGATATGGCTCACCTGGCCGCCGACTGGATAAACCGGCAATGACGCTGTCTGGGTAAACTGAGTGATGTGATGTCCGTTGGCCAGCACAACGCTGGCATGCTGCGACGCTTTGCCGTCAGCAAAACGCAGTTCCCAGTGCGCAGTGCGGCTTAGCGATTGAACCTTATGGGCATAATGCACTGTCAACCCACGCGACTGCCCGAGGGCTATCGCCGCAGAAGTCAGTTCAGCCGGACATAGCCAGCCGCCGAGTGGATACTGAATTCCGCCGCAGCCGGTGTCGACGCCAGCGGTCTCAGCAACCTGCTGAGCCGTCACTGCATGGGCGATGGTTTCCGGCAGCCCCAGCGACAGCATTTGGGTGATTTTCTGTTGGCTCTTCTCATCCCAGCCCAACTGCGTCACACCGCACCAGTCGTGGTCGAACGCAACCGGCAGGCTATCGTAAAGGCGACGAGCAAACGTAAACGCAGCCGGGAAGAACTGGAACAGTGCGGGATCGTGTGAACTTAATAAGGGATAAAGCGCGCCCTGACGGTTGCCTGATGCACCCATCGCCGGTGCCTCGTCAGCGCAGTAGAGCGTCACCTGCCAGCCACGGTGCAGCAGCGCCAGTGAGAGCAGGGCGCTGGCAATACCTCCGCCCACAATGGCGACCTCACGCGACGCACTGGGGCGGCGAGCAAACCAGGGTGCCTGTGCCGGGATCGCCAGATCCTGCTCCATCACCCCCACCAGCATGTCGCGTTTGCGGCCAAAGCCTTTGGTTTTCCGCATGGTAAACCCCGCCTCCTGCAACCCACGGCGGACAAAGCCCGCCGAGGTGAAGGTGGCAAGCGTCGCGCCCGGGCGTGCCAGACGTGCCATTGCGCTGAACAGGTGCGGACTCCACATGTCAGGGTTTTTGGCGGGCGCAAAACCGTCCAGGAACCAGGCGTCCACTTTCTGATGCATTGAGTCATCGAGCTTATCGGTCAGGTCGTTAATGTCGCCAAGCCACAGGTCGAGCGTGACGCGTCCGTCGTCCAGAATCAGACGATGACAGCCGCCGATAGCCGGTGGCCACTGGGCCTGAAGCTGTTCCGCCCAGTGGGCAAGCTCCGGCCAGCGCTGATGGGCAAGCCGCAGATCGTGCGCGGTAAGCGGAAATTTTTCGAAACTGATGAAATGTAATCTTTGTAAGGTAGCCTCGGGGTGTGCAGCGCGAAACTGGTCGAAGGCCTGCCAGAGGGTCAAAAAATTCAGCCCGGTGCCGAAACCGCTCTCCGCGACGACAAACAGGCTGCGCGGATGCTCAGGGAAGCGGGTGCTGAGATGATTTCCTTCGAGGAAGACATAGCGCGTCTCTTCCAGTCCGTTATCATTAGAAAAGTAGACGTCATCAAAATCTCGGGAAACAGGTGTACCCTCAGCGTTGAATTCGAGGTTGGCAGGTTGTATGGCGTTTTGTTTCACGTAAGTTACTCGTCCGACAGGCAGTGGCACGATCTTAGCGATGTGAGCCCATCGGTGCAAATTTCCACAGAAAATCGCTGATCGGACTTGTTCGGCGTACAAGTGTACGCTATTGTGCGACTCGAAACTTTTTATAGTGCGACTTACAGAGGTATTGAATGAAACGTGCAGTGATTACTGGCCTGGGCATCGTTTCCAGCATCGGTAATAACCAGCAGGAAGTCCTGGCATCTCTGCGTGAAGGACGCTCCGGGATCACTTTCTCTGAAGAGTTTAAAGATTCTGGAATGCGTAGCCACGTATGGGGTAACGTTAAACTGGATACCACCGGTTTAATTGACCGTAAAGTGGTTCGTTTCATGAACGATGCCTCTATCTACGCCTATCTTTCCATGCAGGAAGCGATCAAGGATTCTGGTCTGAGCGAAGACGCTTACCAGAACAACCCACGCGTGGGCCTGATTGCAGGCTCCGGCGGTTCCTCTAAAGCTCAGGTGTTCGGTGCTGACGCCATGCGCAGCCCGCGCGGCCTGAAAGCGGTTGGTCCATATGTTGTGACCAAAGCGATGGGTTCAGCGGTTTCCGCGTGCCTGGCAACGCCGTTCAAAATCCACGGTGTGAACTACTCCATCAGCTCCGCATGTGCGACCTCCGCACACTGTATCGGTAATGCGGTTGAGCAGATCCAGCTGGGCAAACAGGACATCGTATTTGCTGGCGGCGGCGAAGAGCTGGGCTGGGAAATGGCCTGTGAGTTCGACGCGATGGGCGCACTGTCCACCAAATACAACGAAACGCCAGACAAAGCATCCCGTACCTATGATGCACACCGCGACGGTTTTGTTATCGCTGGCGGCGGCGGTATGGTTGTGGTTGAAGAGCTGGAACACGCTCTGGCGCGTGGCGCGCACATCTACGCTGAGATCGTGGGCTACGGCGCAACGTCTGACGGCGCTGACATGGTTGCTCCATCCGGCGAAGGCGCGGTGCGCTGCATGAAGATGGCGATGCACGGCGTTGATACCCCAATCGACTACCTGAACTCCCATGGCACCTCAACGCCGGTAGGTGACGTGAAAGAGCTGGGTGCGATCCGTGAAGTGTTCGGCGACAACAGTCCGGCTATCTCTGCAACCAAAGCCATGACCGGTCACTCTCTGGGTGCGGCGGGCGTGCAGGAAGCGATCTACTCTCTGCTGATGCTGGAAAACGGCTTTATCGCGCCAAGCATCAACATCGACGAGATGGACGAGCAGGCGGCAGGCCTGAACATCGTGACCGAAACCACCGAACGTGAGCTGACGACCGTTATGTCCAACAGCTTCGGTTTCGGCGGCACCAACGCCACGCTGGTGATGCGTAAGCTGAAAGCGTAAGCGTTTGAAGATATAGTAGAAGGGAGCCACGCGGCTCCCTTTTTTTATGCCTGAACACGGAGTTATGCATGACGGCTGTTACCCCTGAGAAGAGCGCTCCTTCCGGGAACCTTTCCCTTTTCCGCATCGCCTTTGCGGTGTTTCTGACCTACATGACCGTTGGTCTGCCGCTGCCGGTGATCCCCTTGTTCGTTCACCAGGAGCTGGGCTATGGCAACACCATGGTCGGTATTGCGGTGGGCATTCAGTTTTTAGCGACGGTATTAACCCGGGGCTACGCCGGTCGCCTCGCGGATCAGCACGGCGCAAAACGCTCGGCGTTGCAGGGCATGTTTGCCTGCGGGCTGGCGGGGGGAGCCTGGCTGCTGGCGGCGCTGTTGCCGATAGATGCAGCGTATAAATTCGCGCTGCTGGTGGCAGGGCGCCTGATCCTCGGCTTTGGCGAAAGCCAGCTGCTGACTGGCACCCTGACCTGGGGAATGGGGCTGGTGGGACCTGCGCGTTCCGGAAAAGTGATGTCCTGGAACGGGATGGCGATTTACGGCGCGCTGGCGGCAGGCGCACCACTGGGGCTGCTGATCCACAGCCAGTTTGGTTTTGCGGTGCTGGCAGGCACCACCATGGTATTACCGCTGCTGGCGTGGGCGTTTAACGGTTCGGTGCGCAAGGTGCCCGCCCATAAAGGCGAGCGTCCTTCGCTGTGGAGCGTGGTGGGGCAAATCTGGCAACCGGGGCTTGGGCTGGCGCTTCAGGGAGTGGGCTTTGCGGTTATCGGTACCTTCGTCTCCCTCTATTTCATGAGCCGCGGCTGGGCGATGGCAGGCTTTACGCTGACGGCTTTTGGCGGCGCGTTTGTATTGATGCGCGTGCTGTTTGGCTGGATGCCGGATCGCTTTGGCGGCGTGAAGGTGGCGGTGGCGTCACTGGTCATTGAGACCGCGGGTCTGGTACTGCTCTGGCAGGCGCCGTCCGCATCCGTTGCGCTGCTGGGTGCAGCGTTAACCGGCTGCGGCTGCTCGCTGATCTTCCCGGCGCTGGGCGTTGAAGTGGTGAAGCGCGTGGCTCCGCAGGTGCGCGGCACGGCGCTGGGCGGCTATGCGGCGTTTCAGGATATCTCATACGGCATCACCGGGCCGCTGGCGGGGCTGCTGGCAACGTCGTTTGGCTATCCTTCCGTATTTCTCGCCGGTGCGGTGTCAGCGGTGGTGGGGATTGTGGTGACGCTGGTGGCGTTTCGCAGGTCGTAGTTTTTGCCCGGTGGCGCTCCGCTTACCGGGCCTACAACCGCGCGAACCGTAGGCCGGGTAAGGCGTAGCCGCCACCCGGCAGTTTTAAGCAACCAGCCAGAAAATCGCCAGCGAAATCAGCAACGCGATAAACATCAATCCCGGACGGGCAGAAAGCGTTTTGAACGTGTCAACAACGGGGGCAAACAGCGGGTTGTAGATCGGCTGAATGTTTCTTACCTCTGGCACGCCGCCTTCCCGCTCGGCGCGGCGAACGAAGATCTGATTCAGTAAATCCTGTACCTGCGCGGTGGTCAGCACGGTTTGCGGTGTCGCCTGCCAGCTCTGCTGGGCGTAATCCCGGATCATATCGAACTCGTGCGGTTCCAGTGGTTGTTTCAGTGCCGCCTGTACGCTGTGCAGGGTCGGAGCGCTCTGGGTGCTGAGCGTCTGACGCGCCTGGAGCCAGGTGACCAGATGGGTAAACAGTTTTGCCGGGATCATCTCGCCCGCTTTCACACCGGAAAGTTCCAGCATGGATTGCCAGATAAGCTTTGTCGGTTCGCCGGTGGCGGCAGCCAGCTTAGTGACCATCTGCTTGAGCGTATTATGCTCCGCAGGCTGTAATGGCCGCTCTGTAGACGGGCGCTGTTGCGGCTGCGGGATAGAAAGCTGATTGCTTTGCAGCAGGGTCAACACGGTTTTCAGCTGTTCCGGCGAAAGCTGGCTCAGGGCGGTATGACCGTACTGTTGACGGATAAAATCACTCACCGCCTGACGATTATTCCCCTGGCCCAACAGCTCGGTCAGCTGCGAGATAATCTGGCGGGTAGTATGTTGCTGCTGTGCGCTGGTAAGACGCTGGTTCAGGTTTTGTTCGGCGGCAGGGAAATGGCGCGACTGTAGCGGCGCATCGTTTCTGACGCCCAAATCGTGCTTAACGCCGGCCCATACCTCTGCGTTTTGCTGTGAGGTCAACGCAATAAGACGCGTGATAAGACGCTCCAGTACGGTGCGTTGCTGCGTGGAGAGCGGTTGTTCGCCTGGCGTGTTGGGCGTTACGGGGCCTTCACCCGGAGGGCGCGGAGGCGTACCTGAAATGGGCTGCATCGTCAAAAATCCTTAAAGTCAAACTCTGCGTAACCGGGCGGAGATATATGCCCGGCGGCGAGATTATGGCACACTTGGCAGGTTTACTTCCTCTCAAACAGGTACTCAGACGTGAAAATCCTCGTTGATGAAAATATGCCTTACGCCCGTGAGCTGTTCAGCCGCCTGGGTGAGGTTAAGGCTGTCCCTGGTCGCCCGATTCCGGTCAGCGAACTGGACGATGCAGACGCCCTGATGGTGCGCTCGGTGACCAAAGTAAATGAGGCGCTGCTCACCGGCAAAGGGGTTAAATTTGTCGGGACGGCAACGGCCGGGACCGATCATGTGGATGACCAGTGGCTTAAGCTGGCGGGGATTGGTTTTTCCGCGGCGCCAGGCTGTAACGCCATTGCCGTCGTGGAATATGTATTCTCCTCGCTATTGATGCTGGCCGAGCGCGATGGTTTTGCGCTGAAAGACCGCACCGTCGGGATTGTGGGTGTGGGCAACGTGGGCGGACGTCTGCAAAAGCGTCTGGAAGCCTGGGGCATCCGCACTCTGCTGTGCGATCCGCCGCGTAAGGATAACGGCGATGAGGGCGATTTCCGCACGCTGGATGAGCTGGTCGACGAGTGCGACGTCATCACCTTCCATACGCCGCTCTTTAAAGAAGGGCCGTACAAGACTCTGCACCTGGCCGACGAAAAGCTGATCCGCCGTCTGAAGGCTGGCACTATTCTGATAAATGCCTGCCGGGGACCGGTGGTGGATAACGCGGCGCTGCTGACATGTCTCGACGAGGGACAAGATCTTAGCGTCGTACTGGACGTCTGGGAGCCAGAGCCGGATCTCAACGTCGCATTGCTGAATAAGGTGGACGTGGGTACCGCGCATATCGCGGGTTATACCCTTGAAGGCAAAGCGCGTGGTACAACCCAGGTGTTTGAGGCTTACAGCGCCTTTATCGGCCATCCGCAGCAGGTAGCGCTGGATACGCTGCTGCCCGCCCCGGAATTTGGTCGCATTACCCTTCATGGACCGCTGGATGAGGCAACGCTGAAAAGACTGGTGCATTTGGTGTATGATGTGCGCCGCGATGACGCGCTGCTGCGTAAAGTGGCGGGTATTCCGGGTGAGTTTGACAAGCTGCGCAAAAATTACCTTGAGCGCCGCGAGTGGTCCTCCCTGTATGTGATGTGCGATGACGCCCCCGCGGCGGCGCTGTTGCATCAGCTGGGATTTAACGCCGTTCACCACCCGGCACGTTAATGTCTTCTTAATGCTCCCTGTCGGATATTCCGGCAGGGACGCTTTTTTATTTCTGGAGTAAACCACCATGTCTGAAGGCTGGAACATTGCCATTTTGGGTGCCACTGGCGCCGTGGGCGAAGCCCTGCTTGAAACCCTTGCTGAGCGTCAGTTCCCGGTGGGCGACATTTACGCGCTGGCGCGTACCGACAGCGCAGGAGAACATCTGCGTTTCGGCGGGAAATCCGTGATGGTGCAGGATGCCGCCGCGTTTGACTGGACACAGGCTCAGCTGGCGTTTTTTGCCGCAGGTGCGGAAGCCACGGCATCCTACATTGAAGAAGCGACCAATTCAGGCTGTCTGGTGATCGACCTGAGCGGCCTGTTCTCCCTGGAGCCGGATGTGCCGCTGGTGGTGCCGGACGTCAACCCGTTTGTGCTGGCTGACTACCGCAACCGCAATATCATTGCAGTACCGAACAGCCTCACCAGCCAGCTGCTGACCGCGCTGAAGCCGCTGATCGACGACGGTGGCCTGTCGCGTATTTCCGTGACCAGCCTGCTGTCAGCCTCCGCTAACGGCAAAAAAGCCGTAGACGCACTGGCAGGGCAGAGCGCGAAGCTGCTGAACGGTATCCCGATCGACGAAGATGATTTCTTTGGCCGCCAGCTGGCGTTCAACATGCTGCCGCTGCTGCCGGATCGTGAAGGTTCGGTGCGGGAAGAGCGTCGTATCGTCGATGAAGCACGCAAAATTCTGCAGGATGACGGTCTGATGATCTCCGCGAACGTCGTGCAGTCTTCGGTCTTTTACGGCCACGCGCAGATGGTCGGGTTTGAAGCCCTGCGTCCGCTGGCGGCTGAAGAAGCCCGCGACGCGTTTGGCCGCGGAGAGGACCTTGTCCTGTCCGAAGAGAGTGAATTCCCGACGCAGGTGGGCGACGCTACCGGCAGCGCGCATCTCTCTGTGGGCTGCGTGCGTAACGATTACGGTATGCCTGAGCAGGTGCAGTTCTGGTCCGTTGCCGACAACGTGCGTTTTGGCGGCGCGCTGATGGCGGTCAAAATCGCGGAAAAACTGGTGCAGGAGTATCTGTACTGATGTCAGATGTGGAACAAAAGCCGGTCCACAGAATTGCCCTCGGCATTGAATACGATGGCAGTAAATACTATGGCTGGCAGCGGCAGAATGAGGTGCGCAGCGTCCAGGAGAAGCTGGAGAAAGCGCTCTCTCAGGTGGCGAATGAACCGATAAGCGTCTTCTGTGCGGGCCGCACCGATGCCGGCGTTCACGGCACGGGGCAGGTGGTGCATTTTGACACCACCGCCGTGCGCAAAGACGCGGCCTGGACGCTGGGTGTAAATGCGAATTTGCCTGGTGACATTGCCGTGCGTTGGGTGAAAGCTGTGCCGGATGATTTTCACGCGCGTTTCAGTGCGACGGCGCGGCGCTACCGTTATGTCATCTACAACCAGCGCCTGCGCCCGGCGGTGTTAAGCCAGGGCGTGACGCATTTTTATGAACCGCTGGATGCAGAACGTATGCAGCGTGCGGCGCAGTGTCTGATTGGAGAGAATGATTTTACGTCGTTTCGTGCGGTGCAGTGTCAGTCCCGTACGCCGTGGCGTAACGTCATGCACATTAACGTCAGTCGTTATGGCGCGTATGTGGTGGTGGATATCAAAGCCAATGCCTTTGTACATCATATGGTGCGGAATATTGTAGGCAGCCTGATGGAAGTGGGCGCCGGACACCAGCCGGAGAGCTGGATTGCAGAACTGCTGGCAGCGAAGGACAGAACGCTTGCGGCAGCAACGGCGAAAGCGGAAGGTCTGTATCTGGTTTCGGTGGATTACCCGGACCGGTTCGACCTGCCAAAACCGCCAATGGGCCCGCTGTTTTTAGCGGACTAAACAAAGGCGCAATTAGGGCTTAGACAATATGGACGTAATACGTTTTCTGATTGATTTCATCCTGCACATTGATGTTCACCTGGCGGAGCTGGTCGCGCAGTACGGCGTCTGGGTATACGCCATTCTGTTCCTCATTCTGTTCTGTGAAACCGGCCTTGTGGTTACGCCGTTCCTGCCGGGAGATTCACTGCTGTTCGTGGCGGGCGCGTTATCCGCACTGCCAACGAATGACCTGAATGTCCACCTGATGGTCGTCCTGATGATCATCGCCGCGATTATTGGTGATGCGGTCAACTACACTATCGGGCGGGTGTTTGGCGAGCGGTTGTTCAGTAATCCGGACTCGAAGATTTTCCGCCGCAGTTATTTAGATAAGACCCATGCGTTCTATGAGCGCCATGGCGGTAAAACCATTATCCTTGCCCGTTTTGTGCCTATTGTGCGCACATTTGCACCGTTTGTGGCGGGAATGGGTCACATGTCCTATCGTCATTTTGCCATGTACAACGTGGTGGGCGCGCTGCTGTGGGTACTGCTGTTTACCTATGCGGGCTACCTGTTTGGCGATCTGCCGGTGGTTCAGGAAAACCTTAAGTTACTGATTGTAGCGATTATTGTGCTTTCCGTTCTGCCGGGTGTGATCGAAATTATTCGTCACAAA
Organism: Enterobacter sp. JH25; assembly: GCF_021725435.1. Classification (NCBI taxonomy): domain Bacteria; kingdom Pseudomonadati; phylum Pseudomonadota; class Gammaproteobacteria; order Enterobacterales; family Enterobacteriaceae; genus Enterobacter; species Enterobacter sp. JH25. The sequence goes on along the minus strand of NZ_CP091319.1, from coordinate 3,203,493 downwards.
CGCGCGGCGGCAAAACAAGCGAAGTAAATGCACGCTGGCGGTTCGACCACTTTTTTATCCAAAGTTTCGGGCTGTTATGTTTTAATGTGCAACATTCATGGTCTGTTGGAGGCAAAAATGGCATTATTCGCCTCTTACAGCAAAACTGGCATACGACCAGGTTCAGGCAGAAAGGTTATCAATGAGCTGGATTGAACGAATTAAAAGCAACATTACCCCAACGCGTAAAGCGAGCATTCCTGAAGGGGTATGGACGAAGTGTGATAGCTGCGGCCAGGTTCTGTATCGCGCAGAGCTGGAACGCAATCTTGAGGTGTGTCCGAAGTGTGACCACCATATGCGTATGTCGGCGCGCAACCGCCTGCATAGCCTGCTGGACGAAGGTTCTCTGGTAGAACTGGGCAGCGAACTGGAGCCAAAAGATGTGCTTAAGTTCCGCGACTCCAAAAAATACAAAGATCGTCTGGCCTCTGCACAGAAAGAGACCGGCGAGAAAGACGCGCTGATCGTCATGAAAGGCACCCTGCATGAGATGCCGGTGGTTGCCGCCGCGTTTGAGTTCGCCTTTATGGGCGGCTCAATGGGCTCTGTGGTTGGTGCGCGTTTCGTGCGTGCCGTTGAGCAGGCGCTGGAAGACAACTGCCCGCTGATCTGCTTCTCCGCCTCCGGTGGCGCACGAATGCAGGAAGCGCTGATGTCCCTGATGCAGATGGCGAAAACCTCTGCCGCGCTGGCGAAAATGCAGGAGCGCGGTCTGCCGTACATCTCGGTACTGACCGACCCAACCATGGGCGGCGTTTCTGCAAGCTTCGCGATGCTGGGCGACCTGAACATCGCTGAGCCAAAAGCGCTGATCGGCTTTGCCGGTCCTCGCGTTATCGAGCAGACCGTACGTGAGAAACTGCCGCCGGGCTTCCAGCGCAGTGAGTTCCTCATTGAGAAGGGTGCTATCGACATGATCGTCCGCCGCCCGGAGATGCGCCTCAAACTGGCAAGCGTCCTGGCGAAGCTGATGAATCTGCCGTCGCCGAGCCCGGACGAGCCGCGCGAAGGCGTGGTGGTACCGGATCAGGAACCCGAGGCCTGATAACTGAAAAGGGCAGGGCCAAATGGCGCTGCCCTTTTGCTTTCTAAACCGTTAATGACAACCGGGCATCATGGAAAATAAAAGCATTCCTCAAGCCACGTCGCCCCTGGCCGCGTGGCTTTCTTATCTGGAAAACCTGCACAGTAAAACTATCGACATGGGCCTTGAGCGCGTAAGCCAGGTTGCCGCGCGCCTTGACGTGCTGAAACCTGCGCCTTTCGTGTTTACCGTGGCCGGCACTAACGGTAAAGGCACCACCTGCCGCACGCTGGAATCTGTCCTGATGGCAGCCGGTTATAAGGTAGGCGTTTACTGCTCGCCGCATCTGGTGCGCTACACCGAGCGGGTGCGGGTGCAAAACACCGAGCTGGCCGAATCGGCCCATACGGCGTCGTTTGCCGCTATCGAAGCCGCGCGCGGCGATACCTCATTAACCTATTTCGAATACGGCACCCTGTCGGCGCTGTGGCTGTTTAAGCAGGCGCAACTGGACGTGGTGATCCTGGAAGTGGGTCTGGGTGGACGTCTGGATGCCACAAATATGGTAGATGCGGATGTCGCCGTCGTCACCAGCATCGCGCTGGATCACACCGACTGGCTGGGGCCCGACCGCGAAAGCATTGGCCGTGAGAAGGCCGGTATTTTCCGGGCCGATAAGCCTGCCGTGGTTGGCGAACCGGACATGCCACATACCATCGCTGAAGTGGCGAAAGAGAAGGGTGCTCGTCTGCTGCGTCGCGGCGTGGACTGGCAGTATGAGGTGCAGGACAACGGCTGGCGCTTCAGCGATGCGCAGGGCGTGCTGGAGAATCTGCCGCTGCCGCAGGTGCCACAGCCTAACGCGGCGACTGCGCTGGCAGCCCTGCGCGCCAGCGGGTTAACGGTGAGCGAGCAGGCAATCCGCGATGGCATTCAGAACGCACTGCTGCCGGGACGTTTTCAGATTGTGAGTGAGTCACCGCGTCTGATTCTGGATGTTGCACATAACCCGCATGCGGCGGCGTACCTCGCAGGACGTCTCAAATCGTTACCAAAAACCGGGCGCGTGCTGGCGGTTATCGGTATGCTTCATGATAAAGATATCGGCGGCACGCTGGCCTGCATGGAGAGTGTGGTCGATAGCTGGTATTGTGCTCCTCTGGAAGGGCCGCGCGGCGCGACTGCTGAGCAGTTGATGGAACATCTCGGCAAAGGCGAAATCTACAGCAGTGTGGTTTCGGCCTGGCGTGCCGCGATGGCGGAGGCTAAACCAGAAGATACCGTGCTGGTGTGTGGGTCATTCCACACGGTGGCACATGTCATGGAAGTGATGGACGCGGGGAGAACCGGTGGCGAGTAAGTTTCAGAACCGTTTAACAGGAACCATTGTGCTGGTCGCGCTCGGGGTGATTATTCTCCCGGGATTGCTCGACGGGCAGAAAAAGCATTACCAGGATGAATTTGCGGCCATTCCGCTGGTACCCAAACCGGGCGATCGCGACGAGCCCGATATGCTGCCAGCGGCAACGCAGGCGCTGCCAGCCCAGCCGCCTGAAGGCGCAGCGGAAGAGGTGCGCGCAGGTGATGCAGCCGCGCCGTCTCTTGACCCGTCGCGTCTGGCCGCGAATAACAATGTTGAAATCGATCCCGTACCGGTAGAGCAACCCAAACCGGTTGAAAAACCGAAACCGGTAGAGAAAACGCAGCCTAAACCGCAGCGTGACAAAGCCGACGAGCAGCTGGCTGCGGCAACCGAAACGCCGCCACCGGCCAAACAGACCCAGCAGGAGGCTGCCCCTACGGGCAAAGCCTATGTCGTTCAGCTCGGTGCATTGAAAAATGCAGATAAGGTCAATGAGATTGTGAGTAAACTGCGCGGCGCGGGATACCGTGTTTATACTTCACCCACCACGCCGGTACAGGGTAAAATTACCCGTATCCTCGTGGGGCCGGATGCGTCTAAAGATAAGCTCAAAGGTTCGCTTGGCGAGCTGAAGCAAATCTCCGGCCTGAGCGGTGTGGTGATGAACTACAGCGCAAATTGACAGAAATTACCCCCTCACCCTAACCCTCTCCCCAAAGGGGCGAGGGGATGGTTTGCTCCCTCTCCCTTGAGGGAGAGGGCCGGGGTGAGGGGGGGGCAGACGTTCACAGAAACGTCAAAGGTGCGGTGGCGTTGAGCATTTTTTCAGCGCCTTTTTTATTTACGCGTGGGAAGGAAATCCCTACGCAAACGTTTTCTTTTTCTGTTAGAATTCGCCCCGAACTGGATGACAGGGCGTTTAATCGTGGGACACATATGGTCTGGATTGATTACGCCATCATTGCGGTGATTGGTTTTTCCTGTCTGGTTAGCCTGATCCGTGGCTTTGTTCGTGAAGCGTTATCGCTGGTAACCTGGGGTTGTGCTTTCTTTGTTGCCAGTCATTACTACACTTACCTGTCTGTCTGGTTCACGGGCTTTGAAGATGAACTGGTCCGAAACGGAATCGCCATCGCGGTGCTGTTTATCGCGACGCTGATTGTCGGCGCTATCGTCAATTACGTGATAGGCCAGCTGGTCGAGAAAACCGGTCTGTCAGGAACGGACAGGGTGCTCGGCATCTGTTTCGGCGCGTTGCGAGGCGTGCTCATTGTGGCCGCGATCCTGTTCTTCCTGGATACCTTTACCGGGTTCTCCAAAAGTGAAGACTGGCAAAAATCGCAGCTCATTCCGGAGTTCAGCTTCATCATCAGATGGTTCTTTGACTATCTGCAAAGCTCGTCGAGTTTCTTGCCCAGGGCATAAACCCTGAGATGTGGCTTAACGAGGAAAAGACGAATGTGCGGTATTGTCGGTATCGCCGGTTTCATGCCGGTAAACCAGTCGATTTATGACGCGTTAACGGTGCTTCAGCACCGTGGGCAGGATGCTGCGGGTATCATCACCATTGATGCAAACAATTGCTTCCGTTTACGCAAGGCGAACGGCCTGGTAAACGATGTGTTTGAAGCCCGCCATATGCAGCGTCTGCAAGGTAATATGGGGATCGGTCACGTTCGTTATCCTACTGCTGGTAGTTCCAGCGCCTCTGAGGCTCAGCCTTTTTACGTTAACTCCCCGTATGGCATCACGCTTGCCCACAATGGCAATCTGACCAATGCCCACGAGCTGCGTAAAAAGCTGTTTGAAGAGAAACGTCGCCACATTAATACCACCTCTGATTCTGAAATCCTGCTCAATATCTTTGCCAGCGAGCTGGATAACTTCCGCCATTATCCGCTGGAAGCAGACAACATTTTTGCCGCCGTTGCCGCGACTAATCGCCAGATCCGTGGCGCGTACGCTTGCGTGGCGATGATTATCGGTCACGGCATGGTGGCCTTCCGCGATCCAAACGGCATTCGCCCGCTGGTGCTCGGCAAACGTGACCTCGGCGATGGCCGTTCCGAGTACATGGTTGCCTCCGAAAGCGTGGCGCTGGACACGCTGGGCTTCGAATTCCTGCGTGATGTCGCGCCAGGCGAAGCGGTCTACATCACCGAGAAGGGCCAGCTGTTTACCCGCCAGTGCGCCGACAACCCGGTGAGCAACCCGTGCCTGTTCGAATACGTTTACTTCGCGCGTCCGGACTCGTTCATCGACAAAATTTCCGTTTACAGCGCGCGCGTCAACATGGGGACGAAGCTGGGCGAGAAGATTGCCCGCGAGTGGGACGATCTCGACATCGACGTCGTGATCCCAATCCCTGAAACCTCCTGTGATATCGCGCTGGAAATTGCCCGTATTCTGGACAAGCCGTACCGTCAGGGCTTCGTGAAAAACCGCTACGTTGGCCGCACCTTTATCATGCCGGGCCAGCAGCTGCGTCGTAAGTCCGTACGTCGTAAGCTGAACGCTAACCGTGCCGAGTTCCGCGACAAGAACGTGCTGCTGGTGGACGACTCCATTGTGCGCGGCACGACGTCTGAGCAGATCATCGAGATGGCGCGTGAGGCCGGGGCGAAGAAAGTATATCTCGCCTCCGCAGCGCCGGAAATTCGCTTCCCGAACGTGTATGGCATTGATATGCCAACCGCTAATGAGCTGATTGCGCATGGCCGTGAAGTGGATAAGATTCGCCAGATCATCGGGGCCGACGGCCTGATTTTCCAGGATCTGAACGATCTGATCGATGCGGTGCGCGCCGAGAACCCGGATATTCAGCAGTTCGAATGCTCGGTATTCAATGGGATCTACGTGACAAAAGACGTAGACCAGCAGTATCTCGACTACCTTGATTCTCTGCGTAACGACGATGCGAAAGCCGTCCAGCTGCAAAACGATCTCGAAAGCTTAGAGATGCACAACGAAGGTTGATGCTCCGGCAAGTGAGGGGGCTCGCCCTCACTTGCAACTCCCCGTAAAATCCTGCACAGTCAGCCCTGAAATCAGCAAGGGCAAAAATCATGAAACGACTCATTGTAGGGATCAGCGGTGCCAGCGGCGCGATTTATGGCGTCCGGCTGTTACAGGTGCTGCGTGACGTTGCAGGCGTAGAAACTCATCTGGTGATGAGCCAGGCGGCGCGTCAGACCCTCTCTCTTGAAACCGATCTCTCTCTGCGCGACGTTCAGGCGCTGGCTGATGTTGTCCACGATGCCCGCGATATCGCCGCCAGCATCTCTTCGGGCTCGTTTAAAACGGCCGGCATGGTTATTTTGCCCTGTTCGATTAAAACCCTCTCCGGTATCGTAAACAGCTATACCGACACGCTGGTGACGCGTGCGGCGGACGTGGTGCTGAAAGAGCGTCGTCCTCTGGTGCTCTGCGTGCGGGAAACGCCGCTACACCTGGGACATCTGCGTTTAATGACGCAGGCAGCCGAACTGGGAGCTGTGATAATGCCGCCGGTCCCCGCGTTCTATCATCGTCCACAAACGCTGGACGATGTCATCAACCAGACCGTTAACCGCGTGCTGGATCAGTTCGATATAGACCTGCCGGAAGATCTCTTTACCCGCTGGCAGGGGCGTGAAGCTGTGCACAAGCAAGGTGCATGAAATGACTGTTTGCCCTGTTTCAGGGCAAAACTGCAACCGCGATCATATCCTCGACATTTAATTCGCTTTTTCCCTTTTTCTCTTTCCGGTTCGTTCGGCAGACCTGCTATCTTTCACCATTAAGGCAGTATCGCAACGTTTTATTAACATATTTAACGTCGTAGTTTTAACCCGACGACAATGTGGCATAAGACCTGCAAGAGCAGCCTGCAACACAACACACAACATAAACCATAATAAAATCACGGTTCTTGAGGGTAAATGTATGAAGAAGACGGTTCTGGCTCTGTCTTTGCTCGTGGGCTTGAGTGCAGCAGCAAGTAGCTATGCAGCGCTACCACAGACAGTTCGTATCGGTACAGACGCAACCTACGCGCCATTCTCCTCCAAGGATGCGAAAGGCGACTTCGTGGGGTTTGATATCGATCTGGGAAATGAGATGTGCAAACGCATGGAAGTGAAATGCACATGGGTGGGCAGTGACTTTGACGCGCTGATCCCGTCGCTGAAAGCCAAGAAAATTGATGCCATTATCTCTTCTCTCTCCATCACGGAAAAACGTCAGCAGGAGATCGCCTTCTCAGAGAAGCTCTACGCTGCCGACTCACGTTTGATTGCCGCGAAAGGCTCGCCAATCCAGCCGACCATCGACTCGCTGAAAGGCAAACATGTTGGCGTGCTTCAGGGCTCGACCCAGGAAGGTTACGCCAATGCTAACTGGCGCGAGAAAGGCGTCGATGTGGTCGCTTACCAGAACCAGGATCTGATCTACTCTGACCTGGCGGCAGGCCGTCTGGATGCCGCGTTTCAGGATGAAGTCGCCGCGAGCGAAGGCTTCCTGAAACAGCCTGCGGGTAAAGAGTACGCCTTTGCCGGCCCGTCGGTGAAAGACAAAAAATACTTTGGCGACGGCACCGGTATTGGCCTGCGTAAGGATGATACCGAGCTGAAAGCCGCCTTCGACAAAGCGTTTAATGAGCTGCGTAAAGACGGTACCTACGACAAACTGGCGAAGAAATACTTTGATTTCAACGTCTACGGTGATTAATACCTGAATGAGATGCACTGATGTGGTGCATCTTTAGGGGAAGTGTTCCAGCATGGTGCAAGCAATGCACCATATTGGAACGCTGTGTGCATAGTTAAGCATTTTAAATGCAAAAATTCCCGTTCAGAGGCATTAATCTTTGCCTGAGTGAGGGGATTAATGGCACATTAACGGCACCCCGTAGTCGTAAAATCTCGTATTTAGACAGTTTGTTGAGGACAGATATGAAAAAACTGGTGTTGTCACTTTCTCTGGTACTGGCCTTTTCCAGCGCCACCGCAGCATTCGCAGCCATTCCGCAGAAAATTCGTATTGGGACTGACCCAACCTACGCGCCTTTCGAATCGAAAAATGCGAAGGGGGAACTGGTCGGTTTTGACATCGATCTGGCTAACGAGCTGTGCAAACGCATTAAAGCGCAATGTACCTACGTTGAAAACCCGCTGGACGCGCTAATCCCGTCCCTGAAAGCGAAAAAAATTGACGTGATCATGTCCTCCCTGTCTATCACCGAAAAACGTCAGCAGGAGATTGCCTTCACGGACAAACTCTACGCGGCTGACTCACGTCTGGTGGTGGCGAAATCCTCTGACATTCAGCCAACCCTTGAATCTCTGAAGGGCAAACGCGTGGGCGTGTTGCAGGGTACGACGCAGGAAACCTACGGTAACGAGCACTGGGCGCCAAAGGGGATTGAAATTGTCTCTTACCAGGGTCAGGAAAACATCTACGCAGACCTGACGGCAGGCCGTATTGACGCGGCATTCCAGGATGAAGTGGCGGCAAGCGAAGGCTTCCTGAAACAGCCTGTGGGTAAAGATTACAAGTTCGGGGGTCCGTCCATTAAGGACGAAAAACTCTTTGGCGTTGGTACCGGTATGGGCCTGCGGAAAGAAGACAACGAACTGCGTGAAGCCCTGAACAAAGCGTTCGCCGAGATGCGCGCGGACGGCACTTACGACAAGCTGGCGAAAAAGTACTTCGATTTTAATGTTTACGGCGGCTAATCGCCCCGTCTGATAACGTGCGGCCCCTCCCGTTGCGGGAGGGGAAAAGACACGGTTCTACCACTCACGAGACGACAGGGCACGCGGTATGCTGTACGGATTTTCTGGCGTTATTTTACAGGGCGCGCTTGTCACCCTTGAGCTGGCTATCAGCTCCGTGGTGCTGGCGGTGCTGATAGGCCTGGCGGGCGCGGGGGCAAAGTTATCCGCCAACAGACCGCTGGCGCTGATATTTGAAGGCTATACCACGCTGATTCGCGGCGTGCCTGACCTGGTGCTGATGCTGCTGATCTTTTATGGCCTGCAAATCGTACTTAACGGCGTCACGGATGCCATCGGCATGGATCAGATCGATATCGACCCGATGGTGGCCGGTATTATTACCCTTGGTTTTATCTACGGTGCTTATTTCACTGAGACCTTTCGCGGCGCTTACATGGCTGTGCCGAAAGGGCACATTGAAGCGGCGACCGCCTACGGTTTTACCTCCTCACAAACGTTTCGCCGGATCATGTTCCCGGCCATGATGCGCTACGCGCTGCCGGGCATCGGTAACAACTGGCAGGTTATTCTCAAGGCAACGGCGCTGGTCTCCCTGCTGGGTCTGGAAGATGTGGTGAAGGCCACGCAGCTGGCGGGTAAAAGTACCTGGGAACCGTTCTATTTTGCGGTGGTCTGCGGCGTAATCTATCTGGTCTTTACGACCGTCTCCAATGGTGTGCTGCTTCTGCTCGAACGTCGCTACTCCGTGGGTGTGAAGAGGGCTGACCTGTGATTGAGATTATTCAGGAGTACTGGAAATCCCTGCTGTGGACGGATGGCTACCGCTTTACTGGCGTGGCGATCACGCTGTGGCTGCTGATCTCCTCGGTGGTCATGGGCGGCATTCTGGCGGTGTTCCTCGCCATTGGCCGCGTGTCGAACAATAAATTTATCCAGTTTCCGATCTGGCTGTTCACCTACGTGTTTCGCGGTACGCCGCTGTACGTGCAACTGCTGGTGTTCTATTCCGGAATGTACACGCTGGAGATCGTGAAAGGCACCGAGATGCTGAACGCGTTCTTCCGCAGCGGTCTGAACTGTACGGTGCTGGCGCTGACCCTCAATACCTGCGCCTATACCACCGAAATCTTCGCCGGGGCCATTCGTTCCGTGCCGCACGGTGAGATTGAGGCGGCGCGCGCGTATGGCTTTTCCTCCGTAAAGCTCTACCGCTGTATTATTTTGCCTTCAGCGCTGCGCATTGCGCTGCCGGCGTACAGCAACGAAGTGATTTTAATGCTGCATTCGACGGCACTGGCGTTTACCGCCACGGTGCCGGATCTGTTAAAGATTGCCCGCGATATTAACTCTGCCACCTACCAGCCGTTTACGGCGTTTGGCATTGCGGCAGTGCTCTATTTGATCATTTCTTACGTCCTGATCAGCCTGTTCCGTAAGGCTGAAAAACGCTGGTTGCAGCATATAAAACCGTCGACGCACTGAGAATTTATGATGGCTGAGAACAAATTAAACGTAATTGATTTGCACAAGCGCTACGGCGAACATGAAGTGCTGAAAGGGGTGTCGCTGGAGGCTAACGCGGGCGACGTGATCAGTATTATCGGCTCATCAGGTTCGGGTAAAAGTACCTTCCTGCGCTGCATCAACTTCCTCGAAAAGCCGAGCGAAGGATCGATTGTGGTGAGCGGACAGAACATCAACATGGTCCGTGATAAAGACGGTCAGCTTAAGGTGGCGGATAAAAACCAGCTGCGCCTGCTGCGCACACGCCTGACCATGGTATTCCAGCACTTTAATCTCTGGAGCCACATGACGGTGCTGGAGAACGTGATGGAAGCGCCGGTTCAGGTGCTCGGCTTAAGCAAGCAGGAAGCCCGCGAGCGTGCGGTGAAATACCTGGCGAAAGTGGGTATCGACGAGCGGCAGCAGATCAAATATCCGGTGCACCTGTCAGGGGGACAGCAGCAGCGTGTTTCCATCGCCCGCGCGCTGGCGATGGAGCCGGAAGTATTACTGTTTGACGAACCGACTTCCGCGCTGGATCCTGAACTCGTTGGCGAAGTGCTGCGCATCATGCAGAAGCTGGCGGAAGAGGGCAAAACGATGGTGGTGGTGACGCACGAGATGGGCTTTGCCCGTAACGTTTCTAACCACGTTATCTTCCTGCATCAGGGAAAGATTGAGGAGCAGGGTCATCCGGACGAGGTGCTGGCGAACCCGCAAAGCCCGCGTTTGCAGCAGTTCCTGAAAGGCTCGTTGAAGTAGGTTTGGCCTTTCTCCCTCTCCCTGTGGGAGAGGGCCGGGGTGAGGGCATCAGGCCGCAGAGCCGCCCAATTGCCCGGTGGCGCTTCGCTTTCCGGACCTACAAAAACCGTAGGCCGGGCAAACGCAGTGCCGCCCGGCATTCAGACCGCACCACACTCCAGCCGATACACCCAGTCGTCATACCGTACGCCGTCAATCTCATACGCCTTTTCCAGCACCTGCGTACGCACAAACCCCGCTTTCTCCAGTACCCGCACAGATCCGCCGTTGTCCGCCAGCACGTACGCGTTAATCGCTTTTACGCTGGTCTGGCTAAACGCATAGTCACATACCGCGCGCAGCGCCTCGCTGGCGATGCCTTTTCCCTGTGCGGCAGGCACAACCGTGTAGCCGATATCCGCCTCTTCACGGTTCTCAGGGCTGATTTGCAGGCCGATATCGCCCAGCGGCGTATCGTCATTCTGAAAACGAATCACGAAAACATGCTCCGCCATCAGACGTGCGGCAAACACGCGTCGGGTCTCTTTTTCGGGTGCAATAGCGGCCATATAGCGCATGATGTCGCGGTTTTCGCGCAGCGAGCGGAAGAACGCCCAGTCAGAGGGTTCGAAAGGGGTGAGGTGAAGCCGGGGAGTGGTGATGGTTGCCATTGTTACGCCATTCCGATGAAATTGGCTTATTACCTTAACACCGGAATGTAACTGGCGGACAGAATGGATTTTGGTGATGGAGGTTAGCGTTTGGTCCTCATTAACTGAGAACGATCAACATAGTTGCCATATTGATCGTAGTAGCGACTGGGCCAGATCGACGCCGCATCTTTTTCTAGTGCCTCCGCGATGATCTTTTCCCCCTTGGGCCACGGCCTGGAGAGCGCGTTTGCAAGAGTAGAAGAACTCAAACCAGCCTGGCGGGAAAGAGCTGCCAGTGAAAGTTTACGCTTATGGAGCATGGCGATGATATCCGCTGGGTGCATGTCCTGATCTCTATTCATATATTTTCCTTTATATATAATTTTGTTCAAATTGCAGACACAAATGCTAAGTAATACTTAGTGTAATTTCAATAACGGAATACCAGAATCATGACTCTACTTCCAGATTTTGAAGAGTTATCATGCTTCCCCATCGACTTAAAGCGGCTAGGCTGAAAGCCGGACTATCACAGCAAAAACTTGGGATCCTCGCGGGGATTGATGAAGCGACTGCTAGCGCACGTATGAACCAGTATGAAAAGGGGATCCACACGCCTGATTTCGTACTGGCGTGTAAATTGGCTGAGGTGCTGAATATCCCGGCTTGTTATTTTTATACTGTTGAGGATGATTTGGCTGAGTATATTTACACTTATCTTATTAAATAAATTTTAATTAGGAATCGAGTTATGAGAATAGAGCAGAGATTAAAGCAGCTTGCTGAAGGTAACCCTAATTACTCATTATTATGGGCGCAGTGGGAATTTGATAAAAAATTATTATCAAGAGCGCTTAATACAGTATCAAGAGATTTCCCTCATTACAGTTTACATGACGCATCACATTCATCCACAATAATTACACAAATAGAGAAAGTTATTTCTCCAAATATTTATAAATTGACCGCAACAGATTGTTGGTTGCTGTTAGAGTCTTGCTACTGGCATGATGCCGGTATGGTAATTACTAATGAAGAAAAAAAGGAACTCTTAAGAGATCCGTCATTTCATTTTTATCTTGAGGAGTTATCCCAAAATGAAAGTGAACTATCAAAACATGCAAAAGAAATATTACAACGTAAAAATGAAAATGATATCATAAAAGCACTTTCTATATCTAATTCTTTGACATTTGTTTTAGCTGATTATTTCAGGAAATTACACGCAGATAGATCTGGACACTTTGTAAAAGAACCATCAAAGATAAATGTATTTTCACCTAGAACTTCATTAATTCCACAAAGGCTGTTTAATTTTGTGGCGCAAATAGTTCAGTGCCATGGAAGAAATCCCGATGCCATTTTGGAGCTTGCAAAGTATAATGATGGAATGGATGCAGAAGATTATGCTCACCCTCGATATATAGCAGCTTTATTAAGAATAGGAGATCTATTGGATATTGATGATGGCAGGTTTTGCCCTACTTTATTAGCAAATATTGGGAATGTACCTGTTTCCTCTAAAAATCATCAAGAAAAACATGCATCAATAAAACACTTATTTATAAATAGCGAAGTAATTGAAATAAAAGCTGAGTGCGAACAATATGGAGCATATCACGCACAACAAGGTTGGTTTAATTATATACAAAATGAATTCGATTATCAGAAGAGGGTTTGGAATGAAATAGTTCCCGATAGTGATTTCAGGGCTTTGCCGACCATCGGTATACTTGAGTGTAGAATAAAAGACTATATAGCTATTGATGGCAAAGTACCAAAAATAACTTTAAATCCTAAACGAGTTTATGAATATATTACAGGCTCTCAGATATATAGTGAGAAATATCCTTTCGTTCGTGAATTGTTACAAAATTCTATTGATGCAACATATTATAAAGTTTGGGATGAGCTGATTTCTAATAGCAGTTTATCTCATGATGATGTAAAAGATCGAGAGTTTTTTATAAATGAATTAGAGAAATATAAAATAGAATTGTTAATTGAAGAATATGACAGTGAAGAAGGTGTGAAATTTAATAGTTTCATTATTAAAGATTTTGCCCTTGGCATGGATATTAATGATATAAGGAAGATTCTAGTAGTAGGATCGGAGTCAGTTGAATTAATAAAAAAATTAAATTGAACAATGCCAGATTGGGCAAAGCCGTCTGGATATTTCGGTATTGGCCTTCAGACAGTTTTTAAATTATGTGATGAGGTTGTAATTAAAACTAGGAAAAAGGAAAATCCTTGCTATGAAATAAAGGTTATAAATAATGCCGATAATGAATTCTTTGATATCTCAATAAAAGAATTGGATGATAGACGATTTGAAGGAACTGAAATCAAATCAATTTTTAAAAGCAAAAATGAGAATTTTATAAATTACAGAGGTCGCCGTATTGAAAACTATGAAGATCCATTGCTTTTAGAACAAAAAAACGATTTTTATCAAAATGTAATGCAGATGTTAACCTCAGATTTTAAAAAGTCCCATATTCCATTAATAATCAATAAAACTAAATTAGAAAGGAGAGTTGACGTTGAAAATAAAGAAGGTAATGTTTTTATGTCAGACTATTCTCTTGGTGCAGATTTTAGCATAAAAATAAACATGGAAGATTACATTTTTGCTAATCTAACCTTCAAATATAAAGGCGTTGAATTTGATACAAGTTTTAATGTTAAATGCTTGGTTGGCGAACTGGATATTTTCAAAAACAGTGCTGGATATTGGTTAACGATAGATAGAAAAAAAGGTCGAACAGACAGGCATAAAGAAATTGAAGAAATCATCACTTATATACTTGAGAATCATTCATCAAACTTGAGGGAAAATACTAAAGATGATAAGTTATCTGATTTTTATTTATATTCCGTGACTGGAAAGTCTATTAACTATGAATGGAAACAATATGAGATAAATGGGATAAAATTAGAGCAGTATATATCTGGTGAAAACGATCTGTTTGTTTATGAACACAAATATGGTTTTTTATATAATACTAAATTTAATGACATTGATTTGAATGTCATGCAAATACTGTCTGGTATTTTCAAAAAAGAATCATTATCTCTAGTTGTTGAAGAATATTATGGCGATTTGCCATTTGATGAATCTGAAAGCTATGATGAAGATGATGGTATTGGTTTTATATTCAAATTTAAAAATGATGGGTTAAAAACTTTTACCTGTCCGTCAGCATTATTAAGAAAAGAAATTGAGTTGAATGTTTCTGAACCACCTACGAGAAGATTAATTCCGTGCTATAACGAATATTACAGCGACATATCTATTTGTGAGGGAGATATACCATTAAATATTAATGTTGGCTCATCTTTCAATCGTTGGGTTGATAAGTTCATGTTCACGCCAATGATTTCTTCACCTTCAAGTGAGTTTGATTTGGAACAGCAGTTATCTTTACTTTTAAATTTTTATATATCATTAAATATATTAAGTTGTACTGAGGATAGTTTCAAGGCTAAATATAAAGAGTGTTGGCTTGAGTTGGGGTTTATTAATTAACATTAAAAACGAAATAAGCCTCAGTTAATTTACTATTAGCATTGAGGCTTAAATGATATTATTAGACTACATCCCCCAGCGCCTCTTCTAAATCATACCAGCGGAAGGCAAACCCGGCCGCTTCCAGACGTTTTGGCAGCGCGCGCTGCCCGCCCAGCACCAGCACCGATGATTCTCCCATCAACAGCCGGATCGCCGTCGCAGGCACGCGTAAAATCGCCGGACGATGCAGGGCATGCCCCAGCGCGTGGGCAAACTGTTCATTACGCACCGGATAGGGCGCAACCATGTTAAACGGCCCGCGCAGATCGTTATCCAGCAGCCAGATAATGCCGTTCACCATATCGTCGATGTGGATCCACGCCAGATACTGACGCCCGTTGCCAATTGGCCCGCCGAGCCCCAGCTTGAAGGGAGGAAGCATTTTACCCAGAATGCCGCCTTTCGGCGCAAGTACCACGCCGGTACGCAGCAGGCAGACGCGGGTACGATCGCTCTGCGCCGCGCAGGCGATACGCTCCCACTGGGCGCAGAGTTTATGGGTAAATTCATTATGCGGCGGCTCCTCTTCGGTCACCACCACTTCGCCGAGATCGCCGTAATAGCCCGTCGCAGAGCCTGAAATGAGCACCGATGGCGGCGTATGGCTGTTGCGAATCAGCTCGACCAGCTTCTCGGTGATAGTCCAGCGGCTGCTGCACAACCGCTGCTTCTGCTCTTCGGTCCAGCGCCTGTCGGCAATGGGTTCACCCGCGAGGTTGATGACGGCGTCAAAGCCGTCCAGATTCTGCTGCTCAGCCAGACCTTTCCAGATGTCGACACCTGCCCCCAGCACCTGACGTGCTTTCTCCGGGCTGCGCGTCACCACGGTAATCTCGTGATGCAGCGCGTGCAGACGGGGAATGAGATGGCGACCAATCAGCCCCGTACCGCCGGTGAGCAGGATCTTCATACAACCTCCAGGTTTACGCCTGGCGCTGCCAGCTTAACGTCATGGAGACGGAGTCGGCGTAGCGCAGGGCGTGAAGTTTATCGATCTCCACTTCAGCATAAGTGACCCAGTGGTGTTCGCGTGCGATGTCGAGCACATCCTGAGTTAATTTTTCCAGTAGCGCAAAACGGTTGTTCTCAACGTACTGGATGATGCTTTTGGTGATCGTGCGATAGTTCAGCGCGTCATTGATGTCTTCGCTGGCGCGCGCCTTGTCTGCCGGGTAATGGATCACGACATTCACCACGATATCCTGGCGATTCGCGATCTCCTCCTCTTTGATACCAATGAATGTGCGTAAGCGTAGGTTTTTTATACGAATAATAGCGTCATGCTGGGACATTGCAGGTCTTCTCCGTGTCAGTATTTTTACCTCATCATACATGAGGAGAACACCTGCACCCAACGGGGCACAGGCTCAAATCTGATGGATTTTTTGCATGGCGCGTTCGGTTGCCGGGCGGGTCCGGATGCGCTCAAACCAGTTGTTCACCGCCGGATAAGTGGCCAGGTCGATCCGGTGGCGTTCATGGGTGTTGATCCACGGCCAGCAGGCGATATCTGCGATGCTGTAATGCTCACCTCCCAGCCACGGTGATTTTTCCAGCCGACGGTTCAGGACTCCGTACAGGCGCTGGGTTTCGACCTGATATCGCTCAATGGCGTAAGGGATCGTCTGCGGCGCATAGGCGGTAAAGTGATGATTCTGCCCCAGCATCGGCCCCAGGCCGCTCGACTGCCAGAATAACCATTGCAGCGTGTGATGACGCTCGCGCAACTCCCCGCTCAGGAGCTTGCCGGTTTTCTCTGCCAAATAAAGCAAAATCTCTCCGGACTCAAACAGGCTTAACGGTTTGCCCCCGTCAGAAGGCAGGTTATCAATGATGGCCGGAATTTTATTGTTGGGCGAGATGGCCAGAAAAACGGGGCGGAACTGATCGCCTTTGCTGATATCCACGCGAATGATCCGGTAGTCCAGTTCGGCTTCTTCAAGAAAGAGGGTGATCTTATGGCCATTAGGGGTGGGGGCATAATAGAGATCTATCATTCTCAACTCCTGTCAGTGCGAATAGTGTTGCCATGAAAAATCAGTATAGGTGCTTGTTGTAAATCGTGAGTTTTCATCAAGTGACAGCGAGGCAAAGAGATTATATGTTGAGTGAAAACCGATCAGCCGATGAGGATGTTATGAGCCAGCCTGTAATAACGTTGTGGTCCGATGCGAACTTTTTTTCTCCTTATGTCATGAGCGTTTATGTGGCGCTGGCAGAAAAGGGGCTAACTTTTAGTCTGAAAACCGTTGACCTGGACAGCGGCGAACATCTGAAGCCTCAGTGGCAGGGCTACGCGCTCACCCGCCGTGTCCCTGTGCTGGAGATTGACGGTTTTGAGTTGAGTGAATCCTCAGCGATTGACGAGTACCTTGAAGACCGCTTTGCCCCACCAGAGTGGGAACGCATCTATCCTCACGATCTGCAAAAGCGCGCCCGCGCCCGCCAGATCCAGGCGTGGCTGCGTAGCGACCTGGTGCCGATTCGCACAGAACGCTCCACGGACGTGGTGTTCGCTGGCGTCAAAAAGCCCGCCCTCAGCGAGGAAGGCTTATCCAGCGCCCGGAAGCTGATTGAAACGGCGTCATCGCTGCTGGCGCAGGGTAACCCCAACCTGTTTGGCGAGTGGTGTATTGCCGACACCGATCTGGCGCTGATGCTCAATCGCCTGATCCTCAACGGCGATGACGTCCCACAGCTACTGGTGGATTACGCCACATTCCAGTGGCAACGCGCGTCGGTACAGCGCTATCTGGCACTCTCTGCTAAGCGCGCGGGCTGATAAGACGGGGCGCTTGAGGTATGATAGGGGCAGTCTGAATTCCCGAGGAGTAACTGATGAAACTGATGTTTGCGTCGGATATTCATGGATCGCTGCCCGCGACCGAACGCGTGTTATCTCTGTTTGCCCAAAGCGGGGCGCAATGGCTGGTGATCCTGGGCGATGTGTTAAACCACGGCCCACGCAATGCGTTGCCGGAAGGGTATGCTCCCGCGCAGGTGGCGGAAAAACTTAATCATTTTGCCTCGCGCATTATCGCCGTTCGCGGCAACTGCGACAGCGAAGTTGACCAGATGCTGCTGCAATTTCCCATCACCGCTCCCTGGCAACAGGTGTTGATGGAAAACAGCCGTTTGTTCCTGACCCACGGGCACCTGTTCGGCCCGGATAACCTGCCGTCACTTGCCGCTGGCGATGTCCTGATTTATGGTCATACTCATATTCCGGTGGCGGAAAAACGCGGGGCGTTTTATCACTTTAACCCCGGGTCTGTCAGCATTCCTAAAGGCGGCAACCCGGCAAGTTACGGCATGTATGAAGACGGGACATTAAGCGTTATCGCACTTAATGATCAGCAAGTTATTGCGCAGATAGCGATTAATCCGTAAGTTACACCACAACTGCAAACGCGCCGAAAGAGCGCTTAGACGAGAAGGTTTCCCGATGGTGGAGCAGAATCATTTGGCAAGTACTGAGTGGGTTGACATTGTCAGCGAAGAGAATGAAGTGATCGCGCAGGCCAGCCGCGAACAAATGCGTGCGGAGCGTCTGCGTCACCGCGCGACGTACATCGTTGTTCATGACGGCATGGGCAAGATTCTGGTCCAGCGTCGCACCGACACCAAAGATTTTCTTCCTGGTATGCTGGATGCCACAGCGGGTGGCGTCGTGCAGGCCGATGAAGTATTGCTGGATTCCGCGCGTCGTGAAGCGGAAGAAGAGTTAGGTATCGCTGGCGTGCCGTTTGCCGAGCACGGACAGTTTTATTTCGAAGATGAGCATTGTCGCGTCTGGGGCGGGCTGTTTAGCTGCGTTTCCCACGGACCTTTCGCCTTGCAGGAAGAGGAAGTGAGCGAAGTGTGCTGGATGACGCCGGAAGAGATCACCGCGCGTTGCGACGAATTCACGCCGGATTCCCTTAAAGCACTGGCGCTGTGGATGACCCGCAACGCCAAAAACGAATCCGCTAAACCGGAAAATAAGGCGGAAAAAGAGGAAGAGGCTGAGTAAGCCTTAACAGCTTTCCCGCAGACACAGGCTGGACGCGATGGGTTTATGGTCGCGCCAGTCTCCGTCATTCAGACGTTCCAGTAACGCTTTCCCGGCTTCAATCCCAATCTTGCGATGCGGTACTGCCATCGTCGTCAGCGGCGGCTGACAGACGCGGCTGACGTCGCTGTCGCCAAAGCCCACGACCGCTAAATCGTCCGGCACCTTGATGCGCCGACGCTGGCACTCATACAGCGCGCCGCAGGCCAGTTCATCTGATACGCACACCAGCGCATCCAGCTCCGGCCACGCCAGCAGAAACTCCGGCAATTGTGCCGCACCGGTGGAGAAGTTCGGCGGCATGGCGGCATTAATCACTCTGTTTGGCGCCAGGTGGTGGCGCAGCATCGCCTTGTACCAGCCCTGCAAATGCTGCTGAAAAATCCACTGCTCCTGGTTAGCGCACAGCAGGCCAATATTCTGGTAGCCGCGCTGAATCACCATTTCGGTAAGTTCATACATGGCGGCGACGTTATCAATCCCGATATTCATATCAATAGGATCGGCACGCATTGCACCCATTTCCATCACCGGGATAGAGGCGTTTTTTAGCCAGTGTCGCACGGTATCGGAGTGCTCGACGCTGAGCAGTATCGCCGCGGCGATGTTCGAGGCCAGCAGCGTTTCAAGCAGTTTCTCTTCCTGTTCAAGACGATGCTGAGATTCCGCCAGCATAATCTGATATCCGGCTGGCTGGAGCACCTGCTGTAGCCCGGCGAACATCTCGGAACAGCCAGCTTCGGAAAGATTGGGTACTACCATCGCAATCGTCCATGACGATGCCGATGCCAGTGCGCTGGCGGCAAGATTGGGCATGTAACCCAGCTCCTGCACCGCGGCTTCAATTTTTTCACGCAGTTTATCGGAAACCTGTTCGGGCGTGCGGAGGGCACGGGAAACAGTCATCGTGCCTACGCCGGCAAGCTGCGCGACATCCGCGAGCGTTACTTTTCCGGTACTGCGCCGTTTTCGGGTTAAAGACATACATCTTCCTGCTGACAGGACGCGATTTAGTTTCATCCTTCATTTTACGTGACAGGCAGTATACGCCTTAAATCCCTTTTTTTGCTGTGATTTCGCACCAGGATAGCAATTTGATAGCGCTATCACAGTTCTGCATGTTGGTTGTTGGTAGCGCTATCTTTGTGATCGCGATCGCAGTCATTAATTGATGGGTTGAATAGAGTTTGCCCATGTCTGGTCTTTAGCGGGAGTGAAAAATGCTCAAAAAGTGGATATATGATACAACCATCATCCTACAGGATAGCGTTGAAAGCTGGCCCCAGGCGCTGGAACTGTGCGCGAAACCGCTGCTGGATTTGCAGGTCATTGCGCCGGAATATGTCACGGCTATCATTGAGCAGCATCACAGGTTAGGTCCCTACTATGTGCTGGCTCCTGGGCTGGCAATGCCACATGCGCGACCGGAAGAAGGGGCGAAAGGACTTGGCCTGTCATTATTAAAACTGAAACAGGGCGTCTCATTTGGTGCTGGTGAGTTTGACCCCGTCGATGTGATTGTGATGCTGGCGGCGCCGGACAAACATAGCCATATCGAAATGATCTCCGCCTTAGCAGAATTATTTTCCAGCGACGAAGATATGGCTGAATTACATCGGGCGAATACGCTGGAGGAGATAAAAACCGTCATCAATCGCTTCTGATTTAATTATTTAATCCGATTCATCTCAACATTACGCGTCAGCGTGATGGGGCGTACTCTACTCAAAAAAGGGGATAACAATGAAAATTATGGCTATTTGCGGCTCCGGCCTGGGCAGCAGTTTTATGGTCGAAATGAATATTAAAAAGGTGCTCAAAAAACTGGAAATTGAGGCAGAGGTTGAACACTCCGATCTCTCCTCGGCCACGCCGGGCGCGGCGGACCTGTTTGTAATGGCGAAAGACATTGCCGCCAGCGCCAGCGTGCCGGAAAGCCAGCTGGTGGTGATCAACAATATTATCGATATCAACGAACTCGAAGCGCAGCTGCGCGCCTGGTTCGAAAGACAATAATCCTGAAAAGGCGAGGTGGATATGTTTATCCTTGAAACGCTGAATTTCGTTGTTGATATCTTAAAAGTCCCTTCAGTCCTGGTCGGCTTAATTGCCCTGATTGGTCTGGTGGCGCAGAAAAAAGCCTTTTCAGATGTGGTAAAAGGCACAATTAAAACCATTCTCGGCTTTATTGTACTGGGCGGCGGCGCAACCGTGCTGGTGGGCTCTTTAAATCCGCTCGGTGGTATGTTTGAGCACGCCTTTAATATTCAGGGCATTATTCCCAACAATGAAGCTATTGTGTCGATTGCCCTGGAAAAATATGGTGCCTCCACCGCGCTCATTATGGCTTTCGGGATGGTGGCGAATATTATTGTCGCGCGCTTTACCCGCCTGAAGTACATCTTCCTGACCGGGCATCACACCTTCTACATGGCGTGCATGATTGGCGTGATCCTGACGGTCGCAGGCTTCGAAGGGGTAGGGCTGGTCTTCACCGGTTCGTTGATCCTCGGCCTGATTATGGCCTTCTTCCCGGCGATTGCGCAACGCTATATGAAGCGTATTACCGGCAACGATGAGATCGCCTTCGGTCATTTCGGCACGCTGGGCTACGTGCTGTCCGGCTGGATTGGTAGCAAGGTCGGTAAAGGCTCGCGCTCCACCGAAGAGATGAACCTGCCGAAGAACCTCAGCTTCCTGCGCGACAGTTCGATCTCCATCTCACTGACCATGATGATTATCTACCTGATTATGGCGGTGAGCGCCGGGCGTGAGTACGTGGAGGCCACCTTCAGCGGCGGCCAGAACTACCTGGTGTACGCCATCATTATGGCCATCACCTTCGCGGCAGGCGTGTTTATCATCTTGCAGGGTGTGCGCCTGATTCTGGCGGAAATTGTCCCGGCCTTTACCGGCTTCTCGGAAAAACTGGTGCCCAATGCGCGACCTGCGCTGGACTGCCCGGTGGTCTACCCGTATGCGCCAAACGCGGTGCTGATTGGCTTCCTGTTCAGCTTCCACGGCGGGATTGTAGGCTTGTTCATCTGCGGTCAGTTTAGCTGGGTGCTGATCCTGCCGGGCGTCGTGCCGCATTTCTTCACCGGTGCAACGGCGGGCGTGTTTGGGAACGCCACCGGCGGACGTCGCGGGGCGATGATTGGCGCCTTTGCTAACGGCCTGCTGATCACCTTCCTGCCGGTCCTGCTGCTGCCTGTTCTGGGCGCGATTGGCTTTGCGAATACGACCTTCTCGGACGCCGACTTTGGCGCCGTCGGGATTGTGCTCGGCAACCTGGCGCGCTTCCTGTCGCCGCTTGCCATCACCGGACTGGTTGTTGTGTTGTTTGCGCTGCTGGTGGCCTACAACGTCTTCGCTAAAAACAAACCTGCCAGCGGTAACGCGCAGGAAAACCCCGGAGCCAAATCATGAATGAAAATGAAATAACCGAACTGGCGCGTCAGATCCGCCTTGAGACGCTGAAATCCCTGACGCAGCTGGGTTTTGGTCACTACGGCGGCAGCATGTCAGTCGTTGAAACACTGGCCGTTCTGTACGGCGCGGTAATGAAAATTGACCCGGCCGATCCGGACTGGCCAGAGCGCGATTACTTTGTGCTGTCGAAGGGACATGCGGGCCCGGCGCTGTACAGCACGCTGGCGATTAAGGGCTACTTCCCGATTGAAGAGCTGAGCACGCTAAACCAGAACGGAACGCGTCTGCCAAGCCACCCGGATCGCCTGAAAACACGCGGCGTGGATGCCACCACCGGATCGCTGGGGCAGGGGATCTCCATTGCAGGCGGCATGGCGCTGTCGCACAAGCTGGCAGGAAGGCCAAACCGGGTGTTTTGCATCGTTGGCGATGGGGAGCTGAACGAAGGGCAGTGCTGGGAAGCCTTCCAGTTTATTGCTCACCATCGACTGAACAATCTGACGGTGTTCGTGGACTGGAACAAACAGCAGCTCGACGGCGAGCTGGACGAAATCATCAGCGCCTTCGATCTGGAAGGCAAATTCCGCGCCTTTGGTTTTGACGTGGTGACGGTGAAAGGGGACGACATTCCGGCGCTGCTGGAGGTGACCGCGCCGATCCCTGAGACCGATGCGCGTCCGCGGGTGGTGATCCTCGACAGCATCAAAGGGCAGGGGGTGCCATACCTGGAACAGCTCAGCAACTCGCATCACCTGCGATTAACTGAGGAGAGCAAAGCGGCGCTCAACGAGACGATTCGCCAACTGGAGGCTTCACATGATTAAGGTTGCACCGACAGGACAGAAAGATGCCGTTGAGATGCGTAAGGTCTATGCGGGTTTTGTGGCAAAACAGATTGAGGCCGGGAGCGAGATTATTGCGCTCGAAGCGGATCTGATGAGTTCGATGGCGATGGACGGCGTAGCGCGTGATTATCCACAGCACGTCATCAACTGCGGCATTATGGAGGCCAACGTGATTGGGACGGCCGCCGGGCTGTCGCTCACCGGACGTAAGCCGTTCGTCCATACCTTTACCGCCTTTGCCAGCCGTCGCTGCTTCGACCAGCTGTTTATGTCCCTGGACTACCAGCGCAATAATGTGAAGGTGATTGCCTCGGATGCGGGCGTGACGGCCTGCCACAACGGCGGGACGCATATGTCGTTTGAGGATATGGGCATCGTGCGCGGTCTGGCGCATTCAGTGGTGCTGGAGGTGACCGATGCGGTGATGTTCGAAGATGTGCTGCGTCAGCTTATCGACATGGAAGGCTTCTACTGGGTGCGGACCATCCGTAAACAGGCGCCGAGCGTCTATGCCCCGGGGTCAACCTTCACCATCGGCAAGGGCAACGTGCTGCGCGAGGGAACCGATATTACCCTGATTGCTAACGGCATTATGGTGGCGGAAGCGCTGGAGGCGGCGCGCCAGCTGGAGCAGGAGGGGGTAAGCGCAGCGGTCATCGACATGTTTACCCTGAAGCCTATAGATCGGATGCTGGTGAAAAATTATGCCGAGAAAACCAGGCGTATTGTGACCTGCGAAAACCACAGCATTCACAACGGGCTGGGGTCGGCGGTGGCGGAAGTGCTGGTGGAAACCTGTCCGGTGCCGATGCGGCGGGTTGGGGTGAAGGAGCGTTACGGTCAGGTAGGCACGCAGGACTTCCTGCAGAAGGAGTATGGCCTGACGGCACATGACATTGTGTCGGCGGCACGAGAGTTGCTGTAATAAAAAAGGCGACCCGTTGAGTGGTCGCCTTTTTTTGCCGGATGGCGCTTCGCTTATCCGGCCTACAAAACCCTGGGCCCGGTAAGCGCTAGCGCCACCGGGCTTTTTAGCTTACTGCTGCTGCGAAGACTGGATCGCCGTCAGCGCGATGGTGTAGACGATATCGTCTACCAGCGCACCACGAGACAGGTCGTTCACAGGCTTGCGCATACCTTGCAGCATTGGCCCGATGGAGATCAGGTCTGCTGAACGCTGTACCGCTTTATAGGTGGTGTTACCGGTGTTCAGATCCGGGAAGATGAACACGGTAGCGCGACCTGCAACCGGCGAGTTAGGCGCTTTAGATTTCGCAACGTCAGCCATTACCGCGGCATCGTACTGGAGCGGGCCGTCGATCATCAGATCCGGACGTTTTTCCTGCGCAATGCGGGTCGCTTCACGGACTTTCTCTACGTCGCTGCCTGCACCAGAAGTACCGGTGGAGTAGGAGAGCATCGCTACGCGCGGTTCGATACCGAAGGCAGTCGCGGAGTCCGCAGACTGGATAGCGATTTCTGCCAGCTGCTCTGCGGTTGGGTCCGGGTTGATCGCGCAGTCGCCGTAAACGTAAACCTGTTCAGGCAGCAGCATGAAGAACACGGAGGAGACCAGAGAGCTGCCCGGTGCGGTTTTGATCAGCTGCAACGGTGGACGGATGGTGTTCGCGGTGGTGTGAACCGCACCGGAAACCAGGCCGTCAACTTCGTCCTGCTCCAGCATCAGCGTACCCAGCACGACGTTGTCTTCCAGCTGCTCGCGCGCAACGGCTTCGGTCATGCCCTTGTTCTTACGCAGCTCAACCAGGCGGGCAACGTAGCTTTCGCGAACCACTTCCGGGTCAACGATCTCAATGCCAGCGCCCAGCTCAACGCCCTGAGACGCCGCAACGCGGTTGATCTCATCCGGGTTACCCAGCAGCACACAGGTCGCGATACCGCGCTCTGCACAGATGGCCGCCGCTTTAACGGTACGTGGTTCGTCACCTTCTGGCAGAACCACGCGTTTGCCCGCTTTACGCGCCAGCTCGGTCAGCTGGTAACGGAAGGCTGGAGGAGACAGACGACGGCTGCGCTCGGACGTCGCCGTCAGGGATTCAATCCAGTCTGCGTTGATGTAGCCCGCAACGTATTCCTGAACTTTCTCGATACGCTCGTGGTCATCAACCGGCACTTCGAGGTTGAAGCTTTGCAGGCTCAGGGAGGTCTGCCAGGTGTTGGTGTTCACCATGAAGACTGGCAGGCCAGTGGCGAACGCACGTTCGCACAGCTTGCTGACGCGCGGGTCCATCTCGTAGGCACCGGTCAGCAGGATCGCACCGATTTCCACGCCGTTCATCGCAGCCAGGCACGCTGCAACCAGCACGTCTGGACGGTCAGCAGAGGTCACCAGCAGGGAACCTGCGCGGAAGTGTTCCAGCATGTGCGGAATGCTGCGCGCGCAGAAGGTCACGGACTTCACGCGGCGGGTGTTGATATCGCCTTCGTTAACGATGGTGGCATTCAGGTGACGCGCCATATCGATTGCACGGGTGGCAATCAGATCGAAGCTCCATGGCACCGCACCCAGCACCGGCAGTGGGCTGGAATCCTGCAGCTTAGCCGGGTCAACTTTGATGACTTTCGCTTTGGAAGAGTCGTCGAAGATTTCGGACAGGTCAGGACGCGTACGGCCCTGCTCATCTACTGGCGCGTTCAGCTTGTTAACAATCACGCCGGTGATGCTGGTGTTTTTCGCACCGCCGAAGCTGCTGCGCGTCAGTTCGATACGCTCTTTCAGCTGCTCTGGGGTGTCCGTGCCCTGAGACATCACGAAAACAATCTCTGCGTTCAGGGTTTTCGCGATTTCAAAGTTCAGAGACTGGGCAAACTGGTGTTTACGGGTCGGGACCAGGCCTTCAACCAGCACCACTTCAGCGTCCTGCGCGTTTGCGTGGTAGTTGGCGATGATCTCTTCCATCAGCACGTCTTTCTGGTTGCTGGAGAGCAGAGATTCAACGTGGCTCATCTTCAGCGGTTCAGCCGCTGGCAGATTGGAGTTCTTACGAACGATGGAGGTGGTCTGGTCTGGCGCATCGCCACCGGCACGTGGCTGGGCGATAGGCTTAAAGACACTCAGACGAACGCCTTTGCGTTCCATAGCGCGGATCACGCCGAGGCTGACGCTGGTCAGGCCGACGCTGGTTCCGGTAGGGATCAGCATAATAGTACGGGACACGGTTTATCCTCTTTCGTTACCGCCGCGTTGGGCGGGCTACAAAACAGCACCGCCAGCATTGCTGGCGGTGTGGAATCAGGCAGTCAGGCGGCACGCGTCTTGCGCGATGACCAGCTCTTCGTTAGTTGGGATAACGATAGCCGGGCGGGTGCCTTCTTTGTTGATGAAGCCAGACTTGCCGAAGCGGGCAGCCAGGTTACGCTCGTGATCGACTTCGAAGCCCAGTACGCCCAGTTTGCCCAGGGACAGCTCACGTACCATTGCCGCGTTCTCACCGATGCCGCCGGTGAAGATAACCGCGTCCAGACGACCGTCCATCAGCGCGGTGTAAGAACCGATGTACTTCGCCAGACGGTGGCAGTAAACGTCCATTGCACGTTTAGCGTCAGCTTTTTCTGCGTAGTTGTCTTCAACGTAACGGCAGTCGCTGGTGACTTCGGTCAGACCCAGCAGGCCAGACTCTTTGGTCAGCATTTTGTTGATGTCGTCAACGCTCATGCCCAGGGTGTCGTGCAGGTGGAAGATGATCGCCGGGTCGATATCACCGGAACGGGTACCCATCACCAGACCTTCCAGCGGGGTCAGACCCATAGAGGTATCAACACACTTACCGTTGCGGATAGCAGAAACAGAGCCACCGTTGCCCAGGTGGCAGGTGATGATGTTGACTTCTTCAACCGGCTTGTTCAGTACTTTTGCGGCTTCCTGAGTCACATAGAAGTGGCTGGTGCCGTGTGCGCCGTAGCGACGTACGCCGTGCTCTTTGTACAGGCTGTATGGCAGGGCATAGAGGTAAGACTCTTCCGGCATGGTCTGATGGAACGCGGTGTCAAACACGGCCACGTTTTTATCTTTCAGATTCGGGAAGGATTTCAGTGCTTCAGCGATACCGATCAGGTGAGCCGGGTTATGCAGCGGTGCGAAAGACGCAGAGTCTTTGATGCCCTGAATCACAGAGTCGTCGATTACCACGGAGCTGGTGTATTTTTCGCCGCCGTGGACGATACGGTGACCAATCGCAGTCAGCTGAGCAGACAGTTCTGGTTTTTGTGCCAGAATAGTGTTAACGATAAAGTTCAGCGCTTCACTGTGAGCGGCGCCTGCACCTAAAGCCGCTTCTTGTTTGCTGCCGTCCATCTTCCACTTGATACGTGCTTCAGGCAGATGGAAACATTCGGCCAAACCAGAGAGGTACTCATCACCGTTGAGCGCATCGATGATGGCGAATTTCAGTGAAGAGCTACCGCAGTTCAGAACCAGTACTAACTTACTCGACATGGAAGTACCTATAATTGATACGTGGCTAAAAAAACGTCAATAAGTCTAAAGCGTAACGCATGCTGACTCAGACATTTATGATTAACATCATGCCAAACGAACATTCTGGCAGGATGGAAGAAATACCTATGATTTTAAGCCATTTTGAACATTTTTCAGACAATGGCATAATATGCGATAATTTGACGAGTTAACGCTTCTCGTCTACGGCCTATCAGGCTGGCACAGGATACCCGATACGGGGTAGCGATGACAAAATATTTTGAACGTTGTCATAGCCTGTTGTGGTTTTGCACGAAAATTTTAATTTTTATATGTGAAGTTGAGGTACAGCCATGTCAACACCTGAAATCCCGTCCGTGAACTTTTTTAGTCTGTTTCGTCGGGGACAGCATTACGCAAAGACATGGCCGATGGAAAAGCGCCTCGCGCCCATGTTCATTGAAAATCGCACTATTCGCGCCACGCGCTATGCGATTCGCTTTATGCCCCCGATCGCTGTCTTTACTCTTTGCTGGCAAATTGCGCTGGGTGGACAGCTTGGACCTGCCGTCGCGACGGCGCTCTTTGCGTTAAGCCTGCCGATGCAGGGATTGTGGTGGTTAGGTAAACGTTCCGTCACGCCACTTCCGCCTTCTATTTTACACTGGTTTTATGAAGTGCGTGGAAAACTGGAGGAGGCCGGCCAGGCGCTCGCCCCGGTTGAAGGCAAGCCGGATTATCAGGCGCTGGCGGACACCCTCAAGCGCGCGTTTAAACAGCTTGATAAAACATTCCTCGATGACTTGTGATTGATCATCGAAACGACGACCAAAAGAAGGCACAGTAACAATCAGTTACCGTGTCTTTTTTTTACAGTGCAATGCGCTACAGGAGTCGAAAGATGGAAATGACCCATGCTCAACGTCTGATTTTGTCTAACCAGTACAAGATGATGACAATGCTTGATCCCGATAACGCTGCGCGCTACAGCCGCCTGCAAACCATTGTTGAACGTGGTTTTGGCTTGCAGATGCGTGAACTGGATCGCGAATTTGGCGAACTGAAAGAGGAAACCTGCCGTATCGTTATCGACATCATGGAGATGTATCATGCGCTGCATGTGTCCTGGACCAATCTGAAAGACCAGCAGTCCATTGATGAGCGCCGCGTGACGTTCCTGGGCTTTGATGCCGCGACGGAAGCGCGCTATCTGAGCTATGTGCGCTTTATGGTGAACACCGAAGGGCGCTACACTCATTTTGATGCGGGTACGCACGGCTTCAACGCCCAGACCCCAATGTGGGATAAGTATCAACGTATGCTGAGCGCGTGGCACGCCTGTCCGCGTCAGTACCATTTAAGCAGCAACGAAATTCAACAAATCATTAATGCCTGACGGAGGTGCGTGTGCAGTGTAAAGGTTTTCTGTTTGATCTGGACGGTACGCTGGTGGATTCGCTGCCGGTAGTGGAGCGTTCCTGGTGTCATTGGGCCGACAGGCACGGCATTGACCATCAGGATGTACTGAATTTCATCCATGGCAAACAGGCCATTACCTCATTGCGGCACTTCCTGGCGGGACGTCCTGAGGAAGAGATTCAGGCGGAGTTCAAATATCTGGAGCAGATTGAAGCTACCGACACTGAGGGCATCACCGCGCTGCCCGGTGCGCGCGAATTGCTTGAGCATCTGAATGAAGCGCAGATCCCGTGGGCTATCGTCACCTCCGGCTCGGTTCCTGTCGCGCATGCCCGCCATAAGGCGGCCGGTTTACCGACGCCGGACGTCTTCATTACCGCTGAGCGCGTAAAGCGCGGCAAGCCCGAACCGGATGCGTTTCTGCTCGGCGCTGAACTGCTCGGCCTTGCGCCAGCGGAGTGCGTGGTGGTGGAAGACGCGGCGGCAGGCGTGCTGGCCGGGCTGAACGCCGGAAGCCACGTCATTGCCGTTAACGTCCCGGCGGGGTCCCCCCGGCTGGAGGAGGCGGATTTTGTGCTTAATACTCTGACCGCCATCGACGTCTCGAAGGCATCAGACGGCGTTGTAACCGTCTCGCTAAAAATGTAATCCCATGATATAGCCCCGCATTACCGGGGCTTTTTTATGGCAAAATTGCTTCTCCTCCACTGACAAGGACATGTTGTGAACGGTGAACTGATTTGGGTCCTGAGCCTGCTGTTAATCGCCATCATTCTTTTTGCCACAGGCAAGGTGCGCATGGATGCCGTCGCCCTGTTTGTGATTGTCGCGTTCGTTCTGAGCGGTACCCTTTCCCTGCCGGAAGCCTTTTCCGGGTTTAGCGATCCCAACGTTATTTTGATTGCCGCCCTGTTTATTATTGGCGACGGGCTGGTACGCACCGGCGTGGCGACGATGATGGGGTCGTGGCTGGTTAAAGTGGCGGGCAGCAGCGAAACCAAAATGCTGATTTACCTGATGCTGACGGTCGCCGGACTGGGTGCGTTTATGAGCTCGACGGGCGTCGTGGCCATCTTTATTCCGGTTGTGCTGAGCGTCTGCATGAGGATGCAGATCTCCCCGTCGCGGCTGATGATGCCGTTGAGCTTTGCCGGGCTCATCAGCGGCATGATGACGCTGGTCGCGACGCCGCCGAACCTCGTCGTAAACAGCGAACTGATCCGTGAGGGGCTTGAGGGGTTTAGCTTTTTCAGCGTCACGCCGATCGGGCTGGTTGTACTGGTGATGGGCATTATCTATATGCTGTTGACCCGTTTCGCGCTGAAAGGGGAGAAGCAGGACAAAGCCAAAGAGGGCTGGAAGCGGCGAACTTTTCGCGATTTGATCAAAGAGTACCGTCTGACCGGGCGCGCCCGTCGGCTGGCTATCCGCCCCGGTTCGCCGATGATAGGCCAGCGGCTGGACGACCTTAAGCTACGCGAACGCTATGGCGCGAACGTCATCGGGGTTGAGCGCTGGCGTCGTTTTCGTCGGGTAATCGTTAACGTGAATGGGGTGTCAGAGTTTCGCGCGCGTGACGTCCTGCTGATTGATATGTCCACCGCGGACGTGGATCTGCGAGAGTTTTGTAGCGAGCAGCTGCTGGAGCCGATGGTGCTGCGCGGCGAGTATTTCTCCGACCGGGCGCTGGATGTGGGAATGGCCGAGGTGTCGCTGATCCCGGAATCGGAGTTATTGGGCAAAACCGTGCGCGAAATCGGCTTTCGTACCCGCTATGGCCTCAACGTAGTGGGCCTGAAGCGCGATGGCGTAGCCCTTGAAGGGGCGGTGGTGGATGAGCCGATCCTGCTGGGGGATATCTTCCTCGTGGTCGGCAACTGGAAACTGATTAGCCAGCTCGGGCAGAAAGGCCGCGATTTTGTGGTGCTGAATATGCCGATTGAAGAGAGCGACGCGTCACCGGCGCACAGCCAGGCGCCCCATGCGATTTTTTGCCTGGTGTTGATGGTCGCGTTGATGCTGACAGACGAGATCCCTAACCCGGTGGCGGCGATAATCGCCTGTCTGTTAATGGGCAAATTCCGCTGTATCGACGCCGAAAGCGCTTACAAAGCGATTCACTGGCCAAGCATCATTCTCATCGTTGGGATGATGCCCTTTGCCCTGGCGCTACAGAAAACCGGCGGGGTGGATTTGATCGTAAAAGGCTTAATGGACGCGGGCGGGGGATATGGTCCGTACCTGATGATGGTTTGCCTGTTCGTCATGTGCGCCACCATTGGTTTGTTCATCTCCAATACCGCAACGGCGGTGCTGATGGCGCCTATTGCGCTGGCGATGGCAAAATCGATGGGCGTTTCGCCCTATCCGTTTGCGATGGTGGTAGCGATGGCGGCGTCCGCGGCATTTATGACGCCGGTATCTTCCCCGGTCAATACCCTGGTGCTGGGGCCGGGAAACTATCGATTCAGCGATTTTGTAAAGCTGGGCGTGCCGTTCACCGTGCTGGTGATGCTGGTATGCGTGGTGCTGATTCCGGTGTTATTCCCGTTCTGAGAACATCGCCGGGTGGCGGCTACGCCTTACCCGGCCTACGTGATTCGTAGGCCCTGCAAGCGCAGCGCCGCTGGGCGAAAAACTACAGCGGCGAATCCTTGCTAATCTCATCCAGCGACTTCGTGAAATTGGCGTGCCGTTCACCGTGCTGGTGATGCTGGTATGCGTGGTGCTGATTCCGGTGTTATTCCCGTTCTGAGAACATTGCCGGGTGGCGGCTACGCCTTACCCGGCCTACGTGATCCGTAGGCCCTGCAAGCGCAGCGCCGCTGGGCGAAAAACTACAGCGGTGAATCCTGACTGATCTCATCCAGCGACTTCGTGAAATTGGCGTGCCGTTCACCGTGCTGGTGATGCTGGTATGCGTGGTGCTGATTCCGGTGTAATTCCCGTTCTGAGAACATCGCCGGGTGGCGGCTACGCCTTACCCGGCCTACGTGATCCGTAGGCCCTGCAAGCGTAGCGCCGCTGGGCGAAAAACTACAGCGGCGAATCCTTGCTAATCTCATCCAGCGACTTCGTGAAGATTGGCGTGCCGTTCACCGTGCTGGTGATGCTGGTATGCGTGGTGCTGATTCCGGTGTTATTCACGTTCTGAGAACATCGCCGGGTGGCGGCTACGCCTTACCCGGCCTACGTGATTCGTAGGCCCTGCAAGCGCAGCGCCGCTAGGCGAAAAACTACAGCGGTGAATCCTGACTGATCTCATCCAGCGACAAATGGAAGCTCGGCACAAACACCTGCATAAAGTAATCCATCTCTTCGCTACGGCGGGAGTCGAGCGTTTTCTCCAGGCGCGTTTTCGCCAGCAGGAACTCGTTATTCCCCGCGGATAACTCTTCCAGACATTTCAGGTAGGCGCACAGCGCATCGGCCTGCTTAACCAGGGATTTCTCCTCTTCCGTATACTGATGCTCGTCGATCAGTGGCCCGAAGATATCACGCAGCTCATCAGGCACCATATCGATCAGCTTCTGCTGGGCAATCTTCTCAATGGCCTTATATTCCTGGGCAATCTGCGAGTTGAAATATTTCACCGGCGTAGGCAGATCCCCGGTCAGCACTTCCGATGCATCGTGGTACAACGCCAGCAGGGCGATACGTTCGGCATTAACCTGCCCGTTGAATTTGCGGTTTTTAATCGCGGCCAGCGCATGAGCGACCATGGCAACCTGCAAACTGTGCTCAGACACATTTTCAGTGCGCACGTTGCGCATCAGCGGCCAGCGGTTGATGAGTTTCAGGCGGGAGAGGTGGGCAAAGAAATGACTCTGACTCATAGGTTACCTTATGTCTTCACTGCGACGGACTTCATTGTGCGGGGAGGGGAGGGAAGATGCAAATTTGCAGATGTTACAGGCCGGGTAAGCGCAGCGCCACCCGGCGGAAAGTTAGCGTTACTGATGGTACCCCGAGAGGAATCGTCCGAAGCGGCTGATGGCCATTTCGAGATCGTCTTCGCGCGGCAGGGTTACAATACGCACGTGATCCGGCCACGGCCAGTTAAACGCCGTCCCCTGAACCAGCAGCACTTTTTCCTGCAACAGGAAGTCGAGCACCATTTTCTGGTCGTCGTGAATATTGAAGCGCTTCGCGTCGATTTTCGGGAACATATACAGCGCGCCGTTAGGCTTCACGCAGGAGACGCCCGGAATATCATTAATTAATTCCCATGCACGGTTGCGCTGTTCATAGAGGCGGCCGCCTGGAACGATAAACTCGCTGATGCTTTGATAGCCCCCGAGTGCTGTCTGGATCGCATGTTGCGCCGGTACGTTGGCGCACAGACGCATGGATGCCAGCATCTCCAGCCCTTCAATGTAGCCTTTCGCATGTTTTTTCGGACCGTTCAGTACCATCCAGCCCTGACGGAAACCGGCAACGCGGTAAGTTTTAGACAGTCCGTTAAAGGTGACCGTCAGCAGATCGGGCGCCAGCGCGGCGATAGAGTGGTGCTGCGCCGCGTCGTACAGGATCTTGTCGTAAATCTCGTCGGCAAAGATGATCAGGTTGTGCAGGCGGGCGATCTCGACGATCTCCATCAGCAGCTCTTTTGAATAGACCGCGCCCGTCGGGTTATTCGGGTTAATGATCACGATTCCCCGGGTGCGCGGTGTTATTTTGGCGCGAATGTCATCCAGATCCGGGAACCAGTCCGACGATTCATCGCAAAGATAGTGCACCGCTTTACCGCTGGAGAGCGATACCGCAGCCGTCCACAGCGGATAGTCTGGAGCGGGAACCAGCATTTCATCGCCGCTGTTCAGGAGCGCCTGCATCGCCTGAACGATCAGCTCCGAGACACCGTTGCCAATGTAGATATCTTCAACGGTGACGTCGCGCATACCGCGAGCCTGATAGTGCTGCATAATGGCTTTACGGGCGGAATAAAGCCCTTTTGAATCGCAGTAGCCTTGTGCAGTGGGCAGGTTACGGATCACATCCACCAGGATCTCATCCGGCGCTTCAAAACCAAATGGCGCGGGGTTGCCGATGTTGAGTTTCAGAACCTTATTGCCTTCCTCTTCAAGGCGTTTTGCCTCTTTGAGTACCGGGCCACGGATGTCGTAACAGACGTTGTCGAGCTTGCTGGATTTTTCGATAGGGGACATGAACCTTTAACCTTTTCGCTATTATTGCAACTTCCTGCCGTGGAAGCAGCACGGAACAATGTACTCCCACCGCGCTTCGTTTTGAAGGGCGCACAGAAGAAGATTTTGTCCAACCAGGCAGCACTGCTGTGATTGCTTAATCTAATGATGGAGTGATTTTGCGCCTGAAATTACCGTGAAAACGCTTAATGTTGGGTTTTTTATGCTGAAAGTTTCACATAAATATTAATATTATTCTGATTTAAATAAAAAGACGATCCGGGCTGAAGCGTTAGTCCCCCTGAGTGACCATTCGTAAAACCTGAATGCTGAGATACAGTTTGCTCTATTAGCAAAGCCAGGTTAAAAGTTACTCATGTGAAATTAATGTTAAGTGTTATTAATGAATGGCCTGAATCTAAATTAAACTTTATTTATTATTAACGACGAAAATGCAACTTTCGTTAATTTTAATAAAAAGAGTGTAGTTGCTTATCATTGGCGTTAAATCCGTTATATTGTAATAAGACTTATAAATATAGTGGATTTGGGTTAAGATGTGTTTTGGGAATGCAGCGTAGCGATAGGTCTGTTACGTATATCAGCTTCTGCCTTCCTGTATTAATCGATTGTTATTGTTAAAGTAATCTCTGGCTGATTGGGTAAGTCACATCTTGCTACGCTGGCAACGCCGCGATATAGATGGCAGAAAACATGTCTTACTCTTAATGGAATTTACATCTACCTTCAGATAACGAAATATCCTGAACGCAAGAGAATAAAAATAACGTCATGAAACGTGATTTCTGACTGTTGATATACCAAAGTACAATAACTATCTGTCAGGCAGTCTGCCGGGCCGGGACGCGAGGGAAACTCTTCAGAAGGAATTGCTTAACTGTTACACACAGCTTCAACCCGGGCAGCTCCGCACGAGCAACCTGAAAGTGAAAAGATATGATAAATGCAAATCGTCCGATAATGAATCTCGACCTCGATCTGCTGAGAACGTTTGTTGCGGTCGCCGATCTCAACACTTTTGCAGCAGCTGCTGCCGCCGTTTGCCGTACCCAGTCCGCCGTGAGTCAGCAAATGCAGCGGCTGGAACAACTGGTTGGTAAAGAGCTTTTTGCGCGTCATGGACGTAATAAGCTTTTAACAGAACATGGTATTCAGCTTCTGGGTTATGCCAGAAAGATACTGCGCTTTAATGATGAAGCCTGTATGTCATTAATGTTTAGCAACCTTCAGGGAGTGTTAACATTAGGGGCGTCAGATGAATCAGCAGATACCATTTTGCCCTTCCTTCTCAACCGAATTAGCTCGGTTTATCCGAAGCTTGCCCTGGACGTTAGCGTTAAACGCAATGCCTTCATGGTTGAGATGCTGAAAGAAAACGAGGTTGACCTGGTGGTCACCACGCATCGACCTGGCCAGTATGACTGCCTGACGCTGCGTACTTCTCCTACGCACTGGTACTGTGCCGCGGAGTACGTATTGCAAAAAGGTGAGCCAATACCCCTGGTCCTGCTGGACGATCCTAGTCCGTTCCGCGATATGGTGCTGACTGCGCTCAACGAAGCCAGTATTCCGTGGCGCCTGGCGTACGTTGCGTCAACGTTGCCTGCGGTACGAGCGGCAGTGAAGGCCGGACTTGGCGTAACAGCCCGTCCGGTGGAGATGATGAGCCCCGATCTGCGTGTGCTGGGTCAATCTGAGGGACTCCCGTCGTTGCCGGATACGGAGTACCTGCTGTGCCATAATGCCGCCAGCAACAACGAGCTAGCGAAAGTGGTATTCGAGGCAATGGAAAACTACCACAATCCATGGCAGTACGCGCCTGTTACTCCGGAAGGAGGGGATGACTCCCTGATTGTGGAAAGGGATTTTGAGTGATCATTCCCCCAAAATTCTCGTAACAAAATGTAAGTGCAAAAAAGAGCCACTCGCATGATTTTTTCCTGCGAGTGGTTTTTTTTGCTATTCATAACCGCGAACGGAGCAGGGTTAAAGCAAATACCGCTTATTTATCAATGCAGAAAATGCTTTTGGTTAAGGTGTAAACGATACCTCTTCTAACTTGCCTAATACCCCGCCGATGTTAAAAAAACAGGAAATATGTTGCTGTTTTTTTGATTGAATTAACAAAAGCGTGTCTCAGATCAAGAAAATACTCCCATTTGGGGGGAGGAATCGTTGGCAAATCCTGTCAAAATAGGAGGGTTATTTTTTTTACTTCCAAAACGGACACGATTCAACAAGATGCATTTGACGTAAAGTCATGTACCCACCAGGGTTAAAGGGCACCAAATGTTAATGAGAATCGCACGTTGTAATTTAATGTGAAGAAACCTTTGTTAAAGTTGACAAAAGGTTATAGAAAGGAGTAAAAAACCCCATCATTTTGCTGTCTATGTCTCATTTCTGACAGTTAGTGTAAGGTTATTTTGTTCCTCCCCATGAATCGATGTGATGCCCATCTGCCAGCAAGAGCAGTGTCGTCGGTATCACTTTTGATGAGTAAGCAATGAGTATGTCAACATCCACAGAAGTCATCGCTCATCACTGGGCATTCGCAATCTTTCTTATTGTAGCCATTGGCCTGTGCTGCCTGATGTTAGTCGGCGGCTGGTTCCTGGGCGGTCGCGCCCGCGCAAGGCACAAGAACACACCTTTCGAATCAGGTATTGATTCAGTAGGTACCGCTCGCTTACGCCTGTCTGCCAAGTTCTACCTGGTAGCCATGTTCTTCGTCATTTTCGACGTGGAAGCGCTTTACCTCTTCGCGTGGTCTACCTCCATTCGCGAAAGTGGTTGGGTGGGCTTTGTCGAGGCCGCAATTTTCATTTTAGTGTTACTGGCCGGTCTGGTTTATCTGGTGCGTATTGGCGCGCTGGACTGGACACCTGTGCGTTCACGCCGTGAACACATCAACCCGGAAAACAGTATCTCTAATCGTCAGCAGTAACAGCGAGGCAATAAGATGGATTATACGCTCACCCGCATAGATCCTAACGGTGAGAATGACCGTTACCCCCTGCAAAAACAGGAGATCGTAACCGACCCCCTGGAGCAAGAAGTCAACAAAAGCGTGTACATGGGCAAGCTCGAACATGCCATGCACGATATGGTCAACTGGGGTCGTAAGAACTCCATCTGGCCATACAACTTTGGCCTTTCTTGCTGCTACGTTGAAATGGTGACGTCATTCACTGCGGTGCATGACGTTGCGCGTTTTGGGGCCGAGGTACTGCGTGCTTCTCCACGTCAGGCTGACCTGATGGTGGTGGCCGGGACCTGCTTTACCAAGATGGCACCGGTTATTCAGCGTCTTTATGACCAGATGCTGGAGCCAAAATGGGTTATCTCCATGGGCGCATGTGCAAACTCCGGCGGTATGTACGACATTTATTCCGTTGTGCAGGGCGTTGATAAGTTCATTCCGGTGGATGTGTACATCCCGGGCTGCCCGCCGCGTCCAGAGGCCTATATGCAGGCGCTGATGCTGCTGCAGGAGTCAATCGGTAAAGAACGCCGTCCGCTCTCCTGGGTTGTTGGCGATCAAGGTGTCTATCGCGCGAACATGCAGTCTGAGCGCGAGCGTAAACGTGGTGAACGTATTGCCGTCACCAACCTGCGTACGCCTGACGAAATTTAATTTGCGCCTGTGGGCCTGGAGAACACCTTCGCATATCACTACTCAAATAGCGCGAAGCCAGGCTTAACAGTCACCACGGACCATTTGCAATGGTGAACAATATGACCGACTTAACCGCGCAAGAAGCCGCCTGGCAGACCCGGGATCATCTCGATGACCCCGTCATTGGCGAACTGCGCAACCGTTTTGGGCCGGATGCCTTTACTGTTCAGGCCACCCGCACCGGGGTACCCGTTGTTTGGGTGAAGCGTGAGCAATTACTGGAAGTTGTCGATTTCCTCAAGAAATTGCCAAAACCTTACGTCATGCTGTTTGACTTACACGGCATGGACGAACGTCTGAGAACGCACCGCCAGGGTCTCCCTGCTGCGGATTTTTCCGTTTTCTACCACCTGATCTCAATAGACCGCAACACGGATATCATGCTCAAGGTGGCATTGTCTGAAAACGACATGCATTTGCCGACGATCACCAAACTTTTCCCAAACGCTAACTGGTACGAGCGTGAAACCTGGGAAATGTTCGGCATGACCTTCGACGGCCACCCGCATCTGACGCGCATCATGATGCCGCAGACCTGGACCGGCCACCCGCTGCGTAAAGACTACCCGGCACGCGCCACCGAATTCGACCCGTTTGAGCTGACCAAAGCCAAGCAGGATCTGGAGATGGAAGCGCTGACCTTCAAGCCGGAAGACTGGGGCATGAAGCGCGGCACCGAAAACGAGGACTTCATGTTCCTTAACCTCGGTCCAAACCACCCGTCTGCGCACGGTGCATTCCGTATTATTCTTCAGCTTGACGGCGAAGAGATTGTCGACTGCGTGCCTGACATTGGCTACCACCACCGTGGTGCTGAGAAGATGGGCGAGCGTCAGTCCTGGCACAGCTACATTCCGTATACCGACCGTATCGAATACCTCGGCGGCTGCGTAAACGAGATGCCATACGTGCTGGCTGTTGAGAAACTGGCAGGCATCACCGTCCCGGATCGCGTTAATGTGATTCGCGTGATGCTGTCTGAACTGTTCCGTATTAACAGCCACCTGCTGTACATCTCCACGTTCATTCAGGACGTCGGCGCGATGACGCCGGTCTTCTTCGCCTTTACCGACCGTCAGAAAATCTACGATCTGGTGGAAGCGATTACCGGTTTCCGTATGCACCCGGCCTGGTTCCGCATCGGCGGCGTGGCGCACGATCTGCCGCGCGGCTGGGACCGCCTGCTGCGTGAATTCCTCGACTGGATGCCGAAACGTCTGGCGTCTTACGAGAAAGCCGCGCTGCGTAACTCCATCCTGAAAGGCCGCTCCCAGGGCGTTGCTGCCTACGGCGCGAAAGAGGCGCTGGAGTGGGGAACCACAGGTGCTGGCCTGCGCGCAACCGGTATTGATTTCGACGTGCGTAAAGCCCGTCCTTACTCTGGCTACGAGAACTTCGACTTTGAAGTCCCGGTTGGCGGCGGCGTTTCCGACTGCTACACCCGCGTGATGCTGAAAGTGGAAGAGCTGCGCCAGAGCCTGCGCATCCTTGAGCAGTGCCTCAACAACATGCCGGAAGGCCCGTTCAAGGCGGATCACCCGCTGACGACGCCGCCACCGAAAGAGCGCACGCTGCAACATATCGAAACCCTGATCACCCACTTCTTGCAGGTTTCCTGGGGCCCGGTCATGCCGGCACAAGAATCCTTCCAGATGATTGAAGCGACCAAGGGTATCAACAGCTACTACCTCACCAGCGACGGCAGCACCATGAGCTACCGTACCCGCGTGCGTACGCCAAGCTTTGCGCACCTGCAGCAGATCCCGGCCGCCATTCGCGGCAGTCTGGTCTCCGACCTGATTGTGTATCTGGGTAGTATCGATTTTGTTATGTCAGATGTGGACCGCTAATTATGCACGAGAATCAACAACCACAAACCGAGGCTTTTGAGCTGAGTGAAGCAGAGCGTGCCGCCATTGAGCACGAGATGCACCACTACGAAGACCCGCGTGCGGCGTCCATTGAAGCGCTGAAAATCGTACAGAAACAGCGTGGTTGGGTGCCGGATGGGGCGATCTATGAGATCGCAAAAGTGCTGGGCATTCCGGCAAGTGACGTAGAAGGCGTAGCCACGTTCTACAGCCAGATCTTCCGTCAGCCGGTCGGCCGCCATGTGATCCGCTACTGTGACAGCGTTGTCTGCCACATTACCGGTTATCAGGGCATTCAGGCTGCGATTGAGAAGAAACTTAATATTAAGCCGGGCCAGACCACGTTCGACGGACGCTTTACCCTGCTGCCAACCTGCTGCCTGGGTAACTGCGACAAGGGACCGACCATGATGATTGATGAGGACACTCACAGCCATCTGACGCCGGAAGCGATTCCTGACCTGCTGGAGCAGTACAAATGAAAACTGTAATTCGTACTGCTGAGACGCATCCGCTGACCTGGCGTCTGCGCGATGACAAACAGCCGGTCTGGCTCGACGAATATCAGAGCAAAAACGGCTATGCCGGTGCGCGTAAAGCCCTCGGCGGCATGGCACCAGACGACATCGTTAATGCGGTAAAAGATTCTGGCCTGAAAGGGCGCGGCGGTGCGGGCTTCTCCACCGGTCTGAAGTGGAGCCTGATGCCGAAAGATGAATCCATGAACATCCGTTACCTGCTGTGTAACGCCGATGAAATGGAGCCGGGTACCTATAAAGACCGCCTGCTGATGGAACAGCTGCCGCACCTGCTGGTGGAAGGCATGCTGATCTCCGCGTTCGCGCTGAAAGCGTACCGTGGCTACATCTTCCTGCGCGGCGAATACATCGAAGCGGCTGAAAACCTGCGTCGCGCGATTGCCGAAGCCACTGAAGCCGGACTGCTGGGTAAAAACATCCTGGGCACCGGGTTTGACTTCGAGCTGTTCGTGCACACCGGTGCCGGGCGTTATATCTGCGGTGAAGAAACCGCGCTGATTAACTCCCTGGAAGGCCGCCGCGCGAACCCGCGCTCCAAGCCACCGTTCCCGGCAAGCTCCGGCGTGTGGGGTAAACCGACCTGTGTAAACAACGTCGAAACCCTGTGTAACGTTCCGGCTATCCTTGCGAACGGCGTGGAGTGGTATCAGGGCATCTCATCAAGTAAAGATGCCGGTACCAAGCTGATGGGCTTCTCCGGTCGCGTGAAGAATCCTGGCGTCTGGGAGCTGCCGTTCGGCACCACCGCACGTGAAATTCTTGAAGACTACGCCGGCGGCATGCGCGATGGCCTGAAATTCAAAGCCTGGCAGCCGGGTGGGGCAGGGACAGACTTCTTAACCGAAGCCCACCTTGACCTGCCAATGGAGTTCGAAAGCATTGGTAAAGCAGGCAGCCGTCTGGGTACCGCGCTGGCGATGGCCGTCGACCACGAGATCGGCATGGTATCCCTGGTGCGTAACCTGGAAGAGTTCTTCGCCCGCGAGTCCTGCGGCTGGTGTACACCATGCCGTGACGGTCTGCCGTGGAGCGTGAAGATCCTGCGCGCTATCGAACGTGGCGAAGGCCAGCCTGGCGATATCGAGACACTTGAGCAACTGTGTCGATTCTTAGGGCCAGGTAAAACCTTCTGTGCTCACGCACCGGGTGCCGTCGAGCCGCTGCAGAGCGCGATTAAATATTTCCGCGACGAATTCGAAGCAGGCATCAAGCAGCCGTTCAGCAATACCCATTCTATCAATGGTATTCAGCCGAACCTGCTGAAAGCACGCTGGTAAAAACAGAATTTTGATTAACGCTCGGTTTCGGCCGAGCCAACTGGAAGCATGCTAATGGCTACGATTCATGTAGACGGCAAAGAATACGAAGTCAACGGGGCGGACAACCTGCTGGAAGCTTGTCTGTCTCTTGGCCTCGATATTCCGTACTTTTGCTGGCATCCGGCGCTGGGCAGCGTCGGTGCTTGCCGCCAGTGTGCGGTGAAGCAATATCAAAACGCGGAAGACACGCGTGGTCGACTGGTGATGTCCTGTATGACGCCAGCCACCGAAGGCACTTTTATTTCGATTGATGACGAAGAAGCCAAACAGTTCCGCGAAAGCGTAGTGGAGTGGTTGATGACCAACCACCCACACGACTGTCCGGTGTGTGAGGAGGGTGGTAACTGCCACCTTCAGGATATGACCGTCATGACTGGTCACAGCTTCCGTCGCTATCGCTTTACCAAGCGTACTCACCGAAATCAGGATCTGGGGCCGTTCATCTCTCACGAAATGAACCGCTGCATCGCCTGCTACCGCTGCGTGCGTTACTACAAAGATTATGCAGACGGTCAGGATCTGGGCGTGTATGGCGCGCATGACAACGTTTACTTCGGTCGTCCGGAAGACGGTACGCTTGAAAGCGAATTCTCCGGTAACCTGGTAGAAATCTGCCCGACCGGCGTGTTCACGGATAAAACCCACTCCGAGCGTTACAACCGTAAATGGGACATGCAGTTTGCGCCAAGCATCTGCCAGCAGTGCTCCCTCGGCTGTAACACCAGCCCGGGTGAACGTTACGGTGAACTGCGTCGTATCGAAAACCGTTACAACGGTACCGTTAATCACTACTTCCTCTGCGATCGCGGTCGTTTTGGCTATGGCTATGTGAACCTGAAAGACCGTCCGCGTCAGCCGGTTCAGCGCCGTGGCGACGACGTCATTACCCTCAACGCTGAACAGGCGATGCAGGGCGCGGCAGATATTCTGCGCCAGTCGAAGAAAGTGATCGGCATCGGCTCCCCGCGCGCCAGCATCGAAAGCAACTTCGCGCTGCGTGAGCTGGTTGGGGCGGAAAACTTCTATACCGGTATCGCCCATGGCGAGCAGGAACGTCTGCAACTGGTGCTGAAAGTGCTGCGTGAAGGCGGTGTACACACGCCTGCGCTGCGCGAAATCGAATCCTATGATGCGGTTCTGGTGCTCGGGGAAGACCTGACGCAGACCGGCGCACGCGCGGCTCTGGCGGTTCGTCAGGCGGTGAAGGGTAAAGCACGTGAAATGGCAGCGGCGCAGAAAGTGGCTGACTGGCAGATTGCGGCGATCCTCAACATCGGCCAGCGCGCGAAGCATCCTCTGTTTGTGACTAACGTCGACAACACCCGTCTGGACGATATCGCCGCGTGGACCTACTGCGCACCGGTTGAAGATCAGGCGCGCCTCGGCTTTGCCATTGCCCACGCGCTGGACAGCAACTCGCCGGCCGTTGAACTGGATCGCGACCTGCAGAACAAGGTCGACGTGATTGTTCAGGCGCTGGCGGGGGCGAAAAAACCACTGATCATTTCCGGTACCAACGCCGGTAGCGCTGAAATCATTCAGGCCGCAGCGAACGTTGCCAAAGCCCTGAAGGGCCGTGGCGCTGACGTCGGTGTG
This sequence comes from Enterobacter sp. JH25, assembly GCF_021725435.1. NCBI lineage: Bacteria > Pseudomonadati > Pseudomonadota > Gammaproteobacteria > Enterobacterales > Enterobacteriaceae > Enterobacter > Enterobacter sp. JH25. Next base: position 3,160,519 of record NZ_CP091319.1, on the reverse strand, counting down.
ACCATGATTGCCCGTGCGGTGAACAGCATCGGACTGGGCATGATTGGCGGCGGCTCGCTGGAAGAAGCGTTAAGCGAACTGGAATCCGGTTCTGCTGATGCGGTGGTAGTGCTGGAAAATGACCTGCATCGCCACGCTTCCGCCGCTCGCGTTGACGCCGCGCTCTCCAAAGCACCGCTGGTGATGGTTATCGACCATCAGCGCACCGCGATCATGGACAAAGCACACCTGGTGCTCTCTGCTGCAAGCTTCGCAGAAAGCGACGGGACGGTGATCAACAACGAAGGCCGCGCACAGCGCTTCTTCCAGGTTTATGACCCGGCCTACTACGACAGCAACACCGTGATGCTGGAAAGCTGGCGCTGGCTGCACTCTCTGCACAGCACCGTGCAGAGCCGTGAAGTGGACTGGACGCAGCTCGACCACGTTATCGACGCGGTTGTTGAGAAACTGCCTCAGCTGGCGGGCATTAAAGACGCCGCGCCTGACGCAAGCTTCCGTATTCGCGGCCAGAAACTGGCGCGTGAGCCGCACCGCTACAGCGGTCGTACTGCGATGCGTGCCAACATCAGCGTGCACGAACCGCGTCAGCCGCAGGATAAAGACACCATGTTCGCCTTCTCGATGGAAGGGAACAACCAGCCGTCTGCGCCGCGTTCGCAAATCCCGTTTGCATGGGCACCGGGCTGGAACTCCCCGCAGGCATGGAACAAATTCCAGGCTGAAGTGGGTGGTCATCTGCGCCACGGCGATCCGGGCGTGCGTCTGATTGAAGCCACCGAAACCGGTCTGGACTTCTTCTCTACCGTTCCGGAACGTTTCCAGGCACAGGAAGGCCACTGGCGTATTGCGCCGTACTACCATCTGTTCGGTAGCGACGAAATGTCCCAGCGTTCTCCGGTATTCCAGCAGCGTATGCCGCAGCCGTACATCAAGCTCAACCCGGCGGATGCCGCGAAGCTTGGCGTTAACGCGGGTGCGAACATTGCCTTTAGCTACGACGGCCAGACAATCAGCCTGCCGCTGATTATTTCGGAAAGCCTGTCAGCAGGGCAGGTGGGTCTGCCGATGGGTATGCCTGGCATCGCGCCGGTCCTGGCGGGTGCGCATCTTGATAACCTTCAGGAGGCAAAAGCATGAGTTGGTTAACGCCGGATCTTATCGACATCCTGCTGAGCATTCTGAAAGCGGTCGTCATTCTGCTGGTGGTCGTCACCTGCGGCGCGTTCATGAGCTTTGGTGAACGTCGTCTGCTCGGTCTGTTCCAGAACCGTTACGGACCGAACCGCGTGGGCTGGGGTGGTTCACTCCAGCTGGTGGCGGACATGATCAAGATGTTCTTTAAAGAGGACTGGGTTCCGCGCTTCTCGGACCGCGTGATCTTTACGCTGGCGCCGATGATCGCCTTTACCTCGCTGCTGCTGGCGTTTGCTATCGTTCCCGTCAGCCCGACCTGGGTGGTGGCTGACCTGAACATCGGCATTCTGTTCTTCCTGATGATGGCAGGCCTCGCGGTGTACGCGGTGCTGTTCGCAGGCTGGTCCAGTAACAACAAATACTCGCTGCTGGGTGCGATGCGTGCTTCCGCGCAGACGCTGAGCTACGAAGTGTTCCTGGGGCTCTCCCTGATGGGCGTGGTGGCGCAGGCCGGTTCATTCAACATGACCGACATCGTCAACAACCAGGCCGACATCTGGAACGTTATCCCGCAGTTCTTTGGTTTTGTGACCTTTGCTATCGCGGGCGTGGCGGTGTGTCACCGTCACCCGTTTGACCAGCCAGAAGCCGAACAGGAACTGGCCGACGGTTACCACATTGAATATTCCGGTATGAAATTCGGTCTGTTCTTCGTGGGCGAGTACATCGGTATCGTCACCATTTCCGCGTTGATGGTAACGCTGTTCTTTGGTGGCTGGCATGGCCCGTTCTTACCGCCGTTCATCTGGTTCGCGCTGAAAACCGCGTTCTTCATGATGATGTTCATTTTGATTCGTGCGTCCTTACCGCGTCCGCGTTATGACCAGGTAATGTCCTTCGGCTGGAAAGTGTGCCTGCCGCTGACGCTCGTCAACTTGTTGGTAACGGCGGCTGTCATTCTCTGGCAGCAGCCATAAGGGGCTTTGAGATCATGACCTTAAAAGAATTACTCGTAGGCTTTGGCACCCAGGTACGCAGTATCTGGATGATCGGCCTGCACGCGTTTGCCAAACGCGAAACCCGGATGTATCCGGAAGAGCCGGTATATCTGCCGCCGCGCTACCGTGGCCGTATCGTGCTGACGCGCGACCCGGACGGTTCCGAGCGCTGCGTAGCCTGTAACCTGTGTGCGGTAGCGTGTCCGGTAGGCTGTATCTCTCTGCAGAAAGCCGAGACGGTAGACGGCCGCTGGTACCCTGAGTTCTTCCGCATCAACTTCTCACGCTGCATTTTCTGCGGTCTGTGTGAAGAAGCGTGCCCAACCACGGCGATTCAGCTGACTCCAGACTTCGAGCTGGGTGAGTACAAGCGTCAGGACCTGGTGTACGAGAAAGAGGATCTGCTGATTTCCGGTCCGGGCAAATACCCGGAATATAACTTCTACCGGATGGCGGGTATGGCAATCGACGGCAAAGATAAGGGCGAAGCAGAGAACGAAGCTAAGCCTATCGACGTCAAGAGCCTGTTACCGTAAGGAGAGGGGAATGGAATTCGCTTTTTATATCTGTGGCCTTATCGCCATCCTGGCTACGCTGCGAGTGATCACGCACACCAATCCGGTGCATGCGTTGCTGTATTTAATCATTTCGCTGCTGGCTATTTCCGGGGTGTTCTTTGCGCTGGGCGCGCACTTCGCCGGTGCGCTGGAAATTATCGTCTACGCGGGTGCCATTATGGTGCTGTTCGTGTTCGTGGTGATGATGCTCAACCTGGGCGGCTCTGAAATTGAGCAGGAACGTCAATGGTTAAAACCGCAGGTGTGGATTGGCCCGGCAATTTTGTCGGCCATCATGCTGGTGGTGATTGTTTACGCTATTCTGGGCGTTAACGACCAGGGCATTGACGGCACGCCAATCAGCGCCAAGGCTGTTGGTATTGCGCTGTTTGGTCCGTACGTTCTGGCGGTTGAACTGGCCTCTATGCTGCTGCTGGCGGGCCTGGTTGTTGCCTTCCACGTCGGTCGCGAAGAACGTGTGGGTGAGGTGCTGAGCAACCGCACTGATGACCGTGCGAAAAGAAAAACGGAGGAGCGCGCATGATCCCCTTAACACATGGACTGATCCTCGCTGCGATTTTGTTCGTTCTGGGCTTAACCGGTCTGGTTATCCGCCGCAATCTGCTGTTTATGCTGATCGGTCTGGAAATCATGATCAACGCTTCCGCGCTGGCCTTTGTGGTCGCCGGCAGCTACTGGGGCCAGGCCGACGGTCAGGTGATGTACATTCTCGCCATCAGCCTCGCGGCTGCCGAAGCGAGTATTGGCCTGGCGCTGTTGCTGCAGCTCCATCGTCGCCGCCAGAACCTGAACATCGATTCAGTAAGTGAGTTGCGTGGATGAACATGCTTGCCTTAACCATTATTTTTCCGCTGATTGGCTTCGTGCTGCTGGCATTTTCTCGCGGCCGCTGGTCTGAGAATCTGTCTGCCACCGTGGGCATTGGCTCAATCGGTCTGGCTGCGCTGGTGACAGCGTATGCGGGTATCGATTTCTTTAACAATGGACGTCAGGCCTACAGCGTGCCGCTGTGGAACTGGATGTCGGTCGGTAACTTCAACATCGGTTTCAACCTGGTGCTGGATGGTCTGTCTCTGACCATGCTCTCCGTGGTCACCGGCGTGGGCTTCCTGATCCACATGTTCGCCTCCTGGTATATGCGCGGTGAAGAGGGATACTCCCGCTTCTTCGCCTACACCAACCTGTTTATCGCCAGCATGGTGGTTCTGGTGCTGGCCGATAACCTGCTGCTGATGTATCTGGGCTGGGAAGGCGTGGGTCTGTGCTCTTACCTCCTGATCGGTTTCTACTACACCGATCCGAAGAATGGCGCAGCGGCCATGAAAGCGTTCGTCGTGACCCGCGTGGGTGACGTCTTCCTCGCTTTCGCGCTGTTCATTCTCTACAACGAACTGGGCACGCTGAACTTCCGCGAAATGGTGGAACTGGCGCCAGCGCACTTCGAAGCAGGCAACAACATGCTGTGGTGGGCAACGCTGATGCTGCTGGGTGGTGCTGTGGGTAAATCCGCACAGCTGCCGTTGCAGACATGGCTTGCTGACGCGATGGCGGGTCCAACCCCTGTCTCCGCGCTGATCCACGCCGCGACCATGGTCACCGCCGGTGTCTACCTGATTGCGCGTACCCATGGCCTGTTCCTGATGACCCCGGAAATTCTGCATCTGGTGGGTATCGTCGGTGCGGTTACGCTGGTGCTGGCAGGCTTTGCCGCGCTGGTGCAGACCGACATCAAACGCGTTCTCGCGTACTCCACCATGAGCCAGATTGGTTACATGTTCCTGGCGCTGGGCGTTCAGGCGTGGGACGCAGCCATTTTCCACCTGATGACGCACGCGTTCTTTAAAGCGCTGCTGTTCCTCTCATCCGGTTCGGTGATCCTGGCCTGCCACCACGAGCAGAATATCTTCAAAATGGGCGGACTGCGTAAGTCCATCCCGCTGGTCTATGTCTGCTTCCTGGTAGGCGGCGCGGCGCTGGCGGCACTGCCGCTGATTACCGCAGGCTTCTTCAGTAAGGATGAAATCCTGGCGGGTGCCATGGCGAATGGTCATATCAATCTGATGGTTGCGGGTCTGGTCGGTGCGTTTATGACTTCCCTGTACACCTTCCGTATGATTTTCATCGTCTTCCACGGTAAAGAACAAATTCACGCCCACGCAGGGAAGGGGATTACCCACCACCTGCCGCTGATTGTGCTGCTGGTACTCTCCACCTTCGTTGGCGCGATGATTGTGCCACCGTTGCAGGGCGTACTGCCGGCAACAACCGAGCTTGAGCACGGTCGCGTTCTGACGCTTGAAATCACCTCCGGCGTTGTGGCTATCGCGGGCATCCTGATTGCCGCATGGCTGTGGCTGGGCAAACGCACGCTGGTGACTGCCGTTGCCAACAGCGCGCCGGGCCGTCTGCTGGGCACCTGGTGGTACAACGCATGGGGCTTCGACTGGCTGTACGACATGATCTTCGTGAAGCCGTTCCTGGGCATTGCGTGGCTGTTGAAGCGCGATCCGCTGAACAGCCTGATGAATATCCCGGCGATCCTCTCTCGCTTTGCAGGTAAAGGCCTGCTGTACAGCGAGAACGGCTATCTGCGCTGGTATGTGGCATCCATGAGCATCGGTGCGGTTGTCGTGCTGGCGCTGCTGATGGTGTTGCGATAGTGGTTTTTGCCCGGTGGCGCTGCGCTTACCGGGCCTACGAGACCGTAGGTCGGGTAAGCGTGAGCGTCACCCGACACCACAAACCGCACTAACACGTGAATTTTGTCGAATTCGTTGAAAATCGGTCCCTGAGGGACTTTAACAAGGAATAAAAATCGCCATGTTATTACCCTGGCTAATATTAATTCCCTTCATCGGCGGCTTCCTGTGCTGGCAGACTGAACGCTTTGGCGTGAAGATGCCGCGCTGGATCGCGCTGATCACCATGGGATTGACGCTCGCGCTTGGCCTGCAACTGTGGTTGCAGGGTGGCTACTCATTGACCCAGTCTGCGGGCCTTCCGCAGTGGCAATCTGAGTTCATTCTGCCGTGGATCCCACGTTTCGGTATCACGATCCACCTTGCGATTGACGGTCTGTCGCTGCTGATGGTCGTGCTGACCGGTCTGCTCGGCGTTCTGGCGGTACTCTGCTCCTGGCGAGAAATCGAAAAATACCAGGGCTTCTTCCACCTGAACCTGATGTGGATCCTGGGCGGCGTTATCGGCGTGTTCCTGGCCATCGACATGTTCCTGTTCTTCTTCTTCTGGGAGATGATGCTGGTGCCGATGTACTTCCTGATCGCGCTGTGGGGCCACAAGGCATCCGACGGTAAAACGCGTATCACGGCGGCCACCAAGTTCTTCATCTACACCCAGGCGAGCGGTCTGGTGATGTTGATTGCCATCCTGGCGCTGGTGTTTGTGCATTACAACGCCACCGGCGTCTGGACCTTCAACTATGAAGATCTGCTGAAGACCCCGATGTCCCACGGCGTGGAATACATGCTGATGCTCGGCTTCTTCATCGCCTTCGCGGTGAAAATGCCGGTGGTTCCGCTGCACGGCTGGCTGCCGGACGCCCACTCTCAGGCGCCAACGGCGGGTTCCGTTGACCTGGCGGGTATCTTGCTGAAAACGGCGGCCTACGGTCTGCTGCGTTTCTCCCTGCCGCTGTTCCCGAACGCCTCCGCAGAGTTTGCGCCGATTGCCATGTGGCTTGGCGTGATCGGTATCTTCTACGGTGCATGGATGGCCTTCACGCAGTACGACATCAAACGTCTGATTGCTTACACCTCCGTATCCCACATGGGCTTCGTACTGATTGCCATCTACACTGGCAGCCAGCTGGCGTACCAGGGCGCGGTGATCCAGATGATTGCGCACGGCCTGTCCGCTGCCGGTCTCTTCATCCTGTGTGGTCAGCTGTACGAACGTCTGCATACCCGCGACATGCGTATGATGGGCGGCCTGTGGGGCAAAATGAAATGGCTGCCTGCACTCTCCATGTTCTTCGCGGTTGCCACCCTGGGTATGCCAGGTACCGGTAACTTCGTTGGCGAATTTATGATTCTGTTCGGCAGCTTCAAAGTGGTTCCGATGATTACCGTCATCTCCACCTTTGGTCTGGTGTTCGCCTCCGTGTACTCGCTGGCGATGCTGCACCGCGCCTACTTCGGTAAAGCGAAGAGCGAAATTGCTGCTAAAGAACTGCCGGGGATGTCGCTGCGTGAGCTGTCCATCATCCTGCTGCTGGTCGTACTGCTGGTGCTGCTGGGCTTCTATCCGCAGCCGATTCTGGATACCTCGCACTCCGCAATGGGTAACATCCAGCAGTGGTTTGTTAATTCTGCTTCTACTACAAGGCCGTAATTCGCCATGACAATAACTCCACAACAACTGATCGCGCTGCTACCGCTGCTGATCGTCGGATTGACGGTGGTGGTTGTGATGCTCTCCATTGCGTGGCGACGCAATCACTTCCTGAATGCGACCCTGTCCGTTCTGGGTCTGAACGCTGCGTTAGTCTCCCTCTGGTTTGTTGGCCAGGCGGGCGCAATGGACGTCACGCCGCTGATGCGCGTTGACGGCTACGCCATGCTCTACACCGGTCTGGTGCTGCTGGCGAGCCTGGCAACCTGTACCTTTGCGTACCCGTGGCTCGAAGGGTACAACGACAACAAAGAAGAGTTTTACCTGCTGGTACTGATTGCCGCACTGGGCGGCATTCTGCTGGCGAACGCGAACCACATGGCCGCGCTGTTCCTCGGTATTGAGCTGATCTCACTGCCGCTGTTCGGCCTGATTGGTTACGCCTTCCGCCAGAAACGCTCACTGGAAGCGGCTATCAAGTACACCATCTTGTCCGCTGCTGCGTCGTCGTTCCTGCTGTTCGGTATCGCGCTGCTGTATGCACAGACGGGTAACCTCTCCTTCCTGGCGCTCGGCAAGAGCCTCGGCGACGGCATGATGCATGAGCCGCTGCTGCTGGCGGGTCTGGGCATGATGATTGTAGGCCTTGGCTTTAAACTCTCTCTGGTGCCGTTCCACCTGTGGACGCCAGACGTTTATCAGGGTGCGCCAGCGCCGGTCTCTACCTTCCTGGCGACGGCGAGTAAAATCGCTATCTTTGGCGTGGTCATGCGTCTGTTCCTGTACGCCCCGGTGGGTGACAGCGAAGCGGTTCGCGTAGTGCTGGGCATTATCGCGTTCGTCTCCATCATCTTCGGTAACCTGATGGCGCTGAGCCAGACCAACATTAAGCGTCTGCTGGGCTACTCCTCAATCTCCCATCTGGGCTACCTGCTGGTGGCGCTGATTGCGCTGCAAAGCGGTGAGATGTCGATGGAAACCGTGGGTGTGTATCTGGCCGGTTACCTGTTCAGCAGTCTCGGCGCGTTCGGCGTGGTGAGCCTGATGTCCAGCCCGTACCGTGGCCCGGATGCAGATTCCCTGTTCTCCTACCGTGGTCTGTTCTGGCACCGTCCGATTCTGTCTGCGGTAATGACCGTGATGATGCTCTCTCTGGCGGGTATCCCGATGACGCTGGGCTTTATCGGTAAGTTCTACGTGCTGGCCGTCGGTGTGCAGGCGGGTCTGTGGTGGCTGACTGCCGGTGTCGTTATCGGCTCCGCGATTGGTCTTTACTACTACCTGCGTGTGGCTGTGAGCCTGTACCTGAGCGCGCCTCAGCAGCTCAACCGTGATGCACCGTCCAACTGGCAGTACAGCGCCGGGGGGATCGTGGTGCTGATCTCCGCGCTTCTGGTGCTAATCTTCGGTATCTATCCGCAGCCGCTGATTGAGATTGTGCAGCGCGCGATGCCGCTGATGTAAAAGCAAAAAACCCGCCTCGGCGGGTTTTTTATTGCCCAGCGGCGCTACGCTTGCAGGGCCTAAGGGTCTTGTAGGTCGGGTAAGCGAAGCGCCACCCGACTAAGCTAACTGCTTCCTGCTTATAAGCGGCCCGTCAATCTTCTTCATCGAGCGGTCCAGCACCTCTTCAATCACCGACGACAGCTCATTCAGCTCAAACTTCGCCACATAGCCGTCAGCCTTCACTTTGCGTATATGATCTTCGTTCGCGTTGCCGGAAAGAGACGAGTGGATCACCACCGGAATATCTTTCAGTACCGGGTCAGTTTTGATTTTGCGCGTCAGCGTAAAGCCGTCCATCTCCGGCATTTCGAGGTCGGTTAATACCAGGGCAATCTTATCGGTAACGGGGACGCCCTCAGCCTGAGCCTGCGCGGCCAGCTGAGTGATTTTCTCCCATGCGTCTTTGCCGGTGATATGTAGCTGAGCCGGGATCTCCATTGCCTGCAATCCCTTCTCCAGCATTGAGCGCGCTACTTTCGAGTCTTCAGCAACAATCGCGACAGAGCCAGGCTTGATGTTGAATTTGGTGGTTTCCAGATGGGTGGCGTGCAGATCGTGGTTCGCCGGGGTGATGTCATACAGGATCTGCTCCACGTCGAGCACCATTGCCAGATCGTTGGTATCGGTCTTTTCGTCCAGACAGGCAATGCTGGTGATGTAGCGACCGCTGACGGCGGTTTCCGCGGCGTGCACCTGCTTCCAGTCGAGACGCATGATGTTCTCCACCGATTCCACGGCAAACGCCTGCACGCTGCGGGCATATTCGGTGATCAGCAAAATGTTTAGCCCGGTGGCTGGCTTGCAGCCGGCGACGGCGGCCAGATCGATCACCGGGATCACCTGGTCGCGAATATTTACCATCCCCATCAGCGGAGACTTCATTCCCGCTGGTTTGGTGAAGGTCGGCATCGGCACAATTTCGCGCAGTTTGAACACGTTGATGCCGAACAGCTCGGATTTATTTTCGTTCAGAGAGGTGCCAAGACGGAACAGCAACAGTTCAAAACGGTTGGACTGGGTCAGGTTCGCCCTGTCATCAATATCTTTCTGGAAATTATCCATTCTACCCTCAAGAGAAATGCTGGCCTTTTAATCGTTATCGGCACCCTGAGGGAAAAATGAAGGACTAAACGCTGACCTGAGCAAAATCTTCCGCCAGCTCGCATGCCGGGAACACCTCCCGACACTCTGCCAGCAGGCTTTCACAGCCGCGGACGTCATAGCGTGAGCTGACGTGAGTGACAATCAGTTTCCGGACGCCAGCCTCGCGCGCCAGCTGCGCAGCCTGACGCGTTGAGCTGTGCCCCCGGCTGTTGGCTTTTTCTTCCATCGCCGCTTCCAGCGTTGCCTCATGCACCATCACATCCACACCCCCGGCAAGCCGGAGCGCCGAAGGGCAGGGGGCGGTATCCCCAAAAATAGCCAGTTTTTTGCCCGGCTGCGGCGGCGCAAGGTAATCCTGACCGTTGATGACGCGCCCGTCTTCCAGCGTGACGGTCTCGCCGTGCTTCAGACGCTGGAACAGCGGGCCAGGTTTCACCCCATCGGCCTGCAACGCGGCGGCGTTCAGCGCGCCGGGCTTGTCATGCTCCTCAACGCGATAGCCGTAGCATTCCACCGGATGGTTAAGCGGGTAAGCGCGCACCTGGTAATCTCCGTCGTCGAACACCAGACCTTCGCCGATCTCAACCACCTCCAGCGGATAATCGGTCCACGAGCCGCTCAGGCGCAGCGTGGTCTCAACGAATGCCTGAATACCCGCAGGGCCATAAATGGTCAGCGGGTTAGCGTTACCGGCCATCGAACGGCTACACAGCAGGCCCGGCAGGCCAAACAGATGGTCGCCGTGCAGATGGGTGATAAATATTTTATCCACTTTCCCCGGGTGGTATGAGGTATGCAGCAACTGATGCTGCGTACCTTCGCCGCAGTCAAACAGCCACAGCCCGCCGCGGGTAGGATGCTTAAGATCCAGCAGAATCGCCGTCACGTTTCGTGAGCGGGTTGGCACGCCCGCGGACGTACCCAGAAAAATCAGTTCCATAACGCAATCAGCCCTTTGCCGAATGGGAAGGGGTTTAGTATAACGTGATGAACCCCAGGAAGGAGAAACACATGATCCAGTGGCAAGATCTACACCACAGCGAACTGACTATTCAGTCACTCTACGCCCTGCTCAAACTGCGCTGCGAAGTTTTTGTGGTTGAACAAACCTGCCCGTATCAGGATATCGACGGCGATGACCTGGTCGGCGAGAACCGGCACATCCTCGGCTGGCGCGATAACGAGCTGGTGGCGTATACGAGGATTCTGAAAAGCGAAGAGGATTTTGACCCTGTCGTCATTGGCCGCGTCATTATCAGCGGAAGCGCGCGCGGTGAAAAGCTGGGCTATCAGCTGATGGAAAAAACGCTGGACGCATGCCTGAAACGGTGGCCAGACAAGGCGTTATACCTGGGCGCGCAGGCGCATTTGCAATCATTCTATGGCCATTTTGGTTTTACCCCAGTCACGGACATTTACGATGAAGATGGCATCCCACATATTGGTATGGCGCGCGAAGCGAAACAGGCGCAATAGCGAGACGTTGTCTATAGTTATCGGACTGGTGTACTAACATGGAGAAAAATATGTCATTTCAATCCTGGGATACCCGAGCAGACGACGATTTAACGCTGTTAAGCGAAACGCTGGAAGAAGTACTGCGCTCTTCAGGCGATCCTGCCGATCAGAAGTACATTGAGCTCAAAGCCCGCGCCGAGCAGGCGCTGCATGACGTGAAAAACCGCGTCAGCAACGCATCCGACAATTACTACTACCGCGCCAAACAGGCGGTTTATCGTGCCGACGATTATGTGCACGAAAAGCCGTGGCAGGGCATTGGGGTCGGTGCGGCCGTAGGGCTGGTGCTGGGCCTGCTGTTAGCCCGTCGTTAAGCCGGTAAACCCCTCCCTACACGTGGGTACTGCTATTTATCATCAGTACCCCGTATAATGTAAGGTTTTAACAGGGAGAGGTTCGCGTGCATTCGATTTCCATCGCGCTGGAACGCCTGCGCACTCAGCTTGCGCAAGCGTTACCCGCTACACCCGGTTTACGCCATTTCGATGTCTCTTTCCCGTTAAACGACGCCTTCGATCCGCTGGCCTGGCTGGGTGTGCAGCGATGCTATCCCCAGTTTTACTGGCAACAGCGGAGCGGTGATGAAGAACTTGCCGCGCTCGGAAGCCTCGCCCATTTTGACTCTCTGGCCTCGGCCTCCCGGTTTTTGCACACCCATGACGTAGCCAATGATACCCGTATCTGCGGCCTGAACGCCTTCAACCCGGCACAGGGAAAGCTGTTTTTACCGCGCCTTCTCTGGCGACGGTCTGGCGGGGTCGCCACGCTGCGCCTGCAACTGTGGAGCGAAACGTCGCTGTGTGACGATGCCGGTGACGCACTGAAGTTTATTGATAACCTGCGCGACGCCGCGCCGATCCGCCCGTTGTCCGTGCAGATTGTGCAGGAAACCCATCATCCGGAAAAACCGGAATGGCTGGCGTTGATTCGTCAGGCGACGGATACCCTTGCTCGCGGCGATTTTGAGAAAGTGGTGCTCGCACGTGCTACAGACGTGCAGTGCCGGCAGCCCGTGAACGCCATCGCGCTAATGGCCGCCAGCCGCGCGCTAAACCTCAACTGCTATCATTTTTGTATGGTCTTTGACGCCAGCAACGCGTTCCTCGGCTCGACGCCCGAGCGACTTTGGCGGCGACGCGGCATGCTGCTGCGCACTGAAGCGCTGGCAGGCACCGTCGCCAGCCATTCTGACGATAAGCAGGCCCAGCGTCTGGGCGACTGGCTGATGAACGACGACAAAAATCAGCGGGAAAATATGCTGGTGGTGGAAGATATCTGCCAGCGTCTTCAGCACCATACCCGGACGCTGGAGATCCTCCCAGCGCAGGTGCTGCGTCTGCGCAAGGTGCAGCATTTACGCCGCTGTATCTGGACCGAACTCAAACAGTCTGATGACGAGCAGTGTCTGCATATTCTGCAACCGACGGCGGCGGTGGCCGGGCTGCCGCGTCAGGCAGCGCGAGAATTTATTGCGAAAGTGGAGCCGTTTGACCGGGAGTGGTACGCCGGATCGGCGGGCTATTTATCGCGCAATCAAAGCGAGTTCTGCGTGGCATTACGCTCCGCCCGCGTTCATGACGCCGCGCTGCGTCTTTATGCGGGGGCGGGCATCGTCAGCGGCTCCGATCCAGAGCAGGAGTGGCAGGAGATCGAAAATAAGGCCGCCGGGCTGCGTTCCCTCCTCCTGAGGGATTAATACTGATTCGTGCAATCCCGATTCATATCAAAATTCTGACTTTTTCTATTATTTATACTGTGTCGCATTCTTGATACTGGACAATCTCATGTCAGTAAGTTCTTTTAACCGACGCTGGGCGACGGTGATCCTTGAAGCCCTGACTCGCCATGGTGTCAGGCATGTGTGTATTGCTCCGGGCTCTCGCTCCACGCCGCTCACCCTTGCTGCGGCGGAAAACAGGGCTTTTATTCATCACACCCATTTTGACGAGCGTGGTCTCGGCCACCTGGCGCTCGGGCTGGCGAAAGTCAGCAACGCGCCCGTGGCGGTGATAGTGACTTCCGGCACGGCGGTGGCAAACCTCTATCCGGCGCTGATTGAAGCGGGGTTAACCGGCGAAAAGCTGATTTTACTCACCGCCGATCGTCCTCCGGAACTTATTGACTGCGGCGCGAACCAGGCGATTCGTCAGCCTGGCATTTTTGCCTCGCATCCTTCACAGACGGTCTCGTTGCCGCGCCCCACCCAGGATATTCCCGCCAGCTGGCTGGTCTCAACTCTCGACCACGCCATGAACGCACTGCGCAGCGGCGGGCTGCACATTAACTGCCCGTTTGCCGAACCGCTGTACGGCGAAATGAACGAGACCGGCCTAGCCTGGCAACAGCAGCTGGGAGAATGGTGGGAGAGCGAAAAGCCCTGGCTGCGTGAGCAGACGCATCTGGAAAGCGCTAAGCAGCGCGACTGGTTCTTCTGGCGCCAGAAGCGCGGGGTGGTGATTGCCGGGCGGATGAGTGCGGCGGAAGGCAAGCTGGCGGCGGAGTGGGCACAAACGCTTGGCTGGCCGCTGATTGGTGACGTGCTTTCCCAGACGGGCCAGCCGCTGCCCTGCGCTGACCTCTGGCTGGGGAACGCGAAAGCGGTCACCGAGCTGGCGCAGGCGCAAATTGTCGTCCAGCTGGGCTCGAGCCTGACGGGCAAGCGACTGCTCCAGTGGCAGGCCACCTGTACGCCAGAAGAGTACTGGCTGGTGGACCCGCTCGAAGGACGCCTTGACCCGGCGCACCATCGCGGTCGCCGCCTGGTGAGCGATATTGACAGCTGGCTGGAATTGCATCCGGCGGAAAAACGCAAACCCTGGGCGGTGGAGATCCCGGCGCTGTCGCGTCAGGCGTGGGAACTCACCAAAGCGCAGTGCGAGGAGTTCAGTGAAGCCGGGCTGGCGCACCGTATCCGCAAATATCTTCCCGAGCAGGGGCAACTTTTTGTCGGTAACAGCCTGGTGGTGCGCCTGATTGACGCCTTTTCGCAGCTGCCCGCGGGTTATCCGGTATACAGCAACCGGGGCGCGAGCGGCATTGACGGGCTGATCTCCACCGCCGCTGGCGTACAGCGGGCCAGCGCAAAATCCACGCTGGCGATTGTGGGGGATCTCTCAGCCCTCTACGATCTCAACGCGCTGGCGCTCCTGCGTCAGGCGTCGGCTCCGTTCGTGCTGATTGTTGTTAACAATAACGGCGGACAGATTTTCTCCCTGCTGCCGACGCCGCAAAGCGAACGTGAGCGCTTCTATCTGATGCCGCAAAACGTGCAGTTCGAACACGCCGCCGCCATGTTCAGCCTGAAGTACCATCGCCCGGAAAACTGGGACGCGCTGGAGACGGCGCTGAACACCGCCTGGCGGCAGCCTGGCGCGACGCTGATTGAGCTGGTGGTAAACGATTCTGACGGCGCGCAGAAGCTGCAACATCTGCTGGCGCAGGTGAGTCACCTGTGATCCTCGCTGGCGTCACTCAGCCCGGAAAACCAGGCTACCCCTGGCTGGTTTTCCTGCACGGTTTTTCCGGCGACTGTCGTGAGTGGCAGACCGTTGGGGCGTCGCTGCATGACTACCCCAGGCTCTACCTTGACCTGCCCGGGCACGGTGGTTCAGCGGATACGGGCGTGACGGGGTTTGCAGAGGTAAGTGAATTGCTCACGTATACCTTAATTAGTTACAACATACTAAATTACTGGCTGGTAGGGTACTCACTCGGTGGCCGCATTGCGATGTTCCATGCCTGCCAGCATCCTGCGGGGTTAGACGGGGTGATTGTGGAAGGTGGACACCCTGGGCTGCAAGACGTCGAGGCGCGCCAGACGCGGCTGACCTCGGACCGCCGCTGGGCGTCACGTTTTCGCAGTGAGCCGCTTGAAGCCGTCTTTGCCGACTGGTATCAACAGCCGGTCTTTACCTCCCTTACGGATGAACAGCGCAACGCGCTGATCGCGCTGCGTAGCCGGAACAACGGCCCGAGGCTGGCTGAGATGCTGGAAGCCACCTCGCTTGCCGTTCAGCCTGATTTACGTCCCGCGCTCACCGCGCGTGATTTTTCTTTCGACTATCTCTATGGCGAACGTGACGGGAAGTTTGCAGCCATCGCTGCTGAACTTAACGCCATGCGTCATGCTATCCCTCATGCCGGACACAACGCCCACCGGGACAACCCGGAAGCGGTTGCCGCGAGTCTGGCTCAGATACTGCGTTATCGAACAAAGGACACGCTATGATCTATCCTGATGAAAACATGCTTTACGCGCCGGTTGAATGGCAGGACTGCTCCGAAGGCTACACCGACATTCGCTACCACAAATCCACCGATGGTATCGCCAAAATCACCATCAATCGTCCACAGGTACGCAACGCGTTTCGTCCGCTGACCGTAAAAGAGATGATCCAGGCGCTGGCGGATGCCCGCTACGACGACAACATCGGCGTCATCATCCTCACCGGGGAAGGGGAGAAAGCCTTCTGCTCGGGCGGCGATCAGAAAGTCCGCGGCGACTACGGCGGATACCAGGATGATGCCGGCACGCACCACCTGAACGTGCTGGATTTCCAGCGCCAGATCCGCACCTGTCCAAAACCAGTGGTTGCGATGGTGGCAGGTTATTCCATCGGCGGCGGTCACGTGCTGCACATGATGTGTGACCTGACTATCGCGGCGGAAAATGCCATTTTCGGTCAGACTGGCCCGAAAGTTGGCTCCTTCGACGGCGGCTGGGGGGCGTCCTACATGGCGCGCATCGTCGGCCAGAAAAAAGCCCGCGAAATCTGGTTCCTGTGCCGTCAGTACAACGCCCAGGAAGCGCTGGACATGGGGCTGGTTAACACCGTGGTGCCGATCGCCGATCTGGAAAAAGAGACCGTGCGCTGGTGTCGCGAAATGCTGCAAAACAGCCCAATGGCGCTGCGCTGCCTGAAAGCGGCCCTCAACGCCGACTGTGACGGTCAGGCGGGACTTCAGGAGCTGGCGGGTAACGCCACCATGCTGTTCTATATGACCGAAGAGGGTCAGGAAGGGCGCAACGCGTTCAACGAAAAACGCCAGCCAGACTTCAGCAAATACAAACGGAACCCGTAATGCGTCGCGCGCAGGTTTACCGCTGGCAGATACCGATGGACGCGGGCGTGGTACTGCGTGAAAGGCGGTTAAAAACCCGTGATGGCTTTTTCGTGCATCTCCGGCAGGGCGAGCGGGAAGGGTGGGGCGAAATCGCCCCGCTTCCGGGCTTTAGCCTGGAAACGCTGGATGAGGCGCAGGCGGCGCTGATGGCCTGGACGCACGAATGGCGTGAGGGGGCAGATCCGTCGCTGCCGGACGTTCCTTCCGTCGCGTTCGGCATCAGCTGCGCGCTGGCAGAGCTGGACGGCCGTTTGCCGGATGCGGCGAATTATCGCGCCGCGCCACTCTGTTCCGGCGATCCGGATGAACTTTTCGTGCTGCTCTCCGGGATGCCTGGCGAGAAGGTGGCGAAAATTAAGGTCGGCCTGTACGAAGCGGTGCGCGACGGAATGGTGGTTAACCTGTTACTGGAAGCCATTCCCGATCTGCACCTGCGCCTGGACGCCAACCGCGCCTGGACGCCGCTCAGGGCGCAGCAGTTTGCGAAGTACGTCAACCCGGCGTACCGCAACCGCATCGCGTTTCTCGAAGAGCCGTGCAAAACGCGCGACGACTCTCGCGCCTTCGCCCGGGAAACCGGCATTGCCATTGCCTGGGATGAGAGCCTGCGCGAAGCCGGTTTTACGTTTGCCGCCGAGCCGGGCGTCGGTGCCGTGGTCATTAAGCCAACGCTGACCGGCAGCCTCGACAAGGTGCGCGAGCAGGTTGCGGCGGCCCATGCCGCAGGGCTGACGGCGGTGATCAGTTCATCCATCGAATCCAGCCTCGGGCTGACGCAACTGGCGCGCATCGCTGCATGGTTAACGCCGGACACCGTTCCCGGTCTTGATACGCTAAACCTGATGCAGGCCCAGCTGATTCGCCAGTGGCCGGACAGCACCTTGCCGTGCCTCGATGTCGGGACGCTGGAGCCGCTGCAATGACTTTTACCGACTGGCCGTGGCGGCACTGGCGCTCCAGGAGTGCCGATACACCCGCGCTGCGTTTAGACGATATAACGCTCAACTGGTCACAGTTGGGCGAGCGTATCGATCGTCTGGCAGCCGGTTTTCAGTCTCAGGGTGTCAGGGACGGGGACGGCGTCATGCTGCTCGCCCACAACCATCCGCAGACCCTGCTGGCCTGGCTGGCGCTGCTTCAGTGCGGCGCCCGCATTTTGCCGGTGAACCCTCAGCTTCCCCGTCCACTGCTGGACGTCCTCCTGCCGCAGATGACCCTGCGCTTTGCGCTGGTGCTTAACGGTGAGTATGACGGTCTGCCTGGGCTGGTATTAAGAGAGGGCGAGGAGCAGGGCGGCGTGACGTGGCGGGCAGAACGGCTGGCCTCGATGACGCTCACCTCCGGCTCCACCGGCTTGCCAAAAGCGGCGGTGCACACCTGTGCCGCCCACCTTGCCAGCGCAAAAGGCGTGTTGTCGCTGATGCCTTATGGCGGTGATGACGACTGGCTGCTGTCCTTGCCGCTGTTTCACGTCTCCGGTCAGGGGATTTTGTGGCGCTGGTTGCAGGGCGGAGGCCGTCTCACCGTGCGTGAAAAACAGCCGCTGGAGCAGGCCCTGCAGGGCTGTACCCACGCCTCGCTGGTGCCGACGCAGCTGTGGCGGCTGCTCAATTCACACCATCCCGTTGCGCTGAAAGCCGTGCTGCTCGGCGGGGCGGAAATCCCCGTTGAGCTGACCGAACAGGCGCGCAAGCAGGGGATCCGCACGTTCTGCGGCTACGGTCTGACCGAGTTCGCCTCCACCGTCTGCGCCAAAGAGGCCGACGGCGCGCCGGACGTGGGCAGCGCGCTGCCGGGCAGAGACCTTCAGGTGGTGAACGGTGAAGTCTGGATCCGGGCGGAAAGCATGGCGGCGGGCTACTGGCGAGACGGCGCCTTACTGCCGCTGGTCAACGAGCAGGGCTGGTTCGCCACCCGCGATCGCGGCGAGTGGCATGACGGACGCCTGACCATTCTGGGCCGAATGGACAATCTCTTTTTCAGCGGCGGAGAAGGGATCCAGCCGGAAGCGCTGGAGCGCGTTATCGTCACACATCCGCAGGTAAGCCAGGTGTTTATCGTCCCGCTGGATGACGCCGAATACGGGCAACGCCCGGTGGCGGTAGTGGAATGTGAGCCGGGCACGGATATCACGCTGTTGCCGGAGTGGGTTCAGGGCAGGCTGGCGCGCTTTGAGCAGCCGGTACACTGGCTGGCGCTGCCGTCAGAACTGAAAAATGGCGGGATAAAGATCTCCCGCCAGGCGTTAAGGCAGTGGGTCAATGCCCTGTTGAGGGGCTAATCAGCCGATATCCGGCTGCGGTTTCTGCTGGCGTCGACGCATCCAGCGCAGCACCGGCGGCACGACAATCACCATGATCGCCATCGCCAGCAGGATCTTCGTCACGCTGCTCTCCCACAGGATCGCCATGTTGCCATTGCTGATGGAGAGGGCGCGGCGCAGGTTCTGCTCCAGCATTTCCCCCAATACAAACCCTAAAATCAGCGGCGACATCGGGAAGTGCATCTTGCGCAGAATGTAGCCCAGCACGCCGAGCAGCACCATTAACACCAGGTCGAAGGTGGTGCTGTGCACTGCGTACACCCCAACCGCAGAGACGGCGGCGATGGCCGGGACCAGGAACCACAGGGGAATGGTCAGCATGCGGGTGAACAGCCCGATCAGCGGGATGTTCATCACCAGCAGCATCACGTTGGCGATCAGCAGCGCCGCAATCAAGCCCCAGACGATATCGGGCTGCTCGGTAAACATCGCCGGACCCGGGGTGATGTTATAGAGCGTCAGCGCGCCCATCATCACCGCCGTGGTGCCGGAGCCCGGCACGCCGAGGGTCAGCATCGGGATAAACGAGCCGCAGGCCGAGGCGTTATTCGCCGCCTCCGGTGCCGCCACGCCGCGGATATCGCCTTTGCCGAAGCTGTCGCTGTTACCGCTCAGCTTTTTCTCGGTCATGTAGGTGATGGCGCTGGCGATAGTCGCCCCCGCGCCGGGCAGAATGCCGACGAAGAAACCGATCACCGCTGAACGCAGGGTGGCACCCACACACTGCGCCCCCTCTTTGGCATTAAAGAGCATACGTCCGGTTTTACGCACCAGCGTCTGCCCGCTGCTGGTATGTTCCAGCATCAGTAAGATTTCTGAGACAGAGAACAGACCAATCACCACGACGATAAACTGCACGCCGTCAGACAGGTGGACGCTGTCGAAGGTAAAGCGATAAACCCCGGTGTTGGCATCCACGCCGACGGTGGCCAGACTGAGGCCAATCAACGCAGACAAAAACGACTTCAGCGGATTCTGCGCCATCATGCTGCCGAGACAGGCGATGGCGAATACCATCAGGGCAAAATACTCGGCCGGACCAAACGCCAGCGACCACTGGGCCAGCGCCGGGGCGAAGAGGATGATGCCGCCAATGGCGATCAGGGAGCCAAAGAACGAGCTGACGGCGGAAATAGAGAGCGCCACGCCGCCGCGTCCCTGCTGCGCCATCGGATAGCCATCCAGCGCGGTCATAATGGCAGCGGCATCGCCGGGCACGTTAAGCAGTATCGAGGAAATACGCCCCCCGTATTCGCAGCCGATATAAACCGTCGCCAGCAGGATCAACGCCGATTCCGCAGGCAGGTGCAGCGCAAAGGCCAGCGGCAGTAAAATCGCCACGCCGTTGATAGGCCCAAGGCCCGGCAGCAGGCCAACGATCGTCCCGACGAAACAGCCGATCAGGGCGATCACCAGGTTTTCCGGGGTCATCGCTACCGCGAACCCCTGAGAGAGATAGATCCAGGTATCCATAGCGTGCTCCGTTAGTTAAACCATGCGCCGAGCGGCAGGGTCACGTCCAGCAGGCGGTCGAAGGCGTACCAGAGTAAAATGCCCAGTACGACCCCGGAGATCCCCGCCGCAGGCAGCGAGGCGTTAAACAGTATGCCAATCACCATCGTCAGCAGGGCGGTGGCGATCGGGAAGCCGAGCCACTCAAAGCCCCACGCGTACATCAGCAGAACAATCACCATTACCAGCAGACGTTGCAGCGTGCGGCGTGGCGGCCACTCCACGGTGTCCGGATGGCGCAGCAGCAGGGCCACCGAGCAGAGCAGCATCAGGCCGACAATGCCTACGGGAAAGGGGCGTGGCCCCACGGGTTCATAGCTGTATTCGCTGTGGATCTGCCAGGCGACGAACAGGCCGCCAATGCAGAGCAGCAGCCATATCCCGGCAAAAATGCGATCGCTCATAGCGCCTCCGGTTATTTCGCAAGACCAAAGGCTTTCGCCTGTTCGCGATAGTCATTCACCTGTTTTTTCACGTACTCGTCCAGCTGCTTGCCGTTCAGGTTGAACTCAAACAGCCCGCGCAGATCGCGCTGTTTTTTGAACTCCTCGGTTTGCTGAAGTTTTGCGAAGGTATCCACCCACCACTGGTACTCGGCGTCGGTCACTTTTGGCCCGACGAAGAAGCCACGGATGATCGGCCAGACCAGGTTATAACCCTGCTCTTTGGCGGTTGGGACGTCTGCCAGCTGGCCCGGCAGACGGTTTTCTGAGAAGACCGCCAGCACGCGGATCTTATCCCCGCTCAGGTAGGGCACCATTTCGCTGAGATCGCCCGATACTGCCTGCACGTGATTGCCCATCAGCGCCGTCACCGGCTCACCGCCGCCTTCAAAGGCCACGTAACGCATTTTGTGCGGATCTACTTTGGCCTGCTGCGCCAGCAGCGCGGCTTTCATCCAGTCCTGGCTGCCGATAGAGGCGCCTGCGCCAATCACCACGCTGTTCGGATCTTTTTCCATGGCGGTCAGCAGATCTTTCAGGGATTTCCACGGGGAGTCCGCGCGAACGGCGATCATGCCGTAATCGGTGCCCACGGTGGCGAGCCAGCGCACGTCATTTACGTCATAACGACCAAATTTCCCCTGCGACAGGTTCAGCAGCGAGCCGCCGGAGAAGGCCACCACGGTGCCGGGTTCAGCAGGGCGCTGGGCGACGATGGCGTTATAGGCTACCGCGCCCACGCCGCCGGGCATGTAGGTGACGCGCATCGGTTTCTCAATGGCCTTCGTCTCCAGCAGGCTGACCTGAATCAGCTTACAGGTCAGGTCGAAGCCGCCGCCGGGTTTGGCCGGGGCGATACACTCGGTGCGGGACGGGGTGTCCTGCGCCTGGACGACAGAGGCACTCAACAGCAATGCGCTTGCAGCAAGGGTAGAAAGTAATTGTTTTTTCATCGTTTATCCTCACGCCGGAGAACCGGGAGTACGAGTACGGGTGTCTTTTTTCTGATTATGTGAACCACCTTGTAGCGGTTCCGTTGCGTGATTGTTAAAACAATAACCTTTCATTTCCCTTTCACTGCGACACCAACTTTACAGGATGTGATATGCGTCTCTTACTCGCGGAAGATAATCGTGAGCTGGCTCACTGGCTGGAGAAAGCGCTGGTACAAAGCGGATTTGCCGTGGATTGCGTCAACGATGGACGGGCGGCCGATCACCTTTTGCAGGGGGAAAACTATGCCGTCGCGATCCTTGATATCGGCATGCCCGGCTTCGGCGGGCTGGAGGTGGTGCATCGTCTGAGAAAGCGCGGGCAGACGCTGCCGGTGCTGTTTCTCACCGCCCGCAGCAACGTAGCAGACAGGGTGAAAGGGCTGAATGCCGGGGCGGATGACTATCTGCCGAAGCCGTTCGAGCTGGAGGAGCTTGATGCCCGCCTGCGTGCGCTGCTGCGCCGCAGTGAAGGACGAACCCAGGAGCGCCAGCGGCTGGGAGAGCTGGAGTACGAGGATGAAGGCTTTTTTCTGCTGCGCGATGAACCCCTTTCCCTCACGCCACGCGAACTCTCTTTGCTGAAGGTGCTGATGCACCGCCGGACCCGTCCGGTCTCCCGGCAACAGCTCTTCGACCAGGTGTTCAGCCTGAACGACGACGTCAGCCCCGAGAGTATCGATCTCTATATTCACCGCCTGCGTAAGAAGCTGACCGGCAGCGGCGTGCGGATCACCACCCTCCGGGGACTGGGCTACGTGCTGGAGTGCGGCGATGAAGTGGGTTAAGCCGCAGTCGCTTTACCTGCAACTTTTGCTCTTTCTGGGTTTGCCGCTGCTGCTGTTATGGGGGCTGTCAGCCTTTAACAGCTACGTTAGCGCGCTACAGGCGGCGACGCAGGCCTATGACCGTACGCTGTTATCCTCGGCGCGCACCGTGTCTGAGCGGCTGGTGGTGCACAAGGGCAAGCTGCTGGTGAACGTGCCCTGGGTCGTGCTCGACAGCTTTGAGCTGAACATGAACGATCGCCTCTACTACAAGGTGGTTGACCCTGACGGGCGGACGATCTCCGGCTATGACGATCTGCCAAATATGCCTCCCTCCACGTCGCGTACCACTCACTATCCGGCGCTGGCGTGGTTTTATCATACCGAGTATCGCGGGCAGGCGATCCGCGTGGCGAAGCTGCTCCAGCCGGTTAACGAAGATAATGTGTTCGGGATGGCGGAAATTTATGTCGCAGAAACGTTGCAGTCGCGGCGCTATCTGGCCACACAGCTGCTGTTTTCCTCACTCGTGTCGCAGGGGCTGCTGGTGCTGCTGACGCTGGTCCTGACCGCCTGGCTGCTGCGCCGCGTGCTGCGCCCAATGCGGCAACTCTCTTCGCTGATGGTGCGCCGTGAGCCCGGGCTGCTGGCCCCGCTGCCGGAGCTGCTGCCCTGGTCGGAAACGCGGCTGCTGATTGTGGCGTTTAACCGTTACATCGACCGGTTGCGCGGCGTACTTTCGCGGCAGGAGCGCTTCAATGCCGATGCCTCACACCAGCTCAAAACGCCGCTGGCGGTGCTAAAAACGCAGGTATCCGTTGCTCTGACGCGTAACGATCCGGCGCTGTGGCAGGAGAGCTTACGGGCAATGAACGTTACGCTGGATAACACCATCGTGCTGACGGAAAGGCTGTTACAGCTTTCGGCGGTGAAGCGGAAAGAGCAGGGGGAGCGACAGTTTGCCCCTGTCGATCTGGTGCAGGTGGTGCAAAACTGCTGCTTTTCGCGGCTGGCACAGGCGCGCAGCAAGGGTATCGATCTCGGTTATGACGGCGTACAGCAGCCGGTAATGATTGAGGGGGATGACGTTTTGCTGGGCGAACTCTGCGCTAACCTGCTGGAGAATGCGATCAAATACACGCCGGAGCAGGGCATCGTGACGGTGTACCTGCGCATGGATAACGATGCCGTTGAGCTGAGCGTGGAGGACAGCGGACCGGGTATTGCCGAAGACCAGATCTCCCAGGCCATGCTGCCGTTTCATCGGCTGGATAACGTGGGCGATGCCGCCGGGTCCGGCATTGGCCTAGCGCTGGCCAACGATATTGCCCGCCTGCACCGCAGCCATCTTCAGCTGATGCACAGTGAAAATCTGGGCGGCCTGTGCGTAAAAATGCGTTTTTTATTGATGATATAAATACCGATATTATCAAATCGTTACAAACTAATTGCCCGATGTCCACTGAGCGCATTGATCCCACAGACAGTCAGGTTAAAATCTCGCGGTTTTTGGACATCTCTGAATATATTGTGCGGGATCACGACAATGAAAAAAGTGGCATTAATGGGCTTAGGCCTGATGTTTGTATCGGCAGCAGCCAACGCTATTTCCTTCAACGGCTCGGCGGGCGAAGATTATACCCACCTGGGCTTTGGTCTTGGCACGGATAGCGCAGGCCTGGCGATGACCGGCGGCTGGACGCATAACGACGACGATGGGGATGCGGCAAGCCTGGGGCTGGGCTTCAACGTACCTTTGGGTCCTTTCCTGGCGACAGTCGGCGGTAAAGGGATTTACACCAACCCGAACGACGGTGACGAAGGTTACGCGGCGGCAGTGGGCGGCGGTTTGCAATGGAAAATCGGCGACAGCTTTGGCCTGTTCGGTGAGTACTACTACTCTCCGGATTCCCTCTCCAGCGGTATCGATAGCTATGAGGAAGCCAACGTGGGTGGACGCTGGACCATCATCCGTCCTGTCACCATCGAAGCGGGTTATCGTTATCTGAACCTGGCGGGTAAAGACGGCCACCGCGACAACGCGCTGGCAGATGGTCCCTACATCGGTGTGAGCGCAGGTTTCTAATCCTTTCGGCGCGGCGTTCAGTCGCGCCAGTTTCTCTCTTCCCCCGGTCTTCGATTGCGCTATAGTGTTTTGACCATTGAAATGGGAGAACACAATGATAAACGTGGAAATGTTATCCACTGGCGACGAAGTGCTGCATGGGCAAATCATTGATACCAATGCCGCCTGGCTCGCCGATCTCTTCTTTGAGCAAGGATTACCGTTAACGCGCCGCAACACCGTGGGTGACAATCTTGAGTCGCTGGTCAACGTTCTGCGCGAGCGCAGCGAACGCTGCGACGTGCTGATTGTGAACGGCGGGCTTGGGCCCACCAGCGACGATCTCAGCGCGCTGGCCGCCGCCACGGCCAGAGGTGAAGGCCTGGTCCTGCACGAGGCGTGGCTGGCACAGATGGAGCGATTTTTCTCCGAGCGTGGCCGCGTGATGGCCCCCAGCAACCGCAAGCAGGCTGAAATTCCCGCCAGCGCGGAACTGATTGATAACCCGGTCGGCACCGCCTGCGGGTTTGCCGTTCAGCTGAACCGCTGCCTGATGTTCTTCACCCCGGGCGTGCCGTCGGAATTTAAAGTGATGGTCGAGCAGCAGATCCTGCCGCGCCTGCGCGCGCGCTTCACGCTGCCTGAACCGCCGCTGTGCCTGCGTCTGACCACCTTTGGCCGCTCGGAAAGCGACCTGGCCCAGAGCCTCGATCACCTGCAACTGCCTCCCGGCGTGTCGATGGGCTATCGCTCCTCCATGCCGATTATTGAACTGAAGCTGACCGGACCGGCGTCAGAGAAAGCCGCTATGCTGGCACTGTGGCCGGAAGTGCAGCGCGTCGCCGGGGAAAGCCTGATTTTCGAAGGAACGGAAGGGCTGCCGGCGCAGATCGCAGCGCATTTGCAGTCCCGCCAGTTGAGCGTGACGCTAAGCGAGCAGTTTACCGGTGGGCTTCTGGCGCTTCAGCTTACCCGGGCGGGTGCGCCGCTGCTGGCCAGTGAAGTGGTGCCGTTCCAGCAGGAGACGCTGGCGCAGACGGCGCGCTGGGCGTCCGAGCGCAGAGTGAAGCATTTCGCGGGGCTGGCGCTGTTTGTGGGCGGGCTGGATGAGGAGCACCTCAACTTTGCCCTGGCAACGCCGGAAGGGACGCACGCCCTGCGGGTCAGGATGAGCATTACCCGCCACAGCCTGGCCGTGCGTCAGGAGGTGTGCGCGATGATGGCGCTGAACATGCTGCGCCGCTGGCTGAACGGGAAAGAGGTCGCCAGCGAGCACGGCTGGATCAACGTCGTGGAATCGCTGTTCGTAGAGTGAGGATGTGCCGGGGCAGTGTCCCCGGCAACGGTTACGCCAGTGCGTTTGCCAGCAAGGTAATGGGATGTTCACAGCGTTTGCTGGTGGACATCTCGATCTGCCACTTGCAGGTTTCACAATCCGTCACCACGATATCTGCGCCGCTCTCTTCAATCTGCCGGAACAGCGGCGCGCCAATGGCCTGTGACGTTGGGTAGTTTTCACGCTTGAATCCGTAGGTGCCAGCGATGCCGCAGCAGCGTGAGTCCAGCACCGTCAGCTCCAGCCCCGGGATCAGCCGCAGCAGCTCCAGCGTATAGATCGACCAGCCCATCTTCTCCATATGACATGGCGTGTGATACACCACCTTCAGCGGCAATTTGCCCAGCGGTAACGTCTGCCCGCTGTCCAGCTTGCGCCAGAGAAAACGGGTCGCCAGCTCAATGTGCTCGCGCAAGCCGGTGTTATCCACATCCAGCAGATGCGGATATTCATCGCGCAGCGTGAAGGTACAGGTTGACGACGTCGCCAGTACCGGTATCCCTTTGTCGACGATCGCCTCGCGTAAAGCGGTGACGTTGCTTTTCGCCTGCCTGCGCGCTTTGTCGGTAAAACCGTTGGCAATCAGCGGAACGCCGCAGCACTTCTCTTTGCTCAGCAGCTGAACGCCCGTCCCCATGGCGTTCAGCACTTTCAGCAGGTCTTTCCCCAGCTGCGGATGGTTGTAGTTCACGTAGCAGCCGTGGAAGAAGGCAACCTGCTCAGCGAACTGCGCCTGTTCTGCCGCCACGGATTTATACCAGCGGCGGAAGGTGCCGTGAGAATATTTCGGCAGACTGCGGTGATGGTCGATTTTGAGCGTCGCATCCAGCAGCCTGCGCACCGGCTTCAGGGCGGTGGCGGCATTGACGACCGGCGCGAAAGGCGTCGAGAGGCTGCCCATCAGATCGGTGTGGCTTAGTATCGCGTCGCGCAGCGTCGGTTTTTGCGTACTGTAGCGGGCGCGGGCGCGCTGGATGATATCGCCTATTTTCACGTCCGACGGGCAGGCAACTTCGCAGCGTTTACAGTTGATACAGTATTTCAGCGCCTCGTCGTAGAGCGCGCCGTCCTTCAGGCGCAGACGCTCCCCGTCGGGGCCGGCCTGTTTCGGGCCGGGATAGCGCGGATCGACGCCGCTGACCGGGCAAACCGTGGTGCAGACCGTGCATTTGATACAGCTTTCAAATCGGGTGTCGTTCATTGTGCTCCCTCCCTGCGCTGGATAATCTGCTCCGCGACATGCAGCGCGGTGACGGCGCAGACGCCGCCACCGCAGCCCTGTGCCACGGGATCGTACCCGCCCAGAACCGAGCCGATGGCGTAAAGATTTTCAACCGGTTCCCCGCCCAGCTGCGGGCGCAGCTGGGTGTCGACGATCACGCCGAACTGCTGCCAGGGCTGCGGGGTGAAGAAATCGCTTTGATACCAGTCCGCGCGGGAAGCGCTTTGCCGGACATCCAGCCCGAGAATTGCCTCACGCACGCCATCCCGGCTGCTCAGCAGACCGTTACTGAAAAAACTGCCGCTTGCCAGCACCGTATAGCGTGCACGAAGCGGGATGTCGCCGTGGTTGCGGGTCCAGATTTCGCTTACCGCGCCCTCTGCCAGGGTGATTTTTTTCACCTCGTCGCCTGCCAACCAGACGCCACCCTGGGCGACAAACTGACGTTGAAGCTGGGTATGCAGACGAATGCCGGGCACGGAAGGGGGGAGCGTCGGCAGTAAACCGAGCGTACAGGGCAGGCGCGCCGAGAGCCAGCGCCAGAGCCGGTTGTCCGTTAAGCCAAAACAGGCGGGCATAAACAGGGCGTCGCAGGTCTCGCCGAGCGGTTGAAGCGCCGCGTACAGCTGCGGCCAGTAGCGTTCATTATCCAGCAGGCGGGCAATGTTCACCGCACGAAACTCGCTGGGGTTTTCGCGCAGCACGTCGAGCTCGGGGAGATCAATCTCCTCCGTATCCACCTGAATGCCTTGCTGTCTGAGAGACGCGGCGGCAAGATGCGGCTGGAAATCAAGGAAACCGCTGATCCCCACCACCCGCACGTGCCCGGCAGCGATGGGGGCGACAGGCACCTCTTCCGGGCTAAGCCAGGCGGCGCGCAGAGTGCCGAGCGGCGTGACGCGCTGATGATTTTGCTCGGCGTCACCCTGCATGCGTGCGCCGCAGGCGGTCAGCAGGTGTTCGGTTTCGCAGGCAAAGCGGGCCATATTCTCTGCGCCCGTCAGGCGGTAGGGATGTTCAGGCGGCAGATCGGCGAACGATAGCGCGCCCAGTAAATCCAGCGAGCCGGAAGAGAAGTGCAGGGCACTTTGACCGCGAGTGACAATGGCGCAGCGCAGACCCCGCTGCGTCAGTTTGAGACCGCACAGCAGGCCCGCCAGCCCTCCACCCACAATCACGGTATCAAATTTCATGGTTGTGCTCCTTCTCCAGACCGCAAAGTCCCTGATAGACCCAGCGGGTAAACTCACTTTCGCGCAGGGCATCGCCCCAGGCGACGGGCTGAATGCCTTTCCAGCGCTCATTTAAAAAATCGCTGAGCTGGGCGAGCGACTGGGTTGAGGAGGTGGCATGAAAACGTTGTAGCAGCCCGGCGGCACGGCAGGCGCACAGTTCCCCCTGACAGGTGCCCATCCCGACGCGCGTGCGGCGGCGTAAATCAAGCAGGTTGTTCACCGTCAGGTTTTCCACGGCATATTGCACCTCGCCTGCGGTCACGGCTTCGCATTCGCACACCAGGCTGCGGCTGAGTCGCCCTTCACCAAGCCAGGTCGGGGTGCGGTCGCCGTGGCGGTAAATCGCCGAACCGCGAAGCGGGGCAGGAAGTGAAATGATTTTGTGCAGCGTTTTTTCTGTCGATTGCTGCGAGCCGGGCAGGGCCCGCTCCGCTGTCACGCACGGCGCGGTGTTGCCGAGCTTACGGCAGACGGCATCGGTGGCCCACTGGGCCATCAGCCGGTAGGTCATCAGCTTGCCGCCGGTAATGGTGATAAACCCGTCCATGCCGTCACGTTCGGCGTGATCGAGCAGCACGATGCCGCGGCTGACGTTACGCCCGCTCGGATCGTTATCGCTGGCGACAAGGGGACGCACGCCCGCGTAGGCACGCAGAATACGCGTCTGCGCCATCACCGGGGCCAGCTTTTCCCCTTCGCGCAGCAGGATATCCACCTCTTCAGCGGTGACGCGGTTGTAATCAATTTCGCTGTAGTCCACATGCATTGAGGTCGTGCCGATCAACGAAATGGTGTCCCCCGGCACGAGGATGTCGGCGTCAGACGGTTTACGGCAGCGGTTGATGACATGGTTATTGATGCGATGGTCGAGGATCAGCAGCGAGCCTTTGGCCGGGAACATGCGGACGGATAAATCGGCGTATTCCGCGATGCGCTGGCCCCAGATCCCTGCCGCGTTGACCACGACGGTGGCATACAGCTCGCGGTGTTCATTGTACTGCGTATCACACACGCGCACCCCGCGCACGGTATTACCTTCACGAATAAGCCCGGTGACGTGATGCCCGGTCAGGATCTGTGCGCCGTGTTCCCGCGCGTCGAGCATATTGGCGGCGGTCAGGCGGAAAGGATCAATGGTTCCGTCAGGCACTTTTACCGCGCCCAGTAACGCCGGGTTCACCGAGGGTTCCAGACGGCGCGCCTGCGCAGGATCGAGCGCCTCGGCCTGAATGCCTGCCGCCGTGCAGGCGGTAATAAAGGTTTGCTGAAAGCCGAGGTCATCCTCGGGAAGGGTGATAAAAAGGCCGTTGGTCGGTTCAACGCAGTGGCGGGCGATGCGCCTGAGGATCTGGTTTTCAGCAATACACTCGCGCGCGGACTCAGCGTCAGTGACCGCATAGCGGGCGCCGCTGTGCAACAGACCGTGGTTACGCCCCGTTGCGCCGGTGGCGATGTCGTGGCGTTCCAGAAGCGTGACGCTCAATCCCCGCAGGGCGCAGTCGCGTGCGATGCCGGCACCCGTCGCGCCACCGCCAATGATAATCACATCGCTGAAGCGTGGATCGTGAATTGTCATTGCCTTTCCTCTATGTTCGTTTTTTAGCATTTAGCCACATTGATCGTGTGGTTTGTTTGATTTCGAACATAAACGCGCGAAATTCGAAAGTGAAACGTGATTTCATGCGCTTTTTTGCGCATTCTGTCATATTTCTGTAACAATCTGTGCGTTGATTCACAGTAACATTCACCGTGATTTCTTAACATCGCCGCCTCTGTAGCCGGGCGCGAGATGCCCGGTCATTTTTGAAAGGCCACGGAGGCTGTTATGCTCAGTATCTTTAAACCTGCGCCACACCGGGCGCGACTGCCAGAGGCAGAGATTGATCCTCTCTACCGCCGTCTGCGTTGGCAAATCTTCCTCGGGATCTTCTTCGGGTATGCGGCGTACTATCTGGTACGTAAAAACTTTGCGCTCGCCATGCCGTACCTGGTGGAACAAGGCTTCTCCCGCGGCGATCTGGGCTTTGCGCTGTCGGGGATCTCCATCGCGTACGGTTTTTCGAAGTTCATTATGGGGTCGGTGTCGGATCGCTCGAATCCGCGCGTGTTCCTGCCCGCCGGTCTGATCCTCGCGGCAGCGGTGATGCTGTTCATGGGCTTTGTGCCATGGGCGACCTCCAGCATTGCCGTCATGTTCGTACTGCTGTTCCTCTGCGGCTGGTTCCAGGGGATGGGGTGGCCGCCATGCGGACGTACCATGGTGCACTGGTGGTCACAGAAAGAGCGCGGTGGGATTGTATCGGTCTGGAACTGCGCGCATAACGTCGGGGGCGGGCTTCCGCCGCTGCTGTTCCTGCTGGGGATGGCCTGGTTCAACGACTGGCACGCGGCGCTCTATATGCCTGCCTTTGGCGCCATTCTGGTGGCGATTATCGCCTTCGCCCTGATGCGCGACACGCCGCAGTCCTGCGGCCTGCCGCCGATTGAAGAGTACAAAAACGACTACCCGGATGATTACAGCGAGAAGCACGAAGAAGAGCTGACCGCGAAACAGATCTTCATGAAGTATGTGCTGCCAAACAAGCTGCTGTGGTACATCGCGGTGGCGAACGTGTTTGTCTACCTGCTGCGCTACGGCATCCTCGACTGGTCCCCGACTTACCTGAAAGAGGTGAAGCACTTCGCGCTGGATAAATCCTCCTGGGCCTATTTCCTGTATGAATACGCGGGCATTCCCGGCACGCTGATCTGCGGCTGGATGTCGGACAAAGTGTTTAAGGGTAACCGTGGGGCGACAGGCGTGTTCTTTATGACGCTGGTGACCATCGCGACAGTCGTTTACTGGCTTAACCCGCCGGGTAATCCGGGTGTGGATATGGCCTGTATGATCGTAATCGGCTTCCTGATTTATGGACCGGTTATGCTGATCGGCCTGCACGCGCTGGAGCTGGCACCGAAGAAAGCGGCAGGCACGGCGGCAGGCTTTACCGGTCTGTTTGGCTACCTCGGCGGTTCAGTGGCGGCAAGTGCCATCGTCGGTTACACCGTCGATTTCTTCGGCTGGGACGGTGGCTTTATGGTGATGATTGGCGGCAGCGTGCTGGCGGTTCTGCTGTTGATCGTCGTGATGATTGGTGAAAAACGTCACCATGCCGAGGTGCTGGCGCGTCGTCAGTAAGGAGCATTGCGATGAAATTAACTCAGTTAGCGACAGGCCTGCTGCTGGCGGGCCTGATGACAGGCTCCGCGCTGGCGGCAGATAAAATCGTGATCGCCCACCGTGGCGCCAGCGGTTATCTGCCGGAGCATACGCTGCCGGCAAAAGCGATGGCCTATGCCCAGGGCGCGGATTATCTGGAGCAGGATCTGGTGATGACGAAGGACGACCAGCTGGTCGTTCTGCATGACCACTATCTTGACCGCGTGACGGACGTGGCGGAGCGTTTCCCGAACCGCGCCCGTAAAGATGGCCGCTACTACGCCATCGACTTCACGCTGGCGGAGATCCGCTCGCTGAAGTTTACCGAGGGCTTCGAGATTGAAAACGCAAGAAGGTGCAGGTCTATCCGGGGCGTTTCCCGATGGGCAAGTCTGACTTCCGTATTCACACCTTCGAAGAGGAGATCGAGTTTGTTCAGGGGCTGAACCACTCGACGGGCAAAAATATCGGTATCTACCCGGAAATCAAAGCGCCGTGGTTCCACCATCAGGAAGGAAAAGACATTGCCGCGAAGACGCTGGAGGTACTGAAAAAGTACGGCTACACCAGCAAGCAGGATAAGGTTTTCCTGCAATGTTTCGATGCCGCGGAACTGAAGCGCATCAAAACTGAGCTGGAGCCGAAGATGGGAATGGATCTCAATCTGGTGCAGCTGATTGCCTATACCGACTGGAATGAAACTCAGGAAAAACAGCCGGACGGGAAGTGGGTGAACTACAGCTACGACTGGATGTTTAAGCCGGGCGCGATGAAGCAGATTGCGCAGTACGCCGACGGCATCGGGCCGGATTACCACATGCTGGTGGCGGAAGGCTCAACGCCGGGCCACGTGAAGCTGACGGCGATGGTGAAAGAGGCGCATGCGAGCAAGATGCAGGTGCATCCGTATACCGTGCGTGCAGACCAGCTGCCGGAGTATGCGACGGACGTGGATCAGCTTTACGACGTGCTGTATAACCAGGCGGATGTGGACGGATTGTTTACGGATTTCCCGGATAAAGCGGTCGAATTCATTCACCGGAAGTAGGTTTTGTAGGTCGGGTAAGGCGAAGCCGCCACCCGACAATCAGGCTCTGCGGCCTCATGCCCTCACCCTAACCCTCTCCCACCGGGAGAGGGGATAAGGACAACATCACATCTCGATCTCAATATCGCCTTTTGCCCGGCAGCAGCAGGGCAAAATTTCCCCTTCACTGATAAAGGCTAGCGGTTCGGTCAGCCAGTCTACCTGGCCTGCGACCAGACGGCAGCGGCAGGAGCCGCAGTAGCCTTCACGACACTGGTACTCGACTTCTACCTGATGTGCTTCAAGCGCCACCAGCAGAGAAGGGTGCTCTTCCTGGCACAACACCTCTGTACCCGAAAGGCTCAGCGTTACGCGGCTCATCAGAGCTGGAAATCGCTCAGGTCGTCGGTGTTGACTTCAGAATCAATCTGACCGACCAGGTAAGAACTCACTTCCACTTCCTGTGGCGCGACCTGCACGTTATCGGACACCAGCCAGGTGTTGATCCACGGGATTGGGTTAGAGCGCGTCTGGAACGGCAGGTCGAGACCGACGGCCTGCATGCGGATGTTGGTGATGTACTCAACGTACTGGCACAGAATGTCTTTGTTCAGGCCAATCATGGAGCCGTCGCGGAACAGGTAGTCTGCCCACTCTTTCTCCTGCTGGGCCGCCAGCACGAACAGGTCGTAGCATTCCTGTTTGCACTCTTCCGCAATTTCCGCCATCTCCGGATCGTCTGCACCGCTGCGCAGCAGGTTCAGCATATGCTGAGTCCCGGTCAGGTGCAGGGCTTCGTCACGGGCAATCAGACGGATAATTTTGGCGTTGCCTTCCATCAGTTTGCGCTCGGCAAACGCGAAGGAGCAGGCGAAGCTCACGTAGAAGCGGATCGCTTCCAGGGCGTTGACGCTCATCAGGCACAGATAGAGCTGTTTTTTCAGGGTCCGCAGGTTTACGGTGACGGTTTTACCGTTCACGTTGTGCGTACCTTCGCCCAGCAGATGCCAGTAGCTGGTCATCTCGATCAGTTCGTCATAGTAGTGCGCAATGCCTTCGGCGCGCTTCTGGATCTGTTCGTTGGTGACGATATCATCAAACACCACCGCCGGATCGTTAACGATGTTGCGGATGATGTGGGTGTAAGAGCGGGAGTGGATCGTCTCGGAGAACGCCCAGGTCTCAACCCAGGTTTCCAGCTCAGGAATCGAGATCAGCGGCAGCAGCGCCACGTTCGGACTACGACCCTGAATGGAGTCCAGCAGCGTCTGGTATTTCAGGTTGCTGAGGAAGATGTGCTTTTCGTGTTCCGGCAGCGCCTGGAAATCGATACGGTCGCGGGAAACGTCAACTTCTTCCGGACGCCAGAAGAAGGAGAGTTGCTTTTCAATCAGCTTTTCGAAGATGTCATATTTTTGCTGATCGTAGCGTGCCACGTTGACCGGCTGGCCGAAGAACATCGGCTCTTTGAGCTGGTCGTTTTTCGTCTGTGAAAAGGTGGTATATGCCATTGCGGTGAGTCCTGTGGTGTTATTTCCCCTCACCCCGGCCCTCTCCCACAGGGAGAGGGGGAAAGAGTTCCCTCTCCCTGTGGGAGAGGGTTAGGGTGAGGGAATTTATTAGATCTTACATGCGCCGCTTTCGCAGCCATCGTCCTGAATTGACGGCACCAGGTCGTCCTGGGCGTCTTCCGCACCATCACGGGTGTTGTGATAGTACAGCGTTTTCACGCCAAATTTGTAGGCGGTGAGCAGGTCTTTCAGCAGTTGCTGCATCGGAACCTTGCCTGACGGGAAGCGCGTCGGGTCGTAGTTGGTATTGGCAGAGATCGACTGGTCGATAAACTTCTGCATGATACCCACCAGTTGGAGGTAGCCGTCGTTGTTTGGCATTTCCCACAGCAGCTCGTAGTTGTTGCCCAGCGTTTCGTAATCCGGTACCACCTGACGCAGCACGCCGTCTTTCGACGCTTTGATGCTGACGTGGCCGCGCGGTGGCTCAATACCGTTGGTGGCGTTGGAGATCTGCGAAGAGGTCTCGGACGGCATCAGGGCAGAGAGCGTGGAGTTACGCAGGCCGTGAGTTTTAATGGACTCGCGCAGGCCTTCCCAGTCGAGGTGCAGCGGCTCGCTGACGATCGCATCCAGGTCTTTTTTGTAGGTGTCGATCGGCAAAATGCCTTTAGCGTAGGTGGTTTCATTGAACCACGGGCACGCGCCTTGTTCTTTCGCCAGCTCGTTGGAGGCTTTCATCAGGTAGTACTGAATGGCTTCGAACGTCTGGTGCGTCAGATTGTTGGCGCTGCCGTCGGAGTAACGCTTGCCGTTTTTCGCCAGCCAGTAGGCGAAGTTGATCACGCCGATACCTAAAGTGCGACGGCCCATTGCGCCGCGTTTTGCCGCCGGGATTGGGTAATCCTGGTAGTCCAGCAGGGCGTCGAGCGCACGAACCGCCAGCACGGCCAGCTCTTCCAGCTCGTCCAGGCTCTTAATCGCACCCAGGTTGAACGCAGAGAGCGTACACAGGGCGATTTCACCATTTTCATCGTTCACATCGTCCAGCGGTTTGGTCGGCAGGGCGATCTCCAGGCACAGGTTGGACTGGCGCACTGGCGCAACCACCGGATCGAACGGGCTGTGGGTGTTGCAGTGGTCAACGTTCTGGATGTAGATACGGCCGGTAGAGGCACGTTCCTGCATCATCAGGGAGAACAGATCGACCGCCTTCACGCGCTGCTTGCGGATGCTGTCGTCTTTTTCGTATTTGGTGTACAGACGCTCGAATTCGTCCTGATCGGCGAAGAACGCGTCGTACAGACCCGGGACGTCGGATGGGCTGAACAGGGTGATATCTTCACCTTTCAGCAGGCGGGTGTACATCAGCTTGTTGATCTGCACGCCGTAGTCCATGTGACGCACGCGGTTGCCTTCCACGCCGCGGTTGTTCTTCAGAACCAGCAGGCTTTCCACTTCCAGGTGCCACATTGGGTAGAACAGGGTGGCAGCGCCACCGCGCACGCCGCCCTGAGAGCAGGATTTTACTGCCGTCTGGAAGTGCTTGTAGAACGGGATACAGCCGGTGTGGAACGCTTCACCGCCGCGGATCGGGCTGCCCAGTGCACGGATACGACCAGCGTTGATGCCGATACCAGCACGCTGGGAGACGTATTTCACGATGGCGCTGGAGGTCGCGTTGATGGAATCCAGGCTGTCACCACACTCGATCAGTACGCAGGAGCTGAACTGACGGGTAGGGGTACGCACGCCAGACATGATTGGCGTAGGCAGAGAAATCTTGAACGTAGAGACCGCATCGTAGAAACGCTTCACGTAGTCCAGACGGGTTTCACGTGGATAATTAGAGAACAGGCAGGCGGCCACCAGAATATAGAGGAACTGGGCGCTCTCGTAGATTTCGCCCGTCACACGGTTCTGAACCAGGTATTTGCCTTCGAGCTGCTTCACCGCCGCGTAGGAGAAGTTCATGTCGCGCCAGTGATCGATAAACCCGTTCATCTGCTCGAACTCTTCTTCCGTATAGTCTTCCAGCAGATGCGTGTCGTATTTGCCCAGCTCAACCATTTTCACTACGTGATCGTAAAGCTTCGGCGGCTCGAACTGGCCGTAGGCTTTCTTACGCAGGTGGAAAATCGCCAGACGCGCAGCGAGGTACTGATAATCCGGTGCGTCGCGGGAGATCAGATCTGCCGCTGCTTTGATAATGGTTTCGTGGATATCAGACGTTTTGATGCCGTCGTAGAACTGAATGTGAGAACGCAGTTCGACCTGGGATATAGATACGTTGTTCAGTCCTTCTGCTGCCCAGTCGAGAACTCGATGGATTTTGTCCAGATTGATACGCTCGGTAGTACCGTCGCGCTTTGTCACCAGCAGACTCTGATTCATGTGGGTTTTTACCTGTCCGTGAAATAAAAAAATATCCCCCGCTTATCCACAGAACCGTCTTGTGACTAACTCTGTGGATAAATACTACATATAGGGGTTTTGCGATAAGAAGAACGCTATATGGTGAGTATTCTAGTATCGAATCTTTTCAGCACAAGGGTTGATTTTGACGTTAAATTGAGGTTGTGAAAGGGTAAAAAAGGCTAAGTCCTCGTACCGTAAGGCCTGGAAGAGATGTCAATATTCCAGAAAAAAAATTCAAAATTTGATCGAGTGCTGATTTCTTCAACGGGAGGTCAGAATTGCGCAACATGATGTCGCGCAATCTTTATAAGAATAACGAATGACGTTAGTCGTTTTTGGCGGTTGTGTGCAACATATAGTTAACATCCACGCCCGGGGCAAGTTTGAATTTATCCGTCAGAGGATTGTAGTGCAGACCCGTCATGTGCTGCTCCTTAAGCCATGTCTGGTCAACCCAGCCCAGCAGTTCGGCAGGCTTGATGAACTTCTTCACGTCGTGCGTCCCTTTCGGCACCATGCGCAGCACATATTCCGCGCCTACCACGGCCATCAGCCAGGCTTTGCCGTTGCGGTTGATGGTCGAGAAGAAGACCTGTCCACCCGGTTTCACCAGTTTTGCACAGGCGCTGACGACCGACTGCGGATCGGGAACGTGCTCCAGCATCTCCATGCAGGTCACCACGTCATACTGGTGCGCATGTTTAGCCGCGTGCTCTTCCACGGTTTCCTGGACATATTCTACCTGTACGCCGGACTCCAGCGCATGAAGACGCGCAACCTGTAGAGGTTCGAAGCCCATGTCCAGACCGGTGACGGTGGCCCCTTCGCGCGCCATGCTTTCCGCCAGGATGCCGCCACCGCAGCCGACGTCGAGCACTTTCTTACCGAACAGACCGCCGGAACGCTCCGCGATATAGCCCAGACGTAGCGGGTTAATACGATGCAGAGGTTTGAACTCACCTTCGAGATCCCACCAGCGGGACGCCACCGCTTCAAATTTGGCAATCTCTTCGTGGTCAACGTTGTGAGCCACCGGGGATTTTTCGGCATTCATGGGCGCTTTTACTCCTTATTTAGCAAGACAAATGAGTATATCAGGCAATCCCTATGAATAAAGCGTATAGGTTTACCTGTATCACCGCGGCTGTGTTATAATTTGCGACCTTTGAATCCGGGATACAGTAGAGGGATAGCGGTTAGATGAGCGACCTTGCGAGAGAAATTACACCGGTTAACATCGAGGAAGAGCTGAAAAGCTCCTATCTGGACTATGCGATGTCGGTCATTGTTGGCCGTGCGCTGCCGGACGTCCGCGATGGCCTTAAGCCGGTACACCGTCGCGTACTATACGCCATGAACGTATTGGGCAATGACTGGAATAAAGCCTACAAAAAATCTGCCCGTGTCGTTGGTGACGTAATCGGTAAATACCATCCCCATGGTGATATCGCGGTGTACGACACCATTGTCCGTATGGCGCAGCCTTTCTCGCTGCGTTACATGCTGGTAGATGGTCAGGGTAACTTTGGTTCTATCGACGGCGACTCCGCCGCGGCAATGCGTTATACGGAAATCCGTCTGGCGAAGATTGCCCATGAGCTGATGGCTGACCTGGAAAAAGAGACGGTTGATTTCGTTGATAACTACGACGGCACGGAAAAAATTCCTGACGTTATGCCAACGAAGATCCCAAACCTGCTGGTGAACGGTTCGTCCGGTATCGCAGTGGGTATGGCGACCAATATTCCGCCGCACAACATCACGGAAGTGATTAACGGCTGCCTGGCCTACATCGACGATGAAGACATCAGCATTGAAGGGCTGATGGAACACATCCCGGGCCCGGACTTCCCGACGGCGGCAATCATCAACGGCCGTCGCGGTATTGAAGAAGCGTACCGTACCGGTCGCGGCAAGATTTACATCCGTGCCCGCGCCGAAGTGGAAGCGGACGCCAAAACCGGCCGTGAAACCATTATTGTTCACGAGATCCCGTATCAGGTGAACAAAGCGCGTCTGATTGAAAAAATCGCCGAGCTGGTAAAAGAAAAACGCGTTGAAGGCATCAGCGCGCTGCGCGACGAGTCTGACAAAGACGGTATGCGCATCGTGATTGAAATCAAGCGCGACGCGGTGGGTGAAGTTGTGCTGAACAACCTTTACTCCCAGACTCAGCTTCAGGTCTCCTTCGGTATCAACATGGTTGCGCTGCACCATGGCCAGCCGAAGATCATGAACCTGAAAGAGATCCTGAGCGCGTTTGTGCGTCACCGCCGTGAAGTGGTGACTCGCCGTACCATCTTTGAACTGCGCAAAGCGCGCGATCGTGCCCATATCCTTGAAGCACTGGCCGTTGCGCTGGCGAACATCGACCCGATAATCGAGCTGATCCGCCGTGCGCCGACGCCGGCAGAAGCGAAGGCGTCGCTGGTTGCGCGTCCATGGGATCTGGGCAACGTGGCGGCGATGCTGGAACGTGCCGGCGATGATGCTGCGCGTCCTGAGTGGCTGGAGCCGGAATTCGGCGTGCGTGACGGTCAGTACTATCTGACTGAACAGCAGGCCCAGGCGATTCTGGATCTGCGTTTGCAGAAACTGACCGGCCTTGAGCATGAAAAACTGCTCGACGAGTACAAAGAGCTGCTGGAGCAGATTGCCGAGCTGCTGCATATCCTGGGTAGCGCAGAGCGCCTGATGGAAGTGATCCGTGAAGAGCTGGAGCTGGTTCGCGATCAGTTCGGCGACGAGCGTCGCACCGAAATCACGGCCAACAGCTCTGATATCAACATTGAAGATCTGATCAACCGCGAAGACGTGGTCGTGACGCTGTCTCACCAGGGTTACGTGAAGTATCAGCCGTTGACCGACTACGAAGCACAGCGTCGTGGCGGTAAAGGTAAATCTGCGGCGCGTATTAAAGAAGAAGACTTCATTGACCGTCTGCTGGTGGCCAACACCCACGACACGATCCTCTGCTTCTCCAGCCGGGGCCGTCTGTACTGGATGAAAGTCTATCAGCTGCCGGAAGCGAGCCGTGGCGCGCGGGGTCGACCTATCGTTAACCTGCTGCCGCTGGAAGCGAACGAACGTATCACCGCCATTCTGCCGGTACGCGAGTACGAAGAGGGCGTGAACGTCTTTATGGCAACCGCGAGCGGTACCGTGAAGAAAACCGCGCTGACCGAATTCAGCCGTCCACGTTCCGCCGGGATCATCGCGGTGAACCTGAACGAAGGCGACGAGCTGATCGGCGTGGATCTGACCTCCGGTTCTGATGAAGTGATGCTGTTCTCTGCGGCCGGTAAAGTGGTGCGCTTTAAAGAGAACGCCGTGCGCGCAATGGGTCGTACGGCGACCGGCGTGCGTGGTATCAAGCTGGCGGGTGAAGACAGCGTGGTTTCCCTGATCGTTCCGCGTGGCGAAGGCGCAATCCTGACCGTCACTCAGAACGGCTACGGTAAACGTACGGCGGAAAGCGAATACCCGACCAAGTCTCGCGGCACGCAGGGCGTTATCTCCATCAAAGTGACCGAGCGCAACGGTTCCGTTGTTGGCGCGGTACAGGTGGACGATGCGGACCAGATCATGATGATCACCGATGCCGGTACGCTGGTGCGTACCCGCGTGTCAGAGATCAGCGTGGTGGGTCGTAACACCCAGGGCGTTATCCTCATCCGTACTGCGGAAGATGAAAACGTCGTCGGTCTGCAACGCGTTGCTGAGCCGGTGGATGACGAAGAGCTCGACTCTATCGACGGCAGCGTCGCGGAAGGGGATGATGAAATCGTCCCGGAAGCGGACACCGATGATGAAGCAGCGGATGACGCTGACGAGTAACGTCTCCTGACGCATAAAGGGCCGGTTTCCGGCCCTTTTGTTTTGCGCAAGCAGACAAGTGAACGTTGCGACAAGCCGCGTTTACCGCTACCTTAACCACATTCTTTTTTCCCCGATGGCGGAGCCTCGCCCCTTTGAAATACCTCGTCTCCTTTCGTACCACGTTAAAAGTCTCTCGCTATCTGTTTCGGGCGCTTGCGCTACTGCTATGGTTGCTGGTGGCACTGCTCTCGGTGTTTTACATCGTTAACGCGTTACACCAGAAAGAAGCGGAGATCCGCCAGGAGTTTAACTTAAGCTCGGATCAGGCCCAGCGCTATATCCAGCGCACGTCTGACGTGATGAAAGAGCTTAAGTATATCGCTGAGAATCGACTGACGGCGGAGAACGGCATTCTTGCCCTCCGCGGTCGGGATGAAAAAACCGAAGTACCTGATTTCGAACCGCTCTTCCCGGACTCCGATTGTTCCGCGATGGGCAAAGCCTGGCGTGGCTCACTGGAGTCCCTGTCATGGTTTATGCGCTACTGGCGCGATAATTTTTCGGCCGCTTACGATCTAAACCGCGTCTACCTGATTGGCAACGAAAATCTTTGCATGGCGGACTTCGGTCTGCGAGATATGCCCGTCGAACGCGAAGATGCGCTGAAAAGCCTGCATGAGCGGATAGTGAAATACCGCAATGCGCCTCAGGAAGAGCGCGGGAACAACATCTTCTGGATAAGCCAGGGGCCGCGCATGGGCGTCGGCTATTTCTATGCCCTGACTCCGGTTTACCTCGGAAACCGCCTGCAAGCGCTGCTGGGGATTGAACAAACCATCCGCATGGAAAACTTCTTCACGCCGGGCAGTCTGCCGATGGGCGTGACCATTCTGGATGAGAACGGCCACCCACTCATCTCCCTTACCGGGCCTGAAAACCGCCTGAAAGTGGAGCCCAGCTGGATGCAGGAGCGGTCATGGTTTGGCTATACCTCCGGGTTCCGCGAGCTGGTGCTGAAGAAAAGTTTACCGCCATCGTCGCTGAGCATTGTTTATTCGCTGCCGGTGGACAAGGTGCTGGAGCGCATTCGCATCCTGATCCTTAACGCCATTTTGTTGAACATTGCGGTAGGCGTCGCGCTGTTTATGCTGGCGAGAATGTATGAGCGGCGGATCTTTATTCCGGCGGAAGCGGATGCTCAGCGTCTGGAGGAGCACGAGCAGTTTAACCGTAAGATTGTCGCCTCGGCGCCGGTAGGGATCTGTATCCTGCGTACTCAGGACGGGACAAATATCCTCAGTAACGAGCTTGCCCATAACTACCTGAACATGCTCACGCATGAAGACCGCCAGCGGTTAACGCAGATCATCTGTGGGCAACAGGTTAACTTTGTGGATGTGCTGACCAGCACCCACACCAATCTGCAAATCAGCTTCGTCCATTCGCGCTACCGCAATGAAAACGTGGCGATTTGCGTGCTGGTGGACGTCTCCGCGCGCGTTAAGATGGAAGAGTCATTGCAGGATATGGCGCAGGCGGCGGAGCAGGCCAGCCAGTCGAAATCGATGTTCCTCGCGACCGTCAGCCATGAGCTGCGTACGCCGCTGTACGGCATTATCGGTAACCTCGATCTTCTCCAGACCAAAGAGCTGCCGAAAGGGGTCGACCGCCTGGTGACGGCGATGAACAACTCGTCCAGCCTGCTGCTGAAAATTATCAGCGATATTCTCGACTTCTCTAAAATTGAATCCGAGCAGTTGAAAATAGAACCGCGTGAGTTCTCCCCGCGCGAGGTGATGAACCATATCAGCGCCAACTATCTGCCGCTGGTGGTGCGCAAACAGCTGGGGCTGTACTGCTTTATCGAGCCGGATGTGCCGCTGACGCTGCATGGCGATCCGATGCGTCTGCAACAGGTCATCTCGAACCTGCTAAGCAACGCCATCAAATTCACCGATATCGGCTGTATTGTGCTGCATGTCTGCCGGGCAGGGGAGTACCTGACTATTCGCGTACGCGACACGGGTGTTGGCATTCCGGCGAAAGAGGTCGTTCGCCTGTTCGATCCGTTCTTCCAGGTGGGGACGGGCGTCCAGCGTAATTTCCAGGGGACCGGGCTGGGTCTGGCGATTTGCGAGAAGCTTATCAGCATGATGGACGGGGATATCTCCGTCGATACCGAGCCGGGTATGGGCAGCCAGTTCACCATCCGTATCCCGCTCTACTCGGCACACTATCCAGTGAAAACCACGGTCGACGGGCTGAGCGAAAAGCACTGCTGGCTGGCGGTGCACAACGCCTCCTTACATGATTTCCTGACCTCGATGCTGACCAGCAGCGGCGTGCGGGTCTCACGCTATGAAGGCCAGACGCCGGACGCAGATGACATGCTGATTACTGACGTTGAGTCAGACAAGGCGTGGGCGGGGCGGGGCGTGGTGATGTTCTGCCGCCGTCATATCGGTATTCCGATTGAGCGTTCGCCCGGGGTATGGGTGCACAGTGTGGCGACACCGCACGAAATGTTGGGCTTGCTGGCGCGTATTTACAGCGTACAGCTTGAGGACAGCGATGGCGCTACCGTGCTGGCTTCCCCTGATGAGCTGGCATCGGTGAATGACGATATGATGATTCTGGTCGTCGACGATCATCCGATTAACCGTCGTCTGCTCGCAGACCAGCTTGGCTCTCTGGGCTATCAGTGTAAAACGGCCAATGATGGCGTGGATGCCCTGAATGTCTTAAGTAAGAATCATATTGATATTGTGCTCAGTGATGTGAACATGCCTAACATGGACGGCTATCGTCTGACGCAGCGTATCCGACAGCTGGGGCTGACGCTGCCGGTGGTGGGGGTGACAGCCAACGCACTGGCGGAGGAGAAGCAGCGCTGTCTGGAGTCGGGAATGGACAGCTGCCTGTCGAAGCCGGTCACGCTGGATGTACTGAAGCAGACGCTATCCGTGTATGCGGAGCGGGTGCGAAAAGCGAGACAATAAAAAAGGCCCGAAAGGGCCTTTTTTATGTGTCCGACGGCACTGCGCTTGCGCGGGCCTACGGGGTCTTTAGACCGGGTAACCGCGAGGGTCACCCGGCGTAGACAGCGACGATCAATCTTTGTCCGTTGCGCTCAGCGTCACGGAAGAGAGATAGTTCAGCAGGGCGATATCGTTATCCACACCCAGCTTCATCATCGCGGATTTTTTCTGGCTACTGATGGTTTTGATACTGCGGTTCAGTTTCTTGGCGATTTCAGTAACCAGGAAACCTTCAGCGAACAGACGCAGAACTTCACTCTCTTTAGGCGAGAGACGCTTGTCGCCATAGCCACCCGCGCTGATTTTTTCAAGCAGGCGTGAGACGCTCTCAGGCGTGAATTTCTTCCCTTTCTGTAGCGCCGCCAGCGCTTTAGGCAGATCGGTAGGTGCGCCTTGTTTCAGCACAATCCCTTCAATATCAAGATCCAGAACGGCGCTCAGGATCGCCGGGTTATTGTTCATGGTCAGAACAATGATCGAAATGTCCGGGAAGTGGCGTTTAATGTATTTGATGAGCGTAATCCCATCACCGTATTTATCCCCAGGCATGGAGAGATCGGTAATGAGCACGTGCGCATCAAGTTTAGGCAGGTTGTTAATAAGGGCTGTGGAATCTTCAAATTCACCGACTACATTCACCCACTCGATCTGTTCAAGTGATTTGCGAATACCGAACAGTACAATCGGATGGTCATCGGCAATAATTACGTTCATATTGTTCATGTATAAGGCTACCTTGCTACAGCAAGCTCTTGACGTAAGCGTCAATGTCGCTGATGTATTTTTCAATGCCAGAGGCATCTTTCTCACGAATTAGATGTTCCAGCGTTTCACATAACTGCTTGCCGGGAACCAGATTAAGCATGGCAAACACCCCTTTAAGCCGGTGTGCTGTCTGTGCCAGCGCTGCAAAATCCTGCGCAGCGGACTCAGTATACAACCGCTTAACATCATCTGGTACTGTATCAACGAAGAGCGAATAATATCCGCTGGCATGGAGTTCGGCATTTTCATCGCCGCCTAACGGTGACTCCAGGATCTCTTCCTGCGCCAGATTCTCTTCAATCAGTTGTAATACAGCTTCCTGCATTGCATTGCTCATATTAAAGTTGACGCGCAGCTGCCCAGGGCCGATTTTCCGCACGCCTGGCTCATCATCGCTTAAAAGCAAGCCGGAGGCAGTAAGATTAGACGGATTATCAGTTAAAAATAGATCAAATTCTTGACTCGCGAGCCTTTCGTCCGGGGTAATGCAGGACGCGCCCCAGTTTTCCAGCTGACGAACGACGATATTACGGATCTCACTGGAGGTCACGTCCACCATCACCACCACATCATCCAGCAGACGCTCTTCATCCTCTTCCTGAGGATTCGCCGCCATTTTAACATGCAAGGAGTAGCGGGTGCCGAGGGATTCGCGCGCCTTAATGTTCAGATGACCGCCCAGCTTACGCGCCAGCTGATCGCAGAGCCAGAAGGTGAGGGCATTCGCCTTACCGTAGTGGTCGCGCTGGGTATCGT
This sequence comes from Enterobacter sp. JH25, assembly GCF_021725435.1. Taxonomy (NCBI): domain Bacteria; kingdom Pseudomonadati; phylum Pseudomonadota; class Gammaproteobacteria; order Enterobacterales; family Enterobacteriaceae; genus Enterobacter; species Enterobacter sp. JH25. The sequence continues at coordinate 3,115,776 of NZ_CP091319.1, read as the reverse complement.
TCAGGAACGGGAAGTGCAGGTTATCGATTTCGCTCACGGTGACGCCTTCGCCCGTATCCAGAATACGGAACGTCAGACGATCGTCGGTGGACTCATCGGTGCTGACTTCAAGGGTGATCTTGCCGATCTGTGTCGTGGTGACGGCATACTGAATCAACATCATCAGGATGCGACGCAGGGCATCGCGATCGCCGTGACGCTCGTCGTTGGCCGGTAAATGGTTGTTGATCAGCAGCTGGAGCCCTTTGCGCTTGATCACCGGCAGGACTTCCGGAACCACCTCATCAATCAGATCCTGGATGGAGAAGAGCGTAGGGGTGCCCTTCCAGATGTCATTCTCCAGCATGTTCGCAAGCTGGATTTCGTCCACCAGACGAACCAGCGAGTCGGCCTGGCTGCTAAGCTGTCGGCTTTCCGGCGTGCTTAAATCAGCAATCTGCGTGGCGAGTGACTTCAGCGGCTGTTTAAAGGCATCGCCAATGTTTTGCATAAACGCCGCGCGGCCATGCTGGTTTTTCTCATACAGCCTTTGCGCCTGCTTGAGCTTTTTATTCACCAGCACTTCGCGATCCTGATCGCGGATGATGAAGATTTGCGTGCGCGAGGCGACCTGACTGCGGAACTGACGGATCTCATACAGTTCATTATTAATGGTGGCCTGAATGACGCCCTGATGCTGGTCCGCCATGGCCGTAATATTTTGCAGGTTAAGATGCGGCAGAAGGTGATCGGCAATTTTGTTGCTCATCACCGTCCGGTTTGCCTCCTGATCGTGAACAAGCACCCCAAGCGGCAGCACGGAAATAATCTCTTCATTCAGGGCACGAAGAACACGCAACTCGTTGCTGGTCCCGGCTGATACCGACGTCGAGTCGCTCTGGCGGCCCGACTGGAAACGGAAGGTGCTGTAGCCAAACAGCGCCAGCGCCAGCAGGCCGATATTCAACAGCAGCGGCAGCATAATGTTTTGCAGGGTATCAAGCATCAGGGTGCCAAAAGGCACCTGCCACACCAGCCGCATACCGGTTGAGTTGAGCGATGAGGCAATCTCAATCTTCGAGCCATTAAATGAGATCGCTACGCTGTCCGGGCCTTCTTTATCCGACGGCGTGCGCATATTTTGGGTGCTGTTGTCTGGCTCCAGTCGGAAACTGTCCAGCGGCATATCCGGCGGGATAAGATCGTTAATTGGCAGATCGAAGGCAACCACGGTCGCCAGATGGCCCGGCTGGTTAAAGGTGGTTCGCAGCGTAAAGTAGTGGCCATTCTGCCAGGCAAGACGGCGTAATGACGAGAAACTTTCGCGCTCGTCCAGCGCGTTGGCCTGTTGCAGCATTTCTGCCCGACGGGAATCGACAATGCTGCCAACGGTGGTCTCTTTAAAGCCCGACGAGAGATCCTTAAGCGGCAGGGTCGAGATCAGGATCATGCTGTTGTCCTGACCGTTCAGGTAATACATGGACCACGGTACGGTCTCGGCGCCCCACAGGGTGTCCAGATAGGAGGAGATCCGCTGCGTCATCTCAAGCGTTGCGCTGTCGTGCGAGCCGAAAATCAGGGCTTCCGTCTTACGCTGCGGTTTTTCAAGGTAATACACATCCTGCTTAAGGCGCGTTTCCTGCAACCCTTCGCCTGATGAGGTGGCAGGTGTGGCGGCGATATTGTCGTAGATTTGCCAGGTCGCGTAGCGCCACGTATCAATGCGCTTATGCACCGCATGGGTGATATCGACAATTTGATAGCTTTTATCTTTAAGCCAGGTATTCACGGCGCTCTGAACCATCACTCCCATTGTGACTAACAGCACAACGATCAATAGAAGAAAGAAACGGGTGATGCTGCCCGGTAGAAGGGAGAATTTGCTCGGGGCGGTAGTTTCAGTCTGACTCATCGATGTGTTTAACCCGTAATGGCCGCGCGGTAATGGGATAGGGCAGTATAAAGGGTAATAACTGAATTTCCAGCGTCGTTATCGGTATGACCTTGACTTTTTATCTGTCGCAACCCGCTTCAACGTCATCCGTGTGAAAGATGTACAAAACCCAGTGAAATGTACAAATATGCTGTTACAGCGGCAGTAAAATAGCACGAATTAACAAGAAATTAATTTTGAAAGTGAAAAGGAAAATCTGTAAACGCCGGGCGATGGATTTAGTTAATAGTCGTTATCATTACAGACGGGTAGCACATAAAATGTCTGTTGACGTAAAGAAAGGTAAAAAAAAACCGAATGCGGAGCATCCGGTTCAATTAGGGATAAACAGACATTCAGAACTGAATGACGGTAATAAATAAAGTTAATGATGATAGCGAGGGTTATTTTAGTGGTGTTGACGGGAATTTTTTTGTCATTCAGTGCTGTACTCTTTTTTAAGTTAGTCTTTTGAATTTTATAGGATATATTTTTGTTTTGATTATCCGTGCTATATTTTTAAACTTTTGATGCTTTGTGAAAGTTCCTTGAAATTTACATATTGAAACATCTTGATGGTAAAGTGAAACATCTTCAAAGTTTTCGTATCATATTCCTGTTGGATTATTCTGCATTTTTGAGGAGAATGAACTTGCCGACTGGTTAAGAGGGTTGATCAGTAAGCAGTGGTAAATAATAAGGCATATAACAGAGGGTTAATAAAATGAAAGTTAAAGTACTGTCCCTCCTGGTACCAGCTCTGCTGGTGGCAGGCGCAGCAAATGCGGCTGAAATTTATAACAAAGACGGCAACAAATTAGATCTGTACGGTAAAGTGGATGGCCTGCACTATTTCTCTGATGACGACAGTGCAGACGGCGACCAGACCTACATGCGTCTGGGCTTCAAAGGCGAAACTCAGGTTAACGACCAGCTGACCGGTTACGGCCAGTGGGAATACCAGATCCAGGGTAACTCTGGTGAGAACGAAAACAACTCATGGACGCGTGTGGCGTTCGCAGGTCTGAAATTCGCTGATGCGGGTTCATTCGACTACGGTCGTAACTACGGCGTTGTTTACGATGTGACTTCCTGGACCGACGTTCTGCCGGAATTCGGCGGCGACACCTACGGTTCTGACAACTTCATGCAGCAGCGTGGTAACGGCTTCGCGACCTACCGTAACCAGGACTTCTTCGGTCTGGTTGATGGTCTGAACTTCGCGTTGCAGTACCAGGGTAAAAACGGCAGCGCAAGCGGCGAAGGCCAGACCAACAACGGTCGTGAGGCACTGCGTCAGAACGGTGATGGCTACGGCGGCTCTCTGACCTATGATCTGGGCGAAGGCTTCGCTATCGGTACGGCAGTCACCAGTTCTAAACGTACTGCTGACCAGAACGCTGCGGGCTACTACGGTGAAGGCGATCGCGCAGAGACCTACACCGGTGGTCTGAAATATGACGCGAACAACATCTACCTGGCTGCACAGTATACTCAGACTTACAACGCGACCCGTGCGGGCGACCTGGGCTGGGCTAACAAAGCGCAGAACTTCGAAGTGGTTGCGCAGTATCAGTTCGACTTCGGTCTGCGTCCATCCGTGGCGTACCTGCAATCTAAAGGTAAGGACCTGGAAAACGGCTACGGCGACCAGGATCTGCTGAAATATGTTGATGTTGGCGCGACTTACTACTTCAACAAAAACATGTCCACCTACGTTGATTACAAAATCAACCTGGTTGATGAGAACGACTTCACTCGCGCAGCAGGTATCGGTACTGACGATATCGTCGCGCTGGGTCTGGTTTACCAGTTCTAATTGCTCATACAGCGACAAAGGGGCCATCAGGCCCCTTTTTTCATGCTTTTTTAGGGTCTTACAAATACGCTGTTTTAGTGTACTCTTGCCGCCCTGGCATGAGGATAATAACCAATGGATATGACTTTTTTACGCGCCAGCGTTCTGGCGACTTTTTTACTCCTGACCGCGTGTGACTCTTCTACACAGCCCGCAAAAATCGACGCACCCGCCGCGACGGTGCTAGAAGGGAATACCATGGGGACCTTCTGGCGCGTCAGCGTGATGGATATTGATAAGTCCCGCGCTGAAGAACTACGCGGTAAAATTCAGGCGCAGCTGGACGCCGACGATCAGCTACTCTCTACCTATAAAAATGACTCAGCGCTGATGCGTTTCAATCGCTCCAGCAGCACCTCGCTGTGGCCGGTGAGCGAAGCAATGGCCGATATCGTCACGGAAGCCATGCGCGTGGGCTACAAAACCAACGGCGCAATGGACGTGACCGTGGGGCCGCTGGTGAACCTGTGGGGATTTGGCCCCAACAAGCAGCCGGTGACCACACCCGATCAAGCCGCCATCGACGACGCCCGCGCGCGTACAGGGTTACAGCATCTGGCGGTGATCTCCCAGTACGGTCAGCAATACCTGCAAAAAGACATTCCCGACCTGTTTGTGGATCTCTCCACGGTAGGCGAGGGGTATGCTGCGGATCATCTCGCGGCCCTGATGGCGCAGGAAGGTATTCCCCGTTATCTGGTTTCCGTCGGGGGCGCGCTCGTCAGCCGGGGCATGAACGCCAGCGGCAGGCCGTGGCGAGTGGCCATCCAAAAACCAACCGATCAGCAGAACGCGGTGCAGGCGATTGTCGACATCAACGGGCACGGTATCAGCACCTCCGGAAGCTACCGCAACTATTACGAGCTGGATGGCAAACGTATCTCGCATGTGATTGATCCGCAAACCGGACGCCCGATTACCCACAACCTGGTGTCCGTGACGGTGATAGCGCCAACTGCGCTGGAAGCCGACGCCTGGGATACCGGATTGATGGTGCTCGGCACGGAGAAGGCCAAAGAGGTGGTGCGTCAGGAAGGGCTGGCCGTTTATATGATCACCAAAGAGGCTGACGGGTTTAAAACCTGGAGTTCACCGCAGTTCAACAGCTTCCTGGTGAGCGAAAAAAATTAAAAAGCAAGGTTGCGGGTTTTTGTTCGGTGGCGTTCAGGCAAGCTGAGCGTATGCTTGTAAGAGGAGCCGATGATGAAAAACACAACCTATCTTACCGATGAGGATCGCTGGCAGGCTGTTCTGGCCCGCGATCCGCGTGCGGATAACCAGTTTGTCTTTGCCGTGCAGACGACCGGCATTTATTGTCGTCCGTCCTGCCGTGCCCGCCACGCGCTGCGTAAAAATGTCTGCTTTTATCCTGATGCTCACCAGGCCGCGCAGGCGGGTTTCCGCCCCTGTAAGCGCTGTAGGCCGGACCAGGTCGACCCTATGGCGCAGAAAAAGTCCAACGTTGCGCTGGCCTGCCGACTGCTTGAGCAGGATGCCGCGCTGAACCTGGAGGCCCTGGCGCAGCAGGTTGGCATGAGTCCGTTCCATTTCCACCGCTTGTTTAAATCCGTCACCGGCATGACGCCGAAAGCATGGCAGCAGGCCGCGCGTGAACAACGCCTGCGTAGCCTGCTTGCACAGGGCGGTAAAATCACCGACGCCGTACTGGCCGCTGGCTTCCCGGACGGCAGCAGCTACTACCGTAAAGCCAACGGCGCGCTGGGCATGACGGCGAAACAGTACCGTAACGGAGAGGCTGCGGTCCGCTATGCCATCAGCGACTGCTCGCTGGGCCACTGTCTGGTGGCGGAAAGCGAGCGCGGGATCTGCGCAATACTGCTGGGTGATGACGACGCCGGGCTGACGGCTGAGCTGCTGTCACTGTTTCCGCTTGCCGTCCGCGAACCGATGGAAGGCGCATTTGCCGGGCGTGTTCGTCAGGTGATTGCCTCTGTCGACAGCCGCGCGACGCCGTTGACGTTACCGCTGGATATCCGGGGTACCGCCTTCCAGCAGCAGGTCTGGCAGGCGCTGCGGGCTATCCCCTGCGGTGAAACGGCGAGCTATCAGCAGGTGGCGAAGGCCATTGGTAAACCCAATGCCGTACGTGCCGTGGCAGGAGCCTGCGGAGCCAACAAACTGGCGATAGTTATCCCCTGTCACCGCGTGGTGCGTAACGACGGTGCGCTGTCGGGTTATCGCTGGGGCGCAGCGCGTAAGGTGCTATTGTTGAAACGTGAGGCGAACAACCCGGAGGGATAATGCTCGATCTTTTTGCTGATGCTGAACCCTGGCAGGAGCCGCTCGCGCCGGGGGCGACGATCCTGAGACGTTTTGCGCTTTCCCGCGCGGCGGCGCTGTTCGACGGTATTGATAACGTCACCGCCCGTTCGCCGTTTCGCCATATGGTCACGCCGGGCGGGTATACCATGTCTGTGGCGATGACCAACTGCGGCGAACTGGGATGGGCGACGAATGAGCGGGGCTATGTATATGCCGCGAACGACCCGCTGACGGATCGGCCGTGGCCGCCGATGCCGGAGGCGTTTCAGGCGCTGTGTCACGATGCCGCCGTCGCGGCCGGCTATCCTGATTTTCGTCCCGATGCCTGTCTGATCAACCGCTATGCCGTCGGGGCAAAGCTCTCCCTGCATCAGGATAAGGACGAGCCTGACCTGCGCGCGCCGATTGTCTCGGTATCCCTTGGGTTGCCCGCTGTCTTTCAGTTTGGCGGCCTGCGGCGCAACGACCCGCTCAAACGGCTGATGCTGGAGCATGGCGATGTGGTGGTCTGGGGCGGTGAATCACGGCTTTTTTATCACGGCATTCAGCCGCTTAAAAATGGCGATCACCCGGTGGCGGGGGCGTTTCGCTACAACCTCACGTTCCGCCAGGCAGCGTACAGAGAATAAAAATAAGAATTATTCTTGATGTGTGTGAAAGGCAGTTTACACTGCTGGCTGATTTTTCTTGTCCGGATTGCTCTGCATGCAACTACTTCTTCTTGTCTGGCGGCAGTATCGCTGGCCTTTTATCGCGGTGATGGCGCTAAGCCTTGCCAGCGCGGCGCTGGGGATCGGCCTGATTGCCTTCATTAACGTGCGTTTGATCGAAATGGTCGACACGTCACTCTCCGTCCTGCCGGAATTTCTGGGTTTACTGCTGCTGCTGATGGCAGTCACGCTCGGGTCACAGCTGGCGCTGACCGCGCTCGGCCACCACTTCGTTTTCCGTCTGCGCAGCGAGTTCATCAAACGGATCCTTGATACTCAAGTGGAACGCATCGAACAGCTGGGAAGTGCTTCTCTGCTGGCGGGGCTGACCAGCGATGTGCGCGCCATTACCATCGCCTTTGTGCGCCTGCCGGAGCTGGTGCAGGGGATCATCCTGACCTTTGGCTCGGCAGCCTATCTCGCCTGGCTCTCCAGCAAAATGCTGGCGGTAACGGCGCTGTGGATTGTTATTACCATCTGGGGCGGGTTCCTGCTGGTATCACGCGTCTATAAGCACATGGCGGTGCTGCGCGAAACGGAAGACAAGCTCTATAACGATTATCAGACAGTGCTGGAAGGGCGCAAAGAGCTGACGCTGAACCGCGAGCGCGCCGAACATATCTTCAACCATCTCTATATCCCGGATGCGCACGAATATCGTCATCACATTATTCGCGCCGATACGTTCCACCTGAGTGCCGTGAACTGGTCCAACATCATGATGCTGGGTGCCATTGGCCTGGTGTTCTGGATGGCGAACAGCCTGGGGTGGGCGGATACCAACGTGGCGGCAACGTACTCCCTGACGCTGCTGTTTTTACGCACGCCGCTGCTGTCGGCCGTTGGCGCACTGCCGACGCTGCTGAGTGCACAGGTGGCCTTCAACAAGCTGAAGAAGTTCGACCTTGCGCCGTTTAAGGCTGAGTTCCCGCGCCCGCAGGCCTTCCCGAACTGGCAAACGCTTGAGCTGCGTAACGTGACCTTCCGCTATCAGGATAACGCCTTCTCCGTGGGGCCGATAAATCTGACCATTCACCGCGGCGAACTGCTGTTCCTGATCGGCGGTAACGGCAGCGGCAAATCCACGCTGGCGATGCTGCTGACGGGCCTCTACCAGCCGCAGTCAGGCGAAATTTTGCTGGATGGTAAAGCGCTGAGCGCGGAGAAACCGGAGGACTACCGCAAGCTCTTCTCGGCGGTATTTACCGACGTCTGGCTGTTCGACTGGCTGCTGGGCCCGGAAGGGCAGCAGGCGGATCCGGCGCTGGTGGAGAAGTGGCTTGCGCATCTGCAAATGTCACACAAGCTGGAGCTACAGGATGGCAAAATCCTGAATCTCAAGCTGTCGAAAGGGCAGAAGAAGCGCGTGGCGCTGCTGCTGGCGCTGGCCGAAGAGCGCGACATCATCCTGCTGGATGAATGGGCCGCCGATCAGGACCCGCACTTCCGTCGCGAGTTTTATCAGGTCCTGCTGCCGCTGATGCAGGCGATGGGGAAAACCATTTTTGCCATCAGCCATGACGATCACTACTTCATTCACGCCGACCGTCTGCTGGAGATGCGCGACGGCAAACTGAGCGAGCTGACCGGCGATGAGCGCGATGCGGCGTCACGGGACGCGGTGGCGCGCACGGCCTGATTGCAATTGTGCCGGGTGGCCCCCGGCACACTCATTTTTCATATATGCCGTTTTTTTCTCCATCCCGACCCGCCGTTTATTCTTATTTACATATCCCCGCGCTATGCTTAACGCCAACTCATTTAATGGATTTATGATTGATGTCGGTATTAAAGAAAAACAGCGCCAGGCAGCGTGACCAGGAGCGTGCGCGGCTCATCTGGCTCCTGACGACCGATAAAGCGGTCACGTCAACGTTATTGGGTAAGCTAACCCTGGCTGAGCAATATGATGTCGGCACGCTGGCCGACGATATTGCTGAGGTAGGTGCGCTGGTTGCACATTTACCACCTCCGGATCTGGCGGACACCCTGGAGGCATTGCCTTCCGAGGAGCGCCACGCCCTGTGGCGGCTGGTGCAGGATCATGAGCGCGGTCAGGTGCTGCTTGAAGCCTCGGAAAACGTCTGGGATGACCTTATCGATGAGATGAGCGACCGGGACATTCTTGACGCCCTGCAAACGCTGGATATCGACGAGCAGATTTACCTCGTTCAGCATCTTCCGCGCAACCTGACCGGACGCCTGCTGGCTTCCCTGCCTGCCGAAGAGCGGGCGCGCGTGCGTCAGGTGATGCACTACGAGAAAAATAGCGTCGGCGCGATCATGGAGTTTGGCGTCATCACCGTGCGTCCGGACGTCACCCTGGGTACGGTGCAGCGCTATCTTCGTCGCCTGGGCAGTATGCCGGACAACACCGATAAACTGTTCGTCACCTCGCGGGATAAAACCCTGCTCGGGGAGCTGGAGCTGAAAACGATCCTGCTGAACAGCACCCAGCAGCGGGTAAGTGAGGTCATGGAAACCGAGCCGATGGTCTTCTCGCCGGAAGACGATGCCGAAAAAGCCGCGCGTACCTTCGAACGTGATGACCTGGTGAGCGCGGCGGTGGTGGATTCGGTGGGCAAGCTGATGGGGCGTCTGACCATTGATGAGATCGTTGACGTGGTCTATGAAGAGACCGATAACGACCTGCGTGCCCTTGGCGGTATCAGTGCCGAAGACGATGTTCATGCCTCCGTCGGCAAGGCCGTCAAAACCCGCTGGGCGTGGCTCGCCATCAATTTATGCACCGCGTTCGTGGCGTCCCGCGTTATTGACGGCTTCGAACATACCATTTCCCAGCTGGTGGCCCTGGCGTCGTTGATGCCGATTGTGGCGGGGATCGGCGGGAACACCGGCAACCAGACTATCACCATGATCGTTCGCGCCCTGGCGCTGGAAAACATTCAGCCGGGTAATTTTTCGTGGCTGATTTTCAGGGAGATGGGCGTCGCGCTGATTAACGGCCTGGTCTGGGGCGGCATCATGGGCGGCATTACCTGGTGGCTGTACGATGATATGGCGCTGGGCGGGGTCATGATGCTGGCGATGGTGCTGAACCTGCTGGTGGCGGCGATGATGGGCGTGATTATCCCATTGACGATGACCCGGCTGGGGCGCGACCCCGCGGTGGGGTCGAGCGTGATGATCACCGCCATTACCGATACTGGCGGTTTCTTTATTTTTCTTGGACTGGCGACGATTTTTCTTCTGTAGCCAGTGCTTTTTGCTTAAGTCGGGCAGGGAGGATGAACATCATCACAATCCCGCCCAGCACGCCAATCGCCAGGTTGCCGGTGGAAACCGTTGCCACAACCGTCACCAGCATCACGACGGTTTCAGCCACCGGCGCGTTTTTCAGCGTTCCGGGCTGAACGCTATGCCAGCTAAAGGTCTTGACGGCCACAATGGCCATAATACCCGCCAGTACCGCCATCGGGATTTTGGCCATCACCTCGCTGAGCGCCGTAACCAGCACAAGCAGTACGATACCCGCCGCAAGGGTGGAGATACGGCTTCTGCCTTTCCCCATCTCCACGTTAACGATGGTCTGCCCAATCATCGCGCAGCCCGCAATGCCGCCGTAGAACCCGGCCATAATATTCCCCACGCCCAGACCGATGCTCTCGCGGCGCTTGCTTGAAGGGGTAACGGTCAGTTCATCCACCAGTTTTGCCGTCAGCAAGGATTCCAGCAGGCCAACAAAAGCGATACTTAGCGCACACGGCCAGATAATGCTCAGGGTTTCCAGATTGAGCGGCACCAGCAGTTGCGTAAAGCCCGGCAAACCGCCGCTCATGGAGCCTTCATCCCCTACCGTTGGCAGGATTTGCCCGCTGGTGACGGTGAACAAAGTCAGCAGCACAATGGCAATCAGCGGGGAGGGCACGCTTTTGATATAGCGTGGCACCCACAGCACAATCAGCAGCGTCAGCACGAACAGGCCCACTATCAGCGGGCTTCGGCTCCAGAAATGGGGCACCTGGGCAAAGAAAATCAAAATGCCAAGGGCGTTAACAAACCCGGTCATCACCGACTGGGGAATAAAGCGCATCAGCCGCGCCATTCCCAGCGCGCCGAACAGGATCTGAATCACGCCAGCCATCACCACCGCGGGCAGAATGTACTGTACGCCGTGTTGATGGACCATCGGGCCAATCACCAGCGCGACGGAACCGGCCGCCGCCGTCACCATGGCCGGACGCCCGCCGATCAGGGAAAGGGCGAAACAGAGCACCACGGAGGCGATAAGGCTCACTTTCGGATCCACGCCCGCGACCACGGAAAACGAAATCACTTCCGGGATCAGCGCCAGCGCGGTAATCACGCCGGCCAGGGTTTCGCGCATCAGACGTTGAGGCGAACGTAAAACGGTGGCGACATGGCCTTCTTGGGGTACAGACGAGTGAGGTAATGACATAACAATTCGCTGGTAGGGGCAGGCTTCCGTGCGCGCGATCACAAAGTGCAGCATCATAGCCAGGAAAATCGTCGGGTGCCAGCCTGTATGCCAAAACCCTACAAACAATCCATCATTAAATTTCACAATTACAATAATTTCGTAACCTTTAAACAATATTTAAAAGTTGCTACCGTGCCACCGCAGCGTGTTTCACCTGTAATTTCTACGCATCAAGCACTATTCAACTAAGGCATAAATGATGAAAAAAATGACTGCCGTGCTCTTTTCTCTGGCCGTGGGGCTGAACGCCGTCTCGCTGGCGGCGAAGGCTGACGCACCAAAAGAGCAGGAAACGGATGTCCTTTTAATTGGTGGCGGCATCATGAGCGCCACGCTGGGCACATATCTTCAGGAATTAGAGCCGAACTGGTCCATGACCATGGTCGAGCGCCTTGATGGCGTGGCGCAGGAAAGCTCTAACGGCTGGAATAACGCCGGGACGGGGCACTCGGCACTTATGGAACTGAACTATACGCCGCAGAAAAAGGACGGTTCCATTAGTATCGAGAAGGCGGTAGAGATCAACGAAGCGTTCCAGATCTCACGCCAGTTCTGGTCTCACCAGGTGAACAGCGGCGTGTTGCACAATCCGCACTCCTTCATCAACACCGTACCGCACATGAGCTTTGTGTGGGGCGATCAAAACGTCAACTTCCTGCGTGCGCGCTACGCTGCCCTGCAACAGAGCACGCTTTTCCGCGGGATGAAATACTCTGAAGATCACGCTCAAATCAAAGAGTGGGCGCCGCTGGTTATGGAAGGCCGCGATCCGAACCAGAAAGTGGCGGCGACCCGCACTGAAATTGGTACTGACGTTAACTACGGTGAAATCACCCGTCAGCTGGTGGCCTCTCTGAAGAAAAAAGAGAACTTTAACCTGCAACTCAGCTCCGAAGTGCGTGGTTTCAAGCGCAACGCGGATAACAGCTGGAGCGTGACCGTTGCCGATCTGAAAAACAACGAAGCCGAGCATGTGATTAAGGCGAAGTTCGTGTTTATCGGTGCTGGCGGCGCGGCGCTGAAACTGTTGCAGGAGTCCGGTATTCCGGAAGCGGACGACTACGCCGGCTTCCCGGTTGGCGGCCAGTTCCTGGTGTCGGAAAACCCTGAAGTGGTTAACCGTCATCTGGCTAAAGTGTACGGTCAGGCTTCTGTTGGTGCGCCACCGATGTCCGTTCCCCATATCGACACCCGTATGCTGGACGGTAAGCGCGTAGTGCTGTTCGGGCCGTTCGCCACATTCTCCACCAAGTTCCTGAAAAACGGTTCCCTTTGGGATCTGCTGAGCGCGACCACGACGTCGAACGTCAAGCCAATGATGGACGTGGGACTGGATAACTTCGATCTGGTGAAATACCTGATTAGCCAGGTGATGCTCTCTGATGAAGAACGCTTCGAGGCGCTGAAAGAGTACTATCCGCAGGCGAAGAAAGAAGACTGGCGTCTGTGGCAGGCGGGTCAGCGCGTGCAGATCATCAAACGCGATCCGAAAGAGGGCGGTGTGCTGCGTCTGGGTACCGAAGTAGTAAGCGATAAGGATGGCACTATTGCCGCGCTGCTGGGAGCATCCCCGGGGGCGTCTACCGCTGCGCCAATCATGCTACACCTGATGGAAAAAGTGTTTAAGGACAAAGTATCCAGCCCGGAATGGCAGGCGAAGCTGAAAACCATTATTCCATCCTACGGTACGAAGCTGAACGGTAACGTTGACGCCACGGAACAAGAGCTGGAATACACCAGTCGCGTTCTGCAACTGCAATACGTCAAACCGCAGGCTGCGGATGCTGCGCCACAGGCAGAGCTGAAGCCTCAGGCGGAAAACAAGCCGGTTGCGGATATCGCGCTGTAAGGTAAACGCAAAACGGTAACATCCGTTACCGTTTTTCGTGTTTTCTCCCTCTCCCACCGGGAGAGGGTTGGGGTGAGGGCACCAGAACGCACCCTTTCCAGGTCGGGTAAGCGTGAGCGCCACCCGACTTATTTTTAACGAACTACTGCTTGTCCTACCGTCTCATCCGCCTTCCATACGCGATATTTCACATCCACGTTTTCCGGCGTATAAACGACAATCGGCAGCTTGCTGTTATAGCGCAGCAGACTGTTATCACCCAGATAGGCGGTGATAAATTTCTTCTCTTTCTTGCCGTCCGGGCACGCCATCATGGTGGAGACTGGCGAGGTTACTTTGTCGAAGACATAGTAGTCATAACCCCAGCCTTCCAGCGTTTTGCTTTCCAGTTGGCCGCCCAGACGATGCTGGTTGCAGTCCACTTCCAGCGTCTGGCCGATTAACAGCTCGACTTTGAAATTCCCTTCATTCTGCTGAGCCGGGAGCTGAATAACCTGGCGCTTCATCCCTTTGTCCGCTTGCGGATACGGGGCAACTTTTTCCAGCGGCTGCTCTTTTGGGGTTTCGCTGGCGAAAGCGCTGGTGCTCGCGCACGCAGCGGCGATAAGGGCGATGGCAAATTTAGGTGCGTTTTTCACTGTCATTCCTTTTTGTTAAAACGATCCCGAAAAGACTAACATAATGTATGTGAATGGTTGGCGTAATTTACTCACATTTTCATTTTAAACGGAGTAAAGCACTGCTTTTATGCTCTTTTATTGGTGTTTAATGCTGTGGTGGAGTCGGTGCAGAGATCGTGTTATTTTACGCGTTAATTATTGTTATTCATCTGTAAAGGGAGAAGAGATGGTACGGGAAAAACTGAAGACACCTGAAGGCCGCAAGTTCCTGCTGGCGTTACTGGTTGTGTTTATGATTGCTGCTGCATGCGTGGGGCGAGCAACCATTGTCGGCGTGATCGAGCAGTACAACATCCCGCTCTCTGCGTGGACAACCAGCATGTTTGTCCTGCAATCAGCGATGATCTTTGTTTACAGTCTGGTGTTCACCGTCCTGCTGGCGATTCCGCTGGGGATTTTCTTTCTCGGTGGGCGTGAGAAGCACTAAGCATTGTGCATGCGAAGACAGGTAATAAAAAACCAGCCATAAGCGGCTGGTTTTTTTGTGTAGTTTTGGTCGGCACGAGAGGATTTGAACCTCCGACCCCCGACACCCCATGACACCTGCGTAAAATGCTTATAAGCCGCACCACTACTGGCCTGTGGCGCTTTTGACTGTATGAACAAACAGTGATTTTTATGCATTATCTGCACTATATACATCAATAAGTTAGGGGGTGGTTTCGCCATTAGCTAGCCTGCCTTTATCTCACCGTGTGGAACCATAACCCAGTCGATATGATTGCTGGTATAAATCTTTGTTGACTTGGCATCACTATGGGCCATCCTTCCTTGTGGATCGATACCCTGGCTATCAAACAAATGCGCGGCCAGTGCCCTTATCTCGTGAAATGTTGGGCGTTCATCCATTGGAAGATGATCACATAATCCAAGCTTGTCACGTAGTGCAGAAAACGCTCGGCTAAGATAATCAGGTGCTACCTGAGTAGGGTGTGAAACCTCTTTACTCCGTTTGTTATTTCGTTCAGGTATTCGGTGTACGACATACGGACTGGCAACACTATCCCGGCTATCGTCAATAATCCTCTTCAGCTCCCCTCCAATTGGGATCGCTACGTGTGATGCCTCTTTCTTTTGAACTTTCTGCCGGTGGATGTACAACGTACCGTATATCCCGTTTTCAGGTTCGTCTAACCATACACATCCACAAACGCCGTTTTTCGGCTCTCTTATCGAATATTTTATTCGCGAAACTTCGAGGCGGGCATGTGTCGTCTGCAGTGCCAAATCCATAGCTGTTCTTAACCATGGTTCAGCCGCGTTCCTCATAGTAATAAAGACATCCAACGGAAGACGTTTACGCTTCTTCTCTTCAACACGCCGCATTTTTTTACGTGCTGCAGGATTGTCCATCATTAATGATTCATCAACTGCATAAGAGAACAGCTTTTTGAGAAAGCTTACCTTTCTGTTTTGAACGTTAGCGGATGCATCGGCATGGTACCGATTAATAAATTGGTTCACGTGTTCAAGATCAATGTCACAAGCCGGTATATTGATAAAAAATTCCTTTACCCTGAACACGTCATTATTCCAATCATCCAGGGTGCTTGGTGATGGTTTTTCATCGGCAACGGCGCGGGCCATAATTCGGTCAACATGGTCACTGAATGGTTGAGCTTCTCCATTAATTCCGCCTGAGTCTCTAATCAAGCTTTCTACTGACGGCACCTTTTCAGGTCTCATTCTGAGGTTATATTCTTTGGCAATGGCGATTGCCATTACGCGATCAGTTCCTATGCTTTTACGTTTTCCGCTTATAAGCGTAAAGCGATATTGCCCGGTAGCTTTATCAAAAAGCAGGAAGTCAGGGAGATTGCGGTTCTCCCTTTTGCGTGGTCTTGCAGCCATGTTAATCCTCTTGAATTAACTGACGAACTCTTTCACTGACAATTGAGTCAACGCCCCATTTTTCTGAGGAACTAACCAGGATCGTACCATCTACGATACGGCCCTGAAGCTTACCGTTTTCAATCCAGCGTCGGATAGTTCTGTTATCTGGAACAGAGCCTGGTTCAAACTCTCGTTTACCCCACAGACTCGCCTTCATCAACTTGGCCATGGCTATTCTCCACTTAACCGGCTGCACCCGGCTATCTCTTATAGAAAATGCAAGATGAGCAACCACCACGAAGCCCATCATTGCAGGTACGACATCTTTTTGTTTCGGTGTAATAAAGCTGGTGGACCATCTCCTTCGGCATGAGAACAGGCATCGGCACACGGATAACCAGCTTTTTGAGCCTGTCTATCTCGGCTGCGTGCTCCAGCGCTATATCCTTCCAGTCCTGCGCTTCGGCCATCCACCAGGCTATGTCGGATTTATAGCGGCGCGCACGCCGCTGTTTGAGTTTGCTCACCATGGCAGCCACCCCATACCCTGAAGTGCGCCGATGACCAGCAGCACGAACATTACTGCGTCGAATGGGTTAGGCATGGATGTTCACCTTGATAGCGAAAACCTTCACCGGGTCTGGGCCGAAGTGCGGATGTGTTATCACCTTCAATTCGTAACCGTCATACGGAATGTCGATGCGCTTGCTCGCGTCATCACGCTTTGGATAGCCTCGGGTGATTATCAGGCGGTCAAACCGACGCGGTAATTGCTGATTGTGGCCATGCGATAGCCTGCGGCACCAGTACGGATTTACCAGGCGATACTCTTCGGTTTTCTCACCAGACTTCATCTGGTCGAAGTATTCACCGTTAACAGCCAGCTGCAGGTTAGCCATGATTGAACACCCCCTTAATCGCACCCCAGGCTATCTCCATGAGCGACGCCCAGGCTACGTAAAGATGAACCCCAGCGGCCACGCCAAAGCCAATTATCATTGCGTATTTCATCGCTTCGGATTTGCTCACGGCTTCACCTCCCTCTTCGCCAGTTCATTCATGGCGTCGCCATAGCGCTCCATCCCTTTGGCGAGCGCCTGAGTAACCTCCTGCTGCGGTGCTGCTGGGATTTCAGTCCAGTGCGTTACTTGCTTAAGATGCAGGTCATTTCCATCTCCGTCATCCCAGCATGGACATCCGTCATCGAACCAGTCTGCGTAAATCCCAATCTGAATGTTTGGCAAGTTTGCTGGGTACTGTTTTCCACTAAAATCGGCAGCCAGCACATAATCGCGCTCCGGCATCCGCTCACTGCAAGCCACCCAACCATCCGGAATCACCGTAAAGTTGCCAGCGGCAACATCGGCGCGAACATATAACGTGTCGTCAGTGTGCTGATTGTCGCTGCACCATGTTAATTCGCTGAACTCGCCATTCTCTGGCCATACTCCAGCGGTTTGAAGCCAGATATGCTCTGGCGCTTCCTTGCATGACGTATTGGCTGGCAACTTGTAAGCCATCGTTACAGGTTCGGCACCCTGAAGCATGGCGGCGCGGCAGGCTTCAAATACCGCATTGTTAAACTTCACACCCTCGAACAAAATTTTCCCATCATGCTCAAACCAGAACTCTGCCCTCTCAGCATCGGGCAAGAGCCTTTTCAGCACTTCATCAGGCACAGATTCCGTCGCTGGAGGCGCAGCGTACAAGCGAGTTCCATCCTTGAAGTTTTCCCAATCAGCCTGACCATCAGCGGCTATGCAAGCCACCCTTGCATTCGGGTGGCATCCGCAATCGTCATATTCGCCCAGGACGACCTTGCCAACAGCCTCCGCTTCGAGCGATGCCAGCGCGATACGCGCCAGCTCACGTTCTTCAGATGCGGTTGGCTCAGGACCGTTACCTAGGAAAATTTCTTGTGCGCGTTCTTTGGTAATAGTGCTCATGGGTTTTCCCTCAGCCATCTCTTCATCGGTTTCCAATAAAACGCGCGCCTGTCCCTCACAGACCTGAATGACACCGCCACGACAGCAAGAATTGCATTTAACGGCATCGTCATCCCACAAGGCACTTTCGTTTCCGCGAGCGGTCTTTACTGAGTGTGATTTGTTGCCACAACGGCATTTGTTGAGCCAGCCAATGGTGAAAGTTTTCATGATGCCTCTCCTTTACCGGCTGCTGCGATCATCTTGATACAATGCTTGGATAGCTCTTTGTTTACAGAATCAATATGGCAATAAGCACCACTTTTGAACGGAGATCCTTGCTTGAAGTCGAAGAACGAATATGGCGGCAGATTGATTTCACGTGATTCCAACTCTGCTATGCGCTGGCGCAGACCTTCAATTTCACCACTCCTGTTTAACAGCTCAAGAGCCATACGCTCGTTTTCGGTTTCTTTGGCATCCAGCTCATCCAGCAGCGCCAGAAAGGTAGCGGGGTTAGCAGCGGCGATATATCTCAATACGTTTTCAGACTGTTTCACTCCCCCTGCGGCTTTATTCAGACAGTAGATAGCCTCTGCTCCGCCTACTGTGATATATCCCCGCCCTGGGGCGCTGAGGTCGCTGGTGTAGACGTACTCCCAGTCATTTTTTCCGACTGCCTTAGCAGCTTCCCGTAATGCGCGTTTGTCGATGCTGCTCATTGGGCGGCCTCCGCTTCTTCACGAATAGCAATGCGTGCTGCAACGTCTTTCAGCAGCTTTGTGAGGTTTTCCGTCAAGTGATCACAGCTGTGCATCTTACTGAACTTTGCCAGACTGTTACCCAGAGCGATAACGGCTTCAGCAGCACTATCAAGCTGGAAATCTTTGCTGTAGTCGTTACGCCATTCCTCAGTTTCACGGTCAAAATAACGGGAAGATAGGTACCAGCTACCCAGGCGGAATTGCATTTCGTAACTGAAGCCATTGCCGACTTCACACTCAACGTCATCAACAGTGAACCAATCAAGCGAGTAGCGGAAACGTTTAATCTTCACGGTTTTTTTCGGTTCTCTTTTCATGACTGCACTCCTTTGCGAAGCTGGGCGGCTATGGCTTTGTGCTCATCTATAATTTGCGATGCTTCTGCATGGGCCAATCCTTCGAGAGAGATAACACCTGTGTCGCTTATACCTGCCAGGCTGATCAGCTCTACAAGGCGCCGCGCTTTCTTAACGCTAATTTCTGGCGCTATAACGCTGCGGGTGACTTTCTTCTTACCTCTGGCAGCAGCAGAAGCTTTGTCCTTCTGAAGAACCTCACCTGCCTTTTCACCGAACTCTTTTACGCGTTCAACGGCCACATCTACTGACACGGACCCAGATTTAACTTCTTTCTGAACGTCGTGGTTAGCCGTACTCAGAAGCAGGAGCTTTTCTACTGTCGGTACGGACTTGTTGACCAGTTTTGCTATCTCGCTGGTGGTCTGGTTGAAGGCGATATGCAACTCTTGAATAACTGCAGCCTGCTCCATATCTGAGAGCGGCAGTTGGTTGTTACTGGTCATGATGCGAGCCAGGCGCTGAACATCGCTTCCGTTGAACGGCATGATGTGGATGCGGTCAACTGGCTTGCCAGCTTCAGCACAGCGCGCATAGCAGCGACGGCGGCGGTGACCTTCTACAACCCACACACCACCTTCATCACGAGCGATAACCTCCAGCGGGGGAACGGAGCCACCATTCATCAGAAAGTTGAAAAGGTCATCATCTGCCTGGCGAGTACGTTCATCATCTTCGCGTTTGTTGAAACCTTCCCGCACATGGATTTGGTCGAGGCTGATGAACATCCCGGTATCGGTGCGCTTGATGGTCCCGTCACGGGTCATTTGCTTGAATGAGTTAGCCATTAGAGAGCAACCTCACTATTCAGGGAAATCACCACAGGAGGCAGTTCGCGCAGTTCACGCTGAGCTTCCAGAAGATGCATATTGGTTCGGGTCTTAGTGTGTCGCTCCACAATGCGGTCGCACTCTTTGGCCCAACTCGCTACATCCTGGCGAAGGGTGGCATTCTGCTCGGCCAGTTCCTTACGCTGCGCCATCGCTTCACAAAGCGCGACGCTGGTATAGTCCAGGCGGTTAGCCAGTTCGTTAACCATCCAGCCGTAAGCGGCAGGGAGGAGTGGGGCGGCCTTACGAGCTGCGTCGATAAGCTGCTCTCTGGTCATGCGTGGTTGTAACTCGGTGACGTTCTGTGTGTTCGTCATGGATAGTTTCTCCGTGTTATAAGCGCTCTGCACAGCGCTGATTTTTGGTTGCACGAATCCCTCGCCAGATGGCGACAAAACATAAAGGGGGTTCGTTTTAGTAAGCACCCAACCAGGGCACTTAGTGAAACGGGCGGCTGCCACCGCCAGTTAGCTTCTCCACAATTGAGAGCGCGTTCTCCTGAGTTGATTTAACGACTACGGCCTCTCAAGTTGAACGCTGAACGCGCTTTCAGTTGTGTAAAAGGGGCGGTCGACATTAAGGACATTCAAAACTGCCGACCGCCAAGACTACACACAGCAATGAAACTTTTGCCTGTCTTTTCACCACATCAGGCTCGGTGGTATTCTTGGAGTTCTCACACAACCAAGAAGGATATTACAAATGGACGAAGTTAAGTTCTCTTGCCCAGAATGCAGTGGCGAACTCTTCGATAGCACCGCGATACCTGAAGGTTCTGACAGTTTTGCGGGAGCTGTCTGTGGAAATTGTGGTCACGTTGTAACTGAAGACGAGAGCTCTCAGTTCGATGATCAGCTTGCCAATGATTACTTCGACAATCTCACCAGGAACCTTTTCGATTAATGGCAAGTAACGCTTGCTGACCGCCTCAACAACCTGCGTTTGAGCTTTCAAGGCGCTGCAATCTACATGCAGCGTCAATTCGACATAGCCACAGCTCTTACACTTATTGCTAATAGGCGCAAAGGTCACGCCGGCTGGCAACTTAATCGTCTTTCTGTTTGCGCTAGTGCTCATACTGCCTACCTACAATGTTCGCTGCTGATGGAATAAAATCTAACTTAACTTAGTTTTTAGGTCAAGGGTAAACACCAAACTTTTCTTAGTTTAGTGTTTTGAGAAGTTAGGGAACTTAGATTTCGTACTGAACGCCTTTGACAACGCCAATAATAAGGCAGTTACCGTTGATCGGTATGTTGGGGTAGCGAGGATTTAGTGGGACTAAAAATTTTTGTGGGCCATCAATGACAAGTTTTTTAACAGTCGCTTCGTTAGTGCCATCAATACGCGCAACAACAATCTTCCCATGAAGGGGTTCGACATCTGGATCAACAATAACGGTAGCCCCTTCAGGTATTGTTGGGAGGCCATTTGGATTGGTCATTGAATCCCCTTTGACCTCTAAAGCGAACGAGCTATCTCCAATGCGAAGTGATGTCTCAACCCATTTATCGACATCGCTGAACAAATCAGCAGTTTTACATTCCGTAAACTGCCCAGCCTGAACCCAAGAAATCACTGGCACACGCCGCATTTTAGTTATGAGGGCACCTTCAAATTCGGTGCCGTAAAGAATGTAATCTATTGATGTATTGAAAAATTTCGCCAGCTTAACCAGCGATTCACCGTTTGGGATATTCACATCCTTTTCCCAATAACCGACCGCTACGTCACTAACACCGCAGAATTTACCCAGTTCTTTTTGAGAGGTTCTTGTAACCCTACGTAGGGCTTTAATGCGCTGACCAACCGTTTCCATGAAAGCACCAAATTTAAAAAAGACTAAGCAATCTTAGTTTTTATTGACCAAAGTTAGATTGGTTATTAATATCTAATCAAACTTAGCTAAGGAGGCTTCATGACAACCGACGAGATTGAACAACATTTCGGCAGCACTGAAAAAGTTGCCGAATTTTTTGGCATCACTAGTGAGGCCGTTTACCAGTGGCGTAACCGCCCAGGACGCTTAATCCCAAAAGGACGAGCTGCTGAAGCTGCGTATCGAACTGCTGGTGAACTGGAATTCAACCCAGAACGTTATGGCAAGAATACATCGCCAAGCGATCAGAAATAACCACAGAGATAAGGGGTTAACCGTGGGTAAAGAACCTGAATGGAAAGTTGAGAAGCAGCCCGCCTGGCTGGTGAGCGCAATCAGGAAGACGATTGCCGCTTTGCCAGGCGGATACGCTGAAGCGGCGGAGATTCTGGACGAAACCCAGAATTCACTCTTTAACCGCCTTCGTGCTGGTGGCGACCAGATCTTTCCAATGGGCTGGGCAATGGTGCTTCAGAGAGCTGCTGGCGTAAGTTACATCGCTGACGCGTACTCTCGTGAAACTGATAACGGAATACACGTTCCCGGCGCCGTGCCTGATGATGAAAACGAAGAGATTGGCCTGAAACTGGCCGAGCTGGTGGGGAGACTTGGTGAGCTGGTCAATGCTTACCGTCATTACATTGAAGATGGTGTAGTTGACCGGAGCGAGTGGCAAAGTCTTAACGATATCGCATATCAGTTCAGGGTCACTCTCATGACGTTCCTGAACCTTATTTCCCGTGTTTATTGCCTCCCAGAAATGGGTGAGGCCCGCGAGTGTGCAGCTCCGGGCCCCTTGGCGTGTCGTATCAGTGGAGAAACTAACGCATGAACAGTGTAACGGTAAACAACCGTCTCCCGCAACTACGTGGTATTCCCGTTGTTGGAACCTCGTCGTTTCGGTATGAGCGGATGGTATCAGGCCGCTGGGTTCCATGTAACCACAGCAGGGCTATGGCGATTGTGGGTGTCTGGCGTCGGAAGGGGAGAGCGCTATGCGAGAACTTAACCGGCGTTTCAGAGATCACTATGGCGTCCCGGTGCGCGTCATCAGATGGGAGCCCGAGACTCGACGCGTTATATACCTTCGCGAAGGGTACGATCATGAGTGCTTCAGCCCTCTTGAGCAATTCCAGCGTAAATTTACAGAGTTAAAGGACGACCATGAGCACTAAATTAACCGGTTACGTTTGGGACGCTTGCGCTTCTTCAGGCATGAAGCTGTCCAGCGTTGCCATCATGGCGCGCCTGGCAGACTTCAGCAGTGATGAAGGGGTTAGCTGGCCTTCTATTGCTACCATCGCGCGCCAGATTGGTGCTGGTGAGAGCACGGTTCGCACAGCTATATCTCAGCTGGAAAAAGACGGTTGGTTAACCCGCCAGCAGCGTCGTAAAGGCAACCGTAATGCATCGAATGTTTACCAGCTCAATGTTACGAAATTACAGGCGGCTGCCTTTTCTCACCTGTCAGAATCTGACGCGTCAAAATCCGACCCGTCAAAATTTGATGCGTCGAAAAACAGTAATAATGGCAGTTTTCACCCGTCAGAATCTGGTGGGGATCCGTCAGTAAAATCAACTACTGATCCATCAGATAAAAAACCTAATTGTCAGGTTGCGTCGCAACCCGACACTGCATGTGTCAGTCAGGTTGATTTGATAACTGGTCAGGCAGTCTTAATCCTCAACCATCTCAATGACGTTACTGGTAAGACATTCCGCAAGGGGAAAAGCTCCCTGGATAATATTCGCGCCAGACTTCGTGAGAACTTCACACTCGATGAGTTGCTGTTGGTTATTGATTACAAGCACGAGCAGTGGAAAGACACGAAATACTACGAACACATGCAGCCTACAACTTTGTTCAGGCCAACGAAGTTCGAAGGATATTTGCAGAACGCGTTGCGCTGGAATAGCAAAGGCCGACCTAAGCGTGAGGACTGGGACGCTGTCCGCAAACAAGATCCGTTGAAATTCGGTCAGCCAGACAAAGTCATCCCGGCAGGTTTCAGAGGAGCGAACTCATGAGCCTTCTGAAAGATATTCAAATTTTCATCGCTGAAAACCCTGGGTTAACTAACAAACAGATCGCAGCATCAATGCACCAGTACGACGTTCACGCTGTTCAGCGCGGTGTATGCAATCTGGTCAAATTGAATCGCGCAACACGGCAGCATAACGGTAAGTGCTACCAGTATTTTGCCAAAGCGCCGGGTGGTGACGTTAGCGAGGGGCGTTCTGCACTGAAAATTAACCGGGCAGATACACCAGCTGTATCGGAACAGGAAGAAGCGCCGAATCCAGCTGTAACCAGGATGATGGATAAGGCTCAAGACCTGTTTGAAAAAGGGCTCTACCAGCGTGCGGCCACAGTTCTGTTGGATGCCTTTAATCGCTCTAAGAACGAAGAGCAGCGGATGAAGATACTGATTGAGCGTCAGCGTTGCTTGAGCATGGCGCCGAAAGTGAAAGCACCCTCTGATGCATGGTGTCTGGCTGGCCGAGCGAGGAATGTCTGATGAAATACTCACTGATTTACGCTGACCCAGCCTGGCTTTATGACAACAAAGCCAGTAACGGTGCAGCAGAAGATCACTACGACACGATGAAACTGATCGACATGAAGCGGTTACCGGTTTGGGACCTGGCTGCCGATGATGCAGTTCTGGCTATGTGGTTTACTGGAACCCATACCCGCGAAGCTATCGAACTGGCTGAAGCGTGGGGCTTTAAGGTCCGCACGATGAAGGGCTTTACCTGGGTAAAGTTCAACCCACTGGCAGAGAAGCATATCAACAAAGTACTTCAGGCAGGCCGTGTGGAAGATTTTTACGACTTCCTCGACCTGCTGAACGCACAGACACGCATGAACGGCGGGAACTACACCCGAGCCAATACCGAAGACCTCTTGATCGCCACCAGGGGAAAAGGACTTGAACGCAAATGCGCCAGCATCAAGCAGGTTATTTACAGCCCACTCGGAGAACACAGCCAGAAGCCAGCAGAGGCCCGTTTCCGTCTGGAGAAGCTTTACGGTGACGTTCCGCGCATCGAACTGTTCAGCCGTTGCGGTGCACCAGGCTGGGACCACTGGGGAAATCAGGCTGAATCACCAGCTGTTGAGCTTATACCGGCAGTTGCCGTTCCCATGAAAAAACAACAGGAGCGCGCCGCATGAAACCTGAATTAACGCCGCGTCAGAATGAAGTGTTTGAAGCTATCAAGGTTCATATCGAAAAGGCAGGCTTCCCACCTACGATGCTGGAGCTTGCCGGATTAATTGGCTGCGCATCACCGAACGCTGCTGTAGCGCACGTGAAGTCACTTAAGAAAAAGGGTTACATCACTGTTGCTCCTGGCGCAGCCAGGGGCATTACCGTCGTCAAAACGGAATGGGATGCAGATCCAGTAACGATCATCAAAGACCTGCTATCCGGTGGAGATAAGGCCAGAGATAACGCTGTTGATTGGCTGAAAAAACAGGGAGTGAGTTTATGAAACTGGTGCTCCCGTTCCCACCGAGCGTAAACACATACTGGCGAGCCCCAAACAAGGGGCCGTTAAAAGGCCGCCATCTTATCAGCGAGAAGGGCAGGGCATATCAAAGCGCGGCATGTGCAGCGATCATTGAGCAACTGCGTTGCTTACCAAAACCATCATCATCACCAGCTGCGGTGGAAATCCTTCTCTTTCCTCCAGATGCCCGCCGCCGCGACATCGACAACTACAACAAGGCTCTGTTTGACGCGCTCACGCATGCAGGCATTTGGGAGGATGACAGCCAGGTGCAGAGAATGTTGGTGGAGTGGGGGCCGAAAGTGCGTGGCGGAAGGGTAGAAATATCGATAACCAGGCATCAACCAACAATGGGGGGAATTGGGTGAGAGCCATACTGACGCCTGAAATTGCGCCGATATCCGGGGTGGTTCTGTTCCGCCCTGGTACCGAACTGCTCTGGTTATTCCGTCAGGGAAGGGTAGTTATTGAGCCACCATCCGAAGCCATACAGCATCTGCCATCGGGATTAATCCCTGAAGCCCACCAGCCCCTGACTGACGATGCCAACATGCAGGCTATTTTCGTTAACGAAAGGGTCATTCAGCGAGCTGGTGGATTGAGTAGCCTTGATGCCTGGCTGGAGAGAAAATTTGAATGTCAGTGGCCTCACACTGACTGGCATGCCAGTGACTTTACGGTAATGCGCCACGCTCCGGGGAGCATTCGTCTTTGCTGGTCTTGTGATAACCATTTACGTGAGCAAACCACTGAAAGACTGGCAGGAATTGCCATGCAGAACCTGGTAAAATGGCTGCTGGAAAGGGTAAATATTGATTTAGGTTTCAGCCCTGACCACACTCTTTCGCTTCCTGAGTTCTGCTGGTGGATGGTACGTAACGATCTGGCTGACCTTGTTCCTGAATCGGTGGCGAGTAAAGCACTCAGAATCAAGCCAGAACAACACAGGTCAGTGATGAGGGAAAGCGACATTGTCCCGTCATTACCGGCTACGCAAATCTTTCAGGAGAAGGCAAAAAAGATAGTAGCGGTGAAGGTCGATCCTGAAACGCCGGAATCTTTCATGCTGAGGCCAAAGCGCCGACGCTGGGAAAACGAGAAATACACCCGCTGGGTGAAGTCGCAGCAGTGCAGTTGCTGCAATAACCCGGCAGACGACCCCCACCACCTGATAGGCCACGGGCAGGGGGGAATGGGTACTAAAGCGCATGACCTGTTTGTGATACCGCTGTGCAGAGCGCATCACGACGAGTTACACGCTGATCCCGTGGCATTTGAAGCGAAGCACGGCGACCAGCTAACGCTGTTGTTTCGGTTTTTAGATCGTGCGCTGGCAATAGGCGTACTGGCGTAAGTGGAGACGCAAATGATCAATCCTTCAGAAGTAGGCAAATCCGGCGAGTTGGTTCGCCTTCGCACTCTCGAAAGTATCTGGGTACAGGGAAAGCTCCGCATGTGGGGTCGCTGGTCTTATATCGGTGGTGGCTCGGGCGGAAACATGTTCAACCAGCTGCTGGCATCCGGGAAAATAACCAAATCCGCCATCAACGATGCGCTGCGCCGCATGAAGAAATCCGGCATCACTAAACCCGAGCTGGAAGCATACCTGCGTGAAATCCTCGACAGTAAAAACAAAACTGGCCTGGCGTTCTGCTCAGACGAGGAGGGGCTAAAGATTGACGGCGTTATTGCTGCGGTATTGATGAACGAAGAATACCGTGGGCTGTATGGCGTGATTGTTGATCGTCATCGTCTGCGTAAAAGCAAACTCCAGATGGCTAAAGAGCTTAATTCAAAACACCCCGACTGGACCCTTATTACATGCCGTCGTCGCATTGATACATGGGTTAGTCTTGCAGAATCGATCCTTTACGCACCACTTTGTGACGCATTCGCCACAAATAGCGACAGATTTAAGTTGCAGAGTGAGCAGGAAAGTGCTTAAATTGTGTTAGGCTCGGGACAGTAAAGCGTACTGAGCAACAAATCAAAACATAAACCCGCCACTGCTGCGGGTTTTTTATTTTAAGGGCTGCCTCCGGGTGGCCTTTTTTGTTTCCCCTCGTTCTGAGAGGACTCACGGCAATAAGAGGGGGCTAAATGTCCGATCCTGTTTCTGGCACTACGGTAGCGGCTGGTGGTCTGATGGGGGCCAGCATGTTCGGTCTTGCAACCGGCATTGATTACGGTGTGGTGTTTGGTGCATTTGCTGGCGCGGTGTTCTACGTCGCTACGGCGGTAAATATCAGCCGCCTGAAGCTGGTGGGCTACTTCATCACCTCATTCATCTTCGGCGTTATTGGCGCTCCACTTCTTGGCTCTTACTTCTCCAAATGGACGGGGTATAGCGACAGGCCACTTGATGCGCTGGGCGCGGTAATCGTAGCCGCTATTGCGATTAAGCTGCTGACGTTCGTCAACAGCCAGGATTTGGGTAGCCTGTTTGGAATTCTCTCTCGTTTACGTGGAGGAGGGACCAGCAATGGTAACAAGTGATCCGAGTGCAATGGCGAATGCCATCATCTGCGGGGTGATCGTTCTTGCCCTCATGTTCTACCAGCGTGGAGGGGCGAGACATCGTCCACTGATATCGCTGATGGCTTATTTCACGGTGCTGGTTTATGCCAGCGTCCCTTTCCGTTACCTGTTCGGCCTGTATCACGAATCACACTGGTTTGTGGTGCTGGTGAACGTCCTGATTTGCGCTGCTCTTCTCTGGGCACGGGGAAACATGGCGCGCCTGGTTGATGTACTGAGGCACTAATGAACCAATCACAATTTCAGAAGGCGGCTGGTATCAGCGCCGGGTTAGCTGCGCGCTGGTTTCCGCATATCGACGCCGCTATGAAGGAATACGGCATCACCGCACCGCTTGATCAGGCCATGTTTATTGCCCAGATGGGGCATGAAAGCACCAGATTTACCCGGCTGGTGGAGAACCTGAATTACGCGGCAGAAAACCTGGTACCTACGTTCGGCAGCCACCGCATCACGCAACAGCAGGCCGCCGCACTTGGCAGAACTGCAACGCAACCGGCAAACCAGAAAGCGATCGCTAATCTGGTATACGGTGGGGAGTGGGGAAAAGAACACCTGGGCAATCAGGTTGCCGGTGATGGCTGGAAATATCGCGGTCGTGGGCTGAAACAGATTACCGGCCTGAGCAACTATCGCAGTTGTGGCCACGCATTGAAACTGGACCTCGTTACCCACCCGGAGCTGCTTGAACAGGATGAATACGCCGCGCGCTCAGCTGCATGGTTCTATTCGTCTCGCGGTTGCCTGCTTCATTCCGGCGACGTGGAGCGCGTGACGCTTCTTATCAATGGCGGCAGAAACGGGCTGGATAAACGCCGCGCGCTGTTTAACCTGGCGAAATCCGTTCTGGTGTGAGGTGAATGTGGGTATCGAAACGATAATCGGGCTGACCGCACTGGTGATTTCCGCCATTGCAGGCGCTTTTGGCCTGGGACATATTCGCGGCACCAGCAAAGCGGAAGCGAAAGCCGACCAGCAGCGCACTGAAGATAACGCAGCTGCAACGGTCGCAGCAGCGGAACGCCGGGTAGAAGCAACTAAAGAGGCCAGCAATGTACAGCAGACTGTTAACCATATGTCTGGCGACGATGTTGATCGCGAGCTGCGGGACAACTGGACCCGTAAAGGTTGAGGTAGTGGACACGGCTTGCGACTGGGTTAAACCCATCTACGGAACGGATCACGACTGGGATGTTCTGGACCGCCAGACGAAGAAAGACATCCTGGCGCATAACAAAGCGTGGCAGGCGAACTGCCAGAAACAGGAGTGAAGCATGCTGCTGTGTTCACATTCAATAGCGGGTATTTTTCCATACCCACCCAAAAGAGAGAAACCGATGAGCGAAGCTAAACCGCAGGACGGCACCACCGTTAAAGGCTATCGAACCTTAACGCCTGGTGATATTGAGCGCATGAATCGCCTGAAGGGTGTCAGCCGACACTTCTGTAATTTACTTGATACAGAACGTGAGCATGTCAACGATGAGTTATCTGCTACCGGCAACCACTCAACTGAAGCACACGAAGCTGCCCGCTGTCTCGCCATTGCGCGCACCAAAATGCAGGAAGCCTGCATGTGGGCCTGTCGCGCTGTAGCGCGTCCAGATGCCGACTGTTAGCCATTACAAAGCTCACCTGCTGGTGGGCTTGATAATTGTTTTATCAACCAGATGTAAAAAAGCCCCTGTTAGGGGCTAGAGGATTATCAGTTTCAATTGCTATGAAATATTACTTCGCGCAATAGACGCGTGCTTCACGAGGGGTGTAGATGCCGAAGGTGACAAATCCCAGCAACCCATTCACAAAAGTCTGTTGAACTTCAGTACGAACAACTTTATCAGCACCACCGCAAACCTGAGCAGCATCAATTTGCTTGGATTGACCAATCCCGCTAACGAAGAAATGATGTGTCGTAACTTGCTGTGGCGTAGTCGTTATGCCTTTGTTTACTGAAAATGATTGTTGAGCGCAGCCAGAAACAGCTGCGGCAACCAGAGCTACCATAATTAACTTTTTCATAAATGACCTTATTGTTGGTTTGGTTCGCAAAAATAATGACATGTATCATTAATTTATACATATCAGACCAGTAGTTTAACTTAGATTTGTTCTACTTCCCTAGTGATTAACTATCAACATCATCCATTGCTATCGTCAGACCATCCATTATTACGAATAAGATAATTAATAAACTTCCCAGAGGAAAATTATGCAGGTCACTATTGATGGTGTCCCGTATGCGCCTGCCAGCATCATTTCATCGCGGATCGGTATTGCAATAACGACACACCAGCGCGCCGACGTTCTGAAAAGAGCTATCGAACAGCACATGAAGCACCTGCCAGCTGGTGCGCTGGTGGTGGTTGTGGATGATGGTTCGAAACCTCCAGCGGTAGTTCCCGACGGCGTGCAGTTGCTCCGCCATGAAACATCACTCGGCATTGTTGCGTCGAAGAACGCCAGCCTGTCAGCATTGATGGATGCCGGGTGTGAACATCTTTTCTTGTGGGACGACGATGCCTGGCCGATTGCTGATGACTGGCACCTGCCTTACATCGAATCACCTGAACCGCATCTGGCTTATCAGTTCCTCGATCTGGCTGGCCGCAATAAGCTGAATGACATGTCTGTGCTGTACCGGGATGATAAGCACATCGCTTACACCGGGCAGCGTGGCGTGATGCTGTATTACCACCGCAGCGCTATCGAGAAGGTTGGTGGTTTCGATCCGGTATACGGTCGCGGCATGTACGAACACAGTGACCTCGCGCTACGTATCCATAACGCTGGCCTGACGACGTGGGCTTACGGTGATGTGGTCGGTTCAGAAAAGCTAATCCATTCTCTCGATGAGCATGAAGCCGTAGAGCGTTCGGTACCGCGTCCCGACCGACAGGCGCTGGTGGAACGTAACGTGAAGATCCACAACGAACGGCGTGATTCCGTGTTTACTGGTTACGTTGAATACCGTCAGCAGCGCGATGTAGTTATCACAACGCTGCTCACCAGTCAGCCTGACCCGCAGCGCGGCACGAAAATGGCGGCCTCGCCTGACATGCTGAGCAAATGGGCGGCCTCGCTTCGCCAGTGTGGGCGTATAGCGCTGGTGGATGAATTACTGACGGCCCCGGCCGATGTTGAGCTGTATCTCGTACCTGACGTGAAGATGAATGTCTACTTTCGTCGCTGGCTGCACATCTGGCAGCACCTGCGAGATCACCCTGAATACCGGTTCGTCTGGTGTACTGATGGTACCGATGTCGAAATGCTTCGCGCGCCGTGGGAAGAAATGGAACCCGGGAAGGTGTATGTCGGTTCTGAACCGAAGACCTACGCCGACTCCTGGGCGAAACAGAATCATCCTGAGCGTATCTATCAGGAGTTCATTGAAGCGCACCGCAACAATGTGATGCTTAACGCTGGTCTGCTGGGTGGCAGCCGCGCTGATGTGATGGCGTTCGCTCACGGCATCATCCGTCTTTACTACCGGATCGAGAGCTATCGTTTCTGGAAGAAAGAACAGGCTGGCGC
Source organism: Enterobacter sp. JH25 (assembly GCF_021725435.1). NCBI lineage: Bacteria > Pseudomonadati > Pseudomonadota > Gammaproteobacteria > Enterobacterales > Enterobacteriaceae > Enterobacter > Enterobacter sp. JH25. Next base: position 3,084,850 of record NZ_CP091319.1, on the reverse strand, counting down.
CGCGGTGGGGGATATGATCGCTTTTGGCATTGTTGCTAAATCGTTTGGCGATCGCATTATCACCGGCCCGCGCATCCACACTATTTTTAAGTCCGATGGTGTCGGTAAAGAGTACGCTTTCTGGCGCCATAAATAATTTGAAAATAAATCAAGGTCGCTTCGGCGGCCTTTTTTATTGGTTGCGAGATATGTACATGTCTAAAAAATGTTCCGTGAATGACTGCGATAATCGTTCTGAAAAAAGAGGGATGTGCGGAAAGCACTATTTCAGATGGCGGAAATACGGTGATCCATTGGTTGTGCGGAACACAGTTTATAGCTCGCCACAGGAAGCAATTAAGGCCAGGACAAAGATTGAAGGCGAATGCCAGGTATGGACCGGCGCAAAGTTAAAAACAGGTTACGGCAGCATACGAACTGGCGGTAAGGCATTACGTGTGCATCGCTTTGTTTGGGAGTCCGTGAACGGTCCTGTTCCTGATGGTATGGATGTCGATCATATTTGTCGCAACAGGCTCTGCTGCAATATCAATCACCTCAGGTTGGCCAGCAGAAGCGAGAACAATCAAAACCTCGGCGGCGCTAAGAAAAATAGTAAAACTGGAGTACTCGGGGTTACTTATCTGAATCGCGGCAACAGGCGCTGGCTCGCGCAAGTTAAGCTCAATGGCAAGTTAAGCTCAATGGCAAGTTTGTTCTAAGGAAAACATTCATGTCACTTGAAGAAGCCAGGGACGCAGCTATTGCCGCCAGACTTGAGCATTTCACACACAATGAGGCTGACAGATGTTGATCGCTATCGTGGCTCACCATTCCCGCCGCACCATGGCTGAAGAGTTAGCGAGTAAGCTTGAGGCTGACATTGTCTTCATGGATGAGCATAGTGCTGGTGCAAATTCAAACCACCTTCGCGCTCTTCGTTGGGCTGCTGAGCAATCAGACAGAGTGATTATCATCGAAGAGGATGCATTACCCGTTGATGGTTTTCGTTATAAGGCTCAGGACTGGCTGGCTCGTTTTCCTGGCGACATGCTGAGCTTTTATCTCGGTACCGGGCGGCCTCCACAATATCAAATGCAGATTGCTGAGCGGCTAATCGTGGCTGATAAGACACGCGCTGATTACATCACGCTGTCGAGACTCATTCATGGCGTTTGCTATAGCGTCCCGCCTGAGCATGTGCATCGCGTGCTATCCCGTTGGGATAACAGCAAACCCGCCGATTACGCTGTGGGTGATGCATGGGGTGGCTCAGTGATCTATCCGTGTTACTCGCTGGTGGACCATGCTGACGGCGAACCGGTTGAGCGTCACCCAGACTCAGCGCCACGCACAGAACGCCGCCGGGCGTGGAGGTTAGCCTGATGCCTGCGTTAATACCGAGAGCATGCCGCAAGCGTGGCTGCCCTGGCACAACCACTGACCGCTCAGGTTATTGTCCCAAGCACCTTAACGAAGGCTGGCAGCAGCATCAGCGAGGACAGAGCAGGCATCAGCGAGGTTATGGCAGCAAGTGGGACAGGCTGCGCTCAATCGTTCTCGACAGAGATAAACACCTTTGTCAGGAATGCCTGCGAAATGGAAGGTATACACCCGCTGAGACGGTGGACCACATCACCGCCAAAGCAAATGGGGGGACCGATGACCTGTCCAACCTCGAAAGCCTCTGCAAGCCTTGCCACAGGGCGAAGACAGCGGTCGAAAGACTCAAATGACATCAATTCTCATTTGAAGCGACAGAGGGGGAGGGCGGGTTGAAAGTTCAGGAACGACGCGCCAAAGGACCGCCGCCTAACCTCTTTTCACATCGCCGCAGGTTAGAAAACTTTTTTATGGGGTCCCCCACTCGATGATTAATAGGAGTTTTCGATTATGTCTGGACCACCGAAAACCCCGACCCATCTACGTTTGGTGAGGGGTAACCCATCTAAACGCCCGATCAATGAGAACGAACCAAAACCCCCTTCAGGGGTACCCCCAACGCCGAAGCATTTCGACAAGCAGGGGAAATACTGGTTTAAACGGATGGCCGACGAGCTTGATGCTATCGGTGTGATGTCTCAGCTTGATGCCAGAGCCCTTGAGCTGCTGGTTGAGGCCTATACCGAATACCGGCATCACTGCGACACGCTTGAAGTTGAGGGCTACACCTACCGGACCGAAACGCAGAGCGGGGATGTGCTGATCAAGGCTCACCCCGCCGCCATCATGAAAGCTGATGCCTGGAAACGTCTGCGTGCCATGCTTGGTGAGTTCGGCATGACTCCAGCCAGCCGATCGAAAGTGAATGCAAAAGGTCCTGAAGCGGTTGATCCGCTGGCCGAGTTTATGAAAGCGAGGGATTAATGGCTAAAGTTGCAGAAGGCATCCGCTACGCCGAGAGGGTAGTGGCGGGGGAAATTATTGCCTGTGAGTATGTGCGCCTTGCCTGTCAGCGTTTTCTTGACGATCTGGCACACGGCGAAGAGCGCGGTATTTTCTTCAGTGAACCGCGCGCGCAGCACATTCTGAATTTCTATAATTTTGTACCTCACGTAAAAGGCGCACTGGCAGGGCAGCCTATTGAGCTGATGGACTGGCACGTTTTCATCCTGATTAATATTTTTGGTTTCGTGATCCCGCTGGTTAACGAGGAAACGGGAGAAACCGTTTTGCGTAACGACGGCAGCGGTCGTCCAGTAATGGTTCGGCGCTTCCGTACAGCAGATGTTGAGGTGGCCCGTAAAAATGCCAAATCAACGCTTTGCTCCGGCGTGGGGCTTTATATGGCTGGTGCCGATGGCGAGGGCGGTGCGGAGGTTTATTCCGCTGCAACCACCCGTGACCAGGCACGCATTGTTTTTGAAGACGCGAAGAATATGGTCAAGAAGGCGAAAGCCACTCTTGGGCGGATCTTCGAATTCAACAAGCTCGCTATCTACCAGGAGCAAACGGCCTCCAAATTCGAGCCTTTATCATCAGATGCGAACAACCTCGACGGCCTGAACATCCACTGTGCCATCGTCGACGAGCTGCATGCTCACAAAACCCGTGACGTCTGGGACGTTCTGGAGACGGCAACCGGCGCACGTCTGCAATCGCTGCTTTTCGGTATCACCACCGCCGGTTTCAACAAAGAAGGCATCTGCTATGAATTGCGTGATTACGCCATCAAGGTGCTGCGTGGGCTGGTAAAAGACGATACGTTTTTTGCCATCATCTACACCTTAGATGAAGGTGACGATCCCTTTGATGAAAAAGTCTGGCAGAAGGCGAATCCGGGGCTGGGTATCTGTAAGCGCTGGGATGACCTGCGCCGCCTGGCTAAAAAGGCGAAAGAGCAGGTTTCGGCCAGAATTAACTTTTTCACCAAGCATATGAATATCTGGGTTACCGCTGAGTCAGCCTGGATGGACATGATGAAATGGGAGAAATGCGAGTTTATCGCCCCGCAGCACGAACTTAAAACCTATCCCTCCTGGGTGGGCGTTGACCTGTCAAACAAAATTGATATCTGTGCGGCCGCTAAAGTCTGGCGCGCGCCAGATGGCCACGTTCATGCGGATTTCAAATTCTGGCTACCGGAAGGACGCCTTGAGAAATGTTCACGCCAGATGGCAGAGCTCTATCGTAAGTGGGCCGGGATGGACAAGCTGATCCTTACCGACGGGGATGTAATCGACCATGCTCAGATTAAGGAAGAGCTACAGCTGTGGGTAGCTGGCGAGAGCCTGAAAGAAATTGGATTCGACCCGTGGAGTGCGACGCAGTTCAGCCTTGCGCTGGCAGAAGAAGGGTTGCCGCTGGTGGAAGTGCCGCAGACGGTTCGCAATTTCTCTGAGGCGATGAAAGAGGTCGAAGCGCTGGTATACGGTGGCCGCTTCCATCACAGCGATCACCCGGTGATGAACTGGATGATGTCCAACGTAACCGTCAAACCTGACCGGAACGAGAACATTTTCCCGAATAAGTCCACACCAGAGGCCAAAATTGATGGCCCTGCGGCCTTATTCACAGCAATGAGCCGCGTTCTGGTTAACGGTGGCAACGACCAGCAGGATCTCTCCGGATTCTTCAATAATCCCATCATGGTAGGTTTCTGATGAAAAAAAACAAACGGCCAGGCAGGGTTAAAAGTGCTCTGCTTAACTGGCTTGGTGTGCCTATCAGCCTGACTACCGGCACATTCTGGGAGGAATGGTTTGGTACCAGCAGCAGCGGAAAGGTGGTAACGGCCGATAAAGCCATCCAGCTATCGGCTGTGTGGGCATGTGTAAGACTGTTAAGCGAGTCTATTTCAACGCTTCCGCTGAAAATATACGTTCGACAGCCTGACGGTTCTCGTAAAGCGGCAACCGATCATCCGGCCTATTCGATACTGTGCCGCCGACCCAATTCAGAAATGACACCATCACGCTTTATGTTGATGGTTGTCGCCAGTATTTGCCTGCGCGGGAACGCCTTCATTGAGAAGAAATTCATCGCAAACCGCCTGGTTTCGCTGGTGCCTTTGCTGCCGCAGAACATGGTGGTTAAACGTCTCACGACCGGGGCGCTGGAATACAAATACACTGAAAACGGTAACGAGCGCGTCATTCCCGTCAAAAACATCATGCACATTCGCGGGTTCGGTCTTGACGGTGTTTGCGGCATGATGCCGATGAAAACAGGCCGGGATGTGATCGGTTCTGCAATGGCGGTTGAGGAGTCTGCTGCGAAGATATTTGAACAGGGGCTTCAGAGTTCAGGTTTTCTCTCCGCTGAGAATGCGCTGTCTGACGAACAACGTGAAAGACTTCGCAGCTACATGGCTGCATTTACCGGTTCAAAAAACGCCGGGAAAATCATGGTGCTTGAAGGCGGATTGAAGTACCAGGGCGTCACCATGAATCCCGAAGACGCCCAGATGCTGGAAAGCCGCTCTTTCAGTATTGAGGAAATCTGTCGCTGGTTTCGCGTTCCGCCTTTCATGGTCGGTCACACCACGAAGCAAAGCAGCTGGGCATCCAGTCTGGAGGGCATGAACCTCCAGTTCCTGACACATACCCTGCGACCCCTGTTGGTGAACATAGAACAGGAAATAGGACGGTGCCTGCTGGACAGCGATGATGAGGTGTTCGCGGAGTTCTCTGTAGAAGGACTGCTGCGCGCCGACAGCGCGGGCCGTGCTGCGTACTATACCAGCGCGCTCCAGAATGGGTGGATGTCCCGCAATGACGTGCGCCGTCTTGAGAATATGCCACCGATTGAAGGGGGTGACATTTACACCGTTCAGCTCAACCTGACGCAACTGAAAAATCTCGAAAGCAGCAATCCTGCTGTGCAGGCTCTGGCCCTGAGAGAACTGCATAACCACATATTCCCTGACATTTCCTTTGAACAATCTCCGCTGAAACAGGCCGCTTAGGAGCACTTTCCTGATGAGCAAAAAACAACTTCCGGCAGCACCGGCGGGTCGCCCCTGCGCGCGGGTCACCTGTGAAACTTTACCCTCCGCCCTGGATCGCTGGGATGGCGGGATCAAAGCTGCGGCCACCGACGACAACAGTATTTCTGTTTTTGATGTGATCGGACAGGACTACTGGGGTGAAGGCGTAACAGCCAAACGTATCGCCGGTGCGCTACGGGCGATGAATGGCGCCGACGTCACGGTCAATATCAACTCCCCTGGCGGTGACATGTTCGAAGGCCTGGCAATCTACAACCTTCTGCGTGAATACGAAGGCCGTGTGACGGTGAAGGTGCTCGGAATTGCCGCCAGTGCCGCCTCAGTCATTGCGATGGCCGGGGATGATATTCAGATCGGTCGTGGTGCATTTCTGATGATCCACAACTGCTGGGTCTACGCGATGGGTAACCGCCATGACTTTGCGGAACTGGCACAGTCTCTGGAGCCATTCGATAACGCTATGGCAGACATCTACGCGGCGCGTTCCGGTCTTGATATGGCAGCTGTTCAGAAACTGATGGATGCCGAGAGTTATATCGGTGGCAGTGACGCTGTGGCGAAGGGACTGGCAGACAGCCTTCTTTCTGCTGATGCGGTCAGTGATAGCGATGAATCACCCGCGGCCGCGCTTCGAAAACTTGATGCGCTGCTGGCTAAAACCAACACCCCGCGCTCTGAGCGCAGAAAACTCATTAAAGCCTTATCCGGTGGCATGCCTGGCGCTGTCACCACCAACGACGGTACGCCGGGCGCTGCCGAAGAGATCAAACCTGAAACCCTCAATTCACTTGAAAGCGCTCTTGCGGCGTTAGTCAAATAAGGACCCTTTATGTCTGAAGTAAACGAAATTCTGAAAAAAGTCACTGCCAGCATTGAAGATGCAACCAGCAAATTCAACGCGAAAGCAGAAGAGGCACTGACCGAAGCGAAAAAGAATGGTCAGCTCTCAGCTCAGACCAAAGATGTTGTAGATAAAATGGCGACAGAGCTCAATGCTCTTAAGGAAGCTGAAAAAACCCTTAAGGCCAGCCTTGGTGAGCTGGAACAGCATGTTGCCCAAATGCCATTGAACAACGCTGCTAAAGTTACCGAAACTGTTGGACAGGTGGTGATTAATAGCGAGGCGTTGAAGGCCTTTGCCGCGAGCGTTGAAGGCAATAAGCGCGTAAGCGTCCCAGTTCACGCGGCCTTGCTTTCTACAGATGTTGCAGATGGCGTGGTTGAACCACAGCGACTGCCTGGCATCGACACTGCACCAAAACAGCGTCTCTTCATTCGTGATCTGATTGCGCCTGGCCGCACATCTTCACCGGCTATTTTCTGGGTGCAGCAAACGGGCTTTACCAATGCAGCGAAAGTCGTTGCAGAGGGGACTGCCAAACCTTACAGCGATATTGAATTCGCAACTAAAATCACGCCGGTGACAACCATCGCGCACATGTTTAAGGCATCCAAGCAGATCCTTGACGATTTCGCTCAACTCCAGTCTACGGTTGACGCTGAGATGCGTTACGGCCTGAAATATGTTGAGGAACAGGAAATCTTGTTCGGCGACGGTACTGGTGTGCACCTGCACGGCATCGTTCCTCAGGCCTCAGCATTCGACCCGGCATTTTCTGTTGAGAGCCAGAACGGGATTGATGATCTGCGCCTGGCAATGCTTCAGGCTCAACTGGCTCGTTTCCCTGCATCTGGCCACGTTCTGCACTTCATCGACTGGGCGAAAATTGAGCTCACGAAAGACAGTCTGGGCCGCTATATCCTGGCTAACCCGGCATCTCTGACTGGCCCTACGCTTTGGGGGCTTCCGGTGGTAGCTACTGAGGCAGCAGCTTTCCAGGGCAAATTCCTGACAGGCGCATTCAATGCCGCAGCTCAACTGTTCGATCGTGAAGATGCCAACGTGGTTATCTCCACCGAAAACGCCGACGACTTCGAGAAAAACATGATCTCCATTCGCTGCGAAGAACGTCTGGCGCTGGCCGTGAAACGTCCTGAGGCGTTCGTTTACGGTTCATTCAGCACCGGCGCGGGTAGCTGATAACTATTGCGGCCTTCGGGCCGCTTTTTTTCGGGGCAAATAAATGCTTGATCAGAATGTGGTGAAACAGCATTGCCGCATTGATACCGACTTTACGGGTGATGATGCTCTGCTGGAGATTTACACAGGTGCGGCGGCCCGGTACGTCCAGACATGGACACGGCGAACGCTCTATGAAAAGGAAAGCAGCCCTGGCTACGCTGACGACCCGGACCCGATACTGCTCAATGATGATGTCAAGGCAGCCATGCTACTGCTTATCGGTCACTGGTATGCAAACCGGGAATCCGTGGTCATCGGACAAACCGTTGCAGAGGTCCCGCTTGCAGTTGAAGCCCTGCTTCAGCCATACCGAATTTACGGAGTGTAGGAGGGGTTATGCAGGCCGGAAGACTGAGAGATAGGGTGGTAATTCAGAACATCACAACATCGCGTGATCCTTCTGGTCAGCCTGTTGAAACGTGGCATGACGGTGCAGAAGCCTGGGCAGAAGTTAAGGGCATCAGTGGGCGTGAGTTGGTAGCCGCTGGTGCTGAAACCGCAGTCGCAACCATCAGGGTATGGACACGATTTCGTAGCGATATAACTGCTGCGTCCAGACTCAGGGTTATGACTGGCCCGCTCAAGGGGGCCATTTTAAATATCATTGGTCCGCCGATACCTGATTCTCGCGGCATTCAGCTCGAAATTCTTTGTAAGCAGGGGATCGAAAAATGATAGACACGAGCCTCGATTTTTCCGGGTTAAATGACATCGCAAAGGATCTGGAAGCGCTTAGCCGCGCGGAAAACAACAAGGTTCTGCGTGATGCCACGCGCGCCGGGGCAGAAGTTCTAAAGGAAGAAGTGATCGCACGCGCTCCTGAGAGAACCGGAAAACTGAAAAAAAACGTTGTGGTGGTTACCCAAAAAAGCCGCCGCCGCGGGGAGATTTCTTCCGGCGTCCATATTCGTGGTGTTAACCCGCGCACCGGGAACAGCGATAACACGATGAAGGCGAGTAACCCGAGAAACGCCTTTTACTGGCGATTCGTTGAGCTGGGCACCGCGAACATGCCTGCACATCCGTTTGTGCGACCCGCTTACGATACTCGCGAGGAAGAGGCCGCCAGCGTCGCCATTGCCAGGATGAATCAGGCTATTGATGAGGTATTGAGCAAGTGAATGAAGATAATATCTACGCCTTGCTTTCTTCCCTGGCAGAAGGACGGGTATACCCCTATGTTGCGCCATTAGGTAGTGACGGGAAACCGTCTGTCTCTCCACCCTGGATTATCTTTTCCATCGTCGATGATGTTTCCGCTGACGTACTGTGTGGCCAGGCAGAGAGCAGGGTTTCCGTTCAGGTCGATGTGTATTCCACTTCGATCGCTGAATCACGATCCATGAGAGATTTGGTGCTCGCTTCGCTTGAGCCGTTAACCCCTACAGAGGTGGTAAAAATCCCCGGGTACGAGCCAGATTATCGGCTCTACCGTGCCACCCTGGATTTTAAAGTTACCCCCTGACAATTAATTCACCCAACGAACCCGCCTGATGGCGGGTTTTCTTTTTCCAGGAGACAGCTATGTCTGCACTTTATGAAAAATCGCAGCTGACGAAGATCCTTATTTCCTCCCTGCCAGCCACCAAAGAAACGATGGATTCCGCAACCTTCCTCGATCTGAGTTGCACCATCAAAGAAATTCAGTTCACCGGTGGTCAGAAGCAGGATATCGACGTAACAACACTTTGCTCTACCGAGCAGGAGAACATCAACGGCCTGCCTTCTCCGTCAGAAATCTCTCTGTCCGGCAACTTCTACAAGAATCCGGCGCAGGACGCCTTGCGTGAGGCGTATGACAACGATACGACCTACGCTTTCCAGGTTATCTTCCCGTCCGGCAAGGGCTTTAAGTTCCTGGCTGAAATCCGCCAGCACACCTGGTCTTCCGGTACCAACGGCGTAGTGGCGGCAACGTTCTCCCTGCGCCTGAAAGGTAAGCCTGAAAACATCGAGTCTGGCTCCTGAGAGGTCTCATGAAGAATATTAAAAATCTCGCCCTGGCTAAGATGTCGGGATTTCGTCATAAGACGGTCGCCGTTCCTGAGTGGGAAGGCGTCAAAGTGGTTCTCCGTGAGCCGTCAGGTGAAGCCTGGCTGCGCTGGCAGGAAGTGGTGAAAGCGGGTGCTGATGATGAAAATGTGTCGGTATCGGAAAAGGCACACCGTAATCTTTGCGCTGACGTGGTGCTCTTCATTGACGTCCTGTGCGACACCGATAAGCAACCGGTATTCAGCGTAGACGAAGAAGAGCAGGTGCGTGAAATCTACGGCCCCGTCCATTCACGCCTGCTCAAACAGGCTCTTGACCTGATCAACAATGCGGACGAAGCGCGGGAAAAGTCTCAACCCCCGGCGTAAAGTTTCTGATGTCGCTTGCGCTCCGGATGGGGCGCACGCTCTCAGAGCTTCGGCAGAATATGACGGCAAGCGAGCTTCTGATGTGGATTGAGTTCGACAGGCAAAGTCCGGTTGGCGATATCCGTGGCGACATTCAGGCCGCCCAGCTCGTCTCTGCCATCTACGGCTCGCAGGGGGAAAAAGTACCGCTGGACGATGCGATCCTGCGCTGGGGTGGTGATGAGCAATCAGCACCGAAGGACCCGTTTGCTGGGCTTGAGGCTGCACTTACAGCAGCAACTCAGTGACTTTTTACCCAGAAAACATTAGGATTTTAGCCACTAATAATTCTGGGAATAGAAAATGGAAATTTTACTTGTTTCAATTGTAATAGGCTTAATTCCAGCCTTAATAGCTCAAAGCAAAGGCCGCTCTTTCTTTGCTTGGTGGGTTTATGGTGCATTGCTGTTTATTATTGCCTTTGTACACTCGTTGGTAATTAAGAAAGATGTGGCAGCTGAAGAAAAAGACTTAATTGAAAATGAGGGTATGAAAAAGTGTCCGTTCTGTGCGGAAATAATCAAAAACGCAGCCATTAAATGTAAACATTGTGGCAGTGATTTGATGGCCGAATCACCTCCGGCTAAAACAGATGAAGAATACCTTGAAGAGGCCAGGCAAAAGGTCTGGAAACAATAAAAATAAAACCGCTTCGGCGGTTTTTTTACGTCTGGAGTTTGGATAAATGGCAACCTTACGCGAATTAATAATCAAAATTTCCGCCAATTCTCAATCTTTCCAGACGGAAATTTCCCGCGCCTCACGAATGGGGCAGGATTATTACCGCACCATGCAAAATGGTGGTCGGCAGGCCGCTGCTGCTGCCAGAGAGAGCGAAAGGGCGCTATCTGATTTGACTGCCGGATTTGCATCAGCAGGAAGAGCTGCTGCCGCTGCTACGGCAGCTTTTGCGACTGGTAAGATCGTTCAGATTGCTGACGAGTGGAACTCCGTAAACGCGCGACTCAAGCAGGCATCATCTTCTGCTGATGATTTTGCCGCTTCTCAGCGTCAATTAATGGAAATCAGCCAAAGAACCGGCACGGCATTTTCAGATAACGCAAACCTTTTTTCCCGCGCAGCAGCCTCAATGCGCGAGTACGGTTATAGCTCTGACGAAGTTCTGAAAATTACCGAAGCTGTCTCTACCGGCCTTAAACTTTCTGGGGCTAACACTCAGGAGGCGAGTTCTGTTATCACTCAGTTCAGCCAGGCGCTCGCACAAGGCGTTCTTCGCGGTGAAGAATTTAATGCCGTTAACGAAGCCGGTGATCGGGTAATCCGCGCTCTGGCTGCGGGAATGGGTGTAGCCCGTAAAGACCTCAAGAGCATGGCTGACCAGGGACAGCTTACGATCGATAAGGTTGTCCCAGCTTTAATGAGCCAGTTAGGAGCATTGCAGGGCGAATTTGCCAGCATGCCACAAACGGTTTCTGGATCCCTTCAAAAAGTAACTAACTCATTCATGGCCTGGGTGGGCGGTGTAAACCAGGCAACCGGTGCTACTGATGCGTTGTCTGGCGGATTGGATAATGTTGCCCAGACGCTTGATTCTTTTACTTCATCAGCAGTGAGCGGCGCGCTGAATGACGTTGCTGACAATATGTCAACAATTACAACAGTCGCTGGGGCGCTTGTTGGTGTTGGGTTGGCAAGATACCTCAGCGGAGTTGTAACCAGCGCCAGTAGCGCAACAGGTGCGCTAATTTCAGCTGCGAAATCAGAGGTTGCCCTTGCTGTCGCGCAGGATAAAGCGGCTCAGTCTGCTGTTGCAGCTTCAAGGGCAGAAGTTTATCGAGCCCAGCAAGCTGTTCAAAGATCGCGAAGTGCAGATGTTCAGGCCGCTCAGCAAGAAAAAATTGCGGCAGCGGAAGCCAAAGTCACAGCAGCTCAAGCCAGGCTGACCACTGCTCTTGCAAGTGGCTCCGCCACAGAAAAAGTCAGGGCCAGAACTGCGCTTGAGCGTGCGCAGGCAGGGCTGGTGGCTGCAAAAAATGCCGACGCTCAGGCTATTGCTGAAAGACGACTGGCTTCTGCGGAGGCAGCCAGAGACAGGAATCTGGCAAATCGCGTCTCCACCCAGCGAAATCTCAACAATGTAACATCAGTTGGTACTCGCCTGATGAGTGGTGCACTTGGTCTCATCGGCGGAATACCAGGTTTGGTCATGTTGGGTGCTGGTGCATGGTATGCGATGTATCAAAATCAGGAGCAGGCGCGTCGTTCTGCGCAGGAATACGCCACCACGATTGATGAAGTCAGTAAAAAGTCGAAGGCAATGTCTTTGCCTGAAGCTTCAGACAATGCTGAGAAAACTCGCGCAGCATTGAATGAGCAGAACAGGCTGATAGATGAACAAAAGAGCAAGATAGAAAATCTGAAAGAGCAGATAGCTGGTTATCAGTCAGTGATCAGTAATCCCGGTCCAACGACCAGCGGTGGTTTCATGATTAACCACCTGACATCTTTGGATACCGTGACCCGTGGACTGGCTACAGCCACTGAACAGTTATCTGTTGAGCAGGAAAGACTTGCCCAGATGCAGGAGAAATCTGCCTCTATCCAACAGGTTCTTGAAGGTCTTGAGCATCGGCGTGTGACGCTAATTCGGGAGGAGGCGGCGAATCAGAACCGGGCTTATCAATCACTTCTGTTGATGAATGGGCAGCACGATGAACTTAATCGATTACTCGGCCTGGGTAACCAACTCCTTATGGCGCGTCAGGGGCTGGCTAACGTCCCGCTCAGACTTCCTCAGGCCGACCTCGACAAAAAGCAAACCGATGCCCTCGAAAAGAGCCGCCGGGATCTGAAGTTGTCACGCCTGAAGGGTGAGGCCAAAGAGCGCCTGCGTCTGAGTTATGCAGCCGATGACCTGGGGTTAACCAGTGATCCGCAATTCCAGACAGGCCGTCAGGAGTTGATTAATAACGGTCTTGCTGAATGGCGGAATAATGAGGCCAACAAACCTAAGGCGAAGGGCGGTAAAACCGAAGGCGAGAAAACCGAGGATGTATATAAGCGCCTTATCAAGCAGCAAAAAGAGCAGATTGCCCTGCAAGGTCAGAATACTGAACTGGCGAAGGTTAAATATCAGGTCAGCCAGGGCGAACTTGCTTCTCTGACGGAAGCCCAGAAAAAGACGGTATTGCAGAATGCTGCGCTGATTGACCAGGTTAAATTACGTGAGCAACTGCGAAATTACGAAGCCAACCTTGCTGACAGTAACGCCAGCGCCCGCGCAGCCAATGAAGCGCAACTGCTGGGCTACGGGCAGGGCTCCAGGTTCCGTGAAAGACTTCAGGAGCAGTTCAATCTGCGTAAGGAGTTTGAGCAGAAGAATACCGATCTTCTCCGCCAGCGTCAGGCTGGTGAAATCGACGAGACGTTCTATCAGCAGGGGCTGGCACTTAATAAGCGCTACCTCGAAGAGCGCCTGCGCGACCAGGAGGGATATTACGTCGCTTCTGATGCGCAGCGTGACGACTGGATGACGGGCTTGTCTGAGGGGTATGCGAACTGGGTGGACGAAGCTACTGATTATTCTTCCATGGCTGCTGACGGCATGAAGCAGGCCATGGGTGGCGCGGTCACCACGATCACCGACATGCTCAATGGCAACGTTGACAGCTGGAAGGACTGGGGCGTGAGCGTACTGAAGATTATCCAGAACGTTCTGGTCAACATGGCTGTTGCTAATGGCGTCAGCTCAATTGGATCACTGTTCAGTTTTGGCGCCTCGTCAGCCGCAACCGCCAGCAGCGGTACCGCTATTCAGAATGCCGGCGCGAACTTTACCTTTAATGCGAAGGGTAATGTTTACGACTCTCCGTCCCTGAGCGCTTACAGCAATGGCGTTTTTCAGACACCTCAGCTGTTTGCTTTTGCTAAAGGCGCAGGGATTTTCGGCGAGGCAGGTCCTGAAGCAATCATGCCCCTCACGCGGGCACCTAATGGTGATCTTGCCGTTCGCGCAGTGGGGATGCCGCAGGTCTCTGGCGGTGTGCCTTCAGTTAACTTCGGCGATATCAATATTCAGGGCGGATCTCCACAGGCGTCCAGTCAGGGTACTGCCGGAGCAGCAGGCAGGCAGCTTAAGGATGCCATCACTGGTGTCATTAACGAACAGGCCAGCATGCCGGGCTCGCCTCTGTGGCGATTAATCAAGGGAGTTTAACCATGGCAGTCGAAACCTTCAGCTGGTGCCCAAAGGTTGCCTCTCAGGTTGATACAAGTTTTCGTACCCGAAAGGCGCAGTTTGGTGATGGCTATACACAGGTGGCCGGGGACGGCATCAACCCGGTAACACCTCAGTGGAGCGTGAGCTTTACCGGCGACGAGGCTTACATTCAGGCCATTAAAAACTTTCTCAACAGACATGCAGGGTGGAAGTCATTTATCTGGAAGCCGCCGCTTGAGCCCTCAGGCTTATGGCGCGCGGAATCCTTCCAGATATCTACCCACGGCAACAAGAAATACACCCTCAGCAGCACATTCATACAGGCATACCATCCATGAGCATTTCATCTGATGTCCAGAAACTGGAACCGGGTAAGCGCGTCCGCCTGATCGAGGTGGACGGCTCAGCGTTCGGTGCGGGTATTCTTCGCTTTCACAACGAGACAATCCCGCATACCGAGGCGGAAATCATCGCCGCAGGCGGCGACGAGTCAAAACTTGAGCCGAAGTCGGTGTGGTGGCAGGGGCAGGAGTATGGCGCGTGGCCGTATGAACTGACCGGCATATCTGTAAGCAGTGACGGCCAGAGTTCACGGCCGTCTCTCACCGTGGCAAACATCAGTGGCACGATTGGCGCGCTGTGCCGAAGGTTTCAGGGGATGGCTAAGGCAAAGGTGATCATCCATGACACTTTCGCCCACTACCTGGACGCAAGAAATTTTCCTGACGGGAACCCAACTGCGAATCCCAACGAGGAGCGCAAACAGGTTTATTACATCGACCGTAAATCAGGATCAGACGATGAAACCGTAGAGTTTGAGCTTTCCAGTCCAGCCGATTTGCGCGGGCAACTCATTCCGACCCGGCAAATTCAGCCAATGTGCACGTGGTGCATGCGGGGCTGGTACAAAACGGGGAACGGCTGCACCTACGCCGGGCAAAACGGCTGGTTCGATAAAGACGGCAACCGGGTGGACGATCCTTCACAGGATGTTTGCTCCGGACTGCTGTCAACAGGCTGTAAACCTCGCTTCGGAGAGAATGAACAGCTGGATTATGGCGGGTTTCCTGGGGCTTCACTTCTGAGAGGATAATTATGCGCGACAAAACAGTTAGCGCCATTCTGGCACATGCCGCCGCATCCTTCCCTGAAGAGTGCTGTGGCGTGGTTATCCAGAAGGGGCGGGTGGAGAAGTACATCCCCTGCAAAAATAATGCTGAGTCGCCGACTGAGCAATTCGAACTCAATCCTGAGGATTATGCGGCCGCCGAAGAGCAGGGCACTGTGGTGGCGATCGTCCACAGTCACCCCGGCGACGGTGCAACAACCCAACCGAGCGAGCTCGACATGCTGATGTGTGATGCCACGGAACTGCCGTGGATTATTGCATCGTGGCCGGAGGGCGACATTCGCACCGTCATGCCTCGCGGAGACCGTCCCCTCACAGGGCGCCAGTTTGTACTCGGGTATGCAGACTGCTGGTCTCTCATCATGGACTATTTCCGCATCGAGCACGGCATTGAACTGCCCAACTACAGCGTAGATCGCCACTGGTGGGAGCAGGGCGAAAACCTCTACATGGACAACTGGTATGAGTGTGGATTCAGGGAGTTCGACGGGCCTTCCCAGCCAGGTGACATGGTGATCATGCAGGTACAGTCCGCAGTCCCAAACCACGCGGGTATTTTGCTTGAGGGTAATGTGCTCCTTCACCACATGTATGGCCAGCTAAGTCAGCGCATTCCATACGGTGGCTATTATCGTGACCGTACCATCAAAATTCTGCGCTATAAGGATTTGATGTAATGGAAAGAAAAACCGTCATTAAACTCAGTGGTTCAATGGCTCAGCGATTTGGCAGGACCCACCGCCGCGCGTTAACGTCTGCCAGTGAGGTATTCAGGGCG
The DNA here is from genome assembly GCF_021725435.1 of Enterobacter sp. JH25. Lineage (NCBI taxonomy): Bacteria > Pseudomonadati > Pseudomonadota > Gammaproteobacteria > Enterobacterales > Enterobacteriaceae > Enterobacter > Enterobacter sp. JH25. The sequence continues at coordinate 3,068,853 of NZ_CP091319.1, read as the reverse complement.
CTATCTAACACAATTGATGGATTTGATGCCTACCTGCGTGAGACCAGAGCGAAGGGGCTGGACTTTGTCATCTTCCGAAACCAAATAAACATAGGAAAGGAAGAGTTTGATCTTCTTGGACCTGGCGATGAACTTCGCATTATCCCTGTAATACGCGGCAGTAAAAGGGCTGGCCTCTTTCAAATTGTTACTGCCGCCGCAATTGCGGCTTTTACCTGGTGGAACCCAATAGGATGGGCAGCAGGTACACAAATGGCGCTATATGCCGCAGCTGGTTCTATGGCTGTGGGTGGTGTAGTGCAAATGCTTTCCCCTCAGGTTGCTGGTCTGAGGATGCGACAGGACCCAGATAATAAGCCTTCCTATGCGTTTGGCGGACCCGTCAATACTACGGCATCCGGTAACCCCGTTCCTTTGCTTTACGGACAGAGGGAAATAGGCGGTGCGATTATCTCAGCCGGGATTTATGCAGAAGATCAGCAATAAACCAAACTACCCATTTCAAGCCACCTGACGGTGGCTTCTTTTATGGACGCGATATGACGACGACGATCATCAAAGGCCGCGGTAAAGGTGGCAGCAATCAGACCCGAACACCCGTTGAAGCACCGGACAGCATTCAGTCCATTGCAAGGGCAAAGGTGCTGATTGCGCTTGGAGAGGGTGAGTTCGCTGGCGGGCTTGATGGTAAAAACATTTTTCTTGGTGACTCATCTTCGTACACGCCTCTTCAGAACGCCGACGGAAGTTATAACTTCAATAATGTGAAATATGAGTTCCGTTCCGGTACTCAGGACCAGGACTACATTCAGGGCTTCCCCGGCATTGAAAACGAACTTCAGGTTTCATACGAGCTGAAACAGGCTGTGCCGTACGTGCGCGCGGTATCCAACACGCAGCTCTCTGCGCTGCGAATTCGCCTGGGATGGCCAACTCTTTTACTCCAGAAAAACAACGGTGATAAAGTCGGCACCCGCGTCGAGTATGCTATCGATCTGTCGGTCGATGGCGGGCCGTATGAAACGGTGGTTAACGGTGCTGTTGATGACAAAACCACGTCGCTTTATGAGCGCAGTCACCGCGTTAACCTTCCAAAATCCTCGACTGGCTGGCAGTTACGGGTTCGCAGAATCACGCCGGATTCCACGAGCGTGAATATCGTGGACACCATGCGCGTTGTAGCTGTAACTGAAATTATTGACGCCAAACTTCGCTACGTTAACACAGCGCTGCTGTATGTAGAGTTTGACGCAAAGCAGTTCCCTAATGGCATTCCTCAGGTTGTGTGCAATCCGAAGGGGAGAATCATCCGTGTACCTGATACCTACGATCCTGAAACCCGCACTTACTCTGGTACATGGGAAGGTGTGTTTAAATGGGCATGGACGGATAACCCCGCCTGGATTTATTACGACATCATTCTGAACGAGCGTTTCGGGCTGGGGCAAAGAATCGATGCGACTCAGATAGACAAGTGGGAACTTTATCGCATCGCCCAGTATTGCGATCAGCTGGTACCAGACGGCAAGGGCGGCAGCGGGACGGAGCCTCGTTTTCGTTGCAACGTTTATATCCAGGACCGTAATGACGCCTGGACCGTACTTCGTGATCTGGCGGGTATATTTCGCGGCATGACGTACTGGGGCGACAATAAGATGTATGTCCTGGCTGATATGCCACGGGATGTGTGGCACATCTATAACCACGCCAGCGTTGTTGAAGGAAAATTTACCTTTGCGGATCCGAGTGAAACCACCCGAAACACTGCCGCGCTGGTGAACTGGTCAGACCCTGCAAACCACTATAAAGACACGCCTGAGCCTGTTTACGATAACGATCTGGCCATGCGCTTCGATTATCGTCAGCTCGAAATGACTGCGATCGGCTGCACCAGGCAGTCAGAGGCAAACCGGCGGGGGCGCTGGGCGCTGCTCACTAACGGTATCGGCGAGGTGGTGACCTTCAGCACGGGCATGGACGTTCCACCTGTCGGGGAGGTGATCGGCGTGGCTGCTAACGAGCTGGCCGGAAGAACTATCGGCGGCAGGGTGAGTGCGGTTAACGGCCGCAACATAACCCTCGATCGCGCCGCTGATGTGAAGGCCGGGAACCGGCTGTTTTTGAATCTTCCATCAGGCACAGCTCAGGCCAGAACCGTCCAGGCCGTTAACGGAAACACAGTCACTGTCACCACACCCTACAGCGAAACGCCGGAGGCTGAATGTAACTGGGGTGTGGACTCTGACGATCTGTTTATAGCGCTTTTCCGTGTTACGGGAACGCGGGACAACAACGACGGCACTTTCGAAGTCACCGGGACGACTTACAACCCTGACATCTATTCCGCCGTTGATACCGGCGCAAGACTGGACGAGCGGCCAGTCAGTGTCATTCCACCTGGGGTTCAGGCTCCACCAGGAAATATTGTCGTAGACAGTTACTCTACGGTTAACCAGAACATTGCGATTACCACTATGCGCGTTGCCTGGGATTCTGTTCAGGGTGCAGTTGCTTACGAGGCGGAATGGCGGCGTGACAGCGGCAACTGGGTAAGCGTGCCCCGAATGTCTTCTCTCGGTTTTGAAGTGCAGGGTATCTACTCGGGTCGCTATCTGGTCCGCGTCAGGGCGGTGAACGCCAGCGACGTTTCATCGGTGTGGGCGACATCATCAGAAGTGAATCTTACGGGTAAAGTGGGTAATCCGCCGAAACCTGTCGGCTTCATCGCTTCTGATAATGTGGTTTTCGGTATCGAGCTGAGCTGGGGATTCCCGGCGAACACCGACGACACGCTGAAGACGGAAATTCAGTACAGCCTGACAGGGACGGAAGACGATGCGATGCTGCTGGCAGACGTACCTTATCCGCAGCGCAAATATCAGCAGATGGGCCTTAAGGCTGGGCAGATTTTCTGGTACCGCGCGCAGCTGGTGGACCGCAGCGGCAACGAATCAGGGTACACAGAATGGGTGCGCGGGCAGGCCAGCATCGATGTATCCGATATCACCGATGCGATCCTGGAGGATATGAAAGGCTCCGATACGTTCAAAGACCTGATCGAGAACGCGGTAGACAGCAATGAAAAAATTGCTGGCATGGCTGACGACATCAAACAGGCCAACGACGAACTGGCGCAACAGGCGCAGGAAATCGCCAAAAACGCCCAGGATATCGGGAAGGTTCAGACCAGCGTTACAAACCTGTCGAGCACGGTCGGAGATGTGTCTTCTTCTCTGAGCGAGCTTGAGCAGACAGTGGCGACGGCCGATACCGCACTGGGTCAGCGTATCGATAATATCAGCGTGTCTGTGGACGGCATGACGGGGGGAGTGAAGAACTCCGCTATCGCGATTATTCAGGGCAACCTGGCGCAGGTGGCCGCGCGCAAAACGCTGTCTGCATCCGTCGCCGGTAACAGCGCGCAGCTGGACCGCATTGATGAGGTGATCGTCAACGAGAAGGAGGCAACGGCGCGTTCGCTGCTGAGTTTGCAGACTGACGTGAACGGAAACAAGGCATCCATCAACAGCCTGAACCAGACGTTCTCCGATTACCAGCAGGCCACGGCCACGCAGATAAACGGCATCACGGCGACCATCAACGGGCATACGTCAGCCATTACCACTAACGCTCAGGCCATCGCGAACGTAAACGGCCAGCTCAGCGCGATGTATAGCATCAAGGTCGGGTTATCCAGTAATGGTCAGTATTACGCTGCTGGGATGGGGATTGGCGTTGAGAATACGCCATCCGGCATGCAGTCGCAGGTTATCTTCCTGGCCGACCGCTTTGCGGTGACTCACCAGGCCGGTGCTGAGGTTACGCTGCCGTTCGTTATTCAGAACGGGCAAACCATAATCCGGGACACGGTCATTGGTGACGGGACAATTGGCAACCTCAAAATCGGCAGCTACATCCAGTCGACAACCTGGGACGGAACCGGAAACGTTGGCTGGCACATCAACAAATCGGGTTATGCCGTTTTCAATAATGTGACGGTTCGTGGCGGGGTTTACGCCCAAAACGGGCAGTTTGGATTTACCAACTCAACAGGAGGAGTCACGATCGATAACAACGGTGTCACTGTCAATTTGTCGAACGGTGGGCGTATTGTTCTAGGAGAATTTTGATGGCCAGGGGGCTTTATATCGATTTGAATGACGGGCGTCCGGCAATGACCATCACTGCCGGAATGAAGTGTCCGTCGTATGGTGGGGAGGCTGTGGAGGCATGGGGCCAGCAGACCATGACTGTTCAGGGCTATGTTGCCGGAGCGACCCCTTTTTTCATTCCATCAAACTCGGTTGTGAATGTGACTCGCTCGCCGAATCTGATAACAACGATTATGGTTCTCGATGGGATAACCAATAACGGCAACGGAACCCTGACTCAGAGAGTCTGGTCATCAGATGGCTGGGGGAAAGATAAAACATTTCCCGGCACAGTCTGGCAGATTTTACCCGCGGGGCAGAGTGGAAACCGTGGTTTGCTCATTGAGGATTCGACAGACTTTATTGCGATCACTGATGTCAGCCGTGTTGCCTCCTGTGTTTTCAGTGGAACGGTCAATGTAAATGGTACTTACGCACTTCCGGCCAAAGGGCTCGTTTTTGCCCGCTGGAATGACAGTGCCGCTACGCTTGAATGTGATGGTAATAATATTTACTCCCGGCAGGATTACACGGGCTATGACGATATTGCCCGTTCTGTGAATGTCGATATTGCGATTTTTGCGGTTCAGGCTCCTGTGCCAGGGAGGGGATTAAATTTCATCAACGCCGCTGGTCAGTGCACTTTCTCTACCACCCGCCGTCCATTTATATTCCGCAATCAGTTTTATTCACCGGGCAATAGCTGGGTCGATATTGGCAACAGCATGATTGCGCTTGGCTGCTATGGTTTCAACTCGTCTACAGCCAGTGGGTGGTGCAACATGCGCTCCAAGGGACTGGTGATGAGCGGTAACTCGGTAAAATGTGGAAATGGCCGTGTCCGTTCCCGTTGGACAGACAAGTATTCTGTGACCGGCGAGAGATATACCGGAATGAGTATTCCCGTCATCCCCGCAATGTACTGACAAAACCCCACTAACAAGCCCCGCCATGGCGGGGTTTTTTATTGCCTGGAGAAAATATGCTTTATAACACTGGCACCATCGCCATTAATGGAAACACCGCAACCGGCACGGGCACGAACTGGACGGCTCCGGCCAGCCAGGTTCGCGCTGGCCAGACGATTATCGTGATGTCGAGTCCGGTTCAAATTTTCCAGATCTCAAGCGTGGACAGCTCCACCTCGATGATGGTTACACCTGCCGCCGCTCCGGCACTGAGTGGACAGAAATATGGGATTTTGGTGTCGGACAATATCTCTGTTGACGGACTGGCACAGGCGATGTCGCAGCTTATCAAAGAGTATGACGAGAACATTGGCGCGTGGGAGACGTTCGCCACCACCTCAGCCAATCAGAGCATCACGGTAACCATCAACGGTACCTCCGTAACCATCCCTGGCATCGGTAAGCTGGCACAGAAAGGGAGCAACGGTGCGCTTGTTGTCGCAGATGGCGGAACCGGCGCAACGAATGCCGCAGACGCTCGCACAAACCTCGGTTTGGGAAGCTCTGCAACAAAAAACACAGGAACAACGAGCGACAATGTCATGCAGCCCGGCATGTTTGGGCTTGGTCGTCCGGATGGGGCATTAATATTCAACACAACTAGCCAGGATGATCTTCTTGTTGGATTGACAGGGTATGGGCTTACGGTTCTTCGAAATAATGCACAGATACCAGAGCCATGGAATATATGGAACTATTCACCGACAATATTTGCCCGGACAGGTGATACGTATAGCCTTTTTTCAATGCCTTTTCAGTCATCTGGCAAAGTTCGTATTTTTGGTGGTGCAGCAGCAACTGGATGGAATCACAGCAGGATATTATACGATGATAAAAACACAGTCGTGGATAGCAATGGCTTTATAAAGCAGGCATCCCCGGTCGTCAAAATCTTCACTGATGGTAAGTATGAAACTAACGACGAATCAGAAGGCGTCACGGTGACTCGTCTGGATGTCGGGCAATATCTTATTGAAGGCTGTAAAGCACTCAATTCAGACGCTGCCTGGGGCGGTATCGACGGAGGATTTGAAATCCCCACAGACAGGAATAAGCAACCGCTCATATGGCTGGATTATGAGGTTAGCGCGGATGGTTCTGTGCTGGTGAAAACCTACCACCGAACTCACCCTGATGCGCCAGCATTTGCCAGGAATGAGCGTGATGGATTGGCAGATGGTGAGCCGGTTGACATCCCGGCTCACCAGTTCGTCAGCGTTCGTGTAGAAATGCCAGTTGACAGCATCTGGAATCAGAAACAAACGGAAGAGGCTTTAAAGCAGGAACAGGGCTCGTAAAAAACCGCCGCCCATTTTGTGTAAGAATGAGCGGCGGCTGATTGCTCAGTGTTCATGCCCGAGCAAACGTCGGGAATATTACCCGAACAATATCTACAGGCCAACCTGGCGAACGGTCGGGAACTCAGAAACCAGCCACATATCGGACTCTTCAAACATCTCCTCCAGCAAGCGGTTCAGTTTTTCCCGATCGCTTTTGCTGGCATCGCTGTTCAGGCCGTTCGCCTGCATCGGCTTCACCTTCACTTCGGCATCAGGGAAAATCTGGTGCACCCGCTTCGTCAGCTCGGCCAGTATTATTTCTTTAGCCCCAGCAAGCCCACAACATTACGCTTGTCATATACCAGTTCAACAAACATTACTATCCCTCTTGGCTAACTTGATCTGTAATCACAAAAATACTACTGTATATGTATACAGTCAATAATCCAGTGAGGGTGCTCTTATGCCTCGTCAACCTGATATACGTGCAGCCTTTTTAGCGGCCATACAACAGAATCCAAAGGGATATCTTTGTTTGAACACTGACAAATTCATCACTGAATTGCGCGTTAGGAATTGGCATTTCAGTCAGGAAGATGCCAATACATGGATTGAGAGATACCAACCAGACTTTGCTGATAAGACGACGGATGGAAGCGATAACCGTTACTGGATCTTGCGTAATATGGGGAGGGTTTTCTGATGGGCTTTCCTTCACCGGCTATGGATTACCAGGAACAGCGGTTAACCATAGATCTGTTATGCGGAATTGACGGGAACAGCAGGGTAATAGAAACATCCTGTGGTTGGGCAGTGATTAACATTGCTCTGAGGCCAGAGCAGGGAGATACGCTACTGGTAAGAATGGATAACAGGAACGAGTTTGCAAAGCTCTACGGGTCGGCATTGATAACTGAAGATGGTGAAGCGATAGAAGGCGATGAGCTGAATGACGTTGAGGTTTTTGGCGTGCTAACACATAGTCTTAACCGGGTCGGTAACGATGATTGCCCTGCAATTTAAAGTAAGGTTCTACCATCATTTCACCATCGTTTCGCCATTACAATTTCCAGAAAATAAAAAACCAGCCGTAAGAGGCTGGTTTTCAATGTGTTTTTGGTCGGCACGAGAGGATTTGAACCTCCGACCCCCGACACCCCATGACGGTGCGCTACCAGGCTGCGCTACGTGCCGACGCATAAAAGGAATACTACTCGATTCCTTTTTGATTGCAAGGGGGAAGCAACGCTAACTGATTCATAAATAATCAGTTAGCGATAAAGCGCTTCTCGTCTGTCAGCACCTGCAACAGCAAGCTGAGCTGCGGTTTCTGGTCTTTCAGCTTCTCACCTTCGAGGCTGTACGTCTGGTAATTGCCGTTGCTGTTCAGCACAAGGGACAGCGTCGGCGTGGTCACCACCAGCGTGTTTTCGCCAGCAGCCGTGACCCAGTTATGACGCCGCGTGGCGCTAAAGAGGTCTTGTCCCTGCGAGTATTCAATTGCCGGCGTGCTAACGTGCAGCAGCCGCTGCATTAACGTGGTCATGACGTCTTTATGGTCGGTCAGCATGTTGATGCGTTGCGCGGGAGTGCCCGGCCAGTGGATCACCAGCGGGACATGCAGGTTCGGGCGCGACCAGTCCATGCCCTTCGCTTCGTCGCCGAGCGGCACGCCATGCCCCGCCGTGATAATGACGACCGTATTATCCAGCTTGCCCGCGTCGCGCAGGGCGGTCAGCACGCGAGCGATCTGCGCGTCAACATCACCCGCCGCACGGCTATAGCGGCGCGCGAAGCCTTTCTGATTGCTGTCATCAAGATTTGTGCCGTTAAACGCAACCCAGGAGAACCAGCGGTTATCTTCCTGTGCATAGCGCTTCAGCCAGTCTATCCACTGGTCAGCAGTCCGATCGTCAGACTGGCTCTGCGCGGCTGGCAGTGAGAAATCAGACAGCAGCGCCTGGCGGTACAGCGAGCTGTTGAAACCATCAGAGGCGAACAGCCCCAGCTGGTAGCCCTGCTGATTAAGCCCGGTAATCAATGCAGCCGGAATACGGGCCGACAGCACGCCGTCCATATAGCTCGGTGAAATACCGTAGAACAGACCGAAAATACCCGCGTCGGTCGAATTACCGGAACTCATATGCTGAGTGAATACGATGTTGTTCTCAGCGAATTCAGCCAGGGCAGGCATTTGCTTCTCATAGCGAGAATAGTTCAGGCCATCGACGGTAATCAGCAGCACGTTCTGACCGCGCCCCATGTCGCGATATTTCAGATCGCTTAGGGGATACTGCACGCTGACCGCTTCCGGATTACCCTGTTCGACCAAACGACGCTGATACTCCTGCGCGTCCAGCAGACCGTGTTTTTCAAGGAAACGACGTGCCGTCATCGGATAGGAGAGCGGCAGATTCGCGCGCTGCATGGTAATAGGGCGGTAGAAGTTCGCATCTGCCCAGATATACATCAGGTGCGAACCGATAAATGAGGCGAAAAAGAGCGCCGCGACGGGCTTCGCATAATGTCGGCGTCGGGTCAGGCTGCGGAGCTTTTGCCAGCTCCACGTCGCGAACAACATTTCGATCAGCAGGATAATCGGCACGCTGATAAACATCAACTGCCAGTCGCGGGCGGTCTCGTTCTGATCCGGGTTGATCACCAGCTCCCAGACGACAGGATTCAGGTGCAGGTGGAACCGGGTAAAAACTTCGCTGTCGATAAGCAACAGCGTCATGCCCGCCGTCGCAAGAATGGCGGACAGGAAGCGCATCAGCCGCTGCGACATGACGATAAACGTCAGTGGGAACAGGATCAGCAGATAGGTGGCGAAGACCAGAAAGCTAAAGTGACCAACAAGGCTCATCCACGAGTAGATACGCCCGGTTAACGTGGTTGGCCAGTCCGCCACAAACAGATAACGGCAGCCGAGCACCATCGCCAACAGAATGTTGAACAGGGCAAACCAGTGCCCCCAGCTGACCATCTGGGAGACTTTTTCACGGTAGCGCTGACGATTCGTCACCATAAACTGTTGTTCGTTTCCCTTAGTGTGCCTGGTCGTCGCTAACGGATGACTGCAAAGCCTGGGCGAAAGATTTGGCGATCGCCTGACGCTGAGCCGGAGCAACGCTGGTATTGATCAGGTTGGTAACCATATTTCCCAAAACCATCAGGGAGAGATCGGTTGGCGTTTTATGTTTTTCCAGTACGTTGACCAGCTCACTGAGCAGTTGTTCAACGTGTTCGTCACTGTAGCGGGAATGTTGTGGCATAAATCAAAATCAGTTTGTTGAGAGAAGGGCGACATATTACCGTAGCAACAGCTTTTTTTCCCCTTTTTTATCTTCTGTTGCACACATGCGTTGGTGGTGGTTGAATACCGCCCGGTCTAAAAGGAGAGTTTATCATGAGTCTGGAAATCAACCAGATTGCCTTGCACCAGCTTATCAAGCGTGATGAGCAAACCCTTGAAGTGGTGCTACGCGATTCGTTACTGGAACCAACGCCTACCGTTGTCGAGATGATGGCGGAGTTGCATCGCGTCTACAGCGCGAAAAATAGAGCCTATGGCTTGTTCAGCGAAGAGAGCGAGCTGGCGGATAGCCTGCGCCTGCAACGTCAGGGCGAAGAGGATTTCCTGGCATTCAGCCGCGCTGCAACCGGCCGTCTTCGTGACGAACTGGCGAAATATCCCTTCGCCGATGGCGGTATCGTCCTGTTCTGCCACTACCGCTATCTGGCGGTAGAGTATCTGCTGGTCACCGTGCTGAATAATTTAAGCAGCATGCGTGTGAACGAGCAGTTGGATATCAGCTCAACGCACTATCTGGATATCAACCATGCGGATATTGTGGCGCGTATTGATTTAACCGAATGGGAAACCAATCCGGAATCGACGCGCTACCTGACCTTCCTTAAAGGCCGCGTGGGCCGCAAAGTGGCCGATTTCTTTATGGACTTCCTCGGTGCCAGTGAAGGGCTGAACGCCAAAGCGCAGAACAAAGGTCTGCTCCAGGCGGTGGATGACTTTACCGCTGAGGCGCAGCTGGATAAATCTGAGCGTCAGACCGTGCGTCAGCAGGTTTACAGCTACTGTAACGAGCAGTTACAGGCCGGGGAAGAGATTGAGCTGGAGTCGCTGTCCAAAGAGCTGGCGGGCGTCAGCGAAGTCAGCTTCCAGGAATTTACCGCGGAAAAAGGCTATGAGCTGGAAGAGAGCTTCCCGGCGGATCGCAGTACGCTCCGTCAGCTGACGAAATTTGCCGGTAGCGGCGGTGGGTTAACCATTAATTTTGATGCCATGCTGCTCGGGGAACGTATCTTCTGGGATCCGGCGACCGACACGCTGACCATTAAAGGCACGCCGCCGAATCTGCGCGATCAGCTCCAGCGTCGCACCTCAGGCGGTAAGTAGCGGCCATAAAAAAACCCCGCATAAGCGGGGTTTTTCTCGACAGGTTTGCGATTACGCGCGAACGAAGTCGATGTGAGACAGTTTTGGCTTGAACGGGTGACGCTGAACAGCCTGAACTTTCACTTTTTCTTCTTTACCGCCAACAACGATGGTCAGAACTTCGCTGTAGAATTCAGCTTTGTTCTGCATGTTCCACACTTTGTCGTGATCCAGTTCGATTGCAACTGGAGCAGCTTCGCCACCGTAAACGATAGCCGGGAACTTGTTAGCGTTACGCAGGCGGCGGCTCGCACCCTTACCCTGCACGTTACGTACTTCTGCTTCGATAGTGAACATTGATTTCTCTCTGTATTTAAAACCCTGCTACAGGCGACCCAGCAGCAGGTGAGTGTTCTGCCTCACGGATGTGAAGCGGGCGGCATTTTATACTCAAATGGCTCGCGCATCAACGAAAAGTCCCGTTAACCGCGCAATTCGTTTGCCCGGCGAAAGCGTCCTTCATAGTCAAAGACCTTCTCACGCACCTGCCAGAACTGCCCTTTTTTACGGGCGACAACAAAATCAGGATGGCGCAGCAGCGCCTGCTGGCGCACGATATCGGCAACGGTTATCCAGCGCAGCGGCACGCCGGGCGTGCGGGTATGCGGGCGGATAAAGAGCTGTTCGAACGCGGTGCGCTGGGCGGGCGTCTGGACCCTGAACCGCTCGCTGACGTCTGCGCCGTCCTCGTCGTAATAGGTAATCTTTAGCCACTCGCCTTTTTCATCCGCACCGGGCTGTAAGACCATGCCGGAACAGCGCAGCACCAGCGCATCTTTCAGTTTCAGCGCCGCTTTCAGCATGTCATCCGGGTCGACCAACACCGTGTCACATTCCCGACAGCGGCGGGCAGCGATATCGTTCTCGGCGTTGCACTGCGGGCAGTTTTTGAAGCGGAAGCGGAAATCACACTGTTCGCGATGGCCTTCATCGTCTTCAAACCAGCCCTGACAGCGGCGGCCAAAATGTTCGATCAGCGTGCCGTCGGCGGTAGTTTTGCCCCAGAAAGTGTTGGCAAACCCGCAGGCCGGACAAAACACCTGTACCGGCACGTTGTCGCTCTTGCCTTTTGGCGTGCCCACTTCCGGGGAGTAGAGATCGTGCGGATTACCGGCATAATCGAGGATCAGACAGTCGGTTTTGCCCGGTGCCAGGCGCAGGCCACGGCCGACAATCTGCTGGTACAGGCTGACGGATTCGGTCGGGCGAAGAATCGCAATCAGGTCAACGTGCGGTGCGTCAAACCCGGTGGTTAATACGGAGACATTCACCAGGTAGCGGAACTGCTGGGCTTTGAAAGCCTCAATCAGGCTGTCGCGCTCCGGCCCGGGGGTTTCACCGGTAATTAACGCCGCGTCGTTGGTGGGCAGAAGCCCCGTGATTTCACGCGCGTGTTCGACGGTAGCAGCAAAAATCATCACCCCTTTGCGCGTTTGCGCAAACTCTTCAATCTGGCTGATGATATGCGGCGTGATCCGCTTCTGTTTTTTCAGCTCATGGTTAAGATCCGCCTCGCTGAACAGCCCGTTGCTCTGCGCCTGTAAGCGGCTGAAATCGTACTGCACGACCGGCATATCCAGCCGCTCCGGTGGCGTCAGATAGCCATGCTTGATCATGTAGCGCAGCGGAAGCTCATAGATACAGTCGCGGAACAGGGCCTTTTCATCGCCACGCACCATGCCGTGATAATGAAACTGATAAATCCAGCCCTTGCCCAGACGAAATGGCGTGGCGGTCAGGCCAAGCAGGCGTAAGTGAGGGTTCACCTCTCTCAGATGAGTGAGGATTTGCTGATACTGGCTGTCGTCGTCATCGCTGATGCGGTGACACTCATCGACAATCAGCAGGGAAAACTCGCTGCGAAACAGGTCCAGGTTGCGCGCAACGGACTGTACGCTGCCAAACACCACTTTCCCGTGGCTCTCTTTGCGCTTCAGCCCGGCGGCAAAAATATCGGCCTCCAGGCCGAGCGCGCAATATTTGGCGTGGTTTTGCGCCACCAGCTCTTTTACGTGCGCCAGCACCAGCACGCGCCCGCGAGCCAGGCGCGCCAGTTCGGCAATCACCAGGCTTTTACCGGCTCCGGTCGGGAGCACGATGGCGGCGGGTTCCCGGTGCTTGCGAAACCAGGCGAGGGTGGCATCAACGGCTTCTTGCTGATAGGGGCGTAGTGTGAACGTCATGGCTTCTCTATTCAGTTAACTCGCATATAGTATGCCACGAAACTTTTTCCCTTGAGTGGCGCAACCAGACCATTATACTGAACTGTTTCTGACTGCTTCTTTTTCGGACGCGTAGTCCGACTTCCAGCACCATTAAGGCTAAAAAGATTTCATGCGACTTGATAAGTTTATCGCTCAGCAACTCGGCGTAAGCCGCGCTATTGCCGGGCGTGAAATTCGCGCCAGCCGCGTAACCGTGGACGGCGACATTGTGAAAGACAGCGCTTTTAAACTCCAGCCTGACCACCAGGTGGAGTATGACGGCAACCCGCTGACCCAGCAGAATGGCCCGCGCTACTTCATGCTCAACAAACCGGAAGGTTACGTCTGTTCAACGGACGATCCGGATCACCCGACGGTGCTCTACTTCCTCGACGAACCTGTGGCGCACAAGCTGCATGCGGCAGGGCGTCTGGATATTGATACCACCGGCCTGGTGCTGATGACCGATGACGGTCAGTGGTCGCACCGCATCACCTCCCCGCGCCATCACTGTGAGAAAACCTATCGGGTGACACTTGAGTCGCCGGTCTCGGATGACACGGCAGAGCAATTCGCGAAAGGCGTTCAGCTACATAATGAAAAAGATCTGACCAAACCGGCGGTGCTGGAAGTCATTACCCCAACGGACGTCCGTCTGACCATCAGTGAAGGCCGTTACCACCAGGTGAAACGGATGTTTGCCGCCGTGGGCAACCACGTTGTGGGGCTGCATCGTGAACGTATCGGCGCGATTGAACTCGATCCAGACCTGGCGCCAGGGGAATATCGCCCGCTGACGGAAGAAGAGATTGCCAGCGTCGGGCTGCTTTCACGCTAAATTCAGGAGAACCCTGTGACCACCAGGCCACACTCGTCGTTTAAAATCGTATTTATCCTTGGCCTGTTGGCCATGCTGATGCCGCTGTCTATCGATATGTATCTGCCCGCGCTGCCGGTGATTTCCGCGCAGTTTGGCGTACCGGCAGGCAGCGCACAGATGACGCTCAGCACCTACATTCTTGGTTTTGCGCTCGGCCAGCTCTTTTATGGCCCAATGGCAGACAGCCTGGGGCGCAAACCCGTTATTCTGGGCGGGACGTTGATATTTGCCGCGGCGGCGGTGGCCTGCGCGCTGGCGCAGAGTATCGATCAGCTGATCGTGATGCGTTTCTTCCATGGCCTGGCTGCGGCTGCGGCAAGCGTGGTGATTAACGCGCTGATGCGCGACATCTACCCGAAGGAAGAGTTCTCACGCATGATGTCGTTCGTCATGCTGGTCACAACCATTGCGCCGCTGGTCGCCCCCATGGTGGGCGGGGCGGTGCTGGTGTGGTTCAGCTGGCATGCGATTTTCTGGATCCTGGCGATTGCCGCGCTGCTGGCCTCGGTGATGATCTTCGTCTTTATCGATGAAACGCTGCCGGTCGAGCGCCGTCAGAAGTTTCACGTCCGCACCACGCTTGGCAACTTTGCCTCGCTGTTTCGCCATAAGCGCGTACTGAGCTATATGCTGGCCAGCGGCTTTAGCTTTGCCGGGATGTTTTCGTTCCTGAGCGCGGGGCCGTTTGTGTACATCGAACTGAACCATGTGTCACCCCAGCACTTTGGTTACTACTTCGCGCTGAATATCGTGTTCCTGTTTGTGATGACCATTATCAACAGCCGCTTTGTCCGGCGGGTCGGGGCGCTGAATATGTTCCGCGCCGGGCTGTGGATCCAGTTCGTGATGGCTATCTGGCTGGTATTGAGCGCATTGTTGGGCGTCGGTTTTTGGGCGCTGGTGGTGGGCGTGGCGGCGTTTGTTGGCTGCGTCTCGATGGTCTCATCCAACGCGATGGCGGTGATCCTCGACGAATTCCCGCATATGGCGGGCACCGCCTCGTCGCTGGCAGGGACGTTCCGTTTCGGGATTGGCGCGATTGTCGGGGCGCTGCTCTCAATGGCGACGTTTAATACTGCCTGGCCGATGCTGTGGGCGATTGCCCTCTGCGCGACCTGCTCCATCCTCTTCTATCTTTACGCCAGCCGGCCCCGTAAGACGGCGCATAAATGAGCACTTAAGGCCCGAAACGGGCCTTTTTGTTGACCCATATCAACCAACCCTCGGTTCGTTTACCCGGTGTTTGTTTCTTTTATGTAAAATCTATTTATGTAAAAAGTCACATCATTGTATTTAAAAAGGTTGAGTTAGATCGCAGAAACGGGTACATATAGCGCCGACGCGAGCCTGCAACGCCTATAAAATCCGCTAAACAGTGCAGGTTGGCGATGATGTGTTACTATAAATGTAAATAAATTGTGAAGTAAATTTGCTTCCGGGGATCTGAACGTGAATACATTACAACTCTCCATTGTCCATCGCTTGCCCCAGAGCTATCGCTGGTCGACGGGTTTTGCAGGTTCGAAAGTTGAACCGATTCCGCAAAGCGTTGCCGGGGAGGATAATTGTCTGGTAGCGCTCAAGCTGCTTAGCCCGAGCGATGAAAATGCGTGGCCGGTTATGGAACGTCTCAGCCAGGCGCTGACGGACATCGAAGTAGACAGCTCCGTGCTGGAATGCGAAGGTGAGCCGTGCCTGTTTGTTAACAGCCAGGATGAATTTGCTGCGACCTGCCGTCTGAAAAACTTCGGCGTGGCGATTGCCGAACCGTTCTCCGGTCAATATCCTTTCTGAGTGCTAGTCAGCGGACAATAGCTGGCGCGTGTAATCCTGCGCAGGCGCAGTGAATACGCGCTGGCACTCTCCCTGCTCAACGACTTCTCCCTGCCGCAATACCACCACCTGATGGCAAAGCGCACGCACCACCTGTAAATCGTGGCTGATAAAAATATAGGCCAGCCGATGCTTTTCCTGTAGCCCCTTCAGCAGCGCCAGAATTTGCGCCTGCACGGTGCGGTCCAGTGAAGAGGTAGGCTCGTCCAGCACGATCAGCTCCGGTTTCAGGATCAACGCGCGGGCAATCGCTATACGCTGGCGCTGTCCGCCGGAAAACTCAGCCGGATACCGGTGCCGGGTATCGGGATCTAAACCCACTTCCGCCATCACCCGCTTCACGTCGATTTCACGCTGTTGTGCCGTCAGCGCGGGCTGATGAACGCGCAGGCCCTCTTCAATAATCTGCAATACGCTCAGCCGCGGGTTCAGCGAAGAGTTCGGATCCTGAAAGACCACCTGCATCCGCGGGCGGACGGGCAGCATTTGGCGGCGGCTCAGGTTTTGCAGCGGCATGCCGTCAAAGAGAATGCTTCCCTGCGAGGCGATCAGGCGCAGCAGCGCCAGGCCGGTGGTGCTTTTGCCCGAACCGGATTCGCCCACAAGCCCAAGCGACTCGCCCGGACGCAGAGAGAAGCTCATGTTTTTCAGAACATGATTGTGATCGACCACGCGACGCAAAATGCCTTTGCGGATCGGGAATGACACCGACAGGTCCTCAACCTTCAGCAACGGTGCGCTGTCAGCGTTAAGCGGAACCGGGTCGCCAGAGGGTTCGCTATCGAGCAGGCGCTGTGTATACGGGTGCTGAGGCGCGCTCAGCAGGGCAGTTGCCCTGTTCTGTTCGACGCAGCGGCCGTTTTGCATCACGGCCACCGCGTCAGCGAGCTTTTTCACGATGCCCAGGTTATGCGTAATAAACAGCAGGCTCATGTTCAGCTCGTCGCGCAGTTCACGCAGCAGTTGCAGAATTTGCGCCTGCACCGTGACGTCCAGCGCGGTGGTGGGTTCATCCGCAATCAACAGTTCGGGGCGCGTCAGCAGCGCCATCGCGATCATCACGCGCTGGCGCTCGCCGCCGGAAAGCTGATGCGGGAAATCGTTCAGCCGTTTCGCCGCATTACGAATGCCGGTGCGTTCAAGGCAGTCCAGAATTTCCCCCCTCGCTGCCTCTTTACGCATTCCCCGATGAAGTGACAGCACTTCATAGAGCTGTTTTTCCAGCGTATGCAATGGATTGAGCGACACCATCGGCTCCTGAAAAATCATGGCAATCTTATTGCCACGAATGCCGCGCAGGGTTTGCTCATCAGCGTTCAGCAGGGATTGTCCATGGAACAGAATATCCCCGTGCGGATAGCTGACCGGCGGGGAAGGGAGCAGGCGCAGCACCGACAGCGCCGAAACGCTCTTACCGGAGCCGGATTCCCCGACCAGCGCCAGCGTCTCTCCGCGCTGGATCTGCAACGATAAATCCGTCACCACCGGGCGAGATTCGCCCTGCTTTGAAAACGCAATCGACAGATTTTCTATGCTCAGAAGAGGCCGGGTCATGTCATACCGCCTTGTTGGGATCGAAGGCATCGCGCACGGCTTCGCCAATAAAAATCAGCAGGGAAAGCAGCACAGCCACGGAGAGGAATGCGGCGATGCCCAGCCAGGGGGCCTGGAGGTTGTTTTTGCCCTGCAACAGCAGTTCGCCAAGAGACGGTGAGCCCAGCGGCAAACCGAAACCAAGAAAATCGAGCGACGTCAGGGTGGTAATGGAGCTACACAAAATAAACGGCAGGAAGGTGAGGGTCGCCACCACCGCATTGGGAAGCATGTGACGGAAGATAATTGCGCGATCGCTCACGCCTAATGCCTGCGCGGCGCGAATATAATCGTAATTTCGCGTGCGCAGAAACTCCGCGCGCACCACGCCGACCAGTGCCATCCAGCCGAACAGAACGGTGATGCCTAACAGCCACCAGAAGCCAGGCTGTACTACGCTGGACAGCAGGATAATCAGAAACAGCGTCGGCATACCGGACCAGACTTCAATTACGCGCTGCCCCCACAAATCG
The DNA here is from genome assembly GCF_021725435.1 of Enterobacter sp. JH25. Classification (NCBI taxonomy): domain Bacteria; kingdom Pseudomonadati; phylum Pseudomonadota; class Gammaproteobacteria; order Enterobacterales; family Enterobacteriaceae; genus Enterobacter; species Enterobacter sp. JH25. Next base: position 3,051,015 of record NZ_CP091319.1, on the reverse strand, counting down.
ATTTTTCCACCGTAATAGCCCTGCATGGCGCCCGCCACGACGCCCATCACGCTGCTAAAGAGCGTCAGAAGCAGCCCAAACAGGAGCGAGATGCGGGTGCCATAGAGGATGCGCGCCAGCACATCGCCGCCGTTGGCGTCCGTTCCCAGCCAGTTCTGCGAGGAAGGCGGGGAAGGGAAGGGGGTGGACGTGGCGTAGTTAATACTGTTCGCGCCAAAGCGAATCGGTGCCCAAAGCGCCCAGCCGTGCTGCGCGATCTGTTCACGTAACCAGGGATCCTGATACTCGGCTGGCGTCGCAAACGGACCGCCAAAATCGCTTTCGCTATAGGTAGTAAGCACCGGCACGTACCAGCGATCTTTGAAATGCACCAGCAGGGGTTTATCGTTGGCAATCAGTTCGGAACACAGACTTAAGGCGAACAGGACGGCGAAGATCCACAGCGACCAGTAGCCGCGACGGTTGTGGCGAAAGCGCGCCCAGCGGGCCTGATTGACGGGGCTTAAACGCGACATCAGCGGCCCTCAAAATCGATACGGGGATCGACCAGCGTATAGCTGATATCGCTGATGATATTCAGCAGCAGGCCGATCAGGGTGAAAATGTACAGTGTGCCAAACATCACCGGGTAATCACGGGAGACGGTGGCCTCATAGCCGAGCAGCCCTAAACCGTTGAGAGAGAACATCACTTCTATTAGCAGAGAGCCGGTAAAAAACATACTGATGAACGTGGCGGGAAAACCGGCAATCACCAGCAGCATGGCGTTACGAAAAACGTGCTTCCACATAATCTGCTTTTCACCGACGCCTTTGGCGCGCGCGGTGACGACGTACTGTTTGCGGATCTCATCAAGAAAGGCATTTTTGGTCAGCATCGTAAGCGCCGCAAAACCGCCGATAACCGTCGCCAGCACCGGAAGCGTGATGTGCCAGAAGTAATCGGTGATTTTCTGATACCACGGCAACGTGCTGAAATCCGCAGAGACCAGCCCGCGCAGCGGGAAGAGGTCGAAATAACTGCCGCCAGCGAAAAAGACAATCAGCAGCACGGCAAACAGAAACGCCGGGATAGCGTAGCCGATGATAATGAACGTGCTGCTCCAGATATCAAAACGGCTACCGTTGTAGACCGCTTTGCGGATCCCCAGCGGAATGGAGACCAGATAAATAATCAGCGTCCCCCACAGTCCGAGCGTGATGGAAACCGGCAGGCTTTGCTTGATCAGGGTTAGCACCGAGGCGCTGCGAAACAGGCTGTCGCCAAAATCGAAACGGACATAATCCCAGAGCATCCTGAAATATCGCTCGTGCAGCGGCTTGTCAAAACCATAGCGATGGGTGATCTCGGCGATCACCTCCGGATCCAGTCCCCGACCGCCCCGGTAGTGGCTTTCGCTGATATTGCCCACGCCCGTCCGGGCATGGCTGGCCCCCATTCCTTCACCGCCGCCGCCCGGCATGCCGCCAGCGTGACCAAATTCTATGGCCGCAATCGCCTGGTCCACCGGGCCGCCGGGGGCAATCTGCACGATAAAAAAGTTAATGGTAATGATGGCCCATAGCGTCGGGATAACCAGCAGCAGCCTGCGGATAAGATAAGCGCCCATCGTCACTCCTCAACGCCGCGCTGCGGGCAGTTTTGCGGCTTTATTCACGTCATACCACCACGTATCAAAACCAAGCGTATAAACCGGGCGAACGGCGGGCAGGGAGAATTTGTCCCAGCGGGCCACGCGATCTTCACCCATGTACCACATCGGCAGCATGTAATAGTTCCAGGTTAACACCCGGTCAAGCGCGCGCCCGAGCGGCAGAAGTTTCTCTTTATCGCCCTGAGCGGCAACGATTTTCGCGATCAGCGCATCAATCACCGGACTCTTTACCCCCGGAGCGTTGTAGGAGGAGTCGATATACCCCGATGCCCAGGAGATTTGCAGGTCTGAACTCGGCCACGGCTGGGCAGCCCACAGGGTTTGCATCATGTCGTAATCGCGACTGCGCTTGCGGTTGGTCAGCTGGGCAATATCGACCTGGCGGATATTCATGGTCACCCCAAGACGGGCAAGGTTCTTCTTAAACGGCAGCACCCACTGATCGTTTGCGCCGGAGGCAATCAGCAGTTCGAAGCTGAGCGGCTTACCAGTTTTAACATTTACTCGTAGCCGATTTTTCAACACCCAGCCAGCGTCATCCAGCAGTTTGCTGGCTTTCAGCAGGTTGTCCCGGTCGAACCCGTTTCCGTCGGATTTTGGCGGTTCAAATACGCGGGTGAACACCTCCGGCGGCAGCTGCGCTTTCATCGGAGCCAGCAGAACCAGTTCATCCGCGTGGGGATAATCACGGGCGGCATATTCAGTATTCTGGAAATAGCTGTTCGCCCGGCTGTAGGCGCCGTAAAACAGCGCTTTGTTCATCCATTCGAAATCAAACGCCAGGGTAATAGCTTCACGCACCCGACGATCGGAAAAAACCGGGCGCTGAATATTAAACGCCAGCCAGCGCGTGTCCTGCGCGGATTCGTTTTTATGTTCGTCTTTAACGATATAGCCTTTCGCGAAATTTTTTCCGATATACCGGGTCGCCCAGTTTTTGGCGCTGTTCTCGACACGTAAATCAAATGCGCCTGCCTTAAACGCCTCGAAGGCCACGTTATCATCCAGGTAGTAGTCGTAGCGGATTGTATCGAAGTTCCAGCGGCCCCGGTTTACCGGCAGCGTGGCTGCCCAGTAATCTTTCACGCGGGAATAGATCACGTACTGGCCCATTCGCCAGTCGGTAATGCGATACGGTCCTCCGGCCAGCGGCGGGGAAGAGAGGGGATCGCTCAGCTTATGGTTTTTCCAGAATGATTCGGGCATGACGGGCAGGGAGAACAGGCTCAGCATATTCTCTTTGTTTGGCTCAGGGAGTTCGATTCGCACGGTCAGCGGGGCGATGGCTTTCACCGTGGTGCCCTTGTACACCAGACGAAACTGCGGCACGCCTTCGGTCATAAATTTATGAAAGGTGAACGCCACATCGCGGGCGCTAACCGGCGTACCGTCGTGAAAACGCGCCCGCGGATTAATCGCGATTTCTGCCCAGCTAAAATCATCGGCGTAACGCACGTTCTCAGCGACCAGGGGATAATAGCTGCCGGGCTCGTCGTCGGAGGTGACGAACAGCGTGTCATAGAGGGATTCGGTACGCGCTGCCGCCACGCCGCGCAGGGCGAAGCGGTTAAAGTTGTCAAACGTTCCGGTCGCGGAAAGCGTCACGTTCCCGCCTTTCGGGGCGGCGGGGTTCACATAATCGTAGTGAGTAAAGTTGACCGCATACTTCGGCTCGCCAATGACGGCAAAGGCCGTGCTCTCTTTGATGGTCTGCGCCTGGCTCGACAGGCTCACCAGCGCCAACAGCATCAATACAACGCGCATAATCATAGTGCGGCGGATCCCTTTGTTCACAGGCAGGCTCGGTTGAGGAGAATAATAAGGGACAGCGCCGTGATTGTGAAATTATTCCCCGAGCGTGATGTCGGGTTGCCACGTCCTGAACTGCTCCAGCGGCATTGGTCGGCCGATCCAGTAGCCCTGAAGATAGTTCACGCCATGCTCGCGCAGCCACGCCGCCTGCTCGGGCGTTTCAACACCCTCGGCGACGGTTAACATATTCAGGCGTTCTGCCAGCGTCAGCACCGCGTCCAGCACTGGCGAGGTAACGGTTTCAGTCCCGATGGCATTCACGAAGCCACGGTCAATTTTCAGGTAATCCATCGTGAAGCGTTCCAGATAGATCAGCGCGCTGTGGCCGGTGCCAAAATCATCGATGGCGATTTCAAAACCTTCACTGTGCAGCCATTCAAACAGCTGATTTGCCTCGCGGTGGTTGATCATGTCGCGCTCGGTTATTTCCAGCACAATCTGGAAGTGATCGGGCGGAAGGGCAGCGGCAAACGCGCGCATATCCTCTTTAAAGCTTTCCGCATGCAGATGACCGGGCGCGATGTTGATCCCAAACTTGGCACCAGGCGGGAGAACCGTTTGCAGGACAGGGGCATCGCGGATAATCAGGTCAAAAAGATGCAGCGTCAGCGGGACGATCAGCTTCTGCGCTTCAGCAAAATTAATAAAGGCATCCGGTGGAATTTCGCCCATCACCGGATGCTTCCAGCGCATCAGGACTTCCAGCCCGGTCATTCTGAGCGACTGCGCATCCACGACGGGCTGATAGACCACGTAGAACTGATCGTGCTTGATGGCCGTAAGGATCTCTTTCCCGGGATTAAGACGGATAGTGAGAATATAGAAATTCAGCAGACCTGCCGCAATACCGCAGACCAGGCCGAAGAACACGGCGTAGAGCAGTTCATCGGTCTTCCAGGCTTGCGCATAGACGTTAACGGTCAGAGGTATATTTTTCAGCGTGGCGGTGCGAGCGGGGACGTCAGGCAAATCCCGCGCCTGAACCAGCATCCCGGACTGGGTGGATAATGCGGAGTCGCCAATGACGATCGATATTCCGGAAAATTCATCCTGACGTGACGTATAAAGAAGGTAAGGCGTCAGGTTGATGTTCACGGAGGTAAATACGCCGCCGTCTTTTACCAGCGGATTGCGATACCAGATAGCGATCGCGGGTTTATCCGGCAGCATGGGCGTACCCGGCAGGAGCGCGATATCAACAGGTTTGCTGATGTGTAGCTGAGGGATAAGCGTTTCCATTGGGGTATTCATCGGACCTGTTGCCGAAGAGCAGAAGGCCTGTTTATCCCGGACCAGCAAAAAGGCGCGCACGTTAATACTGAAGGCCGCGCGTGAGGTGAGCGCCGCACTGACCTCTTCACAGCTGTTCAGCGTGAGCGGCTGGAGCGTATCAATAGAGGTTTTAAGCTCGTCGAAAAAGCTCTCCATGTAGACGCTTAAATCCGTAATGAGGGTATCGTACCTGACTTCTCGCTTGTGATAACTCCAGTAAAACTGTAACGCACTCAGAAGCAGGGCGGTAAACAACCCCGTCAGAATACTGAGAAACAGTATCTTGCGGTTGCTGGAGAAGTAGCGGGTAAACATAGATGTCGTGATTCCTGAAATGACGCGGGATGTCTATCAGTGTAACGGGCAAAAAAAAACACTGCCGGAGCAGTGCTTTTTTAATCGTATCGCCAGCCAAGGGATAACCAACGATACGACAGCAATATTAACTACGGCTCAGAACGCGGCGAGCTTCGTTGTAGCGCTTCTTCCAGTAAGGTTCGTTCATGCTGGAAATCGTCACACCACTGCTGGTGGAAGCATGGACAAACTGATCGTTACCGATATAGATGCCAACGTGTCGACCGGTTGAACCTGCTCTGAACAGGACTAAATCGCCCGTACGCAGTTTAGTGCGCGAAATGGACTTGCCCATTTCCTGCTGTTCATAAGTAGAACGCGGAAGGTCTAACCCAAACTGCTCACGGAAAGTACGCTGTACGAATGCGGAGCAATCGATGCCTTTCTTGGTGCTGCCGCCCAGGCGGTAACGCACGCCTTTCCAGTCAGCATACTGATCCATAATACGCGACTTAACGTCGAGATTACGTACCATATTTTCAAATTCATCCTGAGAGGCTTGCAGTGAAGAGGAATCTTCCATTCCCACAACACGCGTCTCAGGATGCATATTCTTCGCGGTGTTCGTCGTACTACATGCCGAAAGCAGAACCGCCACTGCAATCGCCGGGATCCCCCGCAAGATATATCTCAAAATTGGTTGAGATTTGACCATTTTGTTTGTTTTCCCTTGAAGTCCTTAACGAAAATATCGTTATAAAAATGCCAACCGTGACGAGACTAATTATCTGTTCACAATGAGACAATTCTTTATGGTGAAATCTGTGGCACAACGCACAAAATTATTCACCACGATAATAATTATCTCAATGGGGCAAAACGAGTTCGAGGTTAACCGATTGCAAAGGGCATTGCGAGCAAAAAAGACCGTTTTTTTATAAGAAAATGTGATACACAACGTTACAGCGCGGAATTGCTCAAAATGCCGCCATTCATACCGGTAATCCCTGCAATTGCTTCATTTTTATCACGAATTGTATGACGGAATGATGACAGCGCTGAATGATGCCGGAAAGAAATGACTCAGGGATCGAAAACGATCCCTGATGAATGGTGTTAATTAGCGTTATTTATTTGTTTCAGACTTGTTTAAATTTGCCGGGAAGATAGCGATCAAAAATACTTATTACGCGATCGCTCAGGGGAGTCATCAGCACCCAGGGTAAACCAATTAACACCGCCGTGAGGGAGCCTACGGCGATATCTGTCAGCCAGTGAGCGCCAATCATCACCCGCGGGAATGCAAATACAACCACAATAACCAGGGCGATGGCGAAGGCTTTTTTACCGAAATAGCGCAGCATGAAGCCAGCAAAAATCAGCAGCATCATACCGTGGTCGCCCGGGAAGCTGTCCTTCGAGGCGTCTTTGGTTGGAATATGAAGCAGCTCGCTGACGCGGTTAATATTCGGGAAAGAGAGCGACGGACTGGCGCGTTTAACCGGCATCAGATGCTGCGCCAGCTGGTTGATAATCACGGCTGCCAGCAGCATGACCAGGCCGATAATCAGAATACGGCGACGACCCGTTTTGTCTTCCTTCAGCCAGAAGGAGAGCATCAGACAGCCCATTGCCAGCAGCGAACAGCCGTCAAACGCGCGGTTGTTGGTGATCGCCACCAGCCACAGGAAGGCTTCACTCTTCGCCAGCGCCTGGTTAAAGAAGTGGAACAGCCCGGAATCCAGTGGGAACCAGAAACCGTGATCCGCCGGGATATACCAGGAGAAAAAGATCGCCAAACCGGCAGCGTTGAGCAATAAAATAGCAGGAAGTCGAGTCGTCATAGTCTTCAGCAATGTGTAAAATCAGGGGCAACGTTAGCCGCCCAAACTTAAACGAAGCTTCAACAGGCTTGACTGGAGGGCATTCCAGTCGGTATTAACCGCACTAATTAACTCTATCCGGCTGTCGGGTGGCGCGACGTTCTGGGTTTCTATAAAGAAATCCTCGCCCTGACGATTAATGCGCACCAGACCATCCGGGGTGCGCATGATCCCTTTTACCCGCTCAACCGGCGCCAGTCTCGCCCATTCCAGTATACCAATGGTGTCGAAAACCGTATCGGCATCGAAGATCCAGCCGCAGGCCTGGTGTCCCTGGCCGCTGTTCAGATTTCGACGCCAGCGCTGATGTTCCGGCAGGCTCAGCGCTGCCAGACCTTGCTTCGCGCCGTGGCTATGCGAATGCTCAGCGCTGGCAGGCAGTTGCGTCTGGTTGAGGCGGGGAAGATCGAGCAGGGCGCCATCAATGTTGCCCTGGGTGGTCTGCACATACTGACGTCCACCGCCAGCCTGCTGCCACCAGGCATTGAACGCGGCCTGACTTTCAGGCGTCGCGCGATCGGATTTATTCGCCACGATGATATCTGCCGAGGCGAGCTGGTCGCGGAAATTGTCGTTATTGATCGCTTTTTCATCCAGCAGCTGGCGGGGGTCGAGCAGGCAAAGCGTCGCACGCAGCTCAAGCCACGGCTCGTAGACCGGGGCGGTCAGTAAATCAAGAATTTGCTTCGGATGACCCAGCCCAGTGGGTTCAATCAGCAGACGGTCAGGCTTGCCCTGACGCAGCAGCGTATTCAGCCCGACCTGCATCGGCAGACCATTCACGCAGCACATACACCCGCCCGGGATCTCTTTCACCATCGCGCCGCTGTCGGCGAGCAACGCGCCGTCGATCCCCACTTCGCCAAATTCGTTGACCAGCACGGCCCACTTTTCCGCCGGATCTTTATTGGCCAGCAAATGCAGAATGGACGTAGTTTTACCGCTGCCGAGAAAACCGGTGATCAGGTTGGTTTTGGTCACGTGCGCTCCGATAAATAATTGTGATGTAGTAACAACTATCTATCATCCTGACGAAAAAATCGGGCATTGAGAAGAGGGAGGGCGAACGGAGCGTAAAACCGTTCGCCTTAAACGCAATAATCGCTAAATTTTTAACGTTTCGATAACGGCCTGACGCGCGCCGAGCCGGACGAGGCGCTGGTACGCGCCGGTGATTGCCTCGACAAAGACAGGGTTTTGCGGCAGGTCGTCGCCAAAGATTTCTTTTAGCCTCAGCAGGGCGCTAACGCGTTCTGCGTCACTGCTGGTAGCGACAATGGCCTGAAACTTGTCGCTCAGCGGATCGCGCACGTCAATGGCGTTGCCCTGGTCGTCCGTCCCGCTGACGTAGCGCATCCAGCCTGCGACGCCCAGCGCCAGTAATGGCCAGGCGGTGTTACGCTCAAGATGCATGCGGATCCCATCCAGCATGCGCTGAGGCAGCTTCTGACTGCCGTCCATAGCGATTTGCCAGGTGCGGTGCTGTAGCGTCGGGTTGGCGAAGCGGTCAAGCAGGCTGTCAGCATAGGCTGTCAGATCGACGTTGGTGATGCGCAGCGTAGGGGCCTGCTCATTCAGCATCAGCCTGCGGGCAGCCTCGCGGAAGCTGTCGTCCTGCATACATTCATTTATGTGCGCGTAGCCGGCAAGGTAGCCCAGATACGCCAGGAAGGAGTGGCTGCCGTTCAGCATCCGCAGCTTCATCTGCTCCCAGGGCAGGACATCCTCAACCATCTGTACGCCTGCAACCTCCCATTCCGGACGCCCGGCGACAAAGTTATCTTCCACTACCCACTGAATGAACGGTTCACAGCTGATGGCGCAGGGATCTTCAACGCCAAGTTCCTGGGTGATTTCCGCGAGTGAGGCGTCAGTGGCGGCGGGCACGATTCGGTCGACCATGGTGCCAGGGAAGCTCACGTGCGCCTCGATCCATCCGGCCAGCTCTGCGGAACGCTTTCCGGCCATGCCGAGAACGGCATTTTTCACCACGTGGCCGTTATCGGGAATGTTGTCGCAGGAGAGCACGGTAAACGCTGGCAGGCTGCGCTCGCGGCGGCGATGAAGCGCTTCGACCAGAATACCCGGCGCGGAATGCGGCTCAGACGGATGCTCAAGATCGTGCAGAATGCGGCTGTTGTGCATATCCAGTTTCCCCGTCGCCGGATCGATGCAGTAGCCTTTTTCGGTAATGGTGAGGGAGACAATGGCCACCTGCGGTTCGCAGAACTTCTCAATAATGGCTGCCAGCGAGTCGAGTTTTGCGTTCAGGCACTCTTTTACCGCACCGATAATAATGGGCTGATTGCCTTCGGCACCTTTCTCCAGCACGGTAAACAGATGATCCTGCGCGCGGAGCTGGCGCATGAGAACATCGCCGCTAAAGAGGCTAATCTCACAAATACCCCAGTCGCCTCCTTTGGCGTTCAGCACCCGGTTTGTTAACAACGCCTGATGCGCCCGGTGGAACGCGCCAAAGCCGAAATGGACGATGCGGGAGCGTAACTGCTCGCGATCGTAGCGGGGCTGCTGGACATGAGCAGGAAGCGCGGTGGAGGCAATAGTCTTCATGTAGTACACACCTGATTAACCATTAATTAACAATGCCAGTGTAAAGTTATATGACAACAAATTAAATTGGTAAGCCGTAAATATCCCGGTTATGTGAGTTTGATCAATCAATGTCGCGCGCTGTGTTGACCACTTCGATTAAACATGTATGGTAGTCGTCATTGAGGTAATCCATATTGGTATAACAACTTGAGAGGGTGGGGCAATGGAACAAACCTGGCGTTGGTACGGGCCGAACGATCCGGTTTCTCTTGATGATGTGCGTCAGGCTGGCGCAACGGGTGTGGTCACGGCGCTGCATCATATTCCGAACGGTCAGGTGTGGCCGGTGGAGGAAATCCAAAAGCGTCAGGCACAGCTGGCAGAGAAGGGTCTAACCTGGTCTGTCGTGGAAAGTATTCCGGTTCACGAAGATATCAAAACCCACTCCGGTGAGTGTGAAACCTGGATTGCGAATTATCAGCAGAGCATTCGTAACCTGGCGGCCTGCGGTATTGATACCGTCTGCTATAACTTTATGCCAATTCTGGACTGGACGCGTACCGACCTGGAATATGAAATGGCCGATGGTTCGAAGGCGCTGCGTTTCGATCAAATCGCTTTTGCGGCTTTCGAGCTGCACATTCTGAAGCGTCCGGGGGCGGAAGCAGACTACACCGCCGAAGAGCAGCAGCAGGCGCTGGCGTGGTTCAATGCCGCCAGTGAAGCGGACATTGAGAAGCTGGTTCGCAATATTATCGCGGGCCTGCCGGGGGCGGAAGAGGGCTATACCCTCGATCAGTTCCGCGCGCGCCTGGCGGAATATGGCGATATCGATAAAAACCAGCTGCGTGAAAACATGGCGCACTTCCTGCGCGCTATTGTGCCGGTGGCAGAAGAAGCGGGCGTGCGGCTGGCGGTCCATCCGGACGATCCTCCGCGCCCAATCCTCGGCCTGCCGCGTATCGTGTCGACCATTGAGGATATGCAGTGGCTAAAAGAGACGGTAGACAGCATCTACAACGGCTTTACCATGTGTACGGGCTCTTACGGCGTGCGTGCGGATAACGATCTGGTGCGGATGATCGAAACCTTTGGGGATCGCATTCATTTCACTCACCTGCGTGCAACCTGCCGTGAAGAGAATCCAAAAACCTTCCATGAAGCAGCCCACCTTGGCGGCGACGTGAACATGGTTGCGGTGGTGGATGCCATTCTCTCTGAAGAAGTACGTCGTAAGCAGGCGGGGGATGTACGTCCTATCCCGTTCCGTCCGGATCACGGGCATCAGATGCTGGACGATCTGCGCAAGAAAACGAATCCAGGGTATTCGGCGATTGGCCGTCTGAAAGGGATGGCGGAAGTGCGCGGTATCGAGCTGGCGCTGAAAATGACGAAGTATCCAGAGCTTCTGTAAGCCTGATTGCCCGGTGGCGCTACGCTTACCGGGCCTACGAAAAACCGGCTCTGAGGCCGGTTTTTGTGTTTTTGTAGGCCGGGTAAGGCGCAGCTGCCACCCGGCAAACGCCACAATCAGTCAGCGCGACCCATATAGCGTTTTTCTTCGATATGGATACGGATTTTCTCGCCCGCTGACAGGTATTCTGGCACCTGTACGACCAGACCGGTAGTCAGGGTAGCCGGTTTGTTACGCGCGCTTGCAGACGCGCCTTTGATGCCCGGTGCCGTTTCAACGATTTCCAGATCAACGGTCTGCGGCAGCTCCAGCGCCAGCAGCACGCCATCCCAGGTCAGCACCTGCATGTCCGGCATTCCACCTTCAGGAATAAACAGCAGCTCTTCTTCGATCTGATCTTTGGTGAAGATATACGGGGTGTAATCTTCTTTATCCATGAACACGTATTCGTTGCCGTCAATGTAGGAGAAATCAACGTAGCGACGGGTCAGGGTCACGGTATCCACGATATCGTCGCCTTTAAAACGTTCTTCCACTTTCAGGCCGGTACGGACATCGGAGAAACGCATTTTATACAGCGTTGCTGCGCCACGGGCGCTGGGTGCCTGAATGTCGATATCTTTCACAATCAGCAGTTTGCCGTTGTAATTCAGTACCATACCTTTCTTGATTTCGTTCGCTCTTGGCATTGCAGTAATCCTGTTTACGGGAGGTAAAAAATATCGCGCCAAATTACTCGCGCGCGGCCTTTCAGGCAAGCGGAATTCGTGGGTTTTGCTATCAATACATAAAAGGTGTTACTGTGCGCGCAATGCCCGACTGCGCGGGCATCTGCCACCAACAGAGAGCATGTATGGATTGTCGTTCCGACTGTGGCGCGTGCTGTACCGCACCGTCCATCTCAAGCCCCATTCCAGGCATGCCACAAGGCAAGCCTAATAGTCAATCATTCGCAGTATAAAAATGATATAGCTAAGCAGAAATGACTTTTTTGCTAAGTGTTTCAATTGAATGTGAAAAGCTCTCTCCATAGCCAGTTTTAGACAATTGTAATAACTCATTTAGTCCAGAATGACTTGTAAATGAAAGGTTCTCGTACAGACATATAGGAAGTTCTGAATTGTCTTTAAATCTTCTGTCTGGGCCTCCAGACTTGTTCACATACTTCCATGTCCTGCCTACGACTATGGCATCTCCAGGTACACCTTCGCTTTCAATGAATCGACTATCACCAACATTAACGAATAGCTGGTTATAACCAACAGCGCCTACACCTTCACGGTCATAAACAAGTACTCTATCTGGAAAAAAATGTAATGTTTGGCGACCGACATTGATAGCAATCGTCTCAATATTTGTTTTAACAAAGGGAGGCTTTGATTTGCTGATAGAGGTTACTTTTCTGCGTAGTAAGTTACCAGCCCCGGCATGATATTTGGGATCATAAACGGCTCCAGAAGCTTCTATATGCCAAACTTTTGAGCAGCTTGCGAGCTTGGCTCCACTATCATGAAGTTGCTGGTAACATGCCATCATTTGATCATCAAAATCATAAAAAAGAACAGTAGTCTTTCTTAGCTGATCGTACATGTAAGCTAAAACAGATATTGCTACCCCTACAATAAATCCTATAGCGAGGCACCACTCAGGCCATGCCTGTGAAAAACCGTAAAGTAACAGCGCAATCGAAAAGCACATTACCAAGGGCCATATTTGTGACTTCTTACGTTTATTGTTCAACTCTTCAAGCAGTTCTCGGGAACTTGAATCAACGATTTCCGAGATATGGGATGACTCGATTTCCTCAAGAGGTGCATGTGTAGTGTCATATTCTATTCGGGATTCGTCTGATACATTCAGAACCTTCTTTCGGTTCTGTGGGACCAGGTTTGGTGAAAGCGAAGCACGATAATAGACTCCGCCAGCACCTATGTGGATGTAATTTCCTCTTGGGCCAGTACCAAACCTCAGTCCTTTCATACCAATGGATGCACCGACTCCTGATTTGGATAGGTTAAATCTCATTAGTCCAACGCGAATGCTTTTCCTAACATAAATTCCCATAGTAACTCCATGTAATAAGTAGCAATGCTTCTGAGCAACATCTAAGAGCGATTTTACACTGAAAAAGAATAGGTTAAGAAATCGGGAGGATTTTCATTATTTTTCAATCTGTTATAAGTTAATTGCTTCATTTAGAAAGCTTCGATATAGATGGTATGCTACCAGTCAGTAGGACATTCTGTTACTGTCAATGATTGAAGGTGGATTAGCAAGGATTCTATAGTGAATTGTCGTATCGATTGCGGTGCTTGTTGTATTGCACCTTCAATTTCAAGTCCAATTCCGGGAATGCCGCAGGGTAAACCTGCTAATGTAAGATGCGTTCAGTTATCAGAAGATAACTTATGTGGCATCTTTGGCTCACCCCTGCGCCCTAAAGTATGCGGCAGTCTACAACCGTCGATAGATATGTGTGCTACGAACCGTGAAGAGGCAATTATTTATCTTATCCAATTAGAGGAAGAAACAGCACCTTTCGATTGAGAATAGTTTCCATTTAGAATTTTATTCGGCATTATTTTGTTTTTTTAACCGCTCTACTTCCTTGCGTAAAGCTTCATTCTCAGCCAACAAAGATGCATAATCAGAAGACGGTTCACCTTCGGATAATTTTTTAATTTTTGACGGACCACGTCTTTTTGTAACCAATTTGTATTCAGAATGAAATCGAAGGTTTATATACCCATATTTCGTATCGGGGCTAGTCAAATTGTAAGTTGTTTTATAGACGGAACGTCTGGTCGTTGAGTCTATGGATATGGTGTCATTAGTAAAAACCATCTCAGGTGCAGATAGGTACGCTACATTGTCTTCACAGATGAAAAGATAACATAAAGCAGATTGGTTGCTTTCAACAGGTGCAATGATCCAGCGAGCAATACCTATCAATTTATGATCAGGAAGCCGTTGTTTTATTTTTCTGACCCGGTCTACTTCACTTTTATCGAGGCCCAGAATGAGGGCTATATGGTTGAAAGAAGGTTTAAAAATGAATTGCGATTTTACGCGGTTATTGTCCACCCGGTTAAGTTTTACCGTGGATTCGCGAAGGAAATAGGGTTCTTTTTGTATTCTTTTAGGAAAGATTGTAAAGTGTAAATTCATGGTTTCGTCTACTTGGAATCGTTGTTGATGCCATTATTTAGCATCTTCCGTAGACAATCAAATTTTGTATGCCCCAAAAAACGCGACATGCAAAGACATGTAATTTTAACTTGTTGATATATATTGATTTTTATTTTCGCCAAAACGCCATTAAAGAGACATGAAAAAGACATGCAATCCATTAGTTAATTGATTTTAAAGGTTTTTATTTTTGTCTATAATATATAGCAACTTCGGCTGCGCCTCGTTGAAATCATACCTAAGCAATAATTCTGAAAGGTTTCGAGCGAAGCGAGTTCAGACGTGAGCGTAGCGAACGGATGATAGGTATCAATCTGATCAAATTTGTTAACAACACCAAACAACCACTTTAAGTCGCGAAGCGACAAAGTATGGTGCAGTGGGTGAAACGAACAAGTGATAATCTTGCGATTAATTTCAATCGATGTTATGTATCACTTCGGCTTCGCCTCGCGAAACTTCGTCGCTTCGCGACTCGTCGGGTTTAATAAAGATTCCTAGATTTTGTCAAGTAAGTGGTTTTGAACTGAATAATCACTCATTGTATTAGTTTGAAACTGTAAAGTGATATGTCACTTTTTAATCAATAATACATGGTTATACTCCCGAACTGCTTACTGTTCTGATGAGATGATGATAATTGTATGATAAATGATGAGATTTATATTTCAGTTGATGTAGAAACTTCAGGTCCGATCCCAGGTGAGTTTAGTCTCCTTTCCGTTGGTGCTTGTCTCGTACATAACCCGACAGAATCTTTTTATGTGGAATTGCAACCTGACAGTCTCCATCACGATGCTGAAGCACTTGCAGTAACAGGGTTGAGCTTGGAAGCACTTCAGCAGAATGGACTTCCTCCCATCCAAGCAATGGAACACCTTTCTGAATGGCTCAATACGATAAAACAACCGGGGATGAAGGTAATTTTCGTTGGACTTAATGCTCCTTTTGACTGGTCCTTTATCAATTATTATTTCCATAAGTATATTGGCTATAATCCATTCGGATTTACTGCGATTGATATCAAAGCATATTATATGGGGCTAACGGGATGTTCTTGGGCTGAAACCAAATCTTCACGCATGGCCGAGAGATTTCATCCCGTCAGCCAACCTAGCCACAATGCTCTGGATGACGCGAAATTTCAGGCTGAATTGTTTGCGTTGATGACTGAAGGGCAGATCGTCGGCTGAAAGATGGATGCGTGGCATGCCACGCGTCATGATGATGGGTCGGGTTGACCGCATACTGACAATAATCAGTAAACAAACCTTAGCGAGATAATAATCAGCAACTTGGCTTTTCAATCAGGCCGCATAACAATCCCACTATTTTCATATCGGTGTGACAAACCATATACACCCCAAGGATATGGGTTAATATTTGACTGTTCATATTGATAAACAATCACATCGGCCATATTTCTATTGTCATAACGTCGGCCAAAATTGAGGACGATGCTACTTTGCGCCGATAGGATCAGATGTACAGTACGGATACCCTGCATGGACAGAGTTTTAATTTTTTCTGCAAACTCCAGTGAGAGACGTCGTTGCTTTGCCAGCGACCAGTGATTATCGAACCTGTTAGTTTCAAGATAAATGTGCTCAATGCCCTGACCGGCAAAACTTCTGGTCACTTGCTCGATGTTCACCCTGTAGGAGCAAGAAACAACCAGCACTATCTGGTCCGAAGTCGATTCGATGATGGTTTCATGTACAAAGCTTTCACCATCATCAATATTATTTGAAGAGATATGCTTCCATTTCTCATCTTTGCGGTCCCAGTCGAATACGGTGACATCCCCTTTATCATCCAGAACATTTCCGAGGAAGAAGGTAAATGGCACGGGGAGAAAACCACCATAAGCAACCTGCGTAAGGTCTGGTTCACCTTTACATAAAATTTGAGTAATGATGTCCTTTTCGGGCAATATCTGTCGATTGAAAGTTGATTCAGGCTCGATAACAACCCCGTCCCGGATGCGTTGGGTAATGTCAATGTCCCGTGGCTGAATCAAACCTTTCAATACTGTTCGGACAACTTTATCCAGACCAGTACCTGTCGTTGTCCTTAGACCATTACCAGTAATTAGTAAGATACGTTTGCGAGAGTTTTGCTTGATAGACTGATATTCACCGATAGATAAAAAAACTAGACCAGCAAGAACGAGTATCCCACCTATGATTGGTACTATATAGTCACTTACCACATTGCCTTCAGCGGTGCTGATAGAAAGTGACTCTCCGTGAAAAGTGCCCTTAAACACAAAGCTCAACAACTTCGGGCCTGCCGCAAGAGTCGCCCCTGTTACCATCATCAATACACCCGGGCGCTTTTGACGGGTCATATAGTCGATAATTTTGGAAAGCTGATGTTTCCAGTATTCACTCATGTTACTTCCTATGATCATGTGATAGTGCGTTAATCTAAATTACGGCTTTCTTCTGTCTCGCGAGTAAGTCCCCTGGCGCGGGATTTTTTCATAATAAATGCCATCGTCATCGTCATTTGGATGTGCGCCTCCCCCCTCCCATATGCCAGAATGCAACCACTGTTCAAAGTAAAACAGCCAAAGTGAAGCCCAGGGAAGTATTGTTTCACTCAATTGGTACTGTGGCACCCATTCGGCATGTTTATCTGGGTGTCTTTCTCTTGGTAAATACAGACATAGCTGTGTTATTTTCGACGATGCTAACGAAGCATAAGTGTGAGGGATCTTCTTACCATCAGATAATTTTTTCAAATCTGGAGAAACCACAAAGCAACGTGGAGCGGAAGGAGGGGCATATTCCAGCCGAATTTTATACCCACGACTAAATGGGACTGGCTTAAGCATGCCCTCCCAGACTAGCTTCTTGTTTTTTCCCGTGATTGTGCATTTGCCATCAGGAAAGTGGGCACGAAGCCCATGGTATTGTTCAGCTAGAGTTAGTCGCCGATGAGGTCTGAATACGTTCATCTAATATCAATCCCCAAAGAAAGTATTCTTTTGCACCACAACGGATGATGTTGCTTCTCCACCATAAAAGGTATTAGATGGTACCAATCGGGCTGAGGCAGTTCCAGTTACAGCACCTGCTGATAGCGCTCCGGTGAAGGGAAGGACGTTCAAATTATTTTGGCTTCGTGCGGCATTGATATTCTCAAGCATTGCTTCACGCACAGCTTTAACTGGTCGTTCCCCAAAATACTTACTTAAGTTTTCGAGTAATTCATCTTCGCCCTCCGAGGCTGCAATCTCATTGATGCTTTCAATCGCAGCCTTATGCCACAAGTCAAAGTGCTTTTTGAGCCTTTCGCCTTTTCCACTTTCCGGGTTGTTCCATTTTTCAGCAAAATTCTCTGCTGGCATACTCGGGTTGGAGACGTGGTAGTTACCTAAGCTGCCTACAATAAACTTCGGCATCAAGTAAAGTACATCGAGTATTACGTCGAAGTCTGTATCGTAAGTCGTTTTCTGATCGCAGATATGGTTATATGCGTGTGCAGAAAGAGTTGTAATAATTGCTGAGATTGGTTTGAATTCAATATAATCTTTCCCTTGGCTTGCAGCCCAGACATCGCGATGACGCTTAAAAATCTGTACAATGCGGTTCAGAAGCTTCTTATGGGTGTGATTTGGCAATGGTCTTACTGACGCAGATTTAGCCAAGTTTTCGCAGGCGACCATACGCGTTAAAAACGTAGGAAGTTTTTCAGTGATATTGTCAAACCACGTCGCGTAACCTGCTGGGTTAGACTCTTTCCAGCCCCTTAGGCGCGTGTCTGGCACAAGAAGAGGGTGGTTTTCCTCCGTTGGATTAGTACTCCAATCAATCCCGGGAGTAATGTCCAGATGATAGTCCCCTGCATACATGATGCGATAGCCTCTTGGGAGCGGGTGGAGCATTTTGCGGTACGTCTCATGACTGCTCAGGCGATCACGGACAGCGTCTAGCACCTGCGCCCAACCGGTAATATGGCTGGCATTTGGCAAATAGCAAAGCAGATCCACATCATACTGTTCACTACCTTTGGGCTTAACCGTTGTGTTAAGACGGACGCTTCCCTGTGAATAAATCATGGCCCCTTTAAGAATAGGGTTGTCACCTTCAGAAAGGAATTTGCCCACGGAGTGGTAGGCACTTTTAATATGCTTGTGTTGTGTTTCGGTCAGATCTAAACAATCAACAATGCAATCCAGAAAATCGCCAACATATTGCCTTTTTTCTTTACTGATATTTAAAGCCAAATTACCATTACTCACGTGGGGTCTCCTTACCTTGTGTCCAAGATAGTGTGTTTAAATTTCTCGCCAATGCGTACATGTTGTGTTTTGTGTCGGTATAGCGACTATCATAGTAAGGAAAAAAAACAGATCAAGGCTTGAAATTTAGCTTACCCATGAGTGCATTTTTTTCATTATGCGCCGGAGCCTATCTGGTAAGACCTGAGCTTGTTGTCAATGCAAAATAAATTTTTTTTCGTGCCGATTAAAAACGAGTTTTGAGGACACTAGACCGGATGAAAATTGAGTGGAATCATTACATACGAGACCTTGACATTCTTCAAAGAGTATGTTTTTAAGAAAAATCTTCCTGAATTGAAAGCAATTTTTCCCCGCCACTCGTCAAAGAACCTATCCATTTTGTTCCAACTAAACTTTCGAACTTAGGCCATCAGTGAGAGAGACGAATCCAGACATCGACGTGTTGAGTTGTATCTGAGGTCTTTCAAGTTGGTCACTTCTTAGGAGGGTGAATCCATTATGGCCCCACAAGGCAAACAGGCACTGCTTACAGGTAAATGCATGGAGGTTTGCTTTGTACTAGTTGCGACTAGAGTAAATGTCTGTAGATTGATCAAAACTGAAGATGCTGGTTGTTACCAACAGTGCAAAACTGATCCACCCCAGCGGTTGAAAATTGATCCAGGGGTTAATCTGCTCCTCTGAATACAGGGGAGCTTATGAACACTTTTGAGATTCGTATTGAAATTTAAGTCCTGCACAAGCGGGGAATGAATATCCGGGCTATTGCAAAGGAACAGGGTATTCTGCGCAATACTGTCCGCAGCCATCTGAAAGCCAAATCTGAAAAGCCGCAGTATTCACCATGCCCGGCATCATCATCACTGCTAGATGAATTCCGTGATTACATCTCTAAGCGGATCAGCGATGCGCATCCCTACAAAATTCCGGCGACTGTCCTTCCAGGTCATCGCCAAACGTTACGAAAAGAGTGCGATGATCCTGACCTCTACCCTGCCCTTAGTGCAGTGAGACCAAACGTTCGCCGGGGATGTAGCTCTGACATTGGCGATGCTGGACCGGATCTTACATCACTCGTACAAAGTCCAGATAAAAGGAGAGAGCTATCGGCTGAAGCAGAAACGAAAGGCCGGGGTTATAGCGGAAGCAAATCCTGAGTAAACAAGGTGGATCAATATTAGACCGTTGGTGGTGACGGTAAGTGGATCACTTTTTACCCGTTGTTGACACTGGTGACGTTATTGATGATGAAACCACATGTTACTGCCTAACTAAAAGCTTGTGTTGAAGGCTGTTTGTAGGACATCGAATTCGACTGGTTAATGCTGTACGGACTTAGTATTTCAAATTCCTAGCGAAGGGCGGTACGTTAGATTAGATATGGCCCCGTTCCTAAGTTTTGTCAAATCAAAATTCTTACGGTTACAAGATAGTATCCTTCAGTTCAAACAGGCTTCAAGATGTCGTCGGAAGTGGGGAAAATGAGTTTATTATCTCCTTCTTGATTCGATAAAACGTTGCGCGACTGATACCAGCAGCTTTCATTATATGCTCTGGCTTAACTTTCTGTGCCAGCATTTCACGTACAACTTCACGGGCCGCGCTGTTCTTTTCTCTTCCTGTGTATAGACCTTCCGCTTTTGCTCTCTTGATCCCTTGAGCCTGGCGTTTACGGCGAGTTTCGTAATCTTGTCGTGCCATTGTTGCTAGGATATCGATTAGCATGTCATTGACTGCCCTAAGAATGCCCTTGGTAAGGTCGTTAGCCGACATTTCAACCATTTGCCAACTGGTTGGTAAGTCCATTGATATGATCACCAGCCCTTTACTGTTCAGCGTAGCTTTGAGTTCAGCCCATTCTTCATGTTTAAGACGGCTAAGACGGTCAATCGCTTCAATAAGAAGTAGATCACCGGGTTGTGCTTCCGCCAGTAGATGCATTAGTTCAACACGCTCTAGCTTCGCACCACTTGCATTCTCAATGTATTCTCCGGCAACCGACCAGTTTTTACTTTGCGCAAATTCGCGCAGGCTAATCAATGCACGATCGGCATGTTGGCCTTCTGTCGATGCACGGCAATAGATACGGACATTCATGATGATTTCTCATTTAAGTATTAAGTTAATATCCATATGATACGTCACATGAATTTGCAGTCAATAGGTTTGTTTTTAAACTCTATTGATACTTTGTTTCATTGTCTATGTAAGGTATACCATGATGATACTGAATGTATTCAAGCATCGGACAGATTGGATAGTAGTAACAATTTCATGTTGATAAGATTGATCGTGAATCATGTGACATCTCACTGATTTTATTTAAACAGCGGGATACTATCGTTTACGACTATATCTTTTAGATTGATACATTTCATAAGGACGCGGTCCATGCCAGTAATCCGTCAATTAGAAATCCTTAACTTCCGTGCAGTTAGACAACTAAAATGGTCACCATCACCGGGTCTTAATTGTTTAATCGGGCCGGGAGACACTGGCAAATCTACTGTACTTGATGCTATTGACCTCGCTTTAGGGGCAAGAAGATCCTATGCCTTCAATGATGCTGATTTTTTTCAGATGAACGTGGACTCCCCAATTGTCATCGCTGTCACATTGGGCGAGTTAAACGATGAATTATTAAATATTGAAAGATATGGACCTTTCTTACGAGCGTTCAACGTAAACGATAAGTTAATTGTTGATGAACCGCGGCCTGAGGATGGTTTTGAAACAGTCCTGACTGTAAAGTTGGTTGTTGATTCTGACTTGGAGCCTGACTGGAGATTATTTTCAGAGAGAGCAGAAGCTGAGGGGATTGAGCGTCGTCTGCCATGGAAGCATCGTGAATTGATATCACCGTCTAGACTTGGAGCAACATCCCATCATCATTTGGCTTGGGGAAGTAGGTCAGTATTAAATAAACTAACTGAAAATACTTTTGATGTTTCGTCAGTACTATCCCAACTAGGTAGGCAGACTCGACAGGCCTTCGCTGCACAGCAACTCCCAGAAATCACTACTATATTGTCGCAAATACAAACAATCGGCGAAAACCTGGGGGTGCCAGTTACCGGAGTGAAAGCTTGTTTAGATGTGAATGGTGTATCTCTCTCAAATGGTGCGATAAGCCTCCACAATTCAGACGAGACACCGCTAAGGCTCTTAGGAACTGGCTCATCCCGTCTCCTAATTAGTGGCATACAAAAGGCAGCTAATCGCTCCAGCATACTTCTTGTTGATGAAGCAGAATTTGGGTTAGAGCCATACCGTATTACCCGATTTCTTCATGAGTTGGGCTCTAAGGATACAGATCCAGAGAAGCAGGTTTTTATCACCACTCATTCTCCGCATGTTCTTCGCGAGTTACAAGCACACCAACTTCATGTAATTCGACGTTTACCTCCGCCACCTCCAGCTAACGATGTAGCTACTGCATCACACCATGTTTACGATCTTGGAAGTGGAAATGATGAACAATCCACATTAAGAGTTTGTGCTGAAGCTTTTTTGAGCAAGAAAGTTATTGTTTGTGAAGGGAAAACTGAAATAGGCTTAATGAGAGGTGTTGACTTATTCTATCAAGATAGTGGAATTCCAACGAACTGTTCAAAAGGAATAAGTTTTGCAGATGGTGGTGGAGATAGCATGTTTGCCCGTGCAAAAGTTTTCTCTTCTTTAGGATATTTAACAGTCTTATTTAAAGATTCAGATAAAGAACAAGTTCATAAGCCATTCACACAGGAAGTATTAGCTGCAGGTATAAAAGTTGTTGAGTGGGGCAATAATAATTCTACGGAAGACGCAATTTTTCAATCATGTCCCGCAGAACTAATCGCTGCCATTCTTACGATCGCTATTGACCGTAAAGGTTTTGATTCGGTAGATGCAGCTATCCAGAGTGCTTCTCAAAATCGTTACAGACTGGATGATTGTCTCCATCGCTTTGAAGAAGAACATCGTAAGATACTGGCAGCCGCTGCTGGTAAAAAAAGTTGGTACAAAGATATTGATCCTTCGGAGCAAATATTCCGTCATATTGTATGTCCTTCATACAAAGAATTTGGCCCAGCTTTAACAAATACATTGTACGATTTGCTCACTTGGGCACGACAGTAAGGAAAAAAGATGGAGGATTTGATTCTTGAAAGTAGGTTGAGTTCCATCGTTGCGCCTGCGGGATGTGGTAAAACGCAATTAATAGTTAACATTTTGCGTAGAAATCAACCCAAACCTTATCTCGTGCTTACTCATACAACTGCTGGTGTTTCTGCTTTAAAAAAACGGCTTACTCGCGAGCACATCCCTTCAAAAAATTACTCTGTGGCAACGATTGATGGTTGGTTGATAAGAATTGCGTACTCTTTCAGAGGCTCGTGCCACGTTGGATCTACAATGGAAAATCCAAAACTATTTTACCCTGAGGTTCGTCGAGCCGTACTTAAATATCTCAATTCTGGCGCACTAAATTGCATTTTAAAAGCTTCCTATTCACGGCTTTTAGTAGATGAGTATCAAGATTGTGATGTTACCCAACACGATTTGATTAAGGCTTTGGCTACGATTCTACCGACGACCATTTTTGGTGATCCCATGCAATGTATTTTTGATTTTGGGCGACGTAATGCAATGCCCGAATGGAATATGTGCATAGGGCAAGATTTTCCGCTTTTAGGGGAGTTGTCTACGCCATGGCGTTGGGAAAATGCTGGAACACCTCGTTTGGGTCGGTGGATTTTAGATGTAAGAGAAGAACTCATGCGAGGAGGACAAGTTGACTTACTATCTTGTCCCGAGTATGTGACATGGCATCGTTTGACTGGGCTGCAACAAGTTGATCTGGCTATGCAGAGGAATGTTCAACATTCTATTCTTAACAAGTATCCAAATGATTCTCTGTTGGTTATAGGAAGTTCAGTAAATGAATTATCTCGCCATCAATATGCACAAGGTACCTCTAGAATCGAAGTTGTTGAACAAGTTCAGTTATGCGGTGTGATATTAGCTGCGACTATGTTCGATCAACAAGTCGGTTTTCAGCTAATAAAATCACTGCTTGATGTTACAGCTTCAATGATTACGAATATTGAAGTTACCCATACCCTTAGACGAGTTACCTCCATACTTGCTAAGAGAAATAAAACAGCTCCTTTCCCCCATGAACAAGCATTATGTACATTAGCTATTGAGGGGACCAGGCGTAATCTACTGACTGTACTGGAACTCTTGCCCCTTAAGTCAGGAACAAGAATCTACCGTAAGACAGCTTATGAAGCGTTGAAAGATGCCGTTAGCCATTCTATTAGTCAGCCATCTCAAACAATAGCTGAAGCGGCATCTGTCATACGAGAAAGAATACGTCACAATGGGGATAAACGAATACCAAGTCGAGCAATTGGTTCAACTCTTTTACTAAAGGGACTTGAGACCGATCATTGCATAATATTAGATGCGCAAGGTAAAGGTATGAATGCAAAAAATTTATATGTCGCGCTTTCTCGAGGTGCAAAGTCAATTACGGTTTTCTCCGCTGATCGGTACATCGGTTACCCATGAGGAAGGTTAGAAAATTAAATGACTAAATATGTATTAACGGTTTTGTCAATAGTGAATGCTAGAGAAATTACACATCAACTAACCCCAGATATAATTTATTGAATGAATGAGTAAATCATTTGCAAAGGGGCAGGGGGCTCCCCCCTGCTTTTGAAGATTATATAGAGCATTACTTATGGCAAATCTCCCGATCATAGACGCCACCATTTACAGCAAGCATTTGCATTTTTTTCTTTGAAATCATATTAGTCATGATTTTCGAATGCTCTAAAAAAACACCTTCGAATGTTCCAGGGTGTGCATTCCATCCCGCAATAATTACTGTATCTCCCACGTTTAATGCCGCTACCTTATCGTTATCATAGTCCGTATTCTCAAAAATAAACTTTAGCCCTTCATTCGAACCAGAAATACCCAATGTAACTAATGGATTATTACTGAATGTAAGAGTGCCGATATTGACTATTTTACCTGTAACCATTAATCGACAATTTTTAAAGTCGTTAGTTGCCCGAAACTCATGTTCTTTAAATCGTGAATAAATCTCGTCTACTGTATAAAGTCTCGGAAGTATATCGATGATAGACGGTCTGGATAATTGCGTGGTTTGTTGTAAAGAAACAGTATCTGCGTTTGAAGTCGGTTTTACTTCAGTTGATTTCGCTTGGCATGGGTTTAAAGCAATCCCCTGAAACACGTAAAAATTGAAGGCGATAGCAACAGTTATGACTGATTGTTTAATGCGACATTCAATTCTTGAGTTCATTGTTATATTCCATAAATTTTATCTCAACAATCTTCTTATCATTGCGATATATTTTCAGGTCGTCAGAAGGAAATTTCACTGCATTGCGGATCTCATTAATTGTTTTTTTAGTCAACATATCACAACCTTCCATATACATAACCTTACGGGTATCGAGATTTGATATGTTAGTGAAACAGCTAATAATCCACGAATCAGGTATTTCTATTCCATGTATCAGTTTCATATATTCAACGATGAACGTATCTGTCAGATGAAATTGTCCGAGAGTGTATTTTCCGTTATAGGTATGTTCCAAAGGGAAAGTCACCCAATCATTTTTTAAAACTAAAGTCAGTACATTACTTTCCATTTTCAGACTCCAGTTCAGTAATGCGCTTATTGGTCATGTCGATAAGGCATTTCTGTTCATTATTGCAGCCGGACTTTTGCTTTATCCATTCTCTTTGCGAACGGAGTAAACGTTTTCGGGTTTCAGGGCTAAGGCTCTTCCAGACCGAATTAAGTTTCTCATCACTTGCTTTATAACTGTAAGTATCGACGTTTGAGTTGACTGCATTGTTTTTGGGGACTTCGCTATCGCTTCCATAGAAAATGGGGGCACGTACTCCCTGAGTGTAGCCTTTAGCTGCTTTTGCCCACACGTCTTGCCCATTGGCAGTCAATATTTTCCTGAACTCTCTAGTATCGAAGCTGTAACTGCGGATCTCGCCATTGAAATCCAGCTTCACGTTAACGAATGTAGACTTCGAAATGCCAGTCAAGAAATCCCCGGCCTCTGAACCAAGAGAGCAGACCAATTCCTTTGTATCGTCGTTATTATTTGGGCGTAGCCCATGCATCGTGAATCTGCCGTTATCAGTTGTTGCAGTGATATCCACCAGCGGCACGATCGATGATGATTGCTTTGCCATCGCGAAGCATATTCCCTTCAGATTTACATCCCTGTCCATGCCGAGAAACATCAGGGCTTTTTGGTCGCGGCTGGCGACACCCGCTGATTTTGCCTCTGGCAAGAAATAGACGGTATTAGATGCGGCGGTTATGCCTGAAATGAAAACAACACCTGATGCCATGATTTTTAAGGTTTTTATAAGGATTGTCATTCTGGATACCTTCTTTCTTTCGTACTAAATCGGGGGGCAGAGCACTCATCCCGAGAGTCTTGCCTGCGAGAAACACCACACGAAGAATCATGATCTTACATCGATCTATAAAATCTATCAATAACGCGATATTGATCTATAAAAACGATCGATTGGCATGGGTGAAAGAGGGGGGATGGGTACGAGGATGATTGTATTTTATGGTTTTTCAAAGGGTTAATATGCTTGATGCTAAGGTGGGGTAGGTTGCGTTTAGTCTTGTGTATTCTAGCTTGAGGGGATTTCCTTCGATTTAGTACGGGCTTTCAAGCAACCGCAGCAGTGGTTCGATAAGAAGCAGTGCAATGGGCTCAGTTTGTAGACATAAGGTAACTGATGTAATTTGCCCCCTTGCTCTGAAACGCTCTGTATCGAGTTTTACGGGGTTTTGGTATTGAATGATATCTGGGGAGACTGGTTGGTTTCCCCTTGTCAGTAGGCAAGGGGAGAGTGATTTAGCGTGAAAGTTTTTCTAAGTCTTCCAGAGAGTTAATCTCGTACTTAATACCATTGACAGTTGCATATGATTTGTTTTTATTGCCATCCACCATGATAGCCATTCCATCACCTTCGGCTTTACCTACACCATCTTCCAGTTCAGTGATAAACGTCGGGTTTAGAATGCTGACTTCTTGTTTGTCCTTAATATGCTGGGCAAATTTTTCAGGCTCAATCAGTTCATCAATGAAAGAGTGCAACACAAGTCCTTGCATTTTTAGTAAGTCATGAGCGTTGACTGTTTGTGCTTCTACATACGAAACACCAGGAGATCGGTTGCGATTGAACTTAATCACTATTCTCTGCTTTGTCTCGTCGGCGAAAGTCACTTCGAAATGATCATGTCGCTCATCAATGTCATAACAATCAATACGTTTGATAGCTTGTTTTACCTTTAGTCTAATCCGCTTACGGTTAGGGTTCTTTGTGTCATGAACATCGAAATGTCGGAATTGTTCCCAGCCAGTGGTTTGAATTTCTGAACGGCTGATTTTGTACTGTTGAAATTCTCGCTCAAGCGTTACTTTTTTCTGTTTATTGGCTTTAATCTGATCTGCCAATTCTTCGAGGCCGTCAGTTAAAGTTGCTAGTTTATACAGCGTATTAACAGCTTCTGATGCCTTTTCAATCTCAGATTCGTACCAGGCTGTTTTATCTTCTTGGTGGTTGTTCCAGACGTGATCAGAGATTAGTTGCAAAACAGTATGCTCAAGCTGATATGACGTAAACCCTTTCTTACCGCAGGGCTTACCCTGAACAATCTTTGAACCACATATGTAACGGTACTTGTTTTTGCTTGAACCTGATTTGAACATGAAAGACCCACATTTTCCGCAAAAAAGGATACCAATGCCTGAGAGTAGCGGGATTTCTGGTTCAGGGTTGCCCTCTGGGTATTTTGAGGAACTTCGAGTAATTGCTCGGTGTCGGTCCAGTTTTGATAGTGTCAGATAGTCTATTTCTGACATCAGCGCCGGGTAGTAATCAGGAATAGTTAACGTTTCTTTCAATGGCGCATCTGTATCCGGATCGCACATAATGGCACCTGATTCATCGCGCTTATCTAGCGTAAAAACCTTTTGCCCATGAACAGTAGGGTTCAAGAAGGTCCGAATTAAATGCTTTCCCCATTGCTCCGTTTTGGGTGTCAGTGCTTGACCTGTCTGGTCTTTATAAATCCTCTTTTTAGGTGCAGGGTAATGTTTGTTAAGATATCGTTGGATCCCAAGAAGAGTTTCACCGCTTTGCTTTAGTTCGATAATCTTCTGCGCTGCGGAAAAATACATTGGGTGTGGAGTAACGTATCCTGACTTTGTGTCTACCCACCAGACATTTTGACCCACTGATTCTATTGATTTTGCTGGCGTTCCAGATTTTCTTGTTAGGTTATGCCTTATCAGAGAACGGGCTTGTGATTCAACTCGGTTCTTTTTTGTTAACGATTCATCGTGTGCGCGGGTGAACATCAACAATGAGATGATCAGGTCCGTTGGATTATTCTTTACATCCGCATATTTATAAACCTTTTCATCCATACCGGTAACAATGACAATTCCCTTACTCAGTATACTTTTGAAAATATCCAACGCGCTCCAGGCATCATCACGGCTAATACGGTCAAGATTTTCGACTACCAACCACGATCCAACAGGAACTTTGATTCCAATCTGTTTGATGAATTCTGATAGCTTCCCTTCATGCGCGTTTTTTCCTTTGAACGCAGACATGCCAAGATCGTGGAAAGCAGTTGTATCAAGCTCAAGGTCATAGCGGGATGCAATTCTTAGCGCTGTATCTTGCTGACGCTCCAGCGAGTTACCTTCCCGTTGCTTCGCAGATGAAAAGCGTACATACGAATACAGCTTTGGCTTCATAGAGAGATGTCCTTCTGATCTCAATGATAAGACGGTTGTGATGCTAACAGCAACGATGCATATTTTAAACAGTGAATAATTGTATGCTAGGCAAGCCTGCCAATACCCGCTGCGTTCAGCTCTCTGACTCCAACCTGTGCATGATCTTTGGCTCGCCTTTACGCCCGAAGGTGTGCTCCGGGCTCCAGCCTGACGCCGAAATGTGCGGCAGTACGCGCCAGCAGGCCATCACTTACCTGCTTGAGCTGGAAGCGCTCACCGCGCCTTAAACGTCTTTGATCCGCGTCAGGCAGCTCAGCGTCAGGACGCACATCACCAGCGCAATCCAGAACACCGTATGATAGTTCCAGATTTCAGCCACAACGCCCGCCAGTGAGCCTGCAATAATCCAGCCCACGCGGGTGGTATTAGTATAAAGGGTGGTGGCAGCGCCTGCCTGACCCGGCATCAGATCCTGGAAGTAGAGCATGCCGATACCGGCCAGAATGCCGATATAAATGGCGTTCAGCAGCTGTAAAGCAAGAAGCAGCGCTGGCGTATGGACCGTCAGCATGCCGACATAAAACAGCAGCCCGGCAACGGCGGCGATGCGCATCAAAAAGCGCTTGCCGAAGCGCTTCGCGTAATAGCCCGCAATCAGCATGGTGGGGATCTCAAGCCCCGCGGCGGTTCCCATCATGATCCCGGCCAGCTTTTCCGGCAGATGCAGCTCATCAATAATAAACAACGGCATATTAATGATATAGAGGCTGTTCGTTCCCCACATCAGCGTACAGATAATGAATAACAGTAGTGCGTCGCGCCGGTTACGCCGCGGTGCTTCCAGCGTACCGGTCGCCACTTTCGGCTCTTTACGCATGGAAGGCAGGAAGAACCATACCATTGCGCCACACACCACGAAGGCTACCGCCGCGCTGAGGTACATTACCGTAAAGCCAAAACCCATTGCCAGCGCGTAGGCGAGCGGGGGGCCAATCACCCACGCAAGCGACACCTGCGCGCGCAGTATCGAGCTGAACATTACCGCTTCCCGCCCGGTGCGGTCGGCGTGCTCGCGGGCAAGGGCGAACATCTGCGGGTTGGCGGTCGAGCCGAAGCTGCTCAGGAACACCCCAACAAACAGCAGAATGAAATAGTTGCGGTTCCAGGCAAACAACACGCAGGCGAAAACGCCCAGCAGACAGCAAAAAACAATCAGGCTTTTGCGATCGCCTTTTCTGTCGGAACGCCCGGCCAGAAACTGGCTGACCAGGATGCCAATGATGGCGCTCCCGGTGAAGAAGAAGCCAACCATCGCCGGACGCGCGTGGACTTCGTTGGTCAGAAACAGGCTCAGCGTAGGCGTTTGTAACGCACCGGCAATACCGGTGAGGAAAGCAACAATCAAAAACGCCGTTGACGTCAAATCAAAGGGCTTTGGTGAGGCGGCAGCGGGGGTGTTATGCATGTTCAGTCTTTGCGAGTAACAGAGAGAGGCGGAGTTTACGCCGCCTGTCATTAAATAAACAGAGGGCAAAATCAAGATTGCCACAATAAATCAAAATAGCATTTCAGTTTAACGCTGTTTCGCTGAAGCGTGCTGAACCTGTTTGCTGAACATCAGCAAAAACCTCCCTATTGAAGAAGAAATGTGCTGCACTTCTAAATTCTGCAACAAGAAATGTAACTTTTCTTGCAACCTTTTGTAGAAAAGACAAGACTTCTTGAAACGTTTCAGCGCTATCTTGCATGTCCTGTAGAAGCAGGTTAGCGCATATTTTCTCAGTTAAGCTGAAACGATTCAATTTCAGCAGGAGAGGAGAATCATGTTCCAGTTATCTGTTCAGGATATCCACCCGGGCGAACAGGCCGGGAATAAAGAAGAGGCTATTCGCCAGGTCGCCGCTGCGCTCGTGCAGGCTGGCAACGTGGCGGACGGCTACGTCAACGGCATGCTGGCGCGTGAACAGCAGACCTCCACCTTCCTCGGTAACGGTATTGCAATTCCGCACGGCACCACGGACACCCGCGATCAGGTGCTGAAAACCGGCGTGCAGGTTTACCAGTTCCCGCAGGGCGTGCTCTGGGGCGAGGGGCAGGTGGCTTACGTGGCGATCGGTATCGCGGCCAGCGGTGACGAACATCTGGGCCTGCTGCGTCAGCTGACGCACGTGCTGAGCGATGATGCCGTCGCGGAACAGCTTAAATCCGCCACCACTGCTGAAGAGCTGCGTGCCCTGCTGATGGGCGAAAAACAGAGCGAAGCGCTGAAGCTGGATAATGAAACCCTGATGCTGGACGTCGTTGCGTCCGATCTGGTGACGCTCCAGGCGCTGAACGCGGCTCGCCTGAAAGAGGTGGGGGCGGCTGATACCGCCTTTGTGACCCGCACCATCAATGATAAGCCTTTAAACCTGGGTCAGGGCATCTGGCTGAACGACAGTGCTGAAGGCAACCTGCGCAGTGCTATCGCGGTCAGCCGTGCTGCGGTTGCCTTTGAGACAGACGGCGAACGCGCCGCGATGCTGGTAACGGTTGCCATGGCTGACGATCAGCCGGTTTCCGTGCTGAAGCGCCTTGGCGATCTGCTGCTGAACAATAAAGCTGAAAAACTGCTGAACGCAGACGCGGCGACGGTGCTGGCCCTGCTGACCAGCGACGATGCGCTGACGGACGACCTGCTGAGCGCAGAGTACGTGGTGCGTAACGAACACGGCCTGCATGCCCGTCCGGGCACCATGCTGGTGAATACTATTAAACAATTTGAAAGTGAGATCACCGTGACCAATCTGGACGGTTCGGGTAAACCAGCCAACGGGCGCAGCCTGATGAAAGTTGTCGCGCTGGGTGTGAAGAAAGGCCATCGTCTGCGTTTTACCGCGCAGGGTGCTGATGCTGAACAGGCGCTGAAAGCGATTGGCGACGCCATCGCGGCCGGTCTGGGGGAGGGCGCATAATGAGCAGACGTGTTGCGACCATTACGCTGAACCCGGCTTACGATCTGGTGGGCTTCTGCCCGGAAATTGAGCGTGGCGAAGTTAACCTGGTGCGAACCACCGGCCTGCATGCTGCAGGGAAAGGGATTAACGTGGCGAAGGTGCTGAAAGATCTCGGCATCGACGTCACCGTTGGCGGCTTCCTTGGCAAAGACAACCAGGACGGTTTTCAGCAGTTGTTCAGTGAACTGGGCATCGCCAACCGTTTTCAGGTTGTGCAGGGCCGTACCCGTATTAACGTTAAGCTGACCGAGAAAGACGGTGAAGTTACCGATCTGAACTTCTCTGGCTTCGAAGTGACCCCGGCTGACTGGGAGCGCTTCGTTGCCGATTCCCTGAGCTGGCTGGGCCAGTTTGACATGGTGTGCGTCAGCGGCAGCTTGCCGTCCGGCGTCAGCCCGGAAGCGTTCACCGACTGGATGACGCGCCTGCGCAGCCAGTGCCCGTGCATTATTTTTGACAGCAGCCGCGACGCGCTGGTCGCCGGTCTGAAAGCCTCGCCATGGCTGGTTAAGCCTAACCGCCGTGAACTGGAAATCTGGGCGGGCCGTAAGCTGCCAGAATTAAAGGATGTGATTGACGCTGCCCATGCGCTGCGCGAGCAGGGTATCGCTCATGTGGTGATTTCGCTGGGTGCAGAAGGTGCCCTGTGGGTTAACGCCTCCGGGGAATGGATTGCCAAACCGCCTTCTATGGAAGTGGTCAGCACCGTGGGTGCCGGGGATTCGATGGTTGGCGGCCTGATCTACGGTCTGCTGATGCGCGAATCCAGTGAACATACCCTACGCCTTGCTACCGCCGTTGCGGCCCTGGCCGTGAGCCAGAGCAATGTCGGTATTACCGATCGTACCCAGTTAGCCGCGATGATGGCGCGCGTTGACTTAAAACCTTTTAACTAACAGCAGGAGAGGAATAATGAAAACGCTGCTGATCATTGACTCCGGTCTCGGACAGGCTCGTGCCTATATGGCGAAGACCCTGCTGGGCGCGGCGGCACAAAAAGCGCATCTGGATATCATTGATAACCCGGGTGATGCTGAAATGGCGATTGTTCTGGGCGACAAAATCCCCGCGGACAGCGCCCTGAACGGCAAAAAAGTATGGCTGGGCGATATTAACCGCGCGGTGGCACACCCTGAACTGTTTCTGAGCGAAGCAAAAGGTCATGCGACGGTTTACAGTGCACCCGTTGAGGCCGCGCCGGTCGCAACCGCTGGGCCGAAACGCATTGTTGCGGTAACGGCTTGCCCGACAGGTGTGGCTCACACCTTTATGGCGGCTGAAGCCATTGAAACCGAAGCGAAAAAACGCGGCTGGTGGGTGAAGGTTGAAACTCGCGGCTCTGTTGGCGCGGGTAATGCCATCACGCCGGAAGAGGTGGCCGAAGCCGATCTGGTGATCGTGGCGGCCGATATCGAAGTGGATCTGGCGAAGTTTGCCGGTAAGCCGATGTACCGCACCTCAACCGGCCTGGCGCTGAAGAAAACTGCGCAGGAGTTTGATAAAGCGCTGGCGGAAGCCAAACCTTATCAGGCGACCGGTGCGGCTAAAACGCCTGGCGAAGGTAAGAAAGAGTCTGCGGGTGCCTATCGTCACCTGTTAACCGGGGTTTCCTACATGCTGCCGATGGTGGTGGCGGGCGGCCTGTGTATTGCGCTCTCCTTTGCCTTTGGTATCGAAGCCTTTAAAGAGCAGGGCACGCTGGCGGCAGCGTTGATGCAGATTGGCGGCGGCTCCGCGTTTGCGCTGATGGTACCGGTGCTGGCGGGCTTTATCGCCTTCTCCATTGCTGACCGTCCGGGTCTGACGCCGGGTCTTATCGGCGGTATGCTGGCCGTGAGCACTGGTTCTGGCTTTATCGGCGGTATTATTGCCGGTTTCCTTGCCGGTTACGTGGCGAAGCTCATCAGCTCTAAGCTGAAGCTGCCGCAGAGTATGGAGGCGCTGAAACCTATCCTGATCATCCCGCTGATTTCCAGCTTGGTGGTCGGTCTGGCGATGATTTACCTGATTGGTAAGCCGGTCGCGGGCATTCTGGAAGGTCTGACCCACTGGCTGCAAACCATGGGGACGGCGAACGCGGTGCTGTTGGGCGCAATCCTCGGCGGTATGATGTGTACCGACATGGGCGGTCCGGTAAACAAAGCGGCATACGCGTTCGGCGTTGGCCTGCTGAGTACCCAGACCTACGCGCCGATGGCGGCGATCATGGCGGCAGGTATGGTGCCTCCGCTGGCACTTGGCCTGGCGACAATCATTGCCCGTCGTAAGTTCGATAAAGCGCAGCAGGAAGGCGGCAAAGCGGCGCTGGTGCTGGGTCTGTGCTTCATTACCGAAGGCGCAATCCCGTTTGCGGCGCGCGATCCAATGCGTGTTCTGCCATGCTGTATCGTCGGCGGTGCGGTAACGGGAGCTATCTCCATGGCGGTAGGTGCGAAACTGATGGCACCGCACGGCGGTCTGTTCGTCCTGCTGATCCCTGGCGCCATCACGCCGGTGCTGGGCTACCTGCTGGCGATTGTTGCCGGTACGCTGGTGGCGGGTCTGTCTTACGCGGTGCTGAAGCGTCCGGAAGCGGAAGTGGTCGCAAAAGCAGCCTAAAAGAGGTGTCGGGTGGCGGCTTCGCCTTACCCGACCTACAAAAAAGCCGGGTCGCGTTAAGCGCCCGGCTTTTTTTATGCCGCCTGTTCAGCGGTCTGCTGTGCCTTCAGCCAGGCAATCTCTTCTGCCCAGATATCCGGATTGATGGTTTCCAGCACCATTGGAATGCCGTCGAAGCGGGCATCCTGCATGATAAAGCGGAACGCATCGTGGCCGATGTTGCCTTCGCCCAGGCTGTGGTGACGGTCTACGCGGCTGCCGAACGCGCTTTTCGCATCGTTTAAGTGCATACCGCGAAGATACTTAAAGCCAACAATACGTTCGAACTCCTCGAAGGTATTTTTTGTGGCCTCGGTTGTGCGCAGGTCATACCCGGCGGCAAACGCGTGGCAGGTATCAATGCACACGCCCACGCGGGATTTGTCTTCCACGCCGTCGATGATCGCCGCCAGATGCTCAAACTTAAAGCCGAGGTTGCTGCCCTGACCGGCGGTATTCTCAATCACCGCCGTCACGCCCTGGGTTTTATCCAGCGTCATGTTGATGGACTCGGCGATGCGCGCCAGACAGGCGTCTTCGTCGATTTGCATCAGATGGCTACCGGGATGGAAGTTCAGCAGCGTCAGCCCCAGCTGTTCACAGCGCTGAACCTCATCCAGGAATGCTTCGCGGGATTTACCCAGCGCCTCAGCAACCGGGTGGCCGAGGTTAATCAGGTAGCTGTCGTGCGGGAGGATCTGCCCAGGCCCATAGCAGTATTTCTCGCAGGCGGCTTTGAAGTCATCAATCACTTCCGCGGTGAGGGGAGCTGCGCGCCACTGGCGCTGGTTTTTGGTGAACAGGGCGAA
Organism: Enterobacter sp. JH25; assembly: GCF_021725435.1. Classification (NCBI taxonomy): domain Bacteria; kingdom Pseudomonadati; phylum Pseudomonadota; class Gammaproteobacteria; order Enterobacterales; family Enterobacteriaceae; genus Enterobacter; species Enterobacter sp. JH25. The sequence goes on along the minus strand of NZ_CP091319.1, from coordinate 3,016,426 downwards.
AGCGGTCGCCTCGATTTCGGCGGCGCGAATGGCGGCATTCGCAAGGCCACCGGCAGCGCTGACGTGCGCTCCAACATATTTCATAAAAAGACTCCTGTTAACCCGAAATGCCTATGATAGCGGGTTAACAAGAGAAGGACGAGATGGTTTATGCCAACAGGCTGTGTACCGCAAGGTTAATCGCACCGCCGCCAACAATCAGCCAGATGAACAGCACCAGCGCCATCAGCAGCGGTTTCGCCCCGGCTTTTTTCAGCGCGCTGACGTGCGTGGTGACGCCCAGCGCCGCCATTGCCATCGCCAGCAGGACCGTATCCAGCGTGACCAGCATATCCACCATCGCTTTTGGCAGCAGGTGGAAAGAGTTGAAGATAGCGACCACGATGAACAGGATCGCAAACCACGGAATGGTGATTTTGCTTTTCTCGCTGCCGCCTGCCGGAGCCAGCTGTTTAACCCGCGCCGCAAGGAAAATCAGGAACGGGGCCAGCATCATCACGCGCAGCATTTTGGCGATGACCGCCGCGTTTTCCGCTTCCGGGTTAATGGCGTGACCTGCCGCCACCACCTGCGCCACTTCGTGCATGGTTGAGCCGATATAAATGCCGTAGGTTTCCGGGCTAAACCAGTGCGCCACCAGCGGATACATGGCTGGATACAGAAAGATCGCCAGCGTACCGAAGATAACTACCGTCGCGACGGCAACCGTGACTTTACTGGCTTCGGCTTTGACTACCGGCTCTGTTGCCAGTACAGCCGCTGCGCCGCAGATGCTGCTACCCGCACCGATCAGCCAGCTGGTCTGTTTGTCCAGTCCAAAGATCTTCTGGCCGATAAAGCACGCCAGTAAAAAGGTGCTCGAAAGGGTCAGGACGTCGATGGCAATCCCGCTGACACCCACATCCGCAATCTGCGAAAAGGTGAGACGGAAGCCATAAAGGATGATCCCGAGACGTAATAAATGCTGCTTGGCGAAAATCACGCCGCCGTCGCAGGATTTCCAGATATGCGGGTAAACGGTGTTCCCGACCACCATGCCGAGCAGAATGGCCAGCGTCAGGGCGCTGAACCCTGCACCGGCAACAGCCGGTATACTGCCACCCCATAAGGCCACGCCGGTAACCACGGCGCTGAGCGCGAGACCCGGCACGAAGTGCCACACTGTACGATGATGTTGTAAGGTGATTTCTGACATAACCTTCTCCTTTGTCTGGCTAAAGGTTACGGCGCTCTGGCTTAAAAATAAAATTGATTATATATTTATAATCAATCTTTATAAGTGGTAAGCAACCATGCACATTACATTGCGTCAGCTGGAAGTTTTTGCCGAGGTGCTGAAAAGCGGCTCGACAACCCAGGCGTCACAAATGCTGGCGCTCTCGCAGTCCGCCGTTAGCGCGGCCTTGACCGATCTTGAAGGGCAACTGGGCGTCCAGCTTTTCGACAGGGTAGGAAAGCGACTGGTGGTGAACGAACATGGCCGCCTGCTGTATCCGCGTGCCCTGGCCTTACTTGAGCAGACAACGGAGATCGAACAGCTGTTCCGCGAGGACAACGGCGCTATTCGCGTCTACGCTAGCAGCACGATCGGTAACTACATCCTGCCGGAAGTGATCGCCCGCTACCGCCGGGATTTTCCGACCCTGCCGCTGGAGATGAGCGTCGGCAACAGCCAGGACGTGATTAACGCGGTGATTGATTTCCGCGTGGACATCGGTCTTATCGAAGGGCCGTGCCACAACGTCGATATCATTGCGGAGCCCTGGCTTGAGGATGAGCTGGTGGTGTTTGCTTCCCCGGCCTCTTCTTTACTCCAGGGCGAGGTTACGCTGGAGCGTCTGGCGCAGGCGCAGTGGATCCTGCGAGAGCAGGGCTCCGGCACGCGTGAGATTGTCGATTATCTGCTGCTGTCCCATCTGCCGCAATTCCAGCTAGGGATGGAGTTAGGTAACTCCGAGGCCATTAAGCATGCCGTACGTCATGGCCTGGGCATTAGCTGTCTTTCCCGACGGGTGATCGCCGAACAGCTGGAAACCGGCTCTCTGGTTGAGATCCCCGTTCCGCTGCCGAAGCTGGTGCGCACGCTGTGGTGCATCCACCATCGTCAGAAACACCTTTCCAGCTCGCTCCAGCGTTTTCTGCGCTACTGCGAGATGTAAAAGCGCCCCTCACCCTGGCCCTCTCCCCAAAGGGGAGAGGGAAAAATTATGCTTTACTTATAATCCTGGCCGAGTCATGAAGCTCTCTTATAACTGAGCATTTCTGCCGGAAGCAACGCAGATCGTCTGCTACAATCGCGCCTCATTTATTGAATGGACAGCATTTTCACATGGTTTCAGAAACTAAAACCACAGAAGCGCCCGCGCTACGTCGCGCACTTAAGGCGCGTCACCTGACGATGATCGCCATTGGCGGCTCCATCGGTACGGGTCTTTTCGTTGCCTCTGGCGCAACAATTTCGGCAGCCGGCCCGGGTGGGGCATTATTCTCTTATATCCTGATTGGCCTGATGGTCTACTTCCTGATGACCAGCCTGGGCGAACTGGCGGCATACATGCCGGTGTCTGGTTCGTTTTCGACCTACGGACAAAAATACGTTGAGGAAGGCTTCGGCTTCGCGCTGGGCTGGAACTACTGGTACAACTGGGCGGTGACCATCGCCGTTGACCTGGTCGCGGCACAGCTGGTGATGACCTGGTGGTTCCCGGACACGCCCGGCTGGATCTGGAGCGCCCTGTTCCTGGCGGTCATCTTCCTGCTGAACTACATCTCCGTGCGCGGTTTCGGCGAAGCGGAATACTGGTTCTCTTTGATTAAAGTGGCAACCGTCATCATCTTTATCGTCGTCGGTGTGGCGATGATCGTTGGTATTTTCAAAGGGGCCGAACCGGCGGGCTGGAGTAACTGGACAATAGGCGATGCGCCGTTTGCCGGAGGCTTCTCGGCGATGATTGGCGTGGCGATGATTGTCGGCTTCTCCTTCCAGGGCACCGAACTGATTGGCATTGCGGCCGGTGAATCCGAAAACCCGGAGAAGACCATCCCGCGCGCGGTGCGTCAGGTGTTCTGGCGTATCCTGCTGTTCTATGTGTTCGCGATCCTGATTATCAGCCTGATCATTCCGTATACCGACCCAAGCCTGCTGCGTAACGATGTGAAAGACATCAGCGTCAGCCCGTTCACCCTGGTCTTCCAGCACGCGGGTCTGCTCTCTGCGGCGGCGGTGATGAACGCGGTTATCCTGACGGCGGTACTGTCTGCGGGTAACTCCGGGATGTACGCCTCTACCCGCATGCTCTACACCCTGGCCTGCGACGGTAAAGCGCCACGTATTTTCTCGAAACTGTCTCGCGGTGGCGTGCCACGCAATGCGCTGTATGCGACCACGGTGATTGCGGGTCTCTGTTTCCTGACCTCCATGTTCGGCAACCAGACGGTCTACCTGTGGCTGCTTAACACCTCTGGTATGACGGGCTTCATTGCCTGGCTGGGCATTGCCATCAGCCACTACCGTTTCCGTCGCGGGTACGTCAAGCAGGGTCATGATCTGAATAATCTGCCGTACCGGTCAGGGTTCTTCCCGCTGGGGCCGATCTTCGCCTTCGTTCTGTGCCTGATCATTACCCTGGGCCAGAACTATGAGGCCTTCCTTGCGGACACCATTGACTGGGGCGCCGTCACGGCTACCTATATTGGCATTCCGCTGTTCCTGATCATCTGGTTTGGCTACAAACTGACGAAAGGAACGCGCTTCGTTCGCTACAGTGAAATGGATTTCCCGGAACGATTTAAACAATAACCGCACTTCCTCTCTTTTAGCCCGCTCAATCGAGCGGGCTTTTTTATGGGCAGATCAGAAGCTGTAAGTCATGCCAACGGTATAGCGACGGCCATCCAGCACGGTGTCATACGTATCGTAGTCAATCTGCTTATCGAGCACGTTATACACACCGGCAGTAACCAGCAGGTTTTTGTTGGCGTTGTAGCGCATACCGACATCAACCTGAGTGTAGGACGGTGTACCCTGGGACATTGACGTGCGGCTCAGGTACTCAGACGTTTTACCGCGCAGGTTCAGACGGCTCCAGAAGCCGACGTCGGGAGTCGCCTGCCAGTCCAGGGTGGTGTTGAACATGTGTTTTGGCATTTTGTTCAGTGGCTTGCCGGAGAACTGGCCGCTCTTCTGCTCGGATTCCGTATAGGTGTAGTTTGCAGTCCAGTTCACATCGCGCGTGATTTTCCAGCCGAAAGAGGACTCCACACCGCGCATATTGGCTTTGTCCACGTTGACGCGATCGCTGACGAAATCATAGCTATGATCGCCAATCGTACAGGCGGGATCGGCGCTGCTGTTACAGCGGCGAACTTCCGTAATTTTGTCCTTGAAGTCGGTATTAAACAGCGTTACGCCGGCATTCAGGTTATCGTTGTTATCCCAGAGCAGGGCGAGCTCTTCGCTCAGGCTCTTCTCGGGTTTCAGATCCGGGTTGCCGACGATGATACCGTCAAGACGGCCGCCACCTGTCACCTGGCCCCAGCTGGCAGACGACTGACGCAGATCCGGCGCACGATAGCCAGCAGAAACCCCGCCTTTCAACGTCCACTGATCGGCCAGGTGCCATACGCCGTAACCGCGCGGCGTCCAGTTCGTCCCGTAGTTTTGGTCTTTATCCATACGCAGGCCGCCGGTCAACGTAAAGCTTTCCGTCATTGACCATTCATCTTCGGCAAACAGGGCCCAGCTCCAGCGCGTCAGTTTGTTCAGGCCGTCAGCAGCTTCCAGCTGATTACCGTTGTCGCGCAGTTTCTCATAACGGTACTGTCCGCCGAGGGTCAACGTATGATCGCCGAGGAAGATCTGGTTCTGGTTGTTAAAGGTGGTGTTGTAGGAACGCATTTTGCGACCTGGATTATTGGTCTCTTCCTGCTGGATATAGCTGGTGGTATTGAAGTCGTCGTAATAACCACTGTGGGTTAACGAGTAGGTCGTGTGCTCATAGCGCGAGTCGCTTTTGGTATTTGGCGTACAAGTTGTTCCCCGGCAGGTTTCAGCCGCTTTCGACATCCCCGGGGTGCTGTTTCTGTCCTGAAGCTCGCGAGCAAAGTCGAGGTCGAAATCATTCTTCTCGTCCGGCGTGAAGTTCAGCGTAATGCCACCGTTACGCATTTTCTGCTCGTTATAGCCGTTCACGATTTTATCTTCTGCGCGGCGTGACAACAGCCCCGTCACTTTTGCACCCAGCAGCCCGTCAATCAGGGGACCAGAGGCGTAGGCGTTGGTCTGGAAGATATCGCCGGAATCATGGTTTTCCTGGAAGGTTGCATCGCCATGCAACGAACCGGTCCAGGCTTTGGTGTTCGAGACTTTTTTGGTAATGACGTTAATGACGCCACCCATAGCATCGGAGCCGTAAAGCGAGGACATCGGGCCGCGGATGACCTCGATGCGCTCAATGGACTCCAGCGGCGGCAGCCAGCCTTGTTCAATACCCGAGTTGTCGCTGTTTGGGCGGGTGCTTCGCGTACTGACGCGTTTGCCGTTCACCAGGAACAGGGTGTACTGAGAGGCCATGCCGCGAATACTGATATCACTGCTACTTCCACCGCCGGTGACGACGACGCCCGGGACATCTCTCAGGGCATCGGTAACATCACGGTAGGCTTTATCTTCAATCTGCTGTTTTGAAATCACAGAGATGGAGGCGGGGGCATTCTGGATCTTTTGTTCAAAACCCGTCGCGGTAACGACAACGGTGTCCTGATCGGCTGCGTGAACGAAGGGGGAACATGTGGCAGCGCCAATGGCGACGGCCAGGAGCTTAATGCGTGGTATTGTCATTTGTACATTCCGTATAAAAATGAAAAAAACTCCATCGGGATAACCCTGAGAACTGTATGTTTTTGTCTTGTAAGAACTCTTTGAGATGGAGAAGAGCCTGGAATTGTACAAAAGAATGTAGAATTGTAAACACAAATGATAATTGAAATCATTTGTGTTTGAGTGAGGGCGACGGAAAACAGGCTGGATTCAAGCGGATAGGATTATGTAAATGAGGGGAAAGGCCCGACAGGCGAGAGGCTATCGGGCAAACAGCTGTATTTACGCGAACAAATGTGTCGCATGGAAGCGAAGATGATCTTCAATAAAGGACGCCATAAAGTAATAGCTGTGATCGTATCCCGGCTGTATGCGCAGAGTCAGCGGCCAGTCCTTCTGGCGCGCGGCTTCCGCCAGCACCGCAGGCTGTAACTGCCCGGCGAGGAACTGATCGGCATCACCCTGATCCACCAGCATCGGGATAGCGTCTTCTGGCTGGCTTGCCAGCAACAGCGCACAGCTGTCCCATTCCTGCCATTTCTCTGCATCCTCACCCAGATAGTGCGTGAAGGCTTTTTGCCCCCACGGCACCTGCGTTGGGTTCACAATCGGCGCAAATGCGGACACGCTGGTGTATTTCCCCGGATTTTTCAGCGCCATTATCAGCGCCCCGTGGCCACCCATCGAATGTCCGCTTATCGCGCAGCGCTCGCTGACCGCGAACTGAGAGTGCACCAGGGCAGGCAGTTCATCGCGAATGTAGTCATACATGCGGTAATGGCTCGCCCAGGGTTGTTCCGTGGCGTTGAGATAGAACCCGGCGCCTTTACCCAAATCGTATCCGGCATCGTCGGCCACGTCATCGCCACGCGGGCTGGTATCTGGCATCACCAGCGCAATGCCCAGTTCGGCAGCAATACGCTGGGCACCCGCTTTGGTGGTGAAGTTTTCGTCGTTGCAGGTCAGGCCTGAAAGCCAGTACAACACCGGTGAATTGTCCGCAGGGGGCAGGAAAATGCTGAACGTCATAGCACAGTTCAGCGTGGTGGAGTCGTGCCGCCAGCGCTGCTGTCGACCTTCAAAACAACGATGCTCTTCGAGCAGTTCCATGCAGGGCTCCTTATCCGAAAGACTATTCATAAAACGCATAATACAGAGTTTTCATTGACCTGTGAGCAACTTTCACTTTCGCAGGACGGCGAGATGTTGCATCATAAATTTACTTTTCTTTAACAATTGGAGCGATCATGGCGCTGCGTATCGCGCTCAGCGGATTTGTGGTTCTGGTCGTGGCGATGGGGATAGGGCGCTTCGCCTTCACGCCTCAGGTGCCGCTGATGATTGCCGCCGGGCAACTCACGCTCACCAGCGCGGGGCTGGTGGCGGCAATGAACTACCTGGGCTATCTGGTGGGGGCATGGGATGCTATGCGCGCTCATCGCTTCGTTGAAACGCGTCTCTGGCTTGGCATCACTGGCGCGGTGGCGCTGACGCTGCTCTCTGCGGCGGCAGATAATGCTGTCGTTCACGGTCTGCTGCGCTTTGTGATCGGCTGCATGAGCGGCTGGTCGATGGTGCTGATTGCCGCCTGGACCAACGAGCGGCTGGGGCAGCTGGGCAAGCCGGGGCTTAGTGCAGCCGTCTTTGCCGGACCCGGGGCCGGCATCGCCCTGAGTGGCCTGCTGGCGGTCTATATTCAGGCGAGATCCCTGTCTGCCGGCGCGGCATGGCAAATCTACGGCGTACTGGCGTTGGTGCTGATTGCGCTGGTGGCGCGCTACCTGCCGCGCGCGGGCCAGCTTCATCGCCCCGGTACCGCGCCTGAGCCGTTGCTGCTGACTGCAGATCTCAGGCGTCTGGTCTGGAGCTACAGCCTGGCAGGGTTCGGCTATATCCTCCCTGCGACCTTCCTGTCGCAAATGGCGGCGGTGCGTTTCCCGGGCAGCCTGTTTGCCCAGTTTGTCTGGCCAATATTTGGCGCCGCCTCGGTGGTGGGGATTGCGCTCAGTATTGCCCTGCGGCATACATCAAGCGCTAACCGCAGGCTGGCGATTGTTCTCTGGTTACAGGGGATAGGCGTGCTGGCGGCCTGGCTGCTGCCGGGCATTGGCGGCTTGCTAACGGGTGGGCTGCTGGTGGGCGGCGGGTTCCTCTGCGCCGTGCAGCTCTCTCTTCTGTACGGTCGCGAGCTGGCGCCAGATCATACGCGTTATATGGCAGGACTGCTCACCACCGGGTATGCCATTGGTCAGCTGATTGGTCCGGTCACGTCGGCACTCTCGACCTGGCTCACGCACCGGCTGGAACCTGCGCTGGGGCTGGCGGGGATCGCGCTGTTCGCTGGCGGAGCGTTAGTCTGGAACCGTCAGGCTGAAAGGCAACAGCAATTGCAATAATTATCGACGTGAATACTGGATTATGTGCGTCGCCTCACGCACAATGAGCGCACACTTTTGCCACAACGAGGGCAAAAGACGCCACACCTGCAGGAGAAAAGAATGTCATCACTCAGTAAAGAAGCAGCCCTTGTCCATGAAGCGCTGGTTGCGCGCGGTCTTGAAACGCCACTGCGCCCGCCCGTGCAGGAGCTGGACAATGTTACCCGCAAGAGTCTGATCGCCGGCCATATGACGGAGATCATGCAACTGCTGAATCTCGATCTGAGCGACGACAGCCTGATGGAGACGCCGCACCGCATCGCGAAAATGTACGTCGACGAAATTTTCTCCGGCCTGGATTACGCGAACTTCCCGAAAATCACCGTCATTGAAAACAAGATGAAGGTCGATGAGATGGTGACGGTACGCGATATCACGCTGACCAGCACCTGCGAGCATCACTTTGTGACCATCGATGGTAAAGCGACGGTGGCCTATATTCCAAAAGATACGGTCATTGGCCTGTCCAAGATCAACCGCATCGTGCAGTTCTTTGCCCAGCGTCCTCAGGTGCAGGAGCGTCTGACGCAGCAGATCCTGACCGCACTGCAAACCCTGTTGGGGACTAACAACGTGGCGGTGTCTATTGACGCGGTTCACTACTGCGTGAAAGCGCGTGGCGTGCGTGATGCAACCAGCGCGACTACCACCACCTCGCTGGGCGGCCTGTTCAAATCGAGCCAGAACACCCGCCAGGAGTTTCTGCGCGCCGTGCGCCACCACAACTAATCAGACAGGGCAGGGACCATGGAGCGAAACGTCACGCTCGATTTTGTTCGCGGCGTCGCCATTCTCGGTATCCTGCTGCTGAATATCAGCGCCTTCGGTCTGCCGAAGGCCGCCTATCTGAACCCTGCATGGTATGGCGACATCACGCGCAGCGACGCCTGGACGTGGGCAATCCTTGATCTCTTCGCACAGGTTAAATTTCTGACCCTCTTTGCGCTTCTGTTTGGCGCGGGACTTCAGCTTCTCCTCAAACGCGGTACGCGCTGGATCCAGTCGCGTTTAACGCTGCTGGTTATCCTCGGTTTTATTCACGGGCTGCTTTTCTGGGACGGCGATATTCTGCTCGCGTATGGTCTGGTGGGCCTGATTTGCTGGCGGCTGATCCGCGACGCGCCCGGTGTAAAAAGCCTCTTTAACACTGGCGTGATGCTCTATGTCATGGGACTGACCGTGTTATTGCTGCTTGGCATGATTGCCGATGCTTCCACCAGTCGTTCGTGGATCCCGGATGCGGCCAATCTGCAATATGAGCAGTTCTGGAAGCTGAAAGGCGGCATGGAAGCGATCGGCAACCGGGCCGATATGCTCGGCGATAACCTGCTGGCGCTGGGGGCGCAATACGGCTGGCAGCTGGCGGGGATGATGCTGATGGGCGCAGCCCTGATGCGCACCGGCTGGCTGAAAGGAGAATTTAGCCTGCGACACTATCGTCTCACAGGCGCTGGCCTGGTACTGCTCGGCGTGATGATTAACCTTCCGGCGGTGATCGTACAGTGGCATCTTCAGTGGGATTATCGCTGGTGCGCCTTCCTGTTGCAGGTGCCGCGCGAACTGAGCGCGCCGTTCCAGACCATTGGCTATGCGGCGCTGATCTATGGCTTCTGGCCCCGGCTTTCTCGCCTGTGGATCGTCAGTGCGGTGGCCTGCGTTGGACGGATGGCGTTAAGCAATTACATCCTGCAAACGCTGATATGTACCACGCTTTTCTACCGATTCGGCCTGTTTATGAAATTCGACCGCCTGACGCTGCTGGCGTTTGTTATTCCGGTCTGGATTGTTAACGTGGTGTTTTCAGTTATCTGGCTGCGTTTTTTCCGCCAGGGCCCGCTGGAGTGGGTATGGCGACGGTTAACCGCCCTTGCGTCGGGCGTGTCATTGCGTAATACATCCAGATAACGATCTGGATCACAATCATTAACAAAACGGATGTAAGCGTTTTCATCTGTGTGAGCTTCTTCACGTAGTCTCCTCTCTCTCGCTGCCAGAATAGCCACCTTGCTAAACACAGGGGGTGTCTGTGAGTTGCTGCAATCCTTTTAAGGGTGGTGAATATGATCACCATTCGTGACGTCGCCCGCCAGGCGGGTGTTTCTGTTGCTACTGTCTCCCGCGTGCTGAACAACAGTGCGCTGGTCAGCCCTGAAACGCGTGAAACCGTAATGAAAGCCGTGACCCAGCTGGGGTACCGGCCAAACGCCAATGCTCAGGCGCTGGCGACGCAGGTCAGCGATACCATTGGTGTCGTGGTGATGGACGTGTCGGACGCCTTCTTCGGCGCGCTGGTCAAAGCGGTGGACGTCGTTGCCCAGCAGCACCAGAAATATGTGCTGATTGGCAACAGCTATCACGAGGCTGAAAAAGAGCGTTATGCCATTGAGGTACTGATCCGCCAGCGCTGTAACGCCCTGATTGTGCACTCAAAAGCCCTGAGCGATGAAGAGCTGGCCGGGTTTATGGAGCAGATCCCCGGTATGGTGCTGATCAACCGTATCGTCCCCGGTTATGCGCACCGCTGTGTCGGTCTGGATAACATCAGCGGCGCGATGATGGCGACGCGGATGCTCATCAGCAACGGCCATCAGCGCATTGGTTATCTGGCTTCCAGCCACGGTATTGAAGACGACATGATGCGCCGTGAGGGCTGGCAAAACGCCCTGAAAGAACAGGGCATTGCGCCGCTGGAGAGCTGGGTTGGTACCGGTTCGCCGGACATGCAGGGCGGTGAAGCGGCAATGGTGGAACTGCTGGGGCGTAATCTTCAGCTGACGGCCGTGTTTGCCTATAACGACAGCATGGCGGCAGGTGCGCTTACCGCGCTGAAAGATAATGGCATTGCGGTGCCGCAGCATTTATCGCTGATCGGTTTTGATGATATTCCGATTGCCCGTTACACCGATCCGCAGCTGACAACGGTGCGTTACCCCATTGCGTCGATGGCGAAACTGGCGACAGAGCTGGCGTTACAGGGGGCGGCAGGACTGTTAGATCCTGACGCAACGCATTGTTTTATGCCGACTTTAGTACGCCGCCATTCGGTCGCTATCCGACAAACTGTGGCTCCGATCACTAACTGATAACATCACGTGATGTAACCGTTTTCAATCTGTGAGTAAATTCACAGTATCTTAACAAGCCGCTGTCTATGATGTCAGCGTTTTAGGGGCTGAAACACAATGTAACGGTGATTATTCACTTTTACCGTTACCAGAATGCCTCAAACAACGAATAAAACGCATTTCTGGAGCGTTACCGAACACGGAAGCTGGACATTTTATAAGTGAACTTCGGCGATCAGTAACGTTTTATTAACATCTGCCCGCCGACCGTTTTTCACAAGAACTACCCTGCATAAAAAAAACCGGAGATACCATGAATAAGAAGGTGTTGACTCTGTCTGCTGTCATGGCAAGCATGCTTTTTGGCGCAGCAGCACACGCAGCGGATACCCGTATTGGCGTGACTATCTATAAATACGACGACAACTTCATGTCCGTTGTGCGTAAAGCAATTGAAAAAGATGCTAAATCAGCGCCAGACGTGCAGCTGCTGATGAATGACTCCCAGAATGACCAGTCTAAACAGAACGATCAGATTGACGTTCTTCTGGCAAAAGGCGTGAAAGCGCTGGCTATTAACCTGGTTGACCCGGCTGCGGCAGGTACGGTGATCGAGAAAGCACGCGGCCAGAACGTGCCGATTGTCTTCTTCAACAAAGAGCCTTCCCGTAAAGCGCTGGACAGCTACGATAAAGCGTATTACGTGGGTACTGACTCCAAAGAGTCCGGGATTATCCAGGGCGATCTGATTGCGAAACACTGGGCGGCGAACCCAAACTGGGATATGAACAAAGATGGTCAGATTCAGTTCGTTCTGCTGAAAGGCGAACCGGGCCATCCGGATGCTGAAGCACGTACCACCTACGTTATTAAAGAGCTGAACGACAAGGGCCTGAAAACCCAGCAGCTGGCGTTAGACACCGCAATGTGGGACACCGCTCAGGCGAAAGATAAGATGGATGCGTGGCTCTCTGGCCCGAACGCCAACAAAATTGAAGTGGTCATCGCCAACAACGATGCAATGGCAATGGGTGCAGTTGAAGCGCTGAAAGCACACAACAAATCCGCCATTCCTGTATTCGGTGTGGATGCTCTGCCAGAAGCGCTGGCGCTGGTGAAATCTGGCGCAATGGCCGGTACCGTGCTGAACGATGCTAACAACCAGGCGAAAGCCACCTTCGATCTGGCGAAAAACCTCGCTGATGGTAAAGGCGCTGCTGACGGCACTAGCTGGAAAATTGAAAACAAAATCGTTCGCGTTCCTTACGTGGGCGTAGACCAGTCCAACCTGGCTGAGTTTATCGGTAAATAAGTTAACTGAATTGTCTTCACTGGGCGCAATTCGTTGCGCCCTTTTATAACGCGATATGCGAGGCCAACAAGGTATAATTATGGTCAGCACAACTACTCAGTCGTCCGGTGAATACTTGTTGGAAATGACCGGTGTTAACAAGTCATTCCCCGGTGTTAAGGCGCTCGATAATGTTAATTTAAAAGTTCGTCCTCACTCTATTCATGCGTTAATGGGTGAAAACGGTGCGGGTAAATCAACATTATTAAAATGCCTTTTTGGGATCTATCAAAAAGATTCTGGCAGCATTCTTTTTCAGGGAAAAGAGATCGACTTCCATTCAGCGAAAGAAGCGCTGGAGAACGGTATCTCGATGGTACACCAGGAATTAAACCTGGTTCTGCAACGTTCAGTTATGGATAATATGTGGTTGGGCCGCTATCCAACCAAAGGTGTCTTTGTCGATCAGGATAAAATGTATCGCGACACCAAAGCCATTTTTGATGAGCTGGATATTGATATCGACCCGCGCGCACGCGTCGGGACATTATCGGTTTCCCAGATGCAGATGATCGAAATTGCCAAAGCGTTCTCCTATGATGCGAAAATCGTGATCATGGATGAACCGACATCGTCATTAACGGAAAAAGAGGTTAACCACCTTTTTACCATCATCCGTAAGCTGAAAGATCGCGGCTGCGGCATTGTCTATATCTCACATAAAATGGAAGAGATCTTCCAGCTGTGCGATGAAATTACCATCCTGCGCGATGGCCAGTGGATTGCCACCCAGCCGCTGGAAGGGCTGGACATGGACAAGATCATCGCCATGATGGTTGGCCGTTCATTGAACCAGCGCTTCCCGGATAAAGAAAACAAGCCGGGCGAAGTGATTCTGGAGGTGCGTAACCTGACCTCACTGCGTCAGCCGTCCATCCGCGATGTCTCTTTCGATTTGCACAAGGGCGAGATCCTTGGTATCGCAGGGCTGGTGGGCGCTAAGCGCACCGATATCGTGGAAACCCTGTTTGGTATCCGTGAGAAAGCCGAAGGCACCATTACCCTGCACGGTAAGAAAATCAACAACCATAATGCCAACGAAGCCATTAATAATGGCTTCGCGCTGGTGACGGAAGAGCGGCGTTCCACCGGTATTTACGCTTATCTTGATATTAACTTTAACTCGTTAATTTCTAATATTCGCAATTACAAAAACAAGGTCGGGTTGCTGGATAATTCCCGCATGAAGAGCGATACCCAATGGGTGATTGACTCCATGCGCGTGAAAACGCCGGGCCACCGCACGCAAATTGGCTCACTCTCGGGAGGGAACCAGCAGAAAGTCATTATTGGTCGCTGGCTATTAACCCAGCCTGAAATACTGATGCTGGATGAACCTACGCGCGGTATCGACGTGGGTGCAAAATTCGAGATTTACCAGCTGATCGCAGAGCTGGCGAAAAAAGATAAAGGGATCATTATTATTTCTTCCGAAATGCCGGAATTGTTAGGGATCACAGACCGTATTCTGGTTATGAGCAATGGTCTCGTTGCCGGTATTGTTGAAACCAAAACGACAACGCAAAACGAAATTTTGCGTCTTGCGTCTTTGCACCTTTAAGATCAGGGGCTCCTCATGAGTGCGTTAAATAAAAAAAGTTTTCTCACTTATCTGAAAGAAGGCGGTATTTACGTTGTTCTTTTAGTCTTGCTGGCGATAATTATTTTCCAGGACCCAACGTTCTTAAGTCTGCTGAACTTAAGTAATATTCTGACCCAGTCTTCCGTACGTATTATCATCGCACTGGGCGTGGCTGGGCTCATCGTTACCCAGGGGACAGATCTTTCGGCAGGGCGCCAGGTGGGTCTGGCGGCGGTTATTGCGGCAACCCTGTTGCAGTCGATGGAAAACGCCAACAAGGTGTTCCCGGAGATGGCGACCATGCCGATTTTCGTGGTGATCCTGATCGTATGCGCCATCGGCGCGGTAATTGGCCTGATTAACGGCATCATCATTGCTTACCTGAACGTGACGCCATTCATCACTACGCTTGGCACGATGATCATCGTTTATGGTATCAACTCCCTGTACTACGATTTCGTCGGCGCGTCTCCAATCTCTGGCTTCGAAAGCGGCTTCTCGACCTTCACGCAGGGGTTTGTTGCGCTGGGCAGCTTCCGTCTCTCCTATATCACCTTCTATGCGCTGATTGCGGTGGCGTTCGTCTGGATCCTGTGGAACAAAACCCGCTTCGGTAAAAACATCTTTGCTATCGGGGGTAACCCGGAAGCGGCGAAAGTCTCCGGCGTCAATGTGGCTCTGAACCTGCTGATGATTTATGCCCTGTCCGGTGTGTTCTACGCCTTCGGCGGGATGCTGGAAGCAGGCCGTATCGGCTCTGCCACCAACAACCTCGGCTTTATGTACGAGCTGGATGCGATTGCGGCCTGCGTGGTCGGCGGCGTCTCCTTCAGCGGCGGCGTGGGTACCGTGCTGGGCGTGGTGACCGGTGTGATCATCTTCACCGTGATCAACTACGGCCTGACCTACATCGGCGTGAACCCGTACTGGCAGTACATCATCAAGGGCGCGATCATTATCTTCGCGGTTGCCCTGGATTCACTGAAGTACGCGCGTAAGAAATAAGTTCTTCAGAATGGAAAGGCCCGCTCACGTAGCGGGCCTTTTTTTGCCCGGTGGCGCGACGCTTACCGGGCCTACAAAATCGCGATCGTAGGTCGGGTAAGGCGAAGCCGCCACCCGACATCAGTTATTACTTCTTCTGCATTTCCAGCAGCTGCTCCGGCGTCACCGCCGGATAACCTTGCGCATTTTCAGGCACTTCGTGCATCGTTGGGATCGGCACCAGCGGGCCTAAAAAGCGCGGTTCACGCTTGAACAGGTACAGGTCAGCCAGCGCGCCAAAACGGGCGCCAAACTCACGTACGCGTACGCTCAGCATATCTTTTGGCGACGGCACGGCGTAGCACTGGGCCTGGATCCCCATATGCAGGGCGATAAACAGCGCCCGCTCGCAGTGGAAACGCTGGGTGATGATGATGAAATCATTGGTGTCGAACACCTTGCGGGTACGCACGATGGAATCAAGCGTGCGGAATCCGGCGTAGTCGAGCACGATATCGGCCGGGTCGACGCCTGCGGCAATCAGGTCTTTGCGCATCGTCACCGGCTCGTTATAGCTTTGCAGGGCGTTATCGCCGCTTAACAGCAGATAGTTCACCTTGCCGCTGTTATAGGCGTTCAGTGCGCCCTGAATACGATACCGGTAATACTGATTGATGACGCCGGTGCGGTAATACTTGGCGGTGCCAAGCACCACGCCAACCTGGCGGTAGGGGAGGTCCTGTAGGTCATCAAAAATGTAGGGAGCTGTTTTCCAGCTCATCCAGCGGTCGAGACCCAGCACGATCAACAGCAGTATGCCGACCAGGACAGACAGGCTGTAAAACACGCGCTTTAACATGCAGATGGCTCGTACCGATGATGAAATTTCCCTCAGGCTACTGTACCCGCCTGGTTAGCGCAAGAAACAGCGATTCAACTGAGGGGTTTTTCGTCAGACTGGCGGGCAAATTTGCCCGCCGAACAGATTATGCCAGCAGCACGCGGTCGATGGTTGAACAGCCCAGCGCTTTCAGCGTGGCTGCGGTCGCGTCCCACTGGATCAGCGGTGCATCGGCCTTTTCAGCGAGGATCGCGCGCTGAATATCCGGGTAGTCATACCCGTTCAGGCTGAGCAGGTTCAGGGCGCCCTGGAGCGGAGGCAGCGTCGGGTTAAACGCGGCGTTCTCTGCATAGCTGCCGGTGAAGATGCGGCCGTCGCGGCACTGAAGGGCGACGCCGCTTGGTGATTTGCTGTATGGCGTGTGGCTTTTATTGGCGGCGGCAATGGCCGCTTCGCTGAGCGCATCCCCTGAGAGCGCGTAACCGTGGTCCTGCTCGTCCATCAGCAGGGTTTTGATCTCAAGATCTTTAGGGCCAAAAGCATCCGGCAGGTAATCACCCAGCGTATGCGGCGCGCGTCCCGGCAGGTTGATACGCAGTTCAAGACCGCTGTTCAGCTCATTCATAAACTGGCGGCAGTGGCCGCAAGGGGTATAGTTGACGGTGATGGCGCGCAGGGCCTTTTCGCCGCGCAGCCAGGCGTGACTGATGGCACTCTGCTCCGCATGAACGGTTTGCTGCATGGTCGCACCGAGAAACTCCATGTTCCCGCCGAAGTACCAGGTCCCGCTCACGCCGCGCGCAATTGCGCCTACGTTAAAATGGGAAAGGTCAGCGCGGGCGCAAGCAGCCGCCAGCGGTAGCAGGGCGAAAGCCAGCGCGTCTTCGTCCAGCCCCGTTGCCTGTTTAAGCGTCGTGACCTGATCTGCCGTCAGCAGGGCGGGGAAATGCGCATCCGCCAGAACCGGAGCCAGGGCTGATTGCAAATTCTCTGCAAGCTGAGAGAAAGCAGCTTGAAAACGTGGATGCATGACGTTGCCTCATCAAGGTTAATGGATCGGTAGTGTACGGAGCCGTACGGCCTTTATATGTGATCCAAATCTCATTATGTATGCAACTTATGAAATGAAAATGAAATTTGCGCGACGCATCGCAAATTTTAGCCCATTACTGCCAGAATAATCGGGAAGATAAACGGCGCGAGCAGGGAGGTTATAATCCCGCAGATCACCAGCGCCAGGGAGCTGAATGCCCCTTCCTGATAATCCAGCTCCGCGCAGCGTGCGGTGCCCAGCGCGTGCGAGGCGGTACCCATCGCCAGACCGCGCGCCGCTTTGGTACGAATTTTCATGATATTCAGCAGCGTATGACCAAACACCGCGCCCAGGATACCGACGAAAATCACGCACACGGCGCTGATGGCCGGAATGCCGCCGATACTGCCGCCCACGGCCATGGCAATCGGCGTAGTAACGGATTTAGGCAGAATAGAGGCGGCGATCTGCGGCGATGCGCCCATCAATAAGGCCACCGAGGTACCGGTGATCATCGCAACAAGGCTACCCACAAAGCAGATGGTTATGATGGATTTCCAGCGTGCGCGGATCTGATGCAGTTGCTCATATAAAGGAAACGCCAGCGCCACCACGGCAGGCTGCAACAAATCGTTGAGGATCTTGCTCCCGGCGAAGTAACGTTCATAAGAAATGCCGGTGAGCAGCAGAAAAGGAATAATCACCACCATGGCGACCAGCAGCGGGTTGAGCAACGGCATTTTGAAACGAACCGCAAGCTTACGCGCAGCAAAGAACACCACCAGGGTTAACGGCAGGGACCACCAGATATTCGCCATCATTTTTTTGTTTTCTCCCCGATGACCTTACGTTCGCCATGCACAATGTGTGAGCTCCAGCTGACGACCAGGAAAACTACCAGCGTACTGATGGCGCAGGAGACCACTATCGGGCCGAACTGCGCCTTAAGCACATCGTAATACTGCATAACCCCAACGCCGATAGGCACAAAAAGCAGGGCCATATAGCGAATGAGAACGAAGCACCCCGGGTTGACCCATTTCGCAGGCAGCACCTGTAATGCCAGCAGCACAAACAGGATCAACATGCCGATAATGCTGCCGGGGATGGTAATAGGCAGCAGCGACGCGATAAAAATGCCGGCGTACAGGCAGGCATAAATCAGGACGAAGGCGCGAAGGTATTGCCAGATAGTATTCAGTGATTTGCTCATGGTGAAAGTCCTTGCTGAGACGTATTCATCATACAATTAAACCTGAAAATGTGCCACGGATCACATCATGAATTTTGGGCATACCAGACATTCCAGAATGGAACGCCGGGCTTTCAACATACATGGAGAGCAGCTACTATAGCGCGTCTTTTTTCACAGGTACTCAGAATGCGTGTTTTACTGGCCCCGATGGAAGGCGTGCTCGACTCTCTCGTGCGCGAGCTGCTTACCGAGGTGAACGATTACGATCTCTGCGTGACGGAGTTTTTGCGCGTGGTCGATATGTTGCTGCCAGAAAAATCATTTTATCGTCTCTGTCCGGAACTGCATCGTCAGAGCCGCACCCCCTCCGGTACGCTGGTGCGCGTCCAGCTGCTCGGCCAGTATCCTGAGTGGCTGGCGGAAAACGCCGCCCGCGCGGTAGCGCTTGGCTCGTACGGTGTCGATCTTAACTGCGGCTGTCCGTCAAAGCTGGTCAACGGCAGCGGCGGCGGGGCGACGTTACTCAAAGATCCGGAATTGATTTATCGCGGCGCAAAGGCCATGCGTGAGGCGGTGCCATCGCATCTGCCGGTGACGGTCAAAGTGCGTCTGGGATGGGACAGCGGCGACAAGCAGTTTGAAATTGCCGACGCGGTGCAGCAGGCGGGCGCCACCGAGCTGGTGGTGCACGGGCGAACCAAAGAGGATGGTTATAAAGCCGAGCGCATTAACTGGCAGGCGATTGGCGAGATCCGCAAACGGCTTACTATTCCGGTGATTGCTAACGGCGAAATCTGGGATTATGAGAGCGCGCAGGCCTGCCTCAAAGAGACCGGCTGTAATGCCGTGATGATTGGCCGCGGTGCGCTGAACGTGCCGAACCTCAGCCGGGTGGTGAAATACAATGAGCCGCGGATGCCGTGGGCGGACGTGGTGAAACTCCTGCAAAAATACACGCGGCTGGAAAAGCAGGGCGATACCGGGTTGTATCACGTCGCGCGCATTAAGCAGTGGCTGAGTTATTTACGGAAAGAGTACGACGACGCGCTGGGATTATTTCAGGAGATCCGTACGCTACAGACGTCGGCGGATATTGCCCGTGTGATCCAGTCGAAGCACTGAGTGAAGTGTGAATACGTTTGCCCGGCGCGGAGCCGGGCAAACGTATCAGAAAATCATTTTGAATACGCCGGTTACCACCAGCAGCCCTATCAGAAATATAATCAAA
The DNA here is from genome assembly GCF_021725435.1 of Enterobacter sp. JH25. NCBI lineage: Bacteria > Pseudomonadati > Pseudomonadota > Gammaproteobacteria > Enterobacterales > Enterobacteriaceae > Enterobacter > Enterobacter sp. JH25. Next base: position 2,996,891 of record NZ_CP091319.1, on the reverse strand, counting down.
ACAGCCCACAATAATATTTTCATTCGCCTCTCCTGCGTATGTCTGTCGTCAGTAAGTGTAGCAGTCAATTCATAATTGGTATGAATAGGTGAAATTAAATCATTCGCTTGGGGAATAAATTTCCGGATATGAAAATGTATAACAATATGCGGATTGCCACGCGTTACTAAAAAACGGAACGTCAGTAAGCGTAAGTTGCGCCTTTATTTTTTTTGAGTTTATGGCGTAATGAAACGTTCTCTTACTTTATCTCTGAGTGCTCCCCTTATTTTTATGCTGTCCGCCTGCGCGCCGGAACATGCCACGGTGTCTCCAGTGAAAACGCAAGCCGCCGCCGCTGCTGTAAATACCCAACTAAGTCATGCCGACTGGCCAAAAAACGAATGGTGGAAAGATTTTAATGACCCTCAGCTTAACGCGCTGATTGCTAAAGCGCTGGCGGATGCACCGGATATGCAAATTGCCCGGCAGCGCATCACCCTGGCAGAAGCACAGGCGAAAGCCGCTGTCGCTGCTGATGGTCCACAAATGGATTTTTCCGCAGATGTGGAACGGCAAAAGATGTCGGCAGAGGGGCTGATGGGGCCATTCGCCCTGACTGACCCGGCGGCGGGGACAACCGGACCCTGGTACACCAACGGCACCTTTGGTCTGACGGCCGGATGGGATCTGGATTTATGGGGTAAAAACCGCGCCCAAATTGAGGTCCGCATCGGTAAAGTGAATGCGCAAAAAGCGGAGCTGGAGCAGACCCGACAGCTGCTCGCCAGCAGCGTCGCGCGGCTGTACTGGGACTGGCAGACCGAGGCCGCGGTGGGTGACGTGCTCGCGCAGATCAAACGGGAGCAGGAAAATATCATCGGTGCCGATCGTGAGCTTTATCAGCACGGCATTACCTCCTCGGTGGAAGGCGTTGAAACAGATATCAATGCCAGCAAAACCGATGAACAGCTCGCTGACGTGCACGGCAAAATGAAGGCCATTGAGGCGCGTCTGAATGCATTGACCAATACCCCTTCAGTCACGCTCGCCCGGCATGCCTTACCTGACGCAGAGGCGTCGCTGCCGTCAACGCTCGGTTATGAGCTGCTGGCTCGCCGCCCGGATTTGCAGGAGGCGCACTGGTATATCGAAGCGTCCATGAGCGAAGTGGATGCCGCCAGAGCCGCGTTCTACCCTGACATCAATTTGATGGCGTTCTTGCAGCAGGATGCGTTGCACCTTAGCGACCTGTTCCGCTCATCTGCTCAGCAAATGGGCGTAACCGCGGGGCTGACGCTGCCAATTTTTGACAGTGGTCGGTTGAATGCGAACCTGGATATCGCCCAGGCGCAAAACAACCTCTCCGTGGCGAACTACAATAAGGCCGTAGTGGACGCCGTAAACCAGGTTGCCCGGACGGCCAGCGAAGTGGAAACCCTGACCGCCAAAAATCAGCACCAGCAGCAGATCGAAAAAGATGCGGCGCGCGTCGTTGCGCTGGCACAGGCGCGCTTCAGCGCGGGGATCATTGCCGGCTCGCGGGTGAGTGAAGCAAAAATTCCGGCGCTCAAAGAGCGTATTGCCGGGTTGATGCTGAAAGGTCAGTACGTGGATGCTACGCTCCAGCTCACCTCCGCGCTGGGTGGCGGATATCATCACAGCTAAAATCGCGCATTATCTATACTTACCTCTTTGCAGATTTTCAGGAGGTGAGTATGACGCGAGTCGCAATTGTTACCGCATCGGATTCAGGAATTGGCAAAACGACGGCCCTGATGCTGGCCGAACGCGGGTTTGATATCGGGGTGACCTGGCATTCAGATGAGGAAGGGGCGCTGGCAACCTGCCGTGAAATTGAAGCGCGCGGGCAGCGTGCCGAGGCCATCCAGCTCGACTTAAGCAATTTGCCGGAAGGCGCAAAGGCCATTGAAACCCTGATTACGCGTTTCGGGCGGCTGGATGTGCTGGTTAACAATGCCGGGGCGATGAACAAAGCGCCATTTCTGGACCTGTCGTTTGACGACTGGCGGCACATATTCACCGTTGACGTGGACGGCGCGTTTCTCTGCTCGCAAATCGCGGCGCGTCAGATGGTGAAGCAGGGAGAAGGGGGGCGGATCGTGAACATCACCTCGGTGCATGAACATACACCATTGCCGGACGCCAGCGCCTATACGGCGGCCAAACATGCCCTGGGCGGGTTAACAAAGTCGATGGCGCTGGAGCTGGTTAAACATAAGATTCTGGTGAACGCCGTTGCGCCTGGTGCGATCGCCACGCCGATGAATGATATGGACGACAGCGAAGTGAAAGAAGGCTCAATGCCGGAAATCCCGCTGGCACGGCCAGGGCATACCAAAGAAATAGCCAGCCTGGTGGCGTGGCTGTGTGACAGCGACGCCAGCTACACCACCGGGCAGTCGTTTATCGTCGACGGTGGTTTTATGCTGGCGAATCCGCAGTTTAAGCCAGCAGAATAAACATTCCCCTCACCCCAGCCCTCTCCCCAAAGGGGAGAGGGTGTATAGAGTTCCCTCTCCCCTTTGGGGAGAGGGGTAGGGTGAGGGGCAGCAGGCCGCACTCACTCTTCATCCCGCCGCTTTTCACGATGCTTGAGCCACAGCCGTACCCCAATCACCACCGCAACAACCAGGATCAACCAGGCCCAGTGTTTAAGATGCTGATCGAGATTATGCAGCCACGGGCCGATCACTTCGCCACCCACGTAGCCAAGCGTGGTAAAAATCAGCGCCCAGGCAATCGCCCCGATAATGTTCAGCGGCAGGAAAATTTTCGGCGGTAAGCGGCTCGCGCCAATCAGTATTGGCCCAATGATGCGAAAGCCATACATAAAGCGGGTGCCAATCACAAACATATAGGGATGCCGATGGATAAGCCGCTGAGCACGACGAATTTTCTTTTGATGCTTAGCAAAACGTTGTAAAAGCGTCGGACCAAAGCGCAGACCCAGAAAGTAGAGCAGCTGGTCGCCAATCATACCGCCCAGTGCGACGGCGGCGACCACCAGCGGGAATTTCAGCAATCCCTGATGTGCGGCCACTCCGCCCAGCAGCGTGATGGTTTCACCCTCTGCCACGCTGCCGATGACCAGCGCGGCGTATCCATATTGTTCAATAAGACCGTTGATATCCATTAAGTAAATGTCGTCTCCCTTACTGTGCCTGCGTTAATCATATACCCCATCCATCAACCACGCGGCAATCAACGGAAATTTCCCACTGTACATAAAATAATCTAAAGCCTGCATTATACTTTAGCTATCGCTGACGGGCCGACAACAAGGGGGCGTTATGAACCATGTCTGGGGACTTTTCTCCCATCCCGATCGTGAAATGCAGGTCATCCGTAACGAGAACGAAACGGTCGCGCATCACTACACCCACCACGTCCTGCTGATGGCAGCGGTGCCGGTGGTCTGCGCGTTTATTGGTACTACGCAAATAGGCTGGAACTTTGGTGACGGCACCGTGGTTCAGCTTTCCTGGTTTACCGGACTGTACCTGGCCATTCTGTTTTATGGCCTGATGCTGGCCGGGGTGGCGGTAATGGGGCGGGTCATCCACTGGATGGCGCGCAACTATCCGCAACGCCCGTCGCTGGCACACTGTATGGTCTTCGCCGGATACGTCGCGACCCCGCTGTTCTTAAGCGGTATTGTTGCGCTCTATCCACTGGTCTGGCTGTGCGCGCTGATCGGTACGGTTGCCCTCTTTTACACCGGTTATCTGCTGTATGTAGGAGTGCCAACCTTCCTCAACATCAATAAAGAAGAGGGCCTGAGCTTCTCCAGCTCTACGCTTGCCATCGGCGTGCTGGTCCTTGAGGCGCTACTGGCCCTGACAGTTATTCTTTGGGGTTATGGATACCGTCTCTTTTAAGTCCCCTGCATTGCTGGCGTAAATGCCAGCAATGCAGCATCTGGTTATGATTCTCCGCTGGCGACAACGCACGGTGACCGCTATGATGCCGAAGCCAGCCTGTGTTTATCCGTCGACACAGGCGGTGTACGTCATAACGTGCGTGAATCATTATCAGAAGTCTCATCATGCTGAAATTTCGAGTGTCACTCCTTAGTCTTGCGCTACTGTTGGGCGTCTCCGCTACCGCGCCAGCCATCGCCAAAACGCCCGCAGTTGCCACCGCTGCTGCGCAACCCCAGATTGCGTCCGGCAGCGCGATGATCGTTGACCTGAATACCAACAAGGTGATCTACGCCAGTCACCCGGATCTGGTGCGCCCGATCGCTTCCATAACCAAAGTCATGACCGCGATGGTGGTGCTTGATGCACGACTGCCGCTGGACGAAAAGCTAAAAGTGGATATCAGCCACACGCCAGAGATGAAAGGGATCTACTCTCGCGTGCGTCTGAACAGTGAAATCAGCCGTAAAAATATGCTGCTGTTGGCGCTGATGTCCTCAGAGAACCGCGCGGCGGCGAGCCTTGCCCACCATTATCCTGGCGGTTACGACGCGTTTATCCGCGCGATGAATGCCAAAGCCAAAGCGCTGGGGATGAAAAATACCCATTTCGTGGAGCCAACCGGTCTGTCGATCCATAACGTCTCGACGGCGCGTGATTTAACCAAGCTGCTGATCGCCAGTAAGCAATACCCGCTGATTGGTCAGCTCAGCACCACGCGTGAGGAGATGGCGACATTCTCGAACCCGGCGTATACGCTGCCGTTCCGCAACACTAACCATCTGGTGTATCGCGATAACTGGAATATTCAGTTAACCAAGACCGGATTCACCAATGCGGCAGGGCACTGCCTGGTGATGCGCACCGTGTTTAATGGTAAACCAGTGGCGCTGGTGGTGATGGATGCCTTCGGCAAATATACCCACTTTGCGGATGCCAGCCGCCTGCGCACCTGGATTGAAACCGGGAAAGTGCAACCGGTGCCGGCTTCAGCGCTGGCGTATAAAAAGCAGAAAGCGGAACAGATGGCGACGGCGCAGAACGACTGAGTCGCCTGTCTGTGCCGGGTGGCGGCTTCGCCTGACCCGGCCTACGGCCCTAAAGCGGCCCCGATACGTAGGCCCGGTAAGCGGAGTGCCACCGGGCGAAAGCGCCTACTCCGGCAGCGTCCAGTCACCATCGTTGAGTGGACGCTGCATGATCAACGTATCCCGCCAGTCGCCCTTCTTATACCCCACGCTGCGCAGTTGACCGACAACCTCGAAGCCATGTTTTTTATGCAGCCGTAACGATCCCGCATTATTGTTTCCGTCACCGACCACAGCAATCATCTGCCGCCAGGGACCTTGCTCACACCGTGCAATCAGGGCATCCATCAGCGCCGAGCCAAACCCGCGCCCGGTGGTGCTGGCATCCACATAGATGGATTCCTCAAGGGTGTACCGGTAGGCCTGACGTGGACGATAAAACGTGGCGTAGCAGTAGCCGACGACAATGCCGCGATACAGCGCAACCAGCCACGGTAAACCGCTGTCGGTCACACTCTTCATCCGCTGACGCATCTCATCGACGGTGGGGGGAACTTCCTCGAAGGACGCACGGCCATGAAGCACATGCCAGGCGTATATCGCCGAGATGGCATGTGCATCGTCAGGAAGGGCGTCGCGCACCTCGATTTCAGTTTCGGGTAAAATCTCTACAGCCGACATGTTCTGCCCGCTCCTTGTTTGGAAAGCCAGAGAAACGTTTCTCTGGCAACAGGCAGATACTCTAGTACGATTGAGGAGAGCTTAACAATCTCTTAAATTTGGCTATAGGCGTTCATCAGAGGCTTGCGTATTGTGCTCCTCTGTTTCGGCACTCTCTTTCCAGTATTTCTTCCGCGTTGTCTTACCAATGCCGGGGTTCATACTGTTTGTAGGGTCATTTTTGCGATAAAACTGTTTAAGCGTCTCCGGCGCTTTGTACAAATGCCCCACGTTGTGCTCGGCAGGATATTGCGCGCCACGCTCGTGCAGCAACGCCAGCATCTGCTCTTTCAACGCATGCGCATCCACCCCTTTTTTGACGATGTAATCCTGGTGGAAGACATAGCACATGAAGTGGCCGTAATAGAGCTTGTGCACCAGCTTGCTGTCAATCTCCGGCGGCAGATGTTCAAACCACTCGGTATCGTTGCGACGCAGGGCAATATCCAGCGCCAGAATATCCTCTACCTCTTCGGAATGCACAGCCTGATAACGGATAGCCGCACCCGCCGCGGCGAAGCGGTGCAGGAAGGCTTTGCTGCCTTCTTCCGGCGTGCAGGCGAAGAAATCCCCGTCGGCAGTTTTGAAGAACTCGGTGAGCCAGCTCTGCGCTTCGGCAATTCCGTCCCCGGCCATTTTCAGCAGCAGGTGGTGCTCATACTTATCGCGCCAGGTCTTCATCCGCTCCGGTAAATGCGCCGGGAAGGCGTTGCCCAGTTTCTGCATAAAGCGGTCGGTGAAGTGCGGTTTGAACAGCGACACTTTCTCCAGCATCGCGTCGGTGCGGCCCTTCATGGTGAAGAAGAACGGCATTTTGTCGGTGCCGAGCTTGTCGATCATCAGGAAGGTATCTTTGCCGTAGCGCTCAGCGATGTCATAAATGTCCCGGTGCATATACTCGCCCGCCACCGGCAGGTGAGTGAACTCGGCCAGAATATGACGGCGGATCTCCGTCAGCACCTCCGGCTGATTGGTGCCAATGTAAAACACCTGCTGCTTTTTCTCTGCCGGGAAGGTATCGAGGCGCACCGCAAAAACGGCCAGCTTGCCCGCGCAGCCGGAGGATTCAAACAGGCGATCCGGATCGGCGTTATAGCGCGCTGGCGTATCGGCATTGATATCGCGCACGCGGGTGATGTAATCGTGGTCATGCGCGTGACGGCCATCGTGCTGAACGTCTTCGTCCTTCACGCGGTCATCGTCAAGTTTGCTGAGGATCTGCTCTGGCGTTACACCCAGATCGATCCCCAAATGGTTAACCAGCGTCAGCTTGCCATTTTCATCGATACGGGCAAACAGCGACATCTCCGTGTAGGCCGGGCCGCGCTGCACCAGCGAGCCGCCGGAGTTATTGCAGATCCCGCCGATCACCGAGGCACCAATGCACGAAGAGCCGATCACCGAGTGCGGTTCGCGACCCAGCGGCTTAAGCGCCTTTTCCAGCGAGTAGAGCGTGGTGCCGGGGAAGGCGAGTACCTGTTCGCCCTTGTCCAGCAGGTGCAGTTTGTCGAGGCGCAGGGTGCTGATAATCACGATGTCACGATCGTAATCGTTGCCGTTCGGCGTGGAGCCTTCAGTCAGGCCGGTGTTAGCAGCCTGCATTAAAATAATCTTGTCTGCCGCAACGCAGGCGCTGAGCACGCGCCACAGTTCGAGCAACGTACCGGGGAAGACCACCGCCAGCGCGTCGCCCTGGCCGGAGCGAAAGCCCTTACGGTAGCGGGCGGTTTTGGCCGGGTCGGTAAGCAGGTGAGAGTGACCAACCAGGCGCGACAGTTCGTTAATAAAAGTAGTGTTATCGTTAGTTCGAACAGAAGACATCTTCCACTCCTTGTGGTGGGGCAAATTTCTCGCTGTAAAGCATAGCGCGATTAGCCGTTGAGCGGTCGGGTATTCATGAGAAAAATCAGAGAATAACCCTGCAAGGTTTTCAGGCTTTGTGGCACACTGCGCTTTTCGCACGGTCTGGCCGGGTGCTTCCCGCGGTTATTGATGAGAGAGAATAACAACATGAAATGGCTATGTTATGTAGGTGTCGCCGTCAGCCTGGCGCTGCAACCTGCGCTGGCAGAGGATTTGTTTGGTAATCACCCGCTCACGCCTGAAGCCCGCGACGCCTTTGTCACGGATTTACTCAAAAAGATGACGGTCGATGAGAAAATCGGCCAGCTGCGCCTGATCAGCGTCGGCCCGGATAACCCGAAAGAAGCCATTCGCGAGATGATCAAAGACGGGCAGGTAGGAGCCATTTTTAACACCGTTACCCGCCAGGATATCCGCAAAATGCAGGATCAGGTGATGGAACTGAGCCGCCTGAAAATTCCGCTGTTCTTCGCCTACGACGTGGTGCACGGCCAGCGTACCGTCTTCCCGATTAGCTTCGGCTTAGCCTCCTCCTTTAACCTCGATGCGGTGAAAACCGTCGGGCGCGTATCGGCATATGAAGCCGCAGACGACGGCCTGAACATGACCTGGGCGCCGATGGTAGACGTCTCCCGCGATCCGCGCTGGGGCCGTGCTTCGGAGGGCTTTGGTGAAGATACCTGGTTAACCGCCACGATGGGCAAAACCATGGTGGAAGCGATGCAGGGCAAAAGTCCGGCAGATCGTTACTCGGTGATGACCAGCGTCAAGCACTTCGCCGCCTATGGCGCGGTGGAAGGCGGCAAAGAGTACAACACCGTGGACATGAGTCCGCAGCGCCTGTTTAACGACTATATGCCGCCGTACAAAGCGGGGCTGGACGCAGGCAGCGGCGCGGTGATGGTGGCGTTGAACTCTCTCAACGGCACGCCTGCCACCTCCGATTCGTGGCTGCTGAAAGATGTGCTGCGCGACCAGTGGGGCTTCAAGGGCATCACCGTTTCGGATCACGGGGCGATTAAAGAGCTGATCAAGCACGGCACAGCGTCTGACCCGGAAGATGCGGTACGCGTGGCACTCAAGTCCGGGATCAACATGAGCATGAGCGACGAATACTACAGCAAATACCTGCCGGGGCTGGTGAAGAGCGGCAAGGTGACGATGGCGGAGCTGGACGATGCCGCTCGCCACGTGCTGAACGTGAAATATGACATGGGGCTGTTTAACGATCCTTACAGCCATCTGGGGCCGAAGGAGTCTGACCCGGCGGACACCAATGCTGAAAGCCGCCTGCACCGCAAAGAAGCCCGCGAAGTGGCGCGCGAAAGCCTGGTGCTGCTGAAAAACCGTCTCGACACGCTGCCGCTGAAAAAATCCGGCACCATTGCCGTGGTCGGTCCGCTGGCCGACAGCAAGCGTGACGTCATGGGCAGCTGGTCCGCCGCAGGCGTGGCGGATCAGTCCGTTACCGTGCTGACAGGCATTAAGAGCGCTGTGGGTGATAATGCAAAAGTGGTTTACGCCAAAGGCGCAAACGTCACCGACGATAAAGACATCGTGACCTTCCTCAACCAGTATGAGGAAGCGGTGAAGGTGGATCCACGCACGCCGAAAGAGATGATCGACGAAGCGGTTAACGCCGCGAAGCAGTCCGACGTGGTGGTTGCCGTGGTGGGTGAAGCGCAGGGGATGGCGCACGAAGCCTCCAGCCGGACCGACATCACTATCCCGCAAAGCCAGCGTGACCTGATCGCGGCCCTGAAAGCCACCGGCAAGCCGCTGGTGCTGGTGCTGATGAACGGGCGTCCGCTGGCGCTGGTGAAAGAAGACCAGCAGGCTGACGCCATTCTGGAAACCTGGTTCGCCGGTACCGAAGGCGGTAACGCCATTGCCGACGTGCTGTTTGGCGATTACAACCCGTCCGGCAAGCTGCCGATGTCCTTCCCGCGCTCCGTCGGGCAGATCCCGGTTTACTACAGCCACCTGAACACCGGTCGTCCGTACAACGCCGACAAGCCGAACAAGTACACGTCCCGTTACTTCGACGAGGCTAACGGCCCGCTCTATCCGTTTGGCTATGGCCTGAGCTACACCACGTTTAAGGTCTCTGACGTGAAAATGTCGGCGCCGACCCTGAAGCGTGACGGCAAAGTGACCGCCAGCGTGGAAGTGACCAACAGCGGCAAACGCGAAGGCGCGACGGTGATCCAGATGTACGTTCAGGATGTCACGGCCTCCATGAGCCGTCCGGTGAAACAGCTGCGCGGCTTCGAAAAGGTCAACCTGAAACCGGGCGAAACCAAAACGGTCAGCTTCCCGATTGACGTAAATGCGCTGAAGTTCTGGAATCAGCAGATGAAATACGATGCCGAGCCTGGCAAATTCAACGTCTTCATCGGCGTGGATTCCGCCCGCGTGAACAAAGCCGAGTTCGAACTGCAATAATCTTACCTTTCTCCCTATCCCCCGCCTGGCGGGGGATGCCTCTCATCTGGTACGAAAAACGGTTAAATTCACTGTTTTAAGCTACGCTTTTCTCTCAAGCCTATGAAAAAGGCCACAAAATAATGAGGAAAGTAGAATGACGATTATTAAGGGGATAACAGGGTCGGCGGTGCTACTGGCGGCGCTGAGCCTGCCGTTACAGGCCGCAGAGCCGGTTAAGGTGGGTTCCAAAATTGATACCGAGGGCGCGTTGCTCGGCAATATCATTTTGCAGGTGCTCGAAAGCCACGGCGTGAAAACGGTCAATAAAGTGCAGCTTGGCACCACGCCTGTCGTGCGCGGTGCTATCACTTCCGGCGAGCTGGATATCTACCCGGAATACACCGGCAACGGGGCATTCTTCTTCAAGGATGAAAACGATCCGGCCTGGAAAAATGCCAAAGCCGGGTACGAAAAAGTCAAAAAGCTGGACGCGGAAAAAAATAAGCTGGTCTGGCTTACACCGGCACCGGCCAACAACACCTGGACCATCGCGGTGCGCAAAGATATCGCCGAGAAAGGCAAGCTCACCTCGCTTGACGATCTCAGCCGCTACCTGAAAGAGAAGGGCGAGTTTAAGCTCGCGGCCTCGGCAGAGTTTATCGAGCGCGCTGATGCCCTGCCAGCGTTTGAAAAAGCTTATGATTTCAAGCTCGATCAGGCACAGCTACTCTCTCTGGCGGGCGGCGACACGGCGGTGACCATTAAGGCGGCGGCGCAGAAAACCTCCGGCGTCAACGCGGCGATGGCTTACGGCACCGACGGCCCGGTCGCGGCGCTTGGTCTGCAAACCCTGACCGACCCGAAAGGCGTTCAGCCAATTTACGCCCCAACCCCGGTCGTGCGCGAGGCGGTGCTGAAAGCCTACCCGGATATCGACGATTGGCTCAAACCGGTGTTTGAAAAACTGGATGCGAAAACGCTGCAACAGCTGAATGCCAGCATTGCCGTAGAGGGGCTGGATGCCAAAAAAGTGGCTGCCGACTTCCTGAAACAACAAGGGCTTGTGAAGTAACGGGATAAGGCTGTGCCAATAAAATGTCATAACCGCGTCCTGCTGCTGTTGGTCTGTATGGCCATCGTGGCGGTCGCGTTACCTTTTGTGAATGTCGCGCCAAACCGTCTGGTGTCGGGCGAACCGCGCGCGCTGTGGCAGATCTGGGCATTTACGCCGCTGCTGCTGGGCGCGGCGCTGGCGAGTACCGTAGTCTTAGCCTTCTGGCCGGGGCGAACCGCGCTGTGGCTGACGCTTCTGCTCAGCGAAGCGCTGTTTATCGTACTGTTCTGGAGCGCAGGACAGGCGGCAACGCAGATGGCCTCGGTTGAAAGCCCGCTGGCGCGCACGTCGATTGGCAGCGGCCTGTGGCTGTGGCTGGCACTCTGCCTGCTGGCCTGTAGCGATGCCATTCGCCGCCTGACGCCGATACCTGTGTGGCGCTGGCTGCTGAACGCGCAATTCTGGGTGATTCCCCTGCTGATCCTCTTCAGCGGCGAGCTGAATCAACTCTCGCTGTTAAAAGAGTACGTCAACCGTCAGGAGGTGTTTGACAACGCGCTGGCGCAACATCTGACGATCCTGTTCGGGACGCTGGTCCCGGCGCTGCTGCTGGGCGTGCCGCTGGGCATGTGGTGCTACCGACATCCCAGCCGCCAGGGTGCCGTCTTTACCGTGCTCAACGTTATTCAGACCATCCCCTCCGTTGCCCTGTTTGGCCTGCTGATTGCCCCCCTCGCCGGTCTGGTTAAATCCTTCCCTGCGTTGGCCGCGGCAGGCATTGCCGGAACCGGGCTGACCCCGGCGCTGATTGCCCTTGTGTTGTATGCGCTGCTGCCACTGGTGCGCGGCGTGGTGGCGGGGTTAAGCCAGGTTCCGCCCGACGTGCTGGAAAGCGCCCATGCGATGGGGATGAGTGCGCGCCAGTGTTTCTGGAAAATACAGCTGCCGCTTGCGCTTCCGCTGCTTGTTCGCAGCCTGCGGGTGGTGACGGTGCAAACCGTTGGGATGGCGGTAATTGCCGCGCTGATCGGGGCGGGCGGCTTTGGGGCGCTGGTGTTCCAAGGGCTGCTCAGCAGCGCGCTGGATCTGGTGTTGCTGGGCGTTGTGCCCACGATTGCGCTGGCGGTCGTGCTGGATGCCTTATTTGCCCTGTGGCTCGCGCTGCTCAGGAGAAGAGCCAATGATTGAATTTCATGATGTGAGTAAAACCTTTGCGGGCCGTCCGGCGGCAAGCCATCTCAATCTGCATTTTGCCGAGGGGGCGTTCTCGGTATTGATCGGGACGTCGGGGTCGGGAAAATCGACGACGCTGAAGATGATCAATCGGCTGGTGGAGCACGACAGCGGGACGATTCGCTTTGCCGGAGAGGAGATCCGCAGCCTGCCGGTGCTGGAGCTGCGGCGGCGTATGGGCTACGCCATTCAGTCCATCGGCCTGTTTCCCCACTGGACGGTGGCGCAGAACATTGCCACCGTGCCACAGCTGGAAAAATGGTCCCGGGGGAAGATCAATGAGCGTGTCGACGAGTTGATGGCGTTGCTGGGCCTGGACGCGTCGCTTCGCGACCGCTACCCGCACCAGCTTTCCGGCGGACAACAGCAGCGGGTCGGGGTGGCGCGCGCGCTGGCCGCTAACCCGCAGGTACTGCTGATGGATGAGCCCTTCGGCGCGCTGGATCCGGTCACCCGCGGCGCACTTCAGGCCGAGATGAGCCGCATCCACCGTATTCTCGGGCGCACCATCGTGCTGGTGACGCATGATATCGACGAAGCACTGCGGCTGGCCGATCGTCTGGTACTGATGGATCACGGCGAAGTCGTCCAGCAGGGTACGCCGCTTGAGCTGTTAACGTCGCCGGCAAACGATTTTGTGCGTGAGTTCTTTGGCCGCAGCGAGCTGGGTGTCAGGCTGCTCTCGCTGCGCACCGTCAGGGACTATCTGCGTCCGCAGGATGCGCAAATCGGTGGTGAACCGCTGCATGACGGGATGAGCCTGCGCGATGCCCTTTCGGCGTTTGTCGCCCGGCAGTGTGAGGTGTTACCCGTTGCGGACGGGCAGGGGACACCATGCGGGACGATCCATTTTCGCGATCTGCTGGCGGGGGAGGTGACGCGTGAAGTGGGTCCGTGATCCGTTACTCTGGCTGACAGGGCTGTTTATCGCCTTACTCTACCTGATGCCGCACAGCGCGGCGCTGTTTAATGCGCTTATTCCCGGGCTGCCGCGCCCGGTGTACCAGCAGGAGAGCTTTGTTAATCTCACCCTGGCGCACTTCTGGCTGGTAGCGGCGTCAAGCGTGATTGCCATCGTGCTGGGCACAGGTGCCGGTATTGCGGTGACGCGGCCTGCGGGCAGGGAGTTCCGTCCGCTGGTGGAGACCATCGCCGCAACGGGGCAGACCTTCCCGCCGGTGGCCGTGCTGGCGATTGCCGTGCCGGCGATCGGTTTTGGGCAGGAGCCTGCCATCATTGCGCTGATCTTGTACGGCGTGTTGCCCATTCTGCAAGGGACGCTGGCGGGCATTGCGGCGGTGCCTGCATCGGTGCTGAGCGTAGCGGAAGGGATGGGAATGAGCGCCTGGCAGCGGCTGCTGAAGGTTGAACTGCCGCTGGCCGCACCGGTGATTATTGCCGGTGTGCGGACGTCCGTGATCATCAACATTGGTACGGCAACCATCGCGTCGACGGTCGGGGTCAATACGCTGGGGACGCCAATCATTATTGGGTTAAGCGGGTTTAACACGGCTTATATTATTCAGGGGGCGGTTCTGGTTGCGCTGGCGGCGATTGTGGTGGATCGCCTGTTTGAACGCCTGGCCGGATACCTCAGCCAACACCGCCGCGAACAATAAACGAGTAACCTGCAAGCATAACGCCACCGATACCGCTGACGGCCATCAGTGCAAAAAGGGTAATTACGGCCAGTTTCGTTGCCTTCATCATGTGCTCCTGTTGTTAACGGAACAATTATACGGTGAAGCGCAGCTGTTAATGAACCATTAAATGCCGTTACAACGCATTTGGCCCCAGCGAGTAAACGGGATAACCATGTTCGCGCCATTCCGTGAGGAGCTGCTGTTGGGAAGCGGAGGGGACTTCGCCACACCAGACCAGCAGCGTCTGCCCCTCAAACAGTTCCGGCCTGAGCTGTGCCAGGGAGTGTGCAAGCACGTCAACGCGCCAGCCTTGCTGGGTGGCAATCCAGGCTTCGAGCCACAGCCGGGTAGTATCGTGGACGTTCCAGCCGATCACCAGCGCATCTTTGCTGTTTTTATTCCGCGCTGAGGCAAGACAGACGGAAATATAGTTAATCAGCACGCCATCAAGCATGCTGAGCAGTGCCTGTAAGGTGGTTTGCTGACACTGAAGCCGACGCCGTAGGGGAATAAAAAGATGGGTGATCAGGGTTTGCGCGGGGTAGTCTCGACCCTGTTCTTTGATCCAGCCGCGCAGACGCTGCAAATTGCCGGTCTGCAACAGCCTCAGCAGCGTTTCCTGCTGCTCGCGCCAGAGATGCTGCGTATCAGGATCGTCCTGGCTCAGAAGCGACTTCACCTTGCCGACCTGTACGCCATTGTCGATCCAGCTTTTGATCTCGCGGATCCGGTCAATATCCGCATCGTTAAACAGGCGGTGCCCGCCGTCCGTTCTTTGCGGCTTAAGCAATCCATACCGTCGCTGCCACGCCCGTAGCGTAACGGGATTGATATCACACAGGAGTGCCACTTCACCTATCGTGTAAAGCGCCATTTTCGCCCCCAGGCTTGCGCGTCCCCAGCTTAACTGTAGACCCACTTTGCGGAACCAGGAAGATTTGATTCTTTTTTGTACAAATTATACGAAAGACAGGTTATCTCCGGCAAAAGGTGTGATGACGGACACGATTTATCGCTTTTTTGGCACGTTTCAAAGAAAGTTAACCGCCATCAGTGTATGTTACGCGTTTTTAGAATGTGCGGTTTGTGAGTATGTACGAGTTTAATCTGGTGCTGCTGTTGCTTCAGCAGATGTGCGTGTTTCTTGTCATCGCCTGGTTGATGAGCAAAACGCGCCTGTTCATTCCGCTGATGCAGGTCACCGTCCGTCTGCCGCACAAATTCCTCTGCTACGTCGTATTTTCCATATTCTGCATTATGGGGACCTGGTTTGGTCTCCATATTGAAGATTCCATCGCCAATACGCGCGCCATTGGCGCGGTAATGGGCGGGCTGCTCGGAGGCCCGGTCGTGGGCGGTCTGGTGGGGTTAACCGGCGGCCTGCACCGCTATTCGATGGGCGGTATGACGGCACTAAGCTGCATGATCTCCACCATTGTCGAAGGGCTACTCGGTGGTCTCGTCCACAGCTATATGATTAAGCGCGGACGGCCGGATAAAGTGTTCAGTCCCCTTACCGCCGGGGCGATTACCTTCGTGGCGGAAATGGCGCAGATGGCGATCATCCTGCTGATCGCGCGCCCGTTTGACGATGCGTTACATCTGGTCAGCAGCATTGCCGCACCGATGATGGTCACCAATACCGTTGGTGCGGCGCTGTTTATGCGCATTCTGCTCGACAAACGCGCCATGTTCGAAAAATACACCTCGGCATTTTCTGCCACCGCATTAAAAGTTGCGGCGTCGACGGAAGGGATCCTGCGGCAGGGATTCAACGAGGAGAACAGCATGAAGGTGGCGCAGGTGCTGTATAAAGAGCTGGATATCGGGGCCGTGGCGATTACCGATCGCGAAAAGTTGCTGGCGTTTACCGGTACCGGGGACGACCACCATCTTCCAGGTAAGCCGATCTCCTCGGCCTACACTTTGCGCGCTATTGAAACGGGTGAAGTGGTGTATGCCGACGGGAATGAAGTGCCGTACCGCTGTTCCCTGCATCCGCAGTGCAAACTTGGCTCTACGCTGGTTATTCCCCTGCGGGGCGAAAACCAGCGCGTCATGGGCACCATTAAGCTTTACGAAGCCAAAAATCGCCTGTTCAGCTCCATCAACCGCACGCTGGGGGAGGGTATCGCCCAGCTGCTTTCGGCGCAAATCCTGGCGGGGCAGTATGAACGGCAAAAAGCGCTGCTGACGCAGTCAGAAATTAAGCTCCTGCACGCTCAGGTGAATCCGCATTTCCTGTTTAACGCGCTCAACACGCTGAAGGCGGTGATCCGCCGCGACAGCGATCAGGCCGCGCAGCTGGTGCAATTTCTGTCGACATTTTTCCGCAAAAACCTGAAGCGTCCCTCGGAGATCGTCACCCTCGCGGACGAGATTGAGCATGTAAACGCCTATCTGCAAATTGAAAAAGCGCGCTTCCAGTCACGTTTACAGGTGTCGTTATCCGTCCCGGATGAGCTGGCGTATCAGCATCTTCCGGCCTTTACCCTGCAACCGATTGTGGAGAACGCCATTAAGCATGGGACGTCGCAGCTGCTGGGAACCGGAGAAATCATGATTTCCGCTTCCCGTTTTAACCACCATCTTGTACTGGATATTGAAGATAACGCGGGGCTGTATGAAGCCTCCGCGTCAGGCGGTCTGGGCATGAGCCTGGTGGATAAGCGCCTGCGCGCACATTTTGGTGATGACTGCGGTATCACCGTCGCCTGTGAGCCAGACCGCTATACCCGAATTACCTTACGATTGCCGCTGGAGGAGAACGCATGTTAAGAGTGCTGATTGTTGATGATGAGCCGTTAGCACGGGAAAACCTGCGTGTCCTGTTGCAGGAGCAGAGTGATATTGAGGTCGTGGGGGAATGCGCCAATGCCATTGAAGGCATCGGTGCTGTGCATAAACTGCGCCCGGACGTGCTGTTCCTCGATATTCAGATGCCGCGCATCAGCGGTCTGGAGATGGTCGGCATGCTCGACCCGGAGCACCGTCCCTATATCGTCTTTCTGACGGCCTTTGATGAGTACGCGGTAAAGGCGTTTGAAGAGCACGCGTTTGATTATCTGCTGAAACCGATTGAAGAGAAACGCCTTGAAAAGACCCTGACCCGTCTGCGCCAGGAGCGTACCGCGCAGGACGTGACGCTGCTGCCGGAGCATCAGCAGCCCCTGAAGTTTATCCCCTGTACCGGGCACAGCCGGATTTACCTCCTGCAAATGGACGACGTTGCCTTTGTCAGCAGTCGTCTGAGCGGGGTATACGTCACCAGCGCCGAAGGTAACGAAGGCTTTACCGAGCTTACGTTACGCACGCTGGAGAGCCGCACGCCGCTGATTCGCTGTCATCGACAGTATCTGGTGAACATGGCGCACCTGAAGGAGATCCGCCTGGAAGATAACGGCCAGGCCGAACTGGTGCTACGTGCAGGGCAAACCGTGCCCGTCAGTCGTCGCTATCTGAAAAGTTTGAAAGAGGCGATAGGGCTGTAAAACTGGTACACTGCGCGCCATTGCATCATCGACATTCGAAGGCTCTATGCTAAGTAACGATATTCTTCGTAGCCTGCGCTACACCCTGAAAGCGAACAATAATGACATGGTGCGCATTCTTGCGCTCTCCGACATGGAATCCACGTCCGCCGGGTTCGACACCTGGATGACTAAAGAAGATGAAGAGGGTTTTGTTCGCTGCCCGGACATCATTCTGTCGGGCTTCCTGAACGGCCTGATCTACGACAAGCGCGGCAAAGATGAATCTGCGCCTGAGCTGGCGCTTGAGCGTCGGGTGAATAACAACACGGTGCTGAAAAAGCTGCGTATTGCGTTCTCCCTGAAAACTGACGACATTCTGGCGATCATGACCGAGCAGAAATTTCGCGTATCGATGCCGGAAATCACCGCCATGATGCGCGCGCCGGATCATAAAAATTACCGCGAGTGTGGGGATCAGTTTCTGCGTTATTTCCTGCGTGGGTTGACGCAGCGGGTGCATAACCAGAAGGGGTGATTTTTAGCCGGGTGGCGGCCTCGCCTTACCCGGCCTAAAAACTCGTAGGCCCGTGCAAGCGTAGCGCCGCCGGGCAAAAAAAAGCCGGATTCTCATCCGGCTTTTTTATTACTTCACCTGCTGACCCGGCTTCGCGCCTTCGTCAGGGCTTAACAGGAAGATGTCTTTTCCGCCCGGGCCTGCGGCCATCACCATCCCTTCAGAGATGCCGAAGCGCATTTTACGCGGCGCCAGGTTTGCCACCATCACGGTCTGACGACCGATCAGCACCTGCGGATCAGGGTACGCGGAACGAATGCCGGAGAAGACGTTACGTTTCTCGCCGCCCAGATCCAGCGTCAGACGCAGCAGTTTGTCAGAACCTTCAACGAACTCCGCGTTTTCGATCAGCGCCACGCGCAGGTCGACTTTGGAGAAATCATCAAAGGTGATGGTCTCCTGAATCGGATCGTCCGCCAGCGGGCCGGTCACCGGCGCGGCAGCCGCTTTCACCTCTTCTTTTGATGCTTCCACCAGCGCGTCAACCTGTTTCATCTCGATGCGGTTATACAGCGCCTTGAAGGTGTTAACCTTGTGGCCGAGCAGCGGCTGCTGGATGGCATCCCAGGTCAGTTCGGTGTTCAGGAATGCTTCCGCGCGGGCTGCCAGCTGCGGCAGAACCGGCTTCAGCCAGGTCATCAGCACGCGGAACATGTTCAGACCCATGGTGCAGATCGCCTGCAAGTCGGCGTCGCGGCCTTCCTGTTTCGCCACCACCCACGGCGCCTGCTCGTCGACATAGCGGTTGGCCACGTCTGCCAGCGCCATGATTTCGCGAATGGCTTTACCAAATTCACGACTTTCCCAGGCTTCGCCAACCGCAGCGGCGGCGTCGGTGAAGGTTTTATACAGCTCAAGATCGGCCAGTTCGGCAGAGAGCACGCCGTCAAAGCGTTTAGCGATAAAACCTGCGTTACGGGACGCCAGGTTCACCACCTTGTTGACGATGTCCGCGTTCACGCGCTGCACGAAATCTTCCAGATTCAGGTCGATATCGTCGATGCGGGAAGAGAGCTTCGCGGTGTAGTAGTAGCGCAGGCTATCCGCATCGAAGTGGTTCAGCCAGGTGCTGGCCTTAATAAACGTCCCGCGAGATTTGGACATCTTCGCACCGTTGACCGTTACGTAGCCGTGTACGAACAGGTTAGTCGGCTTGCGGAAATTGCTGCCTTCCAGCATCGCTGGCCAGAACAGGCTGTGGAAGTAAACGATGTCTTTGCCGATGAAGTGGTACAGCTCGGCGGTGGAATCTTTCTTCCAGTACTCGTCGAAGCTTAGGGTATCGCCGCGCTTGTCACACAGGTTCTTGAAGGAGCCCATGTAGCCGATTGGTGCATCCAGCCAGACGTAGAAATATTTGCCCGGCGCGTTCGGGATTTCGAAGCCGAAGTATGGCGCATCGCGGGAGATATCCCACTGCTGCAGACCGGATTCAAACCACTCCTGCATCTTGTTCGCCACCTGCTCCTGCAGCGCGCCGCTGCGGGTCCACGCCTGCAGCATTTCGCTGAACGACGGCAGGTCGAAGAAGAAGTGCTCGGAGTCACGCATCACCGGCGTGGCGCCGGAAACCACGGATTTCGGCTCGATAAGCTCGGTCGGGCTGTAGGTCGCGCCACACACTTCGCAGTTATCGCCGTACTGGTCCGGGGATTTACATTTCGGACAGGTGCCTTTGACGAAACGGTCCGGCAGGAACATGCCTTTTTCCGGATCGTACAGCTGAGAGATGGTGCGGTTTTTAATGAAACCGTTCTCTTTCAGACGGGTGTAGATCAGCTCTGACAGCTCGCGGTTCTCGTCGCTGTGCGTGGAGTGATAGTTGTCATAGCTGATGTCAAAGCCAGCAAAATCGGTCTGATGCTCCTGACTCATTTCGGCGATCATCTGTTCCGGGGAAATTCCCAGCTGCTGTGCTTTCAGCATGATTGGGGTGCCGTGGGCATCGTCCGCACAGATGAAGTTCACCTCGTGGCCGCGCATTCGCTGGTAACGGACCCAGACATCAGCCTGGATATGCTCCAGCATGTGGCCGAGGTGGATTGAGCCGTTGGCGTACGGCAGGGCGCACGTTACCAGAATTTTTTTCGCGACTTGAGTCATAGTAGGCATTACTTCTTTTAACTGTGAAAAGGGTTTTCGATATTACCAAAAGGGGCATTATTAAGTAAGCACAAACCACGGCCTTTCAGGTAAACTTGTTCATCTAAGGTCTTATTCACAAGAACAAAGGAGTCGGGATGAGTTCTCAATCCCAGGCCAAATCACCGGAAGCCTTACGAGCAATGGTCGCCGGGACGCTGGCTAATTTTCAGCATCCAACCCTGAAGCACAATCTCACGACGCTGAAAGCGCTTCATCATGTCGCATGGCTGGACGATACGCTGCACATTGAGCTGCAGATGCCGTTCGTCTGGACCAGCGCCTTTGATGCCCTGAAAGAGCAAACCAGCTCTGAGCTGCTGCGCATTACTGGCGCAAAAGCAATTGACTGGAAGCTAAGCCACAGCATCGCCACGCTCAAGCGCGTGAAAAATCAGCCGGGCGTTAACGGCGTGAAGAACATCATCGCCGTCAGTTCTGGCAAGGGTGGGGTGGGTAAATCGTCGACCGCCGTGAACCTGGCGCTTGCTCTGGCGGCAGAAGGGGCGAAAGTCGGCATTCTGGATGCTGATATTTATGGCCCGTCCATTCCGAACATGCTGGGTGCTGAAAACCAGCGTCCAACTTCGCCGGACGGTACCCACATGGCGCCGATCGTGGCGCACGGTCTGGCGACCAACTCCATTGGTTACCTGGTCACGGACGATAACGCAATGGTCTGGCGTGGCCCGATGGCCAGCAAAGCGTTGCTGCAAATGTTGCAGGAGACAATGTGGCCTGACCTCGATTATCTGGTGCTGGACATGCCGCCGGGCACCGGTGATATCCAGCTGACGCTGGCGCAGAACATTCCGGTCACCGGCGCCGTCGTGGTCACCACGCCGCAGGATATCGCGCTGATCGACGCCAAAAAAGGCATCGTCATGTTCGAGAAGGTGGAGGTGCCGGTACTCGGCATCGTCGAGAACATGAGCATGCACATTTGCAGCAACTGTGGACACCATGAGCCGATCTTCGGTACCGGCGGTGCGGAGAAGCTGGCGGCGCAATATCACACCCAACTGCTGGGGCAACTGCCGCTGCATATCACACTGCGTGAAGATCTGGATAGCGGGAAGCCGACGGTGGTCAGCCGTCCTGATAGCGAATTCACGGAAATCTATCGTCAGCTGGCGGGGCGCGTTGCGGCGCAACTGTACTGGCAGGGGGAAGTGATCCCGAGCGAGATCGCCTTCCGCGCGGTGTAACGCCTCTGCGCGTTAGTGCCGGGTGGCGGCTTCGCCTTACCCGGCCTACCTCGATTTTGTAGGTCAGGTAAGCGTAGCGCCACCTGACTTTACCCAAGCCGATAATGCATCAAATAATACTCTCCTTCCGGAGAATCCCCCGTCGCCTCAATGTGCCAGCCGTGGCGCTGGTAAAACGCAACCGCCCGCTCATTCTTCACCAGACACTTCAGCGCGCCTGTACTGGTAAACGTCCTCTGTACTTGTTCCAGTAACAAACGGCCAACTCCCAGACGCTGATACTGCGGGTCGACAAACAGATTGTGCAAAAAGTTATCATTTTCCCAGACGGAGGCAAACCCTACCCGGTGACCGTCGTGAATCGCAACCCAGATCTGCTCGTCACGCGTTGCGGCGTCAAAATCCTCAAGCTGCCATTCAGAATTGTCCAGCCATGGCCAGGCCACGCGTCGTGCATGCAGGTACAGCGTGCGCAGAAATGGCCGGTCGTCCTCCTGCCAGGGCCGGATCATCGTATCAGCGGTGATAGAAAATATCTCCGTTATAGGCTTTGTAGATTTTGCCATCAGCATCGCCAATCAGAACGTAATTTTCACCCATGTAGGTCCAGTGCGTACCGGCATCGGGCGCGGGAAGGTTACGTAGCTGGTACTGTTTGATGGTGTACTCTGGCGTCTGATACTGCGCGGGCGCGGTATCGCCAATCTTAAATTTGGTGAAGTCGGCGATGAACTCCTGCTCTTCATAAGCCTTAATGCCGGAAGGCGCGGCGGCCGTTTGCGGGGCTGCGAATGCGGAGCCCGCCAGAGACAGTAATACACCCAGAAGCACCAATTTACGCTTAGCCATTTTTTCTCCAGTGATATCGTTATGGATACGCTTGTCTGCGGGGGACAGTGCGGCAGACAGCCCATTTTAAGTATCAAAACAGGGTGTGTTTGAAAAAAAATGTAACAAAAGTGAACGGTTTTGTGTAGTGCCAGCGGTTGTGAGTATTTTTGATATGAATGCGTGCTGACGGGAATAATTCATTGTAACTATCGTTTTGCTGAATTAATTCTGAAAATACATTGTTGCCATAATTTTATAAACTGTAGATCGTGCTTTTTTTTGCCACAGGCAGTAAGATTTTCAGGAAGATTATATTTTAATTAATTGCCCGTCACAGATCGGGCAATTCGTGTCTTCACTTTTACATTACGTTTTAGTATTCCCTTGAAAAGAAACTTATTTCAAGCGTGGGTTAGCGCAGGGCTGCGCCCCGTCGGGCGTTCGCTACGAGCAGGGATGATAAGTATATATAAATGAAAAACACAACAGCATTATCTGTAATATTCTTAGCAATAAGTCAGTTGGCGGGGTGCGTAATTTCTCCCGGCCAAACGTTAAGTTCCGCAGGCAAAAAAATAATTGCGCCGGCTGATCTCAATAATAGTTTAGATAAACAAATCGAAATTTATCCACTTACGCCCGGATTAATTGAGAAACTACGTCCCGCAGCAGCTAAATCTCAGGCAAATCCTAATCTTGATGAGCAGGTCAAAAACTGGGAATACCGTATTGGAATCGGTGACATCCTGACGGTCACCGTCTGGGATCACCCGGAGCTGACTACGCCCGCGGGACAGTATCGTAGCGCAAGCGATACGGGAAACTGGGTCAATGCCGATGGCACGCTCTTTTATCCTTACGTGGGTAAACTGCACGTGGCGGGAAAAACGGTTTCCAGAGTGCGCGAGGAGATCACCGCGCGGCTGGATAACGTCATTGAAAGCCCTCAGGTCGACGTCAGCGTTGCCGCTTTCCGTTCGCAAAAAGCCTACGTTACGGGAGAAGTGGCGAAATCTGGCCAGCAGGCCATCACCAACATTCCGCTGACGGTTATGGATGCCGTTAATGCCGCAGGTGGGCTTACTGCTGATGCGGACTGGCGGAACGTGGTGCTGACTCACAACGGTCAGGATTCCCGAATTTCCCTTTATGCCCTGATGCAGCATGGCGATTTAACCCAGAATAAGCTGCTCAACCCTGGCGACATCTTGTTTATTCCCCGCAACGATGCGCTGAAAGTATTCGTGATGGGCGAAGTTGTTAAACAGAGCACGCTGAAGATGGATCGCAGCGGCATGACGTTGGCCGAAGCGCTCGGCAATGCCGGTGGCCTGGACCAGAATATGGCTGATGCGACGGGTATTTTTGTTATCCGCTCGGTACGCGAGTCCGGGAAAATTGCGAATATCTATCAACTGAATGCAAAAGACGCTTCGGCCATGGTGCTGGGCACCGA
This sequence comes from Enterobacter sp. JH25, assembly GCF_021725435.1. NCBI lineage: Bacteria > Pseudomonadati > Pseudomonadota > Gammaproteobacteria > Enterobacterales > Enterobacteriaceae > Enterobacter > Enterobacter sp. JH25. The sequence goes on along the minus strand of NZ_CP091319.1, from coordinate 2,973,316 downwards.
GTTTCAGCTTGAGCCTTACGACATTGTCTATGTCACCACTGCTCCACTCTCCCGCTGGAATCGCGTAATAACACAGCTTGTTCCGACAATCAGCGGGGTGCATGACCTCACCGAAACGGTTCGTTATATCAGATCGTGGCCGCAATAATGTTCGAATCAATACTCGTGGTATGTACCGGAAATGTCTGCCGTTCTCCGATTGGAGAACGGCTTTTGCGCCAGCACTTGCCCGACAGACACATCACCTCGGCGGGAATACTCGGCCTTGAGGGGTATCCGGCGGATGAGTGCGCCCAGGACGTGGCCTGGCGGCATGGGATCTCCCTCGACGGCCATGTGGCGCGCAGGCTGACACGCAGGCTGATGCAGGGATCCGATCTCATCCTGGTTATGGAGCCGGAACATCTTCGCTTCATTGCAGCCATGGCACCGGAAAACAGGGGGAAGTCGCTGCTTTTTGGGCAGTGGCTGGAGCCGCAGGATATCCCAGACCCCTATCGTAAAAGCCGTGAAGCGTTTGAATATGTGTTCGGGCTATTGGGTAAAGCCAGCCAGGAATGGGCACGTCGTTTAGGACAGAAAGGAATAAAGCATTAATGTCGTCTTACACAACAGACAATTATGGTGCAGGGGCACCCGAACAAAATGAAATCGATCTCGTTCGTTTGCTCGGCGAAATGATCGACCACCGCACGATGATATTGTGCGTGACTTTCCTTTTCACTTTATGCGCGGGCCTCTATGCCTGGGTTACGCCACCTGTTTATCAGGCGGATGCTATGGTGCAAATAGAAAGCAAACAGGATAACGGCCTGCTCAAAGGCTTGAGCCAGCTGGGCACCGATATTTCGCCGGATGTTGCCCCTGAAATTTTACTGTTGAAATCTCGCATGATCCTCGGCGAGACCGTCGACAAATTAGATCTGACGTATCAGGCAAAGCAGCGCGTTTTGCCTGTGGTGGGGCGTCTCTGGCAGCGTCTGCAAGGGCGTGGCCAGGGCAACATAACGTTAGGCGAACTCCAGATCCCGCAGGTGGAGGGCAAAGCGCAAGAACTCACGCTGACCGTACAGGAAGCGGGAAGGTATCACCTGACGGGCGAAAACATTGAGGCAGACGGCCAGGTTGGTAAAACGCTGGTTACGCAAGGGATCGTGCTGCGGGTGACCTCGATTGAGGCGACGCCAGGCACACAGTTTTCGCTTAAGTCGTTGACGCGCCTGGAGACGATCAACACGCTGAAGAAGCGTCTGACGGTCGTGGAATCGGAGAAACAGAGCGGTATTGTGACCTTAACCCTGACGGGTGAAGATCCTGACAAAATCGCCCGGGTGCTGAATGCGATTGCTGAAAATTATCTTCAGCAAAATATCACGCGCCAGGAGGCTCAGGATTCGCGTAGTCTGGATTTTTTACAGGAGCAGTTACCGAAAATCAGAGCGGACCTGGATCAGGCTGAAGCGCGGCTGAATGCCTACCGGGCGCAGCGCGACTCTGTGGATCTGTCTTTAGAGGCAAAATCCGTCCTGGATCAGGTTGTGAACGTTGAGAATCAGCTAAATGAGCTGACGTTCCGGGAGGCAGAAATTTCCCAGCTCTTTAAAAAGAGTCACCCTACCTACCGTGCATTGCATGAAAAAAGACAAACCCTTGTGCGGGAACGGGATCGTCTTAATAACCGTGTGTCCTCGATGCCCTCCACGCAGCAGGAGATTTTACGCCTGAGCCGCGATGTTGAGTCGGGCCGCACGATTTATTTACAGCTTTTGACGCGTCAGCAGGAGCTGAATATTTCCCGCTCCAGCGCTGTCGGGAACGTGAGGATCATTGATGAGGCGGTTACACTCCCGGATCCGATAAAACCGCGAAAAGCGCTAATCATTGCGCTTGGCGCGCTGTTCGGGCTCATCCTTTCAATGGGGACCGTACTGGTACGTCAAGCGTTCAAACGTGGGATCACGCTTTCCGAACAGCTGGAAGCGCAGGGGATGCCGGTTCTGGCGACGTTACCACGTTCACAGTGGCTGTGGAGTAAAACGCATTTGCGCAGAAAAAATCCGTTTTCTCGTCGCTGGACACACAAAACCTCGGATGTGCCTTTCCTGCCAGTCGATCGCCCTGCTGATATGTTTGTTGAAGCGGTACGCGGGCTGCGAACCAGTCTGCATTTCACCATGATGGAGGCTGAGAATCGCATTGTGATGATTTCTGGCCCCACGCAGGACTGCGGAAAAACACTGGTGGCGACGAACCTGGCGGCCATTGCCGGGCAGAGCGGTCAGCGGGCGCTGTTTATTGATGCGGATATGCGCCAGGGTTATGTGCATAATATTTTTGGCCTGGAGAACCGCCACGGATTATCCTGCCTGCTGGAAGGGAAGCGCGACTTTGGGGAGGTCATTCAGCATGCTGAAAAAGGGGGAATTGACGTCATCACCTGCGGCCCGGAACCCCTGCGTCCGTTAGAAATGCTGTTAAGCGAACGGTTCATTGACATCATGTCCTGGGTTAACGAGCACTATGACATTGTCATCATCGATACACCCCCAGTTCTTGCCGTCAATGATGCTGCGCTGGTTGCCAGAGCAGCCGGAACAACGCTAATGGTTGCCCGTTACGATAAAACCAGCGTGAAAGAGATGGAGAATACCGTTAAACGTCTACAGCACGTTGGCGTGAAGGTCAGCGGCACAATCCTCAACGATATTGTTAAATCCGCAGCGCTGTTTTACAGCTCGGGGTACAGCCAGTATGACTACGGTTATGCTTCGAGGAAAAAAGGATAGGGGCGTCAGGACGGGATAATAAACCCTCTCCCGGATGGGAGAGGGAAAAGCATTACTTCGCCATCACTTCCTGCGCGGTACGCTCAACCAGAGACAGCAGGACTTTAACGTCCTCCAGCGTCACGGTTGGGTTCAGCAGGGTCAGCTTCAGGCAGGTGACGCCGTTATGCTCGGTCACCCCGACGTTTGCGCGGCCGGATTCCAGCAGCGCATCGCCAATTTTCTGGTTCAGCAGGGCGATACCGGCGTCAGCCATCTGGGTCTGCGGACGGAAGCGGAACAGCACGCTTGCCAGCTGGGGTTGCATAACCAGTTCCAGAGCAGACTGCTCTTTTACGTAAGCCGCAACCTGCTGTGCCAGCGTCACGCCGTGATCGATAATTGCCGCATATTGCTCCTGACCCAGCGCTTCCAGGCTCATCCACAGTTTCAGCGCGTCGAAACGACGGGTGGTTTGCAGAGATTTGGAAACCAGGTTAGGCACGCCCGCTTCTTCATCGAACTCAGAGTTCAGGTAAGCCGCCTGATAGCGCATCAGCTCATAATGACGTGCTTCTTTCAGCAAGAAGGCACCGCAGCTGATGGTCTGGAAGAACTGCTTGTGGAAGTCCAGCGTCACGGAATCCACCAGCTCGATGCCGTCCAGGTAGTGACGATACTGCTCAGACATCAGCAGCGCGCCGCCCCAGGCCGCATCAACGTGTACCCAGATATTCTGTTTCGCAGCCAGCTCGGCAATGGCACGCAGCGGATCGATAGCACCCGCATCCGTCGTGCCGGCCGTGGCCACAATCGCCAGGATCTGTTCGCCGTTCGCGTTGCACTGTTCGATTTTCGCCGCCAGATCGGTGAGATCCATGCGGGAGAATTCATCAGTTTTCACCTGCACCACGGACTGGTAGCCCAGACCCATCAGCGCCATGTTTTTCTGCACGGAGAAGTGGGCGTTTTCAGAGCACAGCACGCGAATTTTGCGCAGATCGCCCACCAGACCGTCCTGCTGTACCGAGTGGCCCTGACGCGCGAAGAACGCATCACGCGCCAGCATCAGGCCCATCAGGTTACTCTGGGTGCCGCCGCTGGTGAAGACGCCTGCGTCGCCAGCCTGATAACCCACGCGGGTACGCAGCCATTCGATCAGCTTGATCTCAATAATGGTTGCGGACGGGCTTTGATCCCAGGAGTCCATACTCTGGTTGGTGGCGTTAATCAGCACTTCCGCCGCCTGGCTAACCACCAGGCTTGGGCAGTGCAGGTGCGCCACGCACTGCGGGTGATGAACGGACAAACTGTCTTTCAGGAAGAACTCCACGGCGCGTTCAATCGCCGCTTCGTTGCCCAGCCCTTTCGGGTTGAAATCCAGCTTAATACGGTCGCGCAGCTCCGCGACCGTTTTGCCCTGGTACATCTCAGGTTGTTTCAGCCACTGCATCACAGCCTGAGTGCTTTGTTCAATCGCCTGCTGGTAAGCTTCAATGCTCTGGGCAGAGGAGAACAAAATTGGGTTAGAATCAGACATCGTAATCAACAACTCCGGTTACGCCGGGCGAACGCCCGCAGCAAGCAGTGCCTGCTCGAATTTATCCAGGAAGACTTTCAGCTCGTCATCGCTGATCAGCAGTGACGGCAGCAGACGCAGAACGATACCGTTACGGCCGCCACGCTCCAGAATCAGGCCTGCTTCGAAGCACTTCTTCTGGATCAGTGCAGACAGCTCGCCATCGCCCGGGAAGCAACCCATGTGGTCGGCGGCTTCATGTGGCTTAACGATTTCAATACCGATCATCATGCCCAGACCGCGAACGTGGCCGATAACCGGATAGCGTTTCGCCATCTCTTTCAGCTGGCCTTTCAGCCATTCGCCCTGTGCGGCAACTTTGCCCGCGATATTCTGGTCTTTCAGGATCTTCAGCGTTGTCAGACCGGTTGCCATCGCCAGCTGGTTGCCGCGGAAGGTACCGGTGTGGTGACCAGGCGCCCACGCATCGAACTGCTTCTTGATACCGAGCACAGCCAGTGGCAGACCGCCGCCAACTGCTTTGGACATCACGATGATGTCAGGCTCAATGCCTGCGTGTTCGAAGGCAAAGAATTTACCGGTACGGGCAAAGCCAGCCTGAACTTCGTCGAGGATCAGCAGAATGCCGTGTTCCTGAGTCACTTTACGGATGCGCTGCAACCACTCAGCCGGAGCCGGGTTCACGCCGCCTTCGCCCTGAACAGCTTCCAGGATCACCGCGGCAGGTTTACGCACGCCGCTTTCAACGTCGTTGATCAGGTTATCGAAGTAGTAGGTCAGCGCCTTCACGCCCGCTTCACCACCGATACCCAGTGGGCAGCGGTACTCGTGTGGGTAAGGCATGAACTGGACTTCTGGCATCATACCGTCAACCGCTTCTTTCGGAGACAGGTTACCGGTGACGGACAGTGCACCGTGGGTCATACCGTGGTAACCACCAGAGAAACTGATGATACCGCTGCGACCGGTTACTTTTTTCGCCAGCTTCAGCGCCGCTTCAACGGCGTCAGCCCCGGACGGGCCAGTGAATTGCAGGCAGTACTCTTTGCCCTGACCAGGCAACAGAGAGAGGAGGTATTCTGAAAACGCGTCCTTCAACGGCGTAGTCAGATCCAGGGTATGTAACGGCAAGCCGCTGGTAATGACATTTTGGATGCTTTGCAGCACATCAGGATGATTGTGGCCAAGCGCGAGGGTGCCTGCGCCTGCTAAACAGTCAAGGTATTCTTTATTATCTGCATCGGTGATCCACACGCCTTCTGCTTTCGTGATCGCTAAAGGCAGTTTGCGCGGATAACTCCTGACGTTAGATTCAAACTCGGCCTGACGGGCCAGATAGGTTTCGTTGCTTTTGTGGGCATCTACGGTGTCAATACGGACTTTATCCGTCATCATATCACTCCTACAACCGCCGCTTCGTTATGAGCAACGATTGAATAAAAAGTTAAAAAACAGATGGGGCCTGAAAAAAACGCCGCCAATATAGAGCCTTTTGTCACCGGGCTCAATGGTTAATTTGTTTACTGTTTTGTGACACAGGGCACAGGGGAGGGGATAACCTCATTTTCCGGCAAAAATATGCAGTTTATTCTCAATAAAAACAGTGGCTTATATATGGATTGTCAGCATTGTAAAATCAGATGAAAGAGTGTGGCAAATTGTGCGCCTGGCAGGCTAAAAGGAGGCTGAGAGCCTCCTTAGACTGTTTATTTTTGGGTAACGCGTAAAACGCCGTGTTCACGTCCCTTTGTTTTATTCCATGACGCATCCGTAATACCGTTTTCATCCAGGCTAATCGATATCACAAAACCGTTACCATGGATCTCATAGAAATTCGCATTCAGACGTTTAACGCTGGCTTTTTTGCCGTTCACGGTAGCGCTAAAAAAGCCGTTAGAAAGGGTAGCGTTAACCGTATCCGACGAGAACGAGGCTTCGCGAAGGGGATCGTGAACGGATGCCGTTGGTTCGTGTTGTGCCGCGTTTTCCGCTTTGGTTTTGCTGATATCGCAAGATCCATCGCCAGCGCTAATTTGCGTGCATCCCGAGCGCTCTAACTGAGCACGATAGTGTGCGCTAATGGCGTGTGCAGGCGAAATACACCCAGCAAGTACGGCAGCGCTTAACACTAGCATCATTGATTTTTTCATTTTATCACCTTAAAAACGACACAAATAATAAGAAACGTACATAATGCCGATCCAGACCCCGACCGAAATAAGCAATAGATACAGGGCAGCTGAAATAAAAATGTGTTTGAGCATGTTATTGGCCATCATCATACTTTCCATCAGCGAAGTACTGTCGCCCTGAAAAGCTTCCTCTATTATGAATGTAGTCGAGTTACGTGTTTTTCTTAAAAGCCAATCCCGATGCCTGCGCCCATAGCAAGATCATTATTTGTAGAATCGCTTACGCCAGCTTTAACGATGGTGTTGCTACCAACGTGGAAGGATGCACCCACACTAACAGCTTGCTCGTCTTTAAAGCTACCTACACCAGCAGAGAACATGACAGCCTGTTCTTTCTCTACTTGAGGCATAGAGGCGATAGCTACAGCGCTAGCAGCACCTGAACGGGCTTCTTTCTTATTGCTATCAACTTCATCTTTCAGGCTCTTGAATTGAGAGTTAGTGTTAACTTGCGCTTGTGCGAACACTTGTTGAGCAGCTTTCAGATCTTTAGCTTGTGCTGTAGTTTGGGTATTGAGTGACTTAACCAGATTGATAGTTTTAGTATCAACTTCTTTCTTAGTGATGGTAGTTGTGATTCCGTTAGAGCCAGCTTTACCTGCATCCCCTTTATCACCTTTAGCGCCAGTGTCGCCCTTATCACCTTTGATGGAATCTCCTTTATCTCCTTTCTCACCCTTAACACCTGGAGCACCATCTTTCCCAGCTATTCCTTGTGCGCCTGTATCACCTTTTAAACCTTGCGCACCAGTTGCACCTGCAGCGCCTGTAGCACCCGTTGCCCCGTCTTTACCGTCAACACCATCTTTACCATTAACACCGTCTTTAGGTGGTGTTTGGTTCTCTAAAGCGGTGATCCGTTGATCATGGTTAATCAATACAGAACCTTGTAACGCGCTTTCATCTTGCAATGATTTAATATCGGAACCATTGTTAACAACACCTTGTAAAGCAGTGTCTGCTTTGTTTTTAATGTCATTAATCAAAATATTTTGTTTGTTGTCGGTGGAGATCTGATCAGCTTTGTTATCATCTACTTTCTGATTCAAAGTAGAGTTAAATTGTGCATTAGCATTAACACCAGCTTGAGCAGCATCAGCTTTATTTACAGCAGTGTTAGCAGTATCTTGTGCATTATTGATAGCAATGTTTGCCTTCTCAACATCCCCTTGCAGATTATAGATTTGTCCGTCTTGTTGAGTGTTGCTAGCCTTGATGTTATCAAGGTTATATGCGGTGTTGTTAGTCCCTTGAACCTGAATAAAAGTACCTGAATTGGTAACATTATCGTTAAGATTTACATTTACATCAGCAGCTTTAGCTACGTTCATTGAACCAGCAAAAAGAGCACCGATAATAGCGACAGCGATGACGGTTTTACTAACAGGTTTCATTTGAAATGACTCACAGTGTTTGGCAGATAAAATATACGCTAGCGATATTGCTAACGTTTGTTTAAGCAGAGCTGAATGGGTAAGTTTAAGTGTGTCGAATTTTATAGTTGTATTTAATATTTATGTTGGTAACGGAGCGAAACTATAGATATTTCGCGACGAGAAATATTGATTTTGATCATGTTTCTTATTAATGATAAGAATGATGAGAAATAATGCTCTTGCATTGTTTCTTCTTTAAAATCAAGTTGTTGTGATGCGCTTGTGAATTGTCTTAATTTAACCTTATGATTTTTATGAGATTTTATTTTAACACTTATGCGGGTTTTATTTAAGTGATGGAAATTAAGGTTTACACGGGGGTTTTCAAATGAAAATCACAACCTTTAAAGCTGAAAGTAAACATTATCGAGTGGGTGTATTTAAATAAAGGGCAAGATATTCTTCCGTAAGATTTCCAATGTAGACATTAAATAAAGATATTTGTAATGTGAATTCAATGTTAGTTATTTATTCAGTACAAATAATACCGGAAAACGAACAATAGAATTTCTCATTTTTATGTAACCTGAACCCGTCTGTACCTTCTGAGGCAGTGAGATAAAGGGAAAATGGTTGTCAGCAGGCTCAACCACGGGTACACTAAATAACAAAGTATTGTTTAAACTTTTGTTTTATAAATGATTTGACTCGGGGTGCCCTTCCTTGTGAAGGCTGAGAAATACCCGTATTACCTGATCTGGATAATGCCAGCTTAGTCCTGGCAATTATCCAAGATAAAATCAAAGACTTATCTGCGATTTTCGAACCGTTTTGTTTAGCCGATCACATCGAGGCTCACGAAATGGGACACCAGACCATACGCTACACCATTAAACGTAACGGGTTTATTACGTTCGTTTTCGCCTGCCTGATAATAAGTTTTTCCGTAAGTCGTTAGAGACTGACAGCCACACCCAGGCGCAGTTGCTCATGTCTTTTGCTTCTCCTGTAATTCCACTGGTTCAACGTGGAACCATCCAACCGGATCACTTCGGTAAGCGTCTTTCCGAGTATGGCACTAGCCTGAAGCAGCAGAATGAACAATGGCTGGCGCACCAATTTCTCAGTGAAGAACGTCGCACTCTTCAGCCGATAGTTGTCCAGGAATACCGCGAGGTTGTTGCGCCTTCAGAAGATGAGGAAGAACAAACAGAAGCACAGTCAAAGGATGTGTTAACACTGGCTGGCGCTTGGAATATGTACAAAAAAGAGAAAGCCCAAAACTGGATGAAGGCAATTTCACAGGCCAATGAGCGCTTTATGGAAGTTGTTGAAAACTTGCCTAAGCGTGTAGTGCAGCCTTATCGGTCAATGACTGTTCAGCAACTGATCGAGTGTGATGATGTCCCGCCTGAAGATTTGGTTGTCGCTGAGTCTATCCACAAGCATTTGAAGATTTATAAATCGCTCTTCAAAACCTTCCTGACTGATAATAAAGATATTCTGGAGAAGTCTCCGACAGATGGAGTAGTCGCCGTACCGTCGAAAGCGAGGTTTGGAGCTTACAGTGCAGCGGAAATGAGAAAGTTTGTAGGGTGGGCGCTCAAGCAGCCTGACGGGTGGCAGAAGTGGATCACCTTGCTGTTGGCGTACACGGGAGCAAGAAGAAGGGAGATCGTCAAGCTGGAGAAATCACAAATCAAATTTGATGAAGTTAGCCAGCGGCACTATCTCCTGATCGCTGAAGGAGGACAGGGTAAAACCGAGAACGTTACAAGGCAGGTGCCGATCCATCCCAAACTGATCGAGTGGGGTTCCTCGATTTTGTAAATCATCAATGGAAAGAGAAGATTTTCTCGCCTGTGTCTGGCAAGAATATGCCGAAGATCGGCAAAATTTTAGCCGACGTCCGCGATCAGCTTGGTATTCCGTACCGTGATGATTATGGACAGCGGCGGCTAGTTCACAGTGTCCGGCACACCATGATTTCAACCTGTTTAGCTGGCTGGGTGGGTAACTTGGCACATCTGCAACAGATGGTCGGTCATGAGAAGAGCGGCCTGGTATTACCAGACGCTATTTGCACACCTTTCCGTTATGATCAGTTTGTTACGTGATAGATGGTTTGGCTTGGTTGTAACGTCTTGGTATTACCAGGACTAAGGAAAGGGCGGTAGAGTCTGCCGCAAAGTTTCGGCTGGATTGCTGTAAAGTTCATCAGTATGATTGTGTATACCATCGCCAGTTAAGAAATGCTGAGAGATAATATGGATGTTACAGAAGACGCCTTACTACGTTCTGGCTTTACTCAGTCTGATGTACAGAAGATAAAAAACAACGTTGAAAGCTATGGCGGCACGTTGGGAGAGGCGATTCAGGATCTAGCTAATCGATTCAGGATAGTTCTTTGGATCTTTTGCGCTTTCACAGCAATGTTTATCTGGGTAATTATTTCAAATGAAATAGAATACGTCATATCAACCGGGATCGGTTTATTCATAGCAATGCTGATTGCTGTTTTTGTTCAACCGCCAGTCCTTTCTTACAAATCCTGGCGGTTCTGGAGAAAATACAGGGGCTAATGATTCGGTGATTCGGTGGAAAGCAGGTCAAAAATAACCTTAGCCTTGATACCGTAGCCTACTATTTTCATAGTTAACTTGGGGCGGCTCATTGTGTTGACTTGACGGTAGTAATCGTGGGGAAGCCAACGGAACAATCGCCAGGCACCTGCTTTTCGCGCTAATCCAACAATGCTGTAGATGTTTGCGCTTAGTGTTAGAGTGTTATAAAAAGCCAGACCAGATTCAGCCTTAAACCCCATAAACTGAGCAATATTAATCACTTTGTCAGCGACCACACCTTCAGAGTTAGATTGTCCTTCAGATAAAAATTTATTCACTTCTTTAGTTATACCGTTAGCGCCATCTGCAACTAAGAGTGCACCAGCGAGGACTCCAATAGGGGTCATCGTCGAGATCATGATCATTCCGCCGTAGAAAACCATCCCTGAAAGCACCACATTCACAGCCGAAATCACATACCCGACTATCTTGTTATTTTCCCTGACAAACTCGACCTTTGCATAAAGTTGCGCGGCTCTGGTTCTTAACAGGCGTTCTTGTTCTTGTAGATTATCTCTTTCGGCACGCAGATTTTTGATGCATGCAATGCATTCTTCATCGGTTTTGGCCCGTCGTGCAGTTTCAAATTCTTTCTCTACGACCTGCCTTATCTCTTCGACAAACTTGATACGTGTAAGACCATTTTGCAAATAGAATGCTGACAGCCGGTTTGCTGTTTCGACGAGTTTACGGGCTTCCAGATTCACCATTGTATCTGACCATGTTCTGTTCCAGCCCCTGTCGAGCAGCGCGATATCCATTGAAGACTCCTTCCCAAAATGTGTCTGGTCATTTTACGTGCATCCCGGCTTTTTTGTACCTTAAACCGGTATTCCGTAATAGTGGCAAATAGCATTAGTCAGTAATACCGGGGCTGCACTTCCTGCGATCCTCAGTGTACCTGCATATTCTTATACTCGAGACGGCTTGAGTCTAAGAAAGGGATGGATACTTGTGTCACACAAACTGTCACTCATCCTGTCACTCACGGCTCTAAAGGGCCGCTTTCGCCGTTTACAAGTCTTCCCGCTGGCATTACTATCCTGACCAGGGATTAATGAGGAGCATTAATCGCAAGATTTTGATTTTGTTTTATTTGACTCGGGGTGCCCTTCTTCGTTGAAGGCTGAGAAATACCCGTATTACCTGATCTGGATAATGCCAGCGTAGGGAAGTCAGATGCCTACCCGGTCATCGCTTCTTTCCGCACGGCAGGAGCGAAACCATGCAGCCTGACCTGCTCGACTCACACGTTTTACATCAATTCCGAACCCGTTCCCCGCTCACGCACTGTATGACCAACGATGTCGTGCAGACCTTCACCGCCAACGTTCTGCTCGCGCTCGGTGCTTCCCCGGCAATGGTGATCGAAGCCGAGGAAGCGGAACAGTTTGCCGCGCTTGCCGATGCCCTGCTCGTCAACGTTGGCACGCTCACCGCGCCGCGCGCCCAGTCGATGCGTCGGGCTATTGAGAGCGCGGTAGCCGCGGGCACACCCTGGGTTCTGGACCCCGTCGCGGTTGGCGCGCTGGCGTTCCGCACCCGTTTTTGCCAGCAAATATTATCCCTTAAACCTGCGGCCATTCGTGGCAACGCCTCCGAAATCCTCGCCCTTGCCGGAATGAGTGCGGGCGGACGTGGGGTCGATTCCACCGATACGGCAGCGAGCGCGTTGACCGCTGCGCAGGTGCTTGCCCGCCAGACCCACGCCGTTGTAGTCGTCACAGGGGAAGTGGATCACATCACCGACGGCCAGCGAACCCGTACGGTCGCGGGCGGCGACCCGCTGATGACCCGCGTGGTAGGAACTGGCTGTGCGCTCTCGGCGGTCGTCGCCGCCTGCTGCTCGCTGCCTGGCGACAGGCTTGATAACGCGGCGGCAGCCTGCGGCTTTATGAAGCGCGCAGGGTCAGTTGCCCTGACTCAAAGCCGGGGGCCCGGCAGCTTTGTCTCCGCGTTTCTGGACGCGCTTTACGCGCTGGAGGAACAGGTATGACGCGCATTAATGCCCTGACTATTGCGGGTACCGATCCCAGCGGCGGAGCGGGGATCCAGGCAGACCTGAAAACTTTCTCTGCGCTCGGCGCATACGGGTGCTCGGTTATCACCGCGCTGGTTGCGCAAAACACGCGCGGCGTACAGTCGGTGTATCGCATTGACCCGGATTTTGTCGCCGCGCAGCTGGATTCGGTATTCAGCGACGTACGTATCGACACCACCAAGATCGGCATGCTGGCAGAGGCGGACATTGTTGAAGCGGTCGCTGAACGTCTCAAACACTACCAGATAAAAAACGTGGTGCTTGATACCGTGATGCTGGCCAAAAGCGGCGATCCGCTGCTCTCCGCCTCGGCTGTCGACACCCTGCGTAAAAAGCTGCTGCCGCAGGTTGCGCTGATCACGCCAAACCTGCCTGAAGCCGCCGCGCTGCTGGATGCGCCACACGCGCAAAACGAACGTGAGATGAAAGAGCAGGGGAATGCGCTGCTGGCGATGGGGTGTCGCGCGGTGCTGATGAAAGGCGGCCATCTTGATGATGCAGAAAGCCCGGACTGGCTTTTCACCCACGATGGCACGCAACGTTTCACCGCGCCACGTGTCCAGACCAAAAACACCCACGGCACGGGCTGTACGCTCTCGGCGGCGCTGGCGGCGCTGCGTCCTCGTCACGCCGCATGGGCGGATACGGTGCAGGAGGCGAAGGTCTGGCTCTCGGGCGCGCTGGCAAAAGCCGATTCTCTGGAAGTGGGTCACGGTATTGGTCCGGTTCACCATTTTCATGCATGGTGGTAAGCCGTATACTGGCATGAAACTCATGCCAGAGAAAAACAGAGATGGAACAAGCGCATACCCGGTTAATTGCTCAACTCAAGGAACGAATTGCCGCACCGGACAACACGCCGCTGTATCTGAAATTTGCCGAAACGGTCAAGAACGCGGTGCGCAGCGGTGTGCTCGCGCACGGTAATATTTTGCCCGGCGAGCGCGATCTGAGCCAGCTGGCCGGAGTGTCGCGTATTACGGTGCGTAAAGCCATGCAGGCGCTGGAAGAGGCTGGCGTCGTTACCCGCGCGCGTGGATACGGGACGCAAATCAACAATATCTTTGAATATTCGCTGAAAGAGGCGCGCGGCTTTTCTCAGCAGGTGGTGCTGCGTGGCAAAACGCCCAACACCCTGTGGGTCAATAAACGCATCGTGAAGTGCCCGGAAGAGATCGCCCGCCATCTTTCCCTTGCGCCGGAAAGCGATGTGTTTTTGCTTAAGCGCATCCGTTACGTGGATGACGATGCGGTATCGATAGAGGAGTCCTGGGTACCGGTAGGATTAATTCCCAACCCGGACGACATTGGCGTCTCGCTTTATGATTACTTCCGCAGCCAGAATATCTTTCCGCAGCGCACCCGTTCCCGCGTCAGCGCCCGGATGCCGGACAGCGAGTTTCAGGCGCATATCAAGATGGACGATAAGATACCGGTGCTGGTGATCAAGCAAGTCGCGCTCGATCAACAGCAGCGGCCAATTGAGTACAGCATCAGCTACTGCCGCAGCGACCTATACGTCTTTGTGTGCGAGGAGTAGGGCCTCGCGCGTGGGGGCGCAGTCTCCACCGCGATGGCTGACTACCCAGGCGGCCACGGCATTGCCAAGCTGCACCGACTCTGGCAGTGACCATCCCGCAGCCAGCCCGGCAAGGGTACCTCCCGCATGGCTGTCACCGGCACCGATGGTATCGACGACGGTAGCAGGAAACGCCGGAACGTGTCCGGAAGCGTCAGCGTTGTACCAGACCGCCCCGTCTTTATCATGGCGTACGATTAGCGCAGCGCCAAACCGTTGCTGCCACTGAGTGCCGAGCTGTTCCACGTTCACGCCAAGCCATTCGGCGGCAAGTTCCGCCTCCTGCCGATTGAGCGAGACAACCGGTTTACGGGCCATAATCCGCGCCATCAGCGGGTCGGGAATATCCGCGATGCGCGGACCGAAATCGATAAAGAGCGTCACATCCTGAAGACGTTCCACCCAGGCCGTCAGCAGCTCGCCGCTGGGCGACGCCAGCTGGTAGCCGGACAAATAGATCAGGCTTTTCTCCGGCACGCTCAACCCATCCAGCCAGCGTTGCTGCCACTGATTCTCCACACCGCTAAACGACATGAAGGTCCGTTCACCATCAGGCTCCACCAGCGCCAGGCACCAGCCGTTATCGCCCGTTTCCGCTTCCACGGCGCTGTGCAGATCCTGCTTCGCCATGGCATTACGGATAATATCGGCCCACACGCCGTGGCCAACGGGAAGCGCGTTTTGCGCTGCAATGCCGAGCCGCTTGAGGGCGATGGCGATATTCAGCGCGCAGCCGCCAATATTCACTCCCTGTTGCTTAAGCTCGATATCACACCCGCGCCAGGGCAGGGCGTAGGCGTCGGCAATCACGTCGATGACCGCCGCGCCGAGCACCGTTACGGGGCGCGTAGCGTGAAGGGTTTCGAGACGGCGGGCAAAAGCACTCATACGCCCTCCCTTTGCTCCCGGAAGTGCAGCAGTTTTTCGCAGTAGCGTCCGAAATCAAGCTGGTTTACGGCATCAAGTTCGCTTTTAAGCGCCGGATCAATGGCCTGTACACCGTGCAGCGCGCCACAGATGGCCGTTGCCATCGCGCCGATAGTGTCCGTATCACCGCCCAGGTTAGCGCATAACACCGCGCAGCGGTTCGGATCGGTGCCCGCGAGTTCGACCATCGCAATCGCCGCCGGAACGGACTCCAGTGTGCTCGTGCCCGCGCCAATAAGCTGATAGATCTGCTCGCTGGCGGTCTCCGTACCGTTGGCTTCGCGCACGGTTTTCAGGGCCAGCTCAATACGAGCGGAAAGCGATGCGCTGAAGGTGGTGGTGTTCGCCTCCTGTGCCGCACGGGCAATACCCGGCAGGGCATCGGCGATGTTCTGCCAGCGCTCGCCGTCGATAGCGCGTGAAACCGCCCACGCGATCACCACCGCACCGGCGATGGCGAGATCCGATTTATGGGTCGGGCTGGAGGCTAACGCAACCTGTTCAACAAAATGTGCCAGACGCGTGGCCGGTAGCAGGCATCCCAGCGGGGAGGCGCGCATCGCCGCCCCGTTGGTGACGCCGTTATTTTCCAGCTCGCTCACCGGCTTGCCGTCACGGATGGCGTTCAGGGCAATTTTGGAGGTTGGGCCGAGCACATTCTTATTGAACGCGTCAAAATCCAGCGCCCAGTCCAGAATATGCTTACCGATAACGTCAGGATTAATTTCCCCGTCGCATTCGATAATCGCGTCGGCCAGGCACAGCGCCATCGACGTATCATCCGTAAATTCGGCCTGATTAAAGTAGCAGGCAGCATTATTCTCAGCCGGGCCGGGTAAGAAACGGTCAATCCAGCCGAAGTGCGCTTTCACCCGCTTGCGCGGCCACAGTTCAGACGGCATCCCCATCGCATCCCCTAACGCCTGCCCGTAAAGAGCACCGAGAATACGGTCTTGTTTCATTTAACTTCCCCTCGTGTCAGCGCGGTATCGCCATCAACCACCTCAATTGCGGTGATCTCTTTATCCGATTCGCGGAAAAACAGCATAAACAGCACGGCAATCACTACAATCATGATTGCACCAAACGTCCACATTCCGGCCCAGTTGAAGGTCAGCCCATTCACCGGCTCTTTATAGGCGAACATTTTTTCCATCATCACGCCGCCGAGACGGTAACCCAGCAGGCTACCAAAGCCCTGACAGCACAGCGTGATCAAGCCCTGCGCTGCGTTGCGCATATGCACGGGCGCTTTTTTATCCACGTAGATGTACGCGGTGACGTAATAGAAGTCATAGCTTACGCCGTGCAGCAGAATGCCGAGGAACAACAGGGCGTAGGTGAAGTATTGTTCGGCGCCGCCGTAAACAAAGAAGCCGTAGCGAATGGCGGCGGTGATCAGGCCCAGCAGCAAGACCTTCTTAATACCAAAGCGTTTGGTAAAGAACGGCAGAGCGAGCATGAAGAAGATTTCAGAGAACTGGCCGAGGGTCATCCAGCCGGTGGCGTTTTTCATCCCCACTTCGGTGAGATAGCCGTTGGCAAAGATGTAGTAGAAAGCCAGCGGCATGGCGAACAGGAATGAGCAGAAGAAGAACACCAGGAAGTTTTTATCGCGCAGCAGGATCAGCGCATCCAGCCCCAGCATCACTTTGATATCCAGCTTGCCGGTGCTCTTCGGCGGGGTATTCGGCAGGAAAAGTGCGAAGACGCCGAGCAGAAGGGAGCTGGCAGCGGTCATCAGCAGCGGGATATTGGTGTCAGAGATGTCGCTATAGCCCATCATCTGCGGCAGGAAGCCGCACGCCAGGCCGGAGGCAATCCAGCCGATGGTGCCCATCACGCGGATGCGCGGGAAATCAGCCTCCACGTCATCGACGTTCGCAAAAGCGATGCTGTTCGTCAGCGCGATGGTCGGCATATAGGTCAGGGAGTAGGCCAGTAACAGCGGGAAGAAGGTGCTGAACTGGGTTTGCTGTGCTGCGAAATACATCAGAATCGCGCCAGCGAACATCAGCACGGCCAGCACTTTCTGGGCGGCGAAGAAACGGTCGGTCAGCGAGCCGACCAGGATAGGAGAGAGGATCGCGGCAATAGCGGTACAGGCATAGGACCAGCCAATTTCCCCGGCGGTAAACCCGCTCTTGCTCAGCCACAGCCACAGCGGCACAAACCACGCGCCCCAGATAAACCATTCAACAAACATCATGAATGACAGTTGGACTTTCGTTTTCATTTTTTAATCCTGCATGTCAGAGGTACGCATGTAACATACCATGTGATAATACCTTTTAAATACCTTTAAGGCGATTGTTTGATCAGTGTAACAAAAATGTTGTACATGAAACGAGCCAGCAGATTGTGCTTAAAAAAGTTGCAAATGGTGGAAAATAGGTTAAGTCGGTACCAGGCTTAGTCTGCCTGCAAAAACGTGGGCTTGGATCACACGCTCCGACATCATGTCGGACATACGGGAGCATCACTATGACTGATATTGCGCAGCTGCTTGGCAAAGACGCCGACAGCCTTTTACAGCATCGTTGTATGACCATTCCAGCCGACCAGCTTTATCTGCCTGGCCATGATTACGTAGACCGCGTCATGGTCGACAATAACCGTCCTCCTGCCGTACTGCGAAACATGCAGACGCTTTATAATACCGGCCGCCTGGGCGGAACCGGGTACCTCTCTATTCTGCCCGTTGACCAGGGCGTTGAACACTCTGCGGGGGCATCGTTTGCCGCGAACCCGCTCTATTTTGATCCGAAAAATATCGTCGAGCTGGCGATTGAGGCGGGCTGTAACTGCGTGGCCTCCACCTACGGCGTGCTGGCCTCCGTGTCGCGTCGCTATGCCCACCGCATTCCGTTCCTCGTTAAGCTGAACCACAACGAAACCCTGAGCTACCCAACCGAATACGACCAGACGCTCTACGCCAGCGTCGAGCAGGCGTTCAATATGGGTGCGGTGGCGGTCGGGGCAACCATCTATTTCGGCTCTGAACAGTCGCGTCGTCAGATAGAAGAGATCTCCGCGGCGTTCGAGCGCGCCCACGAGCTGGGCATGGTAACCGTGCTATGGGCCTATCTGCGTAACGGCTCGTTCAAAAAAGACGGTGTGGATTACCACGTGTCTGCGGATCTGACCGGTCAGGCAAACCACCTTGCGGCGACCATCGGCGCGGACATCGTGAAGCAGAAAATGGCCGAGAATAACGGCGGCTATAAAGCGGTGAACTTTGGCTATACCGACGACCGCGTCTACAGCAAGCTGACCAGCGACAACCCGATCGATCTGGTGCGCTACCAGCTGGCGAACTGCTATATGGGCCGCGCCGGGCTGATTAACTCCGGCGGTGCGGCAGGCGGTGAAACCGATCTGACCGACGCGGTGCGCACGGCGGTGATTAACAAACGCGCTGGCGGCATGGGGCTGATCCTTGGTCGTAAGGCGTTTAAAAAGTCCATGGCCGACGGTGTGAAGCTGATTAATGCGGTTCAGGACGTCTATCTGGACAGTAAGGTCACGATCGCTTAAGTCTTTTCCCCTCACCCTAACCCTCTCCCCAACGGGGAGAGGGGACTGTTCAGTGCATACGGGAAGAGGGCCGCCACCCGGCAACACATCAGCGCAAAAGCTGACAGTCCGGCGGCAACCGGCACTGCAACGCCCCGGGCAACACCTCAATGCGGAATCGCTCGCCGCTGAGCGGCTCTCCGTCGAGGTTAAAGGTCATGCCGTGTGGGGCGATCACCTCAAACCACGCGGATGTGCCGTCGATGATATTGGGGCTCTCCTCTGGCTGCGTCAGCGTCGTAAACAGCGCAGGCAGCAGCCCGTCGCCGGTAAAAATACGCAGCTGTAATTGACCGTCGTTGATCAATGCTTCCGGGCAAAGCTGCTGACCGCCCCCCGCCTGCCGCCCGTTGCCGATACCAATCACCAGCGCGTCGCCCTGCCAGTGGAAGTTTTCACCTTGGATCTCACAGCTGTCGGGCCTGAGCGTGTCCATACGCATCAGACCATGGATGAGATACGAAACGCCGCCCAGCGCGGCCTTCAGTTTTTCCGGCGTTTCGCTGGTAATGCGCGTGCCGAACCCGCCGGTCGCCATATTGATAAAGCAGGTTCTTTCATTCACCTGAGCAATATCGACGGCGGTAGCCTTACCGAGAATGGCCAGCTGTAGCGCTTTGCCTACATCCTCCGGAATACCGGCGCTGGTGGCAAAATCGTTGGCGGTACCGAGCGGTAAAATCCCCATCGCCGGGCGAGCTGCGGCGTTGAGGTCAATGAGCGCACCGGCGATCTCGTTGATCGTTCCGTCGCCGCCGCCGGAAATGATGGTCTGAACACCTAAGCTGATGCCCTCGTCGATGTAGCGCGCCGCATCGCCTTTTTCAAACGTTACCCGCACGTGTATGCATGCTCCGTCTTCACGCAATTCGGTAATCGCCTGGCGCAGCAGATCGTTGCCTGCACTCTTGCCGTTAAGAATTAATAAACTGTCTGGATAGGTTGCCATCCGGGTTGCTCCCTTTTTTAGCTATAGAAAGAGTGTATCCCAGAGAGGGAAAAAGCGGGTAAGAACAGGATGAAAGGCAAAAAATAAGCCCGCGTAAGGGCTTTGAAATCGACTAAAGAACCCCGTAGCGCTTACAGTGCATACTACTGCCGCTCAATTGACTATTGTGGTCAACGTTTGAGGTGTGACATTGGCCTTGCCTCGATTTTGAGCTGCTTACGCCAGACCCGATTATGTAGCGTTAGCGCAATGGAGCGGTAAAAAATCGATGAATTCATCCACATAATGTTCAAAAAGAAACATCCCAGCCCCAGCAAAGAGGTTATTTGCGGTGTGTAGTTCTCAACAGGGCCGAATAAAAGCGAAATCCCCGTCCAGATGAAATAAATGATGCTCATTATGCCTGTCAGCATAATGACGAAAATATGCAGTTTATATCCAGGTAAAGAACCTCGTGTAGTCAGAAACATCGTGCTCATCACTACCAGACAATACACAATCGCTGCAATGAATACTCCCATCATAACCTTAAATTCGGGTAAGCCGAGCCAGCGAAACAGCAACAACCAGAGGGACACTTGCAGCATGGCGTAGCAAAAAATAGCCAGTAACGTGCTCACTGCCAAAGGAATTCCTGTCATATGGACGCCCACAGGAACGCCGAACCGATCTTTTAACTGTTCTTTTAATGTTTCAAGCTGGTTGGGATCATCGGTCGCCATTTTACTTTTAACCAAAGCACTTAATGCAAGGCTATCTTTAATGTATTTCATCATGGACGGGTCAATAACTTCCTGTAAATGAAAAAGACTGAATTAAACCAAAAATGTATTTACCCGTTTGTGCAACATTCTGTGGATTTCTGATATTTCCTGAGATGGCACTTCCAACGAAGGCTGAAGAATTTGAAATGGTATTCAGCAACTCACGCTGTAAGAGCAACTGCAACGCTTCTGACGGATAACGTTTGGGATACACGCCTGCCTTCATTGCTGCTTTTACACCTGAATTCGAGATGCCGGGATTGCGGATACGAATAATCTCCTCTGTTAATCGCGTACGGTCGGCCCGGCTCATTTTTTGTAATAAGGAGAGCAAACTCTCAGACGATGAACGGTTAAGAAGGCGATATGTTAATGCAGCGCTTTTTAAACCCGCAGCAGCCCCGGCAAGAGAAATCGCATCCAGGGCTGTGTTGGTTGCTGTATACCACTCCTGGGAGTCCATCCACGCAACGTAGTCATCGTGATTCATAGCAATCAACGATAGTCGGCCAAGCCCATTTGCACATTGAATTCCAGTTGCTACACCACCGGCTAAAATCACAGCGGCTATAGCACCGGAAGACCCTGCAGTGAGAGGTATAGCCATACCGGCCCCTGCCGCAAGTACAACAGTAAGAATTGCGGCTCCGCAGGAAATTGCCGTTGAACCAATTTCAGTCGCCAGGGAAGGGGACTGAATCGTAGCCGTTGTTGCGTGAACGGGGTTAACTTGTGAGGCATTTACTTTGGTTATGACTACATGACTAACCGAGCTTTCGTTTGGTGTCGCAATCTTTCTTGATGGCCGTACTAGCCACTGACGTGTACCGTCTGAGTAGATAATCCCGGCCTGGCTAAAATTTCTGCTGCAGTCCAGTTGACCTGCAAGTGCTGTGAAATTTATATCGCCGCCAGAGGCAAGACCAAGACTGCGTGCGAGTTCGTAATCTGGAAGATCCTTTGAAAGTTGTCCTGTGAATGTCACTTCATCTCTCCGTCCGTGTGAAGCATTGATTGTTAATAAATCAAGAGTAAAGGTCCTGTTAACACTTAAAATTAGGAATGTTCCGAATAGTGTTCATCCCTCTCAAATCCATTAAAAATGTGATTAGGATCCTTTGTTCGTTCGACTTGCTTAGATGACACGCCTAATGCTGACACAAACCTTTCCCGGGTCAATGCAACGCCATATTTATCAGGGGGAAAAATTTCAGGAGTTAACAAAAAAAATAAGCCCGCGTAAGGGAGATTACGCAGGCTAAGGAGGTGGTTCCTGGTACAGCTAGCATTTATGGGTTATGTTTTTCAGCGGGGGGATAATACCCGTATTGAACGAAGCGGTATGTGATCCGATTCTAAGAATTATCCCAGCGTGAAAAAATCCCGTTGATTGACTATTTGCCGTGCGGATTTCGGGTATTTTCACCTTCAAAATTGCGCATCAGCAGCGCAAACTCCAGCTCTACTTCTTCAGGAACCGGCAGCCAGACCACATGGCCGTCGCCAGGTGCGACCTCAATCGCCTCACCTTTTTTGTTTTCCAGATGCTCCAGGCGGAAGTTCATGTTGCCCTGCGGCGTCATCAGCTCCAGGCTGTCGCCTTTAGTGAATTTGTTTTTTACGGCGACGGCGGCCAGCGGGCCTTTACGCTCGCCGGTGAAGTCGCCTACAAACTGCTGGCGTTCGGAAATCGAATAGCCATGCTCGTAGTTCTGGTAGTCGTCGTGGGTATGTCGACGCAGGAAACCTTCGGTATAACCGCGATGCGCCAGGCCTTCCAGCGTTTCCAGCAGGCTGGTGTCGAACGGTTTACCGGCGGCGGCATCGTCGATGGCTTTGCGATACACCTGCGCGGTACGAGCGCAGTAGTAATAGGACTTGGTGCGGCCTTCGATTTTCAGGGAGTGCACGCCCATCTGGGTTAAACGCTCCACGTGCGCGATGGCGCGCAGATCCTTCGAGTTCATGATGTAGGTGCCGTGCTCGTCTTCGAAGGCGGTCATGTACTCACCCGGACGTTTGGCTTCTTCGATCATAAACACGCTGTCGGTAGGCGCGCCGATACCCAGCGTTGGCTCAACGTTGGTGACCGGGATCGGCTCGTGTTTATGCACGATGTTACCGATGTCATCCTCTTTGCCTTCCTGAACGTTATATTCCCAGCGGCAGGCGTTGGTGCAGGTGCCCTGGTTCGGGTCACGCTTGTTGATGTAGCCAGAGAGCAGGCAGCGGCCGGAGTAGGCCATGCACAGCGCGCCGTGGACGAAGATTTCGATCTCCATATCCGGCACCTGGGTGCGGATCTCTTCGATCTCTTCGAGAGACAGCTCGCGAGACAGAATGACGCGGGTCAGCCCCATCTGCTTCCAGAATTTCACCGTTGCCCAGTTGACGGCGTTAGCCTGCACCGAGAGGTGAATGTCCATCTCCGGGAAGTTCTCCCGAACCAGCATGATTAAACCCGGGTCCGACATGATCAGCGCGTCCGGCCCCATCTCCACGACCGGCTTCAGGTCACGAATGAATGTTTTCAGCTTGGCGTTGTGCGGCGCGATGTTCACCACCACGTAGAATTTTTTGCCCAGGGCATGCGCTTCGTTGATGCCGAGCTGAAGATTCTCGTGGTTGAATTCGTTGTTACGCACGCGCAGCGAATAGCGCGGCTGGCCCGCGTAGACGGCGTCGGCACCATAGGCGAAAGCGTAACGCATATTTTGCAGCGTTCCCGCCGGGGAAAGGAGTTCCGGTTTAAACATGTTTGTTCTCGTTCTGATGACAGGTCAGATCCGCGTGCACCAGGTGCAGCGGTAAGGGGAGATCCCCCACTTTAAGGGCGGGCATTGTAGCGCTGCGGGGCGGGGAGGTAAAGCCCGGACCCCTCACCCTAACCCTCTCCCCCCTGGGGAGAGGGCAGGGTGAGGGGAGAATGTTGTCAGGCAATCCTGCAGGCATCCGCTTCCCAGCGATACCCCACGCCGTACACCGCGCGAATAAACGACTGGTCGGCGTCCAGCGCCTCCAGCTTGCGGCGCAGGTTTTTGATGTGGCTGTCGATGGTGCGGTCGGTCACCACGCGGTAATCGTCATACAGATGGTTGAGCAGCTGCTCGCGGGAAAACACTTTTCCCGGCTCGTGGGAGAGGGTTTTCAGCAGGCGGAACTCCGCGGGGGTGAGATCCAATAGTTTGCTGCGCCAGCTCGCCTGGAAGCGGCTTTCGTCGACGATCAGTGGGCTTTGTGCATCCAGCACCTGCAATTCACGCTGCGGCTTGCAGCGGCGGAGGATGGTTTTCACGCGAGCGACCACCTCCCGCGGGCTGTAAGGCTTGCAGATGTAATCGTCGGCGCCGATTTCGAGCCCCAGCAGACGGTCGATCTCTTCGATTTTGGCCGTCACCATCACGATGGGCACATCGGAGAAACGACGAATTTCCCGGCACAGGGTCAGGCCGTCAGTACCCGGCAGCATCAGATCCAGCAGGATCAGATCCGGCGGCGTCTGGCGCACGTAGGGCAGCACCTGGTCGCCGTGGCTGATAAGCGTTGGCGCATAGCTCGCGGCACGTAAATAGTCGATCAGCAGTTGCCCAAGTTTAGGCTCGTCTTCCACGATCAAAATACGCGGTGTGTTGTCGTCAATCGGTAACTCGGTCATGCTTCCCTCGATAAATCCCGTTCCAGAGGTAACTCTACTGTAATGCTAACCCCGCCAAAAGGCGAATGGGCGGCGCGGATGGTGCCACCATGCGCCTCCACAATGTTTACGCAAATCGCCAGCCCAAGGCCGGAGCCCCCGCTGGCGCGGTTGCGTGAACCTTCGGTGCGATAGAAGCGCTCGAACAGTTTTTCCAGCTGCGCATCCTTCACGCCAGGGGCGGAGTCCGCAAAGGTCAGGGCAAAGCGCCCGTTTTCCTGCTTGCCGGAGATATGCAACCCGCCGCCGCCGTCGGTGTAGCGGAGGCTGTTCTCCAGCAGATTATTGAACAGCTGCATCAGGCGATCTCTGTCGCCGAATACCACCGCGCTGTCAGGCAGCGAGAGGTTGATTTTCAGGTCACGGCTGGCGAAGCGTTCGCGGAACGCGCCGGTCACGACTTCAAGGATATTGATCACGTCGATTGGGGCTTTCTGGTAGGCCAGGGCGCCTTCATCGGACATGGAAAGCTGATGCAGATCGTCCACCAGCTTGGTCAGCGTGCCGACTTCCGCCTGTAGCGAGGCCACGGATTCGGGGGTGAACTGCCGCAAGCCGTCCTGAATCGCCTCCAGCTCGCCGCGCAGCACCGCCAGTGGGGTGCGCAGCTCGTGCGAAATGTCGGCCATAAAGTCGCGGCGCATCTGCTGGTTTTTCTCCAGCGTGCTGGCGAGCTGGTTGAAGTCCTGCGCCAGCTTGCCCAGTTCATCCTGACTGCGGGTGTCCACGCGGGTCGAGAAATCACCCGCCGCCAGCTTATGCGTGCCTTCCACCAGGCGTTTAACCGGCGCCAGCAGGCCGCGCGCCAGCGGGAAGGTGGCGAGCGCCGCAAGCAGGGTAGAAAGCGCGACAATCAGCCAGCTGGTCTGGCGCTGCTGGCGATCAAAGTTGATGTCGGTGTTGCGCGTCAGCCGCTCGACCGGCGAGGCAATAACCCAGCCCACCGTGGCGCCGTTCGAGGTGATGGCGCGCTTTGTACCGTCCGGCGGTACCGGCGAGCGTGGGCCAACGAGCACGCGCATCTCCTGATCAATCACCCAGAACTGGGTGCGCCAGCCGTGCGGCGGCATGCCCGGCCCCGGACGGTCGTCGTCATTATCGTGCTCCAGCGAGCGCAGAATTTGAAATATAAAACGATCGTTATTGCGCAGAAAACGCCAGTTACCGTGCAGGCTATACTGTTCCCCCAGCGCGTCGCTTAAGCCCTGTAAACGCTGTTCGTTACCGTGCTTAATGTAGTCAATAAAGCCGCGCTCAAAGCTGACCCGCACCGCCCAGTGCATGGTAATCAGCAGGACGATACAGGTGGCGAAAATCGCCACAAAAAGCTTACCGGTGATCCCCGGACGCCAGAATTTCATGGTGCACTCCTTTTGCCGCGTCGGATCACGACGTTTTTGGTCGTGTCATTCGGTACTCTGGCAAAGATAAAAGCGGGCAGGGCGATAATTACCGCCATGCTGAGGTAAGTGTATAAAAAGACCTGATGCGCGACGGGGGTGTCGGCGCTGAGATGGTGCTGACCGTACATGCCGAGCAGCAATCCGGCGACCGTGACCCCCACGCTCATAGAGAGCTGCATGATCATCGAGAGCAGGCTGTTACCACTGCTCGCCAGTTCGTCCGGCAGATCTTTCAGCGTCAGGGTGTTCATCGACGAGAAGCGCATGGAGTTGATGATCCCCTGGCAGAACAGCACCAGCGGCAGGATGTAGTACCAGCCCAGCAGCGCCACGGTCATAAACAGCAGACTAACCAGCGCCAGCCCGAGCGTGGCGGCCACTAGCACCCGGCGATAGCCAAAGCGGTTTACCACCTGCACCACAATACGCTTCATCCCCATGCTGCCGAGCACCATCGGGATCATCATCAGCCCGGCATGGAACGGCGAGAAGCCCATCCCAATCTGTAAAAATACCGGCGTCATAAACGGCAACATGCCGCTGCCGATGCGTCCGGCAAAGCTGCCGAACAGACCAAGACGGTAGGTGGGATTCTTGAACAGGTTCAGGCTAAACAGCGCGTTAGCGTTGCCTCTGGCATGCCACAGATACCAGAGAATGGCGGTGACACCCAGCGCTACCAGCAGGGCGAGCGACAGGGAGGAGATCCCCAGCCCTTTTTGTCCGTCGAGCGCCAGAGTGAGCGTCGCCATGCCAGCTGCCAGCAGGATGAAGCCAAGGAAATCAAAGCGCCGGGTCTGCATTTTATAGTTCGGCATCAGCGTCAGGGTGGCAATCGCGCCGATAATACCGACCGGCAGGTTGATCAGGAAGATCCAGTGCCAGGAGGCATACTCCACCAGAATACCGCCCAGCGCCGGGCCCAGCAGCGGGCCGACCTGACCGGGCAGGGTGACGAAGGTCATCGCCGCCATATACTGCGCGCGCGGAACAATTTTCATCACCGTTAACCGCCCGACGGGCACCATCATCGCGCCGCCGACGCCCTGTAGCACGCGCGCCATCACCAGCTGGTCGAGGGTATTGGCCTGGGCGCAAAACAGCGAGCCGGTGGTAAACAGCACAATGGCGGTGAAGAAGATGTTCCGTACGCCCACTTTATCCGCCAGCCAGCCGCTGGCGGGCAGCATCACGGCGACCGTCAGCACGTAGGCGACAATCACCATATGCATGTGCAGCGGGCTCTCCCCCAGGCTTTTCGCCATTGAGGGGAGGGCTGTGTTCACGATGGTCGTGTCCAGCGACTGCATAAAGAAGCCGAACGCGACGATCCACAATTGCCAGCGAACGTTACTGGGTAGGTCGGTCATTTACTCGGTCACCGTGGTTCTCTTTTTACGCGAAAAACGCAGCCGCAGGCGGTCAAAGAACAGATAGACTACCGGCGTGGTGTAGAGCGTCAGCAACTGGCTCATCACCAGGCCGCCAACGATCGTGATCCCCAGCGGCTGGCGCAGTTCAGAGCCGTCACCGCCGGATATGACCAGCGGCAGTGCGCCGAACAGCGCGGCCAGCGTAGTCATCATGATCGGGCGAAAACGCAGCAGACAGGCCTGGAATATCGCCTCGTCCGGCGTCAGGTTGCCGTTACGCTGGGCATCCAGGGCAAAGTCGACCATCATAATCGCGTTTTTCTTCACAATACCTATTAATAGCATGATCCCAATGAGCGCGATGAGGCTGAATGGAGCACCGAACAGCTCCAGCGCCAGCAGCGCCCCCACGCCCGCAGAGGGAAGCGTGGAGAGAATGGTCAACGGGTGCACGTAGCTTTCGTACAGCACGCCCAGCACGATGTACACCGTGGCAATGGCCGCCAGGATCAAAATGACCTGCGAGTTCATGGTGTCCTGGAACACCTGCGCCGTACCGGCAAAGCTGCCGCGCACGGAGGAGGGCACCCCAAGCTGGGTCATGGCGCGGTTAATGGCATCGCTGGCCTCAGACAGCGACGAGCCGGTTGGCAGGTTAAACGACACGGTCGAGGCGGCGGAAAGCCCCTGGTGGTTTACCGACAGCGGCGCGTTCGACGGCTGCCAGCTGGCGAAGTACGACAGCGGGATCGCCTTGCCGTCATCATTGATCACAAACATCTTGTCCAGCGCGCTGATGTCCTGGGTGTAGCGCGGATCAACTTCCATTACCACCTTGTACTGGTTCATCGGCTGATAGATGGTGGAGACTTCACGCTGCCCGAAGGCGTTGTTAAGCAGGCTGTTGGCCGCCTCCACGTTAATGCCCAGGCGGGCCATAGTTTCACGATCGTAGGTGAGCGCCATCTCCGCGCCGTTGTTCTGGCTGTCGGAGTTCACGTCCGCCAGCTGCGGCAGCGCGGCCAGCGCTTTACGGATCTTCGGCTCCCACTCGCGCAGGGCGGCTAAGTCATCCGAGAGCAGGGTGTACTGATAGCTGGCGTTAGCCTGTCGTCCGCCGACGCGGATATCCTGAACGGCCATCAAAAACAGGTTCGCCCCCGGCTCTTTGGCGAGCTTCACCCGCAAGCGGTCAATGATCTGCTGCGCCGTTTCGTGACGTTCACCGCGCGGCTTAAGGGTAATAAACATCATCCCGCTGTTAACGCGCGAGCCGCCGGTAAAGCCGGTAACGTTGTCTACGGCCGGATCTTCCCGGATGATTTTCATAAAGTCCTGAAGCTTGCCGCGCATCGCCTGGAACGAAATGCTCTGGTCTGCCTGAATACCGCCCATCAGCACGCCGGTATCCTGCTCCGGGAAGAAGGTTTTCGGGATGGTGATATACATCCAGACGTTGAGCCCGATGGTGGCGATAAGCACCAGCCCGACAATACGCGTGTGGTTCAGCACCCATTTCAGCGATTTGCCGTAGCCGGACTGCATCGCCATCAGGACGTGGCCAAAGCCTTTCCTGCGCGGCTGTGAGTGTGGTTGGCTGCGCTTTAGCATCCAGCCGCACATCATCGGCGTTAGCGTCAGCGAAATCACCAGTGAGATACCAATGGCGACGGAGAGCGTGACGGCAAATTCGCGCAGCAGTCGCCCCGGCAGGCCGCCCATCAGCAGCAGCGGCAGGAACACCGCCACCAGCGACAGGCTCATGGACAGGACCGTGAAGCCCACTTCGCGCGTCCCCTGAAGCGCCGCCTGGAGCGGCTTCATGCCCGCTTCCAGATGACGCGAGATATTCTCCAGCACCACGATGGCATCATCCACCACAAACCCGGTGGCAATCGTCAGCGCCATCAGCGACAGGTTGTTAAGGCTAAACCCGCACAGGTACATGGCGGCAAAGGTGCCTATCAGCGATACCGGGACCGCTACCGCCGGGATCAGCGTGGCGCGCCCCGAGCGCAGGAACAGGAACACCACCAGAATTACCAGCGCGACGGAGATGATCAGCGTTTGCTCTACCTCTTCAAGCGAGGCGCGGATGGTGGGGGAGCGGTCCTGCGCAATCTGGAGATCGATGGCCGCCGGAATGGTTTCCTGAAGCTCCGGCAGCCGCGCGCGGATGCTGTTCACCGTCTGAATGATGTTGGCTTCCGGCAGCTTGCGGATCATCAGCAAAATCGCCGGTTTGGCATTGGTCATCCCGGCGTTACGCACGTCCTGCACCGAATCGGTGACGCTGGCGACGTCGCTCAGGCGCACCGCCGCGCCGTTGTTGTAGTGAATAATCAACGGCTGATACTCGGCGGCGGTTTTCAGCTCGTCGTTGGTCTGGATTTGCCAGCGGTGGCTGCTGTCCTCAATCGCGCCCTGCGGCTTACGCACGTTGGCGTTGCTGATGGCGGATCGCACGTCGTCCAGCGACACGCCCTGATTAAACAGCGCCTGCGGATTCAGCCCCACGCGCACGGCGGGCAAGGAGCTGCCGCCGACGTCCACGTCGCCCACGCCGTCAATCTGGGCGATGGTTTGCGCCAGCTGGGTGGAGGCAAAATCGTACAGCTCGCCCTGGGAGTAGGTCTCTGACGTAAGCGTCAGGATCATGATCGGCGCATCGGACGGGTTGGCCTTGCGGTAGGTTGGACGGCTCGGCATGCCGCTCGGCAGCAGGCTTTGGGCGGCGTTAATCGCGGCCTGCACGTCGCGCGCCGCACCGTTGATATCCCGGTCGAAGTTAAATTCCAGAATGATGCGCGTGCTGCCCAGCGAACTGCTGGAGGTCATCTCGTTAACCCCGGCAATCCGCCCAAGCGATCGCTCAAGCGGCGTCGCCACCGATGAGGCCATGGTTTCCGGCGATGCGCCCGGCAGCGAGGCGCTGACCATGATCACCGGGAAATCGACCTGCGGTAGCGGGGCCACCGGCAGCAGCCGGAAGCCGAGCACGCCGCACAGGGTGATAGCGACGGAGAGTAAAATCGTCGCCACCGGACGGTAAATGAAGAGGGCGAAAAACTTCACTTACGCCTCCTCTTCACGTTTCGGGAAGCGGCTTTTTGTCCACAGGGCCAAACGGTCAAACAGCAGGTAGATAACCGGCGTGGTAAACAGCGTCAGCACCTGGCTCACCAGCAGACCGCCGACCATGCCGATGCCCAGCGGACGGCGCAGTTCGGCCCCCACGCCGGTGCTCAGCATCAGCGGCAGCGCGCCCAGCAGGGCGGCGAGAGTGGTCATCAGGATCGGGCGAAAACGCAGCAGACAGGCCTGGTAAATGGCCTCGCGCGGCGCCATACCCTGCTCGCGCTCGGCGGCCAGCGCAAAGTCGATCATCATGATGGCGTTTTTCTTCACGATGCCGATAAGCAGGATGATGCCAATTATCGCAATCACGTCCAGTTCGCTCCCCGCCAGCATCAGCGCCAGCAGCGCCCCCACGCCCGCCGTCGGCAGGGTGGAGAGGATGGTGATCGGGTGGATGAAACTCTCATACAGCACGCCAAGCACGATATACATCGCCACCACCGCCGCGACAATCAGCCAGACGGTGCTGCCCAGCGCGGCCTGGAACGCCAGCGTACTGCCCTGGAACTGGGTCTGAATATCGGACGGGAAGCTGAGTTCTTTCTCCGCGCCCAGAATGGCCTCCACCGCTTCGCCCAGCGAATACCCATCCGGCACGTTGAACGAAATGGTGGTGGACGGGAACTGATCGAGATGGTTAATCGACAGCGGGGTGTGGCGCTCTTCCACGCTGGCAATGGCGCTGAGCGGCACAATCCCGCCGTCTTTGCTGGTCAGGCGTATTGAGTCCAGCACGGCAAGCCCGGGCGTGTTCTCGGTGTTATGTTCCAGCACCACGCGATACTGGTTGGCCTGGGTGTAAATGGTGGAGATCAGTCGCTGACCAAAGGCGTTATACAGGGCGTTATCCACATCGGACATGGTAATGCCCAGACGGCTGGCGGTGTCGCGGTTGACGTTCACGTACGCCGCCAGCCCTTTATCCTGCCAGTCGCTGCTGACGTCAGAAACCTGCGGCAGTGCTTTCAGCTTATCCACCAGCTGCGGCACCCAGGTGCTGAGTGCATCAAGCGAGGTGGCCTGGAGCGTAAACTGGTACTGCGTGCGGCTCACCTGCGTATCAATGGTTAAATCCTGGATCGGTTGCAGATACAGCTCAATGCCCGGCACGCGCGCCACCGCGCTTTGCAGGCGCTCAATTACCGCGTTGACGCGATCGTCGCGGTCATCAAGCGGTTTAAGGTTAATTTGCAGGCGCGCGCTGTTGAGCGACGGGTTGGTGCCGTCCACGCCCACGTAGGCGGTCAGGCTTTCCACCGCCGGATCTTTCATGATGATCTCAGACACCTGCTGCTGGCGCTGCGCCATGTTGGCGAAGGAGACCGTCTGCGGCGCCTGAAGCGTGCCCTGAATAATGCCGTTGTCCTGAATCGGGAAGAAGCCTTTCGGAATGAAAATCCACAGCATCACGCTGAGCGCCAGGGTGCCGAGCGCCACGCCGAGCGTCGCCCAGGGATGGTTCAGGACTTTCGCCAGCACGCGGCCGTAGGCGGCGATAATGCGCTCGAACATCCGCTCGGAGGCGCGCGAGAAGCGGTTTTGCTTGCGCAAAGATTCGTGGCTCAGCATGCGGGCGCACATCATCGGCGTTAGCGTCAGCGACACCACGGCAGAGATCAGAATGGCGACCGCCAGCGTCACGGCAAACTCGCGGAACAGCCGCCCGACGATATCCCCCATAAACAGCAGCGGGATCAGCACCGCAATCAGCGAGAAGGTGAGCGAGATAATGGTAAAGCCAATTTCTCCTGCGCCCTTCAGCGCGGCGGCTAAGGGCTTTTCACCTTTTTCGATATAGCGCGAGATGTTCTCGATGACCACGATGGCATCGTCCACCACGAACCCGGTGGCGATGGTGAGCGCCATCAGCGTCAGGTTATTAATCGAAAAGTCGAGGAACACCATCACCGCAAACGTCCCGACCAGCGAGAGCGGCACGGCGACGGCGGGAATGATGGTTGCCGGAACGTTGCGCAGGAACAGGTAGATGATCATCACCACCAGCGCAATCGCCAGCATCAGCTCGAACTGGGTGTCTGACACCGAGGCGCGAATATTCGTGGTGCGGTCAGAAAGCACTTTCACGCTCACCGATTTTGGCAGGCTTTCCACCAGCTGCGGCAGCATGGTGCGAATGCTGTCGGCGGTATCAATAATGTTCGCGCCTGGCTGGCGCTGAACGTTCATGACAATCGCCTGCTGCTTATTGGCCCACGCCCCGAGCCAGCTGTTTTCCGCGCCTTGTTCGACGGTTGCCACGTCGCCCAGGCGGATCGGCGCGCCGTTTTGATAGGCCACAATCAGCTGGCGGTATTCATCGGCGGACTGCATCTGGTCGTTGGCAGAGAGCGTGACCGCACGGGTTGGGCCGTCCAGCGAGCCCTTCGCTGAGTTAACGTTGGCGCTGCTGATGGCGGTGCGAATGGTTTCGCTGGTTAACCCCAGCGCGGCAATGGCCTGGGCATTGAGCTTAACGCGCACAGCGGGGCGTTGACCGCCCGCCAGCGTCACCAGTCCCACGCCGGTCACCTGCGAAATCTTCTGCGCCACGCGGGTTTCAACCATGTCTTCCACCTGCGTCATCGGCATGGCGGAGGAGGTGACGGCAAGCGTCATGATCGGCGGGTCTGCCGGGTTCACCTTGCTGTAAACCGGTGGATTCGGCAGGTCAGACGGCAGCAGGTTAGTGGCGGCGTTAATCGCGGCCTGCACCTCCTGCTCGGCGACGTCCAGCGACAGCGTGAGCTGGAACTGAAGCGTGACGACCGAGGCGCCGCCGGAGCTCTGGGAGGACATCTGCTTCAGGCCAGACATCTGGCCAAACTGACGCTCCAGCGGGGCGGTGATGGCGGACGTCACCACATCCGGACTGGCGCCCGGATAGAGGGTGACAACCTGAATGGTCGGGTAGTCCACTTCCGGCAGCGCCGACACGGGCAGAAAACGGTAGCCAATGATCCCGGCCAGCAGGATCGCCACCATCAACAGGGTCGTCGCAACCGGACGTAAGATAAACAGGCGTGATGGCCCACCTGTAGAGCTCGGCGGCATCACCTGCATCAGGCTTTTGCTCCTGTATTCTGCGCTACCACCACCTCGACCTGCGCCCCTTCGGTCAGACGGTCAATACCGTCGGTCACGACGCGGTCGCCAGCGGACAGCCCGGCACTGATCACCACCGTCTGACTGTCCTGGATCCCGGTTTTCACCAGATGTTTGCTGACCTTGTTTTCGCTGTTCAGCACCCAGACAAAGTTACCTTCACTGCCCATTTGCAGGGCCGCCGTCGGGATCACCACGGCGTTTTCTTCTGTCGCGACCAGCATTCGCGCATTGACGAACTGATTCGGGAACAGGGCATCGTCCTGATTGTTGAAGCGTGCTTTAAGCTTGATGGTGCCGGTGGTGGTATCGATCTGGTTATCCAGGCTAAGTAGCGAACCTTCGCTCAGCTTCTGCTTGTTGGTGCGATCCCAGGCTTCAACCACCAGCGCTTTTCCGGCCTTCTGCGCCTGTATCACCGTCGCAATGTCGCTTTCCGGCAGGGTAAAGACGAGATCGATAGGGTGCGTCTGGGTGATCACCACGATGCCCGTGGTATCTCCGCTGGAGATTTGGTTGCCAATATCAACCTGTTTCAGGCCCACGCGGCCGTCAATCGGCGCGGTGATCCGGCTCCAGTCGAGCTGGAGCTGGGCGCTGGCGACCGCGGCTTCGTCGGCCTTGATGGTGCCCTGAGATTCACTGACCAGAGACTGCTGGGTATCCAGCTCCTGGCGCGACACGAGGTTGGTTTTTACCAGCTGCTGATAGCGGGCTAAATCGCGGCGGGCATTGGCGAGGGTGGCTTTGTCTTTCGCGAGCTGCCCCTGCGCCTGCGCCAGGGCCACCTTAAACTGGCTTGGGTCGATTTCCGCCAGCAGATCGCCGGCTTTCACCTGCTGGCCTTCCTGGAAGTGGATGGCCATCAGCTGACCGTCCACGCGGCTACGTACCGTCACGGTGTTGGCGGCGGTAATGGTTCCCAGCCCGGAGAGATAACGAGGCACCGCTTTATTCACCGCCGTTGCCGCCTGCACCGGTGCCAGCGCCGCGCCGCGCATACCGTGGCGCCCGCCGCCCGTTGGACGTTGTGAGGGGCTATTGGCGCCAGCAGGTGCCGTGGAGTTCGCGGACTGGCTGTGCCAGTACCAGGCGGCCAGGACCACCACAATCAGACCAACGGCGATTGCCCAGCGGGATTTGTTACTGCCTTTCATCGTTATACGTTCTCGTCCTGAAACACTTTCGGGGAATGATACTAGTTTAGTCAGGTAACACAGCGGAAAAATGGAGGAAATATGGAAGACTGTCAGGAATGGTCTGAGTGTGGTGCGTTGTTTCGCCGGGTGGCGGCTTCGCCTTACCCGGCCTACAAGATCCTCGAACCGTAGGCCGGGTAAGCGCAGCGCCACCCGGCACAACCCCATTAGCTAAACACCACCTGCGCCCAGCGGGCCAGTCCTGCCGTAACGGAGCCAAAGTCATCGCCGCCGGCAATCGGGATCCCCGGCAGCTGTTCCGCCAGCGCTTTCTTGATCAGCGGTGAACGGGCGCTACCGCCGGTCAGGTAAATCACGTCCGGTTTCTCTTTGCCATTCTCAAGCGCCAGCTGCACCTGCTCCAGAATACGCTGTAGCGGCTGAGCCAGCGCCATTTCCAGCCCTTCCTGGGTGATAGCCGTAGCCAGATCGTCACTGATAAACGGCAGCGTAACCGCATGCTCAGGACGATCGGAAAGGGCGATTTTGCTCTCTTCGGCGGTGCGCACCACCCGGTAGCTCAGACGCTGACGCCACACCTTATACAGCAGCGCGACCTTCTCTGCATCCTGCGCATCACGCACCAGATCGTTAAGGAGACGCCCATTCGCGGTGCTGTAAAAATCACTCTGGGCAGGGACGTCGTTGATGGCAATCGCATTCCACCATGGCAGGATCGGCAGGGCGATGCCTTTCTCGGTTTGACCGCCCATGCCGAGCAGCGGCATCAGGCTCTTGAATGCCAGGGCGATATCCAGATCGTTACCGCCCACGCGGCAGCCGCTGTGCCCCAGCAGGCTGTTTTCACGATCGCGACGATGATGCCACTGCGGACCCATCAGCAGTAATGAACAGTCCGTCGTACCACCGCCGATGTCCACCACCAGCACCCGTTTCTCTTCCGTCAGCGTTGCTTCAAAATCCAGTCCCGCCGCAACCGGCTCATACTGGAACACCACGTCACGGAAGCCAGCCCGGTGCGCTGCACGCTCAAGGATCCCCTGCGCCTGCTGGTTGGCTTCGTCGCCGCCCAGCCCCTGGAAGTTGATCGGACGGCCAATCACCGCCTGGGTGATGGCATCCGGCACCTGGGATTGCGCCTGATTGCGGATGTGCAGCATCATCGCGCAGACCAGATCTTCAAACATCGCCACCTGCTGTGGCTTCAGGCCGCTGGCGCCGAGGAAGGATTTCGGCGATTTAACGAAGTAGACCTCTTCCGGGTCTTCAATGTACTGCCCGAGGGAAGAGAGGCCGAACTGCACGCTGGAAGGGGTAACGTCGATATCTTCCTCGCGGTTAAAGCTGACCGCACGGCGCAGCAGCGCCTGGGTTTCCGCCGCCGTGGCCGGAACCTGATGATGGCGGAACAGCCACTCGCTCACCGCTTCACGCGTGGGCGCACAGAGCATTGACGGCAACAGCGTACTGCCGTTTTCCATTTTCAGGAGCTGTGGTTGTCCGTTTTGCATTATCGCAACCGAGCAGTTTGCGGTGCCGTAGTCGAATCCAATAAACACAATAAATCCCCATGCCGGTGAGAAGGGGCGAGACTTTAGCGAAATGTCTGCCAGGCGACAACAGGAATATGAAAGCAAGGCGCAACGCGATCTTTCGGTTTATGCTGAGGTAAATACAAAAGGAGAGACGATGTACACTCTGAACTGGCAACCGCCCTACGACTGGCAGTGGATGTTTGGCTTTCTTGCCGCGCGTGCGGTCACAGGGGTTGAGACCGTTACGGAGGATTACTACGAACGCAGTTTTGGCTATGCGGAGCATCAGGGCATATTTCGGGTTGTGCCAGACAGCGCAACCCATACGCTGGCGGTGTCGCTCAGCCCTGGCCTGATCCCGGTGGCGGATATTTGCCTGGACCGCATTGCCCGCCTGTTCGATCTTGATTGCGACCCGCTAAGAATTGCGCAGACCCTGGGCGACCTCGGCGCGGCGCGGCCGGGGTTACGTTTGCCGGGCGCGATGGATGCCTACGAGCAGGGCGTGCGCGCCATTCTCGGGCAACTGGTGAGCGTGGCGATGGCGGCAAAACTGGCGTCAAGAGTGGTGGCGCTGTGCAGTGAACCCATCCAGGACGCGCCGGGCTACCTCTGTTTTCCTCCGCCAGAGGTACTGGCCGCGGTGGATCCGCTGGCGTTGAAAGCCCTTGGGATGCCGCTCAAGCGTGCGGAGTCGTTGATTCATCTGGCGCAGTCGGTGGTGGACGGTGAATTCCCGCTGTTCCCGCCTGCGAACATCGAGGCCGGGATGAAGGCGCTACAGCAGCGCCCCGGCATCGGGCGCTGGACCGCAAATTATCTGGCCTTGCGCGGCTGGCAGGCGAAGGATGTTTTCCTGCCGGATGATTATCTCATTAAACAGCGCTTTGCCGGTATGACGCCCGCGCAGATCCGTCGCTATGCCGAGCGCTGGCAGCCGTGGCGCTCGTATGCGCTGTTACATATCTGGTACACCGACGGCTGGTCGCCGTCAGTTGATGGCGAAATAGCTGGTATTCAGCAGTAGATCGAGCGGCTGCGCTTCCCCGATGGTGTCGCCGTAAATAAAGTCAATGCCGATGCCCGACAGCGTATTCATCATGATCGACTGATGGCATGGCCCGGCAATGGTTTTTATGCCCAGACGCTGGGCGTGGCCCTGAATGATGGTCACCATCATCTCATCCATCAGATTGCCGTGGACGTTGGTCACCACGTCTGCATCCAGCAGCAGATAATCAGCAGTGTTGGCGCTGAGCTGGCTGAAGACGTTCATATCGCGTCCAACCCGGGTCAGCACCACGCGACAGCCAGCCTGACGAAGCTTTTGCAGACCCTGCTGCACGTTTTCATCCGTATTGCTCAGCACATCAACGGCGATCGCCAGATGCAGCAGCCGCGCCGGCAGCGGACCTCTGGTGATGAGGTCGAGCAGCTCATCCACCAGCGTGACGCTGGCTAAACCCGCTTCTGAGAGCGGCAGCGCGACGCCCATCCCTTTGGCCGCCACCTGTGCGGCATAGGTACGGAAAAATTCGCTGAATATACGTCGGTCAAGGGCGTGCAGCAGCTCCGGCTCCGCCAGCCCGGCGCGGAAGGCATGCTCTTCCAGCACTTCCCCCTGGCTGGTCCACAACCGCAGGGAAATCAGCCAGAAGCTACTGCTCTCGGGAATGCGCGGTGAGGCGACGCTGCGGGCGATCATCAGCAGATGATTATCTTTGATCATGTGCCACTGCTCATCCAGCGACATCATGCTGCGCGTGCTGTGGATCCGCTCCTGCTGGGGTTCATAGACGGTGACCACACCGCGCCCGCTGTTTTTCGAGGCGTAACAGGCGATATCGGCCTGAGACATCACTTCCGCTGTCTGATAATTAGCGTCGTCAATCAACGTGATCCCCGCGCTGGCGCCGATGCGGTGCAGGCGTCCTTCCCAGGAAAAATGATAGTTGTTGATGGCGTCGATCAACCGGCCCGCAATATAGCGTGCGCTTTCGACGTTGCAGTCCGGCAGCAGCAGGCCAAACTCGTCGCCGCCCAGACGCGCCAGCACGTCGCTGGAGCGCAGCATGGTCAGCATCAGCGAAGAGAGTTCGCGCAGGAGCGCGTCGCCCGCCGCGTGGCCTGCGGTATCGTTCACCGCCTTAAAACGGTCAAGATCGATAAAGACCAGCGCGTGACGCTGATGGGTCTCCTGTACCGTCTGCAACAGGCGCTTAAGATGGTTTTCAAAACTGACGCGGTTCGCCAGGTGGGTAAGGGCGTCATGGGAAGCGCTGTAGCTCAGCTGGCGCAGCATTTTGCGCGACTCGGTGACATCCTGAATCACCAGCACCGAGCCGATAGCGTGCCCCTCCAGGGTGCTGAGCGGGGTAATGCTGTAATGAATGTCGAAACTGCCGCCATTCCGGCAGTTAAGCACCACATCCTGTTCGATATCGGTACGGGACATATCGCCGCTGTGGATGTTTTCCATTAACGGGCCGTTCTCGCCGAAGGTAATGTGCAGCACCTTCAGAACGGGCTGACCCAGCGCTTCGCTTTGCGACCAGCCGCTCATCTTCTCGGCGACCGGGTTCATAAAGGTGATGTTCATGTCGATATCGGTGCACAGCACCGCTTCGCCGATGGAGTCGAGGGTGATATGCAGGCGCTCTTTTTCCTGAAACAGCGCCTCGTTCAGCTGCTTCACCTCGGTCATATCCATGTTGATCCCTAACAGCCGCTCCACTTCGCCCTGTTTGTTCAGCACCCGGTTCGCCAGCGAACGAATGTGGCGAATGCCATCCTTGACGCGAATGCGAAATTCCAGCTTGAAAGGCACCCTGGCCTGGAGTGACTCACGCAGTACCTGTTCGGCGTGCGCACGATCTTCAGGCACCATGGCCGCATGCCAGAGCTGCCAGGTGGGTTTAATGTGCGGGGGGATCTCGTACAGCTCAAACAT
Source organism: Enterobacter sp. JH25 (assembly GCF_021725435.1). Taxonomy (NCBI): domain Bacteria; kingdom Pseudomonadati; phylum Pseudomonadota; class Gammaproteobacteria; order Enterobacterales; family Enterobacteriaceae; genus Enterobacter; species Enterobacter sp. JH25. Next base: position 2,934,628 of record NZ_CP091319.1, on the reverse strand, counting down.
CCGTTTATCCCAGCTGATCACGTCCGGCTCGAGATCCCACTCCCAGATCCCGATGCCGCCGGCTTCGTTCGCGAGGGTGATACGCTCCATCAGACGCTTATTCACCCACTCGGTCTGTTTCAGGTCGTTGATGTCTTCAATCTGGGCAATAAAGTAGAGCGGCGTGCCGTCTGCATGGCGCACAACGGAAACGGCCAGCAGCGCCCACACCACCTCGCCGCTGCGGGTGTAGTAGCGTTTTTCGAGGCTGTAGCTGTTGATCTCCCCGTTAATCAGCTGTTGCAACTGCTCCAGGTCGGTATTTAAATCTTCCGGCCAGGTTAACTGCTGGAACGTGAGCGACTGAAGCTCAGACTGACTGTAACCGAGGAAATTGCACAGCGCCTTGTTGGCCTGAAGCCACTGGCCCTCAATGCCCACCAGCGCCATACCAATCGCGGAATATTCCATCGCATTACGAAAACGTTCTTCGCTTTCCGTAATATGTTTACGTTCGGCCCGGAAGGCATACATCACCATCGTCATAATGTTGGCGGGGAGCAGCATCATCAGGAAGGGAAGCCATGGCGCGTTGAAGGTCACCATCATGTTTGAAGGTGTCATGGAGGGCGGGTTTCGCGCCATCATCAAGGACACCATCATGATGGTGAATAAAAAAATCAGGAATGCTTCCATTCGCGGCAGGCGTACCGCGCTCCACATCAGCAAAACGATGATGCAGGTGAACGGCCACGGCAGCCAGGTGATAGCCGTCCAGCTCAGGACCAGGGTGATGACCAGGGTCACCAGCGTTTCCAGCAGCAGTTTCGGGTTGCGGTGGCGCAGCAGGTAATGCGGTTTAAACAGCAGACCTAACGGTACAAGCGCCAGTGCGCCAATGGCTTCTGAAAGTACCCAAAACAGAAAATTACGCAGCGGCTCCGCGCCTGGCACCAGAAAATGAACCAGAATGCCGCCCACCAGCGGCGGCACCAGGGCGCTGCCGAGGGCAAGGCGTATCCAGTCGTTGAGGTTTTGCAGCGGGTTATACCAGGGGAGCAGCTTACGCAGCAACACCGCACCAACACAGGCCTCAATAATATTGATTGCCGTGTAGGTTAAGTTGATTGATTCCCATGAAAAGAGCATCCACGAGGCAAAAATATTGCCAAAGGAGCAGGCGAGGGCGATGCCGGGCCACATTTTTCCCGCATGGCGGTAAAACGCCACCATCATAATGGAGGTCGGGAACCACAATGGCGCCAGCAGCGAACCGAAGCGAGTCAGCTCAAGGGAAAATAAGGTGAAGATGAACGTGACCAGACCCAGACAGACAAGCCGCAGTAAAGGATGTGGGGTAGTAACCAAAACCCGCTGGTATTGTTTATTCATTACCGCTCTATCCAGGGACGCCGTGTTGTCAGGAGCCAGCTCCGGACGCGTGAAATCATTAATTTGGTTTATGCTAGTACAAACATTTTACAATTCATATGCTGAGTGCTCAGATTTTGACTTCATAGACTTATAAAATAGTTACTCTGCGAAGAAGGGGGATGAAATGGTGAAAATCCGTGCGTAAAAATTTCGCTAAAGGCGTGAAACGGCGCTTTTCAGCCCGCCTCGCATAACCTGCGCATTCGACTGGTATCACGCCACCGAAATCCCTATAATTGCCGCGTTTGACGCTCCGGCGTCGTCCTTCCTTACATCCAGGTTAATCAGGTCGCTAAATTTATGACTGATAAGTCTCATCAGTGCGTCATCATAGGCATTGCCGGCGCATCGGCTTCAGGTAAAAGTCTTATTGCCAGTACGCTTTATCGCGAACTGCGTGAACAAGTGGGTGATGAGCATATCGGTGTTATTCCCGAAGATAGCTATTACAAAGATCAATCCCATCTTTCGATGGAAGAGCGCGTAAAAACCAACTACGACCACCCCAGTGCGATGGATCACAGTCTGCTGTTCCAGCATCTGGAAGCGCTGAAGCGCGGCGAGGCGATTGAGCTGCCCGTCTACAGTTACGTGGAACATACCCGCACCCAGGAAACGATCCGCATTGAGCCCAAGAAGGTGATTATCCTTGAAGGGATTTTGCTGCTCACCGACGCCCGTCTGCGCGAATCAATGAACTTCTCGATTTTCGTCGATACCCCGCTGGATATCTGCCTGATGCGGCGTATTAAACGCGACGTTAACGAACGCGGTCGCTCCATGGACTCCGTGATGGCGCAGTATCAGAAAACCGTTCGCCCGATGTTCCTGCAATTTATTGAGCCTTCTAAACAATACGCCGATATTATTGTGCCTCGCGGCGGTAAAAACCGTATTGCCATTGATATCTTAAAAGCGAAAATCAGTCAGTTTTTTGAATAAGCCGTGTGAATTGTGTACCGTTCAGAGATAACCTGGTTTTGCCCTGACGCCGTAAGGATTCAGGGCGCGATGCACGAAAGGAGAAAGTGCCATGCGTCTTTGTGACCGCGATATAGAAGCCTGGCTGGATGAAGGCCGCCTGTCTATCACCCCGCGTCCGCCGGTTGAGCGTATTAACGGCGTGACCGTCGATGTACGCCTGGGGAATAAGTTCCGCACCTTCAGCGGCCACACGGCACCGTTTATCGACCTCAGCGGGCCGAAAGACGAAGTCAGTGCGGCGCTGGATCGCGTCATGAGTGACGAAATCGTCATCGAAGAAGGAGAGGCGTTTTATCTCCATCCTGGCGAACTGGCGCTGGCGGTGACCTTTGAATCGGTCACGCTGCCTGCGGATCTGGTCGGCTGGCTTGACGGACGCTCTTCTCTGGCGCGTCTGGGCCTGATGGTGCACGTCACCGCGCACCGTATCGATCCGGGCTGGTCTGGCCGTATCGTGCTGGAGTTCTTTAACGCCGGTAAACTGCCGCTGGCGCTTCGCCCGGGAATGATGATCGGTGCGTTGAGCTTCGAACCGCTGACCGGCCCGGCAGACCGTCCTTATAACCGCCGTCAGGACGCAAAATATCGCGACCAGCAGGGTGCGGTTGCCAGCCGTATCGATAAAGACTGATCTGTGAGTTCACTGAGGAAGCCATGAGAAGAGTTCTGACAACGCTGATGATTTTGCTGGTGGTGCTGGTGGCTGGCCTTTCAGCGTTGGTGCTGCTGGTTAACCCGAATGACTTCCGGACCTACATGGTGCGGCAGGTTGAAGCGCGCAGCGGGTATGAACTCAAGCTGGACGGGCCGCTGCGCTGGCACGTCTGGCCGCAGCTCAGCATTCTCTCCGGACGTATGTCGCTCACCGCGCCGGGCGCCGCGCAGCCGCTTGTTACGGCGGATAACATGCGTCTTGATGTCGCGCTCATCCCGCTCTTATCCCATCAGCTCCAGGTTGAACAGGTGATGCTGAAAGGGGCGGTGATTCAGCTTACGCCACAAACCGAAGCCGTTCGTCAGGCGAATGCTCCGGTCGCACCGCGTGAAAATACTTTGCCTGACGTTCCGTCTGACACTGGCTGGTCTTTCGATATTGGTAATCTGAAAGTCGCTGACAGCGTGCTGGTTTTCCAGCATGAGGATGACGAACAGATCACCGTCCGCAATATCAACCTCAAGATGGAGCAGGACGCCAACCATCACGCGACCATGGAGTTCTCCGGGCGGATCAACCGTAACCAGCGCGATCTCAACCTGTCGATGAATGCGAACGTGAACGCCTCTGACTACCCGCACCAGCTGACGGCGGACGTTCAGCAGGTCAACTGGCAGCTGACCGGCGCGGATTTACCCGCGAAGGGGATCGCCGGCCAGGGCACGATGCAGGCGGTGTGGCACGAAGAGCGCAAACAGCTCGAACTGAACGCGCTCAACCTCCAGGCCAACGACAGTTCCCTGAAGGGGCAGGCGAGCGTCACGCTTGATGAGAAACCCAAGTGGGTGTTGGATCTGCAATTCGACAAGCTGAACCTTGAGAACCTGCTCGCGGCCCAAACGGTGAATGCGACCGATGAGGGTGTCGCGCAGGTAGGGCAAAGCCAGGTCACGCAGTCGCGTCCGGTGATCTCCTCCAATCTCGATCTGCCTGACTACAATGGTCTGCGCGGATTTACCGCCGACATTCTGCTGAAAGCGAACAGCGTGCGCTGGCGTGGGATTGATTTTACTGACGTCAACAGCCAGATGTTCAACCACAACGGCCTGCTGGTCATCTCTGAGCTCAGCGGAAAAATGGGGGCAGGAAATCTCTCCCTGCCGGGCACGCTGGACGTACGTAAAGACGTTGCCAGCGCCGCGTTCCAGCCGCGTCTGGAAAACGTTGAGATTGGCACCATCCTGAAAGCCTTTAATTACCCGATTTCCCTCACGGGGCAGCTGTCGCTGGCCGGGGATTTCTCCGGCACGAAGATTGATGCGGACGCCTTCCGTCGTAGCTGGAAGGGGCAGGCGCACGTTGAGCTAAAAGATTCGCGCATGGAAGGGCTGAACTTCCAGCAACTGGTGCAGCAGGCGGTAGAGCGCAGCAGCAGCGTGAAGGCGAATGAAAACTACGACAGCGCAACCCGTCTCGACAGCTTTACCAGCGAGCTTGCCCTCGACAACGGTCAGCTCTCACTCGACGAGATGCAGGGAATCTCGTCCCTGCTGGCGCTGACCGGAAACGGCGCGCTGGATCTGGTGAAAGAGACGGTTGACACCCGCTTCAACGTCCGCGTGAAGGCTGGCTGGGAAGGGGAAGGCCAGCTTGTCGAGTTCCTGAAACAGACGCCGATACCGCTGCGCGTGTACGGAAAATGGCAGGAACTCAATTACAGTTTGCAGGTCGATCAGATCCTGCGTAAGCACCTTCAGGATGAAGCGAAACGTCGGCTGAATGACTGGGCGGACCGCAATAAAGAGTCTCAGTCTGGTAAGGACGTGAAAAAGTTGCTCGATAAGCTCTGATGCCTGTTGTGCCGGGTGGCGGCTTCGCCTTACCCGGCCTACAAAAGCCAGACACCGTAGGCCGGGTAAGCGAAGCGCCACCCGGCTTTTTTACACCTCAAAATCCATCTCATCCTCACCGCGCAGCGGTATCAGCTGCACCTTCTGCACGCGATGGCTCTCGACCTGCAAGGTTTTGATCATGTAATCCCCCACCTGGACCTCTTCGCCCGGCTGCGGAATACGTTGCAGATATTCCATCAGCAAACCGGCAATGGTGTGGTATTCGCGCTTCTCGTCCAGCGGAAGCGGAACGAACTGCACCAGATCTTCAAGCGGCATGTGGCCGTTGGCGGTCCAGCTGCCGTCGGCGTTTTTCTGAATATCGTGACGCGCATCGATCTCATCCACCTCATTAGGCAGATTACCGGCGATGGTTTCCATCACGTCGCTGAGCGTCACCAGCCCTTCCACAGAACCAAACTCATCAACGACAAACGCGAAGTGGGTACGCGCGTTGCGGAACTGCTCCAGCGCGGAGAGCAGCGGCAGCGCTTCCGGGAAGACCAGCGGCTGGCGCACCAGCGCGCGCAGGTTGAGCGGCTCACCGTGAAGCTGCTGTTGCAGCAGGTCAATCACGTGTACCACGCCCAGCAGCTCTTCTTCCTCTTCTCCGCCGGTCACCACCACGCGGGTGTGCTGGTTTTTATCCAGCAGGGCACGGATCTGCTCTTCCGGTGCCGTCAGGTCAATATGCTCAATGTCGTGGCGGGAGGTCATGATACTGCTGACCGAGCGCTGGTTGAGGTTAAGCACGCGCTCTATCATCCGGCGTTCCTGCGGGTTGAAGATCTGCCCGTCGCTGTGGTCGGCTAGCATCGCAGCGGATTCAGCATCCAGCTCGGCATCCTCTTTTTTGCCGCTCAGCAGGCGCATCACCGTATCTGCGGTGCGCTGTCGTAATGTCTGGTTCGCGGAAAGAAAACGGCGGCGGTTGAAAATGGCCAGCTGGTTAAGAAACTCAATAAGCACCGAGAAACCAATGGCAGCGTACAGATATCCTTTCGGGATATGGAAGCCAAAACCATCCGCCACCAGGCTAAAGCCAATCATCAGCAGGAAGCTCAGACAGAGAATGACGATAGTCGGGTGACTGTTCACGAAGCGCGTCAGGGCTTTACTGGCGAGCACCATCAGGGTGATGGCAATGATCACGGCGGCCATCATCACCGCCAGATGGTCAACCATCCCGACGGCAGTAATCACGGAGTCGAGAGAAAAGACGGCATCCAGCACCACTATCTGCGCGACCACCGGCCAGAATTTAGCGCCGCGCCGCTGGGTGGGGTTTTCACTGTCTTTTCCTTCCAGCCGCTCATTAAGCTCAACCGTGGCTTTGAACAGCAGGAACAATCCGCCGAAAAGCATGATCAGGTCGCGGGCGCTAAAGCTCAGACCCTGCACGCTGAATAAGGGTTTGGTCAGCGTGACCAGCCATGATATTGAGGCCAGTAACAGCAGACGCATCACCATGGCGAGCAGAAGACCGGTCACGCGGGCGCGGTCGCGTTGTGAAGGGGGTAATTTATCGGCAAGGATGGCGATAAACACCAGGTTATCAATGCCGAGCACTAATTCGATGACGACCAGCGTCACCAGCCCGGCCCAGATTGATGGATCGGCAATCCATTCCATAGTAAATGCAATACCTTCTGTTATATGACTAATGTCACACTTCGATCATGGATAAAGCAGACGGAAATTGCAATGCCGGGGTGAGATTTCTCTTAATGCTACACTTAGGTAAAACCCATTTGCGGGGCTGTGTAAATAAGTTAAATGCGAAGATTTAATTACATAAGACGATATTTAGGATATATCGCAATAAATGGTCTGGTGCTCTATTTTGTCAATATAAAGAAAATCCGAAAACCTCAAAACTTTGCTCTTAATATTAATCTTAAAAACGAATATTAGGACGGTTGTCTCCTTGCCTGCTATTAGGTTAGCTGCAACAATTCTTCCAGCATCAAATGTTAAATCTCCTTGTTGCTATTTTTGTTTCAGTCTTTGGTGAAGGTTATACATTATCAATCACCCGTTTAAGGTGGCGGATATATTTCTCAAAAGGCCTGATCCAAGAGGGTGTCTAACCATAACGCATTGTTTAGTCAGTGGATTGGTAACTGAAAGCCAAGGGCGGTAGCGTGCCTGAAAGCGTGTGAATCAGCCTCAATTATTCTGTCAATAGCCAATGGATGAATAAGCTTTTTTTAGGACTGATGCCAGTTATATTGCTAAATGATTAACTGCATTCTGATTGTCACCACGACCCGCGCTTATTTTAATTGCACAGGATAATTACTCTGCCAAAGTGATAAATAATCAATGATGAAATCCAAAATGAAATTGATGCCATTATTGGTGTCTGTGACCTTGATGAGTGGTTGCACGGTCTTTCCCGGCAGCAATATGTCAACAATGGGCAAGGATGTGATTAAACAGCAGGATGCTGATTTTGATCTCGACAAAATGGTGAATGTTTACCCATTAACCCCACGTCTGGTAGAACAATTACGCCCACGTCCGAATGTTGCTCAGCCAAATATGTCTCTGGACCAGGAAATTGCCTCTTACCAGTATCGCGTTGGTCCGGGTGACGTGATTAACGTGACCGTCTGGGATCACCCGGAACTGACCACACCTGCGGGCCAGTACCGCAGCTCAAGCGACACCGGTAACTGGGTACAGTCCGATGGCACCATGTTCTATCCCTACATTGGCAAAGTGCACGTCGCGGGCAAAACGCTTGCTGAGATCCGTAGTGATATTACCGGCCGCCTGGCGCAGTACATTGCTGACCCGCAGGTGGACGTTAATATCGCCGCGTTCCGATCCCAGAAAGCCTATATCTCAGGCCAGGTCAACAAATCCGGCCAGCAGGCTATCACCAACGTCCCGCTCACCGTGCTTGATGCGATCAATGCCGCAGGCGGCTTAACCGACGGTGCTGACTGGCGCAACGTGGTGCTCACCCACAACGGCAAAGAGCAGCGCATTTCGCTTCAGGCGCTGATGCAAAACGGTGACCTGACCCAGAACCGTCTCCTCTATCCGGGCGATATTCTTTACGTGCCGCGCAACGACGATCTGAAAGTGTTCGTGATGGGTGAAGTGAAGAAACAGAGCACCCTTAAGATGGACTTCAGCGGTATGACCCTGACCGAAGCGCTGGGCAACGCGGAAGGTATCGATCTGACCGCCTCCAACGCCAGCGGCATCTTTGTGATCCGTCCGATCAAAGGCGAAAACGCGAAAGGCAAGATTGCCAACATCTACCAGCTGGACATGTCCGACGCGACGTCGCTGGTCATGGCAACGTCGTTCCGTCTCCAGCCATACGATGTGGTCTATGTCACCACCGCGCCGGTTGCCCGCTGGAACCGTCTGATCAACCAGTTGCTGCCTACCATCAGTGGCGTTCGCTACATGACGGATACGGCGAGCGACATTCATACCTGGTAAGCCGCGATGTTTAACAAAATTCTGGTGGTGTGTGTGGGGAACATTTGCCGTTCCCCCACGGCTGAAAGGCTGTTGAAAAATTACCAGCCTGCGTTAACGGTCGACTCCGCAGGGCTGGGCGCGCTGGTCGGAAAAGGTGCCGACGAACGTGCCGCAAGCGTCGCCCTTGAGCATAACCTCTCACTCGACGGGCACGTTGCCCGTCAGGTCTCTGGCCGAATGTGCCGGGAATATGACCTGATCCTCGCGATGGAAAAACGCCACATTCACGCGCTGTGCGATATTGCACCGGAGATGCGCGGCAAGGTGATGCTGTTTGGTCACTGGGATGGTGAGCGCGAAATTCCCGATCCGTATCGCAAGAGCCGCGAGGCCTTTGAGGCGGTATACACCTTACTAGACCAGTCTGCCCGCCAGTGGGCGCAGGCATTGAAAGCTCAGCAGGGATAACAATGACAGAAAAAACAAGACCTTCTGCCGCCCCGACGTCGGGCAGTGATGAAATCGATATCGGTCGCCTGGTCGGGACCGTTATTGAAGCGAAATGGTGGGTGCTGGGTATAACCGCCATCTTTGCCGTGGCGGCGATCGTTTATACGCTGTTCGCGACGCCTATTTACAGCGCCGACGCGCTGGTGCAGATCGAACAAAATACCGGAAACTCGCTGGTTCAGGATATCGGCTCTGCGCTGGCCAACAAGCCGCCGGCATCGGAGGCTGAAATTCAGCTGATCCAGTCGCGCCTGGTATTGGGCAAAACGGTTCACGATCTGGGGCTGGATATCGCGGTCACCAAAAACACCTTCCCGGTGTTTGGCGCAGGCTGGGATCGCCTGATGGGGCGCAGTAACGATACGGTAAAAGTGACCGACTTCGTGATTCCAAAAGGGGCTGGGGACCAAACCTTTACCCTGACCGTGCTGGGACCAAAACAGTATCAGCTGACCAGCGACGCAGGCTTCAGCGCGCGCGGCGAAGTGGGGCAGATGCTGACCAAAGATGGCGTGAGCATCAGGGTTGGTGCCATCCAGGCGCACGAGGGCGGTGAGTTTACGGTCACCAAATTCTCGACGCTCGGAATGATCAACAATCTGCAAAACAACCTGACCGTCACCGAAAACGGTAAGGATACCGGCGTCCTGAGCATGACCTTCACCGGTGAAGACAAGGATCAAATCCGCGACATCCTGAACAGCATCACCCGTAACTACCTTGAGCAGAACGTTGAGCGCAAGTCAGCGGAAGCCGCTAAAAGCCTCGCGTTCCTCAGTAAACAGCTGCCGGAGGTGCGCGCCCGTCTGGATGACGCCGAGAACAAGCTGAACGCATACCGTCAGGATAAAGACTCCGTCGACCTGCCGCTGGAGGCGAAATCGGTTCTCGACTCCATGGTCAATATTGATGCGCAGCTGAACGAGCTGACCTTTAAAGAGGCGGAAATTTCCAAGCTCTATACCAAACGTCACCCGGCGTACCGCACGCTGCTCGAGAAACGTCGTACCCTGGAAGAAGAGAAGGCGAAGCTGAATGACCGCGTGACCGCGATGCCGAAGACGCAGCAGGAAATCGTACGCCTGACGCGTGATGTGGAATCCGGCCAGCAGGTTTACATGCAACTGCTGAACAAGCAGCAGGAGCTGAAAATCACCGAAGCCAGCACCGTGGGCGACGTGCGTATCGTTGACCCGGCGATTACCCAGCCGGGCGTGCTGAAGCCGAAGAAAGCGCTGATTATCCTCGGCAGCATTATTCTCGGCCTGATGCTCTCTATCGTCGGCGTGCTGCTGCGCTCGCTGTTCAACCGCGGTATCGAAAGCCCGCAGGTGCTGGAAGAGAACGGGATCAGCGTGTACGCCAGCATCCCGCTTTCGGAGTGGCAGAAGTCCCGTGACAGCGTCAAAACTGTTAAGGGCGTCAAGCGTTACAAACAGAGCCAGCTGCTGGCCGTGGGTAACCCGACCGACCTGGCGATTGAAGCGGTGCGTAGCCTGCGTACCAGCCTCCACTTCGCCATGATGCAGGCCAAAAACAACGTACTGATGATGACCGGTGTCAGCCCGTCAATTGGTAAGACCTTCGTCTGTGCCAACCTGGCGGCGGTGGTGAGCCAGACCAACAAGCGCGTGCTGCTGATCGACTGCGACATGCGTAAGGGCTACACCCATGAGCTGCTGGGTACCAACAACGTTAACGGCCTGTCGGAAATCCTGCTGGGTAAAGGGGAGATCAGCGAGAGCGCCAAGCCGACCTCGATTCCGAAATTTGACCTGATCCCGCGTGGCCAGGTACCGCCGAACCCGTCTGAACTGCTGATGAGCGAGCGCTTCACGCAGCTGATCGAGTGGGCAAGCAAAAACTATGACCTGGTGCTGATCGATACCCCACCAATTCTGGCGGTCACCGACGCCGCCGTGGTAGGGCGTCATGCGGGCACCACGCTGATGGTTGCACGCTATGCGGTGAACACCCTGAAGGAAGTGGAAACCAGCCTGAGCCGCTTTGAGCAGAACGGTATTGAGGTGAAAGGGGTCATTCTGAACTCCATCTTCCGCCGTGCGACGGGTTATCAGGATTACGGCTACTACGAGTACGAATACAAGTCTGACTCTAAATAACAAAACACACCCCACACCCCTCACCCTAACCCTCTCCCCTGAGGGGAGAGGGGACTGCCTGGTGCGGTCTTTCACCCTCTCCCTTTCGGGGAGAGGGCCGGGGTGAGGGGCAGGAGGAATACATGAGCACACAACGCCCTTTGATTTCTATCTATATGCCGACATGGAATCGTCAGCAGCTGGCGATCCGCGCGATTAAATCGGTCCTGCGTCAGGATTACGATAACTGGGAACTGATTATCGTGGATGACTGTTCCTCCTCTTACGAACAGCTACAAAAGTTTGTCGAAGACCTGAACGACCCGCGCGTGGTGTACACGCATAACGCCATCAACTCCGGGGCGTGCGCGGTGCGCAATCAGGCGATTATGCAGGCGAAAGGGCAGTATCTGACCGGTATCGACGATGATGACGAATGGACGCCAAACCGTCTGTCGATCTTCCTGTCGCACAAAGCGCAGCTGGTGACCCACGCGTTTCTGTATGCCAACGACTATGTCTGTCAGGGCGAGGTCTATTCGCAGCCGGCCAGCCTGCCGCTGTATCCGAAATCACCGTATTCCCGCCGCCTGTTCTACAAGCGCAACATTATCGGCAACCAGGTGTTTACCTGGGCCTGGCGCTTTAAGGAGTGTCTGTTCGATACCGAGCTGAAGGCCGCACAGGACTACGACATTTTCCTGCGGATGGTGGTGGAGTACGGCGAGCCGTGGAAGGTGGAAGAGGCCACGCAGATCCTGCACATCAACCACGGGGAGATGCAGATCACCTCGTCACCGAAAAAATTCTCGGGCTACTTCCATTTTTACCGCAAGCACAAGGACAAGTTTGACCGTGCCAGTCGGAAGTATCAGCTCTTTACCCTCTATCAGATCCGCAATAAGCGCATGAACTGGCGCACGCTGCTGACGCTGCTGTCGGTGCGTAACGGCAAGCGTCTGGCTGACGGGCTTCGGGGGAAATAATGTTTCTGGAAGATTGCCGCGCTAACAGCTGGAGCCTGCGCCCGTGCTGCATGGTTCTGGCCTACCGTATTGCGCACTTTTGCTCGGTGTGGCGCAAAAAAAATGTGCTGAACAATATCTGGGCCGCGCCGGTGCTGGTGCTGTACCGCATCATCAACGAATGCTTTTTTGGCTATGAAATTCAGGCCGCAGCCACCATTGGCCGCCGCTTTACCATTCATCACGGCTATGCGGTTGTCATCAACAAATTCGTCGTCGCGGGTGATGATTTCACCATTCGCCACGGGGTGACAATCGGCAACCGTGGGCCAGACAGCCTGGCCTGCCCGGTGATTGGCAATAACGTCGAGTTGGGCGCCAACGTGGTGATGATCGGGGAGATTACCGTGGGCAATAACGTGACGGTTGGCGCAGGCAGCGTGGTGCTGGACAGCATTCCGGACAATGCGCTGGTGGTGGGCGAGAAAGCCCGCGTGAAGGTGATTAAATGAACATTCTGCAATTTAACGTACGCCTCGCAGAGGGCGGGGCGGCAGGCGTAGCGCTGGATCTGCACCAGCGCGCGCTGCAAAAAGGATTACAGTCGCGCTTTGTTTACGGTTACGGCAAGGGCGGCAAGAAAAGCGTCAGCCATGATAACTATCCGCATGTGCTGAAGCAGACGCCACGTCTGACCTCCATCGCCAATATTGCGCTGTTCCGCCTGTTTAACCGCGACCTGTTCGGCAACCTGAATAACCTCTACCGCACCGTCACCCGCACCCGCGGGCCGGTTGTGCTGCACTTCCACGTGCTACACAGCTACTGGCTGAATCTGGAAGAGGTGGTAGCGTTTTGTGGCAAAGTGAAGGCGCACAAGGCGGACACCCGTTTCGTCTGGACGCTACACGACCACTGGAGCGTGACCGGACGCTGCGCCTTTACCGACGGCTGCGAAGGCTGGAAAGATAACTGCCAGAAATGCCCTACGCTCAGCAACTATCCGCCGGTGAAGGTCGATCGCGCGCATCAGCTGGTTGAGGGCAAGCGTCAGCTGTTCCGCGACATGCTCTCGCTCGGCTGCACCTTTATCTCTCCAAGCCAGCACGTGGCAGATGCCTTCAATAGCCTGTACGGAGCAGGGCGCTGCCAGATTATCAACAACGGTATTGATGTGGCGACGGAAGAGATCCTGGCCGAACTGACGCCCGTAGCCATTACCACGGGCAAGCCGAAAATCGCTGTCGTCGCCCATGACCTGCGCTACGACGGCAAAACCAACCAACAGCTGGTGCGCGACATGATGGCGCTCGGCGACAAGATTGAACTGCATACCTTCGGCAAATTCTCGCCGTTCGAAGGCGCTAACGTGGTGAATCACGGGTTTGAAACCGACAAGCGCAAACTGATGAGCGCTCTCAACGGTATGGACGCGCTGGTGTTCAGCTCCCGCGTGGACAACTACCCGCTGATCCTGTGCGAAGCGCTCTCCATTGGCGTGCCGGTCATTGCCACCCACAGCGACGCGGCGCGCGAAGTGCTGGAGAAATCGGGCGGTAAAACCTTCAGTGAGAACGAGGTGCTGCCGCTGGTGCAGCTGTCGAAGGCCGATATCGCGCAGGCTGTTTTTGGCACGGACCTGGAATCGTTCCGCAACCGCAGCCGCAAAGCGTACAGTGGACAACAGATGCTGGAGGAGTATGTCTCGTTCTATCAGAATCTGTAGTTATCTGCTGCTGCCGCTGATCTACCTGCTGGTCAACGTCAAGATTGCCCAGCTCGGTGAAAGCTTCCCAATCACCATCGTCACCTTCCTGCCGGTTCTGCTGTTGCTATACGTTGATAAGCTTAACCTCAAAAAGCTGATGATTGCGCTGGGGATCGGGTTTGGTCTGACGGCGTTTAACTACATCTTTGGTCAGTCGCTGGACGCCAGCAAATATGTCACCTCCACCATGCTGTTTGTTTATATCGTTATCATTATTGGCATGGTGTGGAGTATTCGTTTTAAAACTATCTCTCCGCACAATTATAGGAAAATCCTCAGGTTCTTTTATATTGTCGTCGGGCTGATTGTTATGCTTGCGGCATTGGAGATGGCGCAAATTATTCTCACAGGCGGCAGTAGCCTGATGGAAATAATTTCGAAATATCTTATATACAGTAACAGCTATGTACTGAACTTCATTAAGTTTGGTGGCAAGCGTACCACTGCGCTCTATTTTGAACCGGCGTTTTTTGCTCTGGCATTAATCTCAATTTGGCTCAGCATCAAACAGTTCGGTATCAAAACCCCCAAGACCGATGCTATGATTCTTGCAGGAATCGTTCTGTCAGGGTCGTTCTCAGGGGTAATGACGTTTATTCTGTTTTACCTGCTGGAGTGGGCGTTCCAGTACCTGAACAAAGAGGCGATTAAGAAAAAACTGCCGCTGGCGATCATTTCTCTGACGGTATTTTTAGTGGGCGTAATATTCGCCTTCCCGTACATTTCTGAACGTCTGGGTGATTTGGGAACGGAAGGTTCGTCGTCCTATTATCGCATCATTGGTCCACTGGTGATGGTGGGTTATTCCTTAACCCATATTGATGGCGTAGTAAGATTCGGCTCACTTTACGAATATGTTGCATCATTCGGAATCTTTAACGGTGCGGATGTCGGTAAAACCATAGACAATGGTCTGTATCTGTTAATTATCTATTTTTCCTGGTTCGCCGTACTGTTGACACTGTGGTATCTGTTTAAAGTTTTCAAAATGATGATTAACGCGTTTGGTGATAACCAGAACTTTCGCGTGCAACTTTATCTGTTCACACCGGTGTCGTTGTTTTTTACCGGGTCAATATTTAGCCCGGAATATGCATTCTTAATTGTATGTCCGTTTATTTTGCGCAAAGCGCTGAATATTACGAGCGTATGACGAAATGAGGTGATTTATGTTTCTTAGCGTCATTACTGTCGCCTTTCGTAACCACGAAGGGGTGGTAAAAACCTGGCGCTCGCTGCGCAACCTGGCGCGCGATCCGAGCCTCACCTTTGAGTGGATCGTGGTCGATGGCGGCTCGAACGACGGCACGGCGGAGTTCCTGGAAAAACTTAACGGTGAGTTCAACTTACGTTACATCAGCGAGAAAGATAAAGGCATTTACGATGCCATGAATAAAGGCATCAACATGGCGCAGGGGCGCTACGCCATCTTCCTCAATTCCGGCGACGTGTTCCATGAAGATGTGGCGCTGTTTGCACGCCAGCTGGCGCGCCAGAAAGAAGATGCCATGTTTATCGGTGATGCGCTGCTTGATTTCGGCGAGGGGAAAAAAGTCCTGCGCGGCGCGAAACCAGGCTGGTATATCTACCACAGCTTGCCGGCAAGCCATCAGGCTATTTTCTTTCCGATGAGCGGCCTGAAAAAGCAGCCTTACGATTTGCGTTATAAAGTGTCATCAGATTATGCCCTGGCCGCCAGCCTGTACAAATCTGGCTACCCGTTCCGTCGAATTAAAGGACTGGTATCCGAATTTTCAATGGGCGGCGTGTCAACCTCGAATAATCTGGAATTGTGCCAGGATGCCAAAAACGTGCAGCGTAAAATATTACGCGTGCCGGGGTTCTGGGCGGAATTATCTTATTTCTTACGTCTGAAAACGACGGGTAAAGCGAAAGCCTTATATAACAAAGCCTGAGATATAAGGAAACGTAATGCAGGAATTAAATGGATTCTCCGTGCCGAAAGGTTTTCGGGGCGGGAGCGGTATTAAAGTTCAACTGTGGTGGGCTGTACAGGCAACGTTATTTGCCTTGTCGCCGCAAATACTGTACCGCTGGCGCGCATTTTTACTGCGTCTGTTTGGCGCAAAAATAGGAAAAAACGTAGTCATTCGTCCTTCGGTGAAAATTACTTATCCCTGGAAATTAACGCTTGGGGATTACGCCTGGGTTGGGGATGACGCGGTGTTATATACCCTTGGCGAGATTACGATTGGCGCAAATTCGGTGGTTTCACAGAAGTGTTATTTGTGCGCCGGCAGCCACGATTTTATGAGCCCGCATTTTGATATTACCGCTTCGCCTGTTGTGATCGGTGAAAAATGCTGGCTGGCAACAGACGTCTTTGTTGCACCCGGTGTTTCTGTTGGCGATGGCACGGTAGTCGGTGCCCGCAGCAGCGTTTTTAAATCGCTACCGGCAAATAAAATTTGCCGTGGCAACCCCGCAGTGGTGATACGCGAACGCGTTGAAACTGATTAAATTCATAAGTAGAGGAATATAAACATGTCTAAAGTCGCTCTCATCACCGGCGTTACCGGGCAGGATGGTTCTTACCTGGCAGAGTTACTGCTGGAAAAAGGGTATGAAGTACACGGTATTAAACGTCGTGCCTCTTCATTTAACACCGAACGTGTCGATCATATTTATCAGGATCCTCACGCGGCGAACCCGAAATTCCACCTGCACTACGGCGACCTGACCGATACCTCCAACCTGACCCGCATCCTGCAGGAAGTACAGCCGGATGAAGTCTACAACCTGGGCGCGATGAGCCACGTTGCGGTCTCCTTCGAATCCCCGGAATACACCGCTGACGTGGACGCCATGGGTACCCTGCGTCTGCTGGAAGCGATTCGCTTCCTGGGTCTTGAGAAGAAAACCCGTTTCTATCAGGCATCTACCTCTGAGCTGTATGGTCTGGTGCAGGAAATTCCGCAGAAAGAGACTACGCCGTTCTACCCACGTTCTCCGTACGCGGTAGCGAAACTGTACGCTTACTGGATCACTGTGAACTACCGTGAATCCTACGGCATGTACGCCTGTAACGGCATTCTGTTCAACCACGAATCCCCACGTCGTGGCGAAACCTTCGTGACCCGTAAAATCACCCGCGCTATCGCCAACATCGCTCAGGGCCTGGAGTCTTGCCTGCACCTCGGCAACATGGACTCCCTGCGTGACTGGGGCCATGCGAAAGACTACGTGAAAATGCAGTGGATGATGCTGCAGCAGGAACAGCCAGAAGACTTCGTGATCGCGACCGGCGTGCAGTACTCCGTACGTCAGTTCGTTGAGATGGCTGCGGCACAGCTGGGCATCAAGCTGCGCTTCGAAGGCACCGGCGTGGAAGAGAAGGGTATCGTTGTTTCCGTGACCGGCCACGACGCACCGGGCGTGAAGCCAGGCGACGTGATTGTTCAGGTGGATCCGCGTTACTTCCGTCCTGCTGAAGTGGAAACCCTGCTGGGCGACCCAACCAAAGCGCACGAGAAGCTGGGCTGGAAACCAGAAACCACCCTGCAAGAAATGGTATCCGAGATGGTGGCCAAAGATCTTGAAGCAGCGAAAAAACACTCCCTGCTCAAGTCCCATGGCTACGAGGTTGCCATCGCGCTGGAGTCCTGAGAATGACAAAACAACGTATTTTTGTCGCCGGTCATCGCGGAATGGTGGGTTCCGCGATTGTCCGCCAGCTTGAACAGCGCGGCGACGTTGAGGTGATTGTTCGCACCCGCGACGAGCTGAACTTGCTTGACAGCAAAGCGGTGCAGGACTTCTTCGCCAGCGAACGTATCGACCAGGTGTATCTGGCGGCGGCGAAGGTGGGCGGCATTGTCGCTAACAACACCTACCCGGCGGATTTCATCTACGAGAACATGATGATTGAGAGCAACATCATTCACGCGGCGCATCTGCACAACGTGAACAAGCTGCTGTTCCTCGGTTCATCCTGTATCTACCCAAAAATGGCGAAACAGCCGATCGCCGAGAGCGAACTGTTGCAGGGCACGCTGGAAGCCACCAACGAGCCGTACGCGATTGCCAAAATTGCCGGGATCAAGCTGTGTGAATCGTACAACCGTCAGTATAACCGCGACTATCGCTCGGTGATGCCGACCAACCTCTACGGACCGCACGACAACTTCCACCCGAGCAATTCGCACGTGATCCCGGCGCTGCTGCGTCGTTTCCACGAGGCGACTGCCGAAAACGCCCCGGACGTGGTGGTGTGGGGCAGCGGCACGCCAATGCGCGAGTTCCTGCACGTGGACGATATGGCGGCAGCCAGCATTCACGTCATGGAGCTGGATCGCGAGGTGTGGCAGGAAAACACCGAGCCGATGCTGTCGCACATTAACGTCGGGACCGGCGTGGACTGCACCATTCGCGAGCTGGCGCAGACCATCGCGCAGGTGGTGGGCTACAAAGGACGCGTGGTGTTTGATGCCACCAAACCGGACGGCACGCCGCGCAAGCTGCTGGACGTGACCCGTCTGCATCAGCTTGGCTGGTATCACGAGGTCTCACTGGAGCAGGGGCTGGCCAGCACCTACCAGTGGTTCCTGGAAAACCAGCACCGCTTCCGGGGGTAATGATGTTTTTAAGTCAGGAAGATTTTGCCACGGTGGTGCGTTCCACTCCGCTCATCTCAATTGATTTGATCGTGGAGAACGAACGCGGCGAGTTCTTGCTGGGGAAACGAACCAATCGTCCTGCACAGGGCTTCTGGTTCGTGCCCGGCGGGCGCGTGCAGAAGGATGAGACGCTAAGCGATGCGTTTGAGCGTCTCACTCTGGCGGAACTGGGCCTGCAACTGCCGATGGCAGCGGGCCAGTTTTACGGGGTCTGGCAGCACTTCTATGACGATAACTTTTCGGGCACCGGGTTCACCACGCACTACGTCGTGCTGGGGTTCCGCCTGAAGGTGAGTGAGGCAGACCTGCGTCTGCCTGATTCTCAGCATGACGATTACCGCTGGTTAACGCCAGAGGCGCTGCTGGCAAGCGACAACGTCCATGACAACAGTCGGGCGTACTTCCTTGCGGAACGTCAGGCCGAGGTGCCAGGCCTATGAAAATCCTCGTCTACGGAATTAACTACTCGCCGGAGCTTACCGGTATCGGGAAATACACCGGCGAGATGGTCGAGTGGATGGCGAGCCAGGGACATGACGTGCGGGTGATTACCGCCCCGCCGTATTACCCGGAGTGGAAGGTAGGCGAACGCTATTCCAGCTGGCGCTACCGCCGCGAAGAGGGGGCTGCGACCGTCTGGCGCTGCCCGCTCTACGTGCCGAAACAGCCCTCGACGCTGAAACGTTTAATTCATCTGGGCAGCTTTGCCCTGAGCAGTTTTTTCCCGCTGATGGCGCAACGTCGCTGGAAGCCGGATCGCATCATCGGCGTGGTGCCGACCCTGTTCTGCACGCCAGGCATGCGCCTGTTGGGCAAACTCTCCGGCGCGCGCACCCTGCTGCACATTCAGGATTATGAAGTGGACGCCATGCTCGGGCTGGGGATGGCCGGGAAAGGCAAGGGCGGCAAGGTGGCGAAGCTCGCCAGCGCCTTTGAGCGCAGCGGCCTGCACAACGTGGATTACGTCTCGACCATCTCGCGCTCGATGATGAACAAGGCGCAGGAGAAGGGTGTCCCGGCGGAGAAGGTGATCTTCTTTCCGAACTGGTCCGAAGTGGCGCGTTTCCGCGATGTGACAGACCAGGATGCGCAGGCGTTACGCGCGCAGCTCGGTTTGCCTGAAGATCAAAAAATCATTCTTTACTCAGGCAACATCGGCGAAAAACAGGGGCTGGAGAGCGTGATTGACGCCGCGCTTCAGCTGAGCGAACACCCGTGGATGTTCGTGATAGTCGGGCAGGGCGGCGGTAAAGCGCGGCTGGAAAAAATGGCCAGCGAGCGCGGACTGACCAACATCCGCTTCTTCCCGCTTCAGTCTTATGACGCGCTGCCCGCGCTGCTGAAAATGGCGGATTGCCATCTGGTGGTGCAAAAACGCGGCGCGGCGGATGCGGTGCTGCCGTCCAAGCTGACCAACATTCTGGCAGTGGGCGGAAATGCGGTGATTACGGCAGAAGCCGCAACAGAATTAGGCCAGCTGTGCAACAGCTACCCGGGCATTGCCGTTTGCGTAGAGCCAGAATCGGTTCCTGCGCTGGTGACCGGAATTGAGCAGGCACTCGCCATGCCAAAAGAGAACACGGTGGCACGTGAATATGCCGAACGCACGCTCGAGAAAGAGAACGTGCTGAGCCAATTTATTGCAGATATACGGGGATAAATCATGAGTCAAACCACTTTGTATCCGGTCGTAATGGCGGGTGGATCCGGGAGCCGGTTGTGGCCACTGTCCCGCGTGCTTTATCCAAAACAATTTCTGTGCCTGAAGGGCGACCTCACCATGCTGCAAACGACGGTTAACCGTCTGCACGGCGTGGAGTGTGAAAGCCCGGTGGTGATCTGTAACGAGCAGCACCGCTTTATCGTTGCCGAGCAACTGCGCCAGCTGAATAAA
Organism: Enterobacter sp. JH25; assembly: GCF_021725435.1. Taxonomy (NCBI): domain Bacteria; kingdom Pseudomonadati; phylum Pseudomonadota; class Gammaproteobacteria; order Enterobacterales; family Enterobacteriaceae; genus Enterobacter; species Enterobacter sp. JH25. Next base: position 2,914,364 of record NZ_CP091319.1, on the reverse strand, counting down.
CTGACCGAAAATATCATTCTGGAGCCTGCCGGACGCAACACCGCGCCTGCTATTGCTCTTGCGGCGCTGGCGGCAAAACGCAGCAGCCCGGACTGCGACCCGCTGATGCTGGTGCTGGCGGCTGACCACGTTATTCAGCAGGAAGACGCCTTCCGCGACGCGGTTCGCGCGGCGATTCCTTACGCTGAGAACGGCAAGCTGGTGACCTTCGGCATCGTGCCGGATCTCCCGGAAACCGGCTATGGCTACATTCGCCGCGGCAGCGTTACGCCTGGTGAAGGCGACAGCGTGGCCTTTGACGTGGCGCAGTTTGTCGAAAAACCGAATCTGGAAACCGCCCAGGCCTACGTGGCCAGCGGTGAATACTACTGGAACAGCGGTATGTTCCTGTTCCGCGCCGGTCGCTACCTGGAAGAGCTGGAAAAATATCGCCCGGATATCTTAAATGCCTGCGAAAAAGCGATGGCGGTGGTGGATCCGGATCTCGATTTTATCCGCGTGGACGAAGAAGCCTTCCTCGCCTGTCCGGAAGAGTCCATTGACTATGCGGTGATGGAACGTACGGCAGATGCGGTAGTGGTGCCGATGGATGCGGGCTGGAGCGACGTTGGCTCCTGGTCGTCACTGTGGGAGATTAGCGCGCATACCCCGGAGGGTAACGTCCATCACGGTGATGTGATCAGCCACAAAACGGAAAACAGCTACGTCTACGCCGAATCTGGCCTTGTCACCACGGTAGGGGTGAAAGATCTGGTGGTCGTGCAGACCAAAGACGCGGTGCTGATTGCCGACCGTAATGCCGTGCAGGACGTTAAAAAAGTGGTGGAGCAGATCAAGGCCGATGGCCGCCACGAACACCATATTCACCGTGAAGTCTACCGCCCGTGGGGCAAATATGACTCCATCGACGCTGGCGAGCGCTATCAGGTGAAACGCATCACCGTGAAGCCGGGTGAAGGGCTGTCGGTGCAGATGCACCATCACCGCGCCGAACACTGGGTAGTGGTGGCGGGAACCGCCAAAGTGACCATCAACGGTGAAGTGAAGCTGCTCGGTGAAAACGAGTCCATTTATATTCCGCTGGGTGCCACGCACTGCCTGGAAAACCCGGGGAAAATTCCACTCGACTTAATTGAGGTGCGTTCCGGTTCGTATCTGGAAGAGGACGATATCGTGCGCTTCCAGGACCGCTACGGGCGGGTGTAGCGCCGTCTTAACGCCGGATGGCGCTTCGCTTATCCGGCCTACGAATGAATAAAAAACAATTAAGCCTGTTAACGGGCGGGCCAACTGTTGCCTGAAAAAGGGGTCATCATGGAAAAATTAACCTGTTTTAAAGCCTACGATATTCGCGGCAAGCTGGGCGAAGAGCTGAACGAAGATATTGCGTGGCGCATCGGCCGCGCGTACGGCGAATACCTGAAACCACAAACTATCGTGCTGGGCGGCGACGTGCGTCTCACCAGCGAATCCCTGAAACTGGCGCTGGCGAAAGGGCTACAGGACGCGGGCGTCGACGTGCTGGACATTGGCCTTTCCGGTACCGAAGAGATCTATTTTGCCACCTTCCACCTGGGCGTGGACGGCGGTATCGAAGTGACGGCCAGCCATAACCCGATGGACTACAACGGCATGAAGCTGGTGCGCAAGGGCGCGCGTCCTATCAGCGGCGACACCGGTCTGCGCGACGTGCAGCGTCTGGCCGAGGCCAACGACTTCCCGCCGGTGAACGAAGCGAAGCGCGGCAGCTATAAGCAGATCAACCTGCAAAAAGAGTACATCGACCACCTGCTGGGCTACATCAACGTGGCGAACCTCAAACCGCTGAAGCTGGTGATTAACTCCGGCAACGGCGCGGCAGGCCCGGTTGTCGATGCACTTGAAGCCCGCTTTAAGGCGCTGAACGTGCCGGTGACCTTCGTCAAAGTGCACAACACGCCTGACGGCAACTTCCCGAACGGTATTCCTAACCCGCTGCTGCCGGAGTGCCGCGACGACACCCGCAACGCGGTGATTGAGCACGGCGCCGATATGGGTATCGCCTTTGACGGCGATTTCGACCGCTGCTTCCTGTTCGACGAGAAAGGGCAGTTTATCGAAGGCTATTACATTGTCGGCCTGCTGGCGGAAGCGTTCCTTGAGAAAAACCCGGGGGCGAAGATCATTCATGATCCGCGCCTCTCCTGGAACACCGTCGACGTGGTGAAGGCCGCGGGCGGCGAGCCGGTGATGTCTAAAACCGGCCACGCGTTTATCAAAGAGCGTATGCGCGAGGAAGACGCCATCTACGGCGGCGAGATGAGCGCCCACCACTATTTCCGTGATTTTGCCTACTGCGACAGCGGGATGATCCCGTGGCTGCTGGTAACCGAGCTGCTGTGCCTGAAAGGACAGAGCCTGGGCGAACTGGTGCGCGACCGCATGGCGGCGTTCCCGGCGAGCGGGGAGATCAACAGCAAACTGGCACAGCCAGCCGAGGCCATCGCCCGCGTCGAACAGCACTTTGCCATTCATGCGCTGGAGATTGACCGTACCGACGGTATCAGCATGGCGTTCCCGCAGTGGCGCTTCAACCTGCGCTCCTCCAACACCGAGCCGGTGGTGCGCCTGAACGTGGAGTCCCGCGCCGATACCGCGCTGATGGAAGCCCGAACGAAGGACATTCTGGCGCTGTTGAATCAGTAAAAAGAAAACCTTACCCCTCACCCTAACCCTCTCCCCTTTGGGGAGAGGGCCGGGGTGAGGGGCGAGGGGAAAGGTTTAGAACTAAAGGAACAACGATGACAAATCTAAAAAAGCGCGAGCGAGCGAGAACGAATGCATCGTTAATCTCTATGGTGCAGCGTTTTTCTGATATCACCATCATGGTCGGCGGACTGTGGGCGGTGTGTTGGGTCAGCGGGCAGCCGTTCTTATACATGCACTTGCTGATGGCGTTGATTGCGCTGGTGGTGTTTCAGATGATCGGCGGCATGACCGATTTCTATCGTTCATGGCGTGGCGTCAAAATGACCACCGAACTGATGCTGCTGCTCCAGAACTGGACCTTAAGCCTGATTTTCAGCGCAGGCCTGGTGGCGTTCAGCCATGATTTTGATAATCGGCTTGTGACCTATCTCTGCTGGTATCTGTTAACCAGCGTTGGCATGGTGGTCTGCCGCTCGCTGATCCGCTTTGGCGCGGGCTGGCTGCGCAACCGTGGGTATAACCGTCGCTTTGTTGCCGTGGCGGGCGACCTGCCGGTGGGACAGGTGTTGCTCGACAGCTTCCGCAAAGAGCCGTGGTTAGGTTTTGAAGTGGTCGGGGTTTATCACGACGCGAAGCCCGGCGGCGTACCATCTGACTGGGCGGGCAGCTACGAACAGCTGTTAGAAGACGCGAAAGCCGGCAAAATTCACAACGTCTACATCGCCATGCAGATGAAAGATGAATCCCGCATCAAGACACTGATGCGCGAGCTGGCCGATACAACCTGCTCGGTGATCCTCATCCCGGACGTCTTCACCTTCAACATTCTTCACTCCCGTATTGAAGAGGTCAACGGGGTACCGGTTGTTCCGCTGTACGACACGCCGCTGTCGGGGATTAACCGCGTGCTGAAGCGCGTGGAGGATATCGTACTTTCGTCCCTGATCCTGCTGCTCATCTCCCCGGTGCTGTGCTGCATTGCGCTGGCGGTGAAGCTCAGCTCTCCGGGGCCGATCATCTTCCGTCAGACCCGCTACGGCATGGACGGTAAGCCGATCATGGTGTGGAAATTCCGCTCCATGAAGGTGATGGAGAACGACAAGGTGGTGACCCAGGCGACGCAGAACGATCCGCGCGTCACCCGCGTGGGTAACTTCCTGCGCCGTACCTCGCTCGATGAGCTGCCGCAGTTCATCAACGTGTTCACCGGCGGGATGTCCATCGTCGGTCCTCGTCCTCACGCCGTGGCCCATAACGAGCAGTACCGTACCCTGATTGAAGGCTACATGCTGCGCCATAAGGTGAAGCCAGGCATCACCGGCTGGGCGCAGATCAACGGCTGGCGCGGCGAGACCGACACGCTGGAAAAAATGGAAAAACGCATCGAGTTCGATCTGGAGTACATCCGCGAGTGGAGCCTCTGGTTCGATATCAAGATTGTTTTTCTGACCATTTTCAAAGGCTTCGTGAACAAAGCGGCGTACTAAGATGAGCTTACGAGAAAAAACCATCAGCGGCGCAAAATGGTCAGCCATGGCCACCATCGTCATCATTGGCCTCGGCCTGGTGCAGATGACGGTGCTGGCGCGCATTATCGATAACCACCAGTTTGGTCTGCTGACCGTCTCGCTGGTGATTATCGCCCTGGCCGATACGCTGTCGGACTTTGGTATCGCCAACTCCATTATCCAGCGCAAAGAGATCAGCCATCTTGAGTTGACCACCCTCTACTGGCTGAACGTCGGGCTGGGTATCTTCGTCTTTGTGCTGGTGTTCCTGCTGAGCGATGTGATTGCCGGCGTGCTGCATAACCCGGACCTGGCGCCGCTGATGCGCACCCTGTCGTTTGCTTTCGTGGTGATCCCGCACGGGCAGCAGTTCCGTGCGCTGATGCAGAAAGAGCTGGAGTTCAACAAAATCGGCATGATTGAAACCAGCGCCGTGCTGGCGGGCTTTACCTTCACCGTGGTCAGCGCCCATTTCTGGCCGCTGGCGATGACCGCCATCCTCGGCTACCTGGTTAACTCTGCCGTGCGCACGCTGCTGTTCGGCTTCTTTGGCCGTAAGATTTATCGCCCGGGGCTGCATTTTTCGCTGGCGTCTGTTTCATCCAACCTGCGCTTCGGCGCGTGGCTGACGGCAGACAGCATTATCAACTACGTAAATACTAACCTCTCCACGCTGGTGCTGGCGCGCATTCTGGGCGCGAGCGTCGCGGGTGGCTACAACCTGGCGTATAACGTAGCGGTTGTCCCGCCGATGAAGCTCAACCCTATTATTACCCGCGTGCTGTTCCCGGCGTTCGCCAAAATTCAGGACGATACCGAGAAGCTGCGCGTGAACTTTTACAAGCTGCTCTCCGTGGTGGGGATCATCAACTTCCCGGTCCTGCTGGGGCTGATGGTGGTCGCCAGCAATTTCGTACCGCTGGTGTTTGGCGAGAAGTGGAACAGCATCATCCCAATCCTGCAACTGCTGTGCGTCGTGGGGCTGCTGCGCTCGGTGGGGAACCCGATTGGTTCTCTGCTGATGGCGAAGGCGCGCGTGGATATCAGCTTCAAGTTCAACGTGTTTAAAACCTTCCTGTTTATTCCGGCAATTATTGTGGGCGGGCACATGGCGGGTGCCATTGGCGTGACGCTCGGCTTCCTGCTGGTGCAGATCGTCAATACCGTGCTGAGCTACTTCGTGATGATCAAACCGGTGCTGGGCTCCAGCTACCGTCAGTACATTCTCAGCCTGTGGCTGCCGTTTTATCTCTCCTTACCGACTCTGGCGGTGAGCTACGGCCTTGGCGTGGTGCTCAACGGGCATCTGCCGCTGGCGGCGCTGCTTGCGGTGCAGGTCGCGGCAGGCGCGCTGGCATTCGGCGTGATGATTGTGCTGTCACGCAATGCGCTGGTGGTTGAGATAAAGCGCCAGTTTTGCCGTAACGAAAAAATGAAAACGCTGCTTCGCGCAGGCTAATTTTACGAGGCCATTATGAAATTACTTATTCTTGGCAACCATACCTGCGGCAACCGTGGCGACAGCGCCATCCTGCGCGGTTTATTGGATGCAATTAACACCCTTAAGCCTGAGACAGAAGTGGATGTGATGAGCCGTTATCCGGTCAGCTCATCCTGGTTACTGAACCGCCCGGTGATGGGCGACCCGCTCTACAGCCAGATGAAACAGCACAACAACGCTGCGGGCGTGATGGGGCGCGTGAAGAAAGTGCTGCGTCGCCGCTACCAGCATCAGGTGCTGCTTTCTCGCGTAACCGACACCGGCAAGCTGCGCAACATTGCCATCGCGCAGGGCTTTACCGATTTCGTGCGTCTGCTGTCCGGCTATGACGCCATTATTCAGGTGGGCGGCTCGTTCTTCGTCGACCTGTACGGCGTGCCGCAGTTTGAGCATGCGCTCTGCACCTTTATGGCGAAAAAACCGCTGTTTATGATTGGCCACAGCGTCGGGCCGTTCCAGGATCCGCAGTTCAACCAGCTGGCGAACTATGTCTTCGGCCACTGTGACGCGCTGATCCTGCGCGAATCGGTCAGCCTCGACATGATGAAGCGTAGCGAAATCGACACCACCAAAGTGGAGCACGGCGTAGACACCGCCTGGCTGGTGGATCATCAGGATGACAGCTTCCAGGCCAGCTACGCGGTACAGCACTGGCTGGACGTGGCGGCAAAACAGAAAACCGTCGCCATTACCCTGCGTGAACTTGCGCCCTTCGATAAACGCCTCGGCACGACTCAGGCGGCGTATGAAAAAGCCTTTGCCGAGGTGGTGAACCGCGTGCTGGACAGCGGTTACCAGGTGCTGGCGCTTTCCACCTGTACCGGTATCGACAGCTACAACAAAGATGACCGCATGGTGGCGCTCAACCTGCGTAACCTGGTCAACGACCCATCCCGCTACCACGTGGTGATGGACGAGCTGAACGACCTGGAGATGGGCAAGCTGCTCTCCGCCTGCGACCTGACCGTGGGCACGCGTCTGCACTCGGCCATTATTTCGATGAACTTCGGCACGCCAGCCATCGCTATCAACTACGAGCACAAGTCCGCAGGCATTATGCAGCAGCTCGGTATGCCGGAAATGGCCGTCGATATTCGTCATCTGCTGGACGGATCGCTGGGTGCGATGGTGGGCGACACGCTCGGCCAGCTGCCTGCGATCAACGAACGTCTGGCGGTGGCGGTGAAAGCCGAACGCGAAAAAGGTATTGGCATGGTGAAATCCGTCCTCGACCGCGTCCGGGAGGGGAAATGAAGGTTGGTTTCTTCTTACTGAAATTTCCGCTGTCGTCTGAAACTTTTGTGCTGAACCAAATCACCGCGTTTATCGATATGGGGTATGACGTGGAGATTATCGCCCTGCAAAAGGGCGATACGCAAAACACCCATGCGGCGTATACCCAGTATGGGCTGGAGGCGAAAACCCGCTGGTTGCAGGACGAACCCGCCGGACGGATGAACAAACTGCGCCATCGCACTGGCCAGACGCTGCGCGGCCTGCATCGCGCCTCGACGTGGCGGGCGCTGAATATGTCGCGCTATGGGGCGGAGGCCCGCAACCTGATCTTATCCGCCATTTGCGGGCAAACGGCCCAGCCGTACCGGGCCGATGTCTTTATCGCTCACTTTGGCCCGGCTGGCGTCACGGCGGCAAAACTGCGTGAGCTGGGGGTGATTGACGGCAAAATCGCCACCATTTTCCACGGTATCGATATCTCCAGCCGTGAAGTGCTGAACCACTACACCCCGGAATATCAGCAGCTGTTTCGCCGTGGTGACATGATGCTGCCGATAAGCAACCTGTGGGCCGGACGCCTGAAAACCATGGGGTGCCCGAGCGAGAAAATCGCCGTTTCACGCATGGGCGTGGACATGGAACGCTTCACCCAGCGACCGGTCAAGGTGCCGGGCAAGCCGCTGCAAATTATCTCTGTTGCCCGCCTGACCGAAAAGAAAGGGCTGCACGTAGCCATCGAAGCCTGTCGCCAGCTGAAGGCGCGCGGCGTGGACTTCCACTACCGCATCCTGGGCATCGGGCCGTGGGAGCGTCGCCTGCGCACGCTGATTGAACAGTATCAGCTGGAAGATGTGGTGGAGATGCCGGGCTTCAAGCCGAGCCACGAAGTGAAAGCCATGCTCGACGAGGCGGATGTGTTCCTGCTGCCTTCCGTAACCGGCGCTGACGGCGATATGGAAGGCATTCCCGTGGCGCTGATGGAGGCGATGGCGGTCGGCATTCCGGTGGTCTCGACGTTACACAGCGGCATCCCGGAGCTGATCACCTCTGAGCATTCCGGCTGGCTGGTCCCTGAAAACAATGCGCTGGCGCTGGCGGACCGTCTGGCCGCGTTCAGTGATATCGATCAGCAGACGCTGATCCCTGTGCTGCAAAATGCGCGGCAAAAAGTTGAAGCAGAATTCAATCAGCAGGTGATTAATCGCCAGTTAGCGAGCCTGCTGCAAACGCTGTAACGCTGAGGTTGTATGCTGAATAAGATTACCCGACGCCGATTTGTCTCTTCTTTATCCGTCCTGGCTGCCATGCCGCTGCTGTCGCCCCGCGCTGCGCGGGCGGCAACCGGGAAGACGGTTTCTGTCGATCGCTACAACAATAACGACTGGATCGCCGCCTTCAGGCAGGCATTTGCCGAGGGCGATACCGTTGTTGTTCCCGCCGGGTTAACCTGTGAAAACATCAATACCGGCATTTTCATTCCTGATGGCAAAACCCTGCTGATCCGCGGTGCGCTGAAGGGCAACGGGCGCGGGCGGTTTGTGCTTCAGGAGGGCTGCAAGGTCATTGGGGAAGGAGAGGGGCGCACGCATAACATCACGCTGGACGTGCGTGGCTCCGACTGTGTCATTAAAGGGCTGGCGATGAGCGGCTTCGGCCCCGTCACCCAGATCTACATCGGCGGTAAAAAACGGCGAGTGATGCGCAACCTGCTCATCGATAACATCACCGTGACGCAGGCCAACTACGCGATCCTGCGTCAGGGATTCCACAATCAGGTGGACGGTGCGCGCATTACCAACAGTAAATTCAGCTACTTGCAGGGTGATGCGATTGAGTGGAACGTGGCGATTAACGACCGCAACATTCTGATCTCGGACCACGTGATCGATAACATCAACTGCACCAACGGCAAGATCAACTGGGGCATAGGCATCGGGCTGGCCGGCAGTACGTACGACAATGATTATCCGGAACAGCAGACCGTTAAAAACTTCGTGGTGGCAAATATCACCGGCAGCAACTGTCGGCAGCTGGTGCATGTCGAAAACGGTAAACACTTTGTGATCCGTAATATCAAGGCCAGCAATATTACCCCTGACTTCAGTAAAAAGGCCGGAATTGATAACGCGACGGTAGCTATTTATGGCTGTGATAATTTCGTTATTGATAATGTCGATATGGTCAACAGCGCCGGAATGCTAATTGGCTATGGCGTGATCAAGGGCGATTATCTGTCGATACCGCAGAACTTCAAACTTAACGATATTCGCCTGGATAACCGACAGCTTGCCTATAAGCTGCGCGGGATACAGATTTCCTCCGGCAATGCCACGTCGTTTGTTGCCATCACCAACGTGGAGATGCAGCGGGCAACGCTTGAGCTGCATAACAAACCCCAACACCTTTTCTTACGTAATATCAACGTGATGCAGGAGTCAACGACGGGACCGGCCCTGAAGATGAACTTCGATTTGCGTAAAGACGTGCGCGGGAAATTTATGGCTAAAAACGAGACGTTGCTGTCGCTTGCTAACATAAAAGCGGTTAGTGAAAAGGGGCAGAGCTCGGTGGATATTGATCGCGTTGATCAACACGTGGTGAATACGGAACGGTTGAATTTTGCGCTGCCGCACAGGTAATCATCCAGACTATTTTGCGACAATTCCTGGAACGAAATCGCGATCTATTCAGATTACAACTACTGTAATTTGTGGTGGGGTGACCTAGGATTACTTCATATTTACGGCAAAACATGCTGGCGAAAACAGGTTTAAAAGCTATAATTCGTCAACCATTTTAAGGTGGAAGAAATAATGATTAATTTGAAAGCAGTCATACCGGTAGCGGGTCTGGGCATGCATATGTTGCCAGCCACGAAGGCAATTCCCAAAGAGATGCTGCCGATCGTTGACAAGCCGATGATTCAGTACATCGTCGACGAGATTGTTGCTGCAGGGATCAAAGAAATCGTTCTGGTGACGCACTCTTCGAAGAATGCGGTAGAGAACCACTTCGACACCTCTTATGAACTCGAAGCGCTGCTCGAGCAGCGCGTTAAGCGTCAGCTTCTGGCGGAAGTTCAGTCTATCTGCCCTCCTGGCGTGACCATCATGAACGTGCGTCAGGCGCAGCCGCTGGGTCTGGGCCATTCAATTTTGTGCGCGCGTCCGGTCGTAGGCGATAACCCGTTTATCGTGGTACTGCCCGATATCATCATTGATACCGCTTCTGCCGATCCGCTGCGTTACAACCTGGCGGCAATGGTCGCTCGCTTCAACGAAACGGGTCGCAGCCAGGTGCTGGCGAAACGTATGAAGGGCGATCTCTCTGAGTACTCTGTTATTCAGACTAAAGAGCCGCTGGAGACGGAAGGGCAGGTGAGCCGTATCGTTGAGTTTATCGAAAAACCCGATCAGCCGCAGACCCTGGACTCCGACCTGATGGCAGTCGGCCGTTATGTGCTGAATGCCGATATCTGGGCTGAGCTGGAAAAAACCGAGCCGGGCGCCTGGGATCGTATCCAGCTGACCGATGCGATTGCTGAGCTGGCGAAGAAGCAGTCAGTTGATGCCATGCTGATGACCGGTGACAGCTATGACTGCGGTAAAAAAATGGGGTATATGCAGGCGTTTGTGAACTATGGCCTGCGTAACCTGAAGGAAGGGGCGAAGTTCAGAAGCCGGATTGAGAAGTTGCTGGCTAACGACTGATAGTCCTTCCGCAGCCTGAAAGACCTTATGCGCGGCAGCCATCATTTTGTTATGTTGTTACATAAACAAAATGATGGCTGCCGCTTTTTGTTATTAATTCCTGTGATAACAGAGAGTTACCTGCTTCAAATCTGGGCTGATTTGTAGCGATTTGTGCTTGTTTCTGACGCCATTTAGGACGACAATTAACGCCAGTTTTTGTCTGTAATCAGACCAGAAAATTCTTCTCTAAACTTCTCTCAGTGCACTGGTAGCTGTTAAGCCAGGGGCGGTAGCATACCTCGCATAAGTTAATGAATAAAGAACGAATGGCTCTGGATAGTAAAGTGATCGCGTTCCAGCACTCCTCGCGGGGTAAAAATAACAAATTAAGCAGATAGGGGATGGCAATGAAAGTATTGGTGACGGGCGGAACCGGATTTCTTGGTACTGCTTTAGTCCAGACGTTGAAATCATCGGGGCACGAGGTGATACTAACAACGCGCAGGCAAGAGAACATTGCAGAAGGTATTTTCAACTTGGGTGATATCTCAGCCGACACCAACTGGGCTCATCTTCTCCAGGGGTGCGACACCGTCATTCATACTGCGGGAAGGGCACATATTCTCAATGATGACGCACAGGATGCATTAGCGGAATTCCGACGGGTTAATCACGATGCGACGATAAAATTAGCTAAAGATGCCGCCAGTAGCGGTGTAAAGCACTTTATTTTCATAAGCTCTATCGGTGTCAACGGTAATTCCACTTCAGGAACTCCCTTTACAGAAACATCGGCACCTCGACCGACTTCTGATTATGCCATTTCCAAGCTCGAAGCTGAGCAGAGCCTGTTAAAAAATTTTGGAGGGACCGATATGGCTATCACTATTGTCCGTCCGGCTTTAATTTGTGGCGAAAATGCACCGGGTAATATTCAGCGTCTTTTGAAACTTGTATCGAAAAACCTGCCGTTACCGTTTAAAAATGTTAAGAATAAGCGTGCTCTTGTTTCGCTGGATAATGTCGTCAGTTTTATCAATGAATGTGTCGTAAACGAGAAAGCTAAGAATCAACTCTTTTTACTCGCTGATGCAGAACGACCTTCAACGGAAGAGATGATTGAAACTTTTGCTGCTGGTATGGATATCAAAGCGAAAATTATTTATTTCCCTAAAAGCATTATGAAGTTACTGCTTTCCGGTGCTGGAAAAGGTGGTATTTACGATCAGTTATTTGGCGATCTGGAAGTCGATGCCTCCAAATCGCGGGAACATTTGCACTGGACACCCCCGATAACACTTCATGAAACTATGAAAAAAACGGCGAAATATTATACTGAAGGTAATAAATAATGTTGAATTTTGGAATTGTGATATTCGCTTTTTTAGCATCGTGTGCGCTGACTTGGGGATTGCGGGGGTATGCAATAAAGCATAATGTTATTGACCGCCCAAACCAGCGAAGTTCGCATTCTGTGCCCACCCCGCGAGGTGGTGGAGTAGCGATCGTCCTGACGCTCCTGGTCGCTTTGGTAGGATTTTATTTTAACCATACGCTAACGTTCGACAGCTTCCTGGGTTTATTTATTCCAGGTGTAATTGTCGCCATCATTGGTTTTCTTGATGATCATGGTCATATTGCGGCACGATGGCGTCTATTAATGCATTTCCTGGCAGCAGCAATTGGCATTTATTTCCTGGGATCCTTCCCTGTAATTACGCTGTTTGGTTACGATTTTTCTTTATCCTGGATTGGTATGATTCTCGGCTGTGTATATCTGGTCTGGATGCTGAACTTATATAATTTTATGGATGGGATTAATGGCTTAGCCAGCGCTGAAGCAATAACATTCGCCGCATGTAGCGCAATGTTGATTGTTGTAAACCAGTACACGGACGCGCCTGGAAGTATTTATCCGCTGACGCTTGCCCTAATCGGTGCCGCCGCCGGTTTTATTGTCTGGAATTTCCCGAGAGCAAAAATCTTCATGGGGGATGCCGGGAGTGGTTTCCTGGGGATAACTATTGGACTGATGATTCTCCATATTGCGAAAGCAGATACGCATTTCTTTATTGCAGAATTATGTTTGCTGGGCGTATTTATCGTCGATGCCACGACAACGCTATTGAGGAGGCTCGTAGCAGGTAAAAAGGTCTATGAAGCACATGCCAGCCATGGCTACCAAATCCTCGCAAGAAAATATGGCAGCCACGTTCCGGTGACATCATTGGCAATTGCCGTCAATCTGCTGTGGCTTTTCCCCTTCGCCTTTTTTATTGCCTCAGGCAAAATTGATGGTGTTGTGGGGCTGCTCATCGCCTGGTTCCCGCTTCTCGTTGTTGCACTGAAATGTGGTGCAGGCGTTAAAGACAAAGAGAGCAATGTCAATGCATGACTTATTGATTTTGGGCGCGGGTGGTCATGGCCGTACGCTGTACGAGACAGCGAGACTGCTGGGATATAAGGATATCGTTTTCCTCGACGATAATACCTCTGCCTGCCAGGAAATTAATCAGCTGATTATTGGAAAAATTTCCGAACTACAGTTACATATTGGTAAGGTCAGTCATGTCGCTATTGGCATCGGAAACAATAAAGTCAGAGAGCAGCTCTATCAGCAACTGCTCGGCTTAGGTATTCATCCTGTAACGCTTATACATCCCTTTGCATTTGTCAGTCCATCGGCGACCCTTGCTGAGGGAACTGTTGTGTTAGCGGGAGCTGTAGTGGGTGCCAACGCAAAATTAGGTTTGGCGACGATTGTGAATAGCCACTCGACAATAGATCACGATGCCATTCTTGGTGATTTCGCTCATTTAGGTGTTGGTGTCCATCTTGCGGGCAGCGCTGTGATTGGGAAAGCAGCGTTTCTCCAGGCGGGGACAGTGGGCGGTTATAATACTAAAGTAGACGATTACTCAGTGTGTCCTGCTGGTACTATTTTATAAACTGAATGCAAGCTTTAGTGAGGCGACCAGTTTTTAGTATGCTAAATTATTTAATATCTTTACCACGACCAATAAAACGTATTATCACACTCTCTATAGATGTTGTGCTTCTGCTGTGCGCATTTTGGTTTGCATTTTGGGTGCGCATTGATTCAATGACTCCAGTATATAGTACAGAGCATTGGCTTTTTATTCTTTCAATAATTTTAGTTACTTTGGCAATCTTTGTTAAATTAGGGCTGTATCGGGCCGTAATTCGTTATATTACTGCCAAAATATTACTGGTAGTAACGATGGGGATGGTCATATCGTCCATTTTGCTTATTATCGCAGCGTTCTATACCAACCTCTATTTGCCGAGAACGATTCCTTTTATCTATTTCTCATTCGGTCTACTGCTTATTGCCGGATCACGGCTTGGGATGAGAATGTTGGTGAATCGTGGGTTGAATCTGGGCACTCGGGTAGTTATTTATGGTGCAGGTGCATCCGGTCGTCAATTACTGCCTGCGCTGAGCCAGATGGACGAATATTACCCCGTTGCTTTTGTCGATGATAACCGTGCCCTGCAAGGTCAGGTGATTCACGGGGTAAGCGTTTTTGCGCCAGAAAAACTGCCCTGGCTGGTTGAGAAATACGAAGCGAAGAAAATTCTGCTGGCCATGCCAAGCGCAAGCCGGGCAAGAAAGAACGAAGTCATTAAAACACTGGAAGGTCTGCCGTGCGAAGTGCTCTCCATCCCGGGAATGGTCGATCTGGTGGAGGGGAAGGCAAGTATTGATTCCTTGCGGAAAGTCGTTATTACAGACCTGCTGGGCCGCGATCCTGTCTCACCCATTCCGGAATTGATATCCCGAAATATTAACGGGAAAGCAGTGATGGTTACCGGGGCAGGGGGGTCAATAGGGTCTGAACTATGCCGACAGATAATTAAAAATAAGCCAAACCAGCTTATTCTTTTCGAACTGTCCGAATTCTCCCTCTATTCCATTGATTCCGAACTGCGTAACCTGAATCTGGGTCAGGATTTTAAGGTTAAAATCTATCCGATCCTCGGAAACGTTCAGGATAAAGAGCATCTCGAAAGGTTAATCAGAGCATTCAACGTCGACACAATTTATCATGCTGCGGCGTACAAGCATGTACCGCTTGTCGAGTTCAACGTTCTTGATGGCGTGCGCAATAATATATTTGGTACGTTAAGCTGTGCTCAGGCCGCGGCAAGTTGTGGTGTTGAAAACTTTGTCTTAATTTCGACCGATAAAGCCGTACGGCCCACCAACACAATGGGGGCGACCAAACGCATGGCGGAGCTGGTGCTGCAAGCGCTGGCGAAGGAATCCAATAATACCTGCTTTAGTATGGTTCGTTTCGGCAACGTGTTAGGCTCATCAGGCTCAGTTGTGCCGTTATTTGAAAAACAGATTGCTGCAGGTGGGCCGGTGACGCTGACACACGAAGATATCACGCGTTACTTTATGACCATTCCTGAAGCGGCTCAACTGGTGATCCAGGCGGGAGCCATGGGCACGGGCGGCGATGTTTTTGTTCTGGATATGGGGGAACCCGTCAGGATTATCGATCTTGCACACCGCATGATTACGCTGCAAGGGCTAACCGTTCGTGATGATAAAAACCCTTATGGTGATATTGCGATAAAAACGACAGGTCTGCGTCCAGGTGAGAAACTGTATGAAGAGTTGCTTATCGGCGACAATGTATCCGTTACGCAGCACCCGCGTATCAGAACAGCTAACGAAGTAATGTTGCCATGGAGTGAAATGAGCCACATTCTTCAGGATCTCGACAACGCCTGCCGTGAGTTCGACTACGAACGTGTGCGTGAAATACTCTTGCAGGCACCTGCCGCGTTCAATCCAACGGATGGTATCTGCGATTTACTATGGAATAAAAATGTGAGTTAAAAGCCTATCGTCGCCCTTCTCCTCCCTGTTTACTTATAATGAGTAAACAGGGTGGTAGGCATACCATCTTTTGTTTCAGAAAACTTTAAGAGCGAAATAAACGTGAAAATACTGGTCACGGGTGGAGCTGGTTTTATTGGGTCTGCTGTTGTACGACACATTATTAATCACACGCAGGACACTGTGATTAATGTCGATAAATTGACCTACGCCGGTAATCTCGAATCGCTAGCCACCGTCGCACAGAGCGATCGTTATTATTTTGAACATGCTGATATTTGCGATAACGCTGCTATGGAACGTATTTTGTCTTATCACCAACCTGATGCAGTGATGCATCTGGCGGCTGAGAGCCATGTCGATCGTTCGATAAGTGGTCCTGCAGCCTTTATCGAAACTAATATTATCGGCACTTATGTGCTATTAGAAGCTAGCCGTAAATACTGGTCCGAACTTAGCGCAGAGAAAAAAACTAGATTCCGTTTCCATCATATTTCTACAGATGAAGTGTATGGCGATCTTCCGCATCCGGATGAAGTTGTAAAGGGCACTGAACTGCCGCTGTTTACTGAAAAAACCGCATATGCCCCAAGCAGCCCGTATTCTGCTTCAAAAGCCTCAAGTGATCATCTAGTCCGCGCATGGCTGCGAACCTATGGCTTCCCTACCATCGTAACCAATTGTTCAAACAACTACGGCCCGTATCACTTCCCAGAAAAATTAATCCCGTTAGTAATTCTCAATGCACTAGAAGGCAAACCTCTGCCAGTGTATGGCAACGGAGATCAAATACGTGACTGGCTGTATGTAGAAGATCACGCCCGTGCTTTATATATCGTAGTAACGCAAGGTAAAATCGGTGAGACCTATAATATAGGAGGCTATAATGAACAGAGAAACCTTAATGTTGTGCATACGATCTGTGATCTGTTAGATGAAATTGTACCAAAAAAAGTTTCCTACCGAGAACAAATAACTTTCATACCAGATCGGCCCGGTCATGATCGTCGTTATGCAATTGATGCTAAAAAGATTAGCAAGGAACTGGGATGGAAACCACTGGAGACTTTTGAAAGCGGAATTCGTAAAACGGTTGAGTGGTTTCTAGCGAATAGGGAGTGGATAGCAAATGTTAATAACGGAAGTTACCACTCCTGGATAAAGCAAAATTATGAGGGCGGTTAGTAATGAAGGGTATTATTTTAGCGGGGGGGTCAGGTACACGATTATATCCAATTACAATGGGCGTATCGAAACAGTTACTTCCTGTTTATGATAAACCCATGATCTATTACCCGCTTTCAGTATTAATGTTGGCTGGCATTAAAGATATTTTAATTATTACAACACCAGATGATCAGCCAGCTTTTATACGTTTACTCGGTGATGGCCGTCAGTTTGGCATAAACATAGAATATGCAATCCAACCCAGCCCTGATGGTTTAGCTCAAGCATTTATCATCGGTGACAACTTTATTGGTAATGATTCTGTTTGTTTGGTCCTTGGGGATAATATTTTCTTTGGTCAAGGATTTACACCAAAACTTAAAACGGCAGCAAATAGAAATAAAGGTGCTACTGTATTTGGTTATCAGGTTATGAATCCTGAGAGTTTTGGTGTCGTCGAATTTGATAAAAATTACACGGCATTGAGTATAGAAGAAAAACCTGTAGCACCCAGATCAAATTGGGCAGTAACAGGTCTTTATTTTTACGATAATGAAGTTGTTGATATTGCTAAACATATAAAGCCATCACCCCGAGGTGAACTCGAAATTACAACTGTTAACCAAGTATATCTAGAAAATAATATGTTGACAGTCGAGTTGTTAGGTCGAGGATTTGCTTGGCTTGATACAGGTACTCATGACAGTTTAATTGAGGCAGGAAGCTTTGTTGAGACGGTTCAAAAACGTCAGGGGATGATGATTGCGTGCCTTGAGGAAATAGCGTGGAGAAATGGCTGGTTAAGCGATCAGGATTTATATTCAAGAGCGGGGCTATTTGTGAAAACTAACTACGGCGCATATTTACTAAAATTAATTAATAGATAACAAAACTTTATAAACATAATGTCGCCTGCATGGTTTGTGTTTACGAGCCTTATATAATATAAGAAACAGATAGGTTAGATGATGAAGAAAATTTTATTTGTAACTGCACGTTTCCCTTGGCCAATTATTACTGGAGATGCTCTGCGTGCTTATAATCAAATAAAAGAGCTTTCGAAAGAAAATTTAGTGGATGTTTTTTCGGTAGAAAAAGCAAACACCACAAGTGGTAATGTCAATAATTTTATAAATTCGTGTTCTTCTGGTAATTTATCAAAGATCGGTAAAATAAAAAACATAATTAAAAATAGGGGGCAAACTGCATTGCAATGTGCGGTGTATAATGATAAGGCCTCGTGGCAAAAATTAAAAAAACTTTTACTTTCTAATAATTATGACATGATAATTTTCCAATTGGTTAGGTTGGAGTTCCTTATCTTTAAAACTATTTCTTTAAGAAAAGAACACAGTATCAAATCATTAATATATTGTGATTTTGTTGATGCTCTTTCATTAAATATGCAGAATAGAGCTGCAACAGAAAACTTTCTCATGAAGAAAATATGTGGCTTCGAAAGTAAAAAGCTGTCCGCGATTGAGAGGGAAATATACGAAGTAATCGATGCGGGATTTATAATTTCAGAAAGAGATGCTAAACATATAGGTAAAGAAGGTTTTAAGATTATACCTAATGGCGTGAACATTCCCGGAGTAAAAAAAACCTTAAAAAAAGACGACGGCGTTATAAATTTAGCTTTTTGGGGGAATATGAGTTATTACCCCAATGTTAAAGCTGCAATCTTTTTAACTGATTTGTTTAATAGTCTACCAAAAGAAAAATATAAACTTCATATCATCGGTGCTCAGCCATGTAAACAAGTTTTGGCTTTGAATAAACCAAATGAAGTTATCGTTCATGGTTATGTTGATGATTTGAAGAATCTTCTGGCAAATATGGATATAGCGGTATTCCCTATTTTCGACGGTTCTGGTCTTCAGAATAAAGTATTAGAAGCGTTTGCATTAGGCCTGCCAGTCATAACTACAAATATAGTTCTGGATTCAATGCCAAAACTTAGTGAATACGCTATCGTTGCCAATAGTAAAAATGATTTTATCCGTTCTATCGAGCTTTTTGAGTCTAGAGAAGAGATTGCTAATAAAAATTCTCTTTGTGCGATAGAAGTATTGAAGAAACATTACAACTGGAATCTTATCAACTGTGTGACAGGAATGAAATGAAAAAAGTATTGTTGTTCAATTTCTATAAGGGAATATTGTACAGAGGTATTCCGATCTATTCATCCAACTTAATTACAGCACTTGAAAAGAATGGATGTATAGTCAATGAGTGGAGTTGTCCAAAATTTGCACAAAAATTACCTAGGGCAATTATAGACTTACTCTTTGTTCTTTGTGAGCAAGTTATTATTCCTATGATAAGTATTATGGGAAGATATGAAAAAGTTATATATCCTTATAACTCATGTTCTGTAATATCGGCTTTTTCCAAAAAATCCATATTAATAATTCATGATTTCATCCCAAATAAAAGAATTAAGGAAAGGCTAAGTCTTTCTGCGTTATATATTGTACTAACACAGCGATTTCATGCTTTTTTGAAAAGAGATGTAGCATTTGTCTCAGCAACAACAAAAAGAATTGGAATGAATGTTAAATGGTTAAAAGATAGTAATGTTTATCTTTTCCCTAACTCATTCTATCAACTAGAAGCTAAATTATCACAAGGTAATATTCGAAAAAGTAATGCTGAATCCTATGCAGTATTAATTTCAGGTAATGGTTCTAATAAAGAATTTAATCACGCAATGCAGTTATGGAAAACATGTGCATACGCTGCTTCGCATAAGCTTAAGGTTATAGGATTAGGCTCTCACAGAGAATGGGCATTGAATATACTTAGAGAGTTAAAGATTGAGAATGTCCAGGTGCTGCCGGTTCTTACAGATGACGAATTATTATCGGAACTAAAGAACGCTTCAATGGTCTGGGCTCATTCGACTCATGAAGGATTCGGAAGGCCAGTAATTGAAGGCAGAATATGTGGTAAAAGCGTTTTAGCGTCAAATATTTCTGCATTTAGAGAACATAGAGACGAAAGTGTTTATTTATATGACGATCATTCTTTTTGTGAGAAATATTTTTTGGCTCATGTGACTAGTGATTCATCAGGTTATAAGATTAAGTATCATATTATTTTAGAGGAAGAAATTGAAAAATGGCTACTAGCAAATTGATACCTGTTATAATGGCTGGCGGTACAGGTAGTCGTTTATGGCCACTATCCCGTGAACTTTATCCCAAACAGTTCATTCCAGTAAAGGGTGATTACACGATGTTGCAATCAACAATCAACCGTTTGGATGGACTTGATTGTAATAATCCTATAGTAATTTGTAATGAAAAACACCGTTTTATCGTGGCAGAGCAGTTACTACAATTAAACAAGCTAACTAAAAATATTGTCCTTGAACCTGCAGGGCGAAATACTGCTCCAGCCGTCGCTCTTGCTGCATTAGCCGCGAAAAAGAATAACGCCGAAAGCAATCCATTATTACTGGTACTTGCTGCCGACCATATTTTTGAGAAGGAAGAAGTTTTCAGAGATGCGATCAGACAAGCGATTCCTTGTGCAGAACAAGGCAAACTTGTAACTTTTGGGATTGTGCCTGATAGAGCTGAAACTGGTTATGGTTATATTCTCCGCGGCGATAGCATAAGTCAGAAAGGATGTAAGGAAGCATATAAAGTCTCAAGGTTTGTAGAAAAACCCGATCTGGATACTGCTAAATCTTATGTAGATAGCGGGAAATATTATTGGAATAGCGGTATGTTTCTTTTCCAGGTTGATAGCTATCTGGCCGAGTTGAGAAAGTTCAGGCCTGATATTCTTGAGGCATGCGAAAAAGCAATGAGTGCTATCAATCCTGACCTTGATTTCACCAGAGTTGATGAGAAGTCATTCTTGGCTTGTCCGGATGAGTCGATTGATTATGCTGTGATGGAGAAAACTGAGGACGCCGTTGTAGTGCCAATGGATGCCGGCTGGAGCGATGTTGGATCATGGTCATCATTGTGGGATATTAGCCCACATGACACCGATGGTAATGTCCATCGTGGTGATGTCATTAGTTTCCGAACAAAAAATAGTTACGTACATTCAGAATCAGGTCTCGTTGCCACTGTGGGCGTGAAAGACCTTATCATTGTGCAGACCAAAGATGCAGTTCTCATTGCTGATAGGCATGCCGTACAGGATGTTAAAAAGATAGTGGAGAAAATAAAGGCTGAGGGGCGTTTAGAGCATCATAAACACCGCGAAGTTTTTCGTCCCTGGGGTAAATATGATTCGATTGACGCTGGAGAACGCTACCAGGTTAAGCGTATAAGCGTAAAACCTGGGGAGGGGCTATCAGAACAAATGCATCATCACCGTTCTGAACACTGGGTTATTGTATCTGGGACTGCGAAAGTAACAATTAACGGAGAAGAAAAAATTTTGACAGAAAATCAATCCGTTTATATCCCACTTGGCGTTATTCATTCTCTTGAGAACCCAGGGAAAATCATGCTTGAACTGATTGAAGTGCGTTCTGGTTCCTATTTGGAAGAAGATGACATTATTCGCCTTTCAGATCGTTATGGGCGAATTTAGAAATTGTCATAGCAAATACGTTATATCAAGATTTAAGGTAATAATTGCCAGAGATATATGAGGAAAATAATGGATAAATTGACTTGTTTCAAGGCGTATGACATTCGCGGCCGCTTAGGTGACGAACTTAATAATAATATAGCAAAGCGAATTGGTCGAGCCTATGGTGAATATCTGAAACCTCGGACCGTTGTATTAGGTGGTGATGTGCGCCTTACAAGTGAATCTCTAAAAATGTCACTAGCCGAAGGTTTGCAGGACGCAGGTGTTGACGTACTGGATATTGGAATGTCAGGGACCGAAGAAATCTATTTCTCTACATTCCATCTCGGTGTTGACGGAGGAATTGAAGTTACAGCAAGTCATAATCCGATGGATTACAATGGGATGAAGTTGGTTCGCGAGGGAGCCCGGCCTATCAGCGGTGATACAGGGCTGCGAGATATACAACGTTTAGCTGAAGAAAATAATTTTTCTCATGTAGATATTGCGAAACGTGGAAGTTATGAAAAAATAGATACTAAAAAAGCATATATTGATCATATTCTCAGCTATATCAAACCTGAAAATATTAAACCACTTAAACTTGTTATTAACTCAGGTAACGGAGCCGCAGGCCCTGTTATTGATGAGATTGAAAAACGTTTCAAGGAAATTCAGATTCCAGTTGAATTTGTGAAAATTCACAATTTACCTGATGGAAATTTCCCTAATGGGATTCCAAACCCTCTTCTTCAAGAATGCCGTGCTGACACAAGCGAAGCCGTTATTAATCACAAGGCAGATATGGGCATTGCGTTCGATGGCGATTTTGACAGATGTTTCCTCTTCGATAATGAAGGTAATTTTATTGAAGGTTATTACATTGTCGGGTTGCTTGCAGAATCTTTCCTCGAAAAGCAACCAGGCGCGCGGATCATACATGATCCCCGCCTTTCATGGAATACTATAGATGTGGTTCAGCGAGCAAAGGGTATTCCTGTAATGTCCAAAACAGGCCATGCTTTCATCAAAGAACGCATGCGTTTGGAAGATGCTGTCTATGGTGGTGAAATGAGTGCTCATCATTATTTTCGTGACTTTGCCTACTGTGATAGCGGAATGATTCCGTGGCTACTTGTAGCCGAGTTAGTGAGTATTAAAAATAAAACGTTGGCAGAACTAGTCCATGATCGGATGAAATCTTTCCCAGCCAGCGGAGAGATTAATAGCATCGTTAATGATCAAGAAAAAGTGATTTCTGAAATACTTGAATTCTATAAAAGTGATGCCTCGGTAGTAGACTATACCGATGGAATCAGTATTGAATTTTCTGACTGGCGTTTTAATCTCCGAAGCTCAAACACTGAGCCTGTTATCCGCTTGAATGTTGAGTCTCGTGGTAATACTGCGTTAATGGAAGCCAAAACAGCAGAGTTATTGAATAAAATTCGAGCATAGCTTGTCTTTTATATGGGTGCACATGTAGTAATTGTGCACCCATTAATATATGGATTAAATATTATTATTTATAATATCTGATTCCTTAATAATCTTGTATGTTGGGAAGTATACAATTCCTATGAATGATAAGAGTTTAAAAAATAACCACTTCAAAATAAGTGCGCATTTAGCGTTTATATATTTCCTGCTTACTTCTTCTTTATTATTGATTTTTTTAACGGAATCGGCAAGTGCTACACTTTATGGAACTGTAGAGGATATTTTTGCGGTTTTTTGTGCCATTATATTGTTTGGTGAGATGATTTACTTCTATATGCATAGAGTGAAGTTTATCTCGTTGCAATTAATGTTTGCTTTTGTATTTTCTTTAATTATAGGTATTCCTTCTTTTTATTTGTATTTCTTTAAAAAAGCTTCTGATGGCTTTGAATTGACTTGTATATGGGGTATGTTAATAAATATCATACTCTATCTTACAGCTATCAAAAATGTTCATAGGCAACAAGCAAAAAGTATAAATAATCTATTTAAGATTATATTTTCCATTGTTGGTGTTTGTCAGTTAATTAAAATTGTTTTTTATCTGAAATTTATTTTATCATCAGGCTTAGGGCATTTAGCTATTTATACTGATAGTGAAGAATTACTTTCAAGTATTCCTTTTGCTGTCCGTGCTATTAGTGGCTTTTCTTCTATAATGGCTTTGGCAGTCTTTTATTATAAATCATCGAAAAAATATAAGATGCTAGCATTTATTTTGCTCGCATCTGACCTTGTTATTGGGATAAGAAATAAATTCTTTTTTGCTTTTATATGCATTATTATTCTCTCGTTATATTCAAATAGAAAGAAAATAATAGCAATATTCGCTAGAATATCCAAAGTACACTATTTATTAATTGGCTTCGTCGGTTTTTCAATGATTTCATATCTTCGTGAAGGATATGAAATCAATTTTATTAATTATCTTGGCGTTGTACTTGACTCTCTGTCGTCTACGCTTGCAGGTTTACAAGATTTATACTATTTGCCCGATGAAAATGGTTGGGCGTTACTAAACCCCCTTACGATATTATCGCAAGTGTTGCCGCTCAGTGGTTTTGGCTTCATAAGCGATGCACAAATTGCTCATGAATATTCAACAATTGTGCTTGGCAGCGTGTCTAATGGGATAGCGTTGTCATCTTCTGGTCTTCTTGAAGCAAGTATAATAAGTTTGCATTTCAATTTATTTATTTATCTTGCCTATCTGTTAATTATGATCTCGATAATTCAAAAAGGTTTGAATAGTAATTATGTTATTTTTAACTTTTTTGCCCTGGCTATGATGACTGGTTTCTTCTATTCTGTTCGTGGAGAATTAATTTTGCCATTTGCTTATGTTTTAAAATCGTTTCCAATAATAATAATTGCAAATCTATTGACTCAACAAAAAAGTAGAAATTGAAATGCTAAAAGATATTCTTAGTGATGGTATCTATGCACTCTTTAATAAGGTAAGTTATTTTGGGGCAAAAACACTCGCTATTGTTTTAATTACTCGAGAACTTGGCATAGAATCAGGAGGCGTATTTATATTTTTAATTGGTACGCTAGAAATATTAAGAGTTGTATCTGATTTTGGTGTGGATATATTTGTAATCAAGAAGTACTCTGATGTTGAAAATCCCATTCGATTGTTGAAGAGGGTGTTCTATCAAAAAATATTCGTCGGGGTAGTAGTATCAATATTGTTTTTTGTAATTTGTTATGCATTAGGATATAACAGAGATATTTATATTCCGATTTCACTGTCATTATTTTTTGCACTTCTCTTTAATTTATCTAATAGCTTTTTTCAATCACAAAATTTGAATAAAGCTTTATCTCCTTCCATAGCGTTAGCCCTGTTTTTAACTTTTGTAATTTATGGTGTTCAGTTTATTTTAAGAATGCCTTTTACTGCCTGGAATTATTTGCTTGCAGAGAGTTTATTTGTTTCGGTAGTTACAATTCATTTATTTAGAAAAGTTGGTTGGAAAAAGATTCTTGCTGCAGGGAAGATTTCTCCTAAAGATGTATTCTTGTTGTATCAGCATACTGTCAGTATAGGCCTTAATGCTATGGTGGTAATTATTTACAGTAGACTGGATAATATATATATAAAAAATATAGTTCCTGAGGGTTTAGCTGCGTATGGACAAATTTTTCGTCTGGTTGATCCACTAGTAATGGTGTCATCATTATTTTCTACTGTGGCTTATGCAAAATTTAGTCGTTTGGATTTAAGAAGCCATAGGAACATAAATAAGGTTTATCCGTTTATCTACATGATCCTTGGGTATATAATCTTAAGTTCAGTGTGTTACTTTACTGTTCTATTTTTCTTTGGTCGGTACTTAATATTGGATAATGAAAGTAATAACATAATGATACTCGGGTTTCTATTAATTGCCGGAATCAAGTGTATGAATGGTGCACTAACATCAATCATTCAATCTCAGGGACTATATCGTTTTGGCTTATATATCGCAATAATCTGTATGTGCATAGCTATTCCACTAATGTATATACTAGTTCATCAATATGGTACGATTGGTGCTATTTTTACAATAGCTTCAGTAGAGTTAACAAGCATGATATTATTAGCTGTAAGTATTGGGCTGTTAACTAAGAGAAAAATTTGAATTGCTGAATGTTCACAATACTTTAAGTGAGTATATTTAACAAAACGAAATATAATCCATTGCTATATGCTCTATTCTATTGAATATATGGCTGTTTTTTTTGTGGTTCATTCCCCCCTCCTGGAGACCAAATTTTTTATTTCGTAATTTCCAATTTGTGCTTTATTATAAAAATAATATCTCAAATGCTTTCTCTTCTCACAAACATAAGATAGTATTTATAAATTGTGCTTGCTCAATAATAATGTTACCTGACAGGAGTATGTAATGTCCAAGCAACAGATCGGCGTTGTCGGTATGGCAGTGATGGGGCGCAACCTGGCGCTCAACATCGAAAGCCGTGGTTATACCGTCTCCGTTTTCAACCGCTCCCGTGATAAAACCGAAGAAGTCATTGCCGAGAACCCAGGCAAGAAGCTGGTTCCTTTCTATACGGTGAAAGAGTTCGTTGAGTCTCTGGAAACGCCTCGTCGTATCCTGTTAATGGTGAAAGCAGGGGCGGGTACCGATGCAGCTATCGACTCCCTGAAGCCTTACCTCGAAAAAGGCGACATCATCATTGATGGCGGTAACACCTTCTTCCAGGACACCATTCGTCGTAACCGTGAGCTGTCTGCTGAAGGCTTCAACTTCATCGGTACCGGTGTTTCCGGTGGTGAAGAGGGCGCGCTGAAAGGCCCATCCATCATGCCTGGCGGCCAGAAAGATGCATACGAACTGGTTGCGCCAATCCTGACCAAAATCGCAGCCGTGGCTGAAGATGGTGAGCCTTGCGTAACCTATATCGGTGCGGACGGTGCAGGTCACTACGTGAAAATGGTGCACAACGGCATCGAATACGGCGACATGCAGCTGATTGCTGAAGCTTATTCCCTGCTGAAAGGCGGCCTGAACCTCACCAATGAAGAGTTGGCTGAAACCTTTACCGAGTGGAACAAAGGCGAGCTGAACAGCTACCTGATCGACATCACCAAAGATATCTTCACGAAAAAAGATGAAGAGGGTAAATACCTGGTTGATGTGATTCTGGATGAAGCAGCGAACAAAGGTACCGGTAAATGGACCAGCCAGAGCTCTCTGGATCTGGGCGAACCGCTGTCTCTGATCACCGAATCCGTCTTTGCGCGTTACATCTCTTCTCTGAAAGAGCAACGCGTCGCGGCATCTAAAGTGCTGTCTGGTCCACAGGCTAAACCAGCCGGCGACAAAGCTGAGTTCGTTGAGAAAGTGCGTCGTGCACTGTACCTGGGTAAAATCGTTTCTTACGCACAGGGCTTCTCTCAGCTGCGTGCGGCGTCAGACGAGAATAACTGGGATCTTAACTACGGTGAAATCGCGAAGATCTTCCGCGCGGGTTGCATCATTCGTGCACAGTTCCTGCAGAAAATCACCGATGCCTATGCTGAAAACGCCGGTATCGCCAACCTTCTGCTGGCACCGTACTTCAAAAAGATTGCGGACGAGTACCAGCAGGCGCTGCGTGACGTGGTTGCTTACGCAGTACAGAACGGTATTTCGGTTCCAACCTTCTCCGCTGCGGTGGCATACTACGACAGCTATCGTGCTGCCGTGCTGCCTGCCAACCTGATTCAGGCGCAGCGTGACTACTTCGGTGCGCATACCTACAAGCGTACGGATAAAGAGGGTGTCTTCCATACCGAATGGATGGAATGAGTTAACTCTCTGCAATAACATCAACCCGGAGCTCGTCTCCGGGTTTTTTTATGCAAAAAATGCCGCGCAATAATCGAAGTAGTCTGAATCTCGTCCCGCTCGTAATGATTACTCCTGGTTTGCCTTGACAGTGTTGTTTGCCAGGAGGTACAAAGCCCAACAGTTATGTTTATCGCGATGGTCTGGCGGCCATCAGTACAGTTAACTAAAAGAAGTCATTAGCGAATGAAAATAACAATTTCCGGAACAGGGTATGTCGGTCTCTCAAACGGCATTTTGATTGCTCAGAACCATGAAGTGGTTGCACTTGATATCGTGCAGGCCAAAGTGGATATGCTCAATGAGAAGAAATCGCCGATCGTCGACAAAGAAATCCAGGATTATCTCAGCAACAAAACGCTGAATTTCCGCGCCACGACGGATAAAGAAGATGCATACCGCGATGCGGATTACGTCATTATTGCCACGCCTACTGACTACGATCCAAAAACCAACTATTTCAACACCTCAACCGTCGAAGCGGTTATCAAAGATGTTATCGGCATTAACCCTGATGCAGTAATGGTTATCAAGTCGACGATCCCGGTTGGTTTTACCAAATCCATCAAAGAAAAATTTGGTATTGATAATATCTTCTTCTCGCCAGAGTTCCTGCGTGAAGGAAGGGCGCTTTACGATAACCTGCACCCATCCCGTATCGTGATTGGCGAGCGTTCCGAGCGTGCGGAGCGTTTTGCTGCACTGCTTCAGGAAGGCGCAATCAAAAAAGATATTCCGGTGCTGTTCACCGATTCCACCGAGGCAGAAGCGATTAAGCTTTTCGCTAACACCTATCTGGCCATGCGCGTGGCTTACTTCAACGAGCTGGACAGCTATGCCGAGAGTTTAGGTCTGAATACCCGTCAGATCATCGAGGGCGTATGTCTCGACCCGCGTATCGGTAACCATTACAACAACCCGTCATTCGGTTACGGCGGCTACTGTCTGCCAAAAGATACCAAGCAGCTGCTGGCAAACTATCAGGCAGTGCCGAACAACCTGATTTCCGCTATTGTGGATGCCAACCGCACGCGTAAAGACTTCATCTCAGATTCTATTCTCGCGCGTCAGCCGAAAGTGGTGGGCGTGTATCGCCTGATCATGAAGAGCGGTTCCGATAACTTCCGCGCTTCTTCCATTCAGGGGATCATGAAGCGTATTAAGGCGAAGGGCGTGCAGGTCATTATTTATGAACCGGCCATGCAGGAAGACGAGTTCTTCCATTCACGTGTGATCCGCGATCTGGATGCGTTTAAGAAAGAAGCGGACGTGATTATCTCCAACCGTATGGCGGAAGAGCTGGCGGACGTGAAAGATAAAGTTTATACCCGCGATTTGTTCGGCAGTGACTGATTAAACTCGTGATAAAAAACCCGGCACTATGCCGGGTTTTTTGTTTTTAAACGTTATAGAAGTTGCGGTACCAGTCGACGAAGTTTTTCACGCCTTCTTTGACTGAGGTTTGTGGTTTAAACCCAATAACGTCATACAGCGCTTTGGTGTCCGCACTGGTCTCCAGCACGTCCCCCGGCTGGATCGGCATCATATTTTTTACCGCTTCTTTGCCCAGCGCCTCTTCGAGCGCGGTGATGTAATCCATCAGTTCGACAGGTGAACTGTTACCGATGTTATACACGCGATACGGGGCAGAGCTGGTTGCTGGCGAACCGGTTTCGACCGTCCAGTCGGCATCGGCCTGAGGAATAACGTCCTGTAGGCGAATAATCGCCTCCGCAATATCATCGATATAGGTGAAGTCGCGCTTCATCTTGCCGTAGTTGTATACGTCGATGCTGTTGCCTTCAATCATGGCCTTGGTGAATTTGAACAGCGCCATGTCCGGTCGGCCCCATGGGCCATAGACGGTAAAAAAGCGCAGGCCAGTGGTCGGCAGGTTATACAGATGCGAATAGGTATGCGACATCAGCTCATTGGCTTTTTTGGTTGCCGCATACAGGGATACCGGGTGGTCCACGGAGTCGTCAGTAGAAAACGGCATCTTACGGTTGAGGCCGTAGACAGAGCTGGATGACGCATAAAGGAGATGCTGAACCTTGTTGTGGCGACAGCCTTCCAGCACGTTAAGGTGACCTACCAGGTTAGCATCTGCGTAGGCATGCGGCTTTTCCAGCGAGTAACGCACGCCCGCCTGTGCGGCAAGATGGATCACGCGGTCAAATTTTTCATTGGCGAAGAGCGCAGCCATGCTCTCGCGGTCCGCTAAGTCCAGCTTGTGGAAGGTGAAACTCCCGGATTTGAGCAGTTCGAGGCGAGCGAGCTTGAGGTTAGGGTCATAGTAATCATTCAGATTATCAATCCCAACAACTTCATGCCCTGCATCAAGCAGGCGCTTGCTGACATGAGAACCGATAAAGCCCGCCGCGCCCGTTACCAGAAATTTCATAGCTTCCCTCATTCACAGTGTTCTTGTTGATGTCCCAGGACATCAGATTCCGACTATGATAGCGCGTTGCTCTTCACATACATAACCCATCTTTCCGATATAACTCATCGTATTCTTATAGAATTTTCTACAACAAGAGATACACTATGGAAACAAGATTATTTTTGCCCTTTTTCATCTGTTAGGGATTGTATGACGCAGAACAACGATAGCCTGGTCAATCGCAGCAATGACCCGGAGCAAATTGATTTACTTGATGTAATGCTACAGCTGTGGCGTGGTAAGTGGGTAATAGGGGCTTTTATTGCTGCTTTTATCGTTCTTGCTGGCGTTTACATCACTGTAGCCAAAGAGAAATGGACGTCATCAGCCATCATAGCCCAGCCTGATGCGGCACAAATCGCCACCTATTCCAATGCATTGAATATCCTCTATGGCGGGGCAGCTCCCTCCATGTTAGACATTCAGAATCGTGCTATTGGACGTTTCAATTCCTCCTTCTCGGCATTAGCTCAGGCGCTGGAGAATCAGGAAGATCCGGAAAAACTGACTATTGAGCCTACGGTTAAAGGACAAAGTTTGCCTTTAACCGTAAGCTATCAGGGCGAATCCGCTGAAGCAGCTCAAAAGCAATTAGCTCAGTACATTCAGCAGGTTGACGAGCAGACGGCAAAAGAACTGACGCTTGATCTCAGAGATAACCTCAAGCAGCAGATCACAACCCTGAACGACTCCCTCCAGAATCAGGAGAAAGTTGCTCAGGAGCAGAAAGATCTACGCATCAAGCAGATTACTGAGGCGCTGAAGAACGCAGAAGCCGCTAAGATCACCACTCCGCAGCTTCAACAGACTCAGGATGTTACTCAGGAAACCATGTTCCTGTTGGGTACCGTAGCGCTCAAATCAATGGTTGATAACGAAGCGTCTCGCCCGCTGGTCTTCTCAGGCGCTTACTACCAAACCAAACAAAATTTACTGGATATTCAGAACCTCAACGTTAACCCAGACACTATTCACGTCTATCGTTACGTCATGAAGCCGAACCTGCCTATCCGACGCGACAGCCCGAAAAGTGCTATTACCCTTATCCTTGCCGTACTGCTCGGCGGAATTATCGGTTCTGGTGTCGTCCTCGGCCGTAACGCGCTGAGAAACTACAAGCCACGAGCCTGATTTACACACAAAAAAAGACCGGGTCTCCCCTAATGCCGATCGTTTAAGGGTCGGTTGACCGATCCAGCGGCTGGTGTAAAAAGGGTTCTGTGTTCATCATGGAGCCCTTTTTAAATGGAACTGTCCCAGGCCCTCGGCATTATTAATCTTACCGCCCCCGAAGAGGTCCAGAGCCTTGCCGACCTTCTTCCCCACGACCTCATTCAGCAGGCTTTTTCCCTGACTGATACAGTGACTCTGCGTAAACGTAAACTCCCGCTCGAATCCATGGTCTGGCTGGTTATCGGCATGGCGATTTTCAACAACAAACCTCTCTCTCATATCGTCAACCTGATGGATATCGTTGACCGCACCGGAAGGTCATTTACTGCCCCCAGCTCCGTTATCGCCCGCCGTAAAACACTGGGCGAGGATGCTATCCGGGAGTTGTTTAACCTTACGCAACAGCACTGGCACAAGGAAGCCCGGCATCCGCTCTGGCATGGACTGACGCTGAATGCCGTTGATGGTGTGGTCTGGCGAACGCCGGACACACCGGAAAACGCTGCTGCCTTCGCAAAAGCGGAAAACCAGCATGGCGAAAAGGGCTTCCCGCAGGTTCGTATGGTGTGTCTGATGGAACTGAGCAGCCATCTGCTGCGTGCCAGTGTAATGGGCCGGTATGACGTTAATGAAATGCGCCTGGCAGCAGGGCTGACTGAACAGGTACCGGATAACAGCGTGACGCTGTTCGACCGGGGGTTCTGGTCAGCCGGTCTGCTGGATAACTGGCACCGGGCCGGAGAAAACCGTCACTGGCTGCTGCCGCTGAAAAAAGGCACGCAGTATGAAGTGGTTCGCAGGCTGGGTAAACAGGATGCGCTGATAACCCTGAAGACTTCCCCGCAGGCCAGAAAGCAGTGGGAAGGACTGCCGGATACGCTCACAGTCCGGCTGGTGAGCCGTAAGGTAAACGGCGTGGAGCGACAGGTTGTCACGTCAATGACAGATGCCATGCGTTACCCGGCGGCAGACATAGCGGAACTGTATAAACACCGGTGGGAAATAGAGCTGGGGTACCGTGAAGCAAAACAGTATCTGTGCGGCAACCGCTGGACACTGAGAAGTAAGTTACCGGAGATGGTAAGGCAGGAGTTGTGGGGAATACTGCTGACCTACAATCTGGTGCGGTATCAGATGGTAAAAATGGCGTTCAGCCTGAAAGGTGACTATCTGCCGTATCAGCTGAGCTTCAGCGGCTCACTGGCAGAGATAATGCGGTTGTTAATCGGGCTGCCATGGTCATCACCGGGCGCAGTACCGGGGCATCTGAAGCACTTCTACAGTAATGCGGCAATGCTGAAACTGCCACTGAGGAGGGAGCGGGAATATGAAAGGGAAATCAGGCAGGAAAAATCAAAATATCCCTTTAAAAACAATGCTGGTCACCTTAAGTGACCAGCATTAGGGTTTCCCCGGTCTTTTTTTATTTATGTCGTTTCCGCAGATTCTCAATCACCGTCGTTAAATCCAGCTCCTGATCCTGAAGCAGCACCAGCAAGTGATACATCAAATCCGACGCTTCGTTCGTCAGCTCCTCCCGATCATGCACGGTGGCCGCCAGCGCCGTTTCAACGCCTTCCTCACCCACTTTCTGCGCAATACGTTTGGTGCCGCTGGCGTACAGTTTCGCCGTGTATGAGCTCTCGGGATCCGCTGATTTACGCTCTGCCAGCAGCTGTTCCAGCTGATAGAGGAACAGCCACTGGTGGCTCGCCTCGCCGAAGCAGCTGCTGGTGCCTTTGTGGCAGGTCGGCCCAATCGGGTTGACCAGCACCAGCAGGGTGTCGTTGTCGCAGTCTGGCGTAATGCTGACCACATTCAGGAAGTGACCCGAGGTTTCCCCTTTCGTCCACAGGCGCTGTTTGGTGCGCGAGAAAAACGTCACCTTGCCGCTGTCGATCGTTTTTGCCAGTGCCTCCTGGTTCATGTATCCCAGCATCAGCACTTCGCCTGAAACGGCATGCTGTACAACCACCGGCAGTAATCCGTCAGTTTTTTCCCAGTCCAGCTGCGCCTGTTGTTGCTCTGTTAACATACCCTGATCTCCACGCCCTGGTCGGCCAGGTACGTTTTTAACTCACCAATATTGATAATCTGTTTGTGGAACACGGAAGCGGCCAGCGTGCCGTCTACGTTCGCATCGCGGAAGGCTTCAAGGAAGTGTTCCATGGTTCCCGCGCCGCCGGAGGCAATCAGCGGAACCTGGCAGACCGCGCGCACTTTTTTCAGCTGCTCCAGGTCGTAACCGTTACGAACGCCGTCCTGGTTCATCATGTTCAGAACGATTTCACCCGCACCGCGTTTTTGCACTTCCTGCACCCAGTCCAGCGTCTCCCATTGGGTGACGCGCGTGCGGCTTTCATCTCCGGTGTACTGGTTAACGTGATATTTGCCCGTTGCGGCATCAAACCAGGTGTCGATCCCCACGACAATGCACTGCACGCCAAAGCGATCCGCCAGACGCGTAATCAGCTCCGGGTCGGCCAGGGCAGGGGAGTTAATCGAAATTTTATCCGCTCCGAAAGAGAGAATTTTCGCCGCATCGTCAGCAGATTTAATCCCGCCCGCCACGCAGAAGGGTATATCAATCACCTCTGCCACGCGCGCCACCCAGCTTTTGTCCACCACACGGCCATCGCTGGAGGCGGTGATATCGTAAAATACCAGTTCGTCTGCGCCTTCTTCAGCATAGCGCTTAGCCAGGGGAACGATGTCGCCAATGATCTCGTGGTTGCGGAACTGCACGCCTTTCACAACCTGTCCGTCACGCACGTCGAGGCAGGGTATTATCCGTTTTGCCAGCATTGAATCGCCTCCTTAACCGTAAATTTGCCTTCCAGCAGCGCGCGACCCACGATCACGCCGCGTACACCGGTTCCGCGCAGAGCGGCGATATCCGCCAGGTCGCCGATACCGCCAGAGGACTGGAACGCCACCTGCGGATAACGCGCGCAAACCTCTTCATACAGCGAGACGTTAGAGCCTGCGAGCGTACCATCGCGTGAAATATCCGTGCACAGCACATGCTTTAGCCCCACGGGGAGATACATCTCAACCAGCTCTTCCAGCGTCACGCCGGAGTTTTCCTGCCAGCCGCTGACCGCGACCTGCTTGTTACCCTGTTCGTCAATGCGCACATCCAGCGCCAGCACCAGCGCATCCGCGCCGAAGCGGCGGAACCAGCCCTTGACCGTCTCAGGATCTTTCACAGCGGTCGAACCGACCACCACGCGCGCCACGCCCGCGTCCAGTAAGGCGGCAACATCGGCTTCCGTACGCACGCCGCCGCCCACCTGCACCGGGACGTCCACGCCAGCCACCAGTGTTTTAAGCAGTGGGATCTGGCGCTTCGCCGGATCTTTCGCGCCGGTCAGATCGACCAGGTGCAACACCTCAGCGCCCTCAGCGGCGTAAGCCTTTAACCGCGGCAGCGGGTCGTTGCCATAGTCGCGCTGCTGCCCGTAATCGCCCTGGTGGAGACGAACAACTGTGCCGTCAATCAAATCTAAAGCGGGAATTATCATCACATCTCCAGGAAATTTTTCAGCAGCTGCGCACCGGCGGCGCCGGAGCGTTCCGGGTGGAACTGCACGCCGTAAAAGTTATCTTTCTGCACGGCGGCGGTGAACGCCTCGCCGTAATTGCACTGGGCGATGGTGTAGGTATTCACGGGCATGGCGTAGCTGTGGACGAAATAGAAGTACGCGCCGTCTTCGATTCCCTGGAACAGCCTGTTGCCCGCCTTCGGATAAACGCGGTTCCAGCCCATGTGCGGCAGCGGCAGGCCGTGGTCGGTCATTTTCGGCACGTCTTCTTCTATAATGCCCAGCAGATCGACGCCGTTGCTCTCTTCGCTGCGGCGGCCAAGCAGCTGCATGCCGAGGCAAATGCCCAGCACCGGTTGAGTACAGGCTTTGATGAGATCCACCAGCTCGCGCTCGTGGATCTGATCCATCGCCGCCTGGGCGGTGCCTACGCCCGGCAGAAAGAGTTTATCCGCGCGCAGCACCACGTCCGGGTCGCGGCTCACCACCGGCTCGTAGCCGTGGCGCATAATCGCCGACTGTACGGAGTTCAGGTTGGCGCATCCGGTGTCCAGAATCACCACGTTCATTACAGCACTCCTTTCGACGAGGGAAGGGCGTCACCTTCCACGCGGATCGCCTGGCGCAGGGTACGGCCAAAGGCTTTGAACAGGCTCTCGACGCGGTGGTGATCGTTTTTGCCTTTGGTTTTCAGGTGCAGCGTCAGGCCCATGGTGTAAGAAAGCGAGCGGAAGAAGTGCTCCACCATCTCGGTGCTGAGATCGCCCACGCGCTGGTAAGTAAAGTCGGCTTTATATTCCAGGTGCGGACGCCCGGAGATATCCATCGCGCAGCGCGCCAGGCACTCGTCCATCGGCAGAACAAAGCCGAAGCGGTTGATGCCGCGTTTGTCGCCGAGCGCCAGCTTCAGGGCTTCGCCCAACGCCAGGCCGGTATCTTCCACGGTGTGGTGATCGTCGATATACAGGTCACCCTTAACGGCGATCTCCATGCGGAAGCCGCCGTGAGTGGCGATTTGATCCAGCATATGGTCGAAGAAACCGACGCCGGTGTGGATCTTGCTGCCGCCTTCGCGATCGAGCCAGACCTTCACGTCGATCTGTGTCTCTTTGGTGTTGCGTTCAACGTGAGAATAGCGGTCGCGTCTGGTGAGCTGCTCGCTAATCATCGCCCAGTTTAGCGTGTCGCGGTTATAGCGCAGGCCTGCAATGCCCATATTTTCGGCCAGCGTGATGTCCGTGACGCGATCGCCAATCACATAGCTGTTCGCTTTATCCAGCGCCTCTTCCGCCAGATAACGCTCAACAAGCTTCACTTTTGGCTTGCGGCAGTCGCACTCGTCGGCAGGCATGTGCGGGCAGATCAGCACCTCGTCGAAGGCGATGCCCTGCGAGGTCAGCACCTGCATCATCAGGTTGTGCGGGCCGTCAAAGTCCGCCTGCGGGAAGCTGTCTGTGCCCAGACCGTCCTGGTTGGTGATCATCACCAGCTTATAGCCTGCTTTCTGAAGCTTCAGCAGCACCGGGATCACGTCGGGTTCAAACGCCAGCTTGTCGAAACGATCGACCTGAAAATCGCTGGGTGGCTCCGAGATGATGGTGCCGTCACGATCGATAAAGAGATACTTCTGACTCATACTTTCTCCGCTTTCAGGGCGTCAATCACGCGCTGGCTCTCCGCGCGGGTGCCGACGGTAATACGCAGGCAGCCGCTCAGGGTAGGTTGTTTATTCTGGTCTCGTAAGATAATGCCCTGATCCCACAACGATTTAAATATCGCGCTTGAGGCGGTGAAGCGCACCAGGATGTAGTTGGTCTCCGAGTCGAACACCTGCTCCACGCACGGAATCGTTTTCAGGGCATCGACTAGATACTGACGCTCCTCCAGGATCTGCGCCACACGCTCGCGCATCGCGCTGATGCCCTGCGGGGCCAGCGCCTGTGCCGCAATATCGGCAACCGGCGTTGAGAGCGGATACGGGGCGATCACTTTCAGCAGCAGGTCGATAACCGCTTTATTTGCCAGCGTAAAACCGCAGCGAAGACCGGCGAGAGCGAAGGCTTTCGACAGGGTACGCAGCACGACGAGATGCGGATACTCTTCAAGCCAGCCTGCCAGTGTCGCCTGCGGGCAGAACTCAATGTAGGCTTCGTCGGCCACAACCAGCGCTTTGCCGCGCGTCATTTCCAGCAGGGAACGGATATCCTGCGGATTGATAATCTGACCGGTCGGGTTGTTCGGGCTACAGACAAACACCACCTTCACACCGTCAAGGTTATCGGCGATGCCCTGCAAATCCAGCTGCCAGTTGTCGAGCGCCTGTACGTTGCGGCAGGCCACTCCAAAGGTTTCGGCGCTGACACTGTACATCCCGTAGGTGGGCTGGCAGTACATCACCGCGTCTTTGCCCGGCTCGCAGAAGGCGCGGATCAGCAGCTCAATCCCTTCATCCGCCCCACGGCTGACCAGCACCTGCTCAGGCTTCACGCCTGCATACTGCGCATAGTTCTCGATCACCGCTTTCGGCTGACACTCCGGGTAGCGGTTCAGCGTCTGCTGCGAGAGCTCAAAGGCCACCGCCGTGGGGTATTCGTTGGCATTCAGCCAGACGTCGCCGTTCCCGCCGAGACGACGCGCAGACTGATAGGGCGTCAGGCGACGGACATTTTCGCGGGCTAATTCTTCAATGTTCATGCTTGCTCCTTCAGGGCGGCAACGCGCAGCGTCACGGCATTTTTGTGGGCAGTCAGGCGCTCGGCGGCGGCCAGGGTTTCAATGGTCGACGCCAGCGAGGCAAATCCCTCGCGAGAGAGTTCCTGCACGGTCATGCGCTTCTGGAAATCCGCCAGCCCCAGGCTGGAGCAGGTTGAGGTATAGCCATACGTGGGCAGCACGTGGTTGGTGCCGGAGGCGTAATCCCCGGCGGATTCCGGTGACCAGTCCCCGAGGAACACCGAGCCTGCGCTGGTTATGCTGTCGACCAGATCGCGCGCGTTACGGGTCTGAATAATCAGGTGCTCAGGACCGTACTGGTTGGAGATGGCGATGCATTGGTCGATATCGCGAGCCACAATCAGTCGGCTGGCCGATAGCGCCTGACGCGCCGTTTCCGCACGCGGCAGGTCGGCCAGCTGACGCTCAACGGCCTCGCCCACGCGTTTTGCCATATCGGCATCTGGCGTCAGTAAAATCACCTGCGAGTCAGGGCCGTGCTCGGCCTGCGAGAGCAGGTCAGAGGACACGAAATCCGGTGTAGCGCCGCTGTCGGCAATCACCAGCACTTCAGACGGACCGGCAGGCATATCAATCGCCGCGCCGTCCAGACGCTGACTAACCTGGCGCTTCGCTTCGGTAACGTATGCGTTGCCCGGGCCAAAGATTTTGTCGACTTTGGGAACAGACTCCGTCCCGAACGCCAGGGCGGAAATCGCCTGCGCGCCGCCCACTTTATAGATCGCCTTTACGCCGCACAGCTTCGCCGCATACAGGATCTCATCGGCGATCGGTGGCGGAGAGCAGAGCACCACCTTTTGACAACCGGCAATACGTGCCGGAGTGGCCAGCATCAGGACGGTCGAAAACAGCGGGGCAGAGCCGCCAGGAATATAGAGGCCAACGGACGCCACCGGGCGCGTCACCTGCTGGCAGCGCACGCCGGGCAGGGTTTCCACATCCACCGCCTGCAATTTCTGCGCGGTGTGGAAGGTATCAATATTTTTCACCGCGACGGCCATCGCCTGTTTGATCTCATCCCCAAGGCGGCTTTCCGCCCCGGCGATCTCCTGCGCGGTGACCTGTAACGCGTCGACCTCAGTTTTATCAAACTTCGCGCTGTACTCGCGCAGCGCGTCGTCTCCGCGGGCTTTGACGTTATCGAGGATCTCCGCCACGGTGCGGGTGATGCTCTCCGAGGCGGAAATTGCCGGGCGCATCAGCAGCTCACGCTGTTGCGCGTCGCTACAGGTATTCCAGTCGATGATTGTGTTAAAGCTCATGGTCGTTACTCCATCATCTTCTCAATTGGCAGCACCAGAATAGAACTCGCGCCCAGCGCCTTCAGTTTTTCCATCGTTTCCCAGAACAGGGTTTCGCTGCTGACCATGTGCATCGCCACGCGCTGCTGGTCGCCCGCCAGCGGCAGAATGGTTGGGCGCTCAGCACCTGGCAGCAGGGCAATCACTTCGTCCAGGCGCTCGGTAGGCGCGTGCATCATGATGTATTTGGATTCACGCGCCTGAATCACGCCCTGAATTCGGGTCAGCAGCTTGTCGATGAGCTGCTGTTTGGCATCGGCCATCTCGCCGTCGCGCTGGATAAGGCACGCTTTGGAACGGTAGATCACCTCCACTTCGCGCAGGCCGTTCGCTTCGAGCGTGGCGCCCGTGGAGACGAGGTCACAGATGGCATCGGCCAGGCCCGCGCGTGGCGCCACTTCAACAGAGCCATTCAGCAGACAAGATTTAAACTGCACGCCTTTTTGATCGAGGTAACGCTTCAGCAGGTGAGGGTAAGAGGTGGCGATACGTTTGCCGTTCAGCGCGGCCGGGCCATCCCAGGCTTCATCAACCGGCGTGGCCAGCGACAGGCGGCAGCCGCCGAAGTCCAGACGACGCAGGGTAAAGTAGCGCGGATCTTCGCCCTGCGCGCGGCGGGTTAATAACTCTTCTTCCAGTACGTTTTCGCCGATGATGCCGAGGTCAACGACGCCATCCATCACCAGGCCCGGAATATCGTCATCACGTACGCGCAGAATGTCGATCGGCATATTTTCAGCCAGGGCGATCAGGCGCTGGGTGTGCAGGTTGATTTTAATCCCGCAGCGGGCCAGCAGTTCGCGTGAATCATCGCTTAAACGGCCTGATTTTTGAATAGCTATGCGTAAACGTGAGTTATCTAACATTCTGTGTTCCTCGTTAACCTGTTTTAATCTGTCTGAATGCGGTCCAAAAAAAAGCCCCCGGAAGAAGATCTTCCGGGGGCTTTTTCATGCGTTCATGCACCACTGGAAGATCCAAACGTCTTCCAGCACACATCGCCTGAAAGACTAGTCAGGATGATGGTGATGATGGTGGTTTTTAAAAGGAACGCGTGTCATATAAATTCTCGTTGAATGCTTATGCATTTGATGTCTTTTAACCTAAACCAGTTGTACGCCATAAAGCAAGGGCTTTTTTTGATCATTAATTCATTTCATATTGATGGTATGAATTGTGCGTTCCATAAGGCTGGCGTAGCCTTATAACAGGCGTCGTTAAGCGGAGAATGTCATGAAAAAGGTCGCGATTGTCGGATTAGGGTGGTTAGGAATGCCACTGGCGATGTCATTAGCCGCGAAAGGCTGGCAGGTGACAGGGAGTAAGACCACGCGGGACGGGGTTGAGGCGGCGCGCATGTGCGGCATTGATGGTGTCGAGCTGCGTCTCGAACCCGAGCTTATCTGCGATACCGACGAGCTGGATGAACTGATGAATGTGGACGCGCTGGTCATTACCTTACCGGCGCGGCGCAGCGGGCCGGGCGAGACGTTTTACCTGCAGGCGGTGCAGGAGATTGTCGACAGCGCCCTGGCGCACCATATTCCGCGTATCATTTTCACCAGCTCGACCTCCGTCTATGGCGATATCGACGGTACGGCGAAAGAAAACACCGAGCGCCGTCCCGTAACCGCCAGCGGACGGGTACTGAAAGAGCTGGAAGACTGGCTGCACAATTTGCCTGGCACGCAGGTGGATATTTTACGCCTCGCCGGGCTGGTGGGGCCGGGGCGTCATCCGGGACGCTTCTTTGCCGGTAAATCCGCGCCGGATGGTCAGCACGGCGTTAACCTTGTACACCTTGAAGATGTTATCGGTGCGATAGAGCTGCTTTTACAGGCTCCGAAAGGGGGGCACATCTATAATATATGTGCGCCTTCGCATCCGCCACGCAGCACCTTTTATCCGCTGATGGCGCGCCAGCTGGGTCTGGCGCCGCCGGTGTTCAGTGAGGCGCAGGGGGAGCGCAAAGGCAAAATTATTGATGGCAATCGTATTTGCCATGAACTGGGATTTGAATATCAGTATCCCGATCCGCTGGTTATGCCTATGGAATAATTGCGCCGGCGGAGGCCATCGCACACCGCAAGGGGGCGAAGATGAAACCGCTGCTGGATGTTCTTGTTATTCTGGATGCGCTGGAAAAAGAGGGGAGCTTTGCCGCCGCCTCGGCGAAGCTCTATAAAACCCCTTCGGCTCTGAGCTACACCGTGCAAAAGCTCGAGAGCGATCTTAATATTCAAATCCTTGACCGCACTGGCCATCGCGCGCGTTTCACCCGTACTGGGCAGATGCTGCTGGAAAAAGGGCGTGACGTGCTGCATACGGTTCGCGAGCTGGAAAAACAGGCCGTCAAACTTCATCAGGGCTGGGAAAATGAGCTGGTGATTGGGGTTGATGATACTTTCCCTTTTTCGCTGCTTACCCCGCTTATTGAGGCGTTCTATCAGCGCCATAGCGTCACGCGGCTGGTTTTTATCAACGGCGTGCTGGGCGGCTCGTGGGACGCCTTAACGCAGGGCAGGGCGGATATCATCGTTGGAGCGCTGCATGAGCCTCCTCAACTGAGTGAATTTGGTTTCGCCCGGCTGGGCGTTCTGGAGCAGATCTTTGCCGTTGCGCCTCACCACCCGCTGGCGAATGAACCGGAGCCTGTTTCAAGACGCGTCATTAAAAACCATCGCGCCATTGTGGTGGGAGACAGCTCCCGCCCCGAGTGCGGCATTTCATCGCAGCTTCTGGATGAGCAGGAGGCCATCACCGTTTTTGATTTTAAAACCAAGCTGGAACTGCAAATAAGCGGCCTGGGGTGCGGCTACCTTCCCCGTTATTTAGCACAGCGCTTTATTGAAAGCGGCGCGCTGGTGGAAAAACAGGTTTTAGCGCAGAGCAGTAACGAATCGGTATGGGTGGGCTGGAATGAACAGACCGCCGGGCTTGCCAGCGCCTGGTGGCGAGACGAAATTTTAGCAAATAGTGCTATCGCCACAGTTTACACTCAGGCAGATGATGGGAAATCAACCAGTTAGTAAAATTAATTTATGGGCAGGTTTCTCAATGTATTGCCTTTTGTATCTGGAATAGGGCAAAATGCCGCCGCTGCAAACAAATGAATAATCGACGATATAAAAGGCGTCGGTTATTTTTTTTTGCATGTACGAAACGAAACTAAAAACCAAGAGGCCGGGCTTCGTACCGGATAGATATTTACTAAAATCCGACAGTTGTTGTCGCTGAGGAAGAAAGAAATGGGGCAATTTTTCGCTTACGTGGCGGTTATCACCGTAAAGGAGAATAACTATGTCGCATAACGCAACTCCAAACACCTCTCGCGTGGAATTACGTAAAACGCTTACGTTGATTCCGGTTGTTATGATGGGCCTTGCCTATATGCAACCGATGACGCTGTTCGATACATTCGGTATCGTATCAGGCCTTACTGACGGTCACGTTGCAACGGCGTACGCCTTTGCACTGGTCGCCATTCTCTTTACAGCGCTGAGCTACGGTAAACTGGTTCGCCGTTTCCCGTCCGCTGGCTCTGCGTACACCTATGCTCAGAAATCCATTAGCCCGGCTGTTGGCTTTATGGTGGGCTGGTCATCACTGCTGGACTACCTGTTCATGCCGATGATCAACATTCTGCTGGCAAAAATTTACTTCGAAGCGCTGGTACCTTCCGTACCATCGTGGATCTTCGTTGTGGCGCTGGTGGCCTTTATGACCATCTCTAACCTGCGCAGCATCAAGACCGTGGCTAACTTCAACACCCTGATCGTGATCCTTCAGATGGGGATTGTTGCGGTTATCGTTGGGCTGATCATCTACGGCGTTTCCCACGGTGAAGGCGCAGGTACGCTGACCAGCACCCGTCCGTTCTGGTCTGAAGGTGCGCACGTTGTGCCGATGATCACCGGGGCGACTATCCTGTGCTTCTCGTTCCTGGGCTTCGACGGTATCTCTTCTCTGTCTGAAGAGACCAAAGATGCCGAGCGTGTGATCCCGAAAGCGATTTTCCTGACCGCGCTGATTGGCGGCCTGATCTTCATCGGTGCGTCTTATTTCTTACAGCTGTACTTCCCGGATATCTCTCGCTTTAAAGATCCGGATGCATCGCAGCCTGAAATCATGCTGTACGTGGCGGGTAAAACCTTCCAGTGGGGCGTGCTGATCTTCTCCAGCGTCACCGTACTGGCATCCGGTATGGCAGCGCACGCGGGCGTTTCTCGTCTGATGTACGTGATGGGCCGTGACGGTGTGTTCCCAACTCGCTTCTTTGGTTACGTGCATCCGAAATGGCGTACCCCGGCGTGGAACGTGCTGCTGGTGGGCGCGATTGCCCTGCTGGCAATCAAGTTTGACCTGGTAACGGCCACTGCGCTGATTAACTTTGGTGCGCTGGTGGCGTTCACCTTCGTTAACCTCTCCGTGATTTCGCAGTTCTGGATCCGTGAGAAGCGCAACAAGACGCTGAAGGACCACATCAACTATCTGGTGCTGCCAGTGTGTGGTGCCCTGACGGTGGGCGCCCTGTGGATCAACCTGGAAGAGAGCTCAATGGTTCTGGGTCTGATCTGGGGTGCAATCGGTCTGATTTACCTGGCTTGCGTAACGAAGAGCTTCCGCAACCCGGTTCCTCAGTACGAAGACGTCGCGTAAGACTGTGTCGGGTGGCGGCTTCGCCTTACCCGACCTACGGACTTCTACATCGTAGGCCCGCGTAAGCGAAGCGCCACCGGGCAAAAAAAAAGCCGGAGACATCGCCTCCGGCTTTTTTGTACCCGCTACTCAGACAATTTCTTGCGCGTACTGGAACAGCGCTTTCAGCAGCGCCTGTTTCTCAGCATCCCCTTCATACTGGCCGTAAAGCATCTCCAGCTCCTGGGCATAGCTATTAAGAAACTCCGGTGTAAACACGTTGCGCCGATGCTGTAACCAGCGCTCCTGCTCTGCTTCATCCAGCGAGCCTGGATAGTTGCGCGCACGGTAGTTAAACATCAGCTTCTCAATGCGCTTATCTGCGAAGGTGATATCCAGCGCGGGCAGGTTACGCGGGTCGGTTTGCAGCACGATGTTCATCGCCGCGCGATCGGCATCGCTGAAGAAGCCGTTATAAAGCTGCGCATCCACATTATCAGACGGCACGAACGGCTCTGCTTCGGCAAAAATGGCGACGACTTTCTCGCGCACCTGCGGGTTGTCGCGCAGCACTTTCAGGTTATCGAGGCAGTGCTGACGATTAATCCCCAGCCGGTCGGCGTCTTCCGGACGCAGCGTGTTGGCCTGCGCAAGCACCGGGCATTTATTGATGTGCACCAGTTTTACCGGTACGGCTGGCAGGTCACCCAGCGCCTCTTTCGGCGTATAAAGCCGTTCACGTAAGGTGTCGCTGTCGAGCTCAAGCAGCGGCGAGATATCCCCGGCAAGATCCACCATGATGACGGCGTTACGGTTGTCCGGATGCCAGGCAAGCGGCGCCACCCAGCTTGTGTTCCCGCGCCACGCGCCGAACATCCCTGAAATATGCACCAGCGGTTTCATCTGCGGCACGTCAATCAGCGTCATCAGCTTTTGCTTGCTGCGATGGCTCAACAGATACTCAAACAGGCGAGGCTGCGCGGTTTTTACGAGCTTCGCCATAGCGATGGTCGCGTAGACGTCTGCCATCGCGTCGTGGGCGTTGCTGTGCTCAATGCCGTTGGCCCGCGTCAGGTGCTCGAGCCTGAAGCTCGGCAAGCCGTCGTCGTTCTCCGGCCAGTTAATTCCCTCCGGGCGCAGCGCATAGCAGGCGCGCATAATATCCAGCAAATCCCAGCGCGAATTGCGGTTCTGCCAGCTCCAGGCATAGGGATCGTAGAAGTTGCGGTAGAAGATATTACGCGTCACTTCATCGTCAAAACGGATGTTGTTGTAACCCACCACGCAGGTATCAGGCACCGTGAACAGGTCGTGGATGCGACGGGCAAATTCTGCTTCGCTAACGCCTT
Source organism: Enterobacter sp. JH25 (assembly GCF_021725435.1). Taxonomy (NCBI): domain Bacteria; kingdom Pseudomonadati; phylum Pseudomonadota; class Gammaproteobacteria; order Enterobacterales; family Enterobacteriaceae; genus Enterobacter; species Enterobacter sp. JH25. The sequence continues at coordinate 2,870,132 of NZ_CP091319.1, read as the reverse complement.
TATCCCGCGCTTCCTGAGGGGTGATGCCCGTCACCATCACCGCGCCCGGCTGCGGCAGGTAGTCATCGGCGGGTTTACAGTAAAACACCTCGGGTTCGCCGATAACGTTAAATTCGTCATCGGTTCGGATAGCCGCAAACTGCGCCGGTCGGTCCAGCGCCGGATGGGTACCAAAGGTTTCGTAATCGTGGAACAAAAAAGTCGGGCGCGCGGCAGAGTCAGACACCAGTAATCTCATCCTGTTAAAAATTGACGTCTCTATGGTAAACGATTGGGGTGAGCAGTCCGAATAAAAAGCACCTTCAGGCAAGAAATTTGCGAGATTTGTTCCGAAAAAATCTGCGTGCTGTCACATTTTTTTGCAATTAAGGCAGGTAACGACATCAGAACTCCCGTAAAAAGGTCATCGATTTTTACTGACCTGAGGATATACCGTTGAAACGCCGTCTGTTTATTGCTGTTTCTTTACTCGCTTCGAGTATTTCATCCGCGCTGGCTGCCGAGCCGCTGGATTTTTCACCTCAGCCGCCTGCCATCCAGGCAGGATCCTGGGTATTGATGGATTACACCACGGGTCAAATCTTAACGGCGGGCAACGAACATCAGCAGCGTAATCCGGCGAGCCTGACCAAACTGATGACGGGGTACGTTGTCGATCGTGCCATTGATAGCCACCGCATCAGCCCCGATGACATTGTGACGGTCGGACGTGACGCCTGGGCAAAAGGCAATCCGGTCTTTGACGGTTCGTCTCTGATGTTTCTGAAGCAGGGAGATCGGGTTTCTGTGCGCGATCTCAGCCGCGGCCTGATTGTTGATTCCGGCAATGACGCCTGCGTGGCGCTGGCGGATCACGTGGCGGGCGGTCAGCCGCAGTTCGTCAGGATGATGAATGACTACGTTGAAAAGCTGAACCTGCGCGATACCCACTTCGAAACCGTACACGGGCTGGATGCACCGGGTCAGCACAGCTCCGCTTACGATCTCGCCGTACTTTCCCGCGCCATCATCCACGGCGAGCCTGAGTTCTACCACATGTACAGCGAGAAGAGTCTGACCTGGAACGGCATCACTCAGCAGAACCGCAACGGCCTGCTGTGGGATAAGACCATGAACGTGGATGGTCTGAAAACGGGACACACCTCGGGCGCGGGCTTTAACCTGATCGCCTCTGCGGTGGATGGTCAGCGTCGACTGATTGCGGTGGTGATGGGGGCAGACAGCCCGAAAGGACGTGAAGATCAGGCGCGCAAGCTGCTCCACTGGGGACAGCAAAATTTCGATACGGTGCAGATCCTGCATAACGGCAAAAAAGTGGGAACCGAACGCATCTGGTATGGCGATAAAGAGCAGATCGCGCTGGGCACGGATCAGGATTTCTGGCTGGCATTACCCAAAAAAGAAGTGCCGAACATCAAGGCGAAATATGTAATGGATAAAAAAGAGCTGGAAGCGCCGATCGCCGCGCATCAGCGGGTAGGAGAGATCCAGCTGTACGATCGTGACAAGGTGGTAGCGCACTGGCCATTGGTTACGCTGGAGCGCGTTGAAAAGGGTGGCCTTTTCTCCCGCCTCGGCGATTATCTGCATCATAAACTCTAACCTTTTCGGGCAGACTGGCAGTGTTGCGAGTCTGCTCACATAATAAACACTCCTGGTTTGCCGATAATCTCGATTCTGCTTTATAGTGTATATATATACAGTAATAAACGGAGGCAGCATGGACTACAGCATCAGGCAGCAACAGAAACGTACGATCGCTGGCTTTCATCTCGTGGGGCCGTGGGAAAAGACGGTCAAGCAGGGATTTGAACAGCTGGTCATGTGGGTAGATGGACGACATATTCAGCCGCAGGAGTGGGTGGCCGTTTATTATGACAATCCGGATGACGTGCCGGCAGAAAAGCTTCGCTGCGTTACCGCCGTAACGGTAGCGGACGATTTCACTATCCCTGATAACAGCGAAGGGGTAATGCTGACCGAAATTGCTGCCGGAGAGTATGCTATTGCCGCCGCGCGCGTCGAAAATCATGATTTCGCCACCCCATGGTATCAGTTCTTCAACTCCCTGCTGGAAGACAGCAAATTCCAGATTGCGCCAAAACCCTGCTTCGAACGCTATCTGAACGATGGCAATGCTGACGGCTACTGGGATATTGAGATGTTTGTACCGGTAGAGCACAAAGTGGGATAATCCTGCGAAACGCAGGGTTTTTCAGCCGGGCGCGATCCACCCGGCTGAAAACACAGTACAATTGTGGTTTGCCGTAGAGCTGGAGACGGGTGTGCGCCCCGACAAGTCATTAACCCCTTTTGAAATTCGGTTATACAAACATTATCGCGTGGTGCATGGTTGCCGCATTGCGCTGGCGTTTGTGCTGACCTTCGTACTGGTTCGTTTGCTGGATATTCCGGAAGGAACGTGGCCGCTGATCACGCTGGTGGTGGTGATGGGGCCGATCTCATTCTGGGGGAACGTGGTCCCTCGCGCTTTCGAACGCATAGGCGGTACCGTTTTAGGCTCGGCGCTTGGGCTTATCGCCCTGAAGCTGGAGCTAATTTCATTTCCGTTCATGTTGCTGTGGTGCGCGGTGGCGATGTTTCTTTGCGGATGGCTGGCCCTCGGCAAGAAACCGTATCAGGCGCTGCTGATTGGCATTACGCTCGCCGTTGTGGTCGGCGCACCGGCGGGCGATATGACCACCGCATTGTGGCGAAGCGGGGACGTGATCCTCGGCTCGTTGCTCGCCATGCTGTTTACCGGCATCTGGCCGCAGCGCGCCTTCCTGCACTGGCGCATTCAGATGGCAAACTACGTCACGGCATTTAACCGGGTCTACCAGGCCGGGTTTTCGCCGAATCTGATTGAGCGTCCGCGGCTGGAAAAGCACCTGCAAAAAATCCTTAATGATGTGGTCAAAATGCGCGGGTTAATTACCCCGGCAAGCAAAGAGACGCATATCCAGAAAGCCATTTTTGAAGCCATTCAAACGGTCAGCCGTAATCTGGTCTGTATGCTTGAACTGCAAATCAATGCCCACTGGGCCTCACGCCCCAGCCATCTTCTGATGCTCAACGCGCATACGCTGAAAGAGACGCAGCAGATGACGCAACAGACCCTGCTGACCATCGCTCATGCACTTTACGAAGGTAACCCACAGCCGATACGGGCGAACAGCGAGCGGCTGAATGACATCGTCATCGAGCTCAAACAGCTGATGAATGAGCGTCAGGGCGACAATGTGTCGGAAACGCCCATCCACGGCTATGTCTGGCTGAGTATGGAGCTGGCGCGACAGCTGGAGTTGTTATCGCAGCTGATTTGCCGGGCACTGCGCAAATAAAAAGCGTATGTGATGCCTGCTGCTTCGATTCAGCAACAATTAGGGTTATGATGGTTTTAAACGATATACTCATTGTCATTCGCAGCCGCTGTCTGTTAAAACGGTTGCTTTAACGAATCCGAATCTCACATTATCAGGGGTGTAAAAATGGAAACTACCAAGCCTTCGTTCCAGGATGTTCTGGAGTTCGTCCGCCTGTTCCGCCGCAAAAACAAGCTACAGCGCGAAATCCAGGACGTAGAGAAGAAGATCCGTGACAACCAGAAACGTGTCCTGCTGCTGGACAACCTGAGCGACTACATCAAGCCAGGTATGAGCGTTGAAGCCATTCAGGGCATCATCGCCAGCATGAAGAGCGATTATGAAGATCGCGTTGATGACTACATCATCAAAAACGCTGAGCTGTCCAAAGAGCGTCGCGACATCTCCAAAAAGCTGAAAGTGATGGGCGAAATCAAAAACGTCGACGCTAAAGGCGAGTAATCGCACACTCTGTTGCCCGGAGGCGCTGCGCTTACCGGGCCTACAGGACCGTAGGTCGGGTAAGCGCAGCGCCACCCGACAATTTTACTGAACGCAGAAAAGCAAAAAGCCTGCTCTAAAAGCAGGCTTTTTTAATTTGGCTCCTCTGACTGGACTCGAACCAGTGACATACGGATTAACAGTCCGCCGTTCTACCGACTGAACTACAGAGGAATCGTTGTGGAGGCTTATCTTAACGGCGAAAAAACTTTTGTCAAACCTGATCTCAGGCAAAAGTGATTGTTTGATGATTCTGTCGTCATTTTGTTGTAAATCCAAACATAATTTTATGGAAAATACTTTGCAGGATACGCATTTCTGCCCCATCATTTGAAATGGAGTTTCAACTTTCTCGTTAAGGTCCATTTTGAACGTCACCGCACCCCTGCGCCAGGCGATTATGCGCACGCCCTGGTATGCAAAACGTAAGAGTTACCGAGTTCTGTTCTGGCGTGAAATCACCCCCCTTGCTGTGCCTATTTTCCTGGAGAATACCTGCGTCCTGTTGATGGGGGTATTAAGCACCTTCCTGGTGAGCTGGCTCGGTAAAGAAGCCATGGCCGGGGTAGGGCTGGCGGACAGTTTCAACATGGTTGTGATGTCCTTCTTTGCCGCTATCGATCTCGGTACAACGGTAGTGGTGGCGTTTAGTCTTGGAAAACTCGATCCAAAACGCGCCCGGGAGGCGGCCAGACAGTCGCTGATGATCATGACCCTCTTTTCGATCATCCTGGCGGCGGTTATCCATTATTACGGCAAAGAAATTATCGACATCGTCGCGGGTGAAGCGACAGGTGAAGTGAAGGATCTGGCGCTCACCTATCTGGAAATGACGGTGCTGAGCTATCCGGCGGCTGCCATCGCGCTGATTGGTAGCGGTGCGCTTCGTGGCGCAGGGAATACCAAAATTCCGCTGCTAATAAATGGCGGCATGAACATCCTGAACATCATTATCAGCAGTGTTTTGATTTATGGCGTCTTTTCCTGGGAGGGGCTGGGCTTTGTCGGCGCGGGATTAGGGCTGACCATTTCCCGTTATATTGGTGCGGCGGCGATAATCGGCGTACTGATGGCGGGAATTACGCCATCGCTGCGCCTGACGCTTAAAAGCTATTTCCGTCCGCTTAACTTCGCCATTATCTGGGAAGTGATGGGGATCGGGATTCCGGCCAGCATCGAATCCGTGTTGTTTAATGGTGGGAAACTGCTGACGCAGATGTTTGTTGCCGGGATGGGAACAGACGTCATCGCCGGCAACTTTATTGCTTTTTCCATCGCCTCGCTCATTAACCTGCCCGGAAACGCACTGGGATCGGCGTCGACGATCATCACCGGCAGACGCCTCGGAAAGGGGCAGATAGGGCAGGCGGAACGGCAGCTTCGGCATGTCTTCTGGCTTTCATCCATTGGACTGACAGCGATTGCGTGGGGAACTGCGCCTTTAGCCGGGCTAATGGCCTCGTTCTATACGCATGAAAATGACGTGAAAGAGGTCGTGAAGGTGCTGATTTGGCTCAACGCGGCGTTTATGCCAATTTGGGCCGCGTCCTGGGTACTTCCTGCCGGGCTGAAAGGGGCGCGCGATGCCCGGTTTGCGATGTGGGTCTCCATGCTCGGCATGTGGGGCTGCCGCGTCGTGGCGGGCTACACGCTGGGGGTAATGTTAGGTATGGGCGTTGTCGGCGTCTGGCTGGGGATGTTCCTTGACTGGGCCGTGCGCGGGGCGCTGTTCTACTGGCGCATGGTGAGCGGACGCTGGCTGTGGAAATATCCGCGAAAAAAACCGGAGCAGGAGGTTTCGGAAACGGCAAGTGCCTGACAAATGTGCGAAGTGGAGAATAAATCGGCAAACGATTGAAAATCTGCATTCACCCTTTGACATCCTCAGGGCGCATCGATAATATGCGCCCCGTTCACACGATTCCTCTGTAGTTCAGTCGGTAGAACGGCGGACTGTTAATCCGTATGTCACTGGTTCGAGTCCAGTCAGAGGAGCCAAATTTGAAAAGCCTGCTTTTATAGCAGGCTTTTTGCTTTTCTGCGTTCAGTAAAATTGTCGGGTGACGCTCCGCTTACCCGACCTACAAAAACATCGAATCGTAGGCCGGGTAAGGCGAAGCCACCACCCGGCAAAAGCCGCACTATCCGTTCACACGAATTGGCGCCGTTGCCTCCACCAGCCACGGCCGCGCATCGCTGTCCACCCGGGGTGAAAGCGCCTCTCGTACCTGCTGGTGGTACTCATCCAGCCACTGTTTTTCTGACTCGCTCAACAGATGCAGCTCCACCTGGCTTAAATCGATTGGGATCAGCGTCAGCGAGGCAAACTTACAAAATCCCGGACGGCTTTCGCCAATCTCCACCTGGTTTTCAATGCGAATACCGTGGCTATCGCCCAGGTAGTAACCCGGCTCAATGGTCATAATATTGCCCGCCACCAGCGGCCACGGGTTGACCTTTTGCGCAAAACGGTGCGGGTTCTCGTGGATCAGAAGCTGATGCCCTACGCCATGCCCGGTGCCGTGGTCGTAATCCAGTCCCAACTCCCACAGCGGACGGCGCGCAAAGGCATCCAGCTGGTGCCCCTGAGTGCCGGACGGGAACTGAAGGGTAATCAGCGACAGGAAGCCTTTAAGCACTGCGGTGTAGTGCAAACGCTGCTGTGGATCGACCTTTCCCCAGGCCAGGGTACGCGTCGCGTCCGTGGTGCCGTTTCGGTACTGCCCCCCGGAATCATTCAGGTAAAAGTGGTCGTGGCCGATGGGCTTGTTGCTGGCCTCGCTTGAGTGGTAATGGCACATCGCCGCGTTACTCGCGGAAGCGGAAATGGTGGCGAAACTCGGCTCGACAAAGCCAGGCTGTTGCAGGCGGAACGCAAGCTGTTTCGCCTGCACGTCAAGCTCGGTCAGCGGCATTCCCGACGCGGCCCGCTGAGGAACTTCCCGGCTCAGCCAGGCCAGGAAATTCACCCATGCCGCACCGTCCTGGTGATGGCATTCACGATAGCCCGCCAGCTCCACCGGGTTTTTCGTAGCTTTCATCAGGGTGATCGGGTCGGTCTGCCAGATAATTTCCCCCTGAGGTTCAACCGCAAAGCGTAACGCCACCGGTGCGGAATCGGGATCGATCATGACCCGCTTACCCTGCGCAAGCTGCCTACAGCGCGGGATAAAGGCTTCCTGAGGCGCAATCGTGAAGGCGTTCCGCACGGCATCCGGCAGCGCATTCAGCTTGCTGTCATCCACAAACCATTCCACCGCACCCTCGCGGCTCAGCAGGGCAAACGACAGAGGCACCGGGCAAAAGGGGATATCTGAGCCCCGCACGTTCAGCAGCCAGGCGATATTGTCCGGCAGGGTAACGGCCAGATAATCCGCGCGGTGCTCTGCCAGCACGGCGGCGGCGCGCTGGCGTTTGGCGGCGCTGCTTTCGCCGCTGATGTCTACAGGCATCTCGCGGATAAGCCCTGCGGGGGCGGCAGGGCGGTCAACCCAGAGGGTATCGAACGGAGAGCGCGCGAGCGGTACCAGTTCGCACGGCGTGGCCGAGAGCCGCGTAAACTCTGCATTGGTCATCAGCAGCGCATCAAAGCCGATGCGCGTGCCGGCCGCAACGTTTTTCGCCAGCCACTCGGCCAGCGGCTCGTTGTGCAGATGGTGGATCTCCACCTCGTCGAGATTGACCTGTACGCGGGCCTGAACCTGATAGCGTCCGTCAACAAACAGCAGCGCTCTGTCTTTCAGTACCAGCGCAAGCCCCGCCGAGCCGTCAAAGCCCGTCAGCCAGGCCAGCTTTGCATCATACGGTGCGCAAGATTCGCTCTGCCAGGCATCGACGCGCGGCACAATCATCCCGTCGAGCTGATTATCCTGTAGCCACTGGCGCAGGGCCGTAAGCGGTGATGTGGTGTGCATATTGTGTCCTTAGTATCACCTAAACGGTGGCTCATTGAAGGTGCGCAGCTTACGGGAATGCAGTTTGTCGCCCTCTGCACGCAGTAAATCGATGGCGCGAATACCAATCTGAAGGTGCTCTGAGATCGCCCCTTCGTAGAAACGGTTCGCCTGACCCGGCAGTTTGATCTCGCCGTGCAGCGGTTTATCGGACACGCACAGCAGCGTGCCGTACGGGACGCGGAAGCGGTAGCCCTGCGCGGCAATGGTGGCGCTTTCCATATCGATCGCGACCGCACGGCTGAGATTGAAACGCAGGGCGGAGGCGGAATAGCGAAGCTCCCAGTTACGATCGTCGGTGGTGACGACCGTACCGGTACGCAGGCGCTGCTTCACCTCTTCACCCGGCATGCCGCTCACCTCTTTGGTGGCGTCGTACAGGGCGCGCTGCACTTCCGCAATACTCGGGATAGGAATGTCCGGCGGCAGAACCGCGTCAAGAACATGGTCGTCACGCAGATAAGCGTGGGCGAGGACATAATCACCAATCAGCTGGCTTTCACGCAGGCCGCCGCAGTGGCCGATCATCAGCCAGACGTCCGGGCGCAGAACCGCCAGATGGTCGCAGATGGTTTTCGCATTCGACGGGCCAACGCCTATGTTAATCAACGTAATGCCCTGACCGTCGGCGGTAACCAGGTGCCAGGCGGGCATCTGGTGCTTTTTCCACGCCAGGTCGGAGATGGCCTCTTCCGGTGCTTCGGTTTCGGCGGTGATCCAGATCCCGCCCGCGCAGGAGAGAGCGATGTAAGGGCTGTCCGGGTCAAGGATCTGGCTACAGCCCCAGCGGACAAATTCGTCTACATAGCGGGTGTAGTTGGTAAACAGTACGAACGGCTGGAAATGTTCGGCTGGGGTGCCGGTGTAGTGGCGCAGGCGTGCCAGCGAAAAATCGACACGGCGGGCATCAAAGTGCGACAGCGGTGAAAACTCTGCCGGGTGATAGATCCCGTCCGCCGTCTCATCGCCAATCTGCGACAGCTCAGTGGTCGGGAAATGGCGGGTCAGTCCCGCGCTCATGGAGCGATCCAGCGTCAGCGCTGAGCCGTCTATCACGTACGGGTAGGGGATCTCGTGCAGGGACGGTTCAACGCTGATATGCGCGCCGTAATCCTGATACAGCAGGGTAAGCTGCTCTTCCAGGTAGGGGCGGAACAGCGCAGGACGCGTGATGGTCGTGCTGTAACAGCCGGAGTGGGTGAAACGCGCATAGGCGCGGGTTTTCGGATTGCTGCTGGCGCTGCCGTCCCAGGTGACAGAGAGCGATGGATAAACAAAAAGGCCCTGGGTTCTGGCCTTTTCATCGGGAAGTTTCCCTGTTTCGATATAGTCACTGATGGCGCTGCGCAGTGCATTGACGGACTGTTCATACAGCGCGTCGAGTTTTTCCAGCGCCTGAGCCGGGGTCAGGCTGGAGCCCTTATTATTCATGTCTGTCTCCTTGTTCCACAGGTGTGCGGCTATACCCGATAGTATGTCACACGCCTGTGAAACAAAAGTGAGGAGATCAGCTGTGCGCGGTTTCCTTCATCAACAGGGCGGTGGCAGCAGAAAGCAGGCAACCTGCCAGCAGATAAATCGCCACGCTATGCCAGTTCCCGCCGGAGAACGTCACCAGCGCGGCGGCGATAAACGGCGTAAACCCGCCGCCGACCACGCTCGCCACCTGATATCCCACGCCCGCGCCGCTGTAGCGGTAGCTTGCGCCAAACAGCTCGGTAAACATCGGCTGCTGCACGCAGACCACCATATCGTGAGCGATGTTCGCGAGCATGATCGCGAAGAAGACAATCCAGAAGACCGACTGGGCCTCCAGCGCCATAAAGAACGGCCAGGCGCTGAGTGTGCCGATAAGCGCCCCGGTGATATACACCCGTCGACGGCCAAAGCGATCCGCCAGCCAGGCGAAGCAGGGGATGGTCAGGCAGCTGATCCCGCCCACCACCAGGCCAATGTTCAGGAACAATTCCCGCGGCAGGCCGAGGTTTTGCGTGGAGTAGTTGAGGGCGAAGGCGGTGACGATATACATCGTCAGCAGTTCGCACAGGCGCAGGGCGATAATTTTCAGAAAAGCGCCAGGGTGCTGCACCAGCGCTTCCATCACCGGCAGCCGTTTTTTCGCGACCGGTTTTTCGCGTTGCTGCTGCTCAAACTCAGCCGACTCTTCCATGCCGTTACGGATCCACAGGGCCACCACGACCAGCACAATGCTGAAGATAAACGGAATACGCCAGCCCCAGCTCAGGAACTGCTCGTCTGTCGTGAGCTGGCTTATGAGCGACACCAGGCCCGTGGAGAGCAGCAGACCCACGCCATAACCTACCTGCACGCCGCTGCTGTAGAACGCTTTCTTGTTCTTCGGCGCGCTTTCCACGGACAGCAGTGCCGCGCCGCCCCATTCGCCGCCGACGGCAAAGCCCTGAATGGCGCGAAGCGTCACCAGCAACACCGGGGCCCACCAGCCAATCGATGCAAAGGAGGGCAAAATACCGATCAGCGCGGTGGCAATGCCCATCATCCAGACGGTGAGCATCAGCATGCGCTTACGGCCAAGGCGATCGCCGAAGTGGCCGAAAATTATCCCGCCCAGCGGACGAAACAGAAAACCGACGCCGAAGGTGGCAAACGCAGCAAGCGTGCCCATGGCGGGGCTGATCTGAGGAAAGAATTCACGGTTAAAGACCAGCGCAGCGGTAATACCGTAGAGCAGAAAGTCATACCAGTCGACGACGGCGCCTGCGAAGCTACCTAAAGCGGCGCGGCGGGCGCGGTTAAGCGAAGGTGTCTCCTCGTTGCGGCGAGCGGAGATGAGGGTGGAGTCCATAGTTGTCCTGTCTGTACTGATTTTTAATTATTGGTATAAGAAAAGGTCACTCACGTTGCAGCCGTCATATTGACGGAACGTATGAGACTACCGCGACAGACGGCCTGAGAAAACGTTTTTATCTTTCCTGAAAGCGCAGAATCAATAAATTTCATCTTATCGGGTCCCAATATAAATCAGCCTGTTTGGCTCCGGTTAGGGCTGAATGGTTTACAGTAATAATGATCGCTGTGTGACGTAAGCTGAGGGAATAATGATGCAACGCCTCTTACCTGCACTCTGGGTAGTCCTGTTTTTGGTGGCTTCGCCGCTGCATGCGGAGCCAAAAGTCTACGGCGAACAGCGCATCCACCGCTGGTGGGATGCGGTAACAGACGATATTTCCCAGACATGGGAACAGCCGGATCGTTACGATCTCTACCTGCCGTTTCTGAGCTGGCATGCCCGCTTTATGTATGACAAAGAGAAAACGGATAACTACAACGAAATGCCGTGGGGCGGCGGACTGGGCGTTTCTCGCTACAACGACGAGGGCAACTGGAGCGCACTCTTTGCCATGATGTTTAAAGATTCACATAACGAGTGGCAGCCCGCGATGGGCTACGGCTGGGAAAAGGGCTGGTATCTGGATAACGCAAAAGATTTCCGTCTGGGGCTGGGGGCCGCCGCGGGGATCACCGCGCGCGACGACTTTGCCAACTATGTCCCGCTGCCATTTATTTTCCCGCTTTTCTCTGCCGGATATAAGCGCGTCACCGTCCAGTTCACCTATATTCCCGGAACCTACAACAACGGCAACGTGCTGTTTGCCTGGCTGCGCCTGGGCTTTTAAAGAGTAATCACTTTTTTGGCCACTGCGTTGGACAGAATCAGCAGCGAAAACAGGACCGACGTAACAAAGGTGAGCACAATCAGAGCAAGTTTGGTGCTCAGGGACGTTACCGGAATGAGCGCCGTCAGCAGGTGAAACACCGAGTAGTGCATGATATAGACCCCGGTCATCGTTTTGCTAATGGCGGCCAGCACGGACTCTTTAAACTCCGCATTGCGGCGAAAACGTACGCCGTTGGCCGCAATCACCAGGGCAATAATCAGGATGTAGATTTGCGATCCGGTGAGGATAAAGGCGTTTCTGTCCGCTTTAAATAGCGCAAAAAAGAAATGCCGTTCGTAAAACCACGTGAAGAGATAGATAAACGGTATGGCAATCACCGCTGCCCTGACCACATTTTTGCGGCCGATCCACGCCGCAATCTGCGGATCGCAAAAGAGCTGCCCCGTCAGATAAAACAGCAGCCACGTCCACAGGCGATACTGCGGCGACAATGAAAGCACGTGGACATCAGGATAGAGGGCTGACAGCAAATCGTACCCGTATGAGAAAAGCAGCAGGGTGACAATCACCCCGCAAAACAGCGTTCGCCGCTGGCTGAGCCACTCCACCGCCGGATGAAAAGTGTAAATCACGACAAATGCGAACACGAACCAGGGCTGGATAAGATATCCGCGCTGATAGGGCTCCCACAGGTAGTAAATGGTTACCCAGAACAGAAAGACGATCACCAGGCTTTTGATCTTATCCAGCTGCCAGCGCGTGCCGTGTCGGGATTGCCCATCCAGATATCCTGCAACCACAAAAAACAACGGCGTGGCGATGGTCGAAATGAAGGTAAAAAAACCGAGGATCCAGTGATAGTCATAATCGTAATGGTCCCAGGTGTTGTAGATGGTGAAGAAGGTGACCGCCGTCATACAGCCCAGCGTCTTGATGATGTTCAGCCCTGTCGCATTCATTGTTGTTCAGCTTCGTCCTTACGATGAAAACACGCGTAAATTACGGGGAGTACCAGCAGCGTCAGGATTGTAGCAAACCCAAGCCCAAACATAATCACAACGGCCATGCTCTGGAAGAACACATCCAGCAGCAGGGGGGCGAGGCCAAGCACGGTCGTAAAGGCGGTGAGCAGGATGGGACGCAGGCGCGACGTGGCGGCGTAAACGATCGCACTGTGCTGATCCTGCTGCGCTTTCTGCTGCTCTATCTCTTCCACCAGCACAATGCCGTTGCGGATCAGCATCCCGCTCAGGCTCAGCAGGCCAATCAGTGCCATAAAGCCAAAGGGGATCCCGGTAAGTAAAAAACCGGGCGTAACGCCGATCAGCGCCAGCGGCACGGTCAGCCAGATAGCGACGGCGTTTTTCACCGAACTGAACATCAGCACCGTGATCACAAACATCACCAGATACCCGAGCGGCAGCGTGGTAAATAGCCCCTGCTGCGCTTCGCTGGAGTTCTCCGCGTCCCCGCCCCATTCGATGCTGTAGCCGTGGGGCAGAGGCAGGGCATCTATTTGCGGCTTCACGCGGGCGAGAATATCGCCGGACGTTTGCTGGCTTAGCGGGTCAGGATCGGTCTGCACGGTCAGCACGCGCGAGCGGTCGCGACGCAGGATCAGCGGATCTTCCCACTCCAGCGCGAAGCCGCTGACGACGTTGCTCAGCGGAATATACTGCTGCCGGGTCTGGCTCCAGACCAGGACGTTATTCAGGTGATTGGCGTCCAGCCGCTCACTTTCCGGCGGGCGCACCACCACGGGTAACAAGTCGCTTCCTTCTCTGTACAGTCCCGCCCGGCTGCCGGAGAAATTCATCTCCAGGGCGTTATCGACGTCTTGCTTATCCACGCCAAGCTCACGTCCCAGCGCGGTGACGTACTGCGGGCGGATCACTTTGCTGCGGTTTTGCCAGTCGTTCCTGACGCTGTCCGTCGCCGGATCGCGCGTAAGAATACTGTCTACATGGCTGGCGATCAGACGCAGCCTGTCCGGATCGGGGCCCTTAATACGTATTTCAATGGCGCTGTCACCGGAGGGGCCAAACATCACCCGTTTCGTGCTGGCGTTAACCTGCGGGTAGTTCCGTGCAATGTACTCATCAACGTGGCGGGTCAGGGCGGGGATGTTACGCTGGTCGTCCATTCTCACCATGATTTGTGCATAGTTGCTGTACTGCCGCTGTCCGCTGTAGGTCAAAATAAATCGCATACTTCCCTGACCAATCGTCGAGACCGTAGTTTCCACGCCAGGCTGGCCGTTAATGGTTTTCTCGATATCACCGGTCATCTTCTCGGTCCAGTTAATGTCGGTCCCGTAAGGGAGCCAGAGATCGACAAAGAAAATTGGCGTACTGGATGAGGGGAAGAAGTTCTGCCGCACCGAGCCAAAGCCCCAGATGGCGGCAGCCAGCAGCGCGGCCATCACCATCAGCGTTGGCGCTTTACGCCGTAACAGCGCGTTGAGCACCGCCTGATAGATCCGATAGATGCGTTTGTCGTAGGGATCCGTTTCGTCGGCGTCTGGCGGTGCAGCGTCATGTTTAAACAGCCACCATTTAATCAGCACCGGCGTAATGGTGAGGGCTGAGAACCAGCTCAGCATCAGCGAAATCAGCAACACCTGAAACAGCGACTTACAGTATTCGCCGGTGGAGTCCTGCGACAGCCCGACGGGCGCAAAAGCCAGGATGGCGATGACCGTCGCACCCAGCAGCGGCAGCGCAGAGCGGCGAATAATCGCGTTAATGGCGTTAAGCAGGGGCGAGCCCTGCTGCCGGGCTATCAGTACCCCTTCGACAACCACAATGGCGTTATCGACCAGCATACTGAGGGCGATGATCAGCGCCCCCAGTGAAATACGCTGTAGTTCTATGCCCCAGAGATACATGATCAGCAGCGTGCCCAGCACGTTGAGCGCGAGGGAAAAGGCGATAATGAGCCCGCTGCGTAAGCCCATAAAGATCAGCAACACACCGACGACAATCGCCAGCGCCATCAGGAAATTAATGATAAATCCGTTGACGGAATGCCCGACCTCCGCCGCCTGATCGTAAAACAGGTCGATATGGATACCTGCCGGTTTCTCGGCTGACATCTGCTCAAGCTTCGCCTCCAGGGCATGTCCCACGTCGATCACGTTAACGCCGGGTATAAAGGAGACGCCCATGGTGACGGCTTTTCTGCCGTTGGCATGGTAGATGCTGGCAGGGGACGCATCCAGCCCGCGTGACAGGGTGGCAATATCCCGTAAACGGGTAGCCGCCCCAACGCCGGGCGGGGTCACTATGAGATCGGCCAGCTCGTCAATACTTTCGAATTCACCGGTAGGATGCAGACGAATTGACTCAGTACCGGAGGGGATCTCTCCCGCGCTGGAAACCACGTTCAGCCTGCTGAGCTGGGCAGAAAGCTGGTTAAGCGTAATCCCGCGCGCGGCCATTTTGCTCAGAGAAATGTCCACGTTAATCTGCTGGGTGAGGGCTCCGCCGATGGCCACTTTGCCCACGCCCGGCACGAGGACCAACTCCCGGCGCAGCTGCTCGGCATACCGCACCAGTTCCGGATTGCTGAATTCATCGCCGGAAATGGCAAAGAAAAAGCCGAACACATCGCCAAAATCGTCATTCACAAACGGGGTCACTACCCCCGGTGGAAACTGTCGGGCGGCATCTCCCACCCGGCGTCGCAGTTCATCCCAGATTTGCGGCAGCGCATTTGAGTGGTAGCGCGAGGCTATATTGACCGTGATCTGCGACAGGCCGCTGGAGGAGATGGAGCTGACGTTATCCAGGTAAGGTAACTGCTGAAGCGCGTTTTCCAGCGGCAGGGTGACCTCTTCCTCAACCTGCTGCGCCGACGCGCCCGGATAATGAGTGATTACCACCGCCGTTTTGATGGTAAACGCCGGATCTTCCAGTCTGCCGATGTTCAACAGGGCAATAATGCCACCTACGCCCAGCAGCAGAATAGTCAGCCAGACGCGAACCGGGTTGCTGATAAACTGACGAGAGATATCCATTACAGTCCCCGTTCACGCGTCCAGATACGTACCGGCTGGTTGGGATGTAACTCCCCAACGCCTGCGGCCACCACGCGTTCACCCGCCTTAAGCCCACCGACGATGACGACCCCCTCAGCGCTGACTTGCCCGACGCTGACCTTACGATCTTCCAGGTGCAACGTATCGCCTTCGCCCGTCACCACCCAGACGTGTGGCTCATTGCGCGGGCGGTTATCGGGGTTAAAGACCGCTTCAACCGGCACCACCAGCGCCTCACTGCCCACGCCCGCCGGTAGGTTGGTTAAATTGATGGTGACCGTTCCGCTGACGCCGCCCACGACGGGAAAATCATCCGGGCGGGGCATGGTTAAAATCACCTGCCAGGTCAATGTGTTGCTGTCGCTACTGCCTGAGTGCTCTTTGTACACAGCGGTAAACTCGCGACCGGGCAGGGCGTTGATCCTCACTACCGGTTTGTACTGCGCATTGCGGATATCGAAGGTGTTAAACAGGTTCTCTGGAAGGCTGAACACCACGTCCAGCAGGTCGGTACGGGTCAGGGTGACGACGGGCTGGCCGGCTGAGACGACCTGATGATTTCGCACATGTACGCTGGCCGCTGTCCCGCTAAAGGGGGCGACGAGCGTCATCTGGCTTAATTCCTCGCGAGCAATCTGTAGCGCGGCGTTTGCAGAATCGCGGTTTGCGCGCTGGACATCCATCTCGGCCTTCGACACGGCCTGGCGTCCTGCCAGGGTCTGGAAGCGGTCGAATTGCCGCTGAGCCAGGGTCGCCGCCGTTTGCCTGTCGTTCAGACGCTGCCGGGCTTCGCGATCGTTAAGACTGGCGAGCCTTTGCCCCTGTTTGACAACGGCACCCTGGCGAATGTCCAGGGTCTCAATCTGCCCGGCACGTTTGAACGCGAGATCGGTGGCGTCGCCGGATTCGATACGCGCGGGAAATACGCGCTGCTGCGCGTTGCCGGCCTTCACCACCTCTGCGACTTTTACCATTTTTGGCAGGGGCGCGGCGCGGTCGGGTTTGGGGTCGCACGCCGTCAGCAGCAATAAAACAGCAGGCAGAAGAGAGAGGTAGCGCTTCACAGTATTCCCCTGATAATAATTGTTTTATTTATTTCGTCATCAATGCTGGGGTGGCACTATTCCGCCAGGGCCGAGACGACCACATAGGTAAATAAACCGATTGCTGTGCTGGCGATAATGGCAAGCGCAATAAACAAACCAAGGCGAATCAGGCTTAAACCGTACATGCATTCCTCCATGAGGTTGAAGGTGGCGCGGGATAATGAGAATGAACGTGTTGCATGTCTGACTATGAGCATAGTCGGTGAATAAATAAATGTTAAATAACCATTATTAGTGGCGTGACATACTCAGGCGAAACAAGCGATACGATAGCGTATCCCCTTTGAATAACATCCTGATATTCCTGTGCTACGTTTAATAGCATCCATTCCTTTTTTCCGTAAAAGGCATTCACGCCTGTACCCATGGGTTTGATGCGATCTCTCCTGATTCACTCACTGTTGTGTTGGTTATAAAAAGGATGCTCGATATGTATAAAACACTTCTGGTGCCGGTGGATGTATACGAAACAGCGTTGTCTGATAAAGCGCTACAGCATGCCCAATTCCTGGCGCAAAGCGCATCGGGTAATGTCCATCTGCTGTACGTTATGCCAAAGTTCTCGGCGGAACTGACCCGCGGTTTTATTGCAGACGCGAGAAAGATGGATGAATATATGATTAATAATGCTAAAGAAAAACTGGCCGCGCTGGTAAAAAAAATCAGCCTGCCGGAAGCAAATGTCCATCTACATGTTCGCAGCGGGAATATACGTGATGAGGTAATCAAACTGGCGGATGAACTTAACGTCGGCGCGATTATTGTGGGGTCGCGCAATCCCAATATTCAAACCCATTTATTAGGGTCAGAGGCGGCGAGTATCGTTCGTTATGCACATGTTCCTGTTTTCGTTATTCGTTAATGACATGAAAGCAAGGTGATTTCTGAAAAGAACCCGAGGAAGGAACGATGATAACAGAAAAGCCTCACCATCCGTATTATCAACAGACCGTTGATGAAACCCTGACAAATATCCAATCCAGCCTGGACGGACTTACCAGTGCAGAAGCCACCGCCAGACTGGAAAAATACGGTGAAAATGCCTTACCGCAAAAACCGGGTAAACCTGGCTGGCTGCGCTTTCTGGCCCATTTCAACGATGTCCTTATTTACGTCCTTCTGGCGGCGGCGCTGCTGAAGCTGATAATGGGACACTGGGTGGATATGTTTGTCATTCTTGGGGTGGCCATCATCAACGCCCTGATTGGACATATTCAGGAGAGCAATGCGGAGAAATCGCTGCAAAGCATTCGTAATATGCTCTCCAGCGAGGCTGTGGTCATCCGGCAGGGCAACCATGAAACTATCCCGACGACAGCGCTGGTGCCGGGAGATATCGTGGTGATACGCGCCGGGGATCGCATTCCTGCCGACCTTCGCGTAATAGAGGCGCACAACCTGCGGGTGGAAGAAGCTATTCTTACCGGCGAATCCACGGTAGTGGAGAAAAGCAGCGATGCGCTCCACGGGGAGTTGCCGTTAGGCGACCGTTACAACCTGCTTTATTCTGGCACCACCGTCAGCTCCGGCGGGGGAAAAGGGCTGGTGGTGGCGACCGGTGGGGAGACCGAACTCGGCCATATCAACCAGATGATGTCGGACATTGAAAAACACCGTACCCCGCTGATGGTGCAAATGGACAAGCTCGGCAAGACCATTTTTATCACCATTCTGGTGATGATGCTGGCGCTGTTCGTTTTCAGTCTTATCTTCCGTGATATGCCCGTATCAGAGCTGGTGCTGTCGCTGATTAGCCTTGCGGTGGCGGCGGTGCCGGAAGGTTTACCGGCCATTATCTCTATCATCCTCTCGCTGGGCGTGCAGGCGATGGCGCGTCGCAAGGCGATTATTCGCAAGCTGCCTACCGTGGAAACGCTGGGGGCGATGACGGTGATCTGCTCGGATAAAACCGGCACCCTGACCATGAATGAGATGACGGTAAAAGCGGTGATTACCGCGGACACCACCTACCGCGTGGAGGGAGACAGCTACGAACCGGTGGGCAATATTCACCCTGTTGACGATCCAACACCGGTAACCGTGACCCAGGGGTCTGTGCTGGAGCGCTACCTGCGCACCGTCGATCTCTGTAATGACAGTCAGCTGATCAAAGATGAGCAGGGGCTGTGGAAAATCACCGGCGGGCCCACCGAAGGCGCGCTGAAGGTGCTGGCGGCAAAAATCCCGCTTCCGGCAATTGACGCCGAATTGCGCAGTAAAATCCCATTCGATTCGCAATATAAATACATGTCCACCCTTTATCGCCTGGGCGACGAAGAGGTGATGTTAATCACCGGTGCGCCGGACGTCCTTTTCCGTCTTTGCCAGCACCAGCAGACCCAAAACGGGCTGGAGCCGTTCAACCTGCACTATTGGGAAGAGAAGATTGAAGAGTATGCGCGCGAAGGATTGCGCATGGTGGCTGCGGCCTGGAAACCGGCCGCCAGCGGGCAGCGCGAGCTGACGCATGCGGATCTGCAAGAGGGGGTCATACTGCTCGGCATTGCGGGCATGATGGATCCCCCGCGCCCGGAAGCCATTTCGGCCATTGCCGACTGCTTGCAGGCGGGCATTCGCGTGAAAATGATTACCGGGGATCATCCACAAACGGCGATGAGCATTGGTCAGATGCTGGGTATTGGCAACGCGGCGAGCGCCATTACCGGGCGCGAACTGGAGGCGATGGACGACCACCAGCTGAGCGAGGCGGCGCAAAAATACGATATCTTTGCCCGAACCAGCCCGGAAGATAAATTCCGTCTGGTGCAGGCGCTGCAAAGTAAGCAGGAAGTGGTCGGGATGACCGGGGACGGCGTGAACGATGCGCCTGCGCTGAAGCGGGCGGATGTCGGCATCGCGATGGGGATCAAAGGTACTGAAGTCACCAAAGAAGCCGCCGATATGGTGTTAACGGATGATAACTTTGCCACCATTGCCCGGGCGGTCCATGAAGGGCGTCGGGTCTACGACAACCTGAAAAAGACCATTCTGTTCGTTATCCCGAGCAACATCGCCCCAGGCCCTGCTGATCATTATTGCCCTGCTGGCGGGGAACCTGATCCCGTTAACACCGGTACTGATCCTGTGGATGAACATGGCAACCTCGGCAACGCTGTCGTTTGGTCTGGCGTTTGAAGCGGGTGAGAAGGACATCATGAACCGGCCGCCGCGTAAGTCTAACCTGCACGTGATGGACGGTTACGCCATCTGGCGCGTGGTGTTTGTCGGCCTGATGATTGCCATCAGCGCCTTTGTGCTGGAGGCCTGGCTGCAACCTCGCGGCTACTCGCCGGAGTTCATCCGCACCGTGTTGCTGCAAACGCTGGTCACCGCCCAGTGGTTTTACATGCTCAACTGCCGCGTCACCGACGGCTTCTCCCTGAGTAAAGGTCTGCTGGCTAACAAGGGCATATGGATCGTGAGCGGCGTACTTCTGGCCCTTCAGCTTCTGATCGTCTATGCGCCGTTTATGCAGATGTTGTTCGGTACCGAAGCGCTGCCGTTCCGCTACTGGATCATTACCTTCCTGATCGGGTTCGCAATGTTCATGATTGTTGAAGCGGAAAAAGTCCTTACCCGGAGATGGCGCACGACGAAAGGATAACTGAATGAGTAGGCTAAGCCTGCCCACCGGCAGGCTTTCTCTTTGACCGAGTACAGAACACTATGATTCGATTTGCCGCGTTTGTTTTTACGCTTTGTATACTGGTTCCCGCTGCATCTGCTGTAACCTACCCACTCCCACCCGAGGGGAGCCGCCTGGTGGGAGCGCCGATAACTGTCACCGTACCTGAAGGCAATACCCTGCCGCTCGAAGCGTTTGCAGCGCAGCACGGGCAAGGGTTAAGCAATATGCTGGAAGCTAACCCGGGGGTAGATCCGTTTTTACCACGTGCCGGTACAGCGCTGGTGGTGCCGCAGCAGCTTATTCTGCCGCCAACCGTGCGTGAAGGGATTGTGGTGAACGTCGCGGAAATGCGTCTTTACTATTATCCACCCGGCAGCAACACGGTTGAGGTGCTGCCTATTGGCATTGGTCAGGCCGGGCGCGAAACGCCGCGTAACTGGGTAACCGCCGTTGAGCGCAAACAGGAAGGCCCAACCTGGTCACCCACGCCAAATACGCGACGTGCTTACGCGAAGGAGGGGAAAACGTTGCCCGCGTTCGTGCCCGCCGGGCCGGATAACCCGATGGGGCTGTATGCCCTTTATATCGGCAGGCTGTACGCGATCCACGGTACTAACTCAAATTTCGGCATTGGCCTGCGCGTCAGCCAGGGCTGCATTCGCCTGCGTAATAACGATATCAAATACCTGTTCGATAACGTTTCGGTGGGGACGCGGGTACAGCTTATCGATCAGCCCGTAAAAATGACCACCGAGCCGGATGGTAGCCGCTGGCTAGAGGTTCACGAGCCGCTTTCACGCAATCGCGCGGAATTTGAATCAACCCGAAAAGTGCCGCTGCCCATTTCGGCCGCGCAAAGGACGCAGCTGATAAGTGAAGGGGCGGGCACTGAGCTGGAACGGCGGTCGGGGATGCCGGTGAGGCTTGCAATGCCCGGTGGCGTTGCGCTTACCGGGCCTACAGGACCGTAGGTCGGATAAGCGGAGCGCCACCCGACAAACTTACCAAACGCAGAAAAGCAAAAAGCCTGCTTTAAAAGCAGGCTTTTCAAATTTGGCTCCTCTGACTGGACTCGAACCAGTGACATACGGATTAACAGTCCGCCGTTCTACCGACTGAACTACAGAGGAATCGTGTGAACGGGGCGCATATTATCGACCTGCGTACGCCTTGTCAAAGGATGGATCGCCGACTTTAGACTGTTTGCTGACAAAAACAGCAAACTGACGTTTTTGCCAACGGAATGCACCATTATTGTGCAGATATACCCCGAATGGGGCAGATCGGAATCCGTTGTCACTGTCTGAAAACAGGCACCAGCGATTGGCTTTCCTTATTTTCAGCCGCTTAGCAAAGATATTTATTCGCTGCCAAAACCTGGCATCCATATTGCAAAACCTGTTTAACAACACAGCCGTTACCGGCACGCTATTTTCGAACAGGGGGCAACATGAACTTAAGACGACTGAAATACTTCGTAAAAATCGTCGATATCGGCAGCCTGACCCAGGCGGCTGAAGTGCTGCATATCGCGCAGCCTGCGCTGAGCCAGCAGGTCGCGACTCTGGAAGGCGAAATGGACCAGCAACTGTTGATCCGCACCAAGCGCGGCGTAACGCCTACCGAAGCGGGAAAAATTTTATATACCCATGCCCGTACGATCCTGCGTCAGTGCGAACAGGCGCAGCTGGCCGTGCACAACGTGGGTCAGACCCTCAGCGGGAATGTCTCCATCGGCCTGGCGCCGGGAACGGCCGCATCGTCGGTAACCATGCCGCTGCTTCAGGCGGTGCGCGCGGAGCTACCAGAAGTGCTGGTTTATCTGCATGAGAACAGTGGTTCCGTGCTCAATGACAAACTGCTCAACGGTCAGCTGGATATGGCGGTGCTGTACGATCGCTCACCGGTTGCCGGGATCACCAGCCAGCCGCTGCTGAAGGAAGATCTTTATCTGGTCGGGACCCGTGATTGCCCCGGCCAGAGCATTGATTTAACCGCCGTGGCAGAGATGAACCTGTTCCTGCCGCGCGACTACAGCGCCGTGCGCGTTCGCGTTGACGAAGCGTTCTCGCTGCGCCGTCTGACGGCGAAGATTATCGGGGAGATTGATTCCATCTCCACGCTGACTGCCGCCATTGCCAGCGGCATGGGGGTAACGGTACTGCCCGAGTCTGCCGCACGTTCACTGTGCAGCGCGGCGAATGGCTGGATGGCCCGCATCACCACGCCATCCATGAGCTTACCGCTGTCGTTGAATATGTCCGCGCGCGGCTCCCTGTCACCGCAGGCGCAGGCGGTGAAAGAGATCCTGATGTCTCTGGTCAGTAAGCCGTCGCTGGAAAATCGCGAGCTGCAACTGGTCAGCTGATATTCCAAATAAGCATAAGATGCTGGTTTTTATTATTTGTTCTCCAGCCCGGCTGACTCTAACAATAGCCTTATGTCAGATGCGCCGGAGTGAATCGTGAATTTCCAGCAACTTAAAATTATTCGTGAGGCGGCCAGGCGGGATTACAACCTGACCGAGGTCGCTAACATGCTTTACACCTCCCAGTCGGGTGTCAGCCGACATATCCGCGAGCTTGAGGAGGAGTTAGGCATTGAGATTTTTATCCGTCGCGGCAAGCGCCTGCTGGGCATGACGGAGCCAGGCAAGGCATTGCTGACCATCGCTGAGCGCATTCTCAATGAGGCCAGCAACGTTCGTCGGCTGGCAGATCTCTTTACCAACGACGCGTCAGGTGTGCTGACAATCGCCACCACCCATACGCAGGCGCGCTACAGTCTTCCGACCGTTATCAAAGCATTTCGTGAGATCTTCCCGGACGTACGTCTGGAACTGATCCAGGGCACGCCGCAGGAAATCGAAGTGCTGCTGCATAACGGTGGGGCAGATATTGGTATCGCCAGTGAACGGCTGAGCAACGACCCGCTGCTGGTGGCGTTCCCGTGGTTCCGCTGGCATCACAGCCTGCTGTTACCCGCCGATCACCCCCTGAATCAGGTTTCGCCGTTGACGCTGGAAGAGATCGTCAAATGGCCGCTGATTACCTACCGGCAGGGCATTACCGGACGCTCGCGCATTGATGAAGCGTTCAAGCGTAAAGGGCTCACACCGGACGTGGTGCTGAGCGCGCAGGATTCCGACGTGATCAAAACCTACGTCGAGTTAGGGCTGGGGATTGGCCTGGTGGCCGAGCAGTCTGGCGGAGAATATGAAGCCGGAAATCTGGTGCGCCTGGATACGCGTCATCTTTTCGACGCGAATACCGTCTGGCTGGGGCTAAAGCGCGGGCAGCTTCAGCGCAACTACGTGTGGCGATTTATCGAGTTGTGCAATGCAGGGCTGTCCGTGGATGAGATCAAACGCCAGGTGATGGAGCCGGAAGAGGTGGCGATTGATTATCAGATTTAGTCGCTAATCAGTAGGTCGGGTAAGGCGCAGCCGCCACCCGGCAAATTTACCGAACCCACAAAAGCAAAAAGCCTGCTTTAAAAGCAGGCTTTTCAAATTTGGCTCCTCTGACTGGACTCGAACCAGTGACATACGGATTAACAGTCCGCCGTTCTACCGACTGAACTACAGAGGAATCGTGTGAACGAGGCGCATATTATCGACCTCAGTGCGCCTTGTCAAAGGGGAAAACACCGTTTTTGTTCGTTTGCCGACAATTTCAGCAAACCGATGATTTAATAGCAAATTTGCTTTCAAATTGCACAGCAAATCGCGCCGCCCGCAGACAGGCGGCGCGCAGGATCAGAACAGAACGGAGTAGTTCAGACCAAACGTACGGCCACGGCCTTTATAAGTATAAAGACCCGGTGCACCGTAGGTTGGACTATACAGCCCCGGTGCGCGCTGGCCCCAGGCGGTGGTGTAGTCTTTGTCCAGCAGGTTCTCCACGCTGAAGCTGACTTTGCCCACCGGCAGGGCGTAGCTGCCCAGGAAATCAACGGTGTTATAGGCATCGATCTTCTTACCGTCGGCGTCAGACACGTCGAAGGTTTGTGTGCTCTGCACGCGCAGGGCCCAGTCGCCCGGCGCCCAGTTCACCCATGCGCTGGCTTTCGACGGGCTGGCGCTGTCGACCGTCAGCTTCTCCCATTTCCCGTTTTCACGCGTTTCGGACTTGATGGCGTTAAAGTTCGCCCCGGTGCTCCAGTCGCTGTCGGTGAAGAAATAATCCACCTGGCCTTCAATCCCGTAGATACGACGTTTGTCGTCTTCCAGGTTGATGGTCATGTCGCTCTTGTTGATGGTGATGGTTTTATCCGAGAGCGAGTAGTAGGCCGCCACCTGGGTACGCAGGTTATCGCCGGTGAAGCGCCAGCCCAGCTCGTAAGCATTGACCTTAATACCGTCCAGCGTTGAGTCGTTCACGTTCACGCTGTTTTGCAGGCGATAGTGACCATCGACCAGCTGATAGGTGCCGGAGCCGTAGTACTTCGCCAGGTCCGGAATTTCGAAGCCCTGGGAGAAGTTAAACCACAGCTGTTGCTGTTCGGTCAGACGTCCAAGGATCCCGGCGTTAAACAGGAAGTTGTTGTAGTCGGTTTTCCCGCCCGGCACCGCGTCAGCGGAGGTGGCTTTGCCCGTGGCGATTGCCTGCTGCTGGGCGTAACCGACAAAATCGTCCACCTTGTTTTCGGTGTACTGGTAGCGCACGCCGCCGCTCAGGGTGATAGCGTCAATGTCATAGCTGGCTTGCAGGAACGGCGCGAGGTTGGTAATGCTGTATCCCGGGTAACGGCCCACGTTGTAGGCGTTGTCCAGCTCCATGCCGCCGCTCGCCGCCGCTTTGCTTAAGTCGAAGAACTGCTGGTTGGCGTCGAACGTTTCGTGATCGGCATCCACACCCCAGGTGAGGGTCAGGTCATCCATCGGCTTGCTGTTCAGCGTCAGCTTGCCGCCGTAAAAATCGGTTTTCTGCTGGGACGCGCCAATGCTGGTCACCGCGCCTTTGCTCAGCGTCGGGAACGGGTAGTAGGTAAGGCTCTCATCACGGTAGTAAATCTGCGCAACCAGATCCTGCCCCCAGAAGTCGGTGTTCGAGTACTGCAGGTTGATCAGGTGACGCTCTGTGCCCGGGATACGGTCAGAGTCCAGGTTGTCTTTGTTATAGGCTTTGGCATCGCCCGTGACCGCAGCGAAATTCTCTCCGAGGAACAGCCCGTGTTTGCCGTCGGATTCGCTCTTGTAGTACTGGGTGGTTAACTGGAGCTGCTGATGATCGTCGATGTTGATGGTGCCCGTTCCCATCACGTCGATACGGTCGGAATACTGCAAGCCGGTCTGGGTGTTATCGATAATCACCTCGTCGCCGTTGCCGTCATACCAGCCGCCGTAGCGCTGATAGGAGACCGACAGACGTCCAGAGGCGTTGTCGTTGCCGCCGCTCACGGCTGCTGAGACGTTCTCATCATGGTCGTTATGGCTGTTAAACCCGCTTTTTGCCCCGGTCTGGAACTCCACTTCGGTCTCCGGCTGGCCTTTTTTGGTGACGATGTTCACCAGACCGCCGGTACTGCCGCCGCCGTACAGCGAGGTGGCGCCGGAAATGACTTCGATACGGTCAATGTTGAACGGATCGATAGAGTCGAGCTGGCGGCTGTCGCTGCGGGACGAGTTCAGGCGCACGCCGTCCACCATCACCATCATGGAGCGACCGCGCAGGTTCATGCCGTAGTTGGTACGTCCCTGGCTGCTGACGTCCATGCCGGGGATCAGCTGGGCCAGCACCTCTTTAATCTCTTTCCCGCCCTGAACCTGCTGCTCAATTTCCGCCCGCTCTATAACCCAGGTGGTTTGCGCCATCTCTGCCACGCTGCGATGTGCCCGGCTGGCAGAAACCACAATATCTTCTTCCTTTTGTTCTTCCGCCCACGCAGAGGTAGAAAGCATGGCAAGCAAGCACGGATTTAAAACCCAAAGATGAGAACGTTTCATTGTTATGTTGATCCTGAATGTGTGTGTCAGTACTCGGTGGTCTTCATTAATGATTTAAAAACCTGGCTGCTCTCCGGGCTGGTGGTGCTCCGCCAGTGGATCACGCCGGGGGTGGTTGCCAGTTCAAACGGCTCGTCATCGTGAGCGCGATTCAGAATTCGCGCCGCGCGCCAGGCCATCAGGCTGAGCTGGGGTTCGGCAATACCGAGACGGTGCATCCCGGCATTGACGGCAAACAGGCGGTTGCTCTGCGGGCCGTCCCATTCAAGGGTAAAATCGTTGTTGATGCAGAAGGCTTCATCCTCATCCAGACGCAGTCGGGAAGAGAGCGGAGCGAGGAAAGCAGGCTGCACGGCGCGGTAGCCGGTGGCGAAAATCACCACGTCGCTCTCCAGCTGTTCGCGACCGCCGTCCAGGTGATGCTGGATGCTGAGGCGCTGCCCGTTCTCCTGGCGCGTCAGCGCCGTCACCGAGCGGGACGGCATCAGGTGCGCCCAGGGTTTTTCGCGCAGCACTTCGAAGCGGTGATACATAGCACGATAGATGGCCAGCAGCGACTCCGTGGTGATCCCGTCGGAGGTCATCTTCTGCTCCTGCAACATCTGGCGACGGGCGTCGTCACCGAGGGTGGAGAAGCTGTCCACATACTCCGGCGTGAAATATTCGTTAGCAAACGCGGCTTCATCCAGCGCGTTGAAGTTGTTGCGACGCGAGATCCAGTTGAGGCTCAGCGGCTGGCCCCATTCCCCACGGAAGATATTCAAAAACAGATCCGCACCGCTCTGGCCGCCGCCGACGACGGTGACGCGCCTGCCTGCTAAATCCGGCGTGCGCAGCATCATTTCGCTGGCGTGGAAGCAGGTGTCGTCCTGCGCGGTGACGCAGTCAGGAAGATTGATCTGCTTCCCAATCCCCACGCAGACGTGGCGCGCCAGGAAGCGATCCCGCTGGGTCACGACCTCAAACAGACCGTTTTGCTCATCAAAGCTGACCTGCTGCACCTGCTGGCTGAAGGCCAGATTAGTCAGGTTATCCGCCGCCCAGCACAGGTAGTCGGCAAACTCCTCGCGCGAGACGGTGCGCTGCTCGGTAGTGAGGAAACGGTAGAACTTTTTGCGCTGTACCAGGTAGTTCAGGAAGCTGTGGCGGTTGGTTGGCTCCACGGCGCTGACCAGATCCTTCAGGAAGCTGGTCTGCATGTGGCAGTCCGGTACCATCATTCCCGGGTGCCAGGAGAAGTGCGGCTTGCGTTCAAGAAACAGCGAGCTAAAACCGTCCAGCCCCTCTGCCAGCGCGGCAATACTGAGGTTGAACGGACCGATACCAATGCCGATGAAATCATAGGTTTTCATTGCGCTGACTCCTGGGAGACCAGAAAAAGAGGGTTATCAAGATCGCAGACGTAGTTCGGCAGCATGCGGCTGCCGCCGTCGTGTTCAGAGAAGGTCAGTTTGACCGGGTTGAGGATCACACGAATAATCTGCGGCTTAAACAGGTCGAACTTCGCGAAGCGCGCCGCAAGATCCGGATGGGCGGCCATATAGCGACGTAATACCTGCGCCAGGATCTGATAGAAGCGGGTTTCGCTCACGCCGGTTTGCAGGGTGAGACGGGAAATAAAGCGCAGCACCGTGACAAAGTTGCCGGTTTGCAGGTCGTGGATGATGTAATCCGCACTGAGGCGTGCGGTGACGGCTTTTACCTGCTCCGGCAGGCTCTGCGCCTGCGGGAAATCCTCGTCCACCAGGCGCATGTCGCCCTGGAAATCCTTCAGCAGAATGCGCTGTGGAACGTAATCTTTCATCACCAGCGTGACGTTCTGGCCGTGGGCGATGAGCGCCACCCCGTAGCGGCAGAGCAGGTGATAGAAGGGGATCACCGTCGCCTCAAACAGCTTTTCCAGCCATGCGTCTGCGGTTAACCCCGAGCGTTTGATCCATGCGTCAATCAGCGGGCGCCCGTCGTTATCGGTTTCCATCAGCGCGGCCATCAGCACCGCCTGTTCGCCATCCTGTAAATAGCAGGATGGGTTCTCGCGCCAGATCACCCCCAGCATCTCCTGATAGCGGTACGGCGCCTCAGGCAATGCGGCATAACCCGGATGCGACAGATATCCGGCTGCGGGTTCGCCAAGCACCTGCGCCCCGGAGTGAATCAGCGTGGCATCGCTGGCGAACTGCTGCTGTAGCCAGCGCGAGGCCAGCGGACCGGCGGCAATATACTTGCCCGGAATACCGCGGTAGCAGGAAGTGTTGTAGATGGTCAGCGGCAGCTTGATGTCATACGGCGCGCGACGGCTGGCATTGGTCAGCGTGCGCAGGGACTGCTGCGCCAGATACTCATCGCCGAACTCTCCCAGCTCCACCATCTCACCGCGCGCGAGCTGTGCCAGGAAATGAATGGCAATTTTTTGCTGCCACTGCCACGGATGCAGCGGCACCGGCAGCCAGCTGTCGTCCAGATCCAGCCCCTGCCAGCGGGCGTCGAATCGGGTGCGCTCGGCATCATCCATGGCGCTGGCGAGCAGGGTGTTGATATCGCAATCGGCGTCACTGCTCCAGACCAGACGATCGCGTTGCACGGCGACCCAGTGCAGACGAAAACGCCCGCGATATTCCGGCGCGTACTGGCGCAGGGCATCCAGCCCCCAGCCGCGGCGTCCCTTGTTGAAAATAAACTTCGGGTGACCGCGCATAAGGCACTGTAGTTCGTCCGGGTCGAGGTGGATCAGCGCATCGGCATCCAGCGTGTCACGCGCCTGCAACAGCTGCATGTCGCCCCGCAGCGTGGCGTAGAGATCTTCCATGTGCTCCGCCGTTTGCGCGTCGCTCATCTCCAGCACGGTGGCCAGTTGCAGCAGCGCGTTTTCCGCTTCGACCGCCGCGCCACTGGCGGTGGTCAGGGTATCAGGGTCAATATGCAGCCAGCCCCAGATCCCACGCGTGGCGCTAAACTGCCAGGTCGCGTTGCCCATACTGATGCGCCAGTAGTCCGCCGAAACCGGCTCGGCGCGCAGGGTGCGTTCATATTCCAGTTCAGCGAGGATCTTCGCCACCATCTCGCGGTTCACTTTCTGCCAGAGCGCGTTCACAGTTCCACCTCATGGAAGAAGCGGTGCCGCTCGCTCATGATGAGACGGGAGCGTTTGTGCGGGAAGTCGAACTCTTTCACCGTGTCAAAACCGGCGGGCGCCAGATGGCGGAACAGACGCTGGTTGTCGAAGCGCGGTTCCGCCACAATGCGCGCCGTACGCGGTTCATCGAGATACAGATAGTGGCTGAGGCCGCGCAGCCAGCTGCGGATATACTGCGCCCCGCGCCAGTTCTCTTCACCCACCAGCATGTGCAGTCCGCGATCATAGGGCTGCCAGCGGTAGTGGCGGCCAATGCGGTCTTCCGCCGCCCAGTAGAGTTCAAAATAGCCGAACGGCTGGTCGTCAAAACAGCCGATCACCGGGTAACAATAGGTCGAGTCGAGCTGACGGCGCAGGTAGTTTTCCTGCTCGGCCTGCGGGCCCGCCATCTCCCAGAAGGCGTTCACGCGTGGGGTGTTCATCCAGCGGGTAAAACGCTCGCCGTCCAGCGCCACGTCCGCCACGCGGAAGCTCAGGGTGCGCTTAATCTGCGGATCGTAACGGCGATACACTTCGCCCTGCGGACGATGAGGGCGCAGCGGGAAGTACAGCTGACGGCTTTCATCAAACTGCATTCCGCCGCTCGCCTGCGGACGTTCGCCTTTCAGCCACAGCGGCAGCTGCCAGAATATTTCGCGCGCCAGATAATCCCCGTTTGCGAGGCTAAACAGCGCCTGCGCCTGAGGTTCATCCTGCCAGGCGGCCCACGGCAGGGTAATGCCGGTCAGGGCGGGGGCGGCAACAAACAGCTGGTCGAGGGCGTCCACCAGCCAGCCGTCCGGGAGCCCGGCCAGACGCGCAAGGACCACGCTGCCGTCAAGACCCAGCGTCAGCGGCAGGTTTTGTTCCGTGGCCGTACAGCGAAAGCCGTAGCCGGAATGGACGATATTCGCGTTTGCCATCACGCCTTCTCCTTATAAAACGGGTTGCTAAAGTCGAAATAGATCACCGCCGGATCGACGATGGTGTTTTCGTTGCGATCGTGCAGGTAGCAGAAGAAGTTGCCTTTGCAGTTCCAGGTCGGGCTGTCGAGCACATAATCAAGGCAGCGGGTCTGCTTCGCCGTCATGCGCAGTTTGGCCAGCGCGTCACGCACGCGGGGCATCAGGTTCTCTTCGCTGTCGAAGCCGGCAGCGGCGAGCGCGGCGGTGACGGCAAGGGTAGAGTTCAGCAGCAGGTAATAAGGGAAGTAGCGCAGCAGCTGGCTCTCACCGAAGCGGTTTTCCACCTCGGTTTCGCCTGCCTCTTTCAGCCACGCGTCGGCCCCTTCGGTCCAGGCGCTGCCCTGACAATCGCGGTAGATCAGCCCAACGGGGAAATCCTGCTGCATCTCAACGAGGATATTTTGCTGGTGCGCCAGCAGGACCAGACCGTAGTCCGCCTCGGCGCTGAACAGCGGAAGCAATACGCGGTCGCAGTAGGCGTCCAGCCAGCAGCGGGCGGCCTGAGCGAGCGGGAGATCCAGACGCTCGCTCAGACGGCGCACCGCCGCCGCCAGCAGGCTGTCGCCGCCGTCCGGTGCCGCCTGGGTCAGGCTCACCAGCACGTTGGTTTGCGTTTCAGGGGTATCGAACAGCAGGTTGACGCGCAGGGCCATCAGGCTCTCTTCCTGAATGACGCCGTGCTCATCGCACAGCCCCGCCCAGCCGTCCTCCTGCATCACGCGCATGGTCGGGTAGCGCGCCTGAAGTTCCTGCCAGCGTGCCGTTTTCGCCAGCCGCGCCAGGCGCATGCCGCGCTTAACTTCTTTGACCGACAGCGTGCGCACGGAGTTGGTCAGCCGCACGCTGAGGGAAAACTTAATCATGTCGCTATTGGTTTCGCTGTACAGCGAGCGGGAAGAGCTGGTAGGCAGCCACTGTGCGCCCGCCTCGCCAAGTTCCCGCAGGGCACCTTTTTCAACCAGACGCTGGCACCACGGCTGCTCCAGCAAATAGGCAGCCTGCCACGGATGCATCGGCAGCAGCCAGCGGGTGTCGGTGAAGTGGCCGAGAAGATCCGGCGCACTCTGGGCCGCGAAGCGCAGCAGACGTTCACGCAGGGAGACGTTCAGGCTGTCCCCGGCAATCAGTTCATGCTCAACCGCAAACCAGCGCAGCGGGAAGCGCGAGGCGAAATCCGGCAGATAGCGGCGCGCCTCGGCCTCGTTAAACGGCTCGTGCGACTTTGGGGCAGGATGAAAAGCATGGCCGACCAGCAGCGCCTGTTCCGCTTCGGCAAAGGTCAGCGGCTTATCGCGCAGGTTTGCCCAGTTGTGGCGTAAATCAATGGCCTGCCAGGTGTGCGTATGGCTCTCCAGGACGCGCTGCTTAAAGCGCGCCAGCGTATCGGCGTCCAGAGCGCCTTTTACTGTCTCTTTTTCAAGAATGAAATCAATCAGTTGATGGAATGTGACCGTGTCACCGCCGTCGCTGTCGGCCTGAATCAGCGTGGCCGGGAAACAATACTGGTGATGCTGCGTGGGGGAGAAATAGCGTACCGGAACCCGGATGGCCTGGGTTGGGGAGAGCGGGATATGTATC
This sequence comes from Enterobacter sp. JH25, assembly GCF_021725435.1. Taxonomy (NCBI): domain Bacteria; kingdom Pseudomonadati; phylum Pseudomonadota; class Gammaproteobacteria; order Enterobacterales; family Enterobacteriaceae; genus Enterobacter; species Enterobacter sp. JH25. The sequence goes on along the minus strand of NZ_CP091319.1, from coordinate 2,838,279 downwards.
TGCGATAACTCATCCGCACGGGTTGCGGGAAGATAGTGCCAGTCCTTCGTTTCGCGCAGCAGCGCGTTCAAAAAACACTGGGCCGCAACATCTGTACCGGCGGAGCGGGGCAGAGCACGCATAGATGTACCTCATTCCATGACTGATAATAATTCTCGTTATGATATTCATTCTGTTTACAGCCGCAACTATTTTTGCAATATTTGTTTTCATAAACTTCATAATTTCCACACATTTATTGACATTATCTTCACAATTCTATGCGCACCTGTACTGAGAACATCACTGACAATATGGCCCCGAAGGCAAACTGGCCCCTTGCACTGGGCGCTGGTTTATTGGGTATCGGACAAAACGGTTTGCTGGTCATGCTGCCGCAGCTGGTCTCCCTGACCGGACTGTCGCTCTCCGTCTGGGCCGGGCTGCTGATGTTCGGCTCGATGCTCTTTTTGCCCGCATCGCCCTGGTGGGGACGCCAGAGCGAGCGGCACGGCTGTAAGGTCGTGATGCTGGCCTCGTTAGGCGGCTATCTGGCGAGCTTCGTCCTGATGGCGCTGGTGGTCTGGGCGATGGCCAACGGCGCGCTGAATGCCCTCTGGGGAATGGCGGGCCTGGTTCTGTCGCGCATGCTGTACGGCCTGACGGTATCGGGGCTGGTGCCTGCGGCCCAGACGTGGGCCATTCAACGCGCGGGGCTGGATAAAAGAATGGCGGCGCTGGCAACGATTAGCTCTGGCCTTAGCTGCGGGCGTCTGCTGGGACCGCCTCTGGCCGCGCTGATGCTCAGCGTCAGCCCGGTCGCACCGCTCTGGCTGATGGCGCTGGCGCCGTTTATCGCGCTGCTTCTGGTGCTGCGCGAAGCCGCCGATCCCCCGCTGCCGCCGGTGGCGCACCAGTCGACGCGGTTACAGGCCTCTATGATGCCTTTCCTGCTGCTGGCGCTGCTGCTGGCGGCGCTGGTCAGCCTGATGCAGCTTGGTTTATCGCCGCATCTTCATCCTTTATTTAATGGCGATGCCGTGCAAATCAGCCATCATGTCGCCCTGCTGCTGAGCCTGGCCGCGCTGGCGACCCTGGCGGCGCAGTTTCTGGTGGTACGCCCGCAGCATTTTAGCCCGAGGGTTTTACTCTTAATTGCCGCGGTCTTGATGGTGGCGGGGCTTGGGCTGATGTGTCTCGCCAGTTTAGCCCTGTTCTACGTGGGCATTGTCATCACCTCGCTGGGTGCCGCCATGGCCACGCCGGGATACCAGCTTTTGCTCAACGATCGGCTGACGACGGGCAAAGGGGCAGGGGTGATCGCCACCAGCCATACGCTGGGGTACGGGGCCAGTGCGCTGCTGGTACCCGTGGTGACGCGCTTTTACGGTGAGCAGTTTTTGATTACTGCCGCATGGGGAATGGCGCTGCTGTTTCTCGCGGTGAGCGTGTGGGTACGATCGACCGATCGTACCCCTGCTGAACATTAGTGGAACGGATGAGAGGAGGTGCTGGCTGCGTCCTCACTTTGCCGCAGACGCTGGAGCGGATCCTGCTGGTAAAACTGGCAGAAACGCTGCCACAGCGCCGGGAAGCGTGGGGCGAAAAGCTCAGGTGCGCTAAAGAAATACTCGGACAGCACCGCAAAGCACTCGGCGGGATCGGTCGCGGCATAGGCATCAATGCTGGCCGCGCTTTCACCCACCAGGTCTATCTCATCCTGAATGTTTTCCATCGCCGCGTGCAGGTCGTGCTCCCATCCCGCGACTTCACGCAGCGGGATCAGCGGCACGCCGCTGGCGCGATCGCCGTTGCGGGTATCCAGCTTATGCGCTACTTCGTGAATGATCAGGTTGAAGCCCGAGGCATCGAACGAGTCCTGAATATCCAGCCAGTTGAGGATGATCGGCCCTTGCTGCCAGCTCTGCCCGGACTGCACCATACGCTGGTTGTGCACCAGCCCGATGTCATCCTCCCACTCATCATCGACGATAAACGGCGCCGGGTAGATCAGCACTTCGTGGAAGCCATCCAGCCATTCGATACCCAGCTCCAGTACCGGTAAGCAGAAGAGCAGGGCGATGCGCGAATTTTTAAGCGGATCCAGTTCGAAGCCCTGTAGCGGCACCAGCCGTTTTTGCTGTAAAAAACGCTCGGCCAGCTGAATCAGCTTTGATTGCTCTTCAGGCAAGAGATTCGCCAGCACGGGGATCGCCAGAGCCTCATCCCAGGGCAGCGCCATATTTCGACCAGCTTCGTTCGTTTTCCAGGGCCACTTAATCATCGCTTTGCTCGTTACTCGCACGTGAACAAAATGGAAAGGTCAGGGGCTGTTAGCATGCCAACATACTCTGTTAAGCAGTATGACACTCCTCTTCGGCGGCATGCAGACTGGCAGCCTGTTTAAGAGGAATCCAGCCCGCATAAACTATCACTATGTGCCGTAAGGTTGATAGCGCTTTAGGGGTATCCCCTTCATTTTGTGAAGTATGTCGTACGCGGCTATGATAAATCTCTTCTTACCCTACCGTGCTTAAGGATCCCGTCAGTATTATGCCCGTCAATTTTGACCTCAACGATCTCTATGCCTTCCGCGCTTTACTGGAATACGGCAATTTCCGTCTTGCGGCGGAGTCTATCTGCCTTTCCCAGTCGGCGTTGAGTCGCAGAATTGAAAAGCTGGAGGCGGCACTGGGGACAAAACTGTTCGACAGAACCACCCGGCGCGTCACGCTGACCCTGTATGGACAGACCTTTGCCGACCGGTGCGGGCAACTGCTTGTCGACGTGGAGTCCATGCTTTCGGATATCGATAAGGCCAGCGAGGAGCGCACGGGATTGATCACCGTGGCGACGGTGCCGTCAGCCGCCTGTTACTTTATGCCGGATGTGATCCGCCGCTTTCAGTCCCGTTACCCCCGCGTGCGCATTAAACTTATCGACAGCAGCGCCGGAAATGTTATCGAGGACGTCACCCGCGGACAGGCGGATTTCGGTATCTGCTTTGCCCGGAGTTTACAGCCCGACATCGAGTTTGTCCCCCTGGTGGAAGACGTCTACGTGGCCGCCTGCCGACGAGACAGCCCGCTTGCAAAAAGAAAAAGCCTGACGTGGCAGGCTTTTTATCAGCAGGATTATATCGGTCTGGATAAGACCTCCGGCAACCGCAATCTTCTCGACCAGCGGGTCGGACATATTCGGCCTGAGCGCCCCAGCATCTGCGAAACGCGGCACGTGACGACTATGCTCGGGATGGTTGAAGCCGGGATCGGCATTGCGGCCGTTCCCGCCATGTCAATGCCCCGCGCAGAGCATTCGCTGCTGACGTCGGTGCCTTTAACAGAGCCAGAGGTCAGGCGAACCGTGGGGTTGATTCGCCGCCGCGGGCGGATCCAGTCCTACATTGCTGCCGAACTCGAAACGCTGATCACCGAGCAGTATCGCGAGGTGCACTGACGGGCGTTAAGCCCGTTGCCGTAATGACGCTGGCCGCCTGTGGCGAGGAGAGAAAGGCCAGCAGCGCTTTTCCCTGCTCAGGATGGTCGGCCTTCTGCGTTACGGCTCCGGCGAAACGGGTAATGTACTGTATGTCGTCAGGCAACTTACCCACAAACGTCACGCCCGGGACCGGCAGAAGCTCGCTCACCTGCTGAAAGCCGAGATCGTATTTCCCTTTTGCCACTTCAGACGCCACCGGGATGCGCTCAACCCGGTGCGCTTTATTTTGGACCTGGCCGTCGATGCCCAGCTTACGGAACAACTGGCTCTCAACATACCGGCCGCTGGCGCTGTCGGAATAAGCCATGGAATGCGCCTTCAGCAGCGTTTGCCGCAGGGCGGGTACCGTACTGATATCCGGCACCGGCGCGCCCGCTTTGACGACCATCCCGACGGGCGAATCCGCCAGCTCCACGCGGGAGCCCGCCGCCGTCCTGCGATCCTGTTCCAGTTTCGCCAGCGCATCTCCAACCATAATCACCACGTCCGCTTTTTCGCCCCGGGCGAGCCGGGCCGGAATGGCCTGCGGTGTTTTGCCCATCGACGGGCCGGAGACCACAATGAGCCTGTCGCCGCTTTGCGCTTCGTACTGCGGCGCCAGCTTCTCCAGCGCCGCTTTGAAGCCGCCAGAAATCATCACCGTCACCTCCTGCGCAAGCGCGCCCGCGCTGAGGGTGGTGAAGGTCAGGGCGGCAATCACCGTTCTGAATGTAAGCATGAGGGATCACTCCTTAACGGTGGTTTGCAGAATTAACGTGCGACGACGATAGAGATAAAGCGTTGCCAGCAGGGCGCAAACGGCGGCAAAGCTCATCCAGTACCCCGGGGAGGCTTTGTCGCCGGTGTACTCAATTAAGGCGGTAGAAATCACCGGCGTGAAACCGCCAAAGACCGCCGTTGCCAGGCTATAAGCCAGCGAGAAGCCCGCCACGCGCACCTCTGCTGGCATGATCTCCGTCAGGGCCGGGATCATCGCGCCGTTATACAGGCCGTAGAGGAAAGAGAGCCACAGCAGCACGGTCAGCATCATTGAGAAACTCGGGGCTGCCGCCAGCATCGTCAGTGCCGGATAGCTGGTCGCCAGCGCCAGCAGCGTCATGGCGATAAGCACCGGTTTGCGTCCGAAGCGGTCCGATAGTGCACCGCCAATCGGTAGCCAGATGAAGTTAGAAATGGCTACCAGCAGCGTGACCAAAAGACTGTCCGAGGCGCTGAGCATCAGGACTTTTTTACCGAAGGTCGGTGCGTAAACGGTGATCAGGTAAAACGCGGTGGTGGTCATCGCCACCATCAGCATGCCCGCGATGACTACTGGCCAGTTGGCGAGCAGCGTTGTGAAGACCTGACGCATCGCCAGATGGTGGCGACGGGCGCTGAATTCCTCGGTCTCCTCCAGCTTGCGGCGCAGGAAAAAGATGAACGGCACAATCAGACAGCCAAACAGGAACGGAATACGCCACCCCCATTCGCGAATGGCACTCTCTTCCAGCACCATATTCAGCGCAAAGCCCATCGCCGCCGCGATCATAATGGCGACCTGCTGGCTACCCGACTGCCAGCTGGTGTAGAAACCCTTGCGGCCCGGCGTGGCGATCTCCGCCAGATAAACCGAAACCCCGCCCAGCTCGGCGCCTGCCGAAAAGCCCTGCAACAGGCGGCCGGTCAGCACCAGTAGCGGCGCCCACAGGCCAATGCTCTGATAGGAAGGGATCAGCACAATCAGAAAGGTTCCGGCGGCCATAATCGACAGGGTGACGATCAGCCCTTTACGGCGGCCCACTTTATCAATGTAAGCCCCCAGCACAATGGCCCCGATCGGACGCATCAGAAAGCCCGCGCCAAAGACGGCGAAGGTCATCATCAGTGACGCAAATTCACTGCTTGCCGGGAAGAACGTGTGGGCGATGTAGGTGGCATAAAAGCCGAACAGAAAGAAGTCGAATTGCTCAAGAAAGTTGCCCGACGTGACGCGGAAAATCGCGCCCGCTTTCGAACGAACCGTTGCAGGTGAGGTTGAGGAAACCATGATTATCTCCAGTTTTATAGTGACGTTATGCTCGTCTGTTTCTGAAAACTGGATCAGGAAGTGGAAATTGATAAGCGCAAATCGCGCATGGACTGATGCGTGTGGTGCATTAATGACAAAGCGTTGACCAGTATTTACATATTCAACAATAACTTAACATTTCAGTAATCTGTTATTTACCACATTTCGCTAAGTTGCTGATATATCAGTTTTGTGACACCGCGCAGGTGAGAAGCCAGGCGGGGCCTGGCTTGGGATTATCAGCGCAGCGCGTTCGCAATCGCGCTAAACATCAGCGACGCTTCCAGCGGCTGGGCGCTGAATGACGGCTCTGCCTGCGGCCAGGTGGACCACTGGACGATAACCAGATTTTCTTTCTGATTAACCACGATCATCTGACCAAAAATACCCAGCGCCCACAGGGAATCCTTCAGCGAATTTTCGACTTTCGGCTCCACGTTTGTGGCGGTGGCCGGCACTTCGTTGTTCCACCACTGGTAGCCGTACAAGCCCTTCGGATGCGCGGCGGACACCGATCCTTTGGCCTGTGTCCAGGCTGAGGACTGTTTCACCCAGCCCTCGGGGAGGATCTGATTTCCGTCCGGCAGTGTACCGTTATGCAGGATAAACTCCCCGAAACGCCCCCAGTCTTCCAGCGTGGCGTTAAATCCATGCGCACCCACGTCGTGCTGGCCTTTGCTGTAGGCATGCCACACGCCGTCGCTCGCCATGCCGTAAGGCTGCCAGATGCTTTTCTCCAGATACGCCGCGAGCGTCATGCCGGTGGCGCGCTCAAGCACATCGCCTAACAGCCAGGCGCCACCCGAGGAATAGGACCAGTTTTCACCCGCCGGGTGTTCACGGTGTAATCCTTTCACCAGGGTGCGCACGCAGTAGTAGGTGCCCGGTTTCGCTTCGCATTCGGTAAGCCGGGCGAAGTCTGACTGCGAGTTAGTGTAATCTTCGTTCCACGCCACGCCCGAGGTGTGGGTGATGAGCTGTTTTAGCGTTACGCCCTCCCAGGCGGTGCCTTTTAAATCCGGTTCGTACTGGGTGATGAGGTCGTCCAGGGAGTGGATTTTACCCTCTTTTATCGCAACGCCCACCAGCGCGGAAACCACCGATTTGCCCACGGAACGCGACGTCCAGAGCGTTGAGTTGGTATTGCCTTCTCCCAGGTATTTATAGGCCACTTTGCCATTTTTCAGCACCAGCATGCCGCTGACGTTCTGGCGTTTCAGGTAATCCTGAAGATTGTAAATCTTACCCTTCACCTGATAGCGGGCATCGGTGAGCGGTTTTTCTGCGGGCAGCAGCGGCGTTGCGTTGCCGTGGCGGAACACATCGCCCGCGTAGTTGCGGTAGTCATTGCGAAAGCCCACCACGCGATCGGCCTGGCTCCAGGTGAGCATGGTATGTGCGTCCGGGAGTCTGGCATCGAAAGGCGTCGGACAGGTCGTGAGGTCGGTACCGTTGCAGGCCGCCATGACGGCGGGCGAGAGCAGGCTGCTGACAACCAGCGCCGCGAGCAGCGTGCGGTTTGTTTTGATTTTCATATTTATCTCGTTTGGCTCAGGAAGGACTTCAGTTTAAGAACCTGCGGCCTATAATAAAAAACGCGTTATGGGGGAAAATCCCCCGGAAAAATCGCGTGGAGAATGACGTGGCATCCCTGATCTATTCCTTTGCCCAACTTGAGGCGTTCACCGCCGTCGCTGAGCACGGCAGCCTGATGAAGGCGGCCAGTAAACTCGGCAAAGATCGTACAACCTTGCGGGATCTGATCGATTTTCTTGAGGATGGGCTGGGCTACGCTCTGTTCCTGCGGGAGGGGCGCAGCCTGCGCCTGACGCCGGAGGGGGAGCAGCTTCAGCGGCAGGCGCACCTGCTGATGCGGCAGGCGCACCTGCTGATGCGGCAGGTCAAAGCATTTGAGGCGTTTGCCCGATCGGTGCCCGACAGCGCCACGCAGGACATTGCCCTCGTTTACGATCCGTTCACCCCCAGAGCTTTTTTACAGGCGCTGATTGCCACACTGGCGGCGAAAAAGATCCGCCTGAGCCTGACCAGCGCATCGCGCGATGAGGCGGAAGCCATGCTGGCGGACGGTCAGGCCGATCTGGGGATCTGCCAGGCGCGCAACCGCAGCGTGGGCAATGAGATGGAGTGGCGGGCGCTGGGGGCGATCGAAATGGATTTTTACGCCGCAACGGCGCTTTTTGCGGAGGTTGCGTCGCCGGTGTCGCTGCTCGATCTCTCTCTGGTTCCGCAGGTGATTATGCATGCCGCGTCAGACGAGCCGGTTGCCCGTCGCCTGCAAATTTCAGGGCACACGCTTTTCACTAACGAACTGGAGATGCTGCGCGGCCTGCTGGAGCAGGGCTGCGGCTGGGGGTTTTTGCCGACCCATCTTCACGCAACGCAGTGGAAAAATGTAAAAAGGCTGCCCACCGAAGTGGGCAGCCAGGGGATAAGCCAGACGATAGTCACCATCTGGAAGCCGGGCAGCGACAAGCGCGGGCTAATCAACGATACGCTCTCGCAGCTTCCGGCGTTATGGAAACGCTCAGCGCTGTGAACACCCTTTGCACTGTTTATTCTGGATCTGCTGGAAGAAGTCGTTGCCTTTGTCATCCACCAGGATAAACGCCGGGAAGTTCTCCACTTCAATTTTCCAGATCGCTTCCATTCCCAGTTCCGGATACGCCACGCACTCCAGACTCTTGATGCTGTTTTGCGCCAGCACCGCCGCCGGGCCGCCAATGCTGCCGAGGTAGAAGCCGCCGTGCTTATGGCAGGCGTCCGTCACCTGCTGGCTGCGGTTACCTTTGGCCAGCATGATCATGCTCGCACCGTGGGATTGCAATAAGTCCACGTAGGAGTCCATACGCCCGGCGGTGGTTGGACCTAAGGAGCCAGACGCGTAGCCTTCTGGCGTTTTGGCCGGGCCTGCATAGTAAATCGGGTGATCTTTGACGTACTGCGGCAGGGCTTCGCCGTTATCGAGCAGCTCTTTCAGCTTCGCATGGGCGATGTCGCGCGCCACAATAATGGTGCCATTCAGCGACAGGCGGGTGGAGACCGGGTGCGCGGAAAGCTGCGCAAGAATATCGGGCATCGGCTTGTTCAGATCAATGCTTACCACGTCGCCTTCTCCCTGCTGGCGCAGGGATTCAGGAATATACTGGCCCGGATTGTGCTCCAGCTTCTCAATCCAGATCCCCTCGCGGTTAATCTTCGCCTTGATGTTGCGGTCGGCGGAGCACGAAACACCCATGCCGATCGGGCAGGAGGCACCGTGGCGCGGCAGACGGATCACGCGAATATCGTGGGCGAAGTATTTCCCGCCAAACTGCGCGCCAAGGCCGAGGTTTTGCGCTTCCTGAAGCAGTTCCTGCTCGAGCTGGACGTCGCGGAACGCCTGGCCGTGCGCATTGCCTTCGGTTGGCAGGCCATCATAGTAGCGCGCAGAGGCGAGCTTGACGGTTTTCAGCGTGGCTTCCGCTGAGGTGCCGCCGATAACGAAGGCGATATGGTAAGGCGGGCAGGCCGCGGTGCCGAGGGTCCGCATCTTCTCAACCAGATAATTTTTCAGCTTCGCCGGGGTGATCAGCGCTTTGGTTTCCTGATACAGATAAGTTTTGTTGGCGGAACCGCCGCCTTTCGCCATGCAGAGGAATTTGTACTCGTCACCATCCACGCTGTAGAGGTCGATCTGCGCGGGCAGGTTGGTGCCGGTATTCACCTCTTTATACATATCCAGCGCCGCATTCTGCGAGTAGCGCAGGTTGTCTTCAATATAGGTGTTATACACGCCCTGGCTCAGCGCTGCTTCGTCACCGCCGCCGGTCCAGACGCGTTGGCCTTTCTTACCCATAATGATTGCCGTGCCGGTATCCTGACAGGTGGGCAGCACGCCTTTCGCCGCAATCTCGGAGTTGCGCAGGAATTGCAGGGCAACGTACTTATCGTTCTCGCTGGCTTCCGGGTCGCTCAGAATAGCCGCAACCTGCTTCTGGTGAGAGGTGCGCAGCATAAACGCCGCGTCGTGGAAGGCCTGCTGGGCCAGCAGGGTCAACGCCTCTGGCTCGACTTTCAGCACTTCCTGACCGTCGAACTCGGCAACGGAAACGTGCTCTTTGGTCAGCAGATAATATTCGGTGTCGTCATGCGCGAGTGGGAAGGGGTTTTGGTAGATAAAGGGTTTGTTTGACATAGCTTGCTCCACAAAAATTTAACCGCCGGAGGAAATGTCCGGCGGTCAGAAATCAGAACATCATGGACATCCACGGGTAACCAATCAGCAGCAGAGCTGCCAGGAAAATGGCGCCGAAGATGGTGCCGAGGCGCCAGTAGTCTTTGGTTGGCAGGTAGCCGCTACCGTAGTAAATCGGGCTTGGGCCAGTACCGTACGGGGTGATGATCCCCATCACGCCCAGCGAGGTCACCATCAGCAGGACGAACACTTCCATATTCATGCCCGGAATGGTGGAGGCGATAGTCAGCATCGCAGGCAGCAGCGCCGTGGTGTGCGCGGTGGTGCTGGCGAACAGGTAGTGCAGCAGGTAGAACGCCAGCAGCAGGACGATGGTGGCGACACCCGGCGAGATACCGCTCATTAGCAGGCCGCCTTCTTTACCCAGCCAGCTGATAAAGCCGGTGGAGGAGAGACCATCCGCCAGTGCCACCAGGGTGGCGAACCAGACGAAGGTATTCCACGCGGCTTTGTTGCCGGTGATGTCGTTCCACTCCAGCACGCCGGTCCACAGCATCAGGCCAACGATCAGCAGGGCAGCCATGGCCGGTTCAATCCACGCCGCGGCGAAGATCCACATCAGCAGCGCGCAGCACACGAACACCAGCAGCAGGATCTCATTGCGCGACAGTTTGCCCAGTTTTTCCAGTTCGCGGGTCGCCCACAGAGGTACTTCATTGTTTACCTTCACTTCTGGCGGGTAGAACCAGTAGGCCAGCAGCGGCATGGTCAGGATCAGCAGGATACCCAGCGGCAGGAAGGCGAGGAACCAGGTCCCCCAGGAGATATCAATTCCAACGGTGCTTTTCACCAGCGCCAGTGCCAGCAGGTTAGGTGCCAGAGCGGAAAGGAACATCGAGCTGGTGATACAAGCCGCGGTGATTGCCACCCACATCAGATAGGAACCGATTTTGCGCGCGCTTGGGTCGTTGGGTTTTGAACCGTACAACGGCGGCAGGTTAGCGATAATCGGGTAGATGGTCCCACCGCTGCGCGCGGTATTGGACGGGGTGAACGGGGCCAGCAGCAGGTCCGCGAAGGTAATGGCGTAACCGAGCGTCAGGCTGCGACGGCCCAGGTACTTCACCAGAATCAGCGCCAGACGGCGGCCGAAGCGGGTTTTGTCGTAGCCTGCGGCAAACATAAAGGCACCGAAGATCAGCCACACGGTGGAGTTACCAAACCCGCTCACCGCCCATTTAAAGGAGGCGCCCGCCAGCTTGAATTTCGGGTCAGCCAGCTGTTCGGGGCTAAAGAGCACCCACTGGCTGCACAGCGCAATCGCCACCACGCCGGTGAGGCCGATTACGGCGCCCGGCAGCGGTTCGAAAATCAACCCGACGATGACGCCAACAAAGATGGCGAAGTAGTGCCACGCATAAGGCGGCAGACCTTCCGGAACGGGGACAAACAACAGCAGGACGGCGACAATGACGGGCAGGGCCATCATCAGCAGGCGTTTTGCTGTTCCATTTGATGCCAGATTCGCCGCAGGAGGCGTTACAGCAGTTTTTGTTTTCATAGTTTCACGTCTTAAGTTGTCAAAAATTCGTCGTACAGCGAAAACACAAATTCGATTGCTTTATTCGTTTTGCTTTTTTTAGTTATTTAAGGTGCGTTTTTGTGTTTTCAGTAATAGCGATTTAACGCATTATTGTTTGCGCTAAATAAAAAATGATGATGTTTTTATATTGCGCCTTTGGATGCCATTACTATTGATCGCGATCAAAAAAACAGAATTGAGGACGTAATTTTATACTTTTTATAATAACCACTCTGAGTAGTGTGGTTATTCGCTATTTTTAAGCATTTTATTTATCAATTCTATAACATTATTATTTTGGACTGTGTTTTAAGTTTTGATTTCAAAGGGTTTTTGATGTGATTGGTGTATTGGCTTTACCATTGTTGATTTAACTTTTTTTAAATTAATGTGAACGTATAAAACATTCACGCTAACACCAATGTGTTATTAATGTTATCGCAGGGATTAAATAGTTTATTAACTAACGTAATGACTTTAGAAACTAAAAAAAGCTTTATATTAATGTCATGACATCGGCAAAAACACGAAATAAAAAATCCATACCGATAACGAATTCTTAATTTTTAAAGTTTGGAGTTTCTATTATGAGCACTAACGAACGTATTTTAAGCCCCTTCACATTACCGAATGGTACTGAACTGAAAAACCGTTTGTTAATGGCCCCGATGACAACCTGTACGGGGTATTACGATGGCACCGTGACCAGCGAGCTGGTGGAGTACTACCGTGCCCGCGCTGGCAGCATCGGCACCATTATCGTTGAATGCTGTTTTGTTGACGATCTCGGCCTTGCGTTCCCGGGCGCAATTGGTATTGATAACGACGAAAAAATCGCCGGACTGGCAAAAATCGCTGACGCCATTAAGTCCAAAGGTTCCAAAGCCCTTCTGCAAATTTACCACGGCGGCCGTATGGTCGACCCAAAACTGATCGGCGGCCGGACGCCGGTTGGCCCAAGCGCGGTTGCCGCGCCGCGTGACGGTGCCGCGACGCCGGTTGCTCTGACTTCAGAAGAAGTGGAAGGCATGATCGGCAAGTTCGGCGAAGCCGTACGCCGCGCAATTCAGGCCGGCTTCGATGGCGTCGAAATCCACGGGGCGAATACCTATCTGATCCAGCAGTTCTACTCCCCGAACTCTAATCAGCGCGACGACGAGTGGGGTGGCAGCCGCGATAACCGTGCGAAATTCCCGCTGGCGGTGCTGGACATTACCCATAAGATGGTGCGCCAGTACGCGGACGACGCGTTTATCATTGGCTACCGTTTCTCACCGGAAGAGCTGGAAGTCCCCGGCATTCGCTTCGAAGACACCCTGTATCTGCTGGAAAAACTGGCCGCTCGTGGGGTGGATTATCTGCACTTCTCCCTTGGCGCCGCCCTGCGTCCTTCTATCGTCGATACTCAGGACCCGACGCCACTTATCGAAAAATACTGCGCCATGCGCTCTGACACGCTGGCGCAGGTACCGGTGATGGGCGTTGGCGGCGTGGTGAATGCCACGGATGTGAATGAAGCGCTGGATCACGGTTACGACCTGATAGCCGTTGGCCGCGCCACCATCGCCTATCCGGACTGGACCGATCGCATCGCGGCGGGCGAAAGCCTGGAGCTGTTTATGGACAGTACCCGACGCGAAGAACTGAGCATCCCGGAACCGCTGTGGCGCTTCTCGCTGGTGGAAGCGATGATCCGCGACATGAGCATGGGCGAATCTAAATTCAAACCGGGCACCTTTATTGAAAAAGTGCAGGACGATGCTAACGAACTGGTGATTAACGTCAGCCTCGAAACCGACCGCATCGCCGATATCGAACTGGCCTCCGGCCCGAGTGAAGACGTGGCGTTTGTGACCAGTTTCGAAGAGATCCGCACCCGAATTCTGGATGCCAATACCCCGCACGTGGATGCTATCACCGGCGCGACCAGCCAGAGCGAGGCGGTGAAAAAAGCGGTCTCGAAGGCGATGCTGAAATCCAGCAAAGCGCTGGCGGCAGAAGAGGGCGCTGACCCGAATGAGACTAAAAGCGTGGACGTGGTGGTGGTCGGCAGCGGCGGCGCCGGTCTGGCGGCGGCGATTCAGGCTCACGACGAAGGCGCGAGCGTGCTGATCGTTGAGAAAATGCCGACTATTGGCGGGAACACCATCAAAGCCTCTGCCGGTATGAACGCGGCTGAGACCCGCTTCCAGCGCGTGAAGGGCATTCAGGACAGCAAAGAGCTGTTCTACCAGGAAAGCCTGAAAGGCGGTGGCAATAAGAACAACCCTGAACTGCTGCGTCGCTTTGTCGAGAACGCGCCGCAGGCCATCGAATGGCTGGCAACGCGCGGCATTATGCTCAACGACATCACCACCACCGGCGGGATGAGCATCGACCGTACGCACCGTCCGAAAGATGGTTCCGCGGTGGGCGGATATCTGATTAGCGGCCTGGTGCGCAATGTCAACAAACGCAACATCGAGGTGATGCTGGATACCTCCGTGAGCGACATCATCTTCGAAAACGGCCAAGTGACCGGCGTGCGTCTGACCACCGAAGAGAACGAAACCCTCACCGTGGCAACTAAAAGCGTAATTGTCGCGACGGGCGGCTTCAGCGCCAACAGCCAGATGGTGGTGAAATACCGTCCGGACCTGGAAGGGTTCGTGACGACTAACCACAAAGGCGCAACCGGCGGCGGTATCGCACTGCTGGAGCGTATTGGCGCAGGCACCGTCGATATGGGCGAAATCCAGATCCATCCAACCGTTGAGCAGAAAACGTCGTACCTGATTTCCGAATCCATCCGCGGCGGCGGGGCGATTCTGGTAAACCAGCAGGGCAACCGCTTCTATAACGAAATGTCGACCCGCGACAAAGTTTCGGCGCAAATCATCGCGCTGCCGGAGAAATACGCTTACATCGTCTTTGACGAGCATGTTCGCGCCAAAAACAAAGCCGCGGATGAGTACATCGCGAAAGGGTTTGTCACCAGCGCCAGCTCACCAAAAGCCCTGGCGGAAGCGCTGGGGATGGATCACCACCAGTTCCTGGCAACGCTGGAACGCTACAACGGCTTTGTGGAAAAACAGCATGACGATGATTTTGGCCGCACCACCGCGCTGCGTGCGCCTATCAACGAAGGGCCGTTCTATGCCATTCAGATTGCGCCGGGCGTGCACCACACCATGGGCGGTGTGACCATCAATACAGAAACCTGCGTGCTGGACAGCAACCACAACGTATTACCGGGAGCGTTTGCTGCGGGTGAGGTTGTCGGGGGTATCCACGGCGGTAACCGCATCGGTGGTAATGCGGTGGCAGATATCATTATTTTTGGTACGCTTGCCGGACATCAGGCGGCTATGCGTTCGAAAACACGGTAAGGCTCCTGTTTCCCCGGCGGCGCGGTGCTTGCCGGGGCTACATCTGAGGACTTATGCAATGCCTGATAGCCATCGCGTTTACAGTTACAACGCCGTTCTGATGGGCTCGCCCATCCTCCTGAAACTCTTCTCCCATGACGAAGCCCTCGCGTCCCGCGTGTTTCGCCTGATCAAACAGTACGAAGATCTCCTCACCGTCAACCGTGCGGATTCGCAGGTGATGGATGTCAACCATGCTGCCGGTCAGCATCCGGTTGTCGTCAGTCGCCCGGTGTTTGACCTGATCCGCTGCGCGAAAGCGGCCAGCCAGCCTACAGACAGTGCGTTCAACCTGGCGATAGGTCCGCTGGTCAAACGCTGGAAAATTGGCTTTAAGGGGGACGCTGTACCGCCCGCGGACGAGATCGCCGCCTTGCTGAGTATCACGGATCCTGCGAACGTGGTACTGGATGACGCCAACAGCAGCGTGTTTCTTACACGCCAGGGAATGGAGATCGATCTGGGGGCTATCGCCAAAGGTTATATCGCCGACAGGGTGCGGGATTACCTGCATAAAGAGGGCGCCGAACTCGGGTTGATCAACCTTGGCGGCAACGTCCAGACGTTAGGCTCGCCGGAGGGTGGCTGGCGCGTCGGGCTGAAAAAACCGTTCGCTGGTGACGCGCTGATTGGCGCCATAACGGTAGAAAACCGGTCGGTTGTGACGTCAGGCACCTATGAGCGCTACTTCGAGCAGAACGGCAAACGTTATCATCACATACTTGACCCGCGTACCGGCTACCCGCTGGATAACGAACTGGACAGCGTGACGATTATTTCGCAGGACTCCCTCGACGGCGATATCTGGACCACGCTGATCTACGGCATGGGCGTGGAGCAGGGCTGCGCCGCGCTGCGTTCGCGCCCCGATATTGAAGCCATTTTTGTCACCAAAACAAAAGAAGTGGTGATCTCCTCGATGCACCACTTCCGTTTTACCCTTCTGGACGACAGCTACCGAATTACTGGCAGTACTGTTTGAGCAGGCCGACCTGTTCCGGCTGCAAACGATAGCGATATACCGGTCGACCGGTGGCACCGTAGTGAATGCTAGTGAACAGGATATTGATTTGCGCCAGCCAGATCAGGTATTTGCGGCAGGAGACGCGGGAAATGTTGACCGCATTCGCCAGATCGTCGGTGGAAAATTCTATCTCCGGATGGCTGTCGATCCACTGGCAAATGGTGCGCAGCGTCTGCGGCGTTAAGCCTTTCGGTAATTTTTTGCTGTCGGCCAGCTCCGGCGCGCCGCCGTGGATCAGCCTGTCGACGTCGGCCTGTTCATAATACTGATGCGAGCCCATCAGACTGCGCTTTGCCTTCCAGCCGTTCAGCGCCTCTTCAAAACGCGGGAACTGGAACGGTTTAATCAGGTAATCCACCACGCCATAGTGTATCGACGTCTGGATCGTTGCGGCGTCGGATGCTGACGAAATCATGATAACGTCAATCGGGCGGCCCGATGCGCGGATGATGGGCAATAGATCCAGCCCGTTATCCTGCTGCATATAGACATCCAGCAGCACCAGATCGATCGGCTGGCCTGGGTTTGCGATCAATGCTTCGGCCTGGTTGAGCGTGGAAGCGACGCCGCAGCAGTTAAAACCCTCAACGCGGTTAACATACAGACGGTTGAGGTCGGCTACCATGGCGTCATCATCGACAATTAATACATTTATCACGCGATATTCCTCTCGCTATCCCAGGGGATCTGAACAAAAAATTGGGTAAATACGCCAGGCTCCGACTCGACGGTAATATCTCCGCCCAGGTTCTGGATCTGCTGACGTGCAAGGAACAGCCCAACGCCACGGTTTTCACCTTTTGTTGAGTAGCCCTTTGTAAAAATAGCCTCCAGCCGCTCGGGATCAATGCCGGGACCGTCATCGCTGACCTCACCGCTCAGCCAGCCGTTCTGATAATGCAGCAGCAGGCCGATCTCGCCTTCCGGCTGACCTTCCATCGCATCCAGGGCATTTTCGATTAAATTGCCCAGCACGGTGATCAGAACCGCAACCTGCTCTTCATTGCTGGTGTCAGGAAGCTGACTCTCCTCGGCCAGCGTCAGGGTCACTCCCGCCTCTTTGGCGCGGTTGATTTTACCCAGCAGGAAACCCGCAATGACCGGCGATTTAACCTTGCGCTGTATCGCGCCGATATCCGTCTGATAATTCTGTGCGGTCTGGATGATGTACTCTTCCAGCTTATCGTAGCGCTTCATGTGCAGCAGGCCGAGGATCACGTGCAGCTTGTTCATAAACTCATGCGTATGTGAGCGCAGGGCATCAACATAGTTGACCATACCATCGATACGCTGCATTAACTGGCTGATTTCGGTCTTATCGCGGAAGGTGCTGATTGCCCCGATGACCTGATTCTGGCTTTTCACGGGGACCATGTTGCACAGCAGTAGCCGTCCGTTACAGCCGATCTCCTGATCCTGGCGAGCAATGCCGGTTTTCGCCACTTCCCTAAGGCTGGCCAGCAGTGGTTCGCCGCTGCTCTCGGAGTGCTCACCCGAGCTCAGGAGCAAAATTTCTCTGGCGGTGTGGTTAATCATCGTCACGCGCCCGTGCATATCAACAGCCATCACGCCTTCGCGCAGGGACTGCAACATGGCCTGGCGCTGCTCAAAGAGGGCGGAGATCTCGTAAGGCTCAAGCCCGAAGAGAATACGTTTCAGAACCCGGACCAGACCCCATATCGCCACTGAGCTCATCAGAACGCTGAATAAGATGGTCCACACGGCATTGAGCCGACCGCGGGCAATCTGATCTTCAACTTTATTCAGCGAAATACCCACCACGACCACGCCGATCTGGTCGTGCCGATCGTCATAAACGGGCGTAAAGACGCGCAGTGCTTCCGCGAGCGCGCCGCGGTTCACGGAGACATTCTCTTTCCCTTCGAGGGCGGGCGTCAGATCGTCGCCAATAAAATGCAAACCTAACAGCGCTTCGTTTGGATGGGAATAGCGGATCCCACGCAAGTCGGTAACCACGGTAAACAGCAGGTCGTTGCGCTTCGTCACCGCCTGGGCAATCGGCTGGATGATGCCAGCCTGCGGCGATTCCATCAGGCCACGCTTGATCTCCGGGCTGTCGGCCAGCGTTCGGGCGATACCCAGCGCGGTATCTTTCACGTCATCGCGCGTGGCACGGGTGATCTGCACAGAGTACAGCGCGAAGACCACCAGCAGCACAGAGCCGATAATGGCGCACACCATCAGCGTAACCAGCGTATTCAGCTTAATAGGGCGCTTGCGCGTCGGGGGGAAGGGCTGCAAATCGCTCATTAACACTCCGCGATGAAAAAGAAAGGGCTAATTATCGCTGATGACGGGCATTTCATAAAGCCATGTAAAGAGAGGCGTTTCGTGAGCCTTCTCTCATGTGACCTGTATAAAACACTTTATAGTGTGGGGGTACTCATAATAAGGAGGCAGTTTATGAGCATTATGCTTACCGGTACGGCCAGGGAAAGACGGCACGCCAGCACGATGAACATCGACAGATTATCTACGCTGGATATGCTTAATGTCATACACCAGGATGACGCACAAATCTCTTCTGCACTTACCCCTCACTTAAGTATGCTGGCTCGCGTGGTGGATAACGCGGCGGCGACGCTTAGTCACGGTGGACGTCTGGTGCTGATCGGCGCAGGCGCGTCCGGAGGCGTGGCGAAGCAGGCGGCAGAAGCGTTCGCGCCGGGAAAACATCCGGTCATTGCGATGACAACAGGCGATAACGCCGGAAGCTACGCGCGCGGCGTTGCAGACCTTCAGACGATAAAATTCGGCGAGCACGACATGATGCTGGCGCTGTCCGTCAGCGGCAAAACGCCATGGGTTTGGGGCGCGATGCGTCATGCGTGGTCTCTGGGCTCAACGGTCGCGCTCATTACGGAGGATGCGCAAAGTGAAGCGGCGCAGCTGGCGAGCATGGTTATTGCCCCCGATCTGGGCGCGGATGTGGTTGCCGGGTATACCAACGCCAAAGCGGGCATTGCGCAAAGCATGATAATGCATATGGTCACCACCGGTCTGGCGATACGGACAGGACGGGTGTACAGCAACCTGCGTGTTGATCTGGAGGCAAGCAATACCAGATGGGCCGAGCGACAAATTGCCATTGTAATGGAAGCGGGGGGATGCTCTCGGGCGCAGGCGAAGGCGGCGCTGGAAAGCTGTAACCATCAGTGTAAAACGGCGGTGCTAATGGTGCTGACGGGTATGGATGCCTGGAAAGCACATGAATTACTTGCGCAGAATAACGGGTTTGTTCGCCTGGCCTTGCAGGAAGCGCCGTAATATTTCAGCGTCAAATAAAAAAAGCCCGCGTTGCGGGCTTTGCTATTTATGGGGATCAGAACTGGTAGATCATACCGATGCCAACGATGTCATCGGTTGCAATACCGTTGTCATTGTAGAAGGCATCATCTTCGTCCAGCAGGTTGATTTTATAATCAACGTAGGTGGAGAAGTTCTTGTTGAAGCTGTAGGTCATGCCCACGTCGATGTAGTTAACCAGATCCTGGTCAACATAGTCATAACCATTGCCTGGATGATAATCGTTACCACCCAAATCGATGCCTTTTGAATAGACCCACGCCAGGGATGGACGCAGACCGAAGTCAAACTGGTACTGCGCTACGGCTTCAAAGTTCTGAGTTTTGTTGGCGATGCCATCGTTGCCGTACGGAGTCATGTTGCGGGTTTCCGCATACATCATTGCCAGGTAGACATCATTCGCATCGTATTTTGCACCGATTGTCCACGCTTCCGCACGTTCACCGCCGGCATATTTGCTGAAGCGATTATAGGTACCTGCGCCGTAAGCAACCTGGTCGTTGGTACGGTCAGACGATGAATAAGCGGCACCCAGCGACAGACCGAAATCGAAGTCATAGGTAGTTGACATACCGAAGCCGTCGCCGTTCTGGAAACGAACATCATCATGGCCATTTTTGGTGCCTTCCTGATTTTCGTTTGCGTTAGCACCTTCATTAGCACCCTGATATTGCAGTGCGAAGTTCAGGCCGTTAACCAGACCGAAGAAGTCATTATTACGATAGGTCGCCACACCGTTAGTACGGCCAACCATATAGTTGTCGGTCCAGGTATAGGAGTCGCCACCAAATACTGGCAGCATATCGGTCCAGGCTTCAACGTCATACACGACGCCGTAATTACGGCCATAATCGAATGAGCCATATTCGCCGTATTTCAGGCCAGCAAAGGCCAGACGGTTAAAAGAGGTGTCGCCTGCGCCTTCGGTATCGTTAGCGTAGGTTTTATATTCCCACTGGCCGTAACCAATAAGATCGTTATTAATTTGTGTTTCGCCTTTGAAACCAATCTGGACATAGGTTTCATCGCCGTCGTCGCCTGGGTTGTCGGAGAAGGTATGACGTGCATCAACTTTACCGTACAGGTCAACTTTGTTGCCGTCTTTGTTATACATTTCCGCCGCATTTGCTGCGCCAGCCATTAATAACGCGGGTACAAGAATTGCCAGAACTTTTCTTTTCATTATATATTCCCTTTAAATATAAATTGTCTGAATATATGTAATTACCCTCCGTAACTACATGGCTGATACTATTCTATGGATTATTATTTAGGTTCAAAAATAAATGTAATTAAACTGGTAAAAATATTACAAAATATTTCGTTTTATTTCTTTATTTTTCGCGTGAATTAATTCATTGAAAATATAGCGGGTAATTATTATTAAGTATTTCTAAATTCTATTTATTAAGGGTTTTGATTCGGGTGTATTATAATTCACTCTCTTTTGAGCAACAGGATGGGATGATGGAACTTGCGCAGTGGCAGCACCGTTTTGAGCGCTGGCTCGACGAAAATCATTTTACTGATGATGCGGCGCACGATATCGCCCATTTTCGCCGCGTCTGGATGACGGCGCAGGCCATTATGGCTGACGGGGATTGCGATCCGCTGGTTGTGCTGACCGCATGCTACTTCCATGACATTGTCAGCCTGCCGAAAAATCACCCGCAGCGTAGTCACTCCTCGCGGCTGGCAGCGCGAGAAACGCGCCAGATCCTGAGCCGCGATTTTCCTGATTTTCCGCCCGATCGGTATGCGGCCGTTGAGCATGCCATTGAAGCGCACAGCTTCAGTGCCGGTATCGCGCCGCAAAGCCCGGAGGCCAAAACGGTCCAGGATGCCGACCGGCTGGAGGCGTTAGGCGCCATCGGCCTTGCGCGCGTCTTTGCCGTGTCCGGTGCGCTGGGCACCGCGTTGTTTGATGCCGACGACCCGTTTGCCGGGGCGCGTGCGCTGGATGATAAAGCTTTCGCGCTCGATCACTTTCAGACCAAACTCCTGCGCCTGCCGGACACCATGCAAACCGCACGGGGACGCGAACTTGCGCGTCACAATGCCGATTTTCTGATCCAGTTTATGGCGAAGCTGAGTGCTGAATTACAGGGCGATTACCTCGGAACCGACAGCCAGATATTGACCCATTTCCGTCGCAGTGTGCGATCCTGAACTGTGGTACTCTGTTTTCTGTCTTTATTGTCCGGTTAAGAGAATGCAGGAAAATCGATCAGTGACTGTGCCCGCGCCTGAGCGGGTTGAGAAATCAACGGCAGCCGTGCAGGCACTCCTGCGTCAGCTGCTGGAAATGTATGATGCTAAAACGCTGGCAAACCAGCTGGTGGCACATGGCGAGAGCCACTGGAGCCCGGCAATACTCAAGCGGCTGCTGATAAGCGACAGGGCAGGGCACCGCCTGAGCGACGGCGAGTTCTGTTATCTGCGTAACCTGCTGCCGCACCCGCCTGCTGCGCATCCGAATTATGCCTTTCGCTTTATCGATCTCTTTGCCGGTATTGGCGGCATTCGCCATGGCTTTGAAGCTATTGGCGGGCAGTGCGTGTTCACCAGTGAATGGAACAAACATGCCGTCCGCACCTATAAGGCGAACTGGTACTGCGACCCCAACGAGCACCAGTTTAATGCCGATATCCGCGACGTCACCCTGAGCCACAAAACCGGCGTCAGCGACGAAGAAGCCGCTGAGCACATTCGCAACACCATTCCGGCGCACGATGTGCTGCTGGCAGGCTTTCCGTGTCAGCCGTTCTCACTGGCTGGCGTGTCGAAAAAGAACGCGCTGGGACGTGCGCACGGCTTTGCCTGTGATACGCAGGGCACACTGTTCTTTGATGTTGCCCGGATTATTGATGCCCGCCGCCCGGCAATTTTTGTGCTGGAGAACGTCAAGAATTTAAAGAGCCATGACGGCGGCAAAACCTTCCGCATTATCATGCAAACGCTGGATGAACTGGGTTACGACGTGGCGGATGCAGAGGACATGGGGCCGGACGATCCGAAAATTATCGACGGCAAACACTTCCTGCCACAGCACCGCGAACGCATCGTGCTGGTGGGATTCCGCCGCGATCTCAATCTGAAAGGCGATTTTACGCTGCGCGATTTGCCCTCGCTGTATCCGGCGCGCCGTCCGACAGTGGCCGATCTGCTGGAGCCCGCCGTCGATGCGAAATTCATTCTGACGCCAGTGCTGTGGAAATACCTCTATCGCTATGCCAAAAAGCATCAGGCCAAAGGCAATGGCTTTGGGTTTGGCATGGTCAATCCGCTTAATCCTGACAGCGTGACGCGTACGCTGTCGGCGCGCTATTACAAAGATGGCGCGGAAATTCTTATCGATCGGGGCTGGGATAAGGCGCTGGGCGAAAAAGATTTCGACGACCCTCAGAATCAACAGCACCGACCGCGGCGCTTAACGCCGCGCGAGTGCGCCCGCTTAATGGGCTTTGAGGCGCCGCAGGGCTACAGTTTTCGCATTCCGGTGTCGGATACACAAGCCTATCGTCAGTTTGGCAACTCGGTGGTGGTGCCAGCCTTTGCCGCCGTCGCAAAACTACTGGCCTCACGCATCAGCAAGGCCGTTCAGCTGCGTCAGAGTGAGGCCGTCAATGGCGGACGTTCACAATAAGGCCACGCGGAGTAAAAACATGCGTGCCATCGGCACGCGTGATACCGCGATCGAAAAACGGATCGCTGGCCTCCTGACCTCCATCGGGTTTGAATTCAGGGTTCAGGATGCCACGCTTGCCGGGCGTCCTGATTTCGTGATCGATGCGTATCAATGCATCATCTTTACCCACGGCTGTTTCTGGCATCACCACGACTGCTATCTGTTTAAAGTCCCGGCGACACGCACCGACTTCTGGCTGGAGAAGATTGGCAGGAACGTCGAGCGTGATAAACGCGATGTTTCGCAGCTTTACGCCCAGGGCTGGCGGGTGCTGATTGTCTGGGAGTGCGCACTGCGCGGAAGAATGAAGCTGAATGACGTGGAACTGACGGAGCGGCTGGAAGAGTGGATCTGCGGCGGCGGTCAGGCCGCGCAGATCGATACCCAGGGCATTCACCCGATCACGGTTTCTCCACCTCACACGCCGTGACAATGGGTTTCGCGGGCAGTAAATATTTACCCAGCGTGACCAGCACCACGGCAAAGACAATCACGCCCAGCGCCAGCCATTCAATCGTCGACAGCACTTCGCCCGCAAAACCGGTACCCAGAAGCACGGCAACCACCGGGTTAACGTAGGCGTAGCTGGTGGCAACCGCCGGTGAGACGTTGCGGATCAGGTACATATAGGCGTTGATGGCAATAATCGAGCCAAACAGGGCCAGATACCCGACGGCCAGGAAACCTGAGAGATCTGGCATTGCCGTCAGTTTTTCACCCGTCAACGCCGAGGCAATCAGCAGCACGATGCCTGCCGCGAGCATTTCAATGGCACCCGCCATCATCCCGGAGGGCAGCTCAATGCGGGAGCCGTAGACCGAGCCGAAGGCCCAGCTCATCGAGCCGATCATGATCATAACGGCAGCCCAGGGGTTTCCGCTCAGGTTACCGCCGCTGTTCAGCATGATAATACCCACAAGCCCAATCGCGATGCCCAGCCATTCGAGCTTACGGGTGCGGATCCCGAACAGACGACTAAAGCAGAGCGTAAACAGCGGCACGGTCGCGACGACCACGGCGGCGATGCCCGACGGCACGTTCTGGTGTTCGGCGACGGTTACTGCGCCATTGCCCACCGCCAGCAGCAGCAGGCCAATCAGGGCGGCGTTAAGCAGGGGACGCAGCGGCGGTAGCTTGTGGCCGCGCAGCAATAAAAACGCCATCAGCAGCACGCCAGCCGTAAGGAAACGAATACCGGCCATCATCAGCGGGGGCCAGCTTTCCACGCCAATACGAATGACAAAGTAGGTGGATCCCCAGATGATATACAGGGAAAAAAGTGCTCCAATGAGCGGTAATAAATGCCGAAAACGCATAGTCCCTCACGACGAAATAAAAAGTTCGCTCATAGTTAACGCCAAAACTATCGGGCTGGCGAGTGCTTTAATTGTGTTGTTAATGTGAAATTTTTGTTGACGTGAGGTGCCTGTTTCCGGGCGCTGAGTTTTGTTCCATACTATTCACTTAATTAGCAAAAAAAGAAGGATAGAGATTTTGGCAGGAAGTAGCTTATTAACATTACTGGACGATATCGCCACCTTGCTGGATGACATTTCAGTCATGGGGAAACTGGCGGCGAAAAAAACCGCCGGGGTACTGGGGGATGACTTGTCACTTAACGCGCAGCAGGTCAGCGGCGTGCGAGCGAACCGTGAGCTGCCGGTGGTGTGGGGCGTAGCGAAAGGGTCATTTATTAACAAGGTGATCCTTGTTCCGCTGGCGCTTCTGATTAGCGCCTTTATACCCTGGGCCATTACGCCATTGCTGATGATTGGCGGGGCGTTCCTGTGCTTCGAGGGTGCCGAAAAAGTGTTGCATATGTTTGCCGCACGCAAAGAGAAAGACACCCCGGAAATGCGCCAGCAGCGTCTGGAAGCGCTGGCCGCGCAGGATCCAAAAACGTTCGAGCGCGATAAGGTCAAAGGTGCGATCCGTACTGACTTCATCCTTTCGGCCGAGATTGTGGCGATTACGCTTGGGATCGTATCCGAAGCACCGCTGATGAATCAGGTCATGGTGCTTTCGTTGATTGCCATTCTTGTAACGGTTGGGGTGTATGGGCTGGTCGGTCTGATCGTCAAGCTGGACGATATCGGCTTCTGGCTGGAAAAAAAATCCAGCGCAATTGCGCGCGGCATTGGGAAAAGCCTGCTGGTGCTGGCGCCGTGGCTGATGAAAACCTTGTCGGTGGTGGGAACCCTGGCGATGTTCCTGGTCGGCGGCGGAATTATCGTGCACGGTGTTGCTTCGCTGCATCACATGATTGAACATTTTGCGTCAGGCCAGGGAGCGGTAGTTGCTGCAATTCTGCCCACACTGCTTAACCTCGTACTGGGCTTTATCGTCGGTCTGATTGTGGTAGCCGTTGTTAAGCTGGTAGAAAAAGTACGCGGAAAATCGCACTAATTTTTGCTGACCCCGGATGCAAAAAGACCATTCCTCGTCTAAATTGAAAACGTTTCACCCTGATACAGGAGGCAGGTATGGTCTTTTTGGTCAGTGATGAAGTTAAGCCAAAGAATGGTGGTCCATGCATGATTGTCACCGGTTATTCCAGTGGAATGGTGGAGTGTCGGTGGCATGACGGATACGGCATTAAGCGGGAGGCTTTTCGTGAAGATGAGCTTCAGCCTGGTGATAAAAGGCAAAAACGCGATAAGGCTTAATCACACAACGCCCGGCCTTGCCGGGCGTTTTTACTGGCAGAAGACTTATCATATCGGATGGTGAGCGACACTCAGGGAGTGCGTGTGCAGCACAATACCTTTGTTGTAAAACAATCTTTTTTGCAGTGGCTGCATAAGCGTAGCAATCCCCGTTTGGTTGTTAACCTCTGTTTTATCGTTGTCCTGATCTTTTCCACCCTCCTGACCTGGCGCGAAGTTGTGGTACTGGAAGATGCCTATATCTCCAGTCAGCGTAACCATCTGGAAACGGTTGCCAGTGCGCTGGACAGACAACTCCAGTTCAGCGTCGATAAAATGCTGTTTTTTCGCCACAGCATGCGTGATGCGCTGGAAACGCCGCTGGCGTTTGGCGTGCTACATGATGCGGTAAAGCGTTTTGCCCGTTTGCGCGCATCCCCCACCTGGCAAATTGAGGTTGATAAACAGCGCACATTGCCGATCAACGGTGTGTCTGATGCCTTCGTTGAAAAGACCACCCTTCTGAATCGCGATGATGAGTTTCTTGATAATGAACTGTCCGCCGCGCTTGAAGTGGGGTATTTATTGCGTCTGGCATCCAGTTCTTCCGGCAACGAAGAGCGCGTGATTTATGTCTCTCGCGCCGGATTCTTTCTGGAAACGGATACGCCGGAAAATGCCAGCGATATCGTGCAGCGTTACTACTATCTGGTCACTCAGCCCTGGTTTACCCAACAGTCCGAGCGTGAGAACCGTGCGCGTGCCGTGCGCTGGTTTATCTCGCCTCCTTCCTCCTTTGTGGGCAAAAAGCCGCTGATCACCGCAAGTGTGCCTGTTTATTACAATCACGTCTGGTATGGCGTGGTGGCGATGGATTTCACCTTTGCCACCCTGCGTCGTCTGCTGGTGGAGGCCGTAGGCGATAACCCGGAAGGGGAATACCAGCTGTATGACAGTCGTCTCACCCTGCTCGCGACGTCTGGATCATCTGCTGCGGACGTTAATCATTTTGACGCGCCCGAACTAGCGCAGATAGCGCACGCAATAGAATCGGATTCCGAAGGCGGCATTCGCCTGGGGAGTCGTTTTGTCAGCTGGGAGCGTCTCGACCACTTTGATGGCATCGTCCTGCGCGTGCACACCCTGGAAGAAGGGGTGCGCGGCGATTTCGGCAGCATCAGTATTGTGCTGGCATTGCTTTGGGCGCTGTTCACCGCGATGCTGCTCATCTCATGGCTGGTGATCCGGCGCATGGTCAGTAATATGTATTCGTTGCAGAATTCGCTGCAATGGCAGGCCTGGCACGACCCTCTGACCCGGTTGAATAATCGTGGGTCGCTGTTTGAGCGGGCGAAAATACTGGCGAAGCAGTGTGAACAGCAGGCGCTGCCTTTCTCTGTCATCCAGATCGATCTTGACTGCTTTAAGAGCATTAATGACCGGTTCGGGCACCAGGCGGGTGATAAGGTGTTGTCCCATGCTGCGGGGCTGATTGCCAGTACCCTGCGCACTAAAGATATTGCCGGGCGCGTCGGCGGCGAAGAGTTCTGTGTGGTGCTGCCCGGCATGACGCTTGAAGAGGCGGCGGAAGTTGCAGAGCAGATCCGTGAGCGTATCGACAGCAAAGAGATCCTGATTAAGAAAAGTACTACCCTGCGCGTGAGCGCGTCGTTTGGCGTCTCTGGCGCGCAGGAGAAGGGCAATTATCACTTCGAAAATCTGCAATCCACCGCCGATGCGCGTCTGTATGAGGCGAAACAGCGCGGGCGTAACCGGGTCATCTGGCAGGATCACGTTAAAAAGTAATCAAGCCCCTCGCGCCAGCCGGCCGGTCCGGTGTGCTGAGTGCGATAAACCCGTGTGGGATCGTTGTTCTTAAGGCTGACCCCCTCCCGGTTGAAGCCTTTCACCACCACGGCGAAGGCTACGCTGTCCAGCAGAGGGGCATCATTGGGGCCGTCGCCCAGGCCCAGCGTTGTCGGGTCAAATCCGTCGTGCAGGCGATACTGTTCCACAAGCCAGTGCACCGCCACGTCTTTGCCACAGCTCGTGTCCAGAATATGCCAGAAGCGAGCACCCGGGACGATCTTCAGCCCCTGCCGGGCCAGTTCGGCTGCGAAGCGTTTCATTTGTTCATCACTGTCACGCCAGATCAGCGTCACGGAAGCCTCGTGTTTACGTGCAAGCGCCGCACGGGGACGGCTTAGCCCGGTCCATTCGGCGACCACGCGCTCATCCACATCGTCGAAGGTGGTGAATTTCAGATGCATCTCCTGGCGTACCCGGGCAATAAACTGCCAGATATCGTCATGCTTCTTTTCTGAGATGAACCGTGCGGCGTTTTCCCACCGTACGTCAGGCTGGATCGCCGCGCCGTTTTCCGCAATGTAGGGCAGCCCGCCAAGGCCAAGTTCCTGCTGGATGTCACGCATTTCGGACGCGGTTTTGCTGCTGCACAGAATGACTGGTACCTGTTCATCCTGTAATCTCTTCAGCCAGGAAGCGGCAGGCTGCCAGTCGAGAGTGTGAAAATCCAGCAGCGTACCGTCGAGATCGGTAAAGACGAGCAGAGTCTCCTTTAGCGAAGGCATAACGTCTCCTGAATAATGATGTTCATCTAAGAAAAGTCTTAAAAAACTCAGCATTGATGTCCCGTTGAAGTGGAAACGATCCCGATAAACCCACACGCGGCGCATGTTTATACTCATAACCAAAATTCACATGTATAAAATATAATATTCGCTAAGAGAATATATGCTTGTAAGACAAATCTGTTGGGGATAATGTCTTACCTGCATCAGATTTCCTGGTGTAACGAATTTACAAGTGCTTCTTGCATAAGCAAGTTTGATCCCGGTCATCCCCATGACCGGGATTTTTTTCGCCTTAGCGGTTCGTTTCCGAGACGCTAAAGTCATGGATATCCAGCTCGAATGCTTCAGCCAGTTCACGGTAGGTATGGTAATCACGACCATTGACCACGACACGGTCTGAATTATCCTCCGCGCGATGAACTTCGGACTCACTGATTTCATTAATGGCGGCAAGCAGGGCATCGACATCCACTTCCACCTCACGCTTAATGGTGTCGCTGTACTCTTTGTCAGTCTTCATGGCGGGCTCCTCATTTAACCGTCTCAACAGCTAAGTATAGACCGCACACAAAAACGCCATTCGCGTCAGGCGGCGATGCCAGCCAGGGTAATTTGTTCTACACTGGCTCAAAACCACAGGAGGAATGTATGAAGGTCAACGATCGGGTAACCGTCAAAACGGACGGTGGGCCGCGCCGCCCGGGCGTGGTGCTGGCAATAGAAGAGTTTAATGAAGGCACAATGTATCTGGTGTCGCTGGAAGATTACCCGCTCGGCATCTGGTTCTTCAACGAACTGGGGCACCCGGATGGGATCTTTGTGGAAACGGCGGAATAGGTCGGCGTCGGGGGCGTCTTCTCCCCGGCCCGGCTGCTGAAAAGCAAAATCTCTGGCCAGGCCAGAGATCAAGGTAGGGTACAACATGGCCGTGCAAATTAGCGCATATTAACGAAAATCCCATTCGTCACATTATCTGTCAGGCGTACGACATGGTATATCACTTGCTTATTATGCGTTTTAATTTTCCTTTTAATATTTCCTTTGTGTGACGATACTGTTTTTGCCTTGATATTCATCTGGTCTGAGATCTGAATTGTCCCTTGTCCAGCCATCCACATTCTTAGCATACTTGATTCAGTTCTGCTTAATGATAGGGTGGGTAAGTTAACCGCCCCTACATTCTTAACTTCTTTATTCAAATAATCGCCCAGAATGTCATCAAGCGACTCTGGTTTAATCGATTTCGAACTGATTAATAAGTTTTTACGCACCAACAAATACTCATCGAAATGAATATTGGCGATCGCCATAAAAACAATAAACAGGGTTCTGGGATGCTGATTAATGATCTGCTTAATGTGCTGACTGTTAGCGGGGTCGTGAATGAAACAGTCCTCATTAATAAACACCACGCCGGGCTTGTGAGTCTCACAAGCGGCTGCGAGTTCTTCAACGGTGTGTGCATCGTTGATGTCTCTCTTTCTTACCCCTCTGCTTGCTAAGTACCCGGTTAACCCTAGCCGGGTGTAGCTGCATAAATCCATAATGATCGTTGACATGGCATACCCTCACTCAATGCGTAACGATAATTCACCACCTGCCTGAGAGCTCATAAACAGCCATACGGGATGGAAAAAATCTAATAAAACCTGTGAGCATGACAAAGACTTTCAGGCGAACTCACTATCCCGTAAAGTTACGTATAATTTGCCAGGAATCATCTTAAAGTAAAGTAAATATTAAGTATTGTGAGGTGGTTAGAAACATTTAAACCGCGTCAGATATATCCTGGTAGATGTTTTTCAAGATTATTTTTAGGAATATCCTCAGAAAGACATTGCAAACACTGCGGGTTATTATTTGCGTGGAAGTTCGCTGACAATATCCGCTAAGAGATTGAATATCTCGCTGAATAAATGCTCGCAGAAGGGGGCGATAAGTGGCATCAATAATGACATTAATAAAAGGCCAACCGTCAACGTCACCGGAAAGCCGATGACGAATACCGACAGCTGCGGGGCCATTCGGTTGAGTAAACCCAATGCGAGGTTAACGGTGAGCAACAGGGTTATGACAGGCAGCGCCAGCATCAGCCCGTTGAGGAAGATCAGCCCGGCAGCCCGCACCAGCGCCAGAAAAGCGTTACTGTTCACCGGGTTGTCGCCAATCGGCAGCGTGTGGAAGGTGTCCACCAGCATAGAGATGAGCCACAGGTGGCCGTTGAACGAGAGAAACAACAGCATCGCCAGCAGGTCGATAATACGCGCCAGCACGGGCATATTCAGATGGCTGCCCGGGTCAACGAACGTCGCGAAAGACAGACCCATCTGCAAACCGATCAGTTCGCCCGCCGTTCGTACCGCGGCGAAGGCGAGCTGCATCGTAAACCCGACCGCCACGCCAATCATCACCTGTTGCAGGGCAATCCATATCGCATTCGGGGAAAAAATCGGGATATCCACCGCCGGCAGGGAAGGGGCAACGATAATGGTGATAACCATGCCCAACCCAATTTTGATGCGTTTAGGCACCGACTTTTCACTGAGTATGGGGGCGGTGGAGATCAGCGCCATGATGCGCAGCATCGGCCAGAAATAGATCCCGAGCCACTGAACAAACTGATCGCTGGTGAATTGCAGCATCGTCCGTCAGCCGATGATGTAAGGCAGATTGGTGAACAGGTTGCGCATGTAGTCCAGCAGCAAATTGAGCATCCAGGGCCCGGCAACGATAATCGCCACGAAGACGGCGATGATCTTCGGGATGAACGACAGGGTCATTTCGTTAATCTGCGTGGCGGCCTGAAGAATACTGATAATCAGACCGGTTACCAGCGCAACCAGAAGCAGGGGCGCGGCGACGGCAATCGCGACTTTCATCGCTTCCGTGCCCATCATCATGACCGACTCAGGCGTCATTGCGCGCTCCTCAACTGTAGAAACTCTGCGCCAGCGAGCTGACCAGCAGCTGCCAGCCGTCGACCAGCACGAACAGCATGATCTTAAAGGGCAGGGCAATGGTTGCGGGCGGGACCATCATCATCCCGAGCGCCATCAGGACGCTGGCGATCACCAGGTCAATAATCAGGAACGGAATGAAAATGGTGAAGCCAATCTGGAACGCCGTTTTCAGCTCACTGGTCACATACGCTGGCAGCAGAATGCGCATCGGCACCGCTTCCGGTCCCTGTAACTCGCCCGTGTTAGCGAGACGGGCAAACAGGGCCAAATCCGCTTCGCGCGTCTGGCGAAGCATAAATTCACGTAATGGCTGAGCCCCCTTTTCCAGGGCAACCTGCATGGAAATTTTATCTTCGCTGAACGGCTGGTACGCCTCGGTGTAAATCTTGTCGATCACCGGCGACATAATGAAAAAGGTCAGGAACAGGGCTAAACCCAGCAGCACCTGATTGGGCGGCGCGGACGGCGTGCCGAGCGCATTTCGCAGCAGACCAAACACAATGATGATGCGGGTGAAACTGGTCATCATCAGCAGGATCGCCGGGATAAAGGTCAGTGAGGTGATGAACACCAGCGTCTGCACGGAGAGGGACCAGCTTTGTCCCCCGTTCGCCAGCGGCGTGGAAACCAGCCCCGGCAGCTGCGCATACACAGAAGGCGCGAACAGGCCCAGACCTGCCAGCGTAAGCAATAACAAACGGCGCATCAGGATCTCCCGGAACGCTTGAGCAAACTCTTCATAACGGACTGAAAATCCGCAGGGGCCTGGGCGTTAGCCTCCACCGTGACAGGCGCAGGGGGCAGCGTGTGAAGAACGTTAATGCTGGAGGCGGTCACGCCCAGCACCAGTCGCGCATCTTCCACTTCCACAATGACCACGCGCTCGCGTGGGCCGAGTGTGGTGCTGGCGCTGACCTTCAATCCGCGCGTGCCGGCCGTTTTCCCCGCCAGCCCGAAACGCTTTGCCAGCCAGGCGGCGATAAGGATAAAGGCAATAATACCGAACAGCGCGCCGCTCACCTGAAGCAGCGGGGAGCCGGGTACGGCGGAGGGCGCGGACAGTGTTGCCTGGGTTTTCATACTTAACGGCTCAGGCGACGCATACGTTCGGAAGGGGTAATGATGTCGGTGATACGTACGCCGTATTTATCGGCCACCACCACTACTTCGCCCTGTGCAATCAGGTAGCCGTTGATCAGAATATCCAGTGGCTCACCCGCTAAACCGTCCAGGGCTACCACGGAACCCTGCGTCAGGCGCAGCAGTTCTTTAATAGTCATGCGGGTGCGGCCCAGCTCAACGGTCAGCTTGACCGGAATGTCCATAATCAGGTCGATGTCCTGCAACGTCCCGCTGACGTCGCCGCCGCCTAACTGCTGGAAGACCGCGTCTGCCGCGCTTTTCGTCGGCGTCGTTTTTTGCTCGTTTAACGCGTCAGCCCACAGATCGTCCAGTGCTCCGCTGTTTTCATCGGACGGATTGTTCATGTCACTCATTTGGGCTGTTCCTCATTCAGCGAATTCAAAATCGGGTTGATCAAGTGCTCAACGCGTAACGCATACTGGCCGTTAATCGTGCCGTACTGGCTTGTCAGCACGGGTACGCCATCCACATGGGCAATAATGCGGTCGGGTTTATCTATCGGCAAAACGTCGCCGGGTTGTAATTTCAGGATCTGCGATAACCGCATGGAGATGTCGGCAAAGTTAGCCACCAGCTCCAGCTGCGAGTGCTGAACCTGGCGCACCAGGTTCTCACGCCAGTTCTGATCTTCATGGCGTGAGTTCTCCAGCGGCGGGTTCACCAGCAGTTCGCGCAGCGGTTCAATCATGCTGAACGGCAGGCAGATGTTGAACTCGCCCGTCAGGTTGCCGATCTCGACGTGGAACGGGGTGTTCACCACGATGTCATTCGGTGAAGTGGTGATGTTGGTAAACTTCACCTGCATCTCGGAACGGACGTACTCCACTTCCAGAGGGTTAATCGCTTTCCACGCGTCGCTGTAGGATTCCAGCGCCAGCTTCAGCATGCGGTTGATAACGCGCTGTTCGGTATGGGTAAACTCGCGGCCTTCCACTTTGGTCGGGAAACGGCCATCGCCACCGAACAGGTTGTCCACTGCGATGAATACCAGGCTTGGCGAGAACACCACCAGACCGGTACCGCGCAGCGGTTTCAGATGGATCAGGTTAAGGTTGGTTGGCACCGGCAGGTTGCGGGCAAACTCATGATACGGCTGAATGCGGATCGCACCGACGGTGATATCCGGGCTACGACGCAGCAGGTTAAACAGCCCCATTCGGAACTGACGTGCGAAACGTTCGTTGATGATCTCCAGCGCCTGTAAACGCTCGCGCACCACGCGACGCTGGGTATTGGGATCGTAGGGACGAATATTATCGTCGCCGGTCAGACCCGGCTTCGGATCGTCACTCTTATCGCTGTCGCCATTGAGCAGCGCATCGATTTCTGCCTGAGAAAGAATACTGTCGCCCATGTCGTTACCGCAGAATGAAGGCTGTATACAGAACGTCAGTGACTTCCTGCTTAGGTTGGCCGTTGACCAGCGGGGTCGCCAGCGTCTGTTTGATCGCATCGACCAGCTTTTGCTTGCCCACATCGGTGGCGAGCGCGGAGGCATCCTGACGAGAAAACAGCAGCAGCAGACGGCTACGCACTTCTGGCAGGTAGTCGTTCAGACGTGCACGGGTAGCTTCATCTTTCAGACGCAGCGTAATGCCCACGTAAAGCACGCGATCCGCATCGCCGAGGTTCACGGTGAATGTATCCAGCGGGTAGAAGACCGGCGCCGGTGGAGGCGGCGCTTCAGCTTTGGCGGCTGCGCTGGAGGGTTCCTGCTGCATACGCCAGTAACTGTAGCCTGCGGTGGCGCAGGCCGCGAGGGTAATCAACACCAGCAGCGGGATCCAGATGGAACGCTTGCTTTTTTTGGTGATAGCGGAGTCTGTCATCTGATACGAGCTTCCTGTTTCGGTACAGCTTAATACGGTGATTATCCCGTGTCCGGCTTAGGTCAAAGCGTGGAAAAGACGGGGATAATCACGTTACCTCTGGCGTTTAGGCAAAGATGTCTACGGCACGGCTGCCGCGCGCGGCGGATTGCAGGGCGGCAGGGGCAGGCAATAACTCTTCGCTCTCCTCGTTAAACCCGCCATGCTGGCCTGAACGCGAAGCATGCTGTTGTTGCCCGGATGAAGATTGCTGCTGCCCGGCAAAGCCTTCGCTGCTGACGCTGCTTTGGGAAAGCTGAATGCCGTTTTCCGCAAGCTGCGTGCGCAGGATCGGCAGGGCCGCTTCCAGCGCCGCACGAACGTGGCTGTGGGGCGAAACCATCTGCAACTGCGCCTGGTTGTCATCCAGCTTAAGCGAAATTTGCACCTGACCCAGATCTTCCGGGTGCAGGCGTAGCTCTGCGGTCTGTTGGCCCTGTCTGGTGAACAGGGTGATGTGCTGGCTTAGATTCTGCTGCCATTCGTGCGTGCCCAGCGGCTGGCTTAACACCGGCGCGGTCGCAACGGTAGCGGCAGACTGGGGGGGTGCCAGGTGACTGATGATCGGTGCCAGCGTCGCGGTTGGGCTGGCGGCAGACGACGCCGTGCTCACTACGTCCTGCTTCTCCGCGACGGCGGCAACAGCTGGCGTAACGGCTGCCGTGGCGGGCAGCGACGTGTCGCTGTCCTGAACCGACGTTTTTTCCTGACCCGTTAACGCATGGCTAAGTGGCTGATGCTGGCCGTTGTCCGTCTGGGCTAGCGCAGAGGGTAGGGCGGCACGAGGGGCGACCTCCCCGGTGCTTGCTGGCTGCGTCGCCATTGGGGTGGTAGTCTGCTGGTGCGGTAACATCGCCATCAGCGCGCTTAACCCGGCCAGCTCCTCTTCTTCAGTCGTGGTCTCGCTGTTTGCTTTCGCGTCCGTCCGGGTCAGCGCCTTCAGCGCATCCGTATTCGCTGCGGGTTTCAGGCCGGAGACGAGGCTTTGCAGGGAGACGGCGGTATCTTCACCGGTCAGCGTCTCCTGGCGCGAGAGCAGCTCGGCGATTTTGGCCTGGAGCGTGGTATCACCGTTTTTTTCCTGTGCCGCTGTCGACAGCTTGCTTCCCGCCGCTTTCAGATCGGCCAGCGTCAGCGGAGCATCTTTGCCTTTGCCGGTGGTCTCGGTCAGCGCGCCCGCCAGCAGAGAGAGAAAATCTTGCGCGCCCTCAGCGCCTTTTCCGGTCAGTGTGCCGCCGGACGGGTCGCTGTCGGTCATCAGCAGTTGTTGCAGTGTGATCATTCTGGTTTCCTCATTGATGCGCGCTGGGCAAACTCATCCATTTTTTTCTGATCCAGACGGTTTTCCGCCAGGGTCGAGGCTGCAATCTGCCGGTCCTGTAAGGTTTGCCAGGCCTGCAACCGCTGTTTTTTCTCGCGCCAGAAATTCAGCGCGGTATCGACTTTTTGCGTCCACTGGTTAAGCTGCTGGCGATGCTGCTCAATCGCCTTTTCCAGCGTCTGGATAAACTGCTGATAGTTAATCCAGCGCTGGCTACCAATGCCCTGCGTCATGTCGGTGTTAAGGTTGGTGCGATATTCATGCTGATAGTCGATTAACATCTTCAACTGTTCTTCAGCCTGCTGGCACCCGCGTCGCATTGCGCCAAGTTGCAATGCGGCATCATCAACTTCTTTTTCAGCCAGATCTTTCAGCGTTGATAACGCGCTGTTCTGCGCCATGACCTTCGCCCTCCACCTGTGTTACACCTGCGGGAAAATCAGCTCCAGTGCCTGGAGGGAATCTTCCCAGTCGGCGCGTTCAAAAATACCCTGTTGCAGAAATGCCTCCAGCTGCGGCCACAGGGCAATCGCTTTATCGAGCATCGGATCGCTGCCTTTGGCGTACGCCCCGACGCTTACCAGATCGCGGTTGCGCTGGAAGCTGGAGAGCAGTTGTTTGAAGTTACGCACGCGGGCGTAGTGTTGTTCGGTGATCAAGGCCGTCATCGCACGGCTGATCGACGCTTCAATATCAATCGCCGGGTAGTGCCCGGCTTCGGCCAGACGGCGCGACAGCACGATATGGCCGTCGAGGATCGCGCGCGCGGAGTCGGCAATCGGGTCCTGCTGGTCATCGCCTTCGGTCAGTACCGTATAGAACGCGGTGATGGAGCCTCCGCCGCTGATGCCGTTCCCCGCACGCTCAACCAACGCCGGGAGCTTGGCGAAGACCGACGGCGGGTAACCTTTGGTCGCGGGCGGCTCGCCGATGGCCAGCGCAATCTCACGCTGCGCCATCGCGTAGCGGGTCAGGGAGTCCATAATCAGCAGCACGTGCTGGCCCCGGTCGCGGAAATCCTCCGCGATACGCGTGGCGTAGGCGGCACCCTGCATACGCAGCAGCGGCGACACGTCCGCAGGCGCGGCGATCACCACCGAGCGGGCGCGGCCCTCCGTACCAAGAATGTTTTCGATGAAATCTTTGACTTCGCGGCCACGCTCACCAATCAGGCCGACGACGATAACGTCCGCCTGGGTATAACGCGCCATCATGCCGAGCAGGACCGATTTACCCACGCCGGAGCCGGCAAACAGCCCCATACGCTGGCCGCGTCCCACGGTGAGTAGGGCGTTAATTGGCCGCACGCCGGTATCCAGTACGTGCTCGATTGGCGTGCGTTGCAGTGGGTTAAAGGGTTGGGTGATCAGCGCGCCGGTTTCGGTGGTATCAGGGGAGGGCAGGCCATCGAGCGGTTTGCCGCTCCCGTCCAGCACGCGGCCCAGCAGCGCCGGACCGAGCGGGAGCTGTTTGCCGCTTTGCAGGCCGTCACCGCTGATGTTTTTCGCGTAGACGCGGGCGCCGGGCAAAATCCCTTCCACTTCCTCAAGGGGCATGAGGAACAGTCGCTGGCCGTTAAACCCGACCACTTCACTTTCCACTTCACGCGTCTCACTCCCGTCCTGACGCTCAATCACGCAGGTGGCGCCGAGCGGAAGTTGCAGACCCGTGGCTTCCAGGACCAGACCGGTGGCACGCGTCAGGCGTCCATAACGACGAACGGATGGCAGCTGCGCCATCTTCGTTTCAAAATTATCGAGCGTGTTAAGCCAGCGCGTAAGGCGTGCGGTCATCAGACGACTCCCGGTGCCGCCAGGCGGCACAGTTCCTGCCAGCGGGTCGCGACGCTGGCATCCAGATCGCCCTCATCCGCCGAGACCTTACAGCCTCCGTGATGGAGCGACGGATCGCCGCGCAGCCGCCAGCCGTGCAGGCTCAGCGTCGCGCCGAGGCTCTCTTCCACGCGCTGCAAATCATCAGGATGCACGCGCAGCTGCGGTTTGCCGCTGAACAGCGGCTCCTGCTGGAGCAGCCCCTGGATTTGCTTAATCAGCGCGGCGTTATCCACGACCGGCGTCTGGCCGATCACCTGACGGGCCGCCTCCAGCGCCATCTGCATCAGGCGCGAGGCAATCACGCTGTCCAGCGCATCCAGCGTGTGCTGAAACTCGCTCACCAGCTGCTGCATGCGGGCATGCAGCGGCGCCTGCTGCTGGCGCGCCTGCTCAATGCCCTGCTCTAAACCTTTCGCCAGCCCTTCCTGATAACCCTGTGCGTGCCCGGTCTGACGGCCTTCGTTCATCCCGGCGTTGAAGCCTTGCTCGTGCGCCTGCATTTGCATCTGGGCCAGCATCTGGGCGCGCTGTTCCTCTTCACTCAGCTCGGGCACGCCCGCCCCGGCGTCGCCCTCATCGGACGACACTATGGCAGGGGTGAACTCTGCGGTGGGAGGGGAGAGGTCGTCAGGCGTCCAGCGCTTCCACGACAGTTCATCAGACATAGGTGTCGTCTCCGCTGCCAATCACCATCTCGCCGGTTTCTGCCAGACGACGAACAATAAGCAGGATCGCTTTCTGTTCGTTCTCCACCTGAGACAAACGCACCGGGCCACGGTTGGCCAGGTCGTCGCGCAGGATATCGGCCGCACGCTGGGACATGTTGCGCAGGAACTTCTCGCGCAGCGGCTGCTCGGCGCCTTTGAGGGCGATAAGCAGGGACTCCGAATCCACTTCCTGAAGCAGGCGCTGGATGCTGCGATCGTCCACTTCGACCAGGTTTTCGAACAGGAACATCTCGTCGATAATTTTCTGCGCCAGTTCGCCGTCGAACTCGCGCACCGCCGTAATAACCGCCTCTTCCTGCTGCGTTTTCATCAGGTTGATGATTTCCGCTGCCGTTCTCACGCCGCCCATTTTGCTGCGCTTGAGGTTCTGGCCGTCGAGCAGGTTGTTCAGCACTTCGGTCAGCTCCGCCAGCGCGGCTGGCTGGACGCCGCCGAAGGTGGCGATACGCAGCATCACGTCGTGGCGCAGGCGCTCGTCGAACAGCGCCAGAATATCGGCCGCCTGGCCCCGTTTGAGGTGGACCAGAATGGTGGCGATAATCTGCGGGTGCTCGTCGCGAATAAGATCGGCGGCGCTTTGCGGCTCCATAAAGTTGAGCGTTTCGATCCCGCTGGCGGTGTCGCGCGTTTCGAGAATATCTTCCAGCAGGCTGGCGGCGCGCTCTTCGCCCAGCGCCTTAACCAGCACGGAGCGCAGGTATTCGTTGGCGTTGACGTTGAGCGCAGCAAACTGCTCGGCTTCCTGCTCAAACTCCGCCAGCACTTCGGTCAGTTGCTTGTTGGAGATCTGGCGCACGTTGGCCATCGCCGCGCTGAGGATCTGCACTTCTCGCTGAGAGAGGTGTTTAAACACCTCCGCCGCGCGATCTTCGCCAATGGTCATCAGCAGGATGACGCTCTTATCGGTGCCTGTAAGCGTATTACTCATGTTCGTTACCCATCCAACCGCGGATGACCAGCGCGACGACGCGCGGATCGTTATCTGACATTTCGCGAATGCGCTGGCTCATCACCTCTGCGCCCATACGCTGGTTAGCACGACGCTGCTGCATCTGTTCATCTTTGCTGAGACGAACTTCAACCGCTTCTTCCTCGTCCGGACGCGCGTTCTTCTGTTCCAGCGCAGCTTTTTCGGCTTCAGCGCGACGCTGAAGCTGAGGACGGACACCCTTACGCCACAGCAGCCACGCGACAATCAGCACCAGCAGCCAGCGACCTGCGGACATCAGCTGATCGAAGAACGCCTGCTGTTGCCAGAACGGCAGTTCGCCACCGGTCTCATCCACCGGGTTGAACGGTGAGTTCACAACGTTGAGGGTATCGCCACGTTTTTCAGAGAAGCCCATCGCTTCGCGGGTCAAATCTTCGATCTGCTTCATCTGCTCTGCCGTGAGCGGCAGCGGTTTACCGTCCGGCAGCGTTTTGTAGTTCACCACCACGGCAACAGAGAGACGCTGAATATCTCCCGTGTTCAGTTTGGTATGGCGGATAGTCCGGTCGACTTCGTAGTTGGTCGTTTCGTTACGGCTGCTGTTACGCGGGCCGGCACTGTTCGCGGTCGAGGTCGTCTGCTGATTCGTTTGCTGACCGTTCTGCGGGTTGGCCGGCGGCGTGGAGATTGGCGCGGCGTTGGCAGGCGCAGGCTGGTTAGAGAGCGCACCCGGCACACCGCCAGGATACTGGCCACCGACCTGTTCCGTCTCATTGATCTGACGCGAGCGTAACACGGCGCGAGAAGCATCCCCGTTCGGGGCGTACTGCTCTTCGGTCTGTTCTTTATTCGAGAAATCAATCTGCGCGGTGACCTGCGCATGTACGTTGCTGTTACCCACCACCGGGCCCAGAATAGCTTCGATACGGCGCTGGAGACGGCCTTCCACGTCGGCAGCGTATTTCAGCTGGGCGTCGTTGAGATCGCGCCCGGCGGTGTTGGACTGCGTCAGCAGGTGACCGCTCTGATCCACCAGCGTAACGTTACCCGGCGGCAGACCGGCTACCGCACTGGAGACCAGGTGCGTGACGGCGCTGATCTGCCCTTCATCCAGCGCACGGCCAGGTTCGAGGTTAACCGTCACAGAGGCAGAAGGGGACTTTTGTTCGCGGACAAACAGGGACGGCTTAGGCATCGCCAGGTGCACGCGGGCACTTTTCACCGGGCCTAAGGTTTCAATCGTACGGGCCAGCTCACCTTCCAGCGCGCGCTGGTAGTTAACCTGCTCGCTGAACTGGCTGATGCCGAATTTTTCCTGATCCAGCAGTTCAAACCCAACCGCGCCGCCTTTCGGCAGCCCCTGCTGGGCGAGACGCAGGCGAAGCTCGTGCACTTTATCTGCCGGCACTTCAAGCGCACCGCCGTTATCGGCAAAGCGATACGGGATGTTCATCTGGGTCAGCTGGGTGACGATGGCACCGCCATCCTGGTCGGAAAGGTTGCTGTAGAGCGTGCGGTAATCCGGGCTTTTTGCCCATAAGACCATCGCGACAACGATCGCAATGGCGGCAGCGCCTGCCACAATCAACGGGATCTTAGGGTTGGCGCGAAGGCGGTTCATCCACTCGAGTGATTTATTCTGCGGCGCTGTCGATGCTGCTGTCGCACTCATTGCGCACCTCTTAAATCCTGGTGGTTTACGTTATTCGTGTAGAGAAACAAAACTGACTCCCGGGTCGGCAAACACGACAAAAGTTCCATACTGATGGCCCTGCCATTATTTGATGAATCGGGATTTTCTATGCGTCAAATAACCTGGTTTTTTAACGCTATTTACCGCCATTATCTTATTGACAAGCTGTTAGTCTTGACCTCGTAAAAAACCATCCAGGGGAGAGTCATGGCTATACAGGGCATTGAAGGGGTACTCAGTCAGTTACAGGCGACGGCGATGACCGCCCGTAATCAGAGCGTAACTGACCAGCCGCAGGGCATTAGCTTCGCCGGTCAACTGCATGCGGCGCTGGACCGGATCAGCGATAAGCAAAACGCGGCCCGTACCCAGGCTGAGAGATTTACCCTCGGTGAACCCGGCGTGGCGCTCAACGATGTGATGGCCGATCTGCAAAAAGCGTCGGTGTCATTGCAGATGGGGTTGCAGGTGCGTAACAAGCTGGTGTCGGCGTATCAGGACGTGATGTCGATGCAGGTGTGAAACCTTCCAATCTTACGCTGGCAGCCTGATGGCTTTAATGCCACAATATTTTTTTCTTCGCATGCAGGAAAGATGATGAAAAAAGTAGCAATTGTGGCTGCAATGCTGACGTTAGCGGGATGCGTTCAGGTCGAAAACTATCAGGAAGTGGTTAAGCATCCGGCACCTTCGCATCTGGCAGGTTACTGGCAGTCGAAAGGGCCGCAGAGCGCGATGGTGAGCCCGGAGGCGATTGCCACGCTGGTGGTGACGCCAGAGGGTGATACCCTGGACTGCCGTCAGTGGCAGCGCGTTATCGCGGTGCCGGGTAAGATCATGCTGCGTTCAGATGATTATTATAACGTGACCGAAAAACGAGACGTCTATCCGCTCGATCGTGATGGGGC
Source organism: Enterobacter sp. JH25 (assembly GCF_021725435.1). Taxonomy (NCBI): domain Bacteria; kingdom Pseudomonadati; phylum Pseudomonadota; class Gammaproteobacteria; order Enterobacterales; family Enterobacteriaceae; genus Enterobacter; species Enterobacter sp. JH25. Next base: position 2,796,906 of record NZ_CP091319.1, on the reverse strand, counting down.
GGCGCTGGAGTATGACGGCATGGAACTGTACAAGGTTGACCGCCCAACGGTGGAATGCGCAGATTACCTGAGCAAGAATCCGCTGGAGAGTAAGCTTCCGTAACCGTTTTGGAGTTTGCGCCCTACCCGTGGTCTGAGGGATCTCCACAAAATAATGCCTTCACCGTCGGCCCCCTCTCCCTGGAGGGAGAGGGCTGGGGTGAGGGGGAACATACGGCTCTGGTGGTCATTCCGTTCACTTTATGTTCCTTGCTACTCTGTAGCGACATGAGCGGTGAACGTGCCAGGGTGGCTCAGTCGCCACCACCCTGGCGACCCGGGCTCCCGGCGGAAAATCGCCGCTTCGCGGTACCCTCAGCTTTTTCCTTCAGGCTATCGGGACGGGCATGAGCCTGCATCCATGCAGGCCACGCCCTCTCGGCGCTTCCCTGCGCCTCGCCCCGGCCTTACGGAAACGCTTCGGCGATTTACAGCCGGACCAGGGCATTGCTGAAAGTCCTCAGTTATTATGAAGGCAACGTTATTGCTTCTGCTTTCAAATTACTGGGGATATCTCTCCCTGTGGGAAAGGGTCGGGGTGAGGGCATCAGGCCGCACCTTTCCCGTACTACAGTGCGTCTTCAATCACCCAGACGCTGACGCTTCCCCCGTTACAGAAGAACGTCCCTTCGCCATCCGCCGCCGTGGTCACGGTTTCCTCGCGGTTGCCTAAAAAATCCCGCCAGGTCTTATTGCCGTAATTCTCGCCGAGGCAGATCGTCTTCTCACCGTTATCACCATTCGACAGCACCACCACACAGCCCGGGTGCTCCTCTGTCCCGCTGCGGCTAAACGCAATGCAGTTTGGATGATCGAAAAAGAGGGTTTGCACGCCGTGGGCAAAACGCTGCCGGGCGAGGATCAGCTCGTGGAGCTGTTCAATCACCGGCATATCGATGTGATACGTCTCGCCATCCCCGCCGGTGTCGTCATAGCTGGCGCCAAAAAGATCCGGATAGAACACGCTCGGCACGCCGTTTTCACGCAGCAGGATGAGCGCGTACGCCAGCGGTTTGAACCAGGCTTCAACCGGGGCTTCCAGCGCCTGCAAGGGTTGGGTGTCGTGGTTGGCCACCAGCGTCACGGCATGGAACGGATCGGCTTCCACCAGCGTACCGGTGAAAATCTGGCTCATATCGTAGTCGCGTCCCTGGCGTGACGCTTCGTGAAATTTCATTTGCAGTGGCGCATCAAACAGCATGGTTTTGCCGTCTACCTGATTGATGTAGTGCTGCAATTTATCCACTTCGTGAGACCAGTATTCCGCCACAATAAACAGCGGCTGCGGGGCCACCTCCTGGACATGTTCAATCCACTCTTTATAGAACCAGGCCGGAATGTGTTTTACCGCGTCCAGGCGGAAGCCGTCGCAGTGGGTTTGCTCCATCACCCAGCGCGCCCAGTATTTGATCTCCTCCGTCACCGCGTGGTTGCGAAAATCAATATTTTCACCCATCAGGTAATCGAAATTGCCCATCTCGTCGTCGACCTGATCGTTCCAGCCTTCGCCGGTGTAGTCGTTCACGATTTTGAAGATACCGTCCTCACTGGGATTTTCAATGTGGTCGATACCGCTAAAGCATTTGTAATCCCAGATGAACTGCGAATACTGGCCGGCCCGAACGGGAAAGGTGTAGCGCGTCCAGGCTTCACATTCGATGATCTCATCGCTGATTTGGGTGCGATCCTGAGCATCCACGCGTTGCACGCGGACAGGTTCCTTTTCATCGGCGCCCATTTTGTGGTTGACCACCACGTCCAGAAGCACCGCAATCTGGTTACTTTTTAAGGCGTTGATGGCCTCCAGCAGCTGGGCTTTATCGCCGTATTTGGTGGCGACACTGCCTTTCTGGTCAAACTCACCGAGGTCGAAAAGGTCATAAGAGTCATACCCGACGGAATAGCCGCCGGATGCGCCTTTGTAGGCCGGGGGTAACCAGACCATATTGATGCCGATTTCGTTCAGGTTGGGGGCTAATGCCGTGACTTCTCGCCACAATTCACCGCCGGTGGGGTAGTACCAGTGAAAACATTGTAAAAGTGTTGGGTTGCGCATGCACCATCTCCATGAGGTCGCGAAACTCAAGTATGGAGCAGGTTTGGCAGAAATGCCTGGCGAACGAAACGGTTAACGCTTGCCCGCCAGTTAAATGGCTAATTAATATCGCTATTACTTTGCGGAACAAGGACATGACCGCCCTGATTACCGTAGGTGGAGAGAACGGTTTTCTGGATGGAGGATTGCCCAACCAGCTTCGCCAGCTCATCCATTCTGGCTTGCAGCAATGTTTTTACCTGGCCTTCGTTGTCCAGGATCACCCGCAGCGTCGGGCGAAGCTGCTCCTGAATCTGCATCGAAGGTTCACTTTCCTGAGTGAGACGAGCCAGTGAGTGCACCGCATTAACATAGTCGGTTTCACAGATGATCAGATCATCCCATAGTCCCTGCCGCGCCAGTCGCAACATCAACTGGCTCTGCTCAAGGAGTTGCTGATAAAGGGCATAAAGTTGCGGTGCGTTACTCATTAGACGGCGTCCTGCATCAGTTGTGGCGTACCGGCAACCTCCTTCCACCCGTCAGCGATATTGCGCAGCAGGTTTTCCACCTCTTCGATGGCGCTGGCGTCGTTATTCACGTTGGCGTGCAGGAGGCGACGTACCATATAGGCATAAAGGGCAATCAGGTTTTGCGTAAGCTCATCACCGTTATTTTCCACCAGGCCAACCTTCAGCCCGTTTTCGATAATGTTGATGGCTTTTGAGAGCGCCAGCCCTTTAGCAGGAATATTACCGTCTGCCAGGAACAGACGCGCGCGTACCAGCGCGCTGAGGGCTCCATCAAATAGCATGATTACCAGCTGCTGCTGGCTGGCGCTCATCACCGCGCTTTCAACTTCTATCTTTGCGTAGGCCTGCGTGCCTTTTGCGCCGTACATGTTATCCCCCTCGGGTCTGATTAGCGTTTACTACTTGTTACTGGACGTATTTTCGAACTGCTGCGTCAGGTAGCTGCTGGTAGAGTTCAGCGAGTTCATCATGACGTCTAATTGCGTAAACTGTTCTTTATAACGCGCTACCATGGTGTCGATACGCTCGCTGGCCGCGTTATATTGCTTAGTTAAATTGTTCAGGGTTTTACTGACACCATCTTTGGCAGCCTGAATGATGCCGGTACTGGAGAGCCAACCTGTGAGGTTTGTTCCAACGGTGGTGGTGATACCGGATGTTTTCCCGTCACCGATCAGCAGGTCTTTGATACCAGCCGCGCTTTTTTTCATTGCCGCGCTAAGCTTGTCATCATCCACTTCCAGTTTACCGGTGCTTGGGTCGGTAGTGATGCCAGCTTGAGCCAGGGTCTTGATATTGGAACTGGTGTGAGGATTATTCAGCACGCTTCTCAACTGAGTCTGAATAGTGCGTAGCGTACTGTCGCCTAATAACGCGCCGTTACTGGTATTCTGAGCGTCTGAACCCGCATCCACAGCAGTATATTTTGTGAGGCTGCTGAAAGTATCTTGCAGGGAGTTATACGCCGTCACCCAGTCGTTTATCGCTTTGGTCGCTTTAGTGTTATCGGTAGTGATCGTTAAGGTCTGATTACCGGTTGTCACGTCGTTCAGGTTGAGAGTGATATCTTCCAGCGCATCACTGATTGTATTGCTGCTGTTTTCAATATCAACGTTATTAACTTTCAATAGCGCATTTTGGGCCGTAACGCTTTCCATCATGCCGTTAGTGGTATCTGCGCTATTACCGTTGTAGCCCATGAAGGACTGAAGTGCCGTATCGCCGCTGACACTAATAGTCATGGCATTGTCTTTACCGGTATCTTTTGACGTAATGGACAGACGATACTCACCATTACCGACGTTAATAATACTGGCACTTACGCCAGCATCCGCTTTGTTGATCGCATCTCGGATTCCACTCAGAGATGAGTTTTCCGCACTGATATCAATAGTGACAGGTTTCTTGTCACCACCTTGCTGAATGGTGATGGCGCTGTCCGCCGTCGCAATCGCCGTTTTATTATCACTTTGCGTTTTAGCTGTTGTCAGGGTTTGCGCCTGCGCAAGCTGCGATACGTTAATGGTGTATTTACCCGCAATCGCGCTGCCGGTGGTTGTGGCACTGAAGGCTGTGCTGCTGCTGGCGGTGGTAGTCGCTGTAAACAGATCGGCTTTGCTAAGTGCAGTATTTGCCGTCTGGAAGGATTCCAATGCACTTTTCAGCGTGCCGTAGGCACTAAGTTTTGCTGTATAGGAAGTCTGCTGCTTAGAGATCGGCGTCAGTTGTGCTTTTTGTGCAGCGGTCAGACTGTCCAAAATGTCGCCTAACTGCAAACCTGATCCGACTCCCAACGTAGAAATACTTGCCATATTTATTCCTTAATGTAACGACACGTAGAACGAATAGTGGGGTTATCGGCCTCAACTCAGGAAAGTTTACGGTTAGGTTCAAATTTTTAATGGCGAGAATAACGCTATTGGAGAAGAGTATTTCTGTGGCTAAAAAAAATGATGCGATCCTGAAAAAAAATCTAAAGGTTGGTTTGGACCAGACGATAACACCATTGACGGCGATGAAGCCGAAGGGTGGAAACCCAAATCTAACCCACAGATTTGATGAACAACAGGAAACGTAATCATGGCACAAGTCATTAATACCAACAGCCTCTCGCTGATCACTCAGAACAACATCAACAAGAACCAGTCTTCAATGTCTACCGCCATTGAGCGTCTGTCATCTGGTCTGCGTATCAACAGCGCAAAAGATGATGCTGCTGGCCAGGCGATTGCTAACCGCTTCACCTCCAACATCAAAGGTCTGACTCAGGCTGCACGTAACGCTAACGACGGCATCTCTGTTGCACAGACTACTGAAGGCGCACTGTCTGAAATCAACAACAACTTACAGCGTATTCGTGAGCTGACCGTTCAGTCTTCTACCGGTACTAACTCCCAGTCTGACCTGGACTCAATTCAGGATGAAATCAAATCCCGTCTGGACGAAATTGACCGCGTATCTGGTCAGACCCAGTTCAACGGCGTGAACGTGCTGGCAAAAGACGGCTCCATGAAAATTCAGGTTGGCGCGAACGATGGCCAGACCATCACCATCGACCTGAAACAAATAGACTCTAATACTCTGAAACTGTCCGGTTTTAACGTTAACGGTAAAGGTGGCGTAGCCAACGCAGTTGCAACTGCAGCCGATATGACCGCTGCTGGCTTTACCCTGGCTGGTAATACGTACACAGGTTCTGCAGGATTTAAAGCTGCATCTTCTGCAGATGTATTAGGTAGCCTGGCAAATGGTGACACTGTCCTCAGTGCTGGCACTGTTGCTGATGGTCTCTCAGGAGCAGCAAATACCTACACCTACGATAAAGCAAACGACAAGTTTACTTTCGGTGTAACAGGCGCGACCTCTGCACAGGTTCTGAGCTACCTGAACCCATCTGCGGGCGACACTACCTCAGCTACCGTTACTATCGGTACAACTAAACAAGACGTCATCATTGCTAAAGACGGTACTTTAACCGCTAAAGATGATGGTGCTGCTCTGTATCTGGATACTACCGGCAACCTGACCAAAAACAGCGCGGGTACCCCACCAGTTGCAACACTGGCTGGTCTGCAGGCTAACGGCGGTGGTACTGCGATTGCTTCTTCTATTACCACTGCATCTGGCGAAACCCTGACTCTGGCAGGCGGTACGGCTGGTACTATCGATGTTACTAATGCCTCTATCAGCGCTGACAAACTGCAGAGCGGTGCTGCTGCAGCAGGTTATACAACATCTACCGGCTATGCCGTAGACAACGCCGGTGCGGTTAAAAACGGTGCTGCGGATGTGTATGTTGATAACAACGCTGCATTAACCACCACAAATACAGCTACTTATTTTGTTCAGACTGATGGCTCTATCACCAATGGTTCTGGCAAGGTTGCGCACAAAGATGCGAATGGTAAGATCACCACTGACGCTCAGACTGCTACTACTGCCACTACTGACCCACTGAAAGCCTTGGACGACGCTATCAGCTCCATCGATAAATTCCGTTCTTCTCTGGGTGCGGTACAAAACCGTCTGAGCTCTGCGGTAACCAACCTGAACAACACCACCACCAACCTGTCTGAAGCGCAGTCCCGTATTCAGGACGCCGACTATGCGACCGAAGTGTCAAATATGTCTAAAGCGCAGATCATCCAGCAGGCTGGTAACTCCGTGTTGGCCAAGGCTAACCAGGTTCCTCAGCAGGTTCTGTCTCTGCTGCAAGGCTAATCGCCTGATTACGCTTAAACCCCGCTTCGGCGGGGTTTTTTCTATCCACGCACAAGCGTAACCCCCCAAATAACCCCTCATTTCACCCACTATTCACCCGATTAAAACCCCTCCAGAATCGGATAATCATGCCGATAACTCAACTAACGCAGGGCTGTTTATCGTGAATTCACTCTATACCGCTGAAGGTGTAATGGATAAACACTCGCTGTGGCAGCGTTATGTTCCGCTGGTGCGTCACGAAGCATTGCGCCTCCAGGTGCGTTTGCCGGCGAGCGTGGAACTGGACGATCTGCTACAGGCGGGCGGTATCGGGTTATTGAATGCAGTTGACCGGTACGACGCTCTGCAAGGAACGGCATTTACGACTTACGCAGTGCAGCGTATTCGTGGTGCGATGCTGGACGAGCTGCGCAGCCGCGACTGGGTGCCGCGCAGCGTTCGCCGCAACGCGCGCGAAGTGGCGCATGCGATGGGGCAGCTGGAACAGGAACTGGGGCGCAACGCGACGGAAACCGAAGTGGCGGAGCGTCTGGGCATTCCTGTTGAAGAGTATCGCCAGATGTTGCTCGATACTAATAACAGCCAACTCTTCTCTTATGATGAGTGGCGCGAAGAGCATGGCGATAGCATCGAGCTGGTGACGGATGAACATCAGCAAGAAAACCCGTTACACCACTTACTGGAAGGGAATTTACGCCAGCGCGTGATGGAAGCGATTGAAGCTTTACCGGAACGTGAGCAACTGGTGTTAACCCTCTATTACCAGGAAGAGCTCAATCTCAAAGAGATTGGCGCCGTGCTGGAGGTGGGCGAGTCACGGGTGAGCCAGCTGCACAGCCAGGCCATTAAACGCCTGCGCACAAAACTGGGTAAGTTATAGGTGAGTCATTCGCCTTGGAAATGCCGCACAACGTATTGACAACCAGGAGTTATCATGACGGTGCAGCAATCTAAAAGACGGCCTTTAAGCCGCTACCTGAAAGACTTTAAACACAGCCAGACGCATTGCGCCCACTGTAAAAAATTACTCGACCGCATCACGCTGGTTCGTCGCGGTGAAATCGTGAATAAGATTGCGATTTCCCGCCTCGACACGCTGATGGATGAAGCCGCCTGGCTTGAAGAGCGAAAAGAGTGGGTAGCGCTTTGCCGTTTCTGTGGCGATCTCCACTGCAAAGAGCAAAGCGACTTCTTCGATATTATCGGCTTCAAGCAATTCCTGTTTGAACAAACGGAGATGAGTCACGGCACCGTGCGTGAATACGTGGTTCGCCTGCGCCGCCTGGGTCAGCATTTGACCATGCAAAATATCTCCCGCGATCTGTTGACGACCGGATACCTGGATGAAAATCTGGAGCCCTGGCTGCCCGCCACCAGTACCAACAATTACCGCATCGCGCTGCGAAAGTACGCGCAATATAAAGTCCAGATGCCGGGCGTCATAAAGCAGAAAGTCCACGCCGGAACAACTTCTGATATATATTAAAAAAGAATAAGATGTAGCGCAGCCGCCTTTGACGTTGCAGGCGATTTCTCTACACTACTCAAAAATTCCACTGTATCGGAGTACTTATGAAATTAGCAGTTCTGGGTCGTCAGGCGCTGATGGGGATGATGGCCGTTGCGCTGGTCGCGGGGATGAGCGTGAAAACGTTCGCGGCAGATAATCTGCTCAACAAAGTCAAAGAGCGCGGCACGCTGCTGGTTGGGCTGGAAGGAACCTATCCTCCGTTCAGCTTCCAGGGCGACGACGGTAAGCTGACCGGTTTTGAAGTGGAGTTTGCGCAAGAGCTGGCCAAGCATCTCGGCGTCAAAGCCTCCCTGAAACCGACCAAATGGGATGGTATGCTGGCGTCACTGGATTCCAAACGTATCGACGTGGTGATTAACCAGGTGACCATTTCTGACGAGCGTAAGAAGAAGTATGACTTCTCCACGCCGTACACCGTGTCCGGTATCCAGGCGCTGGTGAAGAAAGGTAACGAAGGCAGCATCAAATCCGCCGCGGATCTGAAAGGTAAGAAAGTCGGCGTCGGTCTGGGCACCAACTACGAAGAGTGGCTGCGCCAGAACGTGCAGGGCGTGGACATCCGCACCTATGATGATGACCCGACGAAATACCAGGATCTGCGCGTAGGCCGTATAGACGCCATTCTGGTTGACCGCCTGGCAGCGCTGGATCTGGTGAAGAAAACCAACAATACCCTGGCCGTCGCGGGCGATGCGTTCTCCCGTCAGGAGTCCGGCGTGGCGGTGCGTAAAGGTAACGAAGATCTGCTGAAAGCCATTGACGGCGCCATTGCTGAAATGCAGAAAGACGGCAGCCTGAAGGCGCTTTCTGAGAAGTGGTTCGGCGCAGACGTGACGAAATAAGTCTCTGACCGACAAAAAAGGCGCTTTTAAAAGCGCCTTTTTTATTTCTCGTGCGTCTGCGTGCATAATGAAATAACAATTGTTTGCGTGACCGGAGGAACCATGTCACTACAGAATTTAACGCGCTTTCCCCGTCTGGAATTTATCGGCGCACCCACGCCGCTGGAGTATCTGCCGCGATTTTCTGACTATCTGGGGCGCGATATTTTCATTAAGCGTGACGATGTGACGCCCATGGCGATGGGCGGGAATAAGCTGCGCAAGCTGGAATTTCTCGCCGCCGATGCCCTGCGCGAGGGCGCGGATACGCTGATCACCGCCGGGGCAATTCAGTCTAACCACGTTCGCCAGACGGCGGCAGTGGCGGCGAAGCTGGGCCTTCACTGCGTAGCCCTGCTGGAGAACCCGATTGGCACGCAGGCAGAGAATTACCTGACTAACGGTAACCGCCTGATGCTGGATCTGTTCAACGTCCAAGTTGAAATGGTTGACGCGTTGACCGACCCGGCTGCACAGCTTGATGAACTGGCGACGCGCCTGGAAGCGCAGGGCTTTCGTCCGTACGTCATCCCGGTTGGCGGCTCGAATGCGCTGGGTGCCCTCGGCTATGTTGAGAGCGCGCTGGAAATCGCCCAGCAGTGCGAAGGCGCGGTGAGTTTGTCCTCGGTGGTAGTGGCGTCCGGCAGTGCCGGGACCCATGCCGGTTTAGCGGTCGGGCTTGAGCAACTGATGCCGGACGTAGAGTTGATTGGCGTGACGGTTTCCAGAAGCGTTGCGGATCAAAAGCCGAAAGTCGTCACCCTGCAACAGGCGGTGGCAGAACAGCTTGCGCTTCAGGCGAAGGCGGAAATATTGCTGTGGGATGACTACTTCGCGCCGGGCTATGGTACCCCCAATGATGAAGGGATGGAGGCCGTTAAGCTGCTGGCCCGCCTCGAAGGTATTCTGCTTGACCCTGTCTATACCGGTAAGGCGATGGCGGGCCTTATCGACGGTATCGCCCGCAAGCGCTTTAAGGATGAAGGACCCATTTTGTTTGTTCATACTGGCGGGGCGCCTGCGCTGTTTGCCTATCATCCCCATGTCTAAAAATCAGGTAGAAAAATAATAATGCAAGAAAGTATTCAACTGGTTATTGATTCGCTGCCGTTCTTGCTTAAAGGCGCGGTGTTTACTTTACAGCTCAGTATCGGCGGTATGTTCTTCGGGCTGGTGCTCGGGTTTGTGCTGGCACTGATGCGCATGTCGAACGTCTGGCCGGTGCGGTGGCTGGCGCGGTTTTACATCTCCGTGTTTCGCGGAACGCCGCTTATCGCCCAGCTGTTTATGATTTACTACGGGCTGCCCCAGTTCGGTATCGAGCTGGATCCGATCCCGGCGGCGATGATTGGCCTGTCGCTGAATACGGCGGCGTACACCTCTGAAACGCTGCGTGCGGCGATCTCGTCCATCGATAAAGGACAGTGGGAAGCAGCGGCCAGTATCGGGATGACCCCGTGGCAGACGCTGCGCCGGGCGATCCTGCCCCAGGCGGCGCGCGTGGCGCTACCTCCGCTGAGCAACAGCTTTATCAGCCTGGTGAAAGACACCTCGCTTGCGGCGACCATTCAGGTGCCGGAGCTGTTCCGTCAGGCGCAGCTGATCACCTCGCGCACGCTGGAAGTGTTTACCATGTATCTGGCGGCCTCGCTGATTTACTGGGTAATGGCGACGGTGCTGTCCGCCCTGCAAAACTATTTTGAAAACCAGCTTAACCGCCAGGAGCGAGATCCAAAATGAGTGCAATTGACGTCAAAAACCTGGTGAAAAAATTCCACGGGCAAACGGTGCTGCACGGCATCGACCTTGAGGTTGAGCAGGGCGAAGTGGTAGCAATTATCGGCCCGAGTGGGTCAGGGAAAACCACGCTGTTGCGCAGCATTAATTTGCTTGAGCAGCCCGAAGGTGGGACGATCCGCGTGGGCGATATCACCATTGATACCGGGAAACCCATCAGCCAGCAAAAAGGGCTGATTCGCCGCCTGCGTCAGCATGTTGGCTTCGTATTCCAGAGCTTTAATCTCTTTCCGCACCGTACGGTGCTGGAAAATATTATCGAAGGTCCGGTCATCGTAAAGGGTGAACCAAAGGAAGACGCGACGGCCCGCGCCCGCGAGCTGCTGGCAAAGGTTGGCCTGGCCGGGAAGGAGACGAGCTATCCGCGTCGGTTATCTGGCGGGCAGCAGCAGCGTGTCGCCATTGCGCGCGCGCTGGCGATGCGCCCGGATGTGATCCTGTTCGACGAACCCACATCCGCACTCGATCCTGAGCTGGTCGGGGAAGTGCTTAACACTATCCGACAGTTGGCGCAGGAAAAACGCACGATGGTGATTGTGACGCATGAAATGAGCTTCGCTCGCGACGTTGCCGATCGGGCAATTTTCATGGATCAGGGGCGAATAGTAGAGCAGGGGCCAGCTAAGGCGCTGTTTGCCAATCCTCTGCAGCCTCGAACCCGCCAGTTCCTTGAAAAATTCTTAATGCAGTAGCATTTTCACGCTCAATTTGCTCCAGATGTCACTTCTGGAGCAAATTATCCTCCCATAAATTCAGTTTTGTTGATTTTTTATTCCACCCGATGTGGGTAAGCCATCGCCAAATTAAAGATAATCCGTCTGTGGTCGATATTTTATATAAATGATCCTGCTTTATGTGTTAGGTTATATTCACCATAATAATGATTATCTTTATCAGAGGCTTCATTCGGCAAGTATGAGGGATATAGACTTTTTCACCTGGCGACGGGAATGCGTCCTCCGGTTTCAGGAAATGACCTGTGCTGACGAGGTATATCAGGAACTTCAGCGACAAACGCAGGCGCTTGAATTCGATTATTATGCGCTTTGTGTTCGACACCCTGTGCCATTTACCCGCCCGCGAACATCCGTCCATTCCAGTTATCCGCAACAATGGATGGCGCAATATCAATCCGAGAATTATTTCGCCATTGACCCGGTACTGAAGCCGGAGAATTTCATTCAGGGTCATTTGCCCTGGACGGATGAATTATTCACGGATGCCCAGCAATTATGGGACGGCGCGCGGGACCACGGTTTACGTAAGGGAATAACGCAGTGTCTGATGCTGCCAAATCATGCGCTCGGCTTCCTCTCCGTGTCATGTACTAGCTTACAGGCACACTCGATATCCAGTGAAGAGATTGAGCTGCGTTTACAAATGCTGGTTCAGATGGCGCTCACTACACTGTTGCGCTTTGAACATGAGACGGTGATGCCGCCGGAAATGAAATTCAGCAAGCGTGAACGGGAAATTCTGAAGTGGACCGCAGAAGGGAAGACGTCGGCAGAAATTGCCATCATTCTTTCCATCTCGGAAAATACCGTCAACTTCCATCAGAAGAATATGCAGAAGAAATTCAACGCGCCGAATAAGATCCAGATAGCGTGTTATGCCGCGGCGACTGGGCTTATTTGACTGATATCACGTTCTGCGTGTCAGACGAGGAAAAGGCTGAATGCACTGCATCCAGCCTTTTTTGTTACTGGCGGTAGGCTTGTTTAATTTGCTTAACTGTATTGGCAAAAACAGCGGATTCCGCCTGATCTTCCATCTGCGCGATCTGTTTTTCCATTTTAATGATCACACGCCCAGCATCAGCCTGGCCCATCGCCTGTAGCATAAGCGTCAGCAGCGACTTCAGGCAGTTTACTTCCTGTGCCAGTTCCTGGTTATTCTCGGCAGTGGCAAATTCAGGTGTGCTCATTTATTTTCCTCATTATAAAACAGCGCATGAGCGCGACGATGAAAGTTAAGGCGGCGGAGTATACCACAAGCTGCGGCAAAAAATGCAGTGGTTGTTTTTTATACTTTTACGCGTATTGATTATTGGCCGGTGTGGATTATGAAGGTAATCTGCCCAATATGTTAGCGACAATTAAATGTTTATCGCCGGTACGCCATCCGTTAATTGTTGTTACAAAAAAATGAGAGCATTTTTTAGTTTACGTTAACAAATGTTTTGATGGCTTTTTGAATGCTGGTGCTAAAAAAATAGCGGTAAAGCCCAGTACACATGGGTTTTCTTTCCACTTACTGTACAGCCTAATTTCCAAAAACGAGACCCGAATCGTATAGCCGATTTTTTAGCGTTTTAATCTTGCATGGAAAACCGTTAATATAAACCCAATTAGCAGTCAGTAGCGTTATCCCTATTCTGGAGACATTTCCTTTGATCAACGTCCTTCTTGTTGATGACCACGAACTGGTGCGCGCAGGGATACGACGCATTCTTGAAGATATAAAGGGTATTAAAGTAGCCGGCGAGGCGTGCTGTGGCGAAGATGCCGTCAAATGGTGTCGCGCGAACTCCGCAGACGTGGTGCTGATGGATATGAACATGCCCGGTATTGGCGGGCTTGAAGCCACGCGCAAAATCGCGCGCATGTTCGTTGATACCAAAGTCATCATGCTGACCGTCCATACCGAAAATCCGCTGCCCGCCAGGGTCATGCAGGCGGGGGCTGCGGGGTATCTCAGTAAAGGCGCTGCGCCGCAGGAAGTCGTCAATGCGATCCGCACCGTTCACGCAGGGCAGCGCTATATCGCTTCTGATATTGCTCAACAGATGGCGTTGAGTCAGATTGAACCGGAAAAAACGGAATCTCCGTTTGCCAGTTTGTCTGAGCGCGAATTGCAGATTATGCTGATGATCACTAAAGGTCAGAAGGTGAATGAGATTTCTGAACAACTGAATCTCAGCCCGAAAACGGTCAACAGCTATCGCTATCGGATGTTCAGTAAACTGAACATCCACGGTGATGTCGAACTGACTCACCTGGCCATTCGCCATGGTTTGTGCAATGCGGAGTCGTTAATAAGTCAGTGAGTGAAGCGTTCGATTCAAAAGCATTTCTGAAAACCGTCACCAGCCAGCCAGGCGTCTACCGGATGTATGATGCTGGCGGTACGGTTATCTATGTCGGTAAGGCGAAAGATCTGAAGAAACGCCTTTCAAGTTATTTCCGCAGCAACCTTGCCTCCCGTAAAACCGAAGCGCTGGTCGCACTTATACACAACATTGATGTCACCGTAACGCACACGGAAACGGAAGCGCTGCTCCTTGAGCACAACTACATTAAGTTGTATCAGCCGCGCTACAACGTTCTGCTGCGTGATGACAAGTCCTATCCGTTTATCTTCCTGAGCGGCGACACGCACCCGCGGCTGGCGATGCATCGTGGCGCAAAGCATGCGAAAGGTGAATATTTCGGCCCCTTCCCGAATGGTTATGCCGTGCGGGAAACGCTGGCGCTTTTGCAAAAAATCTTCCCTGTTCGCCAGTGCGAAAACAGCGTTTATCGCAACCGCTCCCGGCCATGCCTGCAATATCAGATTGGCCGCTGCCTGGGACCATGCGTTGAAGGGCTGGTGAGCGAAGAAGAGTACGCGCAGCAGGTGGAATATGTCCGCCTGTTTTTAGCCGGGAAAGACGATCAGGTGCTGACGCAACTGATTACCCGCATGGAAAAAGCCAGCGCGGCGCTGGAATTTGAGGAGGCCGCACGCATCCGCGACCAGATCCAGGCGGTGCGCAGGGTGACCGAGAAGCAGTTTGTTTCCAATACGGGCGACGACCTCGATGTCATCGGTGTTGCCTTTGACGCCGGCCTGGCCTGCGTTCACGTGCTGTTTATTCGTCAGGGCAAAGTGCTCGGCAGCCGCAGTTACTTCCCGAAAGTGCCGGGCGGGACTGAGATGGGTGAAGTGGTGGAGACCTTTGTCGGCCAGTTTTATTTGCAGGGCAGCCAGATGCGTACGCTGCCCTCGGAGATCCTGCTTGACTTCACGCTGGACGATAAAACCCTGCTGGCGGACTCACTTTCAGAGCTGGCAGGTCGCCGGGTGAATGTCCAGACGAAACCGCGCGGCGATCGTGCGCGTTATCTGAAGCTGGCGCGAACCAATGCCGCCACGGCGCTGACCACCAAACTTTCCCAGCAATCGACCGTCAGCCAACGTTTAACCGCGCTTGCTGCGCTGCTCAAGCTGCCGGAAGTGAAACGCATGGAATGCTTCGACATCAGCCATACGATGGGTGAGCAGACCGTGGCGTCGTGTGTGGTCTTTGATGCCAATGGACCACTGCGGGCAGAGTATCGTCGCTATAACATCACCGGCATTACGCCCGGTGACGATTATGCCGCCATGAACCAGGTGCTGCGCCGTCGCTATGGTAAAGCGATTGAAGAGAGCAAAATCCCGGACGTTATCCTTATCGACGGCGGGAAAGGGCAGTTGGGGCAGGCGAAGGCGGTATTCGAATCGCTCGACGTGGAGTGGGATAAGAACCATCCGCTGCTGCTAGGGGTAGCGAAAGGGGCAGATCGTAAGGCTGGCCTGGAAACGCTGTTCTTTGAGCCGGAAGGCGAGGGCTTTAGCCTGCCGCCAGATTCCCCTGCACTGCACGTGATCCAGCACATCCGAGATGAGTCGCACGATCATGCCATTAGCGGACACCGCAAAAAACGGGCGAAAGTGAAAAATACCAGTACCCTTGAGACGATTGAAGGCGTCGGGCCAAAACGTCGCCAGATGCTGTTGAAGTATATGGGCGGATTGCAAGGATTACTCAACGCCAGTATGGAAGAAATTGCAAAAGTGCCGGGTATTTCGCAAGGGCTGGCAGAAAAGATCTACTACTCGTTGAAACATTGAGGGCTCTGTAGCAACATAGAGCTAAATTTTACTGACAACAGACAGTTACCGTCATCATGCGATTTAATATCCCTACGTTGCTTACTCTCTTTCGCGTTGTGCTCATTCCGTTCTTCGTCCTGGCATTTTACCTGCCGGTCGTCTGGGCGCCTTTTGCCTGTGCGCTTATTTTCCTGATTGCCGCCGTGACGGACTGGTTTGACGGTTATCTGGCGCGTCGCTGGAACCAGAGTACCCGCTTTGGCGCGTTCCTCGATCCGGTTGCGGATAAGGTGATGGTGGCAATCGCGATGGTGCTGGTGGCGGAACATTATCATACCTGGTGGGTGACGCTGCCTGCCGCGACCATGATTGGCCGTGAGATTATTATCTCTGCCCTGCGCGAGTGGATGGCGGAGCTGGGTAAACGCAGCAGCGTGGCGGTGTCCTGGATCGGTAAAGTTAAAACCACTGCGCAGATGGCGGCGCTGGTGTGGATGCTGTGGCGTCCGAATGCCTGGGTAGAGTGGGCCGGCATTGGTCTGCTGTGGGTTGCGGCGGTGCTGACATTGTGGTCAATGCTGCAATATTTGAACGCTGCGCGCGGTGATTTGCTTGAACAGTGATCGTTTCGGCTTAATTTTCAGCAAACGATCCTGAGATGCAAAAAATAACGTTGACTCATAACGTCATATCAGTAGAATGCAACGCATCGAACGGCGGCACAGTAAGCCGGACGATAATGAAATCAAGTGCTTAGCAAGTCGTTAAATAGTTACTTGATAACATGCGGGAATAGCTCAGTTGGTAGAGCACGACCTTGCCAAGGTCGGGGTCGCGAGTTCGAGTCTCGTTTCCCGCTCCAGATTAATGCATCGGCAGTTTGCGGGTGCTGGTCGAAAGACAAAAGATTTAAGGCGCGTTAGCAAAGCGGTTATGTAGCGGATTGCAAATCCGTCTAGTCCGGTTCGACTCCGGAACGCGCCTCCACTTTCTTCCCTGGCCGGATGGTGGAATCGGTAGACACAAGGGATTTAAAATCCCTCGGCGTTCGCGCTGTGTGGGTTCAAGTCCCACTCCGGCTACCATGGGAAAAGTATAATAAAATCAATGATAAGCAGTGTCGTGTAAACCACCGAAAGGTGGTTTTTTATTGCCTAATTTTCGCCATTCGCCATTCGCCATTCTTTCGCCATTCGGCTTCACCATAAAAAGAGGGCATTACTGCCCTCCGACTACCGGAACTATAGGAATTTTTCTATCATAACGTGCTGTCTGTGACGCGTTTTTATGACCAGCGTTTCCCTGTTTTTCGTTAAGCGTTCCTTCCAGATCCGATATCCCTTTAGATTTGCTGCTACGAAGTTAGGTTATGGTAATAACCAGGCTGACTTAGTCTATGGCGTCGTTGATCTCTCTTTATCGGCATATGGTGCGGGCAGAAAAATTTTGGGTCCCAGAGAGAGGTCCTGGAGTTCATTCCACGATTATATCAGAGGTTGGCAAGAGGCATCTAAAACCGCAATGGCGCTGGATTTGACCAGTGGAAGTATTACGGGGTGGCAGATGTACCAGATAGCAAAAGAGAATTGATTATGTCTCAAGAGTTAGAATTTTCGCTTCATCCACCTGTTTGGCCTGTCGTGGCCTATTTCATTGTATCTATTGCAATTTTTCTCTTGCTTTATCTCGGCAAACTAAAAGTTAACAGGCTGCATAAATACCCGCTATTTATCGCGTATAAGGTGTTTGTAATCACTATTGCAGCCGTTCAAATAAACATCTTTGCCAATGGCTACGAGTTTGTCAGCAGCTTTTTGCATATAGATTTTGACCCCTATCGCTATGACTCGGTATATTGGGGCTCATTGTTTTTCTCCATAATTTACTTGCTGGCATTGCCCCGGAACAAGTTTTAGCATAATGAAATTTTCATTTAAGGGACGCTATGTCTTTACCGCCATTGTATGCACTGCGTGCGTTTGAAGTTGCTGCGCGGTTGAACTCCTTCAGAAAAGCCGCTGAAACGCTCAATATTACGCCGGGCGCGGTCAGCAGACATGTCCGTACCCTTGAACTGTGGTTCGACTGCGAGCTTTTCAAAAGGCAAGGTCCTCGCGTGGAGGTCACTGAAGCCGGGCGAGTGCTTGCCGGACAGCTGAACGAAAGCTTCACGAGCATTGAATGGGCCTGCCGGGCATTTCGCAGTGAAAACCATCTGCTGCGGTTAAAAACACCCAGCACCCTGACCATGAGATGGCTTCTCGACGTGCTGCGATCTTTTCGCAACAACCATGCAAAACCGCAGGTGGAGATTGCCAGCGTCTGGATGGACATTGACACCGTTGATTTCAATCTTGAGCCATACGACTGCGCCATCCTTCTCGGTAATGGCCGTTTTGGTGAGACAACGGAAAGCCAGCTGCTTTTTCATGAATGGCTTATCCCGGTTTGCACCCCATCGCTTATCGAACCGGCCCGGCAGCAGCTTTCACAATGCGATTTGATCCATCCTTCACCGGACAGACGTGACTGGCGGCGCTGGCTGCGAAGAACAGGATTGTTTCCGGGGCTCGATATGAGCAGCGGCATGGTGTTTGATACCCTTGAACAGGGAAGTATCGCCGCGATGAACGGGCACGGCATCGCTATCGCCGACCTGCATCTCACGCTTGATGCCCTGAAAAGCGGCCTGCTGGGCCTGCCGTTCAGGGAAGCTATCGCGACGGGAGATGGTTACTACCTCGTCTGGCCAAAAAATTCGCTCAAAAGAGAGAGCATCCAGCACCTTCTGGGCTGGCTGCAAAACCATACCCCGGTCGTTCCGGCTCTGGATATCGATTACCTGGAATACGATGAAAGCCGGGTTTATTAAAACCGTTATGAGTAAGAGATGTTTGCCATCTTTTTATAGCGTTCTGGCAAAGCGCTGTTCAGGCTGAGTACCTTATCCAGAATATAAAATGCTGGCGTGTTTTTCTGCTGCTCAGCGTCAATAATTGCACCGCGTAATATCGTGGCGGCAGACGAAATCCTGTGAAAATATTCTTCAGTCTCAGGCGTCTGTAATTCACCCGACGTGGCGTAGCGCACGTGCGGCCAGCCGGAGAAGTCGAGCATCGGAAGGGGCTTTCCTGCTTCAGGATGACAGGCTGAAATCAGCGCAGCCGCTTGCTTAGGGTCGCGATGGGCAACGGACAGCATGTATACGCGCTGCGAAAACGGTGAAAGAGCCTCAGAGTGATGTTTCTTAGCCATAAGCATGGCCATAAAATCCTGTAAATCATCGGCTGAATCGGTGTCAGGTGGTAATACAGTTTTCAATAACTGATATAACGCATCAAGTGTCATATTTGCCCCGGATCCTCTTATCATTATTATTCAGTTTGCGGCTGAACGTTTTATCGACCCGCGCAAAGGCGGGTCGTAAAGATGATATTTGAATGCGGTCGCATCAGAAAAACGATTAATAATGGCAATCACTGTGAGTTTTTCTCACTATAGCCTCCAGGCTTCACACGCCGCCCAGGTACGCCTTCCTCACCTCTGGATCCTTCAGCAACGCCTCGCCGCTGCCGCTTAACCGAATCTGGCCGTTAACCATCACATAGCCGCGGTCGGACAACTTCAGCGCGTGGTGGGCATTCTGCTCGACCAGAAAAATCGTCATTCCGTTACGGGCCAGTTCGCGCAGCGTCTGGAAGATCTGTTTAACCACGATGGGTGCGAGGCCGAGGCTGGGTTCATCCAGCAGCAGAAGTTTAGGACGGCTCATCAGCGCCCGGGCAATAGCCAGCATCTGCTGTTCACCGCCGGAGAGCGTCATCGCCCGCTGGTTACGCCGCTCCTTGAGGCGAGGGAAGAGGTCGAACATGCTTTGCATATCTTCAGCTGCATGCTGATTGCCGACGGGGATTGTCCCCATCAGCAGGTTCTCTTCTACAGACATATCCGGGAAAATGCGTCGTCCCTCAGGTGCCTGCGCGATGCCGCCGGTGGCAACATAGTGGGTGGATTTGTGGCTGATATCCTCGCCGCAGAAGAGGATCTGCCCGTTGCGGATCCGGGGCTGACCAAAGACTGACATCAGTAATGTTGACTTCCCCGCGCCGTTAGCGCCAATCAGGGCCACGGTTTCCCCTTTGTTTACCTCAAGTGAAACCTGCTTCAACGCCTGGATCACCCCGTAAAAAACGTCCACATTATGAAATTGAAGCATCGGTGCGCTCACAGATTTACCTCGCTTTCGTCGGTGCCCAGATACGCGGCAATCACTTTTTCATTGTGCTGGATCTCAGCCGGTTTACCTCTGGCAATCACATCGCCGTGATCGAGCACAATGATGTCATCTGAAATGCCCATCACCATCCCCATATCATGCTCGATCAGCAAAACCGTGATGTCGTGGTGGTCGCGCAGGAACCGGATGATCTCGCTCAGCTTGTGCGTCTCCACCGGGTTCAGGCCGGCAGCAGGTTCATCGAGACAAATCATCTCCGGGTCGGTGCACATGGCGCGGGCGATTTCGAGGCGTCGTTGCTGGCCATAGGACATTTCCCCGGCCAGACGGTTCGCGCAATCTACCAGATCCACCACCTCCAGCCAGTAAAACGCCCGGTCCAGCGCCTCGTTCTCTGCCCGACGATACGCAGGGGTGTTCAGCACCCCCGCCAGCAGATTGCGGTTGACGCGCATGTGCTGTGCCACCAGCAGGTTTTCCACAACGGACATCTCGCGGAACAGGCGGATGTTCTGAAACGTGCGCGCAAGACCCGCGCGGTTCACCAGATGCGTGCCGCCAAACATCTTATAGAACAGGCGTTGACCAAGCTGCGCCGGGCTGAGCCAGTCGCCCGGCTGGAGTTTCTGGCCGAGCACCTGAATGACATTGGTGGTTTTATTTCGTGCATTGAACAGAATGTTGCCGCCGGAGGCCCGGTAGAAACCGGTCAGGCAGTTAAAGACGGTTGTTTTTCCCGCGCCGTTAGGCCCAATGAGTGCAGTAATAGAGCCGCGCTGCACCTCAAGATTGACGTCGTTTAAGGCCTTGATCCCGCCGAAGTGCATCATCAGATGTTCTACACGCAAAATCGTTGCGTTCATGGCGCCACTCCTTTACGCACGGCAAATCCGCTGCGGTTGATGCGGATCAGACCGCGAGGACGCCAGATCATCATCACCACCATCAGCATGCCAAACAGCAGCACGCGGTATTCCGCAAAGCTGCGCAGCAGTTCCGGCGTGACGGTCAGCACAAAGGCGGCCAGTACGACGCCGACGGTGGAGCCCATCCCGCCCAGGACCACAATCGCGAGGATGAGAGCCGATTCAAAAAAGGTGAAAGAGGTGGGGTTAACAAACCCCTGCCAGGTGGCAAAAAACACCCCGGCGATACCTGCCGTCGATGCGCCCAGGGTGAAGGCCGAGAGTTTGACCAGAACGTGGTTGAGCCCCATGGAACGGCAGGCAATCTCATCCTCACGGAGCGCTTCCCACGCCCGTCCAATGGGCATTCGGGTCAGCCGGTGTTTAATGTACAGCACCAGCATGACTACCAGGAAAAGCACCGCATAGATGAAGATAAACTTCATGTTGGGGTTATAGTTCAGGCCGAAGAACTCGTGGAAAGGGACGCCGCCTTCTTTGGCGCGTCGGCCAAACTCCAGGCCAAAAAAGGTCGGGGCAGGGGCTGAAACGCCGTTAGGCCCGCCGGTGAAGGTAAGCCAGTTGTTCAGCACCAGACGGATGATCTCGCCAAACCCGAGCGTGACGATGGCGAGATAATCCCCGTGCATGCGTAACACCGGAAAGCCGAGCAGGGCGCCCGCGCCCGCAGCCATTAGCGCCGCCAGCGGCAGCATGCTCCAGAACCCAAGCCCCAGATACTGATACCCGAGCGCCAGCCCGTAAGCGCCGATGGCATAGAAGGCGACATAACCCAGATCCAGCAGCCCTGCCAGGCCAACGACAATGTTCAGCCCAAGACCGAGCAGGACGTAGATCAGTCCGAGTATAGCGACCGTCAGAACGTATTTTGTGGCCACAAACGGGAAGCAGATCGCCAGCGTGACAATCAGCGGAATGATCCAGCGCATGCGGCTTTTATACGCCGGTGGCCGGACATACACCCCCGCATTGTCGGATTCAAACCGCGCCTGTAAACGTCTTCCGGCCGCCGTAGCTGAAAAGGCGCTCAGCAAAAAGCGTCCCAGCATCACCGTGCCTACAATCCACGCCAGCCGCTGGCCGTCAAAGGTAAAGCTGTAACCATCCAGTATGACGCCCGCAATCGGGCCGAAAATAATCAGGGCGATCATTCCGGAAAAAATCGCGTCCAGAATGCAGCGCTTCAGGGAAAAGCCGTCAGAGGTCATCGCGTTGTTCCTTACACTTTAGCCACGACAGGGCGGCCCAGCAGCCCCTGAGGACGGAAGATCAGGATTAATACCAGCAATCCAAACGAGAACACGTCTTTATAATCCGAGTTCACCATCCCGGAGAATTGCGCTTCTGCGACGCCCAGAATCAGCCCGCCAAGCATCGCACCGGGCAGAGAGCCGATGCCGCCCAGCACCGCTGCCGTAAAGGCCTTGATGCCGATAACGAACCCGACGTAAAAATCAAAGGTGCCGTAATTCATGGTGATCAGCACGCCCGCCAGCCCGGCCATGGCTGCGCCGATAACAAACACCAGCGAAATAATTCTGTCGGTGTTGATACCCAAAATGGAGGCCATCTTACGATCCTGCTGCACCGCACGGCACATGCGCCCTAAGCGGGTACGGTTGATAATCCAGGTCAGCACCAGCATGCCCGCGAACGAGGCGATGAGAATAAAGACTTTGGTATAGGTTATCTGGACAAACCCTTCGCCGAGGTGAAAACGCAGCACACCATCCAGCATGGTCGGTACGCCCTGCTGCCGTGGGCCCTGGCTGAGCTGGACGTAGTTTTGCAGTATCAACGACATCCCGATGGCCGAAATCAGCGGCGCCAGACGCGTCGAATTGCGTAGCGGCTTATAGGCGATGCGCTCAATCGTCCAGCCATAAACGCCGGTGACCACGATGGTGAAAACAAGGGTTCCCAGGATCAGCAGCGGAAAGGAGTGGAGTCCAAAAAACGCCAGCAGGGCCAGGCCAATGGCCGAGAGATAGGCGGAGATCATATACACTTCGCCGTGGGCGAAATTGATCATACCGATGATGCCGTACACCATGGTGTAGCCGATGGCGATAAGACCGTAGACCGAACCCAGCGTTAAGCCATTAATTAATTGTTGCAGGAAGAATGTACTCATGGTCGCGCACCTGAATAAAGGGTTACGCCGACAGTCAGACCTGCCGACGTTGAGCAGATTCCGTCCCGTTATGGCACTTCTTTATATTTGCCTTTGTCGTCCCACTGGTAGACCACGTAGTCAGACACTTTGAGGTCACCTTTGCTGTCCCAGGCTTTTTTACCCATCACCGTGTCGACAGGGTTGGCCTTCAGCCACTCGCTGGCTTTTACGGAATCCGTCCCTTTCGTGGCCTTGAATGCCGCTGCGATAGCCTGCACAGACGCGTAGGCGTAGAGGGTGTATCCTTCTGGTTCAAATTTACCGGCGCGGAATTTCTCGATGACGGCTTTTCCGTCCGGGATCAGGCGCGGGTCTTTACCGAAGGTCATGTAAATACCGTTGGTGTACTTCGCCCCACCGGCGGCGGTGACCATCTCTTCATTGACGATACAGTCTCCCGAGAAGAACTTCGCCTGCACGCCCTGTTCACGCATCTGGCGAACCAGCGGGCCCGCTTCCGGGTGACAGCCCCCGAAGAACACCACGTCTGGTTTTTGTGCGCCAATTTTGGTCACCAGCGCGTTAAAGTCTTTCTCCCCGCGGGACAACCCTTCGTACATCACTTCCTTAACGCCGCGTTTCGCCAGCGCCGCTTTAGTGGCGTCCGCCAGCCCCTGACCGTAGGTGTCTTTATCGTGGATGATGACGACCCGTTTGGCTTTAAGCTTATCAAGAATAAAATCGCTGGCGACCTGGCCCTGCTGGTCGTCACGTCCGCACATGCGGAACATATCGCTCATGCCCCGCTCGGTAATAAGCGGGTTCGTTGAGCCGGGGGTGATGGAGAGGATCCCGGCATCGCTATAGACCTCGGAGGCGGGCATGGTCGACGAGGAGCAGAAGTGGCCGACGACCGCTTTCACTTTATCCTGATCGACTAAGCGGTTGGCGACGGCAACGGCCTGTTTGGGTTCGCAGGCGTCATCGCCCTGAACCAGTTTGATTTTCTCACCGTTGATCCCGCCAGCGGCGTTAATGTCTTCCGCCGCCTGCGTAGCGCCATGCCAGTATTGATCGCCATAGGTTGCGTTCGGGCCTGTGAACGGCCCGGCCACGCCGATCACGATATCGGCCTGTGCAGAAAAGGCCGTCACCAGACAACCGGCCAGCAACAGGGAGAGGGGAGTTTTGGTAAATTTCAGCGACATTATTATGTTCCTTAGCAAAGAGGTTTTTGCACCAGGTAGAAACCCGAACGCCTGATGGCATCGTAAATCCAAAAACAAGAGCGAGAACAAAATGCACTTTAGAAGCAATCTCGTGCTTAATACGGCGAGGATCCCACGCACCGCGAAGCGCGCAGAACATTAAGCAAAAAGGTTGCCAGAATGGTTAATCCCTTGACCGGGTCACAACACGTTGAGTATAGAGCGCCGTTTTATGCGCCTTTGCGGGATGAGATGAATTTACAGCGGAGATCACATCTCCTTAACAACAAAGCCCATAAGTTGTGCAACGGTCACGATTTGCACGTTTTTGCAGCAATAAAGACCTAAACTTCAGATAGGCATGCGCGGCGATATATGTCAGGATCGTTTTTTTTATCAGGAGTATCAGCAATGGCTGAAGGCCCATTAACTGAAAGCGAGATGGCGTGGCTGGAAGAGACATTAATCTCTTACGGACACGACGATGCATCCGTGATTGACGTGTCCGAACTGGACGGCATGCTTACCGCAGTACTTTCCGGTCCCGTTGTGGTGGAGCCCGACACCTGGCTGGTGGCGGTATGGGGTGGCGAGAAGTATATTCCGCGCTGGAAAAACGATCGTGAGATGAACCGTTTTATCGATCTCTGCTTTAAGCACATGAACGATATTGCCGAGCGCCTGAGCGAATACCCGGATCAGTTTGAACCGCTGTTTGGCTATAACGACGTTGACGGTCAGAGCTATACCGTAGTGGAAGAGTGGTGCTATGGCTACATGCGCGGCGTGGCGCTGACGGACTGGTCATCCCTGCCGGAAGCGCTGGAAGCGGATCTGGCGGTGATTGCCCTGCACGGAACGGAAGAGCACAGCGAGAAGCTGGAAGCGCTGACCGAAGAGGAGTATATGGCCAGCATCGAGAGCATTCAGCCTGCGGCGCTGCGTTTGTACAACTACTGGGTGGCTAATCCGCAGCAGCCGGAAGCGAAAAAGCCGATCGTGAACGGGTCGAAGGTGGGACGTAACGATCCGTGTCCGTGCGGGAGCGGGAAGAAGTTTAAGAGTTGCTGTCTGCACTGAAAAAAGGGGCTATTCATAGCCCCTTTTTTTATCCCACTTCCGGCAGCATCCCCGCTGCAATCAAAATCTGCACCAGAATAATCACCACCCCACAACCAAACACCACGCACAGCAGCGGCTTACCACCCGCCACGCGGTATCCTTGCTGCGGATGTTGCTGGCGGCTCTTCCACGCCAGCAGGGAAGGCAGCAGCAGGGCCAGTACCGATAACGCCACGCCAGCATACCCTAGCGCCATCACAAACCCGCGCGGATAAAAGAGCGCGAAGGCCAGCGGCGGCAGGAAGGTCATCGCCCCCGTCTGTAAGCGTCCGGCAACGGTATTGCGACGCTGGAACAGATCCGCCATATAGTCAAACAGGCCAAGCGCCACGCCGAGGAAGGAGGTTGCCAGCGCCAGGTCTGCAAACAGATGTACCGCCAGCTCCACGTGTGAAGAGGCCACCACGTTACGCAGGGCAACCAGGAATCCATTCAGACCAGAATGCTCTGCCATCAGGCCGATAAAGGTGGTGGAATCAATACTGCCCAGCGTCACCAGCTGCCAGAACAGGTAAGCAATCAACGGAATGGCGCTGCCGATCACAAAGACGCGGCGCAGCTTGCGAATATCCCCGTTCATATAGCTCACGATGCTCGGCACGCTGCCATGAAAACCGAAAGAGGTGAAAATCACCGGGATGGCCGAAAGCGCCAGACCTTTCTCAAGCGGGAGGGAGAGCAGGTTAACCTTGTGCACATGCGGTGCCAGCAGCACCAGCATCACAACAAGGAAGAGAATTTTGGCGCTGAACAAAAAACGGTTAAACAGATCGACCAGCGACGTGCCCGCACAAACCACACCGCCACCGATCAGCGTAAAGACAATGGCGCCTGTTTCCGGTGAAAGCGACGCACCGAAGCCGTCATTGATACTTGACGCAATTAGCTCCCCGGCGCCGCTGATGTAGGCGGCGGTCAGCGCGTACATCAGGAACATCATGCTGAAACCGGTGATCCACTGCCCGTAGCGTCCAAGATAGCGTGCAGCCAGGGAGCCTAAGCCGGTATCGGCAGGGACATGTTGATAAACCTCCAGCAATAATAGCGCGGTGTAACACATCAGGGCCCAAAGACCGCCCAGCAGCACTACGGTAACCCCAAACCCGACGCCGGCGGCAGCCAACGGCATGGCCAACATTCCTGCGCCAATTGTCGTTCCGGCGACGATAAAAATACTTCCCAGAGTTCTGTTCTTCACGCTTTCCTCTACAACGCTTCCATACCGCGACTCATTCTGCGGCGCAGAGTAAGGGAAAAGCACCATCTCGTCAAATCACCGTTACATAGGGTGTAATGATTAATTTACAAAAAGAAAGGGGGAACCTGCGCCAGCGCAAAGCGTGCCGTGGAGGGAGCATTTAGTCTGCTTTTTATTTGCGAGAGGTAATGATGTCAATTCACGGACACGACGTGCTGAATATGATGATTGAGTCAGGTGAGCGTTATACGAAGGAGAGTCTGGTTGAGGCGATACATGCCCGCTTTGGCGAAGCGGCGCGTTTCCATACCTGTTCAGCTTCGGAAATGACAGCCGCGGAGCTGGTGGCGTTTCTGGCGGCGCGCGGAAAATTCATTCCGGCAGCAGACGGATTTTCCACGCACGAAAGTAAAATTTGCCGTCATTGAATAAAGCGGTGCTGAAAACTCAGCACCGCTTTTCTATTAATTCTGCGTGTCGAGCGTCGACAGCTCTTTATCAATGAAGTACAGACCTTCCCCGGATTTACCTGCCAGAGATAATTTATCCAGCACGGATTTAAACAGCTTCTCTTCTTCGTGCTGTTCAGCCACATACCACTGAAGTAAATTAAAGGTTGGATAATCCTGACTGGTCATGGCGGCATGAGCCAGTTCATTTATTTTCTGGGTGATCAGCTGTTCGTGCTCATAGGTGGCACGGAACAGTTCATCAAGAGAGCCGTACTCGGCGAAAGGCGATACCACGTTATCAATGCGCGGCAGGCTGCCGGTGTCCGTCAGGTAATCAAACAGACGCTGCATGTGCGTCATCTCTTCCTGGGCATGACGACGCAGGAAGGCGGCAGCCCCTTCAAAGCTGTGATAGCTGCACCAGGCGCTCATCTGCTGATAAAGCAGGGAAGAAAATAGCTCAAGATTCATTTGCGCATTGAGCTTGTCGATCATTTCAGTTTTCAACATGGTGCAGCTCCGGTTTATTAATTCTGGTTCACGATGAGCGACACTATAATTTGTTATTTAATTATTTGCAAAAAGTAAAATAAATATTTATTTATTAAAAATACGAATGGGAATAAAACGCATTGCCGCCATTTGTATTTATTAATGAGAATTGTTTTTGTTCTTATTAAATAAACTGCCAGCGTGACTGGCAGTCGCGGTTAATACCACGGATTCTGGCTGGAAGAGGTAACGGCATATCCCTGACATTTATACTGAATGGTCACACTTTCGTTCAGACAGAGTGAACCGCTGATCAGGGTGCAGGTTTTAATCGGCTGCCCGTAGGCTGACGCGGAGGCGTAGCCCATACGTTGGCAGGCCTTTGTTGCCGTACCGTTATTAACATAGTCATCAGACCAGGCGTTTTGCAGCATGGTCTGGCCATAGTCGAGGCGCACAATTCCGTTTGGGGCATCCGTACTACTGACTTCTGCCTGACGGTTGATGCTGCACCCGGCGAGCAACAGGATCGTTCCGGCTATGATTACACGTTTCATGTTTCACTCTGCGTGACGGGAAATACGCCATTGTAACCAACGCGACGGGACGCAATGGCCGGAATAGCCGGAGGATCTGCCCTTTCACTCTACAACGAGCCGGGCCACCGAGCGAAATTGTGAGCGCATCTTTGTTTTTTAAAACAAGTTTTCACTTAATTTGAAAGTGCGTTTGTTTGATAGTAAGGTTAAGTTGAAAAGGTATCCACAGCGGGATCGCCCGCCATGCATTCAGGAGAGACAAGATGAAAATTGCACTGATGATGGAAAACAGCCAGGCCGCTAAGAATCCCATCATCCTTAATGAGCTGAAAGCCGTTGCTGATGAGAAAGGTTTCCCGGTCTATAACGTCGGTATGAGTGATGAGAACGATCATCATCTCACTTATATTCACCTGGGCATCATGGCGAGCATTTTGCTTAACGCAAAAGCCGTTGATTTTGTTGTCACCGGCTGCGGTACCGGGCAGGGCGCGTTGATGTCCCTGAACATCCATCCGGGTGTGATTTGCGGTTACTGCATCGATCCTGCGGATGCTTTCCTGTTCGCGCAAATCAACAACGGTAACGCGCTTTCTCTGCCGTTTGCGAAGGGCTTCGGCTGGGGGGCAGAACTGAACGTACGCTTTATCTTTGAGAAAGCGTTTACCGGACGCAATGGCGAAGGCTATCCACCAGAGCGTAAGGAGCCGCAGGTGCGTAACGCCGGTATTCTGAACCAGGTGAAAGCGGCGGTGGTAAAAGAAAACTATCTGGATACCCTGCGTGCAATCGATCCTGAGCTGGTTGAAACCGCCGTCTCAGGCCAGCGCTTCCAGCAGTGCTTCTTCGAGAACTGCCAGGACAAAGAAATCGAAGCCTTCGTGCGCGGTATTGTTGGCTGATTTCCTTTGCCGGGCGGTGCGTTGCCCGCCCGGCACAGAGCCTTACTTTTTCGATGATACCGCGCTGCCTGCATTTTTGGTCAGACGCAGCGTGTCAACCATTCCCACCAGGCAGATCAGCGCGATCGCCACAAATGCCAGCCGGAAGCTCATTCCCGGCATGCCGGCAATCCCCATCGTCTCACTGACTTTTTCCCCGATACGAATACCAATGGCCCCGAGCGTGATCCCAAGTCCCACGGCAAGCTGCGTTGCGGTTGAAAACAGCGTATTGGCATAGCTCATCTGCGCCGAGGGTACATCCGCAAAGGCCAGCGTACTGATGGCTGTAAACTGGATCGAACGAAAAACGCCACCCAGATAGAGGATCAGCATGACGAGCCACACAGGAGTCTGCGGCGTAAGAAAGGCGCAGGCCAGCAGCGCCAGGACATTCAGTGAACCGTTAATCAGCAACAGCCGCTTAAACCCCAGGCTGCGGATCAGGGGCGTCGTTGCCGGTTTAATGGTGAGATTGCCTACGAAAACGGCCAGCACCAGCAGGCCAGAATGGAACGCGTCCATGCCAAAGCCGACCTGGAACATCAGCGGTAACAGGAACGGAACCGCGCTGATGGAGGCGCGAAACAGCGATCCGCCGTACAGGGTGACGCGAAACGTCGGCACTTGCATCGCATCGAGCCTGATCATCGGCCAGGTTGCCCGCTTAAAGTGGCGAAGCGCCAGGCTCAACGCGACGACACCGACGATAAACAGCGTGGCGGTTAATTCTGTCCGCAGAGGCTCTGCGCCCATCAACTCCATCGCATAAACCAGGCTCACCATGGCAAGGGTGGTGACCACAAAACCCGGCAAGTCAAACGGTCGGCGCGTATCTTCATGCAGGTCCGGAATGATTCGCAGTGCCAGCAAAATGGCGATTATCCCCAGCGGCACATTAATAAAGAAGATCCAGCGCCAGTCGGCATAGCTTGTAATGAACCCGCCCAGCGGCGGGCCGATGATCGGCGCGACCAGCGCAGGCCACGTCAGGGTGGCGATTGCCGTGATGAGCTGATGCTTTGGCGTTGTACGTAACACGGCCAGGCGACCCACGGGCACCATCAGCGCGCCACCCATGCCCTGGAAGACGCGCATTGCGACAAACTCCTCGAGCGTGGTGGACAGGCCGCAAAATACCGAGGCCAGCGTGAAGATCGCCAGCGCGAGGGCAAATACTTTTCGCGCGCCGAAGCGGTCGGCGATCCAGCCGCTGGCGGGGATCAGCACGGCAAGGGTGATCAGGTAGGCGCTGATGCCGATATTCAGATCCACGGCCTGTACGCCGAAGCTTTTTGCCATATCCGGCAATGCGGTGGCGACCACCGTCCCGTCCAGAAACTCCATAAAGAAAGCACCGGCCACCAGCAGTGCCGCTGGCGATAATCCACGGCTCTCTTTGCCGGATACGTTTTCACTCATTCTCTTCCTGCCCGCTCAAAAAATTTTATAAAAATTTACTGGAATTTATAAGTCTGTAACGTGCGGATTTATCGTGCCTTTTTTTAACAAACTGGCAGCACTGAGGGTTTATTAACCGTGATGCAGGTCACAAAATGGTTGATTTTTGTGATGGTGGTCATATTATAAGCGTATTGATAATAACACCTGCATAACACGTTACTGGAGCAACATAATGAAACTGCGCAAAATCCTGAAAAGCATGTGGGCTAACTACTGCACAACGTTTAAAGACGTCCCACCGGGTGCGATGTTCTGATAAAAAAACCTGCTTCGGCAGGTTTTTTTATGTCTGCGGACGACGAGAGGGAGATGGAAGGGCGTCTGTTTTGCTACTATGGCGGCCTTTGAATAAGGAGAACCCCATGTCACAAAACCTGAGCGCCGATCAGGAACTGGTATCTGACGTCGTCGCCTGCCAGCTGGTTATCAAACAAATCCTTGATGTGATTGACGTTATCGCGCCGGTTGAGGTACGCGAAAAGATGTCGACCCAGCTAAAAAACATCGATTTCACCAATCATCCTGCTGCGGCGGACCCGGTTACGCTCCGCGCGATCCAGAAAGCGATCGCGCTGATTGAACTGCGCTTCACGCCGCAGGGTGAGTCACACTAAAATAAACCGATGTTTTAAAATTAGAAACCGTTTTCTGATTTTACGTCGAAGGGCGACAGAGTCTGTCGCCCGCAGAAGGTTCAAAAGAACGTCTGCACCAGCAGATAGCTCACCACGCAGGCACAGCTGACGCCAATCAGACCCGGCAGAATAAAGCTGTGGTTGATGATGAATTTACCGATGCGGGTGGTGCCGGAGCGATCGAATCCAATACAGGCCAGATCGCTCGGATAGGTGGGCAGCACAAAGTAGCCGTAGGAGGCCGGGAAGAAGGCCACCAGCATTTTCGGATCGATGCCTAACATCAACCCCATCGGGGCGACCGCGGTCAAGGCCGCGGCCTGGCTGTTGACCAGTTTCGACACCAGAAACAACACGATGGCATACGTCCAGGGATGACTCTTCACTACCCCCTCCAGTGCCATTTTCAGTTCGTCGAGATGCGCCTGGAAAAAGGTATCGCTCATCCATGCCACGCCAAACACCGAGAAGATGGCGACCATCCCCGCCTTAAATACCGCTCCGTTTGAAATGGCCGACGCATTAACCTTACAGGTCATCAGCATGATGGCCCCGGCAATAAGCATCATCATTTGAATGACAAGGTTCATCGACAGGGCCGTCATTTTGCCTTTGATCTCAAACGCCGGACGCAACTCGGGCAACGCACCCAGCAGGACCACAACCGCAATCCCGGCGAAGAAGATCCACGTTGACCAGTAGGCCTGTTTAGGGAAACGCTGATCCATCAACGTCTCCGTTCCCCCATAGATAAACTCCCGCTGTTTCGGATCTTTCAGCTTTTCCTGAAATTCAGGATCGTCTGCGAGGTTTTTGCCCCGGCGCAGGCTCCACAGTG
The DNA here is from genome assembly GCF_021725435.1 of Enterobacter sp. JH25. Classification (NCBI taxonomy): domain Bacteria; kingdom Pseudomonadati; phylum Pseudomonadota; class Gammaproteobacteria; order Enterobacterales; family Enterobacteriaceae; genus Enterobacter; species Enterobacter sp. JH25. Next base: position 2,765,339 of record NZ_CP091319.1, on the reverse strand, counting down.
CCGCAATGGCGACGCCAGACAGTGAGGCCGGTACGGAAACGGCGAGGATTTCGAGGATCCCCCACGCGTGGCCGATACCGTGCTGCGCACCCAGAATTGAGACCAGCGAAACGACGGCCACGGAAACGGGGGAGGCGGTGATCGCCATCTGTGAGGCCACCGAGGCCACCGCCATCGGCCGTTCCGGGCGAATGCCTTTTTTCAGGGCGATATCCGCGATAATGGGAAACATAGTGTAGACGACGTGGCCGGTCCCGCAGAGAAAGGTCAACATCCAGGTGGTAAACGGCGCGAGAAGGGTGATGTGCTGGGGATGTTTTCGCAGCAGGCGCTCTGCGAATTGCATCATCACGTTCAGGCCACCGGCGGTCTGTAGTGTTGCCGCGCAGCCGATGACGGCGAGGATCGTGAGCATCACGTCAACCGGCGGTTTACCGGGTTGCAGACCAAAGACAAAACTCAAAATAAACAGGCCGATGCCGCTTATCAGCCCCAGGCCCATCCCGCCGAAGCGGGTACCTACCAGCAGGCAGAGGATAATGACAATAAACTCAATGGTGATCATGATGCTCCCTCGTTAATGAATGTAATTAAACAAATCATTACACGTTGTGTGGTTATTCATTGGGAGCAAGATCTGATTTGTTAAATGTCAGCAAAAGCAGGGAGTTGGCACCCACTCCCTGACGGAAGCGGGTGAAGGGACTTAGTGGTGTTGCACGGTAGCTATGTCGAGAAGATGGCGGTCCGTCTGCTCCAGACAGATCCCCGCGCGTTTCGCGTTGCGGATTTCGTCTGCGAGCGTTTTCAGCAGCATGCCATCCTGCTGCTGTTCTCTGTCCATATCACGTAAAAACTTGAGGGTAATGATGTCCTGTTGCGCTTTGGCTTCATCGGCCAGCTTGTTCAGCTTCGTACAGCGTTGCTCATACTCTTCAAGCGTTTTCTGGAACAGTTCCTCCAGAGAGGAGTAATTATCTTCAATCGTTTCAAGCTCTTTGACTGTGGGATTGGCGCCGATGGCTTTCAAAAAGTTAAAGACACGCATCATGTGCGTGACGTTACTTTGCGCCTGAGTACGAAAGAAAGTGGCAGTGCCGTTGAGGCTTTTTCTGGAACACCAGGCGCTCAAATGCAGATGCAGATTTGAAGCATAAAACTCCAGGTTCATCTGGGCATTCAGTTTTTGCATCATCGTTTGGGTAGTCATACTCATATCCTTATTGACTGTGGGACTTGATGTCCGCTACGAAACCTGACCCGGCAGGTACTGACGATTGAATAACAGAAAAAGATTTCTGCAAGGTAAACAAACTCGAAAATTCACGTCCTGTGTTCGATTTAAATAAGCATACGCTTCTCTTGGAATTAAGAAAACTCTTAGTTGGGCTGTGTTTACCATACATTACAAATTTAAATATAGCGCAGAACAGAAAACAGGTGACGAGATATAATATTTTTTATCTATATGATTTCAATGATATTAAAATCAGTGCTTCCCATTTTTATCGTTTCAGGAAACCTTCTGTGGCGGGAAATTCTGTGAAAGTGTTAAATCAGAAATAATAACTGCAAATATATCCTGCTGTAGCAAATTTGAGCTAAATCAATTTTCACATAATATACCGTTCTGTGATCGCGTCGTAAGATTGTTATCTAACAAATCTGGAAAATGAAACGATGTTTTATATCTTTTCACTTGTAGGGGTTTATGATGACAAAAGTTGCGGTGCTGCTGGCACCTGGTTTTGAAGAAGCAGAAGCGATTATCACAGTGGATATCCTGCGTCGCTTGCAGATCGAGGTGGAAATGCTGGCCTGCGCGGAGTCCCGTGCGGTAGTGAGTTACCACAATATCCCCATGGTGGCTGACAGTACCTTAACGGAACGTATTAATACGCTGTATGACGCGGTCGTGTTACCCGGTGGGCCGCAGGGGAGTATCAATCTGGCGGCTAACCAGGAGGTGATACGCTTTGTTTCCGCGCATGACGAGCACGGCAAACTCATCTGCCCGATCTGCTCTGCGGCTGCGCGGGTGCTGGGCGCAAACGGGCTACTGAAGGGGCGGCGCTACGTCTGTTCCGGCGATCTTTGGCAGACCGTTGATGATGGAGTATATGTGGATGCGCCGGTCGTGGAGGATAACAACCTCATCAGCGGCAAGGGGCTGGGGCACGCTTTTGACTTTGCGCTGACGCTCTCTGCGCGTCTGCTGGGCGACGACGCCCCCGTGCGCGATCATGCTGAACACATCTATTACCGCTGGTAAATTTTCTGCCGGACGCTAAGGCGTCCGGGTTACAGGGATTTCTTAGCTGACCTTATGGATAATCCTGCTTAACTCCTTTCCATTTGTAGGACAATTACGTCCTTTTTTATGTCATTTTTCGCTGAATTTATGTACGCAATTACTGTAATTCTGCGGTGTGATGTCGCTCTCTTATGGATGATTAATTTCCCGCTAAAACTATCACCAGCAATAACGCTTATGAAGAGGTAAGCGCTAATGCCTTGTTTTAAGTCCGATTAAATAAGTTGTTCGCCATTATTCCCTACAGATAAGAATGCTAAAGCTGGAGTTTACCATGCACAAATTTACTAAAGCGCTGGCGGCCATCGGCCTGGCTGCCGTTATGTCACAATCCGCTATCGCTGAAAATTTAAAGCTCGGTTTTCTGGTTAAACAGCCGGAAGAACCGTGGTTCCAGACCGAATGGAAATTTGCTGATAAAGCCGGAAAAGATTTGGGATTTGAGGTAATTAAAATCGCCGTACCTGACGGCGAGAAAACGCTTAACGCCATTGATAGCCTGGCGGCGAGCGGCGCGAAAGGTTTCGTTATCTGTACGCCGGATCCAAAGCTGGGTTCAGCGATTGCCGCGAAAGCGCGCGGTTATGACATGAAAGTGATTGCGGTGGACGATCAGTTCGTGAATGCCAAAGGCAAACCGATGGATACCGTTCCGCTGGTGATGATGGCGGCCACCAAAATCGGCGAGCGTCAGGGCCAGGAGCTATATAAAGAGATGCAAAAACGCGGCTGGGATGTAAAAGAGACCGCCGTGATGGCGATTACCGCTGACGAGCTGGATACCGCCCGTCGTCGTACCACGGGCTCCATGGACGCGCTAAAAGCGGCTGGCTTCCCGGAAAAACAAATCTACAAAGTCCCGACCAAATCCAACGATATCCCGGGCGCCTTTGATGCGGCGAACTCCATGCTCGTTCAGCATCCGGAGGTGAAACACTGGCTGGTGGTGGGGATGAACGATAACACCGTGCTGGGCGGCGTGCGTGCAACGGAAGGCCAGGGTTTTAAAGCACCGGACATTATTGGGATCGGCATCAACGGCGTGGACGCCGTGAGCGAACTGTCTAAAGCGCAGGCGACCGGCTTCTACGGCTCTCTGCTGCCAAGCCCGGATGTCCACGGCTATAAATCCAGCGAAATGCTTTACAACTGGGTGACCAAGGGGGTTGAGCCGCCGAAATTCACCGAAGTAACCGATGTGGTGCTGATCACCCGCGATAATTTCAAAGAGGAGCTGGCGAAAAAAGGACTGGGCGGTAAGTAATACGCTGTGATTGCGCCCCTCACACGCCGTGAGGGGCCTGACGTACACACTACAGGAATCACGGAGTCGTTATGCAACAGTCTGATCCGTATCTCTCTTTCCGCGGCATCGGTAAAACATTCCCCGGCGTAAACGCGCTGACCGATATCAGCTTCGACTGCTATGCCGGCCAGGTTCATGCCCTGATGGGGGAGAACGGCGCGGGAAAATCCACGCTGCTAAAAATTCTCAGCGGCAACTACACGCCCACCACCGGCACGCTGGCCATTCGCGGCGAAGAGGTGGCCTTTGACGATACCACGGCAGCGTTAAACGCGGGCGTCGCCATCATCTATCAGGAGCTGCATCTCATTCCTGAAATGACCGTGGCGGAGAACATCTACCTGGGCCAGCTTCCGCATAAAAGCGGCGTGGTCAACCGCTCGCTGCTCAACTATGAAGCGGGCTTGCAGCTCAGGCACCTTGGGCTGGATGTCGATCCGCAAACGCCCCTTAAGTATCTCTCCATCGGCCAGTGGCAGATGGTGGAAATTGCCAAAGCGCTGGCGCGTAACGCCAAGATCATCGCTTTTGACGAGCCAACCAGCTCGCTCTCGGCGCGTGAAATTGAAAACCTCTTTCGCGTGATCCGCGAGCTGCGCAAAGAGGGCCGCATCATTCTGTACGTCTCCCACCGTATGGAAGAGATTTTTGCCTTAAGCGATGCCATCACCGTGTTTAAGGATGGCCGCTACGTGCGCACCTTCACCGATATGCAGCAGGTCAATCATGACCAGCTGGTGCAGGCGATGGTTGGGCGCGATCTGGGGGATATTTACCACTGGAAGCCGCGCGAGTACGGCCCTGAGCGTCTGCGTCTGGATAGCGTTAAAGCCCCAGGCGTGCGCACACCTATTTCACTCTCGGTGCGCAGCGGCGAAATCGTCGGGCTGTTTGGCCTTGTCGGGGCAGGGCGCAGCGAGCTGATGAAAGGGCTGTTTGGCGGGACGCGCATTACCCAGGGCCAGGTCTTCGTCGACGGGAAAAAGGTCGATATACAGAAGCCTGCGCAGGCGATTAACGCGGGCATCATGCTCTGTCCGGAGGATCGAAAGGCCGAAGGCATTATTCCAGTGCACTCGGTGCGCGACAACATCAACATCTCTGCCCGGCGCAAGTTCATCCGCGCGGGATGTCTGATTAACGACGGCTGGGAGGCGAGCAACGCTGATCACCATATCCGTTCGCTGAACATCAAAACTCCCGGGGCTGAACAGCTGATCATGAATTTGTCCGGCGGCAACCAGCAAAAAGCCATTCTGGGGCGCTGGCTGTCGGAAGACATGAAGGTCATTTTGCTGGATGAACCAACGCGCGGTATCGACGTGGGGGCGAAACACGAAATCTATAACGTCATCTATGAGCTGGCAAAACGCGGCGTGGCGGTGCTGTTCGCCTCCAGCGATCTGCCCGAGGTGCTGGGCGTCGCTGACCGCATTGTAGTGATGCGTGAAGGCGAAATTGCCGGTGAATTGCTGCATGAACAGGCGAATGAACAACAGGCGTTGAGTCTCGCCATGCCTAAAGTTAGCCAGGCTGTCGCCTGAGTAAGGAGTCAATGATGTCCTCTGTTACTACATCCGGAGCGCCGAAGTCGGCTTTCAGTTTTGGCCGCATCTGGGACCAGTACGGCATGCTGGTGGTTTTTGCCGCCCTGTTCGTTGCGTGCGCGATTTTTGTGCCAAACTTCGCGACCTTCATCAACATGAAGGGGCTGGGGCTGGCCATCTCCATGTCCGGCATGGTGGCCTGCGGAATGCTATTCTGCCTGGCCTCCGGCGATTTTGACCTGTCGGTCGCCTCGGTGATTGCCTGTGCCGGGGTCACCACTGCCGTGGTGATCAATATGACCGAAAGCCTGTGGATCGGCGTGCTGGCGGGGCTGATGCTCGGCGTGCTGAGCGGTCTGGTGAACGGCTTTGTGATTGCGCGCCTGAAGATTAACGCCCTGATCACGACGCTTGCGACCATGCAAATCGTGCGCGGTCTGGCCTATATCATCTCCGACGGTAAGGCGGTGGGGATTGAAGACGAGCGCTTCTTTACGCTGGGCTATGCCAACTGGCTGGGCTTGCCTGCGCCTATCTGGCTGACAGTAGCCTGTCTGATCCTGTTTGGTTTCCTGCTTAACCGCACCACCTTTGGTCGTAATACCCTGGCGATTGGCGGGAACGAGGAAGCGGCGCGTCTGGCGGGTGTCCCGGTCGTACGGACCAAGATCATTATCTTCGTGCTGTCCGGGCTTGTGTCGGCAGCGGCGGGGATTATTCTGGCGTCGCGTATGACCAGCGGCCAGCCAATGACCTCTATCGGTTATGAGCTGATTGTCATTTCAGCCTGCGTATTGGGGGGCGTATCCCTCAAGGGCGGCATCGGAAAAATCTCATATGTGGTGGCGGGGATCCTGATTCTGGGGACCGTGGAGAACGCCATGAACCTGCTTAATATTTCTCCGTTCTCTCAGTACGTCGTACGCGGCCTGATCCTGCTGGCAGCAGTGATCTTCGACCGTTACAAGCAAAAAGCTAAGCGTACCGTCTGATTTATTTTTAGCCACTCATCTGCTCAACTATTAACCATAGTTGACCCCCTGACCGGCCCGCCAGTTATGCTGACGGGCCGGTTGCTAAATGGCGAGCGCCGTCACACTGTCTATACTTACATGGCTGTTTTGTTCACTGTAAGGAGGATTAGGGTGGCTGACTTGTTAACCGCACCGCCTGTACTGCCCGGAAAATTTGCTTTCTTTTTTGACCTCGACGGGACGCTCGCCGGGATTGAACCGCATCCTGACGACGTTGTTGTACCGGATCTGGTGTTAGAGAATTTGCAGCAGCTCTCCCGACAGAACGAGGGGGCACTGGCATTGATTTCAGGGCGCTCAATGGCCGAGCTGGATGTGCTCGCCAGTCCTTATCACTTTCCGCTGGCCGGTGTGCACGGAGCGGAGCGCCGCGATATCCATGATCAACTGCATATAGTTTCACTCCCCGATACGCTGGTTCAGGCGCTGCATGCGCAACTCTCTTCTGCTCTGGAACTGCTTCCCGGTACGGAACTGGAAGCCAAAGGCATGGCCTTTGCGCTGCACTACCGTCAGGCGCCTCACCATGAGGCGGCGATCTTTTCGGTAGCAAGAAGCGTGGCGGAAGCCCATCCGGAGCTGGCGTTACAGCCGGGTAAATGTGTGGTCGAGATTAAACCAGCAGGAATTAATAAAGGCGCTGCCATTGCAGCGTTTATGGCGGAAGCGCCGTTTAAAGGGCGTACGCCAGTATTTTTTGGGGATGACCTGACCGATGAGGCCGGGTTCAGCGTGGTAAACCAGGCCAGTGGCATGTCTGTCAAGGTAGGGCCGGGTGAAACCGTTGCCGGATGGCGGCTGGAAAACGTCGCCAGCGTCTGGCAGTGGATATCTGATGTCGCTAACCAGCAACAACAACAAATAGCGCAAAACAACGGGAGAAATCATTATGGGTCGCTTAGTCGTCGTCTCTAATCGCATCGCACCGCCGGATGATAAAAAAGCCAGTGCCGGTGGCCTGGCGGTCGGGGTATTAGGTGCCCTCAAAGCCGCGGGTGGTCTCTGGTTTGGCTGGAGCGGGGAAATCAGTAATGATGAGAAACCGCTTAAAAAGGTGTCACGGGGCAATATCACGTGGGCTTCCTTCGCACTCAGTGAGAAGGACTATGATGAATATTATTCCGAGTTCTCAAACGCCGTGCTGTGGCCAGCGTTTCACTATCGTCTGGACCTGGTGAAATTCCAGCGTGAATCCTATGAAGGCTATATGCGCGTTAATGCGCTGCTGGCAGATAAACTGCTGCCGCTGATCGAAGAAGACGATATTTTATGGATCCACGATTACCATCTGCTGCCTTTCGCCAGAGAGCTGCGAAAACGTGGTGTGAATAACCGAATCGGTTTTTTCCTGCACATCCCTTTCCCGACGCCGGAGATTTTCACGGCACTGCCGCAGCATGAAGAGATCCTTGAGGCGCTGTCCGATTACGACCTGCTCGGTTTCCAGACGGAAAACGACAGGCTGGCCTTCCTCGACAGCGTGTCCGGTAAAACCCGACTGGTCACTCACGGCGGCAAATCTCACACCGCGTGGGGACGTAATTTCCATACCGAGGTCTACCCGATTGGTATTGAGCCAGACGAAATTGCCGAGCAGGCCTCCGGTCCATTGCCTCCGAAGCTTGCCCAGCTTAAGGATGAACTCAAGCACGTTAAGAATATCTTTTCGGTTGAACGACTTGATTATTCCAAAGGGTTGCCGGAGCGATTCCTCGCGTATGAAACCCTGCTGGAAAAATTTCCGCAGCATCACGGCAAGATTCGTTATACCCAGATAGCGCCGACCTCACGCGGTGAGGTTCAGGCCTATCAGGATATCCGTCACCAGCTTGAGACCGAAGCAGGGCGCATCAACGGGCGCTACGGGCAGCTTGGCTGGACACCACTTTTCTATTTGAATCAGCACTTTGAGCGCAAAATTCTGATGAAAGTGTTCCGCTATGCGGACGTCGGGCTAGTCACGCCCCTGCGCGACGGGATGAATCTGGTGGCAAAAGAGTATGTTGCAGCACAAGATCCTGCTGACCCGGGTGTGCTGGTGCTGTCTCAATTTGCCGGTGCGGCAAACGAGTTAACCTCAGCGCTGATTGTAAACCCTTACGATCGCGATGACGTGGCAAATGCCCTGAACCGTGCGTTAACTATGCCGCTTGCGGAACGTATTTCACGCCATTCGGAAATGATGGAGACCATCATGAAGAATGATATTAACCGCTGGCAGGCGCGTTTTATTGACGATTTGCGCGCGATCCAGCCGCAAAGTCAGGAAGGTGATCTGCAAAAAAAGATCGCGACCTTCCCTAAACTCGCCTGATTTTCTCCGGGGGCATTAATTGCCCCCAAGAGGCACCAGCAGGACATCAACCTGGCTTGACGAAACGATAGATTTTGCCGAGCATGCCGCACGAGAAAAAAAACTCTGGTTATGATTTCCGCAAATAACCAGGTCAATATTCTCTTTCTGACAGATGTCGAGTATATGCGCGCTTAATTCACCGGTCGCGATAACGGTCTGATGAATCGGATAGTCTGCCCTCTCCACCAACTCTTGCAGGAATTGGTGCGTTTCCTCCTGCAATACCTCACGTATATCTTCCAGCATCGGCGCAGCCAGCTGATTATACATTTCGGGTTCTGCAGCCAGCGTGATCAGGCTGATGCGGGCATTGGCGGGGCGGGCGATGGATACGGCTCGGGCGACAAGCTGGTGGCTTTCGGGAGAAACAGCAACTGAAACAAGCAGATGGGAGTAACTCATCACGCACTCCTTTGATGTCAGAATGACAAGTTTCCCCAGCTTTACCGCGAAAATGTCATTACTGCAAGAGGTGAATGCGTCATTAGTGTGAAGCTTATCATAATTATTCATTAATTATTCTTATAAGAAGAATAACTGAAAAGATGGCCTAAATGAAAAAAATTAACAGCTTAACGTAAATTACACATTTTCCCTTCCGGGTGGTTAACACGCCTTAACTCATCATCAACCCGGCGTAGATCGTTACGCAACGAAACTGATTTTTGTGTTGCCAGCGTTAACCCCCTGTTTTTACTTTATTAATTAATGGTAGTTTCAACGTGAAGTTTTCCCCATAGCAGATCAATGCGGATTTGCCCTGTCTTTACATTTCCCAGACCCAATTCCCCCGTCAGGATGCATGAGTATTCGTTCCTAAAGAATATAAACAAGCTTGGGTTGGATAAAAAACACCCAAATTACAAGTCACGCTGATGGATTTATGGGTTACATTCGCGTAAATTATGTGACACAGATCACATTTTTTTTAAATTCCAGGGGGGGCTGCATTGTATGTGTCAAAACTGACGAGTAGAGTTTGCGTCGAATTAGGAAAAATCTTAGTTATTTGTAAGAAAAGATAAAATGTGTAACCGACATTTTGGCCATGTTAACCGGTCACGCGCTTTACGACGTACAAACCTAAATTCAACTATGCATTTGGCCTTTTCTTTTTATACCGGGTGATTTCCCGGCGACATCACGGGGTGCGGTCTTTCCGCATAAAAATAATAGTTGGTTATTCGGGATGGGAAAAATGCATACATCCGAGTTGCTAAAACATATTTACGACATCAATTTGTCGTATTTATTGCTCGCGCAGCGTTTGATTAGTCAGGACAAACCGTCAGCGATGTTTCGTCTGGGTGTTAACGAAGAGATGGCAACCATGCTGGGGGGATTAACACTTCCGCAGATGGTCAAGCTGGCTGAAACCAATCAGCTTGTCTGCCAGTTCCGTTTCGATAACCCGCAGACCATTACGCGTCTGACTCAGGAATCCCGCGTAGACGATCTGCAACAGATCCACACCGGTATTCTTCTCTCCACCCGCCTGCTCAACGAAATCAGCCAGCCTGACGACGTAGCCCGGAAGAAAAGGGCTTAACAATGAGCGAAAAAAGCATTGTTCAGGAAGCCCGTGATATCCAGCTGGCAATGGAACTCATCACGCTGGGTGCGCGTTTACAAATGCTGGAAAGCGAGACGCAACTGAGCCGTGGTCGTTTGATCAAGCTGTACAAAGAATTGCGTGGTAGCCCACCGCCAAAAGGCATGCTGCCGTTTTCGACTGACTGGTTCATGACCTGGGAGCAGAACATCCATGCTTCCATGTTCTGTAACGCCTGGCAGTACCTGCTTAAAACAGGCTTATGCAGCGGCGTGGATGCCGTGATTAAAGCCTACAAACTTTACCTTGAGCAATGCCCGCAGCAGGAACAGGGACCCCTGCTGGCGCTGACCCGCGCCTGGACGCTGGTGCGTTTTGTTGAAAGCGGAATGCTTGAATTGTCGCGCTGCAACTGCTGTGACGGCAATTTTATTACCCACGCGCACCAGCCTGCGGGCAGCTTCGCCTGTAGTTTATGCCAGCCTCCATCCCGAGCCGTAAAAAGACGTAAACTTTCCCGGGATGCTGCCGATATTATTCCACAACTGCTGGATGAACAGATCGAACACGCTGTTTAACCCGAACCTGTGGGCAAGATTCCAGCAGCGGTAAGCGATTACCGCTGCTTTTTTTTACCCTGCGTTCAGGTCACGCGCTCGAAATGAACGTCCTGCCATAGTCACTAGCGGAAGGATGATGTCGTGCTTATCTTATTAGGTTACCTGGTAGTTCTCGGTACAGTTTTCGGCGGTTACATGATGACCGGCGGGCACCTTGGAGCACTCTATCAACCGGCTGAACTTGTCATCATCGGCGGTGCAGGGGTAGGGGCTTTTATCGTTGGTAACAACGGTAAATCGATCAAGGGCACGCTGAAGGCGATTCCGCTGCTGTTTCGTCGCTCGAAATACACCAAAAGCATGTATATGGATCTTCTGGCGCTGCTCTATCGCCTGATGACGAAGTCACGTCAGCAAGGAATGTTCTCGCTGGAGCGGGACATTGAAAACCCGAAAGAGAGCGAAATTTTCGCCAGCTACCCGCGTATTTTGGCTGACGCGATGATGCTCGATTTTATCGTCGATTACCTGCGACTGATCATCAGCGGCAACATGAACACCTTCGAAATTGAAGCCCTGATGGACGAAGAGATCGAAACCCACGAGAGCGAATCCGAAGTTCCGGCCAACAGCCTGGCGCTGGTGGGCGACTCGCTTCCGGCGTTCGGTATCGTGGCGGCGGTCATGGGCGTCGTTCATGCCCTGGCCTCGGCGGATCGCCCGGCGGCTGAACTGGGCGCCCTGATTGCCCACGCAATGGTGGGAACGTTCCTCGGTATTTTACTGGCATACGGCTTTATCTCCCCGCTGGCGAGCGTGCTGCGCCAGAAGAGCGCTGAAACCACCAAAATGATGCAGTGCGTGAAAATTACGCTGCTCTCAAACCTCAACGGTTATGCGCCACCGATCGCCGTCGAATTTGGCCGTAAGACGCTCTACTCCAGCGAACGTCCGTCGTTTATCGAACTGGAAGAGCATGTGCGCGCGGTGAAAAACCCCAACCAACAGACGACAACTGAGGACGCATGAAAAACCAGTCCCATCCGATCGTCATCGTAAAAAAACGCAAGCATAAGGGGCACGGGCACGGTTCTCACGGCTCATGGAAGATCGCGTACGCCGACTTTATGACCGCCATGATGGCCTTCTTTCTGGTGATGTGGCTGATCTCCATCTCCAGCCCGAAAGAGCTTATTCAGATTGCGGAATATTTCAGAACGCCGCTGGCGACGGCGGTCACCGGCGGGCCGCGCATATCGAACAGCGACAGCCCGATCCCCGGCGGCGGTGACGATTACACCCAGCAGCAGGGCGAAGTGAAAAAACAGCCTAACATCGATGAGCTGAAAAAACGGATGGAGCAGGCGCGCCTGAAAAAACTGCGCGGTGACCTGGATCAGCTGATTGAGGCGGACCCTAAACTGCGCGCGCTGCGTCCGCATCTGAAAATTGACCTGGTGCAGGAAGGGCTGCGTATTCAGATCATCGACAGCCAGAACCGACCGATGTTCAAAACCGGCAGTGCCGACGTGGAGCCCTACATGCGCGATATTCTGCGTGCGATTGCACCGGTGCTGAACGGCATTCCGAACCGCGTTAGCCTCTCCGGTCACACGGATGATTTCCCGTACGCCACGGGAGAGAAGGGATACAGCAACTGGGAGCTTTCTGCCGATCGCGCCAACGCCTCGCGTCGCGAGCTGGTGGCGGGTGGGCTTGATGATGGCAAGGTCCTGCGCGTGGTCGGCATGGCTGCAACCATGCGCCTGACCGACCGCGGACCGGATGACGCCATCAACCGTCGTATCAGTCTTTTAGTGCTGAACCAGCAGGCGGAGCAGGCCATCCTGCATGAAAACGCCGAAAGTCAGAATGAGTCACTGGACGATTTAAAACAGCCTGGGGCCGTCCCTTCGGCTGCCGTTCCAACATCGCCACCAGCCAATCCGAGGTGATAGCGTGAGCATGGATATTACCGATTTTTACCAGACATTTTTTGATGAAGCCGACGAATTGTTGGCCGATATGGAGCAACATTTGCTGGATCTGGTGCCCGAGGCACCGGACTCAGAACAGCTCAACGCCATCTTCCGTGCGGCGCATTCCATTAAAGGCGGAGCCGGAACGTTTGGATTTACCATTTTGCAGGAAACGACCCATTTAATGGAAAACCTGCTGGATGAAGCACGACGCGGTGAGATGCAGCTCAATACCGACATTATCAACCTGTTTTTGGAAACGAAAGATATTATGCAGGAACAGCTCGACGCCTATAAAAGTTCGGCAGAGCCTGATGCCGCCAGCTTTGAATACATCTGCAACGCGCTGCGTCAGTTAGCGCTGGAAGCCAAAGGTGAGGCGTCTGCGCCCGTTGTCCCTGCGGCAAAACTGAGCGTTGTTGACGCCGCGGCCAAACCAGACAGTGCGCCTGATGCGCCCGCAGGAAAATTGCGCGTAGTGCTGTCACGGCTGAAAGAGAACGAGGTCAACCTGCTGGAAGAGGAGCTGGGTAACCTGGCGACGCTCAGCAACGTGGTGAAGGGTAAAGACAGCCTGGCCGCGACGCTCGACGGCGGGATCGGTCAGGATGACATTGTGGCGGTGCTGTGCTTCGTGATTGAAGCGGATCAAATTGCGTTTGAAACCGAGGCGGCGGCCGTTGAAGTGCCCGCGCCGGCAGAAATTGCCCCTGCGGTAGTTGCCGCTGCCCCTGCACTGAAAGCCGTGCCCAAAGAGACGGCCGCCCCGGCCCGCGGTGAAAAACCGGCGGCGCGCTCCAGCGAGTCAACGAGCATTCGCGTGGCGGTGGAGAAAGTGGATCAGCTGATCAACCTGGTGGGTGAACTGGTGATCACCCAGTCGATGCTGGCCCAGCGCTCCAACGAGCTGGACCCAGTGACCCACGGCGATCTCATCACCAGCATGGGCCAGTTACAACGTAACGCCCGCGATTTGCAGGAATCGGTGATGTCCATCCGCATGATGCCGATGGAATATGTCTTCAGCCGCTTCCCGCGCCTGGTGCGCGACCTGGCCAGCAAGCTCAACAAACAGATCGAACTCACGCTGATGGGCAGCTCCACCGAGCTGGATAAGAGCCTGATTGAACGCATTATCGACCCGTTAACGCACCTGGTGCGTAACAGCCTCGACCACGGCATTGAGCTGCCGGAAAACCGCGTGGCAGCCGGAAAATCGCCAGTGGGCAACCTGATCCTGTCAGCAGAACATCAGGGCGGCAACATCTGCATCGAAGTGACCGATGACGGCGCGGGCCTGAACCGCGAGCGCATTCTGGCGAAGGCGATTTCGCAGGGCATGGCGGTCAACGAAAACATGACTGACGAAGAAGTGGGCATGCTGATTTTTGCCCCGGGCTTCTCAACCGCAGAGCAGGTCACCGACGTTTCCGGCCGCGGCGTGGGCATGGACGTGGTGAAACGTAACATTCAGGAGATGGGCGGTCACGTTGAGATCCAGTCTAAGCAGGGCGCGGGCACCACGATCCGTATCCTGTTGCCGCTGACGCTGGCCATTCTTGACGGCATGTCCGTTAAAGTGGCGGACGAAGTCTTTATTCTGCCGCTGAACGCGGTGATGGAATCCCTCCAGCCGCGCGAAGAAGATCTGCATCCGCTGGCGGGCGGCGAGCGCGTGCTCGAAGTGCGCGGCGAGTACCTGCCGCTGGTGGAACTGTGGAAAGTGTTCGAAGTGGACGGGGCAAAAACCGAGGCCACGCAGGGTATCGTTGTGATCCTGCAAAGCGCCGGACGCCGCTACGCGCTGCTGGTCGATCAGCTGATTGGTCAGCATCAGGTGGTGGTTAAGAACCTGGAAAGTAACTACCGCAAAGTGCCGGGGATCTCTGCTGCCACCATACTGGGTGATGGTAGCGTCGCGCTGATCGTCGATGTATCGGCACTTCAGGGATTAAATCGTGAACAACGTGTGGCGAACACAGCCGCCTGATTAAGTAAAAGGTAATAACATGACCGGTATGAGTAACGTAACGAAACTGGCGGGCGAGCCATCTGGGCAGGAATTCCTGGTTTTCACTTTAGGTGATGAAGAGTACGGTATCGACATCCTGAAAGTGCAGGAAATTCGCGGGTACGATCAGGTAACGCGCATCGCGAACACGCCAGCGTTTATCAAGGGTGTGACCAACCTGCGCGGTGTGATTGTGCCTATCGTGGATCTGCGCGTGAAGTTCAGCCAGGGTGATGTGGAGTACAACGATAACACGGTGGTGATTGTTCTGAATCTGGGGCAGCGCGTGGTGGGGATTGTGGTGGACGGCGTGTCAGATGTGCTGTCGCTGACCGCCGATCAAATCCGTCCTGCGCCGGAGTTTGCGGTCACGCTGTCGACGGAATACCTGACGGGGCTGGGTGCGCTCGGCGAGCGTATGCTGATTCTGGTGAATATTGAGAAGCTGCTGAACAGCGAAGAGATGGCGCTGCTGGATATTGCGGCGAATCACGTGGCATAAAATAATGCCGGGTGGCGGCTTCGCCTTACCCGGCCTACAAATGGCTCCAACACGTAGGCCGGGTACGCGCCAGCGCCACCCGGCTCTTTTGTATCTTTACGCCTCCTGCTCCACCAGCTCTGCCTCCGCTTCCCGCGCCCCTTCATTCTGCGACAGCATCGCCGTCGCAATCCCGTTCCCCAGCACGTTAATGGCCGATCTCCCCATATCCAGGAAATGGTCAATCCCCATCAGCAGCAGGATCCCGGCTACCGGAATGTTAAAGCTCGGAATGGTTGCCGCCAGCACCACCAGCGACGAGCGCGGTACGCCCGCAATGCCCTTCGAGGCCAGCATCAGCGTTAACATCAGCACCGTCACCTCGGTAAAACTCAGGTGAATGTTGTACGCCTGGGCAATAAACATTGAGGCGAACGAGCAGTACACCATGGAGCCGACCAGGTTAAACGAGTAGCCGATCGGCAGGACGAAAGAGGCGATATTCCGTGAACAACCAAAGCGCGCTAACTGCTCCAGCGTTTTTGGGTATGCCGCTTCAGAGCTGCTGGTGGTAAACGCCACCAGCACCGGATCTTTCAGCATCGCCACCAGACGGAAAATCTCTTTCTTCAGTACCATGTAACCCACGGCCAGCAATACAAGACAGGTCAGGAGGATCGCCACATAATAACCGCCAATAAACGAGGCATAGTTCAGCAAAATGCCCAGCCCCTGGGTGGCAATGACGGACGAAATCGCCGCGAAAATGGCCAGCGGCGCAACGTACATCACGTAGCCCGTCACCTTCAGCATAATGTGGGATACCACATCCAGCGCCGCGACCAGCGGGGCGTTGAATTTTTGGCCCAGTGACGCGCCGCCAATGCCGAAGAACATCGAGAAGACCACAATTTGCAGGATCTCATTGTTCGCCATCGCGCCGGCAATGCTGGTTGGAATGGTGTGTGACAGGAAGGCTTTCAGCGACATCCCGCTCACGGCCAGGCCGGTATCAACCGTCTCTGTCGGAATGCTCAGGTTCAGACCGCTGCCGGGTTGTTCAAGGGTAACAATAAACAGCCCCACCAGAATGGAAAGTACGGATGAGCTGATAAACCACACCATCGCTTTACCCCCGACGCGCCCAATCGTAGACGTTTCACCCAGCCTCATAATGCCCACCGTCAGGGTGCTGAACACCAGCGGGGCTATCACCATCTTGATCAGCCGCAGGAAAATATCGGTCAGCAGGGTGATGTTCTCCGACCAGGCCTGTATCGCGTCGGGCGAAGCATACTCATGGATCGCCGCACCGGAAAGAATGCCCGCCAGCATGAAAATCACGATGAAGAGCGTGAGTTTGTTTGCACTTGCCACAAAAAGATCCTCTATGCGCTAAAAGAGTTTCCTGCGTCAATGCATACAAAATTTTTATTTAAGCGCAGGAAAATATTCGGGGCATAAATTGAAGTATAGCTGCTTGAGTTACAACTTGTTTTTAATTTTTATGAAATTCGTTGTTTTTATCATGACGATATATTGTGACTCAGATCACACTACAGGCGATATATCCTCAAGTTAAGCAAGAATAATGCCCATTTTTTTTTGCTAACCCTTTGTAATGTTTGTTAATAACCTGTTAATTCGAGCGGGGTTGCCCTCTTTTTGATGAAAGTGGTTGAAGTGCTAACCATAAACTAAATTCTCAGTAACCGCGCCGGGGAATGTTTAAGCGGGGCTAACATACTGAACAGTATGAATAAAATATGGCAAGCGAACCTATATTTCTTCTGGAGGGTGGTAAATGAAAAGAAAACTTCTTTTTATCTGCGCGGGAACGCTGCTGACGGCGGCAACGGTCGGTCAGGCTCTCGCGGTCACCAGTAGCGGCACTATCGGCGCGACGTTGACGCTGACCAACGGCTGCTTGATCAACGGCTCGCCAACGCAAAACGGCATTAACTTCGGGACGCTCGATTTCGGCACTCATCCTGCAACATTCTCCACCCTGACAACCCAGTTAACCGGTGCCAGCGGAGGAAACACCTTTACCATTCAATGTACCACTGCCAGTTACACGGTGGCGATCACCGGCAACACTAACGCTACCGCACCCGGAACCGTTGTCGGCACCCCAGGTACGCCGGGCCGCTATCTGGTCAACACCGCCAATGCGGCGCAGGGCGTTGCCTACAGCCTGTTCAGCGATAGCGGTTACAACAACGTGGTTGCGAACAATGCCGCGTTGCCGGTCGCCTCTACTGCGGGTGGGGTGGATAGCTACACCCTCTATGCACGCATTACGGGCGGCGGCAATAGCGTGACGGTCGTACCGGGAACCTATACCGACACGATTAACGTCAGCGTCACCTACTGATTCAGCCATGAAGGCATTGTTATGTCTGCGCGACAGCGCAGAGGGCGTCGTGCACCCTTTTTTGACCCTGTTGGTCGGGCTGATGTTGATCCCAGACGCCGGGGCGGTGACGTCTCAGTCATTCAGGGTGAGCGCGACGGTTGTGCCTGGATGCTCGGTGAGCACCGGCACCGGCGGGCGTTTCGGTACGCTGAATTTCGGGACCCGCAGCGGCGTGGAGAGCGCACCGGTCAGCACCAGCTTTGTTGCCGACGGCGCGTTGTCCATCGCCTGCACACCGGGTGTGGCGCTAAGTATGAGCATTAATGGCGGTCAGAATTATAGCTCTGTGCGGCGGATGACGCGTTCAGGCGGGACAGAGGTGGTCGGTTACCGGCTCTACAGCAGCAGCTCTCTGGCCGCAAACAGTGAAATTGGGGTTAACCAGGCAATACCGATTACCTATACCAACAGCAATAACATCGCGCTGCCTCTTTTTGGCGTCGCGCTTTTGACCGGGTTTAGCCCGTCAGGAACGTATTCAGATCAACTCACCGTGACCTTGTCATGGTAGGAAAGGGAGAGCATTGATGAAGCCATTTTTCAGGCGGTCAGGCCTGTTGAGTCTGTTGGGGATAACGGCCCTTACAGCGGTTAAGGCGCAAGCAGCCGCAACCATTCTTCTTTGGCCTATCGATCCGTGGCTTTCGGCAGACGCCAGAGCAACTGAATTGTGGATCCAGAATCAGGGCAACAGCGCCACGACAATGCAGATACGCATTGTGCGCTGGAAACAGGAGGGCGGATATGAGCGTTACACCGCCCAGCAGGATGTGGTCGCCAGCCCGCCGATCGTGACTATCGCTAAAGGCAGTAAACAGCTTATTCGCCTGATTAAGCAGGGGACGATCCCGTCCGGCGTCGAGCAAGCCTACCGTATCATTGTGGATGAGATTCCCCAGCCGGATGCCAAAGCGGAACCGTCTATGGGCCTCAAACTGCAAATGCGCTATTCCATTCCCTTATTTGTTTATGGACAGGGGATCCCCACCCTCAACGAAGGAGAGCATCACGCGCTGGCGAACACTCAGCAGCTCAACTGGCGGGTCATTCAGGAGGAGGGGAAACCCGCGCTTGAGGTCCGCAATCAGGGGCAGGTTCACGTCAGGCTCAGCCAGGTTGCGGTTGAGCAGGGCGGGCAAAAACGCACGGTTGCCGAGGGGCTGCTGGGTTATGTGCTGCCAGGCAGCACCCGAAGCTGGCCGCTTCCGGCAGGGATTTATCAGCCGAATCGGATGAGCGCGCAAATTAATGCCAGGGATACGCAATGGCAATCGACGCCCGTCAACTGAAACCGGCGATGATGATCCTGCTTTGCGTCAGTACCAGCGCATTTGCCGAAACCGGCGACGACAGTTTACCGCCGCCGCCGGACGCGCGGACGATGAACGGCGAAGCTGTATTCCAGCTCGCCCTGGTGCTGAACCACTATGACACGGGTCTGGTGGTGCCGGTGACGCAGCGCGAGGGCGCCTGGTTTATTTCAGGAGCGGATTTGCTTCGCGCCGGACTGCCGCAGGAGCATGTGCCTGCCGGAGAGGTGAACCTTTCAACGCTCTCATCGGTACGCGTAGAGTATGACAGCAGCGCCCAGCGGCTCATGCTGACGGTCCCCCGGGACTGGGTTGCGGCACGGATCACGTCGTTTAGCGGTCAGAGCGCGCAAAGCAAGCCGCATTATGGCCGGGGCGCGCTGCTCAACTACGACGTTTATACCAACCATACCGAACATACGGGCGGCCAGGCGTCGGTGTGGCATGAGTTCCGCTATTTCAACGAAGACTATTCGTTTTCTTCGACAGGGTACGCCCGACAAAATTTCGCCGGAAGCAGCGGGCAGCAGGAAGGATACGTGCGCTATGACTCAACCCTGCTGATCACCAACGAGGAGGATGCCACCACCTGGACCGTCGGGGACGTCATCAGCGATGCGCTGAGCTGGAGCACCAGCGTGCGGATGGGCGGGATCAGCTACGGGCGCGACTTCTCCCTGCGTCCGGATCTGGTGACCTGGCCGCTGCCGGCGTTTTCCGGTGAGGCGGCCGTCCCGACCTCGGTCGATCTCTTTATTAATGGCTACCGTTCCGGCTCCACCCGCCTTCAGCCGGGGCCGTTTACCCTCACTAATCTGCCGTACATCAACGGCGCAGGGGATGCGGTACTGGTCACCACCGACGCGCTGGGACGTCAGGTGAGCACCACGCTGCCGTTTTATGTCAGCAGCGATCTGCTGAAGCAGGGGTTAAGCGACGGCGCCGTGACGCTGGGCAGCCTGCGGCGCAACTACGGTATAGAGAATTTTGACTATGGCCCGGCGGCGGGCAGCGGATCGTATCGCTACGGGGTGACCGACTGGCTGACGCTGGAGGGGCATGCGGAAGGGGCGGAGTCGCTGGCGCTCGGCGGCGCGGGCACGGTGCTGAAGCTCGGGCGTTTTGGCGTGGTGAATACGTCTTATACCCAAAGCCGGATGCGCGGCGACGAAGGGGGCCAGATGAACTGGGGCTATCAGTACAGCACCAGCGAGTTTAGCGTAGCGACCCAGCATACCCGACGCGACCGCGGCTTCGGCAACCTCGCCCTGTACGATCAGCCCACCGTTTATGATGAATATGATAACCCCGTTGCCAGCCTGAGCCGCAATACCGACCAGTACTCCTTAACCTTTAACCTCGGTGATTACGGCAATATCGGTGCGGCGTGGATCGGCGTGGAGAGTTTTGACAGCCGGAAAACCGAGCTGCTTAACCTCTCCTGGAGCCGAAATCTGTGGCGCTCAAGCAGTATTTACCTGGCGGCCAGCCGTGACCAGCAGCGGGACGACTGGACGGTTGCGCTGTCGTTGCAGGTCCCTCTGGGCGAACGTGACAGCGCCGCCGTTACCTTTGAAAACACGCCTGACGCAGGCAGCACTCAACGCATTAACTACAACCACTCGATGCCGTCTGACGGCGGCTTTAGCTGGAACATGGCCTGGGCCAACCAGTCGTGGTCGAGTAACTATCAACAGGCCACGCTCGGCTGGCGGAATAACAATGTTGAGCTTCAGGGCGGCGGCTACGGTGAGAAGGGGATGATGACCTGGTGGGGCGAGGCGATGGGCTCTGTCGTCCTGATGGACGGTGAGCTGTTTGCGGCGAACAAAATCAACGATGCGTTTGTGGTGATCAGCACCGACGGACATCCGGACGTACCCGTCAGCTACGAGAACCAGCCGGTTGGTAAAACCAATAATAAAGGTTATCTGCTGGTCAGCGGCGTTTCCGCCTATTACCCGGCGAGCTACCGCATTGATACCCTGAACTTACCTGCGGATACCCGGCTGAAAGAGACCGAGCGTCGGGTGGCGATTCGTCGGCATAACGGTTATCTGGTGGATTTCCCGATGGAGCAGGAGCGGGTTGCCAGCGTGATCCTGCATGACGCGCAGGGCAATGCGATCCCGGTGGGAAGCCAGGTCAAACGCGCGTCCCGCAGTAGCGCGGTTGTTGGCTACGACGGCCTCGCCTGGCTGGAAAACCTCAACGATGTGAATCCTCTGGAGGTCATCACCCCGGACGGTAAACGCTGTATCGCAACGTTGAACGTGGGCGAAAATCCCGAGCATAAGCTGCAAACCTACGGTCCGCTGACCTGCCGGGAGGCACCGTGAAACGCCTGTTGATAGCCATACTGCTGCTGTTCTCGGGCAGCGGCTGGGCGGCCTGCACCGTCAGTACGGTGAACGCCTCGTTTGGCAGCGTCACCTCATTCGCCCTGAGCAGTACGGGGGAGGTGCAAACCACCGGCACGCTGGTGGTGTCCTGCGATACTGTTCTCAACCTGCTAACCAACGACTCGGTGACGCTGACCTACACCTCGGCGTCGATAGCCGCCAACAGCCGCGCCACCATGAAACGTACCGATAATGCGGCCATCGCGGACGTTATCCCCACGCGCCTGTGCGGTGCCACTGGCTGCGGCGGAAACAGTGAAGTACAAATCAGCAAAACCTATACCTGGAATGGCAACACCCTGCTCGGGCTGCTGGGGTCAAGGCGCTACAACATTCCGCTTTATTTTCGTACTGTGCCGGGGCAGAACGTCACGGCCGGGCCGTACCAGGTGTTGTTAACGTTCAGCATCAACTACAACGTGTGCGCCGTTGGCGCGGGCGGGCTATGCCTGACCCCGCAAACCGGCACGGCAACTACCTCCATTCTCCTCAACATGACCGTCACCAACGATTGCAGCACGATGACCACGCCGGACGTGAATTTTAACAGCGCGCCGCTGGTGCAAAATTTTCCCACCGTTTCGCAGTCGATCGCCGTCACCTGCACCAAGGGCAGCACCTACACCATAGGCATTAATAATGGAGCAAACGCCCTGAACAACGTTCGTCGTATGGTTAGCGGCAGCAATTTTATGAGTTACGACATCTATAAAGAGGCGACCAGCAACCGCTGGGGCGGCAGTGGCGGCGAGCGCTGGGCCAGCGCCAGCTCATCCCAGGTCAGTACCGACGGGCTTTTACGCACCTATAACTACAGCGCTAAGGTCCTGACCAGCCAGGCCACGCCTCCTGCCGGAACCTACACCGACACGCTGATCGTTGACGTCGCGTTCTGACACCCCGCGCTTTTCCCTTTCGCAAATGTAAAGTTCCCGTGGCCCCTGCCGATAACACCGTTAATCAATCGATGAGAAGGTGTTGTATGTTGAACCGTATCCGCGTTGTCACAATGCTTATGATGGTGCTGGTCATTTTCGCACTTCTTCAGCTTATTTCTGGCGGCCTCTTTTTCTCCTCGTTAAAACAGAACCAGGACAGCTTCGCGGCCTCGAACGATTTGCGGATGCAGCAAAGCGAACTGACCACAACCTGGGATCTGATGTTGCAGACGCGTATCAATCTGAGCCGCTCGTCTGCCCGCATGATGATGGATCCGAACAACCAGCAGAGCAGCGCAAAAACGGAACTGCTGAAGAATGCGCGCGCCACGCTGGCAGACGCGGCGAAACATTACGAGGCCTTCAAAAAAATCGCCCCTCAGCCCGCAATGGCGCAGGCGAGCGCGAACATAGATGAAAAATATCAGGCCTACTTCGCCGGCCTCACGGAGCTGGTGCAGTTCCTGGAGAAGGGCAATATGGACGCCTATTTCGCGCAGCCGACCCAGGGCATGCAGAACGCCCTCGGCGCGGCGCTCGGCGAGTACGCCAAAGCCAGCGGCGAGCTTTATCACTCCGCCTTTACGCAAAGCCAGAACGACTACCGTTTCGCGAAATGGCAGATGGCGGTGCTCGCCCTCGCGCTGGTCATCGTGCTGGTGGCCGTGTGGTACGGCATTCGTCATATCCTTCTTAATCCGCTTGGCCGCGTCATTGCCCATATCCGCGATATTGGCCGGGGCGATCTCACGAAAACGCTGACCGTTTCTGGTCGCAACGAGATCACCGAGCTGGCGACCAGCGTCGACCATATGCAGCGTTCGCTGATTGATACCGTCGCCAACGTGCGCGAGGGGGCGGATGCCATCTATACCGGCACGAGTGAAATCGCGATGGGCAACAACGATCTCTCGTCCCGTACCGAACAGCAGGCGTCCGCTCTGGAAGAGACGGCGGCAAGCATGGAGCAGCTCACCGCGACCGTGAAGCAGAATGCCGACAACGCCCGTCAGGCGTCGCAGCTTGCAGAAAGCGCGTCCGACACCGCCCAGCGCGGCGGTCGGGTGGTCGACGGCGTGGTGAAAACCATGCATGACATTGCCGACAGCTCGAAGAAAATCGCCGATATCATCAGCGTTATCGACGGCATCGCCTTCCAGACCAACATTCTCGCGCTGAACGCGGCCGTTGAAGCGGCGCGTGCGGGCGAGCAGGGACGTGGGTTTGCCGTGGTCGCTGGCGAAGTACGTAACCTCGCCAGCCGCAGCGCCAATGCGGCGAAAGAGATCAAAGCCCTGATTGAAGACTCTGTTTCACGCGTGGATACCGGCTCGGTGCTGGTGGAAAGTGCGGGTGAAACCATGAATGACATCGTGAATGCCGTGACGCGCGTGACGGACATCATGGGTGAAATCGCCTCTGCATCGGATGAGCAGAGTCGTGGTATTGACCAGGTCGCTCTGGCGGTATCGGAAATGGATCGTGTGACGCAGCAAAACGCCGCCCTGGTGCAGGAGTCCGCTGCCGCGGCCGCTGCGCTTGAGGATCAGGCGAGCCGCCTGAAAATGGCCGTCTCGGCGTTCCGTCTTACTTCAAAAACAACAAATACGGTCAGCTCGCGGTCAGCGTACAGCGAAGCAACCCCGGCGCCCGTGACAACACCTACGCGCGCAGCGGTGACCGGACAAGATGAAAACTGGGAAACATTTTGACTGACAATTAAACCGCGGCTGCTTGCCGCTTGATGGGAGCGTGGATGTTAAATCGTATTCGTATCTCGACCACACTGTTTTTGATTCTGATCCTGTGTGGGGTTTTACAGGTTGGCAGTAACGGGTTGTCTTTTTGGGCGTTTCGCGATGGCTATCAGAATTTGCAGGAAGTTGAGACGAGTAATCAGCAGCGCTCCGCACTGGCACAAACGCGTGCCGTGCTGTTGCAGGCAAGCACTGCGCTGAACAAAGCAGGGACGTTAACCGCGCTGAGCTATCCGCCGGATGATATTAAGGCGCTGATGGTCGTGGCCCGCAGCAGCCTGAAGCAGGCCGACGCGCAGTTTAAGACGTTTACGGCGCAGGAGGCGGTGAGTGAGAAAGAGAAAACGCTGAAAGTCGCCATGAAAAAGACCTTTGATGTGTGGTACGGCGATCTCGACCATCAGGCGACGTGGCTGGAGAACAACCAGCTTTCTGACTTCCTGACCGCGCCGGTGCAGGCGTCTCAGGCGGCATTTGACGACAGCTTTAACGCATGGCAGCAGGATATTAACCAGTTTGTGGCGCGTGCCGGTGCGGACAGCCGTACCAGCTACCGCATGTCAGGGGTGATTTTCCTGACCATGGTGATCCTGGCCGCCCTGCTGACCGGCGGCTCGCTGTGGTGGTCGCGCAAAATGATCGTCCAGCCGCTGGCGATCGTCAGCAGCCACTTCGACAGTATTGCGAAGGGAGACCTGGCGCGTCCGGTGGCCGTGTATGGCAGGAATGAAATATCAGCGATTTTTGCCAGCCTGAAGGCGATGCAGAGTTCGCTGCGGGAAACGGTAAGCAACGTTCGTCAGGGCAGTTACGCCATGCATACCGGGATCTCAGAGATTGCGGCAGGCAATAACGATCTCTCATCCCGCACCGAACAGCAGGCGGCATCGCTGGCGCAGACGGCGGCCAGCATGGAGCAACTGACCGCGACGGTAAGCCAGAACGCCGATAACGCGCGTCAGGCGTCCGACTTGTCAAAACAGGCGGCGATGACGGCGAAACGTGGGGGCGACCAGGCTTCTCACGTCGCCAGCACGATGCAGCAGATTGCCGCCAGCTCGCAGAAAATTGGCGACATTATCAGCGTCATCGACGGTATCGCGTTCCAGACCAATATTCTGGCGCTGAACGCGGCCGTTGAAGCGGCGCGTGCCGGAGAGCAGGGGCGCGGGTTCGCGGTGGTTGCCGGTGAAGTCCGAAACCTCGCCAGTCGCAGCGCCAACGCGGCGAAAGAGATCAAAGGGCTGATAGAAGAGTCGGTCTCCCGCGTTCAGCAGGGCTCCGCGCTGGTGGATACCGCCGCGCAGACCATGCACGAGATTGTCACCTCCGTGACGCGGGTTAACGACATTATGGGCGAGATTGCCTCGGCGTCTGATGAACAACGCCGTGGTATTGAGCAGGTGGCGCAGGCCGTTACACAGATGGATCAGGTTACGCAGCAGAACGCCTCACTGGTGGAAGAGGCGGCGGCGGCTACCGATCAGCTGGCAAACCAGGCGGATCACCTTACCGGGTTGGTCGCCGTATTTAATGTGAAAGAGCACGTTGAAGCAGTAACAGAAGTCGGACGGTCACAGGCCGTGCCCGTTGTATCCTGAATGTGATTGAGAAGGCGCTATGACATCACCCATGCCCTCAGGGCAAACGTCATTATTGTTGCAGATGACACAGCGCCTCGCGCTGTCCGACGCGCATTTTCGTCGGATATGTCAGTTAATCTACCAGCGTGCGGGGATCGTGCTTGCGGACCATAAGCGAGACATGGTCTACAACCGGCTGGTGCGGCGCTTGCGCACGCTGGGGCTGGATGATTTTGGCCGCTATCTGAGCATGCTCGAAGCGAACCAGAACAGCGCCGAATGGCAGGCATTTATCAACTCATTAACCACCAACCTGACCGCGTTTTTCCGCGAGGCGCATCACTTCCCGGTGCTGGCGGAACACGCCCGTCGCCGTAGCGGAGAGTATCGCGTCTGGAGCGCGGCAGCCTCTACCGGGGAAGAGCCGTACTCGCTGGCCATCACCCTTGCAGACACCCTGGGAATGGCGCCGGGCCGCTGGAAAGTGTACGCCAGCGACATCGACACCGAAGTGCTGGAAAAAGCCCGTAACGGCGTTTATCGCCAGGATGAACTAAAAACGCTGTCTCCTCAGCAGCTACAGCGTTACTTCATGCGCGGTACCGGCCCGCATGAAGGACTGGTACGCGTACGCCAGGAGCTGGCGAACTGCGTGGAATTTGCTCCCGTTAATTTACTGGATAAGCAGTACAACGTGCCGGGGCCATTCGACGCCATTTTTTGCCGTAACGTGATGATCTATTTTGATAAAACGACGCAACAGGACATTCTGCGTCGCTTTGTTCCGTTGCTCAAGCCTGACGGTTTACTGTTTGCCGGGCACTCGGAAAACTTCAGCAACCTCGTGCGTGAGTTTAGCCTGCGTGGGCAAACGGTTTATGCGCTGAGTAAGGAAAAAGCATGAGTAAAATCAGGGTATTGTCTGTCGATGATTCTGCGCTGATGCGTCAGATCATGACCGAAATCATCAATAGCCACAGCGATATGGAGATGGTGGCAACAGCGCCCGATCCGCTGGTCGCGCGGGATTTAATCAAAAAATATAACCCCGACGTGCTGACGCTGGATGTCGAAATGCCACGCATGGATGGCATCGATTTCCTGGAAAAATTAATGCGCCTGCGCCCGATGCCGGTGGTGATGGTGTCATCTCTGACCGGTAAAGGTTCAGAAATCACCCTGCGCGCGCTGGAGCTGGGGGCGGTGGATTTTGTCACCAAGCCGCAGCTCGGCATTCGCGAGGGGATGCTGGCGTACAGCGAGATGATCGCCGAGAAAATCCGTACCGCGTCGCGCGCAAAACTGGCGGCCCACAAGCCGATGGCCGCGCCGGCAACCCTGAAGGCCGGACCATTACTCAGCTCGGAAAAACTGCTGGTCATTGGGGCCTCAACCGGAGGAACAGAGGCAATTCGCCATGTACTCCAGCCATTGCCGCTCTCAAGCCCGGGTATCCTGATTACGCAACATATGCCGCCGGGCTTTACCCGCTCATTCGCGGAGCGCCTGAATAAGCTGTGCCAGATCAGCGTGAAAGAGGCGGAAGACGGCGAGCGCGTGCTGCCAGGTCACGCGTATATCGCCCCGGGTGACAAACATATGGAGCTGGCGCGCAGCGGGGCGAACTATCAAATCAAAATTCATGACGGGCCGCCGGTTAACCGGCACCGTCCGTCGGTGGATGTGCTGTTTCATTCGGTGGCGAAACATGCGGGGCGCAACGCCGTGGGGGTGATCCTGACGGGGATGGGCAACGACGGCGCCGCCGGAATGCTCGCGATGCACCAGGCTGGCGCCTGGACGATTGCGCAGAATGAAGCAAGTTGTGTGGTGTTCGGCATGCCGCGCGAGGCCATCAATATGGGTGGCGTAAGCGAAGTGGTCGATCTTAGCCAGGTAAGCCAGCAGATGCTGGCGAAAATCAGTGCCGGACAGGCAATACGTATTTGACTCAGGAGTATTATTTTATGGCGGATAAAGAGCTTAAGTTTTTGGTTGTGGATGACTTTTCCACCATGCGTCGCATTGTGCGCAACCTGCTAAAAGAGCTAGGCTTCAACAACGTTGAAGAAGCAGAAGACGGGGTGGATGCGCTGAACAAACTCCAGGCTGGCGGGTTTGGTTTTGTGATTTCCGACTGGAACATGCCGAACATGGACGGTCTCGAACTGCTGAAAACCATCCGCGCGGATGCAGGCATGGCCTCTCTGCCGGTGCTGATGGTGACCGCAGAAGCGAAGAAAGAGAACATTATTGCCGCTGCACAGGCGGGCGCAAGCGGCTACGTGGTGAAGCCATTCACCGCGGCGACTCTGGAAGAGAAGCTCGGGAAGATCTTCGAGAAACTCGGCATGTGAGGTGATTGAAATGTTGCAACCTGCTATGAAACCCGTTGAAGAACATTCGCCGAGCGACATTATTGCCCGTATTGGTAGCCTGACCCGCATGCTGCGCGACAGCCTCCGTGAGCTGGGGCTGGACCAGGCTATCGCCGAAGCGGCGGAAGCCATCCCCGACGCGCGCGACCGTCTGGACTACGTGGTGCAGATGACCGCGCAGGCGGCCGAGCGAGCGCTGAACAGCGTTGAGGCGTCACAGCCGCACCAGGATGCGATGGAGAAGGGGGCGAAAGCGCTGACCCAACGCTGGGATGAGTGGTTTGAGAACCCCATTGAGCTGGCGGATGCCCGCGAACTGGTAACGGACACCCGTCAGTTCCTGGGCGATGTGCCAGGGCACACCAGCTTCACCAATGCGCAACTGCTGGACATCATGATGGCGCAGGATTTCCAGGACCTCACCGGCCAGGTGATCAAGCGCATGATGGATGTGATTCAGGAGATTGAACGTCAGCTGTTGATGGTGCTGCTGGAAAATATTCCGGAACCGGCTGCCCGTCCGAAACGCGAGAACGAAAGCCTGCTCAATGGTCCACAGCTTGACACCAGTAAAGCGGGCGTGGTGGCAAGCCAGGATCAGGTGGACGATCTGCTGGACAGTCTTGGTTTCTGATTGCCCTTCTGCCTCAGGCTGTGAACGCGGCCTGAGGTTGTTCAGAACAAAAACAGCGAAAAGAGCCCGAATAAACGGGCTTTTCCCGCCATTGGATTTTCTCTGCGCTGGCATGATACCCGTGAATTAATGGGCTGCGAGCAGGCACAGTGGCAGAAGAGAACGACGACAAAACAGAAGCCCCCACACCCCACCGACTTGAAAAAGCCCGTGAGGATGGGCAGATCCCCCGATCCCGAGAGCTGACCTCCCTGCTGATCCTGGTGGTGGGCGTCTGCATAATCTGGTGGGGCGGGGAGATGCTTGCCCGCAGACTGGCGGGAATGCTCTCTGCTGGCTTACGTTTTGATCACAGCATGGTCAATGACCCCAATCTGATCCTCATTCAGATCATCAACCTGGTTAAAAGCGCCATGATCGCTCTGCTGCCGTTGATTGCCGGGGTGGTCATCGTGGCTCTTGTTTCGCCGGTCATGCTCGGTGGCCTGGTGTTCAGCGGTAAATCGCTGCAACCGAAATTCTCCAAGCTCAACCCGCTACCCGGTATTGCGAAAATGTTTTCAGCTCAAACCGGGGCTGAGCTTCTTAAAGCGATCCTGAAATCGCTTCTTATGGGCAGTGCTGCCGGGTTTTTTCTGTGGCACCACTGGCCGGAGATGATGCGTCTGATCAGTGAATCCCCCATGACGGCGATGAAGAATGCCCTGAACCTGGTCGGATTAGGCTCGCTGCTGGTGGTTCTCAGCATTATTCCGATGGTGGCGTTCGACGTTATCTTCCAGATCTTTTCCCATATCAAGAAGCTGCGAATGTCGCGTCAGGATATTCGCGATGAATATAAACAGATGGAAGGCGACCCGCACGTCAAGGGCCGTATCCGCCAGATGCAACGTGCTGCCGCGCGTCGTCGCATGATGGAAGATGTGCCGAAAGCCGATGTGATTGTCACTAACCCGACCCACTACTCCGTGGCGCTTCAGTACGACGAAAACAAAATGAGCGCACCGAAAGTGGTGGCGAAAGGGGCCGGGCTAATTGCGCTGCGCATTCGTGAAATCGCGACGGAAAACCGCGTACCGATCCTTGAAGCACCGCCATTAGCCCGTGCGCTGTATCGCCACGCGGAAATTGGACAACAGATCCCGGGCCAGCTCTACGCCGCTGTCGCAGAGGTGCTGGCCTGGGTGTGGCAACTGAAACGCTGGCGTTTAGCGGGCGGTCAACGACCTGTAAAACCTGAGAACCTTCCGGTGCCTGAAGCACTGGATTTTTTGAACGAGAAGGACACTGATGGCTAATCTGGTGGCAATGTTGCGCCTGCCCGGCAACCTGAAATCGACGCAATGGCAGATCCTTGCCGGACCGATTCTGATCCTGCTAATTCTGTCGATGATGGTGCTGCCGTTACCGGCATTTATCCTCGACCTGCTTTTCACCTTCAACATTGCGTTGTCCATCATGGTGCTGCTGGTGGCGATGTTCACCCAGCGCACGCTGGAGTTCGCCGCGTTTCCAACGATCCTGCTGTTCACCACGCTGCTGCGCCTCGCGCTGAACGTTGCCTCCACGCGTATCATCCTGATGGAAGGGCACACCGGCGCGGCGGCGGCGGGCAAGGTGGTCGAAGCCTTCGGTCACTTCCTGGTGGGCGGCAACTTCGCCATCGGTATCGTGGTGTTCGTCATTCTGGTGATTATCAACTTCATGGTTATCACTAAAGGGGCGGGGCGTATCGCAGAAGTGGGCGCGCGCTTCGTGCTCGACGGGATGCCGGGCAAGCAGATGGCAATCGACGCCGACCTGAATGCCGGGCTGATTGCGGAAGATGAAGCAAAAAAACGCCGTGCCGAAGTGACCCAGGAGGCAGATTTCTACGGCTCCATGGACGGTGCGAGTAAGTTTGTGCGCGGTGACGCCATCGCGGGCATTCTGATCATGGTGATTAACGTCGTCGGCGGCCTGCTCGTCGGCGTGCTGCAACACGGCATGGACATGGGCCACGCAGCGGAAAGCTATACGCTGCTGACCATTGGTGATGGTCTGGTGGCGCAGATCCCGGCACTGGTGATCTCCACCGCGGCGGGGGTGATTGTGACCCGCGTCAGCACCGATCAGGATGTAGGCGAGCAGATGGTGGGGCAGTTGTTCAGCAACCCGCGCGTTATGCTGCTCTCCGCGGCGGTACTGGGCCTGCTCGGTATGGTGCCGGGCATGCCAAACCTGGTATTCCTGCTGTTCACTGCCGCGCTGCTGGGCCTTGCCTGGTGGATGCGTGGCCGCGAAACGCAGCCTAAGGCAGAGCCAGCGCCGGTCAAAATGCCTGAGAATACCCAGGCGGTGGAAGCCACCTGGAACGACGTTCAGCTCGAAGATTCGCTGGGGATGGAAGTGGGGTACCGCCTGATCCCGATGGTGGATTTCCAGCAGGATGGCGAACTGCTTGGCCGTATCCGCAGCATTCGTAAAAAATTCGCCCAGGACATGGGCTTCCTGCCGCCGGTGGTGCATATCCGGGACAATATGGATCTCCCGCCCGCCCGCTACCGCATCCTGATGAAAGGGGTGGAAATCGGCAGCGGTGATGCGTACCCCGGCCGCTGGCTGGCGATTAACCCTGGCACTGCCGCAGGCACGTTGCCGGGTGAGCAGACGACCGACCCGGCCTTTGGTCTGGCGGCCATCTGGATTGAGAGCGCCCTGAAAGAGCAGGCGCAGATCCAGGGTTACACGGTTGTTGAGGCCAGTACCGTGGTCGCGACGCACCTCAACCATCTTATTGGCCAGTTCTCCGCGGAACTGTTTGGACGTCAGGAGGCGCAGCAGCTGCTTGACCGCGTAACGCAGGAGATGCCAAAGCTAACCGAAGATTTGGTGCCGGGCGTGCTGACCTTAACCACCCTGCACAAAGTGCTGCAAAATCTGCTTGATGAGAAGGTGCCGATCCGCGATATGCGCACCATTCTGGAAACACTGGCCGAGCATGCGCCGCTCCAGAGCGATCCACATGAGCTGACGGCGGTGGTGCGCGTGGCGCTCGGGCGCGCCATAACCCAGCAATGGTTCCCGGGAACCGGCGAAGTGCAGGTGATTGGCCTGGACACGCCGCTGGAACGTCTGCTGCTTCAGGCCCTACAGGGCGGTGGCGGGCTGGAGCCGGGTCTGGCGGACAGATTGCTGGCGCAAACCCAGGAGGCGCTGGCGCGTCAGGAGATGCTGGGCGCGCCGCCGGTGCTGCTGGTGAATCATGCGCTGCGTCCGCTGCTGTCGCGCTTCCTGCGCCGGAGCCTGAACCAGCTGGTGGTGCTGTCGAATATGGAGCTGTCCGATAACCGCAATATTCGCATGACGGCGACCATAGGAGGGAAATAATGCGTAAGTGGCTGTGGATCTTATTTTTCCCGCTGGCGGTGCAGGCCGCAGGCGAGGGGGCATGGCAGGCCAGCAGTATCGGCTTAACGCTCAACCATCGGGGGGAGTCGATCTCCTCCCGTCCGCTGTCAGCCTCTGAGCCCGTCTCCGGGCAGATGACGCTGGTGGCCTGGAGTTACACCCTGACGGGACCCACACCGGCCGGGTTGCGGGTGCGGCTGTGCTCGCTGACCCGCTGCGCGGAAATCGAGGGCCAAAGTGGCATCACCCAGGCCTTCAACGGGGTGTCTGCTCAGGAACCTTTACGCTTTATCTGGGAAGTGCCAGGCGGTGGACGTCTGATCCCGGCGCTGAAGGTTCAGCGCAACGAGGTGCTCGTCAACTACCGCTAACTGCCCGCCTTTTCGCCAGTCTTCAGGCATTTCTGAAGGCTGGCTCGCAAAATTGACCTTCCCTTTTGATACAAAAGAAACGCTGTTTTATAAATCAGTGACACGCGTATTGACACTCTTTGCATTTTTGCCATTCACCACCCTGTGATGGCAGAAACAGAAAGGTTTCACCAGGTCGATACTTTTACTGTAGCCGTGTAAAAACTCCCGGACGAGGTTTGCTTACAGGGAGTCTCCCAAAACTGATTAGGGTTGACGGCAATGAAAACACGTAAAATTGGACTCGCAAATTATCTTGCTTACGGTTCAGGGGACTTCCTCGGAGCGGGGACTACCGCCCTGACGGCCGCCTGGCTTTTGTATTTTTATACGACCTTCTGTGGACTCACACCGATTGAAGCAACCTTTATCTTCGCCGCCGCAAGGGTGCTGGATGCGGTTGTCAGTCCGTTAATGGGCTTTTTAACCGATAATTTTGGTACCACCTGGCTGGGTAAGCGTTTTGGCCGGCGTAAGTTCTTCATCCTGCTCGGTATTCCCTGCGTTTTCAGCTACTCGCTGATGTGGGTAGGGGACATGAGTTTCTGGTATTACCTGCTGACGTATCTGATCTTTGATATTGTTTACACCATGATTCTGGTGCCGTATGAAACGCTGGTGCCGGAAATGACTGACGATTTCAAACAAAAAACCAAATTCTCCGGGGCGCGTATCTCCATGGCCCAGATGTCCGCCATTCTGGCCTCCTTCCTGCCGGGGATCCTGCTCACGCATTTCGGCAAAGACAACGCGATCTCCTTCTTCTATGCAAGCCTGGTCTTCTCCGTACTTTGCGCGCTGATGCTTACTTTCGTCTGGTTCTTCACCTGGGAGCGTCCGCGGGAAGAGTGGTCTGAAGCAGCCCTGCGCGCTGAAGAAGAGAAGAAAAAGCTGACCCTGGGACAGAGCCTGAACCGTCTTTTTGTCGAATTAAGTTCGACGCTGCGTATCAAGATTTTCCGCCAGCATCTGGGCATGTATCTCGGCGGCTATATTGCCCAGGATGTGTTCAACGCCGTATTCACCTATTACGTGGTGTTTGTGCTGATGCAGGAAGCATCCATGGCGTCCAACCTGCTGGGCACGATGGCCATCTTCCAGTTCCTCGCCGTGATTGGCATGATCCCGCTGTGCATTCGCTTCGGACCTGCGCCGTCTTACCGCATGGTGGTCGTGCTGTTTGGCCTGGCCTCGCTCTCTTACGCGGTGCTTTATTACGCGGGTCTGAGCGACGTTTACGCTCTGCTGCTGCTGATCTCTGCGGTTGCCGGTCTTGGCCGCGGGGGTATTAACTACGTACCGTGGAATACCTACACCTACATTGCTGACGTGGACGAAGTGATCACCGGTCAGCGTCGCGAAGGGATCTTCGCGGGCATCATGACGCTGACCCGTAAAGCGTCCCAGGCCGGTGCGGTAATGCTGGTGGGGATCGTGATGCAGATGTCTGGCTTTGTCAGCGGTCAAAAAGTGCAGCCTGCGGAAGTGAGCCACACTATCCTGATGATCCTGAGCGTCGGCACCATTCTGGTACTGTTCTGCGGCTTCCTGGTCTCCCTGCGCTTCAAACTCAATTTGCAGACCCACAGCACCCTGCGTGAAGAGACCGCGAAAATGCGCGAGTCCGGCCATGCGATGCCGGAGGCGGCGACCCCGCAGGCCCGCGCCACCGTGGAGATGCTGGCCGGTATGCCGTATGAATCCCTGTGGGGCAACAACAATATCGGTTACCTGAATCGCAACAAGCCGGCGGCCCCTTCGCTGAAGGATCGTGCGGTACTGAATTCGACATACAACAGAGGTTAAGATGATGAAAGTTTGGCCTGTCAAACATAGCCCGTTACTGCGTCAGCCTGAGCGCTTTATCGCCAGGGATGAACTGAAATCGCTGATTCAAAAGGTGACGCATAATCTGGTCAATATCCACGACAAAACGGGTGAGTTTTTGCTGCGGCTGGACGACGGGCGCGTAATCGACACCAAAGGCTGGGCCGGATGGGAATGGACGCACGGCGTTGGTTTGTACGGTATCTGGCAGTATTACTGCCAGACCGGTGACGCAGGCATGCGCGAGATTATCGACAGCTGGTTTAATGACCGTTTCGCAGAAGGCGCAACCACCAAAAACGTGAATACCATGTCGCCGTTCCTGACACTGGCGTATCGCTACGAAGAGACCAAAAACCCGGCCTGGTTGCCGTGGCTGGAAAGCTGGGCGGAATGGGCGATGAATGAGATGCCGCGCACCGAACATGGCGGCATGCAGCACATCACACTGGCGGAAGAGAACCATCAGCAGATGTGGGATGACACGCTGATGATGACGGTGCTGCCGCTGGCGAAAATCGGCAAGCTGCTTAACAAGCCGGAGTACGTCGAGGAGGCGATCTATCAGTTCCTGCTCCACGTACAGAACCTGATGGATCGTGAGACGGGGCTGTGGTTCCACGGCTGGAATTACGACGGCAATCACAACTTTGCCCGGGCCCGCTGGGCGCGCGGCAACAGCTGGCTGACCATCGTGATCCCGGATTTCCTCGAATTGGTGGATCTGCCAGAAAACAACGCCGTTCGTCGCTATCTGGTGCAGGTGCTAAATGCGCAGATCGCCGCACTGGCAAAATGTCAGGATGAGAGTGGATTGTGGCATACGCTGCTGGACGATCCTGATTCTTATCTGGAGGCGTCGGCCACGGCAGGGTTTGCCTACGGCATTCTGAAAGCCGTGCGCAAGCGGTATGTCGGCGCAGAGTATGCAGAGGTGGCGGAGAAAGCGATCCGCGGTATCGTGCAAAACATCTCGCCGGAAGGGGAACTGCTGCAAACGTCCTTCGGGACGGGGATGGGCAGCGATCTGGCGTTTTACCGCCAGATACCGCTGACCTCGATGCCGTATGGCCAGGCAATGGCGATTCTGTGTCTGACGGAATATTTGCGGAAATATTTTTAATACCTGAATAATAATCTCATTACTGCAAAGCCTCTTTTAGAAGAGGCTTTTTTTTATAATGGCACCGGGAAAATACCTTACGCTATCAATATCAGGCGTGTTATATATTGA
The DNA here is from genome assembly GCF_021725435.1 of Enterobacter sp. JH25. Taxonomy (NCBI): domain Bacteria; kingdom Pseudomonadati; phylum Pseudomonadota; class Gammaproteobacteria; order Enterobacterales; family Enterobacteriaceae; genus Enterobacter; species Enterobacter sp. JH25. Next base: position 2,729,917 of record NZ_CP091319.1, on the reverse strand, counting down.
TGTGGTGAATACTAGGCTGGAAATACATTACGCTTAATATTAAATCGTGATTTTCTTCACAAAACATAATTCGTATTTATCCTGTTTTTTATCTGCGTTAAGATTCTTCTAATATTCATACAAGGAGTGATGCAATGGAAAATACAATGGGCGGTATTATCGTTAACCCTGCTGTAAATATGCATGCCGATAAAATGTCTGATGAACATATCAATATGTTCGACACGGTTTTCAAGGATATTGATGGTGCGGGTTATTTCCCACTACTGTATGTCGGAAGCCAGCTTGTGGCTGGCCAGTTCCATACCTTTATTGCGCTTCGCCGTTTTATCCATGCGGAAGGCCCGGAAAAATCACTGGTTAAGGTGATTATTTTTCAAAGCCTGAATAATGACTTTGCCATTCATTCAATTTCTGAGTTTTAATGATTTTAACTACGGATAATTATTTAGACTGAAAAGGACATCATTATGTGGAAATCAGCGAAAAGAGATGAGTTTATCCCATTGGACGCGCCTGTAGCAGGTTATGAAATAGGTGTTCCTGGTATCAAAGGACCATCTCCATTGTTTATTATTCGCGCAAAAGTGAATGGTGGGATTCATCCGGGGAAATGGGTGTTCGGCAATACGGCATGGGTCCCATGGGGAGGAAGAGAGCACTTTTGTAATGAATTTGAAGTTTACGTGGGCGCTTTAAAATGGGTAGACGTTAAGGATAAACATTTCCCACCGAATATGGTTGAGGCGGGACATGAAGCCAATGGCACTAAGCTCTACGTTGCCCGCGCAAAATTCGATAACGGTCTCTTTGTGGGTAAAGCTGGAAGTCACCTCAGCAGAGGTTGCTGCATCGGCTATAACGGCAGAGAGTATGAATTAGATACCTTCCAGGTACTCGTTCACGACTGATGGCGTTCATTTATAAAAAAACCCGGCAACCGCCGGGTTTCTTTTTTACATACGTTCTATGGTTTCGATACCCAGGGTATCCAGACCCAGTTTCAGGGTCTTCGCCGTCAGCTGCGCCAGCTTCAGGCGGCTGTTACGCACCGCTTCGCTCTCGGCGGTCAGGATAGGGCAGTGTTCGTAGAAGCCAGAGAACAGACCGGCCAGATCGTAAAGGTAAGCGCACATAACGTGCGGCGTACCGTCGCGCGCGACCACAGAGAGCGTCTCTTCGAACTGAAGCAGGCGGGCAGCCAGTTGTGCTTCACGGTCTTCGGTAAGGGTCACCGTGGCGTTCGCCAGCACGCTTTCGTCAATACTGGCTTTACGGAAGACGGAGAGTACGCGGGTGTAAGCGTACTGCATGTATGGCGCCGTGTTGCCTTCAAACGCCAGCATGTTGTCCCAGTCGAAGATATAGTCGGTGGTACGGTTCTTGGAGAGATCCGCGTATTTTACCGCACCGATCCCAACCGCGTTAGCCAGTTTCTCCAGCTCGTCAGCAGGCATATCCGGGTTCTTCTCGGCCACCAGGCGACGGGCGCGCTCCAGCGCTTCATCCAGCAGATCGGAGAGCTTCACGGTGCCGCCTGCACGGGTTTTGAACGGCTTACCGTCTTTACCCAGCATCATGCCGAACATGTGGTGTTCCAGCGGCACGGAATCCGGCACATAACCCGCTTTACGCACGATAGTCCACGCCTGCATCAGGTGCTGGTGCTGACGGGAGTCGATGTAATACAGCACGCGGTCCGCATGCAGGGTTTCGTAACGGTATTTCGCACAGGCGATATCGGTGGTGGTGTAGAGATAGCCGCCATCCTTTTTCTGGACGATCACGCCCATCGGTTCGCCTTCCTTGTTTTTATACTCATCAAGGAATACTACCGTTGCGCCTTCGCTTTCCACCGCCAGGTTTTTGGCTTTCAGGTCCGCCACAATGCCCGGCAGCATCGGGTTATACAGGCTTTCACCCATTACGTCGTCGCGGGTCAGGGTCACGTTCAGACGGTTATAGGTAAGCTGGTTCTGGGACATGGTGATGTCCACCAGCTTGCGCCACATCTCGAGGAAGTACGGATCGCCGCCTTGAAGTTTCACCACGTAGCTGCGCGCGCGCTCGGCAAAGGCTTCGTCTTCGTCGTAGTGTTTTTTGGCTTCACGGTAGAAACCTTCCAGGTCTGCCAGCGCCATTTCGCCTGCGTTTTCCTGCTGCTGTTTTTCCAGATATGCGATCAGCATACCGAACTGCGTGCCCCAGTCGCCTACGTGGTTAGCGCGGATCACCTTGTGACCGAGGAACTCCAGGGTACGCACGGCCGCATCACCGATAATGGTGGAGCGCAGGTGACCGACGTGCATCTCCTTCGCCACGTTTGGCGCGGAGTAGTCAACCACCACAGTCTGCGCTTCTGGCTGAGCCACGCCAAGACGGTCAGATTTCAGCGCCGCGTCAACGTGGCTTGCCAGGAACGCAGGCTCAAGGAAAATGTTGATAAAGCCCGGACCGGCGATTTCGGTTTTGCTGGCGATGCCGTTGAGATCCAGATGCGTCAGTACCTGCTCAGCGAGCTGTCGCGGCGGCATGCCCAGTTTTTTAGCCACTGCCATCACGCCATTAGCCTGATAGTCGCCAAACTGTACTTTCGCTGACTGACGAACCTGTGGTTCGCAATCCGCAGGCGCACCTGCGGCAATCAGTGCCTGACTGACTTTTTCTGAGAGAAGAGCCTGAATATTCACCTGGATACCTTACGTTTTTGATGCGGGTAAAAAACACCCACGCCAGTTTAAGAATTTAGGGCGGGAGTATACTGCAAATGCCCTCGGGCGTCAGCCCTGCGGGGGGCGAAGATCGCTCAGAATCCAGGCGAAGACGGTATGCATAATCATGCAGTCAAAAAAACCGTGATTCTGCGGTTGGTCGACAGAGGGCAACAGAGTAAATTAGCGGCTTTGCGACACGAAACGAGACTGACCTATGGCGAACTGGCACACCATTGACGAACTGCATGATATTTCCGCAGATTTACCGCGCTTCATCCAGGCGTTCACAGAACTTGCCACCCGTCTCGGGCTGGATATCGCGCCGCTTGAGGCCGATCACATCTCTTTGCGCTGCCACCAGAATGCCACCGCCGAACGCTGGCGGCGTGGCTTTGAACAGTGCGGTGAACTGCTGTCAGAGAATATCATTAACGGTCGCCCGATTTGCCTGTTCAAACTTCACGCGCCGGTTACGGTGGCGCACTGGCAATTCACCGTTGTGGAACTGCCCTGGCCAGGAGAAAAGCGTTATCCGCACGAAGGCTGGGAGCATATCGAAATTGTTCTGCCTGGGGAGCCCGAGACGCTGAACGCCCGTGCGCTGGCGCTGCTTTCCGAAGAGGGGTTAAGCCAGCCGGGTATTTTCGTCAAAACCAGCTCGCCAAAAGGTGAGCGCGAACGCTTACCAAACCCTACGCTTGCCGTAACGGACGGCAACGTGACGGTGAAATTCCATCCCTGGACTATTGAGCAGATCGTCGCCAGCGAAGCGTAAGCACTGTGAGCGTCGATCCAGACACGAATCGGGCAACGTGCCACGATGGTACGTTGAGTGAAATTTAAGGAGGATGACATGGCGCTGCTGGAAATTTGTTGTTACAGCGTGGAGTGTGCCGTCACTGCGCAACGGCAGGGGGCCGATCGCATCGAGCTTTGCGCGGCACCGAAAGAAGGGGGATTAACCCCGTCCTTTGGCGTGCAGAAATCAGCCCGTCAGGCCATCACCATTCCGGTGCACCCGATTATTCGCCCGCGCGGCGGTGATTTTTGTTATACGGCGGGTGAGTTCAGTGCCATGCTTGAGGATATCGCCCTCGTCCGTGATTCCGGTTTTCCGGGCCTGGTGATCGGTGTGCTGGACGAAGACGGAAACATCGATCTTTCGCGTATGCGCCAGGTCATGCGTGCAGCCCAGGGAATGGCGGTCACTTTTCATCGTGCGTTCGATATGTGTCAGGATCCGATACAAGCCTTTGATACGCTGGCAGAACTGGGCGTGGCGCGCGTTCTGACGTCGGGCCAGCAGCCCTCGGCTGAAAAAGGACTGAAATTAATTACGGAACTAAAAGTACATTCCGGTGTTCCAATAATCATGGCGGGCGCAGGAGTACGCGCCAGCAATCTGGAACTGTTTTTAAACGCAGGGGTGGAAGAGCTACACAGCTCGGCGGGTAAATGGATACCTTCACCCATGCGTTATCGCAATACAGGGTTGTCAATGTCGACGGATGCTGAAGCGGATGAGTACTCGCGCTACGGTGTGGATGGAGAGTCGGTTGCGGAAATGAAATCGCTGATTGAACGTCATCACGTGTAGCAACGTACCGATTTTTACCGCGCATCATGTCGCCCAATATGATGCTTGCTTGTACCAGGCCCCTGCAAATTACACAGGGGCCTTTTTTTCTCCTTCATATTTCAAGCCGCAGCCGCGTTGGCCGCCTCGCTCACCCCGGTCACTTACTGATGTAAGCTCCCGGGGATTCGCTGCGTTGCCGCCTTGCTGCAACTTGAACTATTTTGGAGAAAACGTGCGACGCGTAGGCCGGGTAAGGCGCAGCCGCCACCCGGCACAAACTACGGCTTGGTCGCAATCAATACCGCACGCATCGGGGCCGGATAGCCTTCGATGGTTTTACTGTGATCGTCCGGGTCGAGGAACTGCTCCAGCGATTCGGTGATCATCCAGTCGGTGCGACGCTGTTCCTCAACCGACGTCACGCACACATCGGCGATGCGTACATCGACAAACCCACATTTCTCCAGCCAGTTCTTCAGCGCCAGCGCGGAAGGGATGAAGTAAACGTTGCGCATCTGCGCATAGCGATCGCCTGGCACCAGAACGGCATGTTCATCCCCTTCGATGACCAGCGTTTCCAGCACCAGCTCACCGCCGCTGACCAGCTGATCTTTCAGTTGCCAGAGATGCTCCAGCGGGGAACGACGGTGGTACAGCACGCCCATCGAGAACACGGTATCAAAGGCTTTCAGAGCAGGGAGTTGCTCGATACCCAGCGGCAGCAGGTGCGCGCGCTGGTCGTTACCTAGCAGCTTTCGCACCGCTTCAAACTGGCACAGGAACAGCTGCATCGGATCGATACCGACGGCCAGATGCGCGCCTGCGCCGATCATGCGCCACATGTGATAGCCGCTACCGCAGCCCACGTCCAGAATGGTGCGCCCGGTCAGGTCGGATAAATGCGGCAGAACGCGATCCCACTTCCAGTCTGAGCGCCATTCGGTATTGATGTTCACGCCGTACAGCGAGAACGGCCCTTTGCGCCACGGCATCAGGTTACGCATCAGCGTTTCGATGCGGTTGATCTGCCCGGCCGGGAGCGGCTCTTCGCTCTCCGCCGTCACGCTGTGCAGTAAATCCAGACGATGAGGCGTCAGTTCAGGCAGAAACTCCACGGCGTTGGACCACTGCTTCAACAGACCATGCTGCTGATCGCGCTGCCAGGTGGCAATTTGCGCAGGCAGGGTTTCCAGCCAGTGGGATAGGTGGTTTTTGGCAATCAGCTGATAGAAATTACCGAACTCGATCATGCTGCGTCTCCGGCTTTCAGCGCCACCAGAGAACCAAAGTTAAAGCACTGGAACCACAGTTCGCTGTGTTCAAATCCGGCTTTGCGCAGGCGCGCTTTGTGTGTTTCAACGGAATCCGTCAGCATGACGTTTTCAAGCATGCTGCGCTTCTGGCTGATCTCCAGCTCGCTGTAGCCGTTTGCACGCTTGAAATCATGGTGCATGTTGAACAGCAGTTCGCCCACGCTGGCGTCTTCAAAGCTGAATTTCTCAGACAACACCAGCGCGCCGCCCGGGTTGAGGCCCTGATAAATTTTATCCAGCAACCGCTGACGATCGTCCGGCACCAGGAACTGAAGGGTAAAGTTCAGGACCACCATCGAGGCGTTCTGGATGTCGATATCGCGGATATCGCCTTCCACCACCTCCACAGGCGTAGGGGCTTTATATGCGTCAATGTGGCGACGGCAGCGTTCAACCATGGCCGGTGAGTTATCGACAGCCACAATCTTGCAGCCTTCGTGATGAACGTTACGACGAATGGACAGCATTGCCGCTCCCAGCGAACAGCCCAGGTCATAGACCTGCGTGCCGGGTTGAACGAAACGCTCCGCCAGCATGCCGATCATGGAGATGATATTGGAATAACCGGGAACAGAGCGCTGGATCATATCCGGGAAGACTTCGGCTACCCGTTCATCAAAGGTCCAGTCGCCCAGGCTGGCGATAGGCGCGGAAAAAAGCGTGTCGCGATCTGACATAACGTAAAAATCCGGGAAAAATAAAGGGGCATATTGTGCGCTAATGGAAGGAGAAAACCAACTCCCACGGCATATACCAAAGGTTAGCCAGCACCATCAGCAAAAGCGAGCACCAGGTCGCGCTCATGCCGGAACGACGCCAGCGGATCAGGCGGTGGTGAAAACCATAATAATGCATCAAACGCCCTGCAATCAGCAGCAGCCCACAGACGTGCACCATCCAGGTTTCAGCGCCATCCATCTCCATTAACAGCAGTAAAATTAACGCGACGGGAATGTACTCGACCGCGTTGCCGTGGATCCGGATTGCGCTTTGCAGCTCAGAAAAGCCCCCGTCACCGTAGGAGACGCGGTACTGCATTCTCAGGCGCACAACATCAAATGAAAATTTAATCAGCAGTAATGCACCTAACACCGCATACAGCGCGCTGACCATACTAACTCCCTGTTTTTGGCAGATGGCACGTCTCTATGATAGGGGGTGATTTCAGAAAAGAGAAGATTGTTGTGGGATGGACGGCGCGGGGCCAACCGACGGAACCGCCTGCTGCAAGGCCTGCCAGAGAGCATCGACCAGTTCAGGTGCCTGGGCAATATCCGGCGTATGTAAAAACAGGTACGGGGTGGTGGTTTGCTCCCATTTCGCGAGCGTTTGCAGCCAGACGGCGAACATCTCTTCATTCTGTTGCATGTTATCGCTGCCGATAAACCGGACCATCGGGTTCTGCGCGGTAACAATGGCGTGAACCGGTACTTTCGGTTTTTTGCGCTGGGCATCAACAACGGCTTCGCTGTGCGGGATTGCGTTGTGCACGGGGCGGCTGTCGAGGATCACGCGGTTGACCGATCGTTTATGCAGGCCGCGATTCAGCGCTTTCTCCGCGTCGCCTTTGGCAAAGAAATCTGGATGCCTCACCTCCACACCGTACGTGAAATCGTGGGGCAGGGCGTCGAGAAACTGCCAGAGGGCTTGTAGATCGCGCGGGCCGAACGTGGCGGGAAGCTGGAGCCAGTACTGGCCAACACGGTTTGCCAGGGGCGACATCCGGGTGAAAAACTCGTGGGTTAAATCATCGCAGTTTCGCAGCGCGGCGTTGTGGGAGATGGTTGCCGGAAATTTGAAGCAAAAGCGGAAATCGTCGGTGGTTTGCTCGCGCCAGCGCTCGACGATCTCCGTGCGTGGCAGAGCGTACAGCGTGGTATTGCCCTCCACGCAGTTAAAGTGTCGGGCATACTCTTCAAGGCCAGTAATACCCAGGCGCACCCATTTCGGGTGCGACCACTGGGGCAAACCCACGTACATCATAGCGCGCTGAGGATCTCATCCGTGCTGCGCACGCGACCAATACGCGGGAAGATATGGGTCATGCTGCCCTGATGCTGATCCGCAGAGGCTGCGCTGCACGCATCTTCCGCTATCACCAGATTAAAGCCCAGCTCCCAGGCGTTACGGGCGGTGGATTCCACACCGATGTTGGTGGAGATCCCGCACAGAATAATAGTGTCTATCCCGCGACGGCGCAGCTGGAGCTCCAGGTCAGTGCCATAGAATGCGCCCCACTGGCGTTTGGTGACTTCTAAATCGCTGTCGCGTTTACCGAGCGAGACCGGGTATGTCCACCAGTTGTCCGGCAGCGCATGCGCCGGGGCCTGAGCATCAACTGGCTGCTTTAGCGCTTCGGCGAAATCAGTGGACCAGCCGACACGCACCATGACGACAGGCGCACCGCTGGCCCGGCATTTTTCCGCCAGACGCGCAGCACGGCTTACAACATCGTCAGCGGTGTGTGGACCACCGGCAAAAGGCAGGATCCCTTCCTGTAAATCAATGACCACAAGGGCGGTTTTGGTGGCATCAAGCGTTAACATTGTCACTCCAGTAAAATTAATTGCTTTTTTACACCTTACGACGGGATGGCCTGTTATCGGTCGGATAATTTTGTTAATTTTTGTGAGAATAGACAATAAGAGCACAGCAAACACGCGTCAGGCCGTGCTTCGCTCTTATCGTGCGGCAGAATTTCCAGTATAATAGCCGCCTTTTTTCATCCAGTTGTGACATACAGAAAGCTGCGACATCGTAGCCTGTAAGACAGGCGACAATCAGCCTGCGGCTAATTAAGGGATATCTCATGCGTACAGAATATTGCGGGCAGCTGCGTCAGTCCCACGTCGGGCAGCAGGTCACCCTGTGTGGTTGGGTCAATCGTCGTCGCGATCTTGGTAGCCTTATCTTTATTGATATGCGTGACCGCGAAGGTATCGTTCAGGTGTTCTTCGATCCGGATCGCGCTGATGCGTTGAAGCTGGCCTCTGAGCTGCGTAATGAGTTCTGCATTCAGGTGACGGGCACCGTGCGTGCGCGTGACGAGAAAAACATCAACGCCGATATGGCGACCGGTGCTATCGAAGTGCTGGCGTCCGATCTGGTGATTATCAATCGCGCAGAAGCGTTGCCGCTGGACTCCAACCACGTCAACACCGAAGAAGCGCGTCTTAAATACCGCTACCTAGATCTGCGTCGCCCGGAGATGGCTCAGCGCCTGAAAACCCGTGCGAAAATCACCAGCCTGGTGCGTCGCTTTATGGATGACCACGGTTTCCTCGATATCGAAACCCCGATGCTGACCAAAGCCACGCCGGAAGGCGCGCGCGACTACCTGGTGCCATCCCGCGTCCATAAGGGCAAATTCTACGCGCTGCCACAGTCACCACAGCTGTTCAAGCAGCTGCTGATGATGTCCGGCTTCGACCGCTACTATCAGATCGTGAAATGCTTCCGCGATGAAGATCTGCGTGCAGACCGTCAGCCAGAATTTACCCAGATCGATGTCGAAACCTCCTTCATGACCGCCGGGCAGGTGCGTGAGGTGATGGAAGCCCTGGTGCGTAGCCTGTGGAACGACGTAAAAGGCGTTGAGTTGGGCGATTTCCCAATCATGACCTTCGCGGAAGCCGAGCGTCGCTACGGCTCCGACAAACCAGACCTGCGTAACCCGATGGAGCTGGTGGACGTGGCAGACCTGGTGAAAGCCGTTGAGTTCGCGGTCTTTGCTGGTCCGGCTAACGATCCGAAAGGCCGCGTGGCTGCCCTGCGCGTACCGGGCGGTGCTGCGCTGAGCCGTAAGCAGATTGACGACTACGGCAACTTCATCAAGATCTACGGTGCGAAAGGTCTGGCCTATATTAAAGTAACCGAGCGTGCTAAAGGTCTGGAAGGCATTACCAGCCCTGTTGCGAAATTCCTGAATGCGGACATCGTGGAAGCTATTCTGGAGCGCACCGGCGCGCAGGACGGCGATATGATCTTCTTCGGCGCAGACAACAAGAAAGTCGTTGCGGATGCGATGGGCGCGCTGCGTCTGAAGCTCGGCAAAGACCTGAACCTGACCGATGAAAGCAAATGGGCGCCGCTGTGGGTGATCGACTTCCCGATGTTTGAAGACGACGGTGAAGGCGGCCTGACCGCGATGCACCACCCGTTCACCTCGCCAAAAGACATGACGGCGGCGGAACTGAAGGCTGCACCGGAAGATGCGGTAGCGAATGCCTACGATATGGTTATCAACGGCTACGAAGTGGGCGGCGGCTCCGTGCGTATTCACAGCGGTGAAATGCAGCAGACCGTGTTCGGCATTCTGGGCATTAACGAGCAGGAGCAGCGCGAGAAGTTTGGCTTCCTGCTTGACGCCCTGAAATACGGTACGCCTCCGCACGCGGGTCTGGCCTTTGGTCTTGACCGTCTGACCATGCTGCTGACCGGCACCGACAACATCCGTGATGTTATCGCCTTCCCGAAAACCACCGCAGCGGCGTGTCTGATGACTGAAGCGCCAAGCTTTGCCAACCCGGCCGCGCTGGCTGAGCTGGGCATTGAGGTGGTGAAGAAGGAAGAGAAAAACTGATATGACATATAAGCGTCCCGTTTCGGTTCTGGTGGTCATTTATGCAGAAGACTCGAAGCGGGTGCTGATGTTGCAGCGGCGCGACGATCCTGATTTCTGGCAGTCGGTTACCGGCAGTCTGGAAGAGGGGGAGTCCGCGCCGCAGGCCGCCGCGCGTGAAGTAAAGGAAGAGGTCGCCATTGACGTTGCTCGCGAGCAACTGACCCTGAAGGACTGTCAGCGCACGGTGGAGTTTGAAATTTTTAGCCATTTACGTCATCGCTATGCACCGGGAATTGAGCGCAATACGGAATCGTGGTTCTGCCTTGCGCTTCCCCATGAGCGGGAGATCGTGTTCACGGAACACCTGACCTACCGCTGGGTGGATGCGGCGGATGCCGCCGCACTGACCAAGTCATGGAGCAACCGGCAGGCGATAGAAGAATTTGTAATTAACGCTGCCTGAGAAGGCGCGATTTTTGGAGAACTTTTTATGGCAGGTCATAGTAAGTGGGCCAACACCAAACACCGTAAAGCGGCACAGGATGCCAAACGCGGTAAAATCTTTACCAAAATCATTCGTGAGCTGGTAACAGCGGCGCGTCTGGGTGGCGGCGATCCGGCCTCTAACCCACGTCTGCGCGCGGCGGTGGATAAAGCCCTGTCCAACAACATGACGCGAGACACCCTGAACCGTGCAATCGCACGTGGCGTGGGCGGTGATGAAGACGCGAACATGGAAACCATCATTTATGAAGGTTACGGTCCTGGCGGTACGGCGGTGATGGTAGAGTGCCTGTCCGACAACCGTAACCGTACCGTTGCGGAAGTGCGCCACGCGTTCACCAAAACCGGTGGTAACCTGGGCACTGACGGTTCTGTAGCGTACCTGTTCAGCAAAAAAGGCGTCATCTCCTTCGAGAAAGGCGACGAAGATGCGATCATGGAAGCGGCGCTGGAAGCCGGTGCGGAAGACGTAGTGACCTACGACGACGGCGCTATCGATGTCTACACCGCATGGGAAGAGATGGGTGCCGTGCGCGATGCGCTGGAAGCGGCAGGTCTGAAAGCGGATAACGCTGAAGTGTCCATGATCCCTTCCACAAAAGCGGACATGGATGCAGAAACCGCACCGAAACTTCTGCGTCTGATCGACATGCTCGAAGACTGCGACGACGTGCAGGAAGTGTATCACAACGGTGAAATCTCTGATGAGGTTGCAGCGACTCTCTGATGAGAGCCTGTAAACCGTTTACGGGAGACGCGTGATGTCGATTATCCTCGGGATTGACCCCGGCTCACGCGTCACCGGGTATGGCGTTATCCGTCAGGTGGGACGCCAGCTAACCTACCTCGGCAGCGGCTGTATTCGTACCAAAGTGGACGATCTGCCGTCGCGCCTGAAGCTCATTTATGCGGGCGTGTCGGAGATCATCACCCAGTTTCAGCCGGACTTTTTCGCCATCGAGCAGGTCTTTATGGCGAAGAACGCTGACTCGGCGTTAAAGCTCGGGCAGGCGCGCGGCGTGGCGATAGTTGCCGCCGTGAACCAGGACCTGCCAGTGTTTGAATACGCGGCCCGTCAGGTTAAGCAGACGGTGGTGGGCATAGGTAGCGCTGAGAAAAGCCAGGTGCAGCACATGGTGCGTACACTGCTGAAGCTCCCGGCGAACCCGCAGGCCGACGCCGCCGATGCGCTGGCCATTGCGATTACCCACTGCCACGTCAGCCAGAACGCGATGCAAATGAGCGAGTCGCGGCTCAATCTGGCGCGAGGCAGATTACGATAATGACAAATCAGGCTGGATGTTTATCCAGCCTTTTTTTATTATGTCGGCAGTTAATTTCATCCAGAACGCAGGAGCGTCACGTGATAGGCAGACTCAGAGGCATCATCATTGAAAAACAACCCCCGTTAGTGCTGCTGGAAGTGGGTGGCGTGGGCTATGAAGTCCATATGCCGATGACCTGCTTCTACGAGTTGCCGGAGGCGGGCAAAGAGGCGGTTGTCTTTACCCAGTTTGTGGTGCGTGAAGACGCTCAGCTGCTGTACGGATTCAATAACAAACAGGAACGCACCCTGTTCCGCGAATTAATTAAAACCAACGGCGTCGGGCCCAAGCTGGCGCTGGCGATTCTGTCCGGTATGTCAGCGCCACAGTTTGTGAATGCCGTTGAGCGCGAAGATCCGGCTGCGTTAATTAAACTTCCGGGCATCGGCAAGAAAACCGCCGAGCGCCTGATTGTCGAAATGAAGGACCGCTTTAAAGGTCTGCATGGCGATCTGTTCACTCCGGCAGCCGATCTGGTGCTGACTTCACCGGGCGGGCCAGCGACGGATGATGATGCCGAGCAGGAAGCGGTTGCCGCGCTGGTGGCGCTGGGCTATAAACCTCAGGAGGCCAGCCGTATGGTGAGTAAAGTTGCCAAACCGGATGCCAGCAGTGAAACTCTGATTCGTGAAGCGCTGCGCGCTGCATTGTGAGGTAAAGGATGATTGAAGCAGACCGCCTGGTATCGGCAGGCACCATTCAGCCAGATGACGTGGTGGATCGCGCGATCCGTCCCAAACTGCTGGATGAGTACATCGGCCAGCCGCAGGTTCGTTCTCAGATGGAGATTTTCATCCAGGCGGCAAAGCTGCGCGGCGATGCGCTCGATCACCTGTTGATTTTTGGTCCGCCGGGGTTAGGTAAAACCACTCTGGCGAATATCGTCGCCAACGAAATGGGCGTTAACCTGCGTACCACCTCCGGCCCGGTGCTGGAGAAAGCAGGGGACCTGGCGGCGATGCTGACCAACCTCGAACCGCATGACGTGCTGTTTATCGATGAAATCCACCGCCTGTCACCGGTGGTGGAGGAAGTGCTCTATCCGGCGATGGAGGATTACCAACTGGATATCATGATCGGCGAAGGCCCGGCCGCGCGCTCGATCAAAATCGATCTGCCACCGTTTACCCTGATTGGTGCCACGACCCGCGCCGGCTCGCTGACCTCACCGCTACGCGACCGTTTTGGTATCGTGCAGCGTCTGGAGTTTTATCAGGTGCCCGACCTTCAGCATATTGTGGGGCGCAGCGCGCGCTACATGGGGCTGGATATGAGCGAAGAGGGAGCGTTTGAAGTGGCGAAACGTTCCCGCGGTACGCCGCGTATCGCCAACCGCCTGCTGCGTCGCGTGCGTGATTTTGCCGAGGTGAAGCACGATGGCACCATTTCGGCTGACATTGCTGCGCAGGCGCTGGATATGCTGAACGTTGATGCCGAAGGCTTTGACTATATGGACCGTAAGCTGCTGCTGGCGGTGCTGGATAAGTTCTTTGGCGGGCCGGTGGGGCTGGATAACCTGGCGGCGGCAATTGGCGAAGAGCGTGAGACTATCGAGGACGTGCTGGAGCCGTATCTGATCCAGCAGGGCTTTTTACAGCGTACCCCGCGTGGTCGTATGGCGACGGTGCGGGCGTGGAATCATTTCGGCATAACGCCGCCCGTGATGCCGTAAGTAGCGATTAATGGTAGCCCCGGTAAGCGAAGCGCCACCGGGGACATGCTGACTACTGCGCAGTCTTTTTCATCATACTGAAAATAAACAACACCGCCGCGCACAATACCACCGACGGCCCCGCTGGCGTGTCATAAAACGCCGAGAAGGTTAATCCGCCCGTCACTGCGATCATCCCGATTATCACCGCGATACCGGCCATTTGCTCCGGCGTACGCGCAAAACGACGCGCCGTGGCGGCAGGGATTATCAACAGCGACGTGATGATCAGCGCGCCAACAAATTTCATCGCCACCCCGATGGTTAACGCCGTCACCAGCATCAAGAGCAGCTTCACGCGCTGAAGCTTCACGCCGTCGACAAAGGCCAGATCGGGGCTGACGGTCATTGCCAGTAAATTCCGCCACTGCCACAGCAGGATCCCGAGCACCACCACCACGCCAATGGCAATGGAAATCAGATCTTCGGGCGTGACGGCCAGCAGATCGCCGAACAGATAAGCCATCAGGTCCACGCGGATGTTTGACATCAGGCTCACCACCACCAGGCCCAGCGACAGGGCGCTGTGCGCCATAATGCCGAGCAGGGTATCAATGGCCAGGTGAGGGCGTTTTTCCAGCCAGACCAGACCGGCGGCCAGCAGCAGCGTGACGACAATCACCGCATAAAAAGGGTTCACGTCCAGCAACAAACCAAACGCGACACCCAGCAATGACGCATGGGCCAGCGTATCGCCGAAATAGGACATTCTGCGCCAGACGACAAACGAGCCGAGTGGACCCGCGGCGCAGGCAAGCATAATCCCGGCCAGCCAGCCGGGCAGTAACAGTTCAATCATGAGTGTCCATTTCCCCGACGCAGGACAATTCGTCCCTGTAAATCATGGCGGTGATTGTGATTATGGCGATAGATGCCCAGCTGTTCGGCGCCACGATGGCCAAACATGGAGATAAATTCGGGATGCATTGACACCACTTCCGGCGTGCCGGAACAACAGATGTGATGGTTCAGGCACAGCACTTCGTCGGTTTTGGCCATTACCAGATGCAGATCATGGGAGACCATCAGCACCGCGCAGTTAAGCTCCCGACGGAGCTGGTCGATAAGATCGTACAGCGCAACCTGACCGTTGACGTCGACACCCTGCGTCGGCTCGTCCAGGACCAGCAGCTGAGGGCTGCTGAGCAGGGCGCGGGCAAGCAATACGCGCTGGGTTTCACCGCCTGACAGCTTTTGCAAAGGCGCCTCAACAAGATGTCCCGCCTGAACGCGTTTTAGCGCCGGTAGGATATCCGCTTTACGCGTACCGGGACGGAGACGCAGGAAGCGGCTCACCGTCAGGGGCAGGGTGGCATCAAGATGTAATTTTTGCGGCACATAGCCGATACGCAATTTGTCCTCGCGGACGATAACACCTGCGTCAGGGGCTACCAGGCCTAATACGACGCGCACCAGCGTCGATTTGCCTGCACCGTTAGGGCCGAGCAGCGTGAGTATTTTGCCGGGCTTCAGATTCAGCGACACGTCAGAAAGGACGCGGCGCTGGCCGAATGAGACCGAAACATTTTCAAGAGAAACTAAAGTCGTCATGTCAATTTAAGCTTGCAGAAGTCATCGAATGTTATAATATCACATTCCACGCATTCATTACGATGATTAGTCGCATTATGTTACAGAAAAATACGCTTCTTTTCGCAGCTTTATCCGCTGCTCTTTGGGGGACAACAGCACAAGATGTTAACGCTGCCGTTGTCGCTTCGCTTAAACCACTTGGCTTTATCGCCGCTGCCATCGCCGACGGTGTGACGGACACAGAGGTTCTTCTGCCTGACGGGGCCTCCGAGCATGATTATTCTCTGCGTCCGTCTGATGTAAAACGCTTACAGAACGCGGACTTAGTCGTCTGGATTGGTCCTGAGATGGAAGCGTTCATGCAGAAATCCGCTAAACAGGTCCCTGCGGAGAAACAGGTGACGATAGGTGAGCTGTCCGCTGTGAAACCGTTGCTGATGAAAGGGGCTGAGGACGAGGGCGACGAACACGACCACGACCATGCTCATGGCGAAAAAGGTGACGACCATCACCATCACGGTGAATACAACATGCATCTCTGGCTCTCCCCAGAGATAGCGCGGCTTACAGCGGTTGCAATCCACGACAAATTAGTGGAACTTATGCCGCAAAGTCGAATCAAACTCGACGCCAACCTGAAGGATTTTGAGGCTCAATTAGCCGCAACCGACAAACAGGTAGGTAACGAGCTCGCACCGCTTAAAGGAAAAGGGTACTTCGTTTTTCATGATGCCTACGGGTATTACGAGAAACATTACGGTCTGACCCCATTGGGGCATTTTACCGTCAACCCTGAAATTCAGCCTGGTGCGCAGCGTTTACATGAAATCAGAACACAGTTGGTTGAGCAAAAAGCGACATGCGTTTTTGCTGAGCCACAGTTCAGGCCAGCGGTCGTAGAAGCCGTGGCCAGGGGAACATCCGTGCGCATGGGAACCCTTGACCCGCTAGGTACGAACATCCAGTTGAGCAAAGCGAGCTATTCGCAGTTCCTCAGCCAACTGGCGAATCAGTATGCGAGCTGCCTGAAAGGAGATTAACGAGGAAGTGAATACGTGCAACAGATAGCCCGCTCTGTCGCCCTGGCATTTAACAATCTGCCTCGACCCCACCGCGTTATGCTGGGGTCGCTTACAGTTCTCACGTTAGCGGTCGCCGTCTGGCGGCCCTATGTTTACCACCCGAGTTCTGCCCCTATTATTAAAACCATCGAACTGGAGAAGAGCGAGATCCGCTCTCTGCTGCCTGAGGCCAGCGAGCCTATCGATCAGGCCGCACAGGAAGATGAAGCTATTCCCCAGGATGAGCTGGATGACAAGATCCAGAATGAAACCGGCATTCATGAATATGTTGTTTCTACTGGCGATACGCTGAGCAGCGTCCTGAACCAGTACGGTATCGACATGGGCAACATTAGCCAGCTTGCCGCATCCGATAAAGAGCTGCGTAACCTGAAAATTGGTCAGCAGCTTTCCTGGACCTTAACGCCCGACGGCGATCTGCAACGTCTGACCTGGGAGATGTCCCGTCGCGAAACCCGCACCTACGATCGCACCGCAAACGGTTTCAAAATGACCAGTGAAATGCAGCAGGGCGACTGGGTTAACAGCGTGATGAAAGGGACCGTCGGCGGCAGCTTTGTTTCCAGTGCCCGCGATGCTGGCCTGACCAGCGCTGAAATCAGCTCGGTGATCAAAGCCATGCAGTGGCAGATGGATTTCCGCAAACTGAAAAAAGGCGATCAGTTCTCTGTCCTGATGTCCCGCGAAATGCTGGACGGAAAGCGCGAGCAGAGCCAGCTGGTGGGTGTTCGCTTGCGTTCAGACGGCAAAGACTACTACGCCATTCGCGCGGAAGACGGTAAGTTCTATGACCGCAGCGGTACGGGCCTTGCAAAAGGCTTCCTGCGTTTCCCAACGGCGAAACAGTTCCGCGTCTCCTCCAACTTTAACCCGCGTCGTCTGAACCCGGTAACGGGTCGCGTAGCGCCGCACCGTGGCGTTGACTTCGCCATGCCGCAGGGCACGCCAGTGCTGGCGGTAGGTGATGGTGAAGTGGTCATGGCGAAACGCAGTGGTGCTGCTGGCTACTACGTGGCTATTCGTCACGGTCGTACGTACACCACCCGCTACATGCACCTGCGTAAACTGCTGGTCAAACCGGGCCAGAAGGTGAAACGTGGCGATCGCATCGCGCTGTCCGGTAACACAGGCCGTTCGACGGGGCCGCACCTGCACTACGAAGTGTGGATCAACCAGCAGGCGGTTAACCCGCTGACGGCGAAACTGCCGCGCACCGAAGGGCTGACCGGGAAAGATCGCAAAGATTACCTGGCGCAGGTGAAAGAGGTGATGCCACAGCTGCGCTTCGACTAAGCTAACACCCTCAAAAATAAGCCGGCGTCAGTGTGCGCCGGCTTTTTCTTTTGTACGCGGACGGCTGCCTCGCTACACTATCTGAATATATTTTTGCGTCACCAGACCCTGGAACCCGCATGGAAACCAAAAAAAACAATATTGAGTACATTCCCGAGTTTGAAAAATCCTTTCGCCACCCGCGTAACTGGGGCGCCTGGCTTGGCGTATACGCGTTTGCTGGCATGGCGTTACTACCTGCTTCCCTCCGCGATCCGGTTCTCGGAAAAGTGGGGTGCCTGGCAGGGCGCTTAGGTAAAAGCGCACGCCGCCGGGCGCAAATAAACCTTCTGTACTGCTTCCCGGATAAAACCGACGTCGAACGCGAAGCAATCATTGATGACATGTATACCACCGCGCCACAGGCCATGGCGATGATGGCGGAACTGGCGCTGAAAGGGCCGGAAAAGATCGTCGACCGCGTTGACTGGAAAGGGCTGGAAATCATCGACGAGATGCGTCGCAATGATGAAAAAGTGATTTTCCTGGTGCCGCACGGTTGGGGGGTCGACATTCCGGCAATGTTAATGGCATCGCAGGGCCAGAAAATGGCGGCGATGTTCCATAATCAGGGAAACAAAATCTACGATTTCGTCTGGAATACCGTGCGCCGTCGCTTTGGCGGACGCCTGCACGCCCGTAACGATGGCATTAAGCCTTTCATTCAGTCGGTACGTCAGGGTTACTGGGGCTACTATCTGCCCGATCAGGACCACGGTCCTGAGCACAGCGAGTTCGTCGATTTCTTCGCGACCTATAAAGCTACGCTACCCGCGATTGGTCGCCTGATGAAAGTCTGCCGCGCCCGCGTGATCCCGCTGTTCCCGGTTTATGACGGTAAAACGCATCGCCTGAGCATTGAGGTACGTCCGCCGATGGACGATCTGCTGACCGCGGACGATCGCACCATTGCACGCCGCATGAATGAAGAGGTGGAAGTGCTGGTGGGGCCACATAAGGAGCAATATACGTGGATCCTGAAGTTGCTCAAAACGCGTAAACCTGGCGAAACAGAGCCGTACAAGCGTAAAGAGCTTTTCCCGAAGAAATAGGAAACCTTCACCCCTCTCCCCTTAGGGGAGAGGGGATCGGAGCTTACTCTACGGTCAGTACGCGGGTGGTATTGGTTGAGCCGATGGTGCTCATCACGTCACCCTGCGTCACGATAACGATATCACCGGATACCAGATAACCTTTGTCGCGCAGCAGGTTCACGGCATCGTGCGCGGCGGCCACGCCATCGTTGGTGCTGTCGAAGTAGACTGGCGTCACGCCGCGATACAGCGCCGTCAGGTTCAGCGTACGCTCGTGACGGGACATGGCGAAGATCGGCAGACCGGAGCTGATGCGAGACGTCATTAGCGCGGTACGGCCAGATTCGGTCATGGTGATGATCGCCGTGACCCCTTTCAGGTGGTTGGCTGCGTACATCGCGGACATCGCAATCGCTTCTTCCACATTGTCGAACTGGATATCCAGGCGGTGCTTGGAGACGTTAATGCTTGGGATCTTCTCCGCACCCAGGCAGACGCGCGCCATGGCGGCCACGGTTTCCGCCGGATACTGACCCGCAGCGGTTTCTGCTGACAGCATCACTGCGTCAGTACCATCCAGCACGGCGTTCGCCACGTCCATGACTTCCGCACGGGTTGGCATTGGGTTGGTGATCATGGATTCCATCATCTGGGTGGCGGTGATCACCGCGCGGTTCAGCTGACGCGCGCGACGGATCAGCGCTTTCTGGATACCGACCAGTTCAGGGTCGCCAATTTCCACGCCCAGATCACCACGGGCAACCATCACCACGTCAGACGCCAGGATCACGTCGTCCATCGCGTCCTGATCGCAGACCGCTTCAGCGCGTTCCACTTTCGCAACGATTTTCGCATCGCAGCCTGCATCACGCGCCAGGCGGCGAGCATAGTTCAGATCTTCGCCGCAACGGGGGAAGGAGACGGCCAGATAATCCACGCCGATCTGCGCTGCGGTCACGATATCCGCTTTGTCTTTATCGGTCAGCGCTTCGGCAGACAGGCCACCGCCGAGTTTGTTGATGCCTTTGTTGTTGGAGAGCGGGCCGCCGACGGTCACTTCGGTGAACACCTTCATACCCTGAACTTCCAGCACTTTCAGCTGTACGCGTCCGTCGTCCAGCAGCAGGATGTCGCCAGGCACAACGTCAGCAGGCAGACCTTTGTAGTCGATACCCACTTTTTCCTTATCGCCTTCGCCTTTGCTCAGGTTGGCATCCAGCAGGAATTTATCGCCGATGTTGAGGAAGACTTTGCCTTCTTTAAAGGTCGATACGCGGATTTTTGGACCTTGCAGGTCACCGAGGATAGCAACATGGCGGCCCAGTTTAGCTGCGATTTCACGCACTTTGTCGGCACGTAATTTATGGTCTTCTGGCGTACCGTGAGAGAAGTTCATGCGCACCACGTTGGCACCCGCGGCGATAATCTTCTCGAGGTTATTATCGCGGTCGGTGGCCGGGCCTAGGGTGGTGACGATCTTGGTTCTGCGAAGCCTTCTGGACATGTAATACTCCGTTGACTGAAACAACTTTGGTGTTGCGTGAACATAGAATCGGCCTTCATCTATCGCAAGGCAGTAGCGAGGGGACCGAATGCCGTAAATCGTACATCGTCGTTATTAGGGAACATCGCTCTTTATAAGCAATTCTTTATCAAAACGCGATTCTTTCAGGGCTTCCTTGACCCGCTTCAAGTTATCCCGGAATTTTGCGCCCCGGCGTAAAGTAAAACCGGTCGCCAGCACGTCGATGACCGTCAGCTGCGCCAGGCGGGAGACCATCGGCATGTACATGTCGGTGTCTTCCGGTACGTCCAGGGTAATGGCGAGCGTTGCTTCCCGGGCCAGCGGCGTACCTGCCGTCGTCAGGGCGATGACCATCGCATCGTTGTCACGCGCGAGTTGCGCCAGCTCCACCTGGCTCTTGGTGCGGCCCGTATGGGAGATGAGTACCACGACATCATCTTCGCTACAATTCATACAGCTCATGCGTTGCAGCACAATGTCATCGGAGTAAATCACCGGCACGTTAAAGCGAAAGAACTTATTCATGGCGTCATGCGCCACGGCGGCGGACGAGCCAAGGCCAAAGAAGGCAATCCGTTTGGCCTGCGTAAGAAGATCGACCGCGCGATTCACTGAACTCATGTCCAGAGACTGGCGAACATGGTCGAGCGTGGCCATTGCCGATTCAAATATTTTTGCGGTGTAAGCATCAACGCTGTCGTCTTCATCTACATTGCGATTAACATACGGGGTACCGTTTGCCAGACTTTGTGCCAGATGCAGTTTAAAATCAGGAAAGCCGCGGGTGTCCAGACTACGACAGAATCGATTGACCGTCGGTTCGCTGACGCCCGATTCCTGTGCCAGAGCGGCGATGCTTGAATGAATCGCCTGAGCGGGCGCGGCGAGAATAACTTCGGCCACTTTGCGCTCGGATTTGCTAAGGTGTTCCAGTTGAAACTGGATTTTTTCCAGCATGTTCATTGTTAACAAGACGCTCATGAGGGCATAAACGATTTCATAGAGATGAAACCTTGATTCGATTTAGCCGATATTACCCCCGGGACACCCG
This sequence comes from Enterobacter sp. JH25, assembly GCF_021725435.1. NCBI lineage: Bacteria > Pseudomonadati > Pseudomonadota > Gammaproteobacteria > Enterobacterales > Enterobacteriaceae > Enterobacter > Enterobacter sp. JH25. The sequence continues at coordinate 2,708,650 of NZ_CP091319.1, read as the reverse complement.
AAAGGGTAATCGTCGACAAGAAATGTTGTTGTTTTTTTTCATTACTTGATCGACGTCGGGTTTTGCTCTGCCCCTGTTGCGCAAAGAATCGACGTTTGTTGCGTCACCAGACGGGCGTAATGGCCCGCGCGACGAAAAATCACCGTATCGCACGTGACGTTAAGCGCTAATGGTTTCAGGAAACGCGTAAAAGCAGTACAGTGCATTGTAATAAAATTACAACGATACCTGGCAGAGTACCAGGAGATCTAACTGAGGAGAATGACATGGCGGTAACGCAAACAGCCCAGGCATGTGACCTGGTCATTTTCGGCGCGAAAGGCGATCTTGCACGCCGAAAATTGCTGCCTTCCCTGTATCAGCTCGAAAAAGCGGGCCAGATCCATCCCGATACCCGAATCCTTGGGGTAGGGCGCGCCGACTGGGATAAGGAGGCTTATACCAAAGTCGTGCGCGAGGCGCTCGAAACCTTCATGAAAGAGAAAATCGATGAAAGCCTTTGGGATAAGCTGAGCGGGCGTCTCGATTTCTGCAATCTGGACGTCAACGATGTAAGCGCCTTTACCCGTCTGGGTGAAATGCTGGACCAGGAAAATCGCGTCACCATTAACTATTTCGCCATGCCGCCAAGCACCTTCGGCGCCATCTGCAAAGGTCTGGGCGAAGCGAAGCTGAACGCCAAACCGGCGCGCGTGGTGATGGAGAAGCCGCTGGGTACGTCGCTTGCAACCTCGCGTGAAATCAACGACCAGGTGGGCGAGTTCTTTGAGGAGTGTCAGGTTTACCGTATTGACCACTATCTTGGTAAAGAGACGGTTCTGAACCTGCTGGCGCTGCGTTTTGCCAACTCCCTGTTTGTGAACAACTGGGACAACCGCACTATCGACCACGTGGAAATTACCGTGGCGGAAGAGGTGGGCATCGAAGGCCGCTGGGGCTACTTCGACCAGGCCGGCCAGATGCGTGACATGATCCAGAACCACCTGCTGCAAATTCTGTGCATGATTGCCATGTCTCCACCGTCAGATCTGACGGCCGACAGCATTCGTGACGCCAAAGTGAAAGTGCTGAAATCACTGCGCCGTATTGACCGCTCCAACGTGCGTGAGAAAACCGTGCGCGGCCAGTACACCGCAGGTTTTGCCCAGGGGAAAAAAGTCCCTGGCTATCTGGAAGAAGAGGGCGCGAACAAGTCCAGCAACACCGAAACGTTTGTGGCGATCCGCGTGGATATCGACGACTGGCGCTGGGCCGGCGTGCCGTTCTACCTGCGTACCGGGAAACGTCTGCCGGCAAAATGCTCCGAAGTGGTGGTCTACTTCAAAAATCCGGAACTGAACCTGTTCAAAGAATCCTGGCAGGAACTGCCGCAGAACAAACTGACTATTCGTCTGCAACCGGATGAGGGGGTGGATATTCAGATCCTGAACAAAGTGCCGGGTCTTGATCACAAACACAACCTGCAAACCACCAAACTCGACCTGAGTTACTCTGAAACTTTCAACCAGACGCATCTGGCCGATGCTTACGAGCGTCTGCTGCTGGAAACCATGCGTGGTATCCAGGCGCTGTTCGTCCGCCGCGATGAAGTGGAAGAGGCGTGGAAGTGGGTCGACTCAATCACCGAAGCGTGGGCAGCCGACCAGGACGCGCCAAAACCGTATCAGGCGGGAACATGGGGACCTGTCGCCTCCGTTGCGATGATCACCCGTGATGGCCGCTCCTGGAACGAGTTTGAATAACCCCCATCTCTAGCCCAAAGGTGTTATTTTACCGGTAACATGATCTAACACAGCAAGTGGCATAATTTTTAATCTTTTAAGCTCCGCGTGGATTCACCCGCGGAGCTTTTTTTATTACACTCCCTTCAGACATTTTGCCCCTGCGCTCCGGATATCAGGCGTTTCAGCGTTGTTAACAACCGTCAGAAACTGTGTAAACTCCCGAGCCTGGACAGATAAATTAGAGGAGCTTTTATGAATCCGACATTGTTACGCGTAACACAACGCATCGTTGAACGCTCGAAAGAGACCCGTGCTGCCTACCTTGCCCGCATCGAACAGGCGAAGAGTGAAACGGTCCATCGCTCACAGCTGGCCTGCGGGAATCTGGCCCACGGCTTTGCCGCCTGCCAGCCTGGTGATAAAGACGCGCTGAAAAGCATGCTGCGTAACAATATCGCCATCATTACCTCCTATAACGACATGCTTTCAGCCCACCAGCCGTATGAGGTTTACCCGTCTATCATCCGCAATGCGCTGCACAGCGTGAACGCGGTGGGCCAGGTTGCAGGCGGCGTGCCGGCCATGTGTGATGGCGTGACTCAGGGACAGGACGGTATGGAGCTGTCTCTGTTGAGCCGCGAAGTGATCGCCATGTCGGCGGCAGTGGGCCTCTCTCACAATATGTTTGATGGCGCGCTCTACCTGGGCGTATGCGACAAAATCGTCCCGGGGCTGGTGATGGCCGCGCTGTCGTTTGGCCATCTGCCAGCGATTTTTGTGCCGTCAGGCCCGATGGCAAGCGGTCTGCCAAACAAGGAAAAAGTCCGTATCCGCCAGCTGTATGCCGAAGGAAAAGCGGACCGTCAGGCGCTGCTGGAAGCGGAAGCCGCGTCCTATCACGCGCCGGGCACCTGTACGTTCTACGGTACGGCTAACACCAACCAGATGGTGGTGGAGTTTATGGGGATGCAGCTGCCGGGCTCGTCGTTCATCCAGCCGGATGCGCCACTGCGTAAAGCGCTGACCGAAGCCGCAGCCCGTCAGGTGACGCGTCTGACCGGTAACGGCAACGAGTGGATGCCAATGGGCAAAATGGTGGATGAAAAAGTCATCGTCAACGGGATTGTCGCCCTGCTGGCGACCGGCGGTTCAACCAACCATACCATGCACCTTGTCGCGATGGCGCGCGCGGCGGGCATTCTGATCAACTGGGATGACTTCTCCGAGATCTCCTCCGTGATACCGCTGATGGCGCGTCTGTACCCGAACGGTCCGGCGGACATTAACCACTTCCAGGCCGCGGGCGGCGTGCCGGTGCTGATGCGCGAGCTGCTGAAAGGCGGCCTGCTGCATGAGGATGTCAACACGGTGGCGGGCTTTGGCCTGCATCGCTATACCCTTGAGCCGTGGCTGAACAACGGTGAGCTGGACTGGCGCGAGGGGGCGATCAACTCGCTCGATCCTCAGGTTATCGCGACCTTCGAACAGCCGTTCTCTCCTCACGGCGGCACCAAAGTGCTGAGCGGTAACCTTGGGCGTGCCGTAATGAAAACTTCTGCCGTGCCGGAAGAGAATCAGGTTATCGAAGCCCCGGCGGTGGTGTTTGAAAGCCAGCACGACGTTTTACCTGCCTTCGACGCGGGTCTGCTTGATAAAGACTGCGTAGTCGTGGTGCGTCATCAGGGACCAAAAGCGAACGGGATGCCAGAATTACATAAACTTATGCCGCCGCTTGGTGTATTATTGGACCGCCGTTTCAAAATTGCGCTGGTGACCGATGGACGCCTCTCGGGGGCATCCGGTAAAGTGCCTTCAGCGATTCATGTCACCCCGGAAGCCTACGACGGCGGCCTGCTGGCGAAAGTCCATGATGGAGACATGATCCGCGTTAACGGTCAGACAGGCGAGTTAACCCTGCTGGTGGACGAAGCAGAGCTGGCGGCGCGTCAGCCACATATTCCTGACCTGAGCGCATCCCGCGTGGGTACCGGACGCGAAATGTTTGGTGCGTTGCGTGAGAAACTCTCCGGTGCGGAGCAGGGCGCAACCTGTATTACGTTTTAAGACGACTTGATTTTAACGATCTGGCGAGAGAAAACTCTGATGAAAAACTGGAAAACAAGTGCAGAAGCAATCCTGACTACTGGCCCTGTCGTGCCGGTTATTGTGGTAAACAAACTGGAGCACGCTGTCCCAATGGCGAAGGCGCTGGTTGCGGGTGGCGTTCGTGTTCTGGAAGTGACCCTGCGTACTGCCTGTGCGATGGATGCGATTCGCGCTATCGCCAAAGAAGTGCCGGAAGCGATCATCGGTGCTGGTACGGTTCTGAATGCGCAGCAGCTGGCGGAAGTGACCGAAGCGGGCGCACAGTTTGCCATCAGCCCGGGCCTGACCGAGCCGCTGCTGAAAGCCGCAACCGAAGGTTCTATTCCGCTGATCCCGGGTATCAGCACCGTTTCTGAACTGATGCTGGGTATGGACTACGGCCTGAAAGAGTTTAAATTCTTCCCTGCTGAAGCGAACGGCGGCACCAAAGCGTTGCAGGCGATTGCAGGCCCATTCTCCCAGGTGCGTTTCTGCCCAACGGGCGGCATCTCTCCGGCCAACTACCGCGACTACCTGGCGCTGAAAAGCGTGCTATGCATCGGTGGCTCCTGGCTGGTTCCGGCGGATGCGCTGGAAGCAGGCGACTGGGATCGCATTACTAAACTGGCTCGCGAAGCGGTAGAAGGCGCGAAACAGTAACAAATGCTCAATGCATAAAGCAGGCCCTCTGGCCTGATGCTGGTCACTTTATGTGACCAGCATGTATAAGTTCTTCTTCTTCTCCCCACAAACATTTTTAATATCCCTAACCCCAGGCGTATCATTCTTCATTATTAAATAATCCCTCACTTATATATTTGATGAATAATTCATTCTTAATTTATCTGTGATGAGATTGCCTGGGCTCTTTTTATTTGTTCTGTGAATAATATTACTTCCTTTGAGTCAATTCAACTTGAGGTTGGGTATTTTAATAGGAGAGCGATAGGTGTATTGTTTTTAATAAACGGAATGTTTGTTAAAAGGATAGATAATAATGTCAGGGGAATCTGAGGTGGCTCAACGGTGGGACACGTTAAACAGATATTTATTGTATTTCCCGCGTAGCAAAAATGTTATTTCTGATGTTCATTCTTTTACAGGAAAAGAGATATTAAGCGAGCCTTATCGCTATACCATTCGCTTTACCAGTCCGGATCAAAACATTGCCATTAATGCTGTTCTTAATCAAAGGGCTGAGTTTATTCTGCGTGCACCCAATCTGGAAGCCTCATGGCATGGGCAAACCTCCTGGCTGCCGGTTCGCCAGATTAATGGCACGATCACCCAATTTTCCCGGCTGATGTCTTCAGGTGACGAAGCACTGTATGAATGCGTGCTGGAGCATGTGCTGGCGCTGCTGGATCAAAATTACCGTTCTGCGGTTTACATGAACATGACAGTCCCGGAGCTCGTTACAAAGCTGATGAAGGACAGTGGTCACTTTGACGGCTACAACATTGATTTTGACCAACTGAGCCACAGCTATCCACGACGGGAAATGATCGTTCAGTGGAAAGAAACCGATTTGCGGTTCATCCGTCGGCTGCTGGCAGAGATAGGGATCTGGTTCCGTTTTGAGAATCACAACAAAGTGAAAACGGAAACCGTCGTTATTTTTGGGGATTCTGCGCGTCGTTACAACTTCAGCGACAAACAGATGCCTTATGTCCGACATTCAGGCATGACCAGTTATAACGAATACATCACCGATCTGGAGGAGCAGCACGGCCTGATCCCAAAAAATGTGTTGGTTCGCACCTATAACTACCGTGACCCGCAATCGCCGCAGACGGATAAGACCGTTAAAACGAGCGATATTCCCGAAGGTGTAACGACAGGCCAACACTATCACTATGCCGATCACTATCTTGCTGCGGGGGATTTTCACGGTGAAGAGGCGGAAACCGCCGCATTTTACGCCCGTCTGCGTTATGAACGCCTGTTGAACGGACAGAGTCTTCTGGGGGCGACAACCAGCGATCCCGAGCTTCAGCCAGGCATTATGTTTTATCCCTCAGGGCCTGTACCTGACGGTTTTAAGTCCGGGTTTGTGATAACTGCGATGACTATCCGCGGCAGCCGTGCTGAACACTATCGCGCCGTACTTTCTGGGATCCCCTATATCCACGGCTATAGCTTCCGTCCTGAATACTTATCCCGGCCGATGATAGCCGGAACGGTGCCCGCCAGAGTGAAGGCTATCGGGGGAGATAAAACCTATGCCGGACTTGATGCGGTTGGACGCTACCGGGTTAAGTTCGATTTTGACCTTGATGAAAAACGGGTCGGATTTGAAAGCGCCCTGGTACGCCTCGGCAGACCGTACGCCGGTGACACTTTTGGTATTCACTTTCCGTTGCTGGAGGGGACTGAAGTTGCTGTTGGTTTTGAAGGCGGCGACCCGGACAGACCTTTTATCGCCCATGTCATGCACGACGGCAGCCACCCGGATTTAGTCACAAACCGTAACGATACCCGAAACGTGATCCGCACGGCCGCGTTGAACAAGATCCGTCTTGAAGATCGTCGCGGGCAGGAACACATCAAAATCTCTACCGAGTACGGCAAAGGGCAAGTGAGTGTGGGCCACCTGGTTGATGCTGAGGGCAAAAAGCGCGGGGAAGGTGTGGAGGCTCGCACCGACGACTGGATGGCGCTGCGTGCTGCCAAAGGCGTGATGATCACCACGGAAGCACAGCCCCGCGCGGGGGGTAAGCAACTGGATATGACAGCGGCTATTGCACAACTCGAAAAGGCGCTATCGCTGGCGATGACCCTACAACAAAGTGCGCTTACGGCAGGTGCGAGTAATGTGGAAACCGATCGGCAAAATGCGCTCAGCCAGACGCTGAGTCATCTCGCGGAGCCCGGTATTTTGGCATATGGAAAAAGTGGAATTGCGCAGGTTACGCCGGACAGCCTGCAATTGTCAGCCGGGAAAGACCTGATTGCCACAGCGGGCGGGAATGCCAGCGTGAATGTGGTGAAAAAATTCTCGCTGGCCGTAGGGGAAAAACTGTCGCTGTTTGCCCGCAAACTCGGCATCCAGATGATTGCCGGTGCGGGGGATATTACGACGCAGGCGCAGCGGGGCGAAATGCACATGCTGTCGCAGCAGGATTTCACGCTGACGAGCACCGCCGGGAAAATGAACGGCAGTGCCAGAAAGGGAATGCAGTTTGTCTGCGGGGGCGGCGGGATCCGGATCAGCCCGACCGGACTGGTCACGATTTTCTCGCCGACGGGCATTGAGCTCAAAGCGCCGAGCCTGAAATACGACGGTCCGGAAAGTGTGTCGGTACCGACGCCATCCTTTGACAAAGGCGCCTTTAAACTTCGCTACAAACTGCACGCCGGCGATGATCCGGAGCAAATTCTGGCAAACAAAAAATTCAGGCTGACCAGTGCATCCGGACAGGTGGTGGAAGGCGTGACGGACAGCTGCGGTCGTTCACCCCTGCTCGATGCTGACGACCTCGACAGCTATAAAATGGAGATAATGGAATGACGGAGGCGAAGACAAAACCCTACGCTCCACGGGTGGTATCAGAAGGCGATATTCCGGTACACAAAACCCTGGGCGAAGTCGCCCAGACGCGCAACGTCGGGATACCGCGTCCGATGCCCGGCATTGTGATCCTCGTCCATGGCGTGAACGACGTGGGTGAAGCTTACCAGAATCAAGAGAAAGGAATACTTGTCGGGCTGGGTAAGCGACTCAACCGGCAGGATTTTTACGCCCACGAATGGAAAGACTACAGAATTATCACTCCCGGGCGTTCCCCCATCATCCCGTTTTACTGGGGATATAAACCGGTTACGCATGCTGACTACCGGGCGGACCAGAAGCGCTACCGGGAGGAAGTCGGGAAGCTGAGTGACAAAGCGCATCTGCCCTATGATGCGTACCAGGAAGATAACGAGACGAATAAAAAGTCGCTGGGTAATGACGGGAAAGGGCCGTTTCAGTACCAGAACGATAACTTTAAAAATGCACTTGATACGAGTTTTGCCAAGGGGGGCGGGACCTTTGCCAACGCAACGACGACGATCCCGGATATGCTGGGACCCGGCGCCGGTGGCTTCGGCGTTGCCGCTGCGGGATTTGCCTCGCTGCACTTCAATGATGGCGATTTTACCCATCCCATTTATGAAAACCCGCACCGCATTTACCAGTTTTTTGCCGCTCAACGGCTGGCGGATTTGATTATTCAGATTCGTCAGCCGTTAGTAACTCAAAACGATGTTATCAATATCGTCGCTCACAGTCAGGGCACGATTATTACTATGCTGGCAAATATGCTGGTGAAACAGGCCGGATACGATCCGGTAAATTGTGTGATTCTTAATCACTCACCATATTCTCTTGAGTCGCGCGTGGCTGAAAATATTCAGCCGGGCTATCAACAGACCGACGACGCCAGACAGCAGACATTTAAAAATTTCTGTCGCCTGATGCATACGCAATGGAAAGGGGGTGGGAAAATGGCAGAGAGCGAATTACTTGCTCTGGAGGCCTCCTGTACCCTGCGTAAACCTTCCGATAATCCGCTGCGAACGGATGGCAGATATTGCCGAAGCAACGACGGTAAAGTGTATAACTACTTTTGCCCGAACGATGGCGTCGTGTCGCTGGAGAATGTGCAGGGGTTTGGCTGGCGGGGCATTCCTCAGAATATTGCCAGTGATATACCGAATCTGTTTCAGCGTGTGTTTTACCAGCATGGTGAAGTAGGAAACATCCCTGACGCTAACCCCTTTGAGTTACAGCCGCGAAATGAGGGGGATGCAAAATATGCCTTTCTCACGAACGCCAGTTACAGCGCTCGCGATGTGGTGATAAATGGTGAGGAGTTACCGGAACCTTTTATTTTCAAACTTCAGGGGGAGGATAATCACCCGGATAACGATCCTAAAACCAGTGATAAACCGTATACCTATTATGTCGATCCGGACAGCCCGGACGCCTACATTTCCTATTCCGCCAAAGCCAGCGCCATTAAGCGCACAGTAACGACAACCTTTGCTGTGAACCGCTATCAAAATATTGGCTGGCAGCCTGGTCACGTTTTATCTGCTTCAGAGCTTAAAGAAGAGAGTTTTGAACGCAAGCATGAAGTTATTTATGGTGAGGTGTCAGGTTCGCGTGATTTTCAGTTAGTTACCCTTACCTGGAAGAAAACACCGGAAGAACTGCAAGCGGAATGGCAGAAAATTGACCCGGTAGGCTACAGCCAGCACTCCTCTATTGTGATGAGTGAATTTGTGCCATCGCACGCTATGGCGTTTGATTTGGCTATTGGGCAGTGCAAATCATTCGATTATCAGGCGGGGAAATTTTGGGAAGGGTTGCTACATCGGGCAGACTGGCGCGATCCGCAGAACGGTTATCCTGCCGCTAAAGAATATTACCGTACCGGAATGCTAGATGAACAGCGTACGAAATGGTTTATGAATAAGCCTGATGAGGTGCTTCCAAAAGGGGAGTACGGTGTGGAAAACCACTTTAATAATGCCTCGCCAGCCATGCCGTCACGCGAACTGTCCATCAGAAATCAGGATGTGGCAAATTTGCAATGGGATATGCCAAAGCCCATGAGTGATAGTCAACTGGCTAAAGGATAGAGCATGAAAATATTTATTATCGGCCTGACGACCTTAGCTGTTTTGCTTGTGACCGGATGCCTGGCTAAAGAACCGCCGACGCAGGTAGTTTATCGATTCGATGATCATCGTTATCTCGAACTGAAAGGGTGGGATTGTGAAGGCGAACTCTGGTACACGGATACTAAGCGAGGCATTCACACCGAACCAGTTAGTCAGTTTTATCGACTCTTTACCCGTAAATTTATTCATCCATCAGAGCGATATATTGCACTGACGGGATGGGGAGTGAGTGGATTCATAGTATCTAAGGACTATGGGAAAACGTGGCGCTCAGTAGCGTTTTCACCAAATCATAATGAACCCAATGGTGATGACTACGCGCCGTATGAGGATATTATTTCTTTCACCGTCGTCAACGATCAGGGCTTTTTACTAACCAAGCACCGGCTGTATATGTCATCAAAGCCATTTGAAGACCCGCGCATTCTGCCCGGTGGGCCGGGGATTGCCTATACCGTGGATGACGGAATGGGAAATAAAGTCAGCGGGAAGCTGGAACCCCGTTCCCCTGGCTGGGCCTGGGGAATGGTCTACATGACTAAACAGGGGCTTGAGGGCAGCACGCAGCAACTTAAGGCAAACTGGCAAGATTTACCCGACAGCGTACCCGAAGTGAAGGAGTACACCGGCTGGGATCATATGCGCTGTGATATGGATGCGGGGCGATAACTGATGAAAGGATTATGTACCGTTCTCGCAGCTACGTCCGTTGTGCTGGCAACCGGATGCCAGGCGAAAGAACCGCCGACACAGGTTGTTTACCGGTTCGATGATCATCGTTATCTTGAGTTAAAAGGCTGGGGCTGTGAAGGCCAGCTCTGGTATACAGATACGAAAAGGGGTATTCATTCACAGCCTTATTTTCAATTTTATCGAGTATTTACCCGTAAGTTTATTCATCCATCAGAACGATATATCTCAATTCCTAACTGGGAGGTGGATGGGTTTCATGTATCGAAAGACTATGGCGAAACATGGAAAGCTGTCGGTTTTTCCCCAGCGGGTAATGAACCAAATGGAGATAACAGAGCACCCGCAGAAGATGCAGTGTCTTTTACCGTCGTCAACGATCAGGGCTTTTTACTGACCAAGCACCGGCTGTACATGTCGTCAAAACCATTTGAAGACCCGCGCATTCTGCCCGGTGGGCCGGGGATTACCTATACCGTGGATGACGGAATGGGAAATAAAGTCAGAGGTAAGCTGGAACCCGGTTCTTCTGGCCCTGCTTGGGGGCTGGATTACATCACCAAAGAAGGTCTGCACGAAGATATAGCTCAATTTAAGACAAACTATCAGGACCTACCCGACAGCGTACCCGAGGTGAAGGGCTATACCGGCTGGGATCATATGCGCTGTGATATGGATGCGGGGCGATAACTGATGAAAGGATTATGTACCGTTCTCGCAGCTACGTCCGTTGTGCTGGCAACCGGATGCCAGGCGAAAGAACCGCCGACACAGGTTGTTTATCGGTTCGATGATCATCGTTATCTCGAACTGAAAGGCTGGGATTGCGAAGGTGAACTCTGGTTTAGCGATACTAAGAAAGGTATCCATTCACAAATTGCCAGTCAGTTTTATCGAATCTTCACCAAAAAATTCGTGCATCCTTCAGAGCACTATCTTGCTATTCCGTGGTGGGGAAATGTTACTGGTGGTTTTTCAGTATCAAAAGACTATGGGAAAACGTGGGAAAGAGGTGGTGCATCTATGTCACCAGGGAGCAATGAACCTGATGGAAGTAACGCTCCTTATTATGATGATGTCATATCTTTCACCGTCGTCAACGATCAGGGCTTTCTACTAACCAAGCACCGGCTGTACATGTCGTCAAAACCATTTGAAGACTCGCGCATTCTGCCCGGTGGGCCGGGGATTACCTATATCGTGGATGACGGAATGGGAAATAAAGTAAGCGATACGCTGGACCCCCGTTTCCCTGGCTGGGCCTGGGGAATGGTCTATATGACTAAGCAGGGGCTTAAGCACAGCACGCAGCAATTTAAGGCTAACTGGCAAGATTTACCCGACAGCGTACCCGAAGTGAAGGAGTACACCGGCTGGGATCATATGCGCTGTGATATGGATGCGGGGCGATAACTGATGAAAGGATTATGTACCGTTCTCGCAGCGACGTCCGTTGTGCTGGCAACCGGATGCCAGGCGAAAGAGCCACCGACGCAGATAGTTTACCGGTTTGATGATCATCGCTACCTTGAGTTAAAAGGCTGGGGCTGCGAAGGTGAACTCTGGTATACGGATACTCTTCGGGGTATTCATACCAGGCCCGTCAGTCAATTTTATCGGATTTTCACCAAAAAATTTGTTCATCCTTCTGAACGATATATTGCCATACCCACCTGGGATGACCCAGGAACAATGATTTCAAAAGATTATGGTAAAACATGGTCTCCCCAGTTTTTTTCGGTAGGGCCTAATGAGCCCGATGGTACTAACCAACCATCCTATGAGGATATTATTTCTTTCACCGTCGTCAACGATCAGGGTTTTTTACTGACCAAACACCGGCTGTATATGTCATCAAAGCCATTTGAAGACCCGCGCATTCTGCCCGGTGGACCGGGGATTGCCTATACCGTGGATGACGGAATGGGAAATAAAGTAAGCGGGAAGCTGGAACCCCGTTCCCCTGGCTGGGCCTGGGGAATGGTCTACATGACTAAACAGGGGCTTGAGGGCAGCACGCAGCAACTTAAGGCAAACTGGCAAGATTTACCCGACAGCGTACCCGACGTGAAGGGCTATACCGGCTGGGATCATATGCAATGCAACATGGATGCGGGAAAATAGGAAGATAAAGTGATGAAAGGCGTCATTAGGTTAAACGATCCGCTGATAAGCGGAGGAAAAGTCACTAAGGCCTCTGGGGCAGACTTTATGGGTCAGCCCGTGGCCTTGAAAGATGATCTTGTGCAGTGTCCGCTCCATAAAGGGACGTTCCCAATCACTGAATGTCACCCAACCTGGACCATGCATGGCCGTGGGGTTGTGGTAGATGGCTGTCGCGCGGCGTGTGGATGTGAAATCAAAAGTACCTTACCTGTGGCGGGAGCTTCGTAATGCGCGCGTGGTGGTTATACAAAAAACAGCCAGACCCGGATTCCACTCTGCCAGTCGTCATGATTGTTTTCCTCTATGTGATAGCCGTCGCAATGGGCCTCGCGATCCGGGCTCTAACCTGGCCTGAACAGGAACACGTTACGGCTCTCTTTTTTGTGCCTTCAGTTATTCTGCCCATCTGTGTTGTGTCGTTGTTAGTTTTTACAAGTTTCATATTTCATGACGCCAACATTCATTATGCTGAAACCCGAAAATTCATAGCAAAAGAGCAGGAGATTAATTTAAAGGCGTATGCGCGGAAAAATATGGCTATCGCAGCATGGTCTTCAATAACCCCCCTGGAGCAACCCGCGCTGAATATGTTGAAACTGGAAGGCGAATTTCCGCTGGCACCGAAAACGCCGGTTAACATTCAGCTGGAAGATCGCTTCGACCAGACCAGGAATGAACAGATGTTTTACCGCTTACTGGACCCGATGGCAGAAAAATTGAAGGGCTATAACTACCGTATTTTTGAAACCGTTGTCTGGGTTCGCGGAGGGATTGGATCCTGCATTGATGAACTGAGACGCACTCTGGAGCGGTTGGGTATTGAAACGGCCAGCACGTGTAAAATTGAGTACAGCACAGAATGCCCTGACTACGTGATCGTTAGCCAATGGATGAACTTATCTGATTACAGAGTTGAAAACCGGCTGATTGTTATCGTTGATTTACATGAAGAAAGCGGCGAATCAAAGAGCATGGAAAATGCATGTGCATTCCTGCTGACTAGTCATTATGTCCGGGAGGAGGGCGAAAAACCGGTATATTTATATCAGCCTATGTCTGATGTGACCGATGTAGAGGACAAAATGGCGGTCTTCCTTGAGACGGGTTCGGTACTTACGCCGAAAAATCTCTGGTATACCGGGCTGTCCCGTATTGAAAAATATCCATTAATGCAGGCACTGGACAAAAAAGCGCTCACGGTGGAACGGCTGGATATCGATGCCTCTCTGGGCGCAAAGAGTGCCGGGTATCGGTGGCTGGCTCTGGCATTTGCGGCGGATGCGGTAAAATATGCCCAGGGGGAGCAACTGGTAGCTTATTCAGACAAAAACAAATTTTGTATTACTGCGCTTTCCTCCATGAAGACAGCTATCCCAAAAAAACTTACCTGGTGTAACTGGAGTAATCCCCTTTATCCTGCGGGGATGGCGGCTTTATTCTGCGTGTTATCCCTCATTGCCTATCGTATCAGTTTCCTGGCGCAAAACGATCCGCCAGCAATCTGGGAACTGATTGCGAGCATAATCATTCCCTTCGTTATTTTTATAGGCCTCGGTAGTTTTGTTTTCATCTCGAAAACGAATGAAGCCCACGAGGACATGGAATACGAATGGAAGCGATAGAAACGAAACAACGTTAATCATGCTATGTGGCTGGTCGCTTACTTGACCAGCCTTTAGTTATTTACCCTGTCACTTTCACCGCAGTGGCCGCTTTTTTCGCTCTCGCGACGGCTTCGTCCACGTTTTCCCCGGTCGCTAATGCCACGCCCAGACGACGGCTTCCGTCGATCTCCGGTTTGCCGAACAGCCGAACCTGCAAGCCTGCGCCTACCGCACCTTCGACGTTATCAAAGGTGACATTCTGGCTGGTCAGCTGCGGCAGGATCACCGCCGAGGCTGCCGGGCCGTACTGACGGATGCCGCCAACCGGCAGGCCGAGGAAAGCACGTACGTGCAGCGCGAACTCAGAGAGATCCTGCGAAATCAGCGTGACCATCCCGGTATCGTGCGGGCGAGGGGAGACTTCACTGAAGATCACCTCGTCGCCGCAAACAAACAATTCCACGCCGAACAGGCCGTAGCCGCCCAGCGCCAGCACCGTTTTGCGGGCGATCTCCTGCGCGCGTGCCAGCGCCAGCGCGCTCATTCGCTGCGGCTGCCAGGATTCGCGATAATCGCCGTCTTCCTGGCGATGACCAATCGGGTCGCAGAAATAAACACCGTCCACGGCGCTGACGGTGAGCAGGGTAATTTCAAAATCAAACTTCACCACGCCTTCTACGATGACGCGCCCGGCACCGGCACGGCCGCCCTGCTGGGCATAGTCCCAGGCTTTGTCCAGCGTGCTGCTGTCGCGGATAAAGCTCTGCCCTTTGCCGGAGGAGCTCATTACCGGCTTAATGATGCACGGGTAGCCAATCTCCTCTACGGCCTGGAGAAACGCAGCTTTATCCCCGGCAAAACGGTAGCTGGAGGTCGGGAGCTGTAATTCTTCTGCCGCCAGGCGACGAATGCCTTCCCGGTTCATGGTCAGTTTTGCCGCTGTGGCACAGGGCACCACGCGCTGGCCTTCCTGTTCAAGGGCAACCAACATCTCAGTGGCAATGGCCTCAATTTCAGGTACCACGAAATCCGGTTTTTCGTCGGCAATTAACGCCCGCAGGGCATTACCGTCAAGCATATCGATGACGTGCGAGCGATGCGCGACGTGCATGGCGGGCGCATTCGCATAACGGTCCACCGCAATCACTTCCACACCCAAACGCTGGCATTCAATGGCCACTTCTTTACCCAGTTCACCCGATCCCAACAGCATAACGCGCGTCGCGGCAGGACGCAGCGCGGTTCCTAAACGAGTCATAAAAATCCCCCTGAAAAAGATGCGGGCAGTATAAACGAAAACGTTTGCGTCTGTCTTGTATGGGGATAACCGGACACGGGGGAAATTTGCGCTTCTTTAGCACTGACAGACATTTCCTGACACCCGCTCGCTTAGGCTGTGAAGGTTACGCACTGTTACGTGAGGAAAAATATGTCAGGCTGGATGAATCAACTGCAATCCCTGTTGGGACAAAAAGGCTCGTCGTCCGGCGAGCAGGGTCTGAGCAAGCTGCTTGTGCCGGGTGCGCTCGGCGGGCTGGCCGGTTTGCTGGTTGCCAATAAATCATCGCGGAAACTGCTTACCAAATACGGTACCGGCGCGCTGCTGGCGGGCGGAGGGGCTATTGCAGGCTCCGTCTTATGGAACAAATACAAAGACAAGGTGCGCAACGCGCATCAGGATGAACCGCAGTACGGGAAGCAGGTTTCGCCGTTAGATTTACGCACCGAGCGTCTGATCCTCGCCCTGGTCTTTGCAGCCAAGAGCGACGGGCATATTGATGCCAGTGAACGTGCCGCAATTGAACAGCAGATGCGGGAAGCGGGCGTTGAGGAGCAGGGCAGGGCGCTGGTGGCGCAGGCCATCGAACAGCCGCTCGATCCGCAGCGTCTGGCGCAAAGCGTGAAAAACGAAGAAGAGGCGCTGGAACTCTATTTTCTGAGCTGTGCTGCCATCGATATCGATCACTTTATGGAGCGCAGCTACCTGAACGCCCTGGGTGATGCGCTGAAGATCCCACAGGACGTTCGTGAGGGAATTGAGCAGGATATTCAGCAGCAGAAGCAGACCCTCGCGGGCTAGAAGGCCATGTTTCGCTTGCATCATACGCGTGTTTTGCCAACCTTATAGGATGTAAAACGAAAAAGTAAGAATGCCATGCCTCCAAAAGCCCGACGTACTCCTTATGCGATCACCACGCATGGCGATACGCGTATCGATAACTACTACTGGCTGCGGGACGATTCTCGTTCCCGGCCAGAGGTGCTCGACTATCTGCACGAGGAAAACGACTATGGCCGCCAGGTCATGGCCAGCCAGCAGGCGCTTCAGGATCAGCTCCTGAACGAAATGGTGCAGCGTATCCCCCAGCGTGATGTCTCTGCCCCGTGGTGCAAAAACGGTTATCGCTATCGCCATATTTATGAGCCGGGAAACGAATATCCCATCTACCAGCGCCAGTCTGTGCTAAGCGCCGAGTGGGACGAATGGGAGATCCTGCTGGATGCTAACAAACGTGCTGCCCACAGTGAGTTTTATACGCTGGGCGGCATGTCCATTTCCCCCGATAACGCCATTATGGCGCTGGCTGAGGATTACCTCTCCCGCCGCCAGTACGGTTTGCGTTTCCGCAATCTTGAAACGGGAAACTGGTATCCCGAAATGCTGGATAATGTCTCCCCCGATTTCGTCTGGGGTAACGATTCAGAAACGGTCTACTACGTTAAAAAGCATGCCTCAACGCTGCTGCCTTATCAGGTCTGGCGTCATACGGTGGGGACCGATTCCGCCGACGATGAGCTTGTGTATGAAGAAAAAGACGAGACGTTCTACGTCAGCCTGCATAAAACCTCGTCTCGCCACTACGTGATTATCTTCCTTGCCAGCGCCACCACCTCTGAGGTGCTGCTGCTGGATGCCGAACTGCCGGATGCCCAGCCGCTGTGCTTCCTGCCGCGCCGTAAAGATCATGAGTACAGTCTGGATCACTTCCAGCACAGCTTTTACCTGCGTTCGAACCGCGAGGGTAAAAACTTTGGCCTTTATAAAACCAAAGTGCGCGATGAACGGAAGTGGGAAGTGTTAATTCCTGCGCGCGATCAGGTGATGCTGGAGGGGTTCACCCTGTTTACCGACTGGCTGGTGGTGGAAGAGCGTCAGCGCGGACTGACCAGTATCCGCCAAATCAACCGCAAAACCCGCGAAGTGGTGGGCATTGCGTTCGATGACCCGGCTTACGTGACGTGGATCGGCTTTAACCCGGAACCGGAATCGTCCCGCCTGCGGTACGGCTATTCGTCAATGACTACCCCGGACACGTTGTTTGAGCTGGATATGGACACCGGGCAGCGTCAGGTGATTAAACAGGCGGAGGTCCGGGGATTTGAGTCGGAAAATTATCGCAGTGAACACCTGTGGGTGACCGCGCGCGACGGCGTTGAAGTCCCCGTGTCTCTCGTCTACCACAAGGATCACTTCAACAAAGGTAAAAACCCCATCCTCGTCTACGGTTACGGCTCCTACGGATCCAGCATGGACGCCGATTTCAGCAGCAGCAGGCTGAGCCTGCTCGACCGCGGTTTTGTTTATGCGATTGCCCATATTCGCGGCGGCGGCGAGCTGGGTCAGCACTGGTATGAAGACGGAAAATTTCTCAAAAAGAAAAATACCTTCAATGACTACCTTGATGTCTGCGATGCGCTGATCGCGCAGGGTTATGGCGATCCGCAACTCTGCTTTGGCATGGGGGGCAGCGCCGGAGGCATGTTAATGGGAGCCGTGGTAAACCAGCGGCCTGAACTGTTTAAAGGCGTTATCGCTCAGGTGCCGTTTGTGGACGTGGTGACGACCATGCTGGACGAAACCATTCCGCTGACCACCGGGGAGTTTGAGGAGTGGGGGAACCCGCAGGATGAAACCTATTACCGCTACATGAAAGAGTACAGCCCGTACGATAACGTCGAGGCGAAAGCCTATCCGCATATGCTGGTGACCACCGGCCTGCACGATTCCCAGGTGCAGTACTGGGAGCCCGCGAAATGGGTGGCGAAGCTGCGTGAGCTAAAAACTGACGATAATCTGCTGCTGCTGTGTACCGATATGGACTCGGGGCACGGAGGGAAATCAGGGCGATTTAAATCCTATGAAGGGGTGGCGCTGGAGTACGCCTTTTTGATTGGCCTGGCGCAGGATACGCTGCCAGGCCGCGCGGGAACTCAGGCTTCGCCTAAATAATGCTTCAGCGTCAGGCGCAGTTCCGGGCTCATTCTGTCGAGGTTGTTGTACAGCCAGCGCAGATAGCCCGGATCGTTGTCCGCCACTTCCGATACCGGTTTTCCACGATATTTACCGAACGTGAAGGTGGTCAGTAGGGCGGGGCGGCCGGTAATGGTCGCCATATCGTCCGGCGTCCAGCCGGAAGTATTCATGATATCAATCAGGAGCGCTGCGGTGATGTAGCAGTCATAGAGGGCGCGGTGATGATGCAGCCCTTCCGGCGTCCGCACGCTTAGTTTGCGCGACTTATACAGCGCCATATTGCTGTATTTGATCCCCGGCCACAGACGGCGCGCCAGCTTCATGGTGCAAATCCATTCACCGGGCATCTCCGGCAGCACGCGGCGGTCAAAGCTGGCGTTATGGGCGACATACCACTGGCTACCGTGGTAAAGAGGGATGATCTCTTCAATCCACGGCTTATCCGCCACCATCGATTCCGTAATGCGATGAATTGCCATCGCCTGCGCACTGATGGGACGGTCCGGGCGCACCAGGTGGCTCATTGGATTGACTATCTTTCCGTCAACCACGTCGACAGAGGCGACTTCCACAATTCCACCCTGCAAATCGCAGGTTTCGGTATCGATAACGCGCAGCATTGATCGCTCCTGATCCTAAAATGCCTAGCCTAATGGAATGATATCCCCTTGCCAACCCTGTCGGCCCAAAGAACCGGTTAACAGCAACTCTCCCTTATCGGCACGCACGATCAGCTGACCTTTTTCATCCCATAAGGCGCTACCGCTGCGCGCGTTCGCCATTAATACCGCGATGGCGTACTTATGCGCGAAGCGTTGTAACGAACTGATGGATTGCCGCCAGCGTTGCTCACCCACCGCCAGGCTGCTGGTGAACAGCGTTGCCTCTGGGTCTAGTTCCGGGGCGTCAGCCTGATTATCAACGATGGTTAACCGTTTATTGCCAGGATTAACACCCGCACCGTTACCCTGCGGATAGCGCCGGATGGTCGACAGGTTAGGGGTGAAAAGCGCGAGTCCTTTCTGTTGCTGGAGAGTAATACCGGCAATCACCGTGATGAAACGTGACTGCGCCGCGTGAAGGAGGGGGGCAAGCTGCAAATCGTCGGGGGGTGGGGGTAAGGTTGTTCCGCCAGGGCCGGTAAGCGAAAGCTCCGGAAAGACGACTAAATCGCACCCATGCGAGGCAGCCTCGGCAATAAAGTGCAGGTGATGTTTTACGTGCTCATCAACACAGTTGTGCCGCGGAGCATACTGAGCCGCGGCAATAGTCCATCGTGACATCGTGACTTCCTTATACACTAAGTCGCTGGGATTTTAAGATTACACCTAAATTTATCAGGGTTTTCTTATCCTGCCACATAACGCGTAAGGAAGTGTAACGGGACGTTAAGCTTATTTAACTTTAGGTTCGTACGGCAGGCGCGAGAGATTAACGGAGGCGAGGCGATGCGCAATAAGACGTTCGCGGAACCAGTCGCGCAGATGCGCGGGTTGTTCACGCTCTACCACTTCAGCCACGACGGGCATGTTGTAACGCTCTTTGAATGCGACCCCCGCGGCGGCGAGATCGACATTCACTTTGTCCATCTCGTCCTGAGGAAGGGCGGCCAGGTTAACGTTCATTTCCTTCTCCTTTTTCTGCGGCGGCAACGTTACCGCGATTGTTCAACGATGACAAGGGAGCAAAGGATGTTCCTCGACTCGTTAATTATACAGAGTTATTCTTTAGCATTCAGGCATAACGAAAAGGAATGATTGTGATGCACTTTACCCCTTCCCGCGTCGGGTGTGCGCTGGTGTTTCTGCTCTCTTCGGCAATCGCGCCATCAGCTCTGGCCCATGCGCACCTTAAGCAACAATCCCCGCAGGAAAATACCGTCGCGACGGCACCCGACGTCATTACCCTGAATTTCTCGGAAGGCATTGAACCTGCCTTCAGCGGCGTCGTGGTGACGGACGCGCAGCAGCACAAAATCCAGACCGGCGCGGTGAAGCGTGACGAGAAGGATAACGCAAAGCTGATTGTTCCTCTTGAGAAACCGTTGACGACCGGCACCTATACGGTGGACTGGCATGTGGTCTCCGTGGACGGCCACAAAACCAAGGGCAGCTATCACTTTAGCGTGAAATAGTATGCTGGCCCTGAGCTACGTAGCGTTTCGCTTTATCCATTTTGTTGCGCTGATACTACTGTTCGGCAACGCGTTATACAGTGTCTGGTTTGCACCGTCTTCGTTGCAGCGCCTCATGACGCAGCGTTTCCAGCGCCAGCAGAATATCGCGGCCTTAATCAGCCTGATGGCTGCTCTGCTGATGTTCGGCCTGCAAAGTGGGTTAATGGGCAACGGCTGGGGGGATGTCATTCGCCCGGCGGTCTGGCGCAGCGTGCTGGGCACGCAGTTTGGTGGCGTCTGGCTGTGGCAAATGGTGCTGGCCGCTGTGACCGCGGGTGCTGCATGGCTTACCCCGCAAAAGGGCTCACGGCTGTTACTGCTCGCGATGGGGCAACTGTTGCTGCTGGCGGGCGTGGGACATGCCGCGATGAACGGTGGCGCGCCGGGTGCGTTGCATCGTCTGAACCATGCGCTTCACCTGCTCTGCGCCGCCACCTGGGTGGGCGGTTTACTGCCGCTGCTGTTCTGTATGCGGCTGGCGAAAGGCCGCTGGCAGCCAGCCGCTATCTTTACCATGATGCGCTTCTCCCGCGTGGGGCATTATGCCGTGGCGGGCGTGCTGCTGACCGGGATAATCAATACGCTCTTTATTGTAGGCATAGACGTGCCGTGGGAAGCGCCTTATGTACGGCTGTTGTTGTTCAAATGTGCGCTGGTCATCATGATGGTGGCAATTGCGCTGGCGAATCGGTATTTTCTTGTGCCACGCTTTCGCCCTGATGCCGGGCGGGAACAACAGATTTTTATCAGGATGACACAGGCAGAAGTGGTGCTGGGCGCGCTGGTACTGGCGGCCGTCAGCCTGTTCGCGACCTGGGAACCCTTCTGACAAGGTTTAATAACTTATGAAAAAGACACTGCTTTCTCTTTTACTTCTCACCTGTGCCAGCAGTGCGCTGGCCGCGCCGCAGGTCATCACCGTCAGCCGGTTTGAAGTGGGTAAGGACAACTGGGCATTTAATCGTGAAGAGGTCATGCTCACCTGCCGTCCCGGTAACGCGCTGTATGTCATCAATCCCAGTACGCTCGTGCAGTATCCGTTAAATGACGTAGCGGAGCAGCAGGTTGCCAGCGGGAAAAGTAACGGACAGCCTGTCAGCGTGATCCAGGTGGATGACCCGGCAAACCCCGGGCAGAAGAAGAGTCTGGCACCGTTTATTGAGCGCGCTAAAAAGCTCTGCTAGCCGTCAGGTTTCCAGTAAAAAAAAACCGCAGGTGCTTGTAAAAGCTCTGCGGTTTTTCACATTTAGTGATGTTCTGACGCTTTTTTTCAGACCACTTTTACTGTGGACTGGAAAACCTGACGTCGTCATCTATTCTTAAAGGGCAAGGCGATTGAGCCTGCATTAATGCCAACTTTTAGCGCACGGCTCTCTCCCAAGAGCCATTTCCCTGGACCGAATACAGGAATCGTATTCGGTCTCTTTTTATCTGCATGAAAATAAACGATAAAATCCGGTTTTCGTCTCAGCAGAAGGTTCACTTCCTGTGCGCCTGCTTCAAACATACCACAACCCGGCAGGCGTAAGTCCAGTCCTTTTTGGCTGTTTTGTTAAATTTTTGTTTGTATTTTGCCTGAGACGACTGCGGGATCAATGCGCGCATGTACGGAAGCCGCAATATCATCAAGTAACGCAAAGCGGCGACGGTATTCGGCGCGTTTTTTGCTGGCAATCTCCTCCAGTGCTTTACGCTCCATCTGGAGCGGCAACTGCCAGCAGAAGGGGGAGAGTTTCTTTCCGTTCAGGCCTTCCCAGAACTCGTCGTAGCTGGCGTGAAAATGACGCCCTTTGCTCAGACGGTAGCGCAGCGCGCGGAAAACATGGCCTTCATCGCTGACGGCAAAAATCGCGCTGATGTTCGAGCGTGAGGCAAGCTGGAAGATCACCTCCATCAGCACGCGTTTCGGGAAAAGCCCATGGCAGGCACGGGTAGCCTGCTTAATCACCTCCCGTGAAACATGACGACGTGGACCCTGGAGGCCGCCGATCACCAGCACCATACGGCCGTTACTGCGTGCGACACAGAACGTCAGGCTGGCAAGCAGCGTGTTGTCATTGTCATGCAGCCAAAGCGTGCTTTCGCCTTCACGTTCAGCCTTACCTGCGGACGAGGCGTGGACGGTATAGATTTCGCCGTTTTTTGCCTCGAACCGGACAACCGGCACCTCTTGCGGATTGGTCAGCGCGTGGGCGAGGGCGGTATTTGTCAGACTATCAATCCACTGATAGTGGCTGACGATAGCATCGGCCCGGTCGTTTGAGTTCAGGCCACGCATCAGATACTGGCGGTGAGTTTTGCTCGGCAAGGTAATTTGAGAGGTGAGCAGCCTGTCGAAATCATCGCGCCCGGATAGCGCCTCCAGCATGCGATGGGTGGAGGACCAGAATAAAAGCGAGCGCAGAAGGAACTTTAACCGGTAATCACGTTTGTGCCAGATTGGGCCGGGAACGCGTTTCCCTCTCACCAGTTCAGAAATAATATTTGTGCGATGCGGATAAAAAACATCGTTTTGCAGGTGTATGTTTGACACGTGAAAATCCCTCTTTTTATTCCACATTATTTTAAAGGCCAGGGAATAAGGGATTAATAGCGCAGCGATCTTTATTTCCGGCTGGTTTATGGTTTGTTTGGATTCGCGATATCCAACGCCAGCGCATGACATTTTCTGTGGCAGCTATACTTCTTACAGGAGGCGTTATGTATCAGAAAATAGAGGGAGAACACTGGCGTCATGTCTGGGTTGTCAGCGATATTCATGGTTGCTATCAGTGGCTTATGGATGAGCTTAAACGACGGCATTTTAATCCTGCTGCGGATCTGCTTATCTCGGTGGGGGATATTATCGACCGCGGTCCCGACAGCGTGAAATGTTTACAGTTGATGCAGGAAAAGTGGTTTTATGCGGTACGCGGTAATCACGAGCAAATGGCGTTAGATGCGCTTGAAAATAATGATTTTAGTCTCTGGTCGATAAATGGCGGTAACTGGTTTACCGGGCTTACGGTCGCTCAACAAAAGCAGGCGAAGGATTTACTCGACGCGTGTCGGGACTTACCGCACATTATTGAAATAACCTGCAAAAACGGTCTGAACGTGATTGCTCATGCGGATTATCCCGCCGCCGAATATGCCTGGCATAAGCCGGTAGATGCCCAGCGGGTGCTGTGGGATCGCGACCGGTTAATGGGCTTTATGGTGGGTAGAGGGCAGGGCATTAGCGGTGCGGATCACTTCTGGTTCGGACATACGCCTGTGGACAAGCGCTACGATTTCAACAATCTGCACTACATTGATACGGGAGCGGTGTTCGGGGGCTTTCTGACGCTGACGCAGCTTCAGTAATAAATAACCCGCCTTCGGGCGGGTTCTCTTTGGGTTATGCAAGACGCAAGACCCAGGCATCGGTTTTACTGTCGTAATGTTCACGGTACAGAACGGAATGTTCCCCATCAAGGATCGCCGGGACGCTGGTATCTGCATCCCAGGCGTCCAGTTGCATGCACAAATCCGGATCGGATTTGCAGGGAATACTTAACGTTCGTTCGCCTTGTGCTTCGCCGCGCAATTCAGCGTCGTCGATTTCAAAAGCGCCAATGCGTACGCTGGTTTTCGTCATAATGCTCTCCGGTTTGTTGCCCAAAATCTGGTATGACCAGTGCAGTCATCCATTTTTGATCCTAGACAAGGAGAGAGAAATCGCCAGTAAAAAAATGCGTTTTTTCAGTCAGTGCGGCTGTTACCGGTAAACAGGCGACCATCGCGTACCAGTTCACGCGGATAGCTATTTTTCAGCCGCGAGCCGACTTTTTTCGCCAGCCCGAGCGGATAGCCCTGATACGTCACGATGACTTCATCCTGTGACGGGCCGTCTTCCGGGTAAACGTCACGACCGCGATACCACTCTTCCGCTTCATGATGCGTCAGGGCGAAGGTGTTCTCATTGCCTGCCAGCGCAATGACCGCTTCGTGCTGCCAGCGATATCCTTTGTTGTGGATCTCCGCCAGGCGAATACCGAGGCGGGAGAAACGCACCTTACCAATCAGCGGTTCGATGTTGACCGGGAACAGCCACAGCTCTTTGTCACGCATCCAGAGGCGCAGGCTCTCATCCCAGTGCAGTCCCACTTTGTTGGCAGCCGCTTGCGCCTGTGCCGCCTCACGGCCTTTGACCGGCGCGAACGGGAAGTTGCCGACCTTAAACTTAGGGACAGGCAGCGGATCGACGGCGCGGGTTTTACGCAGTCGTGCTACAAAGAACCCCTCGCAATCGTAAATCTGCGGGAAGACGTGCAGGAAGCCTTCAGGGGTGGCCGCGTGACTGGCCGAATCGAAGAGGGTGTCCAGCGGCAGAAACTCGACGGCATCCGCATAGCGTTGCCTGAGCCACAGGCAGACGTCCTCGTTTTCATCACGATTCAGCGTGCAGGTGGAGTAAACCAGCGTTCCACCGGGGCGCAGGGCATGAAACGCACTGTCGATCAGTTCACGCTGCGTGGCGGCGATCTCCAGGTTGCTTTCAACGGACCAGTTTTTTAACGCATCAGGATCTTTACGCACTACGCCTTCGCCGGAGCAGGGCGCGTCGAGCAGGATGGCATCAAAAGCTTCCGGCAAGGCAGCGCCAAACACGCGACCGTCGAAGTGTGTTAACGCGACGTTGTGGATCCCGCAGCGGCTGATATTGGCGTGCAGGACTTTGACGCGGCTGGCGGAAAATTCGTTGGCGAGGATCGCGCCGCGGTTGTTCATCCGGGCGGCAATTTGCGTGGTTTTAGAGCCCGGCGCCGCCGCGACATCCATCACCCGCTCAGGCTGGTTTCCGTCGGCAAACAGCGCGGCAACCGGCAGCATGGAGCTGGCTTCCTGAATATAAAACAGCCCGCTCAGGTGCTCGGCGGTGCTGCCGAGCGGCAGGCTCTCCTCGTCATCCCGCTCGATCCAGAACCCTTCCTCACACCACGGCACCGGCGTCAGCTGCCAGCCGTAGGAGGAGACGAGATCCAGAAACGCTCCGACGCTGATTTTCAGCGTATTGACGCGAATACTTCGACGCAAAGGGCGCTGGCAGGCGGCGACGAAATCGTCGAAAGAGAGATGAGCAGGAAGCTCCTCGCGCATCTGTGCGAGGAATTGTTCAGGAAGAAATACGGAGTTTTGAGCCACGGGCACACCACAGGGAAACATTCAGGCGCGCAGTGTAACATAAAGGCTCCGGCGCGTTGACACCGGAGCCTGCGAGATTAACGCGGCAGCGCCGTTCCCCATTCGCGCCACTCTTTCGGTTCACTTTCCAGCAGCAGGAAGTGTTTTCCTGCCTGCGCCTTAGGCGCCAGAGGCGTGCCAGGCGGCGTCGCGAAGGCAATGCCGCCGCGAATGAACTGGTTAAAGGTCCCCGTTTTGACCACGCCACCGGTCAGGCCGAAGTCCAGCGAGTAGCCTGAAGCCAGCCAGAACACCGAGTTGTTGCGAACCAGATGCTGATAACGCTGGCTGATGCGCAGGCCGACCATCACGCGATCGGACAGATTACCCAGCGTCAGGCTTGTTACTGTCCCCACTTCAATACCGCGGAACAGGACCGGCGTACCGATGCCCAGCGAACCGGCTTCCGGTACTTCAACCACAATGCTCAGACCGTCCAGATAACGGGAATCGGTGATGGTCGCCTCCTGCAACTCAAACTCACGACGCGCGTTGCCCCGACCCGGTTCAACGTTAATGTACGGCTGAAGTATGGTGTCGAGATGCTCAACCCCTGCGGCAGAAATTTGCGGCGTAACCACCGAGAAGCGCGAGCCTGCCCGGGCGAACGTCTGTACATATTCCGGATAAAGCACGGCGGTAGCCTGAACTTCATTGCGCGCGGTGATCAGCGTCAGCTTCTGAACCTGCCCGATATCAATTCCGAGATAGCGGATAGGCATGCCTTCTGCCAGTTTACCGGCATCAAAGGTGTGCAGGGTAATCTGTCCCCCGACGGCGCGCGCCGCGGTTTCAGACGGGAAGAGGATCCGCTTGTCACCTTTACGCATGTTGCCGCCCGCGCCGCTCAGGTTATCGAAGCTGATCGCACCGCGCAGGGCACGGGAGAGGGGAGACGCCTGTACGGTCAGCCCGTTGCCGTTGAGCTGCACTTTCGCGCCGCCTTCAGCCCAGAACACGCTGTTTGGCGTGAGCAGCTTGCGATACTCCGGCTTGATATGCAGTTCGATATCAAACGCGTCCGCACGAGGACGAACGGTGATCACTTCTCCGACCTCAAACTTACGATAAAGAACGACGGAACCTGCCTGGACATCCGGCAGCGTTTCAGCGCTTAAGGTCAGCGTGGTGGTCGGCAGGTCGCCGAGGCTGTTTTCAATGGCTTTGTCCAGATTGGCGAACAGTGGATAGCTCTCACGCAGCGCGCCTTTGCTGCCCGGCAGAATGCGGATCCCGCCGTTAACCCACTCGCTGGCGCTGGCGCCGAGGAACTCAACGCCGTCCAGACCCACCTTCACGTCGACCCGGCTGTTCACCACAAATTTACTGTCGCCGTGCACAAGGTTGCCGTACTGCGGATCGATGGCGGCGGAGAAGGAGACCCCTTTTTCCGTCAGCTTTCGTTCCAGAACCTGACCCACCTGCACACCGTGCAGGATTAGCGGTTGACCGGCTTCGATACCATAGCTTTCCGGCGCATTCAGCTTAACCGTCAACACGCCCGGTTTTTGCAGCAGAGCTTTATCCGCCGGCGCGATGACAAAGTTTTTATTCGGCGCACCTTCACCGGGGATCAGCTCAAAGGTGCTTCCCGTCAGCAGGGAACTGATGCTAGCGTCGCTGAGGGAGAGCTTCGGATTACGCAGCTCGATGCGTGTTTTTTCCCGCAGGAGGTCCACAACGCTCGGATCCACCGTCATTTCGCCGGTAACGGAGCCGCCCGCGTTGAGGGTTAATTTTGTCAGTTGCCCGACCTCTAAACCCTGGTACATCAGCGGGGTCGAACCGGCTTTCAGGCCTTTGGCATCCGGCAGGGTCAACTTGACGATGACACCGCGCTGGCTGTGTGCCAGGTCGGCGTACAGACCAAAGGTATCCTCTGCGGCGGCAGGGCTGGAGTCAGCAGGTGAGTCGAAGGCGATAGCGCCATTCACCAGCGCCGCCAGGCTCTCAAGCTTCACTTTCGCACCGCTTAAGCTCAGGTCAGCATCGACGCCGGAGACGTTCCAGAAGCGGCTGCCTTTTTTTACCAGGTTGGTAAAACGGCGATCGATCAGTACATCAATGGTCACGCCATCTTTGTTCGGGTTAATGGCGTAGTCGTAAACGCGGCCAACCGGAATTTTGCGGAAATAGACCAGAGAACCACTGTTCAGCGAGCCCAAATCCGGCGCGCGGAGGTGGATCATCAGATCGCCGTTATTCAGCCGATATTTCGGCTGGGTATCCAGCGCAACAAAGTGATCCTGTGGCTCACCTTTGCCAGGCATCATGCCGATATAGTTACCGCCCACAAGCGCATCCAGCCCGGAAACGCCGGCCAGGGAGGCTTTAGGCGTGACCAGCCAGAACTGCGTTTCGGCGCGCAGGGCATCCTGCATGTCAGACTTAATGCTCGCCCGGACCTGGATTTTGTTCAGCCCTTTGCCGAGGGAAATATCCTGCACGGTACCCACTTCCACCCCCTGGAAGCGAACGGGGGTACGTCCGGCGACAATGCCGTCCGCAGACTGGAAATCAATCGTGATGGTACTTCCGCGATCTTCATAGCTCGTCCAGATAAGCCAGCCTGCGATCATCAGCGCGATGACAGGCAGCAACCAGAATGGCGAAATGCGGCGTTTTGTTTTAATTCTCGCTTCAGTCGGCGAAGCGGGCGTTTCCTGACTCATGTGCGTCCCAAAGTAAGCGGCTGTCCAGCCATTCCACTGCAAGAATAGTCAATATCACCGCAGAGCCGAAATAAAAAGCTGCGGGTCCCATGGTAAAAGCAAGTAACTGATCGCGATTGATGAGCGACATCATCAGCGAAATCACGAACAGATCCAACATCGACCAGCGACCAATCCAGGTCACGAATCGCAGAAGCAGGATGCGGGTGCGTAGTCCTTGTTCGCATTTAAAGTGAATGCTGATAAGTAGCGTAAACATCACCACCACTTTGGTAAAGGGCACCAGAATACTGGCGATGAACACAATGGCGGCAACCCCCACGTTACTGTGCGCCAGAGAGATAATCCCCGAAAGGATAGTATCTTCCTGTCGGGCGCCGTTCACATAAATTACGGAGATCGGCAGCATATTGGCCGGGAATAAAAATATCAGTGAGGCGATAAGCGCCGCCCAGCATTTTTGCAGGCTGTTGTTGCGCCGCAATCTTAACGGAATGTGGCAGCGAGGACACCTCCCGCGTTTATCCGGAAAACCGGTGTAATGGCACCCCAGGCAAACGCGCAGGTTTTCATCAGGCCGGGTCGCGGGACGCTGAGGGTAAAATCGCTCCCAAAGCTGTTCAACATTCAGATGAATCAGGGTCAAAATACTCAGCAGGACCAGTGAAATAAACGCAAAAAGGCCAATGCCGGGTTGTAAAAACGCATAATCCTGCACCTTAATGGAGGCCACACCGACGCCCACCAGATAGATGTCCAGCATCACCCACTCCTTGAGCTTTTCCAGCATGAGCAGGACAGGGCGCAGGTTCATCCCCAGAATGTTGCCAAACCACAGGTAGGCAATTGCCGCGACCAGCACCAGCGGTGCGCCGACGACGCAGAACAGCACCATAGCGCCGGTGAGCGGATCGCCCTCGCGCGTCATCTGCCAGATCCCCTGCAATACGTTAGCGTCAATACGCACGCCAAGCAGGTAGAGCTTTAACAGCGGCTCGGTCCAGGCGAACGGCATCAGCAGCAGCATGGTAACCGCCATTGCCGCCAGACGCGTCAATGACCAGTCCCGGCCATCGCGAATTTTGGCATCGCAGCAAGGGCAAAAAGCACTTTGGTGCGATTTCATCTTCGGCAACATAAAAAGCGTATCGCACTGGGGACAACGCTGATAATGTGCACGAGGCAGAGCCTGGCTTACCGTACGGACAACGATCTTTCTTGTCGGCGTAATTTGGGGTGTTTTTAGGGCCATCAGTCGCACACAGATAAGTATTGTTGAAAGTTATAATAACTCATGAACGGATTCATCTTGAGCATGAGCGCATTTAATGCTTATTTTAATAGGCTATGCGGTAATTATGTAAGATAACTAAGTGATTGAATAATGAACAAAACAGAATTCTACGCGGATCTGAATCGCGATTTTAAGGCATTAATGGCAGGGGAAACCAGTTTCTTAGCCACTCTGGCAAATACCAGTGCGTTACTGTTCGAACGCCTTTCTGACGTGAACTGGGCGGGCTTTTATCTGCTGGAAGGCGACACGCTGGTGCTGGGGCCTTTCCAGGGGAAACTCGCCTGCGTACGCATCCCGGTAGGTCGCGGCGTGTGCGGTACCGCAGTGGCGACCCGTCAGGTTCAGCGTGTCGAAGATGTACATGCGTTTGACGGCCACATTGCCTGCGATGCCAGCAGCAATTCTGAAATCGTACTGCCGCTGGTGGTTAAAAATCAGATTATTGGCGTTCTGGATATCGACAGCACGGTCTTCAGCCGCTTTACTGCCGAGGATGAGCAGGGGCTGCGCGCGTTGGCCGCAAACCTGGAAAATGTTCTGGCAGAGACCGATTATCATAAATTCTTTGCGAGCGTCGCAGGATAATCAACGGATAACGTAGCATTTACTGATAGCGTCATTATAATGTCGCCTGTTCATGCCTGCGCTTGTTGGCAACGTCCGTTGTAATCAGGAAATTTCATGGAAAATCAACCTAAGTTGAATAGCAGTAAAGAAGTTATCGCATTTCTGGCCGAGCGTTTCCCGCAGTGCTTCAGCGCTGAAGGTGAAGCGCGTCCTCTGAAAGTCGGTATCTTTCAGGATCTGGTCGCGCGCGTTGAGGGGGAGATGAACCTCAGCAAAACGCAGCTTCGTTCTGCCTTGCGCCTTTATACCTCGAGCTGGCGTTACCTGTACGGTATCAAGCCGGGTGCGACCCGTGTCGACCTTGACGGCAACCCGTGTGGTGAGCTGGACGAGCAGCACGTAGAACATGCGCGTAAGCAGCTTGAAGAAGCCAAAGCTCGCGTTCAGGCACAGCGTGCTGAACAGCAGGCCAAAAAACGCGAAGCCGCAGCGGCAAACGGTCAGGAAGACGCCCCTCGTCGCGAGCGTAAACCGCGTCTGGCACCGCGTCGTACTGAAAATAACGATCGCAAACCGCGTGCTGACAAACCAGCAGCTAAAGCCCCACGTGCGCCGCGCGAAGAGCCGCGCCACACCCCAGTTTCGGACATCAACGCCCTGAGCGTAGGTCAGTCTCTGAAGGTTAAAGCGGGTAACAATGCGATGGATGCCACCGTACTGGAAATCACCAAAGATGGCGTTCGTGTACAGCTGACTTCTGGTATGTCAATGATTGTACGCGCAGAACACTTGTTGTTCTGAAACGGAGGCCGAGCCTGGCATGAACACTTTTTTTAAGCTCACCGCGCTGGCTGGCCTGTTTGCTATAACAGGCCACGCTTTCGCTGTGGACGATATTACGCGTGTTGATCAAATTCCGGTTCTCAAGGAAGAAACTCAGCACGCGACGGTGAGTGAGCGCGTGACGTCGCGCTTTACTCGTTCGCACTATCGTCAGTTCGATCTCGATCAGGCCTTTTCGGCCAAAATCTTTGACCGTTATCTGAACTTGCTGGATTACAGCCATAACGTACTGCTGGCCAGCGATGTCGAACAGTTCGCTAAACGCAAATCCGAAGTGGGTGATGAGCTGCGCTCCGGAAAGCTGGATCTTTTCTACGATCTGTACAACTTATCGCAAAAGCGCCGTTTTGAGCGTTATCAATACGCGCTGAAAGTGCTGGAACGTCCGATGGACTTCACCGGCAACGACACCTTTAATCTGGACCGCAGCAAAGCGCCATGGCCGAAAGATGAGGCTGAACTGAATGCGCTGTGGGACGGAAAAGTCAAATATGACGAACTGAGCCTCAAGCTCACAGGCAAAGACGAGAAAGAGATCCGTGAGACGTTAAACCGTCGCTACAAATTCGCAATTCGTCGTCTGGCGCAGACCAACAGTGAAGATGTTTTCTCGCTGGCGATGACCGCGTTTGCGCACGAAATTGATCCGCACACTAATTATCTCTCTCCACGTAACACCGAACAGTTCAATACCGAAATGAGCCTGTCTCTGGAAGGTATCGGTGCTGTGCTTCAGATGGATGATGACTACACCGTTATCAACTCCATGGTGGCCGGTGGCCCTGCGTCGAAAAGCAAAGCGATCAGCGTAGGCGACCGTATTGTCGGTGTAGGTCAAACCGGAAAGAGCATGGTGGACGTGATTGGCTGGCGACTTGATGACGTAGTTGCGTTGATCAAAGGGCCGAAGGGCAGCAAAGTTCGCCTGGAGATCCTGCCTGCCGGAAAGGGGACCAAAACCCGTATCGTTACTCTGACCCGTGAGCGTATCCGTCTGGAAGATCGCGCGGTGAAAATGTCGGTGAAAACCGTGGGTAAAGAGAAGGTTGGCGTTCTGGATATCCCTGGCTTCTACGTTGGCCTGACCGATGATGTAAAAGTGCAGCTCCAGAAGCTTGAAAAGCAGAATGTCAGCAGTGTGATCATCGACCTGCGCAGCAACGGCGGCGGGGCATTGACCGAGGCCGTCTCGCTCTCAGGGCTGTTTATCCCGTCTGGCCCGGTGGTTCAGGTGCGCGATAACAACGGTAAAGTGCGTGAAGATGCCGATACCGATGGCGTGGTCTACTATAAGGGTCCGCTGGTGGTGCTGGTCGATCGCTTCAGCGCCTCTGCATCGGAAATCTTCGCTGCTGCCATGCAGGATTACGGCCGGGCGTTAATCGTCGGCGAACCGACGTTTGGCAAGGGCACCGTTCAGCAGTACCGCTCTCTGAACCGTATTTACGACCAGATGCTGCGTCCTGAATGGCCGGCGCTGGGCTCAGTACAGTACACCATTCAGAAGTTTTACCGTGTTAACGGCGGCAGTACGCAGCGCAAAGGCGTGACGCCGGACATCATGATGCCGACAGGTACCGAAGAGACGGAAACGGGCGAGAAGTTTGAAGATAACGCGCTGCCGTGGGATAGCATTGATGCCGCGACATTCGTGAAATCGGGTGATATGAAACAGTTCGGTCCGGAACTGCTGAAAAATCACAACGACCGCATCGGGAAGGATCCGGAATTCCAGTACATCATGAAGGACATCGCGCGTTTCAACGCTCTGAAAGCGAAACGGAACATTGTCTCTCTGAACTACGCCCAGCGTGAGAAAGAGAATAATGAAGATGACGCGACACGTCTGGCGCGTATCAACGATCGCTTCAAACGTGAAGGCAAGCCTCTGCTCAAAAAACTGGACGATCTGCCTAAGGATTACCAGGAGCCCGATCCGTATCTGGACGAGACGGTGCATATCGCGCTTGATCTCGCGAAGCTGGAAAAAGAGAAACCTGCCGTACAACCTGCTCCGACAAAATAATCCCCCAACAGGCACAAGAAATTGTGCCTGTTTCTTTTTGTTCCTCATCCTTCCGTCAGGCAGATTTCCAATTGTGTAAAGTTGTGTCTTTCTGGTGACTTACGCCGTCTGGATGCTTGAAAATAGCCGCAATACCCATACGATGTGGGTAATCGCATAGTGCGTTTTGTTAAACTGAGGTTAAAAGAATATTATGATGCGAATCGCGCTCTTCCTGCTCACCAACCTGGCGGTGATGGTGGTATTCGGGCTGGTGCTAAGCCTGACGGGAATTCAGTCGAGCAGCGTTCAGGGTCTGTTGATTATGGCGCTGCTGTTTGGTTTCGGCGGCTCTTTCATTTCACTGCTGATGTCGAAGTGGATGGCACTGAAATCCGTGGGCGGTGAAGTTATTGAGCGGCCGCGTAACGATATGGAACAGTGGTTGATGAGCACGGTTGCTCAGCAGTCAAAGCAGGCGGGCATAGCCATGCCGCAGGTGGCGATCTACCACGCGCCGGATATCAACGCGTTTGCTACCGGTGCGCGTCGTGACGCGTCCCTGGTGGCCGTCAGTACCGGTCTGCTGCAAAACATGAGCCGTGACGAAGCGGAAGCGGTTATTGCTCACGAGATCAGCCACATCGCTAACGGCGATATGGTCACCATGACCTTGATCCAGGGCGTGGTGAACACCTTCGTTATCTTTATTTCCCGTATTCTGGCGCAGATTGCTGCCGGATTTATGGGTGGCAACCGTGATGAGGGTGAAGAGAGCAACGGTAACCCGCTGATCTATTTTGCTGTTTCAATGGTGCTGGAGCTGGTGTTCGGTATCCTGGCAAGCATCATTACCATGTGGTTCTCCCGTCATCGTGAGTTCCACGCGGATGCCGGTTCTGCGAAACTGGTGGGTCGTGAGAAGATGATTGCTGCGCTGCAACGTCTGAAAACCAGCTACGAGCCGCAGGAAGCAAACAGCATGATGGCCTTCTGCATCAATGGTAAATCAAAGTCGCTGAGCGAGCTGTTTATGTCACACCCGCCGCTGGATAAACGTATTGAAGCGCTGCGAAGCGGCGAATACCTGAAGTAATCCCGCCGGATGAAAAAAACCGGGCAGGAGACAATCTCCGCCCGGTTTTTTTATGCCTGCGCCTTTGGCTGGGTCACACGAAGGCCGCTAATGATAGCCGCGAGGGTCGCCAGTGTCCCTGCGGTAATCAGCGCAACGTGTGTCGCATTTTGCCCGGCAAGGTTAAACATCAACGCCACCATTGCGGCCCCGGTGCTTTGCCCTAACAGTCTTGCCGTACCCAGCATCCCGCTGGCACCACCGCTGCGATGACGTGGGGCAGAGGTGATAATTGTGTGGTTGTTAGGTGACTGGAACAGACCAAAACCTGCCCCGCACAGGATCATGCGCCAGATAATATCCAGATCCCCCGGCGAGGAGGGCAGGAGCGACAGCGCAAACAGTCCTGCTGCCATGACGATCAGCCCGATAGCCCCCAGCAGTCCGGCATGAACGCGCTCAATAAGGTACCCGGCCAGCGGGGCCATCACCATGGTTGCCAAAGGCCAGGGCGTGAGCAGCAAGCCTGTTTCCACTTCCGAACGGCCAAGCACGCTCTGCAAAAAGAATGGCAGCGCAACCAGCGCCAGCATCTGGGCGCAGAACGAGCAAATGGAGGTACAAATTGATAGTGAAAACAGCGGAATACGCAGCAAATCAACCGGCAGTAACGGCACGGGCAGCGCCAGCTGGCGTCGTACAAAGAAAAAGCCGATGATAAGCAGGGCAACGATTTCTGCAGCAATGAGCGACAAAGACTGTCCCTGCGCAAATCCGCTCAGCGCAGTAATCAGCAGGCCAAAGGTCAGCGCGTTCATCACAGCGCTGGGCAGGTCAAAACGTGGCATGGTGTTTTTCGGACCATTTTCCGGAAGATAGCGCAGGGCGAAGAAGATCGCCACAATGCCCAGCGGCACGTTAATGGCAAACAGCCACTGCCACGAGGCAACGGACAGAATGGCGGCGGCAATCGTCGGCCCGGCGGCGGACGACACGGCCACAATAAAGGAGTTAATGCCCATGCCGCGCCCCAGATGGCGATGAGGATAGATAAGCCGTATCAGGGCCGTGTTCACGCTCATTAGCGCCGCACCGCCAAAACCCTGTGCGATACGCGCAAGCGTAAGGGTGTGCAGTGAATCGGAAAGGGCACAGAAGAGCGAGGTGAGAGTAAAGACCACCAGCCCGCACTGATAAACCCGGCGATAACCAAACATATCGCCCAGGAAAGAGAGTGACAAAAGGGAAATCACAATCGCTATCTGGTACGCGTTCACAATCCAGATGGAGCTTGCCGGAGAAGCATTAAGGTCTTTGGCAATGGTAGGAAGAGCCACATTGGCAATCGCACCGTCAAGGACAGCCATCGAAATGCCGATGACAATAGTGGCAATTGCCCCGTACCGCTGTGGTAAGGGCAGGCCATCAGAAACGTTTTTTTGCATGGGAAAAGAATGACTCAGTGTGAAATTATTTTCAGAGTAACTATTTTAGCATCGTTATTTCGGTTTTATGTCGCAGATTTGTAACGAAGTAAACCCAGATAGATTGCAGCGCGCATCACACGAATTTATAATAAAAACCGGTTCTGATTTTTATAAAACACTCTCCATGAGGTGATAAATGGCAATCGCAGATTTGGATAAGCAGCCAGATTCTGTTTCTTCCGTGCTGAAGGTGTTTGGCATCTTGCAGGCGCTCGGAGAAGAGCGTGAAATTGGTATTACAGAGTTGTCGCAGCGTGTGATGATGTCGAAAAGCACCGTTTATCGCTTTTTGCAGACGATGAAATCATTGGGTTATGTCGCGCAGGAAGGAGAATCAGAAAAATATTCTCTGACCCTGAAACTGTTTGAATTGGGCGCCCGCGCCTTGCAGAACGTGGATCTGATCCGCAGCGCTGACATTCAGATGCGTGAACTTTCGCGGTTGACGAAAGAGACAATTCACCTCGGCGCACTGGATGAAGACAGCATCGTTTACATCCACAAAATTGACTCCATGTACAACCTGCGCATGTATTCACGCATCGGTCGTCGTAACCCGCTGTACAGTACCGCAATTGGTAAAGTCCTGCTGGCCTGGCGCGATCGTGAAGAGGTTAAGCAAATCCTTGACGGTGTGGAATACAAACGCAGCACCGATCGCACGATTACCAGTACGGATGAACTGCTGAGCGTGCTGGATAAAGTGCGTGAGCAGGGTTATGGGGAAGATAACGAAGAGCAGGAAGAAGGGTTGCGCTGCATCGGTGTGCCGGTGTTTGACCGCTTCGGCGTTGTCATTGCGGGACTGAGCATCTCTTTCCCAACGCTGCGTTTCTCCGAAGAGCGTCTTCATGAGTATGTGGCAATTCTGCATACCGCAGCGCGCAAAATTTCAGAGCAGATGGGCTATAACGAATACCCGTTCTGATCAATGCCTCCAATAAAAACGCCGCACTCTTGCGGCGTTTTTGTAAGCGAAATTTAGCTCTGATTAGCCGTTATCAACCACAACAGATGATTTACGCAGCACAGGACAGTTGGTTAACCCGATGATCCCGCTGTCGGAATGGATGTACTGAGCCGTGCTTACCCCCTGGGCAGTGAGATATTTACACTGAATACCCAAACCCGCGGCATTCTCTTTGCTTCCCATTAATACGCCATACCCACTTAACAGCAGGCCGATCCACACAAGTGCCAGTACAATTATCGTACGAACGAGTAAACGCATCGATGCCTCTTTTTTCTTTGTTGTCATGGAGTAAGCGTAACGGGTTTACGCAGTGAAACAAGTGCACGATTCCGAAAAGCGTCTGTTGAAGGTACAGTTAGCCCCTGTTTAAGATAGCCGTGATAACCTGGCTACATCAGGTCATAAGACGGAGTGTGGAGTGAAAAAAATACGCTGGGTAATTCTGATTATAGTGCTGATAGCATGCGTGGTGCTGTGGACGCAGACTATCAATGTGATGTGCGATCAGGATGTACAGTTCTTTAGCGGCATTTGTTCAATCAATAAGTTTATCCCCTGGTAGTGGCTATTTTTGCACTGAGCGATTTCCTTACGTGGCTGCAGTGGTAAAATGACTGTTTTTACTGAGGTGGTGAAATGGGTGAGTTAATGAATTCGGGGCTGCTGAGCATTGCATCCTTGGTAATGTCTTTAGTGGTGCTGGTCGTTGGACTGGTGCTGTGGTTCTTCGTTAATCGCGCCAGCTCCCGCACAAACGAGCAGATTGAGCTGCTGGAAGCATTGCTCGATCAGCAGAAACGGCAGACTGCGTTGCTGCGTCGTCTGTGCGAAGCCAACGAGCCGGAGGAGAAAGCGGTGCCGAAGGAAGCTGATGTTCAAAAACAAGACGAGGAAGAGTTCATTCGCCTGGTGGCCGAACGATAGTCTGCCCGGAACGGGGAGGTGGCCTGACGTACGGCGTAAATCTCCTCCCTTATCAAATGTAACCCATAACATCCCAACATATAATTAAGCAGCAGTTAACTACTGTTTCAGTATACTGAAAACTGGCGAATATTTATCCTTAAACAAGTCATACCGTTTCGTTGAATAAATTGTGAGCTTTAACTTTCCCGAAGTGTTTTATTTTTATCGAAACGTTTTGCTTGCCTTGTTTTGAGGCAGAGTCATAAAAATTTCATTATTTTGGTGCAGAATAACGCTTATTAAATGGTGGATTTTAATACAGTTAGCAAAATGTATTTAACATCGTTTATTCACTGTCACCCTCTGGTGCATTGCGATGTTTTCAGCATAACTTTTCACAAAATGTTCTAACTCAGTCATTCCTTTAAAGAAAATCAGGGATTGGGATGGACGCTTTGAAATGATTGAGCTATGTTTAAAAAGTCTTTGATTACAGGGCGCGCCAGCGCACCCTGTGGGCGGTGAGGTCAGGTGGCGCTTCATTTGACAATTCGCATAACTGTGCAGATTGTTATGGAGTAACGCCTGAATTTGTGCGGCGGATCGAGACACGTTTAAAAATGGCTTGCCATATTAAACGTTGTGTGTGATAACACGTTTTGGGTCAAACGAGGTACAGTTCTGTTTATGTGTGGCATTTTCAGTAAAGAAGTCCTGAGTAAACACGTTGTCGTTGAATACCGCTTCTCTGCCGAACCTTATATTAGTGCCTCAAGCAGTAATGTCTCAGTTTTATCTATGTTAAAGCCTGCGGGCTAAGAAAACACTCTAAGGAATTTTGCAAATGGCAAAGATTAAAGGTCAAGTTAAGTGGTTCAACGAGTCTAAAGGTTTTGGTTTCATTACTCCTGCTGACGGCAGCAAAGACGTGTTCGTACACTTCTCTGCAATCCAGGGTAACGGCTTCAAAACTCTGGCTGAAGGCCAGAACGTTGAGTTCGAAATTCAGGACGGCCAGAAAGGCCCAGCTGCGGTTAACGTAACTGCTATCTGATCGAATCACTGCTGACTGAAGCGCTTAGCGCTTCGATCTCAGACATAAGCCTCGCCGATGCGGGGCTTTTTTATTCACTTATTTTTCAAAATGTTACGTATTCCTCCTC
The DNA here is from genome assembly GCF_021725435.1 of Enterobacter sp. JH25. NCBI lineage: Bacteria > Pseudomonadati > Pseudomonadota > Gammaproteobacteria > Enterobacterales > Enterobacteriaceae > Enterobacter > Enterobacter sp. JH25. The sequence continues at coordinate 2,670,087 of NZ_CP091319.1, read as the reverse complement.
TGTTATTATCTTGTTGCAAACCCGCGAGATTATTAGCATTGTTTTCCCGCCTTATTATCCCTTTTTCCCGTTAAATCAGGGCGTTGATTAACAGCCCTGGGGTTAAAGTGAAAAAAAAGACAATAACGGCCAACGGAAACTTTACACCGGCACGTTTTGCACTTCTGTGTCTCGCCATCTTTTGTAGCCTTGCTTTTCTGTTAGGCCGCGTGGCATGGCTACAAATTATCAAACCGGATAATCTGGTGAAGCAGGAGGATATGCGTTCCCTGCGCGAAGTGGCGATAGACGCCCCGCGTGGGATGATTGTTGACCGTGAAGGGCGTCCCCTTGCGGTAAGCGTACCTGTCCAGGCCGTCTGGGCCGATTCCAAAACTGTGCTTGATAAAGGGGGGATCGGCTTTGATTCGCGCTGGCAGGCCCTGGCAAATGCTTTACACCTTTCTCTGAGCACGCTCGCATCGCGAATAAACAGCAATCCGCACGGGCGATTCATTTATCTAGCTCGTCAGGTTGATCCCTCCCAGGCAAAGTGGATTGATAAGCTGCGTCTCCCCGGTATCAACCTACGCGATGAGTCCCGTCGCTTTTATCCTGCCGGACACGTGGCGGCAAACCTGATTGGCTTCACTAATATTGATGGTCAGGGTATTGAGGGCGTCGAGAAAAGCTTTAACACGCAGCTCACCGGGAAGGCAGGCGTGCGGCTGGTCAGGAAAGATCGATTCGGGCATGTGGTTGAGAACCTCACGGAGGTGGCGCCCGTACCGGCACATAATATCCAGCTTAGTATCGATGAACGCCTGCAAACTATCACCGAAGACGCGCTGGATAATGCCGTGGCGTGGAATAAAGCCGAGTCAGGCGCGTCGGTGCTGATTAATATCCAGACGGGCGAAATTCTGGCGATGGCGAGCTTCCCTGACTTCAACCCCAACAATCGGGAAGGGGCAACACTGGATGACTTTCGTAATCGCGCGATCAGCGACACCTTTGAACCGGGTTCGACCGTTAAGCCTCTGGTGCTGATGACGGCGCTACAGCAGGGGCTGGTGCAGCCTGACAGCGTGATAGACACGCATCCCTACACCATTGATGGTCATCGTATTCGCGATGTGGGTTACTACCCCGAGCTGACCATGACCGGGATCCTGCAAAAATCCAGCGACACGGGCGTATCCCGTCTTTCTCTCGCGATGCCCGTGCAAAGGTTACTTGATACCTATAAAAACTTTGGTTTTGGCGAGAGTACCGGGCTTGGCTTAACGGGAGAAAGCTCAGGTTTACTGCCGCAGCGAAAATTCTGGAGTCAGTTAGACAGGGCGACCTTTGCCTTTGGGTATGGCCTGATGGTTACCCCCCTTCAACTGGCGCATGTGTATGCCACCATCGGTAGCTATGGCATTGAACGGCCTCTGTCCATCACCCGTATCGATCCCCCCGTGATTGGCAAACGGGTGATGCCCGGGGAGATTGTTCACGAGGTGGAACACATGATGGAGAGCGTCGCGTTACCCGGCGGTGGCGGGATCAAAGCGGCGGTGCGTAACTATCGTGTGGCGATTAAAACCGGGACGGCCAAAAAAATCGATGAACACGGTAAGTATGTGAATAAATACGTCGCCTACACAGCAGGCGTTGCACCCGCCAGCGATCCCCGTTTTGCACTGGTGGTGGTGATCAACGATCCGAAAAACGGAGCCTACTACGGCGGGGCCGTTTCCGCGCCCGTGTTCAGCGAAATTATGGGTAACGTCTTGCGCCTGGAAAACGTGAAGCCAGACGGGCTGCCGGCAGATTCTGACCATCTGATCGTGATGCGTCACCCAGCCGTTTATAACCCTGGCGAATAGCGGTACACTTCGCCTTTTGGTTTTCGCCCTGGAGCTGTCATGTCTTTCAGTTGTCCCCTTTGCCACGCGCCGCTGACGCGCGCGGAGAAAACGTTTATCTGTCCACTGGGACATCAGTTTGACCGGGCTAAAGAGGGCTATGTCAATCTTCTGCCAGTACAGCACAAGCGCTCCCGGGATCCGGGTGACAGCGCGGAGATGATGCAGGCGCGCCGGGCGTTTCTTGATGCCGGGCACTATCAACCGCTCAGGGATGCCGTTGTCGACTTACTCCGTCAATATCTGACAGAAGGCGCATCCGCCATGTTGGATATCGGCTGCGGCGAGGGCTACTACACCGCCACGTTTGCTGACGTCGCGGCTGGGAAGGGCGCCGAAACTTACGGGCTGGACGTGTCGAAAGTGGCTATCCGTGCAGCAGCAAAACGCTACTCAGCGGTAACGTTCTGCGTGGCCTCCAGCCACCGCCTGCCGTTTGAGGAAGCGAGTATGGACGCCGTAGTACGTATCTATGCCCCGTGCAAGGCAGAGGAGCTGGCGCGCGTCGTTAAGCCCGGCGGGTGGGTTATCACCGTTACGCCGGGACCGCGTCATCTGCTGGAGCTAAAAGGGCTGATCTATGATGAAGTTCACCTGCATGCGCCGCACTCTGAACAGCTGGCGGGCTTCGCGTTAAAGCAGACGCAGTCAGTGGCGTATGAGATGACGTTGCAGGGAAGTGAAGCGGTGGCGTTACTGCAAATGACGCCGTTTGCGTGGCGGGCAAAACCAGAGGTGTGGGAAACGCTGGCAGCACAGACAGAATTTCGCTGCCAGACGGATTTCAGCATCCATTGCTGGCAGCGCGAAGATTAACCCGCGAAGTGTGCCCAGAGTATTTGGGCACCAATTCCGATCAACACGATACCGCCCAGAATTTCGGCGCGTTTGCCTAACAGCGGGCCAATGAACCGCCCCACCATCATCCCCAGCGTTGACATAATCAGCGTGGCGCAGCCAATCGCCAGCGCGGTGGCGATAATATTGACCTGCAAAAACGCCAGACCGACACCGACGGCCATTGCGTCCAGGCTGGTTGCGATAGCGGTTGTCACCAGAAGCCAGAAGCCGTGGCGTTGCAGCGGCGCATCATCTTCATCGCTGTTGCCACGAAAACCTTCAATTACCATGCGTCCGCCGAGGAACACCAGCAGCACGAAGGCGATCCAGTGGTTCCACTCCAGCACAAACTGGCTGGCGAGCATCCCCAGACCCCAGCCTATAAGCGGCGTCAGCGTTTCGATTGCGCCAAAGATGAGACCGGTGCGCAGGGCTTCGGAAAATTTAGGTTTATGGAGAGTGGCACCTTTACCGATAGAGGCGGCAAATGCGTCCATGGACATGCCAAAAGCCAGAAGGATCGTAGCGGAGATATTCATAAGTGCGTCCAGACCGGGGATATCCATATGACACATCACTGCCCCCAGTAAACAGCAGTTGATGTATCTATGGTCTCGCCTGATCGCTTTTGGCACAGTAAGTGTGCTGAATACGATCCGTACGCGCCACGTTTTGCAACGAGTATGTTGACACGTACATTTCCCGCAGGCAGGAAATCGGCTACTCCCCAACGACGGGCGCAACCTTAACATATTTTGAGAATATAAAACAACAACGAAGATGGCTTTATAAAGCCACTATGTTGATAACGATTTTCATTTAGGTTTATGCGTAAAAGTATCGTTAATAAATATAAGTTAATTCGCAGGGGAGATATAGCATCGGCTATATTTCTGGTATGAGAATAATACAATACATAGCCGATGCTATAAAATTAATTCATTGAGTTTTAAGGAGTAATTTGTAGATTTTTTCCAGGTCGTCAATATTTTTGACCCGAATGAGCAGGCGGCGTTGTTCTAATTGCATCACCAGAACTCCGTCTTCGGATAAATTCATCTCTTTAATGCGGTTATATTCTATCCAGACATTGGCGAAGAAGAATCCGTGTTTTTTAAAAATGAGTTTTGGCGAGCGGATCCAGAACAGATAAATCGCCATTAATGCCAGCGCACATAATAACCATGTGGTTAATATTGCGCCGTGGCTGGTCACATTATTGTAAATCAGGATGACTACCAGACCGGCGAAGATAAACGCATCAATGCGCCCACGGCGTAAGAGGGGAAGGGTCAGCAGCGTCTCGCCGTGGCGGCGAGGCATAATGAACTCGTCATAGATCGCGTAAGCCAGAAGGGCAACAATAAATAAAACCAGTACGGTGTCCGTGACAGTCATTCATCCTCCAGATAAAAAGACCGGGGGCAAGCCCCCGGTCGGTAACGCATTTTATTACAGACCCAGCAGGCCGACGGCGTAGCCCGCGATACCGATGACGAAGAAGCCAACGATGATCCACAGCGGGTTCACTTTCTTACGCAGCAGCCACATACAGGCGAAGGTTAACAGCAGCGGTACCAGGCCAGGCATCAGCTGGTCCAGAATGGTCTGCACGGTGGTGACGCGCGTCTGACCATCCTGACCGGTGATCGTCGATACCACCAGCGGGATGTTCACGTGCGTCCACTTGTTTACCAAAGCCCCCATTACAAACAGGCCGAGGATTGACGCCCCCTCAGTCAGTTTTTGCAGGAAGCCGCCGCCCATATCCTTAACGATATCCACCCCTTTACGGTAACCATACGCCACGCCGTAGTAGCGGGTCAGCAGACGCACCGCGTTGAACAGGATAAAGAACAGCAGGGGACCAAGCAGACTGCCGCTCATGGCGATCCCGGCGCCCAGTGCCGCAAAGACCGGACGCACGGTACCCCAGAAGATCGGGTCGCCCACGCCTGCCAGCGGCCCCATCAGACCGACTTTAATACCGTTGATAGCACCATCGTCGATCTCAGCCCCGTTTGCACGCTGCTCTTCCATCGCCAGCGTTACGCCCAGAACAGGCGCCGCTACGTAAGGGTGGGTGTTGAAGAATTCCAGGTGACGCTTAATTGCCTGACGGCGTGCTTCGTTGTTTTCCGGATACAGGCGTTTGATTGCCGGCACCATGGAGAAGCAGAAGCCGAGCGCCTGCATACGTTCGAAGTTCCATGAACCCTGAAACAGGTTAGAACGGATGAACACGCCACGAATATCACCCGGAGTGAGTTTTTTCTCAGTGGTAGTTTTTGTCATATCAACCATTTCGCTCACCTGTTAGTCCAGTTCGTTATCGAGATCGTTGTTACCAGCAGCCTGCGCAGGGGCACCCGCGACACGGTTGTATTTCGGGCTGAGCTGGATATAAAGAATCGCCATCACCGCACCAATCACACCCAGCGCAACCAGGTTGAAGTTGGTGAATGCAGCGGTAACGAAGCCAAGGTAGAAGAACGGCATCAGATAGCCTGCGCGCATCATGTTGATGACCATCGCGTAACCTACGACCACAATCATACCGCCCGCGATATTCAGACCGCCGGTGACCACTTCTGGTATGGCGTTCAGCATACTTTGAACTTCACTGGTCCCAACGGAAATCGCCACGATAACGGCCGGAATAGCGATACGCATCGCCTGCAGGAACAGGGACGAGACGTGGATCCAGGAGAGCGCTGTCAGGTTGCCGTTATCGGCCGCCTTATCCGCCGCGTGCTGGAAGGCAACGGTGATGGTACGAACAATGATGGTCAGCACCTGGCCTGCCGCGGCCAGTGGAATGGCCAGCGCGATACCGGCACCGATACTCTGATGACCGGCGATAACCAGAACGGTCGAAATAATGGACGCCAGCGCGGCATCTGGCGCAACTGCCGCACCGATGTTCATCCAGCCGAGGGCGATCATTTCCAGGGTACCACCGATGATGATACCGGTTTTCATGTCACCGAGAACGGCGCCAATCAACGTACAGGCCACCAGAGGGCGGTGGAACTGAAATTCATCAAGTACGGACTCCATACCCGCAATACACGCGACGATGAACACCAGCACAATCTGAAGAGTAGTAATCTCCATTGCACTTCTCCTATTACATAAGCTCTATATGAAAAACCGGCCCGGGCTTATTTCCCCACTTTGCCGATCAAATCCATCATTTTCAGTTTCTGATCCGTGGAAACCTTACGGGCTTCCAGCTCGATACCGCGTGCATTCAGCTTGTTGAAGGCCTCGATATCTTTCGCATCCACTGAAATCGCGTTGTTGACCTGCGTTTTGCCCTGACGGAAAGCCATACCGCCAATGTTAACGGAGGTGATTTTCACGCCGCCTTCAACAATGCGTTCAACGTCTGTCGGGTTGGTGAACAGAAGCATCACGCGTTCGCCCGCATATTTCGGGTTGTTGTAAACGCGGATCATTTTGGCGACATCCACGACGTGCGCGGTGACGCCCGGCGGTGCAACCTGGGTAAGAAGGGTTTTACGGACAGTGTCGGCGGCCACTTCGTCACTGACCACGATGATGCGTTGTACGTTGGTCTCTTTGGTCCAGCGCGTCGCCACCTGGCCGTGGATCAGACGGTCATCAATACGCGCAAGGCCGATAACCATGTAATCGTTCGGCCCCATTGGCTTCGCCGGTGCCGCGGCTTTTGGTGCAGCAGGGGCAGGTTTTTCAACCGGCTGTGCTTTCAGCGCCTTCACGCCTTCGCGACCGGTTTCCACCGCCAGCGCCACCAGCTCGTCAAAGCCTGGGTTGTCGTCACGCGCCATGAAGGTTTCCACCAACATTGGGATATTTACCCCGGCGACGACTTCATAATGCTCTTTATCGACGACAATGCGGCTGGCAGCGTTGAACGGGCTGCCGCCCCATGTATCCACGAGAAACAGCACGCCTTTGCTGGTATCCAGCTTCTCAAGCTGAGCAGTGTACTTTTCAATCAGCGTCTCGGCGTTTTCACCGGGAACGAAATCGATCCAGCCGACGTTTTCCTGCTCGCCCAACAGCATTTCTGCCGTTTTGAGTAACTGCTCCGCAGCCCAACCATGTGTGCCTATGACAATAGCAATGGTCACTTGCTACCTCCTATTATTATCATTTATACGTCTGCCAGGCAGGCGTACTGAGAATCGTATTGGCGAACCGAATCGATTCAGATAAGGGTTAGAGTTCTAAAAAACCAAGACTTCCGCGAATTATTTTAGATAGTGAAAAAATAATTTATGTGATGAAGATCCGTAATTTAGCTACGCCTTACAGATTTTTCTGTAAGATAAACCACGTGTGTTACAGAAGTTTGCAAAGGAACGTAAATCTTTGCTAAAAACCCATTGTCTCTGATATGTTTAGCGTCCGTTTAATTATTCAGGAGTATAGGGCTACAGCCCACTATATGGACCGTCACCGACGTCAGTCATCTTCCAGGCCATCCCGCGCCTTATTCACCGGCGACCATCGCCACGCATCGACCCCCATTCCCTTTGAAATGCCCGAAATTAGCGGGGCACCGTTTTGTCATTCCTTTAGCAGGAGCGTGTCATGGAATTCTTAATGGACCCGTCAATCTGGGTAGGCTTGCTTACGCTGGTCGTGCTGGAGATCGTTCTCGGTATTGATAACCTGGTGTTTATTGCCATCCTTGCGGATAAGCTGCCGCCGAAACAGCGTGATAAAGCCCGTCTGATCGGCCTCTCGCTGGCGCTGATCATGCGACTGGGCCTGCTGTCCGTGATCTCGTGGATGGTTACGCTGACTAAGCCTCTGTTCACCGTCATGGATTTCACCTTCTCCGGCCGTGATTTAATCATGCTGGTGGGGGGGCTTTTCCTGCTGTTCAAAGCTACAACAGAGCTGCATGAACGGCTGGAGAACCGGCAGCATGATGATGGTCACGGTAAGGGGTATGCCAGCTTCTGGGTGGTGGTCCTGCAGATTGTGGTGCTTGATGCGGTCTTCTCACTGGATGCGGTGATTACAGCGGTTGGCATGGTGAACCATCTGCCGGTGATGATGGCGGCGGTTGTGATTGCGATGGCGGTAATGCTGCTGGCGTCGAAACCGCTGACGCGTTTCGTCAACCAACATCCGACGGTCGTTGTGCTGTGTCTGAGTTTCCTGTTGATGATTGGTCTGAGCCTGGTGGCAGAAGGTTTTGGTTTCCATATACCGAAAGGCTACCTGTACGCCGCGATTGGCTTCTCGATTCTGATCGAGCTGTTTAACCAGATTGCGCGCCGTAACTTCATTAAGCAGCAGTCGAATCAGCCGCTGCGCGCGCGTACCGCCGATGCGATCCTGCGCCTGATGGGCGGGCGTCGTCAGGTGAACGTGCAGGCGGATAACGAGAACCGTAACCCGGTTCCGGTGCCGGAAGGCGCGTTTGTGGAAGAAGAACGCTACATGATCAACGGCGTGCTTTCGCTGGCCTCCCGCTCCCTGCGCGGCATTATGACGCCGCGCGGTGAAATCAGCTGGGTGGACGCCAACCTGAGCGTCGACGAAATTCGCCAGCAGCTGCTCTCCTCGCCGCACAGCCTGTTCCCGGTCTGTCGGGGCGAGCTGGATGAGATCATCGGTGTGGTGCGCGCGAAAGAGATGCTCGTGGCGCTGGAAGAGGGCGTCAACGTCGAGGCCGTAGCGGCCGCGTCGCCTGCCATCGTGGTGCCGGAGACGCTGGATCCGATTAACCTGCTGGGCGTGTTGCGTCGTGCTCGCGGGAGCTTTGTTATCGTCACCAACGAATTTGGTGTGGTACAAGGTCTGGTAACGCCGCTGGACGTGCTGGAAGCCATTGCCGGTGAATTCCCTGATGCGGATGAAACGCCAGAAATCGTTGCCGACGGTGACGGCTGGCTGGTGAAAGGCACCACCGACCTGCATGCGCTCTCGCACACGCTGGGCGTCGAAAACGTGGTCAATGACGATGAAGACATCGCCACGGTAGCGGGGCTGGTGATTGCCGTTAACGGGCAGATCCCGCGTATCGGTGATGTGCTTGAGCTGCCGCCGCTGCAAATTACCATCGTTGAAGCCAACGACTATCGCGTTGATATGGTTCGTATTGTTAAAGAGCACTCTGTACACGACGAAGAAGAGTAACGCTATCTAGCGTAACGGCAATAAAGGCACGATGTGTCCGTTGTGACGGGCTGGCGGAGGGTTACTTTCCGCCAGCCATTTCGGAAACTCCCGCAGCGGCATCGGCCGCGCATACAAGTACCCCTGCAAAATATGTACGCTGTGGCGGCGCAAATAGCGTGACTGCTCCTCGGTTTCAACCCCTTCTGCAACCAGTTCAATATTCAACCGCTGGCCCAGCGCAATAATAATATCCGTTACCGTTGAGTTCACGGCGTCGGTGCCGATCGCGGTGGTGAAGGATTTATCAATTTTCAGCACGTCCGGGTGAAGTTTTTCAAGCCACGAAAGAGAACTATTGCCCGTACCAAAATCATCAATCGCAAGCTTCACCCCTTTGCGATGCAGCTCCCGCACGATGCGGTAATCCACATCCAGCAACGCATCGCGCTCGGTTAACTCTACAATCAACTTTTGAACAGGGTTCGCCTTAAACCAGATGCGGTTAAGATCCCGGATCAGCGCAGCGCGGCGAAAATGGCTGGCGGCCACGTTGATGCCAATATGGAAATCCCGTGAGGCCGGGAAAAAGCCTATCTGCCGCACCGTTTCGCTGATGACGTAGCGGGTAAGCGGAACAATCAGGCTATGTTCTTCAGCCAGGGGGATAAAGACATCGGGAGAAATCCAGCCCTGACGCGGGTTGTTCCAGCGCAGGAGGATCTCGACGCCAACGCATTCCCGGGTGCGGGCGTTTACCAGAGGCTGGCAGAAGAGTTCAAACTCCCGGGCAGCAATCCCCATATTAATTTCCCAGGTGAAACTTATGCGTCGCGCCGTGGCAAGCCAGGCGATATAGCCCATCAGTAAACTGAGCATCAACGCCAGCGGTAGCTGGGTGGGCAGATTTTTCAATGCCATTTGGCCTGCCCCCGGGCCGCTGACCGTGAGGCTGAAAGGGTAGTGCTGTGAAGACTGTTCCAGCAGGGAGGCGTGTTCATCGAAGGTCGGCGTATTCGTCACCTGCTGCCCGTCGCGGAGAAAATTATCGCCTACTCTCAGGACCACGTCGGTGATTTGTGGCCGCTGTGGCTCCAGAATCATTTTGGTGATGAGATCGATATTCACTACCTCCATCAACCCGTCACGGCCGTCGCCCGCAAGGGGTGACCACTGAATCAGTACCGGACTGCCCTTTAACAGCCACCGATCGGTCAACAAGATCAGCCTGGGTTCACTGGACGGAAGCATCGGCTCAATGTCACTGACGGGCATATTTCGGCTGCCAAATACGCTCGAGCAATACAGTATTCCGTCTTTGACGAGGGCGATGGAGCGCACGGTCTGGAGGATCGCCGCCTGTTTTCGCAGAATCGGATTCGCTTCAGCGCAGGGCATATCAACCAGAAAACGTAGAGTTTCACGCTGGGTTTCTAACGCAAGAAGCACCTTATCAAGCGCACGCACTGTGTGGTGAGTAAAGTCGTGGATCCGATCCTGATTAATGTTGCGCTGTGAAATAAAGCGAATGCCCAGCGTCAGGACGAGCGTAACGAGCGCAACCGTAACACAGACGATAACGCGTTTTCGGCGATAGTCTTTAATGATCGTTTGTGCAGTTTGCATGAACGGTCGCCTGATAAGCACCGGCCGGAAAAGCCAGACGCAACAGTGACAGTGTAGTGGGGAATACGTGAAGCGACGAGAGGCGGTGGGAAAATTCGCCCATCTGTTGCAGATGGGCGAAAAGGAAGGTTTAGTCGCACTGCACCTTAATGGCCAGACCGCCGCGCGAAGTCTCACGGTACTTCGCGTTCATGTCCTTGCCGGTTTCGTACATGGTTTCAATAACCTTATCCAGTGACACGCGTGGCTCGCTGGTACGGCGCATCGCCATACGCGAGGCGTTGATCGCTTTGACGGAGGCGATGGCGTTACGCTCAATGCACGGTACTTGCACCTGGCCGGCAACCGGGTCACAGGTCAGACCGAGGTTGTGCTCCATGCCGATTTCCGCCGCCACGCACACCTGCTCAGGGCTTGCGCCCAGCAGTTCCGCCAGACCGGCCGCCGCCATAGAGCAGGCCACGCCCACTTCACCCTGACAGCCTACTTCGGCACCGGAGATGGAGGCATTCATCTTGTACAGCGCGCCGATAGCGCCTGCCGCGAGGAAATAACGGATATAGATCTCCGGTGTCACGGGCTCAATAAAGTGATCGTAGTAGGCCAGCACCGCCGGAACGATACCGCACGCGCCGTTGGTTGGCGCCGTCACCACGCGACCACCCGCTGCGTTCTCTTCGTTAACCGCCAGCGCAAACATGTTCACCCAGTCAACCACATTCATTGGATCATTGGAGAATTTGTCGGTGGTGACCAGCATACGGCGAAGCGCAGAGGCACGACGTGGCACACGCAGTGGCCCAGGCAGAACCCCCTCGGTGTTCATCCCGCGGTCAATACAGGCGCGCATGGTTTGCCACACGTTAGCAAAATAGTCTTCGATCTCTTTCTTGCTGTGCAGCGCCAGTTCGTTCTGCATCACCATGCCGGAGAGGGAGAGACCGGTCTCTTTGCAATAGGCCAACATCTCGGTGGCAGATTTAAACGGATAGGGCACATTCACATCGCCCGCGCTCTCTTTGCCAAAGTGTTCTTCGTCAACGATAAAGCCGCCGCCGATGGAGTAGTAGGTTTTACTGTAGATCTCTTTTTCGCCGCTCCAGGCGTGGATGGTCATACCGTTTTCATGCAGCGGCAGGTTGTCGCTACGAAAACGCATCCCGTCATCCTGCGGGAAGTCCACTTCGTGCTGACCGTTAGCCAGCAGCAGACGACCGCGCGTTTCCACGTCGCGGATAAATGCCGGAATGGCATCAATATCAACTGTGTCCGGCATATTGCCCGCCAGACCCATAATAATGGCGATATCGGTGTGGTGGCCTTTACCCGTTAATGACAGTGAACCGTAAACGTCTACGGCGACACGGGTAACGCTTTCCAGTAATCCTTTTTCGACCAGATCATCGACGAACTGTTTACCGGCCTTCATCGGCCCTACAGTGTGGGAAGAAGATGGACCAATCCCCACTTTGAACATGTCGAATATACTAATCACTTTCACACTCCTGACAGGGTTACTGGGGTTCCAGTAACGATGTTATAACTGCGCATAGTGTAAGAGGGAACACTAACCTCGGCTTAACTATTCACATGAATTAAACTAATGGTTAACGATGGTTTAGCTAATAGCGCGACGCCGATCGCAAACCTGCCAGAAAAGGGTGGAATGTAAAGTATAGTCAAGGCTTCAGGCCGATTTGTAGCGCAAGCTCACGAATGATGCCTGCCGTCATGCCCCAGACAAAATAATGCTGATACCACGACAGCCAGACCCGATGATCGTGCCCGCGGCGGTGAATATCCAGAGGATGATAGCGGCCCAGACGAAGGGCCTCTTCAAGCGGCATTTCGAACACCGCTGAAACTTCATCGACGCTGGCGTGATACTGAAGATCGGGCGGAATAATGCCGACGACCGGCGTGACCTGAAAACCGGTTACGCTGTCCACTGGCGGCAGCACGCCAATTACCTCGACCGCCTCCGGGGGGATCGCCACCTCCTCATGCGCTTCGCGCAGCGCGGCGGCAATCAGGGAAGCATCGGTGCTGTCCACCGCGCCGCCCGGAAACGCAACCTGACCGGCGTGTTTTCGCATATGCGGTGAGCGCTGGGTAAGCAACAGACCCGGCTGTTCACGACGCACGACCGGGATCAGTACCGCCGCCTGACGTTGATTCAGCGCGGCGCGGTTAACCTGGGGCCGCAGAAGCTGAAAGCGCGACAGAAAATCATCCAGCGTCAGGTTGTCTTTCTTCACCGTGAGTTCTCCAGTTGTTTCAGGATACGATTCACTTTATCAAAGGTTTCCTGATATTCCGCCCCGGCCTGGCTGTCGGCCACAATGCCGCCGCCTGCGGAACAGTAAAGGTTACCGTCGCAGGCCGTCAGGGTGCGAATAGTGATGCTGGTATCCATGGTTCCGCACAGGCTCACATAGCCGATGCTGCCGCACCAGGCGTTGCGGCGATGCGGTTCCAGTTCGTCGATGATCTCCATCGCGCGGACCTTCGGCGCGCCGGTGATGGAGCCGCCCGGAAACGCGGCGCGGAGCAGATCGCAGGCGGTCCGCGAGGCCGGCAGGCGTGCAGTGATAGTACTGACCAGATGATGTACCGCCGGGAAAGGCTCCACAACGAACAGCTCCGGCACGCGCACGCTGCCCGGCTCGGCGACGCGGCCAATATCATTGCGCATCAGATCGACAATCATCAGGTTTTCAGCGCGATCTTTCGGCGAGGCCGCCAGCGTCTCCGCCTGCTGGCGGTCGGCGTTAGCATCGGCAAGGCGCGGCAGGGTGCCCTTGATCGGGCGGGTCTGAATAATACCGTCAGCCAGATGAATAAAACGCTCAGGCGAAAGGCTGAGGATGGCGCCGTGTTCAAGGCGTAAAAATGCGCTAAACGGGGCCTTATTGCTGGCATTGAGGCGAGTAAATGCCTGCCATTCGTCTCCCCGGTACGCCGCCTGGAAACGCTGGGCAAGGTTGACCTGATAACAGTCGCCGCTGTGAAGATACGCCTGCACGCGAGAGAATTTTTCCGCATATTCCGCCGCGCTCATGTTCGAGTGCCAGCCAGAGGTCAGCATAAAGTGTTCCGCTGTGGCGGGCCGTTGCGCCTCAAGCCAGGCCAGACGCGCCTGCACGTCTCGGTGGCTAAGCAGGGAAACCGTCTGCTTACGGTGATCCACGATTAGCGCCCAGTCATACAGCCCCACCGCCATATCCGGCAGGGAAATATCCGCCTGCGCATGCTCGGGCAGCTTTTCGAAACGGCGACCCAGATCGTAACCAAACAGGCCCAGCGCGCCCCCCTGGAAAGGCAGATCCGGATCCGGTGTGGCAGATAAGCCCAGAGCATGGATCTCGTTCTGAAGCCGCATCAGCGGATCGTCCGTGGGTGACAGCGCATCGGTCGTCAGCGTTTTAACCGGGTCGGCCACCAGAATATCAAAGCGGCTGTAGGGGTGATCCGCATGCCCGGAGTGCAGCAGCATGGCAAAAGGAAGGTGGCTCAGACGGGCAAACCAGAACTCGGCGGCGTCTGCACGCCAGGGTAAGGTCATAACAGTGGGGAAGCGCATGTTCATGTATGGCATACTACCGGGTAGCGTGAAATAATTAGCGCGAATAATTTAGCAGGAGTTAACGATGTTTGCAGGTTTACCTTCTCTCAGTCATGACCAACAGCAGAAAGCGGTAGAGCGGATTCAGGAACTGATGGGCCAGGGTATGAGCAGCGGAGAAGCGATCACCGTCGTCGCTCAGGAAATTCGCGCCAGTCATACCGGCGAGCGGATAGTGGCGCGATTTGAAGATGAAGATGAATAACCGGGCTTAAACTGCCGCGATAATCTTAATCTCCACCTTATACTCCGGTTTCATCAGCGTGGCCTGTACGGTGCAGCGTACAGGCGCGTGACCCGCCACTACCCACGCATCCCAGGCTTTATTCATCTCCGCGAAGTCGTCTTTATTCGCCAGGAAAATCGTCGCGTCCAGAATGCGGGATTTATCGCTGCCCTGTTTTTCCAGTACGGCGTCGATCTGCGCCAGGGTGTTAGCGGTTTGCTCGAAGGCGTCGGCGTCCAGATTGGCAGGGACACCGGTGTAGTACAGCGTCTGGTTGTGGATCACCACGTCAGACCAACGGGCTTCGGCATCAATGCGCGTAATTGTCATAAACGTATCCTCGTTATCTTTCATCGTCAGGCGGCAAGACTGCCATATTGTTCCGCCGTCGTCACTATTTGGGGTGGCACCGGAGAGAAGGGGCTGACATAATCCCTGTGCAAAAATACAGTGAGAGAACACCGTGGCAGACGATTTTTCCCCTGAAGGTCAGTTAGCACAGGCAATTCCCGGTTTTAAACCGCGCGAACCCCAACGTCAGATGGCGCATGCCGTCGCGCATGCCATCGACAAGGCGCAGCCGCTGGTTGTGGAGGCCGGCACCGGTACGGGGAAAACCTACGCTTACCTCGCTCCTGCGCTGCGGGCGAAAAAAAAGGTGATCATCTCTACGGGATCAAAAGCGCTCCAGGATCAGCTCTACAGCCGCGATTTACCCACGGTGGCGAAAGCGCTGAAATACAAAGGGCGTCTGGCCTTGCTGAAAGGGCGTTCTAACTATCTGTGTCTGGAGCGTCTCGAACAGCAGGCACTGGCGGGCGGTGACCTGCCGGTACAAACACTCAGCGATGTGATCGTCCTGCGCGCCTGGGCCAACCAGACGGAGGAGGGGGACATCAGCACCTGCGCGAGCGTGCCGGAAGACTCCCCGGCCTGGCCGCTGGTGACCAGCACCAACGACAACTGCCTCGGCAGCGACTGCCCGCTGTATAAAGACTGCTTTGTGGTGAAAGCGCGTAAAACGGCGATGGACGCCGACGTGGTGGTGGTGAACCATCACCTGTTTCTTGCGGATATGGTGGTCAAGGACAGTGGTTTCGGCGAGCTAATCCCGGAGGCGGAGGTGATGATCTTCGATGAAGCCCATCAGCTACCGGACATCGCCAGCCAGTATTTTGGCCAGTCGCTCTCCAGCCGTCAGCTTCAGGATCTGGCGAAAGATATTACCATTGCCTATCGCACCGAGCTCAAAGATACCCAGCAGTTGCAGAAGTGCGCGGACCGCCTGGCGCAATGCGCACAGGATTTCCGCTTACAGCTTGGCGAGCCGGGCTATCGCGGCAACCTGCGCGAACTGCTCGCGGACAAAAATATCCAGCGCGCGCTGCTTCTGCTCGATGATGCCCTTGAACTCTGTTACGACGTGGCGAAGCTGTCCCTCGGACGTTCAGCGCTGCTGGACGCCGCCTTCGAGCGGGCCACGCTCTACCGTGGGCGGCTGAAGCGGCTGAAAGAGATCAACCAGCCGGGCTACAGCTACTGGTATGAATGTACCTCGCGCCACTTTACCCTGGCGCTCACGCCGCTGACCGTTGCCGATAAATTCAAAGAGGTGATGGCGCAAAAGCCCGGCACCTGGGTCTTTACCTCGGCCACGCTGTCGGTCAACGACGATCTGCACCACTTTACCGAGCGTCTCGGCATTGAGCAGGCTGAATCCTTACTCCTCCCAAGCCCGTTCGACTATGAGAAACAGGCGCTGCTGTGCGTGCCACGCAATCTGCCGCTGCCTAACCAGCAAGGGGCGGCGCGCCATCTGGCGGCCATGCTAAAGCCGATGATTGAGGCCAACAACGGACGCTGCTTTATGCTCTGCACCTCTCACGCCATGATGCGCGATCTGGCCGAGCAGTTCCGCGCGACCATGACGTTGCCGGTGCTGTTGCAGGGGGAAACCAGCAAAGGCCAGCTGCTCCAGCAGTTTGTCAGCGCCGGTAATGCCCTGCTGGTGGCGACCAGCAGCTTCTGGGAAGGGGTGGACGTGCGCGGCGATACGCTCTCGCTGGTGATTATCGATAAGCTGCCATTCACATCGCCGGACGATCCGCTCCTGAAAGCACGCATGGAGGACTGCCGTCTGCGCGGGGGCGATCCGTTCGACGACGTCCAGTTGCCGGACGCGGTTATCACGCTTAAACAGGGGGTAGGGCGACTGATACGCGACGTCACCGACCGCGGAGTGCTGGTGATCTGCGACAATCGCCTGGTGATGCGTCCCTACGGCGCCACCTTCCTCGCCAGCCTGCCGCCTGCGCCGCGCACACGGGATATTAAACGCGCGGTCCGCTTCCTGGCGAACCCGACGGCGGAGTAATTCTTCCCGGAGTGTGTTAAGATGCGCGCCATTTTGTGACTGACCATTGCGAGAGCGCGACGACTGATGCGAATTCTGGCTATTGATACCGCGACAGAGGCCTGTTCCGTTGCCCTGTGGAACGACGGTACGACTTTTGCTCATTTCGAAGAGTGCCCACGGGAACACACCCAACGTATTCTGCCCCTGGTAAAAACCATTTTAACCGAGGGCAACACCGCCCTGACTGACCTCGACGCGCTGGCCTACGGCCGTGGCCCGGGCAGCTTTACGGGCGTACGTATCGGGATTGGCATTGCGCAGGGGCTGGCGCTGGGCGCTGACCTGCCGATGATCGGCGTTTCAACGCTTGCGACTATGGCTCAGGGTGCCTGGCGCATGACCGGTGCCAGCCGCGTGCTGGCCGCGATTGATGCCCGCATGGGTGAAGTCTACTGGGCGGAGTACACCCGTGACGAAAACGGCGTCTGGCACGGCGAAGAGTCGGAAGCCGTGCTTAAACCTGATGCCGTCACCGAGCGCCTGAAACAGCTCACCGGTGAGTGGGCGACGGTCGGAACCGGCTGGCCGGCATGGCCTGAGATGGCGAAGGACACCGGCCTTACGCTGGTGGACGGTAACATGCTCCTGCCTGCCGCCGAAGATATGTTGCCTGTTGCCTGTCAGCAGCTTGCCGCAGGAAAAACCGTGGCCGTTGAACACGCCGAGCCGGTTTATTTACGAAACACCGTCGCGTGGAAGAAACTTCCTGGCCGCGAGTGAATCTCAGTAACAGGAACTGAGAAAAAGGAGTCGCATCATGGCGGTTCAGACTAAAGTTGTACGCTTTTTTATGGCAGGCGCGGTTGCCATAGCACTGAGCGGGTGCGTCACCGTTCCTGATGCGATCAAGGGCACCAGCCCGACGCCACAGCAGGATCTGGTACGCGTGATGAATGCTCCGGAGCTGTATGTCGGGCAGGAAGCGCGCTTTGGCGGCAAGGTGGTTGAAGTGCTAAACCTGCAGGGGAAAACCCGGCTGGAGATTGCCACCGTTCCACTGGACAGCGGCGCACGGCCTGTTCTGGGTGAAGCCTCGCGCGGGCGGATCTACGCTGACGTCAGCGGCTTCCTCGATCCGGTAGATTTCCGCGGGCAGCTGGTGACCGTCGTCGGGCCGATTACCGGTTCGGTGGCGGGGAAAATCGGCAATACGCCATACAAATTTATGACCATGCAGGTGAACGGCTACAAACGCTGGCGTATCGCCCAGCAGGTGGTGATGCCGCCACAGCCAATCGATCCGTGGATGTGGGGTCCGCATCCGTATCGTTACGGCTACGGTGGCTGGGGTTGGTACAATCCAGGCCCTGCACAGGTTCAAACAATCGTAACTGAGTAACTTACTGTTATTGTTAGGAAAGAGACAGCGGCTCAGCCGCTGTCTCTGTTTTTTTACGGACAAAACGAAAAAAAAGAGTGACGCGCTTCGCAACCTGCAATCTGAGCAATTAATAAACTGGTACGCTGAGTTAATATAATGTTAACAAACTGTTTATTATCGGGGCTGTGATGACGACGAACACTCATTTCAGAGGTGATGCATTGAAAAAGGTTTGGCTTAACCGTTATCCCGCGGATGTCCCTGCGGAGATCAATCCTGACCGTTATCAATCCCTGATTGAATTATTTGAACACTCGGTACGGCGCTACGCTGACCAGCCCGCATTTGTGAATATGGGCGAAGTGATGACTTTCCGTAAGCTGGAAGAGCGCAGCCGGGCGTTTGCGGCCTATTTACAGGAAGGGTTGGGCTTGCAGAAAGGGGATCGCGTCGCGCTGATGATGCCAAACCTGCTGCAATACCCGGTGGCGCTGTTCGGGATCCTCAGGGCGGGGATGATCGTGGTTAACGTTAACCCGCTCTATACCCCACGCGAGCTGGAACATCAGTTGAATGACAGCGGTGCGGCGGCGATTGTGATTGTCTCCAACTTTGCCCACACGCTGGAAAAAGTCGTTGAAAGAACTCAGGTTAAGCACGTCATTCTGACGCGCATGGGCGACCAGCTCTCTACCGCGAAAGGTACGCTGGTCAACTTTGTCGTGAAATACGTTAAGCGGCTGGTGCCGAAATACCACCTGCCGGATGCCATCTCCTTCCGCCGCGCGCTGCATGCGGGCTACCGGATGCAGTACGTTAAGCCGGAGATCGTGTCAGAAGATCTGGCGTTCCTGCAATACACCGGCGGTACCACCGGCGTGGCTAAAGGGGCGATGCTGACCCATCGTAATATGCTGGCGAACCTTGAACAGGTGAACGCCACCTACGGGCCACTGCTGCACCCGGGCAAGGAGCTGGTGATCACCGCGCTTCCGCTGTATCACATTTTTGCGCTGACCATGAACTGCCTGCTGTTTATCGAGCTTGGCGGTCAAAACGTATTGATCACCAACCCGCGCGACATTCCGGGGCTGGTTAAAGAGCTGGCGAAATACCCGTTCACCGCCATGACCGGCGTGAACACCCTGTTTAACGCGCTGCTTAACAATAAAGAGTTCCAGCAGCTCGATTTCTCCACGCTGCATCTTTCTGCGGGCGGCGGGATGCCGGTTCAGCAGGCGGTTGCCGAGCGCTGGGTAAAACTCACCGGACAGTATCTGCTGGAAGGCTATGGTCTGACGGAGTGCGCCCCGCTGGTCAGCGTCAACCCGCATGACATCGACTACCACAGCGGCAGTATCGGTCTGCCGGTCCCGTCGACGGAAGCTAAACTGGTGGACGATGAGGGTAACGAAGTGCCTCACGGCGAACCGGGCGAGCTGTGCGTCAGAGGGCCGCAGGTGATGCTGGGCTACTGGCAGCGCCCAGATGCCACGGATGAGATCATCAAAGACGGCTGGCTGTACACCGGCGACATTGCGGTGATGGATGACGAAGGTTTTCTGCGTATCGTCGATCGCAAGAAAGACATGATCCTCGTTTCCGGTTTCAACGTCTATCCGAACGAAATCGAAGACGTGGTGATGCAGCACAGCGGCGTGCTGGAAGTGGCAGCGGTGGGGGTTCCTTCCGGCAGCAGTGGTGAAGCGGTGAAGATATTTGTGGTCAAGAAAGATCCTTCTCTTACCGAGGAAGCGCTGATAACGTTTTGTCGCCGGCAGCTGACGGGCTATAAAGTGCCGAAGCTGGTGGAATTCCGCGATGAGCTGCCGAAATCCAACGTCGGGAAGATATTACGACGAGAATTACGTGACGAAGCCCGTGCCAAAGTGGACAATAAGGCCTGAGCTTCACGTTAATCGCCCAGACGCCGGTTAAGCCGGCGTTTTTTATGGGCGCAAACAAAAGAGAGTCCGATTTGAATTACCAGATGATCACTACCAACGACGAGCTGGCTTCGCTGTGCGAGGTGACGCGTGATTTCCCCGCTATCGCCCTGGATACGGAATTTGTCCGTACCCGCACGTACTACCCGCAACTGGGCCTGATCCAGATGTATGACGGCAAACACGTGTCGTTGATTGACCCCCTCGGCATTACCGACTGGGCGCCAATGCGCGAGCTGTTGCTTGATACCGCCGTGACCAAATATCTGCACGCTGGCAGTGAAGATCTGGAAGTCTTTCTCAACACCTTTGGCATCATGCCGCAGCCGCTGATTGATACCCAGATCCTCGCGGCGTTCAGCGGTCGTCCGCTCTCCTGGGGCTTCGCGGCGATGGCGGAAGAGTACACCGGTCTGACACTGGATAAGAGCGAATCGCGTACCGACTGGCTCGCGCGCCCGCTGACGGCGCGTCAGCTTGAATACGCCGCGGCAGATGTATTCTACCTGCTGCCGATTGCTGGCCAGCTTATGAAAGAGGCTGAGGCGTCCGGTTGGCTGTCTGCCGCCCTGGACGAGTGCCGCATGACGCAGCAGCGTCGTCAGGAAGTGGTTGATCCGAAAGAGGCCTGGCGTGACATCACTAACGCCTGGCAGCTGCGCACCCGTCAACTGGCCTGTCTGCAACTGCTGGCTGACTGGCGGCTGCGTAAAGCGCGTGAGCGCGATCTGGCGGTTAACTTCGTGGTGCGTGAAGAACACCTGTGGGCGGTGGCGCGCTATATGCCGGATAGCCTTGGCGAACTGGACAGCATTGGCCTTTCCGGGAGTGAGATCCGTTTCCACGGTAAAACGCTGCTCGCGCTGGTAGAGAAAGCTCAGCAGCTGCCGGAGGACGCACTGCCAGAACCACTGCTTAACCTGATGGATATGCCGGGCTACCGCAAGGCGTTCAAAGATATCAAAGCGCTGGTGCAGACGGTGGCGGGGGAAAGCAAACTGAGCGCCGAGCTGCTGGCTTCACGTCGTCAGATTAACCAGCTGCTGAACTGGCACTGGAAGTTGAAACCGCAAAATGGTTTACCGGAACTGGTCGCCGGATGGCGGGGGGAACTGATGGCTGAACGGCTGAACACCCTGCTGGAAGGGTATCCGCGCTAAAGAATTGTAGCCCCGGTAAGCGCCGCGCCACCGGGGAAATTGCCGGGCGGTACGATGCTTGCCCGGCCTACAAAACCACAAACGGATTAACGCGACTCTTCCGCTTCCGGAAGCGTCACGTTCAGCTCCAGAATCGAAATATCCCCGTCTTTTTGCTCCAGCTGAACGGTGACCATTTCCGGGTCAATCTGCACGTATTTGCAGATCACTTCCAGAATGTCTTTGCGCAGCTGCGGCAGGTAGTGCGGTTCGGCGTCGCTACGACGACGTTCCGCCACAATGATTTGCAGACGTTCTTTTGCGATGTTGGCGGTGCTTTTTTTCCGCGAGAGAAAAAAGTCCAGTAATGCCATAACTTATCCTCCGAACAGGCGTTTGAGGAAACCTTTCTTCTCTTCTTCAATGAAGCGGAAAGGACGTTCTTCTCCCAGCAGACGGTCAACGGTATCCGCATACGCTTTACCCGCGTCTGCCT
The DNA here is from genome assembly GCF_021725435.1 of Enterobacter sp. JH25. Classification (NCBI taxonomy): domain Bacteria; kingdom Pseudomonadati; phylum Pseudomonadota; class Gammaproteobacteria; order Enterobacterales; family Enterobacteriaceae; genus Enterobacter; species Enterobacter sp. JH25. The sequence continues at coordinate 2,648,437 of NZ_CP091319.1, read as the reverse complement.
GTGTATCCAGGATCACGGGCTCACCCTGGTTAGAGGCGCGCAATACGGACTGATCTTCCGGGATCACGCCAACCAGTTTGATGCGCAGGATCTCCAGCACGTCTTCCATGCTCAGCATGTCACCTTTGTTCACCCGACCCGGGTTGTAGCGGGTCAGCAGAAGGTGCTCTTTGATCGGCTCCTGGCCATTTTCCGCGCGACGAGATTTCGAGGCCAGAATGCCGAGAATACGGTCGGAGTCACGTACTGACGAGACTTCCGGGTTAGTAGTGATGATGGCTTCATCCGCGAAGTAGAGCGCCATCAGCGCGCCGGTTTCGATACCGGCCGGGGAGTCGCAGACCACGAAGTCGAACTCCATCTTTTTCAGATCGTCGAGCACCTTTTCCACGCCTTCACGGGTCAGCGCGTCTTTATCACGGGTCTGGGACGCCGGGAGAATGTAGAGGTTCTCGGTACGCTTATCTTTAATTAGCGCCTGGTTAAGCGTGGCATCGCCCTGAATGACGTTCACGAAGTCATACACCACGCGACGCTCGCAACCCATGATCAGGTCCAGGTTACGCAGACCGATATCGAAGTCGATTACGACGGTTTTCTTTCCCTTCTGGGCCAAACCAGTAGCGATGGCCGCGCTGGAGGTGGTCTTGCCAACGCCTCCTTTACCCGAAGTCACAACAATAATGCGTGCCATAGAAATTCCTTGTTAAAAGGGATCAATTTAACGGTTGAACGGTCAAAGCGTTATCTGCCAGCTGCAGACGAGCCGCTTTGCCATAAAATTCGGCTGGGATTTTATCGCTCAGCCAATATTCACCTGCGATAGACACCAGTTCTGCCGTCAGGTGAGTACAAAAAATTTGTGCTTCTCGATCGCCGCTGGCGCCCGCAAGCGCACGCCCACGCATCATACCGTAAACGTGAATATTGCCGTCTGCAATCAGTTCTGCGCCCGCACTGACGTGGCTTGTAACAATCAGATCACAGTTTGGCGCATAAATGCGCTGACCGGAACGAACCGGCAGATCAATCAATCGCGTTTTTGTGACTGGGGCTACATTTTGCGCCGAAGGCGGGGGAGCGGGAACGGTTGCAGGCGTTGCGCGCGGGGATTTTTCTTTACCCTCGTTTAACAAGGGCAAACCCGCGCGTTCAATTTCGGCTTTTAACTCTGCGTCTTTACAGCCGCTTATACCCACGATGCGCAACCCCGTGGAGACGACGGCCTGCTGGAGTCGCTTCCAGTTAACCGGCCCCTCAAGGTCGCTTACATTGACGACAACAGGAGCATGCTTAAGAAAAGCGGGAGCCTGCGCGATTTTGTCTTCTAACGCCTGACGAATAACCTCGGGTTTTGCATCATGCAAATGAACCACTGATAAGGTGAAGCTACTGCCTTTAAGCTCGATGGGCGTATTTGACATCCTGGCCTTACTCAATTTGCTATTAACCGCAACACATCGCCGCGATATTCCGAAGAGTATCAGGCATGTTATAGTCAGGAGTATATTGAGGCAAGCAACCACCCATTAATTCAGAGTAAAAACATGTTTTGTGTGATCTACAGAAGTACCAGCCGCGACCAGACCTACCTTTATGTCGAAAAGAAAGACGATTTTTCCCGCGTGCCTGAGGAATTAATGAAAAGCTTTGGCCGACCGCAGCTGGCGATGCTGCTGCCGCTGGACGGCCGTAAGAAGCTGGTGAACGCCGATCTGGAGAAAGTCAAAAAGGCGTTAACCGAGCAGGGCTATTATTTACAGCTTCCGCCGCCACCGGAGAATTTATTAAAACAGCATCTTGAGGTGAGCGGAAAGAAATAAGCCCGGGTCATTCCGGGAACAACTCATCAACCGATTAGGGGTCGACCATGTATCAACATCATAACTGGCAAGGTGCTTTACTGGATTATCCCGTCAGCAAAGTGATCTGCGTGGGCAGCAACTATGCAAAACATATTCAGGAGATGGGCAGCGCCGTGCCGGATGAGCCTGTTCTGTTTATTAAGCCAGAAACTGCACTGTGCGATATTCGCCAGCCGCTGGTTCTGCCGCAGGGGCTGGGCTCGGTGCATCATGAAGTGGAGCTGGCGGTGCTGATCGGCGCGACGCTGCGCCAGGCGACCGAAGAGCATGTTGAGAAAGCGATTGCGGGTTACGGTGTCGCGCTCGACCTGACCCTGCGCGACGTCCAGAGCAAAATGAAGAAAGCGGGGCAGCCGTGGGAAAAAGCCAAGGGCTTTGACAATTCATGCCCGATTTCCGGTTTCGTTCCGGTGAGTGAATTTACCGACGATCCGCAGAATACGCCCCTCAGCCTGAAGGTCAACGGCGAGATCCGCCAGCAGGGGACGACCGCTGACATGATCCATAAGATCGTTCCGCTGATTGCCTACATGAGCCGCTTCTTCACCCTGAAACCCGGCGACGTGATCCTTACCGGCACTCCGGAAGGTGTGGGGCCGCTGCACAGTGGCGACGAGCTGGACGTCAGTTTTAACGGCCTGTCGCTGAAAACCCGCGTGCTGTAAAAGCACCTTGCCGCCTGAAAAGGGCGGCAAAACTTGCATCAACGTGCCAGACTCGTTATAAGGTGCGCTCTATTTTGACGTGTGGACATCCCGATGAACGACATTCCTTTCTGGCAAAGCAAAACTCTCGACGACATGACCGACGCGGAGTGGGAATCGTTGTGTGACGGCTGTGGGCAGTGCTGCCTGCATAAGCTGATGGATGAAGATTCGGATGAGATCTATTTCACCAACGTAGCCTGCAAGCAGTTAAACATCAAAACCTGCCAGTGCCGCAACTACGAGCGACGTTTCGACTATGAGCCGGACTGCATCAAGTTAACCCGTGAAAATCTGCCGACCTTTGAGTGGCTGCCGCATACCTGCGCGTATCGCCTGCTGGCGGAAGGTAAAGATCTGCCCACATGGCATCCGCTGTTGACGGGGTCGAAAGCGGCGATGCACGGCGAGCGTATTTCCGTGCGCCACATTGCGGTGAAAGAGTCCGAGGTGCAGGACTGGGAAGACCACATTATGAATCACCCTAATCGGTGATAATAAAAAACCCGCCGAGGCGGGTTTTTTATTGTGCGCAATTTTGTCGGGTGGCGCTGCGCTTACCCGACCTACAAAACTGACGTTGCCGTTTCGCTTTTACCTTCCAAAAAGATCGCGTTTCTTTGGCTTGAACGGCTGGGCAATCAGCACCAGCAGGGCTACCACGAAGTAGGCGACAAAAATGCCCACCAGCCACTGCGGCATCTCCAGCGTCAGAAACTCCCACTGGCGTACAGAGCAGTCACCGGAGGCCACAAACACCTGCGGCAGCCATTTATCCAGCGGCAGCCAGCTCGGGAAGCGGGCGGCAAAGTCGCAGGTCATAAACGGCGACGGGTGAAGCTGCATCTGGGTGTGCTCCCAGGCAAGCGCAATCCCTTTCCCGGCGCTGTACAGCCAGATGGCAATTGCGGCATAGCGTAACGGTGTTTTAGGTGCAATCGCACCTACCAGACCTGCGCCCATAATGCCGAACAGCGCACAACGCTCATAAATACACAGGACGCAAGGTTTCAGCCCCATTACATGCTGAAACCACAGCGCGACCATTTCCAGCGCAAAGGCGGTCAGGGCCATCAACAACCACGCTCCGCGACCGCGTGAGCACTGGTTCAAAAATCGCAACATAATCATTTCCCTGGAACATGCTTAGACAGCGCAGTGTAAACGAATTTTAATGCGCCGCAAGTATACCTGCTTGCAACAACCATTGCGTACAGGGAACGAGAGTAATTTTGATGCACAGCAAACCAACAAGGGTAAGCACCAGCGTGTACGGCAGCGCCATCCAGACCATTCTTCCATAAGAAAGTCGTATGAGTGGCGCCAGCGCCGAGGTCAGCAGGAAGAGGAAGGCCGCCTGACCGTTCGGGGTTGCCACGGAGGGGAGGTTGGTTCCAGTGTTGATCGCCACCGCCAGCAGCTCGAACTGTTCACTGCTGACAATCCCTTGCTCCATCGCGGCTTTGGCCTCATTGATGTATACCGTCCCGACAAAGACGTTATCGGATATAGAAGACAACAGACCGTTAAACAAATAGAACAGCGTTAGCTGCGAATCTGGCGTGGCCTGAAGCACAAACGCGATGATTGGCGCGAACAGATGTTGGTCAATAATCACCGCCACGACGGCGAAAAACACCGCCAGCAGGGCGGTAAACGGCAGCGCTTCGGTAAAGGCTTTTCCGATAGCATGTTCGTCCGTGACGCCGCTCAGGCTGGTTGCAAGAATAATTACCGACAGACCAATCAGCCCCACCTCGGCAAGGTGGAAGGCCAGCGCAGCGATAAGCCACACGCCGATGATGCCCTGTGCAATCAGGCGCAGCGTCTCCTGGCGCGTGCGTTGTTTGCGGCTCTGCTCGTCAAACTTATGCAGCTCCTGACGGACCTGATCGGGCAACTTCGCGCCATACCCAAAAAGGTTGAATTTTTCGACCAGCACGCAGGTCGCTAAGCCGCAGATCAGAACGGGCACGCTGACCGGCGCCATGCGCAGGAAAAATTCGCCAAAATGCCACTCAGCCGCTTTGGCGATAATCAGGTTTTGCGGCTCTCCGACCATTGTCATCACGCCCCCCAGCGCCGTCCCCACGCCCGCATGCATCATCAGGCTGCGCAGAAACGCGCGGAACTGCTCGAGCACATCGCGGTTGTGCGCCTCAACGTGGCTGTCGTCCTGTAAGTTATCGCCAGGACGAGACGAGGCGACCCGGTGGTAAATACCGTAAAAGCCGACGGCGACGCTGATCACCACAGCCACAACCGTCAGCGCATCCAGGAAGGCAGAGAGGAAAGCCGCGGCGAGGCAAAACGCCAGCGAGAGCAGCGTTTTCGACGGAATGCTCAGCAGCAGACGGGTGAAGATAAACAGCAGAAGCTGCTTCATAAAGTAGATCCCCGCCACCATGAAGATCAGCAGTAGCAGGACTTCAAGATTCGACGCAATCTCGTTTTTAACATGCTCCGCGCTGGTCATTCCAATGACCACGGCTTCCAGCGCCAGCAGCCCGCCGGGCAGCAGCGGATAGCACTTCAATGCCATCGCCAGGGTAAAGATAAACTCGGCGACCAACATCCACCCGGCAACGAAGGGATCCAGCAAAAAGATAACAGGATTAACGACCAGGAATACCAGTAGAGTGAGTTTGTACCAGCCAGGTGACTGACCTAAAAAGTTGCGCCACAGCGCGCGCCCAAATGAAATTTCCACGACAGACGTCCTTTCCCCGTCAAATAAGACAAGACATCAGTATACGCAAAAACGGCGGCGGAGAGGGGGATAAAGCCATTTTGTAAATTTCATAAAAATGAAACGGCGATCCCTCTTTTCTGTCTCTGCTGCGCTATCTGCCTCTGCGCGCCTCTGGTATGATGAGTGCAATTTGCTAAAGCTGTGTAATGGAAATCTCACTATGGTCATTAAGGCGCAGAGCCCGGCGGGTTTCGCGGAAGAGTACATCATTGAAAGCATCTGGAATAATCGTTTCCCTGCGGGATCAATTCTACCTGCTGAACGCGAACTCTCTGAACTGATTGGCGTCACCCGTACCACGCTGCGAGAAGTGCTCCAGCGTCTGGCGCGCGATGGCTGGTTGACGATACAGCATGGCAAACCCACTAAGGTGAATAACTTCTGGGAAACGTCCGGGCTGAATATTCTGGAAACGCTGGCGCGTCTCGATCACGAAAGCGTACCGCAGCTGATTGACAATCTGCTTTCGGTGCGCACCAACATCGCTACCATTTTCATCCGCACCGCGTTTCGTCAGCATCCTGAAGATGCGCTGAAGGTGCTTGCCACAGCCAATGAGGTGGAAGACCACGCGGACGCCTTTGCGACCCTCGACTACAACGTGTTCCGCGGTCTGGCGTTTGCTTCCGGCAATCCGGTTTACGGTCTGATCCTGAATGGAATGAAAGGGTTATATACACGCATTGGTCGTCACTACTTTGCCAACCCTGAAGCCCGCAGCCTGGCGCTCGGCTTCTACCATAAACTGAGCAAGCTCTGCACCGAAGGGCTGCACGATCAGGTCTATGAAACGGTGCGTCGTTATGGCCACGACTCCGGTGAAATCTGGCACCGAATGCAGAAAACCCTGCCGGGTGATTTAGCGATTCAGAGTCGCTGAAATAAAAAACCTCTCGATTGAGAGGTTTTTTTCGCCCGGTGGCGGCTTCGCCTGACCCGGCCTACAGGTCCCGTAGGCCCGGTAAGCGTAGCGCCACCGGGCAAAAAATCCCACTACAGCGTATTCAACCGCGCCGGACACCGCTCCAGCAGCTCCACGCTGCCATCTTCATTCTGCTGCTCCAGCGACACGTCAAATCCCCACAGGCGATGCACATGCTTCAGCACTTCCTTACGCCCCTTATCCAGCGGCGCGCGGTTGTGAGGGATATAGCGCAGCGTCAAAGAGCGGTCACCGCGCAGATCCACATTCCAGACCTGAATGTTCGGTTCAAGATTGCTCAGGTTGTACTGAGACGACAGGCGCGAGCGGATCTCACGATAGCCCTCTTCGTTGTGGATCGCAGAGATCTCCAGGTAGTTGTTGCGGTCATCATCCAGTACGGTGAAGAAGCGGAAATCACGCATGATCTTCGGCGACATGAACTGGCTGATAAAGCTCTCATCCTTAAAATCACGCATCGCGAAGTGCAGCGTTTCCAGCCAGTCAGAACCGGCAATATCCGGGAACCAGTATTTGTCCTCTTCGGTGGGCGACTGGCAGATACGCTTGATATCCTGGAACATGGCAAAGCCGAGTGCGTACGGGTTAATGCCGCTGTACCACGGGCTGTTATACGCTGGCTGGAATACCACGTTGGTGTGGCTGTGCAGAAACTCCATCATAAACCGCTCGGTGACTTTTCCTTCGTCATACAGGTGGTTAAGAATGGTGTAGTGCCAGAAGGTCGCCCAGCCTTCGTTCATCACCTGGGTCTGCTTCTGAGGATAGAAATACTGGCTCACCTTGCGCACGATGCGCAAGATCTCACGCTGCCACGGCTCCAGCAGTGGGGCGTTCTTCTCCATAAAGTAGAGCAGGTTTTCCTGCGGCTCGGAAGGGTAACGACGCGCCTCGGCGACGGTTTTCTCCTCCTCACGTTTCGGCAGGGTGCGCCACAGCATATTCACCTGGCTTTGCAGATACTCCTCGCGGCTCTTCTGCCGGGCTTTCTCTTCCTGCAATGAGATCTTCTGCGGACGCTTATAGCGGTCAACGCCGTAATTCATCAGCGCGTGGCAGGAGTCCAGCAGCTTCTCTACCTCGTCCACGCCGTAGCGCTCTTCGCAGTCGGTAATGTATTTGCGGGCGAAGATCAGGTAATCGACGATGGAGCTGGCGTCCGTCCAGCTGCGGAACAGATAGTTATTTTTGAAGAACGAGTTATGTCCATAGCAGGCGTGCGCCATCACCAGCGCCTGCATGGTAATGGTGTTCTCCTCCATCAGATAGGCAATACACGGGTTAGAGTTAATAACGATTTCATACGCCAGCCCCTGCTGTCCGTGCTTATACAGTCGCTCCGTTTCAATGAATTTTTTACCAAACGACCAGTGCGGATAGTTAATCGGCATCCCGACGCTGGAGTAAGCGTCCATCATCTGTTCCGAGGTGATGACTTCAATCTGATGGGGATAGGTGTCCAGACGATAGAGTTTGGCCACCCGGTCGATCTCCGCCAGGTAGACATCCAGCAACTCGAAGGTCCAGTCGGGTCCATCGCTCAGACGGGTGCTGTCCCTTGACATGGAATCTAGTGTAGCCATTAGCGCGCCCTCGTTGTTGGTCGCTCTCTCTGACTGGAGAGCCTCCTTTCAAGCATAGATCACCCCATTCAAATACGCGGGGCGCAGAAATTTTTTCTTTGCGATTTCCCGTTTTCGATACGGCAAAAAAAGCGGTGCTCGCAGAATTTTCTACTGGTTAAAAATAACGCGCAGCAGGAGATCCCAAATAAGCGCCATCCCCTGATACAGCGGTATATGTGAGTTGAGTCACCATAAAAAAGTCATATGTTGAATAATATTTTCAGCTAGGTTATCAATCTGTAATTAGATGATTGTTCTTTTGCTCATAATGGAGTGGCTATGCGTGTTGTCATACTGGGAAGTGGTGTCGTTGGCGTAACCAGCGCCTGGTATTTAAGTCAGGCGGGACATGAGGTTACCGTTATCGATCGCGAATCCGGTCCGGCGCTGGAAACCAGTGCGGCGAATGCGGGGCAGATCTCCCCGGGCTACGCTGCGCCGTGGGCGGCCCCGGGCGTTCCGCTGAAGGCGATCAAATGGATGTTTCAGCGACATGCGCCGCTGGCGATAAGCCTTGACGGCACGCAGTTCCAGCTTAAGTGGATGTGGCAGATGCTGCGCAACTGCGACACCCGCCACTACATGGAAAACAAAGGGCGCATGGTGCGCCTCGCAGAATACAGCCGCGATTGCCTGAAAGCGCTGCGTTCCTCAACGGGGATCGAATATGAAGGGCGCCAGGGCGGCACACTTCAGCTGTTCCGTACCGCGCAACAGTACGAAAACGCGACCCGCGATATCGCCGTGCTTGAAGATGCGGGCGTACCCTATCAGCTGCTGGAAGCCAGCCAACTTGCCCAGGTGGAGCCAGCACTTGCCGAGGTCGCGCACAAGCTGACGGGCGGCCTGCGTTTACCGAACGATGAAACCGGCGACTGCCAGCTTTTCACCCAGCGTCTGGCGCGCATGTGTGAGCAGGCCGGGGTGAAATTCCGCTTCAACACCTCTGTCGACAAGCTGCTGTCGGAAGGGGAGAAGATTTACGGCGTGAAGTGTGGAGAAGAGGTGATCAAAGCCGATGCTTACGTGATGGCGTTCGGATCCTATTCTACCGCGATGCTGAAAGGGATCCTGGATATCCCGGTCTATCCGCTGAAAGGCTACTCCCTGACCATTCCCGTGAAAGAGGACAGCGGCGCGCCGGTATCAACTATTCTTGATGAAACCTACAAAATCGCCATCACCCGCTTCGATAACCGGATTCGCGTCGGGGGCATGGCGGAAATCGTGGGCTTCAATACCGAACTGCTCAAACCACGTCGTGAAACGCTGGAGATGGTCGTCGGCGATCTCTTCCCGCGCGGCGGTTTCATTGAGCAGGCGACGTTCTGGACCGGCCTGCGTCCAATGACCCCGGACGGCACGCCGATTGTGGGCCGTACGCCATACAAAAATCTGTGGACAAATACCGGCCACGGTACGCTTGGCTGGACCATGGCCTGCGGTTCGGGCCAGCTGCTTAGCGACCTGATTTCCGGGCGGACGCCAGCAATTCCGTTTGACGATTTAAGCGCCGCACGCTATCAATCAGGGTTTACCCCCTCGCGTCCACAACACCTGCACGGCGCGCATAATTAAGGAGTCGTCATGTCCCGTCCCATTCTGGCCCAGCTGGATTTGCAGGCGCTGAAGGATAACCTGCAAATTGTTCGTCGTGCTGCGCCGGGTTCTCGTGTCTGGTCGGTGGTGAAAGCCAACGCCTACGGTCATGGTATCGACCGTATCTGGAGTGCGCTCGGCGCCACCGACGGTTTTGCCTTGCTGAATCTGGAAGAGGCCATCCTGCTGCGTGAGCGCGGCTGGAAAGGACCGATCCTGCTGCTGGAAGGATTCTTCCATGCGCAAGATCTGCCTCTGCTGGATAAGTACCGCCTGACGACCAGCGTTCACAGTAACTGGCAGATCAAGGCCATTCAGGACGCGAAGCTGCATGCCCCGCTGGATATCTATCTCAAAGTGAACAGCGGTATGAATCGTCTGGGCTTCCAGCCTGAACGTGTGCACACGGTCTGGCAGCAGCTTCGTGCGCTGAAAAACGTCGGTGAGATGACGCTGATGGCGCATTTTGCCGATGCGGAAAAGCCGGACGGCATTGCCGATGCTATGGTCCGCATTGAGCAGGCGGCAGAAGGGCTGGACTGTCCGCGCTCGCTGTCGAACTCAGCGGCAACGCTCTGGCATCCCGAGGCGCATTACAACTGGGTGCGCCCAGGGATCGTTCTGTACGGCGCGTCACCCTCAGGTCAGTGGCAGGATATCGCCAACAGCGGCCTGAAGCCGGTGATGACGTTACGAAGCGAAATTATCGGCGTGCAAACCCTGAAAGCGGGCGATACGGTGGGCTATGGCAGCCGCTATCGGGCAGCGGGCGAACAGCGTATCGGTATCGTGGCGGGGGGCTATGCAGATGGTTATCCGCGCATCGCCCCGAGCGGCACGCCGGTGTGGGTCGATGGCGTGCGTACGGGCACGGTAGGCACCGTCTCAATGGACATGTTGGCTATTGATTTGACGCCATGTCCTCAGGCGGGGATCGGCTCACCGGTTGAGCTGTGGGGCAACGAGGTTAAAATTGATGATGTGGCCGCTGCGGCGGGCACTGTCGGGTATGAACTGATGTGCGCGCTGGCGTCAAGAGTGCCTGTTGTGACGGTGTAACATGTGTGTGCCGGGTGGCGGCTTCGCCTTACCCGGCCTACAAAAGCCCGAACGTAGGCCGGGTAAGCGTTAGCGCCACCCGGCAAAAAAGCAGCTACTCCTCCTCCTCCTCCATCGGCCTTACGCCGACTTTGCGCACCGCGTTATCCTCTTTCTCGGCCACCGTCCAGACCATCCCGGCAAACTCCACCTGGTCACCGACGACCGGTGCAGCCCCTAATAATTGCTGAATAATCTCGCCCAGTGTTTGCTGGTTATCGCGATTCTCCATTCCTCCCTCCAGCCCATAAATCAGCGCCACATCCGCAAAGCGGGCGCTGGCTTCGAGGATAAAATCGCCGAAGAAACGCTGATCCAGCGCCACCGGGGGCGACTGGCTGAACAGCTTGCCAAGGGCAGGCAGGTCGCGCTCGCGGCCAATCACGCAGAGGATATCGTTCTCTCGCAGCCGCGTGCTGCCGGTCGGGTGAAGCAGGGCGTTATCCCGGAACAGGGCGGCAATACGCGTTTCAGCGGGCATATGCAGATCGCGTAGCGAAGCACCCACGCACCACTTATCGGCGCTTAGCTGATAGACAAACTGTTCCCACGGGTTGTCTGGGTGAATATCCAGCCCCACGCGGGAGACCGGCCAGCCAACGGGCGGTACCACCACTTTGGCTTTTTTCGCCGCCCAGCCCAGCGACGTCCCCTGGAACAGCAGCGATACCAGCACCACAAAGAAGGCGACGTTGAAGAACAGACGAGCGTTGTCCAGCCCGGCCATCATCGGGAAAACCGCCAGGATAATCGGCACCGCGCCGCGCAGCCCCACCCAACTGATAAATATCCGCTCACGCAGGTTAAACCCGCGGAACGGCAGCAGCCCGGCAAACACCGACAGCGGACGGGCGAAGAAGATCATCCAGGCCGACAAAAGCAGCGCTGGCACGACGATAGGCAGCAGGTCGGAAGGCGTCACCAGCAGGCCCAGCACCAGGAACATGGCGATCTGTGCCAGCCAGGCCAGCCCGTCAAAGTTTTGCAGTATCGCATAACGGTTACGAATCGGTCGGTTGCCCAGCAGGAATCCACAGAGGTAAACCGCCAGAATACCGCTGCCGTCCAGCGCGGTGGTGACGGCAAAGATCAGGATCCCGCCGCTCAGGGCCAGCAGCGGGTAAAGGCCGGAAGGCAGCGTAATACGGTTGATTGTCTGCTGTAACAGGTAACCGCCGCCGAGACCAATGATAATCCCGAGGCCAAACTGCTGGAGGATGTGCCAGGCGAACATCCAGCTCAGGCCAGTTTCGTGCTGCTGGATCATCTCAATCAGGGTGATGGTCAGGAACACCGCCATCGGATCGTTGCTGCCGGATTCAATCTCAAGCGTGGAGCCAACGCGCTCGTTCAGCCCCTTGCCGCCGAGCAGCGAGAACACCGCCGCCGCATCGGTAGAGCCGACAATCGCGCCAATAAGCAGGCCTTCCATCATATCGAGGTTAAACAGCCAGGCTGCCATCATACCGGTCAGGCCGGAGGTGATTAGCACGCCGACGGTAGCCAGAGACAGCGCCGGGCCTAAGGCAACGCGAAACGAACTTGCCTGGGTGCGCATGCCGCCGTCCAGCAAGATCACCGCCAGCGCGAGGTTACTTACCATATAGGCGAAAGGGTAATTATCGAAGGGGATACCGCCGATTCCGTCAACCCCCGCCAGCATGCCGATAGCCAGGAAAATGACAAGAATAGGTATGCCAAGGCGCGATGAAAATGAACTTAATAAAATGCTGAAGGTTACCAGGATGGAACCCAGAATGAAAAGACTGATTATCGCTGTGGCACTCAATGTCGTCTTACTCCCACCTCAATGTGAACGCTGTTATTAAAACCCTAACATATTAACAACTGTATCTGCGTTTTATTGAGGGGGAATAACGGCTTTTTTATGCCTTTAAGACCGGATGACCGCTGATTGTTAACCGACTGCCTGAATTACCGTGTGCAAGGTGCGCCCGGGCACCCAGTGGCAAGGTAATGGTTTGCTGCTCATGGCCGAAATTCAGACCGGCGATCACCGGAATATCCAGCCGGGAACGAATGAAATCGACCATCGTCTCCAGCGTGTAGCCCGCGTCGTAATCGTTGGGGGCTGACCCGCTGAAACTGCCCAGCACAATGGCCGACTGCCGATCCAGGATCCCGGCGTGATAAAGCTGTAACAGCATGCGTTCGACGCGGAACGGGTGTTCGTTGATATCTTCCAGCACCAGAATGCCGTCCTCGATCTGCGGCAGCCACGGTGTCCCAATCAGCGATACCAGCATCGCGAGGTTTCCGCCCCACAGCTGCCCTTCACATTCCCAGTGCGGTCCGTTGCCTTGCCACTCGACGGTAAACGTCGGGTTTTGCAGGGCGCGCCAGAAATGGTCCTGCGTAAACGCATCCAGCTCCGGCGCACCAAAGTTGCCGGCCAGCATCGGGCCGCTAAAGGTAATGACGTTATGCAACGCCAGCAGGCCGAGCTGGATCGCCGTGAAATCGCTGTGTCCGCAGATTAACAGCGGATCCTGCTGCTGGCGTGCGGCCAGCCCGGCCCAGTCGATGCTCTCCAGCAGTCGGCTTGCGCCATAGCCGCCGCGCACGGCCAGCACAATAGTGTTTTCACCTTCCAGCGTCGCCAGGCTGTTGATATCGCTCAGTCTCTGCGCCTCCGTACCGGCAAAACGCTGCATGCGGCGGGGGATAATTGTCTGATTTTCTACCTGATGGCCCATTTCCAGCAGGCGCTGAACGCCCCGCTGTGCCGCCTCCTGGTTGATGCAGTAGCCCGACGGTGCGATGAGATGAAACTGAGGCATGGCAATTCCTTGCTGAATGAGAATCTAATTGTCTATATCATGCCGCTTATACGCCGCCTGCTTCAAGGGGCGACGTACCGCGATGACCGGCTATAAGGATAGATGACGTGAAATTGAGATGGTTTGCTTTTTTGATTGTGTTGCTCGCTGGCTGTAGTTCAAAACATGATTATAAAAATCCCCCCTGGAATCCTGAAGTCCCGGTAAAGCGGGCCATGCAGTGGATGCCGATCAGCGAACAAGCCGGGAAGGCCTGGGGCGTGAGCCCGCGCCTGATCACCGCGATCATCGCCGTGGAGTCCGGCGGTAACCCGACGCTGGTGAGTAAATCGAATGCGGTGGGGCTGATGCAGTTAAAAGCCTCTACGGCGGGAAGAGAGGTCTATCGCTACATGGGCTGGAAGGGACAGCCATCCACCAGCGAGCTGAAAAACCCGGAACGTAATATCTCTATGGGAACCGCTTACCTGAGCATTCTGGAGCATGGCATTCTGAAGGGGATTGACGATCCGGAAGTGATGCAATATGCGCTGGTGGTGTCGTACGTTAACGGAGCTGGTGCGCTGCTCCGAACCTTCTCATCCGATCGCAAAGAGGCGATAGAAGAGATTAACGATATGGATAAAGATGAATTCTTCGAACACGTTGTGAAGAATCATCCGTCAGCACAGGCTCCACGTTATATCTGGAAAGTACAGAAAGCAATGGACGCCATGTAACGTCTTTGTCGGGCGGCAGCACGCTGCCCGACGCCTTTCAGCGCACTTTATTCGCGCGTTCCCGCGCTTCACGCTCCAGTGAAAAAATGATGCGCTGTAGTTCGCGCTCGGCGCCTGGACCGACATTCAGAAAGCGAAAACTCAGTCGCGGCGTGGTAATGGTTTCGTTTTTGCCGTCCACCACCTTGCGCTCGCTGATGGCAATCAGCTGGGCGTCAAACCAGAAGCGTCCCCATCCGCCCATATCCAGCTCGATCTGACTAAAACGCATACCTTCCACCAGCCCCTCCGGCTTCGGCATATCCATCAACGCTCCCATGCCGCCCAGCGACAGGTCGAAGAGACGAAAGCGGATCTCTTTTTTGTCCGGCATTTTCGCCTTACAGAAGTAGGCCGGGTGAAGCGGGGCGCTGATGCGAAAATACTCGCGGCGCTGCACGAACCAGAGATTAGCGGGCAGGGGGGTGATAAACGCAGGCAAACCCTGGTACACGATCGTGGTCAGGCGAGGCAGTATAAACTCGACTTTAGCCCCCTGCGTTTCGGCCATCACCGAGAGGTTTTCTGCCTGTAGCGCGGCACGGTTTTCATCGCTCTGGCTACCCAGATCCACGATCAGGTGTTCTGCCGTCACGTCCAGGATCTTGCTGATAAACTGGCTGGTTGACCAGTTGATGCGCAGCGGCACCTCGCCCTTTTTCAGGTCGCGTAACACCCCTAATACAGCCAGCGGATTTTGTTTCAGGAACTGCTCACTGTAGCTACTCACGCCAGATGGCTCCTCGATAGATGACAGACTGTCTCTGGGTTATCGGCACGCTGGCATGAAACTTAATACAAACGATCTGTTTTTCTCCGCTGATATTGATTCGGTAATAAAAATGATAATAATTGTCGTTCCCAATATCATCTAATAATAAGACGACACTATGAGCACCTCACGTTTTGCGTTATGCGCGTTGGCAGGCGCCGTTACGCTGGCATTGCAGACACAGGCTTTCGCAGAAGAACCCACCATCGTGGTAACCGGTACAGAGCAGGGCAGCGCGCTCCCTGCCTGGACCAATAGCGCCACGAAATCAGCCGTCGCGGAAAGTAAAACGCCGCAGGTGATCAACACCATCGCCGCTAAAGAGATTGAGCAGCGGCACGCCAGTTCGGTAAACGAAATCCTGCGCTATGCGCCGGGCGTTTCCACGGAGGTGCGCGGGAGCACCTCTTACATGAGCGAGTACAAAATCCGCGGGTTCAACGTCGATCAGGAGTTCTACAACGGCCTGCAACTTCCCTATAACGTCACCGGGAACACCAAAGCGCGAATCGATCCGCTGCTGATTGAGAGCGTCGATATCCTGAAGGGGCCGTCATCCGTGCTGTATGGCGGCGGCTCCCCGGGCGGGCTGGTCAATATTCAGAGTAAAAAGCCGCAGAAAGAGGCGAAAACGGAACTGGGCTTTAATACTGGAAACCGCAAACTGAAAGAGGGGTACCTGGATTCCACGGGGCAGATCGCGAACAGCGACTGGAACTATCGTCTGCTGGGCAAAGCGACGGAAAGTGACGAACAGGCGCACACCACGCGCTATGAAAACTATCTGGTGGCCCCCTCCGTGACCTGGCAGCCGGATGACAAAACGCGCCTGACCATTGACGCGCTGGCGCAAAATACGCCGAGCCTGACGCCGTCTGATCCGATGCCGCTAAGCTATCTGCGGTCTAAATACGCCGATCGTCGTGACTATGCCGGGGATGAGTGGAGCGGCTTCAAACAGCGCCAGTGGATGCTGGGCTACAGCTTTGAGCATGAGTTTGACAGTGGCTGGGGCTTTAACCAGAAAGCGCGCTACTTTGACGTGGATACCCACCAGCGCAGCGCCTATTCCACCGGGACGGGCAGCGAGGTCTTCCAGCTTAACCGCTTCGCCTATACCACGGATGAAGATTTGCAGAGCTTCAACATTGATAACCAGGTTACCCGAACCGTCGCGCTGGGGGACTGGCAACATCATCTGCTGGCGGGCTTTGACTACCAGAAGCTGAACTCTCACTTCCATTATCGTTACGCCTCGTCCACACCGGGTATCGATATGCGCAATCCGGATCACTCGCAGATCGATAACGATGCGCTGGGGCTTGAAACAGCGCAGAAAAACCGTCTCGGCTATCAGCAGAATGGCTATTACCTTCAGGATCAGATTGCGTTTGGCGGGCTTAACGTGCTGGCCAGCCTGCGCTTTGACGACTACCGTTCCGTCACCACCAACTATCTGCAAAACGGTGACAAAGCCTGGGTATCGCAGGATCGCCTCACCAAACGACTGGGGGCGCTTTATGCCTTCGACAATGGTCTCTCGCCGTTTATCAGCTATTCGGAAGGTTTCGCACCGGTATCGCCGCAGGGTACGCTGACCGCGAAAGACGTTAAGCCCACCACCAGTAAGCAGGTGGAGGGTGGGGTGAAATATCTGCTGGCGGAATATGCAACTACCTTCACCGCCTCGGTGTTTAACATTCGTCAGAAAAATGTGGTGACCAGCGATCCGGGCTTCCTCAACTACCGACAGACCGGGGAAGTGGAATCGAAAGGCGCGGAGCTTTCCGCTATTAGTCGTCCAACGGATAACCTGACGCTGATTGCTAATTATGCCTACACCCACGCCATCAATACCGAAGATGACAAGTACCAGGGCAAACGACCGACGCAGGTCCCTGAGAACGCCTTTAATCTGTGGGGAGATTACACCTTTGACAGCACGCCGCTGAGAGGGTTAACGCTGGGGGCTGGTGCACGCTACACCGGGCCGATGGAGATCTCGCCAGCCAATGATGCAGGCAAGCTGGGCGGTACGACGCAGTACGATCTGGCGGCATCTTACCGCATGGGCGAACTGGCGCCATCGCTGGAGGGGCTGACGCTGAAAGCGAGCGCGCAGAACGTCACCAACAAAGAGACGCTCACCTGCTATGACGCGACCAACTGCTGGATAGGCCGCGACCGCACCTTCCAGGTCGGGGCGAACTACAGCTTCTGAAAAAAGCCCGGTGGCGCTACCGCACTGAACAGTCCCCTCGCCCCTTTGGGGAGAGGGTTAGGGTGAGGGGAACATACGGCTGTGGTGGTCATTCCGTTCACTTTATGTTCCCTGCTACTCTGTAACGACATGATCGGTGAACGTGCCAGGGTGGCTCAGTCGCCACCACCCTGGCGACCCGGGCTCCCGGCGGTAAATCGCCGCTTCGCGGTGCCCTCGGCTTATTCCTTCCGGCTTATCGGGTACGGGCGGAGGTACCGTCCCTGTAAAGCCCGCCCTCTCGGCGCATCCCTGCGCCTCGCCCCGGCCTTCAGGAAACGCCTCAGCGATTTACAGCCGGACCAGGTCATCGCTGAAAGCTCTCAGTTATTCTGAAGGCAGCGTTATCGCTTCTGCTTTGAAATCACTGGGGAACCCTCGCCCCTTTGGGGAGAGGGTTAGGGTGAGGGGCGCTACTGCGCCGCCTGTTTAGCAGGTGCAACATCATCGTTTGCCGCAAACTGATTCTCCGGTACGCTGTCGCACGGCTTCTCTTTCGGGCAGACCATGTCCAGCATCCTGAGCGTCACACCGTTACTCCAGCCGAAACCGTCCTGCAACGGATACTCACCGCCGCCACCGCCGGTACCGGTCGAAGAGACATCGTACTTCTCAACCAGTTTCTTCTCGCGATCGTAAGTATGCTGAACGTTTTTCAGGAAACGCCAGGTCACGTCCATCGCCACTTTCTGCTGACCATAGTTCTGCAACCCTTCCACCGCTACCCACTGCAACGGCGCCCAGCCGTTCGGCGCATCCCACTGCTGCCCGCTGTTGATGGTGGTGGTAGAAATACCGCCCGGTTTCAGCAGGCGCGACGATGCGGCTGCGGCCACTTTATTGGCGCGATCCTGT
The DNA here is from genome assembly GCF_021725435.1 of Enterobacter sp. JH25. NCBI lineage: Bacteria > Pseudomonadati > Pseudomonadota > Gammaproteobacteria > Enterobacterales > Enterobacteriaceae > Enterobacter > Enterobacter sp. JH25. Next base: position 2,630,405 of record NZ_CP091319.1, on the reverse strand, counting down.
GATGCGGCCTTCACATACAGTGGGAAGAGGGCCGCGGCAGTCAGCTGATTACGCACCTTCCTGGTTTTCAGATCGTAATCCGCATACCAGCCCTCTTTATCGTTCCACAGGTGGCTCTCCATGGCTTTCTGACGTGCGGTGGCCAGCGCGTCATATTTACTTGCGCTTGCGGTATCCCCGTCTTCCTGGCTGGCACGGGCCAGCAGTTTTTCCATCTTAAACATCAACGCATTCAGATCCACCGGCACGATGCTGGTGGTGCGGATGGTACCCAGCTTCTGGGGATCGTCCATCCAGCGGGAGCTGAAATCCCAGCCCGAGGCCGCGGCAGAGCGCAGATCACGGTAAATCTCGGTGGCCGGACGGTTAGGGTTATTTTTGGCGGTAGTCACGTCATCCAGCCACGACTCAGGGCGTGGCGTGTCCAGATCGTCCCAGTAGCGGTTGAGGAGGGAGCCGTCATCCAGCTTCACCACGCGTTTGTTTGCCTGACCAGGCTGGAGCCCATCAGCCCCCTCCATCCAGTAGGCATACTCCTTCTCCATCTGCGGACGGTATTTCTTCAGTGCGTCGCTGTCATGCGTGGCCAACAGTTCCACCATCAAAGAAAAGAACGGTGGCTGAGAGCGGCTCAGGTAGTAGCTGCGGTTACCGTTAGGGATATGGCCCCAGGTATCAAGCTCGTATGCGAAGTTGTCCACCATGTCGCCGATCTTATCCCAGTGGCCGCTCTCGGCCAGCCCCAGCATGGTGAAATAGCTGTCCCAGTAATAGACTTCGCGGAAGCGTCCTCCCGGCACGACATAGGGTTTTGGCAGAGGCAGGAGGGAGTCCCATTTGTTCGCTTTGTCGGTGGTGCGGGTCAGCACAGGCCACAGATCGTCTATGTGTTCGCGCAGGCTCTGGCCCTCAGGGGGAACATATTTCTCACCCTCCTTCGGCAGGATAAAATTCATCTCCACGAAGTGACGCAGGTCAAAACCGGACTGGGTATGCTGCATCCGGTAATCCGCCAGGATCATCAGCGGGTCGCTTTTGGGAACGGCATCCGCGAAGGTTTTCTGATCCGGGAACAGTTTGGCGCTCTGAACGTCATTAAAGAGGGGGCCAAGAAGAATATCAGGTGAGCTTTGCTGGCTCGTTGGCTGGTCTTCAGCATAACCAAATGCGGTAACACCGAGTAGTGCGCCTGCCAACGCAAGGGGTAAAAAAGCGGGGCGTCGTGCGCGAGGTCTTATCATCGGTTCGTCTCCTGTCTTCGCTGAGCAGCGTGACCGCTGTTGTCAATTACCTGAAAACCTTAGACGAATATCGATAACTTCGCGTGTTGAATGTCCCATTTTTCGCATAACCAGAAAATTCGGGTGCGCTTTCACTACACCAGGGTTGGATTACTTAATTTTTAACCACAACACGGAAAGGCCGGGTAAGCTTCACGCCACCCGGCTTAAGCCCTACAACCCTTTTTTATCCATCAGCACCGCCAAATCCACCAGACGGTTTGAGAAGCCCCACTCGTTGTCATACCATGACAGGATCTTCACCATACTCCCGCCAATCACCAGCGTTGAAAGCCCGTCGATAATGGATGAGCGCGGGTCGCCCTGATAATCACTGGAGACAAGCGGTTCATCGCTGTAGCCCAGGATGCCTTTCAGCGGCCCGCTACCGGCAGCCTGACGGAACGCGTCATTCACCTCTTCGGCGGTCACGTTGCGGCTCAGCGTCACCGTCAGATCGACAATCGACACCACTGGCACCGGCACGCGCAGGGAATACCCGGTGAGTTTACCGTCCAGTTCGGGGATTACTTTCCCGAGCGCTTTTGCCGCGCCGCTGGAATAAGGCACAATCGATAATGCTGCCGCACGCGCGCCGCGCAGATCTTTTTCTGGCTGGTCATGCAGCGCCTGGCTGTTGGTGTAGGCAAGCGTGGTGTTCATCAGCCCGTGTTCAATGCCAAACTGCTGGTGCAGCACCTGCGCCGCTGGCGCCAGACCGTTAGTGGTGCAACTCCCGTTACTGACCACAAAATGCTGGGCCGGATCGTACAGCGTGTGGTTCACGCCCATTACCACCGTAAGATCATCATTTTTAGCCGGGGCGGAAATAATGACGCGTTTTGCGCCGCCGCTCGTGATATGCACCGCCGCTTTATCACGTTCGGTGAAGAAACCGGTGGCTTCGATTACCACCTCAACGTCAGCGTCTTTCCACGGAATGTTTGCCGGGTCGCGTTCACTGAATACGGTGATGCGTTGCCCGTCAACCTGTAGCGCGCCGTCCGCCGCTTCCACAGGTACCGGTAGCGTGCCGAGCAGAGAGTCATATTTCAGCAGATGGGCGAGGGTTTTACTGTCCGTCAGATCGTTAATGGCCACAATCTGGAGATCCGGATTGCCCAGCGCCGCGCGCAGGACATTACGTCCGATACGGCCGAAACCGTTAATACCGACCTTAACCATGATGCACTCCTTATCTGTGTTGTCTGGAGTTACTGTAGGTGTCAGGTCGGTTGGCGTAAATGACAAAAAAGGATCAGATTACGCCATTCTGCGGCAGTGGAAGCGCTGGCGATATTCACCCGGCGTGAGATGAAGCTGCTTTTCAAAAACGCGGCGCAGGTTGATGCTGGTCCCAAACCCGCTTTTTTCGGCAATGACCTCAAGCGGATACGGGGTCTGCTCCAGAAGCTGTCGTGCGGCGGCCAGGCGGGCTTCGGTGACATAACGGGCCGGAGGTACACCGACGTCACGCGTGAACACGCGGGTGAAATTGCGCGGACTCATGGCGACCCGTTCGGCCAGCCTTTCGACGCACAAATCTGCGGTGAGGTTTTGCAGGATCCAGCTTTGCAGTTCGCTAACCGGTCCGGTCGCGCCGGACTGCTCCAGATTATAGCGGCTGAACTGTAGCTGGCCGCCAGGCCGACGCAGATACATCACCATATCCTGCGCCACGTTGCGGGCGAGGGTGAATCCGTAATCATCCTCTACCAGCGCCAGCGTCAGATCAAACCCGGAACTGACGCCGCCGGATGTCCAGACGGGACCATCCTGAACATAGAGCGGGCCGCCCTCAACGTTGACCGCAGGATAGCGGGTTTTCAACGTTTCCAGAAGCCGCCAGTGGGTCGTTGCCCGGCGCCCATCGAGCAGTCCGGCCTGTGCCAGCAGCAGGGCCCCGCCGCAGACAGAGGCGACGCGTCCCGCATGCGGCGCGGCCAGGTGCAGCCAGTCCACCACCGCAGTGCTTTCCTGCTCATTCATGCCACGGCCGGTGATGATAATCGTGTCCAGCGGCTCGCGCGGATCCAGCTCCGGCAGGCGATAGTCCGCCAGCAGATTTAAGCCGGACTGGCCATGGATCACCAGGTGAGGCTGGGTAGTGGCAATAATGATGCGGTAGCGGGGCTGCGCCAGACCGTCCGGGTGCAGACGGTTGGCCTGCATCAGAATGTCGGCTATACCGGCGGCTTCAAACAACATGCCACCATCAGGAACAATTATCAGGATCTTCTTCATGTCCTGAAAAGTACCTTTCTTACAATATAAGTCAAGTGGAGGACGTTGACAGTTACCGAGCACGGTTATGGTCAACCCCGATGTCGGCACCGGCACATATTTTGATACCTACTTAACCTGTTTTTACCGCTCGGCCTGTAAGCTATGGTGCGGGAAAGCAAAGAACTCATAACAAATTTTCATCATGTTTGTAATAAATCGTCGGAGTGGTGGAAAGCAAGCAATAGTGTAGTGACGGTAAAATGCCAAATGAAGTTCGCCTGTCGAAAGCAGCGTCTTTATTCATTACCTGGAAAGGGTGGGTTATATTTTGAGCAATGCTTTGGCGAGCAAGAGTGTAGTCAGGCTTAATTATTCATACGGCCCAGACGAAAGAAAATTATCTTAAGAAGGGGGGAGAGCATAAAGTTAATTTGCGGCGTGAAATTAATTTTTTCATCCTTACTGTGTTTTCTTAATTTGATGGGACATCGTCCTGAGTATTGACGATTTGCTATCGATACAACAAATAATTCGTGTGAGATATATTCATATGCAACTGAAAAATTCTCCGTTCTACTAATTATGGTAGTGGCAGAAATAGTGGTATTACGTTAGTGATAATGGTTCTCTTTTGGGTTTTTTTGTCTTTAAATCAGTTAATTGCGCGATTTCTATATTTTTCAGATTAATCTCAGAGTGAGGCGAATGCCTCATGAATCAGCAGTAGCGAAAAAGGAAATATTGAAAAGGCGATAAGCTCATGTAAACTTGTTTACCGTTTGTCAAAATATGTCAGGATTACGCTGGGCCTTATTCTCGAAGGCTCGTGCGGTAGCTATGCCCAAATAATAGTAACGCCCCGGAAAAACCTGACTATTTTTAACAATAGCACCTAAGTCAAATTTTATCCCCTCTCTTCATCCTCTAAATATCGCTACGGAAAAGCATATGAAACTGCGTGTATTGTTATCACTTCTGTTTGTTATGGCGGTGGCGGGCTGTAAGGCGCCGCAAAAACCAGCGATCACCGATGATACGATTGTGACCAGCCAGGTTAATGGCATCACGCTGACGCACCGTCACGCTGTTACCCCTCCGGCGGAGTTCACTCAGGTGAATGAACCGTATCGTGCTATGTACCCGGCATCCCTGATGAGCCGTCCTGACTACGGTGGAAAAGTGATCCGTACGCTTGAGACCGGAAAAACTTACGTCGTGCTGGGGCAGGTTGAACATTTCTGGATGGCGCTGGCCGATGAAGGGAGTGAACAGCTGATTGGTTACGTGCCGATGCGTGCCGTGATCAAGGCCGACCAGTACGAAGCCACCGTGCGTAAACAGGCACTGCGCCCTAAAGCGCGCAAGAAAACCACCTGTGTTGATGTCGATGGCAACAGCAAAGCCTGCAAAGACAGCGCGAACGGTACCTGGATCCTGAACTAAACGGGTTTCACGAGCATATTTTTATGAATAATAAAAATTTCCATCGGATGTGGTTCCCTTTTTTTGCGTTGATTCTCGCGCTGATCGGTGGTTGTACGTCGTCTTCACACAGCGACCCCTCCCGCTACAATCTTCAGTTTCAGGCTCATCCTCAAATCAATGATTCTGCACCGCTTAAGGTCAGAGTATTGCTGCTGAAATCCGATGCGGATTTCATGTCCAGCGACTTCTACTCCTTACAGAACAACGCGTCAGCCACGCTTGGCGCGAATCTGCTGAACAGCGATGTGTTCTTCCTGATGCCGGGCCAGCTTTCGAAAACCCTGAGCGGTCAAAGCTCACCGGAAGCGCGCTATATCGGCGTAATGGCGGAATACCAGGCACTGGACGGCAAAAAATGGCGCGTCTCACTTCCTTTGCCTGTTCCCGGCGAAAACGCGATTTACCAGTTCTGGAAATGGTCCGCAGATGAACTCCAGGCCAGCGTCTTCCTTGACGTAAATGGTATCCGGGTCATCAGCCAGTAACGCCCTTCATAACAGGAAAGAGATCATCATGACGAAAGCAGAAAAGGTCGTCTGGACCGAGGGCATGTTCCTGCGTCCCCACCATTTTCAGCGGACAGAAAGTTACCTCCTCAACCACGTTCGTGAGTGGGGGGCCTTGCAGCGTTCGTATCTCTGGGGCTTTCTCGACCTTGAGCTGGATGAAGCGATGCTTCGCCAGGGCTGTATTGCCCTGAGCTACTGTAGCGGTTTGCTCCCTGACGGCACCTTTTTCCAGGTGCGCAGCGACCGCAACGGTCCGGCCCCGCTAAAAATCCCCGATAATCTTACCAATGAAAAGGTGGTGCTTGCGCTGCCGGTTCGTCGCGGTGGACGTGAAGAGGTGATTTTCAGCGAGGAGCACTCTTCTCTGGCGCGTTTTATTACGTTTGAACAAGAGGTAGAAGACGACAACGCCATGTCGGTCGGGGAAGCGACGGTTCAGTTTGGCCGCCTGCGTCTGACCCTGATGCTGGAGAAAGATCTGACGGCAGAATGGACCGCCATCGGCGTGGCGTGCGTCGCTGAAAAGCGCAACGACAACCACGTGCGGCTGGATAACAGCTACATCCCGCCAATGCTGAACGCCAATAACAGCCCGCAGCTGTACGGCATGATCAATGACCTGCACGGCTTGCTGGTGCAGCGTAGCCAGCAGATCGGCGGCCGCCTGCGCCAGCCGGGGCGTTTCAATACGTCCGAGATGGTTGAGTTCACGCTTCTTTCGCTGATCAACCGCCACCTTGGCGACATCTCACATTTAAAAACGCTGCCGCTGCTTCACCCTGAAGCGCTCTGGCGAAGCTGGCTGCCGTTTGCCACGGAACTCGCCACCTGGACGCCGCAGCGTACCGCAGAGAGCGTACTGCCGGTATACGACCATGACGATCTCGCCCTTTGCTTCGGCAAACTGATGCTGATGCTGCGTCAGGGGCTGTCGCTGGTCATGGAAGATCATGCCATCCAGCTGCCGCTGCACGAACGCTCTCACGGTCTTAACATCGCCACCGTGCCGGAGACCAGCATGGTCCGCGAATTTGGCTTCGTGCTGGCGGTAAAAGCCAATGTCCCCGGCGAACACCTGCAAACCCATTTCCCTGCCCAGATGAAGGTTGCGCCAGTCTCGAAAATTCGCGATCTGGTTCAGCTCCAGCTGCCGGGCATCATGCTTCGGGCAATGCCCGTCGCGCCGCCGCAGATCCCGTGGCATGCAGGCTACAGCTATTTCGAGCTCGAGAGGGGCAGCGAACTGTGGCACGAGATGGACAAGTCTGGGGCATTCGCGCTGCATCTCGCAGGGGAATTCCCGGGTCTCGATATGGAGTTCTGGGCCATCCGTAGCCCGACAGAATAATAAAGCGAGCGCTTAATATGCAGGAACGACAGGATACCGGCAGTGATGCCCTGTTTACCGGAGCCAGTGGGAACAATCAGCTGGTGGCGGCCGCCAATCCGCTGCTCAATGCGATTCCGCAAATCCGTCATTCGGTTTCCCACGACGATCAGGTCGGGCTGCGCCAGCGCCTGATTGACGAAATTCGCCGTTTCGAGGTGCGATGCCAGCAGGCGGGCTTACCATATGAAGTGATTGTCGGCGCGCGCTACTGCCTCTGCACGGCGCTGGACGAAGCCGCCGCTCTGACCCCCTGGGGAAGCAGCGGCGTCTGGTCAAGCAATGGTCTGCTGGTGACGTTTCATAACGAAACCTGGGGTGGCGAGAAGTTTTTCCAGCTGCTGGCACGTCTTTCGCAGAATCCGCGCGAACACATTCTGCTGCTGGAGATGATCAACTACTGTCTGCTGCTCGGCTTTGAAGGCCGCTACCGCGTGCTGGACAATGGCCGGACCCAGCTTGAAACCATCAAACAGCGCCTGTGGCAGATGATCCGTGGCGTTCGCGGCAGCTACCCGCCGCCGCTCTCGCCGCACCCGGAAGATCGCCCCGTTCTGCGCAAGCTCTGGCGGCCGATGATTCCACTCTGGGCGTGCGTGGCGCTGGTCGGCTTTATCGCCTGCCTGTTCTATATCGTGCTGAACTGGCGTCTCGGTGATAACACCAGCCCGGTGCTGGCGAAAATTTACCAGTCCCAACTGCCGGAAACCACGATCCGGCAACCTGCACGTCAGCTACCGGCGGTACTGAACCTGCGCGGCTTCCTGAAACCGGAAATTGATGCCGGTCTGGTGGCCGTTAAGGATGAGGCGGATCGCAGCGTGGTGATCCTGAAAGGGGACGGACTCTTTGCCTCGGCCTCAACGGTGGTGCGCGATCGCTATGAGCCGGTCATCGACCGCATCGCCCAGGCGATGAATAACGTCAGCGGCAAAATTCTGGTGGTGGGGTACAGCGACAACGTGCCGATCCGCAGCGCACGCTTCGCCTCTAACTATGAACTCTCGCTTGAGCGCGCCCGTTCGGTGCAAAAACAGCTCCAGGGTAGCCTCTCGCAGCCTGAGCGCGTCAAAGCCGAAGGGCGGGGCGAGATCAACCCGGTAGCGCCTAACACGACGCCTGAAAATCGCGCCCGTAACCGCCGCGTGGAGATTACGCTGCTGGTATCGCCTGACAATACCCAGGCCGAGCTGAACGGATTGCCGCAAGGAAACTAAGGATGCTGACTACTCTACTTTCTATACTGACCAATCGCATTCTGTGGAGCTTCCTGGGCGTAACGGCGCTCGCGGCGGTCATCTGGATGATTGGCCCGCTGTTGTCCATCGTGGACACCCGGCCCCTTGAATCAGAGCAGAACCGCGTCATCAGCATTGCGGTGGTCTACCTGATTTGGGCCCAGAGCCACATTCTGCCGCGGCTGTATAACGCCTGGCTGAACCGTAAGCTGATGGACAAGCTTAACGAAAATACCACCAGCCCGGAGGCGGCCGATCCGCAGAAACGTCTGAACAGCGAGGAGCAGATCCTTGCCGGGCGTTTCGATGAAGCCGCCCAGATGCTGAAAAAAGCCCACTTCAGCAAAGCGGGACATGGCGCGCAGTGGACGCAGCGCTTCAGTACGCAGTACCTCTATCAGCTGCCGTGGTACGTCATTATTGGCGCGCCGGGTTCAGGTAAAACCACCGCGCTGGCCAACTCCGGGCTGCAATTCCCGCTGGCGGACCGCTTCGGTAAAACCGCGCTGCGCGGCATTGGCGGCACGCGCAACTGTGACTGGTGGTTTACCAACGAGGCGGTTCTGCTGGATACCGCGGGGCGCTACACCACTCAGGAGAGCGAGCAGGTTCAGGACGCCGGGGAGTGGCTGGAATTTATCAACCTGCTGCGTAAATACCGCCGTCGCCAGCCCATCAACGGCGTGATTATCACCATCAGCATTTCCGACCTGCTTTCGCAGTCCGCTGAGGCCTCCCGCCAGCAGGCGGTCAACCTGCGCCAGCGTCTCTCCGAGCTGCATGAACAGCTGGGGATTCGCTTCCCGGTGTATGTGATGGTGACCAAAGCGGATCTGCTTAAAGGCTTCCGCGCCTGGTTTGCGGATTACGACAAAGCCCAGCGCGATCAGATCTGGGGCTTTACGCTGCCGTGGGAGCAGACCAAACACGCCGATTACGACCTGATGGGCAACTTCCAGCAGGAATTTTCCCTGCTGCAACAGCGTCTGGATGCTGGCCTGCCGGAAACCATGCTTAAAGAGCATGACGCCAAAACCCGTGCGGAAGCCTATCTCTTCCCGCAGGAGTTCGCCGCGCTGCGTCCGCTGCTGGCAGACTACCTGAGCACGGTCTTTGCCCGCTCAAACTTCGAAACCGAATTTTCGCCGCGCGGCATCTACTTTGCCAGCGGCACCCAGGAAGGGATGCCGTTTGACCGCGTGATGGGCGAGCTGAACCGCGCGCTCTCCTTACCTGAAGGGGAGGAAAGCACGCGCTGGGATTCGGTAAGCAAAGAGGCGCCGATCCCGGGCGCGAAGGGCCAAAGCTTCTTCATTAAAAATCTGCTGCAAAACGTGATTTTCCAGGAAGCGGGCATCGCCGGGGAAAACCGCTGGTGGGAGCTGCGCAACCGCGCCGTGATGTGGTCCGGCTACGCGGCGCTGCTGGCCCTGCTGGTGATCCTGGGTGGTCTGTGGCTGACCAGCTACGCCAAAAATAAAGCTTATCTGGAAGAGGTAGATGCAAAAGTGCCGATGCTGGAGCAGCAGAGCAAGGCGCTGCAAAACCAGCCCCAGCGAGATCTGTTTGCGCTTCTGCCGCTGCTTAACAGCCTGGTGGATCTGCCGAAAAGCGATGCCTTCGACGTTAACAACCCGCCGGTTTCCCGCCGCATGGGGCTTTATCGCGGGGATGACGTCAGCGATGCCTCGCAGTCTCTGTATCAGAAGGCGCTGGATCAGATGCTGCTGCCTGCCGTGGCGATGCACATTACCACCTGGCTGCGCAACGACAACGGCAGCGACGTGGAGTACAGCTATGAGGCGCTGAAAGCCTATCAGATGCTCTACCAGCCTAAGCATTATGACGGTAAATTCCTGCACTCGTGGGTTATGCTCAACCTGCAACGCAACCTGCCGCAGAACGTGACGCAGGCGCAGCTTCAGGAGCTGGAATGGCACCTGACGCAGCTGCTGGAGCCAAAAATTCAGGCTTCACCGTATGCGCAGGATGAGGATCTGGTGGCCCGCGAGAGGGCGCTGATCAACCAGCAGCCGCTCTCAACACGCGTATATGGGCGCCTGAAACGTCTGCTGGAGCATGATGAGAACCTGAAGCCGGTTTCGCTTTCTGATCTCGGCGGCCCGCAGAGCGAGCTGGTGTTTTCGCGCAAAAGCGGCAAGCCGGTGAGTGAGGGCGTACCGGGCCTCTACACGCCGGACGGCTACTGGAAAAGCTTCAACTACCAGATCGACAGCGTGACCACCGCCCTGCACGAGGACGATGCCTGGGTAATGGGAGCGACCACTGCCCAGGAAGATAAACAGCAGATCGACAACGCCGTGCGTCAGCTCTACATGCGCGACTTTATCGTTAACTGGGATCGCTTTCTCGCTGATATTCAGCTCAACAACAGCGCCGATCTTTCCCAGCGTATCAACACCGCGCGCCTGCTTTCAGGCACCAATTCGCCGCTGCGCCGTCTGGTACTTAACCTGAGCAAGGTGCTGACCCTGTCGCGCACTGCGCCTGCGCCGGAAGATGCGCAAAAAGCGGAAGACCAAAGCAACCGCGCCACCCGCACGCTGGAAGCGCTGTTCAGCAACGGTGACAATGCCCCGACGCAGGGCGCGGTTGTGACGCAGGCGCCTGAGCAACTGGTGACCGACCACTATGCGCCGATGATTGAGCTGGCGCAGCCGCTGGAGAAGGGCGGTAAGACCATCGTCTTTGATGATTTTCTCAAGCAGGTTGACGAGCTTTATCGCTACCTGACTGCCGTTCAGGATGCAGCAAACAGCGGTATGCCTGCGCCGGGCGGCGATGCAATTAGCCGCCTGCAAGCCAGCGCGGGACGTCTGCCGGGCGGGCTGCAAACCATGTTCAGCAATATGGCCGTCGGCGCCAGCAGCGACACTCAGCGTCGCGATCTGGAGAACGTGCGTAAGCGCATTAACGTGGAAGTGGGTGGGTTCTGCCGTCAGGCGATTGCCGGGCGTTATCCGCTGGTGCGCAGCGCCAGCACCGAGGTGACGCCGGACGATCTCGCCCGCATGTTCGCGCCGGGCACCGGACTGATGGACACCTTTTTCCGCGACAACCTGACCAACAAGGTGGACACCACCCAGGCGAACTGGCGCTTTATGCCGGGCATCGACGGTAAAACGCTGCCGGGCAGTGAAGGGCTGCTGCGTCCGTTCCAGCAGGCGCAGTCTGTCCGCGATGCCTTCTTCGCAAACGGCGCGACCACGCCATCCTTCAAGGTGACGGTGCGCACCGTGCGTATGGACAATACCATCCTGAACCTGACGCTGGACGTGGACGGCCAACTGCTGCGCTACAGCCACGGTCCGCAGGCGGTGCAGATCATGACCTGGCCGGGGCCGGGCGGGACGAACCAGGTGCGTATGCAGCTCGGTCTTGCCAATGGCAGCACCGCAACGCTGGTGACCAACGGTTCCTGGGCGCTGAACCGCTTTTTCGACAAGGCGCGCACCAGTCCTGGCGCGGGTAGCCTGAGCCGTCAGGCTACCTTCAACGTCGACGGACATCAGGTCACGCTGGAGTTTGCCCCGAACAGCATCCGTAACCCGTTCCAGCTTCCCCGTTTCTCATGCCCATAACCGCAAGGACAGCCGTATGACGAATACCCCTGCGATGAACCGTTATAGCTGGTATGGCAAATTACCCAGCGCCGGAGATTTTTTGCAGCGTCGCTTTCCGGATACCCTGCAACGCCAGTGGTCGCACTGGTTTCAGGTCGGCCTGCTGGCCTGGCAACAGGAAGAGCAGCGCAGCGGCGAGCGCCCGTTTTCTAAAGCCCCGGTGTGGAACTTTGTCGTCCCGCCGATGCTCGGAAGCCAGATGATTCAGATGGGCTGCCTGCTACCGGGCCGTGACAGCGTAGGCCGTCACTATCCGGTATGCCTGCAACTGAGCTTCACCCCGGCCGAGTGGTCATCCCGTCTGCTCGGGCAGGCTGAAAGCTGGTACCAGCAGCTTGGCCGTCTGGGGCTGCACGCGGTGCGTAACAGCTATTCTGCCTCCCAGCTGGATGAAATGCTGATGACCATCCCGGCGCCCCAGCCGGTTGAGCCGCAAAAGCGTTCCGACATTCTCGACGTGATTGGCTATGACGACGAGGGTCAGAGCACGCTGGGCTGGCCGCAGGCGGCGGAGTGTTTTGATCCGCTGCGCCAGACCAGCTACTGGTGGACAAACCGCTGCGACGGCTATCCGCTTTACACCCACGTCCACAGCGGAAACTTCACCGGGCAGCTCTTTACGCTGCTGTTCGATCCGGCAGGCGGCGCCCGTCCGGGCCGCCACGGTCTTTACCCGCCTATGTTTGAATAAGCAGGGATCTTATGAATATCGATGAATTTCTCGCGCCGATAAGCCCCGATAACCCCTGCGGTGAAAACCTGGAGTACGACGCTGATTTCCAGGCCATGGGGCAGGCCAGTCAGGGCAAAGCCGAACAGCAGTTTGGCGACACCATCATTCCGGCAGAGCCTGCCGACTGGAACACGGTGGAAAGACTCGCCACCAGCCTGCTGGGCCGCACCAAAGATCTTCGCGTCATGCTGGCGTTAACCCATGCCTGGACGCGTCGTCGCGGGCTGGCAGGTTACGCCGACGGGCTACTGCTGGTGCAGGAAGCCCTGTCCCGTTACTGGGAGCAACTTTACCCGCTGCTGGAAGAGTATGGCGAAACCGATCCGTTCTACCGCATTAACGCCCTCGCCGGGCTGAGCGATAAATCTGACCTGACGGTCGCGGTGCGTAACGCCTCACTGCTCCGCTCTAACGGCGATGAGATTTCGCTCCGTGACGCCCAGGCGCTGCTTGACGGCAGTAAAACAGAGTGTCCGGATTATCCGGGCGGTCGTCCACGACTGATCGATGAGCTGGCCCGGGGCGATCAGCCCGGCACCGAAGCGGTAATCGTGATCAACGAACGCCTGCTCGCCATCCGCGAACTGCTTACCGGCTATCTCGGGGAAAGTGGCGTACCGGAGATGGAACAGCTGCTGAAAACCGTCGGGCAGGTTTCGAGCGCCTGTCAGGTGACCGATATCAGCAAGCTGCTGCCGAACCGTGACGCGCAGGCTGAGCAGCACGCCGAGCCGCAGCCGGTGACCGCGTCGCCCGTTCAGCAGGTGACGGACTGGCGCAGCGTGCAGGTGACCAGCCGCGCCGACGCGCAACTGATGTTGGAAAAAGCGAAACAGTATTTTGCGCAGTACGAACCCAGCCACCCCGCACCGCTGATGATTGAACGGGTGCAGCGGCTGTTTGAACTCAACTTTATGGACATTATTCGCGACCTGGCGCCAGACGGCGTTAACCAACTGGAAAACATCTTTGGACGCCGCGAATGACGCGTCCTGGCATTATGACGACAGGCATGGAGTCTGCCGTTTCACCTTCACCGCGCATCTTTGATGGAGAACATCATGGCAATGAGTAACAGTGGACAGAAATTCATCGCACGTAACCGTGCTCCCCGCGTGCAGATCGAATACGACGTAGAGATCTACGGCGCAGAACGCAAAATTCAGCTGCCGTTTGTGATGGGCGTTATGGCCGATCTGGTTGGCAAGCCGGTGGAAAACCTGCCAGCCGTCGACGAGCGTAAGTTCCTTGAAATCGACATCGACAACTTCGACGAACGCATGAAGGCGCTGAAGCCGCGCGTGGCGTTCCAGGTGGATAATACCCTGACCGGCGAAGGTAAGCTCAACGTCGATCTGACCTTTGACAGTATGGACGACTTCCTGCCGGACGCGGTGGCCCGCAAAGTAGAGCCGCTGAACAAGCTGCTGGAGGCTCGTACCCAGCTCTCTAACCTGTTGACCTACATGGACGGCAAAAACGGTGCGGAAGAGCTGATTGCGAAAATCCTTCAGGATCCGACGCTGCTCAAATCCCTGAGCCAGATGCCAAAAAATGACGAAAGTGCAAAAGGTAGCGAGGAATAATCGATGAGCAACCAGACTCAACAACACGATCAGCAGGCGGGCCAGGCGTTCAGCCAGGACGAGTTCAGCGCGCTGCTGAATAAAGAGTTCCGCCCGAAAACCGATCAGGCGCGCTCTGCCGTAGAAAGCGCGGTTAAAACCCTGGCGCAGCAGGCGCTGGAAAACACCGTGACCTTCTCAAACGATACCTACCGCACCATTCAGAACCTGATTGCCGGTATTGACGAGCAGCTTTCACAGCAGGTGAACCAGATCATTCACCACGAGGAGTTCCAGAAGCTGGAGAGCGCCTGGCGCGGGCTGAGCTATCTGGTGAACAACACCGAAACCGACGAGATGCTGAAGATCCGCTTTATGAGCATCTCCAAGCAGGAGCTGGGCCGCACCCTGAAGCGCTACAAGGGCGTGGGCTGGGACCAGAGCCCGATCTTCAAAAAAATCTACGAGCAGGAGTACGGCCAGTTCGGTGGCGAGCCGTTTGGCTGCATCGTAGGCGACTACTACTTCGACCACAGCCCGCAGGACGTTGAGCTGCTGGGCGAGATGGCGCGCATCGGCTCTGCGGCCCACTGTCCGTTCATCACCGGCACCGCGCCGGGCGTGATGCAGATGGAGTCCTGGCAGGAGCTGGCTAACCCACGCGACCTGACAAAAATCTTTCAGAACACCGAATACGCCGCCTGGCGTTCACTGCGTGAATCGGAAGATGCCCGTTATCTGGGCCTGGTCATGCCGCGCTTCCTGTCGCGTCTGCCGTACGGCATTCGCACCAACCCGGTCGACAGCTTTGACTTTGAAGAGCAGACCGACGGCGCAAACCACAACAGCTACTCCTGGGCGAACGCGGCTTACGCGATGGCCGCCAACATCAACCGTTCCTTCAAAGAGTACGGCTGGTGCACCTCGATTCGCGGCGTGGAGTCCGGCGGGGCGGTGGAAAACCTGCCGTGCCACACCTTCCCGAGCGATGACGGCGGCGTGGACATGAAATGCCCGACCGAGATCGCCATCAGCGATCGTCGTGAAGCCGAGCTGGCGAAAAACGGCTTTATGCCGCTGGTTCACCGTAAAAACTCCGACTTCGCCGCCTTCATCGGCGCGCAGTCCCTGCAAAAACCGGCCGAGTATCACGACCCGGATGCCACCGCTAACGCGCGCCTGGCCTCCCGTCTGCCTTACCTGTTTGCCTGCTGTCGTTTTGCTCACTACCTGAAGTGCATCGTGCGCGACAAAATCGGCTCCTTCCGCGAGCGCGAAGAGATGGAACGCTGGCTGAACGACTGGGTGATGAACTACGTCGACGGTGACCCGGCGAACTCCTCCCAGGAAACCAAGTCCCGCAAACCGCTGGCGGCTGCGGAAGTGCAGGTGCAGGAAATTGAAGACAACCCTGGCTACTACGCCGCGAAGTTCTTCCTGCGTCCACACTACCAGCTGGAAGGTCTGACCGTTTCCCTGCGTCTGGTTTCTAAACTGCCGTCGCTGAAGACGAAGGACGCGTAATGATGATTGCCGGCCCGAAGGGGCCGGCAATTTGAGCGGAAGAGCTTAGCTTGTTTCTGTCAGTGAATAAGGATATACGGTGAAACATATACTTTTGATCGCGACCAGTTTGCTGGCAGTTTCTACTCTCGCAAGCGCGGAGGCAGGAAATTACAAATACCCTCAAGCGGAAGCATTGCCTCAGGATGACACATCAAACTTCCAACGCGATCCGACGCTGTTAACAGGGTACGATTTAAATCTGAGTGCAGAGCGTTTTGCTAAAGCCTGGCTGTCGAAAACGAATGAACGTGAACGCATTAAGGCAAATATGTATCTTCTCGGCGTAGTCGACGCGTCTGAGGGCACTGCATGGTGCAAGGGCAGGCCTTTTTTGCCAAATACAATACATGAGTTTCTCTATTCTCGTTTTGCGGACTTATCGAAACAGAAAGGCGAGGAACGCGCTTCAAAAATCATCATTGACGGCATGAAAGAATTACGCCCGTGCAAAAAAGGAGAGTGACAGATGAGACCATTATACGAACAACTTAAACGTCAGCATTACTCTTCAAATCACACACGCGCGGGTTTTGCCTCGGGTGAACAGGTTTTTTCAGAAATTGGCTACGATTATTCGACGATTATCAAGCAACAACCGGCATACGAAAATACCTGTGCGGTAAGAATGAGCCTGGCATTGTTAAAATGCAATGTTGAATTTACAGGGCGTTTACCCATAAAGACCGGTCCCTATAAGGGAAAAACAATCGAGCCTGGCGCAAAATTACTTGCCGATCAGCTTTATAAATCCCATGTGTTTGGCAAGGCAGAAATCTTTAAAGACCGCGAGGCTGGTGCACGCTCAATGTTGGGCCGAAAAGGTGTTGTTTTCTTCAATAAAATTGATGGGTATGGGGGTGGTCATATCGACCTTATCGAGCCTCTGAGTAATAATTCGTTTATATGTAACTCCGATTGCTTTCCGTACTGTCAGGAAATCTGGTTTTGGGAATTAAAATAATTATATTCAGGTTTCTAAAGACCGCATTTCTTTTGCTCACTTGCTTATCTTTTTCTGCTCGCGGTGACAACCCTTACGTTGATTTTTATCAGCAGCAAACATACCGGCAGGTGGTAAAAGATTTGGTCCTGGCGCGCTGCCTTGCGCAGGTTGCAGATAAAGGCAGTCAATTTTCTGCTGATGCGGCCCGCAGTGCGAGTGCATTTATTGAGTGGATGCCGTTTGATGCTGAAAACGGTACTGACAAAGTTAACGCCATTATTGGGAAGTATAAAAACCAAATTAATGGTTTCCACTCGGAGCGCAAACCTGATGTAAAAGGCGTAACCTTAAATTGTCTACGTCTTTATCATAGCGACGAACTGAATAAACTGGTTCCGCAGCTCATCATTGGCGATCCTGATCGTACCTGGATTCAGGATAGTCCGCAGTAGTAAAAGACTTCACATTCTTTCCGTTCATTCAGGGGGAATGTAAGACTGTCAAATGACACGGGTCGTTTGATATGAGGCAGAGGTAAAATATGGACGGTTTTATTCAGCCCCATGCTTTCCTGTTTGCCATATAAGGGCTTTTTCGAAAGCAATATTGTTCATCCACGAAGAGTAGATATTATGGCTATTGATATGTTTCTGAAGGTCGAGGGTGTTACGGGCGAATCTAAAGATTCTAACCACACCGGCTGGACTGACATTACCTCCTTCTCCTGGGGCGCGTCCCAGCCAGGTAATATGAGTGTGGGTGGTGGCGGCGGTGCCGGTAAAGTTAACTTTAACGATCTGCACGTTAACGCTCTGATCGACAAATCCACTACAGCAATCCTGAAACACTGCGCAAGCGGTAAACACCTGACCAAAGTTGAACTGTCCGTCTGCAAAGCGGGTGGTCAGCAGGTTGAATATACCCGCATCACCCTGGAAGACGTTCTCGTGACTTCCGTTCAGTACACCGGTGCCGACAACGGCGATACCGTTGGCGTGACCTATGCATTCCAGGCTGCGAAAGTGAAACAGCAGTACTGGGAGCAGACCACTGCCGGTGGTAAAGGTGCTGAAAGCAGCGCTGGCTGGAACATCAAAGAAAACAAAGAAGCGTAATTGTTCATCCATGACCGGGGAATCTCCCCGGTCATGATGATTGATTCCAAATATGTTGCAGGTGAATCATTATTAGAGAGTTAAGCCTAATATCAATCGCATCAACCTGTAGGGCTTGCATTTCACCACCTGCACAGTATAAGAAACTTTCTATTAAGTTAAAAAAACAATATCCTTTGTTTTGATATCCGGCAGGATTCAAATTTTAATGGGCCTGTATCAGTTTGCGCACCATCAGTAATGAAACACGTTGGTAATCAATGGAAAAACTATTAATTCTCCTGACCAACTTCCAGCAATGCGTATCTTGAATACAGAGGAGTGTATTTGTCTGAATGAGGTTGACTGGCGCGAGGGTGAGTATGATGTTGTATTGAAGACTGTCAATGAAAAAACTGCTATTCAATATGCTCCACGGTTTATAATAAAGAAAGGTATAAGTAGCGAGTTACTTTTTTACGGCAAGTGAATGATATAATTTTCAAACCTCGGTATTTCATGAGTGCATCGGCGTTTGAATGTTTATTTAATTATGAAATAATTAAACAATTCACCACTGCAAACTCTGGACAACTAAGTGTGTTGATTAAAGGGTTTAAATATGACACATCGTTCAACCGTTGGTCCGGGCTACTGTGTGGTCCAACATCCTGGAACTTTAGATTATCAAGCTCGATTATTGTTTAATAATGTCAATAGCGATGCCGCTAGATACTTTATGCAAATAAACAATGACACGCCTTGGTTGAAACCAGGGCAGTTACTCATCGTGGCTGACCCAGACAACACGAATCAGTCATCGCAACTGAGTATTCTTTCCAGAGCAAAACAGAAAATTAACCATGCGCTGGCATCATTAAACACATCAGTTGCAGAGTACCTCCACGTTAATTATGACAATATTTCTGCATTGACTTCCTTAGGTGATAAACTAGCTGGGAATGCTGGTGATTTAGGGGAGAAATATTTCAGGCAAATTGAAAATATACTCATTAAAATTGAAAGGACTTATCAGAATCAGTTTATATCCCAAGGTTCTTTAATTGGTCAGCAGTTTTATATGGAAAGAAGGGCGTTATTCACTCAGTTAAAACCTTTATTAAATAACGTAAGCAAACTAACACTTAAGATTCAAACCTACGAAAATCTAAAAAAAGCATTGAACTTATCAAGCCGCTCTATCGTCCATGAATGGAGTACGGTTGGTGTCGGCGCCATCCCTGGATATTCAGATTATATTGTACGCTCTTCTCGCGCGGCTAGTATTATGAAAGCAGGGGGCTGGATCTCATTAGGTTTCTCTTTTTTGAATACTTCTAATGATGTTTATAAAGCCTGTACTGTCGATCGTGAAGATGAATGTGGAAAAGTTGCTGTTACTGAATATAGTAAGTTTGGTGGAGGTACGCTTGGTGCTGCGGGAGGAGCCTGGGCTGCGTCTTTAGGAACTGGCGCTCTTTGCGGTGCAATGGGAATACCTACGATGGGTACTGGTGCCCTTGTGTGTGGAATTGTCGTAGGACTAGGCGCTACTTCTGCGGGAGCCTGGATGGGTACTAAAGGAGGGGCTGAATTGGGTGAAGGGATTAGTAACTTGATTTTTTCTGGGGACGAATAAATGTATGGAGATTTGCGTTTAATATTGCTTTTATTAGTTTTTTTAGGATTGTTTACTTCTTTGTGTTTCTATTTTTATTTTTATCGTAAATATTCACGGGAGCTATCAAAATCATTTCATCTTTTGAGTGATAAGCAATATTTAGATGTAAACGATTATCTTTTTTATGAACAACTTGGTCTTCCCGGATTTGCGCATCGAGTGTTCCTTATGAAAAGGATTTTGGCTGGAAAGGCCACAAAGCAAAATAGAAAAAAAAATCCTCCTCCGGAGGCAGAGGCATTAGTATCATCGTTATACGATTTCTCATGGATAAAAATGTTTTACAGGATGACACTTTTTGTTGTCTTTTTAATGCTTCTATTGTTCTTATTGATTGCTACAGGACACTAAAAGCATGTCATCTTTATGCATGGTAAATATAACGTTATAGCTTCTTGTGCTTTTATTTATTAACATTGTAATCATGGGTGTTTACAGTTCTCGGTTTTTTAAAAAACACGAGTCGGATTATAAGCGACTTCTCTCTGAATATCGCCAAAAGGTTATGATATCGACCTGATGGCAAATCATGCATCGTTTTTTGGTTCACTGGTGAATTATCAAAAAATAATCCGGTTTATTCGTCTTCGCAAAGGCGTGAAGATGAAGTTCACCAAGGGCAGGAATGTTAAGGGTGAAGCCTATCAGTTTGTTCAGTCTTTACCGGAAGATCGAATTAGCTGGATGTTAAAACTGCACCGACTTTATATCATTCAGGCAATGCTTTTTACGCTGTGGCTTGTTGTAGGTATTGTTTTTTCAGTAAGCCGTTAAATGGCTTTTGTCAACTTTTTGTTACCAACTATTGTTATCGACTCAATAGTGTCAGCATTTGAATGCTGATTTTATTCAATAGAGAGTAATGTGATTGTTAATAATGCTTTATCCATTCTTGTATTTTTTCTTTTTGCCTTGTTCTTAATCCTGATGGTTAGTTTTTATATTGATTATCGAAAATACTCAAGTGAAATTTCGGGAATATATAATTCATTAACGCAAGCAGGTTTATTAAGAGAAGGAGATTATCAAGTTTGGGAAGGGTTGGGGTTCTGGGGCTTCGGTTTACGCGTCACAATTTTATCAAGGTTATTACGGGGTAAGAGCGTTAAGTTAACTGACTCTCGAAGGCTTCAGTCTCATACATGTCATGATGTTTTGTCCGGCTTTGAACTATCCTGGGTTTATTCATATGACAAAAAACTTAAATTCACAATGGCTATTTTTATACTGCTTTTAATTTTGACCAGTATTAATGAGATATAATTTTTCATTGTCTTTATGATTGATTTTGTAAGCTTAACCCCCAAACCCCGCCGTTCTCACCCCCGAGAGCGGCAGCGTTTGAGCGCTAATCATACCAGCAGGAATACGCCATGCGATTCACGATTATTTCTACGAAACCCGGTCATCAGCCGCCGCAAAGCAGCTGTGATTTTTATGCCCCGGGCGGCACCATTGGGCGCGGTACGGATAACAATCTGGTGCTGCCGGATAATGACCGCACCATCTCGCGTTTGCAGGCCATCGTTCACGTCGACGCCAGTGGCGAATGCCGCGTCACGAACCGCGGCAGCGTTACCCGCGTGGTACTGAATGATATCCCGCTGGAGCGTGGGCGTCAGGTTGAGCTTCAGGATGGGGATATTCTCGGTATTGATGATTATCGCATTGAAGTCAGCGAACTCATTCATGACACCCAGCCCGTAAGCCGCATGGCGGCCAGCATGCAGCAGGCGCGCCCAGCGGCGACACCTGCTCCGGCGGCACAACCGAAACCGGCCAGCGCCGCGCCTCGCGGAAAAGCTGAACCTACGGCCGTGCCGTCGGAAATCTGGGACAGCCTGATGCAGGAGTTCTCCATCTCCGACAGCATCTCCAGCAATCGGGCAAAGCCACAGCCCGCGGCCTCCCACGACCCGTTCTCCCAGCCTGCGGCCCCGGAGCGGAATGCCGAAGACCCGCTGGCGATGTTCAACGATGCCGATCCGTCGCTTGAACGTAAAAACGTGGACCCGGACACGCTGTTCAGCGATGAAGCGTTGTTTAAAAAAGAGAGCATCTTTGACGATGTCACCCCTTCAACGCTGGTACAGCCGGACGAAAGCAAACCTGCCCAGCCAAAGGAAGAGGCGTCGGACGAACTCGATCCGTTAGCCCTGTTTGGCGGGTCGGCGAGCGCACCTGCCGCGCGTCACGATGACCCCCTCGGCCTGATGGGCGGCGCGCCGTTAACCCATCCGGATGAAATCGTGGCAGATAAGCCGGAGCCAAAGCCTGAAGCGCAAACCGCACAGGAAGAGGATGCGCTTGCCAGCTCACCGCTGTTCGATCCGGAACCGACTGAACCACAGGACGCGCCGCGCGCGGAAGAGGAGCCCGCGCGTCCCGATTACGCTGGCTTCACCATGCCAACACCGCAGGCCGTGGCGCGCAGCAACGCGCAGGCGCCGAAAGGCCGCCTGCGTATCGACCCGGTTAAAAACGCTGCATCGCCTGCCGCCTCCGCGCAGACCGGCGAGCGGGGCGAGGTGCTTCAGGGCGAACTGCTGGAGGCGCTGCTGGAGGGCATGGGCCTGAGCGAAATGCAGCCGGTGCCGCAGTTTGACCGGGAAAATATGCGTCAGCTGGGGCAGATCCTGGGCATGTTCTCGCAGGGGACCGTGGCGCTGCTCTCCTCGCGCTCCATCCTCAAGCGTGGGGTGAAGGCTGATATGACCATGGTGCTCGACGATGCCAACAACCCGTTCAAGCTGCTGCCAACCGGTAAAACGGTCCTGATCCAGATGTTCGGCACGCCGATGCCGGGCTTTATGCCGCCGACCAAATCGGTGCGTGATGCGCTGATCGATCTGCAGGCGCACCAGCTGGGGATGATCTCCGGTATCCGTGCCATTATCGCCGCCATGCTGCAATCCTTTAACCCGGAACAGCTGGAAGAGCAGGCGAAACAGAACGGAATGACGTCACGCCTGGCGCTGCCGGGCAGCCGTAAAGCCGCGCTGTGGGATTATTTTGTTCGCAGCTATGGCGAGACGGCGGGCGAGATCGAGGACGACTTCCATACCCTGTTTGGCGAAGCCTTCCTCCATGCCTATGACATGGAGGTCAATCAGTACAAAGACTCACAAAGCGGATCGGAAGAAAAATGAATATCGCAACGGCTTCTCTCTCCCGCCAGGGGACGCGCGCCAGCAACCAGGATCAGACGGGAGAAACCATCGGGGAACGTTCAGCCTGCTTTGTCGTCTGTGACGGCATTGCGGGCCTGCCGGGCGGCGAGGTGGCCGCTGAGCTGGCCCGCAACAGCATTATTTCCCGCTTTGACGGCGACAAGCACCTGAATGCGCAGCATATTCGTGACTACGTCCAAACGGCGAACCGCACCATCCTCAGCGAACAACAGGCCGTGCAGGACTATCGCCGGATGGGTACCACGCTGGTCAGCCTGTTTATCGACAGGGATTACCGTCTGGCTTACTGGGCGCACGCTGGAGACAGCCGCCTGTACCTGTTTCGCCGCGGCTGGCTGTGGCACGTCACCACCGACCACAGCCTGGTGCAGCAGATGAAAGATGCCGGGCATCAGACCGACGATCTCAACAGCAACCTGCTGTATCTGGCGCTGGGTATTGAGAATGGCGGACCGGAAGCGAGCTACAGCGATGTCGTGCAGGTTGAAGACGGTGATGCGTTTTTACTCTGCACCGACGGTTTCTGGCACGGCGTCAGCGAAGAGCAGATGAAACAGTCGCTGCACATGGTCAATACGCCACAAGAGTGGCTGACCTTGATGAACCAAATCATTCAAAAGAATGCTGAACAGGAGGGCAAAGCTCAGGATAACTATACCGCCGTGGCGGTGTGGATGGGCAACCCTCAGGACACCACTTTGCTGCATACGCTCTCTGACGCAGCACAATTTCTTCCCTGCGGAACTGATTAGACACACAAGGATTGATATGAAACTTTGGCTATCGGGTTTGGCTCTTCTGACGGTGGCGACCACCGCACAGGCTGAAAACTTCCGCATCGTGCAGTCTCCTGCGCAGAAGCTGGATATCTGGATCGACAACATTAAAGATAATACGCCGCAAAGCTGGTGTAAGGCGGACGTGGCGCTGCGTATCGTGGCGAACGGCAAGAAAGAGGTTTCGGTGCTGGAAAACTTCGTACCGCGCCTTGGCTCGCTGCTGGAGCATCAGTGTAGCAAACTGAATACCCTGAACTGGACGCTTAACGATCCGGAAGGCACGGCGCTTGCCCGGGGCACAGCGGCTAAAGCGCAGGACTGGGCGCTGGTGGTGAAACAGCAGGAAACGGCGGCGGCAACGACCACCACCTCAGGCGCGCTGCTACCGCCTGACCAGAATCCGGAGACGCACACCGTGGCGGCAGATCGTACGCCATGGCAGGAGTTCACCCTTCAGGACGGTTGCCACCTGCGCACCTTCTGGGAGGGCGGTTCCTCCGCGCCAGCGCTGTTTATTCCCGATTCCGACACCACTCGCTGCGGCAACGGCAGCTGGCTCAGCGGCCACACCGTGGTGACGCAGAATCGTAACGGGACGCAGAAAGCGATTCCGGTCACCTACATTCACGGCTTCCCGGTGATGGGACTGAACAACGCGGTCGATCCTGAAAAGGCGCTGATTACCTCCGTTAACAAAGAGCGCATGGTCTTCAGCACCCCGAACAGCGATCAGAGCTGGATGATCCTGCCGTACGACAGCACCCTGAACGGCTGGAAGAGCAACGGCACGGTGGCGGTGGAAATCACCCGTGAGATCGCCAGCGACGACGCCAGACTCCAGGCGCGTATCGCAGAGGTGAAGAAGATCTGGAGCGCATGGATTACACCGGGCGCGGAGCTGAACGTTGTTCTGATTGACACGCTGCGTCCGCAGCTACGCGATCCGGCTGTGGGCGCCTGGCGCGCGGCGAATTAAGGAGGGGCTATGAATACGCTTTATCAACGTCTGGCGGGTGAGTCGATTAGCGACGCGCTGCTTCGCCTGGAAGCCGAAATCAAAGCTCGTCCGGCGGATGCCGATCTGCGCGCTGCGTTTGTGCAGTTTCTGATCCTCAGCGGCAACTGGGCGCGCGCCCTGACCCAGCTGAAAAGCTGGCTGGCGCTGAAGCCGCAGGCAAAACCAACCGTGACGCTGCTGGAGCAGGCCATTCAGGGTGAACAGCAGCGGGCGCGCGTGTTCGCGGGAGAGGTACGACCGGCAATGCCCGAGGCGCAGTGGCCGTGGCTGACGACGTTAGCCCAGGCGCTGACCGAAAGCGCAGGGCATGCGCAAACGCTGCGCCTGGCGGCACTCGAACAGGCCCCGGCAAGCCGCGGGCAGGTCACGCTGGAGAATGAAGAGAGCCACACCTTTGAATGGCTGATGGACGGCGATGCCCGTCTGGGGCCGGTGTGTGAAACCCTGGTCAACGGCCGCTATTTCTGGGTGCCGTTCTGCGCCATCGACACGATCCGTTTTCAGGCTCCGGCCAGCGTGACCGATCTGGTGTGGCGTCATGCGCTGGTCCGCCTCACGGACGGCACCGAGCAGGTGTGTCAGATCCCGGCGCGCTATCCGTTTGCTGACGGAGCGCCAGACAGCGTTAAGCTGGGGCGCACCACCGAGTGGCTTCCACTCGACGATGACGGCACCCTGTATGAAGGCATGGGGCAGAAAGCCTGGCTGAGCGAGCAAAGCGAAAGCCCGCTGCTCACCCTGAGCCTGGTGACGTTCGCCGCGGATGGCGCGGATGAGTAATCCCGCTGGCGAAGGCGATCTGCTGCGCAGCGGCTGGCAGGCCCGCAGCAGGCAGGAGAAAGTGGGGGCGCGCGACAAAATGCAGCCGTCACTGCTGGATCGCCTGACGGATAACGATCCGGAAAAAAAACGCGAGTCCGCCAACAGTAATCTGATTACACACGCCGCGCTGCGTCGTAACGTCCTGCGGGATTTACAGTGGTTGTTTAACACCATTAACCACGATGCCTCCAGCGATCTGAGTGGTCTGACGCAGGTGAGCCGTTCTGTCGTTAACTTTGGCGTCGCGCCGCTGGCGGGGAAAAGAATGTCCGATATCGAATGGCACGACATTCAGCGCAAGCTCACCGAAGCGATTATTAACTTTGAACCGCGGATCCTGCCGCAGGGGCTTCAGGTTCGCTGCGTGTCCGATACCTCCTCATTAGATCTGCACAACGTGCTGTCTATCGAAATCAAAGGCCGCCTGTGGTGCGTACCGTATCCGCTGGAGTTTCTCTTTCGCACCGACGTCGATCTTGAGAACGGCCATTTTGAACTGAAGGATGCGGGGTAATTATGGAAAGCAAACTGCTCGAATATTACAACCGTGAACTGGCCTATCTGCGCGAGATGGGCGCGGAGTTCGCCGAACGCTACCCAAAAGTGGCGGGGCGGCTCGGCATGCGCGGCATCGAAGTGGCGGATCCGTACATAGAGCGCCTGATGGAAGGTTTCGCCTTCCTGACCTCCCGCGTGCAGATGAAAATGGACGCCGAATTTCCACGCTTTTCACAGCGTATGCTGGAGATGATTGCGCCAAATTATCTGGCGCCTACGCCGTCGATGGCGATCGCTGAAATTCAGCCCGACAGCAGCCGGGGCGACCTGAGCAAAGGCTTTATTGTGCCGCGCGGCACCATGATGGACAGCCTGGCGCTGAAAAAAACCGGCGTTACGTGCAGCTATACCACGGCGCACGAGGTCAACCTGCTGCCGTTAAAAATTGAGCGGATCGAGCTGGGCGGCGTTCCCGCCGATCTGCCGCTGGCCCAGCTCGGCCTGAGCCAGCGGGGGATCAGCAGCGCCTTACGGATCCGCATTGCCTGCGATGGCCCGCAGCATCTCGGGCATCTGGATTTTGACCGCCTGGAGTTCTTCTTGAGCGGCCCGGACATCGAGGCGCTGAAGCTGATGGAGCTGGTGATGGAGCACCACGCGGGTATTGTCTGCCAGACGGTCAGCAAGCAGCCCCAGCGCCAGCTGCTGTCGTCTGACGCCCTGCGTCAGGAAGGCTTTGATGCGGATCAGGCGCTGCTCCCGGACGATCTGCGTAACTTCGACGGCTATCGCCTGTTGCAGGAGTACTTTGCGTTCCCGGCGCGTTTTCGCTTCATCAGCCTGAGCGGGCTGGGCAAGCTGATCCAGCGCTGCGAAGACGAAAAAGCGTTTGATATCTTCATTCTGCTCGACAAGAGCGACGATCAGCTGGAGCGCGTTGTGGATGCCAGCCACATGGCGCTGCACTGTACCCCGGTGATCAACCTGTTCCCGAAAGTGGCGGCCCGGCAGAAGCTGAGCGAAAGCCAGCATGAATACCATCTGGTGGTGGATAACATCCGCCCGCTGGATTATGAAATTTATGCTGTGAAAAAAATCTATGCCAGTGCGGATGGTCAGCGGGACGACCAGACGTTTCGTCCGTTCTGGAGTACCTGGAGCGGAGACGCGGGCAACTACGGCGCCTATTTTTCCCTGCGCCGTGAACAGCGCGTCCTCTCTGAACACGCGCTGCGCTACGGCACCCGCACGGGCTATATCGGCTCGGAGGTCTTCGTCTCGCTGGTGGATGCGCAGCACGCGCCGTGGCAGGAGAATTTGCGCTACATTTCCGCCGAGGTGCTGTGTACCAGCCGCGACCTGCCGCTGATGCTCCAGCAGGAGCTTGGGCAGTTTATTATGGCCGACTCCATGCCGGTGAAGGCGTTAACCCTGCGTAAAGGCCCGACGCCGCCGCGTCCGGCGCTGGCGGAAGGGTTCAGTACCTGGCGGCTCATCAGCCAGCTGCAAATGAACTACCTCAGCCTGATGGACAGCGAAAACGAAGAGGGCGCTGCCGCGCTGCGTCAGCTGTTAGGGCTGTACGCTAACCTCGCCGAGACGCCGGTTGCCCGTCAGGTGGATGGCGTTCGTCACTGCGTGCTGGAGCCGGTGCACCGCCGCGTGCCGGAACCCGGCCCGGTGGTGTTCGCCCGCGGGATCGGCATCACCCTGACGGTGGACGAACGCGCCTTTTCCGGTGCCAGCCCGTGGCTTTTCGGCAGCGTGCTGGAACGCCTTTTTGCCCGCCTGGTCTCCATCAACAGCTTTACGGAGTTCACGCTCAAGAGCCAGCAGCGCGGCGAAATTGGCTACTGGGCGCCGCGCATGGGTAAAAGGGCGCTGGTATGAGTGAAGTTGCCCCTGCAACGCTGCGCGTGCATCGCCTGACGCCGCTGCCCGATGCGTTCTGGCGCGGAGTGCGCGAGACGCCGTGGCGCTACGATCTGTTTCAGCTGTTAAGACGTATTGATGCCCAGGGCGGAGAACGTTACCCGCTGGGGCGCGCGCCGCTGCCTAAATTTGAGCCGCTGCGTATTGGTCAGCAGCCTTCAATGGGGTTTGCGCCGTCAACGGTTGCCGAGGTCCGGCAGCGGGAAGAGAACGGACTGCATGAGGTTTCCATTCTGAGCTTCGGCCTGTTTGGTCCTAACGGCCCACTGCCGGTGCACATGACCGAGTATGCCCGCGAGCGTATTCATCATCATCAGGATCACAGCCTCAGCGCGTTTGCCGACCTCTTTCACCACCGCCTGACGCTGCTGTTTTACCGCGCCTGGGCGGACGCGCAGCCTGCCGTTTCACTGGATCGCGACGACAACAGGCGCTTCGAAGGGTATCTTGCATCGCTGATTGGCATGGGTCAGCCCGGCCAGATGTCGAAAGGCAGCCTGAGCCCGCATGCCCGCTTTACTCACGCCGGTCACCTGACCCGCCATGGGCGGGACCCGGAAGGGCTGGAGAAGATCCTGCGCAACTATTTCAACATTCCGGTCAGGTTGGTGGCCAATGTACCGCAGTGGATGCCGCTCTCAACGCGGGAGCAGGCACAGCTGGGTGAGGGGCGTCGCCTGCCGCGCATGGGGGAGTCCGCTTTTCTCGGCATTGCGGTACGCGACGTGCAGCATAAATTTCGTCTTGAGATTGGCCCGTTGAGCGCAGACGAATACAACCGTTTTCTGCCGGGTGAAGGGTGGGTCACCGAGCTGCGCGACTGGGTGCGACAGTACGCCGGGGTGGAATTTGAATGGGAAACACGGGTGATCCTGCGCGCCGATGCGGTGCAGGGCACCACGCTCGGCAGCGCCGGGCGATTAGGGTACAACACCTGGCTGGGCCTTCAGCCTCAGCCTGTTCCGCGTGGCGATCTGGTGTATCGCGCAGAGCGATAATCCTTCCGTATACCGAATCATTGTTAATGGAAACTAACATGTCAGAAATTAGCCGTGCCGTGCTTTTCGGCAAACTGGATACGCTGTTATTTACCTCTCTGGAAAGCGCGACTGCCTTCTGTAAGCTGCGCGGCAACCCGTACGTTGAGCTGGTGCACTGGCTGCATCAGCTGATGCAGCAGCAGGATGGCGATCTGCAACAGGTCATCCGTCACTTCGCCCTTGATGAACAGCAGCTGACGCGCGATATCGTGGCGGCGCTGGATGCCCTGCCGCGTGGCGCGAGTTCCGTCTCTGACCTTTCCGAGCATATCGACAGCGCCGTCGAGCGCGCCTGGGTCTACGGCTCGCTGAAGTTTGGCGTCAGCCGCATCCGCGGCGGCCATTTGTTGATCGGCATACTGAAAACGTGGAATCTGGCTAACGTGCTGAAAAGTATTTCGGCGCAGTTCACCCGTCTTAACGTCGAGGTGCTGATCGAACAGTTCGACGCTATTTGCGCCAGCAGCAAAGAGAGCCAGCAGGCCGCCGCCGCTGCGGACGCAGCTGCCGGGGCAGTACCGGCTGCGCAGGGCACGCTGGCGCAGTATGGTCAGGATCTGACGGCGCGCGCCCGGGATGGGAAAATTGACCCGGTGGTGGGGCGCGATGAAGAGATCCGCCAGATGGTCGATATTCTGATGCGTCGTCGCCAGAACAACCCCCTGCTGACCGGGGAAGCTGGCGTCGGGAAAACGGCAGTGGTGGAAGGGCTGGCGCTGCGTATCGCTGACGGCGACGTGCCTGAGCCGCTGCAAAACGTTCAGCTGTGGCTGCTGGATATCGGCATGCTTCAGGCCGGAGCGGGCATGAAAGGGGAATTTGAGGCGCGCCTCCAGGCGCTGATTAACGAGGTGCAGTCCAGCGCCACGCCGATTATTCTGTTTATCGATGAGATCCACACCCTGATTGGCGCTGGCGGCCAGCAGGGTACCGGCGATGCCGCTAACCTGCTCAAGCCTGCCCTGGCGCGTGGGCAACTGCGCACCATCGGCGCGACCACCTGGGCGGAATACAAAAAATACATTGAGAAAGATCCGGCGCTGACCCGCCGTTTCCAGACCGTACAGGTTCACGAGCCGGATGAAGCGAAAGCTGTATTGATGCTGCGCAGCACCGTGTCGCCGCTGGAAACTCATCATCAGGTTTTACTCCTCGACGAAGCGGTCAGCGCGGCGGTGAAACTGTCGCATCGCTATATTCCTGCGCGTCAGCTGCCGGATAAAGCGGTGGCGCTGCTGGATACCGCCTGCGCGCGCGTGGCCGTCAGCCAGAGCGCGCCGCCTGCCCAGCTGGAAGACTGCCTGCGTCATCTGGCGGCCCTGGACGTGGAGCTGGAGATTGCCGAACGTGAAGCGCGCGTGGGGGCGGGCGATCCGGCGCGCGTGGCGACATTAAGCGCCGAACGTGACGCGTTCGAAACCCAACGCGAGGCCCTGGCTCGTCGCTGGGAAGAAGAGCGCACGCGGGTGCAGGAAATTATCCGTCTGCGTGCCGCACTGTTTGCGGCGAGTGATGAGGATACGGCTGAACTGCGCGGCCAGCTGACAGAACAGCAGCAGGCGCTGAAGACCTTACAGGGTGACGAACCGCTGCTGTTTGCGGCGGTCGATGAAAACGTGGTGGCTGCGGTGGTCTCAGACTGGACCGGGATCCCGCTGGGCCGGATGGTGAAAAATGAGATCGACGCGGTGCTGAACCTGGCTGATACGCTGAACCAGCGGGTTATTGGTCAGCGTCACGGTCTGGATCTGATTGCCCGTCGGGTAAAAACCTCGCGGGCGAAGCTTGACGATCCGAACAAACCGGTCGGCGTATTTATGCTCTGCGGGCCGTCCGGCGTGGGCAAAACCGAAACCGCGCTGGCGCTGGCGGAGTCGCTTTACGGCGGCGAGCAGAACGTCATTACCATCAACATGAGTGAATTCCAGGAAGCGCACACCGTTTCGACGTTAAAAGGTGCGCCTCCGGGCTATGTGGGCTATGGTGAAGGCGGCGTCTTAACCGAGGCCGTGCGCCGCCGTCCCTACAGCGTGGTGCTGCTGGATGAAATTGAAAAAGCGCACCCGGACGTGCACGAGATCTTCTTCCAGGTCTTCGACAAGGGCTGGATGGAGGACGGTGAAGGGCGTCACATTGATTTCCGTAACACTATTATTATTCTGACCTCTAATGTCGGTACCGAGCTGATCGCAGCCATGTGCGCCGACCCGGAACTGATGCCGGATCCTGATGCGTTAAGTGGCGCCCTGCGCCAGCCGCTACTGGAGGTGTTCCCACCTGCGCTGCTGGGCCGCCTGCTGGTGGTGCCGTATTACCCTCTGAGCGACGAGATGCTGGGGCAGATTGTGCGTCTTCAGCTCAGGCGCATTCAGCGTCGTCTGGAAGAGAATCACAATATTATTTCTGAATTTGACGACAGCGTGGTCGAACAGATTGTTCAGCGCTGTACCGAGGTTGAGTCGGGCGGGCGTATGGTGGATGCGATTCTGACCAATACGTTGCTGCCTCAGATGAGCCAGATTTTACTTTCCGCCAGCCGCAGCGACGAGCAATACCGACGTCTGCATGTCACCTGCGAGCAGGGCGAGTTCCACTGTCAGTTTGCCGCGTAATAATCATCAAGAGAACTGTAAAAGATGACGGATAATGATAACAATCGGACTGTCCCAAACGCGCTCCCGGTCGGGTACCGTTTCAATGAGTTTGAGATAAAAGAGGTGATTGGCGGCGGCGGATTCGGCATCGTCTATCGCGCCTGGGATCACCAGCTCGAACGCACTATCGCTATCAAAGAGTTTATGCCTTCCTCCCTCGCCGTGCGCGGCGAGGATATGACGCTGGTGCTGCGCAGCGAGCGCTTCGGCAAAGCGTTTTCTGCCGGTCTGAATAGCTTCATTCAGGAAGCCCGCCTGCTGGCGCGCTTTAACCACCCGAACCTGCTGCACGTGCTGCGCTTCTGGGTGCAAAACGACACGGCCTATATGGGGACGCTGTTTTACAGCGGCACCACGCTGTCGCGTCTGCGCGAAGAGAAACCGGAGCTGATTAACGAGGCGTGGATCCGCCGCATGCTGCCAATGCTCTTCGGCGCCATCAAAACGATCCACGATGAGGGCTACCTGCACCGCGACATCTCGCTGGATAACATTCAGATTCAGGATAACGGCCTGCCGGTGCTGCTCGATTTCGGATCGGCGCGCCGCACCATCGGTAATCTCTCGGATGAGACGGAAACCATGCTGCGTCCGGGTTTTGCGCCTATCGAGCAGTATACCGACGACAATGAAAGCGAGCAGGGGCCGTGGACGGATATCTACGCGCTCGGCGCCGTATTGCGCACCCTCATCGTCGGCTCTCCGCCACCGGTCAGCGTGGTGCGTTCGATTCAGGACACCTGCAAACCACTGGTGGAGCTGATGCCGCAGGGGTATTCCATTCCGCTGCTTCAGGCCATCGACAAGGCGCTGGCGCTGCATATGGAAGACCGTCCGCAATCTATCGAGGAGTTTGCGGCGCTGATCGAGATGCCCGTCGCCGGTATCGACGAGGTGCTGACCGCGAAGAAGACCGGCACGATGCTGGTGCCGGTGGAAGAGGAGACATCTGCTTCCGCGCTGGACTGGCGACGTTACAAGCTTCCGGGGCTGGTGGCCGCGGGCGTGCTGGTTGGGGTGGTTGCCGGTGCGATGCTGTTCGGCGGCGGCAGCCAGGAAACGCCAGCGCAGACGGCGCAAACCCCTGCCGTGAGCCCTCCGGCTGAAAACTCCGCCGCAGCGGAAACCAGACCGGCAACGGCCGACGTGAGCGAGCCGGTAGCGCCACCTGCTACGGCGCAGCAGAGTGCGTCGCCTGTCGACGCCAGCCCGGTCGCGCTGGTCTATATCCGCATGCTTGATGGCGAGACGCTGAAGGTGAACGGCGAGCCGAAAGCGCTGCGTCCGGGCAATAACGGTTACGCATCGCTGAAACTGCCTGCAGGCGAGACCCGCATTGAACTGGAAGGCAATGGAAGAACGCGTACCCAGACGCTGGATATTGCGAAGCCAGGCACCTGGCTGGTGAATCCGTAAGCCTGCGGGTAACAGGACGGAGCGAATGTATAACATCAAGTTTGTCTATCTGTTCCACGAGAACGTCTCGCCAGCGCTGTTTGCGAAAATAATCCGCCCGTCCGTTGCCGGACAGTGGATTATGTCGGTTCCCGACCATTCGCTGCGCTCGCTCTTCACGCGCTACGATCTGCTGCGCACGATCACCGGTGCGAATCCTTATCAGTCCGGGCGCAATACCCGCACGCTGATCGCGCAGGATTTAGAGATGGGCAGAGTGGTTGCCATTGACGAAAGTTTTCGTGACTGGTCATCAGTAACGGAAATTTTTTATATCAACGCCAAAGGGCAACTCCAGGCTGCCTCGCTGGTCGGCCTGGGCTGGTATCCGGTGAGTACGATTGTTGACCGCTACGAAACCATGGTGAGAACGTACGGATCTCGCCCTGCGCCAACGGTACTGCCAAAACAGGTAGTGAAATCTAAAACGGCACAGGTGCCGGATGAACCTACTCCCGGCAAGGACGGTAAAACCTATGCCGGGCAGCTTCAGAAGATGACCAAAGCAGAACGCTGGCAGGCGCGTAAGGATCTGATTGCGAAGGGGAGCAATAGCCTTTATCCGGATGCCCAGATCGCCGCAAAACGTCTGGCAGCGAATAATATCGCGGTGGAAAAAGCGAAGCTTGCGGAAAATATTTATAAGACCGTGAACCCGCTCGAAACCACACCGGACGTGCCGGAGGGATGGACAGATATCAGTAATGACGATGCGCTGTTAGGAAAGTTCGGGCTGAACAAATCCATGCTCTTTGACGATGATACGTCCCCCAATTTTCTGGCGCGCGTCTATCAACCGAAGCCGGAAGTGTTTGGTGCAGATATGAACCCCACGCTGGTATTCAGGGGATCGCGCGAGCCTGGTTTCGCCTCTCTGTCTGAGAATGTCTCCTCTCTACTGACCAAAGGGGAACTGGCGCCGGTGGTAAACGGGGCTGACTGGTCGAATAACTTCTCACAGGGCATGGGTATGGCTTCAGATTATTATAAAAAGGCCGTGAGTATCGGTAAGGAGCTGGCAAGGTCAGGGCAGAATATTGATATTGCCGGTCATTCCCTTGGCGGTGGTCTCGCCTCTGCAACCTCTATGGGCAGCGGGAAAGCGGGGTGGACGTTTAACGCCGCCGGCCTCAATGCCGGAACCGTAGAAAAATACGGCGGTAAGATATTAGGCAGTACGGATAATATCCAGGCGTATCGGGTTGAAGGTGAACTGCTGACGAAGATTCAGGAAGTTAACCCCTGGGAAGATCTGAAAACGATGAAAGGGCATGTCCCTTCGTGGATCCTCAAAGAGGAAATCTCTGCGCTGAGCCCTAATGCTGCCGGAATACCCCATGATCTTCCCGGTGGAACCGGAAGCGCGCTGGACCGCCACGGAATTAATCAAGCGATTGATTGCATAGAGCAACAGAAGGATGAGGATATTTCGATAATCGGGAGTCGATTGTGAAAAAAGGGTTGATGGCTTTTGTCGCGTTATGTTTTTTATTCATGATTCAGGGGTGTAAGCAGGATATGGACCTTAATCCACAGGACTACTTCAGCGGCCAGCAGCTTGAACTGGCGAAAGCGATTGAGGAAGGCGACGTCGATGCGGTGAAGACGCTTGCGCCAGACAGCGACCTTAATCAACCAGGAAAGCAGGATATGACCCTGCTTTTCTGGGCCCTTGGCAACGCAATTAATGATAAAAAAACGTCGAGCCATTTAAAGGTGATTACGTTGCTAGTTAAGGATGGCGCAGATCCGCTCCAGCCTCGACCGCAGGGAAAAAGCAGTCCTGCTGAATTTGCCCTAAAGGGAGACAGTGCGGACTGGATCGACGCGATGTTGGACGGTGGCCTCTCACCCAACGTGAAAGATAAGGTTTTCCACGAACCGATCGTCTTCCAGTCGCTTAAAGCGAAAAATACAGAGACGCTGGAAGCCATGCTCGATCGCGGTGCTGACGTCAACTCAACCAACTCACTGGGTAAAACGCTGGTGTTTGATGCGCTGGATAACCAGGCTTACGATCATGTCTTGTTGCTGCTCGATCGGGGAGCGGATCCGTCAATTAAGGCCAAAAATGGCTGGTCGATGAGCAATGCGCTCGAGGACGCGCTGAATGGACTTGACCGAGGCAGTGAGCAATACGAGAAATTAAACGAAATAAAAGAGAAGCTCATCCAGAAGGGGGGCGAATGGCCACCCGCGCCGGTTAAGTGATTGCTCAACTGTCATGAACGCCAGAGATAAGGTTTTCGTTTTCTGGGGATGCATGGATGCCCTGGCCATTGTGCTCTATTGTGCCCAGTCCGTGCGACATGACAGAATCCCTTTTATTTCCGATATACACGCCTTCAGTACGGTTGTGAACACGCTGTCTGCTGGTGGGTATAGCGCTCTGGTTATTCTTTTCTTTATTCTCGATTTCTTGTTGTTGCTCTCTTTTATTGCCTCAGCATGGTGCTTCTTCGCCCGGAATTTATACGCGAGAAGACTGGCGCTCTACCAGGAAATACTGCGTCTGGTTGGATTTCGCTACTCAGTTTCCCTTTTTCCCCTGGTGTTAAGTTTCACGGGCGTGATGAATGTCTGGCTAAATGGCTTTTTGTTCTTTTTGTCAGAGTTTCTGAAAATCTATTCCCTGTGGATTTATAAATATGAAGGGGAATGGCCCCCGGTTAAAGAGTAAGACGGCCAACAACCAGAACATTCACGTTTAAAAAAACCTTGCGTTAAAAATACTCTCAGCATAAACCATTACGGAATAAAGATTATGCTCAACCGAATTACCGTTCAGCTCCCGGTTGAGGGGCTGCTTTTCTGGAAACTCTCCGGCCGCGAGGCGATGTCGGAGTCGTTCGCGCTGACGCTGACCCTGCTCGGCACGGATGCGCGCATTGACCGCAGCAGGCTGCTCGGTCAGCCGGTCACGGTGACCATCCCCACCCAGAACCTGCTTACCCCCCGCTATATCAACGGTAAGGTGACGCGCGTGGCGGTGAGCGCCGTGGAGCTGACGGGCACCCGCTATGCGGTCTACCAGCTGACGGTGGAGCCGGACCTGTGGCCGATGAAGCGCGACCGTAACCTGCGGATTTTCCAGGGCCAGACGGTACCACAGATTGTCAAAACCCTGCTGGGTGAGCATCAGGTTAACCTTGAAGACAAACTCACCGGCAGCTACCGGGTGTGGGACTACTGCGTGCAGTATCAGGAGTCGAGCCTGGACTTCATCAGCCGTCTGATGGAGCTGGAGGGGATTGCGTATCACTTCAGCCACGAAGCGGACAAGCACACCCTGGTACTGACCGACGCCGCGACGCAGCATCAGCCGTTCAGCGGCTATGAGGTCATTCCTTACCATCAGACGCCGTCCGGCGGCAGCACGGATGAAGAGGGCATCAGCCAGTGGGCGCTGGAGGACAGCGTGACGCCGGGGATTTACAGCCTCGACGACTACGACTTCCGCAAGCCGAACGCGTGGCTGTTCCAGGCGCAGCAGAACCCGGCGTCACCGAAACCGGGAAGCATCGACGTGTACGACTGGCCGGGGCGCTTTGTGGAGACAGGCCATGCGGAGTTCTACGCCCGTATCCGTCAGGAGCGCTGGCAGGTGGAGCATCAGCAGATTCAGGCGACGGCCACGGCGGCGGGCATTGCGCCGGGCCACATCTTTACCCTGACCAACGCGCCGTTCTTCAGCGACAACGGTGAGTATCTGGTGACGGCGACGGGTTACCACTTCGAGGAGAACCGATACGCGAGCGGCGAGGGGGAAACCATTCACCGCACCGATTTCACCGTTATCCCGGCGTCAGTGTCGTACCGTCCGGCGCAGAGCACGGCGTGGCCGCGTACCTACGGCCCGCAGACGGCGAAAGTCGTGGGGCCGCAGGGGGAGAGTATCTGGACGGACAAATATGGCCGTGTGAAGGTGAAGTTCCACTGGGACCGTCTGGCGAAGGGTGACGACACCAGCTCCTGCTGGGTGCGTGTCTCCAGCGCCTGGGCGGGCCAGGGCTACGGCGGGGTGCAGATCCCGCGCGTCGGCGATGAGGTGGTGGTGGACTTTATCAACGGTGACCCGGACCGACCGATTATCACCGGCCGCGTGTATAACGAAGCCAGCATGCCGCCGTGGGCGCTGCCGGCTGCGGCAACGCAGATGGGCTTTATGAGCCGCACGAAAGACGGTTCCGTGGACAACGCCAACGCCCTGCGCTTTGAGGACAAGGCGGGCGCAGAGCAGGTGTGGATCCAGGCCGAGCGTAATATGGACACCAGCGTTAAAAATGATGAAACGCACAGTGTCGGGGGGGCGCGCAGCCATTACGTGAAGAAAAATGAGCTGCATCGTGTTGAAGCGAACCAGATCCAGGCCGTGAAAGGCGGAACCGAGATCCTGACGGGAAAAGGCAAGCTGGATGCAGCGGTAGAGCAGTATGTCATTGCTTCCGGGACGAAGCTGCGGCTGGTCTCGGGTGAGAGTGCTATTGAGCT
The DNA here is from genome assembly GCF_021725435.1 of Enterobacter sp. JH25. Classification (NCBI taxonomy): domain Bacteria; kingdom Pseudomonadati; phylum Pseudomonadota; class Gammaproteobacteria; order Enterobacterales; family Enterobacteriaceae; genus Enterobacter; species Enterobacter sp. JH25. The sequence continues at coordinate 2,593,174 of NZ_CP091319.1, read as the reverse complement.
TAACGCTAACGGCAAAATTAACCTGATTGGCAAAGAATTTAACTTTTTCGTTGAGGGAGATGGGTATATCACCACGGGTGGTAAGCTGCATCTGAATACCTCGGGAACCAAGCCGGGCACAACGGCACCGGGATCGGGGCATAAAGGGGATATTGATGCGGCGGTGCAGGAGAAGTTTTCTCCAAATAAAAGTGCTAAGAATCCGGCTCCCGCAGTTTCAGCGCCAGCAGCATCCAGACCAAAACCAACAACAAAATTTGCAGCAGCTCCACCATTAAAAGGGAGTTACGTTTATCAAAATAATTCCTACAACTCTGATGTGATGCCCTTCAGTGAAGATGTAGTTAGGGAAATCAATAAGTCACCAACGCTTCAGACACAATTAAAAGATCTAAAAGATAAAGGGTGGGCTATTCAGCCGGGAGCCGCAGGAGGGGGGAGTTACGCTGATACAAATAACAAATTGATTGTCATGGACCCTGAACACATGGAGGATACAGCCACAACTGTGCAAACTCTGGCACATGAGGCAGGGCATGCAACTTATCCTGTTGCGGTAGATTCTTCGAGTAAGGAAAACTTCATCAACAGCCAGCTTATGGATGAAGGTGGAGCAACGCTGAATAACATTAAAATACAACGCGAGATCCTTGCAAACGGCGGTATTGATATTGATATAGCGGGAAGTGCCGAAAACCTAAAAGCATATAATTCTGCATATGATAAAATGGTGAGCGGTGAGTTATCTCGCATTGATGCAGCCAAAGCAATAGGAAAAGTGTATGGTAAAGGCGAAATAGCCTCAGGGACTAATTTAAATTATAATGATTACTATGGAGGATTCTATGGAAAGTAGGATGATTAAAGCTACATTCCTCATTGTTCTTCCACTATTTTCAGCATTTACCTATGCAGGGCATAATAAAATGAATCAAGATTCGTTGTGGCAAATGATCAAAGAAATGAAATCAGTGTGGGGTAAACAAGTTGAGGATGTCAGTAAACTGTTTAACCAACCGCTGATTAATAATACACAGGAGAAAGAAGACCGTTATACTTCAGCTCCCTTTACGTTAACTGATGGCACACGGATCAGCGATGTGGATGTTCGTTTATGGGGAAATGGCGATAACAGCGTATCTTTGGTTTCTTTCGTAATTAATCAACCATGTATTACTCTTGAACAAGTCAAATCTCATTTTCCAGATCTGAAATTGTCTAATATCCCTCGCGGAAACACGCCGGGACAATCAGTTGGATATCGCACTCCTACCGATGAACGCGGGCTGGCATGGGCATTTAGCTTTCCAGTTCTGAATCAGGAATGCCTGAGCAGGGTAGTTATGTCACGCTACGAACATTAAGTTGCGAGGCAACTTTACGGGCTGTGAAAGAAGATAATTATCAAACGGCCAATAATATCGCTGCCCCTAAAGTTTTTGCGGAAAAAAAAGAAAGTGCTAACGTTGTAATGATCTTGTCCCTCTGAGTCGCTAAGCAGTAATTAATATTGGCTGTATAAACTTTAGCGCTTTTAATCTTATTTTTCTAATATCATCCCGAGTTCACTTATGAAATACACCCTCCAGGAAGGTTCGTTTTCCCTTTTCCCTGCTGCCTGGCAGGATAACAGCATGAACATTATTCGCGATGACGAAAGCGGGTTATCTGTAGTGGTCAGCCGCGGCGTCATCCCGGATGGTAGCGATTACGAACAAGAGTTCCACCGTCAGTGGGAAGTCCTGCGCCCTCAGATGGGGGAGATCGCCCAGAGCGAATTTCAGCACGTAAAAGCCGGGCCAGACGGAAACATTAGCGGACTGGAAGTTGAGACCACCTTTGACCGTAACGGCCAGCGCCTGTGGCAAAAACAGCTGGCCGTGCAGACGCCGGGCAAACCGGTACTGATGATTTTTACCCTCTCGGCCTTAAAAGCCTTTACGGAAGAGGACGAGGCGCGCTGGAGCGCACTGAAGCAGAGTCTGACGCTAAACGACAACCGGAATGTGTAAGGCATGAGCGATAACAACGCGGCCCGTAAGGGCGACGAGATTATTCACTCCAGCATTTTTGCTGATATTACCAGCATTGTGGCGGAAGGCGCTGCCTATGCGGTGATTGGCGCGGCGGTGGGCGCGGCAGCGACCGTCGCGGCCCCACTGCTGGGAGCCGGGGCCGCAGCGGCAGGCGTGGCGGCAATTGGATCCAGCTGTCTGTTGAGCGGCATTATTGGTGGGGTTCTGGCGAACGTCGCGGGGATCACCGACGATATCAGCAATGCTGCTGAAGGGCTGGGCAACGCGCTTTTTCCGCCGTCGCCTGCGGGTAAGATCACCACCGGTTCAAATAACGTTCTCACCAACGCAATCCCCGCCGCGCGCGCGGCAGGCACGCTGACGCCCGCCGATACCCCTTCCCCTGAGCCGCAGTCGCCGGGCAGCTTTGCCGATTACGCGGGCATGCTGCTTTCCGCTGCCGGACAGTTCGGCAGCGAAATGTGGCAGCCGAGCGTGGCCTCTGCCGCTGCCGGGACCTCGCCGCTGGAAGAAGACAAGGTGGCGTGCGAGAAACACTCCGGGCCGCAGTATCTGGCGGAAGGCTCGAAAAGCGTCTTTATCAACGGGCAGCCCGCGGTGCGTGCAAAAGATCGCACCACCTGCGAAGGCACCGTTTCCGACGACGTCTCCCCGAACGTGATCATCGGCGGCGACACCCTCACGGTCCGCGATATTAAAAGCGGCAAAACGCCGGGCCTGGCGCTGGGGATGATTGCGCTCTCCCTGCTGCGCGGGCGTCCGGGCAAGATCCTGAAAAACATGCCCTGCGCGCTGGCTGCTGCCGGGGGCGGGATGCTGGCCGATATGGCCGTCAACGCCGTGTTCGGCTCCTCGCACCCGGTTCACGCCGCTACCGGCGTGAAGGTGCTGAATGACGACGACGAACTCGATTTCTCGCTGCCGGGGCGCTTTCCGCTACGCTGGCAACGCAGCTACAACAGCCTGACCACCCGCGAAGGGCTGTTTGGTCTGGGCTGGGCTACCACCTTTGACAGCTATCTGACGCTGGAAGAAAACAACGCCACCTGGTTCGATGAAACCGGGCGCGAGCTGAGCTTTGAACTGCCGCCGGTCGACCGCGCGTTTTACAGCATCAGCGAAGGCATTATCATCCGCCGCAATGAGAGCGGCGACGTGGCGATTGCCGACGATGACGGCGCGGTGTGGCGTCTGTATAAACCGACCCGCGCCAACCCAGCCATCCTGCGCCTGGCCTCCCTCAGCGACGAGTACGGCAACGCGTTGCTGACAGAATGGGATGAACACGGGCGGCTGGTCGGTCTGCACGATGAGCCGCGGGCGATCGATGTCACCCTGCGTTATGAAAATGAACGTTTCCCGCAGCGCGTTACCTCGGCGAGCCATTTTGACGGCAACCAGACATGGCCGCTGATGCAGTGGGGGTACGACGTGCGCGGCCAGCTGGCCAGCGCAACGGATGCCTCCGGCGTGGTAACCCGTGAATACCGTTATAACGATGATGGCCTGATGGTCTGGCACCGTCTGCCGGGCGGTCTGGAGAGTGAATACCGCTGGCAAAAATTCGACCACTGGCGCGTGGTGGAAAACCGCACCAGCACCGGCGATGGCTGTCGCTTTAGCTATGATCTAGCCGCCGGGCTGACGACCGTCGATCACTACGACGGCCAGACGCGAAAGCATTACTGGAACGCGCAAAACCTGATTGTTCGCTACGTTGACGAGCGCGGTGAGAACTGGCGCTACGAGTGGGATGACAACGAACTCCTCACGCGCCGCATCGATCCGCTCGGTAATGCCGTTACCTTCGTCTATGACGACATGGGTAACCGGGTGCAGGAGATCGACGCCGACGGCAATACCCGCACCACCACCTGGCTGGAGCACCGTGCGCTTCCGGCCTCCATCATCGAAGCCGACGGTAGCGCCACCCGTTTCCTGTATGACGAACATCACGGGCTGAAGTGCGTGGTGGATCCGATGGGGCAGACCACGCTGCTTCGTCGGGACGAGTTTGGTCAGGTCGTGGAAGAAGTTGATGCCGCCGGCAACAGCCGCTACCAGGAGTACAACGAGGCCGGGCAGATGGTGCGTGTTACGGACTGTTCGGGCCGTGTGACACAATACCGTTATCATCCGCTGGGCTGGCTGGTGGCTGAGATAAGCGCCGACGGCGAAGAGACGCGTTACCGCTACGACGCCGCGGGGCGTCCGGTGCAGCTTGACCGCCCGGAAGGCTGGACCGAGTCGCTCAAATGGAACGCGCGTGGCCTGCCGGTGAAGCATGCGGGCGCCGACGGGAAAGAGAGCGAGTTCAGATACGACGAGGCAGGACGCTTAACCGCCACCCGTAATACGCAGGGTGAAGAGGTGCGTCGCCGCTGGGACAGCCGCGGGCGTCTGATTGCCCTGGAAAACGAAAACGGCGAAGCGTATCAGTTCCGCTGGGGTGCGGACTCGCTGCTGCTGGAAGAGGTGGGGCTGGATGGCGTGGCCTCGCAGTATCGCTACGACGCCTGCGGGCGTACGATAGCGCGCACCTTTGCCGCCGGACATCCGGAGGCCATTACCCATGCCTTCGCCTGGAGCGCGAGCGGCCAGCTGGTCGCCCGCACCACGCCGGAATGGCAGACCCGCTACCATTACACCCCGTCCGGCCTTCTGAGCCGGATTGGACTGCATCCTGCGCTTTCAGCCGATGCCTGGAGCGCCGAAGCCGAGCAGGAGCTTGTGTTTGAGTATGACGCGCTTGGACGCGTCACGCGCGAAACGGGCGAACACGGAGAGCTGGCGTGGGAGTATGACGCCCTCGGTAACCGCACCTCCGTCACGCTGCCCGATGGCCGGGAGCTGAAACAATTCTACTACGGCAGCGGGCATTTGCTCAGCATTGCCCTTGATAAGCTGTCGGTCTCCGACTTTACCCGCGACGAACTCCATCGTGAAACCAGCCGTACGCAGGGGCTGCTGACCACCCGCAGCGAATACGACCGCCTTGGCCGACTGCATCGCCGGGACGTTTTTACCGGCAATGCCCAGCGCCCGTCGCCGCGCCGCTGGTCCCGCCGCTGGGATTACGACTATCGCAATAATCTTGTCCGCGAAGAGCGGGACGATAACCCGTTCAGCTGGTACCGCTGGCAGTACGACAGCGCAGGGCGCCTGCTCGTTCAGGACGGCACGCTGCCTGGTCAGGAGCAGTGGCGCTGGGATGCGGCCGGTAACCCGCTTGAGGGGGCTGCTGAGAAAGTCACGCACAACCGTCTGACGCAGCTCAACGGCATTCGCTGGCGTTATGACATCCATGGCCGCACCGTGGAGAAGGATAATGGCCAGACCCGCTGGCACTACCGCTACGACGGCGAGCACCGCCTGACGGAGGTCATCAGCCAGCCACGGGACCGCAACAGACCGCAGACGGAGGTCAGCTTCCGCTACGATCCGCTCGGGCGACGCATCAGCAAAACGCGCCGCCAGATGCTGGGCGGCCAGCCAACCGGTAAGCCTGTCACCACGCGGTTTGTCTGGGAAGGGTTCCGCCTGTTGCAGGAAGTGCACGGAGAAGTGCCGCTGACCTACGTCTACAGCGATCAGGACAGCTACGACCCGCTGGCGCGTATTGACGGCGTTGATGCCCCGGAAATCTTCTGGTTCCACTGTCAGCCCAACGGTACGCCGGAGCGGATGACGGATAGCGAAGGGCAGGTGCGCTGGGAAGGCGTTAACAGCGCCTGGGGCAAACTGCTGCGGGAAAGCGAGACGCAGATATCAGGATATTCCCAGAACCTGCGTATGCAGGGGCAATACCTGGATCGCGAGACAGGGCTGCACTACAATCTGTTCCGGTATTACGACCCGGACTGCGGACGGTTTACGCAGCAGGACCCGATAGGGCTGGCGGGGGGGATAAATCTTTACCAGTATGCGCCGAATGCGCTGGGGTGGTTGGATCCGTGGGGGTTGAGCCGTAAATGTAAGGATCCTTCTAAAGAAGCGACCCAATGGCAAGGCCCTAATAATAAAGATTATAAAGGAATCGACAGTTACTCTAACAGAACACTTAAAAAAGGAACAATCCTCTATGCATTACATCCAAATGGTGATCAGTTACCTGCATATACCGTAACTCATCCTACAGTTAGGCAATATAAAGGTGATTCATTAGGATATCATGAGGCGTTACAGGTGAAACTTAATCCAGATTTCCCATTGCGAACAAAAGTTAGGGCATATTATGTTTCTGAAGATATATTTGTTGCTAATGGTCGTGCTAATGCGAATCCGCTATACGGGAAAGGTGGAGGGATGCAATTTTATATACCTGAAGAAGCACGTGGTAAATTAATTCCTGGTAAAGTGATAGATATATGAAAAAAATGACATTAGATTTTAAAGATGGAATCGTTAAAATTGATGGCTACACTGTTGAACTTAGTTCTTTTGAAAATTTTACTTCTTCTGAATTTTACAAAACCCATTCTGAATTCACTAGGATAGGTAAGTTTTACTTTGCGAAAGATGATATTGAATGGGAAGGACAGAACTTTATTGTGGAGTTTAGACCAGCTGTTTTTTCATTCAATTCATCTCTTTTTCTTACAAGTAAAGATGGCAATTTTTATCAAACACTTAAAGATTGGGAGCTTAGAGCATCGTTAAAAAACCTTAAAGATGAAGAAAAACGATTGACAGACTGGATTCAAAATAAACTCTCGAAAAAGAAAATGGTAAAGATAAGCACCCCCCCTTATGGAGTTAAATGGAACTTTCAATGGGGTGAGCTAACAGTGCAATCAAATGAAAGATCTTTTGATTGCGGGATATATATAGAATGGAAAGATTAAAATCTACTATATATTGAGAATTATAGGGGAACGCAGCAGGCCCCAACAAGGGTTGCGGATCAACAATACCAGAGTTTTCAATCATGAAGCATTGTTCCATGGAAGACCTTGGAAACCCTAAAATTGAATCTGAAATTGCCTCCTTTGTTGAAGTTTCACGATGATAAAAAATACGTCGAGACTTAAGAACCATATCAAAAAAAACCGGCAAGCTCTACTTGAGCCAAAGCTCGAATGGGAGCTGGCCAACCGGTTCTCTGCCTGCATGTAAAGTCTATATTTTAATCTCGCGGATATGCTAAGGCAAAGAAATGGGGAGAGACAACATTGCGGACCCGTGGATCGGGTATAGACATGGCATCCTTAATCGAACTCGACATGGTCTGTTATGAGTTCAATCAATTCGAGGAAACGGATAAATATTTCAACGATACTTATAACTACGGCAAATACCATCCTTTCAGGATAGACCTAAAAAATATCTTGAGTTTTATCTGCGTAAGACGGCGTAAGAGCAGTAATTTATTCCATTCAAAACAAACCAAACGTTAAACAATAAGTTCAGCATTTCTCCATCTTTAACGATGTAATCATTCCCTCTGGCACGCATTTGTCAGCTTCCTTCCTGCCTTGTTCACCTGTTCTTGACAGGCTGTCAGTATGCCTGCGACGAACTCCACCGAGAGAACTGCCGACCCAGGGCTGCTGACTACCCGCAGCGAGTACGACCGTCTCGGCCGACTGCATCGCCGGGACGTCTTTACCGACAATGCCCAACGCCCGCCGCCGCGCCGCTGGTTCAGGACGGTACGCTGCCCGGCCAGGAGCAGTGGCGCTGGGATGCGGCCGGTAACCCGCTTGAGGGGGCTGCTGATAAAGTCACGCACAACCGCCTGTCGCAGCTGAACGGCATTCGCTGGCGTTATGACATCCATGGCCGCACCTTGGAGAAGGATAACGGCCAGACCCGCTGGCACTACCGCTACGACGGCGAGCACCGCCTGACAGAGGTCATCAGCCAGCCGCGGGACCGCAACAGACCGCAGACGGAGGTCAGCTTCCGCTATGACCCACTCGGACGACGCATCAACAAAACGCGCCGCCAGATGCTGGGCGGCCAGCCAACCGGTAAGCCTGTCACCACCCGGTTTGTCTGGGAAGGATTCCGTCTGCTGCAGAAAGTGCATGGAGATGTGCCGCTCACCTACGTCTACAGCGATCAGGACAGCTACGATCCGCTGGCGCGAATTGACGGCGTTGATGCCCCGGAAATCTTCTGGTTCCACTGCCAGCCCAACGGCACGCCGGAGCGGATGACGGATATCGAAGGGCAGGTGCGCTGGTTAGGGGTCAACTGCGCCTGGGGCAAACTGCTGCGTGAAAGTAAAACGCAGGTATCAGGATATTCCCAGTACCTGCGCATGCAGGGGCAATACCTGAACCTTGAGACAGGGCTGCACTACAATCTGTTCCGGTATTACGACCCGGATTGCGGAAGGTTTACGCAGCAGGACCCGATAGGGCTGGCGGGGGGGATAAACCTTTACCAGTATGCGCCGAATGCGCTGGGGTGGGTGGATCCTTGGGGGTTGAGTAGATGTTCATCCTCAGGTAAATATAAGCTTGGAACAATTCTGGGACGTACATTTTATAAAAATACTGTTGATATACATCCTGGGGTTCCTAAGTCAGTTCATACGTCAGTTCATCCTTCAATCAAAGCGAAATTTAAGGATGGTTGGACAAACGTTGATTTTATGAAAAATGGCTATGCTCCGATTGGCACAGATGGAAAACAAGTCAATCTTCATCACGTTCTTGGACAAGAACCTGGACCAATGGTGGAAATTCTTTCATCTACGCATAAGCTGTATCATAAGCAATTGCATGGATTAATCGAGAACGGTGGTAGTTTTAGAAATACTCCTGAACTTGATAGACAGTACAATAGATTCAGAAGTGCGTATTGGAAGTTGAGAGCATTAGATTTTTAATAGGGTGTAAAAATGATGACTATCAAAACTGCAATTGAATATTTGAACAATAATGCGACAGACGAAGTTTTTTGGTTAGGTCAAGTTGATATAGAACAGATTGATTCACTTGAAGATAACCTAGGCATTAAACTCCCTCATGATTTTCGAGAGTTTTTACTTTTGGTTGGTGGCGGAGGGGTGATTGGAGAGGAGATTTCAGGAATAGTGAATAATAATGCTCTTGAAGAGTCAGGAGGTGCTGTTTTTTACGATACAATATATTGCCGTAAAGAATTTTCACTTCCTGAAAATTATTCTGTTATATATCTAAAAGATGATGAAGTTTGCTGGTGTATAGATTCAGGCAGTGAGGGTTTTGGAAGGGTTGTTAATTATGACCTATTTTCCAAGAATACGACAAACACCATAAGCCCTTCGTTTTCTGAATTTTTTGATAATTATGTTAAGTTGCGGACGTGATTAGTGGAATGAATGCCAATTGTATTCATGAGCATTTCCCAAGCTGATAAGGTCCAGGAGAGAATTTGGACCTTATTGTACGTATTCTATTGCTTCTAAATAGCGGTTGTTGATTATATGTTAAGTGATTAAATGTTGAAAATTAAGTATGAAATAATACATTTCCAAACAAATACAGCAACAGTATCATTTATGATTTAGTTTCACTAAAACATAGAGTTAACGATGATGCAGAGTGGTGGAGTCTTCCAGAAAATGAAGTTGAAGAAATAAATAAAGGAAATGTATTATTTCTCAATCTTGGAGATGATGGTGTCTATAAAGTCCTTATTAAACATGATGTTGATGAATATACCGGGGCGCTATTTTTGAAAGTACCTTCTGGAAAGGTTGTTATTGGGGCGGGAGAGGATGTCACGGACGGCGATCTTCAACCTGATGATTCAGATGTTATATCAGGTGAGCTTATTATTTTAGAGTCGGGTAGTTACGAAGTTAAATATAAAAAGCAAAGTTCAGAAGTTCTAATTTCCTTTACAAAAGCAACATTTACTGAAGCTCTTTAGAAGAGGGAGTTTATCTCAGAAATGAATCCACGCCTTGGTGTGGATATTTCATTTAAAAAAAACAAATGTTAAACAATTAATTCATCACGTAGCCATTTGTAACAATATTCTTTCTTCCTTCTGCGCATCTCTTGCTTATTTTTTTTCGCGCCTTATTTACCCTTTCCCTTAATAAACTGTCAATATTCTCGCAACGAACAACACCACCCTGAGAATAGCCCCCTGTGGCTGCTGACCACCCTCAGCGAATACGACCGTCTTGGCCGACTGCATCGCCGGGACGTCTTTACCGGCAATGCCCAGCGCCCGTCGCCGCGCCGCTGGTCCCGCCGCTGGGATTACGACTATCGCAATAATCTTGTCCGCGAAGAGCGGGACGATAACCCGTTCAGCTGGTACCGCTGGCAGTACGACAGCGCAGGGCGCCTGCTCGTTCAGGACGGCACGCTGCCCGGTCAGGAGCAGTGGCGCTGGGATGCGGCCGGTAACCCGCTTGAGGGGGCTGCTGAGAAAGTCACGCACAACCGTCTGACGCAGCTCAACGGCATTCGCTGGCGTTATGACATCCATGGCCGCACCGTGGAGAAGGATAACGGCCAGACCCGCTGGCACTACCGCTACGACGGCGAGCACCGCCTGACGGAGGTCATCAGCCAGCCACGGGACCGCAACAGACCGCAGACGGAGGTCAGCTTCCGCTATGACCCGCTCGGGCGACGCATCAGCAAAACGCGCCGCCAGATGCTGGGCGGCCAGCCAACCGGCAGGCCGGTCACCACCCGGTTTGTCTGGGAAGGGTTCCGGCTGTTGCAGGAAGTGCACGGGGATGTGCCGCTGACCTACGTCTACAGCGATCAGGACAGCTACGATCCGCTGGCGCGTATTGACGGCGTTGATGCCCCGGAAATCTTCTGGTTCCACTGTCAGCCCAACGGCACACCGGAGCGGATGACGGATAGCGAAGGGCAGGTGCGCTGGGAAGGGGTGAACAGCGCCTGGGGCAAACTGCTGCGGGAAAGCGAAACGCAGGTATCAGGATATTCCCAGAACCTGCGCATGCAGGGGCAATACCTGGACCGTGAGACAGGGCTGCACTACAATCTGTTCCGGTATTACGACCCGGACTGCGGACGGTTTACGCAGCAGGACCCGATAGGGCTGGCGGGGGGGATAAATCTTTACCAGTATGCGCCGAATGCGCTGGGATGGGTGGATCCGTGGGGGTTGAGCCGTGAGTGTAGTGGTAAAACAAAACCTGATTTCTATGTTGGTCCAAGTGGCCCTAGTTCGACTATGCCTTCTACAGCATATCGTTATATGGATAGCAAATATGCTCCACAGACAATAGAAAATAAATCAGCCCCGTTAAGTTATTTTGGGTATACGAAATATAAATCTGCAAATGAAGCCAGGGACGCCTATCAAATTTTTTATGAGAAAGGTAATCCTGATTCATGGAGTGATGCACGTTTATTAGGTGAGTTTGATACATTACAACTGTATAAAAATGGAATACCTCAAGTGCAAGTACCTCTTGCCAATGGTGGTCGAGGGCCTGGATATGAGCTTTTCACCAGTGCATATCCTGAGTATGGTAAAGGTGGGGCATTACAGTTGCTACCAATCGAACGAAATTACCCTGTTATTTTTGAACGTGTTACTATAATTCCGGAGTAAAAGTGATGACAGATGAAGAGTTACGAAAGAATCTTGTTTTTTTAATAAAAAAATATGTTCCGGAAAGTCAACAAAAAGCATTTTATGATGATATATCAAAGTCTACTGTGCCAGTGAAAGGTATTTTAGCTGACTTTAATAAAATCAAAACCAGAACTGTCGATGAAGTTGATGGAGATTTAATACGGGATATTTACTTTTATTTTTGTTGACAGATATATTGGAGATAGCTCACATGCTCAGCATTTCCTTGATATTAGAGGTGGAAATGCTGAAGTTGTCTCTTTAAAGTACCTAAATGGATGGCGGATTTCATTGAAGAAAGTGCAATACCTCAGGCAGGTTATCGTACTAATCCGTTAAATCAAGGGGGATTAGCTCCTAAACGCGTGGATCCGACTACGCCAGGTAGGTCGCATGAATTACCATCAATATGGCCAGAATGGCTTGAAGAAGTAGTGATTCCAGGCTCCGGGAATGTAAGATAGGTTACTATATGAATATCAATAAAGATGACGAACTCCTTGTGATAGTTAAGTATGAAGGAAGATTTTATTGGTTCGTTGCGTTCAAGGAAATGTGGGGCTTCGACAGAGTTAAATGGGTAGAGGATTTTGTGAAAAGTGGGGTGGAAATAAACCTTCAGGATATCCATAAGGAAAGATATGACATACCAGTAGTAAATGAAGGAAACGCGCAGATATTCATTGATGATTTAATTAAAGATGGTTATTCATACGAAAAGGATGACATAGCTGAGGAGTTTTATAATAGGCTTTCGCAAAAAACAACTTGGTGGGATATATATGAACTTATGCCGGATTTATTTATAGACTTTGATAATAAAAAATTATATTCGGAATATGTTGAGAGTATGCATTATCAAGAATATGTGTCTGATGGTTGGCACGGTGAACTTGTTGATTTTTGCAGTAATGGATCGTTACCTCAAGATGAAATGTTCTGGATAAAAAATGAAACTGATCATAGAAGCGTTTTGATCGCTAAAGGATAAAATATATTTTCAGCATACCATTTTGAGATAATGCAATGATCGATTCAACACGCCAATTAGTGTTTGTGTTAAGCGAGACAAAGCCGTTGCCAACTGTTTTGACCATCTTCAACGCTCAGGGTGAAAATCGAAAAAAATCCATGCCAAAGCGTGGATTTTTTTCATTCAAAACAAATCAAACGTTAAACAAGAAGCTCATCACGTCGCCATCTTTAACGATGTAATTTTTACCTTCAGCTCATATTCGGGCTGCCTCTTACGCTCCTTGCTGAATCCTACCCTCAATAAGCTGTCGGTATACCCGCGACGAACTCCACCGTGAGACCAGCCGCACCCAGAGGCTGCTGACCACCCGCAGCGAATACGACCGCCTTGGCCGACTGCATCGCCGGGACGTTTTTACCGGCAATGCCCAGCGCCCGTCGCCGCGCCGCTGGTCCCGCCGCTGGGATTACGACTATCGCAATAATCTTGTCCGCGAAGAGCGGGACGATAACCCGTTCAGCTGGTACCGCTGGCAGTACGACAGCGCAGGGCGCCTGCTCGTTCAGGACGGCACGCTGCCCGGTCAGGAGCAGTGGCGCTGGGATGCGGCCGGTAACCCGCTCGAGGGGGCTGCTGAGAAAGTCACGCACAACCGTCTGACGCAGCTCAACGGTATTCGCTGGCGTTATGACATCCATGGCCGCACCGTGGAGAAGGATAATGGCCAGACCCGCTGGCACTACCGCTACGACGGCGAGCACCGCCTGACGGAGGTCAACAGCCAGCCACGGGACCGCAACAGACCGCAGACGGAGGTCAGCTTCCGCTACGATCCGCTCGGGCGACGCATCAGCAAAACGCGCCGCCAGATGCTGGGCGGCCAGCCAACCGGCAGGCCGGTCACCACCCGGTTTGTCTGGGAAGGGTTCCGGCTGTTGCAGGAAGTGCACGGGGATGAGCCGCTGACCTACGTCTACAGCGATCAGGACAGCTACGATCCGCTGGCACGTATTGACGGCGTTGATGCCCCGGAAATCTTCTGGTTCCACTGTCAGCCCAACGGCACACCGGAGCGGATGACGGATAGCGAAGGGCAGGTGCGCTGGGAAGGGGTGAACAGCGCCTGGGGCAAACTGCTGCGGGAAAGCGAAACGCAGGTATCAGGATATTCCCAGAACCTGCGCATGCAGGGGCAATACCTGGACCGCGAGACAGGGCTGCACTACAATCTGTTCCGGTATTACGACCCGGACTGCGGACGGTTTACGCAGCAGGACCCGATAGGGCTGGCGGGGGGAATAAACCTTTACCAGTATGCGCCGAATGCGCTGGGGTGGGTGGATCCGTGGGGGTTATCGTGCAGAAATAGCTGGAATGATTTCCAGAATAAAACAAAAGGGGTTTTCTCAAGTAGGGCTTGGGCAGCAAAGGCGTATAATTCTTTAAAAGGCACGACGAAGCCCAATCGGCCAAACCCAACGAACTATCTAGACCCTTCTTATGTTAAGCAACATCTTGCTTTATTTAATGATGGTATTTCTAAAATTGCATGGGGAGTGAATAGAGCTGAGATTGGCCCTCCATCTGGTCATTTTGTGATGCCAAAATCAGTTGCTGATAACATTATTAAGAAAGCTGGCGGAGATGTCGGGAAGTTAGAGAAAATGTTAGGATTAGACCCTGGAGATCTTGGCGATTCACCGGTCCGAATAGATATCCTTAAACCTCAAGGGCTTAGGATGCCTTCAGGCAACGAGGGAGGGGCTAATGATTTTTGGGTTCCTGGAGGTAAGACGTCAGGAGGGATCCCTGAAGCCGTAATAGATCAAACGCCTGTCGGTGATGCTTTGATTACACCGATTATAAACAAATAGAGGTACGAAAAATGAGTGAAGTTATTTTTACTGGTTTTGGCATTGACATAATTAAAAGAGATAATGAATATTTTATCCGATATGATGCTGGAACTATTGCTATGATTGATAAAGAGTCGAAAATTACATCCGAAGAAGCATTGAAAGCACAAAGAAGTGAAAGAGATGCTTATGAAGTTATTGTTGCCACTCAGACTAGAGAAGGGAAAAATAAGCCCTTTTTTTCAAAGGATTAATAGTTTTATGCAGGGGGGATATTTTACAGCCAAAAAATCAGGAGTTGTATAATTGATAGCGTTGAAATTGTAGCTTACTATATTCTATAGTTGTAATTAATTAATATTTTAAAATAGTTATTGTTTTATTTTGTACGTAACTATTGTTGTATAGTTAATTTCATTGCTAAAATCGGTGACAAACCGCTCGTTTTTATTTATATAGCATAATTACAACGAATTTTTTACTCAATTAGCATTTGTCAACTTCAGTTATGGGGGCATCCTTGCGTAATAATCGCTATCTTTATGGTCAATCAATCCTCAAAGAGAAGATATGTACATAGCAACAAAAACGATAGAAGAATATGAAAAATAGTCTTTTTTACATAATGAGGCATAGATATAGTCAACATGTTGACCTACTGATTTCACATCGTCAAATATTGCTACGATCACGAGACTATGATGAAAAACTGAGTCAGTGGGGTAAAGGTAATGTATCTCAAGGTGCTGTGATTCATAAAGATTATGTTATTTTTGATCCTTTACCAGAGGACGCATTTGGAGCAAACGTAAATATCAAAATAGAGAATGCTTTTAATTTAGATGAAAATGCTCAACGCTGCATTGTAGTGCCATTTTTTATTACAGATAAAAATAAGCTTCAGGTGGCTTCTGCGACAGAGAAATTTGACATAAACATAAATGTAACCAACAAAACGTATTCGCTCTATTATGAGATTTGTGAAGGGGATGAAATTTATTACAATTTCACTCTTGTGCCGGAAAAAGACACTGTCACAGCTAAGTTTTTATTAGACGACCCTTGGGGCGGAAAAAAAGATAATCCACTCAAAGAAGGTGTTTTTTAACGTTAATAATAACTAAATAAGAACGAAAAAAATCCACGCCAAAGCGTGGATTTTTTTAATTCAAAACTAATCAGACGTTAAACAAGAAGTTCATCACATCGCCATCTTTAACGATGTAGTCTTTCCCTTCCGCACGCATCTTGCCAGCTTCTTTCGCGCCTTGCTCACCCTTGTAGGTGATAAAGTCTTCAAACGCGATAGTCTGCGCACGAATGAAGCCCTTCTCGAAGTCGGTGTGGATCTTACCGGCCGCCTGAGGCGCAGTCGCACCCACAGGGATGGTCCACGCACGCACTTCTTTTACGCCAGCGGTGAAGTAGGTTTGCAGGTTCAGCAGCTCATAGCCCGCGCGGATCACGCGGTTCAGGCCCGGCTCTTCCAGACCCAGTTCGGCCATGAACTCTTCACGGTCGGCATCGTCCAGCTCGGCGATATCAGATTCAACGGCCGCGCACACGGCAACAACCACAGAACCTTCAGCCGCGGCAATTTCACGTACTTTGTCGAGGTACGGGTTGTTCTCGAAACCGTCTTCGTTAACGTTGGCGATGTACATGGTTGGCTTCAGGGTCAGGAAGCTCAGGTATTTGATCGCCGCTTTGTCTTCTTCAGTCAGGTTTTTCAGCGCGCGCAGCATGCCCGCGTTTTCCAGCTGTGGCAGACATTTTTCCAGGGCAGCCAGTTCCGCTTTCGCGTCCTTGTCGCCGCCTTTCGCTTTCTTCTGCACGCGGTGAATGGCGCGCTCGCAGGTGTCGAGGTCAGAGAGGGCCAGCTCGGTGTTGATGACGTCGATGTCGTCAGCCGGATCCACTTTGTTGTTAACGTGGATAATGTTGTCGTTCTCGAAGCAGCGCACAACGTGGCCGATCGCTTCTGTTTCACGGATGTTGGTCAGGAACTGGTTGCCCAGGCCTTCACCTTTGGATGCGCCTTTTACCAGGCCCGCGATGTCCACGAACTCCATGGTGGTCGGCAGAATGCGCTGCGGCTTCACGATTTCCGCGAGCTGGTCCAGACGCGGATCGGGCATAGGAACAACACCGGTGTTCGGCTCGATGGTACAGAACGGGAAGTTCGCCGCTTCAATACCTGCCTTGGTGAGCGCGTTGAACAGGGTGGATTTGCCCACGTTTGGCAGACCGACGATACCGCATTTGAATCCCATTTCTAAATCACCTTAATATCTTGATAATCAATCCGTTAACGATAACCGATTGAAGAAAAGTAAATAACTACGCCTATTATACACGTAACCCGCGCGACGCGCGGTAAAAAAGCCCCATGGCGCCGATTATTGCGCTTTGAAAGCGTGCAGTCGATTGGTGGCTTTCGTCAGGCCGTCCTGAAGCCAAATCTCGGTGCAGCGGGCCGCTTCGTCCACCGCTTCGTCAATCAACTTCTGCTCAGAAACGGGTGGTTTACCCAGTACGAAACCAACAACTTTGTTTTTATCGCCCGGATGGCCGATTCCCACGCGCAAACGGTGGAAATTAGGGTTATTACCCAGTTTGCTGATGATGTCTTTAAGGCCGTTGTGGCCGCCATGACCGCCGCCCAGCTTGAACTTCGCCACGCCTGGCGGCAGATCCAGTTCGTCGTGGGCCACCAGGATCTCATCCGGATTGATGCGATAAAACGTTGCCATAGCCGCCACGGCTTTGCCGCTCAGGTTCATAAAGGTGGTTGGCACCAGCAACCGCACGTCAGCACCCGCAAGATTGATGCGTGAGGTATACCCGTAAAACTTGGGTTCTTCACGCAGGGGCGCGCGCAGACGTTCCGCCAGCAGATCAACATACCAGGCGCCGGCGTTATGGCGGGTAGCGGCATACTCTGCGCCCGGATTGGCGAGGCCGACAATCAGTTTAATCGTCACGATTTACTTCCTAATGGGTTCCAGATCTGGCGCGTAGTTTACTGTCTGGCGCGCCGCTTGACAAAGTTCTGCCTGCTGTACATCGAAATGCGAATAATTTCTTCTTTGAACAATTAGAATTTCAAGCTGTTCAATGTCTTATTTGTAAATTTTTGTCCGGGAGTTATCTGTAAATGTGATCATTCACGCAACTCATATAAGTGGCGTTGTCTATACTTTACACACAAGGAGAAGGGGTTTTTCCCCTGACAACCCAAAGTTCCGGAGGTGACATATGAAACGCAAAAACGCTTCAATGCTCGGTAACGTGCTAATGGGGTTGGGACTGTTCGTGATGGTCGCCGGTGTCGGTTATTCAATTTTAAACCAATTACCGCAGCTTGACCTCCCACAATACTTTGCGCATGGCGCGGTGCTGAGTATCTTCCTCGGTGCGGTATTGTGGCTCGCCGGGGCGCGCGTGAGCGGACATGAGGAAGTCTGCGATAAATACTGGTGGGTGCGCCATTACGATAAACGATGCCGCCGCGACCAGCATAAGCACGGCTAGTGCCCCATAAAGAACACCGAAACGACTTCATCTGAAGTCGTTTTTTTTTGCATGACGCATTGACCCTCACGTAACGTAAGGCTTCAGAGTAGCGACACTGGCAGAACAAAAGGAGCCGTTATGTTGATTCAGGTGGGTGAACTGGCGAAACGCGCAGGGATCACCGTGCGGACTTTGCATCACTACGAGCAAACAGGGCTGTTGTTACCTTCTGCCAGAAGCGCGGCAGGCTACCGGCTTTATAACCTGGCGGATGTGCAGCGTCTGCATATGATCCAGGCGCTGGCAAAAGCCGGACTGGAGCTTGCCGAAATCAGGGATTTTCTGGAACAGCGTTCGCTGTCATTAGCCGAATTACTCGACGGGCAAATCACTTTGCTGGACAAGCAACTGCGTAGCATCCATACGCTGCGCAACCGGCTGGTGGAATTGCGTACCGGGCTGACCGACGATGCGACGCCGGATCTGGAATCCTGGCTACAGACTCTGGAGTTAATGAATATGTACGATCGCTGGTTTAGCAAAGAAGAGTTGCAGCAACTGCCGTTTGCGGTAGAGAAAGAGGCGCTGGCGGATATCTGGTCGGGTCTGGTGACGGAGGTTAAACGCTTGCTGGAACAGAACGTCAGCGTCACGGACGCGCGGGCGACCGATTTGGCTTCACGGTGGATGGAACGCCTGGAACAGGATACCGCAGGCAAACCGGAATTTTTGACCCGTCTGAACGAAATGCACAGCGTGGAGCCGCAGATGCAGGAGCAAACCGGCATTACACCGGAGATTACGGATTACATCACGCGGGCGTTTGCCGAATCAAAGCTCAGCATCTGGGAGAAATATCTCACTGCCGAAGAGATGGCCTTTACCCGGGCGCACTACTTTGACCGGATGATGGAGTGGCCGCCGCTGGTGGCAAAGCTACATCAGGCGCAGCGGGATAATCTCAGTCCCGCTTCTGACGATGCGCAAAAGCTGGCAGAAAAGTGGCTGGTTTTATTCCAGTCCTATGCGGGAACAAACCCGCAGACCCAGCAAAAATTTCGTCTCGCCATGCAGCAGGAGCCGCATCTGATGAAAGGCACGTGGATGACGCCTGCCGTGCTTGAATGGCTCCAGCAGGCGATCGGGGTGATGATGCAAAGACGTATCTCTGCATCAGATGACTCACAGATCCGCTAATGCAGCTTCACGGTTAGGGTAGAAGGACAATCGGCCAGGGATCGGCTGCACGCCCGCGCGCGCCATGGTGCGCAGGGGCTGGAATTCGAGGTTACTGATCCGCAGCTCGCAGCCTTCCGGCAGGCGGGCAATAAAGCGCTGGAAGGCATCCAGACCGCCGGCATCCAGCACCGGGACGGCATCCCACTTCAGCACCACAATCCGTTTGCCCGCGACGCGGGACGCCAGATCGCTGAACAAACCTTCCGCCGCGGCGAAGAACAGCGGGCCAATCACGCGCAGCACCAGCACATCGTCAGGTACCTCAACGTTAACCGGGGAGAGACGCGTCATCTGCGCGATGCGGCGCATAAACAGCAGCGAGGCCAGCACTATGCCGACGCTGATAGCGATAACCATATCAAACAGCACGGTCAGCGACATGCAGATCAGCATCACGATGATGTCGTCTTTCGGCGCACGGCGCAGCAGATTCACCACCTTATGCGCCTCACTCATATTCCAGGCCACCATCAACAGCAGCGCAGCCATGGCCGAGAGTGGAAGCCATGAAAGCAGCGGGGCAAGGATCAGCAGCGCCATGATCACCAGCAGGGAGTGAATGACCGCTGAAACCGGTGATGTCGCGCCCGCACGTACGTTCGCGGCGGAACGGGCAATCGCAGCCGTAGCCGTAATACCGCCGAAGAACGGTGCAACGATGTTCCCTAAGCCCTGACCGACCAGTTCGCTGTTGGCTTTGTGCTTAGTGCCGGTCATGCCGTCGAGCACGACGGCGCAGAGCAGGGATTCAATCGCGCCCAGCATTGCCATGGAGAACGCGGCAGGCAGCAGAGCGCGAAGGGAATCCCAGCTCAGGGTGAAGCTGGAGCCCGGCATGTCCCACGGCAGAACCAGCTGCGGCAGCAGCTGCGGAATACCGTTACCCTGTGAGCCATCCGCCAGAACATAGTGGAACTGGGAGCCAATGGTGGCGACCTGTCCACCGAGCAGGTTGACGACGCCCATCACCGCGCAGCCCAGCAGCAGAGCGGGGAGATGCCCCGGGAGACGAATGCCTAAGCGAGGCCAGACGATGAGTGTGCCGAGGGTAACGATGCCAATGGCTGCATCGCCCAGGTTGGCCGTCGGCAACGCCATAAACAGCGCGCCCACTTTCTGTAAGTAGTGCTCCGGAACATGGGCCATTTGCAGGCCGAGGAAATCCTTAATCTGCATGGTCCCGATGGTAATCCCAATCCCCGAGGTGAACCCCAGCGTCACGGAAAGGGGAATATATTCAATCAGGCGACCAAAGCGGGCCAGACCGAACAGAATTAAAAAGATGCCGGACATCAGGGTGGCAACCAGCAGGCCTGCCAGACCAAACTGTTGGGAAACCGGGTAGAGGATCACCACAAAGGCGGCAGTTGGGCCGGAGACGCTGAAGCGGGACCCGCCCGTCAGCGCAATCACAATCCCCGCAACGGCTGAGGTGTACAGCCCGTACTGCGGCGCGACGCCGCTACCAATCGCCAGTGCCATCGCCAGCGGGATGGCAATAATCCCGACGGTGATCCCGGCTATCAGGTCACGAACAAAGCGTGACGACGTGTATTTCTCTTTCCAGCAGGCGTCGATGAGGGCGCGAAAGGGCAGAACATGTGAGGAGGTTACGTTTTTCACAATTATCTATCATCCGTGTGCGCATCATCTGTCATATGAATGGCAGGTGAAGGAGGCATAAGTCATACAAATAAATACTATAAACAAAAAAACCCGCCGTAGCGGGTTTTTTGGCCGTGTTCGATCAGTGTTCGAACATTGCAGAGATGGATTCTTCGTTGCTGATACGACGAATCGCTTCGGCCAGCATCCCGGACAGGGTCAACGTACGCACGTTTGGCAGCGCTTTGATCTCGTCACTCAGTGGAATGGTATCGCATACCACAACTTCGTCGATGACGGAGTTACGCAGGTTGTTTACCGCATTGCCGGAGAAGATCGGGTGAGTCGCGTAAGCGAATACGCGTTTCGCACCACGCTCTTTCAGCGCTTCAGCGGCTTTACACAGCGTACCGCCGGTATCGATCATGTCGTCCACCAACACGCAGTCGCGGCCAGCCACGTCACCGATGATGTGCATCACCTGTGAAACGTTAGCACGCGGACGGCGTTTGTCGATGATCGCCATGTCGGTATCGTTCAGCAGCTTCGCGATAGCACGAGCACGTACCACGCCGCCGATGTCCGGAGAAACCACAATCGGGTTGTCCAGATTCAGTTGCAGCATGTCTTCCAGCAGGATTGGGCTGCCGAAAACGTTATCAACCGGCACGTCGAAGAAGCCCTGGATCTGCTCTGCGTGCAGGTCGACCGTCAGTACGCGGTCAACGCCGACGCTGGAGAGGAAGTCTGCGACAACTTTAGCGGTGATTGGCACACGCGCGGAACGGACGCGACGGTCCTGACGTGCATAGCCAAAGTAAGGAATAACAGCAGTGATACGGCCAGCAGAAGCGCGACGCAGCGCGTCGACCATAACAACCAATTCCATCAGGTTGTCGTTCGTTGGAGCACAGGTGGACTGGATGATGAAAATATCACCACCGCGTACATTTTCGTTAATTTGTACGCTGACTTCGCCGTCGCTAAAGCGACCTACAGCGGCGTCGCCGAGGGAAGTGTACAGGCGGTTGGCAATACGTTGTGCTAGTTCCGGGGTGGCGTTACCAGCAAAAAGCTTCATATCAGGCACGAGAAGAACCTCAGGCATGCGTCCAGTGGTGGATAGCGTTCGCCGCAAACTGCGGGGCCTAAGCAAACGCTATCCAGGCGGTGTATTAAAGAGCGCGATGCAACGTCTGGAACAGGGTGACGTTGTCACCGAAACTCAGTCTGCGCCAGAATGGCCTGCTGTAGGGGGGAGGTGTTCATCCCGCGTGCTACAAAACCATGCAGCCAATCCGGCGCTTGCTCAAGCACCTGACGGGCGGCGGATTCGGTGTCAAATTCAGCAAAGACACAGGCCCCTGTACCGGTCAGGCGCGACGGCGCGTATTCTAACAGCCAGGAAAGCACCGCATCAACCTCGCGAAAACGTTTTCTTGCGATATCCTCGCAATCGTTGCTGAATTCACAATTTAATAACTTTTTTATTGACCGTACCGGGGTATTTCTTTTCAGGTCAGGATCTTTAAAGATGACCGGGGTAGGAATGCTCACGCCAGGGTGAACGATCAGATACCATTTTTCCGGCGGATCGACCGGCGTGAGGATTTCGCCCACCCCTTCAGCAAACGCCGCGTGGCCGCGTACAAACACTGGTACATCGGCGCCCAGCGTCAACCCTAACGCTGCCAGCTCGTCCGTTGTCAGACCGCAGCCCCACAGATGGTTAAGCGCCACCAAAACGGTTGCAGCATTTGACGAACCGCCGCCAAGACCGCCGCCCATCGGCAGGCGTTTGTCGATACGGATATCCGCACCGCTTCCCGCTGGCAGACGATCCGACGACGACGCCGTTTTCATCAGCAGGCGGGCAGCGCGCACGATCAGGTTATCGTCGTGCGCCACGCCGTCGACTGGCGTCAGCAGGCAAATCTGCCCGTCCTGACGCGGTTCGATTGAGATCGTGTCGCCGTAGTCGACAAACTGAAACAGGGTTTGCAGGGTGTGATAGCCGTCAGCGCGCTGCCCGGTAATGTAGAGAAACAGGTTCAGTTTTGCGGGAGAGGGCCAGTGGGTCATCATTTAACGATCCAGTTATCCATTTTCAGCTTGATACGCTGGCTACCCTGCGTCAGCTCCATATTGGACGGCAGCGATGGTTGCGTCTTGCTGTCATACGCGCTGTACACCACTTTCCAGGTTTTACCGCCCTGGGTGTAGTTAACCTGGCTCAGACGGTATTGGTCATCAAGCGTATAGTCGGTGGCGTCACCCGGCAGGCCAAGGATCCACTGGCGCAGACTATTGAGCGGAATCGGCATCCCGGTCAGTTTGCCAATCATCTCTTCGGCGTCGGTCGCGGTGTAGTGCTGGCCTTTGTTATCGGTGATCTGCGCTTCGCCAGGCTTCGCGTTAAGCTCCAGCTCGGTGCTGCCCAGCGGGTTGAGCAGCAGCAGGCGATAGTTGTCCTGCCCCGTTTGCTGCCAGAAGAAGCGAGCATAAACTTTTTGTTCGTCAGAGAGATATGCAAATGCACCGCGGGTCTGGTACTGGCTTAATTTCAGCACATCCTGCTGGTGCTGACGCCACTGCGGTGAGTCGGGGCTTTTGCCCGGGCCTTTCGGCTGATGAACGGAACAGGCGGTCAGAACCAGGGCCGCCAGAGGCAGCAGGCGAATCATTCGGGTCATAATGATGACAAATCCTTGAGATACGTTGCAGTTATAACTGTTAATGCTAGCGTTGAAGGGTGCCACCGTCTACGTTCAAATTATCTCAAAGCGCGGCGTAAGCTATTACTCCGAAAGGGGGCAGTCTCTTTTATTGATCTCGCGCATCCTGTATGATGCGTCCTGCTAACCTTATTAACGCTGGTACTACTCCCGCTCAACATGACCCTATTAGCACTCGGTATTAACCACAAAACGGCCCCGGTTTCACTGCGAGAACGCGTTACGTTTTCGCCGGATACGCTCGACCTGGCGCTGGATAGCCTGCTTGCACAGCCGATGGTGCAGGGTGGCGTGGTGCTGTCGACGTGCAACCGTACCGAGCTCTATTTAAGCGTGGAAGAGCAGGACAACCTGCACGAGGCGCTGATCCGCTGGCTATGTGACTATCACAACCTCAACGAAGAAGAGCTGCGCAACAGCCTGTACTGGCATCAGGATAACGATGCGGTCAGCCATCTGATGCGTGTGGCCAGCGGTCTGGATTCGCTGGTGCTGGGCGAGCCGCAGATCCTCGGCCAGGTGAAAAAAGCCTTCGCGGATTCCCAGAAAGGGCATCTGAAAGCCAGCGAACTGGAGCGAATGTTCCAGAAGTCATTCTCCGTGGCGAAGCGTGTGCGAACCGAAACCGACATTGGCGCCAGTGCGGTTTCGGTTGCTTTCGCGGCCTGTACTCTTGCCCGTCAAATCTTTGAATCGCTGTCGACCGTCACCGTACTGCTGGTGGGGGCGGGCGAAACCATCGAGCTGGTGGCGCGCCATCTTCGCGAACACAAGGTGAAGAAGATGATCATCGCTAACCGCACCCGCGAACGTGCGCAGGTGCTGGCAGATGAAGTGGGCGCTGAGGTGATTGCGCTGAGCGACATCGATGAACGTCTGAAAGAGGCGGACATTATTATCAGTTCTACCGCCAGCCCGCTGCCGATTATCGGGAAAGGGATGGTCGAGCGTGCGCTGAAATCCCGCCGCAATCAGCCGATGCTGCTGGTGGATATCGCCGTTCCGCGTGATGTCGAACCGGAAGTGGGCAAACTGGCGAACGCCTACCTGTACAGCGTGGATGACCTGCAAAGCATCATTTCGCACAACCTTGCCCAGCGTAAGGCGGCGGCTGTGCAGGCGGAAACCATCGTTGAACAGGAAACCAGCGAATTTATGGCCTGGCTGCGCGCGCAAAGCGTCAGCGAGACCATCCGCGAATACCGCGGTCAGGCGGAGCAGGTGCGTGATGACCTGACGGCCAAAGCGTTAGCGGCCCTTGAACAGGGCGGCGACGCGCAGGCGATTATGCAGGATTTAGCCTGGAAACTGACCAACCGCCTGATCCATGCCCCAACCAAATCTCTTCAGCAGGCTGCCCGTGACGGGGACGATGAACGCCTGACTATTCTGCGCAACAGCCTCGGGCTGGAATAGCGCCCTATACCCATTTTCTAAGACAAGGTGCATTTACGCCTATGAAGCCTTCTATCGTCGCTAAACTGGAAGCTCTGCACGAGCGCCATGAAGAAGTCCAGGCGCTGCTCGGCGATGCCGGGACCATTGCCGACCAGGAACGTTTTCGCGCGCTGTCGCGTGAATACGCGCAGTTAAGTGATGTTTCAAAATGCTTTACCGACTGGCGACAGGTCCAGGAAGATATCGAAACCGCGCAGATGATGCTCGACGATCCTGAAATGCGCGAGATGGCCCAGGAAGAGTTGCAGGACGCTAAAGCGCGGTCAGAAGAGATGGAGCAGCAGCTTCAGGTCCTTCTGCTGCCAAAAGATCCGGACGATGAGCGTAACGCTTTTGTGGAAGTCCGCGCCGGTACCGGCGGCGACGAAGCGGCGCTGTTCGCCGGAGATCTGTTCCGTATGTACAGCCGTTATGCGGAATCACGCCGCTGGCGCGTAGAGATCATGAGCGCCAACGAAGGCGAGCATGGCGGCTACAAAGAGGTTATCGCCAAAATCAGCGGCGACGGCGTTTATGGTCGGCTGAAGTTTGAATCCGGTGGTCACCGCGTGCAGCGTGTGCCTGCGACAGAATCTCAGGGACGCATTCACACTTCGGCCTGTACGGTGGCGGTTATGCCCGAGCTGCCGGAAGCGGAACTGCCGGATATCAACCCGGCGGATCTGCGCATCGACACCTTCCGCTCTTCAGGGGCGGGTGGTCAGCACGTTAACACCACCGACTCCGCTATCCGTATTACTCACCTGCCCACCGGGATTGTGGTTGAGTGTCAGGACGAGCGATCCCAGCACAAGAACAAAGCTAAGGCGTTATCCGTGCTGGGTGCCCGTATCCACGCGGCGGAAATGGCGAAACGCCAGCAGGCGGAAGCCTCTACCCGCCGTAACCTGCTGGGCAGCGGCGACCGTAGCGATCGTAACCGCACCTATAACTTCCCGCAGGGGCGCGTAACCGACCACCGCATCAACCTGACGCTCTACCGTCTGGATGAGGCAATGGAAGGCAAGCTCGATATGCTGATTGAGCCTATCGTGCAGGAATACCAGGCCGACCAGCTGGCGGCGCTGTCCGAGCAGGATTAATGGATTTTCAGCGCTGGTTACGTGAGGCGGCCCGTGAACTTTCAGAAAGTGAAAGCCCGAAGCGGGACGCCGAAATTCTGCTTGAGCATGTGACGGGTAAAGCCCGCACGTATCTGCTGGCTTTCGGCGAAACCGAACTGACAGCTGAACAGCTATCGCAGCTGGAGGCGCTGCTCGCCCGCCGTAAAACCGGCGAGCCGGTGGCGCATCTGGTTGGCGAGCGCGAGTTCTGGTCACTTCCGCTGTATGTTTCAGCGGCGACGCTGATCCCGCGCCCGGACACAGAGTGTCTGGTGGAGCAGGCGCTGGCGCGGTTACCGGCGCAGTCGTGTCAGATCCTCGATCTGGGTACCGGCACCGGCGCGATTGCGCTGGCGCTTGCCAGCGAGCGGCCGGACTGTATCGTGACGGCGGTAGACGTGATGCCTGATGTGGTCGCCCTCGCGCGGCGCAACGTTGAACGGCTGAGGCTGAACAATGTTTCCGTTCTGCAAAGCAGCTGGTTTGCCGCGCTTGGAAGCCGCATGTTCGAAATGATTGTCAGCAATCCGCCCTACATCGACGAAGACGATCCGCATCTCGCGCAGGGCGACGTGCGTTTTGAACCGTTGACCGCGCTGGTCGCTGCGAATCAGGGACTTGCGGATCTCGATTACATTGTGACAACGTCACGGCAACATTTGCTTCCCGGTGGCTGGCTGCTGGTGGAACATGGGTGGACGCAGGGAGAGGCGGTGCGAGCACTGTTTACGCGTGCCGGATACGCCGCCGTGGAAACCTGCCGCGATTACGGCGGCAATGAACGTCTGACGCTGGGGCAGTGGTCATGAGCCTGTTTACGCTGCTAATCTCCGTTCACCTGGTTTCCGTTGCCCTGACCATCGGCTTTTTCATTGTCCGCTACTGGTGGCGCTACAGCAATAATCCGCTGATTAACGCCCGCTGGGTACGTATCGCCCCACACGGTATCGATACGGTGCTGTTCCTTTCCGGAGCCGGGTTAATGTGGAAGACCGGCTATCTGCCATTTACTGATAAAGGCCTATGGCTGACTGAAAAGCTGTTTGGCGTTATCATCTACATCGTTTTGGGTTTTATCGCGCTTGGGCGTCATCGTCCGCGCAGCCAGCAGACAGGGTTTATCGCCTTTCTGCTGGGTCTGGTGGTGCTGTACATCATCATTAAACTCGCCACCACAAGAATACCGTTACTGGGGTAAGTCATGAGGTCCTTAGCCGATTTCGAATTTAACAAAGTGCCGCTATGCGATGGTATGATCCTGATTTCAGAGATGATCCGCGACGATTTCACATCACAGTACGTTTACGCTGAACTGGAAAATCTGGTCAGCCTGGCGCGCGAAGAGATCAATCAGGCACGTCCGCAAGACTGGCAATTAGAGAAGCTGATTGAGCTTTTCTATGGCGAATGGGGTTTCTGCGACACGCGAGGCGTGTATCGCCTGTCTGACGCACTGTGGCTGGACCAGGTGCTGAAAAATCGACAGGGTAGCGCCGTCGCGTTGGGCGCCATTTTACTGTGGGTTGCGCACCGACTGGATATTCCACTGGTGCCGGTCATTTTCCCGACGCAGATGATTTTGCGGGCGGAGTGGCTGGACGGTGAGATGTGGTTAATCAATCCGTTTAACGGCGACACGCTGGATGAGCATACGCTGGACGTCTGGCTGAAAGGCAACATCAGCCCGATAGCGGAGCTGTTCAATGAAGATCTCGATGAAGCCGATAACGCCGAAGTGATCCGCAAGCTGTTGGATACGCTGAAGTCTGCGCTGATGGAAGAGCGTCAGATGGAGCTGGCCCTGCGCGCAAGCGAAGTGCTGTTGCAGTTCAATCCGGAAGATCCGTACGAAATCCGCGACCGCGGCCTGATTTATGCGCAGCTCGACTGCGAGCACGTGGCGCTGAATGATTTGAATTATTTCGTCGAGCAATGTCCGGAAGACCCGATCAGCGAAATGATTCGCGCGCAGATCAACGCGATCGCGCATAAACACATTACACTGCATTAATCTTAATTCCGATTCACACCTGAATAAGGCGATCCTATGAAACAAAAAGTGGTTAGCATTGGTGATATCAACGTGGCAAACGACCTGCCGTTCGTGCTGTTTGGCGGTATGAACGTTCTGGAATCCCGCGATCTCGCTATGCGCATCTGCGAACACTACGTGACCGTGACCCAGAAGCTGGGCATCCCGTACGTGTTTAAAGCCTCTTTTGACAAAGCCAACCGCTCCTCCATTCACTCCTACCGTGGCCCGGGCCTGGAAGAGGGGATGAAGATTTTCCAGGAGCTGAAACAGACGTTTGGCGTGAAAGTGATCACCGACGTGCACGAAGCGTCTCAGGCACAGCCCGTGGCTGATGTGGTAGACGTGATTCAGCTTCCGGCGTTCCTGGCGCGCCAGACTGACCTGGTAGAAGCGATGGCGAAAACCGGTGCCGTGATTAACGTGAAAAAACCGCAGTTCGTGAGCCCTGGCCAGATGGGTAACATCGTCGATAAGTTTATCGAAGGTGGTAACGACCAGGTGATCCTGTGCGACCGTGGTTCAAACTTCGGTTATGACAACCTGGTTGTGGATATGCTGGGCTTCAGCGTAATGAAGAACGTCTCTAACCAGTCTCCGGTGATTTTCGACGTGACCCACTCCCTGCAATGTCGCGACCCGTTTGGCGCCGCGTCTGGCGGGCGTCGTGCGCAGGTGACCGAACTGGCGCGCGCCGGTATGGCAACCGGCCTGGCGGGTCTGTTCATTGAAGCGCACCCGGATCCGGTTAACGCGAAATGCGACGGTCCATCCGCGCTGCCGCTGGATAAGCTGGAGCCATTCCTGAAACAGATTAAAGCGATTGACGATCTGGTGAAGAGCTTCGACGAGCTGGATACCAGCAACTAATAAAAAAACCCGCTTCGGCGGGTTTTTCTTTGCCCGGCGGCGCTACGCTTGCGCGGGCCTACGGGTTTCGTAGGCCGGGTAAGCGCAGCGCCACCCGGCAAAAAAATTACGCAAATATCGTCATCAGATACGCAATAAACAGCGCCATATGCGCCGCGCCGTTCAGCACATTGGTGCGGCCGGTGGAGAAGGATATCTGGCACAGCAGCAAGGATGCCACCATCACAATCATCTCTGGCGCACCCAGCGCAAACTGCAATTCATTTCCCGTCATAAAGGCAATCAACGTCACCACCGGAACGGTAAGGGAGATGGTCGCCAGAACCGAGCCGAAGAACAGATTCATCGCACGCTGCACCTGATTATTGAGCACCGCTTTCAGCGCTCCCAGGCCTTCTGGCGACAGGATCAACAGGGCCACCAGGAAACCGGTAAAGGCGACCGGCGCGTTCAGTTCAGTTAACAGCGCCTCCAGCGGGTTCGCATTCATCTTGGTGACCGCAATTACCGCAATCAGATGCACGATCAGCCAAACCGTGTGCCACGCGCTGCTGTGGGCCGACGGCTTACCGTGATGCGGGTCATCATCGTCGCCGTCGTCTTCATGCTCGTAAACAAACAGGCTCTGGTGCGTTTTGGTCTGGATCAGCAGGAACACGCCGTACATTGCCGCGGAAATCAGCGCCACCAGCAGCGCCTGGCCGGTGGTGAAGTTTGCGCCCGGCAATGCCATCGGGAATACCAGCACGATAATCGCCAGCGGGAACAGGGCGATCAGATACTGTTTAATGCCAAAAAGGTTCATGTACTGGGTGGCAAATTTGCGGCCACCTAATAAAAGCGAAAAACCGACCAGGCCGCCGGTAACAATCATAATGATGGAGTAGAGCGTATCGCGCATTAACGTTGGTGCGGCGTCGCCAGTGGCCATTAATGCGGAAATTAGACTGACCTCAAGAATCACAACCGAAAGGCTTAAAATTAATGACCCATACGGCTCTCCAAGACGGTGGGCTAAAACATCCGCATGGCGTACCACGCTAAATGCACTGGTTAAAATACCCACCAGAGCCAGAATATTGATCCCCACAACCACTGGCAATGACTGACTGCTTCCCCAGAAGAGCAGCACAGCCAGTGCCAGAACCGGGAAAATGAGAGAGGTCTCCTTGTGGCGGGTCTTTACCGCCTCGTGTGTTGCTGTCATGTGTTTCTCCAACAGTGCAGGTGCTTGTAATTATAGATAGATTTTGAGGGTGTTAAATTAACAGAAAACGGTTAAATACCCTGTATTTTTTACTTAATTTTACCCTTTAATGGGATTTTTCTTCCTGAAGCTTATAATGCCTCATTTACACAAAATAATAATTTAATAACAATGCCTTGCACTCTTAAATAGTTCATTTCTCGCTGTCGGCTGGCACCCTGGCGTATCGTCGTCCACACTTATCTTTTAGCCAAAAGAGAGGTTAGCGATGCCATACAAATCGAAAAGCGAATTACCGGATAACGTGCAAAACGTACTGCCTGCCCACGCTCAGGATATCTATAAAGAAGCCTTTAACAGCGCCTGGGATCAATACAAAGATAAAGAAGATCGCCGGGACGATGCCAGCCGTGAAGAGACGGCGCATAAAGTGGCCTGGGCCGCCGTAAAAAATGACTATGAGAAAGGGGATGATGACAAATGGCACAAAAAGAAATAGCTGCCGAATAATACGCTGCCTCCATTTTGACATTTCAGGCGGTTGAACTGCCGCTGTATTGCATCTGGCCCGCGAATTGCTTATCGTTGCTCAACTGCTGTTAAAATGAACAGCGCAGAATGCCGGGAAGGCGCATTAAAGATGTCGCAAGGAAGCATGCAGTGGCGGAGGGGGATGTGTTAACGCGTGATTTCTTGATGAAGGCAGATTGTAAGACGGCATTTGGTGCTATTGAGGAATCGCTTCTGTGGTCGGCTGAACAACGTGCGGCGTCGCTTGCGGCAACGCTGGCCTGCCGCCCGGATGATGGCCCGGTCTGGATTTTTGGTTACGGCTCGCTGATGTGGAACCCGGCCCTCGAGTTTGTTGAATCGGCAACCGGAACGCTGCCTGGCTGGCACCGCGCCTTCTGTTTGCGCCTGACCGCCGGACGCGGCAGCGCCTGTCAGCCTGGACGTATGCTTGCACTAAAAGAGGGCGGGCGCACCACGGGCGTGGCATACCGGCTGCCGGATACCACGCTGGAAGATGAGCTCACGCTGCTGTGGAAGCGCGAGATGATCACCGGCTGCTATATGCCCAGCTGGTGCAAGCTGGAACTGGACGACGGCCGCACCGTCAACGCGCTGGTGTTCATTATGGATCCGCGCCACCCGCTGTATGAAGCCGACACCCGAACCCAGGTGATTGCCCCGCTGATTGCCGCCGCCAGTGGACCGCTGGGCACTAATGCCCAGTACCTTTTCTCGCTCGATCAGGAGCTGACGCGTCTCGGTATGCAGGACGACTGTCTGAGTGAGCTGGTGGTGAAGGTTAAAGCGCTGCTGGAAGGGAACCCGCTCAGCAATACGCTGCGCCCGGGTTTTGCCTGATAATACGCCCGGCTGGCCGGGCGTTTATGGTTATGCTGCCACGTAACTTACGGAATGTTCGAGCGACTGGCTGTGGCTGTCGATTAGCACATCCCAGGTGCCGGTGTAAGGCACCGTCAGCCAGGCCTTATCATCCTGGACGGTAAGGATATCTGCCTGCGATTGCTTTTGCCCTTTTGTACTCATCAGATGGATGCGGCAACGTTCTGAGCAACGCACCACTACCGTATCCCCGCCAAACAGTTTCAGACTCGTTTTAACTCGTGCCATTTTTTATACCCCGTCGTTTTTGCCCATCCCGAGCGTGATGTTGTTCACAATTTACTCATTGCATAACACCAAAGGGGAAGGTGGGTGATGCTGATTTCGATCAAAAAATGGCGCAACGATTAAACAAAAATGACAAAATTTCTGAAACCTTTCAGCCGACGCGCGTTTTCCCTGCTTAACGCGCGTCCGGGAAAAATTATATGCGGAAATGGCCAGCGGTCTCAGCAAGGTCGCCCGCCTGGCTTTGCAGCGCGCTGGCCGCAGCAGCAGACTGTACAACGAGTTCAGCGTTCTGCTGCACCATGCGATCCAGGTGAGTCACCGCGTGGTTAATTTCATGGATGCCTTTCATCTGCTCGCGGGTGGCAATAGATATTTCACGCATAATGCCAGACACGCTCCCGACGCTGGCGCGGATCTCATCCATGCTGTCGCCCGCAAGGTGCACAAACCGGGAGCCGGTTGCAACGCTTTCGGTAGTGGAGTCAATAAGGGATTTGATCTCTTTCGCCGCCTGAGCGCTGCGGCTGGCCAGATTACGCACTTCCCCTGCAACGACCGCGAACCCACGGCCCTGCTCACCGGCACGAGCCGCTTCGACGGAGGCGTTAAGCGCCAGAATGTTGGTCTGGAAGGCGATGCCGTCAATCACGCTGGTGATATCGCCAATCTTTGCAGAAGCCACTTCGATGGACTGCATGGTGCTGATTGCCTGCGAGACTACTTCGCCGCCGCGCGCTGCGGCCGCAGAGGCCTTACTGGCCTGGTCGTTGGCTTCTTCGGCCGATTCATTCGACTGGGTAACGGAGGCGGTTATCTCTTCCACGGCGCTGGCGGTCTCACGCAGGCTGGACGCGGCCTGCTCGGTTCGTCCGGAGAGATCCTGATTGCCTGCCGCAATCTCCTGCGCGGCGTTTTTCACTGAGGCGCTGGCGTCGCGAAGCTGGACCATCACCACCGAGAGCTTATTGCTGAAGGCGTTGAACGCCTGCGCAATTTGCGCCACTTCGTCATCGCCGCTATCCGGCAGACGCTGGGACAGATCGTTGGTGCCGTTGGCAATGCTGTGCATCGCGTCGCGAATGTCGGACAGGCGCTTAAGCAGGCGGGCTATCAAGAGGTGGACAATGGCGCCGCTCAGAAGCGCCAGAATCACCAGCGAGATTGCCGACGCTTTCAGCAAGGAACTCATGCCGGAGGTAGCGTCGCTGCTGTCGAGGGCGACGACCAGCAGCCAGTTCGTGCCCGGCACGGCTGAGGCGATAAAGGTTTTTTCCTCATCATTCAGCGTCCCGTCGACCGGATTACCGCTCTTCAGCGCCGCAAGGTCGATGCCTTTGATCGTCCCGGTAAACGGCTTCAGCGTTAGGGTCGGCTCGTTGGCGGCAATAACCGTGCCGTCGCTGTTCAGGAGCAACCCGCTGCTGGCAGGCGTTGGGTGGATCCCGCGCACGTTCGCCACCACGCTATCCATGGCGACATCGCCCGCTACCACTGCTTTCAGAGTACCATTCTCCTTCACCGGTACGGCAAACGTCACCACCAGCTTCCCGGTCCCGGCATCAACGTAGGGCGCCGTCACAACCGGGCCGTCCGTGCTCACCACCTGCTGATACCAGGGACGAATGGTTGGGTCATAATCCGCCGGGACCCCCGCAGGATCGGAGAATTTCGCCGTCTTGCTGGCGTAGCCTGCGTAGACGTTGGTGAAGCCGCCCGCCTGAGCTAATTGCTTAAACACCGGAACCGGATCGTCAGCCAGCGCGATGCTCTGCGCGGAGGCAATCACCGTCATTTTGCTTTTGACCCAGTCGGCAATCGCCATATTGTGGCTGGCGCTGGTGCTGGTCAGTATATCGCGCTGCGACTGCTGATTATCCTGGCGCGTGACCTGAAAGTTGATAATGGTATTAAGAAGAAGGGCGACGACCATACAGCCTGTCGTCGCCGCAATGATGCGGGCGCGAATGGATCTGAACATAAGTGTAATACCTGCTGTGTTGTTTCCATGCCTATCGGCAATGGCGCAGGTAAACTTGATGCTGAAACCGCGTCCATAAGAAAATAATATTTTTAGCGATTTATTATTAAAAAGTTAATACTTTATCAGCGGTAAGAGTCCATTCAGCCAGTTCAACCAGCGTGCCAATTTCCACGCCATCAATCAGGGGCAGCCCGGTAATGCCGCGACCGTCGGTACAGGTTTTGCACAGCTTGACCGGAACGTTTTGCGCGGTCAGGATCTCCAGCATGTGTTGTATGTTGTAGCCCTCAGCGGGGTTCTGCCCCTTCAGCGCGGCCGTGACGGCATCGGACATCAAAAAGAGGCGCAGCTCCAGCTCACTCTCCTTATCGCGCAGCGCGATTGCCAGGCGCAGACTGTTAAAAAGGGATTCACTGCCGTAGGCCGCACCGTTGGCGACGATCACAATCTTCTGCATGTTGACTCCTGTTCTTTGAAAAGGCACGAATATTGCTTCTCATACCGAAGAATATGTATCGGAGAGAGAAACGATGACGATAGTGGCTGGCAGTTCGCCTGGCGCGACCGAATGGTTCCAGCGTGCAAGAATGCTGCGGGAGGAACAGCTCGGCAGATTAGCGCAGCTGGGCGCACTGGTGAACGGCATCAGTCGACTGGTGCATATGCTACAGTGCGAACGCGGTGCGTCAAATGTCTGGCTCTGCTCGCAGGGTAAATTGTACGGGCCTGAATGCAAGGCCAGCAGGGCTTTGGTGGATGAAAACCTTGCGGCATTGCACCTCCTGTTTAGCGAACCGCTGCCGGGCAGCGCCCTCTGCGAACGTATCGCCAGTGCACTGCACGGCCTTGAAACGCTGACGGTGCTGCGTGATGGCGTTACAGGTCAACGCGTCACCGCGCCGCAGGCGATGGAACACTACAGCCGCATACTGCGGCTTCTGCTCAATATCGTACCTCAACTCAGCGACAGCATTGACGATCCGCACATCGCGGGCCGATTTGTGGCCCTTTACAGCCTGATGC
This sequence comes from Enterobacter sp. JH25, assembly GCF_021725435.1. Classification (NCBI taxonomy): domain Bacteria; kingdom Pseudomonadati; phylum Pseudomonadota; class Gammaproteobacteria; order Enterobacterales; family Enterobacteriaceae; genus Enterobacter; species Enterobacter sp. JH25. Next base: position 2,558,326 of record NZ_CP091319.1, on the reverse strand, counting down.
AGGGCAAAGAACTTGTGGGACAAGAGCGGGCGTTAGGGGCTATTGGTTTCACCCAGGGATTCTTTGACGATGAAACTCGCCAGCGGCTGGTGGATCGCATTGATGGCCAGCAGGCCTGCTTTGAGGTTTTTATCTCCCATTGCACTCCAGACGTGCAGGAGACGTTTACCCTCAACTGTCAGCCGGGTCTGGAGACTGAAAAACTCAGGCGTGAAGCGTGCACCCGCCAGCCTCCGGCAGATAATGGCGATACCGCCCTCAAATGGTTTGCCCTGCAAACCGCGCGTCTTGAGCATCTGCGCACGCTGGAGGAGGTGGCCATTGCCGATCTGATAACGGCAGTTGAGGAGCGTCGCTATAGCGAAAACCTGCACGTAGATGATGAGTACGACGATATCCTGGCGCGATTTCCGGATAGACCACTGCTGCCGCTGGTGCGCCAGCAGGCGCGCGAAATTGAGCAACTCTCCCGTCAGCTTGCTTCCCTGCGCGACACGCTGGAGGAGCGCAAGACCATCGACAAAGCCAAAAGCGTGCTAATGACGCATCAGAACATGAGCGAGGAGCAGGCGTGGACAGCCCTGCGCAAAATGGCGATGGATAAAAACCAACGCATGGTGGATATCGCCCGTGCGCTCCTTACGGTGAAAAATCTGTGGAAGATACCCCCTGGGGAGTAGTTGCACAGTCAGTGGGCATTTTATGCCTGATTGAGGTGCGTAAAACAGCGCTCTCCTTGCAGAAACCCCGTAACGCCGGGGTTAAAAAGCTGGCATCACCTTTGCATTAACAGATTAACTATTTTTGACGATGCGCCAACGGCGGTGCATACGTCTTCGGGATAAAGGCGTCCAGCGGTGCTTCAGCACCGTCGGGCGCTTTTTTTTGCCTTTTTTCAGGAGCAATTATGGCGGATTTGTCGAGACGGCGTTTATTGCAGGCCAGCATGCTGGCGAGTGGTGCGATGCTGTTGCCGGGTGTCATGCAGGCCGCATGGGCGGCGGGGTCAGATAAGCCGGAGCAGGATACCGTGCGTATCGGGTTTATCCCCCTGACCGATTGCGCGCCAGTGGTTATCGCGGCCCTGAAAGGGTTCGATAAAAAACACGGCATTACCATTGTACCTACTAAAGAGGCGAGCTGGGCGGCGGTGCGCGACAAGCTGGTGGCAGGGGAGCTGGACGCCGCACACATTCTTTACGGCCTGCTGTACGGACTGGAGCTGGGTATCGCGGGCAAGCCGCAGCAGATGGCGAACCTGATGACTCTCAACCAGAACGGTCAGGCCATTACGCTCTCCAGCGATCTGGCGGAGAAGGGCGTTCGTGATCTCGACGGGCTGAAAAAGCTGATTACACAGCAGGCACCGGGAACCTACACCTTCGCGCATACCTTCCCGACGGGGACACACGCTATGTGGCTCTACTACTGGCTGGCCAGTGCGGGCATTAACCCGTTTGACGACGTGCGCACTGTGGTGGTCCCGCCGCCACAGATGGTGATGAACATGCGCATCGGCAACATGGTCGGGTTCTGCGTCGGCGAGCCGTGGAACGCGCGGGCGATTAACGACCGCATCGGGTTTACCGCCGCCACGTCACAGTCCATCTGGGCCGATCACCCGGAAAAGATCCTCGGCACCCGACGCGACTGGGTGGTGAAAAATCCGCACACCGCACGGGCGCTGGTGAGCGCCGTGATGGAAGCCGCGCGCTGGATCGAGGCGTCAGCGGAAAACAAACGTGAAACCGCGCAGATCCTCTCGCGCCGCGCATGGCTCAACTGCAAGGAACAGTACCTCACCGGACGCATGCTCGGCGAATACGACAACGGGCTCGGTCAACGCTGGCAGGATGCGCACCCGATCCGTTTCTTCAACGAGGGTGCCGTGAGCTACCCGTATCTCTCCGACGGCATGTGGTTCTTAACCCAGTTCCGTCGCTGGGGCTTGCTCAACGCCGCGCCGGATTATGCGGGCATCGCACAGCGCATTAACCAGACCGCGGTCTGGCAGGATGCCGCGACCGCCGTGGGCGGCATGTCCACACCGTCATCACCGTATCGCAGCAGTACCCTGATGGACGGCACCGTCTGGAACGGCACCGATCCGGAAGGGTACGCCAACCGCTTCGCCATTCACCGTAAAGGGGCCTGAGTATGCAGCATCTGCAAAATACGCAACCACAAGAGAAGTCAGAGAGCGGGGAAGTGATTGTCCTGCCTCCGCTACAGGTTCGCCGTCGTGCGCCAGCGTTTACGCGTCGGATGAATGAGTTTTTACAGCGCGTCATCCCGGCGCTGCTCGGTCTCGGTCTGCTGGTGGTGCTCTGGCAGCTGGCGGCGATAAACAGTAAAGGTTTCCCGACGCCGCTCAGCACGCTCGATTCGGCCATGACCCTGTTTGCCGATCCGTTTTATCGCGACGGGCCAAACGATATGGGCATTGGCTGGAACGTGCTGGCGTCGTTGCAGCGCGTCGCCATCGGCTTCGGTCTGGCGGCGCTGGCGGGCATTCCGCTGGGCTTTTTGATTGGGCGCTTCACCTTTTTCTCCCGCATGTTCAACCCGCTGATCGCGCTCCTGCGTCCGGTCAGCCCGCTGGCCTGGCTGCCTATCGGCCTGCTGCTGTTCCAGAAAGCGGAGCCCGCGTCGAGCTGGACCATTTTTATCTGCTCCATCTGGCCGATGGTCATTAACACCGCCGAAGGGGTGCGCCGTATTCCGCAGGACTACCTCAACGTGGCCCGGGTGCTGCAACTCTCAGAGTGGACCATCATGCGCCGCATTCTTTTCCCCGCCGTGCTGCCTGCGGTGTTGACCGGGGTACGTCTCTCCATTGGCATTGCCTGGCTGGTGATTGTCGCCGCCGAGATGCTCACCGGAGGTTTAGGCATTGGCTTCTGGATCTGGAATGAGTGGAACAACCTCAACGTCGAAAACATTCTCATCGCCATCGTCATCATTGGCGTGGTCGGGTTGCTGCTGGAGCAGGGGCTGATGCTGATCGCCCGTCGCTTTAGCTGGCAGGAAAAATAAGGAGTGAAGATGAAACCTTTAATTCAGGTCCAGGCCGTGAGCCAGCGTTTTTCCACCGCCAGCGGCGAGTTTCTGGCGCTGCAAAACGTCTCTTTTGATATCCACGAGGGCGAAACCGTCAGTCTGATTGGTCACTCCGGCTGCGGCAAGTCGACGCTGTTAAACCTGATCGCCGGGATCACGCTGCCGACGGAAGGCGGGCTGATTTGCGACAACCGCGAAATCGCCGGGCCGGGGCCTGAGCGTGCGGTAGTGTTCCAGAACCATTCGCTGCTGCCGTGGTTAACCTGCTTCGACAACGTGGCGCTGGCGGTGGATCAGGTCTTCCGTCGCACCATGAGTAAGGCCGAGCGCAAAGAGTGGATTGAGCACAATCTCGACCGGGTGCAGATGGGCCACGCGCTGAATAAGCGCCCCGGGGAGATCTCCGGCGGTATGAAGCAGCGCGTCGGTATTGCCCGGGCGCTGGCAATGAAGCCGAAAGTGCTGCTGATGGATGAGCCGTTTGGCGCGCTCGATGCGCTGACGCGTGCCCATCTTCAGGACTCGGTGATGCAGATCCAGCAGGCGCTGAACACCACCATTGTGCTGATCACCCACGACGTGGACGAGGCGGTACTGCTCTCTGACCGCGTACTGATGATGACCAACGGCCCGGCGGCCACCGTGGGTGAGATCCTGCGCGTCGATCTGCCGCGCCCGCGCAACCGGGTGCAGCTGGCGGACGATAGCCGCTATCACCACATGCGCCAGCAGATCCTCCATTTCCTCTACGAAAAACAGCCGAAAGCGGCGTAATGAGGGGGCACGATGCGACTGGTCATTATCGGTAATGGTATGGCGGCAACCCGGCTGATTGCATCGCTCACCGGGCGTATGCCCGGTCGTTTCGCTATCACCGTCATCGGTGACGAGCCGGAGCAGGCGTACAACCGCATCCAGCTTTCGCCGGTGCTGAGTGGTGAAAAGCAGGCGGAGCACATCTGTCTGCACGATGAAGACTGGTACACGGCACGAGGCGTGACGGTGCTGCGAGGAGAAACGGTGCTCGCAGTAGACGTTAACGCGCGTAAAGTGCGTACCTCTGCTCGCACGCTGGGCTGGGATGCGCTGGTGTTTGCCACCGGGTCTACCCCTGTTGTGCCGCCGATCCCCGGCGGCGATGCGCCGCATGTGTTCACCTTTCGCACCCTGGCAGAGACCCGCTCCATCCGGAACCTCTCCGGTCCGGCGGTAGTGCTGGGTGGTGGCGTACTTGGCGTGGAAGCAGCGGCAGCGCTGGCGCGTAACGGTGACAACGTCACGCTTATCCATCGTGGTCCCTGGCTGATGGAACAGCAGCTGGATCAGCAGGCGGGACTGCTGCTTGAAGAGGCGCTGGCGGCGCGGGGCGTTAGCTGTGAATTCGCCTCTGGCATCGCGGCGATTAACGGCAAGAGCGTGACGTTACTCAACGGGCACAGCGTCACCGCCGCGCGCGTGGTGCTGGCCACGGGTGTACAACCCAACGTTGCGCTGGCAAAAGCCAGCGGCATTCACTGCGCGCGCGGCATCGTGGTGGATCACCAGATGCAAACCTCCGTGCCGGATATCTACGCCATCGGCGAGTGCTGTGAAATTGACGGCCAGACATTTGGCCTGGTCGCCCCCTGTCTGGCGCAGGCGGATATTCTCGCCGCGCGGCTGGCCGGGGAGATCACCGCGCCGTTTACCCGGACCGACAACGGCGTGCGTCTTAAGGTGACCGGCGTGGAGCTGTTCAGCCTCGGACGCGCGACGGCGCAGGCGGACGATGTGGTATGGAGTTCATGGGATCCGCTGACCCGTCACTATCGACGATTACTGATCCATCAGGGGGCGCTGGCTGGCGTGCTGCTGCTGGGTGACTGCCGCAGCGCGGCAACCTTTACCGATTTACTGGCAACGGCTGCGCCCGCCCACGCGGACTGGCTGTTCGATCGTTTCACAACGCAACCGCAGGTTGCAGGACAGAACGCTATGACAAAACCTACTCTGGTGGTGGTTGGGCACGGTATGGTCGGCCATCATTTCCTCGAAGACTGCGTTAACCGCAATTTGCATCAGCAGTATCAGATTATTGTTTTTGGCGAAGAGCGCTATGCGGCCTATGACCGCGTGCATCTGTCGGAATATTTTGGCGGACGCAGCGCGGACTCGCTCTCGCTGGTGGCGGGGGAGTTCTTTGCCGATAACGGTATAGAGCTGCGCCTCTCGCAGCAGATTGTCGCTATCGATCGTGATGCACACGTTGTGCGTACCGCCAGCGGCCATGAAACCCACTGGGATAAGCTGGTGCTGGCGACCGGCTCGTACCCGTTCGTACCGCCCGTTCCGGGCAGCGATCTGCCGGGTTGTTTTGTCTACCGCACCCTCGACGATCTGGACAACATTGCGGCCCATGCGGCAGGCTCTCGCCGCGGCGTGGTAATTGGCGGCGGCCTGCTGGGGCTGGAGGCGGCGAATGCGCTTAAGCAGCTAGGGCTGGAAACCCACGTGGTGGAGTTTGCGCCGAACCTGATGGCGGTGCAGCTCGACAGCGACGGTGCGGCAATGCTGCGCAGGAAAATTGAGGCGCTGGGCGTAGGGGTACACACCAGTAAATCGACGACGGAGATTGCCACCTCAGACGACGGGCTGGTGCTGCGTTTTGCCGAGGGTGAACAGCTGGAAACGGACATGGTCGTCTTCTCTGCCGGTATTCGTCCGCAGGACGCGCTGGCGCGCAACAGCGGGCTGGCTATTGGCGAGCGCGGCGGGATCTGTATTGACGACGGCTGCCGGACCTCCGATCCGGACGTGCTTGCCATCGGGGAATGCGCGCTGTGGGAGGGGAAAATCTTTGGCCTGGTGGCCCCGGGCTACCAGATGGCGCGCGTGGCCGCCGCTGTGCTGGCGGGTGAGGAGAAGCGCTTCACCGGCGCGGATATGAGTACCAAACTCAAGTTGCTGGGTGTGGATGTGGCGTCGTTTGGCGATGCCCACGGGCGCACGCCGGGGGCGCTGAGCTACCAGTGGACGCACGGGCCGCAGCAAATCTACAAAAAAATTGTGGTCAGTCACGACAGCAAAACCCTGCTGGGTGGCGTGCTGGTGGGCGATGCCAGCGAATACGCCACGCTGGTGCAGATGATGCTTAACGGCATCAGTCTGCCAAAAGAGCCGGAAACGCTGATCTTACCCGCGTCGTCAGGCTGCACGCCAAAAGCGCTGGGCGTGGCGGCGCTGCCGGAAAGCGCGCAGATCTGTTCGTGTCATAACGTCAGCAAAGGGGATATCTGCCTGGCGGTAAGCGCGGGCGCAACGGATATCGGCGCCATTAAGCAGTGCACCAAAGCGGCGACCGGCTGCGGAGGTTGTAGCGCGCTGGTGAAGCAGGTGATGGAGTTCCAGCTTGCGGAGCAGGGCGTGGAGGTGAAAAAAGATATCTGTGAGCACTTCCCGTACTCGCGTCAGGAGATATACCACCTGGTGCGCGTCAACCATATCCGGACCTTCGACCAGCTTATCAGCCGTTACGGACAAGGGCACGGCTGTGAGATCTGTAAACCGCTGGTGGGATCAGTGCTGGCCTCCTGCTGGAACGAATACCTGCTGAAACCGGCGCATCTGCCGCTGCAGGACACCAACGACCGCTACTTTGCCAATATTCAGAAGGACGGAACGTATTCCATCGTGCCGCGCATGCCCGCCGGGGAAGTGACGGCCGACGGGCTGATCGCCATCGGCCAGATTGCGAAACGCTATAGCCTTTACAGCAAAATCACCGGCGGACAGCGTATTGACCTGTTTGGCGCCACGCTCGAACAGTTGCCGGAAATCTGGCAGGCGCTGGTGGAGGCCGGATTTGAGACCGGTCATGCGTACGGGAAATCCCTGCGCACGGTGAAATCCTGCGTCGGGTCGACCTGGTGTCGCTATGGCGTGCAGGACTCCACCGGCCTTGCGGTCAAACTGGAGCATCGCTACAAAGGGTTACGTGCGCCGCACAAAATCAAAATGGCGGTCTCCGGCTGTACCCGTGAGTGCGCAGAGGCGCAGAGTAAAGACGTGGGGGTGATTGCCACGGACAAGGGCTGGAACCTTTATCTGTGCGGCAACGGCGGGATGAAGCCGCGCCACGCGGATCTCTTTGCCAGCGATCTGGACGACGAAACGCTGATCCGCACCGTTGACCGTTTCCTGATGTTCTACATTCGCACGGCAGATCGTCTGCAACGCACCAGTACCTGGATGGATAACCTGGAAGGCGGCCTCGACTATCTGCGCGAGGTGATCCTGAACGACAGCCTTGGGATTGCCCACGAGCTGGAGCAGGAGATGGCCCGGGTGGTGGAGACCTATCAGTGCGAATGGCAAACCACCCTCAACGATCCTGATCGCCTGGCGCTGTTCCGCACCGCGGTGAATGTCCCTGCCGCGGCGGAGAGCAAGCGCTGGCAGGAAATTTGCGGCATCAATGATATCCCCGAGCAGGCGGGCATCGGCGCGCGGCTTGGCCGAAAACCGATTGCGCTGTTCCGCTTTGGAACGTCCGTTTATGCCCTGGACGACCTGGAGCCGGGCAGCAGCGCGAACGTGCTTTCGCGCGGCATCCTTGGCGATGCAGCGGGCGAGCCGGTGGTGATTTCCCCGCTTTATAAGCAGCGCATACGTCTGCGCGATGGATGTCAGGTGGAGAACGGCGAACCCGTGGTGCGCGCCTGGCCGGTAAAAATTGAAAACGGCAAGGTTTGGGTTGGAAGCCAAGAGCTGGTGATGCGTGCGGAGGCCTCATGACGGAAACCCGTACAACGTGCCCTTACTGCGGGGTGGGCTGCGGCGTGGTCGCCAGTGTGGAAGATGGCGCGGTAAGCGTTCGTGGGGATGAAACTCATCCGGCGAACTTTGGCCGCCTGTGCGTAAAAGGATCTGCCCTCGGGGAAACGACGGGGTTGCAGGGACGTCTGCTGCGCCCGGTTGTTGACGGCATGGAGGTGGCATGGCCGCAGGCGCTGGGTGAAGCGGGCGAGCGGCTACGGAAGATCATCAACGAATGGGGGCCGCAGGCGGTGGCGTTTTATGCCTCCGGCCAGCTGTTGACCGAGGATTACTATGCGGCCAACAAGCTGATGAAAGGCTTTATCGGGGCGGCGAACATTGATACCAACTCGCGGCTGTGCATGTCGTCAGCGGTGGTGGGCTACAAACGCGCCTTCGGTGAAGACATTGTGCCGTGCAGCTACGAGGACGTGGAAAACAGCGATCTGGTGGTACTCGTTGGCTCAAACGCGGCCTGGACGCATCCGGTGCTGTATCAGCGGCTGGTGCAGGCAAAACGCAGCAACCCGCAGATGAAAGTGGTCGTGATCGATCCGCGCAAAACCGCCACCTGCGATGCCGCTGACCTGCATCTGGCGCTTAAGCCCGGCAGCGACGCCGGGCTGTTTGTGGGATTGGTCAATCTGATTCAGGGTAGCGTCGAGTGGCCGATTCCTCACGTGGCCGCGTTTTGCGATCTGCCTTCAGACGAGATTGGCACCTTCTACGACTGGTTTGTCACTGCGCCACGCGCGATCACGCTCTACACCATGGGGATCAACCAGTCCTCCAGCGGCAGCGACAAGTGTAACGCCATCATTAACGTGCATCTTGCCAGCGGGAAGTTCAACCGTTCGGGCTGCGGCCCGTTTTCGCTGACCGGACAGCCAAACGCCATGGGCGGGCGGGAAGTGGGGGGGCTGGCGAACCAGCTGGCGGCGCACATGAACTTCGAGCCGGACGATCTTTCGCGTGTGGCGCGTTTCTGGGGAACCGAGCGGCTGGCACAAACGCCGGGGCTGATGGCGGTAGAGCTGTTTGACGCGATTGCCCGCGGCGAGGTGAAGGCGGTGTGGATCATGGGCACCAATCCTGCCGTGTCACTTCCCGACAGCCACGCGGTGTGCCAGGCCCTGGCAGCCTGCCCGCTGGTCATAGTATCTGAGGTGATGCAGGAGACGGACACCAGCCGGTTTGCTCATATCCGTTTTCCCGCCCTGGGCTGGGGCGAAAAAGACGGAACGGTGACCAATTCCGAGCGGCGTATTTCGCGCCAGCGCGCGTTTCTGCCTGCGCCGGGCGAGGCCAGACCGGACTGGTGGATCATCGCCCGGATCGCAGAGCAGCTCGGTTATGGCGATGCCTTCGCCTGGGAACACCCTCATGAGATATTTTGTGAACATGCGGCGCTGACGGCGTTTGAAAATAACGGCGAACGGGCGCTAAACCTGCGCGAACTGGCGTCGCTGTCGCGAGAGGCGTGGGACGAGCTGGCGCCTTATCAGTGGCATGCCGGTGATTTCCCGCAAAGAAATCTTGTACCGGTTGATCCTTTCTCACATGGGGCAGGCGTCGACGAATTGTACCCCTTGATACTGAATACCGGGCGGATCCGCGATCAGTGGCACACCATGACGCGCACGGGGTATGTTTCGCGCCTGATGCAGCATATCGATGAGCCTTTTATTGAGATGAACGCAACCGATGCGGCGCGCGCGGGGCTGACTGACGGCCAGCTGGCGCGGATAAGTTCCCCGCGCGGGGTCATGGTTGCCAGAGTACGTATCTCTACCGCACAGCGTGCGGGCGAGCTGTTTGCGCCGATGCACTGGAACGCGCAGTTTGCCCGGCAGGGGAAGGTCAACGCGCTGGTGGAAGGGCGGGTTGATGCCTGGTCCGGCCAGCCGGAGAGTAAACAAACCGCGGTGAGGATCCTGCCCTGGCTACCCGCCTGGCAGGGGGAGCTGTATGCCCGCGAGTTGCCAGCGCTGCCGCCGTCGGTATGCTGGTGGCGTAAAGCCTCACGTCTGACGGTGGCGGGGGAGCAGCCGCTGCTGTCGTGGGTCATGGCGTACGCCAGCGGTCGGGGCTGGCAGTTACAGGTGGCACAGACGGGAGAACGCAGCAGCGTGCTCGCCTGGCATCACGGCGAGCTGATGCTGGGCTACTGGGAAGGCCAGACGCTGCCGGCGCTGGCGCATGCGTTTATTGAAGAAGCCTTTGCTGCTGCGCCCGTACAACTCGCTGAACGCCACGCGCTGCTGCACGGACAACGGCCGGGCGAAGATGCCGATCCCGGGCGAATTATCTGTAGCTGCTTTAGCGTGGGTGAAAATACGATACGTAAGGCGATAGCCGGAGGCTGTAATTCTGCCGCAGCGCTGGGCGTGAAGCTGCGTTGCGGTACGAACTGCGGCTCCTGCCTGCCGGAGCTGAAAGGGCTGTTGGGATAATAGTGTAAAGGCGTCAGGTGGCGGCTTCGCACCGGCACGAATTTGTAGGTCGGGTAAGGCGAAGCCGCCACCCGACAATTCTGTTCAGGATATTCCTGAAATTTCTGTTAAGACTGGTTTTCAGGGCTTATGGCGTTAACATAATAAGTGTTTGTTCATAAACACAGGTTCTGATTGACGACGTTGAAGGCTGTATCGTCCCGCATCCGTTTTTTGCTGTTACTCCCCCTTTTTACGGCTGGAGCCGTTCACGGTGCGCCGAAATCCTTCGTGCAGCAGGCGCAAAATCCGTTTGATAACAACGGCGATAGTCTGCCGGATCTCGGTATGGCGCAACCGACTACCGAAGGCGAAAAGCACCTGGCTGAAATGGCAAAGGCCTTCGGTGAAGCCAGTATGATCGATAACGGCCTGACGGCCGGGCAGCAGGCGCGACAGTTCGCGTTTGGCAAGGTGCGGGATGCCGTCAGCGGGGAAGTCAACGAGCAGATTGAATCCTGGCTTTCCCCCTGGGGTAACGCCAATGTCAATGTACTGGTGGATGACGACGGTAACTTTAACGGCAGCAGCGGAAGCTGGTTTATCCCCTGGAGCGACAACACCCGCTATCTGAGCTGGAGCCAGCTTGGCCTGACGCAGCAGACAGACGGGCTGGTGAGCAACGTCGGGATCGGGCAGCGCTGGGTTGCCGGAAACTGGCTGCTGGGCTACAACACCTTTTACGACAACCTGCTGGAAGACAACCTGCAACGTGCCGGACTGGGCGCAGAGGCGTGGGGCGAAAACCTTCGCCTGTCGGCCAATTACTACCAGCCGTTCGCTGGCTGGCAGCCGCGTTCCGACATCCGGGAGCAGCGCATGGCGCGCGGGTACGACGTAACGGCCAAAGCCTGGCTTCCCTGGTTTCATCACCTGAACACCAGCGTCAGCTTTGAACAGTATTTTGGCGATAACGTCGATCTGTTTAACAGCGGTACGGGGTATCACAACCCGGTTGCGGTCAACCTGGGGCTGAACTATACCCCCGTTCCGCTGGTCACCCTGACGGCTGCCCATAAGCAGGGGGAGAGCGGCGTTAGCCAGAATAACCTCGGGCTGAAGCTCAACTATCGCTTTGGCGTGCCGCTGGCGAAACAGCTTTCCGCCGGGGAAGTGGCGGCGACGCGCTCGCTGCGGGGCAGCCGCTATGATTCACCTGAGCGTGATAATCTGCCCGTGATGGAATTCCGTCAGCGTAAAACCCTCTCGGTCTATCTGGCCACGCCGCCGTGGGATCTTAAGCCAGGCGAAACTGTGATGCTGAAGCTGCAAATTCGCAGCACGCATGGTATCCGTCAGATCCACTGGCTGGGTGATACCCAGGCGCTCAGCCTGACCTCACCGGCAAACAGCAACAGCAGCGATGGCTGGAGCATAATCATGCCCGCCTGGAACGACGCGGAAGGGGCGAAAAACGAATGGCGGCTTACGGCCGTGGTGGAAGATAAGGATGGGCAGCGTGTCTCCTCCAATGAGATCACGCTTTCCGTGGTGCAACCGCTCGTCGCAATGCCTGCCGACGATCCACGGTGGAAGTTGCTGCCGGATGAGTAAGTTAAAAAATGCGCTCCTGATGCACCCAGACGGCGGCTTCGACGCGGGATTTTAACTTCATTTTCTTCAGCATGTGTTTGACATGCACTTTGACCGTGCTCTCGGTGATGTCCAGACGGCGGGCTATCATTTTGTTCGGCAGCCCCTGAGCAATCAGCTTCAGAATGTCGCGCTCGCGCGGGGTCAACTGGCTGACGTCACGGTCAGACGTGGCGCGGTTCGCACGCAGGCTGGCGGCCAGTACCGGCGTTAACGCTTCACTCAGCACCATCTCGCCTGCGGCAGCCTGTTGCAGCGCCTTGAGCAGATCTTCCGGCTCCATATCTTTCAGCAGATAGCCGTCTGCCCCCTGCTTGAGGGCGGTGACCACGTCTTCTTCATGGTTTGAGACGCTGAAGACCACCACCCGGCCAGAGAGGGATTTCTCCCGCAGCTTGTCGAGGGTTTCCAGGCCATTCATGCCCGGCATGTTGAGATCGAGCAAGATCAAATCAGGATCGAGCGATTCGGCAAGTTCAATACCCTGTTCGCCGTTGCTGGCTTCCCCGACGACGGTGATATCGGGCGCCATGCTGACAAGCTGTTTAACGCCAGTGCGCAGCATCGGATGATCGTCAATCAACAGGATAGATGCCGGTTCCTGATTAGTCATGGTTTTCTCCTTGAGCAGTTATGAGGGGCTTTTCGGGTATAAAGGTGACCACGACTTCGGTGCCACCTGACTCTCCCCGGCGAACCTGGCAATCACCGCGCAGGCTTTGCGCGCGGTCTCGCATGATGATTAAACCATAATGGTTCGTTCGTTCGGCATTTTCCGGCACGCCGCGGCCGTTATCCTGAACCCTGAGCTTCACCTGATTATCCTGGCAGCTGACGGTGACCGTGACGGCCGTCGCCTCGGCATGCTTGAGCACGTTGCTCAGGGCTTCACGGGCAATTTGCAGCACATGGATCGCCTGGTGAGAGGGGACAAAACGCGGTGGCAACTGGTAATCCAGCTTCACCGGGAAGCCCAGCCTGGCACTAAATTCCTGACAGCTGGACTCCAGCGCAGGGCGTAGCCCCGGCTCGGTGAGCTGTAAACGGAAGGTGGTCAGCAGCTCGCGAAGCTGAATCCACGAGGTGTTAAGCTCGTTGCGGATCTGGCTGAGCAGCTGTTTGCTACTCTCGGGCATGCCTTCGTCCTGCATTTGCAGGCAACTCACCTGCATCTTCATGCAGGAGAGGGACTGGGCGATGGAGTCGTGCAGCTCGCGGGCGATGGTGGCGCGCTCCTCCATCACGATCAGCTGCTGCTGTTTCTCCTGGTGACGGTCGAGCGCCAGCGTGGCCGTGAGCTGCTCTACAAGAGTATCGACCAGCTGCTGCTGGTCGTGGCTCAGGTGACGTCCGGCGGGCAGGGTGGCCAGCAAAATACCGTACTGGGTATGGCTGTCCATCAGCCGCCACTTGAGGGTCGTGCCGCTGGTGGTAAGCGGCGGCAAGCCGCGCGGGCAAAGATGACACCCTTTATCGTCGCAGGAGATGTCCGACTGACAGGTAAATTCCTGATGGTTTTCCTCATCTTCAACGTCGTAAACCCGTAGCTCAAGATCGTGGAGCAGAGTCAGGTTTTGCAGGCCGTTCAGTACCGGCGAGAGACGCTCGCAAAGCGGTACTTGCATATGCAGGCGACGGTTCGCCTGCCAGAGGAAAGAGAGGATCTCGTTTTTCTGCTCAAGCCCGGCGGTTTTCTCCTGGACGCGTTTTTCCAGTACCGCGTAGCTTTCAGATAGTTCCGCCGACATGGTGTTGAGCGCCTCGCCGAGCATCGCCATTTCGTTGCGCCCGCTGATGTGCGTGCGTTGGGTAAAATCGCGCTGTGTGACGGCGCGGGCCATTGCCAGGAGTTGCTTCCAGGGGTTAAGCAACCGCGCGCGCAGCCAGATAACCGTGAAAATCAGCAGCAAACCCATAAACAGCGCCATTGCGCGGTGAACCATCACTACGCGGTCAATGCGTAACTCTGTGGTGCGATCGAACGAGGAGACGAGATGATCGATGCGTGAAACAAACCCGGCGACATCCTGGGCGACCGTTTCCCGGTCTTCCGCCCGCTTTAACCCGGGCTCCAGCTGGGTATGCCAGTAGCCCTGAAGCGCCTTAAGCTGAGATTGCTGGCCGTCACGGATGGCGGCTCTTTCCAGTTCAGGGCTGAATGCGGTACGCTCCATTTCGTCGATAAGCGGTTGGTCAGCCTGCGTCAGCGGCACCGACGCCAGCAGCCGGTAACTCTGCATACGTAGCGAGCCTGCCTCGTTGATGGCATGCGCATTACCCTGCACACCCTGTACCAGCCAGCCAGAAATAGCCATGCCGGTCACACCGATAGCGGTGGACAGCAGAACAATAAGCGCCAGCTGGTTAACCAGCGTCAGCGGAGATAAACATCTTTTTAACATAGAGTTGCCGGGCTCCTGACGTGACCTGATTGCAGGAATGGCGCTATTCTGGTGCATACCCTGGAGTATACCCATACCAATAAAGGATTACCTCTAAATTGCCAGAGAGGTAACGGTTAGTGGGTGGACGAAGCAGGGATGCGTCAGCACCGTGAAAAACCACACCTTTTTTACGTTTTGCATCTACTCATTAAGAGTGATGGCTTTTTTTTCGCCGGAAAACCTCCCACTTTTCCTTTGATTTATATCAACTTACCGCCGCCCTAAAGCCCTAATGTTTGCAGCATCATTCGAGAATCAGAGGTGTCTATGAGTCACTCTTCCGCTCCCGAAAGGGAAACTGGTGCCGTTATTACAGACTGGCGTCCAGAGGATCCGGCGTTCTGGCAACAGCGCGGCCATCGTATAGCAAGTCGTAATCTGTGGATTTCCGTGCCATGTCTGTTACTGGCGTTTTGCGTCTGGATGTTGTTCAGTGCGGTTGCGGTTAACCTGCCAAAAGTGGGCTTTACCTTTACCACCGATCAGCTGTTTATGTTGACTGCGTTGCCGTCGCTTTCAGGCGCACTGCTGCGCGTTCCTTACGCGTTTATGGTGCCGGTCTTTGGTGGTCGTCGCTGGACGGCTTTCAGTACCGGGATCATGATCGTGCCGTGCGTGTGGCTCGGTTTTGCGGTGCAGGATACCTCTACACCGTTTAGCGTGTTCGTGATTATCTCTCTGCTGTGCGGCTTTGCGGGGGCGAACTTTGCGTCCAGTATGGCAAACATCAGCTTCTTCTTCCCGAAAGCGAAGCAGGGTGGTGCGCTGGGCATTAACGGCGGTCTGGGTAACATGGGCGTGAGCGTGATGCAGCTGATTGCTCCGCTGGCGATCTCGGTCTCCATCTTTGCGGCGTTTGGCGGCGGCGGTGTGACGCAGCCCGACGGTTCAGTGCTGTTCCTGCAAAATGCCTCCTGGATTTGGGTACCGTTCCTGGTGGTCTTTACCCTGGCGGCATGGTTCTTCATGAACGACCTGTCCGCGTCCAAAGCGTCCCTGAGCGAGCAGCTGCCGGTTCTGAAACGTGGCCACCTGTGGGTAATGGCACTGCTGTATCTGGCGACCTTCGGCTCGTTCATCGGTTTCTCCGCAGGCTTTGCCATGCTGTCGAAAACCCAGTTCCCGGACGTACAGATCCTTCAGTTTGCCTTCTTCGGTCCGTTTATTGGCGCGCTGGCACGTTCGCTGGGCGGGATGATCTCCGACCGTCTGGGCGGAACGCGCGTTACGCTGGTGAACTTTGTATTGATGGCCATCTTCTGTGCACTGCTGTTCCTGACGCTGCCTGCGGGTGGTGAGGGAGGTAACTTCTTTGCCTTCTTCGGCGTCTTCATGGTGCTGTTCCTGACCGCCGGGCTGGGCAGTGCGTCTACTTTCCAGATGATCTCTGTCATCTTCCGCAAGCTGACCATGGACCGCGTGAAAGCGCAGGGCGGGAGCGACGAGCAGGCGATGCGTGAAGCCGCCACCGATACCGCTGCGGCGCTTGGGTTTATCTCTGCGATTGGCGCGATTGGCGGCTTCTTTATTCCAAAAGCGTTCGGTATCTCACTGGATCTGACCGGCTCTCCGGCGGGTGCGATGAAGGTATTCCTCGTCTTCTATATCGCCTGTGTGGTCATCACCTGGCTGGTATATGGCCGTAATACCAAGAAAAACAAGTAAGCTTGATTATCCGTTTGCGCGGCCTGAGTGCCGCGCTTTTTTTAATCGCTTAATAGTTACAACATACTAATAGCGTTTCCCGTAGTCGCACACAGGTAACGCTGTGATCGCCATCGCTTTACAGGTGTCTCTACCCCTTAATACCTAAGATGTTAAATTTTGCTCCGCTTATTGTACGATAAATAAAATATATCCATATAAATCATTAAGTTAAAAAATATTAACAGCTACCGCTTTGGTGGTATTTGATCTAATACCCCCCCTCAGAGACCCCCTCCGTCTTGATCGTTATCAATTCTCACCATCTTTCATAGCGTTACCTTCGCTGCAAATCAGCAATGTCGATTTAGAGAGCCACAGGCTCCACACAGGAGATACCCGATGAGCAAATTTTTGGACCGGTTTCGCTACTTCAAACAGAAGGGTGAAACTTTTGCCGATGGGCACGGCCAGGTTCTGGATACCAACCGGGACTGGGAAGACGGTTACCGTCAACGCTGGCAGCATGACAAAGTTGTCCGTTCTACCCACGGTGTAAACTGCACTGGCTCATGTAGCTGGAAGATTTTCGTTAAAAACGGTCTGGTGACCTGGGAAATGCAGCAGACCGACTATCCGCGTACCCGTCCGGATATGCCGAACCATGAACCGCGCGGCTGCCCGCGTGGGGCCAGCTACTCCTGGTATCTCTACAGCGCCAACCGTCTGAAATACCCGCTGATGCGTAAACGCCTGATGAAAATGTGGCGTGAAGCGAAAGTGCAGCACAGCGATCCGGTTGATGCCTGGGCATCCATCATCGAGGACGCCGACAAAGCGAAAAGCTTCAAACAGGCGCGTGGTCGCGGTGGTTTCGTTCGTTCTTCCTGGAAAGAAGTGAACGAGCTGATTGCGGCCTCCAACGTCTATACCGTGAAAACTTACGGTCCTGACCGCGTGGCAGGCTTCTCGCCAATCCCGGCAATGTCGATGGTCTCTTACGCCTCCGGCGCGCGCTACCTTTCACTTATCGGCGGTACCTGTCTGAGCTTCTACGACTGGTACTGCGACCTGCCGCCAGCGTCGCCGCAGACCTGGGGCGAACAGACCGACGTGCCGGAGTCCGCTGACTGGTACAACTCCAGCTACATCATCGCCTGGGGCTCAAACGTTCCGCAGACCCGTACCCCTGATGCGCACTTCTTTACCGAAGTGCGTTACAAAGGGACCAAAACCGTTGCCGTGACCCCGGACTACGCCGAAATCGCCAAACTGTGCGACCTGTGGCTGGCACCGAAACAGGGTACCGATGCCGCCATGGCGCTGGCAATGGGCCACGTCATGCTGCGTGAATTCCACCTCGACAAGCCAAGCCAGTATTTCACCGATTACGTGCGTCGCTACACCGACATGCCAATGCTGGTGATGCTTGAAGAGCGTGACGGCTATTACGCCGCTGGCCGTATGCTGCGTGCGGCGGATCTTGTGGACGCGCTGGGTCAGGAAAACAACCCGGAGTGGAAAACGGTCGCCTGCAACAGCAACGGCGAGCTGGTGGCGCCAAACGGTTCTATCGGCTTCCGCTGGGGCGAAAAAGGCAAATGGAACCTGGAACAGCGTAACGGCACCACGGGTGAAGAGACAGAACTTCGCCTCAGCATGCTGGGCAGCCAGGACGAAATCGCCGATGTCGGCTTCCCGTACTTTGGTGGTGAAGGTTCCGAGCACTTCAACAAGGTTGAGCTGCAAAACGTTCTGATGCACAAACTGCCGGTTAAGCGCTTGCAACTGGCGGACGGTTCTACCACTCTGGTCACTACGGTCTACGATCTGACCATGGCGAACTATGGCCTGGAGCGCGGTCTGAACGACGAAAACTGCGCGACCAGCTATGATGACGTGAAGGCTTATACACCAGCCTGGGCGGAGCAGATCACCGGTGTGCCACGCGCCCAAATCACCCGTATCGCCCGCGAATTTGCGGAAAACGCAGACAAAACTCACGGTCGCTCCATGATCATCGTCGGTGCCGGTCTGAACCACTGGTATCACCTCGATATGAACTATCGCGGCCTGATCAACATGCTGATCTTCTGCGGCTGCGTCGGGCAGAGCGGCGGCGGCTGGGCGCACTACGTGGGCCAGGAAAAACTGCGTCCGCAGACCGGCTGGCAGCCGCTGGCGTTTGCCCTTGACTGGCAGCGTCCGGCTCGTCACATGAACAGCACCTCCTACTTCTATAACCACTCCAGCCAGTGGCGCTACGAGACGGTGACCGCGCAGGAGCTGCTGTCGCCGATGGCGGATAAATCCCGCTACAGCGGCCATCTGATTGACTTCAACGTGCGCGCTGAACGCATGGGCTGGCTGCCGTCTGCACCGCAGTTGGGCACTAACCCGCTGCGCATTGCGGAAGCGGCGAAGAAAGCGGGCATGTCACCGGTGGACTACACCGTGAAATCGCTGAAGGATGGCTCAATCCGTTTTGCGGCAGAACAGCCTGAGAACGGCAAAAACCATCCGCGTAACCTGTTCATCTGGCGCTCCAACCTGCTGGGTTCGTCCGGTAAAGGCCATGAGTACATGCTGAAATACCTGCTCGGTACCGAAAACGGTATTCAGGGTAAGGATCTCGGCAAGCAGGGCGGCGTGAAGCCAGAAGAAGTTGAATGGAAAGACAACGGTCTGGACGGCAAGCTGGATCTGGTGGTAACGCTGGACTTCCGTCTGTCCAGTACCTGCCTGTACTCCGATATCGTGCTGCCTACCGCCACCTGGTACGAAAAAGACGACATGAATACGTCGGATATGCATCCGTTTATTCATCCGCTGTCTGCGGCCGTTGACCCGGCGTGGGAATCAAAAAGCGACTGGGAAATCTATAAAGACATCGCGAAGAAATTCTCCGAAGTCTGTGTAGGGCACCTGGGCAAAGAGACCGACGTGGTGACGCTGCCAATCCAGCACGACTCCGCTGCCGAACTGGCGCAGCCGCTTGACGTGAAGGACTGGAAAAAAGGCGAATGCGACCTGATCCCGGGCGTGACCGCGCCGCACATTATTCCGGTTGAACGTGATTACCCGGCAACGTACGAGCGCTTTACCTCTATCGGTCCGCTGATGGAGAAGATCGGTAACGGCGGTAAAGGCATCGCCTGGAACACCCAGAGCGAAATGGACCTGCTGCGCAAGCTCAATTACACCAAAGCAGACGGCCCGGCCAAAGGCCAGCCAATGCTGAACACGGCAATTGATGCAGCGGAAATGATCCTGACCCTGGCACCGGAAACCAATGGCCACGTGGCGGTGAAAGCGTGGGCGGCTCTGAGTGAATTTACCGGCCGTGACCATACGCATCTGGCGAAGAATAAAGAAGAAGAGAAAATCCGCTTCCGCGATATTCAGGCTCAGCCGCGCAAGATTATCTCCAGCCCGACCTGGTCTGGCCTCGAAGATGAACATGTGTCCTATAACGCCGGATACACCAACGTTCACGAGCTGATCCCATGGCGCACGCTCTCTGGCCGTCAGTCTCTGTATCAGGATCACCAGTGGATGCGTGACTTCGGTGAAAGCCTGCTGGTTTACCGTCCGCCAATCGATACCCGCTCCGTGAAAGCGGTGATGGGGGCGAAATCAAACGGTAACCCTGAGAAGGCGCTGAACTTCCTGACGCCGCACCAGAAGTGGGGTATCCACTCCACCTACAGCGACAACCTGCTGATGCTGACGCTGTCACGCGGGGGGCCGATTGTCTGGATGAGCGAAGCGGACGCCAAAGATCTGGGTATCGAAGATAACGACTGGATCGAAGTGTTCAACAGCAACGGTGCCCTGACGGCACGTGCGGTGGTGAGCCAGCGTGTACCAGCCGGGATGACCATGATGTACCACGCGCAGGAACGTATCGTTAACCTGCCGGGTTCAGAGATCACCGAGCAGCGCGGCGGTATTCACAACTCTGTGACCCGTATTACGCCGAAACCGACGCATATGATCGGCGGCTATGCCCAGCTGGCCTACGGCTTTAACTACTACGGCACTGTAGGATCAAACCGCGATGAGTTCGTGGTGGTACGTAAGATGAAGAATATTAACTGGTTAGATGGCGAAGGTAATGACCAGGTACAGGAGAGCGTAAAATGAAAATTCGTTCACAAGTCGGCATGGTGCTGAATCTGGATAAATGCATCGGCTGTCATACCTGCTCAGTCACCTGTAAAAACGTCTGGACCAGCCGTGAAGGTATGGAGTACGCCTGGTTCAACAACGTGGAAAGTAAGCCGGGCACCGGCTTCCCGACCGACTGGGAAAACCAGGAGAAGTGGAAGGGCGGCTGGATCCGTAAAATCAACGGCAAACTGCAACCGCGCATGGGTAACCGTGCGATGCTGCTCGGTAAAATCTTTGCTAACCCGCATCTGCCGGGCATCGACGATTACTACGAGCCGTTTGATTACGACTATCAGAACCTGCACAACGCGCCGGAAAGCAAACACCAGCCGATCGCCCGTCCTCGCTCGCTGATCACCGGTAAGCGCATGGACAAAATTACCAGCGGTCCAAACTGGGAGGAAATTCTGGGCGGCGAGTTCGAAAAACGCGCCAAAGACCAGAACTTCGAGAACATGCAGAAGGCGATGTACGGCCAGTTCGAAAACACTTTCATGATGTATCTGCCGCGCCTGTGCGAACACTGCCTTAACCCGGCGTGCGTGGCGACCTGCCCAAGCGGCGCCATCTACAAGCGTGAAGAAGATGGCATTGTGCTGATCGACCAGGACAAGTGCCGCGGCTGGCGTATGTGCATCACCGGCTGCCCGTACAAAAAAATCTACTTTAACTGGAAGAGCGGTAAGTCTGAGAAGTGTATCTTCTGCTACCCGCGTATCGAAGCCGGTATGCCGACCGTCTGCTCAGAGAGCTGCGTAGGGCGTATCCGCTACCTCGGCGTGCTGCTGTACGACGCGGATGCGATTGAAAATGCCGCAAGCACCAAGAACGAGAAAGATCTGTATCAGCGTCAGCTGGACGTCTTCCTCGATCCGAACGATCCGAAGGTGATCGAGCAGGCGCTGAAAGACGGTATTCCGCAGAGCGTGATTGACGCCGCACAGCAGTCCCCGGTGTACAAAATGGCGATGGACTGGAAGCTGGCGCTGCCGCTGCACCCGGAATACCGCACGTTGCCGATGGTCTGGTACGTGCCGCCTCTGTCTCCTATTCAGTCTGCGGCTGACGCAGGTGAACTGGGCAGCAACGGCATTCTGCCGGACGTGGAAAGCCTGCGTATTCCGGTTCAGTATCTGGCCAACCTACTCACCGCAGGGGATACCCAGCCGGTGCTGCTGGCGCTGAAACGTATGCTGGCGATGCGTCACTTCAAACGTGCGGAAACCGTTGACGGCGTTAACGATACCCGCGCGCTGGAAGAGGTCGGCCTGACCGAAGCGCAGGCGCAGGAGATGTACCGCTATCTGGCAATCGCTAACTACGAAGATCGTTTCGTGGTGCCGAGCAGTCACCGCGAGCTGGCTCGCGAGGCCTTCCCGGAGAAAAGTGGGTGTGGCTTTACCTTTGGCGACGGTTGCCACGGGTCAGACAGCAAATTCAACCTGTTCAACAGCCGCCGCATCGACGCGATGGATGTGACCAGCAAAACGGAGCCGCACCAATGATTGAACTCGTCATTGTTTCGCGTCTGCTCGAGTACCCTGATGCTGCGCTTGTGCAGCATCAGCAGGAACTCTTTGATGCACTCGCGTCATCTGAAAACCTGGATAAAGAGGATGCCCAGACGCTGGGCATTTTCCTCCGCGACCTGCTGGCGCGCGATCTTCTTGATGCGCAGGCGGACTACAGCCAGCTGTTTGACCGTGGTCGTGCAACGTCTCTGCTGCTGTTCGAACACGTTCACGGTGAATCCCGCGACCGTGGTCAGGCGATGGTGGATCTGATGGCCCAGTACGAGCAGCACGGTTTGCAACTCGACAGCCGCGAGCTGCCGGATCACCTGCCTCTGTACCTGGAATATCTGGCGCAGCTGCCGAAAGAGGAAGCGCTGGGCGGGTTGCAGGACATCGCTCCCATTCTGGCGTTGCTCGGCGCACGTCTCCAGCAACGTGAGAGCAATTATGCAGTCCTGTTCGATCTGCTGGTGAAACTGGCTAACGCCTCGGTTGACAGTCAAAAAGTGGCGGAAAAAATTGCGGATGAAGCCCGTGACGACACCCCACAAGCACTGGATGCCGTCTGGGAAGAAGAACAGGTGAAATTCTTTGCTGACCAGAGCTGTGGCGAATCTGAAATCTCCGCGCATCAGCGTCGTTTTGCCGGAGCGGTGGCTCCGCAATATTTGAATATCTCTAACGGAGGACAGCACTAATGCACTTCCTGAATATGTTCTTCTTTGACATTTACCCGTATATCGCGGGCACCGTGTTCCTGGTGGGAAGCTGGCTGCGTTATGACTATGGCCAGTACACCTGGCGTGCTGCCTCCAGCCAGATGCTGGATCGTAAAGGGATGAACCTGGCGTCAAACCTGTTCCACATCGGGATTTTGGGTATTTTCGCCGGTCATTTCCTGGGGATGCTGACGCCGCACTGGATGTACGAAGCGTGGCTGCCGATTGAAGTGAAGCAGAAGATGGCGATGCTCGCCGGTGGCGCTTGCGGCGTGATGACCCTGGTGGGTGGGCTGCTGCTGCTGAAACGCCGTCTGTTCAGCCCACGCGTGCGGGCTACCACGACCGGAGCGGACATCCTGATCCTCTCCCTGCTGATGGTGCAGTGTGCGCTGGGTCTGCTGACCATTCCATTCTCTGCGCAGCATATGGACGGCAGCGAGATGATGAAGCTGGTGGGATGGGCGCAGTCTGTCGTGACCTTCCGCGGTGGTGCCTCTGAGCATCTGGACGGCGTGGCGTTCATCTTCCGCGTTCACCTGGTGCTGGGTATGACCCTGTTTGTGCTGTTCCCGTTCTCTCGCCTGGTGCACATCTGGAGTGCGCCGGTGGAGTACCTGACGCGCAAATATCAGATCGTGCGTGCTCGTCGCTGATTCGCTGTATTGATACAACCCCGCATTTGCGGGGTTTTTTTTGTCCTGGAACCAGGGTTTCGTGCGGATGCCGGGTGGCGGCTGCGCCTTTCCCGGCCTACGGAATTCACTATGCTCGGATCGAACCCTGGTCGAAGCTTCTCATCTTTCCCCGCATGGGAGAACCAAGGGGCATTGTGCTTTTGGAGAGTGCTAAAGAATCTGGAAGTGATGGTGGTGGGGGAAGGATTCGAACCTTCGAAGTCGATGACGGCAGATTTACAGTCTGCTCCCTTTGGCCGCTCGGGAACCCCACCAGGGGTAATTCATATTTTGAAGTAAAGCTGGAGATGGTGGTGGGGGAAGGATTCGAACCTTCGAAGTCGATGACGGCAGATTTACAGTCTGCTCCCTTTGGCCGCTCGGGAACCCCACCACGGGGTAATGCTTTTAACTGGCCTGCTTCCTGTTGGAAGCGGGGCGCATCATATCAAATGAGACGCCCCTGTAAAGCATTCCTTTAGGAAAATGAAGCTGTTTGCCTGCTTTTTATCCGTAAAGGCGTAAAGCTAATCAATTCATTTTCCGAAGGATTAAAGAATAATCGTTCTGTTGCCGTACACAAAGACGCGCTGAGCAAGTACCTGATAAAGCGCACGGCTCAGTACGTTCTTCTCAACGTCACGGCCAGCTCGCATCATATCTTCTGCCGTGTAGGTGTGATCCACGTGGATCACGTCCTGCATGATGATTGGGCCTTCGTCCAGATTATCATTCACGTAGTGCGCGGTTGCGCCAATGATCTTCACCCCACGCTCGTATGCCTGGTGGTACGGACGCGCGCCAATAAAGGCTGGCAGGAAGGAGTGGTGGATGTTGATAATTTTGTTCGGGAAGCGCGCCACGAAGGATGGCGTCAGCACGCGCATGTATTTTGCCAGCACCACGTAGTCCGGGTTATGCGCTTCAATCGCAGCAGCCATCAGGTTGTCGTGCTCTTCGCGGGTATGACCTTCATGGCTGACCAGTTCAAACGGAATGTCGAAACGTTCAACCAGCGTACGCAGCGTCTCGTGGTTGCCAATGACGGCGGCAATTTCGACGTCCAGGCCACCGTAGTTGGCTTTCATCAGCAGATCGCCCAGGCAGTGCGCCTCTTTGGTGACCAGAATGACAATGCGGCGACGACCCGCCGGGTTTAGCTCGCGCACCGAGCCTTCCGGCAGGGCGCTGTCCAGATCGGCAAGCAGGGTTGTGTCGTTGAAAATACCTTCCAGCTCGGTACGCATAAAGAAGCGACCGGTACGGTGGTCAACGAACTCGTTGTTCTGCACGATATTCAGTTCATGCTTGTAGCAAATGTTGGTAATTCGTGCGATCAGTCCTTTTTGATCGGGACAGATAGTGCGCAGAACTTTACGTTGTAATGATTGCATCGCCGGGAAATCCTGTTTATGTATTTGCGAAGTCTGAGTTGTCAGGCATTACTGCCGCAACACTTTTTAAATTTTTTTCCTGAACCACAGGGGCAGGGATCGTTACGACCGAATTGCGGACGTGTGCCGTCAATATAATACCATTGCCCGCTGTCCTTTAAGAACCGTGAGCGTTCAATGATGGCGCCGGGTTTGTTTTGTTCGCTAAAGCGGGCGACAAAACTGACATAGCCCTCGTTGGCATCGCGGCCGGGAGCGGCATCAAAGACGGTAAGGCCCAGCCAGACGGTGTTGGCAAATCCGGCTTCAATCTCTTGCCGAAAATCGGCAGCATCACAGGACGGATGCCAGGTTTTAATCAGGTAGTCTGCGTTTTTGATCACAAAAGCAGTATACCGCGAGCGCATAAGGTGTGACGGGTCTGGTGCAACCTGCTCGCCAGAAAGATATCGCTGGCAACATAGGCTATACTCCAGAGCGCTACCACAGGGGCAGAGTTGAGACACGATTCTCTTCCTGGAACAAAAAATAAGGCGTTAAACGCTTAAGGTAGCAATATGTTAACTGAGCAGGTGCGTTGACGCTATGTCGGGAATCCAGGGGAAGTAAAACAGGGCTAATGAGAAAGGTAAAAATTGGACTGGCGTTGGGCTCAGGTGCAGCCCGGGGTTGGTCACATATTGGCGTTATCAATACCTTAAACCAGATGGGGATTGACGTTGATATTGTCGCAGGATGTTCTATCGGGTCGCTGGTCGGATCCGCGTACGCCTGCGGTAAGCTCCCGCAGCTTGAAAGCTGGGTGCGCTCCTTTAGTTACTGGGATGTACTGCGCCTGATGGATCTCTCCTGGCAGCGTGGCGGCCTGCTGCGCGGCGAACGCGTATTCAATCAGTTTCGTAAGATAATGCCCCTCGCTGACTTCAGCCACTGCCAAATGCCTTTCGGCGCCGTTGCAACCAACCTCAGTACGGGCAGGGAGTTATGGCTCACCGAAGGGGATATTCATCTCGCCGTTCGCGCATCCTGTAGCATGCCTGGGTTAATGGCGCCTGTGCCTCATAATGGCTACTGGCTCGTTGATGGTGGCGTGGTGAATCCTGTCCCCATCTCTCTGACGCGCGCCATGGGGGCAGATATCGTCATTGCAGTGGATTTACAGCACGACGCTCACCTTATGCAGCAGGATTTGATGCCGGTTAATCTTCAGAGCGATGATGCGGAAGAAGAGAAACTTGCCTGGCATGCGCGTTTACGCGGCAGAATAGGGCGCCTGACTGCCCGTCGCACGGTGACCGCGCCGAACGCCATTGAAATCATGACGACCTCCATTCAAATTCTTGAGAATCGCCTGAAGCGAAACCGTATGGCTGGCGATCCTCCGGATATTCTTATTCAGCCCTATTGTCCACAAATCTCTACCCTTGATTTCCACCGGGCTGAGGCCGCCATAGCAGCGGGCTCGTTAGCCGTCGAAAAGAAAATAGATGAACTGTTGCCTTTTGTGCGTACAGCACGTTAAGCACTTTTTTGATTACTTCAGCAAAATCTGACAGGCGATAGTACCAATAGCATGCCACTATTGAGTAACTGTCAGCCAGGGGAGGAACCATGACACAGCCATTGGCCGGAAAACATATTTTGATAGTAGAAGACGAGCCCGTTTTCCGATCGCTACTGGATTCGTGGTTATCCTCACTGGGTGCAACCACGTCCCTTGCCGAAGATGGCGTCGAGGCACTGGAAAAAATGGCCAGCATGGCGCCTGATCTGATGATCTGCGATCTCGAGATGCCGCGCATGGACGGATTAATGCTGGTGGAAAACCTGCGTAACGAAGGTTATCAGACACCGATACTGGTGATCTCGGCAACCGAAAATATGGCGGATATTGCTAAGGCGTTGCGTTTGGGTGTGCAGGATATCCTGCTCAAACCGGTTAAAGATTTAAACCGACTGCGTGAAACGGTGTTGGCCTGCCTGTATCCCAATATGTTTAATTCCCGGGTGGAAGAAGAAGAACGTCTTTTCCAGGACTGGGATGCTTTAGTCAGTAATCCGCTCGCGGCCGCGAAGCTGCTTCAGGAACTTCAGCCGCCGGTGCAGCAAAATATCTCTCATTGCAGAGTAAATTATCGCCAGCTGGTAGCGGCTGACCAGCCTGGACTGGTGCTGGATATTGCGCCGCTAT
Source organism: Enterobacter sp. JH25 (assembly GCF_021725435.1). Taxonomy (NCBI): domain Bacteria; kingdom Pseudomonadati; phylum Pseudomonadota; class Gammaproteobacteria; order Enterobacterales; family Enterobacteriaceae; genus Enterobacter; species Enterobacter sp. JH25. The sequence goes on along the minus strand of NZ_CP091319.1, from coordinate 2,531,631 downwards.
CAGATTCCGACCTCGCTTTTTATTGCCTGGATGTTACCCGAGCGGGAGATAACGGCGTTCTGGCGGCCTTATTACTCCGTGCGCTGTTTAATGGATTGCTACAGGAACAATTATCTCATCAGGGGCAACGACTTCCTGAGTTAGGCAGTTTACTAAAACAGGTCAACCAACTTTTTCGCCAGGCCAATTTGCCGGGGCAGTTCCCGCTTCTGGTTGGCTATTATCACAGCGGGTTGAATAACCTTATTCTGGCCTCTGCTGGATTAAATGCCACGCTGAATACCGGCGAACACCATATACAGGTGAGTAACGGTGTGCCGTTGGGAACGTTGGGTAATACTTACCTTAATCAAATTAGCCATCGCTGCACCTCCTGGCAGTGCCAAATTTGGGGTGCCGGTGGGCGGTTACGCTTAATGTTGTCCACGGAGTAAGCAGTCAGATTTTATTTTTCAGATTGCTTTACCTGTGTTTTTGCTGGCAGTGCTACTATCGCTGCAAGTTTCATGCGTATTTGTCTTAATTGATCGGCAACGCGTTCTTTTCAGACCCGTATTAGTGGCTGAGACTGTATACTCACCGCGTTATTCAATGCATAAAAGTTCAAAACTTGAACAGTTCAGGAGAATTTCAATGGCTGCCCTAAATTCGAAAGTCAGAAAGGCCGTTATCCCGGTGGCGGGATTGGGTACCAGGATGTTGCCAGCGACGAAGGCAATCCCAAAAGAGATGCTGCCTCTGGTTGATAAGCCATTAATCCAGTATGTCGTGAATGAGTGTATTGCGGCAGGTATCACCGAAATTGTACTGGTGACGCATTCATCTAAAAACTCTATCGAAAACCATTTCGATACCAGTTTCGAACTCGAAGCAATGCTGGAAAAACGCGTAAAGCGCCAGCTGCTGGAGGAAGTGCAGTCTATTTGCCCTCCACACGTTACCATTATGCAGGTTCGTCAGGGCCTGGCGAAGGGCCTGGGGCACGCAGTATTGTGTGCACATCCGGTAGTGGGTGATGAGCCGGTCGCGGTTATTCTGCCAGACGTGATCCTTGATGAGTATGAGTCCGATCTTTCCCAGGAAAACCTGGCGGAAATGATTAAACGCTTCGACGAAACCGGCAGCAGCCAGATTATGGTTGAGCCAGTCGACGATGTGACTGCTTACGGTGTGGTTGACTGCAAAGGTGTTGCCCTGCAACCTGGTGAAAGCGTACCAATGGTTGGCGTTGTTGAAAAACCTAAAGCGGACGTCGCGCCGTCTAACCTTGCTGTCGTTGGCCGTTACGTACTGAGTGCTGAAATCTGGGCGCTGCTGGCCAAAACGCCTCCGGGTGCGGGCGATGAAATCCAGCTGACGGATGCTATCGATATGCTGATCGAGAAAGAGACCGTGGAAGCCTACCATATGAAAGGTAAGAGCCATGACTGCGGTAATAAGCTCGGTTATATGCAGGCATTCGTCGAATATGGCATTCGCCATAACAGCCTGGGTGAAGAATTTAAAGCCTGGCTCAAAGGTAGCGTGGGTATTAAGTAATAAACTCACGGACCAGTGAACAAGACCGGTGTGGCGATGCCCACCGGTTTTTTTATGCCTGTCGATCCGTAATTGGCTGGAGATTGTCAAGGACGTTAAATAGTGAGCCAGGCAATATGACAGAATGTAAGGAGATGTTTGGGGAATATTATGGGCATAAAAAATCCCGCATTAAGCGGGATTTTTCAGAATCTTTCCAGATTAATCCTTGATCAGGAAGTCATCCAGTTGTTTACCTTGTTCGTCCATAGCTTTCTTGATTACAGCAGGAGTACGACCCTGGCCGGTCCAGGTTTTCTCTTCGCCGTTCTCGTCGATGTAGCTATATTTAGCAGGACGTGCTGCGCGTTTTGCTTTGGTACCGGTTTTAGCCGCAGCCATGCTGTTCAGCAATTCGTTTGGATCGATACCATCGGCAATCAGCATTTCGCGATACTGTTGCAGTTTACGTGTACGTTCTTCGATTTCAGCCGCTGCTGCGCTTTCTTCTTCACGACGTTCGTTAACGACAACTTCTAATTTTTCGAGCATCTCTTCAAGCGTTTCGAGGGTACATTCTCTTGCCTGCGCACGAAGAGTACGGATGTTGTTCAGAATTTTAAGTGCTTCGCTCATTGTAGTAATCTCAAACTTATAATGGGGGTGGGTTTGTTGTCCTAATAATAGAGCGTTAATTTCACTTGTGCAATAGGTTGGAATGTAAGGAATTCAAAAAATACAAAATTAATGACGCTATTATTAATTACGCTAACTTAAATTTCATTGTTTGCTGGGGCGATGAGATATCGTTTCAAACGGCAAAAGCGCGTCATTTGCATGTTTGTTTTGTGACTTTTACCTCAGGAATTATAGTTGCGGTTGATAAATATCAGCCTTTCGTATTACTCCGGCTAAGCGCAGCGAACAGAAGAATAGTTAATAAATAGTGAATTTTAAAGATTGCAGAAGCCACTATAAAAAGAAGTGTTATCTCCGGTGTCGAGCTCGCCTTATTGTCCGTGCTAAAAGCCTTTACTGTCTGTTTTAACGCATTATTTTGCGCTATCAACGAAGAGTTTATTGGTGCAGAACAGCCTGGAGCACGCAGCCCGCCGCTGATGACAATACAAAATATGGTACAATGATCCATCGGGAATATTACACATTGATTAGGGTTCTTCGGCCAATGGCACAACTTTATTTCTACTATTCGGCAATGAATGCAGGGAAATCGACGGCGTTACTGCAATCCTCATACAATTATCAGGAGCGGGGGATGCGTACCGTTGTTTATACCGCCGAAATCGACGATCGCTTTGGGGCAGGGAAGGTAAGCTCAAGAATAGGGCTCTCGTCGCCTGCAAGGCTGTTTAACCCTGAAACGGACCTGCTTGAGGACATTCGTGCCCAGCATGCCTCTAAGCCTGTCCATTGCGTGCTGGTAGATGAAAGCCAGTTCCTGACCCGTGAGCAGGTCCATGCGCTTTCAGAGGTCGTTGATGAGCTGGATATTCCCGTTCTTTGCTATGGATTACGCACTGACTTTCGCGGTGAGTTATTTGCCGGTAGCCAGTATCTGCTCGCCTGGTCGGATAAGCTGGTTGAGCTGAAAACTATCTGCTTTTGTGGCCGCAAGGCAAGTATGGTTCTTCGCCTGGACCAGTCGGGTAAGCCTTATGCTGATGGCGAGCAGGTTGTGATAGGGGGCAATGAACGTTATGTCTCGGTCTGCCGCAAGCACTATAAAGAGGCGCTGGCTGTAGGCTCGCTGACGGCGTTACAGGGCGACAATCGCAAATAAAAAAATGTCTTACGGATCCTCAGATATAAAAAAACCCGCCAGCGGCGGGTTTTTTTCACACTGTCAATCAAGCATTTTTCTTCGCTTTCTTGTCAGCCTTTACAACTGCGGGGATGTCAACTTTTACGGCAGCGACATCGCTTTCAGTGAAGTTACGACCGTAATAGGTATCCAGCAGGATCTGTTTCAGTTCGGAAATCAGTGGGTAGCGCGGGTTAGCACCAGTACACTGGTCATCGAATGCATCTTCAGACAGCTTATCTACGTGAGCGAGGAAGTCAGCTTCCTGAACGCCTGCTTCGCGGATAGATTTAGGAATACCCAGTTCAGCCTTCAGGCTTTCCAGCCATGCCAGCAGTTTCTCGATCTTCGCTGCAGTACGGTCGCCCGGTGCGCTTAGACCCAGGTGGTCTGCGATTTCAGCGTAGCGACGACGAGCTTGCGGACGGTCGTACTGGCTGAATGCAGTCTGCTTGGTTGGGTTGTCGTTGGCGTTATAGCGGATAACGTTGCTGATCAACAGGGCGTTCGCCAGACCGTGAGGAATGTGGAACTGTGAACCCAGCTTGTGCGCCATGGAGTGACAGACACCCAGGAAGGCGTTAGCAAATGCAATGCCCGCGATGGTTGCCGCACTGTGTACACGTTCACGAGCTACAGGGTTTTTCGCACCTTCGTTGTAAGAAGCTGGCAGGTTTTCTTTCAGCAGTTTCAGTGCCTGTAAAGCCTGACCGTCAGAGAACTCAGAAGCCAGTACGGAAACGTAAGCTTCCAGGGCGTGAGTTACCGCATCCAGACCACCGAACGCACACAGTGATTTCGGCATTTCCATGACCAGGTTGGCGTCAACGATAGCCATATCTGGCGTCAGTGCGTAGTCAGCCAGCGGATATTTCTGACCCGTTGCGTCATCAGTCACAACAGCAAATGGCGTCACTTCTGAACCGGTACCGGAAGTGGTGGTGACGGCGATCATTTTCGCTTTCACGCCCATTTTCGGGAACTTGTAGATACGTTTACGGATATCCATAAAGCGCAGCGCCAGTTCTTCGAAGTGGGTTTCCGGATGCTCGTACATGACCCACATAATTTTCGCGGCGTCCATTGGGGAACCGCCACCCAGTGCGATGATCACATCAGGTTTGAAGGAGTTAGCCAGTTCAGCGCCTTTACGTACAACGCTCAGGGTTGGGTCAGCTTCAACTTCAAAGAAGACTTCAGTTTCGACGCCAGACGCTTTCAGAACAGAGGTGATCTGGTCTGCATAGCCATTGTTGAACAGGAAACGGTCAGTCACGATGAGCGCACGTTTGTGGCCATCAGTAATCACTTCGTCCAGCGCGATTGGCAGAGAGCCGCGGCGGAAGTAGATAGATTTCGGAAGTTTGTGCCACAACATGTTTTCAGCTCGCTTAGCAACGGTTTTCTTGTTGATCAGGTGTTTTGGACCAACGTTTTCAGAGATGGAGTTACCACCCCAGGAACCACAACCCAGAGTCAGGGAAGGTGCGAGTTTGAAGTTATACAGGTCACCGATACCACCCTGAGAAGCAGGGGTGTTGATCAGGATACGTGCCGTCTTCATCTTCTGACCGAAGTAAGCAACACGCTCTGGCTGGTTATCCTGGTCGGTGTACAGGCAAGAGGTGTGGCCGATACCGCCCATCGCCACCAGCTTCTCTGCTTTTTCTACCGCGTCATCGAAATCTTTCGCACGGTACATTGCCAGTGTCGGGGACAGTTTTTCGTGAGCAAACGGCTCACTTTCATCAACGACTTTCACTTCACCAATCAGAATCTTGGTGGTAGCAGGGACGCTAAAGCCGGCGAGTTCAGCGATTTTATACGCTGGCTGACCTACGATAGCTGCGTTCAGTGCACCATTTTTCAGAATCACGTCCTGAACGGCTTTCAGTTCTTTACCTTGCAACAGGTAGCCGCCGTGGCTGGCGAAACGTTCACGAACGGCGTCGTATACCGAATCAACCACGACAACAGACTGTTCAGATGCACAGATAACGCCGTTATCGAAGGTTTTTGACATCAGCACAGAGGCAACTGCACGCTTGATATCTGCCGTTTCGTCGATCACAACAGGGGTATTACCTGCGCCTACGCCGATGGCTGGTTTACCGGAGCTGTATGCTGCTTTAACCATACCAGGGCCGCCGGTCGCCAGGATTAAGTTAATGTCCGGGTGATGCATCAGGGCGTTGGACAGTTCAACAGAAGGCTGGTCGATCCAACCGATCAGATCTTTTGGCGCACCCGCAGCAATGGCAGCCTGAAGCACGATATCCGCTGCTTTGTTGGTGGCGTCTTTCGCACGTGGATGCGGGGAGAAAATGATTGCGTTACGTGTTTTCAGACTGATAAGAGATTTGAAGATGGCGGTAGAGGTTGGGTTAGTGGTTGGAACGATACCGCAAATAATGCCGATGGGTTCAGCGATAGTGATGGTGCCAAAAGTGTCGTCTTCTGACAGCACACCGCAGGTTTTCTCATCTTTATAGGCGTTGTAGATATACTCTGAAGCAAAGTGGTTTTTGATCACTTTATCTTCAACGATACCCATACCGGATTCGGCAACGGCCATTTTAGCGAGAGGGATTCGAGCATCTGCAGCAGCCAGAGCGGCCGCGCGGAAGATTTTATCAACCTGTTCTTGGGTGAAATTGGCATATTCACGCTGGGCTTTTTTCACGCGCTCGACGAGGGCGTTCAGTTCAGCGATATTGGTAACAGCCATAATGCTCTCCTGATAATGTTTAAACTCTTTTAGTAAACCAGCGCTCGATACGTCTGACAGTATAGTCAGAGCCGATCCCACTTGCGTAACACACAGTAAAACAAAGGATTACTCACTGCTTCCGCTCACTAATTTACTAAAAGAGCCTTACCTTAGCATCATACCTTTTTGATAGGTGATCTCCCTGGCGGCGTAATCAAGATTACTCACTTCTGAGTACGAAAATTATGATCAAGATCAATTTTGTCCTAAGCTGATACCTTTCAGCAGGGTTATTTTGTGCTAATTATTCCAGTGTTAAATAATTAAGTAACTATTGGAAGTGGCGCTATCATTGATTATACAAATGTTTAACATCATGAATTGATAACGTTTTAGAACAGATTTCTGGTGAAGTGTGCGGCTAAAAAGCGTATCTTCAGCGCGGATTTATCATTACACGCTGTCTCTCCCTGACCATGCTCAATTGCGGAGCTTAATGTGATTCAAACGCTCTTTGATTTCCCTACATATTTCAAGTTTTTTATTGGCTTGTTTGCCCTGGTCAACCCGGTAGGGATTATCCCTGTCTTCATCAGTATGACCAGTTATCAGACAGCTGCCGCGCGAAATAAAACCAACCTGACGGCAAACCTGTCGGTGGCGATTATCTTGCTTACGTCTCTTTATCTGGGGGACGCCATTCTTCAGGTCTTCGGCATCTCGATTGATTCGTTCCGAATAGCAGGCGGGATCCTGGTGGTGACGATTGCCATGTCGATGATCAGCGGCAAGCTGGGGGAGGATAAACAGAACAAGCAGGAAAAATCAGAGACAGCTATCCGCGAGAGCATCGGCGTGGTGCCACTGGCACTGCCGCTGATGGCGGGCCCGGGGGCAATCAGCTCTACCATTGTATGGGGAACACGCTATCACAGCCTGATGCACCTGATTGGCTTCTCTGTCGCCATTGCCCTGTTCGCACTTTGCTGCTGGGGCGTATTTCGTATGGCGCCATGGCTGGTTCGCTTGCTGGGACAAACGGGCATCAACGTGATTACCCGTATCATGGGTCTGTTGTTAATGGCGTTAGGCATCGAATTTATCGTTACCGGTATAAAAAGTATATTCCCCGGATTAGTACACTGACTTTCGTTTGAAAGAGCGGAGCCAGCGGCTCCGTTTTTTTACGTGAATATCAGCAAATCATATAAATAAAGTTGAAATACGCACCAGCCATAATAAGTTCTACTAATAACCCTCTTTTGTTGATTTTCAAGAGGTTGTTTATTTTCAGTTTGCTTCTCTGCCCATAAATCCTTCAAACGCTCTGTTATTTTACTCACATGATACTCTGGGGCTTGCTGACAGATAACCGAAATGATATTAGTAATTTCGACGCTGACCCAGACGAATGTGCTAAATAATAACCAGATGTTAAATTTTCGTGAAAAATCGTTCGAATTTGTCATGTCATCGCACCAGTCACGAGAGAACTCTACAACTGAATGTATTGTAAGGGTTTTACTTGTTTTTGGCGTGAAAGGTGGTCGGCGGCATAGCTACGCCTGACTCCGTAAAAGAGAAATGCTTAACAAATTTGCAAAATGTATTGGCGAGAGTTGGCACCATTTGGTACTTTCCGGCCTTATATTTTGCGGCATTAAACAAGTTGATGAGAACTATTTTCATATAGACCTCACTTAAGCTTTCCAGCACACCTCACTTACAGGGGAGAGGTGTAAAGAATCGACGCAAGATCGCCGTACGAGCGGTCAGTAATAATGAAGTCGATGATAGCAAGAAGTAAAAAAAGAACCTGACAGCAGCAAAAAAAACTCCTGCGCTGTACAGGCCCCAACAGGGGATTACACAACTGGCGAAGGCCAGTCATAATAATGAGTGGAGTATCAACACAATGTCCATCATCACAAAAAAAAGTCTGGTAGCGGCGGGGATTTTAACTGCGCTAATCGCGGGCAACGCTGCAATGGCTGCGGACGTTCCTGCTGGTGTTCAGCTGGCTGAGAAGCAAACGCTGGTACGTAATAACGGTGCGGAAGTGCAGTCTCTTGATCCGCACAAAATTGAAGGTGTTCCAGAGTCTAACGTTAACCGCGATCTGTTTGAAGGTCTGCTGGTGACTGACGTAGACGGCCACCCGGCTCCGGGCGTGGCGGAAAAATGGGACAACAAAGATTTTAAAGTCTGGACCTTCCATCTGCGTAAAGATGCCAAATGGTCTGACGGTACGCCGGTTACCGCCGAAGATTTCGTCTATAGCTGGCAGCGTCTGGCGGATCCGAATACCGCCTCCCCGTACGCGAGTTACCTCCAGTATGGCCATATCGCCAATATTGATGACATCATCACGGGTAAAAAGCCAGTAACCGACCTGGGCGTAAAAGCCATCGATGCCAACACTTTTGAAGTGACGTTGAGCGAACCTGTTCCGTACTTCTATAAGTTGCTGGTTCACCCGTCCGTTTCTCCGGTACCAAAATCCGCGGTAGAAAAATTTGGTGAAAAATGGACGCAGCCTGCGAATATCGTGACCAACGGTGCATATAAGCTGAAGGACTGGGTCGTTAACGAGCGTATGGTGCTGGAGCGCAACCCGCAGTATTGGGATAATGCCAAGACGGTTATCAATCAGGTCACCTACCTGCCAATCTCTTCTGAGGTAACGGACGTAAACCGCTACCGCAGCGGCGAAATCGACATGACCTATAACAACATGCCGATTGAACTGTTCCAGAAGCTGAAAAAAGAGATCCCGAAAGAAGTTCACGTCGATCCGTATCTGTGCACCTACTATTATGAAATTAACAACCAGAAAGCACCGTTCACCGACGTACGTGTTCGTACCGCACTGAAGCTGGCTCTGGATCGCGACATTATCGTGAATAAAGTGAAGAATCAGGGCGACCTGCCGGCTTACAGCTACACCCCGCCTTACACCGACGGTATGAAGCTGGTTGAACCTGAATGGTTCAAATGGTCCCAGGAAAAACGTAACGAAGAAGCGAAAAAGCTGCTGGCTGAAGCGGGCTATACCGCCGACAAGCCGCTGACCTTTAGCCTGCTGTACAACACCTCCGATCTGCATAAAAAACTGGCTATTGCCGTCGCGTCTATCTGGAAGAAAAACCTCGGCGTGAACGTGAAGCTGGAAAACCAGGAATGGAAGACCTTCCTCGATACGCGCCACCAGGGAACCTTTGACGTGGCACGTGCAGGATGGTGTGCGGACTATAACGAACCGACCTCATTCCTGAACACCATGCTGAGCGACAGTTCGAACAACACCGCACACTATAAGAGCCCGGCGTTTGATAAGCTGATTGGCGAAACCCTGAAGGTGGCAGATGACGCCCAGCGCGCCGATCTGTACGCGAAATCAGAACAACAGCTCGATAAAGACTCTGCGATCGTTCCGGTTTACTACTACGTTAACGCCCGCCTCGTGAAACCATGGGTAGGGGGTTATACCGGTAAAGACCCGTTGGATAATATTTCCGTTAAGAATCTTTATATTATCAAGCATTAATGGCAATACGTGGGGCGAGCGAGCTTGCCCCACTGTGTCTATTTTGTAACATTCATCAGGCACACGCCAGAAGGTACGGGCAATGTTGAAATTTATCCTGCGTCGCTGTCTTGAAGCGATTCCAACGTTATTTATTCTAATTACAATTTCCTTCTTTATGATGCGTCTTGCGCCGGGCAGTCCTTTTACCGGTGAACGCACGCTTCCGCCAGAAGTTATGGCCAACATCGAAGCGAAATATCATTTAAACGATCCTATCACTACGCAGTACTTCAACTATCTGAAGCAACTTGCACACGGTGATTTTGGTCCGTCATTCAAATATAAAGACTATTCCGTTAACGACCTGGTGGCGTCCAGCTTCCCGGTATCGGCTAAATTAGGGGCTGCTGCATTTATCCTGGCCGTTGTTCTCGGTGTCACTGCGGGCGTTATCGCCGCACTAAAACAAAATACCCGATGGGATTACGCCGTAATGGGGGTCGCAATGACCGGGGTGGTTATCCCCAGCTTCGTTGTCGCGCCGTTGCTGGTCATGATATTCGCGATAACCCTTAAATGGCTGCCCGGGGGCGGCTGGAATGGCGGGGCGCTGAAGTTCATGATATTGCCGATGGTGGCATTATCTCTGGCCTACATTGCCAGTATCGCCCGTATTACGCGTGGTTCAATGATTGAAGTCCTGCACTCGAACTTTATCCGTACCGCCCGAGCGAAAGGGTTGCCGATGCGCCGGATTATTTTCCGTCACGCTCTCAAGCCTGCACTGTTACCGGTGCTCTCCTATATGGGTCCTGCTTTCGTCGGCATTATTACGGGTTCAATGGTGATTGAAACCATTTATGGCCTGCCGGGCATCGGGCAGTTGTTTGTTAACGGGGCGCTTAACCGAGACTATTCGCTGGTGCTGAGCCTGACGATCCTCGTGGGCGCGCTGACCATTCTGTTTAATGCCGTTGTCGATGTGCTGTATGCCGTTATCGATCCGAAAATCCGTTACTAACTGGAGCACGCCATGATGTTGAGTAAGAAAAACAGCGAGGCGCTGGAAAACTTCAGTGAAAAGCTGGAGGTCGAAGGTCGTAGCCTTTGGCAAGACGCCCGCCGTCGTTTTATGCATAACCGTGCCGCCGTTGCCAGCCTGGTCGTGCTGGTGCTTATCGCGCTGTTCGTAACCCTGGCACCAATGCTCTCTCAGTTCACCTATTTCGATACGGACTGGGGCATGATGTCCAGCGCGCCGGATATGGAATCCGGGCACTATTTCGGTACCGACTCCTCCGGGCGTGATTTGCTGGTGCGTGTGGCGATTGGCGGCCGTATCTCCCTGATGGTTGGCATCGCAGCGGCGCTGGTGGCGGTAATTGTCGGCACGCTTTACGGTTCTCTTTCCGGTTACCTCGGCGGGAAAGTGGACTCCGTGATGATGCGTATGCTTGAAATCCTGAACTCCTTCCCGTTCATGTTCTTCGTCATTCTGCTGGTGACCTTCTTTGGTCAAAATATCCTGCTGATCTTCGTGGCGATCGGGATGGTGTCCTGGCTGGATATGGCGCGTATTGTGCGCGGCCAGACGCTGAGCCTTAAACGTAAGGAGTTTATCGAAGCCGCACAGGTTGGTGGCGTTTCTACCGCCAATATTGTGGTGCGTCATATCGTTCCTAACGTGCTGGGCGTGGTGGTGGTATACGCCTCCCTGCTGGTGCCAAGTATGATCTTGTTTGAATCTTTCCTGAGCTTCCTGGGATTAGGTACGCAAGAGCCGTTGAGTAGCTGGGGCGCTCTGTTAAGTGACGGCGCAAACTCCATGGAAGTGTCACCGTGGTTACTGCTGTATCCGGCGGGCTTCCTGGTCGTCACCCTGTTCTGTTTCAACTTTATCGGCGATGGCCTGCGTGATGCCCTCGACCCGAAAGACCGTTAAGGAGCGCCGTCATGACCATTATTGAAACGGCAACCGCGCCACAGGCGCAACAACGGACCAGCGCACTGCTGGACGTTAAAGACCTCCGCGTGACGTTTAAAACCCCCGACGGTGATGTGACTGCCGTTAACGATCTCAACTTCGACCTGCGTGCCGGTGAAACGCTGGGCATTGTGGGCGAATCCGGTTCCGGTAAATCCCAGACCGCATTCGCGCTGATGGGCCTGCTGGCATCAAACGGCGTGATAGGGGGTTCGGCGACGTTTAACGGGAAAGAGATCCTGAATTTGCCGGAACATGAGCTGAACAAGCTGCGCGCCGAGCAGATTTCAATGATTTTCCAGGATCCGATGACCTCCCTGAACCCCTATATGCGGGTGGGTGAACAGCTGATGGAAGTGCTGATGCTCCACAAGGGGCTGGGCAAAGCCGAAGCGTTTGAAGAGTCCGTCAAAATGCTGGATGCGGTGAAAATGCCTGAAGCACGCAAGCGCATGCGCATGTATCCGCACGAGTTCTCCGGCGGTATGCGTCAGCGCGTCATGATCGCGATGGCATTGCTTTGCCGGCCAAAACTGCTGATCGCTGATGAACCAACCACCGCTCTCGACGTGACCGTCCAGGCGCAGATCATGACGTTGCTGAACGAGCTGAAGCGTGAGTTCAACACCGCCATCATCATGATCACCCACGATTTAGGCGTCGTTGCCGGGATCTGCGACAAAGTGTTAGTCATGTATGCAGGCCGCACGATGGAATACGGTAATGCCCGCGATGTGTTCTACCAGCCAGCCCACCCGTACTCTATCGGGCTGCTGAATGCCGTACCGCGCCTTGATGCGGAAGGGGAGTCGCTGCTGACTATCCCGGGCAACCCGCCAAACCTGCTGCGTTTGCCAAAAGGCTGCCCGTTCCAGCCACGCTGTCCGCATGCGATGGAAATCTGTAACAGCGCACCGCCGCTGGAAGCGTTTGCCCCAGGCCGTCTACGCGCCTGCTTTAAGCCGCTGGAGGAGCTGGTATGAACGCAATCGACGAAAAAAGAAATGTGCTGCTCGAAATCGCTGACCTGAAGGTCCATTTCGATATCAAAGACGGTAAACAGTGGTTCTGGCAGCCTGCCAAAACCCTGAAAGCGGTGGATGGCGTCACGCTACGCCTGTACGAAGGGGAGACCCTGGGCGTGGTGGGCGAATCCGGCTGCGGCAAGTCGACGTTTGCGCGTGCGATCATCGGCCTGGTGAAAGCCACCGACGGGAAAGTGGCCTGGCTTGGCAAAGATCTGCTGGGGATGAAGCCGGATGAATGGCGCAATGTGCGCAGTGATATCCAGATGATTTTCCAGGATCCTCTGGCGTCCCTGAACCCGCGTATGACCATTGGCGAAATCATTGCCGAGCCGCTGCGCACCTATCATCCGAAGATGCCGCGCCAGGAAGTTCGCGATCGGGTGAAAGCGATGATGCTGAAGGTGGGTCTGTTGCCTAACCTCATCAACCGCTACCCTCACGAGTTTTCCGGCGGTCAGTGCCAGCGTATCGGTATCGCACGCGCGTTGATCCTTGAACCGAAACTGATTATCTGTGATGAGCCGGTTTCGGCGCTGGACGTTTCCATCCAGGCCCAGGTGGTTAACCTGCTACAGAAACTGCAACGGGAAATGGGGCTGTCGCTGATCTTCATCGCCCACGATCTGGCGGTGGTAAAACACATTTCAGACCGTGTGCTGGTCATGTATCTGGGCCACGCCGTGGAACTGGGCACGTATGATGAGGTGTACCATAATCCGCTGCACCCTTATACCAAAGCGCTGATGTCTGCGGTTCCCGTTCCGGATCCCGATCTGGAAAAAAATAAAACCATTCAGCTTCTGGAAGGTGAACTGCCTTCGCCAATCAACCCGCCTTCAGGCTGCGTATTCCGTACGCGATGCCCAATAGCCGGGCCGGAATGTGCAAAAACACGGCCGGTTCTGGAGGGCAGTTTCCGACATGCGGTTTCCTGCCTGAAAGTAGACCCGTTATAATCGCAAGGGCTGACATGATGTCAGCCCTTATTTTTTCGAGGTTAATGTGTCGCGATTATTCACGTCGGCCCGTCAGCGGCTTTATCACCTTTTATTTGATCCAGAAACGGTTTCCGGTCGCCGTTTCGAGGGTCTGTGTGGCTTATTTGCGCTGATTAGCGTCATTATTATCTTTATCGAATCCGGTGCCGGAACGCAGTACCACATGACGTATGAGGAGTGGCACGTTTTTGTCTGGCTGGAATTGATCGTCACGCTGGTGTTTACCGCAGAGTATGTGCTGAGGGTCATTAGCTGGCCAAATCCGGCGAAATACGTTTTCAGCTTCTGGGGATTTATTGATTTAGCCACTATCCTGCCGCTGTATGTCATGTGGCTGTGGCCTGAGATCAGCCTGAATTATGTGTTTGCCTGGCGCGCAATGCGGGCGATTCGTGTGTTACGAATTCTGAAGCTGCTGCGCTTTATGCCTTCGCTGAGGGTTTTTTGGGTCGCCATTGTCAGCGCCCGCCACCAGCTTATTCTCTTCTATTCGTTTATTGCTATCGTGATGATCGTTTTTGGCTCCCTGATGTATTTAATCGAAGGGCCAAAATACGGGTTTACCACGCTTAATGCGTCGGTTTACTGGGCTATCGTCACGGTGACCACCGTGGGCTATGGCGATATTACACCGCATACGCCGCTCGGACGTATTGTGGCATCGATTCTTATTCTGATCGGTTATTCGGTAATAGCGATACCGACGGGGCTAATTACCACCCATATGAGCAGCGCCTTCCAGAACAGCAAGCAGCAACGCAAATGTCCGAATTGTCAGCAGGGAAATCATGAACCCGGGGCGCGGTTTTGTCACCGCTGTGGAAATGCCTTGCCGGATTAAATAAAAAAGGCTGCGCGGGCAGCCTTTTTTATTATTCGCGCCAGAGAATATGGCACAGCTTATGGTCTTTCTCGCGGCACAGCAGGACGCGGGCAAAGATGTCGTTAATTTCTCCGCCGTCTTCATCTGCCAGGCCAATTACCACCTCAGCGAAGAAGTCCGGGTTGAGATCAAAATCGACGTGTTCGGCCCAGTCTTCAGACGGATCGAACAGCTCAGCACCGCCACGCTCTTCAAATTGCAGGTTGAAAAGAATGACGTCAGCAGGGTCGAGATTATCGACCGCCAGCTCGAGAAAAATATCGTAGGCCTGTTCGAGCGTTTCGTCTTCGGTCAGGCGATTGTTCAGATCCATTTCCATGATGACTACCTGTTAAACATCGTTGGGCACGTTTTACAGCAACGGACTAAAGAAGTAAAACAGTCGTTCGGCAATTCGCTGCCACAGCGGACGTTTCGCCCACAGTCTGGCGTCCAGCAGGCGTGAGCGGGAGATATAATCATCCTGAACCGCCGCCAGATCGCCGCCGAAACCGGCGTCATCAATGACCAGCGTAATTTCAAAATTCAGCCACAGACTGCGCATATCGAGGTTGACGGTACCCACCAGGCTCAGCTCTCCGTCTACCAGCACGCTCTTGGTGTGTAACAGACCGCCTTCGAACTGATAGATTTTAACGCCCGCGGCCAGCAGCTCACTAAAGAACGCGCGACTTGCCCACCCGACCAGCAGCGAATCGTTCTTGCGCGGCATAATAATGCTCACATCCACTCCGCGCTGTGCCGCTGTACAGATGGCGTGCAGAAGGTCGTCGCTGGGGACGAAATAGGGCGTGGTCATGATCAGATATTCCCGCGCTGAGTACGCGGCGGTAAGCAGTGCCTGGTGGATCAGATCTTCCGGGAAGCCAGGACCGGAGGCGATAGTGTGGATAGTGTGCCCGCTGGCTTCCTCAAACGGCATGATATTGCCATCCGGCGGCGGGGGAAGAATGCGTTTACCGGTTTCAATTTCCCAGTCGCACGAATAGACGATGCCCATAGAGGTTGCCACCGGGCCTTCCATGCGAGCCATCAAATCGATCCATTGCCCCACGCCGGAATCCTGTTTAAAGAAGCGGGGGTCGACCATGTTCATGCTGCCGGTGTAGGCGATATAGTTATCGATCAGAACCATTTTCCGGTGCTGACGAAGATCCATGCGGCGCAGAAAGACGCGCATAAGATTCACTTTCAGCGCCTCGACCACCTCGATACCGGCGTTGCGCATCATGCCTGCCCACGGGCTACGGAAAAAGGCCACGCTGCCGGCGGAGTCCAGCATCAGGCGGCAGTGGATACCGCGACGTGCAGCGGCCATCAGCGATTCGGCGACCTGGTCCGCCATGCCGCCCGGCTGCCAGATATAAAACACCATCTCGATATTATGCCGGGCGAGCTGGATATCACGGATCAGCGCCTGCATCACGTCATCGGAAGAGGTCATCAGTTGCAGCTGATTGCCTTTTACCCCAGCAATGCCCTGGCGGCGTTCGCACAGCTTGAACAAAGATGCGGCCACGCTGCTGTTCTCTTCGGCGAAGATATGCTTGCAGGCTTTAAGGTCGGCAAGCCATTTCGCCGTGGAGGGCCACATGGCACGGGCGCGTTCGGCCCGGCGTTTACCCAGATGAAGTTCACCGAAAGAGAGATAGGCGATGATGCCCACCAGCGGCAGAATGTAGATAATCAGAAGCCAGGCCATGGCGGAAGGTACCGCTCTGCGTTTCATCAGAATGCGCAACGTCACCCCGGCAATTAACAGCCAGTATCCTAAAATGACCAGCCAACTCACCACGGTGTAGAAGGTTGTCATGAATATAAAATCCTTTTGAAAGCGTATTGTTATGAGTTTACGCATCAGGATTCATCTGGCAAATAAAAACGGCAGATAAAAGCGCTGGTTTGCCGCCTGCTTAGGCATATAATGGCATCTCTGTTAGAGAAAGAGTTGTAGACATGAAGCGCAGTAGAACTGAAGTAGGGCGCTGGCGCATGTTGCGACAGGTGAGTCGTCGTAAGGCTCGTTGGCTGGAAGCACAATCCCGCCGCAATATGCGTATCCACGCCATCAGAAAATGTGGCCTGAACAGACACCGTAACGCGCTGCTGTTCGCGGTCCAGGATATCTGAAAAGCATGAGGGGCACCGTAAAGGTGCCCATTAAACATCCAGACTATTAATCTTTGCAGTCTCCTCCCGTCTGCTTTCCACGATATACTACGTCCCCATAACGTCATGATATTAAAAGATGAATCCTTATCTCTGGATTTTTATTGCACTTTTGGCGCTGGATGCGCTCAGGGAAGGTTTAGGACTTTCGTCATTTTCCTCATTGGCAGATTATGTTTTTGCGTGGGGAATACATTGGCTTTATTAAAGGAAAAAAGGATGAACGTAAAAGTGATGGCAGCACTCTTCGGGATTGCAGTATTAAGCGGTTGTGCCAGTAGCAAAACCTCACCCGAACGGCACGCGTTTTATTTCGTGTCGCATCAGTCCAGCTTTACTGGCGGCAATTACACCTCCAGCGTGCAGAAAAATTATCACCTGAACGTAGCGCAGTTCCGCGAGCTTTATGCCCGGGGCAAAGCTGACCGTGCGGAAGGGCGGACTCAGGCTGAAGCCAGTGAATACGCGCAAAGCATTCGCGATCAGCTGAAAGAAAATGCGAAGTCGCAGGAATTGTACGCAGGCAACGCGAAGGATAAATGGTCTTCGGACATGGACAGTAAAGACGCCATATTATTTGGTAACGAACTGGCCGCGACTTATCTTGATGGCTATAACGGCGTACAATAGCGCAACTGATTCAGGGGATACCGTTATTACCGGTATCCCCGCTGTTTTTGAGCAAAAGGAGTGAGACGTGTTTGCGGAGTTTGGTGTACTGAATTTCTGGACCTATGTTGTCGGCGCATTTTTTATCGTGCTGGTTCCAGGACCGAACACCTTGTTTGTGCTGAAAACAGGGATTGGCCACGGCGTTAAGAAAGGCTATCTGGCAGCCACCGGTGTGTTTATTGGTGATGCCGTGCTGATGTTTCTGGCCTGGGCGGGCGTCGCCGCGTTGATCCAGACCACTCCGGTATTATTTAATATTGTCCGCTATCTTGGGGCGTTTTATCTGCTGTGGCTCGGCGGAAAAATGCTCTGGTCCGTTATGACACGTCAAAAAAATGCTCACGAAAGTAGCGCCGAACCGGCAAGCGCGATCCTTAAGCGTTCGCTGGTGCTGAGCCTGACGAACCCGAAAGCGATTCTCTTTTACGTATCGTTCTTCGTGCAGTTCATTGATGTCAATGCGAAGAATACCGGCACGTCGTTCCTGATCCTCGCCACAACGCTTGAGCTGATCAGCTTCATGTACATGAGCTTCCTGATTTTCTCAGGCGCGTTTGTCACGCGTTATCTGAAAACCAAAAAGAAACTGGCGAAGCTGGGGAATGGGTTGATAGGCCTGCTGTTTGTTGGATTTGCGGCGAGGCTGGCGTCGCTGCACTGAATGAAGAAAAGGCTCCCGAGGGAGCCTTTTTAATATCTGGCGTAACTTGAAAGACGCGCCAGACAAGGCTTCACGTTTTACTACTAGCAGTCAAAAGCCATAAAAAGCGGCTCTGACGCGCCCGGAGTCCTGTCAATAACTGTGGAAAGCTCACAGGCGGTGGCGATCCAGTTATGACCCCCACACCGTCCGAGCAAGCCGCAGCGGTGTTAAATCTGATTGAGCGCGGGGTTATCGGTTGGAATGAGCCAGACGTTGTGTAGGTGCTTAACGAGGCGTTAAAAGCTCGCGCACCGCGCAAACATCGGCATCAAAGAAGCAATGCGCCGCTCAAAACCAGCGAGCAAGCGCCATCAGCCCGGATGACAAAGTCCGAAAGGGATCGCGTCGCAAAAATTCGTTTCGATTTAGCTCAGGACGGCATTACCCCGGAACGGTGTGAGCTCGACGCGCTGGCGCGTGGGGCACGGTGATTTATGGCAAGAAAAGTTTCAAATATCCGGCTGCTGACGAGTGGCCTGGAAATTCAACTGAAATGGAGTGGACTTTATGAAAGATTATTTATTCAGATGGCTAATTATCGCAAGAGAAAATAACCGCAAATATAGCGAGATCAGCGATACGAAAATTGAGGGGTTTACACCGGTGATAGGTTCGATAATTCCGCCGCCACGTCGACGATAGCAACGCCGCCGGTGCTGAAACTCGCTTTCAGTGTCGGTGGTGTTGAACAACGAGCCCTGAGAGGCGTTAACTTCTAAGCCGATAAAATCAGAATCAGGAAAAGTAGATTGAAGTAAAAACGTCCTTTATGATGACTCAAAGGTTAGCCCAAAAGGAAATCATGACAATGAGCGTTGGATTAATTACAGACGAGCCAGGACGTTTCTACACCTTCCAGTCTACATTGCCAGCCGGTGAATATTTCGAATTTCGCCCACGCAATCCTCCACTGAACTCAAAACCCATCGTTGATGACGAAAGCGGGATGTGTATTGGTTATTCCGTCGCTCAGGCTCCCGGTTTATGGCAGATTTATGATGCAGACGGCATGTTTGTTAGGCTGGAAGAAGCGCCATTAGAAGCCCCCCTGATTGACCCAACAGACCTCGCTCTAATTGCTTTTGGTGCATTTCGTCTTTTACGGGCAGGTCAGTCGTTACTGAAAAGTGGTGTCAAAGCCGCCGTAACTGTGAGGCTCAGTGAGGCTACCATCAGTCTCTTGCGTGGCCGCCTTAAAATGGGCTTATCAGCTCGCGCGCTCAGGATGAGTGAGTCATCTGTAAAACACATGCTGACCCCAGGTCGTTATGTGCCTTTGCAGATTCAGGAAAAGGCCATTCGTTATGGCATAAGAACGCCGGATCCTCTCAAAAAGCCAGGGCTTTTCCGTTACGAGGCTCGTATGTATAAGCTTGTGGAAGACAGGCAAAATAAAGGCACTTATATTTATAAGTCTTACCGTCTTGAGGTTTTGGTCAGGGAAGCTGACTGGACTATCATGCATTTTCAGTACATGCCGTAAGGGGGGATCATGATAGATATCACAAGCGGTGACAGACACCTTAAATTAACGCCTTATGAAAGGCTGGCTGAACCCGAAGAGCCTGCCTATAGCCGTATTATGGTTTGGGTTGAATTCTCAATCCCAGCCTTAAAAACAGAGTTTGCTGCAGAGTTTTTTGTCGGTCAGTTGGAGCAGTTCAGGAATGATACACATGATTTCCATCTGGCCTTAAAGACAGGGGCGAAATTTAAGGATATTAATTTAACCTCGGCATTCGAGCAGGTTGTGCTTAAGTTTCATCAGGCACAT
This sequence comes from Enterobacter sp. JH25, assembly GCF_021725435.1. Taxonomy (NCBI): domain Bacteria; kingdom Pseudomonadati; phylum Pseudomonadota; class Gammaproteobacteria; order Enterobacterales; family Enterobacteriaceae; genus Enterobacter; species Enterobacter sp. JH25. The sequence continues at coordinate 2,511,841 of NZ_CP091319.1, read as the reverse complement.
TTTGCCGGGGCTGTTGGCGTTAGCATGGTACTTAAGCCTGAAAACCATGCTGACAGTATTACCCTTGATGATTCCTTCGATATTGATGAAAGTTACTTTCCCGACCTGCTCTCTGGACTGGACGACATCATTTCATGGCAAAACTGATGCTTGCATCAAGCCACAAGACCGGCACTCAGAATGCAGGTCTTGTTATGCCATTTACTCGCGATTTTCTCGTATTTAAGCTCTACATGCATCAGGTGCATGAGTTTGCATCCGTTTTTTACTCCAGCATTTGCCAGTCAGCGCCAGCGCTGGCACAGCTTTCCGCAACCGCGTTGTCGTGGCAGTTACAGCGACGACTCATGCTGCCTTCCAGACCGTGTGATTTCAGGAACGACTGCCACTCATGGCTCGTGTACTGACTGCCCTGATCAGAGTGAACCAGTACCTGCTTTTGAGGATTACGCCTCAACACCGCCATAAGTAATGCGTTCAGGACAATCTCTTTTGTCATGCGGGGTTGCATTGACCAGCCGATAACTTTGCGTGAGAACAGGTCAACCACCACGGCCAGATACAGCCAGCCTTCGTGGATTTCGGCCTGAGCATCTGACTGTTCATTATGAGTGGAAGAATCCGGACCGTACTTCTTTATCCAGGCGTAAAGACTGTGAGTGGTGATATCGAGACGTGTTGCAACACTGGAAACAGAATGACCGCGTTCAACAACCTGTTTGACTGCTTCAATTTTAAACTCTTCAGGATAACGCTTACCGCTCATGGGCACCTCTCTTTAAGTCATCTTAAATGACTCTGAGGTGTCTGTTAAACCCGTGGCGATTCAGAGCTAACAGTGGCATGTTCCTCTCAAGTCAAAATCTGAAATTTAAGTATGGGAACGTAATGCGTGAGCTTGTTAAGTAATCTTGCCGAGAAATCTTTTAAATAGAGAATGATTTAAATGAAACTTCCCGCATGGGCGGGAAGTAATGTGTCAATGTGGTCAATATGTGGACTCGGCCTGTAATAAATCCTTTTATTTCATTGTGTTAAGGTGTTTAAAATGGCTCCCGAGGGAGCCTTTCATTTCAGAACACTTTTTTATACGGGCGAACCGTGACTTTCTCGTACACGCTGGCTGCGACGTACGGGTCTGCTTCTGCCCAGGCCTGCGCGGCTTCCAGAGATTCAAACTCGGCAATCACCGTGGAGCCGGTAAAACCCGCTGCTCCCGGATCGTTGCTGTCAACGGCAGGCATCGGGCCTGCGGTCAGCAACCGACCTTCATCCTGTAGCAGCTGTAAACGCGCCAGATGGGCAGGGCGAACGGAAAGACGTTTTTCCAGAGAATCAGGTACATCTTCAGCGTAAATCACATAAAGCACGGCAAAGCTCCTTAACCGGTAAAAGTGACATTTACGTTATGTGAAAGCACAAATGACTGCAATGTAAAGATAATAACAATGTTAAAACCCTGATCTGGATGCCCCTTTTTTGCCCTCTTATACGCTTAAATTGCGCCAGGACAAAGTGTCTTATTGAATATGATTGCTATTTGCATTTAAAATCGAGGTTCGGTTTTTTAACGTTGATGATTATGACTTCGATGACCCTTGATTTACCTCGCCGCTTTCCATGGCCGACGCTGCTTTCCGTCGTTATTCACGGTGCTGTCGTGGCGGGTCTGCTCTATACCTCGGTTCATCAGGTTATTGAAATGCCAGCGCCAGCGCAGCCAATTTCTGTGACCATGGTATCGCCCGCGGATCTTGAACCGCCGCAGGTTGCGCCGCCGCCGCCACAGCCCGTTGTTGAACCCGAGCCGGAACCCGAGCCGATTCCTGAACCGCCAAAAGAAGCGCCGGTGGTGATCCATAAGCCAGAGCCGAAACCTAAGCCGAAGCCAAAACCCAAGCCGGTCAAAAAGGTGGAAGAGCGTCCGAAACGCGAAGTGCGTCCGGTTGAGCCACGCACCACGCAGCCGGTTGAAAATGCCGCCCCGTCACGTCCGCTGATGAGTAACACCACGACCGCGACAAAACCGACGGTAACGGCGCCAGCGGGCCCGCGCGCGCTGAGCCGTAACCAGCCGCAGTATCCGGCACGTGCTCAGGCGTTACGTATTGAAGGGCGTGTACGGGTGAAATTCGACGTTACGGCTGATGGACGTGTGGATAACGTGGAAATCCTGTCCGCACAGCCAGCGAATATGTTTGAACGCGAAGTTAAATCGGCCATGCGCAGGTGGCGTTATGAAGCCGGTAAACCCGGCAATGGGTTGATTGTAAATATTGTCTTCCGCCTGAACGGCGGGGCACAGATGGAATAAAAGAAGCCTCCGCAAGGAGGCTTTTTTTTACCTGAGGATCAGCTCCGTGGGAGCTGGCGGGGCTTACCGTCGCTATCCACTGCCACGTAGATGAACAGGGCCTCCGTCGCCTTATAGCGCTGACCAATCGGTTCAGAAGAGACTTTTTTCACCCATACTTCAATGTTAATGGAGATAGACGTATTGCCGCGTTTTACGCAGCGTGCGTAACAGCACACCACGTCCCCCACCGCGACAGGGCGCAGGAAGGTCATGCCATCGACCCGGACGGTTACCACGCGCCCGTGTGCAATCTCTTTTGCCAGGATTGCACCGCCCATATCCATCTGCGACATTAACCAGCCGCCAAAAATATCGCCATTGGCATTCGTATCCGCAGGCATTGCCAGTGTGCGTAAAACCAGTTCGCCCTGTGGGGCGTCATTTGTTGTCATTGTTTTTAAACTCGTAACTGAAGACTTCAGGCGGGATGCTACTATGATTTCTGGCTGGAGAGAATAGGGTTAGCGCCCGCAGCGCGGGCGCCTGAAGGTCAGAAGGACATGGTTACGCCAGCGTAATAGGCGCGGCCCGGTTCGTTATAGGTAGATGCACCGTCATTTTCACGGTAAATCTGCTTGTCAAAGAGGTTGCTGATGCCGGCATTCAGGCGCAGGTTTTTGGTCAGCTGATAGTTACTGCCGATACCCACGATGGAATACGCGCCGATCTCTCTGTTGGACATCGCATTTTCCTCTTTGCGGATTTCAGCGTTTTCTCTGGGCTTCTGGCGGCCGTACATCGTCCAGCTTACGTTGGCTGAAAGCTTGCTGTTAACCTCCCAGTCCAGCATGGTGTTGACGGTATATTTGGGGATAATCGACAGCGGATTACCGGTGTCTTTACTTTCAGACTGAATCATATACGTCGCATTAGTACGCCAGGTTAGCGTGTCGCGAATAACAGGGACGGTGAGGTTGCCTTCCAGCCCTTCAACAACGGCCTTACCGCCGTTCTCCCATTGCAGGATATTTGCGCCGCTGCTTGTCTGCCCCAGCACGTCCGTTCCTGAAACGATCTTGTTTTTGTAATCATTGCGGAACCAGGTAATTCCAGCCTCGTAGCCTTCCAGGGCAAAGGCCAGGCCGATCTCTTTGTTCACGCTGATTTCCGGATCCAGATCCGGGTTACCTAAAAGATAACAGCTTCCTTCGGAAACGTTATTCGGGCAGCCATTGCCGCGGGTGGAAAGCAAATAGCCTTCGCTGGATTGATACAAATTTGGCGCTTTAAATACCCGAGCGATACCCGCTTTAACCTTGAACATGTCACCCAAATCCTGAGAGAGGTTCAGGCTCGGACTCCAGTTGCTGCCAAATTGATTGTGATAATCAAAGCGGAGCCCTGGGATCAGGTTGGTGCCCTGACGCGCTTCAATATTGTCCTCAAGATAGATGCCGGTGAGGTCAGCGCTGTTTTTGCTGTTGCGCTCAGAAGCCGTGCCGGGAACGCCGTTAATCACTTCTCCCGACACATTTGTCGACTGCATTGAGGCCGGATCGTTCAGTTCATCACGGTTCCATTCTGCACCCACGGTTAGCGTCTGTTCGACCAGCCAGAAGAAAGGAATGTTCAGTTCACCCGTTGAACGGTATGACTCCAGCCGGCTGGTATCGTATTTATCGCTATTGATCATCCCTTCAACTTTGCCCGTAGAGCCTTCTTCCAGTCGGGTGTTGTTGGTCTTTTCATAATAAACCCCGAACTTTGACTGACCCCAGTCCCAGATGCCGTTGTGCGTAATGCCATAAGACTGGCGGTACATTCGGTTGGTTTCGTGTCCATACAGGGACGACACCAGACCGTCAGGGCTGACGTTGCTGTTGCTGTATTGAGTATCACCCGCGTAGATATTGCCCTGGCGGCTGTAGCTGTAGTCGAAATCGATAATCTGCTGTGGCGTGAGTTTCCAGGAGAGCAGGGCATTAATGTCCTTGTTACGTACGCCCTCTCGCCCGGCGGCGTAAGAGCCGTTTTGCGCGGTGTTGATGTCCTGAGCATCTGCGTCGGTTTTGTTGATGTTCCCGTACAGGCGCATCGTTAACGCATCGCCCGCGAGGGGGCCGCTCAGATCAAAATTAGCGCGTTTCGTCGCCCCCTCTTTATCATTTTCAGGCTGGTTAGTGTACAGGGAGAGGGAGCCGTGCCAGTCGTTGGACGGGCGTTTGGTAATGATGTTGACGACGCCGCCGGCAGCCCCCGAACCATAGCGGGCGGCAGCTGGTCCCCGGAGCACTTCAATACGCTCAACCATCTCTGGCGGAACCCAGTTGGTGTCCCCGCGGGTGTCGCGCTCCCCGCGCCAGCTGTAGCGCACCGAGTTACGTGACGTCACCGGCACACCGTCAATCAGAATCAGCGTGTTCTCTGGCCCCATACCGCGGATGTCGATCTGACGGTTGTTACCACGACTGCCTGTCGCGCTGTTTCCGGTGAGGTTAACCCCGGGCATTTTGCGAATAATTTCCGAAAGATCGTTAACCGGTGGATCCTTTTCTATGTCCTTTGCCGTGATGATGGAAACCCCCGGCTGTTGCTTTAGGGCCACTTCAGCGGTTGCCTGAACGACCATTGTTTCACCATCGGCGAGAGGATCTTCCGCTGCGTGCGCGCTCTGGTATAGCGTTGAAAGAATGGCGAGCGTAAGTGTAGCCGGGGCAAATCTTATTATGTTATTCATCAACTCATTTCCATTTGTTAAAAATGCGATGAAGAATATTAATGATAGTGATTCTCATTACAATAAAGCGACAGCAATCTCCATAAAATCTTCATGATTCAGACATTTTCGCAGGAAGGTTGTGGAGAAAAGGGAAGGCGGGAAAAGAGGCCAGACCGCGTGACGATCTGGCCAGAAGGATCAGTGCTTGTCATCCTGCGGCATGTGGCGATAAATATAAACGCCGCTGAGTAGGGTGAAGATAAGGGTCAGCGCCGTCAGGCCAAACACCTTGAAGTTGACCCAGATATTCTGCGGCAGCCAGAATGCGATATAGATATTCGCCAGACCACACAGAATAAAAAATAGCGCCCAGGCGATATTCAGACGCCCCCACACAGCCTGCGGCAGCGTCAGTTCTTTCCCCAGCATGCGCTGGATCAGCGGCTTCTTCATCACCCACTGGCTGATGAGCAGCGCGCCCGCAAACAGGCCGTAAATCACTGTGACCTTCCATTTGATAAATTCATCATTGTGGAAGAACAACGTCAGACCACCAAACACCGCCACCATCAGGAAAGTGATGAGCGCCATCTTTTCAACTTTGCGATAGCGAACCCAGCTGTAAATCAGCACCACAGCCGTTGCCACAATCAACGCCAGCGTGCCGGCATAGATGTCGTACAACTTATAAAAAGCGAAAAATACGATCAGCGGTAAAAAATCAAGAAACTGCTTCATTCTGCGATCCCGGTTACTGACGAATTAACATGTACAGGCGGAACAAATAGACCAGCAGTACAGCTGAAATCAGATTGCTCAGCGTATTGGCGACAACCGCGCCGACGTTTGGCGTTAATACCGCAAAATTCGGCGCAAACAGCAACAGTAGAGTCTTGGCCAGCAACCAGCTGATAACGGCCGGGGCGACCAGACGCATATTCGCCCACGCGAGCCTTATACTGCTGCGCATGGCGGTGAAAATACCCATTTTGTCCTGCACAACCATTACTGGCGCAAATGAAAGCACGATAGCCAGCAGCACGCCCGGAACGACAACCAACATTATCCCCATCTGGACCAGCAGCGTGGTCATGAAGATGAGGATAAACAGTTTCGGCAGCACCGGAGCACTGGCCCCGATGGCACGTAACGCGCTGACGCGTTGGCCGGCAGACACCAGCTGGATCATCAGCAACACGCCACCCGCCAGAATGGCGTTGCCGATCAGCCCCGAGAAGGTAGATGCCGCAGATGCACGCAGCAAGATTTGCTGTTGCTCTGGCGTCATATTCTGCACAAGGTCAAATAACCCTGCGCTGCCTGCAAGATGATCCCCCTGGCTCAGCGAGGCAATCTGTTCATCACTGGGTGAGAACGCATGACCCAGCACCACCGTAATAAAGGCGCACAACAACGCGATCAGTAAAAAGGTAATGAACTGATTGCGGAAAAAATTTCCCGTGTCACGGTAGACAGATTTCGCCGTGATAGACATGCACTCTCCTTGAGTATTGCAGGTGTTAATTAGCCGGCAATTGTACACCGGATAACACGCTGGTGGCAGCATCAAGGCTTGTATGGAAAAGCATATCTTTGTAAAGCGGCGGTAATCCATAGCGGGCGCGGGCGCGATTGCATGCCTCATTGACCTGTCCATCCTCTCCCGACATCGCGAAAGTGCGGCACGGGCTGGGGCGATCCGCGTAAATGGAACAGCGGGTGGATACCCCAGGTTCACCTTGCAGTGCCACACAGCGGCTCTGTTTTTGGTTGGTGCCGCGCATGCAACGCAGGAAAGGGGTCAAGGGTTCAGTGAGATCAACCGGAACGGTGCCGCCGCCATCGCTGGCTTCAGCCCAGTAGAAAGAGACTCGAAAATACGCACAACAGGCTCCGCACGTCATGCACGGGTTATGATCACTCATGGCACACCTGCAAAAGTAGAACGCATCAAATCAGATTGTGAGAGCGATAAATTATCCAGCCGCTACAGGAAGCGCAAGAGAGGAAAAACAGAAAATTTTTTAACTATGAAATGCCAAAAATTGACGCGGTAACAACTTATTGCTTTATGAGGCGTCACCAAAAATTAACCTAGATCAATGAATGTTAACTTACTGGTTTTAATGTGATCTGTGTTAGATCACTTATTACTCATTTGTGAGTATATTCTCCTCCGCAATTAAAACCACAACGATGGAGCGGATATGAAAAAATTAGCGGTGGCAGCCCTTATCTTAAGCAGTCTCTCTGGCGGCGCGTACGCGCATGAAGCAGGTGAATTCTTTATTCGTGCCGGTTCGGCAACGGTGCGTCCAACGGAAGGTTCCGACAATGTACTGGGTATGGGCGGGTTTAGCGTCAGCAATAACACCCAGTTAGGCCTGACATTCACGTATATGGCTACGGATAACATTGGCGTTGAGCTTCTGGCCGCCACGCCATTCCGTCACCGCGTCGGTTTAGGGCCGACCGGGGACATTGCTACGGTGCACCATTTACCACCAACCCTGATGGCGCAGTGGTACTTCGGCGATTCCAGTAGCAAGTTACGCCCTTATATTGGTGCAGGCGTTAACTACACCACCTTCTTTGATGAGAAATTTAACGATACCGGTAAAGAGGCTGGGCTATCCGATCTCAGCCTGAAAGACTCGTGGGGCATGGCGGGGCAGGTTGGTCTGGATTATCTGATTAACCGTGACTGGCTGATCAACGCCTCGGTCTGGTATATGGACATTGATACAGACGTGCGCTTTAAAGCTAGCGGTGAGCAGCAGAGTATCAGTACCCGTCTGGATCCGTGGGTATTTATGTTCTCAGCAGGTTATCGTTTCTGACAGAAGATATATCCCCGGTCAGCCGGGGATTGCTGTATGGTGGTTGTTCCACATACCTGGCTGGAGGGGATATCCCCAACATCAAATTTGAGTGTCCCGTTTGTGCAGGTAAACAGTTTCAGTTCACGACGTTCAGCCCAGCACATAGCCTACCTCACGGTGCTATCTGTTCCGTTTGCGGAACACGTCTCACCACTCATTCATGCCTGCCGAAACTCAGACGACGACGGTGGCCAAAGCCAGTAAACTAGATAAGGCCTCTGAGAGGCCTTTTTCGATCGTGAAATCACTTCTGAATTAAATAACGAATCGTTGGTCCGTCCTGCTGGATATCCAGCACGGTATAGCCGTGATTTTTGGCATCAAGCGGAATGTTATTGATCGACTGGGGGCAATCGCTCACCACTTCCAGAATTTCACCTTTCTTAAGCTGCGGTAACGCCTCAAGCGTGGCGACAGCCGGGTAAGGGCAGGGTTCACCCACCATATCAAGACGATAATCAGGCACGATCTCTTTCATGCGGCATTCTCCTGAGTTTCAGTTTTGACGGTGGCACGCCGGAAGAAGCGCTTTTCATGCGCAATAACCAGTAAGAAGGCGATAAGCAGCAGGGCGTAGGTCACCATGAGCCCCCCGAGTGGACCAAAGGTATTCAGCAAATTGACCTTGTCCCAGTTGGTTGCCAGTACTGGAGAGACGTCATCCCAGTAGTACGCCAGGAGGGTTGAGCCAATCACGTTACCCAGACCAACCCACCAGTAATGCACCTGGCCTTCCACGGCGCGATACATCCAGCCAGTTTCACACCCGCCCGCCAGCACGATGCCAAAACCAAACAGCAGCCCGCCAATGACCGCATTAGGACCGGCCCACATGATTTTCGGCTCAACGCCGAGCTGAACATAGCTAAAGATCCCGATCGCGCTCACGGCCATCCCGGCAATAATGGCTTTCGCCATCATGGTACGTCCGGTGATCCACATATCGCGAAACGCGGAGGTAAAGCAGATCTGCGCGCGTTCAATCAGCAGACCAAAGCCGACGCCGAACAGCATGGCCAGACCGAGTTTGGGCTGATTCATCGCCGTGCAAATCGCCCAGGCAACCATAGCAAAAAAGACCAGCATACCGAGGCGGAAGCGACGACGCGCCTGATCGGGTTTTTGCGTTAACGGAGATGCAGCGCTAACTTTCGTCATTTTCACCGGAATGCGGAACAGTGGCAGCAGGGTGAACTTTGCACCGAAATATGAGCCAATGGCGGTGGCGACGGCAAAGAACCAGGCATGCAGCGAGAACTGCGGAATACCGGTAAAGAACGCGGCCAGATTACAGCCCATCGCCAGGCGGGCGCCAAACCCGGCAATGATACCGCCGACCACGGCCTGCATAATGCGGATGCGGCTTTTCGGCATGCGCAACTTAACGTTGTTGGCCCACAGCGCGGCCGCAAAACATCCGCCAAACATGCCAATGATCATCATTCCGTCGATGCGGGTCAGCGGTGAGCCCTCAAGATGGATCAGTTTGAAGTAACCCCACTCTTCGGCATGAACGCCTGCCAGCTGTAATAGCTGCCCACCCCAGCGGGTAAACTCGCCCGTAACAGCCCAGAAGGTGCCGGTAATACCGAAATAATAGGTAGAGAGAATGCCTGCCGCGATAACGGCCGGAACAGGTGACCAGAACTTAACCAGGTAAGTCTGTTTGAAGGAATGCCAGGACATGAATAACCTCTGAACTCAGAAGGGTAACGCTAAAAAGAGCCCAGATCATACGCTTACGCGAAAGTTTGAAAAGTCATTCACACCGAAAATATCGACAGGATCAATTTTGACCTGCTTCTTTCAGGAAGAGAGAAGGGAAAACCGCCTGACGCCGGGGCCAGACGGTGTTAACGGTTACGCCTTGTGTGTGGCCGCTTTCATGGATGTGACGAATGCGTGTAACTCAGCCAGCATCTGCTCTGGCTTATCCACATTCTTCTCGATGATTTTCACGATAGCCGAACCGGAAATGGCCCCGGCGGCTTTCGCGTCAATCGCCGCAGTAACCTGATCCGGAGAGGAAATCCCAAAGCCCTGAAGCGGCGGCGCAGCATGGTATTCTGCCAGCTTCTCCACCAGATGATGCAGCGGAAGCGCGGCTTTGTTTTCCGCACCGGTGACGCCCGCACGGGAGAGCAGGTAGGTGTAACCCCGTCCGTAAGAGGCAATCTGACGCAACAGATCGTCATCGGCATTCGGTGGACAGATGAAAATCGGCGCGACGTTGTGGCGCATCGCCGCCTGACGGAACGGCGCAGACTCTTCAACGGGCACGTCAGCCACCAGCACGGAGTCAACGCCCACGCGGGCGCACTCTGCGTAAAACGCATCAATACCGCGGCTGAACACCAGGTTGGCGTACATCAGCAGGCCGATCGGAATGGTCGGGTGCTTCTGGCGAATCGCCGCCAGCATTTCGAAGCACTGGCCCGGCGTCACGCCCGCAGCAAACGCGCGAAGCGTCGCATTCTGGATGGTCGGGCCATCCGCCAGCGGATCGGAGAACGGAATCCCCAACTCCAGCGCGTCGGCACCGGCGTCAATCAGGGTATCGATAATCTTCAGCGACAGCTCCGGACCGGGGTCGCCCAGCGTCACGAAGGGAACGAAAGCGCCTTCCTGGCGGGCTTTCAGTTGTGCAAATGCGTTGTCGTAGCGTTCCATCAGATTTCCCCTCGTGCTTTCAGAATATCGTGAACGGTGAAAATATCTTTGTCACCGCGACCGGAAAGGTTTACCACCAGCAGTTGCTCTTTTTCCGGGTTTTCCTTCATCATTTTCAGCGCGTGTGCCAGCGCGTGGGAAGACTCCAGCGCCGGGATGATCCCTTCATTGCGACACAGCGTTTTGAAGGCCTCCAGCGCTTCGTCATCAGTGATGGAGACATAATCCGCGCGGCCGGTGCTGTTGAGGAACGCGTGCTGCGGCCCTACGGACGGGAAATCCAGCCCGGCTGAAATTGAGTAAGACTCCTCAATCTGCCCTTCATCGGTCTGCATCATCGGGGCCTTCATGCCGAAATAGATCCCCACGCGGCCATGCTTCAGCGGCGCACCGTGCTCACCCGTTTCAATGCCGTGGCCGGCAGGCTCAACGCCAATCAGCCCAACGCTGGTTTCGTCGATAAAATCGGCAAACATGCCGATGGCGTTAGATCCGCCGCCAACGCAGGCGATCACCGCATCCGGCAGGCGACCCTCTTTTTCGAGGATCTGCGCTTTAGTCTCTTCTCCGATCATGCGCTGGAATTCACGCACGATGGTCGGGAACGGGTGTGGGCCTGCCGCGGTACCGAGCATATAGTGGGCGGTTTCGTAGCTGCCAGACCAGTCGCGCAGCGCTTCATTACAGGCATCTTTCAGCGTGGCAGAACCGCTGTGCACAGGGATCACTTCCGCCCCCATCAGACGCATACGGAACACGTTCGGCGACTGGCGTTCCACGTCTTTCGCCCCCATATAGATGCGGCACTTCAGGCCGAGCAGGGCGCTGGCGAGGGCAGAGGCCACGCCGTGCTGGCCCGCGCCGGTTTCGGCGATAATTTCGGTTTTACCCATACGTTTGGCGAGCAGAGCCTGGCCAAGCACCTGATTAGTTTTATGCGCGCCGCCGTGCAGCAGATCTTCACGTTTAAGGTAGAGCGTGGTTCTGGTGCCTTCGGTCAGGTTGCGGCATTTGGTCAGTGCCGTCGGACGACCGGCGTAGTTTTTCAGCAGGTCAGTAAACTCCGCCTGAAACGCCGGATCTTTCTGCGCGCTCACGAACGCTTCTTCCAGCTGGCGCAGCGCGGGCATCAGGATTTGTGGGACGTACATCCCACCAAACTCACCAAAATACGGGTTAAGTAATGTCGTCATCTTCTCTTCCTTAATATGCACGCAGAGTTTTAAATACCGATGCCAGCTTGCTGGCGTCTTTTATGCCCGGTTGGGACTCTACGCCTGAATTGAAATCGAGGCCGGCGCAGCCGGTTTTGGCTGCTTCCACACAGTTATCGGGGCTTAATCCCCCCGCCAGCAGGACATTGTCCAGCACTTCGCCACGCAGCAGTGACCAGTCGAAACGCTGCCCCGTGCCGCCCTGGCCGTTGTCGAGCACGTATTTATCAACATGCGTAAGGTTACGCGCGGGCAGGATGGCGCCAACGCTTTGCGCTTTCCAGATCTGAACCTGAGGTGCCAGAACATGTCGCAGAGCATCGATGTATGTCTGATCTTCATCGCCATGTAGCTGAACCGCGCTCAGGGATAACGCGTCCGCTTTCGCCGCAACGTCGTTAATATCCGCATTGCGGAACACGCCCACGTAGCTCAGTGGCGCAGCCGCAATCACCCTGCGCGCCTGTTCTTCATTAACGGCGCGAGGAGAGGACTCAACAAAGATCAGACCACCATAGATTGCGCCCGCCTCATACGCCGCCTGCGCATCCTGCTCACGGGTCAGGCCGCAAACTTTGTTCTCACCCAGCAGCACGCGGCGAACGGCCGCATTAAGATCGTCGTGTTCCATCATCGCGGAACCGATCAGGAAACCGTTGGCAAAGTGGCTGAGTTCGCGCACCTGAGCGTAGCTGTTGATTCCGGATTCGCTGATCACCGTGACGCCCGCACCCAGACGCGGCGCAAGCTGGCGCGTACGGTTGAGGTCAATCGACAGGTCGCGCAGGTCGCGGTTGTTAATGCCGACCACTTTGGCTTCTAGCGCGATGGCGCGCTCCAGCTCCTCTTCGTTGCTCACTTCGGTAAGCACGCCCATATTCAGGCTGTGCGCGACGGCGGAGAGCTGGCGATACTGTTCGTCATCCAGCACAGAGAGCATCAGCAGGCAGGCATCGGCCTGGTAAAAGCGCGCCAGCCAGATCTGATACGGGTCGATAATAAAGTCTTTGCACAGAATCGGCTGCGGCGCGATGCCGCTGACTACGGGCAGAAAATCGAAGCTGCCCTGGAAATATTTCTCATCCGTCAGCACAGAAATGGCAGACGCATGATGCTTGTAGATACCGGCAATACGCGCCGGGTCGAAATCGTCACGGATCACGCCTTTGGACGGAGACGCTTTTTTACACTCCAGAATAAACGCGGTACGCGCGCCCTGGAGGGCATCATAGAAACGACGGCTGCTCGGAACGACGTCATTCTGAAAACTGGCGAGCGGCTGCTGTTGCTTACGGGCTTCCACCCAGATGGCCTTATCGGCGACGATTTTCGCTAAAACGGTCTGCATTATTTACCCTCTTGCCGCAAGTGCGGTAACGCGATCGTAAGCTGCACCGGAGCGCAGTACATCCAGAACTTTTTGGGCGTTGGCTTTCAGATCTTCCTCGCCATGTAAACGCATCAGCATGGCTACGTTGGCCGCCACGGCGGCCTCATGGGCGGCCTCACCTTTACCTTGTAATAAGCGCGTGAGAATGTCACGGTTTTCTTCCGGCGTGCCGCCCGCCAGGGCGTCCTGATGGTACGGGGTCAACCCGAAATCAGCGGCCTCAAGCTGATAGTTCAGCACTTCGCCGTTATTCAGTTCGGCCACCAGCGTGGGCGCATGCAGGGAAACTTCATCCATCCCGCCGCTGTGTACCACGGCGGCGCGTTGGTAACCGAGGACGCGCAGCGTCTCCGCAATCGGCAGGACCAGCTCCGGACTGTAAACGCCAATCAGCGCCAGCGGCGGGTGCGCCGGGTTAATGAGTGGACCGAGCACATTAAACAGCGTCCGGGTTTTAAGCTGCTGGCGAACGGGCATCGCGTGGCGGAAACCGGTGTGATACTTCGGCGCAAAAAGGAAACAGACGCCCAGGTCATCCAGCGCTTCACGGGAACGCTCAGCGTTCATGTCCAGGTTGATACCGAAAGCCGCCAGCAGGTCGGACGATCCGGAACGGCTGGACACGCTGCGGTTGCCGTGCTTCGCCACTTTCAGTCCGCATGCCGCCGCCACAAAGGCGCTGGCGGTCGAAATATTGATGCTGTTGCTGCCGTCGCCACCGGTCCCAACGATATCGGCAAACGGATAGTCCGGGCGCGGGAACGGGGCGGCATTTTCCAGCAGCGCGGTTGCCGCACCGGCGATCTCCTGCGGGCTTTCGCCGCGTACTTTCATGCTCACCAGCGCAGCGGCCAACTGCTCAGGCTTCAGCTCGCCGCGCACGACGGCGGAGAAAAGCTGGTGGCTCTCCTGCTGGCTCAGGGTCTGGGCCTGATACAGTTTTTCCAGAATCGGTTGCAGGGTGTTGGTCTGCTCCAGCTTTTGCAGCGCCCAGTTGAGCGTTTGCTCCAGCAGGCGCGCGCCGTTAGACGTCAGGATAGATTCCGGGTGGAACTGCATCCCGCAGACGCGATCCGCATCGTGACGCACCGCCATCACCATCCCTTCAAACGAGGCGTTAATCGTCAGCCCGGCCGGAATATTGCTGCCGACCAGTGAGTGGTAACGCGCCACCGGAAGCGGGTTCGGCAGACCGGCAAACATCGCCTGACCGTCATGTTCAATGCTTGACGCTTTACCATGCAGGATCTCCCCCGCCTGACCCACGTAACCACCGTAGGCTTCGACAATCGCCTGGTGGCCGAGGCAGATGCCGATAATCGGCAGCTTGCCGCGCATACGGGTCAACAGCTCAGGCATACAGCCCGCTTCGCTCGGTGCGCCTGGCCCCGGGGAGAGCATCAGCACCGGGTTTTGCATGGTCGCCAGACGGTCAATCAGCGTCTGGGCTGGAACGTGGTTGCGATAGATAACGACGTTGTGTCCATTCGCACGCAGCTGATCTGCCAGGTTGTAGGTAAAGGAGTCGATATTATCGAGCAGCAGAATGTCAGCCATCAGAAAATCTCCTGTGCATGGTGTGCGGTAGCAATGGCGCGCAGTACCGCGCGCGCTTTACTGCGGGTTTCGTCGGCTTCCGACTGCGGAACAGAATCCAGCACAATCCCGGCCCCGGCCTGGACGGTAGCAATGCCGTCCTCAACGTAGGCGGAGCGAATCACGATGCAGGTATCGAGGTCACCGTGAGCGGTGAAATAGCCCACCGCGCCACCGTAGCTGCCGCGACGGCGGCCTTCAGCTTCGGCAATCAGCTGCATGGCGCGGACTTTCGGCGCGCCGCTCAATGTGCCCATGTTCATGCAGGCGCGGTAGGCGTGCAGGACGTCGAGGTCGTGGCGCAGCTCACCCACCACGCGGGATACCAGATGCATGACGAAGGAGTAGCGGTCGACTTTGGTCAGGTCTGCCACATAGCGGCTGCCCGGCGTACAAATACGCGCCAGGTCGTTACGTGCCAGGTCAACCAGCATCAGGTGTTCGGAGAGCTCTTTGTGGTCGGTACGCATTTCCAGTTCGATGCGGCTGTCGAGATCGCGGTCCAGGGAGCCATCGGCACGACGGCCGCGTGGACGGGTGCCCGCTATCGGGTAGATCTCAATCTGGCGGCTGGTGGCGTCGTACTTGAGGGAGCTTTCCGGTGACGCGCCGAACAGGGTGAAATCATTGTCCTGCATAAAGAACATGTACGGGCTTGGGTTGCTCTTTTTCAGCACATCGTAAGCCGCCAGCGGCGACGGGCAGGGCAGTGAAAAGCGACGGGACGGCACCACCTGGAAAATCTCCCCGGCACGAATCGCTTTTTGCATCTGACGCACCACCGCGCCGTACTGATCGTCGGTCTGACTCACCTCGCAGGTCATCTTTTCAACACGCTGCACCGGGAGCGCGGGCGGTGCTTCTGACATCTGCTGTTGCAGTTGGCCGATGCGCTGCGCGAGGCGATTTTTCTCAGACACAGATGGCGTGAACAGGCTGGCCTGAATGCGGGTGTATTTTTTCTGATGGTCGATCACCAGCAGGGTTTCGGCCAGGTAGAAGCAGTAGTCCGGGCAGCGGTTACCCTGCTCGGTTTCCGGTAAATCTTCAAAGCCAGCAACCAGGTCGTAAGCAAACAGCCCGCCAAAGAACATTGCTTCGCGCTCATCTTCCGGCACAATGACCAGATTTTGCAGCAGGCGGAAGGCGTCGAAAACGGAGAGTGAGCAGAGGCGGGCATCTTCATCCAGCAACTGGCTTACCGGCGGGAAATGCAGAATTCGCAGGTCCGGATGACGCTCATTTTCAATACCTGAAGGCAGAGCCGCATCCAGCAGCGGCAGCAGCGACGCGCCATTCTCGGATAACGCCTTAATAGTGACAGTGTCACCCGATGCGGTAATGCGCAGCGCGCTGTCAACCAGCAGCAGGCTTTTGAGATCGTCCTTGCTGTCGATATCAGCAGATTCCAGCAGCAGCGTCGCAGGACGTGCACCGCACACCTGATGAAAGAGCGCGGTAGGGTTATGGCGATAGGCCGTCTCGCAGGTCAACAGTTCGAGGTGGGGTTTGGCTGTTTGCATGTAGTTATTCTCATATTCTGTTCAAAAAAAAGCCCGCTTGGGAGCGGGCCGGGTATCAGTTTGCTTTTCGCAGACGCGTGACACTGCCCGAAGATCAGGAAGTACGCCACCAACCGTGCAGAGCGAAATGTGCTGTCATTTACAGATACCTTTTTCGTGTGAACTTGCGTACTAGTTAACTAGTTCGATGGCGTGTTGTCAACCCCTGATTTCAGTATTTCGCGGTAAGTCGGTATCATAGGTGCTTCGGATGTCTCCAGACTGTTATGGGAAGTGCTTTGAGCGATACCACCTACGCCGTAATTTATGATTTACACAGCCATACGCAGGCTTCAGATGGCCTGCTGACGCCCGAAGCCCTGGTCCATCGCGCCGTTGAAATGCGTGTCGGCACGCTGGCAATAACCGATCACGACACAACAGACGCCATCCCCGCCGCGCGCGCCGAGATTGCCCGAAGCGGGCTGGCGCTAAATCTGGTGCCCGGGGTCGAGATCTCCACGCTCTGGGAAAACCACGAAATTCATATCGTTGGCCTGAATATTGATACAGAACATCCGGCAATGTGCGCATTTTTGCAAGAACAAAAAGCACGACGCAATCAACGCGCGGAGTTGATAGGCGAACGTCTTGAGAAGGCGCATATCCCCGGTGCGCTGGAAGGTGCGCGCAAGCTGGCGAACGGTGGGGCGGTCACGCGCGGCCATTTCGCCCGTTTTCTGGTTGACGCCGGTAAAGCGACGACCATGGCGAATGTGTTTAAAAAATATCTTGCGCGCGGGAAAACCGGATACGTTCCTCCCCAGTGGTGTACAATAAAACAAGCTATTGATGTGATTCATCATTCTGGTGGTAAGGCCGTATTGGCCCATCCGGGGCGGTATAATCTTTCTGCTAAATGGCTGAAAAGGCTGCTGGCCCACTTTGCCGAATCCGGCGGTGAGGCGATGGAAGTTGCCCAGTGTCAGCAGGCACCCAATGAGCGTTCGCAGCTCGCGACCTACGCCCGTCAGTTTGGCCTGCTTGGGTCACAGGGTTCAGATTTCCATCAACCCTGCGCGTGGATTGAACTGGGGCGCAAGCTCTGGTTACCCGCTGGCGTTGAGCCCGTCTGGCAGCTCTGGGAACAGCCACAGCAAATTGAAGAGAGGGAAGTATGAGTCAGTTTTTCTATATCCATCCGGATAACCCACAGCCACGTCTGATTAACCAGGCTGTGGAAATCGTCCGTAAAGGTGGCGTTATTGTCTACCCAACCGATTCTGGCTACGCGCTGGGCTGTAAAATCGAGGATAAAGGGGCGATGGAGCGCATCTGTCGCATCCGCCAGCTGCCGGACGGCCACAACTTCACCCTAATGTGTCGCGATCTCTCTGAGCTGTCGACCTATGCGTATGTCGACAACGTGGCCTTTCGCCTGATCAAAAACAACACGCCGGGAAACTACACCTTCATTCTGAAAGGGACAAAAGAGGTGCCGCGTCGTCTGTTGCAGGAAAAACGTAAAACCATCGGCATGCGCGTGCCGTCGAACCCGATTGCCCAGGCGCTGCTGGAAACCCTCGGCGAGCCGATGCTGTCTACCTCGCTGATGCTGCCGGGCAGTGAGTTTACCGAGTCCGACCCGGAAGAGATCAAAGATCGTCTGGAGAAAGTGGTGGAGCTGATTATTCATGGCGGCTATCTAGGCCAGCAACCGACCACCGTGGTGGATCTCACCGAAGACGCGCCAGAAGTGATTCGTGAAGGCGTGGGCGATGTTAAGCCTTTCTTGTAAGGGTGTAAGCAGATATACTACGCGGCCATCAAAGCAGGGCGCCGCCCTGTTTTGACCTGATTCGACGCCTGTGAAGGCGCACAAGATAAATATTAAACGCTTTATAATCAGTGAGTTAAAGTAACTCGATTAATGGTTGTTACCAGCTTGTGTGGCAGCCATTAGCCACATCGCGACTCTCATCATGTATGTACACCTTTCCCTGCCGTTAATGGCTTCATTGGTACAGCTCCGTTATGGGTATTAATACCGAGGGGCTTTATGGCTTCTCTTTTCCAAAATCTGTTAGTTGCTCATTTTCTGCACCCTGGTTAACCTAAGATTAATCCTAATGAATCAAGGGTGAGCTTGGCTATCGGGAACAGACAGATTCAAAAAGGAATCACCCAAAGAAGAGTTAGATCGCTTGCTGGATGAGCTTGCATTCACAAAGGAGCAACGGGATTTTATAGAATCCATACGGCAAGATAACGTGGATAAAAACAACGAGGAGTAGTGTCTATGGCGTGGATCTGTGAAGTTAGCAGCCGTAGTGCTGCCGATATTGCTGTTTGTGTAGTCGGTTAAAGATCAGTAGCCGATCTGTTGGTTTGTAGAGTTGAGTCGCGCAGTGTGTCTCAAGGTATGGATGGGCTATGGTGTGAGGTAACGTCTCGAAGTGTTGCTTCATCGAAAGTGAAGTTTGTCACTTCGCGCTCTTCCGCTGATCTACTTATTTGTTATGTGACATCACGGAGTGTTGCGGGATGGACGAGAGAACATCCATTGAAAGGTAAACTCTGACCATAAGGAATCATCATGAGCATTTACTTCACTGAACATGGTAGTGCCATTGGATACCAGGTAGAAGGGCGTTGGACAGTCAAGGGCGATTATTTGCAGGTCAACCATGGTCCCAACATTCTAGGCGGTTTATACAAAATCAACGACAATAAAGTGAAATTCCCATTCGACTACAAAGAAGTTGAGGGAGTGATCGACGCTGAGAAACTCACTTTCACCGTGTGTGGCATCGAATACAAAATGAGAAAAATTAAAACAAATCCGTGGGATGTATAATTGAAAAGGGGGCATTACGCTCCCTCGTATTGCCTTCTTAACCCATACTGCTAACGCCATGTTTTAGGGGTGACTGTCTGTAGATCAACCGTTATGATTGCAATACATTCAGAGTCAAAAGGATTGAGACGTGGATACAGTCGAGGAACTCAACGGAACATACTTCTATGCGGGGCGTACAAACCTCACCGCCTCCGAGCTTTTTTTCATGGTCTTCTGTGAAAATGTTGTTGATCAACTTGGTTTAGGTCTTGTTGATTTCGGTGCTGTAGTTGCCATTGTATCTGGGCGTAATACTCTCCCTACAAGGGCGAAACCAAACGGCGCTGAAAAGGGAACATCCTATGCGTCTAAAGCCTCGCGAAAAGTGTTCAAAAAAGCGCAGTTCCCTTTCGGTATCAAACTACCTTCCGTTATTGGTGGTTATCCACCTTCTACAATCAGAATCAGGGCGGTAGCTAACATTGGAACCTTTACGGGCAGGGCTATTCCTGTCGTGGGGTGGGTTATCTTAGCTTCTGATATCTCTCAAATCACCTATCGCACTATCCGAGACTACAACGCTATAGCGCTGGGTAACGATAAGTTATGGTAAACAATGTTGAGCAGCGCGTTTATGAGCTTGTACGGCCTTACGCTGGCACGTACCTATTCAAGTTCAAGAAAGTAGAGCTAACACCTGAAACGGATCTTGATACTGATTTGAGTCTTGATGAGCTTGAAGCTGGTGAGTTAATGGATAAGTTTTTCGATGCGTTCAAGGTTGAACGGGGAAACTTTAAAATAGAAACTTACTATCCTGACCAGCCTGTTTCATGGAATCCATTTAAAAAAACAGAGCCTACTCCTGTACCAGATTTCAATGTTGGTATGCTGATCGAATCAGCTAAAGCCGGAAGATGGTTGTACGAATGAGGGGCGCACCGCCCCCAGTAAATGCTGACTTATTTAGCCGTAATAAAATTAAGAATTTTTTACATGGATTAAAAGGAGATTAAGAAATGATTGAGTTGGCATCAGAGGTTGTTAACTTCATTGTAAATAAAATTGGATTGATTTTTTCCTTAGCTGCATTGGTGTTATCTTTCTTGAGCTATAGGAACAGTAAATTAATAAAAAAGAAGAGCGACAAAGATGCTCTTTATAAATTTAAGACGGAAACCTTACTCAAGGCGCGGGAATTTGAAATTGCTTTTCAAGATTCATATGATAAGATAAATGGCTTTATAAAAGAGTTGCAAGGAAATAACACGCTCTTTGCAGAGCCAAAGAATGTAATTTTGAATGGGTTGATTTCACAGCGTGACTCTTTCTATAAGCAGTGCGTGCTTGACGCCAAAGCAACTTGTTTAAAATTAATTGATAACTTTGATACATTAAGTGAAGATGAAATTGCGGAGTATCATAAGGTTTTTAACTCTGAATTGGAGAGATTAAAAGCAAATAATAAAAGATTGGATTCAAAATTTACGTCTTTAATCCAGAGTATTGCAGTGAAATAAATACACTCCACGAAGTCTTATTCTATTTGGTATGCATTATACCATCTCAATTACCAACATTGGGCACTCATGATATCAATATGAAATGCCCTAAGTGCGTGTCCCTCTCTTAATGCCCGTTGAATACTTCGTTCGTAGTGCGTCTACTTTGGCCTGAGTAATCCCCAGGTAGGCGCGGGTATGTTCGGTGGAGCGATGCCCCAACATCTTACTAATCACCTCAAGATCTTCGCCGTGGGCGTGAGCGATAGCAGCCACGGTCTTACGTGACGAGTGCATACTGATCACTGCTTCCTGTGGAAGCAAGCCCCCGCATTTTGAGCTTGTCCACTGCATACTCAATCTCAGCATGGATTTTGGAACGGCTAATCGGCTTACCCTTGGTCCGGTTGCTGTCATTCTGGAATACATACACGTTATCCCCGCGCTCGTTATAACGAGCCTTGAGCACCTCCCTTGCTGTCTCCGTCAACTCCACTTCTACCGCTTCTTTGGTCTTGTCGTGGGTGATACGCAATACCTTGCTACCATTGTCCAGTTCATCCCAGCGCCAGGATCGCATATCCACGCCGCGAAGCTGTGTCTCTATCAGTACCGAGACTCAGACGCACAAAACTTGTTGAATCATTTAGTCTAAAGTTAGTGTAGTATGTGCGCCCACGAATCATTGTGTGTGACAGCTTGTGTGACACGTTGTTTGCCATGCTGTGTACCATGAAAGAGTTACAGATCAGTGAGTTAAGTCGATTTATTAGCTAACTCGTTGTTTTAGAAAGTATACCAGACGCCTGTGAAGGCGACACCTGAGGAAGCTCAATGAGCGAGAAGTTACAGAAAGTGCTGGCGCGTGCCGGCCACGGTTCGCGCCGTGAAATCGAAGCCATTATTGAAGCAGGCCGCGTGAGTGTGGACGGTAAAATCGCCACGCTCGGTGACCGCGTTGAAATCGTACCGGGGCTGAAGATCCGCATTGACGGCCATCTTATCTCCGTGAAAGAGTCTGCTGAACAGATCTGCCGCGTACTGGCTTACTACAAGCCGGAAGGCGAACTGTGTACCCGCAACGATCCGGAAGGCCGCCCGACGGTGTTCGACCGTCTGCCAAAACTGCGTGGCGCCCGCTGGATTGCCGTAGGGCGTCTGGACGTGAATACCTGTGGCCTGCTGCTGTTCACCACCGATGGTGAACTGGCAAACCGCCTGATGCACCCGAGTCGTGAAGTGGAGCGTGAATACGCCGTTCGTGTTTTCGGCCAGGTTGATGAGAACAAACTGCGCGATCTGTCGCGTGGCGTTCAGCTGGAAGACGGCCCAGCGGCGTTCAAAACCATCAAGTTTACCGGTGGTGAAGGCATTAACCAGTGGTACAACGTTACCCTGACAGAGGGACGTAACCGCGAGGTGCGTCGTCTGTGGGAAGCGGTCGGTGTCCAGGTAAGCCGTTTGAT
The DNA here is from genome assembly GCF_021725435.1 of Enterobacter sp. JH25. Classification (NCBI taxonomy): domain Bacteria; kingdom Pseudomonadati; phylum Pseudomonadota; class Gammaproteobacteria; order Enterobacterales; family Enterobacteriaceae; genus Enterobacter; species Enterobacter sp. JH25. The sequence goes on along the minus strand of NZ_CP091319.1, from coordinate 2,489,765 downwards.
TCGTGTCCGCTATGGCGACATCCTGCTGCCGAAAGGCCTGCCACGTGGCGGCTATACCGAGCTGGATCTGACGCAAACTAACTACCTGCGCGATCTGGTTGGCCTGACGCCAGAAACTACATCGAAAGTGGCGGTAGAGAAAGATCGTCGTCGTATGAAGGCGAACCAGATCCGCCGTGCGGTTAAACGTCACAGCCAGGTTAGCAGCAATCGCCGCTCTGGCAGCCGTAATAACAACGGTTAATCTAAAAGCCCGGTGAATATACCGGGCTTTTTTCTTCAGTAATCAATCCCTATTTGCGCTTTGAAACCCGCATCGAACGCATGCTTAACCGGACGCAGCTCGCTGACGGTATCGGCCAGCTCCAGAATGTCCCGATGACACCCGCGCCCCGTGACGATCGCCGTCTGGTGTGCAGGGCGGTTCCTGAGGGCCTCCAGCACGGCTTCCAGCGGCAGGTAGTCATAGGCCACCATATAGGTGATCTCATCCAGCAACACCATGTTCAGCGACGGGTCAGAGAGCATTCTTTTGGCATGCTCCCAGACGGCGAGGCAGGCTGCCGTATCTGTTTCCCGGTTCTGGGTATCCCAGGTAAAACCGGTCGCCATCACCTGAAACTCAACGCCATGCGGTTCGAGCAGATTACGCTCGCCGTTGGGCCATTCACCCTTGATAAACTGGATCACGCCCACTTTCTGACCGTGCCCGACTGCGCGGGTGGCGGTACCGAATGCGGCGGTGGTTTTGCCTTTGCCGTTGCCGGTGAACACGATGAGGATCCCGCGCTCGTCCTGAGCGGCCGCCACGCGTGCATCAACCTGTTCTTTCAGACGCTGCTGGCGCTGCTGATGACGATCTTCACTCATTGCGATATCCCCGGTTTGCGGCCTGGCTGAGCATCGAATGTCATTCCGGTTTTACGACGGCTGTCGTCACCCATTAGCCACAGGTAAAGAGGCATAATATCGGCCGGGGTTTTAAGCTTTTGCGGATCTTCTGTCGGGAACGCGCTGGCACGCATTTTAGTGCGCGTACCGCCAGGGTTAATACAGTTAACCCGCAGATGGCGGTTTTGATACTCTTCGGCCAGCACCTGCATCATTCCTTCGGTGGCAAATTTTGAGGCGGCGTAAGCCCCCCAGTTCGCACGACCCTGACGCCCCACGCTGGAGGAGGTAAACACCAGCGAACCGGAATCTGAGTTAAGTAATAAAGGAAGCAAGGCCTGGGTCAGGAAAAACGTCCCGTTGACGTTAACCTGCATCACTTGCTGCCAAATCTCCGGATCCTGTTCATCCATCGGGCGCACTTCGCCCAGTAACCCCGCGTTGTGCAGTACGCCGTCCAGACGCGAATAATGCGTACTAATGCGCTGGGCAAGGGCCTGACATGACGCTGACGTACAGGTCAGCAGATCGAGCGTATACCAGGGCGTGGGGGTACCGCCGGCGTTTTCGATTTCACGGGCAACGGCTTTGAGCTTTTCTTCATTACGTCCCAGCAGAATAAGGCTCGCACCGTATTCAGAATAAGTCAGCGCCGCTTCGCGACCAATCCCGTCGCTGGCACCGGTAACCAGAATGATGCGGTTCTGTAGAAGGTTTTTTTGTGGCTGATAATGCACGGTGGCTCCTCAGGCGCATTGGGCGTGACTTGCACCTTTATTTATGACTTTTCGGCTTTATGCCCGAAACCGCGTCAGAATTCAATCAGTCTACAGGACAGAACGCTGGGAAATTAACAATTTGCAAAGATTTAAACCAGAAACGGGGGATTCCTGAAGCCGCCTCGCAGAGCTAATGTCCAGAGCGAGACGCCTGCGCAGGGCTGTTGTACACTGGCGTGAAAGATTCGTGGTTAAATCAAGGTGGAACGCGTGGAATTACTTTCTCAGTATGGGTTGTTTTTGGCCAAAATCGCGACGGTGGTCATTGCTGTCGCGGTGATTGCCGTCCTGATTGTCAACCTGACGCAGCGTAAGCGTCAGCGTGGTGAGTTACGCATTACCCGCCTGAGCGAGCAGTATAAAGAGATGCGGGAAGAGATGTCTCTGGCGCTGCTTGACGATCATCAACAGAAGCTGTGGCTAAAAGCCCAGAAGAAAAAACATAAGCAGGACGCCAAAGCCGCGAAGGCGAAAGCTAAGCTCGCCACGCCACAGGCTGACGCAAAACCGCGCGTCTATGTGCTCGATTTTAAAGGTAGCATGGATGCGCATGAAGTCTCCTCTCTGCGTGAGGAAGTGACCGCGGTGCTGGCCGTGGCGACAGCCCAGGATCAGGTGGTGGTACGCCTTGAAAGCCCGGGCGGCGTAGTGCATGGGTATGGACTGGCGGCTTCGCAGTTACAACGTCTGCGGGATAAACAGATCCCGCTCACCGTGGCGGTAGATAAGGTCGCGGCGAGTGGCGGCTATATGATGGCGTGCGTGGCGGATAAAATCGTCGCAGCACCGTTCTCCATTATCGGCTCGATTGGGGTGGTTGCGCAGATCCCTAACTTCAATCGTTTCCTGAAAAATAAAGAGATCGACATCGAATTGCATACGGCGGGTCAGTACAAACGTACGCTAACGCTGCTCGGCGAAAATACCGAAGAGGGACGGCAGAAGTTCCGGGAAGATCTGAACGAAACCCACCATCTGTTCAAGGATTTCGTGCACCGCATGCGCCCAACGCTGGACATTGAGCAGGTGGCTACGGGCGAACACTGGTACGGCACGCAGGCGCAGGAGAAAGGGCTGGTGGATGAAGTGGGTACCAGCGACGACCTCCTGCTCAACCTGATGGAAGGCCGTGAGCTGGTGGGGGTGCGCTTCACCCGACGTAAGCGCCTGATCGACCATTTTACCAATAGTGCGGCAAAAAGCGCGGATCGCCTGCTGCTACGCTGGTTGCAGCGCGGACAAAAGCCGCTGCTGTAAAGAAAAACGCGAGGCAGATGCCTCGCGTTTTCGTTTTAATCGACCAGGTGGTACTTCTCTGAGAGGGTATGCGCCAGGTATTTAAACATGTTAAACACGGCGGTGCTTTTCGGGGTTGGTAACCCTTGTTCATCAAGGAAGTATTCACCGCTGAACACCAGCACGCCATTACGTTGTTCCACGCCAGTCGCTTCGATACCCGCCAGGGTGTCTTCATGGTCGCGAATGAGTTTGTTTGCTTCGATAAGCAGTGAAGCTCGGTCAATGGGTTGGGTCGTATTCTGCATATTCCACTCCTTAAACAGTGACAATAGTCTACGCCTGGGTCGCTTCGGGGGCAAATTTTCCCTGCTATCCACGGGTATAAGGAACAGGGGCTGGCTGGCGGGATTTGCTTTTGCATGCTAATAAAGTTGCGTAACGAATTTTATCAGGTACAGTGTGCGCTTTCGTCATTCTGGCAACAGAATTGCTTGACATTCGACCGGGAATTCGTCACGAATGAACTTTGATGTGAGAAAAATACCCGAAAACTCAATGACCTGGATGTCGCCATACTGACGTTCGGTAAGACAAAGGGGTTGATATCCCCTGACGACGTCGCAATATCAATGGCTCGTCGTCAGCGGAAGGGAAATCAACGTGCGGCGTATTCCTGGAAGAATTAAATTAGGTAAAGGTGAATATGGGTAAAGCTCTCGTCATCGTTGAGTCCCCGGCAAAAGCCAAAACGATCAATAAATATCTGGGCAATGACTACGTGGTTAAGTCCAGCGTTGGTCACATTCGCGATTTGCCGACAAGTGGCTCAGCCAGCAAAAAGAGCGCAGACTCTACCTCCACCAAAGGGGCTAAAAAGCCTAAAAAGGATGAACGTAGCGCGCTTGTCAACCGCATGGGTGTTAACCCATGGCACAACTGGGATGCACAATACGAAGTGCTGCCAGGCAAAGAAAAAGTCGTTAACGAGCTGAAACAGCTTGCTGAAAAAGCAGACCACATTTATCTCGCAACCGACCTTGACCGCGAAGGGGAGGCCATCGCATGGCACCTGCGGGAAGTGATTGGGGGTGATGACAAACGCTACAGCCGTGTAGTGTTTAACGAAATTACAAAGAATGCGATTCGTCAGGCGTTTGAAAAGCCGGGTGAACTGAATATCGACCGTGTTAACGCTCAGCAGGCGCGTCGCTTTATGGACCGCGTTGTAGGCTACATGGTTTCGCCGTTGCTGTGGAAAAAGGTCGCTCGCGGCCTGTCTGCGGGGCGTGTGCAGTCTGTGGCTGTTCGTCTTGTTGTCGAACGTGAACGCGAGATCAAAGCGTTTGTCCCGGAAGAGTTCTGGGAAGTGGATGCGAATGTCACCACGCCGGGCGGCGATGCGCTGCCGTTGCAGGTGAGCCACCACAACGACAAACCGTTCCGTCCTGAAAATCGCGATCAGACCATGGCCGCCGTAGCGCTGCTGGAAAAAGCGCGTTATCAGGTGCTGGATCGTGAAGACAAACCGACCAGCAGCAAGCCTGGCGCACCGTTTATCACGTCAACGCTTCAGCAGGCGGCAAGTACGCGTCTGGGTTACGGCGTGAAGAAAACCATGATGATGGCCCAGCGTTTGTATGAAGCGGGTTACATCACCTACATGCGTACTGACTCCACCAACCTGAGCCAGGACGCTGTCAGCATGGTGCGTGGCTATATCGAGGACAACTTCGGTAAGAAATACCTGCCGGACAGTCCTAATCAGTACGCCAGCAAAGAGAATTCTCAGGAAGCGCACGAAGCGATCCGTCCTTCTGACGTTTCCGTTCTGGCGGAATCTCTTAAAGATATGGAAGCGGACGCCCAGAAGCTGTATCAGCTGATCTGGCGCCAGTTCGTGGCCTGCCAGATGACGCCAGCGAAATACGACTCCACTACGCTGACCGTTGGCGCGGGTGATTTCCGCCTGAAAGCGCGTGGCCGCATTCTGCGTTTCGACGGCTGGACAAAAGTGATGCCTGCGCTGCGTAAAGGTGATGAAGACAGAACTCTGCCTTCCGTTAACAAAGGCGACGAGCTGTCGCTGGTTGATCTGGTACCGGCTCAGCACTTCACCAAGCCGCCTGCGCGTTTCAGCGAAGCGTCGCTGGTAAAAGAGCTGGAAAAACGCGGCATCGGTCGCCCGTCTACCTATGCGTCAATCATTTCGACCATTCAGGATCGTGGATACGTTCGCGTTGAGAACCGTCGTTTCTATGCTGAAAAAATGGGTGAGATTGTTACCGACCGTCTGGAAGCTAACTTCCGTGAGTTGATGAACTATGACTTCACCGCGCAGATGGAGGACAGTCTCGATGAGGTTGCCAGCCATAAGGCCGAGTGGAAGAAAGTTCTCGACAGCTTCTTCAGCGATTTTACCAACCAGCTTGAGAAAGCTGAGAAAGATCCTGAAGAAGGCGGCATGCTGCCTAACCAGATGGTACTGACCAGCATCGACTGCCCAACCTGTGGCCGTAAAATGGGGATCCGTACCGCAACCACGGGCGTGTTCCTCGGCTGTTCTGGTTATGCGCTGTCGCCGAAAGAGCGTTGCAAAACCACTATCAACCTCGTGCCGGAGAACGAAGTTCTCAACGTGCTGGAAGGTGACGATGCGGAGACCAACGCACTGCGCGCCAAGCGCCGCTGTAAGAAATGCGGCACGGCGATGGACAGCTACCTGATCGATCCAAAACGTAAACTGCACGTTTGCGGTAATAACCCAACCTGCGACGGTTATGAGATCGAAGAAGGTGAGTTCCGCATTAAGGGCTATGACGGTCCGATCGTTGAGTGTGAGAAATGTGGTTCCGAAATGCACCTGAAAATGGGACGCTTCGGTAAGTACATGGCATGTACCAACGACGACTGTAAAAACACGCGTAAGATCCTGCGTAACGGTGAAGTTGCGCCGCCGAAGGAAGATCCGGTTCCGCTTCCTGAGCTGCCGTGCGAGAAGTCAGATGCGTATTTCGTGCTGCGTGACGGCGCTGCCGGGGTATTCCTGGCGGCCAACACCTTCCCGAAATCGCGCGAAACCCGTGCGCCGCTGGTAGAAGAGCTGTACCGCTTCCGCGACCGTCTGCCGGAGAAACTGCGTTACCTGGCCGATGCGCCACAGCAGGATCCGGAAGGCAACAAAACCGTGGTGCGCTTCAGCCGTAAAACGAAGCAGCAGTACGTGGCGGCAGAGAAAGAGGGTAAAGCGACCGGTTGGTCAGCCTTCTTTGTCGACGGGAAATGGGTTGAAGGTAAAAAATAATCTTCACTTACCGTAACTTACCTTTGAAAGGGCCGGATTTCCGGCCCTTTTTTATTACGTTGTTATTATTTTTTGTTCCGTACTATACAGCCTGGCTATAAATGATATAGTGGTTATAGTTAACCCGTTTCTTATTATCAAATCGTATTAAGCGATTGACGCATGCGCTAAATCGGATGGTCTGGCATGAAATTACAGCAGCTTCGCTATATCGTTGAGGTCGTCAATCATAACCTCAATGTCTCTTCCACCGCAGAAGGTCTTTATACCTCGCAGCCTGGCATCAGTAAGCAGGTGCGTATGCTGGAGGATGAATTAGGTATTCAGATATTTGCCCGCAGCGGTAAGCACCTGACTCAGGTCACACCGGCAGGGCAGGAAATCATTCGCATCGCACGAGAAGTGCTTTCCAAAGTCGACGCCATTAAATCCGTCGCCGGGGAACATACCTGGCCGGATAAAGGCTCCCTTTATATTGCCACCACGCACACACAGGCGCGTTATGCGCTTCCCGGGGTGATCAAAGGTTTCATCGAACGCTATCCCCGCGTTTCCCTGCATATGCATCAGGGCTCACCGACGCAAATCGCAGAGGCCGTGTCTAAAGGCAATGCCGATTTTGCCATCGCGACGGAAGCTCTTCATCTGTACGATGATCTGGTCATGCTCCCGTGCTACCACTGGAACCGCTCTATTGTCGTGACCCCCGATCATCCGCTGGCGGGGAAGGGCGAAGTGACAATCGAAGAGCTGGCGCAATACCCGCTGGTTACCTATACGTTCGGATTTACGGGCCGTTCTGAGCTAGACACCGCCTTTAACCGCGCCGGCTTAACGCCACGGATCGTCTTCACTGCAACGGATGCGGACGTCATTAAAACGTACGTGCGTCTGGGTCTGGGCGTAGGCGTTATTGCCAGCATGGCGGTGGATCCTGTATCAGACCCGGATCTGGTGCGTCTGGACGCGCATGATATCTTCAGCCACAGCACCACCAAGATAGGTTTTCGTCGCAGCACGTTCCTTCGCAGCTATATGTATGATTTTATTCAGCGCTTCGCACCGCATTTAACGCGTGACGTGGTCGACACGGCCGTGGCGTTACGCTCCAATGAAGACATCGAAGAGATGTTTAAAGACATCAAACTTCCTGCCAAATAATTACACCCGGTATCTTTCTCTACTGGAAAGATACCGGTTTCCCCCTTTAAATCTAAATTAGAATTAACCTCATCTGCGCCTACTGTCATATATCGTCATAACCCATTTGATGAATAGGGTTTTACTGTCGCAAATTTGCGACAAAAGTAGAAACTAATTTACAGGTGTGCAAATTATTCTTTTCAATTATTTATTTCTGGTCAAAAGATTGAATTTTCCCAGGCTCAGATTCGTAAATTCACTGGCTTTTCGGCTAAAGTTTCTTTAGGATTTATCTCATCAGATGATTACTTGTGCCAATTGTTTGGTCTATAAATGATAAGCGATATCGATTGTATGAGGTTAGCAATGCCGTCAGGAAGTGAAGAACCGCAAAGGGATCCCGCGCTTAAGCGTAAAGCCTGGCTGGCGGTCTTTCTCGGCTCTGCCCTGTTCTGGGTGGTTGTTGCTCTTCTCGTCTGGAAATATTGGGGTTGAATATGGTCATGACGGTGCGTACTGACGCGAGAAAAGAGATGTGTCAGCTTCGTGACAATGCTCACAAAGCGCGTAAGGCGCCAGCAACCAGCGTGCCAGCCTCCTGGCAACTGACGCCACAGCAGCAGGCCTTTATTGATGTGTTCGCAGAAGACGAACCCAAAAAACAATAATTTTGATTTTTGCGTAATGATGCAAATAGTCTGAATAAAGACTGTGCACTTTTGTACTCCTTAATAAATACACATCAGCAATATAGAACGAGGGCAGACCTCGCATCCTTAAATAATTAAAGTCTGGTGTCCCTATGATGAATAACATGACAACCGTAAAATACTGGTCATGGCTCGGCGTATTCTCAGCGTCGATCCTCTTCTGGTGTCAGCTCCTCTGGCTGGCCTTACACTAAATCGTAAAACCTCGCCACGGCGGGGTTTTTTGTTTAATCCCTCGCGTTGGACCATTCCTAAATTTATCAATTTGGGTTGTTATCAAAACGTTACGACATCTTTGTGTTATCTTTAATTACAGCCCTGATGATTGTCAGGACATCCCTGTTTTTAAGGAGGAGCTTATGTCGTTAACCCTACGCGAAGCCAGTAAGGACACATTACAGGCGGAAAATAAAACCTGGCGCTACTACAGCTTACCGCTGGCTGCCAGGACGCTTGGGGACATTTCGCGGTTACCCAAGTCGTTGAAAGTACTATTGGAAAACCTCTTGCGCTGGCAAGATGGCGACTCGGTTACCGAGGAGGATATCCAGGCTCTGGCAGGGTGGCTGAAAAATGCTCATGCAGACAAAGAAATTGCCTACCGCCCGGCCAGGGTATTGATGCAGGATTTCACCGGCGTGCCGGCGGTTGTGGACTTGGCCGCCATGCGTGAAGCTGTTAAGCGTCTCGGGGGCGATACGGCTAAGGTGAACCCGCTCTCACCGGTAGACCTCGTCATCGACCACTCCGTCACCGTCGACCACTTCGGCGACGACGATGCTTTCGGTGAAAACGTCCGTCTGGAGATGGAACGTAACCATGAACGCTATGTCTTCCTCAAATGGGGTCAGCAGGCGTTCAGCCGCTTCAGCGTTGTTCCACCAGGCACCGGCATTTGTCACCAGGTCAACCTGGAATATCTCGGCAAAGCCGTCTGGAGTGAATTGCAGGATAAAGAGTGGGTGGCTTACCCGGATACGCTGGTGGGCACCGATTCACACACGACCATGATTAACGGCCTTGGCGTTCTGGGCTGGGGCGTCGGTGGTATTGAAGCGGAAGCGGCCATGCTCGGCCAGCCGGTATCGATGCTCATTCCCGATGTGGTGGGCTTTAAGCTGACCGGTAAATTGTCCGAAGGCATTACCGCCACGGATCTGGTTCTGACGGTCACCCAGATGCTGCGTAAGCATGGCGTGGTGGGTAAATTCGTTGAATTTTATGGTGATGGTCTGGATTCACTGCCGCTGGCGGACCGGGCCACCATCGCCAACATGGCGCCGGAATATGGTGCGACCTGCGGCTTTTTCCCGATTGATAGCGTTACGCTTGAGTATATGCGCCTCAGTGGTCGCAGCGAGGAGCAGGTGGCGCTCGTAGAGGCCTACACCAAAGCGCAGGGCATGTGGCGTAACCCGGGTGACGAGCCGGTATTTACCAGCACGCTGGAATTGGATATGGGCACCGTTGAGGCAAGCCTCGCAGGGCCGAAACGACCGCAGGACCGCGTCGCCCTGAGCAACGTTCCGAAAGCCTTTGCCGCCAGCAATGAGCTGGAGGTTAACGCCGCGCAAAAAGATCACCGTCCTGTGGACTATGTTCTGAACGGGCATCAATATCAGCTCCCTGACGGCGCCGTGGTGATCGCCGCTATCACTTCCTGTACCAACACGTCCAACCCGAGTGTGTTAATGGCTGCCGGGCTGCTGGCAAAAAAAGCGGTAGAACTGGGACTCAAGCCACAGCCGTGGGTTAAGGCGTCCCTGGCGCCTGGTTCGAAAGTGGTTTCCGATTACCTGGCGCAGGCCAGACTCACGCCGTACCTCGACGAGTTGGGCTTTAACCTGGTGGGTTACGGCTGTACGACCTGCATCGGTAACTCTGGTCCACTGCCTGAGCCTATTGAAGTGGCGATCAAGCAGGGTGATTTGACCGTTGGCGCGGTACTTTCCGGTAACCGAAACTTTGAGGGGCGTATTCATCCGCTGGTGAAAACCAACTGGCTGGCCTCGCCGCCGCTGGTTGTAGCCTATGCTCTGGCCGGAAACATGAACATTAACCTGGCGACCGATCCGATTGGTCACGATCGCAAAAATGAACCTGTCTATCTGAAAGACATCTGGCCATCATCGCGTGAAATTGCGCGCGCGGTAGAGAAAGTTTCCACCGAGATGTTCCGCAAAGAGTATGCGGAAGTGTTCGAAGGTACAGCGGAATGGAAAGCGATCGACGTGGTGGGTTCCGATACCTATGACTGGCAGGATGATTCCACCTATATTCGCCTGTCGCCCTTCTTCGATGAGATGCTGGCGGAGCCGGCACCGCTGAAAGATATTCACGGCGCGCGCATTCTGGCGATGCTGGGCGATTCCGTCACCACTGACCATATCTCACCAGCGGGGAGCATCAAAGCGGACAGTCCGGCAGGTCGGTATCTGCAAAGCCGTGGCGTGGAACGTCGCGATTTTAACTCCTACGGTTCGCGCCGCGGTAACCACGAAGTGATGATGCGCGGGACATTTGCCAACATCCGCATTCGTAATGAAATGGTCCCGGGCGTGGAAGGGGGCATGACGCGCCACCTGCCAGATACAGAGGTCATTTCAATTTATGACGCAGCCATGAAGTATCAGCAGGAGGGTACGCCGCTGGCCGTTATTGCCGGTAAAGAGTACGGCTCTGGTTCCAGTCGCGACTGGGCGGCTAAAGGTCCACGTCTGCTCGGGGTTCGCGTGGTGATTGCCGAATCCTTTGAACGTATCCACCGCTCAAACCTGATCGGGATGGGGATCCTGCCGCTGGAGTTCCCGCAGGGCATAACGCGTAAAACGCTGGGTCTGACCGGGGAAGAGCAGATTGATATCAGCGGTCTGCAAAATCTGCAACCGGGTAAAACCGTTCCGGTGAAGTTAACGCGGGCAGATGGTACAACAGAAGTGCTGGATTGTCGGTGTCGTATTGATACGGCAACAGAGCTAACCTATTACCAGAATGACGGCATTTTACATTATGTGATTCGTAAAATGCTGGACTGATAAATCTCGCCCGGCAGAAGTGCCGGGCGTTTTGCGTTTACTCGCTCAGCAGGTGCCCCATCTTTGCAGCTTTGGTATCGAGGTAGTGCGCGTTTTTCGGATTGCGGCCAACAATCAGCGGCACGCGTTCAACGATATTGATGCCCGCTTCAGTGAGGATCTCCACTTTTTTCGGGTTATTGGTCAACAGACGCACTTCGTCCACGCCCAGCAGCTTGAACATATCTGCGCAGAGGGTGAAATCGCGCTCGTCAGCAGCAAAGCCGAGCTGATGGTTGGCTTCGACGGTATCATAGCCCTGATCCTGCAACGCGTAGGCGCGGATTTTATTCAGCAGACCGATATTGCGTCCTTCCTGGCGGTGATACAGCAGCACGCCACGTCCTTCCTCTGCGATATGAGAAAGAGCGGCTTCGAGCTGGAAACCGCAGTCACAGCGCAGGCTGAAGAGCGCGTCACCGGTCAGACACTCAGAATGAACGCGGGACAGTACCGGCGTCTGCCCCGAAATGTCACCGTATACCAGGGCGACGTGATCTTGTCCGGTTGCCAGTTCTTCAAAACCCACCATCAGGAAATCGCCCCATGGGGTTGGCAGTTTGGCTTCTGCCACACGTTTAAGCTGCATGTGATTCTCCATACCAGGCTGACACGTTTCGTGCCTTTGCCCCATTTTGCTTTCTGTATTGGACTATTTTGCCACAAGCCCGTCTACTTCACCTAATCACCACCACGCTATACGGACGTTAAACGCACGATCCGACATATCCACCAGGAGGTGGAAATTCAGTTATGATTGTGGTGCTTAGTGAAAAAGGAGAGGACATGCTTTCAATTGCCAGACGCACGGCCGCAGGCGCCGCCGTATTGCTTGTTATACCCCTGATCGTTTGGTTCTCCGGCTGGATGTGGAAGCCCGGACAAAACGAGACGTGGCTGAAAGCCTTATACTGGATAACTGAGACGGTCACCCAGCCCTGGGGGATTATTACGCACGTGCTGCTCTGTGCCTGGTTCCTGTGGTGCCTGCGCTTTCGTCTTCGCGCGGCGCTGGTATTATTTGCCATTCTCGGAGGCGCCATTCTTGTCGGGCAGGGGGTGAAGTCGTGGGTGAAAGATCGCGTGCAGGAACCCCGTCCCTTTGTTATCTGGCTGGAAAAAACGCACCATATTCCGGTAGATGAGTTCTACACTTTAAAGCGTAAGGATCGCGGGGCGTTGGTGAAAGAACAGCTTGCGGAACAGCAGGATATCCCGACATTTTTACGCAAACACTGGCAAAAAGAGACCGGCTTTGCGTTTCCTTCCGGACATACGATGTTTGCTGCCAGCTGGGCGCTACTCGGCGTGGGGCTGCTTTGGCCACGTCGACGTACCCTCACGATTGCGATTTTGCTGGTCTGGGCGACAGGCGTAATGGGCAGCCGGATGCTGCTGGGGATGCACTGGCCGCGTGATTTGGTGGTGGCTACGCTGATTTCGTGGGTACTGGTGACGCTGGCGACCTGGCTTGCACAACGTTTCTGTGGGCCTCTGACGCCACCGCAGGAAGAGAAGGAAGAAATAGCCGAAAGGGAGTCAGGCGGAACCTGAAGCTTGATATTCCGCATTTTGACCATAAATCCATGAAGGGCGCATTACTTTTTCCGTTTCGCGCCCGCCACTAAAATGGTAGCTTATAAGGCTGATTGCAGTGAGTTGAACACGCTTTATACGCTCGAACCACATAACGGGAAGTCATGTGAAATATTTACTCATTTTCTTACTGGTGTTGGCGATTTTTGTCATTTCAGTCACATTGGGCGCGCAAAACGATCAACAGGTAAGTTTCAACTATCTGCTGGCGCAGGGCGAGTACCGGGTGTCGAGCCTGCTGGCTGTGTTATTCGCAGCGGGTTTTGTCATCGGCTGGCTTGTATGTGGCCTGTTCTGGCTTAAGGTTCGTGTTTCCCTTGTTCGCGCTGAACGTAAAATTAAACGACTTGAACATCAACTTACGCCTGCGACTGACATTCCGGCGAGCTCTGGTGTGCCGGTAGTCAAGGAATAATCGAATATGCTGGAGTTGTTGTTTCTGCTTTTGCCTGTCGCCGCAGCCTATGGCTGGTATATGGGCCGCAGAAGCGCGCAACAAACAAAACAGGATGAAGCAAACCGACTCTCCCGTGACTACGTTGCGGGGGTGAACTTCCTGCTGAGCAATCAGCAGGATAAAGCGGTCGATCTGTTCCTCGACATGCTCAAAGAGGATACCGGCACCGTAGAGGCGCATCTCACCCTGGGAAACCTGTTCCGCTCGCGCGGAGAGGTTGACCGTGCCATCCGTATCCACCAGACCCTGATGGAAAGCGCATCGTTGACCTATGAGCAACGGTTGCTGGCCGTGCAGCAGTTGGGCAGAGATTACATGGCGGCGGGCCTGTACGATCGCGCAGAAGATATGTTCTCTCAGCTGGTGGATGAGACCGATTTCCGTATCGGTGCGCTTCAGCAACTTCTGCAAATCTACCAGGCAACCAGCGACTGGCAAAAAGCGATTGATACCGCCGAACGGCTGGTCAAACTCGGCAAAGATAAACAGCGCGTCGAAATTGCCCATTTTTACTGCGAGCTGGCCCTTCAGCAAATGGGTAGCGATGACATGGATAAGGCCATGGCATTGCTAAAAAAAGGCGCCGCGGCCGATCGCAACAGCGCCCGCATCTCGATAATGATGGGGCGGGTCTTTATGGCTAATGGTGATTACGCCAAAGCCGTGGAAAGCCTGCTTCGCGTTATCGATCAGGACAAAGAGCTGGTCAGCGAAACGCTGGAAATGCTGCAAACCTGCTATCAGCAGTTAGGTAAGCAGGACGAGTGGGTTGCATTCCTGCGCCGCTGTGTTGAAGAAAACACCGGTGCCACAGCCGAGCTGATGCTGTCGGATGTCGTCGAAGAGCACGAAGGGAGTGATACCGCCCAGGTATACATTACCCGTCAGTTGCAGCGCCATCCGACGATGCGCGTCTTCCACAAGCTGATGGATTATCATCTTAACGATGCAGAAGAAGGGCGCGCTAAAGAGAGCCTGATGGTGCTGCGAGACATGGTCGGTGAACAGGTGCGGAGCAAGCCGCGCTATCGCTGCCAGAAATGCGGCTTCACCGCCTATTCGCTCTACTGGCATTGCCCTTCCTGCCGGGCCTGGTCCACCATCAAGCCAATTCGTGGTCTGGACGGGCAGTGATTTTTTAAAACACTCCATTTTAGTTACAACATACTAAAGAGTACATTATTTCTTTCAGCACCGTGCGGTCTGTGGTTCAGCAGGAAAAGCATTCGATTCTGTTCATTTACCCCGAGGGCAGGTAGAATGCACGCCGTTTATCTGTTCCGCGCCGCTGCGCGCCCATAGACGAAAAGGGCTGGTCATGACGTCTGTTACTTCCTCCACTTCCCGCGTAGTTACCGATTCTCCTGTAGTTGTTGCTCTGGATTACAATAACCGTGACGCCGCACTGGCCTTTGTTGATGGTATTGATCCCCGGGATTGCCGTCTTAAAGTAGGCAAAGAGATGTTTACGCTGTTCGGTCCGCAAATCGTCCGCGATCTGCACCAGCGTGGTTTCGACGTTTTCCTCGACCTGAAATTCCATGATATTCCGAATACCACTGCCCACGCCGTTGCTGCGGCGGCTGAACTAGGTGTGTGGATGGTTAACGTTCATGCCTCCGGTGGGGCACGTATGATGACGGCTGCGCGCGAAGCGCTGGTGCCGTTTGGCAATGACGCTCCGCTTCTTATCGCCGTCACCGTGCTGACCAGTATGGATGAATCTGACCTTCGTGACCTGGGTGTGACGTTGTCACCTGCCGAACATGCGGAGCGTCTGGCGCGCCTCACGCAACAGTGTGGGCTTGATGGCGTGGTCTGTTCAGCTCAGGAGGCGGTTCGCTTCAAATCTGAGTTAGGCCGCGAATTTAAACTGGTGACGCCAGGTATCCGTCCGGCAGGCAGCGAGTCAGGGGATCAGCGACGCATCATGACGCCAGAGCAGGCGCTGAGCGCGGGGGTAGACTATATGGTAATTGGTCGCCCGGTGACGCAATCCGCTCATCCGGCAGAGACTCTGAAAGCGATTAATGCATCACTGAAAAAGGGGGCATAATGCGTGATGCCAACACTCGTCTGGTCTATTCAACAGATACCGGGCGCATTGAAGAGCCAAAAGAGAAAGCTGAACGTCCGAAAGGCGATGGAATCGTGCGTATTCAGCGCCAGACCAGTGGCAGAAAAGGGAAAGGCGTTTGCCTTGTCACCGGCATTGATCTGGATGATGCAGAGCTGGTAAAGCTCGCCGCTGAGCTTAAAAAGAAGTGCGGATGCGGTGGGGCAGTAAAAGACGGCATAATTGAGATTCAGGGCGATAAGCGGGATTTAATTAAAACGCTCCTGGAAGCCAAAGGTATGAAAGTCAAACTGGCGGGCGGTTAAAATAAATGAGCCACGGACATTGCCGTGGCTCTTTTTTTTAGGTGCGTAAGTCAGACCTGAAAATACAAAATATATTATTATACCGGTGAGAGCCGTTATGGTGATTATTTGCCCACCTGGTGACCGATAATACCACCTACGGCAGCACCACCTAATGTACCCAGCGTACTACCATCCGTTAATACTGCACCACCAAGCGCACCAGCACCGGCACCAATCGCGGTGTTACGGTCACGTTTAGACCAGTTAGAGCAAGCGCTCAGAGACATTGCTACAGTGATTGCCAGAACAGCGGCGGCTAATTTTTTGCTGGTAAAGGTCATAATACTTTCTCCTGAATTATCGATTCACGGAAAGGAATGCACTTTAAGTATAGACAATATCCATACTTAAATTCTGTTCCCGTGAAAGCTGGTCGCGCAGGCGTTACATCATCACGCAGGTGATAGTCACTTCCTGTTATATCGCTAATATTAATTTTACGTGTTTAGAACAGTTTCAACAGGTAAAAACTCTTAAAGGAAGGGTCGGAATACTCTCAGAGAAAGGTTTAAGTGCGCCCATTATTCGGGCGCAGCAGGATAATCAGGCCGTTTTTTTCACAATATCGACAGTCAGGCCGTCTTGTTCTAATTGCTGGCGATATTCATCGCGTAAACGCTCATCCGTGATCACACGGCTGAAGCGCGAAGCCGGACCCATCGTATAAGGGTGTACGGCGCCAAACTTAGAGCTATCGGTCAGCACAATCGCTTCACACTCTTTGGCGAGTACGGCGTTCACCACGTCTGAACGCATCATGTCGCGACCGGTAAAGCCGGTGTCGGGCTGCCAGCCGTCAATGCCAATGAATGCCTTACTGAAGTGAACCTGCTGAACATATTGACGCGTTAATGGCCCCACCATGCTTTCGCTTTTCTTCTGGTAAATGCCGCCCAGCAGAATGACCTCGCAGCGAGTTTCCTTCAACAGATGGGCGATATAGCTGCTTACGGTAATGATGGTAACGTCTTTTTGATCGGCAAGCGTGCGCGCCAGAAGGGCGTTACTGCTGCCATTTTCAATAAAGACGGTCTCACCGTTATTCACTAAGGATGCAGCAAACTCCGCCAGTTCCCGCTTGAGCGCAAAATTGTTCATCATGCGGGTTTCAACGTCGTCACTGTCCAGTGGAACGGCATATCCGTGCGCACGCCGCAGGTAGCTCTGTTTTTCCAGAAGATTCAGATCCTGACGAATGGTGACTTCAGAAACGCCGGTAGCTTTAGCGAGATCGACTACGCTTACGCGTCCCTGATCGATCACCATCTGCAAAATGATTTGTTGTCGGGAATTCATAGCATCCATTTAAAAGGCAAGGGCGAAAACGACGTGGTTACACTTCCCACGGGGCTTTTGGTTGAGTGGATTCTGATGCGTTATCAGTGCCGTTCTCAGCCAGCAGTTCAGACTTGAGGATCTCAAGATTACGGATAGCAGAGTGATAATCGCCCGCGACAAGAATATCCAGCACAGTATCAATACGCTGTGCCACGGCTGTTGCATCAATGTTAGACATAAGCTCACCCTGAAGCGAAAAGTTAATATTATCAATGATGCAGAAAATTGATTCAAAAGAGAAGGTAAAAAATGCAATAACCAAAGTTCATAATTGAAAGTGACAAATTTAACCCCCGTATGCTGCGGGTTGTAGGAGTGGATTAGTCTAAAACTGCGCGCAACGCGCTTTTTTATAAGAGGAATTCGACTATGACAGTTATCAACCAGACAACCTGCACATTGTTTACTGATGCTGAACGATTCACTCAACTGGCGGCTTATTATGAGGCCGAACGGCGCACGGTATGGATGATGTTACGTGCCACGCCACGGCCTTGCTTCAATCATGCGCTGATCGAGGAGATCATGAATCTCTCCTGGCTGGTTCGCCAGTCCGGATATGTCGTTGATTTTTGGGTCACCGGATCGCTGGTCCCTGACATCTACAATACCGGCGGTGATTTACAATTCTTCGTTGAGTGCATCAAAAACAACCGACGCGAAGCGTTACGCGCCTATGCCCGGGCCTGTGTGGACTGCGTTCATGCCGCCTCGCGAGGGTTTGATACCGGTGCTGTCACGCTGGCGATGGTTGAAGGAAGCGCGTTAGGGGGCGGGTTTGAAGCCGCGCTGGCGCATCATTTCATTTTGGCCCAGCGCGATGCCCGATTAGGCTTTCCGGAAATCGCGTTCAATCTATTCCCGGGCATGGGCGGTTATTCACTGGTGGCGCGTCGTGCCGGCATGAAAATGGCAGAGGCGCTGATCTATAAAGGTGAGTCGCATACGGCGGAATGGTATGAACAGCATGGTCTTGTGGATCTCTTATTCGAGCCGTTACAGAGCTATGTTTCGGTACGGACGTTTATCGACACGCTACAGCCGAAGCTGAACGGCGTAAGGGCCATGCTGCGCGCGCGTACGCGTGTCCTGCCACTTCCGCGAAGCGAGTTGATGGACATTACAGAGGATTGGGTGGATGCCGCCTTCTGCCTTGAACCGAAGGATATCGCCTACATGGAGCGGCTGGTTATGCTGCAAAATCGCCATCAGGCGACGGGCTTACGCAAAGCCAGCTAACGGACATTCCTGGCCTGATAGCGCTTTAGCCATCGCTCGAATGCGGCTGCGGGCATGGGCTTAGCAAAAAGATAACCCTGCCGTTCGTTGACGCCATTCTTCGTCAGAAAGGCGTCTTCTTTTGCACTCTCTACCCCTTCAGCAATGACCTGCAGATTCAACGCCTGTGCCACGGCGACTATCGCGCGCACGAGCGACTGTGAAATGGACTGCTTATGGATATCCCGGACGAAGGACTGGTCAAGCTTGATGGCGTCGATAGGGAAGCGCGCCAGCTGCGACAGGGAAGAGTACCCCGTACCAAAGTCATCAAGGTGAATTTGCGACCCCAGGCGGCTAAATTGCTGGATCACTGACAGGGCCAGCTCTTCATTTTCGATGAGACAGCTTTCGGTCAATTCCACGTCAATCGGGCAGTATTCAAAATTCAGGTCTTTCAGCGCCTGCTTCAGGTCACTGAAGATGGTCTGGTCCGCCAGCTGACGGGCGGAAACGTTGACCGCGACGCGCAGGTTGATCCCTTTGTCGCGCCATTTTGCCACCTGGCGCACCACATCGAGCATAACCCAGCGGCCAAGGGGCACTATCAGCCCTGACTCTTCCGCATAGGAGATAAATTCCATCGGCGGGATCAGGCCACGCTCTGGTGACTGCCAGCGCACCAGCGCCTCCAGACTTCTGACTTCGCCGCGCCAGGTCATTTTTGGCTGGTAGTGAATTAACAGCTGATCGTTATCCAGCGCTTTACGCAGGTTGGTATCCAGCCACAGATATTCAAATACGCGCTGGTTCATCTCTGGCGAGAAGACGCAGAATTTACCCCGGCCATTTTCCTTGGCGGTGTACATGGCGGTGTCGGCATTGCGAATGACGCTTTCCCGATCGTTACCGTGCTGGGGCGCAAGCGCGATACCAAGCGAGCAGCCGGTGTAAACCTCAATCAGCCCGATGCGGAAAGGCTGCCGCAGTCGGGTCAGAATGCGCGACGCCATAGCTTCCAGCGCGCCCTGCGAGGTATCGGTGGCCATCACGATAAACTCATCCCCACCCAGGCGCGCCAGGGTTTGTCCGTCGTCCAGGCAACTCAGGATCGCCAGCGCAACGGCCTGTAGCAGCTGGTCGCCAAACATATGCCCATAGGCATCGTTCACTTTTTTAAAGTTATCCAGATCGAGATAAACCACGCCCACCTGCGTTTCACCCCGGGAGGTGATGGCGTCGGAGATCAGCTCATGGATGGCATTTCGGTTAGGCAAACCGGTAATCGTATCCGTATTGGCGAGAACGCGCAGGCGCTCCTGGGCCCGACGCTCTTCCGTGATGTCGGTACCCGAACAGATGAGGAAAATTTCATTTTTCCCGCTGCCGCTGTGAACGAATTTATTTCTGAAGAGAAACAGGCGTTGCCCCTTGCGGGTCTTGATCCAGCGTTCGACTTCGTAGGAGCTGCCGTTACGAAAAAAACCGGTGATGTTGCGTTTTGAGGCCGCGGCTTCGCTGCGGCTCATGAACAGTTTAAACACGTTTTGCCCGATGACTTCCTGTTCCTTCAGGCCCGTATATTCTTCACTTAAACGGTTGAAGCGCTGAATATTCCCGTTCTGGTCGAGGATGACAATTACGGAGTTAGCTTCGGACACCACCTGTTCGGCGAAGGAGAGTCCCTGCGCCAGATCGCGCGCCACGGAAGGCGTGTCGTTCCATGCTGATGCCGTTCCCGCCCACTCATTTTTGTTAATTTTACGACCGACAAGATGGACGGGAACGTCCAAACCATACAAGGGAAGGGTCATGGCAATGCTGGCGGTGATAACGGTGAGCTGGCGAATCAGAGCGGCCTGCTCATCGTCCAGCGCAACCACCTGAACGATGTCAGCGCTTTCACTGGCAGCAAGATGCAGAGCATTGCTGTCTGCTGTTAGTCGCCACCAG
The DNA here is from genome assembly GCF_021725435.1 of Enterobacter sp. JH25. Taxonomy (NCBI): domain Bacteria; kingdom Pseudomonadati; phylum Pseudomonadota; class Gammaproteobacteria; order Enterobacterales; family Enterobacteriaceae; genus Enterobacter; species Enterobacter sp. JH25. Next base: position 2,469,642 of record NZ_CP091319.1, on the reverse strand, counting down.
GGGCTATGCGTACCCATGTAACGAAACAGCAAATTCTGCTCCAGATCGTCCATCCCGTTTTCTCCCGCGGCTGCTGAGTAGCGCACAAATTATTCATTTGCAGTCGACTATGACGGCTCTTTTTAATGTAGATAATTCTGGCGAAATGTGGCGGTGGGAAACAGAAAAGTGTGAGAAAAAACGATGATTTTGCGAGAGATAATACTGGGGAGAACTCCCGGCCATCCCTGAACGGAACGGCCGGGAGTCTACGGGGTTATCAGGCGACAGGGCGCGCGGTAATGCTGCGGGTTTCCATGCGGACTTCAGCGATGTTTACATCAATCACGTCAGTGACTTTGTAAACCGTTTCGCCTTTAATTTGCACCGTCCCGTTTTCCTGGCTACAAACCAGTTCGTCGCGAACGGCATGCAGGAACGGGGCAGGAATAAAGGCAACGGCGCCATTATCCACCAGACGCACGCGCATACCGCCGCGGCTGATGTCAATGATTTCAGCCGGGAAACGGGTGTCAGTCCCTGCCTTATCATTCAGGAAACGCGCGTACAACCAGTCGCCGACATCACGCTCCGCCATACGGTTCAGACGGCGACGCTCTGCCATCTGCAACGTAGTCTCATCCTGTGGCCGGGCAACAGATTCCCCTTTGATGATCGCTTTCAGCAGACGATGGTTAACCATGTCGCCGTACTTACGGATCGGGGAGGTCCAGGTGGCATATGCCTCAAGACCGAGACCGAAGTGCGGGCCTGGCTCCGTGCTGATTTCCGCAAAGGACTGGAAGCGGCGAATGCGGCTGTCAAGGAAACCTGACGGCTGTGCGTCCAGCTCGCGGCGCAGCTTGCAGAAGCCTGGCAGGGTCAGCACCTCTTCCGGATCGACGTGGACGTCATGGGTTTTGAGCAGGGCGGCCAGCGCTTCGGTGTTAGCCGGGTCAAAGCCGGTGTGCACGTTGTAAATGCCAAAGCCTAACTTGTCGCGCAGCACGCGTGCGGCGCAAATGTTGGCGGAGATCATCGCTTCTTCAACGATACGGTTGGCAATACGGCGTGGCTCGGCGACGATGTTGAGCACTTCGCCTTTTTCCCCCAGCACAAAGCGGTAGTCCGGGCGGTCCTTAAATACCAGGGCGTGGGTCTGGCGCCACTCACTGCGGCTCTGGCAGACGCGATGCAGCAGACGAATTTGCGCAGCGATATTATCGGATTCAGGCTTCCAGCTGCCGGTATTTTCCAGCCAGTCGGACACGTTGTCATAAGCCAGTTTGGCTTTGGATTCGATGGTGGCGGCGAAGAATTCGATATCTTCTTCAATGGTACCGTCAGCCGCGATGGTCATGCGGCAGGCCAGTACCTGACGCACTTCATGGGGACGCAGGGAGCAGAGATCGTCGGAAAGCTCGCGCGGCAGCATCGGGATGTTGAAGCCCGGCAGGTAGTTGGTGAACGAACGCACTTTGGCCATTTCGTCCAGCTTGCTGCCTTCGACAATCCATGCGGTAGGGTCGGCGATGGCGACGGTCAGATGCATTTTGCCATCCGCTGCCTCTTCGGCATACAGCGCATCGTCCATATCCTCGGTGCTGGCGCTGTCGATGGTGACAAAGTCCAGCGCTGTCAGATCGCGACGCTCAAGACCTTCGTCCTGCATTTTGGTCGCGACGCCATCCGGCGCTTCTTTTTCGAGGTTGTGGCGCGCCAGCGTCACCCACCATGGGACGAAATGGTCGTCGCCAAAGGTGATGAACTGGGTCAGCTCGGCGTAGAAACCGCGATCGCCTTTTAAAGGATGACGGCGCATTTCGGCAACCGCCCAGTCACCCTCGACAAAGTCATGCTCAACGCCACGCGCAGCGCGGCAAGGGATGGCATCTTTCAGGAGAGGATGATCCGGTACGATAGAAAGACGATCGTCTTTTTTATGCACTTTCCCGACAAAGCGGGTCAGGAAAGGTTCGATCAGTGCTTCCGGCTCGGCAGACTCTCGTTCCTTTTCGGTATGAATAACGGCCGAAATGCGGTCGCCATGCATCACTTTCTTCATCTGAGGAGGCGGAATGAAGTAGCTCTTCTGTCCGTCAACTTCAAGAAAGCCAAAGCCCTTTTCCGTGGCTTTTACGACCCCTTCTGCACGGGGCGTCTGGGAATGTAGTTGCTGTTTAAGCTGCGCTAGCAGCGGGTTGTCCTGAAACATAATGTTCTATTTTCGTAGCCATTGAGCGGCTGACAGTTTTACGCGATTCTCACTGCTACAGCAAGCGCTCTTTAGGTAAAGCGTGTGGTTATTCCTCTTTGCCAAGCGCCACGCGAAGACGGTCCAGCCAGCCATTAAAAGCGCCGTGGGTTAACAGGTTAATTGCCTTGCCCGGTGGGATACCGGCCTCCGTGAGAGGCGTTAACTGGGCGGCGCTAAAACGATCGGGAGACGTAAGCAGCAGCGTATGGGCGGCTGAGAGCGATGCAGATGGCTGGGCTTCGCTTTGTGGGTGGTTAACCAGTATCTCGCCCGTCAGATTCAGCAGCATCGGCTCATGGCAGAGAACCGGCGTGAGCGCTGAAAGCGCAGGTTCGGCCTGCCAGCGTGAGAGCGCCTCAAGTTGAATCGCACTGGCATATTTTAGTTCGACTACGGGCTGTGTGGCTGTCCATCGGGTAAAGCTCAGCGGTAGTGTATGGGGCTGAATGTGGTGTCCCGGTAGCCAGCGTACCGGATGGCCAAGCAGCGCCTGAAACACTGCAACCGCCCGCGCCTGAAAACCAGTAAAGCCGATGATCTGGTTGATAAGCACAATGTCATACGTTGTCAGTCCCACCTCATCAAGCTGAGTTTGCGCTTTATCGTCAATGACGTCCGGAGAGCTCGCCAGCTGGCGGGCATACTGAGTGATTTCTGCAAGGCGTCGATTGCTTTCCCGGGAAGAGTCGGGGCCCGGAAGGGGGGCGAGGAGCGCCGCGTAGTGGTTACAGAGCCGCTGGACGCCACACGCCTGGGAAACCGTCAACGCCGTGCTCAGTCTGTCGTAGGCGCTAAGCGTGTGCAGACGGTTTACGGGAGTATCGAGCGGGAATAAGAGGCGGCACAAGGTTCGGGCTGGCGTAAGCCACCCACAACAGCTTGCGGCAATGTCGTCAGGCAGGGCTAAATCGAGCAAAAAACGATCGTCGACGTTAGCGGCTTCAGGCACCAGCGGCAGAACGTCCGTCTGCGAATGATTCGACTGGGTTTCGTGATACCAGTGGCCTTTGCCGGAAAAACGGCGTTGTTCCATGGGCGTTCCTTGATCTCAAAATGGCGATCAATATCCTGGCGTAAGGCGGAAGAGGGGAAAAATATTGTTAGGTGATAACAAATAGCAGAACGGAATAACGAAGTGCGGGGGAGGGGAGAAAACTCTCTTCCCAGGCGGGAAGAGAGTAACAGACTTATTTGATTTCCAGCTCGTTCATGGCAGCGATGTTGAAGCCGCCGTCCACGTGAACCACTTCGCCGGAGATACCTGCGGAAAGGTCAGAGCACAGGAATGCCGCAGAGTTACCCACATCTTCGATGGTAACGGTACGACGAATCGGGGTAACCGCTTCGCAATGTGCCAGCATTTTACGGAAATCTTTGATCCCGGAAGCGGCCAGAGTACGGATTGGACCCGCAGAAATTGCGTTAACACGCACGCCTTCAGGACCCATTGCGTTCGCCATATAGCGCACGTTGGCTTCCAGAGATGCTTTCGCCAGACCCATAACGTTGTAGTTAGGGATAGCGCGTTCTGCGCCCAGGTAGGACAGGGTCAGCAGGGCTGCGCCCGGGTTCAGCATCGCGCGGCAGGATTTTGCCATCGCAACGAAGCTGTAGGAGCTGATGTCATGGGCGATTTTGAAGCCATCACGGGTAACCGCGTTCACGTAGTCGCCGTCCAGCTGATCGCCCGGAGCGAAGCCGATGGAGTGAACGAAACCGTCGAATTTCGGCCATGCTTTTGCCAGTTCAGCAAACATGCCATCAATGCTTTCGTCTTGTGCAACGTCACATTCCAGAACAATGCTGGAACCCAGCTGCGCGGCAAATTCTTCAACACGGCCTTTCAGCTTGTCGTTCTGGTAGGTGAACGCCAGCTCAGCGCCTTCGCGATGCATAGCTTGTGCGATGCCGTATGCGATGGACAGTTTGCTGGCAACGCCAGTTACCAGAATGCGCTTACCGGAAAGAAAACCCATAGCTTTAATCCTTATATTCATTGCTTATTTTGCCTTGTAATTCATAGCGTTACAGGCAGTATTTCAAAATCATTCGAAATTAGCTCGAAATTATAGCCCACTCACAGCCCCTTGTGTCACGATATTTCTCGCTCACGTGCCGTGACTGGGCGCACGAAAGACGTTGAACTGACTCTTTATCAGGCTATTTCGTGTGTATTCCAGCAGTATATCACCGGGGGCTGGGTTCGCCTCATCCAACCAGAGGTTGGCCAGAAGCTTCACGCTAAGACGGCCGGATATTAATTCGCTGGCGAGGGGATTCGGGCAATAACCTTAATTTCAAAATCAAATCCGGCCAGCCAGTTAACGCCGATAGCCGTCCAGTTTGGGTAAGGTGGCTGTGGAAACACCAGTTTCTTCACCTCCATGATGACGGGGAACTGGTTTTCTGGATCGGTATGAAACGTCGTGACATCAATCAGATCGTCAAAAGTGCATCCTGCGGCGGCCAAAGTCGCCTGTAAATTATCGAATGCCAACTGCACCTGAGCGGCGAAATCAGGCTCAGGCGTGCCATCGCTGCGGCTGCCGACCTGACCGGAAACAAATAACAGATCGCCAGAGCGAATGGCAGCCGAATAGCCATGTTCCTCATAAAGGGCATGTCGATTGACAGGGAAGACAGGATTACGTGGATGCATGGCATTTCCTTTTCTGTCAGAGGCGTTGTTGTGGTTACTTAAGAGAAGTAACATACGCAATGTATGTGAAAAAATGTAATTCATATACGCCGCGTATGTCAAATTAAAAATATCGCTTTTATAGGAAGTTCTATGGCTACAAAACGTCGTGCTGAAACGGCTCAGGAAAATCGCGAAAAATTGATTCATGCGGCGCGAAAGGCGTTTGCTGAGAAAGGCTTTGCTGCAGCGTCGATGGATGAACTGACGGCAAGCGTGGGGTTAACGCGCGGTGCGCTGTATCATAATTTCAGGGATAAGAAAGGGTTACTGGCGGCGGTGGTCGCGCAGATAGACAGCGAAATGGCGGGCAACGCGAAAGCCGTTGCCGCGGCCACAGACGATGATTGGGAGCGGCTGCTGGCGGAAGGCATCGCCTACATCAACATGGCGCTCGTTCCGGAAGTTCAGCGTATCGTGCTTCTTGACGGTCCGGCCGTTCTGGGCGATCCGGCGCAATGGCCCAGCCAGAACAGCTGTCTTGAGTCGACCCGCCAGACCATCGAAAAATTAATCGAACGCAACGTGCTTAAAAAAATGGATGCGAAAGTCGCAGCCCATCTGTTGAACGGCGTTGCGCTGAATGCTGCCTTGATGATTGCCGCGAGTGATGAGCCGCAGAAGACGCTGCCGCATGCCATTGAGGTGTTTACTCTGCTGGCAAGCGGGTTACGCAACGGCTAACGATCTTTCCGCCACGCATCGGCCGTCAATGCTTCACCAAAGTGTCCGGCAATCAGGCGTTTTGTCAGGTCGTGGAGCGGGGAGGCCAGCACGTCAGCGGTACTGCCGCGCTCAACGACTTCACCCTGGTGCATCACCAGCACCTGATCGCTGATGTGCTTCATCATGCCCAGGTGCTGAGTCACGTAGATATACGATATCCCCTGCTTTTCCTGTAGCTCCAGCATCAGGTTGATGAGTTGCGAACGCATCGACATGTCCAGCGACGCCAGCGCTTCGTCGGCGATAATGACCTTCGGGCGCAGGATCAGCGCGCGGGCCAGTCCGAGACGCTGTTTTTGGCCCGGGGCCAGCATGTGGGGGTAATAGCTGACATGGTCGGGCAGGAGACCTACCAGACGCAGGGTTTCGACAATCCGTTTGCGACGCGCTTCCGGCTCCAGGTCGGTATTCAACCGCAGCGGGAAATCCAGGATCTGCGAAATACGCTGGCGCGGGTTGAGGGACGTTGACGGATCCTGAAAAATCATCCGAATGCGCTGGCTGCGGAAAGAGTAGTCACCAAATTCCAGAGGATGATCGTCAATCAGAATTTCACCGCCGCTTGGCTCAACCATACCCGCGAGCATTTTTGCCAGGGTCGATTTGCCCGAGCCGTTTTCACCGATAATCGCCAGCGTCTGCTTTTCGCGCAGCGTAAAGCTCAGCGGTTTAACCGCCTCGACGGTCTGACGGTGAAACAGGCCGGTGCGATAGCGAAAGGTCTTACTCAGGTTACGCACTTCCAGTAAGGTTTCGACCATTTCACTCTCTCTCCATGTTCAGCGGGAAATGACAGGCAAACAGATGATTTTTCGGCCCTGTCAGGCGCGGTGTTTCAATGCATTTACGCTGAGCATACGGGCAACGCGGACCCAGACGGCAGCCAATGGGCAGCGATTCCAGCAGCGGTATCGCGCCAGGCAGAGTATTCAGACGGCTCTTGTGTGGCATTGCGCTGCCAAAATCAGGGATCGCCCTGATCAGCGCCTGCGTGTAGGGATGATGCGGCGTCGTCACCAGGTCTTCACTTGGCGCGGTTTCTACCGTTTGTCCGCAATACATCACGTCAATTTTATCCGCCCACTTGCTCAACATTTGCAGGTCATGGCTGATCAGCAAAATGGTGGTGTTGTTATTCTGGTTCAGACGCGTGAGCAGGCGGAAAATCTGCGCCTGAGTCGTTGGCTCCATCGCGTTCGTCGGTTCGTCCGCAATCAGCAGACGCGGCTGATTGGCCAGGGCGATAGCAATCATCACTTTCTGGCATTCACCGTCGGTCAGTTCGTAGGGGAAACTGCGCATCGCGTCTTTATGGTCTTTGATCCCCACACGGTGCAATAGCTCAATGGCACGGCGTTTACGCCAGCCGAAACGCTGCCACCAGCGGCCTTTATAGGTCCAGCCGGGGATATTCTGCATCAGCTGTTTCCCGACGCGCTCGGACGGATCGAGACAGGATTGCGGCTCCTGAAAAATCATCGAGACGTTATGGCCCACCAGTTTACGGCGTTCGCGCGGGGAGAGACGCAACAGATCGATGTCGTCGAAACGCATACGGTCGGCGGTCACCCGCCAGTTGTCCTTCGCCACGCCGCAAATGGCTTTGGCGATTAGACTCTTACCGGAACCCGATTCGCCCACCAGCCCGCGTATTTCGCCCTCTGCGAGCGTAATACTGATGCGATCCACCGCTTTAACCCAGCCTTCGCCCGTTTTAATTTCGATCGTGAGGTTGCGGATATCAAGTAACGGCATTATTGCACCCCCGCATTGATTGCGCGGCGGATCCCGTCGCCAAGCAGGTTAACGAGCAGAACGCTCACCATGATGGCCGCGCCCGGCAGCATGACCGTCCACGGCGCGACGTAAATCAGCTCCAGAGCATCGCCGAGCATTGCGCCCCATTCCGGGGAGGGGAGCTGCGCGCCCAGGTCCAGGAAGCCCAGCGCTGCGATATCAAGAATCGCCATCGACAGGGCGCGGGTGATCTCCGTCACCAGCCCGGCGGCAATGTTAGGCAGCACGGCAAACCACAAAATATTAAACGTGGTGGCACCGTCCAGACGGGCGGCGACGACATATTCTTTCTCCAGTTCGTCGTGAACCAGGCTGTAAACCGATCGCACCATGCGGGGCAGAATGGCCAGCCAGACGGCGAACATCGCATGTGTGAGGTGCGGCCCCGCGAAGGCCACGACGATAATCGCCAGCAACAGCGAAGGAATCGAGAGCAAGGTATCAAGAATATGATTAAGCACGGCAGACCGCAGCCCGTGGGTTGAGCCGGCAAAAATGCCCAGCGCAAGGCCGCATATCGCGGCGGCAAGGGTGACCACGAACGCGCCGCCTACCGTAGGTGCGGCGCCGCTCAGTAAACGACTTAGCACGTCGCGTCCGAGATCGTCAGTCCCCAGGAAGAACGAAACCTCCCCGTAACGCGACCACGATGGCGGTAAAAGCTGATAACCAAGGAACTGCTGATCGATGCCATACGGCGCAAACCACGAACCCAAAACACACAGCAACACGAGGCCAATGCAGCCGTAAAAGCCGATCATCGCCGTGGTGTCGCCGTAGAAATTACGCCACACGGTGCGTAGCGCACCAGGCGTGCGCTTTTCGCTGTAGACGTTATCGTAAGGCATACCATTCCTTATGCTTCAACGGGTTGGCCATGGCACCCAAAATATCGGAAACAACGTTAACAATAATAACCAGCGAGCCAATCACCATCACTCCGGCGGAGATCGCAGCGTAATCCTGCTGGCGAATGGCGTTGATCATCCAGCGTCCAAGGCCCGGCCAGCTGAAAACCATCTCGGTGATCATCGCCAGCGTCAGCATGGTTGAGAATTGCAGCCCAAGCCGTGGGATTACCGGCGGCAACGCATTGTGCAGCACATGGCGACGTAGAATCGTCAGGCGAGACAGTCCGCGTGTGGCGGCGGCTTTCACATAGTTTTGATCGAAGACTTCGATAGTGCTGATGCGCATCAGGCGGATCACTTCGGTCGTCGGTGCGACGGCCAGCGTGAGCACTGGCAGCACCATATGGCGCAGGGCGCTCACGATCATTTCGTCGCGCCAGACTGAATCGGAAAGCCAGGCGTCAACGATGGCGAAGCCGCTCACCGTTTGCACGTTATATAGCAGGTCGAAACGGCCAGACACCGGAAGCCAGCCTAACGTCAGTGAGAAGAAGAGGGTAAGCAGCAGCGCCAGCCAGAAAACAGGGATGGAAAAGCCAATTAAGGCAAGCGCGCTGATGAATTTATCCTGCCATTTATTGCGATAAATTCCCGCCAGCATCCCCACCGGGATCCCCACCATGAGGGCAAAGCCAAAGGCGAGTATACACAGCTCCATGGTGGCCGGGAAAACCATCTTCAGCTGCTCAGAGATGAGCTGTCCGTTGATGCTGGACACGCCAAAATCCCAGTGCAACAGGCCGTTAAACCAGAACAGCCAGGCGTCCCAGAGGGATGAGCCCTGAAGCGGGGCGTGCGGCGTAAAGTAGCTAAGGCTAAAGCCGACAAAGGTCAGGAAGAACAGGGTGACCAGCAGTAACAGCAGCCGCCGCAAGGTAAATATAATCATGGTTTTTTCACCTCTTGTTCTTTCTCACGAGTCACGCCCGCGAAGGAGGCGTTACCAAACGGGCTGAGTACCAGCCCTTTTATATCGTAACGGTAGGCCTGAAGGCGCAGGGAAGAGGCAAGCGGCAACACGGGAAGCTCTCTGGCCAGAATATTTTGCGCTTCATCGTAGGCCTCAATGCGTGAAGCAAGCTGTTGAGATGAGAGGGCTTTTTGCAGCACAGCATCAAATTCCCGGTTACACCAGTGCGCGTAGTTGGTCTGGGAGTTGATCGCCGCACAGCTCAGCAGCGGACGGAAGAAGCTGTCCGGGTCGTTACTGTCGGTAGACCAGCCAGCCAGCGTTAAGTCGTGATTCATGTCCATCAGACGCGCCTCCTGGAAACGGCCTTCGACAGGAACGATGATCACCTTCACGCCCACCTGGGCCATATCTGCCTGCAACAGTTCGGCGGTTTTCAGCGGGCTGGGGTTCCACGCCTGAGAGCTGGTGGGTACCCACAGCTGAAGCGTCAGGTTTTCTGCCCCCAGTGCTTTAAGCTGTTCGCGCGCTTTCGCCGGATTATATTCCGTGATCTTCGCCTCGCCGTCATAGGCCCAGGAGGCGCGGGGCAGAATAGAGGCGGCGGTTTCCGCGGTGCCGTAATAAATCGACTGCATCAGACGCTGATTGTTGATCGCTAACGCCAGCGCATGGCGCACGGCCGGATTATTCAGCGGTGGCTTATCGGTGTTAAACGCCAGATAGGCGATGTTCATTCCCGGGCGTAGGGTCAGGCGCAGGCGGGGGTCGTCGCGCAAAATAGTCAACTGGCTGGCCGCAGGCCACGCAAGGACGTCGCACTCACCGGTCAGCAGTTTGGAGAGGCGGCCTGTTCCACCTGAACCCAGATCAACAATAACCTGCGGCATCAGCGGTTTGCCGCGCCAGAAATGATCGTGTCGTTGCAGGCGAATGTATTGTCCGGCGCGGTACTCAGCTAACTGGAAGGGTCCTGTGCCCACAGGCTCACGATCGAGACGTTCCTGACGATCCTTTTTCGTCAGCTGATCCGCGTATTCGGCTGACATGACGGACGCGTAGTGCGTCGCCAGGTGCCAGAGGAATGAGGCGTCCGGGCGCGTCAGGCGAAACTCAACCGTGCGGTTATCCAGCTTACGAACGCTTTTGACCGTGTCCGCGAATTGCAGACTGTCGAAGTAGGGGAAGTTTCCGCCGTTGACGTTATGCCACGGATGGTTGCGGTTAAAGATGCGCTGGAAGGTGAAAACCACGTCATCCGCGTTGAGCTTGCGGGTTGGGGTAAACCACGGGGTGTGCTGAAAAGCCACATCATCGCGTAGACGGAAGCGGTACGTGGCGCCGTTATCAAGCACTTCCCAACTTTCAGCAAGCTCCGGAACCAGCCGATAGGTATAAGGATCGACGTCGAGCAGGCGATCGTAAATCTGTGCGGCCAGCGTATCAACAATCACGCCGCTCCCCGCCTTTTGCGGGTTAAATGTATCAACTTGCCCGCTGACGCAATAGACGAAACCACTATCACGAATATCAGGAGGCGCAGTACGATCGGGCGCAGCAAAGGCCAGATTGCTGAACAGACCGAGTGCAAACAGGGATGATAAAACCAGGCGCATAGTTTTTAAGGTTTTTAGATTCGATCTGCAAAGTGTATCGCACTTACGCCTGCTTCGTAAAAATGTCTGGGGGTAAGTGCTGATAATGTCAGCGCATTTGATGTTTTTTGAGCAATGCCCTTAACTGATGGTAGGTCAGACCCAGCAGTTCAGCTGCCCGTTTCTGGTTATATTTCGCCTCTTTCAGGCTCCGTTCCAGCAGTTGCTGCTCCTGCTGATGCTGGAACTGGCGTAAATCGAGCGGCAACGCCGGATCATGCTGGCGCGCCGCCGGAGCAAGGGGCTGTTTAACCTCGCGCCGAAACGGATCGAGAATAATGTTGTCCAGTTCGGTCTCGCTGCTGCCATGACGGTAAACAGACCGTTCCACCACGTTTTTCAGTTCACGGATATTCCCCGGCCAGTGGTAACCGAGCAGGGTCTCGGTGGCCTGTTCGCTGAAGCCCGGAAAGAGCGGCAGGCCCAGTTCCCGGCACATCTGAATGGCAAATTGATCGGCCAGTAGCATGATATCGCTGCGCCGCTCACGCAGCGGCGGCAACTGGACGACATCGAAAGCCAGCCGGTCCAGCAGGTCGGCGCGGAATTTATCTTCTGCCACCATCGCGGGCAGATCGGCGTTAGTGGCGCACACCAGGCGAACGTTAACCTGAAGCGGCTGACTTCCGCCAACGCGTTCCAGTTCGCCATACTCAATGACGCGCAGCAGCTTTTCCTGCACCAGCATTGGCGCGGTCGCCAGCTCGTCGAGAAAGAGCGTTCCGCCGTCGGCACGTTCAAAACGACCGGGGTGCCGTTTTTGTGCGCCAGTAAACGCGCCGGCTTCATGACCGAAAAGCTCCGTGTCGAGCAAATTTTCATTCAGCGCCGCGCAGTTGAGCGAAATAAAAGGCCCGTCCCAGCGGCCAGACAGAAAGTGCAGACGGTTAGCGATAAGTTCTTTACCCGTTCCGCGCTCACCGATAATGAGCACCGGTTTATTCAGCGGCGCCAGGCGCGATACCTGCTCAAGCACTTCCAGGAAGCTGTTTGCCTCGCCAAGCAAATTGTCTTTATATTCAGCCATGATGAAATTAACCACTCCTTAGTGATATTCACCAGGTGAGAATAGCCGCTGGATGGATAAATATCAATCACACCCAGTAAAATCAATAAGATAAAAAGTTGGCATGGGTTTTGTATTAACTACTCAGCAGGGCATCGCCCGATAACAGAACTATGAGGATTGAATTATGGGTATTTTTTCTCGTTTTGCCGACATCGTGAACGCCAACATCAACTCGCTGCTGGAGAAAGCAGAAGATCCGCAGAAGCTGGTGCGCCTGATGATTCAGGAGATGGAAGACACGCTGGTTGAAGTACGCTCCACCTCCGCCCGCGCCCTGGCAGAGAAGAAGCAGTTAACGCGTCGTATTGAGCAGGCGACTGCCCAGCTTAACGAGTGGCAGGAAAAAGCTGAACTGGCGCTGCGCAAAGATAAAGAAGATCTGGCCCGCGCTGCGCTGATTGAGAAGCAGAAGCTGACCGACATGGTGGCCACGCTGGAACATGAAGTGACGCTGGTGGATGATACTCTGACGCGTATGAAGAAAGAGATTGGTGAGCTTGAAAACAAACTCAGCGAAACCCGTGCACGTCAACAGGCGCTGGCGCTGCGCCACCAGGCTGCAAGTTCGTCCCGCGACGTGCGTCGCCAGCTGGACAGCGGCAAACTGGATGAAGCGATGGCGCGTTTCGAATCGTTCGAACGTCGTATCGACCACATGGAAGCGGAAGCCGAAAGCCACAGCATCGGTAAGCAGAAAACCCTGGATCAGCAGTTTGCTGACCTGAAAGCCGATGATGAAATTAGCGAGCAGCTGGCTGCGCTGAAAGCCAAAATGAAGCAAGACCACCAATAATAAATCCTGCGGCACCTGAGCGTGCCGCATCGCAAGACAAGGAGTACACATGAGCGCGCTTTTTCTGGCAATACCCCTGACAATTTTCGTGCTGTTTGTTCTGCCCATCTGGTTATGGCTGCACTACAGCAACCGCTCTTCTCGCGGGGAGCTGTCGCAAAGCGAGCAACAGCGGCTGGCGCAGCTCTCTTCTGAGGCAAACAAAATGCGCGAACGTATTCAGGCGCTGGAAGCCATCCTGGATGCGGAACACCCGAACTGGAGGGAGCGTTAATGGCTGGACTAAATCTGAATAAAAAACTGTGGCGCATCCCGCAGCAGGGCATGGTTCGGGGCGTTTGCGCCGGGCTGGCACACTATCTGGATGTCCCGGTAAAACTGGTACGTGTGGTCACCGTATTGTCGATTTTCTTTGGCCTGGCCTTTATTACACTGGTGGCTTACATCATTCTGTCGTTTGTACTTGATCCGATGCCGGAAGGTGAACTGGATGCGGAAAACACGCCAACCAGCAGCGATCTTCTTAACGCGGTGGATGAACAGCTGAGCGCAGGGGAGAAGCGATTGCGCGAGATGGAACGTTATGTCACCTCCGATACCTTTACGCTGAGAAGTCGTTTCCGTCAGCTTTAAGAGAGAACTTACATGAAACAAAACTGGCAACAGGCCGGTCAGAAGGTAAAACCCGGCCTGAAAATCGCAGGTAAACTGGTTCTGATGACGGCGTTACGTTATGGTCCGGCTGGTGTGGCGGGCTGGGCGATCAAGTCTGTTGCCTGTAAGCCGGTCAGAATGTTGCTGGCGGTCGCCCTGGAGCCGCTGTTACAAAAACTGGCAAAACGCGTTTCACGTCGCTACTTTTCACGCTAATCCCGCTCATATAAGCCCTTTCTCGCGCTGAGAGAGGGCATGAATTCCCCCTCTGCTTTTTCTCTTTCTTTGCGGCAGCTCACATTACTGCGTTGCGCTGCTTTGAGAATGCCTTTTTCAGCCCCCAGGTCCGTTGACAGATATTTTTCATGGGAGTAGATTGCCACTCCGTGGGACCGCTACCATGGAAAATAATGTGAACGCAAAAATTAAATACCTTATCAATCATATTTACGGTGAATCATTTTCAGATGCACACTTTGACGTGTTATTAACTAAGCTTCAACAGGCGGCGGTTAATATTACGGAGAAGCGTAAGTCAGGCTGGGATGAAAAAGATGTTGTTCTGATTACCTATGCCGATCAGATCTCCGCGAAAGGGGAGAAAGCATTGCCGGTATTTACCCGGTTCTATAATGAGTGGCTTTCTCGTACTTTTTCTCATGTCCATCTTTTACCTTTCTATCCGTGGTCATCAGATGATGGTTTTTCCGTTATTGATTATCATATCGTTGCACCTGAAACGGGAAACTGGCGCGATGTCGCGGAATTAAAACAGTCAGCCAGCTTAATGTTTGATTTCGTTTGCAATCATATGTCAGCGAAAAGCGAATGGTTTGCTAATTATCTGGCGCAGAAGCCTGGTTATGAAGATTTCTTTATTTCTATCGACCCGGAAACCGATTTATCCGCGGTGACGCGCCCACGCGCTTTACCGCTGTTGACGCCGTTTACGCTTAATGATGGCAGCGTTCGTCATTTATGGACTACATTCAGCGATGACCAGATCGATCTCAATTTCGCCTCGCCGCAGGTGCTGATTGCAATGGTTGACGTTCTGCTCCATTACCTCATGGAAGGGGCGCGTTATATCCGTCTGGATGCGGTCGGGTTTATGTGGAAAATCCCGGGAACAACCTGCATCCATCTGGAACAAACTCATTGCCTTATCCAGCTGTTCCGCGCCATTACGGACGCCGGGGCACCTGGAACGGTGATCATTACTGAGACAAATGTTCCGCACAAAGACAACATCTCTTACTTCGGTGATGGTGAAAACGAAGCCCAGATGGTCTATCAGTTTTCCTTACCTCCGCTGGTGCTGCATGCCGTTCATCGTCAGGATGTGAAAGCACTTTGCCAATGGGCGGGGTCGCTGGCACTGCCTTCTTCACACACTACATGGTTTAATTTCCTGGCCTCGCATGATGGTATCGGTTTGAATCCGCTGCGCGGCATTCTTCCGGAATCAGAGATCCTCTCGTTGGTCGAAAATCTTCAGCAGGAAGGCGCGCTGGTCAACTGGAAAAATAATCCTGACGGAACGCGAAGCCCTTATGAAATTAATGTCACCTATCTTGATGCGTTAAGTTTACAAGACAGTTCAGATGAGGAACGTATTGCACGGTTCCTCCTCGCGCATGCTGTGTTGTTAAGTTTCCCAGGCGTCCCGGCTGTTTATATTCAGAGCATTCTTGGTTCGCGGAACGATTATGAAGGCGTCGAACGCCTCGGATATAACCGCGCGATTAACCGGAAAAAATACACGGCGGGGCAGCTTGATAGCGAACTGAATAATAAGAAGAGTATTCGTTATCAAATTTATTCTCGTTTGAGTGAGTTTATCGCTATTCGTCGCGGCGAGAGGGCGTTCCATCCGGATAGTCAGGCTGCTTTCGACGCAGTGGGTAAACAAATTCTTAAAATTATTCGTGTTGCTGAAAATGGCGAGCGAATTACAGCATTATTTAATTTTAGCAATAAAATGCAGACCGTATATGAACAAACGCTTTCTGGTAAGGAATTATTATCAGGACAGGATATTAGCGGTACGGAGCTGATCCTCAATCCATGGCAGGTAATGTGGATTAAAGAAAACTAAAAAGGACCCTAAAATGAAAATGCCAAAAATTGTGCTGTTATCAGCACTGGTTTCGTGCGCCCTGTTATCAGGCTGTAAGGACGATAAAGCATCTCAGGTCACCATTGAGTTTATGCACTCGTCGGTAGAACAGGAGCGTCAGGCCGTTATCACGAAATTGATTGAAAAATTCGAAAAAGAGAACCCGACTATAACGGTGAAACAGGTACCCGTTGAGGAAGATGCCTATAACACCAAGGTTATTACTCTGGCCCGTACCGGTGCGCTACCGGAGGTGATAGAGATCAGTCATGACTACGCCAAAGTCATGGATAAAGAGCAGTTGCTGGATCGTGACGCCATCGGCCGCGCCGTCAAGGCGGTGGGCGAGGAGACATTTTACGACGGTATTTTACGCGTTGTTCGCACGGAAGATGGCAGCGCATGGACCGGGGTGCCGGTTAGCGCCTGGCTGTCCGGCGTCTGGTATCACAAAGATGCGCTCGCGGCAGCGGGGATCGAGGAACCGCACAACTGGGAACAACTGCTGAAAGCCAGTCAGGCGCTCAACGATCCGGCGAAAAAACATTACGGTATCGCGCTTCCAACCGCAGAAAGCGTCATGACGGAGCAGGCTTTCTCGCAGTTTGCTTTGTCTGGAGGGGCTAACGTCTTTGATGCAAACGGCAGCGTGAAAATCGATACCCCTGAGATGTCGAAAGCGCTGGAGTTTTATAGGGCACTGGCCGCGAACACCATGCCGGGCTCGAATGATGTCATGGAGATCAAAGACGCCTTCATGAACGGTTCTGCGCCTATGGCCGTTTACTCTACCTATATCCTGCCCGCGGTCTTCAAAGATGGCAATCCGGCCAACCTGGGGTTCGTGGTCCCGACGGAAAAATCATCAGCCGTGTACGGCATGATCACTTCGTTGACGATCACTACCGGCCAGACCGAAGAGGAAACGCAGGCCGCCGAGAAATTTGTCACCTGGATGGAGCAGGCTCAGAACGCCTCTGATTGGGTCATGATGTCTCCGGGCGCCGCGCTACCGGTCAATAAACTCGTAGTGGGCACAGATTCCTGGAAAAACAACGACGTTATCAAGGCCTTTGGTCAACTGCCTTACGAGCTGATTGCGCAGTTCCCGAACGTCCAGGTGTTTGGTGCCGTGGGCGACAAGAACTTTACCCGCATGGGAGATGTTACCGGGTCCGGCATTATCAGTTCCATGGTGCATAACGTGACGGTGGGACAAAAAGATCTCAGTGCGACGTTAAGCAACAGCCAGAAGAAGCTGACTGACCTGATATCACAACGATAGGAGCGCTTTGCGAAGGGAATTATGAAGACGTTGTTTTCTGGTCGTTCAGATATGCCTTTCGCCATGCTGCTGTTGGCCCCCAGCCTGATTTTGCTGGGGGGCCTGGTGGCCTGGCCAATGATTTCTAACATTGAAATCAGTTTTTTACGTTTACCGCTGAATCCGCGTATTGATGCGGTGTTCGTCGGTCTGGATAACTACATTCGCATCCTGGGCGATGCTGCGTTCTGGCACTCCCTGTGGATGACGTTCTGGTATACGGCGCTGGTGGTGATCGGCAGCACCGGACTGGGGCTGGCCGTAGCGATCTTCTTTAACCGTGAATTCCGCATGCGGAAAACGGCACGTTCACTGGTGATACTGTCCTATGTGACGCCGTCTATTTCACTGGTATTTGCCTGGAAATACATGTTCAACAACGGCTACGGAATTGTGAACTATCTTGGCGTTGATCTGCTGCATCTCTACGATCAGGCGCCGCTGTGGTTCGATAACCCTGGCAGCAGTTTTGTCCTGGTCGTGCTGTTCGCCATCTGGCGTTACTTCCCGTATGCCTTTATCTCGTTCCTCGCGATTCTACAGACCATTGATAAATCCTTGTACGAAGCGGCAGAGATGGACGGGGCGAATGCCTGGCAGCGTTTTCGTATCGTGACGTTGCCCGCCATCATGCCGGTGCTGGCCACGGTGGTCACGCTGCGCACCATCTGGATGTTCTACATGTTTGCGGATGTTTATCTGCTCACCACCAAGGTCGACATTCTGGGCGTATATCTCTACAAAACCGCCTTTGCATTCAATGACCTGGGTAAAGCAGCCGCCATTTCCGTTGTGCTGTTTGTGATCATATTCGCTGTCATTCTGCTGACCAGAAAAAGGGTAAACCTCAATGGCAACAAATAAACGCGTTCTGGGCCGTATCGGTTTTTATCTGGGACTGGCGGTATTCCTGATTATCACGCTGTTTCCGTTTTTTGTGATGCTGATGACATCGTTCAAAAGCGCGAAAGAGGCGATCTCACTGCACCCGACTATCCTGCCGCAGGAGTGGACGTTACAGCACTACATCGACATCTTTAACCCGCTGATTTTCCCGTTTGTGGATTATTTCCGTAACAGCATGGTGGTGTCACTGACCTCCTCTGTCATTGCGGTGTTTCTCGGTACGCTGGGCGCTTATGCGTTATCCAAACTGCGCTTTAAAGGGCGCACGACGATCAATGCGAGCTTCTACACCGTCTATATGTTCTCCGGGATCCTGCTGGTGGTGCCGCTGTTCAAAATCATCACCGCGCTCGGCATTTATGACACCGAGCTGGCGCTGATCATCACCATGGTGACGCAGACGTTGCCGACTGCGGTCTTTATGCTGCGCAGCTATTTCGACACTATCCCGGACGAAATCGAAGAAGCCGCGATGATGGACGGCCTGAACCGCCTGCAAATCATCTTCCGCATCACCGTGCCGCTGGCGATCTCGGGTCTGGTGTCAGTCTTCGTTTACTGCTTCATGGTGGCGTGGAATGACTACCTGTTCGCCTCCATTTTCCTGTCCAGCGCCAGCAACTTCACGTTGCCGGTGGGGCTGAACACGCTCTTCAGTACGCCAGATTACATCTGGGGTCGCATGATGGCGGCATCGCTTGTGACCGCACTGCCCGTTGTCATTATGTATGCCCTGTCTGAACGTTTTATTAAAAGTGGTTTGACCGCCGGCGGCGTAAAGGGCTGAGGCGGCCGATTTTAACAAGGAGTGAGTCATGAAAAAATTAGTTGCGACAGCGCCTCGTGTAGCGGCGCTGGTGGAATACGAAGATCGTCCTGTTGCAGCACATGAAGTGAAGATTCGTGCCCGTTATGGCGCCCCGAAACACGGCACCGAAGTTGTGGATTTCCGCGCGGCAAGCCCGTTCATTGATGAAGAGTTTAACGCCGAGTGGCAGATGTTTACCCCACGTGAAGAGGGGGCAGCACGCGGCATCGAATTTGGTAAATTCCAGCTGGGAAACATGATCGTCGGCGACATCATCGAATGTGGTGCGGACGTAACGGAATACCAGATCGGCGACAGCGTTTGCTGCTACGGTCCATTGCAGGAAACGGTCATCGTCAACGCGGTGAACAACTATAAGCTGCGCAAAATGCCGCAGGGCGCATCCTGGAAAAACGCCGTTTGTTACGATCCGGCTCAGTTCGCCATGAGCGGCGTGCGTGATGCTAACGTCCGCGTAGGGGATTTCGTTGTAGTTGTCGGGCTGGGCGCTATTGGCCAGATTGCGATTCAGCTGGCGAAAAAAGCTGGCGCGTCAGTGGTTATTGGTGTCGATCCTATTGAACATCGCTGTGAGATCGCCCGCCGTCACGGTGCAGACCACTGCCTGAACCCAATCGGTACCGATGTCGGTCTTGAAATTAAGAAACTGACCGGCAAGCAGGGCGCTGATGTGATCATCGAAACCAGCGGCTTTGCAGATGCGCTGCAATCTGCGCTGCGCGGACTCGCCTACGGCGGCACGATCTCTTACGTGGCTTTCGCCAAACCTTTTGCGGCAGGCTTCAACCTGGTCCGCGAAGCACACTTCAACAACGCGAAGATTGTCTTCTCCCGCGCATGCAGTGAACCCAACCCGGATTATCCACGCTGGAGTCGCAAGCGTATTGAAGAGACCTGCTGGGAATTGCTGATGAACGGTTATCTCAATTGTGAAGATCTGATCGACCCGGTCGTCACCTTCACCACCAGCCCGGAAAGCTACATGAAGTATGTCGATCAGCACCCGGAACTCAGTATCAAAATGGGCGTTACTTTTTAAGCTAAGGACAGCAAATCATGAAAATCGCAACACAAAACCAGGCCTTTTTCCCGACCACTATCATGGAAAAATTCAAATACATCAAAGCGATGGGATTTGATGGCTACGAAATAGATGGCCGGCTGCTGGTTGAACATCTCGACGAAGTGAAAGCCGCTATCAAAGCCACCGGTCTGCCGGTTACGACGGCGTGTGGCGGATACGATGGCTGGATCGGGGATTTCATCGAAGAACGCCGCCTGAACGGTCTCCAGCAGATTGAACGCATTCTGGAAGCGCTGGCAGAAGTGGGCGGCAAAGGGATTATCGTCCCGGCTGCCTGGGGGATGTTTACCTTCCGTCTGCCGCCAATGACTTCGCCACGTAGCCTGGATGGCGATCGCAAAGCGGTCAGCGCTTCCCTGCGCTGGCTGGATGAGGTAGCAGCGCGCACCGGTACTACCGTCTACCTGGAGCCGCTGAACCGCTATCAGGATCATATGATCAACACCCTGGCCGACGCGCGTCGTTACATCGAAGAGAACGGCCTGAAGCACGTGCAGATCATCGGTGATTTCTACCACATGAACATTGAAGAAGACTCACTGACGGAAGCGTTGCATCACAACCGCGACCTGCTGGGTCATGTGCACATTGCTGATAACCACCGCTATCAGCCGGGCAGCGGCAGCCTCGATTTCGCCAGCCTGTTCGATCAGCTGCGTGCCGATAATTATCAGGGTTACGTCGTGTACGAGTGCCGGGTGCGTGCCGACGATCCGGCTCAGGCCTATAAGGACTCTCTCACTTACTTGCGTGAATGCTAAGGATGACGAGCGTGATGAGTGCTTCTACACCTTTGCCTCTGCGCGTCGCCATCATTGGCGCCGGGCAGGTTGCAGACAAAGTGCATGCCTCGTATTACGCCACGCGCAGTGATGTTCAAATGGTGGCTGTCATGGACAGCCGCCTTGAGCAGGCACAGGCGTTCGCGGAACGTTATGCCATTCCATCGGCATGGCAGGACGCTCACGAGATGTTGCAGAAAGTAAAACCGGATGTGGTGAGCGTCTGTTCGCCTAACCGATTCCATTTTGAACATGTGATGGCGGCTCTCGAAGCGGGTTGCCATGTGATGTGTGAAAAGCCGCCGGCAATGACGCCGGAACAGGCCGACCAGATGCGCATCGCGGCGCGCAAGGTAGGAAAAGTCCTTGCGTATGATTTTCATCATCGCTTTGCCCTGGACACCCAGCTCCTGCGCGATGCGGTAATGAACGGCACACTCGGTGAAATTTACTTCACTTCCGCGCAGGCGCTGCGTCGCTGCGGTGTGCCGGGGTGGGGCGTTTTCACCAATAAATCGCTCCAGGGTGGCGGGCCGCTTATCGATATCGGCATTCATATGCTGGATGCTGCGATGTACGTGTTGGGCTTCCCGGCTGTGAAGCGGGTAACCGCGCACAGCTTCCAGAGACTGGGGAACCGGAAACACACCGGTCAGTTTGGCGAATGGGATCCTACGCAGTTTACCGTGGAAGATGCCCTGTTTGGCACGATTGAATTCTGCAACGGCGGCGTTCTGCGTCTGGACACCTCCTTTGCGCTTAACATCCGCGAGCAGTCCATCATGAACGTCTCTTTCTGCGGTGAAAAGGCAGGCGCAACGCTGTTCCCGGCGCATATCTATAACGACGAAGCCGGTGTTTTAGAAACCCTTTTCCATCGTGAAGAGGCGGACGATCAGCGCCATCTGCGCAGTATGGATGCCTTCGTGCGTCATGTGCTGGGAGAGCACGTTATGATCGCTGACGCAGAACAGGGTCTGGTTATACAACAGCTTGTTGCCGCGCTTTATGAATCAGCAGAAACAGGGGAAAGCGTGACATTATGCTGAACGTGTCTGTATTAAACGATCCGGGCTTTTGTCCTCACAGCCTGAACAAATATGCCTCTGTCATGACATGCGGGAATGGATACATGGGCATTCGCGCTACGCATGAAGAAGATTACACCCAGCAGACCAGAGGCATGTATCTCGCGGGGCTTTATCATTGCGCGGGTCGCAACGAGACTACTGAGCTGGTCAATCTGCCGGATATCACCGGTATTGATGTTGAGCTTGATGGCGTCAATTTCACGCTCCTGTCAGGCGAAATTCTTGAATGGCAGCGCGAGCTGGCCTTTGCTAACGGCGAACT
This sequence comes from Enterobacter sp. JH25, assembly GCF_021725435.1. NCBI lineage: Bacteria > Pseudomonadati > Pseudomonadota > Gammaproteobacteria > Enterobacterales > Enterobacteriaceae > Enterobacter > Enterobacter sp. JH25. Next base: position 2,447,796 of record NZ_CP091319.1, on the reverse strand, counting down.
GCATCGCAACGTTGTCTGGCGTGCACCCGATGGGAAACGTTATCGGCTGGAGAGCCGTCGTTTTGTTTCGCTGGACCAGTTGCCCTTAGTGGCAATGCAGTTCTCGATCACACCGCTTGATGGCGACGCTCAGGCCGTGCTGAAAACCGGCATAGATGCGACACAAACGAACAGCGGCAGACAGCATCTGGATGAAATCTCGGTCAGGATCTTTGACCAGCACTACATGCAGGGCGTGTATGAAACGCAGGACCGTGCATCTGAGGTTGTGGTTTCGGCGTATTGCCAGCTCTCGACGAAAAGCGACAGCTGTTTCACCGCCAAAAACCGCCGTCTCAGCGTGCATCATTCGCTGACGATTGCTCGAGGTGACACTGTCACGCTTGAGAAGATCGTCTGGGTGGCTCACCGTAGCGAGAAAGCGCTGTCGCAGGAGTCATTCGCGCGCAACGCGCTGGCCGATCTTAAAGTCTGTGCGGCAAGAGGTTATGAGGCGTTGCTTGAAAGCTCAGCGTATGCCTGGAAAGATGTCTGGCGCGACGCACGTGTGGAAGTGACTTCCACAGAGCAACAGGATCAGCTGGCGCTGGATTACGCCGTCTGGCATCTGACGACAATGACGCCTGCTCATGATGAGCGAAGCAGTATTGCGGCGAAAGGGCTGACGGGTGAGGGGTACAAGGGGCACGTCTTCTGGGATACCGAAATTTTCCTGCTGCCGTTCCATCTGTTTACCCGCCCGCAGATTGCCCGCAGCCTGCTACGCTATCGCTGGCTTAATCTGGCAGGCGCACGGGAAAAAGCGCGCCGTAACGGTTGGCCGGGTGCATTGTTCCCGTGGGAAAGTGCGGCCAGCGGACAGGAAGAGACGCCAGAATTCGCGGCCATTAACATCCGCACCGGGGTTCGCCAGAAGGTGGCTTCCGCACTCGCTGAACATCACATCGTGGCTGATATCGCCTGGGCCGTGGTCGCTTACTGGCAGGCAACACACGACGATGCCTTTATGCGCAATGAGGGGCTGACGCTACTGATGGAAACCGCTTCGTTCTGGATGGGACGCGCGACGGAAATCAATGGTCGTCTTGAGATCCATGACGTGATCGGACCGGATGAATACACCGAGCATGTCAACAACAACGCCTACACCAACTATCTGGCCTGGCACAACGTTGCCTGCGCGCGTCAGTTTATGGCGATGTTTGGCCGTGAAGATGCGCGTTTTACGGAGAATGCCGGGAAGTTCCTGGCGCGCCTGTGGCTGCCAGAGGCCGACGCAGACGGTGTGATCCCGCAGGATGATACCTTCATGGCAAAACCTGCCATCGATCTGAGCCGCTATAAAGCCAAAGCGGGTAAGCAAACCATTCTGCTTGATTACTCTCGCGCGGAAGTGAACGAGATGCAGATCCTGAAGCAGGCCGATGTGGTGATGCTTAACTACCTGCTGCCGGAACGGTTTACGCCGCAGCAATGTGCCGCCAATTTGGCGTTCTACGAGCCACGCACGATTCATGATTCATCCCTGAGTAAAGCCATTCACGGCATTGTGCTCGCACGCTGCGGTGACACCGAGGGGGCGTATGCCTTCTGGCGTGACGGTATCGCCATCGACCTGGGGGACGACCCACACAGCAGTGATGACGGTATTCATGCCGCCGCCACCGGTGCGATCTGGTTGGGCGCTATTCAGGGGTTTGCTGGCCTGCACATTAGCGAAGGGGAGCTGCATCTTGCACCGAAACTGCCTGTTCACTGGCAGAAACTCGCCTTCCCGCTGCGGTGGCGGGACGCAACAATGCACATTACCTGTGAAAATGACCAGTTAACCATTGAGACTACCGCACCTGTCACGTTGACGCTGTGGGGTAAAACGCTGCACGTATCAGGGCGAAAAGTCTGCGCACATAAGGACTTTCTTGCACCTGTCAATGGGACCGCTACCACGGAGGGGCGCCATGACGCTTAACGCTGTTGTATTCGATCTGGACGGGGTGATCACCGATACCGCGCATCTTCACTTTCTGGCCTGGCGCGCCGTGGCGGAGGAGATTGGTATTACCTTCGATGAAGTATTTAACGAACAGCTGAAGGGAATAAGCCGTATGGACTCCCTCCAGCGCATTCTGAAACATGGCGGGAAAGAGGGGATGTTTAGTGACGAGCAGCGCCTGGCGCTGGCAACGAAAAAAAACGCGCTTTACGTCCAGTCGCTGGCATCACTGACGCAGGATTCGCTGCTCCCGGGTATTCGCGACGTGCTGGCGGATATTCGCGCCGCGAAGGTCAAAATTGGGCTGGCATCCGTATCGCTTAATGCCCCTGGGATTTTGCACGCGTTGGGTATTCATCAGGCTTTCGATTTTTGCGCCGATGCTTCGCGCATTTGCCGCTCAAAGCCGGACCCGGAGATCTTCCTTGCAGCCTGTAAAGGACTGAACGTGCGTCCTGAAGAGGCCATTGGTATCGAAGATGCCGCCGCAGGGGTAGATGCGATCAACGCCGCAGGAATGCTGTCGGTCGGAATTGGGCCTGGCCTGAACCATGCGGGATTACAACTTCATTCAACGCAGGAACTGACCTGGGAACGCCTGACGGCGTTCTGGGCATCCCGGGCGTATTGATAAGGAATTAATAATGGCTCAACTGTCTCTGAAACACATTCAGAAAATCTATGATAACCAGGTCCACGTGGTTAAGGATTTCAATCTCGAGATTGAAGATAAAGAATTTATCGTCTTCGTCGGTCCATCGGGCTGTGGGAAATCCACGACGTTGCGAATGATCGCCGGCCTTGAGGAGATCAGCGCAGGTGAACTGATTATTGACGGGGTTTGCATGAATGATGTTCCCGCCAAGTCCCGTGATATCGCAATGGTCTTCCAGAACTATGCGCTCTATCCGCATATGACGGTCTACGACAACATGGCGTTTGGCCTGAAGATGCAAAAAATAGCACCTTCCATCATCGAAGAACGTGTTAGCTGGGCGGCTCAGATCCTGGGTTTACGCGACTATCTCCAGCGTAAACCTGGCGCATTGTCAGGTGGTCAGCGTCAGCGCGTGGCGTTAGGCAGGGCGATAGTGCGTGAAGCAGGGGTCTTCCTGATGGATGAACCGCTGTCAAACCTCGATGCCAAGCTTCGTGTACAGATGCGCGCTGAAATCAGCAAGCTGCACCAGAAGCTCAACACCACCATGATTTACGTGACGCACGATCAGACGGAAGCCATGACGATGGCGACCCGTATTGTGATTTTAAAAGACGGCATCATTCAGCAGGTGGGCGCGCCGAAGCAGGTTTACAACGAGCCGGCGAATATGTTCGTTGCAGGCTTTATTGGTTCACCTGCGATGAACTTCATTCGTGGCGCGATCGACGACCGATACTTCGTGACGGAAACGCTGCGTCTGGAGATCCCGGAGGAGAAGCTGGCCGTACTGAATGCGCAAGGTTACCAGCGCAAAGCGGTCGTCTTTGGGATCCGTCCGGAAGACATTCTCACGCTACAGCGCAGCGGTGAAAACATCGCGGCGAAGATCAGCGTCGCTGAGCTGACTGGGGCAGAATTTATGCTTTATGCCAACGTGGGCGGGCATGAACTGGTTGTCCGTGCGGGAGCGGCGGATGATTACGTTGCAGGAGATAATATCGGCATCCAGTTCGATATGAGTAAGTGCCATTTCTTCGATGCTGATACTGAAGCAGCTATTAGATAAGAAAGGTATTCGCCGGAAATGAAAGTTTCCGGTTTTTTTGTATGTTAATTATAAAGGAATATTTTAATGAGTACTCTACTAAGAAGTGCTGCGCTCGTTTTGTGCGCAGGGGTAAGCTGCGCGCAAGCAACAGAGTCAACCAAACAGTGGGAATTTAATATTGGTGCCATGTATGAAATTGAAAACGTCGAAGGGCAGGGCGAAGATAAAGATGGATTATATGAACCTTCCGTGTGGTTTAACGCCACGTATGATGCGTGGACAATTTCACTGGCGATGTATCAGGAAGGCCCGGTTGATTACAGCAGCATGACGCGCGGCACCTATTTCGATCGTCCTGAATTTGAATTACGGTATCGCTTCATTGGCACAGAGGATTTTACGCTGGGTCTTACGGGCGGATTCCGTAATTATGGATATCATTTTAAAGATGAGCACGGTGCGAAAGACGGCAGTGCTAATATGCAGCGCTATAAAATTCAGCCTGACTGGGATGTGAAATTAACAGATGACTGGCGTTTTGGCGGTTGGTTTGCCATGTACCAGTTTGCGAATGACCTGGGAAAAACCGGTTATTCTGACAGCCGCGTCGAAACGGAAACCGGATTTACCTGGACAATAAACGAAACCGTCTCTGCAAAAGTTAACTACTATTTAGAGCGTGGCTTCAATATGGACAGTTCACGTAATAACGGTGAATTCTCCACCCAGGAGATTCGTGCCTACCTGCCTGTTTCATTAGGCCAGACAACGCTTACACCTTACACCCGTCTGGGGCTCGATCGCTGGTCAAACTGGGACTGGCAGGACGATCCAACTCGTGAAGGGCATGACTTCAACCGACTGGGTCTGCTCTATGCTTATGACTTTGCGAATGGCCTTTCCATGACGCTCGAGTATGCCTACGAATGGGAAAATCATGACGAAGGCGAGAGCGACCGCTTCCACTATGCGGGTGTCGGCGTCAATTACGCGTTCTGATGACGTTATACCAGGGGCGTTTGCCCCTGGTTTTTAGCGTAACGAAGCTGCATCTGAAAAATGTGTTTCAACCAATACCTTATGCGGCGCAGGTTTATCCGCAATGCACCTGAACAACAAATCGCAGCTCTCTTCGCCCAGCTTTTTCGTGGGGATATCAAAGCCGCCTGGTGCAGGGGTTAAAATGAGAGATAGCATCGGGTCGCTGTATCCTGCCATTGCGACCTGTTCCGGGATCGCCAGATTTAGCGCATCCGCGGCACGATAAAGACTCAGCAATTTCATGCTGTCAGTCGCAAAAACCGCATCGGGCGGGTTGTCTGAGGAGAGTAGCTGGCAGGCCGCCTGAAGCGCGCTTTCATGGGTATAGCCGCCATCGATAACCCAGGTCGGGTTAATTTCGATGCCGTGTTTCTCAAGGCTGAATTTATAACCCGCCAGGCGATCGATAGAGACGTGATAATCGAGCGGGGCATGCAGGCAGGCAATTTTGGTGCGGCCATGCGTGATAAACGAGTCTGTTAATATGGCGCTGTCGCGGAAATTATCCGTGTCGACAGAATAGATATTCTGGTAATTTCCTTCCACTTTACCAATGACGACCACGGGCACACCGTATTCATCCAGCGTCGAGAAAAACGACTCGTTCGCCGGCGAGCTTAGCATGATGATGCCTTTGATCATCTTCTGCTTTATTTTACCCACGCATTTTTGCAGATCATCTTCACTGCTTTTGGACGTTTGTAAAATAACATCAAAACCTTCTTCTTCTGCTTTTGCCGTAATGGCATGCAGTACATCTGAGAAAAAGGGATTTCCTGCAGTGGTCTTGGTTGAGCGGGTCGAAATAACCATAATGGCGTCGAAGCCAGAAGAGGTGAGTGCGCGGGCAAGTTTATTAGGTTGGTAATTTAACTCATCTATCGCCTTCAACACCTTTTCACGCGCTTCAGGAGAAATATTCGTTTGTTTATTCAGAACGCGTGACACGGTTGATTTCGAAACGCCAGCAACGCGGGCAATATCATAGATGGTGGGTGACATACACCTTACTCACTCCAGACGGACAGCAATTGCGTCCATCTTACTGGAGAGAAAACGGCAATAGCAATAATTAAGAATTGATAATCAACGATCTGCCCCAATTTACTGTATTCTGAAGTGACTTTGTTCAGGGTTCCAGACAATGAAGGACGGCGATGAAGCGACTTAAAAACGAATTCAATTCTCTGGTGAACCGTGGCGTTGATCGCCATCTGCGTCTTGCCGTTACCGGGCTGAGCCGCAGCGGTAAGACGGCATTCATTACGGCGATGGTCAATCAGCTGTTGAACCTGCATGCTGGGGCGCGCCTGCCACTGCTTAGCGCGGTGCGCGAGGAGCGATTGTTAGGCGTAAAACGCGTACCGCAACGTGATTTTGGCATCCCCCGTTTCACCTATGATGAAGGTCTGGCACAGTTATACGGGGAGCCTCCCGCCTGGCCCACCCCGACGCGTGGCGTGAGCGAAATTCGCCTTGCGCTTCGTTTTCGCTCGAATGAATCCCTGATGCGTCACTTCAAAGAAACGTCCACGCTGTATCTCGAAATTGTGGATTATCCGGGAGAATGGCTGCTCGATTTACCGATGCTGGCGCAGGATTACCTGAGCTGGTCCCGGCAGATGACCGGTCTGTTGCAGGGGCAGCGGGCAGAGTGGTCGACCAAATGGCGCCAGCTTTGCGAAGGGCTGGATCCGCTGGCGCCGGCGGATGAAAACCGTCTGGCCGTGATAGCCCAGGCCTGGACTGATTACCTGCATCAGTGCAAGCAGGAGGGGCTGCATTTTATTCAGCCGGGCCGTTTTGTTCTGCCGGGAGATCTAGCCGGTGCTCCCGCGCTACAGTTTTTCCCGTGGCCGGACGTAGACCGCATCGGCGAATCGAAGCTGGCGCAGGCAGACAAGACCACCAACGCCGGTATGCTCCGCGAGCGATACAATTATTACTGTGAGAAGGTGGTTAAGGGTTTTTATAAAAATCATTTTTTACGCTTTGACCGCCAGATCGTGCTGGTGGACTGCCTGCAACCCCTCAACAGCGGGCCGCAGGCGTTCAATGATATGCGGCTGGCGCTGACGCAGCTGATGCAAAGTTTTCATTATGGCCAGCGTACGCTGTTTCGCCGTTTATTCTCGCCGGTCATCGACAAGCTGCTGTTTGCCGCCACAAAAGCTGATCATGTGACGGTCGATCAGCACGCCAACATGGTATCCCTGCTGCAACAGCTGGTGCAGGATGCCTGGCAGAACGCGGCGTTCGAAGGGATTAGTATGGATTGTCTGGGTCTGGCGTCCGTACAGGCTACGCAGAGTGGGTTGATTGACGTGAATGGCGAGAAAATTCCGGCCCTGCGGGGCAACCGACTCAGCGACGGTGAGCCGCTCACGGTCTATCCGGGCGAAGTTCCCCCGCGTTTGCCGGGCCAGGCTTTCTGGCAAAGCCAGGGTTTTCAGTTCGAAGACTTCCGTCCGCAGAGCATGAACGTTGACCAGCCATTGCCGCATATCCGTCTGGATGCCGCGCTGGAGTTTTTAATTGGAGATAAATTGCGATGACGGAACCGTTAAAACCCCGCATTGATTTTACCGGCCAGCTTGAGCAGTCCCCGCATGAGGCGTTTAAAACAGCGCAAACCTTCAGCGGTCCGCAGGCCGACAACTTTGCTCCCGTGCTGGCAGAGGAGCCGTTGGTTGAAGAGGGGCAGGCGGAAGCGGTCGTTGATGCGGCACTGCGCCCGAAACGCAGCCTGTGGCGTAAGATGGTGACCGCCGGGTTAGCCCTTTTTGGTGTGAGCGTAATTGGTCAGGGCGTGCAGTGGGGCGTCAATGCCTGGCAAGCCCAGGACTGGGTAGCGCTAGGGGGATGCGCCGCCGGGGCGTTGATCGTTGGTGCGGGCGTCGGCTCGGTCGTGACCGAGTGGCGTCGCCTCTGGCGTCTGCGTCAGCGTGCGCACGAACGCGATGAAGCGCGGGATCTGCTGCACAGCCACGGCACCGGAAAAGGGCGTGCTTTTTGTGAAAAGCTTGCGGCTCAGGCCGGGATAGATCACTCTCACCCGGCGCTTCAGCGCTGGCATGCGGCGATCCACGAAACCCAGAATGACCAGGAAGTGGTCACGCTCTATGCGCACATTGTTCAGCCGGTACTGGATGCGCAGGCTCGTCGTGAGATCAGCCGCTCGGCGGCGGAATCCACCCTGATGATTGCCGTCAGTCCGCTGGCGATGGTGGACATGGCCTTTATCGCCTGGCGCAACCTGCGCCTGATCAACCGCATCGCCAGACTGTATGGCATTGAGCTTGGCTATTACAGCCGACTGCGCCTGTTCAAACTGGTGTTGCTGAATATCGCCTTCGCCGGGGCAAGCGAACTGGTGCGGGAGGTCGGGATGGACTGGATGTCGCAGGATCTTGCGGCGCGTCTCTCTGCCCGGGCGGCGCAGGGGATTGGTGCCGGTCTGCTGACGGCACGCTTAGGAATCAAAGCGATGGAGGTTTGTCGTCCACTCCCCTGGATCGATGGCGATAAGCCGCGGCTGGGGGATTTCCGTCGCGAATTGATTGGCCAGCTTAAAGAGACGCTCAATAAAAAACCTGCTCAGTGAGGTTTTGTTTACTAATCGTGCGGGCTGTCAATATTTGTTGACAGCCACCTTCCCGAATACCGTGATCTGACATATCATTTTACTGTTATTGGCTTAAACGGTGAATTTCCCATGCGTCTGGAAGTCTTTTGTGAGGACCGTCTCGGTCTGACCCGCGAGTTACTCGATCTTCTTGTTTTACGTAGCATTGATTTACGTGGCATAGAGATCGACCCTGTCGGGCGAATTTACCTCAATTTTGCCGAAATTGAATTTAATACCTTCAGTAGCCTGATGGCCGAAATCCGCCGTATCGCTGGCGTTACGGATGTACGCACCATCCCCTGGATGCCATCCGAGCGGGAACACCTTGCGCTGAGCGCACTGCTGGAAGCAATGCCGGAGCCGTTTCTCTCTCTCGATCTGAAAAACAAAGTCGAGCGCGTTAACCAGGCCAGTTGCCAGCTGTTTGCGCAGACTCAGGAAAAGCTTATCGGTCATTACGCCACGCAATTGATCCCAGGTTTTAATTTCCAGCGCTGGCTGGACAGCAACCCGCAAAATACCCATAGCGAGCACGTCGTCATCAATGGACAGAATTTCCTGATGGAGATCACGCCGGTCTACCTGAAAGGGGAAAATGCCGCGCGGGTGCTCACCGGCGCGGTAATCATGCTGCGCTCCACGGTGCGCATGGGACGCCAGTTACAGAACCTTTCCAGCCAGGACGTCGGCGCATTCAGCCAGATTATTGCGGTAAGCCCGAAGATGCGTCACGTGCTCGACCAGGCGCGTAAGCTGGCAAATCTTACGGCACCGCTGCTGATTACCGGGGATACCGGTACGGGGAAAGATCTGCTGGCGCATGCTGTGCATATGGCCAGCCCGCGTGCGGCAAAACCGTATCTGGCGCTGAACTGCGCGTCTATTCCTGAAGATGCGGTGGAAAGTGAACTGTTCGGGCATGCGCCGGAAGGCAAAAAAGGCTTCTTTGAACAGGCGAATGGCGGCTCGGTGTTGCTGGACGAGATTGGTGAAATGTCGCCACGCATGCAGGCGAAACTGCTGCGTTTTCTCAATGACGGTACGTTCCGCCGCGTGGGGGAAGATCATGAAGTGCACGTGGATGTACGCGTCATCTGCGCCACCCAGAAAAACCTGGTGGAGCTGGTGCAGAAAGGAGTATTCCGCGAAGATCTCTACTATCGTCTCAACGTTCTGACGCTCAATATTCCGCCGCTGCGCGATTGCCCGCAGGACATCATGCCGTTGACGGAACTGTTCGTCGCCCGTTTTGCCGACGAGCAGGGCGTGCCGCGTCCGAAGCTCTCTGCCGACCTGGGTACCGTGCTGACGCGTTACGGCTGGCCGGGCAATATTCGTCAGCTAAAAAATGCGGTCTATCGCGCATTAACTCAGCTTGAAGGGTATGAACTGCGTCCTCAGGATATTCTGTTGCCGGATTACGATGCCGGGACGGTCTCGGTAGGCGAAGAGGCAATGGAAGGCTCGCTGGATGACATCACCAGCCGTTTCGAGCGTTCGGTGTTAACGCAGCTTTATCGCAGCTATCCGAGCACGCGCAAGCTGGCTAAACGTCTTGGGGTGTCACATACCGCGATTGCGAATAAGCTGCGTGAGTATGGGTTAAATCAGAAGAAGGGTGACGAATAAATAAAAAAGCCTCTTTGCAGAGGCTTTTTTACGTTTAGGCTTTAAGTGCCTCAAGTGCAGCGGTGTAATCCGGTTCGGTAGTGATTTCGTTAACCAGCTCACTGAAAACAACGTTGTCGTTTTCGTCGATCACCAGCACCGCACGAGCAGCCAGACCTTTCAGCGCGCCTTCGGAAATGGCAACACCGTATTTTTCCAGGAAATCCGGGCTGCGCAGAGTGGAAAGAGTGATGACGTTGCTCAGGCCTTCAGCGCCGCAGAAGCGGGACTGGGCAAACGGCAGGTCAGCAGAAATGCACAGCACTACGGTGTTGTCCATTTCGGTCGCCAGCTGGTTGAATTTACGCACTGATGCAGCACAAACGCCCGTATCGATGCTTGGGAAAATGTTCAGGACTTTACGTTTGCCAGCAAACTGGCTCAGCGTGACGTCAGACAGATCTTTAGCCACCAGAGTAAAAGGCTGTGCTTTGCTGCCAGACTGTGGGATGGAACCTGCAACAGCAACCGGGTTGCCCTGGAAATGAACGAGTTGTGACATAGATATCTTCCTGTTTACAAATAGTTAACGTCGTGGCTAGTGTATGTCATCCGCAGTTAGCACGGCAAACCAATTTTCTGCCTTTCCGGCCTGCAAGGAGTCAGTGATGAGAAGCGTTAAGGTCTATGAAGAAGCCTGGCCATTGCACACCCCGTTTGTGATCTCGCGCGGCAGCCGTAATGAGGCCTGCGTGGTCGTGGTTGAATGTGAAGAGGACGGCGTAAAAGGCGTCGGGGAATGTACCCCTTATCCTCGCTACGGAGAAAGCCTGGCTTCAGTCATGGCGCAAATTATGACGGTGGTGCCCGAGTTGCAGGCGGGCCTGACGCGTGAGGCTCTTCAGCAGAGGTTGCCGGCCGGCGCGGCACGTAACGCGATTGACTGCGCACTCTGGAGTCTGGAAGCGGCGAAACAACAAAAAACGCTACCTTCGCTGCTGGACGTTACGCTGCCGCAATCGATCGTCACCGCGCAAACGGTGGTCATCGGTGAACCAGAGCAAATGGCGGCCAGCGCCCAGGCGCTATATGCAACCGGTGCAACCTTATTAAAGGTGAAGCTCGACGATCGTCTGATTAGCGAACGCATGGTCGCCATTCGTGCGGCGGTACCTGATGCCACCCTTATCGTCGATGCAAACGAATCATGGCACAGCGAAGGGCTAGCAGCCCGTTGTCAGCTGCTTGCCGATCTGGGCGTTGCCATGCTGGAGCAGCCTCTCCCGGCAGAAGACGATGCCGCGCTGGCGAATTTTATTCATCCGCTTCCCGTCTGTGCAGACGAAAGCTGTCATACCCGTGAGAGCCTGTCAGCCCTCAAGGGCCGCTACGAGATGGTGAACATCAAGCTGGATAAAACGGGTGGGTTAACCGAGGCCCTGGCACTGGCACAAGATGCCCAGGCGCAAGGCTTTTCCCTGATGCTGGGCTGTATGTTGTGCACCTCCAGAGCGATCGGTGCTGCACTCCCGCTGGTGAACAGCGTGCGTTTTGCCGATCTGGATGGCCCAACCTGGCTGGCGGTTGACGTTTCACCCGCCCTGAGTTTTACCTCCGGCGTACTTCATCTTTGAGGCTGCCAGCGCAGAAGATCTGTCATCGCTCTGAGGTATTTTTCACTCGCTTCATCCGAGGAAATAGGCGGAAACTCTGCGGTGATACAGTGAAGACTGAGGTCCGCGCACCAGCTGCCAAACGACCCGGGCGTTTCATACCCGACGCTGGTTACCAGAGGTAGAGCAAACGCATCCGCCAGCCACTGCCCGAGCGCTGTATGACGAGGATCTTCAATACAGGCGAGGGGATCGTGGAAAGAGACAACCCAGGCCGGGTGGATCTTATGAATAAGCTGACACAGCGCCTGGGTTTCGGGCTCGGAACCCGGTTTTTCTCCCGTAAGCAGGACCACATCTCGTTCCTGCGCCGAACTGTTCCAGCGATACACCGTTTCACCGGCACGCCAGTTTGCTGCCGGAAAGTTCCTGTTAAGGTCAACGCCTCGTGCATTCGCCCGTAATCCAAGCTGGCATCCGTCCGGGTTGACGGTCAAAATCACATGATGTCGTCGTAAATCGGGGGCCAGCGTACGTAGCGCGCACGAAAGCGTCACGATGGACGAGTTTTCATCGCCATGTGTGCCCGCAATGATTAAGCCGCTTGTGCGATCGGGCTCGGGAGCCGGAAACCAGATCAGTGGGGCGCCTAAAAATGAGCGGCCATAATGTTCAGTCCCGGGCGGGAAGGCGCCGCGTTCCGTTCTTGGTCGGGTGGTTGCCATAATAAACCCTGATGATGAAGTCGCTTCTGGCAGTGTTGTGCAAAACCCGCGCTTAATCAAATAGTTTCCGTCTGTGTGTAAAATTGCCTGACATCAACTTTCCTGAGGAAGCATTTGCATTTCTCCGTTTCGAAACAAATAATTACGCATCTGCCTGTTACCTGACATCATTAAGGGGATCATATGAAGCATCCTGTTTCGCTTCTTTGTACTGCGCTGTGGCTGTGCGGGTTTTCTTCACTTTCATATGCCGCGGAGGTTCCCAGGGGAACGGAGCTGGCGCAAAAGCAGGAGCTGGTTCGACACATTAAAGATGAACCCGCCTCGCTCGATCCGGCAAAAGCGGTGGGTTTACCCGAGATACAGGTGATCCGCGACCTTTATGAAGGGCTGGTGAATCAGAACGAAAAAGGGGAGCTGGTTCCCGGCGTGGCGACGCGCTGGCAGAGCAACGATAACCGTGTCTGGACGTTTACGTTGCGGGATAACGCGAAGTGGTCTGACGGTACCCCTGTGACGGCACAAGATTTTGTCTACAGCTGGCGTCGTCTGGTTGATCCTAAAACTACGTCACCTTTCGCCTGGTTTGCAGCGCTGGCGGGTATTAATAATGCGCAGGCCATTATCGATGGTAAAGCTGCACCGGAAACGCTCGGCGTGACGGCAGTCGATGCTAAAACGCTGCGCGTGCAGCTGGATAAACCGCTGCCATGGTTCAGCAACCTCACGGCTAGCTTTGCGTTCTATCCTGTTCAAAAGGCAAACGTGGAAAGCGGTAAAGAATGGACGCGCCCTGGCGCGCTCATCGGCAACGGTGCGTATGTGCTGAAAGATCGCGTGGTGAATGAAAAACTGGTGGTTGAGCCGAATACTCACTACTGGGATAACGCCAACACGGTGCTTAAAAAAGTCACCTTTGTGCCAATCAACCAGGAGTCCTCAGCGACCAAACGCTATCTGGCGGGCGATATCGATATTACAGAATCGTTTCCGAAAAACATGTACCAGAAGCTGCTTAAAGATATTCCGGGACAGGTTTATACACCGCCACAGCTTGGGACCTATTACTACGCGTTTAACACACAAAAAGGCCCAACTGCGGATGCCCGCGTACGTCTGGCGCTCAGCATGACTATCGACAGACGTATTATGGCGGAAAAAGTCCTGGGAACCGGTGAGAAACCGGCCTGGCATTTCACTCCCGATGTCACTGCCGGTTTTACACCGGAAATCTCGCCATTTGAGCAGATGTCGCAGCAGGAGCTAAATGCTCAGGCGAAAACGTTATTACAGGCGGCAGGCTATGGTCCCCAGCGCCCGCTGAAATTAACGCTGCTGTACAACACGTCTGAAAACCACCAGAAAATCGCCATTGCCGTCGCATCTATGTGGAAGAAAAATCTGGGTGTTGACGTTAAGTTGCAGAATCAGGAATGGAAGACCTACATCGACAGCCGCAATACCGGGAATTTCGACGTGATCCGTGCGTCGTGGGTAGGGGATTATAATGAGCCGTCGACATTCCTGTCGCTGCTGACGTCCTCTCACACCGGCAACATCTCACGGTTCAACGACCCTGCTTACGATAAGATTATTCATCAGGCGACGCTCGAAACCACTGAAAAAGCGCGTAATGCAGACTACAACATGGCCGAGAAGATCCTCGCCGAGAAAGCGCCGATAGCCCCTATTTATCAATACACCAATGGCCGCCTCATTAAGCCCTGGGTTAAAGGGTATCCGATAAATAACCCAGAGGATGTTGCGTACAGTCGTACAATGTATATTGAAAAGCATTAAAAAAACAGGAAAGGCGCTTAAGTGGTTTTGGCAAATAGCTATACATCGCTTAAGCGCCTGAACAAACGGTTCATGGTACCTACAGGCTAGTTATTATCAAAATTCCTTTCATAAAAAATCATTTATTCTTTTGATGAATGCTTCGAGCGACATCTCCTTTCCAGTTTATTGAAAAGCGTGCAAGCATTTATACATCCTCCATGTCATAGCTTAATTCCTGCTATTTAAAACCTGACTTTTGTCCGATATAGGATTTTTCCATATTCAGGAGGTTTATTGAATAAGATGATATGTCTCTGCGATTTTGCAGCTGATGCTTAAATCAGCATTGATATAAATCAATTATTCAACGACAGGTGGCAATGAATTCAATATTCTCTATCAAGGCAGACGTTCCTGCTAATCTATTGTGAATAAATGGTTAATACTTTCTGCGTGCCACTTATATCTGGAATTTATAAATACTACTGATTAGTGGAAAATTCTTAAGAAAAATCCATATGCAGATCTTTGATCTGAAAAGTTGATCATGAATGGGCTTTTGCTCTAATATGGTTTTGTAAAGACCCGTCACTCACTTAACTCGTATTTCTTGCAAAGAAAGGGACTGCTATGGCCGATTCATTTCAGAATGAGGTGCCCAAGGCACGCATAAATTTAAAACTGGCGCTGCATACAGGCGGCGCGCAGAAGAAAGTCGAACTGCCGCTTAAACTTCTCACTGTCGGTGATTTCAGTAATGGAAAAGAGAATCGTCCATTGTCCGAAAGGAAGAAAATCAACGTCAACAAAAATAACTTTAATAGCGTACTTTCGGAATTTAACCCGGAGGTTAATCTGACGGTGCCTAACACCATGGCTGTCGATGGTTCGGAGGAAAGTATAAAACTGAATTTCTCCGATATTAAGGATTTCGAACCTGAACAGGTTGCCCGCCAGATCCCCCAGCTCCGCGCCATGCTGACCATGCGTAATTTATTACGCGACCTCAAATCCAATCTTCTTGATAACGCCACTTTCAGAAAAGAACTCGAGAAAATTCTTAAGGACCCGGCGCTGTCTCAGGAATTACGCGACGAAATGAGTGCACTGGCCCCGAAATAAGCGGCATGTGTAATTTAATGGATTAACCGGGAATATGCTGATGTCTGTGAATAGTGAAACCGCCTCCGCGCAGGGGCAGACCATCGTACTGGAAAAAGAGGGCGTTTACGCCTCCCTGTTTGAAAAAATCAACCTGACTCCGGCCTCGAGCCTGGGTGATATCAATGCGTTTCTGGATGATGCCGCGCTTTCTGACGCGCCGGCGGGTGAACGCCTGACGGCGGCGATGCAGGTGTTTATGGACTGCATCCGCAAATCTGGTCAGCCCGTGGAGAAGCTCGACAAGACCCTGATTGACCACCATATCGCCGAACTGGATTTCCAGATCAGCCGTCAGCTGGATGCCGTAATGCATCACCAGGCGTTCCAGAAGGTGGAGTCCCTGTGGCGCGGCCTGAAGCAGCTCGTGGACAACACCGACTACCGCCAGAATGTGAAAACCGAGATTCTGGACGTCTCCAAGGACGACCTGCGCCAGGATTTTGAGGATGCACCGGAACTTATCCAGAGCGGCCTCTACTGGCACACCTATACCGCCGAATACGACACCCCGGGCGGCGAGCCGATTGGCTCAGTGATTTCATCCTATGAATTTGACGCCAGTCCGCAGGATGTGGCGCTGCTGCGCAACATCTCGAAAGTGTCTGCCGCCGCACACATGCCGTTTATTGGCTCTGTCGGCCCGAAATTCTTCCTGAAAGACTCTATGGAAGAGGTTGCTGCGATTAAGGATATCGGCAACTACTTCGACCGCGCTGAATACATCAAGTGGAAATCCTTCCGCGATACTGACGACGCCCGCTACATCGGCCTCGTGATGCCGCGCGTGCTGGGGCGTCTGCCGTATGGCCCGGACACCGTACCGGTGCGCAGCTTTAACTACGTTGAGCAGGTGAAAGGCCCGGATCACGAGAAATACCTGTGGACCAGCGCGTCGTTCTCCTTCGCGTCAAACATGGTGAAGAGCTTCATCAATAACGGCTGGTGCGTGCAGATCCGTGGCCCGCAGGCGGGCGGGGCGGTGAAAGATCTGCCTATTCATCTGTACGATTTGGGTACCGGCAACCAGGTGAAAATCCCGTCTGAGGTGATGATCCCGGAGACCCGCGAGTTTGAGTTCGCCAACCTCGGCTTTATTCCGCTCTCGTATTACAAAAACCGCGACTATGCCTGCTTCTTCTCGGCGAACTCCGCGCAGAAACCGGCGCTGTACGACACCGCAGATGCCACGGCCAACAGCCGCATCAATGCCCGTCTGCCGTACATCTTCCTGCTGTCGCGTATTGCGCACTATCTGAAGCTCATCCAGCGCGAGAACATCGGCACCATCAAGGACCGCCGTCTGCTGGAGCTGGAGCTGAATACCTGGGTGCGTAGTCTGGTGACGGAAATGACCGATCCGGGCGATGAGTTGCAGGCTTCTCATCCGCTGCGTGACGCGAAGGTGGTGGTGGAAGATATCGAAGACAACCCGGGCTTCTTCCGCGTGAAGCTGTTTGCGGTGCCGCACTTCCAGGTTGAAGGCATGGATGTGAATCTGTCTCTGGTGAGCCAGATGCCGAAAGCGAAAGCGTAACGTAAGGCAGGAAGCATGAAAACGGAACAACCGTTATGGGGCAGGGGCCAGATGGTCTCTCCCCAGCACTTCCAGCAACAGGCCGCGTATGCGGCCTGGTCTGCGGAATGCATCGCCCGGTTAGGCCTCTCCCATCCCTGGGGAGTGATTGAAGCCACTTTCGAACCGGATGCACTGAAACTGGGCCGCCTGCAGGCCCGCCATCTGCACATCCGTTTCCCCGACGGGACGCTTATCGACACGGATAATGCTGACGATCTGCCACCGGTTCTGGCGCTGGAGAGTGAATCAAATGAGGTGGTAGTGATGCTCGCGCTACCGCTGCTGCGCGCGAATGGTGGCAACTGTCTTAAGCCCGATGAGGTAGCCGGGCGTCCTGTTCGCTATCGCCAGCGTTGGCAGGATATCCGCAATACCTTCGGGGACGATACCCGCCAGATTGCGGTAATGCGTCCTGAGCTGACGCTGCGGTTTGCACATCAGAACAACAGCGATTACCTGACCTGTCCGGTTGCCCGCCTGCAGCAGGATCTGCAGGGGGCGTGGCAGCCTGATGAGACGTTTCTCCCCCCGCTCCTGGCCATCGAGGGCAGCCGCTGGCTGTTAACCCAGCTCGAACAGCTGATGATCCAGCTACGTGTACGCCTGAGCCGACTGATGGCCATGCGACGGGAAAGTAATGAGCGCATGGCAGACTTTGCGGTGGCCGACGTGTCGCTGTTCTGGTTGCTGAATGCCCTCAACAGCGCTGAGCCCGTGCTGGGGCAGTTTCAGCGCCATCCGCAAAGTCCGCCTGAACGCCTGTATCCGGAGCTGGCCCGCCTGGCGGGCAGCCTGCTGACCTTCTCGCTGGAGCACCAGGTGAGTGCGATCCCGGTCTGGCAGCACGAGCAACTGAATAACGTATTTCCGCCGCTGTTTGATTTACTGGGGGACCTTCTGGAAGCCAGTCTGCCATCGCGGGTGGTGGCGATTGAGCTTGAGCACGATGCCCGGCTGCACTTCTGGCAGGCCCGTCTGCATGATCCGCGTCTGCGTGAAGGGGCGGATTACTACCTCTCCGTGCGTTCAATGGTGCCGGTAGCTCAGCTGCAGGAGCAGTTCCCGCGCCAGTGCAAGGTTGGCAGCCCCGATCATGTCAGAAGTATCGTCAATTCATCGCGGGTGGGCGTGCCGCTGACCCCGCTGCGCCATGTGCCGGCAGCCATTCCGTTACGTCTGGAAAATCAGTATTTCAGTCTTGATGTCTCTCATCCTCAGGCCACTGAAATGCTCCAGGGCGGCACCTGCATGTTTTACGTTCCGGGCATGCTCGGCGAGCCTGAACTCGAACTCTTTGCGGTGCTGAGAACATGAGTGAGCGTAAACGCGGCGCTGCCGCGGCCATTGATATTGATGCCCTGCTGCAGGATACCTGGCTGCAGGTGATCAGCCTGCGTCACGGTCCGAAATTTCAGGATGGAGAAGGGCGCACGCTGTGGGAGCGTTGCATTGCTGATGTCGAACGTGTGCAGCGTGAGTTGAAAGCGGGCGAACTTGATGAAGCCAGCTGCCGGCATATTCTCACCGCACAATGTGCGCTGCTGGATGAGGCGGTTAAGAGTCGCGGTGTGGAGGATGATGCCTGCGTGCAGTGGTATGACATTCCCCTGCAGGGGCACTTCCTTGGCACCATGGACGCCGGTGACACGCTGTGCGATCGGATGCGCGATGTGCTGCGTGAACCGGCTCCTGACCACGCTGTCGTGACCTGCTTCCAGCGGGTCATGATGCTCGGATTCCTCGGCAACTTCCGCTCCCTAAACGATCCTGAGCGGCAGAAACTCATGAATGCACTTAATGAACATGTTGCGCCGTTCAGCTATTCACAACCCCATCCCGTTCTGGCGGAAAGCCATGCCGGACGGGGGATAAGGGGTTGGCTTGCATCATGGCCCATGCGCATTGGCCTGAGTGTGGTGGTGGTCACCGCATTATGGTGGGGACTGGATTGCTGGCTGGATCAGACACTGCTTACCCTGCTGCCGGGAGCCGTGAAATGAGCCCTGCACAACAGCGCGGGCTTGCGCTCTGGGCTGCCCTGCTGAGTGCAGTGGTCTGCCTGTGGTTTCTGCCAGCATCCCGGCTGGTTTCCGTTCTCGTCCTGCTGGCGGTACTGGGGCTAATCATGGCGTTCTGGGCTGTCGCCTGCCGTCGCGTGCAGCACGATTTCACCCTGTGTCTGGAGGACCTGCCTGAAACCAGTTATTGCCAGCCCGTGGTACTGGTCTGTGGCGATCTGCCGCTTGCCTGGCCGCATCAGTCACCGGTACTTACTGTCACGCAGGGCTGCTGGATCCGTGTGGAGGATCATCTGGAACTGGAGCAGGCCGCCCGTCAGGTACTGTGGTTGCGCCCCGACTGGGGACGTCAGCTGTCAGTGATGGTCAGTGTTTGTCCGCAGCAGCACCCTGACAGTGAACGCCTTACCAGTCGTTTGCTTGCCCTGCGCTGGCAGATTAGTCGGTTGCGTAAAGCAACCGGCCATTCTGTGCCACTGGTTCTGAATGGACAGGTCGGCAGTGCGATGATGAATGACATGCTCTGGCAGACGGCGATCCTGGGGGAAGGGGTAAAGGTCTGGAGTGGGACTTCAGCGCCTGGCTCAGTTGCTGAATGGGTTAATACTGGCGGAACGCCTGCGATGCATCAACAGGTGCTTATGAACAGCCTGATGAGCTGGTTCCAACAGCACGTCCACGCTGTCCTTATGGATGAAAACCCCGATATTCCTGTCATTGAACCTGTTGCGGTTCTGTGGGGATTGGGCCCGATCCTGGCCGGAAGCATGGCCACCTCTGTCTGGACAGCGTGGTTGTCCCGCCATACTGCGATGCAGCAGGTGTCTGGCTGGCAGCCGGCGGGAACGGACAGTACGGTTATTTCCCTGTTCCCGAATTTTGTCCTCCCTTTACTGCCAGAAGGACGAGGCCTGACACCGCATGGACGAACCTGGCGCGGTGCGCTCGGAATCTTCACGTTGGCGACCATTGCTGCACTGCTCAGCAGTGGCTGGAACAACCGCCAGCTGCTGCAACGCGTTAGCTTCGATATTGTCCGTTACAACAGCATCGCCATGGATGATTACGGTCCTAAAGCCAGCGCCGTACAGGTGCTGCGCGAGGATGCGGCGCTGCTGGATGAGCATGCACGCAATGGTGTACCGGCCCGGCTGGGTCTGGGGCTTTATCGGGGGGAACGTCTGCGAATACCGGTGCTGGAAGCGATCCGCTCATATGTGCCACCACCTCCTCCACCAAAGCCTGTGGAAAAGGTCGCGCCGAAAATCATCCGCCTCGACAGCATGTCGCTGTTCGATACCGGCAAATGGGCGCTGAAACCCGCCTCAACAAAGCTGCTGGTGAACTCACTTGTGGGGATCAAGGCGAAACCCGGCTGGCTGATTGTGGTCGCAGGCCATACCGACAGCACCGGGGATGACCAGTCCAACCAGGTCCTGTCCCTGAAGCGTGCGGAGTCCGTGCGCGACTGGATGCGTGATACCGGCGACGTGCCGGAGAGCTGTTTTGCGGTGCAGGGCTACGGTGAAAGCCGACCTGTCGCCACCAACGACACGGCAGAAGGCCGGACGCTGAACCGCCGTGTCGAAATCAGTCTGGTGCCGCAGGCGAACGCCTGCCAGCTGCCGGGCAACACCCCCGCGTCATCGCAGGATGATGGCGCTGATAACAACTTAACGGAGTAATTAACATGGCAATACCAGTCTATCTGTGGCTGAAGGACGACGGCGGCGCGGACATCAAAGGGTCTGTGGACGTTCAGGATCGTGAAGGCAGCATCGAGGTGGTGGCCCAGGAGCATAACCTGTACATCCCGACCGACAATAACACCGGCAAGCTGACCGGTACCCGTATCCACACCCCGTTCCTGTTCACCAAGGAAATCGACTCCTCCAGCCCGTACCTGTACAAGGCGGTGACCACCGGCCAGACCCTGAAATCTGCGGAATTTAAGTGGTACAGAATCAACGACGCGGGCCAGGAAGTGGAGTACTTCAACACGAAGCTTGAGAACGTGAAGCTGGTGAAAGTGAATCCGAAGATGCACGACATCAAAGATCCGGCGTTCGAGAAGCACAACCACCTCGAGCAGATTGAACTGCGCTACGAAAAAATCACCTGGACCTACAAGGACGGCAACATCATTCATTCCGATTCCTGGAACGAACGCGCCACCGCGTAAGTCGCATGCGGACAGGGCCCTGTCCGCAGTTTTTTGCACAGCGTCTGTATGCACGGACGCTGTGCAAAGAAAAACACAATCTGCCTGCCCGACCTGATGCGCTTTGGGTTCCTGAATAACAGGGAACAGCGACGGGCGGTAGCGTGTCCGGAACTGATAAAGAGAGAGTCTCATGGAAAATCCCGCCATCCTGTTACGCCGTCTTAACCCTTACTGTGCCCGCGCGATGGAAGGGGCCGCGTCCCTGTGCCAGACCCGCACCCATGCGGAAATCCTGCCCGAGCACTGGTTGCTGAAGCTGCTGGAGCAGGGTGAGGGCGACCTGACGGTGCTGGCGCGGCGCTACGAATGGGATATGGATACGATATGGCAGGATATGCTGGGTTTTCTGGACAGCCTGCCACGTTCGGTGCGCAGCCGTCCGCAGCTGTCGGACAGTGTCCGGGCTCTGATGCAGGAGGCCTGGCTGCACGCCTCGCTGGCGGGGGAAGAGCACATCCGCAGCATTCACCTCCTGATGGCCCTGGTGGACAAACCGGACCTGGTGCGCTGCGACGGCCTGTGGCCGCTGCTGACGCTGGCGCAGAGCCAGCTTGAGCGCCTGCGGGGGCTTCTGGATGCGCAGTCGGATGAACGCCCGGAGGTGCAGCAGGAAGCGGAGCTTACGCAGGGCGATGAGGTGGAGTTTGTCGGCCGTCCGGTGAATGCGGATATAAAAGGAGAGCTGAACCCGGCGTTACAGAATGCGCTGGACAGGTTCACCCTCGACGTCACCGCCCGCGCCCGTGAGGGCAGAATCGACCCGGTCTATGGCCGCGACAATGAAATCCGCCAGATGGTGGACATTCTTTCCCGGCGCCGCAAGAACAACCCGATTCTGGTCGGCGAACCGGGAGTCGGCAAGACCGCGCTCGTGGAAGGACTGGCGCTGCGCATCGCCGAAGGCAATGTGCCGGACGCGCTGAAGCCGGTCTCGGTGCGCACCCTTGACCTCGGCCTGTTACAGGCGGGTGCAGGCGTGAAGGGTGAGTTTGAACAGCGCCTGAAAAACATCATCGACGCGGTGCAGCAGTCACCCCTGCCGGTTCTGCTCTTCATTGACGAGGCGCACACCATTATCGGCGCCGGCAACCAGGCGGGGGGCGCCGATGCGGCCAACCTGCTGAAACCGGCACTGGCCCGCGGTGAGCTCAGAACCATCGCCGCCACCACCTGGAGCGAATACAAGCAGTACTTTGAGCGCGACGCCGCGCTGGAGCGTCGTTTCCAGATGGTGAAGGTGGACGAACCGGACGACGACACCGCGTGCCTGATGCTGCGGGGACTCAAGCCACGTTACGCGCAGCACCATGGCGTGCATATTACCGATGAGGCGGTTAAAGCCGCCGTCACGCTCTCCAGACGCTATCTGACCGGACGCCAGCTGCCGGACAAGGCGGTTGACCTGCTGGACACCGCTTCGGCCCGTGTCCGCATGAGCCTGGATACGGTGCCGGAGCCGCTGACCAGGATGAAGGCGCAGCTCACGGCACTTGCCATGGAGAAACAGGCGCTGCTGGAGGATATCGCGGTGGGCAATACCGCCCACGGCGAACGTCTGGCCGCCATCGGAGAGGAAGAAGTCGGCATCATTTTGCAGCTCGATGAACGGGAAACCCGGTACGGCCAGGAGCTGAAACTCACGGAAGAACTGCTTGCCTGCCGCACGGATATCTCCCGTCAGGGGGAAATTGCGGACCTTCAGATGCAGCTTACTGCCGTGCAGCAGAATACCCCGCTGCTGGGGCTGGATGTGGACGCGCGTACCGTCGCCACCGTTATCGCCGACTGGACCGGCGTACCGCTCTCTTCCCTGATGAAGGACGAGCAGACGGAACTGCTGAGTCTTGAGCACAGTCTGGCGAAACGCGTTGTCGGTCAGGACAGTGCGCTGAATGCCATTGCGCAGCGCCTGCGCGCCAGCAAAACCGGTCTGGCACCGGAGAACGGCCCGCAGGGCGTGTTCCTGCTTGTGGGCCCGAGCGGCACCGGCAAGACCGAAACCGCCCTGGCGCTGGCCGATGAACTGTTCGGCGGCGAGAAGTCCCTTATTACTATCAACCTCTCGGAATACCAGGAGCCACACACCGTCTCGCAGCTCAAGGGCTCACCGCCGGGCTACGTGGGTTACGGTCAGGGCGGCATTCTGACCGAAGCCGTCCGCAAGCGCCCGTACAGCGTGGTGCTGCTGGATGAAGTGGAAAAGGCGCACCGGGACGTGATGAACCTGTTCTACCAGGTCTTTGGCCGGGGATTCATGCGCGACGGAGAGGGGCGTGAAATTGACTTCCGTAACACGGTGATACTGATGACCTCGAACCTTGGCAGCGACCTTATCATGCAGATGCTGGATGAAAATCCGGACGCCACCGAAGGCGACCTGCACGAACTGCTGCGTCCTGTCCTGCGGGACCACTTCCAGCCCGCGCTGCTGGCGCGCTTCCAGACGGTGATTTACCGTCCGCTGGCAAAGGCAGCGATGCGTACCATTGTGGAGATGAAGCTGAATCAGGTGAGCAGACGCCTCAACCGTCACTACGGTATGACTACCCATATCAGCGAAAGCCTGTACGACGCACTGACTGCCGCCTGCCTGCTGCCGGATACCGGTGCGCGCAATGTTGACAGCCTGCTGAACCAGCAAATCCTTCCTGCCCTGAGCCAGCAGCTGCTGAGCCACATGGCCGCGAAACAGAAACCACATACCCTGACGCTGGGCTGGGATGAGGAAGAGGGCATAGTGCTCGAGTTTGACCGGACAGAAGGTGAGCATGCATGAGCAGTAATCTTCCCTTACGATTCAGCCACAGCCATCACCTGCTGTCGGTGAAGGGCTGCGATGCAGGGCTTGATGTGCTGGCATTTGAGGGCGATGAAGCCCTGAGCACACCGTTCAGCTACCGTACTGAATTCACCAGCGCGGATCATGCCATCAGCAAAGAGATGATGCTGATGAAAGCGGCTTCCCTGACGCTTCAGGCCCCGGTAGACCAGGGTTACGGTATCAAAATACAGCAGCCGGTACGGGTGATTCAGGGCGTGGTGACCGGTTTTGAACGCCTCAGCACGTCAAAAGATGAAACCCGCTACGCCCTGACGCTTGAGCCGCGTCTGGCGCTGCTCGACCGCTCGCACCAGAACGCGATTTACCAGGACATGTCGGTTCCGCAAATCGTGGAAAAAATCCTGGGCGAACGTCACGGCATGCGCGGCCAGGATTTCCTGTTCTTACTGTCAAAAGAGTACCCGCGTCGTGAACAGGTGATGCAGTACGCTGAGGACGACCTGCACTTCATCACCCGCCTGCTGGGCGAGGTCGGTATATGGTTCCGCTTCACCACCGACACGCGCCTCAGCATTGACGTGGTGGAGTTTTACGACAGCCAGCAGGGGTATGAGAAAGGCCTGACGCTGCCATCTGTACCGCCATCGGGCCAGCATTCAAAAGGCGTGGATTCAGTCTGGGGAATGGAATGCCATCACAATGTGGTGCAGAAGCAGGTCAGCACCCGGGACTACAACTACCGTCAGGCCACGCAGGACATGAACACCCGGGTTGACGCGACCGGCGGGGATGTCACCACGTACGGTGATGCCTACCACTGGGCGGATAACTACCTGACGCCGGGCAGCGCGTATGACCGCAACCCGGCAGCGGAGTCCGGGGCGTTTTACGCCCGCATCCGGCATGAGCGCTACCTGAATGGCCAGACGCAGACCGTTGCCTTCACCAGCTGCCCGGCCCTTTCACCGGGTATGCGGCTGAAAGTCACCGGCGGGTACGAAGTGGCGGAGGTGTTTACCCAGGGCGTGGTGGTCACGGCGATGCACAGCCATGCCCGGCGTGATGCAGACTTTTGCGTCAGGTTTGACGGTATCCCGGACAGCGCGGACTTTTGCTTCCGCCCGGCGCCAGGCCGCCGCCCGGTGATGGCCGGCACCTTACCGGCCCGCGTCACCAGCACCACCGAAAATGACACCTACGGGCATATCGACAAGGACGGTCGCTACCGCGTCAATATGCTGTTTGACCGTGAGAACTGGGAAACCGGGTTCGAGAGCCTGTGGGTCCGTCAGTCCCGCCCGTATGCAGGGGGCACCTACGGCCTGCACCTGCCGCTGCTGGCAGGCACCGAGGTGGCGATTGGTTTTGAGGACGGCAACCCGGACCGGCCATACATCTCCGGTGTGCTGCACGACTCGGCGCACGGCGACCATGTCACCATCCTGAACTACAAACGCAACGTCCTGCGGACGCCAGCGAACAACAAAATCCGCCTCGACGACGAGCGCGGGAAAGAGCACATCAAGGTCAGCACGGAGTACGGCGGCAAGAGCCAGCTGAATCTCGGCCACCTGGTCGACAGCGAGAAACAGCAGCGCGGTGAGGGGTTTGAACTCAGAACCGACAGCTGGGGTGCCATCCGGGCGCAGAAAGGACTATTCATCTCGGCGGACGGGCAGGCGAAAGCGCAAGGACTGCAGCGTGAAATGCAAGCTGCGCTCAAAGAACTTGACGCTGCCAGAGAGGTGACTTCTGGATTACGTCACGCTGCTCAAGCAGCCCAGGCGGAATTAGCCGATCTTGAGAGACAAACAACATTAATGAATCAGACGCTTAGCGATCTTAAGCAGCAAGCATTACTTCTGTCTGCCCCTTCAGGAATTGCGCAGGTCACCCCCGCGAGCGTACAAGTTTCGGCGGGGGAAAATCTAATTGTTACTGCTGGTCAACATGCAGACATTAGCATTGCCAAAAAATTAACTCTGGCGGTGGGCGATATTCTGAGCTTATTTGCACACAAACTGGGAATAAAAATGTATGCCTCGGAGGGCAAAGTAGATATTCAGGCACAGTCGGACGCGCTGAATTTATTTGCTAAAGAAAAGCTTTCGGTCGCCAGTTCAGACAACAGCGTTGTCATATCAGCCAAAAAAGAAATCCTTTTGGTTTGTGGGGGGACATTTATACGGTTAAGTGATGCGGGGGTTGAAGTTGGTACTGGCAAAAACGTCACGTTGAAATGTATTGCGGTTCAACAGCAGTCTGCGGCGACGTTAAATTCAACGCTTTCGCTACCTTCTGGCTGCAAACCTGGGGTAATTTCTGCAGCCCAACAGCAAGGGGCTGTGGTGATGCTTAGCTAATACTTGAGGAAAAAGATGACTACAAAATTAGCCGTTTTAGGTGACAGGACGAGTAATGGGAAAATAATTTCTGCAACTGCGAATTATTTTAGTGATGGAAAACAGGTGGCACAAAATAATGACAAAGCCATCTGTACTGTCTGTAAGGGAACATTTCCCATCCTAGCCACTGCAATTGGTATCGTCAGTAATGGCATACTTCTGGTACAGGATCAGGACCGTGTGCTTTGTCTATGTCCCGGCCATAAAGTGATCGCAGGCTCTAATTTTTTCACTGGCTAAATAAAAATTTTTTATCTACAGGCTTAATTAAAAAAAGGATGTGAATATGGCATGCCAGGGGTTATGCACAACGAAAGGCCTGACAGTACTGCCCGTGCGCTATGCTGTTGTGCCAGAAAATATTAATGCCAGTTTACCGGGATGGGCGAATGATGCGCACATAACAGGGGTAACGCTCGCCAGTAATGAAAAGTACACACTCCGCGCGCTTCGCCAGGGCTACCTTTACGTTTTTTATGAAAAAGGAAAACATGGCATCAATTACTGGCAGTGCTACAGCGTTGCGCCAGACGGCTCACTGTGGCTGCAACAGGTGGCGTCTAATCCTGTACCGGTGGATAAAGCGCTGTGCGAAACGGGCGAGCATATCGCGCAAAACGTCGAGTTCATGAGCATTGAATCCCCGGATAAGTGCGGCAATGTGTGGTTTGCGTTCAGTCAGTATCCGTGGGAGCAGGAAACGCTCGATCGGTATCGCATCAGGCCAGAAGAGCGCAGTGAGAGAATGCAGAAAGTGATGCCTTCGGTGGCGGGAGCTCAGCGCACAAAAACAGGGACCGACGTTACCGGGGCAAGCCTGAATCAGGTACTGGACTATCAGGTGCCTTCTGTTTCTGGTCTTCTGCCTGGTCCGGATGAGGCGAAAGTGGTAAACATCAGCCGTGCATCGTCACTCTGGGATCCGACAGTGGATGATCCCTGGCGGGTCAATAATGATGTGGTGAAACTGCAGTCCAGTCTGTATCCGTGGGCAAAAAACCGCAGTGGCATGGCAGCCGCGACGGTCACGGCCATGGAAAACCGAAGTGAGGGGATGACGCCGTTGCTGCTTCCACTCTGGGATCCGGTGGGGATTGTTCATGAGCTTAACGGCTGGAGCCAGGATGTGCTGGGGCGCCAGGCGCAGTTCCTGCAGGAGCGTGAGCTTGAGTTCGCCACCAAAACAAACCTCGATGCAGTCAGAACGCTGCTGGAAAGCAATGCCGAATCTCTGGAGGACGCGATGCGGAGACGAAGAACTGATGGTCCCATGCTGACAGACGAATATCTGGATTCGCGTCTGCAGGCGCTTGAGAAAAGGTATCAGGGTAAGCCTGATGTGCTGGCACAAATCAGGGCTGATGACAGGTTAGTGAGAAATTGGCATGCGCAGAACGTGACGGCATCATACCCGGAGAGTGTGCTGATGAGTCCACCCGAACCGCTGGCTGCTCACCAGCGACGGGTTGCCGCGATACAGGCTCAGGTCGATAAGGAACTGGCGTTAAATCTGCCTGAACCCTCGCAGGATTTCAGTGGAGTCCGGGCCCGGAGCTGGGCTCCCTATCAGAAAAAGCTCAACGCAACCCGACAGGCGAACTTTGATACCTGCTACACGAGCCTGGTTGATTCGGTTAATGCTATCTTCCAGAAGCGTATCGTCAGCGTGGTGAACTGGCTCAGTGCACCGGTACTGCTGGCAACGCTGGATGATTTCCACTGCGAGGCACAGCGGGCAGGGCTGTTCTACCAGTCAGCGGTGGGGATGTCCATGCACGGGATCAACAGCTGTCCGGCAGGGGCGGCAAAGATAGACGGCTGGTGGAATGAGTACAGCACTAAAAATCGCGGGAATCTGCTGTGGCGGCATGTGGCGGCCAATAACCCGCAGCTAATCAGTGAGCTGGAGCCGTATCTGGCGACGGTGAAAGGAAAAAAGGACGAGGACGTGACGCCTCTGACGGCGACCGCCATGACGGCAGCCCTGATGCAGCAGGTCAGCAATATGAAAAAGCTGGAGGGATATTACCAGAAATCGATGAACAGTGTCGTGAAGGGGCTGAGGGAAAATGCCAGCAAACTGGAAGTACAGCTCTTCAACACGGATGCGTTTATCGTCACGGTGGGAGACAGGGTAAGCCGAATTCTGCGGGTGGATAAGGCAGGCGAGAAGCTGGCGACCACGGCGTTCAGGCTGATATTTATGATAAGGGCGGGAATACCTTCAGAAAAAGTTCACTCGTTAGTGAATGCGTATCTGAAAGATGCCCCGGTGTTACGTCAGACGGTGCTGGCAGGTATACGGCGCAGCGGACGTTTTATGGCGAGCGGGAATGAAGTCGCCGAGATTAAACAGAGAATGAGCAGCAGGCTGGAAGAGCACTTTGCATCAGAAAAGGGCCAGGCCGAATATCGGCTGGCGGGAATAAACAGTCTGTTGCTGGTGCTGAATGCGATGGATTTTATCTACCTGTGCGGACAGGTAAGGGATGAGAAGAAGCCGCTGGCGAGCCTGCTGGCCAGCGGGCTGGCGATGGTGAGTCAGGGGACGTCGGTTATTTTGCCGGCAATAGAAAAAGGTCTGGAAGCGCGTGAGCTTACGGTGGCCTGGGTCAAGGGGGTTGGGGCGGCAGCGGGTGGAACTGCGTCTTTAATTTCGGTGTTTGCTGATGGTGCAAGTACTTACGAAGAGTTGCAAAGCAATCGTTTTTTACTTTCCTCTGTATTGCTTATTAAAACAACAGTTGATGTCCTGGCAGTCACAAAATCAGTCGGTCTTCTGCTGGAACAGTTTAGTCAACCGATAGTTAAAAAAGTAGCTGGGAAAATTACAGGTTTTTTGGCTTGGGAAATTTTAGGGATCCGAATACTTGCAGTACTGATGACCTGGGAAGTGATGGTAGCGATAACTTTGTTACAGGTGGTTGTGACCTGGATATCGGACGATGAGCTTCAGATATGGTGCAGGAAATGTGTATTTGGAACAGCACCGTTCAACCGCAGTGTGGCAGACCAGAATAAAGCCTTGGAAGGGGCGATAAAGGATATTTCATGAATTCAAAAGAGCAGCATCAGATATGCTCCCGTTTTGTTGAGCCAGAAAAATTAGCAGACCTGCGTACAAAGCGAGAGATTGAGATGATGAACGGCAGGCCGTGGACACGTGAGCTTCCGCCGCCGCCGGTATTGCCGCCTTATGGTCCTCTGGAGAAAATATCAGGGAAACTGCAGTCTTTCCGTAGCGAATATTTTCGGGAGTATTTTGATGCAGTTGCCTACCGGACCAGCACGTTGCCGGAGATATCAGATGGCCAGCGCGGAGCTGCCGCCGCTGCAGCGATAGTTGCAGGGAGCCCGGGTGTCGGGGCTGTAATGATGGCTGAAAGCGAGTCTTCGAATGATTCGGCGGAATATGTGCAGGGGATGATTAATGGCCAGCCGTTTCGCGGCTGGGTGGGTGTCACCCGGCTTCAGACTGGCGATGATGTGGACATGATTGTTGAGTGGCAGCATGACCATTATGAGGTCTATGCCATTGCGTTACCGGAAGAGCGGATAGTGTCAGTATGTCCGAAATGTGATATGGGGCATATTGCGCATATGCTGTGGCGCATTAAAAATATGTTCATTCTAATCACCATATTGATGGTGGCTTTTGTTTCTGTATGTGTATTTATCTCTATCTCAAAAGGAAATCCAAATGGTGTCTCTTTATTTGAGAGGTTTTATCTTTTCCTGGTAATGGCTTTTGTGGTGTCCTCTGTAATTTCGGGGTTGATTGCATTCTTTGCATATAAAGCCTGTGCGCCAACACGCTGCAAACTGGCGGAGGAGATATTTCAGTTGCTGCGGATGAGGCGTGTTGCAACAATCAATCTCAATAAAATAACAAAAAAACGTGAGCAACAACTAAAAGATAATGGGAAGTGGTATGAGCCGGGTGATAAAAGCAAACCTGCCTGTCCCAGCGGGAGATTCATTTATTCAGATGAAGGCTGGTTTTACTACTAAATCGGCAGTGAAACAAGCTACTTTCGCTAGTGTTATTAGTCGTGGAATGCTTCTGGTGTGGAATTAATTGCTGAAAAATAAACGGTGGAAATATATTTTGGAGTCAGATCTCTGGCGATTTTGCTGACCTGGGCAGTGATGGTGGCGATAACTTTGTTACAGGTGGTTGTGACCTGGATATCGGACGACGAGCTTCAGATATGGTGCAGGAAATGCGTATCTGGAACAGCACCGTTCAACCGCAGTGTGGCAGACCAGAATAAAGCCCTAGAAGGGGCGATAAAGGATATTTCATGAATTCAGAAGAGCAATATCAGATATGTTCCCGTTTTGTTAAGCCAGAAAAATTAGCAGACCTGCGTACAAAGCGAGAGATTGAGGTGATGAACGGCAGGCCGTGGACACGTGAGCTTCCGCCGCCGCCGGTATTGCCGCCTTATGGTCCTCTGGAGAAAATATCAGGGAAACTGCAGTCTTTCCGTAGCGATTATTTTCGGGAGTATTTTGATGCAGATGCCTACCGGATCAGCACGTTGCCGGAGATATCAGATGGCCAGCGCGGAGCTGCCGCCGCCGCCGCGATAGTCGCAGGGAGTCCTGGCGTCGGGGCTGCCATTATGGCTGAGAGCGAATCATCAAATGATTCGGCGGAATATGTGCAGGGAGATATTAATGGCAGACCATTTCGCGGCTGGGTGGGCATCACCCGACTTCAGGCTGGCGATAATGTGGACATGATTGTTGAGTGGCAGCATGATCATTATGAAGTCTATGCCATTGCGTTACCGGAAGAGCGGATAGTGTCTGTATGTCCGAAATGTGATATGGGGCATACTGCGCATATGCTGTGGCGGATTAAAAATATGTTTATTCTCACGGGGATTTTTTTCTTCTCAGTGCTTTTTGCGGGAGTTCTGAGTGAAGTGATTGAAGATACCTGGAAGGGCTTTGAGTTATTTATCACCACATACTTTTGGTTGTATGTTATAGCATTGTTGGGGGGAGGGAGTCTTTCAGGATTAATTGCATTCTTTGCTTATAAAGCCTGTGCTCCAACACGCTGCAAACTGGCGGAGGAGATATTTCATCTGCTGGGTGTTAAAAATATTAGAACAGTAAACCTCAATAAGGTGACAAAAAAACGTGAGCAACAACTAAAAGATAATGGGAAGTGGTATGAGCCGGGTGATAAAAGTAAACCTGCCTGTCCCAGTGGGAAATTCATTTATTCAGATGAAGGCTGGTTTTACTACTAGACAGAAAAAGACAGTGTTATTTTGGTTACCCCCGACAGGAAACAAGGTAAGCCAGCATGCCCAAGTTTGAAATTTACCTATTCAGGAGAAAATTGTTATCGCTACTGAGAGGGGGAGCGGCTAAATATGAATAAGATAATGATGTTTTATGAAAATCATAAATACAAATTAATTGAAATGTGTTTCTAATATTATTCTGGCAGGGTTGATTATGGATGATAAATTTTTTAACGATATACATGAAGAAATTACCAATGCTGCTTTTGGGAAAAATGGGAAATGTTTTCTGCTGATAGATGCATCTTTAGAACAGTATCATTCAGAACTTTTTTTGCCCGGTATTCTTAGAGAATATAAATCTTATCCTGTTACATTCCGCCAGGAAGAACTTCAGGGGGCTTTACCACTTTACCTTTTCCCTCTTAGTGCCTCCAGCGAGAGAGATGGTCAATTGTTTAAGAATAGTATTTACCATTCATTGAATGAGTTGAAAATAGAAAAACTTGAGTCCGGGGAAGGGCGCAGCGTCTGTGCGTGGATTTCGACGGATTTAACTGGGGAGCAGCTTGCTGAACAGGTCGCTTTGTCCGCCGTACAGTCGATTCAATCAGTTGGTAATATATTACTTCGCTATTACGACCCATCAGTATTTGGTTTGTTAATGTATACGCTAGATAAATGGCAAAAACAACAGCTATTAAGCAATATTAATACATGGTCTTATATTGATGGAGGCGGAATAGCTCAGGTGGTGAATGGTGATGGTAAATGCAAAAAAAAATTAAACTACTCACTTGGATTAACAGAGCAAAATGCATTAGAAATGGGCCGAATTTTAGTTGTTAATTATATTTTGCGAGCATATCGGAAAATGAGAATGCCGCATAAATTTAGTGAGCGTGATGTTATGGGATTATTGCATCCTGCGCTGGATTATTATTATTCAACTTTCTCAACATCCGATAAGGATGTTATTGATTTTGGGCTTGATGTGTTGAGCGCGCAGCGGCTATTTTATCAGGATGAGGTATTTAAGAAGATCTTATTTAGTAATCGCAGTAAAGACCTTCAGTCATACTCAGATATTAAATCCATAATTGACAGTATGGCATGTTAAGAAGTTTTTTCTCTTAAAGAAAATGTGCTGTTAACAATGATGGAGAATGATATGAATTGGCCTGTGCAAATAATCCCTCCAGTCGATAAGATTCCTGGAATTAAATGGAGTAAATGGTTTTTTTCTTTCATAAGTATTTTGTTGATTGTGGTGGTTAGTTGGGTTGGGGCTAAAATTATTTTGCCTGCTGAAGATGATGAGCTTTTGAAATTGCTTACCCTGTTGTTTTTTTCGGTGCCCCTAGCTTTTTCTGTCATAATTTCCGTTAGAATCTATTAGCATGGTTTGTGTTTGTCGGCATTCGAAGCAAGAGAGCGCGAAGCAGCATTGGTCAGGAAAGACTGGACTGAATGGGCAAGTAAAAAGTTTTATGTTTCCGCTTATAAACTATTTCTCCCTTCTGCAATATCGCAAACCGATATAGCAATGTCTCATTCGGTTGAAATATATAATAACCAGCGATTGAAACTACGGGGCCATAACGATGATTTATATACTGAAGAACAACTGATTTACGAACTGTTGTCGTCTGTCAGAACAAGGCTGTTACGGTTGAGTGAATCATGTATATTTGATGTTATATTTACCTATGATAGTAATTATATTACTTTCTCAATATTTCAAGAGTGTTGGGCTGCGATCGGGTTTGATGAAAATTGCTTGCGTAATTATTACTGTTGGAGTAGAGCATTAGGACAGGGATTTGATACATTATCCAACATCTCAAAAAATCGGGTGTCAATAATAATATCTGCAAACATTGAAACTTTTGTAAAATACCCCCCTGACTCAACAGAGTTCGCTTCAATATTGCTGGTGACTCATCGAGAACAACTCCCTGAAAAAAACAATAATGGTGTGGCTTTGCGACCAATGGTATGCAACAAAAATCTCACCAAACAAGAGGTCATCCACATGATGACTTACCAGTCAGATATTCTTAAAACGACAAGAGTACTTTTTAGCAATATGAGTGCAGAGGAAGCTTCAGAAGTTTCGGAGATATTAAGACTCTCATCTTTATCTATGAATGTTGAATGGGAGTGTGAGATAATGCATTTAAATTTGATGCTGGGTAATTTAAATGAGCACCATTTTTGGTTGGTGTTTACTCTGGCGCTTTTCATATCAGAAAAAAATAATGAGCCGGTTTTAATGGTCACTGGCGTTGGTGATGAATACCTTTTAAATGTCATTAAGCCATTTGATAATCGCAAGGAGCATTAAATTGAACACCTCGGCAAAATGGAGAGTGATTGGTCTTGTATTCTGTCTCATTATCTTTGGTGTGCTGACTTTTATAGGATGTTACTACTATGGGGATATCTTTGGATGGGTATCCTCAAAAGAAAAAGTGAGCCTTTGGTTCTTATGCATGTTTTTAATTTCTGTGTTCCTGATGTTGATGAACTTCGGTGTGTGGTTCCATCAAAAAGAGTATCGCTTTCAGCATATCGCGGGAGGGAAGTCCGTCACAGCTAATGTTCTTAATAACTATAAAAAGTCCAGTAAAAAGGATCCTGTAAAAGCTCATTTACGCCGACGCTATAGCTTCTTGTGGCAAAACAAGATCCGCCTGCTGTTGATCACCGGCGATGAAGCCGCGATTGAGCAACTGGTACCTGGCCTGCAACAGCAGCAGTGGCTTGAAGGCAACCGCACCGTGCTGATTTACGGCGGCAGCCTGGCATCGGAGCCTGACCGCGAAAAATACACCGCGCTGCGTAAACTACGCCGCGGGCGCCCGCTGGACGGGATTATCCGTGTACTGCCTGAGTCGCCTAAGTTGACCCCACATATCAGCGACAGCGATTTACGCGGCCTGGAAAAAATCAGCGAACTGCTGCGTTATTCCGCTCCGGTCTGGCTGTGGCAACTGTGCAGCAGTCACTGGTCGCAGGGTACGCGTCCTGAGCAGGCGGTAGGCGCAAGCTTTCCACCACGCGCAAAAGAAGATGATGTAATCCGCCAGCTGGAACTGATGCTGCCGGCCCTGCGGGCGCAGGGGATGAGTCAGGTCGCGGAAAACAGCAGCCACGACTTCCTGCTGCGCCTGAGCCAGCACCTGAACGACGGTGCTATTGCCCGCTGGGCTCAGCAGTTGCAGCCATGGTTCTTTGTTTCTCAGCAGCGCGTCCCGCTGCGTGGTCTGATGTTCAGCCTGTCGGAGAAGAAACCTGCCGGAATGTCAGCGGGAACAGCCGACGCTGAGAATTATGGATCACAGCGTCATGCCTTGACTCTGCCAGCAACCTGGCAGGGTATTGTTGACGACTGCACCCGCGTACGTGGCCGTCGTGTCGGTATGCCGTGGGAACGAGCGCTGGCCTGGTCACTGATGGCCATCATCAGTGTCTGGGGGGGAGGGATGCTGCTGTCGTTTGCGGTCAACCGGTCACAAATAGTTTCTGTTGCACAGCAGGCTCATGCTCTGGTGGAGCACCCTTCTGTATCGGATTACCAGCTGACGGCCCTGCATGCTTTGCGTAATGATGCCGGTCGCCTGCTGCACCATATTCAGGACGGCGCGCCATGGTATCAGCGCTTTGGTCTTAACCATGATCAGCAGTTGCTTGACGCATTGCTGCCCTGGTACGGGGTGGCGAACAACCGTCTGATACGTGATCCGGCAAATGAAGCGCTTAAGCAGAAGCTCATTGCGCTGGTCAATTCGGCACCCAACAGCGACCAGCGGACACAGATGGCGAAACCAGGTTATGACCAGCTGAAAGCCTGGCTGATGATGTCCCGTCCGGATAAAGCTGATGGTGCATTCTACGCGCAAACCATGAAAACCGTGCAGCCGACGCGTTTAGGTATCTCAACTGGCCTGTGGCAAAGCCTGTCACCGGATTTGTGGGCCTTCTACATCACCGAACTGCCTAAGCAGCCACTGTGGAAAACCACACCGGATGCGCAACTGGTCAGCCAGAGCCGCCAGGTGTTGTTGCAGCAGATAGGACGGCGCAACGCGGAAAGTACGTTGTACGAGAACATGCTCAAATCCGTACGTCGTAACTTTGCCGATGTGTCTCTGGAGGACATGACTGGCGGTACCGATGCCCGTCGCCTGTTTACCACCGATGAGGTGGTGCCGGGCATGTTCACCCGTCAGGCCTGGGAGGGAGGGATTCAGCAGGCCATTGAGAAAGCGGCAAACTCCCGCCGCGATGAAATCGACTGGGTACTGAGCGACAGCCGGAAAACCGTTTCCTCAGACCTGTCGCCGGAAGCACTGAAAGCACGTCTGACGGAACGCTACTTCACCGACTTTGCCGGTAGCTGGCTGAGCTTCCTCAACAGCCTGCAACTTAATCCGGCAAACAATATTGCAGACGTCACTGACCAGCTGACGCTGATGAGTGATGTTCGCCAGTCACCGCTGATTGCCCTGATGAACACCCTCGCCTGGCAGGGGCAGGCCGGCCAGAAGAGTGAAGGCCTATCGGACTCCATCATCAAATCGGCTAAAGACCTGGTAGGCGGGAAGGACAAACCGGTAATTGACCAGTCAGCCTCAGGCCCGCAGGGCCCACTGGATGAAACCTTTGGACCGTTGCTAACACTTATGGGTAAAAACAACGGCAGCAACGTTATGTCGGCTGACAATTCACTGAGCCTGCAAACGTATCTTACCCGTATCACCCGTGTGCGTCTGCGTCTGCAACAGGTCGCCAGCGCCTCTGACCCTCAGGAAATGATGCAGAGCCTGGCGCAGACCGTATTCCAGGGCAAAAGCGTGGACCTGACCGACACCCAGCAGTACGGCAGCCTGATTGCTGCAAGCCTGGGCGAAGAGTGGAGTGGTTTTGGCAGCACCATGTTTGTGCAGCCGCTGACCCAGGCCTGGGAAACTGTGCTTCAGCCATCGGCAGCGAGCCTGAATGACAAATGGAGTCGTTCCGTGGTGGCGAACTGGCATACGGCATTTGACGGACGTTTCCCATTTGCTGTCAGCAAGAGTGATTCCTCTCTGCCAATGCTGGCTGAGTTTGTGCGTAAGGACAGCGGACGCATTGAGCGCTTCCTGACCACGGAACTCGGCGGTGTGCTGCATAAGGAGGGCAGCCAGTGGGTACCGGATAAGGTCAACAGCCAGGGACTGAACTTTAACCCAGCCTTCCTGCGGGCGATTAATCAGCTCAGCCAGCTATCGGATATCTTGTTTACCGACGGCAGTCAGGGCATCAGCTTTGAACTACAGGCGCGTCCGGTACCGCAGGTGGTAGAAA
Source organism: Enterobacter sp. JH25 (assembly GCF_021725435.1). NCBI lineage: Bacteria > Pseudomonadati > Pseudomonadota > Gammaproteobacteria > Enterobacterales > Enterobacteriaceae > Enterobacter > Enterobacter sp. JH25. Next base: position 2,410,912 of record NZ_CP091319.1, on the reverse strand, counting down.
CTCAACTAACTATTGATGGACAAAAGCTACACTACTTCAACCAGATGGCAGACTGGCAGAGCTTCCGCTGGCCTGGTGACACCTACAAGCCCGGAACCATGCTGACATGGACCACCGTCAATGCGGGTGCACGTCTGTTTGGTGATTACAGCGGAACCTGGGGCTTTATTCGCTGGCTGGATGAGAGTAAACGAGAGCAGCTTGACCGCAGTCAGTGGATGATGAGTTTTACCGCGCCGGATGGTCGTACCCTACAGTGGGTACTGCGTTCACAACTGGGCAGTGGGCCGCTGGCGTTACTGGCACTGCGGGGCTTCACGCTGCCAGATCAAATATTTAGCGTAGATAGCGCGGCTATGGCGCAGGCGCTGATGACCAATACAGAAAACAGTGACATGGACGGAGTCGAATAATGGACGCTTTGCAGAATCTGGTTGTTGCCTGCCAGGCAGATGAAACCCTGCTGCGACAGCAGGCGCAGTCACATTCCGAAAGCTGGCAGCGCTGGCTTACCCCGATCAGTGAGAACAATCCTACAGGAGAAGACCCGGGTTATGACGATGATTTCCAGCGTATCCGGGAGGAGGTCAATAAACTTTCCAGTATTGATACCGGGCTGATTTGCCAGCTGGCTGAAAAGGTGTTGAACACTGTGGCCAAAGATGTCCGGGTTGCTACTTACTATTGTTGGGCGCGCTTGCACCAGGACGGTGAAACCGGGTTTGCTGAAGGGCTTGAGCTACTTGCGGGATTACTAACGCGCTATGGAAAGCAGCTTCACCCACAGCGAGAGCGAAGCCGTAAACCAGCACTGGAGTGGCTCGCAGGCTCTCGTCTGCTTGACAGCCTGTTACTCTGGCCAGAAGTGGTACGCGACGATGCCCAGCGTACGACCGGTGCGTTGCTTCTCATCCGAGACAGTCTTGAAACTGAGCCTGAAGCGTCACGTCCAGATCTGAGTGCCCTGTACAGCGCGCTGGGTTCCCGCCTGATGAAAGCCGGTGGCGTGGATGCGGTAATACCCCAGAACGCCAGCAGTAAAACACGCGCGCAGTGGGCATCTCACGCGGCAGAACAGGACGCGCCAGTGCTGAGCCACATCACGTCAGGTCAGGATTTGCTGGCTCAGGCCCGAACCCTGACGGGATATCTGCGTGAGCAACCCGATGGCTGGCTTGCCGCACACCGACTGATGAAAAGTCTGCGTCACGACACGCTGCGATCGATCCCGGCACCGGATGCCGAAGGGAAAACGCGCATCGAACCGCCGAGGGCTGACCAGCGGGCAATGCTCAAACGGCTGTATTTGCAACAGAGCTGGCTGGAGATACTGGAACAAGCGGACAGCACTTTCTCGCGTGGCGCCAATCATCTCTGGCTAGATTTGCAGTGGTACATCCATCAGGCCCTGATTAAATCAGGCCAGGATGTGCTGGCCGATATCATTATCGCTGACCTGAAAGGGCTGCTGCGGCGCCTTCCCGGACTTGAAACGCTGGCCTTCAATGACGGCACACCCTTTGCTGATGAGGTCACGCTGAACTGGATAAACCAGAGCGTGCAGGACGAGATGTCCAACTGGCGGGATGAGCCTGTCAATGCCTTGAGTGAAACTGGCAACGATATTCTGGCCCTTGAACCGGAAGCTTTGGAGAAAGCTGACACGGATGGTCTGGATGCCACACTCCACTGGCTGCAAACGCGCCCGGGCACCGACACCACAAAAGACAAATGGTTGGTGCGTCTGCTAATGGCCCGCGTGGCGGAGCAGAAGGGTAAGAATGAGCTGGCTCTTCATCTGCTGGGTGAGCTTGACGGTGCAGCACAGGCCATCACCCTCACGCAATGGACGCCAGCATTGATGTTTGAAGTGAAATCGCGCCGCCTCAGGCTGCTGCGCATGAAAGCCGCCCGCAGCGAAACCGATAAGTCACGGCTTCAGCCAGAGATGGACCAGCTTCTGGCGGGCCTGATTGCGCTTGACCCGGCAGGCTGTGCGGTGCTTTGCGGGTAAAGCGACTGACATACCTTTAAAACACATTTATTCAGGTTCTTATGGATGATTTAACCCTGCGTTATTACGACGCTGAAATGCGCTACCTGCTGGAAGCCGGCGAAGAATTTGCCCGCGCTCACCCTGAGCAGGCTGCAATGCTCAATCTCGATAAGGCGGGCGCGCGCGACCCGTACGTGGAGCGCCTGTTCGAGGGCTTTGCCTTCCTGATGGGCCGCCTGCGCGAGAAGCTTGACGACGATCTGCCGGAACTGACCGAAGGGCTGGTCAGCCTGTTGTGGCCGCATTACCTGCGCACCATTCCCTCGATGTCGGTGGTGGAGTTCACTCCTGTCTGGCGTGAGATGAAAGAACCGATGCGTATCGCCAGAGGTTTCGAGGTCAATTCGCGGCCGATCGGTGAAAAAGGCACGCGTTGTCGCTACACCACAACTAAAGAGATAACCCTTCAGCCACTGGCGTTGGATCATGCCCGCCTGTCGACTGATCCTGACGGGCGCTCTGTCATCAGCCTGCGCTTCAGTTGTAGCCATCTTGCTGACTGGAGCCGTGTCGATCTCAGCCAGATCCCGTTCTATTTCAACGCTGACGCGCCGCTGGCCTGCGCCATGCATGAAGCCTTTACCATGAATACTGCGTGCCTGTGGCTACGCATGCCGGGTGACACGGACAGAAGGCCGATGGACGGGTATTTCACCGCACTGGGGTTTGGTGATGATGACAGGCTGTGGCCGAAGGGGGACAGCAGTTTCAGCGGTTACCAGTTGCTGCTGGAGTACTTCACCTTCCGCGAGAAATTTATGTTCATGGGGCTGCGCGGGCTGGAGGCCGTGATCTTTCCTTCTGAGCTTCCTTGGTTTGAAATCGACGTGGTGCTGGCGGAACGCTGGGAGCATGACTTCAGCTTTACCGAAAAGCACCTGCGCCTGAATTGCGTGCCGGTCATTAACCTGTTCCCGCTGGAATCCGATCCGCTGACGCTCAATTCTCTGCAATCCGAATACATGCTGCGCCCGATGCGCGTGCAGGATGGCCATACCGAGATATATACCGTGGATTCGGTGATGTCGTCGAGTCAGCATACCTACGTGCCGTTTTCGAGCTTCCGTCATAAGGGAGGAATGATGCGTCATGAAGCACCGGAATATTACTACCACACCCGCGTGCGCCGCGGTCCGTCCGGCCTGCATAACACCTGGCTCATTCTTGGCGGCGAAGCATTTGATAATCATACCGTCCCGGAAGACGAAAGCCTGTCGCTGACGCTCACCGGCACAAACGGTCAACTGCCACGACGTGCGCTGCAAAGCACCGTGCTTGATACGGTGATGAAAACCACTTCGGTCAGCATTGCCGTGCGCAACCTGTGTGCGCCGACGCTGCCTTGTTACCCACCGGCGCAGGACCGTTTCCACTGGCGCGTGCTGAGTCACCTTGGCAGCGGATTTCTGTCGATGATGGATAATGCCGACGTGCTGCGCGGTACCCTGGCGCTGTATGAATGGACCGACAGCGAGATGAACCGTCGCCGCCTGGAAGGCATCATTGACGTGAAGCACAGTGAAACCGAACGCTTTGAGCAGGGCTATCTGGTGCGCGGCGTGCAGATTGAGGTGACCCTGGACAGCCATGGCTTTGCCGGGCGCGGTGACATCTGCCTGTTTGGCGAGATGCTGAGTCGTTTCTTTGCGCTCTACACCGACATTTATCTGTTTAACCGACTGATTATCATCCTGCAACCTACCGGAGAGCGCCTGGAATGGGAAGAGAAGCACAATCGCCGTATTCCCGGCTGAGCCCACGGTTGGAAGCCGACCTGCATCGTATGAACTTTTACCGTTTATGCCAGTTACTGGAGAAGCGTAACCCGGGCAGGCCGCTGATGGGCTCGACCAGTCACCCGGGGGATGATCCGGTACGCTTTGCCCCACATCCGGGGATGGGATTTCCGGCCAGTGAGATGAAAGCCGTGGAATATGATGAGGAGGATGACAGCCGGCCACCACTCATCCGCACGACCTTTATGGGAATGTACGGTGTCGACTCACCCTTGCCGACGGCGTATCTCGATGACATCGCTCAGCGTCGGGAAGGGCATGATGCACTACAGGGTTTTCTGGATATCTTCAGTCATCGCATTCTGACGCAGTTTTACCGTATCTGGCGTAAATACTCTTATCCTGCCACCTTTGAACCCGGTGGTACGGACAGCATCTCGCAGTCACTGCTGGGCCTGGTGGGGCTGGGTATTCCCGGCACAGCAGACCACATTGCCACACCGGTATCCCGTTTTCTGGCTTTGCTGGGTGTCCTACAGCAACCGGGCAAAACGCAGGAGGGAATGCAGGCGCTGGTGACGTTGCTGGCCCCGGATACCACCGTGAGGGTCAGTCCATACTGCCTGCGGCCGGTGGAAATTGGTCAGCCGCTGGGCTTTTACGGTGATGACGATTTTCTGCTGGACGGCAACACGCCACTGGGTGACGAAGCGATGGATGCGGGTAGCCAACTGCTGGTTGCGCTTACAACGGATAATGAACAGGAGGCACAGGGCTGGAAGCCGGACGGTCTGCTGTATCAGGATTTTCTGGTCATGCTGCGGGTATATCTTGGCTGGCGTTTTAAGGCGAAGATCACCCTGACCACCCGGACCCGACTGCTGGCTGTTCCGCCACTTGGCGAAGGCCCTCTCTGGCTCGGGATGAACGGCGTGCTGGGGGCTGATGAGGGGGAACTTAAAGACGATATCCCACCGACCTTTACGACGGAACTGGGCTATTACACCGGCCTGAAGCTGGCAATACCACAACAAGGAAACCGACGTGTTACGTACAAGTTTGATTAAACACGCGAGCTTGCTGCCTGCTCTGCTGGCATTCAGCCTGACGGGGTGCGGGGTGACGCAGGGCATCACTGATGGCACCAAATCGGCATTTAACTCCGTGTTCTACAAAAAAATTAAGATGCTGCACCTGGATTTCACGGCGCGTGAAGCGTTAAACACCGATTCCCGCGAAAATAACTCACTCTCCGAGCCGGTGGTAGTCCGCGTCTATCAACTGAAAGACCGCAAAATCTTCGATAAAACGGTTTACCAGCAACTCCTGAAAGATGGCGAAACCATCCTGAAAGCCGACCTGCTGGCGACCCGAGATGTGGTCGTAAAACCGGGTGGTGATACAAATCTTGATATGCCAATGGAAGAAGAAACGCAGTTTGTCGCGGTAGTCGGCCTGTTTCGTCACCCGGACCTGGACAACAATACCTGGAAGCAGGTTCTAAAACGTGAAGATCTCGATCCGGATAAGCCGCGCATTCTGGAGGCCGGGAATAACCACCTGACGTTACAGCCATTGAAGGATGACTGATGCCAAAGGGACATAATACGCCATCGCTGTATGAAATGCTGAGCGGCAATTTCTCAGGTGGCCTGAACCTCAACCAGGTCAGCGAACAGAATCAGGTGATTTTATCAGTACTCGATAATATGCAGCGCATCCTCAACTGCCGCGCTGGTACGCTGGCTCACCTGCCGGACTACGGCCTGCCGGATATGACAAAAATCCTCCAGGGGATGCCCGGAACCGCCCATCAGCTGATCACCACACTGTCGGCCGTGTTGCTGAAATATGAGCCGCGCCTGAATCGAATTAACGTGGTGATGCAGGAACAGATTCAGGCCGGTGAGCTTCGCTACGCCATTGACGCGGAGCTGAAGGGGGTCGGGTTAGTTCGATATGGTACGGAATTTATGCCGGAGGGCAGGGTATTAATCCGTCATCTGAAACAACAGCAATACCTCGATGCACGTGCCGCCATCTAGTTATTACTCAGGTTAAAACAGTTATGACAATAAATTCTGAACGCCAACTTAAAACCGGCGGGGATCCGCGCACGCTTGCGGATTACGCTGCCTTGCGCGAAGAAATGAACAAGCTCACCCATCCGGCACGCCCGGATGTGAACTGGCAACACGCGGAAACGCTCTGTCTGTCACTGTTCGGGCATAACGGTGTGGAGCTACAAACGGCTGCCTGGTATACGCTCGCCCGTACGCATCTGGCCGGATTGTACGGTATGAATGAGGGGCTTGCGGTACTTACTGCACTGGTAGCCCGCCAGTGGGGAAACCTCTGGCCACAGCCTGTCCATGCGCGAATCGAAATCCTCAGTGCACTCAGCAAGCGCCTGCAACAGGTAGTACGAACGCTATCGCTGACGTACGCTGACTTAGGGCAGCTGTATCAGTCTGAAGAGCATCTGAGCGCTTTGGGGGACGTCTTGCAGCGTATGGAACTCAAGCATGCTACTCAGCTTGATGCTCTGCGCACGATGATGCAGAACGCAGCAGTGCGTCTGGAAAAGAGCGAAAATACGGACATGAGTCTGCGCGGTGACGCATTGGGTGCTACGGAAATTCACCTCGTCGAACCGACTGAGCGTAGTAAATGGGTTTATGTGGTTGAGCCCGAGCCGGTGCTGAACGTTGGGGTGGTTAAAGAACCTCCGGTGTCGATGAAACCCTGGAAGCCATTTGCTGCTGGTATGTTGACCATGCTGGTGGCAGCCAGTGTCGTCGCAGGAGGATGGCAGATGTTGCATGCGCCAGATTCGGCACAAGCGCAGCTAGCCGCGGCTCTGGCTCCTCTACCTCAAGGGCTATCTACAGGGCAATTAGAGGCGCTGCAACAAACGTCACCATCACCGGAACCGGGGCTTGGCAGGACACAACAGCTGTTAGCGCAGCTTTTACAGTTGAAACCAGACTGGGCAGTGAGCTTCGGCGACCGTCTGGTGCAGCAGGCGCTGACGCTGTGGCCGGAAGAAGCCAAACCCCTGGCGCAACATTGGCAGAAACAGATGAGTATCGCTGCGCTAGCAGATTTAGATCTGAATGGATGGCATCAGGGTATGGCGCAGTTGCAGCAGTTGACGAACAAGCTGAACGCACTGGATGAACAGAAAGGGAAGTACATGACGGTGAGTGAACTGAAATCAGACGTGTTTGCCATGTCGCAGTCATTTAGCCAAACCCTACCGCTTGAGGAGCAGCTTCGTCTGCTTTCCACTTTACCTGCCGGGCAACCCCGGTCAGCAGCGCAGCAAAACAAGGTCGAACAACATCTTCAGCAGTTGATTGTCAGCTACGCCCTGCTGAAGCACAAAAAAGAACAATAAGACTGGCGAAAAACACGGAGTTAACATGTCAGCAAGAGAGCGTTTTTTTAAGAAAGTGCAGCAGAATAACGTAAATAAACCGATTCATATTAATACGGCTGAAGCCGAAGTCAGGGCTTTTTGTCAGCGGATGGATGATCTTGCACAGCAAATTATTGTTTGGTTTGAGGGTTCTGGTATTGAAGTCCTGTTATCCCAAAAGCATATCACCGATTTGAGTACGGTCGGCTACAGCCTCAGTAGCAGTATATGTCGTTATGTCATCACGACTGTCATTCTGCGAAATGGAGATCGCAGCGTCAGCATTATGCCAGAACAGATCATCAGGGGATCAGAGAAGGGGTGTATGACAATGTGCATTAATGCCCCCGGCAGTATATCGGGGGAGAGGATATACCATTTAAGCATGGCGCCTGAAACAGGCTGGTATATTCGTCGCGGACATCAAAGTGTGAAAGAGAATGTTCTCATGACGGAGGACTATTTTTTCCAGTCAGTCGACTGTCTGGCCTGAACGTAAGCCAGCCTGGTGGGAGGTCACGGTAACGTAGTTGATATATATTAACTACGTTAACTTATTAAGCATGACTAAACAATGTTGCCCTACGGTACTCCTTCTTAAATAGGTAAGCGCTAATATTTAAGGGGGGGCGGTAACCAAACTACAAGCTGGATATTTACCGTATATCATGCTTTTTATCTGCCTTAAGCGAAACTGCTCAAATCAAACTGCAAAACAACAAACCAACGACGAACGTGAGGACAAAATACTGTGGCAATGCTATAAACCTTAGAGCCCACAAAAATATAAAGTCGTAGGAAAAACTATGCTAAGAAATATTAGTGTCAGAACCTTCATTGTCTATTTCCTTTTATGTGTGTTTTTGGTAAGTGATGGAGTTATAGCGCTATTTTCAGGGAGTTTTTCGCTTTTTATTGCAGTCATTATCGTACAATGTATCGCCTTAATTTTACTCTGGGCGTATATGACAAAATATCTTGTGACGCCGATCAATACTGTGAAAAAAAGTATTGAAGAAGTGACGTCAGGCAATCTCGGCGTGTCGATCCCTGAATTCGGCAACAACTGTGCGGGACGACTGATCCCGGGCATTAATAGTCTCTCCAGCAACATTGCAACGCTGGTCCGTGAGATCCGCGCCTCCTCGCAAACCGCGATGACCCTGTCAGATCAGCTTTCTTCACGCAGCGCGCAGCTTTCCGTTAAAACAGAACAGCAGTCAGCTTCGCTGGTGCAAACGGCAGCCAGCATGGAAGAGATGGCTGCAAGTACAAAAAATAATGCCGACAATACCCGTTTAGCCAGCGAACAGGCGAATATCGCGACGTTGCAGGCGCGTAAAGGCGGAGAGTTAATGGGGCAGGTCGCGAACAATATGCAATCAATTACCGACTGCGCCCAGCAAATGACAGAGATTATCTCGCTGATTGACGGTATCGCTTTTCAGACCAATATTCTGGCGCTTAACGCCGCCGTTGAAGCGGCAAGAGCGGGCGACCATGGAAAAGGATTTTCAGTGGTCGCTGGTGAGGTCAGAAGCCTGGCGCATCGTAGCGCCGAAGCGGCAAAAAATATTAAGTCATTGATTGAAGTCACCAGCCATAACGTGACGCAGGGCGTTAACGTAGTCTCTGAAGCTGAAAAAAACATGCACGACATCGTTACCGGCTCGGGCAACGTGAGCCGACTGATGGATGAAATTTCCGCCTCAACATCGGAACAAGAAAAAGGGATTTCACAAATCACGCTGGCATTGTCAGAGCTGGAACGCGTAACACAGAGCAATGTGTCGATGGTTGAAGAACTCAACGGTTCGTCAGATGTGCTGCGCAATCAGGTGATTGAACTTCAGACACGAACACGTAATTTCCGTCTGAAGAACGAGTACCAGGCTGATAATGCGTTAATAAGCCGCGAATGGGTGGTGAATTCCTGAGCATATTCAGGATGATGCCTCACATAATTATTGCTTAACCCTCGACGAAAGCTAGACTGACACCGAAAGAGATAAATCGGTGGAGGCGCTGTGGAGAGCATTAAAGGGTCTGAAGTTAACGTACCTGACGCGGTTTTTGCATGGGTACTTGATGGGCACGGGGGCGCAAGGCCGCTTGAAGATCAGGATCACATCGACAACGAACACCCATGCTGGCTGCACCTCAACTACACGCACCCGGACAGCGCCGAGTGGCTCGCGTCCACGCCGCTATTGCCCAACAACGTTCGGGATGCGCTGGCGGGAGAAAGTCTCAGACCTCGCGTCAGCCGGATGGGTGAGGGGACGTTAATAACACTGCGTTGCATAAACGGCAGTACGGATGAGCGTCCAGATCAGCTGGTGGCAATGCGTGTCTACATGAATGAACGATTGATTGTTTCCACCCGTCAGCGAAAAGTGCTGGCGCTGGATGACGTCATTAACGATCTGAAAGAGGGCACGGGGCCTACGAATTGCGGAAGCTGGCTGGTGGATGTATGTGATGCGCTGACCGATCATGCCAGCGAGTTTATTGAAGAACTCCACGATAAAATCATCGATCTGGAAGACAACCTGCTCGATCAGCAAATTCCCCCACGTGGTTTTCTGGCGTTGTTGCGAAAACAGCTTATTGTTATGCGCCGCTATATGACCCCGCAGCGCGACGTCTATGCGAGACTGGCCAGCGAACGCATGAGCTGGATGAATGACGATCAGCGTCGCAGAATGCAGGATATTGCTGACCGGCTGGGACGTGGTCTGGACGAAATTGATTCGTGTATCGCCAGAACGGCGGTCATGGCGGATGAGATAGCACAGGTAATGCAGGAGTCATTAGCCAGGAGAACCTATACCATGTCGCTGATGGCGATGGTCTTTTTGCCAAGTACGTTCTTAACCGGGTTGTTTGGCGTCAATCTTGGGGGGATCCCCGGCGGTGAATACCACTATGGCTTCACCACGTTTTGCGTCATGTTAGTGGTTTTGATTGGGGGTGTTGCATGGTGGTTGCATCGTAGTAAATGGCTGTAAATTTACGCATTTTCTAATGCTGCGACTGCTTCAAAACGACATTTTAATTGAGCGAAGTCAATAAACTTAGACCATGTTAGGTGCAATATGACTCCCGCAGGTGAATGCAACGTCAAGCGATGGGCGTTGCGCTCCATATTGTCTTACTTCCTTTTTTTGAATTACTGCATAGCACAATTGATTCGTACGACGCCGACTTCATAGTCGGCTTTTTTTTGCCTCCTGTTTATCTGCGTCTACCCTTTAGGGGTAAGCACCCTAATCTGGAGGAAAAGATGAGTATGCTACTTGCCCTGCAACGCCTGAACACATGGCAGTCCGATCCGGTGCCCACCGATCCGACCCCAATTCCCGATCCCATCCCGCGTCCGCAGCCGATGCCGGATCCGCCACCGGACGAAGAACCGATTAAATTGTCGCATCGTTAGCGGAGATCTGCGAGGATACGCGCCATCTGACTGCAATCATTACCATGAGAGTATATTGTGACCGCTTTTTCCACGCTGAACGTTCTGCCTGAAGCCCAACTGACAAACCTGAATGAGTTGGGTTACCTCACTATGACCCCTGTCCAGGCCGCCGCGCTGCCGGCTATCCTTGAAGGCCGGGATGTGCGCGTGCAGGCGAAAACCGGTAGTGGAAAAACGGCTGCATTTGGACTCGGCCTGTTGCAGCATATTGATGCAACCCTGTTTCAGACCCAGTCCCTGATACTCTGCCCGACGCGCGAGCTGGCCGACCAGGTCGCGGGTGAGCTGCGTCGTCTTGCGCGTTTTTTGCCTAACACTAAAATTTTAACGCTCTGCGGCGGGCAACCGTTCGGTGCGCAGCGCGATTCCCTTCAGCACGCCCCGCATATCATTGTGGCAACGCCGGGCCGTCTGCTCGATCACCTGCAAAAAGGCACCGTTTCACTCGATGCACTGCAAACGCTGGTGATGGATGAAGCTGACCGCATGCTGGATATGGGCTTCAGCGATGCGATTGACGAAGTGATCCGCTTTGCGCCAGCCACGCGTCAGACGCTGCTTTTTTCTGCCACCTGGCCAGAGGCGATTGCGGCGATCAGCGGGCGCGTGCAGAAGAACCCGCTGACCATTGAAATCGATACTGTCGATGCATTGCCAGCGATTGAGCAGCAGTTCTTCGAGACGTCGCAGCAGGGCAAAATTCCACTGCTGCAAAAATTGCTTAGCCAACACCAACCAGCGTCCTGCGTGGTGTTCTGTAATACCAAAAAAGATTGTCAGGCGGTGTGCGATGCCCTGAATGATGCCGGACAGAGCGCATTATCGCTGCATGGCGATCTGGAGCAGCGCGATCGCGATCAGACGCTGGTGCGTTTCGCTAACGGCAGCGCTCGCGTGCTGGTTGCAACGGATGTGGCGGCTCGTGGCCTGGATATTAAATCGCTTGAACTGGTGGTGAATTTCGAACTGGCATGGGATCCGGAAGTGCATGTCCACCGCATCGGGCGTACCGCGCGTGCGGGTAACAGCGGTCTCGCCATCAGCTTCTGCGCGCCTGAAGAGGCGCAGCGCGCTAATATTCTTGCGGAAATGCTGCAACTGAAACTCAACTGGGTGAATGCCCCCGGTAATATCAGCATCGCTCCGCTGGCGGCGGAAATGGCCACCCTGTGCATCGACGGCGGTAAAAAAGCCAAAATGCGTCCCGGTGACGTTCTGGGGGCGTTAACAGGGGATATTGGTCTCGACGGGGCAGATATTGGCAAGATCACGGTCCATCCTGCACATGTCTACGTAGCAGTTCGCCAGTCGGTTGCGCATAAGGCCTGGAAACAGTTGCAGGGCGGGAAGATTAAAGGGAAAACCTGCCGCGTTCGGCTGCTGAAGTAAGGGAAAAAAGCGTCTCAGAAGCACTGTCTGAGACGCAGTCAGGTTATTTCACTTCCACCACGTTCAGGCGCAGTTCATCGAATTGCGCATCCTCTTCCTCTGGCTGCCAGCCAGCAGGCTGCATCGGGATCTCTTCGCGGTCAAACGCCAGATCCCCGCCATTCACTACCTCTGAACCGTGGTTAATCCCTTTGAAATCGAACAGTTCAACATCGGCGAGGTGCGAAGGCACCACGTTCTGCATGGCGCTGAACATGGTTTCGATGCGGCCCGGATAGCGTTTATCCCAGTCACGCAGCATGTCGCCAATGACCTGACGTTGCAGGTTCGGCTGTGAGCCGCACAGATTGCACGGAATGATAGGGAAGGCTTTGGCCTGAGAGAAACGCTCAATGTCTTTCTCGCGACAGTAGGCGAGTGGGCGGATCACGATGTGTTTGCCGTCGTCACTCATCAGCTTCGGTGGCATTCCCTTCATTTTGCCGCCGTAAAACATATTCAAAAACAGCGTTTGCAGAATGTCGTCCCGGTGATGACCAAGCGCAATCTTGGTGGCGCCCAGTTCGGTTGCGGTGCGGTACAGAATGCCGCGACGCAAACGTGAGCAAAGCGAGCAGGTCGTTTTGCCCTCAGGGATCTTCTCTTTTACAATGCCGTAGGTATTCTCTTCTACGATTTTGTACTCAACGCCCAGGTTCTCAAGGTACTCCGGCAGGATATGCTCCGGGAATCCTGGCTGTTTCTGATCGAGGTTAACCGCGACCAGGGAAAAGTTCACCGGTGCGCTTTGCTGTAGATTGCGCAGGATCTCCAGCATGGTGTAGCTGTCTTTACCGCCCGACAGGCAGACCATGATGCGATCGCCTTCTTCAATCATGTTGAAGTCTGCAATGGCTTCGCCCACGTTACGGCGCAGTCGCTTTTGCAGTTTATTCAGGTTGTACTGTTCTTTCTTGTTAATCTCTTGATTTTGTTGCATCTATTCGTTACTCAGATCTCAAATGGGGCACAGGGTGAGAAAACGATTTCAAAGCGTCAGCTTCGTGTTCATCTCTTCTATCCATGTAGCATAGATTTCATACACCATCTGCGCATTTACGTGCCCCATCTGGTTAGCGATAAAAGACGGGTTTGCGGCTACCGGTAAAAACCAGCATGCGAAAGTGTGTCGTGTATGGTACGGATTGCAGCGCCGAATGCCAGCACGATTTACAAATGAGCCCCTCAAAGAAGTTTGGTTAAGACTAACGGGTTGTCTACACTTACAGCTTACGCAGTAAAAACGGAGGTGAAAATGTCTGACCGTCCCGTTAATGGTGACCATCCTGATTATAATCCCAGCCCGGATAACCCGGAAAAGGATGGAAGAAAACCGAAAGATGATCCTGGCTCAGCGCCTGAATCAGGCGATAAAGATCCAGAGTAATGACCAGCCGCCTTTACGAAGGCGGTTTTAAAACCCATTACGGCCTCGCTATGCGCAACGCTATTCACGATATTCCGATACCCGCTCAGAACCCCCTGTTTTGCCGGACGAGAAGGTGAGATAAAGCACCGATCTCATCCCCGCGTTCCAGCACGTTTTACAGTTCTCCTGCTACGCTTTTGAGGGGGACAAGGGAGCGCTTCTATGAAAAATAAAGACGAACAGACAGGATTAGTTGGGCTGGCGATTGGTGCCGCCGTTATCGGGCTGGTTTCAGCGCAGAAGATCATCAACCGTGAAAGTATTGTCGATGAGCTGGTGAGGCTCGGCAGGCAGAAGGGGGATGGTGTCGAAGATGAGGTCTTTTTAAAAGCGGCTGAGTTAGTGAGAAAAGGGGTATAAGCGATGGCTGAAATTCGTCATGCACAGTGTCATTGTGGGGCGGTGAAATTTACTGTTGAGCTGACGTACGGCCTGAATACCGCACGGCGATGTAGCTGCTCGTTTTGCAGGATGCGCGGGGCAGTAGTGGTTTCCGCGCCGTTGACGGGTATTAAGGTGACGCAGGGCGCGGACACGCTCACAGAGTACCGTTTCAACACCGGCACGGCGCGCCATTTCTTCTGCTCGGTTTGCGGTATTTATACGTTCCATCAACGACGTTCCAATCCCAATGAATATGGTGTGAATGTCGCCTGTCTGGAGAATGTTACGCCATTCGACTTCCCGGAAGTGGCGGTAATGGATGGAGTAAATCACCCAATGGATGGCGACAGCGGGGTAATTGGCTATCTCTCTTTTCGTAAAGAGCAGGCGAAACAGAGATAAAATTAGCCCGCAGATCGCTGCGGGCTAACGGGATTAGAACTGGTAAACCAGACCTAACGCTACGATGTCATCCGTACCGATGCCATTGTTTTTGTAGAATGAATCATCTTCATCCAGCAGGTTGATTTTATAATCAACATAGGTGGACATGTTTTTGTTGAAATAGTAGGTAGCACCGACGTCAGCGTATTTCACCAGGTCTTTATCGTCCTGACCATTGCCCAGATCTTTACCTTTGGACTGTAACTAGGAAACAGCCGGACGAAGGCCGAAGTCAAACTGATATTGTGCGGTCACTTCAAAGTTCTGGGTTTTATTTGCAACCGCATCTGCATTGTCGCCGTACGGCGTCATATTACGGGTTTCGGAATACATTGCAGCCAGGTAAATGTTGTTGGCATCGTATTTCAGGCCTGCGGTCCATGCATCCGCAGTATCACCGCCCGCAGTAGTGTAATTTACCTGATCGTTAGTACGGTCAGATGAAGCATATGCCGCGCCTGCGCTGAAGCCCATGCCGAAATCGTAGGTTGCGGAGATACCGTAACCGTCACCATTTTCATGACGTGTATCACGACCGTTGTTGGTCCCTTCATTAGTAGAGCAGAAATTCTCATCGCAGTTATTACCTTCATTATTACCCTGATACTGCACCGCGAAGTTCAGACCCTGCACCAGACCAAAGAAGTCGGTGTTACGGTAGGTCGCCACGCCGTTTGCACGACCGGTCATAAAGTTATCGGCATAAGTATAAGAGTCGCCACCAAATTCTGGCAGCATATCGGTCCAGCCTTCTACGTCGTACAGGACGCCATAGTTACGGCCGTAATCGAAGGATCCGTAGTCGCCCACCTTCACACCCGCGAAGGCCAGACGCGTCCAGGACTGATTGTCAGAGCCTTCGGTGTTGTTTGCCTGAATGTTGTATTCCCACTGCGCGTAACCGGTCATCATGTCGTTGATTTGGGTTTCACCTTTGAAACCCAGGCGCATATAGGTTTGGTCACCATCTTTTGACGCATCGTCAGAGAAATAATGCAGACCATCTACTTTGCCATACAGATCCAGTTTATTGCCGTCTTTATTATAAATTTCAGCTGCGTGAGCGGCTCCAGCCATTAACAAAGCGGGGATCATCAGTGCCAGTACTTTTCTTTGCATTTTGATTATTCCTTTGCAGTTATTTTTTTATTGCTTAGTGAACTTTCCGGGATGGAAAGCTGTCCCATGCTAAATCACACAGAGGGTTGATGAATAAAATATAATTGTTACGGGTTGAGTAAAATCTAAAGCAAATGATGCGTTTGAAATAACAATTGATGCCGTGAATTAATCCTTATAATCGATACAAAATAAAAATTATTAATTAAGTGGTAAAGAAGGTATTCTCCATGGCGTTATATGCCTTTAAGATTTTTTCATCCATAATTCACGTGAATATTGTTCAGAACGTTGAGGCAATTTTCACCGAACATTTGGATTAGCCCGGTGCACGTGCATCGGGCTTTTTTATGGCAAAAAAATGCCCGGGCAAGCCGGGCATAACGGTTATTCGCTGGTTGATTTTTCCGCTTTCCCCGCCAGCTGTGCAAGGAAGTCATAACGCTTCTGAAGATCCGCTGCCGCGTCCCTCCATAGCTGCTCTGCTACTTCTGGTTGTTGAGCGTTCAGCCTGCGGAAACGCTGCTCCTGAAGTAAGGTTTCGGCAAGGGCGTCTGAAGGCGGACGGGAATCCAGCGCCAGCGGTAATTTTCCTTCATCGGCACGGCGCGGGTCAAAGCGGTACAGCGGCCAGAAGCCGGTTGCGGTAAGCTGACGCATCTGGTCGTGGCTAAGCGCCAGATCGTAGCCATGCTCCTCACACGGGCTGTAGGCGATGATCAGCGACGGGCCAGGATACGCTTCCGCTTCCTGAATGGCTTTCACCGTCTGGTTAAGCTGCGCGCCCAGCGAAATCTGCGCGACGTAGACGTGTCCATACATCATCATGCTGACGCCCAAATCTTTACGCGCCTTACGTTTGCCATGCTCACCAAATTTCGTGACCGCACCCAGTGGCGTTGCTTTCGAGGCCTGTCCGCCGGTGTTGGAATAACACTGAGTATCAAGCACCAGAATGTTAACGTTTTCGGTGAGGCTCAGGACGTGATCAAGACCACCGAAACCAATATCGTAGGCCCATCCGTCGCCACCGATCAGCCAGATAGATTTTTCAACCAGCGCGTCAGCATCGGTCAGCAGTTGTTCAGCCCCTTCAACACCCTGAAGCGCGTGGCGCAGTTCAGCAACCTGTGCGCGACGAACGTCAGGCGTGGCCTCCGCATGCAGGGCGTCATTCAGCTCTGCCGGGATTTTATCGGCAAACTGTTCCAGCAGACGCATTACGCGGGCGCGGTGCTGATCGACCGTCAGGCGGAATCCCAGACCAAATTCTGCGTTATCCTCAAATAGCGAGTTTGCCCAAGCCGGGCCGCGGCCATACGCGTCGGTGGTATAAGGCGTGGACGGCAAGTTCCCCCCATAGATTGACGAGCAGCCTGTCGCGTTGGCAATCAGCATCCGGTCGCCGTAAAGCTGGGTAAGCAGTTTGATGTACGGCGTTTCACCGCATCCGGAACACGCCCCGGAGTACTCGAAGAGGGGGGTGATGAGCTGCGAGGTACGAATGTCAATGCGTTCCAGCTTGTTGCGATCGATTTCGGGCAGGTCGAGGAAGAAGTCATAATTCACTTTCTCTTCTTCAACATGTTCCAGACGCGACATCATATTAATGGCTTTGATTGAGGGATCCTGACGATCTTTCGCCGGGCACACCTCGACGCACAGGTTACAGCCGGTACAGTCCTCTGGTGCCACCTGAAGAACATATTTCTGGCCACGCATATCACGGGATTTTACATCCAGCGAGTGCAGACTTTCCGGTGCGTCCGCCATCGCTTCTGGCGACACCACTTTGGCGCGAATGGCCGAGTGCGGGCAGGCCGCCACGCAGTGGTTGCACTGGGTGCACAGCTCTTCTTTCCAGATAGGGATCGCTTCGGCAATGTTGCGTTTTTCCCAGCGGGTCGTGCCCATCGGCCAGGTGCCATCAGGCGGAAGCGCAGAGACGGGAAGAGTGTCGCCCAACCCGGCAAGCATCGCCGCCGTAACGGTTTTGACGAAATCCGGGGCAGCGTCAGACACCACTGGCGGCCGGTTCGGGCTGCTGGTATTGACCGGCTGCAACGGCACCTCGAACAGCGACTCGCGGGCCAGCGCCAGCGCCTGCCAGTTGCGCTCAACCAGCTCCTGACCTTTGCTGCTGTAGCTTTTGGCTATCGCCCCCTGGAGCTCCATCAGCGCGCTGTCGCCCGGCAGAATATTGGTCAGGTGGAAGAACGCCATCTGCATAACCGTATTGATACGCGCGGCCAGGCCGCACTCGCGGGCGATCTTCGCGGCGTTAATGACATACAGGCGCGCCTGTTTCTGGTTTAGCACCGCCTGGACTTCCTGGGGCAGTCGTGCCCAGACCTCATCGGCGCTATACGGGGTGTTGATCAGGAAAATACCGCCGGGCTTCAGGCGCTCGGCCATCTGGTATTTATCGATAAACTGGAGCTGATGACAGCCAACAAAATCCGCCTGAGAAATCAGGTATGCCGAGCGGATTGGATGTTCGCTGACGCGCAGGTGCGAGACGGTCAACCCGCCCGCTTTTTTGGAATCGTAGACGAAATACCCTTGCGCATACCACGGCGTGGAGTTACCGATAATTTTGATGTTGTTCTTGGTCGCCGAGACGCTGCCGTCGCTGCCCAGACCGTAGAACAGCGCTTCCAGTTTCGCATTCGAGGGCAGGGTGTTTTCCGGCAAAGGGAGAGAAAGGTTAGTCACGTCATCATAAATGCCGACCGTAAAGCGCGGCTTCGGTTTTGCCTCGCGCAGTTCAGCAAATACGGCCAGGACGCACTCCGGCCCGAACTCTTTGGAAGACAAACCATAACGCCCGCCAATGACGCGCGGCAGCGTTTCGCGCTCACCGTGATTAAATGCCTCAGCCAGAGCGGTCATTACATCAAGGTAAAGGGGTTCAGCCTGCGCGCCAGGCTCTTTGGTGCGGTCAAGTACCGCCACGGCACGCGCGCTTTCCGGCAGGGCTGCGAGCAGATGTTTCGCAGAGAATGGACGGTAGAGGCGAACTTTTAGCACGCCAACTTTTTCACCACGCGTAAGAAGCTCATCGACCACCTCTTCGCAGGTGCCGATGGCGGAGCCCATCAGGACGATTACGCGCTCGGCCTGCGGATGACCGTAATATTCAAATGGCTTATATGCGCGACCCGTCGCAGCGGCAAAATCGTCCATCGCCTGTTCAACGTGCTCATACACCGCGTTGTACCACGGGTTTGTCGCCTCGCGGGACTGGAAATAGGTATCCGGGTTCGCAGAGGTACCCCGGATCACCGGATGTTCCGGATTGAGGGCCCGAGCGCGATGGGCATCAATGTCAGCCTGCGGCAGCAGGTTAAGAATAGTGTCATCCGGCAGCGGAACGATTTTATTGATCTCGTGAGAGGTGCGAAAACCATCGAAGAAATGAATAAATGGCACTCGACTTTTCAGCGTGGCGATATGCGAAATCAGCGCGAAGTCCTGTGCTTCCTGCACGCTGCTGGCGCAGAGCATAGCGCAGCCGGTCTGACGCACGGCCATCACGTCTGAGTGGTCGCCAAAAATAGAGATCGCGTGTGTGGCTACAGTACGTGCGGCGACGTGCAGGACAAACGGCGTTAATTGTCCTGCCAGCTTGTAAAGCGTGGGGATCATCAACAGCAGCCCCTGAGACGAGGTGAACGAGGTCGACAGGGCACCGGTCTGCAACGCACCATGCACGGTGGCAATGGCGCCGGCTTCGGACTGCATCTCAACAACCCGCGGGACATCGCCCCAGACGTTTTTTACCCCATTACCAGCCCAGGCGTCAGCCTGTTCAGCCATCGTGGAGCTTGGGGTGATGGGGTAGATGGCGATAACTTCGCTGGTGCGAAACGCAACAGACGCGACTGCACCATTGCCGTCAATAGTTTGCATAGGACAACACCCTTACATTGCGCAAAAAGAGGGGTCTGTAAAACGACGACAGACCCTGAATATTATCTGTGTATTTTAGCAAAGCTCAGGTTTTACGATTTTCGCTTTTGTGTCCTTGGTATGCGCTGTATCAATGACTCGAAGGCTATTCGCGTTAAAAAATTGCGAGAAATTGTTACCAAGGCGCATAAATACGCACATCCGCTCTCGACGATGCGGCGCGTGATGCCTATTATGCATAGGTTTCGCGTTAATTATGGGGAGGAAGGTATGCGTTCAGCATTTTGGGTCGGATGTGCCGCGTTACTATTGTCGGCATGCAGCAATGAACCTGTACAGCAGGCGACAGCGGCACACGTTACGCCAGGTATGCGAGCGGCTATGTCCAGTTCAGGCCAGGCCAACTGCGCAATGATCGGAGGGTCACTCTCCGTTGCCCGTCAGCTCGACGGCTCCGCTATCGGCATGTGCGCGTTGCCAAACGGCAAACGCTGTAGTGAGCAGTCGCTTGCCGTAGGATCGTGCGGGAGTTACTGAGTTATTCAACTCGCTTAAACATTAAAGACTTATTGGCTGTCGCCAGCGTTAACTGGTCTTCGGTCAGGTCTACCTGAGCGCCTGTGCGTAGCATATCGGCGAGGGTCTGATCCAGTTCATTAAGCTGCGGCTCGGTGCAGAGTTTCCGCGTCATTGCCAGCGTTTTGACCGTCAACTCTCCTTCGGACAATTTTCCCTGGCCGTTGAAGCCGTTGCACATTGTGCCGGAGACGGCAATGTTGTTAATCAGGCTGATACTGGGCTGCGCGCTGAACCGAATTTCAGGCTGCGTTTTCAGGCCCTTAACCGCTTTTCCATCAACGTTTTCCAGCACGAAACGGTGATTCTCTAACTGATTGGTCTGAACGGAGGCTTTACCGGGATTAACGCATCCCGCCAGTGCGAGGCTGATTAAACTTACTGCCGCGAGCTTTTTCATTTTTCTTCTCAAACTATCAATGCTGTAAATATTTTTTCAGTGTAACCATACCCTCCAGGGTGTTAATGGGGTTTATCTGAAAGTGCGAGATAAGGACCGGGCGGCAACGCACCCGGTGAATGAATTAGTGCGATTTAAATCCGGCTGCGGCCATCAGCATTTTAAAGAGCATACTTACGCAGGCCAGTGCCAGGACGCTGCCGCCCCAGATGATGGCAAGCCACATCAAACGTTTCCATACAGGTTGTTGCATCAGTGATAACCCTCCCCATGCTGTACTTTTCCGCGAAAAACGTAATAACTCCAGAAGGTGTAGACCAGAATCACAGGAATGATCAACAGTGCGCCCACCAGCATGAAGCCCTGGCTTTGGGCTGGCGCAGCGGCCTGCCAGAGGGTAATGTCCGGCGGGATGATATGCGGCCAGATGCTGATCCCAAGCCCGCTAAAGCCAAGAAAAACCAGCCCTAACGTCATGATAAACGGCAGTGTATGGCTCGCAGGATCGTTCAGGCAGCGCCACTGGCACAGACTCAGGATCGCAACCAGCGCAGGAACGGGCAGCAGATAAAACAGATTTGGCAGCGTAAACCAGCGCGCAGCAATGGCTGCTTGGGCGAGAGGGGTCCATATACTGATTACCGCAATGAATACCAGAAGCAGGAGCAGAAGCACTTTCGATACCTGACGCATCCGCTGTTGCAGGGCATTTTCACTTTTCATTACCAGCCACGTTGATCCTAACAGCGCGTAAGCCACCACAAGACCCGCACCGCAGAAAAGATTGAACGCGGTAAACCAGTCAAACGGACCACCGCTGTAAGCGCGACCGGTGACGCTGAACCCGTGGATGACCGCGCCGACGGTGATGCCCTGGCTGAAGGCCGCCACAATTGACCCGCCAATAAAGGCCTTATCCCAGAACGGACGGTGCGCCGGAGTCGCTTTGAAGCGAAATTCGAAGGCGACGCCACGAAATATAAGCCCGATCAGCATTATTGTCAGTGGAAGGGTTAGCGCGTCGATGATCACCGCATAGGCGAGAGGAAAGGCGCCAAACAGGGCCGCACCGCCAAGCACCAGCCAGGTTTCGTTGCCGTCCCAGACGGGAGCCACGCTGTTGACCATTACGTCGCGATCGTCCGCATTCGGCGTTACCGGAAACAGTATGCCTATCCCCAGATCAAAACCGTCCATCACGATATACATCAACGTGGCGAAAACGATAATCACGAACCAGATAATGGAAAGATCGATACCCATTACGGTTACTCCTTAAATTCAGTGGTGACGGCAGAAAGCGGACGAGCAGGGCGGCCATCGGATTCAGTCGCGAAGGATTCATAAGGCTGCGGCCCTTTTTTAATCAGACGCACCATATAGCTGTAACCCACGCCGAACACCGCGGTATAAACCACGAAGAAGGCCAGCAAGCTGATGCTCATGTGCAGATCGCCATGTGCGGAAACCGCATCCTTCGTACGCTGTAGCCCATAGACGACCCAGGGCTGGCGGCCGACCTCCGTTGTTACCCATCCGGCGAGGATCGCGATCAGCCCGGACGGCCCCATCAGCAGGGCAAACCACAGGAAGGAACGTGAGGTGTAGAGGCGCTGTTTGTAACGCAGCCAGACCGCCACCATGCCCAGGAAGAGCATCAACATCCCTAAACCGGCCATGATGCGGAAAGACCAAAAGACAATGGTGGCGTTCGGGCGATCGTCTTTTGGGAACTCCTTCAATGCCGGAACCTGTTTATCGAAACTGTGGGTCAGGATAAGGCTGCCGAGAGCGGGAATTTCAAGGCTAAAACGGGTCCGTTCCTGCTCCATATCCGGCCAGCCAAACAGCAGCAACGGAGTAGGCTCACCCGGGGGATTCTCCCAGTGGCCTTCAATGGCGGCTATTTTCGCGGGCTGGTGTTTTAAGGTATTAAGCCCGTGCATATCACCCACCAGTGCCTGAACAGGGGCTACGATCAACGTCATCCACAACGCCATGGAGAACATGGTGCGAATGGCAGGGGTGTTGTTTCCGCGCAGCAAATGCCAGGCCGCGGAGGCTCCGACAAACAGTGCACTGCTGAGAAATGCCGCTATCGACATGTGCAGCAGGCGGTAAGGGAAGGAGGGGTTAAACACCACGGCAAACCAGTCCACCGGAACGACCTGACCGTTGATGATTTCATACCCTTGCGGTGTCTGCATCCAGCTGTTTGACGAGAGGATCCAGAACGTAGACATGAGGGTCCCCAGTGCCACCATGCAGGTCGAAAAGAAGTGCAGCCCCGGCCCGACCTTATTCCAGCCAAACAACATTACCCCGAGGAACCCCGCCTCAAGGAAGAACGCGGTGAGCACTTCATAGGTCAGCAGAGGGCCGGTAATGCTGCCCGCAAACTGCGAAAACCCGCTCCAGTTGGTGCCAAACTGATAAGCCATCACCAGGCCGGAGACCACGCCCATCCCAAAGTTGACGGCGAAGATCTTCGACCAGAAATGGTACAGCGAACGCCAGACGGGGTTTTTTGTTTTCAGCCACAGCCCTTCCAGCACGGCGAGATAGCTCGCCAGGCCAATGGTTATCGCCGGAAAAATAATATGAAAGGATACGGTAAAGGCGAACTGTATTCGCGCAAGATGAAACGCATCTGGACCAAACATGCACTGCCTCAATGTTAAACGGTGTGCTGTTATGATAAAGAGGGGGAAAATGAGATATCAGAAGCAGAAATTGAAAATTTATCTATAACAGTTGGGGGAAAAGGTGAACTTTATCTGACTGATATAGCTAACAAGGAAGAATAAAAAATTTCTTTTTATGATTTTTACGCATTAAACAGCTTGCTTTGTCGCCTGCAACATGCGTTAATGGATTTCTGGTTTTGAATCCAAATAAATATCTGACGTAGTTTTATAAAGCAGTTCTCATCACGTTGTGCCTCTCCGCAGCCTCTCTTGGGTCTTTATCTACATTCCGATTAGTTTTGTATCGAACCAACTTTTGCCTGATCGGCTCATGAGTAATTTACGTTTTTACGTTTACAGGAGAATCCTATGACTTCTTATATCCATTTCCGCTGCCCATGCTGTCATGGCTCGCAGTACCGCACCTCAGCTTTTGATGTGTCTGACAAAAATCCGTTCGGCGCGAAATGCATTTTCTGCAAATCGCCAATGATCACGCTCGACCACCTGGCCGCAGCGCGTTCGGCTCAGAATCACATTACTGAGTACCGCAAGTAATCTGCCGCGTTTCCCATAACAGTTAGCAAAATCTTCTCTTTTTCTCCTGCTGATATACACTGTCAGCAATAAGGAGAATCTGATGAAAAAATACCAGCGTCTGGCGCAACAAATTATCTCGCAGATTGAGCTTGGCGTATGGTTGCCGGGCGATAAGCTGCCTTCTCTGCGAGAGCAGGTGGCAAGCAGCGGCATGAGTTTCATGACCGTGGGCCACGCGTATCAGATGCTGGAAAGTCAGGGGCGCATTGTTGCCAGACCGCAGTCAGGCTATTACGTTGCCGCCCGTCCGACCACACACCAGCCAGCACCGCCCGCGCAGGTGATGCGCGATGAAGTAGTTGACATCAACACCTATATCTTCGACGTGCTACAGGCCAGCCGCGACCCCTCCGTTGTCCCTTTTGCCTCGGCATTTCCCGATCCGCGCCTATTCCCGCTTCAGCAACTCAACCGCTCGCTGGCTAATGTCAGTAAAACGGCCACGGCCATGAGTGTGATTGAAAACCTGCCGCCGGGTAACGTCGACTTACGTCATGCCATTGCCCGTCGCTACGCTCAGCAGGGGATGAATATCTCCCCGGACGAAATTGTGATCACCGCGGGCGCGCTCGAAGCACTCAACCTTAGTTTGCAGGCTGTCACTGAACCAGGTGACTGGGTTATCGTTGAAAACCCCTGTTTTTATGGCGCACTCCAGGCACTTGAACGTCTGAAACTGAAAGCGCTGTCGGTTGCTACTGACGTGCGTGAGGGCATCGATCTCAGTGCCCTTGAGCAGGCGTTAAATGATTATCCGGTGAAAGCCTGCTGGCTGATGACCAACAGTCAGAACCCGCTCGGCTTCACGCTGAGTGCAGAGAAGAAAGCTCAGCTGGTGGCCTTATTAACCCGGCATAACGTCACGCTGATTGAAGACGATGTTTACAGCGAACTCTACTTTGGCCGCGAAAAGCCGCTTCCGGCAAAGGCCTGGGATAAGCAGGATATGACGTTGCACTGCTCCTCATTCTCTAAGTGTCTGGTGGCCGGTTTCCGTATTGGCTGGGTGGCGGCGGGAAAACATGCGCGCCGTATTCAGCAGTTACAGCTGATGAGTACGTTATCCACCAGCTCCCCCATGCAGCTGGCGCTGGTGGATTACCTGGCGACCAAACGTTACGACGCCCACCTTCGTCGCCTGCGGCGCACGCTTGCTGAACGCAAACAGCAGGCCTGGCAATCGCTTTTGCGCCATATGCCTGCTGGCGTCAAAATCCATCATAACGACAGCGGCTACTTTTTATGGCTGGAACTGCCTGAACAGCTGGATGCGGGGCAGTTGAGTGAAAAGGCATTAACTCATCAAATCAGCATTGCGCCCGGCAAAATGTTTTCCACGTCCAATATCTGGACACCGTTTTTCCGTTTCAATACCTCATGGGGATGGGGCGAGCGGGAGGAGCAGGCGGTCGTCCAACTGGCGGCGTTAATTCGCGAAATGATGCTGTCCCCAGTCACACCTTGATGAAAATTCCTGAAGCGACATGATGCGCGGTCTACCTTTAGTAAGGGAGTGCGGATTGGTGACGTGACGTTGTCACGCATCGACCCGCCAGAACGTGTGCTGACAGCGAAAACTATGTCGATTTCAACAGGACGATGCTATGCAAAATCAACTGCTGATTAATGGTGAACTGGTGACCGGCGAGGGTGAGAAGCAGGCGGTTTACAATCCTGCCACGGGTGAAGTATTGCTGGAGATTGCTGAAGCGTCGGCAGCACAGGTGGACGCTGCCGTCCAGGCTGCCGATCGCGCGTTCACTGAGTGGGGGCAAACGACGCCCAAAACGCGCGCCGAAAGTTTGTTGAAACTGGCTGATGTGATAGAAGCCAACGCTGACGCGTTCGCACAACTGGAGTCGCTAAATTGCGGGAAACCGCTGCACTGTGTCCAGGGAGATGAGATCCCGGCCGTGGTCGATGTGTTTCGCTTCTTTGCCGGGGCCGCCCGCTGCCTGAATGGGCTGGCTGCCGGAGAATACCTCGAAGGACATACCTCAATGATTCGCCGCGACCCGGTTGGCGTTGTCGCCTCTATCGCGCCCTGGAACTATCCTCTGATGATGGCGGCGTGGAAGCTGGCGCCCGCGCTGGCGGCGGGAAACTGTGTCGTCATCAAGCCGTCTGAAATCACCCCGTTGACGGCGCTGAAGCTGGCGGAACTGGCGAAAGATATCTTCCCTCCAGGCGTGCTCAACGTGCTGTTTGGTCGCGGCAAAACCGTAGGAGATCCGCTGACCGGGCACGAAAAAGTCCGTATGGTTTCTCTCACCGGCTCTATTGCTACCGGAGAACATATTATCGGGCATACCGCATCTTCAGTTAAACGTACCCATATGGAATTGGGTGGAAAAGCCCCGGTCATTGTCTTTGACGATGCAGATTTGGATGCCGTGGTTGAAGGCGTGCGTACGTTTGGTTTCTACAATGCTGGTCAGGATTGTACCGCAGCCTGTCGTATCTATGCCCAGAAGGGGATTTACTCCGCGCTGGTCGAAAAGCTGGGCGCAGCTGTTGCCAGCCTGAAAATGGGCGCGCCGGACGATACATCAACGGAGCTGGGCCCGCTCAGCTCCGCCGCGCATCTTTCCCGCGTTTGCGCTGCCGTGGACGAAGCCAAAGCCCTTGGACATATCCGCGTCGTCACCGGTGCCAGTAAAAGAGAGGGGGCAGGATATTACTTCCAGCCAACGCTACTGGCCGGGGCGAAGCAGGAAGATGCGATCGTCCAGCGCGAAGTGTTTGGCCCGGTGGTCAGCGTGACGGAATTTGAGGATGAAGCGCAGGTGCTGAGCTGGGCTAACGATTCGCAATACGGCCTGGCCTCGTCCGTCTGGACAAAAGACGTCGGACGCGCCCATCGACTCAGCGCACGGTTGCAGTATGGCTGCACCTGGGTCAATACCCATTTTATGCTGGTGAGCGAAATGCCGCACGGCGGAATGAAATTATCCGGTTACGGCAAAGATATGTCGGTCTACGGACTTGAGGATTACACGGTAGTCCGACATGTGATGATCAAACACTAAACCCTCATGCCCGGCGCAGTGCCGGGCGATTCAGCTTACCAGCCACATACCTCGTGTTCATTTTCCGTATCGTAGGCGCGAACGGTATTCACCAGATCCTTCACGACATCTGCCGCGACGTCCGGAATCAACAGCTCCATTGGCGCTTCTGTTTCATAATCCACCGACACGCCGTTGCTGTTGTTGGTGACGGTCACGGTATAGGTAGCCTTACCCATTATTTACTCCTTATGCGTGTTGACCACTTTACCGATACCCGCACCGCTGAGCGTGACGGCAGGATCCGCGAAAAAGTCGATATTAAAATAGGTGTCGTCGGTCAGTAGCTCAATGCGGTGCCATTTTTGCGGTGGCGAGATGCCAAAAGAACCGGCCTCAATGATCACTTCCAGATCGGGTTCGGTGGCATCGCCATCGGCAAAGCCAAAGTAACGCACCGCACCCTGCATGACGGACAACCGACCGTACACGCCGGCTTTGGTGTTGTGATGGGTAAAAAGCGCTTTTGGGGCGCTCTCTTTATTCCAGAACGGCGTCGAGCGGGTGTGAACAAAGTTTTCAGGAATACGTAACATAATAGTTTCCTTCATGTTGTCGGACGCTTAAAGGGACTTAAGCACCTCAGGTTCAACAAAGAATTCAATATTGAACAAGGTATCGTCGGTCATCACCTCAATGTGGTGCCATCTCTCTGGCGGGAAAACGCCAAAACGACCCGCTTCAATGACGAGCTCGCTGTCAGGCTCAGGTGTAAATTCATCAGCATAGCCCAGATAACGCACCGCGCCGCGCATCACCGACAGGCGAGGGTAAACGCCCGGCTGCGTGCCCGTATCAAGGTGACGTTTAAAAATGCCGGCGGGGGCCGTTTCTTTGTTCCAGAAAGGCGTGGAACGGGTGTGAATGCAACTCTGCGGAATGCGTAGCATGTTTCCTCCCTTAAAAGCCTGCTTTTATTAGACTGCTTTCTGCAGGGATGGATTTACCAAAAAGTGCATTCTATATGCATCTTATCAATAATAACCGTTTTGCTTTACCCGGCGTTGTTACACAAGGTACTCAGTTGTTATTATCATTAATAATTAAGTGGTTATTGTGTAACGAAAAAACTTGATCTGTGTCAACATATGACGCATATTGCGTGCGGTTATTTTTCGGCTCAGGTAAACAGAATGACGTTGTATCAAAAGATGTTGGTTTTCTACGCAATCATGGCCTCCATCTGCGCATTAATTACCTGGTTCCTGTCTAAAGATCGTAAACGTATTCGCCTGTTGAGCGCATTCCTGGTGGGATCTACCTGGCCGATGAGCTTTCCTGTTGCCCTGTTAATCTCTCTTTTCTGAAGCACGCTTCAAGAATCGGCATCCAGACATAGCATTCCATACATTGAGGCTGTATAAATATACAGTCCGTCATACATGGAGTGCTTATGAACAGTTTCTATTCACAGCAAGCAGGCTGCACGGTGCGCTGGCAGGATCTTCCCGGTTTCGGTGACCCGGTTGTTTTTATCCACGGGTTGGGCTGTGCATCGTCGTATGAATATCCTCGTATTGTCTGTGATACCCGTTTCGGGGGGCGCAGAGCCATTCTGATCGATCTTCCCGGTAGCGGTTACAGTGACAAACCTGACAACTACCGTTATCGCACAAGTGAACAGGCGCAGGTGGTGGTTGAACTGTTAGACCATCTCGGCCTGGATAGTCTTTGGCTCTATGGTCATAGCATGGGGGGGAGTATCGCGATCGAAACGGCAACGCTGCTAAAGTCACGCGTTAAAGGCCTGATAGTGTCTGAACCCAATTTTCATGCGGGTGGCGGGATGTTCAGCCGGGCAATTGCGGCCCAAACGGAACAACATTTTCTGGAACAGGGCTATGATGACATGCTGCGGGCGGAAACGACGGCGTGGTCTGGAAGCCTTCAAAGCAATGCCCCCTGGGCCGTCTGGCGCGGCGCAACGAGCCTGGTCAAGGGCGTTAAACCCGACTGGGAACACCTGTTTTTGTCATTGAGCTGCCCGGTCATGTTAGTTTTTGGTGAGTGGTCCCTGCCTGATGACGATTTTAATCGCCTGCAACAAAAAGGCGTTGCTGTAAAAATTATCCCTGATGCGGGCCATTCAATGTCCTGGGAAAACCCGTCAGCGTTGGCTCAGGCTTTGTCTGGCTTCATAAACGGATCATGAAGGGGTAGCCCGCATTGCTGCGGGCTGCAATGATTAAGACAGCAAGGCAGACAAGGCTTTCCGCGCATCAGGCTTAATGTCATACGGGCACTGATAATCCACATTCTCAATCGCGCGGGTGTAGAGCGCAACCAGCCAGTCATAAACATAGGCTGTCGCCGCATGAACAGGCTGCTCGCCAAGTCGGGTAAGACGGGGTAAAGCGCTGCTCACAACGGGCGTCACAAAAATTGGCTGACCTTTGCGGATCCGGCTTGCAGGCCGTTCAGAAACGGGCGTCAGTTCATAGCCAAGCCAGCTAATGAAATTGCCTGTCGCGGCATGCAGCTGCGCAGCACTGCTTTTATCTGTTTCTGCAATGCGTTGCAGTTGCAGCGGCAGATCCAGCCGGTAGCTGGTAACGATCAGCACATCCGCAATCTGCTGTAATACCTCTGCGTCCAGGCCCAGACGGGCAGCCGCCGCGTCGTTGCGACTCCACTGACGAAGATGGTTAACCCACACGTTATGGGCCAGCCGCGCTTTGTCTTTGGTCTGCAACGCGCCTGGATTTTCCTGCGTCTCTTCCGCAAACAGATCGATAACATCGTTAAACAGGCCGTTGACCTGTTCCTCACGAGGCTGGTGGACGGTCAGCAGCGTCTCAAACGCGTTTAACGGCGGCAGAAGCCCCTCAAGCAGTTCACCATGACGAGCGGCACTGCCTTGCAGCGTTCGGACCATTTTTTCGGCCTCTGCCCGCCCTGCGCCTGGCTCCTGAGTGAGTGGGGCGACGTATGCGCGCATCAGCGTCGAAAGAGACTGTTGCAACAGCCTTTTCAGCGCGTGGAGACGCTTCTGGCGCTGTGCTGGAAGGGTAGCCTGCGACAGCCATTCAATTACCCGCTGCATGCTGTGGGTATCGAGCGCCTGGAGCGTGCCCCAGCGCAGACCCGGCTGGCCCAGCAACTGTTGCACCGCTTCGTCCAGATTCTGCTTTGTGGTAAACCGCGCATCGTGAGGGGTAATGGCCCAGACCAGGCCCGGCAACGCGGACTCTTCCACCGGCTGCGTCTCTTTGACCCAGTTTTGCAGGAGCCTGGCCGTTTTTGCCGTCTGCTGGTGGTGGGCCGTCGCATTGCAGATAACCAGGACATCAGGCTGTATGTGCTGACGATAATGCTCCAGCAGCCACAGGCATTTTGCCTGCGTCATCAGCGACGTGTTTTCCTCAGAAATGGCCGGAATATCAATAATATCTACGTTATTCAGAACGCAGTTTTCAACGGGCAGCACCACTTCGCGGGTCAGGCAGGCCAGCACATCGACGGGCAGGCTAATGGCATTAAGCAACTCGCCGTTATTTACCGGATGAAGCAATGTTTCCTGCGCTTCCGGCACGGTAAAGGCCCCGTAAGTAAGGAAACCTTCACACGGCAGACCAAAACTGTCCACCAGCAGACTCAACGGCGCCGCAAGCGCGCTGGCATGGCTGGTTTGATGCAGCACCTGGGCGAGTTTAAGCCACTGCTGGGTTAACTCCTGCTGCTCACCCCACAGCAGAGACCAGACGCTGGCGCGGGTGCTGAGATCAAGCGACGGAACCAGCAGGGCAAACTGGTGCCACAGGGCATCATCAATATGCTGCTTAGCGCCGGGTACTACGGTTTGCCAGAACCGGGCAACGGTCGCGACTTCCTGCGCCGTTATTCCCGGCACGCTGTGCGGCTGACGCAGCGTACGCCACTTCTCAAGCCGGGCTTCAATCACCGATTTATCCACCGCACGGATCTGCGGATCCAACGTAGTGCGGGCGATAAACAGCTGTACCAGCTCGGCCTCCGTTACCAGGCTCAGGCGCAGGGGAAACGCGTCGTCTGCGACCTCGCTGGTCGCTCTGGTGAAACGCACGGCCATGTTGGTCGGCGCATGCCCGGGGTTAATATGCGAGAAGTAATCAAACGTGCGTTGACCCGGCGTAACGTTCAGCCGTTCGTCGCCGCTGCCGCACAGGGAGGCCAGCAGATGCGCTTTCGCGGCCTGCGAGTGGCCGTATAAGCCGATGCTGCCCTGGCAGACAAGGGCACGTTCGAGGGCCTCTTCACGCGCGCGCGCGGCGTTAAGGCGGGCAAGCAGGGCGTCGGCTTCGTTATCCAGCATCGGGGCGTGCTGTCGCGTCTCGTTGATCCACCCGATTAAGGCCTGAGTGGTGGCAGTCGTCGCAGTCATTTGAGGTATACGCTCCCGCTGTCGATCCAGTAGTGGCTGCCGCTGTGTCGGCGATCGGCCAGAGTATTCAGTTTAAAGGTCAGGGCATCCGGCGGCACTGGCGTGCCGTCCTGTAGCCAGGCATCACTCAGCTCGAAAGATTCCGGCCCCTCCTGCTTATTGCCGCCACGCAGCTTCAGGCGCACGTTCAGTACGCCGTCGCCCGCAATGGCTTTCGCCAGCTCGGCAGAGTTGATGCTCAGGGTATAGAGCGGCGTCGCGGGCCAGCGGGCATTGGCCAGTTGCCGGAAGCCCAGCGTAACGTTGCCGCGCAGCGGGAAGTGCAGACGGGCGTCCAGTTTCGCGCCGGGCTTATCGAGGTCGATATCGTGATACCAGACGTTCTCGTCCCGCAGGGTATTGATAGTGTTATCCAGCACGCCCAGATAGCGCACCGTAGAGTACGCGCCAATATCTGCTGCTTTAAAGTTAAAGCGCGGCAGACGAAGATCCAGCGCCAGACTACAGAGCATCGCACCCACGGCGGCGGTGGATTTCGGGTTGCCGATCCGTCCCTGCTGGCTGAACGGATACCATTCATGAACCTGGTATTTATCCAGCCAGACGATGCGGTTGACGGGCACCGGTTGCAGGTGGCGAATCAAGGCCTGAACGCCTGGCAGACAGCCTGGCCGTCCCGTGATCAGCAGAATATCGCAGCTGTAGTGAGAGATCGCCTCACATACCGCATGCAGCGGGGCGGCAAGCGTGAACTGACCCGCCAGCATCGCGTCCTGCATCTCGCGGAAACTGACGTGCAGCGGGACGCTGAACAGATCAAAGTGTTCTGAGCCGGCAGGCAACGCATGGTCGATCGCCTGCCGGAGATAGTTCATCACGTTGCGGGTCGGTTTTTGCGCAAGCAGATCGCCAAAGGTGGCATGCAGCCCGGCCAGCGGATCGTCAACATCGCTCGATTCCCACGCCGCCAGGATCGCGTGGCCGATCGGCATAAAGAGCTGAAGTGCCGTCTGCTGGCGCAGGACCGCCTGGGTATCGATCCGCCCGGAGTCGCCGAACAGGGATGCCATCAGCTGGGAAGCATCGGCTATGCCAGATTTCTGAAGCTGGGTTTGCAGTGCGGGCAAAACGTAGCGCTGGATCACGTCCAGCAGTGTGTCGTCGCCAGCGACCTTGAACCCTTCGCGAAACAGCAGTTGCGGGGTGATTTTGACGTTATTACCGGTACCATCGTCTAGCTGATAGTGCGTGATGGCCATATCCGTCGTGCCGCCGCCGATATCAATCGAGGCCACGCGCAAAGCGCGCCCCGGCTGGACGCCAGGCTCAGGCGCGCGATCCGGACGGGCAAGAGAGGCGAAAAAGGCCTCGGTCTGGCCACCGAAGTGGGAAATGGCTTCGTTATACAGCCACACCAGCTGGCCGCAGCTGGCCTCGTCCCACTCCATCTGGATCTCAGGGACCGGCACCACGCTTTTTTCCTGCTGTTTGCGGCTGGCAAAATCTTCATCCTGCGGGTGCCAGCCCATCGCTTTCCAGACGATGGCGATGGCTTCGAACATGCGGCGCCGGAAAATCTCGCGCTCCTGTTTCGGCATCGCCGAAGGCAGGGTGAGGATCAGCGTCCGCAGCTGGCGGGGAGAGGCCGGGAAGCCGAGCCGCAAGCGGGTGGCTACGCTGTTAATCTGGCCAAGCGCCTGAGCCAGCAGCTCGCAGAGCATGTGCGTCATCAGGGTGCTGCGGCTGTACTGTGGAGAGAACACCGGCAGGCGCTCATCCTGCGGCAGCGTAAAGAGCGGTTCCCCGTCGTCGTTCATCAGGTTCATCAGCGGAAACGCGGTTGCCAGCGGTTCGCGCTGAGTTTTGCTGTTCATCTGGCTAAAGCGCCAGTCCTGCACCACCGGCGTCTCGTCCCACAGATAGCGACGCGGGCTGGAGATACCGCTGTTGCCATCCGTGCCCAGACGCTGCATCGCCAGCTTACGCGCTTCATCACCCACGCGGACTATCGACGGCCAGACGAACGCATCCTCCCGGCCGCTTTCCACCGAGAAGTGCTGCTTGCCAAAACGCGCTTCAGAAAACTCAAGTCGGCTGGTAAACAGCGGCTCATTCAGGAACTGCGGCTCACTCAGAGATCGTACCTGAAGTTCAGCCGTCTGGCGCAGGCCGTCGTTGGCATCACCATGATCTTCAATAATCACGCCGCAGGTATGGGTGTTGCCTACGTCAAGGATCAAATCGACAGGAATAGCAGGGGTGCTCAGGGTATGGGTGACAAACTTCACTTCCGGCACGGTGAGTTGTTCACCGAGCATGGAGAGCAGGTTGAGCCAGTGCGCCTGATATTCAAAGCTGCGCATGGCCTGATGCAGCTCGCGCTCGGCGCGTTTTTCAACCCCGTCAGCATATTGTGTGAAGGCTTCACGCAGCCAGCCGTCAATCCAGGTCTGGTCGAGGAAACTCTCAACCTCACTGTCGCGCCAGGCGAGGGCGAAACGCGTGCCGTTAAGAATGTCGTTTTCAACCGGCGACAGGGCAGACGTCGCATGCTCCGCAATCTGGCTGTCGAGCGCGACGGTGACCCGGTGCGTATTGCCTGCCGCGTCGGGCGTGGACAGCTTCCGTACCTGGACGCGCGCCCAGTTATCCGGGCCATCAACAAACGTCCGCGGCGGGTTAAAGCGCAGGAAAGGGAGCGGCAGCCAGACACCGTCCAGCACGGTCAGGGAGTCATGCAGTGGAATGGTGCTTTCAGGCTTGACCACTTCCGGCTTCCCGCCATCGGGGGCAGGCAGCGTGTACCGGCCGTTGACCAGGTCAAAATCCAGGCGCAGCAGCGGGCCATTTGCCGTTTTACGCACGAAACGCCCGTTGCTGGCGGTGTCCTGCGGAGTCAGGCCAAAATCGAGAAACTGTACGCCGCTGTTAGCAATCAGCGTCACGCTCTGTTTATAGTCGCAAAGATTAACCAGCATAGGATCAGACACCTGCTTTCTTGAACGTCAGAGGAACGACGGTGTTGGCATCGTAACGTGCGGTGCATTCCGCCACGTCGCTGGCACCTGCCTTACAGGTCACTTCCGGCATCGGATAGCGTGAACCGTCGGTGCAACGAGCGTTTCCGCGCGTTTTGATCAACAGCTCGCCGTTGCTGTGTAATCCGGAAAAGACGTCTACCCGGCAGACAATGTTGTCGCCATGCACGACCCGGGCGAAACCTTTATTGTTCTGGATCTGGTAGCGCAGAGACGGCGGTTTGCCGGTGAGCGGATCCTGCACATCGAGAAACGCGCGCCAGGTGCCGTTCAGGAAGCGCGTTAACCCCGCTTTGACCTGGTTTGCTTCCATCACCATTGCATCTTTCGGTATCGCGGTAATGACCACCGGTTCGGCTGCCGGGGCAGGCGTCTTCACCTTCGGCTCTACCACTTCTGCCTGGTGCAGCGGGAGTTTCAGCTCAAGCGGCTCAACCGTCTTCACGGGGGCCGGAGCAATGGCGACAGGTGCTGGCGCTGGTGAGGTAACTGGCGCTGCGGTCGGGGCCTGTTTTGGCCAGAGCAGCGGCGTGGCAATGGCTGCAATAATGACGGCGGCAACCGGCAGCAACCACAGGGGGGAGCGACGTTTTTTCTGCACCACCGCTGGTGCGGGCTCTGACGGCACGGTGTTCATGCGCACCGGCTCTGGCGTATACAGCTCATCTTCGGTGATACGGACGGTAGCCACAGGCGTGATAAGCGGCGCGTCGGCCTGCTCGAAGGTCACCACCGGGGCCGGTTCTGGCTCAGGTTCAGGTTCAGGTTCGTTAATCATCACGGGTTCAGGTTCAGGGACCAACGATTCGCGCAGGCAGTCCAGCACGTCGTCGCGCGCGTTTTCGTTAAGACTGACGAAACCCCAGAAGCAGATCACCGGTTTGCCATCCACCAGGAAAACAAAGTTTTCACCGGGAAACTGGAAAGCTTTAGAGAGCAGAGATCCAAACAGTTGCTGCGCCGTTTTCGGTGACTGAAGGCATTTTTTACTCAGCGACTCCATGCTGGCGAGCGTGTTTTCCAGATAGCGCAGGGCGCGAAAACGATCGTCTTCATCCGCCGCCTTCCAGCTGGAGACGGTTCCTTCAACCGGGGAGTACCAGTCAACGCGATCGCCGCCGTCATTGACCTGAGGAATGGCCAGGCAATCGACGATAGCCTGCTGTTTGCGCAACCGAAGCGCTTCGCGGATTTGCAGCGCTGATTCAAAAACGGCCTGTCCGCCGCCGCCAACGGCCTGAAAATCATCCAGATTGCCGCTGCGTAAAAGTGTTTTTGCCACGATTTGGTCCTGTAGACTTCTTCACGCCATTACTTTAACGAAACAGGTAAGCAAGCAAACGGCGGAGGAGACGACAAAAGGGACGATTTCTTGCGGCATTGATCGTAACGGTTGTGCTTGACGAATAATGGACCTTAAGGCAAATCGGTTTCTGCGGGCTGATGCTAAAACCAGCGAAATGTACGGCTTTAGAATAACCTGATAGTGATTCGTTATTTGTCAGGCCAAAACGTCTGTGCTGTTATTACTGTTCACTATAATAAAACCGAAAGGGTAATAACCATGTTTACAGGGAAAACCGTGCTCGCCCTCGCGCTGAGCGCGCTGCTACCGGCAAGCGCCGCATGGGCGGCAAACAAAGACACCATTATCTACTGCTCTGAGGCGTCGCCGGAGTCGTTTAACCCGCAGATCGCCAGCTCTGGCCCCTCGTTTGTTGCCAGCTCGCAAACGCTGTATAACCGTCTGATTAACTTCGACCCGGTAAAAAACACGCCGGTGCCTTCTCTTGCGGAGTCGTGGACCATTTCGCCAGACGGCAAAACATACACGTTTACCCTGCGTAAAGGGGTGAAATTCAACAGCAATAAATACTTCAAACCGACCCGTGATTTTAACGCTGATGACGTTATTTTCTCCGTTATGCGTCAGAAAGAACCTAAGCATCCCTATCACAATGTTTCCCAGGGTAATTACGAATACTTTAATGACGTGGGCCTCGACAAGCTCATTCAGGATGTGAAAAAGATCGACGATTATCACGTTCAGTTCACGCTGAGCGAACCCAACGCGG
The DNA here is from genome assembly GCF_021725435.1 of Enterobacter sp. JH25. Taxonomy (NCBI): domain Bacteria; kingdom Pseudomonadati; phylum Pseudomonadota; class Gammaproteobacteria; order Enterobacterales; family Enterobacteriaceae; genus Enterobacter; species Enterobacter sp. JH25. The sequence continues at coordinate 2,374,698 of NZ_CP091319.1, read as the reverse complement.
CTTTCCTGGCCGACTGGGGAATGGACTTCGCCTCGATCCTCTCTGCCGAGTACGCGGACGCGATGCTGAAAAAGGGCACGCCTGAAAATGTGGACACCTGGCCAATCGGCACCGGGCCGTATGTGCTTCAGCAGTACAAGGTGGATTCGCTGATCCGCTACGTCGCCAATCCGAACTACTGGGACGGTGAGGTGCCGACCAAACACCTGATCTTCTCCATCACGCCAAACGTTGAGACGCGTCTGGCGAAGCTGCAAACGAACGAGTGTCAGATCATTCCTGCGCCGTCGCCGGTGCAGTTTGAAGCGATCAAGAAAAACAAAGACCTGACGCTGCACTCGGTGGATGCGCTGAATGTGGGGTACCTGGCGTTCAACACAGAGAAAAAACCGTTTGATAACGTGCTGGTGCGCCAGGCTCTGAATTACGCGACGGACAAAAAGGCCATTGTGAACGCGGTCTTTATGGGGTCTGGTACGGTCGCTAAATCGCCGATCCCGCCGAACATGCTCGGCTTTAACAAAGATCTGAAGGATTACGGCTACGATCCGGAAAAAGCGAAAGCGCTGCTGAAGCAGGCGGGTCTGGAGAAAGGCGCGGAAGTGACCCTCTGGTCCATGCCGGTTCAGCGTCCGTACAACCCGAACTCCCGACGCATTGCAGAGATGATCCAGGCTGACTGGGCGAAGGTGGGCGTGAAGGCGAAAATCGTCTCTTACGAGTGGGGGGAATATCTCTCCGGCATGCGCAAAGGCGAGCATGATTCCGCGCTGTTCGGCTGGATGTCTGATAACGGCGATCCGGACAACTTCGCCGATGTGCTACTGGGTTGTAACAGCATCAAAACCGGATCTAACGCCGCGCGCTGGTGTGATAAGGGGTATGATGAGCTGGTGCAAAAGGCCAAACTGACCAGCAACCCGGACGAACGTGCGAAGCTGTATGGTCAGGCACAGGAGATTTTCTACCAGCAGGCACCGTGGATTGCGTTAGCTAACGGCAAAACGTTCTACGCGACCCGCAGCAATGTGACCGGGTACAGCGTAAGCCTGATGGGCAGCGATTTCTCGAAAGCGAAGCTGAACTGATCGTATTTTGCCGGGTGGCGGCTATGCCTTACCCGGCCTACGGGTGTCAAATGTAGGCCCGGTAAGCGTAGCGCCACCGGGCACGTGAAAAGGAGTGACAATGTCACATTTAAATGATGTTATCGCCCGCGTCGATGCCACCATCGAAGAGAGCGTAATTACTCACATGAACGAACTGCTGATCGAATTAAGCGATGATGCAGAGCTCAGCCGTGAAGATCGCTATACCCAGCAGCAGCGCCTGCGTACCGCGATTGCGCATCATGGTAAGCAGCATAAAGAAGAGGCGGAGGCGCGCCATGCCCACCTTACGCAGGGTGGGACTATTCTGTAAGGGTTAAAACTGGCGCCGCGCCACCAGCCAGGCGCCGACCACCAGCATCACTGCGCCGCAGACCGGGCCAACCAGCGCGCGCAGGGGAACGCCGTTGCTCTTAAGGATGTCCATCACCAGGCCGCCAATCAGCTGGCTTGCCACCAGGACGGCAATGGTCGTTGCCGCGCCCACATTCTGATAGCCGCTAATACTGGCAAAGACAAAAAAAGACCCCAGCAGGCCGGGGATCAACGTCCACCAGCGCACCGTTGACGCCAGTTCGTTAAACCCCGCCAGGCCATTTTTCACCAGCAAAATGCTGACAAACAGCACAATCCCCACCAGCGAGTTCAGCAGCATGGCGATAAGAATGGTGGAGGAAGATTGCGTAATGCGCACCATCAGGGTGTTTTGCACCACCAGCCCAATCCCGGCGGCTACCAGAAACGCTAACGTCAACGATTGATTCATGGCAGAGCATCCGGATCGCTGCGCTCATCAAGCTGGAGCTGCATAAAGGTTAAGTCCAGCCAGCGACCGAATTTGGTTCCCACCTGCGGCATATTGCCGGTGGTAATAAAGCCCAGGGTTTCGTGCAGATGAATTGACGCCTGGTTCTGCGCCTCAATACCGGCAACCATCACGTGTTTACCGATCTGGCGGGCTTCCTTGATTAACTCCGTCATCAGCAGCCGGCCAATGCCTTTGCCCTGATGTTCGGGATGAACGTACACCGAGTGCTCCACCGTGTGGCGAAATCCGTCGAACGCTCTCCAGTCGCCAAATGAGGCGTATCCCGTCACCACTCCGTCTTCTTCACTGACCAGCACTGGATAACCCGACAGAGTACGCGCCTCAAACCATGCGATACGGTTATCGGTGTCGACAGTTTTATCATTCCAGATGGCGGCGGTGTGCAGCACCGCATGGTTATAAATTTCACCGATAGCGGCACAATCTTCTTTGCAGGCATGACGAATAATCATGGGTAACCTCTGGCTGTGTTGTTCACTATAGTAGTACGATTTACTCACAATATTACACAGTTCTTATATTGCATCGCTACGACAAAATCCCTATTTTTTTGTCACAAAACTGCCCCGAAAAACCATCCGTACACTATAGTATGACGTCATGAATACAATGACAGACAATATGAATCAACACATTAGCGCCCGCATACGCCTTGAACGCGAGTCGCGGGGCTGGTCATTAAGCGAACTGGCCGAACGGGCAGGTATCTCACGCGCCATGATCCACAAGATTGAACGGGGTGACAGTAGCCCAACGGCGACGCTGCTTGCGCGGTTATCCGGTGCCTTCGGTATTAGCATGTCTACGCTTATTGCGCGCGCGGAAATGCAGGAGGGCAAACTGTTACGTCTGGCGAATCAGCCCGTCTGGCGCGATCCGCAAACCCACTATTTGCGTCGCCATGTGTCGCCGCGCAGCGATATGCCTATCGACCTCGTCCAGGTGGAGCTACCCGCAGGTAGCGATGTGCCGATGCCCGCCTCCTCTTATGCGCTGGCACGACAGCTGATTTGGTTGCAGGCAGGTGAACTGGTCTTTCTGGAGGGGGATACTCGCCATGAAATGAAGGCCGGAGATTGTCTGGAACTCGGGCCGCCGAACGACTGCCGGTTTATCAACGAAACGGATGAATCGTGCCTTTATCTGGTCGTGCGGCTTAATCAGTCCGGCTCATAATGCACAGGCGATCCGCAGGATAACGTGCCAGACTTGAATGACATTTTCAGCAGTAAGGAGCGATGAATGAGTCAATCTACTACGCAAAACCGACGCTGGGTACTGGCTTCCCGTCCACACGGCGCGCCGGTTGCCGATAATTTCCGCCTGGAAGAGCAGCCGATCCCCGCGCCCGCAGAGGGGCAGGTGTTATTACGCACCGTATGGCTCTCGCTTGATCCGTACATGCGAGGCCGTATGAGCGATGCGCCATCCTATTCACCTCCGGTCGAGATTGGCGCGGTGATGGTGGGCGGCACGGTAAGCCGCGTCGAGACCTCCCGTCATCCGGATTATAAAGAGGGTGAATGGGTTCTGGGTTACAGCGGCTGGCAGGAGTATGAACTATCCGACGGGCAGGGGCTGGTTAAGTTGGGTGAAAACCCGTCGCATCCTTCATGGGCACTCGGCGTGCTAGGGATGCCGGGCTTCACCGCGTATATGGGGCTGCTCGATATCGGCCAGCCTCAGGCAGGGGAAACCCTTGTCGTGGCGGCGGCCACGGGGCCGGTCGGCGCAACGGTGGGGCAGATCGGTAAAATCAAAGGATGCCGGGTCATCGGCGTGGCTGGCGGGGAGGAGAAATGCCGTCATGCGGTCGACGTGCTCGGTTTCGACGCCTGTCTGGATCACCATGCGGATGATTTTGACGAACAACTGGCTAAAGCCTGCCCGCAGGGCATTGATGTGTATTACGAAAACGTCGGCGGTAAAGTCTTTGACGCCGTGCTGCCGCTCTTGAATACCTCGGCGCGCGTGCCGGTTTGCGGACTGGTCAGCGGTTACAATGCGACCAACCTGCCGGAGGGGCCGGACCGCTTACCGCTACTGATGGGGACCATCCTGAAAAAACGCATCCGTATGCAGGGTTTTATTATCGCGCAGGACTATGGTCATCGTATTGACGAGTTCCAGCAGGAAATGGGCCGCTGGGTGCAGGAAGGCAAAATTCACTATCGCGAGCAGGTTACGGAAGGGCTGGACGCGGCGCCGGACGCCCTGATTGGCCTGCTTGAGGGGAAAAACTTCGGCAAGGTTGTGATCCGCGTGGCGGCCGACTAAACAGAGCATCGGTTATGGCGGGCAGTGTCCGCCATAATTATTTGTGAAGATACGATATATTGTCTTTAATTAATCCATAAGCTTTGCGCGCCTCGGCCCAGCTGAGCCAGAAGTGAAAAATGCAATATTATTTGAACGATTTTAATATTACGCGCGCCCCTCATACCAGGCATGACGATACAGGATATATCTAACCGGCGATGTTTTTTTAAACAGACGCTGAAAATGGCATTTTGTTTGGCTACGGGAATTAAACATGCTTGATTTGGAACATATGGAAAAAGCACAAAGAATCAGTCTGACTTTGCAAGTAGAGAACAGTTTAAAGGGAGCATTAATTACGGGCTCATTAAAACCTGGGGCTCGACTCGTTACAAAAGAGATTGCGGATAAATTGGGCACCAGTATCACACCGGTGCGCGAAGCCCTGCTGCGCCTGGTGTCGGCGGGGGCATTACAGGCCACGCCAGCGCAGGCGTTTTTGGTGCCAGAAGTGACGCTGGAACGCTATAACGAAATTAACGCCATCAGAAAGCAGCTTGAACCGATGGCCGTTGCGGCGGCGTGCCAGAATATGACCGAGACCAAACTGGATGCGTTACGCGCGCTGTCAGATAACTTCAGTGCCGCCATGCATCAGGGCGATGTACAGAAAGCGATCCATGCCAACCGCGTGTTCCGGTTCACGCTCTATCAGTATGCCGAGATGCCGACCCTTCACTCGCTGATTGAGCAGCTCTGGGTACGGATTGGTCCGTGCATTCACTATCTGCATGAAGAGTTAAGCGAGGTTCCCGCAGCGACCTATCATTATGACGATCTGCTTTCTGCGCTTGAGCAAAGGGATGTGACGGCCAGCCGGGAAGCGATCGACAAAGCCATTGATGAAGCCAATATTCTTCTGCAACGGCAATACTACAGTTAAGGATCCCTCTGGCGCACTTATTTGTTTATTTGTATCAAACGTCCTTGATTATATTCCCGGCGCATCAGGCAACCGGGAATGATGTTATTTTGCTTATTTTTTACCGGCAACGTGCGCTGCCGGAGAATGGTTTACTCAAAACGATAAGAGACCGACAGGCCCACGCCATAGTTACGACCAGGGGCAGGTTCGTAAAAGCGGTTGTAGCCAGCGTTAACAATCTCTGAACCGGCGTACTCTTTATCGAACAGGTTATCGACGCGACCAAAGACGTCCATTCCCCATTTGCCGTAGTTGAGTTTATAGCCGGTATTCAGGCCCACTACGGTATAAGAGGGCGCTTTAGCGGTGTTGGTATCGTTGGCCATGACATCGCTCATGTAGCGGGCATCTGCCCCCGCGTACCAGCCTTCCTCAGGCTCCCAGCCAAACGACGCATATCCCATGTTACGGGCGATCCCCGGCATCCGGTTGCCGCTACAGTCTGCATTGCTACAGACGTTGGTGCGGTAGGTGGCATCAAGATAGGTCCACGCCATCTTCAGCTTCCAGTTCTCGGCAAACTGCTGGTCGAGCGCAATTTCCACACCCTGACGGCGCGTTTTTCCCGCGTTTTTATAAGTCGTGCGACCATCCTTGCTTTCGTCCACCACGATCTCGTTGTCGGTATCCGTGCGGAACAGCGCCGCCGTCAGGATGCCATTGCCGATGCGGGTTTTGCTGCCAATCTCATAGGTGTTGTTGGTGGACGGTTGCAGGTTCATATTGAGGCCACCTTTGCCATCAGAACGGTAGGAAAGTTCGTTGATGGTCGGCGTCTCAAATCCCCGTCCTGCCGCAGCATACAGGTTCCATGCGTCGGTCACGGCGTATTTCACCGCACCTGCCGGGAGCCATTTGTGGTAGCTGGCGTCGCCGCTGTCATCACCGTTTTGCGGGGTAATGTAACGATCGTTGGAGTCAAACCAGACGGAGCTATAACGTACGCCCGCCTCTAAGGACAGTTTTTGCGTTAGCTGCCACTGGGTTTGCAGGTAGGGATCCAGGTTCCACATCAGATTGCGTTCGTCACGGCGTTTATTACCCTTCACGCCATAATCCGGCACGCCGTTGCCCATCACGAAGTTCTCATACCCGCGACGATTTTCGCTCATGTTTTCGTAGTTCAACCCGGTGGTAAATGTCACCGGAACCAGCAGTTCGCCGCGGTGGGTCCAGCGCGTATCAATACCCTGATAGTGACGCTGCATATCAATCACACCGCCCGAATGCGCAGGATTCTCGCGCTGAGTGGACGCCGGAATGGACTGGTACTGAGTCATTTCACGCTCACCGGCATACATCATCACGCTGAGGTCGTCCTGTTCGCTCAGCTGACGGTCGTAGCGGATCCCGGCCTGGGTCTGCTTAATGGTCTTACGCGTGTTGTACTGATCGCCACGTGGTGACTGGCGCGGGTTATTCTGCCACTCCTCATAGCTCAGTCCGCCTGGATCGTTGGCTTTCATGTCCACGCTGTTAAAAATCAGCGTCAGCTTGCTGACATCATTAATGCGCACGCCCAGTTTCGCGTTGGCGAGGTTTTTGCGCGCGCCGCTGTGGTCGCGATAGCCATGGGTGGTAAAACGGGTAGTGGATACGGCGTAATCCACATCGCCCGCCTGAGTACCATCACCCACCGCCCCGGTGGCCTTCATACCGTAACGCCAGGTGCCGTAGCTGCCGTAATAGCTGCTGGCTTCAATGGTGGCTGGCTGTTGTCCGGTCTGGGTGTTGATGTTGATCACGCCGCCGGAGGCATTACCGTACAGGGCAGAGAAGGGGCCGCGCAGCACGTCGACGCTCTCTATGCTGTTGAGGTCAATGTTTGATGTCTGCCCCTGGCCGTCGGGCATGGTTGCCGGAATGCCGTCCACGTACATACGGATCCCGCGTACGCCGAAGGTTGAGCGCGCGCCGAATCCGCGAACGGAAAGTTGCAGATCCTGAGCATAGTTCTGGCGGTTCTGGATTTGCAGGCCAGGTACGCTCCCAAGGGATTCAGAAAGGTTGATGCGCGGTGTGGCATGTCGCATATCCTCGCCGCTCACCACGCTGACTGCGGCCGGGGTGTCCAGTTCGGAGACGGTTTGCGGCGTGGCGCTGACGATCAGGGTCTGTTCATCCGCGGCCATCGCACTCAGCGGGCCAAAAATGACGGGAACGAACAACAGGGGTAGTGAGGCCTTATGGGCAGTAATAATTTTCATGGAGTAAGCCGGTTAAGAAAAAATTCGAACCAAATCAACTGGAACCTGTGTATATATGTTAAATCCTTTGTAAATGTTATGAAAACTATAACCGCACATTTCGTGAATGTAAGGTTTTGCAGGAAAGAAATACTCCACATTCAACTCATTAATGATTACTATTCTCATTAAAATAACGGCAAAGCGATGACTTTGCCCGCCGGAAGCGATGTCAGCGGTAAATCTCCTCATTTAAAAAGGAATTGTTATGTCTTTACGTCATCTGTGCTCGCCGCGCCTGCGTGGGTCTCTGCTGTTGGGCTCTTTACTGTTTGCCGGTACGTTCCAGGTTCATGCCGCTGAAGAGATGCTGCGCAAAGCGGTCGGCAAGGGCGCGTATGAAATGGCCGTCAGCCAGCAGGAAAACGCGCTGTGGGTTGCGACGTCACAAAGCCGCAAAACCGATAAGGGCGGCGTGGTCTATCGTCTGGATCCGGTCACGCTGGAAGTGACGCAGGCGATTCATAACGATCTCAAGCCGTTTGGCGCCACGATCGATAACGCCACCCAGACGCTGTGGTTCGGTAACACCGTCAACAGTGCCGTGACGGCGATTGACGCCAAAACGAGCGAGGTGAAAGGGCGCCTGGTGCTGGACGATCGCAAACGTAGCGACACGGTGAAGCCGCTTCAGCCGCGCCAGCTGGTGGCCGATGACACGACCAATACGGTATACATTACCGGCATCGGCAAGGAGAGCGTGATCTGGGTTGTTGATGGCGCAACGCTGAAGCTGAAGGACACCATCACGAACACCGGCACGTTCAGCACCGGACTGGCGCTGGATGCGAAGGCAAAACGCCTGTATACCACCAATGCGGACGGTGAGCTGGTGACCATTGATACCGCGACCAACAAAATCCTCAGCCGTAAGAAAGTACAGGAAGACGGAAAAGAGCACTTCTACCTGAACCTGAGCCTGGACACTGCCGGCCAGCGTGCGTTTGTGACGGATTCAAAACAGCCTGAAGTGCTGGTGGTGAATTTGAAAGATGGCAGCGTAATGCAGAAAATCGCCGCGCCAGAATCGCTGGCCGTACTGTTTAACCCGGCGCGTAACGAAGCCTATGTGACGCACCGCGAGGCGGGCAAGGTGAGCGTGATTGACGCCAAAACTTACAAAGTGACCAAAACCTTCGATACGCCGGTTTACCCGAACAGCCTGGCGCTGTCTGCGGACGGTAAAACGCTGTACGTGACGGTGAAACAGAAGTCTACCCGTCAGCAGGAAGCCACTCAGCCTGACGATGTGATTCGTATCGCGCTTTAAGGTGGGAATTGCCCGGTGGCGCTGCGCTTACCGGGCCTGGAAAACAATGAAATGCAGGCCGGGTAAGGCGTAGCCGCCACCCGGCTTTTTTATTAACGCGACGTCTCTTCCACCAGCGGACCATCCTGTTTGTCATCTCCAGGATGAACCGGGGCGGTACTGTGGATTTCATTCACGCGTTTACGCACGCCAAACCAGCCAGCAATCAACAGCACCGCCAGCAGCGGGATTGTAGCGATGGTGTAGGTGCCGTTAGGGTAGTCGAACGCCATCAGCACCAGCACGCTCAACAGGAATAGCAGGGTAAGCCAGGATGTTACCGGCGCGCCCGGCAGCTTGAAGCTGACGTCAGCCGCTTTCCCTTCTTTAATTGCTTTGCGCAGACGCATCTGACACACCACGATAAAGGCCCAGGAGGCGATGATGCCCAGCGCAGCGACGTTCAGCACGATCTCAAACACCTGAGACGGCACGAGATAGTTCAGGAACACGCCAAAGATATACACCACCAGCGTAGCCAGAATACCCGCGTAAGGCACCTGCTGCTTGCTCATCTTCGACATAAACTTCGGCGCAGAGCCCCCCATCGACATGGAGCGCAGGATACGGCCCGTCGAATAGAGCCCGGAGTTCAGGCTGGAGAGCGCGGCAGTCAGTACCACGATGTTCATGATGCTGCCCACGTACGGCACGCCCAGCTTAGAGAAGAAGGTCACAAACGGGCTTTGCCCCGCCTGGTATGCATTCCACGGCAGCAGCAGTACCAGCAATACCACGGAGCCCACATAGAACAGACCGATACGCCAGATCACGCTGTTGATGGCTTTAGGCACCATCGTCTGCGGATCTTTACATTCACCTGCCGCCGTACCGACCAGTTCGATGGAGGCAAAGGCGAATACCACGCCCTGGACCAGAACCAGCGCTGGCAGCAGGCCGTGCGGGAAGAAACCACCGTTATCGGTAATCAGGTGGAAGCCGGTGGCGTTGCCGTCCAGCGGTTTACCGGTGCCGAGGAATACGGTCCCGACCACCAGGAAGATCACAATGGCCAGCACCTTCACCAGCGCGAACCAGAACTCCATCTCGGCGAACCATTTCACGCCAATCATGTTCATGGTCCCGACGATTGCCAGCGCCCCGAGGGCGAACACCCACTGCGGCACATCGCCAAACGCGCCCCAGTAGTGCATGTACAGCGCAACGGCGGTGATATCGACGATACCGGTCATTGCCCAGTTAACGAAGTACATCCAGCCCGCGACATACGCGGCCTTTTCACCGAGAAATTCACGGGCGTAAGAGACAAAGCTACCGCTGGAAGGGCGGTGGAGCACCAGCTCGCCGAGGGCGCGAAGAATGAAGAAAGAGAAGATCCCGCACACCAGATAGACCAGGGCGAGAGCGGGGCCAGCCATTTGCAGACGTGCGCCTGCACCTAAAAAAAGACCTGTACCGATAGCGCCGCCGATGGCGATCATCTGCACCTGACGGTTGCCCATCGCCTTGTGATAGCCCTCTTCATGAGAGTTCAACCAGCGACGTTTAGCAGCATGATGATCGGCTGCGCTTTTATTGCTTGTTTTCATTGAGTTACCTGTTTGCCTGTCTGAACCATTAACGTGATAGTCCTGCCTGGCAGAAGCCGAAACAAACGATTGCTTCTGCGCAGACACATGCTGCCTTTCCAGTCATTCTGTGTATGGATAAGGCAAAACATGGCGAGGCATCCTACCCGCAATTGATAAGCGACGCAAAATATAACCGTGCCGAAAGTGATGCTCGTCGAAGGAAATCGTGTGGTCAGAGCAGACTGCGATCACAACGCGCTGAATCGTGACGTTTTTTTAGGCAAAAAGGTCTGTGAATGCTGATTTAATCATCAGGTTTACTTAATAGTTACCTATAGGTAGAGCTTATGGATGCCGCAGAGCTGCGATAAGTAATGAAAACGCGGAAGTGTGCTGGCGGCGGCTCGGATAATAGAGATGATAACCGGCAAAAGCCGGACACCAGGCTTCAAGCACACGCACTAACCGGCCCTCAGCAAGGGCGTCCTGAACCGCATCTTCCGGGACGTACGCCAGCCCCAGACCGTTTTCGGCGGCATCAATGCGTTGCGGCAGGCTGTTGAGGATCAATTGGCCGTCAACCCGCACGCGCAGCTCACGTCCGTCCCGTTCAAATTCCCAGGCATATAATCCGCCGCGTGTGGGCAGGCGCATATTAATGCAGCGGTGCTGATCAAGCTGCTCCGGCGTTTCCGGTACCCCGAAACGATGCAAATAGTCTGCCGACCCGACGACCGCCATGCGCATGTCCGGGGCAATACGTATCGCAATCATATCTTTCGCCACCTGCTCACCCAGACGCACCCCCGCGTCAAAGCGGCCATCGACAATATCTGTCAGCCCATCGTCCACCGTGACTTCAACGTTGATGTCAGGATACTGCGCCATAAAGGGTTTAAGCACAGGCCACAGCACGGCAGACATGGCGTGCTCCCCGGCGGTTAGGCGAATATTCCCGGCAGGTCTGTCGCGGGTATCACGCAGCGCGGTAAGTTCCTGCTCGATCTCCAGCAGATGGGGGCTTAAGCGCATGAAGAGTTGCTCGCCGGCCTCGGTAGGGGCCACGCTGCGGGTGGTGCGGGTTAACAGACGGACTTCCAGCCTCGCTTCCAGATTGCGCATTGCGTGACTGAGCGCCGACTGAGATACCCCAAGCTGCGCCGCGGCGCGGGTAAAACTGCGCTCCCGGGCGACAACCATAAAGGAGAGCAGATCGTTGAAGTTGTCTTTTAACATGGCGGCTTATCCTATTTATGAATTGAACTCATAGTTCCTTTCTGATTATGCACTCTAATGCTCCCCATGGCTTTACGCTACTGTTAACGCAATAGCAAACGAGGAGTAGATCATGAAAATTATCCGTAGCGGTTCGCTACCTTCCGTTCATGGGCCAGAGGCCTGGTTTACCGGCAGCGTGCGCATTGACGCACCTTTCCAGGCGACTGAACCGGCAAAAGTCGGCGGCGCGACCGTCACCTTTGAACCCGGCGCACGTACCGCCTGGCATACGCATCCTCTTGGACAAACGCTGATCGTGACGCAGGGGCGCGGCTGGTTACAGGAGTGGGGGAAAGAGGCGGAACCGCTGAATCAGGGTGATATCGCCTGGATCCCACCCGGCGTGAAGCACTGGCACGGCGCAAGCGCGCAGACGGCCATGACCCATATCGCCATCGCAGAAGCTGTCGACGGGAGCCCGGTGGCATGGCTGGAGAAGGTCACCGACGAGCAGTATCCGAACGAGTAGCGGTAAGCTATAGCTGATTTCCGGCAATCCAAATGTAAATTAATTGTTTCTCAGAGGTGAAATCCGCCTTTAATAATGACGACATGTTAAGTCAAACGAGAACGCAACATGTCATGGCGAATCAGCATTCTGGATAAAAGCCCCGTCGCAGAACACGAAACAGCCGCCGATGCGCTGGCGCGAACCTTAGCACTGGCGCAACAGGCAGAAACGCTGGGTTATCACCGCTTCTGGATTGCCGAACACCACAATACCCCGCAGCTTGCCAGCCCCTCGCCGGAGCTGCTGATTGCCTGGATCCTCGGGCAAACAAAACGTATTCGCGTGGGCTCAGGCGGCGTCATGCTGCAACATTACAGCCCCTATAAAGTCGCCGAAAATTTTAACGTACTGGCCGCCATTGCGCCGGGCCGGGTTGATCTGGGCGTTGGCAAAGCGCCCGGCGGTCTGCCGCTCTCTACCCGCGCCTTGCAGTACGGCCTAAATCCGCAGGAAAAAGGCAGCTTTACTGAACAACTGACGCAGCTTGATCGCTGGATCCGCCCTGAAAATCAGTCAGCGGAGGAGGACGTTCGCGCCACGCCGCTGCCGCCGGTGCCTGCCCGGGGATTTCTGCTGGGCGCCAGTACCGAAAGCGCGCTACTGGCGGCCTCCCTCGACTGGCATTTTGTCTTTGCCGCCCATCTGAACGGTGATCCTGAGCTGCTGCGCGAGGTCGTCACAGCGTGGCGTCAACACAGCGTCCGGGAGGTGATTGTGGCCGTGCAGGTCATTGTTGCCCCAACCCAGGCTGAGGCCGATGCGCTGGCGCAGAAGGTTGAAGTGTGGGGCGTGGAGCTGGTAAACGGACAGCGCGTCACCGTGGCCAGCGAAGAACAGGCCTACGCCTTTGCGCGGCAGGCGGGGAGTGACCCGGTGCGCATCGCGCGTCGGGCGCAGTCTCTGCTGGCCGGAACGGCGGCGTCGGTGCTTGAACAGCTCAACGCGCTGCATCAGCAGTGGGGAATTGACGAATTTATCATCGACACGCCGGTCGCTGATGGCGCAACGCGCGCGCAGTCACTGCGACTGCTGGCCGAGGCGCGATTTAACAGGGAGGTGACCGTATGAGCTTTAGCGAACAACTGATTGCCTGGCGCCGTGAGCTGCACCAGAACCCTGAACTCTCCGGTCAGGAGGTCGAAACAACGGCGCGCCTGCGCGAGTGGCTGACGGCGGCCGGTATTGCACCGCTGCCTTACGATCTCCAGACCGGGCTGGTTGCGGAGATCGGCACGGGCAACGCACTGGTTGCGCTGCGTGCCGATATCGACGCGTTACCCATCGACGAGCGCAGTGGGGTGCCGTTTAGCTCCCGGCGTGCGGGGGTGATGCATGCCTGTGGCCATGACATCCACACCAGCGTGATCCTCGGCGCTGCGTTAAAGCTAAAGGAGCGGGAAGCCTCGCTCAACGGTCGCGTGCGGATCCTGTTCCAGCCTGCGGAAGAGAATTTCGGCGGAGCAAAAAGTATGGTGCGGGCCGGGGCGTTACGTGACGTACGCGCGATTTTCGGAATGCATAACGAGCCTTCACTGCCGGTCGGCGAGTTTGCTACGCGCGGCGGCCCATTCTATGCGAACGTCGATCGCTTCGTTATTCATGTTACCGGCAAAGGCGCGCATGCCGCACGTCCCCATGAAGGCAACGACGCCATCGTGCTGGCAAGCCAGCTGGTGACCGCGCTGCAAAGCGTAGCCAGCCGTAACGTCAACACGCTGGATTCGGTTGTTCTGAGCGTGACGCGCATCGCCGGGGGAAATACCTGGAACGTGCTGCCGGAAAGCGTTGAGCTGGAGGGTACGCTGCGCACGCACCGCATGGAAGTGCAGCAGAACGTCAAAGCGCGCGTCGGTGAAATCGCCGCCGGATTTGCCAGCGCCTTTAGCGCGCAGATCAACATCACCTGGTTCGCCGGGCCCACCGCGCTGGTGAATGATGAGCACTGGGCCGGGTTTGCCACCTCGGTCGCGCGCGAAGCGGGATATGAAACCCGGCATGCGGAACTGCACATGGGCGGGGAGGATTTCGCGGTCTATCTGCAAAACATACCCGGCGCGTTTGTCAGCATTGGCAGCAACAGTCCGTTTGGGTTACATCACCCGGCATTTAACCCGGACGAAGCATTAATCGAACCCGCTGCCCGCTATTTTGCTCAGCTCGCGGAAAAAGCCCTGCAACACGTTTAATTAATTTGAGGTGAATATGTCTGCACATCGTCAATTGCGGCTGGGGACCATTTTGCATGGTGCATCCGGAAATATGTCTGCCTGGCGCCACCCGGCGGCGGTCGCGGATGCCAGCATTAATTTTGATTTCGTCAAAGAAACGGCTTTAAAAGCAGAAGAGGGCAAGCTCGACTTTATATTTGTGGCCGACGGTCTTTATATTAACGAGAAATCCATTCCGCATTTTTTAAACCGCTTTGAGCCGCTGACGGTGTTGTCCGCGCTGGCGAGTATCACCTCGCGCCTGGGGCTGGTCGGCACGTTATCCACCTCGTACAGCGAGCCTTTCACCGCTGCACGCCAGTTCGCCAGCCTCGATCACCTGAGCAACGGACGCGCAGGCTGGAACGTGGTGACGTCGCCGCTGGAAGGGTCAGCGAAGAACTTCTCCCGCGAAAAACACCCGGAGCATGCGCTGCGCTACCGCATTGCCGATGAGTATCTCGACGTGGTGAAAGGGCTGTGGGACTCCTGGGAAGGGGATGCCTTTATCCGGAATAAAGAGAGCGGACAGTTCTTTGATGCGTCGAAACTGCATACTCTGGATCACCACGGTGATTTCTTCCGGGTTTCTGGCCCGCTGAATATTGGCCGCACCCCGCAGGGACGTCCGATTGTCTTTCAGGCTGGTGCGTCCGACGACGGTAAAAAGCTGGCGGCAAAACATGCTGACGCGATTTTTACCCACCATGACACGCTGGAAGAAGCCCAGGCTTTTTACCGAGATGTTAAACAGCAGCTGGAAAGTCACGGCCGTCGCGCAGAGGATTTACATATATTCCAGGGCGTCAGCGTGATTGTTGGAAACGACGCCGATGACGTAGAAAACCAGTATCAAACCACGGCGGCACTGGTCTCCATTAATGATGCGCTGAATTACCTCGGACGTTATTTCGAGCATCACGACTTCAGCCAGTATTCCCTCGACGCGCCGTTCCCGGACATTGGCGATTTGGGCAAAAACAGCTTCCGCAGCACCACCGATGAAATCAAGCGTAACGCCCGTGAGCGCAACTTAACCCTGCGTCAGGTCGCGCTGGAAGCCGCATCGCCGCGCCCGCGTTTTTCCGGCACACCGGAGCAGGTAGCCGATGGTTTACAGGCCTGGTTCGAGGAGAAGGCGGCGGATGGCTTCATCATTCAGGGCGGTACGCCGGACACCTTCCCGCGCTTTGTCGACCAGGTGGTGCCCGTTTTACAGGCGCGCGGCCTGTTCCGCACCGACTATCCCGGCACCACGCTGCGCGAAAGTCTGGGCTTAGACGAGCCCAAAAATCAGTTCACACAACAATAAAAGAGAAAAACGCTATGCAGAAATCATCGCTTATTCTGGCGCTTGCGCTGGCTTTTACCCCTGCCGTCTGGGCAGAGAACGTCAATATTAACGGCACCGGCGTGAGCATTGAGGCCAATAAAACGCCGATCAATACCGCCAAAAACAGCGATGCGATCGCGCAACTGCCGAAAGACTATCGCTTTGCCGTGCCGGGGAAATTTACCGTGGCGGTGGCGGGACTGAATCAACCGCCGCTGACGGTCTTTTCCGACGACAACAAGACCCTGCTGGGAAGTGAGGTCGACATTGCGCGTCTGGTGGCGGACAGCCTTGGGCTGGAGCTGAACGTGGTTCCCACCTCCTGGGAGGACTGGCCGCTGGGGGCGGCCTCCGGGAAATACGATGCGGCTATCAGCAACATCACCGTCACCAAAGCGCGTAAAGAGAAGTTCGACTTCGCCACCTATCGCAAGGATTCACTTGGCTTCTACGTGAAATCCACCAGTCCCATCAACTCGCTTGTGAAGGCAGAGGATATCGCCGGGCTGCGCATCATCGTGGGTTCCGGCACAAACCAGGAAGCCATTCTGCTGGCATGGAACGAAGAGAACCTCAAAAAAGGGCTTAAACCTTTTACGCCGATCTACACCAAAGACGACGCGGCCCAAACGCTGGCGCTTCAGTCCGGACGCGCGGACGCCTACTTTGGCCCGAACGTGATCGGTGCCTGGAAAGCGGCGCTTAACGGTAAAACCAAACTGGTCGGCAGCGTCGACGGCGGCTGGCCGAAGGCAGCGCATATCGCGGTGACGCTGAAAAAAGGCAGCGGCCTGGTCGAACCGGTTCAAACCGCGCTGAACGGCGCGATCAAGAACGGAGATTACGACAAGGTGCTGAACCGCTGGGGGGAAGGCGTGGAGCGTATCTCCAGTTCCGAAGTTAACCCGGCCGGTCTGGGCGATTAAGGAGGCGCTATGCGCGAACAATTTCGTGACGTTTCGCCGGAAGATGCCGATCTTCAGCCCATTATCGCGGGGCTTTTCGGTGAATACGCCGCTCGTTACGGCGACTACTTTTCAAAGGATGCGGAAGTCGAGCTGACAGAGTGGTACCTGGCGCCGCAGGGGCTGTTTATCGTTCTGGAGCGCGATGGCGAGATCATCGCCACCGGGGCGTATAAGCCCTTCGACGAACATACCGCAGAGATCAAACGTATCTGGACGAATAAAACGCTGCGCCAGCAGGGGCTGGCCGCGCGCGTGGTACAGGAGCTGGAGCGCCGGGCGGTGCTGGCGGGCTACAGCCACATCTACCTGACCACGGGGTTTCGTCAGCCGGAGGCGGTGCGGCTCTATCTCAGCCAGGGGTATCAGCCGCAGTTCGATCTCAACCGCGACCCGGAAGAGTACAGCCAGCCGCCGTTCGACGGTCGGCTACGTTTCACCAAGACGCTGATCCGCGAAGCGCTCAGCAAAACCGCATAAGGAGCGACGATGAGCAACGTTGAAACCATAAAAGTGGTCCCGGCACGTTATCCGCTGCGCGCTGCTGGCGCCGTGGTGGCGCTGTTTGTGCTGGCGGTCGTGATCCAGTCCGTGGCCTTTAATCCGCGCTGGGAGTGGGCGGTATTTGCCCGCTGGTTCTTTGACCCGGTGATCCTCGAAGGCGTCGGACAGACGCTGCTGCTGACGTTGATAAGCACCGTATTGAGCGTGGTGATTGGCGGCATGCTGGCGCTGGCTCGGCTCTCGTCATCATGGCTGTTGAGCAGCCTGGCGTGGGGCTACATCTGGCTGTTCCGATCGCTGCCGCTGATCGTGGTGCTGATTATCCTCTATAACTTCTCCTATCTCTACGACACGCTCTCTCTCGGCGTGCCTTTTACCGGCATTACCTGGGGCAGCTTTGAAACCATCAACGTTCTCGGGCAGTTTTCTACCGCCATCGTGGGGCTGACGCTGGTGCAGAGCGCCTATACTGCGGAGATCATTCGCGGGGGCTTCCTTGGGGTCGACCACGGTCAGTATGAGGCGGCCGCTGCGCTGGGTCTGCCGGCGTGGCGTCGCACCGTGCGCATAATTCTCCCCCAGGCGCTGCGCACCATCCTGCCGTCCGGGTTTAACGAAATCATCAGCCTCGCCAAAGGGACGGCGATGGTTTACGTGCTGGCGATGCCGGAACTGTTCTACACGATCCAGATGATCTACAACCGCACCCAGGAGGTGATCCCGCTGTTGATGGTGGGGGCCGTCTGGTATCTGGTGATCACCACCGTACTGTCTGCCATCCAGCATGTTATTGAGCGTGGACTCGCCCGCAGCGAGCGCCGCTCCGCCGTAAACCAGAGCCGGGCGACCAGCCGCGCGCGTTCCGTCACCACTTCGTCAGCACAGGAGCCCGTTCATGCAAGCCTCTCCTGAAGGACACATTTCCATAACCGGCGTCAGTAAGTTTTTTGGCCGACATAAAGCGCTCGATAACGTCACGCTTGAGATCCCACCGGGCTCCGTGACGGTGATCCTCGGACCCTCTGGATCGGGAAAATCGACGCTGCTGCGCACTATTAACCATCTGGAGCGCGTAGACGAAGGCTTTATCCAGATTGACGGGGATTACATCGGCTATCGCCGTCAGGGTGACAAACTCTACGAGCTCAAAGAGAAAGAGATCCTCAAACAGCGCGTCAATGTTGGGTACGTGTTTCAGAACTTCAATCTTTTTCCGCATCTTACGGTGCTGGAAAACCTGGTTGAAGCACCCATCGCGCATAAAAAGTTCAGTAAAAAAGAGGCTATTGAAAACGCCTACAGCCTTCTGGATGTGGTAGGTCTGCGCGATAAAGCCGATGCCTGGTCGCGTCACCTCTCCGGCGGCCAACAGCAGCGCATCGCCATTGCCCGCGCGCTGGCGCTGCGCCCGCGCGTGATGCTGTTTGATGAGCCAACTTCGGCGCTGGATCCGGAACTGGTTGGCGAAGTGCTGGACGTGATTAAAAAGCTCGCCCGCTCCGGCACTACGCTGGTGGTGGTCACCCATGAGATCGGCTTTGCCCGGGAAGTGGCGGACCAGGTGGTATTTATGGTCGACGGTAAAATTGTGGAGCAGGGCAGCAGCGACGACGTGTTAAACCGACCGTCGCATCCGCGAACGCGCCAGTTCCTCTCAAAAGTGCTGTAAGGAGCGCAGATGAAATATGGACTCCTGGCGGGGCTGGTCTTCACGACGGCGAGTCACGCCAGCATTGATTTAAAGGCCAACGAACAGCCGCTGCCGGTGACGGTTGATCAACAGGCAGTGGCGAAAATCCCGGCGAACTATAAATTTGTTGAGCCGGGTACCCTCACGGTGGCGATTTCAGCCCTGAATTCTCCGCCGCTGGCGCTGCTGGCCAGTGATAACCGCACCCGTATTGGCAGCGACCCGGATATCGCCCGGTTACTGGCGGGCAGTCTGGGGCTGAAGCTGAAGCTGGTGCCAACGGCGTGGGAAGACTGGCCGCTGGGGATCACTTCCGGGCGCTATGACGTGGCGTTGGTGAATATCGCCGTCACCGAGCAACGTAAGGAAAAGTTCGATTTTGCAACCTATCGCGTCGATTCCCTGGCCTTCTCGGTGAAATCCACCAGCAACGTACAGTCGATCACCAGTGCGAAAGATCTGGCCGGTAAAAAGGTGATTGTCGGGTCAGGCACCAATCAGGAACGTATTCTGCTGGGCTGGAACGAAGAGAATAAAAAGGCCGGACGCGAGCCTGCGTTGCCGGTTTATCTGACCGACGACGCCTCAGGCAATCTCTATATTCAGTCCGGCAGGGCGGATGTCTTCTTTGGACCGCAGTCCGTTTCGGCCTACAAAGCCGCGTTAACCGGCAAAACCCGCGTCGTGGGATTAGGCCCGAAGAAAGCCTATGTCGCCACCACAACCAAAAAAGGCAATGGGCTGGTGTATGCGTTGCAGGCTGCGCTGGACGGTGCGATTAAGCGCGGGGATTATCAAAAGGTGCTGGCGCGCTGGGGGGAAGCGGGCGAAGCGGTGACGTCTTCAGACGTTAATCCGCCCGGGATAACCTACTAATGGTGCTCTATACCCTAAATAATTCGAGTTGCAGGAAGGTGGCAAGGGAACGAATCCCCGGGAGCGTACATAAGTACGTGACTGGGGTGAGTGAATGCAGCCAACGCACCTGCAACTTGAAGTATGACGGGTATACACTTAGGGTTTTCATCCCTGAGGAGGCAACATGATCAAACTCTATGGCGTACCCGGCTGGGGATCGGCAATCAGTGAGGTGATGCTGACTCTGGCAGACATCCCGTATCAGTTCGTCAACGTGGATGGGTTTGACCAGCCCGGCCCGCAGCGCGAATTGCTGTTGAAACTGAACCCGCTGTGCCAGGTGCCGACGCTGGAGCTGGAAAATGGGGCGATCGTGACGGAAACCGCGGCGATCGCCCTGATGGTGCTCGACAGACGACCCGACCTCGCGCCGCCCGTTGGGCAGGCCGAGCGCCAGCAGTTTCAGCGCCTGCTCATCTGGTTTGTGGCGAACGTCTATCCCACCTTTACGTATGCAGATTACCCGGAACGCTGGGTGCCTGATGCCCCGGAACAGCTGAAGAAAAACTGTATTGAGTACCGGAAATCCCTCTATCTGTGGTTTGACAGCCAGCTCAGCGCCTCGCCTTATGCCTTTGGCCAACAGCTAACGCTGCTTGACGTCTATATTGCCGTCGTGCGTACCTGGGGGCCAGGTCATGAGTGGTTTACCACCAACGCACCTAATATCACCGCCATCGCGGATGCCGTCTGCGCGTTGCCAGAACTGCACAAGGTGCTAAAAGCTAACGACATAATCTGATAACGTGGAACGCTAACCTATAAAAGGAGCCCTGCCCATGCCTCACGTTGATATCAAATGTTTTCCACGCGATCTGACTGACGAACAAAAAACGGCCCTGGCGGCGGATATCGCCGAAACGATAGTCCGTCATCTGAACAGCAAAGATCGCTCAATCTCCGTGGCGCTTCACGAAGTCCAGGAAGCTGACTGGAAGGCGCAGGTCTGGGATACCGAGATTGGACCTAAACTGGATGAACTGATTAAGAAGCCCGGCTATTCGATGTAACTCGCCTGCCGGGTGGTGCAGTATCACCCGGCGATCCCCGCCTTTCATTCCTTTCGCAAAAATCGATAATAAACAGCACAACGTTTCCGCTACAATTCACTCCTCCGAACAATATTCGTTAAATCAGCAGGTAAGCACTACAACTGCACCAGATTAAGTACAGATAGTAAAAGGATAATTTTTTCATGACAAAATTACCTCGGTTTTCACTCGCCTTTATTCATCCTCGTTACTGGTTCAGTTGGGCAGGCATCGCCGCACTCTGGTGTACGGTCCAGCTCCCATATTCGCTTCTGTTAAAAGCAGGGCACGGACTCGGGCGTCTGGCTATGCGCATGCTTCCACGCCGCGTGGAAATCGCCAGACGAAATCTTGAGCTTTGCTTTCCGGAGATGAAAGAGGGTGAGCGCGAGCGTTTGCTTGAGCGTAATTTTGAATCGGTTGGAATGGGCGTCATCGAAACGGGCATCGCGTGGTTCTGGCCTGACTGGCGCGTGCGCAAACACTTCAGCGTGACCGGCTACGAACATATGGAACAGGCAAGGGCGCAAGGAAGGGGCGTGGTGCTCATTGGCATGCATTTTCTCACGCTGGAATTAGGCGCACGCATCTTTGGCATGCTCAACGCGGGTATTGGCGTCTATCGTCCCAACAACAATGCGTTGCTCGACTGGCTACAGACGCGCGGTCGTCTGCGTTCCAATAAAACCATGCTCGACCGCTACGATTTGAAGGGCATGATCCGCGCGCTTAAGCAAAATGAGATCCTGTGGTATGCCCCGGATCACGACTATGGAAAAACGAATAGCGTGTTTGTGCCGTTTTTTGCCGTCCCGGACGCCGCGACAACTGCCGGGAGCTATATGCTGGTGAAAAGTGCCAGACCGGCCGTGATCCCGTTTGTACCACGCAGAAAAGCAGACGGCACAGGGTATGAGCTGATTATCCTGGACGATATTAGCGATACCTTGCAGGGAGGCGATAAAGTGGCCGTGGCTACGCAGATGAACAGGGCGATTGAGCGTGCGGTGATGATGGCACCCGAGCAATATATGTGGCTGCATCGTCGCTTCAAAACGCGTCCTGAAGGGCAACCGGACCGGTATGCGCGAAAAAAACAGGTCCAGTCCTCAGTCAGAACTTTCTCTGCCAGCGATATGTCGGATCGGTCGAGTATCCAGCAGTAACACAGGGGGCGGATGCCGTTGCGCTCCGCCCTTTATAAAATCTGCGCCGCTGGTTAGAATTACCGCATCCACCTTGTCGGGATGCAAAATATGACCGGAAGAGTCGACTATCACCTTGAAAAATATCTCCTCACCGAAGTCGCCGAGCCAGAACGTCTGACCCGCCAGTGGGCAGAAGTGATGCGCGAGTGTCGCGAGCAAAAATCCGGTGCGGAAGAGCGTTTGCGTCTCGCGCTGCTGAATGTGGATTATGTGACCAGCTTTGAGCTTCCCTTCCGGTTACTCCTCACCCGCGCCCCGCAGTTGATTGATGGGATCAGAAATGAGTTCCAGCTCAGTCAAAAAAATGTCCTGTTCAACGGCAAGCGGTTTGGCTGCGTTTACAGCCTTAAACAGGACCTGGAAGGCGTTCCTGACGAATTTACCTATCACCTGAAAACGCGGATCCAGCGAAGCGACAGCACTGGCGGAAGTGAAGTACCTTACCGGCAAATTGCACAGCAGGTGAAAGCGCCCAGGGAACGACTCAAACTGGCACTCGAAAATGGACTATCTGTAACGGCGCTCGACGGGCTTTTCTGGTTTGGCATTCAGCGCATCGCGGCCGATGTGCAGAGGCTAAGAAAAACGGGCACGAGGATTGTGACGTCAGAGACTGAGGTGTTTGATACGCTAACGATGACAACCCGGCGGATCCCTGTCTACAGCCTGACGCAGCCGGAATGAGCCTCGGTCGCTGAATCGTCGAACGTCTCAGAGAAAACAAAAAAAGACGGTAAGCTCTTTCTCAGATATACCGTGCTTCAGCAACGCTTTCATTGACATTATGCCCCTTAGAAAGAGGGGCGTTTCACGCGATGGCATTGCTACTCAGCAAATGCCCGCAATGCCTCGCCATCAAGACGATAGCGTACCCATTCGGACTGCGGTACCGCGCCGATGCTCAGATAAAAATCAATTGCAGACTGGTTCCAGTCAAGCACGCTCCATTCCAGCCGGCCGCAGTGACGTTCCACTGCGCATTGCGCGATATTTTTAAGCAGTGCTTTTCCCGCACCCTTGCTGCGGTATTCCGGGGAGACATACAAATCTTCCATATATATGCCGTTGCGGCCAAGCCAGGTGGAATAGCTGGTGAAAAAAACGGCATACCCCACAGCATGGCCTGCATATTCGGCAACCAGCGCTTCGGTTTTACTGTCTGCACCAAACAGCGTTTTACGGATTTCGTCCGGCGTGGTGACCACTTCTTCTGGCGCTTTTTCATAGACTGCGAGTTCGTAAATCATATCGTATATTGCCGCTGCATCTTCAGGTCGCGCCTGACGAATCGTAATGCTCATTCCTTTCCCTTTATCTTTGTTTGTAGTTGATGGGGATAAGCATAAAGGCTAATGTCAGAAGAATTAAGTGCAATGAAATCAATAAATGATGAATATTATGCATCCAGCCTTAAGGCGCCTTGATTTAAACCTTCTGCCGGTTTTTGACGCGATTTATCGCCACAGTTCCGTTCGACTTGCGGCAGATGAGCTGGCGATGAGCACCTCGGCGCTCAGCCATGCCCTGTCACGGCTGCGTGTTTCGCTCAACGACCCGCTGTTCTACCGGGAAGGACATCGAATGTGTCCCAGCGTCTATGCCACCCAGCTTGCGCCAGTTATTGCATCGGCCCTGAAATATCTCGACCAGGAGCTGTCGCCGCAGCCGGAATTTGATCCTGCTATTAGTACAGCGTGTTTGCAGATCGCGATAACGGACTTTACCGCGTTCTGCATATTCCCTGCGCTCATGAATACGCTTCAACATGCGGCGCCTGGCTTGCGTCTGGAATTACGATATTTGCCGCACAGCCCGGCGTTGACGGAATTACTGGCAGGAGAGGTGGATCTGGCCCTGGGATTCAGCACCATTGAGGATCGCCGGTACCCGGAGCTGGAAGAGATCAGCTGGTTCGAAGATGAATATGTGGTGATTAGCAATGCGAGCCGGAGCGCGCTCACGCTGGAGGATTATCTCGCCGCCCGGCATCTTGTGGTTACGCCGTGGAATGAGAAGCAGGGGGTGCTGGATTTGCAGCTGGAACGCATGGGTTATACCCGACACATTGCGATCAAAACCCCGTCTATGCTCAGCGCCCCGTTTGTTATTGCAGAAAGCGATCTGCTGATGGCGTTACCGCGATTCGCCGCTGAAAAGCTGCTGCCAGCTACCCGTATTAAAATTTTTGATTTACCGTTCCACATCAGTCCGTTTGAAGTAAAAATTTATTCGCACAAGCGCAGCGGGAAACGAGGCGTCACGAACTGGCTCAAAGCTACGCTGCGCGCGCTGGCCGAAGGGCAACAGTCAGAGCGCTTATGATTTCGACTGTAACAGGATCGCCATCAGCCCCGGAAAGCGGGCGTCCAGATCTTCTCTTCTCAGTGAAATCATATTCTCGCGCCCCTGCGGGCGCTGCCAGATCACGCCGCTGTCGCGCAGTACACGCCAGTGGTGAGTCATGGTTGATTTCACCACCTCGTCCGGGCGCAGCGCGTTGCAGCTCAGCTCACTGCCGTCGGCCAGCCGTCGAATAATCGCCAGCCGCAGCGGATTGCCGAGGGCGAACAGCACATTTTCCAGCAGTATTTGTTCTGGTTCCGGGTGGTTTGGGATCATCGTTTTCCTGCGTCTCGCGTGAGATTGAGCTATATCAACAATAGGTCAACCGTTAAAAAATAGTTCGATAATACTCGTACAATAGGACTATTATAACAAACGAACAAACACGCGACTATCCTGGTCGTCACAAACCCGTCATGAAGACGTAAGGAAATATCATGCCCCGACCCATTCCACTCGAACGTTATCGCAACATCGGTATCTCCGCGCATATCGATGCGGGCAAAACAACCACCACTGAGCGCATCCTGTTTTACACCGGGATGAGCCACAAGCTGGGTGAAGTACACGATGGCGCGGCAACCACCGACTGGATGGCGCAGGAGCAGGAGCGCGGGATCACCATTACGTCGGCGGCGGTGAGCTGTTTTTGGCCCGGTATGGACAGAGGCTTTGAACCGCACCGCATCAATATTATCGACACCCCCGGGCATGTGGATTTCACCATTGAGGTGGAACGTTCCATGCGTGTGCTCGACGGCGCGGTGATGGTTTATGACTCCGTCGGCGGCGTGCAGCCGCAGTCGGAAACCGTCTGGCGTCAGGCGAATAAATATCACGTCCCGCGTCTGGCATTCGTCAACAAAATGGACCGCCCGGGTGCGGATTTCTTCCGCGTGGTGCGGATGATGCAGGAGCGGCTGAAAGCTAATCCGGTCCCGATTGTGATCCCCGTGGGCGCAGAGGAACACTTCACCGGCGTGGTTGATCTCATCAAGATGCGCACCATTCTTTGGGATGATGCGACCCAGGGCATGGCGTTCACCTACGCGCCGGTGCCCGACGATCTGCTGAGCACCGCGCAGACGTGGCGAGAAAAAATGGTCTCGTCTGCGGCAGAAGCCAGCGATGAGCTTATGGATAAGTACCTTGAGACGGGCGAACTGGATGAAGCGGAAATCATCAAAGGGTTACGGATCCGGACGATCTCCGGTGAAATACAGCCCATGCTGTGCGGCAGCGCTTTCAAGAACAAGGGTGTGCAGCGCATGCTCGACGCGGTGATTGAATTGATGCCGTCTCCACTGGACGTGCCCGCTATTGATGGGGTAGACGAAGATGGACAGCACGCCGAGCGCCACCCAAGTGATGATGAACCATTCTCTGCGCTGGCCTTCAAGCTGATGAGCGATCCATACGTCGGACAGTTGACCTTTATTCGCGTCTATTCCGGCATACTGCGCAAAGGCGACGCGGTTTATAATCCGGTGAAGGGCAAAAAAGAGCGAATCGGGCGCATCGTGCTGATGCATGCCAACGACCGCCATGAGGTGGACGAGCTGCGCACAGGGGATATCGCAGCCTGTGTCGGGCTGAAAGACGTCACCACCGGTGACACGCTGACCGACCCGAATGCGGTGATCACCCTTGAACGGATGGAGTTCCCGGACCCGGTTATTTCGCTGGCGATTGAGCCGAAAACCAAGGCCGATCAGGAGAAAATGGGGATCGCCCTACAGCGCCTGGCGGCGGAGGATCCGTCTTTCCGCCTGCACACGGACGAAGAGTCCGGTCAGACCATTATCTCCGGGATGGGCGAACTGCATCTCGAAATCATCGTTGACCGCATGAAGCGTGAGTTTGGCGTTGAGGCAAACATTGGTCGTCCGCAGGTCACCTACCGTGAAACCCTGCGTAAAGCGGTGAAGGATATTGAAGGTAAATTTGTCCGACAGTCCGGCGGGAAAGGGCAGTACGGTCATGTGGTCCTGAGTCTGGAGCCGTTAGCAGCCGGAAGTGGTTTTGTGTTTGAAGATGCCACCAAAGGCGGGGTAGTGCCCCGGGAGTACATCCCGTCGGTGGAAAAAGGCTTGCGAGAAGCCATGAATACGGGTGTGCTGGCGGGCTATCCGGTTGTCGATGTGAAAGCGACCCTGACGTTTGGTTCCTACCATGACGTTGACTCCTCGGAGATGGCCTTCCGCATGGCGGCGATCCTCGGCTTCAAAGAGGGCGCGCGGCGGGCGGATCCGGTTATTCTTGAGCCGGTGATGCACGTTGAGGTGGAAACGCCGGAAGAGTATGCCGGGAACATTATGGGCGATCTCTCCTCCCGCCGCGGCATGGTGCAGGGGATGGCAGAGCAGTACGGCAGCCAGATTATTCGCGCTGACGTCCCGCTGGCTGAAATGTTTGGCTACGCCACCACGCTGCGCTCGATGTCCCAGGGGCGCGCGACGTATACGATGGAGTTCCATCATTTTGCGGAAGCTCCGCGGAATGTGGCGGATGAGATTATTGCGAAGCGTGTTAAGTAATAAAAAGCCCTCTTCCTCAGGAAGAGGGCTTTTCTTTTTTGAGATGCGTTAATCCAGCGCCTTCACCATCTTCCCACTCGTCACAAACGTCCCGGCCCCCAGATGATGCAGCGTATTCAGCTTATCCCCGTCAAACTGCCAGCGTCCGGCGACAAATGCGTGTTCATCTGCCGCGGCGGAAACCACTTCGCCAAACAGGGTGTCATATTTCTCGGCCGCAGAAGTGACAGGTAATAGCCGACACTCCATCCACGCCAGACATTTCTCTTCTATAACCGGCAGACCAAGCTCAGGGCCATGAATAACCGGGATCCCGTAGCAGTTAAATTTATCCTCGTCGCGCCCGCTGACGCTGCCGACCGCCCAGGTCCAGTTGGCTGCCGCCACGCCGGGGATCACAATGCCGAATTTCCCGCTACGTTCGATCAACTCCCGTGACCACGCGCTTTTGTCTACCACAATCGCGATACGCGGGGGTTCAAATTCCACCGGCATAGACCATGCGGCGGCCATGACGTTGCGACGATCGATGGTCTCATCCCGGCTGGTGATGAGCACGGTTGGACCGTGATTCAGAAGACGGCTGACATGACGTAATTCAACAGGACGAAAGTGGCTCATAGGATCTCCTCATGTACACGATGAGTATGGCGAAAAAGCACTTTTGCGCATATGCATAAGGGAAAATAGTTTATAAACAGGGGATATCACATCATGGAGCAAATCATGTCCCCATTTCTGAGTGCTTATTTTGCCCGCACGGGCTGGCAGCAGCCCGTACAGGTTAATATCGATACCCTGCGGGGGCTCCATTTACACCATAACTGCGCGATCCCTTTTGAAAATATTGACGTCGTTTTGCCGCGGGAAATCCATTTGGACGACGGGTGTCTGGTGGATAAACTGGTCACCGCGCGTCGGGGGGGATATTGCTTCGAGCAAAATGGCCTGTTTGAACGGGTGTTGCGCGAAGTTGGGTTTACGGTACGCAGCGTGCTGGGGCGGGTTGTGCTGGCGAATCCGTCGCAGATGCCGCCGCGCACGCACCGGTTGCTGCTGGTTGAGCTGAACGGCGAGCGCTGGATCGCTGATGTAGGATTTGGCGGACAAACGCTGACGGCGCCGATTCGTTTGATCGCTAACGAGGAGCAGGAAACCCCGCACGGGAGTTATCGTTTGCTGAGCGAGGGTAACGACTGGGTACTGCAATTCCGCCATCACGAGCACTGGCAGTCGATGTACCAATTTGACCTGGGGACGCAGTACTTCAACGATTACGTGATGGGTAACTTCTGGTCGGCGCACTGGCCTCAGTCCCATTTTCGTCATCACCTGCTGATGTGTCGCCACCTGCCGGACGGGGGCAAGCTGACGCTGACCAACTTTAATTTTACCCACTGGCAGAACGGTCATGTGGAGGAGCAGATCCATTTGCCGGATGCGGAGGCGCTATATAAGCTGATGCAGGACCGGTTTGGCCTGGGCGTTGATGACCCGAAGCACGGCTTTACACTGGCAGAGCTGACGGCAGTAATGGCAGGGTTTGATACGCATCCGCAGGCAGGGAAATAGCCCGGTGGCGGCTACGCCTTACCGGGCCTACGGGCGTGTGAACGTAGGTCGGGTAAGGCGTAGCCGCCACCCGACAAATCAACGGCGCGATCTTACCACCTGATACCGACGCGTGAAGTACTCAAACGGCGCGCTCCACACGTGCACCAGGCGGGTGAACGGGAAGATGAGGAAGATCGTCATCCCCAGCACCAGATGCACGCGGAAGATCGGCGCGACGCCGCTCAGCATTTCCGACGAGCCGCCCTTAAACGTGACGATCCCCTGCGCCCAGCCGACCAGCTTCATCATCTCGCTTCCGTCAGGGTACTGAGCGGAGAAAGGAATGGTCGACAGCCCAAGGATGCACTGAAGCAGCAGGATACTCATGATGATAATATCCGGCGTGGTGGACGTGGCGCGCACCCGCTGGTTGAACAGGCGACGGATCAAAAGCATCGACCCACCGATCAGCGTCAGCACCCCGCAAATACCTCCCGCAATCATGGCTAACTGCTGTTTAACCGCGACGGGTAAAAACCAGGCGTACATCCAGTGCGGGGTTAACATGCCGAACAGGTGCCCGAAGAAGATCCCCAGAATCCCAATATGAAACAGGTTCGAAGCCCAGTTCATCCCGCGCTTGCTGAGCATCTGGCTTGATGACGCCCGCCAGGTGTACTGCCCATAGTCGTAGCGCAACCAACTGCCGAGGAAGAAGACGGTGGCGCAGATGTACGGATAAATGTCATAGAAAAACACGTTCAGGTAATGAGTCATTTTGGGCCTCCGGCGCTGACGTCCACGTACTGCGGCGCGACGTCCTGGCTAAAGCGTCGTTGATATTGCTGCATCGGCGAACTGTCGCACGATGTGGCGTTGTCTTCGATAAACTTGACCTGTTCCTCTTCCCACACGGCGTCCAGCGCCTGACGGGTATCATCACGTTTTTCACCGGATACCTGTTTCGCCACGCTGTCGCTGGAAAGCCGTGTTTCCGCCAGCGACAGCAGGGCGTCAAACAGCTGGTAATGCGCTACCTCGCGCTGTTTCAGGCGGCCTCCAATCAGCGCCAGTATAGGCGCGACGTTTTGCAGCCCTTCACGCGCCTCGTCGTCGCTGACGATACTGAGATATTCCAGATAGAGCGGCAGATAGTCCGGCAGCTCGCGGCAATCCAGCTCCAGCCCGGCTTTCTCATACTGGCTCATCAGGTCGACCATCGCCTGACCGCGATCGCGGGACTCGGCGTGAACGTGCTCGAACAGCAGTAGTGAAGTCGCGCGCCCCCGCTCGAAAACTTCACACCATTCGGCCTGCTTATCCAGCAGCGGGGCGCTCAGGTGCTGCTGCGCAAACGGCAGTAGCATGGGCGCATCCTGTTCCACCAGGGAAAGCGCTTCTTCACGGTTATCCCAAAGCAGCTCATCGGGATACTCAATCAGTAGCGCGATGATTTTAAGGATCTGCATTATTCTCCCTCCCCGTGATCGCGCACCTCGGTAATGTTGATCGCGTCGATGCGGCTGCTGTTGAAAAGGTTGAATTTGGTGTCGGAGCCGTGACAGCCGTCACCGAAGGTGAAGCCGCAGCCGTTTTTCTCCGGGAAGGCGTCGCGCGCCATTTCGCGGTGGCTGGTCGGGATCACGAAGCGGTCTTCGTAGTTAGCGATGGCCAGATATCGGTACATCTCCTCAACCTGCGCTTCGGTCAGGCCCACTTCCTCAATGGCGCGGGTATCGGTCACGCCTTCCACGGTCTGGGAGCGTTTGTAGTGGCGCATCGCCATCATGCGCTTCAGAGCGCGCAGCACCGGGCCGGTATCGCCCGCGCTGAGCATATTTGCCAGGTATTGCACCGGGATGCGCAGGCTTTCGACCGCAGGCAGTACACCGTCGCTCTGCGGCAGACCACCCGCGTCCGCGTAGGACTGAATCGGTGACAGCGGCGGCACATACCAGACCATCGGCAGGGTGCGGTATTCCGGATGCAGCGGCAGGGCGAGCTTCCAGTCCATCGCCATTTTGTAAACCGGGGAACGCTGCGCTGCGTCGATGACGTTCTGCGGGATGCCCTGCTTCAGGGCTTCTTCAATCACCGCCGGATCGTTCGGGTTAAGGAACACGTCGCACTGGCGCTCATACAGATCGGTTTCATGCTCGGTGCTGGCCGCCTCTTCAATACGGTCCGCGTCATACAACAGCACGCCAAGGTAGCGGATGCGTCCAACGCAGGTTTCTGAGCAGACGGTCGGCTGGCCGGACTCGATGCGCGGATAGCAGAAGATGCACTTCTCTGACTTGCCGCTTTTCCAGTTGAAGTAGATTTTCTTGTACGGACAGCCGCTGATGCACAGTCGCCAGCCGCGGCATTTGTCCTGGTCGATCAGCACAATGCCGTCCTCTTCGCGTTTGTAAATCGCACCGCTCGGGCAGGTGGCAACGCAACTCGGGTTGAGGCAATGCTCGCACAGGCGCGGCAGGTACATCATGAAGGTATTTTCGAACTGACCGTACATCTCTTTCTGGATCTTCTGAAAGTTTCGATCGCGGGCGCGTTTTTCGAACTCGCCGCCCAGCAGCTCCTCCCAGTTTGGTCCCCAGACGATCTTATCCATCCGCTTACCGTCAATCAGCGAGCGGGGGCGGGCGGTAGGGAGGTGATCCCCCTCCGGGGCGCGGTGCAGATCCTGGTAATCGAAGGTGAAAGGTTCATAGTAATCGTCAATCTGCGGCAACACGGGGTTGGCGAAAATTTTCGACAGGACGCCCATTTTTCCGCCGAGGCGCGGGGTCAGCTTGCCGTGAATACTGCGGATCCATCCGCCTTGCCACTCATCCTGATCTTCCCAGTTTTTCGGATAGCCGATACCCGGTTTGGTTTCGACGTTATTAAACCACGCATACTCCATCCCTTCGCGCCCGGTCCAGACGTTCTTACAGGTGACCGAGCAGGTGTGGCAGCCAATGCATTTATCGAGATTCAGTACCATGCCAACCTGTGAGCGTATTTTCATTTTTTCGCCTCCTGAACCTGATCCCGACCTTCGCCGTCCAGCCAGTTAATGTTTTTCATTTTGCGGATCATAATGAACTCGTCGCGATTCGAGCCGACGGTGCCGTAATAGTTAAAGCTGTACGCCAGCTGCGCGTAGCCGCCAATCATGTGGGTCGGTTTCGGACAGACGCGGGTGACCGAGTTGTGGATCCCGCCGCGCCGTCCGGTCACTTCTGACCCCGGAATGTTCAGAATGCGCTCCTGAGCGTGGTACATCATGGTCATGCCCGGCGGCACGCGCTGGCTAACCACCGCGCGGGCGGTGAGGGCGCCGTTGGCGTTGAAGGCTTCGATCCAGTCGTTGTCCTCAATCCCCAGCTCGCGCGCGTCGGTTTCGCTGATCCAGACGATTGGCCCCCCGCGTGACAGGGTCTGCATCAGCAGGTTTTCGCTGTAGGTGGAGTGAATGCCCCATTTCTGGTGCGGCGTCAGGAAGTTAAGCGCTTTTTCCGGGAAGCCGTTCGGCGGGATCTCGCGCATATGGGTGACGCTGCGGGTATCAATCGGTGGACGATAGGCCACCAGACTTTCACCGAAGGCGCGCATCCAGGTGTGATCCTGATACAGCTGCTGGCGGCCGGAAATCGTGCGCCACGGGATCAGCTCGTGAACGTTGGTATAGCCTGCGTTATACGAGACATGCTCGCTCTCAAGGCCGGACCACGTTGGGCTGGAGATAATTTTGCGCGGCTGCGCCTGAATATCGCGGAAGCGAATTTTCTCGTCTTCTTTGTTCAGCGCCAGATGGGTGTGATCGCGCCCGGTCAGTTCGCCGAGGGCCTCCCAGGCTTTGACCGCGACCTGACCGTTGGTTTCCGGCGCAAGAGCGAGGATCACCTCTGAAGCATCAATGGCGGTTTCAATGCGTGGTCGGCCTTTGGCCGGTCCGTCGAGCTTGACGTAATTGAGCTTGCCGAGGAAATCGACTTCGTTTTGCGTGTTCCACGATATGCCTTTTCCACCGTTGCCGAGTTTGTCCAGCAGCGGACCGAGAGAAGTGAAGCGCTCGTAGGTTTCCGGATAGTTGCGCTCGACGACCGCAATGTTTGGCGCGGTTTTACCGGGGATGAGATCGCACTCGCCTTTGCGCCAGTCCAGAATATCAAAAGGCTGCGACAGTTCCCCCGGGGAGTCATGCTGTAGCGGCTGTAGCACCACGTCAGTTTCGGTGCCGAGATGCCCGACGCACACTTCAGAGAAGACTTTGGCGATGCCTTTGTAGATCTCCCAGTCGCTGCGGGACTCCCACGCCGGGTCAACGGCGGCAGAGAGCGGGTGAATAAACGGATGCATGTCCGAGGTATTCATATCGTCTTTTTCATACCAGGTGGCGGTCGGCAGGACGATATCGGAGAACAGGCAGGTGCTGGACATACGGAAATCGAGCGTCACCAGCAGATCCAGCTTGCCCTCAATGGCGGCGGTTTGCCATTCCACCTCTTCAGGTTTCACATCATCCGTTGAGCCTAAATCCTCGCCCTGAATTCCGCTCTCGGTGCCAAGCAGGTATTTGAGCATGTACTCATGGCCTTTTCCGGACGAGCCAAGCAGGTTAGAACGCCAGACAAACAGGTTGCGCGGGTGGTTCATGCCGTTGTCCGGCTGTTCGCAGGCGAAGCGAATATCGCCCGATTTTAACGCCTGCACGGTGTAATCCTGCGGCGACATCCCGGCGGCGTCGGCGCGGGCCTTAACGTGCAGCGGGTTGAGGTTGAGCTGCGGCGCGGAAGGGAGCCAGCCCATGCGCTCGGCGCGGACGTTGAAATCAATCAGGTGACCGGTGAATTTCGACGCGTCTGCAAGAGGAGAAAGCAGCTCCTGTGCGGTGAGCTTCTCATAGCGCCACTGGCTGGCGTGGTTGTAGAAGTAAGAGGTGCTGTTCATCTGGCGCGGCGGACGGTTCCAGTCCAGCGCGAAGGCCAGCGGCAGCCAGCCGGTTTGCGGACGCAGTTTCTCCTGGCCGACATAGTGCGACCAGCCGCCGCCGCTCTGCCCGACGCAGCCGCAGAAGACCAGCATGTTGATCATCCCCCGGTAGTTCATGTCCATGTGGTACCAGTGGTTCACACCGGCCCCGAGGATGATCATCGAACGACCATGGGTCTTGTGCGCCGTGTCGGCAAATTCACGGGCGATTTTTTCTATCAGGTAAGCGGGGACGCCGGTAATTTGTTCGCCCCAGGCTGGGGTGTAGGCTTTGATCTCGGCGTAGTTTGCCGCCGCGTTACTGTCTTCCAGACCGCGATCGAGGCCGTAGTTTGCGAGCACCAGATCGTACACGCTGACCACGCGTCTCTGGCTGCCGTCGCCAGCGTCAGGGTTTTACTCGGTACGCGGCGAGTCAGCACCGGCTCCTGCTTCACGCTGCGGAAATGCGGGTTCTCGTTGCCCCCGAAGTAAGGGAAGGCCACGTCTGCCACACTGTCGTGGGTGATGAGCAGGGAAAGCGTCAGCTCGGTCTCCTGTCCCGCGGCCAGCGACTCCAGGTTCCATTTGCCTTTTTCGCCCCAGCGGAAACCGATAGAGCCGTTCGGCGCCACCAGATTTCCGGCGACGTCAAAGGCGATGGTTTTCCACTCCGGATTATTGGTTTCACCCAGCCCGTCGGCCAGATCCGACGCGCGCAGCATGCGGCCCGGCACCACGCGACCGTCAGCCTGTTCATCCAGCAGGACCAGCATCGGCATGTCGGTGTAGCGGCGGCAATAGTTGAGGAAGTAATCGCTCGGGTTATCAAGGTGGAACTCTTTGAGGATCACATGCCCCATCGCCATGGCGAGGGCGCTGTCGGTACCCTGTTTGGGGGCCAGCCACTGGTCGCTGAGCTTCGCCACCTCCGAGAAGTCCGGCGTAATGGCGACGGTCTTGGTGCCTTTGTAACGCACTTCGGTAAAGAAGTGGGCGTCCGGGGTACGCGTCTGCGGCACGTTCGAGCCCCAGGCAATGATATAGCTGGAGTTGTACCAGTCCGCCGATTCCGGCACGTCGGTCTGCTCGCCCCAGGTCATCGGCGATGCCGGAGGCAAATCGCAGTACCAGTCATAGAAGCTCAGGCAGGTGCCGCCGAGCAGGGAGAGATAGCGCGTACCGGCGGCATAAGAGACCATCGACATGGCCGGGATAGGGGAAAAACCGGCTACCCGATCCGGGCCGTAGTTTTTGATGGTCCAGACGTTGGCGGCAGCAATCAGCTGGTTAAGCTCTTTCCAGTTTGAGCGGATAAACCCGCCTTTACCGCGCGCCTTTCTGTAGCTTTGCGCTTTCTGTGGATCGTTCTGAATGGCATCCCAGGCCAGCACCGGATCGGTATGCTGCGCCAGCGCCTCGCGCCAGAGCTCGATCAGCCTGCGGCGTACCAGCGGGTACTTGAGACGGTTGGCGCTGTAGAGATACCAGGAGTAGCTTGCGCCACGCGGGCAGCCGCGCGGTTCGTGGTTAGGCAGGTCAGGGCGGGTACGCGGGTAGTCGGTCTGCTGGGTTTCCCATGTCACCAGGCCATTTTTGACATAAATCTTCCAGCTACAGGAGCCGGTGCAGTTAACGCCGTGGGTGGATCGCACAATCTTGTCGAACTGCCAGCGCTGACGGTAGCTGTCCTCCCAGTCGCGGTTGGTGTGGTACACCTGGCCGTGCCCATCGGCGAAACTGTCGCCTTTTGTTTTGAAGTAACGGAAGCGGTCCAACAGTTTGCTCATGACATTTCTCCTGCTTCGATAACATGGCCGGAGGGTGAGGCATCACGCTCCGGCGAAGAGGTAGTTATTATTTTTGTGAGGATTTGCGGCCGTACACCAGCCAGGTAACGAGCACGCAGACGATGTAAAACACGAGGAAGACTTTCATGGCGCCCACCGGGGAACCGGTCATCGCCAGGGAGGTGCCAAAGGCTTTGGGAATAAAGAACCCGCCCACCGCACCGATGGCAGAGATAAAGCCCAGCGCCGCAGCCGTTTCGGTCACCGCTTCATGCTGTGCCTGTTCATCGCTCCCGCCCTGTTTTTTCACGCGGTCGAGGGTGATTTGGCGAAAGATAATCGCGATCATCTGGAAGGTCGAGCCGCTACCCAGGCCTGCGGTCAGAAACAGGCCCATAAAGACCAGATAGAAGGCGATAAAGCTGCCTGAACCAGACCCGGGGAGCGTCAAGAAAATCAGGGCGCTAAAGATGGCCATAAAGACGAAGTTGATCAGCGTCACCCTTACGCCGCCCAGCCTGTCTGAAATCATCCCGCCAGCCGAACGCGCCAGGGCGCCGATCAGTGGGCCAAAGAAGGCGAGGTGGAGGATATTAACGTCCGGAAACTGGGTTTTCGACAGCATGGCAAAGCCTGCCGAGAAACCGATAAACGAGCCGAAGGTTGCCAGATAAAGCAGGCTCAGCAGCCAGAGATGAAAGCGCTTAAGCACCGGAAGCTGGCTGGCAATGGACGCTTTCGAGCTGGCGATGTCATTCATGCCAAAAAACGCCGCAATGGTGGCCAGAATCAGCAGCGGCGCCCAGATCCACGCCGCGTTCGCCAGCCACATCGTCGAGCCATCCTCCTGCGGTACGCCGTGCACGCCGAGGAAGGTAAACATCGGCAGGAAAATCACCAGCGGCGCAACCAGCTGCATCACACTCACGCCCAGGTTACCCAGCCCGCCGTTAATGCCCAGTGCGCTACCCTGTCTGGCTTTCGGGAAGAAGAAGCTGATGTTTCCCATGCTGGAAGCGAAGTTGGCACCGGCAAAACCGCACAGCAGTGCGATGATGATGAAGATCCAATAGGGCGTGGCGGTATTCTGGATGGCGATCCCAAGCCAGACACTGGGTACGACCAGGATAACGGTGCTTAACACGGTCCAGTAACGTCCGCCAAATATCGGTACCATAAAAGAGTAGGGGACACGCAATATCGCGCCGGAGAGAGAAGGTAATGCCGTTAGCATAAAAAGCTGATCGGTGCTGAAATTAAATCCGACCTTATTAAGATTTACCGCAATAGCGCTAAACAACATCCAGACACAAAATGCGAGCAGCAAACACGCCACGGAAATCCACAGGTTTCTTCGTGCGATATGTTTCCCTTTATTCTCCCAAAATTGCGCGTTTTCCGGTTTCCAGTTACTCAACAGATGCTGATTACTCTTCTCGCTTTGATGTGACATATCACCCTCTTGCTTACCGAAGTGGAGAGAAAAAAGAAGGAAAAACAGAAAGATACCTGTCAGTGGCGTATGAAATTTATAGGATGTTATGGGATACATCTGAAAGGATAGATAAAAAAGCGAATCCCTGAGTTTGGAATGGGAATCAGGGTTCGCTTTATGTGTTACTAATTGTAACTATTTGCGGAAATTAATACTCCGATGGGAGTATTAAAACAATTCGAGGGAGATAAGTTTATCCAGATGCTTATTAAATGCCGCGTCGTCCATTTCAGGCATATTTAAGACGTATATGCCATCCAGGCCACATACCAGACCAATTAAACGCCAGGCGATATTTTCCGGCTGATCAGCAAGCGTAAAGGCGTTGGCCTCCGCACCGGCGCGGATAATTGCGACCGTTTCCTGGTGCCACATCTCCATGGTCAAAACGTAGGCGCTTTTGATGTCGCTATCCCGGCTGGCGAGAATTTGCGCCTCCCGCCACAGCCGAATGTAGGGCTCAAACCCGCCGTCATCGCTGCCGAGCATGGCATGCAGGCGCTCGCGCCAGCCTGCGTTTTCGCCAACGATTTCAGCATCCAGCAAATCGCGGATCAGCCTGACAAACGCCAGCGATTTAAGCTCGCCCGCCGACGCAAAGTGGTGATGCACCTGCCCGGTGGCGACGCCCGCTTCGGTAGCGATTCGGCGCACGGTCATCGCAGCGAATCCTTCGGTCAGCGCCACGCGCATTGCGGCCTGTAGGATCTCTTCCCGCCGCTCGTCCTTGCTCAGATAACGCATAATTTCTCACTCTCAATGGCAACGAAACGAGTGTAACAAAGAGCTGGACAAGTGTTCAACTTTACGTAGGATCGCAATCTGGACATGTGTCCAGTTTTTAACTGAAAAGGAAATTTATGTTTCGTCAGTGGTTAGCGTTAGTGATTATCGTGCTGGTGTATATCCCGGTGGCGATTGACGCGACGGTGCTGCACGTGGCGGCGCCAACATTGAGCATGACGCTGGGTGCCAGCGGCAACGAATTGCTGTGGATTATTGATATTTACTCGCTGGTGATGGCGGGGATGGTGCTGCCGATGGGGGCGCTGGGCGATCGCATAGGTTTTAAGCGCCTGCTGATGATCGGCAGCGTGCTGTTTGGCCTGTCATCGTTAGCGGCGGCTTTTGCGCCGTCCGCGGGCTGGCTGATTGCCGCCCGCGCGTCGCTGGCGATTGGCGCGGCGATGATCATTCCGGCTACGCTTGCAGGGATCCGCACGCTGTTTATTGACGTGCGGCACCGTAACATCGCCCTTGGCGTCTGGGCTGCCGTTGGGTCGGGCGGCGCGGCGTTTGGCCCGCTGATTGGCGGCATGCTGCTGGAGCACTTTTACTGGGGTTCGGTCTTCCTGATTAACGTGCCGATCGTGCTGATCGTGGTTTCGCTTGCTGCGCGCTTTGTGCCTGCTCAGCAGGGTCGGCCCGAGCAGCCGCTCAATATCAGCCATGCCATTATGCTGATTGTCGCCATTTTACTGCTGGTCTACAGCGCCAAAACCGCCCTGAAAGGGGTGCTGCCGCCGTGGATGGTGGCCTCTACGCTGCTTACCGGGGCGATGATGCTGTTTATCTTCGTCCGTATCCAGCTGCGCGCGCGCGTGCCAATGATCGACATGCGTCTGTTTTGCCATCGCATTATTTTAAGCGGCGTGGTCATGGCAATGACCGCCATGATTGCGCTGGTGGGCTTTGAACTGCTGATGGCGCAGGAGTTGCAGTTCGTGCATGGTTTTACGCCGTTTGAAGCAGGGATATTTATGCTGCCGGTGATGGTGGCGAGCGGATTTAGCGGGCCGATCGCGGGTGTGCTGGTCGGGCGTCTGGGGCTGCGCATTGTCGCGGCCGGAGGCATGGGGCTAAGCGCGATCAGTTTTATCGGCCTGTCGACGCTCGATTTCAGCACCCAACAGTGGCAGGCGTGGAGCCTGATGGTGCTGCTGGGCTTCAGTGCCGCCAGCGCACTGCTGGCATCGACGTCAGCGATCATGGCTGCCGCGCCGAAAGAGAAAGCGGCCGCGGCAGGCGCGATCGAAACCATGTCCTACGAGCTGGGCGCTGGTCTCGGGATCGCCATTTTCGGTCTGTTGTTAACCCGCAGCTTTTCGGCGTCAATTGTACTGCCGCAGGGGCTGAGCGCGTCGCTGACCGATAAAGCCTCGTCGTCCATCGGTGAAGCGATGAAGGTCGCGCAGGAGCTGACGCCGTCACTGGCCGAGCCGGTGATGACGGCGGCGAAAACCGCGTTCATCACCTCGCACAGCGTGGCCCTGGGCAGTGCGGGAGCCATGCTGATGATTCTGGCGATCGGGATCTGGTTTAGTCTGGCGAAGGTCGGAGGGCAGCAGTAAAAAAAAAGGCCAGCCGCGAGGGCTGGCCTTTTGAACTAACACATCTTAGAACTGGTAGGTCAGACCTACAGCCACGATGTTGTCGGTAGCCACTTTGGCATCTTTGGTGAACTGGCTGTCATCCACGAGGTTGATTTTGTAATCAACGTAGGTGGACATGTTTTTGTTGAAGTAGTAGCTCGCGCCAACGTCAACGTATTCAACCAGGTCCTGGTCGCCATAAGAACCGATGTCTTTACCTTTGGATTTCAGGTAAGCGATGGATGGACGCAGACCGAAGTCAAACTGGTACTGAGCCACAACTTCGAAGTTCTGTGCTTTGTTGGCAACGTGACCGCTACCGAACGCCGTCATGTTGCGGGTTTCAGAGTAGGTGGTTGCCAGGTAGATGTTGTTCGCATCGTACTTCAGGCCAGCAGCCCAGACTTCTGCGTTTTCGCCACCGGCGTTCAGGTTGCTTGCAGCACGAACCTGACGGTCAGTACGGTCAGATTTCGCGTAGGTCGCACCCACACCGAAGCCGTCGAATTCATAGGTAGAAGACAGACCCCAGCCGTCACCGTTGGATTCGGTGATCTCTGAACGGTCGTTTTTACCCTGGTACTGGGCAGCCACGTTCAGGCCGTCAACCAGACCAAAGAAGTCGGTGTTACGGTAGGTGGCAACGCCAGTGGTACGACCGGTCATGAAGCCGTCAGTCTGCGTCCAGGTATCGCCACCGAACTCTGGCAGAACGTCAGTCCATGCGCCGATGTCATAAGCAACACCGTAGTTACGACCGTAGTCGAAGGAACCGAATTCATCGAATTTCAGACCAGCGAAGGCCAGACGGGTTTTGTTGCCGTCGGAACCCTGAGCTTCAGAGCGGTTGCCCTTGAACTCATATTCCCACTGGCCGTATCCGGTCAGTTGATCGTTGATCTGAGTTTCACCTTTGAAGCCCAGACGAACGTACGTTTTGTCGCCGTCGCTACCAGCATCATCAGAAAAATAGTGCAGACCAGTAACTTTGCCGTACAGATCCAGTTTGTTACCGTCTTTGTTAAAAACTTCAGCCGCGTTAACAACGCCAGCCGCCAACATGGAAGTCACTGCCACTGCAACTAATTTAAGTTTCATCTTAACTAACCCTTATAATTTTATTTAGGTATTTCCTAAGCCACCTGAGCGATTTTTAAACGAGGCTTATCGTCAATGGCAGACTATTTTTAAAATTCCGTAGACTGCTTTCAATAATAAGTTTCAAAATATTAAAGATAATTTCAATTAGTGTGATCCTGATCCGATAAATTTCCCTTAAATCGCTCAATAAGGTTAATTTATATACATAAATTGATTATTAACAAAACACGATAATAAGGCTGGAAATAGTTGCCATGCGTTTTTGTTTTTAGAGGGAGATAAAAGGGCTTGGGAGATAATGTCAAGGAATGGGGCGCGTTATTGACTTTTAAAACAGTGGGTTGTGGATTTATCCGGAAGCCAGCAACTGCTTTTTAAAAGAAACATCCAGAAATAAACTATTGCACTATGTGCTATATAGCGCGGGAATATTGGGGTTGAATTAATTACACGCGTTGTCAGTTTATGTCAATTTCCACAACGGATCTGACTTTTTATGAGTACTCTATACAGAAATAGAAATACATACGAATGTTATAAATAATATTCTTTACTGTGATCACATATTAAAATAATGTTAATTTTTACCGGGCATGATTCGTGCCCGGTAAAATTAAAATACTATTAGCGGGTGGCATACCAGCAAAGTAATGATCCGGCGCAAACCATTAATGCCCCTTGCCAGAATGAGAATGAAAGCGGAGAGCTCAGCATAATAGCCGCCAGCGCGGCAGAGAGTACCGGGGTGAAGTAGGAGACGGCCGCAAGCACAGTGACGTTACCGTGGAGGATCCCAATGTTCCAGGCGGCGTAGCCAAAGCCAAGGGCAACACCACACATCAACAGTTTCACGACTACCGGCACGCTGAATACCATTTCGGGCTGATCGCTGACGGCATATTTGACCCACAGGCTCAGGGCGGTCAGCAGGACGAAAAGAGTAATGCCATTTTGCCCTCTGGCATACCTGCTGGTGACGGTGCAGTAGGCGGCCCAGATAAAGGCACCGGCAAATGCCAGCCCGTAGCTCAGCGGGCTGGAAACGATGTTTAGCATGATGTCGTGAACGTGCAGCCCGTTTTCGCCGCCTAAGACCCAGCCCACGCCCAGCAGGGAGATTGCTAAGCCGGGGATCACCCACAGGGTGGATTTTTGTCCGTTGAACAAAATGGCGAACACAATCGTCAGGCTTGGCCAGAGATAATTGACCATGCCCACCTCAATTGCCTGCGAGCGCGTCGCGGCAAAGCCAAGCGACAGGGCAAGGCACATTTCATAGCTGACAAACAGGACGCTGCCCGCAATGAGATAGCCTTTCGAAAACCGTTTAATATCAGGGAAACCTACCGTCGCCAGACACAATAATCCGCTGACGGTGTAGATCATCGCTGCGCCCCCCACCGGGCCAAGTCCCTCACTGACGCTGCGGATGAGACCCACCATGGTGCTCCACAGCAGTATGGCCACCAGGCCAATCAGCGTTGCTCTTTTTCTGTCCATTACCCTGCCAGTCTCATAAAAATCAAAGGGTAAACTTATAGCATCTAACCCATTCACCAGGCGAATTTTCTGTTTCGCGGTTAACCCGAAAGGAGTAATAAATCATACCGGCGGTGACTATTAAGGGGGCGAAGTTCGGCGACCTTGATTTGACGCAAAAAAAACAGGGGCTTTGCTGTTAGTTTGCGGCGCGAAGTCTTATCAGATAACGAGGACAGCAATGGACGTCAGCCGCAGACAATTTTTTAAAATCTGCGCGGGCGGTATGGCCGGAACAACAGCCGCAATGCTGGGATTCGCTCCCAAAATGGCGCTGGCTCAGGCACGCAACTATAAACTGCTGCGCGCGAAAGAGATCCGTAACACCTGCACATACTGCTCCGTGGGTTGTGGGCTATTAATGTATAGCCTGGGTGATGGCGCGAAGAACGCCAAAGAAGCGATTTATCATATTGAAGGGGACCCGGACCATCCGGTGAGCCGCGGGGCGCTTTGCCCGAAAGGGGCGGGGCTGCTGGACTACGTCCACAGTGAAAACCGTCTGCGCTATCCGGAATATCGTGCGCCGGGCTCTGATAAATGGCAGCGCATCTCCTGGGACGAGGCCTTCTCACGTATTGCAAAACTGATGAAAGCGGATCGCGACGCCAACTTTATTGAAAAGAACGAGCAGGGCGTTACGGTAAACCGCTGGACCTCCACCGGGATGCTGTGTGCGTCTGCGGCAAGTAATGAGACCGGCATGCTGACGCAAAAATTTGTGCGCTCCCTCGGCATGCTGGCGGTTGATAACCAGGCGCGCGTCTGACACGGACCAACGGTAGCAAGTCTTGCTCCAACATTTGGTCGCGGTGCGATGACCAACCACTGGGTTGATATCAAAAACGCAAACGTCGTGGTGGTGATGGGCGGTAACGCCGCTGAAGCCCATCCGGTGGGATTCCGCTGGGCGATGGAAGCGAAAAACAACAACGATGCGACGCTGATTGTCGTCGATCCACGCTTTACGCGTACGGCATCGGTGGCTGATATTTATGCGCCGATCCGCTCCGGTACGGATATTACGTTCCTTTCCGGCGTGCTGTTGTACCTGATCGAAAACAATAAGATTAACGCGGAATACGTTAAGCATTACACCAATGCCGGCCTGCTGGTGCGGGAAGATTTCGCCTTCGAAGATGGCCTGTTCAGCGGCTATGACGCAGAGAAACGTCAGTACGATAAATCGTCCTGGAACTATCAGTTCGACGAAAACGGCTACGCGAAACGCGATGAGACCCTGACCGATCCGCGCTGCGTGTGGAACTTGCTGAAACAGCATGTTTCCCGTTATACGCCAGACGTGGTGGAAAACATCTGCGGTACGCCGAAAGCAGACTTCCTGAAAGTATGTGAAGTGCTGGCCTCCACCAGTGCCGCCGACAGAACAACCACCTTCCTGTACGCGCTGGGCTGGACGCAGCATACCGTGGGCGCGCAGAACATCCGTACCATGGCGATGATCCAGCTGCTGCTCGGCAACATGGGGATGGCCGGTGGCGGCGTGAACGCCCTGCGCGGACACTCCAACATTCAGGGCTTAACCGATCTCGGCCTGCTGTCGACTAGCCTGCCGGGTTACCTGACCCTGCCGTCGGAGAAGCAGACCGACTGGCAAAGCTGGCTTGACGCCAACACGCCAAAAGCGACGCGTCCGGACCAGGTGAACTACTGGAGTAACTACCCAAAGTTTGCCGTCAGTCTGATGAAATCGTTCTACGGCGATGCGGCGCAGAAAGAGAATGACTGGGGCTTTGAGTGGTTGCCGAAATGGGATCAGGCTTACGATGTCATCAAGTACTTCAACATGATGGATAAGGGCGACGTCACGGGGTATATCTGCCAGGGCTTTAACCCGGTGGCGTCATTCCCGGATAAAAACAAAGTCGTTCGCAGCCTGAGCAAGCTGAAGTACATGGTGGTTATCGATCCGCTGGTCACCGAAACGTCTACGTTCTGGCAGAACCACGGCGAGTCTAACGATGTCGATCCGGCATCCATTCAGACCGAGGTGTTCCGACTGCCATCGACCTGCTTTGCGGAAGAGGACGGTTCTATTGCCAACTCTGGCCGCTGGCTACAGTGGCACTGGAAAGGTCAGGATGCGCCGGGTGAAGCGCGTAATGACGGCGAAATTCTGGCCGGGATTTACCATCGTCTGCGCGAAATGTACCGCACCGAAGGCGGCAAAGGCGCTGAGCCGCTGCTGAAGATGAGCTGGAACTACAAGCAGCCGGATCATCCTGAGTCTGAAGAGGTGGCAAAAGAGAACAACGGCGTGGCGCTGGCCGATCTGTACGATGCCAACGGCAATCTGGTGGCGAAGAAAGGCCAGTTGCTCAATAGCTTCGC
The DNA here is from genome assembly GCF_021725435.1 of Enterobacter sp. JH25. Taxonomy (NCBI): domain Bacteria; kingdom Pseudomonadati; phylum Pseudomonadota; class Gammaproteobacteria; order Enterobacterales; family Enterobacteriaceae; genus Enterobacter; species Enterobacter sp. JH25. The sequence goes on along the minus strand of NZ_CP091319.1, from coordinate 2,330,742 downwards.
GCTGTTGCGTGACGACGGCAGCACGGCCTCGTCCTGCTGGATCTACACCGGCAGCTGGACGGAGCAGGGTAACCAGATGGCCAACCGTGATAACGCCGATCCGTCAGGCCTGGGCAACACGCTGGGCTGGGCATGGGCGTGGCCGTTGAACCGCCGCGTACTGTACAACCGTGCCTCGGCAGACGTGAACGGTAAGCCGTGGGATCCGAAACGCATGCTGATCGAGTGGAACGGCACGAAGTGGACGGGGAACGATATCCCGGACTTCAACACCGCCGCACCGGGCAGCAACACCGGGCCGTTTATCATGCAGCCGGAAGGGTTGGGACGTCTGTTTGCCATCGACAAGCTGGCGGAAGGGCCGTTCCCGGAACATTACGAGCCGATGGAAACGCCGCTCGGCACTAACCCGCTGCACCCGAACGTAGTTTCCAGCCCGGTAGTGCGTATCTATGAAGATGACGTGCTGCGTTTAGGTAAAAAGGACAAGTTCCCGTATGTCGGAACTACCTACCGCCTGACCGAGCATTTCCATACCTGGACCAAACATGCGCGGCTTAACGCCATCGCGCAGCCGGAACAGTTTGTGGAGATAAGCGAAACGCTGGCGAAGGCGAAAGGCATTGCTAATGGCGATCGCGTGACGGTGAGCAGCAAACGCGGCTTTATTCGCGCGGTAGCGGTGGTCACCCGTCGTCTGCAAAGTCTGAACGTACACGGCCAGCAAGTAGAAACCGTCGGCATCCCGCTGCATTGGGGCTTTGAAGGGGTGGCGCAGAAAGGTTACATCGCCAATACCCTGACGCCAAACGTCGGCGATTCCAACTCGCAAACGCCGGAGTATAAAGCGTTTCTGGTCAACATCGAGAAAGCGTAAGGAGCGATTAAATGGCGATGGAAACACAAGACATTATTAAACGCTCCGCGACCAACCCGATAACGCCCGCGCCTCGCGCGCGGGACTACAAGGCAGAAGTCGCCAAGCTGATCGATGTCTCCTCCTGCGTGGGCTGTAAGGCCTGCCAGGTGGCCTGCTCGGAGTGGAACGATATCCGCGACGAGGTGGGGCACTGCGTTGGCGTTTACGATAACCCGGCTGATCTGAGCGCCAAGTCCTGGACGGTGATGCGCTTTAGCGAAACCGACCAGAACGGCAAGCTGGAGTGGCTAATCCGTAAAGACGGCTGTATGCACTGTGAAGATCCGGGCTGCCTGAAGGCATGCCCGTCTGCGGGTGCAATTATTCAGTACGCCAACGGGATCGTCGACTTCCAGCAGGATAACTGTATCGGCTGCGGCTACTGCATCGCAGGCTGTCCGTTTAATATCCCGCGCCTCAATAAAGAAGATAACCGGGTCTATAAATGCACGCTGTGTGTCGATCGCGTCAGCGTCGGACAGGAGCCTGCCTGCGTGAAGACCTGTCCTACCGGGGCTATCCACTTCGGCACCAAAAAAGAGATGCTGGAAGTGGCGCAGCAGCGGGTGGATAAGCTCAAAGCGCGCGGCTATGACAAGGCCGGGATTTATAACCCGCAGGGCGTGGGCGGTACGCACGTCATGTATGTTCTGCACCACAATGACCAGCCGGAGCTGTATCACAATCTGCCGAAAGATCCGGCGATCGATACCTCAATCAACCTCTGGAAAGGGGCGCTTAAGCCGCTCTCAGCGGCGGGCTTTATCGCCACCTTTGCCGGGCTGATTTATCACTACATCGGTATCGGGCCGAATAAAGAGGTGGATGACGACGAGGAGGAGCATCATGAGTAAGTCGAAAATGATAGTGCGCACAAAATTTGTCGATCGCGCCTGTCACTGGACGGTGGTCATCTGCTTCTTCCTGGTGGCGGTATCCGGCATTTCGTTCTTCTTCCCGACGCTACAGTGGCTAACGGAAACCTTCGGGACACCGCAGATGGGGCGCATTCTGCATCCGTTCTTCGGCGTACTGATTTTCGTGGTGCTGATGTTTATGTTTGTACGTTTCGTTCATCACAACATCCCTGACAAGCAGGATATTCCGTGGCTAAAAGGGATTGTTGAGGTTCTGAAAGGCAACGAGCATAAAGTCGCGAAGGTGGGCAAATATAACGCCGGGCAGAAGATGATGTTCTGGACCATCATGAGCATGATTTTTGTGCTGCTGGTGACCGGGGTGATCATCTGGCGTCCGTATTTTGCGCACTATTTCCCGATTCAGGTAGTGCGTTATGCGCTACTGATCCACGCGACCTCGGCCATTATTCTGATCCACGCCATTCTGATCCATATGTATATGGCATTCTGGGTGAAAGGATCGATTAAAGGCATGATTGAAGGGAAGGTGAGCCGCCGCTGGGCGCAGAAGCACCATCCGCGCTGGTACCGCGACGTTGAGCGTCTTGAAGCGCAAAAAGAGAGTTCGGAAGGGTTGAAGTAAACCTCGCGCCGTCGGCATTGTCCGGCGGCGCTGCGCTTGCGCGGCTTTTAGCTACGTATTGGTAATTAACGCATCAATTCCTGCAAGAACACTGCTTCTTGCACTGCGCAGATTACATACATAATCCTTATTATTAAGTTTTTTTGTCTCCACGTGTGTGATGTTGGCTGTATTAAGAAAATATGTCTGGAATTCAAGGTTCACCAGTGGCGTTGCAGCGTTTGAATATCCTCTTAAATGATTGTGATAGCTTAACGGGACAATAAGTCTCGTTGATAAGTCGTCATAATAATCGTGCTGAATAATCATAAAATAGGGTTGATATTCACACGTTCTGTTTGATGGATTGCGGTAAACGTCAAACTGAAAACACATCAAAGCCCTCCGAAATAAGGGTCATCCGATAATAGCCCGGCTTTGGCCGTTAATTCATTCATTGCTTTAATAAATCCTTGATCCTGTTGACGCTGCCGCTTGAGCTCTCCTGCTGTAGAGAGTGGGCGAGGTCTATTCCCCGTAGGGCGCTCTGTCGTAGCACATCTTTCTGTGCGGTTCGGTTTCATGTTTTCTCCTTTGTTGGTGCGGTCATTATCAACCGCAGCCAACAAAAAACAATACTGTTTCCCCTGGTAATCTACATTATGCGAGCCGTCTTCCAGTAATATCAAAACCGCTCTGCAATATACCGGAAGGGATATTTTGTTGGCTTCACTTTGCCGATCTTGCGTTTCGGTAAATCCACCTTGTCAACGTGAATTTCTTTATAGGGGATCTGTGAAAGCAGATGCGAAATAATATTCAACCGAACCCGTTTTTTATCTTCTGAGCGCGCCACAAACCACGGCGCCCAGGCGGTGTCGGTCGCTTTAAACATCGCATCACGGGCGAGGGTATATTCATCCCACAGATTGAAAGATTTTATGTCCATTGGAGACAGCTTCCAGATCTTGCGACCATCATTAATGCGATCGCGCAGGCGGCGTTCCTGCTCTTTTGGCGTTACTTCAAGCCAGTATTTCAACAATATGATCCCGGCATCGACCATCGCTTTTTCCATTACCGGCGTTCCATCAAGAAATTTGTCGGCCTGCTCTTCGGTACAGAAACCCATTACTCTTTCCACGCCTGCGCGGTTGTACCAGCTCCGGTCAAAAATGACGATTTCACCGGCAGAGGGCAGATGGGGAACGTAACGCTGAAAATAGAGCTGACTTTTCTCTTTATCGGTGGGGGCCGGTAACGCAACAACGCGAAACACCCGGGGGCTGACGCGTTCGGTGATGGCTTTGATGGCGCCGCCTTTACCCGCGCCGTCTCGCCCTTCAAAAACAATACAGACCTTTAACCCTTTGGCGACCACCCATTGCTGGAGCTTAACCAGTTCAACATGGAGGCGGCGAAGCTCTTGCTCGTACGCTTTGGTTTTGAGCGGCGCGTTTTTAACGACATCATCAACAACACGGGTTTTCTTCTTACTGACCATGGCGGGTCTCCCTATGGGTCCGGTCGCGGGATCGAGGCCGTACTAAGCGTGTAATCGGCCTGAATGAATGGATTAATGTGTCAGAAAGCTGATTTGAACTGGTTCACCATACAAGTTTAATCAATAATGCACGCTGCGTATTTTTTAACAGTGGTCGCGGTATGAAAAAAACAATTTTTTCGTTAGCACTGGCTACCTTTGGCCTGGGGATGGCTGAATTTGGCATCATGGGCGTGCTGACAGAACTGGCTCATGATACGGGCATTTCGATTCCCTCCGCCGGAAATATGATTTCGTTTTACGCTTTTGGCGTAGTGATCGGCGCGCCGATTGTGGCGCTGTTCTCCAGTAAATTTTCGCTGAAAACAACGCTGCTGTTTCTGGTGGCGATGTGCGTCGTCGGTAACGCGCTCTTTACCTTCTCTGACACCTACATGGGGCTGGCGGCGGGGCGCTTAATCTCTGGTTTCCCGCATGGCGCGATTTTCGGTGTGGGGGCGATAATCCTGTCAAAAATTGCGCCACCGGGTAAGGTGACGGTTGCTGTAGCAGGGATGATTGCCGGGATGACCGTTGCCAATTTGCTTGGCGTCCCGCTCGGGACCTGGCTGGGACATGAATTTAACTGGCGTTACACCTTCTTTTTGATTGCCGTCTTTGATGCGCTGGTGATCCTCTCTGTTCTGCTGTGGGTGCCAGACATTCACGACACGACAACCACCCGGCTGACAGAACAATTCCACTTCCTGAAAAAACCGGAACCGTGGCTAATTTTTGCCGCAACGATGTTTGGCAATGCCGGGGTGTTTGCCTGGTTTAGCTTCGTGAAGCCGTTTATGGTCAACGTGTCAGGCTTTTCCGAGGGCGTCATGACCGCGATCATGATGCTGATGGGGCTGGGCATGGTGCTGGGTAATGTCTTCAGCGGCAAGCTGTCGTCGCGCTTTAGCCCGCTGCGCATTGCTGCCACCACCGACATGGTGATTGTGGCTTCGCTGCTGTTACTGTTCGCGTTTGGCGAGCTTAAAACAGCTTCACTGGTAATGGGATTTGTTTGCTGCGCCGGGCTGTTTGCGCTCTCTGCGCCGCTGCAAATACTGCTGCTGCAAAATGCGAAAGGCGGCGAGATGCTGGGCGCCGCAGGCGGGCAAATGGCGTTTAACCTCGGCAGCGCAATAGGCGCGTATTTCGGTGGAATGATGATTACGCTCGGCTTTAGCTGGAGCTATGTCACGCTTCCGGCAGTGATCTTATCCTTCTCAGCAATGACCTCTCTGTTGATGTACGGTTTTTTATGTGCCAAAAAGCGTCAGGCCAACGCAGGAGCGCTGGCCTGATTTCACGCTTTGCCCGCTGGTCGCGGGCACAGGAGGGGACTACACGAATTTCGCCAGCGGGTCAGCGGCGGCAAATGCGACTGCTTTGTCTGCTGCTGGCGGGTAAATCAGTTCGTTGGTGATGGCGACTTTGATCTTTTTGCCTTCCTCGCGCACGGATTTAACACGCTGTTCCCAGCCCTCGGTGTACACCGCGCCCCAGCCACCCAGATCCAGACAGGTGACGTAATTCACCTGACGGTAAGGGTACGGCTCCAGATTTAACAGGCTGGCAGCTGCGTTATGTCCGGCGAATTTCCCCAGCTGGATCGCGTGCTGGCAGGTCATCAGTGCCGTGTTGCCCGCATCGTCCGTTTTGGCGTGCGCCATATCACCCGTCGCGTAAACCTCCGGATGCGCAGGGATCTGCAACGTGTCGGTGACGATAAGGCGTCCCTGAGTGTCGCGTTCCCCGTCAATTTGCAGACTGAGGGGGTTAGCTTCTACCCCTGCCGTCCACACTACAGTCGCGCTGGCAATGCGCTCTCCGTTTTTCAGCGTCACGCCGCTGGCATCAATAGCTTCAATTTCACTGTTTAAACGCCATTCAACGTCCAGCGCGTTGCTTGCTTCTTCAATGGTGTTACGCAGCGCTTCGCTGTAACGCCCGCCAATGGTTTCACCCCTTTCAACTACGATTACTTTAGTCTTTGTATTTACACCGAAGCGGGTGCGAAGACGAGCAGGGAGTTCCGTTGCCAGCTCAATGCCGGTAAAACCGCCGCCACACACGACCACGGTATTGCGTTCTGGGGTGGAGGGGCGCGAAACCAGCGAATCAAGATGTTGCTCGAACAACCTGGCGGAGTCGAGTTGGTCGATATCAAATGCGTATTCAGTCAGACCGGCAATCGGCGGACGTTTAGTCTGGCTACCGGTTGCGAGGATCAGACGTTCCCAGTTGACTTCGGCAATGGCGCCGTTTGAATCGCGATACAAAACGGTTTTAGAAGAGGTATCAATACGTTGTGCTTCGCCCGAAATAAAGGCAATACCCAGTTCAGCAAACAGTTCGGTCAGTGGCGCGACCATCGTCGACACGTTCTCTTCATAAAAACGTGGACGAACGCGCAGTTCCGGCACCGGGGCCAGCACGGCAATGCTGAGGCTATTATTACCTTCCAGAGCAGAAAGACGCGCGGCGCTGACCGCAGCCCACATACCGGAAAACCCACTACCCACAATTAAAATCTGCTTTTTCATACTCGATCCTTTTGTTCGTCAGGCTGTGTGTCTGACATAACTGCCACTATACTTGTCGGAGTTAACTGCGACAACTTCTTTCTGAGTTAAAATTCGTTATAATGCAGCGAACAATGACCCGGAGTGAGCCATGGCGTTTTACAGTTCTGGTGTGGAATATGGCATTCATAGCCTGATGTGTATGGTGGATGCAAAAGGCAATGAGCGTGAGATGAGCGTCCGGGAGATGGCGGCCTTGCAGGGCGTACCGTACGACTATCTTGGGAAGATTTTCACTCGTTTGTCACGCGCGGGGCTGGTTATCAGCACCGAAGGCAAGGGGGGAGGATTCCGGCTGGCGCGTCCGGCAGAGCTGATCAGCGTGCTGGACGTGGCGCACGCCATCGACGGCGATAAGAATATGTTCGAATGTCGGGAAGTGCGTCAGCGCCTGGCGGTATTTGATGAAACGCCACCGGCCTGGGTCTGTGACGGACCGTGCGGGGTGCGATCGGTTATGGACAGCGCGCAGCAGCGGATGGAAGAGGAGTTAGGACGCCATACCATCCTGGATCTGGCGCGGAAGATGTATCGAAAAGCGCCGGACACGTTCCAGATCGAGGTTCAGGAGTGGATTTCCGATCGCCGTTCGTCTACGTGACAGGCCGGGCAGGGCAAACCCGCTACCCGGCCACCGCGGTTAAGAACGTAAATCAATCACCATACGGCCACGGATCTGGCCCTGTTCCATCTCTTTAAAGATGGCGTTGATATCTTCCAGTGGGCGCAGCGTGACTTTCGGAACCACCTTACCTTCAGCCGCAAACTGGAAGGCTTCGAGCAGATCCTGACGAGTACCCACCAGAGAGCCCACCACCTGAATCCCATCCAGGACCAGACGTGGAATATCCAGGCTCATCGCTTCCGGCGGCAGGCCAACAGCCACCACGCGGCCTCCGGCGCGAACTGCATCAACGGCAGAGTTGAAGGCCGCTTTCGCTACCGCCGTCACCACTGCCGCATGTGCGCCGCCGGTTTTCTCCTGAATCACTTTTGCCGCATCTTCACTGCGGGAGTTCACGGTTAAGTCTGCGCCCATGCTGGCAGCGAGCTTCAACTGCTCGTCATTCACGTCAATGGCGATAACTTTCGCATTAAAGACATTTTTGGCGTATTGCAGTGCGAGGTTGCCCAGACCGCCCAGGCCATAGATCGCAATCCACTGGCCGGGTTTGATCTCAGAGACTTTTACCGCTTTGTAGGTGGTGACACCGGCGCAGGTGATGCTGCTGGCCGCCGCAGAGTCCAGCCCCTCCGGGACTTTAACCGCGTAATCCGCGGTCACGATGCACTCTTCCGCCATGCCGCCGTCGACGGAGTAACCCGCGTTTTTTACGTCACGGCACAGAGTTTCGTTGCCGGTATTACAATATTCACAGTGGCCACAGCCTTCGAAGAACCACGCCACGCTTGCACGATCGCCAACTTTCAGTGACGTGACGCCCGGACCAATTTCTTTGACAATACCAATCCCTTCATGGCCGAGGATCACCCCGGTCTTGTCGCCAAAATCGCCATTTTTAACATGGAGATCGGTATGGCACACGCCACAGCACTCCATCTTCAGCAGCGCTTCACCATGTTTGAGCGCGCGTAAGGTTTTCTCTGTAACGTTAACCTGATGATCCTGAGTGACAACAGCAGCCTTCATGTGTTTCTCCTTTTACTAATGAGTATCTGCATAGCAGGTGTAATACCCATTAAGGATTAATACTTTGGCGCTGTATTGCAAGGCAACCGCAACATAATGTCATCAATTAATTCAGTTTCAGATTAAGAATACGGTGATCCTCTAATAATCAGTAGGGGAAAACGCTAACGTAAAAAACCCGGCGTAATGACCGCCGGGTACAGATTTATAGTTGGGCTTCTATCTCCTCAATCTCTCTTCGCCATTGCGCCTGCAACTGCGGTTTTTGGTGTTTTGGCTTGCGCGCCAAATCCTCTTCCAGCAGCGTTTCCAGGGCAACCAGGCGTTCGAGCAGATCGTCAGACGCTGAAGGTGGTGCCTTCGATGCAGTCTTCGATGCCCCAGGCACCACCGGACCGGTGCCCGCACGCAGGCGCTCAAACACCGCCTCCGCATCGTGCCATTCGCTAAGCCTGCCGTCCTCAATCAGCCAGTAGCGGTTACAGCTCTGGCTAATTAACTGACGATCGTGGCTCACCAGCAGCACTCCGCCTTCAAACTTTTGCAGTGTTTCCGCCAGCGCCTCTTTGCCTTCCATGTCCAGGTGGTTGGTTGGCTCATCCAGCATCAGAAGGCTATAGCGAGCAAGCGTCAGGCCGATGAACAGCAGGCGCGAACGTTCCCCACCGCTCAGCGTACTGACTTTTTGTCCGTGTCGCGCCCACGGGAACCCGGCACTGATGAGGGCCATTTTACGGGTCTGCGGATCTGGCGCGAAAGGCTCCAGCGCGTCAAAGATTGTTGCCTCCTCCGAAAGCTGATTCAGCGTCTGATCGTAATAGCCTGGCGACACGCGAGGATGAAGTTTCAGGCCAGTCTCTGAAGGTTCACCTGTGAAATGCCGCCAGATAAGCTTCATCAGTGATGATTTGCCGCAGCCATTACGCCCGACGATAGCCACGCGATCGCCACTTCTAAGCCGCGCAATGTCGACGTGAAACAGCTCAGACAGGCCAGGCTCAGGCGCTACGCTTAGGTTTTCCATCTCCAGTAGCCGGTCTGCCCGCAGGGCGTCACCGCGCAGGGTTAATGTCCACGGACTGCCTGCGGTGAGCTCTGTCTGACTCTCCTTAAGCCGTTCGACCTGCTTTTCCATCTGTTTGGCTTTGCGGGCCAGATCTTCGTTATCGTAGACCTTGCCCCAGGTGGCCAGCCGTCTGGCACTGGCGGTTACGCGGTCAATCTCCTTTTGCTCCGCCTTATGCCGCAGCGCATCACTTTCGTCTTTGGCTACCAGCGCCTGACGCGCGGCGGTGCAGGGAAGGGCGAAGTAGTGCAACATCTTATCGCGCAGGATCCAGCTGCCGTTGGTGACGGCATCCAATAGTTGCCTGTCGTGTGAGACCAGCACAAAGCTGCCGGACCAGTTCTGTAAAAACTGTTCCAGCCAGAGCAGGGTCGGCAAATCGAGGTGGTTACTCGGTTCGTCCAGCAGTAACAGATCCGGATCGCCGATCAGCGCCCGCGCCAGCAGAAGACGCGTGTGCTGCCCGCCGCTCAGCGTTGCCGACGTTAAGGCCATGTCCTGCGGTGTAAAGCCCATACCCGCCAGCAGCGTTTCAGCTTTCCAGTGCAGACTCTCGCGTTCAGTCGCGGGCAGTTGCGCCAGCACGGCATCCAGCATGGTCAGGGGATAAATGGCTTCTGGCAGGTGTTGCTCAACGCGCGCCATCAGACAGTATCCGGCCAATGCGACGGTTCCGGCAGCAGGGGAGTCTGTGCCGTCCAACACCTTCAGCAACGTACTTTTGCCGCAGCCGTTGTCGCCCAGCAGGCCAATACGGTCGCCTTTTTTCAGCGTAAAGGAGAGGGAGTCGAATAGCGTGCCAAACGCCGTATCAACACGTAAAGATTGTGCAGTGAGTAAAGTGCTCATTGTTGCTTACCCAAGAGTTACAGGCATGTTTATGCCTCGTCAAACATCGCTGACGATAACTCAGTAAGCCCGAGAGAAGGGATTTCAGGGGTTGGTGTCTTCGCTCAAGCGGAAGTTATCGCAGCACGATACCGATAACGCTTGAGCTGGTGCGATCACCAAATGTATGTGAAACATTGAAAATTTCACAGTACAGCATAATTGGCCTCCTTATAAGTTAAGTGATTATTAGTAACCATCACTATACAACATTTTCATAGAATGAACATACTACTGCGGCAAAAAGCGATATCTTCGGTTGCGGATACAGAACTAAGCGCGTGATGTGATAAAAGGAAGGGCAGCGTCGCTGCCCAGAATCATCTTTTTCGTATAAGCAAATACAGGGATAGCGTGATTACAGACGCAATGAATATGGCCATGCCGAAGAAAACATACAAAACAAAATCCATTATCCTTTCGTCGCCATATATTCCAAAAAGCTCCACAAAATCGTACTGCGTTTCTGGTGGAACAATCTTGTAGAGTGTGAATATTGATAGAAACACGGCTATACACCACAACAACACAAGGAATGCCGCCTTCATTAATAGACCTGCACAACGCCATGTGCAATCATGTAGTTTCCCAATTGCTGCCCTCCAGTTCGAAGTAAGGCTGATGCCAGAATCTTAAAATCGCTCTGACTATAAAGTGTAATACAACCCTTACTTATGCCAGATGGCCCGATAGGGTGTAACCGGAATTCACCTCGCCTTACGCCTTTCACAAAAGTCTCATCATTTATCAATCCGTCATCGCGATATAATGCAAACCATTCGTTCCGATTCGAACCGGTGAAAAATGCGTTAACACTATCCTTAGTTTGAGTATACCAACCCCCTAATCCACGTAAAAGTATGTAATAGCGACCAGGTGGGAGTGGGCCGATATCAGGTATATTTGCGCTTTCTGCACGGTTCGTCGCGTCACCATTCCCTGAAAATGCAGGAAAAAAGCCAACTCCGGGCACAGACAAAGTAGCGTACGTACCTCCGTTGAGGTGGAAAAAGCACTGTAGGAGATTCATGATCTGTCATTCCAGGAATCAGCAAAGATGATATTACCGTCACAGTGTCGTCATGTGATCTTCTCGTAACGGAGGGAAATATTTTCTAAATGATTATGTTTTTCCATTGCTGCATTTTTTACGTCATGCATCACCGGGCATATTGAGACCACTTTAACGTTCTCAAGGAACATGTTGAAGTATTCGACCTCTTGACCAGCATCATTGATTTTGTACCACTTAAACTCGGCACTTTTTAGCGTTTGGCCTTTTGCTACAGCCTTGTATAAGTAAGGGCTGGAACTGTCGAACTCCTTTTCAAAAACCAGAGCGCTATGCATGCGCGTACCCGTGATTTTTCCTGTCATATTATCTGTCGGTAGATGCAGTCCATGACCGAATCCTAATACTTCAATACTGCCCTCGCGATATTGCACATCAACCGCGCCTTTGATATCTGCGCCGCCGTCATCTTTCAGCCATAGATATGCTGGGATTGCCATTTCAAAACTCCTTTTTCAATAAATGAATTTAGTGATGCAAAACGTTACTAAACGCTTAAGAAAAACTATTTGTTAGGCAAGAAGTGTTATGTAAAATTTATATATTTTAAAAGGATATAGATTTTTGATTAGGTATGCATTTTTCAAATGATCGATCCTGCTGCATTTGAAAGCCAAATTATCATGAGTGACTTTCAACAAAGCATTTATAGGCAGGATTAAGGGAATTAGAGGAAAAAGGGAGAAGGGACTTCACGTTCCCTCTCCCTTGTGAAGAGAGGGAACGTTCAAAACTCCGATTTAAATCGAAGTACGACGATAGCTACGGTATTCCGGCATCCAGAAGTTATCATCAATCGCCTGCTGCAACGCATCGGCAGAGGTTTTCACCGCGACGCCTTGCTGCTGCGCCATTTTGCCTACCGCGAAGGCAATTGCGCGGGACACTTTGTGAATGTCTTTCAGCTCCGGCAGTACCAGGCCTTCACCGTTATTCACCAGCGGAGAGTGACCTGCCAGCGTTTCGCTCGCGGACATCAGCATTTCGTCGGTGATGCGGGACGCGCCGGAGGCGATAACTCCCAGACCAATACCCGGGAAGATATAGGAGTTATTGCACTGCGCGATGGGGTAGAGTTTGTCCTTCCACACCACCGGATCAAACGGACTGCCGGTTGAGACCAGTGCCTTACCTTCGGTCCATGCGATGATGTCCTGCGGCGTTGCCTCCACGCGTGAAGTCGGGTTAGATAGCGGCATCACGATAGGGCGTTCGCAGTGCTTGTGCATCTCGCGAATAATCTCTTCCGTGAAGAGGCCGGTCTGCCCGGACACGCCGATCAGAATGTCCGGCTTCACGTTGCGCACCACGTCAAGAAGCGAGAGCACTTCGTTATCCGTATCCCAGTTTTTCAGGTTTTCGCGCTTCTGCACCAGTTTGGTCTGGAACGGGAGCAGGTTTGGCATGCCGTCGGTCAGCAGGCCAAAACGGTCCACCATAAAGACGCGGGAGCGGGCCAGCTCTTCGCTTAAGCCTTCGCGCTGGGTCTGGGCAATAATTTGCTCGGCGATGCCGCAGCCCGCGGAGCCTGCACCCAGGAAGACAATTTTCTGATAGCTGAGCTGGCTGCCTGCCGCACGGCTCGCAGCAATCAGCGTACCGACGGTCACTGCCGCAGTGCCCTGAATGTCATCGTTGAACGAGCAGATCTCATCGCGGTAGCGGTTCAGCAGCGGCATGGCGTTTTTCTGTGCGAAGTCTTCGAACTGCAACAGCACGTCAGGCCAGCGGTGCTTCACGGCCTGGATGAAATCATCCACAAACTGATAGTACTCGTCGTCGGTAATGCGCGGGTGACGCCAGCCCATGTACAGCGGATCGTTCAACAGTTGCTGGTTATTGGTCCCCACGTCAAGTACCACCGGCAGGGTGTAGGCCGGGCTGATCCCGCCGCAGGCGGTATACAGCGAGAGCTTACCGATGGGGATCCCCATCCCGCCAATGCCCTGGTCACCGAGGCCCAGAATACGTTCGCCATCGGTCACCACGATTACCTTGATGTTGTGGTTAGGCACGTTTTGCAGAATGTCATCCATGTTGTGACGGTTCTGATAAGAGATGAACACACCGCGGGAACGACGGTAGATCTCTGAGAAGCGTTCACACGCCGCGCCGACGGTGGGGGTGTAAATGACGGGCATCATCTCTTCAAGATGGTTCTGCACGAGGCGGTAGAAGAGGGTTTCGTTGGTGTCCTGAATATTACGCAGGTAGATGTGTTTATCGATTTCGGTTTTAAAGCCCTGATACTGGATCCAGGCACGTTCTGCCTGTTCTTCAATGGTTTCAACCACTTCAGGCAGCAGGCCCAGCAGGTTAAAGCTGCTGCGCTCTTCCATGCTAAAGGCGCTGCCTTTGTTCAGAAGGGGGAACTCCAGTAAAACCGGACCGGCGTAAGGAATATAAAGGGAACGATGTTTTTTCAGTTTGTTGTCCATGTCACTCACTCTTTTTAAGAAGATCCGTCCCTGACACTGCTGTTTGTCATCTTTCTGGCCTGTGCTACGGGGTGCGGTCGGTTGGTATTATAAAGGAGCTGAATATTAATTACCGCAACACATAAACAAAAACACCATCGGGATTACCGATGGTGTTGTGAATATCGTGCCGGAACTTACTTGCCGGAAGGGCGTTTTCTGCCGGTAGCGTGGGTAACCTGCGTTTCGTTACCCTCCTCAATAACCACTTTACGCTGGTTAGAGAGCTTGTAGTTCAGTCCCAGTATATGGCGTGCCTGACGGTTCGATTTCATGTTAACTCCTCAATCCTGTTGATAGTTTTAAGGACAAGCTTGCTTACGCAAACGAAATGTAACCCCTTAGGTTGCAGATCCAGCTTAGCAGGTTTTTACAGAGGTGCGTTTCGCCCACTAACCACATAGTTGATGGTTTGCTGGTAGATGTCACTGAGGATGTCATTGTCCGTGGCTTCCACCCACTTGGTCAGTTCCATCAAAATGTCATCTTCAGTAACAACACCGTGCTCGGCGTGAAGACCTTGTGCGATCGCGTTAACAAGTTCCGGTTGTGCTGCTGTGGTATGTGCCGGGTAATAAGTAAACATGCTGCCTCCGTGTCGTTGTCTGTTTAATGTTACGGCGTGCAAAATCGTAATTCACATTCAGATTGGCAAATATTTTTGCCGTTGTGGTTCAGATTCGTCCTGGAATTAAAAATAACATCTCCCGTAGCACAGAAATAAACTCAGGGTTTCCAGCGGCGTAAATTTGTCGTTTTTTCATAAGGCATGGGCGTCGGCCAGGAGATCAATTCCACAATGCTGCCCCAGGGGGTTTGACCATAGCAGAAAGCATTGCCTTCACCTTGCTCATCCGGAAAGCTAAGCGGCTTCGGCGCGGTGAACATCTCGCCGCCGGCGGCGGTGAAAGCCGCGATGGCACTATCAAAATCATCAACATAAACAGCAAAATGCTGAAGTCCAAAGTCGCTGGCGCGAGCGGGCATTCCCTGTTCAGGGCCATGCATTTCGAAAAGTTCTATGCCGGGTCCGTGCGGCATAACAAGCATGCGAATGGCATGAATTTTAGTGCCGGGAAATAATTTTAAGGTGTGTTGCTGGGCGGGCTGATCGATATTATCGGTTTCTGCATCGACAGAATGATATAAAACCTGTGCGCCGAAAGCGCGTTCAAAAAATTGGGTGGCTTTTTCAATGTCGGGCACCGTAATACCGATATGGTCAATACCTCTTACTGACGATGTCATAGTAAACTCCTGCTATAAAAAATTTAAATATAGCAGGAGATAGTCAGCTTATTACCAATTCATTTCGCCGGTATTCACTTTGGCACTCAGTTCCAGCGAACTTTCTTCCGCAAGGTTCGGCCACTGTTTTTTCATCGCGTTGATGACGCCAGTTGATTCTTTATGCGTCGTGAGGGCCTGTTCAAACTGCTGTAGATAGCGACGGGTAAAGTCGATAGCGCCGGTACCCGCTGGCGGTGTCCCAAGGTAGTGGCCCGGAATAACGCGTTCGGGCTTAAGGGCAGCCATGCTATCCAGCGTCTGCTGCCACTGTTTACGGCTTTCCGGCGTTTGGGTATCCGCCGTCCAGACGTGATTGCCCCATGAGACGCCCGTGCCGCCGAGGATGGTTTTGGCGGATGGGATCCAGACGTACGCCGCATAGCTTTCAGGCTCTTCAACGCTTACTCTCTCACCGTCAATCATAAAGGTGGTTGAGGCAAGCACTTGCGGCACGTAGAGCTGCGTCGGCGCGCCATCTTTCATCTGTGGCCCCCAGAAGGCGAGCTTCGCGTCTTTTGTGGCCCTGATATGGTCCACCACCTGTTGCGTGGCGACAACTTTGGCATTAGGGAAGGCTTTCATCAGCGGTTGCAGGCCGAAATAGAAATCCGGATCGCCGGAAGTGATCACGATTTTGTTCAGCGTTTTACCGCTGTGGCGAATTTTTTCTACCAGCGCTTCGCCATCTTTCACGCTGAACTGGGCGTCAAACAGTACCGCCTCTTTCGGGCCAGATACCAGCGTGGAAGAAACGGCAAAAATGCCTTTTTCCTGCGGGTTATACGTATCAACGGTCAACGGAGCGGCAAAGACGGCCGGAGTGAAAAGGGTTGTCAACAAAGCAAGGCGGGCGATAGTCATGGTCATGTCTCTGTTCTTCAGGAAAGTCTCTATTGTACGGATCTCTTCATTTGCCAGAATTCCTGAAACAGGAGATGCTTAGTTTCATAGATCGAGCAAATGGAGGTCAAAATGGATCGCGTTATTGCCGCCCAGGTGTACAACCGCATCTGTGAACTGGGGAGTTTAAGCGCGGCGGCGCGGGCGCTGGGGATCTCCCGTCCGATGGTGAGCCGTTATCTGGAGCAGATGGAGAAGTGGGCTGGGGGGCGGCTGGTTAACCGCTCCACCCGTAAGCTGACGCTGACGGCGGCGGGGGAGAAGGTCCTGCAAAAGACGCGCACGCTATCGCAAATTTCTCAGGAAATTGAAGATCAGTCAGTGAAGGATTTACCCTCAGGCACGCTTCGTGTCGCCTGCGCGCATTTTACCGCGATGCAGATTATCGCTCCGGTGCTGCCCGATCTGTTGCAGCGTTACCCTCAACTGCGCATTGAGCTGGATGTTAACAACCATCCGGTGAGCCTGGTGGGCGAGCGAATTGACGTGGCGATCCGCATTACCGATAACCCCGAACCGGGTATGATCGCTCGCCGGTTGGGAGAGTGTCGGTCCGTGCTTTGCGCCTCGCCGCACTACCTTGCAAGCCGGGGCGTTCCAGAGGAGCTGGAAGACTTAGCCCGGCACAACTGCCTGCATTACAGCTTTTTTGCCGGTCAGTCGTGGCGTTTTTTAACGCCGGCAGGGGAGCCGGTCACGACGGCGGTCAGCGGCAATCTCAGCGCCAGCATCTCATCTCTGCTGATGGAGGCGGCGATAAATCACTGTGGTATTGCCATGCTGCCCGAGCGCGAGGCCGACGCGGCGCTACGGCAGGGAAGCCTGGTGCCGGTGCTCAGCGCCTATACGCCAAAACCGATCGGCATTTTTGGTATTTATCAGTCGCGAGACTATCAGCCTGCGGCGCAGCGTGTGTTCCTCGACGCGCTGGCAAACCACCTTGCCACGCGATCGGACTAGTCTGTCTTCCCTGCAAAATAGATTATGCGTCCTATACTTATCCCTTTGTAAGCCAAAAGGAGAGCAAGAATGACGATTCATAAGCACGGTTCAGCACACTGGTCTGGCGACATCAAACGCGGCAAAGGGACGGTATCGACCGAAAGTGGCGTCCTTAACCAGCAACCTTACGGCTTTAACACCCGCTTCGAGGGCGAGAAAGGGACTAACCCGGAAGAGCTGATTGGCGCAGCGCACGCGGCATGTTTCTCTATGGCCCTGTCGCTAATGCTGGGCGAAGCGGGTTATACCGCCGATTCCATCGATACCACGGCGGATGTCTCGCTGGATAAAACCGACAGCGGTTTTGCCATCAGCAAAGTCGCGCTGCAAAGCAAGGTGACGGTACCGGGTATCGATCCGCAGCAGTTCGACGGCATTATCCAGAAAGCCAAGGCCGGTTGCCCGGTCTCGCAGCTGTTGAAAGCGGAAGTCACGCTGGATTACAAACTGAACTGATATCGGGCCGGGCGCATGCCCGGCTCATTTTTAACGGTTACGCCAGCAGCGCACGCTTCGGCTTGCGGAAGAGTGCTGGAGCTGTTGCGGCTGTTCACACCCCTGCGTCGCCAGCGAACAGCGGTCACGGAAATAGCACCCAACGGGCAGGTGGCGATTACCCGGAAGATCGGTTTTTCGCAACGCAAGATCCTCATCCAGCGGTTCTCCGGTCCGGGGAACGGAGTCAAGTAGCAGCTGCGTATAAGGATGGCGCGGCTGACCCAGCACCTGGTTCGCCGGACCCAGTTCCACGATTTGCCCCAGATACATTACCGCCACCCGGTCGCTCATGTGCCGGACCACCGAGACGTTGTGCGAGATCAGCACGTAGGTCAGATTTCGCTGCTGTTGCAGGGCAACCAGCAAATTGAGGATCTGTGCCTGGACGGAAATATCCAGCGCGCTGGTGGGTTCATCCAGCACGATGATGTCCGGATCCGAAGAGAGCGCCCGGGCAATAGCGACGCGCTGGCGCTGTCCGCCCGAAAACGCATGCGGCAGGCGGTCAAGATATTCCGCTCGAATCCCAACCTGCTGCGCCAGCGTTTCAGCCAACTGACGACGCTCCCGTTCGCTGCGACGTTGCTGTATCCACACCGGCTCGGTGATGGTGCGCCAGACGGGTAAACGCGGATCGAGGGACGAGAGCGGGTCCTGAAATACCATCTGCATACCACCCGCTGCATTCGCGCGCTGACAGGCCCCGGTACTCGGTTTGAGCATGCCCATCAGCAGCTGCGCCAGCGTGCTCTTTCCACAGCCGGATTCCCCCACAACGCCCAGCGTTTCGCCGCGATGGATCCGGAGATCCATGCCGTTAAGGGCGTGTACCTGTTCCGTCACGCGCCCCAGCCAGTTTTTGCGCGCAGGAAAATTCACATGCACGCTATCCAGTTCCAGCAGTACCTCAGACATGGCGTCTCTCCTGTTGTGGGTACCAGCAGGCAGCCTGCTGGCCTTCTGCGCTCGTGGAAATTAAGCGCGGCGTTTCGCTGCATTTCGCCCCGGCAGCAAAACAGCGTTCGCGAAAAGCACATCCGCGCGGGAGGTGGCTGAGGTTAGGTACCGTGCCGGGAATGGCCGGGAGGATCTCGCGCGGTTCACCATTTTCCGGGGCACACCGCAGCAGGCCAATCGAATAGGGGTGCACAGGATGGTGGATCAAGGTCTGCGTGCTGCCGCTTTCGATCACGCTGCCCGCGTACATAACGTACATCCGGTCACAAAGCTGCGACACCACCGCCATATCGTGACTGATAAACAGCACCGACGTTCCGCTGGCGCGCGCTTTATGTTTCAGCAGACGCAGCACCTGAAGCTGGACGGTCACATCCAGCGCGGTAGTGGGTTCATCAGCGATGATCAGCTCCGGCTCGCAGGAGAAGGCAAGGGCGATCATTACCCGCTGGCGCATACCGCCGGAAAGCTCAAACGGATAGCGATCCATTACCTGCGCCGCATCCGGGATTTGCATCTCGCCCAGCAGGGAGATCGCCTTCTGCCGCGCGTCGCGGCGGGAAAGCGACTGATGCTGGCGGATCACCTCCACCATCTGCCTGCCAATCCGGCGCGTGGGGTTAAGCGCCGTCATCGGCTCCTGAAAAATCATCGCCACCCTGGCGCCGCGCCACTGACGAAGCTGTTTTTCCGACGCGTTCAGCACATCTTCCCCGAGCAGCGTGACACGGCCATGGTGTACATGGTAACTGCCTTCCGGCAGCAGGCGCATCGCCAGCATCGCGGTGACCGATTTTCCCGAGCCGGATTCGCCCACCACGCCGACAATTTCACCCCGGCCAATCTCCAGCGAGACGTGGTTGAGCGCGTGGACGTCACCGCGAAAAATGGGGAAGCTCAGGTGCAAATCTTCAATCGATAATACGGAATCACTCATGACTGCTTCCCTCCTGATTTGGGATCCAGCAGGTCGCGAAGACCATCGCCAAACAGATTAAAGCCAACCGCCGTGATCAGAATTGCCGCCCCCGGAAACGCGCAGTACCACCACTGGTCAAGCACGTAGTTACGCCCCACGGCCACCATTGCCCCCCATTCGGCGGTCGGCTGCTGCGCGCCTAATCCAATAAAGCCCAGCGTGGCGGCCATCAGAATGGCGCTGCCGATATCCAGCGACGCTTGTACGATCAGCGGCGGCAGGGCGTTACGCAGGATATGCCAGCTGATCAGGTGCCAGCGCGATGCGCCAAAGGTGCGGGCGGCCAGCACGTAGGTGAACTGGCGCACCACCAGCGTTTGCCCGCGTGCCAGCCGCACGTAAAACGGAATGCGTACAATCGCAATCGCCAGCATCGCGTTAAACAGGCTTGGGCCGAGCGCGGCGGCCAGGGCCATCGTCAGCACCAGCGAGGGGATGGAGAGCATAATGTCCATGATGCGCATAATGATGGCGTCGCCGCGCCCGCCAAGTACGCCGGACAAACAGCCGAGCAGCGAACCGATGCCGCCCGCAATCACCACTACCGCCAGCCCCGCAGTGATGGACTGCTGGCTGCCCACCAGCACGCGGCTGAACAGATCCCGGCCCACCTCATCGGTGCCGAACCAGTGCTGGGCTGACGGTGCCTGCAAGCGCGCGGTCAGATCCAGCGCGTTCGGATCGTGCGGGACTATCCACGGCGAGACCACCATCATCAGCAGCATCACGATCATAATGACCCCGCCGATCAGCGTGAGCGGGCTTTTGCGTAACATCCAGAACAGCTTTGCCCAGTTGATGCGCTGTTTAGCGGTGCTGACAGGGACGGGCGTTTCCTGAGTTAACATCATTCGGCACCTCCGCGCCCGATTCGCGGGTCGATCCACAGATACAGCAGATCCACCACCAGATTAACGAAGACATAGGCCAGCGATACCACGACCGCGAAGCCCATGACGGCGGGGAAGTCCAGCGCCTGAATGGAGGTCACCACCCAGGCCCCCATTCCCGGCCAGGCAAACACGGTTTCGGTAAGGACGGCCCCGTACAGCAGATCGCCCAGCGCCAGCCCGAGCACGGTAATGGAGGGGATCATGGCATTGGGTAAGGCGTAGCGCAGGACGATGTACCAGCCCGGCAACCCGCTCGCGCGGGCGGTACGAATATAATCCTCGCTCAGTTGCTCCAGCATCGCGGAACGTACCTGACGCGCCACAATACCCAGATGCACAAAGGCCAGGGTCAGGGAGGGTAAAATCAGGTGCTGCAGGGCGTTGAAAAACACCTCGCCGTTGCCTTCCAGCAGAGCGTCCAGCAGATAAAAACCGGTAACGTGGGCGGGCGGATCGAGCCAGTCGTCCAGCCTGCCGCCGCCGGGCAGAATTTGCAGTTGCCCGTAGAACAGAACGATAACTCCCAGTCCCAGCCAGAAGGCAGGCGTCGAGATGCCCGTCATCGCCATCAGTCGCACCAGGTGATCCAGCCAGCGGTTACGGTACACCGCCGATAAAATGCCCAGCGGCACGCCAATCACCAGCGCCAGCAGCAGGGAGCAAAAGGCAAGCTCCAGCGTGGCGGGGAAAAAAGCTTTCAAATCTTCCACAACGGGGCGACCGGTGCGAATAGACGTGCCCAGATCGCCATGTGCCAGCGCCTCAACGTAGCGGCCAAACTGAATATAGAGTGGTTGATCCAGCCCCAGCTGCTGGCGGATGCCCTGCACGATTTCATCGCTGGCGCGATCACCGGCCAGCAGGCGGGCCGGATCGCCGGGGATCAGGTGTGAAATAATAAAAGTAATAATACAGACACCGGCTACCACCAGGATTAATCCCCAGCAGCGCTGGCGCACAATGCTCCAGAACGTCATACACTTCCCCCCGGCGTGGGCCGTTACTTACTCATGGTGGCGATGTTAAAGACCTGCTCAAGCATCGGATTAAAGGTGAAGCCTTTGACCTCTTTGTTCATCGCCAGCTGGTAGTTCTTCTGGAACAGATAAACGTAAGCCGCCTCGTCAATCACCACTTTCTGCGCCTGCTGGTAATCTTTGGTGCGTTCCGCCTGATCGGTGGTTTTCAGTGCCGCCTGCAACAGCGCATCGACCTCTTTGTTCTCATAGAATGAGCGGTTCCCCGGCAGCCCTTTTTTGTCCGATTCGAACCAGTAGTTCATGAACATGTACGGGTCAGCGAAGTCCGGGCTCCAGTTACCAATCGCAATGTCATAATCACCTTTGCCGACGCGGTCGCGCATGGTGGCGTTCGCCAGTTTCTCGAGCTTGACGTTAATCCCCAGCTTGCCCAGGCTCGCCTGCGTGGAGAGGGCGATAGGCTCCCAGTTCGGGTCGTTATCGGAATAGAGGAAAGTCAGGCTGGCAGGTTTATCTTTGACTTTCTCCAGCGCCGCTTTGGCTTTGGCCTCGTCAAAGCTGTACTGCATGGCGTTCGCATCGAAGCCCCACATGCCCTCCGGGATCGGGCCGCGCATCTGCTTGCCGTTCCCGCTGAGAATGCCTGCCACCATCCCCTGGTAATCGGTCGCCCAGGAGACCGCGCGGCGCAAATCCACCTGATTCATTGGAGGCTTACTGTTGTTCAGATAGAGGTAGGTCACCCGCAGGGACGGGTATTCCGCCACGGCCACTTTGCCTTCCTGCTTCAGAGCAGCAAGCTGATCCACCGGCAGGGCGTCGGCGATATCCAGATCGCCACGGGAAAGTTGCAGGCGACGCGAGGCGCTTTCACCGATAATCTTCACCGAGACGCGCTTAAAGTGCGGCTTTTCACCTGGCCAGTGTGGGTTGGGCACCATCACCAGCTGTTGACCTTTCCGCCAGCTTTTCAGCATAAACGGTCCGGAACCCGCGGTGTTTTGCGCCAGGAAACCGCGTGCGTCGTCGGCGGCATTGGCCTTCAGCACCGCCGGGTTGACGATCGACGCGCCGTCATTGGCCAGCGTGAAGAGGAACGGGGCAAACGGCTGGCTGAGGGTGAATTTCACCGTATGCTCATCCACCGTGTCCACTTTCAAATCTTTCGGGAACGCTTCGGAAGGTCCCTGGTTGATTTTAAGCAGACGTTCAAACGACAGCTTGACCGCTTCGGCGGTCACCGGCGTGCCGTCGGAGAATTTTGCATTATCTGCCAGGGTGAACGTCCACACTTTCTGGTCGTCTGACGCCTTCCAGCCCGTCGACAGATCGCCTTCCACCTCCGTGGTGCCAGGCTTGTATTTCACCAGACGCTGGTACGAGGGGTAGGTCACCGTCCAGTCGTTGTTATCGATAGTGACCGCCGGATCCAGCGTTTGCGGATCGGCAGCTTTCCCTATCACCAGCATATCTTTTGGCACCGCCGCCAGCGCGGGAAGGGCGCTCAGGGCGAGCGTAGCGGCAATCAGGGTTGTAAGCAGCGTTGTTTTCATGGCCGGGCTCCAGAATTACAGTGAGTGTGTGGTCGGATAACAGGCGAACTGGTCATCTAACAGCGGATAGCTGGCGGCGTTCGGCAGCTCGAAATGCCACCACTCGCTGCTGATGCCCACAAAACCGCCGCCGTACATAACGGCGTTCAGGAGCAGACGATTTCGCTGCGCCTCGGGCGGAACGGAAGGGTGCCAGGCATGAGAACGGTCGTGCATTTCGTCAAACCCGGCGCCCATATCCAGCACGTTGTCGTGTTCATCCATCAGCGTGACGTCAATGGCAGTGCCCCGGCTGTGGTTCGAGCCAATCGCGACATCCACCACGTATTCCGGATTGGGGCAGGCATCCCAGAGTTGCGCCTGTGCCTGCTGCGGGCGATAGGCGTCGTAGACCACCAGCTTCAGACCGGCCAGCGCGGCGATACTGATCGATTTCGCCAGCGCGGTGGCGGCATCAGTGTGCAGCAGGCACGCGGCGTGCTGATAGATCGGGCGGCCGGTAATGTTATCGGCGGTCGCGTATTTCAGATCGATATGCAGCGTAGGAAAAGTTTTCGCCACATCAATCAGTTGACTCTCTTCAGGCATAGCTCCGCTCCTTTAGCGTTCAAATTGACCAAATTCTTGTTGTAGTTGTCGGTTGATTGCCAGACGTTCCGGCAGCGCTTCCCCCAGCGCCTCCACGACGCCCGACAGCAGCAGGTTGAACAGACAGCTCACCGGCGCCAGCGAGTCCCAGAAATGGCCGGTATCGGTCTTCACCTGGAGTAAATCAATCGGGTAATCCCGCGCCCACGGGCACCAGATATCGGTGATCAGCGCCATCGCCAGTCCTTTTTCGCTCGCCACGAGGCAGTACTGGCGGGCAATGGCGGAGTAGGCGCGGGTATCGGTCAGCACGATATACGGGTTAGCAAAGCCGGAGTTAAGCGACTCCACCCAGCTACCGGAGAGCCCTTCGGAATAGCTTACCCGCGGGCGCAGATACTCCAGATGGCTGAAGAACGCATTGGCGATCCCGCGCGTGGACTGGATCCCCAGCACGAAGACGGCGTCGGCATGGGAAAGTTGCTGGACCACCTGCCTGAACGTTTCGCTTTGCGCCAGCTGGTAGACATGGGCAATGGCGTCCACCTCCAGCGACAGGGAGTGCTGAAGGCGATCCGACAGCGGCTGTTGCTGTTTCCAGGAGTCCAGCCGCTCGTTAATGCCCCAGGGCTGATGGGGATCGCGCAGGCTTTTTTTGGCGTCATCAAGGTTGCGATAGCCCAGCTTGCGCAGAAAGCGTCCGACGGTGATCCCGCTGGTGGCCGTGGCCAGCGCCACGCTCTCAGCCGTTTCAAAAGGGATCTGCCCGACGTGCGCCAGCATCCAGCTTGCCACCCGCTTTTCGCTCGGGGTGAGCTGGCTAAAGGTCGCTTCGATACGGCTCAACACCTCAGGTTTGGTCGTCATACCGCCTCGCTGTTAACTGGCTGTCAAAGGCCGGGTTTCTGTTATCAGATTAACAGTGCAGGACGCGTGCCATGTTCACATTGCGGCGAAAACGCGCTGTGCAGCAAAGTTAATGCAATATTTGTTTAACAGATGCTCAACATTTGTGCAGCGTAGTTCACTTTTGGTGCAGTGTCCGGCCTGAGCGGTATCTATTTGGTGAATACGACAGCCTCTTCACATTTTTTGGTAAGATGAAAGATCTGTGGATAAGAGAGGGAGCCTTACATGGCGAATTTGCCCTGGCGGGTCAGCGTGCGCCTGATGGCTCTCGCAAAAAAAATAGCGATGGTCATCGGGATCATTGTGTTCGTTCTGCTGGCGGTGCGGGTTTATCTTTCGCAGCAGGGGCCGGCCCTGCATCACTGGCATACCTGGCGGGCTGACGAAATGTCCGTGCAGGAGATGGATAACGCGACCTTCGCAGCCTATGTCGCGCGGGAAAACGCCATCTTCACCGCTCTTGATGCTGAGGTGACGGCGAAAGTCACCCCCGCAGAGCGCACGCCGCTGAACCGCTATTACCGTCAGAGCCTGGTGTGGCCAGGACACTTTACTCCGGATGCAAACCGGTCGTTTGTGCTGATGCCTGCCGGAAAGCCGCGCGGGGCGGTAGTGTTGTTGCACGGTCTGACGGATTCGCCCTACAGCGTCAGGCGTCTGGCCGTGAATTATCAAAAGCACGGCTTTGTGGCCGTAGTGCCTCGTTTGCCCGGACACGGCACGGCGCCGGGCGCGTTGACAGACGTTGACTGGGAGGCGTGGCTGGCAGCTACGCGCCTTGCGGTTCGTGAAGCAACACGCCTGACAGGGAACGATCTCCCCCTGCACCTGGTGGGCTATTCCAACGGCGGTGCGCTGGCGATGAAATACGCCCTCGACGCCCTTGATGCGCCTGAACTGCGTAAACCTCAGCAGATCGTTTTGCTCTCACCGATGATTGGCGTCACGGCGTTTGCGCGCTTTGCCGGATTCGCCGGGCTACCGGCTATGTTACCGGCGTTTGCCAAAGCCGCGTGGCTCAACATTTCGCCGGAATATAATCCTTATAAATACAATTCGTTCCCGGTGAATGCGGCACGTCAGTCCTGGCTGCTTACCCGGGCGCTGCATGAGCAGATAAACCGCGATGTTCATGATCACAAACTAACGCAGCTTCCGCCGGTACTGGCGTTTCAGTCGGTCATGGATTCAACGGTCAGTACCCGCGCCGTAGTCAGCGGGCTGTTTGACCAGCTTCCGGCAAATGGAAGCGAACTGGTGGTATTTGACATCAATCAGGCCGGGAGTTTCCGTCCACTGTTCAGGCCATCATCCTGGACGGCGGTGGCTGACCTGCTGCCCGAGGCGAAAAGACGTTACAGTGTCACAATCGTGACCAATGCCAGCCCTGACAGGTTTGATATGGTGGCAAAGACAACGCCTGCGGGCAGCACCCGGGAAACGGTGACGCCGCTGTCGGTCTCGTATCCGCAGGAAGTTTATTCCCTGTCGCATATTGCCATTCCGTTCCCGCCTGAAGACGATCTGTATGGCCGCCATCCTGAGGTGAAAAACCGCTATGGAATCAGTCTCGGGACGATAGCCCTGTGGGGAGAAACCTCAGTTCTGAGAGTCGGTAAAGATGCGTTAATGCGCGTAACGTCGAATCCTTTCTACGACTATATGCAGACGCGGATCGACAGCCGTCTCGGGGAGAATCAACCCCGAAGTGGAATAGACTAGGCCATCCCAGGGAACTATGTTAAACAGTACCGTTCAGGCGTATACCCCATACCGGACCCCGTTTCTGTGCTGACAACTCTCATTTATCGAAGCCAGCTGAGCTTAACCTGCACCTCCGCAGCGTTAAGCGCGCTGGTTGAAAAGGCCAGGATCCGTAATACGGAGCAGGGCATCTCAGGCATTCTTCTCTCCAGTGGACGTGACGTTCTGCAAATTCTCGAAGGCACGGAACAGAACGTCGTCGCGCTTTTTAACACCATCCGTGCGGACAACCGGCATACCGGCGTGGTGGAGCTGATGCGCGATTACGGTCCGCGCCGACGTTTCGAAGACGTGGGAATGCTGCTGTTTAACATGGACGTTCAGACCCCGAAAGCGGTTCTGGCATCGGTTCTGCATTACAGCAAGCTGGAAAGCTACCTGACTTCTGAGGATCGGGTCTTCAAATTTATTCAGACCTTTATCGCCGGCAAAACCGCTATCCCACCCGCTTCGGACTATGAGCCTGATAAATGGACGCTTTCGCGAGAGCGCGCGCCGTTTGGTAAAGGGTTAGGTCTGCTGGCGGGACAGCCCTGCCAGTTTGCGCTGCAACCCATTGTCGAGCCGTCCGAAGGCAAAATCAGTTCTCTCGAAGCGCTTATACGCGGAAACGACGGCGGCAGTCCGGAGCATTTTTTCCGTAGTCTCGATCGTGAAAAGATATACGAAGTCGATCTGCATACCAAAGCCTGGACCTTTGCGCTGGCGCAAAAGCTGGGCATCGGCAGCCACAAACTGGCGGTGAACCTGCTGCCAATGTCGCTGGTTAACGTGCCGGGTGCGGTAGAGTTCCTGGTAACGCAGATCAAAAAGCACGGTCTACAGCCAGAGCAGGTGGTCATTGAAGTCACTGAGAACGAGATGATATCCGGCTTTAACCAGTTTAACAGCGCCATTAAACAGCTACGGGCGGAAGGGGTTGGGCTGGCAATAGATGATTTTGGTTCCGGCTATGCCGGTCTGTCGCTGCTCACCCGGTTCCAGCCGGATAAGCTCAAAATCGACAGGGAGATCGTCAGCGATATTCACCAGAGCGGACCCAAGCAGGCGATTGTGAAGTCGATAATCAGCTGCTGCACCGATCTGGAGATTACGCTGGTCGCAGAAGGCATTGAGAAGGTAGAAGAGTGGTGCTGGCTTGAATCCGCCGGTATTCGCCGCTTCCAGGGCTTTTTGTTCGCCCGCCCGCAGCTCAATGGCGTGGGTGATATCCACTGGCCCCAACGGGTAGGTTAAGCAAATTTTCCCTCGCCATATTTCCCCGACACCCTGCCTGTGCTTAAATAGCTAAACCGGTTTAACATGATTTAGCTAAGAAGGTGATATGGAGACGATCTGGGTACTTGGCGATGCAGTGGTGGATCTGTTGCCCGACGGAGAGGGCAAACTGCTGCAATGTCCTGGCGGCGCACCGGCCAACGTTGCGGTAGGGGTAGCGCGTCTGGGAGGCAGAAGCGCCTTTATAGGCCGGGTGGGCGACGACCCCTTCGGGCGTTTTATGCAAAAAACGCTTGCGGATGAGCAGGTTAATACAGAATGGCTGCGCCTGGACCCGCAGCATCGCACCTCCACGGTGGTGGTGGATCTCGATAACGACGGGGAACGTTCATTTACCTTTATGGTTCGCCCGAGTGCTGATCTGTTCCTCGACTCTGCCGATCTCCCGCCATTCCGCGCCGGGGAGTGGCTGCACGTCTGCTCTATCGCGCTTAGCGCCGAACCCAGCCGTTCCGCGACGTTTCAGGCGATGGCCGCTATCAGACTGGCGGGGGGATTCGTCAGCTTTGACCCCAATATCCGCGCCGATCTCTGGCACGATGAAGTCGAGCTGCGCCAGTGTCTTGAGCGGGCATTAGCCTGTGCAGATGTGGTGAAAATCTCGGTGGAAGAGCTGGCGTTCTTGACCGGAAATGCGCAGGTCCATGAGGGGCTGGCGGCGCTGATGCGCACCTGTCCGGCCAGGCTGGTGCTGGTGACGCAGGGAAAAGAGGGCGTGACCGCCTGGCAGGGAGGCGCGTTGACGCACTATCCTGCATCACCCGTAGAATGCATTGATACCACCGGCGCGGGGGATGCTTTCGTCGCCGGGCTGCTGTTCGGTCTGGCACGTCATGGCCAGGCCCGTCTCTCAGAGGTCATCACGTTAGCGCAGCGCTGTGGGGCGCTGGCGACAACCGCAAAAGGGGCAATGACCGCGCTGCCTTATCATCACGAACTGTAATTCACCTCTCCAGGCCTCCGGTCGGCGGCCTGAATTGTCGCCTCGATCACACTTACTAAAACGGTTTAGCAAAAAACGTTGCCGATTCAAAATTCAACGGTTTAGTATCATCAGCCTAAACCGGTTTAGCAATTTAGCACTTTCACCGATAGTTATTAGGGATGCGACAAAATGTATAAAAAACGCAGACTTGCCGTAATGATAGGCATGCTGGCCGGGAGTACCTCTGTTTTTGCCCAGACGGATATGACACGTATCGAAGCGCGCCTGGCGGCGCTGGAGCAGCGTTTGCAGGAGGCGGAAACCCGCGCGCAGGTTGCTGAAAAGCGCGCCACGGCAGCGGAACAGAAAACACAGCAGCTGGTGGCTGCGCAGCAGGAAGCGAAAACCTCCACACAGGCGGTGGCGCAACGTACCACTGCGCTGGAAGAGAAAGCCGATCGGACAGGCGGTTTTGAATTTCACGGTTACGCCCGTTCCGGCCTGCTGATGAACGACGCGGCCTCCAGCAGCAAAAGCGGCCCTTATCTGACGCCCGCCGGGGAAACGGGTGGGGCCATCGGGCGACTGGGGAACGAAGCAGATACCTACGTTGAGCTAAATGTTGAGCACAAACAGACGCTGGAGAATGGCGCGACGACGCGCTTTAAGGCGATGCTGGCCGACGGTCAGAAAACCTATAACGACTGGTCGGCAGACAGCAGCGACCTGAACATTCGTCAGGCCTTTGCCGAGCTGGGCAATTTGCCGGACTTTACCGGCGCGCTGAAGGGCAGCACCTTCTGGGCGGGTAAGCGTTTTGACCGCGACAACTTCGACATTCACTGGCTGGATTCCGACGTGGTATTTCTCGCCGGGACCGGCGGCGGCGTCTACGACGTGAAGTGGAACGATACGCTGCACAGTAACTTCTCCCTTTATGGCCGTAACTTCGGCAGCGAAGAGGAGATCGACAACAACGTTCAGAACTACATCCTCAGCATGAATCACTTCGCCGGGCCGGTGCAGATGATGGTCAGCGGCTTACGGGCAAAAGATAATGACGACCGTAAGGACAGCAACGGCGATCCGATAAAAACCGACGCGGCCAATAACGGGGTGCATGCGCTGGTTGGTCTGCATAACGAGAGCTTCTACGGCCTGCGGGAAGGTTCTGCCAAAACGGCGCTGCTTTACGGCCACGGTCTGGGCGCCGAGGTGAAAAGCATTGGTTCAGACGGCGCGCTGCTGTCAGAAGCCGATACCTGGCGTTTTGCAAGTTACGGTGTCACGCCGCTGGGCGGTGGCTGGCACATTGCGCCCGCCGTGCTGGCGCAAAGCAGTAAGGACCGCTACGTGAAGGGCGACAGCTATGAGTGGGTCACGCTCAATACGCGTCTGATCAAAGAGGTGACCCAGAATTTCGCCCTCGCGTTCGAGGGCAGCTATCAATACATGGATTTAAACCCGGAAGGCTACAAGGATCGCAATGCGGTTAACGGTAGCTTCTACAAGCTGACCTTCGCCCCGACGTTAAAGGCGGGCAAGATTGGCGATTTCTTCAGCCGTCCGGAGCTGCGCCTGTTCGCCACCTGGATGGACTGGAGCAGCAAGCTGGATAACTACGCCAGCGATGACGCCTTTGGCAGCAGCGGCTTCAACGCGGGTGGGGAATGGAACTTTGGGGTGCAGATGGAAACCTGGTTTTAACCCTTCACGCTCCCGCATTGCGGGGGCGTTTCGAACATCATAAAAAGAGGTCAGGAAGAGGTATCTATGGATTTTAATCATATTGCGTGCGAGCTGATTCCGCTGCTCGGTGGCAAAGAGAACATTGCCAGCGCGGCACATTGCGCTACGCGCCTTCGTCTGGTGCTGGTCGATGATGCGCTTGCCGACCAGCAGGCTATCGGCAAGGTTGAAGGCGTGAAAGGCTGTTTTCGAAATGCCGGGCAGATGCAGGTGATCTTCGGCACCGGGGTGGTGAATAAGGTTTACACCGCGTTTATTCAGGTGGCAGGGATTAGCGAGTCCAGTAAATCGGAAGCGGCGGATATTGCAGCCCGCAAGCTGAACCCGTTTCAGCGCATCGCGCGTCTGCTCTCCAACATCTTCGTGCCGATTATTCCGGCGATCGTGGCCTCGGGTCTGCTGATGGGCCTGCTCGGGATGGTTAAAACCTACGGCTGGGTTAAACCGGATAACGCGCTCTATATCATGCTGGATATGTGCAGCTCGGCGGCGTTTATTATTCTGCCGATCCTGATTGGCTTCACCGCCGCGCGGGAGTTTGGCGGCAACCCGTATCTGGGCGCAACGCTCGGCGGCATCCTGACTCATCCGGCGCTGACCAACGCCTGGGGCGTAGCGTCCGGCTTCCACACCATGAACTTCTTCGGTCTTGAAATCGCCATGATTGGCTATCAGGGAACCGTCTTCCCGGTACTGCTGGCGGTGTGGTTTATGAGCATTGTGGAAAAACAGCTTCGCCGGGCGATCCCGGATGCGTTAGATCTGATCCTGACGCCGTTCCTGACCGTCATTATCTCCGGCTTTATCGCGCTGTTGATTATTGGCCCGGCGGGACGCGCGCTGGGCGACGGGATCTCCTTTATTCTTAGCACCCTGATTGCCCACGCGGGCTGGCTGGCCGGGCTGTTGTTTGGTGGGCTCTATTCGGTGATTGTCATTACCGGCATTCACCACAGCTTCCACGCTATTGAGGCCGGACTGCTGGGTAACCCGTCGATTGGCGTGAACTTCCTGCTGCCGATCTGGGCGATGGCGAACGTGGCGCAGGGCGGGGCATGTCTGGCGGTGTGGTTCAAAACCCGTGATGCCAAAATCAAAGCCATTACCTTACCGTCGGCGTTTTCCGCGATGCTGGGCATCACCGAAGCGGCAATTTTTGGCATCAACCTGCGTTTCGTGAAGCCGTTTATTGCGGCGCTGATCGGTGGTGCGGCGGGCGGTGCCTGGGTGGTGTCGGTGCATGTCTACATGACCGCCGTTGGCCTGACGGCGCTTCCCGGTATGGCGATCGTTCAGGCCAGCTCGCTGCTCAACTATATTATCGGCATGGTGATTGCCTTTGGCGTGGCGTTCACCGTTTCTCTGCTGCTGAAATATAAGACGGACTCTGAATAATGACCTTACCTTCCCGCTGGCCTGCCGTGTTGCAGGCCGTTATGCAAGGCCAGCCGCGTGCGCAAGCGGACAGCCACTATCCGCAGTGGCATCCTGCGCCGGTGACGGGGCTGATGAACGATCCGAACGGCTTTATCTGGTTTGCCGGACGTTACCATCTGTTTTATCAGTGGAACCCGCTGGGCTGCGATCATCGCTACAAGTGCTGGGGACACTGGAGCTCAGCAGATCTGGTGCACTGGCAGCACGAGCCAATGGCGCTGATGCCTGACGAAGAGTATGACCGCAATGGCTGTTACTCCGGCAGCGCCGTGGATAACAACGGCGTGCTGACCCTGTGCTATACCGGCAACGTTAAGTTTGACGATGGCGGCCGCACCGCCTGGCAGTGTCTGGCGGTGCAAAATGACGACGGCACGTTTGCCAAACTGGGACCGGTGTTGCCCCTGCCGGACGGGTATACCGGGCACGTCCGCGACCCGAAAGTGTGGCGCCATGACGGGCAGTGGTACATGGTGCTCGGGGCGCAGGATCAGCATAAGCGCGGCAAGGTGCTGCTGTTTACGTCAGCCGATTTGCACACCTGGGCGTCCTGCGGCGAAATCGCCGGTCACGGCGTCAATGGACTCACGGACGCGGGCTATATGTGGGAGTGCCCGGATCTGTTTGCGCTTGATGGCACACACGTCTTGATCTGCTGCCCACAGGGGCTGGCGCGCGAACCGCATCGCTATCTCAACACCTATCCGGCCGTCTGGATGAGTGGGGCATTTGATTATCAAACGCCTGCATTTGCTCACGACGAATTGCATGAGCTTGATGCCGGTTTCGAATTTTACGCGCCGCAAACCACGGTGGCAGAAGACGGCCGCCGCATCCTCATCGGCTGGATGGGCGTGCCGGACGGCGAAGAGATGCTCCAGCCTACACGGGTGCACGGCTGGATCCACCAGATGACCTGTCCGCGCGAGCTGCGCTACCGCGACGGTAAGCTCTGGCAAACGCCGGTCCGTGAGCTGGAAACGCTGCGCGAGGATGAACATCACTGGCAGGGACGCGCCAGCGATGCCCCGGTGCTGGAGGGAACCCGTCTTGAGTTCGAACTGAGCGCCTCGCGCGTTAATGTGGATTTTGCCGGCGCGTTGCGGCTGATTATGGATGATGCGGGGATCCATCTGGAACGCGCCAGCCTGGAAACCGGAGAGACGTTGACCCGCTACTGGCAGGGCTCTGTTCATCATTTACGCGTGCTGTGTGACCGTTCCAGCGTCGAAATTTTCATCAATCACGGTGAAGGCATCATGAGCAGCCGCTATTTTCCTGACCATCCGGCCCAGGTTCGCTTCGAAGGTGCGTCCGACATCACATTACGCTACTGGTCGCTGCGCAGCTGCATGATAGAATAGGGGTTTTGGCAGCCGGATCTAAGTCGTTGTGAGAAAAACAAAACGCGTCACCATTAAAGATATCGCGGAGCTGGCGGGGGTATCAAAAGCCACCGCCAGTCTGGTTCTGAACGGCCGCAGCAAAGAGCTTCGGGTGGCGGAGGAGACACGCGAGCGTGTGCTGGCGATTGCCAAAGAACATCATTATCAGCCCAGTATTCACGCCCGTTCGCTGCGGGACAACCGCAGCCACACCATTGGTCTGGTGGTGCCGGAAATCACCAACTACGGGTTTGCCGTTTTTTCTCATGAGCTGGAGACCCTCTGCCGCGAGGCGGGTGTTCAGCTGCTGATCTCCTGTAGCGATGAAAATCCGGGCCAGGAGACGGTGGTGGTCAATAACATGGTGGCCCGCCAGGTGGACGGGCTGATTGTCGCCTCCAGCATGCTCAACGACGCGGATTATCAAAAGCTGAGCGAGCAGTTGCCCGTTGTGCTCTTTGACCGTCATATGAACGACAGTTCTCTGCCGCTGGTCCTCACCGATTCAATTACCCCGACCGCCACGCTGGTGGCCGACATTGCGCGCCAGCATCCGGATGAGTTCTACTTCCTCGGCGGCCAGCCGCGGCTTTCCCCAACGCGTGACCGTCTGGAAGGGTTTAAGCAGGGGCTGCGTGACGCTGGCGTCGAGCTACGTCCGGAGTGGATTATTCATGGTAATTACCATCCCAGCTCCGGCTACGAAATGTTTGCCGAACTTTGCGCGCGCCTGGGCCGCCCGCCAAAAGCCCTTTTTACCGCCGCCTGCGGTCTGCTGGAAGGGGTGTTGCGCTATATGGGGCAACATAATCTGCTGCAAAGCGATATGCGTCTGGCCAGCTTTGATGATCACTATCTCTATGATTCTCTGACCATTCCTGTCGATACCGTTCGTCAGGATAACCGTCAGCTCGCCTGGCACTGCTTTGATCTGATTGGCAAACTGATTGAAGGGGAAACGCCGGAGCCAATCCAGCGTAAACTGGATGCCACACTGCAACGGCGATACAAGGCCGTGGAGTGACAGGGTAACGTCTGACGGATATATCAATAACTTTAATTAATTAAAGATCGGATTCAGCCGATAACCAAAGGGAAATTATATCCCTGAGGTGTGTTATGTCGTTGAAAAAATCATCCCTGATTATCCTGTTTTCCCTGCTTTTCTTCTTTGTGGCCAGCACCATCACCAGCGTTGGGCTCATCATTAAAAGTAATACTTCGCTGGATAATGTGAACAAAGAAATTCAGGTGGTCCTGTCCATTATTGATCCCATTAACCATAGCCGAACCCTGCGCGTCAGGGTTATGGAGTATGTAAAAATGGTGGAAGCGGGGGACGCCACCGACTCGTCTGCGAAACTGGCCTCGGTTAAAGAGGCGCTGACCAAAGCCGATAGTGCATTTTCGGCGTTTATGGCCTCGCCGCGTTTACAGGACGAAGCCCCGCTGGTCACTGCCTACCAGCAAGCGTGGCAAAACTACCGTAACCAGGGACTGGCACCGCTGATTGTCGCTGCCGCCGCTCACGATGTGTCGCGGTTCAACGCTCTTATTCCCGTGGTGTCTCAACTCGATCGCCAATATGAAATTGTGCTCGATCAGGTTCTCTCCGTTCACCAGAAGTACGCCAAAACGCTGAACGAGGATGCGAGCCATAATTTTGTGTCGGGTCTGGTTATTATCGCCTGCATTGCGGTGCTGTTCGTGGTGGTGATCCTCGTCGTCAGCCTGCTGATGAAACGCGTGGTCTTTGCGCCAGTGAACCTGGCGCGCGAGCACTGTCGACAGATTGCGGCCGGGAAGCTGGACGTACCGGTACCCATCAAGCGTGATTCCGGGAATGAAATCGATCACCTGATGTCCTCGATGGAGCAGATGCGCCAGGCGCTGCTCTCCACCATTTCTCAGGTGCGCGATGCCAGCCACACCGTAACGCATGCGGCGCAGGAAATTGCCTCCGGCAATATCGACCTGGCCTCCCGTACCGAGCAACAGGCTTCTGCCCTGACCCAGACGGCCGCCAGCATGGAAGAGCTGAGCGCGACGGTGGCGAATAATACCGATAACGTGTTCCAGGCCGGTAAGCTGGTGCAGGATGCCGTGAAAAATGCCCATACCGGTGAAGCGGTAACCCGTGAAGTTATCGAAACGATGAATACTATCGCGTCCAACTCGAAGCGTATTGAGGACATCACCAGTGTCATCAACAGTATTGCTTTCCAGACTAATATTCTGGCGCTGAACGCGGCCGTTGAAGCAGCGCGTGCCGGTACGCAGGGGCGAGGATTTGCCGTGGTGGCAAGTGAAGTGCGCACCCTGGCCCAGAAAAGCGCGGTGGCGGCGAAGGATATCGAAAGCCTCATCGCCCAGTCTGTTTCCAGCGTGAAAAACGGTGCGGAACTGGTGAATCGTTCGGGAGAGGTGATTGATTCTATTATCAGCTCTGTGAATAAAGTGCATACGCTGATGGAACAGATTTCGGTTGCCTCAGAAGAGCAGAGCCGTGGAATTGGTCAGGTTGGGCAGGCCGTAACGGAGATGGACGGTGTGACCCAGCAGAACGCGGCGCTGGTGCAGCAATCCGCCGCAGCCGCGGCCTCGCTGGAGGAGCAGGCGCAGCAGCTGTCGCAGAGTATTTCGAGCTTTAGTTTACCTGCTACGGCGTGATGTTCATAGAGGCTCCCTAGGGAGCCTTTTTAATGTCTGGCGTAACTGGAAACCCGCGCCAGACAAGGCTTCATGTATTATTACTGGCAGTAAAAGCCATATTAAGCGACTTGTGTGGGCGCACTGTGGACACTCTTACCAGCATTAGCACCCTTCAACGGGTTAAGAGAAATCGCATCCTGCATGTATTGAGGAGCGAAGTGTGCAAAGACCATCGCTTGTGCAATTTTCGTATGATCTAAGATCTTCTGCATTTTGATGATGTTGCCTACGTCAATCATAAAGTGCGGGCGAAAGGGTGATGTACGATAAATCGGGCTTTATCACTTTTCATTAAATTCATTGAAATAAGCGAGAATAATATGAACATATCATAAATGCATGATTAATGAGGGTACATCTTCCAGTTGTGAATGGGCTCGCCCAAAAGTTGAGAAATAACCTTAGGCTCTGGACTAGCCGTCTCGTGTTCTCATTAGTGCCATGCTGGGCGAATGTGAGGATGTAATCGTATACTGTACATAAAAACAGCCATATCTTATGATACACTCGAAGAAAGTAAACCATGGCAAAATTGGGAATGTGTTTTAATGAGTATAATCAATAAATTAAAGGTCATCGATTTGTTTTGTGGTGCTGGTGGGCTGTCCTGCGGCTTCATGAAAGATGCAAATGGCACTCATTTCGAAAGCATTCTAGCAATTGATAATGACAAAGCTGCGATAAAGACTTATAACGCAAACTTTGGTAATCATGGGATTGTTGCGAACATAGACGAGTGGATCGCTGACAACCCGATCCCAATGGCCGACATCGTCATCGGTGGGCCTCCATGCCAGGGGTTCAGCTTGTTAAATAAAAACCGCGAAGGCGACCATCGTCGTGCACTATGGGAGCCTTATATGGATATCATTGAAAGGTCATCAGCTTCAGTATTTGTCATGGAAAACGTACCAGGGTTACTATCGAGCGATGAGTTCGCTGATATCTGGGCTCGAGCAGAGAGCATAGGGTTTGTTTTGCTGAATCCTTGCGTGCTTAATACTGCTGATTATGGCGTTCCCCAGACCCGTAAGCGTGCTATTGCCATTGGGATCAAGAAACAACGATTTAATCTCGGCACAATTCCTACGTTCCCACCTTCACCGTCTCATCAAAATCCGGAAAAACCGGGTGTTCTCCCTGCCTGGTTAACGGTAAAAGATTTCATCAGTGATCTTCCTAAGCCAGTAGGCACAGAAATTCGGGATGTGAAACCTCCATTAGATCTTCATTTTGGTAGAAATCCGACCGCGCTATCGCAAGAGCGCTACCGTGCCGTTCCGGTAGGAGGTAACAGATTTGACTTACAAAAAAACAGGCCTGATATTACCCCCGCATGCTGGATAAAGAAAACATCTGGCGGTACAGACCTATTTGGCCGTCTGTGGTGGGATCGTCCTTCTGTAACTATTCGAACAGAATTTTTTAAGCCGGAAAAAGGACGCTATCTCCACCCAGAAGAACACCGTCCAATCACGCACCGTGAAGCTGCGCGTTTAATGAGTTTTCCGGATAGTTTTGTATTTGAGGGCACGAAAACAGAAATTGCTCGCCAGATTGGTAATGCTGTTCCACCTGTTTTTGCTCAAAAAATTGCATCATATGTTATCAATCTAATGGAATGCAGAATCAAAGATGGCGAGAAGATCGAAGAAGAGCGAACCGGAAACGCTGCGTAAGCAACTTTTAGCACTAATTGCTAATTTTGAGCATAAGTTGCTAGAGAACTCCCTAAGAGAACAGGTGCTTACACTCGTTCCAGCAAACCACTTGTTACGCGATTTAGGCAGTTCTCTATTGAATGAGGAAAATTGCAATTCTGCACGAGATCGCATCTTGGCATATTTGCTGAAATACCCTAAAACCATCATTCACGGTGATGAATTAATGGTTGTCGCAGGTATAAGTGAATATGCTCGCAGAATCCGTGAGTTGCGAGTTCAGTTTGGCTGGTCAGTTTTAAGTGGAACGACAGTTAAAGAGATGATCGAACAGGAGGAAATCACCATAGAAGAACTCCAGATCACATCTACAAAGTGCCTCAAAACCGACGTTTATGCTTTGATGGCAACGGATCAGGATAGAGAGGCTGCGCTTCGTTGGAATGAAGCAAACGTTCTTCGCCGCAGCAAAATCTCAACGAAAGATAAAATTCTTTCCTATCTTCGAAAAAATGTAGGCCGTCCTGTTACCGGTGAAGAGCTGCGTTACCTTGCAAATGATAGTAAAGAATGGGCTCGCAGAACCCGTGAATTAAGAACAGAAGATGGTTGGCCTATTGCTACTAAAAACTCTGGTCGTCCAGAGTTAGAGGTTGGAGCTTATCTACTCGAAGAGGACCGGCAGGCGGAAGTTCATGATCGTAAAATTCCTGATCCCGTTCGTGCAAGTGTTCTAGAGAGAGATAACCATTCATGTAGGAACTGCCATTGGTCGCATAGCAAAAAAACGGCTAATGACCCCAGGACGTTCCTTGAGTTGCATCATATAGAACACCATGCCCATGGTGGTGAGAACACACTTACTAACCTGATAACTCTATGTAATGTCTGTCACGACGAAGTCCACAGGAAAAAGATTCCGATAGAAGAATTAATTAAATTACTTCAATAATCGTTAAAATGGCCGCTTTCGCGGCCTTTTTCTTCCTGTTAAAACGATGCAGCCGCTGCACAATCTCCTTCAGCCATTACTGTTATCCGTACAAAGCCGCTATCACATAAATTTTATCTTTCCCCGGCAATATTTCTGTTCCTCATCCGTCTACCTCATCAGAGACCATAATCATTCAACATAAACGAGGTACACATGAGAAATTTTGATATGCACGGAAAAGGTCACGGGCGTGGTTTGGGCCGCCATCGTATGTACAAGGGCATCGTGATAGGCGCAGTCCTGTTCGTGGTGCTTGGCCTGCTGGTCATGTCCCTGTGGAACGCGTTACTCCCGGCCATCCTGGGGGTTAAAGCTATTGGCTTCTGGCAGGCGCTGGGGATCCTGCTGCTGAGCCGCATTCTTTTCGGTGGGCTGGGTTTTCGTCCAGGCAGGTTCGGTGCACACCGTCGTATGCACGCACAATGGATGAATATGACCCCCGAACAACGTGAGGCCTTCATTCAGCAGCGTCGGGCAGGATTTGGGCGTCATGGTCATTGCCGGTGGCACGATGACCGGGATGAGAAGCGAGATGATAACGCTGCGAAAGCGCCGGAAGTCGAGTGAGCGATATGAAAGCCGGTGAGGCGGGGGAATCATTACTGATCTCGGCACTCAATGCCTGCCGCGCACGGCTAAAAGCCTTCATTCGCGGACGGACTGCGGTTCGTGATGATGTCGATGATATTCTTCAGGAAGTGACCTGGCAGTTGATGAAAGTGGAACAACCGGTGGAGAACGTCGCCGCCTGGCTGTTTCGCGCCGCGCGAAATGAGATGATCGACCGGGCGCGAAAAAAGCATGAGGTTTCACTGCCGGGGTACCTGACGGCAGATGACGAGGACTTTCCGGAGCAGGAGATTGCAGAAACGTTATTCGGCGTACCGCAAACGCCGGAGGAGGAGTATCTCAACATGCTGCTGTGGGAAGAGTTGGGGCAAGCCCTGTCGGAACTGCCGCCACCACAGCGCGAGGTGTTTGAAAAAACGGAATTTGAGGGATACACCATGAAGGCGCTGGCGGAGGAAACGGGCGACAGCGTGCAGGCGTTATTATCCCGCAAACACAAAGCCGTGCGATTTTTGCGTAGTCGCCTCAAGGATATTTATGAAGCGTTGACAGGGCAATAAAGTTCGACCACTCTGAAAAACAATATCTTAGAGGGGTCGTTATGCTTCAACTGTTAGCAAAGAAAAAGATGCTGTTACTCTCTGCTCTGCTGTTTTCAGGGCTGGTCAGGGCAGAGGAGTCGCTTCCGGATGTGGTAAAGCACTTCAGTGAGCAGCAGGATATCAAAATCATTAAGAAAATTGATGCCCCCGGCGGCGCGCCAGCGTGGCTGGGGCAGTATCAGGACATGGGCGTGACGCTCTTTCTGACCCCTGACGGAAAGCATGTGGTGTCTGGCTATCTGTATGATGAGAAGGGAACCAACCTCAGCGAGGCCTTTTTCCAGAAAGAGATCTACGCCCCGATGGGCCGCGAGATGTGGAAAAAGCTCAATGCGGCGCATCCGCTGAAAGAGGGCGCGGAGAGCGCCCCGCGCAAAGTCTTTGTTTTTGCCGACCCGTTCTGCCCGTACTGCAAGCAGTTCTGGGCTGAAGCGCAGCCGTGGGTGAAGGCCGGCAAGGTCCAGCTCAACACGCTGCTGGTTGCGTTTCTTAACCCGAACAGCGGGCGTAACGCCTCTGCGATCCTGAATGCCAAAGATCCGGTGTCGGCCTGGAAAGAGTACGAGCTGTCCGGCGGTAAAAAGCTGCCTAAACCTGAAGGGGCGGCTTCACGGGAAACCGTTGAGATCCTGCAAAATCACCAGACGCTTATGGACAGTCTCGGCGCAAATGCCACACCGGCTATTTATTACCTGAATGAGCAAAACGAACTGCAGCAGGTCGTGGGCATGCCAGACGCAAAACAGCTTGAGGCGATGTTCGGGCCGAAGCCGTAAAAAAAAGGCAGAAACAGGACGTTTCTGCCTTTTGTCAGTCAACTACCCCAGCGCCCCCGGAGGTAATTTACGGCTTCCTGCGTCTGCGGCTGGTTAAGATAGTCTTCACGGAACAGGATGGTGCCTTTTACGTCTGGCAGTGAATCGTTGAGGTCGAGCTGTTTTTTCAGCTCCGGTACGCCGCCGTTCACCGTCCAGTCCGGTTCGTTTCTGGAAGGTGCGCCCACTTTGTAGAACGCGATCCCGATATACAGGCGGGTATGGGTCGGTTTCACCACGTCAGCCCACCATTTTGTCAGCACATCGTATCGTGCCGCGTCGCGGGCGAAGGGCCAGTAGATCTGCGGCGCAATGTAATCCAGTAAACCCTGCTGTACCCACTTACGCGTGTCAGCGTAGGATTCATCGTAGGCTGCGGCACCGCGCGTGTCCGATCCTGCCGGGTCGAATGAGCGGTTGCGCCATACACCCGCCGGGCTGACGCCAAATTCAACCTCAGGCTTTGCCTGCTTGATCGCCCTTGATACCTGCACAATCAGCTGCTGCGTATTGTGCCGACGCCAGTCAGCTTTCGACGCAAATCCCTCGCCGTAGCGCCTGAAGGTCCAGGCATCGTTCAGGGTTGAGCCCGGCGTCTCGGTGTAAAAATAGTCATCGAACTGAACGCCGTCGACAGGGTAGCGATTCACCACTTCCATCACCACCTGGGTTATCCAGTCCCGCACCTCGGGAATGCCCGGGTCGAGAACAAAACGATCCCCCGAGGTGCGGATCCACTCTGGATGCTGGACGTAGACGCTGGAGGGATGAAGCGACGAGGTACGGTTAAGCGCGGCGATGGTCGACGGCTTCGTGTTGGTGGAGACGCGGTAAGGGTTGAACCAGGCGTGAACCTTCATCCCGCGCTTGTGCGCTTCATCCAGCATAAACTGGAGCGGATCGTAACCGGGGTCTTCCCCAATAGTCCCGGTCAGGGTATCTGACCACGGCAGTATTTCAGAGGCCCACAGCGCCGTACTGTCCGGTTTTACCTGAAAGAAGACGGTGTTGATCCCAAGCTTTTTCAGCTTATCGAGCTTGTCCGTCAGCGCCTTCTGTTGCTGGGCGATACGCTGGTCCGCGCTGCGGCCATTCACTGATGACACGGGGGGCCAGTCAAGACGGGAGACGGTCGCCAGCCAGATCCCGCGCATGGGTTCGTTAGTCTGCTGTACAGGTTTCGCCTGCGGCAGCGGGGTAACGAGTGATTTGGGTGGTTTGGAAGTGCAACTTACCAGTAAAAGCGCGCAGCCAAGCAGCGCGCCAGTCCGTTTTACGTGTCGCATCATTTGCGTGTTAGCTCCTGGGTGTCCGGCCATCCGTCCAGGGATTAAACGCCGGTTCGTCCTGTTCCTCGTTACCGTCATCGTGAAGGGAGTCGAGGTAGAGGGCTTCAACTTCCGCCCGCGCCCATGGGGTGCGGCGCAGGAACTTCAGACTCGATTTAACACTCGGGTCCTTGCGAAAACAGTTGATTTTGATTCGGTTGCCAAGTTCATTCCAGCCATATCGCGCAACCAGCGCGTTAACCTGCATTTCAAGCGTTACGCCATGCAAAGGATCGTTGGAAATAGGTGCTGTCATAGGCGTCCGGTAGTCTCATTTTTTATGGGGATGTGATAAACGCTCAAAGGTTACAAGAAAGCAGGGGACGCGGCAATTTCAGCGTGAGGTTCTTCACCCGTAAAGGGTGAAGAGGATTTCCGGTTAATACTATTTTTTAAACAGTTCAGGTGCCCACGGCGTCGGGTCTACCTCCATAAAGGGTGCACGCTCAAAGCGGGACTTCAGCGCCCAGGGCACCGTACAGTCGAAAATCGTTTTGCAGGTGATCCCGTTGCCACGAATTGAGGGACTGTAGTCCGGCGCCTGAGACGGATCGAGCTGGTGACCGCGGATCCCCGGCAGATGGGTGATGCTGACATCGCCCTGCATACGGGTCGTCATCGCCCACAAAATGTCGTCGCTGTCGAAAATATCCACGTCTTCGTCGACGAGAATAATATTTTTAAGCTCGGAATAGGTGGCTAACGCGATGAGGGCCGCCTGACCCTGACGCCCTTCGTCAGAAGGCTGCCGTTTTTTAACCTGCAATACCCCAAGGAATTTGCCCCCGCCAGCGGTATGCGCATAGACGTTTTGCAGGAAACCGGGGATGGCTTCTTCCACCGCATTCCGGATGCTGGCCTCCGTTGGCAAACCGGCCAGCGTGGTGTGCTCTTCGCCCGGCCCTACCAGGGTTTGCAGGATCGCCTGATGACGCATCGTGACGGCCTTCACTTTGATTACCGGTAAGGAGGGGTTAGCCTCCCCACAGTAGCCAGGAAATTCCGGCATCGCGTGCCCGGTGTGGGTATGCTGATCTTCTTCTACGCGCACGCCCGGCAGCAGTTCGCCTTCGATGATTATTTCCGCACGCGCAATCGCTTTTTCCTGTACGGCCACACCCTGCACCAGCTCGACGGGGGCCTGACGTAACGCGCCGGCGACACCCAGCTCGTTGTAGCCGAAGGGCGTGGTAGGGGCTTCGAAACAGGCGCCAATATAGATAGCGGGATCGAGACCCATATTGATCGTGACCGGCAAGGGTTTGCCCGCCTCTTCGGCTTTCTTACGGAACACTTCAATATGGCGGCCCGCGGCAAGGAACATGGAGAGCTCATCGCGCTCCTGAACGCAAAGACGGTGAATAGTGACATCGGTCAGCGAGGCGTCTTCCGGATCGCTTGCCAGCACCAGCCCCAGACAGAAGAACGGACCGGCATCTATCGGCGTGTTGGTCGGTGCCGGAAGCAATTTACGCAGATCGAAGTCCGGATCGTCGGCATAAAACACCTGCTCCTGACACGGCGCCTGGGCCGCCGGGACGACAACGGGAGCAATCGGGTTTTTCACCGCCTGGCCGACATGTTTTGCCAGTTCAGAGGGCTCGCAGCCCAACAGGAGCGCCGCCCGCTCGCGGCTGGCGTGCATACCGACCGAAATACGGGAGTCGGGATACCCCTTAATAGCGTTAAACATCATGGCCGGGCCGATGCGCGTCGGACGTTTTACCGTGCCGCCAGCACCAATATGCCGGTACACACCCGCCAGCTCCGCGTCAGGATCGACCGGATGGTTGGTTTCAAGGTATTGACCTTCATGGCGTTTGAGCAGTTCGATAGCACTTCTGAGATCGTTGATGTGGTTTTCCATATTTTCCCCCTCGGATGATTGCATCCATTCTTAACCGGACGAAGAAGGCTATCAATTGCATCATTTGTGCTATTTTAATATGAATTTTATTATCAATAATGAAGGCACAGTATGCAGTTTCGACTGATGCGCAATTTTATCGTGGTGGCGGAAGAGCTTCACATGCATCGTGCGGCGGAGCGCCTTAACATGGCGCAGCCCGCGCTGAGTCAGCAGATCAAAACCCTCGAAGAGCGCCTGGGGGTCACGCTTTTCAGCCGGGCGAATCGTCGCCTGACACTCACGCCAGCCGGTGAGGCGTTTCTCAGTAAAGCCAGAGTGGCGATTTTTATGACCGATCAGGCGATTCTGGATGCCAGACAGACGGCCAGAGGGGAACAGGGCGTGCTGAATCTCGGATGCGTTTCAAGCGCGATATTCGACAGTAAGCTGCCCGACGCGCTGCGGCTTTTACATGAGAAATGGCCAGCCATCAGCCTTTCCATGATGACGGGAAACGTGCAAACCCTTTATACCGGCGTGCAAAGCAACCAGCTGGATGTGGCCATTATTCGTGCCC
This sequence comes from Enterobacter sp. JH25, assembly GCF_021725435.1. Lineage (NCBI taxonomy): Bacteria > Pseudomonadati > Pseudomonadota > Gammaproteobacteria > Enterobacterales > Enterobacteriaceae > Enterobacter > Enterobacter sp. JH25. The sequence continues at coordinate 2,286,870 of NZ_CP091319.1, read as the reverse complement.
CGTTACCGCTGCTGCCTGACGATCTTCAAAGTCGTCCTTTCACAACGGAAAAAGCCGTGCTGGCCTTACCTCGTCAACACAGTCTGGCGGGCTCCGCCGCGCTGACGCTTGCGTCGGTGAAAGAGGAGAAGTGGATTGCCCTGCGCGACCCGGAGGGGATGGGGCTGGAGCAATATTTCTATGATGCCTGCCACAGCGCTGGCATACAGCCTGACGTTGTGCAAAATGCCACCGATGTCCCCACGGTGATAAGCCTCGTCTCGGCAGGGTTTGGCATCGCCATGCTGCCAGCTTCAGCGAAGGCGATATGCGTACAAAACGTCGTCTTTGTGGATATTCTTGACCGACTCCGGGAGAGCGAGCTGACGCTGGTTTGCCACCGGATTATTCGCTCTGAGGTCCTGAAAAAATTGCTGAGTATCCTCGATCATACCTGACGTCCGGCGGCCTGAAGAAGCTGTTCTCGCAGCCAGCGATTAGCCGGATCCTGACTGTTTTTCGGATGCCAGTACATACCGATGACGATCGGCGGGAGATCCAGCGGCGGCGGAAAAATATCAAGCGTTTGCGTAAAGCGTAGCAACATGCGCCTGGGTAGGGTGCAGAGTAAATCGGTACCGGCAACAATTGCAGGCGCCATCGCATAGCTTTGCGTCGACATCACCACGTTACGCTGGTGGCCAAGCCCCGCCAGATGCTGATCGACAAAGCCCGCGAACGGGTCGCCCTCGGATGAAACCACCAGGTGTGAAAGACTACAATAGCTTTCCAGATCCACCGGCCCCGTACCGCGCGGATGGCCTTTCCGCTGGGCTGTGGCATATTCATCGTCAAACAGCTTGCGTCTGACCCATGCATCGTGCGCCCCCGCGTTAACGCCGATATAAATATCCACATCGCCATTTTCCATCTGCGCTGACAGCAGCTGGGTTTCCGGGAGCGCAAAACGCAGGCGGATACCTGGTGCCGCACTGCTAATCTGATTCTGCAACTCTGCCCCCAGCATTAGCGCCGGGTTTTCGTGCAGGGCAATAACAAAGGTGCGGTTGCTGTTCTGCGCGTTGAACGTGGTGGGTTCAAGCATCGCCGCTATGCCCTGCAAAACCGTCGCGACCTGCGGCCTTAACACTTCGGCGCGCGGCGTCGGTAACACCCCACGTCCGTGTGGGGAAGGGACAAACAGCGGCTCACCAAACAACACGCGCAGGCGTGCCAGGCGGGCAGACATTGCTGGCTGGCTGATGCCCAGCCGCGCGGCCGCATGGGTGATATTCTGGTCCCTGAGTAACGCATCCAGCGTCAGGATCAGGTCCATATCCATATCGGAGGGGGACATCTTATTTTGCGTCACGGTTGGTATAGGTCACCGGGACCCACGCGTAGCCTTCCCGCTCACCTTTCGTCACATAGCCGATCCCGGGGAAAGGCAGATGTGGCGCCGCAATCAGATCTTTGTTTTTCACAAACTCAGCGAAAGCTGCGTTGCGCACCCGGGCGGCGCCGTCCTGATCCTCATCGTAAGCAATCGTCACGTTGGGCTGCGGGAACTGAACCGCGGCGACGTGGATGATGTCGCCGACAAAGGTAATTTTTTCACCTTTGCTCTCCAGCGTGTAAAACGCGGAACCTGGGGTATGGCCCGGGTGAACCGTACCGCTGATGCCCGGCAGAAGCTGTTCGGTGCCTGAGAAAGTCTTCACTTTTCCGGCATCCAGATAAGGCTTTAATGTCTTGTGCGCGACATCGAAGTAGTTCTGGTCATAGCCAGACTTTTTCTGGTTCTCGTCGTTAAAGAAGAAATCGATATCCGGTTTGCCGACATAGACCTGCGCGCGGGTAAACACGCGCTGACCGTCTTTGACCAGGCCACCAGCGTGATCTGAGTGCGCATGGGTGATTAGAACATCGGTAATATCTTCGGGTTTGATGCCCTGGGTCGCCAGGCTTTCAATTAGCCGCCCGCCTTTGCCGGGGCCAAAGAGCTGACCGGAACCGGTATCCACCAGGATTTTGTGACCGGGCAAGGCGATATAAAACGCGTTAATCGATGCTTCCACCGGATTGGCCTGGAAGTTTTTGGCCAGTAACGCATCGGTATTTTCCGCCGTCGTCCGGCGCAGTAAGGCGTGCAGATCCTGCGGCACGCTGCCGTCCGTAAAGGCGGTGATAATCGTGTCGCCAACCTGAACGCTGTAGCCGCCAGCCTGCTGTTTCACCACATGCTGCGGAACGCTGGCCACCGCGTGGATCGCTGGAAAGAATAAAACTGAACCGGTCAACAGGGTTGATATCGCAAGTTTTTTCACAGTAAACATGATGGGCTCCTCAATAGTAAGTTCATCATAGTTCAACTGCGATTTTTGAGAACAGCAGGGGAGTGAATGTGACCTATCCATGAAATGGATAGGTCTGAGAGGATGCTTTACAGCACGCCGGTACCGCCATCAGAGCACCACACTTGCCCGGAAGCGTATGAGCAGGAATCGGAGGCAAACAGCACATACAGCGGTGCGATTTCAACCGGCTGGCCCGGTCGGCCCAGGGGCGTATCTTCCCCGAACTTCTGAACTTTGGACTGCGGCTGACCGCCGCTGGACTGAAGAGGCGTCCAGTATGGACCTGGCGCGACGGCATTTACCCGAATACCACGCGGTCCCAGCTGCTGGGCCAGAGACTTGGTAAAGGCCACGTTACAGGCTTTGGTCTGCGCATAGTCCACCAGGATCGCGCTCGGTTTAAACGCCTGAACGGAAGTGGTGTTGATGATCACGGCACCTTCCTGCAAATGGCGCAGCGCAGCTTTGGTGATCCAGAAGGGGGCATAGACGTTGGTCTTAAACGTCGCGTCAAAATCTGCCGTGGTGAGATCGTCGATAGATTCACAGTACTGCTGGCGTCCGGCGTTATTCACCAGGATATCCAGGCCGCCCAGTTCGGCAACGGCTTTTTCCACCAGCGTGTCGCAGAAGGACTCCACGCGAATGTCGCCGGGAATGGCGACCGCTTTACGGCCTTCGGCCTGAATCAGCGCAATGACCGATGCCGCATCGGACTCCTCTTCCGGCAGATAGCCAATAGCGACATCTGCACCTTCACGGGCATAGGCGATGGCTACCGCGCGACCTATGCCGGAATCACCGCCGGTAATCAGCGCTTTTTTTCCTGCCAGTTTTCCTGACCCGATATAACTTGTTTCACCATGATCCGGTATTGGCTTCATTTCCGATGCCAGCCCGGGAGCCCTTTGCGGTTGTTCTGCAAACGGTGGACGAGGGTAATGCAGCGTGTGATTATTTCCTGTAGACATACCGGCCTCCTTAATAGTGAATTCCAAGATTAGTCGTTAATTAAACGTAAGCGGGCAAAATTGACAAATTCAGACAAATCTATATTCCAGTGGCGGATATAAAATATTTTCTCAAGCCAGCATGTAATACCAGAAAAGGGCGACCTCATCTTTTTCCGGCAGGGCGTTGTAAAGGTAACGATCGTAACCGCCCAGAATAAACCCATAGTGACGATAGAAAAGGCAGGCAGAAACATTAACGTTCTGCGTCTCCAGCCGTAAGCCGGGCGCATTGAGGCTTCGCGCCCAGACGTGGGTGGCAGACATCAGCTTGTGCGCCGCGCCCGTTCGGCGTTTTGAACGCTCCACGGCAATGTAATCCACCGAAATAAATTTATTCCAGTTGCAGGACGCGGTTATAAAACCGGCGATTTCACCGTCATCCGTTTCGGCGATAAGAAATATTGAATCGGGATTAACGCAATGATTTTCCAGCGTCTGGAGATCCAGTTCATAGGTTTTATGATAAGGATCGGTTAGCGCCTCGATATGCAAATCACCATTGAGAAAAGGTTCTCTGGCAATCTCATCGACCGTAAAAGAAAAATCACAACATTCAAGACGGGCGAGGTCGGTGCTTAATCCTTTTCGAATATGCATAGTATTCCTTAAGTGGGAGTTATAAATAGATAATAGACGAAGCGGCATACCCTGCTGGCATAACACTCTGTTCATCCTGGTCTAAGCTTGTATTTCGTTCCGCGTAAAATGTGGTCATTCGAGGACAATGAATGGAATTCAGAACATGTCGCAGGCACTGGGGTGCTGAGTTTATTTCCGATGACGTTGTACGTTTTCGCGTCTGGGCAGAAGGGCAGAAAGATCTCACGTTGCGTTTAACCGACACCGACATTCCGATGGCGGCGGTGGGCGACGGCTGGTTTCAGGTTGACGTGCCCGGCGTCAGACACGGTACGCCGTATCAGTTTGTTTTACAGGATGGAATGGCGGTGCCGGATCCGGCCTCCCGCGCGCAACAGGCTGACGTCAACGGCCCGTCGGTGGTAATCGACCCGCGTCACAACCTGCCCGCACAGCGGGAATGGCAAGGGCGGCCATGGGAAGAGACGGTGATCTACGAGATGCATATCGGCACCTTCACCGGGGAAGGAACCTTCAGGGCGGCCATCGATAAATTGCCTTATCTGGCCGAACTGGGTATTACGCAACTGGAAGTGATGCCCGTGTCCCAGTTCGGGGGCGCGCGCGGATGGGGGTATGATGGCGTACTGCTGTATGCCCCGCACTCAGCTTATGGCACACCGGATGATTTTCATGCCTTCATCGATGCCGCCCACGCGCTCGGGCTTTCCGTGGTGCTGGATATTGTACTCAATCACTTTGGCCCGGAAGGGAACTACCTGCCGTTGCTCTCGCCGGCGTTTTTCCATCAGGATCGTATGACCCCGTGGGGCAACGGTATAGCCTATGAGGTTGAAGCCGTCCGGCAATACATTGCTGAGGCGCCGTTATTCTGGCTCTCGGAGTATCATCTTGACGGTCTGCGCTTCGACGCCATCGACCAGATCCATGACAACGCTGAGACCCATATTCTTCCCGAGATAGCGCAACGGATCCGCGACGCCTTTCCGGATCGGCATATCCATCTGACCACCGAAGACAGTCGCAACGTGATTTTCCTGCATCCGCGCGATGAGCATGGTCAGACGCCGCTTTTCACCGCCGAATGGAATGATGATTTTCACAACGCCGCGCATGTCTTCGCGACCGGGGAATCACACGCCTATTATCAGGATTTTGCCTTTGAGCCGGAGAAAAAGCTGGCGCGGGCGCTGGCAGAGGGCTTTGTCTACCAGGGGGAAATCTCGCTTCAGACCGGGAAATCGCGCGGGGTAGAGTGTCGCGAGCAACCACCGCAGTTTTTTGTCGATTTTATTCAGAATCACGACCAGGTCGGCAACCGTGCCCAGGGGGAGAGGCTTATCTCTCTGGCTGGGGCGGAGAAAACGCGCGTGCTGTTCGCGGCGCTGCTCCTGTCGCCACATATCCCGCTGCTGTTTATGGGTGAGGAGTATGGCGAAACGCATCCGTTCCTCTTTTTCACCGACTTCCACGGCGACCTGGCGAAAGCCGTGCGGGAGGGGCGCGCGAAAGAGTTTACCGGCCATGCCGGGCACGATGAAACCGTACCGGATCCCAATGACGTAAATACCTTTATGCGGTCGAAGCTTGACTGGAACAAGGCAGACACGGAGGAAGGCAGGGCGTGGCTGCACGTTACGCGCGAACTGATTGCGCTGCGTCAACGCTTTATCGTCCCGTTACTGAAACAGCGGGGCGCCGTGGAGGGTAACGTCCTGCAAACGGCGCTCGGCATGGTTGCCGTGAGCTGGCGTTTTCCGTCCGGTACGCTGTCGCTGGCGCTGAATATCGGCAAAAAGCCCCTCGCCTTAGCGGACCTGCCCGGAAAAACGATCTTTAGCTGGCCGGAGGCAGTCGAAAACCTGCCGCCGAACAGTATTGTTGTTCGCTTTGCTGATGGAGAAGCAGCGCTATGATCCCTTCCTCTACTTACCGAATTCAGTTTCGCAACGGCATGACCTTCGATCGCGTGGTGGACCTGATTCCGTATATGAAAGACCTCGGAATTAGCCATCTTTACGCGTCGCCTGTTTTCACCGCAACCACGGATTCCACCCACGGCTATGACGTGACCGACCCCAACGAAATCGACCCGGCGATTGGCGGGCGGGAAGGGTTTGACCGCATGGCGGCAGCGCTGAAACAGGCGGGAATGGGCCTGATTCTGGATATCGTTCCTAACCATATGTCGACCTCGCTGGAAAACCGCTGGTGGCGCGATGTTATCGAGCATGGTCGGCAGAGCCGCTATGCGGCATATTTTGATATCGACTGGTCCCGACCGCTGACGTTGCCGTTTCTTGGTGACACCTTTGAAGCCGAGCTGGAGCGGGGGGCTATCACCCTGAAACGTGACAGTGTCACCGACAGCGCGGCGTTGGTTTACTATGATACCGCCTATCCGCTTAATCCCGGCACGTATGCCGAAGGCAAGAGCATCGCTGAGATCCACGAGGCGCAAAGCTGGCGGCTGATGTCCTGGCGTGAAGCGCCGAAACAGCTTTCATGGCGGCGCTTTTTTGAAATCACCGGGCTGGTCGGCGTGCGGGTAGAGGATGAGGCGGTATTCGCAGACACGCACCGCCTGATCCTTGAGCTTGTCCACGCCGGGGTTGTCGACGGCCTGCGCATTGACCATGTGGACGGGCTTGCCGATCCGCTGGGCTATTTGCAGCGACTGCGTGCGGCGACCGGACCGGATTGCTACATCACGGTAGAGAAGATCCTCGCCAAAGGGGAACAGCTTCCTCCGGAGTGGCCCATCTCAGGTACTACGGGCTATGAGTTTATCGCCTCCCTGGCGGAAGTGCTGGTGGATGATACCAACCTCTCGCGGCTGGAGACGCTCTACGACGAGACACTGGGTACGACCGTTGACAGGCAGGCGGAACTTCGCAACGCCAAAGGCCTGATGACCGATCGTAATTTTGAAGGTGAATTTACCACGCTGCTCAAAATAGCCAGCGAGCTGGCCGGGCATAACGGTGCCGAAGTAGAGCATGAGGATATCCGCCATGCCCTGCGCGAGCTGCTTATCGCGTTTCCGGTGTATCGCACCTACGGCACCGCTGAGGGGCTGACGCCACCGGATGTGGCGCTGCTCAGCCGCGTGGTCGCCAGCGTCAACACCTCTGAACCCGCTCTGAGTCTGATTGTGCGTATTCTTTCCGGCGATCTGCCCGAGCATGACCACGCACTGGCCTCGCTTTTCCGCACCCGTTTTCAGCAGCTGACCGGGCCGCTGATGGCGAAATCGGTAGAGGATACGCTGTTCTTCCGCCATAACCTGGAGCTGGCCCTGAACGAAGTCGGCGCCGACCCGACGCCGCGCGCGTTTTCACTTTCCCGTTTTCATCAGGAGATGCGCATTCGACTTGCCCGCCAGCCCGATGCGCTGCTGGGAACTTCCACCCACGACACCAAACGCGGCGAGGATGCACGAGCTCGTCTGTATACGCTTACGGAAGCGCCAGATCTGTGGGGAGAAAATCTGGCGCGCTGGCGGCAAATGAACCAGACGCAGGTCCGATTCCTCAACGACGGCACCGCGCCGAACGCCGCCGACACCTGGATGATCTTCCAGGCTCTGGCGGGCGTCTGGCCAGCAACCCTGTCGCCTGAGGATCGTGATGGCCTTAAGTCACTGGAAGAGCGTTTCCTCGGCTTTATCGAGAAAGCCCTGCGCGAGGCCAAGCAGCGTACCGACTGGATCGACAGCAACGAAGGTTACGAGAGCGTGGTCCTGGACTACGTGCGCCATCTGCTTTCCCCGGATAACACCCTGTTCCTGCGTGATTTCAGTGCCGCACTCCAGCCGTTTATTCGGACTGGGTTAATGAACAGCCTGAGCCAGACGGTGATCAAACTGACTGCGCCTGGCGTACCGGACATCTACCAGGGCAGCGAGGGGCTTAACTTCAGCCTCGTCGACCCGGATAACCGCCGCGAACCGGATTTTGCCGCACTGGCGGAAAACCTCAGCGTAGCGGATGGCACCGTTTTTAACGATGCGCAACGCTGGCGAGACGGCAGCGTGAAGCAGTACGTCACCGCCACGCTGTTACGGCTTCGGCCACATTACCCCGCGCTTTTCCGCTACGGCGACTGGCTGCCGCTGAAGGTAACCGGCGAGCGGGAGGAGAATCTGATCGTTTATGCCCGCATTAAAGATGACGAGGCGCTGATCGTCGCCGTGCCGCGCCTGGTGTTTGACGTCACCGATAATTCGATGCTGTGGGCCAATACTACCGTGGCCATACCCCAGGCGCTGGCCGGGAAGCACTACCGGGATCTGTTTACCGGTGAGCGTCGCCTTCTGCCAGAGACGCTGGATTTAACGTCTGAAAAGGGATGTTTGTTGGTTCTGCTTACCTGCGAATAATTGAGGAGAACAAAAATGCCAAAGGATACAACGTTTGAAATTCGGGCCGGTCATGGCCAGCAGTTGGGCGCAAATTATGACGGGAAAGGGGTGAACTTCGCCCTGTTTTCCGCCCACGCTGAGCGGGTGGAGCTGTGTCTGTTTGATCCTTCGGGAAAAACAGAAATCGCCCGTCTGGAACTGCCGGAATATACCCATGAGGTCTGGCACGGCTATGTGCCGGACCTGAAACCGGGGGCGCTGTATGGCTACCGCGTTTACGGCCCCTACGATCCGGAGAACGGTCACCGCTTCAACCCCAATAAGCTGCTTATTGACCCCTATGCCCGTGAACTGGTAGGTGAAATTGAGTGGAACGATGCCCACTTCGGCTATGAGCTGGGACACGACGAGCTGGATCTCAGTTTTGACACGCGAGACAGCGCGCCGTTTACGCCCAAATGTAAGGTCATCGACCCCAATGCCGTTGACTGGCAGGACTCACGCCGGCCCGATATCCCGTGGCCGCATACCGTGGTCTATGAAAGCCACGTTAAAGGCTTTACCCAGCTTAACCCGGCTATTCCGCCTGAACTGCGCGGTACGTTTGAGGGGATGGGGCATAAAGCCTCGGTGGAGTACATCAAAAGCCTCGGCATTACCTCGGTCGAGCTGCTACCGGTTCACTGGTTCCCGGACGATCAGCACCTGCTCGATCGCGGCCTGAAAAACTTCTGGGGCTATAACTCGCTCGGTTTCTTTGCGCCAGCGTCCCGCTATTACGGCCCGGCGGGGATCCAGGGTTTCCGCGACATGGTGCGTGCTTATCATGACGCGGGCATCGAGGTGATCCTCGACGTGGTCTATAACCACACGGCGGAGGGCAACGAGCTGGGACCAACCCTGTCGTTTAAGGGGATTGATAACTTCTGCTATTACCGCACCATGCCGGATCAGCATCGGTATTACATCAACGACACCGGCACCGGAAACACCGTAAACACCTCGCACCCGCGCGTGTTGCAGATGGTCATGGACTCCCTGCGTTACTGGGCGGAATCGATGCAGATTGACGGTTTCCGCTTTGACCTCGGAACCATTCTCGGACGCGAGCCGGAGGGATTCGACCCGCGCGGCGGCTTCTTTGATGCCGTGACCCAGGATCCGGTGCTGTCGAAGCTGAAGCTTATCGGTGAACCGTGGGATATCGGCCCAGGCGGGTATCAGGTGGGGGGCTTTCCGCCAGGCTGGGGCGAGTGGAACGACAAATACCGCGACACGGTACGTGAATACTGGAAGGGAGATAACGTTTCTAACGATTTTGCCGCCCGTCTGTTAGGGTCCGGTGATTTGTACGATCTGCGAGGACGTCGTCCGTGGGCCAGCGTCAATTTTATCACCGCGCATGACGGCTTTACGCTGAACGACCTGGTATCCTACAACGAGAAGCATAACGCCGATAACGGGGAAGATAATAACGACGGACATAACGATAACCGGTCGTATAACTACGGTGAAGAAGGGCCGACGGAGAACCCCGATATCATCGCCACCCGCGAGCGGCAAAAGCGCAACTTCCTCACCACGCTCTTCTTCTCCCACGGCACGCCGATGCTGCTGGCAGGTGATGAGTTTGGCCGGACGCAAAAGGGCAATAATAACGGCTATTGCCAGGACAGCGAGATCTCCTGGATAAACTGGGAAGGACTCTCTGAAAACGACGAGAAGCTGCGCGACTTTACCCGTCGGTTGATTGCTCTGCGCGCTGAGCAGCCGCTGCTGCGCCGTGAAAACTGGCGCGACGGGCTTGAGATTCGCTGGTTTAACGCCGGTGGCGGACCGCAGCAGTCGGAACAGTGGGACGAGGGTTCCACTCTTGGTCTTGCCATCAGCCGTCCTGATCTTGAGCAGGAAGAGGGCATCTGGCACGACGTGCTGATGCTGTTTAACCCGTTTGAAGGCACGGTGCCATTCCAGATCCCGCAGTTTGGCGAAGGGGGCTGGGTGCTGGAGCTTTCGACGGCGGATGATGCCCCCACAGGGGAAATCATCACGGAATCCGTCGATTATGAACTGGCCGGGCGGAGCATAACGCTTTTCCGCCGTCCTTAAAGCGAGGCCGCCGCGCGTGCGGCGGTATCATACAGGGAGGAGATCGCGCGGAGTAATTGCGCGGTCTCGCCAATCGACGCGCCCGGAATGCCGCTTTCCGCATGAATGTTGATCAGGCAGGCTTCCCGTACCTCCCGGTACTTCATGCACAGCGCTTTGCCTTCCTCCGTCGTCGAGAAAAAGAGTTCTTTCCCCGCTTTTTCACTGGTGACGTAACCCGCCTTTACCAGCTTTTTCAGCGCATACGTCACCACGTGGGTATCTTCCACGTTCAGCACAAAGCAGATGTCGGCCAGCTTTTTCTTGCGGTTGCGGTGGTTCACGTGGTGCAGAAGCGAGACGTCGAAAGCGCCCATATCCGGTTCCCCTGCTGCGGTCATGCAGCGTACCATCCATTTGTTAAACGCATTGCTGGTCATGATCAGCGCATATTCCAGCTCTGATAATTCAGCACACCGCTCTGAAACGAGATGGCGGGAGGAGACGATACGCCCGTCCGCAATATCGTCGTGGTTTAACGCTGTTTTCGTTTTCTTTGTCGTCATACCGATCCTTTCTCCAGAATGTAAACCCGTCGATAAAATAAGAACATTTTATTGATAAATTGTTTACATGTTTTTGACGTTCAGATATAGCTTTTTAGTGCAGGTTCTGTGGAGCCTCACGCAACACACAACATCGCGCGCCGTAATGCACCGGCTTCGCTCTGCTGCGAAGTATAAAAAATAGCCGTCGGCGCGCAACGCTCACTTTGGATAGGGTAACGTTTATGGACAGTTCTACACTGTTGCCACTTATCGGGATTCCGGTGGTGGTTATTGGTTTTGCACTGCGTTTCAACCCGCTGCTGGTTGTCGTGGTGGCGGGGCTGGCAACGGGCCTGCTGGTTGGCATGGATTTCGGTATGCTGCTGGAAACCTTTGGCGAAAAGTTCGTGAATAGCCGATCGCTTGCCACCTTCATTCTGATCCTGCCGGTGATTGGCCTGCTGGAGTATTACGGGCTGAAAGAGCGCGCCCAGGCCTGGGTCGCGAAGATCGCCAGCGCCACCTCGGCGCGTATCCTGATGCTCTACTTTGTTGCCCGCGAAGGGACGGCTGCGCTGGGCCTGATGTCCCTTGGCGGCCACGCGCAAACGGTGCGTCCTCTGCTGGCGCCGATGGCCGAAGGGGCGGCCCTGAATGAATACGGCGAACTGCCGCAGACTATCCGCGACAAAATCAAAGCCCATGCCGCCGCCTGTGACAATATCGCGGTTTTCTTTGGGGAAGATATCTTTATCGCCTTTGGCGCGGTACTGCTGATTGATGCGTTCCTGAAAGAGAACGGGATCGAGGGGATCGAACCGCTGCATATCGGCCTGTGGGCCATTCCGACCGCTATTGCGGCACTGATCATCCATATGACGCGTCTGCTGCGCCTCGACGCCAGCATTCGTCGCGACGTGATGGCCTGGAGAGCAGAGCAGGGTACGCAGGAGATCGCACCATGATGACCCTTATCACCATTAACCGCGTGTACTACCTGATCGGCTTTGTCGTGATGCTGCTGGTTGTGATGACCCTTCGCGATCGCGCTAACCCGAAACGCTATACCACCGCGCTGTTCTGGTTTCTGTTTGGCGGGATCTTCCTGTTTGGCGATCTGATGGTGCAGGAGCTGGGTAAGTCGCTGGCGTATCGCATTATTGGCGGCGCCGTTATCGTGATTGCGCTACTGGCCGGTTTCGGGCTGGTCGGGAAGGGGCATTATAAAATGTCCACCGAGGAGGAGCGGGTTACCTCATCACACCGGCTGAAAAACTGGCTATTCTTGCCCGCGCTGATGATCCCGGTGGTGACGGTCATCGGGACGCTGTTTCTGAAAGGCGTGTCGATTGGCGGTGTCTATCTGCTCGACCAGAAGCAGCTTACGCTGGCGGCGCTGTGCGTGGCCTGTGTGGCGGCTATCCTCACCGGCTGGTGGCTGACAAAAGGTACGCCGCTGCATGCGGTTCGTCAGTCGCGTCGGCTGGTCGATACCATTGGTTGGGCGGTGATCCTGCCGCAGATGCTCGCGATGCTCGGCGGGGTGTTTGTGGTGGCGAATACCGGTGAATCGGTACAAAAGGTGGTCAGCCTGTTTGTGAACCCGGACAGCCGCTTCATGCTGGTGGTCATTTATTGCGTGGGGATGGCGCTGTTTACCATGATTATGGGCAACGCCTTCGCTGCCTTCCCGGTGTTAAGCGCCGGTATCGCTCTGCCATTCCTGATTAACGTCCATCACGGTAACCCGGCACCATTGCTGGCTATCGGCATGTACGCAGGCTATTGCGGCACGCTGATGACCCCGATGGCCGCCAACTTCAACATCGTGCCCGCCGCGTTGCTGGAGCTAAAAGACAAATATCAGGTTATCAAGATCCAGATCCCGACCGCGTTAACCTTGCTTGTGGTGAACGTGTTCTTAATGTATTTCCTCGTGTTTCGCTAAGGAGCTGCAATGGAATTAACGCAACATCAGGCTGACGCCTTCGCCAGAATGCCGTTGACCTATTTACGTCAGGAATATCCGAACCACATTATGCATCTGCTCAACGATGACGGCGACGTTCTGCCGCCTCGCGAGCTGCACCCGATCTTTTACGGCTGTTTTGACTGGCACTCTGCGGTGCACGGCTACTGGCTGCTGCTGCGCTGCCTGCGTCTCTGGCCCGAACTGCCGTGTCGGGAAGAGATCATCACTCTCTTCGAAGAACACCTGACCGACGAGAAGGTGGCGAAGGAGCTGGCCTATTTTACCGCGCCGTTCCGCGCGTCGTTTGAGCGACCTTATGGCTACGGCTGGCTGCTGGCGCTGGCGCAGGAGCTGAAACAATCGTCACTGCCGCAGGCGGAGCGCTGGTACCAGACGCTGCAACTGTTAACGCGGGATATTCGCCAGCGGCTGGTGGATTACCTCAGCAAGCTTACCTATCCGATCCGCGTCGGGACGCACTACAACACGGCGTTTGCGCTCGCGCTGGGGCTGGATTATGCCCGGGCGGTGAACGATGACACGCTTGAGCGCGCCATCCTGGACGCGGCAACGCGGTTTTACCTCGCGGACACGCAATATCCTGCGCATTATGAGCCGGGTGGCGACGAGTATATCTCCGGAGCGCTGACCGAGGCCCTGCTGATGAGTACGGTGGTGGAGGATTTCCCGGCCTGGTTCGATGCGTTTCTGCCTGAAGTGGGCGCCGTTTCTGCGCTCATGAACCCGGCTGAGGTGAGCGATCGCACCGACCCGAAAATCGCGCATCTGGACGGTCTCAACCTCAGCCGTGCCTGGTGTATGAAGCACATTGCCCGCGCCCTGCCGGAAAATCATCACGCCCGGAAGCCATTACGCGATGCCGTTGCGCGCCATCTCTCGGCGAGCGTGGAGCATGTTGTCGGCAGTCACTACAGCGGCGGGCACTGGCTGGCGAGTTTTGCGCTGCTGGCACTGGAGTAGCGCTTAGTTGTATATCAGACTAAATGTTGCCAGGCTGTCTGCCAGCCCCGCGGTGGCCTGGGTTTCGGTGCGCACATATTGTGCGTCGTAATCCAGGGAAAACGCGGTCTGCCGGGCAGCGTTGGCAAAAGGTTCGACACCGGTGCTGTTGAGAGGAACGGTTGTGCCTCTGGCGGCACCGTAGTTATCGCCATACAGAATGCGGATCCCCACGCCGGTAGCGGCGCTCTCCTGTTGACTTAGCGCCAGCACATCGTGATTCTGCGCGTCTTTTTCAGTCGGACCAAAGAACCCGATCTTCACCGCTGCCGTTTGGGATGCGTCACAGACCAGAGGGATGATGAAGCGGTGTTTATCCCCATCCATTCCTTTGTTGAGATCGCTTACGCTACTTTGTCCCATATTGACGGTGATGTTGTTATCCGAGATATAACAGCTCGATTTATGCACTTTCAGGTCGGCGGCAGCGACTTCCACCGTCACGCCAGCTTCAGATATCACCGCGCCGTTAGCATCCTCCAGAATCAGCGTTCCTGCGCGAATTTGCCCGCTGTTCGGCTGTTCATAGACAATCTCCTGCGCGGTTTTATAAAACACGACGAAGAACTGGGTCGCCATTTGCGAGGGATCGTTTGTGCTGCAAATCGCAACGCTGTCATCCCCCGAGGCGATGTAATGCACGGGTTCGGCTGCACAGTGCGTGGTTTCGCGAATGCCCACCGCAAACCCGACGCCGGGAATATCTGGCACGTCATAAACGGAGGCCGGGGCGCCCGTACCGTTCGGCGCCACGCCGCTGACGGGCGCTACGGTTAAGGCGTTATTGGCTACAAAGCGCATCGTTACCGGGCCGGTTCCCTCAGGACAGTTATAAAACGAGCGGTTTTCCTGGCCCAGGATAGCGCCTGAAAGCATCGACCCCGGAGGGATCGATGGGTTATCAGTGATCGAGTAGTTTTGAAAGTTAATGACCGCATCGCCCATGGTCGGCGGGCAGGTCTGAGACGCCCTTGCCGTAGCGTGAATCAGCAAAAAAGCGAGCATCAGGAGATTGATTAAACGGTTGATATTGTTCACAGGTATCTCAGTAAGTTATTGGCACTGAAGGTTCATAAGCGTGACCGGAGTGCGGCCAGCGGTATCCGGAAGGCGTAATGGGGCGCTACAGCGCATATCCTGGCCTTTCTGCCGCCAGCTGGCATGCAAGGTCCCGCGTAGCGGCACGCCGCTGAGATAGACCTGTCCTGCTTCGCCAACGATGCCGACGCTTGATTTCGCAGACGTCCCGTTCGAGACATACGCGCTGGCGCCAAATGGAAGCGGGCGCCCGTGTGCCGTAAGGGTGATGAGCGTTCTGATGCCCACGTGGGTATGGTAATTCGCCAGGACGACCGCGCCGCTGGTCGGCACAATCGTTCTGCTGTTCTGGTCCAGATCGACATTTTCTGCCAGCGTTTCGGTATCCAGCGAAATGGTGTTTTTGTGATACGCCGATAAGGTTGGCATCACTGCATAACCTCGGGAGTCGGTGTGAACATTGGTCGCCCCTTCAACCTGAACGTCCGACGCCTCGTCAGCGCGGATCAGCGCCAGGGTATCCCCAAGGCTTTGGCTCAACGTCACCCCATACTGTGTTGCCACAATGCCGCCTGCCGCGCCGTAGTTCACGCGGTTGCTATAGCGATCGTGGCTGTACCCGAGACTGGCGCTGCCATAACCGCCGTGATAAGCCAGCGCAAGGTTGCTGTTCGCGGTATTGGCCTGGTTGTCGAAGCCCTGCTGGAGGTTATAGTTCAGGCGATCGTGGGCCAGGGCCGTACCATACAGCGAAACCTGCCGGGTAGTATGGCCATCAAGGTTATTGTTGAGGCTGTAGCTGGTTGTTGCGCCGGGTAACCAGCGGCTGAGTGGGACGCTGATGCTAAGGTTTATCGCCCGTTCGTTGTCGCTATCATCAGCGCTTGAGCGGGTGAGATAATACCCAACACTCAACGACACCCCTTTGTAGTTAGCGTAATAGCCAAGATGGACGGTTTGATCGACCGCCGAGGCGTTCCAGTAATCCTGACGGTAAAAGGATGCGCTGATATTGCCCAGCGCACCGAGATCCTGCGTCAAACTGAACTGTGTGCGGTTACGCCGGTTATGCACGTGCTGGTCTGGGTCGCTGTCATCATTTGCTTCACTGAAACTGTAAAAGTCATGCGTCGTGTAATGGCTGGTCGAAAGGGTGAGCGACGTGTTCGTCTCAGCGAGATTTTTTTGGTACTGAGCGCGTATTTGCTGCCCGAGGGCCAGCCTGTCATCACTGAGGTGTGCTTTCGCCGCAACGGTGTCCACACCCAGTGCCCCAAACCGGCCAAAATCTTTACCTAATCCCAGCGCGAGAGCCTGATAGTGGCCGGAAAGCTCCGCTCCGCCGTACAGCGTCAGGCTTGAAGACAATCCGTAAAAGGCGGAGGCCTGAACAAACGGCGGGGTGTCGCCCTCGGCGTCAGGGCTGTTATACCGTCCGGCGCTGGCGCTGAATTTCAGTCGTTTCTCCCGTAGCATAAAGGCCACCGAGGAGTAGGGTTGGGTGAACGTGCGTTCGCTGCCATCACTTTCATGGACCGTGATCTCAAGATCGCCGCTTTGCGAAGTGGGGAAGAGATCGCTAATGACAAATGCGCCAGGCGCAACATAGGTTTCATAGATGGTGTAACCGTGCTGGCGAACGCTGACGCGGGCATTGCTGTGAGCGACCCCGCGGATCGTGGGCGCGAAACCGCGCTGGCTGTCCGGCAGCATATTCTCATCCGAGGCAAGCTGAAGCCCCGTAAACTGAAAACTGTCAAAAACCTCGCCAGACGTGTAGGCATTCCCTATTGTTAACGCGCTCTTCAGCGGCGTAATGGCCCGCTGGAGGGATGTTCCCTGAGACTGCCAGTGATGGGTATTACCATATTCAAACGTGGCGTAATTGCGTAAACGCCACGCCCCCAGGTTGATACCGGATCGCAGGCTCAGATAGCTGCTGTTGTCATGAATATTGTCGATGTTGGTTGTCGAGCCCGTAAGATTGTAATCGACAAAAGCAGCGGGGATGCCGTCGTCCCACTGTTCGGGAGGAATATAATCGGCACTTTTTTGCAACATGGCTGCCTGCGGAATGCTTAAAACCAGTTGATGATGGGTGAAGTCAAAATGCGTCGACGCATCGGGAATATATTTGCCGATGTCCGTAAATGTCTCCTCGTCATGCAGCGCATCGAACGAAGAGAAGGCCGCGATGTTTACCCCAAGTCTCTTGAGGTACGCCAGGTTGAGGACCGGTGAGAGCGTTCCCCCGGTATCAACGAATGCAATTTCGCGCTCATCCCGCTGCGTCTGGTTAACAACAACCGCGACACGATAACGTCCCGGCTGCTGACCGCCTTGTCGGGAAAAATAGCTTAAGTCGCTAGCCTGCTGCTGATCTGCGGTGATCTCCAGCGCCTGAGGATCGAAGTACTCATCGGCCTGTGCCCGGCGCACATGAATGCCAGACGTGACCGCACCCGCAAGCATCGCGAGCGTATAAATGCGGGGTAAATTGCGTGGGACGAGAGAATGCATGTGCGGTCGTTGGCTACATTCGCCAAAGGCGTGTTGTCACAGCGTCAGGATTGCGTGGCGACTCTCGTCAGCCCGCCGTAATCGTTGATCGCCTGCCAGCGAATGGTCCCCGAGCAGGGAATGTGCCATTGACGAGCGGAAAAGGGGTCAATCATTCCCGGCATTTCAACGTCGGTGTTCCCAACGCTGACCTTGTAAAACGATACAAACCAGGGCGAGGGGTTGTGTGCGCTAAGCGTATTATTACGACAGGTAAATTTTAATTTTTTGTAAGCAAGTTCGGCATTGCCTTTCAACCCTGCGGGACGGAAAAATAACTTGAATTTTGACTTCACGTTAATCTGCAATTTGTTGCTGTTTGCTTTTTTGCTCGGGGCAATATTTTTGATGTTAAGCCAAAAAACAGATTCCCGGTCAGTGGGTAATGGCGTTCCAAGATAATTGATGCGCAGCGAGTTTTTCTGTTCCGCATCTAAACGAAATAACGTAGGCGTCACGATAAAGGGCGGAGCGGTTTTATTCTTACTGTCAATATTTTCAATCCACGACTGAATAAGATAAGGGGTTTCTTTTTCCATATTGGTAATGGAAAATGCCACTTCTCTTTGCCCCTCAAGGTAAACAACACGCGTACCGCCCATCACAACCCCCGCGTGTGCTGACAGACTCATGCCGAGCGAATAAAAGAACAGGGCCGCGGTGAGTTTCTTCATTTTCAGATCCCCGTAGAGGAAAAAGATAAGCAGAGAAAGCTCTGCTTATCATCAGTCGATCAGTTATAAACCATCAGGAAATTGGCATCTGCGTCGGCTTCTCCGGTGCTGACGACATCGGTGGTGGCATTATAATTGGCGTAGAAATTGAGTGTTTTTGAATCTTCCCCTTCGGCAAGGTCGATACTCTGAGAAATATCACCAATTTTAATCTGCGTGTTACGGTCGCTTTCATAGAGTTTAACGGCAACGCCAGTCGCCGTATTGCCATCGCTGTCCACGGAAGAATTTAAACCCAGCAGGGTATTATCATTCGCATCTTTGTTACCATCAAACAACACGGCAACGGTTTTAACGGAATCCGGGCAACCTTCAACTGAAATCTGGAAAGGCGTGCGCGTGGTCTCTTTTTGGGTGGCAAAGTAGCTTGCAGCCCAGGTGCCTAATTCAACGGTTTGCCCTGCTGAGTCGGTGGTGATATTACAGGATGCATCGGTAATCTTACCGGTAAAATGGACTACGCCGCCCGTGCCCTGAGTCCCCGCATCGTTCTCTGGGTTGGTATTAATATTATTGTCGCTGTCACCAGAAGGAAGGCCCGCCAGCGCACTGCCACTTGCCATCATCAGGCCACAAAGGGTTAATGCGATCATGTTTTTTTTGTTGATCATGCCTATTGTTCTCATTCGCTCAAATATGTCAGTCTGGATATGCTGCTAGCAACACTGCCGGTGGCGTTATTGCTCAGAAAAAACAGCGCGAATGCTAACAAAATGCCAATCCAGGCCATAACAAAAGGTTGTCTAAAATTAAATTACTTTATTTTACGAAACTCCGTAACTTTCTTGTAACCTTACTTCGGGTTTGCTGATGTCGTTTATTGATGTTGCGAATCTAATTCCTGCCTGAGGGTTTATATTTGCCTTGTCACAAACGGTGCATTATTCATTGTGAGCTCAGTGGAGCTACTTTGTTATTGTCTCGTCCTGGCAGGAATAAAAATGAAGATATTTATTATTTCTATTGGGATATCAACGAATGAAACTGACTAAAATTGGTGCGACGCTTATTCTGACTTTCTGTGGCGCGAGCGCGGCGACGGCTTCTAACACTATCACATTTAATGGAACGGTGCTCGATCAGGGTTGTGATATTGCCGTTGATGGCGGCACGGCAAATGCGACCGTTGATCTGGGCTCAACGGCGGCAACCGACCTCGCTACAAAAGGCGACCTTGGCGCGCCAAAACAGTTTGTGTTCGACCTGAATAATTGCCCAACCAGCACGACTGCAAATATTGTCTTCTCAGGTCCTGTTGATGCTGTTGCAGCCGATCCATCCTATTTTGCAAACACTGCTACGCTGGGTGCGGCAACCAACGTGGCCGTTCAGCTCAAGCAGGGCGGCTCAAATGGTACCATCGTCAAAAATAATGCAGATAACGATCCTATTACTTTCACCGATGGCACAGCGAGTCAAACCTATACCGCGCAGATGATTGCCACCGGGCAGGCCGTTGCCGGCGATGTTAACGCTGTTATTACCTACAACGTCCGTTATAACTGATTCCGCAGGAGGGGAAACCCTCCTTTTTAGTTTGTGAGTGCATTATGAAACCCATCGCCGCTGTTATTTTTTGCGTGGCCAGCGCCGCCAGCCTGAACGCGTCCGCCAGTATTGTTACCGGGAGTACGCGGGTTATTTTTGACGGCTCCCGCCAGGCCGCCTCTTTGTCCGTTGAAAACTCTGACAAGGTTACTAACCTGGTACAGTCGTGGATTAGCCCGGCTAAAGGCAGCCCGTTAAAAAAAGAAAATATGATTATTACGCCACCGCTATTCCGTCTGGAAGCCGGGAAAAAAGCGTCAATTCGTATTGTGCGTTCAGGTTTACCTGTTCCGGAAGATCGTGAATCGCTGTTATGGCTGAACGTGAAAGGGATCCCCGCTACCGACGGTAGTGAAGGTAAAAATACGATGCAAATTGCAATCAACTCAAAGATTAAGCTGATCTACCGTCCGGCAGCATTACAGGGGCAGACGCCAGAATCCAGTGCGGAAAAGCTTAAGTGGAACCTGACCGCGAAGGGTTTACAGGTCAATAACCCGACACCTTTTTATATGAACTTCTCACGAATTGAAATTAATCACCAGGCGTTAAGCGGACAGTATTTTGTCGCGCCATTCTCCACGTTGAGTATTTCTGAAGGTGTTATGTCACCTCACGGCAAAGTAACCTGGTCGCTTATTAATGATTATGGCGTGAAAGGCCCGGACAAAGTCACCTCATATTAATCGACACCGTAAGTCTCCCGCACGGATACAGGGTTACAATGGAAAAAGTGAAACAAACCTACGTCCTTTCTTTAGGGCTCGGGCTCAGTGTTGTCTTTAGTTCTTTCAGCGCACGTGCGCAGGAACATTTCAACCCTCATCTTTTGGAAACAGACAGCGCAGAAGTGCCAGCAATGGATCTCAGTCTGTTTGCCAAAGATGAGGTGCCGCCCGGGGACTATAACGTCGACATTTTTATCAACGGCAATCTGGTAGACAGTAAAACCCTCTCTTTTCGACGGTTGAAAAGTGCCCCTACGTCAGACCGCACAGGGGCATGCTTAAACGTCACTCAGCTGAAAGCCTGGAACGTTCGTGTCGATAACTATTTTGGCGAACAGGAAAAAGCCAGCGAATGTGTGGATCTGTTTACCATCCCCGGCGCGGACGAAAAAATCGATCTGGCGCAGCAGCGTTTCGACCTGATCCTGCCGCAGGTTGCTTTATTTAACACCGCAAGGGGTTATGTTTCACCGGAGCGCTGGGATGAAGGGATCACGGCGGGTTTACTTAATTACAGCGTCTCAGGTCAACAGGATCTGCATCAACGCAACGGCACCGACAGCAGTAATCAGTTTCTTAGCCTGCAACCGGGGCTGAACGTAGGCGCCTGGCGCTTTCGCAACTATTCCACCTATACCCATTCCGAATCCGAAAATGACTGGGATTCCGTGTATACCTACGCCTCACGGGATATTAAATCTCTTAAAAGCCAGCTGGTACTGGGACAAGGAACCACGCGCGGCGGCATTTTTGATAGCGTCGGTTTCACCGGGGTGCAGATGTACTCGGATAACGATATGAAGCCGGACAGCATGCAAGGCTTCGCCCCTGTAATACGCGGTATAGCCCGCAGCAATGCCGAAGTGACGGTATACCAGAACGGTCACAGCATTTATAAGGCTACCGTGCCGCCGGGGCCGTTTGAATTCAGCGATATGTATCCGACCGGCAGCTCCGGCGATCTACAGGTGGTGATCAAAGAGTCCGACGGTACGCAAAGTAGCTTTATTGTGCCTTACGCCACGCTGCCGGTATTGCAACGTGAAGGTCAGGTGCAGTATGGCCTGGTGGCGGGCAAAACCCGTCAGGACGGGTCGGGTTCACGTGCAGAGGATTTTAACTTTATTCAGGGATCAGCGGCCTGGGGCGTCGGAAAAGGGATCACGCTTTACGGCGGCTATATTCAGGCGGAAGACAATTATTCCAACCTGATTGCCGGAACTGGTTTTAATATGGGCAGCGCCGGAGCGCTCTCATTTGATATTTCCCAGTCGTGGGCGGATATCCCGCAGCCGGACAACATGCGACAACAGGAACACCATAGCGGCCAGTCGTATCGCGTGCGCTACAGTAAGACGCTTCAGCAGACCAACACCGATATTGCCGTCGCCGGTTATAAATTTTCAACCCGGGGTTATCTTTCGTTTCAGGACTTCCTCAATGACTGGGATCCGGGCAATAGCACTATTGATAATGGCCGGGAGCGAAACCGTTTTGATGTGACAATCTCACAGACGTTGCCTTTCGGCACCCTGTCACTGAGCATGTACGACGCCTCTTACTGGAACAGTGAACATGCGGACTCCATGAACCTGGGCTTCAGCAGCACGCTTGGACCGGTGTCGTACTCGCTGAACTATGCCCACTCTAAAAACGTCAATGGCGGTTACAATAACGATTCCGATAACTACGACGACGATAACGTCTTCTCGCTTAACCTGAGCGTACCGTTCAGCGCCTTCAGCCACAGTGAAGCGGCCCGGTCTGTTTCGGCTAACTATTCGATGAACAGTAGTAAAAACGGCGATACCACGCACAACATCGGAATTTCCGGTACCGCGATGCAGGAAAACCAGCTGAACTGGCAGGTTTCAGAAGGCTATAACGCCGATTCTGAAGCTACTAACGGCAATGTCACTGTGGGTTATCAAAGTACTTATGCCGATATGTCCGCAGGCTATAGCTACGACGATTACAGCCGACGAGTGAATTACAGCCTGCGCGGCGGCATGGTGCTGCATCGCGACGGTATCACCCTGGCGCGTCAGCTGAACGATAGCGTAGCGCTGGTTGAAACACCGGGTGTTTCCGGTATGCCGATCAACGGGCAGACGAACGTTCATACCGATTATTTCGGTAACGCCATTGTGCCGTACGTTCGTCCGTATCACAGCAATTCGATCTCACTCAACACAGTGGATTCCAGCGATACTTCTGCGGCCATTGATAACATCGCCAAAACCGTGGTGCCGACCAAAGGGGCGGTAGTACGCGTGAAGTACAACACCTGGATTGGACAAAAGGCGATGATGACGCTGACCTACAACGGTAAACCGGTGCCGTTTGGCGCAGTAGTAACACAAACCAGCGGCGAGTCGGATGACACGCGCAGCAGTATTGTTGGCGACGGCGGGGAAGTGTATCTCGTCGGGCTCGCCGGGAAAGGGCGGTTAATTGTTAAGTGGGGGGAGGCGGCGAACAAGCAGTGCGCCGTTGATTACACACTTGCCGGCGCAAAAACAGAGGCCGATATTTTATTCATCAACGGGGTTTGCCATCCCGTATCGGGAGCAAATTAATGTCACGCTTCATTATTCTCCGTTCCGGCCTTAAATCGCTCATCGGCCCGGGAATGGTATTCATGCTGAGCGTGTCGCCGGCAATGGCGTACACCGATCGCAATGATATTGAGTTCCATGTCACCGGAAACATTATTGATGGCTCATGTAACGTCACCAAACCGGAGGCAGTCGACCTCGGGAAATATTACTGGAAAGACTTTGCCGTAGCGGGGGGGAACACAGGAAATGTGCCAGTGACCATCGCGTTTGACAGCTGCACCGCAGGGTTAAGCCAGGCAACGGTTACCTTTACAGGCGCACCTTACGCTGAAGATCCGGCTTATGCTTCTGTCATTTACGCCAATCAGGTTGCGGCAGATGCAGGCGGCGCGACCGATGTCGGCCTTCAGTTGTTTATCCGTGACCACGAACATCCCATCAGCGGTGTCGCGCTGGCCAACGGCGTGAGCTACCCGGTTGCGCTCGAAAACCAAACCGGCGCGATGACTTTTACTGCCCGAATGTATACCCCACATGGGACCCCAACACCGGGTGCATTCAGCAGTGCGATTACATTGAATGTTGTTTATAACTGAGCTTAAGTGAGCAGACTAATTTCATGTCAAAATATTTATATTATCTGGTCTTATTGCTGGGGACAGTCCCACTATTAAGTCATGCAGCCTGTAACCGGGATAACGGCGATGATGTTACCGTTACGACGATCCCATTACCCTCGAAACTGTTGGTCAGTGCGAAAAATTATACCTTTGGCGAAGTGTTATACGATTCCGGTTATATCAGCGGGACGGATGGGGATGTCACGATTAAAAACTGTAGCAGGGATTATTACGTAGGATTTCATTATAACCCGACTCATTTAGCATCGGCGTCGCCGGTGGGAGATAATATCTACCCGACCACGATACCGGGTATTGGCATTAAGACCTACACGCTTAACCAGGCCGGTCCGTATGATTATGAACGTGCGGTTGATAACTCATGGCAGTCCGGCGATGGCGAGAGCAGCCATACGCTGGCGGGCTCGGCCTATCGTGTGCAGTTGATTGCGACGGGGGGTACAATCCCGGGCGGTAATCTGGCCCTCGAGAGCGGCAAACTGGCGACGGTGGAATTTCGTGAAGGGCAAAGCAGTTCGGATAACGGTGATAATGCGTCAGAAGTCTATTTGTCAAATACGCAGATAGAAGTCTATGCGATGGGATGCTCAGCATCCGTTTCTTCCCTGCTGTTTAATATGGGCGATGTGGATACCTCTGCGTTTGATAATCTTAAGATGGTGGAAGGACCCGAACAGGATGTTGGTCTGAGCTGTCAGCCAGGCACCAACGTGACCATGACCATCAACGGGCCGCTTGCCGAGGGCGACAATGATAATGGCTCAGTGATTGCTTTAGACCAGTCTGAATCGGGTACAACGGCGACCGGTGTGGGGGTCGTGATATCAGCCTATCAACCGGCGTTACGCAGTTTTACCTACTGGGCCATTGGTCAGGAGGTGCAAGCTTTTAATTCCAGTCGTGTAAAAGCCGCATCACAAGGCAGTGGTCTTGCTGCCGATGGTACCGCGATTGCTGATATCGGCTCCGCAACAACCTATAGCGATCCGGCAAATGCAGGCGGGGCCGGAGAGTCTGAAACCTTACGTTTCAAAGCGTGGTATTACAAAACCAGTGACGTTGTCACGCCAGGGCAAGCAAATGCCACCGGGACAATCACCCTTAAATATAATTGATACCTTTGATCATGACAGGGGGTAGCGCTGCGGTTTATTTTTGTACACCTCTGCGCTACCGTTATGTGTTTCTGTCGTGTACATTTCCTCTGCGACCCTATTTATTCGGTGGAACTGACAATGATTACTAAACGGTCTGAGCCACGCTTTTCATTCATTCTGTTAATTTTTGTGTGTCTTGTAGGATTATATTCTTTTAACGGTCACCTTAAGCCTCACGCCGGACAAAAAGGGGTTGCATGTATTTCTTACAAGCGGATCTTGCGTGAATCACCGTTACTGGCACAGGAAAAAAAGCAGAACGAAATACTTCTCGCATTAGCTAAAAAATCCGCGCTTGAAGTTGAGAAAAAATATTACGCTCTGCCAGAACCCTTGCGCCGTGAAATGAAAGCGATCGATGATATGAGTAAAAACACGCAACTGCGGGCAGAGCAGGGTCGCCTGCGGCATATAAGCCAGCGAGTCATATCTGATACCGTTGTAAAATACAGAATAGATCATCACTATTCGGTCGTTTTCAATAAAGATAGCGCCTCTACAGTGGATTATGGTCACGACATCAGTAATGAAATCATTAATGAATTACAGCATGTAAAAGTGGTGTACGGGCCGCGCCCTAATTTTGAAGATGCGACCCGGGAGCTTTTGCTCGCTCAACCTGTTTCCGCAGGATGAGTGATTTTACGCAGTCGGCTCGCGCTGACGATGACCGCTACGGCAGAAGCCGCCGCAGCGATCCACAGTGCAGCATGAATTGCTCTCTCATTTGTCGCCAGCAGTACGCCCACAGCGGCGGTCCCCAGACACTGCCCGAACGTGCGCATAATGGATAACACACCGGATGCATAGCTCGCATAGTCACGACTAACGTTTGAGAGCATTTCCCGGTTATTGGGACTCTGAAAGCAGCCAAATCCCATCCCGCAAACCAGGCTTCGCAGGCAGATATCCCACATCGAAGGGCTGGCGGGTAATGTTGCCAGCAGAATCAAACCGACGACAAAAATCATCAGCCCCAGAGTTGAAATCACCGGGGCGGAAATCGTGTCCGCCCACCGGCCTGCATGCGGCGCAATCAGCACGATCCCGAGCGGCCACGGCGTAAATAGCAGGGCAGAAATCACCGGACTGTAGCCGTATTCGCTCTGAAACAGGAAGGGCAGCGCAATAAAGGTGATACCCTGGCTGACAAAAGCAATCATCGACGTTAAGGCCGCGAGGGTAAAACGTTCATTTTTAAATATGGCTGGCGGCAGTAAGGGGTTATCCGTGCGGCGGATCTGCCAGATAAAAGCCATGCCGCTCAGCGCAGCGAGAACCGTCCAGCAAAGACTACCTGTGTGATAAGTAGCATCCTGGAGGCTGTTCGCCGCCACGATCGTCGAACCCAACAGCAGCGCCGACAATATGGCGCCCAGGGTGTCAAAGGGCGCTTGCTTTCGAACCGCATCCCGCGGCAGCGCTTTGACCGCCAGCAGCAAGGCGAGGGTGCCGGGAAGAACGTTTATCGCAAAAAGCCATTGCCAGCTCAGGGTGTGAAGGATCGTACCGCCCAATACCGGGCCGATAGCGGAGCTGGAGGCGATGAGCAGGGCGTGCAAACCCAGAATGCGGCCAAGCAATCGTCCGGGAAATACGGACCGAAGTATCGCGGGAGCAATACTCAGCGTCGCTGCGCCGCCGATCCCCTGAAGCACACGCATACCGATAAGCACTTCGGGCGTTTTCGCCAGCGCGCAACCCAGCGATGTCAGGGTAAAGGTCGTCAGGCCTGCCAGAAATACGGGGCGATAACCCAGGCGGGCCGCAAGCGCCGCGAATATCGCCAGCGTCATTGCAGCCGCCAGCAGATACCCGTTGGCGAACCAGACGGCATAACTGGCTGGCACCTGTATCTCCTGAGCCATGGAGGGCAGGGCAATATTGATCATGGTGCCATCAAACACGCCCATTACCGTGGTGGTCATTATCGCGGCCATCACCCGTGCGCGCGTCGGGCCAGGCAGTCCATCGTCGCCGGGTTGGCTGGAAAAAAGCATCATCTTGTTGTCCTTAGAGAAGAGTGTGTGGATGACAAAACTATAAAGATGGCTTTTGCAGGGCGGAAGGCGCACCATTTACACTTTATCGTTGCATGAAACGCCTTATCTGAATATGCAGGGAGGAGGGAGATGTCCGAACCCGATTTTAATTTGCTGATAGCACTCGACATATTGCTGAGCGAAGCGAGCGTGGCAGGCGCGGCACGTCGTCTGAACCTCAGCACCTCGGCAATGAGCCGGACATTAAGCAGGTTACGCGACGTCACTGGCGATCCGATTCTGGTGCGCGCCGGACGTAACATGGTACTGACCCCGTGGGCCGAAGCGACCCGGGACCATGCCAGGCGTGCAGTGCACGAGGCCAGGGCGGTATTACAGCCCTCAACTGAAACGTTCAGCGCGCGAAGCCTGGCGCGACTTTTTACCATCAGGGCAAACGATGGTTTTGTGGTGGCGTTTGGGCCTGCGCTTATAGCGGCTGTGGCCGACGCCGCGCCGGACGTCTGTATACGCTTTGCGCCTAAGCCGGAAAAAACGTCGCGCTATCTTCGGGAAGGGCTGGTTGATCTGGAGATTGGCGTCCAGAGTAATATGGGGCCTGAAATACGGCTGCAACGACTGTTTGAGGATCGGTTTGTGGGCGTCGTGCGTAAGGGGCATCCGCTGGCTAAGCAGGCAGAAATAGGGGTGAAGGATTATGTCGCCTGGGGCCATGTGGTAGCGTCACCCGAGGGTGCACTGCACGGATCCGTTGACGATGCGCTGGCCGAACTCGGAACAAAACGTAAAATCGCGAGCGTCGTACCGGGATTTCCGACGGCGCTGTCCGTGGCGGTGGCATCGGATCTTATCGCCATGATACCCGCTCTCTATTTACTCAATCAGCAGGTAACGGACCAGGTACAGGTTTTCGAGCTGCCGTTCAAAAGCCGTCTAATTACGGTATCACAGATGTGGCACCCAAGAATGGAACGCGATCCCGCGCACCGCTGGCTGAGAGAGCAAATTCTTGCGATATGCAGAGTGAAGAGGTCAGACATGATTAAGGGACCTGTATAGCGATTGCTATACGCGCCGCTTATGCTATGCTTGTAAAGCAATTGCTATACAAGAGGTATACCCATGAAATCAGATGTTCAACTCAATCTTAGAGCCAAAGAATCCCAGCGGGCGCTTATCGATGCCGCCGCAGAGATCCTCCATAAATCACGTACTGACTTCATTCTGGAGATGGCCTGTCAGGCAGCCGAAAATGTGATCCTCGATCGGCGTGTATTCAATTTTAACGATGAACAGTATGCAGAGTTCATTGATATGCTTGATGCCCCGGTCGCCGACGATCCTGCCATAGAAAAACTGCTGGCAAGGAAACCTCAGTGGGACGTGTAACCCCCCCAGAGCCCTTATCCAGCGTCCATCAACTGGCGGAGTTCATCAGTGGAGAGGCCGTGCTTGACGAATGGTTAAAACAAAGAGGTCTGAAAAACCAGGCGCTTGGCGCAGCCCGAACGTTTGTCGTTTGTAAAACGGGCACAAAGCAGGTCGCGGGATTTTACTCTCTGGCTACCGGCAGCGTTAACCATACGGAAGCGACAGGTAATTTGCGGCGTAACATGCCGGATCCCATTCCCGTGATTATTCTTGCCCGTCTGGCTGTCGATGTCTCAATACGCGGAAATGGGTTGGGAGCCGATTTACTCCAGGATGCGGTTTTACGCTGTTATCGGGTAGCAGAGAATATTGGGGTGCGGGCGATCATGGTTCATGCACTCACTGAGGACGCCAAAGCGTTTTATATCCACCATGGTTTTAAAGCATCGCAGACTCAGGAACGGACACTGTTTCTCAGGCTTCCTCAGTAGCGGCGGGATTTTATGGAATGAATGTTCAGCCCGTCTGGCTGATAAGCTTGCGCCAGACTCTGTTATGCAAAGTAAATAGCAGCATCTTATAGAAAGCGGTAGAGAGGATACAGCTGCCGCTAAGCCCAAGCATGACAATACTTACCAGTGCCGCGGTCAGGCTGACGCCCGGAGAAGAAGTACCGCTCAGCGCAGCCAGCAGATAGGCTGCCGTTAATACCAGGCTTAGCACCGCCATCGTAAGATGTAACCGCACGGCGCGCATGCTACCTTTACCAATCATAAACATCGTCACTCCGTTGATGCCGGCAAAGAGCAGGGCGATCAGCACAACCCACACGAAAACGCGCTCTGCTGGCTGGCCGAGCGCGGTGAGTACGCCATACCCCAGCCACAGTTGCGGAATGGCGAAACTGACAATCACCCCGAGCGTACTAACCGCTGCCGGAATACCCATGGAATGAAGCCCCACGGGCTTAACCATATCATCAGCCAGCTGCGTCTTCAGCTGCTGCAACTGTTTCGGGGCGGCATTTTTTATGCTGGCGGACACCTCATTACAATATTGCAGGCGACGGGTTAAAACTTTAAACATTTAAATACTCAGTGTTTATTTTCTATATCCAAACTGCCCCCCATTACAACAATCCGGGAAGTTTAAAACAAAAGCAGCAAGGAACCGATCTTATAAATAGTGTATTATTTTTTCAGGTTAAAGGAGACGTGAATGATAGTGAAAAACCAGGAACTCATAGCGGCAGGATTCACCAGTAAGGATATCGAGCGAATCAAACGTCATCAGGCGACGGGGGAATCGCAGGAAAAGGTTCTGAAGGATCTGGCCGGTTATTTCCTGTCGGTAGCCTGGATCACCGGCGGGATGGCCATCATCACCTTGTTCACCGCGATCTTTGGCAGCGCCAGCCATGTTATCTCCTGTGTGGTTGCCGTCGTCTTTTTGCTAATTGTTCTGCTTCTGGTGATGCCGGTCAGACTTGGCTATAAATCATGGAAGCTGATGAGAACACAGATCAGCGACTCCGGTCATCACGGGTAAGGAGTTCCAGTACCACCTTCGCGCTCACCCCCCATCCCATAACCTTCATCGTCAGTTTACCCGGAGACATGGTTTCCACCTTGCGGTAATAGTCTCCGGGAAGATAACGGAAAAGACGCCAGGCATCAGCTTTACCAGTCATACCAAACACCCCATAAACGCTGGCTGCAAGCGTGGTTGCGTTAAAGATCCCCAGGCCAACATCGCGACTGAACCCCATAAATTCCGCTATGGACATAGCGCCGTCCGCTATTAGAAACGCAGCGAACACAGAATGTTTTCTTGAATCCCCAGATGTTTCTTGCTCAGTTCATTCATTCCATAAATTGTGGCGAACATAACCGGTAGGGTAGTCACATCATCAACTATGAGATGATTTCTCTGATTCATCGGTAAGCTCCTGAAAGAGAGGAACTCATGGACTAAAGAATAAACTCACCGTATTTAACTTATGTTTTACGAAAGCTTAGTTCATAATGCATCTAGCGTATATCTCATTGTTTTAGAATATCTTTTTATGAATAGGATGAGTTCATATCAAAAGGACTTCATGAACTAAGAAGAAATGCGCCTTCTATGTATGTTATCTGAGAGCTTACTCTTCGTCAGTTCAGGAATGTCTTCCCAACGCTCGTGTAGAAATAACACTCGGTATGAGAAAAGTGGGCAAGGATTCGGGTTAGGATCTGTAGAGAAGACCGATTATTGCAGGAGGGTTATGAAAGCGAAGGTTTGTTGCGTCTGGTAGCATGGCTGCATCAGTCATCCCGTTGAAGATAAGGGCTTGAAAGGTGATAGATGACCGTACAGGCGGTTTAACAGAAAAGTTAAAAAAGCCCTGTTAAACAGGGCAGTGTTTCAATGAGGGAAAACAAACAGGGGGTAATAATTAGGGCAGCTATGCTTAGCGCGTGGTCAGGCCGCCATCAACCGAAATTGACTGGCCTGTAACGTAGGACGATGCATCACTGGATAACCAGAGCACGGCATCGGCAATTTCTTCCGGATTACCATGGCGCTGCAACGGAACGGCTTTCACCATGCCTTCCAGGGCTTCTTTCTGGCCTGATGCGACCATAGCATCGACCATTGGCGTCCAGATAAGTCCCGGACAAACTGCATTCACCCGGATGTTCCGGCCTGCATATTCAAGAGCTGCACTCTTGGTCAGGCCCAGCACACCGTGCTTCGCGGCGTGGTAGTTCGCACGTTCTGCACCGCCCACAATTCCGCCGATAGAAGAACAGTTTACGATGACACCACTTTCCTGCTTGCGCATCTGCTGAAGTTCATACTTCATACATCCCCAGACGCCCCGGAGGTTCACGGCATTAACGCGGTCGAAGTCCTCCACGGTAGCGTCCGCGATTTCGACAAGTTTATTCTGTACACCGGCATTATTAAATGCGATATCCAGACGACCGTAAGTAGAAACAGTGAATTGAACCATCGCTTCAACTTCATCAAGATTTGCCGCATTACAGGTAAATGATTTAGCTTCGAAGCCACGGGAAATCAGATCGTTTGCGGCCTTATCTACCAGTTCAGAATTAATATCCGCTAACACGACGGCTGCCCCCGCTTCTGCATAAGCACGAGCAGTTGCAAATCCAATACCGGACGCGGCACCGGTGACCAGCGCGACTTTATTTTTCAGTGAAATATTCATAATTTTCTCCTCTTAATATTTTGCCCGCAGAAGGTCCCTTAGCGTAATTTCGGACTTTCTGCTGCTTATTCACATACACCTACGTGAGGATATGATTAAAGGTTTTTGCTAAAGAACTCTGCCAGCTTATTCAGTGCAGGGTTAACAAACTGCGGCTTGTCATATAAATCAAAATGTGATGCACCAGGAATAATAACCAGCTCTTTCGGTTCTTTCGCTCCGTCATAAGCCTGCTGGCTGAATTTTCTTGTTTCAGCTTTTTCACCGGCAATGAGCAGCACGGGGCGGGGCGAAATCAAATCCATATGCTCAAGTGGATAGTAGGCCATATGGAGTCCTGGACTGGTGACGACATAACGGTTACGTGCATTCGGATGAGCTCCTCTCGGAGTCAGGTAATAATCAGTCGCCTCCCGGACAAAGTTAGGCGTACTGGCATTTACCGTATCCCGTGAAGGCAGCAACTGCTGAACCAGCACCGATGCACCGCTGGCCTCTTTGTTCAGTTGTTCATCCACGCTTTGCATCAATTTTGTGCGATCGCTTGCCGTAACCGGCAGGCCTTCAATACCGTTGCGGGTTGCATCGCCAATATCATAGGTGACGACACCGGCAACAGCCTTTACGCGTAAATCGTTTTGCGCTTCGTGCAGCGTATAGCCTCCGCCAGCACAAATGCCGAGAGTACCAATGCGGCCCGGATCAACCTGCGGCAGGCTGGCAAGATAGCCAATAGCACTGCGGATGTCCTGTACACGGTCGGACGGATTCTCCAGGTCACGAGGCAACCCACCGCTTTCACCATAATGCGACGCATCATAAGCCAGAGTAATAAACCCACGCTTTGCCAGCTGTTGTGCGTAAAGCCCGGATGTCTGCTCCTTAACGCCCCCCCAGGGATGAGAGACTACGATAGCCGGATATTTACGGGCGCTGTCATAATCAGGCGGGAGATATAAATTACCCGCCATGGTTAAGCTGCCATTTTTAAACGTAACTTTTTGCGAACCTGAAACATTGACGCCCTCGGCGACAGTCGAAGGAATTTTTTGTGCAGCCATAACAGAGCCTGCCGCCAGCATTGAAGCACACAAAAGAGAAACCTTAATTAAGGACATAGTATTACCTCACTGATGAGATTGACAGGAGCCACCGTATAAGCCGAAAGCACAAGTTGGACTGTAAAAATATCCGTATACGTTCAGCTTTATTTTTCAGGTGCCTATAGCCAGCCGAAAAGAATCAATTCTGATATAATTCCTGGACGGGCAAATAAAAACGTTATTGAAGATCAGCCAGTGGTTATTAATGTACATCAGGCTGGCTCGGTTAAACACCTGGTTTAATTTCTGACATTCATAAATGAAATTCATTAATGCCCGTGATATCTTATCCACATTATCTGGAGACACTGTGTCGTCCGGGGGGACACAGCCGGTGAGGGAGAAAGATGGCAAGAGAAGGGTTCAGTGAATTAATCGCACTCATTGCAGTTGCCCAGACGGGCAGTTTTACCCGAGCAGCGGCTCAGCTGGGCGTCACACAACCTGCACTCAGCGCGAGCATACGCGGTCTTGAGGAACGGCTGGGAGTGCGTCTTGTCCAGCGCAGCACACGAAGCGTTGCGATGACAATGGCGGGCCAGCATCTCGTCGAGCGTCTGGTACCGGAGTTTGAGCAGATCACAAATGAACTGGAATCCCTCAATGACTTACGCGACAGACCTACCGGAACGCTGCGCATTACCGCCATTGACTACGTCATACGCTCGGTTCTGTGGCCCCGGTTAACCCCTTTTCTGAGACAGTATCCGGACATTACCGTTGAGCTTATCAGCGAGTATGAAAGCGTAGATATTGCTGCCCGGGGGTATGATGCTGGCGTCCGGTTTGGGGCCGACCTGGCCCAGGACATGATTTCCGTTCGCATCAGTGCAGACGTGAAAAATGCGGTTGTCGCTTCAGCAGAGTATTTTACGCGCTACCCGATCCCGCAACATCCGGACGAACTGAGCCAGCACAGCGGGGTTCGTTTACGCATGTCCACCTACGGTGGGTTGTATGACTGGGAATTTGTTGAGGATAACCGCGAGTTCAGCGTCAAAATCAACGGGTCGGTAATATGTAATAACGTTTACGACATACTGGAAGCAGTGAGGCGAGGCTTCGGTCTGGCTTACCTTCCACTGGATATGGTACAGCCCTTGATTGATAGCGGAGAGCTGATTTCTGTACTCCATGACTGGTGCCCTCTCTGGCCAGGGCTACACCTTTATTATCCAAACCGGCGACAGCATTCCAGAGCCATGAGTCTGATGGTGGAGGCACTACGCTTTCATGTGAATGACTGAACCGGATATCGCTGCCAGTCACTTAAACCAGAGCAGCGAATAATCAGTACATGTTGTTAAACAGATTTTTTCCAGAGAACAGGTGACGAAGCATGTCAGGCGAAATATTCCGGGATCTAACTGCATTTATTACCATTGCCCGGCACAGAAGCTTTACCAGAGCGGCCGCAGAGCTCGGCGTTTCGCAATCAGCATTAAGCCATGCCATCCGCAATCTGGAAGAGCGGATCGGGCTGCGTCTTTTGATTCGTACCACACGCAGCGTTTCCCCGACCGAGGCGGGTAAAAGATTGCTGGAACGCGTTTCCCCCAGGCTGGATACGATTGCCCGTGAGCTGACCTCCGTCAGGGATTTGAGCAGTACTATTGCAGGTACGGTAAGAATGACGGTCTCTGATTTTGCCTATAAGACTTTTGTATGGCCACGCCTCAGCGAAACGCTACGCCATTATCCGGACGTCAGGCTTGAGCTCTCTCTGGATGCAGCACTGACCGATATAATTACGGAGAGATTTGATGCCGGTATCAGGGACGGTGATTCGCTTGGCAAAAATATGGCCTCTGTGCGCATCAGCCCGGACTTACGTTATTCAGCAGTTGCCTCTCCCGGTTATGTTCAGGATAAAGGGCTACCGCTTATACCCGGTGATTTAGGCCAGTATTCCTGTATTAGTACCCGCTTTACGCCAGGGGGAAGCACAACGCCATGGATAGTGAAGGAAAATGAAACGGGGCAGATTTTACGGCCTGCGGGCCATCTGATCTTTAATTCATATTATGCTGCGATGGATGCAGCGCTGGCGGGTTACGGCATTGCCTTTTTACCGGAGATACTCAGCCAGCCATGGCTGGATTCAGGAAAACTTGTGCCGATCCTGCCTGGATGGTGGGCAGAACGACCGGGTTTTTATATTTACTATCCGGGAGAACGTCAGATGCTGCCTGCGCTCTCCATGATTGTTGAAACGCTGCGATATGAGCCGCCAGTATAATGCCATTTCTGCTCAGAACCGCTTGACCCGGGAAGCAGTGAAAGGCCAGGCTTATCCACCTGGCCGTTACAAAGATCCTTCGTCCCCGGAGCGCATGCCCGAAATACGCCTGATAGCCGGATGTGCAGGTGTGCGGCAGGCAGTTCCGATCAAATCTTTTCCGACGCTACAGACACGCTGAAGAATTATTCTG
Organism: Enterobacter sp. JH25; assembly: GCF_021725435.1. NCBI lineage: Bacteria > Pseudomonadati > Pseudomonadota > Gammaproteobacteria > Enterobacterales > Enterobacteriaceae > Enterobacter > Enterobacter sp. JH25. The sequence continues at coordinate 2,251,838 of NZ_CP091319.1, read as the reverse complement.
CACTTAACGTAGCCATATCAATGACAAAGCGATGAGCCATGTCCCCTTTTTCAAGACGGGAGAAAGCATCATTGATGTGCTCTATGTTGATCATTTCACAATCCGGATAGACATCATGTGCCGCGCAGAAATTAAGAAGCTCCTGCGTTTCGGCAATGCCACCAATTAACGATCCTGCAATGCGACGTCGTCCCATAATCAGCGGGACCGTTACGGGTTCTTCCAGCGGACCAACCTGTCCGACAATGATTAACGTACCGTCGACATCCAGCAGAGGAGTGAAGGTATTTACGTCATGTTTGACAGGAGCAGTATCGATAATCACATCAAAAGAACTGGCTGCTTTTTCAAGTTCAGCCTGATCGGTGGAGGCAAGAATGCCTTTAGCACCCAGAGTAATCGCCTCTTTTTCTTTATTACGGCTCCGGCTGATGACCGTAACTTCAGCCCCCATGGCGACAGCGATTTTTACAGCCATATGACCTAGCCCCCCGAGACCAATCACCCCGACACGGCTTCCTGACTTCACATTCCATGTTTTTAAAGGGGAGTAGGTAGTGATACCAGCGCAAAGGATAGGCGCAGTGCGGGACAGATCCATGCCGTCCGGAATTTTGAGCACAAATTCTTCACGGACAACAATATGCTTTGAATAACCGCCTTGCGTGATTTCGCCGGTTACTCGATCAGGAACCCCGTAAGTGGGTGTCATGCCCTGGCGGCAGAACTGCTCCTCACCGTGGGTACACTGGTCGCACTGCATGCAACTGTCGACCATACAACCGACCGCGACATTATCGCCAATCTGATATTTAGTGACACCGCTACCCGTCGCTTTCACCACGCCAACAATTTCATGTCCGGGTACCAGCGGATACGACTGCGGGCCCCAGTCGCCGTTCACCGTATGCAGGTCAGAATGACACACACCACAATAAAGGATTTCGATGGCGATATCATTTTCCTTCAGCTCACGTCGGGTAAATTGATAAGGCGCTAATGTCGCACTGGAAGAGAATGCAGCATATCCGACTGTTTTCATAAAACCTCAAATCTGATAATTAATTGATACGTCAAATAAAACGGAAAGCGATAAACAATTTATGGTGTACAAATAAAGCACGAACTAATGATATTTATTTTCCCACCCGTCATGTGATATTGATTATTTACTAGTGTATGGTGCTGTTATCAGATTGCAACATCATAAAACTGATAACACTTATAACTGAAATTAATAAATTACGCACAGCCTCAGATATTCAATTGAGTTTCAGCCGCGATGCTAATCGCGACGGGTCAGATTTTTATCTTCTTCCATTTCTACACTCCCGTTAATATTTCTAATCGGATCAGGCTTCCGCTTCAGAATGAAAACTGAATGTACTTTGGTTGTGGCCAACCTGGATAGTTGAGCTTTCCTTGATGCCTCATATTAACACCCTGGCACCATTATAAAATTAAGCCTTTAAGGGTGAACAGAGAATAATTTACCTGTCAGGGATGACATAAAAATACACAATTACAACAAATTATTTGCCTGATCCTCTGAGGGTTGAACATCCACATCAATTTACAGGGGTGAAATGTCAATGAATGTTCAGTTCCGAAACACTACTGGAATTTGCCTTCGCAAGCTCATTAATAAGCTAATGATACATATAATGCTTTCCCGGGGCGGGGTAGTGCACGAAAAAAACCAGCTCGTTAAATATCATATTTTCCCGGCAGCTTTTCTCAGAACAGTTATATCTCTTTTAGGTGATTCCCCGAACATTCTCGTATATTCCCGGCTGAAATGGGACAGGCTTTCGTAACCGACAGCATAGGCTGCTGTGGTGACATCGTAATGATCGGTCAGCATCAGTCGCCTGGCTTCATTGAGGCGCAGCCATTTCTGATACCGGAGCGGACTCATTCCCGCGAGCTGCCTGAAGTGTTGGTGGAAAGAGGGCGTACTCATTTGCACGCGAGCTGCCAGCTCCTCGACACGCAAAGATGATGCTATATTGGTTTTTAACCAGTCGATAGCTTTCCCGATACGGTAGCCATGGCCGTCTACTGCTGCAATCTGTCTGAGATGATCGGACTGATCGCTCATCAAAAGCCGGTAATGTATCTCCCTTTGAATCAGCGGTCCCAGAACAGGTATGGCTTCAGGCTCGTCAAGCAAGGAAAGCAGGCGGCAGAAAGGCTCCAGCAGAACATCAGTCATGGTACCTATACCTACACCTGTACCCGCGTCACGATTTTTGACAGGCGGCAGGCATCCCTGTGCAATTAATTCCATCAAAACACGCTGGTCAAGTTTATAGGATACTCCAACACAGGGCCGTGAAGCTGTTGCCTGTAACACTTCCGAACTGGCCGGTAAATCGAGTGAGGTTATAAGGAATTTTTCAGCATTATATTCATAGGGTTCACCGCCAACCCACAAGGGGCTTCAGCAGGCGGCTGAGAGCGTACAGGGAGTGACTGTTCGTAACCTTGAAACGCTCTATGGTTTCGATACACGCAAGATAAACGGTGATGAGGAGAGGCGTATCACGCGCCAGAATGACCGGATAGTATTTATCTTTCCAACTCACTGGTTCAACATCACACCCATGATGAAAGCGTATATGAATGATACCTGGGGTAGCGTTGGTCCTGATTTATGGAAGGGTAAAGAAATGCTTATCGTTACTACTGCTGCCGGTGACGAATCAGCATACGGAAAAAATGGCAGAACAGGTATCGAGCTTGCCGATGTATTCACACCAATGAAAGCCAGTGCATTACATGCAGGCATAACATGGCTACCACCTCTGGTTTTCCAGGGCGTAAGTGCCAGCCATTTGCCTGAATACCAGCGCCAGCTCATTGAGCGCCTGACTAAATAAATCTCATACACTATGATTAAACGCTTCTTAATCGGAAGCGTTTTCCTGCCATGTGGTATCTACTGATCAAGTACATACATCTGGCACATTTCGTATATTTGAAGAAAATAGCTCCTAAACATAACGTCTCTTCAAGAAGAAGATAGAGGGATAGGTAAGTGTATGATTAATCGTATCCTGTGGCCGGTTATGAACTAAATGACCGACGGACTGAATTTAACATAATATACATTATGCGCACTGAGATTGAATACGAGTAAATCCAGCCAATTCAGACCTATCCTTGTTCTGCTCATTCAGCGCATCATGTCCCTCTGTTCTATACCATCAACGTTCATAACTGTCGTTACGGTCTTGCGTGATCTCCACGGAAGTCACCTGTACATCCTTAAAGCGCAGCCCATCCACACCAGAAATTTTCCCGAACTCTGACGCGTCAATCAAAATCCCCTCCAGCGTCAACCCAACCACAGGACGCTCCGGATATCCCTCGATGAAAAATGCCCGCGAAAAGCATTTGCTGTCTGATCGACGCGCCGTCATTTTTTTAATCGTCAGTCCACTGACCGCAGTAAGACCGGTTTCGCCCTCAACACCTTCAGCCAGCTTGCGCCAGTGTTCTGGTTTATCAGATAAATTGCTCTGGTCGCCATAGCTATACTGCGGAAACCAGTTCAACTGGATCAGCACCGGAAAACGCACGTCCGTAAGCCGTAGATTTTGTACGGTGATATCACGGATAAATCCGCCCCGGTTGCGAGCAGATTTAATGCGAAACCCGACGCCCGTTCCGTTAAACGCGTTATCTTCTATCAGGACGCGTTCAATGCCACCTGAAGTTTCACTCCCCAGTGTGATCCCGGATCCCTTATTCAGCGTACATCCTCGAATCACTATATCCCGCGCTGCACGAGCTTTTTGCGCCGCTTCGCGTCCTCGTCCTGATTTGATGCAGATATTGTCGTCATTGCAGGACACAATGCAGCGTTCAATCCGCACCTGTTCGCAGGAGTCGACGTCAATCCCGTCGGTGCTCGGCCCCGCAGAATTGCTGATTTGCACGCCCTCAACCGCGATATGGCGCGAATAACAGAGGTGCATGTTCCAGAATCCGGACTCCCGACTGGTAAAATCACGCAGCAGAATGCTCTGGCTTTCAAAGACCAGGATATTGCGCGGGCGCTGACAGTCATAATCAACAACCCAGCGCAACCCTCTTGCGCTGTAATCGCCGACCATGCCGCTGCGCTCGTCATCGCCCCAGTAGCGTTGCCACCAAATTGCACCCTGCCCGTCTATCGTGCCTGTACCGGTAATGCTGACGTTTTCACAATCGATGATATTAATAATGCCTGCCGGCCATCGCATATCAATGCCGGCCACCCGGGTATTTATCAGGGGATAATCAGCCAGATCCTGGCTTCCAACGAGCTGTGCGCCAGCGTCCAGGCGAAGTGAAACACCGCTTTTCAGAAACAACGCTCCGGTCAGAAAACGGCCTTGCGGAATAACGATGACATCGTTCTGTTGAGCACTATTTATGGCCTGCTGAATGGCGGATGTTGCCAGGCGTTGCGCGGTTGGGTCCGCGCCATACGCCAGAATGGAGATCGCTTTCATGGCTTTTCCTTAAACAGATGAAAGCCTTAGTCTAGGAATCTGCGTGATGAATAACCTTTGTCTGTTTGACAGCCACGCAGTCAGGCTGGCAAAAAAGCGGATATTTACTGGCTGGCGATCACTGCAACGCCCTTTTCTTTCATAGCGTTGACCCAGCGTTCATCCGTTGTGTTTTCAACAACGAGCGTATTCACCAGCGACAAATCGCCAATCACAAACGCCGAGGCCGTGTTGATCTTTTCCGGTGAGGCCAATACCACCGTTTCCGCCGCTCTGCCGGAAAATGCACGTTTGATGCATGCTTCTTCATAATCTCCGGTGGTCAGCCCGGCCTCAGGATGCACGCCGGTGACACCCATGAAAAACAGATCCGCATGAATATTGTTGATGCCTTCAATAGCGGCCGCGCCGACCGTGACGATGGAGTGTTTATACAAACGACCGCCAATCAGGATCACCTCTATGCACGGATGGTTGACCAGCCCCAATGCAATACCCGGGCTGTGCGTCACCACGGTTACCCGCAAATCTGGCGGCAAGAAGGTAATAAGTTCTGAGGTGGTCGTCCCGCCATCAATGATCACCACCTGCCCCGGTGAAATGAGCTGCGCGCCCCGACGTGCCACGCGTTTTTTTGCATCCATTTTAACGGACTGACGCTCGGCAAAAGGCGCAATCGCTGAAGATGCCGGAAGCGCGCCGCCGTGGACACGCTGCAAACGCCCTTCTGCCGCCAGTTCACGTAGATCCCGGCGGATAGTGTCCTCAGACACCGAGAAAAAGAGGCTGAGCGCAGTTGACTGAACCTGGCCTTCCGCCTCCAGCTTTTCCAGAATCAACTGTTTACGCTGACTTGTGAGCATGAATTATTCCTGATGTTGCACGATAATTATTGTAATTACACGAAAATGCTGTTTATGATGCATACTCTACGAGAGGAGAGCCAAACGTGCAATCAAAACGTGCAGATATACGCATCATTAACAGCGAAACGTTGTCCGACAACTGGTATAACCTGAAAAAATACACTTTTGACCTCCAGCGCAGCGATGGTGACTGGCAGCGGCAAGAGCGTGAAGTGTATGACCGCGGGAATGGCGCGACGATCCTGCTCTATAATCGCGACAGCAAAACAGTCATTCTTACACGTCAGTTTCGTTTCCCTGTGTTTATCAATGGTCACGAAGAGGATCTCATTGAGGCGGCTGCCGGGTTGCTCGATAACCTTGACCCGGAAAGCCGGATTAAGGCCGAAGCGGAAGAGGAAACCGGGTATAAGGTGACGCGCGTAGAGAAAATTTTTGAGGCCTATATGAGCCCGGGCTCCGTTACCGAAAAACTCTACTTCTATCTGGCGGAATATCACCCGCAGGATCGGACCAGCGCGGGCGGCGGCGTTAAAGCAGAGGGGGAAGATATCGACGTGCTGGAAATGACGCTGGACGACGCGCTTCGTGGCATCGAGAATGGCCAGATCGTCGACGGTAAAACCATCATGCTGCTTTATCACGTGGCCCTGAAAGGCATTTTATAATCTCACGTTTATCCGGATACCTGCCCCTGCGCAGGTATTTGCCTGTGCTATTCTTGCTGAACACCTCAACATGGAGATGCGAAAATGGCCGACTGGGATCCTTCTCTATATCTACAATACAGCGCAGAACGCACACGTCCCGCCGCTGAGTTACTGGCCCGGTTGCCGCTTGCTGACATAACCTCTGGCGTGGATTTGGGTTGCGGGCCAGGCAACAGCACCGCGATGCTGAAACAACGCTGGCCTTCAGCGCAGATAGCCGGTGTGGATAACTCCCCGGCGATGCTGGAGGAAGCCCGACAGGCCCTGCCAGACTGCCACTTTGTTGAATCGGATATCCGTCACTACAAACCTGACCAGCCTCTCAGCCTGATCTACGCCAATGCTTCCCTGCAATGGATCCCGGACCATTACCACCTTCTGCCGCATCTGGTTTCACTGCTCCAGTTAAACGGCGTGCTGGCGATACAAATGCCTGACAACTGGCTTGAGCCGACGCACGCCCTGATGCGTGAAGTTGCCTGGGAACAGGGCTACCCCGATCGTGGCCGCGAGCAGCTGCCGGGTATTCATGCCTACTATGATATTCTGACGGACGCGGGATGCGACGTGGATATCTGGCGCACCACCTACTTTCATCAGATGAGCTCTCATCAGGCGATTATTGACTGGGTCAGCGCGACGGGGTTACGGCCGTGGCTACAGGATCTCAACGAGAGCGAGCAGCAAAAGTTTCTGAAACGCTACCTCGAGCTGCTGGAAGAGCAGTATCCGCTCCAGGAGAACGGGCAGATACTGCTGGCTTTTCCGCGCCTGTTTATGGTTGCTCAGCGGGTTCCGTAAGCCGAATCAGGAACGCGCTTCCTTGAGCAAATGCTGAATTACAGCCTCCTGCTTGTCGTAGTTGCCTTCGCCAAACGAGGTGTAACGCAGTTGCCCTTTCGCATCGAAATAGTAATGTGCTGGCCAGTACTGATTACCGAACGCGCTCCAGATTTTGTAGTTATTATCCGTCACTACGCGGTACGGCAACTGCCATTCGTTGACCGCGTTTTTCACCGATGATAACGGCTTTTCCCAGGGGTATTCAGGGGTGTGGACGCCAATCACCACCAGACCTTGTGACTCATATTTCTTCGCCCAGTCTCGAACATGCGGAAGGGTATGCTGGCAGTTGATACAGTCCCAGGTCCAGAAATCGATAAGCACAACTTTCCCCCGCAAGGCCTTAGACGTGACAGGGTCACCGTTTACCCAGCCCGTACCGCCGCTTAATGTCGGTAGCTGGCTGCTCGGCATTGCGTCAGCGATCGGTCGCAGTTTCACCTGCGTGGAGGTTGGTTGCGCAAGGCTCAAGAGAGCGTTTTCCAGCTGGTCGGTAATACCGCTGGCGCCTTTCAGGACCGACGTCATTCCTGAGGCGTTGAAAGCCACGGCGGCTAACATCATCACCCCTGCGCCCTGACGCAGACGCTCCATCAATGCGGATTTGGCTCTCAGAGGGGTTATCAGCTTACGGCCCCCCGCGACAAGCAGCCCCAGCATCAACGCGCACCCACTGCCGTAAGCGGCTAACAGCGCTCCGGTTGCGATGGCCGAGTGGCCAGTAATGTTAATGCCGAAGATCGCCCCGAGAATCGGTCCTGCACAGGGGGACCACAGAAGTCCAACGGCCAGCCCTGCCAGAAAAGCCGAAAACATGCCGTGTCGCTGAACGCTGTGGGTGTTAAGAACGTTCCCCGCGCTGACCGCCGGGCTGGCAATGCGCTGAGCGAACTGCGGGAAGATCAGGGCCAGGGCGGCAATGCTCAGTACCAGCAGCGCAATCCAGCGACCGATAACGGTGGCGTCAGCGATCCAGTCACTGGCAACCGTTACTACCATCGCCACAAACGTGAACATCACTATCATTCCCGCCAGAAGCGCCAGAATGTGTTTGCGCTGCCCCTGAAAGCCAGCGAACAGCAGAGCAATAACGGGAAGTGTGCACGGACTGAGCAGGCTAATCATGCCGCCTAAAAAAGCGATTATCAGAAACATAACGACCTCACGATACAGTTGCTGCGAAGGTGCAGTGAGGTCATTTCACCCTGCGAATGTGTTCAGGCCGTGTGCAAAAAACTGAATTTTGTCTGCCTTCGTATCCGCACGGCGCGCAGATACACAGGCGTACAATTAAACGCGCGGAAGAGTCACGCTTACGGCCAGCCCGCCCTCTGCCCGGTTTGCAAGATGCAATTTCCCGTCAAGCTGGGCGGTGAGCTGCGCGGCAATGGCGAGGCCTAACCCGGTGCCGCCCGTTTCGCGGTTGCGCGACGTTTCAACCCGGTAGAACGGCTGTAACACCGCCCCCAGTTCTGCCTCCGGGATGCCGGGGCCGTTATCCATAATGCGGATCGCTACCTGCCTTTCATCTTCATCAATCTCTATTACCGCGCTATGGCCAAACTTGAGCGCATTATCCAGCAGATTGGTCATTACCCGGCGCAATGCCTGGGGGCGGGTGACGATCGGCAGACGTGTACTGCGTGCATGAAACTGCACGTTTTTACCAATGTCCTGATAATCACTGGCGATGCTGTTAACCCACGCGTTCAGCTCCAGCTTAAGCGTGGTCTCTTTCAGTGATTCTGATGACCGGGCATAGGCAATACCTTCTCGTACCAGGCGCGACATATTATCCAGGTCGCTCAACAACTTATCGTGGAGTTCGGGCTGATCCGCCATTTCGACCCGCAGCTTCATACGCGTGATGGGCGTCTGAAGATCGTGAGAAATGGACGCCAGAATCTGCGCGCGTTCACGCAGATAAGTTTGTATCCGCGACTGCATCTCATTAAAAGCCTGCGCCGCCTGTCGCACCTCAACCGGACCTTTTTCAGTCATAGGAGAATGGGCCGCAGGATCGAGGGAATCAACCGCGCGCGTGAATTGCAGGAAAGGCCGGACAACCTGGCGCACGGCAATCCAGGAGCAGAGCGCGACAAGTAACAACTGAAGAACCAGCACCAAGGGTAACCAGCTGGCGACTGGCGGCATGCGCGGGATCAGATCGATAGTGAGCGGTGCGCCGTCGCGGAGCGTCAGATGGGCCTGAATGTGGGAAACAGGCCCCGGCACTGCCGTAAACTGGAGCGGATATTGAACTGAAAGCGTCTCTTTCAGGGTGCGAATCGCATCCCGCGAGCGCTTGTCCGTTGGCGCAGCGCCTGCCTCGCCGGGACCAAGGATATAACGATAATTACCGCGACCGAGCCGTTCCAGCCACTCTGGCCGCTCTTTGGCCGGAAGCCGGTCGAGAATGGCCACGCTGGTCGCCACGTCATTCTCAAGATTGACCAGCATAACCGTGCGCGCGCTGTGCATTCGCTCAACCATGACCAGCGTCAGGCTGAGCGCGTTAGCCAGCAAGAGTCCAAGCAGCACAATGATCAGCAGCCGGGCCAGTAAGGTGCGGGGCCACAGCGTCATTCATTGGCCTCGACGATGGTCACCGGCATAGTAAAAACGTAGCCTTCGCTGCGAACGGTTTTAATGTAGGCTGGCGAGCGGGCATCTTCATTCAGGCGCTGTCGCACGCGGCTCACCAGGAGATCAATCGAACGCTCAAACAGCTCGGCATCACGTCCCTGCGTCAGGTTCAGCAGTTGATCGCGGGTCAGCACCCGTTGAGGATGATCGAGAAATACACGCAGAAGGCGATATTCCGCCCCGCTGAGCGCCACAACCATCCCCTCGTTATCAATCAGATGACGCGCCACGGTATCCAGCTGCCATTCACCGAACACCACCAGGCGCCCTGCCTCGGTCACCTGAAGATTAGGCGGCATAGTACGAAAACGGCGCAGGATAGTTTTGATACGCGCCAGCAGTTCGCGGGCCACAAACGGTTTTACCACATAATCGTCGGCGCCCATCTCCAGCCCCAGGATCCGGTCCATGTCCTCGTTGCGCGCGGTGAGCATCAGGATCGGCAGATCCTTATGCCTGCTGCTGCGCAGCTGTCGACACACCGTCAGGCCATCATCACCGGGCATCATCACGTCCAGCACCACCAGGTCGATATGCTGTTTGTCGAGCACCATGCGCATCTCTTTTCCGTTCGCCGCACCAGAGGCGTGATAGCCGGATTTCACGAGGTAATCGACAATCAGTTCACGAATATCCCTGTCGTCATCGACGACAAGGATGTGATCAATATGCTCCACCGCAGGCTCCTGATTAAGAGGTAACGGATTGAAAATAGCACATATCAGAGCTTATCCGCGTCGACAACGGCTTTAACAAAGTCCTGCGGATCTTCTTGCGGCGGGTTGTGGCCCACCGTTGCGCCGAAAGTACGGTGCTCATATTTTCCGGTAAATTTCCCGGCATAGGCCGCAGGTGCAGGGTGTGGCGCCCCGTTATTGCCGCCTTCAATGGTGATGGTCGGCACCGTAATGTTCGGCAGCGTCGCCAGTTTTTGTTCATAGGCGTCAAATTTAGGCTCCCCTTTTTCCAGACCCAGACGCCAGCGGTAATTACTGAGCGTGACGGCAACGTGGTCCGGGTTATCGAGGGATTTGGCGCTGGCATTGAAGGTGGCATCGCTGAATTTCCAGTCCGGCGAAGCCTGGGACCAGATCAGCCGGGCAAAATCGTGCGTATTTTTAGCATAGCCTTCCGCCCCGCGCGGCGTGGCGAAATAGAACTGATACCACCACTGAACTTCTGCCTTCGGCGGTAAAGGCTGTTTGCCAATCGCCTGGCTGCTGATCAGGTAGCCACTTACCGAGACCAGCGATTTCACCCGTTCCGGCCAGAGCGCCGCAACGATATCCGCCGTACGTGCACCCCAGTCATAACCGGCAAACACCGCCTGTTTGATATCCAGGGCGTCCATCAGGTTGACGATGTCTTTCGCCATTGCCGAAGGCTGGCCGTTTCGCGGCGTTTTATCAGAAATAAAGCGCGTGGTGCCGTACCCGCGCAGGGACGGCACAATGACACGATACCCTTTCGCGGCCAGCGCGGGGGCCACTTCAGCGTAGCTGTGAATGTCGTACGGCCAGCCATGCAGCAGGATCACCGGTTGCCCCTCTTTCGGCCCGATATCGACATAACCGACGTTAAGATCGCCAGCGTTAATCTGTTTTACCTGGTTGAAGGCCGACGCGTAATCCTTGCCCATCGCTTCCGCCTGACAGGACATCACGGTGCCAAGCGAAACGGTCAGGGCGACTGCTGAGTATGCGAGTTTGTTAAACATGATGTTATCTCCGGGTGAGTTCAGTTGACGGAGATATAACACCATGCGTTTGTATAAAGGATGTGTGCGGATGCGGTTTTATTGCATACCTGTGTATGTATCACAGACGCAGATACAGTGTGATACAAACCCGGTTAAGGGGTGATTCGGTACCGGACGTAATCGTCGGCTTCACCATAGTGGTCATACAGCTTACGCGCCGGATTGTGCATGCGGGTTACCCAGTAGAGTTTTGACCACCCTTCCCGCTTACCCTCATCGATCAGGGCGTCGATAAGCGCTTTACCCGCCCCTGCGCCACGTTCGGCAGCGTCAACAAATAGATCTTCCAGATAGGGGTAAGTTTGGATATCGAAAATTATGTACGTTAAGGTTAATTTTTTGCCATCACGTCATTAGTATATTCACAAACAGACTCGCCATTATTGACTGTATGCTGGAGATTCAGCTCCGTTAAGTAGCCGTCTGCCAGATACAAAACCCGGTCTGCAGAGGCTATGGTTTCCGGGCGATGGGCTATCAGCAGAACAGGAAGCCCCAGTTGACGTAAGGTCTGGCTTATCCGGATTTCACTCTCAACATCAAGGTGGCTGGTCGCTTCATCCAGTAACAGGAATCCCGGTTTCTTGTACAACGCCCTTGCCAGCAGAATGCGTTGTTTTTGTCCTCCGGAAAGCCCTCCGCCGGTTTCACCAATCAGCGTCTGATACCCCATCGGCATTGCCATAACATCGCTGTCGATAAGTGCCAGTCTTGCGCACTGGATCATTCGTTCATAATTTCGGTCATCACTGAAAAAAATAATGTTATCTGCTACAGAACCTTTGAAAAGATGGTCATCCTGCAGTACGGTACCGATACGCTGACGAACCTGAAAATAATCCGGATGCGTATGCAATATGCCAAATGCCCTGATCCTGCCCTCATCAGGGATGTGGATCCCAAGGATAAGCTTCACCAGTGTCGTTTTCCCGCATCCGGATTTACCTGTAATGGCAACGACTTCTCCGGGATTGAGTGTCAGCGACACCCCGCCGATTATCGGATTTTCCCCTCCCTTGTGGCTGAAGATGATGTGCTCAAGTACTAGAGGAGCATGAGCATATTCATCCATCTCCCTGCGGGATACAGAAGGAATGTGCGAAGCGTTGTTATGCTCACGAAAAGGCTGTTGCTGAAGGCCTTCTGTCGGGGTCAGTACAATATCAGCCAGTCGTTCGTTGTAAACATCGAGCATACGCCAGGAAAAAAACTTATCAGTCAGGCTACTGATACTGGAAGAAAAACGCGTCTGATAGGATAAATAAGCAACCAGCATGCCGACGGTGAAGGTACCATTCAATACCTCCCCGGCGCCTTTCCACAAAATGATTGCTGATACCACGCTGCCGGTAAGAGTGTGAGCAATGTCATAGCACATCAGCAGACGGCTCTGACGCAACTGCGTATTTCTGCGGGCAACGTTGAGATTCAGCCAGGCGGCCTCACGATGTGCCGTCACACCGTTAATTCTCAGGCTGAGGATCCCGTTGAGTGTTTCAAGAAAATGCCCGGACTCCTTGGCACCTGCATCCCAGGCATCTTCTGCCGACTGTCGAAGGGACGGATACCACAGTGCCCTCAACACACCATAGAAAATGGCTGCAAGTACGGCGATCAATGTCATTTCAGGACTGTACAGCAGCATCATGCAAAGCGCAGTCACCACGAGCAACACATCCAGAATACCTTCCAGCACTTGCGTAGTCAGCGCCTGCTGGATGATATCTACCGCCTCAAAACGAGCATTAATACTCCCCTTACTGCGTGCATCAAACCAGGCCAGAGGAAGATGGACCAGATGATGGAAAACCCGTGCTGTCCACTGCATGTTAAAATTGACGGACAGTGTAATACTCGCCCACTGGCGGGCCAGTGACAGCAGCATCTGGGTCAGTGACATCAGCAGAAGCGCAATAATAATGACGGTCAACAAACTCTGGTCGGCAGCCACCAGGACTTCATCAATCACCAGCTGGTTGAGAAGCGGGCTTCCCAGTGTCAGGATTTCGAGTGCCACGGCAAAAACGATAATTCGCGACATTGCCGACAACAGACCCGGTGTTTTACCTGTCAGTTGGCGCAGATGGATTTTTTTCCTTTCATCCCGAGCGGTAAAATCACTGGCTGGCATCAGCTCCAGCGCGACGCCGGTGAAATGTTTTCCAGCATCCTGTAGGGAGAGCGTTACTTTTCCCTTTTCCGGATCATGAATAACCAGCCTGCTTCCGCGAACTTTATGTAGCACAACAAAATGATTCATGTTCCAGTGGAGAATACACGGGAGAGAAAGGGATCTTAGGTCCTCAAGCTCCAGCCGAACTGCCCGGCTGGATAATCCGATACCGGCCGCACATTCAGTCAGTCTCTGCAGGGTCATCCCTTGTGAGCTGATACTGAAACGTTCGCGCAGTGTGGGTAAGTCTGTTTGCAGACCATGCCAGCAGGCCATCATGACCAGGCATGCCAGACCACATTCCGCTGACTCTGTCTGTCGGGTGAGAGGAAGCTGTTTTCTCCCGGTCCATTTGAGTGTATCCATCACAGCTTTCCTTTCAGGCTCCAGAGCGGCTCAGTCAGCCACTCCCACAAATTGCGGGTATCCAGGCTGACATCCCCCTCAAGAACCATGCCGGGGCGCAGGGCTTCCTGTTTCCCATAAGCCAGAATAAAAGTATTTTCAGGTTCAACGATGACGCGGTAATGACCTTCATTCTCCTTCCAGGTCACAGGAGATACGGAGAGTAAATCAGAAGATGTCAGCGTTGTATGGCTTATTTCACGGATAGTCCCGTACTGCACACCAAACTTCTGATAGGGGAAGGCAGAGAACCGCAGGGCAACACGCTGCCCCGCCTGAATAAAGCCAGCATTCTGACTGGTAGCATAGAGTTCTATCTGCAAACGGGCATTGTCGGGAATGAGGGTCATGACAGGTTCAGATGCCCTGACAGACTGTCCCTGTCTGACCAGCACGGCAGCAACGGTTCCGGATACCGGTGAAGTCAGCGTGAAATTTTCCTTACCTGCCAGTTCGTCCTGCTGTTGCCTGATAACCTGCAACTGCCTGTCCATTTCAGCCTTCCGGCTTTCACCCTGAACGATGAGATGGTCAAGGTCGTCTTTAGCAGCCTCCATCGCGGTGTGCAGTTGCAGAAGCCCCTGACGCTGATCCTCAACGTTTTGCTGTGACGTTGAAACGTCAATCTGCTTCTGCTGGTATTCGATATCTGATACGTAATGCGTATCAGCAAGTTTCTTATAGCGCTCCATAACAGACACGGCCAGCGCAGCCTGATGCACGGCAAGTGACAGACGCTTTTCTGCACTTTTAACCTGAGGTTTCAGGGAAACTATTTGCTGTTGTATGGCATGCTGCTGCTGACTGTTGTCACGCAATTCCAGGGTCTGTTGAGAAGTCAGCATTGTAAACTGAGTTTGTAGGGAAAGTCTTATAGCAGCGAGTGTACCTGCCCCCTGTTCGTTGAAATGTTCACCGCTGATATGATAAAGAGTCTCACCGGCAATAATGTGTTGACCTTCTGAGGCGGTCAATTTGGTTACGTAGCCAGCATATTGAGGAGTGATTTTTACCAGCCCGGATGAGGGCATAACGATTCCGGAAAGGTGAGCCTTACGTGTATAGCTACCATAAAGAATAAAGAGTATCAGGCACAGAAATATGAATAACGTTGTGAGTGCGCTTACTGATAAACCGAATGACGCAGGTAAGACAATCTCACCATAATTAGAATCTGTTTGATGATTTAAAGCCTCTTCCCTGAAGATATTCATATCCCAAATACCCTTCAAAAATTTAACGACAAAACAAAAGCATTCATGCACGAATGAATTATAATAGGATAAAAAAGCCCTCTGCTTCTTATTCTAACTATTAATAGCAATATTGACACCAAAAAAAGAATGGATTGATCTAAAATGTTATAATACTGTCCATGCATTAGACAAAAAGACAATGAAGTCAATATACATGGGATAATATACTTTTTATTAAAAATTGAGTGGAAAACACCGAAGATACAGCCCCTGTATATAATCTCCTCATAATATGGGACTACGAAGGTGGCTATTATAAATGCTATAAAACTAATATGGGAAGGTCCATAATGATATAAATTATCCCTGTAAAGATAAACATTATACTGAACCAGCAAAATGACAAACAACACAACAATAGAAAATTTTATTGAAGTTAAATCTCTACTTGGGCGTAATTTAAAACCATCCAACTTCCTTAAGTAAAAAATATACAAGAAAATTGCAATTGAAAATTCCGCAATAAACAATAAGAAAAATGACACATCGAGAGTAAGATAGCGGAGGGTTATGGATGGCGATAACGTAATTATTATTGAGATAACAGACGCAATAAAAGAACAATTACGTTTTTCTTACTATAAATGAATGGATAGACATGCCTAAAGATTATCATGTTCAACCTATTATTAATTCATATTTTATATAAGAATCAACAAATATGGCTATGATATCGTAACCATTTTTTGATATCATGCACTTTAACTTCAGTGAACATTTGTAATGATTCCATTCTGCAACACAACAATTTTTATCGGAGTGTACTTTATTTACTTTTAAACCTATTCATCAAGTTAACGCCCCATCGAGTTACTGCTATTAATACAATCAACGCAATAAGAAACCTTGATATAATCCCTGGCCGTGATACTTCGTCAAACTCAAGAACTTCAGCGTATTTCAAAAGGGTAAATGCGATAATGAAAAAAAATAAGTAAATTAGGAAATTTAAAAATTGTTTCATGCTTAACCCGATACTTGTGATTACATTAACTTTATCAAAAATAATAGTTCATCATGACTACTTCGAATAATCATTAAATATCGAAACACCTAGAATAACATTCAGTTATAATGAGCTTTTAAATTATTATCACACACAACTCAAATTACTTACCAACGGCATTGTCCGGGGCCGTTGTAATTATTACTTTTATCTTTACTACCACGATCTGAAAAACTATCTTTTGTGCACTGGCCAGCTATAGCTCCACCAATTACCCCAGCGGTCATACCCACTGCCCCCCCAGGAGAGCCGGCGATTAGACCACCGATGATTCCTGCGCCGCATGAGTCAACGCCCTTGTAAATAGAGCCATTGTTTCCTTTTGAATTACCAGATTTAGAGCTGGTGTTACGACTACCGGCACCTTCATAATTACCGCTTCCATTGCCGCCACTTACTAATGCTATCTCATTAAGGCGTAATGCTCTTATATTCGACATAAATCATCTCCATTTAATTTAGTTTTGCATTTTGTGCTAAAAAAATATCTTACATTACTTAATGTAAAGAAAGTGTATTTATGTAAGCAAATGTAAATAAGCTATTGAACTTCGTAAACCGTAGCTCCATTTGGGAGCAGTTCAGCTCCTGCATGGGCAGGCCTATAACACGAAATCGACCTGGAGGTACGGTAATGTTCAGGCATCTTTTCTGACGTCCAGCGCGCAATCACTTCTGCGTCGTAACAGATTTTACAGCCATGGCGCATCGCTTCGTTACGGACGTGCCAGAGTGTTTCGGCTTCTTCGGGCCTGGCTTTTCTTGGCATTACATACTCCTTTATGGATAAATCTGAATAACAAAAGCACGACCAACTGGAATGTGATATTGATGAAATATCAGAACCCAAACAAATGATAACGCTCAAATATGGAGATCACCGGATGACGATACCCACGCTTACGACAGAACGCTTATTACTTAAACCCCTTGTTGCCGCCGATGCCGTCCAGATCCAGCAACGCTATCCGCGCTGGGAAATTGTCCGCTATATGGTGGCTTCAGTCCCCTGGCCCTACCCGGAAAACGGTGCAGAAAATTATGTTAACAACGTTGCACTGCCCGACATGGCCAAAGGGATTGCGTGGTTCTGGACGATTCGCCGTCGCGAAGCGCCTGACGAACTGATGGGGTTGATTTGCCTGTATGACGTGGAGGACAACAACAGGGGGTTCTGGCTCGCGCCGGAATTTCAGGGCCAGGGATATATGCGTGAGGCGAGTATCGCGGCAACGGATTACTGGTTCAATACGCTTAACAAAGCGGTGTTACGCGCGCCGAAAGCGGCGGCCAACAGCCGCTCCCGACGTATTTCAGACAGCAGCGGCATGCGACTCATCAGGACAGAGAAGAAAGCCTATGTCAGCGGCCTGCTGGATTCGGAGCTGTGGGAAATCACCCGCGACGAGTGGAATGCCCGTCAGGTCAGCTGATAATGCTTATCCGGCATTAGCCTTTCAGGGATGTTCTCTTCATCGTTCATCTGCAACAGATCGCGCTCCATCATGTTGCAGATGGCGTCCAGCGGCAGATCGTTATCTTCCGTCCCAAACGGATCTTCCAGCTCTTCCGCCAGCGTATCAAGCGAGATAAAAGTGTAGGAAATCAGCGCAGAGACAAAGGGCGTCATGTAATGCAGATCAACAACCAGCGCAAACGGCAGCATGATGCAGAACAAATACACCGTCCGGTGCAGGATCAGCGTATAGGCAAACGGGACTGGCGTATTGGCGATACGCTCACAGCCTGCCAGCACGATGGACATATCGTTCAGGCGGTTGTTGAGGCTGTGAAACAGGATGTCTGAAAGGTGCCCGCTGCGCCGCCGCACGGCCAGCCACTCCCCCATGATCAGCAGGATACGGTTCGCCGGCGAGTTGGCATCCATCACTTTGCGTAAATCGTCTGGAGCCAGATAGCGGGACAGCTGATCGGCATTGGTTTCTCGGCGCAGGGTCATACGTAGACAGTTAGCAAAGGCGATTTGCAGGCGTACAAACTCTCCAAGATGTTTATCATCCGGCAAGGTGTTTTTTACCTCGCGAAACAGCGAGCGCGCCGCTATCATCAACTGCCCCCAAAGCAGACGCGCCTCAACGTAGCGCGAATAACAGGCGTTATTGCGAAATCCCAGGAAGATGGCGATAGCCACGCCCAGAATGCTGAACGGCGCGACGGTAAAGCGGATACCCAGCGAGGTGTACCACGGCAGCATGACAATCACGGCGATGGAAAGCAGGAAGTTAAGCAGCAGTCGGGTATAAATTTTGGGAAGTACCGAACCATGCCAGACAAAAATCAGTTGCAGCCAGTGCTGTTGAGGACGAACAATCATAATCAGCTTCAGAAAAGTAAAGAGCGCGGCTATTAAACGTGATCCTCATCACGGTTGCAAGCATGTTAATAGTTCATTGCATTTTCTGACCTGTTAAGCCCTGACCGCACGGTGCTGCCTGTGCTTTTTTAAAAAAAGGACGTATAGTATGTTGTAACTAATAATGGTCTGTAAAAAACCCGGCAAACGCCGGGCATTATGATTAGCAGAGCGGTTTCACCGCCTCGCGCATGCCTTTGCTTAAAATTGCTTCCAGATCCTGCGCAACCTGGTCTACCAGTCCGTTCACCAGAGTGAGATCCTGTTCCCAGTGCTCGCTCACGCTTAACACCGACGATACCAGTTCACGGGTAGTGACTTGTTTGTCGTGATGTTGCGTCCACAGCTGCTGGTAACGTTCAAGCCAGTGCGCATCGTCCTGCACCGGATAGCGCTCACCGTTGCGCTCGGCACGGTAAAATGCAATCAGCGCCGCCAGGGCAAAGGTCAGACGTGCTGGCAGTTCACCGGTCGCCTTCTGCCCTGCCAGCAGTTGCGGCAGAATGCGGGTGCGGTACTTGGTCATCCCGTTCAGTGCAATCGACAGCAGCTGATGCTTAATATACGGATTACGGAAACGCCCCGTTACGGCACTGGCGAAGGAGTGCAGCTCATCGCGCGGCAGATCCAGGACCGGAATAATCTCTTCATAAATAGCCTTCTCTACGAACGCGCAAATCTCCCCGTCGTTCATGGCTTCCCCTACCGTATCCAGCCCGGCCTGAAAAGCGACCGGAACCAGCGCCGTGTGTGCGCCGTTGAGGATCGCCACCTTACGCTCTTTATAAGGCTTGATATCGTCAACAATCAGGACGTTGAGCGGGTATTTATCCAGGCGCAATTCAGCTGAAAGTGATTTTGGCCCCTGAATAACAAACAGGTAGAAATGTTCTGCCGTGTCGAGGAAGCTGTCGTGATAGCCCAGCCCGGCTTCCAGCTCTGCCACCTCATCACGCGGATAGCCGGTAACAATGCGGTCAACTAGCGTCGAGCAGAAGGTGTTAGCGTTATTCAGCCACGCAATGAATGCCGCTGGCAGCGCCCACTCCTGTGCATAGCGCAGCACCAGTTCACGCAGGGCATCGCCGTTATAGTCGATAAGCTCACAAGGAATGATGATCCAGCCTTTATCCGCAGCCCCGTTAAAGTGGGTAAAGCGTTCGAACAGCAGACGCGTCAGTTTGGCCGGATAGCTGACAGCTGGCGCATCGTCAAACTTATCGCCCGCGTGATAGCCGATCCCCGCCTCCGTGGTATTGGAGAAGACAAACCGCATCTCCGGATTATGGGCGAGTTTCAGGAATTCATCGTACTGGCTGTAGACGCTGATTTCACGATTCACGGAACGAATAAGACGCGCATCGCTTACCGCATCCCCCTCCTCATTCAGACCACGAATAATCGTGGTATACAGACCATCCTGGGTGCTCAGCGACGGCGGAAAATCACTCTGGATCGGCCGTACAATCACCACACCTGCATTGAGATCGGTATGCTCGTTTAAGAGGTCGATTTGCCAGTCAACGAACGCGCGGAGGAAGTTACCTTCGCCAAACTGGATGATACGTTCAGGGTAGCGCGCACCGGGGAAATCACGACGGTTGAGTGTGTTCACAATGGAGGTCCTTTATAATTAGTCATACAGCCTGATAAGATTGGTGTGATAACTTATCAAAACTTCAGGACCAGAACCCCTGTCTGGATCAACTCAGGACGCGATGGTGAAAAATATCAAAGAAATTTATAGAACACCGAGGTCGCCGTCATGTCCCCGTTCGGCATCAGGGCGTAGCGTGGGATCTCCCCCGCCTTTTGCCAGCCCGCTCTCTGATAAAACGTCTCCGCGCCGCTGCCGGTCGAGGTATCAAGCACCAGCACCGTAAGCGCTTTTTCACGCGCAACCGCCTCCACGGCTTCCATCAGCGCCATTGCCGCACCTTTACGGCGCGCCTTCTCATGTACCAGAAGTTTCGCGACATCTGCGCGGTGCGGCTGGTTTTCCGGCTGGTCGGTGATCAGCTGGACCGTGCCAACCAGCCCCTGCTCCGCTTCAAAACAGCCCAGGACGGTACGCTCGTCGCGCCCGACGCTGTCTGCGACGCCGAGCCAGAAGGTTTGGGCTTTCTCGGGAGAAAAAGGCAGCATAAAGCTGACGGAGGCGCCGCCGTTTACACAGTTGACGAGGATATCGCTCAGGGCATCAATGTGGCTGAGGATGTCCTGTCGGGAGAGAGGTTTAATCAGCATGGGAGAGTTCATTGCGCGTCCTTAGGTTGAATCTCTCCACTTTGCTATTAACATTTTTGTTACGCAATAAGTGATGACATAGGATTTCGTTATGTCATTTTTCGCCGTGATGTTGCCGCTTCATGGCGTACATTTGCGCATCCGCGTGTTTTAACCATGCCTGCATATCGTTGCGGTGATGATCGAACTCGCTCAGCCCCCAGGAGAACTGTAACGACCAGGGATGCAGCTGACGCGCGTTATACTTCTCCGTTTGTTCGACAAGATACTGCATGGCGATCCAGGCGCCAGGCTCATCGGTATCCGCAAACAGCACCGCGAACTCATCTCCCCCGAAACGCACCAGCATATCGGCCTCGCGGAATGAGGAGCGCATCAGGGCGGCCATCGCTTTCAGGGCCTTGTCGCCCTCCTGATGCCCGAAGCGATCGTTAATGGTTTTGAAATGGTCCAGATCCAGCCAGCCAAGCGTTAACGGTTCTGCCCTACGCTGCGAAACCGACAGTGCAAACTGCGCAAACTGGTTAAACCCGCGTCGGTTAAACAGGCCCGTGAGTTCATCGGTCGTGGCGGCGCTAACGGCTGCAAATTCATCTTCTGCCAGCGCGCTGAGATCGGCCAGTACGGCGGAATCCGCCGCGGTAAACTCACGCGGTGCGTAATCAATGAGACACAACGATCCTACGCACGCCCCGTCACGTAAACGCAGCGGGAAACCGGCATAAAAGCGCACGCCCGGATCTCCCGCCACCTGCGGATTATCCGCAAAGCGTTCGTCCAGCAGCGTGTCAGCCACCACCAGCGGCGCGTCACCCAGGATCGTATGACCACAAAACGAGAGATCGCGAGGCTGGCTGGCGAGTGCCCGCCCGTCGGCAGATTTCACGATCGCAGCGTGGTCATCCACCAGCGTAATCATCGCCAGCGGCACCCTGAAAAAGCGTGTTGCCAGCCGCGTGAGACGATCAAACGCGGGATAATTGTCGATCTCAAGCAGACCGGACTCGCGCAGCGCATTCATGCGCTCCGTTTCATTCACGGGAATTAGAGGTGCTTTCATGACGTCTCCTGACGCTGAGCATTAGTAAAAGCGTAGCTTAAACAGAGACATTGTCAGTTCAGGAGGCACGATTTACCTCAATGACCAGCCAATGATGGATCACGTTGACGATATACTGTTGCTGCTGCGCACTCAGCGGCACGCCCTGCGGGATAGCATGCCACTTAGCCAGACAGCCCCGGCAGCAGGTTGCCGTGGCATGCTGGGCGATAAAAACCGGATGGCCGCGCATCGGCGTCTGCTTACCGTCATTCACCGGGTGTGCAGGCGCCAGCCGCGCGGCGACAAAATCAGCGGCATGCTTATCGATAGTGTCCGCGCCCTTATCCCAGCAGTATTGCCGCTCTTTCATCCCTAAATGAAATCGTGAACGAAACGTGGAGCGAGCCAGGCGCGTGAACAGAGGATCTAACGTGGACATCAGTATACGGACCGTCCAAGGCGTTTGGTCAGCTGTTCCAGCGCCGCGACGCCCGCCAGTGAGTTGCCGGTCTCGTCCAGTTCCGGGCTCCAGACGGCAATCGCCATCTCGTGCGGAACAATGGCCACAACGCCGCCGCCAACGCCGGATTTAGCCGGCAGCCCCACGCGCCAGGCAAACTCCCCGGCGTTCTGATACATTCCGCTGGTTGCCATTAAGGCGTTGATCTGCCGGGCCTGCATCGGGGAGACAACGTCCTCGTCCAGATGCGGGGCATGGCCCTGATGCGCCAGAAACAGAAAAGTCTGCGCCAGTTCAACGCAGTTCATCTTCAGGGCGCAGTAATGAAAATAGTTTTGCAGAACCGTGGCGACATCATTATGAAAGTTGCCGAAGGACTTCATCAGCCAGGCGATGGCGGCGTTACGTGCAGAGTGTTCAAACTCAGAGCGCGCTACCACCGGATCGTAGGCGATGTCCTGCACGCCGGAAAGCTGACGCACAATCTGGAGCATACGCTGGCGCGGCGCGCTCAGACGGCTTTGCAGCATATCGCACACCACCAGCGCCCCGGCGTTGATAAACGGGTTGCGCGGCTTACCCTGTTCGATTTCAAGCTGGAGAAGGGAGTTGAAGGGCTGACCGGAGGGATCTTTGCCCACCCGCTGCCAGATCTCCTGCTCGTCATACTGGCGCATGGCGGCAACGAGGCTAAGCACTTTTGAGATCGACTGAATTGAAAAGCGCTCCAGTGCATCTCCCGCCTGAAAACGCTGCCCGTCGACAGTACAAATGGCGATGCCGAGCTTATTACCGCTGATCGAGGCCAGCGCGGGAATGTAATCGGCAACCTTACCCTGCCCCAGTAACGGACGAACCTGCGCCAGAATCTCGTCCAGCATCTCATTATGGATGACCGCAGCCACACTTTGCTCCTTGCCCTCAGGCTAAAACGGGCTGCGAGTATAACAGAGGCTTATACGTCACGTCAGGCAGGGAGACGAAAACGCGAGACGGCCTGCAACAAAAGATCTGACTCCCGATGCAGGCGCTCAGAGGCATTCGACGCTTCGCTAACCAGCACATCTGTCTGACGCGATACCTGATTCAGCGCCTGAAGTTGGCGCGTCATCTGATGAATGCTTTCCCCCTGATTTAGAGTGGCCAGCGAAATATCATTCAGCAGGCCACTCAGATTGGCCACCAGCCCGGTGACCTGCTGGAGATTTTCTTCCAGACGGTTTACCACCTGAGAACCTTCTTCAATGCCCTGTAGCGAGTGGTTAATTAGCGACTGGATGGTTTGCGTAGAGTGACTGCTTTTTCTGGCCAGCAGCCCCACTTCACGGGCGACCACCGCGAACCCGCGACCCTGTTCTCCCGCATGGGCGGCTTCAATGGCAGCGTTGAGGGCCAGAATATTGGTCTGAAACGCCACGCTGTCGATCATGGCGACGATCCCACGCATCTCTGAGGATCGGTCGACGATCGTCTGCATCGAGCCATTCACCGCTGTCATCATTTGCTCCCCGCCGACGGCAGCCTGTCGGGCTTCATCCGCGCGCGAGCGGGCGAGTTTTGCATAACCCGTGTTCCCCTCAACGTGGGTTTCGAGATCGGCGATATGCGCGGTCACCTCCTCCAGCTCTTTGGCCTGTCGCGTGGACTGCTGATAAAGCTTCTGGTTCCCCTGCGCAAGTGACCCGATATTTTCGACCATAGAGGTCGTGGCCTCGCTGACCTGAGTCACCAGTTGCTGGAGCCCGCGCTGCATGGCGGTAATACTGCCGCTGAGCTGGCTGATTTCACGGTTAAAACGCACAACGTCAGGGGGTATTCCCGACAAATCCCCTGCCGCAAGCTGGTTAATATGGACAATCAGACGGCGTAGCGGGGATATCACCCATTTCGCCATTGCAAACCAGACGGCAATGGCAATAGCCAGCAGCACCAGCGGCGCAAACAGGAACAGCCGTTGCAGGCCTGAGAGTTGTTCCATGAGCGACTGACGCCCCTGTATCGCCTGCTTCTCACTCCGTTGCTGATAACGTGCAAAGTTGTCATTAAAATCGGTCTGAAACGCCTGGGCGGGTACGGCGAAAAAGAGGTCGATGCTGTTGGTTTTCACCAGCCCTTCCGCCTGCTCGCTAATGGCACCGAAGAACAGCTGATAGCTATTAACAAGCCCCTCGTCCTGCGGAGGATTAAGCGCGAGCCAGGCTTGCCATGCCTGCTGAGACGCCGCCAGGGATTTTTGCGCCTCGTCCATCAGGCTATGCCAGCTCCCTTCCGAACCGGTCTCTTTATCCTGCATAAAGTACACCCCGGAGCGGTTGAGCAGATCGCTCGCCGCAAGCAGCGAAATACGCGCCTGATCCAGCCTGCTCTGTTGCTGCCAGGCCAGCTGATTGCGCTGTTCGTTACGCTGGGCTTGATTCAGGGAGGCAGTAAGCAGGAAGGAGGATGAAAGTTGCAGGGCGGAGAAAAGGCCGATAATACAAAAGATACCGGTCAGCAGGCCAAACTGACGAGGAAAAAAGCGCTGCGCAAGACGACGAAAAATTTGCGTTAGGTTCATAATTTTCTTCTGTAACAATACGTTAGACGCGAGCGAGTCTACGAAACGAAAATGACAGAACCATTGCAAAATAATGACAGGAAACGTGAATTGCCGGGTAGCGGCCTTGCCCTACCCGGCAACAACATTACACGCGATCCTTCCAGACCGTCTGAACGTTACAGAACTCATGCAGACCGAAATGTGAAAGCTCTCGCCCGAAGCCGCTCTTCTTCACTCCGCCAAACGCAACGCGCGCATCGCTTGCGCTGTAGCCATTGATAAAGACTCCGCCGCACTCCAGCTCGCGAGAGAAGGTTTCAGCCAGCGCATCGTTCGCGGTAAAGACCGTCGCTGATAAGCCAAAGTCGCTGTCGTTAGCCAGCTGCAACGCGTGCGACGCATCATTGGCGACGGTAATCGCAGCCACCGGGCCAAACAGCTCCTGACGGAAGGCCGTCATCTGTGGGGTGACGTCGCCGAGTACGGTTGGCGCATAAAAGTTACCGGTCCCGGCAAGCTTCTCGCCGCCGAGCAGCAGGGTCGCCCCTTCCGCCAGCGTAGCCTGTACCTGCTGATGCAGTTCATCGCGAAGATCAAATCGCGCCATCGGGCCAATATAGTTATCTTCCTCATCCGGTGCGCCCATTTTCAGCGCCTTGACCGCGTCAACAAAGCGTTGGGTAAAGGTGTCCGCCACACCCACTTCCACAATAAAGCGTTTCGCCGCGGCGCAAACTTGTCCGGTATTCTGATAACGTCCGGCCACGGCCGCGTTGACAGCCAGATCCAGATCGGCATCATTCAGAACGATAAACGGATCGGAGCCGCCCAGCTCCAGCACGCTTTTCTTCAGCGCCGCGCCCGCCTGCGCGCCAATTGCCGCACCAGCCCGAACGCTGCCGGTTACGGTCACCGCCGCGATACGCCGATCGTTAATCGCCTGGCTGACGCCGTCATTTGTCGCGTTCACCCAGCCAAAGATCCCCTCCGGGAAACCGGCATCCGCGAACACCTTCCCGATCAGCTCCGCCGAGCCGAGCACATTTGGCGCATGTTTAAGCAGATAGCTGTTCCCTGCCAGCAGGATCGGCACCGCACCGCGCAGCACCTGCCAGAGCGGGAAGTTCCACGGCATCACCGCCAGAATAGGCCCCAGCGGACGGTACTCAATCACCGCATTGTCGACCTGGGTAGATTCCGGGCGCAGCATTGCCGGGCCGTATTCAGCGTACCAGTCGCAAAGGCTGGCGGACTTAGCCACCTCCGCACGCGCCTGCACAATGGGCTTGCCCATCTCCCGGGAGATAGTCTGCGCCATCTCTTCCGCACGGCTACGCAGCGCCGCACCCAGATCGCGAAGTTTTTGCGCCCGGTGCGCCACGCTTTCGCGTCGCCACTGACGAAAACCGGTATCCGCCTGCGCAATGGCACGCTCAACGTCACCGGACGTTGCCCACGGGTAAGCAGCCAGCGTTTCGCCGGTAGCCGGGTTGACAGAGTAGGCATGGGTAGCAGATGAATACGTCATGAAGTTCTCCATGTAATAACAGTTGATTGATTGTGGCTCAATCTGCTATTTCTTAAAAGTGAATAATACTCACCACCTTGTTCACGAATCGAGAACGGTATGGACTTAACACAGCTTGAGATGTTTAACGCCGTCGCACTGACCGGCAGCATTACCCAGGCGGCGCAGAAGGTACACCGCGTGCCGTCAAACCTCACCACCCGCATCCGACAGCTTGAAGCGGATCTCGGTGTGGAGCTGTTTATTCGCGAGAATCAGCGCCTGCGGCTTTCCCCCGCCGGGCACAATTTTCTGCGCTACAGCAAGCAGATCCTGGCGCTGGTTGACGAAGCGCGAATGGTCGTCGCCGGGGATGAACCGCAGGGATTATTCTCACTCGGCGCGCTGGAAAGTACCGCCGCCGTACGCATTCCGGAAAGTCTGGCGCGGTTTAATCAGCGCTATCCGCGCATTCAGTTTGCGTTATCCACCGGGCCTTCCGGTACGATGATTGACGGTGTGCTTGAGGGGACGCTCAGCGCCGCCTTTGTCGACGGGCCGCTCTCACACCCCGAACTGGAAGGAATGCCGGTTTACCGGGAAGAGATGATGCTGGTCACCCCTGCGGGCCATGCGGAAGTGTCAAAAGCCACGCAGGTGAGCGGTAGCGAGGTTTATGCCTTTCGCGCCAACTGTTCCTACCGGCGTCATCTGGAGAGCTGGTTTCATGCTGACCGCGTAACGCCGGGAAGGATCCACGAGATGGAGTCCTACCACGGGATGCT
This sequence comes from Enterobacter sp. JH25, assembly GCF_021725435.1. Classification (NCBI taxonomy): domain Bacteria; kingdom Pseudomonadati; phylum Pseudomonadota; class Gammaproteobacteria; order Enterobacterales; family Enterobacteriaceae; genus Enterobacter; species Enterobacter sp. JH25. Next base: position 2,224,718 of record NZ_CP091319.1, on the reverse strand, counting down.
CGCCTGCGTGATTGCCGGGGCAGGCATTGCGCTGATGCCCCGCTCCATGCTGGAGAGCATGCCGGGGCATCATCAGGTGGCGGCGTGGCCGCTGGCGGAAAACTGGCGCTGGCTCACCACCTGGCTGGTGTGGCGACGCGGGGCGATGACCCGCCAGCTTGAGGCGTTTATAGGGCTGCTAAACGAACGTCAGCCACCAGTGTCTTCTCCATAAACAGGCTCAGCGGATCCTCGTTGTAGGGGGCAAACGCGGGGCGCCGTTCGTATCCACACTGTTGATACAGACGAATGGCGGCATGTTGTTTGATCCCCGTCTCCAGCCGGACGGTGTGGCAGCAGCGGCTGAGGGCTTCATCTTCCAGCGCCGCCAGTAATTTATCACCCAGCCGTTGCCCGCGATGGGTTGGATCAATATAGACCCGTTTCATTTCCCCGGTCCCGTCCCCGTTCAAAACAACAGCGCCACACCCGACAGCGTTAAGCTGAGTGTCACGAATAATCATCAGGATCAGCGAGTCGTCCGGCAGTTCGGTTAAATCCAGCAGATGATTACTTTCCGCGGGATAGAGAACGCTTTGATAACGGTCCAGCGCCGTAATCAGGGCGAGAATATCTGGATGATGGGCGGATTCAGCGGTAATAGAATACATGGCAGGCTCCTTGTCGTTTTCGTTCAACATACCGCCCGCCCTGTATACCGGCGTCATAGTTTTTAATGATGACCGTAATCCTGGAGACGAAGGAAAATTTTCCCCTTCATATACAGCGTGGCCTGCCCGCCAATCAGCACGCGGTCGCCTTTCAGCTCGCAGCGCAGATCCCCGCCGCGCAAGGAGACCTGGCGGGCCGACATCTGCGTTTTTCCAAGCTTTTCGCTCCAGTACGGGATCAGCATGCTGTGCGCTGACCCCGTCACCGGATCCTCCGGTACCCCTTCCCCCGGGCAGAAGAAGCGGCTGACGAAATCATACTCATCCCCCGGCGCCGTAACGCAGACCATTTTCCCCAGCGGGAGCATGGCTGTGATATCCGGCGTCAGCGCCTCCACCTGCCGCTGGCTGTCGAGCACCACCATGTAATCGCGCCCTGCACGCACCTCTTTTGCCGCGTTAATGCCCAGCGAGCTGAACAGCACTGGGGGTGGAGTATCGACAACCTCGGTTGACCACGCCGGGAAATTAAGCGTCAGCCAGTCGCCGCTGCGTTGTACCGTCAGTTCGCCGACAAAGCGCGTGGTGAAGGTGATTTCCGTATGCGGATAATCCAGGTATTCGAAAATAACGTGAGAAGCCGCGAGGGTTGCGTGGCCGCAGAGGTTAATTTCATCCTGCGTGGTAAACCAGCGCAGTTCAAACCCGTTATCCGTTCGGACAAAGAACGCCGTCTCTGACTGATTATGCTGCTTCGCCATCTTCAGCAACGTCTCATCCGGCAGCCACGCTTCCAGCGGACACACCGCCGCCGCATTGCCGCCGAACGCCCTGTCGCTGAAGGCATCCACCAGATAAAAATCAATTTCCTGCATCGTTGGTTCCTCTTAGATTTATTCAGCGCAGAAATACTGTGCCCTTCAGATACAGCGCCGCCTGCCCGCCCATCCGCACGCGGTCGCCTTTCAGTTCGCAGCGTACGTCGCCACCACGGGCAGAAACCTGACGGGCAAACATCTGTGTTTTGCCAAGCTGTTCACTCCAGTAAGGGATCAGCATGGTGTGCGCGGAGCCGGTGACAGGATCTTCCGGCACGGCCACGCCCGGCGAGAAGAAACGACTGACAAAGTCGTATTCCCCCTCGTCCCGGGCGGTGACGGCCACTTTATGCTCCCCCGGCGTCATGGCGGAGAAATCCGGATTAATGGCTTCCACCTGCTCGCGGCTCTCCAGTACCAGCACCCAGGCGCGGCCTTTTCGCGCCTCGACGTAGTGGCTGATACCGAGTGCGGTGAGCATCTCCGGTGGCGGCGTCTGTGCCTGCGTCGGGCAGGCCGGGAAGTCCAGCGTCATCCAGTCACCTTCACGGCTGACGGTCAGGCGACCAGAAGCGGTGTCAAAATGAAGGCGTGAGTCCGGATAATCCAGTTCGTTAAACAGAACATACGCCGCGGCAAGCGTCGCGTGACCACACAGATTAACCTCGGTGAGCGTGGTGAACCAGCGCAGCTCAATCCCCCCTTTGGTGCACACAAAAAACGCGGTTTCCGACTGGTTATGCTGTTGTGCCATCCGCAGTAACGTCTCATCCGGCAGCCACGCGTCGAGCGGGCACACCGCCGCCGGGTTGCCGCCAAAGGAGGACTCGCTGAACGCATCTACCAGATAAAAATCAATCTCCTGCATCGTGTTACCGCCTGTTTTTGTTGTGTTGTTCTTTATCTTCAATGAAAACAACCGCGTTCGCTACCGCTGCATGAAGGTAAATTTTGTGATTCACATCACATAACGGTTGAGTTTTCGCCGTTTAAGGCTTTAAGATCGTCTCCTCATCTTTCAGGCAACGAATCCCAGATATCCCTATGACAACACACACGGTTTCCCGCAGGGTCGCGTGGCTACGCGTGGTCACGCTCGCCATCGCAGCGTTTATTTTCAACACCACGGAATTTGTTCCGGTTGGGCTGCTGTCCGACATTGCAGCCAGCTTCCATATGGAAACGGCACAGGTTGGCATTATGCTGACCATCTATGCATGGGTGGTAGCGCTGATGTCGCTGCCGTTTATGCTGCTGACCAGCCAGATGGAACGTCGTAAGCTGCTGATTGGGCTGTTTGTGGTGTTCATAGCCAGCCATGTGCTGTCATTTATGGCATGGAACTTTACGGTGCTGGTGATCAGCCGCGTCGGCATCGCGTTTGCCCATGCCGTTTTCTGGTCGATCACCGCATCGCTCGCCATTCGTCTCGCCCCGGCGGGGAAACGCGCCCAGGCGTTGAGCCTGATTGCCACCGGAACGGCGCTGGCGATGGTGTTAGGCCTGCCGATCGGGCGCATTGTGGGTCAATACTTCGGCTGGCGCACCACCTTCTTTGCCATCGGCATGGGGGCGCTGATCACCCTGGTGTGTCTGATCAAACTGCTGCCAAAACTGCCCAGCGAACACTCCGGCTCGCTGAAAAGTCTGCCGCTGCTGATGCGTCGACCAGCGCTGATGAGCATCTATCTGCTGACCGTGATTGTGGTGACCGCCCATTACACGGCCTACAGCTATATTGAGCCGTTTGTTCAGGTTGTGGCGGGCTTTAGCGCTAACTTCGCCACCGTTCTGCTGCTGATCCTGGGCGGCGCGGGGATTATCGGCAGTATCCTGTTCGGGAAGCTGGGCAATAAGCACGCGTCTGCGCTTGTAAGCAGTGCGATTGGCCTGCTGCTGGCGTGCCTGCTGTTACTGATGCCTGCGGCAGGCAGCGAGAGTCATCTGGCGATCCTCAGTCTGTTCTGGGGCGTGGCGATCATGATTATTGGTCTGGGAATGCAGGTCAAAGTGCTGGCCCTGGCCCCGGACGCCACGGACGTGGCAATGTCGCTGTTCTCGGGAATTTTTAATCTGGGAATTGGGGCCGGTGCGCTGGTGGGAAATCAGATCAGCCTGCATGTATCGATGTCGGCCATTGGCTATCTCGGGGCGATTCCCGCGCTGATTGCGCTGATCTGGTCGGTGCTTATCTTCCGTAAATGGCCGGTCGCGATGGAAGAACAGACCAGCCACGGTTGACGTTAGTTGTGCCGGGTGGCGGCTTCGGCCTACCCGGCCTAGGTTATTACGGACTTGTAGGCCGGGTAAGCGCAGCGCCACCCGGCAATGTCCTCAGTGATACGTCTTAATGATCTCCAGCACGCCGTTAATAATAAACTGCACGCCCATACAGACCAGCAGGAAGCCCATCAGACGGGAGATAGCTTCAATTCCCCCCTTGCCCACCCAGCGCATAATCGCCCCGGAGCTGCGCAATGACCCCCAGACGATAATGGCGATAAGCGCAAAAATGATCGGCGGCGCAACGGTAATAACCCAGTGCGGAAAAGTCACACCATCACGCACCGTTGAGGCGGAACTGATGATCATCGCAATCGTACCCGGCCCCGCCGTGCTCGGCATGGCTAACGGCACAAACGCGATATTGGCGCTCGGTTCGCTTTCAAGCTCCTCCGATTTGCTTTTGGCTTCCGGCGATTCATGCGCTTTATGCGCCGGGAACAGCATCCGGAAACCAATAAACGCCACAATCAGCCCACCGGCGATACGCAGACCGGGAATCGAAATACCAAAAGTATTCATCACCAGTTGTCCGGCGTAATAAGCCACCATCATAATCGCGAAGACGTAGACGGAGGCCATCCTCGACTGCTGGTTGCGCTCCGCGCTGTTCATGTTACCCGCCAGCCCCAGAAAGAGCGCCACGGTCGTTAACGGGTTCGCCAGCGGAAGCAACACCACCAGCCCAAGCCCCACTGCTTTAATCAAATCCAACATAATGCACCGCAGTCCTTATCCTTATTCATTACCGCAATTATAGGGGGAAAGTCTCGTCCTGAGCTATCCGCGCAACGTAACCATAATTGTCTCGCGTAACTAATAACCCCAGATTATCTATATGATTTAAAAGCGTACAGAAAAAGTTCCTGAAGCGTTTTAGCATTTCGTGGCATCGGCTGATCCATTCAGTTGACTTATACTTGCCTGAGCAATAATATCTGCCGTGACTAAACTACTTGCCAGGGCAACCATTGTGAAAAGCACCAGTGACCTCTTTAACGACATAATCCCACTGGGTCGTCTTATTCATATGGTTAACCAGAAAAAAGATCGCCTGCTCAATGACTACCTGTCACCGCTGGATATCACCGCAACACAGTTCAAAGTGCTGTGTTCCATTCGCTGCGAAGTGTGTATCACGCCGGTTGAGCTGAAAAAGGTGCTCTCTGTCGATCTGGGTGCGTTGACCCGCATGCTGGATCGTCTCGTCTGCAAAGGATGGATAGAACGAAGCCCTAACCCGAATGACAAACGTGGCGTACTGGTGAAACTGACCAGCGATGGCGCGGCCATGTGTGAGCAATGTCATCAATTAGTAGGACAAACACTGCACCAGGAACTGACAAAAAACTTAACGGCAGATGAAGTGGCAACGCTTGAGCTTTTACTCAAGAAAATCCTGCCGTAAACAGAAAAAGAGGTATGACGATGTCCAGACGCAATACTGACGCTATCACCATTCATAGCATTTTGGACTGGATCGAAGATAACCTGGAATCTCCACTTTCCCTTGAGAAAGTGTCTGAGCGTTCAGGTTACTCAAAATGGCACCTGCAACGGATGTTTAAAAAAGAGACCGGCCATTCATTAGGACAATATATTCGCAGCCGTAAGCTGACGGAGATTGCCCAAAAACTGAAAGAAAGCAATGAGCCGATCCTCTATCTGGCGGAACGCTACGGATTTGAATCGCAACAAACCCTGACGCGTACGTTCAAGAACTACTTTGACGTGCCGCCTCATAAGTACCGTATTACCAGTATGCCGGGTGAATCCCGTTATCTGTATCCGCTAAAACATTGCAGTTAATCATCGCCTGTTAAGACGTAACCGAGGAAATCATGAAATTTATCGTCTCCGCCGCCCTCACCTTGCTGGTGCTGGTTTCCGGCCAGAGCTTCGCGGAGCAAACCCCCAGTGCGGGGCAGCAAAATAATCGTGACACCATGATTATACCGTCCACGCAAAACCAGTCGCCCTGGGACTTCAATCACATGGGCGCTGGCAGCGACAAATCCGACGAATTAGGCGTGCCGTATTATAATCACGACCTGTAATTCGTTTTTGCCCCGCTAATGCGGGGCTTTTTTCTGCCTTAACTCCGCACCCGCGTCGCCCGACGCACCCGCAAGCCAAAGACGTTGATATACAGCCCGGCCATAATCAGCCCTGCGCCACACAGTTGCAGCGCGCTGAGCGTTTCATCCAGCAACAGTGCGGCGCTGGCAAGCCCGACTACCGGTACCAGCAGCGATAACGGCGCCACGCGCCAGGTTTCATAGCGTCCGAGCAGCGATCCCCAGATGCCGTAGCCAATGATTGAGGCGACTAATGCCAGGTAGATCAGCGACAAAATGGTCGTCAGGTCGATCTCCACCAGGCTTTTCAGCATCACCTGCGGACCATCCAGAATAAACGACGCGGCCATAAACGGCACAATGGGGATCAACGCGCTCCAGACCACCAGCGACATGATCCCAGGACGCGACTCATGCTGCATTATCAGCTTGTTAAAGATGTTGCCGCACGCCCAGCTCAGCCCTGCCGCCAGGGTGAGCATAAAGCCCAGCAGCGCGACATGCTGACCGTTGAGGCTGCCTTCTATCAGCACCAGCACGCCAAAGACCGCAAGGCTAATGCCCGCCAGCTGTTTGCCCTGCAAACGTTCGCCAAAGACAAACGCGCCGAGAATAATGGTAAAGAAAGCCTGCACCTGAAGCACCAGCGAAGCCAGACCCGCAGGCATACCGAATTTGATGGCGCAAAAAAGAAACGCAAACTGACCAAAGCTGATGGTGAGGCCGTAGCCCAGCAGAAGCTTCAGGGGAATCTTTGGGCGGGCAACGAACAGCAGCGCCGGGAAGGCCACCAGCAGGAAGCGCAGACCTGCCAGCATGAGTGGAGGCATGTTGTGCAACCCCATTTTGATGACCACAAAATTGAGTCCCCACACCACGACAACCAGTAACGCTAACAGCCCGTCTTTCCGCGTCATTTTCCGCCCCTGAATTATTAAATTTTTGTAAACACTTCAAGGTAACAGAAAAAATACCCCCGCGAGAAGATCATTAATTCTGGTACTGAGGAGAAGCACTTGCGGATAAATTGGGTGCTATACAAGCTGCCGATCCCATGATAATCCTGTAATAACACAACAAAAAAAGCATAAGCATTTGTCGGGCAGGAAAATGAAACCATCAATCAGGCGCTCAACCGCAGCGCTACTGGCATCGTCATTGTTATTAACAATTGGTCGCGGGGCAACGCTGCCCTTTATGACCATATATCTCACGCGCGTGTACGATATGAGCGTGGAGAATATTGGCTATGCCCTTACCGTGGCGTTGACCATTGGCGTGGTGTTTAGCCTGGGGTTTGGCATCCTGGCGGACAAGTTCGACAAAAAACGCTATATGCTGGTCGCCATCGTGGCCTTTATCGCCGGGTTTGTGGCCATTCCGCTGGTGAATAACGTGACGCTGGTGGTGTTGTTCTTTGCCCTGATTAACTGCGCCTATTCCGTCTTCTCAACGGTGCTGAAAGCGTGGTTTGCCGACGTGCTGACCTCCAGCGAAAAGGCGCGCGTTTTCTCACTCAACTACAGTTTCCTGAACATCGGCTGGACGATTGGGCCGCCGGTTGGCACTCTACTGGTGATGTACAGCCTGCAACTGCCGTTCTGGCTGGCGGCCTTCTGCGCCGCACTGCCGCTCGGGTTTATCCATTTCTTTGTGCAGAAAAGCGTAGCGTCTGACAGCGTGGAGGAAAAAGCGCCGTGGCAGCCCTCGGTGCTGCTGAAGGACCGGGCGCTGTTCTGGTACACGCTCTCCGGCCTGCTGGCGTCCTACGTGGGCGGATCGTTCGCCAGCTGCATTTCCCAGTACGTCCTCGCCGCGTATGCGGACAGCGATTTCGCAGAAAAGGTGGTGGCCGTTGTGTTGCCCGTCAACGCGGTGGTGGTGGTCACCCTGCAATACGCGCTTGGCCGCAAGATCTCCGCCAGCAACATCCGCCCGCTAATGACTGCCGCGACGCTCTTTTTCATCCTCGGGCTGGGCGGGTTTATGCTTTCCGGCGAGAACCTGCTTTACTGGGGGATTGCGGCGGCGATTTTCACCCTGGGTGAAATTATTTATGCCCCGGGTGAATACATGCTGATCGACAATATCGCCCCGCCGGGCATGAAGGCGAGCTACTTCTCCGCCCAGGCGCTGGGCTGGCTGGGCGCGGCGGCGAACCCGATGATCACCGGGCTCATCCTGACCCATCTGCCGCACTGGTCGTTATTTATTATTATGATGGCCGCCATTATTGCGGCGTGGCTGATGGTTTTGCGCGGGATGCGCGTGAAAAGTGAAGATAGCGTGTCGGGTGGCGCTGCGCTTACCCGACCTGGAAAACCCTAATCCCACGCCGGGTAAGGCTAAGCCCCCACCCGGCAAAACCAACAGCCTAGTGGTGCAACATCTCCTCCACCACCTGCTCTTTATACATCTCGTTCGGGTAGTAGGTCGGCCAGTTATCCATCTCTTTCAGCAGCGCCTCGTGGGAGGTGTTGCCCATAAAGATATGGAAGTGTGAAGAGGCTTTCGGCCCGATGGTATGATCGCTGAACTGCACAAACTTAGGCGCCTGGCTTGCCTTATCCTTACATTCAAACAGGTAGCGCACGCCTTTTTTCCCCGACGCATAGGTCAGAATTTTATAACCGCTGTAGTCGTAGCGGCAGCTGCTCACCGTTTTGCCTCTGTGGAATTCCATCACGTTGTTTTCAATGCCGATGGCGTCCACGTCCGTCGCGTAGCCCTTACGGTAGTAGGCTTTCACCTCGGCAGCGGATTTTTCCCCCTTCTGCGCTTTCTTTTCGAAAACCGGATCCAGCGAACCATCAAGCAGGAACGGGTAAACAGACTGCCAGGTCCCGTCCCAGTCAGACAGCGTCCTGTCCATGACGTCTTTATCCTCAAAGACGCCGTTTGCCGCCTTCTGTTCCGCCTCCGTCATCTGATGACCGTGCGAATGGGCAAAAAGCGAGCCGCTTACCAGCAGCGTTCCCAGAGTCAGCGCAATTTTTCCAAGTTGTGCAGCCACAGCAAAACCCTCATTCCGTGTTATAAGAATGAGGATGCTATAGTATAACATTTCAGATCGCAACCAGTCCGCGAACCCCCTCCTGCTCCATGTTCTCACCGCGCCCCTGCTGGACGATGCTGCCGCGCGACATCACCAGATAGCTGTCGGCCAGCTCCGCCGCAAAATCATAAAACTGCTCCACCAGCAGGATCGCCATATCCCCCCGGTTCGCCAGGCTGCGGATCACCTGCCCAATCTCTTTAATCACCGACGGCTGTATACCTTCCGTGGGTTCATCCAGGATCAGTAACCGTGGACGGCTCGCCAGCGCGCGACCAATCGCCAGCTGCTGCTGCTGACCACCGGAAAGATCGCCTCCGCGACGGTGTTTCATCTCCTTCAGCGCCGGGAAAAGCTGCCAAATCTCCTCCGGCACGCTCCTTGCGTTTCCCGCGGAGAAGCGCGACAGTCCCATCAGCAGGTTTTCTTCTACGGTCAGACGCGGAAAAATCTCCCGCCCCTGCGGAACATACGCCACGCCGGACTGCACCCGCTGGTGCGGTTTACTGTGAGTGATGGTCTTTCCCTGCCAGACCACCTCCCCGGCTTTCACCGGGATCAGCCCCATCAGGCACCTCAGCAGTGTGGTTTTCCCCACCCCGTTGCGCCCCAGCAGGCAGGTAACTTCCCCGACCACCGCCTCAAAGCTCACCCCGCGCAGAATATGACTTCCGCCGTAGTACTGATTCAGCTCGTTAACCTGTAACATCCCCTCTCCTTAGCGTCCCAGATAGACGTCAATCACCTGCTCATTGGCCTGTACCTCGCGAAGCGAGCCTTCGGCCAGTACGCGCCCCTGATGCAGCACCGTGACGTGGTCGGCGATGGTCTCGACGAAGCCCATATCGTGCTCAACCACCATCAGCGAATGCTTGCCTGCCAGAGTTCGGAACAGCTCGGCTGTGTATTCCGTCTCTGCGTCGGTCATACCGGCGGCGGGTTCGTCCAGCAGCAACAGATGCGGATCCTGCACCAGCAGCATGCCGATCTCCAGAAACTGCTTCTGCCCGTGGGAAAGCAGCCCGGCGCGGCGATCGCGCTCGCTGCCAAGCCGCAGCAAAACCAACATCTCGTCAATGCGGTCGCGCTGCTCGCCGCTGAGTTTTGCCCGCAGGCTCGCCCAGACGGACCTGTCGGCTTTCATGGCGATTTCGAGGTTTTCCCCTACGGTCAGCGCTTCAAACACGGTCGGTTTCTGGAACTTACGGCCAATGCCCTGACGGGCAATGGCCGCCGGTTCAAGGGCTGTCAGATCGATGGACTGATCGTAAATAGCCTTCCCGCTTTTTGGCCGGGTTTTGCCGGTGATCACGTCCATCAGCGTAGTTTTACCGGCGCCGTTAGGGCCAATGATGCAGCGCAATTCACCGACGCCGATATTAAGTGAGAGATCGGTCAACGCCTGAAAACCATCGAAACTGACGTTAATGGCCTCAAGCTGTAACACCGGATCAGTCTGCTCACGGTAACGATCGCCCGGTAGCTGGCGGGTAAAGAGTCCTTCAGAGGGCTGCATTAATTCTCTCCCTTACGAAACAGACCGAACACGCCGCGCGGTAAAAAGAGCGTCACGGCGATGAAAATCAGCCCAAGCAACAGTTGCCAGTACTCCGGCATCGCCACGGTGAAAAAGCTCTTCGCACCATTGACCAGCGCCGCACCAATCACCGGGCCTACCAGGGTGCCGCGCCCGCCCAGCGCCACCCAGATGGCCGCTTCAATCGAGTTGGTCGGCGACATTTCACCCGGGTTGATAATACCCACCTGCGGAACGTACAGCGCCCCCGCCAGACCACACAGTACGGCGGAAAGCGTCCAGACCAGCAGCTTGAAGCCGCGCGGATCGTAGCCGCAGAACGTCAGACGGTTTTCCGCATCGCGCACCGCCGTTAAAATGCGGCCAAACTTACTCTTCGCCAGCGCGTAGCCTGTGCCCAGGGCCAGAAGCAGCAGCATGACCGTTGCGAGAAACAGCGCGATCCGCGTGGTGGTCGCCGTGACGGAAAACCCGAGCAGCGTGGTGAAGCCGGTAAAGCCGTTATTGCCACCAAAACCGGTTTCGTTGCGAAAGAACAGCAGCATGCCCGCATAGGTCAGCGCCTGGGTCATGATGGAAAAATAGACCCCTTTTATCTTCGAGCGGAAAGCAAACCAGCCGAAGACCAGCGCCAGCAGGCCGGGGATCGTCACGATTAACACCAGAGCCCAGGCGAAATGCTGCGTTCCCCACCAGAACCAGGGCAGTTCGCTCCACGAGAGAAACGACATAAACGCGGGCAGCCCGTCCCCGGCCGCCTGGCGCATCAGGTACATGCCCATCGCATAGCCGCCCAGGGCGAAGAATATGCCGTGCCCCAGCGAGAGCATACCGGCATAGCCCCAGACCAGATCGAGGGCCACGGCGACAACCGCGTAGCAGAGGATCTTGCCGATAAGCGTCAACATCCACGTCGAAACGGCCAGCGGATGGGTTGCGGGTAACAGCGCGAGAAAAGGCAGCACCAGCAGCGCCGCGACCAGCAGACTGCCGAAGATTTGCGCGGTGCGCGGTGCCCTGCGCGCCAGTGTTAAGGTCAATGGCTGGCTCATCAGTCTGTCACCCTCCCTTTAAGTGCGAATAACCCCTGCGGACGTTTCTGGATAAACAGAATGATCGCCACCAGAATCAGGATCTTGCCCAGCACGGCGCCCATCTGCGGTTCAAGAATTTTATTGAAGATCCCCAGACCAAAGGCCGCCGCGACGCTACCGGCCAGCTGGCCGACGCCGCCGAGCACCACCACCAGGAACGAATCGATGATGTATCCCTGGCCCAGCTCCGGCCCCACGTTCCCCAGCTGGGACAACGCCACGCCGCCCAACCCGGCAATGCCGGACCCGAGGCCAAACGCCAGCATATCTACCCGTCCGGTGGGAACGCCGCAGCAGGCCGCCATGCTGCGGTTTTGCGTCACCGCCCGCACGTTGAGACCCAGACGCGTTTTGTTCAGAATGAGCCAGGTGAAGAACAGCACCAGCAGTACAAAGCCGAGCACCACAATACGGTTCCAGGGCAGCGTCAGGTTGGCGAAAACCTGCACCCCGCCGGACAGCCATGCCGGGTTAGCGACCTCAAGGTTCTGAGCGCCAAAGGTCATGCGGACCAGCTGGATAAGCATCAGGCTGATCCCCCAGGTGGCGAGCAGGGTTTCCAGCGGGCGGCCATAAAGATGGCGTATCACCGTGCGCTCCAGCACCATTCCGATGCCTGCGGTCAGGCAAAACGCCACCGGCAGCGCCACCACCGGATAGAGCGCCAGCCACTGAGGCATCCACTGCGCCATTACCTGCTGCACCATCCAGGTGGCATACGCCCCGAGCATCAGCATTTCACCGTGAGCCATGTTAATCACCCCCAGCAGACCATAGGTGATAGCCAGCCCGAGCGCGGCCAGCAAGAGTACCGACCCCAACGACAGGCCCATGAAGGCCTGCCCCAGCAGTTCGCCCCACATCAGCCGGTGCTGAATACGCTCCAGGCTCTCAGCGGCGGCGGCACGTACCCGTGCGTCCGGCTCGGTTTGCGTCCGGGTGAACGGCGTCAGCGTGGCCTGCACGTCCGGATCGTCAGACTGTCCCAACAGCTCAACAGCCTTGAGCCGTACTTCAGCCTGTGGGCTCGTCAGCTGGAGGTTTGCCAGCGCCAGCATCAGCGAGTGACGGGTGACGTCGTCCGTTTCGCTACTGGCCCGCTGTTGCAGAAAGCCGAGCATATCCGGCTGTGCGTCACGCTGAAGTTGCCGCGCGGCATGACGCCTTTCGGTGACACTGTCACTGACAAGCTGATGCGTCGCCAGCGCCGTGACGGTTAACACGCGCAGTCGGTTGGTCAGCCGCACGGCTTTGGTCGTGCCTTCGGCGCTCTTTGCCGCGCCCAGGGCAACCATTTCGCCGTCGATGCGGGTAAATGCCTTCTTCTGGCTGTCGGTATAAAGGTTCTCCTGTTGCAGCGCCTTAAGCAGCGGCAAACGTGCAGGTTCCGGCGTGGCTGCCCAGCGGATCAGCATGGCGGTTTGCTGGCTGCGGCTAGCGGCAACGAAATCATCGGCATCCGATGCCTGCGCCATCCCTGGCAGCAGTCCGGTAAGCCACACAATCGCAATCATCATGCGTATGGCGTTCATGACGTCTCTCCCTGGTGGTGGCTTAGTTGCTGGCGGTTTTCATCGGCTGGTCAGGCTTTTTGTCATTCCCGGCGATAAACGGGCTCCACGGCTGAGCGCGTACCGGCTGTTCGGTTTGCCAGACGACGTTGAACTGGCCGTTGCCTTCAATTTCACCAATCATGACGGGCTTATGCAGGTGGTGGTTGGTGGCGTCCATGGTCAGCGTAAAGCCGGACGGCGCGTTGAACGACTGGCCCGCCATTGCCGCGCGCACTTTGTCCACGTCGGTTGTTCCCGCTTTTTCAACCGCCTGCGCCCACATATGCAGGCCAACGTAAGTCGCTTCCATCGGATCGTTGGTGACCACGGTATCGGCATTCGGCAGCTTATGGGCTTTCGCGTAGGCTTTGTAAGCCGCGACAAAGGTCTGGTTGGTCGGGTTGTCGACGGATTCAAAGTAATTCCACGCCGCCAGGTTACCCACCAGCGGTTTGGTATCAATGCCGCGCAGTTCTTCCTCGCCCACCGAGAACGCCACCACCGGCACGTCCGTGGCTTTCAGCCCCTGGTTCGCCAGTTCTTTATAGAAAGGCACGTTGGAATCACCGTTGATAGTGGAGACCACCGCCGCTTTGCCGCCCGTGGAGAACTTTTTGATACTGGCGACAATGGTCTGGTAATCGCTATGACCAAATGGGGTGTAGACCTCTTCAATATCTTTATCTTCAACGCCTTTCGAGTGCAGGAAGGCGCGCAGGATCTTGTTAGTAGTGCGCGGGTAAACGTAGTCCGTACCCAGCAGGAAGAATCGCTTCGCGCTGCCGCCGTCCTCGCTCATCAGGTACTCCACCGCCGGGATCGCCTGCTGGTTAGGCGCCGCGCCGGTATAGAAGACGTTAGGTGACATCTCTTCCCCTTCATACTGCACCGGATAGAACAGCAAACCGTTCAGCTCCTCAAAAACCGGCAGAACCGATTTACGCGATACGGAGGTCCAGCAGCCAAACACCACGGCGACCTTATCCTGGCTCAGAAGCTGGCGGGCCTTTTCGGCAAACAGCGGCCAGTTGGATGCCGGGTCAACCACCACCGGCTCCAGCTTTTTCCCGAGCACGCCGCCTTTAGCGTTGATTTCATCGATGGTCATCAGGGCGACATCTTTCAGGGGCGTTTCTGAAATGGCCATCGTGCCGGAGAGAGAGTGCATAATCCCGACTTTAATGGTCTCTGCGGCCTGGACGCCAAAGCTCATTCCCATGGCGATGACGGAGGCGGACAAGGTGAACGCTTTAATAAAGGTACGACGGTGCATATTTTCACTCCTGAAAAGAAAGCTGTGCGAAGACGTCCGTTACCGCCGGACGCAGAAAAAAGTAACGCCAGTTTCAGGAGAGCAAAAACAGTGCCAGGTTGCAGAGACAGGATTTTAAAGGGATCGAAGAGAGGAGTGACGGGAAACGACTCAGAATGGTACAGCGCTGCACTGTAATAATGCAGCGCTGTAAACGGCGTTACCAGACGTCGCTGGCGATTTGCGTCACCAGGCGAACTTTATCCCACTGCTGGGCTTCGCTCAGGCTGTTACCCTCTTCCGTAGAAGCAAATCCGCACTGCGGGCTGAGGCAAATCTGCTCTTTCGCCACGTAGCGCGCAGCCTCTTCCAGACGCGTTTTCACCCCTTCCGGGTTCTCCAGTTCACCGTGTTTGGTGGTGATCAGCCCCAGAACCACCTGCTGTTTACCCGGGCGCACAAAACGCAGTGGCGCGAAGTCCCCGCTACGGTCGTTGTCGTACTCCAGGAAGAACGCGTCGACGTTCACCGTGCCGAACAGCACCTCCGCCACCGGCTCATAGCCGCCCTCGGAAATCCAGGTTGAGCGGAAGTTGCCGCGGCAGACGTGCAGCCCGACGGTCAGATCGTCCGGTTTGCCCTCCAGCGCCTTATTCAGCACCCGGGCATAGGTCCGGGCAAGTTCGTCTGCATCGTCACCGCGCTCGCGGATCTGGCGGCGCTGGTCCTCCGAACAAAGATAGGCCCAGACGGTGTCATCCAGCTGCAGATAGCGGCAGCCTGCATCGTAAAAGGCCCGAATGGCATCGCGCCAGGTGGTCGCCAGATCGTCAAAGTAATCCTTCAGATCCGGGTAGACCGTAGCATCAATATCCTTGCGGCCACCGCGGAAGTGCAGCACGCTCGGGCTCGGAATGGTCATCTTCGGCTGTGCATTACCGCTAATGCTTTTGAGGTAGCGGAAATCTTCCAGCATAGGATGATCGCCGAAGCCCAGTTTGCCCGTTACGCGCACGCCATGGGCTTTAGTCTGCACCCCGTTGAACTGAATGCCCTGCTGGGAATCATAACGCTCCACGCCCTGTAGCCCGTCAAAGAAGTCAAAGTGCCACCAGGCGCGGCGGAATTCACCGTCCGTTACCACATGCAGACCGCAGGCGCACTGCTGCTCGACAACATGACGAATGGCCTCGTCCTCAACCGCGCGAAGCTGCCCGGCATCGATTTCACCGCTGGCAAATTGCAGACGGGCCTGTTTAATAGCATCCGGGCGTAAAAAACTGCCGACTACATCGGCGCGGTACGGGGCATGGTGTCGCTGCATGGAAATCTCCTCTGTCTGTCGGCGTTAATTGCCCACAGTGATAATTCATCTCTTGAATCTTTAGACTTCTGGATGTCTAAACGTCCTGAAAAGATGTCATACCGGCTCGCCGCCGACAAACGAGAAAATTTCATCTGTGTTGAAATAAATTCATGTTCACAGAGCGGGTGATGAAGATCCTGCAAACGCGAACCGCTCATCTTCCCAGCCGGTCATGCCCCCGAGCATAATCTTAACCGGCAGACCCAGACGCGCCAGCTTTAGGGCCGCCCTGTCCGCCCCGTTGCAGTGCGGGCCTGCACAATAGACGACAAACAGCGTGCCCTCCGACCACGCTTTCATCCGCTCTGCGGTGATCTGGCTCCAGGGTAAATGCAGCGCGCCGGGCAGATGCCGCCGGGCAAAATGTTCAGGCTTTCCGACAACGTGCAGCAGAACAAAGTCCTGCTCACCGCTGGATACCGCATGATGGACATCGGCGCAGTCCGTCTCGACACTCAGACGACGCAGAAAATGTCCCACAGCTTCCTGCGGCTCAGCAGCCGGAAATTCAGTAACATAGCTCATGAATCTTCCTCATTTGTGGTGTTTGTGTTAACACTACTCTATCCCTTAATTCAGCCCATGAATGCGTCCGCCTATGCCAGAAAACAGCAAAAAGATGACAAACTTAAGACATCCCTCGCCGCGCGCGATCGTGCTGGCATATGACGGTTTATGTACCTTTGAGTTTGGCGTGGCGGTAGAAATCTTTGGCTTGCCGCGCCCGGAGATGGGCGATGACTGGTATCAGTTTGCCGTGGCGAGCGTGGATGATGGCGAACTCCGGGCAACGGGCGGGATCCGTATTCTGGCCGATGGCGATCTGGGTCTGCTGGAGACGGCGGATCTGGTTGTCGTTCCCGGCTGGCGAGGGCTGGACGAACCCGTACCGGAAGCGCTCTGCCAGGCGCTCCGCGCGGCGCATGCCCGCGGCTGCCAGCTACTCTCGATCTGTTCTGGCGTTTTCGTTCTGGCAGCCTCAGGCCTGCTTGACGGGCGGAAGGCGACCACCCACTGGCGCTATACGCAAGCGCTGAAAACACGCTATCCCGCCATTACCGTGGTCGAAGATGTGCTCTACCAGGACGAAGGCGATATTCTCACTTCCGCCGGAAGCGCCGCGGGGATTGATCTGTGCCTGCACGTGGTGCGCCGGAATTACGGTATGGAAGTGGCAAACCGCGTGGCGCGTCGGCTGGTGATCCCGCCCCATCGGGACGGCTCGCAAACCCAGCAGCTTAGCCGACCGGTGGCTCAGTTGCGGGAGAGCCAGCGCCTCGGCCAGCTGTTTGATTATCTTCACCAGCATCTGGCCGTTTCCCATACCGTCGAATCGCTGGCCCTGCGGGTGGGTATGAGTCAGCGCACCTTTCTGCGCCGTTTCCAGGACGCGACCGGAACAACGCCCGCGCGCTGGTTATTGACTGCGCGATTGCACCGGGCAAAAGATTATCTAGAAAACAGTCGGCTCAGCATCGACAATATTGCGGAACAAACCGGATTTGGACAAAGCGCCACGCTGCGCCACCATTTCCGGCAGCAATTTGCGCTTTCACCCGCGCAATATCGCAAACAATTTTTACAGCCGGTACGATAAACGGGCAAAAAAAAACCGCCATAATCTGGCGGTAAATGCTTGCATGGATAGATTTGTATTTTGGTATCTACGCTCCGGTATTCCATACCGGGATGTGGATCACCTGCAATCTACCACTGTGAGCCTCAACGAAGCATAAACGAATCGATTAACCCGCTTTGGTATTAATTTGCAGATAACGCATCAGCCCCTGCTCTGCACTCTGGCGGGCATCATCATTAATCGCTTCGAGATAAAACGCACGAGAGACCCCATACGGCGCCTGCTCGGATGGGTAAACAGCGAACTGGAAGGTTTTGCCCCTCGCCTTATTGGTACAGCCCAGCTCCCAGCGATCTTCACTTACCTGGGTGCTATTACATTCGACACGTCCGTAATCGCTGGTTAAATACGATCCGACACGGCTTTTTGCTGACTGAATATATTCTGGTTCTTCATTTGAATAGATGCTGGCCGCAGCACCCACCGCAACCACTACGCCCAGAAGTGATAGCACGATTATTTTTTTCATTTATTCGATCCAATCCTTAGCCAGAAAAATCTTATTGTAAATGATTTCCCAATAAATCTAGCTTCTCTTTGCATACCAGAAATGGGAGTTTACAACGGCGATATTGCTTTTAAGAATAGTCTTAAGTAAGTTTTATGGCGACCACAATTTTTGACAGTCTATTTTCTCAAATTTAAAGAGTCGAATAATTACTCTATGAAATTATCCCTACGATGACCGTAGCGTATTTTCGGGGGTAAAAGATGTTCAGAAAAGGCTTTTCGCTACTGCTGCTGATTAGTGCACTGTTCTCGGGGCAGATTATGGCGGAGCACAAAGGACATGAATTTCTTTACGTGAAAAACGCCGACCATCAGCTTCGTCATGAAGCTGACAGCGACGAGTTACGTAGCGCGGCAGAGGAGTCTGCGGAGGGGTTGCGCGAGCACCATGCCTGGCAGAAATCGCGCAAACCGGATACCCACTCTGCGGGTTAGCTGCCTTTACGCTTCGGCAGGGTCTTCATCAAATCGTCAGGGCTGACGGAGGCCACAATGCTGCCCGGAGACGGCATTTTGAAGATGTGATTCTTCATCTTGCCGATAACGTGCATTTCACACGGACGGCAGTCAAACTTCAGCGTCAGTACTTCATCGCCATTCACCAGCTGCATCGGCGTCGCTTTCCAGCTTTTAATATTCCCTTTCGCCTGTTTCGGACAAAGGTTAAAGGCAAACCGCAGGCAGTGTTTGGTGATCATCACCGGCACATCGCCCTTCTCTTCATGCGCTTCATACGCGGCGTCAATCAGTTGCACGCCGTGACGATGGTAAAACGCACGCGCTTTGTGGTTGTAAACGTTCGCAAGGAAAGAGAGATGCGTGTCCGGGTAGACCGGCGCAGGCACCGCTTCGGCCTTACGACTGCCGCGCGGATAGTTTGCCAGGCGTGCTTCATCCAGCATCTCAGCCGTTTCACGGCGGAACTGGTTCAGCAGGCTGTTCGGCACGAACAGCGCATCCGGCAGATTCACCTCAATATTGCGCGCATAATAAATGGTCTGCCCGAGCTTCGCTACGCCATCCTTGAGGTTGCTAAGCGCTTTCTCCGCATTGTTCGCCACCTCGAACAGGCCATCGAGCGTATGCGTTACGCTGATGCCGTCTTCGCAGGTCATGGTCAGGATCAGCTGCTCTTCCCAGCCACCCAGCGCGATATCCACCGCAATGCGACGCTCGCTGGAGGTCTTGAGCAAGGCCTGCTGCCAGTTGTGATCCAGGTTACGGTTCAGCGCCGCATTCGGGCGGGCTTTGTAAAGGTCGGCAGGCATTTCGTTCGGCCAGACGCGATAACGATTTTCGCCGGTTTTCTCCACCGTATTGGCGCGAAAACCAACCACTTCACGTTTGATCATCACGTTGAGACCATCGCCGTTCGCCAGCGGCTCTGTAACCTGAACGTCAAGATGATCCTTCGCCACTTTCAGCACTTCACCCACCGGCAGACCAATAAACTTCGGTGAATCGAACGCGCCAATATCCCCTTTGCGCGCATTAACGAAATAATCCGTACTGCCGCGGTGGAACGTTTTGTCCGTCGACGGAATAAAGAAATGCTCTGTACGACCGGCGGACGCGCGCGCCAGGTCACCGCGATCCTCGATGATGGCATCCAGCATCTGACGATAATGGGCGGTGATATTTTTCACGTAGCTCATATCCTTGTAGCGGCCTTCAATTTTGAAGGAGCGTACGCCGGCATCGATCAGCGCGCCGAGGTTTGCCGTCTGATCGTTATCTTTCATCGACAGCAGGTGTTTTTCGAATGCCACCACGCGGCCCTGATCGTCTTTCAGGGTATACGGCAGACGGCAGGCCTGAGAGCAGTCGCCGCGGTTAGCGCTGCGCCCCGTCTGGGCGTGAGAGATATTACACTGCCCGGAATAGGCCACGCAAAGCGCACCGTGGATAAAGAATTCAATGGTCGCGTCGGTGGTCTGGTGGATATCGCGGATCTGGTTCAGGTTCAGCTCACGCGCCAGAACAATCTGCGTAAACCCGACGTCTGAAAGAAACTTCGCCTTCTCAACGGTGCGGATATCGCACTGGGTGCTGGCGTGCAGCTCAATTGGCGGGATATCCAGTTCCAGAACACCCATATCCTGAACGATCAGAGCGTCAACGCCGGTCTGGTAGAGATCGGTAATAAGACGCTGCGCGGGCTCCAGCTCATCATCATGAAGAATGGTGTTCAGGGTCACGAACACCTTCGCCCCGAAACGGTGGGCGAACGGTACCAGTTCGGCAATGTCGCGCAGGCTATTGCTGGCGTTATGACGGGCACCGAAGCCTGGGCCGCCAATGTAGACGGCATCCGCACCGTGAAGAATGGCTTCACGGGCAATGGCGGCGTCGCGGGCCGGGCTTAGCAGTTCAAGATGATGGGGGTGCAGGCGCATACTTCGTCGTTATCCGTTATGGTCAAAATGGCGGCTATTGTAGTCAGAAGTCTGTGCCAGTGAAACCGTTTTGCAACGCTTTAGCGGGGATAATGGATCAGAGAGTGAAAATGCACCGTCCGGGTGCTGCTGTTACGGTACGCGTGCGGTTTATCGCCGGCAAAACGCACGCCGGAATCAGCGTATAGAGTGCGCCAGACACCGTCAATCTGCATGTCCAGCTCACCGCTTATCACCACCACGTGTTCAATTACCCCGGCTTCGTGCGGCGTGGACTCACTCAGCGCGCCGGGCGACAGGGTGATGGAGAAATGGTCGAACTTAAGCTGTTCATCCCAGGGGAAAAGCGGTTTCACCACCATCGCCTGCTGCTGCGGATCGAACACCGCCTGCGGTTCGCTCTCTGGAGTGATAAACGCCGAAAAAGGTACGTTCAGCCCGGTGGCAATTTTCCACAAGGTTGAGACCGTCGGGCTGGACTCATTGCGTTCGATTTGCCCAAGCATCGCTTTCGACACGCCCGTCTCTGCCGCCAGTTTCGACAGGCTCCAGCCCCGCGCCTGACGCAGCGCTTTCAGTGTGGTTGCCAGATGTTGAGTGATATCCATGGTTCCTCCCGTTGCAGCAAAGCATACCACTTGTACGCTATAGCGCACAGTGATACCTTATCCCGGACGTTATAACGCACAACGGAGTTCACATGCGATCGACTGCCTCTCTCTTTCCTGCCGTGCTGGCTGGTTTTGTTGCCGTTCTGGTGGGCTACGCCAGTTCTGCCGCCATTATCTGGCAGGCGGCTGCGGCGGCGGGCGCCAGTACACAGCAAATCGCCGGATGGATGACCGCGCTGGGGCTCGGGATGGGGATCAGCACGCTTGCATTGTCGTGGTGGTATAAAGCCCCGGTGCTGACCGCCTGGTCGACTCCTGGCGCGGCGCTGCTCGCCACCAGCCTGCAAGGCGTGACGCTGGCGGAAACCATAGGGGTATTTATATTTGCGAATGCGCTGATTCTGCTGTGCGGCGTCACTGGCCTGTTTGCCCGGTTGATGAAACTGATCCCGCACTCGCTTGCCGCCGCTATGCTGGCAGGCGTGCTGTTACAGTTTGGCCTGAAGGCATTCAGCAATCTTGAGGGACACGTGCTTCTTTGCGGCAGTATGCTGGCCGCCTGGCTGGTGGCTAAAGCCGTAGCGCCCCGGTACGCCATTGTCGCCACGCTGCTGGTGGGGGTGTTCGTGGCCTGGGCTGAAGGTGACGTTGTCACGAATAAAATGACGTTATCGGTGATCATGCCGGAATTCATTGCCCCTGCGTTCACCTTCACCAGCCTGATCAGCATCGGCTTACCCTTCTTCCTGGTGACCATGGCGTCGCAGAATGCGCCCGGCTTCGCCACCATGCAGGCATCGGGCTATCCGCTGGCGGTCTCACCGCTGATCGTTGCCACCGGCGGGCTGGCGCTGCTGTTGTCCCCCTTCGGCGTCTATTCCATCTGCATCGCCGCCATCACCGCCGCCATCTGCCAGAGTCCGGACGCCCACCCGGATGCCAGTAAACGCTGGCTGGCTGCGGCGGCCGCAGGTGGGTTTTATCTGCTGGCGGGGGTGTTCGGCGGGTCGATTTCGGGGCTGATGGCCGCCCTGCCGCTGAGCGGCATCCAGACGCTGGCCGGGCTGGCCCTGCTCGGCACTATCAGCGGGAGTTTGTATCAGGCACTGAATCATGAAGCAGAGCGCGACGCGGCGATCGTCACCTTCCTGATGACCGCCAGCGGCGTCACGCTCCTGGGAATTGGCTCCGCTTTCTGGGGGCTGGTGCTGGGTGGGATCTGTTACGCTGTCTTCTCACGCCTTCGCCGCGCGTAGCTGTGACGGCGTGATGCCGGTCATGCTGCGAAAACGGTTACTGAAATGGCTGGCGGAGTTAAATCCGCAGGCCAGCGCGATGTCGGTGAGCGGCGTGGTCGTGTGCTGAATCAGCGCTTTGGCCTTCTCCATGCGGCGCTGCATGACGTACTGATGCGGCGCCAGCCCCATCGACTGGCGGAACATCCGCGCAAAGTGATACTCACTGAGTGCGGCCTGGCCCGCCAGTTCCGCCAGCGTTAAGGGTTGCGCCAGATTTTCCTCGATAAAGGCCAGCACGTTGCGAAGCACAAACGGCGATAACCCGCCGGTCACCACCGGTAACTTCCACTGGACGCTGGAATAGTGCTGGACCAAATGCGTCAGCAATAAGGTCGACGCAGTGCTCAGGGTGAGCTGATTGGCGTTTTGCTGCCAGTCGCAGCCGAGCAAAAACTGGCGATAAAGGGCGGTGATTTTCGGATCGCTGCCGAAGATTTTTTCCTCCAGCGTCAGCGATAGCGGTCGTTTATCCCAGATTTTCTCCCCCACGTCCCGCAGGTGTTCATCGGTGCAGTAGAGGTGCACGAACGACAGGTCATCACGAATATCCCATGTGGATTCGCTCTCTTCCGGCATTAGACAAAAACGGTCCGGCCCGCCGCCATTTTTCCAGCCACCCGGCGTTTTTTGATAGCTTTCATAGCCATCCGCCACGTACAGGCTAAGGGTGTGATGGTTGCTTTTCACCGTGATCGTATCGTGCTTGTTGTACCACGCCGCCAGTTGAATGCCAGTATTGAGCGCGACGGTTTCCCGCAGCACTGCATTTTTTTGGCGTAACGTTTCAAAGGTGTCGTAAACGAGAGACATGGCCGTAAACAGGTGATTAATCAGACTGTCAGTCTAAGAAGTGTTGCAGCCTGTTACCAGCCATTGTGCGAGAAAAAAGCGCAAGAATTTGCAAGTCCGGCGCAAGGCGATGAAAGCCGGGGCCCCCTTCTTTCGCCACACTGTTGTTTTCCGCGGTATGAGAAGAGAGACACCATGAACGCATTACTCTATGGGCTGGTTGTTGTTATCTGGGGCACGACCTGGATCGCCATTTTTTTACAACAGGGGCCGGTTGCAGCGCCGGTCTCCATTTTCTGGCGCTTCGCCGTGGCCAGCGCCACGATGATGATCGTCCTGGTCGCCCTTCGTCGCCTGCGCAGGCTGGCGCTGCGGGATCATCTCTATTGCATGCTTCAGGGTTGCTGCGTTTTCTGTTTCAACTTCTGGTGCTTTTATACCGCCGCCGCCCATATCAATACCGGCCTTGAGTCGGTGATTTTCTCGATGGCCGTACTATATAACGCCATCAACAGCTTTATCTTCTTCGGCCAGCGTCCACCCGCGCGCTTCTGGACGGCGGCAGCGCTGGGGCTTATCGGGATCATTACCCTGTTCTGGAACGATCTGCTCGCCAGCGGCTGGAGCGCGTCATTGCTTACGGGCATCGGGCTTTCCGCCCTCGGCACCTACGGCTTCTCGCTGGGGAATATGATCAGCATGCGTCATCAGCGAAACGGGCTGGAAACCATGACCACCAATGCCTGGGCGATGCTGTATGGCACCGTCGTGATGGGCCTTATCGCTCTATTCAGGGGCGAAAGCTTTATGCCGGAATGGACGGTGAGCTATATGGGGGCGCTGCTCTATCTTGCTCTGTTTGGCTCGGTGATTGCCTTCGGCGCCTACTTTACGCTGGTAGGCCGCATTGGTCCCGGTAAGGCCGCGTACAGCACCCTTCTGTTCCCGCTGGTGGCGCTGTCGATTTCAACGGTGTACGAGGGTTACGTGTGGCATATCAACGGGATCGTCGGCCTGCTGTTGATTTTAGGGG
The DNA here is from genome assembly GCF_021725435.1 of Enterobacter sp. JH25. Classification (NCBI taxonomy): domain Bacteria; kingdom Pseudomonadati; phylum Pseudomonadota; class Gammaproteobacteria; order Enterobacterales; family Enterobacteriaceae; genus Enterobacter; species Enterobacter sp. JH25. Next base: position 2,200,756 of record NZ_CP091319.1, on the reverse strand, counting down.
GAAATATGGTGATGTTTACGAAACCGGAAACCTGGTTCCGCCGCCTGCTGACGGCATAAAATAACGGCCTGCGTAAATGCAGGCCGTTTTTTATTATTTTGCTGTCTGATGGACATCAAACATGGTGGCATCGGTCGCCATATCATCCACAACCTGTTTCAGTGTGGCGAATCCCAACGGCGTGTTCTCGTTGGCAAGCTCTTTACCTTCACCTTTACGAACAACTTTAACTACCGGTTTGTTCGTGGCGGCATCAATCAGCTCACCTTCAAAGAAAAGATGCGTATCCATGGTGCGATGGCCAGTTGCCATCTGCGTACCCGCAACCAGCAGCGCGACGGGCACCACTTCATAGAACTGCAAACCTTCTTTCTCTGAGCTCACACCCGTGATGGCGCCGCGGAAGATCAGGCTATGTTTGCCCGGCGTCGTCACAATTGGCTTACGCTGGCCTATCGCGTTTTTTAATGTGTTATTGGTGTAACTCAACAATTCATCAAGCGTTTTTTGCCCAAGCTGTGTGGTTGGCTTTGGTGTCGGATAATAGGTTATCGGGGTCCAGATAATACTGTCGTAGTTCGCCGGATCATAGGAAGGATCGACCCAACGCAAGGTTGGTTTCCCGGTTGCTGATGTCATCTCCTGCAAGTCAGAGTAATCTTTTAAAAAGCCTGAATATTGATCGGGGGCTGCGACTTTTGACGCACAGCCAGAAAGGGCCAACAGGCCAGAAAGCACTGCAACTTTAAAAAAAGTGGAAGTACGCATGATGGAGTTCCGAGTTATCTGCAAGTATGCACTTGAAGTTATAACAAAAAACAGAGGGAAATGTTGTGGCAAAAAATGACGGGGAAGGCACAAATTGTAAAAATAGTGCCCGGACGGGATCCGGGCAGAAAAATATTACTGTTTTATATCTACCTGCCAGAACAGATGTTTGCCGAAGGGATCGATTTCATAGCCCGTGACCTCTTTTCTGACTGGCTCAAAAATGGTCGAGTGGGCAATCATAACCGCCGGCATTTGATCGTGCATCATCTGCTGCGCCTGCTTGTACAGCGCCACGCGTTTTTCGCGATCGGTTATCGATTTTGCTTCGGCAATCAGGTTATCAAACGGCTTATAGCACCATTTGGCCGAGTTCGACCCGCCGTTGGCGGACGTACAGGTAAACAGTGGTCCGAAGAAGTTATCCGGATCGCCCGTCGCCGTTGTCCAGCCCATCAGCGCAGCCTGATGCTCCCCGCCCTTCACGCGCTTCAGATATTCGCCCCATTCGTAGGTCACGATTTTGGTCTGCACGCCTACTTTCGCCCAGTCCGCCTGGATCATTTCAGCCATACGCTTCGCGTTCGGGTTATACGGCCGCTGCACGGGCATAGCCCACAGATCGATGCTTACGCCGTTGGCAAATCCCGCCTCCTTTAACAGCGTTTTCGCTTTTTCTGGATCGTAATCGTAGTCTTTCAGCTCGCTGTCGGCACTCCAGACGCCAGGCGGCAGCAGGTTTTTCGCCGCCGTGCCGGTGCCGTGGAAGACCGCCTCAATGATGGCCGGTTTGTTAATCGCCATCGCCAGCGCCTGGCGCACTTTTACGTTATCCAGCGGCGGCTTTTGCGTGTTAAATGCCAGGAAACCGGTATTCAGACCGGCCTTGCTCATCAGGTTGATGTCTTTGTTAGCCTTCATACGCGGCAGATCCGCCGGGTTTGGGAACGGCATCACCTGGCACTCATTCTTCTCGACTTTGGCAAAACGCACCGAGGCGTCCGGCGTGATGGTGAACACCAGACGATCCAGCTTCGATTTTCCCTGCCAGTAGTCCGGGAAGGCGGTAAAAAGGATGCGGGAATCCTTCTGATATTGCGCCAGCTTAAACGGCCCGGTGCCAATCGGCTGCATATCAACCTTTTCAGGCGTGCCCGCTTTCAGCATGGCATCGGCATACTCCGCCGACAGGATGGAGGCAAAATACCACGCCAGATCGGCAACAAACGGCGCTTCCGGGTGCGCCAGGGTGAAGCGCACGGTGCGATCGTCAACCTTATCAATGGCGGTAATCAGGCTGCCGAACTCCAGACTTTCGAAGTTGGAATAACTGCCGTTGGAGACGTTATGGTAGGGATGATTCACATCCTTCTGGCGCATAAACGAGAAAATCACGTCATCCGCGTTGAAGTCGCGCGTCGGCGTGAACAGTTTATTACTGTGGAATTTCACCCCTTTGCGCAGGTGGAAGGTGTAGACCTTACCATCCTCGCTCACCTCCCAGCTTTCCGCCAGGCTCGGCACCAGTTCGGTAGTGCCCGGTTTGAAATCGACCAGACGGTTATAAACCGGTACGGCGCTGGCGTCCACGCTGGTCCCCGACGTATAGAGCTGAGGATTGAAATTTTCCGGCGATCCTTCGGAGCAATACACCAGCGTTTTTGCCGCGACGGTGGAACTGACCGTCAGCGCAGCAAGCGCCAGCGTTATCATTGTGAATGTGCTTTTCATCATTTATTCCTGTCTTTTTAATTCGACGGCTAATTACTTCTTTTGCCATTTCATAAATAACATTAAAGTGATGGCGCAAACACATGAAAAATAAATACAGAAGGAAACACTATGGGCTCAGAACTCTCCAGACAATTAACCCAACGCTTTTTCCGCTATCTCGCCATCACCAGCCAGAGCGACCCGAAAGTCAAAACCCTGCCCTCCACCCCGGGCCAGCACGACATGGCGCGGGAGCTGGCGAAGGAGCTGGAAACGCTGGGGTTAGACGATATTGTGATTGATGAGTTCGCCACCGTTACCGCCGTGAAAAAAGGCAATATTCCCGGCGCGCCGCGGATTGGTTTTATTACCCATATCGATACCGTTGACGTCGGTTTATCCCCGGATATTCATCCACAAATATTAACCTTTACGGGAGATGATCTCTGCCTGAATAAAGAAAAAGATATTTGGTTGCGCGTAAATGAGCACCCGGAAATTCTGGCTTATCCTGATGAGGAGATTATTTTCAGCGACGGAACCAGCGTATTAGGCGCAGATAATAAAGCGGCCGTCACCGTGGTCATGACGGTGCTGGAAAACCTCACCGCTGAACATAAGCATGGCGATATTGTGGTGGCGTTTGTGCCCGATGAAGAGATTGGTCTCTGTGGCGCGAAAGCGCTGGATTTGAAGCGCTTCGACGTCGATTTTGCCTGGACCATCGACTGCTGCGAGCTGGGGGAAATTGTTTACGAGAACTTTAACGCGGCGGCGGCTGAAATTTGCTTTACCGGCGTCACGGCGCACCCGATGTCCGCCAAAGGGGTGCTGGTCAACCCGCTGCTGATGGCAACGGATTTCATCAGCCATTTCGATCGCCAGCAAACCCCGGAATGCACCGAGGGGCGCGAAGGTTATATCTGGTTTAACGGCATCCAGGCCGGGCAAAACGAAGCGGTGCTGAAAGCCAACATTCGTGATTTTGACAAAGAGGGTTTTGCCGCCCGCAAGCAGCAAGTTGCCGATGTGGCAGCGCGGATTGCTGCGCAGCATCCCACGGCAAACGTGGAGTATCGCATTGAAGATACCTACAGCAATATCAGCAATGCGATTGGCGAAGACCGCCGCGCGATCGACCTGATGTTCGAGGCGATGGAATCGCTCGGTATCACCCCAAAACCGATCCCCATGCGCGGTGGCACGGACGGGGCGGCCCTGTCAGCCAAAGGCTTGCTCACCCCGAACTTCTTCACCGGCGCCCATAACTTCCACTCGAAGTTTGAGTTTTTACCGCTGTCGTCGTTCGAGGCCTCCTGTCGCACGGCCCTGCAACTCTGTCTGCTGGCCGCGCGTTAAGCGGGCTTGCGTGCGAGCATGGTGGCGAAGCGCAGCTTGATACGGTTGCCGTTGGCATCGGTACGGTGGAGTTCCCCCACCTCTTCGTTGTACTTGATCAGCTCCCAGCCTTCGTAGTAGTGGCTCAGTTCACCGGTCTTGAAGGCAAACGGGAAACCGACGGTACACGGATAGTCCTCCGTATCCATGGCGGCAACGATCAGGTTATAGCCGCCTGGTTTAGTGCAACGCTGCATATTGGCGATAAGACCAGGGATGGTTTTCGCTTCGAGAAACATCAACACGACGGTGGAAAGAATAAAGTCGTATTCGCCGTCAAAAGTCAGGTTGTTCAGGTCCTTTATCGCCGTTTGCAGATTCGCGATCCCTTCCGCCGCCTTAATGCGCTCGATGTTATCGATGCTCATCGGGTTTTTATCCCACGCCGTCACGTCATAGCCGTTGGCAGCGAGGTAGAGGCTGTTACGGCCATTTCCGCTACCGAGATCGAGCGTTTTTCCCGGCTTAACAATGTCCGCGCAGAGCAGGACCTCTGAGTGCGTGCGGGTCAGACCATATTTCTCAGTAAAGTAGTTTTCATCGACAGTCATTATTTTTCCTCAGATTGCATTAGCAGTGCCTTATCAGCGCGCACCAGAAGTTTGCCCTGCATCAGCAAGATAAAAGTACGGACCAGCAGCATCGCGATGATGACGTTGGTGAAAATAAACAGGGGAACCGCGAGGGCATGAAAGAACCCAGACGGACTGCTCTGCCCCAGATGTAAACCGGTGGTCGCCAGCGCCGACACCCCGAACGAGAAGCTCCAGAACGACACGTTGAACGGCTGCGACAGATACCACGGCATCAGACGCAGCATAAACAGGAGTTGCAACAGACCATAGCCGAAAAGCATTTTGGCGAAGGTGTCCGCTTCGCCGCCGTTGACGCTAAACCAGGCGCTACAGGCCACCAGGGCAGGCGCAAGCTGGATCCCGAGCGAAGTACGAAGCGCCGCGGGCAGTTCGCCCACGCTGCGCAGGCGTTGCAGAATGACCGGCTCGAGGCTCAGCCAGGAAAAGACCCCGGCACCAAGGAACACCAGCCCCGCATCGTGGAAACCCAGCGCACCGCAGGCCATGGCGCTGATAAAATTGTTCGCTACCGTCGGCAGATACAGTCCCGGCGTCGTGGCCTCTTCCGGATGCTTACCGCGCCACAGCCCGGCGCTTTGCCAGGCGGCATACGCAAGCTGGATCACCACGCCTACGCTAAACAGCACCAGCGACACCGGTCGGCACCACGGCACAAAGCCAATGGCCACCAGTAGCGTTGTGGCAGGAAACAGGCTGACAAAACTGCTCATTACCGGATGCCGCATCTCGGCCAGCACGCTATGTGGAAACCGTACCGCACGGGTAAGAAACGCCACGCTCAGCAGGAACCAGATCGCCACCGCCAGCGCCACCAGGATCTCGCCCGGCCAGCGCGTCACCGGCCAGATAGTACCGGCATAACGCCAGGCGAACCCCATACCTATGGTACCCAGAACCATACCGAAATAACCGGCGGGCAAGTTAAGAACGCGTTGGTCTTGGTTATGCATTTTTTTTAAACTTTAAAATGTATTTTAAATGCCATTTTAAGGGGTTTAACGTGCAGACGCCAGCACTTCGAAACGCCAAAAGTTTGCTACGTTTAGTGAATGGCTTTTCAGGGAAAACACGATGACAAAATACAGGCTTGGCAATGAAACGCGTCTCTGGCGCTGGCAGGACGGATCAACGCCGTGCACAACCCTACTCAGACAGATTATTGCCGCAAAGGATTTTAACGATGTGACCAGCGGGACAAAAGGTGGTTGGGTTGAGGATGAACACGCGCTCGCCCAGGACGGGGATTGCTGGGTTTATGATGAAAACAGCGTGGTGTTTGCCGGGGCCAGGATATCCGGCAACGCCCGCCTCACCCAACCCTGCATCGTAAGCCACCGCGCACACGTAGGCGGCAACAGCTGGCTTGACGCGGCAGAAGTGAGTCACGGCGCGGCAATAAGTGACAACGTCACTATCCAGCACTCCACCGTACGCGGGGAATGCCGTATCGCGGGTGACGCGCGGGTGCTGCATAACAGCATGGTGATTGCAGCCAAAGGGCTGACACCCGACCGTGAGCAGATCCTGCAGATTTACGACAGAGCCACGGTCAGCCAGTCGCGTATTGTGCATCAGGCGCAAATCTACGGCGATGCCATGGTGACCTGGGCCTTTGTTGAGCACCGCGCGGAGGTGTTTGACCGCGCCATTCTTGAGGGCAACGCGCTTAATAACGTCTGGGTGTGCGACTGCGCCAAAGTGTACGGCAACGCCCGCCTGCTGGCCGGTTTAGAGGATGATGCGATCCCGACCGTGCGGTACAGTTCACAGGTCGCGGAAAACGCCCTCGTCGAAGGTAACTGCGTTATCAAACACCACGTATTGATTGGTGGCGAGGCGTGGTTACGCGGCGGGCCGATCCTGATTGATGACAAGGTCGTTATTCAGGGGCGCGCGCGTATCAGCGGTGATGTCCTGATTGAGCATCAGGTGGAGATTACAGACGATGCGGCGATCGAGGCGCTGGAGGGTGAAAGCATTCACGTCCGGGGAGCCAAAGTGATCAACGGTGACACGCGGATCACCCGGACGCCGCTGCTGGGGGCGCTATAGCGGGAATAACCTGGCGTACAGGTTTACGTCATCGAAGCGGCCGTTGAGCATTTCCGCTTCCCGTAAACAACCTTCCAGCGCAAAACCATTGCGCTGCGCCACGCGGTTACTGTTATGGTTAGCCACGCGACATTTGATCACAAAGCGGCGGATCTCGCCGCGCTCAACGTAATAGCGCATAAACGCCTGTAGCGCCTGAGAGAGAATGCCCTGTCCCTGATGCGCTTTGTCAAGCCAGTAGCCGATGTACCCGGCCTTATTCGCAGGCTCTATCGCGTTAAAAGAAAGCACGCCCACCAGCTCGTCCTTCATGAAAATCAGGAACATTTTGGCGTAGCCGCGCTGGTGCAGCATCTGGTTGCTCTGCACGTTACGGCGCGTGTCCTCCTCAGTGCCGACATGCTGCGCCCAGTCGAAGGCGGTTTGCAGCCAGGTTTTATTTTTAATAACGAGGTTATGCAGATCGGTGGTATAGCGCTCTTCGACGGCGCGAAGCTCGATTTCCTGGGTTACGGGGATAATTTCTGAAGACATAGTGCCTCTTAATTGCCGGGTGGCGCTAACGCTTACCCGGCCTACAAATGCGTCCGGATCAGGCCGGGTAAGGCGAAGCCGCCACCCGGCACAAACCCATAAGGACTAACGCATGATCCGATCGTCAACGTAGTTACGTTTGTCCGGCGCGGGCGGGAAATACTGGTACAGCCAGGTCTCGCTGATGGCGTCGCCCTGACAGCGCAGGAACAGACGCATATCGACCGGCTCGGTGGAGTCAGAGGTTGGATACCAGTCAAACAGAATGCGATACCCGTCGAACGGCTCGACGTAGAGGATCTCCACCTGCTTCGCTTCACCGCTGGACAGGGTGATCACCGGCTCAATGCCCTTCGGTGCGGCGGCCTTCAAATCGCCCCCGACGAAGTCGATGGCAAAGCGACGGGCCCACACTTTCGGGTAATTTTCACCCGGCGCCCAGCCCTCCGGGAAGCCGCCCATACCGGTACGGGTAGCGTAGACGTTTGCCAGCGGTGAACGCACCGGCGGCTGCGCGCTCCAGTAGAGACGGTATTTGAAGTCCAGTTCATCACCCGCCTGCACCGGTTTCTCCGGCTGCCAGAAGCAGACCACGTTATCGAGCGTCTCGCCGGTTGTCGGGATCTCCATCAGGGCGATGGATCCTTTACCCCAGTTGTTGCGCGGCTCGACCCACAGGCTTGGTCGCTTGTTATACCAGCCCATGACGTCCTGGTAATGGGAGAAATCACGGTCAAGCTGCAACAAACCAAAGCCTTTCGGGTTTTTATCCAGATAAGCGTTAAATTGCAGCTTTTGCGGGTTGTTCAGCGGTCGGCAGATCCACTCTCCGTTACCGCGCCACATTGCCAGGCGGTCTGAATCGTGGATCTGCGGATGAATGGTGTCGCACATGCGGCGTTCGTTGTTGCCGCAGCTGAACATGCTGGTCATCGGCGCGATGCCGAGCTGCTTGATGTCTTTGCGCGCATAGAGATGGTTTTCGACGTCCATGATCACCTGGCTCTTCTCACAGTGGATCACAAACTTATAGGCACCGGTAATGCTCGGGCTGTCCAGAAGCGCATAGACGGTAAAGGTGGTATCGCCCGGCTTAACGGTTTCAAACCAGAAGGAGGTGAAATCCGGGAACTCTTCCGGGGTGTCAGTAAAGGTATCCACCGCCAGCCCGCGCGCGGAAAGGCCGTACTGGTAGGTATCATCCACTGCGCGGAAGTAGCTCGCGCCCAGGAACGAAACGATATCGCGTCGCGCCAGCTCCGGCGCTTTAAAGACGCGGAATCCGGCGAAGCCGAGGTCACTCTGACCTTCAAGCTGTTTGGTATCCACGCCCGTATCGCCGTAGCTGAACAGCTCTGGACGGAAGTGGATCTCACGCGCCTGAGAGGTGCTTTGATCCAGCGAGAACATGCGCACGCGGCGGCGGAATCCCATCCCCATATGGAAGAACTGGGCGTCCAGCTGGCGACCTTCAATGTTATTCCACAGCGACTGTTTCTCATCGTAACGGATGGCGTTGTACGCCTGCGGCGTCATGGTGGCCAGCGTTTCCGGCAGCGGACGCGGCGCACCACCCCACGGGGTTTTCGCCAGATCGTGCGCCATGGATTGCAGAACAGAGAAGTCAAAGCGACGGCTCTGACCGTCGGCAATGTCGGAGTCAGCAGCATACGCCGCCTGGGAAAACAGAGAAGCAAGGCCAGAAGTGCCGCTCAGGGCAGCCATTGCCAGGGAACCTTTGAGAAAACGTCTGCGATTCATGCCTGAGAAAACGTCCTTATGGTCGTGTGAATGAGTTTCGCGCGCAGCGAAATGACGGCAAGAAAGAACGCACAGCCTAAACAAAAACGGTTAAGAATCCAATTGTTGGCGGGTGATTATCTGAACAAACCGAGAAATATTTTCTGTCGACCAGAACGGCCTGAAAAAGGGGTAAAGTTATGTATAAAAGAGTCCCGGCTGGACATCAACAGCCGGGACCAACGAGGCGGTTATTTTACGCTGACATCGATACCCGGGAAGTACTTATCAGCCAGTTTAGCGATCGTGCCGTCGGCACGTACTTTATCAATTGCGGCATCAAGCTGCTTTTTGGTGGCCTCATCCCCCTTACGCAGCCCAAAGCCGATCCCACTGCCGAGGATGGTGTCGTCCGACACCGGTTTGCCGATAAAGCCAAACCCTTTACCCTGCGGCTTGCTGAGGAAACCTGCCTGCCCGGCCGCTGACATGACCAGCGAGGCATCGATGCGGCCATTCAGCAGATCTCCCCAGGCCATATTCTGATCTTTATAAGACACCACGGTGACACCGTGCTTTTCCCAGTGCTCTTTGGCGTAGGTTTCCTGAATTGAACCCTGGAGAACGCCGATGGTTTTGCCCTTCAGCCCTTCCGGCGTGGCCTCTACCGCAGAACCGGCTTTGCCCACCAGCTGGGAGGGAATACGGTAGATGGGCTGGGTAAAATCAATGCTCTTACGACGCTGTTCGGTGATGTTCATCGCCGAGTTTATGGCGTCGAACTTTTTCGCCAGCAGACCGGGAATCAACGCATCAAACGAGGTTTCTACCCAGCTGCACTTCAGCGCGGCGGCTTTACAGATGGCATTTCCCAGTTCTACGTCAAATCCTTCCAGCTCCCCTGAGGCATTGCGGCTTTCAAACGGCGGATATTCCGCTTCCAGCCCGTAACGCAACTCGGTAGCAGCAAACGACGAGAATGAACACAGCAGTCCTATGCCGACAACTAACGCGCGTAATTTCATCTCAAATTCCTTAACGTGGTGTAACCCGACAAAGGGCCTGGGCACCTGCCCGTAACGTCGCCTCATCTTTCGCAAAAGAGAGACGGATCAGTTTATTGTCCGTGCCATCGGCATAAAACGCTGACAGCGGAATGGTGGCAACCCCGTACTCGACAATCAGCCTTTTCACCATCTCGCTGTCGCGCTCGTCGCTAAAGCCGCTGTAATCCGCAAGCAGGAAAAACGAACCGGCACTCGGAAGCAGCCTGAACGGTGAGTCGGCGAGCAAACTTTGCAGCAGATCGCGCTTGCGCTGATAAAACGCCGCCAGCGACAGCCAGGTTTGCGGATCGGTCATGTGTTCGGCAAACGCGTACTGCATCGGCGTATCGGCCGAGAACATTAAAAATTGATGGACCTTACATATTTCATCCATCAGCTCCGCGGGCGCCACACAATAACCCACGCGCCAGCCGGTGACGTGATAGGTTTTTCCGAAAGAAGAAATAATCACGCTGCGCTCCGCCAGTTGCGGGTGCGTCGCCATCCCGTGATGCGGTTCGCCATCAAAAACGACGTGCTCGTACACTTCGTCAGACAAAATGATGATGTCGGTGTGGCGCGTCAGCACTGCCAACTGGTGCAGATCGGCGGCTGAAAACACCTGTCCGCTCGGGTTGTGCGGCGTATTGACGATGATCATCCGCGTGCGTGGGGTAATAGCCGCGCGTACTTCATCCCAGTTCACGGCAAAATCCGGTACCGTCAGCTTAATAGCGATCGGCGTCGCCCCCTGCAGACGGACAATCGGCGCATAGCTGTCAAAGGAGGGCTCGAAATAGATCACCTCATCGCCAGGATGAACCAGCCCGCTGATGGCTGAGTAAAGCCCTTCGCTGGCGCTGGCGGTCACCAGTACCTCGCTCACCGGGTCATAGCGGGTGCCATAGAGCGTGGCAATTTTGTCCGCGATGCGCTCTCTGAGCGGTTGCAGCCCGGTCATGGAGGCATACTGGTTATGCCCTGACTCCATGGCGCGAGTGACGCCGGAGATAAGTTTTGGGTCGCAGGAAAAATTCGGCGCACCCTGAGAAAGGTTGATGGCGTTATGCCGGGCTGAAAGCTGGCCGATAACGGTAAAAATGGTGGTTCCTACATCGGGCAATTTGGAGCGGGTCTGCACCGGCGTTTTCAAAGTCATCCTCTGTCCCTTCTCGTGGTGAATGCATAACTATTCAAACAATAACTTGATTGCCGGGACAATCGAATTGTTGTCATAATAGCCATGACAAAAACGCATAGCTAAGGTGAGATATGTCGCGTCGTTCATTTCCGCTTAATGCCGTAGAGACGTTTATCGTGACCGCGCGTCACCTGAATCTTACCCATGCCGCGAAGGAGCTTTGTCTGACGCAGGGGGCGGTAAGCCGCAAAATTGCCTCGCTGGAAAGCTGGTTCGGCTTCCCGCTGTTCGAACGCCATGCTCGCGGCCTGCGTCTTTCTTCACAGGGAAGCGCCCTGCTGCCGGAACTGCAATCTGCGTTTGAGCACCTGCTTAACGTTGCTGAACAGGCGCGGACGCACCAGACCGTAATTCGTCTGAAAGCGCCTACCTGCGCGATGCGCTGGCTGGTACCGCGTCTGTTACAGGTCGAGCGCGAACAGCCGGAACTCCAGATTGCGCTGACCACTACCACCGATCACAACGTCAATTTCAAAACCGAATCCTATGACGCGGCGATTGTGTTTGGAACGCACATGAGCGCCGGCGATCTGCTGTTCGAAGAGGCCTTAACCCCGGTGATGAGCCCGCTGAGGGCCGGTTCTGCGCTGGAAACACTCACCTTCCTTCACCCCACGCGGGACAAAACGGACTGGACGCTGTGGCTGGCGAAACAGCCGCGTCCGGCGCCAGCTATGCTCAAAAATCAACACTTTGAAACCATGGATCTGGCCATTACCGCCGCCATTCAGGGGCTGGGCATCGCCATTGCGGATGAAACGCTGGTGGAGGAGGACGTGCGCGCCGGACGGCTGATGCGGCCTTATGATACGAGCATAAAGACGGGGGCGAGCTACCGGCTGGTGTTACGCGACGCACCCGACCCGGAGAACGGGCTGGATGCGTTTCGTGCCTGTCTGCTCAGTCGAGGCTGACGTGGTGTTTCATTACCCGTTTGAAGAGGCTCATACGGGCACGCATAAAACGGTTTTCAAGCCGAAAACCTGCATGTTTATTCACACCGATGCGCAACAACACGTCCCGCCCTTTCCGGCAGGCGGGCCAGCGTGTGGGCCCCACCAGGCTATCGCGTGCTCCCGCATCCCGGGCAAAGCTCACCCAGTAGTCCGCCACCTGAGCGGCGAAGGCCAGATCGCGTTCATTTACATACTGCCGCGAGGGTTCCACCTGCCCAAGGGTATCGAACACGTAGGGCACTTCGTTACCGTGCCAGGCGCCGTTGGTATACGTCGCGTGCTCCGCTTCGGCCACATAATCAAACCAGTATCGCCAGCACAGGCCGCCCGCCCGCTGCTGCGCCTGCATCACCACGTATCCCATAGTGGTGAAGGCCATGTCGCGGCATACCTGTCTGCCAAGTTCCTCATCGCCCTTCACGCCAGGATAAAGCAGCTTAATCAGCCCCAGGCCAAAGCGCCGCTCGCGGCGAAGCTTCTGGATCTGCCCGGCAAGATCGACCCCGAACACCGACATCACGCTGGCTTCGTCGCTGTTTGACCCAATCATCACCGGTACTGAATGCTGACGGGCAGCGAAAAAGACATCGAGCATGGCCTCAGGCAAAACGCAGTCACCCACGATGGGCGCAGGGGCGATATTCAGTGGCGAGGTCAGCGGCCAGAACGCCTCAGGCGGGATCGCGCGAAGCTGTTCCACGGTGGCATTTTGCAGGCCAAAATGGGCAGCAATCACTTCGCCTTTATGCATGGCCTGCTCGCGCGGGGTGTCGGGCAGCGTGTACCCGCTTTGCACAATGGCTTTATGGAACAGTCCTCCCGCAAGCGGAGAAGCCATCAGCGACAGCACGCTGCGCGCACCGGCCGACTCGCCAAATACGGTGATGTTCTCAGGATCGCCGCCGAACGCGGCAATGTTATCGCGCACCCATTCCAGGGCCTGGATCTGATCGAGCAGCGCAAAGTTATGCACCACGCGTTCTTCTTCCCCCTCCAGCGCCGGATGGGCAAAAAAGCCGAGGTGGCCGAGACGGTAATTAATTGTCACCACCACCGTACCGCGCTTCGCCAGTGCCCTGCCGTTATACGGAGGCAGACCGCCAGCGCCGAGGGTAAATCCTCCGCCGTGCAGCCAGACCATCACCGGAAGCGGATCGGCGCGTACGACTGGCGACCAGACGTTAAGGTACAGGCAGTCTTCAGAGAACTGGCCAGGATCGCCGCCGCCCAACTCCTGACAGCTTTCGCTGCTCTGCCAGCTGGAGGCGGAGAACGCCGTCGCCGGACGCACGCCATCCCAGCGTGCAGGGGGGCGTGGGGAGCGCCAGCGCCACGGGCCGACCGGCGGTGCCGCATAAGGAATGCCACACCACACATGGGTATCGCCTTCAGTAGAACCAATTAGTGCGCCCTGGCGCGTTTCAACCACAGGGGCGGAGGGATTTTCCATACCAACCTTCTTTTTCCATCACACCCCTGCAGAGTAACGGTTTCAGAGCAAACCGCAACGCTGTTTGCTGCGCGCTTCCGCCTCCTCGTAAAGCGTAAACTCGTCGTACACCGCACAGCCGAGCGCGGCTTCGAAGGCATTGCGGCTGGCATTGCCGTGGCTGCGCGCCTGCGTTTCATTGCCAAGATTCGACTGGAAAATCCCCGCCGCGCTGACGGGCAGAAAATCCTCATAGGTGATCGGCTGCGCCACAACCCAGCCGCGTTCGATCAGCGGCTGCGGATCGTCACCGGGACGAAACGCGTGGCGATGCGCCTCACCTGTCGGAGTCAGACGGTAGCGGAAATAAGCCAGCCCCTGACGGCGCAGGAACATTTCGCTGTCCGGGAAGGTGCTGAATATCTCGCGCAGGTGAAGCTGATGGGTCAGGTTGTCTTTGCCGGTCCCGGCCTGATTTAACAGACGGTCGTACAGCTCGCGTCCTTTCGGCGTAAGGGCCACGCCCCGCTGCTCAATCTCACCGAAACGCGCGGTATGCGTACCCTTGTGTTCTCCCGCGAAAAGCACCGGCTCTTCCAGCGCCTTAAAGCTGGTCTGGCGCAGGAGGATCGGCACCTCGCGGCGCGGCGGGCCTTCAATCAGGATTTTCGGCTCAATGCCGTACTTCGGCATCAGTTCCTGTACCCGGTCGATATCCAGCGTGCGCGGCGTGAGATGGTTGATATGGCACCCCGGGAAACAGACCACGTCGGCTATCAGGCGATGTTCGTTACTAAGCGCCAGATAGGTTTCCTGATCGACCGTCGCATGGCGATGCCAGCGGAAGGTTTCTAAGGCTTCCTGCACAAATTCGCGCGCCTGTGCCTCGGTAAAGTGTCCCTGTACATCATGCAGGTCGATCAGGTCCAGGCAGCGCGGCGTAAAGATGTTGCGCCGGGAGAGGATCTCTGCCGCCCTTTCGCGCAGCGCAACGTTTTCAATCAGCTCCAGGCGCAGCAGCGAGGTAAAAATGCGAAACGGATTACGGCAGAGCGCCGCATCGTCAGTCGGACGAAACGCTGTCGAGTGGACGGGGACGCCCGCCTGGGAGAGATCGTAGTAGCTGACCGGGTACATGCCCATAATGGCGAAGATCCGGCGCAGGGTGGAAAGCTCCTGCGCGGTGCCAACGCGGATCGCACCGTGACGTTCAACATTCAGGCGCGCCAGTTCGTCTGCATTTGCCAGTTGTTCATGTAAAAGTGGGTTATTTTCCAGAACCGCCAGGTTAACGTCCGCCACCAGTTCCAGCAAGGTGCCGTACTGCGGAACTTCCTGCTGGTACATCGCCGACATAGCCTGCGAAAAGTGTTCCCGAATATCATCAGCCGTGATGGTGTTCGCCATGATGTCATGCCTCCAGTGAATACTACCTGGAGTGTAGAGAAGCCCGTTCTTTTCGTTGGGAAGAATTTACAAATTGTGATCCAGGCAGACGAGTGGTCAAAGCATGGGCGTTTTCGAAAAACAGTTGTAACTCAAACAGATCAAATGTTAAAAATATTTTGCTATCAGGTTATCAAATTCAAACAACTTAACTTGTCACCCGCGTCGCTCTGTTTTTAACATCGCCTATGGAAAAAAATGGTCTGTTCAGTCAGCGCATACGCTTGCGCCATTTGCATACATTTGTGGCCGTCGCTCAACAGGGAACGCTGGGGCGAGCGGCTGAAACCCTTAACCTTAGTCAGCCTGCACTATCCAAAACGCTGAACGAACTGGAACAGCTTACCGGAACCCGTCTGTTCGACCGCGGCCGTCTGGGCGCTCAGCTTACGCTCGTAGGCGAACAGTTCCTGACGCATGCCGTTAAAGTTCTTGATGCCCTCAATACCGCCGGTCAGGCCTTAAACCGTAAAGAAGAGCAGGCCAGCGACATCGTGCGCGTGGGGGCACTGCCAACGGCGGCGCTGGGCATATTGCCTGCAGCGATCGGCCAGTTCCACCGCCAGCAAAAGCACGCCACGCTTCAGGTCGCGACCATGAATAACACCATGCTGCTGGCGGGCCTGAAGTCAGGGGAGCTCGATCTGGGCATTGGCCGGATGTCCGATCCGGAACTGATGAGCGGCCTGAATTACGAGCTGCTGTTCCTGGAATCACTGAAGCTGGTCGTGCGTCCGAATCATCCCCTGCTGCAGGATACCGTCACCTTAAGCCGCGTAATGGAGTGGCCGGTGGTAGTTTCCCCGAAAGGAACGGTTCCGCGTCAGAATGCGGAAGCGTTGCTGCAAATGCAGGGCTGCACGCTGCCTTCAGGGTGTATTGAAACGCTCTCGGCGTCTCTTTCGCGCCAGCTGACGGTGGATTATGACTACGTGTGGTTTGTGCCGTCCGGCGCGGTGAAGGACGATCTACGACGCGGCGTGCTCACCGCGCTGCCGGTAACCTCACCCGGCGCAGGAGAACCCATTGGGATCCTGACGCGGGTAGATGCCCCGCTCTCTGAAGGCGCCCAAACGCTGTTAAGCGCCATTCGTAAGTCAATGCCTCTCTGACCCTAAACTCAGAACCCGCCGCGAGGGCGGGTCTGTCTTACTCAGACGTTTCCCAGTTATCACCTGAGACGGCCGCCGCCGGGGTTAAAGGCGCGGGTTTTACTGCGGTTGCGGCGGCTGTAGTCCGTCCTGCGCGCGCCCCGTTGAGACGAAACGCGCCAACGGCTTCCGTCAGACGCGCGCCCTGCTCTTCCAGCGAGGCCGCCGCCGCAGAGGCTTCTTCCACCAGCGAGGCATTCTGCTGCGTCACCTTATCCATCTCGGAAATCGCCTGGCTCACCTGAACAATGCCGCGGCTCTGCTCATCAGACGCGGCCGCAATCTCCAGCATAATATCGGTGACGCGTTTAACCGCCTCGACGATCTCATTCATGGTATTGCCCGCCGCAACCACCTCCCCGGAACCCTGATCGATAAGCGATACCGATTCATTAATCAGGCTTTCAATCTCTTTCGCCGCGTTCGCGCTGCGGCTTGCCAGGGTGCGGACTTCACTCGCCACAACCGCAAAGCCGCGTCCCTGTTCACCCGCACGCGCCGCCTCGACCGCCGCATTGAGCGCGAGAATATTGGTCTGGAACGCGATGCTGTTAATCACGGCGGTAATTTCAGAGATCTTCTTCGAGCTGGTGGAAATATTACCCATGGTTTTCACCACGCCGGAGACCATCTGCCCCCCGCGGCTGGCCTTACCGGAGGCATCTTCTGCAAGTTTACTCGCATGATGCGCGTTATCGGCGTTTTGCTTCACCGTCGCGGTGAGCTGCTCCATGCTGGCCGCCGTCTGTTCGATGGCCGCCGCCTGCTGTTCGGTTCGGGATGAGAGATCGGTATTACCCGCGGAGATCTCGCTGGTTCCACGGTAGATCTCCTCCGCCCCCTGCCGCACTGTGCCCACGGTTGTCACCAGCGCGTGCTGCATTGTTTGCAGATCGCGCGTCAGGCGGCCAATTTCGCTGCGCCCGGTCGGTTCGTCCGGCATGGTCAAATCGCCTTTCGCGATATTTTCGATACGCGTAGCGGCTCGCTGAAGCGGGTTTATCACCGTACGGCGCAGCACCACAAAGGTGATCACCGCCAGCGCCAGCGCCAGGCCAAACGCGCCGAACATAAACATCAGCCCCAGCCGGGTGCGGGTGTGAGCCTGCGCCGTCAGTGCGTTGGCGCGTTCGGTGCGGATATTTATCGCCTTCAGCAGCACCGCGTTATAGGCATCGTCCAGCGGACGCGCGGTCTCATTTTCATGGTTGATAATGGCTTCAAACATGCCGTTTTTGGCATATTTCAGCATCGGCTGCATACCGGCGATGTAGGCGTCATAGCGGGCTTTCAGATCGCCATCCAGCGCTTCATCAGCCTGAGTGCGAACGGTGCGCTTCATATAGGCGGCAAATCCATCCTGCGACTGCCTGATGCGGGTCTCAGCCTCAGCGATGTTTTGCTTCATCGCCTCCATCTCCGCGATGCGGCTCGCCGCCCCCGCGTGGATCATGTTGATACGGGCGGTGCGTAAATGGTTGGAACTGTTTGACAGACCGGTGCGCACCTGGATTTCTGCTGTGACATCCTGCTGATCGTTATCGGCCTGGAGCAGGAAATAGCCTGCCAGACCCGAGCTCAAGGCAAACAGGAGAATAATGCCACCGAGAATGGAGGAAAACAGCGGAACCAGCCGGATGTGATGCAAGAAACTCAGCTTGTGCTGCGCCTGCATCGATGTTGTGTTGTCCATGACCGTCGACTCTCTTATAGGTAAGATGCGTAAAAACACGCCTGTAAAAGAGTCATCGGCACAGCGGGGAATTAGATTACGCCTAAAAGCGCCAGACAGGTCACACTTTAGAGAAGATCAGGGAAGAAATGCCAGCGGGAAAAACCGCTGGCAGAATAATCAGTTGTCGCCGAAATGGATGACGGTACGAATGGATTTTCCTTCGTGCATCAGATCGAAAGCTTCGTTGATCTGCTCCAGCGGCAGGCGGTGCGTAATGAACGGATCGAGCTGAATTTTGCCGACCATCGCATCTTCAACCATGCCCGGCAGCTGTGTACGGCCTTTCACGCCGCCAAATGCCGACCCGCGCCATACGCGCCCTGTCACCAGCTGGAAGGGACGGGTTTTAATCTCCTGACCCGCGCCGGCCACACCGATAATGATGCTCTCACCCCAGCCTTTGTGGCAGCACTCCAGCGCTGAGCGCATTACGTTGACGTTGCCGATACATTCGAAGCTGAAGTCCACGCCGCCGTCGGTCAGCTCAACGATCACGTCCTGAACCGGTTTGTCGTAGTCTTTCGGGTTGATGAAGTCGGTCGCACCCATCTCACCTGCGAGCTTAAATTTCTCCGGGTTGGTATCCACAGCAATGATACGCCCAGCTTTCGCCTGTACCGCGCCCTGGATGACCGCCAGACCGATCCCGCCCAGGCCGAACACCGCCACGGTATCACCCTCTTTCACTTTCGCCGTGTTATGCACCGCGCCGATACCCGTGGTGACACCGCAGCCGAGCAGACAGACTTTATCCAGCGGGGCCTGCGGATTCACTTTCGCCAGTGAGATCTCGGCGCACACCGTGTATTCGCTGAAGGTGCTGGTCCCCATGTAGTGATAGATTGGCTCGCCGTTATAGGAGAAGCGGGTTGTGCCGTCCGGCATAAGACCCTTGCCCTGCGTGGCGCGCACGGCCTGACAGAGGTTAGTTTTGCCAGATTTGCAGAACTTACACTCGCCGCACTCTGCGGTGTAGAGCGGGATCACATGGTCGCCGGGCTTCAGGCTGGTAACGCCTTCACCCACTTCCACCACCACACCGCCCCCTTCGTGGCCGAGCACCGCCGGGAATACGCCTTCCGGATCGTCACCGGAGAGGGTAAACGCATCGGTATGGCAGACGCCGGTGTGAGTAATTTTGATCAGCACTTCGCCTTTCTTCGGCGGAGCAACATCAATTTCAACGATTTTCAGCGGCTGGCCTGGGCCGAACGCGACAGCTGCGCGAGATTTCATGATGTCTTTCCCTTGTTGTGAGGTGTGTGGGTTTATTTTAGATAAGAGCGCAGCAAATGGCCGACTTCCGCCATCCGCACTGCCCGCTGATCCGGGGTGGTCTCCCCCGTCACCAGCTCATCTTTGAGGTGAATTTCAACCATTTCACCCATCAGGCCATTGGCAGCACCGCGCACGGCGGCAATTTGCTGCAGAATGGCGAGACAGGGATCGCCCGACTCCAGGGCGCGTTCAAGGGCATCAACCTGGCCTCGAATGCGGCGGACGCGGGTCAGAATACGTTTTTTATCTTCGGGTGAATGCGGCATACGCCCTCCTGATACTATAGGGGGGTATGGTACCTCGTATGTTATTGCCCTGTAAACCACAAGAAAGAGACGCTGCAATGAGCACATCGCCGGCAAGGAACAAAAGATATTTAGGGTTTATTCTGGCCGCTACGAATCCTATTTAGCTCGTAATGTTAAAATTCCGCACTTATATGGCACGATGTGAACAGAAATAACATTCTCGTCACCTAACATACTGCTACAAACAAAATGGTGGTGTTAATGATTGTACTAAAGAGCTTTTTATTCTTTGTTGGCGCGGCGGTCGCATGCGCGCTTATTATACTTTGTCTTTGGGTTGATATGCGGTTTGTCGGCCATGATATTCCGGAATTATCACTGACCGAAATTATGCAGGAAACGGTATTAGCGACTATCGTTTTTCTCCATTTTCGTCTGGCGAAAATGAACGAATCCATGCGTTACTGTAATATTCTGGTTGGCGGTTTTTTCCTGACGATGTTAATTCGTGAACTGGACGCGCTTTTTGACCTCATTTCTCATGGGAGTTGGGTGTGGTTCGCGCTGATTACCGCTCTGCTGGCTTTAATTCGCCCCGTTATGCATTTTCGCGCTACCCTGGAACAGCTGGCAAAATACACGCAATCCCCCTGGTACGGTATTCTGTTGAGCGGCCTGCTGGCTGTACTGGTCTTCTCCCGTCTCTTTGGAATGCAGGTGCTGTGGCACGCCATTCTGGAGCATGGCTATATGCGTGTCGTGAAAAACGCCGTGGAGGAAGGTTCGGAATCGTTCGGCTATATGCTGTGCCTGGCCGCATCCCTTGGCTATTACATTACCTTTCGCGCTAACGCACGAGAGAAATAGTCTCTTCCCGCTACGTAGACAGAGACGGCGAGGGAAATATTTATCCACTCCATCCTTAGGGCGTTATGGTGGACATGTAAGAAAGACATATCCTAAAAAGAGGTACTCAGGCGTCGATTTCAGCGAATTCTCTCTCACTCTTGCCATCAGCGTCTATCCTTAGACTATCAACAAAAGGAGGCTGGAATGTCTGATTTCGACACTGATAAAAATGCACAATACGCTGGCGATAAAGCCAAAAACAAACTTGATGAATTATCCGGCTCTGCGCAGCAGCAGTTTGGTGAATTCGTTGATTCCCCTAAACATCAGGTGAAAGGTGCAGCGAAAAAATATGCTGCTCAGGCCAGTGATGCCGTCTCGGATGTTACTGAAGCCGTCAGAAATAACCCGTTAACGGGCTTAATCGCTGCGGGTGCGGTAGGCATCGTTCTGGGACTTCTGCTGGGACGGAAATAATTTCAGGCCCTCCGGGGCCTTTTCTTTTCCCCACGTTTTTCTCCCTCTCTTCCCCCCCTAATTTTGATAGTTCTTCTGACAAATCCCCGAACTGCACGAAAAACTTGTACAATTTAGATGTACAGATTTGACCGGATAGTATAAATTCGATGCCAGTGATGTTACAAAATTGTTTATCAACGGTGGAAAATTATGCGTCGCAACCATGCTCCCTCTACAGCAGAAAGCGCTATAACCTTGTATTTTAACAAGGATAACGTCCCAACGCAGCAGGAAACCCTTGGTGCCATCGTCAGTGAGATCATCAAAGAAAATGTACAACTGAGCAGAATGACAATTTGTACAAAGCTGTTGCGCAGAATTGAAGAATCAACGTCTGACGTAGAGAAAGCGCACTATAACGGTTTGATAGCCCTCTTCTTCGAGCGTTAACCTGAACACTGTTTTTAACTTACTAAGTTAGTCATGCTGAGTGAGAATAGAGCATCTGGATGCGATGACTAACCCCATGCTACAGCCGCGTGTAGCAGAGTGAGATTAAGCTATGCATAGAACTAAATTTGAACGACTTAAGGATGACCTTATCGGTGAGGCCGTATTATCCATACTGAAAGAGAACGGACCTATTACCTTTGCGTCTCTTGCTAATCGCCTGCAGGCGATGGCTAACGTTGAATCAAATGATGAGCGTAAAAATGCATTGATTGCCGCTGAAGATGAAGTGCGCCAGCGTGTAACCGGCGTATCGCACGACCGGGGAAGAGTGATGGGCGATTATGAAATTGGCCGCATGCGCTCTCTCTTTACTCACAACACGCTTCTGAGCCCAAATAAGAAACACTAATTTTAACCGAGACGGTGACCACCATGAGTAAAGCGACTATGCACCAGACGTATAATTTTGAAGCCCTGCACGATAAAGGACTGGCGGAACACTTTCTTAATGCTGGAAAGCATCTCAGTGGTGAAGTTGAAGTGTTAGGCTCGGCAATACGCTGTATTATGCTGACCGGTGACAACCTTTCGAATAAAGAGATCATCCTGCAACTGATTCACGCCCTTGAAATTACCGAGGAGCCTGAAGCCTGCGATGTCATTCGCAACACACTTGAAATTGTTGTCGGCTTTACGCGTGATGATATCTGAGAATACACTATTGCGACGGTGAGTGAGTGTTTTTTACTGGTGGTCGAATACTGTAGTCTGTCGGACCACCAGCATAGTGAAGCCGTTAACTAAATAGCCGTACCATTCGATCCAACTCTTCTTCTTTAACCGCGCGGGAAAGATAATAACCCTGGAATCGCTTAACCCCTAACGCGACAAGTTTTTCAAATTTTTCTTCGCTATCGACGCCTTCCGCAACGCATTCGGTCCCCGTCATGTCGCTGTAAACCTGTATCGCTTTAATAATGCTATAGTCTTTGTCGTTAGCCACAAAGTGCTCAACAATATCGCGATCAAGCTTTAGTCCATCAACATTAATCAGTCTGATGGGCAACATAGCATGATATTTTGAAAAACAGTCATCCAGAAAAAGCCGACATCCCTCGGCGCGTAAACGCTGGAGTGTTTCGGGAATATTTTTATCCTTTGTTACGTCAATCGTTTCAGCTACTTCAAAGACCAGTTTCCCGGCCCACTGCGGTTTGAGTAACATTTCGACGGCCTTTTTGGCCATCCCCGGCAGCGCGTTTCCCGAAGCAAGTTGAGGAGGAATGTTAACTGAAAAATAATATTTTCCATTGTATTTATTGATACCTGATACGGCCGCATGGATGACTAACGCCGTTAGCTTGAGCCATATTTCACTATTTTTTACCCCTCCCAGAAAATAGGTTGGCTTCAGGATCTCACCTTTTTTATGCCAGCGCAGCAGGATTTCAAATCCAACTCCTTTTTTATCACTATCAGTGATAATTTGATAAGCCGCAAAGATTTCCCGTTTATGTAACGCTTGTAATATATCTATTTCCGTTTCCGAAAACACTTTTGTTTTATTTTTTACTGCACAAACCTCATCTCTGAAAACGCGAGAGTCGCTAAACCATACTCTGATAATATATAATTTACCCAAACCCACCTTGCGATGGGTATAAATAGTTTTATCTGACAGCCCTAACCTCTTACTCTGCTCTTTTATGGAAATACCCCGATAGAAATTCAGTAGCACGGTTAACTCGCGATGTGTTAACCCATGCAAATTTTCTTTACCCTCCTTGTCCGGTACGTTACGCAACAAGCGTGAAGGGCCAGCACGCTCACCTGTCTCATTTTTTACAAAGCCCATTATTTCTGTAATATTCTCTACCCTGATCGTGGAAAGCTTTTTTGTATTATTAACGAGACTTCTCAACGTTGCATTAAGCCATCGCTCAGGTAGTGCACCATACAGGGTGACCCTGCAAATCACTGGCAGTGCATTCAGAACGGATACCAAGCGCTTCAGGCTTTCAAGAAAAGTAGCAACGTCACGACCAAGGAAAACCGAAACCTCGGGCGATTGATTTTCCATCATTTTTTCAACGTCAACGGAACATATTTCATCCTCTTCAAAATGGAGTCGCGTGGCGTGTACGCCTCGAGATTTCAGAAGCAGGCTATACCCTTCAAAGGTGAAACCGCAGGCTGAAATAACAAACCGTTGCTTGTAGCAAGTACCTTGCACAGAGGGTAAATTTTGAGACATAACCTGCTCCTGAGAATACAAACATCATTCCCATATGTAATTAAAGCCAATATTCATTGTCGCATTGAATAATTTTACCGCACCCCATTTGGTTAATAAACCGTTATCAATGTTATGCACATGAACATCTTTGCGTTAATCAACCGACTCATCCATATGCAGCATAAATATCATTTTCTTTTCATATAACAACAGTAACCAGGACTTTCTCAAGGTATAATGAAAATTCCGAAAAAGAAGTCCGGACACTTCTTCTCATCGGCTCAGACAAAAAAGAGAAAATGCTATGGATAATCACATCTCATCCAGAGCTTTGCTACATCGACGGGATGTCATTAAAAACAACCCGCGATTTAGTGAAGCTATAATAGAACACTACAGAATCAATGACGCCATTTATAAAAAACAACCCCTGTTCTACAAAACGATGCTTCAGGAATCACGGTTCAATATAATACTCTCAATATGTTGTTTTGTTTTTGGCAATCAGGCTGAGTCGGTCTCGGAGATTAAGGCACTGTGCTCACGCTATAATATCGCCAGCCCTAACAGCGTTATTGCGATCATCACCATACTTAAAACCACCGGGCGAATTAAGACCTGGCGCTGTACCGAAGATCGGCGAAAAACAAAAATCGCGCCTACGGAAAAAGGACTGGATGAGCTTAAACGCTATATGTCCGGGGCGTTCACGCCTGTTAGCATTCTTTATCCGACATTCAACATTAATGTTAATCTTCTGGACAATGACACACTCAGGCACAACTTTTTCCGGCGCGCCGCAGAATACCTTTTCCGCGGATTAACATTCAGTAAAGTACTTCCGGAGGTGGGTTTATTTATTGATAAGGATGGTGGCCGGATGATTATGCTCTATCTCTATTTGCAGGCCATTAAAAACAAAACAGCATACGGTGCCATAATAGCGTATTCAGCCAGCACACTTGCAAAAGAATTTTTCGTCTCGCGTATTCACGTCAACCGCATTATCAAATCGGCACAGGAGGCAGGTTATCTTAAAGATCGCGGCGATGGCCGGATGTCCATTTACCCGGCATTTATCGAACTTGTCGAAAATTATGCCGCTTTATATTTTGCCTATGTCACACATTACATCAATGTGGTGCCAAAAGAACGACGCCATGCTGTCAACATGACGTCTACACTCTGATCTGACGGGCGTTCGGCTTGCTGAACGCCTTTTTTATCGCTCGCGCAGCGCCTCTTTTGCCTTATTTAACGGTTTCAGCAGATAATCAATGACGGATTTACTGCCGGTTTTGATATCAACCGTAGCTATCATGCCCGGAAACACCGGGAATTCCTTGCCCTGCCGGTTAGTCAGATGGTTACTGTCTGTACGGATATAAACGCGATAATAATAAACATCCCGTTTCACCTCGTCCTGAAGGGTATCCGGTGAAATCATCGTCACCTCCCCCTCCAGCCCGCCGTAAATGGAGTAGTCATAAGCGGTGATTTTCACCAGCGCTTTTTGCCCGGGATGGATAAACGCGACATCGCGCGGCGAGATTTTCGCTTCTATCACCATCTGGTCATCAAGCGGTACCAGGCTCATCAGTTTGCCGTTCGGCGGGATCACCCCGCCAACCGTCGTCACGTCAATGTCTTTCACGATGCCACGCACCGGCGCATTAAACGTTAAGCGGGTGAGTGAGTCTTCGCGCCCTTTCATCACCGAACGCTGCGCTTCGATTTCCGCGTTCGCTTTCGCCAGTTCTTCGCGGGCGCGAACGTAGTACTGGTTTTTCATCTCGGTGATTTTGCTCTCCAGCTCATTTTTTTGGCGTTCAAGGCGTAAGACTTCGACCTTACTGGCTGCCCCCTGCGTCACCAGCGGGCGCGTTAATGCCAGTTCACGCTGCACGAGATCCGCTCCCTGGCGTAAACCCGCCAGCCCTTTTTCAAGGCTTTCGCGACGAGACTGGTAAAGCGCCGTTTCCTGTTTAACCAGCTCAACGTCGTCATCCAGCTCTGCCGGGAATGTCAGCCCGGTGTCGTTCACTTCAGCATTCAGACGCGCGGCTGTCGCCATCGCAGCATTTAATCGAGACTCGCTCTCAAGCACGCTGGACTCGGTTTTCGTCCGGTCCAGTTGGGCAAGCTGTTGACCACGCTCGACGATATCGCCTTCGCGCACCATCAGACTGTGGATAATCCCCCCTTCCAGGGACTGGATCACCTGCTCGTGGGAGGACGGGATCACCTTGCCACTGCCCGTAGTGACCTCATCCAGCTGGAACAGGCTGGCCCAGGTAATAAACACCACCAGCAGGGCAAACAGCGACCATGCCACCAGCGACGATCGCGGCAGGCGGGGCTCCTTCAGTCGGCTATTAAAGCGGGAGAAATCATTCATGCCACGCCCTCCGTTTTCAGTTTAACCGTGCGCTGCGGCGCCTGCTGCGGGGCCATTCCGTGCTGGCGTAAAATGGCATCACGAGGGCCATCCATCACCACTTTGCCGTTTTCCAGCACGATAATGCGGTCAACCAGGTCCAGAATCGGCAGACGATGCGTCGCCACCACCAGCGTCCGGCGCTTACCGAGCCACTGGTGCAGATGCTGGATAAACTGCTTCTCGCTGACCTCATCCAGCCAGGCGGTGGGTTCATCCAGCAGCAGAATATTCGGCGAGGTGATCAGCGCGCGGGCCAGCAGCAGCGCCTGACGTTGCCCGCCGGAAAGCCCCATTCCGCCCTCGTTGATGATGGTGTTCAGCCCCATTTTCTGCTTGCGCACAAACTCCAGCGCACCGCTGTTGACCAGCGCCTGATGAATTTCCTCGTCTGTCGCCAGCGGATTACCCATCAGGATGTTGTCGCGTACGGAGCCGAAGAACAGCCTCGCCTGCTGACTGAGCAGCTGCATATCGCGGCGTACGTCAGCCGGGTCAAGATGATTGAGAGCAATATCGTCCAGCAAAATGCTGCCCTGCTGTGGCTCCTGCATTCCCGCCAGCAGGTGCAGCAAAGTGCTTTTCCCCGAACCATTCCGCCCGAGCACCGCCACGCGCTCCCCGGCGCGAATGCGCAGTTTGCTGACGTTCAGCACGGTGAGCTTCTCTTCTTCGTCGTAATAAAACCCGACGTCGTCCAGCTGATAATCACCGCGCAGGTGGGCTTTATGCACTTTTTTGCCGTGCTGGGGATCGTCAATCGGACGCTGCATCAGGTCATCCAGTCCCTTGCGGGCCACCTTTGCTGACTGCCAGCGGGAGAGCACGCCGGAAATCTGCGACAGCGGCGCAATGGTGCGGGACGCCAGAATCGAGGTGCCCACCAGCGCACCGGTGGTCATGTCGCCGCTGATGACCAGGTAACAGCCCACCAGCAGCACCACGGCGTAGACGATAGATTGCACCTCCTGGGTCCAGGTCAGCAGCAGCCCCGTCAGCCAGCGCTGTTTCATGCCGACGCTGGCGGCAACGTCATTGGTGTTATTCCACTGGTTCTGGAACCGCTGCTCGGCGCGCATCAGCTTGATGTCCTCAAGCCCCTGCACCGCTTCCACCAGCGTGGCGTTACGAATCGCCGATTCACGCATCCCTTCGCTGGAGAGTTTTCCCAGCGGGCGCTGCACCAGCAGGCCGGGAATGAGCAGCAGCGGCACGGCCAGCAGCACCACCAGCACCAGCGGGCCGCCAATCATCCACAGAATGAAGACGAACAGCAGGAAGAACGGCAGATCGGAGATGGCTGCAATGGTGGTGGAGGTGATCAGCTCCCGCACCGACTCCAGCTCGCGGATCTGGGCGATAAACGACCCGGTCGATTTCGACCGTGCGCCGTTTTTAATCCGCAGGGCGTGGGCAAACACGCGCTCGGAAATACGCAGGTCGGCGCGTTTCCCTACCACATCCGAAATATGCACCCGCAGCATGCGCATGATGAATTCAAACACGATAGCGATCATCACGCCGCCAAACAGCACCCACAGCGTGGCTTCCGACTGGGACGGCACCACCCTGTCATACACCTGCATGGAAAAGACCATGCCGGAGAGCGCCAGCACGTTGGCGACCAGCGCCACCAGCATAATATCGCTGTAACGACGCCAGTCTTTCAGCGCCAGCTGCCAGAACCAGTTTTTCTCATAGGGTTTGATGTAATCATCCACGCGCGCATCCGGCGTGGACTCCAGGGGACGCAGCACCATCAGCCCTTTTAACCGCGAACCGAGTTCGTCACGCGTCAGCGTCGTCTCCAGGCCGCCGTCGCCGCTGAACTGCACGCTGATGTTCCCTTCATTGTCCATACGGTTGATGACCGCGATTTGCCCGCCGGTGAACTCCGCCAGCAGCGGTAAGCGCCACGGGTCGAGCGATACGGCTTCCGCCGCTACCCAACGCATCCCCAGCCCAAGCTGGCGCGCCATCTCCTCCAGCACCAGCTGGCGCGAAGACTGGCTTTCATGGTTAATCGTGACCCGAACATGCTCCGCCGAAAAATCCAGCCGATAGTGCTTAGCGATGATGAGCATGCCCTGCAACCAGGGTTCGTACTGTGGATGTGTCTTCATAATGCTACGTCCTGTTCAGGGCGATGATTTCGCACTGAAATGATACCTTTGCGAGATGATTAGAAATCGAACGTTACCTAAACGAGCCCGCAAAATAATCTTGTGAAATAGAGGGTTATGGCTATTAATGTAAAGAAACGCAAAAAGCCGCGAGGATCGCTCCCCGCGGCGTTGTTTTACGCAATTAAGAGTTGATGATTTGCCAGCAGCGTCGCCAGATCCGTCTGCACGCCGTTCAGCGTCACCAGGGTGGTTGGCGAGAACTGGCCGCCCGTCCCGTCGAGGTCAACCTGGATCTCGGTGTTGCTGCCGTTCTGCACCACGCGGATGTAGTCAGCAATGTTGCCCGCGCTACTGTCCAGCGTCGCCACGCCGTTCACGTAGCTCGCCGAGCCGGTGCCGGTATAGCCGCTGTCGGAAAGCAGGTCGCGCAGATCGATGCGGTCCGTGTCTGCCGTCCCTTCCCGGGTACCGACGGTAAAGCCGTTCACCACATCGCTACCGTTGCCGCCCGTCGCGTCAGACGCGTTGATCAGCTTATAGAGCAGCGTGTCCTGACCGCCGCTGCCGATGTTGAAGGTGTCGTTACCGCCGCGGCCTTCGAACTGGTTATCACCGCTGTTGCCGGTGATCACGTCGTCATGGTCGGAGCCGTTAATCCCTTCAATATTCAACAACCGTGTGGTACCGAACCCGGTGTCCTGCGCCGTAGAGAGGCGCAAATCAACAGTTATCCCAGAGGTGGCATTGCGGTAATCCACCACGTCCATGCCGCCGGTATTGCTCCAGGTGTCGTAGTCGGAATGGGTATTCCAGCCGCCGGAGCCGTTATAGGTATAGATCCCATCCTCTGCGATAAAGGTGTCGTTATACCCGGTTCCGGTAATGGTTCCGCTGTGGCCGCCGGTGGCCGCTTCGGCGGTGAGAACATAACCCTCTTTGCCGTTGCTCGCGTCCAGGCCGGTCCAGGTGACGTTATCCGACACGCCGTTGGTGATCTTCACGATCTCCGCCGAGTAGGTTTCGTTCGGATCCAGCCCGTAGAAACTTACCAGCGCAGAGGTATCATTCGAGCCAATGCCGGACTGGGCGTTGATGATCTGCGAGGCCACCAGTACGCCCGCGGCGTTGTACAGATTGACCGTGTTGCCATAGTAGGCGTTGATGCCCTCGCTATCGACAATGTGCAGATGCATCGCGGTACCGTCAGCGATCTCCGCATTGTTCTGCACCAGCACCACCTTACCGTTCTGCTGAGACACCAGCAGATCCTGCGCACCGTCCCAGTTGTAGTCCACCGCGGCGACGCCGGTGACGTTAGCAAGCCCTGACGCAAGCTGGCTTGAAGTCCAGGTTGAGCCGTAGCCGTTGTTGGTGAACAGGGTCGCCGTCTGCGAGCCGCCGTAGGTGCTGAGCTTGATGATGTCCATCTGCCCATCGCCGTTCCAGTCCACCGCCGCCGACAAATAGCCCGCCGTGGCGTTAGAGGCTTCCACCGCGCTCCTGGTGGTGGATAGCTGCCCGGTACCGTCGTTGTAGTAAATCACCCCGCCGTTGTTGTTGTAGCTGCTGCCCAGGTACAGGTCCATGTAGCCATCGCCGTTAAAGTCCGCCCACGTCATGGACGCCGCCGTGGTGGTATTCGAGGCGTTGGCCACAAACACGTTGGTCAGGTTCTGGCCAATGGAGAGCGTACCGTTCCCGTTGTTGTTTATCACGGTGAGCGAGTACGCCCCGCTGCGGTTGGTGTGCTGCACGATGTCCACGGTGCCGTCGTTGTTCAGGTCGACGCCGGAGATTTCACGTCCGGAATCGAACTGGCCGTAGAATCCACCTTCCCCGCCGGTGCCGTCCGGCGACAGAACGCCGTTGGTATTAACCAGGTAGGTCAGGGAGTCCATACCGGCATCTCCGTAGGCCAGATCCAGATAGCCATCCCCGGTTTTATCGTAGGCAATTACGCCGCCGTACCAGATAGTGGTCCCCATTGCCAGCTGGCTGGCGGTGTAACTGCTGCCATCGTAGGTCCACATCACCTGCGTAGAACCCGCGTAGGTGTTCTCAGTTGCGAAAATATCCTGGGTGCCGTTACGGTCAAAGTCGGCGGCGGTCTGACTCACCACGTAATAGCCACGGGTGTTGCTCAGCGTATTGCCGGCATAGGTCGAGCTATCGCTGCTGGAGTAAGACTGGCCGTTAGCAATGATATTCCACAGCCCGCTGCTATTGGTGCCCACCGTCATGGTCGAGTTGTTCGAGTTACCCGTCGTGGTCGCCCAGTCGGTATTCACCGAGGTGGTATCGATCACCAGGCTACCGGTTGCCGTACCGGTGGTGTTACCGTTGCCCGCGCTACTCTTCACCTGCGCGGTTACGTCGTAACTCGCCACACTCAGGGCATCGCTGTCCGGGATCTGTAGATACCAGGTATTGTGATCCGGGTCGACGACCACCGCACCGCCGGTCTGGGAGGTGTAGGTTTTCCCGTTCACCGTCACCACCAGATATTCACCGTTCACCAGGTCTGCGGAGACCGTACCGCTGACAATCGGCGTGGTATCCGAGGTGGTCTGGGCAGTAATCGCCGCCGTGGTGGTCGGGATGCTGGTATCGACGTTCAGCACAAAGCCATCCGATTCCGTGTAGTTACCGGCTTTGTCGGTGACGCGCAGAATGTAGGTGTGATTCCCGTCGAGCAGGCCGTTGTCCTGATAGGACCAGCTTGCGCTGCCGTTCATCGTGACCTGACCCAGCAAGATCCCGTCCCGGTAAAGCTGCACGATTTCGCCATCTTCCGGAGCGCGGTTAAGCGTACCGTTGATCAGCGGCGAGGTATCGTCCGTCGCGACTGATGCGCCGTACGTGCCTGTACGTTCGCCTTCCCCGTCGGTATAGCTGACCACCGTTCCCACCGTGTCAGGCGGCGTGGTATCAACCGTTACCACCTGCGAAGTGGTTGAGCCGACGTTGCCCGCCTGGTCGATGATCCGCACCTGGTAGTTGTAATCCCCGTCCGCCAGATCGCGGGTGTCCGTATAGCTCCAGCGCTGGTTAGTGACGGTAGCGTCAATCCAGGTATTGCCGCCGTCGAGGCTAATCTGTACGCGCTCGTCGCTGGCCAGCGCGCTGCCCAACGAACCGTTGATCGTCAGCGAGGTGTCCATGGTGATGAAATCACTTCCGGACTGCCCGGTATCTTCGCTGATGCTGTCAATGGTGATGCCGTACTGCGGCGCCTGGGTATCCACCGTCACGTCCTGCGTGGTGGTGGCCCCGACGTTGCCCGCCTGATCGACAACCCGCACCTGATAGCGGTAGTCGCCGTCGGCCAGGGTGCGGGTGTCGTTATAACTCCACCGGGTGCCGCTTACCGTGGCGTAAACCCAGGTGGTGCCGCCATCCATGCTCACCTGCACATACTCACCCGCCCCGAGTTCGGCCCCGAGCGTCCCGTTGAGCGTGTACGAGGTCGAACTGGTCAGGAAGTCGTTATTGTCGAAGCCGGTATCGACGGTGATGTTATCCACGGTCACCGTAATCGCCGCATCCGGCGCGACCGTATCGACCATCACCTGCTGATGAGCGCTGGCACCCACGTTGCCCGCCGCATCCACTACGCGAACGTAGTAGTCATAGGTCTGGTTACCCAGCGTGCGGCCGTCCACGTAGTACCAACTGTTGCCGGTGACGATCACGTTCTGCCAGCTGACTCCGCCGTCGATGCTAATCTGGGCATATTCGCCGTCGGCCAGCGTTGCGCCGAGCGAGCCGTGCAGCGTCAGGGAGGTATCATTGGTGATAAAGTCGCTGCTGCTCAGGCCGGTATCGTCGCTGATGCTGTCGATAGCGATCGTTTTGCTGGTGTCCGGCGCGACGGTATCAATGGTCACCACCTGGCTGGTGGTGGCGCTGATATTCCCCGCGTCGTCAATCACCCGCAGCTGGTAGTTGTAGTCTCCGTCGGCCAGCGTGCGCCCATCAACGTAGGTCCAGCTCAGACCGCTGACGCTCACATCAGTCCAGGTCGCGCCACCGTCCAGGCTGATCTGCGCGTGGTCGCCGCTGCCCAGGGCCGCGCCGAGCGTCCCTTTCAGGCTAATCTGGTTGTCGCTGGTAATGAAGTCGCTGTCGGACAGGCCGGTATCCTGCGAGACGGAATCCACGGTAATGCTCGTCGCCGCAGGCTTCGTCAGATCGATTACCACGTCCTGGCTGTCCGTTGCCCCGACGTTGCCCGCGTTATCAATGACGCGCACCTGGTACGGGTACGTCCCGTCCGGCAGGGTGCGGCCATCGGTGTAACGCCAGGTGGTGCCGGTCACGGTCAGGTCAATCCAGGTTGAACCACCGTCCAGGCTGATCTGCGCCTTCTCGTTATTGCCGAGCTGCGCGGTCAGGGAACCGTTCACCACCACCTGGCTGTCGTTGGTGATGAAGTCATTCGCGCTGAGGCCGGTATCGTTTTGCAGGGAATCAATGCTGATCCCCATCGACGGCGCGGTGAGATCCACGGTAACGGTGTGGTTATCGCTGGCGCTATTGCCGATGGCGTTGCTCACCTGCGCGTTAATCACGTACGAATCGCCGTCCGCCAGCGCGGTCACGTCTGCGCTGCCGACCGTATAGCTCCAGGTGCCGTCATTTTGAACGGTAGCCGTGTAGGTTTTACCGTTAAGCGTAATGGTCACCGTCTGGCCCGCAGGCGCGTCGGTGGTGCCGCTGACAATTAGCGGCGTGCCGTGCTCGGCGGCGTTGACGATATCGTCCTGGGCAAAGGTGTTAATGACGATGGTCGGCACGTCGCCGTTCAGCGTCACGTCGTGTGTTGCGCTGCCCGGGTTACCCGCCTTATCGCTCACCGTAGCCGTAATGGTGTAATCCCCATCGCTCAGGCCGAGGAAGTCGCGGCCCGGCACGAAGACCGACCACGAACCGTCTGCTCCAACGGTCGCCTGATAGCTGTGCCCGTTGAAGGAGACGGTCACCGTCTGGCCCTGCTCCGCGGTGGTGGTCCCGCTAATAGTCTGCCCCG
This sequence comes from Enterobacter sp. JH25, assembly GCF_021725435.1. NCBI lineage: Bacteria > Pseudomonadati > Pseudomonadota > Gammaproteobacteria > Enterobacterales > Enterobacteriaceae > Enterobacter > Enterobacter sp. JH25. The sequence goes on along the minus strand of NZ_CP091319.1, from coordinate 2,167,876 downwards.
CCAGCTGCTCGGCGTTGTTGACGATATCGTCATCGGCCACGGTGCTGATGGTGACGGCTGGTGCGACGGTATCGACCGTTAAGGTATGGGTCGTCTGGCCGCTGTTACCGGCTTTATCGTTGACCACGGCGGTCACCGTCAGCGCACCCTGGCTCAGTGCGGCCAGGTCTGCCGCCGGAACGTCCAGCGTCCAGGTGCCATCGCTGCCGACAAGCGCAGTGTAGGTTTTTCCGCCCAGCGTGACGGTCACCGTCTGGCCTGCTTCCGCGCTGGAAGAGCCGTGTACGGTGAGCGGCTGCTGAGCTTCCGCCGCATTCAGCACGTCGTCGCCCGACAACGTGTTCACGCTAATCACCGGCGCGGTGGTGTCCACGCTGATGGTATGCGTCGCCGAGGCGCTGTTCCCGGCGCTGTCCTGCGCCGAAGCAGAAACCTGGTAGCTCGCGCCGTCGGCCAGGGTGCCCACGTCGGCGGCCGGTACGGTGGTTGTCCAGGAGCCATCGCTCTGGATAGTGGCCGTATAGCTCTTACCATTCAGGGTGATAGTGACCTGCGTACCGCTGGCGAACTGCGCGCTGGAGCCGTTGATGACCAGCGACGCGCCCGCTTCTGCCGCATTGATCACGTCATCGCCGCTGAGGGTGTTGACGGTCAGCGCGACCGATGCGGTATTTACCACCACGTCATGGGTCTGGGTGCTGCTGTTGCCCGCGCTGTCGGTGATTGTCGCGCTGAGGGTCACGGTGCCGTCGGTCAGGGCAGAAATGTCGCTGGCAGGAACGCCCACGCTCCATTTGCCACTGGCGTCAACGGTGGTGGTGTACTGATTCGAACCGATGGTGATAATCAGCTTATCGCCGACGCTGGCGCCGGTTGCGGTGCCGCTGACGATCTGCGCCTGCCCGTGCTCCACGCTGTTGATGACGTCATCACCCGCCACGACGTTAAAGCTGACGGTCGGCGGCGTGGTATCAAGCGTAATCGCTTTACCCGCGCTGCCCGGGTTACCCGCGGCGTCACTCACGCTCACCTGCACGGTGTAGCCGTTATCCGCCAGGGCGGACAGGTCTGTGCCCGGCACGTTAACGCTCCAGACGCCGCCCTGCTGAACCTGCGCGGTGTAGCTGTTCCCGCCGAAGGTTACGGTTACCGTCTGACCGACTTCCGCCGTGGTGGTGCCGGAAATGGCCACGCCCGCAGCCGCTTCGCTGCCGTTGATCACGTTGTCGCCTGCGACCGTGTCAATCGTCACGGTTGGCGCGGTGGCATCTACACTGTATTCGCGGCCCGCCGAAGCGCTGTTGCCGTGCGCGTTGGTGATGCTCACCTGCACGCTGGCGTCGCCGTCTTTCAGACCCGCAAGATCCGAGGAAGGCACGTTCGCCGTCCAGTTGCCGTCGGCATCGACTTTGGCGGTGTAAGACTTGCCGCCAAAGGTGATGGTAACGATCTGGTTCTCTTCCACATTGGATGTGCTGCCGGAAAGCACCAGATCCGCGCCTTTCTCCGCCGCATTAATCACGTCGTCGGTGGCGATGGCATCGATGCTGATTGCCACGGCTGCCAGATCGACGGTGACGTCGTGGCTGATGGAGACCGGATTGCCCGCCGCGCTCTGGCCCGCTACGGTGACGGTCATCGTGCCTGCGGCCAGAGCGCCCACGTCTGCCGCCGGGATCGCCGCGGTCCAGGAGCCGTCTGCCAGTACCGACGCGGCATAGGTCTTGCCATTCAGGGTCACGGTGAGCGTAGTGCCCGCCGCCAGCCCATCGCTTGAGCCAGTGACGATAAGATTCTGACCATGCTCAATGCTGTTGATCACGTCATCGCCCGCCACGGTATCCACGCGCAGCCCCGGCAGGCTGGCGTCGATAGTGATATCGCGCTCGCCCGTTCCCGAATTGCCATGGTCATTAGTGACGGTCGCTGACACCGTTAAATCGCCGTTGCCCAGCGCCGTCAGAACCGACTCAGGCACGTTCACGGACCAGGTCAGATCGCTCTGCACCGTCGCGTTGTAGCTGTTGCCGCCGATGGTCACCGTCACGGTGTTGCCCGCCTCAGCGTTCGTTACCCTGCCGCTGAGGGTCTGCCCCGCAGCCACTTCCGCCGCGTTAATCACGTTGTCGCCCGCCACTGTGTTGATGGTGACGGTTGGCAGCGCGGTGTCGACAAGCAGGTTCGCGGTATTGCTCACGCTGTTGCCCACGCCGTTGGTGGCGGTCGCGCTCAGGGTGTAGTTGGCTTCGCCCAGGCTCGCCAGATCCGCCGCCGGAACGGTCAGGCTCCAGGTGCCGTCTGCCGCAGTTGTCGCCGTGTAGTTTTTACCGTTCAGAATGACGGTCACCACGGTGCCTTCCGCCAGGTTGGCGCTGGTGCCGCTGACGCTCAGGTCCTGCCCTTTTTCTACCGCGTTCAGTACGTTGTCATCGCTGATGGCGTTAAAGCTGACCGACGGCAGACCGGTATCGACGGTCACATTATGCGTGCCGCTGCCGGTGTTGCCCGCCGCGTCGGTGACAGACGCAGTGACGGTCACGGTGCCGTCGCTGAGGCCTGAAATCACGCTGGCCGGGACGCCCACGCTCCAGTTACCCGCCGCGTCCAGCACGGTGGTGTAAGTCTGGCCGCCGATCGTGACGGTGACCTTATCGCCCGCCGCCGCGCCGGTGGCGGAGCCGCTGACGATCTGCGCCTGATTGTGTTCAGCCGCGTTAATCACATCGTCACCTGCAACGGTGTGGATGGTCACCCCAGGAACGGTCACATCCACCGTCAGAGTGTGATCAACCGATGCCGGGTTACCCGCCTTGTCGCGGACTGAGGCAGTGACCGTCACGCTGCCGTCGGTTAATCCTGCCAGATCCGCCGCCGGAACGTTCAGCGTCCAGCTGCCGTCCGCGCTCACGGTTGTGGTGAAATCTTTGCCGTTCAGCGACACGGTCAGCGTCTGGCCCGCTTCGGCGGTGCTGGTGCCGGAAATTGCCAGGTCTGACTGCGCTTCTGAGGCGTTGAGGATATCGTCTGTGGCAATCGTGTTGATGGTCACGGACGGCGCGGTAGCATCCACGCTGTACTCGTGGCCCGCAGACGCGCTGTTGCCGTTCACGTTGGTGACGCTCACCTGCACGCTGGCGTCGCCATCCTTCAGGCCAGCCAGATCCGCTGACGGCACGGTGTAAGTCCAGTTGCCGCTGTCGTCCACGGTGGTGGTGTAGATCCTGCCGTTCAGACTGATGGTCACGGTCTGCCCGGCTTCCACGTTGGTGGTCGCACCGGACAGCACCAGATCCGCGCCCTTCTCCGCCGCGTTAATCACGTCGTCGGTGGCAAGCACATTGATGCTGATGGCAACGGTAGCCAGATCCACGGTCACATCGTGGCTGATGGTGATCGGGTTACCCGCCGCGCTGTCGCCGGTAACGCTGATTTTCACGGTGCCTTCCGGCCACGCGCTCACGTCGGTGGACGGGATCGCCGCGCGCCAGGTGCCGTCTGCCAGTACCGTTGCCGCGTAATCTTTACCGTTGACGGTAACCGTCAGCGCCGTGCCCGGCGCCAGCCCGTCGCTGGAGCCTGAAACAATCAGGTTCTGCGCGTGCTCAATGGTGTTGATCACGTCATCACCTGCCACGGTATTCACGCGCAGGCCCGGCAGGTTAGCGTCGATAGCGATCTCGCGTTCGCCGGTGCCGGTGTTGCCGTGGCCGTTGGTGACGGTTGCCGTCACGCTCAGGCTGCCGTTGCCGAGTGCGGTCAGCACGTCAGACGGCACATTCACGGACCAGGACAGATTGTTCTGCACCGTTGCGGTGTAGCTGAGGCCGCCGATAGTCACGGTCACGGTGTTGCCCGCTTCGGCATTCGCCACGGTGCCGCTCAGGGTCTGACCTGCCGCCACTTCCGCCGCGTTGATGACGTTGTCGCCCGCCACGGTGTTGATGGTGACGGTTGGCAGCGCGGTGTCCACCAGCAGGTTCGCGGTGTTGCTCACGCTGTTGCCCACGCCGTTGGTGGCGGTCGCGTTCAGGGTGTAACTGGCCTGACCGAGACCGGCCAGATCCGCCGCCGGAACCGTCAGGCTCCAGGTGCCGTCTGCCGCAGTTGTCGCCGTGTAGTTTTTGCCGTTCAGAATTACGGTCACCACGGTGCCTTCCGTCAGGTTGGCGCTGGTGCCGCTGACGCTCAGGTCCTGCCCTTTTTCAACGGCGTTCAGGACGTTGTCATCACTGATGGCGTTGAAGCTGACCGACGGCAGACCGGTATCGACGGTCACATTATGCGTGCCGCTGCCAGTGTTGCCCGCCGCGTCGGTGACAGACGCAGTGACGGTCACGGTGCCGTCGCTGAGGCCTGAAATCACATTTGCCGGAACGCCCACGCTCCAGTTACCCGCCGCGTCCAGCACGGTGGTGTAAGTCTGGCCGCCGATCGTGACGGTGACCTTATCGCCCGCCGCCGCGCCGGTGGCGGAACCGCTGATAATCTGTGCCTGCTTGTGTTCAGCCACGTTAATCACATCGTCACCTGCCACGGTGTGAATGGTCACCGCAGGAACGGTCACATCCACCATCAGAGTGTGATCAACCGATGCGGGTTACCCGCCTTGTCGCTGACGGAGGCGGTGACCGTCACGCTGCCGTCGGTTAATCCTGCCAGATCCGCCGCCGGAACGTTCAGCGTCCAGCTGCCGTTCGCGCTGACGGTTGTGGTGTAATCTTTGCCGTTCAGCGACACGGTCACCGTCTGGCCTGCTTCGGCGGTGCTGGTGCCGGAGATTGCCAGGTCAGACTGCGCTTCTGAGGCATTCAGGATATCGTCTGTGGCAATCGTGTTGATGGTCACGGACGGCGCGGTAGCATCCACGCTGTACTCGCGTCCCGCAGACGCACTGTTGCCGTTCACGTTGGTGACGCTGACCTGCACGCTGGCATCACCGTCTTTCAGACCGGTCAGGTCCGCAGACGGCACCGTGGCGGTCCATTTACCCTCAGCGTCCACCGTGGCGGTGTAGCTCTTGCCGCCGAAGGTGATGGTGACGGTTTGATTTTCCTCCACGTTCGAGGTGGTGCCGGAGAGCACCAGATCCGCGCCCTTCTCGGCGGCGTTGATCACGTCATCGGTGGCAAGCGCATTGATGCTGATGGCGACGTTTGCCAGATCCACCGTCACATCATGGTTCATAGTCACCGGATTGCCCGCGCTGCTCTGGCCTTCAACGGTCACGGTGACCGTGCCTGCGGCAAGGGCACTCACGTCCGCAGAAGGGATCGCCGCGCTCCAGGTGCCGTCTGCCAGCACGGTGGCCGGATAGGTTTTGCCGTTTACGGTGACGGTCAGCGCCGTACCCGCCGTCAGGCCGTCGCTTGAACCCGTGATAACCAGATTTTGTCCGTGTTCGATGCTGTTAATCACGTCATCGCCCGCCACGGTGTCCACGCGCAGGCCCGGCAGATTCGCGTCGATAGTAATATCGCGCTCGCCGCTGCCGCTGTTGCCCACGCCATTCGTGACGCTGGCGGTCACGGTCAGATCGCCATTGCCCAGCGCGGTGAGCACGGATCCCGGTACGTCGACGGACCAGGTGAGATTGTCCTGTACGGTTGCGGTGTAGCTGTGGCCGCCCACAGACACGGTCACGGTGTTGCCCGCTTCGGCATTCACCACCTTACCGCTGATGGTCTGGCTGGTTGCCAGCTCCGCAGCGTTGATCACGTCGTCGCCCGCCACGGTGTTGATGATGACGCTAGGCAGAACGGATTCCACGTTCACGGTGTGCGAGGTGCTGGTGCTGTTGCCGACGCTGTCCGTCGCGGAGGCCGACACGGTGTAAAGCGCTTCACCCAGTTGCCCCACCTCGCTCGCCGGAACGGTTGTAGTCCATTGGCCATTGGTAGCTACCGTGGCGCTGTACGCTTTGCCGTTGAGCATCACGGTCACCACCGCGCCCGCCGCCAGCCCGGAAGCCGTACCTGTGATGGTCAGATCCTGAGTTTTCTCGGTGTTGTTGATCACATCGTCACCGGACACAGTGTCAATGGTCAGCACCGGCGCGGTGAGGTTGACTTCAACCTCGTGCGTTGTGCTGTTGCTGTTTCCGGCTTTATCGGTCAGCGCCGCGGTGATGGTGTGATCCCCTGCGGTCAGAGCACTCACGTCCGCCGCAGGCACGCCCACGTTCCACTTGCCGGAAGCGTCCAGGGTCGCCGTGTAATCTTTGTTATTGATGGTGACGGTCACCACGTCACCCGCCGCCGCACCGGTCACGGAACCGGTGACAATCAGCGCCTGCGCATGCTCGGCGCTGTTGATCACGTCGTCGTCGGAAACGGTGTTAATGGTCAGCTGTGGCACCGTGGTATCCACCAGCACATCGCGATCCGCCGAGGCCGGGTTACCCGCTTTATCCAGGACGGCTGCCGTGATGGTGTAATCGCCGTCGGAAATCGCGCCGACATCCGCAGACGGTACGGTGACGCTCCAGCTGCCATTCGCCTGCACGGTGGTGGTGTAATTCTCGCCGTTCAGGGTCACGGTCACGGTCTGGCCCGCTTCCGCATCAGAGACGCCGTTGATGACCAGATCCTGCTGCGCTTCGGCAGCATTGATGATGTTGTTGTCGCTGACGATTTCAATCGACACCGTCGGCGCGGTGGCATCCACGCTGTACTCGCGGCCCGCAGAGGCGCTGTTGCCGTTTACGTTGGTGACGCTGACCTGCACGCTGGTGTCGCCGTCTTTCAGTCCGCCCAAATCGGCAGACGGTACGGTCGCCGTCCAGTGGCCGCTGGCATCCACCGTCGCGCTATAGGTCTTACCGCCGAAAATGATAGTAACGGTCTGGTTTTCTTCCACGTTGGTGGTCGAGCCGGACAGCACCAGATCCGCACCCTTCTCGGCTGCGTTAATCACGTCGTCGGTAGCTACGGCGTCGATGCTGATGGCGACCGGCGCCAGATCCACCTTCACGTCATGGCTGATGGAAACCGGATTACCCGCCGCGCTCTGGCCGTCAACGGTCACGGTGACTATACCTGCGCTCAGCGCGCCGACGTCAGCCGCCGGAATAGCCGCCGTCCAGGTGCCGTCCGCCAGCACGGTTGCCGCGTAGGTTTTGCCGTTGACGGTGACCGTCAGCGCCGATCCGCTCGCCAGCCCGTCGCTGGAGCCGGTGATAATCAGGTTTTGAGTATGCTCGATGCTGTTGATCACATCGTCGCCTGCCACGGTATCCACGCGCAGGCCCGGCAGGCTGGCATCAATCGTGATGTCGCGCTCGCCGGTGCCGGTGTTGCCGTGGCCGTTGGTCACGCTCGCTGTTACGGTGAGATCGCCGTTACCGATAGCGGTTAAGACGTCAGACGCCACGTTAACCGACCAGCTCAGATCGTCCTGAACCGTCGCGGTATAGGTGTTGCCCCCGATACCGATCGTGACAGTGTCACCGCTCGCCGCGCCGCTCACTTTCCCGCTCAGGGTTTGTCCGGAAGCCACTTCCGCTGCGTTAATCACGTCGTCGGTGGCAACTGCATTAATGGTGACCTGCGGCAGCGCGCTGTCGACCAGCACGCTATGGCTGGTGTTCGCGCTATTACCCGCGGTATCGGTCACGCTGGCCGTCACGCTGTAGCTCGCTTCGCCCAGTGCCGAGACGTTTGCCGCCGGAACGGTGACGCTCCAGTTACCGCTGGCATCGGTGGTGGCGGCGTAACTGATACCGTTCAGGGTTACGGTGATGCGGGTCCCGTCCGGCTGGTTGCTGGTGCCGGAGACCAGCAGATCCTGACCTTTCTCGGTCGCGTTGATCACGTCGTCAACCGCCAGGGTAGTGATGGCAATCACCGGCGCGGTCAGGGAGACGTCAAACGCGTGCGTCGCGCTGGTGCTGTTGCCCGCTTTATCGGTGAGCGTGGCGGAGATCGTTTGATCGCCGTTAGCCAGCGCGCCCACGTCCGCCGCCGGAACGCCCACGCTCCAGTTACCGGCACCGTCCAGCATGGCGGTGTAGTCTTTGCCGTTCAGGGTCAGGGTTATCACATCGCCCGCCTGCGCGCCCGTCACCTTGCCGGTGACAATCAGCGCCTGGCCGTGCTCGGCAATATTAACAATGTCGTCGCCCGCCACAATGTTGAAGGTAATCTGCGGCACGGTAGTGTCGACCAGCACGGACGCCCCCGCGCTGGCCGGGTTGCCCGCTTTATCGGACACGGTCGCCGTGACCGCCGCGCTACCGTCTGCGATCCCCGCCAGATCCGCCGCCGGTACATCCAGCGTCCAGCTGCCGTTTGCCTGCACCTGGGCGGTGTACTGATTGCCGTTGAAGGTCACGGTGACCGTCTGGCCTGCTTCGGCAGTAGACGTCCCGCTCAGGGTCAGGTCCTGCGCCGCCTCTGCCGCATTTAGCATGTTGTCGCCGCTGATGGTGTTGATGGTGACCGCTGGCGCGGCGGTATCGACGCTGAATGCCTGCGAGGAAGAGGCCGCGTTGCCGTTCATGTTGGTTACGCTAACCTGTACGCTGGCGTCGCCATCCTTCAGGCCGCTCAGTTCGGCAGCCGGTACGGTGCAGGTCCAGTCGCCGTGGGCATCGACCATCGTGGTCCAGGTTTTACCCGCAAAGATAATGGTAACGGTCTGGCCCGCTTCAACGTTCGAGGAGGAGCCGGACAGCACTAGATCCTGGCCTTTTTCTGCCGCGTTCAGCACGTTGTCGTCCGTCACGCTGTTGATGCTTATCGCCACCGGGGCGAGATCGACATCCACCACGGTACCGATGTTCACCGGGTTGCCGGAGGTATCCTGCGCGCTGGCGCTGATGGTGAGCGCTCCATCCGCCCACCGGGAGACGTCCGCGGCCGGAACCGCAGCCTGCCAGGTGCCGTCCGCCAGTACCGAGGCGGAATAACTCTTGCCGTTGATGCTCACGGTGACGGTGCTACCCGCCGCCAGGTCGGTGCTGGTGCCGGAGATAACCAGGTTCTGCGCGTGTTCAATAACGTTAATGACGTCGTCACCAGCGACGGTATCAATGCGCAGGCCGGGCAACTGGGCGTCAATGGTGACATCCAGGGAAGACGATCCGGTATTACCGTGCGCGTTCGTCACGCTGGCCGAGACGGTCAGGTCGCCGTTGCCGAGCGCGGTTAACTGACTCTGGGTTAACGGCAGGCTCCAGGTGAGATCGTCCTGTACGGTAGCCGTGTATGTCTGCCCGCCGATGATAATGGTGACGGTATCGCCCGATGCCGCGTTCGATACTTTCCCGGTCAGGGTTTGCCCTGCGGCCACTTCCGCCGCGTTAACGATATTGTCGCCCGCGACGTTGTTGAGGGTAACAACCGGCAGCGAGCTGTCCACCAGCACATCGTGCGTGGCAGAGGCGCTGTTGCCCACATTATCGGTGACGCTCGCCGTCACGGTGTAATTGGCTTCACCCAGCGCGCTCACCGCAGAGGCGGGTACGGTAACGCTCCAGTTGCCACTGGCGTCGGTGGTGGCTGCATAGTTGATACCGTTCAGATTAACGGTGATGGTGGTTCCTTCCGGCTGGTTGCTGGTACCGGAAAGCAGCAGATCTTCGCCCTTCTCTGCCGCATTGATCACGTCATCCGCTGCCAGCGTATTAATACCGATTACAGGCGTGACTGTATTGACCACCACATCCACTGAACTGCTGCCGGTGTTGCCGGACCGATCGGTCACGGAGACGTTAATGGTCCAGGTGCCGTCCGTCAGCCCCTGAACGACGGACGCAGGCAGGCCGAGGCTCCAGTTGCCCGCCGCATCCACCACGGTGGTGTAGTCCACGTTATTGATGGTGATGATGACCAAATCACCCGCCGCCGCGCCGGTGACGGAGCCGCTCAGGATCTGCGCCTGTGAATGGGCCAGCTGGTTAACGGTGTTGGTGTCGGTGACGAAATCGTTGATGGTCACCTGCGGCACGGTGGCATCCACCAGCCCAACGCGGTCCGCGCTGCTGCTGTTGCCCGCCACGTCACTGACGGTGGCCGTGACGGTGACATTGCCATCGGTCAGCGCGCCAACGTCGGCGGCAGGCACGTTCAACTGCCAGCGACCGTCCGCCTGGACCGTGGTCTGGTAAGATTTACCGTTCAGCGTCACGGTGACCGTCTGGCCCGCTTCAGCGGTTGTGCTGCCGCTGAGCACCAGATCCTGCTGCGCTTCTGCCGCATTAATGATGTTGTCGTCGGTCAGGTTATCAAGCGTAATGGCTGGCGGCTGCGTATCGACGGTCACCACGCGTGAGGCGTCCGCGCTGTTGCCGTTGACGTTAGTCACGCTGACGCTCACCTGCGCCCGCCCGTCGATCAGCGTTTCCATCGCGCTCGCCGGAACGGTCAGGCGCCAGGAGCCGTCCTGCTGCACCTGTGCGGTAAAGGTTTGATCCGCGAATTTCACCACCACGGTCTGCCCGGCCTCTACGCCCTGCGTCTGACCGGAAAGCGTGACATCCGCGCCTTTTTCCGCCGCGTTGAGCATATCGTCAGTGGTTACGGTATCGATGGTGACGGCCACCGCGTTCAGGTCAAGCTCGATCGGGTGTTCAGCCGCCACGGTGTTGCCCCAGGCATCTTCCGCACTGACGCTGACGGTCATGCCTCCCGCCGTCCATGCCTGCAGGTCCGCTGACGGCACGCCAATCTGCCAGCTGCCGCTGGCGTTAACCGTGGTGACGTATTCAACATTATTGATGGTGACGGTGATCTGTGTGCCTTCGGCCAGATGAGTGCTGGAGCCGGTCACGGCCAGATCCTGCTGCTGTTCAATGGCGTTAATCACGTCATCGCCAGAGATCGTGTTCACGCGCAGGCCCGGCAGTTCGGCGTTGATGTTGATATCACGTTCGCCGGTGCCGGTGTTGCCGTGCGCATTCGTGACAGAGGCGCTGAAGGTTAACTCGCCGTCGCCAAACGCCTGAAGGTCGGCCGATGGGATGGTCACGCTCCATTTCAGGTCGCTGCCAACCGTCGCGGTGTAGCTCTTGCCGCCCACGGTGACAGAGACGGTATCGCCCGCCGCCGCGCCGGTGACGCGTCCGCTGAGGGTTTGGTCAACCGCCGCTTCGGCGTTATTGACCAGGTTATCCCCGGCAAAGGTGTTGAGGATCACCTGCGGCAGCGCGGTATCGACCAGCAGATTCGCCTCGGCGGAGCCGCTGTTACCCACGCTGTCGGTGCCGCTGACGCTCACGGTGTAAAGGGTATTCGCCAGATCCAGCACGTCGGAAACCGGCACCTGAACGGACCAGCTACCGTTCTCAACGGTGGCCTGATAGTTAACGTTGTTCAGCGTCACGGTGACAGCGCTGCCGTTCGGCAGATTACTGGTCCCGCTCAGGCTCAGGGGCTGCATGGCCTCCTGCGCATTCAGGACGTTATCCTGGCTGATGGGGGCAAGGGTGAATTCCGGCGGGTTGCCGCTGAGCGTAATGCCGTGCGTCGCGCTGCCGGTGTTGCCCGCCGCATCGGTCACGGAGACCGAAATGCTGTGGCTACCTTCACCCAGCGCGCCAATGACAGAGGCAGGCACGCCGACGCTCCAGCTGCCGTCCGCCTGGACGACACCAGTAAAGGTCTTGCCGCCAACGGTCACGGTGACAACGTCGCCCGCCGCCGCGCCGTTCGCCTGGCCGGAAATAATCTGCGCCTGCCCCTGCTCGCTGGTGTTCAGAATGTCGTCGCCCGCGACAGTGTTGATAGTGACCACTGGCGCTGCGGTATCGACCGTGAAATCGGCGGTGGTGGAGGCCCCGTTACCCGCTTTGTCGCTGACGTTTGCCGTCAGGGTGTGCTCGCCGTTAGCCATCGCCTGTACTTCACTGGCCGAAAGCGTAACGGACCAGGTGCCGTCGCTGCCCACGGTCGCCGTGTGATTTTTGCCGTTCAGCGTGACCGTCACAATCTGGCCCGCTTCCGCATCGGTTTTTCCGGTCAGCGTTAGCGGCTGATTATGTTCAGCCGCGTTGATGATGTTGTCCTGGGCGATCGTGTCGACAGAAATCGCTGGCGCAGCGGTATCGACGCCAATCGTCTGGCTGCCGGTCACGGTGTTGCCCGCCGCGTCTTTGCCGCTGACGTTGACCGTCCAGGTACCATCGCCCAGCGCCTGCGCGTCAGCAGCAGGCACCTTCACGCTCCATGCGCCGTTTGCCCCCACTTCTGCGGAATAGGTTTTACCGTTCAGCGTGACGGTAAGCGCCGCGCCCTGCGCCAGGTTTTTGCTGGTGCCGGACAGCGTAAAGCCAGCGGCCTGCTCGCTGGCGTTGATCACGTTATCGCCCGCCGTGGTGGCGAGCGTCACGCTGGTATCCGCTGTAGAAACGGTTACGGTAATACTGCCCGCAGAGGTCGTTTTACTGCCGTCGATCTGGACGACGGACCAGGTATGTTCCCCGTCCGCCTGGGTCGGAAGTGTTACCGTCCAGGTGCCGTCCTTTGCGACCATGGTGCTGGCGATTGTGCTGCCGCTGCTGTCTTTAACCTGAATGGTCGCGCCCGGCTGCCCGGTACCGCTGAAGGTTGGGGTGTTATCATCCGTGACCTCTTTTGCACTCAGCACCCCCTGCTTGTCACCCGCGTTATCCGTCAGCAAAAATGTTGGCGTGGCGCTTTCGACTTCTTTCGTATTATCAATAACTTTTGTTTTGGTCTCGCCGTCACCGCCGTGAGCCAGCAGTGCGCCAATCGCACCGCCTCCCAACGCCGCTCCGGCAATCCAGCCCCACGGCGCATCGCTTAAGACGCTTCCCTGCTCCAGAAAAGGTTCAATGCTGCTAATGGGTGCAGCCTGGGCGGTTAATTCGGTGGCGGCAACGCCTGATGCTTCCCCGGCATCGGCAAATGAAATATGCGTCAACTCCTGGTTATCGTTAAATACCAGTTCGGAATGATTATGGGTTTCCGTGTCTTCGACAAAATAATTATTGCAGCGGATCACGCTGCCATCTTTCATATAAATGAGGAGGTCATTCCCCTGGCGGACATAACGCACCACGTCCTGAGCAGAACCCTGAATTTCAATCACGCTCGGCGATGAAATAGAGACCGAGAGATTCCCTTCACCGGTTAATTTCGTTTTTTCTGCCGTTTTTCGAATGATAACATCAACAACTTTTGCGTTACTCATATTCTTCTCCTTGCAGGTGCGCGTATTCCTGTGGTTATGTCCACCAGAGGGATGTAACTATCCCTGGGAAAAACCACCCATTATTGTCTGACTTATTTCGCGCAGAAAGGCGCGCCTTTTTTAACTCAAATCAGGTAATTTCGCGGCAGCGTTTTTCTCTATTCCGATAAGCGGCATGAGATTATCCACCGCGGAGGCGTAATTAATCGCCGCGCTCCAGCCATCGTATTCAGCCATTATTTTCGCTGAGGTGGCAGACCAGACATCCTGCTCCACGCTGAGCAGATCGTTAATGCTGCGCTTGCTCAGGGTATATTCATTTTTGTAGACGTCGCGGGCGCGCAACGCATTTTCCAGCTGACGTTTTCCGGCCTCCATACGTCCTTGCGCCCCGGTCCAGTCGGCCTGTGCGACGGAGGCTTTTTGCAGGACATCAAAACGGGCCTGATCGACCTGAGACGATGCCATTGCCCTTGCGCCCTCGGCCTGACGGACGCGCGCCGAGACCGCGCCGCCCTGATAAAGCGGTGCATCAATATTGAGCTGGATCTGATCATCCCAGTACGCGCGATTATCAGACTCGTACCGGGTGCGGCCCCCTTTCAGGCTTAAGGTTGGCCAGTGCTGAGACTTCGCGGTTTCTACGCCGTACTGGGCTGAACGCTCCATGTTCTGCGCGGCCATCACCGTTGGGATCAGTGAATAATCAATTCGATTGAGAGAATCCGACTCCACGGCCAGACCTCCCGGAACCGGTGAATAGCGTTCAGCCTGTATGCCAGTTAATACCGCCAGCCGCGCGCGGGCGCTGTTCAGTGACGCATTGTACTGCTCTACCGTCGCCTGCATTCCGGCAATACGAGTGCGGGTCTGAAGCTCATCAGAGGTGGAGCTTACGCCTGCATCGGCGCGGAGTTTTGCCAGTTGCTCAACGTTTTTAAGCGCCTGCACGTTCTCTGTTGCCGCCTGTAGCAGATCGCTGTAGCGTTTCACTTCCACATAGCTGAGGGCCGTTTTTTCCGCGACGGCAGACATCGTGCTCATCAGCTGGTAGCGATAGCTGTCACGCTGAGCTGAAGACTGGCTGATGCTGTTATTGGTCTTGCCAAAATCGTACACAAGCTGCGTCAGGCTCAGCCCCCAGGCTGCGGAATTTCGCAACGAGCCGCTCGAATCGGTGGTCTGGCTGTGACCCGTACTCCCGTTCAGGGCTATTTGTGGCATCCAGCCACTACGCGCTTCGTCTATTTGTGCCTGGCCAATCCCCAGCTGTGCAGCCTGCTGACTCACCGACGGGTCGCGGTCAAGAGCGAAAAGAATACTTTCTTTCATCGTCATTGCCGCAACGGGAGATATCCCTACCAGACCGTTAGTTGCATGAGCCGCAGTCACCACCAGTGAAATTAAGGTCAGGGAAGCAGATAATCTGAGCATCCTGTTATTGCATTTCATCTTTATAATCCCCCCGGACTTCAGGTGATGGCTAAATAATTACCAGGAAGAGGTACAAATAATTCACCCTATTTTCCCCACTCCTGTTTGATAAATTCCGCCAATAGTCGCCCACACCCATTTCAATTGAGATGAGAGCCGTACAATCTCTTTTTTTCTTTTAAGAATTTACTTAAATATTTATTGATTCGCAGCATAACAAAATGTGATATGAGCGACCACATCCGTAATGTTAATGTGGTGTTACAAATAAGAAAAAAGATGGGGTTTCTGGACAAATGGCTATTAGATGCGTTTACGCTGAAACATATAAACCCTCTGTAATTTAAGGAAAATTCTGAAAGACCTTGATGTACATTTTTGCGTTTATTTCATCTCGAATCAGACACAAAGATTTTCAAAGAACTGTCAATTTAAGTCATTCGCTGATTAATATTAAATTATTTTACTTTAAAAAGAATATCTAATAGATATAAGCACCAATTTATATTTATAATCTGGTTTTATATTCTTATTCGAACTCCTTATTCGGTAGCTTTAACCAAATTTCTATGTAAAACATAGCGTTAACATCAGGTCTAAACGATACATACATGTTTTTGATGACTGATTAATGCTAATTCAATATTCACCTTATTAAACTGTTTTTGGACAACATCCCCCTCCTGTTACGATTCCCTTTCCTGTAAAATGCTGTAAACTGCATAGTATTGCGACATTTTGCAGGATACTGCACCCATGCATAAAACCGCCAGACAGAAATATGTACTTGAAATTATTACTGAACAAGGCCAGGCCAGCATCACTGAGCTGGCAGAAAAGTTGCAGGTTTCGGCGGATACCATCCGTCGCGATCTGACCGATCTGGAAAAACAGGGACTGGCGCAAAAAAACCATGGCGGCGCCATCGCGCTGAATCTCTCGACGATGAACCGAGTTAGCAGGAATACCTTACTGCCTGAAATCAAGCAGCGGCTGGGTAAACAGGTTGCGCAGTGCGTACCTGCGGGCTCGACGCTTTTTCTGGACGCCGGAAGCACACTTCTGGCCGTTGCCTCTTTCCTGCAGGGACCGCTCACCATAATCACCCCTTCTCTTGATATCGCCCAGCAGGTTAGCGATCGGGAAGATATCGATCTGATCCTGCTTGGTGGAAAGTGGGATCAGAAACAGCGCCTGTTTGCCGGAAGCGCCACCCTTTCGCTGCTCTCTCGCTACCGGGCGGATATCGCCATCCTTGGCGCATGCGCCATTCATGCCGAGCTCGGATTGAGCGCCAGTCAGGAGGCGGATGCCGAGGTGAAGCGTGCCATGCTGGCCGCAAGCCAGGCGCACTGGGTAGTCGCCGATCATCTGAAACTCAACCAGTGCGAACCTTATCTGGTTTCAGGGTTATCCCAGATTCATCAACTGTTTTTAGATCGTCCCTGGGCAGAGCTCGGGGACCATAGCGCCGTGCAGGTTACCGTTTGCGCGCATTAACGTGGAGAAGGTCATGAATAAAGTGAAGACAATGAATATTGCGCTGATCGGGTATGGTTTTGTGGGTAAGACGTTTCATGCCCCGCTGATCCAGTCCGTCGACGGCCTGAAGCTGGCGGTGGTCCCATCCCGGGATGAAGAAAAGGTCAAACGCGATCTGCCGGACATCCTCGTTGTTGCCACCCCTGAAGAGGCTATTCAGCACCCGGATATCGACCTGGTGGTTATCGCCTCCCCTAACGCGACCCATGCGCCGCTGGCCACCCTGGCGCTCAACGCCGGCAAGCACGTAGTGGTGGATAAGCCATTTACGCTGGATATGCAGGAAGCGCGAGATCTGATTGCGCTTGCGCAAGAAAAACAGCGCCTGCTCTCTGTCTTCCATAACCGCCGCTGGGACAGCGATTTTCTCGGCATTAAGCAGGTGATTGAGCAAGGCAGTATCGGCAAGGTAAAACACTTTGAATCGCATATCGATCGTTTCCGCCCGGAGGTTCGCGTGCGCTGGAGAGAGCAAAATGTTCCCGGCAGTGGCCTGTGGTTCGACTTAGGCCCGCACATGATTGACCAGACGCTACAGCTTTTTGGTCTGCCGCTGTCGGTACAGGGCAACATCGCCACCCTGCGTGACGGTGCGGAAATTAACGACTGGGCGCACGTGGTGCTGAACTATCCTGAACACAAAGTGGTCCTCCATTGCAGCATGCTGGTGGCAGGCGGCGTTGCCCGCTTTACCGTCCACGGCGATAAGGCCAGCGTGGTGAAAGCGCGCATCGATCAGCAGGAAGCCCAGCTTCTGGCAGGCGTCATTCCGGGTAGCGAAAGCTGGGGTGAGGACAGCGACGCTATGGTGCTGTTTAATGCCCAGGGTGAAGCCAGCGCTATCCCTGCGCCAAAAGGCGACCAGCGGCAGTACTATATAAACGTGCGCGATGCCCTGAACGGCAAGATTGACAATCCGGTCCATCCGGTGGAAGCCCTGGCGGTGATGGCGGTGCTGGAAGCGGCGGTAAAATCTTCAGAAACGGGTACAACTCAGGAACTGGACTTAACGGCGCAGGAGCGCGCGCAACTGCAATAAGCCGCAAAAAAAATGCCCTGCGGGTTGGCAGGGCATTATCGGTCACTGACGCTTTTTCGGCATCATGCGCAGCAGCGTATTGTCTTTCCAGAAATAGTGATGCATCAGCGCGGCAAAGGCGTGCAAACCAATCACAAAATACCCCAGATTCGCCAGCGTTACGTGCCACGCTTTTAGCGTATCCACCAGGTCAAAATTCCCCTCCGCCGCATGCGGCATCGTCAGGCCAAACGCAAACCAGTCATTTCCCCGGTTATACATCATCACCATGCCGATCAGCGGCAGCGCAATAAACAGCAGGTAGATAACCAGATGCCCCAGATGGGACAGCCCGGTGATCATCGCTTTTGGTTTCGGTTGAATGGGCGGAGCCGGGAATTTCAGGCGGATAAACAGGCGCGCCACCATCAGCACCAGGATGCTGATCCCGCAGGAAACGTGGATCATATTAATAAGCGGACGATCGGTTCGCGGGAACCAACCTCTGAATTCCATGGCGCAATAGGCCATAATCACTAACAGAAAAACCAGCCAGTGAATGCTGATTTGCAGACCCGTATATTTTGTGCGCATGTTGTTTCCCGATAAATAACAGTTATCGCGCCAACATAACCACCTTTCCTGAAAATGTGAACCCCCTTTTACGGAGGGCCGAGTATTCCCAGTTATTTGAAATCAGAAGCATTAACGTGCCTTCAGAATAACGGAGGGATTACAGGGATGTTACCTCCGCCCGTCCCCGATAAGCCGGAAGGAATAAGCTGAAGGGACCGCGAAGCGGCGATTTACCGCCGGGAGCCCGGGTCGCCAGGGTGGTGGCGACTGAGCCACCCTGGCACGTTCACCGGTCATTTTGTTACAGAGTAGCAAGGAACCTAAAGTGAACGGAATGACCACCAGAGCCCTATGTTCCCCTCACCCTAACCCTCTCCCCAAAGGGGCGAGGGAACTGCTCCGTGCACACATTATCTCGCATGGAGGGGGCTCCTGATTACGACTGCAAATAGACTACCTGCGTCTGCAAATACTCATTCAGTCCGTGTTTGCCATCCGCCCCGCCGATCCCGGATTTCCGCCAGCCCGCATGGAAGCCCTGCATCGCTTCAAAGTTTTCACGGTTAATGTAGGTCTCGCCGAACTTAAGCCCTTTAATGGCTTTCATGGCGACATTCAGATCCTGCGTATATACAGACGAGGTTAAACCGTAGTCGCTGTCGTTGGCCATTTTCAGGGCCTCTTCCAGGGTGTCGAAAGCCACTACCGGCAGTACCGGGCCAAAGGTCTCTTCGTGCATGATGGCCATGTCCTGATGTACGTCCAGCAGCAGCGTTGGGGGATAAAAATACCCTTTGCCCTCTGCCGCTTTACCGCCAAGGACCACTTTAGCCCCTTCCTGCACCGCGCGCGCCACCTTCTGCTCCACACGCTCCAGCGCGGCGGCGTTGATCAGCGGCCCCATGCCGATATCCGTTCGCTCAGCCGGATTGCCAAACTGGACGGCTTTCATTGCCTCGCCCAGACGATTCACAAAGCGGTCGTAGATCCCCTTCTGAACATAGACACGTTCCGCGCAGTTACACACCTGTCCGGTATTGATGACGCGTGAATCCACAATGGCCTTCACGGCCAGCTCGAGGTCGGCATCGTCCATCACGATGGCCGGGGCTTTACCACCCAGCTCCAGCCCCACTTTGGTGATGTTTTTCGCAGCCGCAGCCATGATCTTTTCACCCGCCCCGACGCTGCCGGTCATGCTGACCATCGCCACTTTCGGGTTCCCGGCCAGCTCCTGTCCGACGGTTTCACCGCGGCCCAGCACCAGGTTGAAGACGCCTTTCGGCAGGCCAATCTCGTCGACGATTTTGGCAAACGCAATGGCGTTGTTTGGGGTAAATTCGCTCGGTTTGATAACGATGGTGTTGCCGGTGATTAGCGCAGGAGCGAGCTTACGGGCAATCAGGAAGAAGGGAAAGTTCCACGGCAGAATGCCGGTGGTGACGCCAAGGGCGCGCTTAAACACCAGAATATTCTCGCCCGGACGGTCGCTCTGAATGATTTCCCCTTCATAACGGCGCGCCCACTCGGCCATATAGTCGATATAGTCAGCTGTAAAGTTAACTTCCACTTCCGCCAGCTGCTGGATCTTGCCCCCTTCGGCCACAATCAGCGCGCTGATTTCGCTGACGCGCTCGCGGATCCCGGCGGAAATTTTGCGTAGCCAGCTGGCGCGTTCAATGGCAGGCAGCGCCTCCCAGCCAGCCTGCGCGCGCTCTGCCGCGTCAATGGCCTTGCGGGCGTCCTCGGCGGTGCCGTCGGGAATACGGGAAATGACCTCTTCCGTGGCCGGATTGATCACGTCAATCCAGGCATCACCCTGCCAGGCAACAAACTGTCCATCAATATACATAGGATGTTGTACGGGTACTGTCATAACCTGCTCCTGTAATCACACTGTTTTTAACAAGTAAACTTAATGTTAAAAACTATAATTACCGGGGCAATTGCCTACTCTATGAGTCTGTTTTTGTGAGATATCTCATAAAAGAAACGGGTCAGCCCGTTTCAAAAATCACAAATCGGCAACAAAGGCTGCCCGTTTGCGTAAAAGATGGCGCAAACGGGCAAGAGCATTACAGCAGAGAACGGCTCACCAGCGCGTCGGTGAGAATGACGTCGTTTCGCAGGATCTGCCACGCGGCGTCCACGTCGGCAGGGATATCGACATGGGCAATGAAATCACGTCCCGCCGGACCGTAGCCGTTGATGTCGTCCCTGAGTCGCGGAAATTCACCCAGCACCAGCGACAGGTAACGTTCTACCGGCCATAACCCCTCGACCGGGCCGCTGAACGCCAGACCGTCGTCACTGTTTTGCAGCACGGGCGTCAGGCCGGGATGACTCATCCATGCGGGCGATGCAGCCTCGTCGCGGCAAACGCGGGCAAACGTAGCCATTGTGCGACGCTGCATCGTCGGGTCCTGCACTACCAGCACCCGGGCGGCGTTCAGTCCGGACTGTTTCATCAACGCCCGGCTGAAGCGGGCGTTTTCGCCACAGTTGGTCGACTGATCCTCAACGTGAAGATGCTCAGCCGGAATGTTCCAGAATTCACGGGCGATGTCGGCCAGAATAGCCGCCTCTGCCCGCCCGGTGGTGGGTATCCTGTTATAGCGGGGGTGCTTAGCAATCGCGGCGTAGAGGAAGGTCGTCGAGTGACCGATCCCGCCGCTGATGATCAGAGGAACCCCCTGTTCAGCCGCGATTTTACAGGCAGCATCAATCGCGGGGATCACCGCGTTACCCGCCAGAATCACCAGATCAACGGGCTGGTTGTCCTGATAGTCGTCCTGAGCAAGCCACGCCCCAACGGTATTCACGGCGTCGAGGGTTGTGCCAGGCAGACAGGGGAAAAGTGCCATTGTCATCGTTACCTCCTTACAGCATTAATCTTTAGAGTACTTCACACAACGGGGTTGAAAAGGAGATCACTCTGAAAGCCGAGGTGCTCATTACGCTGCATATTTGTCATTTTGATGAAATAACCAGAAACATCCAAAAACAATTGGGTTGCACCCTGAGTTTGTGCTTTTGATTATCTGCCCTTCAACACATCCTGCCACAACAGCGTGCTGAAAAAGCACCAGTTGCTGCTTAATCCATCGTGATCTGACCCGTTTTAGTTCTGGCTGACTTGCCAAACGTAACATCCAACCCTAAGTTGCTTAACAATTTCACAACCATTACACACCGACAGGTTGCACCTGAAGCGCGCCAGGTAACACCTCTATTATCATCCACGTGGCGGAGTTTTGAGTCATGACACAACATGAGAGCACGGCAACGGTATTACGGAAAAACAAAAAGGTATTAATTGCCAGTCTTACGGGAAGTTCTATTGAATGGTTTGATTATTTTCTCTATGGCACCGCTGCCGCGCTGGTGTTTAACAAGATTTTCTTTCCGATGGTCGACCCGGTAATCGGGCTGATCCTCTCCTATCTCTCCTTCTCGTTGACCTTTTTTATTCGCCCCATTGGCGGCGTTCTCTTTGCACATATCGGGGATCGTATCGGTCGCAAAAAAACGCTTGTCCTCACCCTTTCATTGATGGGAGGTGCAACCGTGATGATTGGCCTGCTGCCCACCTACGACATGATCGGGATGTGTGCGCCCGCGTTGCTGATCCTGATGCGTATTATTCAGGGGATGGGTATCGGCGGTGAATGGGGTGGCGCGCTACTGCTGGCTTACGAGTATGCGCCAGAAAAACGCAAAGGCTTCTTCGGCAGTATTCCGCAGGCGGGCGTTACCATCGGCATGTTGATGGCGACATTTATCGTCTCGCTAATGACGCTGTTCAGCGAAGAGGATTTTCTCTCCTGGGGCTGGCGCATTCCGTTCCTGCTCAGTTCCGTGCTGGTAATATTGGGGCTTTGGATCCGGAAAGATATTGACGAAACGCCTGATTTCCAGAAAGTGAAAAAATCCGGCCAGGTTGCGAAAGCTCCGCTGCGCGACACCATAAAACACCACTGGCGTGAAGTGCTAATTGCCGCCGGGCTTAAGGTTGTTGAGACAGCACCGTTCTATATTTTCTCCACGTTTGTGGTGAGCTACGCCACTACCACCCTGACCTATCAGAAATCCCAGGCGCTGGAGGCAGTAACTCTTGGCGCACTGGTCGCCACTATCATGATCCCGCTGATGGGGCTGCTCTCCGACAGGGTTGGCCGCCAGCGTATGTACGCCGTCAGTGTCTTCGTGCTCGGCCTGTTTATCGTGCCCTGGTTTATGCTGCTGAATACCGGTACCACCTGGGGAATTGTGCTCGCGACCGTTATCGCTTTTGGCGTACTGTGGGCACCGGTGACGGCAGTTCTCGGCACGCTCTGCTCTGAAATTTTCAGTGCCAACGTTCGCTACACCGGTATCACGCTGGGTTATCAACTTGGGGCCGCGCTGGCGGGCGGAACGGCACCGCTAATCGCTACCGGACTGCTGGCGAAATACGACGGCGACTGGGTACCCGTGGCCTGGTATCTGGGCGTGACGGTCGCTATCTCCCTCATTGCAATTTTTTGTGCCAGCCGCATCAACCGTGAACGCCACCTTCAGGCGCAGCCGGAACAGCGATAATATTATTGCGGCTCCGTTCGCGAGCCGCACTTTTTCTTCATCATTCCCTCTACATTTGATTAACATACAATATTCGTATTCACTTGAATTATGATTTGCGTCAGCCGTAGAATCATTAGCCCGCTCACAATTCAACATTTTTAAAGGTAAACCCCGTTATGCGCCTGCCCCAACGCGATCCTTATGCTCCTCGCGAGTGGCAGCCACACGAGAAACCCGCTCTGCTGGGTTCCCCTTCCACCCCGGAACATCCAACGTCGAAACGGATCGCCTATGGCGTGGTCGGCCTGCTGGTGTGTCTGACCGGGGCGCTGGGTAACGCGGTCGTCACCGCCAATCTGCAAAATCTGCAAGGCACCTTCGGCGCCTGGTCGACTGAAATCGCCTGGCTGCCTGCCGTCTATGTCATGACCAACGTCTCCATCAACCTGCTGCTGGTAAAGTTTCGCCAGCAGTACGGTTTGCGCGCGTTTACGGAAGGCTTCCTGGTGCTGTATGTGCTGGTCACCTTTTTCCACCTGTTTGTGAACGATCTCAGCTCGGCGCTGATGGTACGGGCGGCACACGGGATGGTCGCCGCCGCGCTCAGCTCGCTCGGCATTTATTACCAGATACAGGCCTGGCCCGCGAAGCACCGACTCAAGGCGCTGACCATCGGCATTACCGGTTCGTCGCTGGCGATACCGCTGGCGCGGCTGTTCTCCACCGAGCTGTTGCAGCTTGATGAGTGGCGTGGGCTGTACTTCTTCGAGCTGGGTTTGGCCCTGATCTCACTGGCCTGCGTGATGGTGCTGAAACTGCCCCCGGGCGATCGACGCAAAGTTTTCGAGAAGAAAGATTTCATCACCTTCTTTTTGCTTGCGCCCGGTATGGCGCTGTTGTGCGCGGTTCTGTCGCTAGGGCGTCTGGAATGGTGGTTTGAAACACCGTGGATCGGCTGGGCGTTGGCTCTCTCGCTGGTGCTAATTGTCTGTGCAATCGTTTTTGAACATAACCGCAGCAACCCGCTGCTCAATACCCGCTGGCTGTCCAGCGGCAGCATCGTACGCCTGGGTTTGATTATGCTGCTGATCCGCATCGTACTGGCGGAACAGAACACCGGCGTCATCGGCTGGCTGCAATATGCGGGCCTACAGAATGAACAGATGACCCATCTGGCGTGGTCTATTTTCGCCGGAATCGTCTGCGGTATCGTCACCAGCTGTCTGACGATCAAACCCACTAAGCTGGCCTGGCCGATTATCACCTCGCTGGCGCTGATGATTGTTGCTTCGCTGCTGGACAGCCAGTCCAACAACCTGACCCGGCCGGATCAGCTGATGTTCAGCCAGTTCCTGCTTGGTTTCGGCAGCGCTTTCTTCCTCGCCCCTGCGATGCTGGCCGCCATTGGCGGGGTGATCGCCGATCCACGCAATCTGGTCAGCTTTTCCGTAATGTTTGGCATGAGTCAGAACCTTGGTGGCCTGCTGGGTTCTGCAATCCTTGGTACCTTCCAGACCTGGCGCGAGAAGTACCATTCCAGCCTGCTGGCTGACCAGCTCACCACCCTCAACCCGCTGGTGAACGAACGCATTCAGCTTTACACCCAGATGTATAAAAGCCTGGTTGGCGACAGTTCCCTGTTGGGAACCCAGGCCATTATTCAGCTTCAGACGGTGACGACGCTTGAGGCAAACATTCTGGCTTACAACGATACTTATCTCCTGACGGCGAGCATTGCCACAGCCACGCTGGTCTGGATTTTATGGCGCTTGCTGCGCCTGCGCATCACCGCCCGTATGGCCCTTAAGAACGCCACTGGCAATAAGTAATGACTATTTTTCAGGAGAAGTTATGAGTCAGCAGGATGCCGCCAAAGAGCAGGCCAACACCCGCAAAAATGTACGCGTCGTTTCCATTTTCACCGCCGCGGCTATCGGCATTGTCGGGGTGCTGGTGATCCTTTATGCCTGGCAGTTGCCCCCGTTCACGCGTCATACCCAGTTTACTGATAACGCCTACGTGCGCGGCCAGACCACGTTCATCAGTCCGCAAGTCAACGGCTACATTACTGAGGTCCATGTTCAGGATTTTGTGCAGGTTAAAAAAGGCGACCTGCTGTTGCAGATTGATGACCGGATCTATCGCCAGCGCGTCCATCAGGCCGAGGCGCAGCTGGCAATGAAAATTGCTGCGCTGAACAACAACCTGCAACAGCGTAAAAGCGCGGAAGCGGTGATTGCCAAAAACGAAGCGGCACTGAAAAACGCCCGTGCCCAAAGTCTGAAAACCCAGGCGGATCTGAAACGCGTGAAGGATCTGACCGCAGACGGCTCCCTGTCCATTCGCGAGCGCGATGCGGCGCTGGCCAGTGCCGCCCAGGGGAGCGCCGATATCGACCAGGCGAAAGCAACGCTTGAGATGTCGCGCCAGGATCTACAAACGGTTATCGTCAATCGCGCTTCGCTGGAAGCGGACGTTCAAAATGCGAAAGCCGCGCTGGAGCTTGCGCAGATCGATCTGCAAAACACCCGCATTGTCGCGCCGCGTGACGGTCAGCTCGGGCAAATTGCGGTGCGTCTTGGAGCGTACGTCACCGCCGGGACGCACCTTACCACGCTGGTCCCGCCGCAGCACTGGGTGATCGCCAATATCAAAGAGACGCAGCTGGCGAATTTACGCGTCGGACAGCCAGTGAAATTCACCGTCGATGCCTTAAACGATAAAGCCTATCAGGGCCGCGTGGAGAGCATATCCCCGGCCACAGGCGTCGAGTTCAGCGCTATCACCCCGGATAACGCCACGGGCAACTTTGTTAAAATCGCCCAGCGCATCCCGGTACGCATTGAGGTACTCGGTGAGCCGGAGGCGTACCGGCTGCTGCGCCCTGGCATGTCGGTGCAGGTCACCATCGACACGCGGGAGGCGAAACAATGACGCTTCGCCCGATAGCCGGCCTGCTGATGATGGCTATCCTTGCGGGTTGCCAGTCGGTTGACGTTGAGCCCGCCACATCGTCCCTGCACATCCCGGCCCAGTGGCGCGCGACGTCGGGGCCAACCAGCCCGACAGAACAGCTCTGGTGGCGCAATTTCCACGACAGCAATCTGAACCGCTATGTGGATCAGGCGCTGAAGAACAACAGCGACGTGCTGATTGCCCGCGAGCGGATTAACGAGTATCAGGCCCGGGTGTACGCTGCCGACGGCAGCCTGTTCCCGTCGCTTGACGCGGGCGTGACCGGGACGCGCGCGCGCTCGCAGTCCGCCGCAACAGGCCTTCCGGTATACGGTACGTTGTACAAAGGCAGCCTGACCGCCAGCTACGACGTGGATATCTGGGGGGTAAACCGCAGCACCTCCCGTGCCGCCGAAGCGTCGCTGGAGGCACAAAAGGCGGCGGCCGCGGCGGCAGATCTCACGGTCGCATCGTCGGTGGCCTCCGGGTACGTCACTCTCCTGTCGCTGGATGAACAGCTTCGCGTTACCCAGTCCACGCTGAAATCGCGTGAAGAGGCGTTCAATCTTGCTAAACGACAGTTTGAGACGGGATACAGCTCTCGCCTTGAGCTGATGCAATCGGATTCTGAGCTGCGCGCCACCCGCGCTCAGGTTCCACTGCTTCAGCACCAGATTGCGCAGCAGGAGAATGCGCTCAGCCTGCTGCTGGGCAGCAACCCGGGTGACGTTGTGCGCGGTGAAAGCTTTGATGCCCTGATGCCGCTGAAACTGCCCTCCCAGTTGCCGTCGACGTTACTGAACCGGCGTCCGGATATCGTCCAGGCTGAACGTCAGCTGATTGCGGCGGACGCGACGCTGGCGGCATCGCGTGCCAGCCTGCTGCCGTCGATCAACCTCACGGCCACAGGATCGGTGCAGGATCGCACGCTGTCGGGATTGCTGGATAACCCCCTCCAGCTCTGGAGCGTGGGCGGCAGTATTCTTGCGCCGCTGCTGAACCGACAGGCGCTGAATGCACAGGTGGATATCTCCCAGTCTCAGCGTAATCAGGCGTTGTACAGCTACGAAAAAACCGTACGTAATGCGTTTGCCGAGGTGAATGACAGCCTTGATGCCATCACCCGTTATCAGGAACAGCTTAACGAGCTGCTGGCTCAGCAGGCGGTCGCGCAGGAGACGCTGCGGATAGCGCAAAACCGCTACCGCAACGGGTACTCTTCTTATCTGGATGTGCTCGATGCACAGCGCACGCTGTTCTCGGTGCAGACCAGCGTGGTACAGGTGAAAAACAACCTGCTGCTGGCGCAAATTGATTTGTATAAAGCGCTGGGCGGCGGTTGGGTCAGTGCGTGAAAACATGCCGGGTGGCGGCTACGCCTTACCCGGCCTACATTTCGCCTCTGGCGATACCCCCATGGCGCGCGCCCTGCCGCCGGACGGAAAGTTGATTACGCTAGAAGCGGACCCGACACATGCCGCAGTTGCACGACAAAATATTCATCTTGCGGGACTCGGCGATCGCATAGAACTGATTGCAGGCCCGGCGCTAAAGTCGCTCGAGAATTTCGGTGACGTCCCGCCCTTTGACCTGATCTTTATTGATGCCGATAAGCCAAACAATCCCGGCTACCTGGAGTGGGCGCTGCACTACTCTCGTCCCGGCACGGTAATAATCGGCGATAACGTGGTGCGCGACGGCGAGGTGGTTAACGGGCAAAGCGACGATGCACGCGTGCATGGGGTACGGAAGTTTATCGAGATGACTGGAGATAACCCACGCTTAACCGCCACCGCGCTGCAAACGGTGGGCGTTAAGGGGTGGGATGGGTTTACGCTAGCGATGGTGGAACGATAAAAAAGCCGGGTGGCGGCTACGCCTTACCCGGCCTGCATGTTCTCCCGTAGGCCCGGTAAGCGCAGCGCCACCGGGCAATGGTTTTAGCCGGAGATCTGCTCCATCGCCTGCAAGATACGCTTATCCGAAATGGGATACGGCGTACCGAGCTGCTGGGCGAAGAAGCTGACGCGCAGCTCCTCGATCATCCAGCGGATCTCCCGCACATCGTCATCATCGCGACGCGCTGGCGGCAGTTTGTTGAGCCACTGCTGCCACGCCTGCTGCACGTTTTCGACTTTCAGCATCTGCGCTCGATCGCGATGCGGATCGACCGCCATTTTCTCCAGACGCTTCTCAATCGCCTGCAAATAACGCAGCGTATCACCCAGACGCTTAAAGCCGTTGCCGGTGACAAAGCCGCGATACACCAGCCCCGCCATCTGCGCCTTCACGTCCGACAGACCCAGGGCCATGGTCATATCCACCCGCCCCTTCAGGCGCTTGTTGATATTGAACACGGCGGTGAGGATCTGCTCGACCTGTTTCGCAATCTCTACCACGGTATCGTTCAGCTCCGCGCGCACCTTTTCATGAAGCTGAGCAAAGCCCTCTTCCGTCCAGACCGGACCGCCCGCCTCGTGGATCAGTTTGTCCACACCGCAGGAGATGCAGTCGTCGATCAGATCCAGCACCTTACCGTACGGGTTAAAGTAGAGCCCCAGCTTGGCTTTGTTCGGCAGCTTCTCGTGCAGATACTTAATCGGCGACGGGATGTTAAGCAGCAGCAGGCGACGCAGCCCGCGCCACATCATCTGCTGTTGCTCCTGCGGATTGTCAAAGAGCTTAATCGCCACGCTGTCGCGCTCATCTACCAGCGCGGGCCAGGCTTTCACCTTGTAGTTCCCGCGCTTCTGCTCATAGCTTTCCGGAAGCTGACCAAAGCTCCAGATGTGCAGCCCGCTCTGCTCAATACCGTCATCGGCCACCGCAGAGAGCGTCTCCTGGACTTTACCTTTCAGCGCTTCTTTCAGCTCCGTCAGAGAACGGCCTTCGAGCAGCTTTTTGTTTTTATCGTCCACTACGCGGAATGTGATTTTCAGGTGATCGGGCACCTGATCCCAGTTCCAGTCGTCGCGGTCAATGGTGGTCCCGGTCATGCGTCGGAACTCACGCTCCAGTGCGTCCAGCAGCGACAGTTCCAGCGGCGTGACGCGGCCTAAAAACGCTTCGGCGTAGTTCGGCGCCGGTACAAAGTTGCGCCGCACTGGTTTAGGCAGGGATTTGATTAATGCAATGACAAGCTCGCGGCGCAGGCCGGGAATTTGCCACTCAAACCCGCTCTCATCCACCTGGTTTAACAGCGGCAGCGGAATGTGCACCGTCACGCCATCGGCGTCCGCGCCCGGCTCAAACTGATAGGTCAGACGCAGCTTCAGGTTGCCCTGATGCCAGAAGTTCGGGTAGTCGAGTTTGCTGACCGACTCCGCGCCCTCTTTGATCAGCATGCTCTTTTCAAAGTTGAGCAGGTCCGGGGTCTCTTTGCTGGCTTTCTTCCACCAGCTGTCGAAATGGCGCGCCGAGATCACATCGTGGCTGATGCGCTGGTCGTAAAACTCAAACAGCGTCTCGTTGTCCACTAGAATGTCGCGGCGGCGGGACTTGTGCTCAAGCTCTTCCACCTCGGCGCGCAGCTTGAGGTTTTCGCGGAAGAACGCATGGCGCGTCTGCCAGTCGCCTTCCACCAGCGCATGGCGGATAAACAGCTCGCGACTCAGCGCCGGGTCAATCTGGCTGTAGTTAACCTTACGCGCTGCAACCACCGGCAGGCCGTAAACGGTGACTTTTTCCGTCGCCATCACCGCGCCCTGCCCGCGCTCCCAGTGCGGCTCACTGTACGAGCGTTTCAGCAGGTGCTGCGCCACCGGCTCAACCCACTCTGGATCGATACGCGCGGCGATACGCCCCCACAGACGGCTGGTTTCCACCAGCTCGGCGACCATGGTCCACTTCGGCGGCTTCTTGAACAAACCGGAGCCCGGGAAGATGGAGAAACGCGCGTTGCGTGCGCCGGTAAATTCCTGTTTATCCGCATCCTTCATCCCGATATGAGACAGCATGCCGGTCAACAGGGCAATATGAATTTCGCGGTACTCCGCCGGTTCACTGTTCACCGGGATGCCCAGCTCTTTCACCACCTGGCGCAGTTGGGTGTAGATATCCTGCCACTCGCGCACGCGCAGGTAGTTGAGGAAATCCACCCGGCACTGACGGCGGAACTGATTCGAAGAGAGCGCTTTTTGCTGCTCGCCGAGGTAGTTCCACAGGTTGACGAATGCGAGGAAATCGGACTCTTTATCGTGGAAGCGACGGTGTTTTTCATCCGACGCCTGCTGTTTGTCCATCGGACGCTCGCGCGGATCCTGAATGGAGAGCGCCGAGGTGATGATCATCGCCTCGCGCACGCAGCCGTGTTTTTGCGCCTCCAGCACCATGCGCGCCAGCCGCGGGTCGACCGGCAGCTGGCTAAGCTGGCGGCCCAACGGCGTTAGCTTGTAGGCCGTCGCCTGCTCGTCGGTAGTAATGGCCCCCAGCTCTTCCAGCAGCCGCACCCCATCCTGAATATTGCGCTTATCCGGCGCTTCCACAAACGGGAAGGCGGCGATATCGCCCAGCCCCAGCGCGGTCATTTGCAGGATAACGGATGCCAGGTTGGTTCGCAGGATCTCCGGATCGGTAAACTCCGGGCGCGACAGGAAATCGTCTTCCGAATAGAGACGAATACAGATCCCTTCCGACACGCGGCCGCAACGGCCCTTACGCTGATTAGCTGACGCCTGCGAAACCGGCTCGATCGGCAGACGCTGAACTTTGGTTCTGTAGCTGTAGCGGCTGATGCGCGCCGTACCCGGGTCGATCACGTATTTAATGCCCGGTACGGTCAGCGAGGTTTCGGCCACGTTGGTCGCCAGCACGATGCGGCGCCCGCTGTGCGGCTGGAACACGCGGTTCTGCTCGCTGTTGGACAGGCGCGCGTACAGCGGCAGGATCTCGGTATGGCGCAGATCGCGCTTGCTGAGCGCATCGGCGGTATCGCGGATCTCACGCTCGCCGCTCATGAAGATCAGAATGTCGCCAGAACTCTCGTTGCCCAGCTCGTCGACGGCATCGAAGATGGCCTGAAGCTGGTCGCGCTCGGTATCGTCCGCCTTTTCAACAATCGGGCGATAGCGCACTTCAACCGGGTAGGTTCGGCCTGAGACTTCAATGATCGGCGCATTATTGAAATGTTTTGAGAAGCGCTCCGGGTCGATGGTCGCGGAGGTGATGATGATTTTCAGATCCGGACGCCGGGGCAGCAGCTCTTTCAGGTAGCCGAGCAGGAAGTCGATGTTCAGGCTGCGCTCGTGCGCTTCATCGATGATGATAGTGTCGTACTGCATCAGCAGACGATCCTGCTGGATTTCCGCCAGCAGGATACCGTCGGTCATCAGCTTAACCATGGTGTTATCGCTGACGTGGTCGCTGAATCGCACCTTGTAGCCGATGCAGCCGCCCGGCTCCGTTTGCAGCTCGTCGGCAATACGGTTCGCCACGGTGCGCGCCGCCAGACGACGCGGCTGGGTGTGACCGATCAACCCTTTCACCCCGCGGCCTAATTCCATGCAGATCTTCGGCAGCTGAGTGGTTTTACCTGAACCGGTTTCCCCCGCGACGATCACCACCTGGTGGTCGCGCACGGCCTCAAGAATGTCCTGTTTTTTCTGGCTGACGGGCAGGTTTTCCGGATAGGTAATCTCCGGGCGTGCGGCTTCACGCAGCACAACTTTCCCTGCCGCCTGTTCAATCTCTTTGGCCATCTCCTGGTAGATGGCCTGTTGTGCATCAGGATTTTTAACCTTCTTAACGCCGTGCAGACGGCGCGCAAACCGCTGTTTATCGCGCAGCATCAGCGAATCAAGCTGTTGCATCAGCATCGGGAAGGATAATTTCTGTTGTTCTGTCATAGCGTTAACGGGCAGTGCACTGCCGGATAAAATCTCTTTTTAATGATTGCTATAGAGTACCACATCAGCGCTTTTCGCGCCTTATTCAAAAAATTCGAACATAGGCTTCGATATATTGCGCTATCCCTGTGGCAGGATTGTGAATAAAGTGTCAACAAGCAACGGGGCACCCCCCTCAATCAAATACAAAACAGGAAATTCCCATGAGCAAAGTATTAGTGTTGAAATCCAGTATTCTGGCAGGGTATTCACAGTCTGGTCAGCTGGCTGACTATTTCGTTGAACAGTGGCGTGAACAGCACAGCGCGGATGAAATCACCGTGCGTGACCTGGCGGCAAACCCGATTCCTGTGCTGGACGGCGAGCTGGTTGGCGCGCTGCGTCCGAGCGATGCGCCTCTCACCCCACGTCAGCAGGAAGCCCTGGCGCTCTCCGACGAGCTGATTGCTGAGTTGCAGGCCCACGACGTTATCGTGATCAACGCCCCAATGTATAACTTCAACATTCCTACGCAGCTGAAGAACTACTTCGACCTGGTGGCGCGCGCTGGCGTAACCTTCCGTTACACCGAGAACGGCCCGGAAGGTCTGGTGAAAGGTAAACGCGCTATCGTCCTGACCAGCCGCGGCGGTATTCACAAAGATACCCCTACCGATCTGGTCGCACCGTACATGACGTTGTTCCTGGGCTTCATCGGCATTACCGACGTGAACTTCGTGTTCGCTGAAGGTATCGCTTACGGCCCGGAAGTGGCCACCAAAGCGCAGACCGACGCGAAAGCCGCTATCGACAGCCTGGTCGCAGCCTAAATTTTCCCCCTCTCACCGCCCGGTGGGAGGGTTTTTCTTTCCCCCGTATTTCGTTATCATCCGCACCCACTCTCCAGCCCGGCGGCCTGATGTCTGTCATAATCGATACGTTTATTGCACCCCCCTGTCACGACGACATTGAGATCCTCTGGCAGGACGAGCATCTGCTGCTGATCAACAAACCCTCTGGTCTGCTCAGCCTGTCCGGGAAAAATCCGCAAAACCGCGATTCCGTCCACCACCGTCTGGTGCAAACCTTTCCCGGCTGCACGCTGGTGCATCGTCTTGATTTTGGCACTTCGGGCCTGATGGTGATTGCACGTAACAAAGCGATTAACGCCGCGCTTTGCCACCAGTTCAGCCAGCGCGCCGTGACCAAGGTTTACACCGCCCTGTTGTGCGGACATGTGGAACAGGACGAAGGGACCGTGGATGCCCCGATTGCCAAAGATCCGGCGCTGTTTCCGCTGATGACGATCTGTGCGCGCACTGGTAAGCCCGCTCGCTCGCGCTATCGGGTGGTGGAACGTATTTACCAGGATACGATAATGCCGTTGACGCGGGTTGAGCTTACCCCGGAGACCGGGCGCACCCACCAGCTGCGCATTCACTGCCAGCAGTTAGGCCACCCTATTTTGGGGTGCGATCTGTATGGGGGTCTGGAATGGCCGGGGGCGGAAGAAACGCCCCGGCTGATGCTGCATGCAAGCGTTCTGAGTTTTATTCATCCGCTGAGCGGCGAGACCATGAATGCCCGTCACGCCGCGCCATTCTGAACGAGGTTTACCACATTAAATCGTCAGGGATTTTGAAGTCTGCGTACGGATCGTCTTCGTCCTGCTCTTCCTGACTCAGCGCGCTGTTTAGCACAATGCTGTCCGCATCGCGCTGGGCAATTTTATCCGCCACCACCGCCGGGATAATCGCGTAATCACAGTCGCCATTCGCGTTAATCACCAGTCGGGCAATCGCCAGACGACCGTTGATCAGCTGGGTTTGCGTCTGCTTATCGACGTCGATTTTTTTGATCAGGCTGCCATCGGTAAAGTTAAAGGTAATGTTGCCCTTCGCCACGGTGATGCGGTTCATCTCAATCAGCTGCTTCACCTGCGCCCTGAACTCTTTTGCCAGCACCGCCTGTTTTTGCTGTTCGCTCAGCTGCTTATCACGCTCCAGCTGGGCTTTCTTGTTCTCTTCAACAGCCTCTCTCGCCTCGCGAGCCTGGACGCGGGATTTTTTCGCCGTGCGCTGAACCTTCGCCATCTTTTTACTGCTGACTAAGCCCGCTTTCAGCATCTGCTCTTGTAGGGTGAGTTTTGTCATGATCGTTTAAACCGGTTGGAAATGTCGGGGGATTATACCTGAATCGCGCAGTTCATGAAGAACCCTCATGACGCAGTGAAATTAAGTCACTTCCCCTGCGCCAGTGGCTCAGGCATAAATTATGCATTGATAACGTTTAGGCAACATGAACTTAGGATGCATAACCAAATGAGTCAGGCTTTCACATTTACCCTTAAGCGCAGTTGCTTTGATGAAAATTATAACCCGTCAGAAAACACGCGCACCACCACCAACTTCGCCAACCTGGCGCGTGGCGAGAAGCGTCAGGAGAACCTGCGCAATACGCTGATGATGATCAACAACCGCTTTAACGCGCTGGCGAGCTGGGATAACCCGAAAGCCGACCGCTATGCCGTCGAGCTGGAGATTATTTCAGTCGATATGAATATCGGCGGCGATTTTACTTTCCCGGCCATCGAAATTCTGCAAACGACGATCGTGGATAAAAAGACCCACGAGCGCATCGAAGGCATCGTCGGGAATAACTTCTCATCCTATGTTCGTGACTATGATTTCAGCGTCCTGCTGCTGGAACATAATAAAGATCAGCCCCGTTTTACCCTCCCCGAGAATTTTGGCGAGCTGCACGGCAATATCTTTAAAAGCTTCATTCATTCTGCGGAATATCAGGCGAACTTTAAAAAAGCACCGGTGATCTGCCTGAGCGTCTCCAGCAAAGACACCTATCGTCGTACCGGTAACCACCACCCGGTGCTGGGGTATGAGTACCAGCCGGACGGCGAGTCGCTAACGGAACAGTACTTCGCGAAGATGGGCCTCAAGGTTCGCTATTTCATGCCGGAAAACAGCGTCGCGCCATTTGCCTTCTTCTTCACCGGCGATTTACTGCGTGATTACACCAATCTGGAACTGATCGGCACCATCAGCACCATGGAGACGTTCCAGAAGATCTATCGACCAGAAATTTACAATGCCAATTCCGCTGCGGGACAGTGCTATCAGCCCGACCTGAATCAGCAGGATCACTCATTAACAAAAATCGTCTATGACCGGGAAGAGCGCAGCCGGCTGGCCATTGAACAGGGTAAATATACCGAAGAGCGGTTCATCAAACCCTATAAAACCCTTCTTGAGCAGTGGTCTCATCACTTCACGCTTTAATTTAATACGAATAAAAGGTTCTTCTTATGAAAACATTGCTCCCGACATCGACGGCTGGCAGCCTGCCGAAACCCACCTGGCTTGCGCAGCCGGAAACGCTCTGGTCGCCGTGGAAACTCCAGGACGAGGAATTACTGGCAGGGAAACAGGATGCGCTGCGTTTGTCTCTGGATGAACAGATTCGCGCCGGGATTGATATCGTCAGCGACGGGGAACAAACCCGCCAGCATTTCGTCACCACCTTTATTGAACATCTCAGCGGCGTGGATTTTGAAAATCGTCAGACGGTGCGCATCCGTAACCGTTACGATGCCAGCGTGCCGACCGTGGTAGACGCGGTGGCGCGCCAGAAACCGGTGTTTGTAGACGACGCGAAATACCTGCGCCAGCTGACGGATAAGCCGATCAAGTGGGCGCTGCCCGGCCCGATGACCATGATCGACACGCTATACGATGCTCACTATAAAAGCCGCGAAAAGCTGGCCTGGGAGTTCGCTAAAATTCTCAATCAGGAAGCCCGCGAGCTGGAGGCGGCCGGCGTTGACATTATTCAGTTCGACGAACCTGCCTTTAACGTCTTTTTCGACGAAGTGAATGACTGGGGCATCGCCGCGCTGGAGCGCGCCATTGAAGGGCTGAAATGCGAAACCGCAGTACATATCTGCTACGGGTACGGCATCAAAGCCAATACGGACTGGAAAAAAACGCTCGGCTCCGAGTGGCGCCAGTATGAAGAGGCGTTTCCTAAGTTGCAGACCTCAAAGATCGATATCATCTCACTGGAGTGCCACAACTCGCGCGTGCCGATGGATCTACTGGAGCTGATCCGCGGTAAAAAAGTGATGGTCGGGGCAATTGATGTTGCCACCCAGACCATCGAAACGCCGGAAGAGGTTGCCGATACGCTGCGCAAGGCGTTGCAGTTTGTGGATGCAGACAAGCTCTATCCGTCCACTAACTGCGGCATGGCTCCCCTTTCCCGCCAGGTCGCCAATGGTAAGCTGAAGGCATTAAGCGCCGGGACTGACATTATCCGTCGCGAGCTTGCCCGCTAACCTTCAGGTTTGCCAGTACAGCGGCGTACCGAACCGCTCAATATAGTAGTCAATCACCGCCCTGACGTTCAGGGGCGGATGACGCGCGTTCGGGTAAATCGCCGCAATCGTCAGTGGCTCCGTATTAATAGAACACTCCATTTCCGGCAGCAGTGCCACCAGCTCACCGCTTTTGAGCCGTTCGCTCACCATCCAGTCCGGGAATAGCACAACGCCCATGCCGCCCAGCGCCGCAATCAGGAGCGTTTCCGCGTTATTGGAAGTCATCAGCGGTACGATGGGATAGTGAACCCACGCCTCGCCCGGCTGCCGGATTAGCCAGCGGTTAGGCCCGGACGAGCCGCGGTAAACCAGACAGTGGTGACGGCTGAGATCGTCCGGCCCCTCGGGTGCGCCATGTTTTTGCAGATAGTCCGGCGAGGCCGCCAGATGGTAGAACTGCTGACCGAACACCCGGGCGTGAAACGAGGAGTCCGTCAGCACGCCGATGCGGAAGATAACGTCCGCGGCGTCGCGGTGCGGATCGATAAAATCGTCGGTGAGGGTCAGTTCAATGGAGAGACGAGGATAACGCGCCAGAAGCCCCGGCAGGCCCGGCGCGATGTGCCGTTGTCCGAAAAAGACCGGGCCATTGATACGCAGCGTGCCCGACGGCTCGCAGGCGCGTTCATCCAGCTCGCGTCGCGCATCCTCCAGATTTCCGGCCATCGCCCGGGCATAGCGCACAAAAAGATGCCCGCTCTCTGTGGGCATAATCGCCCGCGTGTTGCGGTAGAAAAGCTGTTGCCCGAGGGCGTCCTCAAGCTGGTGGATCATGCGGGAAACCTGCGACGCAGAAATTCCTTCCCGCCTCGCCACCACGGAAAAATTCTGCGTTTCATAAACGTCGATGAAGATCAGCAGCGCGCGAATGCTGATATGTCCGGCATCCATCATTAATGCATTTCCTGCACAGGTGTTTCCTGCATTATGGCATTTTTCTCAATGATGTTCAGACGTAATCTTCTCCGCCTGGAAAAAGGAGAAAAAGCGTTATGCACATTATTTTAATTTTACTGGTGATTGCCGGCGGCATGGGGCTGTCCGTGGAAGCCGGGCTGCTGGGGCCGCTGGGCGCGGAGGTGGGCGACCTGTGGGCGGCGTTCAGCATATTTAGCGTGGGAACCGGGCTGACGTTTCTGCTGATGCTGTTTTTCAGCCCCCGCAACAGTCCCTCATTTTTTGCGCAGCCGTCATGGCACCTGCTGGGCGGCGTGCTCGGCCCGGTCTACGTCATCATTCTCACCATTGCCACGCCAGCGATCGGTATTGCTATGACGATGATCGGCATTCTGGCAGGCCAGGTCTTTAAAAGCCTGATTATTGACCACTATGGCCTGCTGGGTACGCCGCACCGCAGGATCGATACAAAACGCATTATTGCGCTGGGATTTATCATCGCCGCGCTCATTCTCGTGGCGCAGGGGTAACGTTATGACAGTGATTATGATTATTCTGGCGGTGATTGGCGGCGCGACACTGAGCATTCAGGCTGCCATTAACGGGCAATTAGGCAGCAGCGTGGGGGTATTCAAAAGCGCGTTTCTGACCTTTTCCGTCGGCGCGCTGGTAACCGCCCTGCTCATTTTCTTTTTTGAGCCGAAACAGGCGGTCAGCCTGATGGATGTGCCCAAGTGGCAGCTTCTGGGCGCCCTGTGCGGCGTGCCCTATATAGTGATTATGGTGCTCGCGGTGCAGCGTATCGGCACCGCCGTTGCCACGGTAGCGGTGATCCTGGGTCAGTTGGCCATGAGCATGCTGATTGATAACTTTGGCTGGCTGAACAATGAAGCCATTCCGTTTTCAGCGAGCCGTTTCGGGGCCGTGGTCTGCCTGAGTATCGCGCTCTTCTTCATCTACTCAAGCAGTAAACCTCAGCCCGAAGAGGATTAACCGCCCTCTTTGCGGGTAAAGAACAGCGTCACCGTGGCGACGGTGACGCCAAATTTCTTCATCTCGGTTTTATTGAATAGGCGGGTGCTGTCCTGCAAATACATCCAGTCATCAAAGTGCAGCAGCCAGGTTTTACCGTCCGCCTTCACGTTCATGCTGTAGCGCCAGTTAAGGGCGTTGCCCGAAACCTGACCTGTCGCGACACCTTCTATGTCACCCGCCGTGCCTTCGTAACGATCGTGGCTAATGCGGCGGATATGCCAGACGCGCTGCTGCTTCTCGCCGTCGTCATAGACAAAATGCTCGTTCAGCGTCAGCGTATCGCCGATGACATCTCCGGCGATCTCGACGTGAAAACGGCGGATCTGCTTACCGCTGCGGTCCTGCACCATCCCCCACGCCTCGGTTTTGCCCTGGAAGTAGTGGAAAATATCAAGCCTTGGCTGCTGCTGACGATACTCGGTCACTTCTGTGCTGCACCCGGCCACCAGCATTGTCAGTGTAAGCGCCATTAACAGGACTCGTTTCATTGTGGTCCTCCGATTAACTGCTGACGCAGTTCAGGATACTCGGTGCGGGGATCGAGCCAGATCGCCAGAAAGCGCGAGCTAAACGCTGCCGACTGGCGCGGCCCGAGGGGCGTAAATTTTTTCTGCGACGCCGTGGGGCGATACCAGAATTGCCCCTGACCGTTATTAACCACAAACGCGAGCTGCGTGCCGGGCGTGACGTCGGGCCAGAGCGCTTTTAGCATCCGCAGCCAGGCTTCAATCTGCGGCTCCTGCTGCAAAATGCCCTGCGCCTGCCACTGGTCGCGGGTCGCCTCGACCAGGTCGTCGCCATCGATATCCCGGGCATAGGTGATAATCAGCGCGTTATCGCTGTCTGTTCCTGTATAGCTGCCGTCGGGCGTCAGCAGTTGAGAGGTATAAACGGTAAACGGCCCCCAGGTGAGGGTGGCATCGCCTACCTTGCGCCAGCTCAGCCAGTCTGCCGCCTGCGCGTTACAGGCCATAACGGTTAGCGCGAGCGCGAGTAACAGATGTCTCATTGTTGTCTCCCCATCAGCAGGTGGAAAAACAGCATCAGCACCAGCCAGCCCGGGATCATCCAGCTGACGACGATAAAAGTCGGCTCCAGGAACGTGATGGCCCCCAGACGCTCGCCAAACAGGTAGGCCACCGGCCCGCCCAGGGTCGCCAGCGCTGTCAGCAGCCAGCCCGGCAAGGTGGTCGTGCGGGTCAGTTGCGTCCAGACGGTGGCAAACATCAGCCACAGCGCCACCATCCATAGCGGCATCAGAGACGTGCCAGTGAATGAAATCAACCCCGTCAGCGCCCAAAGGGCGTCCAGCATCGCGCCCGACGCCGCCAGCACAAGGGCGTATACCCGGTGTGATGGCGGTAACAGCAGCCAGGCAATCAGCGCCAGCGAGATCCAGATGACCAGCCCCTGCTCGCGAAACAGCACCACCAGCGTCCAGTAGAGATCAAACCCGATGGCCAGCAGAAAGACCTGCCCGTAGCGCTTCATACGCGTTCCGCAGTCAGTTGCACCACGCTGATGGTGCGGGCGTTAAACCCGGCTTCACAGTAGCCGAGGTAGTACAGCCACATCCTACGGAAACGGTCATCAAATCCGAGCTTTTCAATCTCCTGCCAGGCGTGAACGAAGCGCTGACGCCAGTGCGCCAGCGTGCGGGCGTAGTCCGGCCCCATATCGAAGAGGTTACGCACGACAAAATCGGTATGGCGGGTCATCAGTTCATTCATGGCGGTGATGCTGGGCAAAAAGCCGCCGGGGAAGATGTAGCGCTGAATAAAATCGACGCTTTTGCTGTAGTCGCGATAGCGCTGATCCTGAATGGTGATGGCCTGAATCGCCATCCGCCCGCCCGGACGCAGACGCGCCTGGCAGGTGCGGAAAAACGTTGGCAGGTAGCGTTGGCCGACGGCTTCAATCATCTCAACCGACACCAGCTTATCGTACACTCCGGTCAGATCGCGGTAGTCACAGAGCAGCACCTCAACGCGATCCTGTAAACCTGCCCGCGCGATCCGCGCGGTGGCCCAGTGGTACTGCTCCTGCGATAGCGTGGTAGTTGTTACCCGGCAGCCATAATGACGGGCGGCATATTCCGCCATCGCCCCCCAGCCGGTACCAATCTCCAGTAGATGATCGTTTGCGGTGAGCGCCAGTTGGTCGCACAGCCTGGCCATTTTTGCCTGCTGAGCCGCCGCCAGATCCTGCTCTTCCCCGGTAAACAGCGCGCTGGAGTAAAGGAGTTGTTCATCAAGGAAATGGGCGTAAAAGGCGTTGCCCAAATCGTAATGGGCGGCAATATTTTCCCGTGCCTGCGCGCGGGAGTTGCGCCGCATCCAGTGCCGTAGCCGCTCTACCGGTTTCCCGAGCAGGCGAAACCCTTTTTCCAGTTGCCCGAGGATCTGGCTATTGCGCGCTATCAGCTCCAGCAGCGGCGTCAGGTGGGCCGTCTCCCAGTCGCCATCTATCCACGCTTGTGCCGCGGCGAGGCTGCCCCCGGTTAAAATGCGCCAGTAGACACCCGGAGCGAGTACCTGCACCTCAGCGTGAAGCGCGGTGGAGGCGTCGCCGAACTGGAATGTCTGCGCGCCTTCACGCAGCGTCAGCGAGCCGCCGCGCAGCCCGTTCAGCAGGCGAAAAAGCAGCCATCGCGCGACGCGGACGTTGCGCGGGATATCGGGTTCAAGCGCAAAGACGGGATCGGTCATGAGCGTTCACTCCTGCTTAGGGGATGGTTATGCAGCGGCACGCGCTTCAGCCACAGCCTGAGCGCCTGCCAGTAAATAGCGAGAACGGTTTTGAGGGTCATCAACGGGATCCGCGCCAGCAGCGACCGCAGCGCTGCGCGCGTCAGCGGCTCCCGGCGCAGCGTCAGAGTGGCATCAAACACCTTCGTCTCCTGATGGTTTTCGATATGCATGCGCAGCGTGCTGGCCGGACTGTTGAAGCGCCAGTGGTAGACCATGTCCATCGGATTAAAGGGCGAGACGTGAAACGCTTTTTCCGTCGGCGGGGCGTCCCGCCCCGCTACCGCGTAGTAGTGTCGTTCATTCCACGGCGTGTTGCGGACTTCGGCGAGAACCCAGCGCAGGGTGTCTTCCCTGTCATAGCAGTAGTAAAAATTGACCGGGTTAAAATGAAAGCCGAAATAACGCAGTTGGGTTAGAAGCATGACCCGCCCCGCCGGGCGTTCGCCGGTCAGATTTTCCAGACGCTCAAGGACGCGCTCTTTGAGCGGCGTGCCCAGCGGGTAGTCCGCATCATAAAATGCCGCGGGCGCAACGCGGTTACGGCGCACACCGACGGAGGGCAGCGCGTCCAGCTCATCGAGATCGAGCCAGGCCATAAAGACGCTATAGGTAAAGTGGTGCGCTTTTGGCGAAAGACGGCGATGGCGCAATGTGCCGTGGTAAAGGCAGCTGTTCATCTCAGTTGCCCTCCCCGGCCGCGATGGCGTTTACCACATCCAGCGCACTGCGTACCCCATCTTCGTGGAAGCCGTTGTACCAGTACGCGCCGCAGAACCAGCTCCGCTGGCGACCGTTTATTTCTCCGCGTCGGGCCTGGGCTTGCCAGCTTTGCGGGTTAAAAAGCGGATGCTCATAGACAAAGCGGCGCAGCACATAGCGTTCTTCCACCGGCGTTTCCGGGTTGAGGGTGACGCAAAACAGCGGGCTACCCGGCGGCAGTCCCTGCAAGATATTCATGTTGTAGGTGACGCAGGCGCTGGCCCGATCCTGCTCGCTGAGGCGGTAGTTCCAGCTCGCCCACGCGCGCTTGCGCACCGGCAGCCAGCGCGGATCGCTGTGAAGCACCACCTCGTTACGCTGCCAGCCGATATCACCCAGCACCTCACGTTCAGCCTGCGTTGGGCTGGCGAGCATCGCCAGCGCCTGAGCGGAGTGGCAGGCGAAGATCACCTGATCAAAGTTATCTGTTACGCCCTCACGCGTTATATCAACCCCGCGAACGTGGCGAATAACCTGCTGCACCGGCGCATTGAGGTGCAGCGTCAGGCGATCGCCAAGCTTGTCCAGCATCGCGCGGATGTACTCCCGGGAGCCGCCCGGCACCACGTACCACTGCGGACGATGGGTAATGTCCAGCAGACCGTGGTTCTCGAAAAAGCGTAAAAAGAGCGGCAGCGGGAAGCGTTTCATCTCCTGTAGCGAGGATGACCAGATAGCCGCCCCCATTGGCAGAATGTAGTGACGGGCAAAAAAAGGCGTGAAGCGGTGCTGGTGCAGGAACGTCTCCAGCGTGGCGGACTCGCTGACGTCACCCCGGAGCGTCTGTCTCGCCAGCCGGTTAAAGCGCACGATCTCCTTCAGCAGCGTCCAGAAGGCAGGGTTTAACAGATTACGACGCTGGGCGAACAGCGACGTCAGCGTGTGGCCGTTGTACTCCAGCCCGCTCTGCGGGTTATGTACCGAAAAACTCATCTGCGTTTTTTGCCCGCTGATGCCCAGTTCGCTCAGCAGCCCCATGAAGCGCGGATAGGTGCGGTCGTTGTAGACAATAAAACCGGTGTCGATGGCAAAGTTGCCCTGCGGTGTGTCGACATCCACCGTTGCGGTATGACCGCCCGGCGTGGCCTGCGCTTCAAACAGCGTGACCTGATGATGTCCGGCGAGCCGCCAGGCACAGGTTAACCCGGCGATACCGCTGCCGATAATCGCGATCTTCATGGTCGCACCATCCTGCGCAGCAGTGCGCGCTGAAGTATATCGGGCAGACCGGAGAGCAGGCGCAGCGCCAGGCTAAACCCGGCGGGAAACGCGATATGATCCTTCCCTTTTGCCAGACCGCGACGAATGGCATGGACGGCGTCCTCCACGCTGACCCGGCCCGGCATCGGGAAATCATTTTTTCGGGTCAGCGGCGTGTCGACAAAACCAGGTGAAACGACCGTGACGGCGATCCCTTTCGGCTCCCAGTCGAGGCGCAGCGTGTCGGCAAACCAGGTTAACGCCGCTTTAGAGGCGCCATAGGCTTCGGCTCGCGGGAAGTGAAGCCAGTGCGCCATCGAACTGATCAGCACCACGCGGTTGCCGGATATCAGATGCGGCTGCAACGCCGCAAGGCAGTTTACCGGCCCCATAAAATTGGTGGTCATGACCCGCGCCACCAACGCGGCATCCACCTCGCCACGGTCGAGATACTCGCAGGTTCCGGCGCAAAGAATCACCGTGTCGGCAGCACAGTCCGCCAGCGCCTGGCGACAGGCGTCCCTGTCTGTCATATCGAACAGGCGCACCGTAATGTTGGGGCTGTGCTGATGCACGGCTGCCAGACGTTGCGCATCGCGCCCGCAGGCAATCACCCGGTAACCATCGTCGGCAAACGATTTCGCCAGCCCGGCCCCTATGCCCGAGCTTGCGCCGGTGATCAGAACCGTTTTCATGATTTCACTCTCCGCTTCACGCCGCGTACGGCCCAGCCGAGCACCGGAAGATGTTCGTAAATCATCTCTCCGGCATCGTAGTAATCCCGCTGGCGAACTATGCGATCGTCGCGCATGTCTACCACAGAGCAGCCCGGCAGCTGGCGCATTGCCCCCCGGGCAATACGCGGGTGCGACCAGTGCATCATCCAGGTAACAACAAAGCGATCGCCCTGCTGCAACGGTGCATCGACGGTAAAGCGGCACCGCTGGACGTTAGCCAGCAGGTGAGTGAAATAGCGCTGAATCGCGAACAACCCGCTGTGTTCGCCAAAGGGATCGATAAGCGTGGCATCGGCGCGATAAATCTTTGCCAGAGCCGAAGGTGGCTGGGTATCCAGCGTGGCGTAATAATCAACGAATCGACTGATGACGGACGGCAACGTGCTCATGGGTCACATCCTGGCTGTAAACAACGTAGCGAAATCGCATAATTAAAACTTACACAATTAGCGTTATTTGTCCAAGTTTGTGCAGATATATTTTTTATACCTCTTTTAATTCAGTATTTTAAAAACTTTCCCTGAGGTGCCAATTTGAGTCAAAAGCAGATTCTCACCGCCGTGCCGTTATTTTTTAGGGATAACCTTAAGGCAAAGGTGCCATTTATCTTCCAGACTTATCCTTTTAATTCATAAGGATGTCACGCGATGAAAAATTTACTGATGGCGCTCTTTTCCAGCCCGGAATCCTTGTTGCAGGTTATGAGTCACCAGGAAATTATCGAAGCCGTAGAGGATGGCGACCGCATCATCATCGATCAGGATGGAAACGCCTCGGTTAACTACAAAAGTAACGAGGTTCGGCAGGACTTTCTGCGCCATGTCAACGCGCTGAAGAGGGCCTGAAATGGGAACGGCAATATTCATGGTATTGATGGTATGCGGCTACTGGTACACCAGCCGCGATCTCTCAACCCGGTTCAAAATTAAGCGTTCATTCGGCTGGGATGTCTATTTCCTTGTGGCGCTGTATGGCTGCATTTTCGTTCTACAGGGCGTGATCGCCACCGGCCTGCTCTGGCTGCTGTTGTTCGCCCTCTCCGCCGCCGACAACACGTTCCATTTCACGTCCGCAAAATACGCCGACTGGCAAATTGATTTTATGAACTGGAGCTTTTTAGGGATTCAGGCTCCGGTCGTGGTGATGCTGGCCTTTGCGATCCTGTTTTGTCTCTATCGTTCTAACTGGGCCGGCAGCGCGCGGCTGGACGGCGAAGGCCGGAAAAAGCTCTACAAGCGGCTGGCGCAATCGAGCGGGATTGAACAACTGCTCTATCAGTGCATGGAGGAAGGTGAACTTGCGCACGTCACGCTGAAGTCGCGGCGGATTTATATTGGCATGATCCATACCGCCACGCTGGAGTATGAAAAAACCGCCAATATCGTGCTTATCCCGATGCTGAGCGGCTACCGCGACGGGGAGAACATGCAGCTGTGTATTGAGCACAACTACAGCAAATGGTACGCCGAGCATGAGGTTACGCTCGACTCAGAGCCAAAAAGCGCTATGGATTTCCGTAAGGTGATCATGCTTGATCAGATCGAGAGTATTTCGCTGTTCGATCCGGCAAGTGCCAGCGCGCTGGCGATGCGTGAATAAAAAAATGGCGCCTTATTTCTAAGGCGCCAGGATTATGTGGATGAAA
The DNA here is from genome assembly GCF_021725435.1 of Enterobacter sp. JH25. Taxonomy (NCBI): domain Bacteria; kingdom Pseudomonadati; phylum Pseudomonadota; class Gammaproteobacteria; order Enterobacterales; family Enterobacteriaceae; genus Enterobacter; species Enterobacter sp. JH25. Next base: position 2,123,401 of record NZ_CP091319.1, on the reverse strand, counting down.
CCTGAACTTATGGCGTTACGATATTGAACCAGAAGTCAAATTTGTCCATGTAGCTCAGCATCTCTTCCAGCTTCGCCCCGTTTCCGCTCACCTTCACGTCACCTTTATCCATCGCCTGCTTCAGCGTCTCTTTCTTAAGGATGATGTTGTTCAGCGTGGTGCGGTCAAGCGCGATAGTTGCGTCGGCATCCTTCGCCTGCGCGTTGGCGGTATGGTTCAGCACGCCGTTTTCCAGCTCCAGCTTGTATTTGCCGCCATCCTTACCGAGATCGACATTGAAGACCGCCTTCGCGTTACCGGCCCGCACCCCGTTGATGTGCACACCCAGGTAGTCGAAGAACATTTCCGGGGTCATCGCTCGCACGGTATCCGGGCTGGCGGTGTTCGGCGTCGGCAGCTTCTTCACGCCATTACGCAGTTCTTGCGCGCCGGTCAGGTAGAAGTTACGCCAGGTGCCCGCTTCCGCCTGGTAACCTAACTGCTCAAGCGCGTCGGCTTCCAGATTACGGGCAGCCTGGTTGTTAGGATCGGCAAAGACCACTTTGCTGACCACCTGAGCAACCCAACGGTAATTACCCTGCTGATAATCCGCTTTGGCTTTCTGCATGATGGCATCAGCGCCGCCCATGTACTGCACGAACTTCTTCGCAGCCTGTTCAGGCGGCAGCTCGTCGAGGGTTGCCGGGTTGCCGTCGAACCAGCCGAGATAAAACACGTAAGTGGCTTTGACGTCGTGGCTAACGGAGCCGTAGTAACCGCGGCTTGCCCACTGTTTCTCGAGCGATTCCGGCAGCTTAAATTCTGCGGCGATCTCATCGCGAGTCAGGCCTTTGTTGGCCATACGCAGGGTCTGGTCGTTGATGTAGCGGTACATATCGCGCTGGCCTTTCATCAGCTTGACGATATTCTCGTTACCCCAGGTCGGCCAGTGGTGCTGCGCAATAATCACTTCCGCGTCCGCGCCCCAGCGCTCAATGGCGGCGTTAATGTACTTCGACCAGGCCAGCGGGTCGCGGATTTTCGCGCCGCGCAAGGAGTAGGTGTTGTGCAGAGTATGGGTCACGTCCTCTGCGGCCTCGATCATTTTCTTCTCTTTGACGTACCACAGCATCTCCGACGGAGCTTCTGAACCCGGCGCCATCATAAAGTCGTAGGTCAAGCCGTCGATCACTTCTTCCTGACCGGTATGGGTAATGTAGTCGGTCGGCGGGATGAGGGTGACAGTACCCGCAGAGGTGGTGGTGCCAAGGCCTGCACCCACCTGGCCTTTTGCATCCGGCTTCAGCAGGTTGCCGTACATATAGCTCGCACGGCGGCTCATCGCGTTTCCGGCCATAATGTTTTCGGAAACCGCCTCTTTCATAAAGCCATCCGGCGCGTAGATTTTCACTTTGCCAGACTTGACGTCAGCTTCGTCAACCACGCCGCGCAGGCCGCCATAGTGGTCAACGTGGCTGTGGGTGATCACCACAGCCACGACCGGTTTCTTGCCGCGGTTTGCATAGTAGAGATCCAGCGCTTCTTTCGCCGGTTCAGCGCTTAACAGCGGGTCAATAACGGTAATGCCCTTCTCGCCCTCAATGATGGTCATGTTGGAGAGATCGAGATTACGGATCTGATACACGCCGTCGGTGACCTTAAACAGCCCGCCAATGTTGATCAACTGTGACTGACGCCACAGACTCGGGTTTACCGTATCCGGGGCTTTTTCACCCTCTTTGACGAAATCATATTTCGCCGGGTTCCAGATAACGTTCCCCTGTTCGCCTTTGATCATGTTTTGCGGCAGCGGGGCGATAAAGCCTTTATGGGCATTTTCAAAGTCGGTTTTATCGGCAAACGGTAATTTGTTATACAGGGCGTTATTAGCCTGCTGGGTTGTAGGAGTGGCATCCTGCGGCTGTACTTCCGCAAACGCGGAAAGCGACAGCGACGTCAACACACCGGCCAGCGCCAGATGTTTAGCGATTATCGTTAATTTCATTAAATGGCCTCATAGATTAATTGCGCCGCCAGCGATATTTAATTGTGGCGGATAATTTTAATGCGAACTCATTGAGGACCATTCTAACCAGAATACCTTCCCTTCATAGTCCCATATGGGACTGGTTATTTATCGATTCGTAATCCGTGGGCTATTGCTGCTATACTCGCTACCATAGCAGACGTTGCGGGGAGAGGCTTAGCGTGAATTTTCAGGATATCCATACCTATTATCAGCAACTCAATATTGGGCAATTTTTTCCGCAAATGCTTTGTGAAGGCGAGGTCTTAACCGTTGCCGCAAATAAAAAACTCACCGTTGAACCTGGCTATATTTATTTCTGTACTGAAGGGTCGCTGACGATATTAATGCCTGATGATGGGCTGAATATTGGCAATACTATTGAGTATATGCCGATCGGTTTAATGGAAAGGTATTGTCCACTGGCGAAGTATGAATATCGCAGCAGTGCCAGGGTGAAACTGGTGAGAATATCCTGGGCCGACTTCGACCAGTTTTTTTTCCAGGGTGGGCCTGAGCGCATGCAGGCGCTGGCCACCATACTGACCTACATGTCGATATTCACCATCGACCTGCATAACGAACGCAGGCAGGTCACCAGCTACCAGACCATTAAACCCATGCTCTATCGCTATCTTTATCGGCAGGAAACCCACACGGGAGAGAATGAGGGTCTGGCGCTGTTTATCATCAAGCGCACTAACCTGTCGCGAACGCATGTCTTTCGCGTGCTGGCGGATCTTAAAGCCGGGGGCTATATCACCATGAAGCGCGGAAAGCTGGTGTCGATAGACCGTCCGCTGCCGGAGGCGTATTAAATTACGCCCCTGAAGCGAATGCTTCAGGGGCTGGCTGATTAACGCACCAGGTGCAGGAAGTGCAGATGTTTTTCATACTGGTCCAGGATATCGTTAATTAACTGCTCCTGGTTCCAGCCCATCACATCGTAATTTTGCCCACCTTCCTTGAGGTAGATTTCTGCCCGATAGTACCGGTGCTGTTCTGCCTGATTCTCATCATTCTCCATGGCCGCTAGCGCGAAGGTCGGCGAGTTATAGCCACGCAGCCTGACTTCATAAATGAAATTCAGCTCATTGCCTAAATCCACCTCAAGGCGAATACGATCGTCCGACGCGTCGCTGATATGGCTCTGCGTTCCCTGCTTATTCAGTTCATCCTGCACCAGCACCATGGCCGGTTTGATCACCTCTTCCATAAAGCGTTTCACCAGGGAGCGTTTAGGTAAGTAGGCGATGTTACGCAGTCTGCGCTGCCACGGAATGGGGTTACGGGCCGCTGTCGGCGCGATCGTGGCCATACTCAGGCTCTCGCGTTTGGTCAAATCGCGTCGGAGCGCCTTCAGCAACCCATAGATTGAGACCAGCAGGATCATCGAGAACGGTAGCGCGCTGGCGATAGTCACGGTTTGCAGCGCACTCAGTCCGCCCGCGAGCAGCAGCGCGATAGCGACTACGCCCATCAGCGCGGCCCAGAAGATGCGCTGCCAGACGGGGGTATTGGCCTCGCCGCCGGACGCGAGGGTATCCACCACCATCGCCCCGGAGTCGGCTGAGGTCACAAAGAAGACGATGACCATCGCCATGGCAATAAATGACAGCACGGAAGAGAACGGGAAATGCTCAAGGAAATTAAACAGCGCCAGCGCCACGTCCTGCTGGACGGTATTCGCCAGATCGGACGCTCCCTTGTTCATGATGAGGTAAATGGCGCTATTGCCGAACACCGTCATCCACATCAGGGTAAAGCCCGCCGGGACAAACAGCACGCCGGTGACGAACTCGCGGATGGTTCTGCCGCGGGACACACGGGCAATGAACATCCCGACAAACGGCGACCAAGACAGCCACCAGCCCCAGTACAGCAGCGTCCAGCCTCCCAGCCAGTTGCTGGATTTCGGTTCATAAGCGTACAGGTTAAACGTCTTGCTCACCAGCTCGGACAGGTATCCGCCGGTATTTTCCACAAAGGATTTCAGCAGGAGTACGGTTGGCCCCAGGCACAACACCAGCACCAGCAGCAGTACCGCCAGCCCCAGATTGAGCTCTGATAAAATGCGAATGCCTTTATCCAGACCGGACACCACAGAAATGGTCGCCAGCCCGGTAATCAGGACGATCAGGATCACCTGCACGGTATCGTTGATGGGCACGCCAAAAAGGTGGTTCAGCCCGGCATTGACCTGTAAAACGCCGTAACCTAACGAGGTCGCCACGCCAAATACGGTGCCGATTACCGCGAAGATATCCACCGCATGACCTATCGGGCCGTAAATACGGTCGCCGATAATCGGATAAAGCGCCGAACGAAGCGTCAAAGGCAGGCCGTGGCGGTAGCTGAAGAACGCCAGAATCAACGCAACGATGGCGTAGATAGCCCAGGCGTGCAGCCCCCAGTGGAAGAATGTCAGCCGCATGGCCTCTTTGGCCGCAGCGACCGTTTCAGGTGTCCCCACCGGCGGGGAAAGGTAGTGCATGACCGGCTCCGCCACGCCGAAGAACATCAGTCCGATCCCCATCCCCGCCGAGAACAGCATGGCGAACCAGGAGTGGTAGCTGAAGTCAGGCTGGGAGTGGTCGGGCCCGAGTTTAATATCGCCGTAGCGGGACAAGCCGAGGAACGTCACGCTCATTAAAATCAGCGCGACGGCAAGAATGTAAAACCAGCTGGCGTTGGTGAATATTTGCTGTTGCAGTAGCTTAAAGTTTTTATCGGCAACGTGAGGGAAAATCGCGGCAAAGGCGACAAGAAGGAAAATTAACAAAGCAGATGTGTAAAATACCGCTTTGTTAATCTGGCTTTTGGACTGCTTTGGGATAGTGTCGTTTTCACTCATATAGTGTCTTCCATAAACGCATTGACCGCTCTGAATGAGAGGCGTGATCTGCGTCAGGGTAACAAAATCCCTTTATGAATGCAGGTCTGAAACGTTCAATTATACACTATCCCCAAAGGGTATTTGTTGCGCGTTAACGCATCCCTATGCCATTGCATTATTTCGCAGGCAAGAAATGGTTAATTATCCCGGCCAGCCGACTTGGGCCGTAAGTTCTCATCGAATACCAGCCGTTTGCGTCCGGGCTCTTCTTCCCGCAGCGGCTCTACCTGATGCAGCGTCTGCTTACAGCGATCCACCAGCACCTGATACTCCCGCGTGCCCTGCTTTTTCCACTCTATTTCCTGCACGCTTAGCTCACGAATCGCTTTCGCCGGACTGCCAAGGATTAAGTGATTCGCAGGCATTTCCGCTTTGGCCTTCACAAACGCCGCCGCCCCGACGATGCTGTTTTCGCCGATCGTCGCCCCGTCCATCACCACCGCATTCATCCCCACCAGCGCATTACGGCGGATAATGCAGCCGTGCAGGATCGCGCTGTGGCCGATATGCCCGTCCTCTTCCACCACCGTGTCCTGCTCCGGAAAACCGTGCATCACGCAGTTATCCTGAATGTTCGCGCCGTCTTTCACCACGATCCGGCCAAAATCACCGCGCAGGCTGGCGTTGGGGCCTACGTAAACACCTTTGCCGAGGATCACGTCGCCAATCAGCACCGCGGTCGGGTGAACATAGCTCTCTTCAGGCACGACCGGCGTCAGACCATCAATTTGATAAACAGGCATACCCTCTCCTTATGTGATATTCAGACCACCAAAACGCTGGTGATAAAGCGTGCCGGGCGCGGGCAGCTCGCCGACGGAGGTTTCCCCCTTCTCACTGACAAACGCCAGGGCTCCCGCTGCCACGCGCTGGTAGATGTTAATGCACAGCTGTCGCGCGCTCTGTCCCGCCCAGTGCGCCGGGAGTAACTCCTCCGGCAACAGCGGATCTTTCAGCACCACGCGACGATAAAAATGAATGAGTAACAGCTGGATCTGAAAGCAGCGTTCCGGGGTTAAATCCTCGGGCGACGCCTCTTTCAGCAGCGGCAGCAGCGGACGGAACGAGTTGATAAACGTTTCGTACATCGCGTTTTGTTCGGTCAGCTGCCAGCACTCTTCCACGCGGGATCGTAATGCCGCGCGTGACAAAGCCAGCGGCGAATGAGCTTCAAAGAAAATGACGTTTTCCGCCACGCCCGCGTCATGCAACAGCGACTGCACGTCCGCGAGGTTCTGCGACGGCGAGGCCATCAGGCTCGGCGCCAGCGTGCCGAACCCTTGCCAGATGAGCTGTTTTTTCACGTCCGCGAGCGTGGTTTTATCCAGCCCCTCGGAAAGCAGCAGCAGCCATTTACCATCCCACGCCGGCAGTTCTGCACGGTAGATTTTATTTTCCGCGCGTCGGGTCAAACGCAGCCCCTTGTCGCTGAGACGGTAAAAGCTGCGGCGGCCAATGCGGGACACGTCCAGCCAGCCCTCTTTGTTGAGGCGAAACAGCGCGGTGCGCACAAAGCGCTCCCCGAATCCCATCCCTTCCAGCAGGGCCGCCAGACTGCCGAGCCAGATCTCTCCGCCGCGATGGGAAAGCGCGTCGCCATACAGCGAGGAGATAAGCGACGTTCCGCTGACGGGAACAGAGCTGACTGCGTGCTGGATAAAGGCATCAAGTTTATTCATGTGATTCATTCTGTTGTTATTTTTTTCCTGGATGAATCATAGCATACGAATCTGGGGTTTCCCCCTCACCCTAACCCTCTCCCAAAGGGAGAGGGAACTTAATATACCCTCTCCCTTTGGGCTGAGGGATCCCCAGTAATTTTTTTATGCAGAAGCAATAAAGTTGCTTTCTAAATGACTGAGGGCTGTCAGCGATGCCCTGGTCCGGCTGTAAATCGCTGAGGCGTTTCCTGCAGGCCGGGGCGAGGCGCAGGGATGCGCCGAGAGGGCGGCTTTACAGGGACGTTGCCTCCGCCCGTACCCGATAAGCCGGAAGGAATAAGCCGAGGGCACCGCGAAGCGGCGATTTACCGCCGGGAGCCCGGGTCGCCAGGGTGGTGGCGACTGAGCCACCCTGGCACGTTCACCGGTCATGTCGTTACAGAGTAGCAAGGAACATAAAGTGAACGGAATGACCACCACCGCCGTATGTTCCCCTCACCCTAACCCTCTCCCCGGAGGGGCGAGGGGATTGCTCAGTGCTCGCATTAATTTGTGGGGAACCCTCAGCCCTTTGGGAGAGGGCTGGAGTAAGGGAAATTCAACCGTTGGCTGCTACTTTACGCAAATCAAACACCCGGCAGGCTTTACCCTCGGATCGCGGTATGCTGCCGCAGTTAACGATCATCACATCGGTTGAAATCCCCACCATCGATTTAATCCGATGACGCAGCTGATGGCAGACCTGACAACGCTGTTCATGCGTCAGCGTTAAGCTACTCTGTTTCAGCTCGACCTTCACCGAAAGTGAATCAAGATGCCCGCGGCGGTTCACCTCCAGCTGATAGTGCGGCGAAAGATGTTCGAACTTGACGATCTCCTCTTCCAGCTGTGACGGGAAGACGTTAACGCCGCGAATGATGAGCATGTCGTCGCTGCGCCCGCTGATACGATCCATCCGGCGCATGGTGCGTGCGGTACCCGGCAGCAGGCGCGTCAGGTCGCGGGTGCGGTAGCGGATCACCGGCAGCGCCTCTTTGGTCAGCGTGGTGAACAGCAGTTCGCCCTGCTCGCCGTCGGCCAGCGGCGTGCCATCATTCGGGTTGACGATCTCCGGGTAGAAGTGATCTTCCCAGATGGTCGGGCCGTCAGCGGTTTCAAGACACTCCATCGCCACGCCCGGCCCCATCACCTCGGAGAGACCATAGATATCCAGCGCGGTAATGCCCAGCCGTTTCTCGATCTCGCGGCGCATCGCCTGCGTCCACGGCTCGGCGCCAAACACGCCGACGCGCAGGGAACAGGCGCTGGCATCACCGCCCATCTGACGCTCCAGCTCTTCGATCAGGTTCAGGCAGTAAGAGGGCGTCACCATGATCATATCCGGCTGGAAATCGCGGATCAGCTGCGCCTGCTTCTCCGTCTGGCCGCCGGACATCGGGATCACCGTCGCCCCCAGACGCTCTGCACCGTAGTGCGCCCCCAGCCCGCCGGTGAAGAGCCCGTAACCGTAGGCGACGTGAATTTTATCCTTCGCGCTGCCCCCGGCGGCGCGCAGGGAACGGGCGACGATATTGGCCCAGTTGTCGATATCATTCTGGGTATACCCCACCACGGTCGGCTTTCCGGTGGTGCCCGACGAGGCGTGAATACGCACCACCTGCTCCATCGGCACCGCAAAGGTATCGAACGGGTAGTTGTCGCGCAGATCCTGCTTGGTGGTGCACGGGAATTTTTGCAGGTCCGCCAGCTCGTTGAAATCGTCAGGGTGAACGCCCGCGGCATCAAACTTGCGTTTGTACATCGGAACGTTGTTGTAGGCGTGGTTCAGCGTCCACTTCAGGCGCGCGGTCTGCAACGCCTGCAATTCATCAATGGACGCGGTTTCGATCGGATCAAGCTTTGTTGTATTTATCATCGCAGGGTACTCACATTATTGTTCGCTCAAACACGCTCAAGGATCATGGCAATGCCCTGACCCACACCGATGCACATCGTACACAGCGCGTAGCGCCCGCCGCGTCGGTGCAATTCATTGCTCGCGGCCAGCGCCAGTCTGGCACCGCTCATTCCCAGCGGATGACCTAGCGCGATCGCTCCGCCGTTCGGGTTGACATGCTCCGCGTCATCCGGCAAGCCCAGCTGACGCAGCACCCCCAGCGCCTGTGCGGCGAAGGCTTCGTTAAGCTCAATGACGTCCATATCGGTGATACTGAGTCCGGCACGTTCCAGCACCTTACGGGTGGCGGGAACCGGGCCTAATCCCATCAGACGCGGCTCGACGCCCGCGGTCGACATGGCCACAATGCGGGTGCGCGGGGTTAACCCCTGGGCAAGCGCCATCGGCTCGCTGGCGATAATCAGCGCCGCCGCCCCGTCGTTGACGCCAGAGGCGTTCCCCGCCGTCACCACACCGTTCTTGCGAAACGGGGCTTTCAGCGCGGCAAGCTGTTCAAGGGTGGTTTCGGCGCGCGGATGCTCGTCTACGCTCACTTCCGTTACCGCGCCTTTTTTCCCCGTTACCTGTACCGGGATTATCTCCTGCGCCAGAACGCCATTCTGCTGCGCCAGCGCGGTGCGCTGCTGGCTGCGCAAGGCAAATGCGTCCTGATCGGCACGGCTTATATTTAACAATTCCGCTACATTCTCTGCCGTTTCCGGCATGCTGTCAGTTCCGTATTGCTGATGCATGAGCGGATTCACAAATCGCCAGCCGATGGTGGTATCGAAGATCTCCGCCTGACGCTGAAACGCCGCGGTGGCTTTACCCATCACGAACGGCGCACGGGACATGGATTCGACGCCACCGGCGATCAGCAGATCGCCATCCCCGGCCTTAATGGCGCGCGCCGCAAAGCCAAGGGCATCCAGACCGGAGCCGCACAGGCGGTTAATGGTGGTACCGGAAACGGTCTGCGGCAGACCGGCCAGCAGCGACGACATGCGCGCCACGTTGCGGTTATCCTCTCCGGCCTGATTTGCGCAGCCGAAGATCACGTCATCTATGCGCTCCAGATCGAGCTGCGGGTAACGCGCCAGCAGCGCACGCAGCGGAACGGCCCCTAAGTCATCGGCACGCAGGCTGGATAATCCTCCACCGTAGCGACCGACCGGGGTACGCACACCCTCACAAATAAATGCGTTACGCATCAGGCTTCTCCTGTCACACTGCCGCCGGTGCGGTGGGATTTCCCGCGAAAAAGAGCGACGGTTTTATGTTGTTGATTCTGAATTTCGATGTCGTAGACGCCGGTCAGTTTGCCCTGATGCTTCACCCGCGCGGTAGCGGTCAGCTTATCGCCAGCAAAGCCCGGACGCAGAAAATCGATGGCGCAGCCTGAGGCCACCGCCGCCAGCCCCTGACTGTTGCAGGCGTAGGCAAAGGCGGTATCGGCCAGCGAGAATAGCTGTCCGCCGTGGCAGGTTTTATGCCCGTTAAGCATCTGCGGGGTGATGGTCATGGTCACCACCGCGTAGCCCTCGCCCATCTCGATAATGTCCATCCCCATCGCCTGCGCGCAGGCGTCCCGTTCGTACATCGCGCGGGCGTTATGCCAGGCGTTATGACTCATAACTACTCTCCAGAAGCGCACGCTGGCGCAGCAGTGAACAGGGGCGATAACGTTCCTCGCCGTAGTGACGTTGCAGGTTCTCCAGCAGCGTTAACAGACGCTGCCAGCCAAGGCGCTCGCCCCAGGCGATGGGGCCGCAGGGATAGTTGACCCCTAAGCGCATGGCGGTATCGATGTCTTGCTCACTGGCGACCCCTTTTTGCAGGGCATCCAGCGCTTCGTTGGCAATCATCGCCACCGTGCGCCAGATCAGCAGGCCGGGGTAATCCGCAATCTGGACCACACGTTTCTCCTGGTGCTGCAACCAGTAAATGGCTTTCTGCGTGGCGGCGTGCGGGTTGCCGGGCGCGGCGGCTATAACGGCCACATCCCGCTCGATGCGGTCGACCACCACCACCGGACAGCCGTGGCGCAGCGCCAGCGACTGCGCGGTTTCACCCTGCGTTTCGATCAGCAACATATCGTCAATTTCCGTGACACCGTCACTTCTTCGCTGTGCGCGCATCGGGCTGAAGCTGTGGCTGACCGGGGCGAGCCAGCTGACGGCGGGTTTGTCCTCCTGCCAGCGGTAAACGCCCTGCCCGCTTTTCTTACCCAGACGCCCCGCCAGCACCAGCTCCTGCTGCACCAGCGACGGCAAAAAACGACGCTCCTGCCAGAAGGCGTTAAATACGGAGCAGGTCACGGCAAAGTTGACGTCCTGACCAATCATGTCCGTCAGCTCAAGCGGCCCCATCGGGAAACCCCCGCCGTCTCGCAGGGCGGCGTCGATCACCTCGGGCGCTGCCACCTGCTCTTCCAGCGCGCGCCAGGCTTCCGAGTAGAAAGGACGCGCTACGCGGTTGACGATAAACCCCGGCGTGGACTGGCAGCGTACCGGCTGCTTTCCCCAGCTCAGCGCCAGCTCGCACAGCGCATCGGCCACTTCGGGTGAGGTCGCCAGCCCGCTGACCACCTCCACCAGCTTCATCACCGGGGCAGGATTGAAGAAGTGCAGCCCGGCGACGCGTTCAGGGTGGTTTATCTCCGCCGCAATCGCGGTAACGGAAATGGACGAGGTATTGCTGGCGAGTAGCGTCTGCGGCGGGCAAACCTCTGCCAGCTGGGTAAACAGCGCCTTTTTCACGTCAAGCCGCTCGGAGGCCGCCTCGATCACCAGATCGGCTTTCGCCAGAGCACCGATATTCGTCACCGGCGTCAGGCGGGCGAGGATCTGTTCCCCGGCGTCGGCAGAGAGTTTTCCGCGCGCAACGCGAGAGGACAGCCGCTGGCGAATACCGTCGACGGCGCGGGAAATCGCCGCAGCGTCAATGTCGTACACCAGAACCGGATGACCGTGGCTGGCTGCCACTTCGGCAATCCCGGCGCCCATGGTGCCGCTGCCAATGACGGCGACCGTATGGATATTCACCATCTTATTTCCCCGTAAAGTTCGGCGCGCGTTTTGCCAGGAACGCGCTGACGCCTTCCCGGTAGTCGTCGCTGCGTCCGGCCAGACGTTGATAGTCGCGCTCCAGATCAAGCTGGGCGTCGAGGGTGTTGGTTTCGGCGGCATTGATTGCCTGCTTGATCAAGCCCAGGCCATAGGTCGGCTGCGAGGCAAAATGCAGCGCCATCCGCTGTGCGGTGGCGGAGAGCTGCTCGTCGTCCACCACCTGCCAGATCATTCCCCAGGCCTGTGCCTGCTCGGCGCTGAGCTTGTCGCCCAGCAATGCCAGCCCCATGGCGCGGGCGCGTCCGGTCACGCGCGGCAGCAGCCAGGTTCCGCCGCAGTCCGGTACCAGCCCGAGCTTGCTGAAGGCCATCACAAAGCTGGCTGAACGGCCCGCAATCACCATGTCACAGCCGAGGGCCAGCGTGGCTCCTGCCCCCGCCGCCACGCCGTTAACCGCGCAAATCACCGGCTTCGGCAGTTTTGCCAGGCGGCGCACCAGCGGGTTGTAAAAAGTCTCAACGGACATGCCCAGATCCGGCGCGGGGCCGGTCGGGTCCACGTTACGGTCGTTGAGATCCTGCCCGGCGCAGAAACCGCGTCCTGCCCCGGTGATCAGCAGGCAGCGGATAGCGTCATCGCGCTCGGCCTGCTTCAGGCATTCGGAAAGCTGCTGGTGCATGACGTCGTTAAAGCTGTTCAGGCGCTCCGGGCGGTTCAGCGTAATGGTCATTACGCCCTGCTCAACATGGCTCAGAATAAATTCCACAATTAGCGTCCTTTAAAGTCTGGGGTGCGTTTTTGTAAAAAGGCGTTGATACCTTCCCGGCGATCGTCGGTGGCCGCGAGTAGCGCAAACAACTGACGCTCCTGCGCCAGCCCGGCCTGAAGCGGCACTTCCTGCGACTGGCGAAGCGCCTGCTTCGCCGCCTGTAACGCCAGCGGCGAGTGGCGCGCCATCAGCCCCGCCTGCTTCAGGGCGTACTCCAGCGTCAGCGAGGCCGGGTAGACGTCGCTGACCAGCCCGGCGCTGTGCGCCTGAACCGCCGTGATGCTTTCGCCCGTCAGCACCATTTTGCTGGCCAGCGATTTGCCCACGCTACGGATTAGCCGCTGTGTGCCGCCTGCGCCCGGCATGATCCCGAGGGTGATTTCCGGCAGGCCAAAGCGGGCGTTATCACCGGCAATCACCACGTCGCAGAGCAGCGCCAGCTCACAGCCTGCCCCCAGCGCGTAGCCGTTCACGGCGGCAATCAGCGGTTTGGTGAAGGCGTTTATCCGCGCCCACAGCTGCGGGCGGATATCGTTCAGTGTGGCGGGCAGGTCTTTCTCCGCCATTTCGTTGAGATCGGCCCCGGCGGCAAAGCAGCGTTCGTTGCCGTAAATCACACAGACGGCGATCTCCGCATCCGCGGCGGCGGCTTCAAGCTGCTCCGCGATTTGCGTGAGCAGCGCATTGTTGAGCGCGTTGCGCGCCGCCGGACGGTTAAGCGTCAGCTGCAACACGCGGCCATGACGGGTGACAATCAGTTCGCTCATGCCATCCCCTTCGCATCAAAATCGACGATAACGTCAGCGGTTAACGGCAGCGCCTGACAGCTCAGCACATAGCCTGCGGCCAGCTCGTCCGGCTCCAGACTGTAGTTGGTCGCCATGTCCACCTTCCCGCGAAGCACTTTGCATTTGCAGGTGGCGCACACGCCGCCCTTGCAGGCGTAAGGCAGATCCGCCCCCTGACGCAGGGCCGCGTCAAGAATGCTCTCGTCGTCCGCCGTCAGGGTGATCTCCCTGTCGCGCCCGTCCTGACGGACGGTGACCTTCTGCCCGTCGGCTTGCACGCTGACTGTCCGTTTAACGGGGGTTCCCGGCGTGTTAAAGCGTTCAAGATGGATCGCTTTTTCCGGCATACCCAGCGCTTTCAGCGCCGCCTCAGCCTCGTCCATCATCGCCGACGGGCCGCAGATGAAGGCTTCATCGTACTGGCGGAAATTCACCAGCGTTTTTGCCAGCGCCTGGAGCTTTTCCCCGTCAATACGGCCATGGAGCAGATCGCTGTCGAGCGTCTCCTGGCTGAAGATGGAGATCAGCTGCAAACGCTGCGGGTATTTATCTTTCAGGTCCGCCAGCGCCCGGCGGAACATCATGCTCTGGCTGCTGCGGTTGCCGTAAATCAGGGTGAAGTGGCTGTGGGCTTCAGTGGCCAGCGTAGCGGACATAATCGCCAGCATCGGGGTGATCCCGGACCCGGCGGCAATCGCCAGATAGTGGCCTTCGCGTTCGGCCTGCGGCTGGTAGCCAAAATGCCCCTGGGGCACCATCACCTCCAGCGCCATGCCCGGTTTGATCTCGTCCCGGGCATAGCGGGAAAAACGTCCGCCCTCGATGGCTTTGACCGCCACGCTGATCTCACCGCACGCGGTGCTCCGGCAGATGGAGTAGCAGCGGCGCAGTTCATCCCCGCCAGGACTGGCTTTCAGGGTCAAATGCTGACCGGGACGGAAGCGGTACGCCTCCTGTAACGCCTGCGGCACCGCGAAGGTAATGGTCACCGCGTCGCGGGTTTCGGGTTCCACTTTTGCCACTGTTAATGAATGAAACGTTGTCATGGCAGCCTCAAATACATTTGAAATAGTCGAAGGGCTCACGGCAGGTATTGCAGCGGTAGAGCGCTTTGCAGGCCGTGGAACCAAATTCACTGATGAGCGAGGTATCGGTGCTCGCACAGCGCGGGCAGCTCACCTCCGCGGGAACGTGGGCATGGCAGCTATGGCCGACAGGCGGGCTGATGCCATATTCACGCAGGCGCCTGCGGGCATCGTCGGTCATCCAGTCGGTGGTCCAGGCGGGCTCCAGTTGCAGCACAATATGTACCGGGCTAAAGCCGTTCCCGGTCAGAGTTTCGCGGATCGCCCCCAGCAGATGCTCCGTTGCCGGACAGCCCGAATAGGTTGGCGTGAAGCCGATGATCCAGCCTTCCCCCTGCGCCTTCACGCTGCGCACCATGCCTAAGTCGGTGATGGTCAGCACCGGCACTTCCGGGTCGGGGATCTGGCTTAACAGCGCCCAAATCTGCGGGATTTGTGCAGGCGCGATGTCGACGAGGCGTTGCATGGCGTCCTCCTTTACCACTGCTGGCCGGGGTAAACGCGCTGGAGATACTGCATCTCTGCCAGCATCGGCCCGAGGTGTTCGGTATGTAGCCCCTTCTTACCGCCCGTGCGATACGCCACCTCTTCGGGCACGCGGAGGGTGGCTTCCGCCAGGCCAGCAAACACTTCGCGCTCCCACGGGTCCCGCAGGTCGCGCGGATCAACCGCCACGCCGTCATCAATTAGCGCCAGCTCGACCTCGTCAGCGTCGAACAGTTCAGCCGTAAAGCGCCACAGGCTATCCACCGCCTGCTGCATTTTTTGTGCGGAGGTTTCTGTTCCGTCCCCCAGCCGCACCAGCCAGCCGCGGCTAAAGCGCAGGTGATAGCGCGCCTCCTTAATGGCTTTTGCCGCGATGGCGGCAAGCTGACTGTCGCTGCTGTGGATCAGCCGCTCGTAGAGCGCCACGTTCCACGCATCCATCAGATACTGACGGGCAATGGTGTCGGCGAAGCTGCCGTTTGGCTGTTCCACCAGCAGCAAATTGCGGAACTGACGCTCATCGCGGCAATAGGCCAGGGTGTCTTCATCGCCCTTACCCTCCCGTTCAGCGGCGTAGGTCAGGAAATTGCGCGCCTGCCCGAGCAGATCAAGGCCGATATTGGCGAGCGCCAGGTCAATTTCCAGCTCCGGCGCATGGCCGCACCAGGCGCCCAGACGCTGTGAGAGCACCAGACCGTTGTCACCCAGACGCAGGGCATAAGCAGATACGTTGTTCATCCCCAACCTCACATATGCTCAATGCCATCAGGGATGGTGTAAAACGTCGGATGGCGGTAGACCTTGCTTTCCGCCGGATCGAAAAACTCCCCGCTCTCTTCCGGCTGGGAGGCGACGATTTCACTCGCCTTCACCACCCAGATGGAACAGCCTTCGCTGCGGCGGGTATAGGCATCGCGCGCGTTTTCCAGCGCCATGCGGTCGTCGGCAGCGTGAAGGCTGCCCACATGGCGGTGCGACAGCCCCTGCTTCGAACGGACAAAAACTTCGTATAACGGCCAGTAAACATTGCTCATGGTTGATTCCTCTTATGCGGCCTGGCGGGCGCGTTGTTTTTCCGCGTGGGCCAGAGCGGCTTCACGCACCCATGCGCCGTCGTCCCAGGCTTTACGTTTTGCGGCCAGACGTTCGTGGTTGCAGATCCCGCGCCCGTTGATCACCTCGTCAAATTCGTGCCAGTCGATTTCGCCGAAGCGGTAGTGGCCGCTCTCTTCATCGAAACGCAGGTCGGGATCCGGCACGGTCATGCCGAGCATCTCCACCTGAGGCACCGTGTTGTCCACGAAGCGCTGGCGAAGCTCATCGTTGCCAAAGCGTTTGATCTTCCAGGCGAGACTGCGGGCGCTGTTTGGGGAGTTGTCGTCGTTGGGTCCGAACATCATCAGCGCGGGCCACCAGAAACGGTTGATGGCGTCCTGCAACATTTGCCGCTGGGCTTCGCTGCCCTGCGCCAGCGCCATGCAGGCCTCAAAACCCTGACGCTGGTGGAAACTCTCTTCTTTACAGATTTTCACCATCGCCCGGGCATACGGGCCGTAAGACGTACGGCACAGCGCCACCTGGTTCACAATGGCCGCGCCGTCCACCAGCCAGCCAATGACGCCGATATCGGCCCAGCTCAGGGTCGGATAGTTGAAGATGGAGGAGTATTTCATCTTGCCGTCGAGCATCTTTTGATAGATGTCCTCCCGGGCGCAGCCCAGCGTTTCCGCCGCGCTGTAGAGGTACAGGCCGTGTCCGGCTTCGTCCTGCACCTTCGCCAGCAGAATGGCTTTCCGGCGCAGCGTCGGCGCGCGGGTGATCCAGTTTCCTTCCGGCAGCATGCCGACAATCTCAGAGTGGGCGTGCTGTCCAATCTGGCGGATCAGCGTCTTGCGATAGGCATCCGGCATCCAGTCCTGCGGCTCGATGGCCGTCTCCTGTGCGATGCGTTGCTCAAAGCGTTGTTCTTGCGTCACATAACCACCTTTGTGATTCGTTAAATCACCAAAAACAGCATAATGGTGAATCATTTGGTTTCTTAAAAGTTACACAAAGGTTAAATATAACCCCAAGAAGCGTTTGTTTATTTTGTGACGACGCTCGCAAGCCTTTTCATGAAAGGCCGATTATACAAGGCTTTCGGGTGGTCAGGCTAAGCAATAGAGATCACAACGTTAACAATTCATTAAAACTCAGCTTGCTTTTTATGATTCGCGGTCAAACTATTTATAGTGAAATCACGAAACACCTGGAGAGAAGAAATGCAGCAGTTAGCCAGCTTCTTGTCCGGCACCTGGCAATCAGGCCGGGGCCGCGAGCGCACCATCACCCACGCCATCAGCGGGGAAACGCTATTTGAAGTCACCAGCGAAGGGCTGGATATGGCGGCCGCGCGCCGTTACGCCATTGAACACGGCGGAGAAGCGCTCCGCGCAATGAGCTTTATCGAGCGCGCCGCCATGCTGAAGGCGGTGGCCAAACATCTGCTGAGCCAGAAGGATCGGTTTTATGCCCTGTCAGCCCAGACCGGCGCGACGAAGGCCGACAGCTGGGTGGATATTGAAGGCGGTATCGGCACCCTCTTCACCTACGCAAGCCTCGGCAGCCGTGAGCTGCCGGACGATACCCTGTGGCCGGAGGATGAGCTGATCCCGCTGTCGAAGGAAGGCGGCTTTGCGGCACGTCACGTGTTAACGTCGAAATCCGGCGTGGCGGTGCATATCAACGCGTTCAACTTCCCGTGCTGGGGGATGCTGGAAAAGCTCGCACCCACCTGGCTTGCCGGGATGCCCGCCATCATCAAGCCCGCCACCGCCACCGCGCAGGTGACTCAGGCAATGGTGAAAGCGATCGTCGAGAGCGGACTGGTGCCGGACGGCGCCATCAGCCTGATCTGTGGTGGCGCGGGCGATCTGCTGAACCAGCTCGACAGCCAGGACGTGGTGACGTTTACCGGGTCGGCCAGCACCGGGCATAGCCTGCGCGTACATCCGAATATCGTCGCGCATTCCATTCCGTTTACCATGGAAGCAGATTCCCTTAACTGCTGCGTGCTGGGTGAGGACGTGACGCCGGAGCAGCCGGAGTTTGCGCTGTTTATTCGCGAAGTAGTGCGCGAGATGACCGCCAAAGCCGGGCAAAAATGTACCGCCATCCGCCGCATCATCGTGCCGGAAGCGCAGGTTGAAGCCGTCAGCCAGGCGCTGATTGCGCGGCTGGAGAACGTGGTCGTCGGCGATCCGGCCCAGGAAGGGGTGAAGATGGGGGCTCTCGTCAACAGTGAGCAACGTGCTGACGTGCAGGAAAAAGTCGATCATCTGCTTGCCTCGGGCTGCCAGATCCGTCTGGGTGGTAAAGCCGATATGCAGGCGGCTGGCGCATTCTTCCCGCCCACCCTGCTGTTCTGCCCGCAGCCGGACGAAACTCCGGCCGTTCACGCCACCGAAGCCTTTGGCCCCGTCGCCACCCTGATGCCCTGCCGCAACAGTGAACACGCCATGCAGCTGGCGCGGGCGGGCGGCGGCAGCCTGGCGGGAACGCTGGTCACGGCAGATTCAAACGTGGCGCGGCAATTTATTGCCGGTGCCGCGCGCGCCCACGGACGCATTCAGATCCTCAACCAGGAATCCTCGAAAGAATCCACCGGCCACGGTTCACCGCTGCCGCAGCTGGTGCACGGCGGCCCGGGACGTGCGGGCGGCGGCGAGGAGCTGGGCGGCCTGCGTGCGGTGAAGCACTATCTCCAGCGCACGGCCATTCAGGGCAGCCCGTCCATGCTCGCCGCCATCGGCAAACAGTGGGTCCGTGGCGCGGAGGTGCTGGAAGATCGCGTTCATCCGTTCCGTAAATACTTCGAGGAGTTACAGCCGGGCGACAGCCTGCTGACCCCGCGTCGTACCATGACGGAAGCGGA
Source organism: Enterobacter sp. JH25 (assembly GCF_021725435.1). Taxonomy (NCBI): domain Bacteria; kingdom Pseudomonadati; phylum Pseudomonadota; class Gammaproteobacteria; order Enterobacterales; family Enterobacteriaceae; genus Enterobacter; species Enterobacter sp. JH25. The sequence goes on along the minus strand of NZ_CP091319.1, from coordinate 2,104,794 downwards.
TATCGTGAATTTTGCCTGCCTGAGCGGGGATCATTTCTATGCCCATATGGACAAAATTGGCGCGGCGGAGTCGATTTTTGGCGAGCGCGTGGTACACGGTTATTTCCTGATTTCCGCCGCGGCGGGGCTGTTTGTCGATGCCGGGGTTGGGCCGGTCATTGCCAACTACGGCATGGAAAACCTGCGCTTTATCGAGCCGGTCAAGCCGGGCGATACCATTCAGGTGCGCCTGACCTGTAAACGTAAAACGCTGAAGAAACAGCGCACTGCCGAGGAAAAACCGACGGGCGTGGTGGAATGGGCGGTGGAGATCTTCAACCAGCATCAGCAGGCCGTGGCGCTTTACTCCATCCTGACGCTGGTGGCGCGCCAGCAGGGTGACTTTTAATCAAAGCAATGGCATTAACCTTGCTGCCTCGAGTGTTTGAGCGCATCAAAATAAACGGAAGGTAATACAGGGGCTGGTTGGCTTTGATTAATCGAACCATCCAGTCTGCCTGGTTTGGATAAGTTACAACCGGAAACACTAAGCAAATTGACCGTATAGTTAGCATAGTTATTATTTATCGCCGGGAATATTCCCGCGTTAAATTACATGGATGATTAACAGACTATGGCAATTCCTGTTTACCTTTTCTTGACTGACGATGGTGGTACAAAAATTACAGGCTCGGTGGATGTTTGTTACCGTGAGGGAAGCATTGAAGTCACTGGCTTTACACACAATCTTCGCCTCCCAACCGATCCATTGACCGGGAAAATTACCAGTAAACGTAACCATGCCCCAGTCGTATTTCAAAAAGAAATCGATTCCTCCTCCCCTTACCTGATGAAAGCGGTTGCGACTGGCCAAACCCTTAAAACGGCCGAGTTCAGGTGGTATCGCATTAATGACGCCGGACAGGAAGTAGAATATTACAATATGCGTCTCGATAATATTCGCGTCGTTTCCGTTACGCCATTGATGCATGACATTAAAGACCCGACGAAAGAAAAACATAATCATCTTGAAGTCGTGGAACTACGCTATGATAAAATAACATGGACATATTGCGATGGTAATATACAGTTTGCAGACTGTTGGGCTGAGCGTTAAATATGCGAAATCCTTCCTATTCAACACCCTATAATATTGCATCCTTTGCACCACCTGGCGTGGACGTCGTTAGCCACATGATAATAGCGCGATTTCATGGTGGCCCCTCATTAATGACCTACATATGGTTTTATCAAATGGTCAGAAACCATGGTCCCTGGGATTATAAACAAGGCCGTGCAGAGTATGCCAATTTTGGCAATTTTCATTACGGTGCCGTTGGTGCGGCAGCAGGCATTCCTGAGGGAATTCTGCTCCGGGGGGCAGGCACTGCACAGATTCTTGCCGGGACAAGCGATCCTGCCGAATTTGCAAAATTCCAGAACAATAATAATTACGGTGATGATTCAGTCGATCAGTTATGGATAAGGGCAGGAATAGATTATGCGCGACGTTCGGGTTTTTAACTGGCGAGCTGGAATTATTATCTTTAGTTTTCTCATATTCATTGCATACCCTTTCCGCGATCTTTTTACCGTGTATGAAAATTTGCAGGAAAAAATTAAGGTTAACGATCGTTTAACTCTTTACATCACCCAGGTTGAGACGGGCTCACTGTCTAAAAACAGGTCTCATATTTATCTCTTTGATGCGAAAAAAAGTCCGGAAGAATTCATGTCTAACATTAAGAATATCAATCCCGTCATGATCACCGATGATGATAAAGCTTCAGTGGCAATTAAAAATGGAGACATTTATCTTCGCGTTCGCGGTACGGTTTATTCGTTCACGACGGTAGGTTTCGATGTCTGCATTCATCTCGACAGTTCACCTTACTGAAGCACACTTTCACTTTCACGGGGTGTGATGCACCCCCGGTCTTTTTTTAACCTGGCAAGACTGACAAACAACCTGGCAGATGCAGGCAAACGCTTTTCGCGCGCGCCTGTCAGGATAAGGCTGACACAACACAATAAACACAACAAGATGAGGTCTGCGATGGGAAGCAATTCTTCTTTTTCTGCCCGTAGAACGGCACTGGCCATGGCCGTTGCGCTCTGTTGCGCCTGGCAATCCCCTGTTTACGCTCACGGCAGCGAGGCGCATATGGTCCCGATGGACAAAACGCTTCAGGCGTTTGGCGCGGACGTGCAGTGGGATGATTACGCCCAGATGTTCACCATCGCTAAAGACGGTGCCTTTGTGAAGGTCAAACCCGGCGCCAACACCGCCATCGTTAACGGCAAACCGCTGACGCTCCAGGTGCCCGTGGTGATGAAGAACAATAAGGCCTATATCCCGGAGACTTTTATCAACGATGTCTTTCAGTCCGGTCTTGATCAGACATTCCAGGTTGAAAAACGCCCCCACCCGTTAAACGCGCTGACCGCTGATGAAATCAACCAGGCCGTAGCCATTGTGAAAGCCTCTGCGGATTTTAAACCCAATACCCGGTTTACCCAGATTGCGCTGGCGGAGCCAGAAAAAGCCAAAGTCTGGGACTTCGTGCTTAACGGCACGGCGGTGGATGCGCCCCGCCAGGCCAATATCATTATGCTTGACGGCAAACGCATCATCGAAAGCCGGGTGGATCTGAAGGACAAAAAGATCCTCCGCTGGGAGCCGATCAAAGACGCGCACGGCATGGTGCTGCTGGATGACTTCAATACCGTGCAGCAGATCATCAATGAAAGCCCGGAGTTTGCCGCCGTGCTGAAAAAGCGCGGCATTACCGATCCGAAGAAAGTGATCACCACCCCGCTTACCGTCGGCTTTTTTGACGGCAAGGATGGGCTGAAACAGGAAGACCGCCTGCTGAAAGTGATCAGCTATCTCGACGTGGGCGACGGTAACTACTGGGCGCACCCGATCGAAAACCTGGTTGCGGTGGTGGATCTTGAGCAGAAGAAAATCCAGAAGATTGAGGAAGGCCCGGTCGTGCCGGTGCCGCTCACCCCGCGTCCTTATGATGGCCGTAACCGCGTTGAAACGGTGAAAAAACCGCTGGAGATTATCGAGCCGGAAGGCAAGAACTACACCATTACCGGGGATATGGTGCACTGGCAGAACTGGGATTTTCATCTGAGCCTGGACTCGCGCGTCGGCCCGATGATCTCCACCGTGACCTATAACGACAACGGCAAAAAGCGACAGGTGATGTATCAGGGATCGCTCGGCGGAATGATTGTGCCGTACGGCGACCCGGATATCGGCTGGTACTTTAAGGCCTACCTGGACTCCGGCGACTACGGCATGGGTACCCTGACCTCCCCGCTGGTGCGCGGCAAGGATGTTCCGTCTAACGCCGTGATGCTCAACGAAACCATCCCGGACTATACCGGTGCGCCAATGGAGATCCCCCGGGCGATCGCCATTTTCGAGCGTTACGCCGGGCCGGAGTATAAGCATCAGGAGTTAGGTAAACCCAACGTCAGCACCGAGCGCCGCGAGCTGGTGGTGCGCTGGGTCAGCACCGTGGGTAACTACGATTATATCTTCGACTGGGTATTCCACGAAAACGGCACCATCGGCATTGATGCAGGGGCCACGGGCATTGAAGCGGTGAAAGGCGTGCAGACGAAAACCATGCATGATGCCACCGCGAAGGATGACACCCGATACGGTACGCTGATCGACCATAATATTGTCGGCACCACCCACCAGCACATCTACAACTTCCGTCTGGATATGGACGTGGACGGCATCAACAACAAGCTGGTGGCCATGGATCCGGACGTCAAACCGAACACCGCTGGCGGACCGCGCACCAGCACCATGCAGGTGAATCAGTATGATATTGATACTGAACAGCAGGCGGCGCAAAAGTTTGATCCGGGCACCATCCGCCTGCTGAGCAACACCAGCAAAGAGAACCGCATGGGCAACCCGGTCTCGTATCAGATCATCCCTTACGCGGGGGGCACACACCCGGTGGCGACGGGCGCGAAGTTTGCCCCGGACGAGTGGATTTATCACCGCCTGAGCTTTATGGATAAACAGCTGTGGGTGACGCGTTACCATCCCGACGAGATGTACCCGGAGGGAAAATACCCGAACCGTTCCACGCACGATACGGGCCTAGGCCAGTACAGCAAAGATAACGAGTCGCTGAACGACCAGGATAACGTCATCTGGATGACCACCGGCACCACCCATGTCGCCCGCGCCGAGGAGTGGCCGATAATGCCGACGGAATGGGTGCACACGTTACTCAAGCCGTGGAACTTCTTTGACGAGACGCCAACGCTCGGCAAGAAAAAAGAGCAGAAATAACACGTTGACCGGGCACGATGCCCGGTTTTTCATTCGCTTTCTTGCTGAATACCACTCCCCGATTATAGTTAATGTTACTTCGCTTAATGCTTTTGCAACATCTGAAACATTTTGTAGATATCGAAGTATCCATGAACAACGCTATACATAACCGAGAGGTTTTAGGATGAAAGTCAATGAGATAGTAAGAAGCCTTGCGCTGGCCGGTTTTTTCATTTCCGCCAGTTCAGCCTGGGCCGCAGAAGCCCCTAAGGATGCAACCGCAGCAACTCAGCAGGCCAACAACGCACTCTTCAACCAGCTTCCTTTCTCTGATAACACCGATTTTACCAATGCCCACAAAGGGTTTATCGCCCCGCTACCTCAGGAAATTATCAAAGGGGAGCAAGGCAACACCGTCTGGGATCCACAGCAGTACGCCTTTATCAAGGAAGGCGATAAAGCGCCCGATTCGGTTAACCCGAGCTTATGGCGTCAGTCCCAGCTGATTAACATCAGCGGCCTGTTTGAAGTCACCGAGGGCGTGTACCAGATCCGTAACCTCGACCTGTCAAACATGACCATTATTGAAGGTAAAGAAGGCATTACCGTGGTCGACCCGCTGGTGTCGGCGGAGACGGCCAAAGTCGGGATGGATCTTTACTATAAAAATCGCGGCAAGAAACCTGTCGTCGCTGTTATTTACACCCACAGCCACGTTGACCACTATGGCGGCGTGCGCGGCGTGGTGGACGAAGCCGACGTGAAGTCCGGCAAGGTTAAAGTCTACGCGCCAGCCGGATTTATGGAGGCCGCCGTCGCGGAAAATATCATGGCGGGCAACGTCATGAGCCGCCGCGCCAGCTATATGTACGGCAACCTGCTGAAGCCGGATGCGAAAGGCCAGGTGGGTGCGGGGCTCGGCACCACCACCTCCGCCGGGACGGTGACCCTGATTGCCCCGACCAATATCATCGAGAAAGATGGTCAGAAAGAGGTGATCGATGGCCTGACCTATGATTTTATGCTCGCGCCGGGCTCCGAAGCGCCTTCTGAGATGCTCTGGTATATCGAAGAGAAAAAGCTGATCGAGTCTGCGGAAGATGTCACCCATACCCTTCACAACACCTACTCCCTGCGCGGTGCGAAAATTCGTGAACCGCTGCCATGGTCGAAATACATCAACCAGGCAATTGTACGCTGGGGTGATAAGGCCGAAGTTATCATGGCGCAGCACCACTGGCCGACCTGGGGCAACGAGAATGTGGTTAACCTGCTGAAAAGCCAGCGCGACCTCTACCGCTACATCAACGACCAGACCCTGCGCATGGCGAATGAAGGGCTGACGCGTGACGAGATCGCCGCCAACTTCAAGCTGCCGAACTCCCTGGCCAATACCTGGGCCAACCGAGGCTATTACGGTTCAGTCAGTCATGACGTCAAAGCCACCTACGTGCTCTATTTAGGCTGGTTTGACGGCAACCCCGCGACCCTGGATGAACTGCCGCCTGAAGAAGCCGCGAAGAAATTTGTGGAGTATATGGGAGGCGCGGATGCCATCCTGAGTAAAGCTAAAACCGATTTTGACCAGGGCAACTATCGCTGGGTGGCTCAGGTGGTCAGCAAAGTGGTATTCGCCGATCCAAACAACCAGGCCGCACGTAACCTTGAAGCGGATGCCCTGGAGCAGTTGGGTTATCAGGCTGAATCCGGCCCATGGCGTAACTTCTACCTGACCGGCGCGCAGGAGTTGCGTAACGGCGTGGTGAAAGGTCCCACCCCGAATACCGCCAGCCCGGATACCGTGCGCGCAATGACGCCAGAAATGTTCTTTGACTATCTGGCGGTGCATATCAACGGTGAAAAAGCAGCGGATGCAAAATCGGTGTTTAACATCGACCTCGGCAGCGACGGCGGCAAATACAAGCTGGAGCTGGAAAATGGCGTGCTGAACCACACGGCGAACGCCGAAGCGAAGGATGCTGACGCGACCGTGACCCTCAACCGCGATACGCTGAATAAAATCATCCTGAAAGAAGTGACGCTTAAACAGGCTCAGGATAATGGCGATATCAAAGTGACGGGCGATGCCGCAAAACTCGATGCCATGCTCGGTTACATGGATAAATTTGAATTCTGGTTTAACATTGTGACCCCGTAAAGGCATGCACTCGCGGGCGGTCTTTCCGCCCGCCACAGGGACATTCTCTCTCATGGAAAAAAGACACAACGCCACTCCGGAGCCCGCGATCTGGCCGACCCGTAACGCCATGGTTGTCCACGGGCTGGCCATGAACCTGCCGTGGCTCGCCTTCGTCAACGCGAGCTTTGCGCTCATGATCCTGCTGCGCAATTCCCTGTTCGGCCAAATTGATACCCTCTTACACGTCAGCCCACCTCTCACACAGATGATTGACGCTTCCATGCTGGGGGTAGTCATCCTTTCCGTGGCGCTGGTAATAATGGCCTGGCGCCACATCCGCGGCGTCAGCGCCGTGCTGTTAATGTGTAGCCTGCTATGGTCGATAAGTTGTTACTGGTTTATCAACGTGATACAGCTTCCTCATCCCTGGCCGATATTCGTTACCCTGCTGATGGCCGGTATGACCGCGCTCTATTTTCATCCGGTGGGGCTGGTGTGCTTTATCGCGCCGCTGTGGATCACCATGCCCGTTGCCAGCATGCTGCTGAATCAGGAGATGAACCTTCGCTTTGCCGGGCTGTGGGTGGTGTTCACGTTCATTCTCGTTTGCGGACGCTACATCCTCTTAAGCTGGTTTGAAGAGGCCTGGCGTCGCAACCAGCAGAATCAGCGTTTAATTTCGCGGCTGGATGCGCTGGCCCATCAGGATCCGCTGACGAAAACGGCCAACCGCCGGGCGATGGAGCTGGTGCTGGAAAACGCGGTGGAGCAAGGCAAACGCTTCACGGTCCTGATGCTGGATGTCGACTACTTCAAACTGTATAACGACACCTATGGTCACCAGGCGGGGGACGCGTGTCTCGCGCGGGTCGCGGAGGTGCTGAACTCCTCGGTGCGCACGCCAGAGGATGTGGTTTCGCGCTACGGTGGTGAGGAGTTCGTCGTGATCCTCTTTGACTGTGAAGAAAGCGTTGCTGAGAAAGTCGCCGCGCGGATCCAGGCTGGCCTGCGCACCGCAGCCATTGCGCACAGCGCGTCGAAGGTGAGTGAATGTGTGACGGTGAGTATGGGCATTGCAGGCTATACCCCAGGACTGGCCGGCCCGGAAATCATCGCCCGCGCCGATGCGGCGTTGTATCGGGCGAAGGAGTCCGGGCGGGATAGGTGGTCGCTGTAAGTTACGCCGGGTGGCGCTGCGCTTACCCGGCCTACAAAACCAACCTTTTCCTTGCTCCCGTAGGCCGGGTAAGGCGTAGCCGCCACCCGGCGTTTTTTTAATACCGCACACACCGACTTGGTTTCACACCAGCCGTCCAGCCAGTCGGGGCGGAAATCATTGCCCGCGCCGATGCGGCGCTGTACAGGGCGAAGGAGGCCGGGCGGAATCGGTGGTCGCTGTAAGTTACGCCGGGTAGCGCTGCGCTTACCCGGCCTACAAAACCAACTTTTTTCCTCGATCCCGTAGGCCGGGTAAGGCGTAGCCGCCACCCGGCGTTTTTTTAATACCGCACACACACCGACTTGGTTTCACACCAGCCGTCCAGCCAGTCGGGGCCGAAATCATCGCCCGCGCCGATGCGGCGCTGTACAGGGCGAAGGAGGCCGGGCGGAATCGGTGGTCGCTGTAAGTTACGCCGGGTGGCGCTGCGCTTACCCTGCCTACAAAACCAACCTTTTTCCTCGATCCCGTAGGCCGGGTAAGGCGTAGCCGCCACCCGGCGTTTTTTTAATACCGCACACACACCGACTTGGTTTCACACCAGCCATCCAGCCAGTCGGGGCCGAAATCGCGCCCGGTGCCAGACTGCTTCATGCCGCCGAACGGCAGGTTGGCATCTATCAGCGTGTGGCTGTTCACCCACACGGTTCCGGCTTGTAGCCTGTCGGTGTACTCCAGCGCTTTACTGATGTTCTGCGTCCAGACGCTGGCCGTTAAGCCGTATTCAGTGTCGTTCGCCAGCTGAAGCGCCTCTTCCCCGTCAGCTACACGGACCAGATTCACCACCGGCCCGAAGACCTCTTCACGCGTCAGTCGCAGATGATTATCCGGGTTGACCACCAGCGTTGGCGAAACGTAATAGCCTTTGCCGTCTGGCCCCCGGTTCCCGGCGATCAGCTCCGCATTGTGCGCCTTCGCCTCATCCAGAAACGCCTGGACCTTATCGCAGTGGGCGCGCGACACCAGCGGGTTGATAAACGCATCCGGCGACATGCCCGGCCCGACGCTCAGGGATTTCACGGCCTGTTCAAAGCCGCTGACCAGCGTGTCGAACAGCGGAGCTTCAATATATATACGTGAACTGGCCGCGCAGACCTGCCCCTGATTCAGGAAGCTGCCGGTCATCAGCCCTTCAATCACCCACGCCGGATCGGCATCTTTCAGCACGATGGCCGGGTTTTTGCCCCCCAGCTCCAGCGTCACGCCCGTTAGCGTATCCGCCGCCGCGCGGGCAATCTGCTTGCCCGTCGCCGTCGATCCGGTAAAGCTCACTTTGGCAATGCGCGGGTGCGAGGTCAGTGCCGCGCCACAGACGGCGCCACTGCCGGTCACCACGTTGAATACGCCATCCGGGATCCCCGCCTCGCTCGCCAGTTCCGCCACCCGTAACAGGGTGAGCGGCGTGGTTTCCGAGGGTTTGATCACTATGGAGCAACCTGCCGCCAGCGCGGGCATCACTTTCCACATGCCAATCATCAGCGGGAAGTTCCATGGCACAATCCCCGCCACGACCCCAACCGGCTCTTTACGCGTCCACGCCTGATAACGCGCGCCCTGCGGCAGTGGAATCGAGAGATCGAGGGTTTTACCGGCAATTTTGGTGGTCAGCCCTGCCGTGTAGCGCATCCAGTTCAGGGTGCAGCCCACCTCGAAGGCGCGGGAAATGTTAATCGATTTCCCCTGCTCCAGGGTTTCGAGCTGTGCCAGCTCTTCGCCATGCTGTTCCACCAGATCCGCAAACCGCAGCAGGATGCGTTCCCGCTCTGCCGGAAGCCGCCCGGCCCAGCTTCGGGCGACAAAGGCGCGCCAGCCAGACATCACCGCACGATCGACATCATCAACGCTGGCATCGGCGGTGGAGGCAATGACCTCTCCGGTCGCCGGGTTGTAGACGTTCAGACGCTTTTCGCTATCGGATGCCGCCTGACGCCCTTCGATCCACAGGCCGTGCTGGCGATCTAAAAACTGCTGCACGCCAGGCAGGACGGCGACGTGTGATTCGGACATAGGATACTCCTTCGTTATGCTTCGCAGGGTGTGTATGCAGTCTAAGAGGGGATTCGCATTCCTGCTTTTGTCTGTGTGACATTCGCTTTGCCAGCTGTGACAGGCTCCGCAAATCGTGATAATTCCCGCTTATATCGCTGTAACCGTTGAGTGTTCTTTCCTATAGTCAGCCTCGTAGCCCTGACAAAATGCAACATAAATGCAACAATGCGAAAACAGTGACGGTGCAGCGAGAACATCAATGGCATGTGCAAGCGAACAGGACAATTTTCAGCAGTGGCTGGCGCAAATTAACCAGGTTTGTGGGCGCTTTGCGGCACGTCCGTTAGAGGGGGCGTTTCTCGGCGAACTGGAAACCAGCTACACCCAAAGTCTGAAGCTGAGCACGGTGACCGCCGCAGGCGTTAACCTGTTTCGCACCCGTCAGGAGATCAAAAACGGCAACGATGCCTGGTTCTACACCGTCTTTCAGCTGGAAGGCAGCGCCGGAATCGAACAGGACGACCAGCGCGCGCTGCTGAAAGCCGGGGATATCACGCTGATTGATGCCTCCCGCCCGTGCTCCATTTACTGGCAGGAGCGTTCCCGCCAGATTTCGCTGCTGCTCCCGCGACAAATCATTGAGCAACACGCGCGTTTTCAGGAAGTGAGGTGCGCGCTGCCCCTCTCCCGCAGTCTGCCTACCGTACAGCTGAGCTACCGACTGTTACAGGAGAGCATGGGCAATACCGATCTCAGCGCCAGTGAAAGCGAAGCGGCGCTGGAGGCGATGGTGTGTCTGCTGCGTCCGGCCTTCCAGCAGCATGACGAGGTGCTGCCGCGCAAGGAGCGTCAGTTCCGCCACGTTCTGTCCCTGATTGACGATCATATTCAGTCGGAGGCGTTAAGACCGGAGTGGATAGCCTCAGAGAGCGGCATGTCCGTGCGTAGCTTGTACCGCATGTTTGCCGGGAAAGGGCTGGTGGTGGCGCAGTATATTAAGAACCGTCGCCTCGATTTATGCGCTCAGGCGCTGCGTTCCATCGGCGATGACGAAAAGCTGGCGGGCATTGGCTACAGCTGGGGCTTTACCGACCATAGCCATTTTTCCACCGCCTTTAAGCAGCGTTTCGGGGTTTCGCCGGGCGAATACCGTAAGCGTTACCGCTAGTTACTTTTTCAGCCATTTGCCGTTAATCCCCTTCACGTACTCACCCGGCTGCGCGCGGGCCACCAGCTTTTGCCCCGCCATTTTCGCCACCTCGTCGACGGGCAAATTATTGCTGTCAGCAAGCTGCTGGTAACTTTCCGTGCGTGCGGCGTTGATACGGTTCACCAGCGCCAGGGTTTCAGCGTCGTGCTGAACGGGCGCAAGATAGCCGCTCAGGGTTTCCCCTACGCGCCCCTGGGTGCGCGCATCGTTGAGCGTAAGCGTGGCGGCGTGAACGTTCATCCCCAGCGCCAGTAACATCAGAGCTAATCGTTTCATGGCATCCTCAGAACAGATCGCTGCGGGATTTCAGCAGGGCTTCGACGTCTTTATCCACCTTGATATGGATTTCATGCTCGATTTTCACGTTCATGTTGATGGTGATCGGCTCTTTGGGCGCCGCTACTTCAATGCGCGGCGTGCAGCCTGACAGCAGCGCGACGACGGCCACGGTGAGTACACCAGCCCTCTTTTTCATTGTTGTTCCTCACTTTCCTTGCCTGTCGAACCGCGGAGAAGGGGTATCGCCGCATGTTGCTCAAACCATGTTTGCAGATTGTCCCCAAAGCGCAGGCTGCGCCAGAGGGTAAAAATGTTCTCTTCATGGGTGTAATTCAGGTTAACGAAACTGCTTTTGCCCTCGACGCGGCTGGTGCCTTTAATGGCCGCCTGCATGGTTAACACACCCAGATTATCCACATTGAGTTTTGTCCACGACTGCGAAATTTCCATATAGCGGAGCCAGTTGATCGCCGCCCCGGCAACCACGTTGTCTTTCACAATGGCATCCGCCGTGTCTTGGTCGATGCGCAGCGTCATCGGCCCCGGGTTGGTCAGCCAGCCATCTTTAATGATCCATTTCTCATTGTCCAGCCAGAACGGCAGCGCGCCGCTCACCGGGCCGGACATGGCAAACTGCTTCGGATTTACCGCGCTTATCAGTTCGCTGGAGGAAATATTATCCACGCGCAGTAAAGCCGGATCGTGCTGCGGCATTCTCAACTGCTGCATGGTGATTTTCCCGCCGAGCGCTTCCACCTTCACGTTGGTGAGCAGGAGCGGGTTCGCTTCGGTCCAGGGATAATCGCCCTGAAGATCCGCGGTGAGATTTCGGGCTGTGACCAGGTTTTTCACCTCGTCGATTCGTAACGTTACCGGTCCGCGCGTGCCCAGTGACCAGGTGCCCTGGCTTAAGCGGAACGGCAGAACAAAATCAACGCCGTTGATTTCGTTATCCGGCATCCACGCGCTGCCCGCTTTCAGCACGCCGTGCCCCCCGGCCTCAAACCCCTGGTCGGGGGCCGCCGAGAAAGCCACCTGCGCGTACATTTCGCCGCCGCGCAGGGTCATTTTCCAGTCTGGCGGGATCAGCGGCTGGAACACTGTAAGAGACTGTTTTGGCCACCAGGCCTGACCGCGGAGGCGTTCGCCGTCCCAGCGTCCATTCACCTGGACCGGGCCGATGTCATCCGCATGAAGGTTCCCTTTAAACTGGAACACCGTCGGGTCTGTCCCGTCAACGCTGAAGGTCAAAACGGACGGCGGCAGCACGCTTCCGCCCGAAAAGCGCGTTTGGCCGGCATTGAGCGCGAGCGCACCGCTAAAGTTGGGGTTATCCGGGTCCCGCGACCAGCGCACCGGGTGATCCAGCACCAGGCGCGGTTTGCTGACCAGCATCGTGCCGTACTGCAATTTGTCGAACCCCGTGGAAAGATCGGTCAGTTCGATAACGTTGTCGCGCCACTCCCCGGTTCCCCGGACATCCCAGCGCGCGTTCATCGGCGTGAAGTTCCCTTTACCCCAGTAGCGCCACTGCCACAAACCGTTGTCCGGTAAAAAGTCGTTAGCCTGGCCGTCCAGATGCAGCTCAAAATTGCCCATCTCGTTTTCATGCGCCCGCAGAATGGCTTGCAGGCGGCCGTCCACGCCCTTTTGCGTGAGCTTCACGCCCGCCAGCGGCCAGCGGATCTCATCGATATCCAGCGAGTCAATGATGCGTCCGCGCGAGCGCAATAGTGCGCCGGGTTCAAACGTAAGCTGCGGATCGTAAAGGCTGCCGGTCAGCTTCGCCGGGAGTCTGGCATACAGGATCAGATCGTTTTGCTTGGCTTCCCCGCTCAGGTGCAGCGGCATAGCGCTGTTTTCCATACTGAGCGAGCCGGGACCGATATTCAGCACCGCGTTGCCCTTACCCGCGTCCCCCTGGGTCAGCACGTTGAGCCGCCCCGTGAAGGTGGCTTTCTCCAGCCCCTGCTGCCAGTTATCCACCTTCAGGCCGATGCGACCGCTCATCGGCATACCGGAGGCTGACCAGTTCCAGCGCCCGTCGCTGATGGTCAACTGCTGAGCGGTGATCTGCCACGGTAAATCGAGCAGCGGATCGGGGTTGTCCCGCGCCATAACCACCAGCTGGCCCTGATTATCCTCCCAGTCCAGATCGGCATCGACCAGCGAGGATAACTGTGGCACGTTAAAGGTCGCGACCGTATGCCCTTTCACCGGTACGCCGTCCGGCACCAGCGGCAGGGTAAATTCACCGACCAGCTTCACGGGCTGCGACTGGTCCGGCAGCTGCACATCGAACTGGCTGATGGAGAGCGTCTGGCCGCGCAACTGCCCCTTAATGCTCACCTGCTCGCCTTTATAGGTGATGTCCTGGCGGGCTGGCGTCAGTGAGGCATGCAGCTCACCCTCCCACTGCTGCCAGGGAGAAAGGGTAAAACGGTGGATGGTCAGCCAGGTGTTGGGCAGGATGGCCTGCCACTGCGCCAGCGTTTTCGGCGCCACCGTAGACGGCGCCGATTGCGGTAATTTGCTCAGGCAGACAGAGTTAAGTTCAAGTGCGTCAATATCCAGATCCCAGCGGCTGGGGTGTGACAGGGTCACGTTTTCCATGCGGGCAATTTCGCACTCTTCTACCAGATAACGGAGATCGGGGATGATCAGGGCGTGGCGCGTGAGCCGTGGGCTTTTTTCAAACGCGATGCGTGTTCCAACGGGAAGCCAGATCCCGGCGAGCGTGGGCACCCACTGGGCGAGCGTCATCAGCAGCGTCAGCGGCACAAGAAATAGCAGCAGTAATAGCGCGATTGCGGCTTTGTATTTACCCTTCATGGGCAGTTAATATCCTGATTTTGCGAAATAAATAAGCCGTTCTTGCCGCTCATTGTCGCATGTTTAGCCAGTCGGTTGAAGGTAATGCCATTTTTAAGAGTAGATGCTCTACAATAATTCATAGAACTTATTGATTTCAATGAATTTTGAAAAATTGTAAGATAATTTTAAACATGTTAACGTGGTTCCAAAATCACTGGAGAAAGTCTTATGAAACTCGCGGTATATAGCACAAAGCAGTACGACAAAAAGTATCTGCAACATGTTAACGAGACGTACGGTTTCGATCTTGAATTTTTCGACTTTCTGCTGACTGAAAAGACGGCTAAAACCGCCCACGGCTGCGAAGGCGTGTGTATCTTCGTTAACGATGACGGTAGCCGACCGGTACTGGAAGAGTTGAAAAAACAGGGCGTGAAATACATTGCCCTGCGCTGCGCGGGCTTTAACAACGTCGATCTCGATGCCGCCAAAGAGCTGGGTCTGAAGGTTGTTCGCGTTCCGGCCTATTCTCCGGAAGCCGTGGCAGAACATGCGGTCGGGATGATGATGTCGCTCAACCGTCGTATTCACCGTGCCTATCAGCGTACCCGTGATGCCAACTTCTCTCTGGAAGGGCTGACCGGCTTTACTATGTACGGTAAAACCGCAGGCGTGATCGGTACCGGCAAAATTGGTGTGGCCGCCCTACGCATCCTGAAAGGATTTGGCATGCGCCTGCTGGCGTTTGATCCGTACCCAAGCGCCGCTGCGCTGGAGCTGGGCGTGGAGTATGTCGATCTGAAAACGCTCTTCTCGCAGTCTGATGTTATCTCCCTGCACTGTCCGTTGACCCCGGAAAACTATCACCTGCTTAACCAGTCGGCGTTCGACCAGATGAAAGACGGCGTGATGATCATCAATACCAGCCGCGGCGGACTGATCGACTCTCAGGCCGCTATCGAAGCGTTGAAAACGCAAAAAATCGGCGCGTTGGGTATGGACGTGTATGAGAACGAACGCGATCTGTTCTTTGAGGATAAATCTAACGACGTGATTCAGGACGACGTGTTCCGTCGCCTGTCGGCCTGCCACAACGTGTTGTTCACCGGCCACCAGGCGTTTCTGACCGCCGAAGCGCTGATCAGTATTTCGGAAACCACGCTGGGGAATTTACAGCAGCTTGAAAAGGGCGAAGCGTGCCCTAACGCGATCGTTTAAGACCGTCAGGCCGGGTGGCGGTAACCTCTGCCCGGCCAATAATAAGCCCATCAGAAAAATAAGCACAGGTTAACTATTACGATGGGTAACGTTCATCGTAAATATAACAATCAAGGATATGACTGTTCCGGTGTGACCATATCAGAATGAGGCTCTGCTGAAGGCTGCGTGATTTGCTGCACTATCGTAACCAGTTGTTCAAAAACAGCTCTCATTTGCGTCGGGTAGGTTAAAGACAACCAGGTTGCCAGCACTGCTCCAGCCAAAAAGCCCAACTTCATACACCATCCCTAATAAATTCAGCGAGATACAAGCTTTAACGTATGTGTGGTGCCGGGTGCCTCCCGGTGAGTCGTTGGTCAGCCACCTTGACCCGCTACTGATTGCCTAAGCTACACGTGCTGTTTAGCCCCTCCGCACAGGGGGATTCACCACGCGAGAAAAATAACACAGTGCCCCGGCTGGTTTAGGGGATATTTCGTTTAAAAATAAATAATGACCATACAAAATTAATCTATAACTGTTTTCAGGAACCCTTCTACACTTTAAGCGGATATATCAGTAATAAGATTAATATAAGTCAGTTTTATTACGTCCCTAAATGCTGGGCTATTTACTTAGCCTTCACACATGTTGCCATTAGCAGAGGAGTCTGAAATATGGCATTCGTAACAACGAAAGATGGTGTCAGTATTTATTACAAAGACTGGGGTCCGAAGGATGCGCAGCCGATCGTTTTCCATCACGGCTGGCCGCTGAGCGCCGATGACTGGGATAACCAGATGCTCTTTTTCCTTGCAGAAGGCTTCCGCGTCATCGCCCTCGACCGTCGTGGTCATGGTCGTTCCGATCAGGTAAGTGAAGGTCATGATATGGATCATTATGCCTCCGACGCATCAGCCGTGGTCGAAAGCCTTGATTTGCGTAATGCCGTGCACGTCGGCCACTCCACCGGCGGAGGCCAGGTCGCCAGATACGTTGCGAAGTACGGCCAGCCTCAGGGGCGGGTGGCCAAAGCGGTACTGGTCAGCGCCGTTCCTCCGCTGATGGTAAAATCAGACACGAACCCCGGCGGTACGCCCATTGAGGTGTTCGACGGCTTCCGCCAGGCGCTGGCCGCTAACCGCGCCCAGTTTTACCTCGACGTCGCCAGCGGTCCTTTCTATGGATTTAACCGAGACGGAGCAGAGGTTTCGCAGGGAACAATCCAGAACTGGTGGCGTCAGGGTATGATCGGTAGCGCCAAAGCCCACTATGATGGCATTAAGGCATTTTCAGAAACCGACCAGACGGACGATCTCAAAGCCATCACGGTTCCCGTCCTGGTGTTGCAGGGTGATGACGATCAGGTCGTCCCGTATAAAAATGCCTCCCTTCTTCAGGATAAGCTGCTCGCAAACAGCGAGCTTAAAATCTATCCAGGCTTCCCGCATGGGATGCATACCACGCATGCAGATACCATAAATGCCGATATCCTGACGTTTATTCGCTCATAAAGACGTTGATTATCCATAAAACAACCGGGCACCACGCCCGGTTCTCTTTTGCGGCAAGAATTGAGCGACCATTTCAGGAAGAAACGCTTACAGGAGTTTGATTTTTACTTCATACCCCTCCAGGCCTGTCATGGCCTCACGAGCGATAAACTCAATTTCAGATACTTCCTGCCCTGTTTTTTTTCGTAATTCTGCAATTTTTTTGGCTATAAGCGCTGAAATTTCTTCCTCTGCCTTTTGCGTCATTGCGTCAACTTTCATATTTACCTCTTGCGGCCGTTTACTGTTTCCAGTATCTAACTGGTTTTAACCATAACCCTATGTAAAGCGTAGACTATCTGCGTTACGTATGCTGCCTTCACCTTGAGATGAGCAGCAGATGGGGCCATTGCATTTAAATATGCATTTAGATTGCATTATTTGAATAAGCTGTTATTGTGCCAACGCCTTAGAGCACATAAACATAAGAAAAGATTTGACTCAAACTCGCCCCGCACCAGGGGCATTTTTTTTGCTCCCTATAAGCAAAAACCCGCCATGAGCGGGTTTCTGCGTTATTCGGAAAGATTATTTGAAGACTTCTGCTACGGCCTGGAAGTTAGGGCCATGCTCTCGAGCAGCGATGATGACATAGTATTTCCCGCCCTTCTCATCTGCCAGTTTCGAGAGTTTTTGATGAAGATCTGAAGGTGAAGAAATTTGTCCACCTGAAGCCCCTACAGATACATTGCCCAGGTATTCAAGTTTGAAGTGGTGCGCTTCATCTTTGGAAATCATATCTGCCGCAGATGCGCCAAAGCTTGCAACTGTTAAAGCCAATACACTCCCTAATAGTGCTTTTTTCATATCATTCCTCCTGTTAATAAATCTATCTATTTAACATTAGCATCAAATATGGGAATGATCCGTGCCAATGTCGTAGAGAGACTGAGCGATAAGCGTCGCCTGTTGAGCATTATTACCTGCCCTCTCTGACGCAACCTGCGATTACAGCAGGTTCATCTACTATACTGACCTGTGCAGTTAGCATTTATCTGCCCGGTTGCGCGTAAGGTAACCGAAACTTACCTGTACCATGACCATCAGGAGAACAATATGCACACGAGTAAAACCCTGAAAAGGCTGCTAGCCGTATCAGCAGTTGCAGCAATGTTCAGCACCGTTGGCGTACAAGCCCAGACGACAAGCGCCGCGCAAACTAACGCTGCGGGCCAGGCTCAACCGGACGCCAGACTCAGCTCCGGCGACGAGAAAGCGTTAAAGGACATGGCGCAGGCCAATATCAACGAAGTCGCCGCCGCCAGGCTCGCCCTGGACAAGGCCCAGACCAGTGAAGTGAAAACATTCGCCCAGAAAATGGTCGACGACCACGGCGCCGCCCTGACCAAAGTGCAGGCCGTTGCCCAGAAAAAGGGCGTAGAGCTGCCGACCGAGCCAGACGCCGCCCATAAAGCCCTGAACTCAAGGCTTGAAAACCAGCGCGGTGACGCTTTTGACAAAATGTATATGGAATATGCTGGCGTGAAGGACCACGAGAAGGTGCTGTCGAAGCTTAAGAGCGACGCCAGTAAAATCGACGATCCGGATGTGAAGGCTCTGGCCAACGAGCACACGCCAGTCGTTGAGCAGCATCTGAAGTCCGCCGAGCAGATGTCAACGCGTGCTGGCGCATCAGCCGATAAATAAGCGCGTCGGTGAAACGACTACTGCAAAATAAAGTGGGGCCCGCAGGCCCCACGCTTATTTCACCTTCCTGATGAATTATTCCGGCAACGCGTAGACAACCACCTGATCGCCTACCTGATCCTTCAGGATCGTGTTCCCGCCAGCCACGAAGGCCACATACTGCCGACCCTTATATTCATACACGGACGGGTTCGCTACCGCTGGCGCTTCTGCCTGATCGGACCACAGCTCTTCACCGCTCTCTACCGAGTAGGCACGCACTTTGGCATCCATTGAAGCACCGATGAAGATCACGCCACCCGCCGTCACTGCCGGGCCACCAATGGTAGGCGAACCCCAGCTTTCCGGCATGAAGAAGCCATACTGCTGTGAGGCGCCAACCGGACGACGCCATTTCACATCGCCCGTGTGCATGTCTATCGCCACGATTTCACCAAACGGCGGTTGCCAGCACGGCATGCCCAGCCAGTTGCTCGCCACCAGCAGACGCATACCGTACGGGGCGCCTTCCTGTGGGGCAAAGCCGCTTTCGTTGCCGGAGTCTTTGTCCGCGTTATCGTAATCCTCACGGCTGTAGAGCTTCACGTACTGAACGATATGCGAGGTGTTGACGATGGCGATCTGTTTTTGCGGATCGAACGCCACCCCGCCCCACTGCACGCCGCCGGCGCTATCGGGATAGGTGAGCGTGCCTTCGCCTTTGGTGGTAGGCGGAGTATACATTCCCTCATAGGTCAGGTTATCCCACAGGCGAGAGCACTGGCCGCCACCGACGATATCCGCCAGCTTCCAGATTTCCGGCTTTTTCGACTGGTCGAGTAGCGGCGCAGGTTTGGTCGGGAACGGCTGTGTAGGCGAGAGAACTTCGCCCTGGACCGAACCATCACCCTGCGGAACCGGACGCTCTTCGATTGGCCAGACGTCCTCCCCGGTCAGGCGGTTAACCACAAACAGGAAGCCCTGCTTGGTGGCCTGAACCAGCGCCGGGATCTGCTTGCCGTCTACGGTGATATCCATCAGCGTCGGGGCAGAGTTGATGTCGTAATCCCAGACGTCGTGGTGTACCCACTGACGGGACCAGACCACTTTACCGGTGTTGATGTCCAGCGCGGTGGTGGAGGTGCCAAGCGGAATTGCGTCGACGCGGTTGCCGCCCCAATAGTTGGGAGACGGCGATGAGACCGGGAGATAGACCAGCCCATTGGCCTCATCGGCGGACATGTGCGTCCAGACGTTGGCGGTACCGGTACGCTTGCGGATCTCTGCCGGTATCGCCTCAAAGGTCCATTCAAGCTTGCCGGTCTGGGCGTTGACAGAAAATACGGTACCCGGAGGCGCTTCGGCATAGGCCCAGTCTTTCCCGGCCCAACCCACCAGCAGATGGTTGCCGACGACGGTTGGCGGTTGCAGGACAGAGAGCGGATACTTGGCGTTAACGGTGTTCCACTGGTTCAGATCCAGCACCCCGTTGTCCGCAAAGCCGCTGCACGGTTTGCCTGAATCGGCGTCCAGCGCAAAGAGCTTGCCGTCAACGGTGCCCATATAGACCATCTTCTGGCACGCCTCTCCCTTCACCGGATTTTTGGCCTGCCAGTAGGAAACGCCGCGGTTTTTCAGCACCGGCTGGGTCAGTGCCTTGCGCGACGATTTGGTGTCATAGTGCCACTTCTCTTTACCCGTGCCCGGATCCAGCGCAATCAGGCGATCGAAAGGGGTGCCGATGTAGAGCGTGTCGTTAGCGAAAATGGGCGTTGCGGACCACACGGTCGCTGGCGTATCACCTTTACCATCCGAGACGTCGCCGGTATGGAACTCCCAGACTTTCGTTAATTTACTGACGTTATCCGCCGTGATCTGGGTAAGCGGGCTGTATTTCTGCGCGTTAAGCTGGCCGTGGAAGCTGTCCCAGGTTGGCGTGCCGGGCACCAGCGGCGTCGCTGGCTGGCTGGCCGAGGCGACTTTCTTTCCGTCACCGCTACCGGTTGAGGCATCGTCTGTGGTTTTTGTGGTTCCAGGCGCCTGCTGATCGGCCGCATCAATATTCAGTGATTCCTGGGTCCCCTGAGAGGCCTCAGCGGCTTTATCCTGCGCCTGCAGCGCGAACGGGGTGACCAGCAGCGCCAGCGCCGTCATGCTGACTTTTATGAAGGGATAATGCTTATCGTTATGCACGGGCGGCTCCTCAGGTTCTGACGGAATGGTTGTATCGGGTGGAATGGCTGCTCAGCATAATCAGACCAATCAGGCCGACCACCATGGCTGCCGTTATGATGTACTGGTGCAGCAGCGCGGCGGCAAAACCAATACCCGCCAACACCACCAGGGTGACAATAATCAGGAAAACACGCGCCCCGCGCCCCGATGCCGTACGTAACACAAAGATCAGTATCGCCAGCACCGCGCTGGCAATGGCCACGCCCAGTGCGCCAATGGTGCCTGTGACGCCGGTAAGCGGCGTCCACCAGGCGTATAGCGCCACCGCGAAGCCTATAACCGCGGCCAACAGCAGCAAAATAGTGCCGACGCGCGAAGATTGAGAATGCAACATACCAGGAATCCCCCTCTAAAAAATGCAAAATGGACCAACATTAAGGCGTTTTCGTGGATATATGTCCCTGCTGTTCGCGCGTGCAATGGCTATTAAAACAACGCGACGTGAAAAACGGCGGCATATTTCCCTAAACGTAACTGAGTATAGAAGAGGATTTTTTAAAGGGGCGTTTATCCGGCGAGTACCCTTCCTCACGTTGAGCCCATAAGGCAGTGTGTTTCGCTAAAAACGCACGGGCGAGGTTTATTGTCTGCTTTGAGCGAGGGACAAACGCTGGGGTGTAAAAAAAAATCGCCAGATGGGGTAGTAAAGGCTAGATTTAATTCAGGCATAACTGGTATGACCACATAAATAAGGCTCTATGAATGCGTTCAGTCATAATACCCGTAAATGAAGGTGGATTTCTGGCAGCCACAATTTGGGAAAGAAGCGATGCCAAAGCGATAGTGCTCCTTCATCCGGCAACGGCGGTTGTACAGGGGTTTTATAAGGGATTCGCAGAATATCTTTTTAACAGAGGATTCAACGTCCTCACATACGATTATCGCGGCACCGGCCTCTCTAAATCCGGGCTGGTCCGTACTTACCGCGTTTCTATGTCTGACTGGATCGACCAGGACGTCGGATGTATAACCGCCTGGGCTAAAGCACATTTTCCAGAGCTTAGCCTGTTGGCGGTAGGACACAGTGTGGGCGGGCATGCCGTTCTGCTTTCAACAGCCACCCACGCCCTGCAAGCTGCGGTCATTGTAGCCTCACATGCCGGGGTGACGAGCACCATCAAACGCACTACAGAAAAGGTGCGTGTCTGGTGCGTATTGCGTGTTCTGGCTCCGATTCTGTGTCGTATTTTCGGTTACATGCCTGCCAGGCGCCTGGGGCTGGGTGAAGATTTACCGGCGCCAGTCATGCTTCAATGGGGGCGCTGGAGCGCAATGCCTGGTTATTTCTACGATGATCCACACTGGAATGCACGCCAGCGGGCAAGTGAGATCACCCTACCCGTGCTGGTAATGGGATTTGATGACGATCCCTGGGCTAACCGTGAAGCTATTACGCGGCTGATGGAGCCGGTGCAACAAGCAAAAATAGAACGCTGCGAGATACGGCACGCAGAGTTTGGTCTTTCGTCCATTGGGCATATGGGATTTTTTCGTACACGATGTGCGGAGAAATTATGGCCCGTCGTCGGTCAATGGCTGGAGAGTCAGTGCCCGGATTGAACGACGCGTGAACATGACCTTTCTGAGTATTCAACATATTAAAACCTGCCGGCATAAAAATTTGGAAATTTAACGGAAATGGTTAAGCTTCTTAGACACATGCTTAAGGGATAGTCAGGAAATGATTGTTAACTGTATGGTCTACCGTTCAGGCCACCCCGCCGAAACCGTAGATATTGAGGATATCAGTGAAGTCATCCAGGATACCGATGCGTTTATCTGGCTGGGGCTTTGGCAGCCTGAACCTGCGTTTATGTACAAAGTCCAGGAGGAGTTCGGTCTGCACGATCTGGCCGTTGAGGATGCGCTTAATGCACATCAGCGGCCTAAAATAGAGCGTTATGGCAGCTCGGCATTTATCGTTGTAAAAACCGTCAGTGGACAGGACGACAATATTGAGTTTGGCGAAACGCATTTGTTTGTGGGCCGAAACTTCCTCATTACGGTGCGCCATGGTGCTTCAGTGAGCTATGCACCTATACGCGCCCGTGCTGCTGAGGCCCCGGACATGCTTTCGTACGGTCCGGCTTATCCTCTTTACTGTATTCTGGATTTTATTGTTGACAGTTATGCAGAGCTGACTGCGCGCCTCAACACCAAAATTGGTGATATAGAAGCGACACTTTTTCACAGTGAATTTGACCGTGAAGCTATTCAGGACGTGTATTCCCTCCGCCGTAATCTACTCGGGCTTCGCAACGCCGCTCAGCCAGTAGAAGAAATCTGTACAGAGCTTATCCGCATTCATGAAGAACTTATTCCAAAACCCCTCAGGGCGTATTTCAGAGATATTCAGGATCACGCAAGCCATGTAGTAACGGATGTAAATGACATGCGTGAGCTGCTAAGCAGCGCGATGCACGTTAACCTGGCACTGGTTTCAGTGCAGCAAAACGAAGTCGTGAAGAAACTGGCCGGTTGGGGGGCCATCCTCGTGATCCCGACGGTAGTCTTTAGCATGTATGGTATGAACTTCGAACATATGCCGGAACTGAAGACGCTCTTTGGCTATCCGGCTACGGTCGCTGTCACGCTGGGAGCCTGTGTATTACTGTGGCTTCGGCTCAAACGCTCTCGCTGGCTTTGATTGATAAGCGATCTGATAGTTTTTGGTGTCGTGAAGTACAGTAAAGCCTCACGCTTATGTCGATTATGCCACGACACCATACCCTATCCGTTATTTCCCCTGCATATGTCGGTACATTCCTGTTCACCGGGACCCGGTTGCTCAATCCGGGATCGCCCGCTCCACCGTTTATAAAATCCTGAAAAACGAGGCTATCACAGGGCAAGGTCACTCGTTATTCTAAATTATCAAACCACATCGATAATTATTATATTTGTTTATGATTCATTGAGCTCAGATGTGAATTTATATTGACGGACGTAAACATTATTTTTTCACACAAGGATGGTTAATATGAAAAGGGTTTTTATGACGGCTGCATTAACGGGTTTATTTGTCAGTAATAATCCGTATGCAGGAGAAAGCTATCTGGTCTATAACCCACATAATATTGCGGTATTTGAAGTGCGTTTCTTTAATGTTGGCGACGGCCCCTTTATGCCGGACTGGCCGAATGCGTCTGTGTCAACCTGGGATCTTGGCCAGCAACAAAAAGAAAAAATACTCGATGCTATGCATTACTGGGCTGAGGTTATTACCCCCAGCCCAGGGCAACTGCCTGCCATTATCAATGTGGGGACGTTTAACGACGAGAATGCCGCAGGTTCCAGCGATTCAGTTACCGACGGCATTATAAGTCTGACGCAGTTGCAAGGCGCATTGAACGGTATTGATACCGGAGAGCTGACCTTTGGCTCCCACGCCCAGTTCATCATGGGCAAACTGGATTTTGATAACGTTCCCTATGTGCCCGCGCAATTGCCGCGCACTGGAAGGCCGATCTGGTCAGCGTCGCTGTTCATGAGCTGGCCCATGGACTGGGAATATCCAATATGGTTACCGATCTGCAAGGAAGTGGCACATTCACGCCTGCTTTTGATACCGTGCCTTTTGGCTCCTGGACCAGCCATCTGCGCGATGACCGTGGCAATCCTGCCCGGCCAGGGCAAGTAATATTGTGTAATGGATGCAATAACAGATGGGATCCACAAGGCTTTGATGTACGGCTTGATAAAGGCTATTTCACCGGCAGGCATGTGGATGAAGTCCTTGCAGGCGCCATGCCTGGCGTGCCGGTGAAAATGTTAGCAGACGACGGCTCGGTCGATGATAACTACATGAGCCATATCGAGCTGAAAAACAGCATGATGAGCCATCAGAACTACCGCAATTACACCACGTTTATGGAAGCGGAACTGGCGTTGCTGCAGGATATGGGATATCAGATTGACCGGCGTAACTTTTTCGGTTTTTCGCTATATGGCAACGGGCAAACGCTCGTTAACCGCAATGGCTATTTTCAGCGTAATCAGCAGGCGGATGGCTATCTGGCTGGTCAATACAATACCGCTAATCTGGGAGTTGGCCTGCATGTGTATGGCAGTAATAACCATATCTTTCAACAAGCGGACCTGTTGACGTCAGGGGCTGGCGGCGCGGGCATCCGTATAGATGGGCAAAATAACACCCTGAGCATCGATCCCGGTGTACGGATATACGCCGATGGCGTTAATGGCCGTGGGGTGATGTTTGCCTACGGTAAACAGCACAGCCTTATTCAACGTGGCGACGTTCAGGCACTGGGAGCCAGTGGCGTCGGTATCAGTTTTGAATTTGGCAATAACCTCCTGGGTAACGAGGTGGACTATCGTGGATCCTGGCTTCATATCGTGGACGGCTATTACGATGCGTTATTACCCGAGTTGCAGGGAGCGCTGGTAGACAATGCCGACATCAGCGGACGGGTTGCCGGTAAAGGCGCGGCGATTTATATATCACCGAACGCGCTGGTCGGTAATATAAATATATTAACGGGTGCCCGGCTGGAGGGTGATATTTATTCGGACTACGCCCAGCGGGATGACTATGGCCAACAGCGGTTAACGCTTCTTACCTTCGGTCGGAAGGCAAATGCGTACGGGCAAGCGACGGAAGCTGCCGATGCTGATTTCAGCTTTACGTACCGCGGAAACATTGAAGGTATCAATAATCTGGCACTGGACGCGCACGGAGGGAAAACCTCGCTTAACGGCGATTTTCAGATTTACAGCATGACTATCGCGCCAGGTGCCAGCCTGTCCGGCAACGCCAGCTATACGCTTAATGAGGAAGGCCGCTTTGTAAATAACGGGATCCTTGCGCCGGGTAATTCACTTGGGCAAATCAATATATCCGGTGCTTATCAACAGGGGAATACCGGGCAGTTGTTGTTGGAAGTCGACGGGCGCGGCAGGCATGATACTCTGCGAGTGGACGGTCACGCACAATTTGACGGTCAACTGACGTTTGCGCCGCAGCCGGACTGGTACGCAACAAACTGGCGTCTGAATACGCAAGATTTGCTAAAAACGGACGCTTCCGACGGCAATTTCAGTGCGGTGAACAGCGTGCTCCGTTCACCCACGCTAACGCTGCAAACAACGCCACAGGGAAAGAATGGCTGGCAGCTCTCAATGCTGCGCGCTTCAAACGCATACAGCAGGTATGCGCAGGACGCTAATGCGCGGCAGGTAGGGCAAGCGCTGGATAAAATTGTGGCGGAAGCTAAGTCGGATATACAACCGCTGTACCGTACTCTGGATTTCTCAGCCACTGATGGCGGGAGTATCAGCAATGCCTTGCCGCAACTTTCTGCGGGCGCCTACAGCGCCATGTTCGCAAGTTCCCTGCAGCGTGAACAGCAGATAGCGCGGATCGTTGGCGGGCCAAATCCTGTGGTTATGCCGAAGCAACTGACGGAAGGCGAATGGCGCAGCTTTGCCATACCCTTTGGCGGCGGCTTCTGGCAACAGCGTCAGGGTGACAGTGTAGGGTACGACGCCAGCAGTTATGGCATTGTATTCGGTGCTGAAAAACAAAACGATGAGAATCACAACTGGATTTATGGCTTTCATGGTGCGGTCAGCGGTCAGTCGGTGACGGTGAAATCACCAGAAACCGCAACCGGGAAAACCACTGCTTTCGATCTGGGTGTTCATGCTCGTTACGGCGCTGAAAGGCCCGAAGGAATGTATTTATTCGGCACTGGCCGATTGGGTATTGAAGACAGCTGGCTGGACAGAAACATTAATGTAGAAACTTACGGAGCAAGCTACCATGCCACCTGGACCGGATTGTCAGGTTCTGTTACGGCCGGCGGAGGCTATCGATGGGCGCTGAATAATAATGTGAACGCCGGACCGGTAACGTCATTGAATTACACCACATTACATCGTCCCGGCGTGAAGGAAAGCGGCAATGACGGCAGCCGACTGATGCTGGGTTCGCAGACCTTCGATTCTCTGAGATCAAGTATCGGGGTGAATGGTAACTGGAATGTACCCCTCGCTTCAGGGGCATCGTTCGCAGCTGAGCTGCAGCTCACCTGGGATCATGAACTGCTTGATGGCAACGTAGTGCAACAAGCCTCTTTCGCCAACTATCGAAGCACAGGGTTTAGTTCCAGGAATCAGGTGACTGGTCGTGACACTCTGGGTGTTAAGGCAGGTATGAGCTATAAAATCAACGCTGATGTCGAATTGGGCATCGGGGTTGAAAGCGAAATGTTTCGTTCTGGCTATGACTCGATTGCAGGTACTCTTTCAGCCACATGGCGTTTCTGATGCCTGAGGACGAGAAAATAATAGGACTGGCCCTATCCCCGGCGTTGCCGGGGTATTCCTGAAGGCTTTTGATATCAAAAATGGCTTGTGTCGCCCTGGCCATGCTCACCTGAACCTCTAACCCGCTTAAGCTGGATCTCTTCACCACGTTGCCAGGCATCCGCTCCCTTAGCAACTGGGTGCGCCACAATATCCTTACGTTCTTCTTTGATGGCTTGCGTGCTCACGTCAAAGCGTCGATCTCTGTCCGCCAGAAGTTTAGGGTCTAACTGCCCTTCCCCGGTAAAGCCCATCATCAGTGCCGGAATGCCGAGCGGCAGCTTTTTATCGCGGTCGGTGTGCCAGGTATGCCAGGTCTTGCCGTAGGTATTCACAATTTTGCTCATCAATGCTTTGTCAGCCACTGCAGGTAAACCTGGAGCAATCAGGCTGCCGGATTTCACTTCATATTGATGGCTGTGCCACAATTTTTTTTCTTCCGGCGGCAGTGTGTTAAACAAACGCTCACTAATGATGTACTCAACGCCCATTAAACGGGCATCTTTGGTGTTACCGTCGTAGATCACCGCCTGCATCACGTCTTCATTCAACACGGTTACATAATGATGGGCTTCCATCTGGCCATTTTTATCCCCGCTATAAAAATGGAAACCGTCAAGGTAGGCACTCATTGCATCAATGGGCGGACGGGACTGGATAAGCTGAGCACCGGCTTCAAGCGTGCTCGTCCCGACGGAGGTTTTTACACCCGGAAGAGGCGTATTTGAAGGGGTATTGTTCGCGCCACAACCCACTAACGTCAGGCTCGACAATAATAAAAGCGATAATGGTTTCATTGACCCTCCCTGTAAAAGTCACTTTACTGAAAGTAGTACATTCGCGCAGACACGCCAGGAGAGTTTTTATTAAACCATCCGGCAAACTGGCGTACGTTCCGTTTAAGAACACCATTTAAATACTGGCAGAAAGAGCATCAGAGATTTTTCAGCCGCGAAGGCCATTTTTCTGAAGATATGGAGTTGATCGCAGAAGAGTTTGAAGTGGTTGAGATCCTGTAGGACAAAGTAAAGGGGCTGGCGTTTGATCAATTGCCATTTATATCAATGTCCGCTTCTGGCACAAAACAGCCATTAACATTCATCGAATTCTCAGTAAATCTGAATACCGGGTCGTATACCGCGGCGAAAGCATTTCACGCTTCATCTGCCATTGCTGCTGTATGCCCTGCCCGGCAAAATAAAGCGTACCCTTTCCATCTTTCGCGTTCAGACGATCCAGCACTTCCATCAGCTTTTCACTTCCGGCACGCGGCGCGCTATTGTCAAACAAATTGAGCTGGGCAACGCCCTGGCTGAAGAAGTCCCCGAGCATAATGCCGGCTTTCTGGTAGCGGTGGCCCTCCTTCCAGATTTTGTCGAGGCACTTTACCGCGGCGTTGATAATGTCGCGGGAGTCCTGAGTGGGTGTGAGAAGCGTCATTGAGGCACTGTTGCCGTAATAGGGTTCGTTCAGAGCGAACGGAGAGGTCTTTACGAACGCCGAGATAAAGCGGCAATACTGGTGCTCGCCACGTAACTTCTCAGCGCCACGGGCCGCATAGCTGCATATAGCCTGGCGCACCTGCTCGTATTCTGTCACGCGCTCACCGAATGACCGACTACAGACGATCTCCTGCTTTGTCGGTGCAAACTCTTCCAGATCGAGGCACGGCTCGCCGCGCAGCTCCCGGACCGTTCGCTCCAGCACTACATTGAAGTGCTTGCGGATAATCCACGTGCTCTGCTCTGAGAGATCCAGCGCCGTTTTGATACCCATCGCATTGAGCTTCTTGCTGATGCGCCTGCCCACGCCCCATACGTCCTCTACAGGCACGATAGCCAACAACCGGCGCTGGCGGTCGATATTGGATAAATCAACCACCCCACCCGTCTGCTGCTGCCATTTCTTCGCCGCGTGATTTGCCAGCTTCGCCAGCGTCTTCGTCTGGGCTATGCCAACGCCGACCTTCAGGTGCGTACGCTTCAAAACCGTTTCGCGGATCTCCTTGCCAAAATCAGTCAGGTCCCGGCAATTACGAACCCCGGTGAGATCACAAAAGGCCTCATCAATGGAATATATTTCGACGCGAGGGCTTATTTCTTCCAGCGTGGTCATTACCCGGCTGGACATGTCAGCGTAAAGTTCGTAGTTACTGCTGAAGCAAACCACGCCGGCGCGCCGGAACAGGTCTTTCTGCTTAAAGTATGGCGCCCCCATGGTAACGCCAGCGGCTTTGGCCTCTGCGCTGCGCGCTATCACGCAACCGTCGTTATTTGAGAGGACAACCACCGGTCGGCCTCTCAAATCTGGCCTGAATACCGTCTCGCATGATGCATAGAATGAATTCACATCACAGAGCGCAAACATATCAGCTGGCCGATTTAACAATAAAAGTGACCACACCAAAAACGTCCAGCGTGTCTTCACTGCCAACGATAATCGGTGAATAAGCGCTGTTCATCGGATTGAGTTGAACATTAGGCCGCAGTTGCAGGCGCTTAACGGTGAATTCCCCTTCCACCGCGGCGATGACGATATCGCCGTGCTCAGCCGTTCGGGAACTATCGACCACCAGTAAATCGCCGTCGCTTATTCCCCCTTCAATCATTGAATCACCCGCGGCTTTAACGAAATACGTCGAGCTGGAGTGGGCAACCAGAAGTTCATTAAGATCAATGCGCTGCTCCACATAATCGGCAGCCGGGCTTGGGAATCCGCACTGAACTAAATCGCTGAAAAGTGGAAGCGCGATAATCTCACGCAGTTCTGTAGGTCTGATAAATTCCATTACGCATACCTCTAATACTGTTTTTATATACAGTAGTTTTGTTTTGAAGCACGCGCAAGGCAGCTGAACCGTAGCGACTGTTTAAACCTTCACCGTTTCGTTTGTAAGTTTCTCTCTGGCTTCAAATTATGGTTTTTGTAAATTTTACGATTAAACGCTTCGACTGCTCGTTTTAAAGGCTAAATGAATAGATTGTCATCAACATAAACAAGGTGAAGGGCGGCATGGCATTTCTTTAGCCGGAATGCCGTTTGACTGTACCCATATACAGTAGTATTTTTACGTGCAGACAGAATCGCACAATTAATATTCATAGGGAAAAAATAATGTTTGTTGAACTGGTTTATGACAAGCGAAACGTACAGGGGCTGGAGGGAGCCAGGGAGATAATTCTGGCTGAACTGACAAAACGTGTGCACCGGATTTTTCCTGATGCCAGCGTGACGGTTAAGCCAATGCAGGCGAATGGCCTGAATAGCGATGCCAGCAAAAGCGACCGGGAAAAGCTGAACCGTATGCTTGAGGAAATGTTTGAAGAGTCGGACATGTGGCTGACGCAAGAGTAACAAGGTTAACAAATACCAGCCCACCGGGGAAAAACCGGGCGCAATGCCCGGTTCTGTTTTCAGCCAGTAATGCCTTTAATCACTCACCCGCGGTTCTCCAGCATCGGTTCATTTCTCGGATCGTGCCCGCAAGATAAAAACGCCTCCCGGAATTTCTGCCCATTTTCTCGCGTTATCTTGTACAAAATACAGCTTTTGCATGTCGATCAAGTCACTTATCCCTGCCCTATACTTTGAGTATGACATCCGACTGGAGGTTTCTATGTGTGGACGCTTTGCACAAGCCCAAACCCGTGAAGAATACCTGGCCTACCTTGCCGACGAAGGCGATCGCGACATCGCGTATGACCCGGCCCCCATTGGCCGGTACAACGTCGCGCCCGGTACCAAAGTCCTGCTGCTGAGCGAACGCGACGAACTACTGCACCTCGATCCGGTGTTCTGGGGCTACGCACCTGGATGGTGGGACAAAGCACCACTGATTAACGCACGTGTAGAAACCGCGGCCACCAGCAGAATGTTTAAACCTCTGTGGCAACATGGCCGGGCGATCTGTTTTGCCGATGGATGGTTCGAATGGAAGAAGTCAGGTGACAAGAAACAACCCTACTTCATCCACCGGGACGACGGTCAGCCAATCTTTATGGCGGCGATCGGAAGCACACCGTTTGAGCGCGGCGATGAAGCCGAGGGATTTCTGATTGTGACGTCTGCGGCTGATAAAGGCCTCGTCGACATTCATGACCGCAGGCCACTGGTTTTGTCACCAGAAGCGGCACGCGAGTGGATGCGCCAGCATGTTGGCGGGAAAGAAGCTGAAGAGATAGCTTCAGATGGTGCAGTGCCCACCGATAAGTTCGTCTGGCATGCGGTAACGCGTACAGTAGGAAATGTAAAAAACCAGGGGAGGAATTTGATAGAGCAAATAGAAATCAAATCTGAACTTAGTTAGACCTGCACTTTTTAGATGGGATAATAAAACCCTTCCCTCTATTGAAGTCAAAACCTTTGACAGCTTCTGTCATTTTACGAGACAAATTATTTCCTTGCTGTAAATCAAATTCGACGACACAGGAAAAATTTGGATTGGCTAATCTAATCTGTATGGCCTCCCAGATGGCTAAAATAAGATTTGCTTAAAAGATCTACACGTGCCTTAATGATGCGGTTGGTTCGATGCAATGTGAATCTGACTTTTCCAAAGTAGTCCTCATAACCAGGTGCTATCTCTGATATCCCCTCCTCTTGAGTCCATACGTATGCCATCATGCGTTTCTTTTCATGAACTTGTAACTTTTAAGTGTTCAAGTGGAGTTTTTATGTCATCAAAAATGATAGGTCTTGTTAAGTGGTTTAACGATGATAAGGGCTTTGGCTTCATCTCCCCACTCGATGGAAGTAAAGATATCCTTGTTCACTCTTCCTCTCTACAGGGAGAGACATTCAAAACTCTTTTTGAAGGCCAAAAAGTTAAATTTGCTGTCATTGCCGGTACCAAAGGTCCGACAGCTGCAAATGTTACGCTTTGCGATAAATAACCCCCCTCAATGACCGCTTAAGCTTCTGTGAATTAAATAATCAGAAGCGTCATTTATCGTTTGCGAATATCATTACAACAGGCCAGCATATTTACAGCACCGTCAAATTTGCTGACCGATGTGATGAAATGCAGGACTGCTGCATGAATAGTCTCAAAGCAGAAACTAACTGCTTATAAAATATTAAAGTGCGTAAGAGGTTAGGCAGCCTCCAAAAGCATCACTTCTTAGTTATTATATGAGATTTTTTAGTAATGTTGAGGGGATTTGAACAACGCGTTGCAGTAAGGGCAAACCAGTTGAGCTCCCTTTTGTACACGATTGTAACTATGCTCCGAGTCTCTTGTGCAGTTTGGACAAGGGCATTTGACTAAATAATTTCGGCGGAATTGCGTGTTTTTACGTGCAGACATAAGCTTCTCCAGTACAAATGGACTGCTACAGTACACGTTAAGGCAGAATATTGCTTGTTTTAATTTCGAAAGAGGTAACTAAACGTCAATAAATCAACCCCTTTCGAACAACCCCGGGCCATAAAACCCCCTGAAATACATGGTGATACATGAAAAAAGTAATTATTTTCTTTAATAGTAAACCAGGTAAAGTAATCACCGTACTTAAGGGCGTGACATCAATACGCGAACAATACCCTAATGGAGAAGGGATAAACCTTCCGATAATGTCAGCCGGTTTTCCCTCTTTAACAGGTGACCATGAAGTTGTCTATGTTGCATCAGATCGAGAGCTTACATCTCAGGGAATATTAGATGCAGCCAGGAAGTATCTATAAGCTTCAATATCTTCTACCAACACTGCAGATAACCTTTAGTAACAAGCATTATTAAAACAATTAGGAATTATCAGTATTGCCTACCTGGCGTAGGCTTTTTTTTTCATTTAGCAGACGATACATTCCTGTCTAATGTCATATATTTTTTAGGACTCGGAACATTTTTTGATTCAAACAGTCTAAAAGATATACTCACAAAGGGGGCCTTTATGACAACGCTTATCATCTCTACTATCGTGGCAATGGTACTGGCATTGATGATTTTAAGTCTGATCAAGATCGGGATCAGCGTATCGAACAATCCTGATGAACTGTAATGTATTCAAGTTTCCATAACCTCTTTATTTACTGGGCAGCCTATTCACCTTTCCTCGCAGGCAGCGCCACTCCAGCCCCGGGTACGTTCCACAATTAATTCCCTCTCCATTGGCGCAGCAGGAAGCTGCCCAGTCGTTCGCCCTGATATATAGGGTCAGCCATAAGAAAGTTATCCTGCAAATTTCGCAGAATTTAAGGATTCATTTTGGGGAGGAATTTGGAGGAGTTTCGGGGAAGAAAAAATCGAACAAAAAACCGGGCATCGCGCCCGGTTCTGTTTCCACACTAAAAAGCCCTTAAACACTCAATCCACGATTCTCCAGCATCGGTTCGATCCTCGGATCGTGCCCGCGCCAGTTCCGGTAAAGTTCAGCTAAATCAGTGCTGTTGCCGCGCGACAAAATCGCCTCGCGGAATGTCTGTCCGTTTTCGCGTGTCAAACCGCCCTGCTCGACAAACCACTGATAGCCATCGTCCGCCAGCATCTGCGTCCAGAGATAGGCGTAATAGCCCGCCGCGTAGCCGCCGCCGAAGATATGGGCAAAATAGCTGCTGCGATAGCGCGGCGGTACGGCTGGAAGATCCAGCCCTTCTTTTTTCAACGCGGCGGCTTCAAAGGTTTCCACGTCTTCAACGGGCTCCTGAATGCCGTGCCAGTTCATATCCAGCAGCGCGGCGCTCAGCAGTTCCGTCATGTCATAACCCTTATTAAACTGGGTCGCATTGAGCATTTTTTCCCGCAGCGCATCCGGCATCGGCTCGCCGGTTTGATAATGACGGGCAAAGTGCGCAAACACCTGCGGATGGCTGGCCCAGTGTTCATTGATCTGCGACGGGAATTCAACGAAATCACGCGGCGTGTTGGTGCCTGAAAGCGTGGCATAGCGCTGGCTGGCAAACAGGCCATGCAGTGTATGGCCAAACTCGTGGAACAGGGTAATCACATCATCCCAGGAGATCAGCGCGGTCTGCCCGTTCGCTGGTTTTTGATAGTTGCAGACGTTATAAATCACCGGACGCGCGGCAAACTCGTAAGACTGCTCAACAAAATTCCCCATCCACGCCCCGCCCGCTTTGGAATCACGCGCGAAAAAGTCGCCGTAGAACAGCGCCATGCCTTCACCCGTGTGGTCGAAAATCTCCCACACGCGAACGTCCGGGTGATAAACCGGAATATCGAAACGCTCGACAAAACGGATACCGAACAGCTGCGTGGCGGTCCAGAATACGCCATCTTCCAGCACGGTATTGAGCGCAAAATAGGGTTTAATCTGCGACTCATCCAGCGCGTATTTCGCTGAACGCACGCGTTCGGCATAAAACGCCCAGTCCCAGGCCTGCACCGTAAAACCGCCCTGCTCGTCGTCAATGACCTTCTGAATATCCGCCTGCTCCAGCGCGGCCCTGCTGCGCGCCGCAGGAACTATCCCGCGCATGAATTCGAGCGCGGCATCCGGCGTTTTCGCCATCTGATCGGCAATGCTCCAGCTGGCATAGTTGTCAAAGCCGAGCAGCTGCGCCTGTCTTGCCCGCAACGCGGTAAGCCGAAGGATCAGGTCGCGCGTATCGTTTTCGTCGCCTTTTTGAGTGCGTTCCCAGCCCGCGCTAAACAACTTTTTACGGGTCTCGCGCAGAGACAGCGCCGCCAGCGCGGGCTGTTGCGTGGTATTCAGAAGCGGGATCAGCCAGCGATCCGTCAGCCTTTTTTCTGCGGCAGCATGAGCCGCGGCAGCCATCTCCTCCGTACTGAGTCCGTCAAGCTGGTGAACATCATCCACCACCAGCCCTCCCGCCTTATTCGCCGCCAGCAGGCGCTGGTTGAACTGGCTGGTCAGGGTGGCGGCTTCGGTATTCAGGGCTTTCAGCTCGGCTTTTTCATCGGCGTTCAGACGCGCGCCCGCAAGAACAAAGTGCTGATACGTCTCCTCCGTCAGTCGGCGGGATTCGGCATCCAGCGTGTCGCGATCCTGCCAGACGGCTTCCACGCGGGCGAAAAGCGTATCGTTTAGCCAGATATCGTTCGCCAGTCCGGCCAGTTCGGTGGAGAACTGCTCGTCCAGTGCCTGAAGATAATCGTTGGTGTGTGCGGACGTCATGGCGAAGAACACGCTGCTGACGCGCGACAGCATGGCCCCGCTCATTTCCAGCGCCAGCACGGTGTTGTTGAAGTCCGGCGCGGCGCTCTGCGCGATAATCGCGTCAATGTCTGCACGCTTGAGGCGTATTGCTTCATCAAACGCCGGGCGATAGTGGCTGTCTTCTATCACATCAAAACGCGGAGCCTGATAAGGCAGCAGGCTAACGTCAAAGAAAGGGTTGTTGACCGACATCGTTTACTCCTGAGCACGGTATTTTTCACCAGAGTAGGCCAGCCTGCTCCGGCCTGCAATGGCGTCATACAAATGTTGCCTTAACGACCCGCCCGAGAGCGTGCTATGGTAGTACAACACAAAAAGCGTTGAGGAACAGTGAGATGATTATATTAGTTACCGGGGCGACAGCAGGTTTTGGTGAAAGCATCACGCGTCGCTTCGTCGCCAACGGACATAAGGTGATTGCAACGGGTCGTCGTCAGGAGCGTCTCCAGGAGCTGAAAGACGAGCTGGGCGACAGCATCCTGACCGCACAGCTGGACGTGCGCAACCGCGCCGCCATTGAAGAGATGATTGCCAACCTGCCTGCCGAATGGCGTGAAATCGACGTGCTGGTCAATAACGCTGGCCTGGCGCTGGGCATGGAGCCTGCCCACAAAGCCAGCGTGGAAGACTGGGAGAACATGATCGACACCAACAACAAAGGCCTGGTGTACATGACCCGCGCCGTGCTGCCGGGCATGGTTGAACGTAACCGTGGTCATATCATTAATATCGGTTCCACCGCAGGCAGCTGGCCTTACGCGGGCGGCAACGTCTATGGCGCAACCAAGGCCTTTGTACGCCAGTTCAGCCTGAACCTGCGCACCGACCTGCACGGTACCGCGATCCGCGTGACCGATGTTGAGCCGGGTCTGGTCGGTGGAACGGAATTCTCCAACGTGCGTTTCAAAGGCGATGACGCGAAAGCGGATAAAACCTATGAAAATGCGAATGCGCTGACGCCGGAAGATATCACCGAAACCGTCTGGTGGGTCGCGACGCTGCCGAAGCATGTCAACATCAACACGGTTGAGATGATGCCCGTCAGCCAGACCTATGCCGGACTCAGCGTGCATCGCGGGTAATTCACCCTTCCCGGCCTGCGGGCCGGGTATGTGATGACGGTTAAAAGAATGGTAGTATGTTCAGGTTAACTCTCTGAGAAATCACAACCCATGGCCGCTGAATCGCAACTTAATCCTACCCAGCCTGTAAATCAGCAAATTTATCGCATCTTACGCCGTGATATCGTTCGCTGCCTGATCCCACCGGGAACGCCACTCTCAGAAAAAGAGGTTTCGGTACGTTTTGACGTTTCCCGTCAGCCCGTGCGCGAGGCGTTTATTAAGCTCGCAGAAAACGGCCTTATCCAGATCCGCCCTCAGCGCGGCAGCTATGTAAATAAAATTTCGCTTTCGCAGGTACGGAATGGCTGTTTTGTTCGCCAGGCCATTGAGTGCGCCGTTGTGCGTCGCGCCGCGTCGCTCATCAACGATAACCAGTGCTACCTGCTGGAGCAAAACCTGCATCAGCAACGCATTGCCATCGACCGCAAACAGTTAAACGACTTTTTCCAGCTGGACGACGAGTTTCACCAGAAACTGGCGCAGATCGCCGAGTGCCAGCTCGCGTGGGATACCGTCGAAAACATCAAAGCTACCATAGACCGCGTGCGCTACATGAGCCTCGACCATGTTTCTCCGCCAGAGATGTTGCTGCGCCAGCATCACGATATTTTCAGCGCACTGGAAAAACGCGACGTGGAAGCCGTAGATAAAGCGATGACGCTTCACCTTCAGGAAATTAGCGAGTCAGTTCAGTTAATTCGTCAGGAAAACCGCGAGTGGTTTAGCGAAGAATAAAGCTTCGCCGCCCCCTTTCGGTTGCGGCGAAGTGATTAGCGGACCACTAATACCGGAATAGTGGCGTAGCGCAGGATAGTTTCAGCATTCGAGCCCAGCAGATGTGTTGTCATGCTCGGGTTTCTTGATCCAATAACAATAACGTCATATTTCCCCTCTTTGCTGAGCTGGATGATTTCATCGCGTACGTTGCCGAAAC
This sequence comes from Enterobacter sp. JH25, assembly GCF_021725435.1. Classification (NCBI taxonomy): domain Bacteria; kingdom Pseudomonadati; phylum Pseudomonadota; class Gammaproteobacteria; order Enterobacterales; family Enterobacteriaceae; genus Enterobacter; species Enterobacter sp. JH25. Next base: position 2,067,715 of record NZ_CP091319.1, on the reverse strand, counting down.
GTACTTCACAATCAATATTTTCTGGGGACACATCAAAGAGCCGTTTCAGTGCCTTCATCTTCTTATCCGACTCGGCGGTCATATACTCTTCGAACTTCTTAATATCGGCATTGAACCCCCGCAGTAACGAACGGCTGCTGTTAGGGAGAATGTTGACCAGGGTGATCGTCGCGCCTTCCGATTTCGCGAGGTTGACCGCGTGGCGTACCGCTTTATCGCTTAGATCCATTTCAAACACGTCAACAGGCATCAAAATTTTCTTATACATAAGCCTGACTCCTTTTCCGATGAAGGGTTATTTTCTGCCTCCAGAATGGCATTGTGGATATAAACAAAGCCTAAACACTTGCGTCTGGAAACTATCAATTAAGGAAAATAACTGTCCGCTTTGTAAAGCGGTGTCCTGAACCGTCAACGCCATCAGGAAATAAGAAAAAAGTGTGAGCTTGATCAAAAGCAAATAATTTCGTTTAAGAGAGGCGTATTAATAGTGCCCCGTGAACGGCAGCCGTTGAATTAGCGCCGTAACGGATAAGTGCGAGAGGAGAAAATACCATGATGACATACGACCGTAACCGAAATGCAATCACCACTGGCAGCCGCGTCATGATTAGCGGCACAGGTCAGTTCGGCGTGATTAAAGCGATCCACAGCGACGGCCTTAATGCCGAGCAGGTGCGTCGTGGTAAAACGGTTGAAGTGGAAGGATGCGAAGGTAAGTTCGAACCGATTGAGCTGATTCGCCTGGGGATGCACTAAGCTGTGCCCCGACATGCCGCCGCGAACGGCGGCATGTCAAAGCGTTAAAGCCGGGCTGCGTACTCAGCAACCGTGGCCTTCGCGCCTTTTTGCAGCAACGTTTGATAGGCCTGCATGACGGCAGCCACGAATACCGTGTCCTTCGGCAGCTCGTTACCGAAAATAGCCTCAATGCCCAACAGCGCGCTAACGCGGCTTTCACCTTCAGCGCTACCGTTTACCGCCGCCTGAATCACCGCCAGCTGCGGATCGCTCACCTCAATCGCGTTACCCTGCTCATCCACACCGCCGACATAACGCATCCAGCCCGCCACGCCGAGGGCCAGCAGCGGGAAGGGTTTCTGGTGGACAAGGTGCCAGCGCACGGAATCGAGCATGCGCTGCGGCAATTTCTGGCTACCGTCCATGGCGATTTGCCAGGTGCGGTGACGCAGGGCCGGATTGCTGTAACGCGCAATCAGCTGGTCGGCATAACGACCCAAATCCACGCCCCGCACTTTCAACGTCGGCGCCTGCTCTATCAGCATCAGCGCATGCGCGGCTGCGCGATAATGTTCATCTTCCATGCAGTCGTTAATGTGCTGATAACCGGCAAGATAGCCGAGATAGGCCAGGAACGAGTGGCTGCCGTTAAGCATTCGCAGCTTCATCTCTTCAAACGGAATGACATCAGAAACCAGCTCCGCACCGGCCTTTTCCCACTGGGGGCGTCCGGCAACAAAATTATCTTCCACCACCCACTGGCGGAACGGCTCGCAGGCGACACCTGCCGGATCGCGTACGCCAGTCAGCTGTTCGATTTTATCCAGCGTATCAGCCGTGACGGCGGGCACAATGCGGTCCACCATGGTTGACGGGAAGGTGACGTTCGCTTCGATCCAGTCCGCCAGATCGCCGTCTACGGCGCGCGCGTAGGCACAGGTCACATTGCGCATCACGTGGCCGTTTTCCGGCATGTTATCGCATGACATCACGCTGAATACCGGTAGCCCCGCCGCCTTGCGACGCGCCAGCGCCTCAACCACCACGCCCGGCGCAGATTTAGGCTGATGCGGGTTTTGCAGGTCTGCAACGATTAACGGATGATCGAACATCAGTTGTCCGGTTGCCGGGGAGTGGCAATATCCTTTCTCGGTGATGGTCAGGGAAACAATGGCGACCTGCGGCTCGCACAGCGCCGCCAGCACGGTTTCCAGCCCGTCGATCTGCGCATGCAGCGCGTTTTTGACGACGCCGACCACGCGCGCCGTCCACGCATCGGCAGACATCTCTGCCACGGTATAAAGGTTATCCTGTGCCTTCAGATCGGCGATCTGCTGTTCGCCGCCAATCAGGTTAACTTCGCAGTAACCCCAGTCGCTGCCCTGTTCTGCGGCGAGTATATCGGTGTACACCGCCTGGTGCGCACGGTGAAACGCGCCAAACCCTAAATGAACAATGCGTGCGTTGAGGCTGTCGCGATCGTATTGAGGATGCGTTGCCTTCGCCTGTAATAACCGGTTTTCCATGATTGAGACTCGTTAATTAATGAAAGCTGTGATCCACTGCCGCTTCCTTTTAAGAGCGGCAGCGCCTGCTGACTACACCAACTAGAATGGCAGTCGGAGTCAAAAAACGCTGCCATTAACCATACTGATACATCGTTTTCAGATCTTGATTTACATTAACTTTTCGCCATGTGGTGTGACATCAGTAAAAAGTTGTGTGACAGGTAACGCAAGATGTAAACCACTAGCGGCGTGAAGAGAGCGCGCCGTAGGCTACCGATTCCTTATGAGGAGCCTCCGCAGCATCTTCGGCTTCACTCAAATCGCGGTCGCGCACTTCCGGCATCAGCAACGCGGAGATCAGCCCAATCAGCGAGTACGCCACCAGCATCACCACAATCGGCCACCAGGACCCGGTCATGTTGCAGAAGATCCCCGCCAGCACCGGACCAAAGCCTACAGCTACCAGCCCGCCCGCCTCTTTCGAAATAGCCATGCGGGTAAAGCGGTTCCGCGAACCAAACATCTCTGCCATGGTGATGTTTTCCAGCGCGAACAGCCCGAGCACCGCAAAGTTATGAATAACGATGATAGAGAGCATAATCACGCCCGGCGCGTAACTCTTATCGACGATAATCGACAGCATCGGGTAAGCCAGAATAATGGCTGAAATGTTAAGGAGGATATACGGCAGACGGCGCCCCACTTTATCGGACAGCCAGCCCAGCAGCGGGATGGAGAGGAAGCCGAGAATCGAACTGATCATCAGCGCATCGGTTGGGATCGCCTTATCAAACAACAGCGTCTGCACCAGATATCCGGCAAGGAAAGTCTGAATCAAACCTGAGTTGCCGGCCTGACCAAAGCGCAGCCCCGTCGCCAGCCAGAACGATTTGCTCTTAAACATCGCGCCTAATGAGATATCCTGCGCAGCAACCGGCGCAATGGTTTCAGCGTCGTTAACCTTCTCAAACACCGGGCTCTCTTTAAGGTTCATACGCAGCCAGATGGCGAAGATCATCACCACCACGCTGGCGAGGAACGGCACGCGCCAGCCCCAGGCAATAAGTTCTTCACGATCGAGGGCAAAGAACATCACGGCCCAGATCGCCGTGGCGCTCAGCGTCCCGCAGTTGGTTCCCATGGCCACCAGCGAGGAGATGATGCCGCGTTTACCCTTCGGCGCGTACTCCGCCAGCATGGTACCTGCGCCGGAGATTTCTGCCCCCGCGCCCAGCCCCTGAATAATACGCAGCGTCACCAGCAGCACCGGTGCGAAAATCCCGATCTGCGCGTAGGTTGGCAGGACGCCGATTAAGGTGGTGCAGATCCCCATCATGGTGATGGTGATAAACAGCACCTTTTTGCGGCCAATTCTGTCGCCCATTCTGCCGAAGATAAATGCCCCGACGATACGCGCGATGTAGCCTGCCCCATAGGTCCCCATCGCCAGGATCAACGCCATGGCCGCGGACTGTTCAGGGAAGAAGATTTCATGGAATACCAGCGCGGCGCCAAGGGAGTAGAGCTGGAAATCCATAATATCCAGCACTTAAAGAAGGTTCTGAGTTGAGGTGAGTTAAAAGCAGGTCTCAAACAAAGCATTAGCGCAAGATGAATCACTACCTTCAGAGGTTTTGAGTTGTTTTGCGCTAATTTTTTGCCCCATACATGCCCCATCAAACCACCCTGTCGTCTTCGATCACGCTGTTGATGAAGAACGTCACCCGCCCCATCACCTCAACCTCTTCCGCAGCCTCCCCCTCGATCGCTTCGCCATCATCCGTGATTAACGCCCGACCCATGACCCGGGCAAACTGAGTTCGACCGCCGGACAGAATCAGCAGAACCTGATTCTGTACCAGTCTGGTGCACGGCTCGATAACCGCAAAGCCAGACGAGGTTTCGAGGATGCGGCTGTCCATGCCGATCCCGCAGATAATTTCCGGAGATAAACGCGGTGCTACGAAATCAGCCGCCGGTGAAGGAAATCCCATCAGTGCACCCTCCCCATGTTACGCAAGATCCAGTAACGGTTATCACTGCCGTCCGTCGTCTTATCAGCAAAATCTGGCTGGTATCTCTCAATCCATGCGTTAGCGTCTGCCTGGCTGAAATGCCAGTTCTTCTCGCGCAAATTATTGATGAATTTGTTCGTTTTGAGACAAAGGTAACCCTTTGGATTTTGCTCTATAGAGGCTAAAAAAGCTGCGTGAATATCATATTGACGAGGCATAGCAGCACCCACACTTGCTTATTGACTGTATGCATATGGGTCTTCCCCGATCATGGTGGGAAGGCTCAGAACGCCATATTCAGCTTTCCGTAGTGGAACATCACCCCCAGTTTAAAGCGCTCCCGGTTTCGGTATCCCCTGGCTTTTATCCTCAGCAGCCTGATCTTGCTGTTAAGTGCCTCCGCATTTCCGTTTGAGACACTGTGTCGCATCGCATTCAGGATCCCGTACAGCCTTTTTCCTATCGTTTTCGCGGCATTTTTCATCATGGGAACGTCACTGTTAGCCGCCAGCGCCAACCATCTCTGCCAGTCACTCCGTCTTTCCTCGCTCCATGGCCTGTTCCAGATATCCTTTGCCAGCTCTTTCAGCGCCCAGCACTGGCTCGTCAGCTTCATCTGTGCACGCAGCCACATCAGCTTTTCCTGCCGGGATTCGGTCATCCACTTATCGCTGTACTGCCACAGGAAGCGGGTTCCTTTTGCCTGGTGTCGGCTTTCAACAGGGAGGTGCGGATGTTCATTCTGACGGGTTTTATCAACTACCTCGCCCAGTTGCTTCGCCACATGGAAGCGGTCAAAGGCGATTTTCTCAACCGCACTGGGTAAGTGGATACGCGCTGCTCTTATATAGCCCGCGTTCATGTCCATTGAGAGCGTTTTGATAGCCAGCAACTGCCCATCAGTGAGCGTGCGAAGATAGCCGGCAAGACTCTCTGTGCCGCGATCATCCGTTAAGGCCAGCGCCCGACCATCGCGATCGGAGATCACCGTTATGTAACGATGTCCTTTTTTAAAGGCGACCTCATCCACATTCATATGACGGGCGGATAATGGCTTTTTTATCCGGGCAAGACCTCGCTTAACTGCCCGGGTCATAATGCCGTCAACCGCATTCCAACTGAGCTTAAGTTGCTTCCTGACAGCATCAACGGTGCTGATTTTCAGCCATGAGAGAACGAACGATTCGAATAGCAACGTATACCGGCTTCCGGGGCCAGCCCACGGAACAGGCAACGTCAGGCAGCCATGCTCCGGACACATAATTCGTGGAACATCGGCTTCAACAATAGTGGTGAACTGGCAGGTATCAAGATGGCGCCATTTACGATGACGGTGATCGTGAACAGAACAGGATTTACCGCAGGTCGGACAGGCTAGCCGGGTGTTTTCAGCGATCTCAATAGTGACAGTAACAGAACCGGCATTTTCATCGAGAGAAAGGGACTTTACCTGCCACGGATCGGACAGGTTGAGAATATGAGCGTAGAGGGACTTTTCGTCCATGGCGGTGACCTCTGGCGATTAAATACACCATTATCATGCCTTCAGCCACCACAACAAGGGAAGACCCATGCATATACAGTAGTATTTTTGTATCAACAGATCAAGTCAGCAAGGATGGAGAGTGATGTTCGTTGAGCTGGTTTATGACAAGAGAAATGTTGAAGGGCTCGAAGGGGCCAGAGAAATCATTCTGGACGAGCTGACGAAGCGGGTGCACCAGATTTTCCCTGATGCCGAAGTGAAGGTGAAGCCGATGCAGGCGAACGGCCTGAACAGCGATGCCAGCAAAATCGATCGGGAAAAACTGAACCGCTTGCTGGAGGAGATGTTTGAAGAGTCCGATATGTGGCTGGTTTCTGAGTTCCCGACCGTTCGCCAGGTTGGCCTGTAGATATTGTTCGGGTAATATTCCCGACGTTTGCTCGGGCATGAACACTGAGCAATCAGCCGCCGCTCATTCTTACACAAAATGGGCGGCGGTTTTTTACGAGCCCTGTTCCTGCTTTAAAGCCTCTTCCGTTTGTTTCTGATTCCAGATGCTGTCAACTGGCATTTCTACACGAACGCTGACGAACTGGTGAGCCGGGATGTCAACCGGCTCACCATCTGCCAATCCATCACGCTCATTCCTGGCAAATGCTGGCGCATCAGGGTGAGTTCGGTGGTAGGTTTTCACCAGCACAGAACCATCCGCGCTAACCTCATAATCCAGCCATATGAGCGGTTGCTTATTCCTGTCTGTGGGGATTTCAAATCCTCCGTCGATACCGCCCCAGGCAGCGTCTGAATTGAGTGCTTTACAGCCTTCAATAAGATATTGCCCGACATCCAGACGAGTCACCGTGACGCCTTCTGATTCGTCGTTAGTTTCATACTTACCATCAGTGAAGATTTTGACGACCGGGGATGCCTGCTTTATAAAGCCATTGCTATCCACGACTGTGTTTTTATCATCGTATAATATCCTGCTGTGATTCCATCCAGTTGCTGCTGCACCACCAAAAATACGAACTTTGCCAGATGACTGAAAAGGCATTGAAAAAAGGCTATACGTATCACCTGTCCGGGCAAATATTGTCGGTGAATAGTTCCATATATTCCATGGCTCTGGTATCTGTGCATTATTTCGAAGAACTGTAAGCCCATATCCTGTCAATCCAGTAAGAAGATCATCCTGGCTCGTTGTGTTGAATATTAATGCCCCATCCGGACGACCAAGCCCAAACATGCCGGGCTGCATGACATTGTCGCTCGTTGTTCCTGTGTTTTTTGTTGCAGAGCTTCCCAAACCGAGGTTTGTGCGAGCGTCTGCATCATTCGTTGCGCCGGTTCCGCCGTCTGCGACAGCAAGCGCACCGTTGCTCCCTTTCTGTGCCAGTTTACCAATGCCAGGGATAGTTACGGCGGTGCCGTTGATGGTAACGGTGATATTCTGGTTTGCTGAGGTCGTGGCGAACGTCTCCCACGCGCCGATGTTCTCGTCGTACTCGTTGATCAGCTGAGACATGCTCTGCGCCAGGCCGTCGACCGAGAGACTATCAGTAACAAGAATGCCGTACTTCTGGCCGCTCAGCGCCGGAGACGCGGCGGGTGTAATCGTCAATGACGTCGCACTGTTAATGGCGGTGATCTGAAACATCTGTACCGGGTTAGAAAGAACAAACAACGTCTGGCCAACCCGAATCTGGCTGGCTGGCGCCGTCCAGTTCGTACCGGTGCCGGTGGCTGTATTTCCGTTAATGTCGATGGTGCCAGTGTTATAAAGCATATTTTCTCCAGGCAATAAAAACCCCGCCTAGGCGAGGTTTGCATTCAAAGTCGTGAGTTATTTACATGTCGTGCTTGTGAATGTGTTCGCACTTACCCAACGCCAGTTGAAGGGATATCCGGCCCGGTATTGAGTCTGGTTGTTTTGTTTTCGAACGCCGTAAATCATAACGTTATTCTCATGGTCACCCATATATGCCGTGCCGCTGCAAATAGGTTCCTGTTTCTCAAGTACACCAGCACAACCAGACAGCATTAAAGCGATCGCCATGCTGATAATTAGCCTTTTCATTTTGAAAGTATCCAGAGGAATTCAGTAGGTTCGAAGATATCAATACAAAATCGATGGGTATAATTGATTATGTAGATCAATTATTTGTTATTGATCGCTCAAAACGATCAATCAGTCATAGGCTGCGGTGTTGATGGCCGTCAATGCTATTCCTGTGGTTGTCCCTCCCGCTGCAGAACCAGTAGCTGTTGTCGAAGGCGCGGCATTTATCCTGGTCGACGAACCGTTAAAGCGGCAGCCTGCATAGGCTGTTATATTCACGATTGTTGGAGGCCTGGTATTGTTGTTCTGTACGATTTGTGAGCCCAGAATTGCAGGTGCTACCGCATAACTACCCTGCAACGTAACATCAATGTTAATCCCTCCCGTTGAGGCTCCTGGTGTTCCGACAGTAACGAGGTCAGTAAGCACGCGGCTTTCGTTTGTCAGTACCAGCTTTCCGGCTTCATCCCAGACAGCAAATCCCCAGTCGGGCAACGTTTGTGGAAAGATGGCAAAGATGTACGCCGTCAGAGTGTGTGACTGACCATAAGCGTTGCTTGAACCAACAAGAATGTTTCCTCCTGACCGGGTTGCCCCGACTGTAGTGGGCTGGGCTGTATCACTCGTTTTGCAAAAAACCATCGCCGGATAAGAAGCATCCAGAGCTACCGTCGCAGAAGCACCGTGGTATGCCCCATTTGCCACTGAGTTAACCACTACCTTTCTGTACAGACAAAACGGCGTTGACTGAGGAGTAATAAACGGATTTCCACTTTCCAGCGCAATCAGTGCGCCATAATCTGCCATTATGCATTCTCCACGAAAACCACCAACTCACATTCCGAAGCGGGATAATTTCCAATGCCAACTTCGCTGGCAGTGCTGAGAGTGATGGTGTTCCCGTTAGCGATAATGCGTCGGCCCACCGAGACCGCGCCTTTATCAAGGGACACCGCAAATCCGACTTTCATCCCTGCCGGAATGGTAAAGGACCAACTTCCCGAAGTTTGACCTTCGGAAAGCTGAACACGCCCTACCACTGATACGGGTTTGATACCGTAGTTGTTGGGGTTGCCGTTGGCGTCCCAGGTCTGAATACCCCAGGCCATTAAAATACTCCTGTAAGTTTGCCTATCTGAACACGGAGCCTGTTAGCATCCCGAATGCTGATGGTGACGTTAGTCTGCTTCATGCCTCCGGAACTGTCGCTCCCGTAGTTCTGCATCGTTCCGTCTTTACCCCAGCGCCAGCCAGCGCTTCCGGCAACATAATTATTAGACTGCAGAGAATCCGTAATTTTGCCGAACTGGATACTCGCATCACGGAAGAACGCATCATTGATGAATGTCTGCCCGTTCTGGATAACAAATGGCAAAGAAACAGTGCTGCCAGCTTGGGAGGTAACAGCGAACCGGTCAGCCAGGAAGATTACCTGCGACTGCATCCCTGATGGCGTATTCTCCACCCCGATCCCCATTCCTGCAGCGTAATACTGGCCATTACTCGTTACCCCAACCTTGATGTTGTACATCGCGCTGAGTTGGCCGTTTACGTTCGCTATCGCCTGAGCGTTAGTTGTGATGGCTGAGGTATGCCCATTAACCGTGGCTGTTATGCCGTTTATCTGAGTGGCCGTAGCCTGCTGGTAGTTGGAGAACGTCTGATTCAGGCTGTTGATGGATGCCTTGTTGCCGTTCACGTCAGTCTGCAAACTCAGCAGCGAACGCGCCGTTGCCTCCTTCTCGTTGACGATCACCTCATCAATGCGGTCCAGCTGCGCGCTGTTACCGGCGACCGATGCCGACAGCGTTTTGCGCGCGGCCACCTGCGCCAGGTTGCCCTGAATAATCGCGATGGCGGAGTTCTTCACTCCTCCCGTCATACCGTCCACAGACACGCTGATGTTATCGATGCGCTGGCTCAAGGCGGTATCAGCCGTCGCCACTGTCTGCTCAAGCTCAGAGAGGGAAGACGACACTTCACCGACTGTGCTCGACAGGTTTGTAACGCTGGTCTGAACCTTCCCGATATCCTGGGCGTTTTTGGCGATTTCCTGCGCCTGTTGCGCCAGTTCGTCGTTGGCCTGTTTGATGTCGTTTGCCATGTCAGCAATTTTTTCATTGCTGTCCACCGCGTTCTCGATCAGGTCTTTGAACGTATCGGAGCCTTTCATGTCCTCCAGGATTGCATCGGTGATATCGCTAAAGTCATCCGTTGGCTTTCCTGAAGCCTCAACAAAATCAGAAACCCCGAACGCGTTGCGTGTCCGGACATAAACGTAATAGACGTGGTCAAACTTGAGCTTTTGAATGGTCCACTGGTTCCCCCTTCCGAGGAATTGAGTTTTGTTCTCAATATCATCGGTTAATGGGATTGGCGTCTCGCCAGCGTACCAGAACTCAAAAGAGGTATCTGATGTTGCCGTTACAGACATAACTGGCACCAGAGTGGCCTGTAATGGTCCGGGTATCCACTGAACGGAGTTAGGAGCCTTTGGCGCGCCTATAATAAGACTCACCTGAGTTTCGGCGCCTTTCATCCCGTTTTCATTGCGCCCACGAACGCCAAGCGTGTAGCTACCGGCAGCAAGGCCGTAAAAATCATAACGGAACTGGTCTGTTTCGTACTGAGATACCAGCTTCCCATCAGCACTGTAGATGTACAGCTCAAACACCAGCTTTTTAGTAGTGGTTGCCGTCTCCCACGTTGCTGTAACCTGGACGGTCTCGGTGTTTGTGTTCAGGATTCGCAGGTTTTCCACGTTAGGCACGCGGTAGCCGTTCAGCGTATCGCTGGGAACTTCAAACACTGCACCCTCGTCAACGATGGCCTGTTTGTTGGGGTCGTGCAATGAGGCCGTTATGCTGTATACGGAGTTGTTTTCCGTTTCGGCGACGCTCAGTATCCGGAAAAGGCGAATCGCAACGCTTGCGGTTGAAATGGCAAATACAGTTCCCGCCCTCACCCATTCAGGTTCGTTTTTGAGTGTGACGTTGTTTCCGTTAACGCCATCAATCTCATAGCGAGAGAACTTTCCGTCCCTCCCCATAATCGACATAGTGGAGCCGTCCGTTACTACCGAGGAATCAACCGCGTCAACCGTTATCACCCTCCCGGAATGAGAAACAATTCTCCCCCCGAGGCGAGTTCCTGCGTAGTCATTATCCATGACCTCAACGATATCACCCGGCGTGAAGTGGATAGCATCGCGTGCCATCTGGAAAGACAGTCTGCTGCTTTCACGCTTTGCTGTTTCCAGCAGCCATTTACCTGCCCGCCATGCCTGTCCGCGAGAGGTGCAGCCAAACGCCTCCAGAGTGGTTTCGTTGTAGTTCCCTTTGGCTATCATCTCATCGTCGGAAACGTACTCTTTCACCTGCTCCCACCCGTTATCCGGATCGGTCCATGACACCACCACTGCATTGTATTTCTCAGAGCGCTTCACCGAGCTGCGCTTGAATTCCCCGTCAACTACGTTAGCGTTAGTGATGGTGGCGATCGCGTCCTGAGGCGCGTCCAGCATGACGGTGAGACGCATCCCGTCCCACAGCGCTATGCCACGGAACATGCCTGCAATCTTGTCCAGAATGTCACGCGCGCTGGCCTGCTCTGTGATGTAAGCGTTAAGCGTCATGCGTGGCTCTTTGCCACCGTACCCATCATCAACAAGCTGATCGCAATACTGAGACAGAATATACAGCGCGCCGTCATCCACATCGATGTATCCGGCACGTTTAGCCAGTCCGAAGCGGGTATTCTTCGCCAGCTCTCTGAACAACCATGCCGGGTTGTTAGTCCATGCCTGCTTAAATCCACCCAGCCATAAACCGGAGTAGGTGCGTGCTATCGGATCATAGTTGTCTGGTACAGACACAATCAGTCCGCGAAGATGGTAGGTGCGGCTTGGAGTGTCAGTGTACTGGTCGCGGTCAATAACGGCTCCAGCGATGGCTGAAAATGGATAGCTCAGATTGTCGTCGGTGATTTCACTGTAGCTATTCCAGGTAGTGCCGTTGGACAGCAAATCGCTGCTGCTGTCCGGTGTAATGCGGCGAACGCGAATATCAAACGGCTTGATATCTGGAGCATCAATAAGATGGGCCTCAAGATATTCGCCTGATATCTTCCCGGTGATGGTCACGGTCTTTTCAATAACCCAGCCTGAAGCGCCAGTTCTGCTCTCCAACACCAGAGTGACGGACGTGTTTTTCTGATTGCCTTTGGTGTCCTGCTCGACCAGTCCGGTCACACCAACGTTAAACCGCACCCGGGTAACGTCCTGATCGGTTATGGTGCGAACCAGCGGAGTATCATAGGTTACTTCGGTGTTTACGATGGTGGTCGCTTCAATAGCAGAGAAGCCATTAATGGGGGATTGCGTTTCAGAGCCGGGGCGCCAGGCGACGCTGACACCATTTACGCTGACACTGCCTGTCGCATCAGTTACGGGAGTCTTATTGAGCTTGAACGATGACAGGTGTTCCTGATCAACGGGCCCATAGATAGGCCCTTCACTGATGAGATCCAGCACCCGGTAAAATTGCTTTGACTTGAGGTTATCGTCGAGGAGTTTGGGGGTTGATGCTTTGCCGCCGCCTGAAGACATAATGCCACCTTAGCTAATAGATTCCGTCCAGTCCTGGTTGTTGCTTGTGTCGATGCCGAGTGAAATAACGTTCGAGCCGACCTCCATTTCTCCAAGGAGGAGTGGCACCGCCCGGCCCTGGCCTACCCGGTTCTCAGCACTGGTAAAAGAGTTGTTTGTGAGCGTATTGGTCTCAGCGGCTTCTGCGGAGGTTTTGGTTTTCATGTTGCGTGACATGTAGACCGAGTAAGCTACCGAAGCCACGCTGACAGCCACCGCAATCCATGCGGCCGCAGCAGCAGAAATGGCCCCCTCCACCACCGGCACGAACAGAACCACTGAGCCATCTTTAAGGTGGCGGTCCAGATGCCATTGCATCGCTGATTCCTCAACATCCTCGCCCGCCACCCGCACCCGCAGCTTTGTATTGAGAAAGGCTTTTTTGAATTCGAAATCCTGCGCCAGCAGAAGGCGTAAACCCTGCGCGGGAGTATCAACATTCAGGGATATCTGGCGGTAAAATCGGCGTAAATTGCCTGCAAATTTAAAGATGAGCACTGTTCGTGTCTCCAGATTGAATGCGTCTGCTTGATGTATGCCGGTCGCATTTGTTCTCGTCTGCTGAGGTGTCCGGCATGGTCATGGTGAAGCACCAGGTTGTCATGAAGGAGAATCATTGCGTGGCAAGGGTCAGCGCCGGGGAATGGTTGCCTGATGATGACGTCACCAGGTTGCGCTTCGCCAGGCGATACCTGGCGGAAACCATTGAGCGGCATGTTGTTCAGATAGAGATTTTCACCTCGTAACCACCACCCGTTAGTTCTCTCAAAATCAGGAAGGTTAATACCGCACAGGTGATACGCATCCCTGAAAAGGGTGTAGCAGTCCATGACGCTATGTTCGAACCTGCGCCCCAGCAGGAATGGTACGGGCCTGAATTTCAGAATTCTGCCACCGCACGCCAGCCACCACGGAAGCCCTGTAACCTCTTGCACCTGACGATCAGCGCCAGACAGGAACGGTACGTTTTGTGGGTGCGAGTGAAAGACCGCCATCACCTCTCCTGCTTCCTCGGCTGCCAGCCAGTCATCATCACTGATGCGGAAATGCTTACCTGGATCGGGGTGCACGTTTCGACAGCGGAACAGCCGATCGCCATCAAGGATTAATCCGCACACTTCATCCTGCGACGATGCCGCATAATCGAGTAATTCTTGCATCAGGAAACCTTCTGAGAGCCGGGGAAGCTGCTGATTGGCATTGGTTCCGGTCGCGGATAACGGAAGCGGCAGCCGCTCCGCCGGTGAGAGCACTTGTCTTTCGCCGGATCCGTGGTTGGATTGTCGCGCTCATCTGCAACAGGAGGCCCGTCATATCCGCACCCGACGCCGCGATACTGCCACTGGCACACGTCGGCGAGAATGGTACGAGCCGGGATAATGGCGTTGTCGCAGTCAATCGGTGTCGCCAACGTGTAGGTCACCTGCTCGAACGTCTCTTCCGTCATCTCCTCAACAACGTAGCGGGAAACTGCTTCCTGCGTCGGATCGGCATCAGGGTTGCCGTTCGGAAAATTCACCGCGTCCAGGTATTTCACAGGAACCTGTCTTCGGGTGATGACCACTCCCAGCATGTCATCAAAGTCATGGTTGATACCCGTCAATAAGCCGGTAACGTTCGCCACCGCCATTGACGGGCGGGCATATGTACCTTCGTTCTTTGACTCGAATCCTTCCACTGCTATCGGGTACGCCTGGTACTGGTTACCTTTCCAGATAACATTGCCGTAATAGCCGTTTGTGCCGGAATGGAACCGGATAAGGTCGCCACCAAAGGGTTGTAGGTCAGCTTCAAACAAATCGATGAATGCACCAACTCCGGCGTCAACGCTCTCGATGATTAGTTCTGCTGGTATGTCTCGCATATTGCGCCCATAAAAAAAGGCCGCCCGTAGGCAGCCCTCTAAATTAGTCGTGGTTTCTGGTAATTACAGGCCGGGAAGGTCGCTATCCTCCGCTTTCTTTCACGCCCTTGCTAAAGAGCGGCACCTGCATCTCTCCAGAATCCCACTCGGTTATTGTAAGCCAAATAGATTACCTTGGCACCTGTTCAAATGTGGCCGTAAGTTCATAAAGCGGCCCTGTCTTTGTCATGCTCCATGAGCGGCAGACAAACAGCTTCCTCACTCCCGTATCGGATGGCGTCCAGTAGAAAGATTCAACCGCACCTCTCGCCTTGAGGAATGCCTCAGCATCCTTCGCAGGGTTACTGCGGCACGCTCCGCTGACGCCGCGAAAGGTGAGCGAGTATTTATCCATCAGTGGATTGATACCCTTCACCTGTCGCTGTTCGTAACCGTCACCGAGCTTAACAACGGCTACGTTTGGGGTACGTTCAACCTGGTAAGCTCGCTGTGGTGTCCATGTGAATGTTTCTGGCATTATTTCCTCCGAAGCAAGCCGTTAGGACGCTGCTGGTCAATCATCATTTTCATCATGTCGGTGTTCCATGCCTTTCGCAGCCTTGCGATATCATCGTCGCCAATACCTCCTGTGGTGTTTATCGTGAGGTTCATTACAGGATTAAACGACCTACCCCCTCCGGCCTTGTCAGCAGGAATAATCTTCCCTGACTGGTTCGGGATGAATGCCTGCTGCCCACCTGTAGTCTGGAAGATTTCAGAACGACCATCCTCGTTGATGCGATAGGCGTTACCAGCAGAAACCGTACCGCCGTAGCGACGACCGCCACTCATGGTGACACTTGCAATATTCGAAAGCAGGGAAGCACCGGCCGAGGCGATGGCTGCGTAGTTCGCCATTTTTTGTGCTGGCGTAAGAGCAGTCGGATCGGCCATGGCTTGCATAATCGCCGTGTTAAGACTCAGGGTTGATTGCGCTATCGCGAATGCTTTTGCAGCAGCGAACATGGCAACATATGCACCACTGCTCTTTCCAGACGTGCTTTCGATAATTGACGCCAGGCTGTCAAAGCCCTGCGATGCCGAGCCGAGAATGGAACCTATCGCCTCAGTTTGTGCATTGGCCTCATCTACAGCAATTTTCCTCCTGGCGTTTGCTGCCTGCTCCTGAATGGCCGTCTTGGCATCTTCGTAAAGCTGTGTATTTTCCTTGTCTATGGTCTGATACTTAGCAAGTGCCGCTAACTTCTGCTGCTCCTGCAAATCAATAAGAGCCGTTGGATTTTGCACTGCGCCCGTTACGGCGTCAGGGGTGGTCACGTTTGCAACGATCTCCTGCTGTGCAAACTTTTTACCTTGCTCTGCCTGCTGCCGCATCTTCACCGCATTGGCTGCGTCCCATTCAGCGGCAGCATATTTTCTTATTTCATCAATTTGCCCAGCCGTAGCGCTTTTATTAAGAGACTGCTCAGCCCTTAGCATGGCCTGTTCGCGTGACAAATCCTGTGTTGCCCCGGCAGCAGTTTCTGCGCGCTGCTTATAATCAGCAATTTTCTGGGCGTTGGCCTCCATCTGAGTGGCTGCGCTTTTTCCCTGCTGTTCATTCTGCTGCTGCGCTTTGCGCCGTGCCTCCTCAGCTTCCTGTAGATCGTAATTCTCTGCAGACAGACGCTCAGCAGACGCGATCTGATTAGGGTTGTCAGTAACCTTAGATGCCGCCATTCTGGCTTTTGCCACTGCCCGCTGGCGTTCATCCTGTATTTTCAGAAGCTCGTTCTGCTCTTCAAGGTTCAGGATTACTTTATCGCCATCTGCAGTTGGAGGGGCGATCTGTAATGACTTGGGGTTGAAATTCTGCCCGGCCTGATTGGCCCGGTTAATCTCATCTGCAGTATTACCGAAGGCTTTCGCAACAGCTCCTTGAACTCTCTCCAGAGTGGTGCCTTTTTCAATGAGTTGATCATGCACACCCATCGATGAAAGCATATTATTAGTAAGCAAACGGTTCGCTTCTGAGGCAGTATTTTCTGTTCTAGCAAGCTTATCCTTTTTGTTGGCGAGATCCCGAATCTTCCCGTTCAGTTCATCTGAAACCTCAGCCTGCCGTTGGCTGAACTCTGCTCCCTGCCCCATTGAATCCGCATAAGCTTGGGCGGCTGGAGTAAAGCTCTTGTAGCGATTTTGAAGCGATGCGATATCCGACTCTAAATCAGCTATTTCATCTTTTTGCGCCCGGATTGACACATTGGCATCAGCAATGGTTCCTCGCAGTTGAGTGTTGCTCAATGATTTTAAAGATGAGTTGAGCTTGTCTAAACCATCAGCAAAGGCAATTGCCTCTTGTTTGGCTTGCTGAG
This sequence comes from Enterobacter sp. JH25, assembly GCF_021725435.1. Classification (NCBI taxonomy): domain Bacteria; kingdom Pseudomonadati; phylum Pseudomonadota; class Gammaproteobacteria; order Enterobacterales; family Enterobacteriaceae; genus Enterobacter; species Enterobacter sp. JH25. Next base: position 2,051,043 of record NZ_CP091319.1, on the reverse strand, counting down.
CTTTCTGCCAAAAATAGAATATGGCTCCAGCCGCAATCATGGCTGCACCAGCAGGACCACCAATAAGGGAAAGAGCACCTCTCGCCAAGGCGGCTGCAGCTGAAGCCGCGCGTGATGCCACTGCTGATGCCTCTTGCGATGCGATAAATCTACCATTGGCTGCTGTTGCGACGCCAGTGGCATTAGCCAAGGCGATTCTTGCAGCGGAAACCTTAGCTTCTGCAGATGCAATTGCAGCTGCCCGGGATTGAGAGGCAGTAGCCTCGGCAGCCGCAAGTCGCGTAGTTAATGCAGCAGATGCCTGCTGCAGCTGAGCCATGCGAGTTACAGCCTGAATCCGGCCTTGTTCGGTAATTTGAGCGCGTAAACGCTGAGCCTCAAGCGCTTTCTCAGAGTTAATTTGCGCAAGCTGCGTTCGGATGGTTTGCGCTTCCGCAGTCGCTAGTCTGACCTCTTCTACGGAAGAAGCAGCAGTTGCTTTAAGAGTGTTTAATCTGGCCTGAGCAAGATTGAGATCAGAGGTTGCTGCGTTCTTACTAGACTGAGCAGAGCGTAATTGCGCAGCAGCTTGAGCTTCAGCAGCTGAGGTAGTTACTACTGCTGCTTTGGCAGCAGCAATTTGCGAGGCAGTGTTACGAACTTGCGCAGTAGTAGCCATAATCAGAGCGCCAATATATCGACTTCCCATTACAGCAGCGACTGCGGTCAAAGCCATGCTCAGACCTGAAATATTATTGCTTGCTGTGATTATGGCGTCATTGAAGATAGCAACACCCGCTTTCACAGAAGAGCTCTCTCCAATAAATTTAGTAATATTATTGCCAGCAACTTGCATTGCTTGGCTGATTGTTGTCGTAGTTTTGGCGAATTCAGCTCCAATGGTTGCTCCCTGGGATAGCAGGCCATTCACAACAACATCGGTAGTAAGCTTACCTTCAGCGGCTAACTGGCGCATCTGGCCAATTGTCACGCCCATTGAATCCGCAAGAGCGACAATTAGACGATTACCCTGCTCGTTTACAGAGTTGAATTCTTCCCCGCGTAATGCACCAGACGCCAAGCCTTGAGATAGCTGAATAATCGCGTTCTCTGCTTCTTCAGCGGTAGCACCTGAAACCACAAAACCTTGGTTGATTATCGTTGTGAGTTTTACAAGGTCCTGCGCACTCGTGCCGTACTGGCGGGTTGCACGCTCCAGTCGGGCATAGAGAGAGGCAGTAGCCTCCAGGCTAGAACGCGTTTGCTGAGTAATGTTGAATACCCGCTCTGTAACGTCCACCAACTCTTCATTTGGCCGCAGCGCATTCGCTAATTTGTTGTTCAGTTCGGTCCATGCATCGGCATATTGCGACACTTGGTTAACAGAAAGGATCGCCATTACAGCCGCGGCAATTTTACTCAATTCGCCCAGAGAAGAAGAAAGTGATTGCGCCGCATCATCAGCTGCGTCAAAACCATCCTGCATATTGTCGGTGGCTTTGACCACCTCCTTATCAGCACGCAGCAACTGTGCCGTATCGGCCTTAATCACATATTCAATATCGCCGACGTTCTGGGTCATTTCAATTTCTCCAGGCAATAAAAAACCCCGCCGGAGCGAGGTCTTGGGGGTAAGATGAGTCTTACTATTTTAATAAACCGAACATAAAAAGAATGAACATCAGCAAAATACCAGCGCCTATCCACTGGCCAATTGCATGACCTGTCGCCTCGCTTGATGCGGCTTGAGCGTTGAGTTTGGTAGTTTCATCATTTATTGCTGATGCTGAGGCTAGCATCTCTTCAGCGAGCGTTTCAAAAAGCACAACTTGTGCTTCTACCGGAGCTTCAGAAAAAAAGTCACTAACCTGATCTTGTAAATCTAAGGATGCGGTATGTATGTTCCCCCCATCAGCGATCACTTGCTGAATTTTCTGGTTCCGTATTTCAACAAGCGCCCTTATTCTGCTTCTGTTTGATTTATATGTTTTTTCTTCCGAGCCACTAACTGTGAAATAGTCATTGATAGCGCCCGGTATGTCGATATGCATATCCCTATCCCCATCAGTAAAAGATGGTCAAATCCTACCACCAGTTGACGGAGAGGTCAGCAGGGATCTGGCGACGACAGAACAGTTACAGATCACTTGGTGACTAAAGCAATGAATAATGGAACGAGTATTGCCGATACTAAAAGGCCAACCAGCCACTTTTGGTTGTCGTCAATCTTATCAATGAACCGCTTTTCCATTGATGATAGGTTTTGGTTGATGCTTTTCAGCTCAGATTCAATGCCTCTGATGTTTCGCTCTCGCAGTTCGTCTGTGGCTTCAAGTCTTGCAAGTCTCTCGCGTGTGTACATATCGCCTCCGTCACCGCCGCTACCGCCACCACCATGTTTTGGGAAGTCTACAACGTGAATATTGTCATCCATCTTGCTATTCATTAGTCCCTTTCCCTGAATCTGAAAGCTTCTGCTCCACCCATTTCAATACCGGCCACGTTGCAAAATGCATCGAATAAGCACAGTTTTTGCATATCAATCGATACTCATATTTCACCAATGAGTATGGTGGCCCTTCTGTGTCGAGTTTGACTGGTATGGCATAAGTGCTGCTTTCGCACCCTTCAGGCCCTACAGTCATCGAACTGGCGTTAGGGATAGAAATATCATCACTACCACAAATTGGACATATGACTGTTTTGACGCCGCGTTCGAAAAGATATTCAGAGAATAGCTCTGGAGTGACTTTCTCCAGTCGTCGCTGAAGTGTCAGTTGAAGCTGCATTTGGCGCTGCTTTTCATCTTCCACGTTGATTCACCACGAAATGTATTTCCGTAAATTTATCACGCGGAACATCGCTATATAAACTGATCATCCATCCATGGCGAAGACAAAACCCGCAGTTAAGCGGGTTTGGATGTGCGCTTCAATCAGGCAGATTTGGTTGGAAGGTCGTTACGAATCTCTGGCTTCTTGTCGCAGGTAGTGCTGGAGAAATTGTTCTTTGATACCCACTGCCAGTTGAACGGATAGCCAGCGCGATACTGGGTCTGGTTGGCTACGTTACGGATACCATAAATCTGCACGATGGTATTCTGTCCACCTAACATCGCCACGCCCTCGCATATTGGTTCCTGCTTTTCCAAAATTCCTGAACAACCAACAAGAAGCCAAGCACAGATCGCAATAATTGGTAGTTTTTTCATTCCTTTATCCCTCTACGCCATTTTAGGCATTATCCTATAGCCATAGACTAAATGAGTAAACGACAACCACCCCCTCAATCTTTGTGGTTTTCAAATGCTCTATCACCGATTTTCCGCGCCATTGCGGATCTCTGATGGCCGTCAGTTTTCTGGCGGCTTCTTTTTCTCAGTAAATACCCGGCAAATGCATCTGCACCTCATCAGCAACGCGATCACGCGCTGCATGGAGTAGCTTTTTGCGTCCGCCAACTCCCCACCGGGCCATCTGGCTGGCGCACTGACTGATCGCTTTGGTTTCGGTGTTAATAACGTGGTCGATTTTGTTGAGACTGGACATGGCATCGAACCCGCGACGCATCAGCATTTGAAATGTCTCATAGACTTTGATTTCAAAAAGTGAATTGAGCCAGGCTGCATAGCGTATAGCGATAAGCTCAAGCCCCCAGGAACCCTGAAGTGGGCCACCCTTAATGGTCATAACCGATGCGATTTTCTTCGCATCGCTCAGGGCTTGCACGAACCGCCTTACTTGCTTGGTTTTGAGAAACTCACCTGGTCGCTGTGATTCAGTGGCTTTACCTTCAGCCACAGCCGCTGTATGGAGATCAAGGAGATTAATGCGGTCCGTTCCGTTGCGCGTCGATAGCCAGCATTTGCTCGGCCCAGTCCATAACCTCGTCGTATTTCTCCTGAGTCGGCACTTTTGCTTTTTCCTTCTGCGGGAACTTGGCATTCATGGCGGCGCGGAAGCTGGTCATTGTCATGTTCCAGGCATCAGACTCGCTCATTCCGAGGTGAGCAACAGCGGTGTAGACGAATGACCGTACATCGAATTTGTCGCTGTACTCGCCCTTCTTGCTCTCGAACTCTTCTGGCGGCTGATCCCCCATCACGCCATGCAAAATCAGATGCCGCGCCAGCTGGATAACGTCTTCAACTGGCAACAAGCCAGGCTTAAACAGGAGGCGCCCCGCCGTAGTCACCGAGTAGGAGCCGATGATTTCAGCAATGTCGCCTTCAGAACAGTGTTTGACTACACTAGCTGCGGCCGCTGCCATATCCGCAAAGCAGCGTGCATTAGCCGCTTTCAGAATCTGGGGGTCCGCAATTCTGTGCTTTGGGTAATGGCCTGCATGAACTTTCACGAAAGCATCAACAATCTGTTCAGGCGTTCCGATCCGGGACATAGCCAGGAATGAAGGGTTGAGGAATATCTCTTTGCCGCCAGCGCGAATGACGGCCTGGCCGATATCGGTGATTGCTTTCATGGAAAATCTCAATAAAAGGGAGGCTTAGCCTCCCATGGTTCTAGGCTGCGTTTACGGTCACAGTAGCTGAGCTGGAGGTCACTGAACCGGCGGTTGAGGATGTTACCTGGCAGGAGTAAGAACCCGCGTCACCAGTAACGACGCTCGCCTTCGTGTATGTAGCGTTTGTTGCGCCGGTGATGTCAGTGCCGCCCTTCTTCCACTGATAGGTCAGAGTGGAACCATCAGAGACATTTGCCGCCACTGACAGGTTTAGTGCATCACCAACCGTGAGCGTGCGGTTCTGCGGCTGCGTAGTGATAGTGATTACGGCGCCGACATCACGTACATCCACCTGGCCCGCGCTTGACGCCTCAATAGACCATGTGGCCACGTCATCATGAGGGGCTTCATCTTCCCACGAAGTCACCATAAACGGGCCTTCGGTAATGTCGTTTGGAGAGATGATTTTCAGCCAGACATACGGCTGATTGCTGGTCTCTGCCGGCGGGTTGTAAACGTGACGCTTCAGCGCGTTCTGCGCATAGACATCTTCTTTTCGGGTTACGCCATCTCCAGAGAACGAGATGTTTTTGTAGGTTACGAGATTTTCCTGCGTGTACGCCGCGCTCATATCAGCAGTAGCGTCTGCGGTATCCCATTCGGCGGAAACAGTCTTCCCGCGCATCATGCCAAGGCGCTTATAGTCACCGTTGGCGGGTTGTGATTCGGGGCAGCCAATCGCGTAGTAAACGACGACATCACGCCCTGTGAAAGCACCAGCTTCACATGCCATGTCTTTATCTCCGTGTTATCGGGAAATGATGGTTTGAAAGGAAATATCGAAGAGGTAACGACCTTCTTCGGTCTGGATGGCGGTGATACCGCCGATTGGCTGCATCGAGATGATGCATTCAGTCTTGTAGTCGTCGATCATCGCCTGGCGTATTGCATCAGCGCGGTCTTCAACTTCGTTGATGTCACTGTCGTTCTGTCCTGACAAAACAAGGATACGGAAAAAGTCGCGCGTAATGGCTTCCTCAGGCTTGCCACCGCCGTTTTGCTGGATGACAAGGTATCTTTCCCCTTCAGTACCTTCCAGCTCGTTCCAGAAGCGTTTCTGGACGCGGTAGCCGACATCAAACCCGTGAGACTGTAACCACGCTCTCAGCGCGTCATACACTTCGCTGCGCGTCATACTTTGTACCCTTGTTTGATGATGGCCTTAATCTCGTTGAGACCGTCACGCTCAAAGCCTTTGGTCAGGAACCCCGGCTCGGCATCGGGATCCCAGTAATTCCCCTTCCCGGTGCCGCCGCCGAATTCTTTTCCAGCGCGAGTTCTTCCGAAGTGTTCACGCGGCTGACCTTTTAGCTTACCGGACATACCGTGAACGGCGGCAGCGTATGCAGCCGTGTACCCGACCTTTCCCTGCATCCCGCCGGGCATTGGGTCAAGCTTTCTGTACTGGCTGTTGATAAGCGTGGATGTGTCAATGGGAGTAAGTAGCGCAGCGTGAGACGATCCGACAATCATGACCTCAGTCAGCACTCTTTCTGTGCGTGGCCCGGCAATTTCTGCCAGCACCTTGCGGGTGTTCATTTGAACACGCTTGATACCTTTTACGGGCATGATCGCCTCACGTCAGAATTTTGTAGTCCGGCTCCTCGCCGAATGGTGACATATCCCATTCCGTCACCGCCTTGATGACGTTTGCACCAGCTTTCAGCGGATCGGCCTGTGCCGTTGTGTCACCTCTGGCGATATACCAGTCACGCTTCGGCATGGTCGCATCGATGCCATTGCGCTTCAGCTCAGTGAAGAAAATCAGGTTCGTGGTGAACTCTTTCCCGCTGGCATCTACCGCAACCTCATTGTTTGCCGTCCAGGTGCAGTCAATCAGGTAGGGGGTTCCGGTTGTCCAGGTGCTGTTCCAGTCGTCGTAGACTCGCGGGTAAACAGTGGCAACATTGGTATAGCTCCATGCAGCTGTTTCAGACACCGTTATCCTCCCACCGGATCACCTCCGGATTCTCCGCCGCAACCTTCCGGCACAGCAGATACCAGTCACCGTTGCTTTTGACGTATCCGGTAACGCGTTTACCACTGTCGGTCATCACCCAGACTTTGACAAAAGGCTCCGGCAGCCGCTTCTTAACCGATATCCAGGCCATTACCGACCCCCGCCACACATGCATCCACCCCTGGCAATCCATATGCCAGCAAAAGCTGTATTGGTCGGGTCTGGAGGAATCAGACTGGTAGCGCAACCATACTTATCCAGTCCCCTTAGAAGCCCCAGAGAGGCCTTCCATCGGTCAGCAAAAGACTGATAACGGAATGACCGCGATGCGCCGTTAGGCGCTGTCTGAGAGCTGATGTATTTGTCTCCCTGCCCCAGCGCCATTAAGCCCAACAGGTAAGACTGAATTAGCAGCGCTGTAGCCGGAGAGTAATGAGCATCAAGGCATTCCTGAATACTGTTAGCTTGCTCTACTAGCGCCTCTAAGATGAAATCAGGCAGCGTGATACCGACTGACTTCAGATATTCCCTGGCCTGTTCTGTGGTAATCATGCGAGCCTCTTAATAAGCCCTCCGCAGAGGGCATAAAAAAACCGCCTTAGCGGCGGCTGTTATTCAGCAGGGAAAAGCTTTTCAAGCTCGCCTTTCGGCAACAGCTCGCCAAGCTTTTCAGCACCCAGATTGCCTTTGTACTCAATACCCAGTTCGGTCAGCCGCGCCTGGATAACCTCTTTTCGGGATTTCACATCCGTGCCAGCCTCTGGTGTCGCCGGAGTTAGCGCAGCGTCAGAGAGTTTCATAACATGAGGCTTCAGCGCAGGATGCAGTTTCTCAATTTCAACCACATCACCGACCTTCACTCCATGCCACGCCCTGGTTACCTGGTATTTAGCCATGCTGTTCTCCTTATGCCAAATTCGCGCCGTACAGCACGCCAGAACGACCTTCGTCATCACGTTTAATCTGCAAACCTTCAGCAGACATGATCTGGAAGTTGTAGTTGCTCTGAGGCATAGGACGCGGCAGCGGAACAACACCAACGGCCATGCCAACAAGCGGGGAGATCACATCTTTGCGGCGCTCATAAGCCAGGAACTCATTACCGCTCAGCGCATAAGTCTGGCGGATGTCTTTCACCGGAATAAACTTGCGAATAGCATCCAGCACAGAACCGCTGATGATCGCGTTTGTACCGTCACCCACCTCAATAGTGTATGGCTTGGAGAGGTTCGCCATGATTTCAGGAGACAGCCACAAAACGTCATAGGCCGTAACCTGGTTGGCGCGGGCAGTCACACCAAATGCACCGGTTGGACCGAAGAATGCCAGCGCCTGCGCCGGGGTTGCAGTGGTCAGGTTGATGTTAGCGCCACCTGCGCCAGAGCCAAGGTTGATTTTGGCGGTGTTGCGGTGGTTGCGAAGGCCCTGTGCCGGGTAGTTCTGAACCTGAATGGTCGGATTACCATCCAGATAACCAGTTACTCGGCGTTTATGGAACTTACGGTTTTTTGCTGTCTGCGAATCCAGAACCAGATCAATGCCGACGGTGTTCAGTCCTGCGGCAAGACGCCAGTTAACACCGAAGCCAGCGGTATAAATCGGAACTGGGTCACCATCGCTACCGTAATCAGTGTGGTCAAAGGAATACGGCGCCTGACCGTCAAGACTCACAGAGACATCATCAGCAATATCGCCAATCGTGTTGTAAAGTTTGGCAGTCTTGCCGATCGGCAGAACGGTCTGCACAGCCATCAGGTCGTTGACAATTTCCATGCCGATCACCTGATCGCGAGACTGGACGGTTTCGCGGTCAATTTCAGCCCAGAACTCACGACCCAGCCCATCACCTGCCAGCGCATTGGCCGCCAGCGTTTCTGCATCCATCGCGCCACGGTACTGGTTAACCATGATGTTATGCGCGGTGTCCCAGATGTTGCGCTGCGCCCACAGAGAGTTCCAGTGAAGGCGCAGGCGGCTATTCGTGGCAAGCGTTTCTTTAGTGAAGTACATTCATATTCTCCTTTTACTCGCCGCCGCCAGTTGCCGGGGCTACAGTACCTACGCGGAAGCGCACGCGGATAAAGTCGGTAGCGCCGGCAGCGATGGTTGCATCGTCCTGGCTGTAGCCAAGAACGGTGTCGGTGTCAGAGTCGGCAATCGCCCCCTGACCATTTGCGCCCAACTTGATCGGGGTGTCTTTGGCGTAAGTTCCCGCAGGACACAGGATTGCCAGTTCTCGGCCTTCTTCCACGTAGTTACCAGATGTGGAGTGACCAGCAGGGATAGAGTCAGTAATACCAAGCCCTTCGCTGAATGCTGGGTCGAGAACATACAGGCGACCAACTGTTGCTGCGGCTACTGCAAACTCATCGTCACCGTTGATGGTAACGAAAGTTCCCGGCAATGACGCGGCTGCCACTTTACGGGTTTCGGTCTTGTACAGAGACTGACCGTCGATATTAACGCGACGATAACGTGCCATTAGTCTGGCTCCTTATTTGAAATATTCGTCAGGGTTCGGCGCACCGGTTTCTTTCTGCTGTTGCGCAGAGTTGGTGCCCAGCGGTGCGGCTTCGCCCAGCGACTTGAACATCGCATCCAGAGCTTCGCCAGACAGGGCGTTAGCCACAATATCGCCGTGAACTTTTGCCACCGCTTCACGCTTCGATTTCTCTTCGGCGCGAGAGTTGGCAGTCAGGGTTTCTGTCAGATTGTCCTGGTTGGCCTGTAGCGCGTCAACCTTCTCCGCGAGAGGCTTGATAGCCTTTTCGGTATTGGTGGCGACGGCCTCGCTAACCATGCTGCCGATTTGTTCCAGTTCTTCTTTGGTTAAAGGCATGTCGCCCTCCGTTTTGTGGTTTGGTGCAGGCTGTTCCTGCGGTGTGAAAAATGATTTGAGCTTGTTGACGACGGCAACCCATGAACTCTGGCGCTGAACCTCTGTCCCGGTATCGTCAAAGACAATCTTTCCGCCCTCAGATTTGTATCCGTAAACCTTCGGATCGCCATTGTTGAGGATGATTACGGCCTGTGAGTCAGTGAAATCAGCCACCCAGGCGTATTCTTTCTCGCCGGGAGCGAATTTATCTTTCGCAGCCTTCTCCAGTCGGCGCTCGCGCTCGCGATATGTTTCTCCCACCAGAGCGCCGGAATTAGCCTTCAGTGGCGTGGCAAGGTCAGCATTCACCATCATCCCTACCCCCTGCTCTGGCGTGGCCGCGCCAACCTCATCCAGAAGGATGGCGTCATGGTCCATCGCGTGAATTTTCGCAACCCATGAAGCCCCCTGAGCTTTTTGCTCATCGTTCGCTTCAAGCTCCTCCAGGAATACGGCAACGCTGGTATGGATTGGCGGAACATCCTCGCCTTTCTCCAGCGCTTCAAGACGCTCAAGGAGGCGCTTTCCGTCATCCGTGCGCTTTGCCACTTCTGTGTCGATCCACTTCTCGACGTAGACGCGGTTGCCGGACTTCTTGACGTTTTTGTTCCATGCCCCGACGTAACCCACATTCAGCCCTTCAGGACTAAAAGCAGAAACAAACTGACCGTTGACCTGTGGGTGTCCAAGCGGTGCCAGCGTCCCCTCCAGGCCGCTGTAGTGCTGGTCAATCTCACTGGCCGGATACAGGCCGCCGTTCATGACCACGTTCGCCGGAAGGGTGTAGGAAGGAACAACCCAGTGCTCGCGTCCGTTGTGCTGTTCGCGCCGGATGGCCTTACTGTTCACCTTCGAGGTGACATTAACTTGCATTGGCATGAGTTAACCCTTAGCCCATTGGTAGCCACGGGCTTTCATTGTGTTAAATGTTTTCTGAGCTTTTTCGATGATGGTGTCGCTTAACGGCTTGCCGCTTTCATCGACCATCACCGCGATTGTGGAGCATTTACAGTTCACGCTGTTTGCATCCTTAGCCCACCACTCCCGCTGCTCTTCTGCGGTATACAGATGGGCGTGACGCGCGGCATGGGTGCTTCGTGTCGTCGGGCTGAGCGCTGATATGTGCATCTGCTTTGTACGGATGCCATATTGCTCCCTGGCTTCGTCGTCCTCGTCCAGGCGCCCACGGCGCAGCGCGGTGGTAATCTCCGTCCGGGCAATACGATTAGCCCGACGAGACTCAATTCCCGTCTGCTCAGTGATGCGTTTCGCTATTTCCAGCGGGTTCTGTCCGCGCCCAAGCCCATCGGTCAGTATCCTCGCCATGTCGGCTTTCACAGTGGCGCTGAGGTTCTTCATTTCCTCGAAGGTACGCGCCCGAACCAGAATCAGCCTGCGCCGGTACGGCTCACTCAGGAGGATTGTCGATATGCTTTCCTGTCCTGCCGCGTACACGGCAGACTGCTGTGACAGATTGGCGAACTCCTGCGCCGTGCCGCGTTGATACGCCGGGTTGACGTAATCAGCCCAGAACCAGAACCCCGTCTCGTTATCTGCACCCAAAATCTCATCCACCAGCAATGAGGCATTGCTGAGTAGCATTGATAACTGTGTGGAATCGAGGTCGAAGGTATAACGCTGGTTTACTGATGGTGATGCAGGAATGCGGTCGAGAATGTCCTTGTAGGCTTTGCCAATGCGTTTCATTCGCCTGGCGAACTCGTTCATTGCGCCGCGCTCAAGGCGGTCAGCGCCTGTCGGATCTTTAAGGTTTCCGGGTAGTATCGGTGACTTCGCTTTCTTCTTCTTCGTCATCATCTACCTCTGGAAGTGGTTCGGGTGAACCCTCATACCCGGCCGCTACACGAATCTCTTCACCAGTAAACACCTGCTCGCCTGTCGCCAGCGATGCGCTGTTTATTTGCGACATCTTCTGCGCGGCATCCAGTTTTTCCGATGAACTTTGTTCGTTCAGGTCATCCCAGATAACCGTTTTCTTTGCCACAGCATCAATGACACCAAGCTCAATCAATTTGTCGCACAGATCTTCAATGTCGAATGACAAGTCCTCTCGCCGGGACTGGCAGCGCGTGTTGAAGTATTTCTGGTCTTCGGTGCTGGCCCGCTCACCAGTCTGCATGCCAACAAGTATTTTTGTCGGTATATCAAGTGCGGCAGCAGCGGTTTGCAGGTTAACGTTATAGGTTGGAGAGGGATCGGATACAGCAGCCACAATCGGAGCGACATTGGCCCCTTGGGTAATAAGAACTGAGTCGTTTCCGATATTCATTTCACGGGCTACTTTATCGTAGATTTCGTTCAGTTCGCTGTAATCAACCCCGTATGCCCTGGCTATTTCATCCAGTTTCGCCTCTTTATCAAAATTAATACTCAACTGGCGTGCTGCGTTCTTCAGGAATGACTCGCCTGAACCACCTTCCACCTTCTCCAGACTCACAAAGGCGTTATAGGCGGGCTCGAGAAAGCCAATAGCATCGTCGGCATAATCACCCAGAATGAAAATGCGGTCGGGATGGATGTCAACGCGCCGGGTCGAGCCATTAGGCAACCTCTCGGTGTACTGCCACATCTTCGGCTGCCCGTAGGCCCTGGAGTTCAGACCGGTGTCCCACTCCTTAACTTTCACTGAGCCAGCCCATGCGACTGTTATTTTTTCAAGCCCTCGCCCTTTCGTTGCCTGCTGATTCCATGCTTTACCATCGCGGATATGAAGCAGGATGGCAGAATAGCGCCCAACCAGACGGCGCAGGTCAGCGTCAGCAAACGATCGCCAGAAGCGATGAGTAAACACAGGAAGAAGACTTCTTTCCCACGCGGTAATGTCGCGAGTTTCGTCCTCCTCTTCCCCCTCGATAATCTCTGGGCTGGTATGCCAGCAAGCGGAAATGATTTTGTTTATCGCTCCGTGGGCGATGCCGCCGCGTCGATATAAGTTGTACAGATCGCCGAAGGTTAATTCTTCTTTGAAGCCGTATTCGCACCACGCTGAATTACGCTTGGCGTCCAGCCCCATCGAAGGGTTAAGCAGCCCCATACGGGCGCGAGCAAGCCTGGCATCGTTAATCGCGTGATTAACCGCCATCTGTAGCTGTTTGTTCATGTCGTGTCCGTCAGATTAAAGCAGGCGCTTAGGTATCATCATGCCAACCCCCTGCTGTTTACGTTTGATATGTCCATCAAGGGAATAGCGGACTGCGTCCCAGGTATGCTCATCCCCGTCAGCCAGTTTCGGCAACACCTCACCGGTGATGCGGTCCGTTTTGTACGACCACATGCGGGCCTCGCGTGCCACATTCATACAGCGTGGATGGATAATGATTTCGTCGAAGCCGCGAAGGTGTGCTATCCCATCCTCAACGCTACCCTGCCACTTCTCAGCAGCTGAGATATTGAAGCCCTGCCGCTTGAGATAACTGATCGTCTCGGGTCGCGCGGAGTCGGCCTTGATGGGCCAGTCACGCGAACCGGGAATTGTGTCGTACAACTCTGGCATGTGGTCGAGCTCTGTCTGCTGCCCGTATGCCTCGTACTCAATGTACAGCCGGTTATGCAGGATGAACGAGCGCACCAGAGTGTTCGGGTCTTTAGCGAAACCGAAGTCGGCTCCGAAGAACAGGCGATCGGCCTCTTTCCATAGTTCGTCTGAGAACTCAGCGATCCGGTATTTTCCTGCCAGCACCTGCTTATCGGAGTTTTCGAGGTAAGCGCCTTCCCACACCCATGCGTATGTCGCCGGGTCTAGGCGGCGCTGATCATTCTGTCGCTCACCTTCCAGCACGTCGGGGAACCACGGGTTATCCGTATAGTTCATCTCAACGGTTATGCAGTCGTCACCAGCCTCTTTGCGGAAACGCTTATCCGTGGCGCTACCGTCGCGCTCCGGATTCCACGTCACCCAGATCTCTGAACCTTCCTCGCGAACTGTCGGGCTCAGCTTCTGCCAGGCTATTTCGCTGACTGATTCAGCCTCGTCGACCCAGCACAGCAGAATGCGCGCTTTCGACTTGATGCTGTCGAGGTTATGCCGCAGACCGCAGAACACGTAGTTAACGCTCTTGTCGATGGTGCGGATGTACTTTTCGCCGATATCAAAGTTGGAAGCCAGCCATGGAACAGACAGGATCGCCTGTTTCACCTCCTGCATACTCGACTCTTCCAGCGAGTTCATGAACTCACGCGCGCAGAGCACCACGCCGCTTTCACCGTTCATCATCGACTGATACGCCTTTACTGCAGTCATCAGTGCGAATGTGCGCGTCTTGGCGCTGCCACGTCCACCGTGCGAGCACCGGTAACGCTTATTCACGGCGGTGAATAGTGGTGCAAGCTTCGCTGGGATCGGAAGTTGAACGGCTTCACTCATGCTTTCGGCTCAACAGGTAGTAACTGGATGATTGTCGGCTGCGGAGTCATAGTTCCGTCTGAAGATTTGTGGTCGATTTCCTGGCTGACTTTGTCTCCGTACTTTTTCGGGTTCATGCGAGCCAAGGCCCATTTTCGCGTGTCGATGCGAAGACGTGCTTTGGCTACTGCGGCAGCCTCTTCATTCACACCGTCAGCGATATCGAACATATCTTCGAAAATCGCATCAGCGCGTGTCTCAGTGGCTTTCGCGTATTGGTCGCGAAACTCTGCATGTTGTGCCAACCAGCGGAATACCGTCGCCTTGTTAGGCATCCCTGGTCGGTCACAAACTTTGCGCAGGCTTTCCCCATCGGCAAGCAGTGAACAGATGTCAGCAGCCACCTCTGGTAGATAATCAGAAGGGCGGCCAGTCTTTGGTTTGGTCGCCATAGTTTCGTTACTCCGCTGTTTGTTCTGCTGCCTGCTCGGTCTGCTCTTCAGGTACTGGCGTGAACTCCACGCGCTTCACATCGGCCGGAGCAAAGTAAAGCCACTGTCCCGTCTCCGTCGCCAGCGGCACAAAGCCGTTAACCAGCTCAGGCTGACGTCGTGACATCTTGCCCGTGTACTCGCCGCCGTCATTCGTAGTCAGTTTGATGATGTAGATATCAGACATTGAGAGCCTCTTTATCCGCGCGAAGGGATATTCGCATTATTATCCGCTATAGGGGATAACGTCATTGCGATGGGTTGCCCCATGGGGATGGCAATAAAAAACCGCCCGGAGGCGGTTAAATCAAATCTTCAGCTTATTTCTAATGTGTTCTTTCATGATTAGCATATGCTCTTCTAAATCTATTGAGGACTGGTTAATAATCCTTGAGCTTTCTTCGACATCGGTGATTAAACCCCTACGGTAATTTTCGTAGAGTTCATTGCATTTTTTCATCTCAGACTGAATCAATCCAATGCGCGGGGTAAGCTCATAAAAATAGATGTGCAACAAGGATTCTAAACGATCAAAAACTCCAGGGCCGAGCGATATAGTATTGATGTAATCATTGAATCCATCCCACTCACGCTGGCTCTTGATATACCTTATCTGAGCCATTTGGATCAGAAACAGCATCTTCTCCCAGCGACAGCAGAGAGTGTATAACTCCTCACCTTTATCCCTGACAACTTTCGAAGATTCCTTACTCGCCTCATATTGGACTTGTTTCTGCCATCTTTCATCGGCGAAATGATTGGCAAGAAGCGCCCCGCCAAATGCACCAACAAGCCCTACGATTGGCGTAATAATATCTCGCCATGGGAAGGATATAACTGAGGTTGATAGTGATCCGGACATTAACCCTCCTTATCAAGAGAGATAATGTTACACCATTTAACTATTCCATTTACGGTTTAAAATAGTTACCAGCCAAAAGTTCTGGTTGCGTCACCTGCATGATGTGCTCATGCTCGAGTTCCAGAACTCGCTTCTCTTTCTTCCGCTCGTTCATCAAACGGCTGCCGATCGTTCCCTTCAGCTTTGAGCGCGTTTCTTTGATGGCGTAGCGATGCTGCAATTCTTCACCCATCGCCATGCGCCGGTTTAGCTGCTCGCCCATCCAGTTGAAGGCATTGATGTAACACTCCTTCACTGCGGCAGCTGTTTTGCCAGTGAACCCCATCACGAGCATCATGCATCCGTCACGGGTGATGTTATACATAGGCTGAACATCGCCATTTTTATCAATGAAATCAATGGGCGCAAAATTGCGCTGGGTGAAGTCATCGGAGCATTTCAGGTTACGTATGGCACGCAAAACGTCTTTGTGTCGCTTGCCAAAGTAATTCGCCACCTTGAGTGATGTGGTGATTATCTTGTTGTCGAGGGTCGTGACCATTTCGCGGAAGTCGAAGGCCGGAATAACTGACGGATTATTCATAGCGTCTTTACCTTTTAGAAAGTGAGCCTGTCTCACAGAAAAGCCGCCCGAGAGAGGTCGCCACCTATAACGGCATTTCTCAGGCTCGCTTACTGAAAGGCTCTCGTTGATGTGCGCGTGAGATGCGCATGAAAAAGCCCCGCTATTGCGAGGCTCTATGTTTGTTTTTTGGCTAACAGTCAGCGTCTGGACGGGCTACGGCACGACATGCCCACATGCAGGCTTCCTGCATTTTGGTGCGCGCAATGGCGAGACAGCGGGCAGCTTCGTTTGCTTCAGCTGAGTGGTTGCCGGTAGCAGATAACTCATCGTTGACATGCTCACGTTCTGTATCAAGTAAATTACAGAAGTGTCGGCTGACACCCTTCAGGCGATTCATACGCTCAATATCACCAGGCGATAAGGTTCGATAGCCTTTAACGGTAGTGCCGTCCTGCGGTTTAGCTTCGCTCATATTTTTTTCTCTGTTGGTTTCTGACAGTTCGCCTGCCACGCTTTGTTATGCGCCAGGATGTCTTTCTTCGTCTGGCGGTCCATAACGTCGATATCGTGATCGGTCAGGTAGATCGGCTTTACCCAGTCACAGGCGGTATCAACCACCACCGGGACGCTTCCACGTGTCACGCAGCTCGCGATCAACATCGTCATCAGGCATGCGGTTAACATTCTGCTGTACATTACTGGCCTCTTTCGTTGCTTCTACCCGGCGTTCGGCTACTGACTCAATGGCTGCGGCCTTTTCTTCTGTGCGCTGCCGGTCTGCTTTTTCTTCAGCCTGTTCACGCCCGCGGAAACGGCCCACACCAAACGCACCAAGCACCATCAGGATCGCAACCCCGATTGCCGCCAGTACAGATTTAAGTGTCGTCATAGGCTCACCCGCTCGCGCATCCAGCCATAAACGAATGACTCGTTAGCCGGACGCTGTTCTGCCAGCTCAAGATAACGCTGGCCCTGGCTACAGTTCAGTGCGCGAAGCAATACGATTTCCCCTTCTCCGCCTCGTTTCGCCAGGAAGGACTTCAGCGCGCTGATGCTACGCGGCCCGATCTGGCCATCGGCGATCAGATCCGGATAGAACTGCTGCTGGTTATTGAAAACGTTCAGCCAGCGCTGGAACCATTTAACCTGCACCGATGGCCCCATGTTCACACCGCTATCGCAAAGTTCGGCGGCAATGGAAGGGGATACTTCTGCCACCTGGTCAAAGCGCGGGCCATACCAGTAATCAGACTCCAGGATCGCCAGAGCCTGCTCACGTGTAAGGTTTCGCATATCACCGGTATAACCATGCGCGCGGGCAGTTGCCTGAGTAATTCCCCAGTTCGTTGGTCCGCCCTTATCATTCGGGTGATCAACATAACCACCCTCTTTGCCGAGGATGGTGTTAAAGATATCGTCTTTGGTCATGGCTATTCCGTAATGACGACCTTCGCCAGGTTCCCGCGCGCCAGCCACACCGCCATGCAGATGACGGAGTTAAGCAGCAGATCGCCGAGGTTAACCTGAACGTAGTGGCCGAGCAGAATGTTGAAGGCGTTGAATCCGGCGGAAAGGATGACCAGATAGGCCAGCACCGCGACACTCAGGCGATGACGCTTTCCCTCTTTCCGGAAAAACATCAGCCTGACCATAATTAAAAGGCAAACTATGGCGTTTGCATCCATCAGAAGAAGCTGCCATGTCATTTATCTTCCTCCCCCAGCCCCGGCATCTTCCCGCTTTTGGATTTGCGGAGAATACGCAGCAGGACTGCCACGGAAATGGAAGCAGTGACAATTGCACCGACAGCTGGCGATACCTCAATGCTGGCCGGTGGCTTCATCAGGCTTAACGGCGTGTTGATGATTCCGGCCATGATTTTCGCCATGGGTACGGAGAAGAACACGCCACTGATAAACGATATCAGCGCAAAGATAGCCTGCTTCCAGAGTTGATGGGGATCTGAGGTCAGAACGTATAGCGCCGTTCCGGCGAGTGATCCGAGCATCACTGCTGGAGTCGCCTCCGGAAACAGCGTGGCAAAGGTTACACCGACTGATGACGATGTAAGACCAACGCCTACGATAGTGAAGGTCTCAGACATATTTATTCCGTGTGTAGTTGGTTCAGGCCCTCAGGACGATTTAACAAGAAGGCATGTCGAGGATGGTTCCCGGGGCCTGGAATAAAAAACCTGGCGACAAGCCAGGAAGATGAGGGTAAGGCAATGTCGGCTCTCTTGCCGTAAATACCCTGGCTGGGTTTGGCTCACCTGGCTGGATTCGAACCAGCGACAAACCGCTTAGAAGGCGGTTGCTCTTTCCTCTGAGCTACAGGCAAATAAAAAGCCCAGAGCCGTTATGCAGATATTAACAATTGTCTGCGAACGGGGCTGGGCTTGATGTTTATATGCGGTTCTATGGCTGAGCCTCCGACTTGACGCATCCCAAGTCCTCATAACGGCTTATCTCAGCTAGCCTACACGTCTTTCCGTAGTGTCAGCAGACCTCTCAGCCTGCGATGGTTGGAGTCCCAGACGAACCGTCGAAGTTACCAACTAGGCGGTATCAATGGTGAGCACCGCCTCTGTTATCTCACCACTCCGCTCTTTCGCCTTTGACGTCCGAGCATACCTGAAAATATACACTTCTATTTCGCCAAATCAAGTTATTTGAGAAATATTTTTCATTTAAGCAGCAATTATAGAAATCTCATTCTCCATTTCGCGCTTCATTGCATAGAAAAATTCTGCTTCGAATACTTTTTCACACCAGACAACCCGGCGGCGGCAAGCCTGGATATCTAATCCGGTGATCAGGTGCATCTTCCTGGCTATATCTTGCGTGCAGTTGCGTTCGCAGTATCGTTTAATGGCGTAATCGCGGACTGGGCTTTCACGGTGGAATAACTTGACCATCACCTTTTCAACGAACGCTGCATCATCTGATTCTTTGGCGAGAGCGATGATGTTGCTGGTAGAGGATTGAGGGATGACCAGTTCGCGAGCTTTCTTATAGAGTTCCTCACCTCTCAGCGCCCCACCCTCGTCGCTATAAAGCCAGTTGACCATTCTCTCGATGTGTCCACCCATATCAGGATTCCATTGAGTCCGGATCATCAGGCGGCCAATAACGTTAACAGCGCCAGCTGGTGAGTCATCGCCGCGATTAATTCTGCCCCACACTGACATCATGTACTGCACCCAGGCTCGTTGCTTGGTTGTGATGGTCTTCTTAGGATGCTTCCAGACACGCCGGAAATGGGCGTCATCGACAAAGTTAACCATGGTGTAAATTGGTGTGAGCTTTCTCATGCTGCTTCCTTCTGAGGTTGTTTGGTCTGGCTGTGCTTTGCTACAGGCGGCAGATTGGCGCGCTTAACGCTTTCGGCCTGATACCGCAGGAAATCGGCATGGTTCATGCGGACTCCTTCTGCTTTGGTCCGCGATATTCACCATACAGAGGTGCTCTTCCTCTTGGCCTGGTATGCCTGTGGGTTACTTTGGGAGAAAAAAGCGCATCCTCTACATTCATTCCATTTTTTAGTCGACGCTTGATGGATGTTTCTGATACTGAAACGCGAGGATCCCTTGACCATTCTGTGGCGGTTTTCGTTTCGCCATTGAAAGTTATGGCTGTGCGTCCTTTTTTTGTGTGCTCAGGGATATGCACTCGAGAGCGCATGACATTACACGCCCGGCAAAGCACCCTAAGGTTTGAGTCCGCATTGTTATCGACAACCTCATCGATGTGATCAATATGCGCGGTTTTCCATGTGACCTTCTTGCCGCATTTTTCGCATGGTGGAAGTGTTTCTCCATAGCGGTCGTAAACAACTTTTCGGTGCTCATATACGCAACCATTCGCCATTGATAGTGGGTGATCAGGAATTTTGAGCATTTGATATCCCTTCGCATTTTTATGCCTGAATTTCCCTTTACCGTTTTTTGTGAGTTCGTAGGTCCCGTAGCGCATCATTCGGAAGTAGTGCATTTGACAGACACCCTTCCCTGGGTAGTGTTTGCATTCACGATCACAACCTTCAACTTTGCATTTCATGCTGCACTCTCCTGTAATTTTTGACGGCGCTTCATCAGTGCATTGGCCCTGCGGGAAAAAATTGCTTTCACGCGCTTCAGGTAGGTAACGTCAAACCGACGTGGGGCATTGTCAGCTTCGAGCCGCTCTACGCGCTCAAGGCCGATGCGATCAATCAGGCGGATCCGGTACTCAACAGCATTACCGCTCAACTGCCGGTTACAGCGGGTGCAAGCGGAGTGGACGTTAAACACGTTGAATTTGAGATGCGATGCAGCGCCGCGCGAACGGTAATGGCTGGCGTCAATGGCGCTGCCTGTCAGGTAATTGCTCTTGCCGATGAGTGGATTGCCGCAGCTGACGCATTCTTTTCCCTCGTCCCGGATCCGTATGTAGCGGTTGAAGGCCGATTGGGCCTCTTTATCCCACTGAGCTTTAGTCTTGAATGACTCGCGCTTGGCCTTGCGACGCTGGCGTCCTGCCTTCTCTTCGGTGCGCTGGCGCTGCGCCGCCTTCTGCTTAGCGGCTTCACGGGCTTTTGCGGTCTGTTCTTTGCCGATCGCGCTGGCGCACTCGAAGCTGCAAACTATCTGCCCCTCGCGTTGCGGGTGGAACCACTGGCGACAGGCTTTATGGGCGCACTTGCGGCGCTGTAACTTAGCCATGCGCTCTCCTCGCCGCGAGACGCAGCCATTTCTGATCCACCAGGCGGGCGGTGTAGCCTTTCAGTGTCGTGATGTCGGACGGCTTAACCGCTGGTTTGCGCTGACGGCGAGTCGGAACGCGGAAGATTTCATTGGTGATGACGCGGGAAAGTGGAGTAGACATCAGGCCTCCTGCTTATCGCGCAGCTGCTGGTATTCACAGTTGGATGTGGAAGAGCAATAACTCCACTGCATCCCCCTGTGCTCACCCTGCTTTCCGTTGATCGACGCGTGGACTAACGCCGGGTTGCATCCGTACTTCTTGGTCGATTGCATTGATGGAAACCAGTATCCAAACCCATCTCTCTCTGCAATTACAGGCATTTTATTCTTGTTGGATAGCCCGGTTTCATTGGCGTGCTTCATGTTCATGGCATGCGTGCACCACTCAAGATTCTCTGGCAGATTGTTGTGCTTATTTCCATCGATGTGGTTAACGTGCGGGTAGTTATTAGGATTTGGCACAAACGCGAGCGCCACGAACCGATGTAGCATTTCGTGTTTATTAGAAAGTGATACCCTGATGTATTGGGATGATGTGCATCCCTTAAGAATCCGCCCAGCGATAGTCCTAGTGGTCCACGTCTTCTTATCGCGCCCGCACGTAGTAACTTTGCGAGACAAACTACGGACGCGAGCAAGAGAGCTAACCTCAAACCGGCCTTCATACCCCGGCACCGGCTTCCAAATTTCATTCTCAAACATGATCGTGTCCTTTTTCGTGATATTCGGAGTTGGCGGGGATCCGCAATTTGATACCGCGTTCAGCACACCAGACTTCAATGCGGCGCAGGTAGAAGGTCATCTCTTCGGTGTCGAGAAGCTTGGTGGACTTCACCATCTTGGTTTCACCAAGAACGGTTACGGGCTTGGCGGGGCAGAACATATCCTTCAGAAACTCATGAAGGTCTTCCTCGGTTAACTTGTTTTCGGAGTGGTGGTTGACGGCAGATGCAACGTCGCCATACCACATCCAGAGAAGGGCATTTTGGGAGAGACTGCGCTTGTCCTTCCAGGGCTTGATAATGAGGCGATAGCAGTCGCCAGATTCCAGCAATGGCTGAATCTGCTGGCCAATGGCCGCGAAGTTACCGCGATGGAGTTTGATGCCGTCTACTGGCAGCGTCATGCGGCCTCCTTAACGGAAACCGCGGAATGCAGAAAATCGCAGGTGCATTTCTGCATCTGTGACAAGGTGAGGAGTTCATATTGTGGTCGCATTTAAGTCCCCTTAAATGCGCAGAAGTCGCTAACGGTTGTTCAGGCCGTCAGCACAGATAGTATGGACGGTTGATTCAACAAAATCAACGCGAGAAAAAGGCCTCCGGAGAGGCCCTGGCTGTCGATATGGGGATTCCCATATCGCTTGTATGGCAGTTACACCAAATCGGGCAATTTGAAGCCTGCCATGTCTTCCGCCCGGATTGGAGGCGATAGGCAGTCAGCAAACACCAGGGTGCCATCGAGCAAAATCACGAAACCCCACCCCATAAACAGGTTGGCACTACACCAGTCAGCCTTTAGGGGCACATCTGGCATCTTGTCTGGAAAGACTGGGTAATGCTCAGCCAGCCACTCCATTGCGTCGCAGCGATTGAGAGTATATTTGTCGTACATCATGCCTCCTGCTGCGGTGCTGCTGGCAGCGGCATCCAGTGGGTTGGCTTGCAGTAGCAATCAAAGCCGTGTCCGTGTGCTGACCCGCCAACGTACGTTGCCATCTTGATTAATGGATCATTACTTTCCGGCGCGTCTGGACGGTACGCCAACACTTGTTCCCCTGCGGAAGGCATCCGCTCAACGCAAGCCACCCAACCATCCGGAATCACCGGAGAGTTGAGTTGTTCGGAATTACCGAACGACTGAAGCATGGCGGCGCGATAGGCGTTCCAGCCAACAGCTTTTCCGTGTTCAAACGCGCTGTCAAAGTCATCATCCATTTCCATCGCAGCGGGCACAGATACCTGCGCTGGAGGGGCGGCGTAGACCGGTACGTAAACATTAACATCGGTGTCGGCACCAGGCTGTTCTTCAAGCGTAAATACACGACCTGTAAACCTGTTCATGTAGCCCACAGCCTCCGCTTCGAGCGATGCCAGCGCCAGCTTCATCGCCGCCAGCGCCATGGCCGCATCTTCGTTTACTGCGCCTGGCGTCGCATCGCGCTCTTCTTCAAGCTCCGCGATAGTCTTCAGGAGCCATTCTTTGGTAAGTGTGCTCATGCTGCGCTTCCTTCTGTATTGTTAACTATTACGCCGTCATAAACCTCTTTGAGGTGTCCGCGCAGGTCCATCCGGCGCAGTGCGCTGTACATGTAATCGCATTCTGCCTGTTTGTTAGCCTGAAACGGCTTATGGTCTCGCGAACACCACATAGCGTTCCCCGGCCAGCCGTGAACTTTGTATACGCGGCCGTTTCTGACGTGCAAGAGACCCCATCCTGGCGGCAAATCAGAAACCTCGATAAAACCGGGCTCAGCCATGAAAAAGCGCCAGTCTCCCATGCCCTGACTTGGCATTCTCCTGAAGGGCTTTTTCTTATCGGCAAAAAAATCAGCTCGCGAACACTTAACCTCAATCAGGCAGGAGGCAAGATTACGGAAGCCGATCGCATCCGGCTGCTCACCAGTGGCAACAGCAGCGACAAAGCGATCGTGAAACGCCACCTTAAAACCGTTGTTTTTCAGAAAACGGCAAGCTATCTGGCAAAGTTCATCGTGTGTTAAAGCCATATCACTCTCCTTTACCGGCTGCGGCGACGTTGACTCCAGCATCGTGCAGTGCCTCAAGCACCTGATGCTGCTTGTAAACCATTTCCGTGTGATACGGCTCATCGAAATCGACGCGATGCAACATGCTATAGCGCTGTGGAAGTAAAACCTCCCGCGCCTCCAGCTCAGCAATCCGCTTGCGTGCCGCTGTGAGTTCAGCCATGTGCTCACGGAGGCTGTAAGTTGCTGCTTCCAGCTTGTCCCAATCAGGATTGAAGTTTGCCAGCTGCGCGAGCTGGTCTTTCAGGAAGCTGATGCTCTTGTCTTTGGCTTCCAGCTCATCCAGCAGCGCCAGCACGGTGGCGGGGTCACATAACCTGAAGAACAGCTCATCCTCCAGGCTGTTATCACCAACAAACCCATAATCATCATGGTTGTCGGTTGAAAGAACCAGTGCTCCATCAGTGCCTCTACAGGTGTATTTGATGCTTCCATCTACGCGATCGCCAATACGACCCGGTGTCGCATTCTCCGCCGCTTCACGCAGCTCCTGTTTGTTGATGTTGCTCATTGGGCGGCCTCCCCGACACGTTTATTCCATGCAGCAATCGCCATGTTGATTTTGTTCGCTCCAACCATCTGAGCAGACTGCGCGTCGCAAGAATGGCAGCGAACAATTGCCGACTGGTAAGGGCAATCCTCTTCGTACTGCGCGAATGCCTCTACGTCTTTACTTCCGCAGAACGGGCAAGGTTTGATTTGAGTGCTCATTGTGCGGCCCCTTCAAATTGGTAAGAAATTTTAATTCCCAGCTTTTTAGCCATGGCATGCTCAGCGACAGCACCATCCGACTCTTGCCACCCATGCAGCATGTGAATGGCGTCTGCGCAGCGAAGCATAGCCAGGCAGATGTCCATATACTCACGCTGAGATAAACCATCCGGGAGCGTGGCCGGATTTAATGCCACATGACCACCTGATAACATCTGCTGTGCTACTGCGTTAAACATCGGACGGTTGTAGTTTTCGTAACCCGTCATTGGTCCTGCGATGTAAATTTTCATACCCCTACCCTCCCCCAAACCATCAATACCCTTCTCATCGCCGGACTGTTGCGGCATTCCTGGCAGATCACGTTTGCCTCTGTACGCTGCACCAGCTTCGAATTTCCCTTTGGCATGGCCGGTATGGTTTCCGGTGCGTATTTCATGCCGTAGCTGGTCAGACGATACAGCCGCTGGCCGTGCTTACCTTCGAACTCGATCAGGCCGTCTGCAAACAACGTACTTAACGGGCCGGAAATCTTTTTGGTGGTCATGCCGATCATGCTGGCAATACGAGCACTGTTCAGGCCCGGGTTATTACGCAGGGCTGCAAGAATCTTCCCACGAATGGTTATGGTCATCAGAATCCCCCTTTCTTTTTCGGCTGCTGCTCACGCCCGCGGCGTTCTGCGGCGGCGGCCTGCTGATCTGTGTCGTAAATTGCCCCGTTGTTCTGATTGCAATAAACCGTTCCGGTACTGCCGTGGCGGTTGAGTCGCAGGATTAACTCGGTTTCTCCCGGCGGCACGCTGTCATCGAAAGCACCTTCCCGGTGGATACCAACCCAGTAGTCGCAGTCCTGCTCAATCTGCCCTGTGTCGCGGGAATCGCTCGGCAACGGGCGTTTATTCACTCGCTTCTCCAGTTCTCGGTTCAACTGGGTCAGCAGCACGACGACGCAGCCAAGCTCTTTGGCGAGGTTCTTCAACCCTTTGGTGATCATCCCGTAGGCCAGGTCATTACGGTCGGCTTTTTCGGCGGTCATCAGAGTCAGGTAGTCAACCAGAATCATTCCTACGCAGCCCTTCTCGCGCTTGATTCGGCGGCTTTCGCTAACGATGTGCGCCAGTGACAGGCCAGGAGTATCGTCGATGTACAGCATGTCGATTTCACTCAATCGCCCGGCGGTGGCGATCGCCTTCTTAAAGTCGCCGTCGTAATCGCCCTGGTACTGGTCATCGGCGTCATCCGTGGCTGGCATGTAAAAAATGCTCGGGTTAACTCCAGACTTCTGACCAACCAGTTTTTCGAGGATCTGGTCGCCTGGCATTTCCAGGCTGAACATCAGCGCTGGCTTTTTCTCACGAACCGCGCAGTTGATCGCCATCTGCCCGTACAGGGTTGTCTTGCCCATCTTTGGCCTTGCGCCAATCACGAACAGAGAGCCTTTAACCAGACCTTTCGGCGCCAGCAGTCGGTCGAGTGACGGGATACCGGTACTCATGCCGCGCTGTTCGCCTGAAGGGTCAAAGCGTTTCTCCAGATCTGCTACCCAGTCATCCATAACCTCGCCAAACGATCTCAACCCACGGCGACTACCGGTTTTTGAATGGTCTGCGAGCTGGGTGAAAATACCCTGAATGGCCTCGTACTTCTGCGTAGCGCTCATGCCGTTACGGGAATACAGCAGCTCAGTAGCTTCGGTCAGGCGGCTGATACCGTAGCGCTCCATTGCGGCTTCCCGGACTGACGCAGCGTATGCCACGATGTTTGCAGCGCTGGGAGTGTTTTTGGCGATCTCCGCAAGGTAAGCAAAGCCACCTACCTGCTCAGCGATCCCTTTGCCTTCGAGCGCGTCGAACAATGTCAGACCATCGACTGGCTTGTTGTCGCGGAACATCTGGCGCATCTCGGCAAAGATCAGCTGGTGAGGTCGGCTGTAGAACGACTCAGGCTTGAGCATCGCAAGAACCTTCTGGACTCGCTCGCTGTTGTCATCATCCAGCAGCAGGCCACCGATAACGCTCTGCTCTGCTTCGAGGTTTTGTGGTACAGCCATGAAATCAGCGGTCATCACGATCCCCCTCGCGCACTTCGATGTAGAGCTTTTCGGTCAGGAACTTATCGAATTTCATGCGGCGCCAGGTCTTCCCTGATTTCTGGTCTGGTCGGTCTTCAAGCATCCAGCGGCAGTTCTGAGCGATGTAACGCAGATAACTTCTGAAACCGTCCATGTCCATCGGCTTGCCGTCCAGGTTGCGGGCAATCTTGTTAGCCTTACCCCAGAAGGTGCGGATCAGATTGCGTCGCTCATCAGTGAGGCATCTCCACCCACGGGCTTCAGGCAGTTCGTCTTTCAGGCATTGCCATACTTCATCGCATGACAAACGGGACTTTTTCTCTTCAGCTGGTTTCTGGTCATTTGCGACATACTTACTACCGTTAGGTAGTAAGTTATTTAATATATTGTTATCTGTGGACACTGGCTGGACACCGGCTGGACACTCCACCTCCACAGGCATTGGTACTACTGCGTTTGCGCTGGACACCGGCTGGACATCGGCTGGACAAAAATTTGACTGATATTCGTCATATTTGACCACTTTTAGAACAGTAAAACGGTTGTTCGATTTGGTGGTGATCATGCCCAGATTCTGGAATTTACGGAGCAGTGATTTAACGCGATCAGCGGTCAAACCCGTTTCCATTGCCAGCGTGTTACGCCCGGTGATGAACTCGCCGCGCTCGCAGATCACATCGCCAACATCAGTCGATACCAGTGTCTGTTCGTGATTAGCGCGCAGGAGCAAGTGAACCCATAAATGAGCCGCCTCAGCGTCCTTGTAGAACGGCACATCCATAATTTTACGGTGCAGCAAGGCAAACCCCTTACCGTCATTCGTGCGCGGTTTCTGGAGCCTTCTGGCCTCTCTGGCTTCGGCTAAATTGGATACGTTACCCACGGCCACTCTCCTTACGTTTCAGTTCTTCCAGGATGGCGCGCATCTTCTCTGCCACAATCGGATTAACCGAGCGGATGAAGCGGTCGCGGGTTATGTTTTTATGTACAGCGGTATGGTAATAGCGTGGATTTTTTGCCATTATTCCTCCTGCAATGAGTGCACACGATTTGCATCTGAAGGCCATTTCTGTTCGCGCAGACTGGCTTTCGCCATTTTTGAAACTTCCCATCACATAACCCCCAGCATCGACGTCACCATCGTCATCAGCGGGCCTACCTGCTCAGGCATAAGGCGAAACAGCGACGCTATACCCTCGCTTACCTCTTTCAGCTTTTGATGCTCTGGAGCGTCCAGGAGCACGGCCTGTTTAGCTTCAGCGCACTCTTTCATCGCAGAGGCGATCAGCGACATGGTGTCGTTCTGCGGCGCCAGGCGGTTTCGATACTCCAGCGGCAGGACGGCCATGATTGCCGGTGCCAGCTGGCGAATGTTGTTGGTCGCATATTCGGTATCGCCGTCCATCCAGCGGAACACCTTCTGCATCTGGCGGTGTGAGTCAGTCGGGATATCCAGTCCGGTTCCGCCGGTTGCCCGCCACTCTTCAACAATCAGAGCGGCGACAAATTCACGGCTGCGACAATCAGCTGCCCAGGCACGAACAGCTGCGCGGATCCCATCGATGTTTAACGCCGTGGAATCAGGCTCCCGGCGATTCTGGTAAATCATCGCCGTTGGCGAAAATTTGTTACCTTGTTGATACGCAAGTGAATGCATTGCTTTCCCTTTCGTGGTTAGGGCCGCCGATTAGGCGGCATGGTTCTCTGGGTGTGGAAACAGGTCGGGAAGATCAGGTCGAATTTCGTGTGCCTTAATCTCGCCACCAGTAGCGTTTACGATGGCTGTTACTTTTTCCGGAGATACGGAGCCACCGTTAAGCCACTTGTGAACCGCTGGCTGGCTAACGCCGCAAATATCTGCGAGTCGCTTCTGGCTGCCAACGATTTCTAAAGCTCGTTGAATAACTTTGTTCATGGATTTTACCTATCCGATTACTGGATTAATGAAAAGATAACCCAAGTTATGGGTATTGTCCATAACCTTTGTTATTTTACTCTACATAACCTCGGTTATATATTGATAAGATGAAAACATTTGCAGAACGACTGAACGCGGCTATGTCGGCCGCTGACATATCTCAAGGACAGTTGGCTGATAAAGTCGGTATATCCCAGCCTGCAATTCAAAAGATGACGTCAGGTAAAACGAGCGGCAGCCGTAAGATGGTCGAGCTAGCTCATGCTCTGGGTGTAAGGCCGGAATGGCTTAGTTCTGGAGTGGGGGAAATGCGGATTGATGGTAATGTGCCATCGGCGGCCCAACCGGTCTCGGAAACAATTGATGTCTTTCGGGTTGATGTTTTAGACCTGAAAGTAAGCGCTGGTCCGGGGTCTTTTATGATTTCTGAATTTGTTGAGGTCCTGCATGCTATTGAGTTCACAACTGAGCATGCCAGATCTCTTTTCGGGAACCGCACTCAAAATGATGTGAAGGTGATGACCGTAGACGGTGACAGCATGTGCCCAACGATTCAGTCGGGAGATCGCCTGTTCTTTGACGTTTCGGTGAGGAACTTCAAGGTTGACGGAGTATACGCATTTGTCTTCGGGCAGCACTTCCATGTCAAGCGCCTGCAGATGCAGGGCCTGCAGTTAGCCGTGCTTTCAGATAATCCGGCTTACAAAGATTGGTATGTGACAGAAGAAAATCAGGACCAGCTATACATCATGGGTAAAGCGCTTATTCACGAATCGATAGCTTACAACAAACTGTAACAGTGGCCGGAAGAGACGTTTGGTTAAGGATGGCGAATTTTTCATACAAAACAATTACACTGTATAAAAATTCAGATTAATAAACCCCACTCCTTGACATTTACATTTTTATCTATTTTTTGAGTTGCCTAAAATCACCTATAGGGTAAACTTCACTTAAGCTCCTATATGAGAGCTTCTGAGGAGATACAAAATGAAAACCTTACGTTGCATGGCCTACCAGCAGAACGGCGTTTACGTAGCTGCGTGTTTAGACCTGTCATTGGCAGCGCAAGCAGATACCATGCAGGACGCCGTAAAAAAACTGGACGAACAGATTAAAGACTTTTTCACTGAAGCACTATCAGAACCGGAATATGCAAAACAATTACTTAGCCGTAAAGCACCGCTATCTATGTGGCTAAAGTATTGGGTGATCGCCTTTCAGGTCTTTGTCAGAAAACGAGGTGAAGCAAAGCTCTTTGCTGAACCTTGTGATGCTCATGCTTAGGACTGCATTACATGTTCTTGAAAAAGCTTACCCCTTTGAAATACGACGAGGTAATCAGAGGGCTTAAGAAAATGGGGTTTGAAATGAAACCCAAAACAGGAACCTCTCACGAACAATGGGTTCTCAAGAACAGCAAAGGGAAATGGGTGGTTACAGTTGATAAGCATCACGCCCCATTTTCCAGAGATTTGATAAAATCCATGGCTAAACAAGCCGGGCTGAAAGATCGCCACTTTCACGCATTATGCAGAGGTGACGCTACGCTTGAAGATATAGGATTTCAAATCACCAGCTAAAACCCGGCCACAGTGCCGGGTTTTTTATTGCCCTTTCCGCACTATCTCCGCTGCATCCCTGTTCACGCCCTTCCCTATCACGTTTCCTGTTTCCTTCCGGTACTGCTTCAGCTTGTCGATGATGTTTTGCTGGGTCATGGGTAAATCAGCCAGTGACAATTCCATCACCGCCCGCCCCATCGCCTGAATTTTCATGCTTATACGCTCTTCATCCAGAACCATGCACATCCCTCCTGCTGTTTTTTTAAGCATAGCACTCATGATTTACAAAAATAAATTCATTTAGTTATCATTAATTTATAACTTATGTGATTGATATTATAAATTAGGTTATTGCCATCACTCATAACTAAGGTTATCTTTAATCCATCGAAACGAAACATCGACAGCTGAGCGAAGTTAGCCAGCGGCGGACAGCAAGTCGCCTGCTTTTTAACAACATGCAGATTTACAGCGTCAATGACCTGTTAAGACCCCTACACGTAAACGTGCTGTATCACCGGGTGCGATCCGGTCGGTGAGAGAGTATCCCCGCGCGAGAGCGAGAACGGCGTGAGAACGGGCAACACTGGCAGAGAGTTGGCGCTGACCAATACAGGGAATGTTTTGGGGTGTGGTGAAACAGGTCATAGATCCGCAGGCACTGAAAAGTTATTGGGGCTGGCAGCGCTGCCGCTTGATGGCTTGTTGGTGGTGCTGTGATTGATCAACACAGCGAAAAGACCAGCGGAACTTGGGGTTCGATTCCTCATTCACCACACCGACCAAAACATTTCTCCCGCATCAGCGGGTAACTACAGAGGGTAAGGCGATGGGATGGGGTGGAATTACAACAACGCGGTTCGATGAGGTCTCAACTTTTGCTGAGAAATCCGGAAAGTGTGATGTATGCGGTAAAGCATGCAAAAGACGGGAAAAGTTTTATCAAACGCTAAATCCATTCAATAAAAACCCGGATGGCTCCGTAAAAACGCATCAGGAAATCAGGAAGGAAATTGAGCCTAAGGCCATTGAGTGGAAATTAAAACCAGTCAGACATGCAAAGTGCGAATGACCCGCTCCGGCGGGTTTTTTATCGGCCATACATAGGCAGATTTTCGAGTCTGCCCATTTATGACAACCGGCGGCCATCCGCCGCCCATTGAAACACTGAATAAATGCGTTGAAGTCTTGTATTAACCGTTCCGTTCGCCGCGATAAGGCCAAGAGGATTTATGACAATTGATTTTGAAGTGAATGCTACAGGTATTGATGTTTCAACAAGTGGTTACCGTGACCACGTAAATTTAGAAGTCCGCGGCGTGGAGCTCTCAGATCTTATCTCTGAAATTGAAGGGAAAGCGCTCTTTCATGAAATCGATCTTGATGACTACATAGACTGGGCTGAGGCCGCTGGGCATACCGATGACATTCTGGATCGCCTTGACGCTGATGAAGTAATTGAGTGGCTTCGCAGGAAAGGTCATCTGGAGGCTGAGTCATGACAGTCACCCACAACGGCAAGCAGTACACAGCCAAAAAGCTCAACGATAACGAGTGGCAGCTGACGTCGGTATCGGCACCACGGGAAAAACTGGTGCTGAACCGCTGGCAGATGCATATCGCTGGCCTCCTGAAACAGGTTGAGGTGAAGGTATGGCCGTAATCGTCGAATGCATTGAGACTAATGGCGACTGGACTGTCGGCCATCGTTACGCCGGGGAATTGGTCTCTGGCGGATTCTTGGCTCTGAAAGATGATGATGCTGAAGATGATTTCGAATGGACCGCTGATTCTCGACAGGAATATGACCGGGAAACAGATGAGTTCGAAACCATCTGGTTTTTACCGGGCATAGAAGGTGTTTCGTTCAGGGAGATTGAATGATGGTCAATCACTACGGCACCACCCCGCTCATTCGCCAGTGCGTAACGCCCGGCATGATGGCAATGCATGAAGGCCGCACCTATCGCGTCTCAGCGGTCATTCAGGAGCGCAAATGGGTGTATCTGCACACCGATGCAGAAATCATCCGCCTCAGTGACTGCGTGATTGACGTTCTTCTGGACGGTCACGGAAACCCTATCCAGCACTAACCACCCTATTCAACCGATCGGCCTGGCTCAATGCGGGCGGGATCTGCACATCCAAATTTCAGGAGTTCAGCCATGAACGCATTCCTCACTTACGACCGAATCGAAGATCGGTGCTGGGTTGAGCAGCAGCTCACCGACGAAAAAGAGAAGTGGATCGACGACCGGGCGCGGGAAATCATCGACATGATGCCAAAAGAGCCCTCCGGCCTATTCCACTTCACGGTCCCGATTGACTCCAGCCCATACGAAGGACTTCGCAGCGATAAAGCTGGCGAAGCCTACAACGATTTCATTTCGGCAGTTGCTTACGCCCAGGCGGAATACGACTGGGACCACCGTACCGGCTGCCCGTTTTAATTTTTGAGGGATTTAACAATGAGTACTGCACTTTCCACCATGGCCGGGAAACTGGCCGCACGTCTCGGCATGGATGCCGGTACAGACCTGATGAATACGCTGAAGAATACAGCATTCAAAGGCGGCAACGTCACGGACGAGCAATTCACAGCCCTGCTGATCGTCGCCAACCAGTACGGCCTGAACCCATGGACCAAAGAGATTTACGCATTCCCAGATAAAGGCGGGATTGTACCGGTCGTCGGCGTTGATGGATGGGCTCGCATTATCAACGAACATCCTCAGTTTGACGGCATGGAGTTCTATTACGACAAAGAGGAAGGCGCGTGCACCTGCAAGATTTACCGCAAAGACCGCAAGCACCCGACAATCGTCACCGAGTACATGGGCGAGTGCAAACGCAGCACTCAGCCATGGCAGTCCCACCCTACCCGCATGCTTCGCCACAAGACGCTGATCCAGTGCGCGCGTCTGGCCTTTGGTTTCGCTGGCATCTTCGACCAGGACGAGGCCGAGCGAGTGATTGAAGGAACAACGGCAGAGGTTCATGCAGGCCATGAATCAGATAGCCGTCGTCCGGACCTGATCGCAAAAGGCGAGTCTGCCGCGCGCCTTGGAACCGTTAAGTATCAGGAGTTCTGGGTGGCGCTGAGCGCTGAAGAGAAGCAGGTAATTGGCGCAGTTGAGAAGCGACGCATGTATGACATGAGTCTTGCTGTCGACAACGCCGAACCTGTCAATGTCGCAGATGCGGAGGCTGAATAATGGAGCAACGCACCCCTGAATGGTTTGCTGCGCGCTGCGGCAAGGTCACAGCCAGTCGACTGGCTGATGTCATGGCCCGGACTAAGTCGGGCTACTCCACCAGCCGCCAGAACTACATGGCCGAGCTGATTTGCCAACGACTGACCGGGAAGCTGGAGGAAGGTTTTTCGAATGCCGCGATGATGCGCGGCACTGAACTTGAGCCAGTGGCGCGCGAAATGTACGCGCTGAATGAGTTCGATGCAGAAATCACTGAAGTTGGACTCATTGATCACCCAAACATACCCGGATTCGCAGCCAGCCCGGACGGACTTGTTAACGACGACGGGCTTATCGAAATCAAATGCCCCAACACCTGGACCCATCTTGAAACGCTGAAAACTGGCGATCCAAAGCGCCAGTACATGCTGCAAATGCATGCACAGATGATGTGTACCGGGCGGAAATGGTGTGATTTCGTTAGTTTCGATGATCGCCTGCCGCCTGACCTCGCCTATTTCAAGAAGCGCATCCATTTCGATGAAGCGCTGGCGCGCGAAATTGAATCTGAGGTTAAGAGCTTCCTTGCAGATCTGGAGTCGGAAATTCAGAAAATCACAGAGCGTGCAGCATGAAACGCACACCCTTTTACCGCCGTCCCGGGCGAACCGGGCAATTCTCCGGCCTACGTGAACGCGTTATCTGGATGATTCAGACGCGCGGCCGCCCGGTAACCGGTAGCGAAATCGCTGAGAAGTTTGGCGTAACGCTGATTGAGTTTAACCGGGTCGCCAACGGCATTACCCGCGGCTCAGGACAGATAGCGCAGATCGTTGAGTCGGAAAAGTGGATCAACGAGGACGGCATCTGCGACCGGACATTTAGTCTGGCCAGCAAGCCAAAGGTCGTAACGCCGCAGGGTAAATCGCGGCTGTTCACCCGGCGCGCCATAGAGCAATCGCAGGAAGGCAGACGGCAGGAGTGCATAGCTCGTGCCGCCCGCCGTAGCCGCCTGATTGCTCAGGGCCTCTACATCGACGAAATGGAGTCAGTGCTATGAAAGCGTGGTCACTCGAAGAGCTGGCGCTGCTGTGGCGATACTCAAACGCCGAAGTCGCAGAGATTACCGGCCGCAGCATTGAAGAGGTCGGAGATAAGCGCCTGCAAACGAATATTGAACGTAATGGCTGGGATGTTAACGATCCGGAGCGGGAGGATGTATGACCGAAAAATACTCTCTTATCTACGCTGATCCTCCCTGGTCTTACGGCAACACCATCAGCAACGGCGCTGCCGCCGATCACTACTCCACCATGAAGCTCATCGACATCAAGCGCCTGCCAGTGTGGGAACTTGCCGCCGAAAACTCGGTGCTGGCGATGTGGTACACCGGCACGCATAACCAGGAGGCTATCGAACTGGCCGAGGCCTGGGGATTTACAGTTCGCACGATGAAGGGCTTTACCTGGGTGAAGCTGAATCAGAACGCCGAGTTGCGCATCAACAAGGCGCTGGCCGAGGGTGGAGTCACCGACTTTTACGACTTCCTCTATCTGCTTAACGCCGAGACGCGCATGAACGGCGGCAATCACACCCGGGCCAATACAGAAGACCTGTTGATTGCCACCCGCGGCGCCGGGCTGGAACGAAAGCACGCAGGGATTAAGCAGGTGGTATACAGCCCGCTCGGCGCGCACAGCGAAAAGCCGTGGGAAGTTCGGCACCGGCTGGAGTTGCTTTACGGTGATGTGCCGCGCATTGAGCTGTTCAGCCGCAGCGCGGCGCCAGGCTGGGATGCTTGGGGGAATGAAGTTGATGGCGATGTGAAGCTTGTTCCGGGGAGATATGAAAATGCCGAGTAGAAACTGCCCTGAATTAACTGCCGAAATGGTTAGAGAGCTTCTGGAATATGACCCCACAACAGGGCTGCTGACCTGGAAGACTTGTCGCAAAAAAGTCCAGAAAGGTAGTGTTGCTGGCTCGGTTTGTGGGAACGGTAGAAAGCTTTACGTCAAAGTTAGGATTGGCCGCCTCTATCGCGCGCATCGTCTCATTTGGCTGATAGTGACAGGTGAATGGCCAAAGTATCACATCGATCATGTTGATAATGACGGCACGAACAACCGATGGTCCAATTTGCGTTTGGCTACGCTAAATCAGAACCAGCACAACCGAGAGTTAAGCAGAGCGAATTTAACGGGATATAAAGGCGTCTCTCGGGCCAATAACTTATCAAAACCATACCGTGCAAATATCACAATAGGCCGTGAGCGCCGCCACCTTGGCTACTACCGTTCGGCTGAAGAGGCCGCTCATGCTTACGACGAATCTGCTCGCGAGCTATTCGGCGAATATGCGCGACTTAACTTTCCGCATGAAAACGAGTTAGCCGCCAGAAAATTGCTGCCCGGCTGCGCCATCGACGTCGTGAAAACGGAGGCCGCATGACGCCAGCGAATGAAAACGCCGTCCGCGCCGCCTGCCGCCGGTGCACCGAAGAAATCCAGCAGGCCATGCGCAAGAAGCCAAAACCTAACTGGAACGAAACGGTGCCTCCCATCATCAACAAGCATCACAAGAAATTGAAGCTCTGGGAGTTAGCCTTCTGGAGTTTGTCGTATAAACAGGGCGGCTTAATCGCCGCTTCGGAGTTGAATCGTGAAAGTTTATATTGCCGGACCGATGAGCGGCCTACCTAATTTTAACCGTGCCGCTTTTAACCATGCGCATTTTCATCTCTGGTCGAAAGGCCATATTGTTCTGAATCCCGCCCGTCTACCAGATGGATTAACCCAGGCCGAGTACATGGACATCTGCCTGTCTATGCTTCGCTGTGCTGATGCTATCTACATGCTTGAAGGCTGGGAGCACTCCGCTGGTGCCCGAGCGGAGAATGCGTTGGCCGAGAAGCTTGAAATGGAAATTATCTTCCAGGAAGAGGAACGCGCCGCATGAACCGAGCCGCACCCGTTGATTTGAGGAAAAGCCTCGAAATTGCCAACCACCTGGCGCACATCGGGATTCGCTTCGTGCCGATCCCGGTGGCGACAGAGGAAGAGTTCCAGACGCTGGCCGCCGAGCTATCTCGACGGCTTGAGCAGATGGCTGTCGAAGCCGAGAAAAATGAAGGCGGTGCAGCATGAAGGCACTAATCACCCGGGAGCTTAAGGCTCCCTTTTTATTGCTGGCGTTCACCTTCAACCGAATTAACCGACAGTTCCGGGAGTACCCATGAAACGAGCATCAATATTTTTAGCTGCCATGGCCGGCACGCTGGCTTCGATTAAACCGTACAGCATCGCAGAAATTTCCCCTTCCCTATATACCGGAAATAGCTACCCGGTTAGTGGTGGGAAGACTGGCATTGCCGCGGCACGCAGAGCCGCCAAGAAACGCAGGAGAGCACGAAATGGCTGACATCATCGATACCGCAGCAGAGATTGAAGAGCTTCAGCGTAACGCTGCCCTTTCCGCTCACCGCATCGACCGTAACGCCGTATCAGCAGAGCACTGCGAAGAATGCGGAGAGGATATCCCAGATCCGCGGCGCGCTGCCGTTCCCGGCTGCCAGACATGCGCCAGTTGCCAGTCTGATTTGGAACTTATCCGTAAGCAAAGGGGGTTGTGATGTGTGATATGCCTGCAGTCTTTGGTCAGGAGCAGCGAAAGGCCCGCAAAGAGCATAAGTGCTGCGAGTGTGGAGCCATAGTTAAGCCTGGCGAGCATTACACGTATTCGCACGGCGTCTGGGATGGAAGCGGACAGAGTTTCAAGCAATGCCTCGACTGTGCAGAGGTATCGAGCGCCGCAGCCGCATTTGTCGATGATCCGGAAGATGGCCCTGCATTTACCGGTTTGCGTGAATGGTTCATGGGTTATTCATGTCGAGAGTTTAACGGTGACGAGCTTGTTAAAAGTTTCTCCACCGAACTGAATGTAGACGAAAACAAAATACGCAATGTGTTGCGAATGGTGCCTGTCAATGTTCCAGCTAATTCAACGGGGTCAGATTTACGCTGACCAGCACGGTTGGCCCGTCATCATCCACAGCTGCACATCACAGATAGTCCGCTACTGGCGACAGGGCCGGATCAACACAGCTTCAATCGACCGATTCAACAATGACTTTGAGCACCTCGATCACCGTGAGGCGACGCAGATACGCGCCGAACTGGAGACGAGCGAGCACATTAAATTGCTGCGCGCCCAGCGTGCGGCGTAAGGAGAACTATGAGCACCATTCAGGACATCCGAAACCAGCTATCAACTCTGGTCACCGAGGCGCACAAGGTTGCATGCGCCCTCGATATCGGTGACGAGCGAACCGAGGCTTTCGAGCTATACGAAGCGCTTCGTCGACTTCAGCGCCAGGGTGCCTCCGGGGAGATTCTCTCAGCAACCAACCCGCTTCTCGCCTCGCCATATTACGACGAGGACTGGGAGGAAGATGAAGACGACTGACGCAACTGATAGCCAGTTATGAGCTGGCTATTGGTTGCGAAAGCACTGCCACGTTATCCCCCTTTCAGCCCTCCATTGCGAGGGCTTCTTTTTGACTGGAGAAAACCATGAGCGACATTATTCATCTGGTACCAAACAAATGGGTTTCTGAGGAGTTGCTGATTGCGCTGACTGGCCTGACAAAGAACGCGATTAAGTCAGCCCGCACCCTGTCATGGATGGAGGGGCGCGAGTACAAGCACTACTCCGGCGACTGCCAGCCGAAGGATAACTCCCCTATCCTTTATAACCGACACGAGGTCGATAACTGGGTGGAGCGTCAGCGCCCGGCGATCCCCCGCCAGAAATCTGATTAAATAGCCATACCTTTAACAGCGAGGAAAAGGCATGTCTAAATATCCAACCGGGGTTGAGAACCACGGCGGCACATTGCGGCTGTGGTTTATCTATAAAGGGGTCAGGGTCAGGGAAGGCCTTGGCGTTCCGGATACACCAAAGAACAGGAAGGTTGCTGGCGAGCTTCGCACATCAATATGCTATGCGATCAAGACCGGCACCTTCATCTACTCGGCGCAGTTTCCTAATTCGAAAAATTTGCAGCGTTTCGGGGAGGCCAGGCAAGAGGTGACTATCGGTGAGTTATCCGGGAGGTGGCTTGCACTGAAGGAAATGGAGGTGGCTGAGTCATCACTCAACACTTACGGGCGAGTTATTGCTAACGTCATGGCTATCCTG
Source organism: Enterobacter sp. JH25 (assembly GCF_021725435.1). Lineage (NCBI taxonomy): Bacteria > Pseudomonadati > Pseudomonadota > Gammaproteobacteria > Enterobacterales > Enterobacteriaceae > Enterobacter > Enterobacter sp. JH25. The sequence goes on along the minus strand of NZ_CP091319.1, from coordinate 2,013,256 downwards.
GGGCCAGGCACGCTGCTCTCCTCAATAACCAAAGAGAGCATTCTGGAGATTCGAAAAGAATTGCTGACCGGTTATCAGGTCATGAAGAAGGGCCATAAAACTGCGAAGAAGGGTCGTTCATCGGTCACGGTGAACAACTACATGACCGTGTGGTTCGGTATTTTCCAGTTTGCAGTTGAAAATGGCTATATCTCAAGGTCACCTATGACTGGTGTCGCGCCTCTGCGAGAGTCCCGCCCCGATCCAGACCCCATCACAAGAGAAGAATTCCCTCGCCTGATTGTCGCCTGCCACCATCAGCAGAGCAAAAATCTTTGGGCTATCGCCGTTTACACCGGATTGCGGCCGGGTGAACTGTGCGGACTGGCCTGGGAGGATGTGGACTTAAAGGCAGGGACTATCACTGTCAGAAGGAGCCTGACTCAGAAAGGGATATTCACGCTACCGAAAACTAATGCCGGTACTAACCGGGTTGTGCATCTGATCGGACCGGCTCATGAGGCATTTAAAAGCCAGTATGAAATGACGCGCCTCTCTCAGGAGCATACCGTGCCGGTAAAATTGAGGGAGTACGGAAAGAAAGAAATGAACAAGTGCACGTTTGTCTTCCTGCCATCACTTACAGCCAGGGCCGGGAATTACGGAAAGCACTTCTCTATTAACTCAATCGGGAACTCGTGGGATGCCGCGATGAAAAGAGCCGGCCTTCGCCACCGAAAATCTTACCAGTCGAGACACACCTATGCCTGCTGGTCACTTTCTGCCGGGGCTAACCCAAACTTCATTGCTAACCAAATGGGCCACGCAGATGCTCAGATGGTTTTTCAGGTTTACGGTAAGTGGATGGAGGAGAACAATCTGGATCAGATAGCAATGCTGAGTTCTAAATTAAGTGATTTTGCCCCAACCATGCCCCAAAGAAACAGACCTGCTGCATAATATCCATATATATCCTCTACATAACCCACTTAGCGCTGGAAATCCATAAACTCCAGGGCGGTGCCCAGCCAGCCGGGTACGGCGGCTTTCACCAGGTCTGACGTACTTCTTTGAGGTTGTGCTTGAGTCATAATGGCTATCTCTGCAAGGTAAGATGCGTACCACTGAGAGCCTGTCTTCGCAGGCTCTTAACCGCGTGAATTATTATTGGTCGAACGTGAGCAAGACTTTGCAGCACTGCCGCTGGTCTTTTTCAAACAGTTCGATGGCGTCTGTAACGTGGTGATAGTCAAATGTATGGGTGACCAGTTTTTCAGGGTCGATCAGCCCTTTTTCCAGCCAGTCAATGACAACCGGGAATTTGTTGGCATTCAGGCGCGAAGAGAAGATCGACAGCTCTTTGCCGGTGATCCCCTGCTGCACGATCTGGCTCGGGTCGCTGGAGAAGCCCATCAGCACGATGCGCGCTGCCGGAGACGCCAGCGTAATCGCTTCCTGCAAAATGGACGGATGACAGGCAGCATCGATGATTAACGTCGGCTTGATGCCTTTTTCATCCAGCGCGGCCTGTAACGAATGCTCGCTGTTGTTGAAGACCCAGTCTGCGCCGCTGCGTTGCGCCATCCCCAGCCGCTCATCAATGCGATCCACCACGATGACCTGCTTCACCTTGTAAACGCCCTTCAGCGCCCGCACGGTGACCAGCCCCATCGGGCCTGCGCCGTAGATCAGCGCCACGTCCTGTTCGGTGGGTTTCGCCTGCCCCGTCACGTTGGCGGCAATGGTGAAGGGTTCAACCATCACCGCGTGTTTGTCAGGGATCGCATCCGGAATGTGCCAGGCATTTTTCGCCGGCACGACGGCGTATTCGCTGAAGCCGCCGTCACGGTGGACGCCCAGCACCACCAGCGAGGTACAAACGTTCGGTTTTCCGACGGAACACGGGTAGCAGTGCCCGCAGCTGATCACCGGATCAACAGACACGCGCTGGCCCAGTCGGGTGCTCTCCACGCCTTCGCCAACCGCGTCTATTTCGCCAAAGAACTCGTGACCGATTACCCGCGGGTATTTCGCAAACGGGTTATGCCCGCGATAGATATGGCTGTCTGAACCGCAGATACCGGCGAGTTTAATTCTGACGCGGACGTCGCCTGCGCCCGGCAACGGGAGAGGACGCTCCTCAATCACCAGCGCATTCGGCTGTTGGATCACTACGCTTTTCATTATTCGCTCCTCGTTTACCAGTTCCAGAGGGTGCCGTCTTCCAGACGGGCCACCGGCAGACAGGCCGGTTCGTACGGGTATTTCGCTGCCAGCTTCTCATCAAACTCAATGCCCAGCCCTGGCTTGTCGCCCGGGTGCATATAGCCGTTATCGAAGCGCCAGCTGTGCGGGAACACTTCCAGCATCTGCTCTGAATACCCCATATACTCCTGCACGCCAAAGTTCGGTACCCACAGGTCAAAATGCAGTGCCGCGGCGTGGCAAATCGGCGACAGATCCGACGGGCCGTGTGAGCCGGTGCGCACCTGGTAGAGTGAGGCAAAGTCAGCAATGCGACGCATCCCGGTGATGCCGCCCGCATGGGTTATGGTGGCGCGAATATAGTCAATGAGCTGCTCTTCAATCAGCTGCTTGCAGTCCCAGATGCTGTTGAACACTTCCCCCACCGCAATGGGCGTGACGGTGTGCTGGCGGATCAGGCGGAAACACTCCTGGTTTTCAGCGGGAGTCGGATCTTCCATCCAGAACAGGCGGTACTCTTCAATACTTTTGCCGAACCGCGCCGCTTCGATGGGCGTCAGACGGTGGTGCATGTCGTGAAGGAGATGTTCACTGAAACCGAACTGGCTGCGCACTGCGTCGAACAGTTTGGGCGTGAAGTCGAGGTATTTCTCGGTGGACCACAGCTGCTCTTCCGGCCAGGCGCCCTTGGTCGCAGGCTCATACGCCAGCCCTTTGCCTTTAGCCATGCCGTAGGTGGTTTTCATTCCCGGCACGCCGCACTGCACGCGAATTGCCTTGAAGCCCATCTCTTTATGACGGGCATAATCTTCCAGCACGTCGTCAATGGTGTGCCCGGTGGTGTGACAATAAACCATCACCCCTTCCCGGGAAGCCCCGCCCAGAAGCTGATAGAGCTGCATGTTCGCGGCTTTCGCCTTAATGTCCCATAGCGCCATATCCACGGCAGAAATCGCTGACATGGTGACCGGACCACGACGCCAGTAAGCGCCTTTATAGAAGAACTGCCAGATATCTTCGATGCGGTGCGCATCGCGGCCAATCAGCTGAGGGCACAGGTGATCTTTCAGGTAAGAGGCAACGGAAAGTTCGCGTCCGTTCAGCGTGGCATCACCCAGGCCGACAATGCCTTCATCGGTCGTAATTTTAAGGGTGACAAAGTTACGCCCCGGGCAGGTGACAAATACTTCAGCCCCGACAATCTTCATAATCCATTTCCTTACATCGCTCGTTGTGATGCAGGAAATTTACGCAACTACACTACTACCATACAAGTATAATGATCGTAAAATCAGCGGGCGATCACACTATAAGGACGCTTATGCGCGTCCCCAACCGGCCACGATGATCAACATGCCGCACAGGGCAATCAGCGCGCCTGCCCAGTCATACAGGCTTAGCCTGACGCCATCGACAACGCGCAGCCACAGCAGCGCGGTACAGACGTACACTCCGCCGTAGGCCGCATATACCCTCCCGCTGGCGGCCGGATGCAGGGTGAGCAGCCAGACAAAAAGGACCAGGGACACACCCGCCGGGATCAGCAGCAGCGCGGAAGCGCCCCGCTTTAGCCAGAGCCACGGCAAAAAGCATCCGATGATTTCACACAGCGCGGTCGCGAAAAAAAGCAGCGTCGTTTTGAACATTTTTCTCGTTTCGTGAGGATTGATTTAGACATCATACGCGATAATGCTCTCATCGTTCCCATACCTGCCGCGCGGGTATGACACCCTTTCGGATTGGTGTAGAATCCAACGGGGTAATCCGATTGTCTGCACCCGTTTAAAGGAAACGCTATGACTACATTAAGCAAACGCCTTTGTCTGACAGCCGCACTGGCGCTGTCCTCGTTCGCCTTCACCGCAACGGCATCAGCCGAAACCAGCAAACTCATCATTGAGTCTGGTGACAGCGCGCAAAGCCGCCAGAACGCCGCCATGGACAAAGAACAATGGAATGACACCCGCAGCCTGCGTCAGAAAGTGAATAAGCGCGTGGAAAAAGAGTGGGATAAAGAAGACGTCGCGTTTGATGCCCGCGACAAATGCCAGCAAAGTGCCAACGTCAACGCTTACTGGGAGCCTAACACCCTGCGCTGTCTGGATCGTCGCACTGGCCGCACGGTAGCACCGTAATGTCGACGCCGTGTGACGTAAAGCTCCGTCCGCTGGAGCGCGAAGATTTACGCTTTGTCCACCAGCTCGACAACAATGCCAGCGTGATGCGCTACTGGTTTGAAGAGCCTTACGAGGCCTTCGTCGAGCTGTCCGATCTCTACGATAAGCATATCCACGATCAGAGTGAACGCCGGTTTGTGGTGGAGTGCGAAGGTGAGAAAGCCGGGCTGGTTGAACTGGTTGAGATCAACCATGTTCACCGTCGGGCGGAATTTCAGATCATTATTTCACCGGAGCACCAGGGGAAAGGTCTTGCGTCGCGGGCGGCAAAGCTGGCGATGGATTATGGGTTTAACGTCCTGAATCTCTACAAGCTTTACCTCATCGTCGATAAAGAGAACGAAAAAGCGATTCATATCTACCGTAAGCTCGGCTTTATGGTGGAAGGTGAACTGATCCATGAGTTCTTTATTAATGGCGAATACCGTAACACCATCCGCATGTGCATTTTCCAGCATCAGCATCTGGCCGGGCATAAATCTTCCTCCGCCAACCTGCTTAAACCCACCGCGCAGTAACCTGCGCGGTTTTATTCTTAATAATATTCAATGCTGTTTTTGATGGTGTACTTGCGCTCAATGGCAGGTTTAACGCTGTCATCGACGATAACCAGCTCGCAGCTCACCGGGTTGTTGTGGCGATCGTAATCGCAACTCTGCTTTACATTGCCCATCGGTTTATCGTTCAACAGGCTTACCGCCGTATAATCCATGCGCTTACGCAGATCTTTCGACGGCATCGATTTGACCGATAAACGCTGGTCGCCGGAGACCGTGGTTTTACCGAGCGGGTAGCCGTCGGTATCATACTGGTACTTCACTTCCATCTCTTTGCTGTGCGCGGCAACCACAAACCCGTTATCGTCGGTGTCCCATGTCAGGCCGGCAGACGGCAGTTCCGCCAGCTGACATTTTCCCTGCAACTTCACCTTCTGCTGCTGGGTTTCCGCATCGACGTAGTAGTTAGCATCCAGCACCAGCGCAACGCCCGTGTTAGCCTCCAGATCGTGCAGTTCAAGGGTATCGAAACACCCCTCCGACGACATCGTTCCGGTCACGCGTTTAGAGACTTCACCCTTATCGTTCAACAGCGTCTGGGTAAAATCTTTCACCGGCCCGCACAGAGGGTCAAAGTCAAACTCGTTCGAAAAGCTCGCCATCTCCGGCGTAAATGACAGCGGCGCGGTGTTGTTGTCACATCCCACCAGTACCGTTGCCAGTAGCGTTATCGCTGCGTATTTATTCACATCATTTACCGTTCAGAGAGAGATACAATCATATTAGCAAATACAGCAACTTACATAACAGCACTTCATTTGACTCTTTACGCTGTATAAATCCGTCGTTTGCATTGACGAGACCTGCCAAAGTGGCTACTTTGGGCGCGGAAGATTCCACATTATTATAAAATTAGATTCTTAACTTTTCAGGTTAACATCATGATTTACGACTGTTTTTTGTACTATGACGAAGATATGTTGCTCGACATCAGATTACATACGCTCGCTGATGTCGTTGACCGTTTTGTCATTGTAGAAGCAACACACTCTTTTACGGGCATACCGCGAGAATTACATTTCGATATTACGAAGTTTGCCAAATTCAGAGACAAAATTATTTACGTGCCTTTTGACGCGCAGCCTATTTTAAACAGTGCTGACAATAACCAGGTTGATGCCTGGGCAAATGAAGCAGCGCTTCGCAACTCCATTATGAATGGGTTAAAAGACGCGGCAGACGACGATCTGATTCTGGTGTCAGACGTTGATGAAATTTTCTCTCCCGAGACGGTCAGGGCCATTAATCCACGCGCGCTCTGCACGACTATTCATCAAAACGTGTTCAACTATCAGTTTAATCTTCAGGTTCACAACATGGATGGTACGCCGAGAAAATGTACCTTGCCCCGCGCGACGTCCTATTACAACCTTAAGCATTTCTTCCACGGTGAGCCTGAATCTTTCAGAAACTGGAAGCGGACACGCAAAGATAAAAACTGGTCATGGTTTAAATGGAACTGGCTAAAAATCAATAATAAGGTTGTGAAAGATGGCGGCTGGCATTTCTCCTGGGTAATGACCCCAGAAAGAATTTCCGAAAAAATGTCTACCATTTCTCATACCGAATACGATCTGCCGGAATTTAATAACCCGGAACATATTATGAAGGTTATCACCAACGCCGAAGATATCTGGGGACGAGACCGAAAACTGGTCAGGCAAGAGGTATCAAAACGCACCCTGCCTTCTTATCTGGTAGACAATCAGCACCATTATTCGCAATTTATTTTATGACGCAGGCGGGGCTCCAGGACAATTCAGAAAGAGAGACACAAAAACAAAAGCTTACCCTAACCCTGCTATGCTTACAGTCTACACAGTGAAAAGGAGCTACAGATGAAACGGTTACCCTGGATTACCGCCCTGCTGTTAATGAGTGCTTCACCTGCTATTCTTGCGGCCCCGGACTCCTGCGAGCGCGTGAAAAGCGACATTCAGCAGAAGATTATCAACAACGGCGTACCGGAGTCTGGCTTTACCCTGAACATCGTGCCGAACGATCAGGCCGACCAGCCGGATGCGCAGGTCGTTGGGCATTGCGCCAACGATACTTTCAAAATTTTGTACACTCGTACCAGTAGCGGAAACTACCCGGTAAGCGGTGCAGGTACGCAGGAGAATGCACCCGCTGAGCCGCAATGATTTTCCCACTCAATTCCCCTGAGTTGACGAGGATTAATATTTAATACCTCTAAATAAGTAACACTCCCCCCATCATTAGCCCGGTTGTAGTCACGGGTGAAAATAATTATTAACAATGATGGGGTGAGTTATGTCCGAAGTTGAACATCACGACGGGATAAGCCGTCGAACTCTGGTTAAATCTACTGCCATAGGATCTCTGGCGCTTGCCGCCGGTGGGATCGCATTGCCTTTTGGTCTGAAAAGCGCCGCCGCCGCAGTGCAGACCGCTATTCAGCCAGCGGAAGATAAAGTCGTCTGGGGCGCCTGCTCGGTAAACTGCGGTAGCCGCTGCGCGCTGCGTCTGCACGTTCGCGATGACGAAGTCTATTGGGTTGAAACGGATAATACCGGCGAGGATGTTTACGGCAACCATCAGGTTCGCGCCTGCCTGCGAGGCCGTTCAATTCGCCGTCGCATTAATCATCCAGACCGTCTGAACTATCCGATGAAACGCGTGGGCAAACGCGGAGAAGGCAAGTTTGAACGTATCACCTGGGAAGAAGCGCTGGACACCATCGCCGCGAGCCTGAAAAGCGTGGTCGAAAAATACGGCAACGAAGCGGTCTACATTAACTACTCCTCCGGAATTGTCGGCGGCAATATCACCCGCTCCTCCCCTTACGCCTCGCTGGTGGCACGCCTGATGAACTGCTACGGCGGCTTCCTCAGCCACTACAGCACCGCGCAGATCGCCTGCGCAATGCCCTACACCTACGGCAGCAACGACGGCAACAGTACATCAGATATCGAAAACACCAAACTGGTGGTGATGTTCGGCAATAATCCGGCAGAAACGCGCATGAGCGGCGGCGGGATCACTTACTACCTTGAACAGGCACGTGAACGGTCTAACGCACGGATGATCGTTATCGATCCGCGCTACACCGACACCGCCGCAGGCCGCGAAGACGAGTGGATCCCGATTCGTCCGGGCACCGATGCCGCACTGGTGGCAGGTATTGCGTGGGTGCTGATTAATGAAAACCTCGTCGATCAGCCCTTCCTCGATAAATACTGCGTAGGTTATGACGAAAAAACCCTGCCGGAAGGCGCACCTGCTAATGGTCATTACAAAGCCTATATTCTCGGCCAGGGTGATGACAAAACCGCGAAAACTCCGGAGTGGGCGTCGCGCATTACAGGCATTCCTGCCGATCGCATTATTAAGCTGGCCCGTGAAATCGGTTCGGCAAAACCGGCCTACATTTGCCAGGGTTGGGGCCCGCAGCGTCAGGCCAACGGCGAGCAGACATCCCGCGCCATCGCCATGCTGCCGATCCTGACCGGCAACGTCGGCATTAACGGCGGCAACAGCGGCGCGCGCGAATCGACCTACACCATCACCATCGAACGTATGCCGCTGCCGGAAAATCCTGTGAAAACGCAAATCTCCTGCTTCAGCTGGACGGATGCCATCGTGCGTGGACCGGAGATGACCGCCCTGCGCGACGGCGTACGCGGTAAGGATAAGCTGGATGTGCCGATCAAATTCATCTGGAACTATGCGGGTAATACCATCATCAACCAGCACTCTGATATCAACAAAACTCACGACATTTTGCAGGATGAGAGTAAGTGCGAAACGATCGTCGTTATCGACAACTTCATGACCTCGTCCGCGAAGTATGCCGATATTGTCCTGCCGGACCTGATGACCGTTGAGCAGGAAGATATCATCCCCAACGATTACGCCGGCAACATGGGATACCTGATTTTCCTCCAGCCGGTAACCGCCCCGAAGTTTGAGCGCAAACCCATCTACTGGATCATGAGCGAAGTAGCGAAACGTCTCGGACCGGATGTCTATCAGAAATTCACCGAAGGCCGTACGCAGGAGCAGTGGCTGCGCTACCTTTACGCCAAAATGGTTGCCAAAGATCCGCTGCTGCCGTCCTACGACGCGCTGAAAAAAATGGGTATTTATAAGCGCAAAGATCCAAATGGACATTTTGTGGCCTATAAAAAATTCCGTGACGATCCGGATGCCAATCCGCTGAAAACCCCGTCGGGGAAAATCGAGATCTACTCCAGCAAGCTGGCGGATATTGCGGCAACCTGGGAACTGCAAAAAGACGAAACCATCACCCCGCTGCCAGTCTATACCTCAACCTTTGAAGGCTGGGACGCGCCCGAGCGCAGCAAATTCCCGCTGCAACTGTTCGGTTTCCACTTTAAAGCCCGTACCCACTCCAGCTACGGCAACGTGGATGTGCTCCAGGCCGCCTGTCGCCAGGAGGTGTGGCTTAACCCTGTAGACGCCGAGAAGCGCGGCATTAAAAACGGTGACACGGTGCGCGTGTTTAACGATCGCGGCGAAGTGCGCATTGCCGCCAAAGTCACCCCGCGCATCATGCCTGGTGTGAGCGCGATGGGCCAGGGCGCCTGGCATGACGCCAACATGAACGGCGATCGTGTCGATCACGGCTCCTGCATCAATACCCTGACCACACACCGCCCGTCACCGCTGGCGAAAGGCAATCCGCAGCACACGAACCTGGTGCAGATCGAGAAGGCATAAGGATTAACCGATGACAACCCAGTATGGATTTTTTATTGATTCCAGCCGCTGCACCGGGTGTAAAACCTGCGAGCTGGCCTGCAAGGATTATAAAGACCTGACCCCGGACGTCAGCTTCCGTCGTATTTATGAATACGCGGGCGGCGACTGGCAGGAGGATAACGGCGTCTGGCATCAGAACGTCTTCGCCTATTACCTGTCGATTGCCTGCAACCACTGCGAAGATCCGGCCTGCACCAAGGTCTGCCCGAGCGGGGCAATGCACAAGCGCGACGACGGTTTTGTGGTGGTGAACGAGGATGTCTGCATCGGCTGTCGCTACTGCCACATGGCCTGCCCGTACGGCGCGCCGCAGTATAACGCGGCTAAAGGCCACATGACCAAGTGCGACGGCTGCCACAGCCGCGTGGCGGACGGCAAAAAGCCCATCTGCGTCGAGTCCTGCCCGCTGCGCGCGCTGGACTTTGGCCCGATTGAAGAGCTGCGCAAAAAACACGGCCAGCTTGCTGCGGTCGCGCCGCTGCCGTCTGCGCACTTCACGAAGCCGAGTATTGTGATTAAACCTAACGCCAACAGCCGTCCGACGGGTGACACCACCGGCTACCTGGCAAACCCGAAGGAGGTGTGAGATGGGAAGTGGATGGCATGAATGGCCGCTGGTGATCTTCACCGTTTTCGGGCAGTGCGTGGCTGGCGCATTAATCGTGATGGGCTTCGCCTGGCTGAATGAAGGTGATGACAAGGCCAGAATACGCATCGTGCGCAGCCTGTTTTTTCTCTGGCTGGTAATGGGTATTGGGTTTATGGCCTCGGTACTGCATCTTGGCTCCCCGCTGCGCGCCTTCAACTCGCTTAACCGCGTGGGAGCGTCAGCGCTGAGTAATGAGATCGCGGCGGGTTCGATCTTCTTTGCCGTGGGCGGTTTCTGGTGGCTGGTGTCGGTTATCGGTAAAATGCCCCCAGCTCTGGGCAAAATCTGGCTGGTTGTCAGCCAGCTCCTGGGTGTCGTTTTTGTCTGGGCGATGACCCGGGTCTATCAGATCGATACCGTTCCGACCTGGTATACGGGCTACACCACGTTGGCCTTCTTCCTGACGATGGCTCTTACTGGCCCGATGCTGGCCGCGCTGCTTCTGCGGGTCGCAAACGTGACATACAAAGGTACCCTTGCCGCGTCTGTCAGCGTACTGGCACTCATCGCCTGCGTGGCGGTCGTCGTGTTGCAAAGCAATACGCTGGGGACGATCCAGAGTTCTATCCAGCAGGCTAACGCCCTGCTGCCGGATTATGGTTCGCTTCAGGTATGGCGCATCGCGCTGCTGGCGGCGGGTTTAGGCTGCTGGATCTGTCCACTTATTCGTCGTCAGGAACCGAAAACGCTCGGCCTGTTTGCAGGTTTCGTGCTGGTGGCTGTGGGTGAAATGATTGGCCGTGGGCTATTTTATGGTTTGCATATGACCGCTGGGTTAGCAATTGCAGGTTAACACAGGTGCGCGGGCTACCCCCGCGCACAAATAAGGAAAGTTGTAATGAATGACGTCTCACACCGCGAATCGTTCGCGTTCAGCGCCCGGGTACTGGGCGCGCTGTTTTATTTTGCCCCTGACAGCGAGCAGACCGCACCGCTGGTGAGTGCCCTGACCGCAGGTGACTGGATGCAGGACTGGCCGCTGGCGCAGGAAAGCCTGCAGCCCGTGGCCAGTATGTTTAAGAACCCGTCGGACGAAGCGTTGAAAGACGCCTGGCAGCGTCTGTTTATTGGCCCGTATGCCCTGCCCGCCCCCCCGTGGGGCTCCGTCTGGCTCGATCGCGAGTCCGTGCTGTTTGGCGATTCGACCCTTGCATTGCGCCAGTGGATGCGTGAAAACCATATCGCCTTTGAGATGCAGCAGAATGAGCCGGAAGATCACTTCGGAACGTTGCTGATGCTGGCGGCATGGCTTGCCGAGAACGGTCGCGACACAGAACGCGACCAGCTTATGGCCTGGCATCTGCTGCCGTGGAGCACGCGTTTCCTTAGCGTATTCGTTGAAAACGCGGCCCATCCGTTCTACACGGCGCTGGGTAAACTTGCCCAGCTGACGCTGGCAGAATGGCAGTCCACTTTGCTGATCCCGATTGCAGAAAAAACGCTGTACCGATAACAGCTCCTGGCTTGTACATCCGTTGTGTAAGCCAGGTTCGGACATTTTTGCTGCAACGCAGATCCGGAACTGCTATACTGTATATAATTACAGTACTGGAGGTGCAAAATGGCTGTTGAAACAAAATTCGTGGTCGTAAGAAAAGGTGAAGAGAAAATGACTTTTGCCAGTAAGAAAGAGGCTGACGCTCACGACAAACTGCTCGACATGGCAGAAGCGTTCACCGACTGGCTGCTGCAAAGCGGAATGCAGATGGATGAAACGCAGGCGGAAAACCTTGGTCTGTATCTTGCCGAGCAGAAAGAGTCCGTGCAGCATATCCTGCGTACCAGCAAGCTTCCCGAGCTCAATGCTGCAACGGATAAAACAGCGCCAGAGGCGGATAGCAGCAAAAAAATCCGGGCCGTCAAAGCCGCCTGATCGTCAGAACGACTCATCACCTGTCCTGCTGCCGCGGGCCGGAAACGGCTCGCGGCTTAATAGTGCGGTAAATTATCACACAACTCTTGCAACTCGTTGATTAGTCTGGCCACATGGAAACCATCACAGACAGAATGATGAACCTGAACGGCGAAAGGCAACAAGACTTTTCCATCCTGGTTAAAGTATTTTCCAAACGTGAACATGGGCGCAAAAAAGTTCTGCATGTTAGCCACGTTGATATTAAAACTGGTAAAACTGACCCACGGAATATCCGATATGAAGAATATATTTTCCCGGTACTCTTCTTTGGGCCAGTAGGCAAGATTATCACCATAGAGAGAAACGTCTTCTGCATAAACGTTCTGAAAGTGATGAATATTCCCGTCGAAGTGACTCCATAATGATGAAAACGTCTCCGTCTCTTTATGGAAAAGGGTATAGCTGGGATGCACCTCATTCCATATTACAAGCTCATTATTCTTCATAGCCATACGGAACTCAGAATGGCGGTTAACGACTGTCGAAATAAGGGAAATAATCGAAGGATAAAATTTCCAGCCAACCTGTTTGATATGCTTCAGCAGCGCAGTGATATCCAGCTGAACCGTTTGGTTAATCGTGCATTGAGCAAAGCTCTGAAAGACTTCAAAATGTTCTTTCCTTGCCCAACTCGATAAGTCTACAGCCGTATATTCTGGCGTTATTTTTGTCATTTCTTTGCCTTAATTAAGCAGCGCTATATAAAATAGTAGCGTACCACAAACCCAGGAGCTGTATAGACCGTCGAGCAGAGGCTGCCTTAAATTTTCAACGTATCAATAACCGCTCTCAGCGCCGGGGACACGTTGCGGTGCGGAAAATAGAGGTAAAGCCCTTCCATCCGCAGGCTGTAGCGCTGTAAGACGCGTATAAGCGTGCCACGCTCCAGATCGTCAGACACCAGCTCAACCGGGACATAGGCCAGCCCGAGTTCCAGCCGGGCCGCTTCGGCCTCCATGTAGCTGTCGGAAAAGGCCCATTGCCCCTCAGGCCGGTGCGTAACTCGTTTCCCGTCCTGAACAAGCTCCCATTGATAGTGGTTACCGTCTGCAAACTGGTAGGCAATGCAGGGATGAGCATCCAGATCGGCGGGCGTCTGCGGGAAACCATAGCGCCGAAAATGCGCCGGGGCGGCAACCACAGCCATCTCCATATCGGGCGTGATGCGCACCGCAATCATTCCTTGTCCCACCTCCGGTCCCAGCCGGACGCCCGCGTCGAATCGCTCCGCAATGATATCCACGAACCGGCTCTCATTCATCAATTCCAGACGGATATCCGGGTAACGCTGTTTGAAGATAGCGAGCTTTGGCAGAAGACATTTCTCGATGGCGTGCTGGCTGGCATTAATGCGCACCGTGCCGGACGGCGTCTGGCGGTAATGCGCCAGTCTGGTCAACCCGGTATCAAGCGCATCAAAGGCGGAACCGGCGGTCTGGTAAAGCTGTTCCCCGGCGTGTGTCAGCGACAGCTTGCGCGTAGTACGCACCAGAAGCTGAACGCCCAGCCGCTCTTCCAGCTCGCGAACCGATCGGCTGATGCCGGATTGCGCCAGCCCGAGCCGCTGTGCGGCTGCCGTAAAGCTTCCCTCCCGCACCACCTGGATAAAGAGATACAGCTCATTATAGTTTTCCCGCTTCGCCATCATGCCTCGTCAATTCATAACAAAATGATATTAATCCTAGCAGCTTCAGGCCTCTAATCAGCACTATTTCTGCTAACTATAATGGCCTCATTACAACAACACACGGTACCTCTTATGAAAACATTCACCCAAAAACTGTCCGTTGCGCTGCTGTTATGCGCATCATTAAGTGGAGTGACAACAATGAGTTATGCAGAAACGCTAAATCCTAACGCCCCCGTTTCGATGGTGACAACCTGGGATAAAACCTTCGCCGAGAGCAATAAAGTCAACCACCGCAAAGTGACGTTCCAGAACCGGTACGGGATCACCCTGGTGGGCGATCTGTACATTCCCAGGAACAACGGCGACCATAAACTGGCGGCGATAGCTGTCAGTGGGCCGTTCGGCGCGGTTAAAGAACAATCCAGCGGTCTGTACGCCCAGACTCTGGCTGAGCAGGGGTTCGTGGCCCTGGCCTTCGACCCATCCTACACGGGGGAAAGTGGCGGCCAGCCGCGTAACGTTGCCTCCCCTGACATCAACACCGAAGACTTTAGCGCCGCTGTGGATTTCCTGGGGTTACAGAAAGAAGTCGACCGTAACCGTATCGGCATTCTTGGTATCTGCGGCTGGGGCGGTATGGCGCTGAACGCGGCATCCATGGATACCCGCGTGAAGGCGGTCGCCACCAGCGTAATGTACGATATGAGCCGCGCGATGGGTCACGGCGTGGGCAACGGGAAAGATCGCTATTCAGCGGCCGATCGTCGGGCCGTATTGCAGTATCTGAACGCGCAGCGCTGGAAAGATGCTGAAAGCGGCACTTTCGCCCATGGCGGCCACGATATTAATGTCGATGAGAATGGCAAGGTGACGGCGGCCGAGCGCATTCTGCCGGAAGCACTGCCCACCGATCCGCATCCGGTACTGAAAGAGTTCTATGATTACTACCGTATGCCGCGCGGTTTCCATGCCCGTTCCGTAAACTCCACCGGCGCGTGGACTGCGACCATGCCGTTATCCTTTATGAATATGCCGCTGCTGAGCTATGCCGGGGAGATCACTATCCCAACGCTGATTGTGACCGGTGAAAACGCACACTCTCGTTATTTTGCGGAGGATGCGTTCAAGGCCGTCGGCAGCAAAGAGAAAGAGCTGGTGATTGTTCCCGGTGCAAACCATGTTGATCTCTATGATAACGTCGAAGGAAAAATCCCGTTCGCGCAGTTTGAGCAGTTCTTCAAAACCAGTCTGAAATAACACTCTAAGCCCCCGGAAATCACGGGGGCATCTCTTCTCATCGTCGTGAATGACACCTATGTCTACACTGAATCAAATCCCATCCCGCTACAGCGAGCATGCACACTGGGACGGTATTTTTGCCCGTCAGTCTGCTCGTGGTATCAGCAATAAGGCATTATATTAACAGGGTTATTTTATTTAATTACAAAACCTCGAATACCTCCCGTTGAAATAATAATTAAGCAATATCCTGGTCAGTCGGCGACATCGCTTTGTTAGCTTGAGAAGTCAGGCAAAGCTCAAACTGGAGGTATTCTTTGCTGATTAAATTAAAGAAAGAACGAACGCATCTGGAGGATCGTCGTCTTGCACTCTGGCTGGCGACCTCCGCGGGACTGCTGAATGCCATTGCGCTGGGCGCGTTCGGCTTTTTCCCCTCTCATATGACGGGTAATACATCGCAGTTATCCAGCGAAGTTTCCTCCACCGATCTCAGTGATATTCTTTTTTTTGGCGCCATTATTCTGTCGTTTGTCACTGGCGCCATTGTTGCGCGGATTATTGTTATCTGGGGAATTATCCATAACGTCAGGCTGATATTCAGCCAGGTTTTATTTGTTGAAGGGCTATTACTTGCCGGGGTATCCCTTTATGAAATGTATTTTCACTCCTTCGCCACGAATAAAGAGATTATTCTTTTCCTGTGCGGTTTGATGGGAATTCATAACTCCACCTCAACTCAGCTTTCCGGCGGTCGGGTGAGATCCACGCACATTACCGGTACGCTGACCGATGCCGGCATTTCGCTGGCCTCCGTCATGGTCGCCATGCTGCGCCGGGATTATTCCAAAGACACGGCCGCGCAAAAGAGCCAGCTCAAAACCCATTTAACCACCCTTTTCTCGTTTATTACCGGCGGGATTGCGGGGCTGATCCTCTTCAGAGAGTTTGGATTCCACGCGATGCTGGCACTGGGCCTGATGCTGGTGTTTATCGCTGCCTTTTCAATCGTTCGTATCTCGTGGCGCGTTCGAAAGGTACGCGCCGCGCTTAGTCGATAGGGTGATCAGCACGCCTCAAGTGACGTTGTCACTTGAGGCGTGCTTCTTTAAGACTATTCTGCCTTCCCACTGACAGCCCTTACGCCATAAGGCTTAACTCAGGTTGTCACTAATTTCATAGGGTTACTGTTTTACCCCCTTTGCTGGAACCCTTCCGTTTCGCTTGCTATAGGTGAAGTACCCCTGCCGAAACATGGCATAACAACAGGCAACCGCAACAGGTGGTTGCTATAACGCATGCGCACAGGGAGACACACCGCAATGCACCCATTACTTAAACGTTCGCTGCTTTTTGTCGGCGCGATTATCGTGGTCCTCGCTCTCCTCACCTGGGGAATTGGACTGGAGACAATTAAGGCGCGCCAGGTTGACCTGCTCTACCTCGGTCAACAACACCTGATTCTGGTCTTTTCATCAATGTTCTTTGCCCTGCTGGTGGGCATTCCAAGCGGTATTCTGCTGAGCCGTCCAGCGGCACGGGGTATCGCCGAATACGTGATGCAAATCTTTAACGTGGGCAACACCCTGCCGCCGCTGGCCGTTCTGGCGCTGGCGATGGTGGTGATTGGCATCGGTGATAAACCGGCCATTATCGCCCTCTTTCTCGCTTCTTTGCTGCCAATTGTGCGTAACACCTATGCCGGGCTGTGCTCTGTTCCCGCGTCGTTGCTGGAAGCGGCAAACGGCATCGGCATGACCAAATGGCAGCGCCTGCATCAGGTCGAAATTCCTAACGCCTGGCCGGTGATGCTTTCCGGTATTCGCATTGCCACTGCGATTAACGTCGGTACCGCACCGCTGGCATTCCTGATTGGCGCCAGCAGCTACGGCGAGCTGATTTTCCCGGGGATCTATCTGAATGACTTCCCGACGCTGATCCTGGGCGCGGCGGCCACCGCCCTGTTCGCCCTGATTCTGGATACGCTGCTGGCGGCACTGGGTCGACTACTGAGCCCGCATCTCGCGCGATAATTATAACAAGGAGCTTCTATGAGACTGTTTTCCGGCCTGACGGCGCTGTGCGCCGCCGCGCTCTTCACCAGCCAGGCGCTCGCCGCGCCGCTGATCCTGGCAACAAAGAGCTTTACCGAGCAGCACATTCTCTCGGCCATGACCGTACAGTATCTGCAAAAGAAAGGATTTCAGGTGCAGCCGCAGACTAATATTGCGACGGTGATTTCCCGTAACGCGATGATTAACAAGCAGATTGATATGACCTGGGAGTACACCGGCACGTCGCTGATCATCTTCAACCATATCAACAAACGCATGTCGCCGCAGGAGTCATACGAGACGGTGAAACGCCTCGACGCAAAGCACGGTCTGGTGTGGCTTAAACCTGCCGATATGAACAATACCTATGCCTTTGCCATGCAGCGCAAGCGCGCCGAGGCTGAACATATCAATACCATGTCTGAGATGGTGGCAAAGATTGAGCAGATCCGTAAAACCGATCCGGATAACAACTGGCTGCTGGGCCTTGACCTGGAATTTGCCGGGCGTAGCGACGGGATGAAACCGTTGCAGGCGGCCTACAACATGGAGCTGGACCGCCCGCAGATCCGCCAGATGGATCCGGGGCTGGTCTATAACGCGGTGCGCGACGGGTTTGTCGATGCCGGGCTGATCTACACCACCGACGGGCGCGTGAAGGGCTTCGATCTTAAAGTGCTGGAAGACGATAAAGGCTTCTTCCCGAGTTACGCCGTGACGCCAGTTGTTCGAAAAGACACGCTGGAGGCTAACCCGGGGCTGGAGGAGGCGCTGAACACCCTCTCAGCCCAGCTCAACAACGACGTTATCACCGAACTGAATAAGAAGGTGGATATCGACCATCAGTCACCGCAGCAGGTCGCCCGTGATTTCCTGCGTAGCAAACAGTTGCTGTAGGAGGCGCTATGGAGACGATTCACTATATTCTCGACAACTGGGACTATCTCTTAACCCTGACGCTGCAACACCTCTGGCTGGTGGCACTCGCCGTGGGCCTGGCGATTGTTATTGGCGTGCCGCTGGGTATTTTAATTGTCCGCCATAAATGGCTGGCAACGCCGGTGCTGGGGATTGCCACCATTGTGCTCACCATCCCGTCAATTGCGCTTTTCGGCCTGATGATCCCGCTCTTTTCGCTGATCGGTCAGGGCATTGGCGCCCTGCCCGCGATTACGGCGGTGTTCCTCTATTCACTGCTGCCGATTGTGCGCAACACCCACACGGCGCTCGACAGCCTGCCACCCGGCCTGCGCGAAGCGGGACGCGGCATC
This sequence comes from Enterobacter sp. JH25, assembly GCF_021725435.1. Classification (NCBI taxonomy): domain Bacteria; kingdom Pseudomonadati; phylum Pseudomonadota; class Gammaproteobacteria; order Enterobacterales; family Enterobacteriaceae; genus Enterobacter; species Enterobacter sp. JH25. The sequence continues at coordinate 1,994,834 of NZ_CP091319.1, read as the reverse complement.
GGCATGACCTTCTGGCAGCGTCTGCGCTGGGTGGAGATCCCGATGGCGCTGCCGGTCATTTTTGGCGGCATACGCACCGCCGTGGTGATGAACATCGGCGTCATGGCGATTGCTGCCGTGATTGGCGCGGGCGGTCTGGGCCTGCTGCTGCTTAACGGTATTGGCGGGAGTGATATTCGTATGTTAATTGCGGGCGCGCTGATGATTTGTCTTTTAGCGATTGTGCTCGACTGGTTGCTGCACCGTTTGCAGGTGGTACTGACTCCGAAGGGGATTCGATAATGATAAAACTGGAAAACCTCACCAAACAATTTTCACAGAAGCACGGCCAGACGTTTAAGGCCGTCGACAACGTCAACCTGAACGTGCCTGAAGGGGAAATGTGCGTCCTGCTCGGCCCGTCCGGCTGCGGGAAAACCACTACCCTGAAGATGATTAACCGTCTCATTACGCCAAGCAGCGGGACGATCCTGATTAACGGCGAAGACACCAGCGGGATGGACACCGTGACCCTGCGCCGCAACATTGGCTACGTGATCCAGCAGATTGGCCTGTTCCCGAACATGACTATCGAAGAGAACATTACCGTCGTGCCGCGCATGCTGGGCTGGGACAAAGCGCGCTGTAAATCCCGTGCCGAGGAGCTGATGGATATGGTGGCAATGGATCCACATAAATTCCTTCACCGCTATCCGCGCGAAATGTCCGGCGGTCAGCAGCAGCGTATCGGCGTCATCCGCGCGCTGGCAGCGGATCCTCCGGTCCTGCTGATGGATGAACCGTTCGGCGCGGTCGACCCGATTAACCGTGAGGTGATCCAGAACCAGTTCCTGGAGATGCAGCGCAAGCTGAAAAAGACCGTGATGCTGGTGAGCCACGATATTGACGAAGCGCTGAAGCTGGGCGACCGTATTGCCGTCTTCCGTCAGGGACGTATCGTTCAGTGCGCCAGCCCGGACGAGCTGCTGGCGAAACCCGCCAATGAGTTTGTCGGCTCGTTTGTTGGTCAGGACCGGACGTTGAAACGCCTGCTGCTGGTATCCGCGGGCGACGTCACCGACCAGCAGCCGACGATTACGGTACGCGAATCGACGCCGCTGCCAGAGGCCTTCGCCACCATGGATGACAACGATATTCGCGCCATTACCGTGGTTGATGATCTCGGCAAACCGCTGGGCTTTGTGAAGCGCCGCGAAGCGCGTAATGCCAGCGGCAGCTGCGGTGATATTCTGCATCCGTTCCGCATGACAGGTAAGGCCGAGGATAACCTGCGCGTGGTGCTTTCTCGCCTGTATGAGAGCAACACCAGCTGGATGCCGATTGTGGACGAGGACGGACGCTATAACGGCGAGATATCCCAGGATTATATTGCGGAGTATTTGAGTTCCGGGCGTACGCGCCGGGCATTGAATATTCATAGCGAGAGTTAAGCATTCAGGCCGGGTACTGCCCGGCCTTTTTCCGCACGCATACCTTTTGCTAACCTCACGTTTTCCCGCCACAATATCGTATCGTCCCCGTTAATCACGACTTCATGCAACGTCTTCACGCATACCCCGACATCCGCGCGATGTTTCGCCGTCTCCTGATTGCTACCGTCACCGGCGTGCTGGCAGCGCTGGCCGTTGCGGTGTTCCGCCACAGCATGTATCTGCTGGAGTGGTTGTTTCTCAGCAACGAAAGCGGAAGCCTGGTGAACGCCGCTGCCGCGTTATCGCCCTGGCGGCGGGCGCTGACGCCTGCGCTGGGTGGTCTGGCCGCGGGAGTGCTGCTGTGGGGATGGCAGCGCATGACGGCACAACGTCCCCACGCCCCGACCGATTATATGGAGGCGCTGGAGACGGGTGATGGCCAGTTTGATTACGGCGCCAGCCTGGTGAAATCCCTCGCCTCGTTGCTGGTGGTCGCCAGCGGCAGCGCCATCGGCCGGGAAGGCGCCATGATCCTGCTTGCCGCCCTCGCTGCCTCCTTTTTTGCACAACGTTGTACGCCGAAATCCGAATGGAAACTGTGGATCGCCTGCGGTGCCGCCGCCGGGATGGCCAGCGCCTATCATGCGCCGCTGGCGGGCAGCCTGTTTATCGCAGAGATCCTGTTTGGCACACTTATGCTGGCCTCCCTCGGCCCGGTGATGATTGCCGCTGTGGTGGCTCTGCTGACCACGCGCCTGTTAAGTCCCGGCGCGAATACACTTTATGATGTCCATCTCAGCGAGATGCTTACGGCGGTGGATTATTTCCTGATCGTTGGCGTGGGTCTGCTGGCTGGGCTGTGCGGCCCGCTTTTGATGTGGCTAATGGCTTTCAGCCATTCTCTGTTTCTGCGTCTCAAACTTTCACCGCCGTGGCAGCTGGCACTGGGGGGGCTGATCGTCGGGCTGCTGTCGCTGCTGACGCCGAAGGTATGGGGGAATGGCTACAGCGTGGTTCAGGCGTTTTTGCAGTCGCCGCCGCTGCTGTCGGTAATTGCCGGCGTCTTTATCTGCAAGCTCCTGGCGGTGCTGGCAAGCAGCGGGTCCGGCGCACCGGGAGGCGTGTTTACGCCAACCTTGTTCGTTGGTATGGCAACGGGAATGCTGTTTGCGCAGATCTTTGCGCTGTGGTTTCCTGGCTCTGAGACGGCGATCCTGCTTGGGCTGGCGGGTATGGCGACGCTGCTCGCCGCCACAACGCATGCGCCAATCATGTCGGCCTTGATGGTATGTGAGATGACCGGGCAGTATTTTTTACTTCCCGGTTTGCTGGTTGCCTGTGTTGTGGCGTCGGTATTGTCGAGAACGCTACGCCACGACTCGATCTACGGCCAGCATACCGCCGAAAGCCGAGAGATCGATATAGTGCGCTAATTCGCGCTGCTCGGCGCGGGGCAGATAAGGCAGTTCGCCTACCAACGGGCCAGGCAGCTTTTTGCTCAGCACGTCGATGATTTCTGCGTAGTGCGCAAGGCCCGGGTTAATACGGTTCGCCACCCAACCAATCAGTGGCAGGCCGTCATTAGCGATAGCCTGCGCCGTCAGCAAGGCATGGTTGATGCACCCTTCCTGAATGCCCACGACCATAATCACCGGCAGCTGCTCCTGCACCACCCACTCGGAAAGGGGACGTAAATCGTTCATCAGGCTGCGCCAGCCACCGGTCCCTTCAACGACAACGTGGTCAACCTTTTCACTCAGATTTGCCAGGCCGTCAGAGAGCAGACTGTAGTTGATAAGCCCACTGTGAGCGACGCTGCTTTCCTCTTCGCTTAACGCGATGGGATTGACGGCATCATAAGGCAGTTCCAGAGACGAGACGCTTTGCAGAACCAGGGCGTCCTTATTGCGCAGCCCTTCTGGCGTCTCTTTACTGCCTTTTGCTACCGGCTTGTATCCTGCAACGCGTTTACCGCTTGCCGCCAGGGCCTGAAGTAACGCGCGGGATACGACGGTCTTCCCGACAGACGTATCCGTACCAGTAATAAAGAAACGCTTAAGCATGACTCATTCCACCTCTTGGGTATGCTTCAAAAAATATAAACCAGGTAAATAATTCAGTGGGGAAAGTCTACGGGAAGCGTGCGCTACCCGGCTTGAGATAGCGCAATTTTTCGTACATCTATGGAAAAGAGTTAGCCCTGAAGCAAACGAATCAGTAACGAGCCGTTGTACATCGCATCTTTTACCAGCGCGGCGCCAGCCATCGTACCCTGGTTGGAAAATTGCGTACTTTCGACCACGATGTTTTTACTGTACGCGGGAAGCGCCTGCTGGTTGATGCAGGCGGAAATTGCCGGAAAGAGGATATCCGCCGCCTGGCTGAGCGGGGAGCCGATCAGTATTTTTTGCGGGTTAAACAGGTTCACCATAATGGCCAGAATGCGCCCGACATTATTGCCCACGCCGGTAATGATGTCCTTCGCCAGCAGATCGCCCTGCCTTGCCGCAGTGCACAATGCCTCGACGCTCAACGGTTGACCGTGCAGCGTGGAGCTCATTGACTGGCTGAGCCGCACCTGCGCCAGCTCCAGCACGCTTTCGACGCTGGCAATCGTCTCCAGACAACCATGATTACCGCAGTAGCAGCGTTTTCCGTACGGATCGACCTGCGTATGGCCAATCTCCACCAGGCTACTGCTGCCAGCATGCAACAGACGCCCGTCGGTGATCACACCTGCGCCAACGTTATGATCAATCACCACCTGAATTACGTCGCGCGCGCCCCGGGAAGCGCCAAATAACGCCTCAGCCATCGTCCAGGCGCTGATATCATGCTGAATGTAGACCGGCACACCGGTGTGGTTTTCCAGCACGTCGCCCAGCGGCATCTCTTTGACGTTTTCATAAAACGGCATGCGGTGCACAATGCCATTTTCGGTATCAATAATTCCCGGCAGGGTGATCGCAATCGCCGTTAAACGTTCAAGGCGCTGCTGGTGACGAATAAAGAACTGGTCGATGTGGGTCAGAATGGCATCGAGGAGTGGTTGCTCTGCATCGAGCGGGAGTTCCAGCCGGTCTTCCACCACCAGCTTGCTGCTGAGGTCGCGCAGCGCGAGGAAGATTTCCCCGCGGCTAATTCGCAGCGACAGGTAGTGCCAGGCTTCCGTTTCCACCACCAGCCCTACCGCCGGACGGCCACGGCTTCCCGGCTCCTGAATTTCTGTCTCCTGAACCAGATGGGCTTCCAGCATTTCGCGGACAATCTTGGTAATACTGGCGGGTGCCAGTTGTGCCAGGCGCGAAAGATCGATACGCGAAACCGGACCCAGCTGATCAATCAGGCGATAAACGGCGCCCGCGTTGGTCTGCTTGATCTGATCGATATGCCCTGGCTGACTATCAGCAACCACCTCGTACTCCCTTATTTTCGAGCTTCGAAATAAACTGAGGGCTATGGTGAAGCACTTCAATGGCTGACGTCAAATTTTTACTTAGCCATGTGATTTACTGCACATTTTCGCCCGCTTTTCCCTATAAATAACGCCCGTGAGAAGCGGTAATTAATTGTTCTTTGAAACGCTGTGCCGCATGGCTCTGTTCATGATGTTTAGACCACACCAGCCACATCTCCGAGACCGCATCCTGCTCGGCAATATTCACCCAGCGCATTTCCGGCAGTTGTACCCGTTTAAACGAGGCCGGAAGAATCGACACGCCAAGTCCTGCGGCAACGAGACCAATGATCGTCATGGCTTCCCCCACTTCCTGCGCGATAGTCGGGACAAGGCCATATCGCCGCATCAGACCAAGAATATCGTCATACAATCCGGTACCCACCTGTGGGTCAAAAAAGACAAAGGGTTCTTTCGCCAGTTCAGCCAGCGTGACGCTATGCTGCGCGGCGAGCGGGTGATCCCGGGGGATCATCGCCATCAGCGGTTCGCGGAGGATCACCTGCCACGCCAGGGTATCAGGCAACTGCGTGTTACGCATTAGCCCCAGGTCGAGCGATCCTTCATTAAGCGGCGATATTTGCTCCCGGGTATTTATTTCGCGCGTCTGAATATGCACATCCGGAAAGTTACTGCGAAACGAGGATAGCGTTTGTGAAACAGCGCTGATGAAGGGGGCCGACGAGGTAAACCCGATGCGCAGCTCTCCCGTCTCCCCGAGATGAAGCCGTTCCGCTCTGGCGGCGGCGTCCACCACCATACTCAGGATCTGTCGGCTATCGGCGAGAAACTGTTTTCCCGCCGCCGTCAGGCTCACGCTGCGGTTGGTTCGCGCCAGCAGACGCGCCCCAACCTGCTGCTCAAGGATCTGGATCTGTTGGCTCAGCGGTGGCTGGGAGATATTCAGCCTTGCCGCAGCACGACCAAAATGGAGCTCTTCGGCGACGGCGACAAAATAGCGCAGATGGCGCAGCTCGATATTCATATTTTTAAAGTATCATTTGAGATTATTAATATATTAGACAGAATATTTACATTTTCCTACCCTAATCTTGTGGTCATACCCGTCACCAGAAACCACGGGGAAGTTTAAGCAAGGATTATGTGTGAGCCGTACAACGACCGTTGATATCGCGCCGGCCAGCGACATTGATGATTTACCCGCAGTACCGCAGCCGGTTCAGTTTATAAAACGTGGTACCCCCCAGTTTATGCGCGTCACGCTGGCGCTCTTCTCAGCGGGTCTCGCCACTTTCGCCCTGCTCTACTGCGTTCAGCCGATCCTGCCGGTCCTGTCGCATGAATTTGGCGTGTCGCCAGCCAGCAGCAGTATTTCGCTCTCCATTTCAACCGGGATGCTGGCGATCGGTCTGCTGTTCACCGGGCCACTTTCAGATGCCATCGGGCGTAAGCAGGTCATGGTAACGGCGTTAATGCTGGCCTCCGTGTGTACCTTGCTGTCCACCATGATGACCAGCTGGCACGGCATTCTGGTCATGCGCGCGCTGATTGGGTTATCCCTCAGCGGCGTGGCGGCGGTCGGGATGACCTATCTCAGCGAGGAGATCCACCCGAGTTTCGTGGCCTTCTCCATGGGGCTGTACATTAGCGGGAACTCTATCGGCGGGATGAGCGGACGCCTGCTCAGCGGTGTGTTTACCGATTTCTTTAACTGGCGCATTGCGCTGGCCGTAATCGGCTGCTTCGCCCTCGCTTCGGCGCTGATGTTCTGGAAAATCCTGCCGGAATCGCGCCATTTCCGCCCGACTTCCCTGCGTCCGAAAACACTGTTTATCAACTTCCGTCTGCACTGGCGCGACAAAGGTTTGCCGCGACTATTTCTGATGGGATTCCTGCTGATGGGGTCATTTGTCACGCTGTTTAACTATATTGGCTACCGGCTGATGCTTTCACCGTGGCATCTTAGCCAGGCATTGGTGGGTTTGCTCTCTGTGGCGTATCTCACCGGGACGTGGAGTTCGCCAAAAGCGGGCGCCATGACTGCGCGCTTCGGCCGTGGTCCGGTGATGCTGGTGTCCACAGCCGTGATGCTGTTCGGGCTGCTGATGACGCTTGTCTCTTCCCTGTGGCTGATTTTTGCCGGAATGCTGCTCTTCTCTGCGGGATTCTTTGCCGCGCATTCCGTTGCCAGCAGCTGGATTGGCCCACGCGCGCGCCGCGCTAAAGGTCAGGCTTCGTCACTGTATCTGTTCAGTTACTATCTTGGTTCCAGCATAGCCGGTACGCTCGGCGGGGTGTTCTGGCATAACTACGGCTGGAACGGCGTGGGCGGATTTATCGCGCTGATGCTGTGCGCGGCACTGCTGGTGGGCGCGAGCCTGCATAAACGACTGCATTAACATTCAGCCCTCTTCGTGTTTAAATCGAGCCGATGCTAATTTTTGTCATCGGCTGATTCAGACACGAGGACTTCATGAAAAACAATAACTATCAACAACTCACCCGCACCTTCCAGCGTCTCTCCCGCTTCTCTCACCTCTCCTCCATCGCCAGCTGGGACATGTTTACCATGATGCCGCCCGGCGGCAGCGCCGCGCGCGGTGAAGCGCTGGCGGAGATGAGCGTCCTGCAACATCAGATCCTGACCGATAAAAAAGTGGGTGAATGGCTGGCGGCGGCAGCAGAAGAAGATCTGAACGACGTTGAGCAGGCCAACCTGCGTGAAATGACGCGCCACTACCAGCAGGCCACTTTACTGCCGGAATCGCTGGTGGAGGCCAAATCGCTGGCGGGCAGCAGGTGTGAACACGCCTGGCGTACTCAGCGTCCGGCCAACGACTGGCAGGGCTTTTCAGCCAACCTGAAAGAGGTGGTGAAGCTCAGTCGTGAAGAGGCCCGCCTGCGCGCCGAGGCTAAAGGCTGCACGCCTTACGACGCGCTGCTGGATATCTTTGAACCCGACATGACCAGCGCTCGCCTGGATGTGCTGTTCGGCGATCTGAAGTCCTGGCTGCCGGAGCTGCTGGCAAAGGTTGTGGAAAAACAGGCTCAACGATCGTTCGTTCCGCCACAGGGTCCCTTCCCCACCGCCACCCAGCGCGAGCTGGGCCTGGAAGCGATGAAAATGCTTGGCTTCGATTTTAACGGCGGTCGTCTGGACGTTAGCGCCCACCCGTTCTGCGGCGGCGTTCCGGAAGATGTGCGTATCACCACGCGTTACGATGAAGATGAACTGCTCAGCGCGCTTTTCGGTGTGATCCACGAAACCGGACATGCCCGCTACGAGCAAAACCTTCCGCGAGCGTGGGCCGGCCAGCCCGTTGCGTTGGCGCGCTCTACGGCGATCCATGAATCCCAAAGTCTGTTCTTTGAAATGCAGCTGGGCCGCAGTGAAGCTTTCCTGAAGCAACTGCTTCCGGCGGTCCATGCCCGTTTCGGCAGCCAGGCGGCATTCGGTGAAGAGAATTTTATTGCCTGGAACCAGCGCGTGAAGCCGGGCTACATCCGCGTTGACGCGGATGAAGTGAGCTATCCGGCGCATGTGGTGCTGCGCTATGAGATCGAGCGCGCGCTGATCAATGGCGAAATTGAAGTGGATGATATCCCCGCGTTATGGGATGAGAAAATGCAGGCCTGGCTTGGATTATCCACCAAAGATAACTACCGCAACGGCTGTATGCAGGACATCCACTGGACCGACGGCGGTTTTGGCTACTTCCCGTCTTACACGCTGGGGGCAATGTATGCGGCACAGCTGTTTCATGCCGCCAAAACTGCGCTGCCCGGGTTGCAGGCATCCATTGCCGGGGGCGATTTCTCGGCGCTGTTTGACTGGCTGCGTCAGAATATCTGGCAGCACGGCAGCCGTTTCAGCACGTCGCAGCTCATCACCCAGGCCACAGGTGAAGATCTGAATATCCGCTACTTCCGCGAACACCTGACGTCCCGCTACCTGTAAACGAACGCGCCGGGGGCCACCCCGGCGTTGTACATATGGTTACACGCCGATACCAATCACTCACGGAAACCCCGAATTTACAGGGATATAGTTATTTCAACGGCCCCGCAGTGGGGTTAAATGAAAAACCAAATTCGAGGGTATGAAAATGAAAAAAGTATTAGCTCTGGTTGTTGCCGCTGCTATGGGTCTTTCTTCCGCTGCATTCGCGGCTGAAACTACCGCCACCGCAGCGCCTGCGGCATCCACCGCTGCTCCGGCCAAAACGGTTCACCATAAAAAACATCACAAAGCGGCTAAACCAGCGGCAGCACAGAAAGCGCAGGCCGCGAAAAAGCACCACAAAAAAGCGGCAAAACCTGCGGTAGAGCAGAAAGCCCAGGCGGCTAAAAAGCATCACAAAAAAGCGGCAAAACACGAAGCGGCTAAACCTGCTGCACAGCCAGCAGCGTAAGAGTACAAGCTTAACCGTGCCCTTCGGGGCACGTTGGTAAACCGGCGCTGAACGGGATTGCGGTCAGCGCCGGTTTTTTATCCGGAGGGCGTATGCTGCGGCGCTATCGGTTTGAGTTCATTCTTATCCTGCTAATTTTATGCGCGCTCATCGCCAGCCACTTTTATCTTTCCTGAATGTAGCACGCTGATTTTACTCCCACTTTCTCGCCGTCGCGTCTATAGTATTTTCATAGGGTTCACTTTTAATAATCATAATTACCCCCACCAGAGTGTGATATGCGTAAATCTGTTGTGTTGTTACTGGGAACGTTTAGCCTTTTTGCAGGCTTTTCACATGCGGATGAGGGCGACGATGACGCCATCAGCGCCAAAGAGATAAAGACGCTGTTTTTTGGTCATGACGATCGTACGCGTGTCACCGATCCTACCGAAGCGCCCTGGGATGCCATCGGGCAACTGGAAACCGCCAGCGGCAATCTATGTACCGCAACTCTCATAACGCCACGCCTTGCGCTGACGGCGGGTCATTGCCTGTTAATGCCGCCCGAAGGCAAACCGGATAAAGCGATCGCCCTGCGCTTTGTCTCGCAGAAAGGGATTTGGCGCTACGAAATTCACGGTATTGAGGGGCGGGTGGATCCGTCGCTCGGGAAACGCCTGAAACCGGATGGCGATGGCTGGATTGTGCCGCCCGGGGCGGCCTCCTGGGATTTCGGTCTGATCGTTTTACGTTACCCGCCGTCCGGGATCGCTCCGCTACCGCTCTTTAATGGTGACAAAGACGCGCTCACCGCCGCCCTGAAAGCCGCCGATCGAAAAGTGACGCAGTCAGGCTACCCTGTTGATCACCTCGATTCGCTGTACACCCATACGGACTGCGTGGTGACGGGCTGGGCGCAAAACAGCGTGCTTTCGCATCAGTGCGATACGCTACCGGGTGATAGCGGATCGCCCCTGATGTTAAAAACCGTTAACGGCTGGCAACTGATTGGCGTTCAGAGTTCTGCTCCGGCAGCGAAAGACCGCTGGCGCGCCGATAACCGAGCGTTAGCGGTGACCGGTTTTCGCGACCGGCTGGAAGCCCTGGCGCAGCAGTAGGTCACTCAGGCCAGTTTAATCATGATCATGCCAGCGAGCAGTAATACCAGCCCTATCCAGCCTTTATGGTTTAAACGCTGCCCGAACATAATCCAGCCTGCCGCCAGGGTGGCGGCAATACCGAAGCCGCCCCACAGCGCGTAGGCCACGGAAAGATCGATGCCTTTCACCGCCTGCGACAGGGCGCTAAACGCCCCCAGAACCGCGGCAATCGATAACAGGCCGTAGGCTTTGCGACGAAAGCCGTCGGAGAACTTCAAAAAGACGTTCGCAATAATTTCCAGAACGATGGCGAAAGCCAGCCAGGCCGCGTGGATCCATTCAAACTGCTGCATGGGTCTGCTCCTTCTGCTGTTTGGCTGGTTTGCGCGTACCCGATTTAATCAGCACGATACCTGCGACCAGGGTCGTCAGCCCGGCAATTTTCATTGTCGTCAGGGTTTCATCAAATATCATGACGCTGAACAGCGTGATCAATAAAATACCAACACCTTCCCACAAAGCGTATGCCACGCCCAGCGCGATTTTTTTAACCGCGAAAGAGAGGAATATATAGGAAAGTGTAATCATGACCAGCATCAAAATAAATCCGGTGTTGCCGTCACTCACGCTCGCCCATTTCATCGACAAGGTGCCGGTAATTTCAGCAACGATAGCCAGAGCTAATAAAATCCAGTAAAACATGTTTTTCTCCTGCTTGAGAATATAATCCATCGAGGCTCGCTGCGAACAGCAAACCAAAAAAGTGGGAATTAAATCAGTTAGCTAAGCGCATAGCGCCAGCTCAGGCAGAAGACGTGACTATAGCGCGGAACGCCAGTGTTGTTCACCGGAAAGCGTGCAGAGGGAGGTAGAAAACAGAGCAGAGTTGTTTGAAAAATACGTCCTGAACAAATTGTCCATAAAATTACAATTATCCGCGGTGTTGCTTCTCGTCTTTGCGGATGAAAATTGTCCTCAGTAGTTGAACACGCCTGATTTGTATCATAAGCCAGGAATTTACTCAAAGCCTTTTCATTTCTTTACCCAGTCTGTTTGATTTTGGTTAGTTTTTTTAATCCGCTTTCCCCTCTATTATAAATAAAAAACTGTTCAGGAACGTCCATGGCCAAACCCATTATCACCCTCAACGGGCTTAAGATCGTCATCATGCTGGGCATGCTGGTGATCATTCTGACCGGCGTTCGTTTTGCGGCCGATATCATCGTGCCTTTTATCCTGGCGCTTTTTATCGCGGTGATCCTTAATCCACTGGTGCAGCGAATGGTGCGGCTACGCATCCCGCGTGTGCTGGCGATAAGCCTGCTTATCAGTATTATTATCGTTGCGATGGTGCTGTTAGTCGCCTATCTGGGAACCTCCCTGAACGAGCTGGCGCGGACGCTGCCGACATACCGCTCTTCCCTGGCGACCCCGCTGCTGCAAATTGAACCCTGGCTGCAACGCGCGGGTATCGAAGTCTCGGTTGAGGAACTGCTTAAATACATTGATCCGAATGCCGCCATGACGATTGTCACCAGCCTGCTGGCACAGCTCTCCAACGCCATGACCTCGATTTTCCTGCTGTTCCTGACGGTTGTGTTTATGCTGCTGGAAGTTCCACAGCTGCCTGCAAAACTCCAGCACATCATGGTGCGTCCGGTAGAGGGAATGGGTGCTATTCAGCGCGCGCTCGACAGCGTTTCACGCTATCTGGTGCTGAAAACGGCCATCAGCCTGGTGACGGGATTAGTGGTTTGGGGGATGCTTGCCGCGCTGGATGTGCGTTTTGCCTTCGTCTGGGGGCTGCTGGCCTTTGCGCTCAACTATATTCCTAACATTGGCTCCGTGCTGGCGGCGATCCCCCCTATCCTTCAGGTGCTGGTTTTCAGCGGTTTGTATGATGCCCTGATTCTGCTGGCAGGCTATCTGGTGATTAACCTTGTCTTCGGGAACATTCTCGAACCACGGATAATGGGACGCGGGCTGGGGCTTTCAACTCTTGTTGTGTTCCTGTCCCTGATTTTCTGGGGCTGGCTGCTCGGGCCTGTCGGCATGCTGCTCTCCGTTCCGCTGACAATTATTGTCAAAATTGGCCTGGAGCAGACCGCGGGTGGACAAAGTATCGCTGTACTGCTGAGCGACATGAGCCATAAGGCCGATTAATTGTCCATCGACAGCATAGGCTTGCCCGTTCTTCCCGCTTCGCGGTAGTTGCCCACTGCCCGCTGCCATTCCGACAGCGGGTAGAGGGTAACATCGCTGCACTGGCTGGCGCGCAGTTTAGGCCAAATGCGCCGAAACTCCGCCTGCCACGCCTCAGCGCTCAGCGCGTCCAGATAGTTACGAATGTGAAACCACGCCACGCGCGGCAACGGCCGCTGCTGCCGGAAGGTCTGCCCGGAGAGTAGCCCGTAGCAGACAAAGGTACCGGTTTCGGGCATCACGCTCAGGATCGCCTCCGCCAGGCTGCCGCCCGTGGCGTCGTACACCACCTCCGCTTGCGCGGCGGCAGCGTTGACGGCGGCCGTATCATCTTGCGCAATCGGGACGATCCCCATTTCAGCCAGACGTTGAGCGTGCACGGGCGAGCGATGGATCCCGTAAACCGCCTCTGCACCCGCCTGGCGTGCCCATTGCCCGAGCAGAACGGCGCAGTCAGAACCGGCAGCGGTGAGCAGCACCGTTTTCCCGATCGGAGGATAGCGGTCCAGCATCATCTGAGCGGCAAGCGGGTTGATATACGCCCGCGCGGCAAGAAGCGAGTCGATGTCGTCCGGGACGGGAACCGCATACGCCACCGGGCAGTCGACATAGCGCTGCCAGGTTCCCTGCCCCCGTAACGGCAGAACCCGCTTGCCCAGCAGCGCCGGGTAAGCGGCGGGCGTTTCGGTCACTATTCCGACCCCTTCATAACCGGCTATTGCGGGCAGCGGCGTGCGATGGCGATATGCCCCGGTGATGGGGATGAGATCGGAGGCGTTCACCGGAGAAAAAAGCATGCGCACACGTATCTCTCCCGGCTGTCGCGGTGACAATGGTGTGGTTTCCGCTTGCAGTACCGATTCAGGCTCACCAAACCGGCGATACCAGAGGGCCAGATTACGCATTGCGATCGCGCCATCCCATTTCCGGTGCGACATGTTTCAGGATGGACTCGATCACATGTGCGTTGTATTCCACACCCAGCTGATTCGGCACGGTAAGCAACAGCGTATCCGCTTCCGCGATCGCTTCATCCTTTTTCAACTGTTCAATCAGCTTGTCTGGCTCTGCGGCATAGCTGCGTCCGAAAATGGCCCGCGTTTTCTCATCCAGATAGCCAACGCTGTCGCTCTCATTGCGGCTTGAACCGAAATACATCCGGTCGCGATCGTCCATCAGGGCAAAAATACTGCGGCTGACCGAAACGCGTGGCTGACGGGTATGCCCTGCCTCGGCCCAGGCCTGTCGGTAGGCACGGATCTGTTTTGCCTGCTGAATATGGAACGGCTCGCCGGTTTCATCATCTTTCAGCGTTGAGCTTTGCAGGTTCATCCCCAGTTTTGCCGCCCATACTGCCGTTGCATTGGAGCCAGCCCCCCACCAGATACGATCGCGTAAGCCCTCTGAATGCGGCTCCAGACGCAACAATCCCGGCGGGTTTGGGAACATCGGCTGTGGGTTAGGCTTCGCAAACCCTTCACCGCGTAATACATCAAGCAGTACCTCAGTGTGGCGGCGCGCCATATCAGATTCGTTTTCCCCGTCCTGCGGCACGTAACCAAAATAACGCCAACCATCTATCACCTGCTCCGGGGAGCCCCGGCTGATACCAAGCTGTAATCGCCCGCCGGAGATGAGATCTGCCGCGCCAGCATCTTCCGCCATATACAGCGGATTCTCGTACCGCATGTCGATCACGCCCGTACCGATTTCGATGCGTTTGGTTTTCGCGCCTATCGCAGCCAGCAAGGGGAATGGCGAACTGAGCTGGCGGGCAAAGTGGTGCACGCGGAAATAAGCCCCGTCCGCGCCCAGCTCTTCAGCGGCGACAGCCAGATCGATGGACTGTAGCAGCGTGTCAGCTGCGGTTTGCGTGCCGGACTGGGAGGACGGCGTCCAGTGACCAAACGACAAAAATCCGATCTTTTTCATAGTGGAGTATCCTGATAAAGCATTGCGTTATCCCTACTCTACGCATTAACCGATGAGAATAAATGGTGATTATTTAACGGAATGCTTCAAATAAACTGACAGAAATACGCAAATCGCACGCTGCCTTCCCGCAGAGGAGGCATTCTCCTGGCATCTCAAAATGGGATATAGTGTGAACTATTCTCTTTTTTAACAGGTAACATCAGCAATGGCTCTGATCCCCAAAAACTACGCACGGCTGGAAAGCGGCTACCGTGAAAAAGCGCTAAAAATTTACCCGTGGGTCTGTGGACGCTGCTCGCGGGAGTTTGTGTATTCGAATCTTCGTGAACTCACGGTCCACCATATCGACCACGATCACACCAATAATCCGGAAGATGGCAGTAACTGGGAGTTGTTGTGCCTGTTTTGCCATGACCACGAACACTCAAAGTACACCGAAGCGGATCAGTATGGCACCACCGTTGTCGCAGGTGAGGATGCGCAAAAAGACGTGGGTGTCGCCACGTTTAACCCCTTTGCCGATCTCAAGGCGATGATGAACAAGAAGAAGTAATATCGGCGGCTTTACTGCCCATACCTGCCGTATGGGCAGTCAGAAAGATAAAGGTAATGTATTCCAGTCACAGATTGAACAAGGAGACGGCCTTAATATCGGCTTCAGGATTCACGCGTTTTACAGCCTCTAAAAACGCAGCAAAGTTTTGATTAAACACCGTCAGATTATTATAAAATTGCACCTGTTTTTCACGGGTTCCCTCAAGATAGCTCACAGACCAGATCCGCCTGTTATTTACCACTGTCGAGCCCGGCTTAATTTTTACGATAGCGGCCAGCTCAATTTTACGGGTGACGCTATTTATGACCTCGTATAAATACTGCTCATCATAAAAGTAGGTTTTACCTGACGATCCGCCAAACCAGGAAGGATGGGTAGAGATTTTTTTCATTCCCCGGCTGTCGGCAACGATGCGCTTTGGATGCCGAATACGCCTGATGAAAAAGCGCATCAGCATAATCAGTGCCGTGAAAGACAGCACCACGAAAAGAAAATTAATGCTCTCCCGCATATTTCATTACCTGCCACGCATAACTCAAAGTGGCGAAGTATAGCGTAGCCCTGTAGCTCAGGGAACGTACGCGATGCAATCGCAGATGGAACGGGAAATGCTCTTACCTCGCCACGCAACATGATGTGCGGATCTCCTCACGGTTAAGTGATATTAACAATTGCTGCTAAGTTGTAAGTTTCTCCTTGCCGGACAGGACAAATCAGTTATCGTGCCAGGCAACTTTTTCAGCAATAAAAAACAGTGGGATGCGCTATGGCGATTTTTGATGGTCACAATGACCTGTTGCTTAATTTATGGCTTCACCATCGCCAGGATCCGGTAACGGCCTTCTTCTCCGGCATTGAGAACGGACACCTCGATTATCCGCGCATGCAGCAAGGCGGATTTTCCGGCGGGCTGTTCGCGCTGTTCGTGCCGCCGCAGGAGTATATCGCCCGCATGGCGCCGCACTACGCCAGCGAGCCGTGGCAACCGATCGACATTCTCTGGCAGCAGTTGACGATCCTCAAGCAGCTTGTCGCACACTCCGATGGGCGGGCGCGATTGTGCCTGAGCGCGGCAGATATCGAACGCTGCCGTCAGGATAAGGTGCTGGCGATGGTGGCGCATATTGAGGGTGCGGGCGGTTTTGACGGCGAGGGTGGCGATCTACAGGCTTTCTATGCCGCTGGCGTGCGCAGCATTGGGCCTTTCTGGAACATTGCTAACCGTTTTGGCACCGGCGTTAACGGGGCGTTTCCCGGCAGCCCGGACAGCGGCCCAGGGCTTACCGCAGAGGGTATCGCCCTCATTAAGCACGCTAACGCCCTGAACATGCTGATTGACGTTTCTCACATGAATGAAAAGGCGTTCTGGGATACTGCTCGTCATTCCTCTTCACCGCTGGTCGCCACCCATTCCAACGCCCATGCGCTGTGCCCGCAACCGCGTAATCTGACCGATCGGCAACTGCTGGCTATCCGCGACAGCGGCGGCGTGGCAGGGGTCAATTTCGGCAACGCCTTTCTGCGCGCCGACGGTAAACGCGATAGCGATACCCCGCTGAGCACAATCGTTCGCCATATCGACTATCTTATTAACATCATGGGCGAAGATCATGTTGCGCTGGGCTCCGATTTTGACGGCATCACGTTACCTGATGATTTGCATGATGTGAGTGGTTTACCGCGGCTAATCAGCGCGTTGCGTGACAGCGGCTATGATCAATTTGTGCTGAATAAGCTGCTGTGGGGCAACTGGCAAAAGGTATTGCAAAATGTTTGGCAACAATAGGTTACGTTGTAAACATTACGTTAATTCCTTACATCTTTCGGGTTGAGCTTTGCCCCACTGTGACGCATTATTTGATGACCATCACAAAACTGGCACAAACAATGGTGTTGGTGCTGCATTTTTAAAGAGGAAAAAACGATGTGGAAGAAACCTGCTTTTATTGATTTACGTCTTGGCCTGGAAGTGACGCTGTACATTTCCAACCGCTAATCGCTCAGCCCGCCATCCGTGCGGGCATTTTTGTTTTACTACCTGGCCTATCTTCATGTTTATTAAAGTCCTCGGTTCCGCCGCCGGCGGCGGTTTCCCTCAGTGGAACTGTAATTGCGCCAACTGTCAGGGTTTGCGCAACGGTACCCTTCAGGCGACCCCCCGCACCCAGTCGTCGATCATCGTCAGCGATAACGGCGAAGAGTGGATACTGTGTAACGCCTCGCCCGATATCAGCCAGCAGATTGCCCATACGCCAGAACTGAATAAGAAAGAGGTTCTGCGCGGCACGCATATTGGCGGCATTATTCTCACCGACAGCCAGATTGACCACACCACCGGGCTACTCAGCCTGCGCGAGGGGTGTCCGCATCAGGTATGGTGTACGCCAGAGGTGCATGAAGATCTTTCCAGCGGATTCCCGATTTTTACCATGCTCCGGCACTGGAACGGCGGCCTGGTTCATCATCCGATTGCGCCGCTCACCGCCTTTAGCGTGGAAGCCTGCCCTGATTTGCAGTTTACCGCTGTACCCATCGCCAGTAACGCACCGCCCTATTCGCCGTGGCGCGACCGCCCGCTGCCGGGGCATAACGTGGCGCTGTTTATCGAAAACCGCCGCAACGGTCAGACGCTGTTCTACGCGCCGGGTCTCGGTGAACCCGATGCCGCCATCCTGCCGTGGCTTAAAAAATCGGACTGTCTGCTGATTGACGGCACCGTCTGGCAGGACGATGAACTGCAGGCCGCTGGCGTCGGGCGCAATACCGGCCGCGACATGGGCCATCTGGCGCTCGGCGATGAACACGGCATGATGGCGCTGCTGGCCTCACTGCCGGCAAAGCGCAAGATTCTGATTCACATTAATAACACTAACCCGATCCTTAACGAGCAGTCGCCGCAGCGTCACGCCCTCACGCAGCAGGGAATTGAAGTGAGCTGGGACGGGATGACCATCACGCTTCAGGACTAACTATGCACATTCGTGAAACGCTCTCGCCGCAAGAGTTTGAACACGCCCTCCGGGCGAAAGGCGTCTACTATCATATTCACCATCCGTACCATATCGCGATGCATAACGGCGAGGCCAGCCGCGAGCAGATCCAGGGCTGGGTGGCGAACCGGTTTTACTACCAGACGACGATCCCGCTGAAAGATGCGGCCATTATGGCGAACTGCCCGGATCCGCACACGCGTCGAAAATGGGTGCAGCGGATCCTCGATCACGACGGCAGCAACGGTCATGACGGCGGGATCGAAGCCTGGCTACAGCTGGGCGAAGCCGTAGGGCTTAGCCGCGACGACTTAATCAGCGAACGCCACGTGCTGCCCGGCGTCCGTTTCGCCGTGGACGCTTACGTTAACTTCGCCCGCCGCGCCAACTGGCAGGAGGCGGCATGCAGTTCGCTCACCGAACTGTTTGCCCCGCAAATTCATCAGTCGCGTCTCGACAGCTGGCCGCAGCACTATCCGTGGATCAAAGAGGAAGGCTATTTTTATTTTCGCAGCCGCCTCAGCCAGGCCAGCCGCGACGTTGAACACGGTCTGGAGCTGGCGAAGAGTTACTGCGATAGCGCAGAAAAGCAGAATCGGATGCTGGAGATCCTTCAGTTCAAACTCGATATCCTGTGGTCGATGCTCGACGCGATGACCATGGCCTACGCGCTACAGCGTCCGCCTTATCACACGGTCACTGACAAAGCGGCCTGGCACACAACCCGACTGGTATAAGCATGCAAAAAAACTCCATCGTCGCCTTTCGTCGCGGCTATCGCCTGCAATGGGAAGCCGCTCAGGACAGCCATGTCATCCTTTATCCGGAAGGCATGGCTAAACTCAATGAGACCGCGGCCGCAATCCTCGAACTGGTCGATGGCCAACGCGACGCGGCGGCCATCATTGCCATACTCAACGAACGGTTCCCGGAAGCCGGCGGCGTGGATGACGACGTCGTAGAATTCCTGCAAATCGCTTATCAACAGAAGTGGATTATTTTCCGTGAGCCAGAATAAACCCGCCGTCAACCCACCGCTGTGGCTGCTGGCGGAGCTGACCTATCGCTGTCCGCTACAGTGTCCTTACTGCTCTAACCCGCTGGACTTTGCCCGGCAGGATCAGGAGCTGACCACTGAACAGTGGATTGAGGTTTTCCGCCAGGCGCGGGCGATGGGCAGCGTGCAGATAGGTTTTTCCGGCGGCGAACCGTTGACGCGTAAAGATCTGCCGGAGCTGATCCGCGCCGCCCGCGATCTCGGTTTTTATACCAACCTGATCACCTCGGGAATTGGCCTGACGGAAAGCAAGCTCGACGCGTTCAGCGAGGCCGGTCTGGACCATATCCAGATTAGCTTCCAGGCTAGCGATGAAGTGCTCAACGCCGCGCTGGCGGGGAATAAAAAAGCCTTCCAGCAGAAGCTGGCGATGGCCAAAGCGGTCAAAGCGCGCGATTACCCGATGGTGCTGAATTTCGTCCTGCACCGGCACAACATCGACCAGATCGATAAAATCATCGAGCTGTGCATCGAACTGGACGCCGACGACGTCGAACTTGCCACCTGCCAGTTCTACGGTTGGGCGTTCCTTAATCGTCAGGGCCTTTTGCCGACGCGAGAACAGATCGCCCGCGCGGAACGCGTGGTTGCCGACTATCGGCAAAAAATGGCCGCCAGCGGCAATCTGACCAACCTGCTGTTCGTCACCCCTGATTATTACGAAGAGCGACCAAAAGGCTGTATGGGCGGCTGGGGGTCGATTTTCCTCAGCGTGACCCCGGAAGGCACGGCGCTGCCCTGCCACAGCGCGCGCCAGCTACCGGTGGAGTTCCCCTCGGTGCTTGATCAGAGTCTGGAATCCATCTGGTATGACTCTTTCGGCTTCAATCGCTATCGCGGGTTTGACTGGATGCCGGAGCCGTGCCGCTCCTGCGATGAAAAGGAGAAGGACTTCGGCGGCTGCCGCTGCCAGGCCTTTATGCTCACCGGGAATGCTGATAACGCCGATCCGGTGTGCAGCAAATCGCCGCATCATCATAAAATTCTGGACGCGCGACGCGAAGCAGCCTGTAGCGATATGAAAATCGGCCAGCTTCAGTTCCGCAACCGTACCCGTTCGCAGCTTATCTATAAAACCCGGGAACTGTAGCGATAATGACCACCCGCATCGTGGAGCTGGCAGGCGGTTTACGCGCAACGCTGGTGCATCAGTCGCAGGCGACACGCGCGGCGGCGCTGGCGCGCGTGAGTGCCGGAAGCCATCACGAGCCACCGCGCTTCGCCGGTCTTGCGCATTTACTTGAGCACCTGCTGTTCCGCGGTAGCCAGCGCTATCAGGGCGACGATCGACTCATGGCCTGGGTCCAGCGTCAGGGCGGTAGCGTCAATGCCACCACGCTGGCTCGCCACAGCGCATTTTTCTTCGATGTGGCCGCCGATAACCTGTCCGACGGCGTCGCACGACTGCGGGATATGTTGCAGGCGCCGCTGCTTTCATGCGATGACATACAGCGCGAAGTGGCGGTCATTGATGCGGAAAACCGGCTCATCCAGCAGCATGATTCCGCCAGGCGCGAAGCGGCGGCACGCCACGCGATGGAAGAACCCACAGTTTTTCGCCGTTTTCAGGTAGGTAGCCAGGATTCTCTGGGGCAGGACACGGGATCGCTGCAAACCGCGTTGCGCGACTTTCATCGGCGCTATTATGTGGACGGACATCTGCAATTGTGGCTGCAAGGGCCGCAAACGCTGGATGCGCTGGCCGAGCTTGCCCATACGTTTGCGTCCGGTTTTGCTTCTGGTGGCATTCCTGAAACTGCTCCCCCGTTGCGTCTTAGCGCTGAAGCAGATTTTCAGCTGGCAGTGACGGAGCGACCCGCACTGTGGCGTTGTCCGTTGACTCGAAAAAGTGACAACGTCACCTTATTTCGGGAGTTTTTACTGGACGACGCCCCCGGAAGCCTGATTGCCGGGCTGCGGGCGCGAGGGCTGGCAGAAGATGTCACACTGAACTGGCTTTATCAGGATAACGATAACGGATGGCTGGCGCTAACGGTTGATAGCGAACGACCTGAGGAGATTGACCCGCATATTACCCACTGGCTACGGGCGCTACAGCAAACGACGGATGAGCAGCAGCGGCATTATTATCGGCTGGCACAGCAGCGTTTTAGCGCCCTGCCGACGCTGGAGCAGCTGCGCCAGCGGGCGTTCGGTTTTGCGCCCGGTGCGGCGCCCGTAAGTTTTTCCGCCTTTTGTGCCGATTTACTGGCGGCGCCCACCTCGTATCTGGCCTGCAAAAAAATTGAAACCGCTGAAATTATCGCCAGCCAGAGGTTTGCTCTGCCGCTTA
This sequence comes from Enterobacter sp. JH25, assembly GCF_021725435.1. Taxonomy (NCBI): domain Bacteria; kingdom Pseudomonadati; phylum Pseudomonadota; class Gammaproteobacteria; order Enterobacterales; family Enterobacteriaceae; genus Enterobacter; species Enterobacter sp. JH25. Next base: position 1,973,477 of record NZ_CP091319.1, on the reverse strand, counting down.
GCCATTGGCGTCGCCAGCCGGTTGCAGATGATAGCCCCATCGCGTTTTCCTTCTACCCGCAGACTGCCAGGTATGTTACGCCAGCCCCGACGTCAGAAGCCGCTCCGCTGCTGCATTTGTCGGCGCAGACACAACCGCCAACGCTGATCCTGCGCAGGCCTTTTTATTCGTGCCTGGAACGGGCGCAGGGGGTGGCGATGGGCAAACAGTTACGCCCTCTCCTTGCTGAACTGCGCCATATTGACGGCAGCGGCGAGTGGCAAACGGTTGACGGTAGCTGGCAGCTCACCCTGCGGCTTCCTGACGCCGTAGCTACGGCGGAACACATCATCGGGGCGATAATCGATCGCCTCTCCCACCCCGCCCCGGCTCTTACGCCAGTGCCAGAAGGCATTGCCATCCGTGAGCTGCTTCAGCAATTGCCTGAACGTCTGGCATCGGATCCGCCACGGGACGGCTGGCTGGCGGCGCTAGTTGGCGGCAGCGTCGCACACGCGCACGGGTTAGCCCGGCAGCTTGGCCTGCTCCGGGCGCCGGTTAACGCTAAGCCGACGCCATTAAGCGGTTGTCCCGGCGGGATCGAACACATTCCGCACGCCAGCGCGGATTCGGCGCTGCTGGTGTTTATTCCCCTGCCGCCGGGCGCGTCGCTCGCCGCGCTGCGGCTGCTGGCATTATGCTGCGAACCGCAATTTTTCCAGCGCCTGCGCGTGGAACAGCAGATTGGCTACGTGGTCAGCTGTCGTTATCAGCGTATTGCCGATCGCGATGGCCTGCTGCTGGCGTTACAGTCGCCTGACCGCTCTCCCGTGAACCTGTTGGGTTGCTGCAAACAATTTTTGCGTGAGCTGACGCTGTGCGATGAGACGGCGTTCAGCGTATTGCGACAGCAGCTGGCGATGCAAATCCGGTCACCGATGAATGCCAGCGCCACGGCAGTAGCCGCCCTGCGCCAGCGCTATGGTTTACCGGTGTTAACGCCGCAGGCTGTTGATGCCCTGCAACATGACGAGATAATCGCACTATGGCGCGAGATGACTCGCCATCGCCGTCGCTGGCGGGTGCTTTTCACGGGCTGACCGGACCCGCCGCTTTCTTCATATCCGTGGTTTTTAGTCAAAAAAAAGCCCCGTACTTCGACGGGGCCAGGTTGCTTATTTCGCTGTTATTTATCCAGCGCGTAGGCAATCACGTAGTCACCACGATCCGGCGACTGGCGTGCACCGCCAGCAGAGATCAGAATGTACTGTTTGCCGGTTTTCGGTGATACATAGCTGATAGGTCCGCCCTGGCTACCCACCGGAAGACGCGCTTTCCACACTTCTTCCCCCGTAGAGGAATCAAAGGCGCGCAGGTAGTAATCCTGGGTTCCCGCAATGAAGACCAGACCGCCCTGCGTGGCCAGCGTACCGCCCAGCGTCGGCATACCGACAGGCATTGGCATACGCATTTTTACCCCAAACGGACCGGTATCCTGTACGGTACCGACCGGCACCTGCCAGACGATTTTCTGCGTTTTCAGGTCAATGGCGGAGAGAGAGCCAAACGGTGGTTTCTGGCACGGAATGCCCAGCGGTGACATGAAACGGTTTTTGTTGACCGAATACGGCGTTCCTTTCATCGGAACGGCGCCCATCCCGGCGTTCACGGCTTCACCGCCCGTGTTTGCCACCGCGCTCTGCGGATCTTGCTTAATCAGCTGAACCCACAGGCCCAGACGCATGTCATTGACGAAGATATACTGGTTGTTCGGATCGGTGGACAAACTGCCCCAGTTCATTCCCCCCAGCGAGCCCGGGAAGCTCAGGGAAATATCGGTTCCCGGCATCGTGTACAGACCGTCATAACGCATTGATTTGAAGCTGATACGACAGGCCAGCTGGTCAAACGGCGTCGCCCCCCACATATCCGATTCTTTCAGGGTTTCTGCGCCAATCTGCGGCATCCCCACAGAGCGAGGCTGCGTTGCCGGGTACTGTTCACGTGGAATATCCGCTGGTTTTACCGGAACCTCTTTCACTTCAGTGAGCGGTTTACCCGTCAGGCGATCGAGAACGTAAATTTGCCCCGCTTTAGTGCCCACTACCACCGCGGGCTTGTTGCCCTCTTTCGTTGGGAAATCAACCAGGCTCGGCTGCATCGGGATATCGAAATCCCAGAGGTCGTTATGCACGGTCTGGTATACCCACTTCTCTTTCCCGGTAGTCGCATCCAGCGCGAGGATTGAGGTGGCGTATTTGTGATCTTCCGGAATACGGTCAGCGCCCCACAGGTCGACAGAGGAACTTCCCATCGGGATAAACACGGTATTCATCGACGCATCCCAGGACATAGGGGCCCAGGAGTTTGCGGAGCTGCGTTTGTAGTGTTCGCCCGGCTTCAGAACATAGTTCGGATCCGGATTACGCGGATCGAACGCCCAGCGCAGCTGGCCGGTGATCACGTCATAACCACGTATTACGCCGCCCGGCATATCGGTGCTGACGTTATCCGCAACGCGGCCGCCAACCACGACCGTGGTACCCGCCAGCGTCGGGGCCGACGTCAACACATAGGTTGGATCTGACGCGTCGCCCATTCCTTCATGCAGGTTAACGCTGCCGTTAGTACCGAAGTCCGGGCAGAATTTGCCGTTATCGGCGTCTAACGCGATCAGCTTACCGTCAATGGTATTCATCAGGATACGGCGCTGGCATGCCGCGCCCGGTGCGACCTGCGCTGGCAGAACCGGTGTGGAGCCGGCTACCGTTGGCTGTGCCAGCGGTTTGGTGGCATCAAAGTACGCCAGGCCACGGCAGCGCATCCAGATGGCAGACTTAGCGTTGATTTCCGCTTTCCAGATTTCTTTCCCGCTATCGGCATCCACGGCGATCACGTTGTTATGCGGCGTACAGAGGAAGACACGATCGCCTACCTGTAGCGGCGTTTGCTGATCTTCTGCGCCATTGCCATCCGGACTTTGCGGAATATCACCGGTATGGTAGGTCCAGACCGGTTTCAGGTTTTTCACGTTGTCACGGGTTATCTGGTCCAGCGCCACAAAGCGACTACCGCCAGCCGTATTACCGTAGTGATCCCAGTTCTGCTGTTTCGCCTCTTCTTTTACCGGCACCAGCGGGCGCTTTTCGCCGCTAAACGGCACGGTCGGATGGGGTTGAAACATCTGAACAAAGGTGACGCCCATGCCGATAATAAGGACCGCGCAGACCGCCATCGCCCCTTTCGTGGAGGACGGTTTTCCTTCACGCTTACGCAATGCAGGCCAGGTGGCTGCTGCCAGCACCATCAGCCCGGCGGGTACCATTAATCGGGAAACCAGCGGCCAGAAGTCGGGTCCGGCATCGAAAAATGCCCAAATCAGGGTGCCAAGAAACACCAGAGCAAACAGCCCTACGGCAGAGGATTTGCGGCGGAAAAACTGAATTGCAGAGAGCAGCGTGAAAACCCCGGCAATGAGAAAGTACCAACTCCCCCCCAGGGAAGCCAGTTTAAAACCGCCGATGGCAAAAAACAGCCCCGTCACAAGAAGTACCACACCCACCAGCAGGCACCACGGGCCTAACCAGCCCAATGGGCGGGGATTATTGTCTGACATAAAAATGAATCTCCTGATTACTTTATATAAAGCAGGGTCTTATTAACTGCCACGATGTTAAAACCCTGCACAACACTAATTGTTCGTATGCGAAGCATAAATTAAAAAGAGAACGTAGACAAAATCTATTATGTCGGAAGAAATGAAAACCAGCGCAATTGCATGGGTTTAACAGGGTTAAAATAGCGAATATCGCTAACTACGTCACCGATGCTGGAATATATGACCAGCCGGAAGTTGCTTAAAGGATTAAAATCAGGATTCCCCCAAGGCCGGTCTTATAGCGTCAGATTTTTACAGCTGAGCCTTCAAACAGAAGATTTAATTAAGCAATAACCATGAATAAGCACAGGGATAAACCTGAGTTAAGTTTCAGGAAGAAATTATCAATAATTTTAGAGCGTCTGGTGCGTTGAACATTCCGTCATTATCAGCACTGAAAATGTGACTTTCCGCATCAAAGCGGACTCACAGCGTGACAATACAAACACTATCAAATCACTTAATGAAGTCTTGAATCGCAGAAAATCCAAACAGCAATTCACTGTGCCTTCACTACACATTGACTTTACACCAAGACTAGCGCATATTTTACAGCACAAATTAACAAGACAATTTTTGGAGGACGTTTTCTATGCCAGCCCGTGATTATCCCGACAAGCGTGTTGCTCGCGGTGTAGCAAAGGAGGCCGATCTCAGGATGTTAAGTGCGCGCATCGATCCAGCGCTGATGGAATACATCCGCATTACTGCGTATGAAACACGGAAAAGTAAGCAGGAAATCGTGGCGGAAGCGTTAGCACTTCACCGCCAAAGGAATCAGATTGCGTCATAAACACCAAAAGCCCGAAAAATCCCCCGGGCTTTTGCTGCTGTCTGGATTATTTCACCAGCGTATTTAACGTCTCCAGCGCCTCAGGCGGCAATACCAGATCGGCTGCCGCCAGGTTTTCACGCAGATGCGCCACCGAAGAAGTACCCGGGATCAAGAGGATATTTGGCGAGCGTTGCAGCAGCCATGCCAGCGCCACCTGCATAGGCGTCGCATCCAGTGAATCCGCCACCGCCTGTAGCCCGGAAGATTGCAATGGCGTGAAACCACCCAGTGGGAAGAACGGCACCCAGGCAATCCCCTGCTGCGCCAGCGAATCTACCAGCGCATCGTCACCGCGATTCACCACGTTGTACATGTTCTGTACGCATACCACGGAAACCATCTTCTGCGCTTCAGCCACCTGCGAAGCGGTGACGTTGCTCAGCCCAATATGGCGAACCAGCCCCTGTTGTTGCAGCTCCGCGAGGGTGCTTAGCGGCGCGGCAATCGAGCCTTCCGCTGGTCCGTGGGCGCTAAACATGATCCGCAGGTTAACCACGTCCAGCACATCTCGCTTCAGGTTGCGCAGGTTGTCATGCACCGCCTGCGTCAGCTCCTGGGCGGAAAACGCCGGCAGCCAGGAGGCGTCCTCGCTGCGTCGGGCTCCAATCTTAGTCACAATCGTAAGGTCGTCCCGGTACGGATGAAGCGCCTCGCAAATAAGCTGGTTGGTCACATGGGGGCCGTAAAAATCGCTGGTATCAATGTGATTTACCCCCGACTCTACCGCTTCACGCAACACCGCCAGCGCCGCATTTTTGTCTTTTGGCGGACCAAAAACGCCAGGTCCGGCAAGCTGCATCGCGCCATAGCCAAACCGTTTAACCGTACGCGTTCCGAGCGTGAATGTTCCGCATTTATCTATGCTGCTCATGCTGACCTTCCTCATTAAAATGATCCGGGTTTACAACAGGTTCCGCAACGAAACCATTAGTTAAGCAATAGTAAAATTAAAGTTTAAATTGGCTACGACGATAGTATTGATGTAACCCTGCCTCTTCTATTACGGATGACCGCCATGCTGAAAAATCTGCACGTGATTACCGGTATTATCTTTGCCCTCACCATATTCTGTCTGCTGCAAGTTGTCACGGGAGGGTTGTTCTACTCTGCCGTTAACAACGATCGTCACAACTTTCAGAACTCCGGGTTGCTCAATGCCCAGCAGGAGAGCCTGAGCGACAGTGTGAACACCCTGGTGAAAACGCGCGTTACCGTCACCCGCGTGGCGATCCGCCACCTGAAAAACCAGCGCGACCCGGCCTCTCTCGCAGCGATCAACACGCTGCTGGGCACCGCCAATGGTTCGCTGGCCAAAGCCGAAGACTATTACAAAAACTGGCAGGCGATTCCGCAGGTGAAGGGGCAAAATGCCGCGCTCACCGAAGAGATGCAGAAAGCCTGGAAGAACATGCACGAGGTAATGCGCTTGTCCATTGCGTACTTGCGCGCCGATAACTATCAGGCCTATGGCGACCTGGACGCCCAGCAGGCGCAGGATGAGATGGAGGCGGTCTATACCCGCTGGCGCGCGGAAAACAACGTCCTGCTGAAAGCCGCCGCCGAAGAGAACCAGAACAGCTTTACCCAGATGCAGTGGACGCTGGCGGCGATCTTCCTGGCCGTTATCGCCGTGCTGGTGGTGATCTGGCAGGGTTTACAGCACCTGCTCCTGAGACCGCTCAACGCCATCATGAACCATATTCGCACCATCGCGAGCGGCGATCTGACGCAAAACGTCGCGATTACCGGGCGCAACGAAATGGGCCAGCTGGCCGCCGGTCTGCATGAGATGCAACAGTCGCTGGTCAGCACCGTCAGCGCCGTGCGCGGCAGCACAGATTCTATCTACACGGGCGCAGGAGAAATTGCCGCCGGGAGTAACGACCTTTCCGCCCGAACCGAGCAGCAGGCAGCCTCGCTGGAAGAGACCGCCGCCAGCATGGAAGAGCTGACGGCCACGGTGAAACAGAACTCGGATAACGCTCGTCAGGCGACGCTGCTGGCAAAGAATGCGTCTGAAACCGCCGCACGCGGCGGCCAGGTGGTGAATAATGTAGTGCGTACCATGAATGACATTGCCGACAGTTCTCAGCAAATTGCGCATATCACCGGCGTTATCGATAGCATTGCCTTCCAGACCAACATTCTGGCGCTCAACGCGGCGGTTGAAGCCGCCCGTGCCGGCGAACAAGGCCGCGGCTTTGCGGTGGTGGCAGGCGAAGTACGGACGCTGGCCAGCCGCAGCGCGCAGGCGGCAAAAGAGATCAAAGGGCTTATTGAAAACTCCGTCAGCCGGGTGAATACCGGCTCGGAACAGGTGAGCGAGGCGGGTGCGACCATGAAAGAGATCGTCGCGGCCGTGACACGCGTAACCGATATTATGGCTGAAATCTCGTCGGCGTCTGACGAGCAAAGCCGCGGTATTGAACAGGTCAGCCTGGCGGTCTCGCAGATGGACAGCGTAACGCAGCAAAACGCCGCGCTGGTACAGGAGTCGGCAACGGCGGCGGCGGCGCTGGAAGATCAGTCTGAACAGCTGCGCCAGGCCGTGGCGGCATTCCGGCTGAACATGCAGGAAAACACCGCTCCGCGGCCAAAAAATACAAAAGCACCGCAACTGTTGCGTCTCGCCACGGTCAGTGCCTCAGGTGACACAAACTGGGAGACGTTCTAGGCCTTACCGTTAACGGCTGTGCTTGGCGTGACGTTCCCAGTTCTCCTGTTTCGCCTCATCGGATTTTCGGAGTGAAACATAACATGCCCCGCTGCCGCCGTGATGCGGCAGCGCCACGCAGAAAGCCTGCACGTCCTCGAACTCGGTTAACCAGCGGGCAAGATAACTGCGCACCACGTTCGGGTGCGAATTCTGCTCGCGGCCCTTCCCGTGAATGATAATCAGGTTACGTAAACCGTCGCGGCTGGCCTGGCGAATGAAGGCGTACAGCATCTGGCGGCAGCGTTCGGCGGGCTGACGCAACAGATTTAAGCTGGCCTGTCGGGCGTATTTACCCGAGCGCAGCTTGTCAATAACGCCCTGCTGAACGCCCTCGCGCTGGAACATCAGCGGCTCTTCAAGCGGCAAGAGTTCCAGGAAACCCAGTGTGAGAAAGTTGTCGAGCTGCTCGGTATCGATCTCCTGGCGAACCCGGGTATTACGGCTTTGCTGCCAGTGGATATCGGTGCAGCGTTTCAGGGGCTGGACATCCTCCATGGCGTCAAGAAAAAGTGATTTGTCGTCAGGGTTCATGGAAATCCTCCGGGCACATCGGGGCTTGTACTATACCTGCACCGGGCAGGGGCCTCAATAACCCTTACCGCAAGGGGCAAGATAAATATTAATCTGATGAATATATATAGCTACCATTAAAGTTATTTAAATATTACTTAACTAAAACCACAGCAGAGTTAAAATAAGTGATTTGCGTTGAAATTTTGTAAAACCAATGACGTGCCGCCTTTCTTTTTTCAGGAAAGATGTTATACCTAAATATACCTGCCTCATGGATATAATACCCAGGATTTGCGAAAGGACGCACTGCTGTGTGTACTGTAGGGTCTGTCTGATGTCGGACAGGCTCTATTTTTTCTTTGGCAATTTCACGATAAAACTATTTTTCTCGCATCCCTTCTGAATTGTGTAATTAATGATTCAGCCAGGGGCGTCTGGCGTGCATCACGGCGCTGAATTAAATAATAGGCCGCTCTGGGAAGTGTTTCCACAACCGGCAGCATGACCAGCCGGTGCGCCAGCAGCGGGTCGCAGCCCAACTCCTGCGGCAGCACGCTCAGGAAGTCACTTTGTGCGACAAGGCTAATACAGGACGAAAAGGTTTCGCAAACGACGCCAATACGCGGTATCTGCGAGCGATGATGAAATATATCCTCAAGCTGCTTATAATAACTTCCCCGCGGCGTTGGCATTGTCCAGTTATAATGAAGAAGTTCATTAATAGAGGTAGCCCCCAACGCCGGATGTCCTTCCCGACAAAATACCGCAAAAGGTTTCTCAAAGAGTTTTTCAAACGTAAATTCGTGATCGTAAGGCCCCTGATAATAGGTGTTGATGGTAAAGTCCAGCTCACCCTGGCGTAATTCATTGATCATTGATACCAGCTGACCTTCCATAATCCGCACCTTGATCTGAGGATGCTGCGCATGAAAACGGGAGATAACGGCGGGCATCAGGCTGCGCGCCACGCTGGCACCCATCCCAATATTGATCTGCCCGGTCAGCTCCCCCTGACGCTGACGGATATCATCCTGCGCTGCGCGAAGCTCTTCCAGAATCAAATTAGCGCGGTGATAAAACCCTTCCCCGCACTCGGTCAGGGCGACACCTTTACTCCGGCGCACAAACAGCTGTGCCGCCATGCCCTCTTCCAGCTCTTTAATGGATTTAGTCAGCGCGGGCTGCGAAAGATTCAGCACCCGGCTGGCTCCGCGAATACTGCCCTGACGCGCCACTTCGACAAAAGCCCGAATTTGATGAAATTTAATCTGAAATGACATAACCCGACCGATAACCGTTGTTTATCAGAGTAAAGAAACTGTCATCTACTTTAATGGAATCGGATGTGCGAGGGTAATTCCTGAACGGTTAAAACTGTGAAAAATCGCTTAGTGATAAGTAAAAACTATCACAGCGTGAAGCAGTTCACATATTTTAATGATGACAGGAAAAGATATGAACGCACTGGCGCAGTACATCCACACATTAGCCCCCCAACTGAGCGCATGGCGTCGCGATTTTCACCATTTCGCGGAATCCGGCTGGGTGGAGTTTCGCACTGCCGCGAAAGTCTCGGAGATCCTGGACTCGCTGGGTTACGAGCTGGCGATGGGTCGCGATGTCGTGGATGCCGAAAGCCGGATGGGGTTGCCCGATGACGCAACCCTGGCGCAGGAATTTGCCCGCGCCCGCGCGCAAGGCGCACCGGAAAAATGGCTCGCGCCGTTCGAAGGCGGGTTCACCGGCATTGTCGCGACCCTGAATACCGGTCGCCCCGGCCCGACGCTGGCCTTTCGCGTGGACATGGATGCGCTTGATCTGAGCGAAGCGCATGACGACAGCCACCGGCCGTACCGCGACGGTTTTGCCTCCTGTAACCCGGGCATGATGCACGCCTGCGCGCATGACGGCCACACCACCATTGGTCTGGGGCTGGCGCAGGTGCTTAAGCAGCATGAAGCCCAGCTCAACGGCACCATCAAACTGATCTTCCAGCCTGCCGAAGAGGGTACGCGCGGCGCCCGCGCTATGGTCGCTGCAGGGGCGCTGGACGACGTGGACTACTTTACCGCCATTCATATTGGAACCGGCGTTCCGGAAGGGACGGTGATCTGCGGCAGCGATAACTTCATGGCGACCACTAAATTTGACGTGCGCTTTACCGGCGTTGCCGCACACGCTGGCGGTAAACCGGAAGAGGGCCGTAACGCCCTGCTCGCGGCGGCCCAGGCCGCTATCGCGCTGCATGGCATCGCGCCCCACAGCGAAGGCGCGTCCCGGGTTAACGTCGGAGTCATGCAGGCGGGCAGCGGACGCAACGTGGTTCCGGCTAATGCGTTACTTAAGGTTGAAACCCGCGGCGAAAGCGAGGCCATTAATCAGTATGTCTTCGATCGCGCGCAGGCGGTGATTACCGGCGCGGCAGCGCTCTACGGCGTAACAGCCGGGATAAACCTGATGGGGGCGGCGACCTCCAGTGCCCCCTCCCCGGCCTGGGTCGATTATCTGCGCGAACAGGCAAGCCAGGTGCACGGCGTGACTCATGCCATTAATAAGGTCAAAGCGCCTGCGGGCTCCGAAGATGCCACGCTAATGATGGCCCGCGTGCAGCAGAACGGCGGCATGGCCTCGTATATGGTCTTCGGCACCGAACTGAGCGCCGGACATCACAACGAAAAATTCGATTTTGATGAGCAGGTGATGAACGTTGCCATCGAAACACTGGCGCGAACTGCGCTTAATTTCCCGTGGACGCGAGGTGTGTAATGCAGGAGAACTACGCTTTTATCGCTGATGCCATCGACACGCGATGTCAGACGTTTACCGATATTGCCGACGACATCTGGGATCATCCCGAAACGCGCTTTGAAGAGTTCTGGTCCGCCGAACGGCTTGCCAGCGCGCTGGAAGCCGAGGGCTTTACCCTGATGCGGGAAGCCGGAGGCATTCCCAACGCCTTTATTGCCAGCTACGGCAGCGGCAAGCCCGTTATCGCCCTTCTGGGCGAATACGACGCCCTGGCCGGGTTGAGCCAGCAGGCGCACTGCGCGACGGCGCAATCCGCCACCCCGGGGGCTAACGGCCATGGCTGCGGGCATAACCTGTTGGGTACTGCTGCCTTTGCCGGTGCGGTGGCGGTGAAAAGCTGGCTGGAACAGCACGGCGGCAGCGGAACGGTACGATTTTACGGCTGCCCCGGCGAGGAAGGCGGCTCTGGTAAAACCTTTATGGTGCGTGAAGGATTATTTGACGACGTGGACGCTGCCGTGACCTGGCATCCGGAAGCCTTTGCCGGGATGTTTAACGTCAGCACACTGGCCAATATTCAGGCCGCCTGGCGGTTTAAGGGGATCGCCGCCCATGCCGCAAACTCCCCACATCTGGGACGTAGCGCGCTGGATGCCGTGACGTTGATGACCACCGGCACAAACTTCCTCAACGAACACATCATTGAAAAAGCGCGCGTTCATTACGCCATCACCGATACCGGCGGAATTTCGCCTAACGTGGTGCAGGCTCAGGCAGAAGTGCTGTACCTGATCCGCGCTCCGGAGATGGCCGATGCGCAGCAGATCTACGCGCGCATCGAGAAAATCGCCCAGGGCGCGGCGATGATGACCGAAACCACTGTCGAGTGTCGCTTTGATAAAGCCTGCTCCAGCTATCTGCCGAACCGTACGCTCGAAGCGGCCATGTACCGCGCATTGCAGCATTACGGCACGCCGGACTGGACGGAAGAAGAACGCGAATTTGCCCGTGAAATCCGCGCCACGCTCACGGCAAACGACCTGCAAAACAGCCTGAAAAACATTGCCGCAACGGGAGCCGAAGAGGGAAAAGCCTTTGCCCGACGCCATCACGAAACGCTACTGGTGGATGAAGTTGCCCCTTACGCCATCACCGATAACGTGCTGGCAGGCTCCACCGACGTGGGGGATGTCAGCTGGAAGATGCCTGTCGCACAGTGCTTTAGCCCCTGTTTTACCGTCGGCACCCCGCTGCATACCTGGCAATTGGTGGCGCAGGGGCGTACCTCTATTGCCCATAAAGGCATGCTGCTGGCCGGAAAAGTGATGGGGGCGACCGCGCTGCATCTGCTTCAGGATGCCGACCTGCTGCGAAAATGTCGGGAAGAATTCGAACAACACATAACAGAAAAACCGTACGAGTGTCCGATCCCGCAGGACGTGACACCGTCACCTTTAAAATAAAAAAACACAACACAACACAACAACAGTCCCGAGGAACGCCCATGAGTATGTCATCCATACCTTCGCATTCCCCATCCGGTAAGCTCTATGGCTGGGTTGAAAGGATCGGTAATAAAGTGCCGCACCCTTTCCTGCTTTTTATCTATTTAATTGTCATCCTGATGGTCGCGACAGCCGTGCTGTCCGCCTTTGATGTGAGCGTGCGCAGCCCGGCCGACGGCAGCATGGTGGCCGTAAAAAATCTGCTCAGCGTGGAGGGGTTGCACTGGTTTTTGCCGAACGTGATTAAAAACTTCAGCGGTTTTGCGCCGCTGGGCGCCATCCTGGCGCTGGTGTTAGGCGCGGGTCTGGCCGAACGCGTGGGTCTGCTGCCCGCGCTGATGGTGAAAATGGCCTCGCACGTCAGCGCGCGTTATGCCAGCTATATGGTGCTGTTTATTGCCTTCTTCAGCCATATCTCGTCCGACGCGGCGCTGGTGATCATGCCGCCGATGGGGGCGCTGATTTTCCTTGCCGTTGGCCGTCATCCTGTTGCGGGCCTGCTGTCGGCGATCGCGGGCGTCGGCTGTGGGTTTACTGCTAACCTGCTTATCGTGACCACCGATGTGCTGCTCTCCGGCATCAGCACGGAGGCAGCAAGCACCATCGATGCGGCCATGCACGTCAGCGTGATCGACAACTGGTACTTTATGGCCAGTTCGGTGATTGTCCTAACGATTGTCGGGGGGCTGATTACCGATAAGATCGTTGAGCCGCGCCTGGGTAAATGGGAAGGCCGGAGCGATGAAAAGCTGGAGACGCTGAGCAAAGAGCAGCAGTTCGGCCTGCGCGTCGCTGGGATCGTCTCGCTGGCATTCATTGCGGCTGTGGCGCTGATGGTGGTGCCGGAGAATGGCGTGTTGCGCGATCCGATCAAACACACCGTACTTCCCTCGCCGTTTATTCAGGGTATTGTGCCGCTGATAATTCTCTTCTTCTTCGTCGTTTCGCTCGCCTACGGCATCGCTACCGGTAAAATCCGCCGTCAGGGAGATCTGCCGCACCTGATGATCGAGCCGATGAAGGAGATGGCGGGTTTTATCGTGATGGTGTTCCCGCTGGCGCAGTTTGTGGCCATGTTTAACTGGAGCAACATGGGCAAGTTTATGGCCGTGAGCCTGACGGACGCGCTGGAGGCGGCGGGGTTGAGCGGGGTTCCGGCGTTTGTCGGCCTGGCGCTGCTGTCGTCCCTGCTGTGCATGTTTATTGCCAGCGGGTCGGCCATCTGGTCGATTCTGGCCCCCATTTTTGTCCCCATGTTTATGATGCTCGGCTTTCATCCGGCATTCGCCCAGATCCTGTTCCGTGTCGCCGATTCTTCGGTGATCCCGCTGGCGCCCGTGTCACCCTTCGTTCCGCTGTTTTTAGGCTTCCTGCAACGCTACAGACCGGAGGCTAAGCTGGGTACCTACTATTCGCTGGTCTTGCCCTATCCGCTTATCTTCTTAGGGGTATGGCTGGTGATGCTGGTGGCGTGGTATCTTGTCGGCCTGCCGATTGGACCGGGTATTTACCCGAGGCTGAACTAAGGAATACTGATGCTGAGATTACTCGAAGACAAGATTGCGACACCGCTGGGGCCGCTGTGGGTTATCGCGGATGAAGCGTTCAATCTTCGCGCTGTTGAGTGGGAAGAGCACAGCGACCGGATGGTTGAGCTGCTCAACATTCATTATCGCGCCGAGGGTTACGAGCGTATTACAGCCCGTAATCCTGGCGGGCTGAGCGATAAACTGGCGGCCTACTTCGAGGGCGATCTCAGCATTATTAATACCCTGCCAACCGCCACGGCGGGTACCCCTTTTCAGCGTGAGGTGTGGCAGGCGCTGCGTAACATTCCCTGCGGGCAGGTGATGCACTACGGTCAGCTGGCAGAGCAGCTTGGCCGTGCCGGCGCGGCGCGCGCAGTCGGTGCGGCGAATGGCTCAAATCCCGTCAGCATTGTGGTGCCTTGCCATCGCGTGATCGGGCGCAACGGCACCCTCACCGGCTATGCCCGGGGAGTACAGCGTAAAGAGTGGCTGCTGCGTCACGAAGGGTATTTTCTGCTGTAATTCCCAGGCTTTTTGTGCTTAATTTTCTTCCTGTTAGGCTAATAATCCTTAATCATTCTGTGGAATTTCAAGGAGATGGCAGCTCGCTGCCGTCTCTTGTCTTTATTGGGGGTTTGCCAGACTTACGTCCTTACCAAAAAGATGTTAAAATTGACCAATATCAATTAAGGCTTGAGCAAACCTATGATCCCGGAAAAGCGAATTATACGACGCATTCAGTCTGGCGGTTGTGCTATCCATTGCCAGGATTGCAGCATCAGCCAGCTCTGTATCCCGTTTACTCTGAATGAGCATGAACTCGATCAGCTTGACAATATCATCGAGCGCAAAAAGCCTATTCAGAAAGGGCAGACGCTGTTTAAAGCGGGAGACGAACTGAAATCGCTCTATGCTATCCGTTCTGGCACCATCAAAAGCTACACCATTACCGAACAGGGCGACGAGCAGATCACTGGCTTCCATCTGGCGGGCGATTTAGTCGGCTTTGACGCCATCGGCAGTGGCCATCACCCGAGTTTTGCTCAGGCGCTGGAAACCTCTATGGTTTGTGAAATCCCGTTTGAAACGCTGGACGATCTGTCCGGTAAGATGCCGAACCTGCGTCAGCAGATGATGCGTCTGATGAGCGGTGAGATCAAAGGCGATCAGGATATGATCCTGCTGCTTTCCAAAAAGAATGCCGAAGAGCGTCTGGCCGCCTTTATCTATAACCTCTCCCGCCGTTTCGCGGAACGTGGCTTCTCCCCACGCGAATTCCGTCTGACCATGACGCGTGGCGATATTGGTAACTATCTGGGCCTGACCGTGGAAACCATCAGCCGTCTGCTGGGTCGTTTCCAGAAGAGCGGAATGCTGGCGGTTAAAGGTAAGTACATCACCATTGAAAACGGTGAAGCCCTGGCCATTCTGGCGGGTCACTCACGTAACGTGGCATAACTCTCCCGGATATCTTATGCCAGGCCGATAAATTTTCATGATTATTGATCTGGCAAAAACTTCCCCCCTGTTTCATTCAAGATATATAGGTTACTCTTTTACTTACAGACTGTGGTGACAGTAGTAAGGAGACCTGTATGGCAAAGTATCAAAATATGCTGGTGGCTATCGATCCGAATCAGGACGATCAGCCAGCATTACGACGTGCTGTGTATTTACATCAACGGATTGGTGGCAAAATTAAAGCCTTTTTGCCGATTTATGACTTCTCATACGAGATGACCACCCTTCTGTCGCCTGACGAGCGCACCGCTATGCGTCAGGGAGTGATCAGCCAGCGTACCGCGTGGATCCGCGAGCAGGCGAAGTATTATCTGGAAGCGGGCGTACCTATCGATATCAAGGTGGTCTGGCACAACCGTCCTTTCGAAGCCATTATTCAGGAAGTGGTGGCCGGTGGGCATGACCTGCTGCTGAAAATGGCGCACCAGCATGACAAACTGGAATCCGTGATTTTCACCCCGACCGACTGGCACCTGCTGCGCAAATGCCCTTGTCCGGTATGGATGGTGAAAGATCAGCCGTGGCCTGAGGGCGGGAAAGCCGTCGTGGCGGTCAATCTGGCCAGCGAAGAGGATTATCACAATTCGCTGAACGAGAAACTGGTGAAGGAGACCCTTCAGCTTGCCGACCAGGTTAACCATACCGAAGTCCATCTGGTGGGAGCCTATCCGGTTACGCCAATCAATATCGCCATCGAGCTGCCTGAATTTGACCCGAGCGTGTATAACGATGCGATTCGCGGTCAGCATCTGCTAGCCATGAAAGCGCTGCGCCAGAAATTCAGTATCGATGAGAACATGACCCACGTAGAAAAAGGGTTACCGGAAGAGGTTATTCCGGATCTGGCGGAGCATTTGCAGGCCGGGATTGTGGTGCTGGGCACCATTGGCCGGACCGGTATTTCTGCCGCGTTCCTGGGTAATACCGCCGAGCAGGTGATCGACCATCTTCGCTGCGACCTTCTGGTTATCAAGCCGGATCAGTATCAGACGCCGGTTGAACTGGACGATGAGGAAGACGATTGACCCCAAAATGAAAGCCCGCCGGTAACGGCGGGCTTTTTTTATTGCGCTTCGCTCAACCGTTGCGCCGGTGCCTCGTCGCCAGCATTCATCCAGGGCGCGTGCAGAACCATGCTCGGCAGCGCCAGCTTGATCTCTTGCTGGTTCAGCCCCTCCAGAATACGAATATTGATCTCCTGCTGAATATCCATGTACTTGTTGTAATCAGCCGTATTAACAATATGGACCACCTCGAAGGTCAGGCGATCGCGATCGAAGCCCAGGAAATGGGCGCGGTCAAACTTCGTTTCCCCGACGTCGGTAATGATCTGTTTGACCATATCACCCACTGAACGCAGTTTTTCCGGCGCCGTGTCGCTGGCGACCCCGAAGGTAAAGACGATCCGGCGCGTTTGCATCCGCTTGTAGTTATGCAGCGTCTGTTGCAGCAGGATGGCGTTCCCACAGACAATTTGCTCCCCGCTCAGGCTACGGATACGGGTGGTTTTCAGGCCGATGTGCTCTACCGTCCCGGCGACATCGTTAAACACCACAAAATCGCCGATTTCGAACGGCTTATCAAAACCGATGGAGAGCGATGCAAACACGTCGCTCAGGATCGTTTGCACCGCGAGGGCGATAGCAATACCCCCTACCCCAAGGCTGGCAACCAGAGCAGTGATGTTGACGCCCGCGTTAGCAAGGATAGACAGCAGCATCACTGACCAGACAATGGCACGGAGGATAAGCCCCGTGATCACCAGCGTCACCGGGTTTTTATGGCTTCCCGGCGCCAGCATGACGTGACGAAGCCACGACACCACCCCCTGATCCATCCACAGCGCCACCTGGATAGCGAAGACCAGGAACCAGGCGTGGCTCACGGTACCAAAGAGATGATCCGGTAAGTCGACGAAACGCAGGCTGAACAGCAGCGCCACGACAAAAAGCAGGAAGCGGCTGGTGCGGTTAAGCATATCCGTCAGGATAAAACGCATCCGGTTGGTGGTGGGATGCTTGTCGCCCCAGGTGGTGATCCCTTTCTTAACAAAGGCGATCAGGCGCGTCAGCAGCCAGTACACCAGCAGAGTTACAAAGACTACCGTGGCGACGCCAATCCAGAATGATGGCGTCATCATCAGCGCGATGATGTCAAAGCGGGACAGAAATTGCATTACACCTCCTCGTATTACACAAAGGGTAAAGTATAGACAGAGGAGAATGGCTGACCGCAGAAATAAGAAAACCGCCCCCAGGGGCGGTTTGACAGGATGAAGCGGAATTAAAGAGATTTCAGAATCGCATCCACGCTGGCCTTGGCGTCGCCAAACAGCATGTGGGTGTTATCTTTAAAGAACAGCGGGTTCTGCACGCCAGCATAGCCGGTGTTCATAGAGCGTTTGAAGACAATGACGTTCTGCGCCTTCCACACTTCGAGAACAGGCATACCCGCAATCGGGCTGCGCGGATCGTCCTGCGCCGCCGGGTTAACGGTGTCGTTAGCGCCAATCACCAGCACGGTGTCGGTGTCGGCGAAATCATCGTTGATCTCGTCCATTTCCAGCACGATGTCGTAAGGCACCTTCGCTTCCGCCAGCAGCACGTTCATGTGGCCTGGCAGACGTCCCGCCACCGGGTGAATACCAAAGCGAACCTTGATACCGCGAGCGCGCAGTTTCTCGGTGATTTCCGCCACCGGATACTGCGCCTGCGCCACCGCCATGCCATAGCCCGGGGTGATGATAACGGAATGCGAGTTTTTCAGCATCTCTGCGGTGTCTTCCGCACTGATTTCACGGTGTTCACCCACTTCCTCATCAGAACCGGTTGATGAACCGTCAGAACCGAAGCCACCCGCGATGACGCTGATAAACGAGCGGTTCATCGCCTTACACATGATGTAAGACAGGATCGCACCGGAAGAACCGACCAGCGCACCGGTGACAATCAGCAGGTCGTTGCTCAGCATAAAGCCTGCTGCTGCCGCTGCCCAACCGGAGTAGGAGTTCAGCATGGAGACGACTACCGGCATATCTGCCCCGCCGATAGACGCCACCAGATGCCAGCCGAAGGCTAGCGCGATGATGGTCATCACCAGTAACGCCAGCACCTGCAAGCCTACGCTTTCGGTACGCACGAAGACCACCAGCAGCACAAAGGAAACGACCAGCGCCGCCAGATTCAGCTTGTGGCGGTTAGGCAGCATCAGCGGTTTGGAAGAGATCTTCCCGCGCAGTTTGCCGAACGCCACGATTGAGCCGGTGAAGGTCACCGCGCCAATGAAGATGCCGAGGAACACTTCGGTCAGGTGGATGTTCACCAGAATCGGTTCCAGACCCGGTTCGTGGTACAGATAGCTGTTGAAGCCCACCAGCACCGCGGCCAGACCCACGAAGCTGTGCAGAATAGCAACCAGCTCCGGCATCTCGGTCATTTCAACGCGTTTCGCCAGACGAATACCAATCGCACCACCGATGATCATCGCCACCAGGATCCACGCCACGTTGCCAGTGTCCGGCCCAAAGATGGTGGCAATCAGCGCAATCGCCATCCCGGCGATACCAAAGTTATTTCCCTGCTGAGACGTTTCGTGTTTGGAAAGCCCCGCCAGACTGAAAATAAACAGGATTGCAGCAACAATGTATGCGGCTGTAACTAATCCTCCAGACATATGCTACCCCTTAGCCTTTACGAAACATTTTCAGCATGCGCTGAGTCACGGTGAAACCACCGAAAATATTGATACTGGCGATCAGCACTGCAATGAAGCTCAGGAAGCTGATCCAGCCGCCATGACCAATTTGCAGCAATGCCCCAACCACGATAATCCCGGAGATGGCATTGGTAACCGACATCAGCGGGGTATGCAGCGCATGGGAAACGTTCCACACGACGTAGTAACCCACCACGCATGAGAGCGCGAAGACGGTGAAGTGGCCAAGGAACTCTTTTGGCGCGACGTCCGCCAGCCAGCCAAACAGGATAATGACCAGCGCCATGATGGCGTATTTGCGCCACGGCGACGCAGGTTTCGCTGGTTCTGCAGGCTCAGGCGCCGCTTTCGGCGCAGCCTGAGGCTGAGCGGAAACCTGTATCGGCGGTGCAGGCCAGGTGATTTCCCCTTCACGCACCACGGTCACGCCGCGCACCACCACATCATCAAAATCAACGGTGATGTTGCCGTCTTTCTCTTTGCAGAGCAGCTTCAGCAGATTAACGAGGTTCGTGCCGTACAGCTGAGAGGACTGGGTTGGCAGACGTCCTGGCAGGTCGGTATAACCGATCACCTTCACGCCGTTCGCGGTCGTCGTGACCTGATTTGGCACGGTATACTCACAGTTACCGCCGTTTTGCGCCGCCAGATCGACAATCACGCTGCCCGGCTGCATGGAATCCACCATCTCACGGGTGATCAGCTTCGGCGCCGGTTTACCCGGAATAAGCGCGGTGGTGACAATGATGTCCACCTCTTTTGCCTGCGCCGCAAAGAGCGCCATTTCCGCCTTAATAAAGGCTTCAGACATGACCTTCGCGTAACCATCACCGCTGCCCGCTTCTTCCTTGAAGTCCAGCTCAAGGAATTCGGCGCCCATACTCTGCACCTGCTCCTTCACTTCCGGCCGGGTATCAAACGCACGAACAATAGCGCCCAGGCTGTTTGCGGCCCCAATAGCGGCAAGACCTGCCACACCGGCACCAATTACCATCACCTTCGCGGGTGGTACTTTGCCTGCGGCCGTAATTTGACCGGTAAAGAAGCGACCAAACTCATGAGCAGCTTCGACAATGGCGCGATAGCCGGCAATGTTTGCCATAGAACTCAGCGCATCCAGAGACTGCGCGCGCGAAATACGCGGCACGGAATCCATCGCCATCACGGTGACACCGCGTGCCGCCAGCTTCTCCATCAGCACCGGGTTTTGGGCTGGCCAGACAAAGCTCACAAGCGTCGTGCCCGCGTTCAGCAGTTCAATTTCACTCTCTTCCGGTGCGTTTACCTTCAGAATAATGGGTGATTGCCAGACCTCAGCACCGTCCACTACGTCCGCGCCAGCCTGAATAAAGGCCTCGTCATCGAAACTCGCCAGTTTGCCCGCGCCGCTTTCAATCGCGACGGTAAAACCCAGTTTAAGCAGTTGCTCCACCGTTTTTGGTGTTGCCGCTACGCGGGTTTCATTGGCTAACCGTTCTTTTGGTACCCCAATACGCATAGTTTTCCCTTCCATCGGTTTGTGATGATGGTTTGTCGATAATTGCCCGCGGTTCGTATCAATTTTCACCATCGCGATAACGACGGAGAATGATTAACCCCGGAAAATAAAACAGTAACAAACTTTCTATAACCTACTGAAAATAGCGCCCGTGATCTACCGCCAGAAAACACTATTTCTTATTTTATCTGTGAAAAATAAGCGATCGGGGTCACTGACAGAGATATTTACCTTAAATTCGCCTTCAGGACCGATAAATCGCGCAAGCGAAGCGGTAAAAACATGATATAGCGCCATAAAAGAACAACTCATTAACATTAAATTAACTTGTAAAAGTCATATGCTTAATCAGTTTTTCTTGTGAAACGCCTGTTTTTTCCACATATCACAAAATGTTATCGAATCAGGTCCTTTGCTGAGCACAGGCTGTGAAAAATGCCGCAGACAGCGACGGGTGTTAAATGCCATAATCGGGACCGTCTCAAATTAACAACAACACCAGTACATGGTTTGCGCAAGGCGAAGGATTATTTTTATGAAGCTTAAGAACACACTCCTGGCGTCCGCACTTCTTTCCGCGACCGCCCTGTCAGCGAATGCTGCGACAGAGTTGACGCCGGAGCAAGCGGCAGCGTTAAAACCTTTTGACCATACGGTCATTGTGGGTCGGTATAATTCCATTGGCGATGCCGTCGCCGCCGCATCAAAAGCCGCCGATAAAAACGGCGCTGCCTCGTTTTACGTTGTTGACCAGTCCGATCAGGGCAACAGCGGTAACCAGCGCGTGACTGTTGCGCTGTACAAAGAGAATGCCCCAAAGGCAGATGAACAGAAAAACCGCGTGATTAACGGCATTGTTGAACTGCCGAAAGATCAGGCTGTTCAGCTGGAACCGTATGACACCGTGACCGTTCAGGGCTTCTACCGCAGCCAGCCTGAAGTTAACGATGCCATCACCAAAGCCGCGAGAGAAAAAGGCGCTTACGCGTTTTATATCGTGCGTCAGGTTGATGCCAACCAGGGCGGAAACCAGCGCATTACCGCCTTCATCTATAAGCAAGATGCGAAAAAACGCGTAGTGCAAAGCCCGGATGCGATTCCAGCGGATTCAGAAGCCGGTCGTGCTGCGTTAGCAAAAGGCGGTGAAGAAGCGAAGAAAGTTGAAATTCCGGGCGTAGCAACGTCTGCGGCACCAAGCGCAGAAGTGGGTCGTTTCTTTGAAACCCAATCCACCAAAGGCGGTCGTTATACCGTTACGTTACCAGACGGCACGAAAATTGAAGAGCTGAACAAAGCCACTGCCGCGCAGATGGTGCCGTTCGACAGCATCAAGTTTACGGGCAACTATGGCAACATGACAGAAATCTCCTATCAGGTGGCGAAGCGTGCTGCGAAGAAAGGCGCGAAGTATTACCACATCACCCGCCAGTGGCAGGAACGTGGCAACAACCTGACCATCAGTGCTGATCTGTACAAGTAACAAAACGGTTTCATAAAGGCGGCGCAGTGCCGCCTTTTTTGTTACTTTTTTTCTGATTTCTGCCCCATGTCATTGCATGCATCCGTCACACTCCGTAAAATCCCGCGCCTTAGCGTGATCCACCATTTTTATGCGCCTTAGCGAAATAATTATTCTGGATTTGGACTTTTCATAACAGGAAGCCAATGGAAAAGAAACTTGGCCTGAGTGCGTTAACTGCACTTGTATTGAGCTCAATGCTGGGCGCGGGCGTATTCAGTTTGCCGCAGAACATGGCGGCCGTCGCCAGCCCGGCCGCATTACTGATTGGCTGGGGCATCACCGGCGTCGGGATTTTGCTGCTGGCGTTCGCCATGCTGCTGCTGACGCGTATCCGACCGGATCTGGACGGCGGAATATTCACTTACGCCCGTGAAGGTTTTGGCGAGCTGATTGGCTTCTGCTCCGCCTGGGGCTACTGGCTGTGCGCGGTGATCGCCAACGTCTCCTATCTGGTTATCGTCTTCTCGGCGCTCAGTTTCTTTACCGATACGCCCGAACTGCGCCTGTTTGGTGACGGCAATACCTGGCAGTCCATCGTCGGCGCCTCGGTGCTGCTGTGGATTGTTCACTGGTTGATTATGCGCGGCGTTCAGACCGCGGCCAGCATTAACCTGGTGGCGACGCTGGCCAAGCTGGTGCCGCTTGGCCTGTTCGTCGTGCTGGCCTTCCTCGCCTTCCGTCTCGATGTCTTTACGCTCGATTTCAGCGGTATTGCGTTGGGCGTTCCCGTCTGGGAGCAGGTGAAAAATACCATGCTGATTACCCTGTGGGTGTTCATCGGTGTTGAAGGTGCCGTCGTGGTCTCTGCCCGCGCGCGTAACAAACGCGACGTGGGACGCGCCACGCTGCTGGCCGTCCTGGCGGCGCTGGGCGTTTATCTGCTGGTGACGCTGCTGTCGCTCGGTGTGGTGGCCCGCCCTGAACTGGCGGAGATGCGTAATCCGTCCATGGCCGGGCTGATGGTGAAAATGCTCGGTCCCTGGGGTGATGTGGTTATCGCGGCAGGTTTGATTGTCTCCGTCTGCGGCGCGTACCTGAGCTGGACCATTATGGCGGCGGAAGTTCCGTTCCTGGCCGCCACGCACAAAGCGTTCCCGCGCCTGTTTGCCCGTCAGAATAAAAACAGTGCGCCATCGGCCTCTCTGTGGCTCACCAACGTCAGCGTGCAGGTCTGTCTGGTGCTGATCTGGCTCACAGGTTCGGACTATAACACGCTGCTGACCATCGCCTCCGAGATGATTCTGGTACCCTATTTCTTAGTGGGCGCATATCTGTTAAAAATTGCGACCCGCCCGGCACACTATGCGGTAGGCGTAGGTGCCTGTATTTACGGTCTATGGTTATTGTATGCTTCCGGCCCGATGCATCTGCTGCTGTCCGTGGTGCTCTACGCGCCAGGCCTGCTGGTATTTATCTACGCTCGCCGTACGCATCAGCTTGATAATGCTCTTAAGCGCCGCGAAATGGCGTTGATAGGTTTGCTGTTAGTCGCTGCCGTACCGGCAACGTGGATGTTAATGGGATAGCGCCGCCTGTCCCATTGTTGAACTGAAAAGGAGATTACGATGGGACACACGCAGCAACGCCCAATATTGATCACTGGCGCAGGCCGTCGCATCGGCCTCGCCCTCGCCCATCACTTTCTCAATCTTCGCCATCCGGTTATCGTCAGTTACCGCACGGAATATCCCTCCATTGAAGGGCTACGACATGCCGGAGCCGTCTGCATTCAGGCGGATTTCTCCACGGATGAAGGTATTCTTGCTTTCGCGGAAAAAGTGAAATCGACCACCCCCGGGCTGCGGGCGGTTATTCACAACGCCAGTACCTGGCTTCCTGAAAAAGCAGGACATTCGCTCAGCGAAACGCTCGCCTGCATGATGCAGATCCACGTT
This sequence comes from Enterobacter sp. JH25, assembly GCF_021725435.1. Classification (NCBI taxonomy): domain Bacteria; kingdom Pseudomonadati; phylum Pseudomonadota; class Gammaproteobacteria; order Enterobacterales; family Enterobacteriaceae; genus Enterobacter; species Enterobacter sp. JH25. The sequence goes on along the minus strand of NZ_CP091319.1, from coordinate 1,949,844 downwards.
AATGCGCCTTATCTGCTCAACCATGCCCTACAGGATCTGCTACGCGGACACGGCCATGCCGCAGGCGACATTATCCATTTCACCGATTACGTGGTGGAGCGAGGCAGCGATAAACACATCGCCTACGCGGCCAGCAAAGCCGCGCTGGATAATATGACTCGCTCGTTCGCGCGCAAGCTGGCCCCCGAGGTAAAAGTCAACGCGATTGCCCCGGCGATGATTTTATTTAACGAGGGCGATGATGCCGAGTATCGTCAGCAGGCGCTTAACAAGTCGTTGATGAAAATTGCGCCCGGCGAGAAAGAGGTGATCGACCTGATCGATTATCTGCTGACCAGCTGTTACGTCACGGGAAGGACGTTTGCCGTGGACGGTGGCCGCCCGCTGCGCTAGTGAAAGCGGCTCCAGAAGAAGATGAGCACCCAGGCGCTGAGGCTCCAGCAGACCACCGCCCCGCCCAGCGCCAGGGGCAGACGCAGAAAACCGGTGAAGTACCACAGCGACAGCAGATAGATGAAATACGGGATGATTGACCACATCCCGAATACAATGGTGGCACGCAGCGCCTCTATACCCCGCTCAGAGGCCACAATATAGTGCGCAATTAACGCAAAGGTGGGAAACAGCGGGATAAGCCCGGCAATGTAGTAGTTCTTCGTTTTAGCCAACACCCCAATCAGCAGCACGACCAGCGCACCCAGCGCGGCTTTGATCAACAGCCCCATTCTTTTCCCTTAACAATCAAATAACATTCCCGTGCAGGATAACGGAACTCCGGCTAATTATGAAAGATTAATGGAAGGTTAAGGTTGTGCGGTGTATGTTGACGTTTTTCGCGATGACAGACGTAGTATGAATAAGATTGTTTATGTTGAAGATGAACCCGAAGTGGGTCAATTGATCGCCGCTTATCTGGGTAAACATGATATTGAAGTGGTTGTCGAACCTCGTGGCGATCGCGCTGAAGACGTCGTCACCCGCGAAAATCCGGACCTGGTGTTGCTGGACATTATGCTGCCCGGAAAAGATGGCATGACGCTTTGCCGGGATCTGCGCGCGAAGTGGGACGGCCCGATCGTGCTGCTGACCTCTCTCGACAGCGATATGAATCATATTCTGTCCCTTGAGATGGGCGCGAATGACTACATCCTGAAAACCACGCCGCCGGCGGTCCTGCTTGCCCGTTTGCGCCTTCATCTGCGTCAGCGTGCCAGCGCTGAGCATGAAGCGCCTGCGCCCTCTTTAACGCCGCATAAGGCGATGCGGTTCGGCACGCTTTCTATCGACCCGGTCAACCGACAGGTTATGCTTTCCGGGGAGCTAATTGCGCTCTCAACCGCAGATTTTGACCTGCTGTGGGAGCTGGCAACTCATGCCGGGCAAATTATGGACCGGGATGCATTGCTGAAAAATCTGCGCGGCGTAAGTTACGACGGAATGGATCGTAGCGTTGATGTGGCGATTTCTCGCCTGCGAAAAAAACTGCAGGACAGCGCCACCGAGCCCTACCGCATTAAAACCGTACGTAATAAGGGCTACCTGTTTGCCCCGCACGCATGGGAAACCTGAAAAAAAACTACACAGTAAATTTCGAAAAATAACTTGCGATGCATCAGGAATGTTATCGGTATACGTCGTAAGTTTTCGATTATATGCATCGTTAGTCATGAAATATCCCTTGATCACATTCCTCTTACCTGTTCAATTTCGATGTGCATTTTTCGCGTAAACAAAAGTAGCTCTAATGTATTTCATTGCTATAGTACAATATATATTCAGCAGTTCAGGAACCATTATCGATCAAAAATCCGTCACTTAAATGCACATTGTGTTAAAAATGAACTTTACAATTGACTAAATTATTATCTTATCCTTATGAAAACAAAGGGGATATAGTTAGCATATAAATAATATCGATCTTTTTCAATAGCTTACGCGTTTGCAGAAATCTAATTCTCATGCTAAACCTTATACTCTCTCAATTATTTAATGAACGAGGTATAGCAATGTCATGGAGAGTCATTAGCTCGGTAATTTGTCCTAACACGGGGATCGTTTATTCAAGCATCTTGGGACTCAAGTTCTTGAAACTCATCATTTGGTATGAAAGCGATGTTTATTTGTACCCCGGCGATAGGATATATCCGACAAAGAATGGCGTCTTCATTAATGGTGTTTTCAAGCCAATATCGATATACAACATCTCCCCTTACAACGAGATGTTATGGAGTGAAATTAAAAACAAGATGGCCTGCCCATACAATCGAAACCAGGAAGAGGAGATATGTACCTACGCGGTGCATTGCAACGCGCGTAAGTGTCCGCATGGGTTTGCCACGAATCCACTGATTGTCAGCACAGTCAAATCCAGACATTAACGAATGTTGGTAATGTTCAGGTTACAAAGATAAGTATCTTTGTCGCACCGTTTGCGCCGGATACCTCTCACTGGTAAACACCATAAATAAAGCCACCCGCAGGTGGCCTTTGTCATTGTTATTCTGATTCACAAATACTCTCAATCGCAAATAAACTCGTATAGCGAAGCGTAAACGGATTACCCGGGCATTGATGGAATAAAGCGATGCCGTGTTTTATTACCTTTCGACGATTACCCCTTTTCAACGCATCATGCCTGACTTGCGCCCATAGCGACCCTGCTGGTAAAAGACGTGTAGTGAAGCCCCTGTTTCGGTGAAATTAATGAAGAAGCTGTTTGTTCAGTTTTATTTACTGCTGTTTGTCTGCTTTCTGGTGATGACCATGCTGGTCGGGCTGGTCTATAAGTTCACCGCAGAGCGTGCGGGCAGACAATCCCTGGACGATCTGATGAAAAGCTCGCTCTACCTGATGCGTAGCGAGCTGCGCGAAATTCCTCCGCATGACTGGGCACGTACGTTAAAAGAGCTGGATCTGAATCTGTCGTTTGATCTGCGTATCGAACCCCTGAAGGATTTTGATTTAGCGCCGCCGGCGATGCAGCGTTTGCGCGATGGAGTCATCGTCGCCCTGGACGAGAAATATACCTTCATTCAGCGTATTCCGCGCAGCCACTATGTCCTTGCCGTCGGGCCAGTGCCCTATCTCTATTACCTGCACCAGATGCGCCTGCTGGATCTCGCCCTGCTGGGCTTTATTGCCATCTCGCTCGCTTTCCCTGTGTTCATCTGGATGCGACCGCACTGGCAGGACATGCTGAAACTGGAATCCGCCGCACAGCGTTTTGGGGAGGGTCATTTAACTGAACGCATACATTTCGACAGTGGTTCCAGTTTTGACCGTCTCGGTATTGCCTTTAACCAGATGGCCGATAACATCAACGCCCTGATTGCCAGCAAGAAGCAGCTTATCGACGGCATTGCGCATGAACTGCGCACTCCGCTGGTACGCCTGCGTTATCGCCTGGAGATGAGCGAGAACCTCACCGCCGCGGAATCGCAGGCCCTCAATCGGGATATTGGCCAGCTTGAAGCGCTGATTGAAGAGCTGCTGACCTATGCCCGCCTCGATCGGCCTCAGACGGAGTTGCACCTCAGTACGCCGGATCTTCCCGTCTGGCTACAGACGCATATTAACGATGTGCAGAGCGTTAACCCTCAGCGAAAACTGCTGACAGCCATTACCCCCGGCGCGTACGGCGCGCTGGACATGCGCCTGATGGAACGCGTGCTGGATAATCTGATGAACAACGCCATGCGCTACAGCGAAACCACGCTGCGCATAGGTTTAGATTTGCAGAGGAGCCAGGCAATTCTGTGCGTGGAAGACGATGGCCCCGGTATTGAGCCAGCGGAGCGTGAAAAAGTTTTCGAGCCGTTTGTGCGCCTCGACCCCAGCCGCGACCGTGCTACCGGCGGCTGTGGTCTGGGGCTGGCTATTGTCCGTTCTATTGCCCAGGCAATGGGCGGTTCGGTTTGCTGCGAAGCGAGCGAGCTGGGCGGGGCCCGGTTCGTCTTTAGCTGGCCGATCTATCACAACATTCCTCTTCCCGTACCTGCCTGACCTAAACCGCACGCTGGCCTGACCCGGCGTGTTGTGCTATATCAGTAGTATGTTGTAACTAATTAAGGGCTATTATGGCGACTTACGATCTCATCGAAAGGCTTAACACCACATTTCGGGAAATAGAGCAGGCGTTACTGACCCTGACGGCGCAACTACAGGGCTGCCGCCTGCTGGCCGCCCGCGTCTTTTCCCTGCCCGAGGTGGCGAAAGGCGCGGAACACGACCCGCTGAACACCATTGAGGTAACGCAGCATATCGGTAAAGTGGCGCTGGAACTAACGTTGCAGCACTATCGCCGCCTTTTCATCCAGCAGCAGTCCGAAAATCGCAGCAGTAAGGCCGCCGTTCGCCTGCCCGGCGTCATCTGTCTGCAAACGGATACCGCAACGCGTGAAGCCATTGAGGCGCAAATTACGCATATTAATACACTGAAAGCCGCCTTCGAGAAAATCGTGACCGTTGAGTCCGGGCTGGCACCGGCTGCCCGTTTTGAATGGGTGCATCGCCAGCTTCCGGGGCTGATCACCCTGAATGCTTACCGCACGCTGACGGTACTGCGCCACCCCGCCACGCTGCGCTTCGGCTGGGCCAACAAGCACATCATTAAAAACTTCACGCGCGACGAGATCCTGGCTCAGCTGGAGAAAAGCCTGAAGTCGCCGCGAACGGTCGCCCCGTGGTCGCGGGAACAGTGGATTGAACGGCTGGAGCAGGAGTACCACAGCATTGCCTCCCTGCCGGCTGATACCCGTCTTAAAATAAAGCGTCCGGTGAAGGTGCAGCCTATCGCTCGTGTCTGGTATGCGGGACAGCAAAAGCAGGTGCAATACGCCTGCCCGACACCGCTGATTGCGCTCTACGATGCCGATCAGGGAGCGGTGGTGCCGGATATCGGAGAACTGCTGAACTACGATGCTGAAAACGTTCAGCATCGCTATAAACCCCAGGCGCAGCCGCTACAGCTGATTATCCCGCGGCTGCACCTGTATGTGGCGCAGTGATTACCTGATGCTGCCCACCATCGCTTCCGGGCGGACCCAGGCATCAAACTCGGCGTCCGTCAGGTAGCCCAGCGCCAGCGCAGAGGCTTTCAGGGTAAGCCCCTCTTTGTGCGCTTTTTTAGCGATTTCGGCCGCTTTGTCATAACCAATATGGGTGTTTAGCGCCGTGACCAGCATCAGGGACTCATTCAGCAGCTGGCTGATTCGCTCGCGATTAGGCTCAATGCCCACCGCGCAGTGCTCGTTAAAGCTCTCCATGCCATCGGCCAGCAGACGAATCGATTGCAGTACGTTGTGGATCACCATCGGGCGATAGACGTTAAGCTCGAAGTTACCCGACGCGCCGCCCATGTTGACCGCAACGTCATTACCCATCACCTGACAGCACAGCATGGTCATGGCTTCGCACTGCGTCGGGTTTACTTTACCCGGCATAATGGAGCTGCCCGGCTCGTTTTCCGGAATGCTGATTTCGCCGATGCCGCAGCGCGGGCCGGAGGCCAGCCAGCGCACGTCGTTGGCGATTTTCATCAGCGAGGCTGCCAGCCCTTTCAGCGCGCCATGGGTATGGACCAGCGCATCACAGGTCGCCAGCGCTTCGAATTTATTCGGGGCGGTAACAAACGGCTGCCCGGTGATCTTCGCCAGCTCTTCTGCCACACGCACCGCGTACTCGGGATGGGTGTTTAACCCGGTGCCAACCGCCGTTCCGCCGAGCGCCAGCTCCGCCAGATGCGGCAGGCTGTTGTCTATATGCTTAAGATTGTGCTCCAGCATCGCCACCCAGCCGGAGATCTCCTGGCCAAGCGTCAGCGGCGTGGCGTCCTGCAGGTGCGTACGACCAATTTTTACAATGTCGCCGAAAGCCTGCGCTTTCTCGTTAAGCGTAGATTTGAGCACGTTGAGTTGCGGGATAAGCTGCTCGCGGATAGCGATGACGGCCGCCACGTGCATGGCCGTCGGGAACACGTCGTTGGAACTCTGGCTTTTATTCACGTCATCGTTCGGGTGAACCTTCCGCTCCATGCCGCGTACGCCGCCAAGCAGCTCGCTTGCGCGGTTCGCCAGCACCTCGTTCATGTTCATGTTGCTCTGGGTGCCTGAGCCGGTCTGCCAGATGGCAAGGGGGAATTCGTCGGGATGTTTGCCCGCCAGCACTTCGTCGGCGGCATTGATGATGGCGGAGGCTTTATCGGCATCCAGCAGGCCCAGATCCTGATTGACTTTGGCGGCAGCGCGTTTGGTCAACGCCAGCGCCTGGATTAGCGAGACGGGCATTTTCTCTGTCGAAATGCGGAAATGCTCCAGCGAACGCTGGGTTTGCGCGCCCCATAGCTTGTCGGCCGGGACGTCGATGGCGCCCATGGAGTCTTTCTCGCGGCGATGCATTGTCATTACTTACTCCTTGATAACAAAGATGGGATTGCTCACATGCTTAAGAGATAAGTATTGATGACTTCTTAGAAACGTTATGGCGCTTTGTGCGCTCTTTTTGATGTCGGGTGGCGGCTGCGCCTTACCCGACCTACGAGAATGTAGGCCGGGTAAGCGTCAGCGCCACCCGGCAATTTACAGAATTACTTCACACACGCCGAACACTGGGAAGACTGGATCTGTTTGAAGAAGTCGTTACCTTTGTCATCCACAAGAATGAACGCCGGGAAGTCTTCCACTTCAATTTTCCAGATCGCTTCCATACCCAGTTCCGGGTACTCCACGCACTCCAGGCTCTTGATACTGCCCTGTGCCAGCACCGCTGCCGGGCCGCCGATGCTGCCGAGGTAGAAGCCGCCGTGCTTGTGGCACGCGTCCGTCACCTGCTGGCTGCGGTTGCCTTTCGCCAGCATGATCATGCTGCCACCGTTGGCCTGCAACTGGTCGACGTAGGAGTCCATACGGCCCGCCGTCGTTGGGCCTAACGAGCCGGAAGCATACCCATCAGGCGTTTTTGCCGGGCCTGCGTAGTAGATGGGGTGATCTTTAATGTACTGCGGCAGCCCTTCACCGTTGTCCAGGCGCTCTTTCAGCTTCGCATGGGCGATGTCGCGGCCCACGATAATCGTCCCGTTCAGGGAAAGGCGCGTTGAAACCGGATACTGTGAAAGCTGCGCCAGGATCTCCTTCATCGGGCGATTCAGGTCAACGCGTACCGCTTCGCCCTCACCCGCTTTTCGCAGTTCTTCAGGGATGTATTTGCCCGGGTTGTTCTCCAGCTTTTCGATCCAGATGCCGTCGCGGTTGATCTTCGCTTTGATGTTACGATCCGCAGAGCACGACACGCCCATCCCCACTGGACAGGATGCACCGTGGCGCGGGAGGCGGATCACGCGAATGTCATGCGCGAAGTATTTGCCGCCAAACTGCGCGCCCAGCCCCAGATTCTGCGCTTCGGCCAGCAGTTCCTGCTCAAGCTGCACGTCGCGGAACGCCTGACCATGTTCGTTACCTTCCGTTGGCAGGCCATCGTAGTATTTGGTTGAGGCCAGCTTAACGGTTTTCAGGGTGCTTTCAGCAGACGTACCGCCAATCACAAACGCGATATGGTACGGCGGGCAGGCCGCAGTGCCAAGGGTGCGCATCTTCTCAACCAGATAGTTCTTCAGCTTGCCCGGGGTAAGCAGCGCTTTGGTTTCCTGGTAAAGATAGGTTTTGTTGGCTGAACCGCCGCCTTTGGCAATGCAGAGGAATTTGTACTCGTCACCGTCGACGCTGTAGAGGTCAATCTGCGCAGGCAGGTTGGTGCCGGTGTTCACCTCTTTGTACATATCCAGCGCCGCGTTTTGCGAATAGCGCAGGTTATCTTCGGTGTAGGTATTGTAAACGCCGCGCGCCAGCGCCGCTTCGTCACCGCCGCCGGTCCAGACGCGCTGGCCTTTTTTACCGGTGATAATCGCCGTGCCGGTGTCCTGGCAGGTCGGCAGAATGCCTTTCGCCGCGATATCAGAGTTACGCAGGAATTGCAGGGCAACGTACTTGTCGTTCTCGCTGGCTTCCGGGTCGCTCAAAATATCGGCAACCTGCTGCTGATGCGCCGGACGGAGCATAAAGGAAGCATCGTGGAAGGCTTGCTGCGCCAGCAGCGTCAGCGCCTGCGGGTCAACTTTGAGGATCTCCTGCCCTTCAAACTCAGAGACAGAAACGTAATCGCGGGTTAACAGGTAATACTCGGTCCGATCCTGACTGAGGGGGAAAGGATCCTGATAATGGAAGGGTTTATTCGACATTGTTCTCTCACTTACTGCTTCGGTCTGTTTATTCAGGGCAGATGTTCCGCTGCCCGGCTTAAAAGCGAGTCAGCTTATCCTACACAATTTTTTAACAAAAACTGAGACTAGTACGACTTTTTACATCCGCAGGTTACTTCCATTCGGTTTATTGCTTTAATACGCGAAGTTAATTCCACATATGAATCAGGGCTTGATAATGCAAAAACTCATCAACTCAGTGCAAAACTACGCCTGGGGAAGTCAAACTGCGTTAACGGATCTCTACGGTATCGCCAACCCGGACAACCTGCCGATGGCAGAGCTGTGGATGGGCGCGCACCCGAAGAGCAGCTCAAAAATTGAAGATGCCAGCGGCCAGGTGCGCAGCCTGCGTGATGTCATCGATGCCGACAAAGCCGCGCTGCTCGGCGATAAAGTGGCGAATCGTTTTGGTGAGCTGCCTTTTCTGTTCAAGGTATTGTGCGCCGACCAGCCGCTCTCCATTCAGGTTCACCCGAACAAAAAAGCCTCTGAGCTGGGCTTTGCCAAAGAAAATGCCGCCGGTATTCCGTTAGACGCCGCAGAGCGTAACTACAAAGATCCTAACCACAAGCCGGAACTGGTTTTCGCCCTTACCCCTTTCCTGGCGATGAATGCCTTCCGCGAGTTTTCCGAGATCATCTCCCTGCTGCAACCGGTCGCTGGGGCTCACAACGCGATCGCCCACTTCCTGGAAAACCCGAACGCAGAAGCCCTGAGCGCGCTGTTTGCCAGCCTGTTGAATATGCAGGGCGAGGAAAAATCCCACGCGCTGGCGGTGCTGAAAGCCGCGCTGAACGGCCAGCAGGGTGAGCCATGGGACACCATTCGCATAATTTCCGCGTTTTATCCGGACGACAGCGGCCTCTTCTCTCCGCTGCTGCTGAACGTGGTGAAGCTCAACCCGGGCGAAGCGATGTTCCTGTTCGCTGAAACCCCGCACGCCTACCTGAACGGCGTGGCACTGGAGGTGATGGCTAACTCCGATAACGTACTGCGCGCGGGCCTGACGCCAAAATACATCGACATACCTGAGCTGGTTGCCAACGTGAAGTTCGTGGCGAAACCTGCTGCGGAGCTGCTCACTCAGCCGGTGAAAAACGGCGCAGAGCTGGACTTCCCGATTCCGGTTGACGATTTTGCCTTCTCCCTGCATGACCTCAGCGCAGACGAAACCGCCATTGCACAGGAGAGCGCCGCGATCCTGTTCTGTGTGGAAGGCGAAGCGACGTTGCATAACGGTAGCGAGCGTCTGCTGCTTAAACCGGGGGAGTCCGCTTTTGTCCCGGCAAACGAGTCGCCTGTCTTCGTGAGCGGCACTGGTCGCCTGGCGCGCGTTTTTAATAAGCTTTAGGGACTTACTGAATTTTTTAACAACTCTTGCTAAGCTAGTAACAGGCGTTGTAACACCAGGCGGTTTTAACCGCCTGGTTTCATTTTAGGGATAATCGCAATGAAAAAATCGGTCGTAGCGGTAGGAGTGATTGTTGCTTTAGGCGTGATCTGGACGGGTGCTTCCTGGTATACCGGGAAACAGCTGGAAAGCCGTCTGGCAGAGATGATGGCGCAGGCAAACAGCGAGATTAAGCGCAGCGCGCCTGAAGCAGGCCTGGAGCTGAGCTACCAGAACTACCAGCGTGGCGTCTTTACCAGCCATATGCAGGTGGTGGTGAAGCCGGTAGCGGGCAATCAGAACGCCTGGCTGAAACCGGGCCAGAGCGTGGTACTGGATGAAGTGGTCAGCCACGGTCCGTTCCCGCTGGCACAGTTGAAAAAGTTTAACCTGATCCCCTCTATGGCATCCGCCAGAACCGTACTGGTAAATAACGAGGTGACGAAGCCAATTTTCGATATGGCGAAAAATGAGTCGCCGTTCGAGATCAATACCCGCATCAGCTATGCCGGTGATACGCGTTCCGACATCGACCTGAAAGCGCTGAATTACGAACAAGGCACCGATAAAGTCGCCTTCAGCGGCGGTAATTTCCAGCTTGATGCCGATCGCGACGGCAAGAATGTCTCTCTGACCGGCGATGCCGCCAGCGGCCTGGTGAATTCAGTCAATGAATATAACCAGAAGGTCCAGCTTACCTTCAACAACCTGAAAGCCAGCGGCAATAGCCGTATGACCGATTTTGACGAGCGTATTGGCGATCAGAAGCTGAGCCTCGATAAGATCGCCATTGCGATTGAAGGTAAAGAGATGGCAGTGCTGGAAGGCATGGATCTGGACGGCAAGTCTGACGTTTCCAAAGACGGTAAAAGCATCAACACCCAGCTGGATTACAGCCTGAAAAGCCTGAAAGTACAGAATCAGGACCTGGGTACCGGCAAGCTGTCACTGAAAATTGGCAACATTGACGGCCAGGCATGGCACGAATTTAGCCAGAAATACAGCAAAGAGAGTCAGGCTCTGCTGACCGATGCCGCCCTGCAACAGAACCCGCAGGCGTACCAGCAGCAGGCGATGGCCGTGCTGTTTAATAACCTGCCGATCCTGCTGAAAGGCGAGCCGGTAATTACCGTTGCGCCACTGAGCTGGAAAAACGACAAAGGCGAAACCAACTTCAACCTGTCGCTGTTCCTGAAGGATCCGGCGGCCGCGACCGGCGAGCCGCAGACCCTGGCGCAGGAAGTTGACCGCAGCGTGAAATCGCTCGACAGCAAGCTGACCATCCCGATGGATATGGCAACCGAGTTCATGACGCAGATTGCGAAACTCGAAGGGTATGGTGAAGAAGATGCAGGTAAACTGGCAAACCAACAGGTGAAAGGCCTGGCGGCGATGGGCCAGATGTTCCGCATCACGAAGGTGGAAGACAACACCATTTCCACCAGCCTGCAATATGCTAATGGCCAGGTAACGCTCAACGGCGACAAAATGCCGCTGGAAGATTTTGTCGGCATGTTTGGTATGCCGACGCTGGGCATTCCGGCACCGGCTGAACCGGCTGCGCCGCCGGCAGTACCGCAGCAGTAAACGAAAAACCCCTCGCATGAGGGGTTTTTTATTGCCGGGCGATGTGCAGCGGAGATTACTTCACCGTCACTAACCGCGCCGCCACAATCTGATGCCCGGCCTGCACGTCCGTATTTTCAATACGCTGCATAATTCGGTCTGCCAGGGTGTACCCCATTTCACGAGCCGGCGTCGTCGCCCAGACGATGGGGAGATCGTCTAGCGCATTTTCACCGACATCCGCAAATGCCCCCAGCGCCACCTGATGGCCGAAGAACGTTTCTACCCCGCCCTCACCGCTCTGGCGTCCGGCGCGGATCAAGCCGAACCACGCCCCCATCGCAATCACATCGTTATAGCAAATCACCGCGCTGATTGTCGGGCTGTTGCGAAGCAACGTGCCGATGGCTTCGGCGGCTTTTTTCTGGCTGGACTCACACTCCACCACCCATTCGCTGTGAAACGGCAGGCCGTATTTGATGAGCGTGGAGCAGTAACCGCCCACCCGCTCCGCACGCGTCAGGGACGAGCTTTTACCGCCGAGCCAGGCGATGCGCTGATGGCCGCGATGAATAAGATGCTCGGTCAGCATTTGCGCGGCCTGCATGTTATCCGGCCGAAGGGTATCGGCTTCGTCGAGATAGCTGGCGCGCGACGCAAACACCAGCGGTACGCCTTTCTGCGCCGCGCGCTCACACAATTCACTGCCCACACCGGACGCGCCGGCCACGATCACCCCATCCACCCCTTGCGTCAGCAGCATATCCAGCCTGGAGAGCAGTTGCTCCGGTTCGCGCCCACCGTGGAGCAGGAAAACCATTCGTCCCTGCGCTTCAAGCGCCTCGGTAAGCCCGGCGGTCAGTTCTGCATAAAACGGCGACGCGAGGTCGCGAACAATCAGCCCTATCACCCCGCTTTGCCCACCGCGCAGCGCCGACGCCTGGCGATTACGCACAAAGCCCAGTTGCTCAACGGCCTCGTTGACGCGCTGACCCGTAGCAGGAGAGATGCGCCCCTTCCCGCTCAATACCAGCGAAACGGTGCTAACGGAAACCCCCGCCGCCAGCGCGACATCGTTGATGGTGATCTTTTTCGCTACAGCCATGTGGTGGCGTGACTCCTTGATAATGAGATCGCTAAAACGTTTTATCAATACGTTATCTTTATACTACCAGTAAAAGCCTGAGAATGTGATTTAGCGCGCACTAAAGTTTGATAAAACGTTTTATCTTCTCGCACCATCGCGGTCGTTAAATCTCTTTCTACCATTTAAGGAGTCGTTTTATGACGACGAAAGCAGCACAAAAAATATCGCTGTGGGAGTTTTTCCAGCAACTGGGCAAAACCTTTATGCTGCCCGTGGCGCTTCTCTCTTTTTGCGGGATCATGCTGGGGATCGGCAGCTCGTTAAGCAGCCATGACGTCATTACCCTGATCCCTTTCCTCGGAAATCCGGTACTGCAGGCGATCTTTATCTGGATGAGCAAGGTCGGATCGTTTGCCTTTAGCTTCCTGCCGGTGATGTTCTGTATCGCCATTCCTCTGGGTCTGGCGCGGGAAAACAAAGGCGTGGCGGCGTTTGCGGGCTTCGTTGGCTATGCGGTCATGAACCTTGCGGTTAACTTCTGGCTGACCGCCAAAGGGATCCTGCCGACGACCGACGCGGCGGTACTGAAAGCCAATAACATTCAGAGCGTGATTGGTATTCAGTCCATCGATACCGGGATCCTTGGAGCCGTGATCGCGGGAGTGATCATCTGGATGCTGCACGAGCGCTTTCATAACATCCGCCTGCCCGATGCGCTGGCCTTCTTCGGCGGCACCCGCTTTGTGCCAATCATTACGCTGGTTGTGATGGGTCTGTTTGGTCTAATCATCCCTCTGATTTGGCCGGTTTTTGCCATGGGGATCACCGGTATTGGCCGCATTATCAACGGCGCGGGTGATTTCGGCCCGATGATTTTCGGTACGGGTGAACGTCTGCTGCTGCCATTTGGTTTACAGCACATCCTGGTTGCCCTGATCCGCTTTACTGAAGCAGGCGGCACTATGGACGTTTGCGGTCATTCCGTTAGCGGCGCGCTGACCATCTTCCAGGCCCAGCTGAGCTGCCCGACCATGCACGGCTTCTCTGAAAGTGCGACGCGTTTCCTCTCTCAGGGGAAAATGCCTGCCTTCCTCGGCGGCCTGCCGGGCGCTGCGCTGGCGATGTACCACTGCGCCCGTCCGGAAAATCGTCATAAAATTAAAGGCCTTCTGATCTCCGGCGTTATTGCCTGCGTGGTGGGCGGTACGACAGAACCTATTGAGTTCCTGTTCCTGTTCGTGGCACCGGTGTTATACCTCATCCACGCCGTACTGACAGGCCTGGGCTTCACCGTGATGGCTGTGCTCGGTGTAACCATCGGTAACACTGACGGTAACGTGATTGACTTCGTGGTATTCGGTATCCTGCACGGCCTGTCCACCAAGTGGTATCTGGTGCCGGTTGTGGCCGCCATCTGGTTCGCGGTTTACTACGGGATCTTCCGCTTCGCCATCACCCGCTTTAACCTGAAAACGCCTGGCCGCGATACCGATACGGCCACCAGCGTTGAACAGGCAGTGGCCGGTACCGTTGGGAAATCCGGATATAACACGCCGGCTATTCTGGCGGCGCTGGGCGGTGCGGATAACATTACCTCTCTGGATAACTGCATCACCCGCCTGCGTTTGTCGGTGGCGGACATGTCCAAAGTGGATACCAACGCACTTAAAGCTAACCGGGCTATCGGCGTGGTACAGTTAAATCAACACAATTTGCAGGTCGTCATTGGCCCGCAGGTACAGTCAGTGAAGGATGAGCTGGCAACCCTGATGCGAACCGTCGAAGCCTGATGCCTCGCCCCCCTCGTCATGAGGGGGTTTTACTTTACGGAGCACCGTCATGTTTGATTTTTCTACCGTCGTGGATCGACACGGCACCTGGTGTACCCAGTGGGATTATGTCGCTGACCGTTTTGGGGCTGCCGACCTGCTGCCCTTCACCATCTCTGATATGGATTTCGCCACCGCTCCCTGCATTACCGATGCGCTGCACCAGCGCATCAACCACGGCGTGTTTGGCTACAGCCGCTGGAAAAATGACGAATTTCTGGCTGCCGTGGCGAACTGGTTCCGGCAACGCTTTAACAGTCAGATTGATACCGAAACCGTAGTGTATGGGCCGTCGGTCATTTATATGGTCTCGGAGCTGATCCGCATATGGTCCGCGCCTGGCGACGGCGTGGTGGTTCATACCCCGGCTTACGATGCCTTTTATAAAGCCATTGAAGGCAACCAGCGTACCGTTGTTTCCGTGCCGATGCAGAAAACGGCGCGTGGCTGGGACGGCAATATGGCCACGCTGGAAGCGGCGCTGGCAAAACCGGAAAACACGGTTCTGCTGCTGTGTAGCCCGCAAAATCCAACCGGCAAAGTCTGGACGCGGGAAGAGCTGGCCACTATTGCAACGCTTTGCAGCCGTCATGATGTGGCGGTAATCAGCGACGAAATTCATATGGACATGGTATGGGGCACGCATCGCCATACCCCGTGGAATGAGGTTGCACGCGGTAAATGGGCGCTGCTGACCTCGGGTTCCAAAAGCTTCAATATTCCGGCACTGACGGGCGCCTGGGGGCTTATCGCCGATGACGACAGCCGTAACGTCTATCTGAATGCATTAAAAGGGCGGGACGGACTCTCTTCCCCTTCCGTGCTGGCGCTGACCGCGCACATTGCTGCTTACCGGCAGGGCGAACCCTGGCTGGACGCGCTGCGGACCTATCTCGAAGAAAACCTGCGCTACATTGCTGACGAACTGAATGCTGCATTTCCGACACTCAACTGGCAACCGCCAGAGGCCACCTATCTGGCCTGGATTGATCTCAGCCCACTCGGTATTGATGACAAAACGCTGCAAAACGTGCTGATTGAACAGCAAAAAGTGGCCATCATGCCGGGATATACTTATGGGGATGAAGGAAAAGGCTATGTGCGACTGAACGCTGGCTGTCCGCGTAGTAAGCTTGAACAGGGCGTTCAGCGCCTTATCGCTGGCATCAACACTCTGCTGTAAATTATTTGCGCAACGGAATATTCCCTTGCGCAAATAGCTTTTTCCCCCGTTTTGTTTTTATAATATGGCGCACTTTAACCAGCAAAGAGTGCGACCATGATTGATACACGCCTGCCTTTAACTGATATTCACCGCCACCTCGACGGGAACATTCGTGCCCAAACTATTCTCGATCTTGGTCGCCAGTTCAATTTAACGCTTCCTGCCGAAACGCTTGAAACCCTGATCCCCCATGTCCAGGTGACGTCGAACGAGCCGGATCTGGTAAGTTTTCTGAGCAAGCTTGACTGGGGCGTGAAGATGCTGGCCTCGCTCGATGCCTGTCGCCGTGTCGCCTTTGAAAACATCGAAGATGCCGCTCGCAACGGCCTGCACTATGTCGAACTGCGTTTCTCTCCGGGCTATATGGCGATGACCCACAGTCTCCCCGTAGCGGGCGTGGTTGAAGCGGTCATTGAAGGCGTGCGTGAAGGCTGCAAAACCTTTGACGTTCAGGCGCGTTTGATCGGCATTATGAGCCGTACCTTCGGTGAAGCGGCCTGTCTTCAGGAGCTGGAAGCGTTACTGGCGCATCGCGACCAGATCACCGCCATCGACCTGGCCGGTGATGAGTTGGGCTTCCCGGGCAGCCTGTTCCTGTCTCATTTCAACCGCGCACGTGATGCAGGATGGCATATTACCGTTCATGCTGGCGAAGCCGCGGGGCCGGAAAGCATCTGGCAGGCCATTCGTGAACTGGGTGCGGAACGTATTGGTCACGGTGTGAAAGCCATTGAAGATCGCGCGCTGATGGATTTCCTCGCCGAACAACGTATTGGAATCGAATCCTGCCTGACCTCCAATATTCAGACCAGTACAGTGGCGTCGCTGGCGCAACACCCACTGAAAACCTTCCTTGAACACGGGGTGCTGGCTTCACTGAACACGGACGATCCGGCGGTTCAGGGCGTGGATATTATTCACGAATACAACATCGCCGCGCCGCAGGCCGGGCTGAGCCGCGAGCAGATCCGTCAGGCGCAAATCAACGGGCTGGAGATCGCCTTCCTGACGCCTGAAGAGAAACAGGCGCTGCGCGATAAAGTTGCTCAGTAGTCCTCTTTACTGCCGGGTGGCGCTGCGCTTACCCGGCCTACGAAAGCGTTTGGCACTTATGCCAGACAGAGCGTTGCGCGATGTTTGGCAGATTCGATCCCCAGCTCGATGAGCTCCATAATCTGGATTGCCTGGCTCGCCGGAACCGGATTTTCACCTGAACCGTTCAGCGCGTCACGAATTGCGGCGTAATACGCCGGATAGTTCCCCGGCTGGGTCAACACCGTTTCTTCGACCAGTACCTCACCTTCTGCACGCGTCACCACCCCATCCCGCATGTCGTAACCCCAGTCTTCCTGCGGTAAGCGTTCGCCATTTTTGAGGCGCTCTTCCTGCGGATCCAGGCCGAACTTCACATAGCTGCCGCGCGCCCCGTGAAGGATATAGCGGGCCGATTCCGCCGCCGCAAGCATTGTCCCGTGCAGCACAATGCGCCGCTGCGGATAACTCAAAACGGCGTGGAAATAGTCGGTGGTCTGCGCCCCCGGCCTGAGCTGCGCTAAATCGACCGTCATGCTTACGGGCAGACCAAACAGATGAACGGCCTGATCGAGAAGATGCGGCGCTAAGTCATACCAGATGCCGCTGCCCGGTCCCGCCTGCTCGCGCCAGCGATCTCGCACCTGCGGACGATAACGATCGAAGTGAGACTCAAAAAAAGCAATTTCGCCGAACGTGCCTTCGTTTATCAGCGCTTTGATCGTCAGGAAATCACTATCCCAGCGCCGGTTGTGAAAGACCGACAATAACCGACCCAGGCTTCGCGCCAGCGCATCCAGCTCGCGCGCCTGTGACAACGTCACGGTAAAAGGCTTATCGACAACGACATGTTTGCCAGCCTCCAGCGCCGCTTTCGCCAGGGGGAAATGGGTGTCGTTAGGGGTGGGAATGACAATAAGGTCAATATTAGGATCGTTAAACAGATGCTTAGGCTCCGTTACCACCGGCACGGCTGGCCAGTCGGCATGGACTTTGGTTTCATCGCTGCTTGTGATAGCCGCCAGTTCCATTCCCGGCGTGCCGGCAACCAGCGGCGCATGAAAGGTTTTGCTTGCGTACCCGTAGCCAATAAGACCGACGCGGATGTTTTCACTCATCGTATGCCCCCTCGCTGTGCGCTTATTTATCACTGGCCTTGTGCTTAACGCACAGATTAATAATGTGCCCTGTGAGTTAAAATAGCATCTCGCGACAGCTTTTTTTGTTACCTCGCATTAAAGTGTGTATATGGGGCCCGGGAATCGTTCCCAAAGCGCTTGCTCTGTCGAAAAGGCCGCTGTAACATTTGTAATCTGTATTTATGGATAAATTACAAACACAAAATATGTCATTAATAATTAATCGAATCATTGAATTAGCGGGATGGATTGTCCTTGGCGTTTCAGTCGTGTTGCTCGGCATTGCCAGCCATATCGATAACTACCAGCCGCCGGAGCCTGTTACTGTTGCTCAACAAAAGTAAGCCGCATCGTCATAAAGCGTGACACATTACGTCATGGAACGTATTGCCAGCCGTAATGAACGGGGTTACCCTTCTCTTCCAGGCATCTGCTGATGCCTGAATCTTCGCAAAGAAAACTCCTAATTTCGTCGCGTTACCCGAGTGGACAGTTTACGTCTTTATTAATCCGTTTATTATTCGAACGCATTACCTTTATGGGTATTACCCTTTTATATGGAAACTTATTAATATGACAGTTCAGGACTATTTATTAAAATTTCGCAAGATCAATTCCCTCGAAAGCCTGGAAAAACTGTTTGACCATCTGAACTACACGCTGTCGGATAATCAGGACATCATCAATATGTACCGCGCGGCTGACCATCGTCGCGCCGAACTCGTCTCTGGCGGTCGTCTGTTCAACGTGGGGGAAGTACCTAAATCTGTCTGGCGTTACGTTGTATAAGAAAGTAGCCTTCGGCGTGAAATGTTATATACTCTCCGCCCTGCAAATTTCTGTATAACATTTCGCGCAGACTATGGGAGAGCGTATGACCGCATTGCCTGGAGAGAGAATTGGGGGCTGGTTAATCGCCCCGCTGGCATGGCTGCTGGTGGCTTTATTAAGCGCTTCGCTGGCGCTGTTGCTTTACACCACTGCACTGGTTACTCCTCATGCTATCCAGACACTGATGTCTCAGAGCGCGCTCAATATTGCGACGTGGTTTGTGTCGTTCGTTTTCGCAATCGCGATGTGGTACTACACGCTTTGGCTGACCATCGCCTTCTTCAAACGCCGCAAAAGCGTGCCGAAACATTACATTATCTGGCTGCTGGTCTCCGTGCTGCTTGCCGTCAAAGCGTTCGCTTTTTCGCCAGTTTCTGACGCACTGGCGGTTCGCCAGCTACTCTTTCCGTTGCTTGCAACGGCGCTTCTGGTGCCCTATTTCAAGCGGTCGACGCGCGTTAAGAAGACCTTCGTTAACCCGTAATAACCTTACAGTTAACCTGTTGTGGCCTGTTGTCGTTTATCCGATAATAGGCGGCTCTTTTATTTCAGGCTAAATAATGACCGATTACTTACTGCTCTTTGTCGGAACTGTGCTGGTTAATAACTTCGTACTGGTGAAGTTCCTTGGCCTGTGCCCGTTTATGGGGGTCTCCAAAAAGCTGGAGACGGCAATGGGCATGGGGCTGGCCACCACCTTCGTGATGACGATGGCCTCCATTTGCGCATGGCTGATTGATACCTGGATCCTGATCCCGCTGGACATGCTCTACCTGCGCACCTTGTCTTTTATTCTGGTCATTGCGGTGGTGGTGCAATTTACCGAAATGGTAGTGCGTAAAACCAGCCCTGCCCTGTATCGCCTGTTGGGTATTTTTCTGCCCCTCATCACCACCAACTGTGCTGTGCTGGGCGTGGCGCTGCTCAACATCAATCTTGGGCATAATTTCATGCAGTCGGCGCTGTACGGTTTTTCCGCGGCGGTCGGTTTCTCTTTTGTTATGGTCCTGTTCGCGTCGATTCGCGAGCGTCTGGCAGCGGCGGATATTCCCGCGCCGTTTCGCGGTAACGCCATCGCTCTGGTGACCGCAGGTTTAATGTCTCTGGCCTTTATGGGCTTTAGTGGTCTGGTGAAGTTGTAATGAGTGCTATCTGGATTGCCATCGCGTCCATCAGCGTACTGGGACTCGTCTTTGGCATCATTCTGGGTTATGCCTCCCGCCGGTTTGCGGTAGAGGACGATCCGGTGGTTGAAAAAATTGATGAGCTTTTGCCGCAGAGCCAGTGTGGGCAGTGCGGCTACCCTGGCTGCCGTCCTTACGCTGAGGCGGTGGGCGTGCAGGGAGAAAAGATCAACCGCTGCGCGCCGGGTGGCGAAGCGGTCATGCTTAAAATAGCTGCCCTGCTGAATGTCGATCCGCAGCCTGTCGACGGCGATGAACAGGCGCAGGAGCCCGTTCGTGCCCTTGCTGTTATCGACGAAGCCAACTGCATCGGCTGCACCAAATGTATTCAGGCGTGCCCTGTCGACGCCATTGTAGGCGCAACCCGCGCCATGCACACCGTTGTGGCGGACCTGTGCACCGGCTGTAACCTCTGCGTGGCCCCCTGCCCGACGCAGTGTATAGAACTCCGCCCGGTTGAAACGACGACCGAAAGCTGGAAATGGGATCTTCAGACCATTCCGGTTCGCAATATTCCTGTGGAACAACATGCTTAAGTTATTTTCTGCTTTCAGAAAAGAGAAGATCTGGGACTTCGACGGCGGTATCCATCCCCCGGAAATGAAAACCCAGTCAAACGGTACGCCGCTGCGTCAAATTCCGCTGGCGACCCGCTACGTGATGCCATTGAAACAGCACATCGGCGCGGAAGGCGAGCTGTGCGTGAAAGAAGGCGATACCGTCCTTCGCGGCCAGCCGCTGACCTTTGGTCGTGGACGTATGTTGCCGATACATGCCCCGACTTCGGGCAAGGTGGTGGCTGTTGCCCCCCATACCGTTGCCCATCCCTCGGCGTTGTCTGAGCTGAGCGTCATCATTGAAGCCGACGGGGAAGATCGCTGGATCGATCGTGACGGCTGGAGCGACTACCGTTCCCGCAGCCGTGAAGCGCTGATTGAACGCATTCATCAGTTTGGCGTAGCAGGTCTTGGAGGCGCTGGCTTCCCGACCGGCGCCAAGCTTCACGGCGGCGGCGATAAAATCGAAACGCTGATTATTAACGCCGCCGAGTGCGAACCGTACATCACCGCCGATGATCGTCTGATGCAGGACTGTGCCGCGCAGGTGGTGGAAGGTATTCGCATTCTTGCGCATATCCTGCAACCCCGCGAAGTGCTGATCGGTATTGAGGACAATAAACCGCAGGCCATTTCAATGCTACGTGCGGTACTGGCGGACAGCCATGATATCGCCCTGCGCGTGATCCCGACCAAATACCCGTCCGGCGGGGCGAAGCAGCTGACGCAGATCCTGACCGGAAAACAGGTCCCCCACGGGGGCCGTTCGTCCGACATCGGCGTGCTGATGCAAAACGTGGGTACTGCCTACGCGGTGAAACGTGCGGTGATTGACGGCGAGCCATTGACCGAACGCGTCGTCACGCTGACCGGCGAGTCCGTCTCCCGTCCCGGCAACGTCTGGGCGCGTCTGGGTACGCCGGTGCATCATCTGCTGGAACAGGCTGGCTTCTGCCCGGGGAGCGAGCAGATGGTCATTATGGGCGGCCCGCTGATGGGCTTTACCCTGCCGTGGCTGGATGTGCCAGTGGTGAAGATTACCAACTGCCTGCTCGCCCCTTCCCCAACGGAGATGGGCGAAACGCAGGAAGAGAAAGGTTGTATACGCTGTAGCGCCTGCGCGGATGCGTGCCCGGCAGACTTGCTGCCGCAGCAGTTGTACTGGTACAGCAAAGGCCAGCTGCACGATAAAGCCCAGGCGCATAACCTGGCTGACTGTATTGAATGCGGTGCCTGTGCCTGGGTCTGCCCAAGCAATATTCCGCTGGTGCAGTACTTCCGTCAGGAGAAAGCCGAAATCTACGCTATCTCCATGGAAGAAAAACGTGCCGCTGAAGCGAAGGCTCGCTTTGAAGCGCGCCAGGCGCGACTGGAGCGCGAGAAACAAGCCCGTCAGGAACGCCATAAGCAGGCTGCCGTGCAGCCTGCGGCGAAAGATCAGGATGCGATTAACGCTGCCCTCGCCCGTGTGCGGGAGAAGAACGCGACTGCCGCTCAGCCGGTAGCGATCGTGTCTGGCCAAAAGCCGGACAATAGCGAAGCGATTGCCGCCCGCGAAGCGCGTAAAGCCGAAGCGCGCGCACGTCAGGCGGAGAAGGCGCAAAACGCCAAACCGGAAGCCGACACAGACCCGCGTAAAGCGGCGGTGGAAGCGGCTATCGCCAGGGCAAAAGCCCGTAAAGCCGGTCAGCAGACAGTGGTGGTTGAACAGGAAGCGACCGATCCGCGCAAGGCGGCCGTTGAAGCCGCTATCGCCCGCGCCAAAGCACGTAAAGCGGCACAGCTTCAGCCTGCCGAAGAGAGTGAAGCGCCTGTCGACCCACGTAAAGCCGCCGTTGAAGCGGCCATCGCCCGTGCCAAAGCACGAAAAGCTGCACAGCAGGACGAACGGCCTGCGGCCGCCAACGACGATCCACGCAAAGCCGCAGTCGCCGCCGCGATTGCGCGTGTTCAGGCAAAGAAAGCCGCGCAGCAAGCCGTTAACGAGGATTAAATGGTTTTCAGAATTGCAAGTTCCCCTTACACCCATAACCAGCGCCAGACATCGCGTATTATGATGCTGGTGTGCCTGGCCGCGTTGCCAGGTATTGCCGTACAGTGTTGGTTTTTCGGCTGGGGTACGCTTTTCCAGTTAGTTCTGGGTTGCGCCAGTGCCGTCGCAGCGGAAGCAGCGATCCTGAAGCTGCGCAAAATGGAGGTGACTCGCATCCTGAGCGATAACTCCGCCCTGTTGACCGGCCTGTTGCTTGCCATCAGCATTCCCCCGTTCGCCCCGTGGTGGATGGTAGTATTGGGAACGGTATTTGCGGTGATCATCGCCAAGCAGCTGTACGGTGGGCTGGGCCATAACCCGTTTAACCCGGCAATGATTGGTTACGTGGTGCTACTGATCTCCTTCCCGGTACAGATGACCAGCTGGCTGCCGCCGCATGAGATCGCCGCCACGGTGCCCGGCTTTATGGATGCCCTGAACGTTATCTTTACTGGCCACACCGCGATGGGCGCGGATATGAACGCGCTTCGCATGGGCGTGGATGGCATCAGCCAGGCCACCCCGCTCGATACCTTCAAAACCTCCTTGCGTGCCGGCCACAGCGTCGAGCAGGTGATGAAATCGTCTATTTACAGCGGCGTACTGGCGGGTGCGGGCTGGCAGTGGGTCAATCTGGCCTACCTGTTGGGCGGTGCCTTCCTGCTGCAACAAAAAGCGATCCGCTGGCATATTCCGGTGAGCTTCCTGGTGACGCTGGCCGTCTGTTCAACGCTCGGCTGGGTCATCTCACCTGAGTCACTGGCCAGCCCACAGCTCCATCTGCTCTCCGGCGCGACCATGCTCGGGGCATTCTTTATTCTCACCGATCCGGTCACCGCCTCTACCACCAACCGAGGTCGTCTGATTTTCGGCGCGCTGGCGGGCTTGCTGGTCTGGCTTATTCGCAGCTTTGGTGGCTATCCGGACGGCGTGGCATTTGCCGTACTGCTGGCTAACATCACCGTTCCGCTCATCGACTACTACACGCGTCCACGCGTGTACGGTCATCGCTAAGGGTTACGCCATGCTAAAGACTATGCAAAAACACGGCGTCACGCTGGCGATCTTCGCCGCCGCCCTCACCGGGCTGACCGCGCTGGTAAATGAACTGACGAAAAGCACCATTGAAGAGCAGGCAATGAAGCAGCAAAAGGCGTTGTTCGATCAGGTGATCCCATCAGACTTCTATGATAATAACCTGCAAAAAAGCTGCTTTGTCGTGCAGGCCCCGCAGCTCGGTAAAGGAAGCCACCGCGTTTATATTGCCCGTAAGGGCGAGAACCCGGTGGGTGCCATCATGGAAGCCACTGCGCCGGACGGTTACTCTGGCGCAATTCAGCTGCTGGTAGGCAGCGATTTTTCCGGCACCGTGCTGGGTACGCGCGTGACGGAACATCACGAAACGCCGGGCCTTGGCGACAAAATTGAAACACGCCTGAGCGACTGGATTTTACACTTTGCCGGTAAGATGATTCATGGCGAGGACGATCCTGCTTTCGCGGTGAAAAAAGATGGCGGTGAGTTTGACCAGTTCACGGGCGCCACGATTACGCCCCGCGCGGTCGTCAACGCCGTCAAACGCGCCGGTCTGTATGCCGAAACGCTGCCCGCGCAGATCAATCATCTTTCCGCCTGTGAGGAGTGACCATGAGCCAGGTTAAAGAGGTTATCGTCCAGGGACTCTGGAAGAACAACTCGGCATTGGTACAGCTGTTGGGATTGTGCCCGCTGCTGGCGGTGACGTCTACCGCCACCAACGCGCTCGGGCTGGGGCTGGCGACCACGCTGGTGCTGACCCTGACCAACTTCTCCATTTCTGTTTTGCGCCGCTGGACGCCATCGGAAATCCGTATTCCGATTTATGTCATGATCATTGCATCGGTGGTCAGCGTCGTGCAAATGCTAATTAACGCCTACGCATTTGGCCTGTACCAGTCGCTCGGGATCTTCATTCCGCTTATCGTGACTAACTGTATTGTCGTGGGCCGCGCTGAAGCCTTCGCGGTGAAAAACAACCCGGCAATTTCCGCGCTGGATGGGTTTTCCATCGGCATGGGCGCGACTGCCGCCATGTTCGTCCTCGGCTCTCTGCGTGAAATTCTGGGCAACGGTACGCTCTTCGACGGTGCGGACGCGCTGCTTGGCGGCTGGGCGAAATCGCTGCGTATCGAGGTGTTCCATACGGACACCCCGTTCCTGCTGGCCATGCTGCCGCCAGGCGCCTTCATTGGCCTTGGAATGATGCTGGCGTTAAAATACCTGATTGATGAAAAACGTAAACGCCGCGCCGCTGAACGCAGCGTACAGGAAGGGATCCCCGAGAAAGCAGTATGAATAAAGAGAAACGCATTGCGATCCTGACGCGCCTGCGCGATGAGAATCCTCATCCAACGACAGAGCTGAATTTTAACTCGCCGTTTGAACTGTTGATCGCGGTGCTGCTCTCTGCGCAGGCCACTGACGTGAGCGTCAACAAAGCCACGGCCCTGCTCTACCCTGTCGCCAATACGCCGCAGGCTATGCTGGAGCTGGGGGTTGAAGGGGTAAAATCCTATATCAAGACCATCGGCCTGTTTAACAGTAAGGCCGAAAACGTCATTAAGACCTGCCGGATCCTGCTTGAGCAGCACGGCGGTGAAGTCCCGGAAGATCGCGCAGCGCTGGAAGCGTTGCCAGGCGTCGGGCGTAAAACGGCAAATGTCGTGCTCAACACGGCGTTTGGCTGGCCGACGATCGCCGTGGACACTCACATCTTCCGCGTTTCTAATCGCACCCGGTTCGCGCCGGGTAAAAACGTGGAAGAGGTGGAAGAAAAGCTATTAAAAGTGGTCCCTGCGGAATTTAAGGTGGATTGCCATCACTGGCTAATCCTTCACGGGCGCTATACCTGTATTGCACGTAAGCCACGCTGCGGCTCCTGCATTATCGAAGATCTCTGTGAATACAAAGAAAAAGTCTATCCCTGAAGGTACATCCACTTGTTACTGTTCAAGCCCTTAGATTAAACAAGGGCTCTGATATCTTCTCCCTTGGCCGTAATTTTCCCTCTCATTGTCCATAAAGCGTTGTCGATTCTGCGGATATTTAACACTCAAACAGGTTAATAGTTTTTTCATCACCAAAAATTTCTATACATCTGTGATCGCGATCACTCTGATAACTTGATGTTGGATTTTTGTTGTTAAAACCCTCTCCACGCCTTTGCCAGACAAGATCTCCTCGTTTACTCACCGCATATAAGACCAGTCATTTTTCAGAATATGGGCTATATCACTGCCTTTCACCCAAAATAGCAGAACATATCGCCATACAGCCATTCATCAGGGTCATTTACAGTGAAAAAAACCACCAATTCTCAACGGATGAAATTTAACGCTGCATAACATTTGCGTGAACCGATGATTATACCGCCACAGTTATATGTAACAGATTATTACAAACGTATTGCCAGATGGGGCTGGATAGTGAACATTACCCGCCGTTTCCCCTCCCAATATAACTATAAAGCGGATGGACTACGGTCATCACGCTATGAACACCCCCGTTAATATGGGATGTAAAAAAAGAGGTATATGTGTCTACTGCAAACAATAAACCAACAGATGAGAGCGTAAGTCTTAACGCTTTCAAACAGCCTAAAGCGTTCTATCTCATTTTCTCTATCGAATTATGGGAGCGTTTTGGCTACTACGGCCTGCAAGGGATTATGGCCGTTTACCTGGTTAAGCAACTGGGTATGTCCGAAGCCGATTCCATCACGCTGTTCTCGTCCTTCAGCGCTCTGGTCTATGGCCTGGTCGCCATCGGCGGCTGGTTAGGCGATAAAGTTCTCGGTACGAAACGTGTCATTATGCTGGGCGCCGTGGTTCTGGCGATTGGCTATGGCCTGGTTGCATGGTCCGGGCACGATGCGGGCGTGGTATACATGGGCATGGCTACCATCGCGGTAGGTAACGGCCTCTTTAAGGCTAACCCGTCCTCCCTGCTTTCTACCTGCTACAACAAAGATGATCCGCGTCTGGACGGTGCATTTACCATGTACTACATGTCCATCAACATCGGTTCATTCTTCTCTATGCTGGCAACCCCATGGCTGGCCGCGAAATTCGGCTGGAGCGTAGCGTTTGCGCTGAGCTTCGTGGGTATGCTGATCACCGTTGTGAACTTCCTGTTCTGTCGCAGCTGGGTTAAAGATTATGGTTCTAAACCAGACTTCGAACCCGTGCATATGGGCAAACTGCTGGCAACCATCGTCGGCATTGTGATCCTGGCCGCTGTCGCGACTTGGCTGCTGCACAACCAGGGTATTGCACGTGCCGTGCTGGCCGTGGTTGCGCTGGGTATCGTGATTATCTTCGCTAAAGAAGCCTTCGCGATGCAGGGTGCGGCACGTCGTAAGATGATTGTGGCGTTCATCCTGATGCTGGAAGCGATTATCTTCTTCGTCCTGTACAGCCAGATGCCGACGTCTCTGAACTTCTTCGCAATCCGCAACGTTGAGCACTCCATCCTGGGTATCGCGTTCGAGCCGGAGCAGTACCAGGCACTGAACCCGTTCTGGATCATGATTGGTAGCCCGATTCTGGCCGCTATCTATAACAAGATGGGCGACCGTCTGCCGATGCCGCACAAGTTCGCTATCGGTATGGTGCTGTGCTCTGGCGCATTCCTGGTGCTGCCGCTGGGGACGAAATTCGCGACCGACGCGGGTATCGTGTCTGTTAACTGGCTGATCCTGAGCTATGCGCTGCAATCCATCGGTGAACTGATGATCTCCGGTCTGGGCCTGGCGATGGTTGCACAGCTGGTCCCTCAGCGTCTGATGGGCTTCATCATGGGTAGCTGGTTCCTGACGACCGCTGGCGCAGCCATCATTGCAGGTAAGATTGCGAACCTGATGGCGGTACCGGACAACGTTACCGACCCGCTGGTCTCCCTGAACGTCTACGGCACCGTGTTCATGCAAATTGGTATCGCGACAGCCGTAATTGCCGTGCTGATGCTGCTCACCGCACCAAAACTCAATCGTATGACGCAGGACGACGACAAATCCGCTAAAGCGATCAACACCGCGAACGCGTAATGTCATCGGGAAACGACTGAACAGAAGCCGCTAATTGATTAGCGGCTTTTTTTTTATCTGAACGCGCACTAACATAGCGGGAACCTCAGCAAAAAGGAGTTACCGATGAAACTGTTCTATAAACCGGGCGCCTGCTCTTTTGCTTCGCATATCACCCTTCGCGAGAGCGGTAAGGATTTCACGCTGGACGGCGTTGACCTGATGAAAAAGCGCCTGGAAAACGGGGATGACTTTTTTGCGATTAACCCAAAAGGGCAGGTTCCGGCCCTGCTGCTGGATGATGGTACGCTGCTGACCGAAGGCGTGGCGATAATGCAGTACCTGGCCGACAACGTGCCTGATCGTCAGCTGCTGGCACCAACAGGCAGTATCTCTCGCTATAAAACCCTTGAGTGGCTTAACTACATCGCGACCGAGCTGCACAAAGGCTTTACGCCGCTGTTCCGCCCGGATACTCCGGAAGAGTACAAACCGACCGTACGTGCGTTACTTGAGAAAAAGATGCAGTACATTAATGAATCACTGAAAGACGATCAGTGGATCTGCGGTGCGCGTTTCACCATTGCTGATGCGTATCTGTTTACCGTTCTGCGCTGGGCGCGCGCGGTGAAGCTGAACCTGGAAGGATTAGATCATATTGCGTCGTATATGGAACGCGTAGCGGCACGCCCTGCGGTTGCAGCGGCGCTGAAGGCAGAAGGGTTGAATTAATCCGAGCGCGCTGTATTGCCGGGTGGCGCTGCGCTTACCCGGCCTACACTATCCCTGCTCTTACAATTGGGTTGCGCTGAAATAATGCTCGGGCTTCGCGATGCGATCCTGCGCCGCGACCACCTGGAGCTCATATTCCTGCATCGTCTTCGTCGCAATCATGATTTCATAAACGGCTGCGGTGACGTGCTCCAGCGCATCGCGCAGGCTTGCGCCCTGCAATAGCTTCACCAGCAGCAAACCGCTGGTCACATCCCCAACCCCGACAGGCTGACGTGTACCGAAATCCACCAGCGGTCGACTGATGTGCCAGGCTTCATCCTTCGTCACCAACAGCATTTCAAAACGGTCCTGGCTCAACCCTGCGCGTGCCAGGTGCTTAACCAGCACAATCTCTGGCCCCTGGGCGATGAGCTCGCGAGAGGCGCGTACAGCCTCTTCTACGCTGTTGACTGGATGCTCGCACAGGATCTCAAGTTCAATCAGGTTGGGCGCAATAATATCGCTGGCGGGCAATGCATGACGGACATGAAACTCCGCAACGCCCGGCGCGACGATGCAGCCTTTTTCCGGATGCCCCATCACCGGATCGCAGAAATATTTCGCCGCGGGGTTTGCCGCTTTCACCTGGCGCACAATGCCGAGGATATGTTCCCCCTGCTCCGCCGAACCCAGATAACCGCTCAGTACGGCATCGCAGCGTTTAAGCTGGTCGATATCCGCAATCCCCTGAACGATCTCCGTCAGATGCGACGGCGGCATCACGCAGCCGGTCCATTTACCGTACTGGGTGTGATTCGAGAACTGAACGGTATTGAGGGGCCAGACGTTGGCCCCGAGGCGGCGCATCGGGAATTCCGCAGCGCTGTTGCCAGCATGTCCAAAAACAACGTGGGACTGAATGGCGAGGATGTTCTTCATGTTGTACTTACCAAACCCTGTCAAAACAAAAGGGGCGTGGTTTCCCACGCCCCTGCGTACTTTTAATTACTTCCAGCAGACCAGACAGTAATTTTTCTTACCGCGACGCAGCAGCGTGTAGCGACCATAGAGACGGTCGTTCTCGGTAAAGGTGTATTCCGGATCGGCCTGTTTTTCGCCATTAATGGTGATCGCGTTAGAGGCGATGGTTTTACGCGCCTGACCGCGAGACGGCTGGAGCTCGGAGTCCACCAGCGCCTGCATCAGATCGGCGCCTTTTTCCATCTCTACCATCGGCACGCCATCCTGCGCCAGCTGTTCGAAGTCCGCTTCGCTTAAATCGCTCAGGGTCCCGTTGAACAGGCTCGCCGTAATGCGTTTCGCCGCTGCCAGACCTTCTTCACCATGAACCAGTTTAGTCACTTCGTCGGCCAGCACATACTGGGCGCGCGGTGCTTTACCGCTGTTCTTGTCTTCTTCTTCCAGCGCATTGATTTCTTCGATATCCATAAAGGTGAAGAATTTCAGGAAGCGATAAACGTCGGCATCCGCCGTGTTGATCCAGAACTGGTAGAATTTGTACGGGCTGGTTTTCTTCGGATCAAGCCATACTGCGCCGCCTTCGGTTTTACCAAACTTGGTACCGTCTGCTTTGGTGATCAGCGGCACGGTCAGACCAAACACCTGATTCTGGTGAAGGCGACGGGTCAGATCGATACCGGAGGTGATGTTACCCCACTGATCAGAACCGCCAATTTGCAGCGACACGCCGTGCAGCTTGTTCAGGCAGGCGAAGTCATACCCCTGCAACAGGTTGTAGGAGAACTCGGTGAAAGAGATTCCCTGATCGTCACGGTTAAGACGCTGCTTGACCGCTTCTTTGTTAATCATCTGGTTAACAGAGAAGTGTTTGCCGATGTCACGCAGGAACGTCAGCACGTTCATGCCACCAAACCAGTCGTAGTTGTTCGCCGCAATCGCAGCGTTGTCACCACAGTTGAAATCCAGGAACGGTGCAACCTGTTTACGGATCTTATCCACCCACTCCTGCACGGTGTCTTCGGTATTCAGCTTACGCTCAGCGGCTTTGAAACTTGGGTCGCCAATCAGACCAGTCGCACCGCCAACCAGGGCAACAGGCTTATGACCCGCCATCTGGAAGCGTTTCAGGCATAACAATGGAACAAGATGCCCCAAATGCAAGCTGTCAGCGGTGGGATCGAAGCCGCAATAGAGCGCGATCGGGCCTTGCGCCAGTCGCTCTGCTAACGCTTCCTCGTCCGTCACCTGGGCCACCAGGCCCCGCTCTTGCAATTGTTTAATCAAGTTACTGCTTGCCATCAAATTCTCCATGTATAAACGACTGCACCTTTGCCGGTACACGACTTTTCGCCTGATGCGAAAGGACCATAGAATAAAGCGCCAGCGCGGTGTGCGCTAGCGCTTAAATCAACAAATTTTGGGGATTACGGTGCCAGTCGGTCTATTTTCCAGCCACCGTTGTCGCGCTGGTATAAAAAGCGATCGTGCAGGCGGTGCTCACCGCCCTGCCAGAATTCCATCTGCTCAATGGGGATGCGGAACCCGCCCCAGAAACTCGGCAGCGGCACTTCACCCTGCTGAAACTTCTGTTTGAGTTCGAGGAATTTACTTTCAAGTACGCCGCGGGCCGAGATTCGGCTGGACTGTTTAGAAACCCAGGCGCCAATCTGACTGTCGCGCGGTCGGCTGTGGAAATATTTCACCACTTCGAGCGTAGAGAGGCGCTCTGCCTTGCCGGTAACCATCACCTGGCGCTCAAGCATATGCCACGGGAAGAGCAGGCTAATACGCGGATTATTTTCCAGGTGATGCGCTTTACGACTACCAAGGTTGGTGTAGAACACCAGCCCTTTCTCGTCATAATGCTTAAGAAGAACGATGCGTTGATACGGCTGACCGTTTTCATCAACCGTGGCAACGACCATCGCCGTCGGGTCGGCCAGTTTCGCTTCGCAGGCCTGTTTCAGCCAGCGTTCAAAAAGCACCAGCGGTTCGGCGGGAAGATCCTGGCGGCGCAGACCGCCTTTGGTGTATTCACGGCGCAGATGCGCAATTTGCTGTAGTTCGTCGTTATCTGACATGGCGTTAGCTGAAAGTGAGGTTGGGTGGCGCTATTGTGCGCGCCCCCATCAAAAATCTCAACGCTTCGGATTTTCCAGCTGACAATTGTTCAGCACAATGCGGTCTCGCTTATAGACGGTGGCGCTGTCACCTTTTGACCAGAAGACGTAGATCCCATCCGTGTAACGCGCCCCGGAGGCGGACATCCCCTGCTTCAGCGTCAACAACTTATTGTCATAAACAAAGCTGGCTTCCTGGCGAGTGTTGTTCAGCTTCACCGTCAGCGGTTTTTCATCACAACGATATTCCAGCGTATCGGTTTGCATACGCTCAACGAACTGGTTATAGACGCTGCATCCGGTCATAAGAAAAGGTACAGCAATGAGAAGAAGTTTTTTCATGGGCAGATTCCGAAGACTATCCTGGTCCTGGAGGGCCTAACCGCCCTCCTGTTTTTCCCTATTTTACGGGTTATGCCTCCCGCTGAATTTCAGTTAACTCTGATTATGGTGCGGATTTGCCGGGAAAATAGCACCGAGGACGCTCGCCTCTCGCGCACCGGTTACGGAGGGTAAATTCCCGGGCAGACCGGCAACCGTACGCCAGGCAAGCCAGGCGAAGGCCAGCGCTTCCATGTCGTCTCCGCTGATCCCGGCTTCGTCAGTGGTCGTGACTTCGGTGCCCGGCAGCAGGGCGGCGAGGCGTGCCATCAGGAGGGGGTTGCGGCTTCCGCCTCCGCATACCAGCAGACGCTCGCACCCGCCGCTGAGCAACACCTGTTCAGAAATCGACACGGCGGTAAGCTCAGTCAGCGTAGCCTGCACATCCTGAGGCGCAAGGCCGGGGAAGCGTGCCAGATGACGTTCAAGCCAGCCGTAGTTGAAATACTCTCGCCCCGTGCTTTTCGGCGCTGGCAGGGCAAAGAATGGATCGCTTAACAGGGCTTGCAGCAAGGGGAGGATCACTTTCCCCTGGCTGGCCCACTGCGCGTCTTTGTCGTAGGGTTTACCGTTCTGACGCCAGATCCAGGCATCCATCAGCATATTACCGGGCCCGGTATCGTATCCACGCACGGGCTGCCCGGGAATGAGCATCGACAGGTTGGCAATCCCGCCAATGTTCAGAACCATTCTGCGCTCCACCGGGTGCGCCAGCAGCGCCTGATGAAATGCCGGAACCAGCGGCGCCCCCTGCCCGCCGAGGGCCATATCGCGACGACGGAAATCCCCCACCACCGTCACGCCGGTTTTTGCCACAATCTGGTTATTATCGCCAATTTGCATCGTGTGCGGCGCCTCGCCGACAGGTTCATGCCAGACGGTCTGCCCATGGCAGCCTATTGCCACGACATCCTGCGGATGAAGTCTTTCTTGCTGCATCAGGGCCAATACCGCATCAGCAAACAGCGCCCCCAGACGCACATCCAGTTGGCCCAGTTGGGAAAGCGTCAGCTGTTGCCCCTGGCAGATGTTCAGAATCTCTTCTTTTAACGAGACCGGAATAGGCCAGGTCAGGCTTGCCTGCTGCGCCACCATGTTTTCATCAATGGCGGCCAGAACGACATCCACACCGTCAAGACTGGTACCAGACATCACACCGATATAGCGACCCGATTTCATGCGCTTTCCTTACGTTACATGGGCTAAGTGCAACCACTCCATCATAAATAACGCTGCTTTGCTATCCGGTGATAATATTTTTTAACAATCTCAGACCTGTAGCACAGACGGTTTTTGTTTATGTCCCGTTAAGCCCCGTTCAGGTAAAATTTATCTATTCGGCATGCAAAGATATGAACTGTGGTCAGGAATGCCATATAATTTAGCCATAACGGATGCCCCAACCGGGCGTTTTTTGGTGAACAGGAGAGTCAAATGATTTTACGTGTACTGGGCGTTTCGCTGATTGGTTTAACACTGGCGGGTTGTGTGAACGACAATTCACTCTCCGGCGACGTATATAGTGCTTCTGAAGCTAAACAGGTACAGAACGTGACCTACGGTACTATCGTTAATGCCCGTCCTGTTCAGATTCAGGGTGGTGATGACACGAACGTCGTGGGCGCAATCGGTGGTGCTGTGCTGGGTGGTTTCCTGGGTAACACCATTGGTGGCGGCACCGGTCGCTCTCTGGCTACCGCAGCAGGCGCAGTTGCAGGCGGCGTAGCGGGTCAGGGCGTTCAGGGTGCGATGAACAAAACTCAGGGCGTTGAGCTGGAAATCCGTAAAGACGATGGCAGCACCATTATGGTTGTGCAGAAACAGGGTAATACTCGCTTCTCTGCAGGCCAGCGTGTTGTACTGGCAAGCAACGGTAGCCAGGTCACCGTCTCCCCGCGTTAATATCCCGACGGATGCGGTCCTTTCGGGCCGCATCCATTTACAAAAACTATCATTTTAAAAAATGTATTTATAAAAATACATTCACACGGCGTATAATTAATTCCCTCTGATATTGTTCCTGCGCAAAGTATTTTTTATTTCCCTCCTTTAGACTCGTCTGATTCTCTTTTTCCTCTTTTTAATTTTTTAACATTCTATGCTTGCGAACTGTCGATTTGTAATGAACCGCTTTGTGGCCTTTGCACTTGGGTGCATTTTTATCATTGCCGTGTTACAAGGTTGTTTTATAAAACTTGTTGAATGGGTTCCTTCATTCTCTCCGCTATTTTTCCCTACGCTCACTATTTTTCTTCTGGTATTCCATCTGTTTATCGCCTGTTTTATGGCAATGAAATACTGGTGTGATAAAAAACGGCTATATCTCGTTCCGATTGCGTCAGCCTTTGCCGGTTCAGCACTGCTGATGGTGGGTACGCTATCCAGTTTTCCAGGCTGGCTGGATCTCTATCAGTTCAACGAGGCGAACTATAATGACGCGATGATCTTTTATATGTTCCGACACCTCTTAATGGCGGTGCTCATGATGGCCTCAGCCTTACTTTATACGCTTCGCGTTTCCCCCCTTTCACGAAGCACCCACATCGGTATTGTTGTCGGATCGGCTCTCTTTACGGGCTGCATGCTTTGGCTGGCGTGGTTCTATTCCAGCCATTCCACGACGTTAACCCTGGATCTTGTGGATAATGAAACCCGGCAGTTCATGATTCTCTGGAGCCAGACCATCAACATCATTTTGGTCATTCTTTGGGTTGTCACATTAATCACCCTGATGGTCGTGACTCGGATAAGAAATTTGTTCTGGGCGGGCGGCAATTTTTTATGCGTCTGTTATGTCGTCACGCTGTTAATGCTGTTGTTAGGTGGATACGTAGAAGATGTATCATGGTACCGCGCCCGGTTATTCGAAACTGTCGCGACATTAATGATTATTTTCATTTTGCTTTCCGACGTCTTTAATTTGTATCGTGACTCGCACGTCAAATACCAGCAGTCATATCAAAATTCAATCCGCGACCCGCTTACCCGTCTTTATAATCGCAGCTATTTTTATGATTCATTAAACTACGCCCTCAGCACTGCAACGGAGGCACGCCCGGTATCGGTGGTAGTAAGCGACCTTGACCGTTTCAAGCGTATCAACGACTGTTACGGGCATTTGCAGGGCGATAAGGTATTACAGTTCGTCTCTAATCTGCTGACGGATTCCGTGCGCCCCCAGGATATCGCGGCCCGAATCGGTGGTGAAGAGTTTGTGTTGATGCTGACAAATACCCCTTCAGACGCCGCGCGGCAGGTGGCCGAGCGCATTCGCCTCAAGCTGAGCGGGTTTGATAAAGCCAGCAGCGGCGGTCATCTGCCGGAACCCATTACCATCAGCATGGGCGTATTCACTGCAACCTCGCCGGAAACCAGTGCGGAAACCTGCGTGGAGAGCGCGGATAAAGCCATGTATGAGGCAAAAGAGACAGGGCGCAACCGGGTGGTGGTGTTCAGATAATAAGAAAGGCCTTGATTTCGCAAGGCCTTTACGTTCGGTCAGTCGCGAGACTGCAGATCGTGGATGTTCTGCTCAAGACGGGCGATGAGTCCTATCAGCATCTCCAGCTCAGCGGGGGAAATACCTTCAAGGATCTCCCCACGCGTTTTACTAATGACGGCTTCCATCTCAGTAATAATCGGGGCCGCTTTTTCCGTCAATTTGATCCGCTTGGCGCGACGGTCGCTGGCGCAGGTTTGTCGGGAGATAAGTCCCTTCTCTTCCAGTTGGTCAAGAGTGCGCACCAGTGACGGCTGCTCAATGCCAATCGCTTTTGCCAGTTGGATCTGTGACTGGTCGGGCGGGAGCTGATGAATGTTATGCAGCGTAACCCAGTGCGTCTGCGTGAGTTCCAGAGGTTTCAGGCGATGGTCAATCAGAGCACGCCAGATGCGTACCAACCTTGCCAGATCAGAACCTAATGGCGATTCCAATTTCATCTCCTTATAATTAGCTTGCTAAGTGATTATAGTGATTTTAGAATAGTTTGCAGTATTTGTATTGCCAAAACAAATGCAATCACGGTATTCATCATTCCTGAAAGGATGATTTACACTGAACGGTAATGCGCCATCGCATTGAAATATGCCATTGTGGCCCTCACCCCACTGCAAAGGATCACTGCTTGTGACGTTCTTTTCCCTCTCCGCAGGGTTGCCCCTCCAGGATCTGATTGTCGGCGCATCGGTCTACTTTCCGCCACTGTTTAAAGCCGTGATGGTCGGTTTTGTGATCTGGCTCATTGCGCATCGTCTGCTGCGCGACTGGATGTATTCCGGTGAAATCTGGCACCCGATGTTAATGGATCTCTCCCTGTTTACCCTTTCCGTCTGTCTTGGCCTTGCCGTGTTAACCGTGTGGTGAGAATAGCATTGAAAACGTTAAAATATTTTTCCACTCTTTTCGTTTTAGCGCTGGCGCTTATGGCCGGCTGGTGGCTCTGGAATTATTACATGCAGTCGCCCTGGACGCGTGACGGCAAGATCCGCGCAGAACAGGTCAGCATCACGCCACAGGTGTCCGGCAGTATCAGCGCGCTGCTGGTGAAGGACAACCAGTTCGTTCATGCGGGCGATGTGTTATTCCGCATCGATGAGACCCCTTTCCACATTGCGGTGCTCAATGCCCAGGCGCAGCTCGCAAAAGCTCAATCAGATCTGGCAAAAGCCAATAACGAAGCCGAACGTCGCCGACATCTGTCGAGGAATTACATCTCTGCGGAAGATCTCGATACCGCCAATATCAATGTAAAAGCCATGCAGGCCAGCCTGAAGGTTGCAGAGGCAACGCTGAAACAGGCCGAGTGGCAACTGACCCAGACCGTTGTCAAAGCTCCGGTGGATGGATGGATCACGAGCCTGTCGACCCGTGTGGGGGATTACGCCACCACAGGCCAGCCGGTCTTTGCCCTGGTAGATAGGCACTCTTTCTATGTTGTAGGTTATTTTGAAGAGACCAAGCTGCGCCATATCCGCGAGGGTACGCCTGCCCGGATCACGCTTTACAGCGGTGCAGAAACGTTACAGGGTCACGTTAGTAGCATAGGTCGGGCAATTTACGATCAGAGCGTGGAAACCGATTCTGGTCTGGTGCCTGACATCAAACCCAACGTACCGTGGGTGCGTCTGGCTCAGCGGGTGCCTGTTCGCGTCGAGTTAGAGCAACTGCCGAAAGACATTACTCTGGTCTCTGGCACAACCTGCACCGTCGCCATCGGATCGCGATGATGAACCTGGGAGCTTTCTCCTGGCGCAATACGCCGTGGATAAAAGCGACACGGCCGCAGTGGCGTTACGCGCTGCGTAACGGCATCGCCATGTGCCTTGCGCTTACGGTTGCCTATTATCTGAATCTGGATGAGCCTTACTGGGCGATGACCTCTGCGGCGGTCGTCAGCTTCCCTACCGTCGGGGGCGTTATCAGTAAAAGCCTCGGGCGCGTGGCGGGTAGCCTGCTGGGTGCGACCGCTGCACTGCTTCTTGCCGGCCATACCCTGAACGATCCCTGGCTCTTTCTGTTAAGCATGTCGGCATGGCTGGGGCTGTGCACCTGGGCCTGCGCCCATTTTACCAACAACGTTGCGTACGCGTTTCAACTGGCAGGTTACACCGCAGCCATTATCGCCTTTCCGGTCGTCAACGTGCTGGATACCACCGAGCTGTGGGACATCGCCCAGGCACGCGTGTGTGAAGTGATGGTCGGCATTCTGTGCGGCGGCGTCATGATGATGATCCTGCCCAGCACCTCGGATGGCACTACGCTTATCACCGCCCTTAAAACGATGCACGCGCGTTTGCTGGAACAT
The DNA here is from genome assembly GCF_021725435.1 of Enterobacter sp. JH25. Classification (NCBI taxonomy): domain Bacteria; kingdom Pseudomonadati; phylum Pseudomonadota; class Gammaproteobacteria; order Enterobacterales; family Enterobacteriaceae; genus Enterobacter; species Enterobacter sp. JH25. Next base: position 1,912,656 of record NZ_CP091319.1, on the reverse strand, counting down.
GCCAGCCTGCTCTGGCAGCCTGATAGCAGCGATAACATCCGTCTAGCACACGAAAAGGTCATCGGCCAGATCCTGACCATGAATCTGCTGCGCATCCAGGCATTCTGGAGCCACTACCGTTTTCGTCGCCAGAACACGCTCCTGAACTATTTACTGCACCAGCAATTGCGGATGACGAGTGCGATCTCAAGCCTTCGCCGGATGTTGCTGAACTGGCCTGCGCCGCCAGCCCATACCCGGGAAGTTATCGAGGCGCTTCTCGCCGCCCTTGCGCGTCCGGATGCCGATATCTATACCGTGGCCCGCATTATCGCGCCGCTCGCCCCAACGGATGAATATGATTACCGGCACCGCGCCTTCTGGCAGCGTCTGAACTATTTCTGCCGCCTGTATCTGCGCAGCAGCCGCTGGTTAAAAGCCGTCGAAAATGCCACGCCCGTCACCGAATTTTCCGTTCCCGGTAGCCCAGCTCTGGCGCGCCATACCGACGCAATGGAGGCGCTGTGGAGCGGTTTTCGTACGTTTTGCGCGTTGACGGCCGTGGGCGCATGGGCCATCACCACCCAATGGGATGCGGGCAGTGCAGCCCTGACGCTTGCGGCAATCAGCTGCGTGCTCTATTCCGTCGCAGCTTCCCCGTTTAATTCCCTGACGCTTCTGCTGCGTACGCTGGTACTGCTGTCGCTGTTCAGCTTCGTGGTGAAATTTGGTTTGATGGTGCAGATAACCGACCTCTGGCAATTTCTGCTGTTTCTCTTCCCGCTATTAACCACCATGCAGTTGCTCAAACTGCAAATGCCAAAACTGGCCGGTCTGTGGGGGCAGTTGATTGTTTTTATGGGCTCATTTATCTCTGTAACGAATCCTCCGGTTTACGATTACGCTGATTTTCTCAACGATAACCTGGCGAAGATCCTCGGCGTGGGGCTGGCGTGGCTGGCTTTCGCCGTGCTACGCCCGGGCTCGGATGCGCGTAAAAGCCGCAGGCATATTCGTGAGCTGCGCAGGGGTTTTGTCGATCAACTGAGTCGCAGGCCGCATCTGCGTGAAAGCGAGTATGAATCGCTGGTTTACCATCATGTCAGCCAGCTGAACAACAGCCAGGATTCCCTCTCCCGTCGCTGGCTACTGCGCTGGGGCGTGGTGCTGCTGAACTGTTCGCACGTGGTGTGGCAGCTGCGTGCCTGGGAGACGCGTTCCGACCCGCTTTCGCAGGTCCGCGATAATTGTATTTCCATGCTCCGCGATGTGATGAGCGAGCGCGGAGTTCAGCAACGCCCCCTGAGCGTCACGCTCGCCGAGCTTCAGCGTATTTGCGACGCTCTGGCGCACCACCATCAGCCTGCGGCCCGCGATCTGGCGTCCATTATCTGGCGGCTGCACTGCTCCCTGTCACAGCTTGAACAGGCGCCGCCACCCGGAACAATTGGCGATCAGATCACCCCGCAGGCATAGCGCGCCCCGCCGCCGCCAAGCGGTTTAGGTTGATCGGACATGTTATCGCCGCCCACATGGACCATCAGCGCCTTGCCTTTGACCTCGTCAATCTTTTTCAGCCGGGGCGCAACAACCGGATCGGTGGCTTTACCGTCGTTATTCACCACCAGCACCGGCAGATCGCCGAGGTGCCCCATACCTTCCGGGCCTTCATGCTTACCAGAGTTGTGCGGATCCAGATGCCCCCCAGCGGCCTCAGCGGCTGAAGGTTTCCCCTCTTTCATTGCAGGTTGACAGCTGCCTTTGGCATGAACGTGAAAACCATGTTCACCGGGTGGAAGGGCCTTGAGATCGGGAGCAAATTCCAGCCCTTTATCGGTTTCGGTGATTTTCACCGTCCCGATGGACTGGCCTACTCCCTGAGAAGTGACGAGATTCATTTCAACTTCTTCGCTGGCTGCCTGCGCTCCTGCGCAAACAACCAGCGTGACCACTGCCAGAGCAAAACGCTTCATAAGACCTCCACGGGTTATTTTTTGCACCTTAAGTTTATACCAGCGGCGCAGATTTCACCGGAAAGTCAGGTTCAGGCGTGCTCAGGGTACGTCGTAGCCCAGCGCCGCCTTGCGGATGCGGAACCACTGCTGACGCGTCATATCCAGCTCTTCAGCCACCAGCGCAGCGCGTACGCGCTCAATTTTGCCGGAGCCGATAATTGGCAGCGGTTTAGACGGCAGGCGCAGGATCCAGGCGTAAACCACCTGCTCGATGCTTTCCGCATTCAGTTCGCGGGCCACGGTTTCAAGCTCGTTACGCAGCGGCTGGAAGGCCTCATCGTTAAACAGGCGGCCGCCTCCCAGGCAGGACCATGCCATTGGACGGATGCGCAGCTGTTGCAATTGGTCGAGCGTGCCATCCAGCAGCAGCGGCTGGTGAACAGGCGAGATCTCCACCTGATTCGTCGCCAGCGTAAACGGCAGGCGAGACTGCAATAGCGCAAACTGTGCCGGGGTGAAGTTAGACACGCCAAAATGACGCACTTTGCCGCTCTGGTGTAGCGTCAGGAACGCTTCCGCAACCTCGTCCGCATCCATCAATGGATCGGGACGGTGGATCAGCAGCAGGTCGATACGATCGGTGGCCAGGTTGACCAGTGACTGCTCGGCGCTTTTAACGATATGCGCGCTGTCAGTGATGTAATGCCCAAGTGCATGCTCCGGTTTTGCTGTGGTGGCAATACCGCATTTGGTCACAATCTCCATACGTTCACGCAGCGCTGGCGCACGCTTCAGCGCTTCGCCAAAAGCGGCCTCGCACTGATAGCCACCATAAATATCAGCGTGATCGACGGTGGTGATCCCGAGATCGAGATGCTCTTCTATAAAGTCCTCCAGCTGGACCGGAGACATATTCCAGTCCATAAGGCGCCAGTAGCCCATAACGAATCGGGAGAATTCCGGGCCCTGCGGGGCAAGGGTAATACGCTGAACCATAACATTTTCCTCAAGGAAGTCATGTCACCAGTATACGCAATTACCCTGCTAAAACAGTGAAGGTTGCTGAGGTTCTTCGGTTTCAACCGCTTTGTTTGCACGAATTTTGCGCAGCAGACGTTGTTGGCAGAGCCGTAAGACCTCCTGCTTTTGCGCGTCGCTGAAATTTTGCCAGTTAAAACGTTCATCGCGTGTGCGCATGCAGCCACGGCAGTATCCTCGTTCATCAACCTGGCAAATACCCCGGCACGGGCTCTGGACAGGGAAAAATTCCAGTTGCTCTGCCACACCTACCTCCAGAACGTCATTATTCCCTACAGTGAAGACCCTAAATGGCCTGCATGCAAGGAGTGTCCGTCACAAACAGGGCATTAAGGTTTCGCTAATCTTCCCTTCTTATACTCGCCGCATTGATATAACGAATGGTCTGGTCATCATGTGGCTCACTAAAAAGTTACACTGTAACGATACGAAATTTACCCTCGCCTGTGCGCTTTTCTTCACCGTGTTCAATGCGCTGTTTATCCAGCGCAGCTGGTCAGTTATCGCACCTGCCCGTCTGCACGACGTGCTTTTTGCCGCCAGTGTGCCGCTGGTTCTGTTCTGCGGCTGGGTCATTGTTTTTAGCCTGCTGAATATTCCCTTTATTCGCAAGCCGCTCATGATTGCCCTGACCATAGGATGCGCCGCCGCGACCTGGTTTATGTACACCTATGGCGCGGTTATCGATCAAAACATGATTGTGAACGTGTTTGAGACTAACTCCCAGGAAGCGACAGCCCTGGTAACGCCGCAGCTGATCCTGTGGCTGGCCGTCGCGGGTCTGGTCCCTTCCGTCATCTTAGCCCTGACGCGCATTCGAACCGGAAAATGGTGGTATGCCCTGCTAACACGTTTCGCCGCTATACTGGGTGCGCTGCTGGTGATCATTCTCGTCGCGGCAGTGTTCTATAAAGACTATGCTTCGCTGTTCCGCAATAACAAAAGCATCGTCAAAATGGTCACTCCGGCGAACTACGTGAGCGCCGTTGTGAAGTACAGTAAAATGCGCTGGTTTGCCGGCGACCAGACGCTGGTCCGCATTGGCGAGGATGCCCATAAAGGCGCGCTGATTTCCGGCCAGCACAAGAAAACCGTGCTGGTTCTGGTGGTGGGTGAAGCCTCCCGCGCTGCAAACTATTCGTTAAATGGTTACCCCCGTGAAACCAACCCCGAGCTGAAAAAGCGGGATGTCATCAACTTCCCACAGGCCTCCTCCTGTGGCACGGAAACCGCCGTTTCCGTCCCCTGCATGTTCTCCGGCATGACGCGAAAAAAATATGACGCGGACCTCGCCCATCATCAGGAAGGACTGCTCGATGTGCTTAACCACGCCGGGTTCAACCTGCTGTGGCGCGACAATGACGGCGGGTGTAAAGGTGCCTGTGACCGCGTGCCGCACACGGATATGACCCAGTGGAAACTGGATCAGTTCTGTAAGGACAAATCCTGTATCGACGACGTCAACCTGTACCGCCTGGACAACGTGCTGGACGGAATAAAGCAGGATACCGTACTGGTTATACACCTGATGGGCAGCCACGGTCCGGCTTATTACAACCGTTACCCGGACCGCTTCCGGAAATTCACCCCAACCTGCGATACCAATGAAATTCAGGATTGCGATCATCAGTCGCTGATCAATACCTATGACAACTCGATTCTGTATACCGATAGCGTGCTCAGCCGAACCATCGACGCGCTAAAAGCCCGGAAGGCCAGTATGAACACAGCGCTCATTTACCTCTCCGATCACGGCGAATCGCTGGGCGAAAGCGGAATTTACCTGCACGGTACGCCGTATATGCTGGCCCCGGAGCAGCAAACGCATATTCCGTTTATGTTCTGGCTCTCCCCGGACTATGCGAAAAACTTCGGCGTAAACACGGATTGCCTGCGTAACCATGCTGCAAAAGAGGCAGTTTCACAGGACAATTTGTTTGCCACGGTTCTGGGTATGATGGACGTGAAATCAGCGGTTTATCAGCCGCAGCTGGATATTTTGTCGCAATGTCGTCGCTAAGCGGGCTTGCATTAGACCGAACGGTCTATTAGAGTAAGAGCATGAGCAGACATACAGAACACGATACACGAGAACATTTGCTGGCTACCGGCGAGCGCCTTTGCATGCATCGCGGGTTTACCGGTATGGGGCTGAGCGAGTTATTAAAAACCGCTGAAGTGCCTAAGGGATCGTTTTATCACTATTTTCGATCCAAAGAGGCGTTTGGCGTAGCCATGCTGGAGCGGCACTACGCCAGCTACCATCAGCGCCTGGCAGCCCACTTCGCCAGCGGCGAAGGTGACTACCGGGATCGTGTTCTGAACTACTATCAGGAAACGCTGACGCAGTTCTGTCAGCAGGGCATCATCAGCGGCTGCCTGACGGTAAAACTGTCTGCCGAAGTGTGCGATCTCTCCGAAGATATGCGTACCGCCATGGATAAAGGGGCCAGCGGCGTAATCGCTCTGCTGGCTCAGGCGCTGGAAAAAGGCCGCGATGAAACAACGCTCTCCTTCTCCGGCGATCCGCTCACGCAGGCACAGGTGCTCTATTCCCTCTGGTTAGGCGCCAACCTGCAGGCAAAAATGTCTCGCAGCGCCGTGCCGCTCGAAAGCGCGCTGGCGCATGTGAAAAACTGTATTACGGCGCCTGGCGTGTAGCCGGCGTTTTTATTTACCCTTTTACTAGTCGACTGGTCTACTCAGGAGCCATTATGTCCGCTGAAAAGCTATTTACCCCACTGAAAGTGGGTGCCGTTACTGCCCCAAACCGCGTGTTTATGGCCCCACTTACCCGTCTGCGCAGCATCGAGCCGGGAGATATCCCAACGCCATTGATGGGTGAGTATTACCGTCAGCGCGCCAGCTCGGGCCTGATTATTTCCGAAGCCACGCAGATTTCTGCCCAGGCCAAAGGCTACGCCGGTGCGCCGGGTCTGCACAGCCCGGAACAGATCGCCGCGTGGAAAAAAATCACCACAGGCGTTCATGCTGAAGATGGCCGTATTGCGGTTCAGCTGTGGCACACCGGTCGTATCTCGCACAGCAGCATCCAGCCTGGCGGTCAGGCGCCCGTTTCTGCCTCTGCCCTGAATGCGAATACCCGCACTTCCCTGCGCGATGAAAACGGTAATGCTATTCGCGTCGACACCACCACGCCACGCGCGCTTGAGCTGGACGAGATCCCGGGTATCGTGAATGATTTCCGTCAGGCCGTCGCCAACGCCCGTGAAGCGGGCTTCGACCTGGTTGAGCTGCACTCTGCGCACGGCTACCTGCTGCACCAGTTCCTGTCACCGTCTTCCAATCAGCGTACCGACCAGTACGGCGGCAGCGTTGAAAACCGCGCGCGTCTGGTGCTTGAAGTGGTAGATGCCGTGTGTAATGAGTGGAGCGCAGATCGCATTGGTATTCGAGTTTCCCCAATTGGTACCTTCCAGAACGTCGACAACGGTCCGAACGAAGAAGCGGATGCGCTGTATCTGATTGAAGAGCTGGCTAAACGCGGTATCGCGTATCTGCACATGTCCGAGCCGGACTGGGCAGGCGGCAAGCCCTACAGCGAAGCCTTCCGCCAGAAAGTTCGCGAGCGCTTCCACGGCGTGATTATCGGGGCGGGCGCTTATACGGCAGAGAAAGCCGAGGATCTGATCGGTAAAGGTCTGATCGACGCCGTGGCCTTTGGCCGTGATTACATTGCTAACCCGGATCTGGTTGCCCGTTTGCAGAAGAAAGCCGAACTGAACCCGCAGCGCCCTGAAAGCTTCTATGGCGGCGGCGCGGAAGGTTATACCGACTACCCTTCACTGTAATCCCGCTTTGTACATTGATAGCGGCGACCTTTCGCCGCTATACTAAAACATCGTTTCTGTTCAAAAAGATAATCCATTCCACTGGTTAATGAGGAAATTATGCGCCTACTTCACACCATGCTGCGCGTTGGCGACCTGCAACGTTCCATCGATTTCTATACTAACGTTCTGGGCATGAAGCTGCTGCGCACCAGCGAAAATCCGGAATATAAATACTCTCTGGCGTTTGTCGGTTACGGCCCGGAATCTGAAGAAGCGGTCATCGAGCTGACCTACAACTGGGGCGTGGACAGCTACGAGCTGGGTACGGCTTACGGCCACATCGCGCTGGAAGTGGATAACGCGGCTGAAGCCTGCGAACGTATCCGCAGCAATGGCGGTAACGTCACCCGTGAAGCCGGTCCGGTTAAAGGCGGCACCACCGTGATTGCGTTTGTTGAAGATCCGGACGGGTATAAAATCGAACTGATCGAAGCTAAAGACGCTGGTCGCGGTCTGGGCAATTGATCCCGCAGGGCGCACTATGCGCCCGTTGTTTTGCTGCATCCCCTCTCAAAATTTGCCATAATGCGCACTGCTTTTTCCCCCTTGTAAGAGACCCTGATGTCCGATAACGCTCAATTTACCGGTCTGTGCGACCGTTTTCGTGGTTTTTATCCCGTTGTCATTGATGTAGAAACAGCCGGATTTAACGCTAAAACCGATGCGCTGCTTGAAATTGCCGCCATCACGCTGAAGATGGATGAACAGGGCTGGCTTGTACCGGACACCACGCTGCATTTCCACGTTGAACCCTTTGAAGGGGCAAACTTACAGCCAGAGGCGCTGGCCTTTAACGGTATCGATCCGACAAACCCGCTGCGCGGGGCGGTAAGCGAATATGAGGCGCTGCACGCCATTTTCAAAATGGTGCGCAAAGGCATGAAAGAGAATGACTGTAGCCGCGCCATCATGGTGGCCCACAACGCTACGTTCGATCACAGCTTCACCATGGCTGCCGCCGAGCGCGCCTCGCTAAAGCGTAATCCATTCCATCCGTTTGTGACCTTCGACACCGCCGCGCTGAGCGGCCTGGCGCTGGGGCAAACCGTGCTCTCTAAAGCCTGCATCACGGCGGGTATTGCGTTTGACGGCACTCAGGCGCATTCCGCGTTATACGATACCGAGCGTACGGCGGAGCTGTTCTGTGAGATCGTCAACCGCTGGAAACGTCTGGGTGGCTGGCCGCTGCCGATGGGCGACGAGGCCGATCTTCAATCGTAGACTGGGTAATCAACAGCCCCACAGGACAAAAAAAAAGCGACCAACATAATGTGGTCGCTTTTTTATATCCGCAGAAAACTTATTCTGCGTCCGGCTCTTCGGTTTTATACTTCGCCGCAGTCTCTTTGATCAGCTGTTGCAGTTCGCCGCGCTGATACATTTCAATCAGAATATCACAGCCGCCAACCAGTTCACCGTCAACCCACAGCTGTGGGAAGGTCGGCCAGTTTGCGTATTTTGGCAGCTCAGCGCGGATGTCCGGGTTTTGCAGGATATCAACGTAAGCAAAACGCTCACCACAGGCGGACAGCGCCTGAACCGCTTGCGCGGAGAAGCCGCAGCTTGGCAGCTTCGGAGAACCTTTCATGTACAGGAGAATCGGGTTTTCAGCGATCTGGCGCTGAATTTTTTCAATAGTGGTGCTCATGTCTTGCTTCCTTTAACTTCTGTTACGGCATCAGTCTGACATTGTAGCGGGTCAGGCCGACATCGGAAAATAACATTTTTGTCACGTCTCATTATTTTATCCGCTATCGCGTAAAGTTGCATTGATAATGACGTTTAAGGCTGCGCGCCGTGCGGTTTTGCTTAAGGAGCGAACAAGAGTGCGACAGAATGGTGAATTTTTTTGCACTTGCTAACGAAACACATTTTTTGAATGAAAAATGCTATTAACTTATTCCGATTTTATGGATTAGAATCGACTGGTTTTGTAAATCTCATGCGGGTATGTATTTTGGCTCGCACTTATCAGGGGACTGCCCAGTGGCGCGGATAACTAAAATCTCGATGACGCTCTGTGCTTTACTGTTTGCCACACTCTCATTTACGCCAGCGGCGAACGCCTCCGAACAGGCGCGGCATTCTGCTGTACAAAAAACGCATCTGGCAAAAACCACAGAACGTAAGAAAAAAACCACCAGCAAAACAGTAAAGAAGAAAACCACCGCTCACACCAAAAAGACCGCCTCCAGTAAAACCAAAACTCTCCGTTCCGGCACGCACAAAACCACTCGCACGACCGCCAGCCTGGTGAATGATAAATGCACCGTGCACAAAGGCCATAAAACGAAATGCGCAAAAGTGACGAAGCTGGCTGACGTGCATAAAGCGCGTATGCAGAAAGCGCAAAAAACGGCGATGAATAAACTGATGGGGCAAATAGGTAAACCATATCGCTGGGGAGGCACCTCTCCGCGCACCGGTTTTGACTGTAGTGGGCTGGTTTATTATGCCTATAAAGATCTGGTGAAGTTTCGCATTCCACGCACCGCCAATGAGATGTACCATCTGCGCGACGCCGCGCCTGTAAACCGTGGCGAACTGCAAAATGGCGACCTGGTGTTCTTCCGCACCCAGGGACGCGGCACGGCCGATCACGTTGGGGTGTATGTGGGTAACGGTAAATTTATCCAGTCACCGCGTAGCGGTCAGGACATTCAGATCACCTCCCTCAGTGAAGATTACTGGGTGCGCCACTATGTGGGTGCGCGCCGAGTGATGACGCCAAAAACCATTCGCTAGACCCTGCCCTGCCGCCTCCGTGGCGGGGTAAGTTCCTCTTTTGCATACCCTTTCAATTTGCTATTCTGTCCTTGTTGTCTGTAGGGTTATTGGCAACGTATAAAACTATAAGGAGAGTAGCAATGTCGTTCGAATTACCTGCACTACCGTATGCAAAAGACGCCCTGGCTCCGCACATTTCTGCGGAAACCCTGGAGTACCATTACGGCAAGCATCACCAGACCTATGTCACCAACCTGAATAACCTGATCAAGGGCACCGATTTTGAAGGCAAAACGCTGGAAGAGATTGTGCGCAGTTCAGACGGTGGCGTATTCAACAACGCCGCTCAGGTGTGGAACCACACCTTCTACTGGCACTGCCTGGCTCCAAATGCAGGCGGAGAACCTACCGGTGAGCTGGCCGCAGCGATTAACGCCGCGTTCGGCAGTTTCGCGGATTTCAAAGCGAAATTTACTGACGCAGCCGTTAAAAACTTTGGCTCCGGCTGGACCTGGCTGGTAAAAGAGGCTGATGGCAAACTGGCTATCGTTTCCACTTCTAATGCGGGTACCCCTCTGACCACCAGCGCAACGCCGCTGATGACCGTGGACGTATGGGAACACGCCTATTACATTGATTACCGTAATGCGCGCCCGAACTACCTGGAACATTTCTGGGCACTGGTTAACTGGGAATTTGTTGCGAAGAACTTCGCCGCATAAGGGACACGCAGAAGGGGCAACCCTTCTGCGTTTTTATTTATTCCGCCGTACACACCGCTTCTGGCTGTTTACGCCCGGACATCAACACCAGCAGCAAGCCGAGTGCGGCAATGATCGCCCCCATCACCGGCACAAAGCTGTAACCCAAACCACCCGAAATCACCGCCCCACCCGCTGCGGCTCCCAGCGCATTTCCCAGGTTAAACGCACCGATATTCACGGATGATGAGAGCCCCGGCGCCTCATGCGCAACACGCATCACGCGCATCTGCAACGGCGGCACCACGGCAAAGGTTGCGGCGCCCCACACCACCATGGCAATCGCGGCACCCACTTCGTTACGTGCCAGCCACGGGATCGCCACCATGATGACAATGAGCAGAGTTAAAAAACCTTTCAGCGTCCCGCTGACGGAGCGGTCGGCAAATTTCCCGCCGAGATAGTTGCCAATCGAGAACCCGACACCAATTAGCACCAGCATCGCGGTAACAAAGAGTGGCGTTGCGTGGGTAATGTCGTGCAGCACCGGGGAGATATAGGTGTAGAGCGTAAACATCGCCCCTGCCCCCAGCACCGTGGTGAGCAGCGCGGACAACACCTGAGGACGCATCAGCACCGCCAGCTCTTTACGTACTTCCGGACGTTCTCCCGCACTTCCTTTCGGCAGCGAGAAGAACAGCGCGACCATCGCGACCACGCCCAGTCCGGCGGTTGCGAGGAAAGACATACGCCAGCCGATGGCTTCTCCGAGCCAGGTGGCAGCGGGAACGCCGCCGATATTAGCGATGGTGAGGCCCATAAACATAGTGGCTACCGCGCTGGCCTGCTTATGTTTTGGCACTACGCTTGCGGCAACAACCGAGCCCAGCCCGAAGAAAGCGCCGTGGTTCAGGCTGGTCAGAATACGGGAAAGCATCAGCGTGGTGTAATCCGGCGAAATCGCGGAAAGCACATTTCCGAGAGTAAAAATTGCCATCAGGAAAATCAGCGCATTGCGTCGCGCGCGGTGCGAAAGCAGCAGCGTCATCAGCGGTGCGCCCACCATCACGCCGATCGCATAGGCGCTAATCAACATACCGGCCGCAGGGATAGAGACGTCCACACCCCGGGCGATAACAGGCAATAACCCCATCGGGGAGAATTCAGTGGTGCCAATCCCAAAGGCGCCAATCGCCAGGGCCAGCAGGGGAAAATTGATTTTCATGAAAAGACTCCGGATACCGTGCCGTTACCCGGCACAGACTAAGAAGGCAAAAGCATGACATCAATCACAAAAAATGAGAAGTTAACATTTTGGCAAAAGATTTTTGCCGGAGAGGTAACAATAGCGGCAAGGGAGGGAGAAGACTCTCCCTCCACCTAAATCAGTGCAGCGCAGCGGTTAAACCACCCGCAACAATCAGGGCAAGAACAACAATGGTGGTAAACAGCGAAAACTTCAGATCGGTACTCATCAATTTTTCTCCTTTTATTCACCCTACGAAAAGTGAGCTTGCTCATTTTTACACAGTTCAGGTCAAAAATCTTCCAGGATTTAAACGGATATCCACTTTACCTCTTCCCCTTTTCATCAAGATAGGACAAAATTCCACGCTAAATTTATTAGCGTACCGGCCACTGACCCCCTCCTGACGTCCTGTGTCGTTTTCCCGGCGTGTCGCAACTCATGTTTGCGTAATAAGGGTGAGAGAAGGCAAACGTTTACCTTCAATTTTTTCAGGAGCTTAGGATATGGTCTGGAGTGACATTTAATGGCAACAATTAAAGACGTAGCAAAACGCGCAAACGTTTCCACTACAACCGTATCACATGTTATTAACAAAACGCGTTTCGTCGCAGAAGAGACGCGTAATGCCGTTTGGGCGGCAATCAAAGAACTGCACTACTCGCCAAGTGCGGTCGCCCGTAGCCTGAAGGTTAATCACACCAAATCGATTGGCCTGCTGGCCACCAGCAGTGAAGCGGCTTACTTTGCTGAAATCATCGAAGCCGTTGAAAAAAACTGCTTTCAGAAAGGCTATACCCTGATTCTGGGCAACGCGTGGAACAACATTGAAAAACAGCGCGCTTACCTGTCGATGATGGCGCAAAAGCGCGTCGACGGCCTGCTGGTCATGTGTTCTGAATACCCTGAGTCGGTGCTTTCCATGCTGGAAGAGTATCGCCACATTCCGATGGTAGTGATGGACTGGGGCGAGGCGCGCGCAGACTTCACCGACTCTGTTATTGATAACGCCTTTGAAGGCGGCTACATGGCCGGGCGTTATCTGGTAGAACGCGGGCATCGTGAAATTGGCGTGATCCCGGGCCCGCTGGAGCGTAACACCGGTGCTGGCCGTCTGGCCGGTTTCATGAAAGCGATGGAAGAGGCGCTGATTACCGTGCCAGAAAACTGGATTGTCCAGGGCGATTTCGAGCCGGAGTCGGGCTATCGCGCCATGCAGCAGATCGTCTCCCAGCCGCATCGCCCTACCGCTGTGTTCTGCGGCGGCGATATCATGGCAATGGGCGCGCTCTGCGCGGCGGATGAACTCGGCCTGCGCGTTCCGCAGGACATCTCGGTGATCGGCTATGACAACGTGCGCAACGCCCGTTTCTTTACCCCGGCGCTGACCACCATTCACCAGCCGAAAGATTCGCTGGGTGAAACGGCCTTCAATATGCTGATGGACAGGATCGTCAACAAGCGAGAACAGTCCCAGTCCATTGAAGTCCACCCGCGCCTGATTGAACGCCGTTCCGTTGCCGACGGTCCGTTCCGCGACTACCGACGTTAATCTCTACGGGGCCAGCTACGCTGGTCCCCGCAACCACTCCCGGTTCAGCGTTTCGCTGTCTCCCAGATAATCCAGCAGCCAGGCCATGGCGGGCGAGACGTCGTTTTGCTGCCACGTCAGACAGCATGCAGCATCCGGGAAAGGGTTTTCCAGCGTCAGAGCCACCCACTCTCCCGCGTCGATGCGCGGGCGCGCAAAATGCACCGGCACCATGCCAACGCACAGCCCCGCGCTCAGACAGGTGGCTGACGACTCCCAGTCCGGCGCAACCACGCGGCGCTGATTATCCAGCAGCCAGGTAATGCGCTTGGGCAGCGAGCGGGAGGTATCTTCCAGCACCAGCGAGGGCCAGTTGCGTAAGGTGTCATCACTCAGCGGCCCGTCCAGCGCCGCCAGCGGGTGATCGCGCGCGACCACGCAGGTCCAGCTCAGCATGCCCATGTCGCGAAACGCGTAGCGCCCGCCAACCGGGATCGCCTGGGTTGCACCAATCGCCATCTCCGCCCTGCCGTCCGCCAGCGCATCCCATACGCCGTTGAACACTTCCTGCGACACACGCAGTTCGACGTCGGAAAAATGACGATAGAAATCGACGATCATCTGCCGGGTCCGCTCCGGCTTAACGATGTTATCCACCGCGATAGCGAGATGCCCGCGCCAGCCGTTGGCGATCTGCTGGCACTGCTCACGGGTGATCTGCATTTTTTTGATAACAGACCGACCTTCCTTCAAAAACCACGCGCCGGCAGGCGTGAGCTCCACGTCGCGATGACGCCGCTCGAACAGCGGGACTGCCAGCCACGCTTCCAGCTGGCGCACCGTATAGCTGATAGCCGAGGGAACGCGGTGCAACTCCTGGGCGGCACCGGTAAAGCTGCCGTTACGCGCCACGGCATCAACCACTTCAAGGGAATAATCTGACCACATCTTTAGCCTGCAAATTTTTTGAATGCACCCACCAAATATTAGCGTTTCACAAGCCGCTTTGCACTCCCTACACTCTGCGCCAACGTACACCTGCCTCCTCAGGAGAAAAAAAGTGCAACCCAGTAAAGGATTTTTAGTCTGGCTCGGCGGCTTAAGCGTGCTGGGCTTTTTGGCGACCGACATGTATCTGCCCGCCTTCGCCGCGATGCAGGAAGATTTGCAAACTCCTGCCGCCGCCATCAGCGCCAGTTTGAGTTTATTCCTTGCAGGTTTTGCTTTTGCGCAACTACTCTGGGGACCGCTCTCTGATCGTTTTGGCCGTAAGCCCGTTCTGTTGCTGGGACTGGCGATTTTTGCCGTAGGCTGTCTGGGCATGCTGTGGGTCCGCGATGCCGCCTGGTTACTGGTGTTGCGCTTCATTCAGGCGGTCGGCGTCTGTGCCGCAGCGGTCACCTGGCAGGCGCTGGTGACCGATTACTACCCCGCCTCACGCACTAACCGCATTTTCGCCACCATCATGCCGCTGGTCGGCCTGTCTCCGGCGCTCGCTCCGCTGCTGGGCAGCTGGATCCTGGCGCATTTCGACTGGCAGGCCATTTTCGCCACGCTCTTTGCGATCACGCTGGTCCTGATGCTGCCCGCGTTCGGGCTTAAACCTGCGCATAAAAAAGAGACGCATCCGGACGCGAAGCCCATCACCTTTACCTCTTTACTGCGGTCGAAAGCCTATCGCGGTAACGTGCTGATTTATGCTGCCTGCTCTGCCAGCTTCTTTGCCTGGCTGACCGGTTCGCCGTTCATTTTGCATGACATGGGCTACAGCCCGGCGGCTATCGGCCTGAGCTATGTACCACAGACCATCGCCTTCCTGGTGGGTGGCTATGGCTGTCGCGCCGCGCTGCAAAAATGGGAAGGCCAGCAGATGCTGCCCTGGCTGCTGGTGCTGTATGCGCTAAGCGTGATTGCGACCTGGGCTGTCGGCTTTATTCCCGGCGCCGGGCTTGTAGAAATTTTGATTCCGTTCTGCGTCATGGCGATCGCTAACGGGGCCATTTACCCTATTGTTGTAGCCCAGGCGCTGCGTCCATTCCCGCAGGCGACAGGCCGCGCTGCCGCGCTGCAAAATACCCTGCAACTTGGCCTGTGCTTCCTGGCAAGTCTCGTGGTCTCTGCATTGATTGCAACCCCGCTGCTCACCACCACCAGCGTGATGCTGGTCACCGTTGTGCTGGCAGGATTGGGTTATCGCATGCAGTCCTCCGCCCATCGCGAGCAGAGTGAAAACGCGCAGACAGAAACGTCGCACGCCTGATTACGCGGGAAACTATGTTAAAAACCAGTGATTAGGTTGCTAACAATTTTCTGTTGAATCACCAAATTTTGCGGCCTATACTGAATTTGGTTCGATTAAATACGATAAATATTAAGTGTTAACGGGAGCCGGAGCGCTCCCGTTTTACCATGGAAGGCATTTCGGCAAGGGTTATCTCCCTTCCTCTGTTCTACGTCGGATATTAGCCTCGCGGGCATTTACCGTGAGATTTCTCACAAACCAAAAAAGCGTCTACGCTGTTTTAAGGTTCTGATCACAGCAAGGTGATGGAGAAGCTATGAGTTCATCGTGTATAGAAGAAGTCAGCGTTCCGGACGATAACTGGTCCCGGATCGTCAGTGAACTGTTGGGACGTGCGGGCATTACGATTAATGGCTCATCCCCCTCCGACCCCCAGATTAAACATCCCGATTTTTTCAAACGCGTGTTACAGGAGGGATCGTTAGGGCTGGGTGAAAGCTATATGGACGGCTGGTGGGAGTGTGAGCGGCTGGATATGTTCTTCTCCAGCGTTTTACGCGCCGGTCTTGAAAATCAGCTCCCTCGTCATTTCAAAGATACGTTACGTATCGCTTCCGCCCGCCTGTTCAATCTGCAAAGTAAAAAGCGCGCGTGGATCGTCGGTAAAGAGCATTATGACCTGGGCAACGATCTTTTCAGCCGTATGCTCGACCCGTTAATGCAGTATTCCTGCGGATACTGGAAAAAAGCGACAACCCTGGAAGAGGCGCAGCAGGATAAGCTACAGCTGATTTGCGATAAGTTGCAGTTGCAGCCCGGCATGCGCGTGCTGGACATCGGCTGTGGTTGGGGCGGCCTTGCCTGGTTTATGGCGAAACATTACGGTGTCAGCGTAGTCGGCGTCACGATTTCAGCTGAACAGCAGAAGATGGCACAGGAACGGTGTCTGGGTCTGGATGTCGATATTCGGCTTCAGGATTACCGCGACCTGAATGAGCAGTTCGATCGGATTGTTTCCGTGGGTATGTTCGAGCACGTGGGGCCAAAGAACTACAAGACTTATTTCGACGTCGCCGACCATAACCTGAAGCCTGACGGAATTTTCCTGCTACACACCATCGGCTCTAAACGCACCGATAACAATGTGGATCCCTGGATCAACAAATATATCTTCCCGAATGGTTGTTTACCCTCTGTTCGCCAGATTGCGAACGCCAGCGAACCGCATTTTATTGTGGAAGACTGGCATAACTTCGGCGCAGATTACGACACCACGCTGATGGCCTGGCATGAACGTTTCCAGGCTGCATGGCCTGAAATCGCCGACAACTATTCGGAACGATTCAAACGGATGTTTAGCTATTATCTGAATGCCTGCGCGGGTGCGTTCCGCGCGCGGGATATACAGCTGTGGCAGGTGGTGTTTAGTCGTGGGATTGAGCACGGCCTGCGCGTGGCCCGCTGAAAAATAACCCCGGTTACCCGGGGTTATTTTTTATTCTTCTTCCACGGCCTTTATTATCGCCGCCTCTTTCGCCGCCAGCACGCGCTCAACGGTATCCACGACCGCCTGGGTCTGCGGATCAATTTCGATATTTACGCGCTGCCCCAGTTTTTTTGCGCCAAGCGTAGTACGTTGCAGCGTTTCAGGAATTAAATGCACGCAAAAACGCGTTGGCGTCACTTCACCGACGGTCAGACTAATCCCATCGATGCCAATAAATCCTTTATAAAGGATGTATTTCATTAATGACGGATCCTGCACCTTAAACCAGATTTGACGGTTATTTTCCGAGGTCACGATTTTCGCCACTTCTGCGGTGGTCATAATATGGCCCGACATCAGATGCCCGCCAATCTCATCGCTGAATTTCGCCGCACGTTCAACGTTGACGGTATCCCCCACCACCAGCTCACCCAGGTTAGTGATGCGCAGCGTCTCTTTCATTAAATCAAAGCTTATCTGGTTACCGTTAATTTCGGTCACCGTCAGGCAGCAGCCGTTATGCGCTATCGACGCCCCGGTTTCAATGCCGTCGAGCATATATTCAGGCAGCTCAACTACGTGAGTGCGGAAATTCGGTTTTTCATCAATGGACACCACTTTGGCAGTGCCCTGCACAATACCAGTAAACATGCTTACAGCTCCTGTTCATTCCGAACGGCGATGACACCGTATAATCCCACCACAATAACAGTTGAAAAAACAGGTTGCCAGTGATGCGCAATTTCTGGCGATTTTTTCACTAGATAATTAGTTAAACCCCGCTACAATAGCTGGCATCCCTCTGTTTTTTCTTCTTGCTGCCAGTAACGGCGGCCTTTTTAGTCTCTCAAATAACTACAATACAAAGGTGTTCACGTGCAGAAGTATATGATCGAAGCGCGTCAGTTATTGGCACTGGCCATACCGGTGATCGTCGCGCAGGTAGCCCAAACCGCAATGGGATTTGTGGATACGGTAATGGCCGGTGGTTACAGCGCCACCGATATGGCCGCCGTGGCGATCGGAACCTCAATCTGGCTCCCGGCCATTCTGTTTGGTCACGGCCTGCTGCTGGCGCTGACGCCCGTTATCGCGCAGCTTAACGGCTCCGGTCGACGCGACCGCGTAGCCCATCAGGTGCGCCAGGGCTTCTGGCTGGCCGGGGGTGTCTCCGTCCTGATTATGATCGTCCTGTGGAACGCCGGGTATATTATTCGCGCCATGCATAATATCGACCCGGCGCTGGCAGATAAAGCAGTCGGTTATCTGCGCGCCCTGCTCTGGGGCGCGCCCGGTTATCTCTTCTTCCAGGTGGCTCGTAACCAGTGTGAAGGGCTGGCAAAAACCAAGCCGGGCATGGTGATGGGCTTTATCGGCTTGCTGGTGAACATTCCCGTGAACTACATCTTCATCTACGGTCATTTTGGCATGCCGGAACTCGGCGGCGTGGGTTGTGGCGTGGCGACGGCTGCGGTGTACTGGGTGATGTTCGGCTGTATGCTCACCTACGTTAAACATGCGCGATCCATGCGCGACATTCGTAACGACACCGCCTTTAGCACGCCTGACTGGTCGATGATGAGCCGCCTTACCCAACTTGGTCTGCCCATTGCGCTGGCGCTGTTCTTTGAAGTGACGCTGTTTGCCGTTGTCGCCCTGCTGGTCTCGCCGTTAGGGATTATTGACGTGGCAGGCCACCAGATCGCCCTGAACTTCAGCTCTTTGATGTTCGTCCTGCCGATGTCCCTGGCTGCTGCGGTGACGATTCGCGTGGGCTTCCGTCTGGGGCAAGGCTCGACGCTGGATGCGCAAACGGCAGCCCGCACCGGGCTGGGCGTCGGCGTCTGCATGGCAGTCTGTACCGCGCTCTTTACCGTGCTGTTGCGTGAGCAAATTGCCCTGCTCTATAACGACAACCCGGAAGTAGTGACCCTGGCCTCGCATTTGATGCTGCTTGCGGCCATTTACCAGATCTCTGACTCCATCCAGGTAATTGGCAGCGGCGTGCTGCGTGGGTATAAAGATACGCGTTCCATCTTCTTTATCACCTTTATCGCTTACTGGGTTCTGGGCCTGCCGAGTGGGTATATTCTGGCGCTCACGGATCTGGTGGTGGATCGCATGGGGCCAGCCGGATTCTGGATGGGCTTTATCATCGGCTTAACGTCTGCAGCCATTATGATGATGCTGCGCATGCGCTTCCTGCAACGTCAGTCGTCTGCGGTCATTTTGCAACGCGCTGCGCGTTAATGACACAGTAGCCGCCGGCTGGCGGCTACTTTCTCTTCACTTTGCGCGGTAATGAAGCAATCGCGTGAAATCAGAGAGAAAAATGCATTTTCCCTCTTGCCACCTTGGTGCTGTGCCGCTAATATTCGTCCCCGTTGTCACCGACAACACAATGCGTTCATAGCTCAGTTGGTTAGAGCACCACCTTGACATGGTGGGGGTCGTTGGTTCGAGTCCAATTGAACGCACCATTCTGCGTCCGTAGCTCAGTTGGTTAGAGCACCACCTTGACATGGTGGGGGTCGGTGGTTCGAGTCCACTCGGACGCACCATTTCAGTCCTGAAATGGTGCAAAAATCCTCTTCTGAACGTCTTAATTTTTCCCTTCATTGAATGACTTAACCTTTCTCCTGCTACGCTTATTCTATGGTTCAGAAACGCAGGAACGCTTTCGATGAAAAAAATCGCCATTATCGGCTCAGGCCCAACAGGGATTTACACCTTTTACTCACTTCTTAACAACGCAGCACCGCTGTCGATCACCGTGTTCGAAAAAGCAGACCAACCCGGCGTAGGGATGCCCTACAGCGACGAGGATAACTCCCGGCTAATGCTGGCGAATATCGCCAGTATCGAAATCCCGCCCATTTTTATCACCTACCTCGACTGGCTCAAACAGCAGAGTGAAGCCCATCTTGCCCGCTATAACGTCGACAAAGACAGACTGAATGAACGGCAGTTTCTGCCGCGTATTCTGCTGGGTGAATATTTCCACGACCGCTTTCTCGCCGTCGTTGCCGAGGCGAAAAAGGCTGGGTTTCATATCGAGGTTCATCCCAACGCAGAAGTCACTGATATTAAGGCTGATGCAGACGGCGTGGCCCTGTCAGTGAACGATGCCCCTTTCTCAAGGCGGTTTGATCTTGCAGTGGTCGCCACCGGTCACGTCTGGCCTGATGAAGATGAATCCACCCGCGACTATTTCCCAAGCCCATGGTCGGGGCTGATGGACGCGGATATCCGAGCCTGTGAGGTGGGGATTATGGGTACCTCCCTCAGCGGACTGGACGCTGCTATGGCGGTAGTAATGCAGCATGGTCGGTTTAGCGGGGAGCAGTTCGTTGTCAATAAAGGTAGTGAGGGGCTAAACATCACGCTGATGTCCCGCTCGGGCGTTCTTCCGGAGGCCGACTTTTACTGCCCTATCCCTTATGAACCGCTGTCGGTGTTAACGGAGTCTGTGGCAGAAAGCGAAATTGCCAAAGGCCCTGACGGGCTGCTTGACCGCATCTTTGCGCTGATGGTGAAAGAGCTTGAGCTGGCCGATCCGCGCTGGTGCCAGGCGATAGCGATCGGCACGCTGAATGCTGACACGCTTCGTGATGTCTGGTTTGAGGATCGTAAAAAGCATGGTCCTTTCACCTGGGCCGAAGCGAATCTGAAAGAAGTGGAGCGCAATAAGTGCGAGAAACGCACCGTTGCCTGGCGCTATACCGTGCTTCGTCTGCATGAAGTAGTTCAGGCCATTGTCCCTTCACTCAATGAACGTGACAGAGAACGGTTTAAATCCGGGCTGGAGCGTGTGTTTATTGATAACTATGCCGCCATTCCACCGCAGTCTATCCGCCGGTTACTGGCACTGCGCGAGGCAGGGATCATTAGCGTAGTCGCACTCGGTGATGATTACGCCCTGGATATCGGCAGCGATCAGACCGTCATCACCACGAAAGAAAAGCGTTATCGCTTCGACGTCTTTATCGATGCCCGCGGGCAGAAACCGCTCAGAAATAAGGATATTCCCTTCCCGACGCTGAGCAAACAGCTTGAGGAAACGGGGGATGAAATACCGGACGTGGGGGAAGACTACACGTTGCTGTCACCTGCGTCTCTGCGCGGACGTATCGCTTTTGGGGCGATCCCCTGGCTGATGCACGATCATCCGTTTGTTCAGGGTTTGTCTGAGTGCGCTGAAATTGGTAAAGCGATGGCGAAAGCGGCGGGGAATCCTGCATCTGGCGTGCGACGGAAGTTACCTTACACGGAGTTTTAACAGGGCTTCCCTGCCCTGCGGTGTCGGATTACTCGAAGAAGACTTCCGGGTTTTCCGACAACGACACGAACGATTTAGTGTTCTTGTCCAGGGCAAGGATTTTGCCGCTTTCAATATCATACACCCAGCCGTGCAGGCGAATGGCGTTGTTGCGCAGGCCTACCGCCACCGACGGATGGGTCTTGATGTTGCTCAGCTGAGCAAAGACGTTCTCCTGCACCATCGCATTCACTTTATCGATTGGCTGATCCCAGGTTTTCTTCTCAACCACCGCTTTTGCCGCATCAGAATAGCGCAGCCAGTGGGAAACGGCTGGCATCGGCTCCAGATCGGCGTTGTCAGCAATCGCCTTCATCGCGCCGCAGTTGGAGTGGCCGCAAATAACAATATCGGTCACGCCGAGGGCCACTACCGCGTATTCGATGGTTGCAGAGACACCGCCAGGCTCCGGCCCGAACGGTGGCACAATGTTGCCCGCGTTTCGAATGACAAAGAGCTGTCCTGGCTCCTGCTGCGTGACCAGTTCCGGAACCAGACGGCTGTCGGAGCAGGAGATAAACAGCGCTTTGGGATTCTGACTGGACGCTAAACTACGAAAAAGCTCTTTACGTTGCGGGAAAATCTCTTTTTGAAAGCTGAGAAAACCTTCAATGATATGTTGCATAGCCATTTCTCTTTTATCTGTTTTAGTTTAGGTATGATCGCGATCACACTCGTAAAATTTAACCACCGTGCCTTAGCGGAGACAAGCAATATATTTCTGGCCCGACCGCTGCACAATCTCATCTGCGTTCGCCGGGATGTTTTGCCCTTCAAAGGCCCCGTACAGTCGCTGGTACGTTTTCCCGGTCAGTCGACCGATCACCGATTCAACGGTGCGGGCAGGCAGCGGCAGCATATTCGGATAACTCCACATAAACGACACGGCGTCCTTACCAGGCGTAACCTGCAAAATATCACCGGCCAGCAGCACGCCGTCGCCTGACTGCCAGTGCAGCACCGTGCCGCCTGCAAAATGCCCGCCCAGACGCAGCAGCGTCACCGACGGCAAAATCTCCAGGGCGTCCTCCTCCCAGAAGCGTATCGCCGGACTGTCACGCATCACCCACTGCCGATCGCTGGCGTGCAGGTAGATCGGCGCGTTAAACGCGGCGGCCCACTCCTGCATGGTGGTGTAGTAATGTGGGTGCGAAATCGCGATCGCGCTGATGCCCCCGAGCGCGTCAACTAACGCTCTGGTCGCCGGATCGAGGTTGGCGATGCAGTCCCACAGAACATTGCCCTGCGGCGTACTCAGCAGAAGCGCCCGCTGGTTGATGGCAAAAGCGGGAACGGTTTTGATGCTGAACAGCTGCGGCTCCAGCTGTTGCCATTTGTTGGTGTGCGTGGTCGTAAGGCTGTCGAAGTCCGTCCATGCCTGGCCCGTGACCGGGACATACTGGCGCTCATCGTCGCAAATCGGGCAGTTTTTGGGCTGTTCATCGTAAGCGGTACCGCAGGTTTTACAGAGTGTAATCATCGGCTTTCCTCAGCAATAAAGCACTGAGTATGGCAGGGATTATCCATATGTGCTGAGGGGTGCCTGGCCCGCTTTTTTTGACTTATACTGTGCCAGTATCAAAAACTGAATAACGCAGGTGGCACATGGAAATTGATCTCGATAACTTAGTCTTTAACGGGCTGGATGAAGCAGAAGAGCGCAACGCGGAACGTCTCGACGATGCGGATAAAAAAGCCCAGGCGATTGTCGCCGATGACGACTGCGGCGATGCCTGCAAGATCTGAATACAGAGCACCGGCCATGCCGGTGCTTTTTTTATGAATTACTGTCCGGCCCCGTTAATGGCCGCCTGGGCACAGGCTTCATCAAGATGACCGCCCGGCGCACCGCCGATGCCAATCGCCCCAATCACCTCATCGCCCTCTTTTACCGGTAAACCACCCGCCAGCAGCAGGAAGCCGGGAACATCACGCATATTCTGCGCGCCCGCGTTAGTCTGTGCAGCTTCCATTACCTTGCCTGACGCGTTTTTCGTACTCAGCGCGGTATATGCCTTCATTTCGCTGGCTTTTACCGTATGTGGACCAGCGTTATCCGTGCGCTGCACCGCCTTAACAACCCCTGCGCGGTCAACCACGGTCACCGTAACCTGATAGTTCTTTGCCATACAGGCCTTAACAGCAGACGTTGCCAGCGCGTTAGCCTGTGCCAGAGAGAGGCTTTTCTGATTCAGCGCATCCGCCCGTGCAGCCAGGCTTACGCTACCTGCAACCAGTGCCGCCACCATCAATACTTTTTTCATTGCACTTCCTCGAGTGTTGGGAGACAACCCG
The DNA here is from genome assembly GCF_021725435.1 of Enterobacter sp. JH25. Lineage (NCBI taxonomy): Bacteria > Pseudomonadati > Pseudomonadota > Gammaproteobacteria > Enterobacterales > Enterobacteriaceae > Enterobacter > Enterobacter sp. JH25. Next base: position 1,889,284 of record NZ_CP091319.1, on the reverse strand, counting down.
AGATTACTGAAGCGCGCGTTTACACGTAATTCGGTTGATTACGCACTCCACCTGGTAGTTATACGGATTGCAATTTGTCATAATCCCGGCTCGCCTGAACCAGGCTGCTGACGCCAAGCTTGGCAAACGCCGCCGCGCGGTGCGCTTCCACGGTCCTCGGGGAGAGGTTAAGACGCGCAGCCGCCTCTTTATTGCTGCATCCTTCCATCAGCACGGTCAACACCTCGTGCTCCCGCGCGGTTAGCTGTTCGAATCGCGCTTTAATCCGCGAGATATCCTGCCAGGCGGCAGATCGCCGCAGGCTCTCTTCGAAAGCCATGCCAACCGTTTCGATAAGCCTGTCGGCATCCAGGGGTTTGGTGAAGAACTCAAACACGCCGTTGCGAAACGCGCGACGGCAGGCGTCGACCGTTCCGTGCCCGGTCATGATAACGACTGGCAGCAGCGGCCAGGGCCATTCACCCTCTTCCAGCCAGGCAAGCCCGCTCTTGCCCGGCATGCGCATATCCAGAAGCAGACAGCCGACAAGCGCCGTTTCGCCGCCGTGCGCCAGCGTAAAGGCATCGACGCTCTCGAATGCCTTAACCTGCCAGCCCATTCCGGAGAGTAAAAACGTCAATGATTCCCTGATGGACTCATCGTCATCAATGAGCCAGACCACCTTATCCATGCTTTGTCTCCTTACCTTCTGCGAGCTGCAACCGGATCTGCGCCCCACCCTGCGGGGCGTTGCCCAGGGCAATCGAGCCGGTCATGCGGGTTATTAGCGTTTCGGTTAACGTCATCCCCAGCCCCGTTCCGCCGGGGCGTCCGCTAAAGAAGGGCATAAAAGCGTTTTGCAGGGCCTCCGGGCTAAATCCCGGCCCGCCGTCAGTAAGCGTGACCAGAATGCCCTTCTCGTTTTTCTGGCTGTCGATTCGCACCCAGCCGTGCGTGCTCTCCTGCTGAGCCTGAATCGCATTGCTGAGCAGGTTGTGCAGTATCTGCTCCAGCCAGAGCCTGTCTGCCAGCACGGTCGTGGCGTCCGCTGCAAACGCGTGGATGACCGCGATACGGTTCGATTTGCGCTCGTGCTCCAGCAGGCTCTCAACCTGCTGCCAGCACTGCACCAGATCGGTTTCGCGCAGAGTCACCTTCTCCTGTACCACATGCTCGCGAAAGCGCGTCAGCAGGGCGCTGATGCGTTGCGTTTGCAGCAGCGCGGCCGCAAGCGCCTGCGGCACGGCCTGCGGATTAGCCTCGAGCTGTCGCTGCGCCCCCTGGATCCAGGTTTGCACGGCGGTAAGCGGCTGGTTAATTTCATGGACAATGCCCGCGGTGATCTCCCCCAGCGTGTTAAGCCTGGCATGCTGATAATAGCGGGCGCGCTGCTCGGCCTGCTGCCGCTGTTTGCGCTGCCAGAGCACGCTTCCCACGCCCGCAATCGCTCCCCCCCACGTCAGAAAGAGCAGCAGGTAAGGCAGCAGGGAAACGCTGAACCAGTCAGGCTCTGCCTCGGCTGTAAGAACGAAGGGCTGGGTATGCTGCGGGAAAGCGCGCTGCCAGCGCCAGAAAGCGCCGGAGGATGGCGGACCATCGCCGTTCGTGACGTTAAGATGCAGCTGCGCAAAGCTATGGCGCGCGGGAATCAGCGCGCTTAGGTCGACCAGCACGCGTATCTGCCGCCAGGGATTATATAACCAGTACTGCACCCCGCGAAACGGCTCCACACGCGGGGCGTCCAGCGCACGCCCCGCGGTTTTTTCCAGGGCCAGGACAGAAGGAAACTTTTTGCGTAACGCGGTAATATCTTCATCGCCGCTCAGAAGCGGAAGCACCGATTCGTTTTGCGTCAGCACCGCGCCGATCGCCGAATAGCGTGCCGTAAACTCGCGATCGCGCTCCCAGTACTGGCGACGTATCTGTTCCGCATAAAGCAGCATACCGCTTATCAGGCAGACCGCCACCCATGCAGCGATGCTGCGCTTTATCATCTTATTTAAGCTCATAGCGTTAACGGGCGCAGTCATTCAGGCTGTCGACATTACCAGTTAACGCTGTTGAGAACAAAAAAACGCGGGCGTTATCAGATCTCCGGCGTTTTGCTAAACCCGGTCAGCATCAGGATCAGGCTTTGTTGAGATGACCCCGTCTCAAACTGATAGTGGTTTCCCTGACGATCGCCGCCGATATACCACGAAATTTCGGTTTTCCCTTCTGCCAGCGCCTTGCGCACCGCTTTATCCACGTCCACCATCCGGTATTCGCGGGAGTGGTTCAGGTAAAGCACCGCATCCGAGCGATAGTTGCAGGACGGCCGTGAATGCCAGCTCACGGTGGCCGGATCCCAGTCGTTACTCGCCGGATAGAAGAAGATTTGATCCGCGCCGTTGGTTTCCACTTTCCCGCCATAAATTCTCACGCGGTATTTAAACTGGGCAGGATCCTGTCCGGCAGGCAGAGGAGGGATGTTGAACTTCACCAGCGACAATGTTTCGCTGTTTTTCGTGCGTCCACCGTTCTTCCAGTTATCCTGCACCAGTAAGACCTGGGGATCGGGTTGTGAAAGTGCGGGTTCCATGCTGCTGAGCCAGACGTTGGCCTTCGCTTTTGAATAACCATACGGCACGGTGGTGCCGCAATCCATTCCGTGGTTCATGCACAGGTCGGTCATAAAGCGCGCGGCATCTTCCGTCCAGCCGTTCATGAAGTCAGCATGCGCCGTATACAGGCTCCCCCATCGCTCTTCACGTTCACTGCCATGCATGGTGGGGTCGAGGGAAAGCTGGACTTTACTGGTATCCAGAGAGCTAATTGTCGGAAGCACGTACGCAATATTCATGTTCACCGTCGGGATCTTCACCGGGAAGGCGGACGGACACTGTCCTTTCGTATCGTAGGTGGCGTTAGCCAGGCCGTGGGCGGGCTTCAGGTTGACCCCGTCCCAGCAGTTCGGGAACTGAATGCCGATATTAAACTGCACGGCATCCTTCGCCTTGCGTAAGCCGCAGACTTCACCCGTTCTGGTGGTGTAGCCCTTGCCGTTGGCGCATAAAAAGGTGATATGTGGATTTGGCGCGGTGCCGTGATGATCGCCCGCCAGCAGCGACAGCCCCGCCGGGAACGGGTGCAGCGGCCAGGCGTCAACGTTCGATGCCTGATAATAGGTTTTTTGATAGGCGGGTTTGACCACCGTTCCGTCCGGTAATTTTAGCGACGGAGCCCAGTAGGCCGAGCTGTCTGCTTTGTTATCGCAGGTGGTCTTTTCCTGGGTACGCAGCGATTCACGGCTGGAGTAAGCATCCGTTTGCACGTTACCAAAAAAATCGTGCAGCATGGCCTCGTTGGGCATGCCGTACATCATAATGGCATCATCACCGAGGGTATGGGAATAACTGCATACAACATGCGCCTGTGGACCAGCGTGTGCCGCCTGCATGGCAAGCAATAGCACGGTGGCAGAAAGCGCGGGGGTTAATACTGTCCGTTTCATTATCATCTCCATCTGAGAAAGGAGATAGTGGTAACAAAACGGCTATCGTTTACCGAGGATTAGCCAGGGCATTTTTCCCTTCATTCTCACTTTACACGCATCACGCACAGCTCATTCCAGTACATTTCGCGCGTCCGGCGAAGTTCAGCGTGACGTTTTAACATAGAACCACTCCGGGTCGATGTTGGCTACGTCCACGCCATAGAGGCTGGCGACAGGCAGTATTGACTCAAGAACACGTTGCGCGCTGTTCTCCGCATTCGCTGGTCGGGGCGCAAAAAACCGCCGTAACGTGCTTATCCATTTTTTCATCGTCATTACCCTTCTCGCTTAACCTGGACTCAGTTAAACACGCCTTCATCATGAAGAGGAAATATCAATAATGACTGTTGATATGCGGGATCTGAAAAACTCGCGAGACGCTGTCGTCCTAACTGGCCAGCGCTTTAACCACCGTTTCCATCGCTTTGGTGGTCAACTCACTGCGCTTAACGCGCTGGTTCGCCAGCGCGGTACGTAGTACCCCGGCAATCACGATATGCTTGGGCTCCTGCCCTAAGTCACGCATCTCCAGAACGACCTTGCCTACCACCCGACACATCTCCTGGTACAGCGCTTCGTCTTTGGTCACATTGCCCATTGCCATCACTCCGTTGCCCTAAACCGTCAGCTTAAATCATTCGTCGGCTGGATACAAAAAAGAAGCCCGGCGTGTTGTTCGCCGGGCTTCGTCTGGAAAATCAGGCGATTAGTTGTTTACCGGGATGACCGCGCCTTTGTATTTGGTGCGGATCCAGTCCTGAATCTCTTTGGAGTGCAGCACGTTCACCAGCGCGACGATATCCTTCTTCTTCTCATCACCGCGATGAACGGTAATGATGTTGGCGTACGGGTTATTCTCACCGCTTTCAACCGCAATTGGATCGTGGACCGGATCCAGACCGGCATCAATTGCGTAGTTGGCGTTGATCACCACCGCAGCACCTTCGTCGTTGTTGTACATCTGCGGCAGCAGAGATGCCTCGACGTTAGGGGTGAATTGCAGCTTTTTCGGGTTCTCCACAATATCGCTGATGCGCGCGGTCACTTTATCGATGCCTGGCTTCAGCTTGATCACGCCCTCTTTTTCGAAGATGGAGAGAATACGCCCTTCCTCGGAAACCGCATCACGCATGATGATTTTGCCGCCTTCCGGCAGATCCTTCAGCGATTTGTATTTTTTTGAATAGATACCGATCGGCTCAATGTGGATTGCGCCTGCACTGACAAAATCATAATCCTTATCGCCCGCATGATCTTTAAGCACGCTGTTCAGGTAAGGGATGTGCTGGAAATAGTTGGCATCAATGTCATGCCCTGCCAGCGCCGTGTTTGGCAGAATGTAGTCCTGGAACGGTTTAATCTCCAGATCGATCCCCTGCTTTGCCAGAATCGGCTTAGCCTGCTCCAGAATTTCCGCGTGCGGGGTGTTGGACGCCCCCACGGTGAGCGTGTCCGCCCAGGAGGCAAAGCTCAGGGCGCTCAGGGTGGCTGCGGCGATCAGTGTCAGTGTCTTTTTCATGATGTGGTTCCTGTGTGTATTTATTAGCGTTTATCTAACAGTGAAGTAATGGCATCGCCGCAGAACTGGATAATGAACACGATGATCAGAATGGTCACCGTTGCCACCAGCGTGACGTCACCATGGTTGCGCTGGAATCCTTCCAGATAAGCCAGATTTCCCAAACCGCCGGCACCTATCACCCCCGCCATTGCGCTGTAGCTCACCAGCGCAATCAGCGTCACCGTCATACCTGAAACCAGTGCGGGTGAAGATTCCGGCAGTAAAACCCGAAACACTAACGTGCTCAGCCGTGCGCCCATCGAACGCGTGGCTTCAATTACCCCTTTATCCACTTCCCGCAGGGCAATCTCGACCAGACGGGCGTAGAACGGCGCGGCGCCCACAATCAGGGCGGGCAGCGCAGCGTTAGCGCCGAGAATGGTCCCCACAACGGTCTTGGTGAACGGGATCAGCAGAACAATGAGAATGATGAACGGAATCGAGCGGAACACGTTCACCACAATCGACATCACGCTGTAGACCGTGCGGTTGTGGAATAACCCGCCGCGGGCGGTTAAAAACAGCGCCAGACCGAGCGCGATCCCCAGAACAAACGTCGCCACGCCGGAAAGCGCGGTCATGTAGAGCGTCTCCTGGGTTGCAGCCCAAAGCTGATCCCACTTCAGGTGCGGAAAGAGTTCTTCAGCCATGCTTGATTACCTCGCCTTCAATATCGCTTTGCTTCAGGTCGGCGAGGATATTGTTCAGTTGTCCATCCGATGCCACCACGTGCACCCAGAGCTGCCCGAAAACACCGTGAGCGGTTTGCGTCATTTTGCCGTGCAGGATGTTAAACGGCAGGCCGTAGCGCAGGGTCAGTTCACCGACGATCGGCCTGTGCGTGCTGTGCCCGGTGAAAGTGAGCTTGATGACCGCGCCCTCCAGCTCATTTGCCAGTTCGGTATTGAAGGTCTCTTCCTCCGCGTACTGGCTCACCTGGCGGACAAACTGCCGGGTGATCGGCTGCTGAGGATGCGTAAACACGCTCAGCACCTCCCCCTCTTCCACCACCTTGCCGTTCTCCATTACCGCCACGCGGTCGCAGATTTTGCGCACCACGTGCATCTCATGCGTAATGAGTACGATGGTCAGGTTAAAACGACGGTTAATGTCCAGGAGCAGATCGAGGATCTGATCGGTGGTCTGCGGATCCAGCGCCGAGGTAGCTTCGTCACACAGCAGTACGTCCGGATGATTGGCCAGCGCGCGGGCAATGCCCACACGCTGTTTTTGCCCGCCGCTCAGCTGCGACGGGTAGGCATTCTCGCGCCCCTTCAGGCCGACCAGCTCCACCAGCTCGGCAACGCGAGCCTGAATTTGCGCTTTTGGCACACCGGCAATTTGCATTGAAAAGGCGATGTTTTCCTTCACCGTGCGCGACCAGAGCAGATTAAAGTGCTGGAACACCATGCTGATTTTCAGGCGTGCCTGACGCAGCGCTTCTCCCTTCGCGGCGGATATATCCTGACCGTTAATGGTGACGCTGCCGGCGCTGGGCTTTTCCAGACCGTTCAGCAGACGGATAAGCGTACTTTTCCCGGCCCCGCTGTAACCAATGATCCCGTAAATCTGTCCCTGCTCTATCGTCAAATTGACGTTATCAACGGCTGTCAGCGCCAGCTTCCCGTTGTCAAAAACCTTCGAAATATTACTGAGTACGATCATTCTTATTCGTTATCCGTTACGCATATAGCGGTTTAGCAGTATGGATGTCCAAAAGATAGTAAACAGCCGTTATCAGCTTTTAAATGACCAAAAAAGAATTTCTTATAATGCGGCGGAATAAGCAGCGAACTGGCGGGTGAAAAGCATTTAGATGAATATCTGCAATAATTATCTGCCTTTTGCATATCAGGTCTCATTCATCCGACGAAATTGGTTAATTTTTCAGCACTATGTACTGATATAGCCATCCTCACATCCGGACAACTTTACGTCTTGCTGTCTTTCCACCCAAAAACATAAGGATTATTCCTTTCTGTTCTAAAACCCAGTGAAACGTTCTTTATTGAGAAAATTTCGTGGTCCTATCATCCGGTCATCACCTCTTCACAGGACATGACCATGACGCTTTACCACTCCGTCACCGAACTAATTGGCCATACGCCACTCATCCAGCTGCACAAGCTGGATACCGGCCCCTGCTCGCTGTTTCTGAAGCTGGAAAATCAGAATCCAGGCGGCTCGATTAAAGACCGCGTCGCGCTGTCGATGATTAACGAAGCCGAGCGTACGGGGCAGCTACGGCCCGGCGGCACCATTATTGAAGCCACGGCGGGGAACACCGGCCTGGGGCTGGCGTTGATTGCGGCGCAAAAGGGATACTCGCTGATCCTGGTGGTGCCGGACAAAATGAGCCGCGAGAAGATTTTCCACCTGCGCGCGTTAGGAGCGCAGGTCGTGCTGACCCGTTCAGATGTGAATAAAGGGCATCCGGCCTACTACCAGGATTATGCCCGGCGGCTGGCGAACGAACTGCCAGGCGCGTTTTATATCGACCAGTTCAATAACGCGGCCAATCCGCTGGCGCACCGCACCACTACCGCACCGGAACTGTTTGAACAGCTTGACGGCCAGATCGATGCCATCATCGTCGGCGTGGGGTCCGGCGGTACGCTGGGTGGCTTACAGGCGTGGTTTGCAGAACATTCGCCGCAGACGAAATTTGTGCTTGCCGATCCGGCCGGGTCGGTACTGGCGGACCAGGTTGAGACCGGACGCCATCAGGATGCCGGATCGTGGCTGGTTGAAGGGATTGGCGAAGACTTTATCCCTCCGCTGGCGCACATCGAAGGGGTTAACCGCGCCTGGCGCATTACCGATCGCGAGGCGTTCACCACCGCCCGCGATCTGCTAAAAACGGAAGGGATCCTGGCAGGCTCCTCCACCGGCACGCTGCTGGCGGCGGCGCTGAAATATTGCCAGGCGCAGACTACGCCAAAACGTGTGGTCACCTTCGCCTGCGACAGCGGCAATAAATACCTCTCAAAGATGTTCAACGACGACTGGATGCGCCAGCAGGGGCTGATTTCACGTCCGCAGGCAGGCGATCTCTCGGACTATATTGCCCTGCGCCACGATGAAGGCGCGACGGTGAATGCCGCCCCGGACGACACGCTTTCCACCGTGCTGGCCCGCATGCGCCTGTACGACATCTCCCAGCTGCCGGTGCTCGATAACAACAAGGTCGTCGGCATCATCGACGAGTGGGACCTGCTGCGACACATTGAGGGAGATGCCGATCGCTTCTCTCTCCCCGTGACGGCGGCCATGACGCGTCAGGTCGAATATCTGGATAAGCAGGCCCCGGAGAGCGCCCTGTACACCATCTTTGACCGTGGCCTGGTGGCGATTATTTATGACGAAGACCGCTTTCTGGGTCTGATCACACGCAGTGACGTACTCACCACCTGGCGTAACCGCCTGACGAAATAAAAGGAGCAAAAGATGAAAAACCTGGCCACCCTCAGCGTTCACAGCGGTGAGTATCACGACACGCACGGCGCCGTGATGCCGCCAATTTACGCCACGTCGACGTTTGCGCAACCGGCACCGGGTGAACATACCGGCTACGAATACTCCCGGAGCGGCAACCCAACCCGCCATGCGCTGGAGACCGCCATCGCCGAACTGGAAGGCGGCACGCGCGGGTACGCCTTCGCGTCAGGGCTGGCGGCCATTTCCACCGTGCTCGAACTGCTGGATAAAGACAGCCATATCGTTGCCATTGACGACGTGTATGGCGGTACGTATCGCCTGATCGAAAACGTGCGCAAGCGCAGCACCGGGTTACAGGTGAGCTGGGTTAAGCCGGACGATGTAGCCGGACTTGAGGCCGCCATTCGCCCGAACACCCGCATGATCTGGGTGGAAACGCCGACGAACCCGCTGCTGAAACTGGCCGACCTGGAGGCCATCGCAGACATTGCCCGGCGCCATAATGCGATCAGCGTGGCGGATAATACCTTCGCCTCCCCGGTCATTCACCGGCCGCTGGAGGCGGGGTTCGACATTGTGGTTCACTCCGCCACCAAATATCTCAACGGTCATTCAGACGTGGTTGCCGGGCTGGCTGTTGTCGGGGCAAATAAGGATCTCGCGGAGCGTCTGGGCTATCTGCAAAACGCGGTTGGCGGCGTTCTGGATCCGTTCAGCAGCTTCCTGACGCTACGGGGGATTCGCACCCTCTCCCTGCGCGTTGAGAAGCACAGTGCCAACGCGCTGGCGATTGCGCAATGGCTGGAGCAGCATCCGCAGATAGAGAGCGTGCTCTATCCCGGGCTGGAGTCACACCCCCAGTATGCGCTTGCCCGCAGACAAATGGCGCTGCCGGGCGGCATGATCTCCGTTGTGATTAAAGGCGATGCGCAACGCGCGACAGAGGTGATTCGTCATCTTACGCTCTTTACCCTGGCGGAAAGCCTGGGCGGGGTGGAGAGTCTGGTGAGCCAGCCCTACAGCATGACCCACGCCTCCATTCCACTGGCGCAGCGTCTTGCAAACGGCATTGTGCCGCAGCTGATACGCCTGTCGGTGGGGATTGAGGATGCGAAGGATCTGATCGCCGACCTTCAGCAGGCGCTGGAAAAGTGAGCAAAAAACGGCGGGCGTTGCGCCTGCCGTCATAAGATGACATTAGGCCTTAACGCCTTGATAACAAACTTATGTGAATCTGCACAGATTGTTTTTGAAACGCTGTTTCCATTTTCCTTTTTACTGTGAATCAGCGTATAATGCGCGCCAAATCCCTGGTGAATGGTTTCAGCGCTTGGAATACAAAAAACAACGTACAACTTCTCCTCTCCTTCGTTGGGCTGGCACTCAGGCACACTTTCTTCTGCACGGTCATTTGATGTCACCTATTCTTAGTGCGTGTCATATACTCTTTCGCAACACAGGTTTGACTCCGCGGCGGTGCGCCCCCGGAGCGAGATTTCCATATCCTTCCCAACTTAAAGACTAAGACTGTCATGAAAAAGACGAAAATTGTTTGTACTATCGGCCCGAAAACCGAATCCGAAGAGATGCTGAGCAAAATGCTGGATGCCGGCATGAACGTGATGCGTCTGAACTTCTCCCACGGCGACTATGCTGAACACGGTCAGCGTATTCAGAACTTGCGCAACGTGATGAGCAAGACCGGGAAAAAAGCGGCAATCCTGCTCGACACCAAAGGTCCTGAAATCCGCACCATCAAACTGGAAGGCGGTAACGACGTTTCCCTGAAAGCGGGCCAGACCTTCACCTTCACCACCGACAAATCCGTTGTAGGTAATAACGAAATCGTTGCCGTGACCTACGAAGGCTTCACCAGCGATCTGTCCGTTGGCAACACCGTGCTGGTAGATGACGGCCTGATCGGCATGGAAGTGACCGCGATTGAAGGTAACAAGGTTATCTGTAAAGTGCTGAACAACGGCGATCTGGGCGAAAACAAAGGCGTTAACCTGCCGGGTGTGTCCATTGCTCTGCCAGCGCTGGCTGAAAAAGACAAACAAGACCTGATCTTCGGCTGCGAACAAGGTGTGGACTTCGTTGCGGCGTCCTTCATCCGTAAACGTTCTGACGTGGTTGAGATCCGCGAGCACCTGAAAGCGCACGGCGGTGAGAACATTCAGATCATCTCCAAGATCGAAAACCAGGAAGGCCTGAACAACTTCGACGAAATCCTTGAAGCGTCTGACGGTATCATGGTAGCGCGTGGCGACCTGGGCGTAGAAATCCCGGTTGAAGAAGTGATCTTCGCGCAGAAGATGATGATCGAGAAATGCGTTCGCGCGCGTAAAGTGGTTATCACCGCAACGCAGATGCTGGACTCCATGATCAAAAACCCACGCCCTACCCGTGCTGAAGCCGGCGACGTGGCGAACGCCATCCTCGACGGTACCGATGCCGTTATGCTGTCTGGCGAATCTGCAAAAGGGAAATACCCTCTGGAAGCGGTCGGCATCATGGCGACCATCTGTGAGCGTACCGACCGCGTGATGAAAAGCCGTCTGGATTACAACAACGACAGCCGTAAACTGCGCATCACCGAAGCCGTGTGCCGTGGTGCGGTAGAAACCGCCGAGAAACTGGAAGCCCCACTGATTGTCGTGGCGACCCAGGGAGGTAAATCTGCGCGTGCCGTGCGTAAATACTTCCCGGATGCGACCATTCTGGCGCTGACCACCAACGAAACCACCGCGCGTCAGCTGGTGCTGAGCAAAGGTGTGATCCCACACCTGGTGAAAGAGATTGCCTCTACCGATGATTTCTATCGTCTGGGTAAAGAAGTGGCTTTGGAACTGGTTGATTGTGGCCTGGCTCAGAAAGGCGACGTGGTGGTTATGGTTTCTGGTGCACTGGTACCAAGCGGTACAACCAACACTGCATCTGTCCACGTACTGTAATATTTCACGAACAAATTATTGTTTTGTTAAAAAGCGTCCTTCGGGGCGCTTTTTTTATTCCCGCCATTAACCAGAACTATTCAAAAAGCAAATCGGGTTTTTCTATTTAATCGCGATTTATCTAAGATGAATCCGATGAAAAATGCCTTTTTTAACATAGCTTTTTCGTCAAAATTGCCGATTTCGTTGCTTCTTTGAGCGAACGATCAAAAATAGGCGTAATCCCATCAAAAAAATATTCTCAACCCAAAAAACTTTGTGTAATACTTGTAACGCTACATGGAGATTAACTCAATCTAGAGGGTATTAATAATGAATCGTACTAAACTGGTACTGGGCGCGGTAATCCTGGGTTCTACTCTGCTGGCAGGTTGCTCCAGCAACGCTAAAATCGATCAGCTGTCTTCTGACGTTCAGACTCTGAACGCTAAAGTTGACCAGCTGAGCAACGACGTGAACGCAATGCGTTCCGACGTTCAGGCTGCTAAAGACGACGCAGCTCGCGCTAACCAGCGTCTGGACAACCAGGCTACTAAATACCGTAAGTAATAGTACCTGTTAATAAAATGGCGCACATTGTGCGCCATTTTTTTTTGCCTTCGTCAAACCTCTACTGAAGCGCTTTCTCTCCCTCGCCTTCCGTCACCGCCGCTGAGACACGACTGTTCTGAACCGACAGGACAGAATTGCTGGCTGACGAACCATTGCCTGCTGAAACGGCAACCGGGATCCCGGCTCTGCGCGCCAGAGCTTTGTCGATTAGCGTTTTATCGCTACCTGATTCCGCTGCGAAGGCGGTAAACGCCGCCGAGTGCGTGAACGGCACCGTCTGTGGGTTTTCGCCCTCAGCCTGCGCCAGCGGCCTGTGCACCTCGATATAACGTTTGCCGTCCGGCTCGACGGAGAACTTCACCGGCTCATTGATAATCTGCACCCGCGTGCCGACGCGCACTCGTTCAAACAACGCTTTGATATCCGGCGCGTTCATTCGCATACAGCCCGAGCTGACCCGCAGCCCTACGCTGTCCGGCGCGCTGGTGCCATGAATAAGATATTCCCCATTCCCGATGCCCAGACGCAGCGCAAAGCGCCCCAGCGGGTTATTTGGCCCTGCGGGTACCACAGGCGGCAGTTTAATGCCCTGCGCCAGTGAGCGCGCTCTGATGCCCGCTGTGGGGGTCCAGGTAGGGTTAGGGATTTTCTGACTCACACGGGTGGTGCTGACCGGTGTTTCCAGCCCAAGCTGACCAATACCCAGCGGATAGACCTGCACGATATTTTCGCCAGGCGGATAGAAGTAAAGACGCAGCTCCGCCAGATTCACCACAATGCCCTCACGCTCGGTGTCCGGGAGCAGCATCTGGGAAGGAATGGTAATGACCGTTCCTGGCGCAGGGTTTACCGGTGCAATGGTATTATTGGTTTCAAGGATAAGCTGTGCGGCGGTATTAAACCGACGAGCGATAGCCTGGAGCTTATTGTCGCCTTCCTGAATGGTGTATGTCTGATTTTGCCCAATCAGGCGGCTGCCTGCGGGCGGTAAAGGATAATCAACCGCCCTGGCTGAATTAACAGCACTGAGCGAACCAAGGAGTAATAGAGTTATTAGAGACGCGCGCTTCATGCTGAGATTCCTTATTCACTGACCAAACGTCAGAAAGCTGAAAAACCAGCGAGGTGGAAACCACCCCGCGAAACAGAATGAATGCTGTTCTGTCAGTTTAGCTAAGGATTGCGGCTTTGGCGCGTATGGCGCGGATCATCGCTTCCAGTCCCTGGGAGCGGGACGGGGTGAGGTGTTGGGTTAAGGCCATTTTTTCAAACCACGAGCGAACGTCAAAGGCGACAATATCCTGCGCCGACATCTGGTGATAAAGAATAAATACGACGGCAATAAGCCCCTTCACAATGGCGGCATCGCTGTCACCCTGTAAATCGATTACGCCATCATCCGTCTGCTGCATCTGGATCCAGACCTGGCTCTGGCAGCCCTGAATGATGTTGTCCGGGTTATGCGCCTCTTCGCTGAGCGGCGGCAGGCGCTGACCTAGCTCGATAATATAAAGGTATTTCTCTTCCCAGTTTGCGCAACGCCCAAAGTTACGCAGCAATTTATCTCTGTCCGGCAAATCTGCCATCTCACGCCTCTCCGTTAGCCAAGCAGCTGGTGAATACGTTTCAGTCCCGCCACCAGTCTGTCGACCTCTTCCGTTGTGTTGTACATCACCAGCGATGCGCGGCACATGGCCGGTACCTGATAATACGCCATCAGTGGCATCGCGCAGTGATGCCCGGTACGTACGGCGACGCCGTAATTATCCAGGAAACTGCCCACATCATAAGCGTGATGCTTGCCGAGGTTGAAGGCTATCACACCCAGACGGTCAGCAGGGCCATATAAGGTCAGATCCGGGACGCTGGCAAGCTCCTGCAAGGCATATTGCATCAGCAGCTGTTCGTACTCCTGAATCGCCGCCAGCCCCGTTTCAGATACGTAGCTAATGGCCGCGCCCAGCCCGATGATCCCGCCTGTGTTCGGCGTGCCCGCCTCGAAGCGCCAGGGCGCTCGGGCGTAGGTTGTGCCTTCCGTCAGGCTGACGGTGGCAATCATTGACCCGCCCCCTTCCCACGGCGGCATGGCCTGGAGAATATCCTCCTTCACATACAACACGCCGATGCCCGTCGGACCATACAGCTTGTGCCCGGAGAAGACGTAGAAATCGCAGTCCAGAGTCTGTACGTCAACCGCATGGTGCATCACCGCCTGGGCGCCATCAATCAACACTTTCGCACCGGCCTGATGGGCTTTGTCGACGATCAGCGCCACCGGATTTTCCGTCCCCAGCACGTTTGAAACGTGGGTCACCGCTACCAGCCGCGTTCTGTCGTCAAGCAGGGCGTCCAGCTGTTCAAGCTGAAGCGTACCGTCTTCGTTTAGCGGGATCACCCGCAGTTGCGCCCCCACACGCTCACAGAGCATCTGCCAGGGCACGATGTTAGCGTGGTGCTCCATCTGGGTGATGATGATGTTATCCCCCGCGTGCACCTGCGCATTGCCCCAGCTGTTAGCCACCAGGTTGATCCCTTCGGTGGTGCCACGCACGAACACCAGCTCTTCCGGCGAACGCGCGTTGAGAAACGCCGCAACCTGCGTGCGCACGTTTTCCATGCGCTGGGTCGCCTCGGCGCTCAGAGTGTGGATCCCGCGATGGACCGCCGCATAACCGTGGCGGTAAAACTCGGCTTCCGCATCCACCACCTGATTCGGTTTTTGCGCGCTGGCCGCACTGTCGAGATAGGCCAGCGGCAGACCGTTCACTTCACGGGTCAGTACCGGAAAATCTGCCCGGACTTTCTCTACGGGAAATATCATGCTTCGCCTCCAGGCAGCCGCTGACCGATACGGGCCAGCACCTGCTGTTTAAGTCCGCCATCGGGCAGCGCTTCCGTCAGCTCAGCCGCAAAGGCGTAAATAATCATCTTTTGCGCGGCCTGCTGGTCTATCCCGCGAGAGCGCAGGTAGAACATCTGCTCATCGTCAATACGCCCGACCGTTGCGCCGTGGCTGCATTTCACGTCGTCCGCATAAATTTCCAGCTGTGGTTTGGTGTCCACCTCTGCCAGACGTCCCAGCAAAAGGTTGTTGTTGGTCATCTGCCCGTCAGTTTTGATGGCGTGCTGCGCCACATTGATCAGGCCGTTAAACACCGCACGTCCTTTGTCGCTGACGATGGTTTTGTGCAGCTGACGGCTGTTGCAGTAGCCTTTGTTATGCTCAAGCCAGGTGCGCGTGTCGCACACTTCTGACTTCACCGGCATCGCCAGGCTGTTAATACGCAGCGTAGTGTTCTCACCGTTCAGTTGGGTGCTGGTATTGTGGCGCAGCACCGCGCCGCCAAGCAGGAAGCTGTGGCTGTAAGCCGCGGCATCCTGGCCCAGCAGAATATCGTTGTGGGCGAAGTGGTGACTGAGCGGATTCTCAAACGCCAGCTTGATATGGTGCAGCTGGGCGTTGGCCGCCACGTTCATCGTCAGACGCGAGCCGGTAAAATGGCGGGTGTCGTTCAGACTAACGTAATGTTCAATTACCGTCGCTTCTGCCCCTTCTGCCAGCTCGAGATGGTGGCGATAGTGGGCGGTGTTGATCTCGCCGCCCTCAACACCCTGGGTGATATGCATCAGCAGCAGCGGTTTCGCCGGGCGCTGGTTACGCTTAACGTGAATATGGGTGACAGACTTAGACAGGCTCTCTGTGAGGTGCAGAAAGACGTCAGGCTGGACCGGAGCACTCAACGACTGGCGCTCGTCGTTAATGGCGATATCGAACCCGCTCTCCTGTACGCTGTCGCTGAGTTCCTCACGAAACTGCCCGTCTACAAACACCAGACGCACGGCATCCACGCTCAGCGCCAGCACATCGCGCTGACCGGGGCTAACCTGCGCCAGACGGGTGACAAACTCGCCGTTCAGCAGGCCGTCCAGCGGGGTATATTTCCAGTTCTCATGCTTACGCGTCGGTAAACCGAGACGCAGCATCTGCTGGAGATGGTGCTGAGCCTGTTCAGAGCGCGCTCCACCCTGCGCTTCAAACAGCCGGTGCCACTGCTGGAGTGCATTACTGCTGTTCGGTAAGCCAGCCATAACCCTGCTCCTCCAGTTGTTTAACCAGCGTAAAGTCACCGGATTTCACAATGCGCCCCTGATAAAGCACGTGGACATAGTCCGGTTTGATGTAGTCCAGAATACGCTGGTAGTGAGTCACGATAATAAATGAGCGGTTACCGTCACGCAGAGAGTTTACGCCGTCGGCAACGATCTTCAGGGCATCAATATCCAGCCCTGAATCGGTTTCATCGAGAATGCACAGCTCCGGCTCAAGAACCGCCATTTGCAGAATATCGTTACGTTTTTTCTCACCGCCAGAAAAACCCACGTTCACCGAGCGGGTGAGCAGATCTTCGGGCATTTTCAGCAGCTTGATTTTCTCTTCCATCAGATCCTGGAAGTCAAAGCGATCCAGCGCCTCAAGTCCGCGATACTTGCGCACCGCGTTCAGCGCGGTTTGCAGGAAGAACTGGTTGCTGACGCCCGGGATTTCCACCGGATACTGGAAGGCCATAAAGATGCCCTCACCGGCACGCTCTTCAGGCGACATCTCCAGCAGATCCTTGCCGTTAAACTCAACGGAGCCGCTGGTGACCTCATAATCTTCGCGTCCTGCCAGCGTCGCTGAAAGCGTACTTTTCCCGGAGCCGTTTGGCCCCATGATGGCGTGAACTTCACCCGGTTTGACGTCAAAATTGAGCCCACGCAGGATCTCTTTCTCTTCCACGCTAACCTGTAAATCTTTAATGCTTAACATGTGCTTTCCTTAACCGACGCTGTGTTCAAGACTAATGGCGAGGAGTTTCTGGGCTTCAACGGCAAATTCCAGCGGCAGTTCAGAGAACACGTCCTTACAGAAGCCGTTAACAATCATTGAAATCGCATCTTCTTCACTGATCCCGCGTTGCAGGCAGTAGAACAGCTGATCTTCACCAATACGTGACGTAGTCGCCTCATGCTCGAGCTGGGCGCTGTTATTGCGGCATTCGACATAGGGGAAGGTATGCGCCCCGCAGTCCGCACCAATCAGCATGGAGTCGCACTGGGTAAAGTTACGTGCGTTGGTGGCTGTCGGCATGATTTTCACCAGCCCGCGATAGCTGTTCTGGCTGTGACCGGCAGAGATCCCTTTGGAGATGATGGTCGATTTGGTGTTTTTGCCGATGTGGATCATCTTGGTACCGGTATCGGCCTGCTGATGACCGCTGGTCAGCGCCACGGAGTAAAACTCACCGATGGAGTTGTCGCCACGCAGAATACAGCTCGGGTATTTCCAGGTAATGGCGGAGCCGGTTTCTGACTGCGTCCAGGACATCTTACTGTTTTCACCTTCGCACAGCGCACGCTTGGTGACGAAGTTCAGAATACCACCGGTGTTGCCATCGCCCGGGAACCAGTTCTGTACCGTAGAGTATTTCACTTCCGCGTCTTTATGGATGATCACCTCTACCACCGCCGCGTGCAGCTGGTAGCTGTCGCGCACCGGCGCCGAACAGCCTTCGATATAGCTGACGTAGCTGCCTTCATCGGCCACCAGGATGGTGCGTTCAAACTGGCCGGTTTTTTCCGCGTTGATGCGGAAATAGGTTGAGAGCTCCATCGGGCAGCGCACACCTTTAGGCACGTAGATAAAGGTGCCGTCTGACGCCACCGCCGCATTCAGTGCCGCGAAGAAGTTATCGTTACTGGGTACCACGGTGCCAATGTACTTTTTCACCAGCTCCGGGTGATCGTGAATGGCTTCCCCAAAGGAGCAGAAAATTATCCCCTGCTCCGCCAGCTTTTCACGGTAGGTGGTTGCCACCGAGACGGAGTCAAAAATGGCGTCCACCGCCACCTCTTTACCTTCGCGCACGGGCACGCCGAGCTGATTGAAGGCCTCTTCCACCTCTTTACTCAGGAAGCTGTTCTCGGCACCGGTTTGCTGTACCGCGCCGGGCTGCGAGGCACAGGTATCATCGCAGCTGCCGCATGAGGGCGCGGAGTAGTAGCTGTAATCCTGATAGTTCAGCTTATCGTAATGCGCTTTCAGCCAGTGGGGTTCTTCCATCTCCAGCCACGCGCGGAATGCGCTCAGGCGAAACTCCAGCATCCACTCCGGCTCGTTACGTTTCGCCGAAATGGCGCGCACGACCTCTTCGTTGATGCCTTTCGCCAGCTCGTCAGTTTGCAGTTGCGTGAAGAAACCCTCTTTATAGTTGAGGTGTCCGCCGCTCCAGGTGTTTACATCACTCGTTGCTTCAGTATTACGAGACATAGTACCGCCTATACCCCAAAGCTTTCGCCGCAGCCGCATTCGTTCTGGGCTTTCGGGTTATGAAATTTGAATAACTGGTTTAAACCTTCCCGAACGTAGTCGACTTCGGTTCCATCGATAAACGGCATAGCCTGTAGCGCGACGTATAACTTTGCACCGTCGGTTTCAAAGACCAGATCGTCCTTTTTGGGTTCGGTTACGGTATCCAGCACGTAGCCAAATCCCGCGCAGCCCGTCTGCTTAACGCCTAAGCGTACGCCGAGGATGTCGGGATTTTTTGCCACCAGCTCATGAATATGCGCCGCCGCCGCGGGCGTCAGCGTTAAGCCACGCCAGGCAAAATCGGCCGGATTGAAGGTTTCTGAATGCAGTTCCATAGGTCCACCTCATCTGATAAGCCACCAGGGCATAACACCATGTTAGTGATAACGATTATCACTTCAACCCCCTGCGAGCAGGGGCTTTGGGCTAAACCGCCCTTTTTGGCTACTTTCATTAAGCATAGACCCTGTGACGGGATGCGGATGGGTGGGTTAGTTTTGTTCAATACATTGATAAATAATGCATTTCATAAGAAAGGCGGTAAGGTGGCGGGCAATAATAAAAATTGTATTGAAAATACCTATTTTTAAGATAGCTATCTTCCAATAAGAAAGCGGACTCGAAAAGACAAAAAGGCCCTGACGGACCCCTTAACATCAGTGATGGAACGAGACGGCGAAACCCTGTTCACGCCAGTGGTCGAGCTGCTCCTGTTGACGAGGCGTAGGTGCTTTACCGGTCCAGACGAAAATTTTTTGTCCAGGGAAAAGTTCCGGACGTGGAGAATCAATCGGTTCAGCCAGCACGTCGATATGCCAGCCCTTGTAGGCAAGACGGGCCGCTTCCAGCCACAAATGCGTACGGTCGTCGCACTCCCATCCAACCAGTAGCGCATCTTTACCTGCTTTTTTTCGTGATTCAACCAGGCTAGTAACGGCAAACTCAATCAGGACACCGTCGAGCAGGCTCGCCATATGACGCACCGTATTCTGATCCTGATTCATTCGCTGACGCACAGGGGTGATGATGTTATCTATCAGAACATCCATCGCATGGTCGCGGCGGAACTCACTGATTTTGGCGCGCAGTTTTGCCGGATTGGCATAGCGCAGAACGGTTAACATCTCTTCCTGAAACGATGCCCAGTTCCCATGCGTTATCACTTCTGTATTTTCAAGAAGCGCTTTTACTTTACCGACCGAAACACCCGTTTTCATCAGGCGTTTGATCTCTTCGATACGCAGGATATCTTCATCGTCAAACTGACGATGACCCCCTTCACTTCGCTGCGGCTTCAACAATCCATAACGGCGCTGCCAGGCACGCAGCGTAACGGGGTTGATACCGCATCGTTCGGCCACTTCGCCGATACTGTAATAGGCCATTAACTCCCTCACGCACAATACTTCCATACCTAACCAAACCAACCTTATCAGATTGTACAAATCATTTGTATAACTAACTCCTCGTTATGAGACAAGTGAATGGCTCAAAGAACCCCTCACTCGTTAATGTATTGTTGTATAAATTTAGCCGTACGTACAGGTCACTATTAAGAGTTACGTACAGGTTTTTATAAATCGTACTTTTTCTCGGGCCAGGCAATCGCCGGTATGCCCCCCAGGCGCGGGCTGGCGAAAAGGTGCCCCTGGAACTGAGAAATCCCGGCTGATTCCAGCCACATCCACTCTTCAGCCAGCTCTACACCTACCGCACAGAACAGGATTTCCAGGGACGCACAGCATTTAATGATCGACTGAATGATCGCCTGACGCGGGCCGCTCTTGTGCACGTTAGCAATCAAATCACGGTTGATCTTGATTCTGTCCGGCTGGAACTGAGCCAGCAGTTGCAGACCGGCGAATCCCGCGCCAAAGTGATCGATGGCCACGCTGATCCCGGCGCTTTTAAGCTGTCTGACCGCGCTGGTGAACTCTTCAAAGCGCGAGATGGCCTCGCTCTCGGTGAACTCGACTACAATTTGCTCCGGCACAAAACCGTTCGCCTCAATTGCCGTCAGTAAAAAATCGACGGCGCCAGGAACATTGACCAGCGTCATCGGCAGCAGATTAATGGACAAGGTTTGAGTCTGTAGGCCCAGCGCGCTGGCCATCGACAAAGCCACCTGTTTACTCTTCAGATCCGATTCGTACAGCGCCTCACGCGACAGGTTGGCAAAATAGCTTTCCGGGGACTCACCGGACGGCGTGCGGATCAGGGCTTCCCAGGAAACAACCTGCTGCATAAACGGATCGACGATAGGTTGAAACGCGAAACTACAGTCCGCTCCCTTTGCCACTACCGTCGGCTGGGAGGATAACGGCGTGTTTTCGATGACAAACTCCCAGGCGTCAGCCGGAGGCAGCTCAAAGTAGTTGGCTTTTTCAGTGGCCTCAACGAAGGTGCGGAAAAATTGCAGGGCGCGATCGTTATAGGTTAGCTGATAGCGGCTTGTGCCTTTATCAAGAACCTGTTGCAGCACTTCGTTGGTGTCGTACTGACGAAGGTCGAAGAGCTCCATACCCACATTGCCAAAACGTCTTGAAGGCCCGTGATCGCTTAACAATTCGACCACGTTGTGATGCCTTGGGTCACGGCAAATGAGCTCATAGATCTCCTTAACGTTATCAGCGGGCCCTTCAAGTAACTGAAAAAAGTGTGTGCCGTTAAACAGCAAAATCCCCGTCACATCGAACTGGCGATTTCTACAATTTGCAGCAGCGACCATGTCTTCCAGCGCTTTCACTGGAACGTCCTCGCAGATATGACTGCGGTAAATGATGGTTGTGAGCATGCTAATCCTGAAGATTGAGGGGGTGACCACGAAAACACGTGGGGAGAACTCTGTTATAGCACATTAATTTCCCAACAAATAATTTACATCTCAACGATTTACACGGCTTCTTTGCGCCTTTCCCAAGCTTGTACAACTCTGCGACGCCGCTTTGGATTGTACAATATATTTTGTGAATCACGCAGTAAAGTGTGCACACATAACACAATGATAAATAAACACTTTATAAAATATATAATAAAATATTTAAAAAATTGTACATTTTAAATGTACAGATTTGAAAATTATGTATACCTTAAATGTAACGTTACTGATTACAGAATTTTACAGGAGCGAAACATGCAGCAGAACGGATACGTCGCAGACTCAGCAACAGCGATTGCGCAGTACTTCGAAAAAGCCGCGCTTCCAACCCAACAGGAAACCCTGGGTCAGGTTGTTGTTGAAATCCTTAGCGATGGGCGGAATCTGAATCGCAAATCGCTCTGCACAAAACTGTTGAGTCGCCTTGAAAGGGCCAATGGTCCGGAAGAGGAACATCATTATCACCTGCTTCTTGGTCTGCTCTTCGAACGTTAATGTTATGAACAGCAGTGATGCGGACCGACTGATCGACCAGCTTATTGGAGAAGCCGCTCTTTCACTTTTGAAGGAGCGCGGTCCCGTGACGACCGAGGGATTGGTTCAGCGTCTGCGTAACATGCAAGCCTGTGAGACGGATCCCCAGCGGCGGGAGACATTAGCGAGGGTGATAGCTGAAATCAGCACAGGCACTGTCGCTTTTAAAGGTCGCAGAACCGCACAAGGACGAATACAGAGAGAGGGATCTCTCAAAAATAATCGAGACAATGTAGTGCCGTTATTTGGAAATGGAAAACCGTCCGATCCCAAAAAGATGCATTGACTACAACTTTACAGCAACGGTGAGAACAAATGAGACAAAATATTCAGCTTCAACCCGAATACCACTCCGCCTTTTTAGATAGCGCGTTGTCGGAGTATTTCCGTCACGCAGGCGATCGCTTTGCTGAAGAGTCTGCCATTTTTTCGACTGCGGTTCGTTGTGTTCTCGCTTCTGAAGGTCATCTGACCAACAAAGCGATCATTCTCTGGCTGATCCAGACGCTGGAAACTACCGACGATGTCGTTAAGGCGGATGTGATCCGCAAGACGCTGGAAATTGTTGTCGGTTATACCATGGACGATCTTTAACGCCTCTCCCTTCCCATCCCTACGGATAGCGTGTCATCGTCAATACTGACGAACAGACTGACGATGACACACCCTCTCTTCCCTGACGCCCTGTTAATCAAGCACGCTGAATGTGGCATGGATCCTGCTTAGTCCGCTAAGGGACTGGGCTTTCCAGTAAACATTGCTTCATTTCTTAACAGGTCTGTTATTGATGAAAAAAATCGCCAGCGTCTGCCCTTACTGTGGTGCAGGCTGCAAACTAAACCTCGTCGTGAAAAATAACCGGATTATCCGTGCCGAAGCCGCTGATGGCGTAACCAATCAGGGCACGCTTTGCCTGAAAGGATTCTACGGCTGGGACTTTCTTAACGACACACGACTGCTTACCCCCCGTCTGACGCAGCCCATGATCCGCTACAGCAAAGGTGAGTCCTTTACCCCTGTTACCTGGGAAGAGGCCATTCGCTATACTGCTCACAGGCTTAAAAGCATCAAAGATCAGTACGGCCCTCGATCCATTATGACCACGGGGTCCTCGCGAGGAACGGGCAATGAGACCAACTATGTGATGCAAAAATTTGCCCGTGCGGTGCTGAACACTAACAACGTCGACTGCTGCGCCCGCGTCTGTCACGGTCCGTCCGTTGCCGGTTTACAGGAGACCCTCGGCAACGGTGCCATGAGCAATTCCATTAACGATATTGAAAACTCAAAATGCCTGCTGGTGTTCGGCTATAACTGCGCCGTCTCTCACCCCATCGTCGCCCGACGCGTGCTTAAAGCACGTGAAAATGGCGCAAAAATCATCGTCTGCGATCCGCGTCATATTGAAACGGCACGCATTGCCGATCTTCATCTTCAGTTGAAAAACGGCAGTAACATGGCGCTGGTCAATGCCTTTGGCTATGTCCTGCTTGAAGAGGAACTGTACGACAAAAACTACGTTGCCCGCTTCACAGAAGGGCTTGAGGCTTACCGACTGACGGTAAAAGATTACGCACCCGAGCAGGTTGAACATCTGACGGGCATTCCCGCGCGGGATGTTCGTCAGGCAATGCGCATGTTCGCGGCGGCGCCTTCAGCAACGGTAATGTGGGGAATGGGCGTTACGCAGTTTGGTCAGGCGGTTGATGTGGTGAAAGGTCTCTCCAGCCTGGCGCTGCTCACCGGCAACCTGGGCCGCCCTGCCGTCGGCGTAGGTCCGGTTCGCGGGCAAAATAACGTTCAGGGTGCCTGCGATATGGGCGTTTTGCCCAATATGTTCCCCGGCTACCAGGATGTCACTGACCCGGCGGTCAGACTGAAATTTGCCGATGCGTGGAAAATCAATGTCAGCCGGATGGACGACCGCGTCGGGACGCGTATCACCGAAGTGCCGCATCTCGCGCTGGAAGGTAAGATCAAAGCCTATTACATCATGGGGGAAGATCCGCTTCAGACAGAAGCCGATCTGGGCCTGGTCCGCCGCGGCTTTGAGTCCCTCGATTTTGTGGTGGTTCAGGACATCTTTATGACCAAAACGGCAGAGGTGGCTGACGTACTGCTCCCTGCCACGTCATGGGGAGAACATGCTGGCGTGTTCACCTGTGCCGATCGCGGCTTCCAGCGTTTTGGCAAGGCCATTGAGGCCAGCGGCAACGTCAAGCGCGACTGGGAGATCATCAGCCTGCTGGCCACGGAGATGGGCTATCCCATGCATTACGAGAATAACCAGCAGATCTGGGACGAAATGCGCGAGCTGTGCCCCCTCTTCTACGGCGTGACCTACGAAAAAATGGGCGAGATGGGCCATGTCCAGTGGCCCTGCCCAACCCTTGATCATCCCGGCACACCCTATCTGTACAGGGATAATCAGTTCGACACCCCCACTGGCAAAGGCCAGCTGTTTGCTGCCCCCTGGCGCGCTCCGGCCGAGACACCGGATACGGAATACCCGCTGGTACTTTGCACGGTGCGCGAAGTCGGTCACTACTCCTGTCGCTCAATGACCGGGAACTGCGCGGCGCTGCAAAGCCTGGCCGACGAGCCGGGCCGGGTGCAAATGAACCCGGCCGACGCGGATGAGCGTGGGATCGCCGACGGCCAATTGGTCTGGGTACGTTCACGCCGGGGTAAAGTGATCACGCGCGCCAGCATCAGCGAGCGCATCAATGCGGGAGCAATCTATATGACCTACCAGTGGTGGATTGGCGCCTGTAATGAGCTGACGCAGGATAATCTAGACCCGATCTCCAGAACGCCTGAAACGAAATATTGCGCCGTGCAGATGGAGGCGATCGAGGACCAGCGCTGGGCGGAGGATTTTGCGGCTTCTGCGTACCAGACCATGAAGACGCGGTTGATCGCTGCGGTTAACGTTTAAATGCATTGCCGGGTGGTGGCTATCACTGCCCGGCCAGCTATCCGCTGGCGTTTTACGCTATCTGTTCTGCATAATTATTTTCAAGGTAATCGCGAAGCAGGTTCGGACGGCTCTTTTTCTCCATCAGCCTTCTCAACAGTACGATCAGCTCGTAATCGCTTCGCAGATTAAATTTTTGCATCAGCATATATTTATGGGTAAAGACCGTTTTCTGGCTCATCTCCAGCGCCTGAGCGGTCTGCACTACCGACAGCCCTCGGTAAAAATTGACCAGAATACGAATTTGTTGCCGGGATAACCCTTTATGCTGGCAGTCGAAGCAGTTATGTTTAGTCCATGTGTAACCCGGTAATTGCGTCCTGAACCACGCGATAAACAGTACGCCACTGATACGATCAAGCGATGCACGGCGAGGGAGAAAAATAATGTCCTGAAAGCAGGAGGGCAACGCCGAAAAGCGCAGTTCATCGTCGACAAACCCTAGCACAATCCCTTTTTGCCGGGCGAGTAACTCGGGAAAACAGGTCAGTGTTTCACCCTGGCATAATGACAGGACAATAATATCGGCCTGACTGACGTTTTCATGGGTCAGCGCCAGGTTAAATGTGATGGCACGATGAAAGTTATGTTTAAAAAAATCCTCGAAAAATTCATGTAGCCCAGCCTGAAAAAATAGATCGGTTTCCTGAATCAGAATATTTAACATAGCTCATACCAACGTCTTTAAAAAAGGCATATCACCGGCGCTCAGTTGTACTGCATCGTCATCACCACAACTGCACTGATGCTTCCCGGCGTGACGCCACCCGTCACGGATTTAACCGAGGCCTGCATAGCCATTGTCGCGGTTCTGTCGGCACCAATAGTTTGAGTCATGCCAGAGCCTGTTCCTTTAAGCGTACCCGTTTGGGCATCGCGCATGGCTATCGCCACATGCGTGGCCGAACCGCTGTTCATAAAATAGTCCGCGCCCGCCGCGGGATCGGGGCTGCCGGTAAAAGAGACGGTCACACTCTGCGTTCCCGTTGGGCACTGGGTGAACAGCAGACTAAATGGCACCGGATCCGATGTTGAGCCCGGCGTCGCCATATTGGTTGCCTGAATATTGCCCAGATTGACATCGAGGCTGTTACTCCCGCCATTAAATATGCACGGCGACGCAACGATATTTCCCGTCACACCGATGTTGACGCTATCAGCGGTGAAAGCCTTCCCGCTGAGTAAAGCCAGTAACAGCAGTGTCCCGTATATTATTTTCATCTTCGTACCTGCTACTGATAGGTCAAATTAAGGGTGGCGGAGGCATTTGCTGAACCTGACTCCACGCGGTTCAACGTCTGGTAATATCGGGCCGTTAACGGCAATGTCTCTTGCCCGCCGGCAGACTGCCGCAAGAATAGTCGGCTGTTCATCACCAGCGGCACACCGTTATAGATAAGCTGCACCCCAACCCCTTTTGCGGTGCCGGCATTCCCCTGCCCGGTTAAGGCCATCACGCTGGTATTGGCGCTGTCCGGATTCTGTATTCCACTGAGCGAGACCGTAATATTAGTTCCGGCGGCGCAAGTTAAGCCCAGGTTTTGCGTGTTCTGTGCTCCCGCTGGCGTGGTGCCCACCACGTTGCCGAACGCCGAGGCGGGGATATCCCCGATCGGAAACGTCAGCTGTGACGTATTCACCGTGCACGCCATGGCATTAATGGTTCCGGCGGTGAGCTGCGTGGTCAGGCCGTCACGATAGATGCCGTCGCTCCCCTGAAGCGTCACGACGCCGATCGCCCCCGGGGTTAACGCCCCCGATGAGACCGGGCCAGTCACCACCAGCTCAATCCTCCCGCCATACCAGTCGACATAGGAGGTCTGCGCATTGTACGAGAACGTATTGCTCGGGTTTTCAAAATAGGCGTTGGAGGAAAAGCGTATGCCTATCCCGCTGACGTTAGTGTTGTACACATGATTGCCGTAGCTGCTCAACGTGGCGCTGTTGTAGCGCATGCTGAATCCCAGCATCAGCGGATTAGCACATCCAGTAAGATAGGAACCTGTGGCTGTCGCCGCGCTGGAAAAGACCACCGTGCCGACAGGCGCATCACGCTGCACGTTAATCGTCCCCACGGACAGGGTTGACAGCTGCGGCGTGATGGTGGTGCACGTACCGGCACGGGCGAGGTTTCCCGCCGCGAGCAAACAGAGAAGCAAATTCACGATAAGCCATTTCATGTTAACGTTCCTGACGGCAGGAGGCGCGCATGTCAGCGATCCCACCGAATGTTGAGTGTGTCGGCAGGCTGAAATCAGCGCGGCATTGCTGGCTGGGCTGACTCCCCCATGTCGCGACTAACGTCCCCTCCTCGCGCATACCGGTTAAATAAACCTGACCGCGATCGCCCACAATAAAACTGCTGCTCTCATCACCGACAAGGGTGACCACCGCCCCAAACGGAACGGCGCGTTCGTTATCGGTCAAGGTCATCAGCACCCGGCGACCTGACTTCGGCAAATAATCGGCTCTCACCACCGCTCCCCGCGTCGGCGTCACCGTGCGGGTGTTGATCTCCAGTTCGACATCCTCCGGCATATTTTCCGGATCGAGAGTGAGATCGTTTTTTCGGTAGACCGAAAGGTTGCTCACGACCGTATAACCGCGAAAATCTGTCCGTACACCGGGCTGATTGCGGATATCCACGCCGTGGGCGCCAGGCGCTTTAATTAAGGCGTTGGTCTCCCCCAGCGGCTGAGAAAGCGTGATGCCATCAGCATGGGCGAGGATGCCGCCTTGTAGCCCGTAATTCAGGCGTTCACTGTTTTTGTCATAACCATACCCCGCCGTGGCTTCGCCATAGGTGCCTCTGTAGTCCGCGTTAACGTTGCCGGTATAGCCCACGCCCTCTGTGCCGTATCCCTGCTGCACGTTCCAGTTCAGGGCTCGGTTTTCGAGAGCCACCCCGTTCAGACCGATGCTGTGTGTCATCCCGTTATTCCTGCTGGCGTTCATGCCATAGTTCGCCCATGTCTGCGGCAAAAATTTATCCAGCGGAATGCTGATGTTGAACGCCAGAAGCTGGTCGTGATCAGCGTTTTTTTGGTTGTCGCGGGTTTCTGACGCTGAGCGGACATTTTTGCTGTAGGTCCATGTCAGGCCATAGCTGATGTTGTGCCAGTAGTTGCTATAGCCGACGCTCCACGAAGCCATCGACTTACCGTCATTCCAGTAATCTTCCTGCGCCGCACTGAGGGTGAGCGCGCCCAGGTTGTCCCCCAGCGTCTGGCTCATTGTCAGCTCGGCACGGTTACGTCGCCTGTCCTGAAGCGCGCTGCTGTCGCCGTACGAATCGAGGACCTCCTGCATCCCGTAATAGCCGCGGGTCGAGTAGCGATACCCGGCAATCGAAAAGTTCGTCCCGGAATTAATAAAATTCTTGCTGTATCGGGCCCGCCACGACTGACCGCTTGTTTTCGCGGCATGCTCCGGCGTTGACCAGCCCTGGGTGAGGTCTGCGGATATCGCCCCGAAATCGCCCATGTTCTTGCCCACCCCCAGAGCCGCCGACTGGTACTTATCTGCCCCCTGAACGCCGCCATAGAGCGTGAGGCCGTAAGGGAGGCCGTAGATTCCGGTCAGTTGCCCGAAGGGGGTTTTCTCCACGCTACGGTTATACGATCGATACTGCCCGGCAGTAAGGGCATATTTCAGGCGCCCCTCCCGTTGCAGGACCGGCAGCGAAGCGTACGGCAGGGTGAAATGTTGCTCACTGCCATCGGCTTCGACGATCGTGACTTCAAGATCGCCCGCGCCGCCGGTGGGATACATATCCGCGATCTCAAACGCGCCCGGCGCCACATAGCTTTGGTAGATTTGATAGCCATTCTGACGCACCACGACCTGCGCGTTAGTTCGCGCAATACCGCGCACCACCGGCGCATAGCCTTTCAGAGAATCCGGTAACATATCGTCGTCGGACGCCAGCTGGACGCCGCGAAAAGGCATGCTGTCAAAGACATCGGCAGGGGCGGAACTGTCTCCGAGCGTAAGCTGGGCTTGTAGGGGAATAATCGCGCGCTGCATCAAGGTATAGACATTGTCCCACTTATCCTGGCCGGACGCATCGCGGGACCAGGTGGTGTAGTTGCGTAACCGCCAGGGACCGACGTTGATCCCCGGTCGCAGGTTTGCATACTGACTGTCGCTGCGGGTGCCTGCCCCGCTTCTTGCCCGGCTGTTCGCGCCGCTCAGGCTGTAGTTGAGCATGGCCGCGGTAATGCCTTCATCCCACATCTCCGGCGGAACGTAACCTCTCGCTGGCAGATCTATGGCCGCCTGTGGGATGCTGATTGCCAGACGCTGGGCGCCAAACTGGAAGTCCGCGCTGGCCTGTGGAATCGCCTTGAGATCGGCGCATTCTCCTTGCCCGGCGTCGAGCTGCGGGAAAAGCGCCGTTTTCACGCCCCACGCTTTTAACTGCCTGATACTCAGGCACGGCTGCAACGTTTCACTGCCGTTAGCATCCTTCACGGCCATGAAACGAATATCCCGCGTTTCCAGCAGCCGCTCGTCAAGAATAATATCCACGTGGTACGTCCCGGGTGCCTGCGAGCCGGATTCAAAGGCAGATAAATCCGCTTTTCCCATTCCGGGATTATCCAGTTCTACCAGTTCCGTATTAAACGTCTCACTGGCCCACAGTGTGGGAGAGAAACCCGCAAGCGCGAGGGCAATGAATATTGCCAGGCGCGCAGGCTGCACTGTATTAAATGCCGTTGTCATGACGAGCACCCGATTAATGCAAAGTGATCACAAACTGGCCCGGTGTAATTCGCCAGGATTGCCATAATCGTTAATGACTTTAAACGTCAGCGTATTGCCATTGGTCCCATTCGGTAACGGGAAACGAACTGAGCCTGAAGGCATTACGTAGGTGACATCGTCAAGTTTTTTACCCCCGACCGTTATTTCATTGAAATTGATAACGTACGGCGTAGGGTTATTTACCTGCAGAGCATTTCCCGCACGATGCCAGGTTAATTTGTTGGTTTGTTCCTCAGGGGTAGACGCACGAAGGCTCTCTGGCCGATAAATAAGTTTAATCCGCGTTTTGACGGCAATTTGCAGCGAGTTCATCTGCTTTGAAGCTGATGGAATAGCTTTAATGTTCAGCCAGAATAAACTCTCCTGCCCCTGAGGCAGCGAGCCTGTCATGACAATACGCTCAAGGTTTTTTTGCCCGCCATCCAGCCGATACAGCGGAGGCGTAATAATAAAAGGCGCTTTACCGGATTGCCCATCCTGAACATCAATCCACGACTGGATTAAATAAGGAACGTCATCAGGATTGGTGATACTTATTGACGCTTCTTTTTTTGCCCCATCGAAAATAATGCGGGTGCCGCCAATAACTACTCCAGCACTGGCGGATGTTAACGTCAGCGATAACAGCGCCATCGCCAGGCCAGTTGTCGTTATAAAACGCATTTCAATACCTCATAAAACAAGGGGCCGGGAAGCCCCCTGCTAATTACTGCCAATGACTTAGTTGTAAACCACTGAGAAGTTCGCGACCGAGTTAGCCGGGCCCGCGGTCACGGACGCTGCGGTGGAGATATACTGCGCGTAGAAGTTCAGTGTATTATCAGCCGTACTGCTGAGCGCGTAGGTATAGCTGTTGCTGCCGTACAGCGGCAGATCGGCTTTATCTGCAGTCATCAGGTTAATCGCTACCCCTGTGGCCGCCCCCGCCACGGACGTATCAATCGCCAGCAGGCTGGCGTTGGTTAAATCCGGCGTACCGTCAAAACGGACTTTTGCATTAGTGACCGTCACAGGACAGTTTTTCAAAATAATATTAAACTGCGTCGCAGCCGTTCTGGCTCCCGCCGTCGGGAATTCCGTTTTATAATAATCGCCCAATACCACCACCTGGTTCTGAGATGCCACATCTACGTCGCAGGCAGAATCCAGAATATTTCCGTTAAAATTAACGGTACCTGCCGCTGCAAATGCATTGGTCATGGTGAGTACAGAACCTGCCGCTAACATTGCCATCATCAATTTTTTATTCATAATTATCTTTCCTGTATTACTTTATTTATTACCGATATTCAATTGCAGAAATAAAACCCCTTTCGACGAATCAAAATTTATACAACTCTTTTTCTACGCACAATCGATTTTAGGGTCTAGCTGTAGACTCTCTTTTAACAAAAACAAAACAAATTACTTTGGAAATATCTTAACAATAAAGTCCCCGGTCTACTTTTAGACCTAAGTCAAAAATGTTTCAAATTCAACTAATTAACACTCATTAATAGGCAAGTCTATAATTAGACTCGACGAAAATATTCCCTGACTAACTGTTTTTTAAGATAATTCTTTATGTCGATCAAAAAATGATCGCATCAGTGTATGAGGCCTCTTATGAACACCCGTATTGCGCCCGTTTCAGGCAATGAAATAACAACAGTGCTTGGCGCTAAGCCTCTTAAGCACATTGAAAAAATAATCGATAATGTTTTGCCGCATACGGAAAGATGCATCATGGCTAAAGGTGAAGTCATCCATTATTATTCCGGTGATATCCGCCAGTGCTTTTTACTGTTACATGGCAGCGTGGCATTGCATCGTCGAGGTGACGGTATCGTCTTAAATTCCGAATCCGCACCTTTTATACTCGGCGTGAGCAGCCAGTTTTCTTCTGAGCACCTCTACGTCAGAGCGCTGGAAACTTCAGAGGTGGCTAGCGTTACGCTGGAGCGTTTTAATCACGTAGTCGCACAACAGAATTTATGGGAGTCCTTCTCGAACCTGCTGATCTATACCGCATCGCGGGTTTACGAACATTGTGCCCAGATATCGCAGATGTCGGCTTACGACATTATCCGCTTTCAGCTGGTAGAACTGATGCAGGAGCCGGAAGCCATAAGACAAAGCATTACCGCCGCAGCCTATATCAAAAGCCGCACCTATCTTTCACGCAGCGGCATTATGCGGATCCTGGCGGAGTTGCGGACGGGGAAATACATCACTATGGAGCGCGGCGTGCTAATCGAGATCCATCACTTACCCCGCAAGTACTGAGGCTGTTTTTATCTCTGGAGAAGGTGGAAAATAAGAGCGACACTATAGAAAGTACAGTCTCTTTCCAGGTTAACGCTATGTCTTCTGACAAACCATCGCATCGCGGCTCTCCCTATGCCCAGGAACTGATTTCCCACTTACAGCCGCACTGCACCACGCATAAAACCGATCCCGGTGAGCAACTTGATCTCCAGGTTAACGGGCAGAGTATGTGTTATTTAATTCTCGAGGGCACAATCGCGATATACAGAAGAAGCGACGACATGATGCTTACCACCGCGCGCAGTCCCGCCCTGTTTGGTCTCGCTAATCTGACGGACATATATTTTAACGATTATCTCAAAACGGTGACGCCATGCCTGATCGGCGTGCTACCAACCGATCGGGTGGCAGAAGTTATCAAAGAGAAGGCGTTATGGGGGCTGCTTTCTAATCATCTGATGTTTGTCTATAACCGCCTTTATCATAACGTCATGCCGAAAGGTGCGCCAACGGCTTACGAGATGATTCGTCAGCAGCTCATGATGCTGATGCAGGAAGATGACAACTACCGACGCAGCGTGACGGCGGAAAGGTACATCCGGGA
Source organism: Enterobacter sp. JH25 (assembly GCF_021725435.1). Lineage (NCBI taxonomy): Bacteria > Pseudomonadati > Pseudomonadota > Gammaproteobacteria > Enterobacterales > Enterobacteriaceae > Enterobacter > Enterobacter sp. JH25. Next base: position 1,856,906 of record NZ_CP091319.1, on the reverse strand, counting down.
TAAAACCCGGCTTTCCCGCAGCGGCGTAATGCGGATACTGGCTGACCTGAAAACGGGCGGGTTCATCGAAATGGAAGAAGGCCGGCTCATTAAAATTAACAAACTGCCTGCCAAATACTGAGTTTCAGACACAAAAAAGGCCGCGCGGGCGGCCTTTTCTTCACTGCTCAATGGACGTGAACGCCCAACCGCCAGGCAAAGTAGATCTCTTCTTTCAGCTCGTTTGAAGAGAGCGCCAGCAAATCCGTAAATTCCAGCTCAAGTTGTTTCAGCTTTTTCAGGTACTGCGCCGGAGACAGATTGCTTTTATCGCGACGTAAATATTCAATTGCCAGCTGTGTTGGGGTTATTTCAGTATCCATGATGTCCTCGCTTATGTTCAAAACGTGACCAGTATATCACAATCAGGCGGCTAATTTTTGACCAAAAGCAAGACATTCGGAAACTTTACACAACGGCCGTCGTCAGTCTGGATGAACAACACAGGCGATCCTGCTCGTCCAGAATATCAATCTGCCACACCTGATGACGACTTCCGGCGTGCAGTGCGCGGCAAACACCGCGCACGCGCCCGCTGCGAACGGAGCGGATGTGGTTGGCATTGACCTCCAGCCCGACCACCTTCTGCTCCCCTTCCGTACACAGGTAACCTGCGACCGACCCCAGCGTTTCGGCCAGCACGACGGACGCGCCGCCGTGCAGCAGGCCAAACGGTTGATGAGTACGACTGTCTACTGGCATCGTCGCTTCAAGTTCGGTATCGCCAATGCGCGTAAACTGGATATCCAGCAAACCGACCATGTTTTCCGCACCCATGGCATTTAAGGCCTGCAGAGTGACCGCACGTTTCCAGATCATCCGATAATCTCCAGTAAAGCCTGCAAGGGATGGCGAACGCCGTTACCTTCCACCCGTTTCACCTGGCTGCGGCAGGAGTAGCCCGTCGCCAGACAGCGGTTACGCGGCAGGCGCTGCATTGCCTGGTGCCACGACAGCTCGTAAATGCCAAGCGAGTTAGCGTGGTTTTTGACTTCATGACCGTAGGTTCCGGCCATACCGCAGCAGCCCACGCTGACGCTTTCCAGCTTCGCGCCAAAGCGGGCGAAGATAGAAGCCCACTGGGCAGGTGCCGTCGGCAGCGCGGTCACTTCAGTGCAGTGCCCAAACAGGTACCAGGATTCTCCGCTGACCTCCTGAGGGGCCGTTTGCTTCAGCACCGAAGGCAGCCACTCATGCACCAGTAAGACCTGAAAATCACCGCGCTTATCGCCGAGCGTCTGCTTATATTCATCCCGGTAACAGAGCACCAGCGCCGGATCGACGCCCACCATTGGCATATCGAGCTGCGCCACGCGGTTCAGGAAATCTGAAGTTTTCTGCGCGGTTTTCGCGAAGCGGGTCAGGAAACCTTTAATGTGCTGCGCCTTGCCGTTCGGCGAGAACGGCAGTACCACCGGCTGGTAGCCAATTTTCTCTGCCAGACGGACAAAATCAGCCACCACCTGCGCATCGTAATAGCTGGTAAACGGATCCTGCACCACCAGCACCACCTTCGCTTTCTGCTCAGGGCTTAATGCTTCCAGTTGTTCCAGGGTCATGTTCGCCGAGCGGTGCCCCACCAGCCGACGCTGGAGCGATGGCACCGACAGCAGCGGCAGATCCACCATGCCGATATGTTTTTCAGACAGTTTGCGCACCAGCGGCTGATTGATAAAGAAGTTAAAGGTTTTTGGCGCACGAGCCATTAGCGGCGCGTAACTCTCCACCGTTGCCACCAGATGATCGCGCATCGGGCGCAGATAACGCGTGTGGTACAGCTGGAGGAAGCGGGAACGGAATTCCGGCACGTCAATTTTAATCGGGCACTGGGTTGAACACGCCTTGCACGCCAGGCAGCCGGACATCGCCTCTTTCACCTCATGCGAGAAATCGTATTCGCCTTTATTCGCATGCCAGCTGTTGCGGGTCCGTTCGATGAGCCTGCGCAGGCTGGTGCGTTTTTCCGGCAGCTCCAGTTCCAGCTTGAGCGGGTCAATGCCGCGGTCAGCCAGCAGGCGCAGCCATTCGCGCACCAGCGTCGCACGTCCTTTTGGGGAGTGGATGCGGTTGCTGGTGATTTTCATCGACGGACACATCGGGCTTTTCACATCGAAGTTGAAGCACAGCCCGTTGCCATTGCACTCCATCGCGCCGCGCCAGGAAGCGCGAACCGCAATCGGAATTTGTCGGTCATAGGTGCCGCGCTTGACGGCGTCTACCTGCAACATCGGCGCATCAACGCCCTCTGGCGGGCAGATTTTACCCGGGTTAAGACGGTTATCAGGATCAAAAGCGGCTTTCACCTTACGCAGCTCGGCGTAGAGTTGTTCGCCAAAAAACGCCGGGCTGTACTCGGCGCGGAATCCTTTGCCATGCTCTCCCCATAACAAACCGCCATATTTGGCCGTAAGGGCCACGACCTCGTCGGAGATCTCCTTCATCAGGATCTCCTGCTGCGGATCGCACATGTCCAGCGCCGGGCGCACGTGTAGCACACCCGCGTCAACGTGCCCGAACATGCCATAGCTCAGACCATGGCTGTCGAGCAACGCACGAAACTCCACAATATAATCCGCCAGATGCTCCGGCGGCACGCAGGTATCTTCCGCAAATGGAATCGGCTTCGCCGCCCCTTTCGCGTTACCGAGCAGCCCCACCGCCTTTTTACGCATCGCGTAGATTCGCTCGATGCCGGAGAGGTCGTTACACAGCTGCCAGCCAATGACGCCGCCCTCACCCAGTGCAATCAACTCGTCCAGACGCTGGCAGAGCGTGCTCACCTGGCTCTCAATCAGCTCTGCGTCATCCCCGGCGAACTCGACGATGTTCAGACCGAGCATCTCTTTATCCGGCACGTCGGTAATTAGTTCGCTCACCGAATGCCAGACAATATCTTCCCGGGCCAGGTTCAGTACTTTTGAATCAACGGTTTCCACCGACAGCGCCCGCGCCTCCACCATAAACGGGGCATTACGCAGCGCGGAGTCAAAGGAGTTGTATTTGACGTTCACCAGACGGCGCACCTTCGGCAGCGGGGTGATATCCAGACGCGCTTCGGTGATAAAGGCCAGCGTACCTTCTGACCCGGTCAGTACGCGGGTAAGATCGAACTGGCTCAGATCGTCATTAAAGACATGGCGCAGATCGTAGCCCGTCAGGAAGCGATTGAGCTTCGGGAATTTGTCGAGGATCAGTTCGCGATTTTCACGGCAGCGCTCCAGCACGGTGCGATAAATCCGTCCGCTGGTGGTGCTCTCTTTTGCCAGCGTTTCAGCCAGTTCGACCGGCAACGGCTGGGTATCGAGAATATCGCCCCCCAGCAGCACCGCCCGCACACCCATGACGTGATCGGAGGTTTTGCCGTAGACCAGCGAGCCCTGCCCTGAGGCATCGGTGTTGATCATCCCGCCAAGGGTTGCGCGGTTACTGGTGGAAAGCTCGGGCGCAAAAAAATAGCCATACGGTTTTAAAAACTGATTCAGCTGATCTTTGATTACCCCCGCTTCCACACGCACCCACCCCTCTTCCGGGTTGATCTCAATGATGCGATTCATATAGCGGGACATATCAACGATGATGCCCTGGTTCAGCGCCTGCCCATTGGTGCCCGTCCCGCCGCCGCGCGGGGTAAAGACCAGGGAGCTGAAACGCTCCTGCGACGCCAGACGGGCAATGAGGGCCACATCGGCGGTAGAGCGCGGGAAAACGACGGCATCGGGAAGAAGCTGGTAAATACTGTTATCGGTTGCCATCGTCAGCCTGTCGGCATAATCGGTGGCGGTATCACCTGTAAAACCCTGTTGCTCCAGTGCCTGCAAAAAATTAAGCACCAGTTGAACGACGCCCGGTGCCTGAGAAATCTGTGGGATCATTGCTGTCGACCCTAATGAGAATAGTGTGAAATCGTTTGCGTTGTGTCTGGAAAGTTTTATCACATTTTTTTCTTATGTGCTTCGTAGAATTACGGGCAAAATCCGCCTGTCAAAAATCGCTGAAATCACTAATGATTAGAGAGATGCGGTTTATATTCCCATCAGCCTTACTGGTGTTCATTTAAGGAAAGTTTCGTTTATGGTCAATCTTCGTCAGCCCAGGGATGTCGCACAGATACTGCTGTCGGTGCTGTTCTTAGCCATTATGATTATTGCGTGTCTGTGGATTGTTCGTCCTTTCGTGCTCGGATTTGCCTGGGCCGCGACCGTCGTGGTCGCAACCTGGCCTTTACTCTTACGTTTGCAGAAACTGCTGTTTGGTCGCCGCGGCCTTGCCGTGCTGGTGATGACGCTGCTGCTGTTCCTGCTGTTTATTATTCCCATTGCGCTGCTGGTTAACAGCCTGGTTGACAGCAGCGGCCCGGTTATTCGCGCGGTCACCAGCGGTGACATGACGCTGCCGGATCTCGCGTGGCTGAACAGCATTCCTGTTGTGGGCGCAAAACTATACAGCGGCTGGCACAGCCTGCTGGAGATGGGCGGTAGCGCCCTGATGGCCAAAGTGCGCCCGTACATCGGCACAACCACCACCTGGTTTGTCGGGCAGGCTGCGCATATTGGTCGCTTCATGATGCACTGTACGTTGATGCTGGTCTTCAGCGCCCTGCTGTACTGGCGCGGCGAGCAGGTTGCGCTGGGGGTACGCCATTTCGCCACCCGGCTGGCAGGTAAACGCGGCGATGCGGCCGTGCTGCTGGCAGCCCAGGCCGTTCGCGCGGTGGCGCTCGGCGTGGTGGTCACAGCGCTGGTGCAGGCGGTGCTTGGCGGTATCGGGCTGGCGGTTTCCGGCGTACCTTATGCCACCATTTTCACCGTTGTCATGCTGATGACCTGTCTGGCACAGCTTGGTCCGCTGCTGGTGCTGGTTCCCTGCATTATCTGGCTTTACTGGACGGGGGACACGACCTGGGGCACGGTGCTGCTGGTCTGGAGTTGCGTGGTGGGCACCATGGATAACGTGATTCGTCCTCTCCTCATCCGCATGGGCGCTGATCTGCCGCTGATTCTGATCCTGTCCGGGGTGATCGGGGGGTTGATTGCCTTCGGCATGATTGGCCTGTTTATCGGTCCGGTGCTGCTTGCGGTAACCTGGCGTCTCTTCTCTGCCTGGGTGCATGAAGTGCCGCCACCCGGAACCGATCCGGACCTCATCTTAAGCGAACTTGAAGAGCTGGAAGATAAGAACGCGCAGTAATAACCTTTGCCGGGTGGCGCTAACGCTTACCCGGCCTACACTCTTCGCAGGAATACTTAAACGTTGCTAAACTATTTATTCTCTGCGCACTGGTCAGACCCGCCTTTTCATGCCTAAAACCGTCATTCTCTTCAAGAAATCTTTACCTCCCTTTAACTATTGAGACGAATCCGATCGACTCATAAAGTTGGCATGCCTACTATTAAGACACGGTTATAAATCAACACCTTGATTTATAAGCATGGAAATCCCCTGAGTGAAACAACGAATTGCTGTGTGTAGTCTTTGCCCATCTCCCACGATGGGCTTTTTTTTTATTTACCTTATGCTGAGCGCACAGGATTTAGGCGTGTTTTAAACGAAAAAACCGTTCATTACAGACGGATGAATAGCGATGAAAGAGTTTTACTGTTTAGTTCCATTCGTCATAAGCATATGCCATTTCACTATCAACTGAATATCTTTCTCGTACCAACAGCCAAACTGGCGTTCCTAAAAACGCCATCATTTGGCTTTATCTTTTATACTTTTTTCAACCTGAGCATGAAGATTCATGCAGTTTATATACCCTTCTCTACGCGCTGCGTTGACTTCCGTAGCGTGTCTTAACTCCATTGCTAACAACTTATCTTCCATGACAGAAAGGCGATAAATCAGGGCGCACACAATCATTAAAAGAATAATGAATAACACCGAAATATCTACAACCACTTAACCTCTCCAGTTACTTATTGAATCCTGAGTTCTGACGCTATGCACTGTAGTTCTTCGTTTTCCCTGCATTGCGTTGTCATGTAGCCGTTGCACAGGGAACTTAAATCAGACAGAGTCCGTATATTCATTTAAATTTCATCTTTTATAGCTCATCAAACCTATCAGGCTATCTGGCGCAGTCTTGCAACCAGCAGACGGTGAGGAGTAGCTATATCAGTTCCAGGCTCAGAGCAAGGCGGCTAAGACTATTCTTATGCGAACTATTTTTTTAAGTTATTAGTGCTTTGTAAGTTCATTTTCCTCTTTTGATTGCTTGAAAGAGGACTCGCCTTTGTGGCCAGGCGAGTCCTGAATATTAATTTTTACAAATTTCACTCCTACTCAACATCTGCCATTCCCCCTCCAGCACCCGCGTCTCCCCGGTCACCTGCACGTTCACCACCTCGCGTATATCCGCCGAGGACGCGCCAACCTGTAGCTCAAATTCCCCTGGCTCGACAATCCGCTTCCCGTCCCGGCGGGTGAAATTAAACATCTCCACCGGCAAGGTAAAGGTCAGGGTGGCGTTTTCTCCCGGTGAAAGCGTAACGCGTTGAAACGCTTTCAGCTCCTGAAGCGGACGAACCTGCGTCGCGACTTTGTCACGCACGTACACCTGTATTACTTCGCTGCCGCTGCGCTCCCCGATGTTGCTGACATCGACGCTTAACACCACCTCTCCGTCGACCGGGACGTGGCTTTCAGCGAGACGCGCCGCACTCCAGCGAAACTGCGTCCAGCCAAGACCGTAACCGAACGGGTAAAGTGCGCCGAAATGGAACGCAAACGGCGTGCCGCCGCTTTTCAGCTTGTGGTTATAGTAGTACGGCATCGCCCCGGCGTTTTTCGGCACGCTGACTACCAGCCTGCCCTGCGGCTCCGCGCGGCCGGTTAAGATATCGGCAATCGCCCAGCCCCCTTCCTGCCCCGGCGCCCAGGCCATCATCAGCGCGGCCACCTTCTCTTCCAGCCCCTGAAGGTTATAAGGACGCCCGCCCGTCATGACGACAATTACCGGCTTGCCGGTTGCCACCAGCTCCTCCAGCAGCTGTTGCTGCACGCCCGGCAGATTCAGCGAATCGGTATCCGATCCTTCCCCCACGGTGCCGCTCTGGAATAGCCCGGCGAGGTCGCCCACGCAGGCCACCACCACGTCACTCTCTTTTGCCGCGCTCACGGCTTCGGGGATCAAATCCGTGCGTTGTGAAACCGGCGATTGCTGCATCGGTTTACCGCCGCTGTCGCCCGGGAACACCGGCGCACCCGCCATCCGTTTTTCGATAATGTGGCACCCTTTGGCGTAACGTATCTGCGATGCACCAAGGTACTGTTCCAGCGCCGCGCGCGGGGTTGTCACCTGCGAGGTCTCTTCAACCATATCACTGATGATCAGGTGAACCGGGAAGCTGTAGCCGCTCAGCAACGCCAGCGGATCGTCCGCCGTCGGCCCCACTACCGCTACACGGGGTTTTCCGCCGAGGGGCAAAATGCCGTTATTTTCCAGCAGCGTGATCGATTTTGTTGCCACCTCGCGCGCCACCTGCCGGGTCGCCTCATTCTGCAAATCGATACCTTTTTCGTCGGCGTACGGTTTTTCAAACAGCCCGAGACGGAATTTTTCACTTAGCACGCGCGCCACAATCTCATCCACTTTCGCCATTGAGATAAGCCCACGCTCTACCGCTTCCGCCAGATGACGCGCGCAGTCATCCTTCGGCAATTCCACGTCCAGCCCGGCGTTAAACGCCAGCGCCGCCGATTCTGCGGGATCGTGAGAAATCCCATGGTGCTGGTGCAGCAGGCTGACGCCGCCGTAATCCGCGACAATAATGCCGTCGAAGCCCCACTGTTCACGCAGCACGGTGGTGAGCAGGAAATGGTCGCTGTGCCCTGGCTGATTATCGATGTCATGATAGGCCGGCATCACCGAACCGGCGTTGGCCAGCTTCACCGCCATCTCAAACGGTAGCAGGAAGGTATCGTTTAGCTCGCTGAAACCCAGATGGACCGGCGCATGGTTGCGCGCCCCTTCGCTGAAGGAGTGCCCCACGTAATGTTTCAGGGTCGCCAGCAGATCGCGCTTATCGCCCTGCAACCCCTTCACGTACGCCGTCGCCATCACCCCTACCAGCCACGGATCTTCCCCAAAGGTCTCTTCCGTCCGTCCCCAGCGCACATCGCGCGAGACATCCAGCACCGGGGCCAGCCCCTGCTGGCACCCGACAGACCGGGCCTCGTTGCCAATCTGCTCCGCCGCGCGCTGCACCAGCGCCGGGTCCCAGGTGGAACCGTAGTTCAGCGACGACGGGAACAGGGTTGCATCTTTGCACAGCAGCCCAACCAGACACTCCTCATGAAACAGCGCCGGAATGCCGAGCCGGGTCTCCTCCATCATCATACGTTGCAGGCGGTTAGCGGCACGCACGCCGGTTTTTGCATCAACAATGTGCGTGCCGAGCGGACGGGTGATCTGCCCGACGCCCAGCTTCAGCCTTTCGCTGAGGGACGCCTGTTCGCTCACGCCGGCGAACTCATCGCTCAAATCGCTGCGCTCGCGGTGGCTGCCGTGTTCATCGAGGATCAGCCAGTACGCGTGCATCTGGGCAAATTTCTCTTCCGGCGTCATACGCGCCAGTAAATCAGCGACACGCTCGTGTACGGGACGTCCCGCGTCCTTGTAGATCACAGTCATGGTTTACTCCTGTAGTGCGGATTGGGTTACCGGGCTGAGCTGCCCCGCATCGTTTCGAATTTCTCGCTTGCTGGCCAGCTCACGGGCAATGGAATCCACCAGTCGGCTGTTGAGTTTGTAGATAGCAAGGAGCGCCACCATGCAGAGGAACAGCGCGCAGGGGATCAGGGTGAACAGGGCATTGATGGTTGCGAGGACGTGAGGCGCCTGGTTTGCCTGTCCGGGCGCGTAATCCACCATGCCCAGCACCCAACCGACTACCGCCCCACCCAGCGCCAACCCAAACTTGATGGCAAACAGGGCGGTAGAAAAGACCAGCCCGTCCAGACGGCGGCCGCTGCGGTGTTCTTCGTAGTCCACCACATCGGAGAACATGGTCCATTGCAGCGGCGTGGTCAGGTTCTGAATAAAACTAAACACAATATTCAGACCGAATATCAGCCACACCTGCGAAGGAGGAATGAAGAAAATCAACGCGCCAAAAATAACGAAAGAAATAATGGTCCACTGATAGGCACGTACGCGATCAAATTTCCCCAGCAGGCGTTCAGATAATAATGCGCCGCTTAAGGATGCCACCATGCCGGAAACAATAAAGGCAAAGACCAGTTCAGGACGTAACAGAACATAGTTAACGTAATACATGGTCGCAGAGCCACGCGTCACGACGGCGGTTAACAGTAAAATATTAAACAGAAAAACAATTCGCCACTGGCTGTTGGCGGCCAGCAGTTTTAAATCCGTCAGCATCGAGCCGGAGGTGTCATTGCGTGGCGAGTAACGCTCCCGGGTCATAAAGAAGCAGCAGAAGAATAAAATAATACCCAGCAGCCCCATCAGGCTCATGGCATAGAAATAACCTTTTTGCACATTCCCCTGACCTAATAATGAGACCAGCGGCAGCGCGATGACCGTTACAATCAACCCGCCGATAAACGACAGGCCAAAGCGCCAGGATTGCAGCGAGTGGCGCTCGCGCGGGTCGAGCGTCAGCGCGCCGGGCATGGCGCAGTATGGAACGTTAATCGCGGAGTAGATCAGGCTCAGGATGGCATAGGTTACGCAGGCATAGACAATTTTCGCCGTCTGCCCGGCATCCGGTACGTAGAAGGTAATCAGGCAGCTCACGCCAAACGGAATGGCAAACCAGAGCAGCCAGGGACGAAAACGACCGTGGCGGGTCTGAGTGCGGTCCACCAGCGCGCCAATGCACGGATCGACAAACGCATCGATCACGCGCACCACTAAAAACATGGTGCCCATAATGGCCGCCGGCAAACCGAATACGTCCGTATAGAAATACGCGAGAAATAACGTTGCCGTTTGCCAGACCAGCGCGCTGGCCATATCACCGAGGCCATAACCTATTTTATCTTTGGTACGTAATACAGAGGAGATTGTCATTGTTATTTGCCTTTTTATCAGGTTAAAACGTATTTCAACCAGTCGCGCATCATCCCGACGGATGTACGCGGTAAGGCTCAAGTATTAGCAACGCCCTGCCCACTAACAATTGTCTAAATTAACAGATAAATTATGATATTTGGTTTTTTGCTTTATTTGTGATGGTGAGCATAATCGCAGGAAAATAAAAAAGGCGAGGACAGATATCCTCGCCTTTTTCAGATTATGCAGGTTTTACTTGTTCAGCTCTGCCAGGCTCAGCCAGGTTTGCACCACGGTGTCCGGGTTCAGGGAGAGGCTATCAATCCCCTCATCCATCAGCCAGGCCGCAAAGTCTTCATGGTCAGAAGGACCCTGCCCGCAGATCCCGACATATTTACCCTGTTTCTTCGCCGCACGGATGGCCATGGAGAGCAGCGCTTTCACCGCCTCGTTACGCTCATCAAACAGCTCAGAGACAACGCCGGAGTCGCGGTCCAGGCCGAGCGCCAGCTGCGTCATATCATTCGAACCAATGGAGAAGCCGTCGAAGTGCTCCAGGAACTGCTCGGCCAGCAGGGCGTTGGACGGAATTTCACACATCATGATGATCTTCAGCCCGTTCTCGCCGCGCTTCAGCCCCTGACGCGCCAGCTCATCCACCACCGCTTTCGCCTGATCCACGGTACGGACGAACGGGATCATGATTTCCACGTTGGTCAGCCCCATGTCGTTGCGCACGCGTTTTACCGCTTCGCACTCCAGCGCGAAGCAGTCGCGGAAGATTTCCGACACGTAGCGTCCGGCGCCGCGGAAGCCCAGCATCGGGTTCTCTTCTTCCGGCTCGTAGCGTTCGCCGCCCACCAGGTTGGCATATTCGTTGGACTTAAAGTCCGACAGACGCACGATCACGCGTTTCGGGTAGAAGGCCGCGCCGAGCGTGGCGATGCCTTCCGTCAGGCGGCCGACATAGAACTCTCTCGGCGAGTCGTAACCCTTCATCATCTCGCGGATTTCGTTTTGCAGCTTCGCGTCCTGGTCGTCAAACTCCAGCAGCGCGCGCGGGTGAACGCCGATCATGCGGTTGATGATGAATTCCAGACGCGCCAGGCCCACGCCTTCGTTCGGCAGGCAGGCGAAGTCAAACGCGCGATCCGGGTTACCGACGTTCATCATGATTTTCAGCGGCAGGTCCGGCATGGTATCCACGCTGGAGCTCTTCACGCTGAAGTCGAGGATATCGGCATAAACGTAACCGGTATCGCCTTCGGCACAGGAGACCGTCACGTTCTGGTCGTCCTTCATGCGTTCGGTCGCGTCACCACAGCCGACTACCGCCGGGATCCCCAGCTCACGGGCAATGATAGCCGCGTGACAGGTACGGCCACCGCGGTTGGTGACGATAGCAGCCGCTTTCTTCATGATCGGCTCCCAGTCCGGGTCGGTCATGTCGGTCACCAGCACGTCGCCAGGCTGAATGCGATTCATCTCGCTGATGTCGTGGATCACTTTCACTGGACCGGCACCGATGCGGTGACCAATCGCACGACCTTCCGCGACAATTTTGCCCTGCGCGTGCAGGGTGTAGCGCTCCATGACCTGACCGCGCGAACGGACGGTTTCCGGACGCGCCTGCACGATAAACAGCTTGCCGGTGTGTCCGTCTTTGGCCCACTCGATGTCCATCGGACGGCCATAGTGTTTTTCAATCTGCACCGCCTGCTTCGCCAGCTCTTCCACTTCGGCGTCGGTGAGCGAGAAGCGATCCCGCTGCTCCTGCGGCACATCTTCAACGGTGACCTGCTTGCCATGCTCTTGCGTCGGGGCATAGATCATGCGGATTTTTTTCGAACCCATGGTGCGGCGTACCACTGCCGGACGGTTAGCCGCCAGCGTAGGCTTGTGCACGTAGAATTCGTCAGGGTTCACCGCCCCCTGCACCACCATCTCGCCCAGACCCCACGCGGAGGTGATAAACACCACCTGGTCGAAGCCGGATTCCGTGTCGATAGAGAACATCACGCCGGAAGAGCCCACGTCGGAGCGCACCATGCGCTGTACGCCTGCGGAGAGCGCGACGCCGCGGTGGTCATAGCCCTGATGCACGCGATAGGAGATGGCGCGGTCGTTGAACAGGGAAGCAAACACATGCTTCACCGCCACCAGTACCGCCTCGTAACCCTGGACGTTGAGGAAGGTTTCCTGCTGTCCGGCGAAAGAGGCATCCGGCATATCTTCCGCGGTAGCGGAAGAGCGCACGGCAAAGGAGGCCTGCGCGTCGTCAGCGGAGAGCTGGTTGTAGGCGTCATGGATGGCTTTTTCCAGTTCCGGCTGGAAAGGTGTGTCGATAATCCACTGGCGGATTTGCGCCCCGGCTTTGGCAAGCTCGGCGACATCATCAATATCCGTTTTATCCAGCAGGTCGTAAATGCGCTGGTTTACACCGCTCTGGTCTAAAAACAGGTTAAACGCATCGGCGGTTGTGGCAAACCCGTTTGGTACGGAGACACCCATACCGGACAGATTTGTAATCATTTCACCCAGGGAGGCATTTTTGCCCCCAACTCTGTCTACATCATTCATGCCGAGTTGGTTATACCAAAGCACCAGCGGTGACGAGCCATTGTTGGACATCGAAACAATCCTTTTGTGATATTTGATCGGAGTAAGAAACACCTGACTACGTATTTATACTGGCATATTTATTTCCGCTAAAAAAACGGTGAATCGTGTAAGCAATTTAAATTTTCAACTTTTCGGACAGTTTCCCCGCACTCGCTAACCCGATGATTCCTATAGATTCCGGCAAAAACCATAGAAATAACGCCGCTAATCAGAAAATGAAATCCACTTTTCAGGAAAATCAAAAACACCATTTCATTTTAAATTCAGATAAGTTCTTTGCTGTGCAATTAACTTTTTTAATTTATGCTTTCAGGCAATTACGTACGCTATTCAGGGTGGATAAAATGGATAATGCTGTCGATCGCCACGTTTTTTATATTTCTGATGGGACGGCGATTACCGCCGAGGTGCTGGGACACGCGGTGATGTCGCAGTTTCCCGTGTCGATAAACAGCATCACGCTGCCGTTCGTGGAAAACGAGAGCCGGGCCAAAGCGGTCAAGGACCAGATCGACGCCATTTACCAGCAGACCGGTGTTCGTCCGCTGGTGTTCTATTCCATTGTGATCCCTGAGATCCGCAACATCATTCTGCAAAGCGAGGGCTTCTGTCAGGATATCGTGCAGGCGCTGGTTGCACCCTTGCAAAGCGAGCTGAAGCTCGACCCGACGCCGATCGCTCACCGTACCCACGGGCTGAACCCCGGCAACCTGACCAAATACGATGCGCGTATTGCCGCCATTGACTACACTCTGGCGCACGACGACGGGATCTCGCTGCGCAATCTGGACCAGGCGCAGGTCATTTTGCTAGGCGTGTCGCGCTGCGGTAAAACCCCCACCAGCCTTTACCTGGCAATGCAGTTTGGCATTCGCGCCGCTAACTACCCCTTTATTGCCGATGATATGGACAACCTGGTGCTGCCTGCCGCGCTCAAGCCGCTTCAGCATAAGCTATTTGGGCTGACCATCAACCCGGAACGACTGGCGGCGATCCGCGAAGAACGTCGCGAGAACAGCCGCTACGCCTCAATGCGCCAGTGCCGAATGGAAGTCTCCGAAGTCGAAGCGCTGTACCGGAAAAATCAAATCCCCTGGCTGAACAGTACCAACTATTCAGTAGAAGAAATTGCCACCAAGATCCTCGATATCATGGGACTGAATCGCCGCATGTACTAATATGCTAGTACATTAATCCAGTTTCAGTTATTATCATGCCATCCTCGGGGCGACGTGCCCCGAACTTGAAATCAGCAGGGATTGGTTTAAGGTGATGCCCATCACTTCCCGGTAGTCTGCCGATGAAGCAAAAAATTTCTGAGACATTCCATGAACAAAACCGACGAACTGCGCACCGCGCGCATTGATAGCCTGGTCACCCCGGCTGAACTGGCCCGGCTGCACCCCGTTTCCGACGAGGTGGCGGACCATGTTACGGCCTCCCGTCGCCGCATCGAAAAAATTCTCAATGGTGAAGACAAACGTCTTCTGGTAGTAATTGGCCCCTGCTCCATCCACGACCTGGACGCGGCGATGGATTATGCACAACGCCTTCAGACGCTGCGCGGCACGTATCAGGATCGCCTGGAGATCGTGATGCGTACCTACTTTGAAAAACCGCGTACTGTCGTGGGCTGGAAAGGATTGATATCCGATCCCGATCTGAACGGTAGTTACCGGGTGAATCACGGCATTGCGCTGGCGCGTAAGCTGCTGCTACAGGTTAACGAGCTGGGCGTGCCGACCGCTACCGAATTTCTGGATATGGTGACCGGACAGTTTATTGCCGACCTCATTAGCTGGGGCGCGATTGGCGCGCGTACCACCGAAAGCCAGATCCACCGTGAAATGGCGTCGGCGCTCTCTTGCCCGGTGGGCTTCAAAAACGGAACGGACGGCAATACCCGCATCGCCGTTGATGCCATCCGCGCGTCACGCGCCAGCCATATGTTCCTCTCCCCGGATAAAAACGGCCAAATGACCATCTACCAGACCAGCGGCAACCCGTTCGGACATATCATTATGCGTGGCGGTAAAAAACCGAATTACCATGCAGAAGATATTGCCGCCGCCTGCGAAACGCTGGCGGAATTTGACCTGCCGGAGCATCTGGTGGTGGATTTCAGCCACGGCAACTGCCAGAAACAGCACCGCCGCCAGCTGGACGTCTGCGATGAAGTCTGCCAGCAGATCCGCAGCGGCTCGACCGCCATTGCAGGAATTATGGCGGAGAGCTTTATCAAAGAAGGCACGCAGAAGATCGTCGCCGGACAGCAAATGGTGTACGGCCAGTCGATCACCGACCCGTGCCTGAGCTGGGAAGACAGCGAACGGCTGCTGGAGAAGCTGGCTTCAGCCGTGGACACGCGCTTTTAAAATCCTGCCGGGTGACGCTGCGCTTACCCGGCCTACGGTACGTGCCCTTCTCCCTCTCCCCATGGGAGAAGGTCGGGGTGAGGGCATCAGACCGCACCTCTCCCCCAAATTTGATCCCGTCACACAATTTTCATAAAAACGCTTGCCGTGAATTTGCAGTTTATTGATAATGATTATCATTGTTACATTGATTGTTATTTATAAACATTATGTCACCGACCGATAACAGCGCGGCAACGCCAGTAAAAACACACACAGCGCCGTCCCCTGCTCCCACCGATCGCCGAATCGACAGCAAAAGCCTGTTGGGTGAGGAGGGACGGGTCATTATCGAGCATGACGGCCAGCACTACCTGCTGCGCCAGACCAATGCCGGAAAACTGATCCTGACTAAATAATCCAGACAACACATTCGCCAGCCACCCAGGTGATCCCCAGGCAGCCAGCGCTTTTCAATTCTTATGGAGAGTTGCTATGCCACACCTGCAATCCACGTCTTTACGCCCGTCTCTTCTGGCGCTGGCAATTGTCAGCACCCTGCCGGGCGTTGCGTTTGCCGCCGCAGACGATATCACCGTTACCGCCACCGGCAACGCCCGCAGCGCCTTCGAAGCCCCCATGATGGTAAGCGTGATTGACGCCACCGCGCCGGAAAACCAGACCGCCAGCTCCGCCGCCGACCTGCTGCGCAAGGTGCCCGGCCTGACGCTGGACGGCACCGGGCGCACCAACGGTCAGGACGTTAACCTGCGCGGTTACGACCGACGTGGCGTGCTGGTGCTGGTGGATGGCGTACGCCAGGGCACCGATACCGGACACCTGAACAGCACGTTCCTCGATCCGGCGCTGATCAAACGTATCGAAGTGGTACGTGGCCCTTCCGCCTTGCTGTACGGCAGCGGCGCGCTGGGCGGCGTAATTTCATATGACACCGTCGACGCCAGCGATCTGCTGGACGCAGGTAAAAATAGCGGCTATCGCGTATTTGCTACCGGTGCAACGGGCGATCACAGCATCGGGATGGGCGCCAGCGCCTATGGCCGCACCGATACCCTGGACGGTGTGGTCTCCTGGTCCAGTCGCGATCGCGGCGACATTCGCCAGAGTGACGGCGCGAGGGCGCCAAACGACGAATCTATCAACAATATGCTGGCGAAAGGCAGCTGGAAAATTGATCCGGCTCAGACGCTGAGCGGCTCCCTGCGCTACTACAACAACGACGCGCAGGAGCCGAAAAACCCGCAGACCACGGATGCCAGCAGCAGTAACCCGATGACCGATCGTTCCACCATTCAGCGCGATGCCCAGCTTGGCTACCGCATTGCGCCAGCCGGAAACGACTGGCTGAACGCCGATGCGAAAATTTACTGGTCCGAAGCGCGGATCAACGCCCAGAACATCGACGCCAGCGGCGAGTTCCGTAAGCAGACCACCAAAGGCGGCAAAGTGGAAAACCGCACCCGCCTGTTCAGCGACTCCTTCGCCTCGCACCTGCTGACCTATGGCGGGGAATACTACCGTCAGGAGCAACACCCTGGCGGCGCGACCACCGGCTTCCCGGACGCTAAAATCGACTTCAGCTCCGGCTGGTTGCAGGATGAGATCACCCTGCGCGACCTGCCGGTAACGCTTCTCGGCGGGACGCGTTACGACAACTACCGCGGCAGCAGCGACGGTTACGACGACGTGGATGCGGATAAATGGTCATCACGCGCCGGGTTAACCGTGAGTCCAGCCGACTGGCTGATGCTGTTCGGCTCTTACGCCCAGGCCTTCCGCGCGCCAACGATGGGCGAAATGTATAACGACTCAAAGCACTTCTCTATCGGCAGCTTCTACACTAACTACTGGGTGCCGAACCCGAACCTGCGTCCGGAGACCAACGAAACCCAGGAGTTCGGTTTTGGGCTGCGTTTTGACGATCTGCTACTCGCCAACGACGCGCTGGAGTTCAAAGCCAGCTATTTCGACACAAAAGCGAAAGATTACATCTCTACCACCGTCGATTTTGCGGCGGCCACTACCATGTCCTATAACGTACCAAATGCCAAAATCTGGGGCTGGGACATGATGGCAACCTACGCCACCAGCCTGTTCAACCTCGACGTGGCCTATAACCGCACGCGCGGGAAAGATACCGACACGGGTGAATATATCTCCAGCATCAACCCGGACACCGTCACCAGTAAGCTGGATATCCCGGTGGCGCAAAGCGGCTTCTCCGTGGGCTGGATCGGCACCTTCGTCGAACGTTCAACGCACATCAGCAGCAGCTACAGCGAGCAGCCTGGCTACGCAGTAAATGATTTCTACGTCAGTTATAAAGGCCAGCAGCAGTTCAAAGGCATCACCACCACCCTCGTGCTGGGGAACGCCTTCGACAAAGCCTACTGGTCACCGCAGGGCATCCCGCAGGATGGCCGCAACGGCAAGATCTTCGTCAGTTATCAATGGTAATTCCCTTCGGGGCAACGATTCAGAAGGATAAGATTATGGGTCACTACACACGCTGGCTTGAGCTTAAAGAAGAACATGCGGGTAAGTACGCCCGTGATATCGCCGGATTAATGCACATCAGCGAAGCAGAGCTGGCATTTGCGCGCGTTGGACACGACGCCTGGCGGCTGCGCGGTGAAATCCGCGAGATTCTGGCAGCGCTGGAGTCCGTGGGGGAAACCAAATGCATCTGCCGTAACGAATACGCCGTTCACGAACAGGTTGGAGCGTTTACTCACCAGCACCTCGGCGGTCATGCCGGGCTGGTGCTGAATCCGCGCGCGCTGGATCTGCGTTTGTTCCTCAACCAGTGGGCGAGCGCGTTTCACATTAGCGAAACGACCTCCCGCGGCGAACGTCAGAGCATTCAGTTCTTCGATCATCAGGGCGACGCTTTACTGAAGGTCTACACCACGGATCACACCGACGTTGCTGCCTGGGGCGACGTCCTGACCCGTTTTATCATTGCCGATAACCCCGCTCTGGCGCTGAAGGCTGTCGAAGCCCCCGCGCATTCCGACGGTGCAGATGCAGGCTCGGTGGAGAAAGAGTGGCGCGCCATGACCGACGTGCATCAATTCTTTAGCTTATTGAAGCGCCATAACCTGAGCCGCCAGCAGGCGTTTCGTCTGGTGAGTGACGATCTGGCCTGTAAGGTGGATAACAGCGCGCTGGCACAACTGCTGGAGAGGGCGCAACAGGACGGAAACGAAATCATGATCTTCGTCGGCAACCGCGGTTGCGTGCAGATCTTCACCGGTGTGGTGGAAAAACTGACGCCCATGAAGGGCTGGCTGAACATCTTCAACCCAACCTTTACCCTGCATCTGCTGGAGGAGACTATCGCGGAGACGTGGGTTACGCGTAAGCCCACGGCAGACGGACACGTTACCAGCCTGGAGCTGTTTGCTGCGGATGGAACTCAGATCGCCCAGCTCTATGGGCAGCGTACCGAAGGCGAGCCGGAGCAGAGCCAGTGGCGCCGCCAGATTGACGCTCTGACGCCAGAAGGGCTGGCCGCATGAAAAACTGGTTTGCCCTGCTCTGCGCCCTGCCGCTGGTCACCGTCGCCGCGCCGGAGAGAATTGTCGCCCTCGGCGGCGACGTGACGGAGATCGTCTACGCCCTCGGCGCGGAGTCTTCTCTGGTTGCGCGCGACAGTACCAGCCAGTGGCCGCAGGCGACAAACGCGCTGCCTGACGTGGGGTATCTCCGCCAGCTGAATGCGGAGGGAATTCTGTCCGTACGCCCGACGCTGGTGCTGGCAAGCGACCAGGCGCAACCCTCTCTGGCGCTGAAACAGGTTGAACAGAGCCACGTCCGGGTAGTTACCGTTCCCGGCACGCCTGACCTGCGCACGATTGACGAAAAAGTGCGAGTGATAGCTCAGGCGACGCATCATGAGGTGCAAGGGGAAACCCTGCGCAACTCGCTGCGTCAGGCGCTGGCGGCTCTGCCCTCAACACCGCTCAACAAGCGGGTGCTGTTTATCCTCAGCCACGGCGGAATGACCGCAATGGCGGCCGGGCAACAGACCGGCGCGGATGCGGCAATACGCGCCGCCGGGTTGCAGAACGCCATGCAGGGCTTTACCCGCTATCAGCCGCTCTCCCAGGAGGGGGTAATGGCCAGCCAGCCGGATCTGGTGGTGATTTCGCAGGACGGCCTTAACGCGCTGGGCGGCGAACAAAATCTGTGGAAACTGCCCGGCCTGGCGCAAACGCCAGCGGGGCGAAGCAAGCAGGTGCTGGCTATTGATGACATGGCCCTGCTGGGCTTCAGCGTCCGCACGCCGAAAGCCATACAACAGCTGCGTGCCAGAGCGGAGCAACTGCCCTGATGTCCCGGCGCATCACGTTATCGTTATGGCTTCTGGCGGGGTTGCTTACCGTCATGACGTTCATGGCTTCCGGTTTTGGGGCGTTACGCCTGCCGGTGAACGTGCTGTGGAGCGGCAGCGATGAGACGCTACGCCAGATCTGGCTCACCATCCGTCTGCCCCGCGTGCTGCTGGCGCTGGTGATTGGCGGGTCGCTGGCGCTCGCCGGCTGCGTCATGCAGGGGCTGTTCCGCAATCCGCTGGCCGACCCGGGCCTGCTCGGGATCAGCAGCGGTGCGGCGCTGGCCGTCGCCCTGTGGGTGGTGCTCCCGCTCTCGCTGCCCGCGCTGGTGATGCTTTATGCCCCGATGCTGGCGGCATTTTTTGGGGCGCTGGCAGCCACAGGCGTGATCTTCCTGCTCAGCAAGCAGCGTGACACCTCTCTGTCACGTCTGTTGCTGGTGGGTATCGCCATCAATGCCCTGTGCGGTGCGGCAGTGGGTGTGCTTTCGTGGGTCAGCAATGACGCCCAGTTGCGTCAGCTTTCACTCTGGGGAATGGGTAGTCTCGGTCAGGCGCAGTGGTCAACGCTGCTCGCCGTGATCTCGCTGATGGTGCCTGCCGCTCTGGCGATCTGGCGTTGTGCCAGCGCGTTAAATTTACTGCAACTGGGTGAAGAGGAAGCGCATTATCTCGGCGTGGACGTTGCCCTTGTACAGCGAATATTACTGTTATGCAGCGCTCTGCTGGTCGCTGCGGCTGTCGCCGTCAGCGGCGTGATTGGCTTTGTCGGACTCGTGGTGCCGCACCTGATGCGCATGTGGCTGGGCGCCGATCACCGGGCAACCCTCCCCGGCACGGTTCTCGCGGGCGCTTTTCTGCTGCTGGTGGCGGATACGGTAGCCCGCACTCTGGTCGCCCCGGCAGAAATGCCGGTCGGGTTGCTCACCAGCATCCTTGGCGCCCCCTGGTTCTTATGGCTCATTTTTCGTCGTGGAGAACAGCATGGCTGAACGTTATACGGCTGAAAATCTGACTTTTACCCGGTCTGGCCGCACGCTGACAGATAACGTTTCGCTGTCACTGTCGCAGGGAGAGCTGGTTACATTGATCGGTCCCAACGGCGCGGGGAAATCCACGCTGCTGCGGCTGCTGACCGGCTACCTGAAACCCGACAGCGGCGGCTGTTCGCTGGCGGGGAAAGCGCTGGATGAATGGCACCCGGAGACGCTGTCCCGCTATCGGGCAGTGATGCGTCAGCATACTCAGCCTGGATTTGACTGGCTGGTGGAGGAGATCGTTGGAATGGGGCGTGCGCCCTGGTCGCGTCAACCTGAACCGTCGATTGTGCGTGAGGTGATGCAGCTGACCGGTTGCCTGCCGCTGGCTGGCAGACGTTATCATTCCCTCTCGGGGGGCGAGCAGCAGCGCGTTCAGCTCGCCCGCGCGCTGGCGCAGCTGTGGCGTGAGGGAACGCCGCGCGGCTGGCTGTTTCTCGACGAACCCACTTCAGCGCTGGATCTCTACCACCAGCAGCATCTGCTGCGCCTGTTGAAATCGCTGACCCGTCTGGGTCATCTTCACGTCTGCGTGGTGCTGCACGATCTTAATCTCGCCGCGTTATGGTCGGACCGGATCCTGCTGTTACACAACGGCAGGATTGTTTCTCAGGGCATACCGGAGACGGTATTGCAGGCCGACGCTTTGGCGCGCTGGTACGGTGCGCAGGTGCACGTCGGCAGACATCCGGCGCACGCCGCACCGCAGGTTTTTCTCGCCCCTTAGCTTGAGCAGCTCACTTCCAGTCGCTTGCCCCAGTCCGGCGGGCGGCTGACATAGTCATCCTCCCGGTCGGCAAACGGCGTGCGCAGGGCGATATGCAGCCGATGCAGCTCGGCATAATCCCCCTGCTCTGCCTGCTCAATAGCCCGCTGCGCCAGCCAGTTGCGCAACACCATCGCCGGGTTAACCGCCTTCATCCGCGCCTGGCGGGTATCGTCATCAATCTGTTCCTGCTGTAAACGCGCCCGGTAAGCGGCAAACCAGTCATCAAACGCCTGTCGATCGATGAACTCGTCACGCAGCGGTGAAGCGGCGCTCTGCTGCGCAGTCTGGCTCAGCATACGGAAGGTTCGAGTATAGTCGCTGCCTTCACGCGCCATGATGGCAAACAGCCCATTCAGCAGCGCGTTATCGCCTGTTTCCTGCGTCATCAGCCCCAGCTTGTTGCGCATTAACACACCATATTCCCGCAGCAAGACCTCCTGATAGGTGTCGAGCGCATCGTTCAGGGCATCGACGTCGATAAACGGCGACAGGCTTTGCGCAAGCCGCTGAAGGTTCCACAGCCCCACCGCAGGCTGGTTGTCGAAACGGTAACGCCCCTGATAGTCCGAATGGTTACAGATGTAACCCGGTTGATAGTCATCAAGGAAGCCGTACGGACCGTAGTCAAACGTCAGCCCTAACAGGGACATGTTGTCGGTATTCATCACCCCGTGGGCAAAGCCGACGGCCTGCCAGCGGGCAATCATTGAGGCGGTGCGCGCGACAATATCACGGAACCAGAGAACATAGCGGTCCGGTTCGTTTTGCAGGTGCGGCCAGTGACGTCGAAGGGCGTAATCGGCAAGCTGGCGGACTTTATCCGGCTCGCGGCGATAGTAGAAGTGTTCAAAATGACCGAAACGCAGATGGCTTTCCGCCACGCGGATAAGCATCGCCCCCTGCTCTATCGTCTCACGGGCCACCGGCGTGTCGCTGGTGACAATGGACAGCGCGCGTGAGGTGGGGATCCCCAGGGCATGCATCGCCTCGGAAGCCAGACTCTCACGAATGGTTGAACGCAGCACCGCGCGGCCATCCCCCATGCGTGAGTACGGTGTTAACCCTGCCCCTTTCAGGTGCCAGTCGAGCGTTTCGCCATTCGGCAGAACCTGTTCACCCAGCAGGATGCCGCGACCATCGCCGAGCTGTCCCGCCCAGACGCCAAACTGATGTCCGCTGTAGACCTGAGCCAGAGGCTTCATGCCCGGAAGCAGCGTTTCGCCGCCCCAGACACCGGCGCCCTTTTCTGGCTGAAAAAGTGTCGAAGGGATGCCAAGCGAATCCGCTAATGCATCGTTATGCCAGATAAGACGCGCGTTCTGTAAAGGCGTGGGCTTAAGCGCGGTGTAAAAGCCGGGTAATTCATCGTGCCAGTGAGCAGTAAAAGACAGGGTCATAAGTCCTCCTGCTTTAAGTGTAGAGGGTTTCCCTTGACGTAAACACGGGCGAAGAAAGGGGTTATTGCTGAACGAGGGTCGTTACGCGTTCTGCCGGGACGGCAGGCCACAGGGTTCCCTGCATTGCGCCAAAATTGAAGGGCAGCACGCGTTGTAAGATGCCGTGATCGTCAATTCCCGAGACCATGACCGACTGACAATGCGGCGCGATCTGCCAGAGAATGGCGCGCATAAAAGGCTCGAAAGAGAGCGCCGAGACGCGCTGATGAATAAAGTTTTTATCCAGAATCACCCGTTTGAACAGACCATCATACACCGGTTTAAGGGATGCAGCCCCTGCACCAAAGTTAGCCAGCACTAAGGGGAAATGGATCGCCATTCTTGCAAGCGTAAGATCGTCTTTCCCGTTATTTAAACCTGGATAGTTCTCATTAACAGTAAACTCAAGAAACGGATAACGATCAAGGATTGAAACAGCGTTCTCATTAGTTAATAAAAACTCAACAATTGCAGGTGTAATATTGATCCATGCAATTAACTGATGCTGAATAAAAAATAGCTTACAGGTATCGAGTAATTGCAGTTTTTCCTGAAACAGCACTAATTCATCTTCCTGAGAAAGATGAGGGATAACCAGTTCAGTCGGGATTCGTACGTCCGTACCCACGCCAGTAAAGTTAACCAAAATCTCTAAACCTTTAAGCAAACCTGCACTATCACGCGCCGGAAGGAGTAAAAGTTCAGACTGGTAAGCATTATCTAGCGTAATAATCATCGCCCTTGTCCTGCATTAAAGATGAGAGAGAACATCCTGGAGCAATTGCAGGCACAATTCCACTGTCTTGATTTTAATAAGATTAATTTCATTCTTTCCGTATTAATTTTCAGATTTTTCCCTGAATCTAAAATAATCTTATCCTGGTTATTGAATAATAGCCAGTTTTAGATAAAACAGGCACATGCTGACAAAAATAAGTGGGCAAAAATTTTACTTTAATCCACCCGCAAGAAAAGCCTGACGTCTATTTTCACCGCCAGGCCCTCCGCACTGCATCTTTATGCAGCGGTTAAATACGCCTGGCCTGCCAGAAATTTTTACGCCAGTAAACATTATCGAGAGAGGAGCGCATCACGCCACGGCTGGTCGAGGCATGGATGAACTGATTATCGGTGTCATAAATGCCGACATGAAGGCCGCTTTCACCGGAACCTGTTTTAAAAAAGACCAGATCGCCGGGCAGGAGCTCGTCTTTATCAATTTCAGTGCCGATTTTCGCCTGCATACGCGTTTCACGCGGAAGCTGTAGGTCAAATTTCTCGCGGAAAGTCATCAGCACAAATCCCGAGCAATCCACCCCGCCCCGGCTCATCCCGCCATAGCGATAAGGGGTGCCGCGCCAGTTGCTGAGCTGATCGTTCAGGCTGGCAATGACCGTAATGGAATCGGAAAGCCGTGGGTTAGGCGGAGGTGCACGATGGCTACTGCATCCTGCAAGAAATAGCGCCGCAACAAGGAGAAACCAGAATCGCATTTCAGACGAATCCTCTGCTTTTTTTGTTCTTTCGGTAATTTAGCGTGCATCTATGCGGCTGTGCAAGAAAGGTTATTCCTGCGCCGTGGAAATGAGCATCTTGTGGCCTTCAATATCCAGCCTCCGGAACGACATGTGGTAAGCACTCGCAAGATTGGGGGCCGTCAGCACGCTGTCGCGCGTTCCGCTGGCAATCAGTTTGCCACGCGCCAGCAACCACACCCGATGCGCGTGGCGCAACGTATGGTTTAAATCATGGCTGCTCATCACAATGGCGATGCCCTTGCGACACAGCGCGCTGAGCAGAGTATCCAGCGCTGCCTGCTGGGCAACGTCCAGTCCGCTCATCGGCTCGTCCAGCAGCAGCAACCGCCCGTGAGGATTTCCCACCGGATGAACCTGAAGGATGACGGCGGCCAGACGCACGCGCTGCCATTCGCCACCGGAAAGCTGGCTGGCCTGTCGGGTGAGCTTATCGTCTAACCCGAGCGCCGCAGCAACGTCATGGAGCAATGCTACCTGATTTTTATCAGGCAGGTGCAGCGTCAGGTAGTGCCAGACGGGCATTGCAAAGGGCGGAACCTGCTGCTGAACCAGATAGCTTCGACGGGAGGCGAGTGTAGAGGGTAGCCAGTTGACGAGCGATTGCCCGAGAAAGGTAATCTCCCCTTCCCCGCGGGTCAGCCCCGCCATGCGCGCCAGCAGCGTGCTTTTTCCGGCGCCGTTAGGCCCAACCAGGTGAAGGATTTCACCTGCGTTGACTGCGGCGGTAACAGGCTCAAGACGTCCCTTCCCGGCAACGCCTGTGAGCTGCATCAGCAGCGTCATTATTTCGCCAGCGCCAGCTTGATTGATTCCATCACGATAGGATCTTCAGGCGTCATGTCAGGCGAGAAACGCTGCACGACCTGACCGTCACGGCCAATCAGGAATTTTTCGAAGTTCCACAGAATATCGTCCGGATAGAGCGGCGCGCGACCTTTGCTCGCCATACGCTCATAGAAACCACTCTCTTCAGGCGCAACGGCGGTCGGCGCCGCAGCCACCAGTTTGGCATACAGCGGATGACGATTGTCCCCGTTCACATCAATTTTGCTGAACATCGGGAACGTCACACCATAGGTTGTGCTGCAAAAGGTCTTAATCTCCTCTTCGCTGCCCGGCTCCTGGCCCAGGAACTGGTTGCACGGGAAGCCGAGTACGGTAAAGCCGTCTTTTTCCCAGGCTTTATGAATGTTTTCCAGCTGTTCATACTGCGGCGTAAGGCCACATTTCGATGCCACGTTCACGATGAGCAGTACCTTGCCCTTGTAGCCTTCCAGCGTGGTTTTCTCGCCGTCAATGGTAGTCACTTCGGTATTCAGAATATCAGACTGCATAGCATTCCCTCAGGTTGACTTACAGGTTGTGTTTTAACGTCCAGCTTTTAATAGTAGCCAGATAAAGACCGGTGCGCCCAGCGTTGCGGTCACCACGCCTATCGGCAACTCAGCGGCCGTCAGCGCAAGCCGGGCGATGATATCGGCAATCAGCAGCGTTGCCGCCCCGGCAACCGCCGAGGCCGGAAGCAGGGTTCGGTGGTCCGTAATACCGCACAGGCGCAGCATATGCGGGATCACCAGCCCAATAAAGCCAATCGCCCCCGCCAGCGCCACGCTTAC
This sequence comes from Enterobacter sp. JH25, assembly GCF_021725435.1. Lineage (NCBI taxonomy): Bacteria > Pseudomonadati > Pseudomonadota > Gammaproteobacteria > Enterobacterales > Enterobacteriaceae > Enterobacter > Enterobacter sp. JH25. Next base: position 1,831,120 of record NZ_CP091319.1, on the reverse strand, counting down.
GCCCACCATCCAGCCGATGGCGATAACCAGCGCGTTGCGCCAGAAGCCAATCGGCATCCCGAGCTGGCGAGCAGACGTTTCGCCCAGCGCGAGAATATTTAGCGGCTGCGCCTGGAACGCCGTCCACAGGATGACCGGGATCAGGAGCACCATCAGCCACCCCTGACGCCAGTCAACGCCACCAAATCCCCCCATCATCCAGTACATTAACTGGCGCAGATCGAAAGAGGTGGAGAAGTAGACGACCCATGTCATCAGCGCGCTACAGATGATCCCCAACGCTACCCCGGCAAGCAGCAGCCGGCTGGTGGATAAATGGCGACGAGCAAAGCGCAGAAGGATAAGGGTTATCAACAGCGCGCCAAGGATGGCGCTGAGGCTAATCCCCCAGGCGGAGAGCTCGCCTCCCCCCAGCATCACGGCGGCGATAAGCCCGACGCCTGCGCCATTCGACACCCCGAGAAGTCCGGGTTCCGCCAGAGGGTTTTCAAATAATGCCTGCATGATCGTGCCGCACAGCGCCAGCGCAGCGCCGACTAAAAGCACAGCCAGCGTCCGTGGCAGGCGGATCTGCCAGACAAAGAGCTGTCCCTCAGGCGTAAACCAGCTTTCCGGTCCCAGCCACCGATCGCCCGCACACAGGCTGACGGTGGTGGCGACAATCATCAGCACCCCGAGCAGACACAGGCGGCGGAGATCGGAGCGGTGCTGAAGACGGGCAAGATCAAGCATAGACGATAGGTTATCCGGTTGAGATATCATTGATTTTACGGCGGGTTTAGCAAATAGCGCAAAGAAAAAAGGCCGCGTGAGCGGCCTTTTTAGTTAGTTCATATTACTCTGCTTTGGGCGTTGCGTTTTCGACACGGCTTTTTAACTTCTGTCCGGGTCTGAAGGTCACCACGCGGCGGGCTGTAATGGGAATATCTTCCCCCGTCTTCGGGTTACGGCCCGGACGTTGGTTTTTGTCTCGCAAATCAAAATTGCCAAAGCCGGAGAGTTTAACCTGCTCACCATTTTCCAGAGCACGACGGATCTCTTCGAAAAACAGCTCTACCAGCTCTTTGGCATCCCGTTTGCTAAGCCCTAGCTTATCAAACAGATATTCTGACATTTCAGCTTTTGTAAGCGCCATAGGTTCAATCCCTCAATGATGCCTGGAATCGCTCTTTTAATGCCTCTACACATTTGGCGACGGTAGCGGCAATCTCCTCTTCTTCGAGTGTACGGCTGGTATCCTGAAGGATAAGGCTAATAGCGAGGCTCTTGAAACCTTCTGCTACGCCCTTGCCGCGGTACACGTCAAATAAGTTTACGCCAACTACCTGATTTACGCCAACTTTCTTACATTCGGCCAAAATATCTGCTGCGGGCACATTTTCAGCGACCACAACCGCGATATCACGGCGGTTTGCCGGGAAGCGTGAGACGTCCTTTGCCTGAGGAATGACGCGGTCTGCAACCGGGTTCCACTCCAGCTCGAATACGATGGTACGGCCATTCAGATCCAGCTTACGTTCCAGCTCCGGGTGAACAACCCCAATAAAACCAACACGTTTGCCGTCTAAATAGATCGCCGCACTCTGGCCCGGATGCAGGGCTGGAATCGCTTCTGCGCGGAATTCAATTTCGGATAATTTACCGGTCAGATCGAGAATCGCTTCCAGATCGCCCTTCATATCGTAGAAATCAACCGTCCCTTTTGCCAGGTCCCAGTGCTCTTCATAGCGGTTACCGCTAATGGCGCCGGCCAGCATGAGATCCTGACGGATGCCTAAATTGGCCTGAGTATCCGGTACAAAGCGCAAACCGCTTTCGAAAATACGCACGCGGTTCTGCTGACGGTTCTGGTTATAAACGATAGTACCCAGCAGTCCCGTCCACAGGGACAGACGCATCGCTGACATCTCGCTGGAGATCGGGCTTGGCAGGATCAGCGCTTCCTGACCCGGGTGGATCAGCTGTTGCAGCTTAGGATCAACGAAGCTGTAGGTGATCACTTCCTGGTAGCCTTTGTCGTTCAGCATGGTTTTCACACGCTTCAGTGACAGATCGGCTTCGCGATGGCTGCCCATCACCAGACCCGCCTGCACCGGCTCGTCAGGGATATTGTTGTAGCCGTACACGCGGGCCACTTCTTCCACCAGATCTTCTTCGATCTCCATGTCGAAACGCCAGGATGGCGCAACGGCTTTCCACTCATCCTGACCTTCAGTCACTTCGCAGCCCAGACGCGTCAGAATGTCGGTCACCTGCGCATCGGCAACGTGGTGACCAATCAAACGATCCAGCTTGCTGCGGCGCAGAGTAATGGTCGCACGCTTCGGCAGCGCCGCTTGGTTGGTCACATCGATAACCGGACCCGCTTCGCCGCCGCAGATGTCGATCAGCAGGCGAGTCGCACGCTCCATCGCTTTGTATTGCAGCGCAGGATCCACCCCACGCTCATAGCGGTGAGAAGCGTCAGTGTGCAGACCGTGACGGCGTGCGCGGCCGGTGATGGAGAGCGGGCTGAAGAACGCGCATTCCAGCAGGACGTTTTGCGTTTCGTCGTTGACGCCAGAGTGCTCGCCGCCGAAGATCCCGCCCATCGCCAGCGCTTTGTTGTGATCGGCAATTACCAGAGTGTCGGCGTTCAGTTTCGCTTCGCTGCCGTCCAGCAGAACCAGGGTTTCGCCCTCTTTCGCCATGCGCACAATAATACCCCCTTCGATACGATCTTTATCGAAGGCGTGCATTGGCTGGCCCAGCTCCAGCAGAACATAGTTGGTCACGTCAACCACAGCGTCGATAGAACGGATACCACAGCGACGCAGTTTCTCTTTCATCCACAGCGGGGTTGGCGCTTTAACGTTAATACCTTTCACCACGCGACCGAGGTAGCGCGGACATGCGTCAGGGGCGTCAACCTGAATCGGCAGCACATCACTGATGGTTGCCTCAACCGGAGCGATCTCCGGCTCGTTCAGTTCGGTCTGGTTCAGAACGGCCACGTCGCGGGCTACACCGATGATACCTAAGCAGTCGGCACGGTTTGGCGTCACGCTGATTTCGATGGTGTTGTCATCAAGCTTCAGGTATTCGCGGATATCGGTACCCACTGGTGCATCCTGCGGCAGCTCGATAATCCCGGAGTGATCGTCGGAAATGCCCAGCTCAGAGAAGGAGCACAGCATGCCTTCAGACGGCTCACCGCGCAGCTTAGCCGCTTTGATTTTGAAATCGCCCGGCAGTACCGCGCCGACGGTCGCCACGGCTACCCTCAGGCCCTGTCGGCAGTTTGGCGCACCGCAGACGATATCCAGCAGACGGTCACCGCCCACATTGACTTTTGTTACGCGCAGTTTGTCGGCGTTAGGGTGCTGACCACACTCAACCACTTCACCTACCACGACGCCGGTAAAGGCGCCAGAAACAGGATCCACGCCATCAACTTCCAGACCCGCCATGGTGATCTGGTTAGAAAGCGCGTCGCTGTCCAGCGTGGTATTAACCCATTCGCGTAACCACAGTTCACTGAATTTCATTGTTCTTTCCTGCCCTTATTTAAACTGTTTGAGGAAACGCAGATCGTTTTCGAAGAACGCACGTAAGTCGGTTACGCCGTAGCGCAGCATGGTAAGACGCTCCATGCCCATACCGAACGCAAAGCCGGAGTATACTTCCGGATCGATACCTACGTTACGCAGTACGTTTGGATGTACCATGCCGCAGCCCAGCACTTCCAGCCATTTACCGTTTTTACCCATCACGTCAACTTCCGCAGAAGGTTCAGTGAACGGGAAGTAGGACGGACGGAAACGAACCTGCAAATCTTCCTCAAAGAAGTTGTTCAGGAAATCGTGCAGTGTGCCTTTCAGGTTGGTGAAGCTGATGTTTTTATCAACAATCAGACCTTCCATCTGGTGGAACATTGGGGTGTGGGTCTGATCGTAGTCGTTACGGTATACGCGACCCGGCGCGATGATGCGGATCGGTGGAGCCTGCTCCTTCATGGTACGGATCTGAACGCCAGATGTCTGAGTACGCAGCAGACGGGTGGCGTCAAACCAGAAAGTGTCGTGGTCAGCGCGTGCCGGATGATGGCCAGGAATGTTAAGGGCATCGAAGTTGTGGTAGTCATCTTCAATTTCCGGGCCAGTCGCCACGGTAAAGCCGAGCTCACCGAAGAAACTTTCAATTCGATCGATAGTACGGGTAACCGGATGCAGACCGCCGTTTTCGATACGGCGACCCGGCAGAGAAACGTCAATCGTTTCTGCCGCCAGACGCGCATTCAGTACTGCGCTTTCCAGCTCGGCTTTACGTGCGTTCAGCGCCTGTTGTACCTGCTCTTTGGCTTCGTTAATCACTGCACCTGCTGCCGGGCGCTCCTCTGCTGGCAGTTCACGCAGGGTAGTCATCTGAAGGGTCAGATGCCCTTTCTTGCCCAGATATTCGACGCGGACATTGTCTAACGCGGCAACATCTGAGGCCTGGTTAATGGCGGCCGTTGCACTGGCAACCAGCTCTGCGAGATGTGACATGGTTTTCCTCATTATGTCGGTGCAGACACCGAATTGTTGGACGTAATCTCTCAAATTCAGGCACAAAAAAAGCCTCCATCGGGAGGCTTATCTGGCGCTGTTTTTCGTTTCATCTTTCACGCGCTAGCCTCCTGAAGTCAGGTGCTAAAGTAAAAGAAGAAGCGGAAAATAGCAGCATTCATGCTTGCGTTACCTTGTAGGGTAAAAACCGTTAAGACCTTATTGAAAAGCCTGGACGGGTAAATGTCAATCTTCTGATAAGGCGATATGAAAAGAGGGAGCAAAGCCCCCTCTTTCAACTGGCTTATGCCAGTGCTGCTTTCGCTTTTTCGACCAGAGCGGTGAACGCTACTTTGTCGAATACTGCGATGTCAGCCAGGATCTTACGGTCGATTTCAACAGAGGCTTTTTTCAGGCCGTTGATGAATTTGCTGTAAGAAATACCGTTCTGACGTGCTGCTGCGTTGATACGCGCAATCCACAGTTGACGGAACTGACGCTTACGCTGACGACGGTCACGGTAAGCGTACTGACCTGCTTTGATAACAGCCTGGAAGGCAACGCGGTATACGCGTGAACGCGCACCGTAGTAGCCTTTAGCTTGTTTCAAAATTTTCTTGTGACGTGCACGTGCAATTACACCACGTTTTACGCGAGCCATGTGTGCTCTCCTGTATCTATTCTAAGTTAAAAAAGTTAAACGTTAACGACTTATGCGTACGGCAGGCACGCGATGACCAGGCCCAGATCGCCTTTAGAAACCATGGCTTTTGGACGCAGGTGACGTTTACGCTTGGTAGCTTTCTTAGTCAGAATGTGACGCAGGTTAGCGTGCTTGTGCTTAAAACCACCTTTACCGGTTTTTTTGAAGCGCTTAGCAGCACCGCGTACGGTCTTAATTTTTGGCATTTTAATAACTTCCACTTCGCATTGTTAAATAAACGAAACATAGGCGAACAAAACCTATGGGGCCCGAAGGCTCCACAGATTTTGCTGCTTGAAGGCCTTACTGTTTCTTCTTAGGAGCGAGCACCATGATCATCTGGCGGCCTTCGATCTTCGTTGGGAAGGATTCGACTACTGCCAGTTCACTCAGATCTTCACGGACGCGGTTAAGCACTTCCATACCAATCTGTTGGTGGGCCATCTCACGACCGCGGAAACGCAGCGTGATCTTGGCCTTATCGCCATCTTCCAGAAAGCGAATCAGGCTGCGGAGTTTTACCTGATAATCGCCATCGTCGGTACCAGGACGGAATTTGATTTCCTTAACCTGGATAACTTTTTGCTTCTTCTTCTGTTCCTTAGAAGATTTACTCTTTTCATAAAGGAACTTGCCGTAGTCCATAATACGACAAACTGGCGGTTCGGCGTTAGGGCTGATTTCAACTAAATCTACTCCAGCTTCTTCAGCTTTTTCGATCGCTTCTCTCAGACTCACAATCCCCAGTGGTTCACCTTCAAGATCTGTTAAGCGAACTTCCTGGGCGCGAATCTCGCCATTGATACGATTCGGACGTGCCGTTTGAACTCGTTTTCCGCCTTTAATACCTTATTCCTCCAGTTGTTGAAGACTGCGGCTGCGAATCTCTTGTTGCAGCTTCTCAATCACTTCACTTACGTCCAGGCTCCCCAGGTCTTTACCACGGCGGGTGCGAACGGCAACTTTGCCTGCTTCCACCTCTTTATCACCACAGACCAACATATACGGGACACGACGTAAAGTGTGCTCGCGGATTTTAAAGCCAATCTTCTCATTTCTCAAGTCTGCTTTTACGCGAATGCCCGCATTTTGTAGTTTCTGCGTCAATTCTTTAACGTAATCCGCCTGAGAATCGGTAATGTTCATCACAACTACCTGCACTGGCGCAAGCCAGGTTGGGAAGAAGCCGGCGAACTCTTCAGTCAGGATGCCGATGAAGCGCTCCAGTGAACCGAGAATCGCACGGTGAATCATAACCGGCACCTGACGCTCGTTGTCTTCGCCAACATAAGAGGCGCTTAAACGCTGCGGCAGGGAGAAGTCCAGCTGTACCGTTCCGCACTGCCATGCGCGATCGAGGCAGTCATACAGGGTAAATTCAATTTTTGGACCGTAGAATGCGCCCTCGCCCAGCTGGTATTCGAACGGAATACCGTTCTCTTCCAGCGCCACGGCGAGATCCGCCTCTGCGCGATCCCATGTCTCATCGCTACCGATACGTTTTTCCGGACGCGTTGAGAGTTTGACCACGATCTTCTCGAAGCCAAAGGTGCTGTACATATCGTAGACCATACGAATACAGGCGTTAACTTCATCACGTACCTGATCTTCAGTACAGAAGATATGCGCATCATCCTGAGTAAAGCCACGAACACGCATCAGACCGTGCAGCGCACCTGATGGCTCGTTACGGTGGCAGCTACCGAACTCCGCCATACGCAGCGGCAGATCGCGGTAGGATTTCAGACCCTGGTTGAAGATCTGAACGTGGCCCGGACAGTTCATTGGCTTAATGCAGTATTCACGGTTCTCAGACGAAGTGGTGAACATCGCATCTTTGTAGTTGTCCCAGTGGCCGGTTTTTTCCCACAGCACACGGTCCATCATGAACGGGCCTTTCACTTCCTGATACTGGTACTCTTTCAGCTTGGAGCGCACGAACGTTTCCAGTTCACGGAAGATTGTCCAGCCGTCGTTATGCCAAAACACCATCCCCGGCGCTTCTTCCTGCATATGATACAGGTCAAGCTGCTTACCGATTTTACGGTGGTCACGCTTAGCCGCCTCTTCCAGGCGTTGCAGGTACGCGTTCAGGGCTTTCTTATCGGCCCATGCGGTACCATAGATACGCTGCAACATTTTATTGTTGCTGTCGCCACGCCAGTAGGCGCCTGCGATTTTCATCAGTTTGAAGTGATGACAGAAGCGCATATTCGGCACGTGCGGTCCACGGCACATGTCGACATATTCTTCGTGATGGTACAAGCCAGGCTTGTCATCATGAGCGATGTTTTCATCAAGAATCGAGACTTTATAGCTCTCGCCGCGCTTCACGAAGGTTTCACGCGCTTCATGCCAGCTGACTTTCTTCTTGATGACGTCATAGTTCGTTTCGGCGAGCTCATGCATACGTTTTTCGAGCGCGTCGATATCTTCCTGTGCCAGGGTGTGGTCAAGGTCAACGTCGTAGTAGAAGCCGTTGTCGATAACCGGGCCGATCGCCATTTTGGTGTTGGGCCACAGCTGCTTAATAGCATGACCTAACAGGTGCGCACAGGAGTGACGAATGATCTCCAGACCTTCTTCGTCTTTCGCGGTGATGATCGCAAGCGTTGCATCGCTTTCAATCAGATCGGACGCGTCTACCAGTTCACCGTTTACGCGGCCTGCAATGGTTGCTTTTGCGAGTCCAGGACCGATATCCAGTGCAACATCCATTGGGCTTACAGCGTGGTCGAAATGGCGTTGGCTGCCATCAGGAAGAGTAATTACAGGCATTTTATATCCTTATTTGCAGTGATGCCCCACACATAAGAGCATATACAAAGAAAATAATCGTGATTAAACAGTAGATTACGAAACCATCTGACCAACAATCGTCAAATTGGTTCGTCATCATGCACCTGCCGATTCAGATAAATGCGGATTTACGGCAAGCAGCGTAATGGTAACACTATTAACAGGGCGAATGCACCTTCCCGCGACCGATTTGAACCGCTCATCCTTATGTCTGCGTTCATGAACTTTTGTTGACGGGGGCTCGCAATCCGAAAGTGCTGAGCTATTCTTGATCTGGTCCTTAAACATCGAAGGGGTATCACATGAATGTATCGAGCAGAACCGTTGTGATATTGAATCTACTTTCCGCTGCTGGTCTGGTATTGATACTGGCCGACAGATTCCACTGGTTTTAAGCCGAACCGCTGTTCTGGCATAACCTGTTGTCCCGGGTAAAGCGCTTTCTGGCGCAGACTTTGGTAGACTAAGGGTATCAACTGACAAGGATTGGGTTATGCCAACAAAAAGATTTGCCGTTAAGCACTGGAAAATGGTCGTGGTGTTAATCGCTATTTGCGGCGCGATGTTGCTGCTGCGCTGGGCCGCGATGATCTGGGGCTAATATTATGTCAGCGAAGACGTGCCGTGAATTTACTGAATAAATCTTAACTATCTTTACGATAATTTATGGTCCAAAACCGGTACGTCATAATCCGGTTTTCGCCAGGCTGTGACAGCGTATATATTCCATCACATGTGGCAGTTGAAATATCAGGACCACTCACCCGCCACCAGCTTGTGTACATCAAATGCATCATTCATTGACTGGCCGGTAGACTGGGAGCCAGGGGCAATGTTGGAGCCTGCTTCAACATCAGAGGCTTTAGCGATCCCGACTGGGCTGTTAACGTCACTGGCAGGTTGCGTCATATTATCAGCAGCAAATACGCCAAATGAAAGTGCGGAAAGCACCATCGCTGCTGTAGCGGTTTTGATTTTTTTCATAATTCTGTTCTCATACTTAATTAATGCAGAAATGCCTGAGGCGAGTTTTTTGCCTGTGCCGTAAGTGTAGATCTGGATCACACTTTTGCCTAGTCAAATTATTTATCAAATCGTGTCAAATAAACTGAATAAGGCCTGGCCGCCTAATTATGGAGAAATTATGAAGACGAAAGCATGCCTATTATTTCAAAACGCCGTTTAATATAAATAAGCACAGTTTCAAAAAATAAAAAACAGGCCGAGAATAGTCCCGGCCCGAAGAAATTACATTTTATAACCTAAAGAAATCGTGGTTCGGCGATCGGTATGTTCCGGCGCGGAATCAGGCGGTGATGAGTTCCAGGTTACGTTGTACGCCACCTTGAGTCCAAAGTGTTCGTTGATAGCCACGTTCAACGCACTTTCAGAGTTCAGCGTTGTATCTTCAGCACCAAACACCGACACACCCTGGGTGAATTTCGCGTTGTCAGTCATTTGCCATGCGTAGGTGCCCGATGCATAACCCAGCGGCTGGGTTTCATCTTCGCCGTTGGTGTACTCGTCGTAACGGACACCCGGACCGAATTCAAAACGGAGGCTGTGCACTGGTCCATTCAGGAACTGACGACCATAACCCGCAGTCATGACATCGCGCTGGCGATAGCCGTTGTAGCGGTCAGTAAGCCAACTCGCCTGCCCAAACAGGTAGTCATAATCTGTCATGTTGTAACGGCTACGCCCACCTACCGCGTATTTCTCAGAGGAGCGTTCATCGTTAGCAGACGTGTTGCTGGCATTGCCCCACAGCGACCAGGCCGTGGTGTTGCCGTACCAGGTCAGGGTGCTGTCTGCGGTCATGGAGGAGCTTTTCGTGTTACCGGATTGCGCCAGATACCCGGCATTCACGTTACCTTCAAAGGGTTTTTTGGCAGTGGAGGGATCGTCCATGACAGTAAAAACGGTATCATCGGCGGTTGCATTCAGTGACGCAAATACGCCACCCGCCAGCATCAGTGCTGCGGGTACTGTCTTCAAAAGCTTCATTTATTTTAGGAGTCCGTACAACATAAAAAGAGACCGTCACGGTCTCGGAAACTTTCTTGCGGATCAATGACAAGGCGACCATAGAAAGGTAACAAATTATAAAAAGCCGCAAATAACATAGCAATAATTTCTTCTTTCATTTTTTGAATAAGAACGATCCCAAAACGCGATTTAATGTATATACCCGGCCAAGGTTTTTTGTCAGCATTCATTTTTAAAATCATACTGTTATTTACGTTGCCTTCCTGCCAAACGGTGCCAGGCTTAAAATAACCCATGATAAAAGGAGGTCATGATGGCTTCGATTTACACGCTGACGCTCTCCCCTTCCCTCGACTCTGCGACCATGACGCCGCAAATCTATCCGGAAGGTAAGCTGCGCTGTAGCGCGCCGGTGTTTGAGCCGGGCGGCGGCGGCATTAACGTGGCGCGCGCAATTACCCATCTCGGCGGAAAAGCAACCGCCATCTTCCCCGCTGGCGGCGCCACGGGTGAGCATCTGGTTGCGCTGCTGGCAGATGAACAGGTTGCAGTAGATACCGTTGACGCCAGAGACTGGACCCGGCAAAACCTGCATGTTCATGTTGAATCCAGCGGCGAGCAATATCGTTTTGTGATGCCAGGGGCGAAGTTGAGCGATGATGAGTTTCGTCAACTGGAAGAGAAAGTGCTGACCATTGAAAGCGGCTCATTGCTGGTGATCAGCGGTAGCCTGCCGCCGGGCGTCAAAACAGAAAAGCTGACGGCACTGGTTCAGGCGGTGCTCCAGCGCGGCATCCGCTGCATTGTCGATAGCTCAGGCGATGCCCTGAAGGCGGCGTTAGAGCCCGGACAACTTGAACTTGTCAAACCTAACCAGAAAGAGCTCAGTGCACTTGTCAATCGCGAGCTCAACCAGCCTGATGACGTGCGTACTGCCGCAGAAGAGCTGGTACGCACGGGCAAAGCGCATCGCGTTGTAGTCTCTCTCGGTCCTCAGGGTGCGCTGGCCGTCGACAAGACGGGCTGCGTGCAGGTTGTTCCACCACCGATGAAAAGTCAGAGTACCGTGGGTGCCGGTGACAGTATGGTTGGCGCGATGGTGCTGAAGCTGGCGCAGGGCGCTTCGCTTCTGGAGATGGCACGCTATGGCGTCGCGGCAGGGAGCGCTGCCACCATCAATCAGGGAACCCGTCTGTGTTCGCTTGCGGATACCCAGAAAATTGTCGATTACCTGGCGAGAAGCTGAACGTGCTTCCCCTTCCCGTGGAGGGGGAAGTCGCCAAATATGGCTTATCGACTATGCTAAGAAAACTTTCAGGATAACAACGAGGTGAATTATGAGCAGTGGTGATATCACCCGCTACGTCGTAACCGTCAATATTCATGAAGCATCGCTGACCGAACTGAATGAACTCAACAACGCTTTCACGCGGGCGAATTTTCTGCTCACGCTGACGGACGATGAGGGCAATATTCACGATCTCGGCTCGCTGGCCTTTGGCCTGATAAGCCCGCTGAGTCAGGAGGAGGTGAAGGCGCTGGCCAGTAGCCTGGTGGAAAGCGTGACTGACAAAGCCACGGAAATTGATGTGGATAGCTGGGAAAACTGGCATAAAAAAGAACAATAAGTGCCCTGTACAAAATTAAACCGCTCAGTTGTGCGTTAGTTCCTGTTTTTTTATAGCCGTTTTGCGCTAACTTTATGATCTGGCAGACAACATGGGAGAGACATCATGTGGCAGGCTATCAGTCATCTTTTAAGTGAGCAACTGGGTGAAGGTGAAATTGAACTGCGTAACGAACTGCCAGGCGGAGAGATCCATGCCGCATGGCATTTACGTTACGCCGGGCGCGATCTCTTCGTGAAATGTGATGAGCGCGAATTGCTCCCCATTTTTACGGCCGAAGCCGATCAGCTTGAGTTGTTATCGCGCAGTAAAACAGTCAACGTTCCACAGGTTTTAGCCGTTGGCAGCGATCGTGACTACAGCTTTCTGGTGATGAACTATCTTCCGGCGCGCCCTCTGGATGCGCACAACGCCTTTATTCTCGGCCAACAGATCGCCCGTTTGCACCAGTGGAGCGATCAACCTCAGTTTGGGCTCGATTTCGATAACGACCTCTCTACCACCCCACAGCCAAACGCGTGGCAACGCCGCTGGTCGACTTTTTTCGCCGAGCAGCGCATAGGCTGGCAGCTGGAGCTGGCCGCTGAAAAGGGACTAGCGTTCGGCAACATCGACGCGATTGTTGAACACATTCAGCAGCGTCTGGCTTCGCATCAGCCTCAGGCTTCCCTTCTGCACGGTGATTTATGGTCGAACAACTGCGCGCTTGGGCCTGATGGTCCCTATATATTTGACCCGGCCTGCTACTGGGGCGACAGAGAATGTGACCTGGCGATGCTGCCGTTGCACCCTGAACAGCCGCCGCAAATTTATGATGGCTATCAGTCTGTCTCGCCGTTACCTGCGGGTTTCCTTGAACGTCAGCCGGTTTATCAGCTGTACACCTTGCTAAACCGGGCGATTTTGTTTGGCGGGAGTCATCTGGTGAATGCCCAGCGGGCGCTGGACCGTATCCTGGCGGCATAGCGGGAGGGGGCGGCAATACGCCCCCTTTTACATTACAGGAAGCCGAGCAGCGTAAAGAAGAAATACCCGGCCACAATGATAATAACCGGCAGGATATAGAGCGGGAAAAACTGCACAAAAATGGTATGACGCGGAACGACAATGCGCGATTCGATCTGCTCGCGGCTCATCCCGTCAGGGCCTTTCGCCTTCTCAAGTATCAGCTGATCCTCCACCCCTTCGCGTAAAAAGCGGGTCTGGCGACTCATGCGCGCGCCGGAGGCTTGCAACGCCATCGCGATAAAGATCAACGCATAGATTATCCAGAACCCGACATTCAGCTGGTGGTGAAAATCCGGGGTGGGCGAGTTGAACCAGAAGAAGTTCAGGAATGGGGTGTTAAACCGCATCATCTCAATCATGACGTGGGCAAAATCAAGCATGACGGCATTAATGCCCGGCTGTTTTTCGCTGTGATCGTACATAAATTTAAGTACGGAGATCAGCGTTGAAATCAGGGCGGGAATGAAAATAACCCAACCAGCAATACGTTTTAAGACTGCGATGCGTCCAGCTTGTTGATACGTCATTAGTTCCTCTTCATAAAGACGCGTTATTTGTGCCTAAGTCTACCTGCTGTCGGTCATTTTCGCCCGATCTTTGAATGCAATATGCTAAATTGCTTGTGCTTAGCACCGTTCGTCTTACCCCAAGATAAGGAGATGTTGTAATGTCGACACCGCGCCAGATACTTGCCGCTATTTTTGACATGGATGGATTGTTGATTGATTCCGAACCCCTGTGGGATCGGGCTGAACTGGACGTGATGGCCAGCCTCGGCGTCGATATCAGTCGTCGTAATGAGCTTCCCGATACTCTGGGGCTGCGCATCGATATGGTGGTTGACCTTTGGTATGCCCACCAGCCATGGGTTGGCCCGGATCGCGACGAAGTTACGGCGCGCATTATCAACCGTGCTATCTCCCTTGTAGAAGAGAATAAGCCTCTGTTACCGGGCGTACGCGACGCTATCGCCCTGTGCAAGGCGCAAGGGCTGAAAGTGGGGCTTGCCTCTGCCTCACCTCTGCATATGCTGGAAAAAATGCTGACGATGTTCGGGCTGCGCGACAGCTTCGACGCGCTGGCCTCGGCCGAAAAGCTTCCTTACAGCAAGCCACATCCGCAGGTGTATATGGACTGCGCCGCGAAACTGGGGCTGGATCCGCTTACCTGTGTGGCGCTGGAAGATTCGGTTAACGGCATGGTGGCGTCCAAAGCCGCACGTATGCGCTCCATCGTTGTGCCGGCTGAAGAAGGCCGACACGATCCCCGCTTTGCCCTCGCAGATGTCAGGCTGACGTCTCTTGAAGAATTGACTGCCCGCCATCTGCGCGGAGAGTAACGCTCTTTCAGGCAGCTTCGGCTGCCTGCATCACAAAATCAAAACAACGTTTTACTTTATTTGCTTTTCTCATTCCAGACTCCTATCCTTACGTGCAGAATGACAATAACCTGACTTCTGAGGCGCGTATGATACTGGATGCTTTTACTCTGGCAGGAAAAGTGGCGATGGTGACCGGGTGCGATACCGGTCTGGGGCAAGGCATGGCCATTGCCCTCGCCCAGGCAGGATGCGATATCGTGGGGGTAAACCGCAAGGTTCCTGACGAAACGGCAGCGCGCGTCACGGCGCTGGGACGGCGCTTTATCGCAATTCGCGCCGATCTCGGCAAGCATGAGAGTATTCAGAGCGTCGTGGATACCGCCATCACAGAGATGGGCCGCATCGATATTCTGGTTAACAATGCCGGCACCATTCGTCGGTGCGATGCGCTGGAATTTAGCGAGAAGGACTGGGACGAGGTCATCGATCTCAATCTGAAATCGGTCTTTTTCCTCTCTCAGGCAGTAGCGAAACAGTTTATCGTGCAGGGTCAGGGCGGCAAGATTATTAACATTGCCTCCATGCTCTCCTTCCAGGGCGGCATTCGGGTGCCGTCCTATACGGCTTCGAAAAGCGGCGTCCTCGGGCTCACCCGCCTGCTGGCAAACGAATGGGCGCCGCTAGGTATTAACGTGAACGCTATCGCGCCGGGTTATATGGCGACAAATAACACCCAACAACTTCGCGATGATGAGCAGCGCAGCCAGGCGATCCTCGACCGTATTCCGGCGGGCCGCTGGGGACTTCCGGAGGATTTACAGGGTCCGGTGGTGTTTCTGGCCTCGGCGGCGTCGGATTACGTTAACGGCCATACCCTTGCCGTAGACGGTGGCTGGCTGGCGCGCTAACCGCCGGTTTGTGACAAAGAGTTACACCGTCACCTCTTTCACACACTGTATAAAAACCCTATACTGTATGGATTGACAGTTTACCGGGTTTTATCATGACGGCGGAAGGCCACCTGCTTTTTTCACTTGCCTGTGCAGTGTTTGCTAAAAACGCTGAACTGACCCCTGTGCTGGCCCAGGGGGACTGGTGGCATATTGTCCCTTCTGCCGTGCTGACCTGCCTGCTGCCGGACATCGACCATCCAAAATCATTCCTTGGTCAGCGGCTGAAGTGGATTTCAAAACCCATCGCCAGAGCCTTTGGTCATCGCGGGTTTACCCACAGCCTACTGGCCGTATTTGGCCTGCTTACACTTTTCTATTTGAAGGTTCCCGAGAGTTGGATAGTCCCGGCGGATGCCATTCAGGGCATGGTGCTCGGCTACTTAAGCCATATCCTCGCCGATATGCTGACGCCAGCGGGCGTTCCGCTGCTCTGGCCCTGCCGCTGGCGTTTCCGCCTGCCAATCCTCGTGCCGCAAAAAGGCAACCAGCTGGAGCGCGTTCTGTGCATGGCGCTGTTTGCCTATGCCGTCTGGATGCCGCAGACATTGCCCGAAAATGGTGCAGTGCGCTGGTCATCGCAGATGATCAACTCGCTGCAATTTCAGTTCAATCGTTTTATTAATCACCAGATTGAACATTAAACCGACAATATAATCACTTTTGTCATAAACCATTCCATATGGATATAAGCGCTACATCACACTTCTGATAACCTTGCGCCAACAGGTTCGGTAAAAACCGACCGTAGAATAAATCAGGAGAACGGGGATGAATTTTCCACTCATCGCGAACATTGTTGTGTTCGTCGTATTGCTATTGCTTCTCGCCCAGGCTCGCCACAAACAGTGGAGCCTGGCGAAAAAGGTACTGGTTGGTCTGGTCATGGGCGTGGTGTTTGGCCTGGCCTTACACGCTATTTACGGCTCCGACAGCCCGGTACTGAAAGATTCCATTCAGTGGTTCAACATTGTCGGTAACGGCTATGTACAGCTGCTGCAAATGATCGTTATGCCGCTGGTATTCGCCTCAATTCTGAGCGCCGTAGCCCGCCTGCATAATGCTTCTCAACTGGGTAAAATCAGTTTCCTGACCATTGGCACCCTGCTCTTCACCACGCTGATTGCGGCGCTGGTGGGTGTGCTGGTTACCAATCTGTTTGGCCTGACTGCTGAAGGTCTGGTGCAGGGTAGCGCTGAAACCGCGCGTCTGACGGCGATTGAGACCAACTACGTGGGTAAAGTGGCCGATCTGACCGTTCCGCAAATGGTGCTCTCCTTCATTCCGAAAAACCCGTTTGCTGACCTGACCGGTGCAAGCCCAACCTCCATTATCAGCGTAGTGATCTTCGCTGCGTTCCTGGGCGTGGCTGCGCTGAAGCTGCTGAAGGACGATGCGCCGAAAGGCGAGCGGGTTCTGACTGCCATCGATACCCTGCAAAGCTGGGTAATGAAGCTGGTGCGTCTGGTCATGCAGCTGACGCCGTACGGTGTCCTGGCGCTGATGACCAAAGTCGTGGCAGGTTCTAACCTGCAAGACATCATCAAGCTTGGCAGCTTTGTGATTGCCTCGTACCTCGGTCTGGGCATCATGTTTGTTGTGCACGGCATCCTGCTGGCGGTGAACGGCGTTGGCCCGCTGAAATATTTCCGCAAAGTCTGGCCGGTGCTGACCTTCGCCTTCACCAGCCGTTCCAGCGCGGCATCGATTCCGCTGAACGTGGAAGCACAGACACGTCGTCTGGGCGTACCCGAGTCTATCGCCAGCTTCTCGGCCTCCTTTGGCGCCACCATCGGGCAGAACGGCTGTGCGGGTCTCTACCCGGCGATGCTGGCCGTGATGGTTGCCCCAACCGTGGGTATTAACCCGCTGGATCCGGTCTGGATTGCGACGCTGGTCGGTATCGTGACCATTAGCTCCGCCGGTGTTGCGGGCGTGGGCGGCGGCGCGACCTTCGCTGCGCTGATCGTTCTGCCTGCGCTGGGGCTGCCGGTAACGCTGGTTGCCCTGCTGATCTCTGTTGAACCACTGATCGATATGGGTCGTACCGCGTTGAACGTGAGTGGTTCAATGACCGCCGGTACCCTGACCAGCCAGTGGCTGAAGCAGACCGACAAAACGATTCTCGACAGTGAAGATGATGCCGAACTGGCACATCGTTAATCACTGCTGAAATAAAAAAACCGCCATCGGGCGGTTTTTTTATGGCTGTTATTCTTCAACCTCTTCATCCTGGCGGGTCTGCATTGCCCATCGCTGCGCCGATTCCGGCACCGTAAACGCAGGGGAGCGACGGAAGTGCTCGCCAATCAGCACGAAGGCAACGTATTTACCCCGCAGCATCCAGACATCGCGAAAACCATCCACCTTCAGGGCATGGTCTGGCGGCGCGGGCTCAACGCGGGGTACATAGCTAATAACCTGGCGGTTTTGTTGACGAAGAGGTTTCATAAGCGACGGGTTCACTAAAGCAAATTCTTAAAGCAGGAAATTTCTATCATAGCCGATTCTCCCCCCGCCCGTCGCGCCTGACGTATCGCTGATGGCTCCTTTCGCTAATCAATATCTGAAAACGCTTAGTTCGCCTGCTAATTCTTAACATTGTTCTATCCTTAATAGGGTTTTTAGGAATGAACAAAGGAGAAGCGTGCAATGTCGAACAATGATAAACCACATCAGTCACCCATTCATGGGACTGAAGAATCTCAACCGGGAATGGACTCACTTGCCCCAGCCGACGGCTCACACAAACCATCACCGGGTCCTTCCGCACCGGGTGAACAGCCTACCGCCCCGGGCAGCATGAAAGCCCCGGAAACGGAAAACGAAAAGCTGAAATCGCTCGATCCTCACCGCAAGGGCGGTGAAGGCCATGCGCTGACCACGAACCAGGGCGTTCGCATTGCCGATGATCAGAACTCCCTGCGCGCCGGAACGCGCGGCCCGACGCTGCTGGAAGATTTCATCCTGCGCGAAAAAATCACCCATTTCGACCATGAGCGTATCCCTGAGCGTATCGTCCACGCTCGCGGCTCCGCGGCGCACGGCTATTTCCAGCCCTACAAGAGCCTGAAGGAGATCACCAAAGCAGATTTCCTTTCCGATCCGAACAAAATCACACCGGTGTTTGTGCGTTTCTCTACCGTACAGGGCGGCGCGGGTTCGGCCGACACGGTGCGTGATATCCGCGGCTTCGCCACCAAATTCTATACCGAAGAGGGCATTTTCGACCTCGTCGGAAATAACACCCCGGTTTTCTTCATACAGGACGCGCATAAGTTCCCTGACTTTGTCCATGCGGTAAAACCAGAACCACACTGGGCCATACCGCAGGGACAAAGTGCGCATGACACATTCTGGGACTACGTCTCCCTGCAACCGGAAACCCTTCACAACGTGATGTGGGCGATGTCTGACCGGGGGATCCCACGCAGCTATCGCACTATGGAAGGCTTTGGTATTCATACCTTCCGTCTGATTAACGCTGAAGGTAAAGCGACGTTTGTGCGTTTCCACTGGAAACCGGTCGCGGGGAAAGCGTCGCTGGTGTGGGATGAAGCGCAGAAGCTGACCGGACGCGATCCGGACTTCCACCGTCGCGAACTGTGGGAATCCATTGAAGCCGGTGATTTCCCGGAATACGAGCTGGGGTTACAGCTGATCCCGGAAGAAGACGAGTTCAAATTCGACTTCGACCTGCTCGACCCGACCAAGCTTATTCCTGAAGAGTTGGTGCCGGTTCAGCTGGTGGGTAAAATGGTGCTTAACCGCAACCCGGATAACTTCTTCGCGGAAAATGAGCAGGCAGCGTTCCACCCGGGCCATATTGTGCCGGGGCTGGACTTCACCAACGATCCGCTGCTGCAGGGTCGTCTGTTCTCTTACACCGATACGCAGATCAGCCGTCTTGGTGGACCTAACTTCCATGAGCTCCCAATCAACCGTCCGACCTGTCCGTACCATAACTTCCAGCGTGACGGGATGCATCGCCAGGATATCGATACCAACCCGGCGAACTACGAGCCGAACTCCATTAACGATAACTGGCCGCGTGAAACCCCGCCGGGGCCAAAACGTGGCGGATTCGAGTCGTATCAGGAGCGCGTGGACGGAACAAAAATTCGCGAGCGCAGCCCGTCATTCGGCGAATATTACGCTCAGCCTCGCCTGTTCTGGAACAGCCAGACCCCGATCGAACAGCAGCACATTATCGGCGGCTTCAGCTTCGAGCTGAGCAAAGTGGTGCGTACCTACATTCGCGAGCGCGTGGTCGACCATCTGGCGCATATTGATATCCAGCTTGCTCAGGGCGTGGCGAATAATCTCGGCATTACGCTGACTGACGAGCAATGCCATGCTGCACCGCCTAAAGACGTGAACGGGCTGAAGAAGGATCCGTCCCTGAGCCTGTACGCGGTACCTGGCGGGTCGATCAAAGGCCGCGTAGTGGCTATCCTGCTGAACGATAAACCGCGCGCCAGCGACGTGCTGGGGATCATGAGGGCGCTCAAGACTCAGGGCGTACATGCCAAACTGCTTTACTCACGCATGGGTGAAGTGACGGCCGATGATGGCTCCGTCCTGCCGATTGCTGCGACCTTCGCCGGGGCACCGTCCCTGACGGTTGATGCGGTGATTATGCCGTGCGGCGACGTTGAGAGTTTGCTCGGTAACGGTGATGCCGCCTATTATCTGCTGGAAGCCTATAAGCACCTGAAGCCAATCGCCCTCGCAGGCGATGCGCGGAAGTTTAAATCGCTGCTGAAGGTACCGGATCAAGGGGAAGAAGGCATTGTCGAAGGTGATAACATTGACGATGCGTTTATGACCCGGCTGTTTGACCTGCTCGCCGCGCACCGCGTGTGGTCGCGCAGCAGCAAGATTGACCAGATACCGGCGTAAAAAAAACCGGGTGGCGCTACGCTTACCCGGCCTATATTTCGACTGATGTTGTAGGCCCGGTAAGGCGAAGCCGTCCCCGGGCTTTATTTTGCTCACAAATCCCTGAACGTCCCCAGACGATACCCACGCTCGGCAATCGCATACTTCAACGACGCCGACGTTAGCACGTCCAGTTCCGCCAGACGCGGCCAGCAGTAGGCGCTCTTACGTACGATGTTATCGACAAACGCCGGATGCGCCATTACCTCAAGCGAGCGCTCCCCTTTTGCGGCGGAGGCATCCAGCACCTTCAGGAACAGCGCTTCGTCGATATCGTCGCCATAAAATGCGCTGCTGAACCCCTCCGTTGACGTCACCGCAACGTCCGGCAGTCCGCGCACCTCCCGATCCACGCGCATCGCCACGCCTTTACGTTTGGCAAATTCTGCCACAAGCGGGAAAATCGCCGGGATCATATGCACATGATGATGACTGTCGATATGGGTGGGCTCGCGGCCAAACACATCCACAAAGCGGTTAAACTGGCAGTCCAGCTCGGGGGCAATCTCATCAAGCGGCAAAGCGTCCTGCTCCGCCATTTCCCAAATCCATTTACCCAGTTGCCCGTCGCGCGTCAGCCCCGGCATCGGTGAAAGGGGCAACCCAAGCGTCAGCACAAAGTGCATGCCCACGCCCAGTTCGGGCAGCTCACGGCTTAACTGCGCCGCATGTTCCACCGCCTCACCGTTGATGAGCGCTGTTGTAGAGGTCACGACGCCCCGGCGACAGGCTTCGATAATGCCGTAGTTCTGCCCTTTTGACAGGCCGAAATCATCGGCATTGACGATCAGCAGGTTTTCCATCGCGCCTCCTCTTAACGGTGTGTGAGTTTCAGTTTCTCAACCGTTGCAGCAAAGTTTGGCAGCCATTTCTCATGCGCCAGGATCATCTCACTCGCGAGTTTTTCAGCGTCACGGTCAGAATGCACCAGCGGGCTCAGGTTCAGCGCCAGCAGCACGTCATTCAGCTCGCCGCTCAGGGCCGCATTGCTCGCCGCCACTTCAAAGCCTTTGATGGTATGAATCAGGCCCATCACCTTATCGTCGAAGTGGGTAATGCGGGGATGCGGTTTTGCACCCTCGCGCCCAAGGATGCAGGTCATCTCCACGGCCCAGTCTGCCGGGATATTGTCGATGTGCCCATGATGCGGAACGTTCACATAGTGCTCGGCCTGCTTGTCATTGTAAATGGCGTTGATCACTTCACACGCGGCATCTGAATAGTATGCCCCACCGCGCTGCTCAAGCTCTTTCGGTTTGACGTTCAGGTTCGGATCTTTATACAAATCAAAAAGCTGCTTCTCTACTTTCTGTACAACCTGAGCGCGTGCGCCACCTTTGTAGTATTCGCCCATTTCAATCGCCAGCATCTCTTTCTGCTTGAAGTAGTAAAGCAGATACGAGCACGGCAGCAGATTCAGGGAGCGGATCAGCCCTTCGCTGAACGGCAGATCGAAGATGTTTTTCACCGAGGCCGCGGTCAGGCGACCAGAGGCAACGCCATCAAGCAGTTCCGCAAAGCGCGATTGCCCGTTCACAATCACATCTTTGATAAAGACCATGTGGTTCAGGCCGAACAGGTCAATGGACAATTCATCGTTATCGGTTAGCGCCAGCACATCGCGGATGAACATCTTCATGCCGATCGGAATATTGCAGACGCCGATAAAGCGTTTGAAACCGGTGTGACGATAGACTGCCTCGGTGACCATCCCGGCCGGGTTGGTAAAGTTAATCACCCACGCGTTCGGGCAGATCTCCTCCACGTCTTTAATGATGTCAAAAATGACCGGAATCGTACGCAGACCTTTAAACAGGCCACCTGCCCCGTTGGTTTCCTGGCCCAGATAACCGTGGCTCAGCGGAATACGCTCGTCCAGCTCACGCGCCTTCAGCTGGCCGACGCGCAGCTGGGTGGTCACGAAGTCAGCATCTTTCAGCGCCAGGCGGCGATCCAGCGTTTTATGCACGGTTAAAGGCACGCCCGCTTTTTCAACCATGCGTTTGCACAGTTCAAAAATAATATTTAGCTTCTCCTGACCTTCTTCAACATCCACCAGCCATAATTCGCTGACCGGTAATTCATGATAACGTTTCAGGAAACCTTCAAGTAATTCCGGGGTATAGCTGCTGCCGCCACCAATGGTTACGACTTTTAATTTCTTTTGCATAAACTCTCCCTTAGCTTATCAGGGTAATCGCCTGCAAGGTATAGCGTACTCTTCCCGCTATTTGGGCAAGCCATTACGTCAATATTCCTGGCGGATAAACCGCCGAAAGTTAATTAATTACCGTTAAATTTTTGCGGTAACTGTTCGGTGTGAATGAAGTCATTTTCTTAAAGGTTTTAATAAACAGGCTGGGGCTGCTGTAACCCGATTCGTAAGCGATATCGGTGACAGAGTAGTTAGTAATTTCCAGCTGTTTTTTGGCAAAATTGATGCGGATTTCATTAATAATTTGAACAGGCGTTTTACGGTAATAGCGCTGCGTGGCGCGCGTTAAATATTCCTGCGATTTACCCGACAGCGCCACCATGTTTTCCAGGGCGTTATCGCTGAACTGTCCTTTATCGTGCATCAGCTCCACGGTACTGCGCAGCCACTGAGGAATATCATCCACCACCTGCTGTTCTTCACGGTGATGGCGAAGACGGTTCATGACGTAGAACGTCACGGTTTCAATAAATTCATCAAATTCATTGTCGCGGAAATTCAGCGAGGCGATAACCGTTTCAATCCAGGTCATAAACTCATTTTTAACGCGATACACCTGTGACGCCACAAAGCAGAACGGAACCAGCGGCAGATAGTGCTTCTCGAAGAAACGCCTGCTCACCCCTACGTTAAGAATGCGCGTCGCACCAAACTCATAAAAGCTCTGGTGATAGGACCCCATCGGCAGGAAGACGAAATCGCCACGCTCAAGCAGGACGCGCTTACCGTTAATCTCCTGATAGTAGCGGCCGGTCAGAACAATCGTGAACTCGTAGTAGTCATGCTGGTGCAGACCGCTGGCGCTCTCCGTTTTGTTGTAAATCACCACGTGAAAATTCTTGCCATTAAACAGCTGCTGCTCATGTGCGGTTTTGATTTCCATCGTGCTGACCTCCTGGTGCCTGTTCAGACTTACTGCATCTTCTCGTGAAGCTCGATGAGCTCCGCTACCATCTCGCGCGCCAGCATGGAGGTCATCAGGTGATCCTGCGCATGTACCAGCACCAGACTCACTTTCATCTTTCCTTCGCCCTGGTCGCTTTCGATGAGTTTCGTCTGCACCAGATGCGCTTCGTTTAACGCCGTACGGGACTGCTCCATCATGGTTTTCGCGGCAACAAAATCGCCCTGCTTAGCCTGCTTAAGCGCCGCATACGCCAGGCTTCGCGCCTGCCCTGAATTGATGATGAGCCCCATCACCACCTCTTCCAGATCGTTCACTGCGGTTTCTTCGGCAACGATACTCTCTAAATCTAACATCTTTAAGCTCCTTTACGCTGGCGCGGGTTGCCCCGCGCCGTGCAATTTTAGAATTTCAGTGCGAGGGCGATATCCTCCTCGCTCTCTTCTTCATCGATAACCGTTGCAGCCTTGTTCGCAATCGCCACGAACGGCATGTAGAGCAGGGTTGCAATCCCGAGGTTGAATATCGCCAGCAGGAAGGCGGCCACGCTACCGTTGGTGTTGAAGAACGCGCCCAGACCAGCTGGCATCGTCCACGGCGCAATGTTGGTCACCGGCGGGATAATGCCCAGGTAATACGCCGTCAGCGTAATCGCGGCCAGCAGCGGCTGAACCAGGATGAATGGAATGAACATCACCGGGTTCATGATAATTGGCAGACCAAACAGGATCGGCTCGTTAATCTGGAAGATGCCTGACGGCAGGGCCAGCTTCGCAACCTGACGATGGTCGGCGCGGCGAGAGACAATAAAGACCGCGATGATCAGACCCAGCGTCGCCCCGGTGCCGCCCAGGAAGATATAGGAGTCAAGCATCGGCTTCGCCCACACATGGAAGGTTTTACCGGCCGCCAGCGCCGCATCGACGGAGCCGTACTGCTGGTAAAGCGCGACGTTTTCCAGTGCCCACGGGGTCATAATACCGCTGTCCAGCGCCGCCAGTGCCAGTGAACCATGCACGCCGAAGAACCACAGCAGGGAGGTAAAGATGACATACGCCCAACCGACCACGCTACCCATCGACGCCAGCGGCGTTGAGATAGAGTCCATAATGATCTGGTGGAAGTTAGTCCCCCAGTGAGAGAGCGCCCAGGCAATAATCCCCATGATGGAGAGAATAATGAAGCCCGGTATCAACGCGGAAAATGAACGTGAAACGGAGGCCGGAACGCTATCCGGCAAGCGGATAACCCAGTTGCGGCGAATAATAAAGGTGAACATTTCGGCCACCACCAGTCCGATAATAATACCGGAAATGATGTTTGCTCCACCCAGCCAGTTGGCGCCCACGGCGTAAGCGTCGCCCACGCTGTACGGCGTGACGGTCATAAACGCGGCAATGGACAGTAAGCCCGCCGCCAGCGGATCCACTTTACGCTCTTCCGCCAGCGCCATTCCAATAAAGAAAGGCGCCATTAGCGACATAATACCCAACGTACCGTTGTATACGTTGCCGCCAATGGCTTTTAAACCATTAAGGGTTTCAATAGTGGAAGCATCTAACCTAATTCCTAATGAATAAAAAAAGGAACCTTCTCCAAAGCTGAGAAAAACGTTGTTAATTAAAACGAACATTGCCCCGGCTAATGTCAACGGCATTAATTTAATAAAGCCGTTCTTAATGGCATTAACGTGAGGCTGCTTTCCTATTTTAACAGCAAAAGGAAGGAGTACCTTTTCAAGTGAAGCGATGACTTTACTCATAGGAAAATACCCTTAAATGCCGCAACGACCGTTACGGCGTATTGTGTGTGAAATAACTCTTTGACGGGAAAAATAAAAAATTAATTAGCAGCTTTTTTAATCGCCGCAACAGCAGCTTTTAATACACCTAAACCATCAATCTTGCCGTATAAAATGGAATCGATCACTTCGACCGGCTTATTAGGGAGCAAACGTTGAATTTCTGGCAGCATATAAGCGATTTGCGGCCCGAGTAAAATTACATCTGCTGTCTGACCCTTTTCGCCCGCCAGCGTTTCCGGAAACGCCTCAATCACCACAGGGACTTCATATTTTTCGGCCTGCGCGCGCATTTTTGAAACCAGCAGCGAAGTGGACATGCCCGCAGAGCAGAACAAGTAGATATGTTTCTTTTCCATGATAATTTCCCTCTTATTGGTCTGACCGCCGTCGCGCTATCACTCGACTCGCTATCCTGGCTGACGGGCAGTGTGCTGAACATTGTTTGTCGTTGAAGTGAGTATACGCAATGGTACAGGGAGGGGATAATTCTGGATAGACTCAAATTGTCTCTCATTGACCTGGCTTGTTGACTACCTTCACATTTCAGGCAAATATTTCGCGCTAAGAAATAAGATTTACGTATGCATAAAAAAACCGGCCATCAGGCCGGTTTGTTAACACTTTCAGGCAAGCGCGGTTACTGCGCCTTAGGTGCCTGTGGATCGGTGTCGTATTCAGCGCAGGTCTGGTAACCCGAATTGATCACGTGACCGGTATCATCCAGGGCGACAAAGTAGGTTTCTGCCTTACCATTACGTTGACCCAGAATATAGGTCTGGCAGGTGCCACGCGCGTGGATCATAGTGACTTCTGAAGAAGGTTTACCGGCAATGGCTGCAACCTGTGAACGCGTCATGCCTTTTTTGACGTCTTTTACCACTGGCTGTGTGAACTGATCTGTGGTGCGATCGTAAGCTGTACACCCAGCCAGCATAGTCAGTACCGCCGCTGCGCTTAAAATTCCTGCTACGTTCTTGTTCATATTCCGTCCTCTTGTTTATCAGCGTGTTAACTAAGCATGGGATAAAAATTACTATTGTTCAACTTTGCGAGTTACGCCAGACGAATTTCGGAAAATTCTAATAAAACAACGATAAGCTGCTAAATCGCTGTAAAACAGTACACTCAAAACTGTGATCCTTGTCGTTTCCCCGACAAAGGGTTAGTTTTAACAGATCACACTTTCTGTTTGGTTCTGCATAGGGAGGGCGTAATGGCTCTGCAACAAGAAATTATTCAGGCGCTGGGCGCGAAACCTGCGATTAATGCCAATGAAGAGATCCGTCGTAGCGTTGATTTTTTGAAAGCTTACCTGTCCGCACACCCTTTCCTGAAGACGCTGGTACTGGGTATCAGCGGCGGTCAGGACTCCACTCTGGCCGGTAAACTTAGCCAGATGGCCATCACCGAGCTGCGTGACGAGACCGGTGACACCGCACTGCAATTTATTGCCGTACGTCTGCCGTATGGCGTGCAGGCCGACGAGCAGGACTGTCAGGATGCGATCGCCTTTATTCAGCCGGACCGTGTTCTTACCGTAAACATCAAAGGTTCGGTACTGGCAAGCGAGCAGGCCTTGCGTGAAGCCGGTATTGAACTGAGCGATTTTGTTCGTGGCAACGAGAAAGCCCGTGAGCGCATGAAAGCGCAGTACAGTATCGCAGGGATGACCAAAGGGGTCGTCGTCGGCACCGACCACGCCGCGGAAGCCATCACCGGTTTCTTCACCAAATACGGCGATGGCGGCACGGACATCAACCCCCTCTTCCGCCTGAACAAGCGTCAGGGTAAGCAACTGCTGGCGGCGTTGGGCTGCCCGGAGCACCTGTATAAGAAGGCGCCAACGGCAGACCTGGAAGACGATCGCCCTTCCCTGCCGGATGAAGCCGCGCTGGGTGTGACCTATGACAACATCGATGATTATCTGGAAGGCAAAACGCTCGACGAAGGTACCGCAAAAATTATTGAAGGCTGGTATCTGAAAACCGAGCACAAACGCCGTCCACCCATTACGGTGTTTGATGATTTCTGGAAAAAGTAAAAGCAAAACGGTAACTCAGTTTTGCAGGCCGGGTAAGGCGTAGCCGCCACCCGGCTCTTTTTTAACCACCAAACACCTGCTACACTGTATGCCTGAACAGTATATGGAGCAGTATGTGAGCAGGCGTCAATCCGCCCCGCGTCTTGAGTTTGAAGCGGCGGCTATCTACGAATATCCCGAGCATCTTCGCCCCTGGCTTGAGGCGCTGCCTAAACAGCCTGGCGTCTATTTCTTCCACGGCGACAGCGACACCATGCCGCTCTATATCGGCAAAAGCGTAAATATCCGCAGTCGGGTGATGTCGCACCTGCGTACGCCGGACGAAGCGTCGATGCTCAGACAGTCCCGGCGGATCACCTGGATCGAGACGGCAGGTGAACTGGGCGCGCTTCTGCTCGAAGCCCGGCTCATCAAGGAACAGCAGCCGCTGTTTAACAAACGCCTGCGCCGCAACCGCCAGCTGTGTTCCTTGCAGGTTAACGCGGGAAAACCGCAGGTCGTTTATGCCCGGGAAGTGGATTTTTCGCATGAACCGAATCTTTACGGTCTGTTTGCCAACAAACGTGCCGCACTGCAAACTCTGCAATCCCTTGCTGATGAATTACAGCTTTGTTACGGCCTGTTAGGACTGGAAGCGACTACCCGCGGTCGCGCCTGTTTCCGCTCCGCGTTGAAACGCTGCGCCGGGGCGTGCTGTGGAAAAGAGAGCGTTGAAGAACATCATGCCCGGTTTATGGCTGGCCTGGCCTCAATCAGCGTCAACTGCTGGCCGTGGGAAGGCGCGGTGGCGTTGAAAGAGACCCGCGATGCGATGACGCACTATCACGTCATCCGCAACTGGCTCTGGCTTGGCGCGGTCGAAAGTCTGGATGACGCTGCCGCCCTGCTGCGCACACCTGCCGGGTTCGATCAGGATGGCTACAAAATTCTCTGTAAGCCGCTGTTAACCGGTAAATATGAGATAGTCATGCTCAATGACCCGGCAGCCAGGTAATTTCACTGAACAGCAGCGACCCCTTCGTTTCCAGTAGACGGAGGGTATGGCTGCCCTCTTGCCAGCTGGCGCCCTGATCGGCGGTCAGTAATTTATCGCCCAGTTGCCAGGCGCCGCTTAACACGAAGGCCACGCCACCGCGTGATGCGAAGGTAGTGAACGTCCGGGTAGCAACGCGCACTTTTGCCTGGCAGTGCTCCCGTCGGGTCATGACATTGAAATCCATCGACATCTGCCCCTCCGTGAGCACGGCTTTCACCGTCAAATCGCCCGCAAAGCCGTAAGGCTGATGGTGTTTCAGGGTATGGCAAAACGCCCTCCCCGCATCCAGCGTCACCTCGCCGCCTTCCAGCAGCGTAATCACCCGGTCAACGCCCGGAAACGCGGAGAATTCGCCGTTACTGGCGATGGAGGCGATGCTGGCCCGCCAGGAAAAATCCCGCGTCGCGGGAGGGAAACAGCAAATCTCACGCGTCTCGCCCGCGCCGTTACGCCAGAGACTGACGGGTATTTTACGGATATCAAAGAATTCCATGACCACTCCTGAAGGACGCACCGTGCGCCAGGGCATTTTCACAGACGTATTATCGGCAACGGTAAGGCCAGACCTTAGGCATGGGGCAAAAGAAAAACCGCCGGTCCTGTCCACAGCGTTTTCGCTTGTGTAGACAGGAGCCCGGCGGTCTTAAGAGAGTGAACCGATTATTCGGCTGGTGCAGGCATTTTACCTTCCGGCGCTGCACGTTCTGTCAGACGCTTCTCAAAATTGGCATTAAATTGCTTTTTCTGTTCCGGCGTCAGAATGTTGTAAATCTTGTTCTGGGTTTCCATGTGGGCCAGCATGCGCGCTTTATGCTGCTCGGCCATTTTGTCGATCTGCGCTTCTGCTTTTGCTTTGTCGAAGCTGTCGCTGGCAATGATGTCATGCATCGCGCGGCGCTCTTCCAGCGGAGGACGTTTCATCTGGTCACGCTGACTTTTCCTGATGTCGCGGATCTGCTGCTTCTGCGCATCGGTCAGGTTCAGATCTTTAAACATCATCATCTCATGATGCATACCCGGCTTGCCTTTATGATGCATCATCATTTTGCCTTCTGCCGGCGCGGCGGTAGTGGTCGCGGTATCGGCGGCGAACGCCATGCTGGTAGCGCCCAGAGCCAGGGTAGAGGCAACAAACAGTGCAGTTAATTTACGCATAATGTCTTTCCTTACTTTCAGTTATTCTTCGGCGCTATGCCGTGTTGACGAGATTAACTTTACGGGGTTTATCGTCAATTAGTCAGAGCAACGGTAAAACAATGAAAGTATAAAAAACACGTTTTCGCCAATTATGGAGAAATTAAGGAAAAAGCGTGGAGAGATGAAACAAAAATATTCAACAGCATGATTTTAAAGAGATTATGGAGGAGTATAGCGAAGTACCGTTTAATAATAAAGCAATTCTCCAGGAATATTCCGCAAACACTACCAGAGCGCTTTTAACGTTAAGAAATTAATTCTTCGTTTCCCCTCCGGTCTGCGCGAGGGGAGACGATCAGGGCATTTTTTCCAGCATCAACCCGGCTCGTAAACCAAACGCGACTGACGGGTTAGGAAATAAAACATATTCCGTGGGGTTCTGTACCGCATAGCGCGTCTCACCATCTTCCGCCAGCAGGACGCCCTGGCGAAACGGCGTGAAGTTCAGCGTATGGGGCGCCATATGAAGCTGGAAAGCTTCACTTTGACGCGTGATCTGCTGTACGACCCGATAGCGCACGACGGGTTCCCGGGTGGGTTCCGGCGCAACCCCTGCGAGCAACGCCCGAAGCGCCTGATGCGTAGGGGCAAAACGCGTCAGGTCGTTTTGCCCGAACGGCAGCGCTTTTCCCAGCTCCAGCGTGCAGGACAGCGCGCCGAAATTTTCGCAGGTGAAGTGGGTAAACGTGCCGCCCGGCGTCTGGTGGAAAACCAGCGCTTCCAGTCCCGCGTCGCCAAGCCAGGTCAGAAACGCCTCATCCCACGGCTGATGGCGCTGCGGTAACACGCCAAAACGTACGTGGTACGAGGCGCGGATGGCGGTATGCAGATCGAGGTGCCAGCGCGTCTCCCCCACCCCGGCAAAAAACGCCGTGACCACCTTCTCCAGCCATTGCGCACGTGTCGTTTCATCACTCTGTGGAAATTGCGCCCAGCGGCCACCAAACATTCGGTTGATGTCGCTCACGAGATACCGTTTGTTTTGCGCCAGCGCAGGCGGATTTCCCAGTACCACCAGCAGACGGCAGTGCAGCGTGATCTCTGCGCGACACAGCGCGCGCAGCAACAGATCGACAATCTCCACAGGCGCGGTTTCATTCCCGTGAATGCCGGTAGAAAGCAGCAGCGACAGGTTATATTGCCCCGTCGGCGTCAGTTCAAGCACGCCCGGCCCCAGCCATCGCCAGTGGAACGAGGGGCCTTCCCCCTCGTGCCGCTCCGGTGTCTCTTCAGCCAGCGTCAGCGCCAGAAAGTTTTCCATATCGTCTCCTTAGCGCTGGAACGGATAAACCGATCCCAGTTGCAGGATGGTCGATAATGCATCCAGCGCCTCGCGGCCTTCGCGCAGCAGCTGCGGATCAACCAGATCGGCCTGAACCAGACGGTCACGATAGTAGCGGTCCACCCAGTCATTGAGGGTATTGAACAGCGTGTCGTTCATCATCACCGCCGGATTCACGGCCTGCATTTCCTCCGGCGTTAACACCACGCGCAGTCGCAGGCACGCCGGTCCCCCGCCGTTAGCCATACTTTCCCGCAGATCAAACACGCGCAGTTCATCAATCGGGTTATCCGCCTGCACCAGTTCGCTGAGATAGCGCCAGACACCCTGATGGTTGCGGGACTCCTGCGGCAGCACCAGCATCATGCTGCCGTCATCCCGGCTCAGCAGCTGGCTGTTGAACAGATACGTTTCGACCGCATCCTGCACGCTTACCGCCTGCGTGGGCACCTGAATCGGCATAAATCCCGGCACGCGTTCGCGCAGCGTGGCAAGCAACTTTTCCTGTTGGGCAAACGCCTGCTCGTGGCAGAACAGCACCTGACGGTTGGAAACGGCAATCACGTCGTTATGAAACACGCCCTGGTCGATCACCTGCGGATTTTGCTGGGCAAAAATCACCTGAGTAGGATTAACCTGGTTCAGCCGTGCAACCGCCTGGCTTGCGGCTAAGGTTTGTCTCGCCGGATAACGAACCGGCGCGGCGTGGCCGCCCTCTTCCCGTCCATAGATAAACAGCTGCAAGCCTGGATCGCCGTAATCGCCACCCAGACGGTTGTGGTTTGCCGCCCCTTCGTCGCCAAACATCGCGACCTGCGGCAGCGCCGAATGCACCTCAAAATGCGCATCATGATTAAAAATGGCGCGCAGCACGCGCCCGGTGGTCTCCGCTTCGCTGGCGCGGTGGAATTTGTTGTTCAGGTTAGCGACGGTCAGATGCACTTTGCCGTCCAGCGTATCCGCCGACGGCGCGACGGTGGCGGCATTCGCTACCCACATTGAAGAGGCTGAACTGGCCGCGGAAAGCAGCTGTGGGGACTGCGTACCGGCTTTTTCAACCACCTGTTCATCCGTACCGCTGAAGCCCAGCTGGCGCAGCACGGCCACGTTCGGCCGCTCCTGCGGCGGGATCACCGCCTGCGGGAAACCGGCATCGGACAGCGCCTTCATTTTCAATAGCCCCTGCTTGGCCGCCAGCTTCGGGTTCGAGACCTGGAAACGGTGCTTCGTCGAAGCTTCATTGCCGAACGACAGCCCGGCATAGTGGTGCGTCAACCCCACCAGTCCGTCAAAGTTAACCTCACGCGCTTTCATGGGCGTCACCCTCTGTAAAATCCAGCCCCGGATTCAGCGTCTCCGGCAGCCTCAGCGCCGGGGTTTCCAGGCTCGCCATCGGCCACGCGCAGTAATCGGCGGCATACCAGGCGCTGGCGCGATGGTTGCCCGATGCCCCTACGCCACCAAACGGCGCGGTGCTCGCCGCGCCGGTCAGCGGTTTGTTCCAGTTCACGATCCCGGCGCGCGCTTCCAGCAGCAGCTGGTCGAATTTCTCGCGATGCGGGGATATCAGGCCGCTCGACAGGCCGTAGCGGGTGTTGTTGGCCATCTCGATCGCCGATGCAAAATCGTCATAGCGCCAGACGCACAGCAGCGGGCCAAAGACCTCTTCATCCGGCACGTTGCTCGTCGCACTCATCTCAATAATCCCCGGCGTCAGCAGTGATGTGCCCGGCTGAACCAGCTTCGGCTCCAGCAGGGTTTTCGCCCCGCGCGCCACGTGCTCCTGCCACGCTTTCAGCACGTTCAGCGCCGCCTGCTCGGAGATCAGCCCGCCGATAAACGGCTGCGGCTCGGTATCCCATTTCGCGGGAACCAGACGCCCGCTCACCTCCACCAGACGCTTAAGAAACGCATCCCCCTGCGCGCCGCGTTTAACCAACAGGCGGCGGGCGCAGGTGCAGCGCTGTCCGGCGGTAATGAATGCCGACTGAATGGTCAGGTGGACCGCAGCATCGATATCATCCGGATCTTCCACAATCAGCGGGTTGTTGCCACCCATCTCCAGCGCCAGAATTTTTTCCGGCTGCCCCGCCAGCTGACGATGCAGCTGATAACCCGTTCCGGCACTGCCGGTAAACAGCAGACCGTCAATGTCGCTCAGCGCACTCAGCGCCTGACCGGTTTCACGCCCGCCCTGCACCAGATTCAGCACGCCCGGCGGCAGCCCCGCCTGCTCCCAGAGTTTTACCACCGCTTCTCCGGTTAAGGGGGTTAACTCACTCGGCTTGAAGATGACGGTATTTCCCGCCAGCAGCGCAGGCACAATATGCCCGTTCGGCAGATGCCCGGGGAAGTTGTACGGGCCAAACACCGCCAACACCCCGTGCGGACGGTGGCGCAGCGTGGCGGCGCCGTCCGGCATCCCGGTATGCTGCTCACCGGTGCGGGCGTGGTACGCCTTCACCGATATACCGATTTTATTGATCATCGCCGTCACTTCGGTTGTTGCCTCCCAGCGCGGCTTGCTCGTTTCGCAGGCAATGATGCGGGTCAGCTCTGCTTTATTGGCCTCCAGCAGCGCAGCAAATTTCTCAACCAGCGCCTGGCGCTCGGAGAATGGCCGTTTCGCCCATGCCGGAAACGCGCGGCGTGCAGCCTGGCAGGCCTGCTCAACCTGCCCGGCGCTGGCGTCGCTCCCCGACCAGAGCACCTCCTGGCCGACCGGGTTAGTTTTTGTCCGCGCATCACCTTCGCCCGTTACCCAGTCACCGTTAATCCATAGAGTCATGCTGTTTTCTCCTCAGGGCAGAGCCGCACCAGGCGAACCGTGTCGCCAGCGTTACATTTCAGGGCATCCAGTTGCGCAGCCGTCAGTACCAGACGCTCGCATGTTGGGTTGGTTCGCACCAGCATGGCGCGGAAGTTGGCGTAATTCTCGTTCGAGACCAGACAGGCTGGCCACTCGCCCGGCGCGGGCTGGCCTTCTGAAACCTCAACCAGGCGGCTTTTTCGGATGGCGCGTACGCGGTCAATATCGCATTCCAGCGTCGGACCGCCGTCAAAGATGTCGACGTAATTACGGTAGCGAAAACCCTCTTTCTCCAGCACTGCACGGGCCGGAGCGGTTTGCGGGTGAACTTCGCCGATCACCGCCTGCGCTTCCGGCGTTAAGAAATGGGTATAAATAGGATGCTTCGGCATTAACTCGGCGATAAACGCCTTCTGACCGGTACCGCACAGGTAATCCGCCCGGCTGAATTCCATGGAGAAGAAGCGTTCGCCCAGGCTCTCCCAGAACGGCGAGTAGCCCGTCTCATCAATTACGCCGCGCATCTCCGCGACCACTTTTTCGTTGAAGCGGTCGCGAAAGGCGGCCATAAACATGAAGCGCGATTTGGAGAGCAGATAACCGTTACCCTCTTTGCGCCAGTCCGGATCGAGAAACAGGGTGCAGAGTTCGCTGGCGCCGGTATGGTCATTACAGAGAAAGAGCGTCGGCAGCGCGTTGTAGACGTTCAGCTCTTTCGAGGCGTGGACCATCGTGCCGACGCGGTAGTTGTACCACGGATCGTTGAGCCCGACGGCCACCTCGATGGCGCAAATCCCCGCCACGGTTCCCGTGTCGGTCTCTTCCAGCACGAACACATAGCCCTGTTCGCTTTTTGGCAACGTCCCCTGCCAGGTTTGCAGGGCGCGCTCAATGCGCGCCGACAGCGTTTTTTCATCGGCAGGCAGCGAGGTCAGCCCGCCCCCTGTCTTACCGGCAAGCTGCATAAGCCCGGCGAGATCGCCGTGCGCAACGGGACGGATGACCATCATGATGACACCCCGGACTTCACCTGTTCGCAGGCCAGCGCAAAACGATCTAACCCGGTTCTGACCTCTTCCTCACTGACGATCAGCGCAGGGGCAAACCGCACCACGTTAGCGCCGGCAATCAACACCATCACGCCCTGCTTTGCCGCTTCCTGTGAAATCAGCTTCGCTTTGCCAGCAAACTCAGGGGCAAGCTCACAACCTATCAACAGCCCCAGACCGCGGATCTCTTTGAACATGCCGGTCTGGTTATTGATGGCGGTAAGACGCTCAACAAACCACTGGTGACGCTGCTTCACGCCGCTAAGCACCTCAGGAGTGTTGATGATATCCAGCACCTGTCCGGCAACAGCGGTTGCCAGCGGGTTACCGCCGTAAGTGGTGCCATGGGTGCCCACGGTCATCACGCTGGCGAATGTATCGGTGGTCAGCATCGCCCCCACCGGGAAGCCGCCGCCGAGCGCTTTAGCTGTTGAGAGCACATCCGGGGTCACGCCATAGTGCATGTAGGCGTACAGCTCACCCGTACGGCCCACGCCGGTCTGGACTTCGTCAAAAATCAGGACCGCGTTATGCCGATCGCACAGCTCGCGCAGCCCTTGCAGGAACGCTTTCTGGGCGGGCATGACGCCGCCTTCCCCTTGCATGGGCTCGACAATCACCGCACAGGT
The DNA here is from genome assembly GCF_021725435.1 of Enterobacter sp. JH25. Taxonomy (NCBI): domain Bacteria; kingdom Pseudomonadati; phylum Pseudomonadota; class Gammaproteobacteria; order Enterobacterales; family Enterobacteriaceae; genus Enterobacter; species Enterobacter sp. JH25. Next base: position 1,796,289 of record NZ_CP091319.1, on the reverse strand, counting down.
GGTGTCGTCAATCAGCTCGCTGGCAGAGTGTAAATCGTTATACGCCGCATGACGGATATCCGGCGGCAGCGGCGCAAAATCCTGAGAATATGAGGGCTGACCACCCGCACTGACGGTAAACAGCGTGCGGCCATGGAAGGCATTTTTAAAGGCTACGATGCCGCTCTTGTGCGGGCCGAATTTATCGTGCGCATATTTGCGCGCCAGCTTCAGCGCCGCTTCGTTCGCTTCCGCGCCGGAGTTACAGAAAAAGACTTTTTCTGCGAAAGTGGCGTCGATCAGCTTCTTCGCCAGACGTAACGCCGGTTCGTTGGTATAACCGTTGCCGGTATGCCAGAATTTCGCCGCCTGATCATTCAGCGCCTGCCGCAGCGCCGGGTTTGCATGCCCCAGCGCATTCACCGCAATCCCACCCGCAAAGTCGATATACTCTTTGCCCTGCTGATCCCACAGGCGAGAGCCTTCCCCACGTACCGGAATAAAAGCCGCCGGAGCGTATACCGGCATCATCCATTCATCAAAATTTTCACGCGTAACTGACAGAGACATAGCGACCTCATCCGGTAAATAAAAGGTTGTTTAAATGTTAAATAATTGAGTGTTTGCACTGTGAATGTAGATTGCAGCGTTCGTGCCAGCCAGCGATAAAAATGCATAAACGGATTTTGGTAACAGAATATCAATGAGTTACAACATGGAGTTATTCACTGTTAATGCATATATAGTGAATATTTTTACGGCAAGCGGCGCTTTGCCGCACGAAAACAAGAAAGAGTATGCACATGCCAAATATAATTCTGGAATTGTGATCGCTCGCGAAATTTATCGGTCCTTTACGCCCTGTTCGAGGGCAAAACGCGTCGAAATGGTGCAAATATTGCACCGTCGGCATTATCTGTCGCAGTAATTGGGCGAAGCGGATAACAGACGACGTAAATTCTGCTACCATCCTTGCACTATTCACCTTGCATTGGCAGCGACTATGAAATTTGTCTCTTTTAATATCAACGGCCTGCGTGCCCGCCCTCACCAGCTCGAAGCGATTGTTGAGCAACATCAGCCAGATGTGATCGGCTTGCAGGAGACAAAAGTTCACGACGATATGTTCCCGCTCGAAGAGGTAGCGAAGCTGGGCTATAACGTTTTTTACCACGGTCAGAAAGGCCACTACGGCGTTGCGCTGCTGACCAAAGATACGCCGGTGTCGGTGCGTCGTGGCTTTCCGGGTGACGGTGAAGAAGCACAGCGTCGTCTCATCATGGCTGAGCTGCCTTCCCCGCTGGGTAACATCACTGTGATTAATGGTTACTTCCCGCAGGGTGAAAGCCGCGACCACCCGACCAAATTCCCGGCCAAAGCCAAATTTTATCAGGATCTGCAAAACTACCTTACGACCGAACTCAACAAAGATAATCCGGTGCTGATCATGGGGGATGTGAATATCAGCCCGACTGATGTGGACATTGGCATTGGCGAAGACAGCCGCAAGCGCTGGCTGCGCACCGGGAAATGTTCCTTCCTGCCGGAAGAGCGCGAGTGGATGCAGCGCTTGCTTGACTGGGGGCTGGTGGATACCTTCCGCACCGCTAACCCGGAGACGCAGGATCGCTTCTCGTGGTTTGACTACCGCTCTAAAGGCTTCGATGACAACCGGGGCCTGCGTATTGATCTGCTGCTGGCGAGCGCCCCCCTGGCCGAACGCTGCATCGAAACCGGTATCGACTATGACATCCGCAGCATGGAAAAACCGTCCGACCATGCGCCGGTATGGGCAACGTTCAAGCTGTAATCCTCAGTGAATATTAAAAAAATCAGTCTCCTGTGCGCCCTTCTGGGCGCATTTGTTTTGATCGTTGTTTTGCTTCCTCCGGGCATGCTCTCCCTCGACACGTTAAAAATACACCAGCATACATTGCTCGATCGTGTGGAGCATGCGCCCCTTCAGAGCGCGCTGATCTATTTTGCGGTTTACGTTCTGGTCTCTGCGCTGTCGATACCCGGGGCCGCGCTTCTGACGCTGCTCGGCGGGGCGATTTTCAGCCTGTGGGAGGCGACGCTGTTGGTGTCATTGGCCTCGACGCTCGGCGCCACGCTTGCCATGCTCGTCAGCCGTTATCTGCTGCGTGACTGGGTGCAACGGCGCTTTGCCGCACAGATGAACACGATCGATGCGGGGATGGTTCGCGATGGCGCGCGCTACCTTTTTGCCCTGCGCCTTATGCCATTGTTTCCGTTCTTTCTGGTCAATTTGCTGATGGGGCTAACACGTATCCAGGTGCGTCACTACTGGTGGGTCAGCCAGCTTGCGATGCTACCTGCCACCGTCATTTATCTGAACGCCGGACGCGAGCTGGGAAAACTCACCACGCTGCGCGATATTCTGTCGCCGGGACTGCTGTTCGCCTTTACACTATTAGGGTTATTACCGCTGGTCACTCGCTGGCTGTTTTCCCGTTACATCCCTTCGATTAAAAAGTGAGGCATTATGCGCCGGGTGCGTTTTTGCGCGTTTCTGACGAGTCTGCTGCTGGCAACCTCTGCCTTCGCCGCAGAAAGCTGGCAATCCATTCAGCAACAGGCCACCGGGCAGACCGTCTGGTTTAACGCCTGGGGCGGTGACGAGGCCGTTAACCGCTACCTCGACTGGGTGAGCGGCGAGATGAAAACGCACTACGCCATTAACCTGAAGATCGTTCATCTGGCCGATGCCGCCGATGCGGTGAAGCGGATCCAGACGGAACAGGCCGCAGGACGCAGCAGTAACGGGTCGGTGGATCTACTCTGGGTAAACGGGGAAAACTTCCGCACGCTGAAGGAGGCAAACCTGCTGCTCACCGGCTGGGCGCAAACCCTGCCCAACTGGCGTTACGTCGATACCCGTAAACCGGTCACGGAAGATTTTGCCATCCCGACCGATGGGGCGGAATCCCCATGGGGCGGCGCGCAGTTAACCTTTATCGCCCGTAAAGCGAGTATGCCGATGCCTCCGGCAGATCCCCACGCGCTGCTGGCTTACGCTCAGCAGCACCCTGGCAAGGTGAGCTATCCGCGACCGCCGGATTTTACCGGCACGGCGTTTCTTGAACAGCTTCTGCTGGCATTGACCGCCCATCCGGAGGCGTTAAAAAACGCGCCGGACGTCACCTTTGCAGAGATCACCGCGCCGCTGTGGGACTATCTTGATACGCTGCATCCCCTGCTGTGGCGCGAAGGGAACGATTTTCCTCCGTCGCCTGCGCGCATGGATACGCTGCTTGCCAGCGGCAGCCTGAACCTGTCGCTCACCTTTAACCCCGCCCATGCGATGCAAAAGGTGGCGAGCGGTGAACTGCCTGCCGACAGCTACAGTTTCGGCTTTCTCAAAGGCATGATCGGCAACGTCCATTTTGTCGCTATCCCGGCAAATGCCAGTGCGAGCGCAGGGGCGAAAGTGGTGGCAAATTTCCTGCTGTCACCGCAGGCGCAGATCCGCAAAGCCGATCCTGCCGTCTGGGGTGACCCGAGCGTGCTGGATGGTGCCAAACTACCTGCGAAAGCGGCAAAACAGCTTCATGCCTTTACCCCTTCAGGCACGCCTGATGTGCTTCCCGAACCGCACGCCGCCTGGGTTAACGCCCTGGAGCAGGAATGGCTTCGCCGCTACGGAACCCGCTAAGCGGGCTGGTATGGGCGGCAATGGCGGTCATCTATCTGCCACTGCTTCCCGCCAGCGGCATGCTGCTGGCCCCGGCGTTTTCTCTCAGTAACTGGGCGGCGCTGTTTGCCGACCCGCAGCTGCCGCAGGCGCTGGCCGCTACGCTGGTATCAACCCTCATCGCGACGCTGGGTTCACTGTTTATCGCCCTGAGCCTGCTTGCGCTTCTCTGGCCGGGTGATGGCTGGCAGCGCCTGAGCACCCGTCTGCCGTGGCTGTTAGCCGTGCCGCACGTCGCCTTCGCCACCAGCGCGCTGCTGCTGTTTGCGGAAGGCGGTCAGTTTTACCGGATCTGTACAGTCTGTTCGCCGCAGCTTGACCGCTACGGTATCGGGCTTGGCCTGACGCTTGCGGTCAAAGAGAGCGCGTTCGTTCTGTGGGCAATCTACGCCGCACTGCCTGAAAAGCGCCTCGCACAGCAGAAAATTGTCCTGCATACCTTCGGCTACGGACGAATGCAGGCGCTTAACTGGCTCGTCCTCCCGGCTATCGCCCCCGCGCTGGGCGCCGTGATGCTGGCGGTGCTCGCCTGGTCGCTTTCCGTGGTGGATGTGGCGATCGTGCTCGGGCCGGGCAACCCACCTACGCTGGCGGTGCTGGCCTGGCAGTGGCTCACCCAGGGCGATGCGCAGCAGCAGTCAAAAGGAACGTTGCTGTGTCTGGTGTTGCTCCTGCTGCTGGCCGCACTTGCCGCGGTGGGATACAGCCTCTGGACGGCTTGGCGGCGCGCCCAGCCTGACGTCTCGGGGGTACGTCGCGCTTCGCATACCGCGTTGCCCGCACGGACGCTGGGCGGGTTACTGCCGCTGTGCGGCGTGCTCTGTGCGCTGGTTCTGCTGATGCTGGCACGCCGGGGCGACATCGGCCCCGTCAGCGACAGCCTTTCACTGGGACTGCTGTCCAGCCTGACAGCGCTGGCCATCCTCATGATCTGGCTTGAGTGGGGACCCCAGCGCGGCGCGGTGTGGATCTGGCTGCCGCTTGCCCTCCCGGCGCTGCCCCTCGTGTCCGGGCAGTATGCCGTGGCGCTGTGGCTGGGCATCGACGGCCAGTACGCTGCGGTGCTCTGGAGCCATATGCTCTGGGTTCTCCCGTGGATGCTCCTGGTGCTGCAACCGGCCTGGCGCAGGCTCGATCCCCGGCTTATCCTCACCGCCAGAACGCTGGGCTGGCGACAGGCGAAAATTTTCTGGTTAGTGAAATGTCCCCTGATGGTTCGTCCGGCCCTGCTGGCCTTTGCGACCGGCTTTTCCGTGAGCATGGCCCAGTACATGCCCACCCTCTGGCTGGGAGCGGGTCGTTTTACTACTCTGACGACGGAGGCGGTCGCCCTCAGCAGCGGCGGCAGCGTTCCGATCCTCGCCAGCCGGGCGCTGGGTCTGTTGCTGTTAACCAGCAGCGTATTTGCCCTTGCCGCGCTGCTCGCCTGGTTCGTGGGCCGTCACAGACAAGGATTACGTTAATGCTGAACGTGAAAAATCTCACCATTGCGCCACTCTTACGTGAGGTCAACTTCCGCGTCCCGGCAGGGGAGATTCTCACGCTGATGGGACCCTCCGGGAGCGGGAAATCGACCCTTTTCGCCTGGATGGTGGGGGCGCTATCCACTGATTTTAAGGCGCACGGCGAGCTGTGGCTGAACGATCGACGCTGCGATCTGCTCCCCGTGGAAACGCGCGGGATCGGCATTCTGTTTCAGGACGCCCTGCTGTTTGACGCCTTCAGCGTGGGGCAAAACCTGATGCTGGCGTTGCCGGCGCACATTGCCGGACGCGCGCGGCGCGACGCGGTAGAGCAGGCTCTTGAATCTGCCGGGCTGGCAAACCACTATGTCAGCGATCCGGCGACCCTTTCCGGCGGCGAGCGCGCCCGGGTCAGCCTGCTGCGCGCCCTTCTCGCCCAGCCGCAGGCATTGCTGCTTGACGAACCGTTCAGCCGACTGGATAAAACGCTCCGCGCCTCATTCCGGGCGTGGGTATTCGAAACCGCTCGCCAGCGCAAGATCCCGATGGTGCTGGTCACGCATGATGAGGAAGATATCCCGCCCGGCGGAGAGGTGATTGAGATTTCTCGCTGGCAATAATGTGCTAACGCAATGTTTTTGGCTTCAGGAGAGACGACAATGCCATCCTCTTTTAATGACGTCAGGTTTTTCGATGAAACGTGTTTCTCAACTGACCGCGCTGGCTCTGATCTGCGGCCTCGCCTCACTCTCCTCCATGGCGGCTGATATGCCCCACTCCCTCACGCTGGACCAGCTCCAGGCGCAAAACGGCGCGGTAATTGATACGCGCATCAGTGCGTTCTATAACGGCTGGCCGCAGGCGCTGCGCGGAACGTCCGGGCATGAACCCGCCGCGCTTAATCTCTCTGCAGGCTGGCTTGGGGCAATGAGCGATGAACAGCTCAGCGGCTGGGCAAAACAGCATCGGATTACGCCCGACATGCCGGTTGCGCTCTATGGCAACGATGATGACAACCAGACCGTCAAAACGCGGCTGGAAAAAGCGGGTTTTACCCACGTTTCCATCCTGAGCGATGCCCTGCAACAATCCGACCGTTTGCAACGTCTGGCACATTTTGAACAGCTGGTTTATCCGCAGTGGATCCACCTGTTGCAGCAGGGCAAACCCGTTACCGCCGCACCAGCCGGAGAGTGGAAGGTGATCGAGGCTGGCTGGGGTGCGCCGAAGCTTTATCTCCTGAGCCACATTCCCGGCGCGGGCTACATCGACACCAATGAAGTGGAAAGCGAACCGCTGTGGAATAAGGTCGCTGACGAAAAGTTGAAAGCGATGTTGGCGAAGCACGGGATCCGTCACGATACCACCGTCATTCTGTACGGTCGCGACGTATATGCCGCCGCGCGCGTGGCGCAGATCATGCTCTACGCGGGCGTGAAGGATGTGCGTATTCTGGACGGCGGCTGGAAGGCATGGTCAGACGCCAGCCTGCCCGTTGAGCGCGGAACGCCTGAGAACGTGAAGCCAGCCCCTGATTTTGGCGCGCCGATCCCGGGCCAGCCCCGGCTGATGGTGGATATGGAACAGGCCCGGGGAATGCTGCACCGTCAGGACGCCTCACTGGTGAGTATTCGTTCCTGGCCAGAGTTTATCGGTGAAACCAGCGGCTACAGTTATATCAAGCCAAAAGGTGACATTGCCGGTGCGCGCTGGGGCCATGCGGGTAGCGACGCGACCCACATGGAAGATTTCCACAATCCGGATGGCACCATGCGCAGCGCCGATGATATTGCCGCCATGTGGAAGACGTGGAATATCCTGCCGGAGCAGCACGTTGCGTTCTACTGTGGTACCGGCTGGCGCGCGTCTGAAGCCTTCATGTACGCCCGCGCCATGGGCTGGCAAAACGTTGCCGTCTACGACGGCGGCTGGTACGAATGGAGCAGCCATCCGCAGAACCCGGTCTCCACCGGCGCGCGCGGCCCGGAGAGTACACGCTAGCGGGGGAGTGACTTCAGCGTCACGTAACCGCTCCAGATGCGCGTTGTGGTGGTCAGCCAGCACAACGCGCCAAACGCCCAGGCGAACAGCGTGAAGTGTGCCGGAAACAGGCAGCACAGCACAAACAGCGCGATGGTCTCCGTGCCTTCCGTTAATCCTCCAATGTAATAAAGCGACTTGTGCGCGTAGCCGGGGTTGTCGATATTATGCTTCCCCGCCAGCGCGGCAAAGGCCAGGAAACTGCTGCCCGTCCCCATAAACGCGAACAGCAGCCAGGCGGCGGCGATCGCATTGTCAGCCGGAGCGGCCAGCGCGAAGCCAAACGGTACCAGCGCGTAAAACAGGAAGTCGAGGGCGATATCAAGAAATCCTCCCGCGTCCGTCAGGCCACGGCGACGCGCCAGCGCACCGTCCAGACCATCCAGCAGCCGGTTCAGCACAATGGCGACCAGCGCCGCCAGATACCAGCCCAACGCCAGAAACGGTAACGCCAGTACGCCAATCGCAAACCCGGCGAGCGTTAACCCATCAGGCGTAATAAACGGTTTATCCAGCGCGGCGGCCAGCTGATTTAACCCGGGCTTCAGCCGTGGATGCAGATGTTTATCCAGCATGCGGTTCACCTTTACACGTGGCACACAGGCCCTGAGCCGGGATATCCAGCGCGGCGTTAAAGCGGGCGGAGAGGTTCTGAAAGGCAATCAGAGCCGTCATTTCGGTGATAGTCTCTTCGCTAAAGTGGCGCTTCAGCTGGTTTTTGATATTTTCATCCACCTGAGGCGGCGTGGCGGTGACCGCTTCCGCATAGGCCAGCGCCGCGCGCTCCTCTTCGCTGAACAGGGTGGAATTTTGCCAGTCGTTGACGGCCTGCACTTTATCCAGCGCCCCGCTCCGCTCGGCCAGACGCAGGCTGTTGGCATCAATACAAAATGCGCAGAGGCAGATCTGCGAGACCCGCGTCATTAGTAACGAACGCAGAACCGGCGTCAAACGCGCCTTGCGCCGCTCCAGATAGCCGACAAATAGCGCTACCAGCCAGAAAAGACGCGGCATACGCCCCCACCAGCGCGTGGGGTTCAGCACCGCGCCGAAGTGTTTTTTCTGCATGGCAGCAATGGGCTTGAGGCTGACGGGAAGGGTTTCCATGGGCGCAACCCAGGCGGCTGTCTCTTTCACCTGATTCTCCTGATGACTGGACTCTTTGGCAGGGCTCGATAATATGTCGTTTTTCGCTATTAATTATTGACGAACATGCTGAAAACACTCGATGTTGTTGCGGCTATCCTCGAAAAAGAGGGCAAGATCTTGCTGGCGCAGCGTCCCGAACATGCCGATCAGCCAGGAATGTGGGAATTTGCGGGCGGAAAGGTTGAAGCCGGTGAGACCCAGCAGGAAGCGCTGATCCGCGAACTACGCGAAGAGCTGGGCATTGAAGCCGTGCCCGCGCGGTATGTGGCAAGCCACCAGCGGGAAGTGTCGCAGCGGCTGATCCACCTCCACGCCTGGCACGTGCCGGAATTTAGCGGCGAGCTGAAGGCGCACTACCACTCGGCGCTGGTGTGGTGCACGCCAGAAGACGCGTTCACGTATGATTTAGCCCCGGCGGATATACCGCTCCTGGAAGCGTTTATTCTTTTACGCGACGCCAGACCAGCGGGTTTGTACTGAGGGTGCGTTCATCACGCTGGCACTGCAACAGCACGCCATCCGCCCTGACCACTGCGCCTTCGGAATAGTTTTGATCCTGATAGATACAGCACTGATTACACGGCTGCGCACGCTGGCCGCCAGCGCTAAAAACCTCTGGCGGCACGTTAACTTCGACATCCGGGCGAATGCGATCAGCCTGTGCCCCGGCGGACACCATCAAACATAACGCGGCCATTGCGAAACGGTTCATATACTTAATTTCCTTTGCATCGTTTATATCTATAACGGTAGATCCTGACGGGATCTTTAATTTATCTCGTCATCGCTTTTGGTTATGACGCGCGGCTTGTCATTAATTTCCCTTTCGGCCTAAATTTCTGCTTGCCTCTCAAAGCGGTGCGGGTGGTATAGTCAAAAAAACGACACAAAACATCTCCGCCACACGCATAAATTATAATAAGAGGTTCTTATATCTATGGATCAGACACGCTCTCTGGAAAGCTTTCTTGCTCATGTACAGCAGCGCGACCCGCACCAAAGCGAGTTTGCCCAGGCCGTTCGTGAAGTCATGACCACCCTGTGGCCCTTCCTTGAGGAAAATCCGCGCTACCGCCAGATGGCGCTGCTTGAACGTCTGGTGGAGCCGGAGCGCGTCATCCAGTTCCGCGTGGCGTGGGTGGACGATCGCAATCAGGTACAGGTCAACCGCGCGTGGCGCGTGCAGTTTAACTCCGCCATTGGGCCGTTTAAGGGCGGGATGCGCTTCCATCCCTCGGTGAACCTGTCGATTCTGAAATTCCTCGGCTTCGAGCAGACCTTTAAAAATGCGCTCACTACCCTGCCGATGGGCGGCGGTAAAGGCGGGAGTGATTTCGATCCGAAAGGCAAGAGCGAAGGCGAAGTGATGCGCTTCTGCCAGGCGCTAGTCACTGAGCTCTATCGCCACCTTGGGCCGGACACCGACGTTCCTGCCGGGGATATCGGCGTGGGTGGTCGTGAAGTGGGCTTTATGGCCGGGATGATGAAAAAGCTCTCCAACAACAGCGCCTGCGTCTTTACCGGCAAAGGTCTGTCGTTTGGCGGCAGCCTGATTCGTCCGGAAGCGACGGGTTACGGTCTGGTCTATTTCACTGAAGCGATGCTTAAGCGTCACGGGCTGAGCTTCGAGGGGATGCGCGTGGCGGTCTCCGGCTCCGGCAACGTGGCGCAGTACGCTATCGAGAAAGCGATGGAGTTTGGCGCGCGCGTAGTGACCGCCTCCGACTCCAGCGGCACCGTGGTGGATGAAGCTGGCTTCACAGCAGAAAAACTGGCGCGTCTGTGCGAAATCAAAGCCAGCCGTGACGGCCGCGTGGCGGATTATGCCCGAGAGTTTGGCCTGACCTATCTGGAAGGTAAACAGCCGTGGGGTGTGCCGGTGGATATCGCCCTGCCGTGCGCGACGCAAAACGAGCTGGACGTGGATGCCGCCCGGACGCTGATTAGCAATGGCGTGAAGGCGGTAGCGGAAGGGGCAAATATGCCCACCACCATTGAAGCGACCGATCTGTTCCTGGACGCAGGCGTACTCTTTGCGCCAGGCAAGGCGGCGAACGCGGGCGGGGTGGCAACATCCGGTCTGGAAATGGCACAAAACGCCGCGAGAATGGGCTGGAAGGCGGAGAAAGTGGATGCCCGTCTGCACCACATTATGCTTGATATTCACCATGCCTGCGTGGAGTACGGCGGTGAGGCTTCACAGACCAACTACGTGCGCGGCGCCAACATCGCCGGGTTCGTGAAGGTGGCCGATGCGATGATCGGGCAGGGTGTGATTTAGTTTCGCTGCATTCTCGCCCTTGCAGGCCCGGTAAGCGTTAGCGCCACCGGGCTTTTTTCAGGCCGCAGAGCTGCTTTTTGCCGGGTGGCGGCTTCGCCTTACCCGGCCTACGGTTTAAGCGGTGGTATTTTTGGCTGCGCTTTTTTTCTTTTTGAACGGTTTCTTCGCCCCGCCACCCGGGGCAACCATCCCCCGGAATCGCTTCACTGGCGTGCTGCGCGCCTGATCAATCAACTGATAAAGCGTCCCCACCAGCGGCTGCATAAAGTCCTGGTAACGGCACTGCTTTTCGCTGATCTGCGTCAGCACCGACTCCCAGTGCGCGGTCATGTCCGGTCTGGCGGCCAGCTCTGGCAAGGAGTGAATCAGTGCCCGGCCCGGCTCTGTCGAATGAATATAGCGCCCTTTTTTCTCGAGAAAACCACGCTTAAACAGCAACTCGATAATCCCCGCGCGGGTTGCTTCCGTACCCAGACCGTCGGTGGCGCGGAGGATCTTCTTCAGATCTTTATCCTGCACAAAACGGGCGATCCCGGTCATGGCCGAAAGCAGCGTCGCATCGGTGAAGTGGCGCGGCGGCTGGGTCTGACGTTCAACCACTTCGCCTTTTTCGCACAGCAGTTCATCGCCTTTGGCTACGACCGGCAGCGGCGTGCCGTCGTTCTCTTCGTCACGCTCTTTGTTGCCGAGCAGCGTGCGCCAGCCCGCTTCCGCGAGGAAACGCGCTTTGGCGATAAATTTGCCTTTGGCAATTTCCAGCTCAATAACGCACTTGCGGAAAACCGCGTCCGGGCAGAACTGCATCAGATACTGACGCGCGATCAGGTTATAGACCTTTGCTTCGTTGTCGTTCAGGTTGACGTTGCTGGTGCGCGCCGTCGGGATTATCGCGTGGTGGGCATCGACTTTTTTATCGTCCCAGCAGCGGTTATGGGTATCCGGGTTTACCGCCGGCTGCGGCAACAGATCCGGCGCATGGACACCAATGGCATTCATCACCGAGTGGCGTCCGGCGAAGTGTTCCTCCGGCAGATAGCGGCTGTCCGAACGCGGATAGGTGATCAGCTTGTGGGTTTCATAGAGCTTCTGGCAGATATCGAGCACGTTCTGCGCGCTCAGGCCAAACTTTTTCGCGGCCTCGATCTGCAACGCCGAAAGGGAGAACGGCAGCGGTGCGGGCTCTGATTCCCGTTTGTCGTTATAGCTGGTAACGATCGCGGGCTGGCCGGTAATGCGGTTAACCACGTGCTCCGCCAGCGGACGATGCAGCAGCCGTCCCTCTTCGTCCTGATATGACTCACAGGCATCGCTCGGCTGCCAGACGGCGGTAAAGCGTTCGTCTTTCGGCGTGACGATATGCGCTTTGACTTCGAAGAAGTCTTTGGCGACGAAATTTTCGATCTCTTCGTCGCGACGCACCACCAGCCCCAGCACCGGGGTTTGAACACGCCCAACAGAGAGTATGCCCTGATAGCCCGCATTGCGTCCCAGGATGGTGTAGGCGCGGGTCATGTTGATCCCGTACAGCCAGTCGGCACGCGCACGCGCCAGCGCGGAGACACACAGGGGAATAAATTCGCTGTTGGCGCGCAGGCGCGAAATCGCGCGCTCCACCGCCTGCGGGTTGAGGTCGTTAATTAAACAGCGCTGCACCTGCTGGCGCTTTTCCGGTGCCAGCTCCAGGTAGTCGAGCACTTCGTCGACAAGCAGTTGCCCTTCCCTGTCCGGGTCACCCGCGTGGACCACTTCCGTCGCCTCATGCAGGAAACGCTTAATGACGTTGAGCTGTTTAGTGACGGAAGGACGCGGTTGCAGACGCCACTTTTCCGGCACGATCGGCAGATCGTTGAGATTCCAGCGGGCGTAGCGGCTGTCGTAGACATCCGGCTGCGCCTGTTCAAGCAGGTGACCGATACACCAGGTGACCACCTGCCCGTTACCGCATTCGATAAAGCCATCACCTTTGCGATGCGGCTTGGGCAGCACGTCGGCGATGGCTCGCGCCAGACTCGGCTTTTCGGCAATAAACAACCGCATCGAATTAACGGATCTCAATCATCGGGCGGCCACCGCGGGCGGTCACCAGCTCGCCAATGGCCGTCAGGGTGATGCCAAACTCGGCCGCCGTTGCCTGAACGTCAGCTTCTGCTTCCGGCGTCACCGCCAGCAGCAGGCCGCCGGAGGTTTGCGGATCGCACAGCAGATTGCGCCACGCTTCCGGCATTTCGCCCATTAAATGGCCGTAGCTGGCGAAGTTGCGCTGCGTCCCGCCCGGAACGGCGCCCTGAGCAATGTACTCTTCCACGCCCGGCAGCTTCGGCACATCCTGATACCAGACCTGCGCCTGCACGCCCGCGCCCTGACAGACTTCAGAGAGGTGTCCCAGCAGACCAAAGCCGGTCACGTCGGTCATGGCCTTCACGCCGTCGATACTGGCGAATGCCGCACCGGCAAGGTTCATCTGGCACATCACTTCCGTTGCCAGACCAATATGCTCGGGCTTCAGCAGGGATTTTTTCTCGGCGGTTGTCAGTACGCCAATGCCCAGCGGCTTGGTGAGGAACAGCTTGCAGCCCGCCTGCGCGGTGCTGTTGCGCTTCACGCGTTCGGTCGGCACCACGCCGGTGACGGCCAGGCCGAAGATCGGCTCCGGCGCATCGATAGAGTGACCACCGGCCAGGGCAATACCCGCCTGCTGGCAGGCAAAGCGTCCGCCTTCGATGACATCGCGGGCAATCTCCGGCGGGAGGGTGTTAATCGGCCAGCCCAGAATGGCGATCGCCATAATCGGCTTACCGCCCATCGCGAAGATATCGCTGATGGCGTTGGTGGCCGCAATGCGTCCGAAGTCGAACGGGTTGTCGACAATCGGCATAAAGAAGTCAGTGGTGCTGATAATGCTGGTGCCGTTACCTAAGTCATAAACCGCTGCATCGTCACGCGTTTCGTTACCGACAAGCAGGTTCGGGTCGACAAACTTCGCCTGTTCACTGTGCAGGATGGTCTCCAGCACTTTCGGGGAAATTTTACAACCGCAACCGGCTCCGTGGCTGTATTGCGTTAAACGAATGGTTTGCTCGCTCATGGACGTCTCCTGTCATCTCAATCGCGCTATGGTAGCGCTCATTCCATAAAGAGGTAAGTATGACTGTCTGAATTCTGCGGCGGATGCTCAGAATCCAGACAGTTTAGCGCGTGTAATTAAAAACGGCTGACGAAAGGCGTGGTGTCCGGCACGCTAATGGTGCTGGAGGCTTTAAGTTGCGGGGTGCCGAGATAGAGGAAGCCGACAATTTTATCGTGTTCACCGCAGGAGAAGCCTTCCCGCACGGCGGCGCTCCCGGTCAGCGGCCCGGTACGCCAGATGCCGTTAAAGCCCTGCGCGACGGCGGCCATCTGCATTGCCATTACCGCGCAACCGGCAGACATCTCCTGCTCCCAGACCGGCACTTTATGGTCGGCCTGGCATTTTGCGACTACCGCGATGATCATCGGCGCACGGAACGGCGCGTTGCGGGCTTTATCAATCCCCTTCTCATCCTGGCCTGCGGCAACCGCCCCCTGCTCCAGCAGCTGGCTGAAGCGGTCGCGCCCTTCGCCTTCAATAATAAAGAAGTGCCACGGCTGCAATGTGCCATGGTCCGGCGCACGCATTCCGGCACGCAGAATGTTTTCCAGCTGCTCGCCGACGGGGGCCGGGTCGGCCAGGCGGGAAGCGCTACGACGGTTAACAAGCAGTTCAAGTGCGTCCATTGGTTAACTCCTTTCGTGAAATTTACTCACAAAATTAACACGACAGCAGAATTTGTTACAGCGTGGCAGGCGATTCCTGCTGACAAGTGGCGGTTGGGTCATTACGATAACCGCACATTACCGTCCTGTGGCGACGGAAACAGTCCTTTTCTGGTTAGGGAGAATACATGCGAACCCTTTGGCGAATCTTTGCCGGTTTCTTTAAATGGACGTGGCGACTGCTCAACTTCGTCCGCAACCTGGTGATGAATATCTTCTTCATCTTCCTGGTCCTGGTATGCGCAGGTATCTGGATGCATCTCAGCAGCGCCAACCAGGCGCAGAATTCGACTCGCGGCGCACTGCTCCTCGATATCACCGGGGTGATTGTTGATAAGCCATCGACCAGCAACCGTCTGGGCGTGATTGGCCGCCAGCTGTTCGGCGCGACTTCAGACCGCCTGCAGGAAAACTCCCTGTTTGATATCGTCGACACGATCCGTCAGGCCAAAGACGATCGCAACATTACCGGTATCGTGCTGGATCTGAAAGATTTTGCCGGAGCCGATCAGCCTTCGATGCAGTACATCGGGAAAGCGCTGCGGGAATTCCGCGACAGCGGTAAACCGGTCATTGCCGTCGGCGACAGCTACACCCAGGGGCAATATTATCTGGCGAGCTTTGCTAACAAAATCTGGCTCTCTCCGCAGGGCACGGTCGATCTGCATGGCTTCGCCACAAATGGTCTGTACTACAAATCGCTGCTCGACAAGCTGAAGGTCACTACCCACGTCTTCCGCGTCGGGACCTATAAATCTGCCGTGGAGCCGTTTATCCGTGATGATATGTCCCCTGCCGCCCGTGAAGCGGACAGCCGCTGGATTGGCGAGCTGTGGCAGAACTATCTCGGCACCATTGCCGCTAACCGTCAAATGACCGCTGAGCAGGTCTTCCCGGGCGCGCGCGGTGTGCTGGAGGGCCTGCGCAAAGTGGACGGCGATACAGCGAAATACGCGCTTGATAACAAACTGGTCGATCGGCTGGGTTCCAGCGCTGAAATCGAAAAAGCGCTGACCAAACAGTTCGGCTGGAGTAAAGAGGACAAGAACTACAGCGCCATCAGCATGTATGACTACGCCGCGAAAAAGCCGGATGACAGCGGTGACAGCATCGCCGTGGTGTTTGCTAACGGGGCCATTATGGACGGTGAAGAAACGCCGGGGAACGTCGGCGGGGACACCACCGCGTCGCAGATCCGCGATGCGCGTCTGGATCCGAAAGTGAAGGCGATTGTCCTGCGGGTGAACAGCCCTGGCGGCAGCGTCAGCGCCTCCGAGGTGATCCGTGCTGAGCTGGCCGCCGCGCGTGCCGCGGGCAAGCCGGTCGTGGTCTCGATGGGGGGCATGGCGGCTTCAGGGGGGTACTGGATCTCGACGCCAGCCAACTACATTGTGGCTAACCCAAGCACGCTGACCGGCTCGATTGGCATCTTCGGCGTGATCAACACCGTAGAGAACAGCCTGGATTATCTCGGCGTTCATACCGACGGCGTTTCCACCTCGCCGCTGGCGGATGTGTCCGTGACTAAATCTCTGCCGCCTGAGGTGTCCGAGATGATGCAGCTCAGCATTGAGAGTGGCTATAAGCGCTTCATCACGCTGGTGGCGGATTCCCGTAAAAAGACGCCAGACCAGATTGACCAGATCGCGCAGGGCCACGTCTGGACCGGCCAGGATGCGAAGAGCAACGGTCTGGTAGACAGCCTGGGTGACTTCGACGATGCCGTGAAGAAAGCGGCGGAACTGGCGAAGCTCAAGCAGTGGCACGTTGACTATTATCAGGACGAACCGACGTTCTTCGATATGGTCATGGACAGCATGTCCGGCTCCGTCCGCGCCATGCTGCCGGAAGCGCTTCAGGCGTATCTGCCGGCGCCGGTGGCGACGGCGGCTAAAGCCATGAAAGCGGAGAGCGATAAGCTCGCGACTTTCAACGATCCGCAAAGCCGTTACGCGTTTTGCCTGACCTGTGCGAACGTGCGTTAAAAACCGTCCCCTCTTCCCGTGAAGAGGGGATTTTTTCTTTTGAAGAACAAGAACTCATTACCATGCAGAAGAAATCAATATATGTCGCCTATACCGGCGGTACCATCGGTATGCAGCGCTCTGAAAATGGCTATATTCCGGTTTCTGGCCACTTGCAGCGCCAGCTGGCGCTGATGCCTGAATTCCACCGTCCGGAAATGCCGGACTTTACCATCCACGAATATGAGCCGCTGATGGACTCCTCCGACATGACGCCGGAAGACTGGCAGCATATTGCGGACGATATTAAAGCCCATTACGACCATTACGACGGCTTCGTGATCCTGCACGGCACCGACACCATGGCGTTCACCGCCTCGGCGCTCTCCTTCATGCTGGAGAACCTGGGCAAGCCCGTCATCGTGACCGGTTCGCAGATCCCGCTGGCGGAACTGCGTTCAGACGGGCAGATCAACCTGCTTAACTCCCTGTACGTGGCCGCTAATTACCCGATCAACGAGGTAACGCTGTTCTTCAACAACCGACTGTACCGCGGGAACCGTACCACTAAAGCGCACGCTGACGGCTTTGACGCGTTTGCCTCACCTAACCTGCAACCGCTGCTGGAAGCGGGGATCCATATCCGTCGTCTGGGCACGCCGCCCGCGCCAAATACTGCAGGCGAGCTGATCGTTCACCCGATCACCCCGCAGCCGATTGGCGTGGTGACGATTTATCCGGGTATTTCCGCCGACGTGGTGCGCAACTTCCTGCGCCAGCCGGTGAAGGCGCTGATCCTGCGCTCCTATGGTGTGGGTAACGCCCCGCAGAACGGTGAGTTCCTGAAAGAGCTTCAGGAGGCGAGCGATCGCGGGATTGTGGTGGTCAACCTCACCCAGTGTATGTCCGGAAAGGTCAATATGGGCGGCTACGCCACCGGCAACGCCCTGGCGCACGCTGGCGTGATCAGTGGTTTCGATATGACCGTTGAGGCAACGCTGACTAAACTTCACTATTTACTGAGTCAGGATCTGGATATTGATTCCATTCGCCGCGCCATGATGCAAAACCTGCGCGGTGAACTGACGCCGGACGAATAAGGAGTTCCCATGAAGCAACGCGCCCTGTTACTGGTCGATTTGCAAAATGATTTCTGTGCGGGCGGTGCGCTGGCCGTCGCGGAAGGCGACAGCACCGTAGACGTCGCGAATTCGCTGATTGAGTGGTGTAAGGCTCGTGGTGAAGCGGTGGTGGCGAGTCAGGACTGGCATCCGGCAAACCACGGCAGCTTTGCCAGCCAGCACAACGTTGAGCCTTACAGCCAGGGCGAACTGGACGGACTGGCGCAAACCTTCTGGCCCGATCACTGCGTGCAGCAGACGGAAGGCGCTGAGCTGCATCCGCTGCTGAACCAGAAAGCCATCGACGCGGTGTTCCACAAAGGTGAAAACCCAACCATCGACAGCTACAGCGCATTCTTCGATAACGGTCACCGCCAGAAGACGGCGCTGGACGCATGGTTACGCCATCATGAGATCACCGAGCTGATTGTGCTGGGCCTGGCGACGGATTACTGCGTGAAGTTCACCGTGCTGGATGCGCTCCAGTTGGGCTATACCGTGAATGTCATTACCGACGGCTGTCGCGGGGTGAATATTCAGCCGCATGACAGCGCCCAGGCGTTTATGGATATGGCCGCAGAAGGCGCAACGCTGTATACGCTGGCTGACTGGATGGAGACGCAGGCGTAAGCTTTTTTAGCTGTGTGGCGGCTTCGCCTTACCCGGCGGTTTTGTAGGCCGGGTAAGCATCAGCGCCACCCGGCAAAACCCCCTCCCCGATCTCCCATAAAGTGAACTCCCTCGCATCACAAGCGAAGCGGCGATGGTATTCTCTTCAGGCTGTTTTTTCGCCACGCCTTTTCTGTGGCGTGGTTATTTTTATTCAGTCAAAGAGGAACTTATATGAAACGTTTGCCCTTGCTGGCAGCATTACCCTTGCTTTGCGCGTCACTGGCTTCCGCCGCGCCCCTGATGTCCGTGGGCTACTTCAATGGCGGTGGCGACGTTACCGCCGGACCGGGTGGTGATATCAATAAACTCGATGTCCGCCAGATCACACACCTCAACTACTCGTTTGGTCTGGTCTATAACAACGAGAAAGACGAAACCAACCCTGCACTGAAAGATCCGGCAAAACTGCATCAAATCTGGTTATCACCCAAGGTGGCATCCGACCTGGCGTTACTTCCTCAGCTTCGTAAACAAAACCCGAATTTAAAAGTGCTGCTTTCCGTTGGCGGCTGGGGCGCACGTGGTTTTTCTGGCGCAGCGGCTACCAAAGAGAGCCGCGCGGTGTTTATTCGCTCCGCACAGCAGATCGTCAGTCAATACGGCCTGGACGGGATCGATCTCGACTGGGAGTTCCCGGTCAACGGCGCGTGGGGCCTGGTCGAGAGCACCCCAGCCGACAGGGATAATTTCACCGCGCTGTTAAAAGAGATGCGTGACGCGTTTGGTAAGAAAAAACTGGTCACGATTGCGGTGGGCGCAAATGCAGAAAGTCCGAAAAGCTGGGTGGATGTGAAGGCCATTGCCCCCCTGCTCGATTACATCAACCTGATGACCTACGACATGGCGTACGGGACGCAGTATTTTAACGCGAATCTGTATGACTCCAGCGCCTGGCCAACGGTGGCTGCCGCAGACAAATACAGCGTTGATTTTGTGGTGAATAACTATCTGGCCGCCGGCCTAAAGCCGCAGCAAATGAACCTCGGAATCGGTTTTTACGGTCGTGTACCGAAGCGCGCCGTTGAACCGGGTATCGACTGGAGTAAACCGGACGCGCAAAACAATCCGGTCACCCAGCCCTACTTCGGGCCGCAGGAACTGGGCCTGTTCAAATCGCTTGGCTATGACCTGACCAAAGATACCTACGTGAAATACAACGATATCGTCCGCAAACTGCTAAACGATCCGCAGAAACGCTTTACCGAGCACTGGGACGAACAGGCGAAGGTGCCGTGGCTGTCGGTAAAATCCGCCGACGGGAAGGCGCTGTTTGCGATCTCCTATGAGAACCCGCGTTCCGTGGCGATTAAAGCAGATTACATCAAGGAGAAAGGTCTCGCCGGGGCGATGTTCTGGGAGTATGGCGCGGATGACAACAACCAGTTAGCGAAGCAGCTGGCGGAGTCGCTTGGGATCCCGCACTAAGGTGTAGTGTGCCGGGTGGCGGCTTCGCCTTACCCGGCCTACATGGGAGATTTATTTGAAGGTTGCAATCGGCTTCGGCGTGATGCCGAAGTCTTCTTTCAGTTCGCGCTTACTTTTCATCACCATCTGACCGTTAGTGTCGATGGTCATGTGCTGGGCGTTGGTATTGTGACGCGCCTGCCACAGCATCACCAGCTGCAAGCTGTTCTCTTTTTGCTCAGGTGTGAGCGCCACACCGTCCGGCCATTTTCCCAGCTCAACGGCCGTCACCAGGCGCTGATAAACCTCCGGGGTCATGCCTGCAATCATGTCATCAATATTCACGATCTCTCCCTTTCAAAGGAATAATTTGCTGAATCGTTTTTTCAACCCTTGGTCTGGTCGCCGTTTTCGTCATCGGTAAAGCTCATCGAAGCCGAATTTACGCAGAAACGCTCCCCCGTCGGCTGCGGGCCATCCGGGAAGACATGCCCGAGATGGGCGTCGCAATTCCCACAACGAATTTCGGTGCGCACCATGCCGTGCGAGGAGTCCGTCAGATAGCGGATCGCATCATCGCTGACAGGCTCGTAAAAGCTTGGCCAGCCGCAGCCAGAATCGTACTTAGTCTGGGAGTTAAACAGCGGTGCATCACACACCAGGCAGTGGTAGACGCCTTCCCGTTTATTGTGCAGCAAACGCCCGGTAAACGGCGGTTCCGTGCCGTGATTTTGCGTTACGTAAAACTGCATCTCTGTAAGGTTTTTTTTCAAATCGTCGGGGTTATGTTGGTTCGACATATGCTTACATCTCGCTGTTGAAACAGACATCTTTTAACCCAGATTCTAACAAAACATTAACACCCGCGCGTGCACTTTTGATCTAAACTTATGTGTCGCGAAAAGGCGGTCAGGCAATTGTGATCAATTTCACATTTTAATCCTGCAAGGCCTTTAAAATTCCGGGCGCAGCCCCCATGTGGTTGCTAGCTCAAAGGGAAAGTGAGGCGAGTCAGTCGCACAAACGTTAGTCACAGGATTGATTTGTCGCAATGATTGACACGATTCCGCTTGACGCTGCGTAAGGTTTTTGTAATTTTACAGGCAACCTTTTATTCACTAACAAATAGCTGGTGGAATATATGACTATCAAAGTAGGTATCAACGGTTTTGGCCGTATCGGCCGTATTGTTTTCCGTGCTGCTCAGAAACGTTCTGACATCGAAATCGTTGGTATCAACGATCTCCTGGACGCTGAATACATGGCGTACATGCTGAAGTACGACTCAACTCACGGTCGTTTCGACGGCACCGTTGAAGTGAAAGACGGCCACCTGGTTGTTAACGGCAAAACCATCCGCGTTACTGCTGAGAAAGACCCAGCTAACCTGAAATGGAACGAAATCGGTGTTGACGTTGTAGCTGAAGCTACCGGTATCTTCCTGACCGACGAAACTGCACGTAAACACATCACTGCGGGTGCGAAGAAAGTTGTTCTGACTGGTCCTTCCAAAGACAACACCCCAATGTTCGTTCGCGGTGCAAACTTCGAAACTTACGCTGGCCAGGACATCGTTTCCAACGCATCCTGCACCACCAACTGCCTGGCACCGCTGGCTAAAGTTATCAACGACAACTTCGGCATCATCGAAGGTCTGATGACTACCGTTCACGCTACCACCGCTACTCAGAAAACCGTTGATGGCCCGTCTCACAAAGACTGGCGCGGCGGCCGTGGCGCGGCTCAGAACATCATCCCATCTTCTACCGGTGCTGCTAAAGCAGTAGGTAAAGTACTGCCAGAACTGAATGGCAAACTGACTGGTATGGCGTTCCGCGTTCCAACTCCTAACGTATCCGTTGTTGACCTGACCGTTCGTCTGGAAAAAGCTGCTTCTTACGAAGAAATTAAGAAAGCAATCAAAGCTGCTTCCGAAGGCCCAATGAAAGGCGTTCTGGGTTACACCGAAGACGACGTTGTTTCTACCGATTTCAACGGCGAAGTGTGCACTTCCGTGTTCGATGCTAAAGCAGGTATCGCACTGAACGACAACTTCGTGAAACTGGTTTCCTGGTACGACAACGAAACTGGCTACTCTAACAAAGTACTGGACCTGATCGCTCACATCTCCAAATAAGTTGAGATGAGTGCTTGATCCTAAAAGGCGACTTCGGTCGCCTTTTTTATTGTTTTTAGACAGAGGATTGCTTAATGATTAATAAAATTTTTGCACTTCCGGTAGTCGAACAACTTACCCCTGTGCTCTCCCGCCGTCAGATTGACGGCGCCGATATCATCGTCGTCGATCATCCGCGCGTTAAAGCCTCCGTAGCGCTCAATGGCGCCCACCTGCTCTCCTGGAAACCAGAAGGCGAAGAAGAAGGCCTGTGGCTGAGCGAGGCCACCTCGTTCAAAAAAGGGGCGGCGATCCGTGGCGGCGTACCGATCTGCTGGCCATGGTTTGGTCCGTCAGCGCAGCAGGGATTGCCGTCTCACGGTTTCGCCCGTAACCAGCAGTGGACGCTGAAAGCCCACAACGAAGATGATAACGGCGCGGTGTTGACCTTTGAACTTCAGGCAAATGATGAAACGCGCGCCCTGTGGCCACATGAATTCACCCTCTATGCCCGCTTCAAGCTGGGTAAAACCTGCGAGATAGAACTGGAAGCGCACGGCGAATTCGAAACAACGTCCGCCCTGCACACCTATTTCAACGTAGGCGACATTCAGGCCGTTAAGGTGAGCGGACTTGGCGATACCTTTATCGACAAAGTGGACAACGCGAAAGAAGGCAGGCTGGACGACGGCGTTCAGAGCTTCCCGGACCGTACCGATCGCGTGTATCTGCACCCGGAAGCCTGTAGCGTCATCCACGACAGCGCGTTGAACCGCGGCATTGACGTGGTTCACCACCACCATAGCAACGTGGTGGGCTGGAACCCGGGCCCTGCCCTTTCCGTCAGCATGGCAGATATCCCGGATGACGGTTACAAGACCTTCGTGTGTGTGGAAACCGCGTGCGTGACCGCCCCGCAGAAAACCAGCGAAGAAAAACCGTCCCGCTTAGGCCAGACGATCAAGATTGTGAAGCGCTAATATTTATCAGGCACCATAAAAAACAAACGGGGCGCAAGCGCCCCGTTTTAAGACATCACGTTCTGGTCAGAACTTGTAGGTCACACCCACGGAGAAGATGCCGGACCAGGACTTGTCGACCATCGGGCTGTCCTTCACTTCGTCGCTCAGACGGGTATAACGGCCAGTACCGTACACGTTCCAGTCGCCGAGGAAGTTATAGGAGGCGGTGAGTTCCAGGTACGGATCCCAGCCATCATCAGCGCTGTAGCTCTTCAGACCACTGCGGCGAGACTCAGCCTTAGACACGCCATAGTAGTAGTCATTGTAATTCTCGCTGCTGTACTGCACACCGATACCCGGCGTCAGGGTCACCGCGCCGTTGGTATAGCGATAAAGCCACGCCAGATCCCAGATGAAGCCATTGCTGTTGTCCAGGGTATCGCCCGCCAGCGCCGTGCGCAGGAAGCCATACTGGGTGTTATGCACATATGAAAGCCCGGCCATCAGTGAGCTTCTGCGCTTGTCCAGCTGACGAAGCGCATTGCTGTCGCTGTCGCCTGGTTTAAAGTACGTTGGGTCGTAATAGGCCATGATGGAGAGCTTATCGGCCGTATCGTTCCACAGATAGTAGCCGCCGCCCAATCCACGGAACCAGAAGTTATCGCCTTCATAGGTGACAACGGGGACAGGATAAACGTCGCGGTCATACTGCTTGTACGGGCTGTTGATCACGCCAGCACCCGCGCCAACAGTCCACTGGCTCTCAGCCTGTGCGGTGCTCGCTGCGGTAGCGGCAAGGATGCCCAATGCCAGAAGTTTGAGTTTGGTCACAATCCATTCTTTCCTGTAGTCAAATAATCAGCGGGTGAAGTGTAACCGCCATTCCCGTACATCCCAAAATTTTTTGCGCGCGAATCCATTTGATTAACCCGTTATTTTTCATTTTTCAGATGACATCCCGCTTTCATTTATGTGACCGATAAATGAAAAACCCCCTTTTCGCTTATAACCGCAGTGGAAATTTTTGGATGAGTTATTGATATGTCATTGAAAGTAGATTTTATCCGTATGCAAGTTTTGCAATTGCCATCTACGCTTTAATTTAAGAAGAGGTTTTGCTGAACACCCTGCGGTTCATAGCCTTCGACCTGGCACACAGGTTGCTGCTCTGGCAGTGAGGTGCGAAAGATTCTCTTCCGGGAGCCTCCACTACTCATACGAACGGCTCTTATCCTGTGCTAAAAAACGAAAGGACGGCATGCCATGAATATATTCGATCACTATCGCCAGCGCTACGAAGCTGCCAAGGACGAAGAGTTCACACTGCAGGAGTTTCTTACCATTTGTCGGCAAGATCGCAGTGCCTATGCCAATGCGGCAGAACGGCTATTGATGGCTATCGGTGAGCCAAACATGGTTGATACTGCCCTGGAGCCACGGCTTTCCCGTCTTTTTTCGAATCGGGTAGTCGCCCGATACCCGGCGTTTGAAGAGTTCTATGGTATGGAAGATGCCATTGAGCAGATTGTCTCCTACCTGAAGCATGCCGCTCAGGGG
This sequence comes from Enterobacter sp. JH25, assembly GCF_021725435.1. Lineage (NCBI taxonomy): Bacteria > Pseudomonadati > Pseudomonadota > Gammaproteobacteria > Enterobacterales > Enterobacteriaceae > Enterobacter > Enterobacter sp. JH25. The sequence goes on along the minus strand of NZ_CP091319.1, from coordinate 1,772,074 downwards.
CTGGAAGAGAAGAAACAGATCCTTTACCTGCTGGGTCCCGTCGGCGGGGGTAAATCCTCCCTGGCTGAACGGCTGAAAGCGCTGATGCAGCGCGTGCCGATCTACGTGCTGAGCGCCAACGGCGAGCGCAGCCCGGTCAATGACCATCCGCTGTGCCTGTTTAATCCGCAAGAGGATGCGCAAATTCTGGAAAAAGAGTTTGGCATTCCGCATCGCTATCTCGGTACGATCATGTCGCCGTGGGCGGCAAAACGCCTGCACGAGTTTGGTGGGGACATCACCAAATTCCGCGTCGTGAAAGTGTGGCCGTCTATCCTCGAGCAGATCGCCATTGCTAAAACTGAACCCGGTGACGAGAACAACCAGGACATCTCGGCGCTGGTGGGTAAAGTCGATATCCGTAAGCTGGAACATCACGCGCAAAACGACCCGGATGCCTACGGCTATTCCGGTGCGCTGTGCCGCGCCAACCAGGGGATTATGGAATTCGTCGAGATGTTTAAAGCACCGATCAAAGTGCTGCATCCGCTGCTGACCGCCACCCAGGAGGGGAACTACAACGGGACGGAAGGTATTTCCGCCCTGCCGTTTAACGGGATTATCCTCGCCCACTCGAACGAATCTGAATGGGTGACCTTCCGTAACAACAAAAACAATGAGGCGTTCCTTGACCGCGTGTACATCGTCAAAGTGCCTTATTGCCTGCGGATCTCCGAGGAGATCAAGATTTACGAAAAACTGCTCAACCACAGTGAGCTGGTCCATGCCCCTTGCGCACCGGGAACGCTGGAAACGCTGTCGCGCTTCTCGATTCTGTCGCGCCTGAAAGAGCCGGAAAACTCCAGCATTTACTCCAAAATGCGCGTGTATGACGGCGAAAGCCTGAAGGATACCGACCCGAAAGCCAAATCGTACCAGGAATACCGCGATTACGCCGGGGTCGACGAAGGGATGAACGGTTTGTCGACGCGTTTCGCGTTTAAGATCCTCTCCCGCGTCTTTAACTTTGACCACGCGGAGGTGGCCGCCAACCCGGTTCATCTTTTCTACGTGCTGGAACAGCAAATTGAACGAGAACAGTTCCCACAGGAGCAGGCTGAACGCTACCTGGAGTTCCTGAAAGGCTACCTGATCCCGAAATACGCCGAGTTTATCGGCAAAGAGATCCAGACCGCCTACCTGGAATCCTATTCCGAATACGGCCAGAACATTTTCGATCGGTACGTCACCTACGCTGACTTCTGGATCCAGGATCAGGAGTACCGCGACCCGGATACCGGCCAGCTGTTTGACCGTGAATCCCTGAACGCAGAGCTGGAAAAAATTGAGAAACCGGCCGGGATCAGCAACCCGAAAGACTTCCGAAACGAGATTGTGAACTTCGTGCTGCGCGCCAGAGCGCATAACAACGGCCGTAATCCAAACTGGACCAGCTACGAAAAACTGCGCACGGTTATAGAGAAGAAAATGTTCTCTAACACGGAAGAGCTGTTGCCGGTTATCTCGTTCAACGCCAAAACCTCAACCGACGAGCAGAAAAAGCACGACGATTTTGTCGACCGTATGATGGAAAAAGGCTATACGCGCAAACAGGTCCGCCTGCTTTGTGAATGGTATCTGCGCGTGCGTAAATCGTCTTAAAACATGTGCCCGGTAACGCGCTTACCGGGCCAACAAAATGTCCGGCACTTACGGACGCTGCAAGTTGGCAAATGCAGTACGGGGGATATATGACCTGGTTTATTGACCGGCGTCTTAACGGCAAAAACAAGAGCACGGTGAATCGCCAGCGCTTCTTGCGCCGTTATAAAGCGCAAATTAAACAGTCGATCTCCGAGGCCATCAACAAACGCTCGGTGACCGACGTCGACAGCGGCGAATCCGTCTCCATTCCCAACGATGACATCAGCGAACCGATGTTTCATCAGGGGCGTGGCGGTCTTCGCCATCGCGTGCACCCAGGTAATGACCACTTCGTCCAGAATGACAGAATCGAACGGCCACAAGGCGGAGGCGGCGGTTCTGGCAGCGGTCAGGGACAGGCCAGCCAGGACGGTGAAGGCCAGGATGAGTTCGTCTTTCAGATTTCAAAAGACGAATATCTCGACCTGCTGTTTGAGGATCTGGCCCTGCCGAATCTGAGAAAGAATCAGCACCGTCAGCTCAACGAATACAAAACCCATCGCGCGGGTTATACCGCAAACGGGGTGCCCGCCAACATCAGCGTGGTGCGTTCACTGCAAAACTCGCTGGCGCGACGCACGGCGATGACGGCAGGCAAACGGCGCGAACTGCGCGAGCTGGAAACCAGCCTGAAAGTGGTGGAAAACACCGAACCGGCGCAACTACTGGAAGAGGAGCGCCTGCGAAAAGAGATTGCCGAACTGCGGGCGAAGATCGACCGGGTGCCGTTTATCGACACGTTCGACCTGCGCTATAAGAACTACGAAAAACGTCCGGAGCCTTCCAGCCAGGCGGTGATGTTCTGCCTGATGGACGTGTCAGGTTCAATGGATCAGGCCACCAAGGATATGGCTAAGCGTTTTTATATTCTGCTCTATCTGTTCCTGAGCAGAACGTATAAGAACGTGGAGGTGGTCTACATCCGCCATCACACTCAGGCGAAAGAGGTGGATGAGCATGAGTTTTTCTACTCGCAGGAGACCGGTGGCACCATCGTGTCGAGCGCCCTTAAGCTGATGGATGAGGTGGTGAAGGAGCGCTACGACCCGGCGCAGTGGAACATCTACGCCGCACAGGCATCGGATGGCGATAACTGGGCGGATGACTCGCCCCTGTGTCATGAAATTCTGGCGAAGAAGATCCTGCCGGTGGTGCGCTACTACAGTTACATTGAAATTACCCGTCGCGCCCACCAGACGCTGTGGCGAGAGTATGAGCATCTGCAAGCGATGTTCGATAACTTTGCGATGCAGCACATTCGAGACCAGGATGACATCTATCCGGTCTTCCGGGAACTGTTCCAGAAACAGTCTTCCACCAGCAACGCATGAATCAACAGCCAGCGCTCCCGCTGGCTGTTTTCTTTCAGCCCTCTCCCTCCCGTGCTAATGTAGCAAGCTACGTATTGGCTAATCACAGGTGAAATCGTTATGTCTGATGACGTGATCGGGACGACAACCCATCAGCAGCTAATCAGCTTATTAACCGAGCAGGAGGCGCACTTTCGTGTGGTGGCGCATGAGGCCGTAGGGAAATGCGAAGCGGTCAGTGAAATTCGCGGGACCGATCTCCGCCAGGGAGCAAAAGCGCTGGTCTGTAAGGTAAAAGGCAACGGCGTTAAGAAACATATTTTGGCAATCCTCGCCGCCGATCGGCAGGCCGATCTGAGCCTGCTGGCCAGCCATTTCGGAGGGCTTAAGGCATCTCTCGCCAGTCCGGCCGAAGTGGATGCGCTTACCGGCTGCGTTTTCGGCGCCATTCCCCCCTTCAGCTTTCACCCGGATCTGACGCTGGTCGCCGATCCGCTGCTGTTTGAGCGCTTTGACGAGATCGCCTTTAACGCCGGTCTGCTGGAAAAATCGGTGATTATGGATACCCAGGACTATCTGCGTATCGCCCGTCCTGAACTGGTGTCGTTCCGTAAACAATAAATACAGAGGCTGGCTAACGGTCAGCCGTTTTCCAGCAGCAGCACGGAAGCAATCAAAATAATCGCGATGATAAAAATCGATGAGGAGATAATCAGCGTTTCGACAAACATAGGATCGTTCATGATGCCCTCTGCTTTGCCCATTTCCTTTTTTTTTACTCCCGCATAATGACAGTTAAATGACAATGACGCGTCCGCGAGATGACGATTTTTCGCTGAAACGATTCGCTGTTAACTCCCCTCCCCCATATAAAGTCACTGTTTAAATACTTTATTTGTTACCGGTATCACGAAAAGAAATTTACGTAACCCCGATGCCAGATCTCGCAATTGTTAACCTTTTCATGATGGTTAACCTTGTTTACGGAGCACCTCATAAATAAACCTTACACTGGCAAGGTGAATACAATGACCGAGATAATTACCCGTAAAGAAAAAATCAGTTATGGGTTAGGCGATATGGCGAGCCATATTGGGCTGGATAACGTCATTATTTTTCTGACGTTTTACTATACGGACGTGGTGGGGTTACCTGCCGCATTCGTGGGCACTATGTTTCTTCTGGCGAGAACCGCCGATGCCATAATTGATCCGGCGATGGGCTATATCGCAGACAGGACGCGTACCCGCTGGGGAAAATTCCGCCCCTGGATGCTGTGGCTGGCGCTGCCCTTTGGCGCAAGCTGTCTGCTGACCTACGCCGTGCCGGCGTCGCTCGACCTGCACGGTAAAATGATTTTCGCCACCGTCAGCTATACCCTGATGATGCTGATGTATACCGCAATCAATATTCCCTATTGCTCCATGGGCGCGGTAATTACGCCCGACAACGATGCGCGAATTTCCCTTCAGTCTTATCGCTTTTTCCTTGCCACGCTGGGTGGCGCGTTGTCGACATTCTTTATGATGCCGCTGGCAGAGTTTTTAGGCGGCGACGATAAATTACTGGGCTACCGCTGGGCGATGGCCATTATGGCGACCGTCGCGGTCATCATGTTCTGGATCTGCTTCGCGAATACGCGTGAACGTATTAAGGCTCCCGCCACCCACAATAATTATCTTGCGGAACTATGGGATTTATTACGAAACGACCAATGGCGAGTTGTCGCCGTCCTGGTATTAACCAATATTGGTTTTGGCGTTATTCGCCTTGGCGCAATGATGTATTTCGTCACTTATTATCTCGGTAGCGCAAGCTATTTTATGTGGATGCTCGGGGCGCATATTCTCGGGAAAGCCGCAGGCAGCGCGCTGGCCAAACGTCTGACGCAGAACGTCAGCAAAGTGCAGATGTTTGGATATTGTTCCGTACTGGCGGGGGTACTCAGCATCGCCCTGTTCTTTGCGCCTAAGTCGGTGCTTATTCTGGTGCCCATGACGTTTATCGTCTCCACCCTTTACCAGGCCACCACAACGCTAATGTGGGTGATGATGGCGGATGTCGCCGATTACGGCGAATGGAAACAGGGCAAACGCATGGACGGCGTGATCTTCTCCACCTTCCTCGCCGTACTCAAGCTGGGGATGGCGATCAGCGGCGCGATTGTTGGCTGGACGCTGGGCTTAAGCGGCTATGTTGCCAATGCCCCGGAACAAACTACCACGGCCATGTACTGCATCATCGCCCTCTTCACCGTCGTACCTGGCATCTTGTCGCTCTGCGCGTTTGCCACGCTGCGCTGGTACAAGCTCGACGACAGCACAATGCAATCCATCCATCTCGCCAAACACCCTGTTTAGAAGGACGCATTATCCATGAGTGAGCTGATTCAACATTCCAACTGTATCGAATGGCGTTTTGAACGCCAGATCCTGCGCATCGAACCCTGGGGAGAAAACAGTCTTCGCGTCAGGGCCACCTGCTCCCCGGCATTTGATGACGCCTTACAGGCACTGTTACCCGCCGCCCCTTGCCAGGCCGAGATTGTCGCCGAAGCGGAAAGCCTGACGCTGCGCAACGGCAATATTACCGCGACCCTGAACCTTAAAGGTCAGCTGGCCTTCTACAATCAGCGCGGCGAACTGCTGCTGGAGGAGATGTGGCGCCAGCGTTCAACGGTGGGTATCGGTGCCAGCGAGAAGAGTCAGGATAAATATGTCAGCGCTCTGAAGCTGGATGGCCGCGAATTTAAACCGCTGATGGGCGGCAAATATCAGCTCACCGTCCGGTTTGAATCGCGTCCGGATGAACGCATCTATGGCATGGGTCAGTATCAACAGCCGTGGCTGGATCTGAAAGGCTGTACGCTGGAGCTGGCTCAGCGAAACTCCCAGGCCAGCGTGCCCTTTATGCAGTCCAGCCTTGGCTATGGCCTGCTGTGGAACAACCCGGCGATTGGTGAAGCCAGCTTTGCAAAAAATCAGACGGAATGGCGCGCCCGCGTCACAGGAGAGATGGACTACTGGATCACCGCCGCTGACACGGTGGCGGATATCACCCGCCAGTATGTGAAAGCCACCGGTACTCCGCCCCCCGCCCCGGCGTTTATCAGTGGACTGTGGCAGTGCAAATTACGATACCGCACCCAGCAGGAGGTGCTGGAGGTTGCGCGGGAGTATCGCCGCCGTAATCTGCCGCTGTCGGTGATGGTCATCGACTTTTTCCACTGGCCGAATCAGGGCACCTGGTGCTTCGACCCCGTAGACTGGCCCGATCCTGAAGGCATGGTCGACGAGCTGCGCGAAATGGGTATTGCGCTGATGGTGTCGGTGTGGCCAACGGTAGAGGCGCGCAGCCCCCTCTACCCGCTGATGAAAGCCAAAGGCTGGCTAGTCAGCAGTGAGCGCGGCGTGCAGGTCAACCTCGATTTTATGGGCAATACCACCTTCTTTGATGCGACCCATCCAGAGGCGCGGAAATTCGTCTGGGATACGGTGAAGAAAAATTACTACGACATGGGCATTAAGCTGTTCTGGCTGGACGAAGCGGAGCCGGAATATCGCGCCTATGATTTTGACAACTATCGCTACCACGCCGGTCCGGTACTGGAAGTGGGCAATCGCTACCCGCGTGACTTTGCGCAGGGCTTTTACGATGGGCTCCAGGCAAACGGCGAAACCGACATTGTTAACCTGGTACGCTGCGCCTGGGCAGGCAGCCAACGCTTCGGCGTGCTGGCGTGGTCGGGTGATGTCCACTCCTCGTTCCATGCTTTTCGCAATCAACTCGCCGCAGGACTGAATATGGGGCTGGCGGGGATCCCATGGTGGACGACCGATATCGGCGGCTTCCAGGGAGGGAACGTTAACGACCCGGCGTTCCATGAATTGCTGATCCGTTGGTTCCAGTGGGCGGTGTTTACACCGGTACTGCGCATGCACGGCTATCGCGAACCGCAGATCCAACCTCCGGAGCGCTACCGTGACGGTATTCCTCAGTGTAACAGCGGTTCGCCTAATGAGCTGTGGAGTTACGGAGAAGAGAATTACGCCATCATGCAGCACTGGCTTACCGTGCGCGAAACCCTGCGCCCGTATATTGACGCGTTGTACCGGCAGGCTCATCTGCACGGAGACCCGCTCATGCGTCCGCTGTTCTGGCACTATCCGAAGGATAAGCAGAGCTGGGCGTGTGAAGATCAGTATTTGTTTGGTGAAGATCTTCTGGTGGCGCCGGTTATGCAGGCCGGTCAGCGTGAGCGCGATGTCTGGCTGCCGACGGGCAATAGCTGGATCGCCCTCAACGGTGAGCGCTACGCCGGTGGGGAGCATATCCGGGTGCCTGCGGCGCTGGAAACCATCCCGGTGTTTATCCGCGAAGGGAGTCCGCTTATCCAGCAACTGGTGGACTGACGTCAGGCAAGTGCCCAAAAATAGACAATTTTTTCAGTAAAGCCTGCCTGCCGTCGCGTTTGCGCGTAAAGTAAGCAGGCTTACTATTTTTGGCAAGGATCCCGTCATGTTCGACCCTACACTACTCATACTTCTGGCCCTGGCTGCTCTGGGTTTTGTCAGCCACAATACCACCGTCGCGATTTCCATTCTGGTCCTGATCATCGTTCGCGTCACACCGTTGAACACCTTCTTCCCGTGGATAGAAAAACAGGGGCTTACCATCGGGATCATTATTTTGACCATCGGTGTGATGGCCCCGATTGCCAGCGGAACGCTACCGGCCTCAACGCTGCTGCACTCCTTTGTGAACTGGAAATCGCTGGTGGCGATTGCAGTGGGCGTTTTTGTCTCATGGCTTGGCGGGAGCGGCGTGACGCTGATGAGCAGCCAGCCTTCTCTGGTGGCCGGGCTGCTGGTGGGCACCGTGTTAGGCGTGGCGCTATTTCGTGGCGTGCCGGTTGGCCCGCTGATTGCTGCCGGACTGGTTTCGCTGTTTATCGGGAAGTCGTAGTCAGGCTGGCGATATAGCGGGCGGGCGTCTGTCCCAGTCCTTTCTTGAACATGGTGATAAAGGCGGTGGTGGAGTCATACCCCAGCGCCTGCGCCGCCTGCTGGACCGACTTTCCGCCGATCAAAAACTGCAATGCGACAATCAGCTGGAGCTGGTGTCGCCAGCGGCGAAAGCTTAAGCCGGTCTCTTTCACCACCAGTCGCGCCAGATTGCGCTCGCTCATGGCAAAGTGGCTGGCCCACTGCGCCAGCGTCTGCCAGGCGGCAGGTTCGTTCGCCATGGTCTCACTCATCAGACGAATTTTCGGATGCGGAGATACCGGCAGCTGGAGATGCTCCTGCGGTTGCAGGGGCAGTTCATCAAACAGGACGTCAACCAGCCTTCCGGTAGCGGGAAGAGGCAGTTCCTCCTGTGACCTGTCCGCGAGCGCCAGCACCAGCTCCCTCACCAGGGGTGATATTTTCAACGTACAGGTACGGGTCGGCAATTCGAGCGCACCGGGTTCAATAAACAGCAGGCAGAGCTGCGCGCCGGGCGTCGCCTTGTTGCTGTGCGGCGTTTGACTCGGGATCCACACCGCATACTGGGGCGGTACCATCAGCATCGCGTTCTCTACTTCACAGGTGATCGCTCCTCCCAGCGCCATAATCAGCTGCCCTTTGCGGTGCAGATGCAGCGGAATGTACTGTTCTTGTGCCACCACGCGGATGCGAAAGGCCACCGCCGCGTCGTGCTGGCTATCGGGATCGTAGCCGTCGAGTCCCAGTCCATACATAAAGTTGTCCGATATTAGCGATAAACTGTCATTTTAGCCTGATTTCAACCACGACTTAAATCGGTATGGTATGCGCTCGCCTGAACGTAAGAGACAATAATGACTACTGCTATTCAACCTTCCGGGAAACAGGGCGCGCTGCTGGTTGCAGGCATCCTGATGATCGCCACGACGCTGCGCGTCACCTTTACCGGGGTCGCCCCCCTGCTCGACACCATCCGACAGGACTATGGCTTAAGCACGGCGCAAACCGGCCTGCTCACAACGCTGCCTCTGCTGGCCTTCGCCTTTATCTCTCCCCTTGCCGCAGGCGTCGCCCGGCGCCTGGGCATGGAGCGCAGCCTTTTTATCGCTCTGCTGCTGATTTGCATCGGGATTGGCGTACGTTCGCTGCCGTCGGCCTCGCTGCTGTTTATCGGTACGGCGATCGTGGGCTGTGGGATTGCGCTGGGCAATGTCCTGTTACCCGGATTAATCAAACGTGATTTTCCGGGCCAGGTCGCAAAACTGACGGGGGCTTATTCGCTGACGATGGGGGCTGCCGCTGCCGCAGGGTCGGCGCTGATCGTCCCGCTGTCGCTGGGGAATGCTGGCTGGCACGGGGCGCTGTTGATGCTGATGTTCTTCCCGCTGGTGGCGCTGCTGCTGTGGTTACCGCAATGGCGCCAGAGGCCGGCCGCCACCCTGACCGGCGCGCGCGCGTTGCACAATCGGGCAATCTGGCGCTCCGCACTCGCCTGGCAGGTGACGCTTTTTCTGGGCATTAACTCGCTGATTTACTACGTCATTATCGGCTGGTTACCCGCGATTTTACTTAGCCACGGCTACAGCGAAACGCAGGCTGGCTCCATGCACGGACTTCTCCAGCTGGCAACCGCTGTTCCCGGTCTCGCCATTCCGCTGATCCTGCACCGTCTTAACGATCAGCGTGGCATAGCCGGGCTTGTCGCTCTGATGTGCGCCGTCAGTGCGGCCGGGTTCTGGTTCGCGCCGGGGCTGGCCGTCGTCTGGACGTTGGTGTTTGGCTTTGGATCCGGCGCCACCATGATCCTCGGCCTGACGTTTATCGGACTGCGCGCCAGCTCGGCCCATCAGGCCGCCGCGCTCTCCGGCATGGCACAGTCGATTGGCTATCTGCTGGCGGCCTGTGGCCCACCGCTGATGGGGAAAATTCACGATACCGCCGGAGACTGGCGCATTCCGCTGCTGGCCTGCGCGCTGGCTGCGGTAGTGATGGCCCTGTGCGGCATGCTGGCCGGGCGTGACCGGGAGATCACACCCCGCTGACATTCAAGGCAGACCTGACGGTCTGCTTTTTTTATCCCTGCGCCGCCCGCAGCATGGCCTGTACCAGCACCACCGGGCGCCCTTGAAGCGCAGCCCGCTCATGCTGGAACAGGGTGATGACAAAGAAAGGATGGGTCAGCAGCTCTGCCGCGCGGATCTCGCCCTGCTCGTCCCAGCCCGTTACGCGCATGTCGCCCCGCTCAAGCTGGCTGGCAAACTCAGACGAGACGCCGTAATTGCAGTGATAACCTTCCTGAATTTCCGGCTTGCCGTACGCTTTGGCAATCAGCGTGTTATTCCGCAGCTCAATCGCGTCGGTTTTTTCCACCAGCGAGCAGGCCAGCGGCGCAATCACCATCCTCCCCTCGGTATCGGTTTCGGCATGGCCTGCATCGTGCCAGCCCAGCACATTACGGGCATACTCAATCAGCGCATGCTGGAACCCGCCGCAGGTGCCGAGAAAAGGGATGCTGTTTTCACGCGCGTAACGCGCCGCAATAAACGCCGCCTCGGTGTTTTTATACGGGCTTGCCGGTACCAGCCAGATGGCATCGTACCCGACCAGGTCTTCGGGGTTGGTCAGCTCAGGCGTGGCGAGCCAGTCATAATCAGCGGTGAGATCCAGAACCGCAGCGGCGTCGTCAATCGCCAGCGGGATCGCCTGGTGCGCAATAACATCGGGATTGTAATCACCAACCAGCGCAATGCGCAGCGTCGTTTTAACCGGGGAGAGTTCCATGAGAGATTCCTTATGCCGGAGGATTTTCAGATAACATAAGGAACCTCAGACTACCGATCTTTTGCAATTATCACAATACCTTAAATTGGGTGCTTAAACGCCGGGTGCTATAGTGTTCTTGCCGAACGTCGCACGGTAGGAGGAAAACGGATGATTCAATGTAAGCGCGTCTATGAACAGGCAACGTCAGACGATGGTTACCGGGTGCTGGTAGACAGACTCTGGCCGCGAGGGATAAAAAAGACCGACCTCGCCTGTGATGAGTGGTGTAAAGCGCTAACGCCGTCCAGCGAACTGCGGAAAGCCTTTCACAGTGAAACGATCGATTTCACCGCGTTCAGTGAAGCCTATCGTAAAGAGCTGGCGCAGCAGCAGGATGAAGGCAAACGCCTGGCGGCCCTCGCCCGACAGCAGACCGTGACGCTTCTCTATGGGGCGAAAAATACGGAGCAGAATCACGCGCGTGTACTGGCGGACTGGCTGCGTGAACTGTGATTAACCGATTGCCAGCTCATCCACGTTGTGTGGCATCTCGTCGGGAGTAAGCGGCATCAAATGTTCCGGGCGAACAAACGCAAAACCGTGCTGATTATCAAAGGCGTAAACATCACCGGTGACCAGCCACAGCGCACGCGCTGATGTATCAGGTAATTGCGTCATGACGCCGTTAACCGGGTTCACAAAACGCTGGCCCGGCTGACAAAGGCCAAACAGCTCCACGGATTTACCGATATTTCGACGGCCCGCCGTCGTACGCGCACCCACAATTATCGCCATGCTGCCCGGTTTTAACTGAAACATACTTCTTCTCGCAAACGTACCGCCAGAAACTGGCTAAGAATAATCCTAAAGAGAAGTGTATCGCAGTTTTATTGCCGTTGTCATCTGGTCGGTTGCGGGTGATCGCGGCGATAGAGATCCCATTCATCGATCACTTCCCCGCCTGGCAATTTGCACTCGGTACGTACGCCCTGCGGGCTTTGTACAGGGATTTGCTCTCCCCCTTTCTCCAGACAGTACACTGACGCCGGATTTGCCATACCAATAGCGTGCGGCGGTTGAGGCGCATCGGGAGGAGGTGTCTTTGTTGAGCATGCGGCCAGCGGTAAAACCAGCGCCAGGAGAAGATATTTCATTATCATGATCTTTCAGGGTGTTGAAAACGTCAGAGTAACGGGTCATCGCCGTTTTCTCCATGATTTCTCCATTAAACCTGCACGATTCATCCCTATAGTGGTGTCTGTTCTCACTCTGACCAGAGAACATCATTCCGTAATCAAGATGTTTTGCCCCGATCTCAACATCGGGGCTTTTTTTTAGCCTCTCCTTCATCCGCTTTCAGAAGAATCTATAAAATTAATCCAGTTCATGTTTTACTATGACCGGAGTCTATATTTTCAGCATAACATGCAGATACAGAGGTCTTCTGCATGGGAGTCAACCTGCCTCATGTCAGATATCATTCTAGCCCGTGTTTCAGAAACCCTCTCCACCGAGCAATCTCTCGACAGTCTGGTGCGTCAGCTACTGGAAATGCTGGAAATTGTGACGGATATGGAATCAACCTACCTGACCAAAATCGATATCAACGCGCGTTTGCAGCACATTTTATATGCCCGTAACAGCAAGCAAATGCAGATCCCGGAAGGGTTCAGCGTGCCCTGGGACGAAACGCTCTGTAAGCGCGCCATGGATAGCGACACCTTGTTCAGTAACGAGGTGCCCGACCGCTGGCCGGAGTGTGAAGCGGCAAAAGCACTGGGTATTACAACCTATATGAGCGTGCCGGTTCACCTGGCTGACGGTTCTCTGTACGGCACGCTTTGCGCTGCCAGCACCGCACAGAAACAGTTCAGCGAGCGTGGCGAGCAGGTGATCAGGCTCTTTGCCGGGTTAATTGGTCAGTACATTCAGAAAGAGTCGCTTGTGCTTCAGCTTCGTGAAGCAAATGCGGCGCTCATTGCCCACTCTTACACCGACGCCCTTACCGGCCTGCCGAATCGTCGCGCCATTTTTGAAAACCTTACCACCCTGTTCTCACTGGCGCGCCATCTTAACCGCAACGTCATGATTGCCTTTATTGATCTCGATGATTTCAAGCGAATCAATGATCAGTACGGTCATGAAGCGGGCGATCGGTTCCTCGTTCAGGTCGGCAATCGACTGACTCACCAGCAAACGCAGGACGAAATTATCGGCCGGCTCGGCGGCGATGAATTTCTGGTTGCCAGCCTGAGTCACAGCGATGATGGCGACGCCAGCACAGAGGTCAACGCTATCAAAACCCGCCTCAACGGCCGTATCGCGGGTGAATATGGGTTAGGTAATGTCACTATTCTCTATCCCGGTGCAAGCTATGGCGTCGTTATTGTTGATCCTCACTGCACAGATGAAGATAGTGCCCTGCGCACCGCAGACCTCGCGATGTATCAGGATAAAAAAGGAAAAAACAAAACAGGCTTTGTCGCGTTAGATTAAAACCGTACACTCTACGGCCTTATACAAACTCAAACAGGTGATGGCATGAGAATAGGGATCCTCTTTCCGGTGGTTATTTTTATCACGGCAGTCGTGTTTTTAGGCTGGTTTTTCCTTGGCGGTTACGCCGCGCCGGGGGCATAAATGAGAAAAACGACCCTCATCATGCTGATTGTCGCCATCGTGGCCGTCGCCGGTACGCAGTTAGGCTGGTGGTAACGCCCAAAGTAAAAAGGCCGCCCTCAGGCAGCCTTTTTTAACACAGGTCAGATTTAGCTTTTGATTTTTCTGTAGATAAACAGAACAACCAGCGCGCCAATCACCGCGACGACAAAGCTGCCGAAGTTGAAGCCATCAACTCTGCCAAAGCCGAACAGGGTACTGATCCAGCCACCGACGACTGCACCCACAATCCCCAGAACGATCGTGACGATGAAACCGCCGCCATCTTTGCCCGGCATAATCCACTTCGCCAGGATCCCCGCAATCAGCCCAAAGATAATCCAGGATAAAATTCCCATAGCTTTCCTCTCTGTATGGTTTTTGTCATTAAATCAACGACACAGAAAAGGATAGCACAGGATCTGAGAAAGGAAATTTGTGATAAGAATCACACGGTTCGTTTGAGTAAAATCTGAGCAATAAAAATTGCCGTTCCACACTCATCGTGGGGTTGCATCTTTTACTGAGAAAGATTATCTTTCTCATTACTGAATAGTTGAGCAAATCACTCAGGTATTCAGTACGACATTGCTCACATTGCTTCCAGTATTTCTTGCCCACTTTTTAGTGGGCTTTTTTTGCCTCACCCCACCAAAATCTGGCGTTTTTTCCCAGGAGGTGAACCGCTATTCTCTGTGGCTACTGAACAGCAAAGTGAATCTGATAACATGAACGTATCGAGCAAGTTCGTCATCTGCCTTAATCTTGTTTCTGCCAGTACGCTACTGTTACTGCTCTCGACACGGTTTGAGTGGTTCTGAGATGTAATGAGTCGGCATGGTGGCTTTCCTTTCAATCACGTGCGGGCTCAACGCGCATACTTGTAGCTTTAATGACCTGTGTTAAGATCCCTGCACCTCAGGACGTGGCGGGACAGCAGGAAAATGAACAAGGCCATTGCCGTTGCTATCATCTCAACCTTTATGGTCGTCCTGTCGCTGTATGCGGTTAACGCCATTATCGTTGAGCAGCAAAAGGACCGGCAGAGGGAGATCTCCCACACGCTCTTACGCTATTCCGAAGACTTGACGCAAAATATCGCCAGTACGCTTAAAAATACCTCCGCGAAGGGATGCGATAGCGCCAGCCTGAACGTCTACCGTAATTTAAAGATGCAGAGTCTCTATTTCGCCGATGTGGGGTTTATTGAAAATGGGAAAATCACCTGCACCGCATTTTGGGGCAAGCTGGCAAATCCCATCGCCCTTCCCTCTGAGCTTCACAACACCCTGAACGGATTCAGTCTGGCGCAATTTTCACAGAAAGATTTTTTTGTAGGCAATGCGACAATTTATAACCATCTTATTATCTTCACATCACGTTCAGCCTACGATAAATTCTCTCCGGTCACCGCCAACTATTCACTTCGTTCTACCACGAAAGATTTCGACCGAACCTTTTTTACCGTTACGTCACCTACAGAAAACCTTAGCCGCTTGTCGTCACTGTTATTCACGCAGACCGTGACGCAGTGCAGCACGCGCTGGGATTTGTGCGTTACCGTCACCCACCACAATGCCGGACTGGCATCGCTCTCCCGCGTAGTGATGGTGCTCCTGTGCCTGTTTTTATACTTTATCTGGGTATCCCTGACGCTGTTTTCTCTTCGACTTTATGAAGATCGACTTTCTCTTGAGCGAACGCTGGTCAAGGCGGTGATAGCGAATACTATCAGCGTTCATTTTCAGCCCATAATTCGGGTTGCTGATAAGAAAATCGTCGGGGTTGAAGTGTTATCAAGATGGCAGGATAACAATCACAAAGAGGTTTCTCCTGAGCTGTTTATCCCGTTAATTAAAAAAATTGGTCTGTATAACGTTTATTATCAGAACATGATAAAGAAATCCCTGGCGGAAATTGCCGCTCTGGCGGCCGAACATCAGTTAATGATTTCACTGAACGTTGGCCGGACGGAAATTGAAGACGGCAAATTTCTGGCGGTATTACGTCATGCATGCTTAGAGAACGCTATTCCCTTATCGTTAATCAAAGTTGAGTTATCCGAGAATGGCGTTTCCACCTCGGCCATCCTTGAAGAGTTTTGTGAGGATCTTAAATCGGCAGGCGTCAAAATTTCAATAGACGATTTTGGCGTGCAAAACTCTAATCTGGCAAGGCTGTCCAATCTCAAATATGACGAAATCAAAGTGGATAAGTCGTTAGTGGATGGCATCAACGAGCATTATAAACAGGATATCCTGGTGATCTTTAGCGACGCGCTCGCTAAACTGCACAAAACCCTGGTGTTTGAGGGAGTCGAAAGCGAAACGCAATATCAGTTCATCGCGCAGAGATACCCCGATGCCCTCGTGCAAGGCTGGTACTTTTCAAAATCACTAACCCGGCACGACCTCGCCAGCCTGCTGGCTTACTCAGCGCGATGAAGCGTTATTCATTGCCCCATTGATTCAGGAAGTTCGCAATATCATCAATGCGCGCTTCATCTATCTCCGCCTGGACAGCCATCTCCCGCTGCGCCTCTTCACTGATTTCCTCATTGTTGTATAAGCGAGTGAGCAGCAGCTGAAAATAGTGTGCCAGTGGCGTACGCTCCGCCTCTTCTGGCGGTTTTGCCGTTTCAGTCGCATACTCGTCGACGATGTCATAATACTTGAGCGGGATATCATGGGTCATAGCGTTGTTTTCCGTCTTGTGTGCATAAAAAACGGGAACCCTCAGGCTCCCGTTGTCATTTAACCCAGCGAGTGGATTACATGTTCGCGATAATCGCGTCGCCAAACTCTGAGCATTTCAGCAGTTTAGCGCCTTCCATCAGACGTTCAAAGTCATAGGTGACGGTTTTCGCGTTAATCGCGCCTTCCATACCCTTAACAATCAGGTCTGCGGCTTCGAACCATTCCATATGACGCAGCATCATCTCTGCGGACAGAATGATAGAGCCTGGGTTGACTTTGTCCTGGCCTGCATATTTCGGTGCAGTACCGTGAGTTGCTTCGAACAGGGCGCACTCGTCACCGATGTTCGCGCCCGGGGCGATACCGATACCACCGACCTGCGCTGCCAGCGCATCAGAGATGTAGTCGCCGTTCAGGTTCATACAGGCGATCACGTCATATTCAGCAGGACGCAGCAGGATCTGTTGCAGGAACGCATCGGCGATCACATCTTTAATGATGATCTCTTTACCGGTGTTCGGGTTTTTAATTTTCTGCCATGGGCCGCCGTCGATCAGTTCACCGCCGAACTCTTCGGTCGCCAGCTGGTAGCCCCAGTCTTTGAACGCGCCTTCGGTGAACTTCATGATATTGCCTTTGTGAACCAGGGTCACAGAGTCACGATCGTTGGTGATAGCGTATTCGATGGCGGCACGCACCAGACGCTTGGTCCCTTCTTCGGAGCACGGCTTGATGCCGATGCCGCAATGCTCAGGGAAGCGAATTTTCTTCACGCCCATCTCTTCGCGCAGGAATTTAATCACTTTTTCTGCATCAGCAGAATCCGCTTTCCATTCGATACCGGCGTAGATGTCTTCAGAGTTTTCACGGAAGATGACCATGTCGGTCAGTTCCGGGTGCTTAACCGGGCTTGGAGTGCCCTGGTAGTAACGCACCGGACGCAGACACACATACAGATCCAGTTCCTGACGCAGCGCCACGTTCAGGGAGCGAATGCCGCCGCCAACTGGCGTGGTCAGAGGGCCTTTGATAGCAACGCGATAGTCGCGGATCAGGTCCAGCGTTTCGGCTGGCAGCCAGACGTCCTGGCCATAAACTTGAGTCGATTTTTCACCGGTGTAAATTTCCATCCAGGAAATTTTACGCTCGCCTTTGTAGGCTTTCTCAACAGCGGCATCAACCACTTTCAGCATTGCCGGGGTAACGTCTACACCGATACCGTCACCTTCGATGAACGGGATAATCGGGTTGTGAGGAACGTTAATCTTGCCGTTTTGCAGGGTGATCTTTTTACCTTCCGCCGGAACAACTACTTTGCTTTCCATTAACCTCTCCTTCGAGCGCTTCTGGTTGTTACTGATCTTATGTTAATAAATTGTAATGAGCCTTCCGATAGTACCTGATTGTCCGACGCCATGAAAGGTCTTCGTTATTAGGCTATAATGCGGCAATTGATAGAGCCTGAAAATACCATGAAGAAAACTTCTTTTAGAAAACACCGGGTTGAGCGATTCAGCTCACGACAAGCCACCAGAAGAACGCCAGAACCCCAGCCAACGCGGGTCATACTGTTCAATAAACCCTACGATGTATTGCCGCAGTTTACCGACGAGGCCGGGCGCAGCACGCTGAAGGATTTTATCCCCGTTCAGGGGGTCTACGCGGCCGGGCGTCTGGATCGCGACAGCGAGGGGCTGCTGGTGCTTACCAATGACGGCGTGCTCCAGGCCAGGCTTACTCAGCCGGGCAAACGTACCGGAAAAATTTACTATGTGCAGGTTGAAGGCGAGCCGGACGACGCGTCGCTGGCAAAGCTGCGCAACGGCGTAACGCTGAACGATGGTCCTACCCTGCCAGCTGGTATTGAGCGCGTGAATGAACCCGAGTGGCTGTGGCCGCGCAACCCGCCGATTCGTGAGCGCAAATCGATTCCCACCAGCTGGCTTAAAATCACCCTTTATGAAGGCCGCAACCGACAGGTCAGGCGCATGACTGCGCATGTGGGCTTCCCTACCCTGCGACTCATTCGCTACGCCATGGGCAGCTACACGCTGGACTCGCTGGCTAACGGGGAATGGCGGGATGTTACCCCTAAGGAGAACTGATGTTTAAACCCCATGTTACGGTCGCCTGCGTGGTCCACGCGCAGGGGAAATTCCTGGTGGTGGAAGAGACCATCAACGGCAAAGCGCTTTGGAATCAGCCAGCCGGGCATCTTGAAGCCAACGAAACCTTATTGCAGGCAGCGAAACGCGAGCTCTGGGAAGAGACGGGTATCCGCGCCGAACCGCAGCACTTTATCCGTATGCATCAGTGGATAGCGCCTGACCAGACATCTTTCCTGCGCTTTTTATTCGCCGTTGAGCTTAACGAAACGTGCGCCACTGAACCGCACGACGACGATATCGATCGCTGCCTGTGGATGACCGCAGACGAGATCCTGAACGCGTCAAACCTGCGCTCGCCGCTGGTTGCGGAAAGCATCCGCTGCTGGCAGTCTGCGGCTCGCCTGCCGCTGGATGTCATTGCAGAATTTAACTGGCCGTTTACAGAGGGTGTCAATGGTGGGGGGGCGTGATAGAATACGCCGCCTTGAAGTTCAATGTCGTGAGTATTCCATGTCAGATAACAGCCAGAAAAAAGTGATCGTCGGCATGTCCGGCGGTGTCGATTCCTCCGTTTCCGCCTACCTGTTGCAGCAACAGGGCTATAAGGTGGAGGGCCTGTTCATGAAGAACTGGGAGGAAGACGATGGCGAGGAATACTGCACTGCCGCTGCGGATCTCGCCGATGCGCAGGCCGTGTGCGATAAGCTCGGCATCGAACTGCACACCGTTAACTTTGCCGCAGAATACTGGGACAACGTTTTTGAACTCTTCCTCGAAGAGTACAAAGCGGGCCGCACGCCAAACCCGGATATCCTGTGTAACAAAGAGATCAAATTCAAAGCCTTCCTGGAATTCGCCGCGGAAGATCTGGGCGCAGACTACATTGCGACCGGCCACTACGTGCGTCGCGCGGATGTGAATGGTAAAAGCCAGCTGCTGCGCGGTCTGGATGGCAATAAAGATCAGAGCTACTTCCTCTACACGCTGAGCCATGAACAGATTGCCCAAAGTCTGTTCCCGGTCGGCGAGCTGGAAAAGCCGGAAGTGCGTAAGATTGCTGAAGATTTGGATCTGATCACCGCGAAGAAAAAAGACTCCACCGGTATCTGTTTTATCGGCGAGCGTAAATTCCGCGAGTTCCTGGGGCGCTACCTGCCTGCACAGCCGGGCAAAATCGTCACCGTTGACGGTGATGAGATTGGTCAGCACCAGGGGCTGATGTACCACACTCTCGGCCAGCGTAAAGGTCTGGGTATCGGCGGCACCAAAGAGGGCAGCGAAGATCCGTGGTACGTGGTCGACAAAGATGTCGAAAACAATATTCTGGTGGTGGCTCAGGGTCACGACCATCCGCGCCTGATGTCCGTTGGACTTATCGCGCAACAGCTGCACTGGGTCGATCGCGAGCCGCTGAAAGGCACGCTGCGCTGCACCGTGAAAACGCGCTACCGCCAGACGGACATCCCTTGCACCGTCACCGCACTGGATGACGATCGCATTGACGTGCGTTTCGACGAACCGGTTTCCGCCGTTACCCCTGGCCAGTCTGCTGTTTTCTACAGCGGCGAAATTTGCCTCGGCGGTGGGATCATTGAACAGCGCCTGCCGCTGCCTGCTGTTTAAACCGTTTGCACACATAAAGGAGACCGTGTGGCGAAGAACTATTACGACATCACCCTGGCGCTGGCGGGAATTTGCCAGTCAGCCCGTCTGGTGCAACAGCTGGCGCATCAGGGTCATTGCGATGCTGATGCCCTGCACGTTTCACTCAACAGCGTTATCGATCTTAACCCAGGCTCCACGCTGGGCGTCTTTGGCGGCAGTGAAACCAATCTTCGTCTCGGTCTTGAAACCCTGCTCGGCGTGCTCAACGCCAGCAACCGTCAGGGGTTGAACGCGGAACTGACCCGCTACACCTTAAGCCTGATGGTGCTGGAACGTAAGCTGAACGCTGCGAAAGGCGCAATGAATACCCTGGGCGATCGCATCGCCGGGCTACAGCGCCAGCTCGACCACTTTGACCTCCAGTCTGAGACCCTGCTGAGCGCGATGGCCGGTATCTACGTCGACGTAATTAGCCCGCTCGGCCCGCGTATTCAGGTCACCGGTTCGCCTGCCGTATTGCAAAGCCCACAGGTACAGGCGAAGGTACGCGCTTCGCTGCTGGCAGGCATCCGTGCCGCCGTGCTGTGGCAACAGGTCGGCGGTGGCCGCCTACAGCTCATGTTTTCTCGTCATCGCCTGACGACTCAGGCAAAACAAATTCTTGCTCATTGTTAACCTCCCGGAGTTGCGAATTATGGAATTATCCTCACTGACCGCCGTATCCCCTGTCGATGGACGCTACGGCGATAAAGTCAGCGCGCTGCGCGGGATCTTCAGCGAATATGGCCTGCTGAAGTTCCGTGTTCAGGTTGAAGTGCGCTGGCTGCAAAAGCTGGCCGCCCAGACAGCAATCAAGGAAGTTCCTGCTTTTGATGCTAAGGCAAACGATTACCTTGATAAAATCGTTGCTGAGTTCAGCGAAGAAGATGCCGCGCGTATTAAAACCATCGAACGCACCACCAACCACGACGTGAAAGCGGTTGAATACTTCCTGAAAGAGAAAGTGGCAAGCATCCCTGCCCTGCACGCGGTATCTGAATTTATTCACTTTGCCTGTACCTCTGAAGATATTAACAACCTGTCTCACGCGCTGATGCTCTCTACCGCACGCAAAGAGGTGGTACTCCCTTACTGGCGTAAAATCATCGATGCGGTGAAAGCGCTGTCCGTGGAGTACCGCGATATTCCGCTGTTGTCCCGTACTCATGGCCAGCCAGCAACCCCATCCACCATGGGTAAAGAGATGGCGAACGTGGCGTACCGCATGGAACGCCAGTATCGTCAGCTGGAGCAGGTTGAGATCCTCGGCAAAATCAACGGCGCGGTGGGTAACTACAACGCCCACATCGCGGCGTACCCGGAAGTGGACTGGCACCAGTTCAGTGAAGAGTTCGTGACGTCTCTGGGGATCCAGTGGAACCCGTACACCACCCAGATTGAGCCGCACGACTACATCGCTGAGCTGTTTGACTGCATTGCGCGCTTCAACACCATCCTGATCGACTTCGATCGTGACGTCTGGGGCTACATCGCCCTGAACCACTTCAAGCAGAAGACCATCGCCGGGGAAATCGGTTCGTCCACCATGCCGCACAAAGTGAACCCAATCGACTTCGAAAACTCCGAAGGTAACCTGGGCCTGGCGAATGCCGTGTTGCAGCATATGGCAAGTAAGCTGCCGGTCTCCCGCTGGCAGCGCGACCTGACTGACTCCACGGTGCTGCGTAACCTGGGCGTGGGTATTGGCTACGCGCTGATCGCCTACCAGTCCACCCTGAAGGGTGTGAGCAAGCTGGAGGTGAACCGCGACCGTCTGCTGGACGAGCTGGATCACAACTGGGAAGTGCTGGCGGAGCCGATTCAGACCGTGATGCGTCGTTATGGCATCGAAAAACCGTACGAGAAACTCAAAGAGCTGACCCGCGGTAAACGCGTTGATGCTGAGGGTATGAAACAGTTTATCGATGGTCTGGCGCTGCCCGAAGAAGAAAAAGCGCGCCTGAAAGAGATGACCCCGGTAAACTATATTGGCCGCGCCATTACTATGGTTGACGAGCTGAAGTAATCACCCTCCCCCTTTCCACCCGGAAAGGGGGCTGCTTTTCATCATCGTGTCGACGTTCACACCCCGTTACAGGCTCTGCCGGGATTACAACCTGTTGTCAGGCTGGTTGTTATTTTTCGCCGTGGAATAACTTTCCGGAATATATCGTTTTAAGCCGAACGGGCACAGCCTGAACTGGCACGGGGTCTCAACCGTGCATGGCCGATCCATCTCCTGCCGGTTACCTGGACACGCGTTTTTCTGTTTGAACCCCATCCAGCCTATTGATGTATAGGGCATTGCCTGCGCTATCCATACCCTACGCCGCCGATCGTTAATCAGGATACCCTGGTTTGAGGTGGTGATGATTTCACCGGCACGAACGTAATAATCCCCTTTTAGCCAAAGGATATAATTCAGGCCATATTGTGTTTCAACTTTGCAAAAGATGGTTCCACTTTCCGGGCTCGCAATAGTCTCAACAACCTTCCATTCCATAGAATCCTCTTTACTCGCTATATTGCTGTTTAGTTGTGTAAAAATGCTGATTTTCTGGCACATCTTATGCAAATCTAATTTCGCACCATAAAATAAGCGTAGACAAAGACAGCCATAGTGAGAACATCCTTACAAAAAAAAGGGCAATCTTTACAAAACTGGCGTGCCCGTTCTGTCAAAAGCGACTCGCCTTCAACCGTTCATAAACGGATGGATGTTTTATCCGGATTGCGGAAGCGTGCGAAAACAAGTCAGTTTATATTACCCGCGCCTTCTGGGGGCGTATGAGGCTTATGTGAGGTGGGTGGGCGATATGAAACAGGATCAGGTCAACATACTTAATAATCAGATGCCTGGCGTAATGCCACCTGTCTTCGGAAGCATGAAAAAAATCATTTAATTTCATAACGCTGGTGTCAACCTGGATAATCAGCGTTAAACTATTCATACCATTTATAAAGGGAGAAATGATGATGCGCGTACTGGTTGTTGAGGATAACGCATTGCTACGTCATCACCTGAAAGTTCAACTTCAGGAGATGGGTCATCAGGTGGACGATGCTGAAGACGCAAAAGAGGCCGATTATTATCTCAATGAACACCTGCCGGACATCGCCATTGTCGATTTAGGGCTGCCGGATGAAGACGGATTAT
Organism: Enterobacter sp. JH25; assembly: GCF_021725435.1. NCBI lineage: Bacteria > Pseudomonadati > Pseudomonadota > Gammaproteobacteria > Enterobacterales > Enterobacteriaceae > Enterobacter > Enterobacter sp. JH25. The sequence goes on along the minus strand of NZ_CP091319.1, from coordinate 1,749,070 downwards.
CGCTTATCCGCCGCTGGCGTAGCCATGACGTTTCCCTGCCGGTACTGGTGCTGACTGCTCGCGAAGGCTGGCAGGACAAGGTTGAAGTGTTGAGCGCAGGCGCAGATGACTACGTGACCAAACCCTTCCATATTGAAGAAGTCGCCGCGCGTATGCAGGCGCTGCTGCGCCGCAACAGCGGGCTGGCGTCACAGGTGATCTCTCTGCCGCCGTTCCAGGTGGATCTCTCCCGCCGCGAATTTTCAATTAATGATGAAGTAATCAAGCTGACCGCATTCGAATACACCATCATGGAAACGCTGATCCGTAACAACGGTAAAGTGGTGAGCAAAGATTCCCTGATGCTTCAGCTTTATCCGGATGCCGAACTGCGCGAAAGCCACACCATTGATGTGCTGATGGGCCGCCTGCGCAAAAAAATTCAGGCACAGTACCCGCACGACGTGATTACCACCGTGCGTGGTCAGGGCTACCTGTTCGAATTACGCTAAATGAAAGGGATTTTGCGCCATATTTTACCCCTTTCACTGCGGGTTCGCTTTCTGCTGGCAACCGCCGCCGTCGTGCTCGTGCTGTCCCTCTCTTACGGAATGGTGGCGTTGGTCGGGTACAGCGTAAGCTTCGATAAAACCACCTTCCGCCTGCTTCGCGGCGAAAGTAATCTGTTCTATACCCTGGCGAAATGGGAGAACAACCAAATCACCGTCGAGATGCCGGAAAACCTGAACCAGCAGAGCCCAACGCTGGCACTCATTTACGATGAAAAAGGAAAATTGCTGTGGGCGCAGCGCGACGTCCCCTGGCTGAAAAAGCGCATCCGTCCGGAATGGCTTAAAACCAATGGTTTTCACGAAATAGAAGCCGACCTCAACTCTACCAGCATCCTGCTGCGTGACGATCGGGCGTTACAGAACAAGCTCAATGAGATCCGCGCTGAAGATGACGACACGGAGATGACCCACTCGGTGGCCATCAACCTGTATCCCGCCACTCTGAACATGCCGCAGCTGACCATTGTAGTGATCGATACGATACCGGTTGAGCTAAAACGTTCGTATATGGTCTGGAACTGGTTCGTGTACGTTCTGGCTGCCAACCTGCTGCTGGTGATCCCTCTCCTGTGGGTTGCTGCGTGGTGGAGCCTCCGCCCGATTGAATCCCTTGCCAAAGAGGTGCGCGAGCTGGAGGAACATCACCGCGAGAAGCTTAACCCGGAAACTACGCGCGAACTGACCAGCCTGGTGCGCAACCTCAACCGCCTGCTGAAAAGCGAACGTGAACGTTACGACAAGTATCGCACGACGCTCACCGATCTTACGCACAGCCTGAAAACCCCGCTGGCAGTGATGCAAAGTACACTGCGTTCAATGCGCAGTTCGAAAATGAGCGTGGATGACGCCGAGCCGGTAATGCTGGAGCAAATCAGCCGTATTTCACAGCAGATTGGTTATTACCTGCACCGCGCGAGCATGCGTTCCGGAAGCGCCTTATTGAGCCGTGAACTGCACCCGGTAGCCCCGCTGCTGGATAACCTCACCTCTGCGCTGAACAAGGTTTACCAGCGTAAAGGGGTAAACATCAGTCTGGATATCTCACCGGAAATAAGCTTTGTTGGCGAGAAGAATGACTTTATGGAAGTGATGGGAAATCTGCTCGATAACGCCTGCAAATATTGTCTGGAGTTTGTCGAGGTCTCCGCGCGCGTAACGGATAACGAACTGCATATTATCGTTGAGGATGATGGTCCTGGCATTCCCCATAATAAACGCGAAGTGGTATTCGATCGCGGTCAGCGCGCCGATACGCTGCGCCCGGGCCAGGGTGTCGGATTATCCGTCGCCCGGGAAATTGTCGATCAGTACGAGGGCAAGATTGAAACCGGCGAAAGTCTGCTGGGCGGTGCCCGTATGGAAGTCATTTTTGGCCGCCAACAGCCCGTATTGAACGATAGTTAACCCGAAATGTGAAAAATACGCGGATCTCGCAGCCAGGGGTCGGTGCTTCCGTTATAATCCGTCTCAGTAAGAGCCTGCGGAATACAAAAATATGGATTATCAATTAACGCTTAACTGGCCCGAATTTATTGAACGTTACTGGCAAAAACGCCCGGTCGTTCTTAAACGCGGGATCAGCAATTTTATCGACCCTATTTCTCCTGACGAACTCGCTGGTCTGGCGATGGAAAACGAGGTAGACAGCCGTCTGGTGAGCCATCAGGACGGGAAATGGCAGGTCAGCCACGGTCCCTTTGAAAGCTACGATCACCTGGGCGAAAGCAACTGGTCTTTACTGGTGCAGGCGGTCAACAACTGGCACGAACCCACCGCAGCCTTGATGCGTCCCTTCCGCGCCCTCCCAGACTGGCGAATGGACGATCTGATGATCTCCTTCTCTGTTCCCGGTGGCGGCGTGGGTCCGCATCTTGATCAGTACGACGTGTTTATCATTCAGGGTACAGGTCGCCGTCGCTGGCGAGTAGGCGAAAAAGTGCCAATGAAGCAGCACTGCCCGCACCCGGATCTGCTTCAGGTTGATCCGTTTGAAGGGATCATTGATGAAGAGCTGGAGCCAGGCGACATTCTGTATATCCCGCCAGGCTTCCCGCATGAAGGTTATTCCCTTGAAAACTCGCTAAACTATTCGGTTGGTTTCCGCGCGCCAAGCGGCCGCGAGATGATCAGCGGATTCGCTGACTATGTTTTACAGCGCGAGCTGGGCAGCCATCGTTACAGCGATCCGGATGTTCCGGCGCGTGAGCACCCGGCCGATATTCTGCCAGAGGAGCTGGATAAGCTGCGCGGTATGATGCTGGATCTGATCAACGAACCGGAGCACTTCAGACAGTGGTTTGGCGAGTTTATCAGCCAGTCGCGTCACGAACTGGACGTCGCACCGCCAGAGCCGCCGTATCAGGCAGATGAAATTTATGATGCCCTCCAGCAGGGCGATAAGCTGGTTCGTCTGGGCGGATTACGTGTATTGCGCATTGGCGAAGAGGTATTCGTCAACGGCGAGCGCCTGGACTCTCCACACCGTCCGGCACTGGAAGCGATTGCCAGCCATATGGTGCTGTCTGCGGATACCTTTGGCGACGCGCTGGACGATCCCTCCTTCCTCGCCATGCTGGCCGCGCTGGTTAACAGCGGGTACTGGTTTTTTGAGGACTGAGTCATGATGTTTGCCGGGTGGCGGCTACGCCTTACCCGGCCTACAAAAGCCGTTCCCGTAGGCCCGGTAAGCGATGCGCCACCGGGCTTTTTTTACTTCCGCTCCCCCGCCGCAAAATCCTCAATCTCACCCGCCCAGTCTGCCGGATATAACCCCTCCCGCACGTCCCGATGAAACGTTGAATAGGGCCAGTCGACGACTTTCCCGACATAGCCATGCTTCAGCGGATTGATGTAGACGTAATCCATATGCCGCCGGTAATCCTGTTCATTGCGAATGGTGTGTTCCCAGAAACGCGGTTGCCAGACGTGGCGCATCTCAATGTTGCGGCTAAACATTTTTTTGATGTCGCGCCAGCGCGCCGAAAAGTCACTGTCCCCTTCCGGTAAGGTCCAGATACAGTGCATATGTTCAGGCAGGATAACCCAGGCGTTAATGGTGAAGGGCTTCGCATGCTTAACCGTGGCGGTAGCGGAACGCAGGCTGTCGATGTGGCGGGTAAGTAAATCGCTCTGGCGGTTTTGCAGATTGACGGTGAAAAACCAGGTCCCACCGGGGATGTAGTGGCGGCGGTAGTTTGACATTGGCACTCCTTGCCCATTGCCCGGTGGCGCTTCGCTTACCGGGCCTACGATCGAAATGTAGGCCGGGTAAGGCGTAGCCGCCACCCGGCATGAAACATTACCGCTTCGCGGTTAACTCTGCTATCCGCACAATCACCTGCACCGCTTTTTCCATCCCTTCCAGCGTCACGAACTCATGCTTGCCGTGGTAGTTATATCCACCGGTAAACAGGTTCGGGCACGGCAGGCCCATAAATGACAGCTGCGAACCATCGGTTCCACCACGGATCGGTTTCATCACCGGCTCGATATCACAATCGCGCATCGCCTGTTGGGCGATATCAAGAATGTGCGGATGCTCCATCACCTTCTCGCGCATATTGTAATAGCTGTCTTCGATGATGAGCTCAATATAGCAATCCGGGTGCAGCCCCTTGCCGACCTTTTTCGCGATCTCCATCATCTTACGCTTGCGCGCTTCAAAGGCTTTGCGGTCAAAATCGCGGACGATATAGTGCATCTGCGCGCTGTCCACGTTCCCCTTGATGTTGGTCAGATGATAAAAACCCTCATACCCTTCCGTCATCTCCGGGCTCTCTTCGGCAGGAACTTCCGCATGAATACGCGCAGCCAGCGACAGCGCATTCACCATCACCCCTTTCGCAGAGCCCGGGTGCACGTTATTCCCGACGATTTTGATCGTCACCGATGCCGCGTTAAAGTTTTCATACTCAAGTTCACCCACGCCGCCACCGTCGACGGTGTAGGCCCACTGAGCGTTAAACGCCTCGACGTCAAAATGTTTCGCGCCTTTTCCTACCTCTTCATCCGGCGTGAAGGCCACGCGGATATCGCCATGTGGGATATTTTTGCCCTTCAGCACCGCCAGCGCCGTCATGATCTCGGCGATACCCGCTTTGTCATCGGCCCCCAGCAAGGTTTTGCCGTCGGTGGTGATTAACGTCTGCCCCAGCAGCTGATGCAGTACAGGGAACATCACCGGCGACAGCACTTCGTCGCCAATGCCCAGCGCAATATCTCCGCCGCGGTAGTTTTCAACAATCTGCGGATTAACGTGTTTACCGCTAAAATCAGGTGAGGTATCGACATGAGAAATAAAGCCAATCGCCGGGATATCTCCCTCAACGTTGGCCGGCAGCGTTCCCATCACGGTCCCCTTTTCACTGAGCGTGACATCAACCAGCCCCATGGCCTCCAGCTGCTCTTTCAGCAGATTTAGCAGCTTCCACTGGCCTTCGGTGCTTGGCACCTGTCGGACCCCCGGCTTAGATTGGGTATCCAGCGAAACGTAATGTAAGAAACGCTCAAGTAGTTTATCCATGCAGTCACCCTCACCTTTTGTGACAACATTATCATTAAGCAGCAAAACGCAAATATTGCGTCAGGTCACTTTTATCCCGCAAACGAGAACTTTTTACGTTTATATCGTTCTGCGTTAATAAATGTAGCTTATGAATAAGTGAGAAGGATTGGCGATTCAATGGGTTTGCCGTAGAATGTCCGCCCTCATTACGAGTCACCAAGGTGGTTACACACAAACCCCGCTTCAGTCTGCTGCCTGAGGCGTCTATATGGGACAGCGCGAAAATTGAATACACAACCCCGTTCCCTTTCACCGCTGGTGCAACTGGAACGAATTCGTAAAAGTTTCGATGGCAAAGATGTCATTTCCGATCTTAATCTGACCATCAATGACGGTGAGTTTCTCACGCTGCTTGGCCCCTCCGGTTGCGGCAAAACCACCGTCCTGCGCCTTATTGCCGGGCTGGAAAGCGTCGATAACGGCCATATCCATCTTGAGAACCAGGACATTACCCAGGTCCCTGCCGAAGATCGCCACGTCAATACCGTCTTTCAGAGCTATGCCCTGTTCCCGCACATGACCGTGTTTGAGAACGTGGCGTTTGGCCTGCGGATGCAAAAAACAGCCACCAGCGAGATCCCGCCGCGCGTTACCGAAGCCCTGCGCATGGTGCAGCTGGAGGCATTCGCCCAGCGCAAGCCGCATCAACTTTCTGGTGGTCAGCAGCAGCGTGTGGCTATTGCCCGCGCCGTGGTCAACAAACCACGCCTGCTCCTGCTGGATGAATCCCTCTCCGCGCTGGACTACAAGCTGCGCAAGCAGATGCAGAACGAGCTGAAAGCGCTTCAGCGTAAGCTCGGCATCACGTTCGTGTTTGTCACTCACGATCAGGAAGAAGCCCTGACTATGTCAGACCGTATCGTGGTGATGCGTGAGGGTAAGATTGAGCAGGACGGCACACCGCGTGAAATTTACGAGGAGCCGAAAAACCTGTTCGTCGCCAGCTTCATTGGCGAAATCAATATTTTCAACGCCACGGTGATTGAGCGTCTGGACGAGCAGCGCGTGCGCGCCAACGTGGAAGGCCGCGAATGCAACATCACGGTGAACTTTGCCGTGGAAAAGGGACAAAGGCTCAACGTTCTGCTGCGCCCGGAAGATCTTCGCGTCGATGAGATCCACGACACGGCTGACGCCGAAGGTCTGATCGGTTACGTTCGCGAACGCAACTACAAAGGGATGACCCTCGAATCCGTTGTGGAACTGGAAAACGGCAAAGTGGTGATGGTTAGTGAGTTCTTCAACGAGGACGATCCGGACTTCGACCACTCGCTGGCTCAGAAGATGGTCATCAACTGGGTAGAAAGCTGGGAGGTTGTACTGGCTGATGAAGAACACAAGTAAGTTCCAGAATGTGGTGATTGCCACGATCGTCGGTTGGCTTGTGTTGTTTGTCTTTCTTCCCAACCTGATGATCATCGTAACCAGCTTCCTGACCCGCGACGACGCGAACTTCGTCGCGATGGTCTTTACGCTGGACAACTACGCACGCCTGCTCGATCCGCTCTACTTTGACGTGCTGCTGCACTCGCTCAATATGGCGCTGATTGCCACCGTTGCCTGTCTGGTGCTGGGGTATCCGTTCGCGTGGTTCCTGGCTCGCCTGCCGCAAAAAGTGCGTCCGCTGCTGCTGTTTTTACTGATTGTGCCATTCTGGACCAACTCGTTAATCCGCATCTACGGGCTGAAAATCTTCCTCAGCACCAAAGGTTATCTGAACGAGTTTCTGCTGTGGCTTGGGGTTATTGATACGCCGATCCGCATTATGTTCACTCCGAGCGCGGTGATCGTCGGCCTGGTCTATATCCTGCTGCCGTTTATGGTGATGCCGCTTTACTCAAGTATTGAAAAGCTTGATAAACCACTTCTGGAAGCCGCGAGAGACCTGGGGGCCAGCAAGCTGCAAACCTTTATCCGCATCATTATCCCGCTGACCATGCCGGGCATTATTGCCGGATGTCTGCTGGTCATGTTGCCTGCGATGGGCCTGTTCTACGTGTCGGACCTGATGGGCGGGGCGAAAAACCTGCTGATCGGCAACGTGATCAAGAGCCAGTTCCTGAACATCCGCGACTGGCCGTTCGGCTCGGCCACCAGCATTACGCTGACGGTGGTAATGGGGCTGATGCTGCTGGTTTACTGGCGTGCCTCACGCCTGCTGAATAAGAAGGTGGAGCTGGAATGATCGGTCGACTGCTTCGCGGCGGTTTTATGGCCGCCATTTATGCGTATCTTTATATTCCGATAATCATTTTGATCGTGAACTCCTTTAACAGTTCACGCTTCGGGATCAACTGGCAAGGGTTTACCACCAAATGGTATGGCCTGCTGATGAACAATGACAGCCTGCTACAGGCCGCTCAGCACTCGCTGACGATGGCGGTATTCTCTGCCACCTTCGCGACGCTGATTGGCTCGCTGACCGCCGTGGCGCTGTACCGCTACCGTTTTCGCGGTAAGCCGTTCGTCAGCGGTATGCTGTTTGTGGTGATGATGTCCCCGGACATCGTGATGGCCATTTCACTGCTGGTGCTGTTTATGCTGCTGGGCGTCCAGCTCGGTTTCTGGTCGCTGCTGTTTTCGCATATCACCTTCTGCCTGCCGTTTGTGGTGGTAACCGTCTACGCGCGACTGAAAGGGTTCGACGTACGCATGCTGGAAGCGGCGAAGGATCTGGGAGCCAGCGAGATGACCATTCTTCGCAAAATCATCCTGCCGCTGGCGATGCCTGCCGTGGCAGCCGGATGGCTGCTCAGCTTTACCCTGTCGATGGACGACGTGGTCGTGTCCTCCTTCGTCACCGGGCCGAGCTACGAAATTCTGCCGTTGAAGATCTACTCAATGGTGAAAGTCGGTGTTTCACCCGAAGTGAACGCGCTGGCGACTATTCTGTTGGTGTTATCGCTGGTTCTGGTGTTTGCCAGCCAGGTTATTGCTCGTGATAAAACAAAATCTCAGGGGACACAGAAATGAAAAAAATGCTTGCCGCTGCGGCACTGGTGCTCGGAATGGGTGCCGCGCATGCTGATGACAGCAAAACGCTCTATTTCTACAACTGGACCGAGTATGTGCCGCCGGGCCTGCTGGAGCAGTTCACCAAAGAGACGGGCATCAAGGTGATCTATTCGACCTACGAGTCGAATGAAACCATGTACGCCAAGCTCAAAACCTATAAAGATGGCGCGTATGACCTGGTGGTGCCCTCGACCTATTTCGTCGACAAGATGCGCAAAGAAGGCATGATCCAGAAGATCGATAAAACGAAGCTAACCAATTTTTCAAACCTCGATCCTGAGATGCTAAACAAGCCATTCGACCCGAACAACGATTATTCCATTCCGTACATCTGGGGCGCGACGGCAATTGGCGTCAACAGCGATGCCGTTGATCCAAAAACGGTTTCATCCTGGGCTGACCTGTGGAAGCCGGAATACAAAAGCAGCCTGCTGTTAACCGATGATGCGCGCGAAGTGTTCCAGATTGCGCTGCGTAAACTCGGCTACTCCGGCAACACCACCGATCCGAAAGAGATCGAAGCGGCGTATAACGAACTGAAAAAGCTGATGCCAAACGTGGCAGCGTTCAACTCGGATAACCCGGCTAACCCGTATATGGAAGGTGAAGTGAATCTGGGGATGGTCTGGAACGGCTCTGCGTTTGTGGCGCGTCAGGCCGGTACGCCGCTGGAGGTGGTCTGGCCGAAAGAGGGCGGCATCTTCTGGATGGACAGCCTCGCGATCCCGGCTAATGCGAAAAACGTCGATGGCGCCCTGAAGCTGATTAACTTCCTGCTGCGCCCGGATGTGGCAAAACAGGTGGCGGAAACTATTGGTTACCCGACACCAAACCTGGCCGCGCGGAAGCTGTTAAGTCCTGAAGTGGCGAATGATAAATCGCTTTATCCGGACGCTGAAACCATCAGCAAAGGGGAATGGCAGAACGACGTCGGTGACGCGAGCCGCCTGTATGAAGAGTATTATCAGAAGCTAAAAGCAGGCCGTTAATGCACAACGGGCGACGCAAGGTCGCCCGTTACCCTTACAGCCCCTTCAGGAGTTTATCCACAAAGGCTGGCACCACCTCGCTGGCCAGACCGTAATGCTTCTCTTCAAACTCACTCCCGACCTGGCTTGGCTCCAGATTAAGCTCCACCGTATGGGCACCTTGCAGTCGCGCTTCGTGAACAAACCCCGCCGCAGGATAGACATGTCCTGAGGTACCAATGGCGATAAAGACGTCCGCCATGGCCAGGGCGCTGTAGATCTCATCCATTCCCAGCGGCATTTCGCCAAACCAGACCACATGGGGACGCAGACGCGAAGGGAACTGACAGCAGTGGCAGCGGTCTTCGTCCAGCACGTCCTCTTTCCACTCCAGCACCTGCCCACTCCATGCACACCGCACCTTGAGCAGTTCGCCGTGCATGTGAATGATGTTGTGGTTTCCGGCTCTTTCATGAAGATTGTCGATGTTTTGCGTCACCAGCAGAAAACGATCCCCCAGCGCCTCCTCCAGCTTTGCCAGCGCCAGGTGCGCCGCGTTTGGCGCAATCTCCGGCTGCTGAAGCTGGCGACGACGGGCGTTGTAAAACGCCTGAACCAGCGCCGGATCGCGGGCGAAACCTTCCGGCGTCGCCACATCTTCTACTCGGTGTTCTTCCCACAGCCCGTCCGCCGCGCGGAAGGTCTGAATACCGGATTCGGCGGAGATCCCCGCCCCGGTCAACACCACCACTCTGGGTTTATCCATCGCTTCTGGCATCATCCTGTCTCTGAAAAAGATCCGCTGACGCAGGCGTTCACGTAAGCGGCGTTTATTTTTGCGAAAACGGCTGAGTCGACCCTGGCGACGCGACAGCATAGTAACCTCGTAAACTAATCGGTGAGATGAAGGAATGCGGCTCCGCGCATGCCTCCTGCGTCCCCGTGTCGCGCACGCTCAATGCGCGGCACGCGGGCGACCGGCAATAAATGTCGGGGCAAACGCCCGGACAGCTGTTCCGTAATCGCAGTGAAATTTGACAGCCCTCCCCCGATCACCAGCAGATCCGGGTCGACGATGGTCAGGATATTCCCCAGACACACCGCCAGCAAATCAAGATAGCGCTCAACGTGCTCACGCGCCTGCGCGTCTCCCTGCTCCCACAGCGTAATGATTTGAGGGGCCTCAAGTTTCTGATGATAGAAGTGTTCATAAAGCCATGCAAACCCGCGCCCTGAAAGGTAACTCTCAATGCAGCCGTGCTGACCACAGCCGCAGCGGGTAAGCGGGAAATCACGACCAACGACGTCCAGCGCATCCACTGGCAGACGGATATGACCAAATTCTCCGGTAATGTAGCTGCGCCCGGTAATGGGCTTACCGTTAATGACAATCCCGCCACCGACGCCCGTTCCGAGGATCAGCCCCATCACCAACGGATAGCGACGAAACTCGTCGTTCCAGGCCTCTGAGAGAGCAAAACAGTTGGCATCGTTGTCTAAGCGCACGTCGCGCTCAAGGAGAGCAGAAAGATCGGCACGCAGGGGTTTGCCGCTGGCAGCAGGAACGTTGGCGGCATACAGCGTGCCGTCGTCGGTTTCGGGCATACCCGGTATACCAATGCCGACGCTGCCTTTGACGCCAAAGCGTTCATCCGCCTGCGCCACCAGCGCGGCAATGGCGGTTAAAAATTCATCGTAGCTATCGCGCGGCGTAGGCACGCGGGTTTCCCATTGTAGCTTAAGGTCTTTATCGAACACGCCGAGCGCAATCTTGGTGCCGCCAATATCAAATCCGTAATACATGATGCATTCCTCTGTTTGATTCAGCGGCCAAAAGACCGCTAAACCATGACGAAATTACTGGCCACTTAATACCCTCGCCGGATCAATTCGGCTTGCGCGACGCGCCGGATACCAGCTTGCCAGCAGACTCAGTAAAAGTGCTGTAACCAGCACATAAATGACGTCCAGCCAGTGCAGTTCAGACGGCAGGAAATCAATAAAATAGATATCGCCTGACAGGAATTGATGGCCGATAAGCGCCTCAATCCCGTTGATAATCGGCGTCAGCTGAAGAGACACCACCACGCCGATGACTACGCCGCAGAGACTGCCAAACAGCCCCGCCAGCAAACCGTACCAGACGAAGATGGCGCGAATAAGACCGTCTTTCGCCCCTAAGGTACGCAGCACGGCAATGTCGCCGCTCTTGTCCTTAACGGCCATGACCAGCGTCGAGACGATATTAAAGCACGCCACGCCAATCACCAGCACCATCGCCAGATACATAATCGCGCGGATCATCTGGATATCACGGTACATATACCCGTAAGTGCCGATCCAGCTTTTGATGTAGACATAGTTATTGGTCACGCTGCCAGCGTCACGCACCAGTGTATTGGCGTTGAAAACGTCGTTAACCTTAATGGCAATGCCCGTCACGCTGTCACTCATATCCAGATACTGGCGCGCATCTTCCAGCGGCACCATCGCGAAGCTGTGATCGAGCTGGCCGCTCAGCTGCAAAATACCGGTGACGTGCAGACGCACGCGCTTAGGCTGCTGTAATTTGTGATCAGCGCTGGCGTTCGGGATCATGATCGAGACCCAGTCGCCCTGCTTCACCTTCAGTGCATCGGCAACGCCTTTGCCCATGATGATCTGCTGTTCGCCAGCCTTAAAGTTTGCCCATGCGCCATTTTGCACATAGCGAGGCAGCGCGCTCAGACGCTCCTCCTGACGTGGATTCACCCCTTTCACCTGAATGGCGCGCAGGTTTACCCCGCTCTCTACCAGCCCGGTAAAGTTGATGTAAGGTGCAGCCGCCGCAATGCCGGGTACCTTTTCCACTTTGTTAAGGGCATCACGCCAGCTGGACCACGGCTGGTTAACCGGCTCGATTTCACCGTGGGGTACAACGGCCAGAATGCGGTTATTCAGTTCGCGCTCAAAGCCATTCATAGCGCTTAAGCCCACGATTAGAACCGCCACGCCCAGGGCGATACCGATGGTGGAGATCACGGAAATAAGGGAAACCATCCCGCTCCGGCGACGACCGCGGCTAAAGCGTAACCCAATGAGTAACGATAACGGTGAAGCCATTACTCCGCTCCCATCAGCGTCAGTTCTGCATTCAGACGACCGTCGCGCATTTCCAGCTGACGGCCCATCCGCTTAGCCAGCTGCAAATCGTGCGTGACCACCAGAAACGCGGTTCCCTGCGCGGCGTTCAGTTCGCCGAGAAGCTGGAAAATGCTGTCTGCGTTACGCGCATCGAGATTACCTGTCGGCTCATCCGCCAGCACCAGGCGCGGGTTGTTGACCAGCGCACGGGCGATGGCCACACGCTGACGCTCGCCGCCGGAAAGCTCCGACGGACGGTGATTCCCGCGATGACCCAGCCCTACCGCGTTTAGCATGTCGCTGGCGCGGGCATTGATTTCTGCGGGTTTCTTTTTACCAATCAGCAGCGGCATTGCGACGTTTTCCAGCGCCGTAAAGTCCGGCAGCAGATGGTGGAACTGATAGATAAAACCCAGCTCACGGTTACGCAGCTCGGCTTTCGCCGTAGACGACATTTTACTCAGCGGCTGCCCGGAAAAGATCACATCGCCTTCGGTTGGCGTGTCCAGCCCGCCCAGCAGGTGCAGCAGCGTACTTTTGCCGGAGCCGGAGCTGCCGACAATCGCCATCATCTCGCCTTCGCCCACGCTAAAACTCACATTGTGCAACACGTCGGTCTGCACAGTGCCTTCCTGATAGCGTTTGGACAGGTTGTCGCACTGCAACAGGATCTTATTCATAACGTAAAGCCTCAGCGGGTTGAGTGGCGGCAGCCCGCCAGGAAGGATAAAGCGTAGAGAGCAGCGCAATGGCCATCGCGGCCAGCGCAATACCGACCACCTGGAGCGGCTCGATAGCCACCGGCAGCGCCGCGCCATCAAGCAGCGCGCCGATAATAGGCATGAGATTGTTGAGCTGGCTGGCGAGCAGCGCACCCAGCGCCGCGCCGAGCAGCGCGCCGATGATGCCAGCGCTGGCACCCTGCACCATAAATACAGCCATGATCTGGCGCGGCGTCAGCCCCTGGGTTTGCAGAATGGCGACTTCGCCTTGCTTCTCCATCACCATCAGCCCGAGCGAGGTGATGATATTAAACGCGGCAACGGCCACGATCAGGCTCAGCAGCAGCCCCATCATGTTTTTCTCCATGCGCACGGCCTGGAACAGTTCGCCTTTGCGGTCGCGCCAGTCCTGCCATTTCGTTCCTTCCGGTAGCGTCTGCTGGCTAAGGGTATCCACCTTCAGCGGCGCATCAAGCCACAGACGCCAGCCGGTGATATTTCCCGCCGGGTAGCGCATCAGACGCGAGGCGTCCTGAATGTTAACCAGCATCTGGTAACCATCGACTTCGCTGTTCGCCGCAAACGTGCCAATCACGTTGAACAGGCGCTGGCTTGGCAGACGCCCCATCGGCGTAAACTGACTGGCTGAGGGCACCATCACGCGCAGTTGATCGCCACGGTTGACCCCGAGCTGCCCGGCAAGCTGCTCGCCGAGGATGACGTTGTATTTACCCGCTTCCAGGTCGGTTTGTTTCACATTGACCAGGAACGGCGTCAGCGGATCTTTTTGCGCCGGATCGATACCCAGCATCACCCCGACCGCCACGCTGCGGGCGCTTTGCAGCACCACATCGCCCGTCGTGAGGGGCGCAACGCGCGTGACACCCTGTAACTTCACCGCGCTTTCCGGCAGCTGTTGCGGGTTAACGGAGCCCTGAGTGGAAGAGAGAACGGCCTGCGGCATCAGCCCCAGGATATTGTTTTGCAGCTCGCGCTCGAAGCCGTTCATGACGGAAAGCACCGTCACCAGAGCCATCACGCCAAGCGTAATGCCAATAGTCGAAAGCCAGGAGACAAAGCGACCGAAGCGGTCCGCGGCGCGCCCACGCATGTAACGTAAGCCTATGAAGAGTGCGACAGGTTGATACATGAAATCCGTCTGTTTGCTGATAGCAGACCCACGAGTATATAAGCGAATCCGCTAAGCGTAAATGACTGAAACCGTAAGATTCGGTAATCATTTTTCCGAAAAATTCAGATAAATCATCATGCTACTGATTGAACTTCCGCCATACAGCCTCCACCTTTTCCGAAAATCGTCCTGATACAGACTGTTACCCGTTACATCGGGGTTTCATTTTACAACAATCGACCTTTCGTTTATGGCAACAAGGTCGTCACGCACAATGAAACAAAAAGCATTATGGATTAACCAGATAAAAGGGCTGTGCATCTGCCTGGTGGTGATTTACCACTCGGTGATCACCTTTTATCCTCACCTGGACGGGCTACAGCATCCGTTATCGGGCCTGCTCGCCAAATGCTGGGTCTATTTTAATCTTTACCTCGCCCCGTTCCGTATGCCGGTGTTTTTCTTCATCTCCGGCTATTTGATTCGTCGATATATTGACGAGGTGAACTGGCGCACCAGTCTCGACAAGCGGATCTGGAGCATTGTCTGGGTGCTGGCCCTGTGGGGCGTCCTGCAATGGCAGGCGCTGACCCATCTGAATGCCTGGCTCGCCCCCGAGCGTGAACTGGCGACAGCATCCAATGCGGCCTACGCCGATTCCGTTTCAGGGTTTGTACTGGGAATGCTCACGGCCAGCACCAGCCTGTGGTACTTGTACGCCTTAGTAGTCTACTTCACGCTCTGTAAACTGCTGAGCCGCTGGAAACTGCCGATGCTGGGGCTTCTGGCGCTGGCAAGCATCGCCATTAACTTCCTGCCTTTACCATGGTGGGGAATGAACAGCGTGGTGCGCAACATGATCTACTACAGCCTCGGCGCATGGTACGGCGCGCAGTTGATGACGTGGATGAAAGGGATGAATTTGCGCCGCAGCTGGCTGGTACTTATCGCCTCTGGCGCGGTGTCGGTTGTGCTATGGTTCGCTAATGTTCCTCTGCCGCTATCACTGCTGTCGATCGTGGTCATCATGAAGCTCTTTTACAGCTTCGAGCAGCGTTATGCCGTTCATCCCAATAATCTACTGAACGTCATCGGTTCAAACACCATCGCGATTTATACCACCCACCGCATTTTAATTGAGGCGTTTAGCCTGCTCCTGATTCGCGAAATGAATGCGGCGTACTGGCCGATCTGGGCGGAGTTAACGCTGATTCTGGTCTATCCGTTCGTCAGCCTGCTCGTCTGCACGCTGGTTGGACTGGGCGCACGTAAGCTCTCGACCGCCCTCTTTGGCGACCTTTTCTTCTCCCCTCCCGCACGGCTTACGCCACAGCTCGCCAGCCGCTAACCTACCCTGCCCCCATCCGGGGGCACTTTTCCTCTTGTGCGGTTACGATTTGCTTATGCAAAACGATCGAGGATAATAAAGACATTGCGTATCAGTGATATGCCCCAATACTGTTGGTATATCCCCAAGAGACCCTGACATAGCCATGCCTGAACACTATCGTTTTTCCTTGCCTGTAAAAGCAGGTGACCAACGCCAGCTGGGCGAACTGACAGGCGCGGCCTGCGCCACGCTGGTGGCGGAAATTGCCGAGCGCCATCCGGGGCCGGTGGTGCTGGTTGCCCCGGACATGCAAAACGCCCTGCGCCTGCACGACGAAATTCGTCAGTTCACCGAAAGTCTGGTATTCAGCCTGGCCGACTGGGAAACGCTTCCCTACGACAGTTTCTCTCCGCACCAGGAGATCATCTCCTCACGCCTGTCGACGCTGTATCAGCTCCCCACCATGCAGCGCGGCGTGCTGATTGTGCCGGTGAATACACTGATGCAGCGCGTCTGTCCGCACAGCTATTTGCACGGCCATGCGCTGGTGATGAAAAAAGGCCAGCGCCTGTCGCGCGATGCCCTGCGCGTGCAGCTTGACGGAGCCGGTTACCGCCATGTCGATCAGGTGATGGAGCACGGCGAATACGCGACGCGCGGTGCGCTGCTGGATCTCTATCCGATGGGCAGCGACCAGCCGTATCGTCTGGATTTCTTCGATGATGAGATCGACAGCCTGCGCGTGTTCGACGCCGACACCCAGCGCACGCTGGAGGAAGTGGACTCCATTAATCTGCTGCCCGCCCATGAGTTCCCGACGGATAAAACCGCCATCGAACTGTTCCGCAGCCAGTGGCGCGACAGGTTCGACGTGAAACGTGATGCCGAACATATCTACCAGCAGGTCAGCAAAGGCACCCTTCCGGCCGGGATCGAGTACTGGCAGCCCCTGTTCTTTAACGAACCGCTGCCGGCGCTGTTCAGCTACTTCCCGGCCAATACGCTGATTGTTAACACCGGGGATATCGACGCCAGCGCCAGCCGCTTTGAAAGCGAAACGCGCGCCCGCTTTGAAAACCGGGGCGTTGACCCGATGCGTCCGCTGCTGCCGCCGGAAATGCTGTGGCTGCGTACCGACGAGCTCAACGCCGAGCTAAAACGCTGGCCGCGTATGCAGCTCAAAACCGATTCGCTTGCCGATAAGGCGGCGAACACCAATCTCGCGTTCCGGACGCTGCCCGATCTGGCCGTCCAGGCGCAGCAGAAATCCCCGCTCGATAACCTGCGCAAGTTTCTTGAGTCCTTCACCGGGCCGGTGGTGTTCTCCGTTGAGAGTGAGGGTCGTCGTGAAGCGCTGGGCGAACTATTGGGACGGATCAAAGTTGCGCCGAAGCGCATTCATCGCCTGAGCGAAGCGACCGGAAATGGTCGTTACCTGATGATCGGCTCCGCCGAGCACGGATTTATTGATACGCTCAATAACCTGGCCTTGATTTGTGAAAGCGACCTGCTGGGCGAGCGCGTGGCGCGCCGTCGTCAGGACAGCCGTCGCACCATCAACCCGGACACCCTGATCCGCAACCTGGCCGAACTGCACCCCGGTCAGCCGATCGTTCACCTGGAACACGGTGTGGGTCGCTATCAGGGAATGACCACCCTCGAAGCAGGCGGCATCAAAGGTGAATACCTGATGCTGACCTACGCGAACGACGCCAAACTGTACGTGCCGGTGTCGTCCCTGCACCTTATCAGCCGCTACGCCGGTGGCGCGGAAGATAACGCGCCGCTGCATAAGCTGGGCGGCGACGCCTGGTCACGCGCGCGGCAGAAGGCGGCGGAAAAAGTGCGCGACGTGGCCGCCGAGCTGCTGGACATTTACGCCCAGCGCGCGGCCAAAGAGGGTTATGCGTTTAAGCATGATAAAGAGCAGTACCAGCTGTTCTGCGACAGCTTCCCGTTTGAAACTACGCCGGATCAGGCTCAGGCCATAAATGCCGTGCTGAGCGACATGTGCCAGCCGCTGGCGATGGATCGCTTAGTCTGCGGCGACGTGGGCTTCGGTAAAACCGAGGTAGCAATGCGTGCCGCTTTCCTGGCGGTGGAAAACAACAAGCAGGTGGCGGTGCTGGTGCCGACTACCCTCCTCGCCCAGCAGCACTTCGACAACTTCCGCGACCGCTTCGCCAACTGGCCGGTACGCATTGAGATGCTGTCGCGTTTCCGCAGCGCCAAAGAGCAGACGCAAATCCTGGAACAGGCAAGCGAAGGCAAAATTGACATTCTGATCGGCACCCACAAGCTGCTGCAAAGCGACGTGAAGTGGAAAGATCTGGGGCTGCTGATCGTCGATGAAGAGCACCGCTTTGGGGTGCGCCACAAAGAGCGCATCAAAGCGATGCGCGCCGACGTCGACATTCTGACCCTGACCGCCACGCCGATCCCGCGCACCCTGAATATGGCGATGAGCGGCATGCGCGATCTGTCGATTATTGCCACCCCGCCGGCGCGCCGTCTGGCGGTGAAAACCTTTGTTCGCGAGTACGACAATCTGGTGGTTCGCGAGGCGATCCTGCGTGAAGTGCTGCGCGGCGGCCAGGTATATTACCTGTATAACGACGTTGAAAACATTCAGAAAGCCGCCGACAGGCTGGCAGAGCTGGTGCCGGAAGCGCGCATCGCCATTGGTCACGGCCAGATGCGCGAGCGCGAGCTGGAGCGGGTGATGAACGACTTCCACCATCAGCGTTTCAACGTGCTGGTATGTACCACCATCATTGAGACCGGGATCGACATTCCGACGGCGAACACCATCATCATCGAACGCGCGGATCACTTCGGCCTGGCCCAGCTGCATCAGCTGCGCGGGCGCGTCGGGCGTTCGCACCATCAGGCCTACGCGTGGCTGCTGACGCCGCATCCGAAGGCGATGACCACCGACGCGCAAAAGCGTCTGGAAGCTATCGCCTCGCTGGAAGATCTGGGTGCTGGTTTTGCGCTGGCGACGCACGACCTGGAGATCCGCGGCGCCGGTGAGTTGTTGGGTGAAGACCAGAGCGGCTCCATGGAAACCATCGGTTTTTCTCTGTATATGGAGCTGCTGGAAAATGCCGTCGACGCGCTTAAAGCCGGACGTGAACCGTCTCTGGAAGATCTCACCAGCCAGCAGACCGAAGTGGAACTGCGCATGCCTTCCCTGTTGCCGGATGATTTTATTCCTGACGTGAATACCCGTCTGTCGTTCTACAAACGTATTGCCAGCGCGAAAAGCGAAGGCGAGCTGGAAGAGATTAAAGTCGAACTGATTGACCGTTTTGGGATATTGCCCGATGCGGCGCGCAACCTGCTGGATATTGCCCGCCTGCGTCAGCAGGCGCAGAAGCTGGGCATTCGTAAGCTTGAAGGCAACGAGAAAGGCGGCGTAATTGAGTTTGCCGAGAAGAACCACGTCGATCCGATGTGGCTGATTGGCCTTCTGCAAAAACAGCCGCAGCATTTCCGTCTTGATGGCCCGACGCGTCTGAAATTTACTCAGGATCTGACGGAACGTAAAATCCGCATGGACTGGGTGCGTAACTTTATGCGTCAGTTGGAAGAGAACGCCATCGCATAACGGTTTCCCCCGCCAGCGCCCGGCTGGTGGGGGACAATTTACAAACTCTTTGCACTTCGCCCGATCTTCCCGACCATACATTCGCCATAATTATCATTAACGCCTTATAAAACAATAACCTTATCATTTGTATGGATTATGATAATGATGATTTCTTCGCGTTTTACCCGCTGGTTAACTGTGGTTGCGCTGGCCGCGACGGTTGCCGTCGCGCTCCCTGCACGCGCCAATACCTGGCCTCTTCCGCCCGCCGGCAGCAACGTTGTCGGTGAAAACCGCTTTCACGTGGTTGAAAACGATGGCGGTTCGCTGGAAGCGATTGCTAAAAAATATAACGTCGGGTTCCTGGCGCTGTTGCAGGCCAACCCGGGCGTAGATCCCTATGTGCCCCGGGCGGGCAGCGTACTGACGATTCCGCTGCAAACCATCCTGCCGGACGCGCCGCGTCAGGGGATTGTGATAAACCTCGCCGAGCTGCGTCTGTATTACTACCCGCCGGGCAAGTACGAAGTTACCGTTTACCCTATCGGTATTGGTCAACTGGGGGGCGATACGCTGACCCCTACCATGGTCACCACCGTCTCTGATAAGCGCGCTAATCCAACCTGGACCCCGACGGCAAACATTCGCGCCCGTTATAAAGCTCAAGGTATCGACCTGCCTGCCGTGGTTCCCGCGGGCCCGGATAACCCGATGGGGCACCATGCAATTCGCCTGGCGGCCTACGGTGGGGTTTATCTTCTGCACGGAACGAATGCGGATTTCGGGATCGGGATGCGCGTCAGCTCCGGCTGCATTCGCCTGCGCGATGACGACATCAAAACGCTCTACCGCGTGATCGCCCCTGGCACGAAAGTGAATATCATCAATACGCCGATTAAAGTGTCTGAAGAGCCGGGTGGCGTCCGTCTGGTTGAGATCCACCAGCCGCTATCGAAAAACATTAATGACGATCCGCAGACGCTGCCGATTAATCTGAATGCCTCTATGGTGAGCTTTAAAACGAATGCAAACACCGATGGCGCAGTGATGGAGCGGGCGATGGAAGCGCGCTCCGGGATGCCAACCGATGTCACGCGGCATCATGAGGTTGCTCAGCAGTCAATGTAAACGGTAATAACGACAAACGCCCTGCATTAGCAGGGCGTTTTTTTTGCAGTGGCATAACGGAGGGTTGCGTTACGCTTATTTGTAGATAACTGCGGTACCGTGCAGGGTGTTAGGACCGGTCACAGAGGTGATGCGGAATGATTTCGCACCCATTTCGTCAGCTTTTTGTGCCAGCTGATCTTCCAGAGAGCCGAGGTTAGTCCCGGCAGTGGCAGAGATGGTACCGACTTTCTGCTGGTCTGCTGGAGTGGATTGCACTTCAACAGCAGCGAAGCTTGCGAAAGAGAGTGAACTCAGAACGGCGGCAGCGATGAGGGTTTTAACGTTTTTCATGATTTTATACCTTTGGGCAGATGATGTAGTGGTCGTTAGTTATTTAGTTAACGATCGATAGGTAAATGATAGATGTGATCCAGGTCACACGTCAACCCATTTTTATAATGGTCGTTAAATTAATTTCATTTTCCTTATATTTCATAAAGATAAAATTAAATTATTTTTAAGAAATCACCGCTGGTCGTCGCAGACGTTTATTTTTATAATGACTATTCAACAAAACAACAGAGGACCAACGGCACATGACAACCGATGTCACGCGTTGCGCAAAGAAAAGCCGTGGCCGACCAAAAGTGTTCGACAGGGATGCGGCGCTCGATAAGGCCATGACGCTCTTCTGGCAGCATGGGTATGAAGCCACGTCGCTCTCCGACCTGGTGGAAGCAACGGGCGCGAAAGCCCCTACCCTGTACGCAGAGTTCACCAACAAAGAAGGCTTATTCCGGGCCGTTCTGGACAGATACATCTCGCGCTTCGCGGCAAAACACGAAGCCCAGCTATTCTGTGAAGAAAAAACGGTTGAGCAGGCATTGCAGGATTATTTCTGCGCAGTCGCAACCTGCTTTACCAGTAAAGACACGCCCGCGGGCTGTTTTATGATCAACACCTCCGCGACCCTCGCGGCATCGTCGAAAGAGATTGCCAACACGGTCAAATCGCGCCATGCGATGCAGGAGGAGACGCTCAGCACGTTTCTGGCTCAACGCCAGCAGCGCGGTGAAATTCCGGCGCATTGCCGTCCGCAGGAGCTGGCCCAGTATCTGAGCTGTATTCTACAGGGGATGTCCATCAGCGCCCGTGAAGGCGCGACGCTGGAAAAACTGCAGGGGATTACGCAAACAACGCTGCGCCTGTGGCCTGAACTTCTTAAACTCTGACGCAAAAAAAAAGCTCCTCAGCCTGAGCGCATGAGGAGCTAAGTTCAGAGAACATCTTTTTTACACTTTGTTATTCAGTATCAGCTGACCATTGCTGTCGAGAGGAATCTGCGTACCAGGATCTTTATCCATGCGGATTTTGCCCTGCTGATCGCCAATTTTGTAGGTTACGTCGTAGCCCAACATTTTTTCAGACTTGTCATATACGGTTTTACAGCGCTGCTGCGTTGTGGTGTAGGTATCATTTTCCTGCATCGCACCCTGCACCTGGTTACCGGCATAACCGCCACCCAGCGCACCAACTACCGTCGCGACATCCTTACCACGGCCACCACCAAACTGATGACCAATCACCCCACCAGCAACCGCGCCCAGCACGGAGCCAGCGATACGGTTTTCATCCTGAACCGGACGACGATGGGTGACAGAAACATTACGGCACTCCTGACGAGGCATCTTGACCGTCTCTTTGATCGGTGTAGCGGAAACCACCTGCGCATACTGCGGGCCACGATCAAGTACGTTCAGACTGGCAACGGCAGCCACACCTAACGCAGCTGCGACGCCAATCCCTATACCCGCCAACATTGATTTATTCACGGGACTTCCTCCTTTGTTGCAATTGGTAGCAATTTTGCAGCGCAATAAACGCTTCGCCAATAAGATAAAGGATCAAAAAACCGGGGGATGAGCTGGGATAGCGTCTGTTTAAGAGAACTCTTAAGCGTCAGGAGCGAAATGCACAGCATGATGTGCTAAAAATTCCCTCCGGAGAGCCCGGAGGGAGGGAGAAATTAGTGCAGCTTCAGGCGTGGGCGGATAACGCGGTTGATGCGGCCGACCAGCATCATCAGGCCGGTTTTGAAGTAGCCGTGCAGCGCAATCTGGTGCATACGGTACAGAGAAATGTACACGAAGCGGGCGATGCGCCCTTCTACCATCATGGAGCCGCGCATCAGGTTACCCATCAGGCTGCCCACGGTGGAGAAGTTTGAGAGCGACACCAGAGAGCCGTGGTCTTTGTAGACATAGGCTTTCATCGGTTTGCCTTTCATCTGCGCCAGGACATTATGCAGCACGAGGCTTGCCATCTGGTGCGCGGCCTGAGCGCGAGGCGGTACAAATCCGCCTTCCGGACGCGCGCAGGAGGCACAGTCGCCGATAGCGAAGATGTCCGGATCGCGCGTGGTTTGCAGCGTCGGCTCTGTCACCAGCTGGTTAATGCGGTTTGTCTCCAGCCCACCGATATCTTTCATGAAATCAGGCGCTTTGATCCCCGCAGCCCAGACCATCAGGTCGGCCTGGATGTATTCGCCGTCTTTGGTATGCAGTCCGCCCTCATCCGCGCTGGTCACCATGGTCTGGGTCAGCACGCGCACGCCCAGTTTGGTCAGCTCGTTGTGCGCCGCGCCGGAAATACGCGGCGGCAGCGCAGGCAGAATACGTTCACCTGCTTCCACCAGCGTCACATTCAGCGCTTCATTAGTCAGTCCTTTGTAGCCGTAGCTGTGCAGCTGTTTGACCGCATTGTGCAACTCCGCCGATAATTCAACGCCCGTTGCGCCGCCGCCCACGATAGCAATGTTAACCTTGCCGTTAGCACCCATGTTGTTGGTGTACTTCAGGAACAGGTTAAGCATCTCCTGATGGAAACGACGCGCCTGATGCGGGTTATCCAGGAAGATACAGTGCTCTTTTACGCCTGGGGTGTTGAAATCATTGGACGTACTGCCCAGGGCCATCACCAGCGTGTCATAGGCCAGCTTGCGCTCAGGAACCAGCAGCTCGCCTTTATCATCACGCAGCTCAGCCAGCGTGATGGTTTTGTTTTCACGGTTGATGTCCACCACCGAACCCAGCTGGAACTGGAAGTGGTGGTTACGCGCATGTGCCAGATAGCTGAGCGCATCCACGCCCTCATCCAGCGACCCGGTCGCCACTTCGTGCAGTAACGGCTTCCACAGATGGCTGTGGTTACGATCCACCAGCGTGATTTTGGCTTTCTTACCGCGACCCAGTTTCTTACCCAGCTGCGTCGCCAGCTCCAGTCCGCCAGCACCACCGCCGACAATCACTATCTTTTTCAATGGCGTAGTCAACGTGACCCCCTCAAATTATTAACCAATTGTTAATTAAAAGTTATATAAATAACCCTTAATTAACAACAGGTTACTGCGCTGAAACCATTCAGATTCATTGAGAATAGCACGTCAGGCGCATTGGTCATACCAAAATTGATATGTATCAAGTTTTGATGGTTTAAAAGTAGACAACTCTGACAAAAAAGAGGCCCGGCACGCTTTCACGTACCGGGCCTTTGTCAGGTTCAGGGAGTTCAGCCCAGCGTTTTAAAGGCCTTAATACGCTGCAAGTGCGGGGAAATATTTTTGAACTTGTGGGTCTGCTCTTCGTCCCAGACAATTTCGTAGTAATGATGCAGAAGTTCGGCAGCGCGGGAGCTGTCCAGCGCTTCATCGTTGCGGGAGAGGATCGCCAGACACCGGTCGCGGTTCTTTTCGCGGAAATTGCTCACGCATTTTGTTGCGATATCGGCGTACTCTTCCGGACGGTCAATCTTGCCTTCCATGTTTTCGTTTGGAAACAGGTTAGGATTAAAAATGACCTGACGGATATCGCATAAAAAACCGATGCGCTCTGCCCAGTATCCCCCCAACCCCACGCCGCAGATCAGCGGACGATCGTCGATATTGAGCTGCAACATTTTGTCCACTTCTTTAAGCAGATGCTGCATGTCATGTTTCGGATGACGCGTGCTGTAACTGATCAGCCGGACATCCGGATCGATAAACTGCAATTGCAGCACTTTCTCATGATTACCAGGACTGTTTGAGTCAAAACCGTGTAAATAAATGATCATCGTCTCACCACGCTACGCCTTCCGGGATGAATTAAAGGGCTGCTTTATGTGCCTGCCAGCGCTCGTTCAGGGCTTCAAGCCGGGCGTTTACCGTTTTCCAGCGCGCCGAGTCCATCAGCTCCTGACGACTAAATGAACCTTTATGATACAATTGTGTAACACGTTCAGCATTGATCGGCGACAGGTTATCCAGCACGCTCACCGCCCCTTTACGATTATTGCAGACGAGGATCATATCGCAACCCGCATCCAGCGAAGCCTGCCCACGTTCGGCATAGCTTCCCATGATCGCCGCCCCTTCCATGGATAAATCGTCAGAGAAAATAACGCCATTGAAGCCCAACTCCTGACGCAGCACGGTTTTAAGCCAGTGCGGAGAGCCGCTGGCCGGACGCGGATCAACGTCACTGTAGATGACGTGCGCAGGCATAATAGCGTCCAGCTTGTTATCGGTAATCAGCGAGCGGAAAACAGACATATCTTTAGCGCGAATGTCTGCTTCCGGGCGCGGATCGCGCGGGGTTTCTTTATGGGAATCCGCCGTCACCGCCCCGTGGCCCGGGAAATGCTTGCCGGTGGTTTTCATGCCCGCATCGTGCATACCGTCAATGAAGCGCGTCGCCATTGCCAGCGCGATACGTGGATCGTCATGATACGAACGCTCACCTATTGCCGCACTAATGTGTCCTACGTCCAGCACCGGGGCGAAGCTGATATCGATATCCATGGCGATCATCTCGCTCGCCATCAGCCAGCCTGCGTCCTGCGCCAGTTGACCGCCCTCTTCAGCACCCAGCAGCGCAGCAAAAGATTGTGCGGCGGGTAAACGGGTAAACCCTTCGCGGAAACGCTGCACGCGTCCACCTTCCTGGTCGACGGCCACCACCAGGCGATTGCGTGACGCCGCGCGGATCTGGCGAACCAGCTCGCGCAACTGCGCCGGATCGTGATAATTGCGGGTGAAAAGAATCAGCCCCCCTACCAGCGGGTGCGCCAGAATTTCGCGCTCTTCCGCATCAAGCTCAAACCCTTCAACATCCAACATTACTGGACCCACACCAACCTCTCTTATCCTTTCGTTTGTAACTGACGCCAGGCATCATTTGCCAGCGCAATAAATTGTTCGTCATCTGTCTGCTGAAGGCGCATTTCAAACCATCCCGCCATCAGCATCAGCACCCACGGACGCCAGCGCGCGACCTGCCGCGCAAGGGTGAGTACATTTATGTTGGCGTTTCGGGCATAGGCGGTTATCAGCTGCACGCGCGAAGCCTCATCAGGCATCCAGACCGCAGCGAGTTCAAGCGCCACGTCACCATCCCCGGCATATTCCCAGTCGATAAGTTTCTC
The DNA here is from genome assembly GCF_021725435.1 of Enterobacter sp. JH25. NCBI lineage: Bacteria > Pseudomonadati > Pseudomonadota > Gammaproteobacteria > Enterobacterales > Enterobacteriaceae > Enterobacter > Enterobacter sp. JH25. The sequence continues at coordinate 1,723,503 of NZ_CP091319.1, read as the reverse complement.
GCCCGCCGTGGTATGAACGATATTCCCCGCATGGACATCCATATGCAGCGGCGCCAGACGTAACGCCTTCGGCTCTCCCGCTTTACGCAGCCGCTTAAGCTGCGCCAGCCAGAAGGGCGTGCGTCGTCCAGGCGCAGCCTGCTGCCAATAGCTATCCAGTAATGGAAGTAACGTCACCCGCCAGCCCAGACGCGGCTGTCGATGCAGATGATACAGCATGGCTGCCAGCGTGGGCGTATCGGGAAGCTCGCTTTTGATCTCACCCGCAATAAACGCCACCGCCATCCAGTCCCTGATAAAGAGATGAGGTTTCGGGGCAAGGTCGCCGGGAAGGCGCTTCAGGGCGCGGAACTGGCGACGAAAATGGGCGGCAGGCGCGGCGGCATCGTGATGCTGACGTAAAACCAGCCGATGGTCGCCACGCTCAATAATGCAACTCGCGCCGCCAAGCCCGACGGGGGCTTGCGGCGCGATAACACGGTACTGGGGGAAATAACGCGTCAGGACATCATGACGCGTGCGCTTATTGTTGCGTAACGGCACCTTTACCTGACCAGATAATTTCGCCGGTTTGAACCAGCATTAACTGCATCTGCAACGACGGCGTGTTCACGTTGCCTGTCGCGTTAGAATAAAGGACATACTGCGCGCCAACGTTGCGGGCGATACCAATCGCTTTACTGCGCGAACCCAGGCTGTCCTGAGGCGACAGACCAAGCTGTTGCTTGGCGACCGCGAGCTGCTGGGCTGAGACCAGCGTAAATTTACCGTTGTTTGCCAGCGCGTTGCGCAGGGTTTCCGTCGCTTCTCCCGCATTCAGGGAACCGTTTGTACGATTGTTCACGCTGTCCACCAGCAGCACACTGCCAGGCGTAACGCCCTGTGCCTGCAACATTTTGCCCACCATCGGCTGCATCGCGCCGTTCCAGTCATAGTGCCGCACTCGCGGCGCAGGCTGCGCGGTATCGTCCGGATGTTCGATCGGGCCAGGCTGCGCCGGAATAGTCGGTACAGACGGCACGGTTGGAACAGGTTGCGCCGGTGTTGTTGGCTGTTCCGTTCCCGGCTTCGCCTGATCCACCGGTGCAGGTTCTTCCGTTCGCGTCACACAGCCTGCCAGAAAGAGTGCGAACGCACTCAGGAGCGCATAACGGCTCATTGTTTTAATCAAGGTTCACTCCTTACAAATAAAGATAAAGTCTCACCTTATGTGCACCCAGATAGCTGGCGCTGCCGTAGAGCGTGACCGACGATCTTGCCGGGACCGTCACGCTACGCGGCGCCTCAAGCGGGTGCATCTCAAGACCTCTCACGTCATACCAGTAGAAGCGATAATGCACCGTCACTGGCTCTTGCCTTTCGTTATAGAGCGTAGAGGAGGCAGAAGACTGGATTTCGCTTATGGTCAACGAAGGATTTTCCGCCGTGATGCCCGCAGCAAGCACTGAGGACTCCATCACCAGCGTCTGTTCTTCACTGACCGGGATGGCGGGACGCGCGCTGCACCCAACCATAACCAGCGTCACGATCAGCGCTGCAATACGCCCAGTTAACATATTAAAGACCTTTATGTGCCAGCATCGGTCCCAGTGGACGTCCACCCAGAAGATGCATATGAATATGATAGACTTCCTGGCCGCCATGGCGATTACAGTTCATGATCAAACGGTATCCATCTTCAGCAATCCCTTCCTGCTCAGCAATTTTCGCGGCCACCGTAAGCATACGGCCCAGCGCCACTTCATGCTCGGTTTTAACGTCATTGACGGTCGGAATCAGAATATTGGGAATAATAAGGATGTGCGTCGGCGCCTGGGGAGAAATGTCGCGGAAAGCCGTGACCAGTTCATCCTGATAGACAATATCCGACGGAATTTCCCGGCGGATAATTTTACTGAAAATCGTTTCTTCAGCCATGACCTTTTCCTTTTATGTTTAATCTGGCGTCGTGCGTCCGTTGTTAACACACATTGTCTGTTTTACTGTGTGACACAACACAAGAGTATGAGCGAGTTTCTCCTGTCCTTTCAACCTTCTCCCGTGATTTCTTTCCTGATTATCGCCCATCTGGGTGAAGAGGCATCGCTTTAGGACATTTCTTTTCTGAAACCTGATTTCAGTTCATCCCGAAACATCTGTTTACAGCGTTAATCACAATGCGTATATTTCGCATTTGCATTTTCATGCGCATTTTTAACATAGAAAACGACGTCAGCCCGTGCTAGCGGGACTGTCGCGCACTACCTTCACCATTCACTAAGGGTTTGATGATGTCTTTCATTAATCACACCAGGGATGGGCAACGTCAGCCTGCCGCAACACCTTCGTTGCTGGCCGCCTGCATTGCTATGGCATTGACGCCAACCACCGCTTTCGCTGCTTCAACAGCCGAAGATACCGTCGTCGTTGATGGGGGTTTTGATAACACACAGGATCTTTCTGCCAGCCAGGATCAGGATTACAGCGTAAAAACCACCACCACCGGCACCAAACTGTTGCTGGTTCCCCGCGACATCCCACAGTCCGTCAGCGTTATCAGCCAGCAACGTATGGCTGACCAGAATCTGCAATCCATCGGCCAGGTGCTGACGAACACCACGGGCATTACGGCGCAGGTGCAGGACAGCGATCGTACCGTATTTTACTCACGCGGATTTTTCGTCAGCAACTACGCCTATGACGACCTTCCAACGTCCATCAGTGAAGTGTGGAACTTTGGTGATACCGCCGCCGATACTGCAATTTATGACCGCATTGAAGTGGTCCGCGGCGCCACAGGCCTGATGTCCGGGACGGGCAACCCGGCGGCGTACGTTAATATGGTGCGCAAGCATGCGGACAGCCAGGAATTTAAAGGCAACGTTTCCGCCAGCTACGGCAGCTGGGACAAGCAGCGTTACGTGCTGGATCTCCAGGCGCCGCTGGTGGAATCAGGTAAGGTACGGGGTCGTCTGATCACGGGTTATCAGGACAACGACAGCTTCGTGGATAACTACCACTACCGGAAGAAATTCCTCTACGGCGTGATGGATGCAGATGTTACCGACAGCACGACCCTCTCTGTAGGGTATGAGTATCAGGAAAGCCATACCGCCGACCCAACCTGGGGCGGGCTGCCGACCTGGTACAGCGACGGAAGTAAGACCAACTACAATCGCAGCCAGACCGTCGCGCCTGACTGGGCCTATTCAGATAAAGACAGCACCCGCATCTTCGCTAACCTGACCCAGCGTTTCGATAATGGCTGGGAAGCGCACATCAACGGCATGCATGCTGAAACCAACTTTGACTCTAAGCTGATGTATATGTCCGGTTATCCGGATAAAGAGACCGGCGCTGGCCTGGTGGGTTACGGCGGCTGGAACCGCGGGGAACGTAAACAGGATGCGGTCGATGCCTTCCTGCGCGGCGGCTTCGATCTCTTTGGCCGTCAGCACGAGATGATGTTCGGCGGCAGCTTTAGCCGTCAGCGTAACCATTACGACAACACCATGCCGGATGCAGTATACGGCATGGTTGATGTCGGCAACTTTAAGAACTGGAACGGGAACAATGCCGATCCGCAGTGGACGCCGTGGAAACTCTACAGCAAGGATGATATTCGCCAGTCTTCAGCCTATTCCTCTGCGCGTTTCTCACTCGCCGATCCGTTGCATCTGATCCTGGGGGCGCGTTACACCCAATACAACATTCGCTATAACCCCGCTGGTTCGCCGAATACACGTCTGGAAAGCACCAAAGATGATGTCACGCCGTATGCCGGCCTGGTGTATGACATCAATGAGGACTGGTCGACCTACGTCAGCTATACCTCTATCTTCCAGCCGCAGGATAAGCGCAATGCCAGTGGACGTTATCTCGACCCTACCACGGGTAAAAGCTACGAAGCCGGGGTGAAGGCAGACTGGTTTAATACCCGCCTCACCACCTCGTTGGCGATTTTCCGCATTGAGCAGGATAACGTGGCCAGCAACACGTATACCTACATGCCGAGCGGTGAGTCGATTTATGAATCGCTGGACGGGGTGGTCAGCAAAGGGGTCGAGTTTGAGCTCAACGGTGCACTGACCGATAACTGGCAGCTGACCTTTGGCGCGACGCGTTACATTGCAGAAGATAAGAATGGCAACGCCGTCAGCTCCGATCAGCCGCGCACAACCATGAAGCTGTTCACCCGTTATCAACTGCCAATGCTGCCGGAACTGACCGTGGGCGGTGGCGTAAACTGGCAGAACAAAGTGTGGACGGACGTGGAAGGCGGTCCGGCAGGACGTTCCCGCGCGGAGCAAGGCAGCTATGGGCTGGTGAACCTGTTCAGTCGCTATCAGGTCACCAAAGACTTTGCTGTTCAGGCTAACGTCAACAACCTGTTCGACAAAGAGTATTACGACTACGTCGGATCGTATGTAGTGTATGGCGCGCCACTGAACGTTTCGGTGAGCGCGAGCTACGATTTCTGAGTATTAAGCCCGGTGGCGCTGCGCTTACCGGGCCTACCCATCACGTAGACCGGGTTAGGCGCAGCCGCCACCCGGCACCACAAACCGCAATAATAAAAAAGGCAGCCAATCGGCTGCCTTAGTCTCCCCAGATCACAGCTTAGTTGTTGCGGATGTACTCATCCATTTCGGTTTTCAGGTTATCGGATTTCGTTCCGAAGATTGCCTGAACACCAGAACCTGCAACAACGACGCCTGCTGCGCCCAGTTTTTTCAGACCCGGCTGGTCGACTTTCGCAACGTCGGCAACGCTCACACGCAGACGAGTGATACACGCGTCCAGGTTAGTGATGTTCTCTTTACCGCCGAAAGCAGCAACCAGAGCAGGTGCCATTTCGCTGGTCACACCGGCTTTGCTGTCTTCCGTTGCATCTTCACGACCCGGCGTTTTCAGGTCCAGTGCTTTGATCAGCACGCGGAAGACGGTGTAGTACACCACTGCGTAGCCCGCACCCACGATAGGGAACAGCCACAGCTTGCTGCTGTTACCGGACAGAACGATGAAGTCGATCAGGCCGTGAGAGAAGGACGTACCGTCACGCATACCCAGCAGGATACAGATTGGGAATGCCAGACCTGCCAGTACCGCGTGGATGATGTACAGGATCGGCGCAACGAACATGAAGGAGAACTCGATCGGCTCGGTGATACCGGTCAGGAACGAGGTCAGCGCTGCGGAGATCATGATACCGCCCACTTTTGCACGGTTCTCTGGTTTAGCAGAGTGCCAGATAGCAATTGCAGCCGCCGGCAGACCGTACATTTTGAACAGGAAGCCACCAGACAGTTTACCTGCCGTTGGGTCGCCCGCCATGTAGCGTGGGATGTCGCCGTGGAACACCTGACCTGCTGCGTTGGTGTATTCACCAATCTGCATCTGGAATGGAACGTTCCAGATGTGGTGCAGACCAAATGGTACCAGGCAGCGCTCAATGAAGCCGTAGATACCGAACGCCACAACCGGGTTCTGGTAAGCTGCCCACTGAGAGAAGGTCTGGATTGCCGTACCGATTGGTGGCCAGATGAAGGACAGGACCACACCGGTGAAAATCGCGGCCAGACCAGAAATGATCGGCACAAAACGTTTACCCGCGAAGAAGCCCAGATACTCAGGCAGCTTGATGCGATAGAAGCGGTTAAACATATACGCTGCAATCGCACCGGAGATGATACCACCGAGAACACCGGTGTCCGCCAGGTGCTTAGCGGCAATCTCTTCAGCAGGTAAATGCAGTACCAGCGGCGCAACCACAGCCATGGTTTTCACCATGATGCCGTAAGCAACAACGGACGCCAGAGCGGAAACACCGTCGTTATTGGTGAAGCCCAGAGCAACACCGATAGCGAAGATCAGCGGCATGTTAGCAAAAACAGAACCGCCTGCTTCGGCCATCACGTGGGAAACTACGGCTGGCAGCCAGCTGAAGTTTGCAGAACCGACACCCAGCAGGATACCTGCGATAGGCAGTACGGATACTGGCAGCATCAGCGATTTACCGACCTTTTGCAGGTTAGCAAATGCATTCTTAAACATAATTGAGAGTGCTCCTGAGTATTTGTGCTTTTTTTTACGTTTTCACGCATTGGCCCGGGGGAAGTACCGCGCCGTGGACAGGACATCTAAGCGCCCTTTATTTATTACACAGAGTAAAATAATTCCCTCTGAGTTTGTTTGACGGCTATCACGTTTCAGTTCAAGACGGCCAAAAAACTTGCAGATATTTACATAAAGCATGTCTGGATGTGTCTAAAAACGCCATCACCGCCCCGAATGAGGCGGTGAACTTTACTCGCTTTACTTATTAATTACGAGCCTAAAAATAACAGGTGTATCAGACAGATTGCAGGCGGGCGGGGTCGATATGGAACAGACTGGCGAAGTTTTCCGTTGTCACGCGAGCCAGTTCTTCAATACTGACACCTTTCAGAACGGCCATATACTCAGCGACATCCCGGGTCATCGCTGGCTGGTTCTCTTTGCCACGATGAGGCACCGGCGCCAGGTACGGGGAATCGGTTTCCACCAGAATACGATCCAGCGGAACATAGCGCGCCGCATCACGCAGTTGCTCAGCATTACGGAACGTGACAATCCCCGAGAACGAGATATAAAAGCCCAAATCAAGCAGCTTACCCGCCGTTTCTCTGTCTTCTGTGAAACAGTGTAGTACGCCACCGCAATCCGTCACCTTTTCTTCCCGCAGGATACCCAGCGTGTCGGCGCGCGCATCTCGGGTGTGAACGATAACCGGCTTATTCAGTTCCCGGCCAATGCGGATGTGGTTACGGAAGGATTCCTGCTGGCGATGTTTCGTTTCCGGAGTGTAGAAATAATCCAGGCCGGTCTCGCCCATCGCCACTACGCCCTCTTCTGCGGCAAGACGGCGTAAATCCTCAACGTCGTACGCTTCATCCTGATTCAGCGGATGCACGCCGCAGGAGAAGACGACATTATCGCGCTCGCCTACCAGTTCACGCATGGAGCGGTAACCCGGCAACGTGGTTGCCACGGCCAGGCAAAATTTCACATCGCGCGCGGCGGCTTTCGCCAGCACGTCGTCCACATTTTTATGCAGGGACTGATAATCCAGGCCATCGAGATGGCAGTGTGAGTCGACTAAAAACATAATGTCTCTCTCAGAGGTGGGAAACCGGCGGTATGACGCCCGGTTGCAGGTAGTGTTCGATACGCAGTAACTGGTCAGTCAGTAAAAGCTCGCGATTGAGACCGGTTACTGTCAAAAGTTGTTCACGACTCTGGCAGATATCATGAAGGATAGCGTGCAGCGACTGCCCTGACAGGCGATTCGCCAGCGTGGTGACCAGCGCCCACACGTCAGGGTTAGTCAGAAGCGTAGCCCCCTGCTGAATTTTGAGCGCATCCAGCAGCAGCGCGGCCAGCCAGTGCAGCCGTTCCGGAGCCTGATCGCTGTTCAGCGCTGGCAGCACGCTCAGCCAGTCATGGCTGTCGAGGGCTGATTCAACCGCACGACACAGCGTTTCACGCTGGGACCACACCTCGGGCTGTAATAAGGCCAGCGCAGCCGCAGGCGCACCGCTGCACAGGCGCAACGCTGAGAGCGCCGCGTCTTGTGACACCGTCACTTCCCGCTCAAGCCAGGCGAGTGCCCAGGATTCCTGAGGGACAGCAAGGTGGTGAAGACGGCAGCGACTGCGCAGCGTCGCCAGCAAGCGTTCCGGCTCGCGGCAGGAGAGGAAAAACCAGGTGTTTTCTGGCGGCTCTTCCAGGGTTTTTAACAGCGCGTTGGCTGCGGCTTCCGTGAGCAGCGCGGCATCTTTCAGCCACACCACTTTCGCCCCCCCCAGACGCGCATATTCGTACAGTTTCTCACTGACCTCACGCACCGCGTCGATACCGAGCGTATTTTTGCCCTTCTCAGGTTCGAGGGTGTAATAGTCAGGATGCGTGCCCGCCTGCATGAGCTGGCAACCCCGACACTTACCACAGCTTTTATGTCCTTCCGGCTGTTGGCACATCAGAAAGCGGGTTATGGCATAAATCAACGCATCATCACCCATTCCCGGCAGCGCCTGGATCAGTAACGCATGATGCCCCCGACCAACCTGATAGCTGCCGATCAGCTGTTCAAAGTGTGGGCGCAACCATGGATACCATTTCATGCCTGCTGCTCCTGTAGCCACTGCGTAACGGTCTGCTGAATATCACATGTAACGTCTTCAAGGGATTGCGTCGCATCGATGGTACGAATGGTCTTGTCCTGCCCGGCCAGTTCCAGATAACGCGCACGGGTGCGGTTAAAGAAATCAAAAGACTCCTGTTCAATGCGGTCCAGTTCACCGCGGGCACGGGCGCGCTTAAGGCCCACCTCAGGGGTTACGTCCAGATACAGCGTCAGGTCAGGACGGAAATCCCCCAGAACCGCGTCGCGAAGCGTAGCCAGCATGGCCTGATCGATACCCCGGCCACCGCCCTGATACGCCTGGGTTGAGAGATCGTGGCGATCGCCAATCACCCATTTGCCTTCTGCCAGAGCGGGTTTGATCACCGTCTCCACCAGCTGAACGCGCGCCGCATAGAACATCAGCACTTCCGCTTTGTCGGTAATAACTTCATCGCCAACGGATTTGATATCCAGAACCAGGCTGCGCAGTTTTTCCGCCAGCTGCGTACCGCCCGGCTCGCGGGTGAAGACCATGTCGGCGACGCCAAGCGATTTCAGCGTATCCACCACCACGTTACGGGCGGTGGTTTTGCCCGCCCCTTCGAGTCCCTCAATGACAATGTATTTACTGCGCATTTTTTTCCTTAAGTGCCTTCAGATAGTCCTGAACGGAGCGATTGTGGCTGGCCAGGTTGGTATTGAACGTATGCCCCCCTTTTCCGTCAGCCACAAAATAGAGATACGGCGTTTTGGCCGGGTGCGCGGCGGCCTTCAACGATGCTTCACTCGGCGTCGCAATCGGTCCAGGCGGCAGGCCGCTAATCATGTAGGTATTATACGCCGTTGGCGTTTCCAGATCTTTTCTGGAAATCCTGCCGTTGTAGTTTTCGCCCATGCCGTAGATGACGGTAGGATCGGTTTGCAAACGCATGCCGATGCGCAGACGGTTAATAAACACCGAGGCAACCTGGTCACGTTCGGCAGCAACGGCCGTCTCTTTCTCGATGATCGAGGCCATCGTCATGAACTGGTTTTGATCTTGATAAGGCAGGCCCTCTGCTCGCCCTTTCCACGCAGCGTCTACCGCCGCGACCATTTTGTTGTGCGCGCGCTTCAGAATTGCCACATCCGTCGTGCCTGCCGTATACATCCACGTATCGGGCCAGAACCAGCCTTCCACCCACTCGGGATGTTCGAATTTTAAGGCGTCTGCCACGGTCTGGTAGCGGTCATCTTTCAGCGTATGCTTGATGTACGGCGCGTCACGCAGTTGCCTGAGATAATCGCTCAGACGCATACCTTCCACAAAACGCAATGGGAACTGGGCTTCTTTACCACTCTCCAGCAGTTGCAGCATCTCGCGCACGGTCATGCCAGGAGTGAAACGATAGGTACCGGCCTTGAAATGGGACAGGTCCGGCTGAATACGCAGCAGCCACTGGAATAAGCGTGGACGATTGATAATTTTGTCGTCATACAGCTGCTGACCAAGCGCCTGCCGCCCGGTCCCCGCTTTCAGGGTAAAAATCGTCTCGTCTTTAATCAGGATCTGACTTTCAGCCAGCTGACGGACTTTCCACACTCCCGCTCCGCCAGCGATTCCGAACGCAACGATAAGAAGGAGGACAAAGCGTAACATTTTCTTCATGACTACCTGGTTTGCTCACATAACGGGGCCAGAAACTGGAACAGCTCGCGGGATGACCAGCTCTTGCGGTCATAAGCGCGAACGGGGACAACGGGCATTAGCGCATTGCAGATAACAACTTCTTCGGCAGCCAGCAGCGCCTCTTCCTTAGCGTTAACTTCGACAACGCGAAAGCCTGCGCGTGCCAGCTGTTGCAAACAAAACTGCCGCATAATGCCGTTGACTCCGGCCTGCTCCAGCGAAGGCGTGAATACGTCACTGCCCTTCCGCCAGAGTAAATTAGCCGCACAGCATTCCGTAATGTACCCTTCGCTGTCAAGAACCAGCGCCTCTCCGGCCTCCGTCTGCTCAAGATGAGTACGAATAAGCACCTGTTCAAGACGGTTAAGATGTTTTATGCCAGCGAGCATCGGGTTTCGCCCCAGACGTACCGGGCTAAGCGCCAGGACTACGCCCTCTTCACGCCAGTGCGCGTAATGGGAAGGATAATCTGAAACGGAAAGGATCCGCGCAGGATGCTGGCAGGCAGAACCGCTATAGCCCCGACCACCGCTGCCGCGGCTGATAATGACTTTCAGGACGCCGCTTGCTTTCTCTGACGCCAGCCGACGCATTTCATTTTCAAGAATGTCCCACTGCGAGAAGGGGATCAATAATGCTTCGCAGGCTTTTTGTAAACGAAGGATATGGGCCCCGAGCAGGCACACGCCACCGTCGAGAATACGCGCGGTCGTGAAACAGCCATCGCCAAACTGGGTCGCCCTGTCGCTTGCCGGCAGCATTTCTTGCTCAAGGCCATTAATTAAAAACATAGTGGCTCCTTATGCATGGAGGCTCAGTCTGGCAGGATGTGGTTAGCCGGACAAGGGGATATCACCTAATAAAAAAGGCCCGGCAAGCGGACCTTTATTATCGTCAGCGACTAACCAGACTCAGACCTTTTTGAAGATCAGAGAACCGTTAGTCCCACCGAAGCCGAAGGAGTTACACAGGGTGTACTCCATACCGCTAACCTGGCGCGCTTCGTGGGGAACGAAGTCCAGATCGCAACCTTCATCTGGATTATCCAGGTTGATGGTTGGCGGTACAGCCTGATCGCGCAGCGCGAGAATAGAGTAGATTGATTCTACTGCCCCCGCCGCACCCAGGAGGTGACCGGTCATGGATTTCGTGGAGCTCACCAGTACACGGCTGGCAGATTCGCCGAAGATAGACTTAACCGCCTGCGCTTCTGCTTTATCGCCCGCAGGGGTAGATGTCCCGTGCGCGTTAACGTAGCCAATCTGTGCCGGCGTAATGCCCGCATCACGGATGGCGTTTTCCATCGCCAGCGCAGCACCTGCGCCGTTCTCTGGAGGAGACGTCATGTGGTAAGCATCGCTGCTCATGCCAAAGCCAACAACTTCAGCATAAATTTTCGCGCCACGTTTTTTCGCGTGTTCGTACTCTTCCAGTACGATCATGCCTGCACCGTCACCCAGCACGAAACCATCACGGTCTTTATCCCACGGACGGCTCGCCGCCTGAGGATTATCGTTTCGGGTAGAGAGCGCACGCGCTGCACCGAAGCCACCGACGCCCAGCGGGGTACTGGCTTTTTCAGCACCGCCCGCAACCATAGCATCTGCATCGCCGTACGCGATGATACGCGCGGCCTGGCCGATGTTATGCACGCCAGACGTACAGGCTGTCGCGATTGAGATGCTTGGGCCACGCAGGCCGAACATAATGGTCAGGTGACCTGCCACCATGTTTACAATCGTAGACGGAACGAAGAACGGGCTGATTTTACGCGGGCCGCCATTCACCAGAGATGTATGGTTTTCCTCGATCAGGCCAAGACCGCCAATCCCGGAGCCGATAGCAGCGCCGATACGGGTAGCGTTCTCTTCCGTAATCTCAAGGCCAGAATCCTGCATGGCCTGAACGCCAGCGACAATTCCATATTGAATGAAGGCATCCATCTTGCGCTGTTCTTTGCGCGAGATGATCTCTTCACAGTTAAAATCCTTTACTAAGCCAGCAAATTTCGTTGCATAGGCGCTAGTATCGAAATGGTCGATTAGGCTGATGCCGCTCTGACCGGCAAGGAGAGCTTTCCAGGTGGACTCTACGGTATTGCCGACAGGAGACAACATGCCAAGTCCGGTCACAACTACACGACGCTTAGACACGTTTGTCCTCCAGGGAGGGATAAAAAAAGAGATTCGTGGGACTACAAAAGATAAAACTCAGGCGGTCGAATGACCGCCTGGAGATGTTCACTTACGCCTGGTGACCGTTGATGTAATCAATGGCAGCCTGAACGGTGGTGATTTTCTCAGCTTCTTCGTCCGGAATCTCAGTATCAAACTCTTCTTCCAGAGCCATTACCAGCTCAACGGTGTCAAGAGAATCTGCGCCCAGGTCTTCAACAAAGGAAGCGGAGTTCACAACTTCTTCCTGCTTAACGCCCAGCTGTTCGCCGATAATTTTCTTAACGCGTTCTTCGATAGTGCTCATACTCTTAAATTTCCTATCAAAACTCGCTTTCGCGATGGTTTTCGTAGTGTATAAAATGTTGAAAAATTTGCAACTAAATCCCGGCAGGTCTTACCACGATTTTACGTTATTTTGAGGCCATTTGCCCAAATAACGCAAATATTTTCGATCGTGATTAAACCATGTACATCCCGCCGTTGACGTGGAGGGTTTCACCAGTGATGTAACCCGCTTCGTCAGAGGCTAAAAATGCAACCGCGCTGGCGATTTCTTTAGGGTCGCCAAGACGACCCGCTGGAACTGCCGCCAGCGTACCCGCACGCTGATCATCGGTCAGCGCACGCGTCATGTCCGTTTCAATAAAGCCCGGAGCAACAACGTTTACAGTAATTCCGCGGGACGCGACTTCGCGCGCCAGCGACTTACTGAAACCGATCAGACCTGCTTTCGCCGCAGCGTAGTTAGCCTGACCAGCATTTCCCATGGTACCAACCACAGAACCTACAGTGATAATACGTCCATGACGCTTTTTCATCATAGCGCGCATTACCGCTTTTGACAGACGGAATACCGATGACAGGTTGGTTTCGATAATATCGTTCCACTCATCATCTTTCATTCGCATCAACAGGTTGTCGCGAGTGATCCCGGCATTATTGACCAGAATATCCACTTCGCCAAACTCTGCGCGAATATTTTCCAGAACAGATTCGATAGATGCTGGTTCAGTCACATTCAGTACCAGACCTTTGCCGTTCGCACCCAGATACTCGCTGATGGCCTGTGCGCCATTCTCGCTGGTCGCAGTCCCGATCACCGTCGCGCCGCGCGCAACCAGTGTTTCAGCAATAGCACGCCCGATACCGCGGCTTGCGCCGGTCACCAGGGCAATTTTTCCTTCAAAACTCATGGTATTCCTCTTTTATTGCGAGAGTGCCGCTTTCATTGCTTCCGGCTCGTTAATCGCCGAGGCAGTCAGGGTGTCTACAATACGTTTTGTCAGACCGGTAAGTACCTTACCTGGACCGACTTCATACAGATGTTCAACGCCCTGAGACGCCATAAATTCAACGGTTTTGGTCCACTGAACTGGGCTGTAGAGCTGGCGAACCAGCGCGTTACGGATAGCCTCCGGCGCGGTTTCGCACTTCACATCGACGTTATTCACAACGGAAATCGTCGGTGCGTTAAAGGTCATTTTTTCCAGCTCAACCGCCAGCTTATCGGCAGCGGGCTTCATCAGCGCACAGTGAGACGGCACGCTCACCGGCAGCGGCAGTGCACGTTTTGCACCCGCAGCTTTACAGGCAGCGCCTGCACGCTCAACCGCTTCTTTATGACCCGCGATAACTACCTGGCCTGGCGAGTTAAAGTTTACCGGAGAAACGACCTGACCTTCAGCAGATTCTTCACAGGCTTTAGCAATAGAAGCATCATCCAGACCGATGATGGCAGACATGCCGCCCGTGCCTTCTGGCACCGCTTCCTGCATAAACTTACCACGCAATTCAACCAGACGGACCGCGTCAGCGAAGGCAATCACCCCTGCGCAGACCAGCGCAGAGTATTCACCCAGGCTATGACCCGCCATCAGCGCAGGCGTTTTGCCGCCCTGCTGCTGCCATACGCGCCACAATGCGACGGAGGCTGCCAGCAGTGCCGGTTGAGTCTGCCAGGTTTTGTTCAGCTCTTCAGCTGGGCCCTGCTGGGTCAGCGCCCACAGATCATAACCCAGCGCGTCAGAAGCTTCACGGAAAGTCTCTTCAATAACCGGATAGTTTGCTGCCATTTCAGACAACATCCCAACAGTTTGTGAGCCCTGTCCCGGGAACACAAAAGCAAATTGCGTCATTTTTTAATCCTTATCCTAGAAACGAACCAGCGCGGAACCCCAGGTGAACCCGCCACCAAAGGCTTCAAGCAAGACCAGTTGGCCCCGTTTAATTCGTCCATCGCGTACCGCTTCGTCAAATGCGCACGGTACCGATGCCGCAGAGGTGTTGCCGTGGCGATCAAGCGTCACTACAACGTTATCCATAGACATGCCCAACTTCTTCGCCGTCGCGCTGATAATACGCAGGTTAGCCTGATGCGGTACCAGCCAGTCGAGTGCGGCGCGATCCAGATTGTTCGCTTCCAGCGTCTCATCAACAATGTGAGCGAGTTCGGTCACGGCCACCTTGAACACTTCATTACCCGCCATTGTCAGGTAAATCGAACTGTCCGGATTAACGCGATCGGCGTTAGGCAGCGTTAACAGCTCGCCGTAGCGACCGTCAGCGTGCAGGTGCGTGGAGATGATGCCTGGTTCTTCGGACTGCCCCAGCAGCACCGCGCCCGCGCCATCGCCAAAAATAATGATTGTGCCGCGATCGGTTGGATCGCAGGTACGCGCCAGCACATCAGCACCGATCACCAGCGCATATTTTACGGCACCCGATTTAACATACTGATCGGCGATGCTCAGCGCATAGGTGAAACCCGCGCACGCCGCTGCAACATCAAATGCCGGGCAGCCTTTGATGCCGAGCATGTTCTGCACCTGGCACGCTGCGCTTGGGAAGGCATGCGTGGCAGATGTTGTCGCCACCACAATAAGCCCGATCTGTTCTTTATCAATGCCAGCCATCTCAAGCGCTCGCTGAGCGGCTTCGTAGCCCATGGTGGACACAGTTTCGTCTGGCGCGGCGATACGACGTTCACGGATACCTGTGCGCGTGACAATCCACTCGTCAGACGTATCTACCATTTTTTCAAGATCGGCGTTGGTACGCACTTGTTTTGGCAGGTAGCTGCCGGTACCTAAAATCTTCGTATACATGTACGCTCAGTCACTTTTAGCTAATACAGATCCCAGGCGAGCGGCAATCCTCTGAGGGACTTGTCGCTGCACCGCCTGCACTGCCTGTTCAATCGCGACGGTAAATGCTCGCTGATTGGCGGCGCCATGACTCTTAATCACGATGCCGCGCAATCCTAACAGACAGGCGCCATTATACTGGTCGGGGTTGAGGTGACTGAATCGCCGCGTCAGGCTTTTTTGTAACCAACGCTTTAATAAAATCAGCCACCAGGACCTTTTTTTACCTTCTCCCTGCGATTTCAGCAGAGAAAGGAACATTCGTACGACCCCTTCCATGGTCTTCAACGTCACGTTTCCGGTGAAGCCATCACACACTAATACATCCGTTTTGCCCGTCAGCAACTCATTGGCTTCGAGATAACCAATATAGTTGATGGAGGGAACCTGTTTGAGTAATTCCGCAGCGTCGCGGATACTGTCCAGGCCTTTGGTCTCTTCTTCACCAATATTCAATAACGCAACGCGGGGATTGGTAATCCCGACCACGTCTTCTGCCAGCACCGACCCCATCACGGCAAACTGAGCCAGCATTGTACTATCACAATCTACGTTAGCGCCCAGATCGAGCACCACCGTTTTGCCCTTCTGCTGATGCGGTAACACCGTCACCAGCGCCGGACGCTCAATGCCCTCAATCGGCTTGAGCAATAATTTCGACAGCCCCATCAGCGCGCCAGTATTTCCCGCGCTGACGCAAGCCTGCGCTCGCCCTTCTTTCACCAGCTCCAGCGCCATGCGCATAGAGCTGCCGCGGCTATTACGAATAGCCTGCGATGGCCGGGCATCACTGGCAATAACTGACTGCGCAGGAATAATCTGCAGACGCGAACGTTGTTCAAAGTCAGCTTTTGCAAGTAATGGCGTGATTGTGTCGGGATTACCGACTAAAAGAAGTGTGAGTTGCGAATTAGAATTCAGTGCCTGCAATGCTGCAGGCACTGTCACGGTAGGGCCAAAATCTCCCCCCATGACATCTAACGCCAGGGTTAGACGTGTCAAGGTATCGTCGCAGCCTGGTTCGGTAAACTCCCCGTTTTCACGGGGAAGTTCCTCACTAAGCCTAATCACGCTGACGCGTGATTACTTAGTGATAACCTTGCGGCCGCGGTAGAAACCGTCAGCGGTGATGTGGTGACGCAGGTGTTTCTCACCAGAAGTCTTGTCTACAGACAGGCTGGTAACTGCGGTCAGCGCGTCATGGGAACGACGCATGCCACGTTTGGAACGGGTTGGTTTATTCTGTTGTACGGCCATGGACCTTACTCCTCAATTACTTACGCTTTAAGCTGGCTAATACGGCAAATGGATTTGGTTTTTGCGCTTCATCAGGCAGTTCCCCAAAGACCATGTCCGCCTCGGACACTTCACAGTGTTCAGAATCATGCACCGGAACGACTGGCAGGGAGAGGATGACTTCATCTTCAACCAGCGCCAGAAGATCGATTTCACCGAATTCGTTAACCTCAATCGGTTCATACGCTTCCGGGAGTGCTTCAGCCTGTTCGTCAGAACGAACCGGACTGAAACAATACGTTGTGTGAACATGCTGTACAAACGGTTTACCGCAGCGCTGACATTCGAGCGTTACCGTCACCTTTGCATCACCGGTTAAAACGGCGAGGCGCTGGTTGTCGATAGCGAACGACATGGAGCACTCTACATCACTGTCCACACTGACTACAGATTCGGCAATACGCTCAGCCTGATCGGAAGAATAGATTCCTTCGTAATCGAGGCGTTTTTGAGCCGTACGAACCGGATCAAGAGTCAGGGGTAATTTTACCTTTTGCATAGGGCGCGCATATTAACTTTGTAACGTCATAGAGTCAAAGAAAAAGGCAACCAGAGCTGCCTTTTGCCAATTATTCGCACACATTGCGGCCTGTAGTTTAAAATGGCTGGCATCGATACGCTATATCTGGTGATAAAAATATGCCAAATCTCGTCCTTGCTTCCACTTCACCTTATCGCCGAATGCTGCTGGAAAAGCTCGGGATCCCGTTTGAATGCGCCGCGCCGGAGGTGGATGAAACGCCACAGCCGGGCGAGTCACCGCGTCATCTGGTGACCCGTCTCGCGAAAGAGAAAGCACAGTCGCTGGCCGTACGTTACCCCGCTCATCTGATTATAGGCTCCGATCAGGTTTGTGTGCTGGACGGCGAAATCACCGGTAAACCGCATACGGAAGAAAATGCCTGCCAGCAGCTTTTGCGTGCGCGAGGCAGTATCGTGACCTTTTATACCGGCCTGGCGCTTTATAATTCGGCCTCCGGTCATCTGCAAACCGAGTGTGAGCCATTTGATGTGCACTTCCGTCATCTCAGCGAGGAGGAGATTATGGATTACGTGCGTCGGGAACGTCCTCTGAACTGCGCAGGGAGTTTCAAAAGTGAAGGGCTGGGAATTGCACTGTTCGACAAGCTGGACGGGCGGGATCCCAACACGCTGGTGGGGTTGCCGCTGATTGCGCTGTGCCAGATGTTAAGGCGAGAAGAGTGTAATCCGCTGACGATGTGATTTTTGCCCAGCGGCGCTTCGCTTGCATGGGCCTACGGATTTCGTAGGCCGGGTAAGCGCAGCGCCACCCGGCACATAATCAGCCGCGCAGAACTTTCAGGCAGCGTTTCAACTGCTCATCCAGCGGCGCTTCAATACGGATAACTTCACCGGTATTAGGATGGGTAAACTTCAGCGCTGCCGCATGCAGGAACAGACGCGACAGCCCCGTACCCGCCAACTGCTTATCAAACTCGCGATCGCCATAGCGATCGTCGAACGCAATCGGATGGCCTGCAAACTGGGTATGGACGCGAATCTGGTGAGTACGCCCCGTCACCGGACTACAGCGCACCAGCGTTGCAAATTCGTAGCGCTCTTCTACTTTAAATCGCGTCTCAGACGGTTTCCCTTCCTGATTTACACGAACAATGCGCTCACCGCTTTGCAGAATATTTTTCAGCAGCGGCGCCTGCACCACTTTCACGTGGGACTGCCACTGGCCGCGCACCAGCGCCAGATAATCTTTCTGCATCCCTTTTTCGCGCAGCTGTTCATGCAGGGAACGCAGTGCAGAACGTTTTTTCGCCACCAGCAGCACGCCTGAGGTATCACGGTCAAGACGGTGAACAAGTTCGAGGAAACGCGCTTCCGGGCGCAGCGCACGTAAACCTTCGATCACGCCGAAGCTCAGACCGCTCCCCCCGTGTACCGCCGTTCCGGACGGTTTATTCAGCACCAGAATGTGGTCGTCCTCATAAAGGATAACGTCGCTCAAAGCCGCGACTTTTTGCAGCTTCGGAGAAACGACCTCTTCTTCACGCTCTGCAACACGTACCGGTGGAATGCGGACTTCATCGCCCGCCTCGAGCTTGTACTCGGGCTTCACACGTTTTTTGTTCACCCGCACCTCACCCTTACGCAAGATGCGATAAATCATACTTTTTGGCACACCCTTCAATTGGGTGCGCAAAAAATTATCGATACGTTGCCCCGCCTCGTCGTCGGCGATGGCAACCATTTTTACGGCTGGAGTCTCTGTTTTCATGGTTGGCGATTCTAAATAGCGTCTGACATTAGCGCCACTCATTTTTCTATGCTTATATTTACTTTTATCCGGACCACTCCCCTTTCGCGCAATCGATTTGGTGGTTATTAAACCAATCACCCCGTTGAAGTGAAGAAACTGTGAGTAACCGGGTGATAATTGGTAAAAGTCATCTTGCTATAACCCGGCGAGCAGTGGAATAATGAATCCGTTTTCCGCGTTAAATCCGGGTTTTGTAAGGATGTCGACGGAATGACCAATTTTGTCTGACCGATCATCCACGCAGCAATGGCGTAAGACGTATTGATCTTTCAGGCAGTTAGCGGGCTGCGGGTTGCAGTACTTCCCGGTATAAGGATTGTTCTCTGGAGAGTTTTCCCAGGCAATTCCCCTGATAATTGCGCTGTGTTTCCCTATGAAATACAGGCAACCGACACTATGCGCCTCTTAAGCGAGCGACAACCGTGAGGTTGGCGACGTGAATAGACACGAGGCCATCGGTTCATACCCCGGAAAGCGTCACCTTGCCCGCAGCTTTGTCGTCAATGTAAGAATAACGAGTAAGTTACGATGAAAAGAATGTTAATCAACGCAACTCAGCAAGAAGAGTTGCGTGTCGCCCTTGTGGATGGGCAGCGCCTGTACGATCTGGATATCGAAAGTCCTGGACACGAACAGAAAAAAGCGAACATTTACAAAGGCAAAATCACCCGCATTGAACCAAGCCTTGAAGCTGCATTTGTCGATTACGGTGCTGAGCGTCACGGTTTCCTTCCTCTCAAAGAAATCGCCCGCGAATATTTTCCTGCAAACTACAACTCCCATGGCCGTCCGAACATCAAAGATGTTCTGCGTGAAGGTCAGGAAGTTATCGTCCAGATCGATAAAGAAGAGCGTGGCAACAAAGGCGCCGCGCTGACCACCTTTATCAGTCTGGCAGGAAGCTATCTGGTATTGATGCCAAACAACCCGCGTGCGGGTGGCATCTCTCGCCGTATCGAAGGCGATGACCGTACCGAGCTGAAAGAAGCACTGGCAAGTCTTGAACTGCCAGACGGCATGGGCCTTATCGTGCGCACCGCAGGCGTTGGCAAATCTGCCGAAGCGTTGCAGTGGGACCTGAGCTTCCGCCTGAAACACTGGGAAGCCATCAAGAAAGCGGCAGAAAGCCGTGCTGCGCCGTTCCTGATCCACCAGGAAAGCAACGTCATCGTGCGTGCCTTCCGTGATTATCTGCGTCAGGACATCGGTGAAATTCTGATTGATAACCCGAAAGTGCTTGAGCTGGCTCGCCAGCACATCGCCGCACTGGGTCGCCCGGATTTCACCAGCAAAATTAAACTGTACACCGGTGAAATCCCGCTGTTCAGCCATTATCAGATTGAATCCCAGATCGAGTCTGCCTTCCAGCGTGAAGTGCGTCTGCCATCCGGCGGTTCTATCGTTATCGATACCACCGAAGCGTTGACCGCCATCGACATCAACTCCGCGCGAGCAACCCGCGGCGGCGACATCGAAGAGACCGCCTTCAACACCAACCTTGAAGCCGCTGATGAAATCGCCCGCCAGCTCCGCCTGCGCGACCTGGGTGGTCTGATCGTTATCGACTTCATCGACATGACCCCGGTTCGCCACCAGCGTGCGGTTGAAAACCGTCTGCGTGAAGCGGTGCGCCAGGATCGCGCGCGTATCCAGATCAGCCATATTTCTCGCTTTGGCCTGCTGGAGATGTCCCGTCAGCGCCTCAGCCCGTCTCTGGGTGAGTCCAGCCATCACGTCTGCCCGCGCTGTTCCGGTACAGGTACCGTTCGTGACAATGAATCTCTCTCCCTCTCTATTCTGCGTCTGATTGAAGAAGAAGCGCTGAAAGAGAACACCAAAGAGGTTCACGCTATTGTTCCGGTGCCGATTGCCTCCTACCTGCTGAACGAAAAACGTGCAGCGGTGAGCGCAATCGAAGCGCGTCAGGGCGGCGTTCGCTGCATCATCGTGCCAAACGACGAGATGCAAACCCCGCACTATCACGTGCTGCGCGTGCGCAAAGGCGAAGAGACAAGCACCCTCAGCTACCTGCTGCCGAAGCTGCATGAAGAAGAAATGGCGCTGCCGTCTGATGAAGAGCCTGCCGAGCGTAAACTGCCTGAGCAGCCAGCTTTAGCGACCTTCATCATGCCGGAAGCACCGCCAGAAGCGACGCTGGAAAAACCAGCGGAAAAACCTGCTGTGCAGAAAGTGGCTCCTGCCGCGCCAAAAGCACAGCCTGAGCAGCCTGGTCTCCTGAGCCGCATCATCGGTGCGCTGAAAAAAATGTTTGCCGCCGAAGAAGTTCAGCCTGAGGAGCCGAAAGAAGCGCCAAAAGAAGCGAAACCAGAGCGTCAGCAGGACCGTCGTAAGCGTCAGAACAACCGTCGCGACCGCAACGACCGTGGCGATCGTAATGAGCGCCGTGATAATCGTTCCGATAACAACGAAGGCCGTGAACAGCGCGAGGACAACCGTCGCAACCGTCGCGAGAAGCAACAGCAGAACGTTGAAGATCGTGAGATTCGCCAGCAGGCGGGCGATGAGTCCGAGAAGAGCAAACAGCGTGACGAGCAGCAGCCTCGCCGCGAGCGTAACCGTCGTCGTAACGATGACAAACGCCAGGCTCAGCAGGAAGTCAAAAACCTGAATCGCGAAGCGCCTGTAGAACAGCAGGACACTGAGCAGGAAGAGCGTACTCAGGTTATGCCGCGTCGTAAGCAGCGCCAGCTGACCCAGAAAGTACGTATGGGTGTTGTTCAGGCCGAAGAAAACGACGTTATCGCGGTTGAAGCGGATGAAAGCACAACGGGTACTCAGGTTGCGAAAGTTGACCTGCCAGCCGTAGTGGAAAATCAGGTTGAGCAGGACGAAAGCAGCGAAAACCGTGATAACGCAGGTATGCCGCGTCGCTCCCGCCGTTCTCCACGCCATCTGCGCGTGAGCGGTCAGCGTCGCCGTCGTTATCGTGACGAGCGTTACCCGACCCAGTCTCCAATGCCAATAACCGTGGCGTGCGCGTCACCTGAGATGGCATCCGGTAAAGTCTGGATCCGTTATCCGGTTGCACGTCCGGAGCAGGCTGTTGAAGAACAGGCTGTTACCGAAGAGGTGATTGCACCGGTCGTCGCGGTGGAAGACGTCGTGACTGAAGCGGCAACCGTGGTCGAACCGCAGGTTGTTGAAACAGCGCCGCCGCAGGCTGTGGAAGTGGAAACGACCCATCCTGAAGTGATTGCTGCGCCGGTTGATGCCGCACCGCAGATCATTGCCGAAGAAGATACCGTGGTGGCTGAAGAAGTCGCGGAAGACGCTAAGCCTGTATCCGCAGCAGAAGAGCCCGCAGACGTTGCCGTCGAAACGGTGACGGAAGAGGTTGTTCAGGACGTCGAGATTCAGGTTGAACCTGTTGTCGAAGAGGTCAAAGCGCCTGAAGTGAAATCTGAGCCGGTTGAGATCGTTGAAGCTGTAGCGCCTGCTCACATTGCTACCGCGCCAATGACTCGTGCCCCGGCACCTGAGTACGTGCCTGAAGCACCACGCCATAGTGACTGGGTTCGTCCGGAATTCAACTTCGAAGGTAAAGGTGCTGCCGGTGGTCACAGTGCGACGCACATGGCTACTGCCCCAGCTACTCGTCCTCAGCCTGTTGAATAACGCACGCTAAGACTGAAAGCCGACCTTCGGGTCGGCTTTTTTATGGCTGTTGCAGGGGCTTTCTCATACCGGTGACCTCCGGCATTATCTGCCGCATCAGCTCCAGAAAACGCCGCAAGCGCGCCGGATAATAGCGTGACCAGGGATAAACCAGATGTACCGGTAGCGCTGCTGGCTGCCACTCTGGCAGTAAATGCACCAGTCGCCCTTCCCGAATATCATCCTGTACCGTCCAGCTGGATACCACCGCCACGCCTAGCCCGGTGAGTGCCGTATTGCGCGCTACATA
Source organism: Enterobacter sp. JH25 (assembly GCF_021725435.1). NCBI lineage: Bacteria > Pseudomonadati > Pseudomonadota > Gammaproteobacteria > Enterobacterales > Enterobacteriaceae > Enterobacter > Enterobacter sp. JH25. The sequence goes on along the minus strand of NZ_CP091319.1, from coordinate 1,700,857 downwards.
CAGGCTGTCGGTACTCAGGCGTGGCGTAATGGTAACTCTCGCCGGGGTGGGTGTTGCCTCGTGGAAAAGTTCCACATGGCGTTGATAAAAAGAGCTGATTGCAATCCAGGGGAGATGTTGCAGATCGTCCGGCGTGTTAACCGCGGGAAAACGGGCAAGGAGTGCCGGTGACGCTACCACCGAGCGCGGCACTTCAGCCAGTAGCACAGACACGGTTGCCGGATCGACTTCCACGCCCACCCGAATAGCACAGTCAAGGTTGTCGCCGAGGAAATCAACCGAGCGATCGTTAAGCATCCACTCAACAGAAAGCTGGGGATAGCGCTGCAAAAATTGGGTTAACGGTTTTAGTAGCTGATCCTGGCCAAACGCGTGAGGCGCGCGCACCCTCAGCACCCCGACCGGTTCATCTTCCGTCTGCCCCACCTCGTCTTCCAGCGCCAGCCAGCTGTCAATTACCCGTCGGGCATGCTGATAGCAACGTTCACCGTCATCGGTAAGCCGTGTGGTATGGGTTGTGCGCAGCATCAGGCGCACGCCCAGCATGGTTTCAAGTGACTGCAACCGTCGGCTCACCGTGGCCTGGGTTGTTGCCAGCTGACGTGCCGCCGCAGAAAGGGACCCCGCCTCCACAATGCGAACAAAGGTTCGCATCAGTTCTACACGATCTATACGCTCAGTCCGTTTCATATCATTTGCACCTATACGCTACACGTATAAGCGTTTTACCACCGCGCCCGCTACCGTCGCAAGGCGTACTGATAAAAAATAGCCGCACACGACGAATGAGGAACATCTTATGAACACAACCACCACCCGGGCCGTAAGCCGCTGGGTAATCTTAATGCTGGCGCTCGGTGCGGGCTTCAGCGTGGCATCCATCTATTATGCCCAGCCTCTGCTGCCGCTGATGGGCTCAGACCTGCACCTGAGCATCGAAGGCATGGGCATGGTCCCGACGCTCACCCAGGCGGGTTATGCCTTAGGCATCCTGTTTCTGCTCCCGCTCGGCGATCGTTATGACCGCAGAACGTTGATCCTGATAAAAAGTGCAGCTCTGGCGCTGTTCCTGCTGGGTTGTAGCCTGACCGGACAACTGCATTCCCTGCTGCTCACCAGCCTGCTGATTGGCATGGCCGCCACCATGGCGCAGGATATTGTCCCGGCCGCAGCGATCCTCGCGCCGGAAGGCAAACAGGGAAAAACGGTCGGCACGGTGATGACCGGCCTGCTGCTGGGGATTTTGCTCTCCAGAACCGTGAGCGGCGTGGTGGGTGAAGCCTTTGGCTGGCGAGTGATGTATCAGCTGGCCGCCGCAAGCATTGCCTTTATCGGCGTGGTGATGTGGGCCGTACTTCCCCGCTTCGCCGTTCATTCCACGCTGAGCTACCCGGCACTGATGCGCTCCATGGAACACCTCTGGCGTCGCTACCCGGCGCTGCGTCGGGCTGCGCTGGCTCAGGGTTTTCTGTCGATTGCTTTTAGTGCGTTCTGGTCGACGCTGGCGGTCATGCTGCTGGAACGGTATCACCTTGGCAGCGCCGTGGCGGGTGGGTTTGGTATTGCCGGAGCCGCAGGCGCGCTGGCCGCACCGCTGGCAGGCGGTCTGGCCGATAAGCTGGGCGCCGGTAAAGTGACCCAACTGGGTGCCGCGCTGGTGACCCTCTCGTTTGCCCTGATGTTCCTGATGCCAGCCCTGGGTGTACACGGCCAGTTGCTCCTGATTGCCCTCTCCGCGGTCGGTTTCGATCTCGGTTTGCAGTCCAGCCTCGTGGCGCACCAGAACCTGGTCTACAGCCTTGAGCCGCAGGCCCGTGGGCGCCTTAACGCCCTGCTGTTTACCGTCATTTTCATCGGAATGGCGCTGGGTTCGGCATTAGGCAGCAATATCTATACGCTGGCAGGCTGGACGGGCGTGGTAGCACTGGCAACCCTGTGTGGTGCCATTGCGCTGGCTATCAGAGTGATTGAAAGCGCCCGGGTGGTGTCCGCTCAGGCAGAAAGTGTGTAAAAAAAATGCCCAACCCGGACGGGTTGGGCAGTCAAAACATGCCCAGTTTCAAGACATGTCAAACAGGTCAGAGTCTTATCTGTTCATCTGGAACAAAGACATACCCTGCATATCGCTAAAGGCTTTATACGAGGCCTGCAACGCCGCCTGCTGCATGGTGTAGGACGAAATCACCGAGTTCCAGTCCACGTCAACCAGGTCGCTCATCTGCTGAGTCTGGCCCAGCGCGCGGTCTTCACCCAGAGAATCCAGCTTGCCCAGCTCGTCCAGCTTGATGCCGAGGTCGGCGCGCACGGTCAACACGTTGTTGAGGGAGTTGCTCAGGCCACGGTTGGCTTTATCAATAGCCGCCGTAAATGCTTCAGCCTTCGTTTCGTCATCGCCAATCGGCTTATTCAGCGCTTCAATTGCGGAGTCGAGGATCTTGAACAAATTCGTTTCCGGCGTACTACCATCTGGCTCTGGCTTCGCATTGCTGGTGAAGCTATCGAAAACTTCAGTGCCCGTATGGCTGATTTGCATCGTGCGCGCAGAGTCAACCTGCTGGCTGATTGGCGTTCCGCCGCCCTTATAATCACCCGTAGCCTGGTCGAAAGCCGCCGCTTCGGTTTTGTAACCGGAAAAAATATAGCGACCGTTACCGTCCGTGCTGTTAGCCAGGTTCATGAGCTGATCGCGAATACCTTGCAGGTTCGTGGCCAGCGAAGCGCGGTCATCGTCACTTAACGTACCGTTGCCCGCATTGACAATCTTTTCCTGAGCAGCCTGGATAGCGGTTGTCACTTGCGATAACACGTTCTCTTCCAGCGAAACTTTTGTCGTAGCGAAAGAGCGTGCCAGCGCATACTGGCTGTTTTGCGTTTGAGCCTGAGAGAGCACAACGGCCTGCGAGGCGGCAATCGGATCGTCAGACGGACGGTTGATGCGCTTACCCGTAGACATCTGCTCGCCGTAGCTGAGCCAGAGACTTTGGGAGTTCGTCACGCCGCGCATGCTTTGCTCATACATCATTTGAGTACTAATACGCATTTTTTATGCCTCAGCCTTAGCGGATATTGATCAATGCATCAAACAGCGTGCTCGCCGTTTGCAGCACCTGCGCATTCGCCAGATAGTACTGCTGATAGCGTTGCAGGTTGCCATACTCTTCATCCAGGTTAACCCCGGAGATTGACTGCTGTTGTTTGGTCAACTGCGTTACCACGTTAACTTTGGTTTCGCTGCTGGTTTTCAGCGACGCCGTGGTGCTGCCCACCGTACTGACCAGCGCGGCATAAGCATCGTTAAAGGTTTTGTTCCCTCCCACCAATTTGGCGCTCTGTAAATCCAGCAGTTTCTGGCCATTGGTATTGTCGCTTTCGCCGCTTCCTTGCGCGGAGGCCATCGCCAGTTTGGATTCGTCGCTGATCGCCACGTCCATATACACAATGACGTCATTCACCGGTTTGACGATGAAACTGTCTTTATTATTGGCTGAGCCGCTAATCTTAACGTTGAGACCATCAAACGACAGATTACCGCTGGCGTCAGGCTTGGCCGTGAAGCTGGTGTTGTCCGACAGACGCGTGATTGTCCAGTCAGTACCGTTGTACTCAACTTTATAGTTTGTCGCCTGGACCTTAGTACTGTCTGTCATCGTGGCCGTAACGGACGCGCTTCCGGTGTTTTTACCGTTACTCAGCACTGCCGGAGAGCCAAAATCAAACAGCTTGCCGCCTGCATCCCCGTTGGCATCAAAGCCCGCCTGGTGCTGGGTATTCATGGCATCCGCAAACGCCAGCGCCATCTGGTTAAGGGTGTTTCGCGCCTGATCCAGATCCTGAGAACGGAACGTTAACAGCCCCCCAAGCGACCCCGTGGTGATCTGTTTTTCTGAGATCTCCACGTTGCCCGCTGCGGCATCCACATACGCAATCGTGGTACGCGCTGGGTCCGCACTGGATTTCACCGCCGCCAGCTGGCTGGCGTTGCTGCCCTGTACCAGGGTGTAACCGTTGGCGATAGAGATGTTGTAGGTGCCGCTGTCCTGTACGGTGACGTCCACACCGACAATCTTGTTCAGTTCACTCACCAGCTGATCGCGCTGATCGAGCAATTCGTTCGGGGATGCGCCCGCACCGACGCCAGTCAGCCGGGAGATCTGATCGTTAAGATTGGCAATCTGTTTCGCGTAGTTATTGATCTGATCGACGCTGGTAGAAATCGCCGTATTGACCTGCGCATCCTGATCGCGGAGATATTGATCGTTGGTTTTAAACTGGTTTACCAGACCATCCGCCTTTCCGAGTACCGTCTGGCGTGCAGCCGGATCTTCTGCGTTGCTCACCAGCGTTTGCAGGCTTTTAAAGAAATCCTGGAGGTTGGCAGAAAGCGAGTTCGTGGTATCAGAAAGCACGTCGTCAATTTTTGACATCTGCTGGTAGCGCGTGGTCAGCCCACTGCTCTGGTTCTGCGCCGCGCGCAGCTGGTTGGTGATAAACGCATCATATTCACGCTGAACACCGGAGACATAGACCCCGTTACCCACCCAGCCGCCGCCGGTCAGGGTGCTGTTTGATGCCCCCAGAATGGTGGTCTGGCGGGTATAACCTGCCACGTTGTAGCTTGAAATATTATTACTGACGGTATTGAGTGCCGACTGCGCAGCACTGAGGCCACTCATGGCGCTGTTAATCAAACTGGACATGGGGGTTCCTTTTATACGTTCAGACACGAGTCCTGATGAAGGTTATCGGCAACCTCCACCGGGACTTGAGAACTTTCAGAACAGATTTTCGAGATCTGTGCTATACGCTTTGCTGACCTTCTCAGACATGGATTTCAGCTGCTGGATCATGCTGGTCAGCTTGCGCGCATAGTTTGGATCGGTCGCGTAGCCAGCATTCTGCAATGCCTGAGCGCCCTGCTCTGGCGTGGCGGCCTGGGTCACGGCGGTGTAGCGTGGATTCCGGCTCAGCAGCCCGACATAATCCGACAACGCTTCCAGATACGAGCTGTAGACGCGGAATTTGGCTTTCACCTTCACTGCCGCACCGTTCTCATATTCGGTGGTGGTGATCTCCGTGGTCGGCCCTTTCCAGCTGGAGGTGGCCTTCACGCCAAAGATGTTGAAGCTCGGCTCGCCGTTCTCCCTGCGGATCTGACGTTGCCCCCAGCCCGACTCCAGCGCCGCCTGCGCCAGAATCAGATGGTGCGGCACGCCGCTCTCTTCACTGGCAAGACGCGCCGGGAGGGAGAGCTGCGCCAGGAAGTCTTTGCTGTCGCCGGAGAGCGGCTCGTCACGCGCTTCTGTCGGCTTCGGCATCGCCTTACGCACCATCTGCGTCAGCGCCTGATTTTGATAACTGGTCACCTTTTCCAGATCAAACTTCAGCGGCACCTGCGGCGGAGCCTCTTCAGATGGCAGCCCCTGAGCGGCTGCGGTCTGTTTCACAATCATGTCCGCCAGGCCGAGCCCCTTTCCGGTGGTCATTTGCTGGGCAATCTGCTGATCGTACATGCTGGTGTAAAGCCGTGTGGAATCGCTGCTGAACATGCCATCTTTCGGCAGGGTTTCACGCATGCTTTTCAACATCATCTGCACGAACATGCCTTCCACCTGACGGGCAACCGGGCGGATATTCGCCGCCGGATCCTTGCCCGCTTTGGTTTTCAGCTCGTTGAGCGACTGGGCATCCCAGGCGGCACTGGTCAACAGTTTGCTATCGGTCAGCATTTAGATGATTTCCAGTTTAGCGCGCAGGCAGCCTGCACTTTGCATGGATTGCAGAATGGACATCAGATCCATTGGCGTTGCACCCAGCGCGTTCAGGGCACGCACCACGCTGTTCAGGTTGGCGCTGGAGCGCACGCTCTGCAACGATCCACCGCTCTGTCGTAAATCAATCTGCGTTTGCGGGGTCACTACCGTCTGACCGCCACCAAACGGGGTATCCGGCTGGCTGACGTTGGCCGAGCGGTTAACCGTGACGGAGAGATTGCCCTGCGCCACGGCGCAGCTGTCCAGCGTCACTTCGCGGTTCATCACCACCGATCCGGTACGGGAGTTGATAATGACTTTTGCATCCTGCACCGACACGTTCACTTCCATATTCTGGATATCGGCCAGCATCCGCACCTGGTTGCTGCTACCGGTTGACGTGCGGATCTGCACGGTGCGGGCATCCAGCGCGGTGGCGCTGCCGTAACCCCGGCTGCGGTTGATGGTGTCAGCAATCTGCTGCGCCATCGTGAAGTCTTCGTTATTCAGTTGCAGGTTAATGGTGTTGCCGGTGCCGAACTGGGTCGGCAGCTCACGTTCGATGATCGCGCCGTTGGTAATACGTCCCCCGTTCAGCTGGTTCACCTGCACGCTGCTGCCGCCCGCCGACGCACCTGCCCCGCCAACCAGAATGTTGCCCTGCGCCAGAGCATACACCTGGCTGTCGACGCCTTTCAGCGGCGTCATCAACAACGTACCGCCGCGCAGGCTTTTGGCGTTACCCATCGACGAGACAACCACGTCGATGGTTTGCCCCTGACGCGCAAAGGCCGGATAAGACGCGGTCACCATCACCGCCGCCACGTTTTTCAGCTGCATGTTGGTCCCCGCCGGTACGGTAATACCGAGCTGAGAGAGCATGTTGTTCAGGCTCTGGGTGGTGAACGGCGTCTGGGTCGTCTGGTCACCCGTCCCATCCAGCCCCACCACCAGGCCGTAGCCAATCAGGGAGTTTTCGCGCACGCCCTGCACGCTGGTGAGATCGCGAATGCGATCGGCCTGCGCAACGGTAGCGACCAGCGACAGCGCCACGGCGAAGAGAAATTTATACATAGGTCACCTCGCTTACATCGGCGATAAGTTAAGGAAGAAGCGTTGCAGCCAGCCCATATTTTGCGCTTCGTTGATGTAGCCGTTGCCGACGTACTCAATGCGCGCATCCGCCACCTGTGTGGACGGTACGGTGTTGGTGCCGCTGATGGTGCGAGGGTTAACCACACCGGAGAAGCGAATGAATTCCGTACCCTGGTTAATGGCGATCTGTTTTTCGCCCACCACGTGCAGGTTGCCGTTCACCAGAACCTGGTCAACCGTTACCGTCAGCGTTCCGCTGAAGGTATTGCTGGCGTTCGCGCCACCTTTACCGTTAAAGGTGTTGCCGCCGGAGGCTTCCACATCCGCACGGGCGTTGCCGAACAGCCCTTGCAGATAGCGCGGTACGGTGTCGAAGCCAAAATTGGTTTTGCCGTCGCGGCTGGCGTTCGCCGACGAGCTCTTGCTCGCGCTGACGTTTTCCTGCAACACAATGGTCAGCGTATCGCCGACGTTACGCGGACGACGGTCTTCAAACAGCGGCTGATAACCGTAGTTAATCGGCTGCGCGGTCTGGAAAATAGAGCCGTTCACCACCGGCGCGGGGCCGGGAACGGGTTGGGCGGTAGTCGCACCCTGTACCAATGGTTTAGACGGGATCCAGGCACACCCGCTGAGGGTGACAGCCAGAACAGTCAGGATCGGATAACGAAACGCCGCGTTTTTTTGCATTGCCTTCATCTTCGAAAACAGGGAGCCGGTGCGACGTTTACCGCACCGGGCTACACCTTAGAGTTGCGTCAGTTTTTGCAGCATCTGGTCGGTCGTCGACACTGCTTTACTGTTAATTTCATAGGCGCGCTGGACCTGGATCATATTCACCAGCTCTTCCGCCACGTTAACGTTCGAGGTTTCCACATACCCCTGGTACAGCAGCCCCGCACCGTTCAGGCCGGGGGTACTTTCATTTGGCGTGCCGGAAGACTGCGTTTCGGTGTAGAGGTTCTCACCGATGCTTTCCAGTCCGGTATCGTTCATGAAGGTCGTCAGGTTGAGCTGACCAACCTGGACCGGCGCGGCCTGACCTTGCTGAGTGACACTGACGATACCGTCACGGCCAATGGTGATGCTCAGCGCGTTCGCCGGGATGGTGATCGCAGGCTGAACCTGGAAGCCGCCCGCCGTCACCAGCTGACCATTCTGATCCACCTGGAACGAACCATCGCGGGTATAGGCGGAGGTCCCGTCAGGCAGTTGCACCTGGAAGAAACCCTGACCTTTGATGGCAACGTCTTTGCTGTTGTTGGTCTGGGACAGGTTGCCCTGGCTGTGCAGACGCTCGGTGGCGACCGGGCGTACGCCGGTACCAATTTGCAGACCGGACGGCAGCGTGGTTTGCTCAGAAGACTGCGCCCCTGGCTGACGAATCGTTTGATAAAGCAAATCTTCGAAAACCGCACGCTGGCGCTTGAAACCATTGGTGCTGACGTTTGCCAGGTTGTTGGCAATTACATCCATATTGGTTTGCTGTGCGTCCAGACCGGTTTTCGCGATCCATAAAGAACTGATCATAGGGAGTCCTGTTAACTCATAGCCAGAAGTTGGTTAGCCTTGCCTGCGTTTTCATCGACGCTGCTGATGATTTTCATCTGCATTTCGAAGCGGCGGGCGCTGGCGATCATGTCGGTCATGGCTTCGACCGGTTTGACGTTACTGCCTTCCAGCACGCCGGACATCACGCGGATGGTCGGGTCGGCCTGTAACGTGGCGCCACGCGTGGCCTGCGCCGCCTGGGTCAGACGGAACATCCCGTCATCACCACGCTGCACTTCATTGCCTTCCGCTTTCACCAGCTTCAGACGACCGACAGGCGCAACGGTGTTCGCCGGGTCGCCCGGGTTTAACGCCGAGATCGTCCCGTCTGCCGCAATGGTCAGCTCTGACCCTTCCGGCACCGTCAGCGGACCGGCTTCGCCCATCACCGGATGCCCCTGAATCGTCAACTGTCCGGTGGCGCTCACCTGAATGTTACCGTTGCGGGTATACCCTTCTGCGCCGTCAGCCGTTTGCACCGCCAGCCAGCCGTCCTGCTGAAGGGCAACGTCCAGCGGACGCGCGGTGTAATCCATCTGGCCTGGCGTCATGTCGGCGCCCGGCGTGGAGGCGGTGACCAGCGTACGCGTGGGCAATGACAGCCCTTCTACCGGCACCGCACGCAGTGCGTTGAGCTGTGCACGAAAACCAGGCGTGGAGGCGTTCGCCAGGTTGCTGGCGGTAACAGCCTGCTGATTGAGCGTCTGGCTTGCAGCCCCCATCGCTGTATATATTGCGTGATCCATTGCGCTTTCCCGTCAGCCGCTTAACGCAGGTTAACCAGCGTGTTGAGGATCTGATCCTGGGTTTTGATGGTCTGCGCGTTGGACTGGTAGTTACGTTGCGCGACAATCATGTTCACCAGCTCTTTACTCAGATCGACGTTGGAGGCTTCCAGCGCGCCGTTGGTCAGCGTGCCGAAGTTACCGGAACCCGCGGTACCCAGCAGGGCAACACCGGAAGACTGCGTGGCAGACCAGACGTTATCCCCTTCGGACTTCAGGCCTTCGTTGTTGGCAAAGTTTGCCAGCACGATCTGGCCCAGCACCTGGGTCTGTTCGTTGGAGTAGTTACCGACAACGGTACCGTCATCGTTGATCTGGTAGCTCACCAGATCGCCCGGCTTATAGCCGTTCTGGCTCGTCGCCACGATGTTGTTCGCACCGGTGTTCTGCTGCATGGAGTTCGCGAAACTCATTTTGAAGGTTGCCGCCGTTGCACCAGTGATCTCCCCGGTCTTGATATCGACTTCCCCACCGCCGGTCAACACACCGCTCTCATTAAAGACCAATGTGGTTGCCAGTTTCGCTGCATCTCCCGCTACGCTGCCGTCCTGTGAATACACCTTCCAGGAGTTAGCTGGAGTAGCGTCTTTGACATAGAACAGGTTCATGTTGTGCGCATTACCCTGGCTGTCAAACACCGTCACGGTGCCTTTCTTGTTGTAAGAGTCAGGGTTGGCCGGGTCGAATGCGACGGTTGGCGCGGTATCGGTGGAGTTCAGGTTGATCTGCTGAGAGGCCGTGGTGGTGGACTTCGCCGCCATCAGCGTCGTTGGGATGGTGATCGCCTGCGGATTCGCACCGGTTTGCACCGTCGGCGGCGTGCCGGCAACCGGATAACCGGTTAACTGTAGCCCCTGCATGTTCACCAGGTTACGGTTTTCATCCAGCTTAAACTGGCCGTTGCGGCTGTAGAACACGGAACCGTTGGCATCTACCATACGGAAGAAACCGTTCTGGCTGATGGCGACATCCAGACCACGACCGGTGTTGGTGGTCGTCCCGTCAGTGAAGTCCTGGGTGATACCCGCAACCTTCACGCCCAGGCCCACTTTAGAGCCTGCAAACATATCTGCAAAAGACGCAGAACCGGATTTAAAACCATAGGTCGCGGAGTTGGCGATGTTGTTGCCAATGACGTCCAGGTTGGTGGCCGCAGCATTCAGGCCGCTGACCGCTTGAGAAAAGGCCATGACTTACTCCTGATAAGTATGAAGGCTTAGATAATCTGCCGAACTTCGTCGAGTGTGGTGGTACCGGAGGTACCCAAATCCAGTTTGTTGCCATCGCTACCTTTGATGACGCCCTGAACCAGGGCAAACTGTAGCGGCTGAGCCACCAGCTGCGTGGTGCCGTTGCTGGCGCTAATCGCAACCTGATACGAGCCGTTAGGCGCTTTAGTGCCGTCGGTCAGGCTGCCATCCCAGGTAAAGGTATGAACGCCCGCTTTAAGCTCGCCAATCTCAATCGTGCGCACCACGTTGCCGCTGGCGTCTTTGATGGTGGCGGTGACTTTGTCGGCCGGTTGCTGCAACTCAACGCCAAACGGCGTTGTGGTGGTGGTGGACGTGCCATCGGTGGTGCTGGTGCCCGCCAGAATCGTGGTCCCCGGGATCATCACCCCGTGACCGATCAGGTTGGCGGCCTGCAAGGACTGGCTGTTATCGATTTGACCGGAGACCGAGCCGAGCGTGGTGTTCAGTTTCTCAATGCCGCTGACGGTACTGATCTGCGCAAGCTGCGTGGTCAGTTCGTTATTCTGCATCGGATTGGTCGGGTCCTGATTTTTCAGCTGTGCCACCAGCAGGGTCAGAAAGCTACTCTGTAAATCGGAGGCATTGCTCCCGGTGAGGGAGCTGGAACCGGTTGCACTACTGGTGCTGTTGACGCCGGTATTTGTCGGGTCATTCACGTTTACGGCGATGGACATGCGTGTCTCCTTTACTGGCCGAGAGTGAGTGTTTTGAGCATCATGCTCTTCACGGTATTAAGCACTTCGACGTTTGCCTGGTAACTCCGTGACGCGGACATGGAGTTCACCATCTCCCCGACCACATCCACGTTCGGCATTTTCACGTAGCCGCTGGCATCCGCGAGCGGGTTGCCTGGCTCGTAAACCAGCTTGTCGGGCGCCTGGCTCTCAACCACGTCCGCCACTTTCACGCCGCCCGTTGCCGCACCCGGTGCAGCATCAACCTGGAAGACGACCTGTTTAGCGCGATACGGTCGTCCGTCAGGGCCGGTCACGCTATCGGCGTTGGCCAGGTTACTGGCTGCCACGTTCAGTCGTTTGGACTGCGCCGTTAATGCCGAACCGGCGATATCAAAAATATTCAGCAAGGCCATTTACTAATTGCCCCCCTGCAGGACGGTCATCATGCCTTTGATTTGCCCGCCGAGTAGCGTCAGGCCTGTCTGGTATTGCAGGCTGTTATCGGCAAACTGTGTGCGTTCCCGGTCCATGTCGACGGTGTTGCCATCAAGCGAGGGCTGATCGGGGACACGATAAAGTAAGTCAGTTGATGGCGCGGTCATCGCCTGAGCGGGAATATGCCGTGAGGATGTCAGGGCAAGTGAGACACCCGTCCCTTCGGCACGTCCACGCTCCATCACTTTTTTGAGTTCACTGGAAAAATCAATATCGCGCGCCTGATACCCGGGGGTGTCCGCGTTGGCGATATTGGCGGCTAAAATTTCCTGCCGCTGGGCGCGTAAGTTGAGCGCTTCCTGCTGAAAACGTAACGCGGCGTCGAGTTTATCGAGCATGTCTCCTCCGCTGATGAGAAAATTTCAGTTCACAGCTTAAATCTCACCCCGTCTCCCCTATCGACGGAATAAGCGCAAAATGCGTCGCTATTTGTTGCGTTGATGGAAAACCACTGCGGGTAGAATTTGCTTAATTCTGGACATGGTGGAACGTGCGATGCGGACTTTTAAACGTGGCCTTGCGGCGACCCTGCTGCTTTTGAGCCCTCTTGTGCAGGCTGAGGGGTTAGAGAACCAGCTCAATGCATTCTTTGCGCAGAAGCTGGCCGGTTTCAGCGATGACGTACGCGTGACCGTACGCACCCCGCCTAACCTTTACCCTTCCTGCGAAGCCCCGTCATTTAGCGTGACCGGCAGCACCCGCTTATGGGGCAACGTGAATGTGCTGGCGCGTTGCGCCAACGAAAAACGTTATTTACAGGTTGCGGTTCAGGCGACAGGCAATTATGTTGTCGCCGCCGTTCCCATTCCCCGGGGCAGCCTGCTGCAACCAGACAGCGTAACGCTGAAGCGAGGCCGTCTGGATCAGCTTCCACCGCGGACGATGCTGGATATTAACCAGGCTCAGGAGGCAGTCAGCCTGCGCGATGTCGCTCCTGGACAGGCGATACAGCTCTCTATGCTGCGCCAGGCGTGGCGGGTGAAGGCGGGACAACAGGTGATGGTGGTCGCCAATGGCGAAGGCTTTAGTATCAACAGTGAAGGAAAAGCGCTGAATAATGCCGCAGTGGCGCAAAATGCCCGGGTCAGAATGTCCTCAGGCCAGGTGGTCAGCGGCACGGTCGGTCCTGATGGGAATATTCTGATTAACCTGTAATCTTTTTAAAGATTTCGCGGCGACTGCCGATAAATATTCAACAAATGATGATGTCAGGCGCAAACGCCGCGAACCCTCGATGAGGACAACACTATGAGCATTGATCGTACATCAGCCCTGAAGCCGGTTAGCACTGTACAACCTCGCGAAACGAATGAGGCTGCCCCGCAAAAAACGCGTCTGGAAAAAACCTCGACGGCTAACAGCACGAGCGTCACGCTGAGCGATGCGCAGTCGAAGCTGATGCAGCCAGGCAGCAGCGATATCAACATGGAACGAGTTGAAGCGCTGAAAACGGCTATCCGTAACGGCGAACTGAAAATGGATACCAGCAAAATCGCTGATGCGCTGATTCAGGACGCACATAGTTTCCTCCAGAGTAACTAACCGTATGAGTCGACTGTCAGAAATACTGGATCAGATGACGGTGGTCCTGAACGACCTGAAAACGGTGATGGACGCAGAACAGCACCACCTCTCTTCTGGTCAAATCAACGGCAGCGCGTTGCAACGCATTACTGAAGATAAAAGCTCGCTGCTGGCGACCCTGGATTATCTGGAAAAACAGCGACGCGCTGAGCAAGACACGAAACGCAGCGCCAATGATGAGATCAACGAACGCTGGCAGACCATTACAGAAAAAACCCAGCATCTTCGCGATCTCAACCAGCATAACGGCTGGCTGCTGGAAGGGCAGATTATCCGTAATCAGCAGGCGCTTGAGGTGTTAAAGCCCTATAAAGAGCCGGGGCTGTACGGTGCGGATGGTCAAACGGCCACGGCACGTATCACGGGCGGGAAAAAGATTTCGATTTGACGCACTAGCGGCATGTCATGAAGCGGGGAGCACCTTCTGGTGACTCCCCTTTTGGCGTTTATACCGTGCGGCGGGTAAACTCTTTCACCTTGAAGCCAAGCACCGCCAGCGTGGCAAAGTACGCCACCACCCCGACCACCACCACGGCCATCAGACGCATCAGGCGGTAAGGCATGGTGCCCTGCGCCCACTCAGGCATGACATACAACATGCCAACCAGCGCGGCCGCCATCACTACTACCGCGATCGCCAGACGCAGCAAGAAGCTTGCCCAGCCCGGCTGCGGGGTGAAGATATCCTGCTTACGCAGCTGCCAGTACAGCAGCCCGGCGTTGAGACAGGCCGCCAGACCAATCGACAGTGACAGACCCGCGTGTTTCAGCGGACCAATAAACGCCAGGTTCATCAGCTGCGTCATGATCAGCGTCACAATGGCAATCTTAACCGGCGTTTTGATGTCCTGACGTGAATAGAAGCCGGGCGCAAGCACCTTCACGACAATCAGCCCCATCAGCCCCACCGAGTAGGCTACGAGCGCACGCTGGGTCATGGCGGCATCAAAGGCGGTGAATTTTCCATACTGGAACAACGACACCGTCAGCGGTTTCGCCAGGATCCCCAGCGCCACCGCGCTTGGCAGCGCCAGCAGAAAACAGAGACGCAGACCCCAGTCCATCAGGCGGCAGTATTCATCGTGGTTGCCGCTGGCGAAACTTTTCGACAGCGACGGCAGCAGAATAGTCCCCAGCGCCACGCCCAGCACCCCGGATGGAAACTCCATCAGCCGGTCGGCGTAGTACATCCAGGACACCGAGCCCGACACCAGGAAAGAGGCGAAGATGGTATTGATGATGAGCGAGATCTGGCTGACGGACACGCCGAGTATTGCCGGTCCCATCTGTTTGATAACGCGCATTGCGCCCGCATCTTTGAAATTAATGCGCGGCAGAACCAGCATGCCGATCTTTTTCAGGTGCGGGAGCTGGTAAGCAAGCTGTAACACCCCGCCGACGGTCACGGCCCAGGCCAGCGCCAGCACCGGTGGGTTAAAATGCGGCGCGGCGAACAGCGCAAAGCCAATCATGCTGACGTTAAGGAACGTGGGGGCAAAGGCCGGCACGGAGAAGCGGTTCCAGGTATTCAGGATGGCACCCACCAGCGACGCCAGCGAAATCAGCAGAATATAGGGGAAGGTTATCCGCAGCAGTTGCGTCGTCAGGGCAAATTTATCCGCCGTGTCGGCAAAGCCCGGCGCCGTTACCATGATTACCCAGGGCGCTGCCAGCATCCCCAGTACGGTCACGATCGCCAGCGCCAGCGTCAGTAAACCGGAAACGTACGCCACAAAGACGCGGGTGGCATCTTCGCCCTGCTTGCTTTTATATTCCGCGAGGATCGGGACAAATGCCTGTGAGAAAGCCCCTTCGGCAAAAATACGGCGCAGCAGGTTCGGCAGCTTGAACGCAACGAAAAAGGCGTCAGTCGCCATCCCTGCGCCAAAAACCCTTGCCACAATGGCATCGCGCGCAAAGCCAAGCACGCGGGAAAACATGGTCATCGAGCTGACGGCCGCCAGCGATTTTAATAAGTTCATTAACGTGAAGTTCCACAACCCTACGGATTTCCAGGACGGATAAGCGAAAGCGCCACCCGGCAAAGCCAACAAGCGGCGCTTAGTCTAACCGGATTTCAACGAATTACTATCGGCAGATGTTACAGCGAGTTATTCCGACATCGCTTCGCGCCAGAGTCGTTCCACGATGCGCTGCGCCAGAATGGCCTGCTCCCCGGACGTTTCAGGAACCGTCTGATTCTGCACGCAGGTAATGAAGTGACGCGCACAGCCCACAAAGCCACGCTGCTCCAGGGTGCTCTGCCAGCCGGGAACGGGTAACGCGAGCACGCCATTGCCCTTCTCTTCCCGCCACTCTCGCATATCGGTGACGTCATACAGCGCGCCATCCGTAACAGCCTGCACGGACTCGCGCTGGCTGCCCGCCCGACGATGCATGCTGGTCGTCACCTGTAAATGCTCAACGGCAAAATGATGTTCGGCGTAAACCATTTCACCCTGCTCGTTGGTCAGCAGCGTGCCGCTTTGCAGCTGGGCTTTTCCGTTACTCAGCCACAGGGCCGTATCCACGACGTGGAGATAATCATCCAGCAGCGTGAACCGCAGATCGTTCGGCCCCACGCTGTCGGTACGGTGCTTATCCATACGCAGAGAGGCATACGAGCCGGACTGCGCTTTAAGCTTCTGATAGAGCGGCGCAAAACGGCGGTTGAAGCCGACCATCAGCGTCAGCTTTTTACGCGCGGCCAGCTCAATCAGTCGTTCAGCATCCTGCACATTTTCCGCCAGCGGCTTATCAACGCAGACGTGAACGCCTGCGTTCAGCAACTCGCTCACCACCTGGAAGTGCGTCGCGGTTGAGGTATGCACAAATACCGCATCACATTCACGGGCTAAATCCTGGAGTGAGCCAGCATAAGGGATGCGCCAGGTTTTGCAGATGCGCTCTGCTTTCTCGCGGGTGGGCGACCACGCCCCTTGCAGCGTCCAGTCTGACGCGGCGCCTAAAACGGGCAGCCAGGCTTTTTGCGCAATCCCGCCCAGCCCCACCACTCCAATGCGTAATATAGTCACGGTTAATCTCCCAGGTGTGCGAGTAAAGCATCCAGACGCTGCTTCAGCCCGGCAACCTCGTCTTCCAGGGCTGCCACGCGCGCGGTCAGGCTGTCGTTTGATGCTGGCGTGTCGGATTCGACGGCCAGCGTAGAGGACTCCACGTCGCCGCTAAACAGGTGCATGTAGCGGCTTTCACGCTTGCCCGGCTCGCGGGCCAGACGCACCACGTAAGGACCGTCCTCGCGTGAGGCTAATCCCTCCAGCGTCTGTTCAACGTCCTGCATATCCTGAAACTCATGCATGCGGGAGGCGCGTGTGCGCAGTTCACTCGGCGTCTGCGCCCCGCGCAGCAGCAGCGTGGTGATAACCGCCACTTCTGCGGCGCTGAGTTTTAAATCGCCAAATTCGGAATTACAAAAGCGCTGTTCATATTTAGTGACGCGATTACCGAAGCCGCTGACGGTGCGCAGGTAGTGGCGCTTCACCAGCTCATCAAGGATATCCTGCACCTCATGCTCGCCAAGGTTCATCACCGGCTCACGGTTCGTCTTTTGGTTGCAGGCCATCGTGACGGCATTCACGGAAAGAGGATACTGTTCCGGCGTCGTAACCTGCTTTTCCAGCAGGCAGCCAATCACGCGCGCTTCGGCGCCATTTAACTGATATTTCATCTTTTCTCCTTAACGACCCGCGGTCCACTCCTGCGTGGTGAGCGCGGTGAGGACATGGTCCCGCCACTCGCCGTCAATCAGCAGATAATCTTTGGCATAGCCCTCTTTCTCAAACCCCAGGCGGGCCAGCAGATCGCCGCTGCGCTTATTGTGCGGCATGTAGTTCGCCATAATGCGATGGATATGTTGCGTGCGCTGCATGTAGCGAATCGCCGCCGTCAGCGCCTCAAACATGAGCCCCTGCCCCTGCCATTTCTGGCCGATGGAATACCCGAGATAGCAGGCGTGAAACGACCCGCGTACTACGTTTGAAAAATTGGCAATGCCAACGATCTCTTTCTCTTCCGGATCGAGAAGCGCGAAATAAAACGCACTTCCCTGTTTGTGAAATTCCGCAATCATACTGAGGCGCGCCTGCCAGCCAGAGGGGTAGCAATGGCTCTCGTCCCGAACGGGTTCCCAGGGTTTTAAAAACTGGCGATTCTCGGCGTAATAATCCGCCAGACGCCAGGCATCACGCTCATGCACCAGACGAACGACCAGCCTGTCCGTCGTCAGACGCACTTTTGGCACATTACTGCGATAGCCAAACATCGATACCACTCCTTCCCGTCGCTTCTGCTCTGCCTGTTAGCTTTACTATACCTGCGCCTGTGCCTTCTGTGAAAACAGTGACATACCATTTTTATCGCTTTTCACATTTTTCGATGAGAACTCTCTATCAAAGCACCTTTTTGATAAAAAAATATTGTCGCCAGCAGGTATGTGAAAAAGCGCGGCGACACCGCAGAATATTAGCGTGCTCACCTTTTATTTTCCCTGGAGGGAAAATGTCCCGCGTATCACAGGCCAGGAGCCTGGGTAAATATTTCCTGCTCGTCGATAACATGCTGGTCGTGCTCGGCTTTTTTGTCGTTTTTCCACTTATATCGATTCGTTTTGTCGATCAAATGGGCTGGGCGGCGCTAATGGTCGGGATCGCGCTGGGCTTACGCCAGTTTGTACAACAGGGTCTTGGCGTGTTTGGCGGGGCAATAGCCGACCGCTTTGGTGCGAAACCGATGATCGTCACCGGCATGCTGTTACGTGCGGCGGGATTCGCCACGATGGCAATCGCTCATGACCCCTGGCTGCTGTGGTTCTCCTGTTTCCTTTCCGGGATTGGCGGCACCCTTTTCGACCCACCGCGTACCGCGCTGGTGGTTAAGCTTATCCGTCCGCAACACCGGGGGCGTTTCTTCTCAATTTTGATGATGCAGGACAGCGCTGGCGCGGTAGTGGGCGCCCTGCTGGGAAGCTGGCTGCTGCAATACGATTTCCGCCTGGTCTGCGCCACCGGCGCGGTGCTGTTTATTCTCTGCGCGCTGTTTAACGGTCTGTTTCTGCCCGCATGGAAGCTGTCGACGGTAAAAGCGCCGGTGCGGGAAGGGCTTGACCGCGTGCTGAGCGATAAACGCTTCGTCACCTATGTTTTAACGTTGACCGGCTACTACATGCTCGCCGTGCAGGTCATGCTGATGCTGCCGATTATGGTTAACGATATTGCCGGCACGCCGGCGGCGGTAAAATGGATGTATGCCATTGAGGCCTGCCTTTCTCTGACTCTGCTCTATCCGATTGCCCGGTGGAGCGAGCGCCGTTTCCGGCTTGAGCACCGTCTGATGGCCGGGCTGTTGCTGATGACGCTGAGCATGATGCCCATCGGCCTGGTGAGCTCACTCCAGCAGCTGTTTATGCTGATTTGCACCTTCTATATTGGCTCAATCATTGCCGAGCCGGCCCGTGAAACCCTGAGCGCGTCACTTGCCGACGCCCGGGCCCGTGGCAGCTACATGGGCTTCAGCCGTCTCGGACTGGCGCTTGGCGGCGCGCTGGGTTACACCGGTGGCGGCTGGCTGTTTGATGCCGGAAAAGCGCTCCATCAGCCGGAGCTGCCGTGGGTCATGCTCGGTATGGTCGGCTTTATGACGCTGATTGCCCTCTGGTGGCAGTTCAGTGATAAACGCAGCACCCGCGGGATGCTGGAGCCTGGCGCCTGACCTTCTGGGGGAGGATATTTACCTCCCTGCACTATCAGTTTTTTCTGCTGGTTTCTCCAGGATCACCCTGACATACTGGCGTATCAGGACAGATGCGCCGATTTTATGTTGAGGAACACCATGAAAAAGATCGTTATTGCCGCTGCGTTAATTGTCAGTGGGCTGCTGGTGGGATGTAACCAGCTTACGCAGTACACCGTCAGTGAGCAGGAAATTAATCAGGCGCTGGAAAAACATAATAACTTTTCAAAAGATATCGGCGTGCCCGGCCTTGCGGATGCACATATCGTCCTGACGAATCTCGCCAGCCAGATTGGGCGCGAGGAGCCTAACAAAGTCACCCTGTCCGGCGATGCCAGCCTCGACATGACCTCGCTCTTCGGCAATCAGAAAGCGGATATCAAGCTGAAGCTCAAGGCGCTGCCGGTCTTCAATAAAGAGAAAGGGGCAATTTTCCTGCAAGAGATGGAAATCGTCGATGCGGTCATCACGCCGGATAAAATGAAACCGGTGCTGCAAACGCTGATGCCTTATCTCAACCAGTCGTTACAGAACTATTTCAACCAGCAGCCCGCCTACGTTCTGAGCGAAGACAAGAGTAAGGGCGAATCTCTGGCGAAAAAATATGCCAAAGGGATAGAGGTGAAACCGGGTGAAATCATCATTCCTTTCACCGACTAAATACTCCGGGCGCTCAGGCGCCCGTTTTTTTTAACGGAATAGTGTGCAAACGAAAACGTTTCCGCTTATGATTTGTGTCCGGCAAAAACAGCCATCTTATGACTGATCCCTTTCAAGCCGGAGCTTCCATGACTGTACAATCCCAGGTTCTCAAAATCCGCCGCCCAGACGACTGGCATATCCATCTTCGTGATGGCGACATGCTGAAAACCGTCGTGCCGTATACCAGCGAAATTTATGGCCGTGCGATTGTTATGCCTAACCTGGTTCCGCCAGTCACCACCGTCGAGGCCGCGATTGCCTATCGCCAGCGTATCCTTGACGCCGTTCCGGCCGGACACGATTTTACCCCATTGATGACCTGCTACCTGACGGACTCGCTGGATCCGAATGAAGTTGAGCGCGGGTTTAACGAAGGTGTGTTCACCGCCGCGAAGCTCTACCCGGCGAATGCCACCACCAACTCCAGCCATGGGGTGACCAGTATTGATGCCATCATGCCTGTTCTGGAGCGTATGCAAAAACTGGGAATGCCACTGCTGGTGCACGGGGAAGTGACCCACGCTGACATTGATATTTTCGATCGCGAAGCGCGTTTTATCGAAACGGTCATGGAGCCGCTGCGCCAGCGTCTTCCTGGGCTGAAGGTAGTGTTTGAACACATTACGACCAAAGATGCCGCAGAGTATGTCCGGGATGGAAACGAATTGATTGCCGCCACCATCACCCCGCAGCACCTGATGTTTAACCGTAACCACATGCTGGTAGGTGGCGTTCGTCCACATCTGTATTGTCTGCCGATCCTCAAGCGCAATATCCACCAGCAGGCGCTACGTGAGCTGGTCGCCAGCGGCTTCCCGCGCGCGTTCCTCGGCACGGATTCCGCCCCGCATGCCCGTCACCGTAAAGAGGCGAGCTGCGGCTGTGCAGGCTGCTTTAACGCCCCGACCGCCCTGGCAAGTTACGCAACCGTCTTTGACGAGATGAACGCGTTAGGCCATTTCGAAGCCTTCTGCTCCCTTAACGGCCCGCGTTTCTACGGTCTGCCGGTTAATGACACGTTCATTGAGCTGGAGCGCAAAGAAAGCCAGGTTGAAGCGTCGATTGCGCTCACCGACGATACGCTGATCCCCTTCCTGGCCGGTGAAACCGTAAGCTGGACGGTAAAAAGCTAAAAAATTGTCATCCCCCTGTTGTCAAACCGCCAATATAACTGTATAAATAAACAGTATATTACACAGGGGGCATTTATGCGTATTGAAGTCACCATTGCCAAAACCACCGTCCTGCCTGCTGGCGCACTCGACGCTCTGGCGGGTGAGCTATCCCGACGTATTAACAGCACTTTTCCTGAAAACGATGGCGCCATAACGGTACGTTATGCGACAGCAAACCATCTTTCCGTCATTGGCGGCGCGAAAGAAGACAAAGACCGCATCAGCGAAATTTTGCAGGAAACATGGGAAAGCGCCGACGACTGGTTTATCACTGATTAAAATTTGCTCCCTCATTGTGTTTTTTTGCCGGGTCGCCCCGGCTTTTTTTCGTTTCGTCTCCTGAAAGTTCAAAATATTTCAGTATCTTCTTAGAAAATCGTGAACAAGATGACGTTTTATTGTTCGAACAATCCTAAAAAGCAGAAAAATGTGTTGCTACCCGTTTATTTTTTCCTGCGGAACCCTTATTAATTGATATACTGAAATTGCTTTCAGAAAAACATGCATTGAACCTCAAAGTCGTTGTCTTCTAACACGCATTAAGGGGGTTATAATGGAAAAGAATAGTGAAGTGATCCAGACCCATCCGCTTGTTGGCTGGGATATCAGCACCGTAGACAGCTACGATGCGCTGATGCTGCGTTTGCACTACCAGACCCCAAATCAGCAAAACCGTGATGAAGCGGAAGTTGGACAGACGCTGTGGCTTACAACAGACGTCGCCCGTCAGTTTATCTCTATTTTGGAAGCAGGCATCGCAAAAATAGAATCTGGCGACTATCAGGAAAATGAGTATAAACGGCATTAATCTTATGCCCTTCACTCAACAGGCACCCTCGCGGTGCCTTATTTATTTCGTTCTTGTATAAGCCCACATAGTTAATTACTCTGCTAACAAAGCGTTAGTAAAGAGAAGCCTATGAAATACGATTTGATCATTATCGGAAGCGGCTCCGTAGGATCTGCCGCCGGTTATTACGCCACGCAGGCGGGTCTGAATGTGCTGATGATTGACGCCCACCTTCCCCCTCATTCTGAAGGAAGCCATCACGGCGATACCCGTCTCATCCGTCACGCTTACGGCGAAGGTGAGCGCTATGTACCGCTGGTGCTTCGGGCTCAGACGCTGTGGGATGAGCTGGCCGCACTCACCGAAGAACGCATTTTTGAGCGCACCGGGGTGATTAACCTCGGGCCTTCCAACTCCACGTTTCTGGCGAACGTTGAGGAGAGCGCGAAAGCCTACCGCCTGGACGTAGAGCGCCTGGATGCGAACGGCATTATGGCGCGCTGGCCGGAAATTTCTGTCCCTGAAGACTACATTGGATTGTTTGAAGCCAATTCCGGGGTACTGCACAGCGAAACGGCCATTAAGACCTGGATTGATCTCGCCGCCAAAGCGGGCTGCGCACAGTTGTTTAACTGTCCGCTCACGGGTATCACCCACCATGCCGGGGGTTCAACCGTCACCACGTCTGAAGGTGAATATACCGCCACGCGCCTGCTGGTGAGTGCAGGAACGTGGGTGACGAAACTGCTGCCGGATCTGCCCATCCAGCCGGTACGCAAAGTCTTCTCCTGGTTCCAGTCTGACGGGCGTTACAGCAGCCAGAACAAATTCCCGGCGTTCACGGGCGAGTTACCTAATGGCGACCAGTACTACGGTTTCCCCTCGGAAAAAGACGCGCTCAAGATTGGCAAACATAACGGCGGACAGGTCATTTCCTCTGCGGAAGAACGCAAGCCGTACGGAGCCTATCCGCAGGATGGTTCCGAAGCCTTCACGTTCCTGCGTAATATTCTGCCGGGCGTAGGCGGGTTGCTTTATGGCGCAGCGTGCACCTACGACAATACGCCAGATGAAGACTTCATCATCGACACCTTGCCTGGGCACGACAACACCCTGATCGTAACCGGGCTCAGCGGTCACGGGTTTAAATTTGCCTCTGTGTTAGGTGAAATCGCCGCCCAGTTTGCTCAGGGGATTGCGCCTTCGTTTGATCTCAAACCCTTCGCGCTCTCGCGCTTTAGCCGATAATACCGCTACAGGCTCCGAATAACCGGAGCCTGATTTGCGAGAGGATCATGATGCGCAGACTGGTGAATTACCTTATCAATAACATCCGCGAGCATTTCATGCTCTACATTGTCCTTTGGTCGCTGCTGGCGATTGTTGACGTCATCTTTATTGTATTCTTCTGAAAACCATCACTGACGTTTATTGACACTCCTTTAAACTTATTTAACTTATAGTTTTTATAAAAAGTCATCTCAAATTTATTGAACGAAGCGATTGAAATACATTGCGGAAACACATTCAAATTCGCTGAAATAAAATAACTAAATAACATTATTCCTTTTTTTCAGTTGCATTATTTAATTAATCCGGCCATTTTTATTGCTCAGTCATTTGAGAACGGAAATTCATATGCAATGGCGTAACTCCTCCAGCCGCTACGGAATAATATCCATGTGTTTACACTGGCTATTTGCACTTGCTGTCTATGCCATGTTTGGTCTCGGCCTCTGGATGGTGACATTAAGCTATTATGACGGTTGGTATCATCAGGCCCCCGAATTGCACAAAAGCATTGGGGTTCTGCTGATGATGGGTCTGGTTTTTCGCGTGATCTGGCGACATCTCTCTCCGCCCCCTCCAGCCCCCAAAAGCCATGGCCGTCTTACCCGCATAAGCGCTGTTGGCGCACATATCGCACTCTATGCCCTGCTGTTCGCCATTCTGATCAGCGGTTATCTCATTTCGACCGCAGACGGCAAACCGATCAGCGTGTTTGGGCTCTTTGACGTCCCTGCCACGCTGGCTGACGCCGGTTCACAGGCTGACACCGCAGGTGTGGTTCATCTGTGGCTGGCATGGAGCGTGGTGATCCTGTCTGTTCTGCATGGCCTTGCGGCCCTGAAACACCACTTTATCGATAAAGACGATACGCTGAAGCGCATGCTTGGCCGTTCGTCAGTTGACTCTGGAGCATAAAATGAAAAAACGCCTGTTGGGTATCGCATTAGGTTCGCTGTTATTTACCACCGGTTCGGCCATTGCCGCCGACTATAAAATTGATAAAGAAGGCCAGCATGCCTTCGTCAATTTCCGTATTCAGCATCTGGGTTACAGCTGGTTATATGGTACGTTCAATGATTTCGATGGCACATTTAGTTTCGACGAGAAAAACCCTGCTGCCGATAAAGTAAACGTCACCATTAATACTAACAGCGTCGACACTAATCACGCCGAGCGTGATAAACATCTGCGCAGCGCTGAATTCCTGAACGTAGGCAAATTCCCGCAAGCTACTTTCGCGTCGACAGAAGTGAAGAAAGACGGTGATAAGCTCGCTATTACCGGTAATCTTACGCTGAACGGCGTAACAAAACCGGTAACACTGGATGCGAAATTAATCGGCCAGGGCGACGATCCGTGGGGCGGAAAACGTGCTGGCTTTGAAGCCGCCGGCAAAATTCATCTGAAAGATTTTAATATCACCACAGATTTAGGACCGGCATCGCAGGATGTAGAGCTGATTATTTCGGTGGAAGGCGTTCAGCAGAAGTCATAAAACAGGCCCGGCAGGCTTTTACGCCGCCGGGCAATGTTTTACTCCGGGTCCGGAATACCCAGTTTGGTATTCAGTCGGCCCCGGGATTTATTAAAGATCTTATTCCCGTTCTCGCGCCCGGCACGGCGACGACGTTGCTCTTCTTCAGGCAGGATACTCTCTTCACTGCACAGCTCGCTACAGCAGCCATTAAACTTCTCGGCACATGCAGGACACTGAATAAACAGAAGATGACAACCGTCGTTTTTGCAGTTGGTATGCGTGTCGCACGGCGTACCGCACTGGTGGCAGTGAGCGATTACGTCCTCTGAAATTCGCTCGCCCATACGCTCATCAAACACAAAGTTTTTACCGATAAAACGCACCGGTAACCCCTGCTCGCGGGCGCGGCGGGCATATTCAATGATCCCACCCTCAATATGCCAGACTTTATTAAAACCGTTGTGTTTCATCCAGGCACTGGCTTTTTCGCAGCGGATCCCACCGGTGCAATACATAACGATCTTTTTGTCTTTATGCTCCTGCATCATCTCAACCGCTTTCGGCAGCTGTTCGCGGAAAGTGTCGGCAGGAATTTCCATCGCATTCTCGAAGTGGCCCACTTCATATTCGTAGTGGTTACGCATATCGATGAACACTGCATCCGGATCGTCGAGCATCGCGTTCACTTCAGCGGCCTTGAGGTACTCCCCCACATTCGCGGCATTGAAGCTCGGATCGTCGATGCCATCCGCCACAATACGCTCACGCACCTTCATGCGCAGCACCCAGAACGATTTGCCGTCATCATCCAGCGCAATGTTCAGGCGTAAGCCGTTAAGCGCCGGATCAAAACCATAAAGGAGATCGCGGAAGGCGCTGACTTTGCTTTCCGGCACGCTGATCTGCGCGTTAATACCCTCACGCGCCAGATAGACGCGACCAAACACGTTCAGGGCGGTGAAAGCCTGGTAAAGCGCATCGCGGGTCGCCTGTGGATCGTTGATGGTAAAATATTTATAGAAAGAGATCGTTGTGCGCGGTTCGGTTTCGGCCAACATACGCGCTTTCAACATCTCATTCGAAACGCGGTTGTGTAACACTGGCATGGTGTACAAGTCCTGCAATCGTTGAGAAATAAAAATCGGTCGGCATGATATAGCAAACAAAGACAATTTACATCCACACAATTTACGCTACATTTCAGTCAACCTGATTAATCAGACTTAACACTTGCATATTCTTTCATGTTTCGATGACAGACATTTTGGCTATGCCTCAAAAAATGAGACAATAGCCTTTCAGGACGTTAGAACACAGGACAGACATGACCCAGTTACCGAAATTTACTGCCGCGCTTTTACACCCACGCTATTGGTTAACATGGTCAGGCATTGGCTTGTTGTGGCTAATTGTACAGCTGCCTTATCCCGTAATTTTCCGCATGGGTAAAGGGCTGGGCCGCATTGCTCAACAATTTATGAAGCGTCGCGCCAGGATCGCGTATCGAAATCTTGAGCTTTGCTTTCCTCAGATGAGCGAATCTGAGCGTCACGACATGGTGGTTAAAAACTTCGAATCTGTCGGCATGGGACTGATGGAGACCGGTATGGCCTGGTTCTGGTCGGATAAGCGCATGGCGCGCTGGACGGAAGTGGCCGGAACCGGCATGGATCCGGTGCATAATCTCCAGGCCAACCAGACTGGCGTCCTGCTGATTGGCGTTCATTTCCTGACGCTCGAAATTGGCGCGCGCATGTTCGGCATGCAGGCGCCGGGTATTGGCGTTTATCGTCCCAACGATAATCCGGTGATCGATTTGATACAGACCAACGGACGCATGCGCTCGAATAAAAGCATGATCGACCGCAAAGACCTTAAAGGGATGATCCGCGCCCTCAAATCAGGTGAAGTGGTCTGGTATGCCCCGGATCATGACTATGGCCCGCAATCCAGCGTGTTTGTCCCGTTCTTTGCGGTGGAAGAGGCCGCGACGACCACCGGGACCTGGATGCTGGCGCGGATGTCCAAAGCGGCTATCGTGCCGTTTGTGCCGCGCCGTAAGCCGGACGGTTCAGGCTATCAGCTTATCATGCTGGAGCCGGAACTCGCTCCGCCGCTCGACGACGCGGAAACTACCGCGCGCTGGATGAACGGCATTGTGGAGAAATGCATTATGCTCGCTCCCGAGCAGTACATGTGGCTGCATCGCCGCTTCAAAACCCGGCCTCAGGGCGTCCCTTCTCGTTATTAATCTGCATGCGGTCTTCCGGGCCGCAAGCTGTTTTAGCTTTAAAAGCTCCCCGTCATTGCGGCAATCATACCCCAGGCGCATAATTAGCAGGCTTATTACCTCACTGGTCACGGTGCCCTGCACCTCATTATGCGGATAGTTATGTCCTCCACAGATGCTCCCATAAACTGGAAACGCAACCTGACGGTTGCATGGCTGGGTTGTTTTCTTACTGGCGCCGCCTTTAGCCTGGTAATGCCCTTCCTGCCCCTCTACGTTGAACAGCTCGGCGTCACCGGCCATAGCGCACTGAATATGTGGTCCGGCCTGGTGTTCAGCATTACGTTCCTGTTCTCCGCCATTGCGTCGCCTTTCTGGGGTGGGCTTGCGGATCGCAAAGGCCGCAAAATTATGCTGCTGCGCTCCGCGCTCGGCATGGCGATCATAATGCTGTTGATGGGGGTGGCGCAGAATGTCTGGCAGTTCCTGATATTACGCGCGCTTCTGGGTCTGCTCGGGGGATTTATCCCCAATGCCAACGCCCTGATCGCAACCCAAATCCCACGCCATAAAAGCGGCTGGGCATTAGGTACGCTCTCCACTGGCGGCGTAAGCGGCGCACTGCTGGGTCCGCTGGCGGGCGGGCTGCTGGCCGACCACTACGGACTGCGGCCGGTATTCTTCATTACCGCCAGCGTGCTGTTCCTTTGCTTCCTCGTGACGCTTATCTGCATCCGCGAGAATTTCACGCCGGTAGCCAAAAAAGAGATGCTGCACGCCCGGGATGTGCTGGCCTCGCTGAAAAACCCAAAGCTGGTGCTGAGCCTGTTTGTGACCACCATGATTATTCAGGTGGCCACCGGTTCAATCGCGCCTATTCTGACGCTCTATGTCCGCGACCTGGCGGGAAACGTCAGCAACATTGCTTTTATTAGCGGCCTGATCGCCTCTGTTCCCGGCGTGGCCGCGTTGCTGAGCGCGCCGCGACTCGGCAAGCTGGGCGATCGCATCGGCCCGGAGAAAATTCTGATCTGCGCCCTGATCCTCTCCGTTCTGCTGCTGATCCCCATGTCGATGGTGCAGTCTCCCTGGCAGCTCGGCGTGTTGCGCTTTCTGCTGGGCGCAGCGGACGGCGCGTTGCTTCCGGCGGTGCAGACGCTGCTGGTCTATAACTCCACCAACCAGATTGCCGGACGTATTTTCAGCTACAACCAGTCGTTTCGCGATCTGGGTAACGTCACCGGGCCGCTGGTCGGCGCGGGGGTTTCGGCCAGTTTCGGTTTCCGGGCGGTCTTTATCGTGACGGCAGGCGTCGTGCTGTTCAACGCTGTTTATTCCTGGCTCAGCTTATCCCGGGCGCTACGCCCGGCGCGCATAACACAACATCGTGACGGCTAATTTACGCATTCATACTTGCACAATCATATAATCAGCTATTCTTTCCCTGAATACCTTCACGAAAAACAGGGAGACACCAATGACCATGTACGCCACGCTGGAAGAAGCTATCGATGCCGCTCGCGAAGAATTCCTCGCCGATAATCCCGGCATTGAGGAAGAAGATGCTGACGTGCAACAACTCAATATCCAAAAATACGTCCTTCAGGACGGCGATATTATGTGGCAGGCCGAATTCTTTGCTGATGAAGGTGAGGACGGAGAATGTCTGCCGATACTGAGTGGTGAAGGTGCGCAGGCGGTATTCGACGGCGACTATGACGAAATTGAGTTACGTCAGGAGTGGCTGGAAGAAAATACGCTGCATGAATGGGATGAAGGTGAGTTTCAGCTCGAACCGCCGCTGGATACCGAAGAAGGTCAGGCCGCAGCGGACGAATGGGACGAGCGATAAGCTCTCGTTACTCGTAAGGGCCGTGGCTGGCATCGATGGGCAGCAGTAGCGTGTCGAAAATCAGCGAAAACGGCAGATCGAGCACGGTGAGATAGCGCCATGCGGAATCGCGGACATCCCACTGTACGCCGGGGTAGTACTGATTCCCGTGGCCCTGTCCGGGAATGGTGCGGCTGATGATGCTGCCGCAGCCGCTGAGCAGGCATGCCATCATGACGACGATGATTACTTTCATTTCTGACCTCTAAAAAAATACCGGCCTCACAGCCGGTATTTTATTTGGCAGGTGGCGCTTCGCTTACCCGCCCTACTTAACAACTTACTTCGTCTTCAGTGCCAGCGGATTCAGCTTCACGTCCTTGTAGTAGTTCACCCACGAAGAGTATCTCTCCGGAGAAGTCCACACGCGGTAGTGAAGCCGTGCCATCGTCACCGGATCGCTCAACAGCACCAGACGACGGTCGCGGTTAAGCTTTTCTGGCGTCTCGTTCAGCGCCTGCTCAACGTGGCGATCGCGGGCGATCTCCAGCACCTGGCTGGCGCGGTGACGCGCAGTCGCCATCGCGGTGGCCAGCGCATTGAATGACGGGTTAAACACGGCGTGCATAAAGCCATCATCCAGCGTGCGTTTGCGGTTCTGCTCCAGATAGGTATCGGTATCCACCAGCACCTGCGGCGGAGAATACTCTTCCGGGATCAGGAACAGCTTCCAGCGTTTGGTACGCAGGCCCACCGTAGAACGGCTGGAGATCACCGACACAAATGGCGACAGGATTAGCGAGAAGACGATTGGCGCCAGCCAGAACAGGAAACGCAGATCCAGCCAGGCCATACCAACGGCCCACACCAGGCCCAGCAGCAGCTGAGAGCCGTGGCGCATAAAGGCTTCACTCCATGGCGTAGAGTCATCGTCACGCTGCGGTGAATTCCACACCACTTCCCATCCCAGGAACGCGCTCACCACGAATACCGTGTGGAACAGCATACGCACCGGTGCCAGCAGGACCGAGAACAGCACTTCCAGCAGCAGTGAAAGGGTTACGCGGCAGAAACCACCGTACTCCTTCGAACCTTTACACCAGATCAGAATGATACTGAGCAGCTTGGGCAGGAACAGCAGCACCATGGTCGACGCGAACAGCGCAATCGCCAGCTCCGGACGCCACTGCGGCCACACCGGGAACAGCTGGCGCGGTTGCAGGAAGTACTGCGGCTCCGTCAGGGCATGCACAACCTGCAACGCGGTCGAGAGTGCCAGGAACATAAACCACAGCGGCGCAGACAGATAGGACATGACGCCCGTCAGGAACACCGCACGGTGAACAGGGTGCATCCCCTTCACCAGGAACAGGCGGAAGTTCATCAGGTTACCGTGACACCAGCGGCGGTCACGCTTGAGCTCATCCAGCAGGTTCGGCGGCAGCTCTTCATACGAGCCCGGCAGATCGTAGGCAATCCAGACGCCCCACCCTGCGCGACGCATCAGCGCGGCTTCCACAAAGTCATGCGACAGAATGGACCCGGCAAACGATCCTTCACCCGGCAGCGGCGCCAGGGCGCAGTGCTCGATGAATGGCTTCACGCGGATAATAGCGTTGTGGCCCCAGTAGTGAGATTCACCCAGCTGCCAGAAGTGCAGACCGGCAGTAAACAGCGGCCCGTAGACGCGGGTCGCAAACTGCTGGCAGCGCGCATATAGCGTGTCCATACCGGACGCTTTTGGCGAGGACTGAATAATACCCGCGTTCGGATTGGCTTCCATCAGACGGACCAGCCCGCTCAGGCAGTCGCCGCTCATCACGGAGTCCGCATCCAGTACCACCATGTAGCTGTACTGGTTACCCCAGCGACGACAGAAGTCATCGATGTTCCCGCTCTTACGCTTAACACGACGACGACGACGACGGTAGAAGATCTGCCCTTCGCCCTGCACTTCAGCAATCAGCTCCATCCAGGCTTTTTGCTCTGCCACGCAGATATCCGGGTTGTAGCTGTCGCTCAGGATGTAGACGTCGAAATGCGCCGCGTTACCGGTCGCCTTTACGGACTCCCAGGTGGCACGCAGCCCGGCGAATACGCGGTCAACATCTTCGTTACAGATAGGCATGATCAGCGCGGTACGGTGCTCAGGATTGAGGGGTTCATCCCCGACCGTCGACGCGGAAATGCTGTATTTGTCACGCCCCATCAGCAGTTGCAGGAAGCCCATCAGCGCCGTCCAGAACCCGGCGGAGACCCAACAGAACAGCACGGCGAACAGCAGAAGGATGCCGCTCTGTAAAATATACGGCAGCAGCTGCATGAAGGAGACCCAGATATCCTGGCCAATCATGTCAGCAGGGTTAATCAATGCCCAGCCCTGGTACGGCAGAATAGTTTTCATGTACCAGGTGGCGACAACCGTCTGTGCCAGCGTCAGCAGCAGCAGAATGTAACGACGAATCGTTCCCACGGTACGCCATTTCTGCTCGGACGCCTGTTGTTCTTTGGTCAGACGTGACAGATAGCGCGGCGTCACGTCACGCCCACGCAGGCGATCCCAGAAGCGACCCACCGGGTTGGTGCGCCACGGATCGGGGAACATAGAGGAACGCGTGGCCTTCGGCATCGCCTGTAGCTGGTCACGCCCTTCGTCATCCTTGATTAACTGCCCTTCTGCCAGCGAGTCTGGCCATGCCTGCTCCAGACGTGCCTTCACTGACCCCAGCGGCGTATCATCATCACGGGAAAAGTGACGATGTTCACCATCCAGCGCGGTGTGAACCGCGCGGATGTCGCTCGCAGGGAGTGCCGCTTTTTCAATGTCCGTTAGCGGCATGGCATCAATATATTCAGATGTATTATTCATTGGCAGGTAGCTGATAGCTCCAGGTTTCACTCAGCGGCTTATCGTTACTGACCAGCGCGGCGCGCATTTCAGTGGTCTGTTTCGGATCTTTCACCTTCACGCGCAGGGTCAAACGCCACCCTTTGGTGACCGGATTGTAACGCACGGCGTTCTCAACGATTTCACCGTTATCGCCAATGCTGGCCTGTGCCGTCACGGCAGTATCCGGCGCCAGTTTTTTCATATCCTGCCCGGTGAAGTCCACGATAAATGCCAGCGTGCCATCCGGCTGACGAATCAGGTTGGACTGCTTCACGTCCCCCGTAGAACGACGCGTCTGCATCACATACGCGTTATCCGGTGCGTGCAGTTTGTCTTCGTCACGGCTGAAGGTGATCGCATACTTGAAGTTCATCTCTTTACCGGCTTCAGGCAGCTGATCCGGTGTCCAGTACGCCACGATGTTATCGTTGGTTTCATCATTGGTTGGAATTTCAACCAACTCAACCTTGCCTTTACCCCAGTCGCCTTTCGGTGTAACCCAGGCGCTTGGGCGCAGATCGTAGCGGTCGTCCAGATCTTCAAAGCGGGAGAACTGACGGCCACGTTGCAGCAGACCAAAGCCCTGCGGGTTTTCCATCGCAAAGCTGCTGACGGCGAGGTGTTTCGGGTTGTTCAGCGGACGCCAGATCCACTCGCCGTTACCAGCATGAATGGAAAGGCCATTAGAATCATGCAGTTGAGGGCGGAAGTTAGTCGCCGGAGACGGCTGATTCGGCCCGAACAGGAACATGCTGGTCAGCGGCGCGACGCCCAGTTTGCCCACTTTATCGCGCAGGTAAACTTTAGACTGCACGTCAACCACCGTGTCACGCCCTGGCATGATCACGAAGCGATAAGCGCCTGTCGCACGAGGGGAGTCCAGCAGCGCATAAATTGTCAGACGTTTGTCGGTTGGTTTTGGACGTTCGATCCAGAACTCGCGAAAACGTGGAAATTCTTCACCTGATGGCAGCGCGGTATCAATTGCCAGACCGCGCGCAGAAAGCCCGTATACCTGCCCCGCGCCAATCACGCGGAAGTAGCTGGCGCCAAGCATGCTGACGATTTCGTCGTTTTTATCTTTGCTGTTAATCGGGTAAAGCACCTTGAAGCCTGCGAAGCCGAGGTCTTTCACCGTGTCTTTATCGTGTTGCACATCGCCAAAATTGAAATAATCCGGGCTGTACTTGATTTTACGTACCGCGGTCGCCGTCACTTCATTGATGGCAACCGGCGTGTCGAAGTACATACCCTGGTGGTAAAATTCAAGCTTGAACGGGGTTTTAATATTGTTCCAGTACGCTTTATCGTGATTGAACTGGATCTGCTGATAGTCCGCGTATTTCATGTCGCGGAAAACGGAGGGCAGGTTACTTTTTGGCGCTTCGTAGCTCTTGCCCGCCATCGATTTAGCCTGTTTTGCGACATCATCGATGTTAAAGGCCAGTGCAGATGAGGTATACAGTGACAACAGCACTGCTACACCCAACCAACGCATTTTCATCATTTGTGGTTTATGTTTCATAATAAGTAAGCACTTCCCCCTTTGTGTGCTTATATCGATCCGATCCATTTTAATGGAAACTCAGGCAATCCGACAACATTATCACTGCTTTGTTCAGCTCGCTGGCTCATGGATTAAGCAAATGAAAGAACCCGCTTTTCACTTTGCGTGCTTATCCTGGAGACAGGGTGTCGGTCTTGGTGTAGGGTTGGCTCCGAATGTAACCATTATGAGCCTTAGGGATAAGGCGAAAAGTCTGAGAATGCGCAAAGTTATATGAGCACAACCCCTGTACAACGTGAATATTTCCTCGACTCGATCCGCGCATGGCTCATGCTATTGGGGATCCCTTTTCATATTTCACTGATCTATTCCAGCCACACCTGGCATGTGAACAGCCAGATGCCCTCCTGGTGGCTGACGCTGTTCAATGATTTTATCCATGCCTTCCGCATGCAGGTGTTTTTCGTCATTTCAGGCTATTTCTCTTACATGCTCTTCTTGCGCTATCCCCTCAAGCGGTGGTGGAAAGTGCGCGTGGAGCGCGTGGGCATACCAATGTTGACGGCCATTCCGCTGCTGACGCTGCCGCAGTTCATCATGTTGCAGCATGTTAAAGGCAAGGCGGAAAACTGGCCTAATCTCTCGTTCTATGAGAAATACAACACCCTGGTCTGGGAGCTGATTTCCCACCTCTGGTTCCTGCTGGTACTGGTGGTGCTAACCACGGTGAGTTTGCTGATCTTCAGTCAACTGCGCCAGCGCGCGAGCGCCGCAACCTCGACCTTCTTCGCCAACATCACCCTGGGCAAGCTGTCGCTGCTGTTTCTTGCGCTGGGGGTCGCGTATGCCGCCGTCAGGCGTACCCTGCTCATTGTCTACCCTCCCATTCTGAGCGATGGGCTGTTTAATTTCGTGGTGATGCAGACCCTGTTCTACATTCCCTTCTTCCTGATTGGGGCGCTGGCATTTATTCATCCCCGGCTTAAAGCGCTGTTTACCACCCCCTCCCCCTGGTGTGCGGTGGGTGCTGCGCTGGCCTTTGCCGCCTATCTTCTCAATCAGCGCTTTGGCAGCGGGGACGCGTGGATGTATGAGACAGAGAGCGTGATAACGATGCTGATGGGCCTGTGGATGGTTAACGTGGTGTTCGCCCTTGGCCATCGTCTGCTGAATTTTAAATCCAGTCGCGTCACCTATTTCGTTAATGCTTCACTGTTTATCTACCTGGTCCACCATCCGCTGACGCTGTTTTTCGGGGCGTACATTACGCCGCATATCAAATCGAATGCGCTGGGCTTCTTCACCGGTCTGGTCTTTGTGGTTGGCATTGCCATCGTGTTGTATGAAATCCACCTGCGGATCCCGCTTTTGCGTTTCCTGTTCTCAGGCAAACCTCAGGTTAAAGCGGGATAAAAAAACGGCGCCTCCAGAGCGCCGTTTTTGCTTTTCAAACATCAAAATGCCTGGCTGCGCGCGGTCAAAAGCCGCTGATACAGGTCGGCGGTGTGCTCATCGAAACAGACAAAAATGACTTTTTCCGGCATGGGTTTGAGGGAAAGGTAGTGATAAACGGTATTCACGGCGATCGTAGCTGCCGCTTCCTTTGGATAACCGTACACCCCGGTGCTAATGGCGGGGAACGCCATGGTCTTATAGCCGTTATCTGCCGCAAGCCGCAGGCAGTTACGATAAGCCTGCTCCAGAATCTCAGCCTCATGGCGGTCGCCACCGTGCCAGACGGGTCCAACGGTATGGATCACTGCTTTGGCCGGGAGATCGCCCGCAAGCGTAATAACAGCATGCCCCGGCGGGCACTCTCCCTGCTGCTGGCGCACGGTTTTGCATGCTTCAAGGAGCTGAGGGCCCGCGGCCCGGTGAATGGCACCATCCACCCCGCCCCCACCCAAGAGGGAGGAATTGGCTGCGTTGACGATCACGTCAACGTGCACCGTCGTGATATCGCCATGAATAACGTCGATTTGCGGTCTCATAAACACCCTCTGCAACCCGCCTTTTTCATCAGTGTATCGCAGAGGGAGAAGGAGAAAAACTGTCGCGAAAAAAACGGCGGTTAACGGTAATCCACCTGAACGACCGCAAGCGTTTTCTTTTCATTCAGGTATTTCATGGTAACAGCGGCCAGCGCTGAGTGAGGATGATGGCCCCGGAGCGCCTCGTCATAACTGATGGTATGCGTTTTCATACGGTTATTTTCCGGGCAGGAAATTGCAAACTGCTGATGCCGGGGCGTGACTTCGCACGGGTCAGCGACCACCGCGCCACGAAAATGAATCACCCCACCATTCTCTATAGTTGCTGAATAAGCCGGAGAAAAAAAAGAGGACAGGATCAGTCCCAGACCAGAAATAATACACGCTGCGGATTTGAACATTATTTGTACTCCTCAATGAAATTCGTCCTTGAGGGGTAAAAACGCTCCGTTATGACGTATCAATTTAAGCAACCCGTTTGCTGGGTTCTTGATATCAGCATAGCTTACCTGTGCAGCGCCGCCACTTTATTAAATCATTGATTTTATGAATGATTAAAGCGTACTTGCCGGTGCGCTCCACTGCTGTGATAAATGAAGCGATTTTCCATCGGAAACGGTGACGATTATTTTTACCGCATCCCCTGAGCGAATATTTAAACTGATTCGCGTTAGATCAATCGGCTGATTAGCGGGTATAAAAAGAGTATTTTTCTGCCGCGATGTACTTTGTCCCCCCTGCCCCTGCCGGACAGATAACACCTCAACCTGACATTCGCAGGCGTCTGCCAGCGTGACCTGAGGAATAATGGTTGTCACATTTGCCTGCTGTGAGGTGCTGAACGTTATCTGGCTGGCAAGCGCGGCAAGGAGAATGAAGGTGCTCATGAGATCCTCCCGAAAAAAAACAGGGCGCATGCCCTGTTTTTTGGTACAGAAATGAATCAGTACTGGTGTGCGGTCGCGTTGTTGCCGAAGCCAACCTGGTGCACAGTCACCGTTGAGCCGGACGCTGTCTGGTCTACCGCCGCGCCGTTGCCGCCGCCGAACTGTTTCACGTTGATAACAGAATCTTTGCTATTCCACTGGTCGATGGTGGCGCTGTTACCAAAGCCTTTTTGCAGCAGATCGATAGAACTGTCATCAGAGCCCTGGCCAACGTCTGCGCCGTTACCGCCACCATGCTGGGTAATGGTCAATTCAGAATCTCGGGCGTCCGTCTGCAAAGCAAGCGCGGAGTTACCGCCGCCGTACTGGTAAATGCTCAGGGTTGAGTCA
This sequence comes from Enterobacter sp. JH25, assembly GCF_021725435.1. Taxonomy (NCBI): domain Bacteria; kingdom Pseudomonadati; phylum Pseudomonadota; class Gammaproteobacteria; order Enterobacterales; family Enterobacteriaceae; genus Enterobacter; species Enterobacter sp. JH25. The sequence continues at coordinate 1,664,759 of NZ_CP091319.1, read as the reverse complement.
GGGCCGTTATTGCCGCCACCCCAGCCACCACCGTGACCGCCGCCAAATTGTGGTACCGCACCTGCGAAAGCACTGCCAGAAACTACGATTGCTGCAATAACTGCCACTTTGAAAAGTTTCATGGTAAACCCCCATCGGATTGATTAAGGCGTCACACATCGCTAGCGTTGAATAACGCGAATAGCCATTTGCGACTGTCTCTGTACTACAACTGCTGTTTTCTGCGTACCATACTGCGTTATATTCGCCCTGTTACCCGAGCCTTTCTGGATAATCATGGCGGTGTTGCCAAAAGCGCCCTGCTTAATACTCGCATCGTTGCCGTTGCCGGTCTGATCGATATAAGCAAGGTTATACGTCCCTGACTGATCAACATTCGCGCGGTTATTCCCGCCCTCCTGGGAAATAACGGACAGCAATTTAGAACCGCCCTGGCGTACATCAACATTATTTCCTGAACCCTGTTGACCAATAATGGCTGCCTGATTGTATGAAGCTTTACTTAATTCATTTATCGCAAAATTATATTCAGAACTGGCTAAATCTGAATCACCTGCGATTACAAACCCAGGCGCACCCAGTAATGTAAACATCATAAACAACGTTTTGTTTTTCATGCTGTCACCCTGGACCTGGCTATAAAAAAGGTATTCCTTACTCCGTTAACGCGATTCGTTTTGTTAACGCCGCGTTACGGAAAAGAGTATGTCTGCCGAAACATGTTTAATATCTCACCCGTGCGCCTTATTTTTATATTCCCCTTCACCTCAAAGTCGTAAATCTCGCCTGAAACGACGGGATACTCGCCTAAAGCAGAAACCAAAAATGTCTTCCTGCGCTTGTACAACAGCGAGACAGGCTGTCCAACCTGTACCGGCTTCTTCAGACAAAAACGACAATGCCCTTTGTCACGCGCGTGACACGAAGCAAGTTTTCTTAAGAAAAAATTCCGGCTTAGGGAAGTCTTATGTTTTTAGCAGAGTTCATACTTTTTACCGGCTGGCTTACAATAATAAAAAACCAGATAATACAACTCATTATAATATACCGTATGGTTTTTAAAATCTGTGCACGTTTATACACCTGTACAACTTTCCCCTTATCTTAAAATCTATTAACCCTGCAAAATACACAAATAAATATCGAATTTTACATTCTGTTACACGATTAACACTTGCTTTAAAGTTTGCAATAGCTAGATTGAAAACAGCAGTACGTTATTTGTTTTTAATTTTACCGCCTCCTTTGGAGGAAGGTTTTTTAACTACACACAGCAGTGCCACACCTGCAGTACTTCTGGTGCCCTTTTCAATAATACGAGGGCAACTGCCGGGTGTCATAAATAACGTGGGGTTTCATCATGTTTAATGAAGTCCATAGCTTACCCGGTCATACATTATTGTTGATCACAAAACCTTCCTTACAAGCGACAGCGTTATTGCAGCATTTAAAACAATGCCTGTCACTTAACGGGAAACTTCATAACATTCAACGTTCTTTTGATGATATCGCTCCTGGCAGCATCATTCTTCTCGATATGATGGAAGCGGATAAAAAACTGATCCATTACTGGCAAGATAATTTAAGCAGGAAAAACAATAATATCCGCGTGTTGTTATTGAATACGCCTGATGAGTATCCTTTCCGCGAAATTGAGAGCTGGCCGCATATTAACGGCGTGTTTTACGTTACAGAAGAAGAAAACCGTGTCGTGGAGGGTTTGCAGGGCATATTGCGGGGGGAGTGTTATTTCTCGCAAAAACTGGCCAGCTACCTCATTACCCACTCCGGAAATTATCGCTATAACAGTTCGGAATCGGCCCTTCTGACGCACCGTGAGAAAGAGATCCTGAACAAACTGCGTATTGGTGCTTCAAATATTGAAATCGCCCGTTCGTTATTTATAAGCGAAAATACGGTTAAGACGCATCTTTATAATCTTTTCAAAAAGATAGCTGTTAAAAATCGCACGCAGGCGGTGTCGTGGGCAAACGATAACCTCAGGCGTTAATAGCATGAAACGCACCCTAAGTTGGATTGCCGCCGCAGGCATTATGCTTGCTGCCGGAAACCTTCAGGCTGTTGAGGTGGAAGTTCCTGGACTGTTGACCGACCACACCGTCACCTCTGTCGGACACGATTTTTATCGTGCCTTCAGCGATAAGTGGGAAAGCGATTATCCGGGTAATTTAACCATCAACGAACGGCCCAGTGCGCGGTGGGGAAGCTGGATCACAATAACCGCTAATCAGGACGTTATTTACCAGACTTTTTTATTCCCAACGAAAAGAGACTTCGATCAGAACGTCGCTTTCGCACTGGCACAAACAGAAGAAGCTATTAACCGCCTACAGTTAGATAAAGCCCTTTTGAGCACAGGCGATTTAGCAAAAGATGAGTTCTAGCAACGACACCTATTTCGGAGGCTGTAATGCGTCTCGCACACACAGTGATTTCGTTAATGCTCATTGCGCCGTTGAGTTGGGCCGGAAATATGACATTCCAGTTCCGCAACCCTAATTTTGGCGGCAACCCGAATAACGGAGCCTTTATGCTTAACCAGGCGCAGGCTCAAAATTCCTATAAAGACCCCAGCTATGACGATGATTTCGGTATCGAAACCCCGTCAGCTCTGGATAATTTTACTCAGGCCATCCAGTCGCAAATATTAGGTGGCTTATTAACCAACATTAATACCGGAAAACCCGGCCGGATGGTCACTAACGACTTTATCGTCGATATTGCCAATAAAGACGGGCAGCTTCAGTTAAATGTGACAGACCGAAAAACCGGTAAGACGTCGACAATCCAGGTTTCCGGTTTGCAGACCAGTTCAACTGATTTCTAAACAACCCCGAAATAAGGACAATTATTATGCAGCGCTTTTTTATTTTAGTTGCAGTGTGCTTATTAAGCGGTTGTTTAACTGCCCCGCCAAAAGAAGCCGCTAAACCCACCCTAATGCCCCGTGCCCAGAGCTATCGGGATCTGACGCATCTGCCGGGCCCTACCGGGAAGATATTCGTCTCGGTCTATAACATTCAGGATGAGACGGGCCAGTTCAAACCGTATCCGGCCAGTAACTTCTCCACGGCCGTACCGCAGAGCGCCACCGCGATGCTGGTTACCGCCCTGAAAGATTCGCGCTGGTTTATCCCGCTGGAACGCCAGGGGCTGCAAAACCTGCTTAACGAACGAAAAATCATTCGTGCTGCACAGGAGAATGGTACCGTTGGCGTCAATAACCGCATGCCGCTACAGTCTCTCACCGCAGCCAATGTCATGGTGGAAGGCTCGATTATCGGCTACGAAAGTAACGTGAAATCGGGCGGCGCGGGTGCCCGTTACTTTGGTATCGGGGCCGACACGCAGTATCAGCTGGATCAGATTGCCGTCAACCTGCGCGTGGTTAACGTGAGCACGGGTGAAATTTTATCCTCCGTGACCACCAGCAAAACGATTCTCTCATATGAAGTGCAGGCGGGGGTATTCCGCTTTATCGACTACCAGCGTTTGCTGGAGGCTGAAATTGGCTATACCTCTAACGAGCCGGTCATGCTGTGTCTGATGTCGGCCATCGAAACCGGGGTGATTTTCCTGATTAATGACGGCATCGATCGCGGCTTGTGGGATCTTCAGAATAAAAGTGACGTGAGTAATGCGGTGCTGGTGAAATACCGTGAGATGTCGGTTCCGCCGGAGTCATGATTGGCGGCGTATAAAAAGGCGAGATTTTCGTCTCGCCTTTTTTTTATTTACTTACCACAGGAACGTTCTGGCTCTTCTCGCGTCGGGCTGCAAGCCAGAGACCGCTGTTCTTCATAGCGTAGCCAAACAGTAATCCCAGCATGAGCGAAGGGACCACCAGCTTCCAGTCCCCCTGGCCTGCAAAGGTCGCGCAGGCACCCATGAACGTGCCGGGCACAAAGGACAACAGCAGATGTTTTGCCTGAACGCACATCAGGAAAGCCACAATACCGGTCATGACGTACCCCAGGATTTCCACATGCGGCGCCAGCGCGCTGCCCTTCATAATGATCAGCGCCCAGACCACGCCACTCAGTAACGTGCTGCCTGAAATAAAGAGCCCTTTAAAACCACCCTGCGGACAGGCGAAATAGGCCGTGCAGCCAAGAAAACCGGCCCAGCTCAACAAACCGAGAGATACCGCCACCCAACCCCAGAGGCCGGAGAGGATGCCAGTCGTGATTGCAATACAAAGTAATATGTTCATGGTGCGCATCTTAGCAGATGCGCACCCTAGAAATGAGATCAGAAGCACGTTACGTGCAAGTTGAAATGTATCGTTGCAGGATTTTTGTGATTTAAATCACTCTTCACTCTCTTCTTCCAGCTCATCCCACATGGCAGCGATAGCGTCACGCGTCAGCGGAGCCAGCGTTCTCCAGAACGGGGAGGTGGCGTGGGCTTCAACTTTACCCAGGAAGGTTCCGACCCACGGCAGCAGATACGTTTCGAACAGGGTTTCAATCGCCTCATTCTCATCATCACCTGCTTTATCTTCAATCCATGAGGCCGCCAGCAACAGGGTACCGATATGATCGGCAGGCATATCCGTCAGCGGCATGCCGCGTTCTGAAAGAAACGCCCGAACTTCCGCTTCGGTCGCACCTTCCTGCCAGGCAGAACGATACGGCGACACGCGACACTCTTCCCCCACGAACAGCGCGTTGTAATCCGTTGAAATCTGCTGCATATCGCAACTTTTTTGCAAGCGTTCCAGCAACTCATCCTGTTCCAGCGGCCAGCTCTGCGCCAGTTTACCTTCACGAATCAGGGTAAACAGCGGAACCAGCAGCGGATCCTGCGGCTGGCGGTAATATAAGGTGCCCAGCACGCGGCAAAGGATGGAAAACTCATTCATGTTTTTATTCCGTTATTAATTAAAGATCGGCAAATTCATCAATCGGCGCCATACCGCGCGACTCAAGGAAGTCGAGCATACGACGCGGCGTGACGTTCAGGATCTGTTCTTCCGGGAAATTCACGTCCCGCAATATTTTCAGGCACTCGCTGAAATCACCCAGCGTGAAGGCCGTGTGTGAATCAGAGCCCAGCGCCACCATTCCGCCCGCGTCACGCACGGCCGCCGCAACGTCGCGGCAGTTGGCCTCACTGCCCTTACGCGAATGCACGAACGAGGAGTTGTTGATCTCCAGCGCCACGCGGTGCTTCGCTGCGGCCTGTGCCACGGCCTGAATATCGATCGGGTATTTCGGATTTCCCGGGTGGCTGATAATGTGCACATTGCCGCTGGCAATGGTGGCAATCATCGCCGCGGTGTTGGTCTCTTTATCCTGGGGCGCAAAGACCGGCTCGTGGAAGCCGGCGAGGATCAGATCTAACGAGGTCAGCATCGGGCCGGTGCAGTCAATTTCCCCGTCGGTATTTTTGATGTTCGCTTCGATGCCGCGCAGTATCCCGATACCGTCAACCAGACGTGGCCAGATACGCATATTCACAAAATGCCAGTAGTGCGGCGCATCCGCCATATCCGGACCGTGATCGGTTATCGCAAACAGCTTGATGCCTTTCAGCTTCGCCTGAGCGATATAATCATGGAGGTTACTGTAAGCGTGAGTACTGGCGACGGTGTGCATATGCAGGTCAACGGGATACATCTTTCTCTCCTCTGCGGTTTTTCCAAAGGATAGCAGTTATCAGCGGCGAATATTAGCAAAAACCCGGCGAACGCCGGGTTTCTCTCAGTAGCCTCGCTGTCTGTCGACCTGTCCGGTCACCGCGTTGCCCTTCTCTATTTCGCTGATGGTATGCGAGATATACGCCACGGCCTCCGCCGGGCGCGTCACGGCCGCAATATGGGGCGTCATCGCCATGCGCGGATGTGCCCAAAGCGGGCTGTCTGTCGGCAGCGGTTCGCGGCTATACACATCCAGCATTGCGCCTTTCAGTTTACCGCTATCCAGCGCTTTCAGCAGATCGTCTTCCACAACGTGTACCCCGCGCGCCAGGTTCATTAAGTAGCTATCTTCTGCCAACTGGTTGAGGAGCGTGCCATTGATAATGCCGACCGTTTCCGCCGTATTCGGCAGCAGGTTAATGAGAACGCGTGTCCCTTTCAGGAACGCCGTGAGTTCGTCCAATCCGGCAAAGCTCTCGACGCCCGGATAATCCTTACGGCTCCGGCTCCAGCAGCGCAGTGGGAAGCCCCACGGGGCGAGCGCTTCGGCGACTTTCGAACCCAGCACACCCGCCCCGAGGATGCCGATGGTGAAATCTTCACGCTGATAATCCGGGAGAGGTTCCCAGTGGGATTGCTGTTTAAACGCCTGATAATCGTCGAAGCGGCGGAACCAGTGCAGCACCTGGCTTACGGCGTATTCCTGCATCTGCTCCCCCATACCGGTATCTTCCAGACGAAACAGGGGAATATCTTCCGGCAGCATTTCAGGGTGAGCCTTCAGCTTACTGAGAATGGAATCCACCCCCGCACCAAGAGCAAACACCGCCTTCAAACGGCGTCCCTGTAGCATTTCGACCGGGGGATGCCAGACCAGCGCGTAGTCGGCATGTTCATTATCGCCCTGTTTCCATTCGCGAACGCGTGCGCCAGGCAGTGCCGCCGTGAGCGCCTTAATCCAGTAAGCCGTATCAAAAGTGGGGTGATAGAAGATAATATCCATAGTCATTGCCTTTTAGTGCGCTGTTTTATTTTCATTTTCAACTGGCTTGTCAGCATAACAAATTTATCGCTAAACCGCGTTGCTGATAAAAGAGGCGCTTTTTGCACATTTCGAAATCAGGTTGCCTGAAGTTTGTCTAAACACGCTAAATTACTGAAAAAGTGGGTTGACGGCAGTACGGCTTTTCCTTACATTAGCGCCCGTCCCGACAACAACGGGATGACAATATGGTGAGGTGTCCGAGTGGCTGAAGGAGCACGCCTGGAAAGTGTGTATACGGCAACGTATCGGGGGTTCGAATCCCCCCCTCACCGCCATATTCAAGACGAGAGCTCGTACGAAAGTACGGGCTTTTTTCTTTTATATTCTCTGCAAGGGGGGGATGAGAACCCCCGACCGGGGTTCGACAACTGGCGCAGCCAGTTGGACAGACTGAGAGCGTAGCGAACAGGCTGCCCGAAGGGCGAGCGAAGCGAGTCAATCCCCCCCTCACCGCCATATTTGAAGAAGAGCTCGCATGAAAATGCGGGCTTTTTTCTTTTATATTCTATTCGCTCCCTGCGCTCTTTATGTCGGGTGGCGCTACGCTTACCCGACCTACGAAAAGCTAGTCCTCAACCATCTTTGCATACTCTTCGGTGAGAAAATCCACCAGCGTCCTGACCGATGGCAGCAGGCCGCGCCGGGAAGGATACACCGCATGGATCACTTCCCTTCTGGGTTCCCAGGCATTCAGCACCCGAACAAGCTCACCTGAAGCCAGCTGATCCTTCACCATCAAAATGGGCAACTGTACCACGCCCACGCCCGCCATCGCTGCCTCCCGCAGCGCCAGCATATCGGTAGTCACCAGGCGCGGCGTGAAGTGAATGTCTGCTTTCGCCCCCTCCGGCCCGCTCAGCTCCCACTTATGCAGGTGTTTACCAGCGCCCATACTTAAACCCGGCCATTCGCTGAGCTCAGAAGGCATCGCCGGATTGCCCATCCGTTCAATCAGTGTCGGCCCGGCAACCAGACAGTGACCCCTGTCCGCCAGCACCCTTAATACCAAATCGCTGTCATCAAACGGGCGCGGACGAACGCGGATCGCCACATCCACCCCCTCCCCCACCAGATCGACCCGGCGGTTGGTGGCTTCAAGCTGGAGGTTAATTCCCGGATAGCGCGCCATAAACCTCGCCAGCATGGGCCCCACGTGAACGTGCAGTAGGGTTACGGGGCAAGTGATCCTGACCATACCGCGCGGCTCAGCCTGTAAAGCAGCCACCGCCTCCTCCGCAGCTTCAGCCTCCACCAGCATGGCTTTACAGTGCTGATAGAACGTCTGCCCCACTTCAGTCACCGCAAACTGCCGCGTGGTACGTTGTATCAACCGAACACCCAGGCGTTCTTCCAGCTGCGCAATCCGACGGCTCAGTTTCGACTTTGGCTGATCGAGCGCCCGCCCCGCCGCCGCAAAGCCGCCATGCTCCACCACCTTCACAAACCATACGAAATCATTGAGATCCTGCATACGCCCCCATTGTTCCATTTACGGAACAGTGAATGTCATTTTTGCTATCTACCGGGATATTAACCCTGAATATAAGCTAATTACATCAACAGGACATCAGGAGTTAATCATGAAAAACGTAACAGGCGTGTATACCGCACCTCGTCCGCACTGGGTCGGTGATGGTTTTCCGGTTCGTTCGATGTTTTCTTACCAGACGCACGGCGAACCGCTGAGCCCGTTCCTGCTGCTTGACTACGCCGGACCACATACCTTCCCGGCGGATGGCGCAAAACGCGGCGTGGGCGAGCATCCTCATCGCGGTTTTGAAACGGTGACCATCGTCTACTCAGGCGAAGTTGAGCACCGTGATTCCACCGGCAGAGGCGGCGTTATTGGTCCAGGCGATGTGCAGTGGATGACGGCAGGCGCAGGCATTTTGCACGAGGAGTTCCACTCCAGCGCGTTCTCGCAGAAAGGCGGTGAACTGAAAATGATGCAGCTGTGGGTCAACCTGCCCGCCAAAGACAAAATGGCGACGCCTGGCTACCAGAGCATCACTCAGGCGGATATCCCGGTGGTCACCCTGCCGGATAACAGCGGAACAATGCGCGTGATTGCTGGCCGCTTTGGAGAGGTAACCGGCCCGGCGCATACCTTCTCACCGCTTAACGTATGGGATCTCGCGCTGCACCAGGGCAGCCACCTGACGCTCAATCAGCCCGAAGGCTGGAGCACGGCGCTGGTTGTTGTTGAGGGCAGCGTGACGGTGAACGGCACCACGCCTGCGGGTGAGGCGCAGCTGGTCGTGCTGAGTCAGAGCGGCGACAAGCTGCATCTCGAAGCCAGCAGCGATGCCAAAGTGTTGCTGATGGCCGGGGAGCCACTGAATGAACCCATCGTGGGCTATGGCCCGTTTGTGATGAACAGTAAAACCGAAATCGCCGAAGCTATTCGCGATTTCAACTCCGGCCGCTTTGGCCAAATCTAAACGTAATAAAGGTGCGCATTATGTCTACCCCTGCAAACTTCAACGGTGCACGTCCCGTTATTGACGTCAATGATGCCGTTATGCTGCTTATCGATCACCAGAGCGGATTGTTCCAGACTGTTGGAGACATGCCAATGCCTGAGCTGCGCGCTCGTGCAGCAGCGCTGGCAAAGATCGCCTCGCTGGCGAAGATCCCGGTGATCACCACGGCATCGGTTCCACAGGGACCGAACGGCCCGCTTATCCCGGAGATCCACGCCAATGCGCCGCACGCACAGTATGTGGCACGCAAGGGTGAAATCAACGCCTGGGATAATCCGGAGTTCGTGGCGGCGGTGAAAGCCACCGGACGCAAAACGCTGATTATCGCGGGGACGATTACCAGCGTTTGCATGGCCTTCCCGTCCATCAGCGCGGTGGCGGACGGATATAAAGTGTTTGCGGTGATTGATGCCTCCGGCACCTACAGCAAAATGGCGCAAGAGATCACCCTGGCGCGCGTGGTGCAGGCAGGCGTGGTACCGATGGACACAGCGGCAGTGGCCTCAGAGATCCAGCGCACGTGGAACCGTGAAGATGCGGGAGAATGGGCAGAGGTGTACACACACATCTTCCCTGCCTACCAGCTGCTGATCGAAAGTTACAGCAAAGCGCAGGACGTCGTGAAAAACAGCGAAGTGCTCGATTCGCAGCGTTGATCCTGCGCGGTGCGCCATAAGCTGATTAAGGCTTAACCGAACAGGCACGAATGCAGAAAATCTGCTTGACCGCTTTCGCGCAACTCCCTATAGTAGCGCCCCGTTGCCCCCCAAGCGGTCAGGCAGCAAAACAATATGGTGAGGTGTCCGAGTGGCTGAAGGAGCACGCCTGGAAAGTGTGTATACGGCAACGTATCGGGGGTTCGAATCCCCCCCTCACCGCCATATTTTAAGAAGAGCTCGCATGAAAATGCGGGCTTTTTTTTCGCATGTTGCACGTCTGCGGGGGGATGAGAACCCCCGACCGGGGTTCGACAACTGGCGCAGCCAGTTGGACAGACTGAGAGCGAAGCGAGTCAATCCCCGCCGGTGCGGGTGATACCGCCTCACCCATAAAAAAAGCCCGCGCATAAGCACGGGCCCGTTTTAAACTATTCCTCAGTTATTCAACTTCCCCGCCGGCTGCTTTCCTTCAGGAGAAGAAACCTGCCCCGGCAATCCCCCCTCTTCATCTCTGCGCTCCCCCAGCCAGTAATCCGCATTTTTAATCCCAAGCCGAACCGGATCAAACTGTGGATCAATTCCCTGCGCATTCTGGGTTTCATAATCCTTCAGGCTGGCAAAGGCTTTTTTATGCAAGAGGACAATGGCAATAATGTTGAGCCAGGCCATCAGCCCTACCCCGATATCCCCTAATCCCCATGCCAGATCCGCGGTGCGGATTGTGCCATATACCGTGGAAGCCATCAGACATAATTTAAGCAGGAATGTCAGCCATGGACGGTGAATTTTACGGTTGATGTAGGCGATATTGGTTTCAGCGATATAGTAATAGGCAATGATGGTGGTGAAGGCAAAGAAGAATAGCGCGATGGCGACAAAGTAATTACCAAAGCCCGGCATCATACTTTCCATCGCTGTCTGCACATAGCCAGGACCCGCCGCCACGCCTGCAATACCGGTATAAAGGGCTGCGCCGTCGACGCCCTGAACATTATAAAGCCCGGTGATCAACAGCATAAACCCGGTCGCGGAGCAGACAAACAGCGTGTCGATATATACGGAGAACGCCTGAACCAGCCCTTGTTTCACCGGATGACTTACGGCTGCTGCCGAGGATGCATGTGGCCCGGTGCCCTGCGCCGCCTCGTTGGAATAGACGCCGCGTTTAACGCCCCACATGATAGCCTGGCCCAGAATAGCGCCAAATCCCGCTTCAAGGCCAAAAGCACTTTTCCAGATCAGCAGGATAACAGCAGGCAGTTTTTCAATATTGATCGCGATAATAACGCAGGCAACAATAATATAGCCGAGCGCCATAAACGGAACGACCATACTGCTAAAGCTGGCGATCCTTTTTACACCACCGAAAATAATGAAGCTTAACAGTACAGCCAGTATTGCCGCCGTAACGTTTGGGTTAAGACCGAAGGCAATATCCAGGCTGGCGGCAATTGAGTTTGCCTGTACGCCCGGAAGTAATAAACCGCAGGAGAAAATGGTCACAATAGCAAATAACCATGCGTACCACTTCACCCCCAACCCTTTTTCAATATAAAAGGCAGGTCCCCCACGATATTCGCCGTTAATTTTTTCTTTATAAACCTGACCTAACGTGGATTCAACAAAAGCAGAGCTGGCGCCTAAAAATGCCACTACCCACATCCAGAAAAGCGCACCGGGGCCACCAAAGGTAATGGCGGTCGCCACACCGGCGATATTCCCTGTCCCTACGCGGCCCGCCAGCGTCATCGTCAACGCCTGAAACGATGATACGCCGGCATCGGTAGCCCCGCCCTGAAACATCAGGGTAATCATATGTTTTATATGACGTAATTGTAGAAAACGACTACGCAGTGAGAAATAGAGACCGACACCCAGACATAAAAATATTAACGCAGGGCTCCAGATAACACCGTTAATTGCACTAACCAGTTCGTTCATGTATGACCCTCAGCGTGATGTTCCAGAGGAAACGATCCCCTGGTGTGTTTCTTCTTAGAATTTAATTTGAACAAGTACGAAACATAGATAATTACCCAAAAGACACCAACTTAATTTTTACTGCTTAGTCATGTTCTGTGACAATATTCACGTTTAATTTTCACCTAACAATTAGCGCGATCATTATATTCACAGGTATTTTGTGGGTATTGTAAATACATATCACATTTTTGCGACCTGTATAAAAAGCGTTCGCAGCAAATTAACAGTAATATTATTACCGCAAAACGGTGCGTAAATGCCGTTGAATGCTATAGGAAATAAATATGATTTAAAAAAAGCCATGCGAACAGAGGGAATAAAAGAAGCTTCCCGGCATGACGCCGGGAAGAAATGACTTAAAATGTGAAATGATCTTAGTCGGAGTACACTTCCAGCGTTCGTTGACACAGCGCTGAGCGGACGCAGTCCTCTTTTGTGAAGCGGACCACCCCTATCATCTCATCTTCCTCAAAACGTGACATGGCATCGCTCAGGCCGGACTTCACGCCCGACGGCAGGTCACACTGGGTAATATCGCCGTTGACGATAACCGTCACGTTCTCCCCGAGGCGCGTTAAAAACATCTTCATTTGCGCAGCGGTCACGTTCTGAGCCTCGTCAAGAATAACGACCGCATTTTCAAATGTACGTCCGCGCATATAGGCGAACGGCGCGATTTCCACCTTGCCAATCTCTGGTCGCAGGCAGTACTGCATAAAGGAAGCGCCCAACCGCTTCACCAGCACGTCATAGACGGGCCTGAAGTACGGGGCAAACTTCTCAGAAATATCGCCGGGCAGGAAGCCCAGATCTTCATCCGCTTGCAGTACCGGACGGGTAACGATGATCCTTTCCACGTCCTTATGAATCAGCGCCTCCGCCGCTTTGGCGGCACTGATCCAGGTTTTCCCGCATCCGGCTTCCCCGGTTGCAAAGATGAGCTGTTTACTCTCGATAGCATTCAGGTAGTGCGCCTGAGCTTCATTCCGCGCCACTATTGGCGATGCATCGCGGCTGTCCCGCGCCATGCCAATGGATTCTACGCCGCTCATCTGCACAAGCGAGGTGACCGATTCTTCTTCACGCTGTTTATGGCTACGTGAATCCCGTCTCAGCACACGTTTTGCTTCGCGACGAGCTTTGATCACTGCTTTCTGTCTTCCCATGGATAGCACCTTGAGTTGTTGGTATTCATCACACGCGCCAGCATCGGCACGATTATGCGCACGAACATCAGAGGGTTGGCTTCCTTGTAAGCCATTGCTTGCATTACCGGATGACGATACAGAACGGCTACGCGCACCGTTATGCACGTCGGTAGAAATCGTATTTAGAGGTGGAGGGGAGAATTTTGTGGTGAGGAAATCGCTGCCGGAGTCTGAGCCTCCGCGCCGGGTGCTGCGGTTGATGTGTTTACCTTGTCCAGTACAGGACGCAACCATTCGCGATCTCCATAGTGAGTCAGTATCACTGCCGGGAACTACCGCTGTCTTATCTTAAGTACATCAGGAATTATCATAAATGCAACATTTATTTTACCTAGATGCAACCTTTAAGACTGCTCCTGCAGCGGAATCAGTCTCATATATGAATATTACAGAAATATAACAACAAGATAGTCATATGGAAAAATAATGTCCCCGCGAACTGTCGCAGGGACGATTATCAGGCTTCTATCAGACCCTGAGCGAGCCAGGTCTTCGCGTCACGCGCGCCGGGCAGGGCAAAGAAATAGCCGCCGCCGATGGGCTTGATGTACTCCTCCAGCGCTTCACCGTTGAGCCGCTTCTGCACGGTGAGGAACCCTTTCTCCAGATCGTGCTGATAGCAGACAAACAGCAGTCCCATATCAAGCTGACCGGAATTGGTCACCCCCAACGAGTAGCTGTAGCCCCTGCGCATCATCAGACTGGACTGGGTCTCTTTGGTGCGAGGATTAGCGAGACGAATATGGCTGTCCAGCGCGATGACATCTCCGTTCGGATCGCGGGCGTAGTCGGGTTCATCGTGCTCGTGCTTCATGCCGAGCGGTGCGCCGGTTTGCTTATCGCGGCCGAAGATCGTCTGCTGCTCTTTCAGCGGCGTGCGGTCCCAGAACTCCACGTGGAACTGAATGATACGCACCGCCTGATAGCTGCCACCCACCGCCCAGGCCGGTTCGCCCTGATCCTCCGTCACCCAGACCACGTTTTTCATCAACACGGTATTGCTGCTGTCCGGGTTGGCGGTACCGTCTTTGAAGCCCAGCAGGTTGACCGGCGTCTCTTTCCCTTTACTGCGCGCGGCGTGGTCAGAGATAAAACCTTCCCGCTTCCAGCGCACGCTGAGCAGATCCGGAGTGTGCTTGATGATATCGCGCAGGGCGTGGATCACCGTATCCTGGGTATTGGCGCAGATCTGCAACAGCAGATCGCCGTGGCACAACGCCGCGTCGAGAGAGTCATTCGGGAATCGCGTCATTTTTTGCAGCGCTTTCGGCTTCTGCTTCGCCAGACCGTAGCGATCATCAAACAGCGATTCCCCCACCGACACGGTGATGGTCAGATTATCGGGAGCGATAAACGCCCCGAGGATCCCGGAATCCATCGGCGGCAGGCGCGGATTCGGTGTTTCCGGTGCCGGACCGCCCGCCGTAAGGAAGGCAATGCGCGTGGTCAACAGCCTGAACAGACGCTCAAGGTCTGCCTTATCACTCGCCAGCGAATCGAAAGCCACCAGCATCATCGAGGCCTGCTGCGGCGTCAGGATTCCTGCCTGGTGCTCACCATAAAATGGCTGCGTTTCCATACGCGCATCCGGGGAGAGCGTGCCGGGGGCACTTTGCGGTTTTGCCGCATGCGCCACCGGACAGCCGCCCGCCAGGGCAAACGCGCCGCCCAGCGCCCCTACCCCTTTTAACAACCGACGTCGGGAAGGTTCCGCCACGTCGTACTCATCATGCTTGTTCATCGCTTAGTCCAGACCCAGAACGCCACGCAGCAGGGAGAGATCTTCCGCCAGCGTCGTAATCGGGCCTTTCAGCGCGTTACGGTCAGCATCGGTCAGCTTGTCGTAGGTTTCGAACCCGTCTTTGGTACGGTATTTCGCCAGGATGGCGTCAACTTTCTTAAAGTTGGCATCCACTTTCGCCAGCAGTTCGCCGTTCTCTTTTTGCAGCTGGGGCCGCAGCAGATCGACAATTTTTTGTGCGCCGTCGACGTTTGCCTGGAAGTCCCACAGGTCGGTGTGGCTGTAGCGATCTTCTTCGCCGCTGATTTTGCTCGCGGCCACTTCTTCAATCAGACCCGCAGCACCACCCACCACTTTCGACGGCGGGAAGGCCAGCTCGCTGATGCGTTTTTGCAGCTCCAGCACGTCGCTGTTGAGCTGATCGGCGTATTTCTCCATCCCTTTGGTGGAGCTATCGCCAAACAGGGCTTTTTCCAGGCGGTGGAAGCCGGTGAATTTCGGATCGGCGGCCTTCTGCTCGTAGTCATCTTCGCGGGCGTCAATGCTGCCATCGAGGTCAGAGAACAGCTCGGCAATCGGCTCGATGCGCTCGTAGTGCTGACGTGTAGGCGCATACAGGGATTTCGCTTTTTCGATATCGCCCGCTTTCACCGCGTCGGTAAAGGCTTTGGTGCCTGCCACCAGGTCAGCCGTCTCTTTGGTGACGTAGGCTTTATAGGCGGTAATGGCGTCGCCGAGGCTCAGCAGCGCGGTGCCTTTGGCCGCGTCCGCCGTCGCTGCGCCTTTGACGATCAGCTTACCTTTCGGGTTAGTCAGCAGGCCGCAGGTCATGTCATATTCCCCCGGCTGAAGATTAGCGGTCATTTTCTGGCTGAAGCCAGGCGCGATATTTTCACGCTCTTCTACCACCATCACGCCTTTCAGGATCTCCCACTCCAGCGCTTTCTGGCTGTGGTTTTGAATAATAAACTGGGTTTTACCGCTGTTAACCGTGATGGTCATCGGCTCGCACTGTTTATCGTTGACGGTGACTTTTACCTGCGGAATATCTGCTGCCTGAGCGGCGAAGGCAGACGCGAACAGCGCTGCCACACCAACCTGTAACGCGCTACGACGGAATTGAATAGCCATGTCTCTTCCCTTTAAAGTATGTTGTAACTAAACAAAGCGCTTCACGGCGCAGTACGCGACGGCTGAGCGCTGGGGCGCGATGGCATGAAGAACAGCACCAGCGCCGGAATAAGATAGATAAAGTACATCGCCACCTCGCTGACGCTCGGCGTTTCCTGATAGCCGAAGATACCTTCAAGGAGCGTGCCGGTCAGTGAGTGGGTGGAGAGAACGTTACTAAGATCAAACGCCATGTCCTGGAAGTGGTTCCACAGGCCCGCTTCATGGAAGGCGCGGATCGCCCCTGCCGCCAGCCCCGCGGCCACCAGCAAAATAAACAGGCTGGTCCACTTGAAGAACGCGCCCAGGTTAAGACGAATTCCGCCCCAGTAGAGCAGGAAGCCAAGCACAACCGCCGTGGCCAGCCCAAGCATCGCGCCCAGCGGCGGCCAGATGCCCACGTCCTGCTGAAAAGCCGCGAGCAGGAAGAACACTGACTCCAGGCCTTCACGCGCCACGGCGAAAAAAACCATCATGATCAGCGCCCAGCCGTGGTGGTTGCCTTTTTGCAGGGCGTTATCCACCGCCTGCTCAAGCTGTACCTTCACGTTACGGGAAACTTTGCGCATCCAGAACACCATCCAGGTGAGGATCACCACCGCTATTACGGCAACAATGCCTTCAAAAAGCTCTTGCTCTTTCTGAGGAAATTCTCCTGTGGTTTCGTTGATAAGAATACCCAGCCCCAGGCAGAGCGCCGCGGCCAGGAAGACGCCAACCCACATCACGCCGATCCAGCGTCCACGCTGGGTGCGCTTCAGATAACTGGCGATAAGGCTAACAATCAGGGCCGCTTCAAGGCCTTCACGTAACATAATGAGAAAAGGAACAAACATGCAGACACCTTAAATGTTTATCGCGGTCAACTGATGCAAAGAAAGGTAAATTCTTGTGATAGTGATTATCATTACGGCTACAAGAAAAACAAGCGAAATATGTGGAGTTTTGATGACCAGATGTAAACGCATTGCGGAATAATAATTGCCTGAGTAACCGTTGCGTTTATAAGGTATAACGAAAATGCCCATTTACGGTTAACCGGGGCTGTGGCTAAATGTCCGCCTCGAAAACCAACTGAAAATAAACCATGTTTAAAATTGTCCATTTCCTGCTGGCGCTGGTGATTATTCTTGCGCTTGCCTGGCTGGTGAGTTTCGACCGCCGAAAAATTCGCATTCGTTTCGTTTTACAGCTGATCGTGATTGAAATCGCGCTGGCATTCTTTTTTCTGCATGCAGAAAGCGGCCTGTTCATTATTAAACATGTCTCCGGTTTCTTTGAATCACTGCTTAAATTCGCTGCCGAAGGGACGAATTTTGTCTTTGGCGGGATGGGTGAAAAAGGGCTGGCGTTCATTTTCCTTGGCGTGCTCTGCCCCATTATTTTTATCTCGGCGCTGATTGGTATTCTGCAGCACTGGCGTATTCTGCCGATCTTTATTCAGGTTATCGGGACGCTGCTGTCAAAACTGAACGGCATGGGCAAGCTGGAATCCTTTAACGCGGTGAGCTCACTGATACTCGGTCAGTCGGAAAACTTCATTGCCTACAAGGGCGTGTTGGGCGATCTCTCCTCACGCCGCCTGTTTACGATGGCTGCAACGGCGATGTCGACGGTTTCGCTGTCGATTGTCGGTGCCTATATGACCATGCTCGACGCCAGATTTGTCGTCGCGGCACTGATCCTGAACATGTTCAGCACCTTTATTATCCTTTCGGTCATTAACCCGGCCCGCCCGGAAGCCGAACCCGATATCAAACTGGAAAAGCTGCATGAATCCCAGAGCTTCTTTGAAATGCTGGGCGAATATATTCTGGCCGGTTTTAAGGTGGCGATGATTATTCTGGCGATGCTGATTGGCTTTATCGCCCTTATTAGCGCCGTTAATGCCCTCTTCTCCAGCGTATTTGGCCTGAGCTTCCAGCAGATTCTGGGTTACGTGTTTTATCCGCTGGCGTGGCTTATTGGTATTCCGCTGAGCGATGCCTTAAACGCGGGGAGTATTATGGCAACAAAACTGGTGGCGAATGAATTTGTGGCGATGATTGAGCTGCAAAAAATAGCCCATCAAATGTCCTCGCGCGGTCTGGGTATTTTGTCCGTGTTCCTGGTGTCGTTCGCTAACTTCGCCTCGATTGGCATTGTAGCGGGGGCAATAAAAGGCCTGAACGAGCAACAGGGTAACGTGGTGTCGCGGTTTGGTCTGCGCCTGGTATACGGTGCGACGCTGGTGAGCCTGCTGTCGGCGAGCTTTGCGGGGTTGGTGCTCTGATGCAATGCCGGGTGGCGCTTCGCTTACCCGGCCTACAAAACAACAACGGCGGGAATTCCCGCCGTTCTCATTAAAACTGCACGCACACCGGCTGGTCGACCCGCATCACCGATTCCTGCGCGAAACGAGACTTATAGATCCCGCGCAACGCTTCGATGTTCTTCTCGCTCTGCGCGTCTTTACCATGGATGAGCATTAACGCTTTGCTGGGTTCACGCGCCACTTTTCCGTCGTTCCCCAGCCACTGCCCGCGGGCATCAACCACCGTTAAGCCATCGCGAAAACGCGGCGTCACGTCCTGGTCGACAAACTGCTGCCACTCGCTGCCGGTAATCTGCGCCCCTGCCGGGCGATTCAAGCCAAAATAGAGCGTAGTCTGCTGCATCTGGTTATCCGCTTTGCAGGTCTCCACCGCCGCATGCTGCGTGGGAGCGTTACAGCCCGCCAGCATCACGTATGCTGCCACCATTAGCCCTGTTTTAATTCTCATTGATGAAGACTCACATAGGTGAAAGGACTATCCCCTCTCCCCACCGGGGAGAGGGTTAGGGTGAGGGGGAAATTACTCAGCCTGGAGCTTAGACGGCGGCGCTGAGTGGTAATGCGCATCCGCTTCCGCAAAGCGCTTCTGCATAGATGCAGACGGCGCTTTACCCAGCAGGCTAAACACCACAATACCGAGGCTGCCGAAGATGAAGCCCGGGATAATTTCGTACAGGCCCAGCCACGCGAACTGTTTCCAGACGATAACGGTAACCGCACCGATGATCATCCCCGCCAGCGCGCCGTTGCGGGTCATGCGTGACCACAGAACGGAGAATAGCACCACCGGACCAAATGCGGCGCCAAAGCCCGCCCACGCGTAGCTCACCAGCCCCAGCACGCGGTTTTCCGGGTTAGCCGCCAGCGCAATCGCCACCAGCGCCACCAGCAGCACCATAAAACGCCCTACCCACACCAGCTCTTTCTGGCTCGCGCCCTTACGCAGGAACGCTTTGTAGAGGTCTTCGGTGATGGCACTGGAGCACACCAGCAGCTGACAGCTCAGGGTGGACATGACTGCCGCCAGGATCGCGGAGAGCAGGATACCGGCAATCCACGGGTTGAACAGGATCTGCGCCAGCTCGATGAACACGCGCTCGGCGTTCTGGTTCACCGCGCCCGCCTGCGCCGGGTTGTTGTTGAAGTAGGCGATACCGAAGAAACCGACCGCGCACGCCCCCGCCAGACACAGGATCATCCACGTCATGCTGATGCGACGCGCGTGAACGATGGTGTGGTGAGAATCCGCCGCCATAAAGCGCGCCAGAATGTGCGGCTGACCAAAGTAGCCCAGGCCCCATCCCATCAGGGAGACGATGGCCACGAAGTTCAGCCCTTTCAGCATATCGACGTTTTCGATGCTCTTCTGCTTGATCACTTCCAGCGATTCGCCAAAGCCGCCGACGGTAAAAATCACAATTATCGGGGTCAGGATCAGGGCGAAAATCATCAGACTCGCCTGCACGGTATCGGTCCAGCTTACCGCCAGGAATCCGCCCACGAAGGTATAGAGGATGGTCGCGGCCGCACCGGCCCACAGCGCCGTTTCATAGCTCATGCCGAAGGTGCTTTCGAACAGACGCGCGCCCGCCACAATGCCGGAGGCACAGTAGATGGTGAAGAACAGCAGGATCACCACCGCAGAGATAATACGCAATATGCGGCTGTTATCTTCAAAGCGTCCGGTGAAGTAATCCGGCAGCGTCAGGGCGTTGTTGTTGGCTTCGGTATGCACACGCAGACGGCCTGCTACCAGCTTCCAGTTAATCCACGCGCCAACGGTCAGGCCGATGGCGATCCAGCTTTCGGAGATACCCGAGATGAAAATCGCGCCCGGCAGCCCCATCAGCAGCCAGCCGCTCATGTCGGATGCGCCCGCTGAGAGTGCGGTGACCATCGGGCCCAAGCTGCGCCCGCCGAGGATGTAGTCGTCAAAGTTTTTAGTGGAACGCCATGCCAAAAACCCTATCAGGATCATGCCAAAAATATAAACGAGAAATGTCACCAGCATCGGTGTGCTAATAGCCATTCAAATTCTCCAAAATGTCGAGCGACAGCCGTCCGGGCTGCCTTGTTATGTCATCACCGGAACGTAGTGATGTGTGTATGTGTTTCCGTTGGGCGCGCTATCCTGCCGTATACGCATCCCACTGACAAACGATTTAACACTGCATTTACATGAATTTCATCCCTGGTTTTATACGTCTTTCCTATAGGTTGCACTCGCTCACGCTTTTATGGGTTGCACCTTTAAAAAGTGTTAAGCACCGCATAAAAACTGGGCTCAGAAACCGCCGCGCGTTCTTTTTCACAGCTAACTAATCGTTAACAATCCATTCATTTTCCAGCTTGCAGACCAGGTCACATTTAACACGGTTGCACAAAGTTGCAACATGGTGGATATTTCACGCTATCAACAGAACGCTATTACAGAACAACAGGAGTTTTGGCATGGGGATGACCACCATGGGGGTTAAGCTGGATGACGCTACCCGCGAACGGATTAAAACCGCTGCGACCCGTATCGACCGCACGCCGCACTGGTTAATTAAGCAGGCGATTTTTAACTATCTGGAAAGACTGGAGAGTGAAGAAGGTCTGCCGGAGCTGCCTGCCCTGCTGGCGGGCGCTGTGAACGAAGGCGAAGAGGCCGCGACGGCCGCTGATGAGAACCACCAGCCGTTCCTGGAATTTGCCGAGCAGATCCTGCCGCAGTCCGTCAGCCGCGCCGCCATTACCGGCGCCTATCGCCGTGCCGAAACCGACGCCGTGCCGATGCTGCTGGAGCAGGCGCGCCTGCCGGAAGCCGTTGCCGCTCAGGCGCACAGCCTGGCGTATCAGCTCGCCGACAAGCTGCGTAATCAGAAAACCGCCAGCGGACGCGCCGGCATGGTGCAGGGTCTGTTGCAGGAGTTCTCCCTCTCCTCGCAGGAAGGCGTGGCGCTGATGTGTCTGGCGGAAGCGCTGCTGCGTATCCCAGATAAAGCCACCCGCGATGCCCTGATCCGCGACAAAATCAGCAACGGCAACTGGCACTCCCACATTGGCCGCAGTCCGTCCCTGTTCGTGAACGCCGCCACCTGGGGCCTGCTGTTTACCGGCAAGCTGGTCTCCACCCATAACGAAGCCAACCTGTCGCGTTCCCTGAACCGTATTATCGGCAAGAGCGGCGAGCCACTGATCCGCAAGGGTGTGGACATGGCGATGCGCCTGATGGGCGAGCAGTTCGTCACCGGGGAAACCATTGCCGAAGCGCTGGCGAACGCCCGCAAGCTGGAAGACAAAGGCTTCCGCTACTCCTACGACATGCTGGGCGAAGCGGCGCTGACCGCCGCCGACGCGCAGGCCTACATGGTCTCTTACCAGCAGGCGATCCACGCCATCGGTAAAGCGTCCAACGGTCGCGGTATTTATGAAGGGCCAGGCATCTCTATCAAGCTTTCCGCTCTGCACCCGCGCTACAGCCGCGCGCAGTACGACCGGGTGATGGAAGAACTCTACCCGCGCCTGAAGTCCCTGACCCTGCTGGCGCGCCAGTATGACATCGGCATCAACATCGACGCCGAAGAGGCGGATCGTCTGGAGATCTCCCTCGATCTGCTGGAAAAACTGTGCTTCGAGCCGGAGCTGGCGGGCTGGAACGGGATTGGTTTCGTTATCCAGGCCTACCAGAAACGCTGCCCGTTCGTCATTGACTACCTGATTGACCTGGCCAGCCGCAGCCGTCGCCGCCTGATGATCCGTCTGGTGAAGGGTGCCTACTGGGACAGCGAAATCAAACGCGCCCAGATGGAAGGACTGGAAGGCTATCCGGTCTATACCCGCAAGGTCTACACCGACGTCTCTTACCTCGCCTGCGCGAAAAAACTGCTCGGCGTGCCGAACCTGATTTATCCGCAGTTCGCCACCCACAACGCCCACACCCTGGCGGCGATCTACAGCCTGGCGGGTCAGAACTACTATCCGGGCCAGTACGAGTTCCAGTGTCTGCATGGCATGGGTGAACCGCTGTACGAACAGGTGACCGGTAAAGTGGCCGACGGCAAGCTGAACCGTCCGTGCCGTATTTATGCCCCGGTAGGTACTCACGAAACCCTGCTGGCCTACCTGGTGCGTCGTTTACTGGAGAACGGGGCGAACACCTCCTTCGTTAACCGCATCGCCGATACCACCCTGCCGCTGGACGAACTGGTGGCCGATCCGGTACAGGCCGTAGAGAAGATGGCGGCGCAGGAAGGCCAGATTGGTCTGCCGCATCCGAAGATTGCCCTGCCGCGCGAGCTGTATGGTGCAGGTCGCGTCAACTCGGCGGGTCTGGATCTCGCCAACGAACACCGTCTGGCGTCGCTCTCTTCTGCCCTGCTTAACAGCGCATTGCAGAAGTGGCAGGCCAAACCGATCCTTGAGCAGTCCGTTGAAGACGGTGAAATGCAGCCGGTGATCAACCCGGCAGAGCCGAAGGATATCGTCGGCTACGTGCGCGAAGCCACAGAAGCGGAAGTGGATCAGGCTTTGGAGAGCGCGGTGAACAACGCGCCAATCTGGTTTGCCACCCCGCCGCAGGAGCGTGCCGCCATTCTGGAACGCGCGGCGGTGCTGATGGAAGATCAGATGCAGCAGCTTATCGGCATTCTGGTGCGTGAAGCGGGTAAAACCTTCAGCAACGCCATCGCCGAAGTGCGCGAGGCGGTCGACTTCCTGCACTACTACGCCGGTCAGGTGCGCGATGATTTCGACAACGAAACGCACCGTCCGCTCGGCCCGGTGGTCTGTATCAGCCCGTGGAACTTCCCGCTGGCAATCTTCACCGGCCAGATTGCCGCGGCCCTTGCCGCAGGCAACAGCGTGCTGGCAAAACCGGCAGAGCAGACTCCGCTGATTGCCGCTCAGGGCATCAACATTCTGCTGGAAGCGGGCGTACCGGCGGGCGTGGTGCAGCTGTTGCCGGGGCGCGGTGAAACGGTGGGTGCCAAACTGACCTCCGATAACCGCGTGCGCGGCGTGATGTTTACCGGTTCGACCGAAGTAGCCTCCCTGCTGCAACGCAACATCGCCACCCGTCTGGATGCGCAGGGCCGTCCAACGCCGCTGATCGCTGAAACCGGCGGCATGAACGCCATGATCGTGGACTCCTCCGCGCTCACTGAGCAGGTCGTCGTTGACGTGCTGGCCTCTGCCTTCGACAGCGCGGGTCAACGCTGTTCCGCCCTGCGCGTGCTGTGCTTACAGGATGACGTGGCTGACCACACGCTGAAGATGCTGCGCGGTGCGATGGCGGAATGCCGCATGGGCAACCCGGGCCGTCTCACCACCGATATCGGGCCGGTGATCGACGCGGAAGCCAAAGCCAACATCGAAAACCACATTCAGACCATGCGTGCCAAAGGCCGTCCGGTGTTCCAGGCGGTGCGTGAGAACAGTGAAGATGCCCGCGAGTGGCAGACCGGCACCTTCGTGCCGCCAACGCTGATTGAGCTGGCAAGCTTCGACGAGCTGAAAAAAGAGGTCTTCGGCCCGGTACTGCACGTTGTGCGCTACAACCGTAACAACCTCAACGAGCTGATCGATCAGATCAACGCCTCGGGTTACGGCCTGACGCTCGGCGTGCATACCCGTATCGACGAAACCATTGCCCAGGTGACCGGCAATGCTAAAGTCGGCAACCTGTACGTCAACCGTAATATGGTCGGCGCAGTCGTGGGCGTGCAGCCGTTCGGCGGCGAAGGCCTCTCCGGCACCGGTCCGAAAGCGGGTGGCCCGCTCTACCTGTACCGTCTGCTGGCTAACCGTCCGGAGAACGCCCTGGGCGTGACCCTGGCGCGTCAGGACGCACACTATCCGGTGGATACGCAGGTGAAAACCGTGCTGACCCAGCCGCTGGAGGCGCTGATTAAGTGGGCAGAAAACCGCCCTGAACTGCGTGCAATTGCGCAGCAGTACGGCGAGCTGGCGCAGGCCGGTACCCAGCGCCTGCTGCCGGGTCCAACCGGTGAGCGCAACACCTGGACGCTGATGCCGCGCGAGCGCGTACTGTGCGTGGCCGATAACGAGCAGGACGCGCTGGTGCAGCTGGCTGCCGCAATGGCAACCGGTTGTGAAGTGCTGTGGCCGGAAGATGCGCTGCATCGCGATCTCGCCAAACAGTTGCCAAAAGCGGTCTCGGCCCGCATTCGCTTTGCGAAGGTCGATGCGCTGCTGACCCAGCCGTTTGATGCGGTGATCTACCATGGTGATTCCGACCAGCTGCGCGAACTGTGTGAGCAGGTTGCGGCCCGCAGCGGTGCCATCGTTTCCGTGCAGGGCTTTGCGCGCGGGGAAACCAACCTGCTGCTGGAGCGTCTGTACGTGGAGCGCTCGCTCAGCGTCAACACCGCGGCGGCAGGCGGTAACGCCAGCCTGATGACAATCGGTTAATCGTGTAAACTTTCCCCGGTGACGCTACGCTTACCGGGGCTACAAAATCACCGTAGGCCGGATAAGCGCAGCGCATCCGGCTTTTTTACACGGAGGGAATGATGAAAAGAGTATTTCTCGCAGGCGCAGCACTGCTGCTCAGCGCCAGTGCGCTTGCCGACGAGTGCGACAAAGCGACCACCCAGACAGAACTCAGTGCCTGTGCGGCAGAGCAGTACCAGGCTGCGGATAAAAAGCTCAACCAGACGTACCAGGCCGCCATCAAACGCGCGGCAGCCCCTCAGCGCGACCTGCTGAAAAAGGCGCAGCAGGCGTGGATCGCCCTGCGTGACGCAGACTGTAAATTGATGGGTTCAGGAACCGAAGGTGGCACTATTCAGCCGATGATTATCAACCAGTGCCTGACGGAGAAAACAGCGGAGCGCGAAGCCTTTCTGGCCTCGTTGATGCAGTGTGAAGAGGGCAATTTAAGCTGCCCTTTCCAACCGGCTGATTAACGCACGCGGATCCCTTCAATAATCATCCGCTGCACGTTTTCCAGGGTGCTCTGGAAAAACGCCTCGTCCTGGAGCGTTTTACCGGTTACCGCCTCGACCTGGGCCGCGAAGTCAGCGTAGTGCTGGGTTGAGGCCCAAATCATGAATATCAGATGCTGCGGATCGACGGGCGCCAGTTTTCCGCTGGCGACCCATCCGGCAATAATGGCCGATTTTTCGTCCACCAGCTGCTTTAGATCTCCCGTCAGCTCCGCCTGCAACAGCGGCGCGCCCTGTAACATCTCCAGACAAAACAGCCTCGATGCCTGGGGATAATCACGCGATACCTCCAGCTTCAGGCGTATGTACTCCTCTATCGCAACCAGCGGGGCCAGCTCTTCGCGAAATGCTTTAAGCGGTGCGAGCCAGATATCCAGGATCTGCTGCATCACCGCCACATATAGCGCCTCTTTCGACGGGTAGTAGTAGAGCAGATTGGTCTTGGACACCCCGGCCTGCTCCGCCACCTGCTCAAGGCGTGTACCGTGAATACCAAACTGCGAAAATGTCTCCAGCGCGGCGCTGAGGATCGCCTGTTTCTTGGCGCTCACCGCCTGCGAACGTTTACCGGGTGTTTTCACTGCGCCTTGTGTCATTTTCGCTCTCCATTTTCTGTCCTGCGCTCAGCATAGCAAAACCCCCGTCTCGCCACGACCTTCTGCACCCTCAGCGCGCATGAGTGCCTGTTTTCTGTGCAATGATTTTGACCACTTAGTCCACATTTTCGCTGTTAAATTTAACAGCCACCAGTTAACACCCTAATAACAAAGTATTTTTCAAAACTGGCACTCCCTTTGCAAAAACGTCGTGACACCTGCGACGTAATGAAGAGAGGTTCGTGATGAAAATTGGCGTATTTGTACCGATCGGCAACAACGGCTGGCTTATCTCGACCACGGCCCCGCAATACATGCCGACCTTTGAGCTGAATAAAGCCATCGTGCAGAAAGCGGAGCATTACCACTTCGACTTTGCGCTCTCGATGATCAAGCTGCGCGGTTTCGGCGGTAAGACCGAATTCTGGGACCACAACCTGGAGTCCTTTACCCTGATGGCGGGCCTGGCGGCGGTAACCTCGCGCATCCAGATTTACGCCACCGCCGCCACCCTTACCCTTCCCCCGGCAATCGTGGCGCGGATGGCCTCCACCATCGACTCCATCTCCGGCGGGCGCTTTGGCGTCAACCTTGTCACCGGCTGGCAAAAGCCGGAGTACGAGCAGATGGGGATCTGGCCGGGTGACGATTACTTCTCCCGTCGCTACGACTACCTGACTGAATACGTGCAGGTGCTGCGCGATCTGTGGGGCACCGGCAAAAGCGATTTCAAAGGCGACTTCTTCACCATGAACGACTGCCGTGTCAGCCCCCAGCCGTCGGTGCCGATGAAGGTGATTTGCGCCGGGCAGAGCGACGCGGGGATGGAATTCTCCGCCAAATACGCCGACTTCAACTTCTGCTTCGGCAAAGGCGTTAACACCCCTGCCGCCTTCGCGCCCACCGCGGCACGCATGAAATCGGCCGCCGACAAAATCGGGCGCGACGTGGGCTCCTACGTGCTGTTTATGGTGATTGCCGACGAAACCGACGACGCCGCGCGCGCCAAATGGGAACAATATAAGGATGGCGCCGACGAGGAAGCCCTGAGCTGGCTGACCGAGCAGAGCCAGAAGGATACCCGCTCCGGCGCGGACACCAACGTTCGCCAGATGGCCGACCCGACGTCTGCCGTCAATATCAACATGGGCACCCTGGTTGGCTCGTATGCCAGCGTCGCCAGAATGCTCGACGAAGTGGCTGCCGTGCCCGGCGCCGAAGGCGTGCTGCTGACCTTCGATGATTTTCTCACCGGCGTGGAAACCTTCGGCGAGCGTATTCAGCCGCTGATGCAGTGCCGCGCCCACATCCCTGCCGTGACGAAGGAGGTGGCGTAATGACGACCCTCAACGCTCGCCCGGAGGCCATCACCTTTGACGCGCAGCAGAGCGCGCTGATCGTGGTGGATATGCAAAACGCCTATGCCAGTAAAGGCGGGTATCTGGATCTGGCCGGGTTCGACGTCTCGGCCACGCAGCCGGTGATTGAGAATATCAAAACCGCCGTGAGCGCCGCGCGTGCTGCGGGCATGCTGATCGTCTGGTTCCAGAATGGCTGGGACGACCAGTACGTCGAAGCTGGCGGTCCCGGCTCACCCAACTTTCACAAATCCAACGCCCTGAAAACCATGCGCCAACGGCCTGAACTCCAGGGCACGCTGCTGGCGAAAGGCGGCTGGGATTATCAGCTGGTGGATGAGCTGGTACCGGAAGCTGGCGATATCGTACTGCCGAAACCGCGCTACAGCGGCTTTTTCAATACCCCGCTCGACAGCCTGCTGCGCAGCCGGGGCATTCGTCATCTGGTCTTTACGGGCATTGCCACCAACGTCTGCGTGGAGTCCACCCTGCGCGACGGCTTCTTCCTCGAGTATTTTGGCGTGGTGCTGGAAGACGCTACCCATCAGGCCGGGCCGGATTTTGCCCAGAAAGCCGCCCTGTTCAATATCGAAACTTTTTTTGGCTGGGTCAGTAACGTCAATGATTTCTGCGACGCGCTGGATCCCCCGCTCGCCCGCATCGCCTGAGGAGAACCGCTATGCCGAAATCCGTGATTATTCCGCCGGGCACCAGCACCCCGATAGCCCCGTTTGTCCCCGGTACCCTCGCCGACGGCGTGGTGTATGTCTCAGGCACGCTGCCGTTTGATAAAGACAACAACGTGGTGTTTATCGATGACCCAAAGGCGCAAACCCGCCACGTGCTGGAGACGATCAAAACCGTGATCGAAACGGCGGGTGGCACGATGGAGGACGTGACCTTCAACAGCATCTTTATCACCGACTGGAAAAACTACGCCGCGATTAACGAGATCTACGCGGAGTTTTTCCCCGGCGATAAACCGGCGCGATTTTGCATCCAGTGCGGGCTGGTAAAGCCTGAAGCGCTGGTTGAAATTGCCACCGTTGCGCACATCGCGAAGTGAGGCCGCCATGAAACTGTCCATTTCCCCGCCCCCCTTTGCGGGCGCGCCCGTGGTGGTGCTGATTGCCGGGCTCGGCGGCAGCGGGAGCTACTGGCTGCCTCAGCTCGCCGTGCTGGGGCAGGAGTATCAGGTGGTGTGCTACGACCAGCGGGGCACGGGGAATAACCCGGATACCCTGCCGGAAGACTACACCCTCGCACACATGGCCGACGAGCTCGCGCTGGCGTTAGCCGGGGCCGGGATCGCCCGTTACTGCGTGGTCGGCCACGCGCTGGGGGCGCTGGTCGGCCTGCGGCTGGCTATCGATAAGCCTGACGCCCTCACCGCGCTGGTTTGTGTCAACGGCTGGCTGACCCTCAATGCCCATACCCGACGCTGTT
Source organism: Enterobacter sp. JH25 (assembly GCF_021725435.1). Classification (NCBI taxonomy): domain Bacteria; kingdom Pseudomonadati; phylum Pseudomonadota; class Gammaproteobacteria; order Enterobacterales; family Enterobacteriaceae; genus Enterobacter; species Enterobacter sp. JH25. The sequence goes on along the minus strand of NZ_CP091319.1, from coordinate 1,636,144 downwards.
TTGACGTTCGCGAACGTCTACTGCATGCGGGCGGGGCTCAGGCGTGGGTAGAGGCACAGCCGCTGTTTCTTTACCCGGCAGACTGGATGGCTGCCCGCGCTCCGCGGCTGGAGGCCGAGGAAGCGCTGGCGCTGGCCCATTTCCAGGGCAAAGCCAATCTGCTGCGCAGGCTGCATGCGCTGAAACAGGCCGATTTCAGCCGCCACGCTGCACGCGTTCGCTGCCCCGTGCAGATTATTTGTTCCACCGACGATCTGCTGGTGCCGTCCGTCTGCTCCGCGGAACTGCACGCCGCCCTCCCGCACGCCCGCAAAACGGTCATGCGCCAGGGCGGGCATGCCTGCAACGTGACCGCGCCGGACATCTTTAACACGCTGCTGCTGAACGGGCTTGCCAGCCTGCTGCACAGCCCTGAACCCGCTTTGTAAGGAGCCTGAATGAGCGAAGCCATCACGCCCGCCGCGCTGGAAACGCTGTTTACCGGCGCACGTACCCATAACGGCTGGCTGGATATACCGGTCAGTGACGAGACGCTGCGCGAGATTTATGACCTGATGAAATGGGGGCCGACGTCCGCCAACTGTTCCCCGGCGCGCATTGTCTTTGTGCGAAGCCCGGAAGGAAAAGAGAAGCTGCGCCCGGCGCTCTCCAGCGGCAACCTTGAGAAAACGCTCACCGCCCCGGTCACGGCAATTGTCGCCTGGGACAGCGAGTTTTATGAGCGCCTGCCTGTACTGTTCCCGCACGGCGATGCCAGAAGCTGGTTTACCTCCAGCCCCGCACTGGCGGAAGAGACCGCCTTTCGCAACAGCTCGATGCAGGCCGCGTACCTGATTTTCGCCTGCCGCGCGCTCGGGCTCGACACCGGGCCGATGTCCGGCTTTGACCGGGAAAAAGTGGACGCGGCCTTTTTCACGGGCACGCTGCTTAAAAGCAATCTGCTGATTAACATCGGCTATGGCGATATGAGCAAAGTCTATGGGCGCTTACCGCGTCTGACCTTCGAAGACGCCTGCGGGCTGGCGTAAGGAGCCATCATGACGACACCCGATCAACAAACCTTCCGTGATGCCATGGCCTGCGTCGGTGCGGCGGTCAATATCATCACCACCGACGGCCCTGCGGGAATGGCGGGCTTTACCGCCAGCGCGGTATGCAGCGTGACCGATTCCCCGCCCACTCTGCTGGTTTGCCTCAACCGTGGCGCGTCCGTCTGGCCGATTTTCAACGAGAACCGCACCCTGTGCGTTAACACGCTGAGTGCCGGACAGGAGCCATTATCCAACCTGTTTGGCGGTAAAACGCCGATGGAGGACCGCTTTGCCGCTGCCCGCTGGCAGACAGGCGACACGGGCTGTCCACGTCTGGAAAATGCCCTGGCCTCGTTCGACTGCCGCATCAGCCAGGTGGTTAGCGTCGGCACCCACGACATTCTGTTTTGCGACATCGTATCCATCGTTCGCCACCCGGCACCGCAAGGGCTGGTGTGGTTCGACCGCGGCTATCACGCACTTATGCGACCCGCCTGTTAATCCGCATTCAGGAGACAGAACATGTTCGGACTTCCCCACTGGCAGTTGAAATCGACCTCCACAGAAGCAGGCGTGGTCGCGCCGGATGAAAGGCTCCCGCTCGGGCAGACAATGGTGATGGGCGTGCAGCATGCGGTCGCGATGTTTGGTGCGACGGTGCTAATGCCCATGCTGATGGGGCTGGATCCTAACCTCGCCATTTTGATGTCGGGTATGGGTACCCTGCTGTTCTTTTTTGTCACCGGCGGGCGCGTGCCCAGCTATCTGGGCTCCAGCGCCGCCTTTGTGGGAGTCGTTATTGCAGCGACCGGGTTTAACGGTCAGGGCATTAACCCCAACCTGAGCGTGGCCCTCGGCGGCATTATCGCCTGTGGGCTGGTCTACACCCTGACCGGTCTGGTGGTGATGAAAGTCGGCACGCGCTGGATCGAGCGGATGATGCCCCCCGTCGTCACCGGGGCGGTGGTGATGGCGATAGGCCTGAACCTCGCGCCGATTGCGGTGAAGAGCGTATCCGGCTCGCCGTTTGAAAGCTGGATGGCGGTGATTACGGTGCTGTGCATCGGCGTGGTGGCGGTCTTTACGCGCGGGATGATCCAGCGGCTGCTGATCCTGGTCGGGCTGATTGCGGCCTGTCTGATCTACGCGCTGCTGGCGAACGTGTTTGGTCTCGGCAAGCCGGTTGATTTCACACTGATTCACCAGGCCGCCTGGTTCGGGATGCCGCACATGACCTCGCCCACCTTTAACGCTCAGGCGATGATGCTCATCGCGCCTGTCGCGGTGATCCTGGTGGCTGAAAACCTGGGCCACCTGAAAGCCGTAGCGGGAATGACCGGGCGCAATATGGACCCGTATATGGGGCGGGCGTTTGTGGGAGACGGTCTGGCGACCATGCTCTCCGGCTCGGTCGGCGGCAGCGGCGTGACGACCTACGCGGAAAACATCGGCGTGATGGCAGTGACCAAAGTCTACTCGACGCTGGTCTTCGTGGCGGCGGCGGTGATGGCGATACTGCTCGGCTTTTCCCCAAAATTCGGCGCATTGATCCACACCATCCCGGCACCCGTGATTGGCGGCGCCTCGATTGTTGTATTTGGTCTGATTGCCGTCGCGGGGGCACGCATCTGGGTGCAGAATCATGTTGATCTGAGCCAGAACGGTAACCTGATCATGGTGGCGGTCACGTTGGTGCTGGGCGCAGGCGACTTCGCCCTGACGCTGGGCGGGTTTACGGTGGGCGGGATTGGTACGGCGACCTTCGGCGCGATCCTGCTCAATGCCCTGCTTAGCCGCCGCAAAGGGGATAAAGCGCAAGCGGAAGCCGTCACCCCCTGATCCTGAAATAGCCGGTTGACGCTACGCTTACCCGGCCTACATGCCAATTGTAGGCCCGTGCAAGCGAAGCGCCGCCGGGCAAAACGGACAGCGTGCGCGTTGTTAGCTATCTGCCCCTTGTTCAGTGCCCAACCCGGCAGTCGCCTTACGTCGTTTTTTTAACTTTAACTCGCTCACCAGCACCCCGGCGACAATAAATGCCGCGCCCACCAGCGCCAGCAGCGGCAGACGCTCACCGGCGAGTCGCCCGAAAATACCCGCCCACACCGGTTCACCGGTATAGATGACCGTCGCCCGTGTCGGAGATACGCTGCGCTGCGCCCAGTTCATGGTGACCTGAATAATGGCGCTAAAAAAGCCCAGCCCCAGCGCCACGACGATAAGCCCGGTAGACATCGGCGGGACGGACTCCCCTGCTGGCACCATCGTCGCGAACGCCACCAGCGACGCGGTGGCAAGCTGCACGACCGTCACCCGCTTGACGTCCACTTTTCCTGCCCAGGCGCTAATCAGAATAATTTCAGCCGCAATGGCAACGGCCCCCACCAGCGTGATGATCTCTCCCGGCCCCAGCGCCAGCAGATTATTTCCCGGCCCGGCTAATAAAATGAGGCCGATGAACGCCAGCACGATACCAATGCACGACATCAGGCCCGGTATTCTGCCCAGGCACAGCCACTGCAACAGCGGCACCAGCGGTACGTACATGGCGGTGATGAAGGCGGATTTACTGCTGGAGATAGACTGGAGCCCCCACGTTTGCAGGCTATAGCCCATGGCAATCGCCACGCCAATAGCGACACCCGCTTTAAGCTCTCTCAGGGTCAACCCGCGCAGGGTTTTCAGCGAAATAAGCGCCACGGCAACCGCCGCGGTTGCAAAACGCAGCCCTACAAAGAAAAACGGATCGCTCATCGTGACCGCGTACTGAACGGCAAGAAAGGTTCCGCCCCAGAACATGGTGATCAAAATCAGGATGGCTTCCTGAGGCTTAATGGAGAAAGTAAAACGGGAAACGGACATGGGACACCAGCACGAAGAATCAATCCTGTAGTGTGCGATGCCTTTGATTACAGTTCAATGTAGCAGACATAAAAAAACCGCCGGGAAACCCGGCGGCAGAGAGTTAACCCGGCGTACTACTTGTTGCTGCCGTGGCTATTTTTACCCCCTTTTTTACCAGCCTCTGATGCGCGCTGAGGGTCGTTTTTAAAATTGCCCCCGCTAGACTGGCCACCTTTACGACCTGCTTCTGATGCTCTTTCACGGTCTTCAGCGAAATTACCTGAACCACCACGATGGTTTGCCATCTCTAACCTCCAGAGTGTGAAACATTAGACATCATATTGCATTCAGTAAAAGAGGATTCTTTCACCTCGCGGCTCAAGGACAGTGCCTTTATCTGTGCCGCGTGAAACTAAGCTTAGTGTAATGCGGCTATCCGGCAAGCGAGAGGTAATATTCTGCAACATGATCTCAGCCTTTCGTATGAAATATTGAGGAGGTCATCCATAAGCCATTCTTATATTTTGAAAAATCAGCGCCGCTAAAGTTGTTTCATTTTGCTACAAAGCACGTAATGAAAAGATATTGTTATATATCAAATAAATGCCGTTCATTTTTGCAGTCTGGCCGTGATGTCATATCTTTAAAGTAACGCAGCGATCCGCTGTAAGAAAAACCAACGAGGAGTGATGCAAAATGGCAAAAGTTCTGGTGCTCTATTATTCCATGTATGGACACATTGAAACCATGGCTCACGCAGTTGCAGAAGGCGCAAACAGAGTAGACGGCGTTGAGGTTGTGGTTAAACGCGTACCGGAAACCATGCAGGCGGAAGCCTTCGCCAAAGCCGGGGGAAAAACACAAAACGCCCAGGTCGCCACCCCGCAGGAGCTCGCGGACTATGATGCCATTATCTTCGGCACCCCGACCCGCTTCGGCAATATGTCCGGCCAGATGCGCACCTTCCTCGACCAGACGGGCGGGCTCTGGGCCTCCGGCGCGTTATACGGCAAGCTGGCCAGCGTTTTCAGCTCTACCGGCACAGGCGGCGGCCAGGAGCAGACGATCACCTCAACCTGGACTACCCTTGCACATCATGGGATGGTGATTGTGCCGATTGGCTACGGCGCGCAGGAACTGTTTGATGTTTCCCAGGTCCGTGGCGGGACACCGTATGGCGCGACAACCATTGCCGGTGGGGATGGTTCACGTCAGCCAAGCAATGAAGAACTTTCGATCGCCCGCTATCAGGGTGAATACGTCGCGGGTCTTGCCAAAAAACTGAACGGCTAACCCAACAGGAGGACAAGTATGCCAACTCAAGAATCCAAAGCTCACCACGTGGGCGAATGGGCAAGTTTACGCAATACCTCTCCGGAGATTGCAGAAGCCATCTTTGAAGTCGCCAGGTATGACGAAAAGCTGGCTGAGCAGATTTGGGAAGAAGGCAACGATGAAGTGCTGGTTCGCGCCTTCGAAAAAACCGACAAAGACTCGCTGTTCTGGGGCGAGCAAACCATCGAACGTAAAAACGTCTGAATGTTCCCCCCGCCCGCGCGGGGGGTTTTCTTCTATTTCGCCGCGTTGTTCATCACCGCATTGAATTTATCGATCGGACAGAAGCCGTTGCCATCTACCGGACAGCCCTTCAGCTCCAGCGTCACGCGCTGCGCAGGAGATTGCAGCGACAGCACGCTGGCATTACGCAACTGCTCTGAACTCTGGTAGACATACTCAATTTTCATCAGCTCCTGGTTAGTGTTTTTGTCATGCCAGCGCTGGAAGACAATTTTACCGCCAATCGGGGTTCGTTCCTGCTGGTCGTGCAGCTGATAAGGCCTGAAATCCAGCGCGGTCAGCAGCGAGGCAATGTTGGAGTCGTGCCCCACCAGCAGGGTAATTTTTGGCGCTTTGGCCTGTTCGGTCACCAGCGCTTTATCAATGTACTTCACCAACGGTTTAGCCACGTTCTGCGCCACGTCCGTCGAGGTAAACAGCGAGTCCTGGTAGCCGTTTTTCAGCTTCGACAGCACGCGCCACTGCTGATCGGTTTTGATTTCCCCCCATGCCACCTGGTCTGCCGGGAATCCTTCGTAATACTGTAGGGTGAACGCATCCACCAGCGAGTTACCCACTTTCAGCGGCCCGGAGACGCCCGGCTCTTTTTCATAATCGGCGCTGAACGTATCTTTCGCCTCCGTCAGGGAACAGACTTTTTTCTCCTTGCAGGACGGCGAGTCGCTATAGTTTGTCAGCAGCTCCAGCAGTTTGTAGCTTTCATCCAGCTGCATTTTCTGCCGTTCTGTCTCCATCGCTTTCAGCGCTTTCTCACGAAACTCAGGGGATTTATCGGTAATGACCGGATTGAAGGTGGGGTCCATGGTGCCCATTTTTTCCTGATGATGCACAGGCACATCGCACCCCGGGAACGCGCCGGTGATAAAGAACTGCGCGGTCGCCACGGTGCGCTGGAGGCTGTTGGCGTAGGCATAGACGGTATCCGCTTGCGGGCATTCACCCGTCTTCACCATCCCCTGCTCTGCCAGCCACTCGCGTATATAGTGACCCATATACACTTCCAGTACGCCCCCTTTGGTGGTGAGCTGTCCACCCGGGACGTCCCACTCCGGCCACTGCTTCGGCGTGGACTGCTCCAGCACGCTGCCGTTATTGGCGAGCGGCGCACGCAGGTTGTGGCGGCTCATGATGAGTACCTGTTCCAGCTGATAGCCGTCCGGTGTGTCCTGCGCCTGTGCGCCAAAGGTCACGGCAAGGGTACCTGCCACGGCAACTGCGAGTAGTGCTTTTCTCATCCCTAATTCCTCACACGTTTTTTTAATGTCGCTTTGAGTGTGACAGATTCGTGACAGGTTTTTCGGGAAGCATTTCTCAAACTGATGAATACGTGACTCGCTGATTCAGAGGCTGATGCTGGTGACGATGCCGACATACAGCGCCGCCCATGCGCAGGCTGAAAGCAGGCTGATGGCGTAAACCTTTATCGCGCTCAGCCTGAGCATGCCCGCCGCCAGCGGCACGATATAGCGCAGTACCGCCAGGAAACGCGAGGTGAACAACACCAGCACGCCATTTTTATGCAGCTGGTGCTGTACCCGCAAAAACTTCCCGGCATGTTTTGCCGTGAAGCGTGACACTCGCCGGGTATGCCCCATCAGCTGGCCGATATGGTAATTCAGCACCGATCCTGCCGTAGCGCCCATCACCACCGCCAGCCACGTCAGCGCCGGATGCATACTCGACTGGCTGACGGCAATCCCCGCCAGCAGCATGACCGATGCGGGCGGGAGCACGGAAGAGATCAGTACCGTTGATTTACTCAGTGCCATAACAACGAGCAACGCGAAGAGATGCGTTGGATAATGCGCAAAATGATCCAGCAGCGTGTCCAGCCATGCCATTTTACTCTCCCCGGTAACATCAGAATTCCCCATTAGAAGTGAAAATAGTTAAATAAAACGTCAACATTCATTCAATAATATTCATTTAAACCATACTTAAACATTATTAAAATTCCTCAGCAGCCATTTTAAATAAGCGTATTATCCCTCACGTTTTACAACGATCTCGTTATGGCGAGGCTCCTGTACAAATACACGTTATCGCTCTGGTGGGTTCGAGAGAACCGGCACAGGGTAAAACAGGCACTGTCGAATCAAGGCTTTGCCAGTATAACTTCCCTTACGGGATACGGTGTACAGTGCTGAACCCAGGACGTGGGGATCTCCTTTCCGACATGCCCTGTCTTGCTCGCCCCTGAGAGATTTTATTATTCAAAGGGAAGTTACAATGTCTTACGCTATTCACAACCAAAATCTGGCTTTTAACGACAGCGCCATCGCGCAATATATGAATACCGATTTTATCGTTATTGATATTTCATTATGCGTGGCTCTGGCACGCGAGCAGTTCTTTGAAAAATTAAAAGATGATGATATTCCGTCACATATTTTTATCGAAGACAACGGTCGCCTCGCGGGTTTGATTGCCGTACGTAAATTATTGCAGGCCACGGATACCGTACAGCCCGTTAAGGGGCTGATGATATCGGATTTTATCCAGCTTAAACCGGAAGATGAGCGGGCGGATGTCGCCGGGTTACTGGCGCACGCAGGTGCGGATGTCGTACCGGTGGTGACCCACGGCAAGCTGGTGGGCTGCCTTACCGAGCGTGAAATCGCCCATCTGCTGGAAGATGACGTTACTGAAGATGCCCAGCTTCAGGGGGCAACGCTGCCGCTGGAGAAGCCCTATCTGGAAACCAGCGCCTTTAGCCTGTGGAAGAAACGCTCCGTCTGGCTGCTGCTGCTGTTTGTCGCGGAAGCGTATACCAGCTCGGTGATCCAGCATTTTGAAGAGGCGCTGGAATCCGCCATTGCGCTGGCGTTCTTTATTCCGCTGCTGATTGGCACCGGCGGAAACAGCGGGACGCAGATTACCTCGACGCTGGTGCGCGCCATGGCGCTGGGTGAAGTCCACCTTCGCGACGTGGGTCGCGTGCTGCGCAAAGAGATGAGCACCTCGTTAATGATTGCCGCCACGCTGGGCCTGGCGGGCTGCGTTCGTGCCTGGATGATGGGCATTGGGATGGAAATCACGCTTATCGTCAGCCTGACGCTGGTCTGCATTACGCTGTGGAGCGCCATTGTCTCATCGGTGATCCCGATGGTATTGAAACGTTGCAAAATCGACCCGGCGGTCGTTTCCGCGCCGTTTATCGCCACGCTGATCGACGGTACCGGGCTCATTATCTACTTCAAAATCGCACAGTATACGCTTGGGCTGGAATAACGAAAAAACCCTGCGATATTGCTATCGCAGGGTTTTCGAATTTGGCGGAAGCGTAGAGATTCGAACTCTAGAACCCTTTCGGGTCGCCGGTTTTCAAGACCGGTGCCTTCAACCGCTCGGCCACGCTTCCAAAGTGAGGCGCACTATAAACATCTCTGAGCATGATGTAAAGCAGGAAATTGCATTACGTTGAGCTTCTTGCGTCATTCCCTTCCGCTCCGATCACTTCTTCGTCATCGGCTGGCTAAAATGTAAACATTTATTTTTACATCACATAAACTTATTAGAATGAAAGTTTGTGATCTAGACTCTTTTTCATACACCGCAGCTTATCCGTGCAACATTACCACCTCAATATGCCCTTGTAAGACCCTATTCACGCAGGTCACTGCGATAAGAGATTTTCCATGAAATTATTCGATACCGATAACTACAGACTTATTCTCTGGCGTAAATTTCTGCCGTGGCTGATCCAGAACGGTGCGCAAAAAAAAAACCGCATGACTATTTTCTGGTGTACTTAAAAGATGCCGACAATACGCGTTATATTCTGAAGAAGCACGAAAGCAGCAACGTTGTCCTCTGCCCGATGCATAAAAGCGAAGATGTCAGTATGAGCGTGGAAGATATCAGCGAAATGCAGGCTGAAATCATTCACTATAAGCGCAATGGGTTTCAGGCTTACAAAGGCATTATCCCGTTTGCCTTTGACCATTATACGAAAATCATCACCTTAAAAACGGCCCTTGCTCGTCTGAAAGGGCGCTGTATTTCTGGCCTGAAATCTGATTCAGAAACCATCAGCCGGGACCGTTACAACTTGCTCAGGCTGCTGGTGACCGACTACGTCAACCAGCGCCCTTCGCGCGTTTCGTCTGGTTTCACCCAGCGGGAAGTGATCGCCATGCTTTACGGCACACTTTGGTATAAACATATCAAAAATGAGTCGTTTAGCAGAAAAATCGCGCTCTTACTTGAGTCGCTCGTGATCACGGGCGATCTCAGCGAAGAGGGTAAGGTGTACTACGTGCAGGGCCAGGCTATTACCACCATGGTCGAGTATGAAAAAGAGGACCAGCGGGTAACGCATCAGCAAAAAATGCAGAAAAAAATTACGCGTTTTATGTTTGCGATAACGCTATCTACGCTGCTGATTATTCTGGTTCTGCTGTCGATGGCCGGGGTCGTCGACCTCGCCGCTGTCTGGCAGAAAATACTACAGATTAAGCCTCTTAGATTTTTAATGAATTTTATCTAAAACCCTGCCCATTAATTATGAATTATATTTTTATCAGCGATAACTATTACCTTTGCCACGGTGTCTCAAGCTCACTGACATCTACCCATTTGATTCGCGATGAGGAGGATATTCACCATCTTTATGAGGTCGATCCCGAGCTGGATTTTATCATTGCGGTTGAACAGGATAAGTTACGCAATAAAACCATTCAGCAGGTCAAAAAAGTCAAGCGTGATTACATTGTCCTGATGCATGAGATAGAAGCCAACAGCGCGGTGAGAATTGATAATATTATCTATTCGTCGATGCATTTTACTGCTCACCCTTTTCAGCAGCTGATGCGTTTTTATCGGGCGCTCAGGACACACTCCTTTACCCGACGCGAATATGACGTGCTAAAGCTTTTCCATATGGAAAATCATGAAATCGCGAAAAAGCTGCAACTATCACAAAAAACGACCAGCACCTACCGCGTGAGGATCCTCGAGAAATTGAATATGCGTTCAAAAAATATTCTGGCGATGACCCGTATAAAATCGGCGATTGTCGATCAGAAACTGTGATCTTTTGCCTTACCTCGAGAAAACCGGGGCCTCAGGTTTCGCCCTGAGGGGGTTTGGCGGGCGCGGTATACCAGTTCTCTTTGGCAACCATTACGCTGCCCTCTGGCTGCATAACAAAATTCGGAGACATGATCTGCACGTTAAATTCGTTAAACACATCCTGTATCTGGCTATGCAGTTCATTGCGGGCAACCGCGAGGGACTGGTCGGGCAGCAGACGAACCTGCAACTCGTAGGCGATATACCAGTCCATTAACCCTAACTGGCGCACCAGCGGCGGCTCAGAAAGATCAATCCCTTTTGCCCGTTTCGCGGCCAGCTCCAGCATGGCATGCACCTGACGCCATGGGGTGTCATAACCAATAGTGACGCTGACCGTCAGATTGAGGCTGCCATCAGGCTGTAGCGCGCTAAGGTTGGTGATCTTACCGCTCACCACCACCGCATTGGGCACGGTAACGACATAATTTTCCCGGGTAATAATTTTGGTCGCCAGCATGCCTATTTCACTTACCTTACCTTCGTTATCCGCCACCCGAATGACATCGCCTTTACGCAGTGCGCGGGAGTAAATCAGGACCAGACCGCTCATGGCATGGTTCATCACCCCTGCCGAACCCAGCGTTAACATCAGGCCGAAGAAGACGCTAATACCTTTAAACGCCAGTGAGTTTGCGCCGGGCAGAAACGGCCAGGCAGCGGAGAGAGCAAATAGCCAGACGGCGACGGAAATGAGCTTACGGGTTGCCCCCACGGTTTCCGGATGTACGCCGGGAAGTTGCAGACGACCAGCCTCCACCTGATTCAGCACCATCCTCAGAAGCTTCAGAATAAAAGCGGTAATGAGGAAAATGATCAGAACAATCGTCAGCCCCGGCAAAGCCGAGACAATCGCCAGGGCAATTTGCTGCACCACGCGAAGCGACCAGTCTCCCAGCGACGTGCCCCACACCCGCGTCCACGGAAACAGACTCAATGCCCAGCTCAGCCAGACGTAAAAGCCAATCAAACCCAGCAGGAACATCAGCAAGGCGTAAAGCCGAATCTCAATGGCGCCAATGTACCGCCGCCAGCTTTGCGGCACCCGGCTGCGATTCTCCACAATACGCAGACGGTAGACGCGTCGAAACCAGCGCCAGGATCGCCAGGCGCCATAGCAGAGCAGCAAAAGCGCCAGCAGGCCAGCGGCAGCTTTTACCGTCGACAGCGCCAGCCAACCGGTATCGTATTGATCGCGCAGGGCCATTCTCTGCGCTTCCATGCGCGCCAGCACGCGCTGCGCGGCCTGATCGAGGGTGAGATCGTCCCCTTCGTCCAAATCCCCTTCCGTCAGCAGCATCACGGGCTTACCGTTCATCACGATCAGCCGCCCCTGCTGGTTATAGCGGGTCACGGGGACGATAGTGAGCGGCTCACGCACGTCCGCCTCGGTAAAATTGCGCAGGGTGTTGCGGATGCGTAAAACGCGCTCCTCCGGCGTGGTCAGGCCAAATTTCGCCTGAAGCATGACGATCGGCTGATGAAAAATATAGACCGTCCGGGCGCGCTCCTGCTCAGAAGGCGCCTGGCGGGGCTCAGCGGCATACGATGAGAAGGCGCTCAGGGAGGCAAAACAGAACGCAAACGCGAGCAGGATCTTTTTCATCCTCACTACCCCAGATCAGAAATCTTGTTGTTTTTCAGGCAACCCGCGAATGCCAGGTGGGTATGTTGAGAATAGTCCAGCCTTTCGTTTCTGCAACAAGCGACGGTGAGCGTGTTGCTCTCAATCACAATATATGTATTATGTTATAACATAACAATTTGGGATTGTGTTCTATGTTACTTAAAAAAGGGTTATTTCTGGCTTTATTGCTCTCCACGGCGCCTGCCGCTTTCTCAGCAACCTCATGGCCCCTCACGTTTGAAAATTGCGGCGTAAAGCAGACCTTTGCGCAGGCTCCTCAGCGCGTCGTGACCGTGGGACAGCATGAAACAGAATTACTGCTCGCACTGGGGCTGGAGAAAAAGATCGCCGCAACGTCGGTCTGGTTCGGCAAGCTCCCGGATCCGCTGGCAGATGCCGGGAAAAATATCCCCCGGCTTGCAGATAATTCCCCCTCCTTTGAAGCCGTGGTGGGACAGAAACCTGAGCTCGTTCTCGCGCAGTATCACTGGCACATTGGTCCGCAGGGAGAAGTGGGAACCCGTGAGCAGTTTGCCTCGCTGGGGATTAATACGTGGATCTCTCCTGCCGACTGCACGGATAAAGCGGTGACGGAAAAGTCAAACGCAGACGGAGCACGCAGCGCGCCGTTTTCGCTGGCCGAAATCACACGGGAAGTGACAGATCTGGCGACGATATTTGATGTTTCCGCGCGAGGTGAGCAGCTTAATCATACGCTGACGGAACGTATCAAAAAGGCCCAGGCGCGCGTCTCAGCGAAACCGCTTCGCGTCGTATTCTGGTTCTCAAGTAGCCGTCTGAATGGCGATCCCTGGGTGGCGGGGAATTACGGCGCGCCTGGCTGGATCAGCCGCACGCTGGGGTTGAAGAACATTATTGACTCTCATGACGAATGGCCGGCTGTAACCTGGGAACATATTGCCCAGTCGCAGCCGGACGTGATTGTTATCGCCGGGATGTCCCGCAGGCTTTACCCTGCCGATGACGTTGAGGTAAAAAAAGCATTCTTGCGTAATGACCCGGTGACGAAGAACATGCCTGCGGTCAGGAACAACCACATTATTGTGGTGCCGGCGATGTCGTTAAACCCTTCATTACGTAACGTCGATGCGGTTGAGCTTATCAGCGAGCGGCTGGCTTCTTTCCAGGATGAACAATGAGTCATTTCGCTTTTGACCGCCGCCAGCAAGGTTTACTGGCAGCAGGCGTCATGGCGCTGCCGCTAATGCTGGTTTTTGCCGCCAGTATCGGTGATATGTCGGTGTCGTATGCCAGTACCGGGAAAGCGATCCTCAACGGACTGGGTTTGACCTCTTATGCGTTGCCACAAACGGAGGAGGGTATCGTCTGGCAATATCGCATGAGCCGGGCAGTGATGGCCGCGTGCAGCGGCGGTGGCCTGGCGCTGTGCGGGCTGGTGTTACAGTCGATCCTGCGTAACCCTCTGGCTGAGCCTTATCTGCTGGGGATTTCCGCGGGCGCCTCGCTGGGGGCCGTCTGCGTGATGCTTCTTGGCATGGGGGGAAGCGTGATTGGCGTGAGCAGCGGTGCGTTTGTCGGCTCCTGCGCCGCCTTTGCGCTCATCATGGTGATTACAAACGGGATGAGTGAAAGCCCGTCGCGCATTTTGCTGGCCGGTATTGCGGGCACCCAGCTCTTCAACGCCATGACCGCGTACGTCGTCAGCACGTCCGCCAATGCCGAGCAGTCCCGTAGCGTCATGTTCTGGCTGATGGGGAGTCTGAGCGGCGTGCGCTGGCCTGACGCGCTGCTGGCGCTGGCCGTTACGCTTGCGGGTTTACTGGTGGTATTGCTCTTTTCCCGGGCGCTGGACACCTTCACCTTCGGGGATGAGGTCTCCACCACGCTGGGGATCCCGGTTACCGCCGTGCGTATTGTCTTATTGCTGACCTGTGCCGTTGTCACCGCCACGTTGGTGAGCGCTACAGGCGCAGTGGGGTTTGTCGGGCTGGTCATTCCCCATGTGACGCGCATGCTATGCGGGCCGGGCCATCGCCGCTCGATCCCGCTGACGTTTCTCATCGGCGCCCACTTTATGATCCTTGCCGATATCGTCTCACGCACGCTGATCGTGCACCAGGTTCTGCCCATCGGGGTGGTGACTGCGCTGGTGGGCGCCCCCGTCTTTGTGGCGTTGCTTTATCAAAACCGAAAGGAGCATCCATGAATATTACAGTGGCCGGGTTAACCGTAACCCGACAGGCGCAGACGGTGCTTAAGGATATCGATCTCGACCTGCCATCCGGGCAGATTGTCGGCCTGTTAGGGCCAAACGGCTCAGGCAAGTCGACGCTGCTGCGCTGCCTCGCCGGGCTGTTTCCACGACACAGCGAACGTGTTGCGCTTAATGGCACAACGCTTGGCTTGATGCCGCTGAAAATACGGGCGCAGCACATGGCGTTTGTCCCGCAACATGCTGAGGTCGACGGGGAACTGACCGTTGAGGATATTGTCAGGCTGGGGCGTACGCCCTACCGGAAAACATTCCAGAGAACCACGCGCGACGATGAGGCTGCGGTTGAACAGGCGATTGGCCTGATGCAGTTATGCAGCTTACGCCAGCGGCGATGGCACTCTTTGTCAGGCGGAGAACGACAGCGAAGTCAGATTGCCCGCGCGCTGGCCCAGCAGCCGCAGGTGCTGTTGCTCGATGAACCGACAAACCACCTGGACATTCAGCACCAGCTGGAGCTGATGCGGCTCGTTTCACAGCTGCCGCTTACGGTGGTGGTTGCACTGCACGATCTCAATCTTGCGGCCAATTATTGCCAGCGTCTGATCCTCCTGAAGGCCGGGCAGATCGCAGCCACGGGCGCGCCCGAAGCGGTGCTGACGCCCTCGAACATCGCGGATACCTGGTGCGTAAAAGCTCAGGTCTGTAAGGCCGACGCCGGGATCACGATAAGCTATAACATGGGTAACATGGCGGAGAGCCAGAACAAAAGCAAAAACCCCTGCGATATTGCTATCGCAGGATTTTCGAATTTGGCGGAAGCGTAGAGATTCGAACTCTAGAACCCTTTCGGGTCGCCGGTTTTCAAGACCGGTGCCTTCAACCGCTCGGCCACGCTTCCTAAGTGAGGCGAACTATAAACACCTCACCGCGCGCTGTAAAGGGTGCGCGCATTCGTTCGCTTTAAAAATAGCCAAAATGCGTTTAATCGGTTGAATAGACAACAGATTGGCCGTTTTACCAGCATAATATCCACCGCGGATCGTTAGTGCTTTTTGATGTACATATCTTTGGTGTAGTAGTAGCCAAGCTTATCCGGCGTGAAGCCCCCTACCCACGGTTTCACCAGGTGCGTGCGCACGTAGTGATAGACAGGGATCGCCGGCACATCGCGCCCCAGCAGATCTTCTGCCTGCTGGTAGAACTTACCGCGCTCCTCCGCCGTTTTCGCCTTCGCCGCATTCACCAGAGCCAGATCGTATTCCGGATTGCTGTACTGAGTGGTGTTTTGGCTGTCACCGGTACGGAAGTTATTCAGGAAGGTTGCGGCGTCATCGTAATCAGCAATCCAGGCGTAGCGCACCGCGTCAAAGTTATGGGTGTGCATGGTATCAAGCATGGTTTTCCACTCCTGGTTTTGCAGCTTCGCCTCTACGCCGAGGTTCTTCTTCCACATCGAGCTGGCGGCAATTGCAATACGCTGGTGCGATTCCGAGGTGTTATAGAGGAGATTAAAGCTGAGCGGATGGCTGTCGTTAAATCCGGCTTCGGCCAGCAGTTTTTTCGCCTCGGCAATGCGTTTATCCATCGGCCAGCTGGCGTAATCAGGGTTCTGTAACTTGACGCCGCCAATATCCGGCTGGCTGATGAGCCATGCCGGGCGTTGCCCCTGCCCTAAAACTTTCCCGGCGATAATATCTTTATCCAGCGCCAGATTCAGCGCCTTACGCACGCGGGCGTCGCTGAACGGCGGCCGGGTGGTGTTGAATTCGTAATAATAGGTGGCAAGCTGCGGCGATACGTCCAGCTCGTTCCCCAGCGTTTTCTTCAGCTGAGCAAACTGGTTGATCGGCACCGTGTAGGCGATGTCGATTTCGCCCGCTTTGTAGCGGTTGACGTCAGCGGCTTCGGAGGAAATGGGCAGATAGGTCACCTTGTTGATGACGGTATGTGCGTTATCCCAGTATTTCGGGTTTCGCACCGCCACAATGCGTTCGTTCACCACCCACTGTGACAGTTTATAGGCCCCGCTGCTGACGAAGTGCTCCGGTTTGGTCCACTTATCACCGAAACGACCTACCAGGACTTTATCTATCGGCACCAGAGACGGGTGAGCCAGCATCGCCAGGAAAGCAGCATTTGGCTGGGTGAGCGTCACTTCCAGCGTGGTGTCATTGATGGCTTTCACGCCCAGCGACTCGGGTGCTTTTTTGCCTTCTGCGATATCAGTGCCGTTGACGATACGCATACTGCCGGGATAGCTGGCATACGGAGAGACGGTTTTCGGGTCGACCAGTCGCTGCCAGCTCCAGACAATATCTTCCGCGGTGATGGGGGTGCCATCGCTCCAGGTTATGCCCGGGCGCAGATGGAAAGTCCAGACGGTGTTATCTTTATTTTCCCATTTCTCCGCCAGGCGCGGCTGGATTTCACCTGCCGGAGAGACGCTGACCAGCCCGTCGAATAAATCGCTGATAATATTGAATTCGACATCGCTTTCGACTTTATGCGGGTCGAGCGAGGCGGGTTCACTGCCGTTGTTCCTGACCAGTTCCTGCTTATCTGCCAGCTGGGTTCCTGCTGGCACGTTAGCCGCCCAGGTTGCCGTGCTGGCGCACAGGACCCCTGCGGTTAACAAAGAGAGCGTAAAGTGCATGCGTGTTTGTGGTTTCATTTCCTTCGCCTTATTGTCTGTTTTTATGACGATCCGGAAATAACTCTTAGCGGCCTTAGGGAAATAACGCAATATTTTTCAGTGACCTATAAGAGGTTGATCTGAATACGCCTTGCATACCGCACTTCATTCTGAGTACAAAGGCTTTACCAGAATAAAAAACCAGCATAATCCCTAAGGGGCTGAGTAAAGATGGGTAAAACCACTTTGCGTCTGCCGCGCCGTTTCCTATTCTTTGCGCTAATTACATCTGTCATAAGAGAGTGACTCATGGATCGTATAATTACTTCTTCACGCGACCGCACATCGCTACTCAGCACCCATAAGGTGCTGCGCAATACCTATTTCATGCTCAGCCTGACGCTGGCGTTTTCGGCGATCACCGCGACGGCCAGCACCGTACTGATGCTGCCTTCTCCGGGCCTGATCCTGACGCTGGTGGGTATGTATGGTCTGATGTTCCTGACCTATAAAACCGCGGATAAACCGGTGGGTATTCTCTCCGCTTTCGCCTTCACCGGCTTCCTGGGCTACATCCTGGGGCCAATCCTGAACGCCTATCTGTCTGCCGGAATGGGCGACGTGATTGGTATGGCGCTGGGCGGTACCGCGCTGGTGTTTTTCTGCTGCTCGGCCTACGTGCTGACCACCCGTAAGGACATGTCCTTCCTCGGCGGTATGCTGATGGCGGGTATCGTGATTGTGCTGGTCGGTATGCTGGCGAACATCTTCCTGCAATTGCCTGCTCTGCATCTGGCAATCAGCGCGGTGTTTATCCTGATTTCATCCGGCGCAATCCTGTATGAAACCAGCAACATCATTCACGGCGGTGAGACGAACTATATCCGCGCCACCGTGAGCCTGTATGTGTCGCTGTACAATATTTTTGTCAGCCTGCTGAGTATCCTGGGCTTCGCCAGCCGCGATTAACTCACCGTGCTGTGAACAAAGCCCCGCTTATGCGGGGCTTTGTTTTTTTGGTAGACTGAGGCGGTTTTTGACTAACGCGTGAATGAATATGTTGAGTTTTGAAGGCAAAGAGATCGAAACCGATAACGACGGTTATCTGAAAGAGAGCAGCCAGTGGAGCGAAGCGCTGGCGGAGAAAATTGCGGAAAACGAAGGAATTACCCTCTCCCCGGAACACTGGGAAGTGGTGCGCTTTGTGCGCGAATTCTACCTCGAATTCAACACCTCTCCGGCTATCCGCATGCTGGTCAAAGCCATGGCGAATAAATTTGGCGAAGAGAAAGGCAACAGCCGTTATCTGTATCGCCTGTTTCCGAAAGGCCCGGCTAAACAGGCGACAAAAATTGCCGGCCTGCCAAAGCCGGTAAAATGCATTTAATAGCGAATACTGAAGTCAGCGTATTCCCGGCCGGGTTGATGCGGTTCCGTTAGCACCTTATCAACCCGCGCGCTGCGCGGTCCGCCCGCTTTCAGCCACGCCACCAGCTTCTCTACCCGATCCGCCTCACCGCAGGCCACAACCTCCACGCTGCCATCATCCATGTTACGCGCATACCCCGTCAGTCCGAGCTGAAGGGCTTCGCGCTGGGTGCTGTAGCGGAATCCGACGCCCTGTACAAGGCCATGGACCCAGGCAATGGTGCATACATTTGACATCATCCTTCTCCTTATCCGACTGGCGCGTTGCATTTCCTCGCTGAAGTCGGGAAAATGGCGGCCATTTCATTGGAATCGACAGAATAGCAAATTATGAGTGTACGTTTAGTGTTAGCCAAAGGGCGCGAGAAGTCATTACTGCGCCGCCATCCCTGGGTCTTTTCCGGCGCGGTTGCCCGCATGGAAGGTAAAGCCAGCCTCGGTGAAACCATCGATATTGTTGACCATCAGGGGAAATGGTTAGCACGCGGCGCATACTCGCCTGCATCTCAGATCCGCGCGCGCGTCTGGACGTTCGATAAAGAAGAAGCCATCGATATCGACTTCTTTGTCCGTCGTCTGCAACAGGCGCAGCAGTGGCGCGAGTGGCTGGCAAAGCGTGACGGGCTGGACAGCTATCGTCTGATTGCCGGTGAATCCGACGGGCTGCCGGGCGTGACCATTGACCGCTTCGGCAATTTCCTGGTGTTGCAGCTGCTGAGCGCCGGGGCGGAATACCAGCGTGCCGCGCTAATTAGCGCCCTGCAAACCCTGTGCCCGGAATGTGCCATTTACGACCGCAGCGACGTGGCGGTACGTAAAAAAGAGGGCATGGAGCTGACGCAGGGCCCGGTCACCGGCGAACTGCCGCCTGCCCTGCTGCCTATCGAGGAGCACGGCATGAAGCTGCTGGTGGACATCCAGGGCGGCCATAAGACCGGTTATTATCTCGACCAGCGTGACAGCCGTCTGGCAACGCGCCAGTACGTTGCCGATAAGCGCGTGCTGAACTGCTTCTCCTATACCGGCGGCTTTGCGGTCT
This sequence comes from Enterobacter sp. JH25, assembly GCF_021725435.1. Taxonomy (NCBI): domain Bacteria; kingdom Pseudomonadati; phylum Pseudomonadota; class Gammaproteobacteria; order Enterobacterales; family Enterobacteriaceae; genus Enterobacter; species Enterobacter sp. JH25. The sequence goes on along the minus strand of NZ_CP091319.1, from coordinate 1,616,695 downwards.
CTGCCCTGATGGGCGGCTGTGCCCAGGTTGTGAGCGTCGACACCTCACAGGAAGCGCTGGATGTGGCGAAACAGAACGTTGAGCTGAACAAGCTGGATCTGAGCAAAGCGGAGTTTGTGCGCGACGACGTGTTCAAACTGCTGCGTAAATACCGCGACCAGGGCGAGAAATTTGACGTTATCGTGATGGACCCGCCGAAGTTTGTAGAAAATAAAAGCCAGCTGATGGGCGCCTGCCGTGGCTATAAAGACATCAACATGCTGGCGATCCAGCTGCTGAACCCGGGCGGCGTTCTGCTGACGTTCTCCTGCTCTGGCCTGATGACGACAGATTTATTCCAAAAAATCATCGCCGATGCCGCAATAGATGCGGGTCGTGATGTACAATTTATAGAGCAGTTCCGTCAGGCCGCCGATCACCCGGTGATCGCTACCTACCCGGAAGGGCTGTATCTGAAAGGGTTTGCCTGTCGCGTCATGTAACTTGAAAAGAGAAATATTGCCCGCACATAGTGTGTATGTAATGTTTCCCGGGAGGTGACTATGATTGCCAGCAAATTCGGTATCGGCCAGCAGGTCCGCCACACCTTGCTTGGATATTTGGGTGTGGTCGTGGATATCGACCCGGAGTATTCCCTTGATGAACCGTCAGCAGACGATCTGGCCGTTGACGCAGAGCTTCGCGCCGCGCCCTGGTATCATGTGGTTATGGAGGGCGACGATGGTCAGCCTGTCCATACCTATCTTGCCGAAGCGCAGCTGAGTGGTGAACTACAGGATGAGCATCCGGAACAACCCACTATGGACGAGCTTGCTCAGACCATCCGCAAACAGTTACAGGCGCCCAGACTGCGTAACTAAAGGTGTAAAAAAGCCCGTCAAGCGGGCTTTTTTTATTTTGCCAGCCCCAGACGGGGGATGTCGATTGCCGGACAGCGATCCATCACCACCTTCAGCCCGGCATCGCGTGCCAGCACGGCCGCCTGCTCATTAATCACGCCCAGCTGCATCCACAGCGTTTTCGCGCCGATGGCAATCGCCTCCTGCGCCACGCCCCAGGCCGCCTCTGAATTACGGAAAACGTCCACCATATCCACTTTTTCCGGCACGTCCGCGAGCGTCGCATAGCCCTGCTGACCCAGCAGCGTTTTCCCCGCCACCTTCGGCGAGACCGGGATCACGTGATATCCCTGGTCCAGAAGGTATTTCATGACCCGATAGCTTGGGCGATCCGGTTTATCGCTCGCGCCGACCAGCGCGATAGTGCGCGTGGACGTCAGAATCTCGACAATGTCGTTCTCTTTCATGCTGTTCCTCCTGGTTTTTTTCAAAGTGTACGTCAAAGCAGACATCTCAACCACGCATCCCATACAGAAGTATGAGGGCAAAACGGCAAAATATGTCTATATGTTAGTAAACGTGTTTATCGAAAAATTTTGATACATTCTTACCGGGTAGTTTGTCTACAGGAGTCTGCTATGAAAACCGGCATTGTCTGGGCTGTGGTTGCGTTAATCATGCCGGTTTGTGTTTTCGCAACCACCCTCAGACTCTCAACCGACATTGACCTGCTGGTGCTGGACGGGAAAAAAGTCTCCAGCTCCCTGCTGCGGGGCGCAGACAGCATCGAGCTGGATAATGGCCCGCATCAGGTGGTTTTTCGGGTTGAAAAGACGATTCGCCTCGCCGACAACGAACAGCAGGTGTACATTTCGCCTCCGCTGGTGGTCAGCTTTAATACCCAACGCATCAGCCAGGTCCATTTTCGTCTCCCGCACCTTGAAACAGAAAAAGAGTCACTGGCATTTGATGCCTCACCGCGCATTGAGCTGGTGGACGGGGATTCTATGCCCATCCCGGTAAAGCTGGATATCCTGGCGCTGACAAAAAGTCCAAAAGGAACAGATTACGAAGCGGACACGGAGATCTATAACAGAGCCAGCAGGCGCGCCTCCCTGCCCCAGTTCGCCACTATGATGGCGGATGACAGTACCCTGCTTTCGGGCGTATCGGAGCTGGATGTACTCCCTCCTCAGTCGCAGACCCTTACTGAGCAACGCCTCAAATTCTGGTTCCAGAATGCCGATCCGGACACGCGCGCCCGTTTTCTGCAATGGGCGAAACGACAACCTTCGTCGTAAGCCACATTTTTTCGTCCTTTCTCTTGCAGCATCAGTCAGTTCCCGTCATCGTGTAGCGAGGTAACCTCACGGATAAGATTATGGAACTGACAACACGCACACTTCCGGCGCGCAAGCACATTGCTCTGGTTGCGCACGATCACTGTAAACAAATGCTGCTTAACTGGGTTCGTCGCCATCAGCCTCTTTTACAGCATCATGCCCTTTCTGCCACGGGAACAACCGGCAACCTGATCCACCGCGAAACCGGTCTGGAAGTGAATGCCATGCTGAGCGGCCCGATGGGGGGTGACCAGCAGGTCGGCGCTCAGATTTCGGAAGGTAAAATTGACGTTCTGATATTCTTCTGGGATCCGCTGAACGCGGTTCCACATGATCCGGACGTTAAAGCGCTGCTGCGTCTGGCGACGGTATGGAACATTCCGGTAGCCACCAATCTTTCAACGGCAGATTTCATCATTGAATCGCCGCAGTTTAACGATCCGGTGGAGATTTTGATCCCGGATTATCAGCGTTATCTTGCGGAGAGACTGAAGTAGTTTTTTGCCCGGTGGCGCTGCGCTTACCGGGCCTACAGAATTTGCCCGGCGCGTTACGGCTTTCTCGCCACCGGCACGTCAATACTTTTCAAAATATCGACAAACACCGACGGCTCCTCTTTGTTGAACAAGAGCCACACGCGATGGCGCGCGCGGGTTATCGCCACGTACAGTAAGCGCCGCTCCTCTGCATCCGGGAAATCTTCCGGAACAGGCAATAACGCCTCTTCCATCACGGATTCCCGCGCCGGTGCCGGGAAACCGTCGCTCCCCTCTTTCAGCCCCACCACAATTACGTAGTCGGCCTGCTGCCCTTTACTGGCGTGAATGGTCATAAAATCGAGCTGTAGTTTTGGCCAGCGCGTTGCCGCTTTTTCCAGCGCCGTCGGCTTGAGGTGGTGATAACGCGCCAGGACCAGAATCCGTTCATCCGGTTTCGCATAGCCGCTCAGTTTATCCAGCAGCGGTTCCAGCTGATCGTCCGCCAGCAGCGTGACGGCCTTTTTATCCCCCGACGTCAGGCTGTTAAGCGGCTTCGACAGCTGATGTGGGTTCTGCTGAATAAAACGGTTGGCAATTTCACCAATCCGCGAGTTGAAGCGGTAGGTGGTGTCCAGATCGCTGCGATCGCCTTCCCCAAAATAGTGATGGAAGGCCGTCGTGAGGGAAAGTTGCGCCCCGCTGAAGCGGTAGATAGCCTGCCAGTCATCGCCCACGGCAAACAGCGACGTGTGTTTATTCTGCGCCCGCAGCGCCGAAAGCAGCGCAGCGCGCTGCGGCGAAATATCCTGAAACTCATCCACCAGAATGTGTTTCCACGGACTGACGAAGCGCCCTTTCTCCAGAATGATAATGGCCTGATGGATTAGCCCGGAAAAATCGACCGCGTTTTCGTCTTTCAGCGCGGTTTTCCACGCTTTCAGCATCGGCGCCATTAGCTTTACCCGCTTAGAAAACACGGCGCGGATCGCTTCCGGTGCGCTTTCTATCATCTCCGCCTGAGAGCCGCCGTGCATGCGCATCAGGCTTACCCACCGGTCGAGACGAGAGCCCAGCCGGCGCGCCAGCTTTTCATCCTGCCAGAAGCTGCCCTCCGGCACCTCCCAGTTGAGTTCCTCTTCAAGCCACTGACGCCAACCTTTCGCCTGCGCCTTTTTTTCACTGCACTGCTGACGCCATGCCTTGATAAACAGCGCCTGGCGAGCCTGAGCATCATTCTCCAGCTTGCTGACAACAGGGACTTTTTTGCTGCCCTGTTGAATGATGTGTAAAGCCAGGGAGTGGAACGTGCGCGCCGAGATATCCTGGGTATGCAAACGCGCCTGAATGCGCTCATCCATCTCCTGCGCCGCCTTGCGACCAAAAGCCAGCAGCAAAATCTGGTCGGCAACTGCCTCGCCCGTTGTCAGAAGCCAGCCCGCGCGCGCCACCAGCACCGACGTTTTGCCGCTCCCTGCGCCTGCCAGCACCAGTAAAGAGTGCTCGCCATTCACCACTGCGCGCGCCTGGGCAGGATTGAGAGGCGATGATTCCACCGTACTGAAGAAATCGGCATATTGCGTACGCATCGCCTCAGTCCAGGCCTGGTTATGCGCCAGACGGCTTTTCTCGATATCGCTAAGCCAGGCCTGACACTTCCGCCACGCATCGCGACAGTTATCAAATTCCTCAAGCCGCGCCACCGGTAAAGGCAATGCCGTCAGCGCCTGGGTGATTTTTTGCTGAAGCCCGGCGGTTTGCTGGCGCGTCAGCCACTTCTGCTGCGTATTGCTTAGCGCGATATCGTCCAGCACCTGATGCAGCACCTGTGCGGCAATCACGCTCATCTCCTGGCTCCACTGGTGCCAGCGCATGTTCAGATGATGGTGGAAGCGTTGGGTTTCCGCCCACTCGGTCCCGTGGAGTCGCACCACTTTCTCTGCCGGTAAAACGAACTCCAGCTCCCCCCATACCAGCCCTCGTTTACAGTGAATGGCCAGTAGCTGATTAAACGGAATAAGGTATTCGTGGCGTTCACCGGAGACTTTCACTCCCGCATTAAGAAGCACAACCTTGTCGTAGGGGTGCTGCGCCAGGCGTTTGCCCATTGAAGTTGCTTTCAGTTCCATATCCTGCCGGATCCACGAGGTCATAATTTGTCAGACAGTTTAACTGCCAGTTTTAAGGTGCTCCAGCCCAAAAAAACGTTACAATCACCGGGCGTTAATCATATCGAAGGAAATGAGGGTTTATGCGTACCGTTCTGAATGTGTTGAATTTTGTCCTTGGCGGTTTTGCCACCACCCTTTCCTGGCTTTTTGCCACCCTGGTGAGCATCGTGCTTATCTTCACCCTTCCGCTGACGCGCTCCTGCTGGGAAATCACCAAACTGTCCCTCGTTCCTTATGGAAATGAAGCCGTGCACGTGGATGAACTGGAGCCGGAAAGAAAAAATGCCCTGATGAATACCGGCGGCACGCTGCTGAATATTTTATGGCTAATCTTCTTTGGCTGGTGGCTGTGTCTGATGCATATCTTCGCCGGTATCGCCCAGTGCATTACGATTATTGGCATTCCGGTTGGCCTCGCTAATTTCAAAATTGCCACCATCGCCCTGTGGCCGGTAGGACGCCGAGTTGTTCCGGTCGAAGTCGCGCAAGCCGCGCGTGAAGCCAATGCCCGTCGTCGTTTTCAGTAATAAGGACTGGCCGCTCTCATGCTAAGCCCCCTGCTTCGTCGCTATACATGGAACAGTAACTGGCTGTATAACGTCAGGATATTTATCGCCCTCTGCGGCACCGTCGCTCTGCCGTGGTGGCTGAATGATGTGAAGCTCACCATCCCCCTCACGCTTGGGGTGGTGGCCGGCGCGCTGGCGGATCTCGACGACCGCCTGGCCGGTCGTTTGCGTAATCTGGTCATCACGCTGGTCTGCTTCTTTATTGCTTCCGCCTCCGTTGAGCTGCTTTTCCCGTGGCCCTGGCTGTTTGCCTTAGGGCTGACGGTGTCCACCAGCGGCTTCATTTTGCTCGGCGGCCTCGGGCAACGCTACGCCACTATCGCGTTTGGCGCCCTGCTGATTGCCATTTACACCATGCTGGGCGTCTCTCTTTACGATCAGTGGTATCAGCAACCGGTCCTGCTGCTATTGGGCGCTATCTGGTATAACCTGCTGACCTTAACCGGGCATCTTATTTTTCCGGTTCGTGCCTTACAGGACAACATTGCCCGCAGTTACGAACAGCTGGCCCACTATCTGGAGCTGAAATCCCGGCTGTTTGATCCGGATATCGAAGAGGACAGCCAGGCGCCCCTTTACGATCTGGCGCTGGCAAATGGCCAACTGGTCGCCACGCTGAATCAGACCAAAGCGTCCCTGCTCACCCGTCTGCGCGGCGATCGCGGTCAGCGCGGTACCCGGCGCACCCTGCACTACTACTTTGTTGCCCAGGATATTCACGAGCGCGCCAGCTCCTCGCATGTACAGTACGCTGATCTGCGCGAGAAATTCCGCTACAGCGACGTGATGTTCCGTTTCCAGCGTCTGCTGTCGATGCAGTCTCAGGCCTGCCAGCAACTTGCGCGCTCAATACTGCTGCGCACGCCCTATCAGCACGATCCTCGCTTTGAACGCGCATTCAGCCACCTGGATGCGGCGCTCGATCGCGTTCAGGCCAGTGGAACTTCGCCGGAACAGTTCAAAGCCCTGGGATTCCTGCTCAACAACCTGAGAGCCATCGATGCTCAGCTCGCCACCATTGAGTCTGAACAGGCGATGGCGATGCCGGGCAATGACGCTGACAACCAGCTTGCCGACGACAGTCTCAACGGTTTCAGCGATATATGGCTGCGCCTGAGCCGTCATTTTACGCCGGAATCCGCCCTCTTTCGCCATGCGGTAAGGATGTCGTTGGTACTGTGCGTCGGCTACGCGTTTATCCAGATAACAGGATTGCACCACGGCTACTGGATCCTGCTGACCAGCCTGTTCGTCTGCCAGCCGAACTATAACGCTACCCGCCATCGGCTCGCGCTGCGTATTGTCGGGACATTAGTCGGGGTCGCCATCGGACTGCCGGTGCTCTATTTTGTGCCTTCAGTAGAAGGGCAACTGATCCTGATTGTGATTACCGGGGTACTGTTCTTCGCCTTCCGCAATGTGCAGTATGCCCACGCCACGATGTTCATCACGCTGCTGGTTCTGCTCTGCTTCAATCTGCTGGGTGAAGGCTTTGAAGTGGCCCTCCCCCGTGTGATCGACACGCTTATCGGCTGCGCCATCGCCTGGGCGGCGGTGAGCTTTATCTGGCCGGACTGGCGTTTCCGAAATTTACCGCGCGTGTCCGACAGAGCAATGAACGCCAACTGCCGCTATCTGGACGCCATACTTGAGCAATACCATCAGGGTCGCGATAACCGTCTGGCCTATCGGATTGCCCGTCGCGATGCGCATAACACTGACGCAGAGCTGGCTTCCGTTGTCTCGAATATGTCAACTGAGCCGCGCGCCACGGCAGAAATCCGGGAGATAGCCTTCCGCCTGCTGTGTCTGAACCACACGTTCACCAGCTATATCTCTACCCTTGGCGCCCACCGAGAGAAACTGACGAATCCGGGCATCCTGGCACTACTGGACGATGCCGTTTGCTACGTTGATGATGCGCTTCATCATCAACCTGCGGATGAGCCACGGGTTCACCAGGCACTGGATGAACTGGTGCAACGTATCGCACACCTTGATCCAGGCACCGACAACAAAGCTCCGCTGGTCCTTCAGCAAATTGGCCTGCTTATCGCTTTGCTGCCGGAAATTTGTCGGCTGCGACAGCAGATCGCTACCTGGCGGAATGATGGCCCTGCGACTCAGGCAGCGCATTAAACCACTCCGTAAGCTCCCGGCGAATATCCGCCGGGAGTGCCGCTTCATGTAACCCTTCAATCGCGCCTTCAAGCGCGAACAATACCCGGATACTCAGCGCTTTATTCTTAGAGCGCATTTTCAGCCAGCTCGTCTTCGCCCCCAACTGTCGTAGCGTCTCTTCATTGGTAATGCCCGCCTCCATAAGCAGGACCTCAATCTGAAAGGTCAGGTTCGGCAGATCTTTAAGCCGGTTACGCTGATGGCGCTGGTAGCGCTCTTTCCTGGCGGCATCGAGCGCAAACGAGGAGAGCTGAAGCAGTTTTTCCCTGTTTTGCCACAGACCTTCATCCACACGGTAGTAATTAAGCAGCACAGGACGTCCTCGTTTCATCAGGGTCAGAACAGAGGACGCGTTTTTTACACAGTATTTTGCACTTTGCTCACAGGCGCGAAGGTAAAGCTCACCGTCAGACACCATCGCGAACACCGCTTCATCCACGGCCAGGGTATAACCGCCAAACAGGGCGCGATGATGAATTTCGCCCAGCGGAGAGAGGTATTCTTGAGATTGATAAATCCGATCATAAGATATCTTTTTCATGATAATTCCATTAAAAATCATACAGTAACCACGATATTTCTTAGTAACGGATCCGTTAGCAGGAAAATAGGCAACTTATTGCCGTTGGGCAAGATGATTTTTTCAGGTTCACCAGGAATGGATGAAATTTGCGAGTCGCTTTCCGAAAATGAGGTTGATCTTTATGCATACAGGGGTTACTGTATATCCATACAGTAACTACAGGGCTGGAATGAATATGTACACTTCAGGCTATGCAAATCACTTAACACCTTCTACTTCTGCCGCTGGCAATGCTGCGCAGAATTCTATCGGGCGTGAATCGACAGGGCTTATCAGTGAAGTGGTTTACCGTGAAGACCAGCCGCTGTTGACACAACTCTTACTCCTGCCGCTTTTGCAGCAGCTCGGGCAACAGTCTCGCTGGCAGCTCTGGCTGACGCCACAGCAAAAATTAAGTCGCGAATGGGTTCAGTCGGCTGGCCTGCCGTTAGCGAAGGTGATGCAGATTAATCAACTCTCCCCTTGCGATACGGTCGAGTCGATGGTCCGGGCATTACGTACCGGGAACTATAGCGTCGTGATTGGGTGGTTGCCTGAGGATCTGTCGCAAGAGGAACATTTGCGTCTGACTGAAGCGGCTGAAGAAGGTAACGCGATGGGTTTCATCATGCGGCCAGTTCGTGGAGATTCCTATCGCAGAGGACAACATCCCGGGCTAAAAATTCACTCAAATGTGTACCATTGAGTCATTTTAAGAGTTTTCCTGGAATTTTTTTCGACCGCAGTATGCAAAAAAAGTTCAACGCGCCAAAACTGCGGCAAGGCTTGTCTGACGCGGTTCTCGTTAATTTTACTGCACAAAATTCGTTCAAAAATTGTTAAATATTAGGTATACGGAACTTTTTTTTTCATATGCCTGACGGACTTCACACTTGTAAGTTTTCAGCTACGTTGTAGACTTTACATCGCCAGGGGTGCTCGGCCTAAGCCGAAGATATCGGTAGGTTTATATTTGACCACGCCCCCCGGTGAAGGATTTAACCGTGATTCCTCCGATGGAGATATTCATGGCAAATTTTGGATGATAACGAGGCGCAAAAAATGAAAAAGACAGCTATCGCGATTGCAGTGGCACTGGCTGGCTTCGCTACCGTAGCGCAGGCCGCTCCGAAAGATAATACCTGGTATGCAGGTGGTAAACTGGGCTGGTCTCAGTTCCATGACACCGGTTGGTACAACAGCAGCCTGAACAACGATGGCCCTACTCACGAGAGCCAGCTGGGTGCAGGTGCGTTCGGTGGCTATCAGGTTAACCCGTATGTTGGCTTTGAAATGGGTTACGACTGGTTAGGTCGTATGCCTTACAAAGGCGACAACGTAAATGGCGCTTTCAAAGCTCAAGGCGTACAGCTGACCGCTAAACTGGGTTACCCAGTAACTGACGATCTGGACGTGTACACCCGTCTGGGCGGCATGGTATGGCGTGCAGACTCCAGCAACAGCATCGCTGGTGACGACCACGATACTGGTGTTTCCCCAGTATTCGCTGGTGGCGTTGAGTGGGCAATGACCCGTGACATCGCTACCCGTCTGGAATACCAGTGGGTTAACAACATCGGTGACGGTGCTACCGTTGGTGTTCGTCCAGACAACGGCATGCTGAGCGTTGGTGTTTCTTACCGTTTCGGTCAGCAGGAAGATGCGCCAGTCGTAGCTCCAGCTCCGGCTCCAGCGCCAGAAGTACAGACCAAGCACTTCACTCTGAAGTCTGACGTTCTGTTCAACTTCAACAAAGCTACCCTGAAACCAGAAGGTCAGCAGGCACTGGATCAGCTGTACACCCAGCTGAGCAACCTGGATCCTAAAGACGGTTCTGTAGTGGTTCTGGGCTTCACCGACCGTATCGGTTCTGACGCTTACAACCAGGGTCTGTCTGAGAAACGTGCTCAGTCTGTAGTTGATTACCTGGTATCTAAAGGTATCCCAGCTAACAAGATCTCCCCACGTGGTATGGGCGAATCTAACCCAGTTACCGGTTCTACCTGTGACAACGTGAAACCACGCGCTGCACTGATCGACTGCCTGGCACCAGATCGTCGCGTAGAGATCGAAGTTAAAGGTATCAAAGACGTTGTAACTCAGCCTGCGGCATAAGTTATCGTCTTATAAAAAAACCCCGCCATGCGGGGTTTTTTATTATCTGAAGAAAAGTAAAAAGCTTATTTTTTACCTAACAGTGCCTGTAGATCGTTTTTCAACGTCGACATCTGGCTGGCATACTTCTCTTTGTGCTCGGCATCTTCAATCAGCTGCACCACCGTTTCCGACAGGGTTTTCCCGCGCCGTTGCGCAAGCCCGGCCAGACGCTGCCAGACCATGAATTCCAGGTCGATGGATTTCTTACGGGTGTGCTGATGCTCGGCATTGAAATGCCGTTTACGACGAGCACGGATAGTTTGCTTCATCCGGTTTAACAAGGCCGGATTAATGTGTTTCTCGATCCAGCCGTTGACCTGTACCGGTTCGTTTTCGAGGGTCAGCAACATATCCACAGCTTCTTGTGCCGCGCTGGCTTCGATGTAGCAGGTGATCAGCTCCCCTTCACGGTGCTTTTTGACCAGGTACTTCCATTTCCAGCCGCTTTCGAGGTTTTCCAGTTGTTGATATTTCATTGCGATCTCAGTGTTACCGTGTAACTCTGTTCAGAATATCAGTTTTTTGGCAATCTGCTGAAAAGAAATCATATCCTGTGAAACGTCGCAGGCGATCCGCATGACGAAAACCCGAATCCTGATTGGGCAGAGTGCGCCGCTTACGGTATACTCCACGGTTTTACTTCTGACTAAAAAACATCAACTTTGACCATTACGAAACTTGCATGGCGTGACCTGGTTCCGGATACCGAGAGCTATCAGGAGCTGTTTGCACAGCCAGACCTCACAAAAGAACACAAATTCATACTTAGCGAGACACAACCGCGTTTGCATTACGCGCTGGAGCAGATGTCATCCCCATGGGCTACATCTCCTTTCATGCTGCTCAAAGCCCCGGAAGAAGCCGAGTATCTGACGCTTCTCGGTGATGCCATGCGCCAGTTGCAGCCAAAAACGAATGCCGTTTTTGGTGGTCAGTATCATATTGCCGGTCGCGACGTGACATTCGAACCTGCCACGCAGGCAGATGGATTGTTCGCTGCAAAAGGCGAGGTGATCACCGCCAACTGGGTGGAAGCAGAACAGTTGTTCGGCTGCCTTCGTCAGTTCAATGGCGATGTTTCACTGCAACCCGGGCTGGTACACCGCGCTAATGGCGGCGTATTGCTCATCTCCCTTCGCACACTGCTTGCGCAGCCGCTGCTGTGGATGCGCCTGAAAACGGTGGTGACGCAGCAACGTTTTGACTGGGTAGGCTTCGACGATTCACGTCCTCTGCCTGTTTCCATTCCGTCTATGCCGCTGTCGCTGACCGTCGTGCTGACGGGTGACCGTGAATCACTGGCTGACTTCCAGGAAATGGAGCCAGAACTCGCGGAGCAGGCGGTTTACAGCGAATTTGAAGACAATATTCAGATTGTAGATGCCGATGACATGGCGCAGTGGTGTCAGTGGGTTATGGCCGTGGCGGAACGTTTTGCGCTGCCCTCACCTGCCGAGGATGCGTGGCCGGGCTTAATCCGCGAGGCCGTACGCTACACCGGCGATCAGGAAACCCTGCCGCTCTGTCCGCTCTGGATCGGCAAACAACTACGTGAAGTGGGCGTTATCAGCGGCAACGGTACGTTCAACGGTGAGCAACTGAGCCAGATGCTGGCCCAGCGTGAATGGCGCGAAGGCTATCTTGCTGACCGTATGCAGGATGAAATTCTGCTTGAACAGATTCTGGTGGAGACCGAAGGCGAACGTATCGGGCAAATCAATGCCTTGTCCGTCATCGAGTTCCCCGGGCACCCACGCGCCTTTGGTGAGCCTTCCCGTATCAGCTGTGTCGTACACATTGGTGACGGCGAATTTACCGATATCGAACGCAAGGCCGAACTGGGCGGAAACATTCATGCCAAAGGCATGATGATCATGCAGGCATTCCTGATGTCTGAACTTCAGCTCGAGCAGCAGATCCCCTTCTCTGCCTCGTTGACCTTTGAGCAGTCCTACAGTGAAGTCGACGGCGACAGCGCCTCAATGGCAGAGCTGTGCGCCGTGATCAGCGCGCTTGCAGACGTGCCGATTAACCAGAATATTGCGATTACCGGGTCCGTGGATCAGTTTGGCCGTGCCCAACCGGTGGGCGGACTGAATGAGAAAATCGAAGGCTTCTTCGCAATCTGCCAGCAGCGCGGTTTAAACGGCAAACAGGGCGTGATTATTCCGGCACCTAACGCTCGCCATTTGAGCCTGAGCCAGGCGATTCTGGATGCGGTAGAGCAGGAACAATTCACTGTCTGGGCCATCGAAGGGGTTGAGGATGCACTACCCTTACTGACAAACCTGGTCTGGGACGGCGAAGGCCAGACAACCCTGATGCAGACCATTCAGGAACGTATAGCTCAGGCGACACAGCAGGATGCTCGTCATCGTTATCCGTGGCCGTTACGCTGGTTAAGTTGGTTTAGTGCGAACTGATCGGACTTGTTCAGCGTACACGTGTTAGCTATCCTGCGTCCTTCACTAAAATAAGGCTTACTGAGAACATGGTAGATAAACGCGAATCCTATACTAAAGAAGACCTTCTTGCCTCTGGTCGCGGTGAACTGTTTGGCGCGAAAGGCCCGCAGTTACCAGCCCCAAATATGCTGATGATGGACCGTGTCGTGAAAATGACCGAAACCGGCGGCAACTTTGATAAGGGTTACGTAGAAGCAGAACTCAATATCAACCCGGACCTGTGGTTCTTCGGTTGCCACTTTATTGGCGATCCGGTAATGCCTGGCTGCCTGGGCCTCGATGCTATGTGGCAGCTGGTTGGCTTCTATCTGGGCTGGCTTGGCGGTAAAGGCAAAGGCCGTGCGCTGGGCGTAGGCGAAGTGAAATTCACCGGTCAGGTTCTGCCTACCGCGAAGAAAGTCACCTACCGTATCCATTTCAAACGCATCGTTAACCGCCGTCTGATTATGGGCCTGGCGGACGGTGAAGTGCTGGTTGATGGTCGTCTGATCTATACCGCGAACGACCTGAAAGTGGGTCTGTTCCAGGATACCTCCGCTTTCTGATAACGGCTTTTAGCCCCTTCCAGAAAGGCGAAACCTCCGCATTGCGGAGGTTTCTTTTTAAAGAGACGGTATCAAGCAAGTACTGCCCTGTCTCCGATGGCTTCTCGCCAGCCCCCTAGCCATTGGGACCTTTGATTCAGGGCCTGATAGGGACACATTTCTTTAGAACGTCCGGCGATGCCAGCCTGATAACCACGTTGATGAGCCCTTTCCAGGCGATCTCGTTTCTGTCTCTTCATGCCTCGTTTCCCTCATTCTTTTGTCTGGTGGAAAGAAAACAGTGGTTGCAATATGTGCAAGCACAGTTAACGAATACCCCGAATCTGCGTCAGCGTCAACGTTCAAAATTCATACGGGTGTCATATTTGTGAGCTACATGGAAGATCGTTTGTACAAAAAGTGTGATGCGGGACAAGTAACAACCTGAACGTAAAACGAAAAAAAAGCCGCAATCAGCAAGAAGCTGAGTGCGGCTTTCGTCGATGAATTTTACTTATGGCAGGCGGGAAATCTCTCTTGCTATAGTAGCCGACTCCTGTGCCCATCCCTGCGCAAGTACTTTCACCATTTCGTCATAGCCATCTTTCTGCTGCTTGAGTTCAAGATGGAAAGGACGCTTAATCAGCTGACCCTGGTGATTCAGCAGCCACTCCCCGCTGATAACAACGGCACCATCATAGCGGCCATGGAATCCCGTCACGTTAACATTCAGAGTGTCCTGATCGCTTCCCAGAGGCTGCGAGGCAACGACCCAACCGGGGAGCTGGCTGCTCAGATTCGCCACCAGCGTATTGCGTAGCTGCTGATCCAGCGGGCTGGCCCACAGGTTATTGTTGGCGATTACGTACTGCACATCGCTGGTCTGGTAGACCACCCCGTTGCCCGCCAGGTAATCTGGCACGGCAACCTGCTCAACCCACAGCAGACGGCTGCCCTGCGAGGCACTGCTCTGCGCCCCCGACTGCGCGCTTAACGGCAGCTGGTAGTAGCTTTTGTTATCGCTTCCAGAGCTACAGGCCGTTAATACCAGTGCGCCTGCGATGATTAGCCATTTTTTCATTGTTTCGCCCTCTTAGGCTCAGGATCCTTTTTATCTTTCGCTTCAAACACCAGCGCGTTGCTCTTTTCATTGAGCGTTTTCAGAACGGGCTGTAGCTCGCGTAAAACCTGATCAAGACGTTGCATATCCGCCACCATCTTGTTGTAGGCCGCTGAGCCCGGCTGGAAGCCCTGCATACTGCGATTCAGTTCACGCAACGTTTTCTGCATATCCTGCGGCAGCTGCTGCATGGACTGGTTGGCCGTGATCTTGTTGATATTATCCAGGGTGGTTTGCAGACGTTGCATCGTCGCCTGGCTCTGATGCAGTGATCCCGTCGCAGCCTCAAGCATTGGATTCAGCGGCAGATTGTTGATCTTATCCAGCGTTTCCATCAGACGCTGTTGGATCTGCGCCAGGCCACTGCTGACCGTAGGAATGATTTTGTAGCCGCCAAATTCACGGACTCCCGTCATAGGTGGCGCTTTTGGATAGAAGTCCATATCGACATACAACGCCCCTGTCACCAGGTTGCCGGTTTTCAGCGAGCCACGCAGACCGCGATTCATCAGGTCGCTGATATGCTCCCCAATATCCTGATCCTCACCAATCTGGTTAATTAAACGCTCAGGCTCAATGCGTATCAGCACCGGAATACGATAATCATCATCAAGCATTTGCTTGAGTCCCGGAACAAAGTAAGGCACTTGCCCCACTGTACCCAGACGGATACCGCGGAACTCAACTGGCGCTCCTGGCTGCAAGCCGCGTACAGAGTCCTTAAAGAACATCAGATAATCGATGTGATCGGTATAGAGCGCATCCTGAATGCTTTTTTGATCGTCAAACAGTCTGAAGGCGGTTTTTTCCGCCACCGGTTGTCCCAGATCTATACCTTCCGGCACGTCAAAACTGACGCCCCCACCAAACAGCGTGGTGAGTGAACCCATCTCAACGCGCATCCCCGCAGAGGTGAGATCCACAGCGATCCCACTGTCTTTCCAGAAACGAACGTTACTGGTCACCAGTCGGTCATTAGGCGCATTGATAAATAGCTGATAGCTGATGGTCCGTTTTTGCGGATCGAAGGTGCTCGTTTCAACCGAACCGACACGATACCCACGGAACAGCACCGGATCGCCCGGCGAGAGCTGGCCCGCTTTTTTGCTGTCCAGAATGACGCGGATCCCTTTTGCATCCGGTGGCGCAAGCGGCGGTGAATCCAGCAACTGATAGTTTGCTGGCTGGGCGCCTTTATTGCCGGGCTGGAGTTCAATGTAAGCCCCTGACAATAGCGTCCCTAAGCCGCTGATCCCTTCTCTTCCGACCTGCGGTTTCACCACCCAAAAAACGGAATCTTCATGGAGCAGTTTTTCCATGCCAGCATTCAGGCGGGCCTTAATTTCAACATGGGTTAAATCATCCGTCAGGGTCGCGCTTTCCACGACACCCACATCCACGCTGCGGCTCTTGATGGTGGTTTTTCCGCCCTCAATTCCCTCTGCATTGGTGGTAATTAGCGTGACTTCCGGTCCCTGATGGCTGTAATGATAAAACAGGATCCATGCACCGATCAGCGCGGTCACGATGGGGAAAATCCACACCGGCGACCAGTTTCTGACCTTCTGCACTTTAGCCTCTCCACTCTTATTTTCCATGCTCTTACTCTTCCTCATGGCTTGAATCGGGCTCACGATCCCACGATAAACGAGGGTCGAAGGTCATGGCCGCAAACATGGTCATAATGACGACCAAAGCAAACATCAGCGCTCCCATAGCGGGATAAATACTCATCAGCCCACCCATACGCACCAGCGCTGAGAGAACCGCAATCACGAACACGTCAATCATCGACCAGCGGCCAACAAATTCCACGACCTCATAAATCAGATGCATGCGCTCACTGTCACGCTTACCGTGCCCTTTTGCATCCCAGCAAAGCCAGGCAATGGCAATCATCTTTAAGGTCGGAACCATAATGCTGGCGAGAAATATGACGCCTGCAACAGGGTATGACCCTTCGCTCCACAGCAAAATCACCCCGGCAAGGATGGTCGAGGGCATTCTGTCGCCGAGCAGATCGGTGATCATGATCGGCAAAATATTGGCGGGCAGATAAAGCATGACAGAGGTCACCAGCAGCGCCATGGTCCATTGCAGGCTATTTTTGCGTCGGACGTGACCTTTTGTTTCACAGCGGGGACACACCTCGACATCCGCGGGCAGCACGGCGGTGCAGCAGGAGCAGGAGCGCAGCCCCTGACGGATACCCGGTACGCCCACCTTTACCGTCTGCGAGAGCGTCGGTGCCGGGGCAATATCGTCCCAGGTCCATCGTCGGTCCACGCACTGGAAAGCGCGCAGTTGCAGCACGCAATACAGACACCACGGAATAAAGCTGCTGCCAATCCCCACATCGCCGTAGGCCATCAGCTTCACGAAGCTGACCAGGATACCCGCCAGAAAAATTTCCGCCATCCCCCAGCTTTTTAGCTGGAACAGGATCCGCGCGAGTTTGATTTTAAGGGCGGTGGGCATCCTGACGCGATTGACCAGTAGCAGAATGACGACCAGGCAAAAAGCCGGGACTATCTGCACGAACAGAAGAAAGAAGGTGCCAAGGCTGGCGTAATCTTCCGAGAACATCACGCCTGGAATTTCCAGTAACTCCACCTGGCTTACCATCCCACCCACTTTCATAGAGATGAAAGGGAAGAGATTGGAGAGTAGTAACATGAACAGGGCTGCCAGTGCGTAAGCCGTAGGACGCTGCCTTGGCGCGTCCCACTCGGTCGTCAGCGTAGCTCCGCAGCGCGGGCAGGCAGCCTTATGTCCGTGACCAAGCTCTGGCAACGCCACGAGCATATCGCATTGCGAGCATAAAATATGCCGATCGGCATGGTGCTGGTCACACATAGATTATCCCTGTTTATGCGCCGTTTTTCAGAGACTCAAGGTACTCCCAGCGCTCAAATGCCTCTTCCAGCGCCTGCTCGGCCTGGGAGAGTTCAGCCAATACTTTCTGAGTATAGTCGTGAGGCTGCGTAAAGAATGACGCATCAGCGACCTGAATTTGCAGTGCTTCCAGTGCCGCTTCCAGCTCTTCCAGACGCTGCGGCAGTCCTTCCAGCTCGCGCTGCAAGTTATAGCTCATTTTAGCAGGAGACTTTTTGACAGTTTCTGCTTTCACAACAACAGGTTCAGCGACATTTTTGGTCTTCGCCTGTTTTTGCGCCAGCGACTGCGATTGCTGTCCACGCGCGTCATGATAGCCGCCCACATATTGACCGATGCGTCCTTCGCCTTCGAAGATCCAGCACTCGGTCACGGTGTTATCGACAAATTGACGATCGTGGCTGACCAGCATCACGGTTCCCTGATAGCCATCAATCAACTCTTCCAGCAGTTCCAGCGTTTCGACATCCAGATCGTTCGTCGGTTCATCGAGAATCAGTAAGTTACTGGGTTTCAGGAACAGGCGCGCCAGTAAAAGACGGTTACGCTCACCGCCGGACAGCGCGCGCACAGGCGTCAGGGCGCGTTTTGGGTGGAACAGGAAGTCCTGAAGGTAGCCCAGCACGTGACGCGGCTTGCCGTTAACCATCACCTCCTGTTTACCCTCTGCGAGGTTGTCCATCACCGTACGGTCCGGATCCAGCTCTGCGCGATGCTGGTCAAAGTACGCTACTTCCAGCTTGGTACCACAGTGAATACGACCGCTGTCTGCCTGCAACTGGCCCAGCATCAGTTTCAACAGCGTGGTTTTGCCGCAGCCGTTTGGACCAATAAGCGCAATTTTGTCGCCACGCTGAACCTGTGCGGAGAAATCGTTCACCAGCACTTTGCCGTCAACCGAATAATTCACGTTCTCCATTTCGAAGACAATCTTGCCCGAGCGGGACGCCTCTTCCACCTGCATTTTGGCGCTACCCATGACTTCACGGCGTTCGCTACGTTCGCGGCGCATCGCCTTCAGGGCGCGAACGCGGCCTTCATTACGGGTACGACGCGCCTTGATGCCCTGACGGATCCATACCTCTTCCTGCGCCAGCTTGCGGTCGAACTCGGCGTTTTGCAGCTCTTCCACGCGCAGGTTCTCTTCTTTCTCCAGCAGATAGGTATCGTAATCGCCCGGATAGGTCACCAGCTTGCCGCGGTCGAGGTCGACAATGCGCGTGGCCATGTTGCGGATGAACGAACGGTCGTGGGAGATGAAGATAATGGTGCCATTGAAAGTTTTCAGGAACCCTTCCAGCCAGTCAATCGCTTCGATATCCAGGTGGTTCGTTGGTTCGTCCAGCAGCAGTACCCTGGGCCCGCTCACCAGGGCACGGCCCAGCGCGGCTTTACGCAGCCAGCCGCCGGAGAGCGCCGACAGCTCCATATCCGCTTCCAGGCCAAGCTGAGCCAGCACTTCGTTAATGCGGTTTTCCAGCTGCCACAGGCCATGGTGATCGAGCATCTCCTGCACTTTTGCCAGCTCGTTGAGATTTTTGTCGCTCGGGTCGGTCATGACCAGATGCGAAATCTCGTGGTAGCGCTTGAGGTATTCCGCCTGCTCTGAAATTCCTTCGGCAACAAAATCGTACACGCTGCCGGTAACGTTACGCGGCGGATCCTGTTGCAGACGAGAGACGACCAGATCCTGCTCGTAAACAATACGGCCGTCGTCCAGCCCCTGCTCACGGTTGAGGATTTTCATCAGCGTCGATTTACCTGCGCCGTTACGGCCGACCAGACAGACGCGCTCGTTATCTTCGATATGCAGCTCTGCATTATCGAGAAGCGGTGAGTCGCTGAAAGAGAGCCACGCGCCGTGCATACTAATTAAAGACATTTATTTTTCCTTTCAGACCGCGGAGATCAGCCAGCAGTTGTGGATTTGACGGTTACGGGCAAAGTCCTGAGACAGCGTTTTTTGGCTGATTTCTTGTGCTTTAAGTCCCAGTTCGGCCAGGCCGTCGTGATCCATGCGGAATCCGCGCTTGTTATTCGAGAACATAATGGTGCCGCCTTTACGCAGCAGACGCTTCAGGTCGGTCATCAGGCGCAGGTGATCGCGTTGAACGTCAAAGCTATCCTCCATACGCTTGGAGTTAGAGAAGGTCGGCGGATCGATAAAGATCAGGTCAAACTGCTCGTCGGTATCGCGCAGCCAGCCCAGCACGTCGGCCTGTAACAGGCGATGCTGACGACCGGTTAAGCCGTTAAGACGCAGGTTGCGCTCTGCCCACTCCAGATAAGTACGGGACATATCGACCGTGGTGGTACTACGCGCCCCACCAAGCCCTGCATGAACGCTGGCGCTGCCGGTATAGGAGAACAGGTTCAGGAAGTCTTTGCCCTTACTCATCTGGCCCAGCATGCGGCGGGCGATGCGGTGATCGAGGAACAGACCGGTATCAAGGTAATCGGTCAGGTTAACCCACAGGCGCGCGTTATATTCGCCCACTTCGATGAAGTCGCCCTTCTCGCCCATCTTCTGATACTGGTTTTTGCCTTTCTGACGCTCACGGGTTTTCAGCACCAGCTTGTTTGGCGAAATGCCGAGTACGGCGATGGTGGCCGCAATCACATCCAGCATACGCTGACGCGCTTTTTGCGCATCAATGGTTTTCGGCGGGGCGTATTCCTGAACCACCACCCAGTCTGCATAGCGGTCAACCGCCACGTTGTATTCCGGCAGGTCAGCGTCGTAAAGGCGATAACATTCGATGCCTTCCTGCTTCGCCCACTTCTCAAATTTCTTCAGGTTTTTGCGCAGACGGTTGGCATAATCTTCCGCCACGCCAGACGGTTTGCTGTCCGCTGCTATCTCTGCCAGATGGTAGTTTTTCTGCACGCAGTCCAGCGGGCCGTTTTTCGCCTTGAACTGGCGATCGGCACGTAATTGCAGGCAGCTCAGCAGCTCCGGCGAGGCGCTAAACAGGGAGAGGTTCCAGCCGCCGAAATGCGCTTTCATGTTGCGGCCCAGCAGGCTGTGTAGCGCAATCAGCGCTGGCTCGCTGCCAAGACGCTCACCATACGGCGGGTTGCTGATCACCGTACCGTACGGGCCTTTTGGCAGCGGATTGGTCAGGTTCGCCACATCTTTGACGTCGAAGGTCACCAGCTCACCGATACCGGCACGACGGGCGTTGCTGCGCGCGCGTTCAATCACCCGTGGGTCGTTGTCCGAACCGTAAAAGTGAGAGGTGTACTCCGCCAGCCCTTTACGGGCACGGGTCTGCGCGTCGTCTTTGACCTCTTTCCAGAGGGCTTCATCGTGCTGCGCCCAGCCTTTGAAGCCCCACTGTCCACGATGCAGCCCTGGCGCGCGGTCGGTGGCCAGCATCGCGGCTTCAATCAGCAGCGTACCGGAACCGCACATTGGATCGAGCAACGGCGTACCCGGCTGCCAGCCGGAGCGCATCACGATAGCGGCGGCCAGTGTCTCTTTGATTGGGGCCATGCCGGTGCGATCGCGATAGCCGCGCAGATGCAGGCCTGCGCCGCTCAGATCCAGGGAAATACTGGCAGTGTCGCCGTTCAGCCAGACGTTGATACGCAGATCCGGGTTTTCACGATCTACGTTCGGACGTTCTCTATTACGACGCGTGAAGCAGTCCACAATGGCGTCTTTGACGCGCAGGGCGCCGTACTGGCTGTTGCGGATCTCATCGTTGACGCCGTTGAAATGCACCGCAAAGGTGGCGTCCGGGGTGAAGATCTCTGTCCAGTCGATCATCTGTACGCCGGTGTAGAGATCAAGATCGCTGTAGACCTTGCACTCTTTCATCGGCAGCATGATGCGCGACGCCAGACGGCTCCACATCAGGCTCTGGTAAATAAGCCGCGTGTCGCCCTCAAAATGGACACCACCCTGAACCACCTGGCACTCTTTCGCGCCCAGGGTTTCCAGTTCAGTTTTTAACAGCTCTTCCAGCCCACGGGCCGTACTGGCAAACAGAGAATTCATATCGTCACTTTTACTCATAGAAAATTGTCGCGCATTATAGCTAATATGGCGTGTATGTCATAAAGTTGAAGGCTTATTTTATTTAGCGGGAGTGTGCAGTGGCGACGTTATCCAGGCTTTTTATTCATCCGGTGAAATCCATGCGTGGTATCGGCGTGACGCACGCGCTGGCCGATATGAGCGGATTCGCCTTCGATCGTATTTTTATGATCACCGAGCCTGACGGTACGTTCATCACCGCACGTCAGTTCCCGCAGATGGTTCGCTTTACGCCTTCCCCGCTTCATGACGGATTGCATTTGACCGCGCCAGACGGTTCAAGCGTCGTGATCCGCTTTGCTGATTTTGCGCCGGTTGAAGCACCAACGGAAGTGTGGGGCAATCATTTTACCGCGCGTATCGCGCCGGATAACATTAACCAGTGGCTGAGCGGCTTTTTCTCACGTGACGTTCAGCTGCGCTGGGTTGGGCCTGCGCTGACTCGTCGCGTGAAACGCCACGACGCGGTTCCCCTCTCCTTTGCGGATGGTTTTCCCTTCCTGCTGACCAGCGAGGCCTCGCTGCGTGATTTACAAACCCGTTGCAAAGCCAGCGTGCAGATGGAGCAGTTTCGCCCGAATCTGGTGGTGACCGGAGCGGATGCCTGGGATGAAGATACCTGGAAAGTGATCCGCATCGGCAGCGTTATCTTTGATGTCGTGAAGCCGTGCAGCCGCTGTATTTTTACCACCGTCAGCCCGGAGAAAGGCCAGAAACACCCTTCCGGCGAACCGCTGAAAACCTTGCAGTCATTTCGTACCGCGCAGGATAACGGTGATGTCGACTTCGGCCAGAACCTGATCCCCCGCTCCAGCGGCGTAATCCGCGTGGGCGACGAGGTCGAAATTCTTACCCGCGGGCCTGCAAGAGTGTACGGCGCAGGCCAGGAAGAAGAAATGGTTGACGTTGTCACCAACGTCGCTTCCGCGGTGGATATTCACTGGGAAGGCAAAGTTATTCGTGGTAACAATCAGCAGGTGCTACTGGAACAGCTGGAGCAGGCGGGTATCCGCGTACCTTATTCCTGTCGCGCGGGGATTTGCGGATGCTGTCGCATTAAACTGGTCGATGGTGAAGTGAGTGCCCTGAAGAAATCTGCGATTGGCAGTGACGGCACGATCCTGTGCTGTAGCTGTGTACCGAAAACATCCGTACAGCTGGAAGCTTAAACCGCCTGTTCGAGGCTGAAGGAATCGACGCGCAGCTGAGGCTTCAGCCTGTCATTCATCACTTTGATGGCATCACCTAACTGCATGACTCGCCCGGCAATGGTCACGCCGGGTTGGGCCAGCAAACAGAGCGCAGCGTTTTCACCGGGTTCAACCACCAGCAAATTCACCTCTTCTTCGGTATCGCTCAGATTGACGCTGGCCGCATCGCCGATAGCCGGGGTCCAGCTCATACCGTGCGCGAGGAAATGCCAGCTTTTCGGCATTTGTGGTTTCAGGAAACGGATCGCCACCAGCGCATTTAGTACCAGTTCAGCGCGCTGTTCTTTGGAGAGATTGAAGTCGCGGCATTTTTCTTCAAAAGAGAAATAGAGTGCAGCGTCGTCAACGCAAAAGCCTGAGGGAGCAAACGCGTCTGGCGTTAACATTCGGCGCGCAAAACGAGAGCGAAACAACATGCCATTGGCTAAGTCGAGCATCATACGGTCATGCTCGTCACAAAAATACCAGCACCAGTTATCGTCAGGTTTAATTCGCATGTTTCTCTCCCGTCCCCAAAACGTCCTGTACTAAAAATGTCCTGTTTGCCGCTTCGCTTATAACACTAGTAATAAAAGACTATAATGTCTAAATAAGCAACAATGACGGAATATAAAACAACCAGGGCTGGAAATAAAGCCCTGGTTGTCTGATTAAGAGAAAAGATTAGATATGCGTGACAATTTCTTTAATCAATGGCGGCCCTTTAAAAATAAAGCCGGAATAAATTTGCACCAGTGAAGCCCCTGCCGCCATCTTCTCACGTGCAGCGATGACGGAGTCAATGCCACCCACGCCAATAATCGGCAGCTGGCCTTTTAATTCCGCGGAGAGTGCGCGAATAATTTCGGTGCTTTTTAATTGTACCGGACGGCCACTTAATCCACCCGCTTCGTCACAGTTTTTCATTCCCTGGACGAGGGAGCGATCGAGCGTTGTATTGGTCGCAATCACACCATCAATATTATGGCGAACTAAACTGTCGGCAACCTGGATCAATTCCTCTGCCGAAAGATCCGGGGCGATCTTAACCGCGACCGGAACATATTTATGGTGGATCGCCTGTAGTGCCGTTTGTTTATTTTTAATGGCGCTAAGAAGATCGTCAAGCGCTTCGCCATATTGTAATGAACGCAGCCCTGGGGTGTTAGGCGAGGATATATTCACCGCGATATAACCGGCATAGGCATAGACTTTTTCCATACAAATCAGATAGTCATCTTTACCCTGCTCGACTGGCGTGTCTTTATTTTTGCCAATATTAATACCCAGCACACCATCAAAATGGGCTTTCTTAACGTTCTCAACCAGATGATCGACGCCAAGGTTATTAAAGCCCATGCGGTTGATCAGCCCCTCGGCTTCAACCAGGCGGAACAGACGTGGCTTGTCATTTCCCGGCTGCGGACGCGGCGTCACCGTCCCGATTTCGATCGAGCCAAAGCCCATCGCACCGAGTGCATCAATGCATTCGCCATTTTTGTCCAGACCGGCCGCAAGGCCCAGTGGATTTTTGAACGTCAGGCCCATGCATTGGACAGGTTTTTCCGGCACGTTTTGACGCACCAGCGCGGCCAGAGGCGTTCCTGTAATACGACGTAACTGCTGAAATGTAAATTCATGAGCGCGCTCAGGATCGAGCTGGAAAAGGGCTTTACGAACGAAGGGGTAGTACATGAACTCTCCTGGATTCCCGGTGTGCAAACCGGGAGGGGATTATGTGCGATCCTGCCCGGAAAGGGAATTGACCTGTGGCAAAAAAAGCCATGTAAAACGCAATCGTTTACTTATCGGTTCGCTTCTTATGCTTTTTTCTGCATTCATCCTGAGGATAAATCATTTAGTGGAATAACCACGCAATGTCACACTCCTGAAAATTGTTATGAATGTTAGATAAAAGCAAACAATTAGTTATAAGGAGCAACCATGCGCGTCATTACCCTGGCCGGAAGCCCCCGCTTCCCCTCTCGATCCAGCGCACTGCTGGAATACGCTCGCGAAAAGCTTAATGCTCTGGATGTCGAAGTGTGTCACTGGAATTTGCACAATTTCGCGCCTGAAGATCTGCTCTACGCACGTTTCGACAGCCCGGCGCTGAAAACCCTGATCGAACAACTTAAGCGTGCTGACGGGTTGGTCGTCGCGACACCAATTTATAAAGCCTCTTTTTCCGGTGCACTGAAAACGCTGCTCGATCTGCTGCCCGAACGCGCGCTGGACGGTAAGGTCGTCCTGCCGCTGGCCACAGGCGGTACGGTAGCCCATTTACTGGCGGTGGATTATGCCCTCAAGCCGGTTCTGAACGCGCTGAAAGCGCAGGAGATCCTGCATGGCGTCTTCGCTGACGACTCACAGGTAATCGACTACCAGCATAAACCGCATTTCACGCCGAATCTGCAAACCCGCCTCGACAGCGCGCTTGAAACCTTCTGGCACGCCCTTAATCGTCGGGATCGCCACGCGGCGGCATTTCATCAATCACAAGGAGTGGCGCATGTTTAAAACAGTTACCCGTATCGGGCTGGCAGGTCTGCTGGCAGTGGCATCGCTGGCTCAGGCGGCGGAGAAAACGCCGGAGAGCCTGCGTATCGGTTATCAGAAAGGCAGCGTCAGCATGGTGCTGGCGAAAAGCCATGCGTTGCTGGAGAAACGTTTCCCGCAGACCAAATTCTCATGGGTCGAGTTCCCTGCCGGACCGCAGATGCTGGAGGCGCTGAACGTCGGGAGTATTGATTTAGGCAGCACCGGCGATATCCCGCCGATCTTTGCCCAGGCGGCCGGGGCGGATCTGGTTTACGTTGGCGTTGAACCCGCCAAGCCGAAGGCAGAGGTTATTTTGGTGCCGGAAAACAGCGAGATCAAAAGCGTCGCCGATCTCAAAGGCCATAAGGTTGCTTTCCAGAAAGGTTCCAGCTCGCACAACCTGCTGCTGCGCGCGTTGCAGGAGGCCGGCCTTAAATTCACCGATATCCAGCCCGTTTACCTGACGCCTGCCGATGCGCGCGCGGCGTTTCAGCAAAAAAATGTTGATGCCTGGGCTATCTGGGATCCGTACTACTCCGCCGCACTGTTGCAGGGCGGTGTGCGGGTGCTGAAAGACGGCACCACCCTGAAGCAAACCGGTTCGTTCTACCTGGCGGCACGTCCTTACGCTGAAAAAAATGGCGCATTTATTCAGCAGGTGCTGGATACCTTCTCTCAGGCCGATGCGCTGACCCAAAGCCAGCGTCAGCAGAGCATCACGCTGCTGGCAAAAACCATGGGCCTGCCTGAACCGGTGATCGCCACCTATCTTGACCACCGTCCTCCCACCACCATAGCGCCGGTTGACGCCCACGTTGCCGCCCTCCAGCAGCAAACGGCAGACCTCTTTTATCAAAACCGCCTGGTTCCAAAGCAGGTGAATATTCGCGAACGCATCTGGCAACCCGCTGGCATTGAAGGAAAAAAATCATGAGTCTGAATCTTTTCTGGTTTTTACCCACCCACGGTGATGGACACTATCTTGGCACAGAAGAAGGCGCCCGCCCGGTCGATCACGGCTATCTACAGCAGATCGCCCAGGCGGCAGACCGCATCGGTTTTACCGGGGTGCTGATCCCGACGGGCCGTTCATGTGAGGACGCGTGGCTGGTTGCCGCGTCGATGATCCCCGTCACCCAGCGCCTGAAATTCCTGGTAGCCTTGCGCCCAAGCGTGGTGTCGCCCACCGTCGCGGCACGCCAGGCGGCAACGCTGGACAGGCTCTCCAACGGCCGCGCGCTGTTCAACCTGGTGACGGGCAGCGATCCGCAGGAGCTGGCGGGCGATGGCGTTTTTCTCGATCATACCGAGCGCTATGAAGCCTCCGCAGAGTTCACCCGCGTCTGGCGACGTCTGCTGGAAGGGGAAACCGTCACCTTCGAAGGAAAACATATTCACGTTCGCGATGCGCAACTCTACTTCCCGCCGGTACAACAGCCGCGCCCTCCCCTTTATTTCGGCGGATCGTCGGACGTGGCGCAGGAGCTGGCGGCTGAGCAGGTCGATCTCTATCTGACCTGGGGCGAGCCACCGGAGCTGGTTAAAGAGAAAATTGCTCAGGTACGCGCCAAAGCCGCAGAACATGGCCGTACGGTGCGCTTCGGCATTCGCCTGCACGTGATCGTACGCGAAACCAACGACGAGGCCTGGCAAGCTGCCGACCGTCTGATCGCTCATCTGGACGACGACACTATCGCCAAAGCACAGGCGGCGTTTGCCAAAACCGACTCAGTGGGCCAACACCGAATGGCCTCCCTGCACAACGGCAAGCGTGAAAATCTTGAGATCAGCCCGAACCTGTGGGCCGGGGTGGGTCTGGTGCGTGGCGGCGCCGGTACGGCGCTGGTCGGCGACGGTCCAACCGTAGCGGCACGCATTAATGAATACGCGGCGCTGGGGATCGACAGCTTTATCCTGTCTGGCTACCCGCATCTGGAGGAGGCCTACAAGGTGGGTGAACTGCTCTTCCCGCACCTGGATGTCGCTATCCCGGAAATTCCGCAGCCACGTCAGCTTCAGTTGCAGGGCGAAGCCGTGGCGAATGCGTTTATCCCGAGAAAAGTCGCGCAAAGTTAAGGAGCCACCATGTCTGAAACCGCACAAAAATGGCTGCTGCGCGCCGCGCCGTGGTTTCTGCCCGTCGGCATTGTCCTCGTCTGGCAACTGGCGTCTTCAACTGGCTGGCTGTCGAGCCGTATTTTGCCCTCTCCGGAGGGCGTTGTGGAAGCGTTCTGGTCGCTAAGCGCCAGCGGTGAGCTGTGGCAACATCTTGCCATCAGCTCCTGGCGCGCGGTAATCGGCTTTTCGATTGGCGGGAGCATCGGCCTGACGCTGGGGCTGATCAGCGGCCTGTCCCGCTGGGGTGAGCGGCTGCTGGATACCTCCGTTCAAATGCTGCGTAACGTGCCGCATCTGGCGCTTATTCCGCTGGTTATCCTGTGGTTCGGCATTGATGAGAGCGCCAAAATTTTCCTCGTGGCGCTGGGAACATTATTCCCGATTTATATCAATACCTGGCATGGGATCCGCAATATCGATCGCGGTCTGGTTGAGATGGCCCGCAGCTATGGCCTGTCAGGTTTTGCCCTGTTTACCCATGTGATCCTGCCGGGCGCCCTGCCCTCCATTATGGTTGGGGTACGTTTTGCGCTCGGCCTGATGTGGCTAACCCTGATCGTGGCGGAAACCATTTCGGCCAACTCCGGCATTGGTTATCTGGCGATGAACGCCCGCGAGTTCCTGCAAACGGACGTGGTGGTGGTTGCCATTATCCTTTATGCCCTGCTCGGCAAACTTGCGGACGTCAGCGCCCAGTGGCTGGAACGTAGCTGGCTGCGCTGGAACCCGGCCTACACCGCTCAGGAGGCGAAAGCATGAATACTGCACGACTGAACCAGGGAACACCGTTACTGCTGAACGGCGTGACCAAACGCTACGGCGACAACACCATTCTGAATGCACTGGATCTGCATATTCCTGCCGGACAGTTTGTGGCCGTTGTTGGCCGCAGCGGTGGCGGCAAGAGTACCCTGCTGCGTCTTTTAGCCGGGCTGGAGGCGCCAAACAGCGGTGACATTCTGGCAGGCACCACGCCGCTGTCCACGATTCAGGATGATACGCGCATGATGTTTCAGGACGCGCGTCTGCTGCCGTGGAAAACGGTGATGGATAACGTCGGGCTGGGCCTGAAGGGTAGCTGGCGGGAGGATGCCCGGCAGGCACTCGCCGCCGTCGGGCTGGAGAATCGCGCGGGAGAGTGGCCTGCGGCCCTGTCGGGTGGACAAAAGCAGCGCGTGGCCCTGGCACGCGCGCTGATTCATCGTCCCGGTCTGCTGCTGCTTGATGAACCGCTCGGCGCGCTTGATGCCCTGACGCGGATCGAGATGCAGGATCTGATTGAAACCCTCTGGCAGACGCACGGCTTTACGGTGCTGCTGGTGACGCATGACGTAAGCGAAGCTGTGGCAATGGCAGACAGGGTGCTGTTAATAGAAGAGGGTAAAATTGGTCTGGATCTGACGGTGGATATTCCACGTCCTCGCCGGGTGGGATCGGCCAGACTGGCGGAGCTGGAGGCGGAAGTGCTGGATAGAGTGATGAAACGTGGAGAAGCGGAGATTCAGCGGATAAAGGCTAATGCCTGATGCCCTCACCCCGGCCCTCTTCAACAGGGAGCACGGCGCAAGGGCAAATCGTAGGCCCGGTAAGCGAAGCGCCACCGGGCTTTTTTACATCAGGCCAGCGCCTTTGTAATCTTCTCGTACAGATCGCCAGACAAATTTTCCAGCCCTTTCAGCTGCTCAAGTGCGGCACGCATTTTCGCCTGACGCTGCGCATCGTAGCGTTTCAGGCGGATCAGCGGCTCAATCAGACGAGACGCCACCTGCGGGTTACGGCTGTTCAGCTCGGTCAGCATTTCAACCATGAACTGATAACCGCTGCCGTCTTCAGCATGGAACGCGGCCGGGTTGCTGCTGGCAAACGCGCCAATCAGGGAGCGGACGCGGTTCGGGTTGCTCATGGTGAACGAACGGTGCTTCAGCAGGCTGCGTACGTTGCTGAGTACATCGGCTGCCGGGCTGGTGGCCTGAAGAATGAACCACTTGTCCATTACCAGACCATCCTGATGCCACCTGTCGTCGTACTCCTGCATCAGCGCATCGCGGC
This sequence comes from Enterobacter sp. JH25, assembly GCF_021725435.1. NCBI lineage: Bacteria > Pseudomonadati > Pseudomonadota > Gammaproteobacteria > Enterobacterales > Enterobacteriaceae > Enterobacter > Enterobacter sp. JH25. The sequence continues at coordinate 1,587,453 of NZ_CP091319.1, read as the reverse complement.
ACGGCAGCTCGGCGGCAACGCTTGCAGCCAGCGCGGCCAGCGCATCCGTCATGTTATCGGCTTCGTGGTACTGCTTGCTGACCAGCGTGTTCGCCAGCTCTGCCTCACCAAATGCCAGATAGCGCAGGCAGGTATTGCGCAGGGAACGTTTACCGATATCCGCATGTTCCACCCGATACGCGTCCAGCTTGTTGGCGTTGTAAATTGCGAGGAATTCATCTGCCAGTTCGGTCGCCAGCGTGCGGGTCAGCGCTTCACGCACGGCGACGATCGCAATGGGGTCAATGATGTCAAACAGCTCGGCGATTTCAGTCGCAGACGGCAGCGTCAAAATTTCAGCCGCCAGCGCCGGGTCAATATTCTCATCCAGCAGGATGGCACGGAAGGCGTCTGCCACATGAACCGGCAGCGTCAGCGGCTGGCCCTGCTGGTAACGGTTGACGTTCAGCTTGATGTAGGTCGCCAGCAGGCTTTGTGCCGCATCCCAGCGCGAGAAATCGTTGCGCGCGTGACGCATCAGGAACGTCAGCTGCTGATCGCTCCACTTATATTCGAGTTTCACCGGCGCGGAGAATTCGCACAGCAGGGCAGGAACGGGCTGGAAATAGACGTTATCGAAGATAAAGGTCTGCTCTGCCTGGGTCACGTTCAGCACGTTATGCACCGGGTGGCCGCCCTTCTGTAACGGGATCACGTTGCCTTCGTTGTCGTACAGCTCAACGCTGAACGGAATGTGCAGCGGATGTTTCTCTTCCTGCTCCGCCGTTGGCGGCGTGCGCTGGCTGATGGTCAGCGTGTACTGCTCGGTTTCCGGGTTGTAGTCGTCTTTGACCGTCACAATCGGCGTACCGGCCTGGCTGTACCAGCGGCGGAAATGAGACAGATCGACGTTAGAGGCGTCTTCCATCGCCTGAACAAAATCGTCGCAGGTGGCCGCACTGCCGTCATGACGCTCGAAGTAAAGCTGCATCCCTTTCTGGAAATTCGCTTCGCCCAGCAGGGTGTGGATCATGCGGATAATTTCAGCGCCTTTTTCGTACACCGTCAGGGTGTAGAAGTTATTCATCTCAATGACTTTATCCGGGCGGATCGGATGGGCCATTGGGCTGGCATCTTCTGCAAATTGCAGACCACGCATGGTGCGCACATTGTTGATGCGGTTCACTGCCCGCGATCCCAGATCGGAGCTGAACTCCTGATCGCGGAAGACGGTTAAGCCCTCTTTCAGGCTCAGCTGGAACCAGTCGCGGCAGGTGACGCGGTTCCCGGTCCAGTTATGGAAATATTCGTGGCCGATAACGCGTTCGATATCGAGGTAATCTTTATCCGTTGCGGTATCGGTACGCGCCAGCACGTATTTGGAGTTGAAGATGTTAAGACCTTTATTCTCCATCGCGCCCATATTGAAGAAATCGACAGCAACGATCATATAGATGTCGAGGTCATATTCGAGGCCAAAGCGCGTTTCATCCCACTTCATGGAGTTGATGAGGGAGGTCATTGCCCACGGGGCGCGGTCAAGGTTGCCACGGTCCACGAACAGCTCCAGCGCGACTTCACGGCCAGAGCGCGTTTTAAAGGTGTCGCGCAGAACATCGAAATCGCCCGCCACCAGCGCAAACAGGTAGCAGGGTTTAGGGAACGGATCCTGCCACTGTACCCAGTGACGGCCATTCTCCAGTTCCCCTTCACCAATCCGGTTGCCGTTGGAAAGCAGGTACGGGTACAGCGTTTTGTCGGCAATAATTTTGGTGGTAAAGCGCGCCAGGACGTCCGGGCGATCCAGATACCAGGTAATGTGGCGGAACCCTTCGGCTTCACATTGGGTGCACAGGGCTACGCCTGACTGGTAAAGCCCTTCCAGCGCGGTATTGGCGGCAGGGCTGATTTCATTCACGATGCGCAGGGTAAAGCGTTCCGGCAGGTTGTCGATGACCAGCTGGTTGCCTTCTTCTTTATAGTCTGACCAGGCTTCATCATTAATATGCAGGGAAACCAGCGTCAGGTCTTCACCATCCAGACGCAGCGGCACGGCTGTCGCGCTCTGGCGCGTCACCTGGCTTACCGCCGTCACGACGGTTTTTGTGGCATCCAGGTCGAAGGTCAGATCGATATCGCTTATCAGGTAATCCGGCGCACGGTAGTCGTGGCGGTATTTAGCTTGTGGCTGTTGTGTCATAGAAAACCTTATGCATCGTTTGTCGAGTAACGATTCAATATATTCCGGTTGTGTAAAACGCGCTATGCAGAATGTTCATCTTTTCAGGCACAACGCCGTTTTTGCTACATTTTTATAACACGGGGCACGAAATGCGCTCGACCATAAAGTGTGCTTATGTTGTGATCGGGGTTCAATAAATCACTAAACAGGGTATACTCCGGAGTTGTTTATTGTACTAAACGCTCCCGTGAGAGGATGCTACAGCGCACCTATGACTCAATTCGCTTCTCCGGTTCTGCATACGTTGCTGGATACCGACGCGTACAAGCTGCATATGCAGCAAGCCGTGTTTCACCACTATCATGATGTTCATGTTGCGGCGGAATTTCGCTGCCGGGGTGACGACTTGCTGGGTATCTACGCAGATTCCATTCGTGAACAGGTCGATGCCATGCAGCATCTGGCGCTCACCGATGACGAATATCAGTGGCTTTCAGGCCTGCCTTTCTTTAAAGCGGACTATCTGAACTGGCTGCGTGAGTTCCGCTATAAGCCGGAACAGGTCACCGTCACCAATGATAACGGCAACCTGGACATTCGTCTGACCGGCCCGTGGCGCGAAGTGATCATGTGGGAAGTGCCGCTTCTGGCCGTGATCAGCGAGCTGGCCCACCGCTATCGCTCCCCTGAAACCGGTGTAACGCAGGCGGTTGCCGCTCTGGAGAATAAACTCGTTGAGTTTTCCAGACTGACAGAAGGGCTGGATATGTCCCGCTTCCGTCTGATGGACTTTGGCACGCGCCGCCGCTTCTCTCGCGAGGTTCAGGAAGCCATTGTCAGACGTCTGCAACAGGAGCCGTGGTTCGTTGGCACCAGTAACTACGATCTGGCGCGTCGCCTTGATTTAACGCCGATGGGTACCCAGGCGCACGAATGGTTCCAGGCGCACCAGCAGATCAGCCCTGACCTTGCCAACAGCCAGCGCGCCGCCCTCGCCGCGTGGCTTGAGGAATACCCGGATCGGCTGGGTATTGCCCTTACCGACTGCATTACCATGGACGCGTTCCTGCGCGACTTTGGCCCTGAGTTTGCCGAACGCTACCAGGGTTTGCGCCATGATTCCGGGGACCCGGTTGAATGGGGTGAGAAAGCCATCGCCCATTACGAAAAACTGGGTATCGATCCCATGAGTAAGGTGCTGGTCTTCTCCGATAACCTTGACCTGGCGAAAGCCGTCGACCTTTATCGCCACTTCTCATCGCGGGTGAACCTGAGTTTCGGAATTGGTACGCGCTTAACCTGTGATATCCCCCAGGTGAAACCGCTGAACATCGTCATAAAGCTAGTGGAATGTAACGGTAAGCCGGTCGCGAAGCTCTCCGACAGCCCTGGCAAAACCATCTGCCATGACAAAGCGTTTGTCCGCGCATTACGTAAAGCCTTCGATCTGCCTCAGGTTAAAAAAGCCAGTTAACGGCTTCGGGGGAGCCTTCATGGCTCCCCTTCTCTTATTAATTTCTTATTTCTTCTCTTAAGACGGTGAAATTTACTTGTCTGATAGCGGATGGCAGGTAACATAGATATCCCCCCTATAAGGGCGGACAAGTGTTTATTTTTTCCGACTATTAACAGAGAGAATATTATGAGCGTTGTGCCTGTAGCCGACGTACTCCAGGGCCGTGTCGCCGTTGACCAGGAGGTCACCGTGCGCGGATGGGTGCGTACTCGCCGAGATTCTAAAGCTGGCATCTCCTTCCTCGCCGTCTATGACGGTTCCTGCTTTGATCCTGTACAGGCCGTCATTAATAATTCTCTGCCCAATTACAATGATGGCGTTCTGCACCTGACAACCGGCTGTTCCGTGATCGTCACCGGTGTTGTGGTGGCCTCTCCGGGCCAGGGTCAGAGCTACGAAATTCAGGCGACCTCAGTGGAAGTGACCGGCTGGGTTGAAGATCCGGACACCTATCCGATGGCTGCAAAGCGTCACAGCATCGAATATCTGCGTGAAGTTGCGCACCTGCGTCCGCGCACCAACCTGATTGGTGCAGTGGCGCGCGTGCGTCATACGCTGGCGCAGGCGCTGCATCGCTTCTTTGACGAGCAGGGTTACTTCTGGGTGTCTACTCCGCTGATCACGGCATCCGATACCGAAGGCGCAGGTGAAATGTTCCGCGTTTCAACGCTGGATATGGAAAACCTGCCACGTACGCCGGAAGGAAAAGTCGATTACGACAAAGACTTCTTTGGTAAAGAAGCCTTCCTGACGGTTTCCGGCCAGCTCAACGGCGAAACCTACGCCTGTGCGCTGTCTAAGATCTACACCTTCGGCCCAACCTTCCGTGCGGAAAACTCTAACACCAGCCGTCACCTGGCGGAATTCTGGATGCTGGAGCCGGAAGTCGCCTTTGCCGATCTGAATGACGTGGCTGGCCTGGCAGAAGCGATGCTGAAATACGTGTTCAAAGCCGTTCTCGAAGAACGCGCAGACGACATGAAATTCTTCGCTGAGCGTGTCGATAAGGACGCCATCGCCCGTCTTGAGCGCTTCGTCTCCGCAGACTTCGCGCAGGTGGATTACACCGACGCGGTCGCTATCCTGGAAAAATGCGGTGAGAAATTCGAAAACCCGGTTTACTGGGGCGTGGATCTCTCCTCCGAGCATGAACGTTATCTGGCAGAGAAGCACTTCAAAGCACCGGTTGTGGTGAAAAACTATCCGAAAGACATTAAGGCGTTCTATATGCGCCTTAACGAAGATGGTAAAACCGTTGCCGCGATGGATGTTCTGGCGCCGGGCATCGGTGAGATCATCGGTGGCTCCCAGCGTGAAGAGCGCCTGGATGTGCTGGACGCGCGTATGCAGGAGATGGGCCTGAACCCGGCGGACTACAGCTGGTATCGCGATCTCCGTCGCTACGGCACCGTTCCGCACTCTGGCTTTGGCCTGGGCTTCGAACGTCTGATTGCTTACGTAACAGGTGTTCAGAACGTACGTGATGTGATTCCGTTCCCACGCACACCGCGTAACGCAAGTTTCTAACCGACCAAATCATTAATGGCCAGCAAATGCTGGCCATTATTTTATCCTGCAATGTCAGTTTTCGTCAGTCAAAAGTAAGCGTCTATAAACCACAACCCCGCAATTCCCTCTACCTGTTACGTTTTGTTTCCACGAAATATCCTTAGACAAAAAAATAACCCTATTCTTATTGCGCTTAATACAATCCTTACGTAATAGCACAAAAAACAACCACATTCACAGCCATCTGGATGGCTTTTGTCGATTATAAGAAAAAATGAGCCGTTTAACTTCTGTTTATACGAAAGACCTTTAGCTAAATTAAACATAAGGAAATCATATATATAAGAATAAAGCGGAGGTTTAATTCACCAGAACGCGCTGAAGTTTGAGGTGCTTCACAAAGTTCCCAAAAATACATATTTAGTTACACATATTTTCTTTTGGTAACTGAATCTTGAAGATTGTAGCACTTTCAGTGTAGCGAAACGGTTCTATGAATGGATAGATGCCTGTCAGACACATAAAGACACCTAACTCTCATCAATAGTTCCGGAAATATTTATTGACAGAATTTATTGACGGCAGTGGCGAGTGTCATAAAAAAACCAATGAGGGTAATAAATAATGATGAAGCGCAATATCCTGGCAGTGGTAGTCCCTGCCCTGCTGGTAGCCGGTGCAGCAAACGCTGCTGAAATCTATAACAAAGACGGCAACAAATTAGATCTTTACGGGAAAGCAGTTGGCCTGCATTACTTCTCTGATTACGCGGGCAACGATGGCGACAACACTTACGCGCGTCTGGGCTTCAAAGGTGAAACTCAGATCAACGATCAGCTGACTGGCTACGGTCAGTGGGAATACAACTTCCAGGGTAACAACTCTGAAGGCGGCGATGCGCAGAACGGCAACAAAACCCGTCTGGCATTCGCAGGTCTGAAATTTGGTGACGCAGGCTCCTTCGACTACGGTCGTAACTACGGTCTGGTCTATGACGCAATCGGCATCACCGATATGCTGCCTGAGTTCGGCGGCGACACCGGCGCGAGCGATAACTTCTTCGCAGGCCGTACGGGTGGTCTGGCGACTTACCGTAACAGCAACTTCTTCGGCCTGGTTGACGGTCTGAACTTTGGTGTTCAGTACCTGGGCAAAAATGAACGTGATGACGCGGTACGTTCCAACGGCGACGGCTGGGCGACCTCTCTGAGCTATGACTACGAAGGCTTCGGCATTGTCGGTGCTTATGGCGCCGCTGACCGTACCAACAACCAGCAGACTCTGGAATGGGGTGAAGGCGACAAAGCTGAACAGTGGGCAACCGGCCTGAAATACGACGCGAACAACATCTACCTGGCAGCCATTTATGGCGAAATGCGTAACGCAGCGCGCCTGGGCAGCCGTGGTTTCGCTAACAAGTCTCAGGACTTCTCTGTTGTCGCTCAGTACCAGTTCGATTTCGGCCTGCGTCCATCCATCGCTTACTACAAATCTAAAGCGAAAGACGTAGAAGGTATCGGTGACGAAGACTACATCAACTACGTTGATATCGGTGCGACCTACTACTTCAACAAAAACATGTCTACCTATGTTGACTATCAGATCAACCAGCTGAAAGACGACAACAAGCTGGGCATCAACAACGACGACATCGTGGCTCTGGGTCTGGTTTACCAGTTCTAATCAGCACACCTCGTTGCTATATGCTTAAAGAACAGGGCTTCGGCCCTGTTTTTTTATTCCCGAGAGAAAATAATAGCGACTTTTGAAAAGCCGCACGCTTTTCGTCGCAAACGGTTGGCATTTTGTAAATCTACCGTTAACCTGATAGCGGATTTCACTTCTGTAATCACAATGGAACTTCGTCATGTTTGAGAACATTACTGCCGCTCCTGCCGACCCAATTCTGGGCCTGGCCGATCTGTTTCGTGCCGACGACCGCCCTGGCAAAATCAACCTGGGTATTGGTGTATATAAAGATGAAACCGGCAAAACTCCGGTACTGACCAGCGTCAAAAAAGCTGAGCAGTATCTGCTGGAAAACGAAACCACCAAAAACTACCTCGGTATTGATGGTATCCCTGAATTTGGTCGCTGCACCCAGGAGCTGCTGTTCGGCAAAGGCAGCACCATTGTGAGCGAAAAACGCGCCCGCACGGCGCAGACCCCAGGCGGTACCGGCGCACTGCGCGTGGCGGCAGATTTCCTGGCGAAAAACACCTCTGTGAAGCGTGTCTGGGTAAGCAATCCAAGCTGGCCGAACCACAAGAGCGTGTTTAATTCTGCGGGTCTGGAAGTCCGTGAATACGCCTACTATGACGCGGCAAACCACACGCTGGATTTCGACGGTCTGCTGGCCAGCCTGAGCGAAGCCCAGGCGGGCGATGTGGTGCTGTTCCATGGCTGCTGCCATAACCCAACTGGTATCGATCCTACGCTTGAACAGTGGGAACAGCTGGCTAAGCTGTCCGTTGAAAAAGGCTGGCTGCCGCTGTTCGACTTCGCTTACCAGGGCTTTGCCCGTGGTCTGGAAGAAGATGCTGAAGGTCTGCGCGCATTCGCCGCCGTCCATCAGGAGCTGATTGTCGCAAGCTCCTATTCCAAGAACTTTGGTCTGTATAACGAGCGTGTCGGCGCCTGTACGCTGGTGGCCGCTGACGATCAAACTGTCGATCGCGCATTCAGCCAGATGAAGTCCGTGATCCGCGCTAACTACTCCAACCCACCGGCACACGGTGCGTCTGTAGTTGCGACGATCCTGAGCAACGATGCGCTGCGCGCAATCTGGGAACAAGAGCTGAACGATATGCGTCAGCGCATTCAACGCATGCGTCTGCTGTTTGTGAACACGCTGGCTGAGAAAGGCGCCGACCGTGACTTCAGCTTCATCATCAAGCAGAACGGCATGTTCTCCTTCAGCGGCCTGACCAAAGAGCAGGTGCTGCGCCTGCGTGAAGAGTTTGGCGTCTATGCCGTTGCCTCTGGCCGCGTGAACGTTGCAGGTATGACGCCTGACAACATGGCGCCACTGTGCGAAGCCATTGTCGCGGTGCTGTAACCTGCACCCATAAAAAAAGCCTGCATCGCGCAGGCTTTTTTATTGAAAGGGTTTACCAGACAGGCATTTCATCCTGAAGGAACGGGTTATGCAACCGCTCATCGCCCAGCGTTGACATTGGTCCGTGTCCAGGGATAAACGTCACATCATCACCTAACGGTAATAACTTCTGCTTAATCGACTGAATCAGCTGACCGTGATCGCCGCGTGGGAAATCGCTGCGTCCTACGCCCCCTTTGAAAATCACGTCACCGGAAATCAGCAGACGCGACGCGTCATCAAAGAAGACAATATGGCCAGGCGTATGCCCGGGGCAATGCAACACCTGTAAAGTTACATTCCCTACGTTAACGCGATCGCCTTCGTTCAGCCAGCGGTCCGGTGTCAGTGGCTGACAGTCATCCAGACCAAACATGCGGCTTTGGGCAGGCAGCCCCTGAAGCCAGAACTCATCTTCTTTTTCCGGGCCGATAATCGGCACACCGTAGTGTTCAGCCAGTTCAGCCGCTGCACCCACATGGTCAAGATGGCCATGGGTCAGTAAAATCTGCATCAGCGTTACACCGCTTGCAGCGACTTCCTGCTTGATTGTCTCAGCGTCGCCACCGGGATCAACAAGCGCGGCCAGTTTAGTTTGTTCACACCAGATCAATGAACAGTTCTGTGAGAACGCGGTAACCGGAATAATACGATAGTTCATACTGCTCCTGTGTTTCGTTATTACCAGTGCCGAACCGGCCCGGTATCAATATGCACAAAGTTGCTACGTGGGTAGTATCCTACACCACCTGCGCGCATAGATAACGCCGCTTTGCGAATATTGGCTAACGAAACGCCTTCAATATGGAAATCCATCGCCTGCCCTTTGGTGTGATAGCTTTTTTTCGCTACCCCACGGCTGTGGGCGCGAAGTTCATTGTTGGTATCCAGAGAGCGATAGCCAGAAATGAGTTGCACCGGCCTTTTGGTCCCCAGCAGTCCCTGCAAGCGGTAAAGCTGATCGAATAATCCAGGGTCGATGGCTTTGATTTTGTTCGCGCGGAAATCACGGAAAAAATGGTTGAGTCGTGCTAATTCATCCTGAATATAGCCTCTGCCATCGAAAAATTCCGCTTTAAGCGTCTCACCAGTATGCAGATTGTTGAGCGTTAAAATACGCGGACGGGGTGTCGAGAGGGTGGCAAATGCTGGCGTCGGAAGGATGGCTGCTGCGCCCAGCGCAACGCCACCTAACGCCAGCAATTTGCGGCGATTAGCGTCAAATTTGTCCATGATAATCAGGTCTACAGGTAAAAGAAATTGTCAATATGCTTAGCGCACGAAGGGCACCATAACTGGCAAAGCCTGCTACGTCAAGGCGCCCAATCCCAGTGAATACGCGGCTTTCAGCCAGATCGCCTCATATTCACCATAACTTACGACAATCATTTTTACCGAACTACTTCATTTACCTGATTAATTGTTCCGCTTTTGGCAAGATTTGTGCGCCGGATCGCGCTGTCAGATCATAATTGTAAATATCTGTACGATACTGGGTACGTCCGTCCGCGCCCACAAACGCCGTCAGATAGTAAAGATTGACCGGAATATTGTGGCGGATATTGACGTAACGCGTATCCCCCTGCTTCAGGGCATCTGATATCCGCGTATCGTTCCAGCCTGCATCCTGCAACAGCATATTCGCCAGCTCCGAGGCCTTATTCACGCGAACGCAGCCAGAACTGAGCGCGCGTGCGTCTTTCTGGAACAGATTATGGTTCGGGGTATCATGCAGATAGATTGCGTCCGAACTTGGCATATTGAATTTGTAACGTCCGAGCGAGTTATGCGCACCTGGTGCCTGCTGGAAACGGAACGGCAGGTTCGAAGGCGTAATCGTTGACCAGTCGACCATCCAGGGGTCAATCGCTTCTTTGCTGTTCCAGCCACGCATCACCGTATAGTTATGTCGCTCCAGATAGCCCGGGTCATTCCAGACCTTAGGCAGGATATCTTTGCGCGCCAGCGTCGGCGGCACGTTCCACGGCGGGTTAACCACCACGTTATTCAGCGCGCTGCTCATCATCGGCGTTTTGCGGTCAGGTCGACCCACAATCACGCGGGACGCCAGCACTTCGCTACCGTCCTGATAGTAGACCAGGGAGTACGCCGGAATGTTGACCATAATGCCGGTGGATAACGTGCCCGGCAGCAAGCGCAAGCGCTGGATATTCAACGCCAGCACCCCTGCCCGCTGGGCCGGAGAGACGTTCAGCCAGTCGCGAGTCGATGGACCAATCACGCCGTCGGCGCCCAGCCCCTGCGCGGCCTGGAACTGCTTCACTGCCGCGACCAGTTCGCGATCGTAAGCGGCGGGCTTATTGCTCAGCGCAACGGCGGTTTTCTCTTTTACCGGCGCCGACGGGCTGACGACTGCGTTTTGCGTCTCGTCGCCGGGCAGCGCAATTTTAGGGCCGCTGTCAAGCATGCCAGACCGTTTCATAATTTCGCGAATCGCAGGCACATCGCTGCTCCATTGTCCCGGACGCAGCGTTGCTGTTTCACGCAACTGAGGCCACGGGCGGGAATCCGCGACCAGCTCAAGAAGCGACTGATGCATCGTGGCATACTGCGGGTGGGCGGGCGCAAGGCTTGCGATAAAGCGCGGCAGTTCACCGTTGTCCAGCGACAGCTGCCACTGATTAATGACGGACAGCGCGGGCGTCGCCAGCTTGTACGGTTTACTGCTGTATAACCAGCGGTTGCCGTTCACCGAAATCCCCGCCACAAACTGCAAGTAGCCCATCATGGCATCAGACAGCACCACGTCACGCGCCTGTCCGGTTACGGCAGGGTCGGTCAGGAGTTCAACCCAGGTCGTGAACTGTGGCTGAAAACCTGCAATCGCCACTTCAGCCAGCTGCTGCTGGAAGGCACGTACCGCCTCGCGATTTTCCCACATCGGTTTCATATCGCGCGCAGCGTAAAGCAGCGTGAGCTGGTTAATATAAGCGGGAGTATAGCCCGAGGGCAGCCCGGTCATAAGCTGCTGGCGTAATGATTCAGTATCGATGCCTTCCGGCAGCGGTTTAATGCCGGCCATGATGGCCGTCGCCGGAGACTGATCCAGCGGTTGTGACAGCGACGTCGGCTGCGCGCCCATCGTCGCGGAGCTGTCAGTCGGTACAATTTCAGGCTCATCGGCCTGAGCGGTAAACAGTGGAGCAAACATCACTGTCAGGCACAAACTCAGCGCAGACAGCTGACGACCACGATCTTTCTTAAGCAACATCCCTTGCCCCCTGTTTTTCACGACATGCCCAGTATTATGGAGCTTTCCTTCAGTATAGAAAGGCATACACGCTGCTGCCTTGCCTTATGTAAAGAAGTTTAAAGATAACGCAGCCCTGAACACAAGGTAAGTGAATAAAAAAAGCGACGCCTGAGCGCCGCCTTTTATCATACCCGGGGTTAAGAGGCGTCAGCCGTGCCCGGTAAAGACTCCGGAGGCTGCGGCGCAAAGCCACGCAGACCTACGACGTGTACATGTTCACTGTTCTGGAACACTTTACGCACCAGCTTATAGGTTGTCCCCTTTTCCGGACTGATGTTTTCCGGCGCCGCGATGATGAGCTGCATATCGAGTCGCTCGCAAAGCTCAAACAGCGTGGCGATGGAGCGGGCGTCGAGACGCGCGGCTTCATCGAGGAACAGCAGACGGCATGGAGAGATGTCCTTGCCGCGCAGACGACGCGCTTCATCTTCCCAGCTCTGCACCACCATCACCAGAATCGACATACCGGTACCGATGGCTTCACCGGTAGAGAGCGCACCGGATTCCGCGCGCAGCCAGCCGTCTGAGCCACGGTTAACCTCAACTTCCATTTCCAGATAGTTGCGGTAGTCCAGCAACTCCTCGCCGATGGTTTGCGGCGTACGCTGGCCCATGTCAATCTGCGGATTCAGACGCTGATACAGCTTCGCCAGCGCTTCGGAGAAGGTCAGGCGGTTACTGTTGAACAGATCCTGATGCTGCTCATGCTGTTCAGACAACACGTCCAGCAGCGTGGAGTGCGCCTCACGCACGTTCACGTTCAGCCGCACGCTGTTTACCTGGCCAAACGACACGCTTTGCAGGCCCTGGTTCAGCTGACGGATACGGTTCTGCTCGCGCTGAATGGTTTTACGAATAATATTCGCCACGCTGCGGGAGCTGATTGCCAGCTTCTGCTCGCGGGAGGTCAGCTCCTCCGTCAGACGGCCCAGCTCGATCTCCATCTGTTCGATCGCTTCAACCGGATCGTCGGTACGGATGATGTCCTGACGAATACGTTCGCGTAAGTGCTGATAAACCGCCACGAAGAACTGAATTTTGCGCTCAGGACGCTTCGGATCTTCGGACATGCGCAGCACGTCGCGCAGGTGTTCATTGTCCGCCACGGCCAGACGCAGCGCACCCAGCGCCTTATCCGACATAGAGCGCAGTTCATCGGCTGACAGGTACGCCAGCTCGCGACGGTGCAGACGACGCTCCACGTTGTTGTCCTTCACCATGCGCATCACCGCGCACCAGCCCGCCTTCGCAGTCACAACCTGTTCACGCATCTCAAAATAGTCGCGCTCCAGCTTGCGCAGACGACGCGTCAGGTTGTCCATCTCCGCTTCACAGAAGGTCAGCGCTTTTTCGAGCTGATTACGACGCGCACGGTTGTTGCTGAGCTGAGCATGCAGCTCATCGCGGCGAATACGCGCCCGCTCTTCTGCGCCGCTGTCGGCGCGCACGCCAATGTCCTGCAACTCTTTATGCAGGTCATTTAACAGCTCTTTCTTGGTGTCGAAGGAGCTTTTCAGCGACGCCATGACCTGGCTGTACTGGCTCAGCTGTGCAGCGTGAGTACGCATCGCTTCACGGGCGCGCGTTCGTTCCGCTTCGGCCTGCTCAAGACGCTGGCGCAGCTTTTCATTCAGATCGCTGTTCCCGCTCAGCATTTCTGCTGAATCGGAGTAGCCGAAGTGTGCGCGACGTTGCACCACTTCCGTGAGGGCAAACGCCTGCTGACGCGCTTCGCGCTGCACCTGCTGTGACCAGGCGTAATCTTCTTTTAACTGCTCAAACTGTTCCGGGTCGCTCTGGAGAACGGAAACCATCGGCTCCAGTTTTGCCAGTTGATTGCCGTGTTGCTGCACAAAGCGCGCCGCTTCCTGCGCTTCGTCCAGACGTTCCTGAATCTCATCCACGCGGTCGGCGAGCGTATCGTCCGCCAGCAGGTTCAGGCGCGGCAGGATGCGGTTAAGGGCCGCAACGCCCTCTTTCGCCTGCTCAAACTGCACGCGACTTTGCTGGTTGTCATTTTCATGGCTGGCAAGCGCACGCTCCAGCTCACCACGGCGGGTGTTGAGCTTACGAATTTCGGCTTCCGGATCGGGCTGGAAGGCAACGCCCAGATGGCTGCCGATAAAGCGGCTGAACGCCTGATGCAGACGCTGGGTTTTCTGCACGTCAAACGACAGGGTCGCAAAACGCTCTGAAAGCGTTTCACGCTCGGCGTGCAGGTTTTCAATACGGTTTTCACGCGCGGCGCGGCCAAACAGCGGCAGTTCCGGGAAGCGCGAATAGCGCCACTGGCGATCGGCGATTTTCACCACCACCGCTTTTTCCAGCTCGTCGACGCTGAATACGCTGTCATCAAACGACTGCGGATCCCCTTCGATGAGGTAGAGATCTTCCGGGCAGTCTTCCAGCCCTGCAAGCTGGTCAGAAATCAGCGACAGATCCGGCACTACAATCGCGTTACGGGACGGACCGTACAGCGCGGAGAAGTACGGCGCATCGTCCAGGCCGACGTCGTCGTAAATTTCAGACAGCAGCACGCCGCCGAAACGCTCGGCTAACGCATTCAGGCGCGGATCTTCTGAGCCGCCAGGCTGGCTTAAACGCTCGATTTCTTCATCGACGTCACGCTTGCGCGCGCCCACTTCGTCACGCTCAACAATCGCTTCGCGTTCGCGCTCCAGCAGCTGTTGCATGTATTCGGTGACGTCCTGGCTGGAGGCAAACTCCTGACCACACTGCTCGCTGAGCTGGTTCAGGCTGCTTTGTGCGGCCAGCCAGATCGGCGCACGCTGTAAGAGCGTCTTCGAACGGGACTGAAGCTGTTCCAGCTCCTGACGCAGCGTCATGCGCTGTTCGCTGGCGTTCGATACGGTATCGGACAGGGCCGCAATACGCGCTTCCAGCTCCTGATGCAGAGCCTCAAGCTCGTCGAAATCGTAATTTTTACCCTGACGTTTGCAGAATTCCGCCAGCAGACGCTCAGCTTCCTGCTGTTCACGCAGACGCTGTTCCAGCTCGTTCAGGCGCATGCGCAGCGGCTGCACCTGCTCGGCCAGATGGCGTTGATTGACGCCGTCGCGCAGCAACTCACGGGCAACGTCCCACGCTTCGTTACGCGCCAGCGGACCGTTGATCGCCACCACCAGCTGGTACGCCTGCTCAAACTGGCTGTGTGCCGTTTGCGCCACGCTCATTTTCTGATCGAGAGAAAGCAGTTTCTCAGTGGCTTCCTGCTCTTTGGCCTGGAAGGTATCCAGCCATTCGTCAGCGCTTTCAGGGGTCAGGTCCGGCAGGTGGCACAGCTCTTTGGCACGCTGCAACGCCTGCAGCGCCTGGTTGTATTGGATCGCGCGGGTCTGCTGCACGTCCAGCGCCTGCTGGTAGTCTGCGAGCTGGCTTTTCAGCTCATCCACTTCCAGCTCGGCGGCTTCCGCGCGGGCTTCGTTCTCTTCCTGCAAATCGGCGGCTTCTGCCACCACTTCATTTTGCTCTTCAAGACGAATTTGCAGCTCATCAAGATCGGCTTCATAACGCTCGATTTTTTCCTGCTGACGCAGCGCGGTTTGCACCAGGTTCAGATGATCGCTGGCCGCCTGGTAATCGGCTTCCAGATCCCCTTCGGCACCGTTGTGCTCGCCCAGTTCGCGCGCCATTTCGACATGCTTATACTGCTCGGCCACCAGCTGTTTGCGGGAGGTAAACAGCTCGCGGCGGTATTCCAGCGCCTGATCGAGATGAATACGGCGCTCGTTGGCGTGACGCATATAGTCTGCCGCCACGTAGTTGGTGGCTTCGCTGATCAGGTGCTTAAACAGATCGCGGTCAGATTGCGTAACGCGAATCGCTTCCAGCGTCATGCGGTTTTCACGCAGCGCGGCTTCCATATCCTGGAAGGCCTTACGCACGCCGCTGTTTTCCGGCAGCAGGTAGTCGCGCAGGGAGCGGGTAATGGCGCTTGAGATACCGCCGTACAGGGAGGCTTCAATCAGACGGTAGTATTTACTACGATCTGACGCGCTGCGCAGACGACGGGCCACCACGCCGAGATCGAACATCAGAGAGTGGTAGTCGGTAATGGAGTTAAACTGCTTAAACTGCACGCCTTCGATGGCTTCCAGCTTGTCTTTCAGCTCCTGGAGCGTCAGAACGCGCGCCTGTCGTTCATTCAGGGTTTCCGTCAGCAGCGCGGTCGGCTGCACGGAGGTTGGCAGCCCCTGGATCGCAAACGGTTTGATATCTACTTTACGGTCGCGGCCGGCAACCTGCTGCAGGCGCACGCCTACAACCACGCGCTGATGACGGGAGTTGATCACGTCCAGCACCGAATAACAGACGCCCGCTTTCAGCTTACCGTGCAGCCCTTTATCTCGGGAGCCGCTCGTTGCACCCGCTTCAGTGGTGTTACGGAAGTGCAGCAGGGTCAGGTCAGGGATCAGCGCCGTCACGAAGGCCGCCATGGTGGTGGATTTACCTGCCCCGTTACCGCCGGAGAGCGTTGTCACCAGCTCATCCAGATCGAAGGTTCGGGCAAAGAAGCCGTTCCAGTTAATCAGCGTTAGTGAGCGAAATTTACCGCGTTCAATCATTACTCTTCCTCCCCGCTATCCGGCTGATTCTCTTCGTGCTCGTCATTGAGCTGCAAATGGTTTTCCACCGGCATCGCTTCACCGTCACGGATCATGCGCAGCTGTGCTTCACGCGCATCGTCACCCGCACGCACATCGGCACCAAAGCGGAAGACCGATTCGGTAATGCGGAACTTGCTGCTGTCGTGACCCATGAACCAGACCATTCCCAGACGGCGCAGACGGTTCAGGGAAGAGCGAACTTTTTCCTGTAATTTCTGACGGTCCAGATCGGACCCCGTCGAGCGGTTATTTACCAGCTTGAGCAGCTTGCTTTCATCCGCCAGCGACAGCAGCTCATCGTAAAGCTCCTGCTGGGTGAAGATCCCTTCATTCGCCAGACGTTCCGGGCTGAGGTAGAGGTAGCAGAGAATTTTGCCGACCATCATATCCAGTTCGGAAAGCACCGAGCGCGGAATAAGCGTAGTAGAGCGCGGACGCAGGTAGAAAAACCCTTCCGGCGCGCGGATCAGCTCAACGTTATAGCGAGCGTAAAACTCTTCCAGATACTCCTGAAAGTCCATCAAAAAGGCGTGATTATCCAGCTCGTCAAGGCCAATGTGACGACCGGCACGCAGCTGGCTGTCCAGCGCCGGAAACAACGGATTCGCCAGCGCCTGTGCCAGCTTAACTGGCATCACTTGTTCAATATTTGTCAATGACATGCGCCTGTACCTTGGCTCCGTAATCGTTAATCGGCTGCCACTTCGGCGGCAGTCCGGTGAAATCGGCTTGTGCGATGCCCAGGCGCACCGCCTGGTCTACAACAATGCGGGCTACATCGAAGTGGCGCGCTCGCGGATACTGCGCCAGATAGTCGCGTACCACGAGGCCAAGATCCAGCGGTGCTTGTCTGGCTTTATAGACAGCGAGCTGTTCTTCGATCATCGCCGCAAGCTGCTCGCGAATTTCGTTAAATTCTTCGTATTCCAGATCCGGCGGCAGTTCCCCGGTAACCTCTTCATCACGCAGCGCCATCTCTTCGTCGCGCATATCCAGAAGACGATCGGCGTTGGCGTAGGTCAGCGCCCACGGCGCATCAAAGTAGGTCTGTACCGACTGGCGCAGACGCTGAGCAAAGACGCGGTTCTTATCCATATCGATGGCGGTACGGATAAATTTATGCACGTGGCGGTCGTAACCGATCCACAGGTCGATCGACTGCTGGCCCCAGCTGATAATGCGGTCAAGCTTACTCTGCAAATCAAACACCAGACGGTCGATAAAATGCAGATCGTCGTGCGCCATCGTCGCGTCCTGGATGCGCAGCAGGTTGGCCTGTAGCTTATCCCCAGCCGCCTCCAGCGTATCCTGCAACTCACGTAGCGTACCGGACGTTTCTGACAGCAAAAGTTCACAGCTGGAGATGGCCGCACGCCAGTCTTTATTCAGCAGTTGAGCGATATCGTCTTTGACCTGCTGCTGCTGTTCGTCCATCAGACGTTGAGTCAGATCGATACTGTCGAAAATCTCGGCGACCGAGTATTTTAGCGGCGCGTAAACGTTGCGATGCCAGTGGAATTCGTCACCGTTTTCATCAGCCGCGTCGGCGGCACGCTTCAGCTCGCCTGCAACAATGGAGAGCTGCATGGAGAGACGCAGCGTGGAAAATTCGCGCTGGCGGATGTAATAGTCGGTAATGCCAATGCCCAGTGGCGTAAGACGATAGATGGCGTTTCCTTCCGCCTGCTCGCTGGTAAAGCGGTTCAGCAGACGTTGACGCACCATATCATTGATTGCGTTGTTGGCACGCACGCTAATGGTTTCGCTGGTTTGCTCAAACGCATCACTGACGTGGCGGAACGCATCCACCAGTTCGCCTTCACTCATTTCGCCATCCAGGCGTTCGCCGTTTAGCGTCGCAACCGCCAGCAGGAATGAGAGTCTGTCTACCGGCAGCGAGATGGAGAAATCGTTTTTCCTGGCCCAGGCAACCAGTTCGGGGACTGTCTGGGAAAATTCACTCATAGATTATCCTTGCATCTGCGGCTTGCGCGCGGTGACGTGGATATAGCGGCCAAGGCTCAGATAAGGCTCCTGGCGGCAGTACCGCGTCTCTATTTCTGTTAAGGCGTCTAAACAGTCATCCTGTTTTTGTTTATCACGCAGATAATCATGAAACACCCTCACGCCGGTTTTGCCGGTAATTTCCCAACCGATCTCCTCCAGCCAGCCATAGACCTGCTGCGGTTCACGGGGGAAATCCGGTGAAAGCGTGCGTCGTTTCTTTTTATACATGCCCTGCTGTACATAGCCAAAATTGCCGACCAACACGTTTCGCATCAGCAGGCCGTTGGCATTGTAAAACATCAGCGATAACGCACCGCCCGGGCGCAACATCGACCACAGCGTTTTTAACATCGCTTGTGGTTCGGCGACCCATTCGAGCACAGCATGAAACAATATCAGATCAACCTGCGTTTCCAAATGCTGCGGAATGTCCTGAGCGGCGCAATGTATAAAATGCATGTTGTCGCTCACACCTTTCTCTTCTGCCGCTCGCCCGGCGCGCGCAACCATCTCGGCAGAAAGATCGCAAAGCGTGACGTGATGACCCCGCTGCGCCATCAGAATTGCAGTCTGCCCTTCCCCACCGCCGGCATCCAGTACGCGCAACGGTCGGTCACCAAATTCAGCCAGCAGCTTATCCAGATCCTGCCAGAGGATCGTCTGACGAAGCTGACCTTTGGTGGTGCCATAAATGTTGCGCGAAAACTTTTCCGCGATGTCATCAAAATTGCGATCCCGCATTGGGAGGGTTCCACTCACTGCAAAACCGCTATTTTGTCACACCCGCGCGGAGAATGAACCACTCTGGTGTAATATCACGGGCAATCGCCTGCTGTATGGTTAAAAAAGGAACCAAAAAGGATGCTTTTTACCCTAAAAAAATATATCGGAGGCATGATGCTTCCCCTTCCCCTGCTGTTGCTTCTCATCGCGCTGGGGCTGGCATTGATATGGTTTAGCCGCTTTCAGAAAAGCGGTAAATCCCTCGTCACCGTGGGCTGGCTGGCGCTGCTGTTACTCAGCCTGCAACCGGTCGCTGACGGTTTGTTACGCCCGATTGAAAACACCTACCCTACATGGCAGGGAAAACAGAAGGTGGGCTATATCGTGGTGCTGGGAGGCGGGTATACCTGGGATCCGAACTGGGCGCCCAGCTCGAACCTGATCAACAACAGTCTGCCGCGTCTGAACGAGGGGATCCGCCTGTGGCTGGCCAATCCGGGATCGAAGATGATCTTCACGGGCGCTGCGGCAAAAACCAACCCGGTAAGTACCGCTGAAGCAGGGGCAAGAGTGGCTGAATCGCTTGGCGTACCACGTTCCGCCATCATCACGCTGGATAGCCCAAAAGATACCGAAGAAGAAGCTGCTGCGGTGAAACAAGCCATCGGTGATGTGCCGTTCCTGCTGGTGACCTCTGCTTCACACCTGCCGCGCGCAATGATTTTCTTTGAGAATCAGGGCCTGCATCCGCTTCCTGCTCCGGCAAACCAGCTGGCCATTGACGCCCCGCTCAACCCGTGGGAACGGATAATCCCGTCCCCGGTATGGCTGATGCACAGCGACCGCGTCGGTTACGAGACGCTTGGCCGCCTGTGGCAGTGGCTTAAGGGTTCGTCAGGCAAGCCAGGGCAGGAGTGATTTTGCGGCCAGATCGAAACTGGCCCGATTAAAGCGCCCGGTGTTGACCAGTTGCGCCACCTCATCCCAGAGAAGATAGAGCCAGCGTCGCCAGAGAAAGGCCTCCGCAACGGGGGCGCGCTGAAGATAGTGCCAGAGCAAATCTTCCGCCGCCCCGCCCTCGCTCAGCCTGAACAGTTCGTACTCGCGCGGCGCCCAGAGCATGATCCCCGGCCCGACCATTGCCAGAAGCTGATCGCTGCGCGAGTCTTTAAGCATACTGCGCAGCGTGAAGTTGCCGTGAACCAGCACGCAGTTGTCGTTAAAACCCTCAAACAGCGTCGGAAGACATTCCCGGGTGCGGAACAGAATACGTTTGTCCTGCATCGTTAAACCGGTGTTGTTGAACTGGTTCAGCGTGCCCCAGAGCACTTCGACACGCTGGCGATACCATAGCGGCCACAGGTTTTCCTGAGTGCTGTCTACCGCGCCAACAAGACCCCGGCTGTCCTGCCGATGCCAGGCTAGCAGGGCCTCGACAATCTGATCTTTCAGCTGTTCCCAGCGCTCCGGTGTACGCGTCGGGGCTCCAACAGAAACCCCGCGTAAACGTTCGATAAGCAGAACATCCGGGCCGGGATGCTCCTCATGGGTCATCACGCCGTAAACCGTCGGCATACGGACTGTCCCTTCCCGCGCCAGCATCGACATTTTCCAGGCCAGCTGTCTGGCGACGCCCGGCGAGGTAAAACTTCTGGCCATCAGCGGCATGGGGTTTCCCTGACTGTCGTACAACGACCAGAGTGCGGTATCGGCCTTTTCATTCACGCATTCCACCCGGCTTAGCTTTTCACCAAGGAGATGGCTGAGTTCAGCACGCAGCTGTTCCATATGAGATTACCCCCATTAAGACTACTGCTTTTATAATGAGCGCGCGAAACCCGGATGTCACCCGGTAGAGATCAATAATGAAAAAGAAAAGGAAGAGAACATCCCCCCAGAACGAGGGGATGGCAGCGAATTAACGCAATTCGACGCGTACGCGCTCGAGATCTTCAGGCGTATCCACGCCGGTGCCAGGGACTTCCTGGGCAACCGCAACGTGAATTTTCTCGCCGTACCACAGTACGCGAAGCTGTTCGAGCATTTCGATATGCTCAAGCGGGCTTGGTGCCCAGGCGACATAGCGACGAATAAAGCCGGCGCGGTAGCCGTAAATACCGATGTGGCGCAGGAAGGTTTCGCCGATCGTCTCTTTCGATTGCGCGAAACGATCGCGATCCCACGGAATGGTGGCGCGGGAGAAATAGAGCGCGTAGCCCTCTGCGTCCATGACCACTTTCACCGCATTCGGATTGAACGCCTCTTCAGCGTGGTGAATCGGCACCGCGAGGGTCGCCATGCCAACCTTACGCTGGGCCAGGTTGTCGGCCACCTGACGGATAATAGCCGCCGGGATCATCGGCTCATCGCCCTGCACGTTCACAATCACCGTCTCGTCACTGAAACCGCATTTTTCGACGACTTCCGCCAGGCGCTCGGTGCCTGACTGGTGGTCGGCACGGGTCATGCACACTTCCCCACCCGCGGCCTCAACCGCTCGCGCGACATCCGGGTGATCGGTGGCGACGATGACGCGTCCGGCGCCCGATTCGCGTGCCCGTTCAAGGACATGCACAATCATCGGTTTACCGTTGATATCCACCAGCGGTTTACCTGGCAGGCGCGTTGAAGCATAACGCGCAGGGATAATGACAACAAAACTCATGGTTTGATCTCTTCTGCCACCAGAGAACGGGCTTCATTTTCCAGCAGGACCGGAATACCGTCACGCAGCGGGAACGCCAGGCTGTCCAGTTTGCAAATCAGCTCTTGTTTATCCTGGCTGTAATACAGTTTGCCGTTGCACACCGGGCAGGCAATAATTTCAAGTAAACGGTGATCCATAGTTCCTCCGTATGGGTAATTGCTAAAGCTTACCACATTCTTTTTTCAGGGAGTGCCTGTTTCCCAGCCACCTCGACAGGTCGTAAACAGCCCCGCAGGCACGCGACCGAGTACAATTTCATACGCCCCCTGCCAGCGCGCAAATTCACTGAGCGCAGACGTTAGCCCTTTTTCCAGGCCAGCCGTGACTTTTATGCCCTCTTCCAGCCAGAGCGCGATAACTTCAAGCATGCCGGTTTTACGGTGCATTTTAGCGTCCATGCGCCCGACAAGCTGCCCTTTATGAAGCAACGGCAAAACAAAATAACCGTACTGACGCTTTTGCGCCGGGGTGTAGCATTCCAGACGGTAGCTGAAATCAAACAGCTGTTCGGCCCGCTTTCTGTCCCAGACTACGGGGTCGAATGGCGAGAGCACGGCACTGTGGGTCGCCTGGAGTTTGCCCTCTTGCGCCTGCGCCAGCAGAGGGAACAAATCCGCATACAGCCACATTTCACCTAACGACTCAACCGAGACCGGCATCACGCGCTGTTCACGCTGCCACGTTTCCAGCAGCGGTTTTAGCTGCGGCTGACGCAGGCGATAATAATCCGCCAGCCACTGTGGGCGGAATATGCCCAGGCTGCGGGCGCTGTTCCCGAGCATAATGGCTTCGGCTGCGTCCTGAGACAGCAGGTCACGCGTATCGTCCCAGTGAGGCATAACGCGGTGCGTGAGGTCATAGACGCGCTGAAAGTTGCGGCGCTCGACCACCATCACTTTGCCCGACGTAAACAGCCCTTCAAGATGGCGTTTGTGCGGTTTCCACTCCCACCATCCGCTTGCGCCTTTTCGCGGGTGTTCAAAATCCGCGGAGCGTACCGGACCGTTTTCCTGAATATGGGCAATCAGTTGTTCTATTTCATCCGCGTGTTCCACCATCCACTCCTGACGGTATTTCCAGCCCATTTTGTCCGGGGCGAGCATGCGGTGACGCACCAGTGCAAAATCGCTGCGCGGGAGAAAACAGGCTTCATGCGCCCAGTATTCCATCAGTTCGCCCTGACTTAGCGCATTATCCAGCCACTGCGGAGGATAGTTTCCCAGGCGGCTAAACAGGACCAGATACGGGCTACGCGCCACGATGTTAATGGTGTCGATTTGCAGCAACGACATGCGTTGCACGGTAGAGAGGATATCCGCTGGCTGTGCGCGGCGGCGGGGCTTTTTCAGAAGCCCCTGGGCGGCAAGATGCAGGTTTCGTGCGGCTGCAAGTGAGAGTTGCGGTAGAGACATGCGTTTTCCTGTCAGTCAAAGCGCCACCGGAACCGCGTAGAAGTTACTGCACTAACGCGAGCAGTTCCTTGAGCAAATGTTCCGGCTGTTCGCCGCTGAGTTCAGCATCAACCGGCAGATACCACCAGTTTTCTTTCGCAAAGGCCCGGCATTTTACCGCGTCTTTTTCCGTCATGATCAGCGTCTGGCCCGGTGCGGCCAGCCTCTCAATCTCTTCGGCAACCAGCGCCTGGTGATCGGCCAGCGGTACCCGTTTCTCCAGCCGCGCGCCGCACTGCTCCAGCGTCGCGAAGAAACGCGGCGGATGACCAATCCCGGCCATCGCAATCAGATGATCCAGTAACGCGACGTCTTTACGCTCGCCGGTCAGCATATTCACTGCCTTTCCGGGACGAAGATGCATCGGGATCTCACCCGCTCTGGCTTCACCACCGTTTACAATCACGGCATCGACGCTCTTCAGGCGCGACGCACGCTCACGCATTGGACCGGCTGGCAGCCACCAGCCGTTGCCAAAACGCCGCACGCCGTCAATAACCACGATCTCTTTGTCACGCGCCAGCGCGTAATGCTGCAAACCATCATCGGTAATTATGATTTGTACGCCATGCTCTGCAAGCAGTGCCTTTACGGCATCACTGCGCACCGGCGATACCGCAACCGGCGCGCCAGTACGTTGGTAAATCAGTACCGGCTCATCACCGGCTTCAGCGGTTGTCGTAGCTGGGCTCAGCACCAGTGGATACTGCGCCGCTTTACCACCGTAACCGCGTGAGACAACTCCCGGGCGGATACCGCGCTTCTGGAGCTGTTCTACCAGCCAGATCACCACCGGCGTTTTGCCGTTTCCACCCGCCGTCAGGTTGCCGACCACCACTACCGGTACCGGTGCGCGCCAGGCGCGCTTGATCCTGAGGCGATAAAGCAGACGAATAGCACCGCTCACCAGGCCATACAGCCAGGAGAGCGGGAGAAACAGCACCCACAGAGGGGACTCACCCGACCAGATGCGTGCAATCATTGACCGAACTGCATTTTATGAAGCTGCGCGTATACACCACGTTGTTCCAGCAGGTCCGCATGGCTGCCGCGTTCAACGATAACGCCGTCTTCCACCACCACGATTTCGTCAGCCTGTTCGATGGTCGACAGACGGTGCGCGATAACCAGCGAGGTACGGTTTTTCTGTAATTCATCCAGAGCCGACTGGATAGCGCGTTCAGATTCCGTATCCAGTGCGGACGTTGCTTCATCGAGGATCAGAATCGGGCTGTTGCGCAGCAGCGCTCGGGCAATCGCGATACGTTGACGCTGACCACCGGAGAGCAGCACCCCGTTTTCGCCAATGATCGTATCCAGACCGTTATCCATTTTGTTAATGAAGTCCATCGCATAGGCCATACGCGCCGCATTCTCGATCTCTTCACGGCTGTACTCTTCGGTACGGGCATACGCAATGTTGTTCGCCACCGTATCGTTGAACAGATGCACGTTTTGCGAAACCAGCGCGACCTGGTTACGCAACGACTGTAGGGTATATTCCCGCAGGTCGTGACCATCAAGCAGGATTTCGCCCTGGTCGATATCGTAGAAACGGGTAATCAGGCTGGCAATAGTCGACTTGCCCGAACCGGAACGACCGACCAGTGCAACGGTCTTACCCGCCGGGATGGACAGGCTGATATCACGCAGCGCCGGCACTTCACGGCCTGGATAGGTAAAGGTCACGTTGCGGAATTCCAGGTCACCTTTAGCGCGCTCGATCACGCGTGTACCTTCATCTTTTTCCTGTTCGGAATCGAGGATGCTGAACAGCGTCTGACAGGCTGCCATCCCGCGCTGGAACTGGGCGTTGACGTTAGTCAGCGATTTCAGCGGACGCATCAGCGCAATCATGGATGAGAACACCACGGTAATGGTACCCGCAGTCAGGGTTTCCATGACGCTCGGGAAGCTTGCTGCATACAGGACGAAGGCCAGGGCCAAAGAGGCAATCAGCTGAATGATCGGATCGGAAATCGACGAGGCCGATACCATTTTCATCCCTTGCAGGCGCATTCTGTTGCTGACCTTGTCAAAGCGTTTGGTTTCGACTTCCTGACCGCCGAAGATCAACACTTCCTTATGGCCTTTCAGCATCTGCTCGGCGCTGGTAGTCACCTGCCCCATCGTATTCTGCATATTTTTACTGATGTTGCGAAAACGCTTTGATACCACGCGGATCGCGATGGAGACAATCGGCGCCAGCACAATAAGGATCAGCGACAGTTGCCAGCTGTAATAGAACATCATCGCAAAAAGACCGATGATGGATGCGCCTTCACGCACAACGGTAATCAGTGCGCTGGAAGAGGACGACGCCACCTGCTCTGAATCGTAGGTAATACGCGACAGCAGGGTACCGGTTGACTGTTTGTCAAAGAATGAGACTGGCATCCCCATCATATGGCTGAATAACCGACGGCGCATGGTCATCACCACTTTACCGGATACCCAGGAGATGCAGTAGCTGGATACATAGCTGGAGATTCCGCGTAAGATCATCAGCCCAATAACCACCAGCGGCATCCATAGCAGCACTGAACGATCCGTTTTACCAAAACCGTCATCCAGTAACGGTTTGAGAAGCGATAACATAAACGTATCGCTGGCTGCGTTGAGGATTAACGCTACGCCCGCCACGATCAAGCCTGCTTTGAAAGGTGCAATCATCGGCCAGAGCCGGCGGAACGTTTGCCACGTGGAGAGATCTTTGTCGTTATGCATTCAAAAAACCAGCATTTGTTGAAATAGCCGCATATTCTACCCGTTATCTACGGGCGCGCCAAACCACTGATGATACCAACGCGGTAAATAGTGTTCACGTAAGCGGCGAATTTGCCGACTTTGGTGCGAAAACGTCACAGTTATCTGTCCGGACTGCGGGGTATCAAGCCAGAGATATCCCTCAGTTCGATAGCGCCTGACTACTTTGATGGAAGGGAAACGCCACGCGTTATAGCGGGCCATCGAGGCCAGCGAAACCTGCCCCTCCACGCGCTGTAGCAGCGGTGTTGAAGATGACGTGTTACTCCCATGATGCGGCACCTGAATCAGTGTAGCCGCAAGTTGACGCCAGCGGTGGCTCAACATTGCCAGTTCTGCCTGCGCTTCAATATCTCCGGTCAGTAAAACGCTCTGTTCGCCGTCATCGATTTTTACCACGCAGGAGCGGTTGTTACCTTTCGCCGGGGTGTTTTCGGGTGGCCAGTGCACGGAGAACGTTAACCCATGCCACTGCCATCGCTGTCCACGAAAGCACGGAAGATGTCCGGTCCAGGCTAAGGGGCTTCTGATCCACATTGCAGGCCAGGCAGCTTTTAGCGATGCCAGTCCCCCCGCGTGGTCGAGATGTTCATGGCTCAGGATCACCCCTTCCGGCCTCAGATGATGCCAGCGTAGCCAGGGGATAATCAGCTGCTGCGCGCTGTCCCCACCGGGCCATGCCAGCCCGGTGTCATACAGAATGGCCTTCCCGTGACGCTCAATGACCATCGCCAGCCCTTGCCCTACATCCAGCATATGCAGGGACCAGCTGTCAGTTTTAATCCTGTGCCAGAGGGGAAATGCCATCACCACGCTGCCTGCCAGACAGACTGCGGGTACTGCGCTGAAGGCCCTGAATCGCCAGCCAATGATCAGCAGCCACGGCAGTAACGTCAGGTATTGCCAGCGTTCATCCACGTCCTGCCAGCCATTCGGTAAACGCATCAATAGCCAGAAAAGTCCTGCCAGAGATTTATCGGCAGCCAGCCAGACGATACTTTCCAGCGTCGCCACCGGATACAGATGCAGAAACATGCCGAGCAGGATCAGTGGAACTGAGATAAACGTTACCAGAGGAACAGCAAACAGATTCGCCACCAGCGAGGAGAGACTGAAACCATGGAAAATCAGTACCTGAAGCGGCAACAGAAGCAGCAGCATTCCAACCTGCAAATACAACAGCGTAACCAGCGGCCGCAGGCACCGGCCACGTTGCCAGTGCGGGAGAGGCAACCACTGATACCAAAAAATAAGCGCGGCGACCGCAAACGCGGATAACGCCAGGCTTTGTGACAGTACCGCCAGCGGATCGAAAAACAGGATCGCCGCCACGCAGGTAAGCCATACCTGCCAGGGCGACCAATGGCGACCACTCATTTTTAATGCAGCCAGTACCACAAGCGCCATAACCGTACGCAGCGCGGGCGGCTGCAATCCCGTTAGCCATGCGTAAAACGCGGCAAAAAGCAGACCTGCCAGTAAGGGCACTTGCCAGATAATCCAGCGGCCCGGCAGGAAAAATTGGATGCCCCGAGCCAGTAGCCAGACAGCAGAAGCGGCCAGCGCAATATGCAATCCCGAGATTGCCATCAGATGCATCGTTCCGGTCTCACGCATCAGGTTTTTTATCTCCCGCGAGACCGACAACCGCTCCCCCATCCCCAGCCCCAGGATCACGGGCCCCCACTGATATGCTGAAAGCGTATTCTGTAGTGATGTCAGGTATTGCGAACGCAGGCTACAGCGTGCGTCGATAATCTCCGCATGGGTAAACCGTCCGCTCAGCGTCTGGTGTCGGGCAAAGGCGTTTTTCTGCGAATCATAGCCGCCATCGTTGAGCTCTCCGTGTACCGCCCTGAGCCGCAGGGTCATTGCCCAGCGTTGACCCACGCAGACATTTTGAGGCAGGTAGTTGCCGTAGAGTGACACGCCCATGGCAGCCCACACGCGTTCTCCATTGAGGCTGATAATCCTTCCCTGATGCATCGTTGCGCCGTCCGTTGCGGTAATAACCACCTCGGCCTGCTGCGGAACTTTCGTTAAATGGTTCATCGGCCACACGCTTTCCTGAGCGGCCAGGATCCCCCAGCACATAAAAAACAATGCGAGGCCTGAAAACCTGAGCCATTTTCTCTGCTGTACGGATAACGCAATTCCTGCGGCAATCAGCAACCAGACAATATGCAAGTCTGGCAAAACGGGTAACCAATAGAGCGGGATTATGGCCAGAATGGCGCACATACTGATAACGTGGATCCCCATCTTCACCTCCATGTTTCAGGCGATTATGCGGCGGGACTGATGCGTCGTCAGACAGAAAAGGCGTGATTTACAGCGGGCGCTGCAACGTTTTTAAGCGTTTACAGCAAAGAGAAAATTTAAATGCGGCGCGTATTCAGAAATGCAGGGCGGGATACAAAAAAAGCACCCTAAGGTGCTTTCTTTAAACTCAGTTTAACCCTGATGATTAAACTCAGTTACCGTAAATATTGGCGCGATCGCGCAGTTCTTTACCCGGCTTAAAGTGCGGAACATACTTTCCTTCCAGCTCCACTTTATCGCCAGTCTTCGGGTTACGCCCGGTACGTGGTGCACGATAGTGCAGGGAAAAACTACCGAAACCGCGGATTTCAATGCGCTCGCCCTGGGCAAGAGTGGTAGCCATATGCTCCAGCATCTCTTTAACGGCATCTTCCACAGCCTTGGCAGGGATATGCGGTTGCTGACTGGCAAGTCTTTCAATCAATTCTGACTTGGTCATGATTCCTCCGGTTCCTTTCAAACCCATTAGCTGAACAGCTTATTAAACAAGGGCGGCCGTAGCCGCCCTTTGTTATTGATTACAGGACGAATCCTGCAATCTGTCAAGTCTGCTCTCCATCCTTCGCGCTGTAAATGCGTTACAGCTCAAATGATGGTGCGAACCTGAACTTACTCGCCTTTAGCTGCTTTGAAAGCTTCAGCCATTGCGTTGTTAGAGAAGTTTGCATCTTCCTGTTTGTTCACAGTTGCGATTGCATCTTTCTCATCAGCTTCGTCTTTAGCACGAACAGACAGGCTGATTGCACGGTTCTTACGGTCAACACCGGTGAACTTAGCTTCAACGTCGTCACCAACGCTCAGAACCAGAGTTGCATCTTCAACGCGGTCACGTGAAGCTTCGGAAGCGCGCAGGTAACCTTCAACGCCGTCAGCCAGTTCTACGGTTGCGCCTTTAGCGTCAACAGCAGTCACTTTACCGTTTACGATTGCGCCTTTCTTGTTCAGTGCAACCCAGTTGTTGAACGGATCTTCTGCGAGCTGTTTAACGCCCAGGGAGATACGTTCACGCTCTGCGTCAACCTGCAGAACAACTGCTGCGATTTCGTCGCCTTTTTTGTATTCACGAACTGCTTCTTCGCCTGCAACGTTCCAGGAGATGTCAGACAGGTGAACCAGGCCATCGATGCCGCCGTCCAGGCCGATGAAGATACCGAAGTCAGTGATAGACTTGATTTTACCTTCAACACGGTCGCCCTTGTTGTGGGTTTCCGCGAACTGCTGCCATGGGTTGTTTTTGCACTGCTTCAGGCCCAGGGAGATACGACGACGTTCTTCGTCGATATCCAGAACCATCACTTCCACTACATCACCAACGTTAACAACTTTGGATGGGTGGATGTTTTTGTTGGTCCAGTCCATTTCGGAAACGTGCACCAGGCCTTCAACGCCTTCTTCGATTTCAACGAAGCAGCCGTAGTCGGTCAGGTTGGTAACGCGACCAGTCAGTTTAGTACCTTCTGGGTAACGCTTAGCGATAGCTACCCATGGATCTTCGCCCAGCTGTTTCAGGCCGAGGGATACACGAGTACGCTCGCGGTCGAACTTCAGCACTTTAACAGTGATTTCGTCGCCCACGTTCACGATTTCGCTTGGGTGCTTAACGCGTTTCCACGCCATGTCGGTGATGTGCAGCAGGCCATCAACGCCGCCCAGGTCAACGAATGCGCCGTAGTCAGTGAGGTTCTTAACGATACCTTTGACTTCCATGCCTTCCTGCAGGTTTTCCAGGAGCTGATCGCGTTCTGCGCTGTTTTCGGATTCGATAACGGCACGACGGGAAACAACAACGTTGTTACGCTTCTGGTCCAGCTTGATTACTTTGAACTCAAGCTCTTTGCCTTCGAGGTGCAGGGTGTCACGGACTGGACGAACGTCTACCAGAGAACCTGGCAGGAACGCACGAATACCATTCAGCTCAACAGTGAAGCCACCTTTAACTTTGCCGTTGATAACACCGACCACAGTTTCAGCTTCTTCGTAAGCTTTTTCCAGCGTGATCCATGCTTCGTGACGTTTAGCTTTCTCACGAGACAGCAGGGTTTCGCCGAAGCCGTCTTCTACTGCGTCCAGAGCAACGTCAACTTCGTCACCTACCTGGATTTCCAGCTCGCCCTGGGCGTTTTTGAACTGCTCAGCCGGGATGGCGGACTCAGATTTCAGACCGGCGTCAACCAGTACTACGTCTTTGTCGATAGCAACAACAACACCGCGAACGATGGAACCCGGACGGGTTTCGATTTCTTTTAAGGATTCTTCAAACAGTTGAGCAAAAGATTCAGTCATGTTTAATCTTCAGGTTAATATTAACGTCCACCTGGCTCCGTGCCGGATGGGGTTGTTTCACATACCCGCCGTCAATCCATTGCAGCGGGGGTACTGCTAAATCGGTCGCGATTACGCGAGTGCCAGTTTTTGGCGCGCATATTGTAGCGCTTTTTCAATCACTTGCTCAATAGTTAAACTGGTTGAATCCAGCACTAATGCGTCTTGCGCGGGAACAAGTGGTGCGACGGCGCGGTTACGATCGCGGTCATCGCGCTCTTTTATCTCGGATAAAAGGCGATCAAAGTTAACACTAAACCCCTTTTCCTGCAACTGAAGCATGCGGCGTTGAGCACGTTCTTCCGAAGAGGCGTCAAGGAAAATTTTCACTGGCGCATCAGGGAATACCACGGTTCCCATGTCGCGGCCGTCGGCGATCAGCCCCGGCGCTTCGCGGAAACCGCGCTGGCGACGTAACAGCGCTTCACGAACGCGTGGGAAAGCCGCCACCTGAGAGGCCGCATTGGCCACTTCCTGCGTACGGATTTCACCGCTGACATCTTCCCCTTCCAGGATCACTTCAAGGTTGCCATCAGTAGAGACAAAGCGCACATCCAGATGTGCAGCCAGCGGTACCAGCGCTTCTTCAGACGCAACATCTACATGATGATGCAGCGCAGCCAGCGCCAGCACGCGATAGATTGCTCCCGAATCTAAAAGATGCCATTGCAATGCTTCCGCCATCGCTTTGCACAGAGTACCTTTCCCTGCGCCACTTGGCCCATCAATGGTGATTACCGGGGCAATTGCCGTCATCTTTTTCTCCTTAATTAAGGCATACCGTTTACATGAACGCCGCGCATTATACGCGCCAACGTGCGCAACTGTTACCTTTGCGTGCAAATTACGGAATGATTGAAGCAGAGTGTAGAAGAAATGAAAGAGGATGACTGTCAGAAAGCGTAAGGAAATGCCGCATCAGGAGATGCGGCATACGATCGTCAGGCCAGGGTGCTAATGCGCGCCAGCTGTTCGAAGTAGTCCGGGAAGGTTTTCGCCGTGCACTTCGGGTCAAGGATGGTGACTGGCGTATCTGACAGCGCCACCAGCGAGAAACACATCGCCATGCGGTGATCGTTGTAGGTGCCAATTTCTGCAAATTGCAGTTTTGCCGGCGGCGTGACGCGAATGTAGTCTTCGCCCTCTTCTACCACCGCCCCCACTTTACGCAGCTCGGTTGCCATTGCGAACAGGCGGTCAGTCTCTTTTACGCGCCAGTTATAGATGTTACGCAGCGTGGTGGTGCCTTTCGCAAACAGCGCAGCGGTGGCGATGGTCATTGCCGCGTCAGGAATATGGTTCATGTCCATGTCGATGGCGTTCAGCTCACCGTGCGTACAGGAGATGAAGTCATCGCCCCAGGTCACAACCGCGCCCATTTTTTCCAGCACGTCGGCAAAACGAATGTCGCCCTGCACGCTGTTGCGACCAATACCCGTCACTTTTACCGTACCGCCTTTAATCGCACCCGCGGCCAGGAAGTAGGACGCGGATGACGCATCCCCTTCAACCAGGTAGTTGCCCGGAGACTGGTACTGCTTTGCCCCGCGCACCACGAAGCGCTGATAAGACTGGTTTTCCACCTCAACGCCGAAGGTTTTCATCAGGTGCAGCGTGATATCAATGTACGGCTTAGAGACCAGATCGCCTTTAATGCTAATCACGGTATCATTTGGAGCCAGCGGTGCGGTCATCAGCAGTGCCGTCAGGAACTGGCTGGAGACGCTACCGTCAACCTCAACGTTACCGCCAGTGAAACCACCGCGCAGACGCAGTGGCGGGTAATTTTCTTGCTCAAGATAATCAATCTGCGCGCCGCCCTGACGCAGGGCATCGACCAGGTGGCCGATCGGACGCTCTTTCATGCGCGGCTCGCCGGTCAGCACAATATCGTTGCTCCCAAGACACAGCGCAGCGGCCAGAGGACGCATCGCCGTACCGGCGTTACCCAGGAAAAGCTCCAGCGCTTCAGCGGAATGTAATGCGCCGCCGTTACCGGTGACTTCACAACGGGTACGATCGTCTGACAGCGCGTACTGAACGCCCAACGCTTTCAGTGCATTGAGCATATGGCGCACGTCATCGCTGTCCAGCAGGTTGGAAAGGACGGTGGTGCCGTTTGCCAGAGCTGCCAGCAGCAGAGCGCGGTTCGAGACACTTTTTGAACCAGGCAGATTAATGGTGCCATCTACCCGCGCGATAGGTTGTAACGTCAGGGATTCCATGAAACTTAACTCTCAACTCAACATAATAAAAACCCCGCAGGAACGCTGCGGGGGTGAAAAACAGCCAATTAACCGTGACGACGTTCGAAGTCGATCATGAAATCAGTCAGGGCTTTAACGCCTTCCAGCGGCATCGCGTTATAGATAGAGGCACGCATACCGCCTACCACACGGTGACCTTTCAGCGCATGCAGACCCGCCGCGAAGGACTCTTCCAGGAACACGTTATCCAGGTTGTTGTCCGCCAGCTGGAACGGCACGTTCATGCGCGAACGGTTAGTTTTGGCGACATCGTTACGGTAGAAATCGCTCTTGTCGATCACGCCGTACAGCAGTTCAGCTTTTTGCTGATTGATCTTGTCCATCTGCGCCACGCCGCCTTTTTGCTTCAGCCATTTGAAGACCAGGCCGGAGAGATACCAGGCGAACGTTGGTGGAGTGTTGAACATGGAATCGTTGTCGTTCAGGACGGTGTAATCCAGAATTGACGGGCAAGACTTATGGGCTTTCCCCAGCAGGTCTTCACGCACGATAACGATAGTCAGACCCGCAGGACCGATGTTTTTCTGGGCACCCGCGTAGATGACGCCGTAGCGGCTGACGTCCAGCGGCGTGGACAGAATGGTGGAGGAGAAGTCCGCCGTCACAATGACATTTTCGCCAAAGTCTGGCTCTTCGTGAATAGCGATACCGTCGATGGTTTCGTTCGGGCAGTAATGAAGATACGCGGCGTTGTCAGAAAGCTGCCACTCACTCATCGGCTTCACGGCGCGCATACCGTCAACGGTCACTTTGGCATCGATAACGTTCGGCGTGCAATATTTGTGCGCTTCTTTTACCGCACTGGCCGCCCAGTAGCCGGCATCAACGTAATCAGCGGTGGATTTGTCGCCCAGTAGATTGAGCGGAATACCCGCAAACTGACCGCGTCCACCGCCGTGACAGAACAATACTTTGTAGTTCGAGGGAATGTTCAGCAGATCGCGAAAATCCTTTTCTGCCTCTTCCGCCACCTGAATAAACGCTTTACCCCGGTGGCTGACTTCCATCACCGACGTACCCAGACCGTTCCAGTCACACAGCTCCTGTTGAGCCTGTTTGAGCACGTCTGCCGGTAACATTGCCGGACCTGAACTGAAATTAAAGACTTGAGCCATTTCCCCTCACCACGCTAAAAGCCATAAGTTATAACTGTGGATATCGGTTTTATCATTCAGTGACACGCGCCGCAATGTCTAAAACTTATGGCCGAAGAAATGTGCCCCTCGTCACACAAAACAATCTGCCGTACCGTTGTCGCAAAACCGACAAAATCGCTGTCAGGTAATGCGTTTAGCCCGGCTAACCTTCGTCCATTCTGGATTTGTACAGCGAGGGCATAATTGATGATCGCCCGCCTGCATGACCACCACATGGCTGCATTTTATGCAGGCATACTGGCCCGCATCAGGGACGGTTTTGTATCGCTCGATAAGCATATCCGGCAGTATGCACAGGCCGGGCTTGACCTCATCGTCAGGATAGTAATAAACGCTGATTTGACCGTTCGTTTCCATAATCGCCAGACGCACCTGCCCCAGCTGTTCAACGCTGCTTATACGTAGCTCCATAAAGAACTCAAACTCCGTCATATTGGCGCTTTGCACATTCTCCCAGGCAAGTTGACCATCTTCGACAATCACCACCGGTTTTCCTTCGAACAGATCTTCCAGTTTTTCACTTTTCGACATCAGCCACATGACCAGCCGGTACAGCAGCGCAAGCGTCACGAAGACGATAAAAACCGGCACCATCGGCACATCGTCATAAAAGGCAACGTCCCCTGCCGCCGAACCCAGCGTCAGGATAATCAGCACTTCAAACAGTGACATCTGCCGCACGCCGCGACGTCCGGTGATTTTCAGAAACAGGAAGACGAGTACAAAGGTGTACAGGCTACGCAACGCCACTTCGCCTAAAAACTCAGGTGGGACTTTATCAAACGCCATCCGCTGGAGATCAAATGCTTTCATTTTTTTATGCCTTAACAGTAGGTTACTGCTTATAAGCATAGCCCAGCCATTTATTTTCGCCGGAGATAGCACCCGTCACGCAAAACCCGTATCATTGCGCGCTTTACGTACGATAAAAGTGAACGCCATGACTCAAACGTTTATCCCCGGCAAAGACGCCGCTCTGGAAGATTCCATCGCTCGCTTCCAGCAGAAACTGACCGACCTGGGCTTTAATATCGAAGAAGCCTCCTGGCTGAATCCGGTGCCTCACGTCTGGTCCGTGCATATTCGCGACAAAGATTGTGCGCTGTGCTTTACCAACGGCAAAGGCGCGACCAAAAAAGCGGCACTGGCCTCTGCGCTGGGTGAGTATTTTGAGCGTCTGTCCACCAACTATTTCTTCGCCGACTTCTGGCTGGGTGAAACGATTGCCAACGGCCCGTTCGTTCACTACCCGAACGAAAAATGGTTCCCGCTACCCGAAGACGACGAACTGCCGGAAGGCATTCTCGATGCCCGCCTGCGCGCGTTCTACGATCCGGAAAACGAACTGACCGCCAGCATGCTGATCGACCTGCAATCCGGCAATGAGGATCGTGGTATCTGCGCCCTGCCGTTCACCCGTCAGTCTGACGAGCAGACCGTTTACATTCCAATGAACATCGTTGGCAATCTGTATGTGTCTAACGGTATGTCTGCCGGTAACACCCGTAACGAAGCGCGTGTACAGGGGTTGTCTGAAGTTTTCGAGCGTCACATCAAAAACCGTATTATTGCTGAATCCATCAGCCTGCCGGAGATCCCGGCTGACGTGCTGGCGCGCTACCCGGGCGTGGTGGAATCCATCGCCAAACTGGAAGCGGAAGGTTTCCCAATCTTTGCTTATGACGGCTCTCTGGGCGGCAAATATCCGGTTATCTGCGTGGTACTGTTTAACCCGGCAAATGGCACCTGCTTCGCCTCTTTCGGCGCGCACCCGGACTTCGGCGTGGCGCTGGAGCGTACCGTGACCGAACTGCTGCAAGGTCGTAGCCTTAAAGATCTCGACGTATTCACCCCGCCAACCTTTGATGACGAAGAAGTCGCCGAGCACACCAACCTCGAAACGCACTTCATCGACTCCAGCGGTTTGATCTCCTGGGATATGTTCAAACAGGACGCGGACTATCCGTTCGTGGACTGGAGCTTTGCCGGTACGACGGAAGAAGAGTTCGCCACCCTGATGGCGATCTTCAACGCGGAAGATCAGGAAGTCTATATTGCCGACTATGAACACCTCGGCGTTTATGCGTGCCGTATTATTGTGCCGGGTATGTCGGACATCTATCCGGCAGAAGATCTGTGGCTGGCGAACAACAGCATGGGCGCGCATCTGCGTGAAACCCTGCTGGCCCTGCCGGGCAGCGAGTGGGATAAAGAAGATTATCTGAACCTGATCGCCCAACTGGACGAAGAAGGACACGATGATTTCACCCGCGTACGCGAACTGCTGGGTCTGGCAACCGGAAAAGATAACGGCTGGTACACGCTGCGCATCGGCGAGCTAAAAGCGATGCTGGCGCTGGCGGGCGGCGATCTGGATCAGGCTTTGGCCTGGACCGAGTGGACGATGGAGTTTAACCAGTCCGTCTTCTCCGCCGAGCGCACTAACTATTACCGTTGCCTGCAAACGCTGCTCCTGCTTTCTCAGGAAGACGACCGCGAGC
Source organism: Enterobacter sp. JH25 (assembly GCF_021725435.1). NCBI lineage: Bacteria > Pseudomonadati > Pseudomonadota > Gammaproteobacteria > Enterobacterales > Enterobacteriaceae > Enterobacter > Enterobacter sp. JH25. Next base: position 1,551,045 of record NZ_CP091319.1, on the reverse strand, counting down.
CATTGCAGTATCTGAACGCCTTCGTCCGCATGTACGGTGCAGATGCCGTTGAAGCTGCCAGCGCGGCGCTGAGCGGTGAAGAACCGTTCTATGGCCTGCAAGCGGTTGACAGCGATCTGAAAGCCTTCCCGGCGCATCAGTCACTGCTGAATGCGTATGAAAAATTGCAGAAGGCTAAAGCCGCTTACTGGTCAAAATAAGCGCATATAACATTAATGGCTGTAGGCGTATTCAATCGCCTGAGCTATATTACGGGGCAATTTCATTGCCCCTTTTTTTTATTTTTCCGCAATGACGTTTAATTGTAATAATTAAGTTAACCACGGGTAAATATAAAAACGCTTACCTGGCTTTACTGTTACTAATTCTAATAAATACTCCATTTTAATTAACTGTTCCACGGGAGGCTGAAGGAAAAAATTCAACTCTTTTCATAACTTTTAAAATTTATTTTTATACGGATAATCAAATACTTACTCCGCTTTTGCTGTAAAACCACACACACTGCGGGCCTATAGGCCAGGCGAGATATGATCTATATCAATTTCTCTTCTATAATGCTTTGTTAGTATCTCGTCGCCGACTTAATAAAGAGAGAGTTAGTGTGAAAGCTGACAACCCTTTTGATCTATTACTCCCCGCTGCGATGGCGAAAGTTGCCGAAGAAGCGGGTGTCTACAAAGCAACGAAACATCCGATGACGACGTTCTTTCTGGCCATTACGGCTGGGGTGTTCATCTCCATCGCTTTCGTCTTCTATATCACAGCCACCACCGGCACTGCCGGGATGCCTTTCGGCATAGCGAAACTGATTGGTGGTATTTGCTTCTCACTGGGCCTGATCCTCTGCGTCATCTGCGGCGCCGACCTCTTCACCTCAACGGTGCTGATTGTTGTGGCAAAAGCCAGCGGAAGAATTACCTGGGGTCAACTGGGGCGCAACTGGCTCAACGTCTACGTTGGCAACCTGATTGGCTGTCTGCTCTTTGTTCTGTTGATGTGGCTTTCTGGCGAGTACATGACCGCCAACGGCGGCTGGGGGCTTAACGTCCTGCAAACCGCCGACCACAAAATGCACCATACATTTATCGAAGCCGTTGCTCTCGGCATCCTTGCAAACCTGATGGTCTGCCTGGCGGTCTGGATGAGCTACTCTGGTCGTAGCCTGATGGATAAAGCCATGATTATGGTTCTGCCGGTTGCGATGTTTGTTGCCAGCGGCTTTGAGCACAGTATTGCGAATATGTTCATGATCCCGATGGGGATTGTTATCCGCAACTTTGCAAGCCCGGAGTTCTGGACTGCTGTTGGTTCAACCCCGGAAAGTTTTTCACACCTGACTATTATGAATTTCATTACTGATAACCTGATCCCCGTCACTATCGGGAACATTATCGGTGGGGGTCTGTTAGTTGGGTTGACATACTGGGTCATTTACCTGCGTGGCGGCGATCATCATTAATGGTTGTCTCAGGCAGTAAATAAAAAATCCACTTAAGAAGGTAGGTGTTACATGTCCGAGCTTAATGAAAAGTTAGCCACAGCCTGGGAAGGTTTTACGAAAGGTGACTGGCAGAATGAAGTCAACGTCCGTGACTTCATTCAGAAAAACTATACCCCGTATGAAGGTGACGAATCCTTCCTGGCTGGTGCGACTGATGCAACCACCAAGCTGTGGGACAGCGTAATGGAAGGCGTTAAACTGGAAAACCGCACTCACGCGCCAGTTGATTTTGACACCTCCGTTGCTTCTACCATCACTTCTCACGATGCTGGCTACATCAACAAAGCCCTTGAGAAAATCGTTGGTCTCCAGACTGAAGCACCACTGAAACGCGCAATCATCCCGTTCGGTGGCATTAAAATGGTTGAAGGTTCCTGCAAAGCGTATAACCGCGAGCTGGACCCAATGCTGAAAAAAATCTTCACCGAATACCGTAAAACCCATAACCAGGGTGTATTCGATGTTTACACCAAAGACATTCTGAACTGCCGTAAATCTGGCGTTCTGACCGGTCTGCCAGATGCCTATGGCCGTGGCCGTATCATCGGTGACTACCGTCGCGTTGCGCTGTACGGTATCGACTTCCTGATGAAAGACAAATACGCGCAGTTCGTCTCTCTCCAGTCTGACCTGGAAAACGGCGTAAACCTGGAAGCGACTATCCGTCTGCGTGAAGAGATTGCTGAACAGCACCGTGCGCTGGGTCAGATCAAAGAGATGGCGGCTAAATACGGCTGTGATATCTCTGGTCCTGCAACCAACGCTCAGGAAGCTATCCAGTGGACCTACTTCGGCTACCTGGCCGCGGTTAAGTCTCAGAACGGTGCAGCAATGTCCTTCGGCCGCGTATCCACCTTCCTGGATGCGTATATCGAACGCGATATCAAAGCAGGCAAAATCACCGAGCAAGACGCTCAGGAAATGATTGACCACCTGGTCATGAAACTGCGTATGGTTCGTTTCCTGCGTACTCCAGAATATGATGAGCTGTTCTCTGGTGACCCAATCTGGGCAACCGAATCTATCGGCGGTATGGGCGTAGATGGCCGTACTCTGGTAACCAAAAACAGCTTCCGCTTCCTGAACACCCTGTACACCATGGGTCCTTCTCCGGAGCCGAACATCACCGTTCTGTGGTCTGAAAAACTGCCACTGAACTTCAAGAAATTCGCCGCTAAAGTGTCCATCGACACCTCTTCTCTGCAATACGAGAACGATGACCTGATGCGTCCGGACTTCAACAACGACGACTACGCTATCGCGTGCTGCGTAAGCCCAATGGTTGTTGGTAAGCAAATGCAGTTCTTCGGTGCGCGTGCAAACCTGGCGAAAACCATGCTGTACGCAATCAACGGCGGCGTTGACGAAAAACTGAAAATGCAGGTTGGTCCTAAGTCTGAACCGATCAAAGGCGACCTTCTGAACTTCGACGAAGTGATGGAGCGCATGGATCACTTCATGGACTGGCTGGCTAAGCAGTATGTCACTGCGCTGAACGTCATCCACTACATGCACGACAAGTACAGCTACGAAGCCTCTCTGATGGCGCTGCACGACCGTGACGTCGTTCGCACCATGGCGTGTGGTATCGCAGGTCTGTCCGTTGCAGCTGACTCCCTGTCTGCAATCAAATATGCGAAAGTTAAACCAATTCGTGACGAAGATGGTCTGGCTATCGACTTCGAAATCGAAGGCGAATATCCGCAGTTTGGTAACAACGACGCTCGCGTTGATGACATGGCGGTTGACCTGGTAGAACGTTTCATGAAGAAAATTCAGAAACTCACTACCTATCGTAACGCTATCCCGACTCAGTCTGTTCTGACCATCACCTCTAACGTTGTGTATGGTAAGAAAACCGGTAACACCCCAGACGGTCGTCGTGCTGGCGCGCCATTCGGCCCAGGTGCTAACCCAATGCACGGTCGTGACCAGAAAGGTGCGGTTGCCTCTCTGACCTCCGTTGCTAAACTGCCGTTTGCATACGCGAAAGATGGTATCTCTTACACCTTCTCTATCGTGCCAAACGCGCTGGGTAAAGACGACGAAGTACGTAAAACTAACCTCGCGGGTCTGATGGATGGTTACTTCCACCATGAAGCGTCCATTGAAGGTGGTCAGCACCTGAACGTGAACGTGATGAACCGTGAAATGCTGCTCGACGCGATGGAACATCCTGAGAAATATCCTCAGCTGACCATTCGTGTATCAGGCTACGCAGTACGTTTTAACTCCCTGACGAAAGAACAGCAGCAGGACGTTATCACCCGTACTTTCACTCAGTCCATGTAAGTGGAATTGACTGAAATCACGCGTTAAAAAGCGTACAATAAAGGCTCCACGCAAGTGGGGCCTTTTTAACACCCTCGCTTCATCAGTCTCTTTTGTCCGCTATCTATACTTAATGGATAACAGCCAAAACAGACTCGACATAGCCTTTGAGCTGTGCATCTACATAGGCCCCCGGATGGGCCAAATTCGGAGATATCACCGCAATGTCAATTATTGGTCGCATTCACTCCTTTGAATCCTGTGGCACCGTCGATGGCCCGGGGATCCGCTTTATCACTTTCTTCCAGGGCTGCCTGATGCGCTGCCTGTACTGCCATAACCGTGACACCTGGGACACCCATGGCGGCAAAGAAGTCACCGTTGAAGATCTGATGAAAGAGGTGGTGACCTATCGCCACTTCATGAACGCGTCCGGTGGTGGCGTGACGGCATCCGGCGGTGAAGCTATTCTTCAGGCTGAATTTGTGCGCGACTGGTTCCGCGCCTGCCATAAAGAGGGTATTCATACCTGCCTCGACACCAACGGCTTTGTGCGCCGTTACGATCCGGTTATTGATGAACTGCTTGAAGTGACCGATCTGGTGATGCTCGATCTCAAGCAGATGAACGATGAGATCCACCAGAATCTGGTTGGCGTCTCAAACCACCGTACGCTGGAATTTGCCAAATACATTGCCAACAAAGGCGTCAAGACCTGGATCCGCTACGTGGTGGTACCGGGCTGGTCAGATGATGATGATTCTGCACATCGTCTGGGCGAATTTACCCGGGATATGGGTAACGTGGAGAAAATTGAACTCCTGCCCTATCACGAGCTGGGTAAACACAAATGGGTGGCAATGGGTGAAGAGTACAAGCTCGATGGCGTGAAGCCGCCGAAAAAAGAGACGATGGAGCGCGTCAAAGGTATTCTTGAGCAGTATGGCCACAAGGTCATGTATTAACGAAAAGGCCCGGTGAAAACCGGGCCTTTTTATATTCTATTTAAAGACGCCGTTAATCACGGAAGTCACAATCGCGGTACTCAGCGCAATTAAGACCAGGTCGTCACCCACCACGCGCCATTCATAGCCCGGATAAGAAGGAAGCTGACCCAGCATATCGGCTGGCACGGTTTTCTTCGCAATGCCCGGAGGCAGTGGCTTACCGCGCGCCAGGTTTTTCGCAATACCCGGAGGCAGAGAGTCGTAGCCCGTTAAGCCGTAATTCAGTGCCAGATGGCGGGCATGATCGAAGCTCACGCGGACGTCAACATCATGACCAACATCGTTGCTGTTTTTAAAGCTCTTATCCGATTTTCCTGGATTATCCTGGCCGGTATTGTGCTTATTACCATGGTTACCAGCGTTCCCGTTACCATGATTGCCGCTATTACCTTGTCCGCCACCGTTTCCGTGACCACCGCCATTCCCGTTTCCTGGATTAGCCATGGCCGGAGCCGTTGCAAACGTTAAAGCCAACACTACGGCAAGTGCGGTAGTGGAAAAACGACGAGTAGACATGATTGCTGCCTTTTAGTGGTAGAACTCATTTGAATTATCGCCAGGCAGTAAAAACTCACAATAAGTAAAAGTCTTATATGTGACAGGGACAAAAAAGCCTGTCATCGACAGGCTTTTATTTAATCAGGCATGTGCCACTGGCGTTGGGTGCTCGCCCGCTTTGCGCAGCAGCATTAACAGATAAATAAACGATACGCTGGCGATCATGATAAACAGCAGATTATCAGAGTAATTTTGCATGAGCATAGCGGTAAAAGTCGGCCCCAGTAAACTGCCGATGGTGTAACTCAGCAACAATGCCTGGTTCATCGCCACCAGCTGGTGATGCTCAACTTTCTCACAGGCCCAGGCCATCGCGACCGGATAGAGCGTAAAACCCGCAGCCCCCAGAATGAACAGCGCAGGCGCCATCGCGGCGTTGCTGAGCATGGCGAGACAGCCCATGATGACCACGAAAACCTGGACGCGCAGCACCAGCAGACGACCAAAGCGGTCCGCCAGGCGGCCAATCGGCCACTGGCCGACAATCCCCGCGCTGACCATCACCGCCATCCAGAAACCGATCCCGGAATCGCTGACGCCCTGATGGTTGAGATAGAGCGGCATCAGGCCATAGAGCGACCCCAGCACAATCCCGGAAATAATACAGCCGTTAATCCCCAGGCGCGCCTGACGCAGTCTCAGCATCGGCCAAACGTGCGTGGCCTCCTGATGCTCACTGCTCTGGTTCACGATACGGGTAAAGAGCAGCGGCAGAATTGCGGCCAGCACCATCCCTGTTACCCATGGCAGAACGCTCATCAGGTCGGTTGGGAATTTGCTGACCATCAGTTGTCCCAGAACGGTACCGACGTAGTAAACCATCATATAAGCCGCCAGCAGACGCCCGCGATTACGGGACGTGCCGCTGCACATCAGCGCACTTTCAACCACCACCCAGATCATGGCGCAGCCAACGCCCGCAATAAAGCGCCAGACCATCCAGCTCCAGAAGCCGACCATCAGTCCTAAACCGGCGCATCCGACGGCAAAGATCAGTGACGCCAGATAATAACTGCGGTTAAAACCAAAGCGCTTAATAAGGCTGCCCGTTAATAAGGTGCCCAGCAGATTGCCCGTAAAAAAGGACGAGCTAACCATACCCACCTGCCAGGTTGGTAAGTTTTCATGGGCGAGCCATAGCGGGACGAGTGTGTTCAACACCGCGATCGCCAGGGTCAGCAAAAGCAGGCCACAGAGCAACAAAAGCACCGGGCGGGTATAGGTGGTCATGGATTAAAAACCGTGAGGAAGTTCAGATTTCGTGCGCATCATGCCACTGGCAAAAACAAAGTCAATCCACCGATTCAGGCGTCACGCACGATATGCGCCTTGTCGATTTAAAAAACTCATCCTGCTAATGCAAAGCCTGCTACCAATATTAATTATCTATTTGTTTTTATTTATTTCCGGGAATTTTAACAGCGAAACATCAGTCGAAAAATTTCATGAATGAAAAAAGAAAAGCCGGGCACTATGTCCCGGCTTTTTATAACAAAATCTAAAATTAGCTGGCGACAGCCATACCGACCGTCATATGCAGACCGTAAAATACGCCGCGACCAATTAACTCCCCTGCCAACACCAGCACAAAGGCCAGAGACAGCAACGGTAGCGCAGGCGCGTAACCTTTAAGCTGAGGGGCAATCCAGCACACCAGCGCCGCCGTCAGCAGCACCACACGCCAGGCCATAAGAGAACCATAATCCGGTACCAGCGCCGAAGCCTGTTGGATAGAGCTGTGAATCGTCGCCAGCTCCGCTCCCTGCATAAGCGCTACAACGGTACTGATGACCAGTGCCAGCAGCGAGACCGCGGGCAGCAGGCGCATCGCCCAACTATTAATGCCAGCTACACGCAGAAGCAGATAACCCAGCAGCGGCCCGCCAATAAACATGGTCAGGAAGAAGCTCATCGGCGTCCAGACGCTGTACCAGGTCGGAACGGTATCAATGGTGTTGTACACCCGGACCATCATCCAGACGAAGACAACGCCCAGTACCATGGTGACGATGAGCCACAACGCACGTAACCCTGACGGCAGCTTTTTCAGCGCTGCCAGTAACCACCCCAGCCCGCCAACTGCAAAGAAGATTGCGCCGCTGGCAATCTCGTTACTCAGCGAAGAGGCACCTACGCGGTTCAGGGAGTTAAACGCGCGCATCGGTGAGCCCAGGTGCAGCGTAGAGGCGATAAACCCAATCCCCATCAACACCCACAGGCCAAACATGCTCAACACTAAACGCTGCTGCTGTTCAGCATTGAGGTTCCCTTTTAACAGCGCCAGCGCAAGGACGATAAACCCGCCTGCCACGCACTGCCCAAAGACCGTGAAGATCATAAGCGGCCATTCATGCCATCCACTTCCCATCTCACACCTCCTTCGGGTTTGCCAGGTAGCCGGTGGTGTCACCCGTCGGACGGCTGTTGGCGTTAGGTTTAATCACAATACTCGGCTTCGTGAAGTGCGCAGACGGCAGCGGCGCGACCGCAGCAAGCTGGCCGTGTTTTTTGCGCAGCTCTTCAATCGGGCCAAAGTCCAGCGCGCGCAGCGGGCAGGACTCGACGCAGATGGGCTTTTTGCCGTCCGCCACGCGGCTGTGGCAGCCGTCGCACTTGGTCATGTGGCCTTTAGCCGCGTTATACTGCGGCGCGCCGTACGGGCAGGCCATGTGGCAGTAGCGACAGCCGATGCAGACATCCTCGTCCACCACCACAAAACCGTCGTCGCGCTTGTGCATTGCCCCGCTCGGGCAGACCTTGGTGCAGGCCGGATCTTCGCAGTGGTTGCAGGCAATCGACAGGTAATAGGCGAAGACGTTCTGATGCCAGACGCCGTTATCCTCCTGCCAGTCGCCGCCCGCGTATTCATAAATACGACGGAAGCTGACGTCCGGGGTCAGGTCTTTATAATCCTTGCAGGCCAGCTCGCAGGTTTTACACCCGGTGCAGCGGCTGGAATCAATAAAAAATCCATACTGGGTTGTCATCGGTTACTCCTTACGCCTTTTCAACCTGAACGAGGTTTGTGTGGGATGGGTTGCCCTTCGTCAGCGGCGATGGACGCTGCGTAGTGAGAACGTTGATGCAGCCCGCCTGATCGATACGGTTCGCATCCGGGTTATACCAGGCCCCTTCCCCCAGCGCGACAACGCCAGGCATCATGCGCGGAGTCACTTTAGCTTCGATATGCACTTCGCCACGTCCGTTGAAGATACGTACGCGATCGCCATTACTGATGCCGCGCGCTTTCGCATCCATCGGGTTGATCCACATCTCCTGTCGGCAGGCCGCTTTCAGAACGTCAACGTTGCCGTAGGTGGAGTGAACACGCGCTTTGTAGTGGAAACCGGTTAACTGAAGTGGGAATTTCTCCGTCAGCGGATCGTTGTAGTTTTCGAAGCCAGGCGTATAGATCGGCAGCGGATCGATAACGTCCCCTTCCGGCAGTTCCCACGTTGCGGCAATTTTTGCCAGCTCTTCGGAGTAGATCTCGATTTTGCCCGACGGCGTGGTCAGCGGATTGGCCTGCGGATCGTCGCGGAAGGCTTTATACGCCACGTGATGCCCTTCCGGATCGCGCTGCTTGTACATGCCCTGCTTGCGGAAGGTATCGAAGTCCGGCAGGTCTGGAATGGCTTTGCGTGAGAGCTCGTGCAGATGGCGCATCCACTCTTCCTGAGTACGCCCCTCTGTGAACTGCTGCTCAACGCCAAGACGTTTCGCCAGCTCGGACGTCATCTCATAGATAGTTTTGCACTCGAAGCGCGGTTTGATGGCCTGGTCTGTGAAGATCACATAGGACATGTTGCCGCAGGAGGCGTCCAGCGCGAAATCCATCTGCTCAGAGGCGGTGCAGTCTGGGAGCAGAATATCGGCATACTTCGCCGATGAGGTCATGTGGCAGTCGATCACCACAATCATTTCGCACTTCTTGTCGTCCTGCAAAATTTCATGGGTGCGGTTGATCTCTGAGTGCTGGTTGATCAGGCAGTTACCGGCATAGTTCCAGATCATTTTGATTGGCACATCCAGCTTATCTTTGCCCCGAACACCGTCGCGTAGCGCGGTCATTTCCGGGCCGCGCTCAATCGCGTCCGTCCACATAAACATGGAGATGCTGGTCTGAACCGGGTTATCCAGCGTTGGCATACGTTCAAACGGTACTTCATACGAGCCTTCACGCGCCCCGCTATTACCGCCGTGAATGCCGACGTTGCCAGTCAGAATCGAGAGCATAGAAATAGCGCGGGTGGCAATTTCGCCGTTCGCGTGACGCTGCGGTCCCCAGCCCTGGCTGATATAAGCCGGTTTTGCTGAACCAATTTCACGGGCCAGCTGAACAATACGTTCGACTGGAATGCCGGTGATGGTGGATGCCCACTCAGGGGTTTTCGCTACCCCGTCGCTGCCCTGACCAAGAATATACGCTTTGTAATGCCCGTTAGCCGGTGCGCTGGCTGGCAGCGTCTTCTCGTCATAGCCGACGCAGTATTTATCAAGGAACGGCTGATCGACGAGGTTTTCAGTGATCATCACATACGCCAGCGCATTGACCAGCGCCGCATCGGTACCAGGGCGGATAGGGATCCACTCGTCTTCTCGCCCCGCGCCGGTATCGGTGTAGCGCGGATCGACGATGATCATACGTGCGTTGGATTTGGCGCGCGCCTGCTCAAGATAATAGGTTACCCCACCGCCGCTCATACGCGTTTCGCCCGGGTTGTTGCCGAACAATACCACCAGCTTGCTGTTTTCTATATCCGACGGGCTGTTACCGTCTGCCCAGCCGCCATAGGTGTAGTTCAGGCCCGCAGCAATCTGTGCGGAAGAGTAGTCGCCATAATGGTTGAGATAGCCGCCGCAGCAGTTCATCAGGCGCGCTACCAGCGTTTTACCCGGCGGCCAGGAGCGGGTCATGGTGCCGCCCAGCGTCCCGGTGCCATAGTTCAGGTAGATGGATTCGTTGCCGTACTCTTTGATCAGGCGCTGCATGTTGGTCGCGATAATATCGTAGGCCTCGTCCCAGCTAATGCGCTCGAACTTCCCTTCCCCACGCTTACCGACACGCTTCATCGGATATTTCAGACGATCCGGGTTATAAACGCGACGGCGCATTGAGCGGCCACGCAGACAGGCACGAACCTGGTGTAACCCTTCGTAGTTATCATCGCCGGTATTGTCGGTTTCAACGTATTTGATTTCACCGTCCACAACATGCATACGCAGGGGACAACGGCTACCACAGTTAACGGTACAGGCACTCCACACCACTTTTTCCGGGGCTGAAGCGGGAGACAGAGCCTCCGCCGCCGACGCCAGACGGGTAAAAGGAAGCGTAAAGGCGCTGCTGGCAACCGCCAGACCACCTATTGCCGTGGTTTTCATCAACCCACGGCGAGTGACCTCGGCAGCCATTAACGCTTCAGGCGCTTTGATTTTCATAAAGACTCACTTTGGTTGCTCACAAAGAAAAGAGAGGCGGCGCATACCGCTATGTAGTTTTATATATAACGAATTCCTTCGTTACAGGTGTTTTATGCTAACTTTCGTTCGGAGGAGTATTACTACTTTAGAGGGAGGGAATATTGCGTCGTATCAAATCAAAGATATAAAAAAAGCGCCCTGAGGCGCTTTTTTGTTTTGCAGCAAAATATTAGCCGATGAACTGCTGGCCTTTCATGTAAGGACGCAGCACCTCAGGGATCTCAATACGACCATCTGCCTGCTGGTAGTTCTCCAGCACGGCAACCAGCGTACGGCCAACCGCCAGACCAGAACCGTTCAGGGTATGAACCAGACGGGTCTTCTTGTCGGACTTGCTGCGGCAACGCGCCTGCATACGACGCGCCTGGAAATCCCAGACGTTAGAGCAAGAGGAGATTTCACGGTAGGTGTTTTGCGCAGGCACCCAGACTTCGAGGTCGAAGGTTTTGCAGGCGCCGAAGCCCATGTCACCGGTGCACAGCGCCATACGGCGGTATGGCAGCCCCAGCAGCTCCAGCACTTTCTCTGCGTGACCTGTCATCTCTTCCAGCGCGTCCATAGACTCTTCCGGGCGAACGATCTGCACCATCTCAACTTTATCGAACTGGTGCATACGGATCAGACCGCGCGTATCACGACCGTAAGAACCGGCTTCAGAACGGAAACATGGAGAGTGCGCAGTCAGTTTGATTGGCAGATCGTCTTCGTCGATGATCTCATCACGCACGAGGTTGGTCAGCGGCACTTCCGCGGTTGGGATCAGCGCGTAGTTGCTGCTGTCAGCTTCTTCGTCCAGCGGACGGGTATGGAACAGATCGCCGGCAAATTTCGGCAGCTGGCCTGTACCGTACAGCGTATCGTGGTTAACCAGATACGGAACGTAGGTTTCGCTGTAGCCATGCTGCTCGGTGTGCAGATCCAGCATAAATTGCGCCAGCGCGCGATGCAGGTGAGCAATCTGACCTTTCATTACCACGAAGCGAGAACCGGTCAGCTTAACCGCAGCCGCAAAGTCCAGGCCCGCGTGCATTTCGCCCAGCGTCACGTGATCGCGCACCTCGAAGTCAAATTCGCGAGGCGTACCCCAGCGTTTCACTTCAACGTTGTCGTTTTCGTCTTTGCCGACAGGGACGCTGTCGTCAGGAATGTTCGGGATCGCCAGAGCGATATCACGAATTTCAGCCTGAAGAACGTCCAGTTCAGCTTTCGCCTGATCCAGCTCTTCACCCAGTTTGTTCACTTCCAGGCGTAATGGCTCAATATCTTCCCCGCGCGCTTTCGCCTGGCCAATGGATTTCGATCGAGAATTACGCTCTGCCTGCAGATTTTCTGTTTGTACCTGCAAAACTTTACGACGCTCTTCAAGAGCGCGCAGCTTATCTACATCCAGCTTAAAGCCCCGGCGTGCCAGTTTTTCAGCGACTGCGTCTGGCTCATTACGCAGCAGATTGGGATCGAGCATGCTTATCCTGTGCTTATCGAATTAAAAAAGGAAAAAGTGACCACAGCCTGCGGCCACAGAGATATATTGCCAACATTACCGCAACGATTGAACTAACGGTAGCGTTTTATAGGGCTATTTTGATCCTGTCCGGCAAGCCAGGCGAGCTTTTCGCCAATCTTACCCTCAAGACCTCTGTTTGTGGGGTGATAATAGCGGGTTTGTGCCATCTCCTGAGGGAAATACTCCTCGCCGGCGGCGTAGGCGTTGGGTTCGTCATGGGCGTAGCGATACTCCTGCCCGTAACCCATCTCTTTCATCAATTTGGTTGGCGCATTGCGCAGATGAACCGGCACATCGTAGTCCGGACGTTCACGTGCATCCGACATCGCCGCTTTGAAGGCGGTATACACCGCGTTACTTTTCGGTGCGCAAGCCAGATAGACAATTGCCTGCGCAATGGCACGCTCGCCCTCCGCAGGCCCGACGCGGGTAAAGCAGTCCCAGGCGGAAATAGCGACCTGCATGGCGCGTGGATCGGCATTACCGACATCTTCTGACGCAATCGCCAGGCAGCGACGCGCGACATATAACGGATCGCCACCGGCGGTGATGATACGCGCATACCAGTAGAGCGCCGCATCCGGAGCGCTGCCGCGCACGGACTTATGTAATGCAGAGATGAGGTCGTAAAAACGATCGCCTTTATTATCGAAGCGCGCGCTACGCTCACCGGCAATTTCGGTGAGCAGTTCAGGCTTTAATACGCGCTTGCCCGCATCGTCCACTTCGGCCATATCGGCCATCATTTCGAGCGTGTTCAACGCACGACGGGCATCACCGTTAACCAGTTCGGCGATAGCAAGACGCGTCTCGTCCGGCAGAACGATATCCTGTCCGCCGTAACCACGCGCGTTGTCCTCCATCGCCTGCGTCAGAACTTTTTCGATATCTTCCGTGGTAAGCGATTTAAGCAGATACACGCGCGCCCGGGAGAGCAGAGCAGAATTCAGTTCAAACGACGGGTTTTCCGTGGTGGCGCCGATAAAGAAAATCGTACCGTCTTCAATATGCGGCAGAAAGGCGTCCTGCTGGCTCTTGTTGAAGCGGTGAACTTCGTCGACAAACAGAATGGTGCGACGTCCGGCATTGCGGTTTTGTCGCGCCCGCTCGATCGCCTCGCGGATCTCTTTCACCCCCGACGTGACCGCCGAGATGCGCTCAACGTCCGCGTTGGCATAGCGGGCGATCACTTCAGCGAGCGTGGTTTTTCCGGTGCCGGGTGGCCCCCAGAGGATCATGGAGTGCAGATGCCCCGCCTCAATAGCGCGCGGCAAGGGTTTCCCCGCAGCCAGCAGATGTTGCTGACCGATGTACTGCGCTAAATTTTCTGGCCGCATACGGGCGGCCAGAGGTTGAAACGCATTATCTGAAAAATCGAGCGACAGGTTGCTCACTCATGCCTCTTACTTATTGCGTTGGTCGTCCACCGTTACGCCCTGCGGCGGGGTAAAGGTGAATTTCGATGCATCAATGGCGCCGTTTTGCTGAGACTTCAACTGATAGCTGCTGCGCTGATCGTCCTGCTCAACCGCGCCGAACTGATTGATGGTACCGTTGCTGCTCACGTTAATGGTGAACTGCTTCAGATTACCGTTGCTGCCTTTTGGCGTCAGGACGAACTCATCACCGTTTTGTTTGATGTTGTACTGCTGCCAGTCGCTGGACTGGTTACGGGCAATGAGCATAAACGGCGTATTGCTGGTCGCGTCTTTGAGCCAGGTGGCGGTCGCCTGCTCAACAAACGGATTGTAGAACCACAGGGTTTTACCGTCAGACACCAGAACGCTTTCATCCGGCTGGGTCATGTGCCAGTTGAACAGATTTGGGCGTTTTACCCACAAATCTCCCTGGCCTTCCTGCACCGCGTTGCCGCTGCCGTCAGTCACTTTTTGCGTGAAGCTGGCGTGGAAACTGCTCACTTTATCCAGTCGGCTTTTAAGGTCGCTGGCTGCATCAGCCCAGACGCTGCTGGCAACAAAACTGGAGAGTAATGCACAGGCGATGGCGATTTTTTTCATTGTTATTCCTTAAAATACGTCTTCCCGATATGGGGGTTCCGTTTCTATTCTGTACCTGCCCGAAGGCAGGCGACAGAAGAATATGCTTAATTTTTGCTGATTTACCCTTCTTTGCAATCGCTGAAGATTACTCAAAAGGCGGTGGCGCCAGCACCTCACGGTTACCGTTGTGCCCCTGTTCGCTCACGATGCCCTGGGCTTCCATCTGCTCAATGATACGCGCCGCGCGGTTGTAACCGATACGGAACTGGCGCTGCACGCCGGAGATGGACGCTTTGCGTTTCTCGGTGACGAAATTAACCGCCTGGTCGAATAACGGATCCAGCTCTTCGCCGCCGTCAAAACCACCGCCGCCACCTTCGTTTTCGCTGTCAGAGGTGATGCCGTCAACATATTGCGGTCGCCCGCGCGCTTTCCAGTCTTGCACAACCGCGTGCACTTCCTGGTCGCGAACAAACGCACCGTGAACACGCACCGGCGAGGTGGAGTTCGGCCCGGAATAGAGCATATCACCCATCCCCAGCAGCGACTCTGCTCCGCCCTGGTCAAGGATAGTACGGGAGTCAATTTTACTCGACACGGTAAACGCGATACGGGTCGGGATGTTTGCCTTAATAAGACCGGTGATTACATCCACGGACGGACGCTGCGTTGCCAGTACCAGGTGGATGCCCGCCGCACGCGCTTTCTGTGCCAGACGCGCAATCAGCTCTTCCACTTTCTTGCCAACGGTCATCATCAGGTCGGCAAATTCATCCACCAGCACCACGATGTAAGGCAGTTTTTCCAGCACCGGATGCTGGGCATCCATGCTGTCACCCGGCTTCCAGTATGGGTCCGGAATCGGACGGCCCATACGCGCCGCCTCGGCGATTTTCTCGTTATAACCGGCCAGGTTACGCACGCCCAGCGCCGACATCAGCTTGTAGCGACGCTCCATTTCATTGACGCTCCAGCGTAATGCGTTGGCAGCGTCCTTCATATCGGTAACCACTTCCGTTAACAGATGCGGAATGCCTTCGTAGACGGACAGTTCGAGCATTTTTGGGTCGATCATGATGAAACGCACGTCTTCAGGCTGCGCTTTGTAGAGCATACTGAGGATCATGGCGTTCACCCCGACCGATTTACCGGAGCCGGTAGTACCCGCAACCAGCAGGTGCGGCATCTTCGCGAGATCGGCAACCACCGGATCGCCGGCGATATCTTTACCCAGCACCACGGTCAGCGGGGACGGGTTGTCGCGGAATTTGGTGTTATCCAGAACTTCACGCAGATAAACGGTCTGGCGTTTCTTGTTTGGCAGCTCAAGGCCAACGTAAGGCTTGCCTGGGATCACTTCCACCACGCGTACCGCCACGGTGGACAGAGAACGCGCCAGGTCGCGGGAGAGGTTAGAAATACGCGCCGCTTTTACGCCCGGTGCCAGGTTCAGTTCGAAACGGGTGATCACCGGGCCCGGTGAGTAGTTCACCACGTCCGCTTTAATGCGGAAGTCAGCCAGACGCGCTTCCACCAGACGGGCCATCTGCTCAAGGGCAAAGGTATCCACCGGCTCGACTTCCGCTGGCGGTGGCGTTAACAGATCCAGCGACGGTAGCGGCGTACTTGGTCGTTGCAGCGGTCGGCTGTCTCCGTTACGCATCAGCAGCGGGTGAATCAGGCTCTCCTGCGGCTGTGGTGCTGGCTGCTGGAACTGTGGCTGAGGCGGTTGAGAAGGTATCTGCGGCTGCGCATACGCCTGCGGCGCCGGCTGTTGCGGCTGCACATAAGCCTGTGGTGCAGGCGGCTGACGCACCGGCTCCGCTTCCGGCATTACGCTCGGCGTGAACAGCGGTTCGCTTGGGCCATCATCCACCAGATCTTTCATTGGTGAGAATTCGAAATCCGACAGCGAGAACGGGTTTGCCCCCGAAGGTTGCTCACCGGAATAACGCTGCTGCTGCGTTGCTGCAAACTGGCGCGCCAGCTCCGCTTCGGCCGCATCATCGTCGTCCTGCTGTGAAGGCACGTGATGCTGTGAAGGCACGTCATGCTGATACTCTTCGCCGTAACGCTGATTCTGCTGGGCAGCAAACTGACGCGCCAGCTCATCCTGATGCAGTTCGTCGGCATCATCTTCGTAGTCGGACTCACGGGCTTTTTCTTCCGCCATACGCTGGGAAGGCAATTTAATGCCATAAGAGGCCAGCTCCCGGCGAGTCGGTACGCGCACGCGGTTAGGGCGCGGCAGCTGTGGACCAATGCCCTCTTTCACCTGAGGACGCGGGGCGCTGTCGGCTGCCGGGCTGAATAGCGGAGCGGACGCGGCAGCGGCTGCCGTTGCCTGCTTCACGGCTTCTGCACCCGACGCAACGGCTGGCGTAGGTTCTACAGGTGGAACGCTGACCGAAGGCGCTTTTGCAACAGGCTCCTGCACCGGCTCGGGCACGGGCTGATACCAGGCGGCAAGCTGCTCGCGCTCACGGGCGCGGCGCTCTTCCACTTCTTCAAAATAGTATAATGGCGGACGGGATGGCTTCGCTTCCTCCACCACTTCGGGTTCAGACACCGGTGCAACGTATGGCTGTTCAGGTACAGCGGGTTCGGGCGTATAAGCCTGATACGGTTGTTGCGGCACGCTGGCAGGTTCAGGCGGCTGATACGGTTGCTGCCACTGTTCCTGCTGCACAGGAATATAACTTTCAGGCTCAGGCGCAATGGTCGGTTCAGGCGTATGGACGCCTGGCGCAGTCTGCCAGTCTACCTGCGGTTGCTGGATCGCGGACTCCGGCGCCGGAACAGGCGAGGACGGCATCACGGCTTCAACAGGCGCAACATGGGCCTGCGCAGCCGTCGTTGCGGCAGCAGCAGCGGCTACCGGTTCAGTCACGGAGTGGCCATTCAGCAGCGGATCGTATTCGTCATACTCTCCCGGCGTGGCTCGATGGCCAGAGAACAGTACGTCATCAGGGTCGACGGCCGCACCGCGATACTCAATCTGCTCGTCTTCATCCATACGTTTGCCGGAGAACAGCGCGGCATCCGTTTTACGGCCTAACGGGTTAGCAAATTTTTCAGCGACGCGCTGGCGGCGCGCCAGAGCACCGCGCAGAATACGCGCGCGGCGAGATTCACGCCGCTGTACAGGCGCCTCGTCTTCCTCTTCATACTCATCTTCATACTCGTCTTCATCGACCCACGTATCGTCACGACGGGTACGGTTGCTGGCGAACGTCAGCAGCGTCAGAATAAAGCTGCCGATCTTCTCAGCAATGCTCACCCAGGACCAGCCGGTAAACAGCGTCAGGCCCGCCGCCCAGATACAGAGCAGCGCCAGCGTGCCGCCGCTGCTATGAAGCATCGGTTGCAGCGCGGAGCTCAACAGGCTGCCGATCACCCCGCCGGAGGCGAAGTACCAGATATCATCGGCGTTGATCGCCGCCAGCCCACAGGAGGTGAGGATCAGCGCCAGGGCGCCAATCAGGCGCAGCGAAACGGCAAAATAATCGATGTAGTCGTCGTTCTGTCGATGACGCCAGGCAAACCAGCATCCGCCAATAATGATGACGGGAAGGGTATAAGCCATCACTCCGAAAATGAAAAAGAGCGTGTCCGCAAGCCAGGCACCGGGAACGCCACCTAAGTTATGAATAGGCTCATGCCATGCGGTTTGCGACCAGCTGGGATCTGAGGGGTTGAAACTGAGTAAGGCGGCCATCAGCCAGACGGCAAAAAGGGCAATAACAATCAGTAACGCCTCGAGGAGACGACGTCCGCTGCTTAGCTTAGATAATGTGACTTCTTTGTCTTCAGTGTATTCCTGGCTCAAGAAAGGCTCTCCAGGTATCAGGCATGTCCTGCCTGTGTGCTAAAACGGACAACAGCGCCGGGTATCCCCGGCACTGTTGCTGTATGGATTAACAGGAGTGTAATCAAACTACACTGATTTTGCACCTGTTCCGTGTTAGCGCGTCTTAATAACCAGACGATTGCTCTGTTTGACCTCTTCCATCACCACATAAGTACGGGTGTCGTTCACGCCTGGCAGACGCAGCAGGGTTTCACCCAGCAGCTTACGGTAGGCGGACATATCAGGCACACGGGTTTTTAACAGGTAGTCAAAATCACCGGAAACCAGATGACACTCTTGAATTTCTTCAAGTTTTTGTACAGCGGCGTTAAATTGCTCAAACACATCCGGCGCACCACGATTCAGAGTAATCTCAACAAATACCAGAAGTGAGGCATCCAGATAATGCGGGTTTAGCAGAGCCGTATAGCCCTGAATAAAACCCTGTCTTTCCAGTCGACGCACACGCTCAAGGCACGGCGTCGGGGAAAGTCCCACACGTTTTGAAAGCTCGACGTTGGAAATACGCCCATCCTTTTGCAATTCATTAAGAATGTTACGATCGATACGGTCGAGATCTTTGCCAGGGCGCTTCTTGCTATCTACCATTATTATTGTCTCTCTGTATTCCTTCCCTACTCCTGCCTGGACCCTGTGCACATCACTGTTCAGAGCCTGCACCCGTTATTCATCACATCGCCTGGTTATGTATTAGACGCGATGTGGATTCGGGTTCTGCGGTAAGAAGACCGTTGCCCGAAAGCAGTCACAGACATCACGTATGGCGTCTGTCCACACCATGCGTAGATTTCACTGACCCGGTAAAAATGGCATTTACGTGCATGTCTATTCGGCATGCAGTTCATGCGTCTTTTTTTCTTCCTTGAATGTTTTCGCAAAAGCGCAGGGGATTGTCAAAGCAAAACATCGATTTTTAGTACAAGATGCCGGATATTCATTACGGGGGGGTATTAATCATCATTTTATTGCCTTATAAACGCGCGATTTTCAGTAGCAGACGTGATATGACCGTGTCTGATCCATAGGGCGTGACTATTGCATATATCGGAAGCAAAACTGTCGTGCTCTTTTTTTACGGCAACAAATTCCCTACAATCCAGCCCATTGCCTGCCAACAACAATGGGGATCTCATGGGCACGACCAAACACAGTAAGCTGCTAATCCTTGGTTCTGGACCTGCGGGATATACCGCAGCGGTCTATGCTGCACGCGCTAACCTGCAACCGGTACTGATTACCGGGATGGAAAAAGGCGGTCAGCTGACCACCACCACGGAAGTGGAAAACTGGCCGGGCGACCCGAACGACCTGACCGGGCCGCTGCTGATGGAGCGCATGCACGAGCATGCTGCTAAATTCGAAACCGAAATCCTGTTCGACCACATTAATAAAGTGGATTTGCAGAACCGTCCGTTCCGTCTGACCGGCGACAGCGGTGAATACACCTGCGATGCGCTGATCATCGCTACCGGTGCCTCTGCCCGTTATCTCGGTCTGCCGTCTGAAGAAGCATTCAAAGGGCGCGGCGTATCAGCCTGCGCGACCTGCGACGGTTTCTTCTATCGCAACCAGAAAGTTGCGGTGATCGGCGGCGGCAACACCGCTGTGGAAGAAGCGTTGTATCTGGCGAACATCGCCTCAGAAGTACACCTGATCCACCGTCGCGACACCTTCCGCGCCGAGAAGATCCTGATCAAACGCCTGATGGATAAAGTGGCGAGCGGCAACATTGTGCTGCATACCAACCGTACGCTGGAAGAAGTGACCGGCGATCAGATGGGTGTGGCGGGTCTGCGAATTCGTGATACGCAGAACACCGACACCGTCGAAACGCTGGAGGTGGCAGGCCTGTTTGTGGCAATCGGTCACAGCCCGAACACGGCCATTTTCGAAGGCCAACTTGAGCTGGAGAACGGCTACATCAAAGTGCAGTCTGGCATTCACGGCAATGCCACGCAGACCAGCATCCCAGGCGTCTTCGCGGCTGGCGACGTGATGGACCATATTTATCGTCAGGCGATCACCTCTGCGGGCACCGGCTGTATGGCCGCGCTGGACGCAGAACGCTATCTGGACGGACTGGCAGAACAAGGTAAATAATCTTTACAAGTCAGTAACAAACGTAAATAAAGGCGGCCACTGGTCGCCTTTATTTTTGCTCACGTGTAACATGCAGATGTCTAATTTCTTATAACGTCACCTGCAAAGTACGCAATGGAAAAAACCCGTCAACAAGAGTTAACGCGCTGGCTGAAACAGCAAAGCGTTCTGTCCCGCCGCTGGCTTATGATTTCCCGCGTTCTGGGATTTATCAGCGGTCTGTTGATTGTTGCCCAGGCATGGCTGCTGGCCCGCATTCTCAATCATATGATCATGGAGAGCATCCCGCGCGAAGCGCTGCTGCTGCCGTTTATCGTTCTGGTGCTGGTTTTCGTCCTGCGTGCGTGGGTGGTCTGGCTGCGCGAACGGGTTGGGTTCCATGCCGGCCAGCACATCCGCTATGAGATCCGCCGCAAAGTGCTCGACCGGCTTTCGGAAGCCGGGCCTGCGTGGATCCAGGGCAAACCGGCCGGTAGCTGGGCGACGCTGATCCTTGAGCAAATCGACGATATGCACGATTACTATGCGCGTTATCTTCCACAGATGACGCTGGCAGTGTTTGTGCCTCTGATGATTGTTATCGCCATCTTCCCTGTTAACTGGGTAGCGGCTCTGATCCTGATGGGGACCGCCCCGCTCATCCCGCTGTTTATGGCGATGGTCGGCATGGGTGCGGCAGATGCTAACCGTCGCAACTTCCTTGCGCTGGGTCGGTTGAGCGGTCATTTCCTGGACCGTCTGCGCGGAATGGAAACCCTGCGGATCTTTGGTCGTGGTGAAGCGGAAACCGAAAACATTCGCCTGGCGTCGCAGGATTTTCGTCAGCGCACCATGGAAGTGTTGCGCATGGCCTTCCTTTCTTCCGGCGTGCTCGAGTTCTTTACCTCCCTGTCGATTGCGCTGGTGGCGGTTTACTTTGGCTTCTCCTACCTCGGCGCGCTGGACTTTGGCCACTACGGTACGGCGGTCACGCTTTCCGCCGGGTTCCTGGCGCTGATCCTGGCCCCGGAATTTTTCCAGCCGCTTCGCGATCTCGGCACCTTTTACCATGCCAAAGCGCAGGCGGTGGGTGCTGCCGATAGCCTGAAAACCTTTATGGAAACGCCGCTGGCGCATCCGGAGCGTGGTGAGGTGACGCTGAATACGAACGATCCGGTGACCATTGAAGCACAGGATTTTTCTGTTCTGTCGCCTGAAGGCAAAGTGCTGGCCGGCCCGCTGAACTTTACCCTGCCTGCCGGGCAACGTGTGGTGCTGGTGGGTACCAGCGGCTCAGGTAAAAGCTCATTGTTGAATGCGCTGTCAGGTTTTATGGCGTACACCGGATCGCTGCGTATCAACAAAACGGAGCTGCGCGAGCTCGATCCTGATGCCTGGCGTAAACAGCTAAGCTGGGTGGGTCAAAACCCTCAGCTGCCTGCCCCGACGCTGCGCGAGAATGTGCTGCTGGCAAGGCCGGATGCACGTGACGATGAGCTGCAATCGGTCCTCGACCGCGCCTGGGTCAGCGAGTTTTTGCCGCTGCTTGCGCAGGGTGTCGATACCGTCATTGGCGATCAGTCTGCCGGGCTGTCAGTGGGCCAGGCACAGCGCGTGGCGGTTGCCCGTGCGCTGCTGAACCCCTGTTCGTTAATGCTGCTGGACGAACCCGCCGCCAGCCTGGACGCTCACAGCGAGCAGCGCGTGATGGATGCGCTTAACGCAGCCTCACGCCAGCAAACTACCCTGATGGTGACCCACCAGCTGGAAGGTATTGCCGACTGGGATCAGATCTGGGTGATGGAAAACGGACACATTGTTGAGCAAGGCGATTACGCCGCGCTTGTTGCCGCGCAGGGGCCCTTTGCGACCCTGCTGGCGAACCGTCAGGAGGATATCTGATGCGCGCCCTGCTTCCCTATCTTGCTTTGTATAAACGCCACAAATGGATGCTGACGCTCGGGATCGTACTGGCGATTATCACTCTGCTCGCCAGCATCGGCCTGCTTACGCTTTCTGGCTGGTTCCTCTCCGCGTCTGCGGCCGCAGGCTTTGCCGGGCTATACAGCTTTAACTACATGCTGCCTGCCGCCGGGGTGCGCGGCACGGCGATTACGCGAACTGCCGGGCGCTACTTCGAACGCCTGGTCAGCCACGACGCGACCTTCCGCGTGCTGCAACACCTGCGTATTTATACGTTCAGCAAATTGCTGCCCCTCTCCCCTGCCGGGCTGGCACGTTTTCGGCAGGGCGAATTACTTAACCGCGTAGTTGCGGATGTGGATACGCTGGATCACCTCTATCTGCGCGTCATCTCGCCCATGGTGGGCGCGTTTGTGGTGATTGTCGTGGTCACGCTGGGGTTGAGTTTCCTGGATGTTCCCATCGCACTGACGCTCGGCGGCATCATGCTGATGACGCTGATTATTCTGCCGCCCCTGTTTTATCGTGCAGGTAAAACCACCGGGGAAAACCTGACGCGTTTGCGCGGGGAATACCGCCAGCAGCTCACCTCCTGGTTGCAGGGTCAGGCCGAGCTCACCATTTTTGGTGCCAGCAAGCGCTACCGCACCCGTATGGAAAATACGGAACTGAACTGGCATGAAGCCCAGCGTCGCCAGTCTGAACTGACCGCGTTTTCTCAGGCGCTGATGATGTTAATCGGTGGGTTTGCCGTTATCGCCATGCTCTGGATGGCCTCCGGTGGCGTGGGCGGTAACCCGCAGCCTGGCCCGCTGATTGCGCTGTTTGTTTTCTGTGCCCTGGCAGCCTTCGAAGCCTTAGCCCCGGTCACCGGCGCCTTTCAGCATCTCGGCCAGGTGATTGCCTCTGCGCTGCGTATTACGGATATTGCAGAGCAGGAGCCGGAAGTGAAGTTCAGCGCGGGTCAAACCGCTGTGCCGGAGCAGGTCGCGCTGACGCTCAGCAACGTCACCTTCGCCTACGACAAGCAGGCGCAAAACGCGCTGGAAGATATCAGCCTTTCTGTTGATGCCGGGCAGCGCATTGCGATCCTTGGCCGTACGGGATGTGGCAAATCGACGCTTCTGCAACTCCTCACGCGCGCCTGGGACCCGCAGCAGGGCGAGATTCGGTTTAACGACCTTCCGCTGTCTGATTTTAGCGAAGCGGCCTTGCGTAAAACGGTCAGCGTCGTGCCCCAGCGTGTGCACCTGTTCAGCGCTACGCTGCGCGATAATCTTCTTCTGGCGGCACCGGACGCCTCTGACGATACGCTGCGGGCGATGCTGGAACAGGTTGGGCTGTACAAGCTGCTTGAGGACGACGGGTTGAACAGCTGGCTGGGTGAAGGGGGCCGACAGCTTTCCGGCGGCGAACTGCGTCGTCTGGCCATCGCGCGCGCCTTGCTGCACGATGCGCCGCTGATGTTGCTGGATGAACCGACAGAAGGTCTGGATGCGACAACCGAGAGTCAAATTCTTGATTTACTGACAAAGGTGATGAAAGGCAAAACCGTGCTGATGGTCACTCACCGCCTGCGCGGGCTGGTGAGTTTCGATCGAATAATTGTGATGGACAACGGACACATAATTGAGCAAGGTAATCACGCAGAGCTGCTGGCAAAACAGGGTCGCTACTACCAGTTTAAACAGCGCCTGTAGACTATATTTGTAGCGTCCTCTCTCGCGTACTGGAGTTCTGTTGTCATGCGCCTGGTGCAGCTTTCTCGCCATAATATTGCGTTCCCTTCTCCGGAGGGGGCGCTGCGTGAACCTAACGGATTGCTGGCTTTGGGCGGCGATCTCAGCCCGGCGCGTCTCTTAATGGCTTACCAGCGCGGCATCTTCCCGTGGTTTTCTCCCGGCGACCCGATTTTATGGTGGTCTCCGGACCCGCGAGCCGTGCTGTGGCCCGGGCAGTTTCACCTGAGCCGCAGCATGAAACGTTTTCACGCAAATTCGCCCTATCGCGTCACGCTCAATCACGCCTTCGGGCAGGTAATCGAAGGCTGCGCTGAAGATCGCCATGAAGGCACCTGGATAACCCGCGATATCATTATCGCCTACCACCAGCTTCATGAGCTGGGCTACGCGCACTCCATCGAAGTATGGAAAGATGATGACCTCGTTGGGGGGATGTACGGGGTGGCGCAGGGCACGCTGTTCTGCGGCGAGTCGATGTTCTCCCGCGCCACGAATGCGTCGAAAACCGCGCTGCTGGTTTTTAGCCAGGAATTTGCCCAACGCGGCGGACAACTGATGGATTGTCAGGTGCTGAATGAGCACACCGCCTCGCTCGGCGCGGTTGAAATTTCCCGCCGACGCTATATCGAACACCTTGAACAGTGCCGACTGGAGACTCTTCCGCGCGATTTTTGGGTTCCCAGAATGCTCTTTATGCCCAATGCCTAAATGTTTTCCGCATATTTTTTATGAGGGTGTTATAATTACGCCGCAGAGTAGCTTCTGCCTGTTGCCCCGCCGCCGTTTGGGACCCTCGCTTCAGATAACGTCCTGACGTTTATCCTGTCGTATCCCCTTTACGAATGCGCTTTCCGTTCGGTTGTACCGTGACGCTTGGGCAATACGCTGAAATTGTTTTGCTGCGTTTTAAACGCGCAATTCTTTACTTAATTGATGAATTTCGGCATTATCTTGCCGGTTCAAAACTTGGTAGTGATACCCCAGAGGATTAGATGGCCAAAGAAGACAATATTGAAATGCAGGGTACCGTACTTGATACGTTGCCTAATACCATGTTTCGCGTAGAACTGGAAAACGGTCACGTGGTAACTGCGCACATCTCCGGTAAAATGCGCAAAAACTATATCCGCATTTTGACGGGCGACAAAGTGACTGTTGAACTGACCCCGTACGACCTGAGCAAAGGCCGCATTGTCTTCCGTAGTCGCTAATTGTTTTCGCCTGTAATGGC
The DNA here is from genome assembly GCF_021725435.1 of Enterobacter sp. JH25. Lineage (NCBI taxonomy): Bacteria > Pseudomonadati > Pseudomonadota > Gammaproteobacteria > Enterobacterales > Enterobacteriaceae > Enterobacter > Enterobacter sp. JH25. Next base: position 1,525,871 of record NZ_CP091319.1, on the reverse strand, counting down.
AGATGAATATTTAAAAGGTCGGGACAATCCCGGCCTTTTTTATTTATGGCCTTAGTGTGGCTGTGTCGGCAGATGTATTGTCATGCACGGGTTCATGGGTACGATTAAATCTTCAGCTATCGCGTGGGTAATGTCATGCAACAGTCCCGTCAGGTGCGGCAACATATCGCGGTCAAAATGCGAAACCAGCAGCACGTGGTTTAACGCCCGGCAGTAGTCACATTTCGTTTCTGTATCTTCCAGCAACCACTCTTTTTGTCGCGGCTGTTCCGCTTCGTCCTCAAATTCCACCACCTGAAAATCACGCATGGATTCTGTGAGGCCGGATTTTACCTCTTCCAGATAAGCTCCGAGACAGCGGCAAACGGGCTGCGTTTGTGGGAGCGAATGACAGTCGAGCAGGATTTCAGTGAGCAGGTTACAGCGTTCGGCAAGAGTTGGGAGATCGGGGTTGAGGGAAAGTTCGCTATATAAATGGGCCAAATTGTTTTCTGTATTCATTGGGTAATTCCTTCACACACTTTGAATTTACCACCGCAGGAAACGCCAATTCGCTGGCGGCGGACGAAAAGGAATTGGCGTACCAGTGTGTGTGCTACTGGCGCTTCAAGAGAAGCTTCCGATTCGCCCGCCAGATGCAGAATTATACCCCTTTCCTTAGGGCGAACGAAGCCTTCAGCATTACTGCTGCTCACACACTTTCAGGACGCCAATCCCGGCACCTGATTTTGCAGGTGCGCTGCCATTTTATTACTGTGAATTTATCCAGCAACCAACTTCGAACGAAACTGGAAAGCGCCTCGCAAAATTTCACTGCGGCCTGTTCCCCTCACCCTAACCCTCTCCCCAAAGGCTGAGGGTTCCCCACAAATTAATGCGAGCACTGAGCAATCCCCTCGCCCCTCCGGGGAGAGGGTTAGGGTGAGGGGAACATACGGCGGTGGTGGTCATTCCGTTCACTTTATGTTCCTTGCTACTCTGTAACGACATGACCGGTGAACGTGCCAGGGTGGCTCAGTCGCCACCACCCTGGCGACCCGGGCTCCCGGCGGTAAATCGCCGCTTCGCGGTGACCTCGGCTTATTCCTTCCGGCTTATCGGGTACGGGCGGAGGCAACGTCCCTGTAAAGCCGCCCTCTCGGCGCATCCCTGCGCCTCGCCCCGGCCGGAAGGCAAACGCCTCAGCGATTTACAGCCGGACCAGGGCATCGCTGACAGCCCTCAGTCATTTAGAAAGCAACTTTATTGCTTCTGCATAAAAAAATTACTGGGGATCCCTCAGCCCCAATGGGGCGAGGGGACTGTTCACTGCAAACAGCCCACAGGCAGAGGGAGAAAGGCAGGCATAAAAAAACCGGGCTATTGCCCGGTTTTCAGACCTACGTAAGAAATCAGTGAGCCGCTTCCGGCTTGTGCTTCGCCGCGCTCTGGAAATCATACGTCAGCTCGTTCTTCGCCTGATCCAGCGCCACGGTCACCTGGCCGCCGTCAACCAGCGATCCAAACAGCAGTTCGTTCGCCAGCGGTTTCTTCAGGTTGTCCTGAATCACGCGCGCCATCGGACGGGCACCCATCGCACGGTCGTAGCCTTTCTCGGCCAGCCAGTTGCGGGCCTCCTGGCTCACTTCCAGCGACACGCCTTTCTGATCCAGCTGAACCTGCAGCTCGACGATGAACTTATCCACCACCTGATGGATCACCTCGGTAGACAGGTGATCGAACCAGATAATGTTGTCCAGACGGTTACGGAACTCCGGCGTGAAGATCTTCTTGATCTCCTCCATCGCATCGGTGCTGTTATCCTGATGGATCAGGCCGATGGATTTGCGCTCGGTTTCACGCACCCCGGCGTTGGTGGTCATCACCAGCACCACGTTGCGGAAATCGGCCTTGCGCCCGTTGTTATCGGTCAGCGTCCCGTTGTCCATCACCTGCAACAGGATGTTGAACACGTCCGGGTGCGCTTTCTCAATTTCATCAAGAAGCAGTACCGCGTGCGGATGCTTGATCACCGCGTCGGTGAGCAGGCCGCCCTGGTCAAAGCCCACGTAGCCCGGAGGCGCACCAATCAAACGGCTGACGGTGTGACGCTCCATATACTCGGACATATCAAAGCGCAACAGCTCAATGCCCAGCGCTTTGGAGAGCTGCACCGTTACCTCGGTTTTACCCACACCGGTCGGGCCGGCGAACAGGAAGGAACCGACAGGCTTGTGGTCATGCCCCAGGCCAGCACGGGCCATCTTAATCGCTTCGGTTAAGGCCTCAATAGCTTTATCCTGACCAAAGACCAGCATTTTCAGGCGATTGCCGAGGGTGCGCAGCGTATCACGGTCGCTCTGAGAGACGCTCTTCTCAGGGATACGTGCGATACGGGCCACCACGGACTCGATATCCGCTACGTTCACGGTTTTCTTACGCTTGCTCGCTGGCATCAGGCGCGCACGCGCACCCGCTTCATCAATCACGTCGATCGCTTTATCCGGCAGATGACGATCGTTAATGTATTTCACCGCCAGCTCCACCGCCGCACGCACCGCTTTCGCGGTGTAACGCACGTCGTGGTGCGCTTCGTACTTGGTTTTCAGACCGTTGATGATCTGCACCGTTTCGTCAACCGACGGCTCGGTAACGTCGATTTTCTGGAAACGACGCGCCAGCGCACGATCCTTCTCAAAGATGTTGCTGAACTCCTGGTACGTCGTAGAGCCCATCACGCGGATCTTGCCGCTGGAGAGCAGCGGTTTGATCAGGTTGGCGGCATCTACCTGACCACCGGAAGCCGCGCCTGCGCCGATGATGGTGTGGATCTCATCGATAAACAGGATGCTGTTAGTGTCCTGCTCCAGCTGTTTTAACAGCGCTTTGAAACGTTTTTCAAAATCACCGCGGTATTTGGTGCCCGCCAGCAGCGAGCCAATATCCAGCGAGTAGATGGTGCAGTCGGCAATCACTTCCGGCACGTCGCCCTGCACAATGCGCCAGGCCAGACCTTCGGCAATCGCGGTTTTACCCACGCCAGATTCCCCCACCAGCAGCGGGTTGTTCTTACGGCGACGGCACAGCACCTGGATGGCACGCTCCAGCTCTTTGTCGCGGCCAATCAGCGGGTCGATACCGCCAACGCGAGCAAGCTGGTTAAGGTTGGTGGTGAAGTTTTCCATACGATCCTCCCCGCCTGCTTGCTCTTCATTGCTGTTGATCTGTCCGCTGGGATCCGATGCCTGGTTAGGCTCGTCTTTTCGCGTTCCGTGAGAGATGAAGTTGACCACGTCGAGCCGGCTGACTTCGTGTTTACGCAGCAGGTAGGCCGCCTGGGACTCCTGCTCACTGAAGATGGCGACCAGCACATTGGCGCCCGTCACTTCGCTACGTCCGGAAGACTGGACGTGGAAAACCGCGCGCTGCAGCACGCGCTGGAAGCTGAGCGTCGGCTGTGTGTCGCGCTCTTCTTCACTGGCTGGCAGCACCGGTGTGGTTTGTTCGATGAAGGCTTCGAGTTCCTGACGTAGCGCCACCAGATCCACGGAGCAGGCTTCCAGCGCTTCGCGGGCAGATGGGTTGCTAAGCAGTGCGAGCAGCAAATGCTCGACGGTCATAAACTCATGTCGGTGCTCACGCGCTCTGGCGAAAGCCATGTTTAAACTGAGTTCCAGTTCTTGATTGAGCATAGGCACCTCCCCCAATTTTATGCCTTATCAGGCCTTTTCCAGCGTACACAGCAACGGATGCTCGTTCTCCCTTGCATAGTCGTTCACCATCGCTACTTTGGTTTCCGCAACTTCGGCAGTAAAGATGCCGCAGATCGCTTTGCCACGATAATGAACGGTAAGCATCAGTTGCGTTGCACGTTCAACATCATAAGAAAAGAACTTTTGTAGCACGTCAATAACAAATTCCATCGGCGTGTAATCATCGTTCATTAACATAACTTTATACATAGATGGCGGTTTTAGCGCGTCGCGCACTTTATCTTCCGCCAGCTGGTCAAAATCCAGCCAATCGTTGGTCTTACCCATTATGCATAACCACTTTGAATCTACCTCAGATGTTAGATAACAATCATCTATTACTGTCATCCGCGATGTCTGTCACAAACTGTTGCAATAGCGTTAACTGCCTCAAATTTTGGTTGATTATTGTCCCAACTCCAGCGCCAAACGCTTGACGGCTTCTTCCGTTTCTCTAAATTGTACAAGCGTGAGTTGGCGAGGTTTTGAACAGCCCCCACTCCACCACCGGTTCATTCCATCTTAATTTATAAGATTTACGAAGGATGTCGAAGCATGGAAATGGGTACTGTTAAGTGGTTCAACAACGCCAAGGGGTTTGGCTTCATTTGCCCCGAAGGCGGCGGCGAGGATATCTTCGCTCACTATTCCACCATTCAGATGGATGGTTACAGGACGCTCAAAGCCGGGCAGTCCGTCCGGTTCGATGTACACCAGGGGCCAAAAGGCAATCATGCCAGTCTGATCGTCCCCGTTGAAGCAGAAGCGGTTGCATAGCTCTCTGATTCATTGTGTACACCCTGCAGGCAAAATGCCAGCCCGATCGGCTGGCATTTTTATTTTCGGGTTATTCGCGCGCCAGCGCATCCACCGGATCCAGCCGCGCCGCGTTTCGCGCCGGTAGCCAGCCGAACAGAATACCGGTGAAGGTGGAACATAAAAACGCCGTCAGGATCGCCATCGGCGAGAAGCCAATCTCCCAGCCCGGTAAGAAGAGCTGGAGCGCAAAGGCGATCATCATCGAGAGCGCAATCCCCATCGCACCGCCCACCAGACACACCAGCACCGCTTCAATCAAAAATTGCTGCAGCACGTCGCTGGCTCTGGCTCCGACCGCCATGCGGATGCCGATCTCCCGCGTACGTTCGGTCACCGACACCAGCATAATGTTCATCACCCCTATCCCGCCGACGACCAGCGAAATCACCGCCACCAGCGTCAGGAACAGCTGAAGAGTACGTGTGGTCTTTTCCGCCGTTTTCAAGAGGCCATCCATATTCCAGGTGAAGAAATCCTTTTTCCCGTGGCGCAGGGTTAACAGCCGCTCCAGCTGCTGTTCCGCCAGCCCGCTGTCGTAGCCCTCCTTCACTCGAACGGTAATAGAGTTAAGCCATGACTGCCCCATGATGCGCCCGGAAATGGTGGTGTACGGCAGCCAGACGCGCAGGATTTTACTGCTGCCGAACATCGACTGCTTCTCTTCCGCCACGCCGATCACCGTCGCTGGCATGTTGCCTACGAGGATCACTTCCCCCACCACATTGGTCTTATTCGGGAACAGCTGCCTGCGGGAGTTAGCGTCTAACACCACCACCTGCGCCCTGCCCGCCAGCTGTTCAGCGTTGAAGGTCGCCCCTTCGCTGAAGGTCATGCCGTAGACGTTGAAGTAATCTCCGCTGACGCCGTTAGCGCTGGCCGCCACGTCGATGTTGCCGTAGCGCAGACGCAGGTTTTGCGAGACGGCAGGCGTGGCGGAGTTCACCCACGGCTGCTTCTGAATAGCCGCCAGATCGTCATACTTCAGCGCCTGCTGATACTGCGGCTCGTCGTCGCCAAAATCTTTGCCGGGGTAAACGTCGATGGTGTTAGTCCCGATGGCGCGAATATCTGCCAGCACCAGCTGTTTCGCCGCATCGCCCACCACCACAATCGACACCACTGAGGCAATACCAATAATGATGCCAAGCATGGTCAGCAGAGTGCGCATTTTGTTGGCCGCCATCGCCAGCCAGGCCATGGTCAGCGCCTCGCGGAAACCGCTGGAAAACTGGCCCCAGCCGGTTGCGGCCGGCAGCGGCTCTTTCGGCGCCGCCGCTCTGGACTGACGTGGCAGCGGGTTGCTGACCAGCTCGCCGTCGTGGATCTCGATAATGCGTTCCGCCTGCGCTGCCACCTGCGGATCGTGGGTGACGATAATCACCGTATGCCCCTGATCGCGAAGCTGATGCAGGATCGCCATCACCTCTTCACCGGAATGGCTGTCGAGCGCACCGGTTGGCTCATCGGCGAGGATCACCTGCCCACCGTTCATCAGCGCGCGGGCAATACTCACGCGTTGCTGCTGACCGCCGGAAAGCTGCGAAGGCTGATAATCAACACGCTCCGCCAGCCCAAGACGCGTTAACAGCGCCTTCGCGCGTTCGAGACGTTTTTTGCGCTCGACGCCCGCATACACCGCTGGCACTTCCACATTCTGCGCCGCGCTCAGGTGTGAAAGCAGATGGTAACGCTGGAAGATAAAGCCAAAATGCTCGCGACGCAGCTTCGCCAGCGCGTCGCCGTCCAGGGTGGAAACATCCGTCCCGGCCACGCGATAGGTGCCGCTGGTAGGCTTATCCAGACAGCCGAGAATGTTCATCAGCGTTGATTTACCCGAGCCCGATGCCCCGACAATCGCCACCATTTCACCGGCTTCAACGCGCAGGGAGATGCCTTTCAGCACCTCCACCGGCCCGTCGCCGGACGGATAGCTGCGACGAATGTCATTCAGCTCAAGCAGCGCCGTCATTGCGCGGCTCCAGGCAGGCTTTCGCTGGTGACCACTTCCTCACCCTCTTCCAGCCCTTTAACCACCACCACGTCGGTGTCGTTACGTGCGCCAATCACCACTTCCCGCTCGCGGGTTTCACCGTTGCGCAGCACTTTCACCTTGTAGCGATTGTCCCCGGCGGATTCGCCCAGCGCGGAGAGCGGAACCGTCAGCACGTTTTTCACGCCGGTCAGCTGGATATGCACCTGAGCGGTCATGTCCAGACGCAGCACGCCCTGCGGGTTAGGCACCTCAAAACGCGCATAGTAGAAGATGGCGTCGTTGACCTTCTCCGGCGTCGGCAGGATATCTTTCAGCACCCCTTCATAGCGGGTTTGCGGATCGCCCAGCACCGTAAACCAGGCTTTCTGCCCCGGCTTAAGGTGAATGACGTCCGCTTCAGATACCTGGGCTTTCACCAGCATGGTGCTCATATCCGCCAGGGTCAGGATGTTCGGCGCCTGCTGCGCGGCGATGACCGTCTGGCCTTGCAGGGTGGTTATCTGCGTCACTTCCCCGGCCATTGGCGCAACGATTTGCGTGTAATCGAGGTTGGTTTTCGCCGTATCCAGCGAGGCCTGATTCCGCTTGATTTGCGCATCGATGGTGCCAATCTGCGCCTGCTTCACCGCCAGCTCCGTGGCGGCTGTGTCCAGATCCTGTTTCGAGATGGCCTGCGTTTTCGCCAGCGCCTGCTGGCGCGACAGGGTGACCTGAGCGAGATTACGCTCCGCCTGAGCCTGAGCGCGCTGCGCGCGCAACTCCATCAGCGTCGCTTCCACCTCGCGGATCTGGTTTTGCGCCTGCTCAGGATCGATCACGCCCAGCAACTGGCCTTTTTTAACCTTATCGCCAATCTCAACCGACAGGGTTTTAAGCTGACCGCTGACCTGCGCGCCCACGTCAACCTTACGCAGGGCATCCAGCTTCCCCGTCGCCAGCACGTTTTGTTGCAGCTCGCCCGGACGAACAATCAGCGTTTGATACTGTGGTACCGGCGCGTTCAGTACCTTCCATAACCAGAATCCGCCTGCTAACACCACTACCGCCAGCAGCAGAAACAGCTTTCTGCGTTTTCCCTTCAGGTTCATAAATATTCCAAATAATTGTTCTGGCTATCATCACCGTTGATTTTATCTAAACCACTCCTCAACGAAACCCCCGATCCCCGTAATCGTCGGGAATTGTTTACCCGATGTTGATAAAGCGCCTGCTGAAATAGCGAAATTCCACCAGAAGCAGGATCTAACATGTCTTCCATCGTCGATACACCTTATTCAACGCTGTCCCAGCCTAAATCGGGCTGGCAACTGTTTAAAAGCCTGGCATCGGGTTCCCTCACGCCGGGGCTGGCGTGGCAAAATCCGGCCTATCGACGTAAGTTTATGCTGCGCTCGCTGGCAACGCCGTTCACCACTGCGCGCCTGCTCGGAAACCTTGCAAAACAGCCCCGTCTGATGCAGATCCTGCGCGTGCAGCCCGGCCTGCCGTGCCGCCTGCACCGACCGTGGCTGACCGTCAATATGGGCCGTCAGAATACGCTGGACGCATTGGACAATCACTATCAGATGATGAGCCGCCATCTTCCGGCGTCACTGCTGAACGGCTACCTTTCCAGCCAGGGCATCACGCTGGTGACGTTAACGGGCAAAGAGGAGCAGCAGTTTAGCGTTCGCCTGAGCGCGGATGCGTTTCTGGACAAAGAAGGGGAAGCGACCCTCACTTTTTGCGACCACCAGAACACGGTGCTGGCCGAGCTGACCTTTACGCTGTGCAAATACCAGGGCAAGTCAACGCTCTTCATCGGCGGAATGCAGGGGGCGAAAGCGCATGTCCCGCACGAGCACATTCAGCTGGCGACCAAAGCCTGTCACGGACTGTTCCCAAAACGTCTGTTGGTTGAAGCGGTCATGACGCTGGCAGGCGCCTTCCCCGTCGAGCAGATCCTCGCGGTGAGTAACGCCACCCACATCTACCGCAGCTGGCGCTATCGCAAGAAAAAAGAGGGAAAATTGCTGGCTGACTATGACTGCTTCTGGCGCTCCCTTGGCGGACAGCAGCAGGAGAACGGCAACTTTGCCCTGCCACTGACCATGCCACGCAAACCGATGGAAGAGATTGCGAGTAAAAAACGGTCCGAGTACCGCCGCCGCTATATCCTGCTTGATAGCCTGCTCCAACAGGTATCGCAGGCGACTGCCCGTTAATCGGCTCTCCCGCGTGCCAGCCAGAGGACGCGGGAGAACATTTTACGCAGCAGCGTGGGCACCGACTCCACGCCCCGCCTGCCCGCTTCCGTCGCGACTTCAATGGCCAAATCCGGTTTTGACGACCGATGGATAGCTTTGGCAATCACCCTACGCATATTCATGGGCACATCCACCGGGATCATCGCCACGCGGTGAAAGACGTCGTCAAATCCCTGGCGGTACATAAAGTGCTCCATGTCCATCGCGGGCAGCGTGGTCAGATGTTCCCGCTCCTCTTCACGATCGTTATTGAGCAGGCTACGCACGGTCGCCGCATATTTTTTACCCGCCTCATCGCCATCCACCAGCACGTGCCACTCTATCCCCATCCGGCGCGCAAATTTGATCAGCGGCTTTAAGCCAGACTGAGCAAATTCGATCACTTTGATCCCTTCGGCATCAAAGTGGTGCCCGCACTGGCGCGCCAGCTCGTTTATCACCCAGGTTTCGGTTTCCCCTTCCACCAGCAACCAGCAGCGGGCAAACAGGGAAGAGGCACGGTTAAAACGGATATGAAACGCAATGCGTCGGCCATCTTCGGCATTTAACCCGCCGGGCCCGAGCCGGTAGGCGGTGACCCGCGAGGATTCACGCACCAGGCGGCAGACATACTCCACCGGCGTCAGGGAGAGCAGCTCGCCGGAATTCGTGGTGGTGACACGCTGCAACGGCAGCAGATTAAGAAGATGCCACGCCACGGAAAGCATAATCGGGTGCAGCCGCGTTTCCGGATCTTCCACCAGCAGCAAAGGGCGCGCGTCCCGATCCAGGCGCACCGTCCCTTTCGCCTGTAAAAGCGTGGAGAATAATCCCAGCAGGATCACCCGATGCGTGCGCCCGCTGGGGCGGTCGATCATGCGGTTGATAATATCGAGATAGCGCCAGCTTCGTTGCTCGTCGTGCGAGCGGCGGCGCATCAGGCGGTGGCGCGCCTGCCCCGTTCCCTGCTCAGAGAAGTAGTGCTCCAGCAGTTGGACCATGGCAGACAGTCCCTGACGGATCTGGCCGTCGGTGAGGTTCTGCGGCCGTGAGACCAGTTCACGGGCGAGGAAATCCAGCTCGCGGGCGGTCACCTCCACCTCGGGCATATTCGGCACGGTGCCGTTACGGATCCGCCGCATAAAGCGCGCGTCTCGTAAGCGCAACACGGGGGAGAGGCGGATCAGATGGCGGGCAAGCTCGTCAATATTAACGAGCGGGATCGGATTCCCCTTCTCATCAAGAAATTCACGCAGGGTTAATACCCCGTCGTTTTGCGCCATTTCGCCCTCAAGGCGATAGAAAATACGCTGGAACCCATCTTCACAGGGCACCCAGCAGGGCGACATAGGGCGAAAACGACGCACGCGATGGCGACCGGGCTCGGATTCGCGGAAGGTCAGAATGATATGCAGGTGTTTCTCGCGCCCGTTGACATCCCCCGGCGGAAACCAGAAGTCATCATGGACGAAGTGGTACAAGTTCTCTTCGGGCGAAAGCAGCAGCGTCAGGGCATCCAGCAGGCTGGATTTACCCCAGGCGTTTTCGCCTATCAGGACGTTGTTCTGTTCCAGTTGCAGCGACAGGCGGTTAATCCCGCGAAACCCGACAATCTCCACACGTTCGAGTAGCATACATCCCCCGCATTTCGGCCACTTTTTCCTTCAAGTTATCAGCAGTATAGCGGCAGGCTGTAGGTCACGACAGCAGAATATACACCCCCTTAATTATTGGGCTATGCTCTAATTACCTCCGTTCTGAACAAGGATTGACATCACATTGCCTTAAATCAAATTTAGTGAATTTATTTGAGTGGCGAAGGGATGTTGATGGTTTCAAAATACTGGCTCTTTGAGTCGTCATCCCTTTATGGCGATATAACCCGCGCGCAGGAATGGGCGCGGACGTTTATTATTGAGGTGGTTATGTTCAGAAAATTAGCGGCAGAATGCTTTGGTACATTCTGGCTGGTGTTTGGTGGCTGCGGTAGCGCAGTACTGGCAGCCGCATTTCCGGAATTAGGTATTGGATTTGTCGGCGTCGCGCTGGCATTCGGTTTAACCGTATTAACCATGGCATTCGCGGTGGGGCATATTTCCGGCGGTCATTTCAACCCGGCCGTCACGTTAGGTTTATGGGCGGGCGGACGTTTCCCGGCGAAAGATATTATTGGCTATATTATTGCCCAGGTTATTGGCGGTATTATTGCCGCGGCGGTGTTGTACGTCATTGCCAGCGGAAAAGCCGGGTTTGACGCCGCGGCCAGCGGATTTGCGTCAAACGGCTTCGGCGAACACTCTCCAGGCGGCTACTCAATGCTGTCTGCTATCGTGATTGAAATTGTGCTCACCGCAGGTTTCCTGTTGGTGATCCACGGCGCAACGGACAAATACGCGCCTGCGGGCTTTGCCCCCATTGCTATTGGTCTGGCGCTGACGCTTATCCACCTGATCTCCATCCCGGTGACCAATACCTCCGTTAACCCGGCACGTAGCACCGCGGTGGCTATTTTCCAGGGCGGCTGGGCGCTTGAACAGCTGTGGCTGTTCTGGGTGATGCCAATTATTGGCGGTATTCTGGGCGGCGTGCTGTATCGCACCCTGCTGGAAAAACGCGATTAATTAAGTGCGGCCTGTAATGTCGGGTGGCGCTAAAGCTTACCCGACCTACGTGAGTGTGCACTTTGTAGGCCGGGTAAGGCGCAGCCGCCACCCGGCTTTCTTTTGCCGCTTTACTGTACAGCCTTTATTGGGTAGTGTCTCTGGCGCTTAAATGATACTCAAAAGGACCGGCTGTTCATGTTCTCAGGACTCCTCATCATTCTTCTGCCCCTGATTGTGGGCTATCTTATTCCGCTGCGTCATGAATCGGCCTTAAAGCTTATTAATCGTTTTCTCAGCTGGATTGTTTACGTCATTCTGTTCTTTATGGGGATCAGCCTGGCCTTCCTGGATAATCTGGCGACGAACTTGCTTTCCATCCTGCATTATTCTGCGGTTACGGTAGTGGTTATTCTGCTGTGCAATATTGCCGCGCTGTTCTGGCTGGAACGCACTATTCCCTGGAAAAATCACCACCATCAGGAAAAGCTTCCCTCCCGAATTGCGATGGCGCTGGAATCATTAAAGCTGTGCGGCGTGGTGGTGCTCGGTTTTTTACTGGGGCTAACCGGATGGGCTTTTTTACAGCACGCTACGGAAGCCAGCGAATATACGCTGATTTTCCTGCTCTTCCTGATCGGTATTCAGTTGCGAAATAATGGCATGACGCTGAAGCAGATTGTCCTGAACCGCCGGGGCATGATGGTTGCCGTTATCGTTGTGGCCAGCTCAATGGCGGGGGGAGTGATTAACGCCTTTATTCTCGATCTGCCGCTGAAAACCAGCCTGGCGATGGCATCCGGTTTTGGCTGGTATTCGCTGTCCGGTATTCTGCTGACCGAATCGTTTGGTCCGGTGATCGGCAGCGCCGCCTTCTTTAACGATCTGGCGCGCGAGCTGATAGCCATCATGCTGATCCCCGGCCTGGTACGCCGCAGCCGCTCTACCGCGCTGGGCCTGTGCGGGGCCACCTCAATGGACTTTACTCTGCCGGTGTTACAGCGCTCGGGAGGTCTGGAGATGGTTCCTGCCGCTATTGTACACGGCTTTATTCTGAGCCTGCTGGTCCCCATCCTGATGGCGTTCTTCTCAGCCTGATACTGCTTTGGCGGTAGTGAACCTGCCGCCAAAATTGCGCTAAATCAATAACCCTCCACTTAGTATAAGAAAGCACTTTTCTCCGTTGTGGCACAGGCATAACCTTAAACATGTATTTCAAATATAACTTCAACAGGTGTGATTATGTTTTGTGTGCAATGTGAACAAACCATCCGTACCCCGGCAGGCAACGGCTGCTCTTACGCGCAGGGTATGTGCGGCAAAACCGCAGAAACGTCCGATCTCCAGGACCTGCTGATTGCGGCGCTGCAAGGCTTATCCGCCTGGGCCTTCAAGGCCCGTGAATATGGCCTTGTCGATCACTATGTCGACAGCTTTGCGCCGCGCGCATTTTTCTCCACGCTGACTAACGTTAACTTCGATTCTCCACGCATTGTGGGCTATGCCCGCGAAGCGATTGCCCTGCGTGAAGCCCTGAAAGCGCAATGCCTGAATGCCGACGCCAGCGCCCGCGTGGACAACCCGATGGCGGAACTACAGCTGGTGAGCGACGACCTGGGCGAGCTACAGCGTCAGGCCGCCGAATTTACTCCCAATAAAGACAAAGCGGCGATTGGCGAGAACATCCTCGGCCTGCGCCTGCTGTGCCTGTACGGTCTGAAAGGTGCTGCGGCGTATATGGAGCACGCGCACGTACTCGGCCAGTACGACAACGACATTTATGCCCAGTACCACAAAATCATGGCATGGCTGGGCACCTGGCCTTCCGACATGAACGCCCTGCTGGAATGCTCGATGGAAATCGGCCAGATGAACTTCAAAGTGATGAGCATTCTGGATGCCGGTGAAACCAGCACCTACGGCCACCCAACGCCGACGCAGGTCAACGTCAAAGCGACCGAAGGTAAATGCATCCTGATCTCCGGCCACGACCTGAAAGATCTCTACAACCTGCTGAAGCAGACCGAAGGCACCGGCGTTAACGTCTATACCCACGGCGAAATGTTGCCCGCGCACGGCTACCCGGAACTGCGTAAATTTAAGCATCTGATCGGTAACTACGGCAGCGGCTGGCAGAACCAGCAGGTGGAGTTCGCCCGCTTCCCTGGCCCAATCGTCATGACCTCTAACTGCATCATCGACCCTACCGTGGGCGCGTATGACGACCGTATCTGGACCCGCAGCATCGTCGGCTGGCCGGGCGTGAGCCACCTTGATGGCGATGATTTCGGTCCGGTTATTGCGCAGGCGCAGCAGATGGCAGGCTTCCCGTACAGCGAAATTCCGCACCTCATCACCGTCGGTTTTGGCCGTGAAACCCTGCTGGGTGCGGCGGATTCCCTGATTGACCTCGTTAGCCGTGAAAAACTGCGTCACATCTTCCTGATCGGCGGCTGTGACGGCGCGCGCGGGGAACGTAACTATTTCACCGATTTCGCCACCCGCGTTCCGGAAGACTGTCTGATCCTGACCCTGGCCTGCGGTAAATACCGTTTCAACAAGCTGGACTTCGGCAACATCGAAGGTCTGCCACGCCTGGTGGATGCTGGTCAGTGTAACGATGCGTATTCAGCCATCATTCTGGCGGTCACGCTGGCAGAGAAACTGGGCTGCGGCGTGAACGATCTTCCGCTGTCGCTGGTGCTCTCCTGGTTCGAGCAGAAAGCGATCGTTATTCTGTTGACCCTGCTCTCTCTCGGCGTGACCAACATCGTCACCGGGCCGACCGCGCCAGGCTTCCTGACGCCGGACCTGCTGGCCATCCTGAACGAGAAATTTGGTCTGCGTTCCGTGACCAACGTTGAAGATGATATGAAGCAACTGCTGAGCGCGTAAGGAGTAACTCATGACCATGCCAACCTCACAATGTCCGTGGCGGATGCAGGTTCATCACATCCAACAGGAGACGCCGGATGTGTGGACACTGTCGCTGCTGTGCCATGACTACTACCCGTACCGCGCAGGTCAGTATGCGCTGGTGAGTGTGCGTAATTCGGCGGATACCCTGCGCGCCTACACGATCTCCTCCACGCCGGGCGTGAGCGAATACATAACGCTCACCGTCCGTCGTATTGATGACGGCGCAGGATCCGAGTGGCTGACCCGGGACGTGAAGCGCGGGGATTACATCTGGCTGTCTGACGCGCAGGGCGAGTTTACCTGTGACGACAAGACGGAAGATAAATTCCTGCTGCTGGCGGCAGGCTGTGGCGTGACGCCGATTATGTCGATGCGTCGCTGGCTGGCGAAATACCGTCCTCAGGCCGACGTGCAGGTGATTTTCAGCGTGCGTTCCCCGGAAGATGTGATTTTTGCCGAAGAATGGCGCAACTATCCGGTGACGCTGGTGGCTGAGCACAACGCGACGCACGGTTTCGTCGCGGGGCGTCTGAGCCGCGAAATGTTGCAAAGCGTGCCGGACATTGCGGATCGTACCGTGATGACCTGCGGCCCGGCGCCGTACATGGAGATCGTGGAGAAAGAAGTGAAAGCGCTCGGCGTGACCCGCTTCTTTAAAGAGCAGTTCTTCACGCCTGTAGCGGCAGCGGCGACCAGCGGGATGAAGTTCACGAAGCTGCAACCGGCGCAGACCTTCTTTGGTCGCGTGGGCACCACGCTGCTTGAAGCGCTCGAAAGCAATAACGTGCCGGTAGCGGCAGCCTGTCGCGCGGGTGTGTGCGGCTGCTGTAAGACGAAGGTGGTTTCCGGTGAATACACCGTCACCAGCACCATGACGCTGACCGATGCGGAAATTGCAGAGGGTTACGTGTTGGCGTGTTCATGCCATCCGCAGGGGGACCTGGTGCTGGCATAATCTGGCGCAGTGCCCCCATTTGTTGCCGGGTGGCACTGCGTTTACCCGGCTTACGTTGTGCCTACTGCCTGTGCGTATGGAATACCAGGCAGCCAATACAGTGACTTTCTTCTAAGCTTGTAAGCGATATCACATAAAGGAGAAGGACCACCATGAAACAAACCGTGGCTGCATACATAGCGAAAACCCTGGAGCAGGCTGGCGTAAAGCGTATCTGGGGCGTCACCGGCGATTCGCTGAACGGACTCAGCGACAGCCTCAACAAGATGAAGACCATTGAATGGATGCCCACCCGCCATGAAGAGGTCGCCGCCTTTGCCGCGGGTGCCGAAGCGCAGCTCACGGGCGAACTCGCCGTCTGTGCAGGTTCCTGCGGACCGGGAAACCTGCACCTTATCAACGGTCTTTTCGACTGTCACCGCAACCATGTTCCGGTGCTGGCGATTGCCGCACATATTCCGTCATCCGAAATCGGCAGCGGCTATTTTCAGGAGACGCATCCTCAGGAGCTGTTCCGTGAATGCAGCCACTACTGCGAGCTGGTCTCGTCGCCGGAGCAGATCCCACAGGTGCTGGCGATAGCCATGCGTAAGGCGATCCTGAATCGCGGGGTTTCGGTGGTTGTGCTGCCGGGGGACGTGGCGCTGA
The DNA here is from genome assembly GCF_021725435.1 of Enterobacter sp. JH25. Classification (NCBI taxonomy): domain Bacteria; kingdom Pseudomonadati; phylum Pseudomonadota; class Gammaproteobacteria; order Enterobacterales; family Enterobacteriaceae; genus Enterobacter; species Enterobacter sp. JH25. Next base: position 1,509,981 of record NZ_CP091319.1, on the reverse strand, counting down.
AGGCCGCACCTGAAACCGCCACCACCCACTGGTACTCTGCGCCACAGCCAACCATTACCCCTGCGGATGAAGAGCTTAAAAAGCTGGCGCAACTGCTGCGATACTCCAGCAATATCGCCCTGATGTGCGGCAGCGGCTGTGCCGGCGCGCATAAAGAGCTGGTGGAATTTGCCGCTAAGCTGAAGGCGCCAGTTGTGCACGCCCTGCGCGGGAAAGAGCACGTTGAATACGATAACCCGTACGATGTGGGCATGACCGGGCTGATCGGTTTTTCCAGCGGCTTCCATACCATGATGAACGCCGATACGCTGATCCTGCTCGGCACCCAGTTCCCGTACCGCGCGTTCTACCCGACGGATGCGAAAATTATCCAGATCGACATTAATCCCGGTAGCATCGGCGCGCACAGCAAGGTGGATATGGCGCTTATCGGCGATATTAAATCCACCCTCGCCGCCCTCCTGCCGCTGCTGGAAGAAAAAACGGACCGCAAATTCCTCGATAAAGCCCTGAGCGACTATCGCGATGCGCGTAAGGGGCTGGACGATCTCGCCAAACCTAGCGAAAAAGCGATCCACCCGCAGTATCTGGCGCAGCAGATCAGCCACTTCGCCGACGACGATGCCATCTTCACCTGCGACGTGGGTACGCCCACCGTCTGGGCCGCGCGCTATCTGAAAATGAACGGCAAACGACGCCTGCTTGGCTCGTTCAACCATGGCTCAATGGCCAACGCCATGCCGCAGGCGCTGGGCGCGAAAGCAACGGCACCGGAACGTCAGGTGGTGGCGATGTGCGGCGACGGCGGGTTCAGTATGCTGATGGGGGATTTCCTGTCGGTGGCGCAGATGAAGCTTCCGCTGAAAATCGTGGTCTTTAACAACAGCGTGCTGGGCTTTGTGGCGATGGAGATGAAGGCCGGAGGCTACCTCACGGACGGCACCGAGCTGCACGACACCAACTTCGCCCGCATCGCCGAAGCCTGCGGTATCACCGGTATTCGGGTGGAGAAAGCCTCAGAGGTGGACGAAGCCCTGCAACGTGCCTTCTCCATCGACGGCCCGGTACTGGTGGATGTGGTGGTCGCCAAAGAAGAGCTGGCAATCCCGCCTCAAATCAAGCTGGAACAGGCTAAAGGTTTTAGCCTCTACATGCTGCGCGCCATCATCAGCGGGCGCGGTGACGAAGTGATCGAACTGGCAAAAACCAACTGGCTCAGGTAAAACATTTCACAAGACCTCTTAAATGAAAGGGATGTGAAATGATTGATTTACGTAGTGATACCGTTACCCGTCCGGGCCGCGCCATGCTCGAAGAGATGATGGCCGCCCCGGTCGGGGACGACGTCTACGGCGATGACCCGACGGTCAACGAACTCCAGCGCTATGCGGCCGAGCTGAGCGGTAATGAGGCTGCCCTGTTCCTGCCCACCGGCACGCAGGCTAACCTGGTGGCGCTGCTGAGCCACTGCGAGCGCGGCGAAGAGTATATCGTCGGCCAGGGGGCGCATAACTACCTGTATGAAGCCGGCGGCGCGGCGGTGCTTGGCAGCATTCAGCCGCAGCCGATCGATGCTGCGCCGGACGGTACGCTGCCGCTGGACAAAGTCGCGGCAAAAATCAAAGCCGACGATATTCACTTCGCCCGCACTAAACTGCTTAGCCTTGAAAACACCCATAACGGTAAAGTTCTGCCGCGCGAATACCTGAAAGCGGCATGGGATTTTACCCGCGAGCGCAAGCTCGGCCTGCACGTTGACGGCGCACGTATCTTCAACGCCGTGGTGGAGTACGGCTGCGAGCTAAAAGAGATCACCCAATATTGCGACTCGTTCACCATTTGCCTCTCTAAAGGGCTGGGTACGCCGGTGGGTTCCCTGCTGGTTGGCAGTGCAGACTACATCAGACGCGCCAACCGCTGGCGTAAAATGACCGGCGGCGGGATGCGTCAGGCGGGTATTCTGGCGGCTGCCGGACTGTACGCCCTGAAAAATAACGTGTCACGCCTGAAAGACGATCACGACAATGCGGCGTGGATGGCAGCGCAGCTGCGTGAAATCGGCGCTGATGTCATGCGTCATGACACCAACATGCTGTTTGTCCGCGTCGGCAATGAGCATGCTGCCGCGCTGGGCGAATTTATGAAAGCCCGAGGCGTGCTGATCAATGCCTCCCCGGTCGTGCGACTGGTGATGCATCTTGACGTTAACCGCGAGCAGTTGACCGAGGTGGTGAAACACTGGCAGGCGTTTTTACAGCGTTAAGGAGCATACCGTGCCGCAACGTATTCTGGTGCTCGGTGCCAGCGGGTATATCGGTCAGCATCTGACCACTGCGTTAAGCCAGCAGGGGCACCAGGTGCTGGCAGTGGCACGCAACACGGAACGCCTGCAAAAGCTACATTTGCCTGGCGTGACGTGTCACAACGTTGACCTTAACTGGCCGAAAGCGCTTCCTGCGCTGCTGGAAGGGGTCGATACGCTTTACTACCTTGTTCACAGCATGGGCGAAGGCGGCGATTTTATCGCCCACGAGCGTCAGGTGGCGATGAACGTACGTGATACGCTGCTGCAAACGCCGGTAAAGCAGGTGATCTTTCTAAGCTCGCTTCAGGCGCCTGAGAACGAGCAGTCAGACCATCTGCGCGCCCGGCAACTGACGGCAGAGACATTGCGAAGCGCCCGTATCCCCGTCACCGAACTGCGGGCAGGGATCATCGTCGGCGCGGGTTCCGCCGCGTTCGAAGTGATGCGCGATATGGTCTACAACCTGCCTGTGCTGACACCGCCGCGCTGGGTACGCTCGCGCACCACGCCCATTGCGCTGGAGAATTTACTCCACTATCTGGTGGCATTGCTGGATCATCCGGCGGCGGCGCATCGTGTGCTGGAGGCGGCTGGCCCGGAAGTGTTGAGCTATCAGGCGCAGTTCGAACATTTTATGCGGGTGAGTGGCCGCCGCCGCTGGCTGGTGCCCGTCCCCTTCCCGACCCGCTGGATTTCGGTGTGGTTTTTGAATGTGATCACCTCCGTGCCGCCGACGACTGCCAAAGCGCTTATACAGGGACTGAAACACGATCTGCTGGCGGACGATCGTGAACTGCGTGCCTTGATCCCTCAGGAATTGATCCCCTTCGACGATGCCGTACGCAATACGCTGAAAGAAGAAGAGAAGCTGGTGAACTCCAGTGACTGGGGCTACGACGCGCAGGCGTTTGCCCGCTGGCGGCCCGAGTACGGCTATTACCCAAAACAGGCGGGCTGTACGGTAAAAACCACTGCCAGCCTCTCAGCGCTGTGGGACGTTGTGAACCAGATCGGCGGCAAAGAGCGCTATTTCTTCGGCAATATCCTCTGGCAAACGCGCGGCGCGCTGGATCTGCTGGTGGGTCACCGGCTGGCAAAAGGCCGTCCTGCCGCCCCGTATCTGAACGTGGGCGATACGGTCGACAGCTGGAAGGTGATCATCGTTGAGCCGGAAAAACAGCTGGCGCTGCTGTTTGGCATGAAGGCACCGGGGCTGGGGCGGCTCTGCTTCACCCTTAAAGACAAAGGCGTTCACCGCGAGCTGGACGTTCGGGCGTGGTGGCACCCGCACGGAATGCCCGGGCTGTTCTACTGGCTGCTGATGATCCCGGCACACCTGTTTATCTTCCGCGGAATGGCGAAACGGATTGCGCAACTGGCAGAAGAAAAGCGGGAAAGTAACTAAATAAAACTCTTAATCTTTCACCTTTCCCATTGCAACACATCGTAATTCACGAAAGAATGCGCACGAAATTCTTTTCAACACAGTGGATTGTTATGAAGGTACTGGTTACCGGGGCGACCAGCGGCTTAGGCCGAAATGCGGTCGAATTTCTGCGCAACAAAGGCATCAGCGTGAGGGCCACCGGTCGCAACGAGGCGATGGGCAAGCTCTTGCAAAAAATGGGCGCTGAGTTTGTCCATGCCGACCTGACGGAGCTGGTCTCCTCTCAGGCCAAGGTGATGCTCGCCGGTATCGATACGCTGTGGCACTGCTCCAGTTTTACCTCCCCGTGGGGTACCCAGGAAGCCTTCGATCTCGCCAACGTGCGCGCCACGCGCCGTCTGGGCGAATGGGCCGTCGCCTGGGGCGTGCGTAACTTTATTCATATCTCTTCCCCGTCGCTCTATTTTGATTATCACCATCATCGTGATATTCAGGAAGATTTCCGCCCTGCGCGCTTTGCCTGTGAATTTGCCCGCAGTAAAGCGGCTGGCGAAGAGGTGATCGACCTGCTGGCCCAGTCAAATCCGCACACCCGCTTTACCGTGCTGCGACCACAGAGCCTGTTTGGGCCGCACGACAAAGTCTTTATCCCGCGACTGGCCCAGATGATGCACCATTACGGCAGCGTGCTGTTACCGCGCGGCGGCGATGCGCTGGTAGACATGACCTATTACGAAAATGCCGTTCACGCCATGTGGCTGGCGAGCCAGCCGGAGTGCGATAAGCTGGTGTCGGGCCGCGCCTATAACATTACCAACGGCGAACCCTGTACCCTGCGCAGCATTGTGCAAAGGCTGATTGATGAGTTAAAAATCGACTGCCGGATCCGTTCCGTTCCCTACCCGATGCTGGACATGATTGCCCGCAGCATGGAGCGCTTTGGCAGTAAATCGGCGAAAGAGCCTGCGCTGACGCATTACGGTGTGTCGAAGCTCAACTTTGATTTTACGCTGGATATTTCTCGGGCGGAGAACGAGCTGGGGTATAAACCGATTATCTCGCTCGATGAAGGGATAGTGCGTACGGCGGCGTGGTTGCGGGATCACGGGAAGTTACACCGGTAAGCGTTCCAGCCTCATGTAGGCCGGGTAAGCGCAGCGCCACCCGGCAAAAAACAGAGAGTGCGGACTGATGCCCTCACCCGGGCTCTCTCCCACAGGTAGAGGGTGCAAACATTAAAACGGCAACCCGAGGGTTGCCGTTTGCTTTTACAGAGCCGTCCAGGCTTCAGCCCATGCCAGGCCTGCACCCGGCTCATAGTACGTCGGCGCACTGTTACACCAGCCGCTGTACGGGAACGGTTTGCACTGGAACAATTTACCGTGGTTGTTCACGATATCACCGGCGTTGTACTTGCTGTTCGCGCTCCATGCCGGGTAAGACGTATCTTCTCCGGATGGCGTTGCCGCTTTCGCTTTCACGTTCAGCAGGTAAGACGTGGTGCTGCTCAGCTCGCCATCGCTGACGGTCAGGCTCACTTCATACTGCTGCGCCGTTGCAGACTCAGGCGCCTTAAAGGTCACCACCGCTTTATCTTCGCCGGTCACGGTCTGGCCATCCTGAGAACGCCAGGTGTAGGTCAGCTTGTTGCCGTCTGCGTCGGTAGAGCCTTCCGCGCTCAGAGAAACCTGCGCGCCCGCTTCTACGGCACCGATTGGGCCTGCAATCTGCGCAACCGGCGCGTGGTTCACCGCGACAGGTTCAACCGGAGTTTCATCCGGAACTGGCGCTGGCGTTGGGGCCGGCGTAACATCTTCAGAAGGTGTTGGCGTTGGCGTGACCGGGGTTTCGTCCGGCGTCACCGAGGAACCGTCGTCATTCACGATATTCACGTTATAGAACTTCTGCACGCACTTGCTGTAGTCGCCCTCTTTGAACGCGCTGAACGGTGTCTGATAACCCACCAGCTGGCAAGAGTAAGTCTTGCCGTCCGGGGTATCCGCGCTCCATCCCCAGTCCTGTTCCCAGTAAATCTTCAGGGCGCCTGCGCCACCTTCGTCGAACTGCTTCATGTTGGCGCAACCCAACACTTCGTTCGCCGGAACAGGGACTTTCAGGTAGTTCGCAAATTCTTTGTAATACTTGATACGGTTCTGAGACTGCGCAATTTCAGTCGGGCCGCCGCACTCAACGCCACCGTTGATGATCTGGGTTGTTACACCGAAGCCCGGGACCAGGCCGTTGGCTTTATCGTGATCGTTCGGCTGCCATGTACCGTCGATCACCTGCAACATGCTTGGTTTTGGCGGCTGTGGATAGGCGAAGAAGAAGATAGCACTGGCCAGGTTCAGCCAGGTGTCCGCCACCAACTCAGGTTTATCGAGCAGGGTACGCACGTCGCCGTACATCGCTTCAGAGAATGGACCGTAGTTGTAGTTGTAGGACAACTGTTTCGCACCGCGTCCGAAATAGCTCAGGAAATCGCCGTCTTTGTCTTTACCGCAAGGCCAGGTCTGTCCCTGCCAGACGTCCGGATTACATTCGCCGTTATAGCCGCCCTTCTGCCCTTCGCTCCAGCCCATTTCACGCACGTGGACCAGCGCCTGACGCCATTCGGCTTCCGGACGCCAGCTTTCGTGGCCGCCGGTTTCCTGGGCAAAGTGGGCAAACATGGTCGCCAGCTCTTTGCGGCAGATAGCGTCGCTGTCACGACCGTCGTTGTAGGTCTTACACAGCGCCGGGAATTTACCCACGGCTTTCAGGAAGTTGCTGTAGGTATAAGCCTGTGCACGCAGCGGAAAGAGATATTCCCAGTCGCTGGCTTTCACAATCCCTTCAACGCGTTTGACGTTGTCCGGGTTCGCCGCGCGGCCTGGCTCAATCAGTTCGACCTGCGCGTTGTCCAGGGTCTGAATAGTCTCTTTAACGGAGGCCATCAGCGGGAAGTTAGTGAGCTCATGCTCTTTCTTCGCCAGATCGCTGGCTTTCATGGTGTACGGCTCGCCGGTGGTCGCCTGCAAAGAGGCGGCCTGCGCCATAAAAGGTGCAACGCAAGCACCAGCAACAAGTACACTCAGTAACGTCCTTTTGTTCATTTCAGTTTTCCTGTTCGTTTCAAATTAAATGTTAATATCCCGGCTTAGGTATTATTCCGTTAATACATAAACCACATTCAGCTGTTTTCACTTTTCGAAGAACACCTTCAGGAATTCTTCAAAAATAAAAAACGTTAATCACGCGCTGCTAATTTTAATTGCTGATATTTAGCCCAGACCTTATGGGCATATTTCATCCGCTGCGGATAATTCTCTTTCTTCAACCCGGCGTTATAAGCGCCTACCGCTTCCCAGTTATAGCCATATACTCTTATCATTCCGGAGAGAATGGAGGCACCCACCATGATGGAGGTACACGGCTCGGTCATTAAGCGATACTCATCGATGCCTCTGCTTTCCAGCGCGGTAAAATGCGAGCTGTTGATTTGCATCAGCCCGACATCCCGCGTGCCATCGCGGTTTTGCCCAACCGCGTACGGATTCATACCGGATTCCACATTCGCTATCGCGTACAATAAATAAGGGTCGACATGATAATAACGCGCCGCTTTATCCCAACAGTTTGCCAGAGCGCCCTGGCTTATTATTAATAACAACAAAATGAGCTTTTTCATTTTTACCTGCTGACTTTATTGGTTATTTCTCCTTAGAAACATCCTGTAAAATGAATTTTTAATTACTCCCCCTCAGAAGGGGGGAGTAATTAATGGGTTAGATTATTTGCAATCTGTTGATGCGCCTTCTTTTACCCATACGTCGCTATTTGCTGGGTTATCACCACGGGTCCACCATTTCGCACGGTAAACGTTACCTTCATAGGTGGTGGTGTCGCCGCCGTTGTAGACCAGGTCAGAACGCCAGTTCATCTTCACGTTGCTTACCAGCTCCCACGCGTCCATACCGAAGCCAGGCTGATTGCCCTGAGTCCAGTATTTCGCTTTCCACACGAGGTGGTCGAAGCTTACGGTATCGCCGTTGTTATAGATTTTGCTCGCGTCCCACGCAGCGTATTTGCTGGCGTTGGCATCGACAGGTGCGTCGCAGCTGCCGGTGGTATCGTCAGCTGGCGGGGTTACGTCGTCAGCCGGTGGTGTGACGTCATCGGCAGGAGGGGTTACGTCGTCAGCCGGTGGTGTGACGTCATCGGCAGGAGGCGTTACCTCGTCAGCTGGCTTAGGCTCCACCGTCACCTGCACGTCAGACTGCACGCTGGTTTTACCGTCCGTCACAATAACGCTCAGGGTGTAGGAAGAAGTATTGTGCACTTCTGGCGCAGTGATGCGAACGTTGGCCGAATCAGTGCCGGTCGCGTTCATATCAGCCGGTACGCTCCAGCTGTAGGTCAGCGCGTCACCATCAGGATCGGATGCCTGTGCGTGCAGAGAAATTGCTTCACCGGACTGAACGGTAACGGCTTCCATAGCATTGATTACCGGCGCCTGGTTGGCTTTAGGCGCTTTATTCACAACCTGGACGTCAACAGCATTGCTCAGCCCTTTAGCGTCGGTTACGGTCAAACGGAAGACCAGGTTCTGGTCGCTTGTCACAGCCGGAACGCTAAAGCTGGCTTTTGCTTTGGTGCTATTGGCGATGGTCACAGAAGGGCCTGAAACCTGCGTCCATTTATAGGTCAGCGCATCGTCGTCCTGGTCGCTGGAAGCAGAGCCATCCAGGGTCACGGTTGCAGGACCGGTGACATTTTGATCGGCAGCTGAAGCCACTGGCGCATGGTTAGTCTCAACAGGCAGATCCGGGATGGAACTTCCGCCCAGCAGGCTTTCGTTCATGGCGTTCAGGATATCGCCGTTATCAGACTCGATAGACCATGCGAACAGTCCGCCCAGGTTTTTGTTCAGTACGTATTTGCCTTTCGCCATAACGGAACGGGCGTTATCGTACGTCACCAGCTCACCGGTGGACTTGTTGAACACGTACGGCGCTTCAGCCGCTTCGTCATATTTGTATTCCCAGCCCGGTTTGCCCAGCATCTGGTTGACGATTTGACGATAGTCAACGATACCGTTTTCCCATGTCCCTTTAATTGGTCCGGTTGCGGTGCCGGTAAATGGATTATCGCCGGTATAACCATGAACGCCGGTCCAGCCGCGGCCATACATACCTGCGCCTACCACGATCTTGCCTGGCTTAACGCCCTGCTCCAGCATCGCTTTCACCGCATTATCGGTGGTGTAGTTAGTGTCTGGTTTCCAGGAAGCACCGTACAGGGCGGTCTGGTGGCCCAGATCGGTATTGCTCCAGGCACCGTAGAAGTCGTAGCTCATCAGGAAGATATGGTCGAGGTACTGCTGCGTGGTGTTATAGTCCACGTCTTCGATCTTATCTTTACCGGCACCGATTGCAGTAGTCAGCTCGTAGGTACGACCGGTTTCCGCAGACAGTTCATTCAGCATCTGACGCAGGTCGTGCATCAGCGCGGTGTAGGTGGCTTTATCGGTCTGAGGATTGCCGAGTTTGGCGTTTTCACCGCCGCCGCCCGGGAATTCCCAGTCAATATCCACGCCGTCAAACACTTTCCAGGTGGTCAGGAAGTCTTTTACCGACGCCACGAAACGGTCACGCAGTACTTTGTTATCCATCTGATAGAACGGATCGGACAGGGTCCAGCCACCAATGGATGGCAGAATTTTCAGGTCAGGATGGGCTTTTTTCATCGCCATCAGCTGCCCATAGTTACCTTTGTAGGGATCGTCCCAGTTGCTTACGCCTTTCTGCGGTTTCTGCAATGCAGCCCATGGATCGTGAATGGCCACGGTGTAGTCCTGACGGCCAGCACAGGCGCGTTTCAGGGATTCCAGTGCACCTGAAGATTTGGCGCTGTCGTTAATACCGTCGCCACCGCAAATTGGAATAAAGCCGTACAGCAGGTGGTTAATGTTCGCGACCGGGATCTTATCCGCAGAGAAGTTTCGATCGTAAACGCCCCACTCAGGGAAATAGGCACCGACGACTTTATCGGTATGCTGAGCGAAAGCTTTGTTATTTTCCAGCAGCGGCGTATTCAGCGGCAGCAAATGGCTTCCGTCGGTATCCGCCACGATAATCAGTTTGCTTGCGCTTTTGGTACAGCCGCTGTCGTTACACAGTTCGACCTGTTCCTGATAGCGGCCCCCTTTTTTGACTTTGAAGGTCGCAGAACCCGCCGCGCTGCCCGCGCCGGTCCAGACGGTCTTGCCGTCCAGCAGCACTTTTGCAGACGTTGGGGCGTCACCGCTCCAGACGTTCCATTCCACTTTTACATCAACACCCTCTTTATGCACTTTGATGAGGTTGTTGTAATCCTGTGCCGCCTGATCCACTTCTACCAGCGCAAATTTATCATTGCCCGATGTAATAGAAGGCGTACCCGGCGCAGCTGCAAATGCGGAGCTGGTGGCCGCCGCAATAAAGAGCGCCAGATATTTTGGTTTCATAAATTTCATTTTTATTTCCTGATAAATTTATTTATAACGTAATAACCCATGCCTTCCGTGAGATCATGGATGCGTTTCGCGTAATGCGTATTTAACCAACGTGAGTGCCGTAAACAAAAAATTGTTGCTGCGCTGTATTCCTCCATAAAAAGATACAAGCCAAATCCCGTGTAGCTTATATCTCCTACGATACACCGAGCGTAAAGAGTCGTCCTTCTCTCCCAGCATCAAAAAGATTTATAAAAAACCTTGACCAGTATATTTAAAATGTGAAAGCAAACTGCTGACTAATAAACACCACGATTCCAGAAAAGGCGAGGTAAGTACCAAAAGAAATAGTGAGGTTATTTTTATTTAAATTATTGACGGCGAAATAACCGACAATACCGCTTAACGCTGCCGCCAGTTCAATGGAGGGTAATGCCTGCCAGCCGCACCAGGCGCCCAGCGCCGCCAGTAGCTTAAAATCCCCGTAACCCAGCCCTTCTCGTCCGGCGATCAGACGAAAAGCCCAGTAGAGCAGCCAGAGCGACAGATAGCCCGCCACCGCGCCAAACAGCGCATCACGTAGCGGCAATGTGTGGTCAATAGCATGGAGCACTAACCCCGCCCACAGCAGCGGCTGGGTCAGGCAGTCCGGCAACAACTGATGCTGCCAGTCGATCATGGCCAGCGGCAGTAAAAAAGCCGCCAGTAACCACAAAGAGAACAGCGCCTGAACGTCCGGCATGCACCAGGCCGTGATGCCAAAAAACAGCGCGGAGAACAGTTCCACCAAAAAGAGTCGCAGCGGGATCGCGCTGCCGCACTGGTGACAGCGCCCCCGTAATAACAGCCAACTGAGCAGCGGGATATTTTCCCATGCAGCAAGCGTGTGCTGACACACCGGGCAGTGCGAGGCAGGAAAGAGCAGATTGCCGCTCCCCTCCTCATCCATCACCATTCCCGGTACGCGCTCGGCAACAACGCCTAGAAAACTGCCCATAATCCCGCCCAGGATAGCACTCATCATCGGGAAACCGAGCGGACAGGCCTCCCGCATCAGCGTGAAGGTATTCATGCGCTTTTTGACCAGGTAAGCTGCACCTGTGCTTTCACATCGCTGAGGTGGTCAACCGGCGTGAGGTTTATTTTTTGCAATGTCACGCCGGAGGTCTGATTAATTTCACGCAGCCAGCTTTTTAATTCATATACATTTACCCGATTCACCACGAACGATAAAGTTTGCCCCTCCTGGCGCACATCCGTCAGTGAAAGATTAATTTCATGAGCGCTGTTCTCGACCACCGTACGCGGATTATTCGTTTTAACTAACTGGACCTGAAGATGATTTTTATCAATTTCACTGCGCATCCAGTTAAGCGTCTCTTTTTGTCTTTTAAGCGTCGATTTACTATTTTGGATCATATTATCCAGGGGAATTACTCCTGTGTAATACACCGCAGCCCCCACAATGGCAACGGCACATATTTTTAAAATGATTTTTTCCCGGGCGCTGTAATTCTGATAGCGTGATTTCAGCTGCGCGATTCGCTCTTTCATTTATGTTTCCCTGCGATCATGGCGGTATACGGTTCGGTTGTTGAAACAGGTTGTAAGGTAAAATCAAAATTCTCACTGGTCTGGTTCACAAACGCCTGCAACGCGGGCTGGCTTTGCGCGCTAACGCTCAGCGTCAGGGTGTTTTGCTGCGCATCGTATTCCAGCAGATCGATCTCCATCGCAGGGACTGACTGCCGGGCTTTCTCCAGCTCCTCAAGCTGAAGAAAGAACCCCTTGCTCTGTTTTTTCAGGCTTTGGCCAAAGTGATATTTGATATTGGTCTGCTGGCGCATGCTGGGGAAATGGTGCTGATAAACCTGAACGATCTCCTGCTGAACCCGATTTTCCTGCTGCACCAGCATCCAGGCCATCGCAATGCGCGGCCCCAGCAGCAGACCAACGGACAGCAGGCCCGCCGCTATCATCGCTGCTTTCATGCTTTTTGCGGCCTGGCCATGACCGGCCTTAAGGCTGAATTCACCGTGAAGCAGATTCACACGACAGGTTTTCCACTGCGGCTGGATCAGCACCAGCGGGTGCTGCCAGGCATGCTGTACGTCAACGTGAACGTCCGCGGGCGCGTCGCCGTAGCAACACACTTCCCCGTCTCCGGCTTTCTGCATCAACAGCGGCAGCAGGGTTCCCTCCATTTCACCCGCCACGTGGGGAGATAAACGCAGCCAGTAGACTTTATCCTGTGCGACCAGCGTGCTGCCCCCTGCCGCCACGGGCAGCAGCCAGGCATCAGGCAGGGCCTGAATCACGTTTAATCCGGCCTCGTGACAGCGGGTCAATGCCGCACGCAGGCGGTCGGCGTCAATGGCAACGGCGTCGACGTCAGCGCCTTTTTTGTAGAGCACTGTCCAGTGGAGGTTGTCCACGTCGCCAATCAGCGTCTCTTCCGCCATCCACGAGAAGGCCATCGCCTGAGAAGCCACCTTTTTCGGCAGCGTGAAATGGCGGAAAATCATGTCGCTGGCGGGCAGCAGGAGACAAACGCGTGTAGCCAGCGGGTGTTCGGCCAGCATCTCCAGGCTGTCGAGCACCTCGACGCGCTCGCTGCCGGACTCACAGCACATTATTTTCCCGCCCTCGCGGCTGTCGGGGCGAACAAAAAGTACCTGTTTCATAACGTTCTACTTTTCTTATTCAATCATTCGGTAACGACGCTGCCACGTCACGATCTCACCGGCTTCGTTATTCATCTGAAGCTGGCTGACCACGCGAAGCGTTAATTCATCGGTATTGCCGCTGTAATTCACGCGGAAGTACCGGCTGTTTATAGAAAATTGATCTGCCACCTGCGGGAGATCGTCTTTTAACTGCGGGAAGGTCTGCTCCAGCGCTTTGCTGAACGCGTCCATATTTTCCCAGCCCGATTCCGGACGTGTATCCAGCAGACGAACCGCGTCATCCTGCGTGAATTTTCCCGGAAACATGGCCGCCAGCACCACGGCCTGTTCCGGTTGCAGGGTGTTAACGTCCACCTTGCTGGCGGCGTCCGGCAGCGCGCATAAAAGCTTGCTCACCTTCGGATATGCCGTAACCGGGAACGCTGGCAGCAGTTTGATCTCCGCGATGCTGCGCATCATCTGGTTTGCCGGTTGCCGGGCGGGCACGACGCCAGCCCACGCATCGCTTTCGGCACCCTCTTTCGCCGTGGTGCTGTCACCATCGAGATAATCCACCAGCTGGAAATAGACCGCCTCCGCCGTGCCCGGACTGAGCCCGCTTTCCGTCAGGAGTTGTTCAACAATCCGCTCTTTACGCGGTTTTTCCGCCACCGCGGGAGCGCTTTGCCCCTGGGGCGCGACGTCGGCGGTCAACAGGTTATTGACGTTAAAGCAGTCCTGAGCGTCTTCCACCTGGCTCACGACCGTGTAGTCTTCTCCCTGCGTCTCCAGCGGCTGATGCCAGTCGCCGTCCAGCGCCAGCGGCTTGCTCTCGCCGCTGGCATCGGTCTGTAACCTGTCCTTCACCACTTTTTCCTGGGCCTGCATCGCCCAGCGCAGCTGCTGCTGGCTTATCTGATAATGCGTTTTCTGCAAATTACGGCAGAACTGCTGGCTGATTTTGGCGGCCAGCGCCGACATCATCACCAGCAAAATCAGCACCACCAGCAGGGCGACGCCCTTTTGTTGACGGATTCGGTTCATGGTCTGGTCTCCGGCGAAGGCGCAGGGGCTGCGTCCGGAGTCGTCGCAGGCGCGTCGGCGGCTTTCTCTGGGGCTGCGGCAGCGACCACCTCCGGCATATCCCCCGGCGTGGTGAACACCCAGCGCCAGGTATCCCCGTTTTCCATCGTCAACGTGACCTCCACGCCGTCCGGCAGATGGGCGGCGTCGTGCCAGGCTGTCTGCCAGCCCTGACGATAAAACCGCCACTGCAATGCTTTTACGCCGCTGACAATCGGCACTTCGTCAGGCTTAACGTCCACCGGGCCGTCAATGACCTGCCAGACGTCGCGGTACAAACGCCCCTCTTCCAGCCGCCAGCGCACGCGCTCCAGCTGGACCGTTCCGCTCACGCCATTCAGGGTGGTCAGTTCAAGGGCATCGCCCTCCTGACGGAACAGATCTGGCTCATTACGCGGCGCTCGCGCCTGTAGCTGGAAAAAATCGCGCTCCATCAGACTCCAGCCGCGCTGAAGCTGGTTGAGCTTAGCGGCGCTGGCATCGGTGGCCGAGCTGGTACGCATCGCGCCGTCCAGAATTTGCCAGGCCAGGGTGCTGATTACCGCGAAAATAGTCAGCGCAATCATGATCTCCAGCAGGGTAAATCCGCGCTGGCGTCGCGTTTTCTTCACTTGCTCTCTCCCGGCGGAATGATGTGCAGGGAAATAACCGGCTGGCTCTCATCGCCTTCCGCATAGACGCGAATGGAGTTCGCCCAGCCGTTGTCGGCGGTTTTCACCCGCTGCTTACGCCAGTTCCAGCTGCGCCCGCCCATGATTTCCGTCCCCTGCTGCTCAGCATCCGGGAAGTCGGTTTTGGTGAGCTGCGCTTCCGCCAGCTGATTTTCCGCCACCCAACTGGCCTGCAAGGTATCGGCCAAGCCATGGGTAAAACGCACGTTCAGGGAGACCGAGTTCATTAGCGCCAGCGCGGCGGTGGAGAAAATCACCAGCGCGACCATCACCTCCAGCAGCGTCATCCCCTTTTGCTTTGTGTTGTCGTTAGCCATCGTTCTCTACCGAAACCGGGGCCGTGCCCTGCGACACCACGCGGAAGTGATGCTGTTTGTCGTAACTTTGCAGCGTCAGCGTAAAACGGCTGATTTCACCGTCCGGTAAAAAGATCACCTGTGGCTCGGACGCCACCGTCGCGGCCAGGCGCTGCGGCGAGAGCGACACGTGCATCTCTTCCGGAAAATCACCTTTGGTGGTAATACGTCCGGCAGATAATGGCACCCAGTGACGCTCGCCATTTTTATCCGCGATCGTCACCAGCTGATATTTATCAGTGGCGATCACCAGCCCGACAATATTTCCGTCCATCACCGCACGGTCTGAACCATAATCAACGAGCGCTTTTAATTGCTGGCCAAATATATCCGCGCCGCTGCGCGAAGGAATGGTGGACACCACCATCATGGCGCAGCTGGCAAATATCACCAGCGCCAGAATAATTTCCAGCAACGTAAAGCCGCGTTGATTTTTCATTACTTCTCGTTCTTATCCAGAGACCAGTTGGTAATGTCATCGGCAGTATTCGCTTCGCCGTCCGGACCCGCAGAGAAAATGTCCACCGCACCGTGTTCACCTGGGCTGACCAGAATATAATCGCTGCCCCATGGATCCTGCGGCAGGCGGCGAATATAGCCATCCGTGCGATAGCCGTTCGGGATTGGTGCGATTTCCGGCTTCGTCACCAGCGCCTGCAAACCCTGCTCTGTGGTCGGGTAGCGGTGGTTGTCCAGCTTATACATATCCAGCGAGCCTTCGAGCGCAACAATATCGCTGGTCGCCTTTTGCGCGTCCGCTTTTTCTTTGTTACCCATTAAATTGGGCACCACCATACTCGCTAAAACGCCGAGAATAACGATCACCACCATTAATTCGAGCAAGGTGAACCCCGCCTGGCGAGCCAGACGTTTTGTTTTTATAGCCATGATTTAACCTACCATATTATTAAGTTGCAGAAGCGGCTGTAATATTGACAGCACGATGAATAAAACAATCGTCGCCATGGAGACCACCAGCGCCGGTTCAAATACCGAGAGCGTTAACGTAATACGATGCTGTAGCGCCGACTCCTGGTTTTCCGCCGCGCGGTCCATTAAGTTGCCTAACTCGCCGCTCTCTTCGCCGGAGGCAATCATGTACAGCATGGTGGGCGGGAATAATTTCGCCTGCTCCAGCGCGGCATAGAGCGAGGCCCCCTGACGCACGGTATCCGCCGCCTGCTCCAGCACCTGCCGGGCGTAAAGGTTTTCGATACCGTCCATCGCGATATACATCCCTTCAAGCAGCGGCACGCTGCTCGCCTGCAGGATGCTGAGCGTGCGGATATAGCGGGCGCTGTTGATCGCGCACACCAGCTTTTTAATCGGCGAGCCGTTCACCAGCCAGCTGTGCCAGCGAAAACGGTTTTTGGCGTTTCTGAGCCAGGTCTTAAAACCAACAAATCCGCCGCCGAGGATCCCCACGATGTAGATCCCGTATGCCTGCAGGAAATCGCTCACCGCAATCAGCATGCGGGTGGTGATCGGCAGCTGCTGCTTCATGTGGGTGAACTGCTCGATCACCTGCGGCACCACCGCCACCAGCAGAATGCTGATGACCGCGATGGCGACCACGGTGAGGGTAATCGGGTAGACCATCGCCTGCGTCAGCTTGCTCTTCATCTTCTGGCGCTGCTCGTTGTACTCCGCCAGCTTCTCCAGCACGTCGCCCAGGTGGCCGGTCTTTTCACCGGCCATCACCAGCGTGCAGTAGAGCTTGTCGAAGGTGCGCGGGAACTGGCTGAAGGCGTCGAACAGGGTGTGACCTTCCACCACCTTCTCGCGGATCTCCACCACCATTGCCGCCAGCTTGTTGTCTTCCGTTTGCTTCGAGATCGCTTTCAGCGCGCTCTCGAGCGGCAGTGCGGCGTTGACCAGCGTGGATAACTGACGGGTAAACATCGACAGCACCGGCGTGGAGAGCCTGGCTCCTGTTTTTGCTTTTCCGGCAGACGCCGCTTCACGGGTTTCGCTGATGCTGACGGGCATCAGCTTTTGCTCGCGCAACATCTGGCGAACCTGCTTTTGCCCCTCGGCCTGCAGCGTGCCGCGCTGGGTTTTGCCTGCGACATCCGTCGCCGTCCAGGCGTAGAAGGCCATTACGCATCCCCCCCGCGCTCGGCGGTCACACGCATCACCTCTTCCAGCGAGGTGACGCCGCTAATCACCTTCAGCAGCCCGTTTTCGCGCAGGCTGTAAGCCTGCTTAAAGAGCTGCGTCTCAATGGACATTTCGTCTTTATCTTCATGAATGGCGCGGCGCATGGCGCTGTCCACCACCAGGAACTCGTGAATACCGGCACGGCCCTGATAGCCGCTCTGGCGGCAGTGTTCACAGCCCACCGCGCGATAAATGGCTTTTGGCGGCGCCTCCATAAAGCTGAACAGCGCTTTTTCATTGGCATCCAGCGGACTGGTGGTCCGGCAGTGCGTACACAGCCGACGCACCAGACGCTGGGCAATGACACCGAGCAACGATGAACCGATTAAAAAGGACTCCAGCCCCATGTCCCGCAGACGCGTAATCGCCCCGGCGGCGCTGTTGGTGTGCAGCGTAGACATGACCAGGTGACCGGTGAGCGACGCCTGTACCGCAATTTGCGCGGTTTCACCGTCACGAATTTCCCCGATCATCACC
The DNA here is from genome assembly GCF_021725435.1 of Enterobacter sp. JH25. Lineage (NCBI taxonomy): Bacteria > Pseudomonadati > Pseudomonadota > Gammaproteobacteria > Enterobacterales > Enterobacteriaceae > Enterobacter > Enterobacter sp. JH25. The sequence goes on along the minus strand of NZ_CP091319.1, from coordinate 1,492,401 downwards.
ACGTCCGGGTCCTGACGCAGAATAGCGCGCAGCCCGCGGGCAAAGGTCATGTCCACGCGCGGGTTAACCTGCGTCTGCCCCACCCCTTCCAGCTCATATTCGATCGGGTCTTCCACGGTCAGGATGTTGCGTTCGTGACCGTTCAGCGCCGAAAGAATGGCGTACAGGGTGGTACTTTTACCGGAGCCTGTCGGCCCGGTGACCAGGATGATGCCGTGCGGGCGGTCAATCAGCCCTTTTAACTTCTCCAGCTCTTCATCAATCAGGCCCAGCTTGTTGATGTCGGGCTTGAGATTGCTTTTATCGAGCAGGCGCATGACCACGCGCTCGCCGTACTGGGACGGAATGGTCGAGACGCGCACGTCGATCGCCTTGCGGCCAATGCGCAGTGAGATACGGCCATCCTGCGGCAGACGTTTTTCGGCAATGTCGAGTTTCGACATTACCTTGATACGCGACACCAGCAGCGGGGCGAGCTTACGCGCCGGTTGCAGCACCGGGCGCAGCACGCCGTCAACGCGGAAGCGAATGCTCAGCGTGCGCTCGAAGGTTTCGATATGGATATCCGACGCGCCGTCCTTAACCGCCTCGCCGAGAATGGCGTTGATCAGGCGGATCACCGGCGAGTTTTCGTCGTTATCAAGCAGATCTTCGTTATCCGGGATCTCCTCGGTTAACGCCATCAGGTCGATATCCGCATCCATGTCGTCCACCAGCTGCTGTGAAACGCCGCTGCTCTGCTGCCAGATTTTGGCCAGCATCTCGTCAAACGCTTCCGGCGTCACAGTGACCGGGACGAACGCGCGGCCCAGCACCCGGCGCACTTCCAGCAGTGCTAACGCCGGGGTGTCCTCACGGATATAGACGTCATTGTTGTAAAGCAGAACGCCGTTATCTTTTGCGTAGCTGCTGCTACACAGTGTTTTACTCAGTTCGTCCACGTTGCCCCTCCGCCTTACTCTTTAAACGGATTGCGTGTCGCGCGGGTTTTCACCGGTGCGGCGTGAGGGCTTGATGAAGGAAACGCGGGCAGGACGGCATTGTCGCTCGGCTCAACAATACCGAGCTTTTTCTCTTCCACGCGCTGCATCTGGCGCACCCGGATCTGGTCATATTTCTCTTTCGAGGCCGCGCTGTAGTTGTCGTCGTCACGCAGGACGGTGGTATGAATGAACACCATCAGGTTGCGCTTGGAGGTATCCTGGGAGGTGTAGCGGAACAGCTGACCGACCAGCGGGATATCGCCGAGCAGCGGCACTTTGGACACGGACTGTTTGGTCACATTTTCCATCAGACCGCCAAGCACCACCGTCTGGCCACTGTGGACCATCACTTCGTTATTGATCGTGCGCGTATTGAAGGTTGGGCCGAGGCTGGAGTCTTCCGTCGCGCTGTTGTCGACACTCGACACTTCCTGCTCAATCTTCAGATGGATCATGTCGCCATCGTTAATCTGCGGCACAATCTTCAGCTTGGTCCCTACGGTTTTACGCTCAACCGAGTTAAAGACGTTGTCGCCGCTGGTGGTTTGCGAACCGGAAAGCACCGGCACATCCTGACCGACGTTGAACGACGCTTCTTTGTTATCCAGCGTGACCACGCTTGGCGTGGAGAGGATGTCATTTTTGCCGTCAGTGGAAAGCGCGGTCACCAGCGCACCGAAGTCACCGTTAAAGAAGCCGGTCGCAAGGCCAGTGAAACTTGCCCCTTTCATGGTGCCATTTTTAATCTGGCTGATTGGCAGGCCGGTGGAGCCAAACTGCACCCCGCCGTGCTTGCTGGTCCACTGCACGCCAAGATCCAGGCCGTTACCGTCCTGCACTTCGGCAATGATCGCTTCCACCAGCACCTGCGGACGGCGAATATCCAGCTTGTCGATCACTTTCTCGAGGGAGTTCATCACGTTAGGCTGTGCGGTGATCACCAGGGAGTTGGTTGACTCGTCGGCGGTAATATTCAGATCGGTTGAGGCGCTCGCGGATTTCGCTTTGGCCGCACCCGGCTTGTCTTTCAGCTGCTCACCAATCCCGGTGAGAACCGGCACCACTTTGGTGGCGCTGGCATACTTGAGGTAGAAGACGCGGGTATTACCCTCGTTATTCTGCTCACGATCCAGCTGATGAATAAGGGAACGGGTGCGCGCCCGCGCATCTTCCGCGCCGCTGATCACCAGGCTGTTGGTTTCGTCATCCGCGACGACTTTAGTCGCCAGCTGCGGCGCGTTCTGCCCTTTCTGTTCTTCATTGTTGAGGTTATTCAACATCTCCGAGAGTTCTTTGGCGGACGCAAAGCGCAGCGGGATGATTTCGCGACGCTGGATGCCGTCTTTATCGACGCGCTGCACCAGATCCACCAGCCGGTTCACCACCGAGGCTTTACCGGTTAACAGCAGGACGTTGGACGGCTCAAAGTGGACCACATTCCCGATACCGGTGGCATCGTTGAGCTGACGCAGCAGCGGGGCTAGCTCACGAACAGGCACGTTTTCCATGCGCACCACGCGGGTGATGATCTCGTCACCTTTGCCCGGATTTTTGCTGTCTGCCAGCGGCGCACCGGCGGTACGCGCCACGCTTGAGCGCACCACTTTGACCATGCCGTTGTCCATCGGGATCACCGACAGGCCGTAGAGATCCAGCACGCTCAGAAAGAATTGATAGTACTCATCTTCCGTCAGCACGTTGTAGGTTCGGACCGAGACGGTTCCCTGGACGGACGGATCGACCAGAATGGTTTTATTGAGATTGCGGCCTACCGTATCGATAAACTCGCGAATATCAGTATTTTTAAAACTCGCGCTAAAGTTAGCTGCAAGCAGCGAACTGGAATATAACGACAATGCGGTCAGCGCCACGCACGCCCAGGGAATTTTTTTCATGTCTGCACACTTTTTAATTGTTTAGAACATTAATCCGAATATTTTCAAGGTGAGCGTGACGTCGTACGATGACCTCCGCTTCTTTCATTTTTGACCAGTTGGCAATAATGCTTTTCGCTTTTGCTTCATCGGTCATATCGACAGAGTTAACCTGAACCGCCACATCGCCTTTTTCCAGACCTGACTGGCTGTAAAAGGCGGAGGCATTCCTTGGGTTTATCCTGTAGCCTTCCAGTCGGCCCTTTTCAATTATGGGTTTTAACACCAGATAATCATCAAGATGCACACTCTCTGCGCCAACATCTTTTGTCGATTTCGTTACCGGGCCGCTATCCACGCCACCCTTAAAATAGTCCGGTTTATTTAATGCCAGAACCTGCGTAGTACCTTCATAATTAACCACCACATTATCTTTGTTTATTTCCTGAATAAATGCGTCGTTAAATCCAGAGAGAGGTTCACCCTCACGGTAGCTTCTCTGACCGCCTGGCGTTTTGATGACAGCAAAGGAGAGCCAGGCGTCATCGCTGTTCACAATACCTTCGATTTCAGCTGCCAGCGGGGCTTTCACCGCACCCGGTAAGATTTCCTGACGCACGGCTGCCGTAAAAAGCGAAAAGGATTTCTCTTCGCGCGTTTTTTTCAGCGGCTGTTGATCGGCATTAGCCAACTTATTCATAACTTTTTTATAATCTTTAAAGGTGAGATACCCTTGCTGGCCGCAAAAGATCAGCAGCACAAACATAATACAAGGCGTTATCCACCGTGAAAGAAATGAGAACCTCATTTTTTATCCGGCCTATAGCAAAGCAAAAATAAGCAGCGTCATACTGCGCCAATATGGATGAAAATAGTAATAAGCTGGTGCAAATGCGACCACTGACTTCGCCGCTAACTTTCATAAAGAAAAATATTGACCGTATAAAATCCAAATGTTAGACGCTGCCAGCAGGATATTTTTACCCTGTTTGCAAATTGACCGTTCAGGGGCGTTACCTTACTTTCTGATGCTGTTGCTATTCCTAATCAGAGACGGTAAGTCGTTATGTATCAGAGCCACTTTAATTTTAAAAATCCGCCATTCAGATCGATCGCCCGTTTATCCGGGGATTTTCTGGTGCCTTATCATCAGGATGTGTTCAACCTGTTGAAAGAGAAAACCCAGCAGGCGGGAATTATCGGGCTCTTTTGCGACGACGCCCCGCTTCTGGGTCACTTCAGCGATGCGCTAAAAACCCGCCACAGTAACGTCCTTGTTATCAATGCGTTTCCCAAACTGAGTGCCAGTAGCCTGCTGTACAAGCTCAATCCGGTAACGAAAGAGAGCAAGAATCGCCTGCAGGCGGTGGATGCCATCCTGCGCCAGTGGCACGAGGGAAAAGCGAAAACCAGAGTGCTGGTGATTTCACACGCCGAAGCCATGAAAGAGAGCTGCCGTGAAGTCCTGGGTACGCTGCTCACGCGAGCCCAGGAGCTGAACTTCCGGCTCTCCGTGGTGCTGACGGGCACTGCGGATCAGGAAATCCTGCTTAAGCAACCTGAACTGCGCGAATATACACACACTCGTCATGTCCTGCGCCCCCTGACCTGCCGCGAATTCCTGGGCTATGTGCAGGCGCAATGCGAAGAACACGGCTGTGAAAATTCGCCGTTAACGCCGGCCCGCGTGCGCAAAATGCACACGTTGACCAAAGGCAACATCAGCAAACTTAACAAACTGGCGCACCTGTCAATGCTCGCCGCCTGGACGGAACGCGCGTCGCAGGTCAGCCCGCGTCATTTACGCCTGGCGGCGGGAGAGATCCTGCCCGCGAAAAAACACGGTAAGCGTCTGGCAACCGTGGGGCTGTTCGCTTCGGTGCTGTTTGCCGCCTGCGGCTGGTATTTAACCTCGTCCATCAGCGGGCACCTTCCCATCCAGCTGCCGGTCCCCGTCAGCTGGAAACAGCCGACGCGAAAAACGGAGGCGCCCGTGGTGCCGGTTATCGACAATGAAATGGTTAATCAGCCGGATGCGATGCACCAGCTCTATCTGATGTGGGGATATGACGCCTCGGCCGAAGATGCGCTGTGCCAGAACGCCGCTAAAGTGAACCTGATGTGTAAACAGGGGAACGCGTCGCCGGAGACGCTGGCGCAGGAAGGGTATCCGTGGGTCAGTGAACTGAAAACCAGCGGTCACCTTAACTATGCGGTGGTCGCCAGGGTCGGAGATACATCAATTGACCTGTTAATGAATAACCGGACCTGGCAGGTGAGCCGCAGCTGGTTTAACCGGCATGCGACCGGCAACTTCACCCAGTTGCACCGCCTGACACCTGAAGGAAAAGACGCGATCGGCGCGGCCAGCGACAGCAAAGACATGGCCTGGCTCGATCAGCAGTTAAGCCTGGCGCTGAACCAGCCCGAAACGCATGCCCGGATCTGGACCGCTGAGATGATGAAACGCACCCGTGAGTTTCAGCAAAAAATGCATCTGCACGTGGATGGCATCCCCGGCGAAGAAACGCTGATGCAGCTGATGCGCGTAACCAACAGCACGCCGAGCGTACTGATTCAGGCCACCCGCACTACCCCGGACGCAAAAATGCAGGAGAAGAAAGCCTAATGTCGACCATCTGCCTTGCGGCCCAGCGCAGCTATACAACCGGGGAAGCGGTCTGGTTTTCGTACCGCCTCCCCAGCCTGAAAAACGTTTTCGGCAAAACAGCATTATGGATGGTCGGCCTTTGCGCCATGCTGGTTGTCGGCCTGTATATGCATGTCTACTGGAACATGCGCCACCCGGCGCCTGAACCGGTCAACGCCAGCGTTGCCAAACCGGAAACCCAGCTTTCGGAGATGCACTACGTGTACGTGAGTAAACCGTTCCCGCATCCGCAGCCTAAAGCTGCGCCAGTGCCTGTTGATGTTCCACCGATGCAGGATCTGCCGATCATCAGTGATGATGCCGACTGGCAGCAGGCGCCCGACGGCGCGGTGCCGCAAGCCCCCTCGCGGGATACCCTACCCGGAACTGAGGCGCATGAGCACGATACCGCCCCCGCCAGCACGAGCAGTGAAGAGTCATCATTAACGGAATTATTTAAACAGGCATTAAAAGAGCAGGAGCAGGATTATTCTCAAGGAAAAATTCCCGCACCGCCGGTTGACGAAACGCAGGATAATTCACAAGCAAGTGTTAAAAACAGTGAAAACAGCCGTTCCCCTTTCAGTGATAAAGGAGACCGGCGGGAGTAGGCATTAATATTTTTCAGGCAGTGCGGTGAGGTTAAGCAGTCGACCTTTTTCCACCACAATATATTGACCTTTTTTCAGATCGGAGAGGATTTTAATAATGGTGCTACGTGCCAGGTTAGTGTATTCCTGAATGTAATCATAAACGTTAATATCACGCTGATGCTGTACAATCAGGTCGTTGATCTCATATAAAAATTCGCGAACAACAGAATATGCGCTGCGAGCGACCAGAATATCATCGCGCTTGCTCATCAGGCATATGTACCATGAAAGCACTTTTGTCAGCTCAGGCCACAGGTTTTTCTCGGTCATCAGCTGGGCGAAGACCTCTTTCTTGATCGAGCGAACAACCGTATTCGACCGAACAAGGCCGTACATATGGGTGGCGTTGTAATACATCGACGACAGCCCGAAAATGCATTGCCCGGTAACGGTGAACAAGCACAGTTCGTCAGAGTCACGTCGAAATTCGACTTCGCCGCTGACAATAATATGAATTAAACCGGAATCAGCAGTGGAAATCTTCTGCCATTTTTTTAACGTTCTTTCTTCAACGCATGAGGTTGCAGAAATAATCTTTTCCATTTCATGTTGCGGACGTAATTTTTTTCCATAGATGCTTAACATTGTTATACCCGTTTTAAGATGTGATTTTAAAAAACATGGCAACGGCATTCATACCGAACCATAAATATTTTCCTGATGAAAAACTCAAGAATAAAAAAAAGAGTAAAGTTTTTTATTCGCTAAATTGCTTAGCGTGCTATGTGTCCATCTTAAATCCGAATAATTTTAAGTCAATTAACTAAAAATGAAATGAGATTGTACTTAGGATTAATCTAATAGAAACTTGCGGAAATATACTCATTTGGGGGTAAGCCAAAGGTTTACCCCTGCCCGTATTTCTCTAAAAGTGCTTCGGCAATCGCCATGGTTTCCACATCCGCTACGCCATTCCATAACTGCGGACGGAAATGCATCTGGAACACCATGATGATGCGTTTTTGCTGTGCAGGCGTGCTGTTTTCTGGCACCTCGTAACCGTAGCGCGCCAGCACATCGAGCAATGCTGCGGTATCAACCTGCTGATAATGCGGTCGCCCGTTGATATAAAAATTCACCCGCGCCGGTTCGGGCCAGGCTCCGATGCCCTTCTGCGCCAGTTCGCGCCACGGAAACAGCGGGCCAGGGTCGTCTTTACGCTGCGGGGCGATATCCGAATGGGCCACAACGTTCTGCGGTTTAATGTCGTAGCGGGCGATGATGTCTCTGGCAAGCGGGATTAGCGCCGCAATTTGCCCCGGTTCGAAGGGGGTAAAGGTTTTCACACCATCGGTTTTCCGCCAGCCGCGGTTTTCCAGCTCAATGCCGACGGAGGTATCATTTATGCGGTTGGTCCCACGCCAAAAGCTAATACCTGCATGCCAGGCCAGCTCGCTCTCCGGCACCAGCTGCCAGATACGCGGTTTGCCCTGCGGAGCTGGGGGCTTTGCGGGGATGAGATAGTGAGAGCTGACGTTTTTATCGGTTAAGGTCGCAAGCGAGGTGTCGAAATCATCGGCGGTGTAATGGATCACCAGCACCTTTATGCGCGGGTAGGCCGCCTGCGCCTGATGGCGCGTATCAAGTTCGTACGCGCCTTTATCAACAATGCCCTCTTCCGAGGCGCATCCTGCCAGCAACAATGCCAGCAGGAGGGTTGAGAGCGAACGCTTCATCGACGGGTTTTCACCGCCGTGCCGCTTACGCTCACCATCAGCATGCTGGCATCTTTCCCGACCGTTTCGTAGTCGATATCAATGCCCACCACCGCATCCGCGCCCAGCGCTTTGGCCTGCTCGCCCAGCTCCTTAAACGCAATGTCACGCGCTTTACGCAGTTCTTTCTCGTAGGCACCGGAGCGCCCGCCGACGATATCCCGAATGCCGGCAAAGAAGTCCCGGAAGATGTTGGCGCCCAGAATCGCCTCACCGGTGACCACGCCGCAGTACTCGGTAATGGGTTGACCTTCCAGGGTTGGTGTTGTTGAAAATTGCATACTTCCTCTCCGTCTTTAGCGTTCAATGCGTTAGCAACTGCATTATCGGTTCGTTACGCTATGATTGAAAGGATAGTTAATAAATAAGGAAATCAACATGCGCTACTCTGCTTTAACGCTTTTAGTGCCCTGCGCGCTGGTGCTCAGCGCCTGCACTACGCCGGTCACGCCAGCCTTTAAGGATATCGGTTCCCGCAGCGGCCCCTGCATTGAGGGCGGCCCGGACGCCGTGGCGCAACAGTTCTATGATTACCGCATTCAGCATCGCGGTAATGACCTCACCGCCCTGCGCCCGTACCTGAGCGATAATCTGGCGAAACTGCTTAATGACGCCTCGCGCGATCCGCAGCAAAACGCGCTGCTTTCATCCGATCCGTTCTCCAGCCGCGCCACGCTGCCGGACAGCGCCGACGTCGCCAGCGCGTCCACCATTCCGAATACCGACGCACGGAATATTCCTCTGCGCGTGAAGCTAACCCAGGGGACGCAAACCTGGCAGGATGAGGTGCTGATGATCCGTGAAGGCCAGTGCTGGGCAATAGATGATGTGCGCTACATTGGCGGCAGCGTTCATGCTCCGGCGGGCACCCTTCGCCAGTCGATTGAGAACCGCTAACGCATACGTTAAATAAACGTTAACCCCGTAAAATGTCCGGCATTTCATGCGGAATGCCGACATTTATTCTCGCCCCCCTTTCCCGTCGCTATTTTGTGCTATGTTTAAGAGGAAACACGGGTTATATTTAACTTTTAACGCAGAAATATTGCATAACTATTCTGTCAACGGTACTATCTGCGGCCTCAATTGCTATAGATTGCCTGGATGAGTAAAGACTGCCCCGATGAGTATTAAACTAAACGGCATTAACTGCTTCTACGGCGCACACCAGGCGCTGTTCGACATTACGCTGAGCTGCCCGGAGGGCGAAACGCTGGTTTTGCTCGGCCCAAGCGGCGCGGGAAAAAGCTCCCTTCTGCGTGTTTTAAATCTGCTTGAAATGCCCCGTTCGGGAACGCTGGCCATCGCCGGTAACCATTTTGACTTCGCGAAAACCCCTTCTGATAAAGCGATTCGTGAACTGCGTCAAAACGTGGGCATGGTTTTCCAGCAATATAATCTCTGGCCGCATCTGACGGTGGTGCAAAACCTGATTGAAGCCCCGTGCCGCGTGCTTGGCTTAAGCAAAGACCAGGCGATGGCGCGAGCTGAAAAGCTGCTGGAACGTCTGCGTCTGAAACCGTACAGCGACCGTTATCCTCTGCATCTCTCTGGTGGTCAGCAACAGCGTGTGGCAATCGCCCGTGCGCTGATGATGGAGCCAGCGGTGCTGCTGTTCGACGAACCAACCGCAGCGCTGGACCCGGAAATTACTGCCCAGATCGTGAGTATCATTCGTGAACTGGCGGAAACCAACATTACCCAGGTCATCGTGACCCACGAGGTGGAAGTGGCGCGCAAAACCGCCAGCCGCGTGGTCTACATGGAAAACGGGTATATCGTTGAGCAAGGTGATGCGAGCTGCTTCACCAACCCGCAAACCGATGCCTTCAAAAACTACTTATCACACTGATGTGTTAGGGAAATTATAATGAAAAAAGTATTGATTGCCGCGCTGCTTGCTAGCGTCAGCCTTTCCGCTACCGCAGCCCAGACCATCCGTTTCGCCACTGAAGCGTCCTACCCTCCGTTTGAATCCATTGATGCGAACAACAAGATTGTTGGCTTCGACGTGGATCTGGCAAATGCCCTGTGTAAAGAGATCGACGCGACCTGTACCTTCAGCAACCAGGCGTTCGACAGCCTGATCCCAAGCCTGAAGTTCCGCCGTATCGACGCCGTGATGGCCGGTATGGACATCACTCCGGAGCGTGAAAAGCAGGTTCTGTTCACCACCCCTTACTACGACAACTCGGCGCTGTTCATTGGTCAGAAAGGTAAATACGCCTCCGTTGACCTGCTGAAAGGCAAGAAAGTCGGCGTGCAGAACGGCACCACGCACCAGAAATTCATCATGGATAAGCACCCGGAAATCACCACCGTGCCGTATGACAGCTACCAGAATGCGAAGCTGGACCTGCAAAACGGCCGTATCGATGCGGTGTTCGGGGACACGGCTGTCGTGACTGAATGGCTGAAAGCGAACGACAAGCTGGCCGCCGTGGGTGACAAGGTGACAGATAAAGACTACTTCGGTACAGGTCTGGGTATTGCCGTACGTCAGGGCAACACCGAGCTGCAGCAGAAATTCAACGCTGCGCTGGAAAAAGTGAAGAAAGACGGCACCTACGAAACCATCTACAAAAAATGGTTCCAGAAGTAATTCCTGATGAATGAAATTTTTCCTTTAGCAAGCGCCGCCGGGATGACCGTCGGCCTTGCCGTTTGTGCACTGATTATCGGCCTCGTACTGGCGATGTTCTTTGCGGTGTGGGAGTCCGTTAAGTGGCGCCCTGTCGCATGGCTCGGTTCAGCGCTGGTGACTGTGCTGCGTGGACTGCCGGAAATTCTGGTGGTCCTGTTTATCTATTTCGGCTCCTCACAGCTGCTGTTAACGCTGTCGGACGGCTTTACGATTAATCTCGGCTTTGCGCAGATCCCGGTGCAAATGCAGATTGAGAACTTCGACGTCAGCCCGTTCCTGTGCGGCGTAATTGCGCTCTCCCTGCTCTATTCGGCCTATGCGTCACAAACGCTGCGCGGCGCGCTGAAAGCGGTACCGCAGGGACAGTGGGAATCCGGTCAGGCGCTGGGCCTGTCGAAAGCGGCGATCTTCTTCCGCCTGGTGATGCCGCAGATGTGGCGTCATGCCCTGCCAGGGCTGGGCAACCAGTGGCTGGTACTGCTGAAAGATACCGCGCTGGTGAGCCTGATCAGCGTGAACGATTTAATGCTGCAAACCAAAAGTATCGCCACCCGTACGCAGGAGCCATTTACCTGGTACATCGTCGCGGCGGCTATCTACCTGGTGATCACGTTGCTGAGCCAGTACGTTCTGAAGCGTATTGATCTGCGCGCAACGCGTTTTGAACGGAGACCAGGCTGATGCTGGATTATTTACCCGAACTGATGAAAGGGCTGCACACCAGCCTGACGCTGACCGTTGCGTCTATCATCGTAGCGCTGATCCTGGCGCTGTTCTTCACCATCGTCCTGACGCTGAAAACGCCGGTGCTGGTGTGGATTGTCCGTGGCTACATTACGCTCTTTACCGGTACGCCGCTGCTGGTGCAGATCTTCCTGATTTACTACGGTCCAGGGCAGTTCCCGTCGTTACAGGAATATCCGGTTATCTGGCATTTGCTCTCTGAGCCATGGCTCTGCGCCCTGATAGCTCTCTCACTGAACAGCGCGGCCTATACCACGCAGCTGTTTTACGGCGCGATCCGCGCGATCCCGGAAGGCCAGTGGCAGTCCTGCGGTGCGCTGGGCATGAGCAAGAAGGACACGCTGGCGATCCTGCTGCCATACGCCTTTAAGCGTGCGCTCTCTTCCTATTCCAATGAAGTCGTTCTGGTGTTCAAAAGCACCTCTCTGGCCTACACCATCACCCTGATGGAAGTGATGGGCCACGGGCAGCTGCTGTACGGACGTACCTACGACGTGATGGTGTTCGGTGCGGCGGGTCTGGTCTATCTGGTGGTCAACGGTCTGCTGACGCTGATGATGCGTCTTATCGAGCGTAAGGCGCTGGCGTTTGAGCGCAGGAATTAATCACGCCAATGCATAAAACGGTATTCATTGAGCGGGTAACCTGATGGGTTATCCGCTTTTTTTTGCAACAAAGGTAATATTTAATCATTTTTATTGCATATAAATTCAGCAAATGGCATTGTATATCCAGGCCGCAGACACGGCGCATAAATAAGACAGACGGGAGCATTACAATGAAAAAGTTAGTTCTGGCCGCATTACTCGCAACCTTCGCCGCAGGCGCATCCGCCGCAGATAAAATCAATTTTGGCGTTTCTGCCACCTATCCGCCGTTTGAATCGCTGGATGCCAGCAACCAGATCGTCGGCTTTGACATTGACCTGGCGAAAGCGCTGTGCAAGCAGATGCAGGCCGACTGCACCTTTACTAACCACGCGTTTGACAGCCTGATCCCGTCCCTGAAATTTAAAAAATACGATGCGGTGATCTCCGGCATGGATATCACCCCAGAGCGCAGCAAGCAGGTCGCGTTCACCGACCCGTACTACGCGAACTCTGCGGTAGTGATTGCGAAGAAAGGGGCTTATAAGTCTTTCGACGAGCTGAAAGGCAAGCGCATCGGCATGGAAAACGGCACCACGCACCAGAAATATCTCCAGGACAAGCATCCTGAAGTGAAAACCGTGGCCTATGACAGCTACCAGAACGCAATTATCGACCTGAAAAATGGCCGTATCGATGGCGTATTTGGCGACACCGCGGTGGTGAATGAGTGGCTGAAAACCAACCCGCAGCTGGGTACAGCGACGGAGAAAGTGACCGATCCGCAGTACTTTGGTACCGGCCTCGGCATCGCGGTACGTCCGGATAACAAAGCCCTGCTGGAAAAACTGAACGGCGCGCTGAAAGCGATCAAAGCTGACGGCACATACCAGAAAATCAGCGAGCAGTGGTTCCCGCAGTAATCTCTTTTTGCCGGGTGGTCTGGCCTACGGGGGTGGTCTGTAGGCCGGGAAAGCGCAGCGCCACCCGGCAATTTCTCATAGCGGCACAAAGAACCTGAACCGCGCCCCGCTCACGGACTCCATCAGCCTGATCCCGCCACCATGCAGCTCCAGCATTCTCTTCACGATTAACAGCCCTAATCCCCCACGGTTCTCCCGCGACGCCTGAGGATTTAACGCTGAAGGCCGCTGGAACAAATCGTCGCGCAGCGAGGCATCTACGCCCGTACCATTGTCTGCCACTTCGACCTGAAGTCGTTCATTCTCCTGCCAGACCGCCAGACGAATTTCTCCGCCGCTCGGCGTATGACGGATGGCGTTATCCAGAAGATTAGTGACCACGCGCTCGATCATCGACACGTCGGCGTTCACCAGCGGCAATCGCCCCGGCACATCAATGCGCAGGTTCACCTCGCGCGTGCGGGCGGTAAGTTCAAACTTCTGCGCCACGTCGGAAATCAGTTCAGCCATGGCAAAACGCTCGCGCTGGGGCTTGATGCCGCCGTGCTCAAGACGCGCCAGCTCGAACAACTGCTGCGACAGATGGCGTACCTTTTGCCCCTGACGCAGCGCGGTAGCGAGGTACTGCTGATGCTCCTGCGGCGACAGCGTGGCGGATTTCAGCGACAGCGTTTCCAGATAACCCAGCAGCGACGTCAACGGGGTGCGTAAGTCGTGCGAAATGTTGGCGATAAACTCCCGGCGCTGGCGGTCGCTGTCGGCCAGCCGATCCCACTGAGAGGTGATTTTGCGCGCCAGCTCGATAAAGGTATTGCGCAGGATCGCCACTTCATCCTGGCCGGCAGGCTGGAGCGGCTGGGCCGCCAGCTGCTTAATCGCGCTGATGCTGTCCTGCTCCAGCCCGGCCACGTCCAGCGTGAGCTGTTTAACCGGGCGCGTCACCCAGTTCCAGAGCAGCAACCCGGCCAGCAGACCAAACAGCGCCACCAGCAGCATCGACCACAGCGCCGTACTCCAGAGCGCTTTGTGCCAGGCCATCTCCGCCAGCGCGTTGGACTCCTCCCCCTGCAAAATAATGTACAGATACCCCTTCAGCTCGCCGTCCTGTCGCAGCGGGGTGGCGCTGAAGACTTTCTTATTCTGGCTTCGGGGATCGTCGCCAAACACCGGCATCACCGTCCCGCTCAGGAAATTCTGTATCGGCGCGAGGTCAATTTTTTGCCGCTGAATGTGCCCCGGCGGGGCGGCATCGGCCAGGATATCGCCATCAGGCGAGACAACATACAGCTCGACGCTCGGATTAAAGGTCATCAGCCGGTCGAACAGCGGCTTTAAGGCGCTGCGATCCACCCTGCCCTGCGTATCCAGAATCGCTTCCCGCTGCGCAATCTGCTGCGCCAGCCCGCCGGAGAGACGCTGCACCATCGCATTGCCGTACTGCATGCTAACGTAGAGCTGTACCGCACAGGCGACGGTGGCGCAGAGCAGCAGTAACACCGTAAACAGCAGCGTCAGGCGCTGGCTCAGGCTAAAGCGACGCATCATGATTCTGCTCCGCAAATTTGTAGCCTTTGCCCCAGACGGTGCGAACGATCTCCGGCTCGGCGGCATCTTTCTCTATTTTGATGCGCAGGCGGTTAATATGAGTGTTGACGGTGTGTTCGTAGCCTTCGTGCTGATACCCCCACACCTGCTCCAGCAATGCCAGCCGTGAAAAGACCTCTCCGGGATGGCGGGCAAAAAAATAGAGCAGTTCAAATTCACGCGGGGTGAGATCGACGTGTTGACCGTTAAGACGCACGGTGCGCGCCAGCGGATCGATAGTCAGACCGTGCGCCTGAATAATGCCGTCCGTCTGCGCCTGGCCCATCGCCTGCTGACGACGAAACAGCGCCTTAATGCGGGCAATCAGCTCCTGCACCGAGAAAGGTTTTGCCAGATAATCATCCGCCCCGGTTTCCAGGCCGGTAATACGGTCAGTTTCACTGCTGCGGGCGCTAATGATGATAATGGGCAGGTAGCGGGTCATCTGGCGGATACGGCGGCAAATCTCCAGACCATCAACATTCGGCAGCATCAGATCGAGGATCACCGCGTCCCACGGCTGTTTTTCAAGACGCTGTAAGGCGTTGCCCCCGTCCGGCTCGTGGGTAATGGCGTAGCCTTCATCTTCCAGGTTAAGACGCAGGAGTGCAGCGATATCGTGGTCGTCTTCTACCAGCAGGATCTGCTTCATGGGTAAGCCTTCAATCATTTGTTATGGCGTAAGCTTACCTGATTTCGAGCGGGGGAAGAGTTCACATTTTGTTTAAGATTTCACGAGCAACGTCAGCACTTCATAATGCGCAGTGTGCGGGAACATATCAAAGAGCTGAACGCGCGCAATGCGGTAGCCCGGCAGGCTGGCGATATCCTTCGCCATGGTCTGCGCGTTACAGCTGGAGTAGATAATGTACTCCGGCGCCATCTGGCTCAGGTAGTCGCAGAGCGCCTGGCCGATGCCCCTGCGCGGCGGGTTTACCAGCACCAGCTCCGGCACGTTGCCCTGGCCGGTGGCGAACCGGGTCGAGTCCAGCGCCTGGAAGTGCAGATTCGTCAGCCCCAGCTCCGCGGCGGACTGTTTCGCGCAGGCGATGGCCTCCGCAGAAATTTCAATCCCGGTGAGCTGCATGTCTGGCGTGGCACAGTGCAGGCCAAAGCCGCCGACGCCGCAGAACAGATCCCACATGTGATGAACCTGTAACGCACGCACCCAGTCGCGCGCGGTCGCATACAGCGCGCTGGCGACGGTGGGGTTAGTCTGGAAGAAGCTTTGCGGACGGATCCACAGCGGCACGCCGTTGAAATTCTCCGCCAGCGCATGCTGTTCGGTGAAGAAAATCTCTTTCTCTCCTTCCATGATCGCCATATGCACCGGCTGAATATTAGCGGTAATGACCTTGAGCTGCGGAAGCTGTTCCTGCAGCCACGGCAACACCGCGCGAAGCTGCTCCAGTTTAGTTTCCGAACGCAGCACAAAGCGCAGCATCATCCCGCCGTCGATTTGGCTTTCGGTCAGCAGAAGGTACTTAAGCTCGCCGCGCCTGCGGGCAACGTTATAGGGCGTTAACCCCGCGCGGGCGATAAAGGGTTTCAGGGCGGTAAACACCGGCTCAAACGAGGCGGGATACAGCGGACAGCCGGTGAGATCGACGGGCGTGCCGTCACGGTGCAGCATGCCCAGCAGCAGCTTTTCGACGCTGCCGCTGACCACCATTTTGGCTTTATTACGAAAGCCCTGCTCCGGCCCGCTGACGGGTGCGCACCACTCGCCCACCGCGTGTGCTGCCAGCAGCTGTTGCAGGTCGGCCATTTTGGCGGTGAGTTGTTGAGGGACCGGCTGTTCTATCCACTGACAGGAGCGGCAGCGTCCGGCGCCATAGAGTGCGCACTGCATATGAAAACCTTTAGAATCACGAGGGCTGCGATTATACACATTATTGCAGGCGGAAGAACCGCCGACTGGAGGCGGGAACATAGAGCAGGCAGAGCACCAGCATGTCCGGCAATTTTTGCATCACTAAGGAATGGAAAATCTCGCGGCGGGAGCCGCCGGGAATGCTGAACAGCTCCGGATAGCCATAGCCCAGCGAGGCGGCCCACAGATAGCTGGCGGCGGTGATCTGCGTAAGAAAATATACCCAGCGCGCCCAGTTGCGCCCCTTTACCAGCGAGAACGCACAGTAGATCTCAATAAACACCAGCATCAGGCTGCTGAGAAACACCAGCGTCAGATTCCACGTCTGCGCGCTGCGGTGAATGAACTCCCCCATGCCTCGCGGGCCCAGCGTGTTCATAATCATCAGCACATCCAGGCAGCGGATCATAATAATGGCGAGCGCCGCCACCTGCACCAGCGCAGGGACGTTCGGACGGGCGTGCGAATGACGTGTTTTTTGTAAGAATCCCAATGTTTTTACTTCCCTGAAAAACAGTGCCGCGTCATACGCGGCACATCACTGGAAATAATAATTCCTTCAGCCGCGTCTTGCACGCTGGATATCGCGCACGCGCTGCTTTTCCGCGCGCGCCATCAAATACCAGGCGATAAATCCGACAATTCCGACCACGCCGAGGATGATGGAGGCCAGGGCATTAATCTCCGGATTCACCCCCATGCGCACGCTGGAGAAGACCAGCATCGGCAGCGTCGTCGCGCCCGGCCCCGACACAAAGCTGGCGATAACCAGATCGTCGAGCGAGAGCGTGAACGCCAGCAGCCAGCCGGAGATCACCGCCGGCATAATCATCGGCAGCGTAATGATGAAAAAGACCTTCAGCGGCGTGGCGCCGAGATCCATCGCCGCCTCTTCAATGGAGCGATCCAGCTCGCGCAGCCGCGAGGAGATGACCACCGCCACATACGCCGTACAGAAGGTGACGTGCGCCAGCCAGATGGTGAGCATCCCGCGATCCGCTGGCCAGCCGATGGCGTGCGCCAGCGCGACAAACAGCAGGAGCAGCGACAGACCGGTGATGACGTCCGGCATCACCAGCGGGGCGGTGATCATAAACGCAAAACCATTTGCTCCGCGAAAACGGCCGAAGCGCACCATCACCAGCGCGGCAATCGTGCCCAGCACGCAGGCCATCGTCGCCGCCAGCGCCGCAATGGTCAGGCTCAGCCCCACCGCACTCATCATCGCATCATCGTGGAACAGCTCGCTGTACCAGCGCGTCGACCAGCCCGCCCAGACGGTGACCAGCTTAGAGCTGTTGAACGAGTAGATCACCAGCATCAGCATCGGCGCATACAGGAAGGTAAAGCCGATAATCAGGATCAGAATTCGCCACGGGGAGCGTACTACCGGTAAGTTGTTCATCCGTGGTCTCCCATCTGTTTCTGCTGATGTTTGTGGAACCACATGATCGGCACGATCAGCAGCAGTAACATGACAATCGCCACCGCCGAGGCCACCGGCCAGTCGCGGTTATTGAAGAACTCCTGCCACAGCACGCGGCCAATCATGATGCTGTCCGGGCCGCCGAGCAGTTCGGGGATCACAAACTCCCCGACCGCCGGGATAAACACCAGCATCGATCCGGCGATGATCCCGCCTTTTGTGAGCGGCACAATGACGCTGAAGAACGTCTTCAACGGGCGTGCGCCGAGATCCAGCGAGGCTTCCACCAGCGAGTAATCGATTCGCGTCAGCGCCGTATAGATTGGCAGCACCATAAACGGCAGATAGGCATAGACAATCCCGATATACACCGCAAGGTTGGTATGCAGGATCGTCAGCGGCTGGTCGATCACCCCAAGCCACAGCAGGAAGTTATTCAGTATGCCGTTATTCTTCAGGATCCCCATCCACGCGTACACGCGGATCAGGAAAGATGTCCACGACGGTAAAATGACCAACAGCAGTAAAATATTTCGCGTCGACGGCTTGCTGTGCGCCACTGCCCACGCCAGCGGGTAGCCCATCAACAAGCAGCAGATCGTTGAGATCGCCGCAACCTGTAACGACTGTAAATAGGCTTCGAAATAGAGCGGATCCTCAGTCAGTTGCAGGAAATTCCCAAGGTTTAAGGTCAGCGTCAGTTGCCCGTCGGCCCACTCCCACAAATCGGTATACGGCGGGATCGCCCGCGCCATCTCCGCCAGGCTGATCTTAAAGACGATCAGGAACGGCAGCAGAAACAGCAGGATCAGCCAGATATAGGGCATGGCGATGACCAGCTTGCGGCCATGCGCCATCTGCACGCGCGCCAGCCAGTGCGAGAAACCGCCCGGTTTTTTGACGCGGGCTGGAGGTTCAAGTGTGCTCATGACCGCTCCTTATACCGTCAGGACTACGCAACTGTCCGCATCCCAGCACAGGCTCACTTCGTCGCCCCAGGTTGGCTGTCCCTTGCGATACCGGTGTTCGTTCTGTAACTGGGCGCTGAGCATCTGCCCGCTTTTCAGGCGGACATGGTAAATCGACAGATCGCCGAGATAGGCGATGTGTACCACTTCGCCCACGGCAAAGTTATAGCCATCGGCGGGCGGCTCATCGCAAAGCATGATTTTTTCCGGGCGCAGGGCAACGTAAACCGGCACGTTGTCCACCACGGAATTATCAGAATCAACCTTAAGCGGGTGCACCAGCCCCGGCGATTCAATCACCAGACCGTCTTCCTGGCGTTCCTTCAGCAGCCCTTCGAAGACGTTTACCGAGCCGATGAACTCCGCGCTGTAGCGGGTTGTCGGGTGTTCGTAAATCTCCTCCGGCTCGCCTATCTGCACGAACTTACCGCGATTCATGATCGCAATGCGCCCGGCCATGGTCATCGCCTCTTCCTGGTCGTGCGTCACCATCACGCAGGTCACCCCTACGCGCTCAAGGATATCCACCACTTCCAGCTGCATCCGGTCGCGCAGCTTTTTATCCAGCGCGCCCATCGGCTCGTCGAGCAGGAGTAATTTCGGCCGTTTGGCCAGACTTCTTGCCAGCGCCACGCGCTGACGCTGGCCGCCGGAAAGCTGATGCGGCTTACGCTTCGCGAACTCCTGCATGTGCACCAGGCTCAGCATCTCCGCCACGCGCGCGGTGATTTCGGCTTTCGGCAGTTTGTCCTGCTTCAGGCCGAAGGCGATGTTCTGCTCGACGGTCATGTGCGGGAACAGGGCATAGGACTGGAACATCATGTTAATGGGCCGCTGGTACGGCGGCACGCTGGAGAGGTCTACCCCATCCAGCACGATCTGCCCGGCGGTAGGTTGTTCAAACCCGGCCAGCATACGCAGCAGGGTCGATTTACCGCAGCCGGATGCGCCGAGCAAAGCAAAAATTTCACCTTTGTAGATCGTCAGGCTGACATCGTCCACGGCATGCTGGCCGTCGAAGGATTTGGTGAGGTTACGAATTTCAAGAAGCGGGGTCAGCGCTTTACGGACTTTCGCCTGCGGGCGGGGGATCGCGTCATTCACGGGGTGCTCTCCGGCATAGATCAACACTGGTGCAAACGCACCATCAGGGTGCGTATCGCCGGGCGGCGCTAACGCTTGCCCGGCCTACGGGATTTGTCGGCCCGGTAAGCGACAGCGCCACCGGGCAACGATATCAAACGCCGTTACTTACCGCTTTTCACCTTCGTCCACGCGCGGGTACGCACACGGTCAATTTTCGGTTCCTGCACTTTCAGGGTGAAGAGCTTGGCAAACACATCGGCTGGCGGGTAGATCGCCGGATTATTGCGGATTTCTTCGCTCACCAGCGGCACGGAGGCCTTGTTACCGTTGGCGTAGTAGACGTGGTCGCTGATGTGGGCAATCACTTCCGGACGCATCAGGTAGTTGAGGAACTGATACGCTTCCTCTTTGTTTTTCGCATCAGCCGGCATCGCGAAGACGTCGAAGAACGCCAGCGCCCCCTCCTTCGGAATGAAGTAGGAAACATTCACACCGTTTTTCGCCTCTTTCGCACGGTTCGCTGCCTGCCAGACGTCACCCGCCCAGCCGATGGCCACGCAGATATCCCCGTTAGCCAGGTCGTTGATGTACTGAGAGGAGTGGAAGTAGCGAATATTCGGACGCAGCTTCAATAGCAGGTCGGTCGCCGGACCGGTGTAGTCGTCGGCCTTGCTGCTGTTTGGATCTTTGCCGAGATAGTTAAGCACGGTGGCGAAAATCTCTTCCGGCGCATCGAGGAAAGAGACGCCGCAGCTTTTCAGCTTCTCGAGATTTTCCGGCTTCAGCACCACGTCCCAGCTGTCCAGTTTGACGTCCGGCCCCAGCGCCGCTTTGACTTTATCCACGTTAAAGCCAATACCAGTGGTCGCCCACAGGTAAGGCATGGCGTATTTGTTGTCCGGATCATGCTTCGCCACCAGCTTCAGCACTTCCGGGTCAAGATTTTTCCAGTTCGATAACTTGTTCTTGTCCAGCGGCTGGAAGACACCGGCGGTCAGCTGACGCTCCAGGAAGCTTGCAGAGGGCACCACCAGGTCGAAACCGGTACTGCCCGCCATCAGTTTGCCTTCCAGTACTTCGTTGGAATCGAATACGTCGTAGACAACCTTAATGCCGGTCTCTTTTTCAAAATTCGCGACGGTGTCCGGCGCAATATAGTCAGACCAGTTATAGACGTGCAGCGTTTTTTGTTCCGCAGCGAGCGTGCCGGCAGAGACGGCCATCAGAGCACCCGCAACCAGACCCGATAACCATTTTTTATTCAAGGCGATCATATTGTTATTCCTTCTGAAAGCTCGTTAACAAACGAACCAAAACTGTGCAGCCTGAAGATATGCAATATTCATGCATAGTTTGTCGCTCTGCCCGAAATAAAATACACCCCTCTTCCCGGCAGGTTCCGCTCGCTTTTTTAAGCACCGCAAGAATAACTGTAGCCCGTGTCTCCGGCTATAGCCCAGACGAAAAAACGCCTTTTATCAATTTTTTATGCAGATTATGTCTACGTGATAAGCCGAAACGGCCTGAGAGGAGGTGAAAAATTCTTTAAAGAAAGGTTAAAAGCAGCAGAAAAAGCGGTGTTATGCAGCCGCTCTGGTAGCGACTGCGCAAAAGTCAGACAGGCTTAGTGGAGAAAATTGGAAGATGCATCATTATTCTCGGCATCATCTTCCGCGCTATACAGCAGGTGATGTGCGTTGGCTTCCATCATTACCATGGAAATTTGCTCTTCGCTCAGGCGCATAAACCAGGCGAACTGTTTGAAGGAGAGCCCCGCGCCGGAGAATAAAGACTGGCAAACCACCAGCTTCGGCAGATTATCATCCTGTATGTCGAGAAACGCTTTCACCGTCAAAGAACTGGCGTTAATCGCTGAAAGATCGGATGCCAGTGCAAGCAGCGCTGAAGGCTTCACTTCAGCCAGCGCCGAGAACAGGATCACGTCGTTAATCAGATCGATTTTGGCATCAAAAATACCATCGAAATTTTGCATGTGAGGCAGATGCAGCGCCTGGCAGGAGTCGCATTCGAAAAAAGTAATACCGGCATCATCGAGCCATTGACGTAACGTATCCAGTGTAGGTACGACCTGTAAATCCATCGCTGTGCAGCCTCTTAAATAAAAACGTTGTCCAGCTTACGCAAAAAGTGCGCGCCGATCCATTTAACCGCCCGTTTTCAGGCAAAATCCCGGCGTCGCATGGCGTTCAATCCATGCGATCATTTTACCTGCAATATCGACGCCTGTGGTTTTTTCCACCCCTTCCAGCCCCGGCGAGGCGTTAACTTCCATCACCAGCGGCCCGCGGTCGGCACGCAGCAGATCGACCCCCGCCACGTCCAGGCCCAGCGTCTGCGCCGCTTTCACCGCAATCTCGCGCTCGCGCTCGCTGATAAGGGCCACCCGCGCGATACCGCCGCGGTGCAGGTTAGAGCGGAAGTCGCCCTCTTTCGCCTGCCGCTCTATGGCGGCCACCACTTCATCGCCCACCACAAAGCAGCGGATGTCGCACCCTTTGGCCTCTTTAATATACTCCTGCACCAGAATATGGGCATTCAGACCGCGAAAGGCGTCAATCACGCTTTCCGCCGCCTGACGCGTCTCCGCCAGTACCACCCCAATACCCTGCGTGCCTTCCACCAGCTTAATGACCAGCGGCGCACCGCCCACCATGTCGATTAAATCGCTGGTGTCGTCCGGGGAGTGAGCAATCCCGGTGACGGGCAAATCGATCCCCTGGCGCGCCAGCAACTGCAGCGAGCGTAGCTTATCGCGGGCGCGTGAGATCGCCACGGACTCGTTGAGCGGATAGCTTCCCAGCATTTCAAACTGGCGCAGCGCGGCCGTGCCGTAATAGGTGATCTGGGAGCCAATGCGGGGAATTACCGCATCAAAATGCGGGAGTTTGCGGCCTTTGTAATGAATCGACGACGCCGCAGGGTCGATGTTCATATAGCAGGACATCGGATCGAGGATCTCAACCTGATGTCCGCGTTTCGCCGCCGCTTCTCGCAGGCGTTTACATGAATAGAGCGTTCCATCCCGGGACAATATGGCAATTTTCACCCTGCACCTCTCTAAAGACATGGGAAAAGCCTGCCTATCATACACGAGGCGCAGGAGGAAGGGACTATCGCGTTGCCCAGCCCTGTTTGTGCAGGTAATCAAGAATGAACGGGCGGTTTTCTTTAATGATGGTGCGACGAATATGGTCGCTCCAGGTGTCGCGGCGGTTGTTGCTGTCACGCGTCAGATAGTAGTTCGCCAGCTCTTCATCGTATTGATGCAGAACGTCCTGGTCGACCGGCTGGTAGTGGTTTTCATGCACCAGCATCGCAGCAGGAATGCGCGGCTTCAGATCCGGGTTATCCGCAGGCCAGCCGAGGCACAGACCAAACAGCGGCAGCACGTGTTTCGGCAGCTTCAGCAGTTCCGTCACGCTTTCGATGTTGTTACGCAGCCCGCCAATATAGACGCCGCCAAGCCCCAGCGATTCCGCCGCCGTGAAGGCGTTTTGCGCCATCAGTGCCGTATCCACCACGCCCAGCAGCAGCTGTTCCGCCAGCCCCAGCTCCGCCTCGGGGCAGATTTGCAGATGACGGTTAAAATCGGCGCAGAACACCCAGAACTCAGCCGCCTGGGCAACGTGCTTTTGTCCGCCCGTCAGCGTTACCAGCTGCTCACGCATCGCCGGATCGGTGATGCGGATAATGGAGCTGCACTGCAAAAAGCTGGAGCTGGAGGTGCCTCTTGCGCTGTCGATGATCGCATCCCGCTGCGCCTGGGTGATCGGCTCATCGGTGAAATGGCGAATGGAACGGTGGGAACGAAGCAGGTCAATGGTTGGCGTCATTTTGTCTCTCTTTGTATTGCGTAAAACATATGGCAGCCAGTATAGGCAATGATCCACCTGATGTAATTGGCGAAACATAGCCTGACTGTATCAAAGTGACAGGTGAAACCTTCTTTCCATGACGGCAGGTTATCGTGCACTATAGGGATTATTCGCCGTCAGGCTTGTTTTTTGAGGAGAGAGAAATGTTTGCAGTAATTTTTGGTCGTCCAGGATGCCCTTACTGTGTGCGCGCGAAAGAGCTGGCTGAGAAACTGACTGAAGAACGTGATGATTTCAACTTCCGTTACGTGGATATCCACGCGGAAGGCATCAGCAAAGCCGATCTGGAAAAAACCGTGGGTAAACCGGTTGAAACCGTGCCGCAAATCTTCCTCGATCAGAAACACATCGGCGGCTGCACCGATTTCGAAGCGTACGCCAAAGAGCACCTGGGCCTGTTTGCCGCTCAGTAATGCTAAGACGCCCTCACCCTGAGGGCGTTTTTATTTATGATGCTTCCGCTGTTGCAGCAGGCTGCGCATAAATAAGAAACAGAGCGCCCCCAGCGCACACCAGAAAACGCCACTTAGTAGCCACGCCACTTCCTGCCAGACGCTTCTCGACGAGAGAAACAGCACGCGCATCAGAAGCAGGCAGAGGGGCGCCGCAAGGATGGCCCCCAGCAGCGGCATTACCACCTCGCCTTGGCGCGAGAGAAAACTGGCCACTACTCCCGGCAGGATAAAGAACAACAGGCCCAGCTCGGGATGACCGGACGCTCTGAAGGCGCCCTTCACATTAAAAGCAAGCGACATGCAAACGACCGTAAACAGCAAAAAGCAGCTGATTACGCCAACCCAGTTTCGTTTAAAGTTCAAACTATCCTCCTGACTTATCTCTATCAAATACAAAAATCGTCCGGTGGACGCCCAGTCAGATAAAGCATTGCGGCAATCCTTGCCAAAGCACGCACACAAGTCGTGCGATAATAGGTGGCTGTCGGTAGCTATTACGATTAAACTAACCGCCTGCTAGTGTTTAGGGTATTTATCAGGAAGCAGGGAGGTGCAAAGTGATTCCCTGACTCTGAAAACAGTAGCCCAAATAGTCCTTTCATTCAACAACTTACTGGTAAACAAGAAGTTAGCCTCCGTGAATATAAACGTCGCAGACTTGTTAAATGGGAATTACATCCTGTTATTATTTGTGGTACTGGCACTGGGCCTTTGTCTGGGTAAATTGCGCCTGGGTTCAGTTCAACTTGGTAATTCCATTGGCGTTTTAGTCGTCTCCCTGTTATTAGGTCAGCAACATTTCAGTATTAACACGGACGCGCTTAACTTAGGTTTCATGCTGTTTATTTTCTGCGTTGGCGTGGAAGCCGGTCCGAACTTTTTTTCCATTTTCTTCCGAGACGGCAAAAATTATCTGATGCTGGCGCTGGTGATGGTCGGCAGCGCCCTGCTGATTGCGTTAGGGCTGGGCAAACTGTTTGGCTGGGACATCGGCTTAACGGCCGGTATGCTGGCAGGCTCGATGACCTCCACGCCGGTGCTTGTTGGCGCGGGGGATACGCTTCGTCATTCTGGCATGGCAGGCACGCAGCTTTCCGCCGCGCTGGATAACCTGAGCCTGGGCTATGCCCTGACCTATCTGATTGGTCTGGTGAGCCTGATTGTTGGCGCGCGCTATCTGCCAAAACTTCAGCATCAGGATCTCCAGACCAGCGCCCAGACCATTGCCCGAGAGCGTGGTCTGGATACGGACTCCAAACGTAAAGTTTACCTGCCGGTGATCCGCGCCTACCGCGTCGGTCCGGAACTGGTTGCCTGGACCGACGGGAAAAACCTGCGCGAGCTGGGGATTTACCGTCAGACCGGCTGCTACATCGAACGTATCCGTCGTAACGGCATTCTGGCAAACCCGGACGGTGACGCAGTACTCCAGATGGGCGATGACATCGCTCTGGTTGGCTACCCGGACGCCCACGCGCGTCTCGATCCGAGTTTCCGCAACGGGAAAGAGGTGTTTGACCGCGACCTGCTGGACATGCGTATCGTCACCGAAGAGATTGTGGTGAAGAACCACAACGCCGTGGGCCGCCGTCTGGCGCAGTTGAAGCTGACCGACCACGGCTGTTTCCTCAACCGCGTGATCCGCAGCCAGATTGAAATGCCTATCGACGATAACGTGGTGCTTAATAAAGGCGATGTGTTGCAGGTCAGCGGCGATGCCCGACGTGTTAAAACCGTTGCCGACCGTATCGGCTTTATCTCGATTCACAGTCAGGTGACGGACCTGTTAGCCTTCTGCGCCTTCTTCATTGTTGGCCTGATGATCGGAATGATCACCTTCCAGTTCAGTAACTTTAGCTTCGGCATCGGTAACGCTGCCGGTCTGCTGTTCGCCGGGATCATGCTGGGCTTCCTGCGAGCGAACCATCCCACCTTCGGCTACATCCCTCAGGGAGCGCTGAACATGGTGAAAGAGTTCGGTCTGATGGTCTTTATGGCGGGTGTCGGCTTAAGCGCCGGGAGCGGCATTGGCAATGGCCTGGGTGCGGTCGGCTGGCAAATGTTGGTTTCCGGACTTATCGTCAGCCTGGTACCGGTAGTCATCTGCTTCCTGTTCGGCGCCTACGTGCTCCGCATGAACCGCGCCCTGCTCTTCGGCGCGATGATGGGCGCGCGCACCTGCGCACCGGCAATGGAGATCATCAGCGACACCGCGCGCAGCAACATCCCGGCGCTGGGCTATGCAGGCACCTACGCCATCGCAAACGTGCTGCTGACGCTGGCAGGTACGCTGATCATCATTATCTGGCCAGGACTCGGATAAATCTCAAGATTGCGTGTGGCTGAAAAAATTTTCGTTACGCGCAGAACTTTTTACGCAGGGTGCAGTCATAACTAGTGCCACTGCTTTTCTTTGATGTCCCCAATTTGTGGAGCCCATCAACCCCGCCATTTTTGGTTCAAGGTTGATGGGTTTTTTGTTGCCTGCTATTATAACCCCTTCTAATCAATCAGTTAGGAACTAACAATTGCGACTGTGGCGGCAAAGTGGCGACAACGCTCTACTTCCCGTTCCTTAGGCCTGTATCATGTCATCAAAAAATCATCCCAGTATTTTTCATTTGCTGTATACATCCCTGAGGAGTTGAAGCAGACTTTTGTAGAAGAATGCAGTATTGTCGGCATTGACGCCAAAAGAGTACAATGTTTCTCCTCCAATCCAGGCATACGTGAATATCTGAGCATTTTAGTTGAACGTGGGCAGAAGTTTGCGCCGTACCTTCTTAAGGTACTGAACTTGTTGCAGTCAAAATCCAAAATAAGAATTGAAGTCGCAGCCGATAGAAAAATCATAGACTTACAAGGTGTAAGTGTTGATGATGCTCTAAAGTTGATTCAAGCTGCTGATGCCATTCGGGTAATTGACCAGCAAGAACCGGAAGATATGAACAGTGATTCCGCAAAACACACAATCTGACTAATTGAGAATTCCAGTGAACTATATAGATCAATTTATCAATTTTGTTTCTACCTTGTACACTCCTAGAAGAGCCTGCACAACATTATTTATGATATGTGGTGGAGTCCTATCCTTATGTATAATATTACCGCTTCTACATTTATGGCTAACGACTGCAATAAAACCGATAGCACAAAACTATGAAACTTATATTTTATTAATTTCACTTGTAATAGGTGTTTCATTAGGAATTGTTGTTTTCAGCATAGTTGATTTGATTGTATTAACAATCTATGAACACCTCATTTCTAAAAAGAAAAAATCCCAAAGTGAATTAAAAGCGATTAAGGAAAAGAATATACGTGACGAAGTAATATTTTCAAATTTTAAAACTGCTTACTTCCATCTCAGCATTGATAAGATTAATATTATTAGAAGCTTAATCACATTCCCTTCCCTTAGCTTTCATAGCGAACATGAAGATGTAAAATTCCTTGAAAAATCAGGGTGGATTGAAGCGTTAACTTACATCAGTGATGAGGAGAAGGTATATCAACTTAATCAAACAATCAGGTTATATGCTGATGATAGATGGAACGAGGAAGTAAATTTCAACACGGATCATTTTCATAGCTTTGACGCAGAAACAGCTATATCCATTATTAATGCCATGTCCGATGTAAAAATCAAGGCAGAATTAGATGAGTTCAACTTTTCATTTTATAAGAGCGACATTGAAAAATGTTTTGAAGTAAGTGAGTTTACCGAGACGCTTTACTCTTTAAGATTCAAAGAAAGATATGAAAAAAAGTTTTCCGAGCTACACCTCAAACCTTTCAGAAGTGAGCGATTATTTTCTATAAAGGTTCGTGAAAACATTCCAGATTTAGACATTCCTTTTTAGGGTAACAGTGATTTTTTAAAAGTTCCTAATTGTCACTTTTTTCAGTGCATAAATCTTCTCAATATGCTGTCTGGGCTTGTCCTGACTGACATACAAACATATCCATCTAAGAGGCAAATAAATACGGCTCTTGCTTCAAACACACTTAAACCCACCATTACCCTTAATTATCAATAAGTTACCAAAGAAGCAAGAAATTTGTTATATATTCAAAAATGAAAACCACTGAAATTCTTTTCAACCTTTTCAGTTTTGGATTTCGGCTTAACCGCCAGCACTGGTGCGGCCAAGCGGTCTGGTTTGAAGAAAAATAAAACTGAAAAATTTTTATGATCCAAAAACCGCAGGTGGGTGCGGTGTAGTGCGATTTTGGTCTGCGAAAGATTTTTTGGCCATGCTGTGACGCGCCAGCGCCCTGCTGGGGGCTCGATCTGCTTTAAGGGTGGCGCTAACTGCCTGAAAGGCTGGAACACGCCAGAGCGCTACTAGTTGCGCATGGCAAAGTCTGTATGTGATGATATTTCTGTTGGATTTTGGAACGAGTCACTCAATGTTGAACTTATCTATTCGCACTAAAAGCTCGCCGATAAATCGCATATTGGTTAAAAAACATCAAGTCATTATCCTAAAAATACCCTGCTTTTCATGAACATGATCTGCTTTGAACTTCCATATTAGTTACAGATATACGCTGGAGCGGATAGAAACACTATGGAGGGGACAGGAATGCAGTTTTCAAGTTCAGTAATAGCAATGCCGGTCTTAGGGGATGCAGCAAAAAATCGCTCAATTGAGCTGAAGTGCGAGGTCAGTAAGCATGTACCATTCTGAAGAGATCATCCGCCAGCTTCAGAACCAAAAGATACTGGCAATGAAGCTGGACCGGGCGGTACGTGATGTAGGTGAAGAGGTAAAGAGCCACCTGAATAATATAGGTGCCGGTGCCCAACGCCTGCTGTACTACACCTCCTGCTTTACTGATGAATATTACGATGTATGCACCCGACAAAACCTGGAGGACGCTCGATTCCGAAAGGGCATATTCCATCTCGTTTCTCGCTGGAACATCGTCTTTGACCTAATCAACACGTACGTAGAGGAGCTGGTTAAGGATTATTCCCCGGCAGAATTATCAGCGATACAGCATGCTCTAATGCGCGCTAACGTTTATATATCCACCAGCACGCTAACCTCGTATTCATTCTCTGCAGGCGTCGCATCGACTGTTTGCCTCTATGTGACCCTTCCACCTTCAGGGTTAAAGGTCGTTTCAGGATTAACGGGCGCGGCTATTGGAGGGCTGGGGATATACGGGGTTGTGCAAAAAGCTGCTGACAGCGCTCATCGCCTGCAAGTGATGCATCCCGCCTACTATCAAGCGTTATACCTGCGAGAACTGGAGATGATGTATTTCCTGGTGGAGCCTGCTTTTATGCGCGCGGGCGTGCTAACCCAGCAATGGACTGACAGTCAAAGCCCTTATGATGCTGCTGACACGATCCTGAAGCTAATGGGTAGACACTGATGGGCTTTTTAAGACGCTGGTTCAAATCTCAGGCTCAGTTTTTCTTCTGGACCTATGTCCCGATCATCCTCACGTTCATTTTTGGCTATGTCCTTGACGTTTACTTCCCTGAGGTTAGCCAAGGATTCATCCTCCTGTTTTACCTGGTAACACTGGGACTGGCTTACTGGATATGGCATTGAGGAACATCAATGCGTTACGCTTACTAATAAGGAAATTACATGTCTACACCCGCACACCTATGGCTAGAAGACGAGAACGGTTCGCCGATTATCGGTAGCTGCATGATGCCCACGCGTCTTGGTTCCATAGAGCTAAAATCGTTCTCCCACGGTGTAACCATTCCGGTTGATCCAAGCTGGGGTAAACTCACCGGCACGCGCGTCCATCGCCCTATTACGATAGTTAAAGAATTTGATCAGACTACCCCGCTTCTTTACCGCGCCGTGTGCGAAGGGAGAGTTATGAAGAAGGGGATCATTAAAATGTACCGCATTCTGGAGTCCGGGATCGAGGCCGAATATTTCAATATCGTGATGGAAAACGTTAAGCTCACGACAGTGGCACCCTTCATGACCCCTAACGGGATGAGCAGCACCCATCTTGAAACGCTCGAATTGCGTTACGAAGCAATCTCATGGAAGTACACGGAGGGGAATATCATTTACCGTGACACCTGGAACGATCGCTGCTGCGCCTGAGCACAGAAGAGCGTTGAAAGTGAGCAGATATAAAGAAACCGTCCCCCTGGGGCGGTTTCTTTCCCATGACTATCAGGAGTAGTCCGGACAAGCCATAAAGACTATTTTGACCTTAGCGAGTCCTCCAGTCGCTTTTTTATCCTTCCTGCTATCGCCTTCTTCTCTCCTTTACTACAATCACATATGATTTAATGCATATGACACAAAACATTCAGGATGACAGAATGCTCCACCCGCTCCAGCTCTTCAAAACCCTCTCCGACGAAACGCGCCTCTCCATCGTCATGCTTCTGCGTGAAGCGGGCGAGCTGTGCGTCTGCGATCTCTGCTCCGCTACCAACGAGCCGCAGCCGAAAGTCTCCCGCCATATGGCATTGCTGCGTGAGGCCGGGCTGGTCATCGATCGTCGTGAGGGTAAATGGATCTACTACCGTCTCTCTCCCAACATGCCCGCGTGGGCGGCAACCGTTATCGACACCAGCTGGAACTGCCTGCGGGAAGAGACGCGTATGAAGCTGAAAAACCGCCTCCCGGGCTCGTGCTGACCACAACACATTCACAAAAACAGATATAACGGAGTAAAAGATGTTTCTGGCAGGGGCTATTTTTCTGTTTACGCTGGTACTGGTTATCTGGCAGCCCAAAGGGCTCAGTATCGGCTGGAGTGCCACCATTGGCGCCGCGCTGGCGCTGGCGAGCGGTGTGATCCACGTTAACGATATTCCGGTGGTCTGGAACATCGTCTGGAATGCGACGGCCACGTTTATCGCGGTAATCGTTATCAGTTTGCTGCTGGATGAGTCCGGTTTTTTCGAGTGGGCGGCGCTGCACGTTGCTCGCTGGGGAAACGGTCGCGGGCGGTTGCTGTTTACCTGGATCGTGCTGCTGGGTGCGGCCGTGGCGGCGCTGTTCGCCAATGACGGTGCGGCATTGATCCTGACACCTATCGTTATCGCCATGCTGCTGGCGCTGGGGTTCAGCAAGCAGGCCACGCTGGCGTTCGTGATGGCGGCGGGATTTATCGCCGATACCGCCAGCCTGCCGCTGATTGTCTCCAACCTGGTCAACATCGTCTCAGCGGACTTCTTTAAGCTGGGCTTTAGCGAATACGCCTCGGTGATGATCCCGGTTGATATCGCCGCAATTGCCGCGACGCTGGTGATGCTGCATCTGTTCTTCCGCAAGGAAATACCGCCGGAATATGACCTGGCAAAACTCCGCGAGCCCGCACGGGCCATTCATGACCTGCCGACATTCAGAACGGGCTGGATCGTGCTGCTGCTACTGCTCGTCGGTTTCTTTGTGCTTGAACCTCTGGGTATCCCGGTCAGCGCTATCGCAACAACTGGCGCGCTGATTTTATTTGCCTTTGCTAAACGCGGGCACGCCATTAACACCGGGAAAGTGCTGCGCGGCGCCCCCTGGCAGATCGTTATCTTTTCGCTGGGGATGTATCTGGTGGTGTATGGCCTGCGTAATGCCGGGCTGACGGAGTCTCTTTCAGGCGTTCTTGATCGCTTAGCCGGACACGGACTCTGGGCCACTACGCTGGGAACCGGATTTATCACCGCCTTTCTGTCATCCATAATGAACAATATGCCAACGGTATTGATCGGCGCGCTCTCCATTGAGGGTAGTGCGGCAACAGGCTTGATTAAGGAGGCGATGATTTACGCTAACGTGATTGGCTGCGATCTGGGGCCGAAAATCACCCCCATCGGTAGCCTGGCTACCCTGCTATGGCTTCATGTGCTGGCACAGAAAAACATGACCATTACCTGGGGCTACTATTTCAGGACGGGCATCATAATGACGCTGCCGGTTCTGTTTGTGACGCTCGCCGCGCTGGCGCTACGTCTCTCCTTCACACTGTAATGAGTAACGGATATGAGCAACATCACTATCTACCACAACCCGGCCTGCGGCACGTCGCGCAATACGCTGGAGATGATCCGCAAAAGCGGTACGGAACCCGAAATTATTCTCTATCTTGAGAACCCACCGTCGCGTGATGAACTGACCAGGCTGATTGCAGACATGGGGATTCCCGTGTGCGATCTGCTGCGCAAAAACGTCGAGCCTTACGAGCAACTGGGCCTTGCCGGGGGAAATTTCACCGATGACCAGCTTATTGATTTCATGCTGCTATACCCCATTCTGATTAACCGTCCGATTGTGGTGACGCCGCTGGGTACACGTCTGTGCCGCCCTTCTGAAGTCGTTCTCGACATCCTTCCGGACGCGCAAAAAGGGGCATTTACGAAGGAAGATGGCGAAGTCGTCGTTGACGCCAGCGGGAAAAAAATCTCCTGACATCAGGCGTGGCCGGGGCGAGCGCTATCAGACGGTATCCTCGCCTGCAATCCGCCCCACCATCGCCCGGATCTCCTCCCGGGTTAACGGCGACCGGTCGGTTACAAAATGCAGCGTCATCCCCTCGATAAACGCATCCAGCGCACGGGCGGTGGCCGGATCAAACCACTGCTCAAGCGTAGTCTGGCTCATCTTCATCCAGTCCTGCATCACCGTTTTCAGCGCGGCGCTGCGGTGCATAAAAGCGTACAGCTGATACATCAGCGCCATATTGTGTGGCGTGGTCACGGCTGAACTGTGGATCAGCGTGGTAATGGCCTCGCACGCCCTCTCCCGCCCGGTCACCCCCGCGAAGAAATCCCGGTACTGCTGAGACATCTGCTGCGTAAACCACGTGAACGCCTCCTCCAGAAGCGACTCCATCCCGTCGAAATAGTAGGTCATCGACCCCAGCGGTACGCCTGCGCAGGTGGCAATTTTGCGGTGCGTGACGGCATGAATACCGTGCTCAGCAATGGTGTCCAGCGTCGCCTGGAGTATCTTCTCGCGGCGGTTAGGGTCGTTTGGTGGTCTGCTCATAAAATCCTCATCCGGTTTATGTACAAATGTACACAAAGTTGCTAGTGTTGTCGCTATTGTTGTACTTCTGGTGCTGATCCCAATGACGCTAACTTCTCCTCGCAAAGCCCTGCATCTGCGCATGTGGGCGCTGTTTATGTTCTTCTTCATCCCCGGGCTGCTGATGGCTTCCTGGGCAACGCGCACCCCGGCAATCCGCGATACGCTATCCGTCTCGACGGCGGAGATGGGGATCGTGCTGTTTGGCCTGTCGATTGGCTCGATGAGCGGCATCCTCTGCTCGGCCTGGCTGGTGAAGCGCTTTGGCACGCGCGCGGTGATCCGTACCACCATGTGCTGCGCCGTGGTGGGAATGTTCGCTTTGAGCGTGGCGCTGTGGTTCGCCTCGCCGCTGATGTTTGCCCTTGGGCTGATGGTATTTGGCGGCAGCTTTGGTGCGGCTGAAGTGGCCATTAACGTCGAGGGGGCCGCCGTCGAACAGGCGATGAACAAAACGGTGCTGCCCATGATGCATGGCTTTTACAGTCTCGGCACGCTGGCGGGCGCGGGCGTGGGGATGGCGCTGACGGCGCTGGGCATTGCGGCCAATGTGCACATTTTGCTGGCGGCGCTGGTCTGTATTATCCCGATCCTCACCGGCATCAGGGCTATTCCCGCAGGCACAGGACAACACGCCACGGACGAACAGAAGTCTGCGGCAAAAGGGTTGCCCTTCTATCGTGATTTCCAGCTAATGCTGATTGGCGTGGTGGTGCTAGCGATGGCATTTGCTGAAGGCTCCGCCAACGACTGGCTACCGTTGCTGATGGTGGACGGGCACGGATTTAGCCCCACCTCCGGCTCGCTGATCTACGCTGGATTTACGCTCGGCATGACCGTCGGACGCTTTACCGGCGGCTGGTTTATCGACCGTTACAGCCGCGTGGCGGTCGTCCGTGCCAGCGCCCTGCTGGGTGGGCTGGGCATCGCGATGATCATCTTTGTGGATGTGGACTGGATTGCCGGTGTGTCGGTGATCCTGTGGGGGCTGGGCGCCTCCCTTGGCTTCCCGCTGACCATTTCCGCTGCCAGCGATACCGGTCCCGATGCGCCGACGCGCGTGAGCGTTGTGGCGACCACGGGCTACCTTGCCTTCCTGGTGGGGCCACCGTTGCTTGGATTCCTCGGTGAGCACTACGGGTTGCGCAGCGCCATGCTGGTGGTGTTAGGGTTAGTGATTATTGCCGCCCTGGTGGCGCGTGCGGTGGCAAAACCGGAAGCAGAACAAACGACAATGGAGAAGGGATATGAGCGTTAAACTGATTGCAGTCGACATGGATGGCTCCTTCCTGAGCGATGCGAAAACCTATAATCGCGCGCGTTTTCTGGCGCAGTACGCGCGCATGAAAGCGCAAGGCATCCGTTTTGTGGTCGCCAGCGGAAACCAGTACTACCAGCTGATCTCATTTTTCCCCGAGATCGCCCATGAAATCGCCTTCGTCGCCGAAAACGGCGGCTGGGTGGTGGATGCGGGCGAAGACGTGTTTAACGGCGAACTGTCGAAAGAGCATTTTCTGACCGTCGCCACCCTGTTAAACGACGTGCCCGGCATTGAGATAATTGCCTGCGGAAAAAACAGCGCCTACACGCTGAAAACGTATAACGACCTCTTCAAAGAGATTGCGGCGAAATACTATCACCGCCTTGAAAGCGTCAGCAGCTTTGACAACCTCAACGATATTTTCTTCAAGTTCGGGCTTAACGTCTCTGACGACGAAATACCGCGCATTCAGGCGCTGCTGCATGAGAAGCTTGGCGACATCATGGTGCCGGTGACCACGGGTCACGGCAGTATCGACCTGATAATCCCTGGCGTGCACAAAGCTAACGGCCTGCGGATCCTGCAAGCGCGCTGGGGCATTGAGGACAGTGAAGTGGTGGCCTTTGGCGACAGCGGTAACGACGTGGAGATGCTGCGCCAGGCTGGGTTTGGCTTCGCGATGGCCAACGCCAGACCGCATATTAAAGCGGTAGCCCGCTATGAAGCGCCAAATAATAATGACGAAGGGGTGCTGGACGTGATTGATATGGTGCTGGAGGGGAAGGCGCCGTTTAATTGATTCCGTGCGGTCTGGTGCCCTCACCCTAACCCTCTCCCACAGGGCTGAGGGATCCCCACAAAATAATGCCTGCACAGATGGCCCCCTCTCCCTTGAGGGAGAGGGCTGGGGTGAGGGGGAACATACGGCTCTGGTGGTCATTCCGTTCACTTTATGTTCCTTGCTACTCTGTCACGACATGACCGGTGAACGTGCCAGGGTGGCTCAGTCGCCACCACCCTGGCGACCCGGGCTTCCGGCGGAAAATCGCCGCTTCGCGGTGCCTTCGGCTTATTCCTTCCGGCTTATCGGGGACGGGCGGAGGTAACATCCCTGTAAAGCCCGCCCTCTCGGCGCATCCCTGCGCCTCGCCCCGGCCTACAGGAAACGCCTCAGCGATTTACAGCCGGACCGAGGCATCGCTGAAAGCCCTCAGTTATTCTGAGGCAACGTTATCGCTTTTGCTTTCAAATTACTGGGGATCCCTCAGCCCACAGGGAGAGGGAACTGTCCCGAGCTCGCCCAGCAGGGAGAGGGAATAAGGATTACGGTTGCAGTGCGCTTCCGACGCGTTTGTCCTTCAGGAACACCACCATCAGCCCTACCCACAGCACACCGTTTGCGAGGTTGAACAGGCTGAACAGCCCGTTACCGCCGAAAGCATAGGCATGTTTGCTCACCTCAATACCGACGGTGAAAATCAGCATTTGCAGCATCCCCATCGCGGCAGACACCGTGCCTTTACTCATTTCACTGGCGAACAGCGTCAGGCGCACCAGGCCAGCATTCGCCACGCCGATACCAAACGCGTAAACACTCAGCCCCGCCGTCATCCACAGGTACGCATGAGACGAGGCTACGGTCGCCACCGCCGCGATAATCAGCCCTGCCGCTATGGGCCAGCCGCCCAAAATAATCAGCGAACGCACGGTACGGCGCGACGTCAGACGCGCCAGCACCAGGTTACCGATAATCAGCGCGCCAAAAATCGGCACCTGTAACAGGCCATACTCATAGCTGCTAAGCTGTTCGCCGCTGATGATAATGACCGGCGACTG
This sequence comes from Enterobacter sp. JH25, assembly GCF_021725435.1. Taxonomy (NCBI): domain Bacteria; kingdom Pseudomonadati; phylum Pseudomonadota; class Gammaproteobacteria; order Enterobacterales; family Enterobacteriaceae; genus Enterobacter; species Enterobacter sp. JH25. The sequence continues at coordinate 1,456,223 of NZ_CP091319.1, read as the reverse complement.
GGCAATCCACGCCAGCAGCGGCAGGCTGACAAAGCCCGTCGCCAATGCGCCCGCGACAAAACGGCCATTTTTCAGCACCGCCTTATAATCCCGCCCCAGCTCTTTAAGCGAGAGCTTTTCGCCCAGGCGGGTGGCGGTTTCCGGCATCGCACGGTGCAGGCCAAAGAAAGAGATAGCCGCAAGCGCGGCAAAGAGGACGAACATCCCCTCCCACGGCGCGACGTGAACCCATGCGGCTCCCACCAGCGGCCCAAGAAGCGGTGCAATCAGCGCCACGTTTGCCATCAGCGCGGTAATTTTGATACACACCGCCTCCTCAAACGACTCCTGAATAGCGGCATAGCCCACGGCGCCAATAAAGCACAGGCTCACGCCCTGAAGGAAACGCAGCAGCGTGAACTGCTCAATACTCTGCGCCAGCAGCGTGGCGAGACAGGTGACGATAAACCACACTACGCCCGTCAGCATCACCGGACGGCGGCCAATACGATCCGACAGCGGCCCTAACAGCCACTGTAAAAACATGCCGCCCGCCAGATAGGCGGTCATGGATGTCGGCACCCACTCAATACCTGCGTTGTACTGCTCAACCACAGCCAGCATGCCGGGCTGGATCATGTCGTTGCCGATGTAGGTAGAGAATTCGTAAAGCACCAGACACAGAGGAAAAAGTAACGCCTGACGACCCAGACGATTACCGGAAGAAGAACGGTTTATCATGCAATCTCTTTAGTATGAAAAAATCGCGATGAGTGTAATGAATTGCCGCTGTCTGAGATAGCAAATTAACGTGAAAAAACAGAAATAACGCACTTATCGTTGTTGTTTAAGGTTTCCTTAAGTTGCCCTCCCTATGATAGTGCTATTTCACGTTATTGACCGAAACTATGACACACGCCGTCAGCCCTTCAGAATTATCTAAGTTACCGACAAATAAGACAAAACGTCTTTACCGTTTGCCTGCCCGCTTTTATGGTTATCAACTTTTCGTGCTTATTGCCCTTGCGGTGCTTTTTACCTGGCTTTCGCGCGATGAATCGCTTGACCGATGGATAACCGGTTTCTGGTATGACGCAGCGGCGCATCATTTTCCGCTACAGCAAAACCCGTTGCTGGATCTGCTGAACCATCGGCTGGCGAAATATGTGACCATTGTTATCGCTGCCGCATCGCTGATTTACGGCGCTTACAAACGCAATGCCCGACTGGTAACGGCCGCGATTCTGATGGGGCTGGGTGCGCTGGTAGTAGGGGTGCTGAAAAGCATAAGCCACCACAGCTGTCCGTGGGATCTGGTGGAATATGGCGGCAGGTCCGTTTCGTATCCCCTGTTCAGCGCCGTTCCGGCAGACAGCGGACCGGGACGCTGCTTTCCCGGCGGCCACGCCTCCAGCGGGTTTATGGTGATGGGGCTGTTTTTTGCCTTCTGGCGTGAACGTCCGCGCCTGGCATGGTCCTTTGTCGCGTCAGGCGTTGTTATGGGGCTGGTGATGGGCTTCGGGCAGGTCATGCGCGGCGCGCATTTTTTCTCTCACAACCTGTGGGCCGGGTGGTGGGTCTGGTTTTCCCAGGTGCTGGTTTACGGGCTGGTTTCCGCCCGGTTTGCTAAAGAGTAACGAGATTATGTTAGAAAATCTGAACTACGAACTGTTTTACCTGCTCAACGCCACGCCGTCGTCACCGGAATGGATGATCGATCTCGCCACCTTCATTGCGAAAGATCTGATTAGCATTGTACCGGCGCTGGCGGTGATCCTCTGGTTATGGGGACCTCGTACACAGGTCACCGCCCAGCGCCATCTGGTGATCAAAATGGCGATGGCAATTGGCGTGAGCGTGCTGGCAAGCTACGTGCTGGGTCACGCCTTCCCGCACGATCGTCCGTTTGTCGATCGCGTCGGCTACAACTTCCTGCACCATGCGCCGGATGACTCGTTCCCGAGCGATCACGGCACGGTGATCTTCACCTTTGCGCTGGCCTTCCTGTTCTGGCATCGCCTGTGGTCCGGCGTAGTGCTGATGGGCGTGGCAGTCGCCATCGCCTGGTCCCGCGTCTACCTGGGGGTGCACTGGCCGCTGGATATGGTCGGCGGTTTCCTGGTGGGGCTGATGGGCTGCGTCAGCGCAGCCATCCTGTGGAGCCTCTTTGGCCCGGCGCTTTATCGTGGATTATCACAGGCCTATCGCGTTCTGTTTGCCCTTCCGATCCGCAAAGGCTGGATACGTGACTAACCCCGGTCCGTCAGGTTACACTTGAGCCCCCGCCCTGCGGGGGCTCACTTTTTTAGCCCGAGGATCTATGGAAACACGTCGCGATGACCGCATTGCTCAGCTGCTTCAGGCGCTGAAGCGCAGCGATAAGCTGCATCTTAAGGAAGCCGCTTCCCTGCTTGGCGTGTCTGAAATGACCATTCGTCGCGATCTGAACAGCGACAGCGCCCCCGTTGTGCTGCTTGGCGGGTATATTGTTCTGGAGCCGCGTAGCGCCAGCCATTATCTGTTAAGCGATCAAAAAACACGCCTGGTGGAAGAGAAGCGCAAAGCCGCGCGGCTCGCCGCCTCGCTGGTGCAGCCGCATCAAACGCTGTTTTTTGACTGCGGTACGACAACCCCGTGGATCATCGAGGCCATCGACAGCACCGTTCCCTTTACCGCCGTCTGTTATTCGCTAAATACCTTCCTGGCCTTGCAGGAGAAACCCGCGTGCCGGGTGATTTTGTGTGGCGGCGAGTTTCATGCCAGCAACGCCATCTTCAAGCCGCTGAATATTCAGGACACGCTGAGCAATGTATGCCCTGATATCGCCTTTTACTCTGCGGCGGGCGTGAATGTGAAACAGGGGGCAACCTGTTTTAATCTTGAAGAGTTACCGGTGAAACAGTGGGCGCTCAACGCCGCGCAGCAGCATGTGCTGGTGGTTGATCACAGTAAATTTGGCAAGGTCCGTCCGGCAAGGATGGGAGAACTGTCGCGCTTTGACGCCATCGTCAGTGATTGCCGCCCGGATGACGAGCTGGTGGCATACGCGAAAGCGCAGCAGGTGAAGTTGATGTATTGAGGTTATGCCGGGTGGCGCTGCGCTTACCCGGCCTACGTTCGAGCCGTTACAGGCCGGGTAAGGCGAAGCCGCCACCCGGCAAAAACTTAGCTGAACCAGCTGCCAAACCAGCCGTGGAATTTCATTAACACAAAGTCCCACATCCGGCTGAAGAAGCCGCCCTCTTCCACCGCTTCCATTACCACCAGCGGTCGCCGCTCAATAGATTTGCCGTTAAGCTGGAAATCTATCGTCCCGACCACCTGACCTTTTTTCAACGGTGCGGTGAGCTGTGGCTCGGTCAGGGTATAGCTGGCTTTCAGGTTTTTCAGCTGACCGCGTGGAATGGTGACGGAACCCGCTTCACCCGCTCCCAGGTTCACTTCACTTTTATCACCAAACCAGACGCGCTGACTCACGAAGGTAGCGTCCGGCTTAATCGGCGTGACGGTTTCAAAGAAGCGGAAACCCCAGGTCAGCAGTTTTTCGGATTCGTTAAAACGAATACGGTCGGTTTTCGTTCCCAGCACCACTGAGATCAGGCGCATATCGCCCTGCGTCGCAGAAGCCACCAGGTTGTATCCGGCCCCGGCAGTTGTACCGGTTTTCATGCCGTCCACGTTAACGTTACTACTCCACAGCAGACGGTTACGGTTAGGCTGGCGGATATTGTTGAAGGTAAACTCTTTCTCTTTATGGATAGCGTACTCATCCGGCACGTCATGGATCAGCGCTTTGCCCAGCAGCGCCATATCGCGCGCGGTACTGAACTGACCCGGCGCATCCAGGCCGTGAACAGTTTTAAAAGTGGTATTGGTCAGACCCAGTTTTTTCGCGTAGCCATTCATCAGCCCAATAAATGAGTCCTGACTGCCCGCGACGTAATCGGCCAGCGCAATACAGGCATCATTTCCCGACTGAATAATGACCCCTTTATTCAGATCGGACACGGAGACCTGGTCGCCAGGCTTCAGGAACATCACGGACGAGCCGCGCAGCGCCGGATTACCGGTCGCCCAGGCATCTTTCCCGACGGTGACCATGTCATTCAGCTTGATCTTGCCCGCTTTCAACGCCTGGCCGACCACATAGCTGGTCATAATTTTCGTCAGGCTCGCCGGGTCGAGTTTCTCGTCGGCGTTACCTTCCGCCAGCACTTTCCCGCTGGCGTAATCCATCAGGATCCAGGCGCGCGCATCAACAGGCGGCGCTTCGGGCGCTGTCTGTTCCGCCGCATGGAGCGTTGGGGCAAAAAGGAAAAGCAGCGCCGAGCCTGCCGCCAGGCTGCGCAGAGAGGAAGTTTTTTGCGTCATAAATGCCACCCGAGTGTCCATTCTAAAAATCACGTCACAATCACCGTGTCGCAAGAAGCGATGAGTAATAGCGCACTACAGCCTTCAAAGAAACCTGTTCCAGGTAAAGTTTTTAAAGTTTATGCAATAACATTCAGATACGCTTTGATTGCGGTGTTTTTTTTAGCATCTGTTGCGTAATTGTTAGGTTTATCTCACCATGGCGAAAAGCTGACTCGGATTCACATCTCATCGGGAGTAAATATGATTACGCTGTGGGGCAGGAACAATTCGACCAACGTGAAAAAAGTGCTCTGGACGCTGGAAGAGCTGGATTTACCGTTTAAGCAGGTTATGGCGGGCCTGGAGTTTGGCGTGAATAAAGACGCGGACTACCTGGCGATGAACCCAAACGGACTGGTGCCGCTACTGCGCGATGACGAGACAGACGCCACGCTGTGGGAGTCTAACACCATCGTGCGATACCTCGCCGCGCAGTACGGCCAGGGTCGGCTGTGGGTAGAAAATCCAGCCCAGCGCGCGCAGGGCGAAAAATGGATGGACTGGGCAAACCAGACGCTTTCCTCAACGCACCGCGTGATCCTGATGGGGCTTATCCGTACGCCGGAAGCCGACCGTGATTATCCCGCCATTCATGCCGCCCAGGACGCGTGCGAGTCGCTGTTTGCGATGATGGACGACGAACTGGCGAAGCATACCTGGTTCTCCGGCGACACGTTCGGCGTGGGCGATATCGCCGTCGCCCCTTTCGTCTGGAACCTCACTAACATGGGTCTCAGCTGGACCCCGCGCCCTCACCTTCAGCGCTGGATCCAGCAGCTCAGCGAGCGCCCGGCGTATCGTAACGTGGTGATGATCCCGGTGACCTGATTACGACCCGGACGGGCTGACTTTCCAAAGCTGCCCGTCCGTCTCGTCGGTCAGCACGTACAGATAACCATCCGGCCCGACGCGCACATCGCGAATTCGCTGATCTTTATCCCCAAGAATGCGCCCGTCCTCCGTCACGGTATTGCCCTTCACGCTCAGCACGATGACGTCTTTCTCCTTCAGCGCGCCGATAAACAGCTTGTTTTTCCACTGCGGGAAGACGTCGCTGTTGTAGAACGCCATGCCGCTGACGGCGGGCGACACTTTCCAGACAAACAGCGGTTTTTCAGTGCCCTCAACGTGCTCGCCTTTCGCTTCCGGGATTTTCAGGCCGCTGTAATTGATCCCGTGTGTCGCCATCGGCCAGCCGTAGTTTTTGCCTTTTTCAGGAATGTTGATCTCATCCCCGCCGCGAGGGCCGTGTTCATTAAGCCACAGCGCGTCGCTCCACGGGTTCATCGCCATCCCCTGCGGGTTGCGAATGCCGTAAGACCAGATTTCAGGCCGTGCACCGGCGGTGTTCACAAACGGGTTATCCGGCGGCACTTTCCCGTCCTCCGTCAGGCGCACCACCTTGCCCTGAAGCTTATCCAGATCCTGCGCCGTCGGGCGCTGGTTGTTTTCACCTAAGCCAATAAAGAGATGGCCTTTGCCGTCGAACACCAGCCGTCCGCCAAAGTGGTTGCCAGTAGAGAGCTTCGGCATCTGTCGGAACACCACCTGGAAGCCCTCAATGCGCGAGAGGTCATCGCTCAACCGCCCGTAGCCCACCGCGGTGCCCGCTTTTCCATCATCACCCGCCTCGGCGAAGCTGAGCCAGATCCGCCGTGATTGTTCAAAATCCGGGGCCAGCACCACGTCCAGCAATCCGCCCTGGCCGCTCGCCCAGACCTTCGGCACGCCGATAATCGGATCGGAGAGCCCTTTCCCTGCCTGCCAGTGCTTAAGCTGCCCGTCTTTTAGCGTGATCAGCAGCCCCTTATTATCAGGCAGAAACGCCAGCGACCAGGGGTGATCCAGTTTTGTCTGTAGCACGTCGACCTTAACCGTCTCGGGCGCCGCAAGCAGCGAAAGCGGGAATAACAGTACAGGGAGGAAAAGCAGCGAGGATCGAGGCATAACGCACTCCTTTATCGGCATATGGCTTAAAGATTAGCCACTGTTTCCGGGTGCGTTAACACTTTTACAAAAGCTTAATCAAAAGGGGGAGTTGCCTCCCCCGGGTTCAGTGTCGGGCAAGCGTTTCCGGCTTGTTCAGACACATGATGCAAAGCGCGAGCGTGGTCAGGCAGTTTTCAAGCTTCTCCGCGTTAACGGCAATAAAATTCGGGCAGTCGTGACGTCCGTTCATCAAACAGACCCCGGCGATGGAAAGCACCTCGGCGGCGCGGCGCAGCGCCACTAATTCGTTTTCAGCGCAGTGCGCTTTCAGGATGGGTGCTTTATCACGCATGAAATTGCAAAGTTCAAAGAAATTATCACGCAGATTTTCGCTTTCGCTGACTGACATATACCCTTTCGCCTTGCGGAGTTGCAGATATGCAGCCAGGTCGATTCGGGCGTTGATCAGCTTGTTAAGCAAATCGCGTTTCAGTCTGTCAACGGACATGCTATTTCCTCCTCTGTCAGCCATGTTACCCTATTAATAATAAGGTCATTTTTTGTACAATGTGATGCCTGAGATCAATAAACGATAACTGATTAACATTCTTTACAATGTTACAACGATTGCCCGCCTCAACTGCGCCATCAAGAGTGTATAAATCCCCCGCGATACGCTGTAAAATCCCGCCCTGATAACTCCATAATTGATGAATTTTTAACCTATGAGCAATGTTACGCACCCGCCGAAAATCGGCTTTGTCTCCCTGGGCTGCCCGAAGAACCTGGTGGATTCCGAACGCATCCTGACTGAACTTCGCACTGAAGGCTATGACGTGGTGCCAAGCTACGACAACGCCGACATGGTGATCGTCAACACCTGTGGGTTCATCGACAGCGCGGTCCAGGAGTCACTGGAAGCCATTGGTGAAGCCCTGACGGAAAATGGCAAAGTGATTGTCACCGGCTGCCTGGGCGCGAAGGTGGATCAGATCCGCGAAGTGCACCCGAAGGTACTGGAGATCACCGGCCCGCACAGCTACGAGCAGGTGCTGGAACATGTTCATCACTACGTACCAAAGCCAAAGCACAACCCGTTCCTGAGCCTGGTGCCGGAACAGGGCGTGAAGCTGACGCCGCGCCACTATGCTTACCTGAAAATTTCCGAAGGCTGCAACCATCGCTGCACCTTCTGCATCATCCCGTCGATGCGTGGCGATTTGGTGAGCCGTCCGATTGGCGAGGTGCTGGCAGAAGCCAAACGCCTGGCCGACGCGGGCGTGAAGGAGTTACTGGTCATCTCCCAGGACACCTCCGCCTACGGCGTGGACGTCAAACACCGCTCCGGCTTCCATAACGGCGAGCCGGTAAAAACCAGCATGGTTGGCCTGTGCGAGCAGCTTGCTAAGCTCGGGATCTGGACGCGTCTGCACTACGTCTACCCTTACCCGCACGTTGACGACGTGATTCCGCTGATGGCGGAAGGCAAAATACTGCCGTATCTGGATATCCCGTTACAGCACGCCAGCCCGCGCATTCTGAAGCTGATGAAGCGTCCTGGATCCGTTGACCGCCAGCTGGCGCGCATCAAGCAGTGGCGCGAGATCTGCCCGGATCTGACCCTGCGCTCCACCTTCATCGTTGGCTTCCCGGGTGAAACCGAAGAAGATTTCCAGATGCTGCTCGACTTCCTGAAAGAAGCGCGTCTGGATCGCGTGGGCTGCTTCAAGTACAGCCCGGTTGAAGGCGCAACGGCCAACGAGCTGGCGGACCAGGTACCGGAAGAGGTCAAAGAGGAACGCTGGAACCGCTTTATGCAGCTGCAACAGCAGATCTCTGCTGAACGCTTGCAGGAGAAAGTGGGCCGCGAAATTCTGGTCATTATCGACGAAGTGGACGAAGAAGGCGCGATTGGCCGCAGCATGGCGGATGCGCCTGAAATCGACGGCGCGGTGTACCTGAACGGGGAAACCAACGTCAAGCCGGGCGATATTATTCGCGTGAAGGTTGAAAACGCCGACGAGTATGATTTGTGGGGTAGCCGGGTTTAATCTTTAACCCCTCACCCCGGCCCTCTCCCCAAAGGGGCGAGGGGGAACAGACCGCACCGAGCAGTCCCCTCTCCCCTCAGGGGAGAGGGTTAGGGTGAGGGGTAAGTTCCTGCAAAAACCTACCCCTTAATCCGCGGATCCAGCGCGTCGCGCAGCCCATCCCCCAGCAGGTTAAACGCCAGCACGGTCAGGAAAATCGCCAGGCTCGGGAAGATCGCCACGTGCGGGGCGATCACCATATCCGCCCGCGCCTCGTTCAGCATCGCGCCCCACTCCGGCGTCGGCGGCTGTGCGCCTAACCCCAGAAACGACAGGCTGGCCGCCGAGATAATCGACACGCCTATGCGCATGGTGAAATAGACCACGATAGACGAGACCGTTCCCGGCAGAATATGGCTGAACAGGATTGTGGCATCGCCGGCTCCCATGCTGCGGGCCGACTCGATAAAGGTCTGCTGCTTCAGCACCAGCGTGTTGCCACGTACCAGGCGCGCGAAAGCGGGAATCGTGAATACCGCCACGGCGATGATGACGTTCGCCATGCCGCTGCCCATCACCGCCACCACGGCAATCGCCAGCAGAATACCGGGAAAGGCAAACAGCACGTCGCAGATACGCATGATGATGCGGTCCCACCAGCCTTCATAGTACCCGGCCACCAGCCCAAACACGGTGCCAATCGCTGCGCCCATCAGCACCGCAAAGACCCCGGCCGCCAGCGAGATCTGCGCCCCTACCAGCACGCGGCTGAAAATATCGCGCCCGAGCGAGTCCACGCCAAACCAGTGCATCATCGACGGTCCATCGTTCAGCCGGTCGTAATCGAAGTAATTTTCCGCATCAAACGGGGCTATCCAGGGGGCGATAATCGCCACCAGGATCAGCAGTAACACAAACAACCCGGCGACCATAGCGACGGGCTGACGACGGAATCGACGCCAGAACTCAACCCACGGGGTACGAATATGGTCCGGCCTGATCCCCGGCATAGCGTTTAAAATGGCCTGGCGACGCCAGTTCAGTAATCGCATCTTACTTATACCTGATGGCCGGGTTAATGGCGGCGTACAGCACATCCACCACTAAGTTGATAAGAATAAACTCCAGCGAGAAAAGCAGAACTTCAGCCTGAATAACCGGATAGTCACGCATATCGACCGAGTCGACCAGCAGGCGCCCCAGCCCCGGCCAGTTAAAGACCTTCTCAACCACGATAGAGCCGCCCAGCAGGAAGCCGAACTGTAGCCCCATCATCGTGACCACCGGGATCATCGCATTACGAAAACCATGCTTCAGAATGACCCATTTCTCACTCACCCCTTTTGCCCGCGCGGTGCGAATGTAATCTTCGCTCAGCACGTCGACAAAGGAGGCGCGGGTGAAGCGGGCCATCACTGCCGCAACGGCTGCGCCAAGCGTCATAGAGGGCAGAATGTAGTGCTTCCAGGTGTCGGCCCCGACGGTGGGCAACCAGCCCAGCTCGACGGAGAAAATCTGCATCAGCAGCATACCCAGCGCAAACGCCGGGAAAGAGATACCGGTGACCGCCAGCGCCATACCGAGCTTATCCGGCCAGCGGTTGCGCCAGACGGCGGCGACAATCCCCGCGCCCAGGCCAAACACAACCGCCCAGCTCATACTGGCAATCGTTAACCAGAAGGTGGGCATAAAGCGGCTGGCAATCTCCTCCGACACCGGACGACGCGACACCATCGAGATGCCGAAATCGCCCTGAAGGACATTGCCAATGTAGCGCAGAAATTGCCGATACAGCGGCTGATCAAGACCGAGCTGTTTACGTACCAGTTCGATAACCGTCGCATCCGCTTCCGGTCCGGCAATCAAACGCGCCGGATCGCCGGGCAGCATGTGGACAAACAAAAACACCAGCACGGCCACAATCAGCAGCGTCGGGATAAGCCCCAGCAGGCGTTTACACACATAATTCAGCATGAGTTTTATTTTAGATCCGCGTCATCAAAGCTAAAGCCCGTATCCGGCATGATGTAAAAACCGGTCAGCGCTTTATTGTGGGCTGAGACCAGTTTTTCCACCACCAGCGGCACCCACGGCGACTCTTTCCAGATAATGTCCTGCGCCTCTTTGTACAGGCGCGCTTTCTCTTCCGGTTTGGTGGTTTTCAGGGCATCGGCCAGATCCTTATCCACCTGCGGATTACTGTAGAACGCGGTATTGAACAGCGTTGGCGGCCAGTTCTGGGAAGCAAACAGCGGCGACAGGGACCAGTCCGCTTCACCGGTTGAAGCCGTCCAGCCGGTGTAGAACATCCGCACGCCGCTCTCTTTCTGTCCTTTGCCTTCCACTTCCGCCGCGCGCTGTCCGGCATCCATCGCCGTGACCCTGGCTTTAATGCCCACCTGCGCCAGCTGCTGCTGGGTAAATTGCAGCACCTTCTGCGCGGTACTGTGGTTATGCGACGACCACAGCGTGGTGCTAAAGCCGTTCGGATAGCCCGCCTCTTTCAGCAGTTCCCGCGCTTTCGCCGGATCGTACGGCCACGGCTGATAGCTCTGCGCGTACTCAATGGTTGGCGGCATCACGCCCGTCGCCGGGGTGGCGTAGCCTGCAAAGGCCACCTTCACCAGTGCCTGGCGGTTAATGGCGTAGTTGATGGCTTCGCGCACCTTCGGGTTATCAAACGGTTTCTGCGTGACGTTCATGCTGATGTAGCGCTGCATAATCGACGGGCTGGCCACCAGCTCCAGCTTGCTGTTTTTCGCCAGCAGCGCTGCCTGTTCGTAGGGGATCGGGAAGGCAAACTGCGCTTCGCCGGTTTGCAGCATCGCGGCGCGGGTATTGTTGTCCACGACCGGCCGCCAGGTGAGGGTATCCAGCTTCGGCAGCCCCGGCTGCCAGTATCCGGCGAATTTCTTCACCTTCACATAATCGGTCTGGTTCCAGGTAAGCAGTTCGTACGGTCCGGTCCCCACCGGGTGGAAGCCAATCTCTTTGCCGTATTTCTTCAACGCCGCAGGGGAAATCATCACCGTCGCGGGATGCGCCAGGATATTGATAAACGCCGAGAACGGCTCTTTGAGGGTGATCTTCACCGTCGCCGGATCAACCGCCTCGGTTTGGGCGATATTTTTATACAGGTTGTAGCGCTTAAGACCGTTTTCCGGATTGCTGGCTCGGTCCAGGTTGACCTTAACCGCCTCGGCGTTGAAGTCGGTGCCGTCCTGGAACTTCACGCCGGTACGGAGCTTAACGGTATAGACCAGCCCGTCGTCCGACACGGTATAGCCTTCCGCCAGCACGTTTTTCAGCTTCATCTCGCGGTCCAGGCCGAACAGCCCCTGGTAGAAGGATTTTGCCACCGCCTGAGAAAGGGTGTCGTTAGCATCATACGGATCCAGCGTCGTGAAGTTAGACCCCACAGCCACCACCACGTCTTTCGCCGCGATCGCGGGGGCGGCGGCCAGCGCAGCCGTCACGCTCGCGGCAAGCAGCCATTGACGAGCAACAAAAGGAACCATTGTGTTCTCCTGCCTGTTGTAAGTTATAACCGCGAGAATGCATTGCCCTGACGCGGGGGTGCGACAAAATGACCGGGACCCACCTCACGCAGCGCCACGCGCTCCAGAGTTTCGCCCCGTTTACGAATATTGCTCGGCATTTCGTCCTGCAACAGCACGCGCTGGGCGTGACGATGCTCAGGATCGGCAACCGGTACGGCGGCCATCAGCTTGCGGGTGTACGGATGCTGCGGGTTTTCAAATACCGCCCGACGGGGGCCAATTTCAACAATTTGCCCCATGTACATCACCGCCACGCGATGGCTGATCCGCTCAACCACCGCCATATCGTGAGAGATAAACAGAAACGCAATGCCCAAATCCCGCTGTAAATCGAGCAGGAGATTGATGATTTGCGCGCGGATGGAGACATCCAGCGCTGACACGGACTCATCCGCAATCACCACCTTCGGATTCAGGGCTAATGCCCGGGCTATGCAGATACGCTGTCGCTGACCGCCAGAAAATTCGTGCGGATAACGCCAGGCATGCTCCGGCTTCAGGCCCACGCGCTCCAGCAGCCATGCGACGCGGCGCTGCGCGGCTTCACCGTCGAGCAGGTTATGCACCCGCAGCGGCTCCATAATCGAGTACCCCACCGTATGGCGCGGATCGAGCGACGCATAAGGATCCTGGAATATAAACTGAATATCCCGGCGCACCGCCTGCAATTTACTGTTAGGGAGCGTGTCGATGCGCTCACCGTTGAAGGTGATGCTCCCCTCCTGCGACGCCACCAGCCTGAGCAGCGCCCGCCCGGTGGTGGATTTACCGCAGCCGGACTCCCCCACCAGCGCCAGCGTTTCGCCCGGCCAGAGATCAAAACTGACGTTTTCAACCGCATGCACTTCGCGCTTCACGCGATTGAGGATCCCGCTACGCAGCGGGAAACGGGTCACCAGGTCACGCACTTCGAGGATTGGCCTGCCGGGAACCACGGTATCCTGCTCGGTTTCGTCTTCCTGCTGGCCCTGTTCGGTCTGTGAGAACAGCGGAAAACGGCGCGGAAAATCACTGCCATTCATGGCCCCCAGACGCGGGACCGCCGCCAGCAGCGCTTTGGTATAAGGATGCACCGGCGCATGAAAGACCTGCTCCACCGTGCCGGTTTCCACGGCATTGCCCTGATGCATAACCAGCACCCGATCGGCAATATCCGCCACCACCCCCATATCGTGGGTGATGAAAATCACCCCCATCTCCATCTCCTGCTGCAACACCTTAATCAGTTGCAGGATCTGGGCCTGAATGGTGACATCCAGCGCCGTGGTGGGTTCGTCCGCAATGAGCACCGCCGGACGGCACGACAGCGCCATCGCAATCATCACCCGCTGGCGCATGCCGCCGGAAAGCTGATGCGGATAGCGGGACAAAATCGCGTGCGCCTCAGGGATACGCACCAGCTCCAGCATCCGTTTAGCTTCGTTGAGCGCCTCATCACCGCTCAATCCCTGATGCAGGCGGATAGATTCGGCAATCTGCTCGCCCACCGGAAAAACCGGGTTCAGGGAGGTCATCGGCTCCTGAAAAATCATCGCAATATCCGCCCCGCGCACCCCCTGCATCCGGGACGCGCTCAGCTCGTTGAGATCGATAACCTGACGGTTGCGACGGCGCAACAGCATCCGCTCGCTGGTGACCTGCCCGCCCGTCTGCTCAAGCAGACGCATCAGCGCCAGCGCGGTAACCGATTTACCGGATCCGGACTCGCCGACAATCGCCAGCGTCTCGCCGCGCCTGAGCGAAAACGATAAATTCTGTACTGCAGGGATGAACTGCCGCTCTTCCTGAAAGGCAATATTCAGTTGGTGGACAGCCAGCACTTCGCAGTTGTCCAGCTCTTCACTGTGCGGCACGCAATGCCCCCTTATTCACGATAAATGCCTGTGCTGGGCGCATCGCCGGCATACCCCCACGCCCGGTACATCCCTTCACTGTTGAACGGCAGCGCCACGTTGCCCTCCCGATCCACCGCGATTAAGCCACCTTCTCCGCCCAGGGCTGGCAGTTTCTCCATTACCACCCGCTCGCAGGCCTCACTCAGGCTTAATCCGCCGTAATCCATTAGCGCGGTAATGTCGTAGGCCGCCAGCGCGCGGATAAACACTTCGCCGGTTCCGGTGCATGACACCGCCGCCGTGGCGTTATTAGCGTAACACCCGGCCCCCGGCAGCGGACTGTCGCCGACGCGTCCGGGAAGCTTGTTGGTCATACCGCCTGTCGACGTCGCGGCGGCGAGGTTACCGGCTTTATCCAGCGCCACCGCGCCTACCGTGCCCATTTTTCTGCGTTCATCGAGCGGCGCGGCATGGTCCAGCTGCGTCATCCCCGCTGTACGGGCCTCCAGCAACTGCCGGTAACGCTCCTCGGTGGAAAAAAGATCGGGCGAGACCGTATCCATCCCGTGCTCGACGGCAAATTTCTCCGCCCCCGCCCCGGTCAGCAGCACATGCGGGCTTTGATCCATCACCAGACGCGCGGCCAGTACGGGATTGCGCAGTCGGCTGACGCCCGCCACCGCCCCCGCTTTCAGGGTGATACCGTCCATCACGCAGGCATCCAGTTCATGCGTTTCATCGCGCGTAAAGACCGAGCCAATACCGGCATTAAACAGCGGACACTCCTCCAGCAGGCGCACCGCTTCGGTCACCACGTCCAGCGCGCTTTCGCCCGCTTCCAGCATGCGCTGGCCTGTTTCCACAATGGCGTTCAGCGCATCAATATAACGCTTCTCCTGGTCGGGACTGAGCTGTGCACGGGTGATTGCCCCGGCACCGCCATGAATTGCGATAACCGCTTTACTCATTTCTCATCACCCATCAGCCTGGCTGGCTGCTTTTTCTATAAATATCATTATCGTCGACGAATCTTCAGATGATTTTTGAATATAGAAAGACGCAACTGTGATGTAAAGCGTACACCCATCGGGTCATACAGTTAGCCGCACTTTTCTGCCATAATGAGCGCTTTCGTTGTTACTCCGCAGGAGCCCACCATGGATTTTACCGCCGGACTGATGCCGCTTGAGACGGCACTCTCGCAGATGCTTGATCGTATTACTCCCCTGCACGACGTTGAGACGCTGCCGCTTGTGCGCTGTTTTGGCCGTATTGCCGCGCGCGATATCGTCTCGCCGCTGAACGTGCCGGGGTTCGATAACGCGGCGATGGACGGCTATGCCGTACGTCTGGCGGATTTGCAAACGGGTCAGCCGCTGCCGGTGGCAGGTAAAGCCTTTGCCGGGCAGCCGTTCAACGGTGAGTGGCCAGCGGACACCTGCGTGCGCATTATGACCGGCGCGCCGGTGCCAAAGGGCTGTGAAGCCGTGGTGATGCAGGAAGAGACCGAACTAACGGACGACGGCGTGCGTTTTACCGCCAGCGTCAAAGCGGGACAGAATATCCGCCACATCGGGGAAGACATTACCCTCGGCGCAACGGTCTTTGCCGCCGGGCAAAAACTGACGGTCGCCGAACTGCCGGTGCTGGCATCGCTTGGCATCGCGGAGATTGACGTTGTCCGCAAGGTACGCGTGGCGGTGTTCTCAACGGGAGACGAGCTACAGCTTCCGGGTCAGCCGCTGAACGAGGGGCAGATTTACGACACCAACCGTCTGGCGGTGCACCTGATGCTTGAGCAACTGGGCTGCGAGGTGATTAACCTCGGCATCATTCCTGACGATCCGGAGAAACTGCGCACGGCGTTTATCGACGCGGACGCCTCTGCCGACGTGGTGATCAGCTCCGGCGGCGTTTCGGTTGGCGAAGCGGATTACACCAAAACTCTGCTTGAAGAGCTGGGTGAAATCGCCTTCTGGAAGCTGGCGATTAAACCGGGCAAACCGTTCGCGTTTGGCAAACTTCCGCACAGCTGGTTCTGTGGCCTGCCGGGTAACCCGGTCTCTGCCGCGCTGACCTTCTACCAGCTGGTGATCCCGCTGCTGGCGAAGCTTTCAGGCAACAATGCCGACCCGCTGCCGGAACGTGTGCGCGTGCGGGCGGCAACGCGCCTCAAAAAATCTCCGGGCCGTCTCGATTTCCAGCGCGGCATTCTGGCGCGCAACGCCGATGGCGAGCTGGAGGTGAGCACCACCGGGCATCAGGGTTCGCACATCTTTAGCTCCTTCAGCCAGGGTAACTGCTTTATCGTGCTGGAGCGCGATCGCGGCCACGTTGAGGCGGGCGAATGGGTTGAAGTGGAACGCTTTAACCACCTGTTCGGAGGCTGACATGACGGTGGAACTGAGCGACCCGGAGATGATGCGCTACAACCGCCAGATCGTGCTGCGCGGGTTTGATTTCGAGGGCCAGGAAGCGCTCAAGGCGGCCAGCGTGCTGGTTGTGGGTCTTGGCGGGCTGGGCTGCGCGGCAGCGCAATATCTGGCTGCGGCGGGCGTCGGCAGCATGACGCTGCTGGACTTCGATACCGTGTCGGTGTCGAACCTGCAACGCCAGACGCTGCACAGCGACGCGACGGTTGGTCAGCCGAAAGTGGAATCTGCGCGCACGGCGCTGGTGCGAATTAACCCCAACGTTCAGTTCACCCTGATTGACGCGATGCTGGATGACGACGCGCTGTTTGCGCAGATTGCTCGGCATGACCTGGTGCTGGACTGCACCGATAACGTCGCCATTCGTAACCAGCTCAATGCGGGCTGCTTTGCCCATAAAACGCCGCTAATTTCCGGCGCGGCCATCCGCATGGAGGGGCAAATCAGCGTTTTCACCTACGCTGAGGGAGAGCCCTGCTACCGTTGCCTGAGCCGTCTGTTTGGCGAGAATGCGCTGACCTGCGTCGAGGCGGGCGTGATGGCGCCGCTGGTTGGGGTGATTGGTTCCTTGCAGGCGATGGAGGCGATTAAGGTGCTGGCGCATTACGGCACGCCCGCAGCGGGCAAAATCGTGATATATGACGCGATGACCTGCCAGTTCCGCGAAATGAAGCTGATGCGTAATCCGGGGTGTGAGGTGTGCGGAGGTTAAACCCTGCTGCGGCCTGATGCCCTCACCCCGGCCCTCTCCCACAAGGAGAGGGAGAAAATCGTAGGCCGGGTAAGCGTCAGCGCCACCCGGCAACAGCATCAAATAGACGTCCGCCCAAACGCCCCCTGCCAGTCCTGCTCAAACTTCACAATTGCCGCATCTACTGCCGGAGAGGTAATAAACTGCTGCGCCACGTCCAGCGGCAGCGTGATGGACTCGCACCCTGCCAGCAGGCAGTCCAGCGCCTGGCGCGGCGTTTTAAAGCTCGCGGCTAGCACTTTTGACTGCGGTGCGTGCAGCGTCAGCAATTGTTGCAGTTCAATCACCGTCTGGATCCCGTCCCCGCCCTGCGCGTCCACGCGGTTCACGTAAGGGGCCACATACTCAGCACCCGCCAGCGCGGAGAGCATCCCCTGCGCTGCGCCGTATACCGCGGTACCCAGCGTCGGGATCCCTTCTGCTTTCAGCATTTTGATCGCCGCCAGCCCTTCAGCGGTCACGGGCACTTTCACCACCAGGTCATCGATTATCGCGCGCAGCTTACGTGCGTCTTCCACCATCCCCTCGGCGGTCTTCGCCATCACCTGGGCGAACAGCCGGCCCTTGCCGCCCAGCGCGTCGTGCAGCGCGGGCAGCAACTCTTCCAGGGGGGTTTTACCCGCCGCCACAATGCTTGGGTTAGTGGTCACGCCCGCCAGCGGGAAGATACGCGCCAGCTTTTTGACTGCCGCAACGTCAGATGTGTCGAGATAAAGTTCCATGATGTCACCCTCAAAATTAGCCTGCATTTACCCTATCACGAGAAAACCTGCTCATGAATTGACCCATATCAAGATAACTTTCATTCGAAAGTAATTTAATCTTCATATGTAATTAGAGGGCAAAAAAATGATCTTCAACATACAGCGTTACTCCACCCACGACGGCCCCGGTATTCGAACCGTGGTGTTCCTGAAAGGCTGCTCGCTGGGCTGTCGCTGGTGCCAGAACCCGGAAAGCCGCTCCCGCACGCGGGACGTCCTGTTTGACGCCCGTCTGTGTCTGGACGGCTGTGACCTGTGTCAGCAGGCCGCGCCAGGGTGTGTTGAACGTGCGCTGAACGGGTTGATCATCCATCGTGAAAAATTAAGCGATGAGACGCTCACTGCCCTCACCGACTGCTGCCCGACGCAGGCGCTTACCGTCTGCGGTGAAGAGAAGCAGGTGGAGGAGATTATGGCCACCGTGCTGCGCGACAAGCCCTTCTACGACCGCAGCGGCGGCGGGATCACCCTTTCCGGCGGCGAGCCGTTTATGAATCCTGACCTGGCGCACGCCCTGTTTAAAGTCAGCCATGAACAAGGCATTCATACTGCGGTTGAAACCTGCCTTCACGTCCCCTGGCATTATATCGAGCCGTCACTGCCGTATGTCGATCTGTTCCTGGCGGACCTGAAGCATGTGGACAGTGACGTATTCAAACAGTGGACCGATGGCTCAGCCAGACGGATCCTGGACAACCTGAAGCGCCTGGCTGCCGCCGGGAAAAAAATCACCATTCGCGTGCCGCTGATCCAGGGCTTTAACGCCGATGAAGCGTCGGTTACCGCCATTACCAATTTCGCCGCCGACGAACTCGGCGTTCACGATATTCATTTTCTGCCGTATCACACGCTGGGCATGAACAAATACACCCTGCTCGGCCAACCCTACTCTGCCCCTGACAAACCGCTGGATAACCCTGCCCTGCTGGACTTCGCGCAGCAGTATGCCTGCCAGAAAGGGTTAACCGCGACCTTACGAGGATAAACTTATGACCACCCTGAATCTCAACACCCTCAGCGAGCGCATCAAGGCGCACAAAACGGCTCTGGTGCATATCGTTAAGCCGCCGGTCTGTACCGAACGCGCGCAGCACTATACCGAAATGTATCAGCAGCATCTGGACAAGCCGATCCCGGTACGTCGCGCGCTGGCCCTCGCCCACCACCTGGCAAAACGTACCATCTGGATCAAGCACGACGAGCTGATTATCGGTAACCAGGCCAGCGAAGTGCGTGCCGCGCCGATCTTCCCGGAATATACCGTCTCCTGGATTGAGAAAGAGATTGACGATCTGGCGGACCGTCCAGGTGCAGGCTTTGCGGTGAGCGAAGAGAATAAACGCGTTCTGCATGAAATCTGCCCGTGGTGGCGCGGCCAGACGGTACAGGATCGCTGCTACGGTATGTTTACCGACGAGCAGAAGGGCCTGCTGGAAACCGGCATCATCAAAGCGGAAGGTAACATGACCTCCGGTGACGCACACCTGGCGGTGAATTTCCCGCTGGTGCTGGAGAAAGGGCTCAACGGCCTGCGCGCGAAAGTAGCCGAGCGCCGCTCGCGCATCAACCTGACGGTACTGGACGATCTGCACGGCGATCAGTTCCTGAAAGCCATTGATATCGTGCTGGAAGCCGTAAGCCTGCACATCAGGCGCTTCGCCGATCTGGCTCGTGAGATGGCCGCCAGCGAAACCCGCGACAGCCGCCGCGACGAGCTGCTGGCGATGGCGGAAAACTGCGACATCATCGCCCACCAGCCGCCAAAAACCTTCTGGCAGGCGCTACAGCTGTGCTACTTCATTCAGTTGATCCTGCAAATTGAGTCCAACGGTCACTCCGTCTCCTTTGCCCGTATGGACCAGTACCTTTACCCGTACTATCGCCGCGACGTGGAGCTGGACCAGAGCCTGGATCGCGAGCACGCCATCGAGCTGCTGCACAGCTGCTGGCTGAAGCTGCTGGAGGTGAACAAAATCCGCTCCGGCTCGCACTCCAAAGCCTCTGCGGGCAGCCCGCTGTATCAGAACGTCACCATCGGCGGCCAGAAGCTGGTCAACGGCGAGCCAATGGACGCGGTCAACCCGCTCTCCTACGCAATTCTGGAATCCTGCGGCCGTCTGCGCTCCACCCAGCCAAACCTGAGCGTGCGCTACCACGCTGGCATGAGCAACGACTTCCTCGACGCCTGCGTGCAGGTGATCCGCTGCGGCTTCGGGATGCCGGCGTTTAACAACGATGAAATCGTCATCCCGGAATTTATCAAGCTCGGCGTGGAACGGGACGATGCCTATGACTATGCGGCGATTGGCTGCATCGAAACCGCCGTCGGCGGAAAGTGGGGCTATCGCTGCACCGGCATGAGCTTTATCAACTTCGCCCGCGTGATGCTGGCAGCGCTGGAAGGCGGTCGCGATGCCACCAGCGGCCAGGTATTCCTGCCGCAGGAAAAAGCGCTTTCGGCCGGTAATTTCGGCAATTTCGACGAAGTGATGGCGGCGTGGGATAACCAGATCCGCTACTACACCCGCAAATCCATTGAAATCGAGTACGTGGTGGACACCATGCTGGAAGAGAACGTCCACGATATTCTCTGCTCGGCGCTGGTGGACGACTGCATCGAACGCGCGAAAAGCATTAAGCAGGGCGGCGCGAAGTATGACTGGGTTTCCGGCCTTCAGGTGGGGATCGCCAACCTCGGTAACAGCCTGGCCGCGGTGAAGAAGCTGGTGTTTGACCAGGGCGTTATCGGTCAGCAACAGCTGGCGGCGGCGCTGGCGGATGACTTCGAGGGGCTGACCCACGAGCAGCTGCGCCAGCGCCTGATCAACGGCGCGCCGAAGTACGGCAACGACGACGACAGCGTGGACCTGCTGCTGACCCGTGCCTACGAAACCTACATTGAAGAGCTGAAGCAGTATCACAACCCACGCTACGGCCGTGGCCCGATTGGGGGTAACTACTACGCGGGCACGTCGTCTATCTCCGCAAACGTGCCGTTTGGCGCAGCAACCATGGCGACGCCGGACGGACGTAAAGCGCACACCCCGCTGGCGGAAGGGGCAAGCCCGGCCTCCGGTACCGACCACCTCGGCCCGACGGCGGTGATTGGCTCCGTGGGTAAACTGCCGACGGAAGCGATCCTCGGCGGCGTGCTGCTTAACCAGAAGCTGAACCCGTCGACGCTGGAAAACGACAGCGATCGCCAGAAGCTGATGGTGCTGCTGCGCACCTTCTTCGAGGTGCATAAAGGCTGGCATATTCAGTACAACATTGTCTCGCGCGAAACGCTGCTGGAAGCGAAGAAACACCCTGATCAGTATCGTGACCTGGTGGTGCGCGTCGCGGGTTACTCGGCGTTCTTCACCGCCCTGTCACCGGATGCGCAGGACGATATTATTGCCCGTACCGAGCATACACTGTAAAAAAACGCCCGGTGGCGCTTCGCTTACCGGGCCTACATTGTCTCCCCTTAGGCCGGGTAAGGCGAAGCCGCCACCCGGCTTTCTGACTTTCATTCGAAATTAAATTTGTGCTCCCCGTCACCTTGTTATTAGAATGTTTCAAAACGCAGTGACCCAGGAGCACAGTATGACCGTAAAAGTTATCGTCACCGATATGGACGGAACTTTCCTTGATGATGCCAAGCAGTACGATCGTGACCGCTTCCAGGCACAGTTTGAGCAGCTTAAAGCCCGTAACATCGAATTTGTTGTCGCCAGCGGCAACCAGTATTACCAGCTCATCTCCTTTTTCCCGGAGCTGAAAGATCAGATCTCCTTCGTCGCGGAAAACGGCGCGCTGGTGTTCGACCACGGCGAACAGATTTTCCACGGTGAGCTAACGCGTCATGAGTCGCAGATCGTCATTGGTGAACTACTGAAAGACAAAGGGCTGAATTTTGTGGCCTGCGGGCTGGAGAGCGCGTACGTCAGCGATAAGGCTCCAGAAGCGTTCGTGAAGCTGATGTCGAAACACTACCATCGCTTAAAACCCATCAGCGATTACCGCGACATTGAAGACGTGCTGTTTAAATTCTCCCTGAACCTGCCGGACAGCGATATCCCGAATCTGGTCGATAAACTGCATGTCTCCCTGGACGGCATCATGAAGCCGGTTACCAGCGGCTTCGGTTTTGTCGATTTGATTATCCCGGGCCTGCACAAAGCCAACGGCATCAGTCGTCTGCTGAAACGCTGGAAAGTCTCCCCGCAGGCGTGCGTGGGCATTGGCGACAGCGGCAACGATGCGGAAATGCTGAAGCTGGTGAAATATTCATTTGCGATGGGCAATGCGGCGGAAAGCATTCAAGCGGTCAGCCGTTACACTACCGACGATAACAACCATCAGGGCGCGCTGAATGTGATTCAGGCCGTGCTCGACGCCCACTCCCCGTTCGACGTCTGATCCCCTACCTGCCGGAGCCTCGCTCCGGCCCCTTCACTCTTTTTCCATCCTGTGGCGCCCGTCAAGGTTTTAAACTTGCATTAACTTATTTTTAACTTAAAGTATCACTTGTAGACACTTTTACTTTCGAATGAAAGATGCGAGGCAGTTATGACCTTTACCAGCGAAACGTTGCCAGCGGACCACAAAGCGGCAATTCGTCAGATGAAACGCGCGCTACGGGCCCAGATCGGTGACGTGCAGGCAGTGTTCGACCGGCTTAGCGACAAAATCGCCGCCCGCGTGGCGGAAATTAATGCCCTTAAAAATAAAGGTGAATCCGTATGGCCGGTAATCCCCTTTACGGATGTGAAAAACGGTACGATCACCGCCGAACAGCGCGAAGCGGTTAAACGTCGCGGCTGCGCGGTGATCAAAAGCCACTTCCCGCGCGAGCAGGCGCTGGCATGGGATCAATCGATGCTCGACTACCTCGATCTGAATAAGTTTGACGAGGTTTACAAAGGACCCGGCGATAACTTCTTCGGCACCTTAACGGCCTCTCGCCCGGAGATTTATCCGATCTACTGGTCTCAGGCGCAAATGCAGGCGCGCCAGAGTGAAGAGATGGCACAGGTACAGTCGTTCCTGAATCGTTTATGGACATTTGAGAGCAACGGTAAGCAGTGGTTCGACCCGGACGTGAGCGTAATTTATCCGGACCGCATTCGCCGCCGCCCACCAGGAACAACCTCGAAAGGACTTGGCGCACACACCGATTCCGGCGCGCTGGAGCGCTGGCTGCTGCCCGCTTATCAGCAGGTCTTTGCCCGCGTGTTTGACGGCAACGTTGAGAAATACGATCCGTGGAATGCTGCGCACCGTACCGAGGTGGAAGAGTACACGGTGGATAACACCACCAAATGCTCCGTGTTCCGCACCTTCCAGGGCTGGACGGCACTGTCGGACATGATCCCCGGCCAGGGGCTGCTGCACGTGGTGCCGATCCCGGAAGCGATGGCTTACATTCTGCTGCGTCCGCTGCTGGACGACGTGCCGGAAGACGAACTGTGCGGCGTGGCGCCGGGGCGCGTGCTGCCGATTTCTGAGAAGTGGCATCCGCTGCTCATCGAAGCGTTGACCAGCATTCCCGCGCTGGAAGCCGGTGATTCTGTCTGGTGGCACTGCGATGTGATCCACTCGGTCGCGCCGGTGGAAAACCAACAGGGCTGGGGCAACGTGATGTATATTCCTGCCGCGCCGATGTGCGAGAAAAACCTCGCCTACGCGAAAAAGGTCAAGGAAGCGCTGGAAACCGGCGCGTCACCGGGAGATTTCCCGCGCGAGGATTATGAGAAAAGCTGGCAGGACCGTTTCACCGTGAACGATCTGAACATCCACGGCAAGCGCGCGCTGGGCATGGCTTAACTGTCGTAAAGCCCTTCCCGCTCAACGGCGGTGCGTCGTTTTCCCTGACGTATCCGCCGTACCGATTCCCGCACGGCCAGCGTGCCGTTTAGCAGCAATGTTCCGACCGGCGCGTCCGGGCGCATCAGCCGCTGCTGGAGCATATATACCGCTTCTGTTCCCAGCTCATCGCGCGGGACATGCTCCGCCGTCAGAGGCACATCCTGAATCGCCGCGAGATTAAAGCCGTCAATGCTCATCACCGAGACATCCTGCGGCACGCGCAGACCGTGTTTTTGCAGGGCGCTGATGGTCCCCGCCGCCATAAAGTCGCCGCCCACCAGGAACGCCGTCGGCAGATCTTTCCCTTTTTGCTGGTGAAGCCACTCACTCACCAGCTGCTCCGTCTCTTTGGCGCTGAAGCTTGGCACCATCAGCAGATCGCGCCGGTCGCTAAACCTGAGGTTATGGCCGTGCCACGCGTCGCGGATCCCCGACAGGCGCAGCTCCATGGTATAGCGACGCAAACACAGCACATTCATCACCTCCCGGTGCCCCATCTCGAACAGGTACTCCGCCGCCCGCTCGCCAATGGCGCGGTGATCCGGCGCGACGGCGGGCAGGCGCATGTGGCGGTCCCGGCAGTTAATCAGCATGCAGGGTTTGCCCACGTCTACCGCCAGATCGTGGATATGCGGATCGTCGATACCGAGGAGGATCGCCGCCTGGGTGTCCACTTCGTTCATGCGGGCCAGAAACAGCTGGGCGTCGCTGTCGTTCTCCTCCAGCGCACAGTAACGCAGGCGAACCTCGTGCGAGGCCAGCCCTTTGCTCACGCTCTGGATGACGCGGTAGTAAAAGATGTCAGACCGCTCGTCAAACGCCCGCTGCGGGGCAAACACCATCAGGCTGTTAAGCAACAGACGCCCCGCCGCCATGCCCTCTATTACCCCCAGCTCCCGCGCGCATGCCAGCACCGTTGCCCGTGCTTTTTCGCTGGTGTTTGCCTTCCCCGCCAGCACGCGGGAAACGGTGCTGATGGAGAGCCGGGTACGGGCGGCGATTTCGGTGATTTTAAGCCTTTTATCCATTTTGTGATCTGGCTCCGGATGTGAAATGAAAAAATTTTCACAACATCTTTATCAGGTAATAACTTGCGAGAAGGCCATAATGCCGAAAATTAAACCTCGGTTATGAGAAAGTTTGCACAAAATCCACTATTTCCTGCTCAATTTCTCTCTTAAGGTGAACCTGTCACACAACTTCCATACTAGTTGTATAGCAGCTTAGCACTCTAAAACAGATAACTTTCAAACGCCTGACGCTGTGTGACACCTGAACCTTTGTCCCTTACCGTCCGTCTTGTGGAGAAGAAAATGAGTCAGGACATCAACAACACCGTTGCGACAAGCAAAACCCGTCGCGTCATTAAGAATCTGCGCTGGTACGTACTGGTGCTGTTTCTTCTTGGCGTGACCGTAAACTACATCACCCGTAACTCGTTAGGTATTCTCGCCCCCGAGCTGAAAGAGAGCCTTGGTATCACCACCGAGCAATACTCGTGGATCGTCGGCGCGTTCCAGATCGCCTATACCATTTTCCAGCCCCTTTGCGGCTGGCTGATTGACGTTATCGGCCTCAAGATTGGTTTTATGGTCTGCGCCGGGATTTGGGCGCTGATGTGTATCTTCCACGCAGGTGCCGGGAGCTGGCTGCATCTCGCGATCCTGCGCTTCTTTATGGGCGCGTCCGAAGCCGCCGCCACGCCAGCGAACGCCAAAACCATCGGTGAATGGTTCCCGAAATCAGAGCGTCCTGTTGCCGCCGGTTGGGCGGGCGTGGGCTTCTCCATCGGTGCGATGCTGGCTCCGCCAATCATTTACTTCGCTCATGCGTCGTTCGGCTGGCAGGGTGCGTTTATGTTTACCGGCGTACTGGCGCTGCTGTGGGTGATCCTGTGGTGGATCTTCTATCACAACCCGGAGCAGCACCCGAACCTGAGCCGCGACGAGCTGGCGTTTATCAAACAGGATAACGAACCCGCACCGGTCAGGCTGCCCTTTCTGACCGCGCTGAAAACCGTCTCGAAGAACAAACGGTTCTACGGTATCGCCATTCCGGCCTTTATGGCGGAACCCGCCTGGGCGGTGCTGAGCTTCTGGGTGCCGCTGTACCTCGCCAAAGAGCACGGCATGGATTTGAAACAGATCGCGATGTTCGCCTGGCTGCCGTTCCTCGCCGCCGACCTCGGCAGCGTGGCGAGCGGCTACCTCACCCGGCTTTATACCCGCTGGTTCGGCTGCACCCGCGTCAACTCGGTGGTGGCAAGTTCAGTGACCGGCGCGTTTCTGATGATTTCTCTGGCCGTTGTGGCCGTGACCCGCGACCCGTATATCACCATCGTGCTGATCTCCATCGGCGGTTTCGGCCACCAGATCATCTCCTGCATGCTGAGCGCGCTGGTCGTGGAGTCGTTCGACAAGGGCCAGATGGCGACGGTTAACGGCATGCGCGGCTCGGCGGCGTGGATCGCCAGCTTCCTGTTCTCCCTTTTGATTGGGGTGACCGCCGACAAAATCGGCTTCAACCCGCTCTTTATCGCCATGGGCTTCTTTGACCTGATTGGCGCTTTGTTCCTGGTGGCATTTATTGCTGAACGTCGCGCCAAGCGCGCCTGATAGTGGATGTATTGCATATGAAAACCCTGAAAAACTGGACCATCGATACGCAGTCAGCGAATCATCTGGAACTGCTGGTGGATAACCAGCACCGTCTGTGCCTGTATGTGCTGGAAGAGAATCTGTTCCGCGTGCTGATCAAGCGTAAAGGCCAGCTGGCGCTGGACCGCACCTGGAGCATCGCGCCGGAACAAGACGTACCGTGGGAAGGCCGCCGTCGTGACGATGTCAGCGGCTTCACCTGCCCGGCCTGGACGCTGACGCAGCAGGGCGATGAGTTAACCGTAGCGACCGAACAACTGCGCGTCACCGTCCACCAGCCCCTGTGGCTGGAGTGGCACTACCGCAATGAGGCGGGCGAGTGGCAGCCGTTGGTCAATGACCGCCCGACCAGCGCCTACCTGCTGAACGCCCACGGTGACGGCGTGGCGCACTATCTCAGCCGCCGTAAGGATGAACGTTTTTACGGTCTGGGTGAGAAAGCGGGTGATTTACAGCGCAACGGCAAACGCTATGAGATGCGTAACCTGGACGCGATGGGCTATAACGCCGCCAGCACCGATCCGCTTTACAAGCACATCCCGTTCACCCTCACCCGTCGCGATGACGTGAGCTACGGCCTGTTCTACGATAACCTGAGCAGCTGCTGGCTGGATCTGGGTAACGAGATCGACAACTATCACACCGCCTACCGCCGCTGGCAGGCGGAAGCGGGCGATATTGACTACTACCTCTTCACCGGCAAGCGCGTGCTGGACGTGACGAAAGCCTTCGTGCGCCTGACGGGGAAAACGCTGTTCGGACCGAAGTGGAGCCTGGGCTACAGCGGCTCAACCATGCACTACACCGACGCGCCGGACGCGCAGGACCAGCTGATGAACTTCATCCGCCTGTGCGATGAGCATGCCATTCCGTGCGACTCGTTCCAGCTCTCCTCCGGCTATACCTCGATTAACGGCAAGCGCTACGTTTTTAACTGGAACTACGACAAAGTGCCGCAGCCGAAGGTGATGAGCCAGGCGTTCCACGACGCGGGGCTGCGGCTTGCGGCCAACATCAAGCCGTGTCTGTTGCAGGATCATCCCCGCTACGGCGAAGTGGCAGAACGCGGCCTGTTCATTCGCGATTCAGAAACCGATGCGCCTGAACGTTCTAGCTTCTGGGATGACGAAGGATCGCATCTCGACTTCACCAACCCGCAGACGGTGCAGTGGTGGCAGAACGGCGTGACCACGCAGCTGCTGGAGATGGGCATCGACTCCACCTGGAACGACAACAACGAGTATGAAGTGTGGGACGGGGAAGCGCGCTGCTATGGCTTCGGCCAGGCGATCGCCATCAAGCATATTCGCCCGGTGATGCCGCTGCTGATGATGCGCGCCTCGCTGGAAGCACAGCAGCGCTTTGCGCCGGATAAACGTCCGTATCTGATCTCCCGCTCCGGCTGTGCCGGAATGCAGCGCTACGTTCAGACCTGGAGCGGCGACAACCGTACCAACTGGGACACCCTGCGCTACAACATCCGCATGGGCCTGGGCATGAGCCTGTCCGGACTGTTCAACGTCGGTCACGACGTCGGCGGTTTCTCCGGCGACAAGCCGGATGCCGAGCTGTTCGTGCGCTGGGTACAGAACGGCGTGATGCATCCGCGCTTTACCATCCACTCGTGGAATGACGATCGCACCGTGAACGAACCGTGGATGTACCCGGGCGTGACCCCTGCGATTCGCAGCGCCATTGAACTGCGCTATCGCCTGCTGCCGTACCTCTACACCCTGCTCTGGCAGGCGCACGCCGACGACGAGCCGATGCTGCGCCCGACCTTCCTCGATCATGAGCACGATGCGCAGACCTTTGAAGAGTGCGACGACTTCCTGCTGGGCCGTGACCTGCTGGTGGCCAGCGTCGTCGAAGCCGGGCAGCGCGAGCGCCGCGTCTGGCTGCCGGATAACGAAACCGGCTGGTACGATTTTTACACCCACGCGTGGTATGCGGGCGGGCAATCGATCGTCCTTGATGCGCCGCTGGAAAAACTGCCGCTTCTGGTGCGCGCAGGGGCCGGTTTGCCGCTCAGCGAACGCATCCATCACGTGTGCGCCGATAAAGACGATACCCGCGAGCTAAAACTGTTCCCGGTGAAAGGCGTCGGCACCACCTCCGGGCTGCTGTTTGACGATGACGGCGAAAGCTGGGACTACCTGAACGGCAATGCGCTGTGGGTGGAATGGGAGATGGTGTGCGACGGCGCAAGTATCAACCTGAAGGTGAATGCGCGCGGCGACTATCGTCCGGCATGGAAGGCACTGAAGGTGTCGTTACCGACGGGGGAAAAACGTACGCTGCGGGTGAACGGGGTTGAAGGAGGCGAGTGGGTGGTTTAGTGCGGCCTGATGCCCTCACCCTAACCCTCTCCCACAGGGAGAGGGGATAGAACGTAGGCCGGGTAAGGCGAAGCCGCCACCCGGCTATTTTTTTAACTCTCGATACCTTTACTGCGCAGGTAATCTTCGTAGTTACCGGTGAAGTCCACCACGCGCTCTGGCGTGATTTCGATCACGCGGGTCGCCAGGGAGCTGACGAACTCACGGTCGTGAGAGACGAAGATCAGGGTGCCCTGATACATTTCCAGCGCCATGTTCAGGGATTCGATCGATTCCATATCCAGGTGGTTGGTTGGTTCGTCCATCACCAGGATATTCGGTTTTTCCATCATCAGCTTGCCGAACAGCATACGGCCCTTTTCACCACCGGAGAGCACTTTGGCGGGCTTTTTGATGTCGTCCTGGCTGAACAGCAGACGCCCCAGAATGCTGCGTACCGCCTGCTCGTCGTCGCCTTCCTGCTTCCACTGGCTCATCCAGTCGAAGACGGTCAGATCGTTTTCGAACTCATATTCATGGTCCTGCGCGTAGTAACCAATCTGCGCGTTTTCAGACCATTTCACGGTACCGTTATCCGGTTGCATTTCGCCCACCAGAGTTTTCAGCATAGTGGATTTACCCACGCCGTTGGCACCCAGGATAGCAATCTTCTCGCCCACTTCCAGCAGCAGGTTGAAGTTTTTGAACAGCGGGCCTTCATCGAAGCCTTTGGTGAGGGCTTCCACTTCCAGCGCGTTACGGAACAGCTTCTTGTCCTGCTCGAAGCGAATGAACGGGTTCTGACGGCTGGAGGCTTTTACCTCTTCCAGCTTGATTTTGTCGATCTGACGGGCACGCGACGTTGCCTGGCGCGATTTAGAGGCGTTAGCGCTGAAGCGGCTCACGAAGGATTGCAGGTCCGCAATCTGCGCTTTCTTCTTGGCGTTGTCGGCAAGCAGACGTTCACGCGCCTGGGTTGCCGCCGTCATGTACTCATCGTAGTTGCCCGGATAAACGCGCAGCTCGCCGTAATCCAGATCCGCCATGTGGGTACACACCATGTTCAGGAAGTGACGGTCGTGCGAGATGATGATCATGGTGCTGTCGCGATCGTTCAGGGTCTGCTCCAGCCAGCGGATGGTGTCGATGTCCAGGTTGTTGGTCGGTTCGTCGAGCAGCAGGATGTCCGGGTTAGAGAACAGCGCCTGCGCCAGCAGCACACGCAGCTTCCAGCCTGGCGCAACTTCGCTCATCGGACCATAGTGCTGTTCAACAGGAATGCCGACGCCCAGCAGCAGTTCGCCCGCACGCGCTTCCGCAGAGTAGCCGTCCATTTCGCCATATTGCGTTTCCAGGTCGGCCACTTTGTAACCGTCTTCTTCGCTCATCTCAGCGAGACCGTAGATACGATCGCGCTCCTGCTTCACTTCCCACAGCTCCGCATGCCCCATGATCACGGTGTCGAGCACGGTGAACTCTTCGAAGGCGAACTGATCCTGACGCAGCTTACCGATACGCTCGTTCGGGTCGAGCGACACGTTGCCCAGCGTCGGCTCCAGGTCACCGCCGAGGATCTTCATAAAGGTGGATTTTCCGCTACCGTTGGCACCAATCAGGCCGTAACGGTTGCCGCCGCCAAATTTGACGGAAATATTTTCGAACAGCGGCTTACTGCCAAACTGCATAGTGACGTTGCTGGTAACTAACACGGAGAGATTCCTGCGAAAAGTGTGATAAACGCGGCATTATGCCACAATTCCGAATTGAGATCCTGTGTTGCGGTAATCCACTAAACTTTAACAAAATCGAAAAAAATGTGATTTCGTACACATCTGAATTCCCAGTTAACGGGAATGCACATATAATGCGCTCCCATTACAGATTCAGACTTCTCAACTCATCGCCAGAATGGCTTAGATACCTCGCATAACATGAACATGAAATTAACAACGCTTTTTGCGGCGGCGTTAGCCGTAGTAGGTTTTTGTAAGACCGCGTCTGCGGTGACGTATCCCCTGCCGACAGACGGAAGCCGTCTGGTGGGTGAAAACCAGGTGGTGACAGTTCCGGAAGGTAACACTCAGCCGCTGGAATACTTCGCGGCGCAGTATCAGCTCGGCCTGTCTAACATGCTGGAAGCGAACCCGGGCGTTGACCCGTATCTGCCGAAAGCGGGTACCGTACTCAACATTCCACAGCAGCTGATCCTGCCGGATACCGTGCACGAAGGTATCGTGATTAACAGCGCCGAAATGCGTCTGTATTACTACCCGAAAGGCACCAACACCGTGATCGTTCTGCCTATCGGTATCGGTCAGCTGGGTAAAGACACCCCGCTGAACTGGACCACCAAAGTGGAGCGTAAGAAAGCGGGCCCAACCTGGACGCCGACCGCCAAAATGCACGCTGAGTACATTGCTGCCGGTGAACCGCTACCGGCGGTTGTGCCTGCTGGCCCGGATAACCCGATGGGTCTGTACGCGCTGTACATTGGCCGTCTGTATGCCATCCACGGTACTAACGCCAACTTCGGTATCGGCCTGCGCGTAAGCCACGGCTGCGTACGTCTGCGTAATGAAGACATCAAATTCCTGTTCGATAACGTGCCGGTCGGTACGCGCGTGCAGTTCATTAACGAACCGGTGAAAGCGACGTCAGAGCCGGACGGCAGCCGTTACATTGAAGTGCATAACCCGCTGTCCACCAGCGAAGATCAGATCAACAACAACGAAATCGTACCGATTAAGCTGACCAGCGCGGTGCAGTCCGTTACCTCTCAGGCGGATGTTGACACGACCATCGTTGATCAGGCGATTCAGAACCGTTCCGGTATGCCGGTGCGTTTGAACTAATCGCGAGCACGAACAAAGCGGGCCTCAAGGCCCGCTTTTTTTTATCCGTTATTCACAATTACGATGCCGCCATGGTCATAGCGATAGTGACAATGGGCGTACTCCAGCGGCGTACCATCTTCCAGATAGATCACCTGCTCGACCTCCAGCACCGGGTCGGTTGGCTCACAGACCAGATGCTGCATATCCAGCGCACTGGGCTTCAGCGCCCGCACCACACGATACGATCCCATGATCTTCAGCCCCAGCGTCTCCTGCACATACCGGAATACCGAACTTTCAAGATGGGTTTTGTTCAGGCCGGGCACCAGATTGAGCGGCATCACCGTGGCGTCCAGGGACATCGGCTCACCGTTGAGTAAACGCAGACGGATGAAGTCATAGATCGGCGTATCCGGATTTATCATCAGCGAGGCCTGCTCTTTCTCGTTCGGGAAGCGAAGTTCGAAGTGCACCACCTGGCTCGTCACCGTGCCTAAATGTTCCCAGGTTTTGGTCGCCCCAAAGTAGTCGCTGCCGGAGAGATCCCACTGGGAAAGCTGGAGGAAATTTTTGCGGATGAACGTGCCCTGTCCCTGCCGGGTATAGACCAGCCCTTCTACGATCAGCTGACGCATCGCCTGCTGAATGGTCATCCGGCTGGTGCTGAATTCCGCCGCCAGCGCGAACTGGTCCGGCAGCGGTTCATTGGCGGCGTACTGCTGGGTAATAATGCGTTTCTTAATTTCCCGCGCTATGGTGATGTACTTCGCCGCCATCTTCCTTCCTTAAATTAGTTTTCTGTCCCGCTGTTTTTCACGGCCACTCGCTCGGCCACCTTGAGGAAAGGCAGGTAGAAGAATACACCAAATACGATGATTGCCAACTGCACCACCACCGCCCGCCAGTCCCCCGCCGTCGCCAGCCAGGCGCTGAGGATCGGCGGCGTGGTCCACGGGATCATCACCACGCAGCGCGACATCAGACCCAGCGTGGTACAGAGCCACGCAAAGTAAATCCCGATGGCGGGCAGCAGCACAAACGGGATCATCAGCGGCAGGTTAAAGACAATCGGCAGGCCGAAAATCACCGGCTCGTTGATGTTGAACAGACCCGGCGCCAGTGACAGACGCGCCACCTGCTTCGCTGATTTCTGTCTTGAGAAGATGAAGATAGCGATCAGCAATGAGATAGTGCTGCCCGTCCCGCCCACCATGCCAAAGGTCGGCACAAAAATGTTGTTGATGATGTGTGGGATCGGCTGGCCGTTGGCAAAGGCCAGCATGTTCTCGTTGGTGTTGATCAGGAGGAACGGTTCCAGCACCACGCTGTTGACTACCGACTGATGAATACCGAGCGTGAACAGGAAGTTACCGAAGCTGTAAATGAAGATCGTCCCGGGCAGACTGGTGTTGATCAGCCGCAGCGGCTGCTGAATGAATGTCGTAATGAGATGGATCAGATCCGTATGCAGCACGTTCGCCAGTATGGCCGCCAGCACCGCAAACAGGGAGAGCGTGAGGATTGTCGGGATCAGCGCGGTAAAGGATTTGCTCACCGCCGGAGGCACGTTCTCCCCCAGCGAAATGTGCAGCGCCTTCAGCCGTGAAATGGCGATAAACAGCTCGGTTGAGAGCAGCCCAATCAGCACCCCGGCGAAGATCCCGGTGGAGCCGATATTGGCGAACGTCAGCACCTGGGTGACGTTCACCGGGGCGTCGCTGCCGACAGGCGTAATCTGTAAGCGCATCGGCATCATGATGATGAAGCTGCTGACGGCGATAACCACTGCCGAGACCGGATTGTCGAAATCTTTGTTGCGCGCCAGCGACCAGGCGATCATCGGTGCCAGCAGCAGCGCGGCGATGTTCAGCGTGCCGTTGATAATAGCCTCGCCCCACACCTTAAACTGCGTGAGCGTGTCGCCTTCCAGCACCCATGGAAACACGACGTTGTTCACCAGCACCGCCAGACCGGCGAGGATGAAAATCGGCATCACCGTGGCGAAAGCGTCCCGCAGGGATCGCAGGTGTACCTGGTTTGCCAGGCGCGCCGAGAACTCAACAAATTTATCGACAAAAGACTGCATGTGCGGTGTTATTTTTGTTTCAGACATAGCGGAGTATTCCCATCAATCAGTCACAAAAACGGCCCGGCAGCGTACGGCTTACATCTCGCGTCCGTTAGTATGGATAACCTGTTTTAACCACGCGTAGCTCTTCTTCGGCACGCGCTTAAGGTCTTTCAGGTCGTGATTTTCACGGTTGACGTAGACCACGCCGTAGCGCTTACGCATGTCACCCTGCGAGCTGAGAATGTCGATTAAGCCCCAGCCGAGGTAGCCCATTACCTCTGCCCCGTCCTCGAATATTGCCGCTTTCATCGCCTCGATGTGCGCCCGGTGGTAGTCGATGCGGTAGGTGTCCTCGATCGGGTTTACCCCGTCCCAGGACTCGATCACGCCGATGCCGTTTTCAATCGGGAATACCGGCATCCGCCAGTCGTTGGCATAGCGGGTGATGATGGTGCGAAAGCCCAGCGGGTCGATCTGCCAGTTCCACTCGGTGGCTTTCAGGTACGGGTTATTTTTCTCGCCATGCAGCAGGTAATGGTTCACCGGCGTGCCTTCCGGGATGGCATCGCTGTCCAGCGTTTTGCTGGCGTAATAGCTGAAGGCCATAAAGTCGTTCTTCGTGCGCGCAAACAGCGCGAGATCGTCTGCGCGGTAGATATCACCGAAGCCCTCCTGCTCCACCACCGCCATCACCGCCGGGCTGTAGCCCTGTCCCGCGAAGACGCGCAGCAGGTTCTGGTTGAGGAATTCGTCGTACTGCTGGGCGCAGAAGATATCGCGCGGTTTGCAGGTGGCTGGATAAATCAACTGGTGCGCCAGCATGCCGCCCATCAGCTTGCCTGGCTTAGTCTGGTGCAGGTATTCGGTCAGAGTCATGTGCGCCACCATCGCATGGTGCTGAAGCTCATACAGCTCGCGCAGGGTTTGTTCACCTTTCATGTAACCGGAAATGCGAAAAGCTTCCGGCATATGGAAAATGTTCTGCTCGTTGAAGGTCAGCCAGTACTTCACGCGATCGCCGTAGCAGTCGATCATCTTCTTGCCGTAGCGGATAAAGGCCTCCATCACCCGGCGTTCGTTGAAGCCGTTGTACTCCTGCGCCAGCGCCAGCGGCATATCGAAGTGGTAGAGGCAGACCATCGGCTCAATACCGCGGGCGAGCAGATCGTTAATAAAGCGGTCGTAAAACGCGATACCTTCGGCGTTGAACTCGCCGTCACCCTGCGGGCAGACGCGGCTCCAGGAGATCTGGAAGCGGTAGCAGTTCATGCCCAGATCCTGCATCAGATCGAAATCTTCCCGGTAGCGGTGGTAGGAGTCGGTCGCCACTTTCCAGTCGGAGATGTTTTCTCCTGCTTCCCGAATGTCATATACCGACATCCCCTTCCCGCCCTCATTCCATGCCCCTTCCGTCTGCATGCTGGATACCGAGTTGCCCCATAAAAAGTTGGCTGGCAGTGATTTGTTCATGGTCTCTCCCTATATGACTAGTCATTTAAATTTAATGACTAGTCATATAGATCGAGATGAAACATCAGGCAAAGAGAAGGAGCATTTTTTGTGAGGTGGGTTGAAATAAAGACCAGAGATAGTAGCCCCGGTAAGCGAAGCGCCTCCGGGGAAAAGGAAGGTTACTGCTGCGCGAGCTGACTACGACGGTATTCCCCCTGCCGCTCCAGCATCCAGCCTGGATATTCGCGCGGCAGCGCACTGACGGCATCAAGCTGTTTAAGCTCGTCTTCGCTTAAGCGGATCCCGGTGGCGGCAATATTATCGTCCAGCTGATCGACGCGTTTCGCACCAATAATGACGCTGGTCACCGCTTTTTGATGCAGCAGCCATGCCAGCGCGATTTGCGCCACGGAGACGCCCCTACGCTCGGCAATGACGCGCATTACGTCCACGCAGTCGAAGGCGCGATCTTTATTCACCGGCGGGAAGTCAAATTCCAGACGGCGGCCTCCGGTTTCGCTCTGCCCGTCACGACCGTATTTTCCGCTCAGCAGGCCGCCCGCCAGCGGGCTCCAGACCATCAATCCGACGCCTTCGCTCTGCATCATCGGCACCAGCTCGCGCTCCAGGTCACGTCCGGCAATGGTGTAATACGCCTGCAACGATGCGAAACGCGCCAGCCCAAGACGGTCAGAAATACCGAGCGCTTTGGCAATCTGCCACGCAGTCCAGTTCGAGACGCCGATGTATCGCACGTGACCGTGCTGTACAAGGTTATCCAGTGCGTAAAGCGTCTCCTCAATGGGGGTCGCGGGGTCGAAACCGTGCAGCTGATAGAGATCGATATGATCGAGCTGCAGGCGGCGCAGGCTCTCCTTTACGCAGTCGATAATGTGATAGCGCGAGCCGCCGCGTGAGTTCACTCCCGCCGTGCCCGTTTCACCAAACACCTTTGTGGCGACCACCACGTTTTCACGTGGAACGTTCAGGTTTTTCAGCGCCTGCCCGAGGATCTCCTCCGAGCGTCCTTCCGAATAGACGTCGGCAGTGTCGATAAAGTTGATGCCCGCGTCCAGCGCGCGGCCCACCAGCTGCTCGGCTTCGTTTTGCCTTAGCTGGCCAATCTTGCCCCACATGCCGCCCTCGCCGCCGAAGGTCATGGTGCCGAGGCAGAGTTCAGAAACAAACAGTCCGGTATTGCCCAGTTTTTGATAACGCATAACGCTTTCCTCGCATGTCGATTGGGTGTCTGTTAGTTATACCCGCCCCCCAGCCATCGCGAATGTGGCGTTCCTGTCCGTTTCTTGCCCAATCCTCTGAATCTATCCGCGCGGGGCATCGCCAAAGACGCTGTAGTCTGGCAGCTGAACCTGCTGATACGGCTCCCAGCCGCCGCCGAGGGCTTTGTAGAGCGCCACCAGGTCAAGCGCGCTCTGCACCTGCGCCTGCGCCCGCTGCTGTTCGGCCTGAGCGAGCTGACGCTGGGCGTCCAGCACGTCAATAAAACTGGCGATCCCCTGTCGGTAGCTGTCGCTGGCGAGATCAAAAGCGTTTTGCAGCGCGTCGATGGTTTTCGCCAGGCCCGCCTCACGCTGCTGGTCAGTGCGATAGCTCACCAGCGCGTTTTCAACATCGCCGAGCGCCGTCAGCACCGTCTGACGATAGTCCAGCACCGCCGCCCCTTGCTGTGCGCGGGCCACCTTGACGCTGGAGACCAGCCGACCGCCCTGGAAGATGGGGATGGAGACCTGCGGACCGAAGCTGTAAAAGTGGCTGCTCCAGTCGGTCAGCCAGCCGGATTCGCTGTTACGCAGGCCAAACTGCCCGGAGAGGGTGAAGCTTGGGAACAGTTCGGCTACCGAAACGCCAATTTGCGCCGTGGCGGCATGGAGGTTCGCCTCAGCTTCGC
This sequence comes from Enterobacter sp. JH25, assembly GCF_021725435.1. NCBI lineage: Bacteria > Pseudomonadati > Pseudomonadota > Gammaproteobacteria > Enterobacterales > Enterobacteriaceae > Enterobacter > Enterobacter sp. JH25. The sequence goes on along the minus strand of NZ_CP091319.1, from coordinate 1,419,436 downwards.
GCACGTCCGGGCGACGACGCGCCAGCGTTGACGGAATGCCGGTTTGCACAATATCCGGCAACGCTGGCATCGGCTGCACGGATTGTAATTCGGCATCCAGCGCCCCCGGCGGTTTGCCGAGCAGGATGGCCAGCCCGTTCATCGCCTGGCGTTCCTGCGCCTGATACTGCGGCAATTGGGCTTCAAGATTGCCCAACTGCGCCCGGGCGTTTTCTACGTCCATCTGCGGTGACAGCCCGCCCCGCTGGCGGCTTTCGGTCAGATCCAGCGTCTGCTGCGCGCTTTCAATTTGCGTATTAAGCGTGGCAATGATGCTCTGCGCCCCTCGCAGCTGTAGCCACGCCCGCGCCACTTCGGCTTCCAGCGAGACCAGCGCATCGTTACGCTGCTCGATCGCCGCCCGCTGCTGCGCCTCGGCCGCTTCTACCTGACGGCGCACCTTGTCCCACAGGTCGATTTCCCACTGAGCGTCGAAGCTGCCCTGATAGAGGTTAATCGGCTGCGTCAGCGGGCCTAACGCGCTTCGCAGCTGCGGATCGACATTACTCAACTGGTCATACACGCCGTGGGATTTCAGCTCCCCTTCCAGCCCAAGCTGCTGGCGCGTCGCCTGCACATTGCCATTCACCGACGGGAAAAATGCCCCGCCGGCCTGGTTAATCTGTTCGCGCGCGCCGGCAATGCGCAATACCGTTTGCTGTAGCGTCAGATTTCCGGCGATGGCGCGTTCAATCAGGCTGTCGAGCTGCGGCGAGCCGAAAGTTTTCCACCAGCGCGGGTTAGTTGCCGCGGAGGACGTTTGTGATTTCACCGCGCCGTCGCCCTTATCGTTCCAGTGCGTGGTGGCGGGCGGTGCAGGCTGTTGGTAGTCCGGCCCGACGGCGCAGCCCACCAGCAGCATCATTATCATCAGGGGGTGTAAACGTCTGTGTATCATCAGTGTGCTCCTGCACTCCCCTCGCTCTTAACCGGCGAGAGCAACAAACAAAACGGAATCAGTAAGAAGGCCACCGCGCTCAGAATGGTGAAGACGTCAATGTAGGCCAGAAAGCGCGACTGCTCGATCATGGTCTGGTACATCCGCCCGGTGGCAATGCCGGTCGGATCGCCCACCTGAGTGGTGAAGTTCTGGATCGCCTGGGCGCTTTCGCGTATCGCCAGCTGGAACTGCTCATTAAACGGCGAAGCGTGGTAAGCCAGATGCGCGCTGTGCGCCTGCGAGCGCTCGGTGATCGCCGCCGTCGAGAGCGAAATCCCAATCGAGCCGGCCACGTTGCGGAACATGGTAAACAGCGCCGCCGCGTCGGCGTTAAGCCGCCTCGGGATCGAGATAAAGGCGATGGTGGTGAGGGGCACAAACAGGAACCCGAGTCCAATCGACTGGGCGCTGCGGAACAGCACCAGCGTTTCGAAATCGATATCCGGCGTCAGCGTCCGGGACCAGAAGAAGGACACCGCCAGGCAGGTAAAGCCGAAGGCGATGATCCAGCGCGTCTGCACCACCGGCATCAGCTTCAGTACCAGCGGAATAGTCAGCACAATCAGCACCGCGCCGGGCGAGAGCACCAGCCCGGACCAGGTGGCGGTATAGCCCAAATCCTGCTGCGCCAGTTGCGGAATAACCACCGAACTGCCGTAGAGGATCATCGCCATCCCCGCCATCAGCAGGCTGGAGATCGCAAAGTTGCGATCCTTCATACAGTGCAGATCCACCACCGGCTTTTTGGCATACATCAGCCAGTAGATCGCGCCGATAATGCCGACCAGCGTCAGTACCGCGAAGGTGCGGATAAAGTTCGAATAGAACCAGTCATCATCTTCGCCCCGGTCGAGCATCACCTGCAAACAGCCAAGTCCGAGAGCGATCAGGCCGATCCCCGTCCAGTCGACGGTGAGCTTCTCTTCCGACTTTTTCTCCCACGGCGGATCTTCCAGCAGCTGATAGATGGCCAGCACCGTCACAATCCCTACCGGAATATTGATAAAGAACACCCAGCGCCAGGAGTAGTTATCGGTGATCCAGCCTCCCAGCGTCGGGCCAAGTACCGGCGCGACGATAATGGCAATGGATGAAAGGCCAAAGGCTTTGCCCCTGTCCTCCGGCTTGAAGTAATCGAGCAGCACCGATTGCTGCGTGGGCTGCAACCCGCCGCCAAAAAAGCCCTGCATCACACGGAACAGGATGATTTGCCAAAGCTCGGTGGCGATGCCGCACAGGAACGAGCAGATGGTGAACATCACAATGCAGATCAGGAAGAACTGCTTGCGGCCAAACAGCCGGCTCAGGAAGGCCGAGATCGGCAGCACGATGCCGTTCGCCACCAGGTAGCTGGTGAGCACCCAGGTGGATTCGTCATAGCTGGCCGAGAGCGACCCCGCGACGTGGGGCAGCGCCACGTTGACGATGGTGGTGTCCAGAATTTCCATAAACACCGCCAGGGTGACCACAATCGCCACCGCCCACGGGTTACTGGCGGGCTTCCAGTTTTCGTGGCTGCTGTCCGTCATTCCACGGTGACCTTCGGTTCAACCGACAGCCCCAGCGGCAGCGGTTTGTTCGGATCCAGCCCCTTATCAATGACGATTTTCACCGGCACGCGCTGAACGATCTTCACAAAGTTACCGGTGGCGTTTTCCGACGGGAAGGCGGAGAAGCGCGAGCCGCTGCCCTGCTGGATGCTGTCAATATGGCCTTCGAGCGCCATATCCGGCCAGGCATCGACGGACACGGTCACTTTGTCGCCCGGCTTCATACGTTCAAGCTGCGACTCCTTGAAGTTCGCCACCACCCACACGTTCGGGGAAACCAGCGAGAACAGTGCCGTGCCTGCCTGCACCAGCGTACCAGGCTGGACGTTGCGTTTGGTGACAAAACCGTCGAACGGGGCGCGGACTTCGGTATAAGAGAGGTTCAGGTTGGCGGTTTCCAACTGCGCTCTGGCCTGATCGACCTGCCGTTCGCGGGCTTCGACGTTAGTCTCCTGCTGGCGGATTTGCAGCTGGACCTGCTCCGCCACCTCCAGCTGCGCCTGCGCGCTGGCCAGACCCGCCTGTGCACTCCGCAGTTGAGCGTTCGCGGCATCGATGCTTTGTTGTGTGGTCGCGCGGGGGTCAACGCCGCGCTGACGGCGGTACTCCGCCTGAGCGTTGGCCATATCCGCCTGGGCTTTCAGTACCTGGGCTTTGGCTTCATCGCGCTGGGCGGGATATTGCACCTTCGAGAGCGCCAGCTGCGCCTGCGCCTGATGCAACTGCGCAACCGCCAGCCCAAGCTGGGCCTGAGCCTGATCGCGCTGGGCGGTGGTATCACGCGGATCGATCACCACCAGCACATCCCCTTTCTTTACACGCTGGTTATCCCGCACGCGAAGTTCGGTAACGTAGCCTGCCGTTTTTGGGGCAATGGTCACTACGTCGCCGTCGGTGAAGGCGTCGTCGGTGGTCTCTTCGTTACGGGTTAAAAACCACCAGACCAGCGCCACGATCACCATCACGATGACCACGATGCCAAGGATAATTAACGGTTTTTTGCCCGGGCGCTTGCGCTCGTTATTGTTTTGATCCTGCTCGTCAGCAGGTGGATTTTGATCTTCTGCCATAGTTCAGCAACGGTCCTGTCAGTGAGCGGCATCACACTATGCCGTTCACTAAAGCTAGGACGTTGCTATACATTTGCCAGGAAAAACTGACAAATTGCGCACTATATGAGAAGGAATAGTCCGAAACCGACCGCCGCAGACCAGAGCAGCATCGGGATTGACCATAAATGGAAGCGCCACCAGATGCGGCGATCGTTGGCCATCCGCAGGGCGATGAGGTTGGCCAGCGAGCCGGGCAGCAGCCCAAAGCCGCCGACGTTGACCGCCCACGCCAGCAGTACCGTTGGGGGAACATAGTTAAGCAGCAAAATGGTGGACGGCACGTTACTGATCACCTGCGAGAGACCAATCGCCGTTAGCCATAGTCCCGGCTGCGACAGACCGCTGACGCTATGGAGAACGGTCTGCAATACCGGGAGCTGGATCAGTAGATGGACGTCAATAAACATCGCCATAAACACCAGCAGCAGCGTCCAGTCAACGCTCACCAGCACCCGCCGGGCGAGGAACAGGAAGCCACACGCCACCAGCAGCGCGCCCGCCAGCGCCTGGTTTAACTCCAGCGCGGTAATGAAAACGATATACAGTCCCAGGCAGCTCCAGACGAGACGCGGCTGCCACTGGGGGCCGGTGGTACCGCTGTGGTACTGCAACGATTTATTCGGGAAAGCAAACCAGCCCACCACCAGCAGCGTCGCCACGATCGCCAGCGCCAGCGGCGCCATCTGCCAGGTAAATGCGGTAAACGACAGGTCGGAGCGTCCCCACAGCAGAATGTTCTGCGGGTTACCGATCGGCGTGAGCAGCGAGCCTGCATTGACGGCCAGCGCTTCAAAGATAATCAGACGGGTAACCGGTATTTCGCACAGCTTACGCAGTGTGAGCGTAAGCGGCACCACGATAAACAGCGCTACGTCATTAGTGAGGAACGTCGACAGCAGCGCCGCCGAAAAGACCATGAACAGAGCCAGCTTGCGCTCGGTGGCGAAGCGGCGCACCATTTTGCGCCCCAGCACGTCAAAATAGCCGCTCAGCTCTACGCCTTTGGTGAGCATCATCAAACCGCTCAGGGTAATAATGGTGCGCCAGTCTATGGCCGCCGGCCAGGTGTGCGGCGTGAAGGGCACAAAGACGCTGAGCCCAACGCCAGTGATAAGTAAAAGATGGAAAAAACGATCGCGTTTCAGGGCCTGCAAGCCGGGGATGTTCATTCAGCGGCGGGGCCATATTTGAGCGTAAATTCGCGGAACTTCACCAGCGTCTCTTCGCTGACGTGGTGTTCCATACCTTCGGCATCCCGACGGGCAATTTCCGGGCTGACGCCCAGCACCAGTAAAAAATTCTCGACGATCTGATGGCGCTCGCGGCTCTCCTGCGCCAGCTTTTCGCCTTCAGCGGTGAGAAACACCCCGCGCCAGGGGATCATCTCGATCAGCCCGACCGACGCCAGACGTTTTAACATTTTGGCAACGGTTGGCTGCGACACCCCCAGGCGTGCGGCCATATCCACCTGGCGCGCTTCTCCAACTTCACGAATCAGATCGGAGATCAGTTCGACATAATCATCAATCAGCTCCCGGCGGTGCGCCTCACGCACCTGACGGAAGCCTTCCACATGCTCTTCAACGTTCACCAGTTGCGTCGTTTTTTTTGTTGTTGGCTTACCTGCGCGACGGTTCATTGTGCTTCCTCAATGGGTTGACGCTTCCAGCGCCCTGTAACGGAGCGCACATTGTAAACCATAGCTCTACAAGCACAAAAAATTAACGAATTAGCCATAGCTATACAATATAGCCTGTGCTATATCTGTATGTAATGCAGTCACCCTTCACGGATCGAAGGGATCATGAATCAGGAGGTCTTATGAATGAATTCAAGAGGTGTATGAACGTGTTTACCCACTCTCCTTTTAAAGTGCGTCTAATGCTGTTGAACATGCTGTGCGATATGTTTAACGCCAAACCGCATCAGGACGACAAATCTTCTCACTAAGCGGCGTCGCGGCACGCCGCTTCATTTTCCTGTCACACTTTCGTTGTAAACTCGCTTTTTCCTGATTATTTTTGCGGATTTGCAGCCCCCTTCGCAAAACATCTGTTTAGCAACTGTTGACCTTAATTCACGCTCGCACTATCTTCTTGCAGCCCTGCACAATTTGCGGCTCGCTGAAGCGGACCTCCATTCCCTTTCCACGCACTGTCCGGCAGGCTTTGACCCTTGACGCCAGGGTGAGCACATGGCGTTTTCGTGATAGTGATCTATGAACGTAACCCTGATTGATACACTTGTTACCCGCAGCCGGGCCCTAAGCCCGTGGACGGGATTTTATTTTTTGCAATCGCTGTTGATTAACTTTGCTCTTGGCTACCCCTTTAGCCTGCTTTATGCCGTCGGGTTCACCTGCATTCTTCACCTGCTATGGCGAAGCGCACCGCGCATGCAGAAAGTGCTTATCGGGATCTGTTCTCTGGTGGCTGCCGCCTATTTCCCGTTCGGCCAGGCCTATGGCGCGCCGAACTTTAATACCCTGCTGGCGCTCCACTCCACCAATATGGAAGAGTCTACAGAGATCCTGACGATCTTCCCGTGGTACAACTACGTGGTTGGCCTTTTCATTTTTGCTCTCGGCGTGATTGCGGTTCGCCGTAAGCAGGTCGGGAAAAAAACATGGGGTAAAATTGAAAGCCTGTGCCTGGCCTTTAGCGTAGTGACGTTTTTTGTTGCGCCGGTACAAAATCTGGCCTGGGGCGGCGTGTTTAAGCTTAAAGATACCGGGTATCCGGTGTTTCGCTTCGTTAAAGACGTGGTAGTGAATAACGAGGAAGTGCTCGACGAGCAGGCGCGTATGGCCGAGCTTTCCACCATGAAAGATACCTGGAACGTGCTGGCGGTGAAACCGAAGTATCACACCTATGTGGTGGTGATCGGTGAAAGCGCGCGTCGCGATGCGCTCGGCGCGTTTGGCGGTCACTGGGATAACACGCCGTTTGCCAGCTCCGTCAACGGTACGCTGTTTACCGATTACGTGGCGGCCAGCGGTTCGACGCAGAAATCTCTCGGTCTGACGCTCAACCGTGTCGTGGATGGAAAACCGCAGTTTCAGGATAATTTTGTCACCCTGGCCAACCGGGCAGGTTTTCAGACGTGGTGGTTCTCCAACCAGGGGCAGATCGGCGAGTATGATACCGCCATTGCCAGCATCGCGAAGCGTGCCGACGAGGTACAGTTCCTGAAAAGCGGTGATTTCGAAGCCGATAAAAACACAAAAGATGAAGCGTTGCTAAAAATGACCGCGCAGGTCTTTGCCACTCAGCGCACCCAGCCGCAGCTGATCGTCCTGCACCTGATGGGGTCACACCCGCAGGCATGCGATCGTACCGGGGGAAAATATGCGGAGTTTGTGCAATCCAAAGAGACCTCGTGTTATCTGTACACCATGACGCAAACCGACGATCTGCTCAGCAAGCTGTACGCGCAGCTGCGCAACAGCGGCGATAGCTTCTCGATGGTCTATTTCTCTGACCACGGTCTGGCGTTTAAGGAGCGCGGTAAAGAGGTGCAGTATCTGGCCCACGATGACAAGTTTCAGCAGAACTTCCAGGTACCGTTTATGGTGCTGTCGAGTGATGACAAAACGCATCGCATCATCAAAGCGCGCCGTTCCGCGAACGATTTCCTGAAATTCTTCTCACAGTGGACGGGGATTAAGGCGAAAGAGATAAAAAATGATTACCCGTTTATCTCCGGGAAGAAGGGCCCGCCAGTTTACATTACCAACTTCAGGTTACAGAAAGTTGACTATAACCATCTGGGGACGGATATTTTCGATATTAAGAGTAAGTGATCTCTGCCGTCTCGTGCAGGCTGATGCCCTCACTCTGGCCCTCTCCCACGGGGAGAGGGTACAAACAAAAAAATCCGCCACATTGGGCGGATTTTTTACTGGCTCACCGAAGTGATTAGAAGCGGTAACCTACGCCCGCGATCCAGGTGCCAACGTCAACGTTGCGGATACGGCTCTGCTCATAGGAGAAGTCCAGAGCAACGTTTTCGATTGGGTTGAACTGCATACCTGCGCCATAGGAGAAACCGTAGTCGCTGTTGCTTGCAGTACGGTTCAGACCTTGGTTTTCGGTCTGCTGGAATTTACCGTAGCCAACACCTACAACACCGTAGATGCTTGCCCAGTCATTCAGGCGGTAAGCAGGACCCGCGGTGATGCCGTAGTACTGACCTTTATTGTAAGAGCCATTTTCAGTACGATCTTTCTCGGTGTAAGTGAAAGAACCGATCACACCCAGCGGGTTGTTGTCTTGCTCGTAACGGTACTTCAGGTTGAAACCGTTGGTTTTGTTCATCACGCCCTGCATATCGCTCTGAGCGTAACCACCAGTTACAGTAGAAGTTGCCGCTACAGCGGTACCTGCGGAAACAGCCAGAACAGCTGCCAGTGCTGAAAGACATGCAATTTTTTTCATAACCACCTCAAATGTGCTTCAAGTAAGTCCGTAAGTTTTAAATATATCAAAAAAATCTGTGAAACTCTTTGTCATTCACGATGTCTAATGCGACCTTTCCTGTAACAGAACATTTCCAGCACCAGCTATCTCGTTCAAATAACTCCAGATTTTCACCTGTAAATGCTAATAGTGCGCGTCATCGCCATTTAGTTCATCCAGATTATTCCTAATCTTTCAGGCGATAAAATCAGCAACGTTTTCTCATTTTACGGATTTTCCCTGGATTTTTTTTCAACAGTAGCTCAACCGTTGCAGGTTATTTCCATTACACTGCGACTTTTACCTCTTTTGACAAAAATTGACAGGAGAAAGGATGCCAGGTTTACCTCGTAAATCGTCGGTCTGGATGCCGGTGGCAGTCATACTTATCGCGATGATGTCCATACAAAGCGGCGCGTCGCTGGCAAAATCGCTGTTTCCGCTGATTGGTGCGCCCGGCGTCACGGCGCTGCGTATCGCATTAGGCACCCTGATCCTCGTGGTTGTCTTTAAACCCTGGCGGCTACGGTTTAAAAAGGAGCAGCGACTGCCTCTGCTTTTTTATGGGCTGGCGCTGGGAGGGATGAACTACATGTTCTACCTCTCTATTCAGACTATCCCGCTGGGGATCGCGGTCGCGCTTGAATTTACCGGCCCGCTGGCGGTTGCCCTCTTTTCTTCTCGTCGCCCGGTAGACTTTATCTGGGTCATACTGGCCGTGCTGGGGCTATGGTTCCTGCTGCCGCTCGGCCAAAGCGTTTCACAAATCGATTTGACAGGGGCCGCTCTGGCGCTGGGCGCAGGGGCGTGCTGGGCGGTGTATATTCTCACTGGTCAGCGTGCGGGCGAAGAGCACGGCCCCGCGACGGTCGCCTTAGGCTCGCTGATTGCCGCGGTTATCTTTGTCCCGATCGGCATGGCACAAGCAACGGACTCAATATGGCAGTGGTCAATCCTGCCGGTTGGGCTGGCGGTCGCCATTCTTTCCACGGCGCTGCCCTACTCTCTGGAGATGATCGCCCTGACGCGTCTGCCTACGCGTATTTTTGGTACGCTCATGAGCATGGAGCCCGCGCTGGCTGCCATCTCTGGAATGATGTTCCTCGGCGAAACCCTGACACTGGTGCAGACGCTGGCGCTCTGTTCCATTATCGCGGCGTCAATGGGCTCTACATTGACCATGCGCCAGGAACCAAAAGTACATAAGATTGACCTCAACTAGCCCTTAAATTCTGCATGGCTTACCGGCCATGCAGAATATAGGCCTCGTCAGCCCTTCAAATAATTTCTTACAAACTCTCTTATATTGCCAAAATATTTCACCTGCCCGCCTTGTCACTTAACGAATTAAGATTGATCTGCATCAATTTATATAAAAAACTTTAAAATCATTAAGTTAAAACTTCAACCATCCTTTCGCTATTAAACCGATAGGCAGCGCCAAACCGCAGAGAAAAAATCCGGTGCTATACTTAATCCCGTAATTACCTGGGACACAAACATCAAGAGGATATGAGATTATGAGTACCGCTAAACTGGTGAAAACGAAAGCGTCTAATCTGCTTTATACCCGTAACGATGTATCGGATAGCGATAAAAAAGCGACCATTGAGCTGCTGAATCGCCAGGTGGTCCAGTTCATCGATCTTTCGCTGATCACCAAACAGGCCCACTGGAATATGCGCGGTGCAAACTTTATTGCCGTTCATGAAATGCTGGATGGCTTCCGCACAGCACTGGTGACTCATCTGGATACCATGGCCGAACGCGCCGTACAGCTGGGCGGTGTGGCTCTGGGTACCACGCAGGTGATCAACAGCAAAACGCCACTGAAAAGCTATCCGCTGGATATCCATACCGTTCAGGATCACCTGAAAGAGCTGGCGGACCGTTATGCGATTGTCGCGAACGATGTTCGTAAAGCGATTGGCGAAGCAAAAGATGAAGACACCGCTGATATCTTCACTGCCGCGTCACGCGACCTGGATCAGTTCCTGTGGTTCATTGAGTCAAACATCGAATAATCCCTGCGGATTGTCTGAATAACCCTCGCCCCTGGCGGGGGTTTTGCACATTTATGGTGCACACTTTTGTCCGCAACGGCCGCAAAAGTGAATAAAATGTAATAATCACCTCACACAACCGTTAACGGAAGATTGTTTTTTCGTCAGATTCTGCGCTAAATATCCCCCTGTCAGAAGACCTTAACGAAGCGCACCAAAACGGTGCTCCATTCTGGTGCAACCTGACAGAATTGCCACGCTTTTTGTGCAATGCGTGACATTATCCCCTTTGCAAAACAACAGCTTGTAAAACTGGCACGATTTTTTCATTGTGCCTGAGGTTCTCGCAGGGGATCGCCCCGTGGATATAAAAGGAAATGCTATGAAGTCTGTATTAAAAGTTTCACTGGCTGCACTTACCCTGGCGTTTGCGGTGTCCTCGCAGGCTGCCGACAAACTGGTTGTGGCGACTGACACGGCGTTCGTACCGTTTGAATTCAAACAGGGTGATAAATACGTTGGTTTTGACGTTGATCTGTGGGCCGCTGTCGCAAAAGAACTCAAACTGGATTACACCCTGAAGCCAATGGATTTCAGCGGCATTATCCCGGCACTGCAAACCAAAAACGTTGACCTGGCGCTGGCGGGCATCACCATTACCGAAGAGCGTAAAAAAGCTATCGATTTCTCTGATGGCTACTACAAAAGCGGCCTGCTGGTGATGGTGAAAGCGGATAACAACGACGTGAAAAGCGTGAAAGATCTCGACGGTAAAGTGGTCGCCGTGAAGAGCGGCACCGGTTCCGTTGATTACGCGAAAGCCAATATCAAAACCAAAGACCTGCGTCAGTTCCCGAACATCGACAACGCTTACATGGAACTGGGCACCAACCGCGCAGACGCGGTGCTGCACGACACGCCTAACATCCTTTACTTCATCAAAACCGCCGGTAACGGCAAGTTCAAAGCGGTAGGTGATTCCCTGGAAGCTCAGCAGTACGGTATTGCGTTCCCGAAAGGCAGCGACGACCTGCGTAATAAAGTTAACGGCGCGCTGAAAACCCTGAAAGAGAACGGCACCTATAACGAAATCTACAAAAAATGGTTCGGTACCGAGCCTAAATAATTTCACCTGACTTCAGGTTTGTAACGCCCGGTGGCGCTACCGCTTACCGGGCCTACGTTTTTCGTTTTTCACCACGGTATACAGGAATACATCATGCAGTTTGACTGGAGCGCCATCTGGCCTGCCATTCCTCTCTTGCTTGAAGGCGCTAAAATGACCTTGTGGATTTCGGTCCTCGGTCTGGTTGGCGGGTTAATTATCGGTCTGGTGGCCGGTTTCGCCCGCACCTACGGCGGCTGGATTGCAAACCACATCGCACTGGTTTTCATCGAAGTGATCCGTGGCACCCCCATTGTGGTGCAGGTCATGTTTATCTACTTCGCCCTGCCGATGGCCTTCAACGATCTGCGCATTGACCCGTTCAGCGCAGCTGTCGTCACCATTATGATTAACTCCGGCGCCTACATTGCGGAAATCACCCGCGGTGCGGTGCTGTCGATTCATAAAGGCTTCAGCGAAGCTGGCCTGGCGTTAGGTCTTTCCCGTCGCGAAACGATCCGTCACGTGATCCTGCCGCTGGCGCTGCGCCGCATGCTGCCGCCGCTGGGCAACCAGTGGATCATCAGCATTAAAGACACCTCGCTGTTTATTGTTATCGGCGTGGCCGAGCTGACCCGTCAGGGCCAGGAGATCATCGCGGGTAACTTCCGCGCCCTGGAAATCTGGAGTGCGGTCGCCGTTGTCTACCTGATTATCACGCTTGTCCTGAGCTTTGTTCTGCGTCGTCTTGAAAGAAGGATGAAAATCCTGTGATTGAATTTAAAAATGTTTCCAAGCACTTTGGTCCAACCCAGGTGCTGCACAATATCGATTTGAACATCAGGCAGGGTGAAGTGGTGGTGATCATCGGGCCGTCGGGTTCCGGAAAATCCACCCTGCTGCGCTGTATTAACAAGCTCGAGGAGATCACCAGCGGCGATTTGATCGTCGATGGTCTGAAGGTGAACGATCCGAAAGTGGACGAGCGCCTGATCCGCCAGGAAGCGGGCATGGTGTTCCAGCAGTTCTACCTGTTCCCGCACCTGACGGCGCTGGAAAACGTGATGTTCGGTCCTTTGCGCGTGCGTGGGGCCAGCAAAGCGGCGGCAGAAACGCTGGCAAAAGATCTGCTGGCGAAAGTGGGTCTGGCAGAGCGTGCCCACCACTATCCTTCCGAGCTGTCCGGTGGCCAGCAGCAGCGCGTGGCCATTGCCCGTGCGCTGGCGGTGAAGCCAAAGATGATGCTGTTTGATGAGCCAACGTCCGCACTCGACCCGGAGCTGCGTCACGAGGTGCTGAAAGTGATGCAGGATCTGGCAGAAGAAGGCATGACGATGGTGATCGTTACCCACGAAATCGGCTTTGCCGAAAAAGTGGCGTCCCGTCTGATCTTCATTGATAAGGGCCGCATCGCGGAAGACGGTAATCCGCAGGCGCTGATTGCGAACCCACCTAGCCAGCGCCTCCAGGAGTTCCTGCAACACGTCTCCTGATAGCCATACACAGAGCCGGGCATGCCCGGCTTTTTTATGCCGGATTGTTCCCAAAAACTCCCCTCCGCTCCGCGCGCTCTATACTTATCATTTTGCACGATATTTTTGTCGGAGGACGCCGTGCCGTGGATCCTGTTGCTACTGTTTACCCTGTTTAGCGCGCCATCACTTGCTGTAACCATTCCCGGCGTCACCACCGGAGCCACCGCCACCCAGCAAAATGCGCCGCCAGAACCCGACGCTGAAAAGAAAAAAGCCGCTTACAGCGCACTTGCCGACGTGCTTGAGAACGACACGTCCCGGCAGGAACTTATCGATCAGTTGAGGAAAGTGGCCGCCACACCGCCTCAGGATCCGGTTCCGACTATCGCGCCGCCGGAAGTCGAAGACGAAAAGACGGTACTGGAAAACGTCACCGATATCAGTCGCCGCTACGGGGAAGCCCTGTCGTCGCGTTTTGCCCAGCTCTATCGCAACCTTGTTGGCACCTCGCATAAGCCTTTTAATCCCCACACCTTTTCTGCAGCCGCGACCCAGTTTTCTATTCTGGCCGCCGCGGTATTCATTTTTTACTGGCTGTTGCGCCTGTCTGTCTGGCCGCTTTACCGGAAGATGGGCCACTGGGGACGTAAAAAGAATCAGCATAAAAGCAGCTGGCTGCATCTTCCGGCAATGATTACCGGGGCCTTTATCATCGATTTGCTGCTGCTGGCGCTGACGCTGTTTGTCGGCCAGATGCTGGCCGACCGTCTTAATACCGGGAACAAAACCATCGCCTTTCAGCAGGGGCTGTTCCTGAACGCCTTTGCCCTGATCGAGTTCTTTAAGGCGCTCCTGCGGTTAATATTCTGTCCGCGCGTGCCGGAACTTCGCCCGTTCGCCATTTCGGATCGGAGCGCCAAATACTGGGCGGTTCGGCTCAGCGTGCTGAGCGGGTTGATCGGCTATGGCCTGCTGGTCGCCGTCCCGATTATTTCCAACCAGGTTAACGTGCAGTTCGGGGCCCTGGCGAACGTGCTGATCATGCTCTGTATTACCGTCTGGGCGCTGTACCTCATCTTCCACAATAAAAAAGCGATCACCGACAGTCTGCTTCACCTGGCCGATCGCTCCCTCTCCTTTTTCAGCCTCTTTATTCGCGCCTTTGCGCTGGTGTGGCACTGGCTGGCCAGCGCCTATTTTATTGTGCTGTGTTTCTTCTCGCTGTTCGATCCGGGCAACAGCCTGAAATTTATGATGGGGGCGACGTTCAAAAGCCTGGCGATTATCGGCATCGCGGCCTTTGTTTCTGGCCTGCTCTCCCGCTGGCTGTCGAAGACGATCACCCTGTCGCCGCAGGTTCAGCGTAATTACCCCGAGCTGCAAAAACGGGTAAATGGCTGGACATCGGTGTCGCTGAAGGTGGCGCGTATTTTGACGGTCTGCGTGGCAATTATGCTGCTGCTGAATGCGTGGGGACTGTTTGATTTCTGGAACTGGCTGCATAACGGCGCCGGGGAAAAGACCGTCGATATTCTTATTCGTATCGCGCTGATCCTGTTCTTCTCCGCCGTCGGCTGGACGCTGCTGGCAAGCCTTATCGAAAACCGTCTGGTGTCGGATGTCCACGGCAGGCCGCTGCCGAGCGCCCGCGCCCGCACGCTGCTGACGCTGTTCCGCAACGCGCTGGCGGTGATCATTAGCACCATTACCATCATGATTGTGTTGTCGGAAATCGGCGTAAATATCGCCCCACTGCTGGCGGGTGCCGGTGCCCTGGGACTGGCGATCTCCTTTGGTTCGCAGACGCTGGTGAAGGATATTATCACCGGCATTTTTATCCAGTTTGAGAACGGGATGAACACCGGGGATCTGGTGACCATCGGACCGCTTACCGGCACGGTGGAGAGGATGTCCATTCGCTCCGTCGGCGTACGTCAGGATACCGGGGCGTACCACATTATTCCGTGGTCATCGATCACCACCTTTGCCAACTTTGTGCGCGGCATTGGTTCGGTGGTGGCGAATTATGATGTCGATCGTCACGAAGATGCAGATAAGGCGAAACAGGCGCTGCGGGATGCGGTGAGCGAACTGATGGAGATGGAGGATATTCGCGGGCTGGTAATTGGTGAGCCGTCGTTTGCGGGCATCGTCGGGCTGACGAACACTGCCTTTACCCTGCGCGTGTCGTTCACCACCCAGCCGCTGAAACAGTGGACGGTGCGCTTTGCCCTGGACAGCATGGTGAAAAAACACTTCGATCTGGCGAACGTGAGAGCGCCGGTGCAGACGTATCAGGTATTGTCGCCGCCCGCTTCGCCGCTCCCTCCACAGGAGCCGACGCTGTAACCGAGCCGGGTGGCGGCTTCGCCTTTCCCGGCCCGAGAAACGATTATTTGCGACGTTTGTTATCGTCCATAAAGGACCAGGCAATAAAGCGGCTCTGCTTCTGACCCTGCGCCATCTCTTTTTTGACCACCTTCACCGCGCCGGCTTCGGTCAGCGCGCGGTAAAGCGGCGGCAGGTTATCGCCACGAGAGACCAGCGTGGTAAACCATTTCACCTGACGACCGAAGCCTTTACTCTCGGCAATCATGCGCAAAATAAAGGCCACTTCCCCGCCCTCGCACCACAGCTCCTGCTGATGGCCGCCAAAATTCAGCGCGCCATCTTCGGCCTGGCCCAGGTTACGCCGCTTGCGTTCACTTCCCGCACGCGCGGACGCGGCGGAGTCGTGGAATGGCGGGTTGCACAGGGTGGCATCATATTGTTCGTTCTTATGAATAATGCCGGTGAAAATAGCAGCGGCATCCTTCTGACGACGCAGACGAACGGCCCGGCTTAACCCCGGGTTAGCGTTGATAATGGCCTGCGCGCTGGCGAAGGCCTCATCACCGATCTCGCTGCCGGTAAATCGCCACTGGTACTCATGTGCGCCTATCAGGGGGT
The DNA here is from genome assembly GCF_021725435.1 of Enterobacter sp. JH25. Classification (NCBI taxonomy): domain Bacteria; kingdom Pseudomonadati; phylum Pseudomonadota; class Gammaproteobacteria; order Enterobacterales; family Enterobacteriaceae; genus Enterobacter; species Enterobacter sp. JH25. Next base: position 1,403,806 of record NZ_CP091319.1, on the reverse strand, counting down.
AGATCAGGTTCGCGCCCGTACCGATATCAAGGACGGTAGCCTGTTTCGGCACTACGCCATCGTGGTCATCCGCCAGCAGATCGGCAAGATGATGGACGTAATCCGCACGGCCCGGGACCGGCGGGCAGAGAAAGCCATCAGGGATGTCCCAGTGCGTCACACCATAAAAATGGGCCAGCAGCGCTTTGTTCAGCGTTTTAACCGCCAGCGGATCGGCAAAGTTTACCGACGGTTCACCGGCTGGTGTCTGAACGATAAAACCCTGCAATTCAGGGCAGCTCAGACACAGGGCTTTCATATCGTAGCGGCTACGGTGGCGGTTACGCGGGTGCAATCCCGGCTTGTGGGAAGTCATGGCATTCTCCTTTAAACAGCCGCGTAAGATACCCTGTGACGGCGCGGGGGTAAATATCTGTCTGAGTCGCACAAAAAAACGACAAAAATCAGCGACCTGTATGTCTATGATCTGTCAACAAATTGTCAGAATTTATCGTTCAAAAAATAAGCAGATCATCATCAAATTTTTGCGCTAAATCACACGCATCAGGCTTCTAAACTTAACAGGAATCACCTGTTGTTTCCCCTGAGGATGTGATTATGAAAAAGTATCTGACCTTTATTATTGCGGGTGCGCTGGCAGGCGCATCATTCTCTGCCTTGTCCGTTCAACCTCTGACCGACAGTACCGACACCAGCCAGCTACGCGCGGCTGGGACGGTCTCTGTCAGCCGGGCAAGCAACCTTGATGACCTTCAGGACAAGCTGGCCGAAAAAGCCCGTCAGGAAGGCGCTAAAGGCTTCGTGGTGAACGCCGCCGGTGGCGATAACCATATGTACGGTACAGCGACTATCTATAAATAACTTACCGCCTTCCAAACTGCATCTGCCCGGCAGATGCAGTTCTCTCTGCCTGCGCCTTGACTGTGCGTTTTTTCACCCCATATTAAAATGCATGACTTGACCCTTTCAGGAGAACATCATGGCTTCCGGCTGGGCGAATGACGACGCCGTTAACGAACAGATCAACAGTACCATTGAAGATGCGGTTGCGCGTGCTCGCGGTGAAATTCCGCGCGGCGAAAGTTTGACGGAATGCGAAGAGTGCGGGGATCCCATTCCTGAGGCACGACGTAAAGCCATTCCCGGAGTACGGCTTTGCATCACCTGTCAGCAGGAGAAAGATTCAAAAAATGCTTCACATTCAGGATATAATCGTAGAGGATCGAAAGACAGCCAGTTACGTTGACTTTCCTTTACCGTAGTTAACCGCACCAACAGTTTACTTTACGCTCACGACTTTCAGCGAAGCGCGTAGCAAAACGTGCCCTTCTGATTGTGTCTGTAAAGCGTATCCGCAAGAAGTGTCAATTGCGCTTCTGATTTTATTAATAATCAATAAGTTATTTGTCATTCAATTTTTTTGACCAACCACGTCAATTCTCTTCGATTTTATCTTCCGCTAAAAAGCGTGATACTTATCACATCGACGGAACATCGTCCCCTTAACAGAATAACCTGCGAGAATTGACCTATGAAAACCATCAAATATGCTGTTGCCGCTGTTGCCCTGTCCGCTCTGTCTTTCGGCGCTTTCGCTGTAGAGCCAGTCTCCTCTACTCAGGCACAGGATCTGAACAAAATCGGTGTGGTGAGTGCTGAAGGCGCGACCACGCTGGACGGTCTGGAAGCAAAACTGGCTGAAAAAGCTGCCGCCGCGGGCGCAAGTGGATACACCATCACTTCCACTAACGGTAATAACAAACTGAGCGGTACTGCGGTTATCTACAAGTAATCGAACAAATTATGCTCCACCCTCGCCATACCCTCTGGTGAGATGCTCCAACCCTCATTGACCCTGTTGTTGTTACCCTTGTTTGCCCGTCCGCCACTGGACGGGCTTTTTTTTGCTTAAAATGACTGCGCCACGCGCTGCAACCCGGCTTCCACGGACTCGACTTCCCCTGCAGCCAGAAGGCAGCAGGCCATTTGCAGCTTGATTGACTGCGGAACCGGCACCTTCCCGGCCAGACACTGCACAATCCAGCGCGCGGTGACCTGCGGATCTTTCGACTCAGGCAGGATCGCATCTCTGTTCTCTTCCCCACGTTCGACAACGACCCGCGTCCCGGCGGGCTCAATCAGCATCAGCTGTGGACAACGCTGCGGGTTGGCGTAAACCTCGCCTTCTGTCCCGTGCATCAGCAGCGCGCGTCCACCGATTTCGGCAAAGAATTGCCCGACTCGCGTCACGTATTCCGGATGGGAGACGCTGGAAAGACGCAGCGCGGCGTCTTCGGCAAACGGCGTCGCCAGCTTCGCCAGGGTGTGAGCGCTGTTACGTACGCCCATGCGCCAGCGCATGTCCAGCTGCTTTTCCAGCGGTGGGCAGAGCGCGCTAACGGGGATATAGACCGGCTGATTCCCCTCCAGCTTTGCCTGTGCCTGACCGGCATGGAGGGTCGGTTCAATACCTAACAACGCCAGGATGGTTTCTGTCAGCACGCGCGTCGGATCTTCGCTCACGCCATGCACTACTACCGGGAAACCGAGTTTCTGCAACAGAATAGCCAGCAGCGGCGTGAGGTTTGCCTGCTTACGCGCGCCGTTGTAGGTCGGGATCACAATTGGCATCGGCTTCGTGACGGGCGGGGTTAAGCGCATGGTCTGCGACTGCATGGCCTCATAAAAGCCGCGCATCTCCGCCTCACCTTCCCCTTTAATACGCAGCGCAATCAAAATGCCGCCCATTTCCAGTTCCGGCACGTCGCCATTCAGCATATGCGTGTACAACGCGCGGGCTGTTTCCTGGTCCAGATCGCGAGCGTGGTTTTTCCCACGCCCTACCTCTTTGATAATTTTGCGGTAATCCACGACATTTCTCCTGACTGCATTATCTTGTTAACAATATAGCCCGATGAACACAGACCCGATAGTGTTTTGTGATCATTATCAACCTGCTGTTTTCATATAAAAAAATTAAACTCAAGCACTATTTACATTATTTGTGATTGGGACAAAAGATCCGCAGCGACCCTTTTTTTGATTAAATAAACATCGAAAAATCATTAAGGGTCAACGGTAAAAACGTCCAGGCAACGCTTTTACCAGAATCACATCAGGATTAACTATGAACAAGGTTGCATTAGGTTTTTTTATCGCCGCAACGGTGGGATGTTCTGCATCCGCATTTGCGGCAACTAACGGTGAAGGTCAGATTAATTTCACCGGTGAAATTATTGATTCTGCTTGCCAGGTCGTGAATGGATTAAGTAATCCATTAAACGTTCAGTTGGGTAAGGTGTCTAAAACGGTATTTACCGGCGCAGGCTCTACCAGCACATCAACGAAGTTTGATATTAAGTTAACCAATTGTCCGGAAACAGTGACCTCGGCTGCGATTAACTTCGGTGGTACCCCGGATGCGGATAATAATGCCGCGCTGGCATTAACGCCAGATACCGATGCGGCAACCGGTGTAGCCATTCAGTTGATGGATGCTTCCGGGCAGCCTGTCACTCTGTATACGCCTTCGCAGCAATATCCTTTAGCCTCCGGCACGGCAGTTAACGACCTGGAATTCGGTGCGCGTTATATTCAAACTCAGGCCGCCATTACCGCAGGCCCTGCCAACTCTGTATCGACTTTCACCGTTATTTATAACTGATCTTATCAATCCTGAGATATTAATGCTTTTGCGGGCATTAATATCTCTTCTATTTATTGAGAAATCTTTATGCGCCACGGTTATTTACTGAGCACTCTTTTACTGATAGCAGCCTCTGCACATGCGGGTGTCGTGATTAATGGTACCCGGCTGGTCTATCAGGGAGATAAAAAGGAATCATCTCTTGGCCTGTCAAACCCGGATACGACGGATTATCTGGTACAGTCCTGGGTCGATTCTGGCGGTAAAAACCCGGCCAAAGCCCCATTCCTGATCACCCCGCCGCTTTTCCGTCTGGATGCAAAAGAAGATAACGTTCTGCGCGTGGTACGCACGGGCGGAAATTTACCGGAAGACAGGGAATCTCTGTACTGGTTGAATATCAAAGCGATCCCTTCCTCAAAACACGTTGAGGGAGTAAATACGCTGCAAATTGCCATTAATACCCGCATTAAATTGCTGTATCGCCCGTCCGCGGTAAAAGGCCGACCAGAAGATGTGGCGGATAAGCTTGAATGGCATCGCGAAGGTAACGACCTGGTGGTGAATAACCCTACGCCTTTCTATATGAATTTCCAGACCGTCACGCTTAACGGTCAGAAAGTCACAAAAGCGACCTGGGCTGTTCCGAAATCAGAAACACATTTTGCCATACCGGGTAATGTCGGGGGCTCAAACGTGACGTATTCCATTATTAATGATTACGGCAGCATCAGCCATTCCTGGTCGAAATCCGTTCATTAATTGTTCCGGTAATAAAATAATCATGTACAGCCACAAAAAGCCGTTCACCTGCCGAATGTCTTCATTGCTGGTCATTCTCTGTGGCCTGGCAATAGCCATCTTTGCGCAGCAGGTTATGGCTGATGATTATTTTAACCCCGCCTTGCTGGATATTGATAATCCCCAGCAGGGTAAAACCGATCTGTCCGTCTATGAAAAAGGTCCCGGCCAGGCACCGGGGAAATATGAGGTCGCGGTGTTTATCAATAATAATAAAATTGATACCCGCAACGTGACCTTTACGCTTGAGAAAGATTCGCAGGGCAACGAAACGTTACAACCTTGCTTTAGCATGGGTGAATTAAAAAGCCTCGGTATCAAGACCCAAAAGTTTCCTCAGCTAATGGCCAAAGGCCAGTGTGCCGATCTAGGTGTCATCCCTGCTTCATCTGCAATCTTTCACGTTCGCAACCAGCAGCTGCTGCTAAGCATTCCGCAAAAGGCGCTCGGACAGGTGCCACGCGGTTACATCGACCCGAAAGAGTTTGACGAAGGGATCAACGCGGGCCTGCTTAATTACAGCGTCAACGCCAGCCAGAGCCATGCGCGCCAGCAGGGTGAAGAGGATAGCAGTAGCCAGTACGTAAACCTGCGTCCGGGTTTAAACGTTGGCGCATGGCGCCTTCGCAACTATTCCACCTGGAATCGCAGCACCACAGGCAATGAGGAGGAACAGAAATTCACCTCCGTTTATACCTATGCGCAACGCGATATTGTGGCGATGAAAAGCGATATCACCGTTGGCCAGAGCTCATCACCTGCTGATGTTTTTGACAGTGTCCCTTACACCGGCGTGGAGCTGAAATCCGATAACGACATGCTTCCCGACAGCGAAAAAGGCTATGCGCCTATTATTCGTGGCACCGCCCACAGCAACGCGCTGGTGATGGTGCGCCAGAACGGGTACGTGATTTATCAGAACACGGTCGCGCCGGGGGCCTTCGAAATTAACGATCTCTACCCCACCGGCAGCAGCGGCGACCTCCAGGTCACGGTGAAAGAAACTGACGGCAGCGAAAGTCATTTCGTGGTGCCGTTTGCCTCCGTTCCGGTATTGCAGCGTGAAAAAAACCTGCGCTACAGCGTAACTGCCGGGCGTTATCGTTCTTATGACAAAGATGTTGAAAAGACCCCGTTTGCTCAGGGGAGCGCCATCTATGGTTTACCCCACGGCTTCACGGCCTACGGCGGCGTACAGCAGAGCAGTCATTATCAGTCGCAGGCGATAGGCGCCGGGAAAAACATGGGTGATTTAGGGGCGTTCTCCATTGACGTGACTCGCGCCAGAGCCCTGCTGAAAAAACAGCAGTCCAGCACAGGCAAATCGTGGCGCGTACGCTACAGCAAAGATTTCGCCGGTTCAGGCACCAACTTTTCGCTTGCGGGCTATCGCTACAACAGCAAGGGGTTTTACACCCTGGACGACACCATGGAGTCGTATACCCGCGCCGATAACTGGTCTGCGCCACAGCAGCGCCGCGCCCGTACCGAAGCCACCATCGACCAGACGCTACCAGAAGGCTGGGGATCGGTCACGCTGAGCATGGTGAAGGAAACCTACTGGAGCCAGAACCAGGACATGACCTCCATGAGCGTCAGCTACAACAACAGCTGGCACGGCGTTAGCTACAGCCTTAGCTACAGCATGAACAAAAACACCCACGACAGCGATCTGGACGGTAATGCGGTGACGAACGACAACCAGTTCTCGCTGAGCGTTTCGGTTCCGCTGGATCGCTGGATGCATAACACCTGGGCCACGTACAACCTGAACAACACGAAAGATGGCACCACGCAGAACATCGGCCTGAACGGTACGGCCCTGAAAGAAGACAACCTGAACTGGAATCTCCAGGAGGGGCTGAGCAGCACCGGCAGCGGTAACTCCACCAGCGTTAACGCCGACTACAAAGCGACATACGGTGAAGTGAGCGGTGGCGTCAGTCAGGATAAATATCAGCAAACACTGAACGTCGGCTTGCAGGGAGGCGTGATTGCCCATGCAAACGGCATCACGCTGAGCCAGCCGCTCGGTGAGACCATTGCGCTCGTGAAAGCCCCGGGTACGCACGGCACGCATATCACTAACCAGACCGGCGTTGAAACCGACTTCCGCGGCTACACCGTCGTACCGTTCGTCACCGCGTATCGCCACAACACTATTGCGCTGGATACGGAAACGCTGCCGGAGGACGCCGACGTCACCCATGCGGCACAAATTGTGACGCCAACCCGCGGAGCCATTGTGCGCGCCAGCTTCACGACGCGCGTGGGCAATCGCGTCCTGATGACGCTCACCCAAAACGGTAAACCGCTGCCGTTCGGCGCAACGGTTACCACCGAGGACAAGGACAGCGAATTTATCGTCGGGAATGACGGCCAGACCTATCTCTCGGGTCTGCCACAGCAAGGGCATCTCCGCGTTTCCTGGGGACAGGAGGCAAACGAGCATTGCGTCGCTGACTATGTGCTCACGGATGAGAAAGCGAAAACCAGCATCATTAACGCTGCCGCGCAGTGTCACTGATCTCCCCTAAAGGCAAAACATTATGCAAATGATTAAACAGTGCTTTTTCTTACTGATTCTGGGAACCGCTGCGTTATTCATGCCGCATGCGAAGGCGACCTGCACCACGCCGGATCTCCCCAAAATGATCAACGTGGCATCCATTTCTGTCCCGACGACGCTGGCAGTTGGCGCAACTATCCCGGGTACAGAGCAGAGCGTTCATGTTGCCGGGCATTGCGATCAGAGTACCGACAGCGGCCTGGAGATTGTCTCCTGCTACTACGGCACCGGAGCGGAAATGCCAGGGCTCAGGGGGGTATACGAATCCGGCGTGCCGGGGATTGGCGTAGCATTGATGAATGATCACGGGCAGCGAATTAGCGGCGCTGGCGGCGTGCAGTGCGATTCACGTGGAACGCCTGTCGGCTACGTCTCTACCGATGGAACACAGACTTTTAGCTTTGAAATAACGCTTGAGCTGGTTAAAACGAGTGACACCGTGACATCCGGTACGCTGGTGCAGTCTCAAACCGAATTTGGCATTGGCGTTTTCGGCCATGAAGGGATCGGCAACCCTAACCACATCGCCTATGCAGGTAATGTTATTCTTCATCAGGTCACCTGCTCCGTTTTACCGAAAAATCTCACCGTTAATTTGGGCGATTTTCCCGTCAGTGATTTCATCAGCGTAGGTTTTTTATCCAGCCCTGCTCAAAAATTTAATATCACCGTCAACTGTGACACAACCGTACAGCCTGAGCTAAAAATCACCAGCGCGAATGGATATGACACAGCATTTGAGGGGGTGATCAAACTCACGCAGCAGACCGGCATGGCTACAGGCGTCGGAGTAAGAATGCTATTTGATGACCATCTCGCCACCTTCGGTACCTATGTAAGTACCCAAAATCAGGCCGTAGCCAACGAAACGCTGGTGATCCCGTTTGAGGTTCGCTACGAGCAGGTCAGCAATGTAGTCACCCCCGGGCCAGCCAATACTGTGGCAACCATCACCCTCGCTTATAAGTGAACGTCATGAAAAAAACCGCATTGATTCTCGTGCTGGGGCTGATCGCCCAAGCCCACGCCGATGATATACAGATCCAGATGACGGGTAACATTTACGCCAACACATGCGTCATTGACAGTGCCAGCCGCAACCTGACGGTGGACTTAGGCCAGGCGGCATCGGGTAGTTTTAAAGACGTGGGCGATACCGGCGAGTGGAAGGACTTTTCCCTTTCGGTGTCGCACTGCCCGGCCACGCTGGCGCTTGCCACCGCCTTTTTCTACGGTCAGGCCGACAGCACCCATCCCACCAAATTTGCCAATCTCGGTAGCGCAAAGGGGCTGGCACTGGAGCTGGCAGATCGTCAGGACAAGATACTGATTGCCCCGCAGGCCGCCTTTAACGCTGCCATAAACCCGTCAGACCACACGGCCACGTTCCCGCTGGCCGCACGCTATTACGCCACCTCGATGCCCATCTCTGCCGGCACGTTCAGCAGCGTGATCCAGGTGACCTTCACTTACCAGTAGGACCGCGCCCCTTAGCACGGAAGCTTTTTCGACGCCCGGCAGCCAGTTTTGTCGGGCGTTTTTTTACTTCCGGCACGTCCGGCTGCTCAATCGGGAAGATCGGCAGCGCATTCAGCAGCCGCTGGCCGTAGTTTTTGGTGAGCAGTCGTTTGTCATAAATCACCACCTCGCCCCAGCAGCCGTGGCTACGGATCAAGCGCCCGACCTGCTGAATCAGGTTAAACGACGCTGCAGGCAGGCTTTGTACTTCAAACGGATAACGGTTAAGGCTTTTCAGCCATTCGCCTTCGGTGATCACCACCGGGCTGTCGATGGGCGGGAAGGCGATTTTATGGATATGCACCTGCGTCAGGTAGTCGCCTTTCAAATCAAGCCCTTCCGCAAAGGACTGTAACCCCACCAGCACGCTGCGCTCGCCGTTATCAATGCGTTTACGGTGGGTTTCCACCAGCCGATAGCGCGGCTGATCGCCCTGCACCAGCAGGAGTAAGCGCAGATCGGTGACGTGCTCCAGGAAGCGTTGCATCGCCCGACCGCTGGCAAACAGCACCAGCATACCGGGGTATTTTTTACTCTCAACCTGCTCGCGAAAGTAGGCCGCCATTTCCGCAATATGCTGCTCTTCGTTATCGATAAGCGGCTCATAATTCATGCGCGGAATGACCAGCTTGCCCTGCTCACAGTGGTTGAACGGCGAGTCCAGGGCCACAAAACGGTCGCCCGCTTTCTCTTTCAGGCCGCTCATCTCCTGCAACCTTGAAAAGCTGTTCAGGGAACGCAGAGTCGCTGACGTCACTACCACGTGCGGCACGCTGCGCCAGATCAGCTTTTCCAGCTGATCGGCCACGCGGATGCCCACGCAGTGGAAGAAGAGATGTCCCTGCCCGTCTCGTACTTCGCGGGTGGCCCACTTAGTCACCGGCGCGCCGGACGCCTGCGCCATCGAAGCCAGCCGCCAGAGTTTGCTCTGCGCTTCAAACATCCCCAGCGCACGATTCATTTGCAGCAGAATGCGGTGCAAACGCACCACGTCGTGAGTACCGGTTTTCTCGCTGAGATCGTTTAAGAACATCTCCGCCAGCCCGCGCAGCTTTTCCAGGTGCTTCGCCAACTGCTGGCAAATCTCCATCACTTCCTGCGGCAACTCACCCATCGCAAAGCGGTGTTCCGCCTCCTGGGTGGCGGGGAGATACAGGTTAAGAATATTATTCAGCGAGGCGATGAGGCTGTACACCTCTTCACAGTGCTCGCTCAACCGCTCCGGAACCGCCAGCGGCGGCGTGGTTTTCGGACGGAACTGCTCCATGCAGGTTGCCACCAGTTTGCAGAACAGATCCAGTTGCAGGCGAAACCACGGGGCGGTAATTTCCGCGCTCATCTCCAGCGCATCTCGCGCCACGTCGGGCAGATGATGGCCTTCATCGAGCACCAGCAGCAGGTTTTTGGGCTCCGGCAGGACCGCTTCACTCTCCAGTGCAGCCATGACCAGCGCGTGGTTGGCGACAACCACCTCCGCTTCCTGAATCTCACGCCGGGCGACAAAGAACGGACACTCGCGATAGTAGTGACAGTTACGGTTCAGGCAGCTTGCTTTATCGGTGCTGAGCCTGCGCCACAGGTCGTCGCCGATCGCCTGGTTGGTGTGATCCCGCAGGCCGTCCCACTTGTAGCTGTCGAGATCGGCCTTCAGCTTTGCGCACTGCTCCTGCTCCGCCTTGTTGTTTGGCGTCAGCTCGTCATCAAGAAACGCGAGCAGATCCTGTTGGGAGGGTTCACTGCTGGCCAGTGCCGCCAGATTGCGCGGACAGACGTAGCGCCCGCGACCAAAGGCGGCGGTAAACCGTAAATCGGGGATAATTTTGCGCAGCAGCGGCAAATCTTTGCTGAAGATCTGATCCTGCAAGGCCACGTTAGCGGTACTGACCACCAGCGTTTTATCTTCTTCCCGCGCGATGGCAATGCCGGGAATAAGATACGACAGGGTTTTCCCGACGCCGGTCGGGGCTTCAATCGCCAGATGTCGCCCGTCGTCCCCGGCGAGCGTTTTTGCCACGTCGGCAATCATCTGCCGCTGCGGGGCTCGGGGAATAAAATCGGGGATCTGCTGTTGTAGCGCCTTATACCATGCGCCAATTTGCGCCTTGAGCGCAGCGGTTAAAGCCATCGGAAACCTGAAATACTGTATAAACAGCCACTATTGTGGCACTTTCTCTCCGCTGCCGCAAAAAGAAAAGCCCGGCTTTACGACCGGGCTTCCAGATTACTGCGGGTTAGCAGGCTTACGCGGGCGGCGTCGGCGCTGCCCCTCGCCTGCCGGTTTCCCTTCGCCGCTACGCCATGGGTTTTCACCGGCCGGTTTGCTGTCGTTATTACGACGCGGCGGTTTGCCCGAAGATTTCGGCGCGCCGCCTTCGGCACGACGCGGCTGCTGACCGCGACCACCGCCGCCCTGACCGCGCCCGCCACCCTGACGACCGTTCTGAATTGGCTCGGCTTTGATTGACGGGTCAACTTCATAGCCCGGGGTTTCAATACGCGGGATCTCTTTCTTCAGCAGGCGTTCGATGTCGCGCAGCAGCTTGTGCTCATCCACGCAAACCAGAGAGAGCGCTTCCCCGGTTGCCGCCGCGCGTCCGGTACGGCCGATACGGTGAACGTAATCTTCCGGCACGTTTGGCAGCTCGTAGTTCACCACGTGCGGCAGCTCTTCGATATCCAGACCGCGTGCGGCGATGTCGGTTGCCACCAGCACGCGTATGTCGCCAGACTTGAAGTCTGCCAGCGCGCGGGTACGCGCGCCCTGGCTCTTGTTGCCGTGAATGGCCGCGCTGCGGATGCCATCTTTATTCAGCTGTTCCGCCAGGTGATTGGCGCCGTGCTTGGTGCGGGTAAAGACCAGCACCTGCTGCCAGTTGCCCTGGCCGATCATCTGGGAGAGCAGTTCCCGCTTGCGCTTCTTATCTACAAAATGCACGTGCTGCGTCACCTGCTCGGAGGCGGTGTTGCGGCGCGCGACTTCCACTTCCAGCGGGTTATGCAGCAGCTTTTCCGCCAGCGCCTTGATCTCGTCGGAGAAGGTCGCGGAGAAGAGCAGGTTCTGACGACGCGTCGGCAGCTTCGCCAGCACGCGGCGAATGTCGTGGATGAAGCCCATGTCGAGCATACGGTCGGCTTCGTCCAGCACCAGAATTTCGATGTTATCGAGCTTCACCGCGTTCTGGTGTTCGAGATCCAGCAGACGCCCCGGGGTTGCCACCAGCACGTCGACGCCGCCGCGCAGCTTCATCATCTGCGGGTTAATGCTTACCCCGCCGAAAACTACCAGCGAACGAATGTTGAGATAGCGGCTGTATTCACGCACGTTCTCACCAATCTGGGCCGCCAGCTCGCGGGTTGGGGTGAGGATCAGCGCACGCACCGGACGACGGCCTTTGGCGTGTGGCTGGTTTTTTACCAGCAGCTCCAGCAGCGGCAGGGTAAAGCCCGCGGTCTTACCAGTACCGGTCTGCGCGCTTGCCATCAGGTCACGGCCCTGCAAAACGGCCGGGATAGCCTGCTGCTGAATAGGGGTTGGCTCAACGTAGCCCTGCTCTGCGATGGCGCGCAGAATTTCCGGGTTCAGACCAAGGGAATCAAAAGACATAAAAACTCCGAACCGCCCCGACCATCACAGGTGTAGTTTTCAGGGAGATATAACGAATAGAAGGACAAAAACCACAATGTCGCGAAGGAGCGGAGTGTAGCAGCTTTTGTGACGTGGCGCATAAAATATCCCCGGCGATGACTCGACGTTTGCGCAAATCAGGCATAATCTTAATCAATCGATTGATTAATTTTTAATGCTGCTATGAATACAACCCCAACGACAACCAAAGGCGAACAGGCGAAAAGTCAGCTTATCGCCGCTGCGCTGGCGCAGTTTGGCGAGTATGGTCTGCATGCCACCACGCGGGATATCGCCGCGCAGGCCGGGCAGAATATTGCGGCCATTACCTACTATTTTGGCTCAAAAGAGGATTTATACCTCGCCTGCGCCCAGTGGATCGCGGATTTTATCGGCACCAGCTTTCGCCCACACGTGGAAGAAGCCACCGCGCTGTTCAGCCAGACAGAACCGGACCGGGTTGCCATCCGCCAGCTGATCCTTAACGCCTGTCACAACATGATTCGCCTGCTGACGCACGACGATACGCTGAACCTGAGCAAATTTATCTCCCGCGAGCAGCTCTCCCCCACTGCCGCGTACCAGCTGGTGCACGATCAGGTGATCGCCCCGATGCATAGCCATCTGACCCGGCTGATCGCCGCCTATACCGGACGGGACGCCAGCGATACGGACACCATTTTGCATACCCACGCCCTGCTGGGCGAAGTGCTCGCCTTCCGTCTGGGGCGTGAGACCATCCTGTTACGTACGGGCTGGACACAATTCGATGAGGATAAAGCCGCGCAAATTAGCCAGGTCATTACCTGTCACGTTGATCTGATCCTGCAAGGCTTAACGCAAAGGAGCCAGAAGTCATGAAAAAACCTGTCGCCATCATTCTGGTGGTTGTTGTCTTGCTTGCTGCGGGAACAGGCGGCTGGCTGTGGTATCAGAGCCAGCAGGATCGTGGCCTGACGCTGTACGGCAACGTGGATATCCGCACCGTGAACATGAGCTTCCGCGTCGGCGGACGGCTGGCCTCGCTGAGCGTTGACGAAGGCGATGCCATCAAAACCGGGCAGACGCTGGGGATGCTGGACAAAGCCCCGTTTGAAAACGCGTTGATGCAGGCAAAAGCGGGCGTCGCCGTCGCACAGGCGCAGTACGACCTGATGCTGGCGGGCTATCGTGATGAAGAGATCGCCCAGGCGGCCGCTGCCGTTAAGCAGGCAAAAGCCGCCTATGACTATGCGCAGAATTTCTATAACCGTCAGCAAGGCTTATGGAAAAGCCGCACTATTTCCGCCAATGACCTGGAAAATGCGCGCTCATCCCGCGACCAGGCGCAGGCGACGCTGAAATCTGCCCAGGATAAGTTAAGCCAGTACCGCACCGGTAACCGCGCGCAGGACATTGCCCAGGCGAAGGCCAGCCTTGAGCAGGCGCAGGCGCAGTTAGCCCAGGCGGAGCTGGATCTGCACGACACCACGTTAATCGCCCCGTCTGACGGTACGCTGATGACCCGCGCCGTGGAGCCGGGCAGCATGCTCAGCGCGGGCAGCACCGTGTTAACGCTCTCCTTAACCCGTCCGGTGTGGGTGCGCGCTTACATTGATGAGCCGAATCTTGGCCAGATGCAGCCGGGCCGCGAACTGCTGCTCTACACCGATGGTCGCCCGGACAAGCCGTATCACGGCAAAGTGGGCTTCGTCTCCCCAACGGCCGAGTTCACGCCAAAAACCGTTGAAACCCCGGATCTGCGTACCGACCTGGTGTATCGCCTGCGCATCATCGTCACCGATGCGGACGACGCGCTGCGTCAGGGCATGCCTGTTACCGTGACCTTAAACGACGGGGAACAACATGAATGATGCGGTTATCCAGCTCAATAATCTGGTCAAACGCTTCCCGGGAATGGCTAAACCGGCGGTCGCGCCGCTGAACTGTACGATTCAGAAAGGCTATGTGACCGGGCTGGTGGGGCCGGACGGCGCGGGTAAAACCACGCTGATGCGGATGCTGGCGGGATTGCTGAAGCCGGATGAAGGCAGCGCTAGCGTGCTTGGCCTCGATCCCATCAAAGACGACGCGGCGCTCCACGGCATACTCGGCTATATGCCGCAGAAGTTTGGTCTGTATGAAGATCTGACGGTAATGGAAAACCTCAACCTGTATGCCGATCTGCGCAGCGTTACCGGCGAAACCCGGCAGAAAACCTTCGAGCGTCTGCTGGCGTTTACCTCCCTCGGCCCGTTCACCGATCGGCTGGCGGGCAAACTTTCCGGCGGGATGAAGCAGAAGCTGGGGCTGGCCTGCACGCTGGTGGGCGAACCGAAGGTGCTGTTGCTGGATGAACCCGGCGTCGGCGTGGACCCGATTTCCCGCCGCGAACTGTGGCAGATGGTGCACGAGCTGGCGGGTGACGGCATGTTGATCCTCTGGAGTACCTCTTACCTTGATGAAGCAGAGCAGTGCCGTGACGTGCTGCTGATGAACGAAGGCGAACTGCTCTATCAGGGCGAGCCCACCGAGCTGACGCAAACCATGGCCGGGCGCAGTTTTCTGCTACACAGCGCGCAGGAATCCAACCGCAAGCTGCTGCAACGGGTGCTGAAGCTGCCCCAGGTGAGCGACGGGATGATTCAGGGCCGTTCGGTGCGCGTGATCCTCAAAAAAGAGGCCACCGCCGACGATATCCGGCGTGCGCAGGGGATGCCTGAAATCGACATGACAGAGACCGCGCCGCGCTTTGAAGATGCGTTTATCGATCTGCTGGGCGGGGCGGGAACCTCAGAATCACCGCTTGGCGCCATTCTGCACACGGTGGAAGGCACGCCGGGCGAAACGGTCATTGAAGCGAAATCGCTCACCAAAAAATTCGGCGATTTCGCTGCCACCGATAACGTCAATTTTGCCGTGAAGCGCGGCGAGATATTTGGCCTGCTCGGGCCGAACGGTGCAGGGAAATCCACCACCTTTAAAATGATGTGCGGCCTGCTGGTACCGACCTCCGGCAAAGCGCTGGTGCTGAACATGGATCTCAAAGTCAGCTCCGGCAAGGCGCGCCAGCATCTGGGCTATATGGCGCAGAAGTTTTCGCTCTACGGCAACCTGACGGTGGAGCAAAATCTGCGATTTTTCTCCGGCGTCTACGGCCTGCGGGGACGGGCGCAGAACGAGAAAATCGGCCGCATGTGCGACGCCTTTGGCCTGACCGATATCGCCTCACACGCTACCGACGCGCTGCCGCTTGGCTTCAAACAGCGGCTGGCGCTGGCCTGTTCGTTGATGCACGAGCCCGACATCCTCTTTCTTGATGAACCCACGTCAGGCGTGGACCCCCTCACCCGCCGTGAATTCTGGTTGCATATCAATAGCATGGTGGAAAAAGGCGTGACCGTGATGGTCACCACCCACTTTATGGACGAGGCAGAGTACTGCGACCGCATCGGGCTGGTCTATCGCGGCAAGCTGATTGCCCACGGCACGCCGGATGACCTGAAAGCGCAGGCCGCCGACGACGCACAGCCGGACCCGACCATGGAGCAGGCGTTTATCACCCTCATCCACGACTGGGATAAGGAGAATCCTCATGCGCAGTAACGCCCTCTCCTGGCGCCGGGTGCGCGCCCTGTGCGTCAAAGAGACGCGGCAGATTGTGCGTGACCCCAGCAGCTGGCTGATTGCGGTGGTGATCCCCCTGCTGCTGCTGTTTATTTTTGGCTACGGAATTAACCTCGATTCCAGCAAGCTGCGGGTTGGGATCCTGCTGGAGCAGCAGAGCGAAGAGGCGCTGGACTTCACCCACGCCATGACCGGCTCGCCCTACATCGATGCCACCATCAGCGACAACCGGCAGGAACTGATCCAGAAAATGCAGGCCGGTAAAATTCGCGGTCTGATCGTCATCCCGGTCGATTTCGCCGCCAACATGGCACGCCCGGGCGCCGATGCGCCAATTCAGGTGATCACCGACGGCAGCGAACCGAACACCGCCAACTTCGTGCAGGGCTATGCGGAGGGGATCTGGCAGCTCTGGCAGATGCAGCGCGCCGAAGACCGGGGGGAGAAGTTTGAACCGCTGATTGACGTGCAGACGCGCTACTGGTTTAACCCCGCCGCCATCAGCCAGCATTTTATTATCCCGGGTGCAGTCACTATCATCATGACGGTGATTGGCGCGATCCTCACCTCGCTGGTGATCGCCCGCGAATGGGAGCGCGGCACCATGGAGGCGCTGCTCTCCACCGAAGTGACGCGCGTCGAGCTTTTGCTCTGCAAGCTGATCCCCTACTACTTCCTCGGCATGCTGGCGATGCTGCTCTGTATGCTGGTCTCGGTATTTATTCTTGGCGTGCCGTACCGCGGTTCGCTGGTGGTGCTGTTCTTTATTACCAGCCTGTTTTTACTCAGCACGCTGGGAATGGGGCTGCTGATCTCCACCATCACCCGCAACCAGTTTAACGCCGCGCAGGTGGCGCTTAATGCCGCCTTCCTGCCGTCGATTATGCTCTCCGGCTTTATCTTCCAGATTGACAGTATGCCAGCGGTGATCCGTGCCGTGACCTACATCATTCCGGCACGCTACTTTGTGAGCACCCTGCAAAGCCTGTTTCTGGCGGGGAACATCCCGGTAGTGCTGATTATCAACACCCTGTTTTTGCTGGCGTCGGCGGTGATGTTTATCGGGCTGACGTGGATGAAAACGAAAAGAAGATTAGATTAGCCATCGGATTTTGTAGGTCGGGTAAGCGCAAGCGCCACCCGACAGGAGGACGACGCGATGTTTCACCGTTTATGGACATTGATCCGCAAAGAGCTGCAATCCTTGCTGCGCGAGCCGCAGACCCGCGCCATTCTGGTGCTGCCGGTGCTGCTTCAGGTTGTACTGTTTCCGTTTGCCGCCACGCTGGAGGTCACCAACGCCACCATCGCCATTTACAACGAAGATAATGGCAAGCATTCCGTCGAGCTGACACAGCGTTTCGCCCGCGCCAAAGCCTTTACCCATGTCCTGCTGCTGCAAAGCCCCCAGGCGATCCAGCCCACCATCGACACGCAGAAAGCATTATTGCTGGTGCGCTTCCCGGCGGATTTCTCCCGCAATCTGGACACCTTCCAGACCGCGCCGATGCAGCTGATCCTCGACGGACGTAACTCCAACAGCGCCCAGATAGCGGCGAACTATTTGCAGCAGGTAGTGAAGGACTACCAGCAAGAGCTGATGGCGGGCAAACCCAAACCCAACAACAGCGAGCTGGTGGTGCGCAACTGGTACAACCCGAATCTGGACTACAAGTGGTTTGTGGTGCCGTCGTTAATCGCCATGATCACCACTATTGGCGTGATGATTGTCACCTCGCTGTCCGTGGCACGCGAACGTGAGCAAGGTACGCTGGATCAGCTGCTGGTCTCGCCGCTCGCTACCTGGCAGATATTTGTCGGCAAGGCGGTGCCAGCACTGATTGTCGCGACGTTCCAGGCCACCATCGTGCTGGGGGTGGGAATATGGGCGTACCAGATCCCGTTTGCCGGATCGCTGGCGCTGTTTTACTTCACGATGGTGATTTACGGCCTGTCGCTGGTGGGGTTTGGGCTGCTGATTTCCGCGCTCTGCTCAACGCAGCAGCAGGCGTTTATCGGGGTGTTTGTCTTTATGATGCCGGCGATTTTGCTTTCAGGGTACGTGTCGCCAGTGGAGAACATGCCGGTGTGGTTACAGGATCTGACATGGATAAACCCGATTCGTCACTTCACGGATATCACCAAGCAAATCTATCTGAAGGATGCGAGTCTGGATATTGTGTGGGGAAGTTTGTGGCCGCTACTGGTCATCGCGGCCACAACGGGCTCAGTGGCCTATGCGATGTTTAGACGAAACATCGCGTAGCTTTTTCTCTTTGGTGAGCAAGGACACCACCGCAGGCCCTGCGAGGATAGCCAGACCCGCCAGGGCCAGCAGCAGGTTGTTTTGCAGCACGCGTGACAACAGCCACAGGACGATCATTGCCGCACCAAAATACCAGGTGGTGGTGAGCTCTTCGAGCACATCACCCACTTCACGCCAGCGCGCGTCGTGGTGACGCTGTAAAAACAGCATCGACAGCACGGTCACGCCGTAAACCACACATAACCCTAAGCCGACACGCACCAGCGTGCCGCTCATCCAGCCCATCACCAGTACGGCCACGACCAGTAAATGCAACATTATCTGCCAGCAACTCAAACCGGTTGCGACACGAACGCGTTGTTGCCACTTCATGGCTTCTCTCCTGAAGGATTTTTCTCTGCTAATTCAGACTACCGCACTTTACGGAAAATTCCGTAACGCCGCATCTTTTTGTGACGCCTACTACACTTTATTTTCATCGGGATAGTCACCCAGGAAGGTGTTTATGAGCAAAAGAACGCAGCATTTCTCGCTTAAGGTGCTGACGATAAATATTCATAAGGGCTTCACAGCATTTAACCGCCGCTTCATTTTACCGGAGCTGCGCGACGCGGTACGCACCGTCAGCGCCGATATTGTCTGCCTCCAGGAGGTCATGGGCGCGCACGAAGTGCACCCGATGCATTTCGAAAACTGGCCCGACACGCCCCATTACGAGTTTTTGGCGGATACCATGTGGAGCGATTACGCCTACGGGCGCAATGCGGTCTACCCGGAGGGGCATCACGGTAACGCAGTGCTGTCGCGTTTTCCTATCGAGCATTATGAGAACCGGGACGTCTCCGTTGGCGAGAGCGAAAAACGCGGGTTGTTATACTGCCGCATCACGCCACCGGCGCTCGATTTTCCCATTCATGTGGGCTGCGTTCATCTTGGCCTGCGTGAGGCCCACCGTCAGGCTCAGCTTCAGATGCTGGCAGACTGGACCAATGCGCTGCCGGAGGGCGAGCCCGTGGTGGTGGCCGGTGATTTTAACGACTGGCGACAGCGGGCCAACCATCCTCTGAAGGTGAATGCGGGGCTGGAGGAGATTTTTACCCGCTCACGCGGTCGTCCCGCGCGGACGTTTCCGGTGCGCTTCCCCCTGCTGCGCCTTGACCGCATCTACGTAAAAAATGCCCACGCCAGCAGCCCGACGGCGCTGGCTTTACTCAACTGGCGACATCTCTCCGACCATGCCCCACTCAGCGCGGAGATCCACTTATGAAATGCACATGGCAGGAAGGTAACCGTATTACGCTGCTGGAAAATGGCGATAACTTTTATCCGGCTGTCTTTGAGGCGATTAGCCACGCACAGCAGAAAGTCTTTCTGGAAACGTTTATCTGGTTTGAAGACGACGTGGGCAGGCAGTTGCACAGCGCGCTGCTGCAAGCCGCTCGTCGCGGTATAAAAATCGAGGTCCTGCTCGACGGATATGGTTCGCCGGATCTCAGCGACGAATTTGTTAACGAGCTCACCGCCGCAGGGGTGGTATTCCGCTATTACGATCCCGGCCCGCGTCTGTTCGGGATGCGCACCAACCTGTTCCGCCGAATGCACCGCAAAATTGTGGTGGTGGACGAAACGGTGGCCTTCGTTGGCGGCATTAACTACTCCGCCGAGCATATGTCGGATTATGGTCCCGAAGCGAAACAGGACTACGCGATCCGCATTGAGGGACCGGTGGTACAGGACATCCAGCTGTTCGTGCTGGAAAACTTACCCGGCAAAGAGGCCGCTCGCCGCTGGTGGCGACGCCGCCATCGCCCGGAAGAGAACCGCAAGCCCGGCGAGGCGCAGGCGCTGTTCGTCTGGCGGGATAACGAGGAGCACCGGGACGATATCGAACGTCACTACCTGAAGATGCTGGCGAACGCGAAGCGCGAGGTGATTATCGCCAACGCCTATTTCTTCCCCGGTTACCGGATTTTGCACGCCATGCGCAACGCGGCCCGACGCGGCGTGAGCGTGAAGCTCATCGTCCAGGGTGAGCCCGATATGCCGATTGTGAAGGTGGGCGCGCGTCTGCTCTATCGCTATCTGGTCAAAAGCGGCGTGCAAATCTATGAATATCGCCGCCGCCCGCTGCACGGCAAAGTGGCCGTGATGGATGACCACTGGGCGACCGTTGGCTCAAGCAACCTCGATCCGCTGAGCTTATCGCTCAATCTGGAAGCGAACCTGATCATCCACGATCGCCAGTTTAATCAGACCCTGCGCGATAACCTTCAGGGTCTGATCAATAAAGACTGCGTGCGTGTGGATGAGTCCATGGTGCCGAAACGCAGCTGGTGGAACGTTGGCATCGGTGTGGTGGTGTTCCACTTCCTGCGCCACTTCCCGGCCATGGTGGGCTGGCTGCCCGCGCATACGCCGAAACTGGCGCTGGTGGATCCGCCAGTGCAACCCGAAATGGAAACCCAGGACCGCGTAGAGGCGGAAGATGGAGGTAAAACCTGATGTCGAAATCTCATCCTCGCTGGCGGCTGGCGAAAAAAATCCTGACCTGGCTGTTCTTCATTGCCGTCGCGGTCCTGCTGGTGGTGTATGCCCAAAAGGTCGACTGGGAAGAGGTGTGGAAGGTTATTCGCAACTACAACCGGACAGTCCTGCTGGGGGCGGTTGGCCTGGTGATTGTGAGCTACCTGATGTACGGCTGCTATGACCTGTTGGGACGCGCCTACTGCGGGCATAAGCTTGCCAAACGGCAGGTTATGCTGGTGTCATTCATCTGCTACGCCTTTAACCTGACGCTGAGCACCTGGGTTGGCGGGATTGGCATGCGCTATCGCCTGTACTCCCGCCTTGGCTTACCGGGCGGCACCATCACGCGTATTTTCTCGCTGAGTATCACCACCAACTGGCTGGGGTATATCCTGCTCGGCGGGGTGATCTTCACCATTGGCGTGGTGCAGCTGCCTGCGCACTGGTACATCGATGAGGCCACCCTGCGCATTCTGGGCATCGTACTGCTGCTGATCATCGCCGCCTACCTGTGGGCCTGCGCCTTTGCCAAACGTCGTCATATGACCATTAAAGGGCAGAAGCTGGTGCTGCCGTCATGGAAGTTTGCCGTCCTGCAAATGGTGGTTTCCAGCGCCAACTGGATGGCGATGGGGGCCATTATCTGGCTGCTGATTGGCGAAGATGTGAATTACTTCTTCGTGCTGGGCGTGCTGCTGGTAAGCAGTATTGCCGGGGTAATTGTGCATATTCCGGCGGGGATCGGCGTACTGGAAGCGGTGTTTATCGCGCTGCTTGCAGGGGAGCATGTGTCTCACGGGACGATTATCGCTGCCCTGCTCGCGTACCGCATGATCTACTACTTCCTGCCGCTGGCGCTGGCAACGGTCTGTTATCTGGTGCTGGAGAGTCGGGCGAAGAAGCTGCGCGCGAAGAACGAGAAGGCGATGGCAAAATAAAAGCAAAACGGCAACTTCGTTGCCGTTTTTAGGGTTTGTTCCCTCTCCCTGTGGGCTGAGGGATCCCCAGTAATTTTTTTATGCAGAAGCAATAAAGTTGCTTTCTAAATGACTGAGGGCTGTCAGCGATGCCCTGGTCCGGCTGTAAATCGCTGAGGCGTTTGCCTTCCGGCCGGGGCGAGGCGCAGGGATGCGCCGAGAGGGCGGCTTTACAGGGACGTTGCCTCCGCCCGTACCCGATAAGCCGGAAGGAATAAGCCGAGGGCACCGCGAAGCGGCGATTTACCGCCGGGAGCACGGGTCGCCAGGGTGGTGGCGACTGAGCCACCCTGGCACGTTCACCGGTCATGTCGTTACAGAGTAGCAAGGAACATAAAGTGAACGGAATGACCACCACCGCCGTATGTTCCCCTCACCCTAACCCTCTCCCCGGAGGGGCGAGGGGATTGCTCAGTGCTCGCATTAATTTGTGGGGAACCCTCAGCCCTGTGGGAGAGGGTCAGGGTGAGGGCATCAGACAGCGCCACCCTCACTAACGACGGTTGCCAAAAATACGCAGCAGCATCAGGAACAGGTTGATGAAGTCCAGATACAGCGTCAGCGCGCCCAGAATCGAGTATTTGCGCAGGTTTGAACTGTCGCGAACATCAATTTGTTCACCGATGTTTTTCAGCTTCTGGGTGTCGTAGGCGGTTAAGCCCACGAAGATCACCACCCCGATATAGGTCACCGCCCACATCAGCGCGTCACTCTTCAACCACAGGTTCACCAGCGACGCCAGCACAATCCCTATCAGCCCCATAAACAGCATGTTGCCGAAGCCGCTCAGGTCACGTTTGGTGGTGTAACCGTACAGGCTCATCACACCGAACATCCCGCCGGTCACCACAAAGGTGCTGGCGATGGAAGAGTAGGTGTAAACGATGAAAATACTGGAAAGCGTCAGCCCAGTCAGCGCCGAATAGAGCATAAACAGCGTGGTCGCCATGCCCGCGCTGAGCTTGTGCACCAGCCCGGAGAGCACGAATACCAGCGCCAGTTGCGCAATAATCAGCCCAAAGAAGGTGATTTTGCTGGAGAAGATAAACATCATCAGTTCAGGCGTGTTTGCCGCATACCACGCGATAAACGCGGTAAGCAGCAGGCCAACCGTCATCCAGCCATATACCTGAGCCATGTAGGTTTGCAGCCCGCTACGGGTCTGCTGAACTATCGAATCGGAACGCGGAAATCGGTCCATGATTCACTCCTGATTAAGTAAACACACACGTTAAGACTAACACATCCACGTAAACCTGTTACCAGCGGCTGGCAGCCTGTTTGTCGCTGTCCCGCGATTCCACCCAGCGCTCACCTTCCGGCGTCGCTTCACGCTTCCAGAACGGCGCTTTAGTTTTGAGGTAATCCATGATGAACTCCCCCGCCGCAAAAGCACTCCCGCGATGGGCGCTGGTGACGCCGACAAACACAATTTCTTCGCCGGGCCACATTTCGCCGATGCGATGGATAACCGTAACGCGCCCCAGCGGCCAGCGGCCTCGCGCCTCTTCGACAATGGCCGCCAGCGATTTTTCGGTCATTCCCGGATAGTGCTCCAGCGTCAGCGCTTTTACGCTGTCGCCGAGATTATGATTACGCACTTTCCCGGTAAAGGTCACGACCGCGCCGTCTTCGTCGCGCCCGGCCAGCCAGTCATATTCCGTGCCCACGTTAAAACGCTCATGGCCAACCAGAATTCGGGTTTCCGTCATCTCAACCCCCTGTGACCGGCGGGAAGAAGGCCACTTCATCCCCATCAGCCAGCGGGTGGGTCAACTCCACCAGCGTCTGATTCACGGCGGCCAGCAATTTGCCTTCATCCAGCGCCAGCGCCCAGCGGTCGCTTTGCGCCGCCAGATGCGCACGCAGGGCGGCGACGTTTTCGAAAGAGCCGTCCAGCGTCAGGCTGTCGGTATTGATCAGCTCACGGACCTGGGCAAAAAAGAGCACCTTAATCATGGCTTTCCACCTTAAAATCACCGGATTTGCCGCCGCTTTTTGCCAGCAGACGCACCGGGCCAATCACCATATCTTTCTGCACCGCTTTACACATGTCGTAGATGGTCAGCGCCGCCACGGAGGCTGCCGTTAACGCCTCCATCTCCACACCGGTTTTCCCGGTTAAGCGGCACAGGGACTCGATACGCACGCGGTTATGCTCCGGCTGCGCCTGCAAATTTACCTCCACTTTGCTAAGCATCAGCGGATGGCAGAGCGGGATGAGGTCCCAGGTGCGTTTAGCGGCCTGAATACCGGCGATGCGGGCGGTGGCAAACACATCACCCTTGTGATGGCTACCGTCGATAATCATCGCCAGCGTCTCCGGCAGCATGGTAACGAACGCTTCAGCACGCGCCTCGCGCACCGTTTCGGCTTTGGCGGAGACATCCACCATATGCGCTTCGCCAGCGGCGTTTATGTGGGTCAGTTGTGACATAGCTTATTTCTTTAAATGGGGATGGAAATTACACGGACGGGTACGGGCATCCAGCTGCGGGGCAATAATGTTTTCCCACGCGGTGCGGCAGGCTTTGGTCGAGCCCGGCATGGCGAAGATCAGCGTCTTGTTCGCTACCCCCGCGACGGCACGGGACTGGAGCGTAGAGGTGCCAATCTCTTCAAATGAGAGCATGCGGAACACTTCGCCGAAGCCTTCTACTTCGCGATCGAACAGCGGAAGCAGCGCTTCCGGCGCCTGGTCGCCTGCGGTAAAGCCGGTGCCGCCAGTGATCAGTACAACCTGGACGTCATCACTCGCAATCCACTGTGAAACCTGAGCGCGAATGGCGTAACGGTTCTCTTTGACGATCGCTTTATCAACAATCTGGTGCCCGGCTTCGTGTGCCGCCTCGCGCAGCCAGTGGCCGGAGGTATCATCCTCTTCACCACGACGTTCGGAAACGGTAAGAATAGCAATGCGTGTCGGGATAAATTCCGCGCTTACCTGACTCATCTTCTGGTTCCTTCTAAAGCCTGATTACCCGCCGATATAGGACAGGTTCTGAGTAATGCCGGTGTTGCCCTGATGCAGGAAATGGGTCTGCTTTTTGTGCGTCAGCGCCTCGGAAATGCGTGCTTCAAGCGCGTCCTGTTGGGCGTCGTCTTCCAGCAAATCGCGCAGATCGACGCCGCCATCCCCGAACAGGCAGAGGTGCAGCTTGCCAACAGAGGAGACGCGCAGGCGGTTGCAGCTGGCACAGAAGTCTTTTTCATAGGGCATGATCAGGCCGATTTCGCCTTCATAATCCGGATGACAAAAGACCTGCGCCGGGCCATCGCTGCGCTGGCGGATCTGGTGGATCCAGCCGCGTTTCAGCAGTTCGTCACGCAGGACCATGCCGGAGATGTGATGGCGACGGAACAGCTCGCTGCCCTCCCCGGTCTCCATCAGCTCAATAAAACGCAGTTGAATGCGGCGCGGTTTGATCCACGCCAGAAAGGTGTCCAGCTGATGGTGGTTCACATCACGCATCAATACGGTATTGACTTTGACCTTGTCGAAACCGGCGGTGAACGCGGCATCGATGCCGTCCATTACCTGCTGGAACTTATCCTGGCCGGTAATGGCGTGGAACTGACGGGCGTCCAGGCTATCGACGCTGACGTTGATCGCCGTCAGCCCCGCATCGCGCCAGTTCGCCACGTCACGCGCCATGCGGTAACCGTTGGTGGTCACCGCTATCTGGCGGATACGTTCGTTTTCACGCACGGCGGCAATGATGTCAGGGAAATCACGGCGCAGGGAGGGCTCTCCCCCGGTAAGACGCACTTTTTCCGTACCGAGTTCAGAGAACGCGCGCGTGACGCGGCGTACTTCTTCCACGGAGAGAAAGCCGTTGTTGGTGACGCTGCCCGGCTTGTAGCCATCGGGCAGGCAGTAGGTGCAACGGAAGTTACACACGTCGGTAATCGACAAACGTAAGTAGAAAAACTTACGCGCGAAAGCATCAGTAAGTTGTGAAGCCATGTACACCTTTCCAGATCGGGAGGCACAGTCATTTCTTTCTGTACCCTGGTGGCAAATCCGCCACGGCCAGGGCGCCATATCTCTCGACACAGGCGCCAGGGCTAGAGTGTATGTTTTCAGTTTTGAAAACGTGGTTATGGCGATAGTAGCGTGGAAATCGCCACTTCGCCATTGTCGCTTTTCGCTATATAAATTTATACATAACGATGTTATCGTGCATTTTCACTACAGAATACGCAAAAACAGCGCTTTCGCATTGATATACGTCATTATGGTTTGTGAGAGGCATCGTCTTTTAGGAGTAGTTGCGTTACTGTGACGCAAGCTTAACAGGATAAGGAATAGGTATGCGCAATCGCACTTTTGCGGATCTGGACCGCGTGGTCGCTCTTGGAGGAGGTCACGGTCTGGGACGGGTTATGTCGTCGTTATCGTCACTGGGCTCACGCCTGACGGGCATCGTGACAACAACGGACAACGGCGGCTCAACCGGGCGGATCCGACGTGCTGAAGGCGGGATAGCCTGGGGTGATATGCGCAACTGCCTCAACCAGCTCATCACTGAGCCAAGCGTGGCCTCGGCGATGTTTGAGTACCGTTTTGGGGGAAATGGCGAACTTTCAGGCCATAACCTTGGAAATCTGATGTTAAAGGCGCTGGATCACCTGAGCGTGCGCCCTCTGGAAGCGATCAATTTAATTCGTAACCTGCTAAAAGTGGATGCGTTCCTGATCCCGATGTCCGAACAGCCGGTAGATTTGATGGCGATCGATGCTGACGATCACGAAGTGTATGGTGAAGTGAATATCGACCAGCTTCTTCTTCCGCCAAAAGAGCTGATGACCTACCCCAGCGTACCCGCAACGCGTGAAGCGGTTGAAGCGATTGGCGAGGCCGATCTGATCCTGATTGGGCCGGGGAGTTTTTATACCAGCCTGATGCCGATCCTGCTGGTGAAAGAGCTGGCGCAGGCGCTGCGCAGAACGCCTGCGCCCATGGTCTATATCGGTAATTTAGGCCGCGAACTCAGTCCGGCGGCGGCAAGCCTGTCGCTGGCGGATAAGCTGGACCTGATGGAACAGTATGTTGGTAAGAAAATTATCGATGGTGTCGTGGTCGGGCCAAAAGTAGATGTGTCGGGGATTGGCGATCGCGTGATGGTGCAGGAGCCGCTGGAAGCGAGCGATATTAAATATCGCCACGACCGCCATCTGCTGCGCGAGGCGCTGGAGAAGGCGATTCAGGCATTAGGTTAGGTTCGTTTTGTGCGGCCTGATGCCCTCACCCCGGCCCTCTCCCACAGGGCTGAGGGATCCCCACAAATTAATGCGAGCACTGAGCAATCCCCTCGCCCCTCCGGGGAGAGGGTTAGGGTGAGGGGAACATACGGCGGTGGTGGTCATTCCGTTCACTTTATGTTCCTTGCTACTCTGTAACGACATGACCGGTGAACGTGCCAGGGTGGCTCAGTCGCCACCACCCTGACGACCCGTGCTCCCGGCGGTAAATCGCCGCTTCGCGGTGCCCTCGGCTTATTCCTTCCGGCTTATCGGGTACGGGCGGAGGCAACGTCCCTGTAAAGCCGCCCTCTCGGCGCATCCCTGCGCCTCGCCCCGGCCGGAAGGCAAACGCCTCAGCGATTTACAGCCGGACCAGGGCATCGCTGACAGCCCTCAGTCATTTAGAAAGCAACTTTATTGCTTCTGCATAAAAAAATTACTGGGGATCCCTCAGCCCACAGGGAGAGGGAGAAAACGCCACCGGGCAAAAAACTACGATGCCGCAATAAACAGATCCCGCAGCTGATGCAGCTGATCGCGGATTTGCGCAGCCTCTTCGAACTCCAGATTCTGCGCGTGCTGCATCATCTGCCCTTCCAGCTCGTGGATCTTTTGCTGCAACGCTTTCGGGGTCAGCGCGACGGTATCCTCTTCCACCACTGAACGGGCCTTGCCGCGCCCTTTCGCTTTGGTCTTCGCAATGTTCTGACCCAGCGCCAGGATATCCACCACCTTCTTGTTCAGCCCCTGCGGCGTGATGCCGTGCTCTTCGTTATAGCGCTGCTGCTTCTCGCGACGACGTTCCGTTTCGCCAATCGCTTTGGCCATCGACGGGGTGATTTTATCCCCGTACAGAATCGCCTTCCCGTTGACGTTACGCGCGGCACGGCCAATGGTCTGGATCAGCGAGCGCTCGGAACGCAGGAAGCCCTCTTTGTCCGCGTCCAGAATCGCCACCAGCGACACTTCCGGCATATCCAGACCTTCTCGCAGAAGGTTGATACCCACCAGCACGTCGAACTCGCCCAGGCGCAGGTCGCGGATGATCTCCATACGCTCCACGGTATCAATATCCGAGTGCAGATACCGCACCTTCTCGCCGTGTTCTTCCAGATACTCCGTCAAATCCTCCGCCATACGTTTGGTGAGCGTGGTCACCAGTACACGCTCGTTGATGGCGGAACGGGCACGTATTTCCGAGAGCAGATCGTCCACCTGCGTCGCCACCGGACGCACCTCGATAATCGGATCCAGCAGCCCGGTCGGACGCACAACCTGGTCCACCACGTCATCACCGGATTTCTCCAGCTCGTAGTTGCCCGGCGTCGCCGATACGTAGATGGTCTGCGGAGCAAGCGCCTCAAATTCTTCAAACTTCATCGGACGGTTGTCCAGCGCTGACGGCAGCCGGAATCCGTACTCCACCAGCGTCTCTTTACGCGCGCGGTCACCGCGGTACATCCCGCCGATCTGGGGGATCGTAACGTGGGATTCGTCGATCACCAGCAGGCCGTCCGCCGGAAGGTAGTCAAACAGCGTCGGCGGCGCTTCGCCCGGTCCGCGCCCGGAGAGGTAGCGTGAGTAGTTTTCGATGCCGGAGCAGTAGCCCAGCTCGTTCATCATCTCCAGATCGAACTGGGTACGCTGGCTCAGGCGCTGCTCTTCCAGCAGCTTGTTGTTCGCCAGCAGCACCTTGCGGCGGTCTGCCAGCTCAATTTTAATCTCTTCCATCGCCTGTACGATACGCTCGCGTGGCGTCACGTAGTGCGTTTTTGGGTAGATGGTGAAGCGCTGGATCACCGACTCCACATGACCGGTCAGCGGATCGAACAGCGACAGGCGTTCAACCTCTTCATCGAACAGCTCCACGCGCAGCGCCATGTCGTCCGATTCCGCCGGGAAGATATCAATAACCTCACCACGTACGCGGAAGGTCCCGCGCTGGAACGCCTGATCGTTACGGGTGTACTGCAACTCCGCCAGACGGCGCAAAATTGCACGCTGATCGATGATCATCCCCTGCGTCAGGTGCAGCATCATCTTGAGATAGAGATCCGGATCGCCCAGGCCGTAGATCGCCGACACCGAGGCCACCACCACCACATCACGACGCTCCAGCAGCGCCTTGGTCGCCGACAAACGCATCTGCTCGATATGTTCGTTCACCGAGGCATCTTTCTCGATAAACGTGTCGGAGCTGGGAACGTAGGCTTCCGGCTGGTAGTAGTCGTAGTAGGAGACGAAATACTCCACCGCGTTTTCCGGGAAGAACTCTTTCATCTCACCATACAGCTGCGCCGCCAGCGTTTTGTTCGGCGCGAGAACCATCGTAGGACGCTGGAGATCGGCAATGACATTGGCAATGGTGAAGGTTTTACCCGAACCGGTTACCCCCAGCAGGGTCTGGTGCGCCAGCCCGTCTTCCAGCCCCTCTTCCAGGCGACGAATGGCCTCGGGCTGATCCCCGGAAGGACGGAAAGCAGAATTCAATTTGAACGGTTTACTCATGGGCGACGACCTGATGACAGAATAAGCGGCAGGTGAGTAATTTTACTCGTTGTGGCCAGGATTGCCAGTAAAAAACACTGGATGGAAAACCAGTAGCGTGTCAGGATATTTAGCGTAGCGCAGAGAGGATTAGTGCGTTCGCGAGCTAAATTTCAACTGTGACAATATAAAACACCAGCCTCAGGGGGTTATCCCCAGAACTATTACTTTTTTAACATTTGTCAAGGGCGGTTATGAAAGTTTTATGGCAACAGGTGTCGCTGGCGCTGAGGGAATTGCTTTTATCTAATTCGTTAAAAAATATAGACTATTTCCTAAAGCCGCGTTTCGCATCAATTTGGGCGTAACCCGCGTATTCTCTCGCTTATCGCGTGTTTTCTAACTCTAATGCACAAGGTTATCCACAGGAATAGTGGATAACTGCCTCCAGCCCGTACAGCATGCACTCCAGCAAATTCCCGGTTTTTCCCACGAAGCGGCAGTAAAAAATTTTTATCACTCTTTTTTGCCTGGAAAACGTTCATTTTTTCATAAGTAACCGGCGAGATCTTAATCACAATTCCGTCATTTTCCCTGCACCACGATTCGACACGCACGGCACCGGGAGCGTGCAATTCGAACAAACGTTAAGCTTTTAGCAGTGGGTTATTCCTAAAAATGACTCTTTTTTAATCATTATTTTGTTTCTGGCAGGCGTTTTGCAGATATCAGCCTGAGCATTACCCCACACATTTTTAAGGAGAGAAAGATGTTGAGTCTGCGTGCTGTAAATCAGTTTTACGGAAGCCAACATACGCTATGGAACGTGAATATCGATTTCCCGCAAGGCATCTGTACGGGCATTGTTGGCCTGCCTGGCATGGGTAAATCCACGCTCATGAACTGCATTACCGGAAAGGTGCCCGTTGAGAGCGGCACCATCATATGGCATGAGGCTGGCGCGCCGCCGCGTAATTTGCTCAGCCCTGCGTCAGCATTCACGGCGCCGCCAACGATAGGCTACGTCCCGCAGGATCGGCGGATATTTTCCCAGCTGACCGTCGATGAAAATCTGCATATCGCTATGCGGGCGACGGGGAAATCCGACCCGACATCAAAAAATGACGTGTACGCCCTGTTTCCGGAACTCTATCCGCTGCGACAGAGCCGTGCCTCTGCGCTGTCCCCCGACGACCAGTATCAGCTGGCCCTCGCCAGTGCGCTGGTTAATCGCCCGCGCGTGTTGATTCTGGATGAGCCCATGTATGGCGCAGGGCAAGGCTTCGCCCGCAGGCTGGGTCAACTGCTGGTACGGTTGAATCGGGAGCTGGGAATGACGGTGCTGTTAGCGGAGCAACAGCTGTCGTTTATCCGCCGGGTAGCGGATCGTTTCTGCATGCTCTATCGCGGGCGTAACGTGGCACAGGGCCACGTTAACGAGCTGGATGACGACCTTATTGCGCACTGGATGGCGCGGGACATAAGGCGCTGAGGTCAAGATAGCGTCCGGTTTCCGCCTGCTCTGCGCCGTCGGCAAGCCACGGGATCTCACCGAGAAACGGCGCAGGCAGCACCCGCTTCAGCGTCGCCAGATACTCAGCATGACGTTTACCCGGCGCAACCACGTCATTGGCAATCCACCCTGCCAGACGCAACCCGGCCTGCTGCACGGCCTGAGCGGTCAGCATGGCGTGATTGATACAGCCAAGCTTCACCCCCACCACCAGAATGACCGGAAGCTGTTCGGCCCGCACCCAGTCAGCAAATGTCTGCTCGTCGGACAGCGGGGTAAACCAGCCGCCAGCCCCCTCTACCAGCACCCAGTCGGCCTGCGTTTCCAGGTCGCGTAATCCGGAAGAGAGCACCGAAAAATCAATCGGACGTTCTTCATCGGCGCTGACGATGTGCGGCGAGGTGGGTTCAGCAAAGGTATAGGGGTTCACCGCAGAATAGGCCAGCGCAAGGCTGCTGTTACGCTGTAGCGCCAGCGCATCAGTATTGCGTAAGCCTTCCGGCGTCATCTCGCTGCCGGAGGCTACGGGCTTATACCCGGCCGTTGTTTTCCCCAGCAGACGCGCCGCCTGCAACAGCGCGGCGCTGGCAACCGTTTTACCGACTTCGGTGTCCGTACCGGTAACAAAATAACGTTCAGTCACGTTCAATAATCCCATGAAAAAGATGATAAGAGAGCGGGAACCGGCCCCGATCCTGCGGCCAGGCCAGCCCGAGACGCTGGAGTTGTCCGCGGGTAAGGGGTTTCTTCTCCCGACCGGCGTGCAGGTGCGTCGCGCCTATGCCCTTAAGAGAGCGCATGGCGCTTAACGCATCGCTAAATTCGAGGGTGACGGTCTGGACCTCACTGCGATAGCGCCAGCCTGCCAGCGCCTGAGTGACCTGTTCGTGCGAGAGAAACCGGTTGGCGTGCGGCTGCGCATCCACCGCCCTCCACGCCTGATTCAGCTCCGGCAACGAACTTTCCAGCAGGGTGGTAAAGGCCACCGCTCCGCCGGGCCGTGCCACGCGGTAAAGCTCGCGTAGCGCCTGCGACAGGCTGGTGCACCACTGCACCGCCAGATGGCTCCAGACGAGGTCAAAAAGCGCATCCTCCAGCGGGATGGCCTCGATATCGGCCACCAGATAACGGTCTGCTGACTGCTGCTGGCGGGCTTCATCCAGCATCTGCGCGGATAAATCCAGCGCCGTGACGTGGCTGCCCGTTGCGCGCCAGTAGCGGCTATTGCCGCCTGGCCCGCAGCCCGCGTCCAGCACCTGCATAAAATGCCCCTCCCCGAGCGCGGCCAGCAGCCCGCGCGCGCTCAGGCGTTGCAGCTCATCGTGCTGTGAATAGCTTTGCGCTGCCCGGCCAAACGCAGCGGCAACGGCCTGTTTATTGACGGGAGACATACAGTGCCTCCAGAAGCGTATCGATATCCTGCGGCTCGTGCGCTGCCGTAAGCGTCAGACGCAAGCGCGCGGTGCCTGGCGGCACGGTGGGTGGGCGGATCGCCGTGACCCACTGCCCGCGTTCTCGTAGCGCCTGTGCCAGCATCAGCGCCCGATGGTTTTCACCCACAATCACGGGCTGAATGGCGCTGTGCGAGTCGGTAAGCCGGTAAGGCAGTTCGCTTACCCCCCGGCGGAAACGCTGAATATGGTCGGCCAGGCGAGCCCGGCGTTCAGCGCCGTCTTCGCCGCGGATCACCGCAAGCGACGCAGAGAGTGCCACGGCCTGCGCCGGGGGCATGCTGGTGCTGTAGATCAGGTGCCGGGCGAACTGCACCAGGTAGTCGGCCACCGGCTCGCAGCACAACACCGCGGCACCGCTGACGCCGAAGCCTTTTCCAAAAGTGACCACCAGCAGTTCCGGCCTGACGCCCTGCTGATAAGCGCTTCCGCGCCCCTCCTCGCCGGTGACGCCAATGCCGTGGGCATCGTCGACCAGCAGCCATGCGTTTTGCTGTTTTGCGGCATCGTGCAACGCGGCCAGGGGCGCGCTGTCGCCGTCCATGCTGAATACCCCTTCCGTGACCGCCAGCTGAAGCCCTGAACAGGGTTTACCCAGCAGGACGTTCAGCTGAGAGGCATCGTTATGGGCAAAACGCCGCAGCTGTGCCGGGCTGAGACTGGCGGCTTCAAGCAGGGAGGCGTGGCTCAGGCGGTCCGCGATGATGCGGTCGTCTTTGCCCATCAGGGCGGCAATCACCGCCTGATTCGCGGCAAAACCGGAGATAAACAACAGCGCCCGCGGGTAGCCCAGCCAGTCGGCCAACGCTTCCTCCAGCGCCTGATGGGCCGTGGTGTAGCCGCTGACGTGCCCGGAGCCACCGCTGCCCACGCCGTAACGATCCGCGCCCTGCTGCCAGGCACGAACGATTTGCGGGTGCTGGCTCAGGCCCAGATAATCGTTGCTGGAGAAATTACAGAACCGCTCTCCTTCCCGGGTGAGAAAACGGCCTGCACCGTTTTCCACTACCCTGCGTACCCGAAATGCATCCGCCGCCCGCCGCTCGTCGAGCGCGGTCCTGATACGTGCCTGCCAGGTCATACGGCTGCCGCGTTGTAGAACTGGTCAGTGTCGGCGTTGAAAATCTGCTGCTCCAGCTGCTGCTGTTGCTCGTTATCCCCCGCCTGTACCCCGGTCTGGTGTGGGTTCAGCCCCAGCTTGCGGAACAGCTGAACGTCTTTGTCCTCTTCCGGGTTTGGTGTGGTCAGCAGTTTGCAACCGTAGAAGATGGAGTTGGCCCCGGCCATAAAGCACATCGCCTGGGTCTGCTCGCTCATCTGCTCGCGACCGGCAGAGAGGCGAACGTAAGAGGTTGGCATCATGATGCGCGCCACC
Source organism: Enterobacter sp. JH25 (assembly GCF_021725435.1). Classification (NCBI taxonomy): domain Bacteria; kingdom Pseudomonadati; phylum Pseudomonadota; class Gammaproteobacteria; order Enterobacterales; family Enterobacteriaceae; genus Enterobacter; species Enterobacter sp. JH25. The sequence goes on along the minus strand of NZ_CP091319.1, from coordinate 1,370,199 downwards.
GCGATGGTGCGGATGAAATCGAAGGCATCCACGTCCTCATTATCCACCAGCGGCGTACCTTTTACCTTCACCAGCATGTTGATGGGCACACTTTCCGGCGGGGTCGGCAGGTTCGCCAACTGTAACAGCAGGCCGGCACGATCTTTTACCGTTTCGCCCAGTCCCACGATCCCGCCGGAACAGACCTTGATCCCCGCATCACGCACTTTATCCAGCGTATCCAGACGCTCCTGATAGGTGCGCGTGGTGATGATGTTGCCGTAGAATTCCGGCGAGGTATCGAGGTTGTGATTGTAGTAATCCAGCCCTGCCGCCGAGAGGCGCTGCGCCTGCTCCTCGTTAAGCGTACCCAAGGTCATGCAGGCTTCAAGCCCCATCTCCTTCACCCCCTTCACCATCTGCTCCAGATAGGGCATGTCGCGGTCATGGGGGTTTTTCCACGCCGCGCCCATGCAGAAGCGGGTTGAGCCAGCGTTTTTGGCCTTGCGCGCGGAGTCGAGCACCTGCTCGACTTCCATCAGGCGCTCGGATTCGAGACCGGTTTTATAGCGCGCGCTTTGCGGGCAATATTTGCAGTCTTCCGGGCAAGCCCCGGTTTTAATCGACAGCAGCGTGCTGACCTGAACATGACGCGGATCGAAGTGCTGGCGGTGCACCTGTTGCGCCTCAAACATCAGCTCCAGGAAAGGTTTGTTGAATAATTCAGTGACTTGCGACATCGTCCAGCGTGCGTGGTGAGCCATCGGGCTTCTCCAAAGGGTTTTGTTAATTGTCGGTTCGGTTTATACTTGTAAACCTAAAACTTTTCAAAATGGTTTACAAGTCGATTATGACCCAGGACGATCTCGCCTTCGACAAGCAGCATATCTGGCACCCTTACACCTCCACGACCCGCCCCCTTCCCGTCTATCCGGTAGCCTCGGCCCACGGCTGCGAGCTGCATCTCGCCAGCGGCGAGCGGCTTGTTGACGGGATGTCCTCCTGGTGGGCGGCGATCCATGGCTACAACCACCCGCGTCTGAACGCGGCGATGAAAGCGCAGATTGACCAGATGTCACACGTGATGTTTGGCGGGATCACGCATCAGCCCGCGGTGGATTTATGCCGTCGCCTGGTAGCGATGACGCCTGAATCGCTGGAGTGTGTTTTCCTGGCTGATTCCGGCTCGGTGGCCGTGGAAGTGGCGATGAAAATGGCGTTGCAGTACTGGCATGCGAAGGGCGAAACGCGCCAGCGGTTCCTCACCTTCCGCAACGGCTATCACGGCGACACCTTCGGGGCGATGTCGGTGTGCGATCCGGACAACTCCATGCACAGCCTGTGGAAAGGCTACCTGCCGGAAAACCTGTTTGCGCCAGCCCCGCAGAGCCGCTTCGACGGCGAATGGGACGAGATGGACATGGTGGGCTTCGCGCGGTTGATGGCGGCCCATCGCCACGAGGTTGCCGCCGTTATTCTCGAACCGATTGTGCAGGGCGCGGGCGGAATGCGGATGTATCACCCCGAGTGGCTGAAGCGCATTCGGAAGATGTGCGACCGCGAAGGGATTTTGCTGATTGCCGATGAGATCGCCACCGGCTTTGGTCGTACCGGGAAGCTGTTTGCCTGCGAGCATGCGGGGATCGCGCCGGATATTCTGTGCCTGGGGAAAGCGCTCACCGGCGGCACCATGACGCTCTCCGCCACGCTCACCACCCGCCAGGTTGCCGACACCATCAGCGACGGCGACGCGGGCTGCTTTATGCACGGCCCGACGTTTATGGGCAACCCGCTGGCCTGCGCCGTGGCAAGCGAAAGCCTCGCCATTCTGGAGAGCGGCGAGTGGCAGACGCAGGTGGCGGTGATTGAGGCGCAGCTGAAGCAGCAGCTAAGCGTGGCGGCGGATGCGGAATACGTCGCGGACGTCCGCGTGCTGGGCGCCATCGGGGTGATCGAGACAACGCATCCGGTGAACATGGCCGCGTTGCAGCGCTTCTTCGTTGACCAGGGCGTTTGGGTGCGACCTTTCGGTAAGCTGATTTACCTCATGCCGCCGTACAGCATTTCTCCGGATCAGCTCCACAAGCTGACCGGGGCAGTGGTTAAAGCCGTTAACATATCAGCGCATTTCACGATTTAACCCCATGCGTTACACTTTCTGAATGAGTGAGTAACGAGGGAAATAGGATGAAAATCATCAGTAAAGATTTGCGCGACGGCGAAAAGCTGCCGGAACGTCACGTGTTTAACGGGATGGGTTATCAGGGAGATAATATCTCTCCCCATCTGGCGTGGGACGATGTACCAGCGGGAACCAAAAGTTTTGTCGTGACCTGCTACGATCCAGATGCGCCAACCGGCTCGGGCTGGTGGCACTGGATCGTGGCAAACCTGCCCGCCGACACCCGCGTGCTGCCGCAGGGTTCCGGTTCCGATCTGGTTGCCCTGCCCGACGGTGCGATTCAGACCCGCACGGACTTTGGCAAAGCGGGCTACGGCGGCGCGGCGCCGCCAAAAGGGGAAACGCACCGCTATATCTTCACGGTGCACGCGCTGGATGTGGACAAGATTGAGGTTGACGAAGGGGCGAGCGGGGCAATGGTAGGCTTTAACGTCCATTTCCATTCGCTGGGCAGCGCGTCGATTACGGCGATGTATTCATAAAAAAAGCCGGGTGGCGGCTACGCCTTACCCGGACTACATTTCGTATTCGTAGGCCCGGTAAGCGCAGCGCCACCGGGCAAAAAAATCACAACACGGAAGGTAGCAGTCCTGCAAGGGTTTCTTCTTCCAGAAGCTGTATCGCCTTATCAATATCCGGCGCAAAAAAGCGGTCCTCATCGTAGTGCGTAACGTGCTCGCGCAGCGTATGACGCGCCTGCTCCAGCAGCGGGCTGGATTTTAGCCCTTCGCGTAAATCAATACCCTGACACGCCGCCAGCCATTCCACCGCCAGCACGCCGCGGGTGTTGGAGGCCATCTCCCACAGTCGACGCCCGGCAGCCGGGGCCATCGAAACGTGATCTTCCTGATTTGCTGACGTTGGCAGGCTGTCCACGCTGTGCGGATGCGACAGGGCTTTGTTTTCGCTTGCCAGTGCTGCGGCGGTGACCTGGGCGATCATAAAGCCCGAGTTCACCCCACCGTTGCGCACCAGGAACGGCGGCAGCTGGGACATGTGTTTATCCATCATTAGTGCGATTCGACGCTCGGACAAGGCTCCGATTTCGGCCATCGCCAGCGCGATATTATCTGCGGCCATCGCCACCGGCTCGGCGTGGAAGTTGCCGCCGGAGACCACCTCGTTTTCCTGAGCAAACACCAGTGGGTTGTCGGACACCGCATTGGCCTCCACCAGCAGCACTTCTGCCGCCTGGCGAAGCTGTGTCAGGCATGCGCCCATCACCTGCGGCTGGCAGCGCAGAGAATACGGATCCTGCACCTTCTCGCAGTTGTGATGCGAATCGGCAATGTCGCTGGTATCGGTAAGTACGTGGCGGTACATGGCTGCGGCATCAATCTGACCACGCTGGCCGCGCACCTCGTGGATGCGGGCATCGAACGGACGACGCGAGCCGAGTACCGCTTCGGTGGTCAGCGCACCACACACCACCGCGGAGGCGAACAGATCTTCTGCTTCAAACAGGCCGCGCAGCGCAAAGGCCGTCGACGCCTGCGTGCCGTTGAGCAGCGCCAGCCCTTCTTTTGCCGCGAGGGTGATCGGCGCTAAGCCGGCTTTTTTCAGCGCCTCTTTCGCAGGCAGCCACTCCCCTTGCCAGCGCGCCTTGCCTTCACCCAGCAGGAGCAGTGACATATGCGCCAGCGGCGCCAGATCGCCGGAAGCTCCAACGGAGCCTTTTGCCGGTATCCACGGATAAACTTCCGCATTCACCAGCGCCATCAGCGCCTGGATCACGCTCAGACGAATGCCGGAAAACCCACGCGCCAGGCTGTTGATTTTCAACACCATCATCAGGCGGACGATCTCATCGTCCAGCGGCTGGCCAACCCCCGCCGCGTGCGACAACACCAGCGAACGTTGTAAATTCTCCAGATCGTGCGTGGCAATGCGGGTCTGTGCCAGCAGGCCAAACCCGGTATTGATGCCGTAGGCGGTGCGCCCTTCCGCTACAATCGCCTCCACGCAGGCCACGCTGTCGTTAATGGCACGGTGGGCGCTTTCATCAAGGGCGAGTGTCACCGGCTGACGCCAGACGTGACGCAGCTGTTTGAGCGACAAAGAGCCGGGAGTAAGTGTTAACGCGTTCATGCAGGCTTTCCTTGTGTGGCGGGGATCATCGGCAGGTTCAGGCCCTGCTCTTTGGCACAATCAATGGCAATCTCGTAACCCGCATCCGCGTGGCGCATTACGCCGGTTGCCGGGTCGTTATGCAGCACGCGAGCAATACGTGCCGCCGCTTCGTCGGTACCGTCACAGACGATGACCATTCCGGAGTGCTGGGAGAAGCCCATCCCGACGCCGCCGCCGTGGTGCAGCGACACCCAGGTTGCGCCACTGGCGGTGTTCAGCAGGGCATTCAGCAGCGGCCAGTCGGAGACCGCATCCGAGCCGTCGCGCATGGCTTCGGTTTCACGGTTCGGACTGGCGACAGAGCCGGAGTCCAGGTGGTCGCGGCCAATGACGATCGGCGCGGAGACTTCGCCGCTGCGCACCATTTCGTTAAAGGCGAGGCCGAGTTTTTGCCGCCACTCCAGCCCGACCCAGCAGATACGCGCTGGCAGGCCCTGGAAGTTAATGCGCTCGCGCGCCATATCCAGCCAGCGATGCAGGTGTTCGTCGTCGGCGACAATCTCTTTCACTCTGGCGTCGGTTTTGTAGATATCCTCCGGGTCGCCGGACAGGGCAACCCAGCGGAACGGCCCGATGCCGCGGCAGAACAGCGGACGAATATAGGCGGGCACGAAGCCGGGGAAGTCAAAGGCGTTATTCACCCCCATCTCTTTCGCCATCTGGCGGATGTTATTCCCGTAATCAAAGGTCGGAATCCCCATCTTACTGAAGGCGAGCATCGCGGAGACGTGTTCCGCCATGGCGCGTTTAGCCGCCAGTACCGTGCCCTCAGGATCGGTTTCCGCTTTTTGCTGGTAGTCTTCCCACGTCCAGCCTTTTGGCAGATAGCCGTGGAGCGGATCGTGAGCGCTGGTCTGGTCGGTGACCAGATCCGGACGCACGCCGCGCGCCACCAGTTCCGGCAGAATATCCGCCGCGTTGCCGCACAGGGCAACCGACACGGCTTTGCCTTCAGCGGTGTACTTTTTGATGCGCGCCAGCGCGTCATCGAGGTTGTCGGCCTGTTCATCAACATAGCGGGTACGCAGACGGAAATCGATGCGGCTCTGCTGGCACTCAATGTTCAGGGAGCACGCGCCGGCCAGCGTCGCGGCCAGCGGCTGCGCGCCGCCCATGCCGCCCAGTCCGGCGGTTAGCACCCAGCGGCCTTTCAGTGAGCCGTTATAGTGCTGTCGGCCCGCTTCCACGAAGGTTTCATAGGTGCCCTGCACAATCCCCTGGCTGCCGATGTAGATCCAGCTGCCCGCGGTCATCTGGCCATACATGGCCAGCCCTTTTGCGTCCAGCTCGTTGAAGTGTTCCCACGTCGCCCAGTGCGGCACCAGGTTGGAGTTGGCAATCAGCACACGGGGCGCATTTTTATGGGTTTTGAATACGCCAACCGGTTTGCCGGATTGCACCAGCAGCGTTTCGTCGTTTTCGAGATTCGTCAAAGACTCAACAATCGCGTCATAGCACGCCCAGTTGCGCGCGGCGCGGCCAATGCCGCCGTAGACCACCAGCTCATGGGGATTCTCTGCTACCTCAGGATCAAGGTTGTTCATCAACATGCGCAGCGGTGCTTCGGTAAGCCAGCTTTTTGCGGTGAGCGTGGTGCCGCGCGCGGCGCGGACATCCTGCTTGCGGTATTTATCTGACGACATTGTGTGTTCCTCATAAGGGACAGGTGATGCATTTAGATATACTTGTATAGACAAGCACACACAAGGTCGGATTTAACAAAAAAGATACAATTTTGCTATATTGCGTTAGCGATCACGCTTATAAAACTTATGACATAAAGTGGCCCTGCAACCGGTAACGATTCCCCGGGAACAGCAGCTTCGCATGCGACACAATTTGCGAGGACGACCAGGTACGACGGCGGATCAGCAGGCAGGGATCGTGCTCTTTAATACGTAACAACTCGCACTCCTGAGGCGTGGCGCGCACGGCCTCCACGATATGCTCCCCTTCCGTCAGCGGGGCGACGAGCGAGAGATACGCATGCGGTGTGGTTTGGGTGTAATCCTGGTTCAGGTAGTCCGGGATCCGCTCCGCGTTGACGCAGCGATCTTCAATCTGGACCGGAATATCGTTCTCATAATGCACCATCACCGAATGGAAGATCCGGGTGCCCTCTTTAACGTTCAGCTCGATGGCCTGTTCGGCGCTGGCCTGCGTCTCTTCAAGCACCAGCACTTCGCAGTGGTGCTGATGGTTGCGGGCGGCAATTTCATCGGCAATGCTGCGGATTTCAAACAGCGCCGACTGTCCTTTTGGCTCGGCGACAAAGGTTCCGACACCCTGCAAACGCACCAGCAACCCTTCATCGGTCAGTTCCCGCAGCGCCCGGTTAATGGTCATTCGACTAAAGCCATACTGCGCGACCAGTTCAGCTTCGGAGGGAATACGGTCGTGCGGACGCCAGACGCCGGCAGCAATTTTTTCGCTGATCGCCTTTTTCACCTTCTCATAAAAAGGTGCGGGTGGGCTGGAGGGTTGCTGCGGTGAGCGTGAAAACATGCTGACTCCTGTAATGTGGTTATGCCCACCAGTGAGCAATTTGCCAGGCCAGTCGGGCGGCAAGCTTCGCCCCCTGACCGTCCCGGTCGTAGTGCGGATTATATTCCACCAGATCCGCCGCCTGTAGTTTACCGCTTCGGCAGATACGCTCAATCACCGGGAACAGATCCAGCGCCGGGATCCCCAACGCCGCAGGGGCGGATACGGCGGGCATTTCTGCGGCGGGCAGCACATCGAGGTCAATGGTGAGATAAACCCGGTCTGCCTGCGCAAGCACGCTATCCAGCGCGGATAGCGCATCCCGGCGAAAATCGAGATCTTCAACCAGCATCACGTTCAACCGTTCAGCTTCCTCCCACAGCGCCTGGGTATTCGCCGCACGGCTTACCCCCAGGCAGGCGTAGTGAAACGACCGCGACTGCGACGCGCAGTAGAGCGCCAGCTGGCGGAACGGCGTGCCGGACGTAGCCCGTTCAGCCTTACGTAAATCGAGGTGCGCATCCAGGTTGATCACCGCAATGCGATCGTTCGGAAAGGCGTCCAGCACGCCGCGCCCGTGCGCCCAGGCGGTTTCATGTCCACCGCCAAAAACCAGAGTACGCATCCCGGATTGCTGGCACGCGGTTATGGCCTCGCTCAGCGCCTGCTGTGCCGCCTCCAGCGCATTGCCTTCAACAAAAATGGAGCCCATATCCACGAGGCGCGCATGCCCCTGATGGCTCGCCATATTCGCCAGCGCGCCGCGCAGCACATCGGGAGCCTGTGCAGCACCGGGCCTGCCCTGGTTACGCTTAACCCCTTCATCACATTCAAAGCCCAGCAGGGCGATGCCTGACGGCACGGGTGCAAAGTGTACGCGCTGCTGTATGGTCTGGAAGAGACGTTTCGCGGTGCTGGATTCGGCGCTGTCGTCACGACCCTGCCAGACCTGCGGGGAAACGGGATGCCACAATTTCATGCTACCTGCCCCCGAAACACGCGTTGATATAAAGGATTCCGCCCCGGCTCGTAAACCATCTCAACCGGATGATTCGCCTCCCAGACGACGAAATCAGCCACATAACCGGGCTTTAACTGCCCGTGCGTCGCGCCACGACCTAGCGCCTGCGCCGCATGCCGCGTCACGCCAGCCCAGGCCTCTTCCGGCGTGAGGCCAAACTGGACGCAGGCCATGTTCATTGCCAGATGCAGGCTGGCAAACGGGCTGGTGCCCGGGTTGTAGTCGGTAGCCACCGCCATCGGCACGCCCTGTTCTCTGAGCTGCGCCACCGGTGGACGCTGGCGCTCCTGAAGAAAATAGAACGCGCCGGGGAGCAATACCGCCACCGTGCCGCTTTGCGCCATCGCCTGAATACCTGAATCATCGAGATACTCAATATGATCGGCCGACAGCCCCTTATACTGGCTGACCAGCGCCGCGCCGCCCAGATTCGACAGCTGCTCTACATGCCCTTTAACCGGTATCCCGAGCGCGGCGGCGGCCCGGAACAGGCGCTCGGTTTGCACCGGGGTAAAGCCGACGTTTTCACAAAACACGTCCACCGCTTCAAATAACTCTTTTTGCCACAGCGTGGGCATGATCTGCTCACAGACCAGCGTGAGATAGGCATCCGGATCCTGTCGGTACTCGGCAGGAACGGCGTGCGCGGCCAGCAGCGTCGGGCTGATATCGACCAGATTGTTCAGGCTGAGCTGGCGGGCAACCAGCAGCATTTTCTCTTCGGCCTGGGCATTCAGTCCGTATCCCGATTTGATTTCAACGGTCGTTACGCCTTCATTCATCAGCCGCTGGAGCCGCTGCTGTGCCACCGTCAGGAGCATTTCCGGCGAACTGTTGCGGGTCGCCGTGACCGTGGCGTTAATACCGCCGCCCTGCGCGCTGATGGTCTGATACGACACGCCGTTAAGCCGTTGTTCCCATTCCGCTGCGCGATCGCCGCCGAACACCAGATGGGTGTGGCAATCGATCAGGCCGGGAGTAACCAGACGCCCGTCGAGATCGACACACTGACGATGCCCGGAGGGGATCTCGGCTTCAGGAATAACGGCCGCAATCGTCTGGCCGCGCACGACGAGGGCATGTTGTTCTTTCAGACCATAGGGTTCCGGCTCACCTGTTGCCAGGGTCGCCAGTCGCGCATTTCGCCATATCACATCATCGGGATGAAGCTGCTGCATGTGCCTTCCGCTTGTCATGGGTTGTATAGACATTTATTTTCATCTGTCACCTGCTGTCAACCGCCTTGCAGGAAAATGTTATTTATTTGTGATGACTTTCCCGTCGCCTGCGGGCAAAAATGCAACTTTTCCCGTTTTTATCTTCCCGTTTCGCTCAACTTAGTATAAAAAAGCAGGCTATTTCGTCTATTCAGATAAGACTTGCATACCCAGGAGCATTACCTTGAATATTTCCAGGATTTCCCGTCTGGCGTTGGCACTCGCCTTTGGCGTGACTTTATCCGCTTGCAGTTCAACACCACCGGATCAGCAACCTTCTGAGCAGGTTGCTCCGGGCACCGCTTCCCGTCCGATCCTGTCAGCGGCTGAAGCGAAGAACTTCACCCGTGCGCACTATTTCTCGGCGATGGTTCCCAATGCAGCCCCATGGACGCCTTCTTCTATTAACCTGCCGAAACAGCCAGACTTCGTTGTCGGCCCGGCCGGAGCAGAGGGCGTTACGCACACCTCAATTCAGGCAGCTGTTGATGCCGCAATCACCAAACACAGCGCATCTCGTCAGTACATTGCCATCCTGCCGGGTGAATACGAAGGAACCGTTTATGTTCCGGCTGCACCGGGAAGCATTACGCTTTACGGACTTGGCGAAAAAGCGGTCGACGTGAAAATTGGCCTGGCGATTGATTCAGAGATCGACAGCACCACCTGGCGCCATCTGGTGAACCCGGCCGGTAAATACATGCCAGGTAAACCGGCGTGGTATATGTTTGATAACTGCCAGCGCAAACGTGCCGCCACCATTGGCGTGATGTGCTCGGCGGTATTCTGGTCACAGAACAATGGCCTGCAATTGCAGAACCTGACCATTCAGAACACCCTGGGCGACAGCGTTGACGCAGGTAATCACCAGGCCGTGGCGCTGCGTAGCGATGGCGACAAGGTACAGATTAACAACGTCAATATCCTGGGCCGCCAGAATACCTTCTTCGTGACCAACAGCGGCGTGCAGAATACCCTTCAGAACAATCGTCTGACGCGTACTCTGGTCACCAACAGCTACATTGAAGGCGACGTGGATATGGTCTCCGGTCGCGGCGCGGTGGTATTTGATAACACCGACTTCCGCGTGGTGAATTCACGTACGCAGCAGGAAGGTTACGTCTTTGCCCCGGCCACACAGTCCAATCTGTTCTATGGCTTCCTGGCCGTGAATAGCCGCTTTACTGCTGCTGGCGATGGCGTGGCGCAGCTTGGCCGCTCTCTGGACGTGGACTCCGCCACTAACGGCCAGGTCGTGATCCGCGACAGCGTGATTAACGAAGGCTTTAACATGGCGAAACCGTGGGCGGATGCGGCGATCTCGAAACGTCCTTTCTCCGGCAACACCGGCACGGTGGATGATAAAGACAACGTGCAGCGTAACCTGAACGACGCTAACTTCAACCGCATGTGGGAATACAACAACCGCGGTCTGGGTAGCAAAGTGGTTGCTGAACCGAAGCAGTAAAATGCCTGCTGCCGGGTGGCGGCTACGCCTTACCCGGCCTACCTCATGCATTAACCACGCATAAAAAAACCTCGCATGTGCGAGGTTTTTTTTCGTCTACGGATCAGTGAGCGTTAATCACAACCCACATCGGCCCTTGTCCGACCGCATAGCGTCCTTTCTCTTCCAGTAGACCCTGCACGCCTTTGATTTCATAGAGCGCGATGTGGTGGGATTTCTGCCCCGCCGCAATCAGGTATTTGCCGCTGTGATCGACATTAAAGCCGCGCGGCTGGGTTTCTGTCGGCTGGAAGCCCTCAACTGCCAGAACGCTGCCGTCTTCAGAGACGCTGAAGATGGTGATCAGACTGGAGGTACGGTCACAGGCATACAGGTGGCGGCCATCCGGCGTGATGTGAATGTCTGCCGCCCAGCGTGTGTCGGAGAAATCAGCTGGCATCATGTCCAGCGTCTGTACGCACTCGATCTGCCCGTTAGGATCGTTCAGCTCCCAGACATCTACCGAGCTGTTCAGCTCGTTAACGACATAGGCATACTGCTGATTCGGGTGGAAGACCATATGGCGCGGGCCTGCGCCTTCCACGGTGGTGACTTCCGCCGGGCTCTGCGCGACCAGATGACCGTCATCGCTCAGGGTAAACAGGCAGATGCGATCCTGCTTCAGCGCTGGCACCCACAGCGTGCGGTTATCCGGCGAAATGTTGGCGGAGTGGCAACCTTCCAGCCCTTCTACCACGTCGACGGTTTCAACGGGAATACCGTCTTCCAGGCGGGTGACGCTCACGCAGCCTGCATTGTAGGAGCCGCTGAAGATAAAGTTGCCTTTATGGTCGGTAGAAATATGGGTCGGGCTGCCCGGCAGCGGCGCTTCTGCGGTATAGGTCAGCGCGCCGTCATCCGGGGAGATGCGGTATGCGAGTACGCGGAATTCCGGGCGTACCCCGACATAAAGAAAACGTTTATCCGGGCTGACGACCATAGGCTGCACCTGGCCTGGCACATCAACAACCTGAACCAGCGTAAGCGAACCTTCTGTATTCAAACGCCAGACATGGATCTGCTGACTTTCAGGACTGGCGGTATAAACGGTTTGTTTCATGAATACTCCTGATTATTTTTAACGGTGAATGCTGAATTGTAGTCCGGGATTTTGCAGGGTTCCGCTCTCGGTGTACCATCCCGACAGACCTTAAATTCAACATTAACCCGGAAGAAAAAATGACCTCGCGAGTGATTGCCCTGGATTTAGACGGAACACTGCTTACCCCTCAGAAAACCCTGCTCCCCTCTTCTCTTGAGGCCCTCAAACGAGCCCGGGAAGCGGGGTATCAACTTCTCATCGTAACGGGTCGACATCACGTAGCCATTCATCCTTTTTATCAGGCACTGGGCTTAGATACACCTGCAATTTGTTGTAATGGCACCTATTTGTATGATTATCAGGCAAAAAAGGTTTTAACCTCTGATCCGCTTCCCGTTCCGCAGGCGCTGCAATTGATTGATTTACTGGATGAGCACGCGATTCACGGCCTGATGTATGTGGATAACGCCATGCTGTATGAACGCCCTACCGGCCATGTGATCCGCACCAGCAACTGGGCCCTGTCTCTGCCGGAAGCGCAGCGTCCGGTGTTCACTCAGGTTTCCTCCCTGCGCCAGGCGGCGGAAGACGTCCAGGCAATCTGGAAATTTGCCCTGACCGATGAAGACACCGCCAAACTGAACACCTTCGCAAAACATGTCGAGCATACGCTGGGTCTGGAATGTGAATGGTCCTGGCACGATCAGGTGGATATCGCCCGTAAAGGCAACAGCAAAGGAAAGCGTTTGACCCAGTTCGTTGAGTCACAGGGCTGGTCAATGCAGGACGTGATTGCCTTCGGCGATAACTATAACGACATCAGCATGCTGGAAGCGGCCGGAACGGGCGTGGCGATGGGCAACGCCGATGATGCGGTGAAAGCGCGTGCTAACGTGGTGATTGGCGATAACACCACCGACAGCATCGCGCAGTATATTTATACCCACCTGCTGTAATCAGGCGGTGATAGAGACGCTCTTGATTTGCGCGTAAAGCCACAGGCCAGGCTTGATGCCTAACTCATCCCTGGCCCACGGGCTGATGCGCGCCCACAGCGTTCTGTTGCCCACTTCCAGTTGCACTTCTACCTGGCCGTTATCATCAAAACACTGCGCCACTTTTGCGCGCAAAATATTGCGGATACTGGTTTGCAGCGGCGGTTGCAGCACCAGGGAGACATCCGACGCCTGAATGCGGATCCGTAACGTGGACTGAATCGGCGTATCGATTTTATTCACCCACAAATGCTGGTCACCCAGCGCCAGCGCGGTCATCGCATAATGTGGATGGTGCTCCAGCACGCTCACCTTCAGAATGCTGCTCTGCTGCTCCTTTGGCAGCCACGGATGCATAACGCTGCTGCCCCATACCTCTTCCAGATTGCCGAATGCCTTCACCCTGCCCGCCTCCAGCACCAGCACTTTGTCGGCCAGATGTAAGATCTCATCCAGCGAATGGCTGACGTACAGCATGGGCACGTTGATTTCCCGCGCCAGACGTTGCAGATACGGCAGCAACTCGCGCTTGCGCGGAATATCCAGCGAGGCCAGCGGCTCATCCAGCAGCAACAATTCCGGCGCGGTTAACAGGGCGCGGCCAATTGCCACGCGCTGTTTTTCACCACCCGACAGCGAAGACGGGAGACGATCGAGCAGCGGTTCGATGCCCAGCAGCGCCACCAGCTTATCGAACTGTCCGGCCATGCTTTTTGCCATGCCATAGCGCAGATTTCCGCGCACGCTGTAGTGCGGAAACAGGCGCGCATCCTGAAACACATAGCCGATGCGGCGCTTATCCGGTGACAGGCAGACCTTCTTCTCCGCGTCGTTTAAGACGCGGTTATTTAACACAATACGGCCAGACTGGGGACGCGTCAGGCCGCTAATCGCATTAATCAGCGACGTTTTCCCTGCCCCGGAAACGCCAAAAATGGCGGTGATACCGCTGGCAGGCAGCGTTTCGTTAAGCGTCAGAGTGTGGCTGCCCAGGGTTTGCGTAAAGTTGAGTTCCAGCATCACGATTTCCCCATCCGTTCACGGCTGAGGCGCGCCAGCCACTCAGACACCAGCAGCGAGACCAGGGCGAGTACAATCGAAATAATACACAGCCGGGCCGCCGCACCTTCGCCGCCCGGGGTCTGAATCAGGGTATACATGGCCGACGGGATGGTCCGCGTCTCGCCGGGAATGTTGGACACAAAGGTGATGGTCGCGCCGAACTCACCCAGTGAGCGGGCGAAGGCTAACACCGTACCGACGATAATGCCCGGTAAGGTGAGCGGAAGCGTAATGGTCAGAAATACCCGCCAGCGGCCTGCGCCCAGCGTGCGGGCGGCCTGTTCTAGCCGGATATCCACCCCTTCCAGCGCCAGGCGGATAGCGCGCACCATCAGCGGGAAGGACATTACTGCCGCGGCCAGAACCGCGCCGCGCCAGCTGAAAGCAAAGGTCAGTCCGAACCAGTCGTACAGCCATTCGCCGATAAAACCGCGTCGCCCCATGGAGATCAGCAGCAGATATCCGACCACCACAGGCGGTAAGACAAGCGGAAGATGGAGAACACTGTCGAGCAGGGCTTTGCCTGGAAACTTCACGCGAACCAGTAACCAGGCAAAGAACACCCCAAAGGGCAAACTCAGCGCAACCGCCAGGGAAGAGACTTTCAGGCTCAGCAGCACGGCCTGCCATTCAGGTTCGGTCAATATCATTCGTGAGTCGTAAATCCGTAACGTTTAAAGATAGCGGACGCTTCAGGCCCCTTCAGGTAGTCAACGAAGGCCGTCACGCTCGCATTTTTATGTCCATCAACTATCGCAACAGGATATTCTACTTTCTTATGCGAGTCTTCCGGGAAGGTTCCGACCACCTTCACACCTTTACTGGCGACGGCATCGGAGCCGTAAACGATCCCGAGTGGCGCTTCGTTACGCTCCACCAGCGCCAGCGCGCCGCGCACATCTTCTGCGGGAGCCAGCTTCGGCGATAAGGTCTCCCATGCGCCCAGTTTTTGCAGCGCTTCTTTCGCATAAATCCCGGCAGGAACATGCTCCGGATCGCCTACCGCCAGACGGCCACCGTTGAGCAGACGGGTCCAGTCCGTCTGTTTGTTGATGGCGATGTCGCCCTGCTTGCTGTTTGCGGGTGCAACCACCACCAGGCTATTTCCCAGCAGCGTTTCGCGGCTAGCCGTATCAACAGATTTTTTCTCCACCGCGTAGTCCATCCATTTCTGATCGGCAGAGATGAACAGATCAGCCGGAGCCCCCGCTTCGATCTGGCGGGCCAGCGTCGACGAGGAGGCAAACGACGAAACGACCTCGACGTTTTTCTCTTTTTTGTATACCGCAGCAATATCCTGCATCGCGTTAGTCAGCGACGCCGCCGCAAAGACCGTGATTTTTCCTTCATCCGCCAGCGCGTGGCCGGTGAGTGAGAGAGTCAGCGTTGCCCCTGCGAAAAGGCGTACCCATGAACGTGCCATTTGAAGCTCCTGTGCGTATCGTTATATACAAACAAATATAACGACATATCGCAGGCGTTCCTAGCGCTAAATCGTACCCATTAATGCGTAAACTCAAGGAACGTTGTAAAAGATATCGGCGGGAGAGGAATAAACTTGAGAGCAAAACGCCCGGGCTGGCCGGGCGTTTTGGAGGAAATCATTGCTGCTTTTTAGGCTGGTCACGACGATGACCAATGTTCGAAAAGACGTTGAACACTTCACCCAGGCCGTAGATGGCACCGAGGATGATAGCCATCACTACTGGCACCATGATTACCGCGAATACCAGACTTTTCAACAACTCTAACATGGTTTTCTCCAGATCTTGTGAACGGCTTATTCTACCCTGAAAAGTAAGAAAAACATCCCCTTTTGTGCGGTGCGCTTTCCGCACCCGGACATTTGGGTCACAATAACCTTTTTGCCGGGACATTGTTATGCAGGCCGAAATTCTCCTCACCCTACGACTTCAGCAGAAGCTTTTCGCCGATCCGCGACGCATCGCCCTGTTAAAACAAATAGAACAAACTGGCTCGATTAGCCAGGGAGCCAAAAACGCCGGCATCAGCTATAAAAGCGCCTGGGATGCGATTAACGACATGAACACCCTGAGCGAACAAACGCTGGTAGAGCGCGCCACCGGCGGAAAAGGCGGCGGCGGCGCCGTGTTGACGCGTTACGGGCAACGCCTGATCCAGCTCTATGACTTACTGGCGCAGATCCAGCAAAAAGCATTTGATGTGCTGAGCGATGACGACAACCTGCCGCTGGACAGCCTGCTGGGCGCCATCTCCCGTTTCTCTTTGCAGACCAGCGCCCGCAACCAATGGTTTGGTACGGTGACGGGGCGCGATCATTCGCAGGTGCAGGAGCATATTGAGATCCTGCTCGCGGACGGGACAACGCGCCTGAAAGCCGCCATCACCGCGCAAAGCGGTCAACGCCTTGGGCTGAACGAAGGTCAGGAGGTGCTGGTATTACTCAAAGCGCCCTGGATCAGCATCACGCTTAACCCTGAGCAGGCCGCCGAGGCCGACAACCAGCTACGCGGGCGTATCAGCCACATCGAGCGCGGCGCAGAACAGTGTGAAGTGCTGATGACCCTACCGGATGGACAGTCGCTCTGCGCCACCGTTCCGGTGAACGACGCGACCGAATTAGATGAAGGTGCTGTGGTGACCGCATATTTCAATGCAGACCGGGTAATTATCGCCACATTGTGCTAAGCGCATTGACAACCCCACCAACACTGAGTATCCCTGACATCTGTTGCTGCAAAAAATGGGATAACACATGTCATCATTGCATATTTCGCAAGGCACGTTTCGTCTTAGCGATACCCGTACCTTATCGCTGCCAGAGTTAACCCTTCGCGCCGGAGAAAGCTGGGCGTTTGTGGGCACGAATGGCAGCGGAAAATCCGCTCTGGCCCGCGCCCTGGCAGGCGAATTAACCCAGCTGAAGGGTGAGCGTCAGTGCACCTTTACCCGGCTGACGCGCCTTTCCTTTGAACAGCTGCAAAAGCTGGTCAGCGATGAGTGGCAGCGTAACAATACCGATTTGCTCAGCCCCGGCGAAGAAGATACCGGCCGCACGACGGCGGACATTATCCAGGATGAGATAAAAGATCCTGCCCGCTGTCAGCAGCTGGCGGAGCAATTTGGCATTACCGCCCTGCTTAACCGCCGCTTTAAATATCTCTCTACCGGCGAGACGCGCAAAACGCTGCTGTGCCAGGCGCTGATGAGCGAGCCGGAACTCCTGATTCTGGATGAACCGTTTGACGGACTGGATGTGCAGTCCCGCGCGCAGCTGGCAGCGTTGCTGGCGTCGCTTAACCAGCAGGGATACACCCTTGTGCTGGTCCTTAACCGCTTTGATGAGATCCCGGATTTCGTACATTACGCGGGCGTGCTGGCGGACTGTAGCCTGACCGAAACCGGCGAGAAAGCCGTACTGCTCCGGCAGGCGCTAATTGCACAGCTGGCCCACAGCGAGAAACTGGACGGTATTGCGCTGCCGGAGCCGGATGCCCCTTCAGCACGCCACGGGCTGGATCCTGACCAGCCGCGCATTGTGCTGCGCGATGGGGTGGTTGCTTACGACGATCGCCCTATTCTTAATCATCTCAGCTGGACGGTTAATCCTGGTGAGCACTGGCAGATCGTCGGCCCCAACGGGGCGGGTAAATCCACGCTGCTAAGCCTGATCACTGGCGATCACCCGCAGGGTTACAGCAACGATTTGACCCTCTTCGGCCGCCGCCGCGGCAGCGGGGAAACCATCTGGGATATCAAAAAGCATATCGGTTATGTTAGCAGCAGCCTGCATCTGGACTACCGGGTGAGCACTACGGTGCGAAACGTGATCCTCTCTGGCTTCTTCGATTCCATTGGTATTTATCAGGCGGTATCCGACAAGCAGCACAAGCTGGCGCAGCAGTGGCTGGATATTCTGGGTATGGACAACCGGGTAGCCGATGCGCCATTTCACAGCCTGTCGTGGGGGCAGCAGCGGCTGGCATTGATCGTCCGCGCGCTGGTTAAGCATCCTACTCTGCTGATTCTTGATGAACCGTTGCAGGGGCTGGATCCCCTCAACCGTCAGCTGATCCGCCGCTTTGTGGATGTCCTGATTAGCGAAGGTGAAACCCAGCTGCTGTTTGTCTCCCACCATGCTGAGGATGCCCCGTCCTGCATCACCCATCGGCTGGAATTTGTGCCTGACGGCGAGCATTACCGCTACCTGCTGAGCAAAATCGATTAACGCGTGGAGGGCGCTGCCCTCCGCTTTTCAGACAACCTGCAACAATACATCTCTATCTCTTTGATCTACAATGCACTCAGTCTGTGAAAAAGCGCCTGTGAAAACCAGTGTAAACGATACCACTATTTTATCCCATGTCACACTTTTCGCGTCTCTGATATGCTATGGTTAATTCATACCATAAGCCTAATGGAGCGAAATATGCGAGTTCTGGTAACAGGTGGTAGCGGTTACATAGGAAGTCATACCTGCGTACAACTTCTGCAAAGCGGCCACGATGTCGTCATTCTTGATAACCTGTGCAACAGTAAGCGCAGCGTGCTGCCGGTCATTGAACGCCTTGCGGGTAAACAGCCGACTTTCGTGGAAGGCGATATCCGCAATGAAGCGTTGATGACTGAAATCCTTCACGATCACGCGATTGAAACCGTTATCCACTTCGCGGGCCTGAAAGCGGTGGGCGAATCGGTAGCAAAACCGCTTGAGTACTACGACAACAACGTCAACGGTACCCTGCGTCTGATCTCCGCCATGCGTGCGGCGAACGTTAAAAACTTTATCTTCAGCTCTTCCGCGACCGTCTACGGCGATCAGCCAAAAATTCCTTACGTTGAAAGCTTCCCGACCGGTACGCCGCAAAGCCCGTATGGCAAAAGCAAGCTGATGGTAGAGCAGATCCTGACCGACCTGCAAAAAGCCCAGCCTGAGTGGAGCATCGCGCTGCTGCGCTACTTCAACCCGGTTGGCGCGCATCCGTCAGGCGACATGGGTGAAGATCCGCAGGGCATTCCAAATAACCTGATGCCGTATATCGCGCAGGTTGCCGTAGGGCGTCGCGACTCCCTGGCGATTTTTGGTAACGATTATCCCACCGAAGACGGCACCGGCGTGCGCGATTACATTCACGTGATGGATCTGGCCGACGGCCACGTGGCGGCGATGCAGCAGCTGGCGGATAAACCGGGCGTGCATATTTACAACCTCGGCGCCGGCGTCGGCAGCAGCGTGCTGGATGTGGTGAATGCCTTCAGTAAAGCCTGCGGCAAGCCAGTGAAGTATCACTTCGCGCCGCGTCGTGATGGCGACCTCCCGGCTTACTGGGCCGATGCCACCAAAGCGGATAAAGAGCTTAACTGGCGTGTTACCCGCACGCTTGATGAAATGGCACAGGATACCTGGCACTGGCAGTCACGCCATCCGCAGGGTTATCCGGATTAAGGATTTGTCATGACACAATTCAATCCCGTCGATCACCCGCATCGTCGTTTTAACCCGCTCAGCGGGCAATGGATTTTAGTTTCACCGCATCGCGCCAAGCGCCCCTGGCAGGGGGCGCAAGAGACGCCTGCCAAACAGTCGCTGCCGCAGCACGATCCGGACTGCTTCCTCTGTCCGGGCAACACGCGCGTGACGGGCGATACAAACCCGAACTACAAAGGCACCTTCGTTTTCACTAACGATTTTGCGGCGCTGATGACCGACACGCCGGACGCGCCGGAAAACCACGACCCGCTGATGCGCTGTGAAAGCGCCCGCGGCACCAGCCGCGTGATCTGCTTCTCTCCCGATCACAGCAAAACGCTGCCGGAGCTGAGCGTTGAGGCGCTGAAAGAGGTGGTCAGCACCTGGCAGGCGCAAACGGCGGAGCTGGGCCAGACCTATCCGTGGGTGCAGGTATTTGAAAATAAAGGCGCGGCGATGGGCTGCTCTAACCCGCATCCGCACGGCCAGATCTGGGCGAACAGCTTCCTGCCGAACGAAGCCGAACGTGAAGACCGGCTGCAAAAAGCCTATTTCGCCCAGAACGGTTCGCCGATGCTGGTGGATTACACCCAGCGTGAACTGGCGGACGGCAGCCGCACTGTGGTGGAAACCGAGCACTGGCTTGCGGTAGTCCCTTACTGGGCGGCGTGGCCGTTTGAAACGCTGCTGCTGCCAAAGGCCCATGTTCAGCGTATTACGGACCTCAGCGACGCCCAGCGAGACGACCTTGCCCTGGCGCTGAAAAAACTGACCAGCCGCTACGACAACCTGTTCCAGTGTTCCTTCCCCTACTCCATGGGCTGGCACGGTGCGCCGTTTAACGGCGAAGAGAATCAACACTGGCAGTTACATGCACACTTCTATCCGCCGCTGCTGCGTTCTGCGACGGTACGTAAATTCATGGTGGGCTATGAAATGCTGGCGGAAACCCAGCGCGACCTGACGGCGGAACAGGCGGCAGAACGCCTGCGTGCCGTTAGCGACGTCCATTACCGCGAATCAGGAGTTTAAAAATGAGTCTGAAAGATAAAACACAATCCCTGTTTGCTGAAAAATTTGGCTACCCTGCCACCCATATTATCCAGGCGCCAGGCCGCGTTAATCTGATCGGCGAGCACACCGACTATAACGACGGTTTTGTCCTGCCGTGTGCCATCGACTACCAGACGGTGATCGCCTGCACGAAACGTTCAGATCGTAACGTGCGAGTGATCGCCGCGGATTACGGCAACGAAATTGACGAATTTTCCCTTGATGCGCCGATCGTGACCCACGACAGCCAGCAGTGGTCGAACTATGTTCGCGGCGTGGTGAAGCATCTTCTGAAGCGTAACAAGAATTTCGGCGGGGCCGATCTGGTGATCAGCGGCAACGTGCCGCAAGGGGCGGGATTAAGCTCTTCCGCATCGCTGGAAGTGGCGGTCGGCACCGTGTTCCAGCAGCTTTATCATCTGCCGCTGGACGGGGCGCAAATCGCCCTCAACGGTCAGGAAGCGGAAAACCAGTTCGTGGGCTGCAACTGCGGCATTATGGATCAGCTGATTTCCGCGCTGGGCAAGAAAGAACATGCTTTGCTGATTGACTGCCGCTCCCTCGGGACCAAAGCGGTTCCACTGCCAAAAGGTGCGGCTGTGGTGATCATCAACAGCAACTTCAAACGCACACTGGTGGGGAGCGAGTACAACACCCGCCGCGAGCAGTGTGAAACCGGCGCGCGCTTCTTCCAGCAGCCAGCCCTGCGTGATGTCTCACTTGACGAATTTAACATGGTTGCCCACGAACTGGATCCGGTTGTCACGAAGCGCGTGCGTCACGTGCTGACGGAAAATGCCCGTACCGTAGAAGCCGCCTCCGCGCTGGCGAAAGGTGACCTGAAACGGATGGGCGAGCTGATGGCCGAATCGCATGCCTCCATGCGCGACGATTTCGAAATCACCGTGCCACAAATCGACACCCTAGTTGAAATTGTGAAAGCCACGATTGGCGACAAAGGCGGCGTGCGTATGACCGGGGGGGGATTTGGCGGCTGTGTCGTCGCCCTGGTGCCGGAAGAGATGGTCCCTGCCATTCAGGACGCGGTGGCTAAACAGTACGAAGCCAAAACGGGCATCAAAGAAACTTTCTATGTCTGCAAAGCATCACAAGGAGCCGGACAGTGCTAAACGAAACACCTACTCTCGCACCGGATGGTCTGCCGTATCGCCTGTTAACCCTGCGCAACAGCGCCGGGATGGTGGTTACGCTGATGGACTGGGGCGCAACGTTACTTTCTGCCCGCGTACCAATGCCTGAAGGCAGCGTGCGCGAAACCCTGCTCGGCTGCGCATCGCCCGAGCAATATATCGAGCAGACCGCTTTTCTGGGCGCATCCATAGGCCGCTACGCCAACCGCATCGCCAGAAGCCGGTTTACGCTGGACGGCGTAACCTATTCCCTGCTTGCCAGCCAGGGTGAAAATCAGCTGCACGGCGGCCCGGAAGGGTTTGATAAACGTCGCTGGAAGATTGTGCAGCAAAATGACGGTGAGGTCTGGTTCTCTCTGGACTCCCTCGACGGAGACCAGGGCTTCCCGGGCAATCTCACCGCAACCGCACGCTTTACCCTGACCGAAGATAATCGTATCGCCATTGAGTACCGCGCGACCGTCGACAAGCCGTGCCCGGTCAACCTGACTAACCACGCCTATTTCAACCTTGACGGCAATCAGACCGATGTCCGCAGCCACAAACTCCAGATCCTGGCGGACGCGTATCTGCCGGTCGATGAGATGGGTATCCCTTATCAGGGGCTGAAACCGGTAAGCGGTAATAGCTTTGATTTCCGTCAGCCGAAAACCATCGCCCAGGATTTCCTGAGTGATGACGATCAGCGCAAGGTGAAAGGCTACGACCACGCTTTCCTGTTGCAGGCGAAAGGCGATCTTTCTCAACCTGCCGCACAGGTCTGGTCTGCGGATGAGAAGTTACAGATGACGGTCTACACCACCGCCCCTGCCCTGCAGTTCTACTCCGGTAACTACCTGGAGGGGACCACGGCGCGTGAACATAACGACTACGCCGCCTGGCAAGGTCTGGCGCTGGAGAGCGAGTTCCTGCCGGACAGTCCTAACCATCCTGAATGGCCGCAGCCTGACTGTGTGCTGCGTCCGGGTGAAGAGTACGTAAGCGTCACAGAGTATCATTTCATTCCGCGCGCATAATGTCCGGCGGCGCTACGCGTGCACGGGCCTACGAATGTAGGCCGGATAAGCGAAGCGCCATCCGGCAAAAAGCCTGGCCCTCACCGCGAGGGCTTTTTTCCGCTCAGCTTGCTGAAAATAGCGGCGATCGCAGACAAAATCATAACCCTGGATTCACATGCATCTTACACTCTCGAACTATTTTCGCTATGGTTAGGGTTAAGCGTTGCTGCTGGCACAGTCACGGCAATATAATGAGAATTGTTATCATTCAAAATGCTTGAGGAGTAAGAAATGGCTAATACTAAGCTTGTCCTGGTGCGCCACGGCGAAAGCCAGTGGAACAACGAAAACCGCTTCACCGGTTGGTATGACGTTGATCTGTCCGAGAAAGGCGTGAGCGAAGCAAAAGCGGCAGGTAAACTGCTGAAAGAAGAAGGCTTCACCTTTGACTTTGCTTACACCTCTGTGCTGAAACGTGCCATCCATACCCTGTGGAACATCCTGGACGAGCTGGATCAGGCCTGGCTGCCGGTTGAGAAATCCTGGAAACTGAACGAGCGTCACTACGGTGCGCTGCAAGGTCTGAACAAAGCAGAAACCGCAGAAAAATACGGTGACGAGCAGGTTAAGCAGTGGCGTCGTGGTTTTGCGGTCACGCCTCCAGAGCTGAGCAAAGATGACGAGCGCTACCCGGGCCACGATCCGCGTTACGCGAAGCTGACTGAGGCTGAACTGCCGCAGACCGAAAGCCTGGCGCTGACCATCGACCGTGTTGTGCCTTACTGGAACGAAACCATTCTGCCACGCCTGAAAAGCGGCGAGCGCGTCATTATCGCTGCTCACGGTAACTCCCTGCGTGCGCTGGTGAAATACCTGGACAACATGGGTGAAGAAGAAATTCTCGAGCTGAACATCCCTACCGGCGTGCCGCTGGTGTACGAGTTCGACGAAAACTTCAAGCCAGTTAAACATTACTACCTGGGTAACGCCGACGAAATCGCTGCAAAAGCGGCGGCCGTGGCGAACCAGGGTAAAGCGAAGTAATTTTCGCCGGACATAAAAAAAGCGTGGAGCAATCCACGCTTTTTTATTGCCAGCGATAAACTTAACCGCGACGCGCTTTTACCGCATCCGCCAGCTGACGCAGGATCGCATCGGTATCATCCCAGCCAATGCAGGCATCCGTCACGCTCTTACCGTAGACCAGCGGCTCGCTGCCCTCCAGGTTCTGATTGCCTTCCACCAGATGGCTCTCAATCATCACCCCAATCACTGCGCGTTCACCGTTGGCGATTTGCTGACAAACGTCTGCACCAACTTCCATCTGCTTTTTGAACTGTTTGCTTGAGTTCGCATGGCTGAAATCGATCATGATCTGCGGCGCCAGTCCCGCTTTCTCCAGACCCGCCTTCACTTCCGCTACGTGTTTAGCGCTGTAGTTAGGCTCTTTACCGCCGCGCAGAATGATATGGCAATCGCCATTACCGCTGGTATTCACGATAGCCGAGTGGCCCCACTTAGTCACCGACAGGAAGCAGTGCGGCGCGCCAGCCGCATTGATGGCATCAATAGCGACTTTGATGGTGCCATCAGTGCCGTTTTTGAAACCCACCGGGCATGACAGGCCAGACGCCAGCTCACGGTGAACCTGCGATTCAGTCGTACGCGCACCAATAGCGCCCCAGCTCATCAGGTCAGCCAGATACTGCGGGGTGATCATATCGAGGAATTCTCCGGCAGCAGGCAGCCCGCTGTCGTTAATCTCCAGCAGCAGCTTACGCGCAATACGCAGGCCGTCGTTGATCTGGAAACTGTTGTCCATGTGCGGATCGTTGATCAACCCTTTCCAGCCCACGGTGGTACGCGGTTTTTCGAAATAAACGCGCATCACAATTTCCAGTTCGCCCTTCAGCTCTTCGCGCAGGGTGAGCAGACGTGACGCGTACTCTTTGGCCGCAGCAGGATCGTGAATGGAGCACGGTCCGATGACCACCAAAAGACGATCGTCGCTACCTTTCAGGATCTTGTGGATCGCCTTGCGGGCATGAGACACCGTGTTGGCGGCATTTTCGGTGGCGGGGAATTTTTCAAGGAGCGCTACGGGAGGTAATAACTCATTGATCTCTTTAATGCGTAAATCGTCGTTCTGATAATTCATCTTCTTTCCGGCTCTGCCATATCTTTAGTAATGAAAGCAATGCTTTCAATCTAACTTGTCGGTCACGAAGTGTAAACGGGCTTTTACACTTCGCGCAGATAATTCCTGGAATTCGCCTAAAATACGCAACAAAATAGCGAAAAATGAGATCTCGCCTAAGCTTTTTACTTGTAACGACTGTTTTTAAATACTTATACGCGATTCCATCCTGACATAATTCAGGAATCTGGGATCTTTCGCCACTGAACAAGATGCACTGTTGGAGAATGTTATCCAGCGTAACGATAAGAACAGGAGCACCATGATGAAAATGACGAAACTGACTACGCTTTTCCTGACGGCAACCCTTACCCTGGCAAGCGGTAGCGTACTGGCAGCCGATACAGGCTCCTCCGGCAGCAACGGCGACGCGAATGCCGCTGCCGAAGCGGGCCAGGTTGCGCCGGATGCAAAACAGAATATCGCGCCAAATAATGTTGATAACAGTAATATCAACACGGGCAATACCAACACCGGCGGTACGAATACCGGCACGATGAACCATGACGGTATGAGCACTGACGAAGTTCACAAAAACTCAATGTGTAAAGACGGGAAATGCCCGGACCCGAATGACAAAGTGGGCAGCGATGCCAATACCAAAACGGACGGTACTACCCAGTAACCTTCCGTAAGGTAAAAGAGGGAGAGCGAATGCTCTCCTTTTTTATTTAAGCTCTTAAAAACGCTACACTAAAAATAATAATAAATCAGGAACGATACCATGGCGCACTCCCACTCCCATTCCCACTCCACTGGCGATGAAAATGCCAAACGGCTTCTGCTGGCTTTTGGCGTCACTGCCACCTTTATGATTATTGAGGTGACAGGCGGACTGATCTCCGGATCGCTGGCGCTGCTGGCCGATGCCGGGCATATGCTGACCGACGCTGCCGCGCTCCTGTTTGCTCTGCTGGCCGTGCAGTTTGCCCGTCGCCCTCCCAATGCCCGCCACACCTTTGGCTGGCTCAGACTGACCACACTTGCTGCGTTCGTGAATGCGATTGCACTGGTGGTTATTACCATTCTTATCGTCTGGGAGGCGTTTCAGCGCTTTCGTCATCCACAACCGGTAGCCGGAACGACGATGATGGTGATTGCTATTGCCGGGTTGGTCGCCAATATTCTGGCATTCTGGATATTGCACCGCGGCAGCAGCGAAAAAAATCTGAACGTACGGGCCGCGGCGCTTCACGTGCTGGGCGATCTGCTGGGTTCCGTAGGTGCCATCGTCGCCGCGCTGATCATTATGGGTACGGGCTGGACCCCCATCGACCCGATTCTTTCCGTGCTGGTATCGTGCCTTGTATTACGCAGTGCCTGGCGGCTGTTGAAAGAGAGCGTGAATGAACTGCTGGAAGGCGCTCCCACGTCGCTGGATATTGGCGAGCTAAAACGCAATCTGTGTCGTTCCATTCCTGAAGTCCGTAACGTTCACCACGTTCACGTCTGGCTGGTGGGTGAGAAACCGCTTATGACGCTGCACGTTCAGGTTATTCCGCCCCACGATCACGATGCGTTGCTTGAACGTATTCGGCACTTCCTTGAGCATCACTACGAAATTGCGCACTCCACCATCCAGATGGAGTATCAGCCCTGTAACGGGCCAGACTGTCACCTGAACGAGGCGCAGTCCGGCCACTCACACGAGCATCACCATTAGCGGGAAAGCGCGCGAGAGCCACGCTCACGCGCGCTGTTGATCCACATGCGGCTACCGTTCAGGGCAATGACGGTCAGCAGCATATACTCCAGCGACATGGCATAAACGCCCTGACGGGCAAAAATCACCACGCTAATCACGTTGATGACCACCCACAGCAGCCAGTTTTCAACGTATTTACGGGTCATCAGGATCATTGCGGCAATCGACAGCACCATCATGCAGGAATCCCAGAACGGGAAGGCATCAGGCTGAAGCTCAGGCATCGTCACGTTTAATCCCAGACCCGACATGACCGAGACCGCCACGCGCGTCAGGAAGGCAAATACCGGGTCAATAAAGACGGTCATAAAGCCGATTGCCACCACGCAGGCCGCGAGCCAGGCAATGGCTTTTGGCAACGGCAGCCAGCGGATTTGCAGCTCCGCCTCCTGCTGACTGTTTTGCCGCGACCAGGCGTACCAGCCATAGATATTGGCCGCGAAGAAGAACAGCTGCAGAAGCAGGCTGGCGTAGAGCTGGATCTGGAAGAAGATGATCGCAAACAGCGTGACGTTTATCAGCCCGAACGCATAGTTACTGATCTTCTCAAGGCTGGCCAGCCAGATACAGAGTAAACCGGCCAGCGTACCTACCGCTTCAATCCACGACAGGTCATAGCCGCCCGCACCAATCGGGATATGAACCAGGATGTTCTGTGTGCTAAAAAAATCCATTTTTTCTCCGGGGCGTAATAAGTTAAGTACGTAGTGTAGCCGCAAAATCCAGCATACGGTTAAGCGGAATTAACGCGCCTTCGCGCAGGGCGGCGTCCACGTGGATCTCATGCGCTGCGCCCCCGTTTTCCAGCCCCTCCGCTATCGCCTTAAGTCCATTCATCGCCATCCACGGGCAGTGCGCGCAGCTTCGACAGGTCGCCCCTTCTCCGGCGGTTGGCGCTTCGAGCAGCTCTTTTTCTGGTACGGCCTGCTGCATTTTATAGAAGATACCGCGATCGGTCGCCACGATGAGCTGCTTGTGCGGCAGGGTTTTTGCCGCGTTTATCAACTGGCTGGTTGAGCCGACGGCGTCCGCCATCTCAACAATCGACTGCGGCGACTCCGGATGCACCAGAATTGCGGCCTGCGGGTATAGTCGTTTCATCCGGATCAGTGCCTGGGTCTTAAACTCGTCGTGAACGATACAGGCGCCCTGCCAGCACAGCACATCCGCACCGGTCTGTTTTTGTACGTAGTTTCCCAGGTGACGATCGGGCGCCCAGATGATTTTCTCCCCCAGGCTGTCCAGATGTTCAATCAGCTCAACGGCGATACTGGACGTTACTACCCAGTCTGCCCGGGCTTTCACCGCCGCAGACGTATTGGCATAGACCACCACGGTACGGTCAGGGTGGGCATCACAGAAGGCGGTGAACTCATCAATCGGGCAACCGAGGTCAAGAGAACATTCGGCATTCAGCGTAGGCATCAGAATCGTTTTTTCCGGGCTGAGGATTTTTGCCGTTTCACCCATAAAACGAACCCCCGCGACCAGCAGCGTGGAGGCTGAATGCTTAGCACCGAAACGCGCCATCTCCAGGGAGTCTGAGATACAGCCGCCCGTCTCTTCCGCCAGCTGCTGAATTTCCGGGTCGGTGTAGTAATGCGCCACCATCACCGCATCACGCTCTTTAAGGAGGCGCTTGATTTTTTCACGATAGAACTGCTTCTCATCCCGGCTTAGCGGAGCTGGCTTCGGCGGGAAGGGATAGATTGCGGTTTCGGGATCAAACATCACACTCATTATGGCTTCTCGATTTACTGGCTTAACAATATTGCCTTTGTTTTGCATGAGATAACAAAAATGAGGCAATGGTGTTTTATATACTAAACAAGATAGCGAATTTGAGGGGGAATGTCATCGGGAATTGATGCCGGTAGCATTTGTCGGCTGGTGGCTTCGCCTTACCCGACCAACAAGGCACTGGCGAAAGACAGATAGCAAAAAGGCGCCTTTAGGGCGCCTTTCTACACTGGTGGGTCGTGCAGGATGATTCGGCTTCGCCTCGCCCATCGGGCCGTTGCTAAAGCAACGTTATCCTTCACGTGTAGTATCTGAGTAAGACATTAAAATTGGTGGGTCGTGCAGGATTCGAACCTGCGACCAATTGATTAAAAGTCAACTGCTCTACCAACTGAGCTAACGACCCCTTGCGGGATGTACTTCAAATCTATTCAGGCTGGTGGGTCGTGCAGGATTCGAACCTGCGACCAATTGATTAAAAGTCAACTGCTCTACCAACTGAGCTAACGACCCATTCGGGTGTTGCCTGAATTATCACTCGGAACCAATAAAATTGGTGGGTCGTGCAGGATTCGAACCTGCGACCAATTGATTAAAAGTCAACTGCTCTACCAACTGAGCTAACGACCCGAGTGGTGGGTGATGACGGGCTCGAACCGCCGACCCCCTCCGTGTAAAGGAGATGCTCTACCAACTGAGCTAATCACCCACTCTGTACTGCCGGAACTGCTTTAAGTGGTGGGTCGTGCAGGATTCGAACCTGCGACCAATTGATTAAAAGTCAACTGCTCTACCAACTGAGCTAACGACCCACTTTTGCGCTGCTTTCACGTTGTTTGATATCCCGTGGCAACGGCGGCATATATTACTGATTTAAGAATTCTGCGCAACAAAAATTTCGATGAAGATCACTTAACTGCTTAGGAATCATGCTGCACGACCAGAAATAACGCGATTTCTGGTCATGCGATAATCAACCCATCGAACTCAAACGTTTTTGCGCTTGTTTGGCGCCGTCTGTACCCGGGAATTTCGCAACCACCTGCTGATAAACCGCTTTGGCTTTTGCAGTGTCGCCTTTGTCCTGCATGATCACGCCGACTTTATACATCGCATCCGGCGCTTTCGGTGATTTCGGGTAATTTTTCACCACAGAGGCAAAATAAAACGCCGCATCATCCTTTTTACCCTTGTTGTAATTCAACTGACCCAGCCAGTAGTTCGCATTTGGCTGGTAAGTAGAATCAGGGTACTTCTTAACGAAGTTCTGAAACGCAACGATAGCATCGTCCTGGCGCGATTTGTCCTGTACCAGGGCAATGGCCGCGTTATAGTCCGTATTCGCGTCACCGCTTTGTACAGGCGCTCCAGACGACGCGGAGGCATCTGCCGCAGGTGCAGGCGTCGCCGCACCGCTTTGATCGCCTGCTGCGGGCTGTGCAGCCGCACCGCCGCTGCTCAGGCTATCCATCTGCGACAAGATTTGCTTCTGGCGTTCCACAACCTGATTAAGCTGATACTGACTCTCCTGGATCTGACCACGAAGGGAATCGATATCGTTCTGGTTGTCAGAAAGTTGCTGCTGGAGTTGAGTTAAAAGCTGGCTGTGAGCGTTAGAGATACGCTCGAGTTGAGTGACCCGGTCTTCTACCGAGCCTGAGCCGACACTACTGATTGGTGCCTGAGCAAAAGCGGCCCAGGGGGCCGCTATTCCAACCAGTAACGACAGACTCATCAGATGATGTCTGAAGTTACTGCTCATGCAATTCTCTTAGTAAACGAGTACGGCACGACGGTTTTTGGAGTAAGCCGCTTCGTCGTGACCCAGTACTGCTGGTTTTTCTTTACCGTAAGAAACGATGGAGATCTGGTCAGCAGAAACGCCTTTACCCTGCAAATACATTTTAACAGCGTTTGCACGACGTTCACCCAGGGAGATGTTGTACTCCGGAGTACCACGTTCGTCCGCGTGACCTTCTACGGTGACTTTGTAAGACGGGTTGCTACGCAGGAAGTTTGCGTGCGCATCCAGCATCGCAGCGAAGTCAGAACGGATGTCGTATTTATCCAGATCGAAGTAAACGATGTTGTTCTGCTGTAACTGCTGCATCTGAAGACGCGCTTGCTCTTCAGAAGACATGTTGCCATTGCCGTTAGCGTCCATACCGGTGCCGGCACCCATCATGCCTTCGCCGCTCTGGTCATTGCTTGCGTTCTTGTTAGAAGAACACGCTGCGATTGCCATAACAGGCAGAGCGATCATCAGCCCCTTCAGCACTTTGTTCAGTTGCATTTCTAAGATTCCTTTAGTAATCAATTAATTATTATTACAGATACGGCGACCAGGCAGGTGATTTTACCTGTCCATCAGTTGCCGGAAGACGCGCTTTGAAACGCCCATCTGTAGAAACCAGATTCAGCACGGATCCCATCCCCTGAGAAGAGCTGTAGATTACCATGGTGCCGTTAGGTGCCAGACTTGGCGTTTCATCCAGGAACGTTGACGACAGTATTTGTACGCCTCCCGTTACCAGATCTTGTTTGGCAATGTGCTGCTGACCACCCGCAGTGCTGACCATTACCATTGTTTTACCATCGGCACTGACGTCAGCATCCTGGTTCTGAGAACCCTCCCAGGTAATACGCTGCGCTGCTCCGCCGTTGATATTCACTTTATAAACTTGTGGACGACCTGCCTGGTCGGACGTAAAGGCCAGATTCTGGCTGTCCGGGAACCAGGTTGGCTCAGTGTTATTGCTACGACCATCCGTGACCTGACGGATCTGACCAGAACCAATATCCATTACGTACAGGTTCAGGCTACCGGTTTTAGACAGGGCAAACGCCAGTTTGGTACCGTCCGGAGAGAACGCAGGTGCACCGTTGTGACGTGGGAATGACGCAACCTGACGAACAGCACCGTTAGAGAGCGTCTGGATGACCAGCGCGGAGCGGCCGCTTTCGAAGGTCACATACGCCAGCTTTGAGCCGTCCGGAGACCATGCCGGAGACATCAGCGGCTGCGGTGAACGGTGTACGGTGAACTGGTTGTAACCATCGTAATCAGAGACGCGCAGCTCATAAGGGAACTGGCCGCCGTTGGTCTGTACCACGTACGCGATACGGGTACGGAACGCACCTTTAATACCAGTCAGCTTCTCGAACACTTCGTCACTCGCCGTATGGCCAGCGTAGCGCAGCCACTGCTTGTTCACTTTATACGTGTTCTGAGCCAGAACGGTACCCGGCGCACCGCCGGTATCAACCAGCTGATACGCAACGTTATAGCCGCCGTCTGGTGCAGGCGTAACCTGCCCGACAACTACCGCATCAATACCCAGCGCAGACCATGCAGCAGGCTGAACGTCCTGCGCAGTACCCGGCTGCTGAGGCAGGCGGGAACGATCTAATGGGTTAAATTTACCGCTGTTACGCAGGTCAGCTGCAACAATGCCGCCAATATCTTCAGGCGCAGCGCCCGGGCCTGCCCACTGGAACGGAACGACACCAATCGGACGCGCCGAGTCCACCCCCTGGGTGATCTCGATACGTACTTCTGCGTGCAGTACAGCTGCCCACAGCATTAAAAAACTAACTGCTACACGTAATGCCTGCTTCATCATATCTCCCTTATCTGGGTAATCTTACCCACGATAATTTAGCAGAATGTTAACAAACCCAAATAGACAAAACTACTTATCCTGTTTACGACCATAGACTGTTTTTCATACTTCCGTTAGAAGAGTTGATTACAGCTTAAAGTCCAGTTTGGCATCTTTTATCCTTTCA
Organism: Enterobacter sp. JH25; assembly: GCF_021725435.1. Lineage (NCBI taxonomy): Bacteria > Pseudomonadati > Pseudomonadota > Gammaproteobacteria > Enterobacterales > Enterobacteriaceae > Enterobacter > Enterobacter sp. JH25. The sequence continues at coordinate 1,338,495 of NZ_CP091319.1, read as the reverse complement.
TAAACAGCCTCGCTAGGCGGTTTAGGAATGTTCGCCGATCTGGCTGCGGCCAGCGCAGCCTGACAGAGCGCAGGATCGCCCCCTTCAGACGTCACGCTTTTCAACCTGCCGTCTGGCGCAAGATTGATGTGCAGTACGCATTGCTTGCCCTGATACAGGCCTGCATCAAAGAGTCGGCTCTGAATCGCAACCTGGATCTGTTTGGCATAAGCACTGATATCTGCACCTGTTGCCCCACCGTTGGCTCCGGAGGTACCGCTGTCTTTTGACGGCTGTCCATTTCCTTTCGCCCCACCGCCCGTTTTCGGTGCATTCTTACCGGAACTCAGGTCGCCCAGCAGATCGTCAACTCCTGCGGCTGCGGCAGCTTTCTCAGCGGCAGCGGCCTTTTTAGCAGCGGCTTTTTCGGCTGCTGCTTTCTTATCGGCAGCGGCTTTCTCAGCTGCAGCTTTTTTATCAGCAGCGGCTTTTTCCGCAGCGGCGGCTTTTTCTGCCGCAGCTTTCTCAGCGGCAGCCGCTTTCTTCGCCGCTTCGGCGGCCGCTTTTTTCTCTGCTTCCTGGGCGGCTTTCTTCGCGGCTTCTGCTTCGGCTTTCTTCTGTGCGTCAGCAGCGGCTTTTTTCGCGGCTTCGGCTTCCGCTTTCTTCTTCGCATCAGCAGCGGCTTTCTTCGCGGCTTCTGCTTCGGCCTTCTTCTGCGCGTCAGCAGCGGCTTTTTTCGCTGCTTCTGCGGCTACTTTCGCCTGAGCATCTGCCTGCGCCTTAGCGTCTGCTGCGGCTTTGGCTGCCGCCTCCTCCGCCTGCTTCTGCTGTTCCTGCGCTTTCTTCGCTGCGGCTTCAGCCTGTTTCTGCTGCTCCGCCTGCTCTTTCGCGGCTTCCTGCGCCTGCAAACGCTCTTTCTCAAGCTGCTTCAAACGTTCCTGCTCGGCGGCCTGCTTTTCACGCAGCTCTTCCGCCTGCTGTTGCGCCTGTTTTTCACGCTGCTCTTCAGCGCGTTTTGCGCTCGCCTGCTGCTGTTGCTGACGATTATAGTTCTGCACTACCGCACCGGGATCTACCATGACGGCGTCGATGGATGAGCCTCCACCACCGCCCGATGCATCAATGTGCTCATCGAACGAACTCCAGATCAGCGCTGCAAAAAGAATCACGTGCAGCACTGCGGAGACGATTATCGCTCGCTTAAGCTTGTCGTTCTGTTCGGTTGCCTTTGACACTATCGGTTCCCAAAAACTACGCAGATGATCAAATAGGCTGAGTCATTAAGCCAACTGACTTAACGCCCGCGCTATGTAGCAAGTTCAGCGCTTTGATAATTTCATCATATGGTACGTCTTTCGCACCACCGATTAAGAAGACCGTCTTCGGATTTGACTCCAGGCGTCGTTGCGCTTCAGCAATAACCTGCTCGGGCGGAAGCTGATCCATACGATCTTTCTCGACCACCACGCTGTACTGCCCTACGCCGGAAACCTCAATGATGACCGGAGGATCGTCATTGGTGCTTACCGCCTGTGATTCTGTCGCATCCGGCAGATCAACTTCTACGCTCTGGGTGATGATGGGGGCTGTCGCCATAAAGATCAGCAGCAGCACCAGCAGCACGTCCAGTAACGGAACGATATTGATTTCGGACTTGAGCTCGCGACGACCTCGTCCACGCGATCTGGCCATGGTTTACCCCTTGTTGCTCTCGGTGCTGGTAAACGCCTGACGATGCAGAATCGCGGTGAACTCTTCCATAAAGTTGTCGTAGTTCAGTTCCAGTTTATTCACGCGCTGGTTCAGACGGTTGTACGCCATTACCGCCGGAATTGCCGCGAACAGACCGATTGCGGTCGCGATCAGTGCTTCTGCGATACCCGGTGCCACCATCTGCAAGGTTGCCTGCTTCACCGCCCCCAGGGCGATAAAGGCGTGCATGATCCCCCACACCGTACCAAACAGGCCGATATACGGGCTGATGGAGCCAACGGTACCGAGGAAAGGAATATGCGTTTCAAGATTTTCCAGTTCGCGATTCATGGAAATGCGCATCGCACGCGACGCACCTTCTACCACGGCTTCCGGCGCATGGTTGTTAGCACGGTGTAAGCGAGCGAACTCTTTGAAACCACTATAAAAAATTTGTTCGGAGCCTGAAAGGTTATCACGGCGTCCCTGGCTTTCCTGATAGAGACGAGAAAGCTCTATACCCGACCAGAACTTATCTTCAAACGCTTCGGCTTCGCGGCCAGCGGCATTGAGGATACGCGTTCTCTGGATGATGATGGCCCAGGATGCGATTGAAAAACCAATCAAAATCAACATGATAAGTTTAACCAGAAGGCTTGCCTTCAGGAACAAATCAAGGATATTCATGTCAGTCACTGCTTAAACTCCGCGACAATAGACTTAGGAAGCGCACGAGGCTTCATTATGGTTGGATCAACACAGACAATCAGGACTTCAGCTGAGTTCAGTACCGTGTTCTCTGCATTGACTATCCGCTGCGTGAAAACCAGTGAAGTTCCGCGCATTGATGTAATTTCTGTTTGGACTTCGAGCATATCGTCGAGTCTGGCAGGCGCAAAATACTCAAGCGTCATCTTGCGTACCACGAAGGCAACTCGCTCAGCCAACAGCACCTGTTGACTAAAGTGATGATGGCGCAGCATCTCTGTGCGTGCCCGTTCATAAAAAGCAACGTAGCTGGCGTGGTAGACCACACCACCGGCATCGGTATCTTCGTAATAGACACGTACCGGCCATCGAAACAGCGTTGTATTCACTTTACATCCCGGTAATACAAGAAAAGTTGGAGCTTTCAAACTTCGCTACTATACGCGCGGGAATGATGGTTTGGAATGGGGGAAAGTAAACGGAGAGTAAATTTTTATGGGCTCGGGTAAGCCCATATCATTAACGGACATTTCTTATTCAGAAGAAGAAGAAAATCAAACCGGCGAGAAGAACCAGATCGGCAATCAGCGGGCAGAAGATGCCCTGCCAGTGAAGCGCTTTCGGACGAAAGCCGACACCGTGAATCACACCTGCACACACCGCCCACATAATCAGGAAGCCGTGCCAGATCTCAAGCTCGCTGGTTTTAGCCGCGAAGCGCGACGGGTCCCAGAAGATACAGCCCGCCAGCAGTAATGCCATAATGAGGGAAAGCGCCCGCAGGGGGCGCTTGTCCATTACCGCATATAACGTTGCGATAATATTCATTAGTGCTTATCTTCACCTGCTTTAGACGCTTCTACATGCTCAAGCGCCAGGGCAGTGATGACACCAAATGCACAGGCAAGAAGCGTCCCTAAAATCCATGCGAAATACCACATATTCAGCTCCTTACTTAATACATAGAGTGGGTGTTGCTTTCGATATGTTCTTTAGTGATGCGACCGAACATTTTCCAGTAACACCAGGCGGTGTAGAGCAGGATAATCGGCACGAACACGCAAGCAACGTACGTCATCAGGTTCAACGTCAACTGGCTGGACGTTGCATCCCACATGGTCAGGCTAGCATTCATCATGGTGCTGGATGGCATCACGAATGGGAACATAGCAATACCTGCCGTCAGGATAATGCACGCCAGCGTCAGGGAAGAGAACACGAACGCCATAGCGCCTTTCTCCAGACGAGACATTAACACTGTCAGCAGTGGCAGCAGCACACCCAGAGCAGGGATAGCCCACAGCGCAGGCATATTGTTGAAGTTCACCAGCCATGCGCCAGCCTGACGCGCCACCTCTTTGGTCAACGGGTTAGACGGTGCGGTATGGTTAATGGCGGAGGTCACCACGTAGCCATCAATACCGTACACGACCCACACGCCTGCCAGCGCGAAGCAGACCAGCGTCACCAGCGCCGCCACCTGAGCGGTCGCACGGGAACGCAGGTGCAGTTCACCCACGGTACGCATCTGGAGATAGGTTGCGCCCTGGGTGATGATCATCGCCACGCTCACCACGCCAGCCAGCAGACCAAACGGATTCAGCAGTTGGAAGAAGTTACCGGTGTAGAACAGACGCATATATTCGTCGACGTGGAACGGTACGCCCTGTAACAGGTTACCGAACGCCACACCAATGACCAGCGGTGGAACGAAGCTACCAATGAAGATGCCCCAGTCCCACATGTTACGCCAGCGGGTGTCTTCAATCTTGGAGCGGTAGTCAAAACCTACCGGACGGAAGAATAAAGAGGCCAGCACCAGAATCATCGCCACATAGAAGCCGGAGAACGCAGCCGCGTAAACCATCGGCCAGGCAGCGAACAGCGCGCCGCCTGCGGTGATCAGCCACACCTGGTTACCGTCCCAGTGCGGGGCGATGGAGTTGATCATGATTCGACGCTCGGTGTCATTACGACCGAGGAAACGGGTGAGCATGCCCACGCCCATATCGAAACCATCGGTGACCGCAAAACCAATCAGCAGAACGCCGATCAACAGCCACCAGATAAAACGCAATACTTCATAATCGATCATTTGATGACTCCTGTCTTAGCGTGCCGGCTGAGTAGTCGTAACAGACTGCTCGTAGTGATAGCGACCGGTTTTCAGGCTGCTTGGGCCAAGGCGCGCGAACTTGAACATCAGGAACAGTTCAGCCACCAGGAACAGGGTGTACAGACCGCAAATCAGCAGCATGGAGAAGATCAGGTCGCCTGCGGTCAGGGAGGAGTTCGCTACCGCTGTTGGCAGCACCTCACCGATCGCCCATGGCTGACGGCCATATTCCGCAACAAACCAGCCGGACTCGATAGCAATCCATGGCAGTGGGATACCGTACAGCGCGGTGCGCAGCAGCCATTTTTTCTCACCGATACGGTTACGAATGACTGACCAGAACGAGGCCGCGATGATCAGCAGCATGATAATGCCGCAACCCACCATGATGCGGAACGCGAAGTACAGCGGCGCAACGCGTGGAATAGAGTCTTTGGTTGCCATCTGAATCTGCGCTTCCGTCGCGTCGGAGACGTTCGGGGTATAGCGTTTCAGCAGCAGACCGTAACCGAGGTCTTTCTTCACGTCGTTAAATTGATCGCGAATGGCCTGGTCGGTAGAGCCGGCGCGCAGCTGTTCCAGCAGCGAGTAGGCTTTCATCCCGTTACGGATACGCTCTTCATGCTGCACCATCAGATCTTTCAGGCCAGTCACCTGTTTGTCGACGGAGCGCGTGGCGATAATACCCAGAGCGTAAGGAATTTGAATGGCGAAGCGGTTTTCCTGCGCTTCCTGGTCAGGCACGCCGAACAGGGTAAACGCTGCCGGTGCCGGCTGGGTTTCCCATTCAGCTTCAATTGCGGCGAGTTTGGTTTTCTGCACGTCACCCATTTCGTAACCGGATTCATCACCCAGAACAATAACGGACAGAATCGCGGCCATACCGAAGCTTGCTGCGATAGCGAAAGAACGCTTGGCGAACGCGAAGTCACGGCCGCGCAGCATATAGTAGGAGCTGATGCCCAGCACGAACATCGCGCCGCACACATAGCCAGACGCCACGGTGTGCACGAATTTAACCTGGGCAACCGGGTTCAGGACTAGCTCAGCGAAGCTGACCATCTCCATACGCATGGTTTCGAAGTTGAAATCAGATGCGATTGGGTTTTGCATCCAGCCGTTCGCCACCAGGATCCACAGTGCGGACAAGTTGGAGCCTAATGCCACCAGCCAGGTTACCGCCATATGCTGGACTTTACCCAGACGGTCCCAACCGAAGAAGAACAGACCTACAAAGGTGGATTCGAGGAAGAAGGCCATCAGACCTTCAATGGCCAGCGGCGCACCGAAAATATCCCCTACATAGTGGGAATAGTAAGACCAGTTTGTCCCGAACTGGAACTCCATGGTCAGACCGGTTGCCACGCCCAGCGCAAAGTTGATACCAAACAACTTGCCCCAGAACTTGGTCATATCTTTATAAATCTGTTTGCCGGAGAGGACGTAAACCGTTTCCATGATGGCCAGCAGGAACGCCATACCGAGCGTCAGCGGCACAAAAAGGAAGTGGTACATCGCGGTCAAGGCAAACTGTAAGCGCGACAGTTCGACTACGTCTAACATTATGACTCCTTGCTCATCGCATGAAGACTCCGAGAGTGAACCCCGTTAGATAAGGATCCACACGCATGCCCCAATACAAAGTTATCTGCTTCCCTTCTTCGTTGCTTATTCTCTACAGGAGGAAAAAGCAATGATGAAAGGTTACAAATACGTTAAGAAAAAACCAAATTGATCCCGTAAATATAATACGCTGCAAAACCCTTACAATAAACAGGTTTTTATTCGAACAGATTTACGTTTTTCGACGGCGATCAATTTATAGCAAAATTACCACTTTTCGGCCATTTTGATCGGGAACAATTTAACGCCTTTTGGAGCCTTTTTCCAAGGATTAAACATTGATTTAAATCAAAAACAGCCGGTACTGTTAATGATGTTTCTTTGTGATATGGATAGTAAAAACCTTGTTAATAACATGTATATTTAAAGGCATTAATGGTTATAAAAGCCAGAAGATAATATAAACAGTTGTGATTTTTATTAACGCGTGTGAAAAAAGACCTTTTTGCAGGGAGAGAAACATATAATGTTATCCGCTTCACAGTATTTTTCTTTCGCTTTACTACCCGCCTAAAAGATTACATTTCATTCACCTTCGCTAATCTTAAAATTAACACCCTTTGGTGACTATTTGATGAAATAAAGGCCGCAGGGGATGCGGCCTTGATATTGTTCTTGAGATTACCTTTCAATTTTTATGCTGAAGGTCCGTGACTGGCCTGGCCGGAAAGGCCCCGTAATGGCTGAGCCCTCCTCCCCTTGCGCTTTGCACACCTCATTCATGTCCGTTTCGCAACAGGCCTGGACCTTACGGTTCACAGACAAAGCCACGTCACAGGAGCGGGTCTCCGAAGGGTTGTACAGACGAAGAATCATCTCGTCACGATCCTCCGCTTTTTTCAGCGCACTGAGTACACATCCGTTAGGCGCCAGCGTTAGCAGGCTATAGCTACAGGGTGTGGTGAAAGAGGCACGGTTAAGCTTCATCGCATCCCACGGAATTTTGTTATAACAGTGCACTGGCGTTAACCACGACTTCGCCTGCTGCGCAACGCCAGCACTGACGGGCGTACCATTAAAACTGAACAGGCTAAAGCGACAGGTTAACTGGCCCCGCATCTGCGAATCAGGCACCGGCATTTTGATCCCGGACGGTCTGCCAGGGCGCAGAAGTAAGTCTTCCTTCCCAAGCAACCCGACGCCGCGAAGCAACGTCAGGGCAAACGTGTTTTGACGCTCACCTGTTACTTCAAATTCGCGCAACCCTTCGGTAAATAGCGCCATCCCGTTACGCCGTTCCTGGAGCACCGCGTAGTTGAGCAGATTCCACACCGGCAGCGGCGCTTCCTTCCATCCCTCCTCCTGCCAGTCTGCCATCGCTTCATCCTGTACAGGGCGCGTCAGCGAACCAAACTGGGTATCGGCTAAGACCGTCTCTGTGGTGAATGGTGTCGGGATCAGCACCCGCACACGGTGGTCATCCGCGTGATTTCCGAGACGTGCCTCGACGTCGATACGTCGGCTGTTATGGCTGAGCGTGACCGTGAGTTCTGCCTCAAGCGTTCCCGTCTGCTGACGCGCAGAACGTTCAGCGAGATCCGCTGGCACCGCCATTCGATGGCGGATCACCGCCCTGCTCTGCCAGGCCTCGTGGATCACCTCAACCTCATGTTCGCCCTGCGCGGAAGAGAGTCTCCACTCTTCCCGTGAAGGCGAGTAGTCGTACTCATCGCCATCATCCGAGCTCTCTTCAATTTCCAGCGCGCGGTCATAGATAAGCCCGGACGCTTTATCGAGCAGACGCAAAGTACCGTCCTCGTTTAACGTTACTTCCCAGAAAGCATTTTCCAGTAACGCCTCCGGCGATTTATCTGGCGTCTGCAGTTTGCCGGCCACGTGCGGCTCGATATAGAGCATGCGGTAACCCATAGATGGCAGGATCTGTTTGAGCTGGATGTCAAACTCCATGAAGGGATCGTAGTTGCCGTAATGCACTATCTGCCGGTCAATCAGCCCGGGGTCTATCTCACGCGCGCTGCGGAGATAATAAGGGATTTCATTTCCCTTTTCGTCCAACAGGCGGAACTGGCTGGCGCGCAGACGTATCGTGGTGTTGATCACTTCCTCACGCGGCCAGGGCGTGAGGTTAAACATCACCAGTTTGTCTTCCTCGCTCTGCGGCATGTTGTCGACAATCTTGCGCATATAGAAGCACGTCAGGTTATCGGCCATGTCTTCCGCCAGCTCAAAGCGTGACATCACCTCGCGATGCACTTTATCGCTGCAGCAGCAGCCGATACTGTCGTGGGCGTGATTCTTGAGGATCTCTTTCCACATTTTTTCCAGCAAGCCGTGGTGATAGTCAAAGCCCAGCGTCCAGGCAAGCGTAGCCAGCGGCTCGAGGACGTTGACGATTTTATTCTCTATCCGGGCGTGGGCGATTTTGATGTCCATCCGCGTGGAGCCGATCGTCCGGTGCACCCGCATATATTTACCGTCAATAAATTCCCCTTTCAGCGTCGCCAGTTCATCGCGGTGCGCATCGATATGGTCAAACACCTCCTCGAAGCGGCTCATCACAAACTGACGCTGCGGGTAGATTTTGCGCAGCTTATCCATCACCGCAAATATGTTCTGCTGGAGCGGCATCTGATCATGGCCGTTAGGCAGCAAAATTTCTTTCGTCACGGAGGCTTTTTCGAGCACCTCGAAGTAGTTGTCGAGCCGTTTGCGCAGTCCGGCTTCATCCTCCGGTAAGTACTTACCAATCGCGTAGCCCAGCGGCAGTACCTGTGCCGTCACTTCGCTGCCGTCCTGGCTTTGCCAGAGAAATTCGGTTTTATCGGTACCGTGCCGCTCGGAACACCCGCGCCAGAACATGGTGCGCGTGATGCCAAAACCGTTGTAAATGTGTGGCAGCTGGGAAGACATGCCGAAGGAGTCCGGCAGATAGCCAATTTTCATCGGCTCGCCAAAGGCCAGACAGTCGCGCATGCCGTACATCAGATTGCGCACAATCGACTCGCCGGAGACAAGGGTGGTGTCCGTCTGGGTATACCACGGCCCGATAATCAGCTTCCCGGCCGCCACCAACGCCTTCACGCGTGGCCTGTTTTCCGGTTTCACGGCAAAATAATCTTCCAGCACCGCCGTCTGGCCGTCGAGAACGTAGTATTTATACTCTGCGTCCTGCTCAAGACGGGTGAGGATCTCTTCCATATTATTGACCAGAAGAATACGTGACGCTTCGGTGGTGAAGTACCACTCTCGGTCCCAGTGCATATGTGGCGTGATATGAACGCGAGATACAGCTTTCATCTTCGTTTCCTGTCAGTGCGTGTTTAGGTTGGTATGTCTTCAGTCACGTAGGTACCGCTCTTCACGGCCTGGCGTCGCCAGAGCAGTAAAATGAGCGTAGAGATTGCGGCGCCCACCAGCGCGGCGCCAAACCAGCCGGCAGCGGCTATCACGCCGCCCAGCCCGGCATCATGCAGTAAGAAGAGAGAGAAAATGCCCGCGCCCGGGGTGGAGAGCCCAATCCCCATCGCTCCGACAATCGCTCCGGTCGCCATTGACCCCAGAACAAATGAGCCGATGACTCGCAACGGATCCTCGATAGCCATCGGAATTGCCCCTTCGGTGATGCCCGCCAGCCCCAGCAGCCAGGTGGATTTGCCGGTCTCAATTTCGAACTGTTTAAACAGATTCGGAGCCAGCATCGTTGATGCCGTCACGGTAAAAGCCGAAACCATTTTGACGGAGGCGAAGATCGCATAAGGCCCGTATACGCCGTTGGCCATCGCGCCCAGACAGAACGCGTAAGAGGCTTTGTTGACCGGACCGCCCAGATCGAACGAGCACATAAAGCCCAGGATCGCCCCCAGCAGCAGCGCGTTCGCACCGGAGAGACCATTAAGCCAGGCGGTCAGGGCGTTATTGATCCAGGCCACCGGTTCGCCGATCACAAACAGCATCAGGCTGCCTGCGCCCAGTACGCCAATCACCGGATAGAGATAAAAGGTTAGAAAGCCGTTGTAGCGGCTACTCAGCCGGATGTGGTTTTTCACCCAGCGCATCAGGTAGCCCGCAATCAGCCCGCCGACGATGGCCCCCAGAAAGCCGGAGCCGATCATATTGGCGGCAAGACCCGCCGCAAAGCCCGGCGTAAGCGCAGGTTTATCCGCCAGCGAGTAAGCGGTATAGGCCGCCAGAACAGGGACCATCAGAATGCCGAGCATCCCACCGCCCAGTTTACGGTACATCCACAGCCACGAGTTTTCCTGATCGAACAGGTGCTGCAAGCCAAGGATTTGCGCCAGCAGTACCGACACGGCCAGCACCGTGCCGCCAGCGACAATCAGCGGCACCGCAAAGGAGATACCGCTGAGCAGCGCTTGCTTGAGTTCGGTTTTAACGGACTTTTTCGCGTCCGAGTCGACATGCGCAGGACGCGCATCGGATACAGGCTGTAGCGCCAGCGCACGCTCAATGAGCGCTTCCGCATGGCGCAAGGGTTCCGCGACGGGCACGGAAATGGCGGGGATCCCCTGAAAACGCTCACGCTCTTTGATCGCCACTTCCGCCGCGAAGATACACGCTTTTGCCTCCTGCAAATGCTGCGCGGTGATGCGCCCCTCAATACCGTTTGCCCCCTGCTTTTCGACCACTACATTGACGCCGAGCTTACGTCCCGCTTTTTCGAGATATTCCGCTGCCATGTAGGTATGGGCGATCCCGGCCGGACAGGCGGTAACGCAGACGATCGTCGGGGCATTCTCTGCGACGGCGGTTTCTTGCGCGTCAGGCGTCGTTTCCAGCGCAGCAAGCACCTCTTCCGCGCTGGTCGCCGTCATCACGTGCGCCCTGAGATCGTCATCCGCCAGGCGGGACGTCAGTTCCGTCAGCACCTGAATATGCGTTGATCCCGCTTGTGCGGGAGGAATGGCGAGCAAAAAAATCAGCTCGACCTCCTCCGGTCCGTCCACGCCTTCCCAGGCCAGCGGCTCGCGCAGTGTTGCCACGGCAAAAGCCGCTTCCTTTACTGCCGCTGATTTACCATGGGGTACGGCCAGCCCCTCGCCCAGCGCCGTCGGGCCAAGCGATTCGCGATGGAAAACCTCTGCCAGAAACGTATCGGCGTCGGCTATTTTGCCCAACGCTACCAGCCGCGTCGCAAGCTGACGGATTGCCTCATCACGGCTGGTAAACTGCGCCTGCACGCAGACAGCACGGGGGTCGGTCAGAGTCGTCAGGTTCATAAGATCCTCACCTATCCAAAGTTATTGTCTGGGGAGGATTGTGGCAGACTGGATAATACATTTATGTGATCATTTTCACTAACAACGATATTTGTATTTGATTTGTATTATTTACAAATCAGTCACTGAAGGCATAATTCCCCTAAAAAGGTATTAAAAAGGCGTAACACAATGGGCAATAAACCGATGTACCGGCAGATCGCCGATGCGTTCCGCGAGAAGATTAACGCCGGGGAATTAAAACCCGGAGACGCGCTGCCGACGGAATCCAGCCTTCAGGAGGCATTTAACGTTAGCCGTGTCACCGTGCGGCAGGCTTTGAAGCTGCTCGCCGACGAGCAGATCATCGAAAGCATTCAGGGCAGCGGCTCGTATGTAAAAGAGGAGCGGGTGAATTACGATATTTATCAGCTTACCGGCTTTTACGAAAAACTGGCGGATCGCAACGTTGATACGCACAGCGACGTCAGCGTCTTCGAAGTGGTGAAAGCCGATGAGCGGCTCGCGGCAAAACTGGCGCTCAATCCGGATGATAAGGTCTGGCACGTCAAGCGCGTACGCTTCATCAGGGAAAAGCCGGTGAATCTGGAAGAGACATGGATGCCGCTGGCGATGTTCCCCGACCTCACCTGGGAAGTGATGGAACAGTCGAAATACCATTACATTGAGCAGGTCAAAAAGCTGGTTATCGATCGCAGCGAGCAGGAGCTGGTGCCAGTCATGCCATCGGACGAGGCGATTGCCGCCCTGGCGCTCGATCCGGCAAAACCAATTCTTGAAAAAGTTTCCCGCGGCTTCCTGAAAGACGGCCGGGTATTTGAATACAGTCGCAACGTGTTTAATACCGACGACTATAAATTCACTCTGGTGGCTAAACGCAGGCAATAAAAAAAGGCCGCTTTACAGCGGCCAACCATGTCGAAACGGACATTTTTTTATACTTCAACGCGCCCCATTCGGAGAGCAGAGAGGACTTACTTAATGATGGATTTCAGTGCTTCACCGATATCCGCCAGGCTGCGAACGGTTTTCACGCCTGCGGCTTCCAGTGCTGCGAATTTCTCATCAGCCGTACCTTTACCGCCAGCGATAATCGCACCCGCGTGACCCATACGTTTGCCTTTCGGCGCGGTCACACCCGCGATATAACCCACCACCGGCTTGGTCACATGATCTTTGATGTAAGCAGCCGCTTCTTCTTCCGCGCTACCACCGATCTCACCGATCATCACGATCGCTTCGGTCTGTGGATCTTCCTGGAACAGCTTCAGGATGTCGATGAAGTTAGAGCCTGGGATCGGGTCACCGCCGATGCCCACGCAGGTGGACTGGCCGAAGCCGTAATCGGTGGTCTGCTTAACCGCTTCATAGGTCAGGGTACCGGAACGGGACACGATGCCCACTTTGCCCGGTTTGTGAATGTGGCCCGGCATGATGCCGATTTTGCATTCGCCCGGGGTGATAACGCCTGGGCAGTTCGGACCGATCATGCGCACGCCTGCTTCGTCCAGCTTCACCTTCACGGTCAGCATATCCAGCGTCGGGATACCTTCGGTGATGGTGATGATCAGCTTAATGCCTGCGTCGATCGCTTCCAGAATAGAGTCTTTACAGAACGGCGCTGGAACGTAGATCACGGTCGCGGTTGCGCCCGTCGCTTCTACTGCTTCACGCACGGTGTTGAACACCGGCAGGCCCAGGTGCGTGGTGCCGCCTTTACCTGGTGTTACGCCGCCAACCATCTGCGTACCGTAGGCAATCGCCTGTTCGGAGTGGAAAGTCCCCTGGCTACCGGTGAAGCCCTGGCAGATAACCTTGGTATCTTTATTAATTAAAACGGACATTATTTCCCCTCCACTGCGGCAACAACCTGCTGAGCTGCATCCGTCAGACTTTTCGCTGCAATAATATTCAGGCCGCTGTCAGCCAGTTTTTTCGCGCCGAGTTCAGCGTTATTCCCTTCCAGACGTACAACAACCGGAACGTTAACGCCCACTTCTCCTACCGCGCCGATGATACCGTCGGCGATCAGGTCGCAACGTACGATACCGCCGAAGATGTTCACCAGAACCGCTTTTACGTTGCTGTCAGAGAGAATGATTTTGAACGCTTCGGTTACGCGCTCTTTGGTTGCGCCACCGCCCACGTCGAGGAAGTTCGCTGGCTCACCGCCGTGCAGCTTAACGATGTCCATGGTGCCCATTGCCAGGCCCGCACCGTTAACCATGCAGCCGATGTTGCCATCCAGCGCCACGTAGTTCAGCTCCCACTGGGCAGCCTGCGCTTCACGCGGATCTTCCTGAGACTGGTCGCGCATTTCGCGCAGATCCGCCTGGCGGAACAGCGCGTTGCCGTCAGCGCCCAGCTTGCCGTCGAGGCAGATCAGGTCGCCCTGGGTGGTGATCACCAGCGGGTTGATCTCGATCAGCGCCAGATCGCGCTCCAGGAAGATGGTCGCCAGCCCCATGAAGATCTTGGTGAACTGCTGAACCAGCTTGCCTTCCAGACCCAGTTTGAACGCCAGCTCACGTCCCTGGTAAGGCATTGGGCCCGCCAGCGGATCGATTGCCACTTTGTGGATCAGGTGCGGGGTCTCTTCCGCCACTTTTTCGATTTCCACGCCGCCTTCGGTAGATGCCATGAACACCACGCGACGGGAGCTACGGTCTACGACTGCGCCGAGGTACAATTCTTTCGCGATGTCGGTTGCCGCTTCAACCAGGATCTGGTTGACCGGCTGGCCATTCGCATCTGTCTGGTAGGTTACCAGACGCTTGCCGAGCCAATGTTCAGCAAACGCACGGATCTCTTCTTTGCTCTTAACAACCTTCACACCGCCCGCTTTACCACGGCCACCAGCGTGAACCTGACATTTAACTACCCACGGGCCGGAACCGATTTTAGATGCGGCTTCTTCTGCTTCACGCGGGGTAGTACAGGCATAACCCACCGGAGCCGGTAAGCCTGACCTGGCAAACAGCTGTTTGGCCTGATATTCATGTAAGTTCATGTGTTCTATCCATCCTTCAGGGTAATCGTTATCTTCAAACCTGTAGACCGGCGCTACGCTTATCCGGCCTACAGGGCAGGTGATGCTAAATAGTTACTAAACGTCCAGCAGCAGACGCGTTGGATCTTCCAGCAGCTCTTTAATGGCAACCAGGAAGCCTACGGACTCGCGGCCGTCGATCAGGCGGTGATCGTATGAGAGCGCCAGGTACATCATCGGCAGGATCTCAACTTTACCGTCTACCGCCATTGGACGATCTTTAATGGCGTGCATACCCAGGATCGCGCTCTGCGGCGGGTTGATGATCGGGGTAGACATCAGCGAGCCGAACACGCCACCGTTGGTAATGGTGAAGTTACCGCCGGTCAGGTCTTCAACGGTCAGTTTGCCGTCGCGGCCTTTCACGGCCAGCTCTTTGATTTTCTTCTCAATGTCAGCCATACCCAGGGTGTCCACATCACGCAGAACCGGGGTGACCAGGCCGCGTGGGGTAGAAACCGCCATGCTGACGTCGAAGTAGTTGTGGTAAACCACGTCATCGCCATCGATAGACGCGTTCACTTCCGGGTAGCGTTTCAGCGCTTCAACTACCGCTTTCACGTAGAAGGACATGAAGCCCAGACGGATACCGTGACGTTTTTCAAACGCGTCACCGTACTGCTTGCGCAGGTCCATGATTGGCTTCATGTTGACTTCGTTGAAGGTGGTCAGCATCGCGGTGGAGTTTTTCGCTTCCAGCAGACGCTCGGCCACGCGCTTGCGCAGGCGGGTCATCGGCACGCGTTTTTCGCTACGTGCGCCCAGAGCTGGCTGTGCCGCTGGTGCTGCCGCAGGGGCTTTCGCTTCCGCTTTCGCCTCTGAAGGCGCTTTTGCCAGATGCTTGTCGATATCTTCGCGAGTCAGACGGCCACCCACGCCGGTACCTTTGATGGATGCCGGATCGAGGCTGTGCTCAGCCAGCAGGCGACGGATCGCCGGGCTGAGCGCGTCATTGGTTTGCTCTTCCAGAGACGCCTGCTGGCGCTGGGCTGGGGTAGACGCTTTCTCTTCAGATTTCGCGCTGGACTCTTTGCCCGCGCTGTTGCCTTCACGCAGGCGACCCAGGATCTGGCGAGAAGTCACGGTCGTACCTTCGTCTTCCAGGACTGCATCCAGAATGCCATCCGCTGAAGCCGGTACTTCCAGTACCACTTTGTCAGTTTCGATTTCTACCAGCACTTCGTCACGGGTTACCGCGTCGCCTGGTTTTTTGTGCCAGGTGGCGACGGTTGCATCTGCTACGGACTCAGGCAGGTCGGGAACAAGAATATCTACGCTACTCATTATGTATCCTTTAATTAATCGACGTTCAGCGCGTCATTGACCAGATCTTGTTGCTGCTTCTGGTGAACGGACATATACCCTACCGCCGGAGAGGCGGAGGCCGGGCGACCTGCATAACGCAGGGCAGACCCAAATGGAATCACTTCACGGAAATGATGCTGGCTGCAATACCATGCGCCCTGGTTGAGCGGCTCTTCCTGGCACCAGACAAAATCATGAACGTGAGCGTACTGTTTCAGCACTTCCTGCATCGCCTGATGCGGGAACGGATAAAGCTGCTCGATACGCACGATGGCGACATCTTTCTGATCGTTCTTACGGCGCTGTTCCAGCAGGTCGTAATAAACCTTACCAGAACACATTACGACACGCTTAACGGCCTGCGGATCCAGCTCGTCAATTTCACCGATGGCTGGCAGGAAGGTGCCGTTAGCCAGTTCATCCAGGCTCGAAACCGCCAGCGGATGACGCAGCAGGGATTTTGGCGACATGACCACCAGCGGACGACGCATACCGCGCAGCGCCTGACGACGCAACATGTGGTACACCTGAGCCGGGGTGGACGGCACGCAGACCTGCATGTTCTGCTCGGCGCAGAGTTGCAGATAACGCTCCAGACGCGCGGAGGAGTGCTCCGGCCCTTGTCCTTCATAGCCGTGCGGCAGCAACATCACCAGACCACACATACGGCCCCACTTCTGCTCACCGGAGGAGATGAACTGGTCGATGACGACCTGCGCACCGTTGGCGAAGTCACCGAACTGCGCTTCCCAGATAGTCAGGGTGCGGGGTTCTGCGGTGGCGTAGCCGTATTCGAAGGCCAGAACCGCTTCTTCTGACAGCACGGAGTCCCAGACCTTGAACTGGCCCTGACCGTTATGCACGTGCTGAAGCGGAGTATAGGTTGAACCGTTAGACTGGTTGTGAACAACCGCATGACGGTGGAAGAAGGTGCCACGACCCGCATCTTCACCGGACAGACGAACCGGAATACCTTCGTCAACCAGCGTCGCATAGGCCAGCGTTTCCGCGCCGCCCCAGTCGAACAGCTTCTCACCCGCCGCCATGGCCTGGCGGTCGCCATAGATCTTGGCCACGCGGGATTGCATCTCGATCGCTTCCGGCACGGTGCTGATGCGTTTAGCCAGCTCCTGCAAACGCTTCATCTCAACCTTGTTCGGGTAGCTCTCGTCCCACTCGTGGTTGAGGTACGGCGACCAGGTAAAGGAGTGCATGTTCATTGGGCGCAGCTCTTTGACCACGCATTCACCCGCGTCCAGCGCGTCGCGATAAAGATTGACCATTTCGGTCGCATCTTCCAGCGTCGCCACTTTTTCGCTTTCCAGCTTGTCAGCATAGATTTTACGCGGCGTCGGGTGTTTTTTGATTTTCTGGTACATCAGCGGCTGGGTTGCACTTGGCTCATCCGCTTCGTTGTGGCCGTGACGGCGGTAGCAGAAGAGGTCAATGAACACGTCGCGCTTAAAGGTGTTACGGAAGTCCAGCGCCAGACGGGTAACGAAAGCAACGGCTTCCGGGTCATCCGCGTTTACGTGGAAGATTGGCGCCTGAACCATTTTACCGATGTCGGTGCAGTACGGGGTAGAACGCGCATCCAGCGGGTTAGAGGTGGTGAAGCCCACCTGGTTGTTGATTACGATGCGAACGGTACCGCCCACTTCATAACCACGCGCTTTCGACATGTTCAGGGTTTCCTGAACCACGCCCTGCCCTGTGACTGCCGCATCACCGTGAATGGTGATTGGCAGCACTTTATTGCTGCTCGGCTCGTCCAGACGATCCAGACGCGCACGCACGGAACCGATAACCACCGGGCTGACGATTTCCAGGTGCGACGGGTTAAACGCCAGCGCCAGGTGAACCTGACCGCCCTCGGTTTCGATATCCGACGAGAAGCCCATGTGATACTTCACGTCACCGGTGCCGAGGTGCTCTTTATGTTTACCCGCAAATTCGTCGAACAGATCCTGCGGTTTTTTACCCAGCACGTTAACCAGCACGTTCAGACGGCCACGGTGCGCCATGCCCAGCACCACTTCGCGCGTGCCGCTCTTACCGGCATGACGAATCAGCTCTTTCAGCATCGGGACTAACGCATCGCCGCCCTCCAGTGAGAAGCGTTTTGCGCCCGGGAATTTCGCGCCCAGATAGCGCTCAAGGCCTTCGGCTGCCGTCAGTTCGCTCAGGAAACGTTTTTTCTCGTCTGCTGAGAAATTCGCGTGACCCGCCACGGATTCGATACGCTGCTGGATCCAGCGTTTCTCTTCGGTGGAGGTAATGTGCATATATTCCGCGCCGATGGAGCCGCAGTAGGTTTGCTTGAGCGCATCAATCAGATCGCCCAGCTTCATCGTGTCTTTGCCGATGGCAAAGGAACCTACGTTAAAGCTTTCCTGGAAATCGGCCTCGGTCAGATCGTGATAAGCCGGATCGAGATCCGCTACACGTTCCTGCTGCCACAGTCCCAGCGGATCGAGATTCGCATGCTGGTGACCACGGAAGCGATAAGCGTTGATAAGCTGCAGGACTTTTACCTGCTTCGCATTGGTGTCAGGGTCGGAAATCGCAGAAGAGTAACGTGAGGCATCCTTCGCCAGACGACGGAAATAATCACGTGTTTTTGAATGGAATTGATCCGGTTTGACCCCTGTACCAGGCAACTGCTGGAACATGGAACGCCAGTTTGCGTCCACTGAGTCAGGATCGGTTAAGAAGTCTTCATAGAGCTGTTCTATCCAGCTCTGGTTTGAACCAGAGAGGTAAGAAGAGTCCAGCCAGGCTTTCATTGCGCCGTTCTGCATCGTGATCCCTTAAGCATTTTTATGCTTACTTTCGCCGTAGAAACTACCACGCACACCACGTGTACGTGCCGGGGTTCACCTGCGAGCTCTTTTCATTTGGCCCGCGAAGGAACCTTTAGAAACTGTCTAAACTTCAGGGCAGTTTTTAAAGGTTTCTGCAATTTGCCCGGTGGCGCTACGCTTACCGGGCCTACTGTTACGTAGGCCGGATAAGCGCAGCGCCATCCGGCGTTGTTACTTACGCACTGCGCTGCAACAACATCGACTTAATATGGCCGATGGCGCGCGTCGGGTTCAGCCCCTTAGGACACACACTGACGCAGTTCATGATGCTATGGCAGCGGAATACGCTGAAAGCGTCACTTAACCCTTCCAGACGATTCTCGGTTTCGGTATCGCGGCTGTCGATCAGGAAGCGATAGGCAGCCAGCAGACCCGCAGGGCCGATAAATTTATCCGGGTTCCACCAGAATGACGGGCATGACGTTGAACAGCATGCACAGAGAATACACTCGTACAACCCATCGAGCTTTTCACGCTGCTCAGGCGACTGTAAGTGCTCGCGAGCGGGTGGATTTTGCCCATTATTCAATAAGTAAGGCTTAATCTTCTCATATTGTGCATAGAATTGCCCCATGTCCACCACCAAATCACGCACGACCGGCAGGCCAGGCAGAGGACGGATGACAATTTTCTGGCCTGCACGCTGTAGCGCTGAAATTGGCGTGATACAGGCCAGACCGTTTTTGCCGTTCATGTTTACACCGTCAGAGCCACATACCCCTTCACGGCAGGAGCGGCGGAACGACAGCGTAGGATCTTTTTCTTTCAGCTGGATTAAAGCATCCAGCAGCATCATGTCACGACCTTCTTCCGCTTCGAGGGTGTAATCCTGCATACGCGGAGCATCGTCTACATCCGGGTTATAACGATAAACTGAGAATTCGAGTTTCATTATCCTGTCTCCGCATTAGTAAGTACGAATCTTCGGCGGGAACGCCGGACGCAGTTTCGGTTCCATGTTAACGCTACGACGCGTCATGGTTTCCGACTCTGGCAGATACAGGGAATGGCACAGCCAGTTTTCGTCATCACGATCCGGGAAGTCGAAGCGGCTATGGGCGCCACGGCTTTCGGTACGGAAGTTTGCCGACATCGCGGTCGCGAACGCGGTTTCCATCAGGTTATCCAGCTCCAGGCACTCAACGCGCTGGGTGTTGAACTCGCTCGAGGTATCGTCCAGACGGGCATTCTTCAGACGCTCGCGGATCGCTTTCAGCTGCTCCAGCCCTTTGGCCATCGCGTCACCTTCACGGAATACCGAGAAGTTGTGCTGCATACACTCTTGCAGCGCTTTACGGATTTCCACCGGATCTTCGCCGTTACGGTTGCCGTTCCAGCGGTTGAGGCGCTCAAGAGAGGCATCAATTTCGTCGTCGGTCGCATCACGCAACGCGCCCTGCTCGGCAATAGATTCCTGGAGATGCAGCCCCACCGCACGGCCAAATACCACCAGGTCCAGCAGGGAGTTGCCGCCCAGACGGTTTGCGCCGTGCACGGATACGCAGGCAATTTCGCCTACCGCGAACAGACCAGGGATAACCACGTCTTCACCCTGCTCGTTCACGGTCAGCGCCTGACCGGTCACTTTGGTCGGAATACCGCCCATCATGTAGTGACAGGTTGGGATAACCGGAATCGGCTCTTTTACCGGGTCGACGTGGGCGAAGGTGCGGGACAGTTCCAGAATGCCCGGCAGACGGGATTCCAGCACTTCTTTACCCAGATGGTCGAGTTTCAGCTTCGCGTGCGGGCCCCAAGGGCCGTCGCAGCCGCGGCCTTCACGGATTTCGATCATGATGGAACGCGCCACCACGTCACGGCCCGCCAGGTCTTTCGCATTCGGGGCATAACGCTCCATAAAGCGCTCGCCATGTTTGTTCAGCAGATAGCCACCTTCACCACGGCAGCCTTCTGTCACCAGCACGCCCGCACCGGCGATACCGGTTGGGTGGAACTGCCACATCTCCATGTCCTGCACCGGCACGCCAGCGCGGATAGCCATCCCAACGCCGTCACCGGTGTTGATGTGGGCGTTGGTAGTGGACTGATAGATACGGCCTGCGCCGCCGGTGGCCAGCACGGTTGCGCGCGCTTTGAAATAGACCACTTCACCGGTTTCAATGCACAGTGCGGTACAACCCACCACCGCGCCATCGGCGTTTTTCACCAGATCCAACGCATACCACTCGGAGAAGATGGTGGTGTGGTTTTTCAGGTTTTGCTGATAAAGGGTGTGCAGCAAAGCGTGACCGGTACGGTCAGCCGCTGCTGCGGTACGTGCCGCCTGTTCGCCGCCGAAGTTTTTCGACTGGCCGCCAAACGGACGCTGATAGATGGTGCCATTTTCCAGACGGGAGAAAGGCAGACCCATGTGGTCCAGCTCCAGAATCGCTTCCGGGCCGGTTTTACACATATATTCGATGGCATCCTGGTCGCCGATGTAGTCGGAACCTTTTACCGTATCGTACATGTGCCATTCCCAGTTATCTTCATGGGAATTACCCAGCGCAACGGTGATACCGCCCTGCGCAGACACAGTGTGGGAACGGGTCGGGAATACTTTAGAGAGCAGCGCACAGGTCTGGCCGCTCTGGGAAATTTGCAGTGCGGCGCGCATACCTGCGCCACCCGCACCAATCACAACAGCATCAAATTCTCTGACTGGCAGTTTCATTACACACCCCACACCACAACAAATCCATAAATGACGTAAACCAGCAGAGCAACAACAATAATCAGTTGCAGCGGAAGGCGAATCGCCAGCGGTTTAACGTAATCGGTCAACACCTGCCACATGCCAATCCAGGCATGAATAAGGATGGAGAACAGGGCCAGCAGGGTGAACACTTTGGTGAAGGCCGATCCGAAGAAACCACTCCAGATTTCCCACGTCAGTGTGCCGCTAGTGGCGAAGAAACCGATCATATAGATGATGTAGAGCGTGAGGACGATGGCGGTAGCGCGGACCAGGATGAAGTCATGTACGCCGTTGCGTCCTAATGCGGAGGCGTTGCTTACCATACGAGAACTCCTGCGAGAAGTGAAAGCACGACAGTGATCACAAATGAAATGTTAGCGGTACGTTTACCGGCCTCGAACGTCTCTTCCAGGTAGCCAAAGTCCATCAGCATATGGCGAACGCCGCCAACCACGTGATAGGCCAGCGCGGTCAGAATGCCCCACATGATAAATTTCACGAAGAAGCTGTTCATGATGGCTGAGGCCTGGAGGAATCCTTCAGGAGATGAGAGGCTGGTTCCCAGTAACCACAGCAAGATACCAACCGCCACAAACGTAATCACACCAGAAACACGGTGCAGAATGGACGCTATTGCTGTTACAGGGAATCGGATCGTTTTGAGATCCAGATTGACAGGTCTTTGTTTTTTCACATTTCTTATCATGAATAACGCCCACATGCTGTTCTTATTGTTTCCTTCCTCCGGACTGCGATGCGGGTCAGACAGCGTTCCTTTTCTATAACTGCGCGTCATGCAAAACATTGCTTCCAAATGCTAAAACGACACGTTACAACGCTGGGTGGCTCGGGATTGCAGGGTGTTCCGGAGACCTGGCGGCAGTATAGGCCGTTCACAAAATCATTACAATTAACCTACATACAGTTTGTTGGGTTTTCTCTGGAACAGTGATCGGGGTCACGATAACAACATCTTTTTAATTTTTAATCATCTGATTTGACAAATGTTAAACAATATTGTTACAAACGTCATCAGAAAAGGCATATAATGCGCAAAAGTTATGAGGTCTCTCTTTCACCTGACAAATAGTTATGTAACAGTGTGATGGTATTGACCGAAGTTATCAGGACAGTTATTAGTGATATACAGGTTTGAATAATTCGGACTGCAAAAACGCTGATTTGCTGTTGTTTCACTGATATTTCATTCGTTTACCTGCAAGGCGCCATAGCTCTGTACCCTGGTTTCTCCTCGTGAGCTGAGCGGTAAGCCAAATAACAATCTGGTAACGATGATTAACAGCTGAAAGCAAATCCGGTAAAGCGCAGTCTTAAGCATAAGGCGCTAAGGAGACCGTAAATGGCTGATACAAAGGCAAAACTCACCCTAAATGGTGATGATGCTATTGAACTGGATGTGCTAAAAGGCACGCTCGGTCAGGATGTTATTGATATCCGTACGCTGGGTTCCAAAGGGGTATTCACCTTTGACCCTGGATTCACCTCCACCGCATCTTGCGAATCCAAAATCACCTACATTGACGGTGACGAAGGTATCCTGCTCCATCGCGGCTTCCCCATCGATCAGTTAGCCACCGAATCCAACTATCTGGAAGTGTGCTACATCCTGCTGAACGGCGAAAAACCGACGCAGGCCCAGTACGATGAATTTAAAACCACCGTGACCCGTCACACCATGATCCATGAGCAGATTACCCGTCTGTTCCATGCGTTCCGTCGTGACTCTCATCCGATGGCGGTCATGTGCGGTATTACCGGTGCGCTGGCGGCGTTCTACCACGATTCTCTGGACGTGAATAACCCACGTCACCGTGATATCGCGGCGTTCCGTCTGCTGTCCAAAATGCCTACCATGGCGGCGATGTGTTACAAATACTCTATTGGTCAGCCGTTTGTGTATCCACGCAACGACCTCTCCTACGCAGGTAACTTCCTGCGCATGATGTTCTCCACGCCGTGTGAAGAGTATGAAGTGAACCCGGTGCTGGAACGCGCGATGGACCGTATTCTGATCCTGCACGCTGACCACGAACAGAACGCCTCGACCTCTACCGTCCGTACCGCAGGCTCTTCCGGCGCGAACCCGTTCGCCTGTATCGCTGCGGGTATCGCCTCCCTGTGGGGACCGGCGCACGGCGGCGCGAACGAAGCAGCACTGAAGATGCTGGAGGAGATCAGCTCCGTTGAGCATATTCCTGAGTTCGTGCGCCGCGCGAAAGACAAGAATGACTCCTTCCGTCTGATGGGCTTCGGTCATCGTGTTTACAAAAACTACGACCCTCGCGCGACCGTCATGCGTGAGACCTGCCACGAAGTGCTGAAAGAGCTGGGCACCAAAGATGATCTGCTGGAAGTGGCGATGGAGCTGGAACACATCGCGCTGAACGACCCGTACTTCATCGAGAAGAAACTCTACCCGAACGTCGATTTCTACTCCGGCATTATTCTGAAAGCGATGGGCATTCCGTCTTCCATGTTCACCGTGATCTTCGCCATGGCGCGTACCGTAGGCTGGATTGCGCACTGGAACGAAATGCACAGCGAAGGCATGAAAATCGCCCGTCCTCGTCAGCTGTATACCGGCTACGAGCAGCGTGACTTTAAGTCTGATATTAAGCGCTAAAAAACACGCCCGGCGGCGCTTCGCTTGCCGGGCCTACAAGTGCGAGATGTAGGCCGGGTAAGGCGTAGCCGCCACCCGGCTTTTTTACATCTGGCATCCAGGACACCAGTAAAACGGTCTGGAAGAGATCGTCGCCTTCTCAATCACCCCGCCACACCGCTCACACTTTTTACCCGCCCGATGAAACACCTTGAAGCGAAACAACGCCCCGTGATGCTTGTTCTCATCCACCATGCCGCGCGTGTTGTACGACAGCCGTGGAATATCCAGCAACGCGTGGGACAGCGCCTCCAGCTGTTCATCGCTTAGCTGCGACGCTTTGTGCTGCGGCGCCAGCCCGACTTCCCAGAGGATCTCCACCCGCAGGTAGTTTCCCAGCCCCGCCAGAAATGCCTGATCGAGCAACAGCCCGGAAAACTGCCGGTTGCGGAATGTGGGCGATAACAGCCGGGCTTTCACATCGCTTGCCATCAGGCGCATATCCAGCACGTCCGGCCCAACCCGCTGTAAGAACGGGTGCGTGAGCAACTGCTCCGGCGTTAACATTTCGATATCAGAAGCGCTGTAGAGCAGGATCGCCTTATCCGCCGTTTGTAGCCGCACGCGTAGCACGCGGGTCGTTTGCGGCTGCTCGTCCGCCTTTACCACGCTCCAGACGCCGTAAAGCTGATTGTGGCTATATAACGTCAGGTTATGGGAAAAGTGGGTGAGCAACGCTTTGCCGCGCGTTTCAATGTGGGTCACCGTCTGTCCCACCAGCTGCGATTCAAACGGTTTGAGTTGAGGAAAGGCAAACCAGACGTGTGTCAGAGGTTTGCCCTTTATCGCCGCCTCCAGGCTATCCGCCGCGCGGCGGATCTCCGGACCTTCTGGCATGTTATTGTCCTTTCATGATTATTCTGCGCTGACAACAATGCCCTCTTCCGAGAACGCCGCCCGCAGGCGTCGTGCAAACTGGAGCGCATGCTCGCCGTCACCGTGTAAGCACACCGTATCAGCCTGAACGTTTGCCGTTGTACCCTCCGTTGAGGTTACTCGCCCGAAGCGCACCATCTCCAGCGTCTGCGCCAGCGCTTTACCTTCGTCGGTGATCAGCGCACCGGCCTGCGTACGCGGAACCAGGCTACCGTCCGGCAGGTATCCCCGATCGGCAAACACTTCCTGCCGCGTAGTCAGCCCCAGCCGTTCGCCGGCACGGATAAGCTCGCTGCCCGCCAGGCCCACCAGAATCAGACGCGGATTGCAGTCCCGTACCGCGCGAGCAATGGCGTCTGCCAGCGCCGGATCTTTCGCCGCCTGGTTATAGAGCATGCCGTGCGGCTTGACGTGACGCAACACGCCCTTCTCAGCGCGCACTATCGCCTCCAGGGCGCCGATCTGGTAGAGCATTTGCGCGTAAACCGTCTCAGGCGGCAGATCCATCGCCGTGCGACCAAAGTTTTCCCGGTCCGGAAAGCTGGGGTGAGCGCCTATCGCCACGCCATTTTTCATGGCATTGCGCACGCTCGCCAGCATGGTCTGCGCATCGCCGGCATGAAACCCACAGGCGATGTTCACCGAGGAGACCAGCGTCATCAGCGCCGCATCGGCGCTGCTGCCCTCCCCCAGATCGGCGTTTAAATCAATCTTTACCATCGAGCCTCCACGCCAGCTGTTCGAGATAACGCTGCTGATCCTGA
The DNA here is from genome assembly GCF_021725435.1 of Enterobacter sp. JH25. Lineage (NCBI taxonomy): Bacteria > Pseudomonadati > Pseudomonadota > Gammaproteobacteria > Enterobacterales > Enterobacteriaceae > Enterobacter > Enterobacter sp. JH25. The sequence goes on along the minus strand of NZ_CP091319.1, from coordinate 1,312,940 downwards.
CGGGCTTTCAGCGCCTCCTCCAGCGAACACTGCACAAAATGAATTGGCTGACCGAGAGGAATTTGCGCCAGATGGTAGCGATCCGCTTCAATAATGCAGGCAATACGCGGATATCCTCCCGTGGTTTGCGCATCGTTCATCAGTACGATGGGCTGTCCGTTGCCCGGCACCTGAATCACCCCCGGCAACAGACCATGGGAAAGCAGCTCCCGGTCAGTCGTGCGGGTCAGCGGCTGGCCCTGAAGCCGGTAACCCATGCGGTTACTCTGCGGGCTGATCTTCCATGGCGAGCGCCAGAAAGACTCTTTTGAGGCCTCATCGAACTCATGATATTCCGGCCCCGGCAGGGCGCGGATCAGGTTCCCCCACAACAGCTGCTTCACGCCCTGCGTGGTGGTGAAATGGCGCGCTGATGGCTTAATCGCCAGGCGATCGCCGTCGCGCAGCAGCCGTCCTTCATGTCCGCCCATTCCCGCTTTCTGGTCGGTGCTGGATGAGCCCAGCACCTCCGGCACGTCGATACCTCCCGCCACCGCAAGATAGCTGCGCACGCCGTGCAGAGGACGCTTGAGCGTCAGACGCTGTCCGGCTTTCGCCCGCAGGCGCCAGCCGGTCCACACCGCTTTGCCGTCCAGCGTCGCGTCACAGCCCGCGCCGGTTAAGGCAAACCAGGTTTCCTGACCAAACTCAATCACGCACTGACCCAGCGTAATTTCTAACGCCGCCGTGCTGCCGGCGTTGCCTACCAGCAGGTTGGCAATCTCCAGCGAGGGACGATCAAGCGCACCGCAGTAGCTCACGCCCGACTGACGCAGGCCAAAGCGCCCGGCATCCTGTACCGAGGTGTAAAGCCCTGCGCGAATAAGCGTTAACATATCCCCTCCTTTTGCGGGATAAAGCGCAGGGTATCCCCCGGACGCAGGAGTATGGGCGCGTCCTGGCCTGGTTCAAATAACGGCGTGGACGTGTGCCCGATAAGCTGCCAGCCTCCCGGCGAGGCGAGCGGATAAATTCCCGTTTGCTCACCACCAATCGCCACGCTGCCCGCCGGTACGCTCAGGCGTGGCTCAGCCCGGCGCGGCGTATGCAACTGGGGCGATAACCCGCCCAGATAGGGGAAACCCGGCTGAAATCCCAAAAACCAGACAACATAGTCGACTGAGCTATGCAGCTCCACAACCTGCTTCTCCGTTAATCCACAGTGTTCGGCCACGACGCCAAGGTCGGGGCCTCCCTTGCCGCCATAGACAACCGGGATCTCAATCGTCCGCGATTCCGGCTCCAGCGCCTCGCTCTCCTCCCACCAGCGTTGCAGGCGCTCAATGGCATCCAGCGCCCCCGTGTGCGGATCACGCAGCACCACGGTGATATTATTCATACCCGGAATAGCTTCAACCACGCCAGGTAGCTCGGGCAGTCGTTGAGCCAGACGCCAGATACGCTTTTGCGTGGCAAGCGTCACCGGAGGCTCAAGTTCCAGAACCACTGCGGTTTCACCCAGAAGATAACAACGCGCTCGCTGCACTTAACTACCTCTCATCAGGCCGGATTAGGGATATCAATAAACGTCACATCCAGATCGGTATTTTCCGTCAGCCACTCGCTGAGGGCGCGGATGCCGCCACGCTCGGTGGCGTGATGGCCTGCCGCGTAAAAATGCAGGCCTTGTTCACGGGCAGAGTGAATGGTCTGCTCGGAAACCTCGCCGGTAATGAAGGCGTCGACACCGAAACGCGCCGCGCTATCAATAAAGCCCTGGCCGCCGCCGGTGCACCATGCCACGCGCTTCACGGTATCCGGCCCGGTGTCGCCGCACCACAGCGGACGACGCCCCAGGCGTGCTTCGATCCACGATGCCAGCTCCAGACCCGGAACCGGCATCGACAGTTCACCCCACGGCACCAGGGGTTCAATTTCGCCCATCACGGTTATCCCCAGCAGCTGCGCAAGCTGAACGTTATTCCCCAGTTCAGGATGCGCATCGAGCGGCAGGTGATAGCCGTACAGGTTGATGTCATTCGTCAGCAGCGTTTTGAGACGGTTGCGCTTCATGCCGCGAATAATCGGTGATTCGTTTTTCCAGAAATAACCGTGATGGACAATCACCGCGTCGGCTTCCTGACGCACAGCCTCATCCAGCAGCGCCTGGCTTGCCGTTACGCCGGTGATGATTTTTTGCACCGTCTCGCGACCCTCCACCTGCAAGCCATTCGGACCGTAGTCGCTAAACGAGGCCGTGTTGAGTTTTTCGTTAATCAGGCGTTCCAGTTCACTGTTTTTCATCATCATTCTCTCAAACTTTTCGGGCGGTTTCGTACGCCGCCAGCGTGGCGACACGCGCCTGTTTATGGTCGACAATGGGACGGGGATAGTTCAGGGAAACACGCTGTTTATCCGCCCATGCCCAGGGTTCATGAATGGCTTTGGCGGGGACATCCTTAAGTTCAGGCAGCCAGCGACGGATAAACTCGCCGTCGACGTCAAATCGTTGTCCCTGCGTGGTCGGATTAAAGATCCGAAAATAGGGAGCCGCATCCGTGCCGGTGGAGGCCGCCCACTGCCAGCCGCCGTTATTTGCCGCCAGATCGCCATCGATCAGCTGAGAGCTAAAATAACGCTCTCCGGTTCGCCAGTCGATAAGCAGATCCTTTACCAGGAAGCTGGCGGTAATCATACGCAGACGGTTATGCATCCACCCGGTTTCATTGAGCTGCCGCATAGCCGCATCAACAATCGGGAAGCCGGTAAGCCCACGCTGCCATGCCTTCAGCAGCTTATCATTCGACTGCCACTGTACCTTATCGGTCCAACGAATGAAGGGGCGATGTTTACATAAATCAGGATGATACGTCATCAGATGGCGATAAAACTCACGCCAGATCAGTTCGTTCAGCCACACTGCGCCCGCCCCCCCGTCTACCGCCTGAGGCTGTTCCGCCAGTAGCCGATGTAAACACTGGCGCGGGGAGAGCGCGCCCAGCGCTAAACAGGCCGACAGGCGGCTGGTGGCTTCAATCGCTGGAAAATCCCGCCGCGCCTCGTAATCCGCCGCCCCCTGCGCGCAGAACTGACGCAACCGGGCGATAGCCGCTTTCTCGCTGGCGGGGAATACCGTTTCATCAAACGACTGCTGGGGATAATTCAGCCTGATGTCCTGCAGATCCGTTATCGTTTCCCCTCTTATGGCCGGGGCGGGAACGCATTCTGGCAGCCCCTCTTTCAGGCGTTTGATAAAAGCATTTTTAAACGGCGTGAAAACTTTATACATTTCGTGACTGCCGGTCATCACGCTGCCCGGTGCGAGCATCACGCTGTCATCAAAGCCTTCACAGACCACGCCCGTAAGGTTTTTCTCCAGCTGACGATCCCGCTGCTGCTCGTTAAATTCATACTGGTAGTTGTAAAAAAGACGCGTTACCGCGTGCTGCTTACAGATTGCCTGCACCATCTCAAGCTGTGCGGCAAAATCATGGGCCTCTTTATAGATCAGCGGAATGCCTTTTTCGGCCAGTGAATGTTGCAGGTCATTCAGATACGCGCTGAGTAATGCCGCTTGCCGGGGCGCCATGTCATGCTGCCGCCACTGTTCAGGCGTGGCGATAAACAGGGCCAGCACATTCGCGTCTTTAGCGCGGCAGGCGGCCGCGAGAGCGAAGTTGTCGTGAATGCGTAAATCCGCGCGAAACCAAACCAGATGGGTGGGCATAAAACTCCAGGCAATTGTCCATTATGTCCGTAAGGGCATGCCGTAAAAGGAAAAAGGCATGCATTGAACTACTTTGCCATGAAGTGTAGACGGGATGAAATAAAAAAGGCCGCCCGAGGCGGCCTTAACGCTACTTGTCCTGCGCTATCGGGGTAAAGGCAATAAACACATCCGGTTTATCACTCTTTACAACGAGTGCGCTGGCGACAATGAACGCGATGCATAAATAGCGTTTCACTATGCGGTCCCTGCTGCTAACCGCTCCACCTATCACCACCGGTGATAAATCGGTGGACACAAGCCCGGGTAGGCGGGCTGCTTTACGGCTATGGATACACCTTTCCCAGGACCGATGCCCATTTGCGAGATGGCGGAAAGGGACGTGGCATCATAATTAACACCAACGCCAAAAGTAAGTTATTTCAGTAAAATTAGGAATTTATAAAGGTGAAGTGGATTGCGAACTTTTTAAAGAAGGGTATGATAAAAATCCCGGGTAGGGGCTGCAAGATTACCCAACGGACCGCGAATCCCGAGGGACAAAAAAACCGCCACTTTGCTGTAGGCGGTTTTTTTATGGCTACGATGTCACACCGTATCAGTAGAAATCGCAGGTTGCTTTCTCGGCCTGATCCATCCACACCGGCTTTTCGCTGGTTTTCGCCCAGACGCGGTGCAGATAGCTGTAAAAACGTGCGCGATCTTTCCAGAACAGCATCACCGGCAGGGCCAGCACGCCAGCCACTACGGCGAAAGTGCGACGCATGAACACGATATGAGCCGGATACTCTTTATAAAGATCCATATTTTTCTCCCCTGTAGTTGGCCGGAAACCGTCTCCGGAAAATGTGAAATCTGTGACCTGGTTAAAATAATACCGCTTTGTTTGTAATTTTACTACTCATCCGACCACTTATTTTCATCCATTTCGTGAATATTTACATTCACGCCTGTAAATAAGTTACAAAAAAGTTAACAGTTTACTTAACAATAGTTAAATTGTGGTCTTTCCCATTTTTATACTTTTTTTACACCTGCCCTTCTGATTTTTGCGAAATCTTTGCGCCACAAATCCTACCGTTTGTACAACAACAAAAGTCACCCGGAGGTGGAGTGTGAGTGCAGGTCTGATTGCCGGCATCGTGCTGGTGTTCCTGTTATTGGGTTATCTGATTTATGCCCTGATTAATGCGGAGGCATTCTGATGGCTGCTCAGGCGTTTTTGCTTATTGCCAGCTTTTTACTGCTGCTGCTTGTGCTCGCCAGGCCGCTGGGAACAGCGCTGGCGCGGCTGATAAACAACGTGCCACTGCCGGGTACGCGAAAAATTGAAAACGTGCTCTGGCGCATTTCAGGTATCAGCGACCGCGAAATGAGCTGGGGCCAGTACCTGATGGCGATACTGCTTCTGAATATCGTGGGGCTTATTGCCCTCTTTACGCTGCTCATGCTCCAGGGCAATTTGCCGTTGAATCCGCAGCAGTTACCAGGTTTATCCTGGCATCTGGCGCTGAACACGGCGGTCAGCTTTGTCACCAATACCAACTGGCAGTCTTACGCCGGTGAAACCACGCTCAGCTACTTCAGCCAGATGGCCGGGTTAACCGTGCAAAACTTTCTGTCTGCAGCCAGCGGTATCGCGGTGATCTTCGCCCTGACGCGCGCGTTTGCCCGCCAGAATGTCAGCACGCTCGGCAACGCGTGGGTTGATGTCACGCGCATCACCCTTTGGATCCTTGTGCCTGTTGCGCTGATTATTGCCCTGTTCTTTATACAGCAAGGCACTCTGCAAAACCTGCTGCCTTATACCCCTTACACCTCGCTTGAAGGGGGCAGGGAACTCCTGCCAATGGGGCCAGTGGCGTCGCAGGAAGCAATCAAGATGCTGGGCACCAACGGGGGCGGCTTCTTCAACGCCAACTCATCGCATCCGTTTGAAAACCCAACGGCATTAACCAATTTTGTACAGATGCTGGCGATCTTCCTGATCCCCGCCGCGCTCTGCTTCGCCTTTGGCGATGTGGTTAACGATCGCCGCCAGGGCCGTACGCTGCTGTGGGCCATGTCGTTAATCTTCGTGGTCTGCGTAGCACTGGTGATGTGGGCCGAATGGAACGGCAACAGCCACTTCATGCAGCTGGGGGCTAACAGCAATATCAACCTGGAAGGCAAAGAGAGCCGCTTCGGCATTCTTGCCAGCAGCCTCTATGCGGTGGTCACCACGGCGGCCTCCTGCGGGGCGGTGAACGCCATGCACGACTCTTTCACCGCGCTTGGCGGCATGATCCCGATGTGGCTGATGCAGATTGGCGAGGTAGTCTTCGGTGGGGTCGGTTCGGGGCTGTACGGCATGCTGTTGTTCGTTCTGCTCGCCGTGTTTATCGCCGGGCTGATGATCGGCCGCACGCCGGAATATCTCGGCAAAAAAATCGACGTCCGCGAAATGAAATTAACCGCGCTGGCAATCCTGGTCACCCCCACCCTTGTGCTGCTCGGTACCGCCCTGGCGCTGATGACCGACGCCGGGCGCAGCGGCATCTTTAACCCGGGCATTCACGGCTTTAGCGAAGTGCTTTACGCCGTTTCGTCTGCCGCAAACAACAACGGCAGCGCCTTTGCAGGGTTAAGTGCCAACTCACCGTTCTGGAACTGTCTGCTGGCGTTCTGCATGTTCTTCGGTCGTTTCGGCGTGATTATTCCCGTCATGGCGATCGCCGGAACACTGGTGAATAAGAAGATCCAGCCGACCACTACCGGTACGTTACCGACTCACGGCGCGCTTTTCGTCGGCCTGCTGATTGGCACCGTTCTGCTGGTAGGTGCCCTGACCTTTATCCCCGCCCTCGCGTTAGGCCCGGTTGCGGAATATCTCTCTTTACGCTGATTTTGCGGAGAATTTGTCATGAGTCGTAAACAACTGGCCCTGCTCGAACCAACCTTAGTTCGTCAGGCCCTCATGGATGCGGTAAAAAAACTGAGCCCGCGAGTGCAGTGGCACAACCCGGTGATGTTTATTGTCTGGACTGGAAGTTTACTCACCACCGCACTGGCGATTGCCATGGGAACGGGACACCTTTCAGGAAATGCAACCTTTACCGGCGCCATCAGCCTGTGGCTGTGGTTTACCGTGCTGTTCGCCAACTTTGCCGAAGCGCTGGCGGAAGGCCGCAGTAAGGCGCAGGCCAACAGTCTGAAAGGGGTCAAAAAAACCGCCTTTGCGCGCAAATTACGCGAACCTAAATACGGCGCGCAGATGGACCACGTTCCGGCGGATGAACTGCGCAAAGGTGACGTGGTGCTGGTGGAAGCCGGGGACATCATCCCCTGCGACGGGGAGGTAATTGAGGGCGGCGCGTCGGTAGACGAAAGCGCTATTACCGGGGAATCCGCGCCCGTGATCCGTGAGTCGGGCGGAGATTTCGCCTCAGTTACCGGCGGAACGCGCATTCTTTCCGACTGGCTGGTGATCCAGTGCAGCGTTAACCCGGGCGAAACCTTTCTCGACCGGATGATCGCCATGGTGGAAGGCGCACAGCGTCGTAAAACACCGAACGAGATCGCCCTGACCATTCTGCTGGTGGCGCTCACCATTGTGTTCCTGCTGGCAACGGCGACCCCGTGGCCCTTCTCCGCCTACGGCGGTACAGCGGTCAGCATCACCGTACTGATCGCCCTGCTGGTCTGTCTGATCCCCACCACTATCGGCGGCCTGCTTTCCGCGATTGGCGTGGCGGGGATGAGCCGTATGCTGGGCGCGAACGTCATCGCCACCAGCGGACGCGCCGTTGAAGCGGCGGGTGACGTAGACGTACTGCTGCTGGATAAAACCGGGACCATCACCCTGGGTAATCGTCAGGCCTCTGACTTTTTACCTGCTCCCGGCGTGGATGAAAAAACGCTGGCCGACGCGGCGCAGCTTTCTTCGCTGGCCGATGAGACGCCGGAAGGTCGCAGTATCGTGATCCTCGCCAAGCAGCGCTTTAACCTGCGCCAGCGCGACGTACAAAGCCTGCACGCCACGTTCGTGCCCTTTACGGCGCAAACCCGCATGAGTGGAATTAACATTCAGGACCGGATGATCCGTAAAGGCTCCGTTGATGCCATTCGCCGTCATATTGAAGCCAATAATGGACATTTCCCTCCGGAAGTCGACCACCTGGTGGAAAGCGTGGCGCGTCAGGGGGCAACCCCGCTGGTGGTGGCGGAAGGTGCAAGCGTTCTGGGGGTTATCGCCCTGAAGGATATCGTTAAAGGCGGTATAAAAGAGCGTTTCGCCCAGATGCGTAAGATGGGCATTAAAACGGTGATGATCACCGGGGATAACCGTCTGACTGCGGCGGCCATTGCCGCCGAAGCGGGCGTGGATGATTTCCTTTCCGAAGCGACACCGGAAGCAAAGCTGGCGCTCATTCGCCAGTATCAGGCGGAAGGTCGTCTGGTGGCGATGACCGGCGACGGCACCAACGACGCCCCGGCGCTGGCGCAGGCTGACGTGGCGGTGGCGATGAACTCCGGTACCCAGGCGGCAAAAGAGGCGGGCAACATGGTGGATCTCGACTCGAACCCGACCAAGCTGATCGAAGTGGTGCATATCGGGAAGCAGATGCTGATGACGCGCGGCTCGCTGACCACGTTCAGTATCGCCAACGACGTGGCGAAGTATTTCGCCATTATCCCGGCGGCCTTTGCGGCAACCTATCCGCAGCTGAATGCCCTGAATGTGATGCACCTGCACTCTCCAGCCTCGGCCATTTTGAGCGCGGTGATCTTCAACGCGCTGATTATTGTCTTTCTTATTCCTCTGGCGCTGAAAGGGGTGAGCTATAAGCCACTGACGGCCGCCGCCATGCTGCGCCGTAACCTGTGGATTTACGGTCTGGGTGGGCTGGTGGTGCCCTTTATTGGGATCAAGGTTATCGACATGTTGTTAACGCTGTTCGGGCTGGTTTAAAAGGTGAATCTCATGACGATGTTACGTCCCGCTATACTGTTGTTTATTCTGCTGTCTCTGATTACCGGCGGGCTTTATCCGCTGATGACAACCGCGCTGGGCCAGTGGTGGTTTGAGGACCAGGCCAACGGCTCGCTGATTATCCAGAACGGTGAAAACCGCGGCTCGCGTCTGATTGGGCAAAACTTTACGGACCCGCGCTACTTCCAGGGACGCCCTTCCGCCACTGCGGAAAGCCCGTATAATCCAATGGCCTCCGGCGGCAGCAATCTGGCTGGCAGTAATCCTGACCTGGACAAAGCCGTTGCTGAACGCGTTGCCGCCCTGCGCGCCGCGAATCCGCAGGCCAGCCGTGAGGTGCCGGTTGAGCTGGTCACCGCCTCCGCGAGCGGGCTGGATTACAGCCTGACGCCAGACGCAGCGGCGTGGCAGATCCCACGCGTGGCCGCCGCCCGTCAGCTGACCGTCGAGCAGGTGAGCCAGCTGGTTGCAGAACATACGCAAAAGCCGCTGGTCAGCTTCATCGGCATGCCGGTAGTGAACATTGTTGAGCTGAATCTGGCGCTGGATGCGCTAAGGAAGAACTAAATGACCGACGAGCCCATGCGCCCGGATCCGGACAGGCTGCTTGAACAAACGGCTGAAGCCCACCGCGGCAAGCTGAAAATTTTCTTCGGCGCATGCGCGGGCGTCGGGAAAACCTTCGCCATGCTGACGGAAGCCCAGCGGCTTCGGGCGCAGGGGCTTGATATTCTCATCGGCGTGGTGGAAACCCACGGTCGCAAAGAGACGGCGGCGCTGCTGACGGGACTGGCGACGCAGCCGCCCCAGCGTATCAGCCATCGCGGGCGGCTGGTCACGGAGTTCGATCTTGATGCCGCCCTCGCCCGCCGCCCCGCGCTGATCCTGATGGACGAACTGGCGCACAGCAACGCGCCTGGCTCACGCCACCCGAAGCGCTGGCAGGATGTTGAGGAGCTGCTTGAAGCCGGCATCGACGTCTTCACTACGGTGAATGTTCAGCATCTGGAAAGCCTGAACGACGTGGTAAGCGGGGTAACCGGTATCCAGGTGCGGGAAACCGTCCCCGATCCGTTTTTTGATTCTGCCGATGAAGTCGTACTGGTTGACCTGCCGCCTGACGATCTGCGCCAGCGCCTGCACGAAGGCAAGGTGTATATTGCCGGCCAGGCCGAACGCGCCATCGAACATTTTTTCCGCAAAGGAAACCTGATTGCCCTGCGCGAGCTGGCCCTGCGCCGCACCGCCGATCGCGTGGATGACCAGATGCGCGCCTGGCGAGACCTGCAGGGGCGGGAGCGCGTCTGGCACACGCGTGACGCCATTCTGTTATGCATTGGTCACGGCAGCGGCAATGAAAAACTGGTCCGCACCGCCGCCCGGCTTGCGGCGAAGTTTGGCAGCGTCTGGCACGCGGTGTATGTCGAAACGCCACAGCTTCACGGCCTGCCGGAAAATCAGCGTCGCGCCATTTTGAGCGCGCTGCGGCTGGCGCAGGAGCTGGGTGCCGAAACCGCAACCCTGTCCGATCCGCAGGAAGATAAAGCCATTCTGCGCTACGCGCGCGAGCATAACCTGGGCAAGATTGTCATTGGACGTCGCCAGCATCGCCGCTGGTTTAGCCGCGAATCTTTTGCCGACAGGCTGGCACGCCGCGCGCCGGATCTGGATTTAGTCATCGTCGCGCTGGATGACAAGCCCGCCCCCCTGCCCGGCCGTACGCCGGACGCACGCACCTTTGGCGATAAATGGCGCGTCCAGATCCGGGGCTGCCTGGTGGCCGTGGTCCTTTGCGCCCTGATTACGGTGATTGCCAGCCAGTGGCTAATCGCCTTCGATGCCGCCAATCTGGTCATGATTTATCTGCTGGGCGTCGTTGTGGTCGCGCTCTTTTATGGCCGCTGGCCGTCGGTGCTGGCAACGGTGATCAACGTCATCAGCTTCGACCTCTTTTTTATCGCTCCGCGCGGGACGCTTGCTGTCTCGGACGTGCAGTACATTCTGACCTTTGCCGTGATGCTTACCGTCGGGCTGGTGATCGGGAATCTGACGGCAGGCGTGCGCTACCAGGCACGCATTGCCCGCTATCGCGAGCAGCGCACCCGCCATCTGTATGAGATGTCAAAATCGCTGGCGGTCGGCCGCACGCAGAAGGATATCGTCCAGACCAGCGAGCAGTTTATCCGTTCGACCTTTCATGCCAGTAACCTGATTTTGCTCCCCGACGAGCAGGGGCGCCTTCGCCCGCTGACCTCCTCTTCGGGGATGACGCCCTGGGATGAAGCGATTGCCCGCTGGAGCTTTGATAAGGGTTTACCTGCCGGCGCCGGCACCGACACTCTGCCCGGGGTGCCTTACCAGATCCTGCCGCTGCGCAGCGCGGATAAAAATCACGGGCTGGTCATCGTCGAGCCGTCTAACCTGCGTCAGCTGATGATCCCTGAGCAGCAGCGCCTGCTGGAAACCTTCACCCTGCTGGTCGCCAGCGCCCTTGAACGGCTGGCGCTCACCGCCAGCGAAGAGCAGGCACGGCTGGCAAGCGAGCGCGAAAGTATTCGCAATTCGCTGCTGGCAGCGCTGTCTCACGATTTGCGCACCCCGCTTACCGTGCTGTTTGGTCAGTCCGAAATTCTGACGCTGGATCTGGCGGCGGAAGGATCAAAACATGCGATGCAGGCCAGCGAAATTCGTCAGCACGTGCTAAATACCACGCGTCTGGTGAACAACCTGCTGGACATGGCGCGCATTCAGTCCGGCGGGTTTAACCTCAAAAAAGAGTGGCTCACCCTTGAGGAGGTTGTCGGCAGTGCGCTGAAGATGCTGGAGCCGGGTCTCGGCGGGCGCCATATCGAGCTGGACATGCCGGAACCCCTGACGTTAATCCATGTGGATGGCCCGCTGTTTGAGCGCGTGCTGATTAATCTGCTGGAAAACGCGGCTAAATACGCCGGGACAAAGGCCCGGCTGGGGATTGCTGCCAGGGTGGATAAACGTGTGCTGCGGCTCGATGTCTGGGATACCGGGCCGGGTATTCCGGCCGGCCAGGAGCGCGCCATATTCGAAAAATTTGCGCGCGGTAATAAGGAATCTGCCATTCCGGGCGTCGGGCTGGGGCTGGCGATCTGCCAGGCGATTGTTGACGTGCATGGCGGCACCATTTCCGCAGAGAACCGCCCGGAAGGTGGGGCACGCTTTTGTGTTACACTTCCTCTTGAAACCCCACCAGAACTTGATGAATTACCAGAGGATTTGTGATTAACGTTCTGATTGTTGAAGATGAGCTCGCTATCAGCCGATTTCTGCGTACCGCGCTGGAAGGCGACGGTTTGCGCGTTCATGAAGCCGGTACGCTTCAACGGGGGTTAATTGAAGCCGCCACCCGCAAGCCAGATCTGGTGATCCTGGATCTGGGACTCCCGGATGGCGACGGCATCGATTTTATTCGTGAGGTGCGTCAGTGGAGCCAGATGCCCATTCTGGTGCTCTCTGCCCGCACCGAAGAGACGGATAAAATCGCCGCGCTGGATGCCGGAGCGGATGATTATCTGATCAAACCGTTTGGCATTGGCGAGTTACAGGCCCGGCTTCGTGTGGCGCTGCGTCGACACAGTGCCACCACTCCTTCTGAACCGGTGTACGTCTTTGGCGATATCCGCGTCGATCTTGCCGCCCGCCGCATCGTGCGAGGGGAAGAAGAGATCCACCTTACGCCTATCGAGTTTCGTCTGCTGGCCGTGTTGCTCAGTAACCACGGAAAAGTGTTAACGCAGCGACAGCTGTTAAGCCAGGTCTGGGGACCGAATGCTGTCGAACATAGTCACTATTTACGCATTTATATGGGACACCTTCGCCAGAAACTTGAAGCCGATCCCGCGCGTCCTCGTCATTTATTAACAGAAACCGGTATCGGATATCGGTTTATGATCTGAATAAGTATTCACTTTAATTTTAAATAAAGAACACACCAGCCTGAATATAGCCATGAAAATAACGACGAGATTATTTTCATGCCTATATTCGCCCTCACTAAACATAATTAGAACACCAATTTAACACCAAACCAACAAAACAGCATTTTGATCTGCGTTATTCACTCAAAACGACTAATTATTTCTGAAATGATCGGTTATTGGTGATCTGTTTCACAGTTAATCCCTTTTTCCTGGATAAAATGACCGTGCTTTCAATTACTGAAAGGAAAATGAACATGGAAAACAATAATCGTTTAATGCCCCATATAAGGCGGACAACACATATCATGATGTTTGCCCACCGAAACTGTTTTGACTTTCATCTCTTTAACGCCCGGTAGTCCTTCGACTTCTGGCGCATCTGCTTACAGGTTATCCTGAAAAACGCTATTTTACAGGCTGTTGCCTGTGAACACCTGCGCTCATTCCTTGTGATTCAGATTCTCCGCAACCGGGCGGACTGAATTCTACTCAGCAAAAAAGCAATTAACTGATTTCGTATCAGCGGACACGCTTTGCTTTTTTTTCCGGAAAAAATCGATTTCTTTACCGCAAGAAGTCGAGGGACCCATATTGCCTGAAATAAAGAGATAAAGATGAAAACGTTAAAAATTGCCGTCAGCCGTGCCTGCCCTGAATGCTTTACCACTTCGCGCGAGATCGTGGATATCACCGCATCGGATTATATTGATGTGGCAGCCGTGGTTCTGGCCGTCAGTGATATTTTCAATGGCGCAATAGAAGAAATAGAAGCCACGGGATTCGGTATTCCGGTGTTTATTGCCACGCATAAAGAAGAAAGGGTTCCGGCTGAATTTCTGTCGCGTATTCACGGCGTTTTTGAGTACTCCGACACCAGCAATGCGTACTACGGACGCCAGCTTGAAGCGGCTGCGCAGAAGTACGAAACCCAGCTCCGCCCGCCGTTCTTCCGCGCGCTGGTCGATTACGTCCAGCAGGGGAACAGCGCGTTTGACTGCCCCGGACATCAGGGAGGCCAGTTCTTCCGACGCCATCCGGCCGGAAACCAGTTTGTCGATTTCTTTGGCGAAACGCTTTTCCGCGCCGATCTGTGCAATGCCGACGTGGCAATGGGCGATCTGCTGATCCATGAAGGTGCGCCATGCATCGCCCAACAGCATGCGGCAAAAGTCTTTAATGCGGATAAAACCTACTTCGTGCTGAACGGCACCTCCTCTTCCAATAAGGTGGTGCTCAATGCCCTGCTCACGCCAGGCGATCTGGTGCTGTTCGATCGCAATAACCATAAATCTAACCACCACGGGGCGCTGTTACAGGCGGGAGCGACGCCGGTGTATCTGGAAACAGCCCGCAACCCGTACGGGTTTATCGGCGGTATTGACGCACACTGTTTCGACGAGAGTTACCTGCGGGAACTGGTGTCAGAGGTCGCGCCTGGTCGCGCGCGGGATGAACGTCCCTTCCGTCTGGCGGTGATCCAGCTGGGCACCTACGACGGTACCATTTATAACGCCCGTCAGGTGGTGGATAAGATTGGTCACCTGTGCGATTACATCCTGTTTGACTCCGCCTGGGTGGGTTACGAGCAGTTTATCCCGATGATGGCCGACTGCTCGCCGCTGCTGCTGGAGCTGAACGAAAACGATCCGGGCATTCTGGTTACACAGTCAGTGCATAAGCAGCAGGCGGGCTTCTCGCAAACCTCGCAAATCCATAAGAAGGACAGCCACATAAAAGGCCAGCCGCGCTATGTTCCGCATAAGCGCCTCAACAACGCCTTTATGATGCACGCCTCCACCAGCCCGTTTTATCCGCTATTTGCCGCCCTGGATATCAACGCCCGCATGCACGAGGGGCAAAGTGGGCGCAACATGTGGATGGACTGCGTGGTGACGGGTATCGAAGCGCGAAAACTGATCCTTCAGAACTGTCAGTTTATTCGCCCGTTCGTGCCGGAGACGGTGGATGGCCGTCCGTGGGAAAGCTGGGATACGGCGGAGATCGCCACCGATCTGCGCTTCTTCCATTTCGTTCCGGGCGAACGCTGGCACGCCTTTGAGGGATATGCCGAGCATCAGTATTTTATTGATCCCTGCAAACTGCTGCTGACCACGCCAGGCATCAACGCCCGCACCGGCGAGTATGATGATTTCGGCGTGCCCGCCACCATCCTCGCCAACTTCCTGCGTGAAAACGGCATCGTGCCGGAAAAATGCGACCTCAATTCCATTCTGTTCCTGCTCACCCCGGCGGAGGACATGGGCAAATTGCAGCAGCTCGTCGCCCAGCTGGTGCGCTTCGAAAAACTGCTCCAGAGCGATGTGCCGCTGAAAGAGGTTCTGCCCTCTCTTTATAAGCAACATCCGGAACGTTATGCGGATTATTCCCTG
This sequence comes from Enterobacter sp. JH25, assembly GCF_021725435.1. Classification (NCBI taxonomy): domain Bacteria; kingdom Pseudomonadati; phylum Pseudomonadota; class Gammaproteobacteria; order Enterobacterales; family Enterobacteriaceae; genus Enterobacter; species Enterobacter sp. JH25. Next base: position 1,297,919 of record NZ_CP091319.1, on the reverse strand, counting down.
CGTCAGATTTGTCAGGAGATGCACGACCTCTACGCCCGCCATAACGTGAAGCAGTTGCAGAAAGAGATGTTCCGCAAGTCTCACTTCCCGCGCGTCATGATGAACCCGCAGGAGGCGAACTATGCCTATCTGCGCGGTGAGGTCGAGCTGGTGTCACTGCGCGACGCGGAAGGCCGTATCGCCGCGGAAGGCGCGCTGCCTTACCCACCGGGGGTGTTGTGCGTGGTTCCGGGGGAAGTCTGGGGCGGTTCCGTGCTGCGCTATTTCGCCGCGCTGGAAGACGGGATCAATCTGCTGCCGGGCTTTGCGCCGGAGTTACAGGGGGTTTACGTCGAGGAGTGTGACGGGCGCAAACAGGTGCGCTGCTACGTCATTAAACAACCCGCCGCTCAGCCGTCTCTGCTGAAAGGAGAAAAATTATGAGTAAGTCCAACAAGATGGGCGTGGTACAACTCACTATCCTCACCATGGTGAATATGATGGGGTCCGGGATCATCATGCTGCCCACCAAGCTCGCTGAAGTGGGGACGATTTCGATTATCTCCTGGCTGGTAACGGCAGTCGGCTCAATGGCGCTGGCGTGGGCGTTTGCCAAGTGCGGGATGTTCAGCCGTAAGTCTGGCGGCATGGGCGGCTATGCCGAATATGCGTTTGGTAAGTCCGGTAACTTTATGGCCAACTATACCTACGGCGTGTCGCTGCTGATCGCCAACGTGGCGATTGCCATCTCCGCTGTCGGTTACGGTACGGAGCTGTTTGGCGCGACGCTGACCCCGGTGCAGATTGGGCTGGCGACCATCGGCGTGCTGTGGATCTGCACCGTCGCCAACTTTGGCGGCGCGCGCATCACCGGACAACTCAGCAGCATCACCGTCTGGGGCGTGATCATTCCGGTAGTCGGTCTGTGCATCATCGGCTGGTTCTGGTTCAGCCCGACGCTGTACGCCAATTCCTGGAACCCGCACCACGTGCCGTTCTTTACCGCCGTGGGATCGTCCATCGCCATGACGCTATGGGCTTTCCTCGGGCTGGAGTCAGCCTGTGCGAATGCGGAAGTGGTGGAAAACCCGGAAAAGAACGTGCCGATCGCGGTACTCGGCGGGACGCTGGGGGCGGCGGTGATCTATATCGTCTCAACCAACGTGATTGCGGGAATTGTGCCCAACATGGATCTCGCCAACTCCACGGCGCCGTTCGGGCTGGCGTTTGCGCAGATGTTTACGCCAGAGGTAGGGAAAGTGATCATGGGACTGATGGTGATGTCCTGCTGCGGCTCGCTGCTGGGCTGGCAGTTCACCATCGCCCAGGTATTCAAATCCTCCGCTGACGAAGGTTATTTCCCGAAAATCTTCTCCCGCGTCACCAAAGCGGATGCGCCGGTACAGGGTATGCTGGCGATTGTGATTTTCCAGAGCGGTTTGTCGCTGATGACCATCAGCCCGTCACTGAACAGCCAGTTTAATGTACTGGTCAACCTGGCGGTGGTGACGAACATCATTCCGTACATTCTTTCGATGGCGGCACTGGTGATTATTCAGAAGGTGGCGAAGGTGGATCCGCGCAAAGCCCGGGCGGCCAATATCGTGGCGCTGATTGGGGCGATTTACAGCTTCTATGCGCTCTACTCGTCCGGTCAGGAGGCGATGCTGTATGGCGCGATGGTGACCTTTATGGGCTGGACGCTGTACGGTCTGGTATCGCCGAGATTTGAACTGAAGAATAAGCATAGTTAAAAAAGAAGCCCGGTGGCGCTAACGCTTACCGGGTCTACGAGATCACTGTTTTCTCCCTCTCCCTGTGGGAGAGGGCCGGGGTGAGGGCATCAGCCCGCACCAGGCACCATTTACGCGTTTTTCAGCACTTCGCTGACAATCTCTACCGCTTCTTTCTCAATCTGCTGGCGGTGCTCAGCGCCGAGGAAGCTTTCGCAATAGATTTTATACGCATCTTCCGTACCGGATGGACGCGCGGCGAACCAGCCGTTTTCGGTCATCACCTTCAGGCCGCCGATGGATGCGCCGTTACCCGGTGCCGCCGTCAGACGCGCGGTGATCGGGTCACCTGCCAGGGTGCTTGCGCTGACCATCTCCGGAGAGAGTTTGGACAGAGCGGCTTTCTGAGCAGAGGTCGCGCCAGCCTGAATACGGTTATAGCTTGGCGCACCAAAGCGTCCTGCCAGGTCGTTGTAATGTTCCTGCGGGTTCTTACCGGTAACCGCGGTGATTTCCGCCGCCAGCAGGCACATGATGATGCCGTCTTTATCGGTTGACCATGGGGTGCCGTCGAAGCGCAGGAAGGATGCCCCCGCGCTCTCTTCACCACCAAAGCCGAAGCTGCCGTCGTGCAGACCGTCAACAAACCACTTGAAGCCCACCGGCACTTCCACCAGCTTGCGGCCCAGCGCATCGACCACACGGTCAATCATGGCGGAAGAGACCAGCGTTTTACCCACCGCAACCTCTTTGCCCCACTGCGGACGATGCTGGAAGAGATAATTGATCGCCACAGCCAGGTAGTGGTTAGGGTTCATCAGCCCAGCGGGGGTGACGATACCGTGACGGTCGTAGTCCGGGTCGTTGGCAAACGCCAGATCGAACTTGTCGCGCAGCGCCAGCAGGCCCGCCATCGCGCATTCGGAAGAGCAGTCCATACGGATCGCGCCGTCTTTGTCCAGGTGCATAAAGCGGAAGGTCTGATCGACGTGATCGTTCACGATGGTCAGATCCAGCTTGTAGTGCTCGGCAATGCGTTTCCAGTATTCAATACCGGAGCCGCCCAGCGGATCCACGCCCAGCTTCAGACCGGCTTTCTGGATAGCGGCCATATCGACGATATCCGCCAGCCCTTCCACGAACGGCTGCACCAGATCCTGCTCTTTCACGTGGCCGGACGCCATGGCTTCATCCAGCGAGATGCGCTTCACGCCGTTCAGACCGTTAGCCAGTAACGCGTTGGCGCGATCTTCCACCACTTTCGTGACGTTGGTATCCGCCGGGCCACCGTTAGGTGGGTTGTACTTGATGCCGCCATCTTCCGGTGGGTTGTGGGACGGGGTGATCACAATACCGTCCGCCTGCGCGCCACCTTTTTTGTTATGTACCAGAATAGCGTTAGAAACCGCAGGCGTTGGCGTGAAACCGTTGTTCTCCTGAACAATCACGTCTACGCCGTTTGCCGCCAGTACTTCCAGCACGGAGATAAAGGCAGGTTCAGACAGGGCGTGGGTATCTTTCCCAACATAGCACGGACCGGTGACGCCATTTTTGGCGCGCTCTTCCGCGATGGCCTGAGCAATGGCCAGAATGTGCGGTTCGTTAAAGCTATGGCGCGCCGCGCTGCCGCGGTGGCCAGATGTACCAAACTTCACTGCGTGTTCTGCGTTGCCCACCACCGGCTTCAGCACGTAGTACTGCGCGGTCAGTTGAGCGACGTTAATCAAATCGCGTTGTTGTGCAGGTTGTCCTGCACGGCTGTGATTTGCCATTGCCTGGTCCTTCTGATGCAAGGGTTAAATTGTACCGCAAACCTTTTCGATCAATTCCGCCGGGAACTGCATGGACTGCATGATATGTTCGATCATGCTGCACTTGCGGCCCGTATTGGTATTGGTGATCACCCAGTATGGCGTACCGGGAACATGTTTGGGTTTGGTTTGGTTGCCATTTTGCAGCAGGGTCTGCTCGTCACCTGCGAAGTAAACGCGCGTGCGACCGTGCAGCGACTCTGTCGCTTCTGCAAATGCGTTGTTATCCAGTGAGTAAAGTGTAGACAGCACCAGCATAAAGCGGTTAACCGCCTTTTTCTGCTCTGCATATTCATCAGACAGCAGCAGCTCGCGCATCGCGCGCACTTTGTCTTTTGCCGGCATGACGGCAGGTTTTACTTGTGCAACAACGCTCGGCTGAGACACGACATCTTTAGTGACAGGAGTGGGCTGTGAGGCGGCGGAAATTTTAAGCATGCGCCGTAAAATGTCGGACGCGCTCTCCCCAATATGCCGCGTCTGGCTGGCAATATACTGATAGAGTTCGTCATCAACTTCGATTGTTTTCATCTTAATCCAGTGCGATATCTTATCTGAATACAAGTCGTTGAGATTATAAGGTCTAATCCCAACAGCGGATAGCGTCAAACCAGGTTGGCGGCAAAAGTCAGATTAAACTGGATCCTTGCCCCCGGGCGGCAGAATGGTCAACATGATACCCTAACCTGACAAACCTAAAAAAAGAACTTTGCCATGAAATTGAATACCCGAGCGCAAACTGCACAATCGCCGAACAATAATTCTCCCATCGTACTGGTTCACGGCCTGTTTGGTAGTCTGGATAACCTGGGCGTGCTGGCGCGCGATTTAGTGACCGATCACGAGATCCTCCAGGTTGATATGCGCAATCACGGTCTTTCAGGACGCTCGGAGGAGATGACCTACGCAGCCATGGCGCAGGATCTGCGGGACACCCTCGATGCGAATAATATCCAGAAAGCGACGCTCATCGGGCATTCAATGGGCGGTAAAGCGGTGATGGCGCTTACAGCGCTGGCCCCTGAGCGAATTTCCGGTCTGGTGGTCATTGACGTTGCGCCCGTCAATTACGACGTTCGCCGTCACGATGAGATTTTCGCTGCGATCAATGCTGTGACAGAGTCAGGCGTCTCCACACGCCAGCAGGCGGCAGCCGTTATGCGCGAGCATCTCGATGAAGAAGGCGTGGTCCAGTTCCTGCTGAAATCCTTTGTTGACGGACAATGGCGCTTTAACGTCCCGGTACTGTGGGATCAGTATTCGCATATTGTGGGGTGGGAAAATGTCCCCGCCTGGCCGCACCCTACCCTCTTTATTCGCGGCGGCAACTCCCCTTACGTCACTGACGCGTATCGTGACACGCTGCTGGCGCAATTTCCGCAGGCTCGCGCTCACGTCATCGCCGGTGCCGGGCACTGGGTCCACGCGGAAAAACCGGATGCGGTCCTGCGCGCCATTCGCCGCTATCTTACTGATACAGCGAATTGATTAAAAAGCCAGCGACCGGAAGACGACGGGCTTCCAGTCGTTGGCGTGTGGATATGGGTGATGTATGATGGCGCGCTTATCGCCCGGGCATTAGCAGGGCGGCGTGTTTCCCCCGAAGTCTCAGAATCATGGCCAAAGAACAAACGGACCGTACGACACTAGATCTGTTCGCGAATGAGCGTCGACCGGGACGACCGAAAACGAATCCGCTTTCGCGCGATGAACAGCTGCGTATCAATAAACGCAACCAGCTTAAACGCGATAAAAATCGTGGGCTTAAGCGTGTCGAACTCAAGCTGAATGCCGATGCCGTCGATGCGCTTAACGAGTTAGCTGACGCGCGCAACATCAGCCGCAGCGAACTGATCGAAGAGATGCTGATCGCCCAGCTTGAGACGTTACGCGGCAAGGCGTGAGTCAGAAAATCCCCAATATTACCTTTTTCATGTAGCACAGAGTGCAGTCCTGCGTGATAGCTGTTTCCGCAGGGTTGCCTGTTCTGCTATTATTGCCCTTATCCGTGGACAATTTGCGCCACCATACCATTAAGTTTCAAGAGGTTATTTTACTCATGGCAATCATCGGCATTTTCTTTGGCAGTGATACCGGCAATACTGAAAATATCGCAAAAAACATTCAAAAACAGCTCGGTAAAGACGTTGCTGATGTGCATGACATCGCCAAGAGCAGCAAAGAAGATCTCGAGGGCTATGACATCCTGCTGCTGGGCATCCCGACCTGGTACTACGGTGAAGCACAGTGTGACTGGGACGATTTCTTCCCGACGCTGGAAGAAGTCGACTTCAACGGCAAGCTGGTTGCCCTGTTTGGCTGTGGCGATCAGGAAGACTACGCTGAGTATTTCTGTGATGCGCTGGGCACTATTCGTGACATCATTGAGCCGCGCGGTGCGGCGATTGTTGGTCACTGGCCAACAGCGGGTTACCACTTCGAAGCTTCCAAAGGTCTGGCAGATGACGATCACTTCGTTGGCCTTGCCATTGATGAAGACCGTCAGCCAGAGCTGACCGCAGAGCGTGTAGAAAAATGGGTTAAGCAGGTTCGTGAAGAGCTGAACCTGGACGATATCCTTAACGCCTGATATCCCTGCGGCGCAACTCCGGTTGCGCCCGTTGTTCAGGTAAAACCGATTAAATTAATTGCTACAAACTTTTAACTTTTTCGTCCAGACCTGTACAATATCCCCCTGGTAAAAAGTGGGTGCCATCGAACAAGTTTGTTGGTGATACCACGTTTTTATAAGCATACTTTGCTTGAGACTTGCAGTTTTCATTTAGCCATGGCAGTTCTATAATGAGACGCATTATCCCAAGTGCATTTTCTGTCACTTCTTCTTTTGAAGTGAATCGTTTAGCAACAGGACAGATTCCGCATGACTGACAACAATACCGCATTAAAGAAAGCTGGCCTGAAAGTAACGCTTCCTCGGTTAAAAATCCTTGAAGTGCTTCAGGGGCCAGACAATCACCATGTCAGTGCGGAAGACCTTTATAAGCGTCTTATCGATATGGGTGAAGAGATTGGGCTGGCAACCGTCTATCGTGTGCTGAACCAGTTTGATGACGCGGGCATTGTTACTCGTCATAATTTCGAAGGCGGTAAATCCGTGTTCGAGCTGACTCAGCAGCACCACCACGATCACCTGATCTGCCTCGACTGTGGCAAGGTCATTGAATTTAGCGATGATTCCATTGAATCACGCCAGCGTGAAATCGCCGCCCGTCATGGCATCCGCCTGACCAACCACAGCCTGTACCTGTACGGTCACTGTGCTGAAGGGGATTGCCGCGAAAATGAACATGCGCACGACGCAAAATAAGTCAGTGTTCATACTCTGAGCCAGCCGTGAGGTTGGCTTTTTTTTGCCTGGAAAAAGCCCGGTAAGCGCAGCGCCACCGGGCGTAAAGCAACTTATTTATTGTTATTGCGAATCTCGTCCCAAATCTTATCGCAACGCTTCGCCACTTCCTGATCGTTACCGGTTTTACGCGCCTGAATACAGGCCTGGTAATCCATCACGCGAACGTTTTCCTGCGTGGCGAATTGCTCATGGGCTTTGTCTTTTTTCAGCACGTTCAGCACGCTTTGACAGGCTTCAATCTTCTCAGGTGAACCTTGTGCGGTATTGATGCAAGCGCTATACGCCTCTTTCAGACGGGAGTCTTCTTTCGGCGCCTGATCCTGCGCGCACGCCACCAGCCCGAATGCCAGCAGCGCAACGATTACCCTTTTTTTCATCATGTTCAGTCTCCATAACGGCGGGACACAGCCCGCCGCAGCATTCATCAGAAGATGGTAAATGGCGCAATGACCATAAATTTCACGTCGCGCTCATCCTGGAAGATGTTGCCGTAACCGCCCGCGTAGCTCGGGATATCGGAGTGGTTGTCATACTGGGTGAAGTGCAGTTTGAACATCGTGCCTTTCGCACGCCCCTCCTGCAGGGTGTAAATCGCATCCAGACTGTATGAAGACTCTTTCAGACGGTAGTTCGGATCGTAGTAGGCGTCTGGCGTAGCCATATCCGCTGGCTTCGCGTCCCAGGCGTACGCGTAGGACGCGCCCACTGCCCAGCCAGGCAGGTTCCAGTTCTTCAGGTCATACATTGCGCCGAAGAAGACTGCTTTTTCGCCGTCGGCGTTGAAGTCAGAGCGGTTATCCCACCAGATATCCAGACGACCGTTGGAAGAGGCGTAGGTTGGCGTCATACGTTGCAGGAAATAGCCCTGCTGCCCTTCTGCCTTGACCCATGTACCCTCCAGACGCAAATCAACCTGACCCACCTTGTAGCCGAAGGTCAGCGCCTGTAACCACGCGGTGCCGTCATAAATATCATTTACGCTGCCATCGCTGACCTTGTCGCGCGTACCGTAGAACTGATAGCTGGTGCTCAGCGGGCTACCTGCGATATCAAATTTGTAGCTGGCTTTAGCAAAGTACTGATCAATATAACCTTCAGCCTGACCAAAAGCCGCTTCCAGCACCAGATCGTTTTTGAAGTCGTACTTCGCCCCCAGCGAGTGGAGATAATCAACTTTGGTTTTTTTATCGTTTTGATAGAACTTGTCCATCTCAATGTGCCACGGCGCTTTGTACTCGTTGGTCCACATATAGGAGAAGCTCAACGCCCCCGCATCGCCGTAGTCAAAATTAGCACCGGCTTCCGCGCCCTGATAGGTACCTGGCATAAAGCTCCAGTGCGGCGCTAACAGCGTCTGACCGGTTGGCTGGATATAACCACCACGCGCCCAGACCGGGCCATATTTGAATTTTGCAGCCGCTTTATACAGGCTGATTCCGCTTTTATCGCCGGACCAGTCTTCGTCGTAAGCTTTATTGCTGGAGGAGAACGCAATTTCGTTCGGATGGCCGCTGTCGCCATTTTCGGCCATTTCAATTGCGGTGAACGCTGCAATATCGATCCCGAACATATCGGCGGCATATCCCGACTGGAAATCCAGGTTGGCGTTCCAGGTCGAGTGAGAAAGGTTAGTTTTGTATTTATCTTCAGTGACGTCTTTACGGTCACGCTCACGTTGCCAGTAATAAATACCGCCCGTAAGGGTGGAATCTTCAATGAAACCTGCTGCTTTTGCCTCTGGCGCAACCACCAGGCCCGACATTGCTGTCACACCGGCGATAGCCAGCGCCAGCGCACTACGTTTGCCACTGAACGTACGCATAGATTATTCCTCTTTGACGAATTAAAACGCCTTAAACGGCGAAAAACAGAAAAGACCAAATGGTCAGGGGTAGTCAGAAATACCCTCGAATTAACTACCGTCTTTAGGTTATTTTTCGCGACGCGAATTATCAATGCTTTTAATCAGGCAAAAGTCAGGATTATGACGAAGAGCACATATTTCGTAGTGCTTTGTAACATTTACCGTGAAGCGAGTACTGGCGGGGGAATACGCTAATTTTCAGTAAGTAACATTGAGATTGAGAATATATTTTTCAGCGTTTCAGTTTTTGGAAAACAACAAACTTTTTTTAAATAAAATAAGTAGCACCACATTGACCTGGAATGTTGGCTTTAAAAGATTATCCCGATGCTTAACGACATGATCGTTAAATAAAAAAACGCCGCATTACGCGGCGTTTGTTTCTCATTGACCAGAGCAGCGTTATTATTCGCCGATCTTAGTCCAGGTATCACGCAGACCCACGGTACGGTTAAATACTGGTTTTTCTGCCGTGCTGTAACGGCTGTCCAGGCAGAAATAACCCTCACGTTCGAACTGGAACGCTTTACCGGCTTCAGCGGCTTTCAGAGACGGCTCGGCATACCCCTGCTTGATAATCAGCGACTCAGGGTTAATAACCGCCAGGAAGTCTTCCGCTGCGCCTGGGTTAGGCACGCTGAACAGACGGTCGTAGAGACGGATCTCAACCGGCAGCGCATGCTGCGCGCTCACCCAGTGGATTACGCCTTTCACTTTACGGCCATCCGCCGGATCTTTGCTCAGCGTCTCTGCATCGTACGTACAGAAGATGGTCGTGATGTTACCTTCCGCATCTTTCTCTACGCGCTCGGCTTTGATTACATAGGCGTTACGCAGACGTACTTCTTTGCCCAGCACCAGACGCTTGTACTGCTTGTTCGCTTCTTCTCGGAAGTCGGCACGATCGATCCAGATTTCACCGCTGAACGGCACGTCGCGGGTGCCCATTTCCGGTTTGTTCGGATGATTAGGCATAGAGACCAGTTCGCTCCCGCCCTGCGGATAGTTTTCGATAACCAGTTTCACTGGATCGATCACCGCCATCGCGCGCGGCGCGTTTTCGTTCAGGTCTTCACGAATGCAGGATTCCAGAGACGCCATTTCGATGGTGTTGTCCTGCTTGGTGACGCCGATACGTTTGCAGAACTCACGAATGGAGGCGGAGGTGTAGCCACGACGACGCAGGCCAGAGATGGTCGGCATACGTGGGTCGTCCCAGCCTTCAACGTGCTTGTCAGTGACCAGCAGGTTCAGCTTACGCTTGGACATCACGGTGTATTCCAGGTTCAGACGAGAGAACTCGTACTGACGCGGATGCACAGGAATGGTGATGTTATCCAGCACCCAGTCGTACAGACGACGGTTGTCCTGGAATTCCAGCGTGCACAGAGAGTGCGTAATGCCTTCCAGCGCATCGCTGATGCAGTGGGTGAAGTCGTACATCGGGTAGATGCACCACTTGTTACCGGTCTGGTGGTGTTCTGCGAACTTAATGCGGTACAGCACCGGATCGCGCATCACGATGAACGGAGACGCCATATCGATTTTGGCACGCAGACACGCTTTACCTTCTTCGAAGCCACCGGCACGCATTTTTTCAAACAGCGCCAGGTTCTCTTCCACGCTACGATCGCGGAACGGACTGTTCTTACCGGGCTGAGTCAGCGTACCGCGGTATTCACGGATTTCGTCAGCAGAGAGCTCGTCGACGTATGCCAGACCCTTGTTAATCAGTTCAACCGCATAGGCATACAGCTGATCGAAATAGTCTGAGGAGTAGCAGATATCGCCTGACCAGTTGAAGCCCAGCCATTGCACGTCGTTTTTAATCGACTCAACGTATTCGATGTCTTCTTTTACTGGGTTGGTGTCATCGAAACGCAGGTTGCACTGCCCCTGGTAGTCTTGCGCAATACCAAAGTTCAGGCAGATCGATTTGGCGTGACCAATGTGCAGGTAGCCATTTGGCTCCGGCGGGAAACGCGTGTGGACTGTGGTGTGCTTACCACTGGCCAGATCTTCATCGATGATCTGACGAATAAAGTTACTCGGGCGGGCTTCTGCCTCACTCATCGTGGATTCCTCAAAGCGTAAACAACGTATAACGGCATATGATCTTATAAGCCGGACGTAGTGACAACCCTTAAAACGTCCCGGAAGAAAATAATGGGGGCAATTGCTGCAAAAAAAAGCGGCGGAGGATATCCCCCGCCGCTAAAGGCATAACTCTACTCAGGAGCGATTACTTGCCTTTAATCTCATACAGTGGCGTTTGGCCTGCAACTACCTGCCCCTGCGCCTGGATCACCAGACCGCTGAAGTCGTCGATGTTGCTGCACACTACCGGGCTTATCATGGAGCGCGCGTTGGCGTTCAGGAACTCCAGATCCATTTCCAGAATCGGCTGACCTGCCGCCACTTCAGCGCCCTCTTCCACCAGGCGAGTAAAGCCCTGACCGTTCAGCGCAACGGTATCGATACCCATATGGACAACGATCTCCGCGCCTTTTTCCGTTTCCAGGCAGAACGCGTGGTTGGTGTTGAAGATTTTCACGATAGTACCGGCTGCCGGAGAGACCACGGTTTTGTCCGTTGGTTTCACCGCCACGCCATCACCGACCGCTTTGCTGGCGAACGCTTCGTCAGGCACCTGCTCAAGCGCAACAACGTCACCTGTCACCGGAGAAACCAGCGCAGCGATGGTCACCGCATTTGGCACAGCCTGCGGTTTTGCAACCGGCGCGTCAGCTACTGGCGCGTTATCCGTTGAGGCGGCAGCGACCGGCCCACGGGCAACCACTTTTTTCATTTCATCGCCGATAGATTCGGCTTTCGCACCCACGATAACCTGGATGGTTTGTTTGTTCAGCTTCACCACACCAGACGCACCAAGGCGTTTGCACATTGCATCGCTCACGCGGGCGGAGTCGCCCACGGTCAGACGCAGACGGGTAATACAGGCATCGATCGCTTTCAGGTTGTCGGTGCCACCCACAGCGGCAATATAGCTGGTTGCCAGCTGGGTTAAACCCTCTTCGGTATTGCTGTTGGCTTCACTGGTCACAACATCATCTTTCGTATCTTCGCGGCCCGGCGTCTTCAGGTTAAACATACGAATAACCGCGCTGAACAGAACGAAGTAGATAACGAAGAAGATCAGGCCCATCACCACCAGCATCCAGACGTTGCTGCTTGCCGCCGGCAGGTTGTACATCAACACATAGTCGATAGCGCCTGCGGAGAAGGAGAAGCCTGCATGGATACCCAGAAGGGTGGCAACGAACAGGCTGATACCGGTCAGGATCGCGTGCATCAGATACAGCAGCGGAGCCAGGAACATGAACAGGAATTCCAGTGGCTCGGTCACGCCGGTCAGGAAGGCGGTGATCGCAACGGACAGCAGCATCCCGCCAACCATTGGGCGACGCGCTTTCGGCGCAGCCAGGTACATTGCCAGCGCGGCGCCAGGCAGACCAAACATCATGATTGGGAAGAAGCCGGACATGAACATGCCCGCGGTGCCGTCACCTGCGTAGAAGCGGTTGATATCACCGTGGAATACCGCGCCAGCCGCGTTGGTGAACTCACCAATCTGGAACCAGGCGATGGTGTTCAGTACCTGATGCAGACCGGTTGGGATCAGCAGACGGTTAATGAAACCGAAGATGCCCGCGCCCATTGCGCCTGCAGACACGATCCACTCGCCACCCGCATGGATAGCATGCTGAACCGGTGGCCAAACGTAGCCAAAGATGGCGGCGAGGATCAGACAGAAAAAGCCCGTCGCAATCGGCACAAAACGTTTACCGCCGAAGAAGCTCAGGAAGTCAGGCAGTTTGATACCCGCCCAGCGGTTGTACACGGCGCCACCGACCAGACCGGTAATGATACCCGCCAGTACACCCATGTTGATTTCCGGGTTGATGGTTACCATCGCTTTCGTGAGGATGAAGTAACCTACCGCCCCTGCCAGTGCCGCAGCACCGGCGCTGTCTTTTGACCAGCTTGACGCCACGCCGATGGCGAAAATCAGCGCAAGGTTGTCAAAAATGGCGCCGCCTGCCTGGGCAATAAACGGCACATTAAGAAGATCGGGTTGCCCGAATCGCAGCAGCAATGCTGCAACCGGTAGCACGGCGATAGGGAGCTGCAAAGCCCTACCGAGGCGCTGGAAAAAACCTAAAATATTCATCCTATTCCCCCTACGAGACCCTTTGTTAAGACTCGCGCATAAACTATGTTTTTATTGTGTCACGAACGATAGATACTGTTGATGATTCACTGGCAGTGTGAGTGTGTGAAAAATTAATTCGTATCGCAAATTAAACACCTATTTTTTGTGATTATTGTCACCAAATATCGTATTAAACCCTCCCTTTCACTGGCTAACCACGAAAACTTATTTTATCATTCAAAAAATCAAGACGGATTGATCCGGCCTGAAAGGTTCCAGGTTACGCTTAGTTCAGGTTGCACTAATCATCCGCCCACTTTTACTTAAACTTTAGAGGTGAATAATGAGACTGATTCCCCTGGCAACAGCTGAACAAGTCGGAAAATGGGCTGCTCGTCATATCGTTAACCGCATCAACGCGTTCAAACCAACAGCCGATCGTCCTTTCGTACTCGGTCTTCCAACCGGTGGAACTCCCCTGACCGCATATAAGGCTTTGGTTGAAATGCACAAAGCGGGCCAGGTTAGCTTTAAACATGTTGTGACCTTCAACATGGACGAATATGTCGGCCTGCCAAAGGAACATCCGGAAAGTTACCACAGCTTTATGCACCGTAATTTCTTCGACCACGTTGATATTCCGGCTGAAAACATTAACCTGCTGAATGGAAACGCGCCTGATATTGACGCAGAATGCCGTCAGTATGAAGAAAAAATCCGTTCCTACGGTAAAATCCACCTGTTTATGGGCGGCGTAGGCAACGATGGTCATATCGCGTTCAACGAACCGGCATCTTCACTGGCTTCCCGTACCCGTATTAAAACGTTGACCCATGACACGCGTGTGGCTAACTCCCGCTTCTTTGACGGCGACGTCAATCAGGTGCCGAAATACGCGCTGACCGTGGGTGTGGGTACACTGCTGGATGCCGAAGAAGTGATGATTCTGGTGCTGGGCGCAGTGAAAGCGCAAGCGCTTCAGGCTGCCGTTGAAGGCAACGTGAACCATATGTGGACGATCAGCTGCTTACAGTTGCATCCAAAAGCGGTTGTCGTGTGTGACGAACCGTCCACCATGGAGCTGAAAGTGAAAACGCTGAAATACTTCAACGAGCTGGAAGCTGAGAACATTAAAGGTCTGTAATTGAATAACCGCCTCTTTTATCAGGGGCGGTCGCTTTTTTAACCGGGGGTCGATATGTACGCTTTAACCCACGGTCGGATTTATACCGGCCATGAAATTCTGGATGACCATGCGATTGTAATCGCCAATGGCCTGATTGAACGTGTTTGCCCGCTGGCGGAACTGCCGCCGGAGATCGAACAGCGTTCCCTCAATGGAGCAGTAATCTCCCCCGGTTTCATCGACGTACAGCTTAACGGCTGCGGCGGTGTCCAGTTTAACGATACCGCAGAGGCGGTAACGGTTGAAACGCTGGAAATCATGCAAAACGCCAACGAGAAATCGGGCTGCACCAGCTATCTGCCAACGCTGATTACCAGCAGCGATGACCTGATGAAACAGGGTATCCGCGTCATGCGTGAATACCTGGCAAAACATCCGAATCAGGCGCTGGGTCTGCACCTGGAAGGACCATGGCTGAATATGGTCAAGAAAGGCACCCATAACCCGAACTACGTGCGCAAACCGGATGCCGAGCTGGTGGATTACATGTGCGCCAATGCCGATGTGATCACCAAAGTGACGCTGGCACCGGAAATGACCGGCACGGACGTTATCAGCAAACTGGCCGCCGCCGGGATTGTGGTATCTGCGGGCCATTCGAACGCGACGCTTAAAGAGGCGAAGGCCGGTTTCCGCGCAGGTATTACATTTGCCACACACCTTTATAACGCGATGCCGTATATTACCGGTCGCGAACCGGGACTGGTTGGCGCAATTCTGGATGAACCAGACGTCTACTGCGGCATTATCGCCGACGGCTTGCATGTCGATTACACCAACATCCGCAACGCCAAGCGCCTTAAAGCCGACAAGCTCTGCCTGGTCACGGATGCTACCGCTCCGGCAGGAGCGAATATTGACCAGTTCATTTTTGCTGGTAAAACAATATACTACCGGAATGGACTGTGTGTGGATGAGAACGGCACGCTGAGCGGTTCTTCTCTGACGATGATCGAAGGGGTACGTAACCTCGTTGAACATTGCGGCATTGCGCTTGAGGAAGTGCTGCGCATGGCCACGCTTTATCCGGCGCGCGCTATTGGCGTCGATAAACAGCTCGGCGGTATTGCGCCAGGTATGGTTGCAAACCTGACGGCGTTCACACACGATTATAAAATTATTAAGACCATCGTTAATGGTAACGAGGTCGTCACTGAGTAAGTAAAAGTATGACACCAGGCGGACAAGCTCAAATCGGTAATGTCGATCTCGTTAAACAACTTAACAGCGCGGCAGTTTATCGCCTGATTGACCAGCACGGGCCAATCTCACGCATTCAGATAGCCGAACAAAGCCAGCTTGCTCCCGCCAGCGTGACAAAAATTACACGTCAGCTTATTGAGCGCGGCCTGATCAAAGAAGTGGATCAGCAGGCCTCCACCGGCGGCCGCCGCGCGATTTCCATCGTCACTGAAACCCGCAATTTTCAGGCCATTGGCGTTCGCTTAGGCCGTCATGACACCACGCTTACGCTCTACGATCTGAGCAGCAAGGCCATTGCCGAAGAGCACTACCCCCTTCCTGAGCGCACACAGGAGACGCTCGAACACGCGTTACTGAATACCATCGCGCAGTTTATCGAAAGCTGTCAGCGCAAGATCCGTGAACTCATCGCCATCTCGGTGATTTTACCCGGTCTGGTTGACCCGGAAAGCGGCGTTATTCGCTACATGCCGCACATTAAGGTAGAGAACTGGGGGCTGGTTGAGGCGCTGGAAAAGCGCTTCAAGCTGACCTGCTTTGTTGGTCACGATATCCGCTCGCTGGCGCTGGCGGAGCACTACTTTGGTGCGAGCCAGGACTGCGAAGACTCTATTCTGGTGCGCGTTCACCGTGGTACAGGTGCGGGTATCATCTCGAATGGCCGCATTTTTATTGGTCGTAACGGTAACGTAGGCGAGATCGGTCATATCCAGGTGGAACCGCTTGGCGAGCGCTGCCACTGCGGTAACTTTGGCTGTCTTGAAACCGTTGCCGCCAATGCCGCCATTGAACATCGCGTCCGCCACCTGCTGGAGCAGGGTTATCAGAGCCGCGTCACGCTGGGCGACTGTAAGATCGGTGCCATCTGCAAAGCGGCAAACAAAGGCGATGCGCTGGCCTGCGAAGTGATCGAACAGGTAGGACGCCACCTGGGTAAGACCATCGCCATTGCCATCAACCTGTTTAATCCGCAAAAAGTGGTGATTGCCGGCGAGATCGTTGAAGCCGAAAAAGTATTACTGCCTGCCATTGAAGGCTGCATCAATACCCAGGCGCTGAAGGCATTTCGCCAGAATTTGCCGGTGGTGCGATCTACGCTCGATCACCGCTCGGCAATTGGCGCATTCGCCCTGGTAAAACGTGCCATGCTCAACGGGATCCTGCTGCAACATTTGCTGGAATCCTGATCGGACCTTATAGTAACGCCTTCTTTTTTTGATGTCGGATTGTCCATGACCATTAAGAATGTAATTTGTGATATCGACGGCGTGCTGATGCACGACAACGTTGCCGTGCCAGGTGCTGCGGAGTTTCTTCACCGCATCATCGACAAAGGAATGCCACTGGTTCTTCTCACGAACTACCCTTCACAGACTGGTCAGGATCTGGCAAATCGCTTTGCTACCGCGGGTGTCAACGTCCCGGACAGCGTGTTTTATACCTCTGCGATGGCGACCGCGGATTTCCTGAAGCGTCAGGAAGGCAAAAAAGCCTACGTGGTTGGCGAAGGCGCGCTGATCCACGAGCTGTATAAAGCGGGCTTCACCATCACCGACGTGAATCCGGACTTTGTCATCGTGGGCGAAACGCGCTCCTTTAACTGGGAGATGATGCATAAAGCAGCCTACTTTGTCGCCAATGGTGCACGTTTTATCGCCACTAACCCGGATACGCATGGTCGTGGTTTTTATCCCGCCTGCGGTGCGCTGTGCGCCGGTATCGAAAAAATCTCAGGCCGTAAGCCGTTTGTTGTCGGCAAACCGAGCCCGTGGATCATCCGCGCTGCACTGAATACGATGCAGGCACACTCAGAAGAAACCGTCATAGTTGGCGACAACCTGCGCACCGATATTTTGGCCGGCTTCCAGGCCGGGCTTGAAACCATCCTGGTGCTTTCTGGCGTTTCACAGCTTGATGACATTGATACGATGCCGTTCCGGCCAAGCTGGATTTACCCCTCTGTCGACGAAATCGACGTTATTTGATTCAGAACCACGCCTCAGGGCGTGGTTTTTCATTTCTGCTGCCTGAAAATATCACTTCATCTAACGAAATCAGCTCTTCATTGAGAAATCATCAATAGAATGACTTAATGCATACTCTTTTTTTAAGATTCGGCAATTGCCATTGCACTTTTTACGTTTTCATCGGTAAAACGCTTGCGCCCCCTCCCCTTTTTGCGGCATTTTCATAAGCAAGCAACATCACAACGCAACAGGGTTAACGGAGAAGGTTATGTGTTCTATTTTTGGCGTACTGGATATTAAAACTGACGCGGGCGAACTGCGTAAAAAAGCACTCGAATTGTCCCGCCTGATGCGCCATCGCGGTCCGGACTGGTCAGGCGTATACGCCAGCGATAAAGCGATTCTGGCTCACGAACGTCTCTCCATTGTTGATGTCAACGCTGGCGCACAGCCGCTGTATAACGAGAAAAAAACGCACGCGCTGGCTGTTAACGGTGAAATTTACAACCATCAGGCGCTGCGCGCCGAGTACGGCGATCGCTACGCGTTTCAGACCGGCTCAGACTGCGAAGTGATCCTGGCGCTGTATCAGGAGAAAGGCCCGGAGTTCCTCGACGACCTGCAAGGTATGTTCGCCTTCGCGCTGTACGACAGCGAAAAAGACGCTTACCTGATTGGCCGCGACCATATTGGTATTATCCCGCTGTACATGGGACACGATGAACACGGTAACTTCTACGTTGCCTCAGAGATGAAAGCCCTGGTACCGGTGTGCCGCACCATCAAAGAGTTCCCGGCAGGTAGCTACCTGTGGAGTAAAGACGGCGAGATCCGCCCGTACTACCAGCGCGACTGGTTTGATTATGAGGCGGTGAAAGACAACGTGACGGACAAAGCCGAACTGCGTCAGGCACTAGAGGAGTCAGTGAAAAGCCACCTGATGTCAGACGTACCCTACGGCGTACTGCTCTCCGGCGGTCTGGACTCCTCCGTGATCTCCGCGATCACCAAGAAATTCGCCGCACGTCGCGTGGAAGATCAGGAGCGCTCTGAAGCCTGGTGGCCGCAGCTGCACTCCTTTGCCGTGGGTCTGGAAGGGGCACCTGACCTGAAAGCCGCCCAGGAAGTGGCGAACCATCTCGGCACGGTGCACCATGAAATTCACTTCACCGTACAGGAAGGTCTGGATGCGATCCGCGATGTGATCTATCACATTGAAACCTATGATGTGACCACCATTCGCGCCTCCACGCCGATGTATTTGATGTCGCGGAAGATCAAAGCGATGGGCATCAAGATGGTGCTCTCCGGCGAAGGTTCTGACGAAGTGTTTGGCGGTTATCTCTATTTCCACAAAGCGCCAAACGCCAAAGAGCTGCATGAAGAAACGGTGCGTAAGCTACAGGCGCTGCACATGTTTGACTGCGCGCGCGCCAACAAAGCGATGTCCGCCTGGGGTGTGGAAGCCCGCGTGCCGTTCCTCGATAAGAAATTCCTCGATGTGGCGATGCGCATCAACCCGCAGGACAAAATGTGCGGCAACGGCAAAATGGAGAAACATATCCTGCGTGAATGTTTTGAATCCTACCTGCCGGCGAGCGTGGCGTGGCGTCAGAAAGAGCAGTTCTCGGATGGCGTGGGTTACAGCTGGATCGACACTCTGAAAGAGGTGGCGGCAAAACAGGTTTCTGATCAACAACTGGAAACTGCGAGCTTCCGCTTCCCGTACAACACGCCAGCCTCGAAAGAAGCGTATTTGTACCGTGAAATCTTTGAGGAGCTGTTCCCGGTTCCAAGTGCAGCCGAGTGCGTACCGGGTGGTCCATCGGTCGCCTGCTCTTCTGCTAAAGCCATTGAATGGGATGAATCCTTCAAAGCCATGAACGATCCGTCAGGACGCGCGGTGGGCGTTCACCAGTCTGCCTATAAATAATGTTCAGAGTATCATCAGGCCCTCCGGGGCCTGATTTTTTTGCCTCTCTTTTCCCCGCATAAAATCGATTAATAACCAATAATTGTCGAATATTCGGCCTCGCTGTTCGCAACCTAACCAAACAGTCACATTCCGGCTATTTTCATTGAAAAAGGTGTTGACGCTGCAAGGGTCTATACGCATAATGCGCCCCGCAACGCCGATAAGGTAACGCGAAAAAAAGATGGCTACGTAGCTCAGTTGGTTAGAGCACATCACTCATAATGATGGGGTCACAGGTTCGAATCCCGTCGTAGCCACCATCTTTTTTGCGGGAGTGGCGAAATTGGTAGACGCACCAGATTTAGGTTCTGGCGCCGCAAGGTGTGCGAGTTCAAGTCTCGCCTCCCGCACCATTCCCAGGTAAGCGTTGCACGGATGGGGTATCGCCAAGCGGTAAGGCACCGGTTTTTGATACCGGCATTCCCTGGTTCGAATCCAGGTACCCCAGCCATATTTCTTCGATCATGCGGTTCTCCGCGGTATTGGGGTATCGCCAAGCGGTAAGGCACCGGTTTTTGATACCGGCATTCCCTGGTTCGAATCCAGGTACCCCAGCCATCGAAGATTGCAGTACTGGCTACGTAGCTCAGTTGGTTAGAGCACATCACTCATAATGATGGGGTCACAGGTTCGAATCCCGTCGTAGCCACCATATTTATGTTATCGAATACGATTCGGTAAACTGAACATTGTTGGGGTATCGCCAAGCGGTAAGGCACCGGATTCTGATTCCGGCATTCCGAGGTTCGAATCCTCGTACCCCAGCCACTTTAAAGTCGTTAAGCAGTTTGTTTAACGCAATTGGGGTGTCGCCAAGCGGTAAGGCTCTGGTTTCTGATACCAGCATTCCGGGGTTCGAATCCCTGCACCCCAGCCACTTAAAACAAACAAGCCCGCTCTGCGGGCTTTTTTGTTTTTGTTGCTCAGAATAGTGCGGCCTGATGCCCTCACCCTAACCCTCTCCCACGGGGAGAGGGAATAAAGATTAGAGTCCGAGGGCGTATTTCAGTGCCTGACGCTTCAGACCACCGGCGCGCTCCGCCGCCATCAGTCCGATATTGCGCAATATCCGCACCGGACCCACGTCATTGCTGAACCCGGCATAGAACAGATCCATCCCCGACTGCATAATGAAGTTATCCGCCATACGGCGCGTCTGGTAGCGCTTCAGTACCTCATGGCTGGCCCAGGCTTCCGCGTGGGCGCGAGCGTTACCCAGCACATCCAGTAACGCATCGACGTCACGGTATCCCAGGTTAACCCCCTGCCCCGCCAGCGGATGAATGGTGTGCGCCGCGTCTCCCACCAGGGCCAGCCCTTCACGGGCATACTGCAACGCATGGCGTCGCATCAGCGGGAATGCGCCAGCGGCAACCGGGGTCACGTTACCCAGACGGCGCGGGAAGTGCTGGCGGATTTCGCGCTGCAACTGATCCATGGACAGCCCCTGCAACTGTCGAATGCGCGCCGGCTTGTCGTACCACACCAGCGAAGCCCAGTTATCAAACAACGGTAAGAATGCATGCGGGCCGTTCGGCGTAAAATGCTGCCAGGTGCTTTCGCCCGGCGCGTTTTCTGACTGCACGGTGATCAGCATGCAGGACTGCTGATACTGCCAGGCATGGATCCCAATGCCTGCCATCTGCCTGACCTGCGAGTTCGCGCCATCCGCCCCCACCACCAGCTTTACGGCCAGCTCATCGTCGTTATCCAGCGTCAGGAGATATCCACCTTCATGACGATGCAGGGCTTTCAGCGAGTCCGGAACGCGCAGCGTCACCTTCGGGTGCGCCTCCAGCGCCTGCCAGAGCGCCTGCTGGAGCACGTTGTTTTCCACCATATAGCCCAGACGCGGCAGTTTCAGCTCGGCGGCGTCAAACGAGACGTGAGCATTTTCCCACTCCCAGGTTTCAAGACGGCTGTAGGGGTGCGCGCGCATCGCCAGCACCGCCTCCCAGACGCCCAGCCCGCGAAGCAGATCAACAGAGGACGCGCTGATGGCGGAAATACGCACGTCCGGTTGGCTGGCAGGATCGAATACCGGCGGAGCCGCCTGTTCAATAACGGTTACGTCAAATCCCTGCTGCGCCAGCCCCAGCGCCAGTGCGCCGCCGACCATACCGCCGCCAACAACGGCAACTTCGGTGTTCAGGAGTGTCATGGTCACTATTCCTTATTGGAGAATACCTTAAGTTTACCGGATTTTTGCGGCCCTGAGGTTGACAACCTTCATACTGGTCACAACCGCACCAAAGCATTACAATACGCGGCTTGCAATCCTGAGCTGAGCAAGTCGATGACTAAAAAACTCCATATAAAAACCTGGGGCTGTCAGATGAACGAATACGATTCATCGAAGATGGCCGATCTGCTGGATACCACCCACGGATACCAGCTGACTGAAAATGCGAAAGAAGCCGATGTGCTGCTGCTGAACACCTGTTCAATTCGTGAAAAAGCACAGGAAAAAGTCTTTCATGTGTTAGGCCGCTGGAAGCTTCTCAAACGGAAAAATCCGGACCTGATCATTGGCGTGGGTGGCTGCGTCGCATCGCAGGAAGGTAAGCTGATCCGCCAGAGAGCCCCCTATGTGGATATCGTTTTTGGCCCTCAGACCCTGCACCGCCTGCCAGAGATGATTAATCAGGTTCGCGGCAGCCGTAGCCCAGTGGTTGACGTGAGTTTCCCGGAGATCGAGAAATTTGACCGTCTGCCAGAGCCGCGCGCTGATGGCCCGACCGCCTTCGTCTCCATCATGGAAGGCTGCAACAAATACTGTACTTACTGCGTGGTACCTTACACCCGCGGTGAAGAAGTGAGCCGCCCGGCAGACGATATCCTGTTTGAAATCGCGCAGCTTGCCGCGCAGGGCGTTCGCGAAGTGAACCTGCTGGGCCAGAACGTGAACGCCTGGCGCGGGGAAAACTACGACGGCACCACTGGCAGCTTTGCTGAACTGCTGCGTCTGGTGGCGGCGATTGACGGCATTGACCGCATTCGCTTTACCACCAGCCATCCGATGGAATTTACCGACGACATTATTGACGTCTATCGCGATACGCCAGAGCTGGTGAGCTTCCTGCACCTGCCGATCCAGTGCGGCTCTGACCGCGTGCTGAACCTGATGGGTCGTCCACATACGGTGCTGGAGTATAAGTCCACCATCCGCAAGCTGCGTGAAGCGCGCCCGGATATCCAGATTAGCTCCGACTTTATCGTCGGCTTCCCTGGCGAAACCGCTGATGACTTCGAGCGCACCATGAAGCTCATCGGCGAGGTGAATTTCGACGTCAGCTACAGCTTCATCTTCTCAGCACGCCCGGGCACCCCAGCGGCCGATATGGTTGACGATGTGCCGGAAGAAGAGAAAAAGCAGCGTCTGTATATTTTGCAGGAGCGTATCAACCAGCAGGCCAACGCCTGGAGCCGTCGTATGCTCGGCACTGTCCAGCGTATTCTGGTGGAAGGCACTTCCCGTAAGAGCATCATGGAACTGTCTGGTCGAACCGAAAATAACCGCGTGGTGAATTTTGAAGGCACCCCGGACATGATTGGTAAGTTTGTGGACGTCGAGATTGTCGAAGTGCTCACGAACTCGCTGCGCGGGAAGGTGGTACGCACTGAGGACGAAATGGGTCTGCGTATTGCACAGACTCCGGAATCCGTTATCTCTCGCACCCGTAAAGTCAACGATTCTGGCGTAGGTATTTACCAGCCCTGATCCCTCTGGCCTGCCTGTCCGGCAGGCCTTGTATTTCCTCTCATCACCCCCAATATCTACCGCAACGCTTGCGCCTTTATTCTATGGCGTGAATAATTTCGGTAATGACCGTTTTATTACGCCGTGTGGCCACAGGTCAGTTAACCAAATAAAGAGGAACAGTTTGAACATAGATACGCGTGAAATTAGCCTTGAGCCCGCAGACAACGCTCGCCTGCTGAGCCTGTGCGGGCCGTTTGATGACAACATCAAACAACTGGAGCGACGTCTGGGTATCGAAATCAATCGTCGCGATAACCATTTCAAACTCACCGGACGCCCAATCTGCGTCAACGCCGCGGCAGATATTCTCCGCAGCCTGTATGTTGATACCGCCCCGATGCGCGGTGAGATCCAGGATATTGAACCTGAACAGATCCACCTGGCCATCAAAGAGGCGCGCGTGCTTGAGCAGAGCGCGGAAAGCGTGCCGGACTATGGCAAAGCCATCAACATCAAAACCAAACGCGGCGTGATTAAGCCTCGTACCCCGAACCAGGCACAGTACATCGCCAATATTCTCGACCATGACATCACCTTTGGCGTGGGTCCGGCGGGTACGGGTAAAACCTATCTGGCCGTTGCTGCTGCTGTCGATGCGCTTGAGCGTCAGGAGATCCGCCGTATCCTGCTGACCCGCCCTGCTGTAGAAGCCGGTGAGAAACTCGGCTTCCTGCCGGGCGATTTAAGTCAGAAAGTGGACCCCTACCTGCGCCCGCTGTACGACGCGCTGTTCGAAATGCTCGGCTTCGAGAAAGTTGAAAAGCTCATTGAACGTAACGTGATTGAAGTGGCCCCGCTGGCCTACATGCGTGGGCGTACACTTAACGACGCGTTCATCATTCTGGATGAGAGCCAGAACACCACCATTGAACAGATGAAGATGTTCCTGACGCGTATTGGCTTTAACTCGAAAGCGGTTATTACCGGTGACGTCACCCAGATTGACCTGCCGCGTAACACCAAATCGGGTCTGCGTCACGCCATCGAAGTCCTGGCCGAGGTAGACGAAATCAGCTTCAACTTCTTCCACAGCGAAGACGTGGTACGCCACCCGGTGGTCGCGCGTATCGTTAACGCTTATGAGGCCTGGGAAGAGGCAGATCAGAAGCGCAGGGCCGAGCTGGCCGCAGAACGTAAGCGCGAAGCGCAGGAGCATGAACAGAAATGAGTCAGGTGATCCTCGATTTACAGCTGGCCTGTGAAGATAATTCAGGCATGCCAGAAGAGGCACAGTTTCAGAAATGGCTGGATGCCGTTATCCCCCAGTTTCAGGAAGAATCAGAGGTCACGATTCGCCTGGTGGATGAAGCAGAAAGCCATGAGCTCAACCTGACCTATCGCGGGAAAGATAAGCCGACCAATGTGCTCTCTTTCCCGTTCGAAGCCCCTCCGGGCATTGAGATGCCGCTGCTGGGCGATCTGATCATCTGCCGTCAGGTGGTTGAGCAGGAAGCCAAAGAGCAGCAAAAGCCGCTGGAAGCGCACTGGGCACACATGGTGGTGCACGGTAGCCTGCATCTTCTGGGTTACGACCATATTGAAGATGACGAAGCGGAAGAGATGGAATCCCTCGAGACAGAGATAATGCTTGCTCTGGGCTATGAGGATCCGTACATTGCCGAGAAAGAATAGTCAGTCACTGACTACCATGCCGCCGCGCAGGGACATAGCGCGGCGGTTAACGTTGAACTAACAAGAGAACCCTTAACAAACGCCATGAGCGACGACAATTCACACAGTAGCGACACGACAACCACTAAAAAGGGATTTTTCTCCCTCATCCTGAACCAGCTTTTCCACGGCGAACCGAAAAACCGTGACGAACTGCTGGAGCTGATTCGTGATTCCGGGCAGAACGACCTTATCGACGAAGATACGCGCGAAATGCTCGAAGGGGTGATGGACATCGCCGACCAGCGCGTCCGCGACATCATGATCCCCCGCTCGCAGATGATTACCCTGAAACGCAACCAGACGCTGGACGAGTGCCTCGATGTGATTATCGAATCGGCTCACTCACGTTTCCCGGTCATCAGCGAAGACAAAGATCACATCGAAGGGATTTTGATGGCGAAAGATCTGCTGCCGTTTATGCGCAGCGATGCCGAAGCCTTCAGTATGGAAAAAGTGTTACGCCCGGCCGTGGTTGTGCCGGAAAGTAAGCGTGTGGATCGGATGCTGAAGGAGTTTCGCTCCCAGCGCTATCACATGGCGATTGTTATTGATGAATTTGGTGGCGTTTCCGGTCTGGTCACAATCGAAGACATCCTTGAGCTGATCGTGGGCGAAATCGAAGATGAGTATGACGAAGAAGAGGATATCGACTTCCGTCAGCTGAGCCGCCACACTTGGACCGTGCGCGCGCTGGCCTCCATTGAAGACTTCAATGACACCTTTGGCACCAGCTTCAGCGATGAAGAAGTGGACACCATTGGTGGTCTGGTGATGCAGGCCTTCGGCCATCTTCCGGCCCGCGGTGAAACCGTTGACATCGATGGTTACCAGTTCAAGGTCGCAATGGCTGACAGCCGACGTATTATTCAGGTTCATGTCAGAATGCCGGACGACTCACCGGTGCCAAAACTGGAAGATTAATGTAAATGGCATTTGCCCCACTCTTTGAACGCCAGCGCGTCCGTTTGCTGCTGGCGCTGTTACTCGGAGCCAGCGGTACGCTGGCTTTTTCTCCTTACGATATTTGGCCAGCCGCTATTCTCTCCCTGATGGGGCTACAGGGTCTTACCCTGAACCGTCGTCCGGTACAGGCCGCGGCCATAGGCTACTTCTGGGGGCTGGGGCTGTTTGGCTCTGGTATCAACTGGGTCTACGTCAGTATCGCGCAATTTGGCGGAATGCCGGGGCCGGTTAACGTCTTCCTGGTTGTGCTGCTCGCCGCCTATCTTTCGCTCTACACTGGCCTGTTCGCCGGTATTCTATCTCGTCTGTGGCCTAAAACGACCTGGCTGCGCGTCGCGATAGCGGCTCCCGTTGTCTGGCAAATCACCGAATTTCTGCGCGGCTGGGTACTGACCGGCTTCCCGTGGTTGCAGTTCGGCTATAGCCAGGTGG
Source organism: Enterobacter sp. JH25 (assembly GCF_021725435.1). Classification (NCBI taxonomy): domain Bacteria; kingdom Pseudomonadati; phylum Pseudomonadota; class Gammaproteobacteria; order Enterobacterales; family Enterobacteriaceae; genus Enterobacter; species Enterobacter sp. JH25. Next base: position 1,271,825 of record NZ_CP091319.1, on the reverse strand, counting down.
ACGGCCCGCTGAAAGGTCTGGCTCCCGTCATGGGCGTGGAGGCGATTAACTTCCTGCTCATGGCGGTCAGCGGCCTGCTGGTGCTGGCTCTGGTGACACGTAACTGGAAGCCGCTGGTTGCCGCGTTAATCCTGTTTGCCCTGCCTTTCCCACTGCGTTATATCCAGTGGTTCACGCTGGAGCCCGCGCGCGCCACGCAGGTATCGTTGATACAGGGCGATATCCCGCAGTCATTGAAATGGGATGAGAATCAGCTGCTGAACACGCTGAAAATCTATGCCAACGCCACCGAAAAGGTGATGGGTAAATCGCAGCTCATCATCTGGCCTGAGTCTGCGATCCCGGATCTGGAGATCAATCAGCAGCCCTTCCTGAAGATGATGGACGATCTGCTGCGCGCGCGCGGCAGTACGCTGATTACCGGAATTGTGGATGCGCGTCTCAATCAGCAGAACCGCTATGACACGTACAACACGATCATTACGCTCGGTAAGGACAGCGAATACAGCTATACCTCCACCAATCGTTACAACAAAAATCACCTTGTACCGTTTGGCGAATTTGTTCCGCTGGAGTCTATTCTGCGCCCACTGGCACCGTTCTTTGACCTGCCGATGTCCTCATTCAGCCGGGGCCCTTACGTTCAGCCGCAGCTGCATGCGCACGGTTTTGCCCTGACGGCCGCTATTTGCTACGAGATTATCCTCGGCGAGCAGGTGCGCGATAACTTCCGCCCGGACACCGACTATCTGCTGACCATCTCAAACGATGCGTGGTTCGGTAAATCGATCGGCCCGTGGCAGCACTTCCAGATGGCACGAATGCGTTCTCTGGAGCTGGCACGTCCGCTGTTGCGCAGCACCAATAACGGCATCACCGCCGTGATTGGCCCGCAGGGTGAAATCCAGGCCATGATCCCGCAGTTCACCCGTGAGGTGCTGACCACGAAAGTGACGCCAGCTACGGGCCTGACGCCTTATGCGCGCACCGGGAACTGGCCGCTGTGGATCCTGACCACGCTGTTCGGTTTTGCCGCCGTAGTGATGAGCCTGCGTCAGCGTCGTAGATAACCTGGCCTTCTGTTGCCGGGTGGCGGCTACGCCTTACCCGGCCTACTCTCCGGCGCAGCCGCCACCCGACAATTTCCTCCTAAACTTCAATTCTGGCACGCCTGTTGCTTTGTTTAATTACGCAAACGCTGTCTGGCTTAACGTGCAACCTTGTCGCACCAGCATGGATCTCCGGTAGCACCGAAACGGTGCAACGAGAGATTATTGCCTCTGAATGGTGCGGCGCGCTTCGCAAAAATAAACAATAACGCAGCAAAATCTTTACATTAAGCCAGACTAAATGTTAACAAGCTTGCATAACACTGCACTCGCATTGCGCGAGATATAACAACATTACAATGGGTATCAAAGCGTCACTGGCGCTGATAAGAAAGGAGTTGGGTATGCAATTACGTAAACTGGCCACAGCAATGCTGGTTATGGGAATGTCTGCGGGCATCGTTCACGCTGAAGACGCTCCGGCAGCAGGAAGCACTCTCGACAAGATTGCCAAAAACGGCGTGATCGTGGTCGGCCACCGTGAATCTTCTGTCCCGTTCTCTTACTACGACAACACGCAAAAAGTCGTGGGCTATTCACAGGATTACTCCAACGCCATCGTTGAAGCCGTGAAGAAAAAGCTGAACAAACCTGACCTGCAAGTGAAGCTGATCCCCATCACTTCACAGAACCGTATTCCTCTGCTGCAAAACGGCACATTTGATTTTGAATGTGGCTCAACCACCAACAACCTTGAGCGTCAGAAACAGGCCGCTTTCTCGGACACTATCTTCGTTGTAGGCACCCGCCTGCTGACGAAGAAAGGCGGCGATATCAAAGATTTTGCTGACCTGAAAGGCAAAGCGGTTGTCGTGACCTCCGGTACCACGTCCGAAGTGCTGCTGCACAAGCTGAACGACGAGAAGAAAATGGACATGCGCATCATCAGCGCGAAAGATCACGGCGACTCCTTCCGTACCCTGGAAAGCGGTCGTGCCGTTGCGTTTATGATGGATGACGCTCTGCTGGCAGGCGAGCGCGCCAAGGCGAAGAAACCAGACAACTGGGAAATCGTCGGGACTGCGCAGTCGAAAGAAGCTTACGGCTGTATGCTGCGTAAAGGCGATGAAGGCTTCAAAAAGCTGATCGATGACACCATCGCTCAAGCGCAAACCTCTGGCGAAGCGGCAAAATGGTTCGACAAATGGTTCAAGAACCCAATTCCACCAAAAAACCTGAACATGAACTTTGAACTGTCTGACGACATGAAAGCGCTGTTCAAATCACCAAACGACAAAGCTCTTAACTAACTAGAACGACAGGGGCGGGATCTCCTGCCCTCTCGATTGTCGGGAAGCATGGACAGACTATACGTTGAGTGGTCGTTCCCCACTCAGCGCAAAAATTGAGCTTCTCACCAATCTTCGAGGGTAGCGCTGCTACCCTCTTTTTTCTGGAGTTTACTATGTCAATTGACTGGAACTGGGGCATCTTTCTGCAACAAGCCCCGTTCGGCAACACCACCTATCTCGGCTGGCTGTGGAGCGGCTTTCAGGTTACCGTTGCGTTATCGATAACGGCGTGGATTATCGCGTTTCTTGTCGGTTCGCTGTTCGGTATTCTGCGTACCGTCCCTAACCGTTTTCTCTCTTCGATTGGCACGCTCTATGTGGAACTGTTCCGTAACGTTCCGCTGATCGTGCAGTTCTTTACCTGGTATCTGGTGATCCCGGAACTGCTGCCGGAAGATCTCGGCATGTGGTTCAAGGCCGAGCTGGATCCTAACGTACAATTCTTTGTCTCCTCCATGCTGTGTCTGGGACTGTTCACCGCTGCGCGCGTCTGCGAGCAGGTGCGTGCCGCCATACAGTCACTGCCACGCGGACAAAAGAATGCGGCACTGGCGATGGGCCTGACCCTGCCACAAGCCTACCGTTACGTACTGCTGCCTAACGCTTACCGCGTCATCGTTCCGCCGATGACCTCCGAGATGATGAACCTGGTAAAAAACTCGGCCATCGCCTCAACCATTGGTCTGGTAGATATGGCGGCGCAGGCGGGCAAACTGCTGGATTACTCCGCTCACGCATGGGAATCCTTCACGGCAATCACGCTCGCCTATGTTCTGATTAACGCTTTCATCATGCTGGTGATGAACCTGGTTGAACGCAAAGTACGCCTGCCGGGCAATCTGGGGGGCAAATAATGTACGAATTTGACTGGAGTTCCATTGTTCCCTCCATGCCTTATCTGCTGGATGGCCTGGCGATCACCTTAAAGATCACCGTAATCGCCATTATCGTTGGTATTGTCTGGGGCACCCTGCTGGCAGTGATGCGCCTGTCGAGCTTTAAGCCGCTCGCCTGGTTTGCTACGGCTTACGTTAACGTGTTCCGCTCCATTCCACTGGTCATGGTGCTGTTGTGGTTTTACCTGATTGTTCCCGGCTTTTTACAGAACGTGCTGGGACTGTCGCCGAAAACCGATATCCGCCTGATCTCTGCCATGGTGGCATTCTCCATGTTTGAAGCCGCCTACTACTCCGAGATCATCCGCGCAGGTATTCAGAGTATCTCGCGCGGGCAGTCCAGCGCTGCGCTGGCGCTCGGTATGACGCACTGGCAGTCCATGAAGCTCATTATTCTGCCGCAGGCGTTTCGCGCCATGGTTCCGCTGCTGCTGACGCAGGGCATCGTCCTGTTCCAGGATACCTCCCTGGTCTACGTGCTGAGCCTGGCAGACTTCTTCCGTACCGCCTCCACCATTGGCGAACGTGACGGAACGCAGGTTGAGATGATCCTCTTCGCAGGCGGGGTCTATTTTGTGATTAGTTTAAGCGCATCGCTGTTGGTCAGCTGGCTGAAGAAAAGGACCGTATAATGATTTCCCTGAAAAATGTTTCTAAATGGTATGGGCACTTTCAGGTGCTGACCGACTGCTCAACAGAAGTGAAAAAAGGCGATGTGGTGGTGGTATGCGGCCCGTCCGGCTCCGGTAAGTCGACGCTTATCAAAACCGTTAATGGGCTGGAACCTGTCCAGCAGGGCGAGATTGTCGTTAACGGCACCAAAGTGAATGACCGCAAAACCAACCTTGCCCAGCTTCGCTCCCACGTTGGGATGGTGTTCCAGCATTTTGAGCTGTTCCCTCACCTCTCCATCATTGAGAACCTGACGCTGGCGCAGGTGAAAGTGCTGAAGCGCGACAAAAAAGCGGCGCGTGAAAAGGGACTGAAGTTGCTGGAACGCGTCGGGCTGTCTGCGCATGCGGATAAGTTCCCTGCGCAGCTTTCAGGTGGCCAACAGCAGCGCGTGGCAATCGCGCGTGCGCTGTGCATGGATCCGGTGGCGATGCTGTTTGATGAGCCGACGTCCGCGCTCGATCCTGAGATGATCAACGAAGTGCTGGACGTTATGGTGGAACTGGCGCACGAAGGGATGACCATGATGGTGGTGACGCACGAAATGGGCTTCGCCCGTAAAGTGGCCAACCGTGTGATCTTCATGGATGAAGGGAAAATTGTTGAAGACTCACCTAAAGAAGAGTTCTTCGCAAATCCTAAATCTGAACGTGCAAAAGACTTCCTCGCCAAAATCCTGCATTAATCTTTTTAGTGCGCAATCTGTGGATTGCGCACTGCTTCACGCTTTAGATCTCTTTTTCTATTCGGCGTCACATCGCAGCGTTAACCTTGTCACAAATAATGCTAAGAATGGAGAACGCCATGGCACAGCCTATTATTCTCGACTGCGATCCGGGTCATGATGACGCGATCGCACTCGTCCTTGCTCTTGCCTCCCCTGAACTGGACGTAAAAGCTGTCACCTCCTCTGCAGGGAACCAGACGCCGGATAAAACCCTGCGAAACGTGTTGCGCATGTTAACGCTGCTAAAACGCACCGATATTCCGGTCGCAGGTGGCGCCATTAAGCCGCTAATGCGCGAGCTGATCATTGCGGATAACGTTCACGGTGAAAGTGGGCTAGATGGCCCGGCGCTGCCGGAGCCGGGTTTCGCACCACAAAACTGTACTGCCGTCGAGCTCATGGCGAAAGTTCTGCGTGAAAGCGCAGAGCCCGTGACGCTGGTGGCGACCGGCCCGCAGACCAACGTAGCGCTGCTGCTGAACAGCCATCCTGAACTGCACAGCAATATCGCCCGTATCGTCATCATGGGCGGGGCAATGGGGCTGGGGAACTGGACGCCAGCCGCGGAGTTCAACATCTTTGTTGACCCGGAAGCCGCAGAAATCGTCTTTCAGTCGGGCCTGCCGATTGTGATGGCGGGGCTGGACGTTACCCACCGCGCACAAATTATGGCGCAGGACATCGAACGATTTCGTACTGTGGGTAACCCGGTTGCAACAACCGTGGCAGAGCTGCTCGATTTCTTTATGGTGTATCACAAAGCCGAGAAGTGGGGATTCCACGGCGCCCCGCTGCATGACCCATGCACCATCGCCTGGCTACTGAAGCCGGAAATGTTTACCACGGTCGAGCGTTGGGTTGGTGTGGAAACACAGGGGAAATATACCCAGGGAATGACGGTGGTGGACTATTACTCGCTGACGGGAAACAAGCCGAATACCACAGTGATGGTGAATATCGATCGGAAAGCGTTTGTGGATTTGCTGGCGGAGAGGCTGGCTTATTATATTTAGGCCGGCAAGCAAAAAAACAATTGGGCATTCCAGGCAGTTCTGTCGCCTGATGCCCACGACATATCTCTCTCCTGCAAAGAACCTCCTGAAATCAATGTTCATAAAGTAAGAAAAAAATCCTTTATGATTTTAGCTAACCCCTCAAGCTTTCATTCATAATAACAATTATTACTTACGACCAATTCAACTCAATAATGAATAGGAGACATTTTTTGCGATTTTTTTCAAAAATGAGATAAGCATCGCTTTGTTTAATAATGACATGCTCGATGATCGAATGATCATAGCAAAGGAGCAGTTATGTATTACAGCGAAGAGATCATTAAGCGCATTGGAACTGATAAAGAGCTAGCTGTTCGTTTAGATAAAGCATTAATGGGGGTTAAACAGGGTGTTGTAGATTATGTAAACGGTCTTGGTGACGCCACAACACGGTAACTTTATTATACATCCTGTCTTACAGACAACTATCAGGATGTATGTAAAAAACTTGGGTCTGAAGATATAAGGTTTATTTGCGCTCTGTATGAACTTATCAAGCATAGAGATATTATATTCAGGATGTTGAAAATATATATTGAAACCATCCTAAAAAATAAAAACGAGACCGAGAAGAAAACAATTCTTCAGAAACTAACACCATTTACAACAAATTATTCTATTAAATACATTTCAAAAAATGGTTTAATTTACGCTGTAGCGTCGTATATATGCTACGGGAACAAGATGAATTTAGCTGTACAAAATGCATTAATAAAAAAAATAGGAAGCAGAGTCGGGTGGATTGTAGGGGGATTAAATATTTATGGAATTGTACAACGTGCTGCTGAGAGTGCAGATAATCTGAAAAATTTCTGTCCTTTATTTTATAATGCATTATACATGGAAGGTTTAGAAATGATGTATTTTTTAATAGAGCCCATAATCATGAAGTCAGGTTATTTAAATATTAACACGGCATCTGATGAAGAAATTGTCAGAGCACTAAAAAGAATGATGTGACAATGCTTACTTTAATAAATAGCTTTTTGAGGAGTTGTATACGCCGTTTTTTTAATAGCATAAAAGATGATTGCATTAATAATATTATAGGTTTTGGAATGGTTTCCCTTATCGCCATAATTTCCATTTCTGTTTCGGCTCTCATCGACAATAATAAAATAGCATTCGGAATTATCGCTTTAATAGTGACACTTATACTTTTGCCAATATTGTTTTATAAAGGAAAATAATCAAATGTCTATACCGGCGCATATTTGGTTCACCGATGACAACGGCTCACCTTTGATTGGTGAATGTTTAATGCCAACACGATTGGGTTCAACTGAACTTAAATCGTTCAACCATTCCGTATGGATCCCGACAGATCATAACACCGGCAAACTCACGGGAACTCGCCTTCATGTGCCGATCAGATTTGAAAAAGAAATAGACCGTCTAACACCATACTTATTCAGGGCTGTATGTCAGGGAAGAATATTGAAAGAAGCTGTAATAAAAATGTATAAGATTAATGACGCTGGAATCGAGATGGAATATTTTAATATAATACTGGAAAACGTAAAGATAACACAAATTTCTCCTGTTCTATTCCCAATAGGTATTGCAAGTAAACATATGGAAGAAGTTGAAATTCGATATGAATCTATAGAATGGAAATATACTGATGGAAATATAATGTTCAAAGATTTGTGGAATGAAAGAGTCATAGCATAAAAGAAAAGGACTGCTGGAGTTGCTTTCTGTTTTGCTTTTACCTTGTGCGGCCTGATACCCTCACCCCGGCCCTCTCCCACAGGGCTGAGGGTTCCCCACAAATTAATGCGAGCACTGAGCAATCCCCTCGCCCCTCCGGGGAGAGGGTTAGGGTGAGGGGAACATACGGCGGTGGTGGTCATTCCGTTCACTTTATGTTCCTTGCTACTCTGTAACGACATGACCGGTGAACGTGCCAGGGTGGCTCAGTCGCCACCACCCTGGCGACCCGGGCTCCCGGCGGTAAATCGCCGCTTCGCGGTGACCTCGGCTTATTCCTTCCGGCTTATCGGGTACGGGCGGAGGCAACGTCCCTGTAAAGCCGCCCTCTCGGCGCATCCCTGCGCCTCGCCCCGGCCGGAAGGCAAACGCCTCAGCGATTTACAGCCGGACCAGGGCATCGCTGACAGCCCTCAGTCATTTAGAAAGCAACTTTATTGCTTCTGCATAAAAAAATTACTGGGGATCCCTCAGCCCACAGGGAGAGGGAGCAGACACTAAAAACGGCAACGACGTTGCCGTTTTGCTTTTACCTACGGCTCAAACGGCCGACGCTGGAACTGGTCGTGCCCGCATTTCGGACACAGCGACAGCACCTCCGGCGTATAAACGGCGATATGGTGGTGGCACTTCTCACACACCAGGTTCCCCAGCCCCACCACTTCGCCGCTGTGATAGACACCGTGGTGGTTTAAATCCTGGAATACCTCGCGCCACTCCAGTTGGGTTTTATCGGTAATATCCGCCAGCTCCTGCCACAGGCTCTCTTTAATTACCCGCATAAAAACACTGTCGGCGATTTCGTCCTGGCTCTCTTCATAGCTTCGCGCAAACTCTTCCAGGTCGCGGCGCACGGCGCGCGTCACCTCTTCCACTTCGGTTCGCGATAACTCACCCGTTTGCGTCACGCGTGCGCGTGCCTGTTCGACCAACGCGTCGATATCACGCTCGCCGTTACGCAGCCTTTCCGTCAGAGTCGCTACCAGTTCACGGTAAAATTGAGCAACCTTGTTCATCATTTTGCCTCCCGGGTAAGTAACTGTCTCTAATAATAGACCTTATTTCGTCGCCGCTTTGTCAGGTGAAGCACAGACCCGGTAAATTCCTGCAAAGTGCATTTGCGTGAAAGGCTGTTTTGACGCGGGCGTTTGGGCTATGCTATGCGGATCTGAATTACCACATCCATTGGCTACATTTGTAGCTGTATTGAACACAGGACCACTGGCTGCCATGCAAGAGCAATACCGCCCGGAAGAGATAGAATCAAAAGTCCAGCAACACTGGGACGAGAAGCGCACCTTTGAAGTAACCGAAGACGAGAGCAAAGAGAAGTATTACTGCCTGTCGATGCTTCCCTATCCTTCTGGTCGACTACACATGGGCCACGTGCGTAACTACACCATCGGTGACGTGATTGCACGCTACCAGCGTATGCTGGGCAAAAACGTACTTCAGCCTATCGGCTGGGATGCGTTCGGCCTGCCTGCTGAAGGCGCGGCGGTGAAAAACAACACGGCACCGGCTCCGTGGACGTACGACAACATCGCGTACATGAAAAACCAGCTGAAAATGCTGGGCTTTGGCTATGACTGGAGCCGCGAGCTGGCAACCTGTACCCCGGAATACTACCGCTGGGAGCAGAAGTTCTTCACCGAGCTGTATAAAAAAGGCCTGGTCTACAAGAAAACGTCCGCCGTTAACTGGTGCCCGAACGACCAGACCGTTCTCGCGAACGAGCAGGTTATCGATGGCTGCTGCTGGCGCTGCGACACCAAAGTTGAGCGTAAAGAGATCCCGCAGTGGTTTATCAAAATCACCGCCTACGCTGACGAACTGCTGAACGATCTGGATAATCTGGATCACTGGCCTGACACCGTTAAGACCATGCAGCGCAACTGGATCGGCCGTTCCGAAGGTGTGGAAATTACCTTTAACGTAGAAAACTACGACCAGACGCTGACCGTCTACACCACCCGTCCGGACACCTTCATGGGCGCGACCTACCTGGCCGTGGCCGCAGGTCACCCGCTGGCGCAAAAAGCGGCGGAAAACAATCCGGAGCTGGCGACCTTTATCGACGAATGCCGCAACACGAAAGTGGCCGAAGCCGACATGGCGACGATGGAGAAAAAAGGCGTTGATACCGGCTTCAAAGCGATCCACCCGCTGACGGGCGAAGCGATCCCAGTCTGGGCCGCCAACTTCGTACTGATGGAATACGGCACAGGCGCCGTGATGGCCGTGCCGGGTCACGATCAGCGCGACTACGAATTTGCCACCAAATACGGCCTGACCATCAAGCCTGTTATTCTTGCTGCTGACGGCTCTGAACCCGATCTCTCTGAGCAAGCGCTGACTGAAAAAGGCACCCTGTTTAACTCCGGTGAGTTCAGCGGCCTGAGCTTCGAAGAGGGCTTCAACGCCATCGCCGACAAACTGGCCTCCCTGGGCGTGGGCGAGCGTAAAGTGAACTACCGTCTGCGCGACTGGGGCGTTTCCCGTCAGCGTTACTGGGGTGCGCCAATCCCAATGGTGACCCTGGAAGACGGCACCGTGATGCCAACGCCGGAAGATCAGCTGCCGGTGATCCTGCCGGAAGACGTGGTCATGGACGGCATCACCAGCCCGATCAAAGCCGATCCTGAGTGGGCAAAAACCACCGTCAACGGTCAGCCAGCGCTGCGTGAAACCGACACCTTTGACACCTTTATGGAATCCTCCTGGTACTATGCGCGCTACACCTGCCCGCAGTACAAAGAAGGCATGCTGGATTCCGATGCTGCAAACTACTGGCTGCCGGTAGACATCTATATCGGTGGCATTGAACACGCCATCATGCACCTGCTCTACTTCCGCTTCTTCCACAAACTGATGCGTGACGCAGGCCTGGTCAACTCCGACGAACCGGCAAAACAGCTGCTGTGTCAGGGTATGGTGCTGGCAGATGCGTTCTACTACGTTGGCGCGAACGGTGAACGTAACTGGGTTTCTCCGGTTGATGCGATTGTGGAGCGCGACGAGAAAGGCCGTATCGTGAAGGCGAAAGACGCCGAAGGTCATGAACTGGTTTATACCGGCATGAGCAAGATGTCCAAGTCTAAAAATAACGGTATCGACCCGCAGGTGATGGTTGAGCGTTACGGCGCTGACACCGTGCGTCTGTTCATGATGTTCGCCTCCCCGGCAGATATGACGCTGGAATGGCAGGAATCCGGCGTTGAAGGGGCAAACCGCTTCCTGAAACGCGTCTGGAAACTGGTTTACGAGCACACCTCACAAGGTGATGCGCCAGCGCTGAACGTGGCTGCACTGAGCGAAGATCAGCAGGCGCTGCGTCGTGATGTTCATAAAACCATTGCGAAAGTCACCGATGATATTGGTCGTCGTCAGACCTTCAATACCGCAATTGCGGCTATTATGGAACTGATGAACAAGCTGGCAAAAGCCCCGCAGGACGGCGAGCAGGATCGCGCGTTAATGCGCGAAGCGCTGCTGGCGGTCGTTCGCATGCTGAACCCGTTCACGCCGCACGTTAGCTTCACCCTGTGGCAGGAGCTGAAAGGCGAAGGCGATATCGATAACGCGCCGTGGCCAGTGGCGGATGAATCCGCTATGGTGGAAAACACCACGCTGGTTGTGGTGCAGGTTAACGGTAAAGTGCGCGGTAAAATTACCGTCGCGGTCGACGCAACCGAAGAACAGGTTCGCGAGCGCGCAGGCCAGGAGCATCTGGTCGCGAAATACCTTGAGGGCGTTACCGTACGTAAAGTGATCTACGTACCCGGTAAACTGCTGAATCTGGTCGTTGGCTAAGCGCGGGAGGAAACGTGCGACACCTGGCAACAATACTCTTATCTCTGGCGGTGCTGGTCACCGCTGGCTGCGGCTGGCACCTGCGCAATACCACGGCAGTGCCTGCTCAGATGAAAACAATGATCTTCGACTCATCCGATCCGAATGGACCGCTGAGCCGGGCCATTCGTAACCAGCTGCGTTTGAACGATGTTGAGCTGATCGAGAAGGGAACCCTGCGTCAGGATGTTCCTTCGCTCCGCGTCCTGAAATCAACGCTGTCACAAGACACGGCATCGATCTTCCAGGATGGACGAACCGCGGAATATCAAATGGTGCTTACCGTTGATGCGGCCGTTTTAATGCCAGGTAAAGATATTTACCCTATCAATACCAAAGTCTACCGCTCGTTCTTCGATAACCCGCAGACGGCCCTGGCAAAAGACGCCGAACAGCAGATTATCATCAAGGAAATGTATGATAAGGCCGCGGAGCAACTGATCCGCAGACTGCCTGCCATTGCCGCGTCGACGAAAAAAGGCGCTGACGTTATCGAAACACCGGATGCCAGCACGCCGGATATGCCAACGTCGCTGGGTAACTGATGATCAGGTTGTATCCTGAACAACTCCGCGCGCAGCTCAACGAAGGGCTGCGCGCGGCCTATCTGCTACTCGGCAATGACCCCCTGTTACTTCAGGAAAGCCTTGATGCGGTTCGCCATGCGGCAGCCGCGCAGGGTTTCGATGAGCATCATACGTTCCAGATCGATAACAGTACCGACTGGAACGCTATCTTCTCGCTTTGTCAGGCCATGAGCCTGTTTGCCTCTCGTCAGACAATCCAGATCGTGCTGCCAGAGAATGGTCCTAACGCGGCCATCAATGAACAGCTGACCATGCTGGTGAGTTTATTACACGGCGATCTGCTGCTTATCGTACGCGGTAACAAGTTCACGAAAGCGCAGGAAAACGCGGCCTGGTTTACCCAGCTTGCCACCAATGCGGTACTGGTCACCTGCCAGACGCCAGAACAGGCGCATCTGCCAAAATGGGTTGCCGCGCGCGCAAAGCTGCACAATCTGCAACTGGATGATGCCGCCAGCCAGCTCCTTTGCTATTGCTATGAAGGCAACCTTCTGGCACTGGCGCAGGCGCTGGACAGGCTCGCCCTGCTGTGGCCCGATGGCAAGCTGACGCTACCGCGCGTGGAACAGGCGGTGAATGATGCCGCGCACTTTACTCCCTTCCACTGGGTTGATGCGCTGCTGTCGGCGAAAAGTAAGCGAGCCCTGCACATACTGCAACAGCTGCGCCTGGAAGGGAGTGAGCCGGTCATTCTGCTCCGCACGCTCCAGCGCGAATTACTGCTGCTGAACAACCTTAAACGTCAGTCGGCACATACGCCCCTGCGCGCCTTATTCGATAAACATCGCGTCTGGCAGAACCGTCGGGCGATGACCACGGAGGCGATAAACCGCCTGAGCCAGGAGCAGTTGCGTCAGGCAGTGCAACTTCTGATGCGCGCCGAACTGACGTTAAAACAGGACTACGGCCAGTCTGTCTGGGCGGAGCTGGAGAGTCTCTCTTTGCTGCTCTGCCATAAGGCGCTGGCAGACGTATTTATCGATGGGTGATATGCATTCTTTACAGGCAATGTATGGCGGGACCTTCGACCCGGTACACTATGGGCATCTTAAGCCGGTAGAAATCCTCGCGAATTTGATTGGGTTGCAGCGGGTAATCATCATGCCCAACAATGTTCCTCCGCATCGTCCTCAGCCAGAAGCAACCAGCGAGCAGCGCAAAGCGATGCTCGCGCTGGCTATCGCAGATAAGCCTCTCTTCACGCTGGATGAGCGCGAATTGCGCAGGGATACCCCTTCCTGGACATCGCAAACGCTGCGGGAGTGGCGCGCTGAGCAGGGGCCCATGCAACCGCTGGCGTTTATCATCGGCCAGGATTCCTTGCTCAACTTTCCCAGCTGGTACCAGTACGAAACCATTCTGGAAAACAGTCATCTGCTGGTCTGCCGCCGTCCGGGCTACCCGTTGACCATGCGCGACGCGCAGCATCAGCAGTGGCTTGACGCGCATCTGACGGACAATATAGAAGACCTGCACAGTCTACCCGCCGGGAAAATTTACCTCGCTGAAACGCCGTGGTTTGATATTTCCGCGACCCTCATCCGCGAGCGTCTCCAGCAGGGTTTAGACTGTGACGATCTCCTGCCCTCGCCCGTGCTGGCCTATATCCACGCACACGGTTTGTATCAGAAAAGTACAGATGCCTGATCATCACCGGCGAAATTGTCTGTTAATGTTTATCCTGCCTTGACAGGCTAAGCCATACTGATATCCTCCGCTGCCAGACTTTCCCGCCGATCGCTGCTTTACAGAAATTGTTTTACAAAAATGGCGATGCAATCTCAGGCGGAGGGTGGGATGATACCCGCCTTCAAAAGCCGGGCGGTGACATTTGTCCCGCGACTGGCGTCAGTTCAGGTATACTGACTGGCCACGAATTCATAGTTGTACAATCTCATTCACCCAGGGGGAAAACTTGCAGGGTAAAGCACTCCAGGATTTTGTTATCGACAAAATTGATGACCTGAAAGGTCAGGACATCATCGCTATCGACGTTAAGGGTAAATCCAGCATCACCGACTGCATGATCATCTGCACCGGGACCTCAACTCGTCACGTTGTTTCGATTGCTGACCATGTTGTTCAGGAATCGCGCGCGGCAGGGCTGCTTCCGCTGGGCGTTGAAGGTGAAGCGACCGCTGACTGGGTGGTTGTCGATCTCGGCGATGTGATTGTCCACGTCATGCAGGAAGAGAGCCGTCGCCTGTATGAGCTGGAAAAACTCTGGGGTTAATGCGTGAAGTTGCAACTGGTCGCCGTCGGCACCAAAATGCCGGACTGGGTACAAACCGGTTTTACTGAGTATCTGCGTCGTTTCCCAAAAGATATGCCGTTCGAACTGGTGGAGATCCCAGCAGGAAAGCGCGGCAAGAACGCAGATATCAAACGTATTCTCGATAAAGAGGGAGAGCTGATGCTGGCTGCCGCAGGCAAAAACCGCATCGTGACCCTCGATATCCCGGGAAAACCCTGGGATACGCCGCAGCTGGCGCACGAACTGGAGCGCTGGAAGCAGGATGGTCGTGATGTCAGTCTGTTGATTGGCGGACCAGAGGGGTTATCTCCCGCCTGCAAAGCGGCAGCAGAACAAAGTTGGTCACTCTCGGCGCTGACGTTGCCCCACCCGCTTGTGCGGGTTCTCGTGGCAGAAAGTTTGTATCGCGCATGGAGCATCACTACCAACCACCCTTATCACCGCGAGTAATGACTGACCAGGGTAATTTAAGCAGCGGATGAAACTACAGAATTCTTTTCGCGACTATACGGCTGAGTCCGCGCTGTTTGTGCGCCGGGCGCTGGTCGCCTTTACGGGGATTTTGCTGCTTACCGGCGTGCTGATCGCCAACCTCTATAATCTGCAAATTGTCCGCTATACCGATTACCAGACCCGCTCAAACGAAAACCGTATCAAGCTGGTGCCCATCGCGCCCAGCCGCGGCATTATCTACGATCGTAACGGCACCCCGCTGGCGCTAAACCGCACCATCTACCAGATAGAGATGATGCCGGAGAAAGTGGATAACGTGCAGAATACGCTGAACGCGCTGAGAAGCGTTGTCGACCTGACTGATGACGACATCGCTGCGTTCAAAAAAGAGCGCGCACGTTCTCACCGCTTCACCTCTATTCCGGTAAAAACCAACCTGACGGAAGTGCAGGTCGCCCGTTTTGCCGTTAACCAGTACCGTTTCCCCGGTGTGGAAGTCAAAGGCTATAAACGTCGCTACTATCCTTACGGCTCCGCGCTGACGCACGTCATAGGCTACGTCTCCAAAATTAACGATAAAGACGTCGAACGCCTTGATAAAGACGGCAAGCTGGCTAACTACGCCGCAACCCATGATATTGGCAAGCTTGGGATTGAACGTTATTACGAAGATGTCCTGCACGGTCAGACCGGGTATGAAGAGGTTGAAGTTAACAACCGTGGCCGCGTGATCCGTCAGCTCAAAGAGGTTCCCCCACAGGCGGGACATGACGTTTATCTGACGCTCGACCTGAAGCTACAGCAGTATATCGAAACGCTGCTGGCGGGTAGCCGGGCCGCCGTGATCGTGACCGACCCGCGTACCGGCGGTATTCTGGCGATGGTTTCTATGCCAAGCTACGATCCGAACCTCTTCGTGGATGGCATCTCCAGCAAGGATTACTCCGGCCTGCTCAACGATCCAAACACCCCGCTGGTGAACCGCGCCACGCAGGGGGTTTATCCTCCAGCCTCAACGGTAAAACCGTATGTCGCAGTTTCTGCGCTGAGCGCGGGCGTCATTACTCGTAATACCAGTCTGTTTGACCCTGGCTGGTGGCAGTTGCCTGGCTCTGAAAAACGCTACCGTGACTGGAAAAAATGGGGTCACGGCCATCTGAACGTGACCAAATCACTGGAGGAGTCGGCGGATACCTTCTTCTATCAGGTCGCCTACGACATGGGAATTGATCGTCTGTCTGAATGGATGAGCAAATTCGGCTACGGACATTACACCGGTATAGATTTGGCGGAAGAACGTTCCGGCAACATGCCAACCCGCGAATGGAAGCTGAAGCGCTTTAAAAAACCCTGGTATCAGGGTGATACCATTCCGGTGGGCATCGGCCAGGGCTACTGGACGGCAACGCCGCTGCAAATGAACAAGGCGATGATGATCCTCATCAACGATGGCGTTGTGAAAGTACCGCACCTGCTGCAAAGCACCGTAGAAGACGGCAAAAAAGTGCCATGGATACAGCCGCACGAGCCGCCGGTGGGTGACATTCATTCCGGGTACTGGGAAATCGCGAAAGACGGGATGTATGGCGTAGCCAACCGCCCTAACGGGACGGCGCACAAATATTTCGCTGGCGCACCGTATAAGGTTGCCGCGAAATCAGGTACGGCTCAGGTCTTCGGTCTGAAAGCGAATGAAACCTATAACGCACATAAAATTGCTGAACGTCTGCGTGACCACAAGCTCATGACGGCGTTTGCCCCTTATGATAACCCGCAAGTTGCGGTGGCGATGATTCTTGAGAACGGCGGCGCAGGCCCGGCGGTGGGTACCATCATGCGTCAAATCCTCGACCACATCATGCTGGGTGATAACAACACCGAACTGCCAGCTGAAAACCCGGCAGCCGCTGCGGCGGAGGACCAATAATCATGACGGATAATCCGAATAAAAAATCGCTGTGGGACAAGATCCACATCGACCCTGCCATGCTGCTGATCCTGCTGGCTCTGCTGGTGTACAGCGCCCTCGTTATCTGGAGCGCCAGCGGCCAGGATATCGGCATGATGGAGCGTAAAGTTGGCCAGATCGCCATGGGTCTGGTCATTATGGTGGTGATGGCGCAAATACCACCGCGCGTGTATGAGGGCTGGGCGCCCTATCTCTATATTTTCTGTATCATTTTGCTGGTGGCAGTAGATGCGTTCGGTGCTATCTCGAAGGGGGCGCAACGCTGGCTGGATCTGGGAATTGTCCGCTTCCAGCCGTCAGAAATCGCCAAAATCGCCGTTCCGCTGATGGTGGCGCGCTTCATTAACCGCGACGTCTGCCCGCCGTCGTTGAAGAATACCGCCATTGCGCTGGTGCTGATTTTCCTGCCGACGCTGCTCGTGGCCGCACAGCCTGACCTCGGTACCTCGATTCTCATCGCCCTCTCCGGCCTGTTCGTCCTGTTCCTGTCCGGCCTGAGCTGGCGTCTGATCGGCATCGCGGTGGTCCTGCTGGCTGCCTTTATTCCTATTCTCTGGTTCTTCCTGATGCATGATTACCAGCGCCAGCGCGTGATGATGCTGCTCGATCCCGAGACCGATCCGCTGGGCGCAGGCTATCATATTATTCAGTCGAAGATTGCGATTGGCTCCGGCGGCCTGCGCGGAAAAGGCTGGCTGCACGGGACTCAGTCGCAGCTCGAATTTTTACCGGAACGCCACACCGACTTTATCTTTGCCGTTCTGGCTGAGGAGTTAGGGCTGGTTGGCATCCTGGTTCTGCTTGCACTCTACGTGCTGTTGATCATGCGTGGGCTCTACATTGCCGCACGCGCGCAGACCACCTTTGGCCGGGTTATGGCGGGTGGATTAATGTTGATTTTGTTCGTTTATGTCTTCGTAAATATTGGTATGGTGAGTGGTATTCTGCCGGTTGTTGGTGTACCGCTGCCGCTGGTGAGTTACGGGGGCTCGGCACTGATCGTGTTGATGGCCGGGTTTGGTATCGTCATGTCGATCCATACCCACAGGAAAATGTTGTCCAAAAGCGTATAAAAATAAGGGGATCGCAATGCGTAAGCAGTGGCTGGGGATCTGCATCGCAGCAAGTTTACTTGCCGCCTGTACAAGTGATGATGGTCAGCAACAGGCAACCGTCGCGCCGCCGCAGCCTGCGGTCTGTAATGGCCCGATTGTTGAAATTAGCGGTGCCGATCCCGTTTATGAACCGCTGAACGCCAGCGTGAATCAGGATTATCAGCGCGACGGTAAAAGCTATAAAATCGTTCAGGATCCTTCCCGTTTCAGCCAGGCCGGCTTTGCTGCCATCTATGACGCTGAGCCAGGCAGCAATCTGACCGCGTCAGGTGAAACCTTCGATCCGATGCAGATCACGGCGGCACACCCGACACTGCCTATTCCAAGCTATGCGCGCATCACTAACCTGGCGAATGGCCGGATGATCGTGGTACGTATCAACGATCGTGGCCCTTACGGCAACGATCGCGTGATCTCCCTGTCACGCGCGGCAGCCGACCGTCTGAATACCTCAAATAATACAAAAGTGCGTATCGACCCGATTATCGTGGCGCAGGATGGTTCGCTGTCTGGCCCGGGCACGGCCTGTACCACGGTCGCGAAACAGACCTACGCCCTGCCCGCACGCCCGGATCTAAGCGGTGGTATGGGGGGCGCTTCAATGCCAGCAGAGCCCGCGCAGCCGCAGGGTGAAGTGCACGCCATCAGCAACGATACGCTACAAAGTGAAGATGCTACAGGCGCCCCGGTGAAAAGCAGTGGTTTCCTTGGTGCACCCACCACGTTAGCGCCGGGCGTGATTGAATCAAATGAACCTGCCCCAGCGCCTGCGCCCGTTGTTGCTGCACCCGCTGCACAACCCGCCCCGGTGACCGCACCGGCTGCTACGCAGACTGCGGCGCCTGCGACGGCGAGCGGCAGCTACGTGGTTCAGGTTGGCGCCGTCAGCGATCGGGCCCGTGCAGAGCAGTATCAGCAGCGTTTAAGCCAGCAGTTTGGCGTGCCAGGCCGCGTTGAGCAAAACGGTGCGGTATGGCGTATCCAGATGGGTCCGTTTGCCAGCAAATCGCAGGCAGCGTCCCTGCAACAGCGTTTGCAGAGCGAGGCGCAGCTCCAGTCGTTTATCGCTGTTGCGAAGTAATTAATCGGTGGTATCCGAAATGTCAGTTTGTGTAAACCACGTTAACACTCTCATGATGAAAGTCGGATGCCTGCCCGTATAGCATTTGCTATAGTAAGGCACTTTTTTTAATTCCATCACGGATGTCGTAGTTCTGACCATGAAGACCACTTTTTCTGCTCGTTTTGTGCAGCGCATGGCGCTGACCACGGCCCTTTGCGCTGCTGCGTTCTCCGCAGCTCACGCGGATGACCTGAACATCAAGACCATGATCCCTGGCGTTCCGCAGATCGACGCGGAATCCTACATCCTGATTGATTACAACTCCGGCAAAGTTCTGGCAGAACAGAACGCCGATGCCCGCCGCGACCCGGCCAGCCTGACCAAAATGATGACCAGCTATGTTATCGGCCAGGCCATGAAAGCGGGTAAATTTAAAGAAACCGATCTGGTGACTATCGGTAACGATGCGTGGGCAACCGGCAACCCGGTGTTCAAAGGTTCATCGCTGATGTTCCTGAAGCCAGGCATGCAGGTTCCGGTCTCTCAGCTTATCCGTGGCATCAACTTGCAGTCCGGTAACGACGCCTGCGTGGCAATGGCCGATTTTGCAGCGGGCAGCCAGGACGCGTTTGTGGGCCTGATGAACAGCTACGTCTCTGCGCTGGGCCTGAAAAACAGCCACTTCCAGACCGTTCACGGCCTGGACGCCGAAGGTCAGTACAGCTCCGCGCGTGACATGGCGCTGATCGGTCAGGCGCTGATCCGCGATGTGCCAAACGAGTACTCTATCTACAAAGAGAAAGAGTTCACCTTCAACGGCATTCGTCAGACCAACCGTAACGGCCTGCTGTGGGACAATAGCCTGAACGTCGACGGCATCAAAACTGGTCACACCGACAAAGCCGGCTATAACCTGGTGGCTTCTGCCACTGAAGGCCAGATGCGTCTGATCTCTGCCGTGATGGGGGGCCGCACGTTTAAAGGACGCGAAACGGAAAGTAAAAAACTGCTGACCTGGGGCTTCCGCTTCTTCGAAACCGTGAATCCGCTGAAAGCCGGTAAAGAATTTGCCTCTGAACCTGTCTGGTTTGGCGATAACGACCGTGCTTCCCTGGGTGTGGACAAAGATCTCTATCTGACGATCCCACGCGGTCGTATGAAAGATCTGAAAGCCAGCTACGTGCTGAATACCACCGAGCTGCACGCCCCGCTGCAAAAGAATCAGGTCGTGGGTACCATCAACTTCCAGCTGGATGGAAAAACCATCGATCAGCGCCCGCTGGTGGTGCTGGAGGAAATTCCTGAAGGCAATTTCTTCGGCAAAATCATTGATTACATTAAGCTGATGTTCCATCACTGGTTTGGTTAAAAATTGAACACTTGAAAGTGTGATTTTGATCCCCATATACTACGTATCAGTAAAACTCCCGCCCCGTGGCGGGAGTTATTATTTTTTATACACACGCCGGAGCTGACATGAAAACCAAACTTAACGAACTGCTTGAATTCCCTACCCCTTTTACTTACAAAGTAATGGGTCTGGCGAAACCTGAGCTGGTTGATCAGGTGGTTGAAGTGGTACAGCGCCATGCGCCGGGCGACTACTCTCCATCAGTCAAACCGAGCAGCAAAGGTAACTACCACTCGGTCTCAATCACCATCACTGCGACACACATTGAGCAGGTTGAGACGCTGTACGAAGAGCTCGGCAATATTGAAATTGTTCGTATGGTGCTGTAGTCCTTCTGCGGTTACCCGGTTTGCCGGGTAACCCACTTCCCCGCTGTGATATACTCCCCGTTACCTATTCTCCCTTGTCTTCGGAGACATCCTTTTGTACCAGGATAAAATTCTTGTCCGCCATCTTGGGCTACAGCCTTACGAGCCTGTCTCTCAGGCTATGCATGACTTTACCGACAGGCGCGATGACACCACGCCTGATGAAATCTGGCTGGTTGAACACCTGCCGGTGTTCACTCAAGGCCAGGCAGGAAAAGCCGAACATTTATTGATGACGGGCGATATCCCGGTGATCCAGAGCGATCGCGGTGGACAGGTGACCTACCACGGCCCGGGCCAGCAGGTGATGTATGTTCTGCTTAACCTGAAACGCAGAAAGCTGGGCGTGCGTGAGCTCGTGACCTTACTGGAGCAAACCGTGGTGAATACGCTGGCTGAGTACGATATTGACGCTCACCCTCGCGCCGATGCCCCGGGCGTTTATGTGGGAGAGATGAAGATCTGTTCGCTGGGGCTGCGTATCCGAAAAGGCTGCTCGTTCCACGGGCTGGCGCTGAATATCAATATGGATTTGGCCCCCTTCCAGCGCATCAACCCATGTGGGTATGCCGGTATGGAAATGACGCAAATGCGCCAGTGGGTCGATACCGCCACGCCTGACAATATCCGGCCCGTGCTTCTGAAGAACTTTTTAGCACTGCTTAACAATTCCACCTACGAATATATTGCTGCTTAACTTACCTTGGGCAGTGGCTCAATTATTTGACCAGCCACTGCTTAATTACCGCATTTACGCTTTACAATAAACCGCATATTCTATATTTTCGAGTCGCCCATATATTAGCGTCACATATTAATTAGAACCTTAATAGAACCATCACCGGGTTTCGTGTAACGTGCGTGACAATCACCCAACTGCTTGTTTTCGATAAATAATGGAAACTTACTAAACACTTTACGAATCTCTGCAAGCATAATAAATAAATTCAACTATCATTCATATTGTGAATGGATACGGAGTAAGAGCGTGGAGCCTACTAATTTACCAGCCAAACGCCTGAATGAAACCAGCGGCGAAGATAAGCCGCAAATTTTTCGGACTTTACGTAATATTGATCTCAATTTATTGACTATTTTTGAGGCGGTATATGTCCATAAAGGTATCGTTAATGCTGCGAAAATTCTTAATCTCACGCCCTCTGCTATTAGCCAGTCAATTCAAAAATTGCGCGCGATATTTCCCGATCCGTTATTTATTCGTAAAGGCCAGGGCGTAACCCCAACTGCGTACGCCACCCATCTGCACGAGTACATCAGCCAGGGTCTGGAATCAATACTGGGCGCGCTGGATCTCACCGGCAGTTATGATAAGCAACGAACTATCACCATAGGCACCTCTCCCTCAGTGGGCGTTCTGGTCATGCCGGCCATCTATCAGGCGGTGAAACAGCATGCGCCACAGTTGCTTATCCGCAACGTGCCCGTCACCGATCCGGAAACACAGCTGGCGCAATTCCAGACGGACCTGATCATCGACGGCAATAGCTTTACGGCCAGAGCGTTAGGGCATAACGTACTTTATACCGACACTCTGGCGCTCGTTTGTCGTCAGGCTCACCCTGCGTTGAGCGCACCTTTGACGCCAGAAAATTTGCGCCATTACGAACATGCGACATTTATGTCCGAAGGACAGGGTCAGGATCCTCTGCGACAACGTATTGACGAACTGTTCCCGGACCGTCCGATCAGCTTTAGCAGTTACAATATGTTTACCCTCGCGGCCCTGATTGGCAGCAGCGACTTGCTCTGTATAATGCCTGTGCGTCTCTTCACTTTGCTTCAAAAGTGCTGGCCACTGGAGAGCATTCCATTAAGTCAACTTACGACGGAATCTATTGAAATCTCACTGCATTACAACAAGCTAAGCCTGCGTGATCCGGTGCTGGAAAACGTCATCAATGTGATCCGCCAGACTTTTTGATCCGCCTTTCAGCGTAAGGCCCTGCCACATGCGGGGCAAAAGGCACAAAACAACAACTATTTTACAAATTGGCGACTCGGCAGGCTGCTTTACCGCCCCTTTAAATGATATACTGCCTGTCGTTCGTTCAAAAATAGTTGATAATTACAACATTCCCTTGAATTGAAACGCTTTCCTTCGATATTCGCAACTGGAACACGCACGCTATGAGTAAACCCATTGTGATGGAACGCGGTGTTAAATACCGCGATGCCGATAAAATGGCCCTTATCCCGGTTAAAAACGTGGCTACAGAGCGCGAGGCGCTGTTAAGAAAACCGGAATGGATGAAAATTAAACTTCCGGCTGACTCTTCGCGTATTCAGGGGATCAAAGCGGCGATGCGCAAAAATGGCCTCCACTCTGTCTGTGAAGAGGCCTCCTGCCCTAACCTTGCTGAATGTTTCAATCACGGTACCGCGACGTTTATGATTCTGGGTGCCATCTGCACCCGCCGCTGTCCGTTCTGTGACGTTGCCCATGGCCGTCCTGTTGCGCCTGACGCTAACGAACCGCAAAAACTGGCGCAGACCATTGCCGATATGGCGCTGCGTTATGTTGTTATCACCTCCGTTGACCGTGACGATCTGCGCGATGGCGGTGCTCAGCATTTCGCTGACTGCATTACCGCCATCCGCGAAAAAAGCCCGAACATTAAGATTGAGACGCTGGTGCCGGACTTCCGTGGCCGTATGGACCGTGCGCTCGATATCCTGACCGCGACGCCACCAGACGTGTTCAACCACAACCTGGAGAACGTACCGCGTATCTACCGTCAGGTGCGTCCAGGTGCAGATTACAACTGGTCGCTGAAGCTGCTGGAGCGCTTTAAAGAAGCCCATCCGCATATTCCTACCAAGTCTGGCCTGATGGTGGGACTGGGTGAAACCAACGCTGAGATCATTGAAGTGATGCGCGATCTGCGTCGCCACGGCGTCACCATGCTGACGCTGGGCCAGTACCTACAGCCAAGCCGTCACCACCTGCCTGTACAGCGTTACGTGAGTCCGGATGAGTTCGATGAAATGAAAGCCGAAGCGATGGCGATGGGCTTTACCCACGCTGCGTGCGGTCCGTTTGTTCGCTCCTCTTATCACGCCGATATGCAGGCGAAGGGCGAAGAAGTGAAATAAAGCTGTAAAACTTATTTACAGTAAAACAAAAAACCGGCCTCGTGAGCCGGTTTTTTTATGCAAGCCTTGCAGCATTGCCATTACTCTTTGTGTGAAAGCTTCTGTGCTGCGATGTCATCTTCGGCACTTTTCTTCGCTGCCGCGTCGTCATCGTTCATTGCTTTCTTAAAGCCCTTAATGGCAGCACCCAGGTCTCCACCCAGCGTGCGTAACTTCTTGGTACCGAACAGCAGGACGACCAGTGCGGCAACCACCAGCAGTTTGGTAATACTAATCTCACCCATAAATACCTTCTTTACATGAAACAGGCTGCATTCAGCGCCAAAGAAACCTGAACGTATTAACGGTCATCAGGCGCGCGCACACAATAGCAATCTGTAACAAGGTGAATCAAGCATTGTTGAAAAAAACATCATATTAATTGCGGTGGCGCAAACCTGCGGTTGCGCAGAACAGGTAATTGCTGACGCGCAAGCGTTATTCGTGCTGACGTTATCTCCGTCAGCAGTAAAGCAGGCGCTTCCGCCGCCGCGGCTACGGTCACTCCCAGCGGATCGACAACCCTGCTCTGTCCAATATTTTTATTGCCACATTCACCCGCAGCCACTACATAGCAGGTGGTGTCCAGCGCGCGTGCGGCCAGTAGCGTTACCCAGTGATGCTCCTTAAGCGGTCCTCTGACCCACGCGGCGGGCAGAACCAGCACCTCGGCCCCCTGTAGTGCCAGGTTCAGCGCCAGCTCCGGAAAACGGATATCGTAGCAGGTCATCAGGCCAACCTTAAAACCCTCCACCTCAATCAGCGGCGGAATTACACTCCCCGGATCGACCAGTCGCGACTCCTGGACGCTGAACGCATCATACAGATGAAGTTTGGCGTAGCTTGCGACAATAGCGCCTTCACGTATCGCCACCAGCGTGTTCACCGCCCGCCCCGGCGTGGAGGGAACATGGATAGTCAAAATGGTGGTGAGCGCGTTACCGACGCTTTCGGCCAGCAGTCGTTTCAGAAACGCCCCTTCCAGCATTTGCGCAGACTTTACCGACAGGTCCGGATCGCCATCATCGCGCGCCAGTAACGCTTCAGGAAGCACCAGCAGCGCCGCCCCTTTTTGCTTCGCCTGGTTCATCAGGGAGATGCACTTGTCCGCGTTTTCATTCCAGTCCGGCGTCACCGCAAACTGCCCTACTGCAACATACATATTTGTCTCCCGGTTAAAAACAGCGTTACACTCGACGCACTTACACAGCAAATAGCAGGTATTGACAGTGTTACAACTACTTATAGCCGTTTTTATTGGTGGGGGCACGGGTAGCGTTGCGCGCTGGCTCTTAAGCATGCGGTTTAACCCGCTGCATCAGGCCATTCCGATGGGGACACTGGCGGCAAACCTGATCGGGGCATTTATCATCGGGATGGGGCTGGCGTGGTTTAATCGCATGACCAACATCGACCCTATGTGGAAGGTATTGATTACGACCGGTTTCTGCGGCGGTTTAACGACGTTTTCTACCTTCTCTGCGGAGGTGGTGTTTCTGTTTCAGGAAGGCCGGATGGGCTGGGCGCTGACGAACATTGCCGTTAACATGCTTGGCTCGTTTGCGATGACTGCGATCGCATTCTGGTTATTTTCCTCCGCCAGCGGACATTAAGCGCGACAACCTTAATGTTGGCTTAATTTTTCTCTGTCATTCTTGGCTCAATATTGAACGAGGGTGATAGCATGAGAGAGAATCTGTCAGGCGTGGGTATGGTATTGCTAAGCGTCGCGATCGTCGCCAGCTTTCTGAAGATCTATCTTTTTGGTTGATTCATAACGAAAAAAACCCGCTCATTGAGCGGGTTTTGAAATTCTTGCTGACGCGTCTGAATTACAGAGCGATTACGTTAGCAGCAGAAGGGCCTTTGGCACCGTTAGTGATTTCGAACTCTACGCGCTGACCTTCAGCCAGAGTTTTGAAACCATTAGACTGGATTGCAGAGAAGTGTACGAACACGTCTTTGCTGCCATCTTCAGGAGTAATGAAACCGAATCCTTTGGACTCATTAAACCACTTAACGTTACCTTTAATCTTAGACATCAAAATTACCTTTACATTAAAAAACGACACAAATGCTGTGTCGGGTATCAGTACAACAATTGTGAGGCGTTTTGTCCAGCGGATCTTTGATAAAAAGTGACAAAAGTCGCGTTAATTTTCGCTGTCCGATTTTTATCCTTTACATTTCAATGTCTGTGCGTTTTTTGGCCGATTTACCAGACAAATTCAGTTAAAACTGAAACCGCATCCAGGCAAAGTAAACGTTACCGTTGTTATACGTACCCGGTATGTAGGTCATCTGAAACGTTGCCGGACCATAGCCGATGGAGGCAAGCGGCAACAGTACCGGAACAGGAATGTATTTCCAGTTATCACGCGCCGTGAACCCTGCCGTATAGCCCAGCCCCAGACGGAAGTTGTCGTCTGATAACGGACGCCAGGTTTTTTCCCAGCCGTAGCCACCAATAGGCTCCCATTTATTGTAGGAGTCCTTAAACGCCATCAGGTACAGGCCATGCCAGTTACCTTTTTCATCCCAGCGAGACTGACCGAAACCAGCCCCCCACGGACGCTCGTTATAACGGTCTGTTTTTTCTTTATCGTAGGCAAAACGTGCATGCCACGTAATGGCCGGAATATAGAGATCGTAATGTTCAGGTTCGTTCCATGTTTGCGCGACGTTATCCGTGAAGGTGGTGAACCAGCTTTTATCCGCTGTATTGCTCTGTGCATTAACAGCAGACGCAAATGATAACTGCGCAATAATAAACAATAAAATCAGGGGGAATTTAATTCGTACAATCACAATGCCATTACCATATTTAGTATTCGGTGCAGACCTTAGCACAGAATACTTGAATGAACGCTTAACAGCATGGGTGTTATTCCTAATTACCATCCCGTTCCTGAGAATAGTCTGACGATACATAAACTGCATGCCTGAATAAGCACATGCAGTTGACATTTTTAACGTTGATGTAACAATTTGTAGAGTGCGGGAATAACTAACATCGACAATAACGGTGCAGTAACCATGCCACCAATCATCGGTGCAGCAATACGTTGCATCACCTCCGAGCCACTCCCATTTCCCCACATGATGGGCAGCAGTCCCGCCATAATCGTGGCGACCGTCATCACCTTCGGACGCACGCGCAGCACGGCACCTTCGTGGATCGCCCGCAATAGCACCGTATTTCCCCCTTCTGGCTCAAGCCTGTGATATTTATCAAGCGCATGATTCAAATATAGAACCATAATTACGCCGAATTCTGCTGCCACCCCGGAAAGGGCGATAAAGCCAACGGCCCCCGCCACAGACAAATTATATTCAAGCAGCCATAATAACCACACCCCACCAATAAGCGCGAAAGGCAATGTCCCCATTATTATCAGGACATTTGATATCCGCCTGAAGGTTAACCATAAAAGGATGAATATAATCATCAGCGTGACAGGTAAGACTATTTTAAGCGTCGCGGTCGCCCGTTCCAGA
The DNA here is from genome assembly GCF_021725435.1 of Enterobacter sp. JH25. NCBI lineage: Bacteria > Pseudomonadati > Pseudomonadota > Gammaproteobacteria > Enterobacterales > Enterobacteriaceae > Enterobacter > Enterobacter sp. JH25. The sequence goes on along the minus strand of NZ_CP091319.1, from coordinate 1,244,638 downwards.
TATTCAAACTGCCCGGACCAGGAGAGAGATACGCCCTGCGGCAATACCACCTTCTCCTCCACCCGTTTTTGCATTTCATCTACGGCGGACTTCAGATCGCGCCCGCGTAAGTCCACGTAGATCCAGCTGGAAAGGCGCGCATTTTCACTTTTTAGCATCGGTGGGCCTTCCGTCACGACGATATCGGCCAGTTCCCCCAGCGCCACCTGGCTACCGCTGGCGGTTACTACCGGCAACACCCGCAACGTGTCGACGTTATCACGCAAATCGCGGGGATAACGCAGGTTGATGGGATACCGCTCGCGTCCCTGGATCACCTCACCAATGTTATCGCCCCCGACCAGCGTGGAGACCAGGCTTTGCAGTTCATCGACGGAAACGCCGTAGCGCGCGGCTTTTTGCCGGTCGATACGAATATCCACGTAGCGCCCGCCTTCCAGTCGCTCCGCCAGCGCCGAGGAGACGCCAGGAACGTCCTTCACCACCTGCTCAATCTGCCGGGCCACGCGCTCAATGTCGGCAATATTATTGCCGTTCACCTTAATGCCGACCGGGCTTTTGATCCCGGTTGCCAGCATGTCCAGACGGTTACGGACAGGGGGCACCCACACATTGGCAATGCCCGGCAGCGACACGGTTTTATCGAGCTCCTCCACCAGCTTTTGCGGCGTCATTCCAGGCCGCCACTGCTCGCGGGGCTTAAAGTGGATAGTTGTTTCCAGCATGGTTAATGGCGCGGGATCGGTTGCCGACTCCGCCCGACCAGCTTTGCCAAACACGCTCGCCACCTCCGGTACGCTTTTGATCAAGCGGTCCGTCTGCTGAAGCAGCCGCGATGCCTCGCGAGCAGAGATCCCCGGCAGCGTGGAGGGCATATAGAGTAAATCCCCTTCATCCAGCGGCGGCATAAACTCACTGCCCAGGCGGCTCAGCGGCCAGAGCGTGGCGATCAGCAGCAGACATGCCAGTGCCAGGGTCGTTTTCGGGAAGGTCAGTACCTTATCAAGCAGCGGCTCATACAGGCGGATCAGGAGGCGGTTTATCGGGTTTGCCTTCTCATCCGGGATTTTCCCGCGAATAAAGAAGCCCATTAGCACCGGCACCAGAGTGATCCCAAGCCCGGCGGCCACGGCCATCGACCAGGTTTTGGTGAACGCCAGCGGCGAGAACATTCGCCCCTCCTGCGCTTCCAGCGAAAATACCGGTATAAATGACAGCGTGATGATTAACAGGCTGCAAAACAGCGCCGGTCCCACTTCAACCGCCGCCTTTTCCGCCAGACGCCAGTACTCTCCCGACGCAGGCTCCTTGCCCGGATTATCATGCCGCCACTGCTCCAGCACCTTGTGCATGTTTTCAATCATGACAATTGCCGCATCCACCATCGCTCCGATGGCAATGGCGATCCCGCCGAGCGACATCATATTCGCGTTAATGCCCTGATAGTGCATCACCACAAAAGCCCCGAGGATCCCCAGCGGCAGAGAAACCATCGCCACCAGCGCGGAACGCAGGTGGAACAGGAACAGCGCGCACACCAGTACCACCACGGCAAACTCTTCGAGCAGCTTGTGCGTCAGCGTTTTGACCGACTCCTCAATCAGCGTGGAGCGATCGTAGACCGGAACAATCTCGACGCCCTGCGGCAGCGTTTTTTGCAGCTCGCTCAGTTTCGCTTTTACCGCGCGAAGGGTTTCCAGCGCGTTCTGCCCGTAGCGCATCACGATTACGCCGCCAGCAACCTCCCCTTCACCGTTAAGCTCCGCCACGCCCCGGCGGATCTCCGGGCCAATGCCAATGGTGGCGACATCTTTCAGCAGGACAGGTACGCCATCGCGGGTGGCGATCACCACATTGCGAAAATCCTCCAGCGAGCGCAAATAGCCCGTTGTCCGCACCATATACTCCGCTTCGCCCATCTCCAGCAGGGCGCCGCCGCTCTCTTTATTGGCGGCCTGCACCGCGCCGGATAGCTGGCTGTGGGTAATATTCAGCGCGCGCATTTTCGCCGGGTCCGCCACGATCTGATACTGACGCACCATTCCGCCAATGCTTGCCACTTCAGATACATTCGGTACCGTCTTAAGCTCGAACTTAAGCGTCCAGTCCTGAAGGGCCCGAAGATCTGCCAGGCTGTGTTTTCCACTACGGTCGATCAGTGCATATTCGTAGATCCAGCCGACGCCCGTCGCATCCGGCCCCAGCGACACCTTCACGCCCGGCGGAAACTGCGCCTGTACCTGGCTTAAATATTCCAGCACCCGGGATCGCGCCCAGTAGAGATCGGTGCCATCCTCAAACAGCACATACACATAAGCGTCACCAAACATTGAAAAACCGCGCACGGTTTTGGCGCCCGGCACAGACAACATGGAGGTTGTCAGCGGCCAGGTCACCTGATCTTCAATCACCTGCGGCGCTTTCCCGGGGTAACTCGCTTTGATAATGACCTGCACATCAGACAGATCGGGCAACGCGTCCAGCGGCGCGCGCTGCACCGCCCACCAGCCCCAGCTGGCCATCATCAGCGCGGCCAGGATCACCAGCAGGCGGTTACGCAACGAGGCGCGAATCACAGCGGCAATCATGGCGTCACCTCCGACATCACGCTACGCAGGCTGGCTTCGGAATCAATCAGGAATTGCCCGGACGTCACCACCTTATCGCCCTCTTTGACCCCGGACAGGATCGCCGTCCAGCCCTGCGCCGTCAGGCCGGTTTTCACCGTCACAGGCTGGAAATAACCGTCCCCGGTAGCCAGCAGCAGACGCGCAGACTCTCCGCTGTTAATCACCGCTTCTTCCGGCACCGCCAGCACCGGCGGGCCTTTCAGCTCTTGCGCACGGCTGACGGAGAGGTACATGCCCGGCTTCAGCTTATGTGCGGAATTTTCCAGCACGATACGGGCTTTCAGGGTTCGCGTGGCCGCCTCCATCTGCGGCAGCAATTCGCTGACCGTGCCGTGGAACTGCTCCCCCGGCCAGCTTTCTGAGGTTGCTACCACCTTGCTGCCCACCGCCAGAGACTGCGCCTGCGTTTGCGGGTAGTCGACCACCAGCCAGACCGGATCGAGGCTGGCGATCTCAAACAGCGGCGCCGTTGCGGTGATTTGCGCCCCTTCCCGCACGTCCAGCTTCACCACATAGCCCGCCCGGTCGGTGCGCAGAATGAGCGTGGTCTGCGGCTTACCGCTACGCTCCAGCAAACGAATGACCTCTTCTGGCATAAACTGCAACGCCAGCCGCTCGCGAGCGGCGCGGGTCAATGCGGCATCGCCAAGCTGACGAACCGCGAGATACTCCTGCTGGGCGGCGGTCCACTGCGGGATCCACAGTTGCGCCAGCGCCTCTCCGGCTTTTACCTGCTGCTGCGGCGCATTAACAAACAATTTTGACACCACGCCATTGGCCGGGGCTGACAACACCGAGACGTTACGTTCATCCGTTGCAACCGTGGCAAAGGCCGAGAACGGCGAAACCAGCTGGCGCATCTCAACGTTGGCGGTTTTCATCCCCAGGTTTTGCTGCTGTTGAGTGCTGATGGCCACGCCTGACGCCGCCTGCGCTTCATCGGCGTAGCGTGGGACCAGATCCATATCCATAAAGGGGGATTTACCCGGCTTATCGAAGCGCTGACCGGGCACCATGGGGTCGTACCAGTAAAGCACCTTGCGTTCTGAGGGTTGTGAAGCCGCATCCGGCTGATGCGTCTGCTTCTGTCCGACAAAATAGCCGCCAACGGCAGCTATCGCGATGGCAATCGCCATTAACGTTGTTTTTTTCATTGCGCCAGCTCCTGCGGGATCAGCCAGTTCACGGCAGCCCAGGTTCGCGCCATTTCGCGCTCCGCCTGGTTCACCGCCAGTTCCGTATCCAGTACGCCACGACGCGCCTCCAGCAGGGCCGGAAGCGCCGACTGTCCAGAACGATATTGCGCCGTCAGCACCGCCAGCCGTTGTCGCTGCAACGGTAGTACCTCGTCCCGCTGACGCTGCCACACCGTTTGCGCAGCCTGATACTGCGCCACCAGCGTTTGCACCTGGGCAATGTGTTCGCGTTTGAGCAGCGTCAGTTGATCCACCGCCTGCATTGAGCGGGAAACATCGGCGGCGTAATCCTTGTCCTGACGTTTTGACTGGAACAAAGGCAGATCCACGCTGAACATCACGCCAGCCATATCGTCATAGCCTTCGGCGCGGTGGGCGTAATAGACCTCCACATCCACATCGGGTATCGCTGCCACGGCAGATTGCGCTGAACGCGCTTTCGCGGTCTCTGCTTCACGTCGCGCGGCCTCCACTTCCGGGTGTCTGGCAATCCCCTCCTGCAACGTTTTTTCATCGGCAGGAAGGCGCTGATAGCGCGGCAGCGGACCGCGAACCGCCGTAATAGCGTGCCCTGTTAGCTCCAGCAGACGGCTTTGCGCCAGCTGCACATCCCGCTGCGCCAGCGTCTCTTTGTCGCGCATGGCGCTGAGGATCATTTGCAGGGCCAGTACGCTGTCCGGCGTTGCGCCTCCCGCCCCGACGCTCGCCTTCTGCACGCCCCGCTGGCGTTCCGTTTCACGGACCAGCGTTCTGGCCGTTTTCAGCGCCTGCTGTGCCAGCGCCAGATCCAGCCAGGCCTGGGCGGTATCACGCTGAAGCGCGGCACGTACGGCCTCGGATTTTGCCAGCACGCTTCGCGCCTGCGCCTGAAAAGTCTGTGCTTTACGTTCCCGCTTCTCTGAGCTGACGTAGCTTTGCATGATGCCAACCTTCTGCATGGTCATCCCTTCGCGCGTAAGCCGCCGATCGTTGCTGCCCTGTACCGGCACGTTTTCAATACCGAATTTCAGTTTTGGATCAGGTAATTGCGTGGCGGAATCCGCCATCGCATCCAGCGCCTGCGCTTCGTTACGGCTGGCGGAGAGTTCTGCCGAGTAGCGCTGGGCTTCGGTCAGGGTGTGTTCGAGCGTCCACGGCTCCGCCTGCGCGGCGGAGGTTAACAGGCCGAACAACACCCCACCGAGCCACAGGCTCAGTGTGTGTTGTTTCATGGTGACCTCGCTTAGCGCGCTGGCGTCAGCGAGATAATCTGGAAACCGTCACCCGCACGCTCAAGCGTGAAGGTCACCTCATCCCCCGGTTTGGCGCCATTCAGCGTGGTGCCGGCAGATAAAGTAAACGGCATGGTCATCGCTGGCCATTTTAGTTCCGGTATGGCCTCGTGACGGAGCATGACGGCATTGTCAGAGATCGACTGAACCACGCCGCGGCCCTGCCAGGTCTGGTTTGCCTGAACGGTATAAGAAGCGAAAGAGATGGACGCGCCAACCAGCGCGGAAAGGAATAGGGTACGCATGATAAAACTCCTGTTAAACGTTAAGTAAATAAAATCAACGAATTAACAGGTTTTTACTCCCGAAACCGGCAATAGCGGATCGTTGCCGGCGGCCCCACAGCAGGAGGGGTAATAGACCACGCAGAATGGCTTGCAGATGAACACTCTGGCGTCGTTAAGGTCAGCGTCATGGCGGCAGGCAGCGCCACCAGATGCGGCTGGGCAGGTTCTTTTTGTACCTGATCCGGCACACAATGTTTTTCACACAGCGGTGAAGCACCGGCAGCATAATGCAGCCCCGGTTCCGCCATCATATCCATATGCTGGATGGTGGCCACCTCACCGCGCAAATCCATTGAACATTGATGGGAGGCGACGGCCACCTGACTCTGGATTAACAGCCAGCCAAACGCCAGCAAAAACATCAGCAGATGTTTTTTGATAAAGCGCAGGCGATACGTCCAGCTGGCGTGCATATTCAGATCGTCGGATAGGGTAAAAGTGAACCGAGTATAAGCAGGCAAAAGAATGAAAGAGAAGTAGTTTTAAAGAGATTTACGTTTTTAAATCGATTGTCGGCAAGTAATACTCAAAACCTTAACACTTCACCATCAATTTAATGACATATAATATCTATTCATCAGGTCAATAACGTCTTAATATAAATGACGCAGGGTTAGCAAAAATATCGTCATCATTGCCTTTAGTAGTCTCTTTCTTGATTTTAATCAGCAAGGACTGGCCATTTATTCGGCACATTTCAGGCTTCTTTTTTATTGATTATTTGTCTCTCGGGCAGCAAGGATACAGGGGAAATCATGCTTACTTTTCTCGAACTCCTCATTGGAGTCGTGGTCATTGTCGGTGTAGCACGCTACATCATTAAAGGTTACTCAGCCACCGGCGTGCTATTTGTCGGCGGCCTGACGCTGCTGATCATTAGCGCGCTAATGGGTCATCAGGTTTTACCCGCCAGCGAAGCCAGCACCGGATATACCGCTACCGATATTGTGGAATATATAAAAATTCTGCTGATGAGCCGCGGCGGTGACCTGGGCATGATGATCATGATGCTCTGCGGATTTGCTGCCTATATGACCCATATCGGTGCGAATGATATGGTGGTGAAGCTGGCTTCTAAGCCGCTGCAATATATTAACTCCCCCTATCTGCTGATGGTCGCGGCTTATTTCCTGGCCTGTCTGATGTCATTAGCCGTTTCCTCAGCAACAGGCCTTGGCGTGCTGTTAATGGCGACGTTATTCCCGGTAATGGTTAACGTCGGGATCAGCCGTGGCGCAGCGGCGGCTATTTGCGCCTCTCCGGCGGCGATTATTCTCTCCCCTACTTCCGGTGACGTGGTGCTGGCCGCGAAAGCCGCGGAAATGTCGCTGATTGACTTCGCCTTCAAAACCACACTGCCAATCTCCATCACCGCTATTCTCGGCATGGGCGTGGCGCATTTCTTCTGGCAACGCTACCTCGATAAGAAAGAGAACGTCAGCCATGAGATGATGGACGTCAGTGAAATCACCACTACCGCCCCGGCGTTTTATTCCATCCTGCCCTTCACGCCGATTATTGGCGTGCTTATTTTTGACGGCAAATGGGGCCCTCAGCTGCACATCATCACTATCCTGGTGATCTGTATGCTGCTGGCGGCCATCCTGGAATTTGTTCGTGGCTTTAATACCCAGAAGGTGTTCACGGGTCTTGAAGTCGCCTTCCGCGGCATGGCGGATGCCTTCGCGGGCGTGGTGATGCTGCTGGTTGCCGCAGGGGTGTTTGCTCAGGGGCTGAGCACAATCGGCTTTATCCAGAGCCTGATCTCTATCGCCACCTCGTTCGGCTCGGCCAGCATTATCCTGATGCTGGTGCTGGTGGTACTGACCATGCTGGCGGCGATGACTACCGGCTCCGGTAACGCGCCGTTCTATGCGTTTGTTGAGATGATCCCTAAACTGGCACACTCCTCCGGCATCAACCCGGCTTACCTGTCCATTCCGATGCTCCAGGCCTCCAACCTGGGTCGTACCATTTCTCCGGTATCGGGCGTGGTGGTTGCGGTTGCAGGGATGGCAAAAATCTCTCCGTTTGAAGTGGTAAAACGCACGTCAGTGCCGGTGCTGGTTGGCCTGATTATCGTTATTATCGCCACCGAAGTGCTGGTTCCCGGCGCTGCCTAAGCGAAATTCCTGCTTTCCAAAAAGCGCCTGCGGGCGCTTTTTGTGCTTTAATAACCTCCAGAAATTAATCGCGCCCAACCAATCAGGAAAGCAAATGTTCAGGAAGGATATCGTTATCCCGTCTGGCGCAGTAGCGCTTGCACTCTGTGTCTTCTCAATTCAGGCAGATCCGCTTAAGCCAACCCAGTACGGCGATTTCGATCGCTACGTTCTGGCGCTTTCCTGGCAAACTGGATTTTGCCAGAGTATGGTCGAACGCAACCGTGACGAACCGGAAGAGTGTCGCCTGCAAAAAGAGAGCAGCAACAAAACCGATTTTCTGACCGTCCACGGCTTATGGCCAGCACTGCCGAAATCTATTGCCGCTCGCGGAGTGGATGAACGCCGCTGGATGCGCTTCGGCTGTGCCACTCGTCCGGTTCCGAATATGCCGGAAGCAAAAGCCAGCCGCAAATGTGACGCCGCAGAGACCGGACTATCGCTAACGGGCGCGGCGAAGCTTAACAGCGTGATGCCCGGCGCGGGCGGCAACTCCTGCCTTGAACGTTATGAATACGCGAAACACGGCGTCTGCTTTGGTTTTGATCCCGACGCTTACTTCGGCACCATGGTGCGCATGAACCAGGAAGTGAAAAATAGTGCGGTTGGGAAATTTCTGGCGGAAAACTATGGCAAAACCGTCCGCCGTAGCGATTTTGATGCAGCCGTGGCCAAAAGCTGGGGGAAACAGAACGTAAAAGCGTTCAAGCTTACCTGCCATGGCAATCCGGCTTATCTGACCGAGATGCAGATCTCGCTAAAATCCAGCACCATTAACAACTCGCTCTCAGCCAGCACCTTTGCGCCACAGCCGCATCCGGGCAACTGCGGCAAACAGTTTGTTATCGATAAAGCTGGTTACTGATTGTTCCTGCGCGCATCCGGGCGTACCAGATCGAAGCGATGGCTGTCGCTGATGCCGTAGTAGGCGGACGGTCCACCCGCACGCAGAATGGGCTGCGCTTTCGCGGTCTGGTAAATCCCCTCTTCCAGCAAACTCTCGGCGATATGGACGCCCACCACTTCGCCGAGCACCAGCCAGGTATCAATCGGGATCCCATCCGCGCCGGTCAACTGAATGCACTGTGACAATCGACACTCGAAATTCACCGGGCTTTCCGCCACGCGCGGCGAGCGCACAAGCTGGCTGGCTACGGGCGTCAGGCCGGCAAAGGTAAATTCATCCTCGCCATGAGGGAGTGTGGCGGAGGTTTCATTCATCGCCTCAGCCAGATCGCGCGTTGCGAGGTTCCAGACAAACTCTTCCGTTTCGGTAATATTCCGCACGCTATCCTTCCAGCCGTTGCTGGAAAAACCAATGATCGGTGGGCGATAGTTAAAGCAGTTAAAGAAGCTGTACGGGGCAAGGTTCAGTTGACCGGCCTTATCACAGGATGAAATCCAGCCAATCGGACGTGGACCGATAATGGCGTTCAGCGGGTCGTGCGGCAGGCCGTGCCCCTGAGACGGTTGGTAAAAGTACATATCGCTCTCTCTACGCAGGGGCTGCAACGCGCATTGCCCGGTTTAAGTTTTACCAGCGTAACGAAATTTCCGTTCAGCGTGAATCGGGATGCCGGGTTTATTGCCAAAAATTCATATGGCGCACGAATGTGACCTTCATCACTTCAAACTTAGGGTTTCAGACAGTATCATCAGATAAGTTAAACCCTCGCTGCCAGACGGCGAGGGTTTTCTTTTGGATTGGTTTCTGCGTTACACGCAGCATTAACGACATGGAGTAAAAATGTCCAGACCTACGATTATCATCAATGAACTCGACGCAGAACGTATTGACCGACTGTTGGAGAAACCAGAATTCGCCTCGCTGCCGGTAGCCGATGCGCTGAACGAAGAGCTAGACCGGGCGCAGATGTGTACGCCTGAGACCATGCCGCATGATGTGGTCACCATGAACAGCCAGGTGAAGTTCCGCAACCTGACCACCGGGGAGGAACTCACCCGTACGCTGGTCTATCCGGCGCAGATGACCGACAGCAGCATGCAGCTTTCGGTGCTGGCACCCGTGGGCGCGGCGCTGCTTGGACTGCGCACGGGCGATACTATCCACTGGGAACTCCCGGGCGGCGCCTCAGCCCATCTGGAAGTGCTTGAGCTGCTCTACCAGCCCGAAGCCGCTGGCGATTACCTGCGTTAATCCCTTCTGAACAAGCGACCCCGCTTTGCACAGAGGATGCACCTGCATCCTCTTTCCGCAAATTCACCCGATTGTGTTATATCGGACAAAAACCGCTTAATCCATGTTTACTCTGTCGTAGTGCCGTGGGGACGAAACCTCACACAACGCCGCCGGGGAAGGCATTCACCAGTCCCTTCACTTTCTGCTGCGCTGCCTCCGGGGTATCTGCGCCAGGCACCAGGATCACCTTGCGGCACTCCTCCTCCCGTTTTTCGAAGATCTTATAGGCGCGCTCCGCATCAGCCAGCGGAAGATAGTGGGTCACAATATCTTCCGGTGTAAGCAACCCTTTTTCGATAAGCGGCAGCAGCTCTCCCAGCCAGGCGTGGACGTGCGTCTGCCCCATCTTAAAGCTCAGCCCTTTATCGAAGGCATCGCCAAACAGGAAGCCATGGATGAAACCGGCGTACACACCCGGCACGCTGACCACGCCGCCGCGTCGCACCGCAGCAATGCACTGGCGCAGGGCTTTGCCGCTGCTGCCTTCAATTTTCAGGTTACTGAGGATCGTTTCCGTCGTGCTGCCTTTGGCCTCAAACCCGACGGCATCAATCACCGCATCCACCCCGCGCTGCCCGGCCGTTTGCTCAATGATTTTCTCCGCCGCGTCGTTATCATCATCAAAGTTAATCGGGATCGCGCCGTAGCGCTCCTGGGCAAACCGCAGTCGATAGGGATGATGGTCAACCACAAAAATCTGCTCTGCGCCGAGAAGCCGCGCGCAGGCAATGGTCAGTAACCCCACCGGCCCGGCCCCGAATACGGCGACGCTGGAGCCTTTCTGGATCTGCGCATTTTTCGCCGCCTGCCAGGCGGTAGGCAGAATATCTGACAGGAAAAGCGCTTTGTCGTCTGACAGCAGCTGAGGCACTTTAAACGGCCCCACGTTGCCTTTCGGCACGCGCACATACTCCGCCTGTCCGCCCGGCACGCCGCCGTAAAGATGGCTGTAGCCAAACAGCGCGGCAGGGGCGGGAATTTGCTTTTTGTTCAGCGCCGCGCCCTGCCCGCGGTTCGTGTTTTCGCAGGCCGCGTACTGTTGCATCTGGCAAAAGAAACAGTCACCGCAGGCAATCACAAACGGGATCACCACCCGGTCACCTTTCTGCACGTTCTTCACTTCGCTCCCGCACTCCACCACCTCGCCCATAAATTCATGACCAAAGATATCGCCGTGCTGGACCTTGGGAATTTTTCCGCGATAAAGATGCAAATCAGAACCACAGATCGCCGTGGCCGTTACGCGCAGGATGATATCGTCAGGCTGTTCGATGCCCGGATCGGGGACATTATCGACCCGAACATGATGTGGACCGTGATAGGTGAGAGCTTTCATGCAACCTCCGAAAGGGTGTGGGTAAGCTTATAAAAGGGTAGCTACCTCTCGGGATCTGCCCCGGAATCCGGCTGTTTTGAGATTTATCCTGGCGAGATAAAAAAGTGCTGTCGGGATTACAGAAACCTTTTATATTTTGTGGTTGAATGATTTCAGCGTTTATAAACAAGGAGAAACGGGTATGTATCAAACAATCATTATGCCGGTTGATGTTTTCGAAATGGAACTGAGTGATAAAGCTGTACGTCACGCGGAATTTCTCGCGCAGCAGGACGGAGTTATTCATCTTCTGCATGTTTTACCGGGCTCTGCCAGCCTGAGCCTGCATCGTTTCGCTGCTGATGTGCGTCGTTTTGAAGAGCATTTACAGCATGAAGCCGAGACGCGCCTGCAAACCATGGTCGGGCACTTCAGCATCGATCCTTCCCGCATAAAAACCCACGTCCGGTTCGGTAGCGTGCGTGACGCCGTTAATGAACTGGCCGCGGAGCTGAACGCAGACGTGGTGGTGATTGGTTCGCGCAACCCGTCTATTACCACGCACCTGCTGGGGTCGAACGCCTCCAGCGTGATCCGCCACACCCACATTCCGGTGATGGTCGTCAGATAAAAAAAGAGGCCACCTTTTGGTGGCCTCTTGTATTGCAGGTGTCGTCTTGCTTTCTTTTATTATGCAGTTTTGGTGCGGATCAGGTAATCAAACGAGCTCAGCGAGGCTTTCGCACCTTCACCGGTAGCGATGATGATCTGCTTGTACGGCACGGTGGTGCAGTCGCCCGCCGCAAATACGCCCTTCACGCTGGTTTCGCATTTCGCATCGATGATGATCTCGCCCATGCGGTTGCGCTCAATTGCGCCTTCCAGCCAGGTGGTGTTTGGCAGCAGGCCAATCTGAACGAAGATCCCCGCCAGCGGTACGCTGTGAATATCGCCACTCACGCGGTCACGGTATTCCAGACCGGTCACTTTGCTGCCGTCGCCTTTCACTTCTGTCGTCTGGGCATTGAGCACAATGTCGACGTTATTCAGGCTACGTACTTTATCCTGTAACACCTGGTCCGCTTTCATCTCAGGGGCGAACTCCAGCAGGGTAACGTGTTCAACAATCCCCGCCAGGTCGATAGCCGCTTCCACGCCGGAGTTACCGCCGCCGATCACCGCTACGCGTTTACCTTTGAACAGCGGGCCGTCACAGTGCGGGCAATAGGTCACGCCTTTGGTGCGATACTGATCTTCGCCCGGCACGTTCATGTTGCGCCATTTCGCGCCAGTGGCAATGATCACGCTGCGCGCCTTCAGCACCGCGCCGGACGCCGTTTCAATCTGGTGCAAACCACCCTCGACCGCTGCCGGAACCAGTTTGCTGGCGCTTTGGCTGTCAATGACATCCACGTCGTAGTCGCTGACGTGCGCTTTCAACGCCCCGGCCAGCTTCTGGCCTTCGGTTTTCGGCACGGAAATGTAGTTTTCAATGTCTACGGTATCCAGAACCTGACCACCGAAACGCTCGCCCATCAGACCGGTACGGATCCCTTTACGTGCGGAGTAAACCGCTGCCGCCGCGCCCGCCGGGCCGGAGCCAACAATCAGCACGTCGTACGCATCACGTTGGTTCAACTCTTCCGCCGCACGTTTTTCTGCGCCGGTATCCACTTTGGCGACGATTTCGGTCAGCGTCATACGCCCCTGGCCGAACTCCTGACCATTCAGGTAAACCGCCGGAACGCCCATCACGTTGCGCTCGGTGATTTCGTTCTGGAACGTACCGCCGTCAATCGCCGTGTGCTTAATGCGTGGGTTGAGCACTGACATCAGGTTCAGCGCCTGCACCACGTCCGGGCAGTTGTGGCAGGAGAGCGAGTAATAGGTTTCAAACTCAAAATCACCGTCGATATCGCGGATCTGCTCCAGCAGCGCCTGCGCTTCTTTTGACGGATGACCACCGGTCCACAGCAGCGCCAGCACCAGGGACGTAAATTCGTGCCCCAGCGGAGAACCCGCGAAACGCGGCCCCTGGTCAGACCCTGGGTTGGCGATCAGGAAAGAAGGCTTACGGACTGCCAGCGTGTTGTCTTCTTTGAAGGTCACTTTCGGCGACAGCTCAGCAATCTCTGTCAGCAGCGCTTTGATTTCTGCCGATTTCGCGCTGTCGTCCAGCGTGGCAATCAGCTCAACAGGTTTGGTCAGTTTCTCAAGGTAGGCCTTGAGCTGGGTTTTCATGTTAGTGTCGAGCATTATTCTTCCCTCTCTTAAAACGTCATCATGCAAGCCGCCTTATACGGGCTGCCTGAATGCAACTTGCATCATGGTGCTGGAATGAAATGGGCGCGGGGAGCGCCCATTGATTGCCGGGTGGCACTTCGTTTACCCGGCCTACGATACTGTAGGCCTGTGCAAGCGTAGCGCCGCCAGGCTTTACAGACTTAGATCTTGCCGACCAGGTCCAGAGATGGCGCCAGCGTTGCTTCGCCTTCTTTCCATTTCGCCGGGCACACTTCGCCTGGGTGAGAAGCAACGTACTGAGCCGCCTTCACTTTGCGCAGCAGGTCAGATGCATCACGGCCGATACCTTCAGCGGTAACTTCGATAGCCTGGATAATGCCCTGCGGGTCAACAACGAAGGTCGCACGGTCAGCCAGGCCTTCATCTTCACGCATGTTGTCGAAGTTACGGGTCAGGGCGCCAGTCGGGTCGCCGATCATCGCGTATTTGATTTTCGCGATAGTTTCAGAGCTGCTGTGCCACGCTTTGTGGGTGAAGTGGGTATCGGTAGAAACAGAGTAAACGTCTACGCCCAGCTTTTGCAGTTCTTCGTAGTGGTCTGCAACGTCGCCCAGTTCGGTCGGGCAAACGAAGGTGAAGTCAGCCGGATAGAAGAAGAACACGCTCCAGCGGCCTTCGGTATCTTTCTCAGTAACTTCGATGAACTCACCGTTTTTGAACGCCTGGTTTTTGAAAGGTTTAATTTTGGTGTTAATCAAGGACATCTGTACTTCCTCCGTGTTTTCGTTGAGGTGTAAGGTAACCAACTTTGTTCATCGGGGCTAATGCGTATGCTTTATCAAATCAATCAGCCAAACCTTACAACAGCAACAAGACAGCAAGGTGAACCTTTTACAGGAAAGCCTGAAAGTAAAAAGGCCGCCTCAACGGGCGGCCCTGATACCTGAATTCCCCGCAGGTACATTCAGTGCCAGCCGAAGCTGGCGTTGCGTTGCGCTCTACATACCTTGTATCAAGGCCGTAACAGCGGTTTGATTACAGCACCCCTGCGCGCAATGAGCAATGCATAAGAGGGATAGTCCTGCCTATGGCTGTGATAGGCAGATTCGAACAGGTCATTGAAACATTATAAATTTAATTTCATTATGGGTTTCACGCTATATATAAACGCCATTTGTCATTCAAATAATTCAATCACACTTTAAAGATAAAATTATCTTAATAACTCTTGAAGATATGTTTCAATAATCCAAAGCCGTGATATATTAAGATCACTTAAATTCTAAATTAAGCGAGTTATTCACACGGATTGTAAAGGGTAACTACACTCTGTCGTACTCCATGGTGTGATAACGACAGCAAACTCAACTCACTCAGGACGAAACATGGCAAACCTCTACGACCTAAAAAAATTCGATCTCAATCTGTTAGTTATCTTCGAATGCATTTACCAACATCTCAGTATCAGTAGGGCTGCCGAGACGCTTTATATCACACCATCCGCCGTCAGCCAGTCGCTGCAACGCCTGCGCGGTCAGCTTGATGACCCCCTGTTTATCCGTTCAGGGAAGGGAATTACGCCCACCACGGTAGGTACCAACTTGCATCATCATCTGGAAAAAAATCTCAATCAGCTTGAGCAGACGATCAACATGATGCATCACTCGGACATCAAGAAAAAGTTCGTTATCTATTGCACTCAAATGGTGTCTCCTGGTTCGATGCTGGAACCGTTGAAGCTTTTAATATCTGAGGAGAATTATGAGATAGAACAAAGAGATATGCTTATTTCCTCCGAATCAGCGGAAGATTTGTTGGCCTATCGTAAAGCCGATCTCATCTTCTCTATCGCACCTATCCACAATCGCTCTGTGGTCTGCACCCACTTCACTACGGTGCCGATAGCCTTAATCTGTAGAGCAGACCACCCAAGGCTCGCTGACACAGCTACGGTGGACGCGCTATACCAGGAGAAATTCACTTTTTACCAGAGTGCTCATCCGGGTGTAAAAGAGTTCCAGAGTCGGGCCAATGACGCTTTTCCGGAAAGAAATATTGCTTTTCGCACCGACTCCCTTAGCTCTCTCATCTCTATGGTCAGTTCATCTGATTTGTTAGGCTATATCCCCGTGTCGATCTATGAAACATTTAAAGAATCTTTGAAATTAAAAAGGCTTGAGCCACCGTTTGCGCTGCCTGAATTAAAGATCTATATGCTCTACGGCCGTTCATCACTGAATAGCTCTGTTTTTTCAACATTCATTGAAAAAATGCATAAGCTCTGCGTTTCTCCGCCGTCTGCGTAAAATACATTTGCATGGTGAATATAATTAAAGCGAACCGAAAAAAATGACTCCGTGAAATTAAGGATAAATAATTCCATAATATCGTTTTGATTTTCCCAAGACATTTAACACGCAGGACGCGATTAATCATGTCGAACTATAAAATCCCTTTACAGGAAAATGTTTTAGACGCTTCTGCGGAACGCATACACTGGACGCTTAACAATTTCCCCAGGGTATGCGTTTCCTTTTCCGGTGGAAAAGATTCTACCGTGATGCTGCATCTTGTTGCCCAGAAAGCACGGCAATTAAAGCGAAAAATAGACGTCATCTTTCTGGACTGGGAAGCGCAATTCTCGTCGACCATTCAGCATGTTGACGCTATGAAAACGCTCTATCGGGATGTTATCCACCAGTTCTGGTGGGTAGCGCTTCCGCTCACCACCCAGAACGCCCTGTCACAGTTTCAACCTGAATGGCAGTGCTGGGAACCCGGAACAAACTGGGTTCGCCAGCCACCAGAAGATGCCATTACCGATTATCACTATTTCGATTTTTATCAGCAGGGAATGACGTTTGAAGCCTTCGTGCGCGAGTTTGCCGAATGGTATGCGCAAAGACGTCCTTCCGCAGTCATGGTGGGGATCCGCGCCGATGAATCTTACAACCGCTTTCTGGCTATCGCGTCGGCGCGTAAGCAGCGCTTTTCTGACGATAAACCCTGGACGACCGTCGCCCCGGGTGGGCACGCCTGGTATATCTACCCACTGTACGACTGGAAAACCGCCGACATCTGGACGTGGTTCGCGAAATCAAAATGTTGCTATAACCCGTTATACAACCTGATGTACAAGGCGGGGGTGCCGCCGCGTTATATGCGCATCTGCGAACCGTTTGGTCCGGAACAGCGTCAGGGCTTATGGCTCTATCATGTCATTGAACCCGAACGCTGGGCGGCTATGTGTGAACGCGCCTGCGGCGTGCGAAGTGGAGGTATTTATGCCGGGCACGATAACCATTTTTATGGCCACCGGAAGATCCTGAAACCTGACCATCTCGGCTGGCGCGAATACGCCATGCTGCTACTCGACAGCATGCCGCAAAATACGGCGGAACATTACCGAAATAAAATTGCAATTTATCTCCACTGGTATCAAAAGCGAGGCCTGGAGGATATTCCCGATACGCAGGAGGGTGACATTGGCGCAAAAGATATCCCTTCCTGGCGACGCATTTGCAAGGTTTTACTCAACAATGACTACTGGTGCCGGGCTCTCTCATTTAGTCCAAACAAACCTAAACACTATCAACGCTACAGCGAAAGAGTGAAAGCTAAACGCAAGGAATGGGGGATTTTATGCAGCAGCAAATAATCAGAGAAATGCAGACGTACCTGCAGGCCCTTTCTGAAGAAGAGAAAATCGGCGCTATTAATGCCTTTCGCCAGGCATTACACGAAATCAGCCCTTTTAATAATCAACCCGTCGACTGCGTATTGTGGATAAAACAGACTGACATCACCGCCAATGACTACAACCCAAATAATGTCGCTCCGGCGGAGAAGCGGTTGCTCAGCAAATCACTGGAGCTGGATGGATTCACACAACCTATCGTTGTGACGGAAAATGCGCCTGAGAGCTATGAAATTGTCGATGGATTCCATCGCCATGAGCTTGGCAGTCATCGGGCTATTCTGAAGCGTCAACTTAAAGGTTACCTCCCTGTTACCTGCCTACGTAAAGCACGCCAGGAAAAGTTCGATCGCATGGCTACAACCATTCGTCACAACCGCGCGCGTGGACGCCACAAGATCAATGCCATGTCAGAAATCGTGCGAGAACTGGTGCTTATGGGCTGGAGTGAGCAGAAAATTGGCCTGGAGTTGGGTATGGACAGCGATGAAGTGCTGCGACTGAAGCAAATCAACGGTCTGCTGGAACTCTTCGCGGACCGTCGTTTTTCAGAAGCCTGGACGGTTAAATAGTCAGAGCGAATTTAAGCGCGCAGCCGCTGCCAGCAGCGTCGCCTCCTGCTTCGCAAAGCAAAGACGAATCAGTTTATGCGGGAAGGGATCGGCGCAGAACACCGACAGCGGAATGGCCGCCACGCCCACCTCTTTCGTCAGCCACTGGCAAAAACTGACATCATCCAGATCGGAAATCGCGCTGTAGTCCGCCAGCAGGAAGTAGGTGCCTTCGCATGGCAGGATCTCCAGCCGACTCTCGCTCAAGGCAGTCACAAACCGATCCCGCCGCGCACGGTAAAAAGCTGGCAGGTCCCGGTAATGTTCAGGTTCAGCGCGCAGCATATCCGCCAGCGCCAGCTGGGCGGGTGTGTTTACGGCAAACGTCAAATACTGGTGCACTTTACGCAGCTCAGCGCTGATGGCGGCGGGCGCCACGCAGTACCCTACCTTCCAGCCGGTCATATGGTAGGTTTTCCCAAATGATGATACCGCGATTGCGCGCTCGCGAAGCTGCGGATGCGCCAGCACGCTGGCATGACCCTCTTCGGCAAAGCAGATGTGCTCATACACCTCGTCGCTCAGAACATAGATTTCACGTTCGGCGATGGCCTGCCACAGGGCGGCAAAATCGCTTTTCTGCCACACCGTCGCCGATGGGTTGTGTGGCGTATTCAGGATCACCAGCCGGGTTTTATCGCTCAGCAGCGCGGCAAACGCCTGCCAGTCCGGACGAAAATGCGGCGGCTGGAGCGCCACGCGTTTCACCACGCCACCGGCCAGTTCAATCGCCGGGGCGTAGCTATCGTAGCTCGGGTCAAAACAAATCACCTCATCGCCCGTACGCACCAGGGCGGTTATCGCCGCATACAGCGCTTCGGTGGCCCCTGCGGTTACCGTGATATCGCTGTTCGCGTCAGGCTTATGGCCGTATAACTCCGCCGTTTTATCCGCAATGGCTTCACGCAACGCCTGCACGCCGGTCATCGGCGCATACTGGTTGGCTCCCTGCGCAACGTGGTACGCCAGACGCTCCTGCAAATATTTCGGCCCGTCAAAATCCGGGAAACCTTGTGAGAGGTTAATGGCGTTGTGCTGCTGCGCCAGGGCGCTCATCTGCGTAAAAATCGTCGAGCCGAGATTCGGAAGTTTACTCTGCGGGATCAACGGGTTATTGCTCATTGTAGTGTGCCTGCCTGTAATACTTATGTTGCTGACACTATAACACGATGTTAGTCTCTGGCAATCAAGACGCTTAGACGTCTAAATGATATAAATATTCCTGACCGAGAGGGTATCAGGAAATGACAGACAACCTGCAACTCACACACCTGGTCGAGGCCTGCCGCTGGATTGGCGCTAAAGGCTGGGCGCCCGCTACCGGCGGCAATATGTCCGTGCGTCAGGATGAACATCTGTGCTGGCTGAGCGAATCCGGAAAAGACAAAGGCAGCCTGACCACCGCCGATTTTCTACAGGTTGAAATCGCCACCAACCGTGCGCCTTCTGGCCGTAAACCGTCGGCAGAGACCGGGCTGCATACCCTCATCTACCGCCTGTTCCCGGAGGCTAACGCCGTCCTGCACGTTCACACCGTCAATGCCACGGTGCTGTCGCGGCTGGTCAACGAGACCGAGCTGAAGATCTCCGGCTTCGAGATGCAAAAATCCCTTACCGGACAGACCACGCATCGGGATACGGTGGCCATCCCGGTGTTTGATAATGACCAGGACATCGACGCCCTCGCCTCTCGAATCGCCCATTACGCGCAGGAACGCCCGCTTAATTATGGTTTTCTTCTGCGCGGTCATGGCTTAACCTGCTGGGGACGCGACGTGGCCGAAGCCCGCCGTCATCTGGAAGGTTTAGAATTCTTATTTGAATGCGAAATGCGTTTACGACAATGGGAGAGAGTATGATTCGCGCGATTGTGACGGATATTGAAGGGACCACCAGCGATATCCGTTTTGTCCATGATGTTTTGTTCCCTTACGCGCGTGAGCGGCTGGCGGCCTTTGTGACCGCGCAGCAGTACGCCGAGCCGGTCAAATCGATTCTGGACAACCTGCGCGATGAAATCAGCACTCCGCATGCCAGCGTCAGCGATCTCATCAACGTGTTGTTTACCTTTATGGATGAAGACCGCAAATCGACGGCGCTCAAAGCCCTGCAAGGCATCATCTGGCAGGACGGTTACGTCAACGGTGACTTTACCGGCCATCTCTACCCTGATGTACTGCCCGCGCTGGAAAAATGGAAGGCACAAGGGATTGATCTCTATGTTTATTCCTCTGGATCCGTCGCCGCGCAGAAACTGTTATTTGGCTACAGCGACGAAGGTGATATTACTCATCTGTTCAGCGGCTATTTTGATACCCGCATCGGCGCCAAGCGTGAGGTGCAGTCTTATCAAAATATTGCGGCGCAAACGGGCATCGCCCCGTCGCAGATCCTGTTCCTGTCGGATATTCATCAGGAGCTGGACGCGGCTGAACAGGCGGGTTTTCGCACCCTGCAACTGATACGCGGTGAAGATGACGGCGCAAGCCATCACCATCAGATCCACCAGTTTGACGAGATTAACCCGGAGCAGATCCCTTCATGAGCGCATTGACCATTTATTCCGATAAAGACGCCAGTAAGCACCTGTGGCACAGCACCGACGCCGCCGAGATTGCCCAACAGCTCAACGCCAAAGGCGTGCGGTTTGAACGCTGGGCGGCAGACCGTGATTTAGGGCAGGATCCCGCGCCTGAAGCCGTGATTGAGGCGTATCAGCATGCAATCGACAAGCTGGTGGCAGAGAAAGGTTATCAGAGCTGGGACGTGATTAGCCTTCGCGCCGACAATCCGCAGAAAGAGGCGCTGCGCGCGAAGTTTCTCAACGAGCACACTCACGGCGAAGACGAAGTGCGCTTTTTCGTGGAAGGGGCGGGACTATTCTGCCTGCACATCGGCGATGAGGTGTATCAGGTGCTGTGCGAGAAAAACGACCTGATTTCCGTACCCGCAGGCACGCCGCACTGGTTTGACATGGGTTCAGAGCCGAACTTTACCGCCATTCGTATTTTCGACAATCCGGAAGGCTGGGTTGCCCAGTTTACGGGCGATGCAATCGCGGATGCGTATCCAAGGCTGGCATGATCTTTTCTCCCTACCCCGCAAAGTAATGCGAGCACCGTGCTATCCCCTCGCCCCTCTGGGGAGAGGGTTAGGGTGAGGGGAACATACGGCTCAGGTGGTCAGTTCCATACTCAGGCATTAATTAAATGCTGGCGATAATCCTCTGCACATCTGCGCCAACCAGCCTCGCCAGATGCACAAACTCCACCACGTCCAACCTACGCTCACCGTTTTCCACTTTAGCAATAAACGATTGTGGTTTTCCCAGTGCCTCCGCAAGCTGCGCCTGAGTCATCGCCTTCTCTTTACGCGCTTTCTTCAACGCATTGATAACACGCTGGTATTCATCCGAGTAAACTGAAGCCATTGTTCCGATTCCATACAAATATCCTGAAATCGAATATCCTCCCGTTGCCTTCTTATCCCAAAACAGGATAATTGAGCACGTAACGAACACATGTAAGGAGGACACAATGCAGCATCAGAACTGGCACCCGGCCGATATTATCGCTGCACTAAAGAAACATGGAACAAGCCTGGCTGCGTTGTCCAGAAAGGCTGGCCTTTCCTCATCCACACTGGCAAATGCGCTTACCCGACCATGGCCCAAAGGTGAACTGCTTACCGCTCAGGCGCCAGACATTCCACCCGATGTGATATGGCCGGAAAGATACTTTGATGAAAAGGGAAGCGAGTATTTCGTCAGATGAGGAATACCAAAAAGAGAAATCTGTCTTCAACATAATCAATGAATTATCCCCCCTCACCCCAGCCCTCTCCCTCAAGGGAGAGGGGGTCTTAGAGCACTACCGTTTTAGCCCTTTCACATACCCCACCAGCTGATCCAACACCACGCCCCACCCTTCGTGGAAGCCCATCTGTTCATGCTGCTCGCGGATTTCCTTCGTTGGGTGACGCGCTATCGCCGTGTAGCGGGTCTTGCCCTCCCCTACATCTTCCAGCAGCAGGATCGCCGTCATAAACGGCGTTTCAGCCGGCTTCCAGCCCTCAGTATAGCCATCGGTAAAGACCAGCTTGTTCCCCGGATCGATTTCAAGAAATACGCCCCGGTTATCCATCCGCTGCCCGTCCACCTCAAACACGGTATTGAATCGCCCACCCACGCGCAGATCGAGGTCGCATTCAGTCACCTTATGGGGAGCAGGAATGAAGAAGTTTTTGATGTGCTCCGGTGTGGTCCAGCAGAGCCACAGCAGGTCGCGCGGTGCATCCACCACGCGTTCCAGTTTTAAGTCTGTTTCAGGATCGAGCGTCACGATAACGTCCTCTAAAGGGAACCCCTTACAAGGATAGTCCCACTCAGGCGAATTTCCCTTTCGCTACCTCTTCAGGGGTGACCACGCCCGTATCCAGCACCCAGCCGCTAATCAGCGAGGCGGGGGTAACGTCAAACGCCGGGTTATAGACCTGCGCCTCTTGCGGCGCCCACTGCACCGCGCCAAAGCTTCCCGCCACGCCCGTCACTTCGCTGGCCGCGCGCTGCTCAATCGGGATCGCGTCACCGTTCGGGCAGTCCCGGTCGAGGGTCGTTTGCGGGGCGGCGACGTAGAACGGAATACCGTGGAACTTCGCCAGCACCGCCAGGGAATAGGTGCCGATTTTGTTCGCCACGTCGCCGTTGGCGGCAATGCGGTCTGCCCCCACCCACACGGCATCCACCTGCCCTTTTGCCATCAGGCTGGCGGCCATGGAATCAGTAATCAGCTGATAAGGCACGCCCAGCTCGCCCAGCTCCCATGCGGTCAGCCTGCCGCCCTGCAACAGCGGACGGGTTTCATCCACCCAGACGTTGCTGACGTTGCCTGCCTGATGCGCGCGGGCAATCACACCCAGCGCCGTACCGACGCCCGCCGTTGCCAGCCCGCCGGTATTGCAGTGGGTCAGCAGGCGGCTGCCGGGCTTCACCAGCGCGCTACCCGCTTTCGCAATCGCGTCGCAAAGCCGTTTGTCTTCATTAATCAGGCGCAGCGCTTCAGCCACCAGCGCCGGAACGAACGCTTCCTGCCACAGCGCAATCTTCATGCGGTCGAGATTGTTCATCAGGTTCACCGCCGTCGGGCGGGAGGCACGCAGGGTCTCCAGCGCCGCCGCCAGCTCGTCGCGGCTTTTACCGCTTTCCGCTAACAGCGCCAGCAGCAGGCTTGCAGAGAGACCAATTAACGGCGCGCCACGCACGCGCAGAGCGTGGATATGCCCAACCAGCGCCTCCACCGTCGAGGCATCCAGCCAGCGTTTCTCCTGCGGAAGCGCCTGCTGGTCGAGAATATAGAGCTGATTATTCGCCACCCGCAGGCTGGTCGTCTGTAATGTCTGCATGTCGTTAATTCCCTGTTGCGTTGTTGTAGCACATTGTGTCAGGATGAAATCCAGATGTATAGACGTCTACATGTCTTAATTAGCAAAACTTAGGAGCAAGCCATGTCGCAATACCGTACCTTTACCGCTCAGGACGCCGTGGAGTATGCCAGGCAGTTTGGCGGACTTGACGATCCGTCATCGCTGGTGGAGGCGCAGGAAATCGGCGACGGTAACCTCAACCTGGTCTTTAAAGTTTTCGACCGCGCGGGCGTGAGCCGCATCGTCGTTAAGCAGGCGCTGCCCTATGTGCGCTGCGTCGGCGAGTCCTGGCCGCTGACGCTGGATCGCGCTCGCCTGGAGGCGCAAACCCTGGTCGAGCATTACAAGCACAGCCCTGAGCACACGGTGAAAATCCACCACTTTGACGCGAAACTGGCGGTGATGGTGATGGAAGATCTCTCCAGCCATCGCATCTGGCGCGGCGAGCTGATTAACAACATTTACTACCCGCAGGCGGCGCGGCAGCTGGGTGAATATCTGGCTCACACCCTGTTCCACACCAGCGATTTTTATCTGCATCCGCACGAGAAAAAAGCGCAGGTGGCAAAATTCATCAACCCGGAGATGTGCGAGATCACTGAAGATCTGTTCTTTAACGATCCGTACCAGATCCACGCGCGCAACAGCTACCCGGCCGATCTGGAGAACGATGTTGCCGCCCTGCGCGACGACGCCCAGCTTAAAACCGCTGTGGCCTCCCTGAAGCACCGCTTCTTTTCGCATGCCGAAGCCCTGCTGCACGGGGACATTCACAGCGGCTCAATTTTTGTGGCCGACGGCAGCCTGAAAGCCATCGACGCCGAGTTCGGCTACTTTGGCCCGATTGGCTTTGACGTTGGCACTGCCATCGGCAACCTGCTGCTGAACTTCTGCGGCCTGCCGGGGCATCTGGGCATTCGCGATGCCGCCGCCGCGCGCGAGCAGCGCCTGACCGATATTCAGGAACTGTGGAACACCTTCGCGGAGCGCTTCCAGGCGCTGGCGAATGAGAAAACGCGCGACGCCGCGCTCAGCGCGCCGGGCTATGCCTCTGCGTTCCTGAAAAAGGTCTGGCACGATGCCATCGGATTCTGCGGCACCGAGCTGATTCGCCGCAGCGTCGGGCTTTCCCATGTGGCGGATATCGACACCATTCAGGATGAAGCGATGCGTCACGAATGCCTGCGCCACGCGATATCCCTCGGCAAGGCGCTGATTGTGATTGCCGACCGCATCGACAGCGCGGAAGAGCTGGTCGCGCGGGTGCGGCAGTACAGTTGAGAACGTTTGCCCGGTGGCGCTGCGCTTACCGGGCCTACGGGTGCAAAATGTAGGCCGGGTAAGGCGAAGCCGCCACCCGGCAAAAACTCACCCCAGATACTCAATCACCGACATCCCACCGTTATAATCCGTGCTGTAAATAATCCCCTGCGCATCCACAAACACGTCGCACGACTGGATCACCTGCGGGCGATTGGGCCGCGTATCCATCATCTTTTCCGGCGCCGCGGGCACCAGCGCCCCCGTTTCTACCGGGCGATACGGATTGGAAATGTCATACGCGCGCACGCCCGCGTTCTGGTACGTCGCGAAGATCAGCGTTGAGCTGACAAAGCTCCCCGGCCGGTTCTCGTGCAGGTTGTGCGGGCCGAAATGCGCCCCTTTCGCCACGTAGTCGGTTTCATCCGGCTGCGGGAAGGTAGAAATGCTCACCGGGTTCGACGGCTCGCGGATATCAAACAGCCAGATCAGCTTCTCGCCGTCCTGCTGGTTATCCAGCACCGCCTCGTCCAGCACCACCAGCAGGTCGCGATCCGGCAGCGGAAGCGCGGTGTGCGTCCCGCCGCCAAACGGCGGGCTCCAGTTACGGTGGCTAATGAGCTTAGGCCGGGTGCGGTCCTTCACGTCCAGCAGCGTCAGGCCACCGTCGCGCCAGCTGCCGTACGCGGTATCGCCTGCAATAATCGCATGGTGCAGGGCGTAGCGTTTGCCTTCCGGCCAGTTCGGCTGTTCGCCTTCGGCCTGATTCATCCCCGGCAGCCACCAGCGTCCCGCCACTTCAGGCTTGCGCGGGTCCGCCAGATCGATGGTCAGAAAGATGTAGTCGGTAAAGCCGTCTATCAGCGCTGAGACATACGCCCAGCGGCCACCGACGTACCAGATGCGGTGAATGCCGATGCCGCTCAGCGATAAAAAGCCTATCTCGCGTGGCCTGTCCGGTGTGGAGATATCAAAGACGCGAAGCCCTGCGCTCCAGCCTTTATCCTGCACATCGCTGACGGTCTCCCCCACCTGGCGGGTGTAGTAGACCTTCTCGTCGGCAAAACGCGCATCGGCAAACAGATCCCGGGCGTTGATCACCAGCAGCAGGTCGTCATGCGCCTGGAGATGCACATTCCAGGTACCCGGCGGCGCAGGCACGTATCCTGCGGCTTTTGGTTTTTTCGGGTCGCGCACATCCACTATCGAAAAGCCCTGCGACACCATATGGCCGATATAGGCGAAACCGCGGTGTACCATCAGCTGCACGCCGTCCGGGCGACCGCCCTGATCGCTATGGCCAATCAGCCGCATATTGCGGCTGTATTCGGGAGGGGGTAATTGAGACACCTTATGCTCCTTACGCCCGGTGGCGCTGCGCTTACCGGGCCTACGGGTGCGAAATGTAGGCCGGGTAAGGCGCAGCCGCCACCCGGCTTGGTTTACTTGTTTTTAGCGGCAAGGGTCGCAAACCACGGCGCGATAAAATCTTCCGTCTGGCCCCAGCCCGGAATGATTTTCCCCAGAGACGCCACGTTCACCGCGCCCGGCTGGGCGGTCAGCAGCGCCTGCGGAATGGCCGCCGCCTTGAAATCGTAAGTGGCAGGCGTCGCTTCTCCGGCAATCTTATTGGCAATCAGGCGTACGTTGGTCGCGCCAATCAGCTTCGGATCCACCGCCACGCTCACTGCCCATGGGCTACCCGGCTCGCGCATCAGCTGTAAATCCTGGTTGGAGATGTCGATGCTGTAGAGTTTGATCTCGGTTCGGCCGTTCTCTTTCAGCGCCTTATACGCGCCCTGGCTGAAGGCATCCCAGGTACCCCAGATGGCATCGATTTTACCTTTCGGGTATTTCGCGAGGATCGCGCCCACCTTGTTGGCAGTGTCGCCCTGCACGTCAGAGGAGACCGCGCCGATGGACTCCAGCTCTTTAATCTCCGGGTACTGCTTTTGCAGTTCTTTGTAGGCCGCCTGACGGCGCTCCATCGGCGGGAAGCCCGCGACCCATAGCTTGACGATATTGGCCTTGCCGTTGAAATCTTTCGCCAGCTGGCCGAAAGAGAGGTTGGTCAGGGAGGCATCGTCCTGCTGGGTAACGGTTACGCCCGGGATCTCGCCGTTCACAGCGGTATCAAACACCGAAACTTTGATCCCGGCATCCACCGCCTTCTTCACCAGCGCGGTGGAGTACGGATCGCGCCCCTGAGAGAGAATAATCCCGTCGTATTTCTGGCTGATGGCCTGGTTAACGAAATCCTGGAATTTGGCGTCGTCCCCGTTACTTAAAAAGGTGCTGACCTTAAAGCCGAGCTTTTTCCCTTCCTGAATCGCCCCGGCAACAAACTGCGTGGTGTTGTCGTCCGAGCCCAGGTTGCGGATCACCGCGATGCGGATCGGGCCGTCATGGCTGGCAATGGCGGTCGGAACCGGCGCGGGGGTAGCCGCCAGGCCCGGCAGAGAAGTGAGTAACCCAAGAGCTACCAAAGAGAGCGCAATCTTTTTCATTTATTATCCCGTTGTGTTGTCAGCGTTTTTGTATGTAGGTAATCGCCAGCGCTACCGCGAGCACCAGCCCTTTTATAATGTCCATGGCGTAATACGGCACGGAGAGCATCACCAGCCCGTTCGACAGCACGCCGAGGATCACCGCCCCCACCAGCGTACCCAGCGCGTTCGGCTTGCCGGATCCGGCCAGCGAGAAGCCGATCCACGCCGCCGCCACCGCGTCCATCAGGTAGCCGCCGCCCGCATTCACCTGCGATGAACCAATACGCGAGGCCAGCAGAATGCCGCCCAGCCCCGCCAGCAGAGAGGCAATCACGTAGGCTGCCACTTTGTAGCGGGTGGTGCGAATGCCGGAGAGGCGCGCGGCTTCGGGGTTGCCGCCAATGGCGTACATCCGGCGTCCATGGGTGGTCAGCGACAGGCCCAGCTGTGCCAGAATCGTCACCACCAGCATGACGATCACAATGGTCGGCACCTGCCCCAGCAGGCCAAACGCCGCCGGAATGGTCCCTTCCGCCATGTCGCCGCTCGGCAGCACCATGTTCTCGGTAATCGACCCGCCGTAGCTGTAGGTCATCGCCACACCCTGAATGACAAACAGGCTGGCAAGGGTCGCGAGCATGTCCGGAATGCGCAGGATGACGATCAGAAAGGCGTTAAACAGGCCGACCAGCGTACAGAGCGCGAGGGTCAGCAGAATCGACTCGGTGGTGCCAAAGCCGTGCCAGACGAAAAGCGAAATCACCAGCGCGTTCGCCAGCGACGCGGTAGATCCCACGGAGAGATCGAACCCGCCGACGGTCAGCGAAATAGAGACGCCAACGGCAATCACCGTCACGATGGCAATCGAGCGCAGAATGTTGATGATGTTGTTCGGGTCGAGGAAGCTGTCCGACGCCAGGCCAAACACCGCCACCAGCGCGACGACGGTCAGCAGCATGCCCCACTTATAAAGAAAATCGAAAATCTGCTGACGGCCAGACGCCGCCGTGGTCACTGAAAGGGCCTTGCTCACGACGCCGTTCCTCCGGTTGAATAATAAAGTAGTGTTTCTTCCCGGGCCTCTGCCCCGGCGATTTCCGCCACGATGCGACCGTCCCACAGCACGCAGATGCGGTCGCACAGACCGACCAGCTCGGCAAATTCACCTGAGGCGTAAATCACCCCTTTGCCCTCGCGCGCCAGGCCGTCGATCAGCTGAAACAGATCGGTTTTGGCCTTCACGTCCACGCCTTTGGTCGGCTCGTCGAATATCAGCACGCTGGCGTCATTGCGCAGCCATTTCCCGATGGCGACCTTCTGCTGGTTACCGCCGGAAAGCCGACGCAGCACCTGCCCCGGCCCGCGCGTGCGCACGCCGACGCGGGCAATCACCTCTTCCGCCCAGCGCCACGCCTGACGATGACCAAACAGGCTCCAGCGCGAGAAACTGTTATCGGCGCACACGGCAAGGTTCATGCTCACCGGCTCGTCGATAAAAATGCCCTCTTTGCGCCGCTCCTCCGGCACCAGCGCCAGACCGCGTAGCACCGAGTCTGCCGGATCGCGCGGTTTCCAGGCCTGATGGTTCAGCTCGCCGCGCGCCACGCGGCTTTTGCTGGCGCCAAACAGCGCCTTGCAGAGTTCCGTTTTCCCCGCCCCCGCCAGCCCGGCAATGCCGAGGATTTCACCTTTGCGCAGATGCAGGGAGATATCTTTCAGCAGCGCGTCGTCGTGCAGGCCTTCCACCCGCAGCAGCATCTCTTCACCGTGCGGCGGTCGCGGGGGCGGATAGATATCGCTCAGCTCGTGGCCGAGCATCTTCTCGACGATCTCCTCTCCGCTCAGATCCGCCATCGGGCCGGACTCAATCAGCCTGCCGTCGCGCAGCACCGTCAGGGTGTCGCAGATGGCCTTCAGCTCGTGAATGCGGTGAGAAATAAACACCACGCCAATGCCCTGCTGTTGCAGACGTCTTACTACCGCAAACAGACGCTCGCTTTCGTGCGCGTCCAGCGGCGCAGTGGGCTCATCGAGAATGAGAAAACGGCAGTGGTGCGAGAGCGCCCGCGCCAGCAAAATCTGCTGCTTTTCAGCCAGCGTGCAGCTGTCGATGGAACGGCGAACGTCCAGCGAAACATCCAGCTGCGCCAGCGCCTGCCGCGCCTGCTGACGAATCGCGCGCCAGCTGTAGCGGTGTCCCGGCTGCGCCAGCTGGTCGAGCATAATGTTCTCCGCAATGCTCAGCCCGGGGATCAGCGCCACGTCCACCTCCTGCTGCACAAGGTGGATACCCAGCCGTTTGGCGTCCAGCGGCTCGCGGATGCTTACCTGCTGGTTGTTAATGCAGATTTCGCCTTCATAACGATCGAGCGTCCCACACAGCACCGCCATCAACGTCGATTTTCCCGCGCCGTTGGCGCCGGTCAGCGCATGCACCGACCCGCCATTCAGGGTGAAATCCACGCGCGACAGGGCCTGAAAGCCGGAAAAGGCCAGGCTGATACCGCGCATCTCTAGGCGACTGGAAACCATCCGCGTAAATCCTTCATTACTCTTCTGATTTAGCGAATTTTTCACAGCTCCGGTTGACTGACAACGACGGAAAAGGCATAAGATAAAGCGAAATATTATTAGCCATCCGGATGTCCAGACATAACATCGGGTTAGCGCTTGCTAAAAAAGGACAACTTCATGAGCAACACCAATATCCGCGTCGTGCCCGGCCCGGCGAACTACTTCTCTCATCCGGGAAGCCTTGCGCACCTGGATGATTTCTTTACTCCGGAACAGCTTTCCCGCGCGGTGTGGATCTACGGCGAGCGGGCTATCGAGGGCGCACGCCCTTATCTGCCGGAGAGTTTTAACGCGACGGGGGTAAAACATCTGCTGTTTAAGGGCCATTGCAGCGAGCGTGACGTCACTCATCTGGTGAACGCGTCGGGTGGTGAAGCCAGCGTGGTGATTGGCGTGGGCGGCGGTGCGGTAATGGATACCGTCAAGGCCGTGGCGCGTCGTCTGGGCGTGCCGTTCGTGGGCATTCCCACCATCGCCGCCACCTGCGCGGCGTGGACCCCGCTCTCCGTGTGGTACAACGATGCCGGGCAGGCGCTACAGTTTGAGATTTTTGACGACGCCAACTATCTGGTGCTGGTGGAGCCGCAAATCATCCTTAACGCCCCGGCGGAATACCTGTTGGCAGGCATCGGCGATACGCTGGCGAAGTGGTACGAAGCGGCGGTACTCGCCCCTGAACCGGAAAACCTGCCGCTGACCGTGCGTCTTGGCCTGAACGGTGCGCTGGCGATCCGCGACGTGTTGCTGGAGCGCAGCGAAGAGGCGCTGGCCGACCAGCAGCGCGGCGACCAGACGCAGGCGTTTCGGGACGTGGTGGACGCCGTTATCGCCGGTGGCGGTATGGTCGGCGGTCTGGGCGAACGCTATACCCGCGTGGCGGCGGCACATGCGGTGCACAACGGCTTAACCGTGCTGCCGCAGACGGAAAAATACCTCCACGGCACCAAGGTGGCCTACGGCATTCTGGTGCAGAGCGCCCTGCTCGGTCAGGAGGACGTGCTGACGCAGCTGGTGGCGGCATACCAGCGTTTTAACCTGCCGACCACGCTTCGCGCGCTGGAGGTCGATATCCATAACCGCGACGAGCTGGACAAGGTCATTGCCCACACCCTGCGCCCGGTGGAGTCGATTCACTTTTTACCGATTACGTTAAGCCCTGACGTTCTGCGCGCCGCGTTTGAGAAGGTGGAATCCTTCAGCCGTTAATCGCGCCGACGGGCTATACCTAATGATGATTCTCTCCACTCTTGCAACGAGGTCATCATGCAGATCGATTTAACAGGTAAAAAGGCGCTGGTCACCGGCGCCAGTCGTGGGCTGGGTCGGGCAATTGCGCTGTCGCTGGCACGCGCCGGTGCCGATGTGGTTATCACCTACGAAAAATCCGTCGATAAAGCCCAGCAGGTCGTCGATGAAATCAACGCGCTGGGGCGACACGGCGAGGCGATTCAGGCCGACAGCGCCAGCGCGCAGGCGATTCAGGATGCGGTCACGCAGGCGGCGCGCTCCCTCGGCGGGCTGGATATTCTTGTCAATAACGCCGGGATTGCACGCGGCGGCCCGCTGGAGTCCATGACCCTGGCGGACATCGACGCTCTGATCAACGTCAATATCCGCGGCGTGGTGATCGCCATTCAGGAAGCGCTGGTGCATATGTCTGACGGCGGACGCATCATCAACATCGGCAGCTGTCTGGCGAACCGCGTGGCGCAGCCGGGGATCGCCGTCTACTCGATGACCAAATCGGCCCTAAACTCCCTTACCCGGGGTCTGGCCCGCGATTTAGGCCCGCGCGGCATTACCGTCAACCTGGTTCATCCCGGCCCGACCAACAGCGATATGAACCCGGAAGACGGCGAGCAGGCGGAAGCCCAGCGCCGGATGATCGCGCTTGGTCATTACGGCCAGCCGGAGGATATCGCAGCGGCGGTCACCTTCCTCGCCAGCCCGGCTGCGGGGCAAATTTCCGGCACCGGTCTGGATGTGGACGGCGGTCTGAACGCCTGATCGCAAATTTACTGTATGCCTCTGTCGCCCGGCAGAGGCCTGTTCGAGTCGCCTCGACGATTCGCGTTTTGCCGCTTTCTCGCGGTTTTTCTCCGCTCTACAGTACCCCATAAGAAATTCGGAATTTATCTAATAGTCTTATTATTTCCTTATGTTTTGTGTGGGCGTACAGTGGAGGTACGGATGAAGATCGTGTGGTCTAAAACAGCAGAGAAGCAGTTTTCTAAAATCGATCCTCGATATCAGAACCGCATTAAATTCAGGCTGGAGAAGATGGACGATAAAACATCACCTGTCGCGGATATCAAGAAATTATCTTCTCCCGAAAACCACTACAGGTTGCGATTAGGTGATTACAGGGTCATTTACACCTTCGGAGACCCGCCGGGTGATATCTGCTACGTAGTGGCAGTAAAACGCCGGACAACCACTACCTACCTTCATGAGGAGCATACGGAATATGACTATTCAGTTCATCAAGGATGAAGAAGGAAAAAAACAGTATGTTGTCATACCCTACGGTGAATATTTTCGCATGCGTTTAGCCATGCTTGAGTATGATGACGATGATGAAAACGACTGGGAAGACATCCCTTACGAATCAGACATCTACGATAACGTAGGTTTACCGGGTGAAGTGTGCGACATCATGCATAACGAGAACGTCAGCCTACAGGCCGCCTGGCGCATTTTACGCGGTATGTCCCAGCAGGAGGTGGCGGAGAAGCTTGGCATCAGTCAGTCCGCCGTGTCACAGCTGGAGGCGCTGGACTCCCGACCGCAAAAGCGCACCCGCGAAAAGCTGGCGGCAATTTACGGCTGTAAACAGGAGCAGATCAGCCTCTATTTACCGAAAGAGGGTTAACAGCACTTCGCCCCGCCCTTGCCACCGTAGCGGGCGTCCTGGCGGTCGCGGAAAAATTCTTCGTAGGTCATTGGCGTCTGATCCGGGTGGTTGACGCGCATATGCTCGACGTAGTTGTCGTAATCCGGCACGCCAATCATCATTTTAGCGGCCTGGCCCAGGTATTTACCTGCTTTGGAAAGGGTGTCGAACATAATCAGTTTCTCGTTTGTTTCCCTCACCCCGGCCCTCTCCCGGAGGGAGAGGGAGGATAAGAAATGTAGGCCGGGTAAGGCGAAGCCGCCACCCGGCACACGGGTTAATGCGCCCCTTTCGCCTGGGTGACAATCTCGTCCAGGTTCTCAGGCATTGGCTCATACGGCGTCTCTTTCGCCGTTGGCGTGTCGACTTTCAACGCCGCCAGCGCGGTTTTCAGAGAATACAACGCCAGCACCACAACCACCACCATAAAGAAGATGGTCAGCCCGGCGTCCAGACGGTTGTTAAACACCAGCTGGGACAGCTGAGATTCGGTGTACTGCGCCGGGATCTTGCCGCTGTCGATCATCGCCTGGAACTTGTTGGCAATGGCCAGGAAGCCCACCTTGTTGTCCGGGCTGAAGGCTTTCTGCCAGCCTGCTGTCAGGGTACAGATCAGCAGCCACGCCGTTGGCACCAGCGCCACCCATGCGTAACGCTGGCGCTTCATCTTGAACAGGACTACGGCACAAAGCATCAGCGCCATGCCCGCCAGCATCTGGTTGGCGATACCGAACAGCGGCCACAGGGTGTTAATCCCGCCCAGCGGATCGACCACGCCCTGATGCAGGAAGTAGCCCCACGCCAGCACGCACAGTGCCGTCGCCAGCAGGTTAGCCGGGAGTGAATCGGTACGTTTCAGATTCGGGGAGATCACCCCCAGCAGATCCTGCAACATAAAGCGCGCCGCGCGCGTACCGGCATCCACCGCCGTCAGGATAAACAGCGCCTCGAACAGAATGGCGAAGTGATACCAGAACGAGACATCCATCAGCCCGCCCAGCGCACCGTGCAGGATGTAGGCCATACCCACCGCCAGCGTCGGCGCCCCGCCCGCACGGGAGATAATCGACTGCTCGCCGACCTCGTTAGCGATATGCGTCAACGTATCAGGGGTGATCGCAAAGCCCCAGCCGCTCACCACCTGCGCAGCAGAGGCGACCACGTCAACAGTGCCGGCCGGGGCCAGTACCGCCATCGGGCTATTCATCGCGAAGTACACGCCCGGGTCGATAATACAGGCCGAGACCAGCGCCATAATCGCCACGAAGGATTCCATCAGCATGCCGCCATAGCCAATCAGGCAGGCCTGATTTTCATTCGCCAGCATCTTCGGCGTGGTCCCGGAGGCGATAAGCGCATGGAAGCCAGACACTGCCCCACAGGCGATGGTGATAAACAGGAACGGGAACAGATTGCCGGTCCAGACCGGGCCGGTGCCGTCAATGAATTTGGTCAGGGCAGGCATGGTCAGGGTCGGGCGCATAATCAGAATGCCGATCGCCAGCCCGACGATGGTACCAATTTTCAGGAACGTAGAGAGGTAGTCACGCGGGGCCAGCAGGAGCCATACCGGCAGCACCGCCGCCACGAAGCCGTAGCCCACCAGCATCCAGGTCAGCTGCACGCCGGTGAAGTCGAAGAACGGTGCCCAGGTCGGGCTTTCCGCCACCCAGCCGCCGGAGATAATAGCAAACACCAGGAACACCAGGCCAATGACTGAAACTTCACCAATGCGTCCCGGACGCAGATAGCGAATGTAGATCCCCATGAACAGCGCCAGCGGAATGGTGAAGGCGACGGTATAGGTTCCCCACGGGCTGTGGGTCAAGGCTTTCACCACGATCATCGCCAGCACCGCGAGGATGATGACCATGATCATAAAGGTCGCCACCAGCGCAATCACCCCGGCAGTTGCCCCCATCTCCTCTTTCACCAGCTCACCCAGCGAACGACCGTCGCGACGGGTGGAGACGAACAGCACCATGAAGTCCTGCACCGCGCCCGCCAGCACCACCCCCGCGAGGATCCAGATCATCCCCGGCAGGTAGCCCATCTGCGCGGCCAGTACCGGCCCCACCAGCGGGCCTGCCCCGGCAATCGCCGCGAAATGGTGACCGAACAGCACTTTTTTATCGGTCGGCACGTAGTCCAGACCATCGTTATGACGCACGGCCGGCGTCATGCGCGTGCCGTCTACGCCCAGTACCGTCTTCGCGATATAGCGGCCATAAAAACGGTATGCGATCAGATAAATGCAGACGGAGGCGACCACGATCCAGAGCGCATTGATCTGCTCCCCCCGGTTGAGGGCGATGTAGCCCAGGGCAAAGGCTCCCACAACGGAGAGCCCTGCCCATATAAGGTATTTCCCTGAGTTGTTCATAATGGTTATCCGTTGTTGTGAAACAGTGAGATGTTACATTTTGTTTCTAGAACAACGGATAAAATTTAACAACTTTGAAACGCAATAATGCGTGGTCAAACCAGACATTTACACCACATTGTTAAGCCGATCACTTTCGTAGCGTCACCGTTCACACTTTTACCTTTTTCGGCCAGACACCGCCTTACGGAATGATTTGTATCATTTTTTTTGGCCATAACCTCGCCAGAATGATCCTGCGCAATCGCGTGCATACAAGGAAAAGGATATGAACAGTTCAGTACCTCAGGATAGTCAGGTCGGGCCGGGCGCGTACTTCGCGCTGGCGTTTGCAGCCGTTTTCTTCTCGGGTCTGTTAGGCGGACAAGAGTGGTACGGCGTCTTTGATTTCACCACCCTCAACGGCGCATTTGGCAAAGTGGTCAGCAAAGCCAGTCTGGATGACGGTACGTTAACCACAGCCAGCAGCGCCTTTCGCGGCACCGGCGGCAGCGGCGCGATGGACGGGTTTCTCTTCGCGCTCGGTTTAATTCCTGCGGTGATGTTCGCGCTGGGGATGATCAACGTGCTGGAGCACTATGGCGCCCTGCGTGCCGCGCGCAAACTCTTAACTCCTCTGCTGCGCCCGCTATTGGGGATCCCTGGCACCACCGGGCTGGCGCTGATTGGCAGCCTGCAAAGTACCGACGTGGGCGCGTCGCTTACCCGTAATCTCTCTGATGAAGGGCAAATCAGCGAAAAAGAGAAAGACGTTTTCGCCATGTTCCAGTTCTCCGCCGGGGCGATGATCACCAACTTTTTCTCTTCCGGGGCGATCCTCTTCACGCTGCTCGCCGTTGACGGCACGGCGGCGGTGCCCACCTCCATCGGGGCCTGTATCGCGGTGATGTTTATCATGAAAATTGTCGGCGCCAATCTGCTGCGCCTGATCCTGACGTTTACCCATAAAGGAGACGCCGCATGAGTGCCCCACAGTCCAATCCCGTCATTACCGATGTGTTTATCGAAGGCGCGCGCAAAGGCTGGAGCATTGCCACCAGCAGCACGCTGCCCAACGTGGTGATGGCCTTTATCATCATCAAGGCGCTGGAAATTACCGGCGCGCTGAAAGGGCTGGGCACGATCTTCTCTCCGCTGATGGGCCTGTTTGGCCTGCCGGGCGAAGCGGCCGCCGTGCTGATTGGCGGCTGGATGTCGATGGGCGGCGGGATCGGCGTTGCCATCGGCCTGTTTGATAAAGGCATCCTCACCGGCGAGCACCTGGCGATCCTGGCGCCCGCCATCTACCTGATGGGCTCGCAGGTGCAGTACCTGGGCCGCATTCTGGGGGTGATTGGCACCCGCGCCAAACGTATTCCGCTGCTGATCGCCCTCTCGGTGGTCAACGCTTTCTTAGCCATGCTGCTGATGCGCATTATTCTCTGAACAGGACGTGAACATGAACCTTGACCATTATATCGAAGAGCTGAAAACCCTGGTGAACGTAGACTGCGGCACCCAGACGATTGACGGCGTCGCCGCTGTTGCAGGCATCATGCAGCAACTGTGGCAGCGCGAAGGCTGGCATACGGAGCAGGTGAACCTGGGTGACAAGGTGGGCCCCGGCGTCTTCGTCAGTAACAAGCCGCAGGCGGAACGGTTCGACGTGCTGCTGGTCGGGCATCTGGATACCGTATTTCCCGCCGGCACCGTGGCCGCGCGTCCGCTGAGCGAGGATGAAACCCGCCTGTACGGCCCCGGCGTCTCGGATATGAAGAGCGGACTTCTGAATATTTTGTGGGCAATGCGCGCGCTTGACGCCGCAGACAACGATCGTCTCGCGATTGCCGTTGCGATGAACCCGGACGAAGAGACCGGATCTGTCCATTCCCATAAGTGGATTGGCGAGCTGGCTAAGCGTTCCCGCTGCGTGCTGGTGTGCGAAGCCGCCCGCGCCGACGGTTCGCTGGTGAAAGCGCGTAAAGGGATGGCGGGCTATCACTTCACCTTTAGCGGCGTGGCGGCACACGCGGGCAATGACCCGGAAAAAGGCCGCTCGGCGATCACCGCGCTGGCAAAGAGCGTTATCGCCATCAATGCGCTGACGGACTGGGATCGCGGCACTACACTTAACGTCGGCGTGATTCAGGGCGGCAGCGCGGCGAACGTGGTCGCGGACAGCGCTGTGGCAGAACTGGACGTTCGCTTCTGGGAAAACGACGAGTATGACCGGGTGAACCAGGCGCTGGAGTTGTTATGTGAACAAGGCTTTTTAGACGGCGTGACCACCACGCTGACGCGGGTTAATCACAAACCGGCGATGGCCGCGAGCGACGCGACGCAGGCGCTGATGCAGCAGGTTGAAGCGGCGGGTAAAGCGGAAGGCATCGACATTACCTGGCAGGCAGTCGGCGGCGGCAGCGACGCCAACCACACCGCCGCGCTCGGCATCCCCACGCTTGACGGCTTCGGGCCGGTTGGCGCCGGGTTCCACAGCCCGGCGGAATGGCTGGATAAAGCGTCCATTGCGCCGCGAATTCGGCTGTTGAAGCGGGTGGTATCGATGTTGTAACAACCGCCCGGTGGCGCTGCTGTATGACCGGATACATAGGTAACAGATCAGACCGGGAACATAGGTAACACTTTTCAGTCTATCCGGAGCACACTCTGGGTTTTTCGGTCGTAGTACGCAAGCGTTATTCCATTAAAGATGATGGCCTCCAGGCCATCATCTTGTTCTTCCAGCATGATGTACTCATCAGTCAGCGCTTCACTCAGGAACACCGTCCCCTTTTTCCCCATATAGAGTGTCCCCCTTGATTTCACCCTGTAGACCGTACCTCCTTCCGGATAAGCATATTCAGGAACCCTGCCATCCCAGTGCCGGCCTGAGGGTTGCCATACCGTTCCGGGCGTTGCACCCGCCAGGGCTTCATGCGGCCTTTCGTAGTTAAACTCTTCCCGGTAGCCACTGAACCACCGCTGTTGTTCTTCCATCGTCATAAATATGTTGCCCTGTTTTACTGCACTTTTCAGCGAACGATGCATTCGCTCATGACGGCCGTTTTCTTCCGGATGCCCCTTTCTGATGCGTTCCGGTCTGATGCCCAGCTTTATCAGCCAGACTGCAAGGCGACTTAACCCGGCGATACCTGTTCCTGCGAAAGGCTGACCATTATCCGTTCTCAGGACTTCCGGCAGACCGTACTCCAGGAACGCATCCGTCAGGCACTGCCTGACGAAGGGCTCGCTCTCCCGGTCTGCTCCCCGGCAGCTCAGAAGATACCGGCTGTGATTGTCGGTGAGGGTGAAGGGATGACAGTATTTCCGGCTCAGCAGCCTGAACTTGCCTTTAAAATCAGCGCTCCAGACCTGATTGTTCTCACTGATGATGGTCAGGGGCTGGCGATTGCCCGGGGTTCTGCGCTTTCGCTTTTTATCCGGAACCAGGCCTTCACGCTTGAGGATATCGCCGATAGTGCTGGCAGCGGGGACGGTAAAATCGACGTGATGATTGAGCAGCCACATCCGCAGTTTTTTGGGGCCCCAGTCAGGGTGTTTTTGCCTCAGGGCCGTAAGCTGCCCGGCGATATCATCAGGAACTGTCCGGGAGTGGGAGTGCGGAGCACGCGACCGGTCAGAGAGAGATGACAGGTCAGAGGGGTCAAAACGCTGAAGCCATTTGTAACCGGTTTTTCGACTGATGCCGAAGAGACGGCAGAGGGCAGAAAAGAATCCGTACCTGCATGGCAGGCACGGATAAAATCAAGGCGTTGCATAGGTCGGGTCTCAGTCCAGGGCATAGCGAGTCTCCTCTTCTATGCCAGTTATAACTGTTACCCATGTATCCGGTCTAAAGTGTTACCCATGTTTCCGGTTCATACCCTTCGCTTACCGGGCCTGCATGTTTCGTAGGCCGGGTAAGGCGAAGCCGCCACCCGGCACTCCCGCCGCACAATCTAACCCAGCACCATCGTACTCAACCGACACGTACAGCACCGCCGCCCCTGCTCGTCGAACACCACAATCTCCCAGCTCTGACTGGAGCGGCCCAGATGCAGCGGCTGACATACGCCGCGCACCTTACCGTGAGAGACCGCGCGGTGGTGCGTAGCGTTCAGTTCCGTGCCCACCACATTCTGCCCGTCGCGGGTCATCAGAAAACCGGCCATCGACCCCAGCGTTTCCGCCAGCGCCGCCGACGCACCGCCGTGCAGCAGGCCAAACGGCTGGTGGGTGCGCGCATCCACCGGCATCTCCGCTTCCAGCGTATCGTCCCCGAGGCGGGTATAGACGATGCCAAGGTGTTCCACCATCGTGTTCTGGCTAGTGGCATTCAGCTCGTCGAGGGATAAATGACGTTTCCAGATCATTACGCCCCCAGCGTGGAGCCGCCGTCCACCACGATATCCTGCAAGGTGATATGGCTGGCGGCATCGGATGCCAGGAACAGCACGGTCGCGGCAATCTCCTGCGGACGGGCAATTTTACCGAGCGGAATGCCGAGTTTGAACTGCTCGCCGAAGCCGCGAATGCGCCGCTGTTCCGCATCATCGCTGGTCCACAACGTGCGCTGCATGTCGGTATCCGTAGAACCCGGCGACACCAGGTTACAGCGTACGCCGCTGCCCGCCAGCTCCAGCCCGACGGTCAGCGCCAGGCTTTTCAGCGCCGCTTTCGACGCGCCGTAGGCGCTCATGCCGATGCGCGGCGTGTGCGCCGCGTCAGAGGCCACCGTCACAATCGCCCCGCCCTGCTGATGACGGAACTGGCCCATCGTCTGCTGGAACAGGTTGAACGCGCCGCCGACGTTGACCGCAAAGGTCTGCTGCCAGTCCTCCTGCGAAAGCTGATCCGTCGCGCCCATACGCAGAATGCCCGCCGCGTTAACCAGCACGTCGAGCCGCTCAAGGCTGCTGAGCAAACGCCCGCAGACATCACTCGCCTGCGCCGCATCCGCCACGTCCAGTGTTTCGGTGGCAAACGGATATTCGCCGTGAGGGAAAGCCAGATCGAACCCGGTCACCTGCGCCCCGGCCTCCACAAATGCCAGCGCGGTCGCATAGCCAATGCCCTTACCCGCGCCCGTCACCCAGACGGTTTTACCGGTAAAATCAAAAGCCATCACTTCACCTCGCGGGAGAGCAGCGCCCACCAGGCATCGAGGGTCGGATTTTTTGCCAGCATCACGAAATCAATGTCGCCGTGCACTTTGCGCCAGCGGGCGGCCAGCGCCATCATCCGTACTGAATCCAGACCGTAGTCGATCAGGTTTTCGTCATCCATCGGCTCGTCGGACTCGTCCAGCAGCGGCAGGATCAGCTCACGCAGCGCGGCTTTCGTTGCCGGAACAGACGGCAGCAGCTCGTCGGTCATCACCACGCGGCCCGAACGTCCGGCCACGTATTTCAGCGACATCAGGTGCTCGTCGCGGGTGAAATCCGCCAGCGCGTCGGCGATAAAGAACGGTTTGATGTCGCGCATAAAGGCGTCGGTGGCGGTGGTCATGCAGCCGATGTGGGCGTACACGCCGGTGATCAAAAGCTGGTTGCGGCCGGTCTCTTTCAGCATCTGCTCCAGCGGGGAGCGGTGAAACGCGCTGTAGCGCCACTTCACCAGCACGGTGTCCGCTTCGTCCGGGGTCAGCTCAGCGACGATACGCTGCTGCTCCGGCGAGCGAGTCAGACCCGGCCCCCACATATCGTTCAGCAGGGCGCGGTCTTCATCGCTCTGATCTTTCGGCTGCGCAGTGTAGTACACCGGAATATTGTGCTCTTTGCAGTACGCGCGCAGTTTAGCGATGTTCGCCACTACCTGCTGCATCATGTCGCTATTTTCGCCCCAGAAATTCAGGAAGTACTCCTGCATATCGTGGATCAGCAGCGCGGCGCGCTCCGGCTCAAACGCCCAGCTTACTTTACTGGTCGGCAGTTCGGCGGCGGTTGGCAGCGCATATGCGGTTAATTTTGGAATAGCCATTCTCTGTTCCTCAGCCCCGGGCGCGTTCAGCAAACCACAGGCGCAACTGTTTCTTATCAACTTTGCCGACCGGCGTGAGCGGAAGCGCATCCACGCTCTCCACGCGGTCCGGCAGCTTAAATTCGGCAACGCCCTGCTCGCGCAGGAAGCGGCGCACCTCCACCGCGCGCAGCGGCTGTTTCACCACCAGGTACGCGCAGCTTTTTTCGCCCAGCAGGCTGTCCTCCATGCTCA
Organism: Enterobacter sp. JH25; assembly: GCF_021725435.1. Classification (NCBI taxonomy): domain Bacteria; kingdom Pseudomonadati; phylum Pseudomonadota; class Gammaproteobacteria; order Enterobacterales; family Enterobacteriaceae; genus Enterobacter; species Enterobacter sp. JH25. The sequence continues at coordinate 1,203,813 of NZ_CP091319.1, read as the reverse complement.
CCAGCGCGGCGTGGATCACCGCGTCGTGGCGCAGCAGCAGGTTTTCGATCTCTTCGGCGGCGATCTTCTCGCCACCGCGGTTGATCTGATCTTTCTCGCGCCCCTGCACGGTGATGTAACCCTGCTCATCGATGGCGATCAGATCGCCCGAGCAGTAGAAGCCGTTGGCATCGAAGGCGCTGGCGTTGTGGTCCGGGCTGTTGAAATAGCCGCGGAAGGTGTAAGGGCCGCGCGTCATCAGACGCCCGACCTCCCCGCGCGGCAGCGGGTTACCGTCCTCGTCCGCCACCCACACTTCATCGTCCGGGCACATCGGGCGGCCCTGGGTATTGATGATGCGCTCCGGCGCATCGTCGAGGGCGGTATAGTTCACCAGCCCTTCCGCCATGCCAAACACCTGCTGAAGCTGGCAGCCAATTTCCGCCGGAATGCGCGCCGCAAGCGTGGCGGAGAGGCGTGCGCCGCCCACCTGGAGCAGCCTGAGGGATTTCAGCTGGGCGTTCCCCGCGCCGTCGGCAATCGCCTGCAACCACAGGCTGACCGCAGGCGGCACCAGCGAGGTGACATTTATCTGATGCTGCTCAATCAGCGGGAAGCAGAGCGTGGCGCTCGGATCGTTCGCCAGCACCACGCAGCCGCCCGCCGTGAAAACGCCTAACGATCCTGGCGAGCTCATGGCGTAGTTATGCGCCGCGGGAAGGGCGTTCAGATAGCGGGTGTGCGCAGTGATACCGCAGATTTCGTTGCTGCGACGGATGCTGTAGTCGTAATCGTTATGCGTGCGCGGGATCAGCTTCGGCGTGCCGGTGCTGCCGCCGGAGAGCTGGAAGAACGCCACTTCGTCGGCGGGCGTCGGGTTCGGGATGAAATTGTCCGCCGGGCGCGCAATCGCCGCCTCCAGCGCATGTTCGCCCTTATCGCCACGCAGCAGCACAACGCGTACCGAGCGATGCGCATCCACAAAGGTGTTGAGAAAATCATCGCCTGAGAACAGTGCGTGGTCGCGATCGGCAATCAGTACGGCGGGTTTGATCTGCTCCGCGTAGGCGTTGAGTTCACTGCGCTGATGGCTAAAGAGCGCGTTGACCGGCGCGACGCCGATTTGCAGTAGCGCGAAGAAGGTGATGTAGAACTCGGCCACGTTGCCAAGCTGTACCAGCGCGGTCTCCCCGCGATGCAGCCCCTGCGCCTGAAGGGAGGACGCCAGATTCGTCACCGCCTGATTAAACGCGCGGTAGGTGATGCGGCGTTCGCCGTCAATTATCGCGACCGTATCGCTGTCCGCATGGTCCGTCAGGATGTGGGTCAGTGGCAGATCCTGCCAGTAGCCTTTTTCACGGTAGCGGCGGGCAAACTCCTCAGGCCAGCGGGTAAAAGGGATGGTCATGAGTATTCCTTAGTGCAAACCAAACACGTTGAGCATGGTGGAGAGCTTCACGCCCGTCTCGCGCCACTCGCCGACCGGGGAGGAGGCAGGCACAATGCCCGCGCCGGCAAACAGGCGAACGGTATTTTGATGCAGCCGCGCGCAGCGGATAGTTACCACCCACTCGCCGTTACCTTCGCTGTCGCACCAACCGACGATGCCGCCGAACAGCTCGCGGTCAAACGGCTCCAGCTCGGCAATCAGCTCTTTTGCCGCCTGATGCGGGAAGCCGCTCAGCGCGGGCGTCGGGTGCAGCAGGCAAGCCAGCGTCAGGGCGTTCTCGTTTTCACGTGCCTCACCTTCTACCGGCGTGGCCAGATGCCACAGCGTCGGGGTGGTGATGAGCTGCGGGGAAGCCGGCATGCTCAGATGATGGCTACGCGGTTCCAGAATGGTTTTCATCGCCTGCGTGACCAGATCGTGCTCGTGGCGGTCTTTTTCGGAGGCCAGCAGCTTAGTGCCCGCTTCGCGATCCAGCACATCGTCCGGCTGACGGCGCGCAGAGCCTGCCAGCGGCAGCGAGCTAAAGTGCGCGCCCTCTTTGCGCAGCAGCAGTTCCGGGCTGGCGCCCAGCAGCACGCCGCCGTCTTCCAGCGGTACGTGGAAGTTAAAGCTCGCCGGGTTCTGGGCGATAAGACGCTCCATCAGCGCGCTGCTATCGATCTGTTTGTCGGTAGCGATATCAATCAGGCGCGACAGCACCACCTTATTCACCTGCGGCGTAGCGGTGAGCGACGCGGCGCGAGCAACCATCTCCTCGAAAACCGGCTGCGACGGGATCTCGGTGCGCTGTTGCACGTTCAGCGTCTGCGCGCCGGAGGCATAACGTGCGGACTGCTGACGCGCCGGGCGGGAGAAGGTTTGCCAGCGTTGTGGAATAAACAGCGATGACGGTTTGCGGGTATCGAAGGGGATCGCCCCTACCATCACCGGATGGGCAATGCCGCTGTTTTTCGCATTCTGGAAAGCCTGAGCTAATTTCTGCTGAAAGGGACCCGCCGGATCGTCACCGCCGACGGCGGGTTCAGAAAAACGGGCAAAACAGCCGGACGTGGTAAAACTGCGGTAAGGCGACATAAAGAAAAAGCTGTCTGATTGCAGCGTTGTCGCGGTGTGCTGAACTTCCTCAGCCAGGGACGTGTCCATATCATCCTCCTTAAAATGATAAAAGAAGCAATAATGATTATCATTTATATTTTCGTCGGCTAACCTAATCCCACATCGCCCCGCTGTCAACCGTCGGGCAAATAACTTGTGCGACAAACGCTTGCATCCCTTCCCTACAGCCCTGAAAATGAGAAGCATTATCTTCAATAAAATCAGGATGCCGCTCTGTGAAAATCGCTGCCGTTTGCCGCAATGCCCTTCTTTTAACAGGACTTTTTGTTTTAGGACTAACCTCAGCTGCCGCCGACGACTGGCCGCGTCAGGTCACCGACAGCCGCGGCGTTCACACGCTTGAGAGCAAACCGACGCGCATTGTCTCCACCAGCGTGACCTTAACCGGCTCCCTGCTGGCCATTGACGCGCCGGTCATTGCCAGCGGCGCGACCACGCCAAACAACCGCGTGGCGGATGCGCAGGGCTTTTTACGTCAGTGGGGCGATATCGCCAAACAGCGTAAGGTTGCCCGGCTGTACATCGGCGAGCCGAGCGCCGAAGCCGTCGCGGCCCAGATGCCGGACCTGATTTTGATCAGCGCCACCGGCGGGGATTCCGCGCTGGCGCTCTACGATCAGCTTTCCGCCATCGCGCCGACGCTTATCATTAACTACGACGACAAAAGCTGGCAGGAACTGCTGACCCAACTGGGGACGATCACCGGGCAGGAGACACAGGCCGCAGAGCGCATCGCTGCCTTCGACAAACAGCTCGCCAAGGTGAAACAGCAGATGAAGCTGCCGCCACAGCCGGTGAACGCCATCGTCTACACCGCCGCGGCGCACACGGCGAACCTGTGGACGACAGACTCCGCGCAGGGCAAGCTTTTGCACCAGTTGGGCTTTACGCTGGCCGACGTGCCTGCCGGGTTGCACACCTCAAAAAGTCAGGGCAAACGCCACGACATTATCCAGTTAGGGGGTGAAAACCTGGCGACGGGGCTGAACGGCGAAGGGCTGTTCGTGTTTGCCGGCGATCAGAAAGACGTGGACGCGATTTACGCCAACCCGCTGCTGGCGCATCTGCTGTCGGTGAAGAACAAGCGCGTCTGGGCATTAGGAACCGAGACGTTCCGCCTGGATTATTACAGCGCGATGTTGGTGTTGCAGCGTTTGAATTCAATTTTTAAATAAGTGGCACGTTCCCCGTAGGCCCGGTAAGCGCAGCGCCACCGGGCGTTTTGTCGGGTGGCGGCTACGCCTTACCCGACCTACATGGTTTGCCTGAACCGACGCAACTCCACCAGAACCGCCAATAAAATCACGCCAACAACGGCTAACACAAACCCGCTGCTGCTCGCCGACGCCACCGGGGTCATTATCGCCCCCAGCCCGCCGAGGATCGCCGCGCCAATCGCATCGCCCGTGACGTTCTGCGCCGTCCACAGGCCGTTAATGCGCCCGAGCATCCCTTCCGGCGTCTGGGTCTGGATCAGGGTGTACTGTAAAAGAGAGCTGACCGCGCTCAGCCAGCCGAAAATCACCAGACACATCACCCCCAGCGCCCACACCGGCATCAGGCTAAAGAAACCAATGGCGATAAACGAGGCCAGCGTCGCCACCAGCATGATCAACCCCGGTCTCGCGCTCTGCGCCAGGTTGCCGCTGGTCAGCGCCCCGAAGGCCGCACCGAGCGGAATGGCGGCGTACAGCACGCCAATCTCTGAGGCGCTCATCTGCCACTCACCCGCCAGCGCCGGATACAGCACGCGCACGGCGCTCGCCATCGTCAGCAGGCCGCCGAGCAGCGCAATGCCGCCAATCAATGGGTTGCTGAACAGGAAACGAATCGCGGCCATCAGGGACTTCAGCGGATGCTCGCGCGGCTGCGGCGGGGGTGGCAGGAGCGGCAGACGCAGTAGCGTCAGGGTGGTAATAAACGTTCCCGCCGCGGCAAGGCCGTAGTTCCACGCCACGTTGCCGGTCGCCAGCAACAGACCGCCCACCATCGGCGAAATCACCGAGCCGAGACGTACGGTGAGCATGGTGATCGCCCCCGCCTGCATCAGGTTCTCGCGCCCGACCAGCGCGGGCGTGGCCGCCAGCAGCGCCGTCACGCCTAACGAAGCAAAAAAGCCGTCCCACAATCCCAGCACGTAAATGGCCACCAGCGACGGCTCCGGCAGCATGGCGTTCAGGCACAGCCCGACAAAGCCCACCCCGCAGGTGCCGCGCGCCAGCAGGATCAGCTTTTTACGCTCGTAGCGGTCCGCCAGCACGCCGCCCACCATCAGGCCGATAAACATCGCCCCGCCGGTTAAGGTGACGGATAACCCTACCAGCCAGCTGGAGTGAGTCATGGTCTGGATTTGCACCGGCACGGCCACACCAAGCAGACCGAGGGACAAAATGGAGATAAAGCGAGCGATAAAAACGGCGCGATACGCCGGGTGTGTTTTGAGCAGGCTGAGGTTAAGCAGCCAGGATTTTTGATTCATGACAAAGCCTTGAGTCTATTTCTACCCATTCCATGGGCGCACATGCTAACATAGCCAAATAAGATAGATAACGATAATCACTATCATTATCAAATCATGGATGTTGCTATGTCGTTTTCCTCTTCTGCGGTGCGCGCCCTTGCCGTGCCCGTTTTATTGCTACTGCTAATCCTTGCGATTGCACTCAGCCTGCTGGTCGGCGCAAAACCGCTGCCCGCGTCCGTTATTGTCGATGCGCTATCCGGTACCTGTCAGAGTGCCGACTGCACCATCGTGCTCGACGCTCGCCTGCCCCGCACCCTTGCCGGATTGCTGGCTGGCGGTGCGCTCGGCCTTGCCGGTGCCCTGATGCAAACCCTCACCCGCAACCCGCTGGCGGACCCCGGCATTCTCGGCGTTAACTCCGGCGCCAGCTTTGCCATCGTGCTCGGCGCAGCGCTGTTTGGATTTACGTCCCCCTCTGAACAGCTGATGATGGCTTTTTGCGGCGCGCTGGCGGCCTCGCTGGTGGTGGCGTTTACCGGCAGCCAGGGCGGCGGCCAGCTCAGCCCGGTACGCTTAACGCTGGCGGGCGTAGCGCTCGCGGCGGTACTGGAAGGCTTGTCCAACGGCATCGCCCTGCTCAACCCGGACGTGTATGACCAGTTGCGCTTCTGGCAGGCGGGTTCGCTGGATATTCGTACCCTTGAAACCTTAAAGGTGGTGGTGATCCCGACGATCGTCGCTGCCGCCGTGGCGCTCTGTTTAAGCCGGGCGCTGAACAGCCTGAGCCTCGGCAGCGATACCGCGACCGCCCTCGGCAACCGCGTGGCGCGCACGCAGCTGACGGGGCTACTCGCCATTACCGTGCTCTGCGGCAGCGCGACCGCCGTGGTCGGGCCGATTGCCTTTATCGGCCTGATGATGCCGCACATGGCGCGCTGGTTGGTGGGGGCGGATCACCGCTGGTCGCTGCCGGTCACGCTGCTGGCGACCCCTGCCCTGCTGCTCTTTGCTGACGTACTGGGCCGCCTGCTGGTGCCGGGTGAACTGCGCGTCTCGGTGGTCAGCGCCTTTATCGGCGCGCCGGTGCTGATCTTCCTGGTTCGACGCAGACGCGGGGGTGGCGCATGATGGCCCCGTCCCGTCGTTTACTTACCAGCGTCGCCCTGCTGGTCGTCGCCAGTCTGCTGCTGGCGGTCTGGAGCCTGCAAAGCGGTGCCGTAACGCTTGATTTCGCGCAGGTCTTTCACGCTCTCACCGGCAGCGCGCCGCGTAACATCACCATGGTGGTCACCGAATGGCGACTGCCGCGCGTGGCGATGGCGATCCTGGTGGGCGCGGCGCTTGGCGTCAGCGGCGCGATATTCCAGTCGCTGATGCGTAACCCCCTCGGGAGCCCGGACGTGATGGGCCTGAATACCGGCGCGTGGAGCGGCGTGCTGGTGGCGATGGTGCTGTTCGGGCAGCATCTTACGGCCATTACCTTTACGGCGATGGCGGGCGGCATTCTCACCTCCCTGCTTATCTGGGCCCTGGCCTGGCGCAACGGCATCGACACCTTCCGTCTGATCATCATCGGGATCGGCATCCGTGCGATGCTGATGGCGTTCAACACCTGGCTTCTGCTACAGGCATCGCTGGAAACCGCGTTCTCCGCCGGGCTGTGGTACGCCGGCTCCCTCAACGGTCTGACGTGGGGAAAAACCTGGCCCGCCGCGCCGCTGATTTTGCTGATGTTTATTGGCGCGCTGCTGCTGGTCAGGCGCATGCGGCTGCTGGAGATGGGCGACGACAGCGCCTGCGCGCTGGGCGTGAGCGTAGAGCGCTCGCGCCTGATGCTGATGCTGGTGGCGGTCTTGCTGACCGCAGCGTCTACCGCCATCGCCGGGCCGATCTCGTTTATTGCCCTCGTAGCCCCGCATATCGCGCGGCGTCTTAGCGGTACCGCGCGCTGGGGATTAACCCAGGCGGCGCTGTGCGGCGCATTGTTACTGCTGGCCGCCGATCTCTGCGCTCAGCAGCTGTTTATGCCTTATCAACTGCCGGTGGGCGTGGTGACCGTCAGCCTCGGCGGGATTTACCTCATCGTCTTGCTCGTTCAGGAGTCACGCAAGAAATGACAGATTCAACATTCCGCTTGCGCGGCGAAAACTTGACCCTCGGCTACGGCAAAAAAATCATTGCCCGGGATTTATCCGTGTCCATTCCGGACGGCCACTTCACCGCCATTATCGGCCCGAACGGTTGCGGCAAATCGACCCTGCTGCGCACGCTGAGCCGCCTGATGTCGCCGGTTGAGGGTAGCGTGTTCCTCGACGGGGAGCAGATCCAGCGCTTCGCCAGCAAAGAGGTGGCGCGCCGAATTGGCCTGCTGGCGCAAAACGCCACCACGCCGGGGGATATTACCGTGCAGGAGCTGGTCTCCCGCGGGCGCTACCCGCACCAGCCGCTGTTTACCCGCTGGCGCAAGGAGGACGACGAGGCGGTGAAGCGCGCGATGCAGGCGACGGGCATCACCAATCTGGCCCAGCAAAGCGTCGATACTCTCTCCGGCGGACAGCGCCAGCGCGCCTGGATTGCAATGGTACTGGCGCAGGAAACCTCGATTATGCTGCTGGACGAGCCGACAACCTGGCTCGATATCAGCCATCAGATTGATCTGCTGGAGCTGCTGAGCGAACTGAACCGCACGCAGGGGTACACCCTGGCGGCAGTGCTGCACGACTTAAATCAGGCGTGCCGCTACGCGACGCATCTGATTGCGCTGCGCGACGGCGAGATTGTGGCGCAGGGCGCGCCGAAGGAGATTGTGACGCCGGATCTGATCGCGCGGATCTACGGCATGCGCTGCATGATTATTGACGATCCGGTGGCGGGTACGCCGTTGGTGGTGCCGTTGGGTCGGCAGTAATTGCCGGGTGGCGGCTACGCCTTACCCGGCCTACATTTCGCTCCCGTAGGCCCGGTAAGCGCAGCGCCACCGGGCATTTGCACTATCCAAAAATTTCCTTCAGTACCGGCCCAATCTTTTCAAACGCCTGCGGTGAAATGATATCCACGTGGGCGCAGTCCTGGCTGTACACCTCCAGCTCACCCACCCACGGCGCCCATGCGGCCTGCGGATCCATGGTTCGCGTGCGTTCGGCGACAAACAGCGTCGCTTTACCGTCGAACCGTGAACTATGCGCGGTGGTGAGCAGCCGCACCGCATCGGCGTAGTTGCCTTCAATAGCGTTAAACAGCTCGCTGGAACCTTGCCCCTGCTGGGCGGCGATAAACGCCTGACGCTCGCGCTCAATTTCCGCCAGCACCTCCGGATCGAGGCCATTAGCCTCTTTCTCCGCCCAGTTCTGGGTTTCCGGCGGCCAGGTATCCAGCAGGCCGAGGAACGCTACGTTTTCACCCTGCTCGCGCAGACGCGCCGCAATGCCCTGCGCCAGCGTGCCGCCGAGGGAATAGCCGAACAGATAATACGGCCCCTGAGGCTGTTGCTTACGCAACGTGTTCAGATGATGTTCGATCACCGCATCGAGATCCGCACACTGCTCCATCGGCCCCTCAGGCCGGGGAGACTGAATACCGACGATTGACCAGCGCGGGCTGAGGTAGCGCGCCAGGACGCTAAACTGCCAGGCAAAGCCGGATGCCGGATGGAAGCAGAACAGCGTCGGGCCGTTGCTTTCACGCAGCGGGAGAACAGTTTCATACCCCAGACGCTGCGCCTGCTCGTCGCTCATCTGCGAGTCCAGCAGGCCGCTAAGCTTACTCACCGTCGAGGCGACCATAATCTGACCCGGCGTGACCTTACGGCTGAACGCACGGCTGAGCTGAGCCGCGAGGCGCATCGCCAGCAGCGAGTGGCCGCCGAGGGCAAAGAAATCGGCTTCGATATCGTTCACTGCGCAGCCCAGCAGGGCAGAAAACGCCTGCGCCACGGCGACTTCGGTTTGTGTCTCAGGCGCGCGACCAGAGGTTTTGCTGGTCAGCTCCGGCAGCGGCAACGCCTTGCGATCCAGCTTGCCGTTGGCGCTTAACGGCAGCGCGCTGATTTGCAGCAGCACCACCGGCACCATATGTGGCGGCAGCTGGGCTTTGAGTGATGCTAGCAGCGCGTCGCGATCCAGCGGTAAGCCGGATTCGGAGACAACGTACCCCACCAGCTGGCGGGCATCGCCACCCGTCGCCGCTGCCTGGTTGAACACGCAGGCGTGCGCCACGGCCTGGGCCACATCCGGCAGCGCGAGCATGGCCCGGTCGATTTCGCCCAGCTCAATGCGCTGTCCGCGGATTTTTAACTGGTCATCGCTGCGGCCCAGATATTCCACCGCGCCGTTGTCCAGCCAGCGGGCAACGTCCCCGGTGCGGTACATCCGCTCGCCGGGGGCAAACGGATCGGCGATAAAGCGGCTGGCGGTAAGGTCGGGGCGTCCCAGATACCCCTGCGCCAGCTGGATGCCGGTGAGATACAGATCCCCCGCCACGCCGAACGGCACCGGGCGCATCATCGCGTCCAGAATGCGCAGCCCCGTATTCCACACCGGGAAGCCGATCGGCACGCTGTTCCCTTCCACCGCCGCCAGCTCGGGGCCGTACGCCGGATACCAGCTGACGTCCACCGCCGCTTCGGTCGGGCCATAGAGGTTGTGCAGCGGCGCATGGGTGAGCTGTTCCCACTCGCGGCACAGCGCAGTCGGCAACGCCTCGCCGCTACAGAACACCTGCTTCAGCGTCCTGCAACAGTCGACGTTTTCCGGCGTCAGCGAGGCGACGAACGCCGCCAGCATCGACGGCACGAAGTGGGTGGTGGTTACGCCATATTGTGCGAAGAAGCTCTGCATCGCCTGCGGATCGCGGTGCGCGTCCGGCTCGGCCATCACCAGCTTCGCCCCGGCGATAAACGGCCACCAGAACTCCCACACCGACACGTCAAAGCTGCACGGCGTTTTCTGCGCCACCACGTCATGCGCCGCCAGTGAATAATGATCCTGCATCCACTTCAGGCGGTTAACGATGGCGGTATGGCCGACCATCACGCCTTTTGGTCGTCCCGTCGAACCGGAGGTAAAGATGATGTACGCGGTCTGCTCCGGCTTCGCCAGGCGCAGAGGTTCAGCATCGGTGGCCGGTAATAGTGTGTTGTAACTAAAGGTGGCGATCGGCAGATCGTTAAAGCGCGGAAGCTGCTCGTCGGTGGTAATGAGCAGCGACGGCTTCGCGTCCTCCAGCATCATCCGCAGACGGTCGTCCGGGTAACCGGTATCCAGCGGCAGCCAGGCGGCGCCAGCTTCAACAATCCCGTGCAGCGCCAGGGTCAGGAACACCGAGCGCGGGAGCGCCACCGCCACGCTGTCGCCCGGCTTCACGCCGCGCGCGCGCAGCAGATTTGCCAGCGCGACCACCTGCTCGCGCATCTGGCGGTAGTTCAGCTCAGTATGGGCATCCGCCAGCGCCGGGGCGTCCGGCGTTTTGCTCGCCTGCTCCGCGACAAGGTCCGCCAGCGTGGTGGACGGCAGCGCCAGCCCGGTATCGTTGATTCGCGCCAGCCGGGCGTATTCCTGCTCTGATACGGTTTCCACGTCGCCACAGCGCAGGTCCGGGTTGGCGGCAAACTGCGTCAGCATTGCGTTCAGCCGCGCCGCGTGCCCCTTCAGCGTCGCCTCGTCGTAACGCTGCCTGTTGGCGAGGATCTCAATGCTTAGTCCGCCCTGCTCGTCCGGGAACAGCGCCAGCTCCAGATCGTTCACCGGGCCGGTCGCCAGCGTGTGGGTAATGGCCTCCACGCCGTCGATATCCAGCTGATAATCGAACACCTTGACGTTCAGCACCGGACCAAACAAGGGTTCGTCCCCTGCTGCCTGCCCGCTGTCGCGCACGATCTGCTCGGCATCGTAGCGCTGATGGCGGCGCAACTTTTTCAGCTGGTTCGCCAGGCGCAGCGCCAGCGCTGGCAAGCTCTCGTGCGGGCGAATATTCACCGCCAGCGGCAGGACGTTGAGCACCGGGCCGGTCGCGGTCAGCGCGGCGGAGCCCATGCGGCGCATAAAGATAAACCCGGCGGCGTAGTCCAGCCGTCCGGTCAGGCGGCCCAGCCACAGCGCCACCAGCGCAAGCGCCAGATCGGTTCGCTGCGTTTGTCCGGCCGCCTGTGCAAGCTGGCTGAACGCACGGCCGTCCATCGCCATTTTCAGGCGCAGGATGTCGGTGGTGGCGGCGCGTCCCGGCAGGGGTGCGGAAGAGAGCGAGACCGGAGAAGGAAGCTGTTGGCGCTGTTCGGCCCAGAAAGCACCGTCGCGCTGATACGCCTCGCTGTCGCGATAGCGCTGATACTCCTCCACCACCTCGGCGAACGGAGTAAACGGGGAGGCGGGCGCAGGTTCACCTTTCTGCCACGCAGCGTAAATGGCGGCGATTTGACGGGTAATGGCCGGGAAACTGAAGCCATCTACCACCAGATGATGATACCGCTGATACCAGTACCAGTGGTTTTCTCCCACCTGAATCAGCTGGTGAAACGCCAGCGGCTGACCGCTGTCGACGCGCAGGTTCTGGTTGAGATCGGCCTCCATCAGCGCCACGGCGGCGTCGTGGGAGTTAACGCGCACAATGGACGGCTCCGGCAGGATCATGGCCTCATCGACCCACTGCCACACCTCGCCGTTATCCTCAGCGAAACGCGTGCGCAGGGTGTCGGCCTGCATCATGCCTACTGCGATGGCTTTTGCCAGCAACGGCGCGTCGATAGCGCCTTTCAGTTCGGTGTAGTGCGCCACGCTCCAGGCGTTTGGCAGGGAGGAAAGCTGCTCTGCCATCCAGATCCCCGGCTGGGCGGCGACAAGAGGGAGACGGTTCATGCGCGCTTCCCCGCAAAATAAGACGGCTCAAGCGTCTGCCACTGTTCCGCCAGCCACTGCTGGCACGCCTCCTGAGATTGCGGTTCGCACACCACGCGCCAGCCCGTGGGCAACTCGCACTCCTGCGGCCACAGGCTGTACTGCCCCTGGTCATTTTGCAAAATGGCGAACTGTCCCTGCGGATTATCGAAAGGATTGCTGAATTCCATACAGACTCCGTTATTGAATAAGCGGCTGCCAGAGGGTCATCAGCCCCTGTGTCAGCCCACCGCGCCAGCAAAGCGCATCGTGTCCGCCGTCAACCTGACGCCAGAAAACCGGTTGCTGAGTGTGTAGTTCGGCGAGGATCGCCTGGTTTGCGCGTAAGATAAGCGGCTCGTTGCGCCCGGCCTCAAGGACGATGCGCAGCCCGCGAGCGGTTTTTTCACCCGCTTTGAGTTGTTCAATGAGCAGCCCGTCCTGCTGCGCGCCGCGGTGCGGCCACCAGTAGGATCCGGACTGGCTGAGGATGCAGCCAAAACGCTGCGGCCAGCTGAGGCCCGCATAGAGGGAAGAGAGCCCGCCGAAGCTTTGGCCCGCCACCACGGTATGGTCGGCGCGGTCGCTGAACGGGGCCATGCTTTTCACCTGCGGGAGGAGTTCGTCCTGCACCGCCAGCCAGAAATCAGGGTTGCACGGCAGCTCGCGGCTGCGGTGTGCGGTGTCAATGACGTCGATTAAGACATAAACCGCAGGCGGCAGTTTGCCTTCATGGGTGAGCGACGCCAGCGCAGGCCAGACGGGCATGCTTTCGGCCCAGAATTGCCCATCAAGCAGCACCGCCAGCGGGCGCTCGGGGCTTTCATCCCCGGTGGTAAAAATCCACACGCGGCGATGGTTCTTCAGACGCGCGCTGTGCCACTCAATGCAGACAGGCTTTTTATAGGGCGTATCGGGATGATTCCAGCCGGGCTGTACGGGCGCCTCCGGCATCTCCAGCGCCGAGACGGCGTGCCCGCGTCCGCCGCGCCAGCTCTGGGCATTCAGCGGATCGGAAACCGCGTGCGGCAGCAGTTTGCGCCAGCCTTCGCGCAGCGCCATGCGGTCCGGCTGCTCGCCTTCAAACACTGCGCTGGCAAAATCATCTTCATTGTCGGAGGGGATAAAACAGTAGCTGCCGCGCCATTCGGGGCTGAACTCGCCCTGCCACTGCCAGACGTCGGTATCCGGGATACGTTCAAGGGACTGCGGACGGGCATTTTGATGGTGATCGGTCACGCCGGTGACGTAGAGCCAGACGCGTTTAATCGTCGACGTTTTCTGCGTTCCCGCCGGGTCCCGCCACCAGAATGTCACGCGATAGTTTTCCTGATGACGTTCCCGTTCCGGCCCGTTTTTCGCCTGCCACCACGCTTCACTTCCGGTTGTTAACGCCGTCACCCTTATAACCCCATGTTTAACAGTCTTTTTTGTTTCAGAGCAAATTTTATTGATAATATTATTGATAACTATTTGCATTTGCAATAGCGTAATGCCCGCGCTGTGGGAAGCGCGCTCATTAAATAACCATAAAAGCGGGACGTACAATGAATAAGAAGATTCACTCTCTGGCCTTGCTGGTCAATTTAGGGATTTATGGTGTCGCGCTGCCCGCCATGGCAGACGACAACACCGCCTCCGCGCAGCACGAAGACACCATGGTGATCACCGCCGCCGAGCAGAATTTGCAGGCGCCGGGCGTGTCAACCATCACCGCCGATGAGATCCGCAAAAACCCGCCCGCGCGCGACGTGGCGGAAATCATCCGCACCATGCCGGGCGTTAACCTGACCGGCAACTCCACCAGCGGCCAGCGCGGGAACAACCGTCAGATTGACATTCGCGGCATGGGCCCGGAAAACACCCTGATCCTGATTGACGGCAAGCCGGTCACCAGCCGCAACTCCATCCGTCTGGGCTGGCGCGGCGAGCGTGACACCCGCGGCGATACCGGCTGGGTACCGCCAGAGATGATCGAGCGCATCGAAGTGATCCGTGGCCCGGCCGCTGCACGCTACGGTAACGGCGCGGCGGGCGGCGTGGTGAACATCATCACCAAAAAATTCGACGACCAGTGGCACGGCTCCTGGAACACCTACCTGAACGCGCCAGAGCATAAAGACGAAGGTTCCACCAAACGCACTAACTTCAGCCTGAGCGGCCCGCTGGGCGGGGATTTCAGCTTCCGCATGTACGGTAACCTGGATAAAACCCAGGCCGACGCCTGGGACATTAACCAGGGCCATCAGTCTGACCGTACCGGCGCATATGCCGACACGCTGCCGGCAGGCCGTGAAGGGGTCGAGAATAAAGACATCAACGGCGTGGTGCGCTGGGACTTTGCGCCTATGCAGTCCCTGGAGTTTGAGGCGGGATACAGCCGCCAGAACAACCTTTACGCGGGCGATACCCAGAATACCAACAACGACAACAGCTCAAGCGGGCTGGTGAAGAAGAACTACGGTAAAGAGACTAACCGTATCTATCGTCAGAACTTCGCGGTGACCTGGAACGGCGGCTGGGATAACGGCATTACCACCAGCAACTGGGCGCAGTACGAGCACACCCGCAACTCGCGTCTGGGCGAAGGCCTGGCGGGCGGTCTGGAAGGCCTGTTCAACAGCAATAAATTCACCGATACCGACCTGGCCGACGTGATGCTGCACAGCGAAATCAACCTGCCGATTGATTTCATTGTGAATCAAAACCTGACGCTCGGCACCGAGTGGAACCAGCAGCGCATGAAGGACTCGACCTCCTTCACGCAAACCCAGCAGGGCGGCACCATCCCGGGCATGAGCGAAGACCGTAGCCCGTACACTTCAGCGGAGATCTTCTCCCTGTTTGCCGAAAACAACATGGAGCTGACCGACAGCACCATGCTGACCCCTGCCCTGCGCTTCGACCACCACACCATTGTGGGTAATAACTGGAGCCCGTCCCTGAACCTGTCGCAGGGTCTGGGGGATGACTTCACCCTGAAGATGGGCATCGCGCGCGCCTATAAAGCGCCAAGCCTGTATCAGACCAACCCGAACTACCTGCTGTACAGTAAAGGCCAGGGCTGCTACGCCAGTTCCGACGGCGTGGGCTGCTACATGATGGGTAACGACGATCTGAAAGCGGAAACCAGCATCAACAAAGAGATTGGCCTGGAGTGGAAACGCGACGGCTGGCTGGCGGGCGTGACCTGGTTCCGCAACGACTACCGCAACAAGATTGAAACGGGCTATGCGCCGATTGGCCAGACGTCCACCGGCAAAGTCACCACCGATATCTACCAGTGGGAAAACGTGCCGAAGGCGGTAGTAGAAGGTCTGGAAGGCTCCCTGAACGTGCCGGTCAGCGACACCATCAACTGGACCAACAACATCACTTACATGCTGCAAAGCAAGAACAAGGAGACCGGCGATCGTCTGTCGATCATCCCGGAGTATACGCTGAACTCTACCCTGAGCTGGCAGGTACGTCAGGATGTCTCATTGCAGTCGACCTTCACCTGGTACGGCAAGCAGCAGCCGAAGAAGTACAACTACAAAGGTCAGCCGGTGACCGGGTCTGAGAAAGACGAAGTCAGCCCGTACAGCATCGTTGGCCTGAGCGCGACCTGGGACGTGACCAAAAACGTCAGCCTGACCGGCGGCGTGGACAACGTCTTCGACAAGCGCCAGTGGCGCGCCGGTAACGCCCAGACCACGGGTAATACCACGACGGGTGCGTATATGTACGGTGCGGGTGCGTATACGTATAATGAGCCGGGTCGCACCTGGTACATGAGCGTGAATACGAGGTTCTGATACAGGCAGTGACTTCCCCCTCTCCCTGTGGGCTGAGGGATCCCCAGTAATTTTTTTATGCAGAAGCAATAAAGTTGCTTTCTAAATGACTGAGGGCTGTCAGCGATGCCCTGGTCCGGCTGTAAATCGCTGAGGCGTTTGCCTTCCGGCCGGGGCGAGGCGCAGGGATGCGCCGAGAGGGCGGCTTTACAGGGACGTTGCCTCCGCCCGTACCCGATAAGCCGGAAGGAATGAGCCGAGGGCACCGCGAAGCGGCGATTTACCGCCGGGAGCCCGGGTCGCCAGGGTGGTGGCGACTGAGCCACCCTGGCACGTTCACCGGTCATGTCGTTACAGAGTAGCAAGGAACATAAAGTGAACGGAATGACCACCACCGCCGTATGTTCCCCTCACCCTAACCCTCTCCCCGGAGGGGCGAGGGGATTGCTCAGTGCTCGCATTAATTTGTGGGGAACCCTCAGCCCTTTGGGAGAGGGCCGGGGTGAGGGCATCAGGCCGCACAATACTGAAGGGAAAACCATGCACACAACCCACAGCACATTTTCTCTCGCCGGCCACACCCTTCACCGCATCACTTTCGACCCCACCACCTTCACCGACGCCGATCTCCTCTGGCTGCCCCATCACGCACAGCTGGCTGACGCCGGACGCAAGCGCAAATCCGACCACCTGGCAGGCCGCATCGCCGCGGCGCATGCGCTAAACGAGCGCGTAATCCCCGGCATCGGACCCAGCGGCGAACCGCTCTGGCCGCAAGGTATTTCCGGCAGCATCACCCACAGCGGCACGCAGGCGATGGCCGTCGTCACGCATCACCCGGCGCTTATCGGCATCGATTGTGAAACGATCCTTTCCGAAAACGAAGCCAGGGAAATCAAAGACGGCATTATTGATACGCAGGAAGAACCTGTGCTTTCCCGCTCGGGATACCCGTTCGCCCTCGCCCTGACGCTGGCGTTCAGCGCCAAAGAGAGCCTGTTCAAGGCCCTCTTTCCGCAGGTGCAGGCCTGGATGGGTTTTGACAGCGCCCGCGTTACCCTGCTCGACGACAGGACGCTTACGCTGGCATTGACCCGTCAACTTGCAGGCTTTGAGGAAGGCACTGCCTTCACCCTTCACTGGCAGCAGCACGGCGAACAGGTCATCACCCTGCTGTCACACGCTCCTGCCGACGTGCCTTCACGCTGGTCACCACAAACGTCACGATAAACACCATCGCGAACAGGACCACAATGGTCGGCGCGGGCGCGCTGTCGAGATAAAACGAGGCATACACGCCGCTTACCGACACCAGCGCTGAAACGGCGACCGCCACCAGCAGCGCCATGTGAAAGCGTCGGGTAATCAGCACCGCCACCGCGCCGGGGGCAATCAGCAGCGAAATCGACAGAATTATCCCCACCGCTTTCAGCGTCGCCACGATGGTCAGCGAAACCATGCACAGTAAGCCGTAGTGCAGCCAGCGGGTGCGCAAGCCGCTCGCCTGCGCCTGCTGATAGTCAAAGCAGAACAGCAGAAAATCGCGCCACTTCAGGCCAATCACCAGCGCAATTAACCCCGCGACGAGACCGCTTTGCAGAATGTCCATCCCGTTAATGCCCAGCATATCGCCGAACAGAATGTGGTCGAGATGCACCTCAGGTTTGACGGCGATATAGAGGATCAGCCCGGCGCCGAACATGCCGGAAAAGACGATCCCCATAACCGTATCTTGCTTGATTCGGCTGTTATCCTTCAGGTATCCGGTGGCGACCGCGCAGAACAGACCGGCCACGAATGCGCCCAGCGCCAGCGGCAGGCCCATCATCCAGGCCAGCACGACGCCGGGAAACACCGCGTGGCTCATGGCGTCGCCCATCAGCGCCCAGCCTTTCAGCACCAGAAAAACCGACAGCAGCGCGCAGGGCACGGCCACCAGGAGTGAAATCAGCAGCGCGTTGTTCATAAACGCAAACTGGAACGGTTCGAGGATCAGCGTCATCATGGATGTGCCTCCCGCGCCCGACGGCGGCTGGCAAGCAGCCCGTGCTTCGGCGCAAAGACGAACGCCAGCAGGAACAGCAGCGTCTGGGCGACCACGATAATGCCGCCGGTGGCGCCGTCCAGGTAATAGCTGGCCCACGCACCGAGGAAGCTGGTGATGCTGCCAATGGCGACGGCAATCATCAACAGGCGCGGGAAGCGATCGGTCAGCAGCCAGGCGGTCGCACCGGGCGTAACCACCAGACAGATCACCAGAAATGCGCCGACGGTTTGCAGCGCCGCCACGGTAGAGACCGCCAGTAGCGTGAAGAAGAGAATTTTCAGGCGTTCAGGACGCAGACCGATGGCGCGGGCGTGGTTCTCATCAAAAAAGGTCACCATCAGATCTTTCCATTTGAACAGCAGGATAACTATCGACACCACGCCGATAATCGCCAGCTGGACGATATCTTCCGGGGCAATGGCGAGAATATTGCCGAGGACGATGGTCTGAATGTTCACCGAGGTCGGGTTGAGTGAGACCATAAACAGCCCCAGCCCGAAAAACGAGGAGAAGATCAGCCCGATAATGGCGTCCTCCTTCAGGCGGCTGCGCTGGTTGAGAAACAGCATGCTGCCCGCCGCCAGCCCGCCCGATAAAAACGCCCCCAGCGAGAACGGCAGCCCGAGCATGTAAGCGCCCGCTACGCCCGGCACGATGGAGTGCGACAGCGCATCGCCGATCAGCGACCAGCCTTTGAGCATCAGATAGCAGGAGAGAAACGCGCACAGCCCGCCCACCATCGCCGAGACCCACATGGCGTTGAGCATGTACTCGTAGCCGAAGGGTTCGAGAAGCGCGTTCATTTGGCCTCCTGTCGGTGCGTGACGAAGGGGCGTTCGTCGTCGGTAATAATGCGATCTTCCGAGCCGCTGAGCACCACGTGGCGCAGCACGCCGCTGAAGGCGCGCTCAAGATTCTCGGCGGTAAAGGTGATATCCGTCGGGCCGCTCGCCAGCACGGTGCCTTTGACCATCACCGTGTAATCGCAGAATTCCGTGACCGAGCCCAGATTGTGGGTCGAAACCAGCATCGTTTTACCCTCGTCGCGCAGCTCCCGCAGCAGGCTGATGATCCTGGCTTCGGTTTTGACGTCCACGCCGGTAAACGGCTCGTCGAGCAGGATCACCTCGCCCTGCTGGGCAATCGCCCGCGCCAGAAACACACGCTTCTTTTGGCCGCCGGAGAGCTCGCCAATCTGCCGATGGCGCAGCTCAAGCATATCCACGCGCTTCAGGGCGTCGGTTACAATCTGCCTGTCGCGCTCTTTAGGCCGACGCAGAAACCCCATATGCCCGTAGCGGCCCATCATCACCACGTCCTCGACCAGCACCGGAAATGACCAGTCGACCTCTTCCGACTGCGGCACGTAGGCGACCAGGTTCAGGCGCAGCGCCCGGTGAGGCGGAAGCCCGAGAATGGAGATAGTGCCGCTCGCCGCCCGCACAAAGCCCATCACCGCCTTAAACAGCGTGGACTTGCCGGAACCGTTCACCCCCACCAGGGCGGCAATCGATCCGCCCGGCACGGTGAACGACGCGTCGCGCAGCGCCGTGTGGCCGTTGCGGTAGGTCACGGTCACGTCGGTTACAACAATCCCCTTCTGCATGGTTACTCCTTCATCCCGTCGCGGATGCCCTGCACCAGCGTGCGGGTGGTGACGTTCAGCAGATCGATATAGGTCGGCACCGGGCCGTTTTCTGCACTCAGGGAGTCAACGTACAGCACGCCGCCGTAATGGGCGCCGGTTTCCCGCGCCACCTGACGAGCGGGCTTATCCGAGACGGTGCTTTCGCTGAACACCGCCGGAATGTGATGTTTTTTCACCAGATCGATAACCTTGCGCACCTGCTGCGGCGTGCCCTGCTGATCGGCGTTGATCGGCCACAGGTACAGCTCTTTCAGGCCCAAATCCCGCGCCAGATAGGAGAACGCCCCTTCGCTGGTCACCATCCAGCGTTTGTCTACCGGGATCGCCGTGACCTGCTTGCGCAGCGGTTCGAGAGTGGCGGTGATCTTCTGCTTGTAGGCGTCGGCGTTACGCTGATAGGTCTGCGCGTTGGCCGGATCGTACTTCACCAGCGCGTCGCGGATGTTATCGACGTAAATCAGGGCGTTGTCCGGCGACATCCACGCGTGCGGGTTGGGCTTGCCGTTATAGGGCCCTTCGCTGATGCCCATCGGGGTGATGCCTTTGGTAACAATCACCTCCGGCACGCCGTTCAGATGCTGATAAAAGCGCTGGAACCACAGCTCCAGATTCATGCCGTTCGCCAGGATCAGCTGCGCCTTCTGCGCGCGTTTGATATCGCCCGGGGTGGGCTGGTATTCGTGAATTTCCGCGCCCGGTTTGGTGATGGAGGTGACCTCTGCGGCATCCCCCGCTACGTTTTTCGCCATATCAGCGATAACGGTAAAAGTGGTGATGACCTGGAACTTTTCAGCCGCCAGCGCGCCGGTTGTGGTCGCGGTCATAAGCAGCGCGCCGAGCAACAGACGCTTCAATCCTTGCCGTGGATGCATCGCAGAAGTCTCCTGAGGTGATTAAATTAAAAGCAAAATTAGCCCGTGCTATAAGGTATAGCACAGGCTATATTTAAATGAAAATAATTATCATTAAAGTTGTGTCAACGGAGGGAGAGCCTGATGGCGCTTCGCTTATCAGGCCTACGGTAAAGCAGTTTTGGAGTTTTGTAGGCCGGGTAAGCGCAGCGCCACCCGGCATAAGGGCGACTCACTGCCCGGCAAGTGCCTTATAAAATGCAGGATTCTCCCGAATCACATTAAGTACCTTCGCCGCCAGCCCGGTTGGGTTGCGACGTTTAGACTCCCAGCTCTTTATCGTATCGACGCTCGTGCCAAGCGCCTTCGCCATTTCGCTTTGCGTGATATTGAGCTGCTCTCTGATGGCGCGCACATCAGCAACTTCATAGCGGGTTACCCGGGAAGCGGCTTTTCTTCCGTTATGGATCTCAACGGCCTCTTCAAGCGAAGATTTTAATTCATTAAAAATACTCATTATCAGCCTCCACCTGCCTGATTAGGGTACATAGTACACCTCAAATTTACGGCACTGGAAGCAGTATTTTTCAGAATGGAAGTCAGCTTTTTAAGTTCTGCTTTCTCTGTCTCTGTCAGGCTGTCCTTTATGCATTTTGGATAGGCCATAATGAAATAGATCACCTTTTGCAGATCCTTTAATTCATCATCCGTAGCAATGCTTTTAATCTGTCGGGTAAAGAGTGATGTTTCGATAAACTCTATCGCATGACTCATCCATAGTTCCTTCCCTAAACGCAGCAAAAGCCCGAATGCTTCAGCATCAGGCTCTTGCTGCATGGTTACTCTTCCTTGAGTAATGCTGCGCCAAATAACTGTATTTACATACAGTCTGAAGGTATTTTAAGAATCCGTTTAGACATCCGGGAACATCACGCTATTCCCCGGCGCTTCCCTGTGGAGATGGATAAAGTTCAGGTGCCGTTCATACTGGTCCAGAATATCCGTAATTACCTGCTCCTTGCTGTAATCCATCAAATCATTCCCCTGGCTCCCTTCCAGCAGGAAGGTCTCCAGCCGGTAGTAGGTCGATTTCCCGCTGCGCGCCCGGTAGGTGAACCCTGGCACCGAATACTGCTGCGGCCAGATCTGATAAACAAAGTTCTGCTCGTCGCCCATGTGCACCAGCAGATCCAGATGCCCCAGGGTTTCGCCCTCTTCCGGCGGCAGGTTTTTCAGCTCCACGTAGGCGCCACGCAGCTTCAGCTCCTGCGCCACCTCTTCCATCGCCGGGAAGCAGACCGTCTCCATCATCTGGCTGGTGTAGCGCGTGCCCGGGTAGTTCATCAGGCGCGACAGGCGTTTCTTCCAGCTCAACCTGTCCTGCGCGCCCATCGGCCGCGGCGCGGTGTCGCGGCTGGCGCTGACGCGGCGGTAGTCTTCCACCTTAAGCGATTTATACAGCCCGGCCATCACGAAGAAGATCACGAAGCTGAACGGCAGGCCCATGATCACCGTGGTGTTCTGCAACGCCGAAATGCCGTTGGTCATCAGCATGCCGAGCGTCAGCAGGCCGATGGCGACGGACCAGAAGATGCGCAGCCAGTTCGGCGCATCGCTGTTGATGTCTTTGAGCTTCGAAGTGAAGTTGCCCAGCACCAGCGCGCCGGAGTCCGCCGAGGTGACGTAGAACAGCAGGCCGGTAATGGTTGCTACGGACGCGCTAAAGGTAAACGCCGGATACTGCGCCAGCAGGCTGTAGAAGCCGCGCTCCGGGTGCACCATCGCTTCCTGCGCGAAGGTCGCATTGCCGTGGATAATTTCGTGCAGCGCGCTGTTGCCGAAAATCGACAGCCACAGCAGGGTGAAGGTGAACGGGATGATCAGCGTGCCCATCACGAACTGACGGATGGTGCGGCCACGCGAAATGCGTGCCAGGAACAGACCGACAAACGGCGACCAGGCCACCCACCACGCCCAGAAGAAGAGCGTCCAGTTGTTCATCCACTCCACCGGGCGGTCAAAGGCGAAGCTGTTCAGCGTCATGCCCATAAAGCGGTTCACGTAATCACCTACGTTGAGCACTAAGGCGTTGAGCAGGAATGAGGTGTCGCCCATAAACAGCACGAACAGGATCAGCCCCAGCGCC
The DNA here is from genome assembly GCF_021725435.1 of Enterobacter sp. JH25. NCBI lineage: Bacteria > Pseudomonadati > Pseudomonadota > Gammaproteobacteria > Enterobacterales > Enterobacteriaceae > Enterobacter > Enterobacter sp. JH25. The sequence goes on along the minus strand of NZ_CP091319.1, from coordinate 1,181,470 downwards.
AGCGCGACGTTCAGCTCGGAGAGCACGCGAATACCTTTATCCACGCCGGAGGTCACCGAGATGGTAGCGATGATCACCGACAGTGCAATTAGCGCCGCCTTCGCCGCCATCGAATCCGGGATGTCAAACAGCACGCTCAGCCCGTAGTTAAGCTGCACTACGCCAATCCCGAGCGTGGTGGCGATGCCGAAGATGGTGCCGATCACCGCCGCGATATCGACGCTGTGGCCAATCGGGCCGTTGATCTTTTTCCCGAAAATCGGGTACAGCGCGGAGCGGATGGTAAGGGGCAAATTATAACGATAGCTAAAGTATCCGAGCGCCATGCCCATCAGGGCATACATTGACCAGCCCGTCAGGCCGTAGTGGAACAGCGTCCAGACCATCGCCTGACGCGCGGCCTCCATCGTCTGCCCTGCCCCTTCCGGCGGCTGCATATATTGCGTGACCGGTTCCGCCACGGAGAAGAACATCAGGTCGATGCCAATGCCCGCGGCAAACAGCATCGCGGCCCAACTCAGCAGGCTGAACTCGGGCTTGGACTGCTCCGGCCCAAGCTTCACCGAACCGAAGCGCGAGCAGGCAATGCAGACGACGAAGACGATATAGAGCGTCGCCGCCAGAAGGTAGTACCAGCCGAAGGTCTTCGACACCCAGTTCAGGGTGCGCCCAATCCACTCGGCAGAAAAATCACGAAAGAAGATGGTCGTCAGGGAAAACAACAAAATCAGCCCGGCGGACGTAAAAAAAACGACCGGGTTGATTTTGTCTTTTTCTCTGTCTTGTGAAAGGTCTGTCATCCAGTATCCCCACTGTTTTTGTAACTATTAAAATCCAAAATCGCAACAATTAAGACACATTTTATATTGAACGTCCAATCAAAAACCGCTTTAATAGATTACCAACGCTGATGAATGGAGTGGCAAAAATGCCCAAAGTGGGGATGCAGCCGATCCGGCGCAGGCAGCTCATCAATGCCACGCTGGAAGCAATTAATGAAGTGGGAATGCATGACGCAACCATCGCGCAAATCGCCCGTCGGGCGGGCGTGTCCACGGGTATCATCAGCCACTATTTCAAAGATAAAAACGGTCTGCTGGAAGCAACCATGCGCGACATCACCGGTCAGTTACGCGATGCGGTATTAAGCCGTTTACGCGCCCTGCCGGACGGCAGTGCAGAGCAGCGTTTGCAGGCGATTGTCGGCGGCAATTTTGATGAAACCCAGGTCAGCGGCGCGGCGATGAAGGCCTGGCTGGCCTTCTGGGCCAGCAGCATGCATCAGCCGATGCTCTATCGTTTGCAGCAGGTCAGCAGCCGCCGGTTGCTCTCAAATCTGGTGTACGAATTCCGCCGCGAACTGCCGCGTGAACAGGCTGAAGAGGCGGGCTACGGGCTCGCCGCACTGATTGACGGGCTGTGGCTGCGCGCCGCGCTCAGCGGCAAACCGCTGGATAAAACCCTGGCCCAGTCGCTTACCAGCCACTTTATCAGCCAGCATTTACCGACCGAATAACCGAGGAGGAAGCATGTCCCGAATGGCAGAACAGCAGCTTTATATCAATGGTGGTTATACATCCGCCACCAGCGGTCGCACCTTCGAGACCATCAACCCGGCCAACGGTGAAGTTCTGGCGAGCGTGCAGGCCGCCGGGCGTGAAGACGTGGACCGCGCCGTGGATAGCGCAAAGCGCGGGCAAAAAATCTGGGCGGCGATGACCGCCATGGAGCGCTCGCGCATCCTGCGTCGCGCCGTCGATATCCTGCGCGAGCGCAACGACGAGCTGGCAAAGCTGGAAACCCTCGACACCGGTAAAGCGTTTTCTGAAACCTCGACCGTCGACATCGTCACCGGCGCGGACGTGCTGGAGTACTACGCGGGGCTGATCCCGGCACTGGAAGGCAGCCAGATCCCGCTGCGCGAGACCTCCTTCGTCTACACCCGCCGCGAGCCGCTGGGCGTGGTGGCGGGCATCGGCGCGTGGAACTATCCGATCCAGATCGCCCTGTGGAAATCCGCCCCGGCGCTGGCGGCGGGCAACGCGATGATCTTCAAGCCGAGCGAAGTAACGCCGCTTACCGCCCTGAAACTGGCGGAAATCTACACCGAAGCGGGCGTGCCGGACGGCGTGTTTAACGTTCTGCCGGGTGTGGGCGCGGAAACCGGCCAGTACCTGACCGAGCATCCGGGCATCGCCAAAGTCTCCTTTACCGGCGGCGTCGCCAGCGGCAAAAAGGTGATGGCGAACTCGGCGGCCTCGTCCCTGAAAGAGGTGACGATGGAGCTGGGCGGTAAATCCCCGCTGATAGTGTTTGACGATGCGGATCTGGATCTCGCGGCAGATATCGCCATGATGGCCAACTTCTTCAGCTCCGGTCAGGTGTGCACCAACGGCACCCGCGTGTTCGTGCCCACGAAGTTCAAAGCCGCGTTTGAGCAAAAAATCGTTGAGCGCGTGGGCCGCATCCGCGCGGGCGACCTGTTCGATGAAAACACTAACTTCGGCCCGATGGTCAGCTTCCCGCACCGCGACAGCGTGATGCGCTACATCGCCAAAGGCAAAGAGGAAGGTGCGCGCGTGCTGTGCGGCGGTGACGTGATGAAGGGTGACGGCTTTGATAACGGCGCGTGGGTTGCCCCGACCGTGTTCACCGACTGCACCGACGAAATGACCATTGTGCGCGAAGAGATCTTCGGCCCGGTGATGTCCATTCTTTCCTATGACACTGACGAAGAGGCCATTCGTCGCGCCAATGACACCGACTACGGTCTGGCGGCGGGCATTGTCACCGCCGATCTGAACCGCGCCCACGGCGCTATTCATCAGCTCGAAGCGGGCATCTGCTGGATCAACACCTGGGGCGAATCCGCCGCGGAGATGCCGGTGGGCGGATACAAACACTCCGGCATTGGCCGCGAGAACGGCGTCATGACGCTTCAGAGTTACACCCAGGTGAAGTCCATCCAGGTTGAGATGGGTAAATTCCAGTCCATATTTTAACCGGGAGGTTTATTTGCAATTTGACTACATCATTATCGGGGCCGGCTCTGCCGGCAACGTTCTGGCAACACGACTGACTGAAGATCCGAACACCACCGTCCTGCTGCTTGAGGCGGGCGGGCCGGACTACCGCTTTGACTTCCGCACCCAGATGCCTGCCGCGCTGGCCTTCCCGTTGCAGGGCAAGCGCTACAACTGGGCGTATGAAACCGAGCCAGAGCCTTTCATGAACAACCGCCGCATGGAGTGCGGACGCGGAAAAGGGCTGGGCGGCTCGTCGCTGATCAACGGCATGTGCTACGTGCGCGGCAACGCAATGGATCTGGACAACTGGGCGAAAGAACCGGGTCTGGAGCACTGGAGCTATCTCAACTGCCTGCCCTACTACCGCAAGGCAGAGACCCGCGACGTGGGGCCGAACGACTACCACGGCGGCGACGGTCCGGTGAGCGTCACCACCTCTAAGCCGGGCGTGAACCCGCTGTTTGAAGCGATGGTGGAGGCAGGCGTGCAGGCGGGCTACCCGCGCACCGACGATCTCAACGGCTATCAGCAGGAAGGCTTTGGCCCGATGGATCGCACGGTCACGCCGCAGGGCCGACGCGCCAGCACCGCGCGCGGCTATCTGGATCAGGCTAAACCGCGCCCGAATCTGACCATCCGCACCCACGCCATGACCGATCACATTATCTTTGACGGCAAGCGCGCGGTGGGCGTCGAGTGGCTGGAAGGCGAAAGCACCATTCCGTCAAAAGCGACAGCGAAGAAAGAGGTACTGCTGTGCGCGGGCGCTATTGCGTCACCGCAGATCCTCCAGCGCTCCGGCGTGGGCAACGCTGAACTGCTGAAGCAGTTTGAAATCCCGCTGGTACATGATTTACCCGGCGTGGGGGAAAACTTGCAGGATCACCTGGAGATGTACCTTCAGTATGAATGCAAAGAGCCCGTTTCCCTCTACCCTGCCCTGCAGTGGTGGAATCAGCCGAAGATTGGCGCGGAGTGGCTGTTTGGCGGCACCGGCGTGGGTGCGAGCAACCACTTCGAAGCGGGCGGGTTTATCCGCAGCCGCGAGGAGTTCGAGTGGCCGAATATTCAGTATCACTTCCTGCCGGTAGCGATTAACTACAACGGCTCGAACGCGGTGAAAGAACACGGTTTCCAGTGCCACGTAGGCTCCATGCGCTCGCCGAGCCGCGGGCACGTACGGATTAAGTCCCGCGACCCGCATCAGCATCCGGCGATCCTGTTCAACTATATGTCCCACGAGCAGGACTGGCAGGAGTTCCGCGACGCGATCCGCATCACCCGTGAGATCATGCACCAGCCGGCGCTGGACAAATACCGTGGGCGCGAAATCAGCCCGGGCGTCGAATGCCAGACCGACGAACAGCTGGACGAGTTTGTGCGTAACCATGCCGAAACCGCGTTCCATCCGTGCGGCACCTGCAAAATGGGCTATGACGAGATGGCGGTGGTTGACGGTGAAGGCCGCGTTCACGGGCTGGAAGGGTTACGCGTGGTAGATGCGTCGATTATGCCGCAAATTATCACTGGCAACCTGAACGCCACCACCATCATGATTGGTGAGAAGATTGCCGACGCCATTCGCGGGCGCGAGCCGCTGGCGAAGAGCACGGCGGCGTATTATGTGGCGGATGGGGCGCCGGTTCGCCGCTGAGTGCGAACTTCTCCTCTCACCCCGGCCCTCTCCCAAAGGGAGAGGGTATAATCGTCCCCTCTCCCTTTGGGCTGAGGGTTCCCCACAAATTAATGCGAGCACTGAGCAATCCCCTCGCCCCTCCGGGGAGAGGGTTAGGGTGAGGGAAAATTATTTTCGAAATTCCTCTAACCGCCTGACCTGCCGCCCTTCCGCGTCAAAATTCTCCGCTGCCAGCCAGGCGCGCAGCTCCGTGTCCCTTTGCGGCCACTCGCCGTCAATAATCGAAAGCATATCGCTGTCGCGGTTGCGTCCTTTGCGCACCAGCTTCTGGCGCAGACGTCCCTCCCAGACGAACCCCAGCCGCTCCGCCGCGCGGCGTGAGGCGGTGTTCATCGAATCGCATTTCCACTCCAGCCGACGATATTTATGCTCAAAGGCGTTTTTCAGCAGTAGCCACACCGCTTCGGTGCCAATGCGGGTGCCTTTCATCTTGCGCGACCAGGTGACGTGGCCAATTTCCACCGATCCCAGAAAGCGTTCAATCGCTATATAGCTCACCAGCCCTACCGCCTTTTCGGTGCGCAGATCGATAACGGCAAAGGGCACCAGGTCGTCATCCAGCACCTTTCCGAGCACCCAGTGCGCAGTAGCCTCAACGCTCACAGGCTGGGTGCTGGCAAGCCACGTCCAGTCGCTGTCATCGCCCAGTGCGTAAGCTTCAAACAGATCCGCCGCGTGGCGTTCTGCGTCCAACGGTTCCAGACGACAATACTGGCCGGTTAGCGGCGTGCGAGTTAGCGCTCGGGCACATTTCCAGTCGGGGACGATATCGTTAACGGTTTGACCATGTTGATTGATTTCGGGCACGGCGGTGACTCCCTGCAAGGTAAGGAGTTTGTTATAGCAGGTTAAAAAGCGGTCGAAAAGGAAGAACGTGCAGGCCGGGTAACGCGTAGCCGCCACCCGGCATAAAATTACTTCAGCAGCTTAACCGTCGCGTCGATGTCGATTTCATCTTCGGTGAAGATCATCGTCGTGTTCTGGAAGGTGGTGATCGCCAGCTTCTTCACCGTGCGCATCTCGCCCGGTTTTTTCTCACTTTTCGGCTTGATGCTGTTCATCAGTAGCCCCACCGACAGCACCGCGTTCTCTTTGTCGATTTTGGTCTCAACGGGCTCTTCTTCGCTGAACACCACGAAGGATTTGATCGAGGTGAGCTTCACGCGCTCGCCCGCGATATAAAGATGCTTGCTCTCCGGGATCACCTTCACCGCATACGCGGAAAGGCCTTTGGTGTTTGTGGTGGGTTCGAAGGTCACCGCCGCATCTTTCTTAATCAGATCAGGGTTGGCGACCTTAATCACGTGAAAATAGCGGTTGTCGCCGTTTTCATCTTTGATAAATCCGAAGCCTTTATCTTTAAACCACGTTGTGATTGTACCGTTCATCGCTGTTACCGCCTGTCAGATCTTAAGACTAAAGTTTTGCAGCGCGCAGTGTAATGCACAATGGCTGAGGAGACAAAAAAAAGCCCCTGCACGGGAGCAGGGGAAAGTTCATGTCAGAGCTTATTAGAATTTAGTTGAACACCATCCCACCATCAATCAGCAGCGACTGACCGGTCATGTAGTCGGAGTCTGGTCCGGCGAGGTAAGAGACGCAGGCGGCCACATCTTCCGGTTCGGACAAACGGCCAAGCGTGATGCGTTTGGCAAAGGTTTCCGTTCCGTAGCCGAGCGGTTTACCCGCCGCCTCGGAGACCTGACGGTCGATCTCCGCCCACATCGGCGTTTTGACGATGCCCGGGCAATAGGCGTTAACGGTGATCCCCAGCGGCGCGAGATCCCGCGCGGCGGTCTGGGTTAAGCCACGCACCGCGAACTTGCTGGAGCTGTACACCGCCAGTTCCGGGTTGCCGGTATGGCCCGCCTGGGAGCAGGCGTTGATGATTTTACCGCCGTGCCCCTCTTTGCGGAACGCGTCAATCGCGGCCTGAATGCCCCAGATCACCCCTTTCACGTTGATGTTGTAGACCTTGTCGACAATTTCCGGCGTGATGGATTCGATTGGCGTGGACGGCGCCACCCCGGCGTTGTTGACGATGACGTTGAAGCCGCCCAGCGCGGTGCGGGCTTTTTCCACCGCCGCAAACACCTGGTCGCGGTCAGAGACGTCCACCTTCACGGCGACGGCTTTCCCGCCGTTGCGGGTGATCTCATCCGCGACCGCTTTCGCCGTCTCTTCGTTGTAATCCGCAATAGCGACGGCAAAGCCGTCCTTCACCAGGCGAAGCGCGATCGCTTTGCCAATCCCCTGGCCGGAGCCGGTTACGAGAGCCACTTTTTGCATTTCTCTGTCCTTATATTGATTCACAAAATCTGGCTGAGATGGAGCTGGCCCATCAGCAGCGGGTTATCGCTGTAGTCGACGGGAATGGCCACCACGGCCGGGCCATCGACATCCATTGCGGCACGCAGCGTCGGTTCGAGCGCGTCGGCGCTCTCGACGGCAAAGCCTTTCGCACCGAAGGCGTCGGCATAGGCTTTAAAATCGACCGGGCCAAACTCCACGCCGGAGAGACGCTGGTATTTTTTCTCTTCCTGGATCGCCACCATGTTGTAGGCGTTATCCACCCAGATGATGTGCAGCACGTTGGCATTGAGGCGCACGGCGGTTTCCAGCTCCATGCTCGACTGCAAAAATCCGCCGTCCCCGGAGACCGACACCACCTTGCGCCCCGGGTTGACCAGCCACGCGCCAATCGCCCACGGCAGCGCCACGCCCATGGTCTGCTGTCCGTTGGAGATCATCACCTGACGCGCGCGGAAGCTGTAGAGGTAGCGGGCGATCCAGATGTGGAAGCTGCCCATGTCGACGGTGAGCGTTACGTCGTTATTCACGATGTCCTGCATGGCGCGCACGATGCGCAGCGGATGCAGGGCAAACTGGTTTAGCGATGCGCCGCGACGGTCGAGGAGGTCACGCTGATGCTGGCGATCGACAAGAATTTCCGAGGCGCGCTGGCTGAGTTCAAGTTTGTGCTCGATTCGGCTGGCAAGCAGATTCAGCGTGGCGGCAATATCCCCGACCAGTTCCAGATCGGGAACATACTTGCGCTCCTCATAGGCGGGCAGCACGTCAATGTGCACCAGCGTCGCGTCGCCGCTATTCCACATGGACGGCTCGTATTCCACCGGGCTGTAGCCGATGCAGATAATCAGATCCGCCAGATGCAGCAGCCGATCTCCGGCCTGGTTGTTGAACAGGCCGACGCGTCCGGCGAAGCGGGTGAAGTGCTCCTGATTCACCGCCCCGGCGGCCTGATAAGTGCTGGTGACCGGAATGCGGCTTTTCTCCAGCAGCGTGCGCAGCGCGGCGCTGTTCGCGGGCTGGCTGGCCATCAGGCCGAGTAAAATGACCGGGTTTTTGGCGTTCTCGATAAGCTTCGCCACGTCGTTAATGGCGGACTCCGGTGCCGGGCCCATCAGCGCCGGGCCGCTGGCGGGTAAAATCGCCCCCGTGGTGGGCTGGTCGACAATATCCTGCGGCAGGCTGACAAACGCCCCGCCCGGCCTGCCCTGCTCGGCAGCGCGAAACGCGTTCGACACCACCTCGGCAATCGCGTCCGGGGAGTTCACTTCTACGGCGTATTTGGTCACCGGGCTGAACATGGCGACAGTGTCCATGCTCTGGTGCACCAGCTTGGCTTTATCCGCCCGCTTCACCGCCCCGCCCAGCGCGACGACCGGGTCGCCTTCGCTGTTGGCGGTGGCGATGCCGGTGATCAGGTTGGAGCAGCCCGGCCCGGAGGTGACCAGCGCGACTCCGGCCTTGCCGGTTAACCGCCCTACCGCTGCCGCCATAAACGCCGCGTTCGCCTCGTGACGCACCGGGATAATCTCGATGGAGGAGTCCAGCAGAGAGTCAAAGACCTTGTCGATCTTCGCGCCCGGGATCCCGAACACCTGCTTCACGCCCTGCGCTTCCAGCTGGCCGACAACCATATCGGCGCCGTGCGCCCACTGACGTGACTGTTTCTCACTGTTCACGGTAGTTCTCCTGTTAGTTTTCGACGGCGCGGATAGCCGCATCAAGGTTGCTGGGGTGCAGGTTGGCCTGTAAAAACGCGCTGTCGGCGGGCAGGTCAATCATCAGCTTGTGGATTTCGCCGAAGGTGAGCACGCCGCTCTCCAGCTGATAGTCGAGCAGATGTCCCCCGCCCTGACGGTCGTCGGTGATAAAGTGCTCGTGATAGCCCGCCACGTTGATGCCCTGCATATGCTGCGGGGTGCGGAACCCGACCAGCACGCCCTCGCGCTGGTTAAAGCGGAACACCGGCTGGTCGTCCAGCACGTCGGTCATCGCCCGGTACGGAGGCGTCTGGCGCGGAACGGTGCGGGTATGCGCATGGCGGAAGTTGCCATCGATGCGCAGCGCGCAGAACAGGTTATCGGAGGGGATCTGCTGGTCGATCACGTCGTGGATCTGCTGACGGCTGACCGGACCGTTAAAGGTTTTGCGGTACTGCGGCTGGAACCAGGTCATCACCGCGAACGGCGTTTTTTGCTCCGGCTTAGCGGCGCGGGCGCTGCCGTCGGCGCGCAGCTGGTACACCTGGCTGCTGAAGGCAATCATTTCACCGTCCAGCTCGTTAAAGGTGCCGAGACCAAAATCACCGTGTGCCAGCAGGTCGGCGATCGTCGTCTCCCCTTCGTAGACGCCGCTTAGCAGGGCGCTCATTAGCGATGTCTGATAGATCACGCTGTCAGTATGCTGAGCCAAGAACCCACGCAGGGTCTCGCATAAACTCGCCTCACAGTCGCATGCAGATGAATGCATCATCATGCCCGTCCTCTTCAACTTTATTTATAAAGGTTAAATAAATGTTGACCCGATTCAGCAGAGAGTTCCAATATAGAATCCATGCTGGTTTGAGACGTTTTTGATATGGAACTTCGTTATCTGCGCTATTTTGTCGCGGTTGCACGCGAGCGACACTTCACCAGGGCGGCCAAAGCGCTGGGTATTTCACAGCCTCCACTGAGCCAGCAGATTAAACGGCTTGAGGAGGAAGTGGGCACACCGCTGTTCAGGCGCCTGACGCGGGGCGTGGAGCTGACCGAGGCGGGAGAAGCCTTCTATGAGGACGCCTGTAAGATCCTGGCGCTGAGCGACGCCGCGCTGGAGAAAGCCCGGGGCATCGCGCGCGGCCTGAACGGCAGCCTGTCGATTGGCATCACCAGCTCCGACGCCTTTCATCCCAAAATTTTCGCGCTGATTCGTCAGTTTCAGGTGCAGAACATGGCGGTGCAGGTTCACCAGGTGGAAGCCAATATGTCTTCGCTGACGACAATGCTGGCGGAGGGTGAACTGGATATCGCCTTTGTGCGCCTGCCGTGCGAAAGCAGCAAGGTGTTCGAGTTGAAAATCCTCGACCGGGAGCCGATGGTGGTGGCGTTGCATCGCGATCATCCTCTGGCTGCGTGCGATTCGCTGGCGTTAGAGCAGCTTCGGGATACACCGGTGGTGCTGTTCCCCCAGGAGGTCGCGCCGGGACTGTATGACCGCGTTTACGGCAGCTGCGAGCGGGCCGGATTCGATATGCAACACACGCTGCAATCTTCACAACTTTCCTCTTCTCTGAGCATGGTCTCCGCTGGCGGCGGGTTCGCGCTGGTGCCGAAATCGATGGCCGCTATTTCTCCGCCGAATGTCACCTACCACGCGCTGAGCTCACCGGAGCTTTATACCGATATCGCGCTCTGCTGGCGGCGCTTTGAACGCTCACGGACGGTGAAACGGTTTCTGGCGATGATGAGCGAGGGGGAACGGGAGCAGGGATGAACCTTTTCAGAAACTGCGGACTGTATTGATGCTCAATTTATTGCGAAGCAGTTTTTGAGGCTGAATTTGAAGGGAGTATGGGCAGGCTGCCATATAAAACTCAGTACCATTACCCTTTAAAAATAAAAAACCCGCACAGGTGCGGGTTAATTTTTATCAGTACAGCTTAACTGCTCGGACTATTGTCTTCATCGCTATCGTACGCCGCACTGATATTTAGCGCGGGTTACAGTGGAGAAACGTTTCCAGCTGCTGGACCTTTTGCGCCATTCTCAATGGTAAAGGAAACTTTCTGACCTTCATCAAGCGTTTTGAAGTTGTCGCTCTGAATTGCAGAGAAATGTACGAATACATCTTTGCTGCCGTCGTCAGGGGTGATAAAGCCAAAACCTTTATCTGCGTTGAACCATTTTACTAAACCAGTCATTTTATTAGACATAGATAAATCCTTAATTTATGAGCCACTTAAGCGCGGCGATGATGGCCTGTATTTCGAGAGTTACTTATTTGGCACTTAGGAGGAGGCTCACGAAGAAGGAGTATCTACTGATAACACCTGAACTGAGGACTGCTTTACTAAAACTGCTTTCATAAGGTCTGTATTCCAAACCGATGACGCTATTAAGACACAGCGAAATTTATTGCGCAATGATTATTATTATTTATTTTAACCATTTAAACGCCCGGATGGCTGGTCGCGGTGCCAGACATCGTTCTGGCTTGAGGTCTACCATGTACTACAAAATGTCTACGCTTTCACTGTGCCGGGAGTTTGGGGTGTTTTGTTCACAGGCGGGAAAATCCTCCCGCGCGACGCAGACATCATTAGAAGGGATGCTCAAAATGAAAAGGTCTGCGTAAGACGTAACCGCAGTGCAAACTGTGCCCGGGGGCGCTGCGCTTGCGCGGGCCTACGGGTCGTATCGCGGTGGTTTTGGAGGCCGGGTCGGGCGTAGCCGCCACGCGGCAATCCCCTTCTGGAAGCCGCCTCGCAAACCTGCAAGCAACCTTATGTAATTCAGGGTTATCCCTTTTCATCCCTTCTTCACGGTCGTAAAGTGCCTGCGTTGCGGCACATCCGTAACCGGGCGTAGGAACCCGTTAGCATAACATGACACTTTTCTGCACGACGAGGATGCTAAATGGCTACTACACCTAACTTTTCTTATTCGCTCTCTGAAGAAAGCGCTGTTCATCAGCTCATCAACGCTTCAATTTCCGATTTTGCGAATCTTTTCGAGCTGGCTGATACCTGCGCCGCGTATGTCAGCGTGCTGGTGGAAACTGACGACACAGTGACGTTTACCACGCTCTGCAAGCGATTGCTGGCCGCGCTGAAGCGGCTGCGTGAGTGCTGTGACTCAGAGCTTCCGTCGTATCTGGTTGAGCAATTGATTGCAGGTGAAAAGATTACTTCCTGCGTGCCGGACTGCTGGCAGGAAACGGTGTTGCAGGTGGATTATGCCGTGGCATTAACGCTGGCGGTGATGGGCGGGACACTGCCTGCGAGCGTGGCGAAAGAACTCACCGGATTGCTGCATGATATGGTTTGGCTGTTGGCGGAGTTTGTGAAGGAGCCGTATATTTCGGCGCACTGAGGCGGATGATGGGTACCGAAATGCTGATGGGGGCGAAACAGAGTTTCGGCGCTGAAATGATTCATTACTTTTGAAAATTATAAGGTCAGGAGCCGGGAAAAAGTTTGATAACTGAATAGAAAAACACTCTTCTTATTAAAATAATTAGCCCCTGGCAGTACGTTGGATTACTATTTCGTTCACATAATGCTCAATCAAAATACGGTACTCTCGATTAAATTTTGAAATAAATTCCTGAAGCTGCTCTTGCGTTGTATGAAGAGTATTAAAAACAAGCTCATCAAAGTTATGTTGAGTTATGCGGTCATGCCCCTTCAGCGTTGAACGCTGGAGCAAGGTATGTGCCGTCACTTCGAGAACGGCTCGCCGGTAATGAACGGACAACAAGACATCCAAATCGACCTAACAAATAACAAACTCGAGATTAAAGCTGAGGAATCCCGACTCGACAGGTAATGAATAGATTAGTCTATCATCTAACTTATCAACATAAGGTTCGTAGCCGTCTCCCATCAATCGTAGCATTTAGCCCTTTCTCCTTTCGTCATCAATCCGAATCTATATAATCAAATCCATTAAACATCAAAATGCTATAGCTTCCCAATTGTATTCAGGCACAGAAGGCATATTATAATGTGCAAGTCCCCGGATGTTAACATTCATTTATATCTAAGCTGAACTTTATGCTTTCGCTCCATATTTGCATAAATAATAAATTTAATGGTTACCAAACAGTCTTAATAAATCCAGCACATGCCGGATTATAAGCCCTTCAATTTTTAATAAATGACTAATGTTAATCATCTTTGTCTGATACTCAATCTTACCTTTGAACATGAACAACTTCACTGTTGAGAATCTTGTAAACTTCCTCTGGATTTTCAAGTAAGCAATTCTTGTATAAATTCTGAGAACGAATCAGCGACCAACTTAACCTCTTTATCGTCCATCTGAAAAAGAAATATCTTTCCTAATGAATCATTAGATTTGAGGGATAATAGAAATAGTTCCCGCCGTCATCATAGGCAAAGGGAACCATATTTCTCAACTCGCCAAACGACGCAACAAGATCACGATTGAGTTGCTCAATCGGCAGGTCACCATATTTTATAGGGTTAAAACCACCAAGCATAAAAGGTTTACTATTTTCATTATTATGAAGATACCCGCCATTATTTTTAAGATAAAAATCAAGAAATGACGCGGGAAGATGATGATCAAAGTACGCATTGAATGCGTTTATTTCGTCTAAAGTCAGTTTATTTGCTGAATCAGTAAGATACTTTAGCATTTTCCTCCAACGGATCTGCGGGCACGGTTTCTAGCTAGATTAGTATAGGCATTTCCAGTGGCAGCCTTGTACTGACTAACGCCACCAGTATCGAAATTTCCTGATGAGCACTTTGTTTAACCAATTGCATAGTCCCTTTGTTAGTTTCAGGATTCTAATCATCAAGATGGTTCCAGAAATAACCACTTGGCGTCGTTTTTGATTCAATCCGGCCTCAATATTTGCAGCATGGGAATCTTGCAAATAATCTGTGGTATATTCAATAGAGATAACAAGATTAATGCCAGCTTTATTATACAAGACATTACTTCCCGAATAATCCAGCCCGCCAGTAGGGGTTTGAACAATACCACTGTATCCATACTCACTAAGCTTGGCGATTGGATAAACGGTAAGACCTTACGGATCAATCCACCCCAACGGATTAGGCGCTTACTGATAAAGGTTCCACCCGCCATTCAACCCAATCGGATCCTGAAAAATAAACCGCACTACCTGCGGGTCGCAGCAGTAACATTCAACTTAATAGGTAAAACAAGTCGGAAAATTATAAACATTTCCCGGCGTTTTGTTCGAATAACTAAAATACAGTTATTAAACGTAAGCAAGCAACCGTTTCTTGAGATACTCTATAAAATTATCAGCATAAGGTTGAATATTCTCCCCTAATGATACATATATTTTTTCCATTTCATTTGCATCAAAAAAGAACTCTTCGCCAAAATCCGTATTCGATACAACAACTCTTCCATTTTTTAAATTATCATTTGCTATAGTATTTTGATATACTACATCTCCACCTACTGCCTCATCAAAAGGCAGGCCGTAAATACTATATATTTCCTCACCACAGATATCTCCGCCACCGTAATTGTTTAAAAACCACTTATAGCTAGCAGGAAAAGTCACTGATAATGCTTTTTCGGCAGCATCGATCCAGTCACTTCCTGGAGAATATTCAGACGTTCCCATGTTAATTAAATCAGAATATTTATCAAAAAGCTCTACTAATTCTTCTCTGTTCATAGGAAATCACTCGCTCTATTTGTCCGATATTGGAATATTTCTGGATTACAATGGATTCACCGTTTGAACACTAGAAAGTGTGTTCTCATGTCTTTAAAAGTAAATGATCTTCTCCTAAAACAGATTTCCCGCTTCGATCTTTTAAAGTACTAGCTCAACTTTTGATGGTTGCTGGCTCACTGGTATTCCGGCATCAATTTTCGCTGCCCTAAAGGCTGCATTTCTCGATTTAAATTTAGTAGTACAGCTAGAAAGACCCAGCGGATCAATCCACCCCAACGGATTCGGCGCATACTGATAAAGGTTCCACCCGCCATTCAGCCCAATCGGATCCTGCACAATAAACCGCCCGACCTGCGGGTCGTAGTAGCGGAACAGGTTATAGTGCAGTCCCGTCTCACCGTCAGCGTACTGCCCGGCATAGCGCAGCGGCTGGTGTGCCATCGCCGTGCGATTCACAACCCGTGAGAACCCTTCGCTCTGATGGCGCACTTCGCCAAAGCTGCCGTACTGGCCGCTCCAGCGCACCGCGCCGCGCTCGTCGGTCACTTCCAGCAGCGCGCCGTTCAGATCGGTATTGAACCAGTAAATCTCACCGCTGCTCTGGTCACGAAGGTGATCCACCCGTGCCAGCGGGCTCCAGGCTTCATTCGGGTCGTATACATAGGTGCTGCGCAGCCCGCTCTCCTGCTGCTCCTGCAACAGGCGGTAGCCCTGCCACAGGAAGCGGGTGTCGGTGGTGCCGTGCGTCGTGGTGACGATTTTGCGCGTACGGCGGCCCAGCGCGTCGTAGTGATAGCGCGCCTCAAACCGCCCTTCCGGCCCGGTTCCCCGGGCGGACACCAGCCGGTTCTCGGCGTCATACGCATAATGCTGCTCGTACAGCCCGATGCGGCGGCTGACCAGGTTGCCCCAGTGGTCGTATTTCATAAACAGCGCCTGCCAGTGCTGGAGGCGGTTATCCGTAACCGGTACCGCATCGTCACTGGCGGCGAGGTTATCCGCGGCGTCATAGCTGAACTGCGCGCGGCTGTGTCCCTGTCGGGCCTCGTAGTGCTTCAGCAGACGCCCTTCGGCGACGTAGCCGTAGTCCACCTCACCGCGCTGGGTGTCGCTGACGCCGGAAAGCTCACCGCGCACGGTGTAGCGGTACAGGCGTTCCAGTAGCGCCTGCTCCGGCAGGGTCACGTCCGTGCTCAGTTCGCTGCGCTGCTGGGTGCGTCTGCCGAGGCTGTCATACTGACGGAGCTGCTCGCGCGGGCCCTGGGTGCGGCGCACCTCGCGGTGCAGGCGGTCGCGGGTGAACTCGGTCACCAGCTGCTGCCCGAAGCGGATGGCGCTGACGTGGCCGGAGCCGTAGTGCAGCCAGGCCAGCTTTTGCTCGCCGGGCAGCGTCAGGCCGGTCAGGTTGCTCAGGGCATCCCATTCGTAGCCCACCGCGCCGTTAATGCCGGACTCGCTCAGCACGCGTCCGGCGGCGTCGTGGCGGTAAGCGATCTCATCGCTTTCGATACCCAGGGCAACGCCTTCGGCCGTCGGCGTGCGGCGGATGCGGGTAATCTGGCCGCTCAGGTCGCGGAAGTAGCGGTTTGCATAAGACAATCATGCTACCGCCACACCCTGATAAATTAAGCTATCTGCACGATACTTATGTTACTTTCTAATAAGTAGGTTAAATAGAAAAAACTTACTCATAGTATCCTGCTTTTTAAGGTCAACTTTGTCGGCATTACCTATTCCAACCGTAAACCTAAATCTCTGCCGGACATACACGCAAGCCCAACTTGCCCCTTCATGAGCAACTGACTCGCAGAGAAGGGATTTGAGACCGGGCGCAGCGTCGCCATGAATATTTCGAACAGCTATATTTTTCTGATGGCGGATAATTATGTTGTGTAGGAGCTATCCAAGTAACATTATCTGGCTAGACATATGGACAAAGGGACTAAGTGTACGCCTATGTAGCACTTCCCCAAAATTAGAATAATAAAAAAGCCGGAAAGATAAAAAGTTCTTTCCAGTCCTTTTTATTAATAAGTTAACTAATTTATAAAAAACAACCTTACCATTCTTTCAGATTATCAACTGAATCAAACTCTTGGAAACCAATTCCATTTTCTTTGCAATATTCAACGGCTTTATCCCATATGTTACCATCAAAAACAATTACACTCCCTCCAGCGACAGGAGTAAAAAACCAGTAAAAAAGAAATTGGTAACCTTCCTTTATTAAAGAATTTATTACACTTACATCAACTCCACCATAATCATCATAAAGATTAAGTAGTTCAGGTTTGTCAGGTAAAATCTCTTCAGGCAATCCTTTATTAGTTCTTAACTTATTTTTCAGAAGCATCTTGCGATACTCCTCCAGTTGTTTATTCACTTGTTCATTATTGTTGCCATAAAAATAAAGCCCATTTCTACTTATGGCTGAGCAAGCATCAAGACTTTGTCCCTCTTTATTAAAACACATAAGATTTGTAAATAAAGAGGACAAAAGCCCCTTCGATTTTTCAGTTAAAAAATCATAAGGACCATATCCATTACTATCTATATTATATTGATAGCAAATACAATAAGCCTCCGATGATAAATCAGTTTTAAAATGACCTGATCGAACTATCCATTCGGAAATAGGAAATTTAATTAATTGCTCAGGCATATAATTTACCATGTAAAAATCACCTCATTACCTTTAGGGTTAATCACATGCACATGACCATTAGAATGATGCTCAGACATACCAGTTTGACTGGCATCCGGGTGGCCGTCGGGATGCTCAAACCAATGATTTTTCTAATTAGGATTACGCCTACCTGGTAGCAGATAAACCTAAAGAAGCTTTTACCAAAAAGCTAAAGGGATAAAATTTTAACTCAGCGCTAGATATTATTAAAGCATCACGACCGTAAATCATACCATATTTTGTTTCTCGTGCCTTTACATTCATGTCAACGATATCCCGTCGTGTTTATCGAATTACAAAATTAACCAGTTGAAACTAAGCATCTTAAAATATTAACACTTTGGCGGAGATAGTGTTTTAAATAGAGGTGAGCAATTATTATTAAATTATACAAATATATATTTTCCTGAAGCCTGATATTAATACCATATTCACTTAGAAAGAATTATATAAAAGCCATTTAAAAAATTAAGAAAAAAAGTGTATTCTGAATAAAAAATATCATCTGTATTTGATAAGCCGAAAATAATCGATATTAATCCGGCCTTGATTAATCACTTGTCTTTATGAGTACTGCCAAAAACCAGCTATGATATTCCCGCCAGATATGTTTTTATACAAATACAAAGCACCGTAACCAAAGATGTAATCACCATCAAGCAATGCATCAGGATAATAGTCTTCATCTATCTGCATGAAAAATTTATAACCACCCTTTTGCAAAGCATCAAAATAATAATTTTCAGATTGTATTAACCTTGCTTCTTCGGTTTTAGTGATAAAATCAAACTCTTCACTTTCAACCTTATCATACCCAACAATAACTGCCTTGTTAATGTGTTTTATCGTAAATGCATCATTATTGCTTTCATCAGAAAAAGTATGTGTGAAAACTTTTACTGAACAATTAGGATAGATATTATTATCAATTATGTCATCATATTCGCCTGGAGTAAGTATCGTAATATACTCATGTCCATCATCAGGATTCTGAACTGTCAAATAAAACTTATAACCCCGAACAATATCTAGTTTATCTAAAAAGAATTTAGGGATATTTCCACCAATCCGCCCAATGTCATTACCATCAGAAAAGATACTTATTTTAGAGATTAGATTACATTTAATCATTTCTTAAACTCGCTCCCATAAAAAGTACATTCTCTCTTTCCTAATTCCCATAACCATTTCAGCAAACAAATTCTTAGCATTTTTAAGTCACATTTATGATTAACTACAATGTACGTCTCTTCAGGCATGATTAAAAAAAACTAACAAAAGCCGGAAAATTTTACTTTCTTTGCAGGCTAATAGATTTAATAAATCCTGGAGTCTGAGCGTGGTTCAACATCTCTTATACCAAGTTGATTCGTTTTTTCAAAAATTAAATCATAGCAGTAAACAGTCTCTTCCCCCTTTAATAAATGAACCCCTTCAAGGCTCACTCTATATATTCCTTTAGGAACATCAGTGTTAATCCAACCAGTATAATCTTCCCACTCCCAAAACACTGCCATATCAGCAACGTATAAATCACCAGTTACATTAAGATAGAAATATTTATCTGTGAATATGACTTCCCTGTCTTTATTGTCGGGAAATTCATTTAAAAAAAGCCTAACAACATAGCCACCATCATCAAGGCCCATGATAGGTAAGGCAATACCTTCATTAAGAACAAGATCCCCTTTGTCTGTGGTGGTGAATTCCTGGAGAATGTTATCTCCATCCTCTATCTTCCCACCAAATGGGGCCAGTATTCCTGGATAATCGAAAATTATTATCCCGTTAAAATCCACATCAATGTCAATTGTTTTAACCACACCTACCTCCTGATGCCTTACCTGTTTCTTCAATATGAACAACGCAAGCAATTCTGAATCTGCTTCTTTAGGAGTGACATTTTGACTAAGATTCCAGCCGTCGAAGGAAACCTTAAATCGTTTGTTATATGTGAAACGGAATCTAAATTACGGCTAGTCACATTTAATAGATCGTCCGCGGATCCTTGCCACGGCCCTTGATTTTTTCCAGTACCATTTTTAATAGCTCTATATAGTTCTTCATGCATTCCAGCGCTATAAGGATCCGGGAAAAACGTTGGCATATTTTTCATAGTACCAAGATCGGTTGGTCCAATGCTGTTGGCTATGTTTCGTGGCATTAAATGGTATCCCATTCCATTTGGGTTCCATGCCCATTGCATTAACCCTAATAAATTTATCCAGGTAAGTTGGTTGGGAACATTTGAGTATAAGTTTAACCCTCCCTTTAACACTCTCGAAGCCTGCACAATAAACTGACAGATCGGTGTATAGCAGAAAAGGAAATATGTTATTAATGAAATAATTGGGCACTTCATCATTACATCAATGAAGCCCCCTGTAAAAAGTAGTGATCAACAAAGCCCCCCTCTTACGAGGGTAAGAACCTGTATCACCATGCTTCATCTTCAGGAATTATTTTTCCAATAAAACTTTCAAAATTTGGCTCAAGATAGATCTCCTCCTGATTTTCCAAATCACAAAAATATACTGCACCATCATTTACCCCAA
The DNA here is from genome assembly GCF_021725435.1 of Enterobacter sp. JH25. Classification (NCBI taxonomy): domain Bacteria; kingdom Pseudomonadati; phylum Pseudomonadota; class Gammaproteobacteria; order Enterobacterales; family Enterobacteriaceae; genus Enterobacter; species Enterobacter sp. JH25. The sequence goes on along the minus strand of NZ_CP091319.1, from coordinate 1,161,805 downwards.
CACAATAGGGGAACCCACCTCCATCAATTGCGAATGGTATAAAATTTTCTGCAAGAATTTTTTTGTTAACTACTAAATCCTTATAGTAATCATCAACAGTTAATATGCCCGATTTTTTAGTATGTAATATAGGTAGGAAATATTTTATATCATTCTCGTAGTGTTCGCTTTGATAAACACGACGACCTTCGTCCAGTATGCCACCATTACTTATAAGCCATATAGACTTTAAGGCATTAGGAAAAGTTACGCCCAGCGAAACTTCGATCTTGCCCAGCTCATCAGCAGATACAGCAGGGGAAGAGTCTATAAGTTTAATCATCATTTCTCTCCTATTGACAATGTTTAGGAATACGACCTCTCAGCCATCCTTTACTATGAGATATTTTTATAGCTTCAGGAGAGCCATACTTCACTCCAAAATGTTTTTCGAACTGAGATACAGATCCCTTATGCGGGAAAGATGCTTTGTGCGCCTCAGTCGTGACCAACTGCATAGTTGACTTACCCGTTTTTGGATCAAAATCATCAAGGTGATGCCATGTATATTCGCTTGCATCAGCTTCACTTATGCCTGCAAGTTTGTAGGCTTCTGTGAAATCCCGCCCCCTTGATCCTTGAAGGGTAATTTCAACGATATTTCGTTGCGTCCCAGTAACAGGATAAAGTGATGGGCTTCCACTAAAGTCAACGCCGCTCAATGCCAGACCCATAGGGTCTATCCATAACAGAGGGTTAGGGGCATAATTATATAAATTTAAGTTTCCACCATTGAACCCAATCGGATCCTGCACAATAAACCGCCCGACCTGCGGGTCGTAGTAGCGGAACAGGTTATAGTGCAGCCCCGTTTCACCGTCAGCGTACTGCCCGGCATAGCGCAGCGGCTGGTGTGCCATCGCCGTGCGATTCACAACCCGTGAGAACCCTTCGCTCTGATGGCGCACTTCGCCAAAGCTGCCGTACTGGCCGCTCCAGCGCACCGCGCCGCGCTCGTCGGTCACCTCCAGCGGCGCGCCGTTCAGATCGGTGTTGAACCAGTAAATCTCACCGTTGCTCTGGTCACGAAGGTGATCCACCCGCGCCAGCGGGCTCCAGGCTTCATTCGGGTCATAAATATACGTACTGCACAGCCCGGTTTGCTGCTGCTCCTGCAACAGGCGGTAGCCCTGCCACAGGAAGCGGGTGTTGGTGGTGCCGTGCGTCGTGGTGACGATTTTGCGCGTGCGGCGGCCCAGCGCGTCGTAGTGATAGCGCGCCTCAAACCGTCCTTCCGGCCCGGTTCCCCGGGCGGACACCAGACGGTTCTCGGCGTCATACGCGTAATGCTGCTCATACAGCCCGTTGCGGCGGCTGACCAGGTTGCCCCAGTGGTCGTATTTCATAAACAGCGCCTGCCAGTGCTGCAGGCGGTTATCCGTGACCGGTGCCGCAGCGTCACTGGCGGCGAGGTTATCCGCGGCGTCGTAGCTGAACTGCGCGCGGCTGTGTCCCTGTCGGGCCTCGTAGTGCTTCAGCAGACGCCCTTCGGCGTCGTAGCCGTAATCCACCTCACCGCGCAGGGTGTCGCTGACGCCGGAAAGCTCGCCGCGTGCGGTGTAACGATACAGGCGTTCCAGTAGCGCCTGCTCCGGCAGGGTCACGTCCGTGCTTAGCTCGCTGCGCTGCAGGGTGCGTCTGCCGAGGCTATCATACTGGCGGAGCTGCTCGCGCGCGCCCTGAGTGCGGCGTACCTCACGGTGCAGGCGGTCGCGGGTGAACTCGGTCACCAGCTGCTGCCCGAAGCGGATGGCGCTGACGTGGCCGGAGCCGTAGTGCAGCCAGGCCAGCTTTTGCCCGCCGGGCAGCGTCAGGCCGGTCAGGTTGCTCAGGGCATCCCATTCGTAGCCCACCGCGCCGTTAATGCCGGACTCGCTCAGCACGCGCCCGGCGGCGTCGTGGCGGTAAGCGATCTCATCGCTTTCGATACCCAGGGCAACGCCTTCGGCCGTCGGCGTGCGGCGAATGCGGGTAATCTGGCCGCTCAGGTCGCGGTAGTAGCGGTACTCCGCGTGGCGCTGAGTGCGCCCGATCAGCAGCCCGCTGTCGTCATAGCTGAACTGCTGGACGCGACGGGCGATACCGCCGTCGGCGGCAGGCCGGCCGTTTTCTTCGAGCGCGCAGAGGAACCCTCGCGCGTCCCATTCCATATGGCGCACGGTCTCGTCCGGGCGCGTTTCGCTGAGCGGGCGGCCCACGGCGTCATAGGTGAAGCGGTATTCCGCCCCGTTGCCGTTATCGAGTCGCAGCAGGTTACCGCGCGGGTCGTAGCGCCACTGGCGCACGCGGCCAATACGGTCGGTGAGGCTGACCGGGAGGCCGAGCGCGTTATAGGCCCAGCTCACCTCGCTTTCCAGCGGGTCGCGCCAGCCCGTGAGCTGGCCGCGTTCGTTCCACACCAGCGACTCGCGGCTACCGTCCGGATGGATCACGGCGCTGAGCAGCCCGGCACGGCTCCACTCCCGCCGCGTGATATTCCCTTCTGCATCTTCGCTGGCAATCAGCTGCCCGAAGCGGTCGTAGGTGAAGCGGGTGACGCTGCCGGAGCAGTCGGTGCGCTGCGTCAGCAGCCCCTGGTGGTTCCAGACCAGGCGCACCACGCCGCCGATGGCGTCGGTGATGCTCTCCGGGAGGAATTCTTCATCATCGGGATAGCGATACGCGGTGGTGCTACCGGCCGGATCCGTCTCCGACAGCAGGCGACCGCGAAGGTCGTACATGGCCTGCGATGAGGTACCGTCCGGGTAAACCGTGCGGGTGATGCGGTCGGTCAGGCGATGCCAGTGATACTCCGTGCGGCGGCCCGTCGGGTCCGTCTCGCTGGTCATGCGGCCGTATTTGTCCCACGTGCTGCGGCGCATCGCCCCGCCCGGCAGAATGACGTGGCAGAGCTCGCCGTCGCGGTAGACAAACGTCGTCTGGCGACCGTCGTAATCCGTGAAGCGCGCGATGTTGTCGTCGTCATCCACCAGCCAGTGCGCCTGCGCGCCGTCTTCGCGGGTCGCGCGGCGGGTGCCGTTCTCAAAATCGTATTCGAACGTCAGCTGTTCGCCGCCGCTATGGCGGAAGCCGACCACGCGCGGCAGGCCGTCAATCTCCCGCCAGCGGTATTCGCTCAGCAGGCCGTTGGCGTCCTCATGAGCGCTCATCAGCCCGTCCTGCCAGCTGAAGCGTCGGCGCACGCTACCGCCCCGGCCGGTCACGGAGACCAGCTGGCGCTGTTCATCATAAGCGTAACTGACCAGGCAGATCTCGTCATCCAGCCAGGCGCCAACGAGCCTGTCGCGGTCGTAGCGGCAGACCACGCGCTGGCCCGCGCTGTCGGTCAGGGCATGCAGGGTATTAGCCGCATTCCACTCAAAGAGGATATCGTTGCCGCAGGGTTCGGAGAGGCGCTGGAGCAGCGACGGGGCATCATCCCGCAGCGGCGCATAGTGCCAGCGCTCGCCGCTGACGTCATACACCGACCAGCTGTCGTCCTGGTGATGTTCAAGCCAGTTTTTTTCGCTTTCGCAGTAGGAGCGCATCCCTTTCGGGACCTTCGGGAAGGCGACGTAATCGCCGGACGGTGCGCGCCACACCAGGCCGTCCTGATAAGGCTCCAGGCGGCTTTCCCAGAACAGGCTCCATCCGCGGCCCAACACGCTGTCGCCGGGATTGCCGCTGCGCCAGTAGCGCTGCCAGCGCACCGGAAGACGGGAAGGCAGGACGAAGTCCAGCTCATCATCCCCGCTGAGAAACTTCTGTCCGCTGACGATATCCACCGGGCGGGCGATGATCCCCGCGGCCGCCACGCCGGTCATCAGCGTGCCGGCGCGACAGGCGATACGGGCCAGCTTGTTGATGCCGGGGATTTTGCCCAGCAGCTTAGAGAGCGCCCCGACTTTGCCAGCGGCGCCGCCCCAGCCGCCGAGAAGCCCGGCGAACAGCAGGGTAAGATCGGAGACCTTGTAGAGCCACTCGGGCACTTCAGACTGAATGGGGAGGGTTTGCTGCGGATCGCCGCCGATAATGACGTTGTCAGAACCGGTCATCACCTTCGCGTCGCAGGTGGTGCGATCCCCGATGCGTGACGCAGGCTGGCTGTTAATGGAGACTCGCTTAGAGCCTTCGGCCATCTGCTGCGAGCCGTCGTCAGAACAGTCGACGGTGCTATCGGTGGCAAGCGCGGCGGGTTTACCGTTGATAAACACGTTGGGCGAGCCGGAGGTGATGACGCCTTTCTTCGTCATGCTGGATGCCCCGGCGTCGGCGATGCTGTCCCTGGCGGCAGTCGCCAGCTCCCCGGTGTAATATCCCACGGCCAGGCTGGCGCCGACGAGCAGGACGCCCACGCCAAGACAGGATGCGCCGAGACCGGCAATAAACATGGCCCCCGCCAGAATGCCCCCGGCTGCGGCAATCAGGCCGCCGACAATCGTTCCGGCAATCATCCCGGCCAGCGCACCGGAGTGGCCGATATCATCACCAACGCGTGCTGCTTCAAACATAACAACGGTCCCTGAAGTTAATGGTGGAAGCGGAAGCTCCTGAGAAGATCGCCAAACAGCGCGCCGTCGGCATCGCCCAGCGCGCGGGTGCAGGTCATAGTGAACACCAGGATTTTATCGCCGTCGACGTTAAACACGGCCTGCTGCTGCCAGATGCGTTTCCCGTCGCGCAGGTAGCTGGCATGGACGGTTTCACCCTGTAAAAGGCTGTCGCCCAGCGTAGCGGTGCTGCGCTCACCCTGCTTCCAGCCCTTGATGTGCTTTGCCATCAGGGCGAGCTGGCGATCGATATACGCGGCAAGCGCTTCGCCGGGGTTGAGGGCATCGCGGGAAATGTTGAACGCGGGCGCATCCGCTGCAGGCGGCGCGAAGACATTGACGGTACGGTCCTGATAGCCCTCAGGAAAAGCAATCATTCCTTCATTAAACAGGCACTGCGAAGATGGTTCTGACATTGAGCGGGTCCCACCACATTTTTTCAGAAGCGGTAAGTTTCGCATATGTGTTTAAGGCTGACTATCCCCAGATTATTGCTCCACCGTCACGCTCGCCGAACGGAAAAACAGCGGCCGTTAGCCCGGCCCCTCGCTCCCCGCCGCCAGCAGCGGTACCACCACGTCGCTGATGGGCACCGCAATACCATGCCTGCGGCCATAGCGCTGGATCACGCCGTTGCGGATATCCCACTCCATCGGACGATCGTCCTGACGGTCGGCAAGGATCGACGTGCCTAAATCCTCGGGCGCACGCTGGAAGTTCGCCAGAATCTCCTGGGCCACCGCATCGTCCAGCTTCGCCCCTTCGGCGCGGGCGACGGCAAGCCCCTCGCGCAGGTAGGCCAGGGCCAGCTCGCTGATATCCTCGCGTCTGAACATCCCGGCGCGGCGGTTGGCCAGCACCATCAGCCCGGCGACCGCGTTTTGCAGCAGCTTGCGCCAGGCGACGGTGGCGAAATCTGTCGAGAGCTCAACATCACAGCGCGTCCCGCGAAGCGCCTCGACCACCCGCTGCGCCTGCGGCACATCCGGTAGTGTCAGACGCGGTTTTGCCCGCAGCCAGACGGAGGCGTCCGGCTCGCGCTGCGCCGGGAACCAGACCACCGACGGCAGCACCGTTGCGCCGTTGACCAAAGGCGCAAGCTGGGCTTTCTGCTCCACGCCGTTTTGCAGCGCGCAGACCACGGTGTTTTCATCGCACAGGGCGCGCAGCCACCCGGCGCTGTCGGCATTTTGCGTCGTTTTTACCGCCACAAAAACGAGGTCTACGGGGCGCGTAATGACGGTGGGATCGGTGAGTACCGGACCGGGCACCACAGTTTCATCCTCATCGTGACGCAGGCGTAATACCGGATGCGCGGTGCGACCGCACAGCAGCGGCGTACGGCCCGCGTCATGCAGCACCGCGGCAATGGTGGTGCCAATCGCACCGGGACCAATCAGCGCAATGGTTGGATAGTCAGACATGGGTCACTCCCCTTTTGCTAAGCCTGCTATCAGTTATACCACCCTGAAAAGAGCGCGCCACGCCCATTGTCTATACTCAACACATAACAGACAACGGAGTGCGCCATGCCCTTACCCGATTTCAAGTCCTCTGAACCTTATACCCTCGGCATTGAGCTCGAACTCCAGGTGGTTAACCCGCCGGGTTACGATCTGAGCCAGGACTCCTCTGCCCTCATCGCCGCCGTCAAAGACGACATCAAAGGGGGCGAAGTCAAACACGACATCACCGAAAGCATGCTCGAAATCGCCACCGGTGTATGCCAGACCATCGACCAGGCGGCGGCGCAGTTCTCCGTGATGCAGCAGAGCATCCTGCGGGCGGCGTCGGAGCAGCACATCCAGATCTGTGGCGGCGGCACGCACCCGTTCCAGAAATGGCAGCGGCAGGAGGTGTGTGACGACGAGCGCTATAACGTCACGCTGGAGCGCTTTGGCTATCTGATTTTGCAGGCGACGGTGTTCGGCCAGCACGTGCACGTGGGATGCCGAAACGGGGACGACGCGATTTACCTGCTGCACGGCCTGTCGCGCTTCGTGCCGCACTTTATCGCCCTCGCCGCGTCGTCGCCTTATATGCAGGGCACGGACACCAAGTTTTCCTCGTCGCGGCTCAACATATTTTCCGGGTTCCCGGATAACGGCCAGATGCCGTGGGTCAACAGCTGGCAGGAGTTCGAGGGGCTGTTCCGCCGCCTGAGTTCCACCAGCATGATCGACAGCATTAAGGATCTGCACTGGGACATCCGCCCCAGCCCGCACTTTGGCACCGTGGAGGTGCGGGTAATGGATACGCCGCTGACGCTCGGTCACGCCATTAACATCGCCGGGCTTATTCAGGCGACGTCGCACTGGCTGCTGACTGCGCGGCCCTATAAGCATCAGGAACGGGATTTTCTGCTATACCGCTTTAACCGTTTTCAGGCCTGTCGCTACGGGCTGGAAGGCATTCTGACGGACGTGCATACCGGCGAGCACAAAACCGTGGCGGAGGATATCGCCTGGCTGCTGGAGCAGGTTGCACCGTCGGCCGAGAAACTCGGCGCGACGAGCGCCATCAAGGAAATTGCCCTGCTGTTAAAGCAGGGCAAGAGCGAGGCGCAGCGCATGCGGGACTTTATCGCCGATGGCGGCTCGCTGATTTCTCTGGTGCAGAAGCACTGTGAGCTGTGGGCGACGAGTCCGTAAGGCCGTGCCCCCATTCGCGAAGGCGCTGGAACAGCACGAACAGCGCCGGGATGAACACTATCCCCACCACGGTGGCTACCAGCATGCCGCTAAACACCGTGGTCCCGATAATGCGGCGGCTCTGGGCACCCGCCCCGGTCGCCAGCATCATCGGCAGGACGCCTATGATGAACGACACGGCGGTCATCATTACCGCGCGGAAGCGGCGCGATGCCCCTTCCCGCGCGGCATCGACAATCGCCATTCCGTCCATACGCCGGGCGCGGGCAAACTCCACGATAAGAATTGCGTTCTTGGCGGCGAGGGCTATCAATAGCACCAGACCAATCTGCACGTACACGTCGTTGGCATAGCCTGCCAGCCACAGCCAGACCAGCGCTCCGCCGATGGCGAACAGCACCGAGAGCATCACGCTCGCCGGCAGCGTCCAGCTCTCGTACTGGGCGACGAGGAACAGCCACGCCATCACCACCGCCGCCAGCACGATCCATATCGCCTGATTGCCGGTCTGCTGCTCCTGATACGACATGCCGCTCCAGGCGTAGTCGTACCCGGCTGGCAGGTTTTCCGCCAGAATCTCGCCCATCGCCGCCATTGCGGTGCTGCTGCTCACCCCTTCCGCTGCCGAGCCGCTCACCGATACCGACGGGAACTGGTTGTACTGCTGAATAAATGGCGCGCCGACGGTCGGCGTGATGGTGACGAGGTTGCTCAGACGCACCCGCTCGCCGCTGTTGCTGCGCACGAACAGCTCGCTGATTTGCTCTGCGCGCTCGCGCCACTGCATCTCGTTCTGCATCACCACGTGATAGACGCGGTTGTTGACGCTGAAATCCCCGGCGCGCGTGCCGCCAAAGGCAGTTTGCAGGCTGCTGAAGATGCGCGACACCGGCACGTCGAGGCGGGCCGCGCGCTCACGGTCAACGGTGAGCGTCATCTGCGGCACGTTGCTGCTCCAGGTGGTGAACACGCGGCTCAGCTGCGGGTGCTGGTTGGCTTTCGCCAGCACCTCGCGAGTTACGCGCTCCAGCTCCGCCGGGCTTTGCCCCGCCTGTGCCTGAATGCGCAGATCGAAGCCGGAGGCGTTGCCCAGCCCCGGCAGCGTCGGCGGTGCAAAGGTCATGATGGTGGCTTCCGGCAGGGCCAGCAGCTGGCGCTGAAGGGTGCCCATCACCTCATCCAGCGGCGGACGCTCGCTCCAGTCTTTGAGCATGATGGAGATAAACCCGCCGTTCGATGCGCTGGTGCCGTTGAGGATGTTAAACCCGGAGACCTGAATCACGTCTTCCACCGCCGGGTTTTTAGCGATCAGCTCGCGCGCGGTGGTCATCACCGCTTCGGTGCGCTCCAGCGAGGCTGCCTCCGGCAGCTGGACGCTGGCGAAGAAGTAGCCCTGATCCTCCTGAGGCAGGAAGCCCTTTGGCATCGACATAAAGCTGAATACCACCACCGCCGCCGCGCCTGCGGTGGCCAGCAGCGCCAGCCACGGACGGAGGTTGAACACGCTCACGATCCGGGTGTAAAGCGTGCGCGTGGCGTCCAGCCCGCGGTTGAACCCACGGAAAACGGCGGCGGGCTGTGCCGGACGCGGGCGCAGCAGCATCGCGCAGAGCGCGGGCGTCAGGGTCAGCGCCACGAGGCTTGAGAGCGTGACGGCGGTCGAGAGCGTCACCGCGAACTGGCGGTACAGCTCGCCCACGATCCCCGGCAGGAGCGCCACCGGTACAAACACCGCCAGCAGCACCAGCGTGGTGGCAATCACCGGCCCGGCAATCTGACGCAGCGCCAGCGCGGTCGCCGCCGTGCGGCTCTGCCCTTCCGCCATCAGCGTTTCGACACTCTCCACTACCACGATGGCGTCATCCACCACCATGGTCAGCGCCAGAATGATGGCGAACAGGCTCAGCGTATTGGCGGAGTAGCCGAGCGCGTAGAGCACCGCAAAGGTGCCCACCAGCGATACCGGAATGGCAAGGGCGACAATCAGCGTCGCGCGCCAGCTTTGCAGGAACAGGGACACCACGACCACCACCGCCAGCATCGTCAGCGCCAGCGAGACGCCAATCTCTTTGATGGTGGCGGCCACAAACGAGGTGGTGTCGAATTTGACTTCATAGACCAGATCGTCCGGGAAGCGCGTGGATAACCGTTCCAGCTCCGCGCGCACCGCATCGGCCACGCGCAGGGCGTTGGCGGACGGCGTCGGGTAGATACCCAAATAGGCGGAGTCATGCCCGTTCAGCTGCGCGCCAGAACTGTAGCTGCGCGAGCCAAGCTCGATGGTTGCGACGTCCTTCAGGCGCACCAGCTGCCCCATCTCCCCGGCGCGGATAATGATATTGGCAAAGTCGTCGGCCTGGTTTAAGCGCCCCAGCCCGTTAATGGTCAGCGTCTGCTGCTGGCCGTTAAACACCGGCGGCGTGCCGACCTGGCCTGCCGCCCCCTGCACGTTCTGCTCGCGCAGCGCCTGCGCCACGTCATCGCTGGTCACGTTCAGGGCGTTCATGCGGTCCGGACGCAGCCAGATGCGCATGCTGTAGTCGCGCGCGCCAAACATCTGTACCTGCCCGACGCCCGGCAGACGCGACAGCGCCTCGCGCACCTGGGTGCTGGCGTAGTTGCTGACAAACAGCGGCGTGTGGGTGTTATTTGGTGAGTAAAGGCTTACCCCCATCATCAGGTTGGTGGCGTGCTTGCGCACCTGCACGCCGTTTTGCTGCGCCTCGGTCGGCAGCTGCGCCACGGCCTGCGCCACGCGGTTCTGCACGTCGATGGCGGCGAGATCCGGATCGGTGCCCGCCGCAAAGGTGATGTTCAGGCTGTACGTGCCTTCGTCCGAACTGGTGGACTCCATATAGAGCATATGATCCACCCCGTTCAGCTGCGTCTCCAGCGGCGTGGCGATGGCCTCCGCCACGTCAGCCGAGCTGGCGCCCGGCCATGACGCTGACACATTCACGACCGGCGGTGTGATCTGCGGGTACTGCTCCACCGGAATAATCCTCAGCGCGATGGCCCCCAGCAGGGTGATGACCAGCGCAATCACCATCGCAAAGCGCGGGCGTTTGATGAAAAACGTCAGCATGATGGCTCCTTAATTCAGTATCTGAACGGCAGCGCCTGGCTGCACGCGCTGCGCACCGTCAGTAATTGCTCGCTCACCGGGCTTAACGCCGGAGGCAATCTGGAACTGCTGGCCCATCTGCCCGGCGACCTTCAGCGGACGCATTTCGGCTTTATCCTCGGCGTTAACCACCCAGGCGAAGAACCCGTCGCCATTCTGTTGTACCGCAGCGGCGGGCAGGGTCAGGACAGGCTGCTCGCTTGCCGGACGCAGGTAGACGTTCACATTGCCGCCGGGCAGCAGCTGATGGCGCGGGTTGGCGAACTCGGCGCGCAGCATCACGCTGGCGGTACGCGGGTCGATGCGGTTGTCCACGGAGGTGAGTTCCCCGCTGACGCGCTGGCCGTTGCTGTCAATCAGCGCCTGCCAGGCCTGCTTCATGGCGCTGATATCCGCATGCTGTCCGGCTTTGGTGGCAAACGCGCCCTCTTCCAGCGCAAAGGCGATGCGGATCGGATCGAGCTGCACCACCTCCACCAGCACACCGCTGGCAGGATCCACCAGGCTGCCGACGTGAAAGTTGCTGTGCCCCACGCGTCCGTCAATCGGTGAGGTAATGCGCGTGTAGTTGAGGGTGACGCTGCGGGTGTCGAGACGGGCTTTCGCCTGCTCCAGCGCGGCGCTGGCAACGTCGCGCTGCATGCGGGCGTTGTCCACATCGTGGCGGCTGATGGCGTTGCTGCTGCCCAGGCTTTCGAAGCGGGACAGCTGCTGTTGCGCCTGACGCAGCGTGGCTTCGGCGCTTTTCACCTCGGCCTGCGCCAGGCGCAGGGCGGCGCGCGGCTCGGCGTCGTCCAGCTCGAACAACACGTCACCTTTTTTCACGTACTGGCCGTCGCGGAAGTGGATTTTGGTAATCACGCCTTCCGTACGCGCGCGCAGTTCAACGGTGTGAATCGCTTCGATGCGACCCGGGATCTGACGTTCGGCGGCGTGGGCGGTCTGCTCCACGGTGGCGACACGCACGGGAATGACTGCGGCGAATGCGGGCGGCAGGGTAGCGGCGAGGAGTATGAGCAGGAGCGGGAATTTCATGGGAGTACCTCAGTATTTTCCCCTCACCCTAACCCTCTCCCCAAAGGGGAGAGGGAACTTGAACACCCTCTCCCCTTTGGGGAGAGGGCAGGGTGAGGGGTAAGGTTTTAGTTATGTAGCCTTACGGAACCTGCGGGTCAGTCGCTTCTCGATTTCGACGACGAAGAACATCACCCCCGCCACCGCCAGTGTCACGAACCAGTAGCGCAGCGGCAGTGCTTCGGTGCCGAACAGCATCTGCATAAACGGCAGGTAGATGATCGCCGCCTGGAGCAGGAACAGTACGCCCGTTACCAGCCAGATCCCTTTGTTCGCCAGCAGGCCGCGGTTCAGGGAGAACCCTTCGGTGTTGCGGCAGTTAATCATGTACACCCACTGGGCGCAGACCAGCATCTGGAGCAGTACGGTGCGGATGAACTCCGCGCTGTGCCCGCGCGGGGCCAGCCAGGCTTCCAGCGCAAAGGCGGCGATGGCAATCATGGTGCCGACGAAAGCCACGCGCCATACGGCGTAGGCGTCCATCACGTGCTGCCCGGTCTGGCGCGGCGGGCGGCGCATTATGTTGCGCTCGGCGGCCTCGAAGGCCAGGCCGAAGGAGAGCGTGGCGGAGGTCGCCATGTTCATCCACAGGATCAACACCGGCGTCAGCGGAATGATGTTCCCCGCCAGCAGCGCAATCACAATCAAAAGCCCCTGCGCCAGGTTGGTCGGCATGATGAACAGAATGGTCTTCTTCAGGTTGTCGTAAACGCGACGCCCCTCTTTCACCGCGCTGGCGATGGTGGCGAAGTTATCGTCCGTCAGAACCATGTCCGCCGCCTCTTTGGTGACTTCCGTGCCTTTGATGCCCATCGCAATACCCACATCCGCCTGACGCAGCGCTGGCGCATCGTTCACGCCGTCACCGGTCATACCGACGATTTCGCCTTTGTCCTGTAACGCTTTCACCAGGCGCAGCTTATGCTCCGGGCTGGTACGGGCGAAGATGTCATACTTCACCGCCGCTTCGGCCAGCTCCGCGTCGTCCATCTTCTCCAGCTCATAGCCGGTGACCGCCTGCTCGCTGTTAGTGATCCCCAGCATCTGGCCTATGCTCATCGCCGTCTGCGGGTGATCCCCGGTGATCATCTTCACGCGGATCCCCGCCTGCTGGCAGGCGTTAATCGCCTCAATCGCTTCCGGGCGCGGCGGATCCATCATCCCGGCAATGCCGAGGAAGATCAGGCCGTGGCTCAGGTCGTCGTGAGTCAGTGCCTGCTCACCGTTCGCTGGCCTGAACGCCGCGGCGACCATGCGCAGCCCCTGACGCGCATAGCGCTCCATCTCCGTTTCCCAGTACGCGCGGTCAAAGGCTTGCGCACCGTTGCGGGTCTGCTGCTGCTCACACAGGGCGAAAATCACGTCCGGCGCGCCGGTGATCAAAATCTGCTCCTCACCGCCAATCTGGTAGTGGGTGCTCATGTACTTGTACTGCGAGTCGAACGGGATCTTGTTGACCAGGGTGGTCTCGACCGGTGCGAGTTGGGCTTTTGCCGCCAGCACCTTCAGCGCGCCCTCGGTCGGGCCGCCGGTGATGCCCCACAGGCCGCGCTCGTCCTGAATCAGCTGGCTGTCGTTACACAGGTCGATGGTGCGCAGGTACTGCTCCAGCACGGTGCCCGGCTGGATCTGCACCGGCTCGTCGCTGCCTTCGAGGTAGAGGTTGCCCACCGGCTCGTAGCTGTTGCCGTCCACGCGATAGCACGCATCGGCGGTAATGATGGCTTTCACCGTCATCTCGTTCATGGTCAGGGTGCCGGTTTTATCCGAGCAGACCACGGTCATCGCGCCCAGGGTTTCAACCGTCGGCAGCTTGCGGATAATCGCCCGCTTACGCGCCATCGCCTGTACGCCCAGAGAGAGGATGATGGAGATAATCGCCGGCAGACCTTCCGGTACGGAGGCTACCGCCAGGCTAATCAGGGAGAGCAGCAGCTCGCCCATCGGGATCTCGCGGAACACCAGGCTGAAGACAAACAGCGCGGCCATCATCGCCAGAATGATGGCGAAAATCGCTTTGCCCAGCTTGTCCATCTGCACCAGCAGCGGGGTGCGGTGCTTTTCAATGCCCGCCATCATCTGGTTGATGTGGCCGAGCTCCGTATCCTTACCGGTCGCGGTGACCAGGCCAACGCCACCGCCCGCGCTTACGGTCGTCCCGGAGAAGACCATATTGGTGCGGTCGCCCAGCGGCAATTCACCGCTCAGCGGATTAATGTGTTTATCCACCACGGTGGATTCGCCGGTCAGAATTGCTTCTTCCACGCGTAAATTATGCGCTTCAATTAAGCGCATATCCGCCGGAATACGATCTCCTGCGCGCAACACAATAATATCGCCCGGGACGATTTCCGTCGTCGGGATGGTTTCATGGTTACCATTACGAATTACGCGCGCCTCGCTGGAGAGCATATTGCGAATACTCTTCAGGGATTTTTCTGCGTTACTTTCCTGAATGTGGCCAATTAAGGCATTGATTACCGCCACACCCAGGATAACCAGCGTATCAACCCAGTGTCCCATTACAGCCGTTAATACGGCGGCCGCCAGCAGGACGTAAATCAGGACATCGTTAAAATGCGCGAGAAAACGCAGCCAGCCCGGCTTGCCTTTTTTCTCCGGCAGCGCGTTCGGGCCATGCTTCTGCAATCGTGCCTGCGCCTCGGTGCGCTCCAGGCCATTCGCCTGGCTCTGCGCCTGAGCAAGCACCTGCTCTACGGTCTGCTGGTACGCCTGCCCGCCTGCGGGTGGCATATTCTGCGAGAAATTTTTTTTGGTCATGGTATGTTTCCTTCAATATCCGATGGACGGAAGCCGGAATTCCTTTCTGGCTTTAAATAATTCATTTTTAAGTCTTGCGGGTTAAATTGATCTACCGCAATATATTGACTACCCGGTTATTCAAAACTGATTAAAATTATTTCGACGCGTTGATTTTTACAAAATATTTCTAAACCAACACTAAACGAGGAGGAAGCATGTTTGGTATTTATCGCGGGCGGCGCCTGGCGTTATACATTGTCGCAGCCATTGTTATTGCGACGTTAATTGGATATAGCACCTATAGCTTTGTAAAATTATTTTCGTGAAAAAGACGTTTATTTACATTACGCGATATTAATTTAATCGCCCCGTAAATATTATCTATTTTCCGTTATTAACTCGCAGAATAACGGTGGCCTTTCACTCAATTTTGCCAGTGGGGATGATATTGCTTTACGTTTCAGGATGCCGGACAATGACATTTTTAACTCACGATTAACATTACGATGAAACACCCGTTAGAATCGCTGCTCACCGCAGGGGGCATTTTGCTGATGGCCCTGCTCTCCTGTCTGCTGTTACCTGCGCCGTCGCTGGGTCTGGTGCTGGCGCAGAAACTGGTTCAGACCTTTCATATGGTCGATCTGAATCAGCTGTACACCATTCTGTTCTGTCTGTGGTTTTTGGTGCTCGGCGCCATAGAATTCTTTATCCTGCGTTTCATCTGGCGCCGCTGGTTTTCACTGGCGTCGTAAGCCAGTGAGATCGCGCATCCCGTGGATCAGCGCTTCACACCAGGCCGCGTAGTCGTGGCCGCTGGATGAGGGGTGGAAGCTGACGCGATAGCCTTTTTCCTTCAGCACCTGTTCAAAATCCTGCGTGGTGCGATAAATGCCGCCGCCCGGCCCCGTGGTTTCAAACTTTCCGGCCTGTAACCAGAAGCGCACCGGATACGGCGGCGACTGCTGGTACTGACGCGTCAGCCAGCCGGGGGCGTCACCTTTCGGCGCCCACCAGTAGGAGCCGGAAAGGCTCAGCACGTTGCCAAACAGGCGCGGATAGCGCAGCGCCACCCATGACGAGGCAATTCCCCCGTAGCTCGACCCCGCCAGCACCGTTTTCTGCCGCTGCATCGCGATGCCCTGCCCGCGCAGCCACGGCAGCAGCTCGTGCGCCATAAAGTCAGCAAATTCCGGGTTCGGCGGCAGCTCGTTGCCGCGACGGGCGTGATCGAGGCTGTCGATAAATACCACGTTAATCGGTGGCAGGTGATGCCGGGCAATCAGACCGTCCAGCACGTTGGCAAAATGGTATTCGTCCTGATAAATCTGCCCGTCGAACAGAATTAACGTCCAGCGTGCGGGCTGTGCGCCGCGCGGTTTGTAGATCATCACGTCGCGGGCGTTGCCGAGGATGTGGCTGGAAAAACTCTGACGGCTCAACGTCCCGTGCACCAGCGGCTTTGCCGTGGCCTGAACGGAGCAGTAGCGCGCCGGGCTGAGATCGAGCAGCGAGTAACGGTTCCATCGATCCGCCTTCTGCTCCCCAAAGGTGTTCGGGTTAAGCGGATCGGCCTGTGCGCTCACCAGGATGGCACGGCGTTGATCGCGGGCAGAGCCTTCAACGATCGGCACATCGGGGGCGAGCTTATATTGCATCACCGTATAAGCGGGGACCACGTAGCTGCGGAACCAGACGTCGCTGTTGCCCAGGCGGAACAGCGGATCGTGATCCCCCGCCGGAGAGCCGAGAATGAAGACGTTATCCCGCGCGCCGCGCCACAGAAAGGTCACGCGCTTATGGTTCGCATCTACCGGTTCCACCATTGGCGTTCCCTGTCGACGCTGCGCCTGCCAGAACGCCTCGGTACTTCCACCGGCAGAAATGACGTTTGCCAGCGCCTTTAGCGTCGGGCTTACTGGCGCCAGCATCTGCACGCGTGGTAATGGAGAGGTCTCTTTCATCCGCCACTGAAAACGCCACGGCTTACCGGCTTCGCCGTGTAGCACCAGCGAGGTGTTCTGTTTCACCGGCAGGGCAAACAGCAGCGTGTGTTCCCCGTCCGCAGGACCATTTTCGATCAGCGTGCGGATGCGGCGGTTTTGCCCATCCAGCAGGCGCGCATCCGTCACGCCATTCAGCGTGGCGGAAACGTAATTTTCACCCAGTTCAGGCAGGGAGAAGCAGACTTCGCCGCTGGCATCAAACTTTCCCTGAACATCGCCCTGCCGGGACGACTGCTCGCACGTTGCCGCCATGGCGGGCAGCGCGCCGATCCCCAACAGCAACCCACTCCATACCCTCTTCATTACCGCTTGTTCCCCAACGAAATTTGTTAACAACGCTAATGCAAATGGTAATAATTTGCAATATCATCAACGGCGATTTACCGGTGTTTTTATGGCGATAGCAACCAAGGACGTTCAATAAAAATGTTTAAAAATAATAAGATAATGCAGCTCTGGCTGCTGAGTCTGGCGACGACCAGCGTCGCGGCTCAGGCAGAAACGAAAGAAGAAACGATTACGGTGACGCAGGGCGTGAGTGAAGAGCCCACTGCGCCCGTAAAAGGCATTGTGGCGACGAAAACGCTCTCCGCCACCAAGACCAGCGCGGAGATTGTGAAGACGCCGCAGTCGGTATCGGTGATCACCCGCGATCAAATGAACATGCAGGACGTCACATCCGTTTCGCAGGCGCTGCGCTACTCGGCGGGCGTGTTTACCGAATACCGGGGCTCGTCTAACCGTAACGACGAGGTGTTTGTGCGCGGCTTTAGCTACGTGCCAAAATTCCTCGACGGCTTAAGCTTTGGCGCAACGGCCTCATCACAGACGGGCACAGTTGACCCGTGGCTGCTGGAGCGCGTGGAGCTGGTGCGCGGCCCGGCGTCGGTCCTGTTTGGTCAGGTGAATCCTGGCGGGTTAATCAGCATGACCAGCAAGCGCCCGACGGCGGAGGCCATTCACAACGTGCAGTTCCGCACCGGCAATAACGATCTCGCCGAAGGTGCGTTTGATTTCGGCGGCAGGCTGAGCGACGACGGCCGCGTACTGTATCGCGTGAACGGTATCGCCCGTACGCAGCATAATCAGGTGGACGATTATAAAGAGACGCGGATGGCGATCGCCCCGGCGATCACCTGGTATCCGAACGATCAGACCCGCTTTACGCTGCTGACCAGCTACCAGAAAGATCCGGATGCCGGATACCGCAACTTCCTGCCCGCGTATGGCACGGTGAAAAGCGTCGACGGGAAGTACATCCCACGCGACTTTAACGTCAGCGATCCGAATTACAATCAGTCCTGGCGCGAGCAGACGATGATTGGCTACGAGCTGGAACACCAGTTCGCCGACAACCTCACCTTCCGCCAGAACGCCCGTTACGCCACCATCAAGCAGAAATACCGTTATCTGGTTTACGCCAACAGCGCGGCCAACAGCACGGTGTTGACCCGTCGCGCCCAGCGTGAAGAGCGCACGACCAATGAATTTGGCCTCGATAACCAGCTGGAATATCTGCTGGAGATCGGGAGCGTCAGCCATACCCTGCTCGGCGGGTTTGATTACAAGACAAGCAAGGATAAACAGCTGCTGGCGCGCGGGAGCGGCTCACAGTATGACCTCGACTGGACAACCCCGGTTTACGGCGTGAACGTGGATGAAAGCACCTTCAAAACGGCCTCCGACGAGCAGCAAAATCTCGACCAGATGGGGCTGTATCTTCAGGATCAGATGAGCTGGAACAACTGGGAGTGGCTGGTTTCCGGGCGCTACGACTGGAGCGAAGTGCGTACCAACGACTTCACCGATAATAGCTTTACGCAGCAGAACGACAGCAAATTTACCTGGCGCACTGGCCTGCTGTACGCGTTCGATTTTGGTCTCTCGCCGTACATCAGCTACAGCACGTCGTTTGAGCCGAACCTGCAAACCAACCGTGCGCCGGGCATCGCGCCATTCAGGCCAACTACCGGTGAACAGACCGAGATTGGCCTGAAATATCAGCCGGTCGACACCACGCTGATGACTCTCGCGCTGTACGATTTAACTCAGGACAACGTAGCGACCTATAACAGCGCTGAAGGCTGGTTCGAAAATGCGGGCAAGGTGCGTTCGAAAGGCGCTGAAGCGGAAATCCACGCCACGCTGATGGATAACATCAACCTGATTGGCTCCTACACTTATACCGATGCAAAAACCGAAAGCACCACGGTGGCGGGCACCGAGGGCAAGACCCCGGCGCGCATTCCAGCGCATATGGCATCGGCGTTCGCCAGCTATACCGTTCCGGGCGGGGCGCTCAAGAGCCTGACCGCTGGCGTGGGGATGCGCTACATCGGCACCAGCTACGGCGATGCGAAGAACACCTTTAAGGTGCCATCGGTGGATCTGTATGACGCGATGCTGCGCTACGATCTGGGCGAGATGAACCGCAGCCTGAAAGGGGCAAGCGTGCAGTTCAACGTCAATAACGTGGCGGACACGAAGTATGTGGCGTCATGCGCAAGCGATACGGCGTGCTTCTACGGGATTGGCCGGACGGTGACGGCGACGGTGAATTATCGGTGGTAAGTGATTTGTAGGCCCGGTAAGCGCAGCGCCACCGGGCAATTACGGGCACCGAGCCCACAAAAAAGCCGGGTGGCGGCTACGCCTTACCCGGCCTACACGCGACATGTTAATGTGTCTGGCTATGGTTCTCTTTGCGGTACGCCCCGGGCGGCTGGTTGAAGGTGCGGGTAAAGATGCGGGTAAACGTCTGCTGCGAGTCAAACCCGTAGCGCAGGCAGATATCGTATACGCGCTCGTCTGACTCACGCAGATCGCGCGCCGCCATCAGCAGCTTGCGTTCGCGGATGTAGCGCCCCAGACTTTCGCCTTTGTACTGCATAAACAGCCGCTGTAAATGCCATTTTGAGTAACCCGCATGGCGGGCAATCTCTTCGATGCGTAACGGCTGGTGTAGGTTGTCATCGATCCATTCGACAATCGTATCAATGACCTGAGCGGAAATCGTCATACTGCTCTCCCCCTCTGCTTCTCGCTTAAACATTATTCCCACCACTCGCGAAATTGTTGCGTGGTATCACTCACCCGCACGGGCTCGCCCAGCTCCGGTGTCAGCAGCCGGTAGTTTTTATCCTTGCTGGCTTTCGCCAGCTGGATCAGTGGATCGTTCCAGGTATGTTTCGCCAGCACAAAACGCCCGTTATGTCCCGGTACGACCGCTCTGGCATTGAGATCTGCCGAGGCCTGCGCCGTTTCCGCCGGATGCATATGGATGTACTTCCAGTCCTGGTCGTACTGGCCGTTTTCCATAATGGCTAAGTCAACTCCGCCAAACTGCTCGCCAATCGCTTTGAAGTGCGGGCCATAACCGGAGTCTCCGCTGTAGTAGACCTTCTGCTCCGGAGAGACAAACATAAAGCTGCCCCACAGGGTCTGGTTACGCTTAATGCCGCGCCCGGAAAAATGGCGCGCCGGCAACACGTGAACCGTCAGCGCATCGCTGATACGTACCGACTGGTTCCAGTCCCGCTCGTCGATAATCTCAGGGTTCATCCCCCAGTAGCGCAGATGCGAACCCACGCCCAGCGGGGTGACCACGCGCTTAACCTTCGGCAGCAGCGCCTTGATGGTGGCGTAATCCAAATGATCATAGTGATCGTGGGAGATAATCAGCAGGTCGATCTCCGGCATGCTCTCCGCACGCCACGGGTACTCCCCCGCAAAGGCTTTATTGAGGAAGGAGAACGGTGCGGCGTAGTTACTCAGAACCGGATCGATCAGGATTCGTTGCCCCGCCAGCTGCATATACCAGGAGGAGTGGCCGAGCCACACCAGCGTGTCCTGTTCAGGCGACAGGCTCGCCAGATCGGTTTTCACCAGCGGCAGCGGCTGCGCAGGACGGGCGTTTTCGGTTTTACGGGTAAGAAACTGCCACCACGCCACCAGCATATTTTGTTGCCCGGTAAAGCCCGGCGTAGGGAGCGTGTTATGGAATTGCCCGTCGCGATAGTGCGGAGAGGCCTCCACTTCAGAGAGCTGCGCACCCTGCGGTGGCTGGCCAAATCCGGCATTCAGTACAAACGGTAAACTGGCAGCTGAAGCAATAATCATAACTAACACCACGCAGATGAATAGAGGCTTTTTCATTATCCTGACCCGCCAACGCGCCCTGTCCGATAGTTTGTGCGGGTTGAACTTGATTATGAGTGAGTAAGCACTCATTATAGATAGGATGATTACGCCGTCAAGAAGGTTTTCGATCTTTGACATTCCGCGTTGCAGCGTGGCAAAGCACGTGTTTCAATCAGGGTTTTTACAATTGACGGGAGGAAAAATTTAGTGGCACGTCCGAAGAGTGAAGATAAAAAACAGGCCTTACTGGAAGCAGCAACGGCTGCGTTTGCGCAGTCAGGTATTGCCGCCTCAACGGCGTTAATTGCCCGTAATGCGGGCGTCGCTGAAGGGACACTGTTTCGCTACTTTGCTACCAAAGACGATCTGCTGAATGCCCTCTATCTGCATCTGAAACAGGATCTTTGCCAGACCATGCTGGCAAACCTCGATCGCACCATCACCCAGCCAAAAGAGCATACCCGTAATATCTGGAATAGCTATGTGGACTGGGGCATTCGTAACCCCCTGGCGCATGCGGCTATCCGCCAGATTGGCGTCAGTGAAAAGCTGAACATTGAAACCGAGCAGGCGGTGAAAGACATGTTCCCGGAAATACACGAACTGTGTCACCGCTCGGTGCGCCCGGTGTTTATGTCTGACGAGTTTAAGACCTTCGGTGATGCAATATTCTTATCGCTGGCTGAAACCACCATGGAGTTTGCCGCGCGCGATCCGTCCCGTGCCGTCGATATTAAAGCGCTGGGCTTTGAAGCCATGTGGCGCGGGCTTGCTGAGGAAGAGAGCCATGGACAGTAAAGCCTTGCAGGAACATGCCAGACGCGTCGCGCTGGAAATGCCTTTTACCGAACATTGCTGGCCGTTTGGCCCGGAGTATGACGTGTTTAAGGTGGGCGGGAAAATTTTTATGCTGATGGCGACCGCTCACGGTCGGGCCCACGTCAGCCTGAAATCCGATCCGGAAAAATCACTGCTCAATCAGCAGATCTACCGTGGCGTGGAGCCTGGCTACCATCTGAATAAAAAACACTGGATCTCCCTTTATGGCACGGACGACATCACGCCTGAACTGGTCACCGACCTGATTACGGATTCGTGGAATCTGGTCGTTGATAAACTGCCGAAAAAAGATCAGAAGTGGATTCGGCCAGCCTGATTGTTCGTCTGAGACGAACAGAATAAGCGCTCGAATCGCACTTATCTTTTCCCGCTTCGCGCGGTAATCTGCTTTCCTTTCACGCCCGCCCGCGGGCGAATTTCATCACCAGGAGTTGTTATGGATATTATTTCTGTCGCCCTGAAACGCCACTCTACCAAGGCGTTCGACCCAGCCAAAAAACTGACCGCAGAAGAAGCGGAAAAAATCAAAACGCTGCTGCAATACAGCCCGTCCAGCACCAACTCCCAGCCGTGGCACTTTATTGTTGCCAGCACTGAAGAGGGTAAAGCGCGCGTGGCAAAATCCGCGGCGGGCACCTATGTGTTTAACGAACGCAAAATGCTGGATGCCTCTCACGTGGTGGTGTTCTGCGCGAAAACCGCGATGGACGATGCCTGGCTTGAGCGCGTCGTCGATCAGGAAGAGGCTGACGGCCGTTTCGCCACGCCAGAAGCAAAAGCCGCGAACCACAAAGGCCGCTGCTATTTTGCCGACATGCACCGCGTGGATCTGAAAGATGACGACCAGTGGATGGCGAAGCAGGTTTACCTGAACGTCGGCAACTTCCTGCTGGGCGTGGCCGCGATGGGCCTGGACGCAGTGCCGATTGAAGGCTTCGATGCCGCAATCCTCGACGAAGAGTTCGGCCTGAAAGAGAAAGGCTTCACCAGCCTGGTGGTGGTGCCTGTTGGGCATCACAGCGTTGAGGATTTCAATGCCACGCTGCCGAAGTCTCGCCTGCCGCTGAGCACGATTGTGACTGAATGCTAATGAAAATGGGCCGCTGCATGCGGCCCGTTACGCTTTACTGATGACAAGCCTGCGATGCGGATGGACCTCACGATCGTTTCCCCAGGCAAAAGCAATCCAGCGCTCTTCCAGCTCAGCGTAGGAATTTACGGGCGTTAACGTCCACTCTTCTCCCACCGTACCGTCCGCCACACTAATGCGATAGTTCATGGTAAACGCCCAGTCGATCATGCGCAGCCAGAACCGTTGCCCGTCTCCCGTTTGTTCGCTGTCAGAGACAACGATGTCGTATTCGCTTAGCACCCACTGAAAAAAGAGTTGTGGCAACCCGCTTATCACGCGTTGATGAACGGCACGTGGCGTACGCCACACCATCACCTGCGTGGCGGCACCGTGGGGAAAGGTAATTTCTTTATGAAATTTAAGCTTTACGGCATACGCCGTATAAGGTTTGCCGTCATCGGTGGTCACGAGACGATATTCATCACCATAACGCGATTTCAGGAGCCGGTATCCCACAGGCAGCAGAAACCCCGGCAGATGAAATTCCGCCGTACCTCGTGCCAGGAACGCTTCGGTGTGTTCGACGTTTCGGGAGATAAGGCCGAGTTTTTGGCTGAAGTCTGCGGAATCAATCATCAGTGGCGACATTTGTTGTTTCTCATGGCGTGAGTATAGTCGACTTAATCCCTCATCGAAATGATGTCGATTCAGTCGGTTGGTTTAAGTTAAACGCCACCTTATACCTGTCTCATCCGCTTAGCAGAGCCAGCTCTTATTCCCTGAAAGCCCCTCGCAAAAAACTTATTTCCCCTGCGCCTCCAGCCACGCCATCGCCCTCTCCCCTGCCTCGTCCACCGGTAAATAGACCAGCAGCCGCGATCCGTTTCGCGGCGCAGAGTACCAGTACATCTGCTGGAGATGAAAATCCCCCAGCTCGGGATGGGTGAACAGCTTGAGCTGGTTCTCCACGCCGCGCACGTCGTTACGCTGGTGCCACAGGGTTTTGAACTCCTCGGACACCGCAAAAAAACGCGCCAGCTTCGCTTCCCAGAGCGGGTCGCCACGGTGCTCAGCCATTGCCGCGCGGAAATAGGAGACGAAAATCGGCAGCACGTCGTCACGTTTGCCGAGCCGCGCGCGCCACGCCGGATGGGTGAGGAACAGGTAAATACAGTTGCGATCTTCCGGCGGGATAGCGTTGAAATCGACGCCCATCAGGTGTCCGAAGCTGTCGTTCCACGCCACGATATCGAAATTCGGTTTCTGAATACTGGCAGGCTTCGGCATCAGGGTATCCAGCAGGCGACGCGTGCCTTCGCTGATCCCCTCACAGCACACCGCCTGCGGGGCTTCGCCCGGCGGCAAACCGGCAAGCACAAAAAGATGCCGGGCTTCGGTCGGGGTGCATTGCAGCGCTTTTGCAATGGCGGCCATCACCGCGCTGGACGGATTAACGTCCCGGCCCTGTTCCAGCCAGGTGTACCAGGTCACACCGACATCCGCGAGCATCGCTACCTCCTCCCGGCGCAGGCCCGGCGTGCGGCGACGGCCGCTGCGCGGTAAGCCGAGCCGCTGCGGATCGAGGCTTTCGCGCCGGGCACGCAAAAACGCGCCCAGCTGCTTGCGGGTGTCATCCTGGAGAGAGGTGACAGGTTCAGACATCAGCGCCATAACATCTCCTGCATGGTAGTGCCAGTACCAGTATAAGTAAGAACTGGTACCCGTTTATCAGATGGTTGATGCTACGACTCTACGCTGTTTGACGCAATGGAGTCACCATGAATACGTCAGTTGTTTCACCGGGTCGTGCGGGCCTGATATTGCTATTAACCGGCCAGATGCTGCCGCTGATTGATACCTCGATCACCAACGTGGCGCTGGATTCCATCACCCATTCGTTACACGCCACCGCCACCGAACTGGAGCTGATCGTCGCCCTCTACGGCGTGGCCTTTGCCGTCTGTCTGGCCCCCGGCAGCAAGCTGGGCGATAACCTTGGCCGCCGTCGCTTGTTTATGTGGGGCGTGGCGAGTTTTGGCCTGGCCTCGCTGCTGTGCGGCATAGCGGGCAATATCGAACAGTTGCTTGCCGCGCGCATTATCCAGGGCGCGGGCGCCGCGCTGATCATGCCGCAAATTCTCGCGACGTTGCACGTGACGTTAAAAGGAACGGCACACGCCAAAGCGATCAGTCTGTTCGGCGGTATCGGCGGTATTGCGTTTATCGTCGGCCAGATGGGTGGCGGCTGGCTGGTGTCGGCAGACATCGCCGGGCTTGGCTGGCGTAACGCCTTCTTTATCAACGTGCCGATTTGTCTGGTGGTGCTGGCGTTGAGCCGTCGCTACGTACCGGAAACCCGCCGCGACACGCCGTCGCGCATTGACTGGACCGGGACTATCCTGCTGACGGCGATACTGTGCTGTCTGCTGTTCCCGATGGCGCTCGGCCCGCAATGGCACTGGTCGTGGCCGCTGAAGGCCGCGCTGCTGGCGATTGTGCCGCTGGTCTATTTGATGGTGTTAAACGCGCGTAAGAAAGAGCGAGAAGATGCCCACCCGCTCATCGCGCCGCGCCTGTTGCAGCTGCGCAGCATCCGCTTTGGCGTGCTGATCGGGATACTCTTTTTCAGCGTCTGGTCCGGGTTCATGTTCTGTATGGCGCTGACCATGCAAAGCGGTCTGGGGATGGCGCCGTGGCAGTCCGGGAACAGCTTTATCGCACTCGGCGTCACCTATTTTATTTCCGCCTGGTTCGCCCCACGCCTGATTGCCCGCTACAGCACCAGCGCCATCCTGCTGACCGGGCTTGTGATTCAGCTTGTCGGTCTGGTGGCGCTGATCGCCACGTTCCGTCACTGGGGGATGCAGAATACCGCGCTGACGTTGGCCCCGGCCACCGGGCTGGTGGGATACGGGCAGGCGCTGATTGTAAACAGCTTCTACCGTATCGGGATGCGCGATATCCAGCCTGACGACGCGGGGGCCGCGAGCGCGATTTTAAGCACGCTGCAACAGGCTGCGCTGGGGCTTGGCCCGGCCATTTTCGGCGCGATTTTGCTGCACGGGCTGCAAAATCATCACGGAGATTACACCCAGGCAGTCAACGTCTTCCTGATGGTGGAAACGGCCATGATGGGGGTGCTGGCAGTGGCCACGCTGCGTATGCGCCATCGTCTGTGTTTACCGGTCGTCAAGGCCTGTCCGGCGACAAAATAAAACTGCCTGAATTTGCATAATAGATCCGCAGCCGCCATTATGGGGCTGCATCAATACAGGAGACGTTATGCAGGAATTAATTGCTCAGGTTGAAGAGTTAGGGATTGAAATTAATCACACCACCTCTTTAGTGATTATCTTTGGTATTATTTTTCTTACAGCCATTATCGTTCATTTTATTCTGCACAAAGTGGTGCTGCGCGCCTTCGAAAAACGCGCGCAGGCCAGCAGCCATTTATGGTTGCAGATCATTACGCAGAACAAGTTATTTCACCGTCTGGCGTTTACCCTCCAGGGGATAATCGTCAACGTTCAGGCGGTTCTGTGGCTGCAAAAAGGCAGCGAAGCGGCGGAAATGCTCACCACCTGCGCAAAATTGTGGGTGATGGTCTATGCCCTGCTCTCCTTCTTCTCGCTGCTGGATGTGATTTTTAATCTGTCGCAGAAAATGGCCACCGCATCACAGCTGCCGCTGAAGGGGATATTCCAGGGCATCAAGCTGGTGAGCGCCATTCTGGTGGGAATATTAATTATCTCCCTTCTGATCGGTCAGTCACCCGCCATTCTGATAAGCGGCCTGGGTGCGATGGCTGCCGTTCTGATGCTGGTCTTTAAAGACCCGATACTGGGCTTAGTGGCCGGTATTCAGCTCTCCGCCAACGACATGCTGAAGCTCGGGGACTGGCTGGAGATGCCGAAATACGGTGCCAACGGCACGGTGACCGACATCGGCCTGACCACCGTTAAAGTGCGCAACTTCGATAACACCATCACCACCATCCCGACCTGGGCGCTGGTGTCCGACGCGTTCATCAACTGGAGCGGCATGTCAGCCTCCGGTGGTCGCCGCATCAAGCGTAGCCTGAATATCGATACCACCAGCATTCATTTCCTCGATGAGCAGGAGCAGCAGAAACTGATTCAGGCGAAACTACTGAAGCCGTATCTGGCCGCGCGTCATGAGGAAATTAACCTGTGGAATCAGCAGAACGGCGAAGGGGAATCGGTATTAAACCTGCGCAAGATGACCAATATCGGCACCTTCCGTGCCTATCTGAATGAATATCTGCGTAACCACCCGCGTATTCGTAAAGATATGACGCTGATGGTGCGCCAGCTCGCGCCAGATGCCAACGGGCTGCCGATTGAAATATATGCCTTTACCAACACGGTGATTTGGGCAGAATACGAAGATATTCAGGCCGACATCTTCGATCATATTTTCGCGGTGGTGGATGAATTTGGCCTGCGTATTCACCAGTCGCCAACCGGAAACGATATTCGCTCGCTGGCTGGCGTCATCGCCAGATAATCAGGTGCTGGCGCGGGAAATAAAGCGCCAGTCCATCATGACCCTTTCCGTGGGCGCATCCGGGTTGTCGATCTTATTTAACAGCAGATTGACCGCCTTGCGCCCGATATCCCGCGACGGTTGTTCAATGGTGGTGAGAGAAATCATCTCCGCCAGCTCGGTGCCGTCAAAACCCACCACCGCGATATCTTCTGGCACCCGCAGCCCTGCCTGCTGAATGGCGCGCAGCGCCCCCGCCGCCAGCGTATCGGAAACGGCAAACACCGCATCCGGCGGGTTTGCTTTTAACAGATTTTGCATCGCCGCCATGCCCGCACTGGAGCTGAGCTCACTGGCGTACTCCACCGCCTGATAGTCCAGATCCCGCAGGTGTATGACGCTCTTATAGCCGCGTTCGCGCAAACGGGCATATTTGTAGCTCAGGTCGTGGTTGATGAGCGCAATGCGTTTGCGGCCCTCGTCGGCAAGCTGGCTGACAACGTGCTGGGAGGCATCAACATCATTAATCCCCACGCAGGAGACCGCGCCCGCATCGGCGTATTCAGCGCACTGTACCCACGGCGCGTTGCCAATCAGCGCGGCCAGCTCCGGCAGCTTCGAGAACGCATCCATGGTGATAATGCCATCGACGATTTTGCCCGACAGCAGGCTTAAGCCCGAGCGGGAGCGCTCAATATCCGAGCCGGAGTTGCACAGCAGGATGCGGTAGCCGTTCTTTTCCGCCTCGGCTTCGATGCCCTTCACCACTTCGGCACAGAACGGGTTGGCGATGTTCGAGACCATCACCAGGATCATATAGCTGCGGGCGGTGCGCAGCTGACGCGCCAGCAGATTGGGCTGGTAGTTACTCTCCTGGATCGCCTGCAAAACGCGCTCGCGGTTTTTCGCCTTCACGGTATCGCTGTTATTCAGTACGCGAGAGACCGTTGCCACGGATACCCCGGCCAGTTGAGCGATTTTCTGAATTGACATAGCGACGATACATCCTGCGGTTAGCGTTTTGTGCAGGCTACCATAAATTGGTTGCCCGGCGAACCGGGCAATGCGTCAGTATTCCACACGCACCCAGCGCTGCTGCTGATGGCTTTTCACAATCGCATCAAGGATATACATCACACTGGCGCCATCGTGGAAGGTGGCAAACTGCGGATTATCCGGCATCGCTCCCGCCTGCACGGCACGGTAAAACTGCGCCATCATATTTTTAAAGGCATCCGGCCAGCCTTCAATGTGTCCGCCGGGGAAATGGGCGCTGTCGGCCACATCACGGTTCATCAAACCCGGATCGTCGCTGAGCGTCTGGTTTGCCCGGGCGCGATGGCCGATCCACAGCTGCTGCGGGGTTTCCTGATCCCACGCCACCGATTGCTCGCTGCCGTTAATTTCAAAGGTCAGGCGGTTTTTTCGCCCCGCGCTCACCTGCGAGACGCTAAAGCTGCCCTTGCTGCCGTCGTCAAAACGCAACAGCACCGAGCCGAAGTCTTCGGTGGTGACCAGTTTATCTTCATAGTGAGCATGTTCGTCGTGCGTAAACGTCTGATTGCCTGCCACGTTAGCCTTGCGCGTCGGCCAGACGATGGATAAATCAGCCATCACCTCAGTAATGCGCCTGCCGGTGACATACTGCACCGTATCGCACCAGTGGGAGCCGATATCCGCCACCGCCCGCGATGCGCCGCCGAGCGCGGCATCCACCCGCCAGTTGTAGTCGGTTTCCAGCAGCATCCAGTCCTGCAAATAGCTGCCGTGCGAGGCAAACAGCCGCCCGAGGGTGCCCGCGCGCATCATGCTCGCCGCCTGGCGCACCATCGCAAACTGACGATAGACAAAGCTCACGCCATGCACCACGCCCGCCTGCTCTGCCAGCGCCACCAGCTCGCGCGCCTCGTCCGGCGTCATGCACAGCGGCTTTTCGGAAAACACGTGCTTGCCCGCGCGCAGGATCTGGCGGTTAATCTCCGCGTGCAGGTGGTTCGGCGTGCAGTTGTGCACCGCATGCAGATTGGGGTGCGCGAGCAGTTCTTCCACGCTGGCGTAAGCATGCGGCACATTTAGCTGGCGCGCCTTTTCCTGCGCCTTAACGAGCGAACCGTCGCAGAGCGCGACCACCTGCACAAACCCGAGACGCCTGAGCGCCTCGATGTGTGCCGGGCCAATAAACCCGCTGCCGATAATCCCGACGTTAATCATGGCTGCCCCCTGCGGCGAAATCATCAAACGCCCGTCCGGAAACGGGAATAATGTGGCGGCGGATAAATTCGCTGCCTTCACTCGCGCCAGTATCGCCATCCTTCAGACAGCACTCCCACTCCAGCACCGCCCAGCCGTCGTAGTCGTACTGGGTCAGCTTGCTGAAGATGCCCTTAAAGTCGATCTGCCCGTCACCCAGCGAGCGAAAACGTCCGGCGCGGTTGATCCACGGCTGGTAGCCGCCGTAGACGCCGCTGCGCCCGCTGGGGCGGAACTCCGCATCCTTGACATGGAACGCTTTAATGCGCGCATGGTAGAGATCAATAAAGGTCAGGTAATCCATTTGCTGAAGCAGCATGTGGCTCGGGTCGTAGAGTATGTTGCAGCGCGGATGGTTATCCACCAGCGCCAGAAAACGCTCGAAGGTTACGCCGTCGTGCAGATCTTCCCCCGGATGCAGCTCAAAGCAGACGTCCACGCCCTGCTCGTCGAAGGTATCCAGTATCGGCCGCCAGCGGGTTGCCAGCGCCTCGAACGCCTCCTGAAAACGCTGCTCGTTGTGCGGCGGCCACGGATAGAAAAAAGGCCAGGCCAGCGAGCCGGAGAAGGTGGCGTGCGCTTTCAGCCCTAATCGGGCCGAGGCGACCGCCGCCTGCTTCAGTTTTTCCGTCGCCCACGCCTGACGCGCCGCATCGTTACCGCGCACGGATGCGGGTGCGAAGTGGTCAAACGCCTCGCTGTAAACCGGGTTCACCGCCACAAGCTGCCCTTCCAGATGGGTCGACAGCTCGCTGATGACCAGCCCGTGCGCGGCCAGCTTTGCGGTGATGTCGTCGCAGTAGGCCTGACTCTCTGCGGCTTTCTCCACATCAAAGATATGCGGATGGTTGCAGGGGATCTGCACCGCTTTGTAACCCTTCGACGCCGCCCATTCTGCCAGCCCGTCGAGCGTGTTGAAGGGCGCTTCCCCGCCAATAAACTGCGACAGAAAAATGCCCGGTCCTTTCATTGTCCTCATACCACCTCCAGAACATTACGCCTTGTCATCGTCATACTTAAACGTGAGAAGGAAAATCAGCGCGATCGCCGCGGCAGCCACCGCCGGGATCCACCAGAATGTAACCCACGCCTGCGGCACGGTCTGCCCTGCCACCAGGCGGTTGTAAAGCGCCCCTGAAATCTGCGAGCCGAGCAGCATGCCGATGCCGTAGGTAAACATCACGATCATGCTCTGCGCCTGGCCTTTGACCTTTTCTCCCGCCACGCGGTCGGTGTAGATAAAGCCGACGACAAAGAAGAAATCGTAGCAGACGCCGTGCAGCAGAATGCCCAGATACAGCAGAATGCGCCCCTCCTCGCTGACGCCCAGCGCGAACATGGCATAACGCACGAACCACGCCAGCATGCCGATCAGCAGCATATATTTCACGCCCAGGCGGCGGAACAGCAGCGGAATAACCAGCATGAAGACGATCTCAGACATCTGCCCGAAGGACATGGCGGTGCTGACGTCGGCAATGCCGGCATCCGCCAGATACGAGGCGGTGTAGGCGTAATAGGTGCCGAGCGGGACGGAGATCAGCATTGCGCAGACGGAGAAGACGAAGAAGTGGCGGGTTTTGAGCAGCGCGAAGGCGTCCGCGCAGAAGAGATCGCGCACCTTCACAGGCAGGCCTTTCGCCGGTGCAGGCGTGTGCGGCAGCGTCAGGCTATAGAGCGCCAGCAGCACGGAGCTGACCGCCGCTACCTGGAAGATGGTCACGCTGGACGCCACGCCGGTGACGCCAATAAAAATGCCCGCCACGATCCAGCCGATGGTGCCAAACACGCGCACCACCGGGAAGGTTTTATCCACGTTTGCCAGGCTGTGGAACGCGATGTTGTTGGTGAGCGCCAGCGTTGGCATGTAGCAGAGCGTGTAGCCAAACAGAAGGCCAATCAGCAGCGCGCCGTTCTCAGCAATCAGCGCCCCCGGCACGAACCAGAGGATCGCCGCGCCCGCGAGGTGCATCGCCGCCATCACCTTCTGTGAAGCGAAGAAGCGGTCCACCAGCATCCCGAGCACGAACGGCGAAAGAATGGAGGCGATGGGCCCGGCTGAGAACGCGTCGCCAATCAGCAGTGACATGTTGTGCCGGGTCATCACCAGGCCAAGCGTGACCGACCAGCTACCCCAGATAAAAAATTGCAGAAACATCATCAGCGACAGACGCGGCACCAGCAGCCGGTGCTGCGTTATCGCCTTTTCACTACTCTCAGTTGACACCATGATAAGCCTCACCCGGAAAAAGTAATCGATTACAAATTAGTTCAAATGAAAAGTAATCGATTACAAAACAAAGATCCTGTGGATCGAAACAGAATTGGGAGAGGGGTCACGATAATGGTGAAGCGGAGGTGCCGGGTGGCGGCTTCGCCTTACCCGGCCTACTAAATAACGTCCCCGAACATGTAGGCCCGGTAAGCGCAGCGCCACCGGGCGTGAAGGCGGGCAGTGTGGTGCGGTCTGGTGCCCTCACCCCGGCCCTCTCCCACAGGGAGAGGGGGCAAACACTAAAAACGGCAACCAGGTTGCCGTTTTGCTTTTACCTTCGAGAGAGTTTAAACGCAACAAACAGGAACACCACCCACACCGGCAGCAGCATCGCTGACAGGCGCATCTCATCCATGGTGCACATCAGCACCAGAATCAGGCCGAGGAAGGCGATACAGATGTAGTTCCCCGCCGGATAGAGCAGCGCCTTGAACTGCGTCTCGCGCCCCTTGCGGCGCATCGCGGCGCGAAAGCGCAGGTGCGCCAGGCAGATCATGATCCAGTTCAGCAGCAGCGTGGCGACAACCAGCGCCATCAGCAGGCCAAACGCCTCTTTCGGCAGCAGATAGTTGATCAGCACCACCAGCGAGGTGATAGCGCCCGAAAGGAACAACGAATTGATCGGCACGCCGCGACGGCTGACGCGGGTAAGGAACTTCGGCGCGTTGCCCTGTACGGAGAGGCCAAACAACATGCGGCTGTTGGAGTAAACCCCGCTGTTGTACACCGACAAAGACGCCACCAGAATGACGAAGTTCAGCGCGGAAGCCACCACGTTGCTGTTCAGGTCATGGAAGATCATCACGAACGGGCTGCTGTCAGATTTTACTTCCACCCACGGATAGAGCGCCAGCAGCACCACCAGCGAGCCGATATAGAACAGCAGGATACGGTACACCACCTGGTTGACCGCTTTCGGAATGCTTTTGTGCGGATCGCGCGCTTCGGCAGCGGTGATGCCAATCAGCTCCAGACCGCCAAAGGAGAACATAATGACCGCCAGCGAGAGGATCAGCCCTTTCCAGCCAGTCGCCAGGAAGCCGCCGTGCTGCCACAGGTTGTCGATCGATGCACGCTCGCCGCCGTGGCCGGAGAACAGCAGCCACAGGCCAAAGCCGATCATGCCGATAATCGCCAGCACCTTGATCAGCGCAAACCAGAACTCGGTCTCGCCATACAGGCGCACGTTCACAAGGTTAACGGCGTTAATGATGAAGAAGAAGGCCGCCGCCCAGATCCACGTCGGGACATCCGGCAGCCAGTACTGCATATAGATGCCTGCGGCGGTCAGCTCCGCCATGCCCACCAGCACAAACATCACCCAGTAGTTCCAGCCGGAGAGGAAGCCTGCGAACGGACCCCAGTATTTATAGGCAAAATGCGCGAAGGAGCCGGACACCGGCTCTTCAACAACCATCTCGCCGAGCTGGCGCATGATCAGGAAGGCGATAATCCCTGCGAGAGCGTAACCCAGCAGAACCGCCGGGCCAGCCATTTGAATGGCGGGGCCGATGCCGAGAAACAGCCCGGTACCGATCGCGCCGCCAAGGGCAATTAACTGAATATGTCGATTTTGCAAACCACGTTGCAGCGTCGGACTCTGATCCGACGAAGCTTCAGCGCTACCATGGCCTGAAGCGGATGACGCGTCTTTCACGCCCTACCCCTGTCTCTTTTTTAGAAGGGGCACGTTTTAACACTTCATGCTGGTGGTAGCAAGCTTAACGCCGGGCCAGCGCATGCGCCCGGCGGATAAACGTCACGACCCGATGATCCCGCCGTCTGCTTTGACGATCACCACCGTTGACGATCGCGGACGCCCGTTCGGGCTCGCGTCTGGCCAGCTGGAAACAGCGCGAGGGTTGGCCGGGTCGGTAATATCATCCCCACCCTCCCCCGGATGCTGAATGTTGATAAACAGCGTCCGGTTGTCTGGCGTAAACGCAATGCCGGTGATTTCGCACCCGCGCGGCCCGGTCAGGAATCGGCGATACTCGTTGGTGCCTGGAATGGTAGCCACCATCTGGTTATTGCCCATCCCCTCGTACGCTTTCTTATTGATGGTGCTGGAGGAGACATCGGTCTGGATCCACAGGACGCCCTGGTGGTCAAACGACAGGCCGTCCGGGCTGCCAAATTCCGCGCCCTGCATCGAGCCTTTGGCCTTCGGATCGTCGCCGTCGGTGCGCCCGGCCATGACCAGAATATCCCACTTAAAGCGTGCGGCGGCAGGATCGGCCCCCTCTTCGAGCCAGTGCATAATATGCCCGTACACGTTGTTGGCGCGCGGGTTAGCGGCGTCGACCGGTGCCTTGCCCTCTTTCCCGCGATCGCTGTTGTTGGTGAGCGTACAGTAGACGCTGCCGCTGGCGTGCGGATCGACGGCTATCCACTCGGGGCGATCCATCTTCGTTGCCCCCGCCACGTCGGCCGCCAGACGGGTTTTAATCAGCAGATCGCCCTGGCTTGCAAAACCGTTGCTTTTATCCAGGCCATTTTGCCCGAAGACAAGCGGCAGCCAGTCGCCGCTGCCGTTTTCGTTGAACCTGGCGACGTACAGCGTGCCGGACGTCAGCAGCTGCATATTGGCTTCGCGGTTCGCGGGATCGTATTTTTTATCCGAAACAAATTTATAGATGTACTCAAACTTTTGGTCGTCACCCATATAAACCACCACGCGATTATCGGCGGCGAGCGTGACGGCTGCCCCCTCATGCTTGAAGCGGCCCAGCGCGGTGTGCTTGCTCGGGGTGGAGGTCGGGTTGTAGGGATCGATTTCCACGACCCAGCCGAAACGGTTGGGTTCGTTAGGGGTTTTATCGACGCTGAACCGCTCATCCACCTCGTTCCAGCGGTACGATTCATCGCTGTCGCTAATGCCGTAGCGTTTTTCCAGCGGGTTGAGATCGGCTTTTTTCACAAATATGTCCGACCAGTTCTCCTCGCAGGTGAGATAGGTCCCCCACGGCGTGTGGCCGTTGGCGCAGTTCTGCATGGTGCCCAGAACGCGTTCCCCCTGCGGATCAGCGGCGGTTTTCATTAAGTCCTGATGCCGCGCCGGGCCGGTAAGCTGCATCGGCGTATTGACGGTAATACGGCGGGCGAACGAAGACGGACGCACTACCTCCCAGCCGCTGCCCGTTTTTTTCACTTCCACCACCGACACGCCCATCGCGTTCTGCCCCTTGCGGGCTTTGTCGAGGCTCCAGTTCGCCGTACCGTCCGTAAACAGCATTCCGTTGTCGATGTATTCATGGTTCAGCGCCAGCAGGCCATGCTCCGGGCTTTGCCCCCCCTGCGGCAGGCTAAACCACGCCATGCCGTCGTGGTGCATGCCCGCCTGCACGGCCTGTTCGTCTGTGGTATTGCTGGCGTCCGGTTTAAACGCCGGCATGTTGTTTTTGATGCCTGTCGGATCGCCCCAGCGATAGAACGGGCGGGCAATATAACCTTCCGGCACCCTGACCGTATCTTCCGTGGAGACGTCGATGCTGGTAAAGCCCAGGGAAACCGCTTTTGCCAGCGCGGACGGTTTTGAGACCGCGGCAATCGCATTTTCGGGTGTGATCAGATACGGGAATGATACGGCTGCCCCCGCTACGGCCCCCATCTGGAGAAAACGGCGGCGGGAGAGGAACACCTCTGCCACCTCGGAGAATACCGGGTTAGCGCTGCGGTTACTGATATCGTCGCGATGTTCTTTTTTAAATACGGATTTGAGGGGTCTGCCCATAGCGGCTTCCTGTCATTGGCCAAGAGGTAAGGATGTGGCGACCAGTGTAAGAAGCTTTTATTACAATTTTATAACACGACAACGAAGGGATTGGGGCGTCCCTGCCCCGGATAACGAGGTGGAACGCTTAGAACTCGTAGCCAACCGAGACCTTAAAGGTACGCGGCTCGCCCTGAGTGATGTAAGTACCGGAATCATCCACGCTTGACCAGTAGTTCTCGTTGGTCACGTTGTCGATGCCTGCTCGCACGGTCATCTGGTTTTCATTGTGGTTCACCGCGAAGCGATAGCGCATACCCAGATCCAGCGTGGTGTAGCTGTCCAGCTTTTTGGTGTTCGCAAGATCGGCATACTGCGTGCCGGAGTGGTTAACGCGCGCGGTCGCCGTCAGGCCCTCAATCGGCTTGATATCGTATTCTGCGCCCAGCACGGCGTAGAAGTTCGGAATACCGATCGCGTCGTTCCCCTGGTTCACGCCGTTTTTAGTTTTGGTCAGCTCGGCCTGAAGCCAGGTGGCGCTGGCGTTCAGACGCATCCCGAGCGTTGGCTCGCCGAAAACGTTCAGCTCCACGCCACGGTTACGCTGTTCAGCGTCCAGGCCGTAGTGGCCGCTGTCGTCGAGGATGGCCGACGGCATTTTGATCTCAAACAGTGCCAGGGAGCCGCCCACGCGGCCAAAGTCCGCCTTTACACCCACTTCGTTCTGCTTAGAGTGCACGATACCGGTGCTCTGGCCGTAGTTGTTTGCTGAGCGAGGCGCGGTTTCACCGGGCTGTAACGCCTCGGTGTGGTTGGCGTAGAGGGAAATTTCCTCCCACGGCTTATAGACCACGCCGTAGGTTGGCATCCAGCGGCTACCGTCAAAACCGTCCGCGTCGTTTTCCGCACCGGTAATTTTGTTGTACCCGCGAATCACCACTTTCTGATGGCGTGCGCCTGCGGTAAACAGCAGTTTGTCGTCCAGCACGCCCAGGGTATCGCTCAACAGCCAGCCCTGCGTGCGGGTGCGCCCACTGGTCAGCGGATCGCTGTATTTGCCGCCTGAGCCGCTGAAGTTGCTGCTGTCCGGCATATCAACGCCAGTGTTGTGGTAGATGTTGGTGGTCGGGTTATCCGCCGCGGCAGACATTTTCCACGCGATTTTTTCGTTTTTGGTCATCGCCGAATACCCGACATTCACCTTGTGCGAGACGAAGCCGGTCATGAAGTTACCGCGAATGCCCGCCATGCCGCTGACGGAATCGCTGATGCGGTTGGTATCAAGGCGGCTGACCGTCGCATTACCGCTTTTATCCATCAGCTTCGGGGCGCTGTAGATCCCCTCTTCGTGCGCGTGCTGTGCGCCGAGGCCGGTATAGGCCGTCCAGCTATCGGTGATGTCGTACTCGCTGCGCCACATGCCGAATTCGTTTTCGATATCGCTGTAGGCCCACTTCTGCGAGAAGTTGCGATCGTTCTTCGGTGGTTCAGGCACGAAGTCCACCGCCGAGATGTTGACGCTGGTCGGGCTGCCGTGGAAGGTTTTTTTCTGATAGCCCAGGTCCAGCGAGGTGCGGAAACGGTCACCTTTGTAATCCAGACCGGTGGAGAGCAGCGTGGTGCGGCGGCGGTCGTTCGGCACGCCGGTTTCGCCTTCACGATGCACAAGGTTCACCCGCGCGCCGAACTGGTCGTTATCGCCAAAGCGACGCCCCGCATCCAGCGTGGTGCCAATCTGGGAATCCGAGGTGTAGTCGACGCCCACTTTCGCCTGTGGGATGTCGCCCGCGTGTTTTGGCTCAAGGTTGATCATCCCGCCCACGCCCGAGCTGGCCGCGCCGTTCATCAGGGAGTTGGCCCCTTTGAAGATCTCGATGCGGTCAACCATCTGGGCATCCACCACCTGACGCGGCAGTACGCCGGACAATCCGCCAAAGGTCATATCGTCGCCGTCAAACTTCAGGCCGCGGATACGGAAGGTTTCCGCGCTGTTGCCGTACCCCTGAACGAACTGCACGCCCGCGTCGTTAGCGACCACGTCAGCAATGGTTTTCGCCTGCTGATCTTCCACCAGCTTCGAGGTGTAGCTAATGATGTTGAACGGCACGTCCATGGCGTTCTGCTGCCCGAGCATCCCCATACGTCCGCCGTTAGCCACCTGGCCGTCGAGGAAGGCCGGAAGCAGTTGGTCACCGCCGGGTTTGAAATCACTCCCCGCCGTGGACTGGACCACGATGGTGTCCTCTTTTTTCTCTTCCGCCGCAAAGGCGGAGTGTGTAACCGCGCCGATGGCAATCGCCAGCAGCGTTTTGTGCATTGTGGTGTTGTTCATAATGAGCTCTTAACGTGCGCGCAAAAATGGCCCGTTGTCGGGCCTTAGTATTTATCAAATGAAATGCAAATGAGAACTATACGCATTATATATACGTAATCAAGCGTCAACGAGGAGCACTGCGCGAGAAGAGGTTAAAAACGATGTGGGGGAGAAGTACGGCGCACAACCACCCCCAGACAGGGGTGGTTGCTAAAGCATTATTTTTTCTTGTAAATATCGGCGGTGCCGTGAATTTTGTTGTTTGTATTACCGGAAGTCAGCACCAGTACATCAGCACCTTCTTTATCGGCCTTTTCGACCAGCTCTTTTTTCGCATCGTCGACAGAGACTTCGTTAGCCGTGCTCACGGTACCGATTTTTTCGTACTGAGACTCAACTTTTTCGAATTCGTTTTTTGTCATCATTTCAGCCGCAAAGGCGTTGGTGGTAAACAGAAACGCGGTGCCCAACAAAATAGCAGTCGTTTTTTTCATAAACTTTTTCCTTAAGATTAATGAGCAACTACGAAAAGCCCCCACGCGAAACGGTGAGGTGTAATGAGCATGGTAGAGGATTGGCGAAAATGCCATATACCAGGGAAAATTCTTTTATAACAGTCTGTTGTCCTGCATGAATAAAGGGTTTAAGCGGTATTTGAACGCGCCAGATACTTCCTCTGGACGATTTTATGGTGTCGTCTGATTTTTTTTGCGATCAGGCGTTTTTCCCAACGCCGGTGGGATTCAATGGGAATACCAATGCGCAGGCTGGCCGTCACGTTGTCTTCAACAATCCTTTTCGCGTTACAACGCTTCCCGGACAGATCGATGATCCTTATTCCTTTTTCACTCAGGATGAAGTTCCCGCCGTGCGCATCGCCGGAAATGATTTTCAGATTGTGCATTTTCTGCATACTGTGTCGGATTTCACGCTTTATGTCCGGCGTGATCGCGGGAAGAACGCGTAACTCCGGACCGGGGACATACTCAAACAACATGAGCGAGATTTTTGCGAATCTGAAAATCCGGCGTTCAGCCAGGAGATAAAAATCATTCGGGAAGGTATGACCTTGCCTGCCAGCATAGTCGATCCGCTCAATCAAATTTTCGTTGGGGTTGGGCGTAAAAAACGAT
Source organism: Enterobacter sp. JH25 (assembly GCF_021725435.1). Taxonomy (NCBI): domain Bacteria; kingdom Pseudomonadati; phylum Pseudomonadota; class Gammaproteobacteria; order Enterobacterales; family Enterobacteriaceae; genus Enterobacter; species Enterobacter sp. JH25. The sequence goes on along the minus strand of NZ_CP091319.1, from coordinate 1,123,377 downwards.
TTGAAAAATTTTTCTAACCTTTTTTTCCTGGGGGAGTAAATCTTTAATACAAACTGTCCGTAGGGGGTATTCAGTAAAGAGACGTGGGTATGCGGAAGGCTTTTAAATACCATCTGAACGCTGAGTCGTTTTACATTACAGGACAATATATCGTCCAGTATTTCCAGGTATCGTGTATCGTTATTTTTATAACAGACGTGAAAACCACGGTATTTCATTTTTGTAATCATAATAATGTGCTTAGTATGATTTTTCCACGGTGGTATTAGAACCCGTTGTGATGATACGAACTTTGTCGCCAGGGTTAAATGTCAAACCATTATTGTGCTGCACCACCTGAATAGTCTGCCCGGATTGAGTCTTGATAAGTAACTTCACTTCCTGTGCTGCCAATTCGTTAGACTGCCGGTTATGAGAAGCCGCCGCCCCGGCTGTTGCACCGGCTACCGTCATGGCGGTTTTCCCTTTGCCGTTACCGAACTGGTGACCCACTACGCCACCAATCGTGCCCGCGGTTAAGGTACGCAGCGGATGATACCCTTCTCGGGTATGCGTAATAATTTGGCTCTGCAGAACCGTGCCATCCTCCACCAGCGATCGGATGCCAGCGTAACTCGCCGGACTGGTGATAGCCAGAAAGCTCAACGCGATGAGTAAATATTTTTTCATTTTAAGCCTTTATTATTCATTGAAGGTGACACTATTCTGCCCGGCGAAAAATCATCTCCTTTAGCTAAATATGCTTTACCAGGCAAATAATTTATTTTTACACAAAACGACCATAAATTTAAAAATAAACAATTTAAAACTGGAAAGGTATATTGACTTCAATTGTCAATAACGTGTTTTCCAGATACATTGTCAGAGTATTTGATTCAGACGAAGCAATATCCATTGCACAATTCTCAATAATTACCAATCATCGTTATTAAAATAATGGTCCCTGTCCATACAGGGAAAACATCAGGAGTTATATTATGAAAAAAGTCATTCTCGCTCTGGCTTTCACTGCGGCATCATTTTCTGCATTTGCAAATCATCCGGTAGCCCGTGCGACTGCCGTCGCCTCCGCCGATCATCCTGTTGCCGTTGCGGCGGCCACCGGTGAAGGTAACCATCCTGTCGCCCGCACCACGGCGGTGGTATCTGCCGATCACCCTGTCGCCGTCGCAGCCGCAACAGACGGTAGTTATCATCCCGTCGCCCGTGCAACTGTGGTCGCTAACGCTGACCATCCGGTCGCCGCCGCGGCCGTTACAGGGCACTAATGGCGCTCTCCCCCGGCAAGGAAGTTGGGGGAAAAGTCAATGTGTCGTATGACCCTGGAAGGCCAGTTATTAAAGGTAATGAAAACACGATTCAGGCTGGTCAGGAACGGCTGAGTGCCGGAGGGTTAATGGCACGCCCTGTAGGATTCGAACCTACGACCTACGGCTTAGAAGGCCGTTGCTCTATCCAACTGAGCTAAGGGCGCACGGAGAAGAGTGTACTTCGCGGTGGTGAAACGCCTGGAATTATACGGTCAATGCGTAGTGAGTCAATGCCTTTTCCACCTTCTCTGCCGTTAATGACTAGCTGATTGTAAATACGGCTGTTTTTTCAACATTTATCCCTCTTTTACGGGCTGCGAAAAGGCTTAGCCGCTTTTAAGTAACGCCTGCTGTTTTCCTGTTTACTTCCCCTTCACACTGTCCTGCGGTATCCCGGCCGCCTGGAGGCTGGAAATGAACAGGACGACGGAGTGACAGCGTCAGACCAGACAGGTTTCCCCTCGTGCGTGCAGCACATCTCACACGACATTACAGGCATCAAGCTTGAACCCATTGTCGCCCTCTCCTCTTCGCGCACGGTAGGGGCTGAAGTGCTCAGCGTGCTGTCACCGCATCAACAAAGCGAAGGCTTTTTTCATGACTGGTCCGCCGCCCGGGCGCTTATGCTGCTGGAAGCACAGATCGCTGCTTTAAAAAAACCCTTTCCCTGCGACAACCTTTTCATAAATTTGCCGATAACCATTCTGACCATACCGGAAATGTTCCAGCGTTTACTGCAACTTAACAGCCCACCGCTGAACATTGAACTCGTGGAGCCTGCTTCCTTCTTTTCTCTCTCAGACCCGGCACGTCTGAGGGTGAGTTGTGCGCTTCAGCAGTTGACGGCGCAAGGACATCGGATCTGGTTGGATGACATTGATGAAGCGTCAGGGCGCGCGTTTTTGTCCTGCCGCATGCCGTTAAGCGGAATAAAAATCGATAAGATCGCTTTCTGGCGTTTACGTGCAACGCCAGCGCTGGCAAACCTGGTCACGCTTTGTTCAAAAATTGCTGAAAATGTACTCATAGAAGGCATTGAAACAGAAACGGACCGTAAGTTTGCGCTTCAGGCTGGCGCGCGCTTCGGTCAGGGATATTATTGGCCATCCTGGAGATGGCAGGAGGACTGAACGGTCATCGCCAAGAGGGAAGCTATGCGAATGACAGTACGCCGTTACCGGCGTCGTCGGACAGGAAGTGATTCACCGGGTTCAACGCACTCGCCTTTTGCTCTCCCATTTTTTGATCGTCTCGAATATTTGAGCCAGTCAATCAACCAGACCCGCAAAACCGATGCTCCCTTTATCGTCCTGGTCACACAGGATAACTTTTTCCGTTCCGGTTTTCTGAGCGGGCACTCTCCCCTGAGCAATTGCTGTGACTATTCCACCCTGGAAGCCGCCCTCAGCGATCTGAATCAGTGGCCTTCATCACGTCTGGTGGTAGATGTAGAAAGCCGCGCCTCGCCGCTTATTGACCTGCTGGACCGATTACGACGCCACAGCCTGTTCGCCCCCTACCTGACACCCTACCTGCTCATTCGCGCCGATGATTACGATACACGCCTGTTTTGCAAAGCGGCTGGCCCTTTTCATGTGCTTGAACGGCAACTTACGCCGCGGGCTTTGCAACAAACCTTGCTGGAAGCGCCGTCACCCGCCGGCCACCGGAAAGAGTGGTTTTCACGTGATGAATGGCCGATCCTGCAGGCGCTGTCGCAGGGTAGCACCCTGCGACAGATTGCTCAGTTACAGAACCGCCCCTATAGCCGCATTATTTACCGTCTCAGCTGCATCCTGGCGAAACTTGGGCTGAATCATCGTCATGAGTTGCTACATCTTCTCAACAACCTTTCAGATTTCACGTATTAACGTATTCAGTAACCCCTTAATTCCTAAAGACCTTTAAGAAAATACTTAGGACATATGTTAATTTTTTGTGTTTTTTAACAAAACTTTCGATTTTATAACTATTCCTAATTCTTCATCTTAAACCATGCGAAATGCTGCCTGTACGCTAAACGATAGTCATTTTATCCATGCGTTAAGTTTCTGACGCTTCCGTTAACAGGATGATAATGGTGTAAAAACAAGCGATTTATCTGTGAATAAAAGCGATGAGAGGTGAAGAAAACAGCAGATAGTGCTGTTTTGACGAAGGGATCATCCTCCTGGCCTGAGGCGTTAGAAATGAGGCGATGACGCGCTAAAGAGCGGACATCAGAGGTAGCGGACAGGCGGAAAACACTTTGTCACGACCTGCGTATTGTTAACATTTGATCAACATACAGTAAGATCGTTTATTTTTTGTTATTACATAAAGATGAAACTGTGTGGTAAATGCAATATCAGGACATTTTTGCTAATTTTAAAAAGTTAGCGATTCAGATACAGAAGATAATAATCATCAATATATGGACATTAATTTACAGGCTTTTCGGACAATACTTAAACGGTATAATAAGACGTGTTTGACACGCGAATAAGAAAAATCATTTTGCCATAACAGCCTTATGAGATAACTGCGCTCAGGCATTGATATCACCACTACGTAAACAAGGATGCTTTCGCTCTTCCCAGGGATCTACCGTACAAGGATCTGCGTAATTATCCTTCCGGCTTTTAGAGAGTTTTAACAAAACTCAGCATAACGCTTTTAACAATCTGAGGCATAAAAAATGAAACCGGCATCCGTTATCATTATGGACGAACACCCTATCGTCAGAATGTCGATAGAAGTCCTGCTACAGAAAAATAAAAACATCCAGGTCAAACTGAAGTCAGGCGACAGCCACGAAGTGCTTGACTGTATACGCAACCACCCCATCGACCTGGTCATTCTCGATATCGAAATGACAGGCACGGACGGCTTCGTATTATTGAAAAGAATCAGAAACTTAAATAAAGATATTAAGATTCTCTTCCTCTCTTCGAAATCTGAAGCCTTCTACGCAGGGCGCGCCATCCGCGCCGGGGCAAATGGTTTTGTCAGTAAGCGGAAAGATCTGGGGGAAATTTATAACGCGGTGGAAATGATACTGACGGGCTATTCTTTTTTCCCGTCAGAAACATTGAGTTTTATAAACCATATAGGCTCCCGGACAGGCGCCGCTGTGGATATGCCATTATCGAATCGTGAAGTGACGGTTCTGCGATATCTGGCGAACGGATTATCTAATAAGGAGATTGCGGATCAATTATTACTTAGCAACAAAACAATTAGCGCCCATAAGTCTAATATCTTTTCCAAGCTGGGCGTACAAAGTATCGTTGAATTAATTGATTACGCGAAAGCGCACGAATTACTGTAATCCTTCCCTCTCCCTGCAACATATAACCGTTACAGGGAGAGGGGATACGATTAATTATAATTAATCATGAAAGTTGCATCGGCATCAGCCCGGCCCGGCTGCGGGTTATCCGCCGTGGCGATATAATTGGCATAAAACGACAGTTCGGCATTTCCCTGCGCATCCACTGACACCGTCTGGCTGGCCTGCTGCAACGCGAGGCGCGTTTTATCCCGGTCGAGGATCTCCACGGCCACGTTACTGGCCGCGCTGGCATCATTCAGCGCCAGCAGGCTGTTATCATGCCCGTCCATCTTCCCCGTAAATGTGATCGAAGCCGCCCCCGGCGGGCATCCGGTCAGCTTCAGGGTGAACGGTACAGGCTGCGTCCGGCTTCCCGTTGTGCGGAGCTGTTTCGTGGGCCAGGTGCCGAGCGTGACGGTTTTATTGCTGTCGTCCCCCTCCGCCACGCAGGTAAAGTCCACTATATTGCCGTAAAGCTGAATGTTAATTTCCCCAAGCGCCGTCTCTGCGTGCGCAGGGGAGCAAAGCGCAAAGAGCGCGACGGCTATATACCGCATTCCGTTTCGCATACCTGCTCCTTAGTCATAGTCGACGCGTAAATAGCCGCGAGAGGTAAAACGCCCCTCGGCAGGTTTTTTACCGGTCACGCTGACGGGCCACGCGCGGATCCCCACCTGTGCCTGTGCGCTATCGTCCAGACGGAACGGGATTTTGCTGGTCAGGTTGTTCGGCGTCAGCGGCACACCATTACTGTTGGCAATCACAAAACCCACATCCGCGTTATCAGAGACCAGCGTACTGCCTGAAACCTTCTCCGCTTCAACACGCATTGTGAGCATGGCGTTCGCCTCGACGTTGGTGCATTTTATGCCGATGGTTTTGCTTTGCGCTGAGATCCCTTCCGGCTTATTTCCGATGCCCGCTTTACTGAACAGAGAGGCGCCGATGTCTCCGAAATCGAACTCCACCACATTTCCGGCATTAATCTCACAGCTCTGAGGCACCTGAATGGTCCCGCTGTAGCTGATGGTATAAACCGGCGTGGTGAGCGGATCCGTGGAGGTCGTGGTGACGTAAACCCGGAACATGATTGCCCGGGGGATCACCACCATATTGATAAAGCGTCGGGTCACCTTAAGCCGAAAGACGAGGCTGGAATCCTGTACACCAAACGGTTTGTTTTTAGACACGTTCGGATGGCTCCCCATCTGAATGTACTTTCTGGGTGGATAGAACGTGCCAGCGTAGCTGTCGGTGATTTTCATCGCCCCGTCCAGATAGTCGTTTAGCTTCAGATACTGGTAGCCATCGCTGGTGCCTGTGACCGGGAATTCGGTCACATAGCTACGCTTGGTGGTGTTCCCGGACGTTCCCTTAGGGCAGACGGCGTTGACGCCCACCCACTGGGACTTCTCGCTGAGTGTAACAATCTGCCCCACCTGGTTATTGGAGCTGTTGAATTTATCCGTCAGGTCGTAATACACCTCCGTCGGCACGCCATTTTCATTGACGCAGACGGTGGCGAACGCCTCAGATAGCGGCAAAAATGCCAGAAGGGATAGCCCCAGATAATGGATTTTATTCACAGCGGATCCCCTTAAGTGTGATCGCCTGTTGCAGGCTCTGTTCTGGCAGGCTGTAGGGCGCACGACACTGGGACTGCTTCCCGTCTCCCCACTGAATCAGCAGTTCCCCGCTCAGCGGCAGCCCGCTCAGGTAAATCTGACCGTCATCTCCCACCATGCTGGTTACGCCGCTCTGCGTCTCACGCACCACCGCCCCAAACGGCACAGGCTGGTTATCACGCTTCACGGTGAGCAACGCACGCACGCCGATGCGGGTGTCAAAACTGGCGCGCACCAGCGCACCGTTCGTCGGCACGACGCTGGAAACGTTATTTTCAATGTCGGTGTTGTTGCTCATGGTGTTAGTGTCGAGCGCCACGCGGTTGTAACGGTACACCGTGGCGTACGGCATCACCGCATAGCCACGCCAGTCTGTTTTGACGCCGGTCTGGTTTTCGACGCTCACGCCTGACGCGCCCGGCGCTTTGATCAAGACGTTGGTATCGCCCAGCGGCTGACTGAATGTGATGCCGTCTGAATGCCCTACCACGCCGCCGGAGAGCTGCCAGTTGAGGTCGTGCTGATCCCGCGTGTAGTTGTAGCCCACGCCCAGCGTACCGTACGTTGCCTGCCAGTTAGCGCTGGCGCTGCCGCTGGCACCGTTATTGCTGGTGTGACCCTGCGTGACGCTGTAGTTCAGGTTACGATCCTGGAGCAGCGTTCCGCTGATCCCGGTCTGCCAGCTGGTATCACCGTCGCTGTTGCGGCTGGCTGAGGCCGTGGCATAGGCCCGGTCGATCGCGTTATCGCGACGGTAGCCGTGACGGGTGAACAGGCTGAACGGGACGGAGACGTTAAACGAGGCGATCCGGTCAGTTCCTTCAATGCCGACGGCCTTGTTCCATGACCAGGATAAGGCGTAGCTGATCCCGTTCACCCCGCCGGCGTAGCCGAGCTGATACCAGACGTTGGACTCGCTGGTGCCCCAGTAACTTTGCTGGCTGCCCGACACGTACACCGAGCCGTAATCGCCAAGAGACTGGGAGATATTGAGCTGGAAACGTCCTTTTTTATTCAGCGTCAGGTTGTGATAGCTCTGCACGTCCGGCACGCCGTCATCGTCCTGATCGTCGCCATACTGGTAGCCTTCCATTGTGCGCCAGGCCACATCGTCGAGGGTGTAGAAGCCTTTGGTCGAGTAGCGATAGCCCAGCAGCTGGAAGTTGGTGCCGAATCCGTTAAGGGATTTTGCGTACAGGAACCGCAGGGACTGCCCTTCATGGCGGCTGTCATCGGCAAGCTGGCTGCGGGCATGGGTGAGGTCAAGTGACACCGCCCCCCAGTCACCGAGGTTTTTACCCGCGCCAATGGCGATGGCGGTATAGCGCGAGGCCAGCTGCGTTCCGCCGTACAGCGTGTAGCCGTCGGCAAGACCCGCAATCATCGTACCCTGAGTAAAGAACGGCGTGTCCTGCTCGCTGTTGCCGCTGCGATAGTCCCCTGCCACCAGATCGTATTTCCAGCGTCCTTCACGCTGAAGCAACGGAACGGTGGAATACGGGACGGTGTAGCGCTGCTGGCTGCCGTCCTTCTCTTCCACCGTCACCTCCAGGTCACCGCTTGAGGAGGTCGGGTTAAGGTCAGTTATCGCAAAAGCCCCCGGCTGCACATAGCTCTGGTAAATCACGTATCCGTTCTGGCGGATCACCACTTTGGCAGGGGTGCGGGCGATTCCGCGTACGGTAGGCGCGTAGCCTTGCAGGCTGTCCGGATACATGCTGTCGGACGAATAGAGCCGACCACCGCGAAAACCGACGCTGTCGAAGACATCGTTACCGGTGTTGCTGTCGCCGAGCACCAGCTCGCTTTTTAGCGGAATGACCGTACGCTGCGCCCAGGTGCCAATATTTTGCCAGCTGCTGTGCCGCTTGCCGTTGCTTTCGGTATAACGCCACGCGCCGTTATTGCGTAATCGCCAGGCGCCATAGTTCAACCCGCTTTGCAGGTTCAGATAGTAGCTGTCGTCGTCGCTGCCCCGGTTGCCGGTGAAGCTGTAGTTCAGCAGCGCGGCGGGGATGCCTTCATCCCACTGTTCAGGCGGAATATACCCGCGGGCGCTGTTTTGCATCGCCACCTGAGGCAGACTGACGTTAAGGCGCAACGAGGCGAAGTTGAACGCCGTTTCGCTGCCCGGAATAGCCGTGGTGAGCGGAACGCAGGTCTCGCCCTGCACGCTGCTCAGTTCCGGGAAGGCGGCGATATTGACGCCAAAGCGATCGAGCATCGCGCGCGTAATGCACGGCGACAAACCGCCCGCGACCGGCGGCGTGTTGTCGGCTTGCTCAAACCGCACGTCCTGGGTGCCGATAAACTCATCGTTACGCCAGATATCGACGCGATAGACGCCCGGTGCCTGCTGGTGGCCTTTCTCAAAACGCGACAAATCCGCCACGTTCGCCGCGTCATCGGAGAGAAACGCCGGGTTAAAGTAGCTTTCGCCCCAGCCAGCGTGTGGCCAGAGCGTTGCCATCAGTGCCAGCGCAACCGGGCAGTAACGCCATTGAGTGTTCATCGCCCTGTCTCTGCTCACAGGCTGACGCTACGCGCCGGCGTAATGGCACCGTAGTCATTCACACTCTGCCAGGAGAGCGTGCCGCTCGCTGCGGCAGGCAGCACCTGCTGCGCCGAGCTTTTCGGAGCAACCATCAGATTCTCCAGCGTCTGACCGCCGAGCTTCAGATTGACCAGCGTGACGTAATACGGCGAGGCATTGCTCACCTTAAGATGGTTGCCGACGCGCTCAAAACGCAGCTGTGAGAGCGCCTCTTCCGGCGGCATCGCCAGGTTAGCCGGGCGAACAAACAGCTTGATGCGTGACAGAATGGCCAGTTGCAGGACGTTGTTGCCGTCCTGATGTTTTTTGCTGACGGAGGGAATCGCTTTGACGTTCATGTAAAAGAGTGATTCGCGATCGGCAGGCAGCGCCGGGCCTGCGTAGATAATGCGCAGGGTGTTTTCGCTGGCCGGCTCGCTGACAAACAGCGGCGGCGTGACGGCAAAGGTTTTTTCCTTTTGCCCGTTGGCATTTTCTATCCACGCGTTAATTAAATAGCGCTCTTGTTTATTGCTGTTGGTGATCGCCAGCGACGTTTGTTTTGCATCGGCCGGATAAATAACGCGCGTCGCGCCCAGCGCAATTCCGCCGGATGCATTCGCGCTGGCAGAAACCATCATCAAAATAAAAGTTAAAAACAGTCCAGGTTTAATCAGGGTGTTCATCACAACCGTACCTTTAATAATTAGTTCGCAGGCGTCAGGGATAAATCAACGTAAACCAGACATTCGACTGAATAGTGCCTGGTACAAGGTGTTCGGAAATAGCGCGGTAGCGGGCGCTGAAATGAAATACCAGCTCGCGGGTGTTAATGGGTAACCAGCTCACTGCCGTCGCGTTCGGGATGATCTGACGTTGCTGTTCGTCAAAAAGCGCCAGTCCGACACCGCTGCTGACCGCATTTTCCCCCGGCCGCGATGTCGCCAGGAAAACCTGCGGGTCTTCTGCCGGTGTCACTCCCTGGAACTGGATCCCCACGGTGCGGGAGACGTCCACGCTGCAATCCAGCAGACGTACGGTGAAAGGCACATTAACCGTGGAAAAGCTGCCGACGCCGGAAAAGGCGTTTGTGCGGTATTGCCCCATATCCACGCGCATATTCTGGCTGTCCGGGGCCACGGCGCAGCCGCCGTTAACCAGCTCTCCCCTGAGGTGTACTTTGCCGCCGTCTATGACAACGGTATGTGCGTTTACCGCTGAGGCAATCGCAAGGGCACACAGCAGTATCCCAGTCCTTGTCATCCTTCGCTCCCGGTATAGGCGATCAAAAGACCTCTTCCCTGAGGCCAGCCACATCCCTGTACTCAGGCATTACTCGTATTTCATTACGAATGTTGCGTCCGCGTTTGCCTGGCCTGGCGCGGTGGTCGCCGCCGTGGCTTTATAGCGCGCGGTGAAGTTCAGGGTGTTAGTCCCTTCAATCAGGTTCTGCGCCGCAGAGAAGGTTGCACCGTCCGGGGTCAGCGTGGAGGATTTGCTGTCGAGGATCTCAATGCCTACGCCCTTCGCGGAGTTGTCGTTGTTACCGGAGCTTACCGCCAGCAGCGTTTTGTCGGTGGCGTCGATCTGGCCGGTAAACGCGACAGCAGCGGTTTTCGCTACCGCAGGATCGCAGTCGTTCAGTTCGATGGTGAAGGGAATATTGGAGGTGGTGTCACCCACTTTAGTGAATTTCGCGGTACGGTACTGGCCGAGATTAACCGTCTGCTCTGAAGAGTCAGTATTCACTGAACACGCGGCATTCACTAATTCACCTTTAAAATGCACCGTACCACCGTTTACAGATACAGGTGCTACCGGATCTTCTGCGTGAGCGGCACCCGCGACCAGGGCCAGAGTTGCAATAACAGTAGAAGCAATGTTGCTGAGTTTCATGTCTATTCCTTTAAAATGTAAATAACCCTTCCCGCGCATATTCGGGAATAAGAAATACGTTCAATTAAAAAATTGAAGGCTTATTTCGGAGAGGACAAAGTAGCTCAGGAATCTATTTTGTAATATGTCAAAACGCTGCCATTTTGCCAGGTCACATCCTAATCGCCTCTAAGAAATTGACCATGCCCTGAGAAGGGGTTTTGCGGGCCATCGATGAAATCTCGTAAAGGGTGACTGACAGCGGCGCTCGCTTCTGACAAAATACAGGTAATCCCCCCTTTCTAACGTTACAGACGGAATCTTCTCTCTGATGGCAGCAAAGATTATTGACGGTAAAACGATTGCGCAGCAGGTGCGCTCTGAGGTTGCGGAAAAAGTGAAGGCGCGTATAGCCGCCGGAAAACGCGCCCCAGGGCTGGCCGTTGTGCTGGTTGGCAGCAACCCGGCTTCGCAAATTTATGTCGGCAGCAAACGCAAAGCGTGTGAAGAGGTGGGGTTCGTCTCCCGCTCTTACGATCTGCCGGAAACCACCAGCGAAGCAGAACTGCTGGAACTGATTGACACCCTGAATGCCGATAAAGAGATCGACGGCATTCTGGTTCAACTGCCGCTGCCTGCGGGCATCGACAACGTGAAGGTGCTGGAGCGTATCGCGCCGGACAAAGACGTTGACGGTTTCCATCCGTATAACGTGGGCCGCCTGTGCCAGCGCGCGCCGCGCCTGCGTCCGTGCACCCCGCGCGGCATCGTGACGCTGCTGGAGCGTTATAACATCGACACCTATGGCCTGAACGCCGTGGTGATTGGCGCCTCCAACATCGTGGGCCGCCCGATGAGCATGGAGCTGCTGCTGGCGGGCTGCACCACCACCGTCACCCACCGCTTCACCAAAAACCTGCGTCATCACGTCGAAAACGCCGATCTGCTGATCGTTGCGGTCGGCAAGCCGGGCTTTATTCCGGGCGAGTGGATCAAAGAGGGCGCAATCGTCGTGGACGTGGGTATTAACCGTCTGGAAAACGGCAAAGTGGTCGGCGACGTGGTGTATGAAGATGCCGCAGCGCGCGCATCCTATATTACTCCGGTCCCGGGCGGCGTAGGCCCGATGACGGTCGCAACACTGATTCAGAATACCTTGCAGGCGTGCGAGGAGTATCACGACGTAGAGGACGCGTAATCATGGCAACTTTTTCTTTAGGTAAACATCCGCACGTTGAGCTGTGCGATCTGCTGAAGCTGGAAGGCTGGAGCGAAAGCGGTGCGCAGGCGAAAATCGTCATCGCCGACGGGCAGGTAAAAGTAGACGGCACGGTGGAAACCCGCAAGCGCTGCAAAATTGTCGCGGGCCAGACCGTGAGCTTTGCAGGTCAGAGCGTGACCGTGACGGCCTGAGCTGTCTGATGCCCGGTGGCGCTGCGCTTACCGGGCCTACGTACTGTCTCCGTTTGTAGGCCGGGTAAGGCGAAGCCGCCACCCGGCAATTTCTCTCACAATCCCCTCACACCCATCGCGGTTAATTATCGATCAACTTCAAATAATCACTATTCCCTCTGGCGAAACGTGAAAATTATGTTGCGCGATTTTCAGACTTTCCCCACGATAAGTAGAACGTTCTACTAAAACGTTCTACTTACAATAACAGCGCGAAAAAGCGCTACTCGGGGGGAAATCAGCATGAGTCTGATATCAGGGTTTGTTAAATCGCTGTCTAAGTTATCGATGATTGGTCGCGCCTTAATGCTGCCAATTTCACTGCTTCCCGCTGCGGGCCTGCTGCTGGCCTTCGGCGATAAGTTCCACCTGCCGCTGATGATGAACGCCGGCGGGGTTATCTTTGATAACCTGCCGATGCTGTTCGCCATCGGCTCTGCCGTCGGTCTGGCTTCGGAATCCGGCATTGCGGCACTCTCTGCGGCGGTCTCGGTGTTTGTCACCAACATCACCATCAGCACCGTGCTGAGCATTACGCCGGAAATGGCCTCCCAGGGCGGGAAATACGCCATGGTCGTCGGCATTCCGACATTGCAAATGGGCGTCTTTGGCGGCCTGATCTGCGGTATTCTCGCGGCCTGGTGCTACAACCGCTTCCACACCATGCAGCTGCCGGAATTCCTCGGCTTCTTCTCCGGGAAGCGTTTTGTGGCGATTGCGACGGCATTTCTGTCGTTCCTGCTCGGCCTGCTGTTGCCGTACGTGTGGCAGCATATTCAGTCCGGGATCGACGCCCTGTCCGTGGTGGTGAACGGCGATAACCAGGCGGCCTCGACCTTTATCTTCGGGCTGGTGGAGCGCGCGTTGATCCCGCTCGGCCTGCACCACATCTGGTATCCCTCCTTCTGGTATTCGTTCGGGGATTACACTACCCAGGCGGGTCAGGTGATCCACGGCGACCAGACCATCTGGTTCAAGATGCTCGAAGAGGGGGTGAAATCCTTCAGCAGCGATACCTACCAGAACGCCGGGAAATTCATGCAGGGCGAGTTCCCGCTGATGCTGTTCGCGCTGCCTGCGGCGTGCCTTGCGATGTACCATGAAGCGCATACGAAGAATAAGAAAATCGCGGCCGGTATTCTCTTCTCCGCGGCCCTCACCTGCTTCCTGACGGGCATCACCGAGCCGGTAGAGTTCACCTTTATCTTCGTGGCGCCGATCCTTTACGTCTTCAACGCCATCATGGCGGGCCTGGCGTACATGACCATGTACCTGCTGCATGCGCACATCGCCAAGTCGTTCTCGGCGGGCTTTATCGACTACCTGTCGTTCGGGATCCTGCCGTCGTTTAACGGCTATCAGACCAACTTCCTGAGCGCCATTATCATCGGTATCCCAATGGCCTTGATTTACTATTTCACCTTCCGCTTCGTGATCCGCCGTTTCGACGTGAAAACGCCGGGCCGCACCGAAGTGACCGCCAGCGCGAATGACAAGTCCGATTCCGAACTTGCAACCGAAATCATCGGCCTGCTGGGCGGTGCGCAGAACATTGATTCTGTCGGCTCCTGCATCACGCGTTTGCGTCTGGAAGTGGCGAAGAGCGAAGCGGTGGACCGGGACGGGCTGAACGGGCTGGGCGCGCGCGGCGTGGTGTTTGTTGGCGACAACGGGATACAGGTGATTTTCGGGGCCAGAGCACAGTTTATCGCCCAGACCATGTCCACGATGATTGGCAAATAATAAGATGCCTGAAGGAGGCGTCTCCTGTACGCTGGGGTACGCCTCTTATCTGGCTGATAATCGGTAAATTTCAGGGAGCGGTTTTGAAGAAAGTCAGCATTATTGATGTTGCAAAGCATGCGGGCGTGTCGGTTTCTACCGTGTCGCTGGTGCTGCGCCAGAAAGGGAAGATCTCAGAGGCGACGATCGGGAAGGTCAATGCCGCCATCACAACGCTGGGCTATGTTCATAACGTCGCCGCTGCCAACCTTCGCGCCAACACCTCCAATTTAATCGGCCTGATCCTGCGGGACTTCAGCGACAGCTTTTCCATCAAAGTGATGGCGAGCATCGTTCAGGAGCTGGAGAAACAGGGTTATATGGTTTTTCTCGGTCAGCCGCTGAACGACGACGAACATCTTGAGCGTACTCTGCTCTCATTTAAGCAGCAGGGCGTGGCGGGCGTCATCTATCTGGCGTCGGACACCCGCGCCGCCTCTCTCCCGGAACACATTCGCCAATGCCCGCTGCCGCTTGTGGCGGTTTCGCAGTCGTTGCTGGAAGAGAAATGCAACCTGGTGATGCGCGATAACCGCCAGGCGGCGAACCTGGCCGCGCGTTATCTTATCGAGCGCGGGCACCGCACCATCGCCTACATTGGCGGGCGCGACGGGTGCCGTATTCGCGAGCAGCGCCTGCTCGGTTTTCGCAGCGCGATGACGCAGAACGGCCTGGTCTGGCGTGAGGAATATTCTCCCGCCTGCACCGATGATACGCAGGCGGCGGCCATGGCGACTCGCCAGCTGCTGGAGAAGAACAACACGATTACCGCCCTGCTCTGCCATTCGCCGGACGCGATGATCGGTTCGATCTCCGGCATTCACCAGGTGGGGCGCACGGTGGGCAAAGACGTGTTTTTAACCCAGCAGGTGGCGCTGATTGGCTTTGAAGATATGCTCCACGTAAACCTCACGTCGCCGTCACTGACTTACGTTTCGTCTGCCAGCGAAGAGACCGGCCGCCAGGCGGCAGGGCTGATGATCCGCAGGCTGAAGGAGCCGGATCTGCAAACGCAGCGTATTACCCTCTCCGGCCAGCTTATCGCGCGGGATTCGGCGTAAATTCAGAATTTAGCATGGGTCTTATAGCGCGAGATGACTGCTATATTTCCATGATTTGCCATGGATAAATGTCATGCCTACCGTTATCACCCACGCTGCCGTACCTCTGTGTCTGGGCTTAGGGCTCGGAGCCAAAGTCATCCCACCCCGCCTGCTGTTTGCCGGGATCGTCCTCGCCATGCTGCCTGACGCTGACGTACTGGCGTTTAAATTCGGTGTCGCCTACGGGAATATTTTCGGCCACCGCGGTTTCACTCATTCGCTGCTGTTTGCCTTTGTAGTGCCCATACTTTGCGTGCTGGCTGGGCGTCGATGGTTCCGGGCCAGCCTGTCGCGCTGCTGGCTGTTTTTAACCGTGTCGCTGCTGTCGCACAGCCTGCTGGATTCGATTACCACCGGCGGGAAAGGCGTCGGCTGGCTGTGGCCCTGGTCAGATGAGCGCTTCTTTGCACCGTGGCAGGTGATTAAGGTCGCGCCGTTTGCACTGTCGCGCTATACCACGCCGTACGGGCATCAGGTGATTATCTCGGAACTGCTGTGGGTGTGGCTGCCGGGAATCGTGCTGATAGGAGTATTATGGTGGAAGAAGAGAAGGTAAAAAAAAACCGGGTGGCGGCTACGCCTTACCCGGCCTACTTTCACCTGTAGGCCCGGTAAGCGTAAGCGCCACCGGGCATTACGGACTTACTTACGACGCCAGGTGGTGCCCTGCGGGCCATCTTCCAGAATAATACCCATCTCGGTCAGACGGTTACGCGCCGCATCCGCCGCCGCCCAGTCTTTCGCCTGACGCGCTTCCAGACGCGCTTTAATCAGTGCTTCAATTTCCGCTACTTCACCGTCGTCCGCCTGCGCGCCGCTTTGCAGGAACACGTCCGGCTCCTGCTCCAGCAGGCCGAGCACGGAAGAGAGCTTACGCAGATGAGACGCCAGCGCATTCGCCGCCGCCATATCTTCTGACTTCAGGCGATTCACCTCACGCGCCATGTCGAACAGCACGGAGTAGGCTTCCGGCGTGTTGAAGTCGTCGTTCATGACCTCAACGAAGCGGGCTTCGAACGCCTCGCCGCCAGCGGCCGGAACAGACCTGTCGGTGCCGCGCAGTGCGGTATACAGACGCTCCAGCGCAGCGCGCGCCTGCTTCAGGTTCTCTTCGCTGTAGTTCAGCTGGCTGCGATAGTGGCCGGACATCAGGAAGTAGCGCACGGTTTCCGCGTCGTAATACTTCAGCACGTCGCGCACGGTGAAGAAGTTACCCAGCGATTTCGACATCTTCTCGCGGTCAACCATCACCATCCCGGAGTGCATCCAGTAGTTCACGTACTCGCCGCCGTGAGCACAGGTGGACTGCGCGATTTCATTTTCGTGGTGCGGGAACATCAGATCCGAACCGCCGCCGTGGATGTCGAAATGGTTGCCCAGCTGTTTGCAGTTCATCGCGGAACATTCAATGTGCCAGCCCGGACGCCCTTCGCCCCACGGGGATGGCCAGCTCGGTTCGCCCGCTTTGGACATCTTCCACAGCACGAAGTCCATCGGATTACGCTTCACGTCAACCACGTCCACGCGTGCACCGGCCTGGAGCTGGTCCAGATCCTGGCGGGAAAGCGCACCGTAGGTTGGGTCCGTCGGCACCGAGAACATCACGTCGCCGTTGTCCGCCACATAGGCGTGACCGCGCTCGATCAGCTTTTGGGTGATCTCAATGATTTCATGAATATGGTGGGTCGCACGCGGCTCGCTATCCGGGCGCAGAATATTCAAGGCATCAAAATCCTTGTGCATTTCGGCGATCATGCGATCCACCAGCGCGACAAAGCTTTCGCCATTTTCATTAGCACGTTTAATGATTTTGTCGTCGATGTCGGTGATGTTGCGCACATACTTCAGGTTATAGCCCAGGAAGCGCAGGTAGCGGGACACCACGTCGAACGCGACAAAGGTACGGCCATGGCCGATATGACAGAGATCGTAAACCGTAATACCACACACGTACATGCCGACTTCCCCGGCATGGATAGGTTTAAATTCCTCTTTTTGGCGCGTCATTGTATTAAAGATTTTTAACATCGAAGATTCCATGTAAACACGTGTGTGGATTGTTTGTTCCTTATAATACCCATAATTCGGAGCACGGTCAGCACACAATGCAAGGTGATCGTGTCCTGTGGTTATGCTATAACAAGCCCCTATATGTGACCCGAGCACGGGTCGACGCACCACAATAACGGAACAGGATGCAAAAATGGTTACTTTCCACACTAATCATGGCGATATCGTAATCAAAACCTTTGATGACAAAGCGCCTGAAACAGTTAAAAACTTCCTGGACTACTGCCGCGAAGGTTTCTACAACAACACTATTTTCCACCGTGTGATCAACGGCTTTATGATCCAGGGCGGCGGTTTCGAGCCTGGCATGCGCCAGAAAGAGACGAAAGAAGCGATCAAAAACGAAGCGAACAACGGCCTGAAAAACACCCGCGGTACGCTGGCAATGGCCCGTACTCAGGCCCCGCACTCTGCTACCGCACAGTTCTTCATTAACGTGGCGGACAACGACTTCCTGAACTTCTCTGGCGAAAGCCTGCAAGGCTGGGGCTACTGCGTATTCGCAGAAGTGGTTGAAGGCATGGACGTGGTCGACAAGATCAAAGCCGTTTCTACTGGCCGCAGCGGTATGCACCAGGACGTTCCTAAAGAAGACGTTGTGATCACAAGCGTGACCGTCAGCGAGTAATTCGTGGCGACACTCTTTATTGCGGATCTGCATCTGCAAACAGAAGAACCGGCGATAACCGCCGGTTTTCTGCGTTTTTTACGCGGTGAAGCGAAAAGCGCCGATGCGCTGTACATTCTGGGTGACCTGTTTGAGGCCTGGATAGGCGACGACGATCCGAACCCGCTGCACCGTGAGATGGCAGCGGCCATTAAAGCGCTGGTGGATTCCGGCGTCCCCTGCTATTTCATTCACGGCAACCGTGATTTCCTGATCGGCCAGCGCTACGCCCGCGAGAGCGGCATGACGCTGCTGCCGGAAGAGCAGGTGCTTGACCTCTATGGCCGCAATATTCTGATCATGCACGGCGACACGCTCTGCACTGACGATACCGGCTACCTGGCGTTTCGCGCCAAAGTTCACACCCCGTGGATCCAAAAAGTGTTCCTCGCCCTGCCGCTGTTTATCCGCAACCGCATCGCCGCCAGAATGCGCGCGGGCAGCAAGGCCGCCAATAGCAGCAAATCGATGACCATCATGGACGTCAACCCGCAGGCGGTGGTGAACGTGATGGAGAAGCATCGCGTTCAGTGGCTGATCCACGGCCATACCCATCGTCCCGATGTGCATTCCCTTATCGCCAACGGCGAGCCCGCCCATCGCGTGGTTTTAGGCGCCTGGCACAGTGAAGGATCGATGGTCAAAGTCACGCCGGAAGGTGTGGAATTGATCGCCTTCCCGTTCTAACCCTCCTCGTTTTTTCGCCCATTTCACGACCACGCAACCGTTTTCCTTGCCGGTATTACATGCTATTCTCTGTGCCCTCGAAAGCAGTGTGTTCCGCACCACAGGAGTTTTAAGACGCATGTCTTCCCGCAATAATCCGGCGCGTGTCGCCATAGTGATGGGGTCCAAAAGCGACTGGGCTACCATGCAGTTCGCCGCCGAAATCTTTGAAATCCTGAATGTTCCGCACCACGTCGAAGTGGTTTCCGCGCACCGTACGCCGGATAAACTGTTCAGCTTCGCCGAAAGCGCCGAAGAGAACGGTTACGAGGTGATCATTGCCGGTGCGGGCGGCGCAGCACATCTGCCGGGCATGATTGCCGCCAAAACCCTGGTGCCGGTACTGGGCGTGCCGGTACAGAGCGCCGCGTTAAGCGGGGTTGATAGCCTGTACTCTATCGTCCAGATGCCGCGCGGTATCCCTGTCGGTACGCTGGCGATTGGTAAGGCGGGTGCCGCAAATGCCGCCCTGCTGGCCGCGCAGATCCTCGCGACGCATGATAAAGACTTACATCAACGCCTGGCGGAGTGGCGTAAAGCCCAGACCGACGAGGTGCTGGATAACCCGGATCCGCGGGGTGCAGCATGAAGCAGGTTTGCGTTCTTGGTAATGGTCAGCTTGGCCGGATGCTGCGTCAGGCCGGTGAGCCGCTGGGTATTGCCGTCTGGCCCGTCGGGCTGGACGCCGAGCCGGAAGCCGTGCCGTTCCATCAGAGCGTGATCACCGCCGAAATTGAACGCTGGCCGGAAACCGCCCTGACCCGCGAGCTGGCGCGCCATAACGCCTTTGTGAACCGCGACGTCTTCCCGATCATCGCCGACCGTCTCACGCAAAAGCAGCTGTTCGACAAGCTCGGCCTTGCGACCGCGTCGTGGCAGCTGTTGTCCGACAAAAGCGAGTGGAATGACGTCTTCGCCATGCTGGGCGATCTGGCGATCGTGAAGCGTCGTGTCGGCGGCTACGACGGTCGCGGGCAGTGGCGCCTGCGCGCGAACGACACCGCCGAGCTGCCGGACGACTGCTACGGCGAGTGCATCGTTGAGCAGGGCATAAACTTCAGCGGTGAAGTGTCGCTGGTGGGCGCGCGCGGGCATGACGGGCACACCGTTTTTTACCCGCTAACGCATAACCTGCATCAGGACGGGATTCTGCGCACCAGCGTCGCCTTCCCGCAGGCCAATGCTGACCAGCAGGCGCAGGCGGAAGAGATGCTCTCTGCCATCATGCATGAGCTGGGCTATGTGGGCGTAATGGCGATGGAGTGTTTCGTCACGCCATCGGGTCTGCTGATCAACGAACTTGCGCCGCGCGTGCACAACAGCGGCCACTGGACGCAAAACGGTGCCTCCATCAGCCAGTTCGAGCTGCACCTGCGCGCCATCACTGACCTGCCGCTGCCGCAGCCGGTGGTGACCAGCCCGTCGGTGATGATCAACCTGATCGGCACCGATCTGAACTACGACTGGCTGAAGCTGCCGCTGGTGCACCTGCACTGGTACGACAAAGCGGTGCGCCCGGGTCGTAAGGTCGGCCACCTGAACCTGAACGATACCGACACGGATCGCCTGAGCGCCACGCTGGAAGCGATTGTTCCCCTGCTGCCGCCAGAATACGCGAGCGGGATTGTCTGGGCGCAGTCAAAACTGAAGTAAGTAACCCCCGCCGGGGAGTTGACCTTCCCCTTCCCCGGCGTACAATTCCCGCCCATTGCTGCTTAGCTTTCTTCTGGAACCACCATGAACGATGGAACGGACTATCGCGCGATCCTCGCGTCCGATACCCCTTTAATTGACGTTCGCGCGCCGATCGAATTTGTCCAGGGTGCGATGCCCGCCGCACTCAACCTGCCCTTAATGAACGACGACGAGCGTGCCGCCGTCGGCACCTGCTATAAACGCCAGGGTCCGGACGCCGCACTGACGCTCGGCCATAGCCTGGTCAACGGCGAGACGCGAGAGGCGCGCATCAACGCCTGGCGCGAAGCCAGCCTGGCCCATCCTGAGGGCTACCTTTGCTGCGCGCGCGGTGGCCAGCGCTCACATATCTCCCAGGCCTGGCTTAAAGAGGCGGGAATCGATTATCCGCTGATCCGCGGCGGCTATAAGGCCCTGCGCCAGACGGCAATTCAGGTGACGATTGAGCAGTCACAAAAACCGATGGTGCTTATCGGTGGCTGTACCGGAAACGGCAAAACGCTGCTGGTGAAGCAGCATGCGCAGGGCATCGATCTGGAAGGGCTGGCGCACCATCGCGGCTCGTCATTTGGCCGCACGCTCACCCCGCAACTTTCTCAGGCGAGCTTCGAGAATCACCTTGCCGTCGAGCTGCTAAAAAAAGATGCCGCGCGCTGGGTGCTGGAGGATGAGGGCCGGATGATTGGCTCTAACCACCTGCCGGAGTGCCTGCGCGACCGCATGGCGGAAGCGCCTGTCGTTGTGGTCGAAGATCCGTTTGAGATCCGTCTTGAGCGGCTGCGCGAAGAGTATTTCGACCACATGTGGGCCGACTTTTCTGCCGCCTACGGTGAAGAAGCGGGCTGGAAAGCCTACAGCGAATACCTGCATCACGGCCTGTTCGCCATCCGCCGTCGTCTGGGGCTGCAACGATTCGCGGAATTTACCGCGCTATTAGATTCCGCGCTGCTGGAACAACAGCGCTCTGGAAGCACTGACGCGCACTTCAGCTGGCTTGTGCCGCTGCTGAAGGACTATTACGACCCGATGTACGGCTATCAGCTGGAGAAGAAAGCGGAGAAGATTGTTTTTCGCGGGACGTACGAAGAAATTGCCGAGTGGCTTGATCGCTGAAAAAAGCCGGGTGGCGGCTACGCCTTACCCGGCCTACGCGTGCTATTACGATCCGATGTACGGCTATCAGCTGGAGAAAAAGGCGGAGAAAATTGTATATCGCGGGACGTTTGAAGACATTGCCGAATGGCTTGATCGCTGAAAAAAGCCGGGTGGCGGCTACGCCTTACCCGGCCTACGCGTGCTTTTGTAGCCCCGGTAAGCGCAGCGCCACCGGGGAACAAACCACTCAGAAGTCGTAACGCAGACGCACCAGGTTCATGTCGCCCAGGTTGTCGGTGCTGGAGGTGAACACGTGTTCGTAATCCACGCGGAAACCGTAGTCCAGCTGGACGCTGATACCTACGCCGTTGTCGATGCGCTGGTAGTTACGGCCGTTCACGTACTCAATGCGGTCGCCCATGAAGTACGGCTGAATGGATTTCACCGCATACTGACCGACCGGGAATTTGTATCCTGCGAAGTATTCAATACCCCATGCATCACCGGCGAAGTAGTCGTTAACGGACACTTTTTTGGTGGTCATGAAGTTCTGATACCAGCCGCCGCCTGCGGAGAAGGTCCAGTTATCCGGCGTCCAGCTCAGTGCGGTGCCGAGAATGTTCTGGTCGTAGGATTTGCTGTCGCCGTTGTCCGGATTACGCATGTCCGCGCGGGTGTAGTTCCACGCTGCGCCCCAGGTCAGATCGGTGGTCAGGTGGTAATCGATACCCAGTGAACCGCCGCCTTTGCGCTTGTAGCGCAGGCCGTTGCCCGGCAGGTATTCGCTGTCTTCAAACAGGTAAGAGGCGTAGATGTCAGCATCGCCCACGGTTTTCTTGTACTTCAGCATCTGGCGTGAACGGTAAGAGCCGTCGTAGTCGCCGTTGATCCCGTTACCCGACGCCTGACCAATCATGTCGTAGTCCCAGATATCGGTTTTCGCGCCCACCACGTCATAGTACACGCTGTTCTGCTGGCCGAAGGTCAGCGTACCCCAGGTGTCGCTCTTCAGACCGGTGTAGAGCATACGGCGTGAGGTGTCGTGCGCGCCGTCGGCGTAGTGGTTATCCCAGTTAAACTGCGCCGGAATGTTCACACCCAGCTCGTAGTAGGTGATCCAGCTGATGTCATCGAACAGGTAGTAGTCTGCCGCGAAACGGAAACGGGTACCGCCGTCAAAACCGTTACGCTTGTAGCCGTTTTTGCCGTCATCACCGGTCATGTTCTGGAACTGAGGACGGATGCTGCCGCCAACGGTGAAGTTCAGACGGCTCAGCGGGTTACCCGCCTGCGGATCCTGTTTCAGAAGGGTGATTTCCGCCTGAGATGCGAAAGAAGCCAATGCCACTGCTGCGCCGATCGTTGTCGCCAGCGCTGTTTTTCTTATAGTCATTATTTTTCCTTGATAGACACGCTGCTAAATATTTAGCTGGTGAATATTAACCGGAAAAATTCGGGCTGTGTGGGCGGGTTTTTAATGTTTTGTGCTACTAAATGCATGGGTATTAACGATTTGTGCTATTAAGCGATGACACACCAGCAGAAATGCCGGTGCGTCATCATCACGCAAGTAAACTAGCTGACAAACTGGCGGAACAGCGCTTTACCTTTCAACAGCCGCGTCCCGAGCCAGCCACCGCACAGGGACAGCAGCACCGCGCCGCATACGGGCAACGTTAACCACAGCCGCCAGTCAGGCTCCCATGGAAAATCAAAGACTTTCGTCTGAAGCACCGCCAGTGCGGTTTCCGCCCCGATGGCCGCCACCAGGCCCGCCACCAGCCCGAGCAGGGCAAATTCGCTCCACAGCGTGGCGCGCAGCAGCCGTTTACTGGCCCCCAGCGTGCGGTAGACCACCAGCTCCTGATGACGCTGACGCATGCCGACCTGCACCTGCGCCAGCAGCAGCAATAGGCCGCAGACGGTCACCAGCACCACCATCACCTCCAGGGCGCGGCTCACCTGTTCCAGCACCTGCCCGACCTTTTTGAGGATCGCGCCGATATCCAGCAGGCTCACCGTCGGAAATTCCCGGTTAAGTTGCGTCAGCATGCCGTTGCCGTTTTCCCAGCGGAAGCTGGTCAGCCAGCTCTGGGGCTGTCCGTCCAGCGCGCCCGGCGGGAAGATGAAGAAGAAATTTGGCCGCAGGCTTTCCCAGTCCACTTTGCGCAGGCTGGTGACTTTGGCGGTGAAATCCTGGGTATCACCGGTAAAGGTCACGCTATCGCCGAGCTTCACGTTCAGGCGTGTCGCCAGCCCCTCCTCCATCGACACCTCCCCCGCTTTCGGCGGCCAGGTGCCGGCCACGATCGGGTTATGGTCCGGACGTTTCGCCTGCCAGGTCAGGTTGAGCTCGCGGTTGAGCGATTCATCCTTATTTCCCTCCGTCGACAGGCCGTTGATCTGCGTCAGGCGGGCGCGCACGATCGGATAGAACGATTCCGGAATAATGTGATGCTCAGACAGAAACCCCTTCAGCGGCGTCACCTGTTCGGGAGCAATGTTGATCAGGAAATAGTTCGGGCTTTCCGGCGGAAGCTGCTGCTGCCAGCGATCCAGCAGATCCCCGCGCAGCACCAGCAGAAGCGCCAGCAGCATAAACGACAGCGAAAATGCCGAGAGCTGGCTGAGGGTAGACCACGGCTGGTGCAGCAGTCGGTTAACCGCTAACCGTATGGGGAGTGATTTAACTGTCAGCTTACTCAGCACATTAAGCAGTACCCAGCCCACCACGCCGCACAGCAGCGCCAGCACCACCGCGCCCGCCAGCACCGCCCACAGCAGCGTACTGCCGCCCATCAGCCAGGCCAACAGCCCGACTGCCACCGCAATAATCACCGGCAGATAGAACTTCAGCGGCCAGACGCTGGCCACCACATCCCGGCGCAGCACGCGCAGCGGCTGGGTGGCGAGCAGCAGCCGGTAGGGGCGTAACCCCACCAGCAGGGAGATCGTCGTCATCGCGCCGATGGCCCACAGCCACGGCCAGAGGCTGGCAGGCGGCAGCGCAGCGGGCAGGACCGGTTTGAGCAGCACCATCAGTAGCTTTTCAAACAGCAGCCCTATCGCCCCGCCGGTCAGAGCCGACAGCGCCAGCACCATCAGCCACTGGCCGACAATCAGCTTGCGCAGCTGTGCCCGGCCCGCGCCGAGAGTTTTGAGGATCGCCACCAGATCGTAACGGCTGCGGCAGTAGTGCCCCATTGCCACGGCAACGGCCGCAATGGCCAGCAGCAGGGTTAACAGCGCCGACAGCAGCAGAAACTGCTGAGAACGCTCAAGGGATTTGCCGAGCGCCCCGTCATCCTGCTCCAGCCCGTACCAGCGATGTTCCGGCTTGAGCTGAGGCAGGAGCCATTTTTCATACGCCTCCAGTTGAGCAGGCGTCCCGCCAAACTTATAGCGCCATGTGACGCGGCTACCCGGCTGGACGGCGTTGGTTTTCGCCACATCAGCGGTGTTCATCAGCAGGCGCGGCGCGAGCTGGAACGGATTAAATCCGGAGTCGGGTTCCTGCACCACTTCCCCGGCAATTTTGAGGGTCGCGTCGCCGACGTCGATACTGTCGCCGGGTTTCAGGTTCAGCAGCGCCATCAGACGCGATGCCAGCAGTACCGTACCGGCCGTCGGTTTTAGCCCCGGCGGACTGGTTTGTAAATCACCATACATCGGGTAGATGTCATCCACGGCTTTTACGCTGGCAAGCTGTGGCGTGTCGCCCGCAAAGGTCATGGTCTGGAAGGTGATTTGCTCTCCCACCTTCAGCCCCTCTTTGCGCGCTTCCTCAATCCAGCCCGGCGGCACGGGGCGAGAACTTTGCAGAGCCCGGTCCCCCGCCATAAATTCCCGACTCTGCTGGCTAAGCCCTTTCTCCATACGATCGCTGACGCTGCCGAGCGCCAGCACGCAGGCCACCGCCAGGCTCAACGCCAGCCAGACAATCAGCAGCGAGGGCGAGCGCCATTCGCGCCAAAACCAGCGGGCAATCATGCTTCCTCCTGAAGAACACCGTTCACCAGCCGCAGGCGGCGGTCGCAGCGGGCGGCCAACTGCGGGTCGTGGGTAACCAGAATCAGCGTGGTGCCATGCTCGCGGTTGAGGGAAAACAGCAGATCGGCAATTTTGTCCCCGGTTTTACGGTCGAGATTGCCCGTGGGCTCATCGGCAAACAGCACTTCCGGGCGCCCGTTAAACGCCCGGGCCAGCGCCACGCGCTGCTGCTCACCGCCGGAAAGCTGCGCCGGAAGGTGGTCGAGACGTTTTCCCAGCCCCAGCTGTTCCAGCAACGCTTTGGCGTGATCGCGGCTTTCGCGGGTATTTTCACCGCGCAGCAGGCCGGGCAGCTCAACGTTTTCCAGCGCGTTGAGGGTTGGAATCAGCATGAATGACTGAAAGACAAACCCGATATGCCGGGCACGCAGCGCGGCGCGCGCCTCTTCATCAAGCGCGTGGAGGGGCTGGCCGACCAGGTTCACTTCCCCGCTGCTGCCATCGTCCAGCCCGGCGAGAATGGCCAGCAGCGTGGACTTACCGGAACCGGATTCGCCAATCAGGGCGATGGTTTCGGCACGTTTGACAACGAGTTCAACTCCGGTGAGGATGGAAAGCTCGTGTTCTCCCTGACCGACGGACTTCTTAAGACAATGAACTTCAATAATGTTTTCCGCTGGCATTTGCCCTTCCTGTTTTTGATGCTGATGACCTTCCGCGCGGCGGCTGCGGACACGTTATTGATTCTGGGCGATAGCCTGAGCGCGGGCTATCGTATGGCGGCCAGTGCGGCCTGGCCCGCCCTGCTCAATGATAAATGGCAGTCCCGGGCGTCTGTCGTTAACGGCAGCATCAGCGGCGATACGTCGCAGCAAGGCTTATCGCGCCTGCCTGCCCTGCTTAAGCAGCATCAACCGCGTTGGGTGCTGGTCGAACTGGGCGGTAATGATGGTTTGCGCGGCTTCCAGCCACAGCAAACGGAGCAAACGCTGCGGACTATTTTGCAGACCATTAAGGCTGCTAACGCCCAGCCGCTGCTGATGCAAATTCGCCTGCCCGCTAACTACGGCCGTCGGTATAATGAGGCGTTTAGCGCGATCTATCCTAAGCTTGCCAAAGAGTTTGATATTCCGCTGCTGCCATTTTTCATGGAAGAGGTCTATCTGAAACCCCAGTGGATGCAGGATGATGGCATTCACCCCAATCGCGATGCCCAGCCGTTCATTGCCGACTGGATGGCAACCCGGCTGGCTCCTTTAGTAAAACATGACTCGTCAAACAGCTGAGAACCTGACAGGTAAAGTTATGCAAAAATCGGTCTTAATAACAGGATGTTCCAGCGGAATTGGCCTTGAGAGCGCCCTTGAACTGAAACGTCAGGGGTTTTGGGTGCTGGCGGCCTGCCGCAAACCCGAAGATGTCGAACGCATGCGAGGGCTGGGATTTACCGGCATTTTGCTGGATCTCGATTCGCCAGAGAGCGTGGAGCAGGCCGCCGATGAGGTTATCGCCCTGACCAACAACCGGCTTTACGGCCTGTTCAACAATGCGGGCTATGGCGTATACGGCCCGCTACAGACCCTCTCACGGGAACAGCTGGAGCAGCAGTTCTCCGCAAACTTTTTTGGGGCGCATCAGCTCACCATGAGCCTTCTCCCCGCCATGCTGCCGCACGGCGAAGGGCGGATTGTCATGACCTCCTCGGTGATGGGCCTGATCTCCACGCCGGGACGCGGGGCTTACGCTGCCAGTAAATATGCGCTTGAAGCCTGGTCCGATGCGTTGCGCATGGAGCTGCGCCACAGCGGCATTAAGGTCAGCCTGATTGAACCGGGCCCCATCCGCACCCGCTTTACGGAAAACGTTAACCAGACGCAGGCGGACCAACCGGTCGAAAATCCCGGTATCGCGGCGCGTTTTACGCTTGGGCCAGAAGCCGTGGTTGCCAAAGTGCGCCACGCATTTGAGAGCGATACCCCTAAAATGCGCTATCCGGTGACGCTGGTGACCCATGCCGTCGGCTGGTTGAAACGCCTGCTGCCGGGGCGGATGATGGACAAAATTTTGCAGGGTTGAGTTGAAGCGATGACGCTTACCCCCATGTAAAGAGTAAACCGATAAAAGAGAATGCCGCATGTCCGTACAGAATATCGTCAACATAACTGAAGCTAACCTGCAACAGACACTCGAACAGTCAATGACTACACCGGTGCTGTTCTACTTCTGGTCTGAACGCAGCCAACACTGCCTGCAGCTGACGCCGGTCCTGGAAAGCCTTGCCGCGCAGTACAACGGTCAGTTCATTCTGGCGAAGCTGGATTGTGACGCCGAACCGATGGTGGCTTCCCAGTTTGGCCTGCGTGCGATCCCAACCGTCTACCTGTTCCAGAACGGTCAGCCGGTGGATGGCTTCCAGGGGCCGCAGCCGGAAGAGGCGATCCGCGCCCTGCTGGATAAAGTCCTGCCGCGCGAAGAAGAGCTGAAAGCGCAGGAAGCCATGGCGCTGATGCAGGAAGGCAAGTACGACGAGGCGCTGCCGCTGTTAAAAGACGCGTGGCAGCTGTCGAACCAGAACAGCCAGATTGGTCTGCTGCTGGCAGAGACCCAGATTGCGCTGCACCGCCCCGAAGACGCGGAAGCCGTGCTGAAAACGGTGCCGATGCAGGATCAGGACACCCGCTATCAGGGCCTGGTGGCGCAGATTGACCTGCTGAAACAGGCGGCGGATACCCCTGAAATTCAGCAACTTCAGCAGCAGGTTGCGGACAACCCGGCGGATGCCGCGCTGGCAAGCCAGCTGGCGCTTCAGCTTCACCAGGTGGGGCGTAATGAAGAGGCGCTGGAGCTGCTGTTTAGTCACCTTCAGAAGGACCTGGGCGCCGCAGACGGTCAGGCGCGAAAGATGTTCCAGGAGATCCTGGCCGCGCTCGGCACCGGTGACGCGCTGGCGTCTAAGTATCGTCGTCAGCTGTACGCATTGCTTTACTAACAAAAATGCCCGGTGGCGCTAACGCTTGCCGGGCCTACAAAAGCCGATATTACCCCGTCTTTTTCAACTGCGTCACCACCAGCTGGTGGCGCGCGTTGTAAAACTTCCGATAGGTCAGATAGCAGGCAATAATCGTCGACAGGCTCGCCGTAGAGAGCAGCATAAACGTCACCATAATCTGGTATTTAATCGCTTTTACCGGATCGATACCGGCAAAAATTAGCCCCGACATCATGCCCGGCAGGCTCACCAGACCCACGGTTTTGGCGGAATCCACCGTTGGGATCAGCGAAGAACGAATGCTGTCGCGGATCAACCGCGCCGAGGCCACCTTCGGTGTCGCGCCCAGGCTTAGCTTCTCCTGAAGCTGTTGCTGTTCACTGCTGAAGCGTTGCCCCAGATTGTTGTAGCATAACCCGACCGCCACCATCGCATTGCCCGCAATCATCCCGGAAATGGGGATCACCTGCATCGGCGTAAATTCTATCGAGCCGGAGAGCACCAGTACCGCCAGCGTTAACGCGGTCCCGGTGGTGATGGCAATAAACGACGAGAGGAACGCTTTATCGATGTATTTACTGCGTTTCTGCGCGTTCCATGCCGCGTTAAAGCAGATAAACAGCACCATCAACAGGGTCAGCACGGCATGATTGACGTTGAAGATGTATTTCAGCACATAGCCGACGATGATGAGCTGAATGACCGCGCGAACGATACTCCACAGAATATCTTTTTCCAGCCCCAGCTTCTCCCGGTAGCTGACCACAATCGCCACCAGCACCAGCACCATCGACAGCGCCAGCGATTCGTTGGTTATGTTATGTTCACCCACGGTGAGCCTCCTCCATTTTCCCGCCCTGCGGCCTGAGCGTGATGACATCATCCGCATGGCTAATTTCGTTTGAATCGTGCGTCACCCACAGCATGGCAATATCCTGTTCACGGACGTAGCGATGAATAATCTCATTGACGTTGCGCGTGTTAGCGTCATCCAGCGCGCTGGTGATTTCGTCCAGCAAAAGCACCTTCGGCAGGAATTGCAGGTTACGGATCAGCGAGACGCGCTGCTTTTCCCCGCCTGACAGTTCGGCAGTCGATTTGGTCAGCGTCTCCGGCGGAAGCCCAAAACGGGTCAGATCGTCCGCAAACTTTTTCGGATCGGGCGTTTGGTTGCGGATGTGCCAGGGGAAAACCAGATTGTCGTACACCGTGTCGCCAAACAGGGACGGCGTTTGCACGCAGTATGACACCTGCTGGCGATAGCTTTCCGGTGTAAGCGTGGCGATATCTTTCCCTTCAAACAGGATGGTTCCCTCCGTTGGACTCAGTAGCGAAGCCACGATTTTCAGGAGGGTGCTTTTGCCGCAGCCGGAGGGGCCGGTTATGAGTTTAAATTCGCCCGGAGAGAGACAAAAATCGACGTGCTGAAGGATGGTGTTATCACCCACACTAAAGCCAACATCCCTGATATCCAGAAGATTTTTTTTATTATTCATTCCGATTCCGTTAACCGCTGTGATAAGAACAGCCTTTAGCATAATCCTTTCCGCTACGCTGCGCGAATAGCCTTAACCTATCGCAAGTGTTAAACTTTTTGTTCGGTAATTGTCACCTCTATAACTACAGGAAGTCAGCAACATGACACATATCTTTTATGAGTTCTCTTCCCTGAAGCCTGGTGTTCCAGATGTGGAAACATTAATGGAAGTCATCAATTCTTCTGAACTCACGCGTTTTGTCATGGGTGCAGAGGTGGTCGATTTTGTTAAGAAGGCGCTCATCGTTAACACCACGATCGGAAGCTTTAAAAACTGCTATTTTGCTTTCGATGATGGGGCTTACTTTCTCGAGTTTGACGGCAAGGGTAAATCCAGACGCTTTACTGAGGTGCCGGACTGGTTCGTTTCCCCCGCGGAATTTGCCCGCTCGCAATGGCTGATTAACCATGACCTGGCCGATGTGAAGGCGACAGCGTTTATTGACGTGCTAATGTCCTACCCGCTTAAAGAGCGCCGGGCGCACTGCAATCTGCTGTTTGGTCTGGATCTGCATAAGGTCAATGTGGTTCCGGCGCCTACAGCCCCTGCCGGAAAAATGGGCAATAAAAACGGAAAAACCACCAAGCCTCGCGTCACGGATCTCGGCTCTTTTGAGCTTTTTACCGCGTTCTTTGCACGCATGAAAACCGCCGTCAATGCAAATGAGTTCCCCACCTTACAGGTGCTGACAGGCCAGAAGGATCTTGCAAAAGCGCCGCACAGCTTAAAGCAAGGGATCAGAACCTGGTTTAAGGGGATTACCGGCGATCTGCCGCCGAACAACAAACGTGTCGGAGCGGGCAATGCAGTACTGTTCTGCGCGCCCGTTCGCGAGCAGATCCAGCAGATAGAGGCCATCGGCCTGGAAAAATACTATCAGGGCTTATCGAAAGCCATCGCTGACGCCGGGGATGGGTTTATCACCGACTTCAGCTATACCTGGTCTGAAGAGTAACGCTATGCGCCCCGCTCTCCTGGCGGGGCGTTTTAATTTTACCAGTCCGGTTCCCACCTCTTTACAGGGGCGAAATCCCGCCCGTTAACCGATATACTTACGTTCAACAAATACGCAATTTTTCTCGTTACGGCATGCAAAACAGGAGGTTTTTATGCTCATCGTTGTTCTTGTCCTTATTTTCGTTGCGCTGGTTATCGTGGGCGCAGGCGTCAAAATTGTTCCGCAGGGTTACCAGTGGACCGTCGAACGTTTCGGTCGCTACACCAATACCCTTCAGCCGGGTTTAAGCCTGATCGTCCCCTTCATGGACAGAATTGGGCGTAAGATCAACATGATGGAGCAGGTGCTGGATATTCCTTCCCAGGAAGTCATCTCTAAGGATAACGCCAACGTCACCATCGATGCGGTGTGCTTTATTCAGGTGATTGATGCGCCGAAAGCGGCCTATGAGGTGAGCAACCTGGAGCTGGCGATCGTCAACCTGACGATGACCAACATCCGTACCGTGCTTGGCTCGATGGAGCTGGACGAAATGCTCTCCCAGCGCGACAGCATTAATACCCGCCTGCTGCACATTGTTGATGAAGCCACCAATCCGTGGGGGATCAAAGTGACCCGCATTGAGATCCGCGACGTGCGCCCACCGGCAGAGCTGATTGCTTCCATGAATGCGCAGATGAAGGCCGAGCGTACCAAACGCGCCTATATTCTTGAAGCCGAAGGGGTGCGTCAGGCCGAGATCCTGAAAGCGGAAGGGGAAAAACAGTCGCAGATCCTGAAAGCCGAGGGCGACCGTCAGTCTGCCTTCCTCCAGGCAGAAGCGCGTGAACGTTCGGCAGAAGCGGAAGCCCGCGCGACGCAAATGGTTTCCGAGGCGATTGCCGCCGGGGATATCCAGGCTGTGAACTACTTCGTCGCGCAAAAATATACCGATGCGCTGAAGGAGATCGGCTCTGCGAACAACAGCAAAGTGGTGATGATGCCGCTGGATGCCAGCAGTCTGATGGGATCTATCGCCGGAATTGCCGAGTTGATCAAAGACGGCGGAAACGAGCGTAAAAAATGATTGAGCTCATCGTTGCACATCCTCATGCGTTCTGGCTAAGCCTTGGCGGCTTGCTGCTGGCCGCCGAGATGCTTGGCGGCAACGGTTATCTGCTGTGGAGCGGTGTTGCCGCTGTGATTACCGGGCTGGTCGTCTGGCTGCTGCCTGTCGGCTGGGAGTGGCAGGGCGCGCTGTTTGCCGTGCTGACGCTGCTGGCCGCCTGGCTGTGGTGGCGCTGGCTGAACAAACGGGTGAAGGCGCAGAAGCCGGTCGACGCGCATCTCAATCAGCGTGGGCAGCAGATCGTGGGTAAA
Source organism: Enterobacter sp. JH25 (assembly GCF_021725435.1). Classification (NCBI taxonomy): domain Bacteria; kingdom Pseudomonadati; phylum Pseudomonadota; class Gammaproteobacteria; order Enterobacterales; family Enterobacteriaceae; genus Enterobacter; species Enterobacter sp. JH25. The sequence continues at coordinate 1,091,297 of NZ_CP091319.1, read as the reverse complement.
CGTTTTACGCTTGATAACGCGCTGATCAACGGACGCGGTCATATGCGCGTGGGGGACAGTTCATGGCCGGTGGTGGCCGATGATGACCTCAGCGCCGGCACGCGGGTTGAGGTCATTGCGGTGGAAGGCATTACCCTGCGGATTAAAGGCTGTTAGGCGTGGGTTTTACGGTGGCAGCAGCCGGAAAGATTGTCGATAATCGGGCACTCGGCGCTGTCATCTCCCGGGCAGGATTCTGCCAGCTGTAGCAGTTGCTCACGCATCGCCTGTAATTCGATGATATGGCGTTCGATCTCCGCCACTTTTTCCAGCGTACGTTTTTTCACGTCGGCACTGTGGCGTTTCGGATCGTTAAACAGGTTAACCAGCTCGCCGCACTCTTCAAGGTTAAATCCTACCTGTCTTGCCTGGCGCAGTAACGTCAGTTCATCAAGATGCAGCTGCGTATAGCTGCGGTAGCCGTTCTCACTGCGCAACGGTGGCGTCACCAGCCCTTTTTCCTCATAAAAGCGAATCGCTTTGCTGGTTAAGCCGGTTTTTTTCGCAACATCGCTGATATTCACATTTCCCCCTTGACCTTCCCCTTGATGGAAGGTTTAACCTTCATAACAGTTAGCGAAAAGCAGAGTGAAGGTCAACAATTGACCAGAACATTATACGGGAGTTTTGTTATGTCTCACACTATTGACCTGACACTGGACGGCCTCTCCTGCGGCCACTGTGTCAAACGTGTTAAAGAAAGCCTGGAGCAGCGTCCTGACGTGGAAAGCGCTGAGGTGACTATCGATCATGCCGCCGTGACCGGCAGCGCCAGCGCCGACGCGCTGATTGATACCATTAAACAGGCCGGTTACGGGGCGGAGTTAAGCCACCCAAAGGCTAAACCGCTGGCAGAGTCATCATCCCCGTCGGAAGCACTGACAGCGGCCACCCCTGAGCTTCCGGTAGCTGATGATATTGATGACAGCCAACAGCTGCTGATCAACGGCATGAGCTGCGCCAGCTGTGTCTCACGGGTACAAAACGCCTTACAGGCGGTACCGGGCGTCGCACAGGCACGGGTAAACCTGGCGGAGCGTACTGCGCTGGTGATGGGCAGTGCCTCCGCCGCAGATTTAGTGCAGGCCGTGGAGAAAGCGGGCTACGGGGCGGAGGCCATCGAAGATGATGCCGAGCGCCGCGAGCGCCAGCAGGAAACGGCTGTCGCCACCATGAAGCGCTTCCGCTGGCAGGCGATCGTCGCCCTGCTGGTCGGTATTCCGGTGATGGTGTGGGGCATGATGGGTGACAACATGATGGTCACCGCAGACAACCGCACCCTGTGGCTGGTGATTGGTCTGATTACCCTTGCGGTGATGGTGTTTGCAGGCGGACATTTCTATACCAGCGCCTGGAAGAGCCTGAAAAACCGCACCGCGACGATGGACACGCTGGTCGCGCTCGGGACGGGCGCGGCGTGGCTGTATTCGATGAGCGTTAACGTCTGGCCGCAGTGGTTCCCGATGGAGGCGCGCCATCTCTATTATGAAGCGAGCGCGATGATTATTGGTCTGATTAACTTAGGCCATATGCTCGAAGCCCGCGCGCGTCAGCGTTCGTCGAAAGCGCTGGAAAGATTACTCGATTTAACCCCGCCGACGGCCCGCGTGGTCACCGACGATGGGGAAAAAAACGTTCCTCTCTCAGAGGTGCAACCCGGTATGACGCTGCGTCTCACCACCGGTGACCGCGTACCCGTCGACGGTGAAATCACCCAGGGCGATGCCTGGCTGGATGAAGCGATGCTGACCGGCGAGCCGATCCCTCAGCAGAAATCTCAGGGCGATGCGGTGCATGCGGGTACGGTGGTACAGGACGGCAGCGTGCTGTTCCGCGCCAGCGCGGTCGGGAGCCATACCACGCTGTCACGCATCATTCGCATGGTCCGCCAGGCGCAGAGCAGTAAGCCGGAGATTGGTCAGCTTGCCGATAAAATCTCCGCCATTTTTGTGCCGGTGGTCGTCGGTATTGCCCTGCTGAGCGCGGCGATCTGGTATTTCTTCGGCCCGGCGCCGCAGATTGTCTACACCCTGGTGATCGCCACCACGGTGCTGATCATCGCCTGCCCTTGTGCCCTTGGCCTGGCCACGCCGATGTCGATTATCTCTGGCGTCGGACGCGCCGCCGAATTTGGCGTACTGGTCCGTGATGCTGACGCCCTGCAACGGGCAAGCACGCTGGACACCCTTGTCTTTGATAAAACCGGCACGCTCACCGAGGGCAAACCGCAGGTGGTAGCCGTCAGTACCGTTGGCTGTACGGAGACGGATGCCCTGCGCCTGGCCGCCGCGCTGGAACAAGGCTCCAGCCACCCGCTGGCGCGCGCCATCCTGGAGAAAGCCGGTGATGCCCGTCTGCCGCAGGTAAGCAACTTCCGCACCCTGCGCGGTTTAGGGGTCAGCGGTGAAGCTGAAGGCCATACGCTGCTGCTGGGTAACCAGGCACTGCTGACTGAACACGGCGTTGATACGTCCGCGCTGGACGCAGAGCTGAACGCGCAGGCCTCTCAGGGCGCGACGCCGGTTCTGCTGGCGAGGGATGGTCAGGTGGCGGCGCTGCTGGCCGTGCGCGATCCGTTGCGCCAGGACAGCGTAGATGCCTTACAGCGCCTGCACCGCGCGGGCTATCGTCTGGTGATGTTAACCGGTGATAACCCGACCACCGCCAACGCCATCGCCAAAGAAGCCGGTATTGATGAGGTGATCGCGGGCGTGCTGCCGGACGGCAAAGCGGACGCCATCAAGAACCTGCAAAGTCAGGGTCGTCAGGTGGCGATGGTCGGCGACGGCATTAACGACGCCCCGGCGCTGGCGCAGGCTGACGTAGGTATTGCGATGGGCGGCGGGAGCGATGTCGCCATTGAAACCGCGGCGATCACCCTGATGCGCCACAGCCTGATGGGGGTGGCGGATGCGCTGGCGATTTCGAAAGCCACGTTGCGCAACATGAAGCAGAACCTGCTGGGGGCGTTCGTCTATAACTCGCTCGGCATTCCGATTGCCGCCGGGATTTTGTGGCCGCTGACCGGCACCCTGCTGAACCCGGTTGTTGCGGGTGCGGCGATGGCGCTCTCGTCAATTACCGTGGTGAGCAACGCTAACCGTCTGCTGCGGTTTAAACCGAAGGATTGAACCTTGTACCCGTACGCGCTAGCATGAACCTTTCCGGTCATGGAGCGCGTATGGGTCTGTTTAATCGTATAAAAACATCGTTTCGCGCCCTTTTTCCCCGCCGTTATGCCTGGCCCGGTATGGATATTTCGCTTCCGGGTGGGCAGCAACTGCACCTGGTGGGAAGCATTCATATGGGCACGCAGGATATGTCCCCCCTGCCCTCCGGCCTGATTAAACTACTGAAGCGCGCCGACGCGCTGATCGTCGAAGCCGACATCTCCGGCCATGAATCGCCGTTTGCCGGGCTGGAAAGCGACCGCCCCCTGGCTGAACGTCTTAACGAGACGCAGCTGGCTGAGCTTACCCGTCTTGCGGATGAGTCCGGCGTCTCGCTCTCAATGCTCGACACCCTGCCCCTGTGGCAAATTGCCATGGTGCTACAGGCAACCCAGGCGCAGCGCCTGGGGCTGCGCGGCGATTACGGTATCGATTATCAACTGCTGAATGCGGCAAAGGCGTGCAACCTGTCCGTCATTGAACTGGAAGGCACGGACAGCCAGATTGCGCTTCTTCGCCAGCTTCCTGATGACGGCAAGATGCTACTGGATGATACCCTGACCCACTGGCACACCAACGCGCGTCTGCTGCAAACGATGATTGGCTGGTGGCTGGATGCGCCGCCCGCAGACGGTAAGCTGGCGTTACCGTCGACGTTCAGTGAATCGTTGTATGATGTGCTGATGAACGCGCGCAACCAGGCGTGGCGGGAGACGCTGTATGCCCTGCCTGCCGGTCGTTATGTTGTCGCGGTTGGCGCGTTGCATTTGTACGGAGAAGGGAATTTGCCGTCGCTGCTGAAATAAAAAAATGGCCAATATTTCTATTGGCCCGTCAAAGAGGAATTTCATCGTTTTTGTTATACCGAAGTGACCTTCGGCTACGCCGATTGTCGCTCAAAGTAACCATCACTGCCAATACTATTGCGCAAGATGGTGCTATTTTTTAGACAAACGTCAGGCGTATGCTGCTGGCATGAACCGTCTGTCGTAAGAAGGATAGCCATGACTCCCGCCGTTAAATTACTCGAAAAAAACAAAATTTCTTTCCGGATCCACACCTACGATCACGATCCGAACGAAACCAACTTTGGTGATGAAGTGGTGCGCAAGCTGGGGCTGAACGCGGACCAGGTCTACAAAACGCTGCTGGTCGCGGTGAATGGCGATATGAAGCACCTCGCCGTGGCAGTGACGCCCGTCGCCGGACAGCTTGATCTGAAGAAAGTGGCCAAAGCGCTGGGAGCGAAAAAGGTCGATATGGCAGACCCGATGGTTGCGCAACGCACTACGGGTTATCTGGTCGGCGGGATCAGCCCGCTCGGCCAGAAAAAGCGTCTGCCGACCCTGATCGATGCGCCTTCGCAGGAATTTGAGACGATCTATATTTCTGGCGGCAAACGCGGGCTGGATATCGAACTGGCCGCAGGCGATCTGGCGAAAATGCTGGACGCGAAATTTGCGGATATTGCGCGCAGGGATTGAGAAAATTGCCCGGTGGCGCTGCGCATACCGGGCCTACGATTCGAATGTAGGCCGGGTAAGGCGTAGCCGCCACCCGGCACAACACACCCGCTCTACTGCCAGCTCACCTCGCCCTTCGGCTCATACGCGTTCACGTCAATCGGTGAATTTTGCTGGATAAACTGCTTTAACACTTCCGCATCAATAAACCCGGTATTTACATAGCCCGGTTTGTTATCGATATGCGGATAGCCGTCGCCGCCGGTGGCGTTAAAGCTTAACGTTGCCAGGCGGTAGGTTTTCGCCGGATCAACAGGTTCGCCTTTGATTTTGAGATCGTTGAGCTTACCGTCCTTCGCGACGAAGCTGACGTTAGCAAACTGCGGATACGCTCCGGAGTCCGGCTTCATCTGCGCCACGGCGGTCAGGTAGTCAATTACCTCTTTCCCGCTCATGTCCGCATACACCACCACGTTGCCAAACGGCTGCACTTTGAGCACGTCTTTATAGGTGATGTTTCCGCCATCGATGGAATCTCGAATACCGCCGCCGCTCATCACGCCGAAATCCGCATTCGTGCGCGCCATCTGCGCGGCCAGCACCAGACGCCCCATGTTGGTTTGTACGAAGCGGACTTTGCTGCGGTCCCCTTCCAGTCGTCCGTTAAGCGTGCCAATCTTCACGTCCAGCTGCGCTTTCCCTTTGCTCTGGAACGGCGTCAGCAGGGAGAGCATCTGCTGGTTTTCAGCGATCTCTGGCGTGTAGAGTACCCGCTCGCTTTTGCCGTCCGGGTAGGTTACTTTCTTCTTCAGGTTGACCGGGATGAGCTGATAGTGCACCAGCTTCATCTCGCCGTTACGGAATTCGAAATCCGCACGGCCTACGTATTTACCCCACTCGTGGGCCTGTACAATCCAGATCCCGTTCTGACGATCCGGCGCGCACGGCGTGCCGGGCACATAATCTACCTGCTTTTTATTCTCAGAAGCCATGCAGACCGGATCCTGTGAGTGACCGCCCACAATCATCGCCAGCGAGCCCGCAGGAAGGCTGCGCGCCATCTCCACGTCGCCCGGCGCGTTAGAGCCGTGCTGACCGTTGTCGTAATGCCCCATGTGGGTGGTAGCGATAATCACATCCGGTTTTTCATTCTGCTGCAACTCCTGGATCACCAGCTTCGCTTCGTCCGCCGGTTTACGGAATTCGATGTCGGTGAAAAATTCAGGGTTGCCAATTTTGGCCGTATCGTCGGTGGTTAAGCCGATGACCGCGATCTTCAGATCCTGACGCTTAAACAGCGCCCACGGTTTAAACAGGCGCTCGCCGGTGCTTTTCTGATAAATATTGGCGGAAAGGAACGGAAATTTGGACCACTTTTCCTGCTGGCGCAATACGCTCAGCGGGTTATCAAACTCGTGGTTTCCGACCGCCATCGCGTCGTAACCAATTAAATTCATGCCGCGGAAATCAGGCTCGGCATCCTGCAAATCAGATTCCGGTACGCCGGTATTAATATCCCCGCCCGACAGCAACAGCACGCTGCCGCCCTGAGCCGAGACCTCTTTACGAATGCCGTCCACCAGCGTTTTTTGCGCCGCCAGGCCATATTCACCGTATTCGCTGCGCCAGAAATGGCCGTGATGATCGTTAGTATGCAGAATGGTAATTTTATAGGTTTTATCTTTTTCATACGCCTGCGCGGGCAGGCTTGTCAGCCCCCATGCGGCGATGAGCGCCAGCGCGACGCCACGCTTTATTAACTTCATCTTCTCTCTCCCTGACCCATAGACAAACGCAAAAATTACAGTGACTCACAAGAATAGACAAATAAGTTTTCAGAATTGCGACTTTCTTCAAATGTCACGGACGGGTATGTTAGTCGGATAATAATTACTCCCTGCATCTCTAATTACAAATTGACGTGGTATTTATGGCAATCAGTGAATCAACCCAGCCTGTTCAGGGCGTTCCGGCGTCGCCGCCGAAATCGCGCACTTCCTTCAAAGTATTAGGCGCAATCAGTCTCTCTCATCTGCTCAACGACATGATCCAGTCGCTGATTCTGGCGATCTACCCGCTGTTGCAGTCTGAGTTCTCATTAACCTTCGTGCAGATCGGGATGATTACCCTGACCTTCCAGCTGGCCTCTTCGCTGCTACAGCCGGTGGTGGGCTACTGGACGGACAAATACCCGATGCCATGGTCGCTGCCCATTGGGATGTGCTTCACCCTGAGCGGGCTGGTGCTGCTGGCCATGGCGGGCAGCTTTGAGGCGGTACTGGTTGCCGCGGCGCTGGTGGGAACCGGTTCATCGGTGTTCCATCCGGAATCGTCCCGCGTGGCGCGTATGGCCTCCGGCGGACGCCACGGGCTGGCGCAGTCTCTGTTCCAGGTGGGGGGGAACTTTGGTAGCTCCCTCGGTCCTCTGCTGGCGGCGGTAATTATCGCGCCTTACGGCAAAGGCAACGTGGCGTGGTTTGTGCTGGCCGCGCTGCTGGCGATTGTCGTCCTGGCGCAAATCAGCCGCTGGTATGCCGCGCAGCACCGCGTAAATAAGGGAAAACCTGTCGCGAAGATAACCAATCCCCTTCCGCGTAATAAGGTGATCCTTGCCGTCAGCGTGTTGCTGGTGCTGATTTTCTCGAAATATTTCTATATGGCGAGCATTAGCAGCTATTACACCTTCTATCTGATGCAAAAATTCGGATTATCGGTACAAAACGCCCAGTTCCATCTCTTTGCCTTCCTGTTTGCGGTGGCGGCAGGCACGGTGATTGGCGGCCCTGTGGGAGATAAAATCGGACGTAAATATGTGATTTGGGGCTCTATCCTCGGCGTTGCGCCGTTTACGCTTGTTTTACCGTACGCAACGCTGGAATGGACCGGAATATTGACAGTGATAATTGGTTTTATTCTCGCGTCGGCGTTTTCAGCCATTCTGGTCTATGCGCAAGAGCTGCTGCCGGGACGTATCGGTATGGTTTCCGGTCTCTTTTTCGGTTTTGCCTTTGGCATGGGCGGCCTTGGCGCCGCCGTGTTAGGGATGGTTGCAGACCACACCAGCATCTTCCTGGTCTATAAAATCTGCGCTTTCCTGCCACTTCTGGGGATGTTGACCATATTCCTGCCTGACAACCGTCATAAAGCGTAACTTCATGGCTGCCAAAGTTAAACTTTGGCAGCCGGATAACCTGATGCCATAAGGCTTTCCTCTCCCTCCCCTCAGCAAATTTATCAAAATCTGCCTTTTTTCATGCTTATTGCCTTTTTATTGTGATTTCAACAATTATTCATAAACATAAGCGTAAAAATTGTCATAAACTATTAATCGGCTTTTTGGTATTTGCACCAAAAATGGATCACCCATCGCGAAAGGAGACGGAATGCACCACGCCACACCGCTTATCACCACCATTGTTGGTGGACTTGTGCTCGCTTTTATCCTCGGCATGATTGCCAATAAACTGCGTATTTCGCCCCTGGTAGGCTATTTGCTGGCGGGCGTGCTGGCAGGACCCTTTACGCCGGGTTTTGTCGCAGATACCAAACTTGCACCGGAGCTGGCGGAACTGGGCGTTATCCTGCTGATGTTTGGCGTCGGACTGCATTTTTCCCTGAAGGATCTGATGGCGGTAAAGTCGATCGCCATACCGGGAGCGATCGCCCAGATAGGGGTGGCGACGCTGCTGGGCATGGCGCTTTCGGCGGTGCTGGGCTGGTCAATCATGACCGGTATCGTATTTGGGCTGTGTCTTTCAACCGCCAGTACCGTGGTGCTGCTGCGCGCGCTTGAAGAGAGGCAGCTGATAGACAGCCAGCGCGGGCAAATCGCGATTGGCTGGCTGATAGTTGAAGATCTGGTGATGGTGCTGACGCTGGTACTGCTGCCCGCCGTCGCCGGGATGATGGAAAAAGAGAATATCGGCTTCGCTTCGCTGGCGCTGGATATGAGCATTACCATCGGTAAGGTTGTGGCGTTTATTGCCATCATGATGCTGGTGGGCCGCCGTCTGGTGCCGTGGATCATGTCCCGCAGCGCCGCCACCGGCTCGCGTGAACTGTTCACGCTTTCGGTCCTTGCGCTGGCGCTGGGCATTGCCTTTGGCGCTGTCGAGCTGTTTGACGTCTCCTTTGCGCTGGGCGCGTTCTTCGCCGGGATGGTGCTGAACGAGTCCGAGCTGAGCCACCGTGCCGCGCACGATACTCTGCCACTACGTGATGCGTTCGCGGTGCTGTTCTTTGTCTCCGTCGGGATGCTGTTCGACCCGATGATCCTCATCCAGCAGCCGCTGGCCGTGCTGGGTACGCTGGCAATCATCATCTTTGGTAAGTCCGTTGCCGCCTTCTTCCTGGTGCGGATGTTCGGTCACTCGCCGCGCACGGCGCTGACCATCGCCGCCAGCCTGGCGCAGATTGGCGAGTTCGCCTTTATTCTGGCTGGTCTGGGAATGGCCCTGAATCTGCTGCCACAGGCTGGGCAAAATCTGGTGCTGGCGGGGGCGATCCTCTCCATCATGTTGAACCCGGTATTGTTTGCCCTGCTGGAGAAATATCTCGAGAAGACTGAAACCCTCGAAGAGCTGACGCTGGAAGAGGCGACAGAAGAAGAGAAACAGATCCCGGTGGATATCTGCAACCACGCGCTGCTGGTCGGTTTTGGCCGCGTCGGCAGCCTGCTGGGTGAAAAACTGATGGCTCAGGGCATTCCACTTGTAGTGATTGAAACGTCACGCACCCGCGTCGACGAACTTCGCGAACGCGGCATCCGCGCGGTGCTGGGCAACGCGGCTAACGAAGAGATTATGAATCTGGCGCATCTGGACTGCGCTCGCTGGCTGCTGCTCACTATCCCGAACGGTTACGAGGCTGGCGAGATTGTCGCCACAGCCCGTGAAAAATGCCCGCATATCGAAATCATAGCCCGCGCCCATTATGATGACGAAGTGGAGTACATTACCGAGCGCGGCGCGAATCAGGTGGTGATGGGTGAGCGTGAGATTGCGAATACGATGCTGACAATGCTGACGAAGCCGCCGGTTGAAGAGGCGGTGACGGGGTAAATTTTGTGCGGCCTGGTCCCCTCACCCCAGCCCTCTCCCCAAAGGGGAGAGGGTGTTCAAGTTCCCTCTCCCCTTTGGGGAGAGGGCCAGGGTGAGGGGTCTTCTTTTACCTGTCCCAATACGCCTCTTCGAGGCTGTCTTCCCGTTCCGGCAGCCCACGCGTTAAGCGCGGTGAATGCTGGTTCAGCACCTGATAACTCACGCGGTTCGCGTACTTGCACACCTGCGCCAGCGAGGAATAGGTCAGCCAGTTGAAGGTGTGTTTGCTGGAATTCGGCACATTGGTTTTGTGGTAGGCGTTAGCGGTGATGTCGTGCAGCAGCGCGGCCAGCGCGCCGTCGCCCGCGCCGTTGGTGTTCATGATCTTCTCGGGGCCACCCATATACGGTGCAATGTGGGAGAAGATACGCAGCGGGTTGATGCAGTCTTTATGACGCATGGCGCGGCTGAACTCGTACTGGTTAAATTCGGCGATAGCGCCCGGCAGCAGCGGGTGCTGGGTTTTCCGCTTGCTCTCTTCTTCCGTGAAGCCCGCCATGTACAGCCCGACCGGCCCGGCGGTGCAGAGCACCAGATCCACCCAGTCCAGCGCCTTATCAGACGCCAGCAGCGGATCGCTTTCTCCGGTCAGCGCTTCGGCTTCTTCTTCATTCATCGCCAGAATCGAAACGTGTTCTTTCAGGAAGGCCTGCCACCACTCCGGGTTGTCGGCAATCACGAATTTGGTGCCCAGCGTCAGAACCACAGGCACGTTGTATTTCTTCGCATACTCAATTGCCTTCATGGTTGCGTCCGGCATTGGTTCGCCCGGCTTGCAGCGCACCAGATAAGACGTCAACACCAGCGCAGACGCGCCCGCGATCACCTCTTCCGGAATACTTTCAGCGCGTAGCTTGTTCATATGGCCGGGGCTGATGGCAAAGGTACGCTCGCCGGAATCGCTTATCAGCGTAAAGCAACGACCAATCGGCCCGTCAACGCCCTGCAAATAGTTCAGATCGGTGCGGCTGGAGGTATTGCACAGGTAGCGGTAGGCGTAGCCACCGATTTCGATATTGCTGCACATCACGCCAAGCAGCACCGAGCGGTCGTCTGCCAGAACGGAGTAGTTGTGCATGGTGTTACCGATGGTGCCGCCAGCAAACTGGTGGGTGATAAGATTTTCGCGCATCAGTTCCTGATACAGCGCTTCGGCAACGTCATCCTCAATCACCAGCGAGTGCCCGGCGCTCAGACCGTAACGTGCGACAAACGCATCATCCACTTTGGCTTCAATGTCCACCAGCGTCTGATCGATACCGACCACCCAGGCAGCGCTGGTTTCGCTTTCCTGCTGAATTTGCTGTAACAGCGGATCGCGGGCATCGACGGGGAAATAGTGTTTGGACTTACGTTTACCGGGAAATTTCATGGTCTGAACTGTGCAAAGAATACGGGCCGGGAATGGTAGCACAAACCCGGCCCGTAACGCGATCAGCGGCGGGTGGTGACCAGTGACACCATCATATCGATGTGTTCAGGGGAGTCGTTAAGCGCAGGAATGTATTCGTATTTCGTTCCGCCGGCCTCCATGAAGAACTCTTTGTTCTGGACGGCAATCTCTTCCAGCGTTTCCAGACAATCCGCCGAGAAGCCCGGCGACATAACCTGAATGTGCTTCACGCCCTTCTCGCCCAGCATTTTTAGCGTTTCATCAGTATACGGGGTCAACCACGGTTCACGGCCGAAGCGCGACTGGAAGGTCATCATCACCTTCTCAGGCGGCAGGCCGAGGGCGGAGACCAGCTCGCGGGTGGTATCGCGGCAACGCTGGGGGTAATCGTCCCCTTCGTTCGCGAAACGCTGCGGAATACCGTGATAGGAGAGCAGCAGCAGATCCGGCTCGCCGTGTTTTTCAAACGACGCGCGCGCGCTGCTGGCAAGCGCCTGAATGTACAGCTCGTTATCGGCGTAGTCGCGGATAAAGGTGATGCCCGGTATACGGCGGCGGGTCGCCAGAATGCGTGCCAGTTCGTCCCAGACGGCAGCCACCGTGGAGCACGAATACTGCGGATAAAGGGCCAGCACCACAATGTGTTCAACGCCCTGCGCCAGCAGAGAGTCGACGGCGCTTTCCAGGGATGGCTTACCGTAGCTCATACCGAGCGCAACGGGCATGTCCGGCAGACGGGCGGCCAGCGCCTTCTCCTGACGACGGCTGTAGACCATCAGCGGCGAGCCTTCTTCCATCCACACGGACTGATAGAGCTTTGCTACACGCGGAGAACGAATCGGCAGAATGACACCACGCAGCAGTGGCCACCACAGCAGTCTTGGGGTATCCACGACGCGCGTGTCGCTTAAAAATTGTCGCAGGTAGCGTTTTACCGCCGCTGGAGTAGGTGCTTCTGGGGTGCCCAGATTGGCAAGCAGGATGCCGGTTTTCGCCTGACTCATTCACGCCTCTTAACCATTTGATAGGCTGTCAATTGTAGCGGAAATGCGTTTAAACGAAACCCATTGCTGTAATAGGTAAGATGAGAATTTTTCTCACCCGGGGCTCCGGGTGAGAGAGGTGCGCTTAGCCGAGGATTTTTTCCAGCTCTGCACGTACGTCAGCCACGGCTTTGGTGCCGTCAACTTTCGCGTATTTGGTGTTACCCGCCTGCGCCTCTTTGGAGTAGTAGCCGATCAGCGGTGCGGTCATCTGATGGTATTCCACCAGGCGTTTACGCACGGTTTCTTCCTGGTCGTCTTTACGGGTGGTCAGCTCTTCGCCGGTCACGTCGTCTTTGCCTTCAACCTTAGGTGGGTTGAATTTGATGTGGTAAACGCGGCCAGAGGCAGCGTGCACGCGACGGCCAACGATACGGTCAACGATCAGTTCGTCCGGTACATCGAACTCCAGCACGTAATCCACGTTGATGCCCGCTTCTTTCATGGCGTCAGCCTGAGGAATGGTGCGCGGGAAGCCGTCCAGCAGGAAACCATTGCGGCAGTCTTCCTGAGCAATGCGCTCTTTTACCAGCGCGATAACCAGTTCGTCGGTCACCAGCTTGCCTGCGTCCATGATGTCTTTAGCTTGTTTGCCCAGCTCGGAGCCAGATTTAACAGCGGCACGCAGCATGTCACCAGTAGAGATTTGCGGAATACCGTATTTCTCCATGATGAACTGAGCCTGAGTTCCCTTACCCGCGCCCGGAGCGCCAAGCAGAATAATACGCATTGCGAAAATCCCCTCAAATGTCGATTCAATTTTTCAAAAGCGCTAAACAATACCACCAGAACGGGTATCGCTCAAGGAAGGCGGGGAGGCTGAAACGGTTAACGGGGGGAGATTATTTGGGTTAGTGCGAGAATGCCCCCTCACCCTAACCCTCTCCCCAAAGGGGAGAGGGGACGATTATACCCTCTCCCCTTTGGGGAGAGGGCCAGGGTGAGGGGTAGGTTTTGTATTACGCCAGCAGCAGCGCATTCACACGTTTAATGAACAGGTTAGGATCTTCCAGGGTGCCGCGCTCGGCCAGCAGGGACTGATCCAGCAGCAGTTCAACCCACTCCGCAAAGCGGGCGTCGTCCTGGGTATCCGCCGCGCGTTTCACCAGCGGATGATCCGGATTAAGCTCAAAGATATATTTCACTTCCGGCACGGCCTGGCCCGCCGCAGCGAACAGTTTCGCCATCTGGGTGCTCATTTCGTCCGCATCGGTGGTGACAATGGCTGGCGTATCGGTCAGACGGTGCGTGAAGCGCACCTCTTTCACGCGGTCGCCCAGCAGGGTTTTCACGCGCTCAACGAACGGCTCCAGCGCCTTCTCGGCTTCCTTCGCGCTGTCGTCCACTTCATCCGCCAGCTTATCGATAGACTCGTCGGCTTTAGCAACGGACTGGAAGGATTTACCGTCGAACTCGGTCAGGTAGTTCATCATCCACTCGTCGATGCGGTCAGACAGCAGCAGCACTTCGATGCCTTTCTTACGCAGCAGCTCCAGATGCGGGCTGCTCTTCGCTGCCGCATAGCTGTCGGCGGTGATGTAGTAGATCTTCTCCTGCCCTTCTTTCATTCGGGAGACGTACTCTTCCAGCGATACGGTCTGGGCGGAGGAGTCGTTGTGCGTAGAGGCGAAGCGCAGCAGTTTAGCGATAGCTTCCACGTTCGCGGTGTCTTCCGCCGGGCCTTCTTTCAGCACCAGGCCGAACTGTTTCCAGAAGGTCTGGTATTTTTCCGCATCGTCTTTCGCCAGTTTTTCCAGCATCTGCAACGCTCGCTTGGTCAGGGCGTTACGCAGGTTACGGGTGACGGTGCTGTCCTGGAGAATTTCACGGGAGACGTTCAGCGGCAGATCGTTGGAATCTATCAGGCCACGCACAAAGCGCAGGTAGTTCGGCATGAACTGCTCGGCGTCGTCCATGATGAAGACGCGCTGCACGTACAGCTTCAGGCCGTGCTTGTGATCGCGGTTCAACATGTCCCACGGCGCCTGCGCCGGAATGTACAGCAGGCTGGTGTACTCCTGCTTCCCTTCCACACGGTTGTGGCTCCAGGTCAGCGGGTCGGTAAAGTCGTGGGCGATGTGCTTGTAAAACTCGTTGTACTCGTCGTCTTTAATTTCAGCTTTGTTGCGCGTCCACAGCGCCTGCGCCTTGTTGATTTTCTCCCACGAAACCACGGTTTCGCCGTCTTTCTCTTCCTGTTTTTCAATCTCAACCGGCAGCGCGATGTGGTCAGAATATTTGCTGATGATGGAGCGTACGCGCCAGTCGTTCAGGAAATCGTCTTCGCCTTCGCGCAGGTGCAGAGTGATTTCGGTGCCGCGATCCGCTTTGGTGATATCATCAACGGTGTATTCGCCTTCCCCTTTGGATTCCCACAGCACGCCGTTTTCGGTGCTGTCGCCCGCGGCGCGGGTGCGCACGGTGACTTTATCCGCCACGATGAATGCCGAGTAGAAGCCTACGCCGAACTGACCGATCAGCTGGCTGTCTTTCGCCTGGTCAGAGCCCATGGACTCGAGGAACGCTTTGGTGCCGGATTTAGCGATGGTGCCAAGGTGGTCGATCACCTCGTCGCGGTTCATCCCGATGCCATTATCGGCAATCGTCAGGGTGCGGTTCTCTTTATTAAAAGAGACGCGCACGCGCAGTTCGCCATCGCCTTCGTACAGATCCGGGTTGGACAGCGCGCGGAAGCGCAACTTGTCCGCCGCATCGGAGGCGTTGGAAATCAGCTCACGCAGGAAGATTTCTTTGTTGGAATACAGGGAATGGATCATCAGGTGCAGAAGCTGTTTTACTTCTGACTGGAAACCACGGGTTTCTTGTCCTTTCATCTAAGTCGACCTCAACAATGCCATTTAATGGGGTTGTAAAACGTTGAGTGAGAGATGGGGATAAGGGGGGGAATTTTCAAGCGGAGGCCGCGCACGCAGCCTCCGTTTGGTCAGAAAATAATCTTGTGTCGTCCGGCCAGCGAGTGCGACAGCGTGGTGCCGTCGACCATCTCCAGCTCACCGCCGACCGGCACGCCGTGGGCGATGCGGCTGGCGTCAACGCCGTACTGCGCGCACAGCTCGGCGATGTAGTTGGCGGTTGCCTCCCCTTCCACCGTCGGGTTGGTGGCGAGGATCACCTCTTTGATCGTCTCGGACTCAAGACGCTGTTCAAGACGATCGAGACCGATATCATCCGGGCCGATGCCGTCCAGCGGGGAGAGATGCCCCATCAGCACGAAATAGCGGCCGGAAAACTGCCCGGTTTGTTCGATGGCGTAGATGTCCGCCGGACTCTCCACCACGCAAATCTGACCGTTTTCCTGACGACGCGGGTTCGTGCAGATGTTACAGACGTCCTGCTCGGTAAAGGTCCGGCAATCCGCACAGTGACCAATTTCTGACATGGCGCGGGTCAGAGCCTGCGCCAGGCGCATCCCGCCGCTGCGGTCGCGCTGCAATAGCGTAAACGCCATACGCTGCGCCGACTTCGGGCCAACGCCCGGCAGGCAGCGCAGTGCTTCCATTAACTGCGTGAGCAGCGGACTGGTTTGCATCAGAATGGCATCTTAAAGCCCGGCGGCAGTTGCATACCGCTGGAAACAGAGGCCATTTTCTCTTTCTGGGTTTCGTCGATACGGCGAGCGGCATCGTTAAACGCGGCTGCAACCAGATCTTCCAGCATCTCTTTGTCGTCTTCGAGCAGGCTCGGGTCGATTTCAACGCGACGGCAGTTGTGCGCACCGTTGATGGTCACCTTGACCAGACCGGCACCCGATTCACCCGTGACTTCCAGCTGAGCGATCTCTTCCTGCATCTTCTGCATTTTTTCCTGCATCTGCTGAGCCTGCTTCATCAGGCCACCCAGACCGCCTTTTCCACCAAACATAGGCTTCTCTCTTCTTTCACGTTAAGGATTACAACCGTAAGTCAGACTCACGATCAAAGGGGGCGAATACTCTCTTCATCCAGATCGGCGTCGAAGAACCGGCGCAGGGTCTGGATGTTGTTATCCGCGATAATCGACTCGCGCGCCTGCGCGAGCTTCTCTTCATAAATCGCCTGTCGCCACTCGAGCGGCGTTTTCACCGCCGGATTATCATCTTCAATGATAGTCAATTCAACCGGCACACCCTGTAATGCGGTAAGCGCCTCGGCCAGCGCCTTTTGCGCGCCTGGGGAGTTGAGGTGCCGCTGGCCAGGGCGCAGGTGCAGACGCACCTGATTGCCTTCCTGCTCTTTCCAGGCATTCAGCGCGACCTGCTCCACCAGCTTCGGCAGCTGAAGTTTGCTGACCTCAGCGGCCCAGGCGTCGCGCTCGATGGACTCTTCCGCGAGCTTCGCGGACAGCTCCGGCGTTTTTTCATGCTCAAGCGCCTTTTTCAGCGCTTTTGGCGTGGCGACCACTTCCTTGACCGTTTCAACAACGGTAGTCGCCTTCCAGCGGTATGCCTCTTCTTTCGCCGGGGCTTTTTGCTCGAGCGCGGACGGTGCCGGACGCGACTGCACGCGCTCCGTTACCGAGGCCAGTCGTTCAAGCGCGGCGTTGTTCACCGGCCGCGCTCTTGCAGGCGCTGCCGGTTCACTCTTTTTTGGTTTGGTTGCTCCCTGCGCACGTTGCAACTGGCTTCGTGCGGCAAGCACCGAACTGGTGGCATCCGACAGCGGCACGTTCTGCGGCGGCGGCGATGCCGGTTGCGATGGCACCTGCTGCGGTGACATTACCGCGGTCGGCGCAACCGGCGCAAAGGACTGCCGGGGCGTTTCCGGCTCCGGCAATGGCTTGCGCGGATGGAAGGCCAGCGCGCGCAGCAGCGTCATTTCAACGCCCATCCGGCGATCCGGTGCAAACGGCAGCTCTTTGCGGCCAATCAGCAGCGTCTGATAATAAAGCTGAACATCAGCCGGCGGCACGGTGCGCGCAAGTTCACGCATCCGCTGTTCAATGGTCGCCATGTCCGCGCCAATGGCCGACGGAGACAATTGCAGCATCGCCACGCGATGCAGCAGGCTGAGCATCTCGACCAGCAGCGCTTCCCATTCAATGCCACGGGCGGCGGCATCGTTGACGAGGGTCATTACCCGCTCACCGTTGGCGGCAATCATCGCTTCGATAAGCGACAGCGCCTGATCGTCATCCAGCGTGCCGAGCATGGTGCTAACCGCGTCAGTGGAAAGCTTACCGTCACCGCTGGCAATTGCCTGGTCAGTCAGGCTCAGCGCATCACGCAGGCTGCCGTCCGCCGCGCGGGCCAGCAGCTGCAGGGCGCGCGGCTCGTGAACGATCTTCTCTTCATCAAGAATGTGTTCAAGCTGTGCGCGGATCTGCTCAACGTCCAGCGCCTTCAGATGGAATTGCAGGCAGCGCGACAGGATCGTGACCGGCAGCTTTTGCGGATCGGTGGTCGCCAGCAGGAATTTTACATGCGCAGGCGGCTCTTCCAGCGTTTTCAGCAGGGCGTTGAAGCTGTGGCGCGACAGCATGTGTACTTCATCGATCAGATAGACCTTGAAGCGGCCGCGCGCCGGGGCGTACTGCACATTGTCGAGCAGATCGCGGGTGTCTTCCACCTTGGTGCGCGAGGCGGCGTCGATCTCGATCAGATCGACAAAACGCCCCTGCTCGATCTCCCGGCAGTTGTCACATACGCCGCACGGGGTGGCGGTGATCCCGGTTTCGCAGTTCAGACCTTTTGCCAGCAGACGGGCAATAGAGGTTTTACCGACGCCACGGGTGCCGGAGAAAAGATAGGCGTGATGGATGCGACCTAGCGACAAGCCGTTCGCCAGGGCCGTCAGCACATGTTCCTGACCGACAACGTCAGCAAAGGTTTGTGGTCGCCATTTACGGGCTAACACCTGATAACTCATGGGCAGGCTCTGCAACGCTGGAAGGTGAATTAATGGAGGGGAATGCTATCACAACCTCACCCATTGAGCGAGGTTGTGAGATACGGGATTAATGACCCGGGAAAGGCACCAGGCTGTAGCTGGTAATACCCTGTTTTTCCAGGCGCTGCTCGCCGCCGAGATCGAACAGGTTGATGATGAAGGCCGCGTCAGTCACTTCCCCGCCCAGACGACGGATCAGCTTCACGGTCGCTTCGATGGTGCCGCCGGTTGCCAGCAGATCGTCCACCACCAGCACTTTGTCGCCTGGCTTGATGGCATCAACGTGAATTTCCAGCTGATCGGTGCCGTATTCCAGCTCATAGCTCTCAGCAATGGTTTCACGCGGCAGTTTGCGCGGCTTACGCACCGGCACAAAACCCACGCCCATCGCCAGCGCAACCGGTGCGCCGAACAGGAAGCCACGGGCTTCGGTACCTACTACTTTGGTGATCCCGGCGTTTTTATAACGCTCAACCAGCAGTTCAATGCTGAGGGCGTACGCTTTCGGGTCTTCCAGCAAGCTGGTGACATCACGGAAAAGAATGCCAGGCTTTGGATAATCCTGGATACTTTTGATGCTATTTTTCAGATATTCAAGCTGCTGTGCAGTTGCGGTCATCGGTTTGTGCCTAAATGAAACAGTGTTACTCACGGCGCGCGACGAGTCGGTCAAAGTAACAGTTGTTTAACCTTTGACCAGGCGCACCTGTGCTCGAAAACGGTCGAATTTACTGGCTGTGCGCCATAATTGCAACCGCCATGATGAGGCTTCAGTGCTTTTGTTGCTTTTCATCAACCACGGGGATCCGCCACATGAAGATCAGCAGGCAGGCCAGGATTGCCAGCAGCAGAATGCGCACCCACATCATTTTCACCAGCCATAACGAGACGGCGAAGGTGATCAGGATGAAGGCAATGGCGCGCGGCTTGGCCCCGGGCGGCATGGCCCGGTGTTTTTGCCAGTGCCGCAGGTAGCCGCCAAACCACGAACGGTACAGGAGCCAGTGGTGAAAACGCGGCGACGAGCGGGCGAAGCACCAGGCGGCCAACAGGATGAACGGGGTGGTCGGCAGCAAGGGCAATACGATGCCCAACGTACCCAGCACTACCGCGAGCCAGCCAATGATGATTAAAATAGTACGCTGCATAATGCGAATCGTTATCAAACTGAACGGCTACTTTACCACTGGAGAGCGCATTGAAAACAGCACTGCTTCTTGAGAGGCTGCAAAATCAGCTGATCGCGCTGCGGGCGCAGGCCACACCGCTGATGGGACATGCTACGCTGAAACCGCGCTTTGACCGGCAGCTCTTCCGCACCCGCAGTACCGTCATTCAGGATTACCTTGCTGAGATGCAGACCAACCTCGACGAGCTTCGCCACGCGGTTGAGAGTGAACAGCAGGAACAGGTGGTGTGGCTTGCGGAGCATCTTACTGAGCAGATCACCGCCCTGCACCGCGAAATCGCCGCCTGGCCGCTACGGGCGTGGGACAGCGCCTCGCCTGGGCTCGGAAAATGGCAGCGCAAGCGGCTGGAGAACCAGGAGTTTGAGCGGCGTCTGTTTGAGATGAAGTGTGAGCGCGAAGCCCGCCTGACCACCAGCGAAACGCTGCAAGAGCAGCAGTTATTAATGCGTGAAATCAGCGCGCTGGAAGGCCGCATCGTCCGCTGCCGTCAGGCGCTGGATGAGATTGAACGCGTCATTGAACGCCTGACCCGTTAACAGGAGCCACTAATGTCACTGGAAAATGCCCCCGACGAGGTCAAGCTGGCCCTCGATTTAATTATGCTGCTGGAGAATCACGAGATCCCGGCGGAGACGGTGCTGAAAGCGCTGGAGATTGTGCGGCGGGATTTTGAGGGAAAGGTGAAGGCCGGTTGCCCTCACCCTCACCCTAGCCCTCTCCCTGGAGGGAGAGGGGACCGTTAGGTGCGGTTTGAAAGATCTGCACTGATTCGCTTTTTACCCTCTCCCCTCTGGGGAGAGGGCAGGGTGAGGGGCGGAGTTTTCGTCCCCCTTAATCTCACGCTTCACTTCCGTATGTTCGTCACCTTTCTCGTTACGCAGGTGAACTTCAAGCTGGTTGAAGGCGATATTAATGTTGTTTTCACGGCACAGACGGTCAATGGTGCGGTTCAGCTCATCGACGGTGTAGCTGCGATCGCGTAGTTCGCGTACGTACAGGCGCAGCTCATGATCCAGCGTGCTTGGCCCGAAGGTGGTGAAGAACACGTCAGGCGCAGGATCGTGCATCACTTTAGGATGTGATTTCGCGGCTTCCAGCAGGACCTCTTTCACTTTATCCAGATCTGAACCATAGGCCACCCCGAGTCGGACCACCACGCGCGTCGTAGTATCCGAAAGCGACCAGTTGATCAGTCGCTCGGTCACGAAGGCTTTGTTCGGGATGATCACCTCTTTACGATCGAAGTCAGTGATGGTGGTCGCACGAATACGGATCTTGCTGACGGTCCCGGAGAAGGTGCCGATGGTGACGGTATCGCCGATACGCACCGGACGTTCGAACAGGATTATCAGGCCAGAAACAAAGTTACCGAAGATCTCCTGCAAGCCGAAGCCCAGACCTACCGACAGCGCCGCCGCCAGCCACTGGAGTTTATCCCACGAGACGCCCAGCGAGCCGAATACCGTCATCGCCCCGACAATAATAATGACGTAGTTCAGGATGGTGGTAATGGCATACGACGCCCCCTGACGCAGGTTCAGCCTTGAGAGCACCAGCACTTCCAGCAGACCAGGCAGGTTGCGGATCAACGCCCAGGCCACCACCGACGACACCAGCGCAAAGAGCAGGCTGCCCATGGTGACGCTTTTCATTACCGCAGCGCCCGCTTCGGTACCGTTGTATTGCCAGAGGGTGATACTGTCGAGGTAGGCGAAGACGGTAATTAAATCAGACCAGATGGCCCAGAACATCACCGCAAACAGCGCAATCATCACCAGCATGGTAATACGCATCGTTTGCTGGTTTACCTGCTCCAGGGCAATGGTCGGCTCTTCCTGCGGCTCAGCCCCTTCAGCCCCCTCTTTAACCTGATGCTGTCGACGGGCAACAGCGCGACGATACGCAATGCGGCGCGCCGCCACGCTCAAACCGCGCAGCACGGTCTGGAACAGCAGGTTCCACAGGATCACCAGATACACGGTTTCAATCCAGCGGCCTGACAGACGAAGCGTGGTATAGAAGTAACCCGTTGCCGTCAGCACCATCAGCGCCAGCGGAATGATCGCCAGCACCGTTACGGTAACCAGACGAAGATTGTGGGACTCTTTATCACGCCAGCTGTCGCGGCACATCGGCCACATCAGGACGGCTATCAGCAGCAGGTTCAGCATAATTACCAGCTGTCCCAGCACGTCATCCATCAGATGCAGCGGCGAAAGCTCGGCCACAACGGACCAGAAGTGCAGCGGCAACAGCGCGAGGCTGATACGTACAATCTGGCGACGCCAGTGGCTGGTGAGTTTCTCCGGCATGTTGAAGTGTCGGACCGCGACGCCATCTTTTTCCAGCACTTTCCAGCACAGGCCAAACACCAGCCAGAACAGCGCCAGCTTTTTGCTGAACGCCCACAGCAGGTCGCTGATATTGAGCTGCATGGTCAACAGGATCAGGCCGACGGCGAGGATCAGCAGGCAGACCGGCAGAGCACGGATCAGATCGATCAGGATCGCTTTCGGGGTGTGCAGCTGGCTGTCGTTACGCAGTTGCCCCACTTCCGAGGCCAGCTTCGCCTGGTACTGCTTCAGCCATTTCAAACGCCAGCGTATTACTCCGGCGATAAGCAGCAAAGGCAGACCCGCAAGGAAGGCAATCATCACCGCAGGCCAGGCTTTCTCCCAGTTCACGGTAATTTTCATGCTTTTGATCTGGGATTTCAGCGTTTCAGGGAAAGATTTAAACCAGCCCCAGTCCATGGGTTTGTTGCTGTTCACCCAGAAAATCTGCTGGGTCAGGATCTCCTGGAGGCTTTTAGACACGCTCACCAGCTGCTGCTGGTTGATTTGCAGGTTAATCGCCATCATCAGCTGGTTGCCCAGCTGCTTATTAAGCTGATCGAGCAGCTCGCGGCGCATATCCACAACCTGCAACAGCGCGTCGTGAACTTCACCGTTTACTTCACTTGAATGGCCTTCTTCCACTTTGGCAACAAACGTATCGCTCTGGAACAGGGCATCGCGCTGCTGGTTAACGTCAAACTGTTCAAGACGCAAATCCGCAATGCGGTTGGTCATGTCTTCCAGCTCGTCGGCGGACGGCAGCGTCTGCTGCTGCTGGTAAAGAATGCGCGACAGCAGCAGGCTTCCCTTCAGGACGGCAATCTGCTCTTTGACATTGCGCTCAGCCTGCAAAGCGCGATCCAGCCAGTTTTTGACTTTAATATTCTGCTGCACCAGCGCGCTGCCGCTTTCAGTAGCCTGAATCAGGCGCTCGCTCAGCTGATGATTAATCTCCAGCTCCTGCTTCACCAGCGGATTGGCCTGGATACGCGCCGTTTCGTCTGGCGAGACCGCTTCCTGCGCCGTTTTTTCGGTCAGCGTCAGGCGCTTGCTGTTCACCGCCTCCTGCAACAGCTGAAGCTGATGCTCGAGCCGGTTGATATTCGCGTTCACGTAGTCACGCTGTTTTTGCAGCGCATCCTGCAACACCGTGTTGCCTTCCAGACTCTTACGCTGCTGTTCAATCTCCGCGTTCAGCAGCGTCTGCTGGATGTTCAGCAGCGTTTGCTGGGTCGGTCGAAGCGCCCCTTCCCCCACGGTAATGCCATTCAGACGGTTACGTATCTGCTGTAGCTGTTGCGATGCAGAATACATGGCGTTCTGCACGCGCTCAGGCTGGGTTTGCAGCGAAACCAGCTGGCTGTTATAGGTCGAGAGATCGGACTGCGCCGTTTGCAGATCGTCCAGCAGCTGCGCCACGCGCGACTCGAGCTGGCGCAAAGAAAGCGTGGCAAGCGTTTTTCGGGTTTCATCGTCGTTATCAACGTCGCTAAGCGCGTTCAGGGCCTCCGTTGCTTTACGCATGTTCTCCGGCGCCTGAGCGACCTTCTGCCGCAGCTGGGCCGTTTCGGCTTTGATGCGATCGATCTTATCCAGCGTATCCAGGGTTTCCGTCAGGTCCTGCTGAACGAGCTTTTCCTGGGCGGAGAGATCTTTTTGTTTATTTAGGGTGTCGAGTTGCGACTGAACCTCGGCACGCGTCGGGACGTCACTGCCGTTGTCTGCACGGGCCCAGGAATGCGGTGCGGCTGCAAAGAAAAACAGCAGGATCAAAAAAACGGCCAGAACAGAATGTGTCGAGCGATAGGTGTGCAGCATAGTCGTGAATGTGATCTGAGAAATGACCGAAAATAGTCGGGCGTGAAGAATATCACGCCCGGCTAAAGCAGAATAGCGGGAAGGTAATCCTCTAAGACATTTCCTGGAAAGATTCAGGCAGTAAGCGGCGATCCCTCGCTGCGGAGGGTCGGGCAAAGCTGGCACATCTCCAGGAAAATCGCGACGTAGCTACGCGCCTCTGATTTCAGATCGAACGACTGCGGGGCGAAAAGCCAGTTTTCCATCAGGCCGGAAATATAGCTGCGCATCAGGATCGCCGCCCGGCGCGTTAACAGCGTAGCGGGAAGCATGTCGGCCTGCATACATTCCTTAAGAACTTGCTCGATGCGATCGTAGCTTTCCAGACACAGGTCGCGCTGCGCCTGCTGAACCACCGCCATTTCGCCAACAAACTCACATTTATGGAAGATGATTTCCATCATCAGACGTCGGCGTTCTTCCACAACAGTCGCTTCAAGGATATATACTAATATTTCTCTTAATACTGAGAGTGGATCGTGAGGGAATTTTGCCCGATACTCACTCTCAAGATCGCTGATGCTGGACTCTGAAAGCTCCCAGATTTCACCAAACAGATCTGACTTGTCTTTAAAATGCCAGTAAATCGCTCCCCGCGTGACGCCCGCGGCCTGAGCAATCTGCGCCAGCGAGGTTGCCGAAACACCCTGCTGTGAGAACAAACGCATTGCCACATCCAGAATGTGTTGTCGGGTTTCCAGCGCTTGTTGTTTGGTTTTTCGTGCCATACGTTGATGAATTTACAGGAGTCAGATTTACATACATTTATGAATGTATGTACCATAGCATGACGATAATATAAACGCAGCAATGGGTTTTTAGACTCAGGACCCTTGATCAATTTGAAATCGGACACTCGAGGTTTACATATGAACAAAAACAGAGGGTTAACGCCTCTGGCGGTCGTTCTGATGCTCTCAGGCAGCTTAGCGCTTACAGGATGTGACGACAAAGAGGCTCAACAAGGAGCTCAGCAGGTGCCAGAAGTTGGCGTCGTGACGCTCAAATCCGAACCTCTCCAGATGACAACAGAACTACCGGGCCGCACCAGCGCCTACCGCATTGCAGAAGTACGTCCGCAGGTGAGCGGTATCATCCTGAAACGTAACTTCACCGAAGGCGGTGATGTGAAAGCAGGTGAGTCTCTTTATCAGATTGATCCAGCAACCTATCAGGCGTCTTATGAGAGCGCTAAAGGCGATCTGGCGAAAGCAGAAGCGGCAGCCAAAATTTCGCAACTGACGTTGAATCGTTACAAGAAACTGCTCGGCACGCAGTACATCAGCCAACAGGATTACGATTCTGCCCTGGCCGATGCACAGCAAGCCAATGCAGCCGTTGTGGCGGCGAAAGCGGCGGTAGAAACCGCGCGTATTAACCTCGCCTACACCAAAGTGACCTCCCCTATCAGCGGTCGCATTGGTAAATCAGCCGTCACCGAAGGTGCGCTGGTGCAGAACGGTCAAACCAACGCGCTGGCCACCGTGCAGCAGCTTGACCCGATCTACGTTGACGTTACACAGTCCAGCAACGATTTCCTGCGTCTCAAACAGGAGCTTGCCAGCGGACAACTGAAACAGGAAAACGGTAAAGCCAAAGTTGAACTGGTTACCAACGACGGTATCAAGTTCTCACAAACAGGCACACTGGAATTTTCTGATGTGACCGTCGATCAGACCACCGGCTCTATCACCATCCGGGCTATTTTCCCGAATCCGGATAAAACCCTGCTGCCGGGTATGTTCGTACGCGCCCGTCTTGAAGAAGGGACTAACCCAAGCGCCATTCTGGTTCCGCAGCAAGGTGTGACCCGTACGCCACGCGGCGATGCGAGCGCGCTGGTTGTAGGTGCCGATAACAAAGTCGAAACACGCAATATCACTGCAACGCAGGCGATTGGCGACAAGTGGCTGGTAACGGAAGGTCTGAAAGATGGCGATCGCGTGATTATTACTGGTTTGCAAAAAGTTCGTCCTGGCGCGCAGGTCAAAGCTCAGGAAGTGAAATCTGACGACAAACAACAAGCGTCGGCCGCTGGCCAGTCAGAACAAACCAAGTCTTAACTTAAACAGGAGCCGTTAAGACATGCCTAATTTCTTTATCGATCGCCCCATATTTGCGTGGGTGATCGCCATTATCATCATGCTGGCCGGGGGACTTGCGATCCTGAAGCTGCCTGTTGCGCAATATCCAACGATTGCGCCGCCGGCAGTGACGATCTCCGCAACCTACCCGGGCGCTGATGCCAAAACGGTGCAGGACACCGTTACGCAGGTTATCGAACAGAACATGAACGGTATCGATAACCTGATGTACATGTCCTCAAACAGTGACTCAACCGGTACAGTTCAGATTACCCTGACCTTTGAATCCGGTACGGATGCGGACATTGCGCAGGTTCAGGTGCAGAACAAACTGCAGCTGGCGATGCCCCTGCTGCCGCAGGAAGTGCAACAACAGGGTGTGAGCGTCGAGAAATCGTCCAGTAGCTTCCTGATGGTTGTCGGCGTGATTAACACCGATGGCACCATGACGCAGGAAGATATTTCCGACTACGTGGGCGCCAACATGAAGGACGCCATCAGCCGTACGTCTGGTGTGGGTGATGTTCAGCTGTTCGGTTCACAGTACGCGATGCGTATCTGGATGGATCCGAATAAGCTGAACAACTTCCAGCTAACCCCGGTTGACGTGATCAGCGCAATTAAAGCGCAAAACGCCCAGGTTGCAGCCGGTCAGTTAGGCGGCACGCCGCCGGTGAAAGGCCAGCAGCTTAACGCGTCTATCATCGCGCAAACGCGTCTGACCTCGGCGGATGAGTTCAGTAAAATTCTGCTGAAGGTGAATCAGGACGGTTCGCAGGTTCGCCTGCGTGACGTGGCGAAAGTGGAGCTGGGTGGCGAGAACTACGACGTTATTGCGAAGTTCAACGGTAAACCGGCTTCCGGTTTAGGTATCAAACTGGCGACTGGTGCGAACGCCCTGGACACCGCGACGGCTATCCGTGCAGAACTGAAGAAGATGGAACCTTTCTTCCCGTCAGGTCTGAAAATTGTTTACCCGTATGACACCACGCCGTTCGTTAAAATTTCGATTCACGAAGTGGTTAAAACCCTGGTTGAGGCGATCATCCTCGTCTTCCTGGTAATGTACCTGTTCCTGCAAAACTTCCGCGCAACGCTGATCCCAACCATCGCCGTGCCGGTTGTACTGCTCGGCACCTTCGCGGTTCTGGCGATATTTGGCTATTCGATAAACACCCTGACGATGTTCGGGATGGTGCTCGCCATCGGCCTGCTGGTGGATGACGCCATCGTAGTGGTCGAAAACGTTGAGCGTGTGATGGCGGAAGAAGGCCTGCCGCCGAAGGAAGCAACCCGTAAATCAATGGGCCAGATCCAGGGCGCGCTGGTCGGTATCGCGATGGTTCTGTCTGCGGTATTTATCCCGATGGCCTTCTTCGGTGGTTCAACCGGTGCGATTTACCGTCAGTTCTCTATTACCATCGTTTCCGCGATGGCGCTGTCGGTGCTGGTAGCCCTGATCCTGACGCCAGCCCTGTGTGCGACCATGCTGAAGCCGATTAAGAAAGGTGGCCACGGCGAGCACAAAGGGTTCTTCGGCTGGTTTAACCGCATGTTTGATAAGAGTACGCATCACTACACCGACAGCGTGGGGAACATCCTGCGCAGCACCGGTCGTTATCTGCTGCTCTATATCATCATCGTGGTGGGCATGGCTTTCCTGTTTGTTCGTCTGCCAAGCTCGTTCCTGCCAGATGAAGACCAGGGCGTGTTCCTGAGCATGGCTCAGCTTCCGGCGGGTGCGACGCAAGAACGTACGCAAAAAGTGCTGGATGAGATGACCGACTACTTCCTGACCAAAGAGAAAGACAACGTCGAATCCGTGTTTGCGGTTAACGGCTTTGGCTTCGCGGGTCGTGGTCAGAACACCGGTATTGCCTTCGTTTCTCTGAAAGACTGGTCCGAACGCCCGGGTGATGAGAACAAAGTTGAAGCCATTACCAACCGGGCCATGGGTACCTTCTCACAGATTAAAGATGCGATGGTCTTCGCCTTTAACCTGCCAGCGATTGTTGAACTGGGTACGGCGACCGGCTTCGACTTCCAGCTGATTGACCAGGGCGGTCTGGGCCACGAAAAACTGACTCAGGCGCGTAACCAGCTATTTGGCGAGGTGGCTAAACACCCTGACCTGCTGGTGGGCGTGCGTCCTAACGGTCTGGAAGATACGCCGCAGTACAAGATCGATATCGACCAGGAAAAAGCACAGGCGCTGGGTGTGACCATCAGTGACATCAATACCACGCTGGGTGCAGCCTGGGGTGGCAGCTACGTCAACGACTTCATCGACCGTGGTCGCGTGAAGAAAGTGTACGTCATGTCCGAAGCGCAATACCGTATGCTGCCGAACGATATCAACAACTGGTACGTTCGCGGCAGCGATGGCCAGATGGTGCCGTTCTCCGCCTTCTCAACTTCGCGCTGGGAATACGGTTCGCCGCGTCTGGAGCGTTATAACGGCTTGCCATCGATGGAGATTCTCGGTCAGGCGGCGCCGGGCCGAAGCACCGGTGAAGCCATGAACCTGATGGAAGAGTTGGCCAGCAAACTGCCTGCGGGTATTGGCTACGACTGGACCGGTATGTCCTATCAGGAACGTCTGTCCGGTAACCAGGCCCCTGCCCTGTACGCCATTTCACTGATTGTGGTGTTCCTGTGTCTGGCGGCATTGTATGAGAGCTGGTCGATTCCGTTCTCCGTTATGCTCGTGGTTCCGCTGGGGGTTATCGGTGCGCTGCTTGCCGCAACCTTCCGTGGGCTGACTAACGACGTTTACTTCCAGGTGGGCCTGCTGACAACCATTGGCTTGTCGGCGAAGAACGCGATACTTATCGTCGAATTCGCCAAAGATCTGATGGAGAAAGAAGGTAAAGGCCTGATTGAAGCAACGCTTGAAGCCGTTCGTATGCGTCTGCGTCCAATCCTGATGACGTCCCTGGCGTTTATCCTCGGCGTTATGCCGCTGGTTATCAGCTCAGGCGCAGGCTCCGGCGCACAGAACGCGGTAGGTACCGGTGTAATGGGTGGTATGGTCACTGCGACCGTTCTCGCCATCTTCTTTGTACCGGTGTTCTTCGTGGTGGTACGTCGCCGCTTTAGCCGCAAAAATGAAGATGTGGAGCACAATCATTCGGTAGAACATCACTGATACCGGTTTCACATGATAAAAAGGCCGCATTTGCGGCCTTTTTCATTTTCAGAAAAATTCATAAAATAGTCTTATTGTCGTTTTATTTATTTTCACCCGTCCTGATAAGACTTATCATAATAATCCGATAAGCTAATCGTAGAATTCAGCATTCTTTTTATATCAATTCATCGCCTAAAATATTCGGACAAATCCTAAATCATCGTAAATGCCGAAGACATCTGAATCCGGACTTCAATTGAAACATTGCGCTAACTCAATGAATCTTAAGGAACGGATTAAAAAAAGGGTTTCTCTCGATAAAAGTGTTCGCGTCTGAGGTCACATTTGCGTAAGCGCTCGCAAGGAAACGTTTTAATTGTAATTTTTCGTAATAGCGCGGTGAAATCCTGATCAGAGTGGCTTATAGTTAGAGTTATCAGGAACACAGCTCCCGTGTGGCTAAGCAAGTTGTATCCATCCCGACATGATGTTCGGTGAGTAAAAAATCACTCAGAAGGGGATGCGCTTTGGACGAGTACTCGCCAAAAAGGCATGATATCGCGCAGTTGAAATTTCTCTGCGAATCCTTGTACCATGACTGCCTTGCCAATCTTGAAGAAAGTAACCATGGCTGGGTGAACGATCCAACGTCTGCTATCAATTTACAGCTTAATGAGCTGATCGAGCATATCGCAACCTTCGCACTTAATTATAAAATTAAGTACAATGAAGATAATAAGTTGATAGAGCAAATTGATGAATACCTGGACGACACCTTTATGTTGTTCAGCAGCTACGGCATTAACGCACAGGATTTGCAGAAATGGCGTAAATCAGGAAACCGTCTATTTCGCTGCTTCACGAATGTCAGCAGAGCTAATCCGGTTAGTCTTTCCTGTTAAAATTATTACAAATACTAAGGTGAATTTTATGTCTGATAAACCATTAACTAAAGTCGATTATTTGATGCGCCTGCGACGCTGTCAGTCAATTGACACGCTCGAACGAGTTATTGAGAAAAATAAATACGAGCTGTCTGATAATGAACTGGCGGTATTTTATTCAGCTGCCGACCATCGTCTTGCTGAACTGACCATGAATAAACTCTATGACAAGATCCCCTCTTCGGTATGGAAATTTGTTCGTTAGTCGTTGAAGAGAGACTTTAAGGCACTACACCCGTTGTTAAGCTGAATTTACCTTTCGTATTACGCTTCAAGTGCAAACGCCAGGTCCCCGTATAAAACGTATTTATACGCAAGAATGTTGTGACTCCTGTCACAGCCACTTTTAGGGAACGTTCCCTTTCTGGCTAATCCTCTTTACGCTACGTAAAACGATTCCAGAGAGGTTCCCATGAGTGAAGAAAAACAGAAGATGATTGCCGGTGAATATTATCGCCCTGGCGATGACACGCTGAGGGCTGACCGTTTACGCGCTCGTCATATTGTTCACCGCTATAACCATACCGCACCCGATGAGAAGGCCGAACGTCGCGCCTTATTAGCTGACCTGCTGGGTCAAAGCGAAGGCGCTTATATTGAGCCGAGCTTCCGCTGCGACTACGGCTATAACATCTATCTGGGCAACAATTTTTACGCCAACTTCGACTGCGTCATGCTGGACGTCTGCCCTATCCGCATTGGCGATAACTGTATGCTCGCACCGGGGGTGCACATTTATACAGCCACGCATCCTCTGGACGCGACCGAACGTAACAGCGGGCTGGAGTACGGTAAATCGGTCACCATAGGCCATAACGTCTGGATCGGCGGACGCGCGGTGATTAATCCTGGCGTGACCATTGGCGATAATGCGGTTATCGCTTCCGGCGCGGTAGTGACCAAAGACGTGCCGGCCAATGCGGTAGTGGGCGGGAATCCGGCGAAAATCATTAAAATGATCTAAGCGCATCCTGAGTAACTGTTATGCTTTTTCCTGGCATAACTGTTACTTTCATCGCATAAACCCCTCTCATAAAATAGGCAGATCACCTGTATTTTTAACAATCATAAAGGCAAAAAATGACAGAGATACAGCGCCTGCTTACCGCCACCATCGACGAGCTCAATACCCGCGAAAAGCGCGACAATCGTCCGCGCTTTAGCATCAGCTTTATTCGCAAACATCCCGGATTGTTCGTCGCCATGTACGCCGCCTGGCTGGCAACGCTTATCGTCATGCTGAAGTCTGAAACGCTGGTCGATTCCGTCTGGCTGCTGGTTGTGCTGTTCGTGGTGTTTAACGCGTTTTTCTTTTTCGACGTCAATCCGCGTTACCGGTATGAAGATATCGACGTACTCGATTTCCGCGTCTGCTACAACGGGGAGTGGTACAACACGCGTTACGTGCCGAAGGAGCTGATCGACAGCATCCTGCACTCGCCGGCTGTCGAAGCCGGGCAAAAAGAGAAGTTGCAGAAAATGGTCATCACCAAGGGCCAGCTCTCTTTTTATGATGTCTTTACCCTTTCCCGCCCCGCTGCTGTGTAATGAGCGCCTGAAGACGTCGAATACCCGGCGCAAACTGCGAAGCAGAGGTATTGCCGTAACCTAAAACCAGACCGGTTTGCCCCTGCGTCGTCTCAAGGTAGTACCCGCTCAGTGCAGCGGGTGCCAGCTGAAACGCTCTTGCCTGCTCCACCAGCCGCTGGTCGTCGATACCGTCAATCGCCAGCGCCAGGTGCATCCCTCCTTCTCCGGCAAGAACACGGTGCGGCGTATGAAGCTCTGCGCTTAGCACCTCCCGCAGCTGGCGGTATCGCTTACGATAAAGTCGGCGCATGGCGGCAAGATGTCGCGCATAGTGGCCTTCCTCAATAAATAGCGCCAGGGTGCGCTGTTCAGCGCGATGCCCGCCGCGCAGCAGCGAGCCGATGGCCGGACGCGCCGCCTTAGCCAGCGCTGGCGGTAATACCATGAACCCCATTCTGAGCGACGGAAACAGCGTTTTGCTGAACGTCCCCAGATACACAACGGGCGCATTGTTGACCATTCCCAGCATCGCCGGTACGGGCTCACCGGCATAACGGAATTCGCTGTCGTAATCGTCCTCAATGATCCACGCGCTGTGCTGCCGGGCCAGTTCCAGCAGCGCCAGACGCCGCCGCGCGCTGAGCACGCTTCCGTAAGGGAACTGATGCGATGGCGAGGTAAAAATCAGCGTGGGTGAAGGCGCACACAACCCTTCCCAGCACATCCCCTCGTCATCCACCGGTATGCCGGTCATCGCCAGGCCGGTTTTGACGAAAGCGCTTTTGGCGCCGCTATAGCCAGGATTTTCCACCCAGGCGACATCCCCCGGCTCGCTTAACAGCATCGTGCACAGATTGACGCCCTCCAGCGCCCCTTCGGTTATCACTATCTGGCTTGCATCGCAGTCAATGCCGCGGGAGAGCGCAAGATGGCGGGCAATGGCGGCCCGCAGCGTCGGCTCACCGGCCGGGTCGCCATACCCTAACAGGGCGCTCCCCTCCTCGCGCAGGACGCGATCGTATAACCGCCGCCACAGCGGCAAGGGGAAATAGTTGATGGCAGGCGTTCCCGGCGTAAACGCCATCACCGGAGTGTCGCGCGGCACAGGCGCGGGCAGTAGCGCGACACGTTTTGTCAGCCTGACGTCCGGGTCCGGTAATGTCCGGGCAAGCGTCCGAGGAGTGAATTGCCCCACCCGCGTACCCTGGCGGCTACGCAGCAAATAACCTTCGAGCGTGAGCTGGTCCAGCGCCGCATTAACGGTGTTTCGGGACACCGAGATCTGCTGCGCCAGCGTTCGCGAGCCGGGCAAATGACTGCCGGACCGAAGCCTTCCGCACAGTATGGCCTCCCGCAAAGCAAGGTAGAGCGCGCGCTGGAGCGTTTCTTCCCCACGTTTTTTCAGCGCAGCATGGAGCAGGGTGTATAGCTCATCACCCGGTATATTCATCTTTACCTCCTCGTGGTACCAGCAAAACATAGCCTGGTGGTTCTTTTTAAGGAACCAGTAATTCACTAATCTGGAGATCTTTTCAACATCGTGGAAATAAAGATGAGTGTATTCAATGAGTTTGGACAACCTGTAGGGGAAAGCCTTGCCGACTGGCAGCCTCGCCCGCCCCCGTCCCGGGTGGTACTTCAGGGTCGCTATTGTCGGCTTGAGCCGCTGCGCGTGGAGCATGCCCACGCGTTGTTCTCTGCGTATTCCCTGGCCGGAGATACCCGAAGCTGGACGTGGCTGCTGCGTGAACCCGATGCCACCGCAGAGGAGTTTGCCGAATGGGTGGCGAGCGTGAGCAAATTATCCGATCCCATCCACTTTAGCGTTATCGATAACCAGACCCAATCTCCTGTCGGGACGCTGTCCCTTATGCGGATCGATCCTAAAAACGGCGTTGTAGAAGTGGGACATGTTCACTTCTCGTCAATGTTAAGCCGCACGCCCATGTCGACAGAAGCGCAGTATCTGCTGATGCGGTACGTGTTCGATACCCTGGGCTACCGACGTTATGAATGGAAGTGCAACAGCCTGAACGAACCCTCCCGCAAAGCGGCCCTGCGTCTTGGCTTTCAGTTTGAAGGGCGTTTTCGCCAGGCGCTGGTCATTAAAGGCCGAAACCGGGACACCGACTGGTTTTCAATTCTCGACAAAGAGTGGTCAGCGCTGGCGAGCGCGTTTGAAAGCTGGCTTGCCACCGACAATTTTACCGTCGATGGCAAACAGAAAAGATCCCTGGAAAGCTGGCGAGAAACGCGCGTCTAGCGTCTTTTTTTACGCCCCTGCACCGCCTTAAAGCGCGGGTTAGATTTGCAAATCACGTATAAGCGTCCCTTGCGTTTGACTATCTGGCAATCCGGGTGACGCTGTTTTGCACTGCGCAATGAGTTAAGCACCTGCATGATTAGCCTCGCTTCGCATCAAGAAAGCCACCAAAACGCTTGCGGAAGCGTGCCGCGCTGCCATCCGTCGAGAAGGTCTTCTGCTTCCCGGTATAAAACGGATGTGATTTAGAGGAGACATCAAGAGTAACGTAGGGATACGTTTTCCCCTCAAGTTCAATTTCACGGTCTGTCTTAATCGTTGAGCCAACTTTAAAATATTCATTAGCCGTGGTGTCGTGAAACACAACGGTGCGATAGGTTGGATGGATATTCGGTTTCATCTCTGGCCTTCATGTATTGTTATAACATAACAAAATACTATCTGAGCTTTGCTGCAAAAACAACCCCTGTGACGCACAGCCTGTTTTTGAAAGGTTTTTTCAAATACTGCCAGAGACTGTTACATGCTATAACTATATCATTTAGCGATAAAAAATTTTTCATCTGGCGCGCAAACTCCATGCCCTGGTCGGGCATATGGAAAGGATACAGCAGCATGCGAACCCGACATCTGGTCAGCCTGGTGACAGGCGTACTGATCTTCTCTGTGCTGGTCCCTGTGTGCCTCAGTATCTGGCTGGCGCATCGTCAGGCAGAGGCGAAATTTGTGGATGCACTGGACAGATATGCCTCGCGCGCCCTGATCCGTACCGACAGAGTCGTTGCGCAGGCAAAACAGGCGCTCACGCACCTACAGTTGTTCAACGCCCCGCCCTGCACTCCTCCGCACTTACGCGAAATGCGTCGTGTCGCGTTCTCATGGCGCTATATTCAGGAAGTGATGTATATCGATAACCTGAAGCCGCTCTGCTCCTCTCTGGAACAATCCAGTAATACGGCGATCTTACCGCCCCCGATGCGGATCACCGCAGACGGATATAGCGCGTGGCTCACCTCGCAAAACGACCTCGGCATTCACCGTTATATGGCCGTTCTGGGGAAAGGACATTATCTGGTAATGGTCGATCCGGCGTCGCTTGTGGATGTTGTCCCGTTCGGTGACATTTCGATGGATGCCGCCCTGGTGGGAAGCGAAACCCATCGGATATTTGCCAGAAGCAATATTCTCGACCCGTATATTCTTTCTGTCGTTAAGGAGCAGCAGGACGTTAAGCGCGTGCAATACAACGGCTCGATGTACGTGTTAAAACCGGTGCCAGAACTGGGGCTTACGGTTATTGCCTGGGCATCGTTAAAACCGCTCGCGGCATCCTGGCATCAGCAGCTGATCATCTGGCTACCGGCTGGCATACTGATAAGCCTGGTTGCAGCCCTTATTGTGCTTCGCATCCTCCGCCGTTTGCTTTCCCCGCGTAACCGGCTGATCGACGCGATCAACAACCGGGAGATCGAGGTTCACTATCAGCCCATTGTGGCGCTATGCAGTGGAAAACTGGTGGGTGCAGAAGCGCTGATGCGCTGGCCGCAGCCAGATGGCAGTGACCTGTCGCCTAATCTCTTTGTTCCCCTGGCGGAGCAGACGGGGCTTATTTCAACGCTGACGCAGCTGGTAGTGAATAAGGTGTTTGAGGATTTAGGTGCCTGGCTGCATCATCACCCGGAACTGCACATTTCTGTCAACCTTGCGCCAGCCGATTTAACGTCCCCCGAGCTGCCTCGCCTGCTGAGTCAATTGCTCAACAAATGGGGCGTCCACCCGCGCCAGATCACCCTTGAATTGACCGAGCGCGGCTTTGCCGATCCTGCCGTCAGCGCCCCTGCCATCGCTGCGTTTCGGCGCTCCGGGCATGCCATCTACATTGATGATTTTGGTACGGGTTACTCCAGCCTGAGCTATTTGCAGGATCTTGATGTCGATACCCTGAAGATTGATAAATCCTTTGTGGACGCGCTGGAGTATAAGAACGTGACTCCCCACATCATCGAAATGGCCAAATCGCTTAAGCTGGCGATGGTCGCAGAAGGCATTGAAACTGAAGGGCAGCTCGAATGGTTGCATCGCCACGGCGTGCAGTACGGACAGGGCTGGTATTTCAGCAAGGCGCTGCCTAAAGAAGATTTCATTCGCTGGGCCGAGCACAACCTCAGGAAATAAACCCATTACGCGGTGTTACGTGCGGTCACGACAGTGGCCGCACGTTTCGGCTCAGCCGTTCTGCTGCCAGCTAAACGTGTAGCGCAGCCGACGGTTTTGCAGAATGAAGGCGGGTGCTACGCTCGGGCTCCATGAGTCGTCCCCCCCCACGCCCATGTGGAACGCATCAAGATTCAACCAGCAGCCATCCTCTTCCCGTAGCAAATGGTGATGCGTTGTCGTATGCAGTTGCTGCTGGCTGTAACGGCTCAGGGAGAAATGGAACTGTCCCTGGAAGTGATGTGAGCCAAACGTCAGCTCACGGGTGTCGCAGCGTAAACCGTTCTCCGTCGGGAAGATATACGGCGTCTGCATGGCGTCCAGCGGTAACGCCCAGCGCCCCTGCTGCGCCGCCAGTTTTCTGTCCGGATAGTTCTCCAGCGGGCCCAGCCCCAGCCAGCGCACCGTTTGCGGGATATCCGCCAGCATAACGCTCAGGCCCACGCGAGCGAGTTCAGGAATGTCAGACGCCACCGTCACCTGCACATCACCGTGCAGTAACCCGTGGTCATCAATCCGCCAGACCTTGTAGCTGATAAACAGCGCTTTACCCTGATGCTCCCAGACGTGCTGCGTGGTCACCACCACCTCACGGGCATGCTGTTCCGCTTCACACTGGATAAGGCGCGAGGATATCTCATACATCCCTGCCGCTTTCCAGCGTTCCACCCACGCGTTCGGATCGATGCGAGTCGCCTCGCTGATGCCAATGTCATTATCCAGCGGCGCGCGGGTAAAGTTATCCGTTAGCGGGGAACGGAGCGTTTCAGCGCCCGCGTTCCACCACTGGGTCAGGTTGCCGGTGAGACGGCTAAACTGCCAGCGCTGCTGCTGATGAGTGATGTCCAGCACCTCGTCCTGCACCGTTAACTGTGGTGGGGTTCCGTCTGCTTTCGGTGGCGTAAGGTACAGCGGAGCCGGGAGCGGCCACTGATCCCAGGCACAACGGTGGCCGGACGGCGACCACGGCGTGGCCTGCGGCTGAACGATCTCCACGTTGAGCCAGACCTCGCCCGGTTCAGCGCCGAATTCAGTCTGCGGGATCTCAACGCGCTGTGTTCCCTGGGGCGCAACAGAAAGGGTTATTTCGCCGGAAGCCAACACCGCACCGTCACGCGCCACCGACCATCGCAGACTCTCGTTGTCAGTATGACGGAACAGATAATCGCTCTGGATATCGACGACCAGCGGAGCGGTGCTCACCAGCGTAAAGGTAAAGAACTGCTGGGCACGCTGTGCCTCGTAAAGGGCGGGATGCGGGGTGCGATCGGGAAACACCAGCCCGTTGAGGCAGAACTGACGATCGTTGGGCTTATCGCCAAAATCGCCGCCGTAGGCCCAGAATGCCGTGCCGTCTTCCGCTTTTTTCGTCAGCGCCTGATCGACCCAGTCCCAGACAAAGCCGCCCTGCAACCGGGGATGGCTGCGGAATGCCTGCCAGTAGCTGGCAAAGCCGCCAAAGCTGTTACCCATCGCGTGGGCATACTCGCACAGGATCAGCGGACGGGTTTCGTCCGGCATACCAATCCATTTTTTAATCGACCACTTTGGCACCGCCGGGAACGGCTGATCCTGATCGACGCGGGCATACATCGGGCAAATAATATCGGTTGCCGCCGTACTGGCCCCCCCGCCTTCGTACTGCACCGGCCGCGTGGGATCGGTGGTTTTCAGCCAGCGGTACAGCGCATCGTGATTCGCCCCATGCCCGGACTCATTCCCCAGGGACCAGATGATGATGGACGGATGATTCCGGTCCCGCTGCACCATACGCGTGACGCGTTCGCTCATGGCAGGCAGCCAGCGCGGATCGTCCGCCAGGCGGCTCATCGGCACCATGCCATGGGTTTCAATATTCGCCTCATCGACCACGTACAGGCCGTAGCGATCGCAAAGCGTGTACCACAGAGGGTGATTCGGATAATGCGAGCAGCGCACGGCATTGAAGTTATGCTGCTTCATCAGTTCGATGTCGCGGCGCATGGTCGCCTCATCCATCACCTGCCCCTTCTCAGGATGATGTTCATGACGGTTCACGCCGCGGATCAGCAGCGGTTTGCCGTTAAGCTTCAGCAGGCCGTTGCTGATTTCGACGCGTCTGAAACCGACATCGCAGGCTTCAGTCTCCAGCATGTTGCCCTGCACATCCCGAAGCGACATGGTCAAACGATAGCGTTCCGGTGTTTCAGCGCTCCACAGCGCGGGATTGTTCACGGGTATCGCCACCGTGAGCCGCTCCGCCCAACTGCCGCGTTCGTCCACGATGGCCGATCCGGGCTGTTGCGTGATTTGCGCGCAGGCTTCGCCGTTACGCCACAGGGTAAACGCCACCTCGCATTCGGCATAGCGTAAGCCTTCCAGCGCAACGTCAACCCGGAGCAGCGCCCGATCGCATTCGGCATTCAGATCGGTCACGATCTGATAATCGGCAATCTGCGTTTCCGGCTTGTGCAGCAGCGAGACGTCACGGAAAATGCCGCTCATCCGCCACATGTCCTGATCTTCCAGGTAGCTTCCGTCGCACCAGCGTAACACCATCACCGCCAGGCGGTTCTGCCCCGGTCGCAGCACCGCGCTGAGGTCGAACTCCGCAGGCAGACGGCTGTCCTGGGAATAGCCCATCCACTGGCCGTTACACCACAGATGAAAAGCTGAATTCACCCCATCAAAGATAATGCGGGTTTGCCCGCTGAGCAGCCAGGCACCATCCATCTCAAATGTGAGCGAGTAACAACCGGTTGGGTTTTCAGCCGGAACATAGGGCGGGTTCACATTTATCGGGTAGGTGACGTTGGTGTAGATGGGGGTATCAAATCCCTCCATCTGCCAGTTCGACGGCACGGGCATCTCAACGGCATCAGACAGATCGTCCGTTACCCATGCCTCGGGCACCTGCTCTGGTGCCGGGAAAAAGCTGAATCGCCAGATGCCGTTAAGCAGACGCTTGCTCAGCGAAGGCTTATCCTCCCGGGCGAGGGTTTCATCGCGCCAGCTATGAAAAGGCGCGTGTGCGGCCAGACGATTCCACTGCGTCACGCCCGGGTTTTCCCAGTCACGACGAGCCAGAATTGCGCTGAGGGTCAGCGGCAATGTGGAAGACATATCAACCTCTTTGCGAAGCGCTCACAATTTTAGTCAACATGCCCTGGTAAACGGTGGCGGTAAAGACTTTGATCGTCACCAGGCGAGCACGATCACAAAAGCGCTAGCTGCGCGCCAGTTTCTCCGCCAGCAGCGCCAGCGTTCTTAGCTGTTGCGCCAGCTCTTCACGATCGGCCTGTTGTACGGCGCGCGGCGCGGTGGAATGACGAACGATCAACGTAACGGGAAGTTGTTGTTGCCAGGGTTCGGCGTGACGGGCTGTTGCCAGGAGCCACTCCACGCTGCGTTCACCGGCCTCGCGGAACGCCTGCCGAACGGTGGTCAGCGGAGGGGAAAACCACGCGCTGTCAGCCGTATCATCAAACCCGACAACCGAGATCTGCCCCGGTACCGCAACGCCTTTTTCCGCACAGGCGCGTAAAACGCCAAGCGCCATCTGATCGTTCGCCACAAGGATCGCCTCCGGCAGCTGTGCGCCCGCCAGGAGCTGATGACCTTTCTCGTAGCCTGAAGCCGCGCTCCAGTCGCCCTGCGCCACCGCAAACGCCTCCACGCCAGCCTGAGCCAGCGTAGTTTTCCATCCCGCCAGGCGAGCCCGGGCAGAGACAGAACTTTCCGGCCCGGCGAGCAGCGCAATTCGCCGGTGCCCCAGCGAAAGCAGATGCTCCGCCCCCAGGCCAGCGCCCTGTTCAGCATTGAAAACGAGGCTGTTAACCCGAGCTGTGGGGGAAACATCAAGAAAAAGAACCGGGGTCGGCGAGGCCATTTCCTGAAGCATTTCTGCCTGAGCATCTTCCAGCGGAACGTTCACCAGCAGCGCCTCCACGCGCTGCGCCAGTAACTCCTGCAAAGCAGCCTGACACTGCGCGGGCTGCTCCACCATAGAGATGAGCACGCCAGCCCCCTGCTCCACTGCCCGGGATTTTACAGCTGAGGCGATTTGCGACGGCGCATGCAGCGCCAGATCGCTGGTCATCAGCCCCAGCGTGCGGGTGCGTTTTCCGGCCAGCTGCTGCGCGCCACGGTTAGGTACATAATGTAGCGCCGCCATGGCCTGTCGGACCTTTTCCCGCGTACGGGCAGAAACGTGTTCCGCGTCGTTAATCACCCGGGAAACGGTCTGATAAGAAACGCCCGCTACGCGGGCAACGTCATAAAGAGTGATCGCTTTCATAGATTCTGGCGTCGTAAAAGGTAGTCACTATTCTGACACAGTTACGCCACTATAGCCTGTGAGCGCTTCGCAAAATTAAGCAATCCGCTCCGGCTGCGCGGCTTTCTGCATGCGCGGTCTCTGGCGAAACCACGGCAAACAAAGCTGGATCAGCGGGCCGATGGTTAACGCATATAGCACGGTTCCGACGCCAAACGCTCCCCCGAGGAGATAGCCGACGATCAACACGGTCACCTCGATTGCGGTACGCACGCTGCGGATCGACCAGCCCAGCCGGGCGTGTATGCCGGTCATCAGACCGTCGCGCGGGCCTGCGCCAAAACCCGCGCCGATATACATTCCGGTGGCAAGGGCGTTAACCACAATGCCGGAAACCAGCAGGGTGATGCGCACGGGCAGCGAGGTGAGTTCCGGGATCAATGCCATTGACGCATCTGCCGCCAGGCCAATACAAATCACGTTACTGACCGTACCCAGCCCCGGAAGCTGACGCAGCGGGATCCATAGCAGCAGCACCGCAGCCCCGGTTAAAATCATCACCGTGCCGATGCTCATTCCGGCCTGGATGGCGACGCCAAGGTGAAAAACATTCCAGGGATCAACACCCAGATCCGAACGAATAAACATCGCGGTTGAAAGTCCGTAAAGGGCTAAACCGACATAAAGTTGTACCAGACGACGCACCATTTTCACTTCTCCGAAGAACCAGCTTCCATCTTCGCTGAAAATGGCACTATGATTAATGTCCAGTTTTCAAATAGTGGACTGCACATGTCATCACGTCGTTTTGGAAGCCAGTCTCTGGTTCGCCTGTTAGGGCACTGGCAACAAACCTCTTCCCGCACCCCGCGGTGGCGCCAGCTGGCTGACGCGTTACGCCTGTTAATTCTGGATGGCAGGCTGGCGCTAAACACGCGCCTGCCCGGAGAGCGGGAACTGGCCGCCGCACTGGACGTCAGCCGCACCACCATCAGCAGCGCGCTGGCGCATCTGCGTGAAGAGGGTTTTCTGGAGAGTCGTCACGGCAGCGGTTCCCGGGCGATCCTGCCAGACAGCCGGGCCGTGCCCACGCTTTCCACTGCCAGCGCGGCGCTGGATCTCTCAACCGCCGCGCTCAACGCAGGGCCAGAGATCCATCAGGCCTACACCCACGCGCTGACGACCATTACGCCGAATCTGGCGCTGACCGGGTACGATCAGCTTGGGCTTCCAGCGCTGCGTGAAGCTATCGCCGCCCGCTACACCGCACGCGGTCTGCCCACCCGGGCAGACGAAGTGATGGTGGTGAACGGTGCCGTCAGCGGCTTCGCCCTGATCTTAAGAATGATGACCGGGCCCGGGGATCGCGTGGTGGTGGATCATCCCACCTACCCGCTGGCGATAGCCGCGATTCAGGGGGCGCAATGCCGGCCCGTGGGCGTCTCGCTGCCAGAAACGGGCTGGGATACCGATGGTTTTGCCGCAACGCTTGCCCAGACAGCCCCGCGTCTGGCCTATCTAATGCCGGATTTTCATAATCCGACCGGGCGCTGCATGGATGCCGCGACGCGTCAGACCATAACCGACATCGCCGCGCAAACCCGCACCACGCTGGTGGTGGATGAAACCATGGTCGATCTCTGGTTCGATGCTCCCCCGCCGCCGCCGCTGGCCGCCTTTAACCCGGAGGCCGCGGTGATTACGCTGGGTTCCGCAGGCAAAAGCTTCTGGGGTGGGCTTCGTCTCGGCTGGATCCGCGCCTCGTCCCGCACTATCGCCACGCTCGCACAGACGCGCGACACGCTGGATCTGGGCTCTCCGGTGCTGGAACAGCTGGCCACGCTGTGGCTTATCGAAAACAGTGAAACCTTCCTGCCTGCCCGGCGGGAAATGCTGGCAGAACGGCGTGACCGCTGCGGCCAGATGTTACGGGAGCATTTCCCCGAATGGCGGTTTCAGGAAGCGGAGGGAGGACTTTCATACTGGATTGAACTACCCGGCATGCTGGCGACTCAACTGGCGGCACGTGCGGAAACGACAGGCATCATTATGGGCACCGGCACGCGCTTTGGGCTTTCAGGCGCGTTTGACCGCTACCTGCGTATGCCCTTCTCACTCAATTCGCCAGAACTTGAAGAGGCATTACTGCGTATCAAACCGCTGTGGCTTGCCTTAAATAAAAGTACACCGCCAGTAAAACGGAGCCTGGTGTAAATTATTCGCCAGAAACAATAAAAACAGCTGACTGTAACGCATGCAGTCAGCTATTTTCATGAAGAACAACTTAATGTTGAGGAGGAATCGGGAAGCCTTTCAGCGAAATAATGAAATTTTCACCTTCTTTCTTTATTTTCGCACCGGTATCACACCAGTCAGACGCAATTCGAAAGAACTCATCACTTCCTACATTCCAGCCAAGACGAACATGTTTCACATAGCCCGAACGTAACAGATTGCAGGCCTCGTTGTAATCGCTGGCTGTCGATAGTTGTTGTTTCATTTTCTCTTCTTCAGAAGTTTACGTAGTGCTTTGATTTCTTTAGGAGTAAATGGATTTACGCTCTCTTCTTCCGTATGCTGATTATCAACATCCTCTTCCGATACTCCCGCCTCTTCTACTGCTTCAAATGCCAGCAGCAGCAGTTTCTCTGTGGTCACGCTTAAATTCTCATTATTGTCTTCCGCATAGTGGCGGAGTCTTTCTTTTAGCGCTTCATCAATTTTAACGTTTAAAACCGCAGTTACCATGATTGTCACATCCTTTCGGAACACGTGTTTAATTTAATACACGAAGATAAGTTTGTTATCCAGATATATATTTTTTTACTTATGACAACAAAAAGACGCCCGATAATAAAATGACAGTCTATTATTACAGGTTTATGACATTATTATTTCAGTTCAATGAAGGATATATTGCACGAACAAAATAGGCACATAATTGAGAAGGTTTATATAGGGGGGAAACTTCAGAGAAGAACACAAATGGGTGGGGGCCCTGCCAGCTACATCCCGGCACCCACGTCGTCTGCCCTGGCTGCTTCCTTCCGGACCTGACCTGGTGAACAGAGTAGCGTTGCGGGAGAACCAACAGAGCCCCCATTGAGAGCGTTGATAACCAACGCGCTGGCGCATTATCCCTGTGGAGCACCTCAATTGCAAGCCGCTGGCAACTGGATGCTGGATTATTGCGCAAACTGACCCGACAATCTTCTTTATCTTCGTATAACATTACCCTTCGCTGAATTCCCGCTGGAGAAACAATGGACGAACACGACTCTTTCCCACAGCGAGTGTGGCAAATCGTGGCCTCGATTCCGGAAGGCTGTGTTACGACCTATGGGGAAGTCGCCCGACTGGCGGGCTCTCCGCGCGCAGCGCGTCAGGTTGGCGGCGTGCTAAGAAGGCTTCCGGAGGGAAGTACGTTACCATGGCACCGGGTCGTTAATCGCCATGGCGCCATTTCCCTCACCGGGCCAGACTTGCAGCGCCAGCGTCAGGCATTACTCTCAGAAGGGGTACAGGTGTCCGGGACGGGACAGATAGATATGCAGAAGTATCGCTGGGAATACTGACGCCCTCTCCCGTCAAGATGAAGAGGGCGAAAGAAAGTTACAACTGTGTTGGCGGTGTAGGCAAGGTCGGCTGATTGGTCTGCGTTGCCACAGGCACTTCAGTCTGCTGCACCGGGACCAGGGTCAGGTCGATTTTGGTGCCCCCTTTGTTGACCGCTTCCTGCACGGTATCGGTGATAAAGACCAGCTTATCGTTGATCGTTACCGCCGCGCTCAGGAGGATACGCGCGTTAGGCTGAACGTCAGACGGGTTGTACGGCAGCACGAAGCTGAACGGCGCCTGTTTACCCTCTGTACGAACTGCACGCTGTGCAAGGACTTTAGACGGTGCATCCGCCAGAGACGCATCGGATAACGTGACCGTTAAAACCGCGTCCGGCGGCAGAGCGACTTTCTGTTTGATCCAGATGGTACCGGACACGTTAGGCTGTCGAATAGCTTGCTGTGAAAGGGTGTTAATCCCGTTTGGGGTCGCCGTTGGTACCGCTACATCGGCACTCTTATCCGCACAGGCGGACAACGCCACCGCCATTGCAACACCGCTTAACATAGGCACGAGTTTCATTGAAGTCTCCTTATCATCAATGCACCGGCGGGATCGATCCCATCCGATGTCGTTTTATTCACATAACGTAAACAAGTGTGGCACAAATCACGGATTTATGCCTAATTTTGCCCAGGTATTAAGATAATTCTACCCATCGGACCACTATCGTTTCTGCGTTATACTCAGCGTATCTTTCGCCACGGCGTTTATTGAGGACCACTATGAGTCAGGCACTGAACAATCTGCTGACATTGCTGAACCTGGAAAAAATAGAAGAAGGGCTTTTTCGCGGACAAAGCGAAGATTTAGGCTTACGCCAGGTTTTTGGGGGCCAGGTCGTGGGGCAAGCGCTATATGCCGCTAAGGAGACCGTTCCGGCAGACCGTCTGGTGCACTCATTCCACAGCTACTTTTTACGCCCCGGTGACAGCGCTAAACCGATTGTGTACGACGTGGAAGTTCTGCGTGACGGCCAAAGCTTCAGCGCTCGCCGTGTGGCGGCCATCCAGCATGGGAAGCCCATCTTCTACATGACCGCCTCCTTCCAGGCGCCAGAGCCGGGCTATGAGCATCAAAAACAGATGCCGTCTGCCCCATCGCCGGACGATCTGAAATCGGAAACCGAAATTGCCCGCGCACTCGCACATCTACTGCCGCCGCAGGTAAAAGAGAAGTTTCTGTGCGATAAACCGCTGGAGATCCGCCCGGTCGAATTTCATAACCCAATGAAGGGGCATACTGCTGAGCCCACCCGCCAGGTGTGGATCCGCGCCAACGGCAGCGTACCGGCAGACTTGCGCGTGCATCAGTATCTGCTGGGTTATGCGTCGGATTTCAACTTCCTGCCGGTTGCGCTACAGCCGCACGGCGTGGGATTCCTGGAAAAAGGGATGCAGGTCGCCACAATTGACCATTCCATGTGG
Organism: Enterobacter sp. JH25; assembly: GCF_021725435.1. Classification (NCBI taxonomy): domain Bacteria; kingdom Pseudomonadati; phylum Pseudomonadota; class Gammaproteobacteria; order Enterobacterales; family Enterobacteriaceae; genus Enterobacter; species Enterobacter sp. JH25. The sequence goes on along the minus strand of NZ_CP091319.1, from coordinate 1,046,357 downwards.
TTCCATCGTCCTTTCGATATGAACGAGTGGCTGCTTTACAGCGTAGAAAGTACCTCTGCGTCCAGCGCACGCGGTTTTGTTCGCGGGGAGTTTTACACCCAGGATGGTGTGCTGGTGGCTTCTACCGTGCAGGAAGGTGTGATGCGTAATCGCGGGTGAGGTAAAAAGCCCGGTCGCTACGCTTACCGGGCCTGCAAATTTCACTTTTTCAGGCCGGGTAAGGCGAAGCCACCACCCGGCAAGGCACTCAAATTATGCGTTGTACGCATTCTCGCCGTGGCTGTTGACGTCCAGACCTTCGCGCTCCTGCTCTTCCGGTACGCGCAGCCCCACGGTCATATCGGCCAGCTTGTAGCCGATAAAGGCCACAACGCCCGACCAGACAACCGTAATCGCGATACTTTCAAGCTGGACCAGCACCTGATGCATCATGGTCACGCCTTCAGCATAACCCACGCCGCCCAAAGATTGTGCAGCAAAGATACCGGTCATGATACAGCCGATAATGCCGCACACACCGTGTACGCCGAATACATCACACGGATCGTCAACGCGCAGAATACGTTTCAGTGCGGTAACGCCCCACAGCCCCGCCAGACCCGCGACGATACCGATCAGCAATGCGCCGCCCACGCCCACGTAACCGCATGCTGGCGTAATACCTACCAGACCGGCAATCGCCCCAGAACAGGCACCCAGCAGGGATGGCTTGCCGCGAACGGCCCACTCGCCAAATACCCATGAGAGGATGGCCCCGGCAGTTGCCACCACGGTATTCACGAAGGCCAGCGCGGCGATTTCGTTAGCGGCGCTGGCTGAACCTGCGTTGAAGCCGAACCAGCCAAAGTAGAGGATGGCGGTGCCGGTAAAGACCATCGGCAGGTTGTGCGGCTTAAATGCTTCTTTCCCGAAGCCCACGCGCTTGCCAATCAGGTATGCGCCTACCAGGCCGGCTACGGCGGCGTTGATGTGAACAACGGTGCCGCCCGCAAAGTCCAGAGCGCCATGGGAAGCCAACAGACCACCGCCCCAGACCATATGCGCAATCGGGACATAGGAGAGCGTCAGCCAGACCACCACGAAAATCAGTACCGCAGAGAAGCGGATACGCTCAGCCAGCGCGCCCACAATCAGCCCCACGGTGATGCACGCGAATGAGCCCTGGAACGCGACATGAATATACTGATAGAAGCTGCCCATTACCGCGGTCAGTTCGATATTTTTCAGCATCGCCCAGTTAACGTTGCCGAAGAAGGCGTTGCCCTCCCCGAAGGCCAGCGAGTAACCGTAAACCACCCACAGCACGCACACCAGCGCGAACGTGACGGCAACCTGCGTCAGCATGGAGAGTACGTTCTTGCCGCGGATCAGGCCGCCGTAAAACAGCGCGATCCCCGGAATCGTCATGAACAGCACCAGCGCGGTGCAAATCATCATAAAGGCATTATCGGCTTTGTCTGCCACAGCAGGTGCAGCCATTGCCAGGCCCGGCAGCAGTGCCAGCGAACCCAGACCTGTTTTCATTGTTGCTTTCATCATTTTCTCGATCCCTATCACTGTGTGCCAGGAGTTACTTACAACGCCGCTTCGTCAGATTCGCCGGTACGGATGCGAATGACGCGCTGTAGTTCGGCAACGAAAATTTTGCCGTCGCCAATTTTTCCGGTATAGGCCGCTTTGCTGACGACATCAATCACCTCATCAAGCTGATCGTCGGCAATCGCCACATCAATCTTCACTTTTGGCAGGAAGTTAACGCTGTATTCCGCCCCGCGATAAAGCTCGGCATGACCTTTCTGACGCCCAAAGCCTTTCACTTCGGTGACAGTCAGTCCCTGAATACCCATGGAAGACAGCGCTTCACGCACGTCTTCGAGTTTGAATGGTTTGATTACCACCGTAACCAGCTTCATATATCCCCTCCAGTCAGAATTCGGTAATGGCCGCAGCTAACACGAGAGGGATATTGCAAAGGGTGTGCCAGAAGTGAAATGTGAGGAGGAAAGCGCCGCGGCGCGCATGCGCCGCGAAGGGGGGAAAAAAAACGCACCATGGCAGTGCAGGGTGCGTTTCAGTTTTGCACCAACGGTTAAGACTGTTAGCGCATTGCCTTGTTATGGTGCATCAGGCGCTGAGCGACTCCTCCTCGCGCACGCTGGCGGCCAGCTCGTCGCCTGCCAGCTGCAACTGATACATCTGCCAGTAGCGTCCTTTCGCCTCGAGCAGCGCTTTGTGCGTACCCCGTTCAACGGCCTGGCCACGGTGCAGCACCAGAATGGTATCGGCATCGACGATCGTTGAGAGGCGGTGAGCGATCACCACCAGCGTAGTGCGATCCCGCACGGCAGCCAGCGCCAGCTGGATCGCCTGTTCGGTACCGGAGTCGATGCTTGCGGTCGCTTCATCCAGAATCAACACCTGCGGCGTCTCAATCAGCACGCGCGCCAGCGCCAGGAGCTGCTTTTGCCCGACAGAGAGGTTATTGCCTTGCTCGCCCAGCCGGGTATTGATCCCCTCGCTTAACCCGCGCGCCAGATCTGCCAGCTGCACCGTTTCCAGCACCTCCCATACCTGCTCAGGCGTGAAAGATCGTCCCAGCGTCACGTTGGCATAAAAGGTATCCGCCAGCACTACCGGATCCTGCTGCACCATCGCGACGCCTTTACGCAACGCGTTGTGGCTAAGCGCGGAAAGAGGCCGTCCATCCAGACGGATCTCCCCCTGCGTCAACGGATAGTAGCCCATCAGCAAACTGGCGAGCGTGCTTTTGCCGCTGCCGGTATGCCCAACCAGTGCGACAAAACCGCGCGACGGTACCTCGAGGTTGATATCCTGCAAGACAAGCTGATCGTCGCGGTAGGCAAACGAGACATGATCAAACGCTATGGATCCACTTTCCAGCGGACGTTCATCATCGCCATAGGTCTGACGCGGCCTGTCCATCAGCTCAAACACACGCTCACCCGCGACTACCGCCTGTTGCAGCATCGATTGCTGCGTAGTGAGTTCAATCAGCGGTTCGTTAAGACGGCCAAGGTAACTGATAAACGCGTACAGCACTCCCACCTCAATGGTTCCGCGCGTCGTCAGGCCAAACAGCATCAACAGCCCGCACAGCACCAGCGCAGAGAAGAGGCTCAGCAGCGGGCGTAACAGGAAGCCGTCCAGACGTAACGTCTGCATCCGCGCCATATAGTGCGAGCGGCTGGCTTCTCCCATTCGCTCGCCAAAACGCGCCTGCTGGCGAAACTGCTGGATAACGCTCATGCCGTTGATCACTTCGTTGAAGCCATCATTGATATCTGCAAGGTAAGCGCGCACGCGACGAACAATCGGCGTGCTGTAGCGCTGGTAAATTACCATCACAATCAGCACCGCCGGGAAAATAGCGATCGCCACCAGCGCCATCCGCCAGTCCAGACTGAACATCGCCACCAGCATCGCGCCAATCAATGCGGCACTGCGCAGAACCGTTGCGACAACGGTCACATAAAGGTCGCGGATCACCTCGGTGTCATTGGTGACGCGCGAAATAACCTGCCCGACCGGCTGGGTATCAAACTCGCTCAGCGGCTGGCGCAGCGCGGCATCCATCACATCCGTGCGTAGCTGCTGGACCACGCCCACGGCGGCCCGGTTAAACAGCAGCGACTGCGCATAGTGCAGCCCCGCCGCCGTCAGCTGTAGCCCGACATACGCCACACCCAGCCCCGCCACCAGCCCCAGCGGCAGATAGCTTTTCGCCACCATGTTATCGATAAAATAGCTGATAAGCAGCGGACCGGTCACCTCCGCAATCGCGGCGATCCACAGTAACAGCACGGCGATGGAAAGCGGTTTGCGCCACGGTGAGCCATAGGCGAGCAGCCGTTTTAACGTCGGCCACATCTGTCCAAACTTACGCATCGGTGACCTCCTCATCCAGCGCAGCTTCAAGCTGTTGATAGCGGTACATATCCCGATACCAGCCGGCCTGCCCGGCAAGCTGCTCATGCTGACCACGCTGAGCAATATGCCCGTGCTGAAGCACCAGAATTTCACTGGCTTCGGTAAGGGCCGACAGACGGTGCGCGCTGATGATGACCGTGCGCCCCTCCCCCCACTGCCGAAGGTTATGCAGAATTTGATGCTCGGTACGCCCGTCAACCGCGGACAGCGCATCATCCAGAATCAGGATCTCAGCGTCCAGCAGCAGCGCGCGGGCAATAGAGATACGCTGTTTTTGTCCGCCGGAGAGCATAACGCCCCGCTCACCCACTTCTGTGTCGTAGCCCTGCGGCAGGCGCAGAATATCCTCGTGGACGCTGGCTAAGCGCGCCACATGCTCGATCTGGTCCTGTGTCGCCGTCGGGCACCCGAGCGCGATATTGTTGGCTATGGTGTCTGAAAACAAAAACGGCGTCTGGCTGACGACCGCCAGGCGGCTGCGCCAGTCATCCAGCTGCAGACGTGGCAGGGGGACGTCATGGAAACGGATATCGCCTTCGCTCACGTCAAAATGGCGCTGAATCAGTGACAGAATGGTGCTTTTACCGGAGCCCGTCGGGCCGCAGATGCCCAGCATCTGACCAGGACGCAGCGTGAAACTGACGTTTTCAAGCACCGGATGTTCCGTTTGCGGGTAGATAAAGACGCGGATATCAGCCTTCAGAACACCCGGACCTTCCGGTACCGGCTCGCTGCCATCGTTCACTACCGGCACTTCCGCCAGCATGGCGCGGATACGGCTGTAGGCGGCGCTCCCACGTTCAACGATGTTAAACATCCAGGCCAGCGCCAGCATCGGCCAAATCATCAGCCCGAGGTACATCGCAAAGCTGGTTAACTGCCCGAGGGTCATGGTGCCTCGCACCACCATCCAGCTGCCGCCGCCCACCGCCAGCAGGTTCGCCATGCCAATCGCAATATAAATTGTCGGATCAAAGCGGGCGTCTATACGCGCCACGCGCATGTTTTTCGCACCGGTATCGGCGGCGTCGGCCGCAAACAGCGCGGACTGCCTGTCTTCCAGACCAAACGCTTTGATCATGCGGATGCTGGTCATGCTCTCCTGGGTGCGATCGTTTAACGACGAGAACGCCGCCTGCGCCAGCTTAAAGCGTTCATGGAGCTGTTCGCCGTAGCGGTTAATCGCCAGCGCCATCAGCGGCATCGGCAGCAACGCCAGCAGCGTGAGCTCCCAGCTAATTTGCGTAGACATCACAATCAGTACCGCACAGCCCATCACCAGGGAATCCACCAGCGTTAACACCCCTTCACCGGCGGCAAACACCACACGGTCCACATCGTTTGTGGCGCGGGCGATGAGATCCCCGGTACGGTGACGCAGATAAAACTCAGGGTGCTGGCGGCTCAGCTGGCGGTAAAAGTCCTCGCGCAGCTCAACGGCAAGCTGATAGGACGCGCCGAACAGCAGCACGCGCCAGACATAACGCAGCAGGTAAACCACCACGGCCGTCAACACCAGCGTACCGACCCACATCATCACCCGTGCGGCGGTGTAATGTTGTTCCGTAACACCATCCACGACGTATCCCACCACTTTGGGCGGGATCAGTTGCAAAATGGCAATGATAATAAGCAGAGCCACCGCGCCGAGGTAGCGTTGCCACTCCCGACGAAAGTACCAGCTTAATTGGGCAAATAATCGCACGCGGTCTTTTCCTGAAGATATTTTATGAAGTTATTCAATGGGTAACGCTGTGGTGTATTTAATCTGTTCCATGGCGAAACTGGAGGTGACATCGGACAAGCCCGGTACGCTATTGACCAGCCGCTTGTAAAAATCATCGTAGCGCTTCATGTCTGCCACCTGAACGCGCATCAGATAGTCGTATTCCCCCGCCATGCGCCAGAAGCCGAGCACCTCGGGCATGTCGGAAACCTGGGTGACGAAGCGGCTGTACCATTCGCTGCTGTGATGCTGCGTTTTTATCAGGACGAAGGCGGTCAGTCCAAGCCCCAGTTTTTCGGGGTCCAGCAGCGCCACACGTCCCAGCAGAATGCCATCGTCTTCCAGCTTCTTGAGGCGCTTCCAGCACGGTGTGGTGGTCAGATTAACGGCATCTGCCAGCGCCTGCAAAGAGAGGGTGCAGTCGCTTTGCAGCAAAGAAAGCAGCTTGCGGTCAATTTTATCTAGCATATCCACCTCCCAGAGAAAATTATTCTCCTTACATTCTATTTTAAAGGCCAGATAGCAACAATTTTTTCTGTGCTTTTCGCTATGCTGGGCACAAAATGACAAACGGATAACTACGATGAATAGCACCTGGGTTAAACATGCCATCAGCGAAATAAATGCCGACTATCAGCGCTCGGCAGATACCCATTTGATCCGCCTGCCTTTGCCTGGATTTCCCGGCATTCAGCTTTACCTGAAGGATGAAAGTACCCATCCTACCGGCAGCCTGAAGCATCGCCTGGCGCGTTCACTCTTTTTATACGGTTTATGTAACGGCTGGATTAAAGAAGGCACCACGATTATTGAATCGTCGTCCGGATCAACTGCCGTCTCAGAGGCCTACTTTGCCCGCCTGCTGGGCCTGCCGTTTATCGCTGTGATGCCCTCCTGCACGGCGAAACGTAAAGTTGAACAGATCGAATTTTACGGCGGACGCTGCCACTTTGTGGAAAGCGCCTGCGAAATCTATGCGGCCTCCGAAATGCTGGCCCGCGAACTAAATGGTCACTATATGGACCAGTTCACCTTCGCCGAGCGCGCCACCGACTGGCGCGGCAATAATAACATTGCGGACAGCATTTTCCGCCAGATGACCCACGAGCCACATCCCGTCCCCTCTTACATTGTCATGAGCGCGGGCACGGGCGGAACCTCCGCCACCATCGGACGTTATATCCGCTGTCAGGGTTATGATACGCAGCTGATGGTGGTTGACCCTCAGAACTCGGTGTTCCTTGATTACTGGCAATCTCGCGATGCCAGCCTGCGCAGCCCTGTGGGGAGCAAGATCGAAGGAATTGGTCGCCCGCGCGTCGAACCCTCGTTCATTCCGGACGTTGTGGATGAGATGCTCCGCGTGCCGGACGCCGCCAGCGTCGCGACGGCGCACTGGCTGGAGACACAGCTTGGCCGTAAGGTCGGAGCCTCTACCGGCACCAATATGTGGGGGGCGCTACAACTGGCCGCGAGAATGCGTGAAGAAGGCCTTAGCGGCTCTGTCGTCACGCTGCTGTGCGACAGCGGGGAACGCTACCTGGACACCTATTACAACGCAGAATGGGTACAGGCCAATATTGGCGATGTTGAACCGTGGAAAGCGCAGATTTCGCATCTGGTGAAATAAAAAAAAGCCAGGCTTTAGCCTGGCTTGCTGGAAGGATCTCGCTATTCGGGGGAATATGGGAGGTTATTTTTGTCCAGCCAATGCGTCAAAAAATGGGACACCGCTTCGTTACGACAGTGTCCGATAACCGGTAAATGCGGGAGCGCGGCGATAAGTTGCGGCATCGCGTTCCCCATAATCAGACCACGGCCTACGCTGCTCAGCATCTCGTGGTCGTTCATGGCGTCACCAAAGGCCATACAGTCCTGCATCGTCAGCCCCAGACGATCGCTCAGCACCGCCAGCGCAGATCCTTTGTTACAGCCCACCGGCAGAACTTCAAGACAGTCCACCGCCGAGAAGGTCAGGTGCGCCCGGTCGCCCAGCGCCTCGTTAAGCTGAATACGCAGGCGGCAGAGATCGTCGTGATCGCCGCAGAAGCAGATCTTGGTTACCTTGTGTGCCGGAATGCGGCGCAAATCGATGAGCTGATATTTAAAGCCGCTGTAAACGTGAGCGTGCAGCAAGGCCGGGATCTCACGCCCGGTAAACCAGCCTTCATCGTTAAAAACATGCACGCTGGCCTGCGTATCCCAGGTGCTGTGCAGGACGATGTTCGCCACTTCCGGATCCAGATCCTGACGGTGCAGCACATCGCCCTCGACGGAGTGAATGCGCGTCCCGTTGCCGGTGATCAGGAACGCATCGAGGGCAAATGTTCCCAGCAGATGGCGCATCTCCAGCACATGACGACCAGTGGCAAACGTCAGGGTGACTTCACGCTCGCGCAGGCGCTTAAGTGTGTTCAGGGTTTTCTCCCCTAAACGGTGATCCGGCATTAACAGCGTGCCGTCCATATCAAATGCAGCGAGCCGAGCCATAATTACTCCCGAAATGTGATGCGGTTAACTTGTGCATCAGTATTACGTGAGATATACGGAAGTAATAGTGAATAGATGATAATTATTGTTCCGGGTTTTTCATGCGCCAGCTTAACCGTCTTAACCAGTATCAGCGTCTGTGGCACCCCTCCGCCGGCGCAACGCAGCAGGTGACCATCAGTGAACTTGCCAGCCGCTGCTTTTGCAGCGAGCGACATGTACGCACCCTGCTGCGCCAGGCGCAGGAGGCGGGCTGGCTAAGCTGGCACGCCCGCTCCGGACGAGGAAAGCGTGGGGAATTACGCTTTCACGTCACCCCGGATTCGTTGCGTAATACGATGATGGAAGAGGCCCTGAAAAGTGGACAGCAGCACAACGCGCTGGAGCTGGCCCAGCTCGCGCCTGAAGATTTGCGATCGCTGCTGCATCCGTTTATGGGCGGGCAATGGCAGAACGATACGCCGACGCTGCGTATTCCCTACTATCGCTCGCTGGAGCCGCTTCAGCCGGGGTTTCTCCCTGGCCGGGCGGAGCAGCATCTGGCGGGACAGGTATTCTCTGGTTTGACGCGTTTTAATGGTAACAGCAGTGAACCCACGGGCGATCTGGCGCATCACTGGGAAGTCTCTGCTGACGGCCTGCGCTGGCATTTCTTCATACGCTCCACCCTGCACTGGCATAACGGCGATAAAATAGAGACGGCACAGCTCAGGCAAAGCCTGACGGCGCTGCTATCGCAGCCCGGCATGGACACGCTTTTCCGCAGCGTCTTACGTATCGAAACCACGCATCCGCAAAGCCTGACGTTTATTCTCCATCAACCTGACTACTGGCTGGCGCACAGGCTGGCAACCTACTGTAGCCGTCTGGCGCATCCCGATTACCCCGTGGTGGGCAGCGGTCCCTTTCGGCTGAGCGTTTTTGAGCCTGAACTGGTGCGTCTGGAAAGCCACGAGCAGTATCACCTTGGTCATCCGTTACTTAAGGCTATCGAGTACTGGATCACGCCCCAGCTTTTTGACTACAGTCTGGGCACCAGCTGTCGCCACCCGGTGCAAATCGCCATTGGCGAGGCCGACGAGCTGGCCAGCCTGCGGCTGGTGAGTAACAGCACCAGTCTGGGCTTCTGCTACCTCACGCTGAAACAAAGTCCGCGTCTGAGCGAACTTCAGGCAAAGCGGCTGATTAATATCATTCATCTCTCAACGCTGCTGCATACGCTTCCCCTGAACGAAGGGCTCATCACTCCTACCGAGGAACTGCTTCCCGGCTGGGCGATCCCCCAATGGCCTGATTTAACCGACGTTGTGCTGCCAGAGGCATTGACGCTTGTCTACCACCTGCCGGTTGAGCTTCACACCATGGCCAGCCAGTTAAAAGCATACCTTGCGCGGCAGGGCTGTGAACTGACCGTCATCTTTCACGACGCCAAGACGTGGGACGGTTGCCAGCAGCTTGCCGATGCAGACATCATGATGGGAGACAGACTGATTGGCGAAGCGCCAGCGTACACCCTTGAGCAATGGCTCCGCTGCGATGCGCTCTGGCCGCATCTGCTGAGCGCACCGGCATACGCCCATTTGCAGGCCACACTGGATGCGGTGCAGACGCAGGCCGACGAACGTGACCGACACGCAGGACTTCAGGCTATCTTCAGCCGGTTAATGGAGACAGCCGTCCTGACGCCGCTCTTTAACTACCAGTATCAAATCAGCGCTCCTCCGGGCGTCAACGGAATACGCCTTAACACTCGCGGCTGGTTTGACTTCACCGAAGCCTGGCTTCCTCCACCAAACGCGTGAAGAAGCTGGTCGCCGCTTTAGCCAGGCGTTAACATGACGCTTTTACCGTAACTGTCGAGATGATCTATGAAACGTGCCGTCGTCGTGTTCAGCGGAGGACAAGATTCCACAACCTGCCTGATTCAGGCACTTCACCAGTATGATGAAGTGCACTGCGTCACTTTTGATTATGGTCAGCGTCATCGCGCTGAAATCGATGTCGCTCGTGAACTGGCCCTCAAACTGGGCGCCCGCGCTCATAAAGTGCTGGACGTGACGCTGTTAAATGAACTGGCCGTCAGCAGTCTCACCCGCGACAGCATTCCGGTGCCTGATTACGAACCGGATGCCAGCGGCATTCCGAATACCTTCGTACCTGGGCGTAATATTCTCTTCCTGACCCTGACGGCAATCTATGCCTACCAGGTGAAAGCCGAAGCGGTGATCACGGGCGTGTGTGAGACCGACTTCTCTGGCTACCCGGACTGCCGGGATGAATTCGTGAAAGCGCTCAATCACGCCGTGGATCTGGGAATGGCAAAAGAGACCCGCTTCGAAACGCCGCTGATGTGGCTGGATAAAGCCGAAACCTGGGCGCTGGCCGACTACTGGGGCAAGCTGGATATCGTTCGCAACGAGACCCTGACCTGCTACAACGGCATTAAAGGGGACGGCTGCGGGCAGTGTGCCGCCTGTAACCTGCGCGCGAACGGTCTGAATCATTATCTTGCGGATAAAGCGGGCGTGATGGCCGCGATGCAGAAAAAGACCGGTCTGAAATAAGGGCGACCTGACCGTGCTGTCGAACGGTAAGTGGCGACAGCACGGTTATCCCTGAACATTTTTTACGCGATCATCAGCTCCAGCTTTTCGCGCAACTCCCCTTCCAGCGGCAACGCTTTCTGGGTTTTGAGATCGATACAGACAAAGGTGATCAGCGCATCGGCCACCACCTGCCCTTCTGGCTCAAGCGTGACGACCTGGCTCAATACACCACTTTTGCCATTCAGTTGTTGGACCTCACTGGTCACGGTGAGCACATCCCCCAGCACAGCCGGGCGGCGGTAGTTAATGTTGATGTTGACGACCACAAACGCGATGTTGTGTGCGGTCAGCCACTGGAAGCTTTCGCTATTCTCCAGGCCATCCCAGCGCGCCTCTTCAAGAAATTCAAGGTAGCGGGCGTTATTGACGTGCTGGTAAACATCGAGGTGATAACCACGGACTTTGATTTGTGTCTGCATAGCGCAATAGCCTTTCGTTGTTATAGGTTCAGAGGTCATAACTGGTATGACCTCTTTATCCTGGCAAATTTTTGCCGCAGTGCAAGTGATTACGCGATTACAGCGTCAGGTGTGCGAGATTGCGCTCAACCAGCGCGCTGCCCATACCCGGCACCTGCTTGAGATCGTCAAGGGTTTTAAAAGGACCGTACTCCTCGCGGTAACTAACAATGGCCTGGGCTTTTTTAAGTCCCACACCGTTCATCACGCGCGCGAGCTCTTCTGCCGATGCCGAATTGATGCTGACTCGCGTACCGTCATCCTCTGCACTTTTACCGGCCTCAGTCGCTTTTGATTGCGTATGAGCCTGCGCAGCTGAGTCTGTTTTGGTCTGTGCAGCCTGCGCTTTAGCCGAGGGCGACGCCGCCAGCGCTCCCGCACTCATCCCGGAAGTGGCAATAGCCAGTGTAATTAACAGTGCTTTGATTCCACATTTCATGCTGTTTTCTCCTTGTTTGTTGACAGCCACGCCACGATAGCCGTACGAGAAAACAGGGACAAACAGCAGATTGCAGAAATGGAAAAGGCCGCGAAAGCGGCCTTTAGTTTTTGCAGAGCGTTACGAAAATCTGCGAGCAGGTACGTAATTATTGCTCCTGGGTCACCACATCACCCAGCTTGATTTTGGCTTCTTTACGCAGGTTGCTCATCATCGCTTCGAAAGCAATCTGGGCATTATTCTGGGTAATTCCCTGAACCATGGCCTTCTTCTGCGCGTCTGGCAGCGTGCCGGCTTTGACTTCATCCAGCGCCAGAATCACCACGTTACCCTGCATATCGGTCGTGGTGCCAAAGACAGGTTTGTCTTTCGCCGGCAGGCTCAGACCAAACGCCGCCTGGCTGACAGGATCCTGACCGGTACGGCTCAGCGTTTTGGCTTCGCCAAAGTTCAGGCCAGCCGCTTTCAGTGCATCGTTCTTACCGGCTTTCAGATCGGCCAGAATTTTCTCTGCATCCAGTTTTGCCTGCTGTGCCGCTTTGTTGTGTTTGACCAGCGCCACCACCTGATCTTTCACTTGCGCCAGGGGCTTCACTGCCTCGGCTTTGTGCTCGCTGACGCGCAGTACGAACGCACGGTCACCGTCAACGGTAATGATGTCTGAGTTGCTGCCCGGCGTACCGTTCTCACCTACCAGACCACCATTGAAAATGGCATCTGAAACCGGTTTGAAGTTCAGTTCTTCCGGCAGATTTTCATGGCTGAACCAGCCCGTCTCAACCGCTTTCACGCCAGCAGCCTGCTCAGCGCCCGCCAGTGATTCGTTGTCGTTGCTTGCGGCATCGCTCACTTTCTGTTGCAGAGCATAGAAGGCGTCCAGCGCTTTCTCCTGCTTCACTTTCGCAGCGATATCATCACGAACGTCAGCCAGCGGCTTGGTTTTCGCCGCTACGACATCGTCCAGACGCGCCACCAGGAAGCCAACGGAGGATTTGATTACACCAGACAGTTGGCCTTTCTCTTTAAGACCCGCATTTTTCAGCTCGTCCGGGGTAGTGGAATCTTCCAGCCAGCCCATATCACCACCGTTTTTGGCAGAAATAATGTCGGTGGATTTTGCTTTCGCCACGGTCGCGAAATCAGCGCCTTTGTTCAGCTCGTCCAGCACGGCTTTTGCTTCTGCTTCCGTTTTGGTCTGGATCACGCTGTAACGGTTACGCTGCGGCTGAGTGAACTGATCCTGATGCTGGTCGTAATAAGACTGGATCTCGGCGTCAGTCGCGTTTTTCTGCATCGCGGCAGCATCCAGCTTGATATAGCTTACGCGGAACTGTTCAGGAGAGATGAAGTTGTTCTTGTTTTGCTCGTAGTAAGCATTAACTTCAGCGTCGCTAACCTGCTGTTTCGCCGCCAGTGCATTGACATCAATCGTCGCTTCACGCACCACGCGTTGCTGCGCTACCAGTGCCGCCAGCGCTTCAGTTTCGCCTTTCAGCATGAAATCGGTGCCCACCACCGCGTTGATCAGCTGTTGCGTGGTCAACTGGTTACGCAGCGCCTGTGCGTACTGGTCAGCCGTCATCCCCATCTGGTTAACAATGCTGTTGTAACGCGCGTTGTCGAACTTCCCATTAGACTGGAAAGCCTGCGTCGAGAAGATGGCTTTTTTAACCTGCTCATCGCTGATGCCCAGACCGAGGCTTTTCGCGTACTGGTCCAGCAGCGCTTCGTCGATAAGGCGGTTCAACGTCTGCTGACGCAGGTTTTTCATATAGCCTTCGTTGGCTGCAAGTTCAGAGTATTGGTCGCCCAGCTGTTGCTGCATGCGGTTACGTTCACCAGCAAAAGCGTTCTCGAACTGCCCACGGCTAATTTCCTGGCCATTCACTTTTGCGGCGTAGTTCGCGCCACCGCCGATGAGGTAACTACTCACACCGGTCAATATGAACGACACGATAATGATACCGAAAATAATCTTGAGCACGAGACTGTTAGCAGCCGTGCGTAAGCTGTCCATCATGGTGTAACAACACTCCGCTGTAGGTGACTGGTTACCTGACGCTGACGGAAAATCCTGACCGTCGCGCGTAAAGGCGTATTGTGACAAGAAAACAGGGCAATTGTCAGCCCACAACTCGCATAAACTCGCACAAATCAGGTCTGGACAAACAAAAAAGGCACATCAAACGATGCGCCCTTGTACTTTTCAGCTTCCCTGGAGCGGGAAAGCAATCAATTTACTGCGTCTTTCAGCGCCTTACCTGCACGGAAACCCGGCACTTTAGCGGCAGCAATGGTGATCTCTTTACCGGTCTGCGGGTTGCGGCCAGTACGGGCAGCACGCTCTTTAACCGCAAAAGTACCGAAGCCTACCAGTGCAACGTCGTCCCCAGCTTGCAGAGATTCAGTAACAGAAGCAATTAAAGCATCTAAAGCACGTCCAGCTGCAGCTTTAGAAATATCAGCACCCGCAGCAATTTTGTCAATCAGTTGAGATTTATTCACTGTTCTCTTCCTCTCTTTATAATTTATATCGCACCTGAATCCTTCACAGCGCGACCGCGCAGCAGTTATATCAGTCCTGCTATGACCTTACAACACCCGTTGTTGATGGCTAACCCAATCAGCAATCTAAATTAGCTATACAAAAAAAGGCTGGCAAGTACGAAATGACTTACCAGCCTTGTTTTTATTAGCGCTCTTTGCGCGAGGTCACTATTTTGCGGTTACAACCTGCATTCCGGACGGTTCATTTTGCAGTGCGAGAGTCAGAACTTCCTCAATGCGTTTCACCGGATGGATCTGCAAATCGGCAATAACGTTGTCCGGAATCTCTTCCAGATCGCGTTTATTCTCGTAAGGAATCAATACGGTTTTGATCCCACCACGGTGTGCCGCCAGCAGTTTTTCTTTTAACCCGCCGATGGGCAGTACCTGACCACGCAGCGTAATTTCACCAGTCATGGCCACATCAGCACGGACCGGGTTACCCGTCAGGCAGGAAACCAGCGCCGTACACATAGCAATACCCGCGCTTGGGCCATCTTTCGGCGTCGCCCCTTCCGGAACGTGAACGTGAATGTCGCGTTTTTCGTAGAAATCCGGGTTAATACCCAGTTTTTCCGCGCGCGCACGCACCACGGTCAACGCTGCCTGGATGGACTCCTGCATCACTTCACCGAGCGAGCCAGTGTAGGTCAGCTTGCCTTTACCCGGTACACAGGCGGTTTCAATGGTCAGCAGATCGCCACCCACTTCCGTCCACGCCAGTCCAGTCACCTGACCAACGCGGTTTTCGTTGTCCGCACGGCCATAGTCGAAGCGCTGAACGCCGAGGTAAGCATGCAGATTGTCGCCGTTAATCACGATGTGCTTCAGGCTCTTATCCAGCAGCAGCTGCTTAACCGCCTTACGGCACAGTTTAGAGATCTCACGCTCAAGGCTACGCACGCCCGCTTCACGGGTGTAGTAACGAATAATGCCGACAATCGCGCTGTCCTCGACGGTCAGCTCGTTAGCTTTCAGCGCGTTACGCTCAATCTGCTTCGGCAGCAGGTGCTGCTTAGCAATGTTCAGCTTCTCGTCTTCGGTATAACCGGACAGACGGATCACTTCCATACGGTCCAGCAGCGGTGCCGGAATGTTCATGGAGTTGGAGGTCGCCACGAACATCACATCGCTCAGGTCGTAGTCCACTTCCAGGTAGTGATCGCTGAACGCCACGTTCTGTTCTGGATCAAGCACTTCCAGCAGCGCCGACGCCGGATCGCCACGCATGTCCGAAGACATTTTGTCGATCTCATCGAGCAGGAACAGCGGGTTTTTAACCCCCACTTTCGCCATCTTCTGGATCAGCTTGCCCGGCATAGAACCGATGTAGGTACGGCGGTGACCGCGGATTTCCGCTTCATCGCGTACGCCGCCCAGCGCCATACGGATATACTTACGTCCGGTCGCTTTGGCGATGGACTGGCCCAGAGAGGTTTTACCCACGCCTGGAGGCCCTACCAGGCACAGAATTGGACCTTTGATTTTGTTCACACGGCTCTGTACCGCGAGGTACTCAAGAATGCGGTCTTTCACACGTTCCAGGCCATAGTGGTCGGTATCAAGGATTTCCTGTGCCTGACGCAGGTCTTTTTTGACCTTGCTGCGGGCATTCCATGGAACCTGAACCATCCACTCAATGTAGCCGCGTACAACGGTCGCTTCCGCCGACATCGGAGACATCATTTTCAGCTTCTGCAACTCAGCTTCGGCTTTCTCTTTCGCCTCTTTCGGCATCTTCGCCGCGTCGATCTTACGCTTCAGCGCTTCGTTTTCATCCGGCGCATCGTCCATCTCGCCGAGCTCTTTCTGAATGGCTTTCATTTGCTCGTTCAGATAGTACTCACGCTGCGATTTTTCCATCTGCTTTTTGACGCGGTTGCGAATGCGCTTCTCAACCTGGAGCAGATCGATCTCAGACTCCATCATCGCCATCAGGTATTCCAGACGTTCGTTAACGTCGGACATTTCCAGCACGGACTGTTTGTCAGCCAGCTTCAGCGGCATGTGCGCAGCGATGGTATCCGCCAGACGTGCAGGATCGTCGATGCTGTTCAGTGACGTCAGCACTTCAGGTGGGATTTTCTTGTTCAGCTTGATGTAGCCTTCAAACTGGCTGATCGCGGTGCGTACCAGCACTTCCTGCTCGCGCTCATCAAGTTCCGGTGAATCAAGGTACTCTGCCTTCGCAGAGAAGTGCTCGCCATCGTCTGACAGAGTGGTAATACGCGCGCGCTGTAAGCCTTCCACCAGCACCTTCACGGTGCCATCTGGCAGCTTCAGCATCTGCAAAATAGAGGCCACGGTCCCGACGGTGAAAAGATCGTTTACACCCGGCTCATCCGTTGATGCTTCCTTCTGCGCAACCAACATGATTTTTTTATCATGATCCATGGCGGCTTCGAGGCAACGGATAGATTTTTCCCGCCCTACAAATAAGGGTATGACCATGTGCGGATAAACCACCACATCGCGCAACGGCAATACGGGGATTTCAATGCGTTCAGAACGCTCAGGATTCATAGAGCTCTCTCTTAGTTTAGTGTCCGCCAGGTAAACTGGTCATGTAACTGTGCTTCACACAACCATTAACATGTAATCCAGTATATGGGGATGTTTCCCATACATTCAACGCCATGAATACGGAAAAAGTAAAGGGGAGATAAAATCCCCCCTTTGTTGATTAACTGATTGTATGAAATGGTGAATTATTCGCCAGATGCCTGCTGCGCTTCCGGTTTACCGTAAATCAGTAACGGCTTGGTCTGGCCACCAATGACGGACTCGTCGATCACGACTTTTTCGACATCTTCCATAGAAGGAAGATCGTACATCGTGTCGAGCAATGCTGCTTCCACGATAGAACGCAGGCCACGGGCACCGGTTTTACGCGCCATCGCTTTCTTGGCAATCGCGTCCAGTGCTTCGTCACGGAATTCCAGCTCAACGCCTTCCAGATTAAACAGCGCCTGATACTGCTTGGTCAGCGCGTTTTTCGGCTCTTTCAGGATCTGAATCAGCGCGTCTTCGCTCAGTTCGTTCAGGGTCGCCACAACCGGCAGACGGCCGATAAATTCCGGAATCAAACCAAATTTGATCAGATCCTCCGGTTCAACCTGCGCCAGCAGCTGGCCTTCGTTTGGTTTTTCAGACGTAGCTTTCACCGTTGCGCCAAAACCAATGCCGGAGCCGGTTTCCACACGGTGCGAGATCACTTTATCCAGGCCTGCAAACGCACCACCACAGATAAACAGGATCTTGGAGGTATCAACCTGCAAGAATTCCTGCTGCGGATGTTTACGCCCACCCTGCGGTGGAACAGCCGCAACCGTACCTTCAATCAGCTTCAGGAGCGCCTGCTGCACGCCTTCGCCCGAGACGTCACGGGTGATGGATGGGTTGTCTGATTTACGGGAGATTTTGTCAATCTCATCGATATAGACGATCCCGCGCTGGGCTTTCTGTACGTCGTAATCGCACTTCTGGAGCAGCTTCTGGATAATATTTTCAACGTCTTCGCCCACATAACCGGCTTCGGTCAGGGTGGTGGCATCCGCCATGGTGAACGGAACATCCAGCAGGCGCGCCAGCGTTTCCGCCAGCAACGTTTTACCGGAACCCGTAGGCCCGATCAGCAGAATGTTACTTTTGCCCAGTTCCACGCCATTGCTGGTATCGCCGTTACGCAGACGCTTGTAGTGGTTGTATACCGCCACCGCCAGCACTTTTTTCGCCTGCTCCTGACCAATGACATAGTCGTCCAGGTGGTGGCGAATCTCGTGTGGCGTTGGTAACGCGCTGCGCTCACGGTGCGGCGCGACTTCTTTAATCTCTTCGCGAATGATGTCGTTACATAAATCGACGCATTCGTCGCAGATATACACGGACGGCCCGGCAATCAGTTTACGCACTTCATGCTGGCTTTTGCCGCAAAAAGAGCAGTACAGCAGTTTGCCCGAACCATCTTTGCGTTTATCTGTCATGAGTCCAAACCTCTTTTTAAGTTCTATGTGCCGCACATGACGACGCAAATGCCATACTCAGACGCAAGCTGCTTACAGGCAACGTGCCGCCCTAAATTAGTATAGCGGCACACTCGCGTCGCGGGCATCAATTACGATGGGTCAAAATGGAGTCGACTAAGCCGTACTCAACTGCCTCAGGTGCAGACAGGAAGCGATCGCGCTCGGTATCGCGCTCGATCTGCTCGAGTGGTTGACCCGTATGCTGCGCCATAAGTTCATTCATGCGCGCTTTTACTTTCAGAATTTCTCGGGCGTGGATTTCAATATCCGTCGCCTGGCCCTGGTAACCACCCAGCGGCTGGTGAATCATCACGCGGGAGTTAGGCAGGCAGAAACGCTTACCTTTCGCCCCTGCGGTTAACAGGAAAGCCCCCATGGACGCCGCCTGTCCCATACAGATGGTGCTGACATCCGGCTTGATGAATTGCATGGTGTCATAAATAGACATGCCCGCCGTAATCACACCGCCCGGCGAGTTGATGTACAGGTAAATGTCTTTTTCCGGGTTTTCCGCTTCCAGGAACAGCATCTGCGCCACGATCAGGTTAGCCATATGGTCTTCCACCTGGCCGGTCAGAAAGATAACGCGTTCCTTGAGCAGACGGGAATAGATATCGAAAGATCGCTCACCGCGTGAGGTCTGTTCAATAACCATTGGCACCAGCGCCATATGGGGTGCAAAGTTATCTCGTTCGCCACTGTATGACATTTCCGTCTCCTGGTTCAAAATTGAAAACACCTGCTGTACTGATTGTAACCTTATGGACGGATTATCAGCCAGTCTCAATCATCGTGATTACATACTAATGGGGGTCGCCATGCCCTATTTCAAGCATAACAACGTTTTGTTGTAACGCTAACACTGAAAGGGCGTTTTAGCACCCTTCCAGGACTAAAGCTGTGATAAAAAAAACCCGTCGCCGGAGGGCAACGGGTTTTTTGTTCAAACTTTAAACCGTTGGGGCGAAATTACGCCTGCTGGTTCATCAGTTCGGTGAAAGAGGTCTCTTTTTCGGTTACTTTCGCTTTCGCCAGTACCGCTTCAACAGCCTGCTCTTCCAGTGCAACGTTGCGCATGTTGTCCATCAGCTCTTTGTTCTTACCGTAGAACTCGATCACTTCTGATGGATCTTCGTATGCAGAAGCCATCTCTTCGATCAGGCCTTTCACACGCTCTTCGTCAGCTTTCAGCTCGTGGGTACGAATCACTTCGCCCAGCAGCAGGCCAACAACAACGCGACGTTTCGCTTGCTCTTCGAACAGCTCGCGTGGCAGTTCCATCGCTTGCTGCTGGTTGCCACCGAAGCGCTGTGCAGCCTGACGGCGCAGAACGTCGATTTCGCTGTCGATCAGGGCAGCAGGAACGTCGATGTCGTTCGCTTTCACCAGACCTTCAATCGCCTGAGACTTCACACGGTTACGTACAGCGCCGTTCAGCTCGCGCTCCATGTTTTTACGCACTTCAGCACGCAGACCCGCAACAGAACCATCTTCCACGCCGAAACGCTTGATGAATTCTTCAGTCAGTTCTGGCAGTTCGCGCTCTTCAACTTTCTTCAGGTTGATGACGAACTTCGCTGCTTTACCTTTCAGGTTTTCAGCGTGGTATTCTTCAGGGAAGGTCACGTCGATGGTGAACTCTTCGCCTGCTTTGTGGCCTTTGATACCGTCTTCGAAGCCTGGAATCATACGACCCTGGCCCATCGCCAGTACGAAATCAGACGCTTTACCGCCTTCGAACTCTTCGCCGTCTACTGAACCGGTGAAGTCGATGGTTACGCGGTCTTCCGCGTCAACAGCGCCTTCTTTCTCTTTCCAGTTCGCCTGCTGCTTACGCAGGGTATCCAGCATGCCGTCAACGTCTTCGTCAGTCACGGAAACGATCGGTTTTTCAACTTCGATTGATTCCAGACCTTTCAGCTCAACTTCCGGGTACACTTCGAACTCGACGGAATAGGTGAAGTCTTCGCCCTGCTTGTATTCACCTGGAACGTAGTTTGGCGCGCCGGCTGGATTGATTTTTTCTTTGATGATCGCGTCGATAAAGTTGCGGCTCATCAGTTCACCCAGCACATCCTGACGCACGGAAGCGCCATAACGCTGAGCAACAACATTCATTGGTACTTTGCCCTTGCGGAAGCCGTCAATACGTACTTTTTTTGCTACGTTGACCAGCTCGCTTTTCACAGCAGTTTCGATGCTGTCAGCAGCGATAGTAATCGTTACACGGCGGCCAAGGCCTTGAGTGGTTTCAACTGAAACTTGCATCTTGTTACCTCAAAAAAATCACAGTGCTCGGTCAACTCTGAATCTGTCTGTTATACCGGGATGCTCTCTTATGTGCAGATTCACATTCCCTGTCGCCAGAATCATCCCGAAGACATTCAATAAGACGCGGCATTATAGCGGCATCACTTAGGTGAGTCGAGAACGGTTGGAGCATGTTGCTGCGGCTTTTTTCACACTTTAAGGCTATTTTTAGCCTTAAAAACGCGCCATCCGCTCAAAACTCAGACAAAACAAAACGGCCCGAAGGCCGTTTTGACGAAATCTGTAAGCAACATACTGGAAAAACTCCGGCGGTTGCAAATCCGATTTATCAGGCGATGGTGCCTGCACCCCGACAAGGCGGTGATGCGAATACCGTATCCTGCAGCCCTTCCCATTCCTTAATGGTGTAGGTATGCAGCGCCAGCGCATGTACGGTTGTGGAGAGTTCTTCCGTCAAGGTGCTGTAGATCAAGCGGTGTCGGTTCAGGAAACGTTCTCCCGTGAAGCGATCGCTGACCAGAACCACTTTGAAGTGGCTTTCAGAACCTGCCGGCACGTTATGACGATAGCTTTCGTCGACAACTTCGAGAAACACAGGGTTGAACGCTGCCCTTAATTTTTCTTCTATCTGTTCACGTATCATCATGAAATCACTCCTCCGACAACGCTAAGATGTCACCCATCCCTTTAAATATTAGCCGCTTTTACCGGTTCCATTACACCGTGACAACAAATATTTAGCTTTCGTCTGATTTTCTCATCCAAACGGATGAAGTTCACTATGAGGTTCATACGTTTTGTCATTTACAGGTAGAGAAAAGCGGAAAGGTGGTCAGTTTTCGGACAAGGCGATGAATTTACATGCGTTGACCACTTCCCCTGGCCGTTGGCGATGTTATGATGGCGGCAATTTTTCTCTCTTTGCTTACGATTCGTTGAGAACCCGAAAATGTTAAAAAAAATCTTCTTTCCGTTGGTAGCACTCTTTATGCTCGCCGGTTGCGCAACCCCGCCGACGACCATTGACGTTTCACCAAAAATTACCCTGCCTCAGCAGGATCCAAGCCTGATGGGCGTGACGGTCAGCATTAATGGCGCCGATCAGCGTCAGGACCAGGCGCTGGCGAAAGTGACTCGCGACAACCAGCAGGTTACGCTGACCGCTTCCCGCGACCTGCGCTTCCTGTTGCAGGAAGTACTGGAAAAACAGATGACCTCCCGTGGCTACATGATTGGCCCAAGCGGCGCGGTTGATCTGCAAATCATCGTGAACAACCTGTACGCTGACGTCTCTCAGGGTAACGTTCGCTACAACATTGCGACCAAAGCCGATATCTCCATCATCGCTACCGCGAAGAACGGCAACAAGATGAACAAAAACTACCGTGCAAGCTATTCCGTTGAAGGCGCATTCCAGGCCTCCAACAAAAATATCGCTAACGCGGTTAACAGCGTGCTGACTGACACCATTGCCGACATGGCACAGGACACCAGCATTCACGACTTCATCAAGCAGAACGCACGTTAATCCTGCTGACTGACCCGGTGCTTCACCGGGTCAGTTCATAAGAACATGTCCAGTCACTACTTACGCATTTTCCAGCAACCGAAATCAGCTATTCTGCTGATCCTGGGTTTCGCCTCCGGTTTACCCCTTGCGCTCACCTCCGGCACGTTACAGGCGTGGATGACGGTTGAGAACATCGATCTTAAAACCATTGGTTTCTTCTCGCTCGTCGGCCAGGCTTACGTCTTTAAGTTCCTGTGGTCGCCAGTGATGGATCGCTATACCCCACCGTTCCTCGGGCGCCGTCGCGGCTGGTTAGTGATGACGCAGGTGCTGCTGTTGCTCGCCATTGCCGCAATGGGTTTCCTTGAACCGTCAACGCAGCTGCGCTGGATGGCCGCGCTTGCGGTGGTCATCGCCTTCTGCTCCGCCTCGCAGGACATTGTTTTTGACGCCTGGAAAACGGACGTCCTGCCAGCAGAAGAGCGTGGCGCCGGTGCGGCAATCAGCGTGCTCGGCTACCGCCTGGGTATGCTGGTTTCCGGCGGACTCGCACTGTGGCTTGCTGACCGCTATCTCGGCTGGCAGGGCATGTACTGGCTGATGGCCGCACTGCTGATCCCCTGCATTATTGCCACTCTGTTCGCGCCTGAACCGAGCGATGTGATCCCGGTTCCACGCTCGCTGGAGCAGGCCGTCGCCGCACCGCTGCGCGACTTCTTTGGTCGCAATAATGCCTGGCTGATCCTGCTGCTTATTGTCCTTTATAAGCTTGGCGACGCTTTCGCCATGAGTCTGACCACTACCTTCCTGATCCGCGGCGTCGGGTTTGATGCGGGCGAGGTCGGCGTGGTGAACAAAACCCTGGGTCTGTTTGCCACGATTGTCGGCGCGCTGTACGGCGGCGTATTGATGCAGCGCCTGACGCTGTTCCGCGCTCTGCTGATATTTGGCATACTTCAGGGCGCATCGAATGCCGGTTACTGGCTGCTGTCGATCACCGACAAGAATATGATCAGTATGGGGACGGCGGTATTCTTTGAGAACCTGTGCGGCGGTATGGGCACTGCGGCATTTGTCGCCCTGCTGATGACGCTGTGCAATAAGTCATTTTCCGCTACCCAGTTTGCGCTGCTCTCTGCCCTTTCCGCCGTCGGGCGCGTATACGTTGGCCCCGTCGCGGGCTGGTTTGTTGAAGCCTACGGTTGGCCGACCTTTTATCTCTTCTCGGTGGTGGCGGCCGTGCCGGGGATTTTATTGCTGCTGGTCTGTCGCCAGACGCTGGAATATACCCAGCGGACGGAACACTTCATGCCGCGCACGGAATATCACGCTGCCTATCGGTTTGCCCTGCGTCTGCTAATGGCAGGTTGTCTTGCCCTGGTAGGGTGGCTCACGGTGCTCATCATGAATGCGACTACCGACTTGTCACTTCCTTTTGAAACCCTTCTGCTTGATGCAGGTGTGTTTCTCGCCCTGGCGGGGATCCTGACGGGTGGGATGCTGGATTTCATGTCATTACGAAAGACGCAGATGACATGAAGTAAAAAGCGAAAGGTTATTTCCCGTTGTAATAACAGCCCGAAATTATAACGGTGAAATAACCGCCATCGACAAAAAAAATATTTGTTGTTTTGTGCGGGATAGCATTCGGAAATTATTGGAGCTTATTTCGCTACGCTATTTTTCATTAAACGATTCAGCATTCGAAACATTGAATTTTCGTTTTTTAGTTGTCTTTTTATTGATAATTAATTGTTAACTAATTGTGTGTTTTTCGCAATGGTTATACCAATTGTCCCTTTTGCGGTATGCTGGGGCACCCTTTCGTTATAACGCCCACTCCGTGCGGCTTCCGTCTGGAAACGCGACATAATTTGCAACACTTGTGACATGTGCGGCAGAACCCAGTAACACCTTCCTGACACAGGGCTAATGATGTTTACAGTAATGTAACCTTCCCGTAAAATGCCCCCACACTTTAAACGCCACCAGACTCCCGTGGAATTGAGGTCGTTAAATGAGACTCAGGAAATACAATAAAAGTTTGGGATGGTTGTCATTATTCGCAGGCACTGTATTAATCAGTGGCTGCGATTCTGCACTACTAGACCCCAAAGGACAGATTGGACTGGAACAACGTTCATTGATACTGACGGCTTTTGGCCTGATGTTGATTGTGGTTATTCCTGCCATCTTGATGGCTGTTGGTTTCGCCTGGAAGTATCGTGCGAGCAATAAAGATGCGAAGTATAGCCCTAACTGGTCACACTCCAATAAAGTGGAAGCTGTGGTCTGGACGGTACCTATTCTGATCATCCTGTTCCTTGCTGTACTGACCTGGAAAACCACTCACGCACTTGAGCCGAGCAAACCGCTGGTTCACGATGAAAAACCCATTACCATTGAAGTGGTCTCCATGGACTGGAAATGGTTCTTCATCTATCCAGAACAGGGCATTGCTACCGTGAATGAAATCGCCTTCCCGGCGAACACTCCGGTTCAGTTCAAAGTGACCTCCAACTCCGTAATGAACTCCTTCTTCATCCCACGTCTGGGCAGCCAGATTTACGCGATGGCCGGTATGCAGACTAACCTGCATCTGATTGCGAATGAAGCAGGCACCTACGACGGTATCTCCGCCAGCTATAGTGGCCCGGGCTTCTCGGGTATGAAGTTCAAAGCTATCGCTACGCCAGACCGCGCGACTTTCGACCAGTGGGTTGCAAAAGCGAAGCAGTCTCCAAACACCATGTCTGACATGGCGGCGTTCGAAAAAGTGGCTGCACCTAGCGAATACAACAAGGTGGAGTACTTCTCTAACGTGAAACCGAATCTGTTCAAAGATGTTATTGGCAAATTTATGGATCACGGCATGAGCATGGACATGACCCAGCCTGAAGGCGAGCACAACACGCACCAGGGTATGGAAGGCATGGACATGAGCCACGCGGAAACCGCTCACTAAGGGGCCGAGGAAGAAAATGTTCGGAAAATTGACATTGGATGCGGTGCCGTACCATGAACCCATTATCATGGTTACGATTGCTGCAATTATCATTGGTGGCGCGGCCTTAGTTGGCCTGATCACTTACTTCGGTAAGTGGAGCTACCTGTGGAACGAGTGGCTGACTTCGGTTGACCACAAAAAACTCGGCATCATGTACTGCATCGTCGGTATCGTCATGTTAATTCGTGGCTTTGCGGATGCAATCATGATGCGTAGCCAGCAGGCGCTTGCGTCTGCGGGCGAAGCCGGATTCCTGCCACCGCACCACTACGATCAGATCTTTACCGCTCACGGCGTTATCATGATCTTCTTCGTGGCGATGCCGCTGGTAATCGGTCTGATGAACGTTGTCGTTCCGCTGCAAATCGGCGCGCGCGACGTTGCGTTCCCGTTCCTGAACAACCTGAGCTTCTGGTTCACCGTTGTCGGCGTTATCCTGGTTAACCTGTCACTGGGTGTGGGCGAATTTGCTCAGACCGGCTGGCTGGCCTACCCGCCACTTTCGGGAATTGAGTACAGTCCGGGCGTGGGCGTTGACTACTGGATTTGGGCGCTTCAGCTCTCCGGTGTCGGTACCACCCTGACCGGTATTAACTTCTTCGTGACCATCCTGAAGATGCGTGCACCAGGTATGACGATGTTCAAGATGCCAGTATTTACCTGGGCATCTCTGTGCGCCAACGTCCTGATTATCGCGTCGTTCCCAATTCTGACCGTCACCATCGCGCTGCTGACCCTGGATCGCTATCTGGGTACCCATTTCTTCACGAATGATATGGGTGGCAACATGATGATGTACATCAACCTGATTTGGGCCTGGGGTCACCCGGAAGTGTACATCCTGGTTCTGCCGGTGTTCGGTGTGTTCTCCGAAATCGCGGCAACCTTCTCGCGTAAACGTCTGTTTGGTTACACCTCTCTGGTGTGGGCAACTGTGTGTATTACCGTCCTGTCGTTCATCGTCTGGCTGCACCACTTCTTCACCATGGGTGCGGGCGCCAACGTAAACGCCTTCTTCGGTATTACCACTATGATTATCGCGATCCCGACCGGGGTTAAGATCTTCAACTGGCTGTTCACCATGTACCAGGGCCGTATCCAGTTCCACTCAGCGATGCTGTGGACCATCGGCTTCATCGTGACCTTCTCCGTAGGTGGGATGACCGGCGTGCTGCTGGCGGTTCCGGGCGCTGACTTTGTCCTGCACAACAGTCTGTTCCTGATTGCGCACTTCCATAACGTTATCATCGGCGGCGTCGTCTTCGGCTGCTTCGCAGGTGTGACCTACTGGTGGCCAAAAGCGTTCGGTTTCACCCTGAACGAAAAATGGGGCAAACGCGCGTTCTGGTTCTGGATCATCGGCTTCTTCGTGGCGTTTATGCCGCTGTACGTGCTGGGCTTCATGGGGATGACCCGTCGTCTGAGCCAGCAGATCGATCCGCAGTTCCATCCGATGCTGATGATTGCAGCGGGCGGCGCCGCGCTGATTGCCTGCGGTATCCTGTGCCAGCTGATTCAGTACTACGTGTCTATCCGTGACCGTAACCTGAACCGCGACCTGACCGGTGACCCGTGGGGTGGCCGTACGCTGGAGTGGTCTACCTCTTCTCCACCTCCGTTCTATAACTTTGCCGTAGTGCCGCACATTCATGAGCGTGACGCATTCTGGGAAATGAAAGAAAAAGGTGAAGCGTACAAGCAACCTGAACATTACGAAGAGA
Source organism: Enterobacter sp. JH25 (assembly GCF_021725435.1). NCBI lineage: Bacteria > Pseudomonadati > Pseudomonadota > Gammaproteobacteria > Enterobacterales > Enterobacteriaceae > Enterobacter > Enterobacter sp. JH25. Next base: position 1,019,609 of record NZ_CP091319.1, on the reverse strand, counting down.
TCCATATGCCGAAAAACAGCGGTGCGGGCATCGTGATTGCCGCCTTCGCAACGGTATTTGGTTTCGCAATGATCTGGCACATCTGGTGGATGGCGATTGTTGGCTTCGCTGGCATCGTAATCAGCTGGATTGTGAAGAGCTTTGACGAGGACGTGGACTACTACGTACCAGTCCGTGAAGTTGAAAAGCTGGAAAACCAGCATTTTGACGAGATTTCTAAAGCGGGGCTGAAAAATGGCAACTGATACTCTGGCGCACTCGACTGCCCACGCGCATGAACATGCGCACCATGATACAGGACCGACGAAAGTCTTCGGTTTCTGGATCTACCTGATGAGCGACTGCATCCTGTTCTGCTGTCTGTTCGCAACCTATGCCGTTCTGGTGAACGGCACAGCGGGCGGCCCGACCGGTAAGGACATCTTTGAGCTGCCGTTCGTTCTGGTTGAAACCGCACTGCTGTTATTCAGCTCCATCACCTACGGCATGGCGGCTATCGCCATGTACAAAAACAACAAAAGCCAGGTTGTTTCCTGGCTGGCGTTGACCTGGTTGTTTGGTGCTGGCTTTATCGGGATGGAAATCTATGAATTCCATCACCTGATTGCGGAAGGCTTTGGTCCGGATCGCAGTGGCTTCCTGTCAGCGTTCTTCGCGCTGGTCGGCACCCACGGTCTGCACGTGACCTCTGGTCTGATCTGGATGGCAGTGCTGATGTTCCAGATCTCCCGTCGCGGCCTGACCAGTACTAACCGTACCCGTATCATGTGCCTGAGCCTGTTCTGGCACTTCCTGGACGTGGTATGGATCTGTGTGTTCTCTGTTGTCTATCTGATGGGGGCGATGTAATGAGTCATTCTAACGATCATGGCGCTTCCCACGGCAGCGTAAAAACCTACATGACAGGTTTCATCCTGTCGATCATCCTGACGGTGATCCCGTTCTGGATGGTGATGAACGGTTCTGCATCTAAGCCGGTTATCCTGGGTGCAATCCTGGTGACCGCGGTGATTCAGATTCTGGTGCATCTGGTTTGCTTCCTGCACATGAACACCAAGTCCGATGAAGGCTGGAACATGACGGCCTTTATCTTTACCGTGATTATCATCGCTATCCTGGTAGTCGGTTCCATCTGGATTATGTGGAACCTTAACTACAACATGATGGTTCACTAAGAGCGGCGAGTATGTTTAAGCAATACCTGCAAGTCACGAAACCAGGCATCATCTTTGGCAACCTGATCTCCGTAATCGGAGGGTTCCTGCTGGCCTCTAAAGGCAGCATTGATTACACCCTCTTTATCTACACGCTGGTCGGTGTGTCACTGGTGGTTGCGTCCGGTTGTGTATTTAACAACTACATCGACATGGATATCGACAAGAAGATGGAAAGGACCAAAAATCGGGTGCTGGTTAAAGGCCTGATTGCTCCTTCCGTCTCGCTGGTGTACGCCACCTTGCTGGGTATTGCTGGCTTTATGCTGCTGTGGTTTGGTGCTAACCCGCTGGCCTGCTGGCTGGGGGTGATGGGGTTCGTGGTGTATGTAGGCGTCTACAGCCTGTATATGAAACGCCACTCCGTCTACGGCACGCTGATTGGTTCTCTCTCCGGCGCTGCGCCGCCGGTGATTGGCTACTGCGCCGTCACGAACGAGTTCGACAGCGGTGCGCTGATCCTGCTGGCTATCTTTAGCCTGTGGCAGATGCCGCACTCCTACGCCATCGCGATTTTCCGCTTTAAGGATTATCAGGCAGCGAACATTCCGGTTCTGCCGGTCGTGAAGGGCATCTCAGTTGCCAAAAACCACATCACGCTGTACATCATCGCTTTTGCCGTGGCAACGCTGATGCTCTCTCTGGGCGGTTACGCCGGATATAAATATCTGGTGGTGGCCGCTGCGGTGAGCGTCTGGTGGCTCGGCATGGCTCTGCGCGGTTACAAAGTGGAAGATGACAAGGTCTGGGCACGCAAGCTGTTTGTGTTCTCGATTGTCGCCATCACCTCCCTGTCCGTGATGATGTCCGTAGACTTCATGGTGCCAGATTCACAAAGCCTGCTGACGTACGTCTGGTAAGAAGACTGAAGTAAAAACGCCGGGTTTAACCCGGCGTTTTTTATTGGTACGGCGTAACCCCTTTCTTTAACAGTATATTGCCGTATTTCGCTGTCTCGCCTGTCACCACAATGGCGTACGCTTTCTGTGCCCGCGCATAAAACGCATAACGGTCAATACGCGTAATCCCCTCCCCTTCCGCCTCACCAAAGAGTGCGTTGCGATAGCGTGCTTCTACCTGTATATCGAGCGTATCCCCGTCGACAGGGGCCATCATCACCAGCGGTGGCGCATAGCTGTCGAGTTCAAACAGCGGTATCACCGCGGCCAGCAAATCGCTGATGAGCAGGCCATCTGCGCGGATCGTCTTTGGCCCCAGGCTGTGCGCGGGAAAGTGAGCGTCTGCAAAAATAATCTCGTCACCATGGCCCATCTCTGCCAGCGTTTTCAGCAGCTCGGGTGAAATCAGTGGGGATATCGTTTTAAGCACGGCTTTGCTCCTCAGGATAGAAATAACGGTAACGATAGTGGACCCGATCGCGAGCAGCCTCAGCGCTGGCCGTTTCACCGACGCCCCACCATCCGTACAAAGACGCCCCCAGCACGGTCGTATCTGCATCTTCAAGAACCTTCACCGGGATCCCAAGCGCATTGGACTTGAGCTGATTCCACAGCATATTGCGGCTACCTCCCCCCACCAGCAGGAGTTCACGCGCCTTAAATTGCGCGATCGCCTCCAGCGCCTGGAGTTTTTCTTGCAGATGCACCGTGAGTCCTTCCAGGGCTGCGCGGTAAAAATGGGCTGGCGTGGTGGTGAGCGTAACGCCCTGCCAGCCAGCGAGCGGAGAATCGAGCAACTGGGTATTCATCGTGACGCCATCCGCCCCGTACGGAATTGCCGCCGCCTGAGCCAGAATAGTGTCCCAGTTGACATCAGGCGACCAGAACAGCGCGCGGATCCACTCCAGTACGCCAGACGACAGATATTGCATTCCCGGATTATAGAGCCCCGTCCGGCTATCCAGTTCGCAGGTCGCGCCCGGGTATTGCCCCAGTAAAGCGGTATCAACCTGCGAGGTGCGCGCCATTAAAATCTCCCAGGTTCCCGAAGAGAGAACCGGCTCATTAATTCCCGCACCGGCGCCAAAAAGGGCAAACTGCGTATCGTGCCCGGCGGAGATCACCGGCACACCGCAAGGCAATCCGAGTCTGGATGCAGCGTCGGGCTGCAGTTCACCCATCATCTCTCCGGGGTAAACCAGCGGCGGGAAAAGGGAATGAGGCACGCCGATCTTGCTTAAGATCGTTTCGCTGAAGCACCGCTGATGCAGATCGAACATCTGACTGGTACCGGCCATCGTGAGATCGGTCGTCATTTTTCCGGTCAGGCGATGGTTGATTAGCGAGGAGATAAAAAGCCAGGCGTGAGCACGCTGTAACAGATCGGGATGGTTGTCCTGAAGCCAGCCTAGCTTATACAACGTGTTGAAACTAAACTGCCCAACGCCGGTGATCTGCTGTAGTTCAGCCGGGGAGCACAAACGGGCAACCGCTTCCATCACCGGCACGGTCCGTGGACATTTCCAGCTGATGATCGGGTAAAGCAGTTCTCCGCGCTCATCTACCAGCGCGCCATCCACGCCAAAGGTCGTCACACTCATTCCGCACAGTTGATGCTTGCTCAGCACTGCGCTGATTTTCTGACAACAGACGGCAAAACGTTGCATGATGGCGTCGAGCGACCACTGGTGCCAGGCCGGATTTTCAGCGGCACTTTCGCTTTCGTTCGCCACCGAGGCTCGCGCCACAATATTCCCTTCAGGATCCAGCGCAATGGCGCGCACGTTCGTCGCGCCACAATCGAGAACCAGAAAACATTTTTTCATTGCGGTCCCCACAGGCTGCCAGTCCGCCGGAGCAGGCTGGCAAACCGGCTTATTGTTTGTATAACGGTCCGTAATTTTCACAGGCGCGGTAATCCTGCCCTTCCGGATCCATACCGTGAGCGCCCCAGGCCGTCGGCCGATAAATCAGCGCCTCCGGTACGTTATGCATGCACACGGGAATGCGCAGCATGGACGCCAGGGTGATGAAATCAGCACCGACGTGCCCGACGGTTAATACTCCGTGGTTAGCGCCCCAGTTCGCCATCACTGAATAGACGTCGCTGAACGGGCCTTTACCGGTCAGACGTGGGGCAAACCAGGTGGTGGGCCAGGTTGAATCGGTGCGCTTATTCAGAATGTCATGTACTTGTTCCGGCAGCTCAACACTCCAGCCTTCCGCTATCTGTAATACCGGGCCCACCCCCTTGATGAGGTTTACGCGGGTCATGGTAAATGGCACGCCACCTCGGGTGAGGAAGTTTGATGAGAAACCGCCCCCGCGAAAGTATTCATGCACCGCCGGACACCAGTGGGTTGCGGCCAGGCACGCGTTGGCTTCCTGCTCAGTAATGTCCCAGTGTGGTTTCAGGGTCGGTTTCCCCTCGGCATCTTTCTGCTCCGCTGTACCGTCCAGTGCCGCCGAGCCGGAGTTGATCAGATGAATAATGCCCTGCTCAGCCCGTCCAGTGAGTTTCTGGCCGGTAACACGCTCAACCGACTCTGGCGACCAGTAGGTGCGCACGTCGGCAAAGATTTGCGCTGTACCGGTCATCAGATGTCCAAACAGCATTGCTACCCCGTTCAGGCTGTCATTTTCCGTCGCCACCACCAACGGCTGGCGAATACCGTTCCAGTCAAAGGAGCTGTTCAGCAGCGCCTCTGCGGTATCGCCATTTGGATACTGATCCGTCCAGTGGCGCTGTCCCTGGAACCCGGACGCGATGGCGTTATAGCCCAGAGATTCCTCCACGCGGCCCATCGCAGCGAGTTTTGGGTTACCCTGCATCATGTCGCGGATGCACATCGCCATCAGCAGACTCTCCCGCAGGATCGCGGCATTCTCCTGTTCATTGCGACGATACTGCTCCGCGTTTTTATCCTCGCCGAAACGGAAATGTGCTTGCGCCCAGTCCAGGGCCAGCTCAAGTTCTTGCTCGTCGTAAATCTTATGATCGATGCGGCGACGCAGTTCGGTCATATCCACCGCCTGCACCTTCATCCCCAGCCAGGATTCAAAGAAGTTGTGATCGACAATCGAGCCCGCAATCCCCATCGAGACGCCGCCCACCGACAGATAACTTTTCCCCTTCATGCTGGCGACCGCCAGGCCCGCGCGGGCGAAGCGCAACAATTTTTCTTCGACGTCTGCCGGGATGGTCTCGTCGCCCGCATCCTGTACATCGTGGCCATATATGGAAAACGCCGGGATCCCTTTCTGGTTATGCGCCGCCAGTGCCGCCGCGAGATATACTGCCCCCGGACGCTCGGTGCCGTTAAAGCCCCAGATCGCTTTCGGACGCAGCGGATCCATATCAATGGTTTCACTCCCGTAACACCAGCAGGGGGTGACGGTGATCGTCAGACCAACGTGGCACGTGCTGAACTTCTCTTCGCAAGCAGCGGCCTCCGCCATTCCGGCAATGCAGCTATCGGCAATCACGCACTCAACGGGCGTACCGCAGGGGTGGCGTAATTTTTCACTGAGTAGCGCCGCCGTGGCTTTCGCCATGTTCATGGTCTGCTCTTCCAGAGACTCGCGTACGCCCATTCGGCGGCCATCAATAACAGGTCGAATGCCAATACGGGGTAACGCTTTTATCGTTTTCATAGCCCTTCCTCACGTTGGTTAACCTATCCGTCTCAGGGGCATAGCCGTGAAAAAGCGCCCAGGCAGCGCCGTGAACGGAAAGTGGTGAAATTTGCTAACTCGAATTAGCTTAGGGTTCACACTAAAAATGAGACAAGATAAATGTGCAGGATCTGTGAGCAGTTTCACGATGAGAGGTCAAAATTCGATCAGTGTCAGGTATTACGATTCAGCAAAAACTAAACATATCGTTTAAATTCAATCAAATAACAAAATACCTTTGCACGACGTCACAATTTGAATACAAATGATTTGGCTAAATTATAACCCTAAAATAGCTTTTAAGGACGAAAGCTAAGTCGAGTTAGCTTATTAACTAAATCACTGTGGCTTGTGATTCATTGCCTTTCCAACACAGGAATTTTGCAATGTCAGAGACTCTTATTCAGATGACGCGCATTACCAAACGCTTTCCCGGCGTGCTGGCGCTGAATCAGGTTGATTTCGATTTACGCTGCGGCGAAGTTCATGCCCTCTTAGGTGAAAACGGTGCCGGCAAATCGACGCTGATGAAAATATTATCCGGTGTTTACCAACCTGATGCCGGTGAAATTCGCTTTGAAGGGCAATCCGTATCATTCAGCGATCCGCTAAGTGCTCAGCACGCAGGTATTACGATTATCCATCAGGAATTTAATCTCTTCCCCGATTTAACCGTGGAAGAGAATATCTTTATTGGCCGTGAATTTTGCAAAAATAGTCGCTGGCAGTTAGATAAACGCGCCCAGCGACAGGCGGTTGAGAAAATACTGCACACGCTGAATTTAAAAATCGCCCCGGACGCCCGCGTCAGTGAATTAACCGTAGCCCAGCAGCAGATGGTGGAAATTGCCAAAGCGATTTCGGTCAATGCCAAAGTGCTAATCATGGATGAACCCACCGCCGCGCTGACCGAAAGTGAAATCGAGAGTTTATTTGACGTCACGCGGATGCTCAAGGCTCAGGGCACGGGGATTGTCTACATCTCGCACCGTCTGGAAGAGCTGGCGCTGATCGCCGATCGCGCGACCGTCATGCGCGACGGACAATACATCGCCACCGTAGATTATGAAACGGTTCAGATCGGCGAGCTTATCGCCATGATGGTTGGCCGCAATCTCGATAACATCTACCCAAAACGCCCGCCGCATCAGCGCAGAGAAAAAGTGCTGGAGGTGAACGGCCTGACGCGTAATGGTGTACTGCATGACATCAACTTTACCCTCTGGCGCGGTGAGATCCTCGGTCTCGCTGGCTTAATGGGCGCAGGCCGAACTGAACTGGGCCGGGCCCTGTTTGGCGCCGATGCGATCGACGCTGGCACCCTGACGCTGAACGGCACCCCCACACGTATTAAAGACGTGGCTGACGCCATTGAGAAAGGCATCAGCTATTTAACAGAAGACCGCAAAAAAGAGGGACTCGCCCTGGGCCTTTCTGTTGAGATGAACATTATGCTCGGCAATTACCCGGACTACGCTGGCGCCGCGGGTAATGTCGATGAAAAACGCTGCCGGGAGTCCAGCCAGAAACTGGTGGATACGCTGCGAATAAAAACGCCACATCTGGAACAGGCGGCACTGAATTTAAGCGGCGGTAATCAACAGAAGATCATTATTGCCCGCTGGGTCTGCAAAGACACCGATATTTTAATTTTTGATGAGCCAACCCGGGGAATTGACGTTGGCGCCAAGCTGGAAATCTACGAATTAATGAATCGCCTTGTCGCTAAAGGTAAATCGATCATCATGATTTCATCCGAACTGCCGGAAGTATTAGGAATGTGCGACCGCATACTCGTGATGCGCAGCGGCCGCATTGCCGGCGAAATAGCGGCTGAGCACGCCACCCAGGAAAAAATCATGCAATACGCCACGCTGGAGGATTAATCATGTCCGTTACCGTTCCATCGCCGCAAAGCCGAAGTCATACGATGAAAATAAATAAAGCGCTCCTGATGCGTCTGGCGCCTCTTTTTAGCCTGGTATTGCTGGTTCTGTTTTTCAGCTTCAGCTCACCGTTCTTCTTTAATACTGAAAATATCATGACTATCGCCCTGCAAACGGCGGTGATTGGCATCATGGCCATTGGCGTGACCTTTGTGATTATTACCGCCGGGATCGACCTGTCACTCGGATCGGTGGTGGCGTTCTCAGGGGTTGCGGTGGGCATCGCCGCCGGGTTTGGTATGCCGTTGCCGGTCTGTATTCTGGCAGGCGTGCTCGCAGGCGGACTTTGCGGCTATGTGAACGCGTTTCTGGTCACCAAAATGACCATACCACCGTTTATTGCCACCCTCGGCTTAATGATGTCGGTACGCGGCATCAATATGGTGATGACCGATGGCCGCGCGATTTATTTTTCTGACTACCCGCAGTTCAAGCTGCTAGCACAGGGTCGCCTGTTCGACGTTCTGCCTTATCCGGTGTTCTACCTGGTCATCGTGGCACTGATCGCCATGTGGATCCTGAAGAAAACGGTGATGGGCCGCTATATCTACGCTGTCGGCAGCAATGAAACGGCGGCACACCTTTCCGGGATCAAAGTCCAGCGAGTGAAAATTTTCGTTTACGCCTTCTGCGGCCTGTTAACCGGCGTGGCCGGGGTGATCCTCGCCTCTCGTCTCAACTCAGGCCAGCCAACCGTGGGCGTGGGTTATGAGCTGGAAGCCATTGCGGCGGTAGTGATCGGCGGTACCAGTCTGATGGGCGGCGTGGGCACGATTGGCGGCACCATCATAGGCGCGTTCATTATGAGCGTGCTGAAAAACGGCCTCAATCTCATGGGCGTGTCCCAGTTCTGGCAGATGGTGGCGATGGGCGTGGTCGTCGTTGCCGCCGTCTACCTGGACACGTTACGTAAAAGAATGCGTTAGGTTCTCGATACAACAAGCCCTGCCAACCCTACAACGGAGCAAAATAATGAAAACCAGCCATATCCTGAGCGCCCTGTCGCTCGTTGCCATCCTGTCCAGCAGCGCGCTGGCAAAAGATTTAAACCTGCCGGTGGTCAGTAAAGGTTACCAGCACGAATTCTGGCAGACGGTCAAAATGGGAACGGAAGCTGCCGCAAAAGAGTTGGGTGACAAAACCAGCTACGTTGGCCCTGCCGATGAAACGCAAATCGCCGAACAGATCCAGTTAGTCGAAAACACCATGGCACAAAAACCAAACGGCCTGTTGCTGGCCGCACTTGATGCAAACGCCCTTGCCCCGCTGGTCGAAACCGCCAACAGCCGGGGGATCAAAGTGGTGACCTTCGACTCGGGCGTGAACTCGGATATCCCGGCCAGCTTTGTCGCCACCAATAACCGTAAGGCGGGCGCACAGGCTGCGGATGCGCTGGCAGAGCAGGTAGGCCAGAAGGGGAAAGTGGGTATTATCGCTCACGTAGCCGGGACGACGTCCGCCATTGAGCGCTCTGAAGGGTTCAGCGAGCGGATGAAAGAGAAGTACCCGAATATTCAGGTACTTCCGGTGCAATACAGCGATGGCGACCCGCAAAAAGCGATGGATAAAACCATTGATATGGTTCAGGCCAACCCGGATATCGCCGGTATTTATGCCACCAACGAAGGCTCAACCCTGGGCGTTGCGAACGCTATCGACAGCCAGAATCTGAAGGGCAAAGTAAAAGTCATCGGTTTTGACAGCACCGAAGCCATCATTAACTTCCTTAAAAACGGTGTGATTCAGGGCTTCGTGGTGCAGGACGCCTATCAGATTGGTTATCAGGGCATAAAAGCGCTGAACGCGGTGATTTCCGGACAGACGGTGGCCAAAGAAATTGATATTCCAGTGAAATATGTCAATGCGCAGAATATCAACACGCCTGAAATTGATAAACTGCTGCATCCGTTTGGTAAAAAATAAGGAAGTTCATGATGAGTGACGGCTATTTCCTCGGGGTAGATGTAGGTTCAGCCAGCGTTCGTGCAGGGCTTTACTCTGCGCAAGGCGAGCGTTTGAGCTTCGCGACCCGTCCGATTTCGCAGTTTCACGCCAGCAATGCGCGCGTGGAACAATCCTCTGTGGAAATCTGGCAGCAGGTTTGTGCGGTGGTGCGGGAAGCCGTCGACTCCTCTGGGATTTCACCTGACGCCATTCGTTCGATTGGCTTCGACGCCACGTGCTCGCTGGTCGCGCTGGATGCTGACGGTAACGGCCTGAGCGTCTCCCCGGACAGTCCGGCATCGCAGGACATCATTATGTGGATGGATCATCGTGCTCACGAAGAAACCGTTCACATCAATGCCACACGCGATCCGGCCCTGTGCTACGTGGGCGGCGAGGTGAGTATTGAAATGGAACTGCCAAAACTGCTGTGGTTGCAGCGACATCATCCTGAAACATGGAATCAGGCCTGGCGCTTTTACGACCTTGCCGATTTTCTGGTCTGGAAAGCGACGGGCCAGGACGTCGCCAGCCTGTGCACCCTCACCTGCAAATGGAACTACCTTGCGCATGAGGCGCAGTTCAGCGAATCGCTGCTCAGAGCGGTGGGGCTGGAAAACTTACTGACAAAAATTCCCGGCACTATTCTGGACGTCGCTGAATGCGTCGGGAAACTTAGCCCGCAGGCAGCGCAAGCTCTGGGTTTGTCCGAAGAAGTGGTTGTGGCAAGCGGCATGATCGATGCCCACGCGGGTGGCGTGGCGCTGACGGGCTCACACCCGGAAGGCACGCTGGCGCTCATCAGCGGAACCTCGAACTGCCATATGCTTGCCAGTCAGACGGAGATCCATACGCCCGGCGTCTGGGGACCTTACTGGAGCGCCATGCTGCCGGGCTACTGGCTGACGGAAGGCGGGCAAAGTGCTGCCGGGGCGCTGGTCGACTGGACGTTGCGCGAGCACGGAGTCAGCGCAGAGCTGTTTGCAAAAGCAGAAGCGGCGCAATGCCATCCGGTGGCATTACTCAACGACTGGGTAGCCGCGCTTGAACAGGAAGAAAAATATCCCACCCGCAACCTGCACATTCTGGCCGATCACCACGGCAACCGCTCGCCGCGTTCGCGTCCTGATGCCCGGGGCAGCGTAGTCGGTCTGACATTAGAGACCGGTGAGCGCGCGCTGGCGAGGCTCTATCTGGCCACGCTACAGGCCATTGCCTACGGCACACGACACATTATGGATACTCTGAAACATCATGGGCACACCTTGTCGCGCATTGTCATTTGTGGTGGAGCTACTCATAACCGGCTCTGGCTGCGGGAGTATGCCGATGCCACAGGCTGCGATATTCACCTTTTAGCCGAAGAAGATGCGGTCACTCTCGGCGCGGCCATTTGCGGCGCTGTGGCGAGCGGTGCATGGGCAACGCTTACCGACGCCACCCGGGAAATGGTCAAAGCCGGCGCTATCATCACCCGTCGGCCGGAAACCGCGGCCTTCCACCGGCAAAAATATGAGGCGTACCTGATGCTGTGGACCCAGCAACAGGCGCTTAATCTCCTGATGCAGCAGGAAATGTAATGGCAGGATGCGTATGCTTTATCAGCAGTTTTTACGTACGTTAAGGATTGAGGCGTAGCGATGGCCAAAACAGTTGAACAGATAGCGAAGGATCTGAATTTATCCGTCACCACCGTGCGGCTGGTACTGAGCGGGAAAGCCGAACAGTATCGGATCAGTGTGAAAACACAGTCCCGAATTAATGAACACGTCGAGCGCTTCGGCTATACCCTCAACCATTCGGCGCGCAGTCTGAAGTTAAACAAAACCGAGACGCTGGGGCTCATCGTGCCCAACATCTCAAACGTGTTCTTTGCAACGCTCGCCGAGAAACTCGAACTGCGCTGCCGCCGTTCGGGTTACCAGCTGATGATCAGCTGTACTTACAACGATGTGGATTACGAAAACAAGCTGGTAAAAGCTCTGATGGCGCGCAACGTGGACGGCTTATTTATCGTTCCCTCGACGCTGGAAAATCAGCAGCATCATTTGCGGCAGATCCAAAAGCCACTGGTGCTCCTCGACCGGGATTTTGGCTTTACTGACAACGCGCTGGTAGAGAGTCATAACGAGGCTGGGGGGGATGAACTGGCCAGCAATATGCTGGAAGAGTGCAAAACGCCGCTCTGGTTCCTTGTGGGCGATACCGCACTACCCAGCATTACGGACCGTCTGAACGGCTATTTGCAGGCCCTGAAAACAGCCGGTATTCACCATCGCGAGTGGGTCATCGAAGGGCCGGACAATACGCCGGAGGGCGGATATGCCCTGATGGATTCGCTTATCGACAGCCAGGGTGTTCCGCAGGCGTTTATCGCCTCATCGTTACCCGTCCTGGAAGGGGCAATCGAAGCCCTGCGGACGCGTACCGGTACTGTGCCCCAACACATCAATATTGGCACCTTCGATGAGCACCCCATGCTGGGGTTCCTGCCTAACAGCGTCTGGTCCATGCAGCAGGATGAAGATACCTGGGCGGAAAAAGCGTTTGAACTGATGCAGCGAGCCATCGACGGCGAAGCGGTCAACGAGACGGCGAAAGTCGATATGAAGCTGGTCAAACGTTCCCGCCAGTAAAAATAAAACTGTACCCGGAGAATAAAAAATGGAACGAGCCCGATTAGCCAGAGACATTATCGACACCTGCCTTGAGATGACCCGCATGGGATTAAATCAGGGCACCGCCGGGAATATCAGCGTTCGCTATCGCGACGGTATGCTGATTACGCCGACCGGAATTCCCTACGAGCATCTGACCGAAGAGAGTATCGTCTATGTCGATGCACAGGGGCGACACGAAGAGGATAAACTGCCCTCCAGCGAATGGCGTTTTCATCAGGTTGTGTATCAGACCCGCCCGGATGCTAACGCCGTCGTCCATAACCATGCGGTTAACTGTACCGCCGTCTCGATACTCAACCGCCCCATTCCTGCTATTCACTATATGATTGCCGCCGCCGGGGGAAACTCCATTCCCTGCGCGCCTTACGCGACCTTCGGGACGCGCGCGCTGTCAGAGCATGTCGCGGTCGCGTTACGCGATCGCAAAGCGACGCTATTACAGCACCACGGCCTGATCACCTGCGAAGAAAATCTTGAGAAGGCACTGTGGCTGGCGCAGGAGGTAGAGGTGCTGGCAAAACTCTACCTGGCCACGCTGGCGATCGTGGATCCCGTTCCGGTACTCAGTGACGATGAAATTGCCATTGTTCTTGAGAAATTTAAAAGCTACGGGTTGCGCGTCGAGGCGTAATTTTTTATCCGGGGGTGCTTTTATCACACCCTCGTAATATCTCTTAAACAAACACCTATTTACCGCACTTATCACCCCGCCTAAACTATGGCCTGCTTTTTGGTAGAGGTGGTAATGAACGATTATAAAATGACGCCAGGCGAACTGCGTGCGACCTGGGGTTTAGGGACTGTTTTCTCGCTGCGGATGCTTGGCATGTTTATGGTCCTGCCCGTTCTGACCACATATGGCATGGCGTTACAGGGTGCCAGCGAAGCGCTGATTGGTCTGGCGATCGGTATCTACGGCCTGGCGCAGGCGATATTCCAGATCCCCTTTGGCCTGCTCTCCGACCGCGTGGGTCGCAAACCGCTGATTGTCGGCGGGCTGCTGGTGTTTGTACTTGGCAGCATCATCGCCGCCCTCTCCCACTCCATCTGGGGAATTATTCTTGGCCGCGCCCTGCAAGGTTCCGGGGCGATTGCCGCCGCCGTGATGGCGCTGCTGTCAGATTTAACCCGCGAGCAAAACCGCACCAAAGCCATGGCGTTTATTGGCGTCAGCTTCGGCGTTACGTTTGCCATTGCCATGGTGCTGGGGCCGATTATTACCCATTCACTCGGCCTGCACGCCCTGTTCTGGATGATAGCCGTGCTGGCAACCATCGGGATCGCACTCACGCTGTGGGTTGTGCCGGACAGTAAAAACCATGTCCTGAACCGTGAATCCGGGATGGTCAAAGGCTGCTTCAGCAAAGTCATCGCCGAGCCGCGCCTGCTTAAGCTGAACTTCGGCATTATGTGCCTGCACATTCTGCTGATGTCCACCTTTGTCGCCCTGCCCGGTCAACTTGCCGCAGCAGGTTTCCCGGCGGCAGAGCACTGGAAAATTTATCTGGTCACAATGCTGATCTCGTTTGTCTCCGTTGTGCCCTTCATTATTTACGCCGAAGTGAAGCGCAAAATGAAACGCGTCTTCGTGGGCTGCGTGGCGTTACTGTTGATTGCCGAGATTGTGCTGTGGGGCGCCGGCCCACATTTCTGGGAGCTGATCGCAGGTGTACAGCTGTTCTTCCTGGCGTTTAATCTGATGGAAGCCCTGCTGCCGTCGCTTATCAGCAAAGAGTCTCCGGCAGGATACAAAGGCACCGCGATGGGCATTTACTCCACCAGCCAGTTTCTCGGCGTGGCGATCGGCGGGTCCCTCGGCGGCTGGGTGGACGGCCTTTTTGATTCTCAGACCGTGTTCCTCGCCGGTGCGCTGCTGGCGATGCTCTGGCTGTTTGTTGCCAGCACCATGAAAGAGCCGCGCTATGTGAGTAGCCTGCGGGTAGAAATTCCCGATGACGTGGCAATCGGTGACGCGTTACAACAGCGTCTGGAAGCGACAGAGGGCGTGAGCGAAGTGCTGATTGTCCCGGAAGAGCGCAGTGCGTATGTCAAAATTGACAGCAAAGTGACTAACCGCTTTGAGGTAGAGCAGGCGCTGAAGGCGTGAAAAAATGCCCGGTTTAGCCGGGCATAATTGTCTTAATCGCGGAAGTTTTTAAACTGGAATGGCTGACCGAGATCGCCGCCACGCACCAGCGCCATCACGGATTGCAGGTCATCACGGGATTTTCCGGTCACGCGGATCTCTTCCCCCTGGATCTGCGCCTGCACTTTCAGCTTACTGTCTTTGATAAGCTTAACGATTTTTTTCTGTACCGCGCTTTCAATCCCCTGCTTCAGCTTCGCTTCCACAAACCAGGTTTTGCCGCTGTGAACAAAATCTTCCGGTACATCAAGTGAGGTCCCTTCAATGCCGCGCTTGAGCAGCTTGGCGCGCAGGATATCCAGCAGTTGGTTGACCTGGAAATCAGACTCACTCAGGACTTTGATTGTCTTGTTCGCGTCGTTCAGTTCAATGGTCGCCTCAACGCCACGAAAATCGAAACGTGACTCCACTTCACGAATAGCATTATCTACGCCGTTACGCGCTTCCTGCAGATCAACTTCAGAAACAATATCGAAAGATGGCATCTTTTCTTCTCCCTTCATTTTTGTTGCGTTGCATAATACCTGCAACGAGGCATAACGAGAAGCTTAGCTGATGGCGCTATACTTAGCGTCTTAGCACCTGGCGCAGTTGCAGGTGAGGAGGAACAATGAAAGTAACAGTGCTTGGATGCGGCGCCCTTGGTCAACTCTGGCTCAGCGCGCTATGCAAACAGGGACACGACGTTCAGGGCTGGCTGCGAATTCCCCAACCCTATTGCAGTGTGAATGTGATGGGTACAGACGGTTCAATTTTTAACGAGTCTTTGACGGCAAACGATCCGGAATTTCTCGCGAGCAGCGATCTGCTGCTGGTCACGCTGAAGGCCTGGCAGGTCTCCGATGCGGTGAAAAGCCTGGCCGCCCAATTACCTGAAAGCACGCCAGTCCTGCTGATTCACAACGGTATGGGTACCATTGAAGAGCTAAAGTCTGTCCGGCAACCGCTGCTGATGGGAACAACCACCCACGCGGCACGCCGCGACGGTAACGTCATTATTCATGTTGCCAGTGGCATCACCCATATCGGCCCGGCGCGTGAACAGCCCGGCGATTACAGCTATCTTGCGGATACCCTGCAAAGCACGCTGCCTGACGTCGCCTGGCACAATAACATTCGCGCAGAACTGTGGCGCAAACTGGCGGTCAACTGCGCGATCAATCCGCTGACTGCCCTGCTGGATTGCCCTAACGGTGATCTGCGCCAGCATCCCGATCGGTTAGCGCTGATTTGCCGGGAAGTTGCCGCCGTCATTGAACGCGAAGGCTACCACACCTCAGAAACCGATTTACGTTATTATGTCGACCAGGTCATTGAGAGTACGGCAGAAAATATCTCCTCAATGCTGCAGGATATCCGGGCTATGCGGCATACCGAAATTGATTACATTACCGGTTATCTGTTAAAACGCGCCCGGGCACACGGCATTACCGTTGCGGAAAACAGCCGTCTGTTTGAGTTAGTTAAACGAAAGGAGAGTGAGTATGAGCGCATCGGCACTGGTATGCCTCGCCCCTGGTAGCGAAGAGACAGAAGCGGTCACCACCATTGATTTGATGGTACGTGGTGGTATTAAGGTTACCACCGCCAGCGTCGCCAGCGACGGAAGTCTGGCGATTACCTGCTCGCGTGGGGTCAAGATCCTGGCAGATGCACCGCTTGTACAGGTGGCGGACGGTGATTACGACATTATCGTGCTGCCGGGCGGTCTGAAGGGCGCGGAGTGTTTCCGCGACAGCCCGCTGCTGGTTGAAACCGTTCGTCAGTTTCATCTTTCCGGGCGTATCGTCGCGGCAATCTGTGCGGCCGCAGGTACGGTACTGGTTCCGCACGACATTTTCCCCATCGGCAATATGACCGGCTTCCCAGGCCTGAAGGATACGATTCCGGAAGACCAGTGGGTGGATAAACGCGTGGTCTGGGATCCGCGCGTTAACCTGCTCACCAGCCAGGGGCCGGGCACCGCCATTGATTTTGGCCTGAAGATTATTGACCTGCTGGTCGGGCGTGAGAAAGCGTACGAAGTGGCGTCATCGCTGGTGATGGCGGCAGGGATTTATAACTACTACGAGTAAAAAAAGCCGGGTGGCGGCTACGCCTTACCCGGCCTACAAGTGTACGGTACCGTAGGCCCGGTAAGCGAAGCGCCACCGGGCAATAGGCTACGGGCGATACACCTTCACGTTCGCGAAGCCCTGCTCGCGCAGGTACAGCGCCTGTAAACGGCTCATGACCCCACGTTCGCACCACAGCAGATACGTTTTGCTCTGGTCGAGATCGCCAAACTGGGTGCTCAGCTTGTAGAACGGCAGCGAAACCACCTCCACGCCTTCCACCTGCAACGGCTTGTCATCCTGCTCATCAACAGAACGTATATCCAGAATCGTATCGTTAGCACCGAAGCCGCTGACCGTCTCCACCTCAACCACGTCCTGCTCGGTCTGCTGGGCGATCTCACGGATATCGATGTTGGACGCTTCCGCCACCACTTTTTCCAGGATGCTGAAATCGAAGTTCTCTTCTTCCGCTTCGATCTTCGCCTTCACCGCTTTAATGGTTGGACTTTTTGAGATCACGCCGCAATATTCCGGCATGGTGCGGGCAAAATCTTCAGTACCGATTTTACGCGCCAGATCGATGATGTGCTCTTTATCGTGAGAGATCAGCGGACGCAGGATCAGCGTATCAGACACGTTGTCGATAAGACGCAGGTTGGTCAGCGTCTGGCTGGAGACCTGCCCCAGTGCTTCACCGGTGACCAGCGCCTGCACGCCGTAGCGCTCAGCCACTTTGGACGCCGCACGCACCATCATACGTTTCAGGACCACGCCCATCTGGCCGTCATCCACTTTCTCAAGAATTTCGCCGACCACCGGCTCAAAGTTGATCGCCACGAAACGCACGCGGTGAGAGCTGCCGAAGCGGTTCCACAGGTAATGCGCCACCTGACGTACGCCGATTTCGTGCGCCGCGCCGCCCAGATTAAAGAAGCAGTAGTGCACGCGGCAGCCGCGACGCATCAGCATATAGCTGGAAACGCCGGAGTCGAACCCGCCGGAGATCAGCGACAGCACATCTTCTTGCGTGCCGATCGGGAAGCCGCCAATACCTTCATAACGGCCCTTAACCAGCAGCAGGCGATCGTTTTCGATCTCAAGATTAACGGTAACGTCCGGATTAGTCAGGCGCACGCGCGCCGTCTCAACGTGCTGGTTCAGACCGCCGCCGACATAGCGCTCAACGTCAATGGAGCTAAACTCATGCTTACCACGGCGCTTCACGCGTACGCAGAACGTTTTCCCTTCGATCTGATCGCGGTACTGTACCAGCGCCTTTTCGAAGATATCGTGCATATCGGTGAAGGGAACGTCTTCCACTTCCAGAATATGGTGAATACCCGGGATACGGGTCAGCGCGTCGCGAATATCAAGACGTTTGTTTTCGTCTTTCGCGCGGACTTCAACGTGGTCCCAGTGACGCACCACGGCGAGCGTTTCGTCGTAGTGTTTTAATACGTTACGAATGTTCCCGGTGAGAATTTTAATAAAGCGCAAACGCACGGATTGGCTTTTGATGGTGATTTCAGGGAACAATTTAATGATAAACTTCATGGCGGCAATGTTTCTTAGGCAAGCTTATAAAGGCTTGTAGTGGAAAATGATACAGCAGCCCACACCCGTGGCTGCATCCAGGCGCGCAAGTATACCACCATCGCGCCACTCGCGTTATTTGATAATTGCCCCGAGTCCGTTACCATGTCAGGGCGAAAAATTTAAGAGTCAATTCACTATGCCGAAGAAAAACGACGCACCGGCCAGTTTCGAAACTGCGCTGAGTGAACTGGAGCAGATCGTTACCCGTCTTGAGAGCGGCGATCTCCCGCTGGAAGACGCGCTCAACGAATTTGAACGCGGCGTGCAGCTCGCGCGCCAGGGGCAGGTAAAACTCCAGCAGGCCGAGCAGCGTGTGCAGATCCTGCTTTCCGACAGCGAAGACGCTAAAACCACGCCATTCACACCGGACGCCGAGTAAATGGATTTTTCCAACGCGCTTCAGGCGCGCGTCATCCGCGCCAACGACGCGCTGCGCCGTTTCATTGAGCCGCAGCCTTTTCAGAACACTCCTCTGGTTGAAGCCATGCACTATGGCGCACTCTTGGGGGGTAAACGCCTGCGTCCGTTCCTGGTGTATGCCACGGGCAACATGTTCGGTATCAGCGATAACACGCTGGACGCCCCGGCAGCCGCCGTGGAGTGTATCCACGCCTATTCGCTGATCCACGATGATTTGCCGGCCATGGACGATGACGATCTGCGTCGCGGTCAGCCGACCTGCCACATTAAGTTCGGCGAAGCGAATGCCATTCTGGCGGGTGATGCGCTGCAAACCCTGGCGTTCTCCATTCTGAGCGATGCGCCGATGGTTGAAGTGAGCGATCGCGATCGTCTGGCAATGGTGTCCGAACTGGCAATGGCCAGCGGCGTCGCCGGGATGTGCGGCGGCCAGGCGCTGGATTTAGAGGCTGAAGGTCGTCAGGTAACTCTGGAACAGCTGGAGCGCATCCACCGTCACAAAACGGGCGCCCTGATTCGGGCAGCCGTTCGTCTGGGCGCGCTGAGCGCGGGTGAACGCGGGCGTAAAGCCCTGCCGATTCTGGACAGATACGCAGAAAGTATCGGTCTGGCATTCCAGGTTCAGGATGACATTCTGGATGTGGTGGGCGATACTGCAACATTGGGAAAACGTCAGGGTGCGGATCAGCAGCTTGGCAAAAGTACCTACCCCGCCCTGTTGGGCCTTGAGCATGCCCAACGTAAAGCCCGGGATCTGATAGACGATGCCCGCCGGTCACTGAATGAGCTGGCCGCGCAATCGCTGGATACCTCGGCACTGGAAGCGCTAGCGGACTACATAATCCAGCGTAATAAATAAACTATATATCTCGATGAGCCTTTGATGAGTTTTGATATTGCCAAATACCCGACACTGGCGTTAGTTGACTCCACTCAGGAGTTACGTCTGTTGCCGAAAGAGAGTCTGCCGAAGCTGTGTGACGAGCTGCGTCGCTACCTGCTCGACAGCGTTAGCCGCTCCAGCGGCCACTTCGCCTCCGGACTTGGCACGGTTGAGCTGACCGTGGCGTTGCATTACGTCTATAACACGCCGTTCGATCAGCTGATCTGGGATGTTGGCCACCAGGCCTATCCGCACAAAATTCTGACCGGACGTCGCGATAAGATTGGCACCATTCGCCAGAAAGGCGGCCTGCATCCGTTCCCGTGGCGCGGCGAGAGCGAGTTTGACGTGTTAAGCGTCGGCCACTCTTCCACCTCCATTTCCGCAGGCATCGGGATTGCCGTTGCCGCCGAAAAAGAGAATAAGCAACGCCGTACCGTCTGCGTGATTGGTGACGGGGCGATCACCGCCGGGATGGCTTTTGAGGCCATGAACCACGCGGGCGATATCAAACCGGACATGCTGGTGATCCTCAACGATAACGAAATGTCGATCTCCGAGAACGTCGGCGCGCTGAATAACCATCTGGCGCAGCTGCTGTCCGGTAAGCTTTACTCCTCACTGCGCGAAGGCGGGAAAAAAGTCTTCTCCGGCGTACCGCCGATCAAAGAGCTGCTTAAGCGTACCGAAGAACATATCAAAGGCATGGTCGTGCCGGGTACGCTGTTCGAAGAGCTGGGCTTTAACTATATTGGCCCGGTGGATGGCCACGATGTGCTGGGCCTGGTGACGACGCTTAAAAATATGCGCGACCTGAAAGGCCCGCAGTTCCTGCACATCATGACCAAAAAAGGGCGTGGTTACGAACCGGCGGAAAAAGATCCGATCACCTTCCACGCGGTGCCCAAGTTCGACCATACCAGCGGTTGTCTGCCGAAAAGCAGCGGCGGAATGCCGAGCTACTCAAAAATCTTTGGCGACTGGCTGTGCGAAACGGCGGCGAAAGACAACACGCTGATGGCGGTGACGCCTGCCATGCGTGAAGGCTCCGGCATGGTCGAGTTTTCCAAAAAATACCCGGACCAGTATTTCGACGTCGCCATTGCCGAGCAGCACGCGGTAACCTTCGCAGCGGGCCTGGCGATTGGCGGCTACAAGCCGGTGGTAGCGATTTACTCTACCTTCCTGCAACGCGCCTACGATCAGGTGATCCATGACGTTGCCATCCAGAAGCTGCCGGTGCTGTTTGCTATCGACCGTGCGGGCATCGTGGGGGCTGACGGCCAGACGCACCAGGGCGCATTTGACCTCTCCTTCCTGCGCTGCATCCCGGACATGGTGATCATGACGCCAAGCGACGAAAACGAGTGTCGTCAGATGCTGTATACCGGTTACCACTATCAGGACGGTCCCTGTGCGGTACGTTATCCACGCGGCAATGCCCTTGGCGTTGAATTACGGCCGCTGGAAAAACTGGATATCGGTAAAGGTCTGGTGAAACGTCGCGGTGAAAAAGTGGCGATCCTGAACTTTGGTACGCTGATGCCGGAAGCGGCAAAAGTCGCTGAAACCCTGAATGCGACGCTCGTCGATATGCGATTTGTGAAGCCGCTCGATGAATCTCTGATTCTGAGCATGGCGGAAAGCCATGAGGTGCTGGTCACGCTGGAAGAGAACGCCATCATGGGTGGCGCGGGTAGCGGCGTGAACGAAGTGCTGATGGCGAACCGTAAAGTCGTTCCGGTGCTTAATCTCGGCCTGCCGGACCACTTCATCCCGCAAGGCACTCAGGACGAGGCGCGCGCCGACATTGGCCTGGACGCCGTCGGTATCGAAGCTAAAATCCGCACCTGGCTGGCCTGATCCCTCCCCTTTTCTGCTCCTGCTATGCTTAAACGTATTGTTTAAACAGCAGGAGCGGAACCATGCAATACACGACATTAGGAAAAACAGACCTCAAGGTGTCCCGGCTTTGCCTGGGCTGCATGACGTTTGGCGAGCCTGACCGGGGAAATCACGCCTGGACGCTGCCTGAAGAGAGCAGCCGCCCTATCATTAAGCGCGCCATTGACGGCGGCATCAACTTCTTCGATACCGCCAACAGCTACTCCGACGGCAGCAGCGAAGAGATTGTGGGCCGCGCCCTGCGAGATTTTGCCCGTCGGGATGAGATTGTGGTCGCCACCAAAGTGTATTACCCGTCAGGCGATCTGGCGGAAGGCCTTTCTCGCGCACAGATCCTGCGCTCCATTGATGACAGCCTCAGACGCCTGAATATGGATTACGTCGACCTGCTGCAAATTCACCGCTGGGATTACAACACGCCGATCGAAGAGACGCTTGAAGCGTTGAACGACGTCGTGAAAGCCGGTAAAGCGCGCTACATCGGCGCATCGTCCATGCATGCCTCACAGTTTGCTCAGGCGCTCGATCTCCAGGCGCAGCATGGCTGGGCGCGTTTTGTCACTATGCAGGATCACTACAACCTGATCTACCGGGAAGAAGAACGCGAGATGCTGCCGCTCTGCTACCAGGAAGGCGTGGCGGTGATCCCGTGGAGCCCGCTGGCGCGCGGAAGGTTAACCCGTCCGTGGGGTGAAACTACCGCCCGGCTGGTATCGGATGAAGTAGGTAAAAATCTGTATGACGATACAGAAGCCAGCGATGCGTTGATTGCCGAACGATTAGCCGGGATCGCCGACGATATCGGTGCAACGCGCGCACAGGTTGCGCTGGCGTGGCTGCTGAGCAAGCGCGGTGTCGCCGCGCCGATTGTGGGCACATCGCGGGAAGAACAGCTGGACGAGTTGTTGAGTGCGGTGGACTTATCGTTGACGCCGGAGCAGATTGCCGAGCTGGAGACGCCGTATCAGCAACATCCGGTGGTAGGGTTTAAATAAACAATTCAGGGAACAAAATCCGTAGGCCGGGTAAGCGCAGCGCCACCCGGCAATACAGAGCGCACAAAATTACGCGAAGTGATCGTACCCTTTCCAGTCAAGCGTAACCGGGGCGCCGTCGCGGACAAACAGCAGCCCTTCACTTTCCGGCATCACCTGCCCGATGCAGGTAAATTTCGCCCCCAGATGCGCTAACGCCACATCCAGCGTCCCGCGATTCAGCTCGGGAACGGTAAAGCACAGCTCATAATCTTCCCCACCGGATAGTGCCCAGCGCAGCGCCTGTTCAGGATCGGCATGGCGACGCAACGGCTCTGACAGTGGGAACAGATCCAGATCGATCCGTGCGCCCACGCCACTGGCCTTCAGGATATGGCCGAGATCGGAGATCAGCCCGTCAGAGAGATCGATAGCAGAACTGGCCCGCTCGCGCAGCGCCTGACCGTGCAAAATACGCGGCGTGGGCCGCAGGTGGCGCTTCACCAGGTACGCCGCATCGTCAGCATCTTCAACTGCTAAACGGTTCTGAAGGATCGCCAGCCCGGCCGCGCTATCCCCCGGCGTACCGGTCACGTAGATCCAGTCGCCCGGTTTTGCGCCCGAACGCTTCAGCGCGCGCCCCGCTGGCACATAGCCGTGGATTGCCAGGGTCATCGACAGCGGCCCGGCGGTGGTATCACCGCCAATCAGCTGCATATCGTAATAATTCAGCTGTTCAAACAGGGCATCGCTGAAGGCTTCAAGCCAGGCTTCATCCACCTCCGGCAGGGTCAGAGCCAGCGTCAGCCAGGCCGGGTCGGCGCCCATTGCCGCCAGATCGCTAACGTTGACCGCCAGCGCCTTATACGCCAGGTCGGCAGGATCGATATCGGGCAGGAAGTGACGCCCACATACTAAGGTGTCGGTGCTGATTGCCAGCGTCTGTTTTTCGGGAATATTGAGTAGTGCACAATCATCGCCAATGCCGGTTTCAACATCAAGACGAGAGGTTCTGACACGGTCGAAATAACGGGCAATCAGGGAGAATTCGCCGCATGCCATACGTTATGCCTCAGCAAATAAAAGAAAAAACCGGAGCCGCACTGCCAAAAAGGCAATGCAAGACTCCGGTTTGCGGATCACTTTTTGTGGGGACGGATCGCAGGTGCGGCTTTATCCAGCACGCCGTTTACAAACTTGTGGCTGTCTTCAGCGCCGAAGGTTTTTGCCAGTTCGATCGCTTCGTTGATGGCCACTTTGTACGGCACATCATCACGTTTAGACAGCTCAAACAGCGCGATACGCAACACTGCTTTTTCGACCTGGCCCAGCTCTTCGAGCAGACGGGACAGGTATGGCTTCATCAGACCATCGAGATACGCGCTATTAGTCGCCACTCCCGACAGCAGTTCACGGAAGTACAGAACGTCAACGTCTTTCACGTCCTGTTCTGACAGGAACTGGTATTCAACATCAGCGATGTCGTTCTGGGACAACTGCCAGGAGTAAAGTGCCTGGACGGCACATTCACGGGCGCGGCGACGAGCAGCAGGTTTCACGGAATTCCCCTTACAAAAAAATCAGGCCTTGATGGCTTTCAATACATTGATCATTTCAAGCGCGGTCAGTGCAGCTTCTGCACCTTTGTTACCGGCTTTGGTGCCAGCACGTTCGATGGCTTGTTCAATACTTTCGGTAGTCAGTACGCCGAACGCGACAGGAATTTCAGCATCCTGTGCAACGTGCGCCAGACCATTGCTTGCACCGCCCGCAACGTATTCGAAGTGCGCAGTGCCGCCACGAATAACAGTACCCAGTGCAATCACCGCGTCGTATTTACCGGTTTTCGCCAGCGCGCCCGCTGCCAGTGGCAGTTCGTAAGCACCTGGTACCCAAACGACGGTAATGTTGTCATCTTTAACCTGGCCGATACGTTTCAGGGCGTCAACCGCACCTTCCAGCAGGCTGTCGTTGATGAAGTTGTTGAAACGCGCAATGGTGATGGCGACGCGAGCGTCCGGGGTAGCTACAGCAGCTTCAATAATGTTCATACTCTTCCTTTACGGGTTCATTTGGCCCCGCAGGGGGGCGGATTTTATCATAATACTTTGCGCACTGCTTCCCTATTTCAGGAGCAATTACGCTGTCGTTAAATGGAGGCAGACATCCGGGCCTACCGGACGAATCTCGCTGAATGAGAGTTGCGGCGCATCGGCCAGTTTTTCAAGGCCGGGCAGCACAAACAGGCCGCGCGCGTCGTTACCTAACAGTTTAGGCGCAACGTAGACCAGAAGCTCATCCACCAGCCCTGCCTGGAGCAGCGCGCCGGCGAGCGTCGGACCGGCTTCGACCCAGATGCTGTTGACCTGCTGTTTACCCAGCAGCATCATCAGCACCACCAGATCGAGATGCCCGTTGTGTTCCGGCACCATAATACTGCGCACGCCTTGCGGCCATTCGCGCGTATCTTCTTTGGTGCGGGCAATCCAGGTTTCCCCCGGCTGCTGCACGATGCGGTGTTCCGGCGTCACGCGGTTCTGGCTATCAATAATAATGCGCAGCGGCTGACGCAGGTTCTCCTGCGGATAGAGTGCCTGGGTATCGGCATTCAGCTCATCCCAGCGCACGGTCAGGACCGGATCGTCAGCCAGCACCGTTTCACTGCTGGTGAGAATAGCATGGCTTTGTGCGCGCAGACGTTGCACATCGCGCCTTGCCTGTGGCGAGGTGATCCACTGGCTCTCGCCGTTCGCCATCGCCGTGCGGCCATCCAGTGACGCGCCAAGCTTAAGCTGGATAAACGGGAAACCGGTGCGCATACGCTTCAGGAAGCCTTTGTTGATGGCTTCGGCATCCTGCATCATCAGGCCGTGACTGACGTCGATCCCTTCCTGTTGCAGACGATACAGCCCGCGGCCCGCCACCTGCGGGTTAGGATCCTGCATGGCGGCGACAACGCGCGAGACTCCCGCCGCAATCAGTGCTTCGCAGCACGGAGGCGTGCGCCCGTGATGACTGCATGGCTCCAGCGTCACGTAAGCCGTCGCGCCACGCGCCCTCTCCCCCGCCATGCGCAGGGCATGCACTTCAGCGTGCGGCTCGCCTGCGCGGTAGTGAAAACCTTCACCCACGATCTCGCCATCTTTAACAATGACGCACCCGACATTAGGGTTAGGGTGAGTGGTAAACCGACCGCGCTGTGCCAGCTTCATGGCTCTCGCCATGTACATCTCGTCCTGCATAGGCTTAATCCTGTAAGC
Source organism: Enterobacter sp. JH25 (assembly GCF_021725435.1). Lineage (NCBI taxonomy): Bacteria > Pseudomonadati > Pseudomonadota > Gammaproteobacteria > Enterobacterales > Enterobacteriaceae > Enterobacter > Enterobacter sp. JH25. Next base: position 994,009 of record NZ_CP091319.1, on the reverse strand, counting down.
GGGCGATCTCTTCGCCAAACTCTTTAATGTCTTCGAAGCTGCGGTAAACGGAGGCGAAGCGAATATAGGCGACTTTATCGAGCTTTTTCAGCTGTTCCATCACCAGGTTACCGATCATTTTGCTCGGCACTTCGCGCTCACCTAGCCCCCGCAGATAAGATTTAATATGATTTAACGCCATTTCGACGTCATCGGAGCTGACGGGCCGTTTTTCCAGCGCCTTGAGCATCCCGCTACGCAGTTTTTCTTCATTGAACGGTTCGCGCACATCGTTACTTTTTACCACGCGCGGCATTACCAGCTCTGCCACCTCGAAGGTGGTAAAACGCTCGTTGCACACCAGACACTGCCGACGACGACGCACGGAAGACCCTTCGCCTACAAGACGTGAGTCGATGACTTTGGTATCCACAGCGGAGCAAAATGGGCAATGCATACGATGTCCCTGTTATCTGGTTAACTGATTTCTATTTTACCCTGAACTGGCCCGACAACAAAGGAAGAGCTTTTTGAGACAAAGGATCTATGCCTGACGCCACTATCCTGTCTACCATTGCAGCAATGTGTGATTTCAAGGAATTAAACGCAATGACAAGACGTTACCTGAAAATAGTGCTGGTTGGGAGCCTGTTCACGCTCAGCGCCTGCGCACAGCAAAGTGAAGTTCGCGAGATGAAACAAAGCGTGAATACGCTCAATGTGGCGATGGACAAACTTAATAAAGAAACCGTGAAGATCACCCAGCAGAACGCGCTGAATGCCAAATCCAGCAATGGCGTTTATTTATTGCCGGGCGCAAACACGCCCGCGCGTCTGAACAGCCAGATTGGCACGCTAAGGATGTCTCTGGTGAATGTTGCAGCGAATGCCGATGGTACGCGCGCAACATTACGCATTCAGGGTGAATCCAACGATCCGCTTCCCGCCTTCAGCGGCACCGTAGAGTGGGGCCAGATTCAGGGCACCACGGAGAGCTATCAGGAGGTGAATGTGAAGAATCAGCTCTTCACCGCCCCCGCCAGCACGCTGGCACCGAGCGATGTTGATATCCCGCTCCAGCTGAGCGGACTGACGCCAGAACAGTTGGGCTTTATCCGCATTCACGACATTCAACCTGCCGCGCAATAACCCGCCCTTTTAGCGGAGTGAAATGTCACTCCGCTAACATTTACATTTCGTATGGATTGGCAACATAAATGATTGCCGCTACAATCCCGGCCGTTTAAAGTACGCAAACGTGAACGCAATCGATTACGTATGTGAGAGATATGTGAAACAACACATATTTTTGTGAGCAAGGATTCCTATAATAGGCTCCGCAGAAACACGAAATATTTAGAAACGCAATTCGCGCATTTTTCACTCCCGGAAGGGAATTTCAATCAGTGGCATGATTATGAAAAAAACATTACTCGCAGCTGGCGCCGTGCTGGCACTGTCCTCCTCTTTCACTGTTAACGCAGCGGAAAACGACAAACCACAATATCTCTCCGACTGGTGGCACCAGAGCGTTAACGTGGTAGGCAGCTACCACACCCGTTTCGGGCCGCAGATCCGCAACGATACCTACCTGGAATACGAAGCGTTTGCCAAGAAAGACTGGTTTGATTTCTACGGCTACGTCGATCTGCCGGTATTCTTCGGCGGTAACTCCGATGCGAAAGGTATCTGGAACAATGGCTCCCCGCTGTTCATGGAAATCGAACCGCGTTTCTCTATCGACAAACTGACCGGAACCAGCCTGGCGTTTGGTCCGTTCAAAGAGTGGTACTTCGCGAACAACTACATCTATGACATGGGTCGCAACGATTCTCAGGAACAGAGCACCTGGTATATGGGTCTGGGTACTGACATCGAAACCGGCCTGCCAATGAGCCTGTCACTGAACGTGTATGCGAAATACCAGTGGCAGAACTATGGCGCATCAAATGAGAACGAGTGGGATGGCTACCGTTTCAAAGTGAAATACTTTGTGCCAATCACTCAGCTGTGGGGCGGTAACCTGAGCTATATCGGCTTCACCAACTTTGACTGGGGTTCAGACCTGGGCGACGATAACTTCTATGACAACAACGGGAAGCATGCTCGTACCAGTAACTCCATCGCCTCCAGCCACATCCTGGCGCTGAACTACGATCACTGGCACTACTCTGTTGTTGCGCGTTACTGGCACAACGGTGGCCAGTGGAACGACGACGCCAGCCTGAACTTCGGCAACGGCGACTTCAGCGTTCGCTCTACCGGTTGGGGTGGTTACCTGGTCGTGGGTTACAACTTCTAACCTGTGCGGACTTCGCCCGGCGGCGCTGCGCTTGCCGGGCCTACGATCCGAATGTAGGCCGGGTAAGGCGTAGCCGCCACCCGGCTTTTTACTGCTTCACCTTCCGCAAAAAATCTGCCAGAGCTCTGTCCGCACTTTCGCTAAAGCGTCTCTCCGTCTGCACAATATTGAGGCACCTGTCGAGCCGGAAGCAGCGATATGCATACTGTCAGGAATAGACAAAAAAAATCCCGGCCAGCAGGCCGGGATTTCGATACCGCATAAGACTCTTACGGCAGAATGGACGGCTGATCCGCCCCTTCTTTCTCGACTTTCTGCTGGATCAGATGCTCGCGCTTCATGCCCAGCTTCAGCGCCAGCGCGGACGCGACGTAGATAGACGAGGCCGTACCGATAGACACACCGATCAGCATGGTCAGCGAGAAGCCTTCCAGCACCGGGCCACCGAACAGGAACAGCATCAGGATCACCATCAGGGTGGTGCCGGAGGTGATCAACGTACGGTGCAGCGTCTGGGTCAACGACACGTTAAAGATTTCGTACGGCGTGCCGCGACGGATCTTACGGAAGTTTTCACGAATACGGTCAGATACCACGATACTGTCGTTCAGTGAGTAACCGATAACGGACATCAGGGATGCCACAATCGTCAGGTCAATCTCAATGTGGAAGAGAGACAGTATGCCCATGGTGATCACCACGTCGTGCGCCAGAGCGATAACCACGCCTGCCGCCAGTCGCCACTCAAAGCGGAAACCGACGTAAATCAGAATCGAGATCAGCGCCACCAGCAGCGCCATCGCACCGGTCTGCGCCAGGTCAGCACCAACGCTCGGGCCGACAAACTCAATACGCTTAACCGTTGCATCCTGGCTGGTCGTTTCGTTAATAACCTGAACGACCTTGCTGCCCAGCTCCTGGCTGCCGTTGGCATCGTGTACCGGCGGCATACGCACCATGATGTCGCGGCTGCTGCCGAAGTTCTGTAGCAACGGCTCTTCAAAGCCCGCTTTTTGCAGAGACTCACGCATCTGGTCCATATCGACTGGTTTTTCCAGGGTAATTTCGATCACCGTACCACCGGTGAAATCCAGACCCCAGTTAAAGCCTTTCACGCCCATAATGACGATGGACAAGATCAGCAGAAAACCTGAAATGCCGAAGGCCCAGTAGTCCCAGCGCATAAAGTCCCAGACTTTACGGCCGTGGTTCAATTGTTCAACAGTATATTCCTGTGCCACAACGCACTCCTCAGATAGACAGCTTTTTGACGCGCTTGCCGCCGTACAGCAGGTTCACGATGGCACGGGTGCCGACAATAGCGGTAAACATCGACGTTGCGACACCGATACCGGTAGTAATCGCAAAGCCTTTGATCGCGCCAGTACCCACTGCATACAGGATAAGAACCTTAATCAGTGTTGTTACGTTCGCATCGAAGATGGAGCTGAACGCCCCTTTGTAGCCTTCTTCAATCGCCTGCTGTACAGAACGACCGTTGCTCAGCTCTTCTTTAATACGTTCGTTTATCAGTACGTTGGCGTCGACCGCCACCGCAAGGGTTAGAACGATACCCGCGATACCTGGCATGGTTAGCGTCGCCCCCGGCAGCAGGGACATGATACCGATGATCAGCACCAGGTTGGCAATCAGCGCGGAGGTCGCAATCAGGCCGAACTTCTTATAGAAGAAGATCATGAAGATAATGGACACCGCCAGACCGGCCAGACACGCTTCCAGACCCTGCTTGATGTTCTGCATACCCAGGGTTGGACCGATGGTACGCTCTTCAACAATCTGAATTGGCGCAATCAGCGCACCGGCACGCAGCAGCAGAGAGAGCTGACGCGCTTCGTTCGGGTTGCTGATACCGGTAATACGGAAGCTGTTACCCAGACGAGACTGGATGTTGGCGATGTTAATCACCTCTTCCTCTTTCACCAGCACGGCACGGCCATTGGCGTCTTTCTTACCGCTGTCTTTGTACTCCACGAACAGGGTCGCCATCGGCTTGCCGATGTTGTCCTTGGTGAAGTTAGACATGATGTTGCCACCTGCGCTATCCAGCGAGATGTTAACCTGCGGCTGGTTGTACTCATCCTGGCTTGAAGTGGAGTCGGTGATATGGTCACCGGTCAGGATCACGCGTTTGTACAGCACAACCGGCTGGCCTTCGCGGGTCTGTTTCACTTCGGAATCGCCCGGCACACGGCCTGAAGCCGCAGCAGCCTGGTCAACGTTGGCGTTAACCAGACGGAACTCCAGAGTCGCCGTCGCGCCCAGAATCTCTTTCGCACGGGCGGTATCCTGGATACCTGGCAGTTCGACCACGATACGGTCAGCACCCTGACGCTGTACCAGTGGCTCAGCCACGCCCAGCTGGTTTACACGGTTACGCAGAATGTTAATGTTCTGCTGAACGGCGTACTCACGTGCTTCACTCAGACGCGCGTCGGTCATTACCGCACGCAGCTGGTTGCTGCCCTGAGAAGTGATCACCAGATCGCGGTGACGCTGAGACAGATAGGTCACAGCCTGATCGCGTGCCGCGCTGTCGCGGAACGTGATGCTCATGCCGTAGTTATCTTCTTTACGTACGGTGGTGTACGGAATGCCTTTATCGCGCAGATCGCTGCGCAGGCTGTCGATATTCTGTTCCTGTAGCTTGCCGAGCGCGGTATCCATATCCACTTCCATCAGGAAGTGAACGCCGCCACGCAGGTCAAGACCCAGTTTCATTGGCTCTGCGTTCAGCGCAGCCAGCCAGCGTGGGGTTGCAGGAGCAAGGTTAAGCGCCACGACATATTTATCACCCAGCACGCCCATCAGCGCTTCACGTGCGCGGAGCTGCGTGTCGGTGGTGTCGAAGCGAGCAAGAATTGCGCCCTCTTCCAGTGCCACAGACTTAGCGGTAATTTTTTCTTCTTGTAACGTTTTCTGGACCTGGATCAGCGTTTGCTCACTGGCGGCGACACCGCGCGCGCCAGTGATTTGAACGGCCGGATCCTCACCATACAGGTTGGGAAGCGCGTACAGCAGGCCGACGATAATCACGACGACCAGCATGATGTACTTCCACAAAGGATAACGGTTTAACACGGCAGTTCCCTTTGGGAAAAGTTGGGATTACAGCGCCTTCATGGTGCCTTTCGGCAGAACGGCAGCTACGAAGTCACGTTTGATAACCACTTCAGTGGTGTCGTTCAGGGCGATAGCAATGTAGCCGTTTTCCGCTACTTTGGTTACGCGACCCACCAGGCCACCATTGGTCAGGACTTCATCGCCCTTCGCGATGGAGTTCATCAGGTTTTTGTGCTCTTTAGTACGCTTCTGCTGTGGACGCAGGATCATGAAGTAGAAGATCAGACCGAACACAACCAGCATCAGAATCAGAGACATCGGGCTGCCCTGCGCTGGTGCACCCGTTGCTGCTACCGCATCAGAAATAAAAAAGCTCATTCAAATTCCCTCATTATTAAAATTAATCAACGTTCAACGGTGGAACATCCCGCCCCTGACGTTGGTAGAAATCGGTCACGAAGCTCTCTAATTTACCCTCTTCGATAGCCTTACGTAAACCAGCCATTAAGCGCTGATAATAACGAAGATTATGAATGGTATTGAGACGCGCCCCCAAAATCTCGTTGCAACGATCGAGATGATGCAGATACGCGCGAGAATAATTGCGACAGGTATAGCAATCGCACTCGGAATCGAGCGGGCTGGTGTCACTCTTATGCTTCGCGTTACGGATTTTCACCACGCCATCGGTAACGAACAGATGACCGTTACGTGCGTTTCGGGTTGGCATAACGCAGTCGAACATATCAATGCCGCGACGTACGCCTTCCACCAGATCTTCTGGTTTACCCACACCCATCAGGTATCGTGGTTTATCCGCCGGGATTTGCGGGCAGACATGCTCCAGAATACGGTGCATATCTTCCTTCGGCTCACCCACAGCCAAACCGCCGACAGCGTAGCCATCAAAGCCTATCTCTACCAGACCTTTAACCGAGATATCGCGTAAATCTTCGTAAACGCTGCCCTGGATAATGCCGAACAGCGCATTTTTGTTTTGCAGGGAGTCAAAACGGTCGCGGCTACGCTTCGCCCAACGCAGGGACATCTCCATGGAACGTTTGGCATAGTCCCAGTCCGCCGGGTATGGCGTACATTCGTCGAAGATCATCACGATATCGGAACCGAGATCGTACTGAATCTCCATAGACTTTTCCGGATCGAGGAAGATTGGATCGCCGTTGATCGGGTTACGGAAGTGTACGCCCTGCTCGGTGATCTTACGGATATCGCCCAGGCTGAAGACCTGGAAACCCCCGGAGTCGGTGAGGATGGGGCCTTTCCACTGCATGAAGTCGTGCAGGTCGCCGTGGAGCTTCATGATCTCCTGGCCTGGACGCAGCCACAGGTGGAAGGTGTTGCCGAGAATAATCTGTGCGCCAGTGGCTTCAACTTCTTCCGGCGTCATTCCTTTTACGGTGCCGTACGTGCCCACAGGCATAAACGCGGGGGTTTCTACCACGCCGCGATCAAACACCAGGCGACCGCGACGCGCGCGGCCATCGGTGGTATCGAGTTCAAATTTCATTTTTTCTCCGACGTCAGAAAAACAGTCCAACGTTGTAACACGGTGCCGCGGACTTATTCCCCGACACGCTCATTCAAAGCCTGCGGATTGTACGTGATAAACATCGCGTCACCGTAGCTAAAAAAGCGATATTTTTGTTCTACCGCAGACTTGTAGGCGTTCATCGTATGCTGATACCCCGCAAACGCGGAGACCAGCATAATCAGCGTCGATTCAGGCAGATGGAAGTTGGTCACCAGCGCATCAATGACTTTGTACTGATAGCCCGGGTAGATAAAGATCTGCGTATCGCCAAAGAAGGGCTCAATCAGCTCTTTTTTCGCGGCCTGCGCAGCGCTCTCAAGGGAACGTACCGACGTTGTACCGACGGCCACGACGCGGCTACCGCGCGCTTTCGCCGCCAGCACCGCATCCACAACCTCCTGCGGCACTTCGGCATACTCAGAGTGCATGATGTGGTCTTCGATGCTGTCCACGCGCACCGGCTGGAACGTCCCCGCGCCGACGTGCAGCGTCACGAAGGCCATCTCAATACCCTTGGCGCGCAACTTTTCCAGCAGCGGTTCATCAAAGTGCAGGCCCGCCGTTGGCGCCGCCACTGCGCCAGGCTTCTGGCTGTAGACGGTCTGATACAGCTCGCGGTCGGCTTCTTCATCCGGGCGTTCAATGTACGGCGGCAGCGGCATGTGGCCGATGGCGTTGAGGATATCAAGCACCGTGCGCTCGTCGTTAAACTCCACCTCGAACAGCGCGTCGTGACGCGCGGTCATGGTCGCTTTGATGCTCTCGTCATCACCCAGCAGCAGTTCAGCGCCCGGCTTCGGCGCTTTGGATGCGCGAATATGTGCCAGAATACGTTTATCATCGAGCATACGTTCGACCAGCACCTCAATCTTGCCGCCGCTGGCTTTACGGCCAAACAGACGCGCTGGGATCACGCGGGTATTGTTAAAGACCAGCAGATCGCCAGGGTTGAGCTTGTCGAGCAGATCGGTGAAAGTACCGTGCGTCAGCGCGCCCGTTGGCCCGTCCAGTGACAGCAAGCGACAGCTGCTACGCTCAGGCATGGGGTAGTGAGCAATCAGGGATTCAGGTAGTTCAAAGGAGAAATCGGCGACGCGCATGACGTATACTCGTGACTTAAAAACAGGCGGCATAGTCTAGTGCTCACACCCTTTTGCTGCAACAACTAGCCGCCACCGGACGAATAAAACGCATGAATTTTCTCGCTCACCTGCATCTCGCTCACCTCGCGGACAGCTCCCTCTCCGGCAATTTGCTGGCCGATTTCGTACGCGGCAACCCCGCGGAAGATTATTCCCCCGAGGTTATCGACGGGATTTTTATGCACCGCCGCATCGACGTGCTGACCGATAACCTGCCGGAAGTGACGGAAGCCAAAGCCTGGTTCCGCCCCGAAACGCGACGCGTGGCGCCGATCACGCTCGACGTCATGTGGGATCATTTCCTGTCGCGCCACTGGTCCCAGCTGTCGCCTGATATGTCGCTGCCTGAGTTTGTGCGCTACGCCCACGCGCAGGTGTCGATCATTTTGCCGGACTCCCCACCGCGCTTTGTGAATCTGAATAACTATCTGTGGTCTGAACGCTGGCTGGAGCGTTACCGCGAGATGGATTTCATTCAGAACGTGCTCAACGGCATGGCCAGCCGTCGACCGCGTCTGGACGCGCTGCGCGACTCCTGGCACGACCTGGACAAACATTATGACGCGCTGGAAACGCGCTTCTGGCAGTTCTACCCGCGCATGATGGCGCAGGCGAAAAATAAAGAACTGTGATGCCGGTTCGATTGATAGGTAAAAGCTGGTGGAACGATTGTTACCACCTCTTTGTCTTATTCCCGCACTGCCTCTATACTGGCCCGCGTTGCGTTCCAAATAACCTTAGTATCTACAGGAGAATCATATGGTTCTGGTAACTCGTCCGGCTCCGGATTTTACAGCTGCCGCCGTTCTGGGCAACGGTGAAATCGTTGAAAACTTCAACTTCAAACAGCACACCAACGGTAAAGCGACCGTTCTGTTCTTCTGGCCAATGGACTTCACTTTCGTTTGCCCGTCTGAGCTGATCGCGTTCGACAAACGTTACGAAGAATTCCAGAAGCGTGGCGTGGAAGTGGTTGGCGTCTCCTTCGACTCTGAATTTGTACACAACGCATGGCGTAACACCCCTGTCGAAAACGGCGGCATCGGTGCGGTGAAATACGCGATGGTTGCGGACATCAAACGCGAAATCCAGCAGGCTTACGGTATCGAACATCCGGACGCTGGCGTTGCGCTGCGTGGTTCTTTCCTGATCGACGCGAACGGCATCGTTCGTCACCAGGTTGTGAACGATCTGCCGCTGGGTCGTAACATCGACGAAATGCTGCGCATGGTTGACGCGCTCCAGTTCCACGAAGAGCACGGTGAAGTGTGCCCGGCTCAGTGGGAAAAAGGTAAAGAAGGTATGGCGGCTTCCCCAGACGGCGTAGCTAAATACCTGTCTGAGAACGTATCCAGCCTGTAATCGGCACGGTTTACGAAAAAAACCCGCGACTACGCGGGTTTTTTTATGGCTTATGCTGCGCCGTCTTTTTTTACCTCGCGCCAGATGCGCCATGCCATAGCCGCAAGCACCATCACCCCGACGATCAGTACGCCCCAGACCATCAGCGTTTTCATTCTGCTTTCCTGCTCAGCCGCAGACGTCGCGGTTAAACGCGCCTCGCCGCCCAGCGGGACAGGTTCCAGCGTATCCGCCATCGGCAGGGCTGCCAGATCGTAGGTTTTACGCAGTTCGGTCGGGATCAGCATATCCGTCTCCACGCTTGCCGGTTTCGCAGCCCCGTTCCCCCATGCAAGCAGATACGGCCCCTTCCCCTGCGCGTTGAACACCAGATCATAGCGCACGCGTTGCCCGATCACGCCCGGCAGGTTCTCTGGCAAACGCGCATTGAAGGTCTTGATTTTTACCGCCTCGACCAGCCCGCCCGGGAGCGGAACAGGTTCAGACGTTTTGCCGCCGAGCTGGTAGATCACCTCTTTTTTCAGCGTATGCCACCGATCCTTGTCCGCCCCCCGCCAGGCTATTTCTGCCGGGAGAACGCCGTCACCATTCAGCATGAAGGCGATCGCACTCAGAGGCTGCGGATGTTTCCAGCGCCACACGGCTTCGCTTTCGGATAGCCGCTCCCCCTCTCCCGCCAGGCTAATGTGCTCTGATTCCGGCTGCACAGGAGCGGTAATCGCGTTGACGCCGGTTAACGTCAGGGCTGAACGCCCCGTGTTCAGCACCAGCAGCAGATAGCGATTCGCCTCAGGAGATAACACCAGATCGGTATCGATGCGGTCGAGCTTCAGGCGATCCTGTCCACTCATCACGTCCAGCAGGGGCATCTCTTCGCGCAGGGTATACCAGTTTTTCAGATCCTCGCTGTAATAGACCGATGCCGTCCCCTGCCACGAGCCCTGCGGCGTGTCCCAGAAAAGCTGGAGCTGAGAGAGCGGAACCTCCGTCGCGTTTTCCGGCAGGGTCAGCAGATAGTGCTGTCCGGCAGCCGCCGCGTGTTGCCCTTCCAGCACAATCTCCACGCCGTTTCTGGCACGTAACATAATTTTATCGCCACTGCCCTCTTCCCCGCCCGTCGAGGCGTTAAGCGCAAAGAGGCGCAGCGCCGTGGTGGTCGGTGCTGGCTGCGGACGCGTCGTGGTAACCAGGCTGAACGGTACCGGCTCGCCCGACTGATTAAACACGCGCACGTCGCGCAGATCGGGCGATGTGCTCTGCTGATAAACCGCCAGCGGCAGCATGACCCGATACCACGGCGAAGAGGCAGAGGTATCAAGGGACAGGCCATAGGCATAATCCCGCGGGGATTCCACCGGCGCGCCCTCGCTGAATGCCGGACCGGCCACGGCCAGCAGTGCCGCACAAACAACCGATTTCATCCATTTCATTTTTCTTCTCCTGCTTTAGGCGGTAGCGGCGAGAAATAGCCCACAATCAGGACCAGGATCGCCACGCCAATAAACGCGACAGCACGCGCCAGGCCGCCACCGCCCGCGCTGTCCACCAGCATCAGTTTGAGCATGACCACTCCCAGCAGCACCGCACCGGCAAGCCACTGCTGACGGGAGGCCTGACGGGTGGCGCGGATCATGACCACCAGCGCGCAGAACATCCAGAACAGGGCAAAGGTGGTCTGGATAAGCCGCGAATGCCACAGCGACTCCATATTCCAGGCCACCTCGCCGTACCACGCCAGCGCGCGCAGCAGTGCGCCGTTTAGCCACCAGAAGCCAAGCGCCATCAGCACAACGGCGGGCCACGGTCGGGACTGAGCAAGCGATGCCGGATAGTGGCGATCCACTGCCCGATAAAACACCACCAGCCCCAGCAGCGCGAACGCCGCCCCTTCCTCAAGCGGGTTCACCAGCGGCAGCCAGGTCTGTCGATAGACCACCCCGTCCTGGAAATTAGTCACGACCAGCAATACCACCAGCGCCACAACCACAGGGATCATGGCAAGGCAGGCGTAGAGCGCAGGCCATACCCGGAACGGCCACCCGCGACGCCGTACAGCCGCGGAGAGTGCCATAATCACCCCACCGCCGACAGCCATCGCAATGCCGCTTCCCCAGGCCGCCATGCCCCATGGCAGGGAGCGGGCAAACCAGTAAAGCTCGGCGGCCATGGCGAGTAAAATCATCCACAACAGCGACAGATGCAGCCCCATTGCGATGCGTGGAAGAAGTTTATCTTCGTCGCGCCGCAGCATCATCAGGGCGGCAGGCAGCGCAATAGCCCAGGCCAGATTTGCCCAGCCGGCTGCCAGGATCTGCTGTTGCCAGACCTGATAAAGCACCATCAGCAGCATCACCGGCCACAGCAGCCATTTGCTGGCATCCAGCTCCCGCCATGCCAGACGAGCGGCAGCCTGCCGCCATCCCCAGGCCGACACCGCCGTCAGCGCCAGCACGCCCGCAAGAACCGATAATTCTGTCTTGAGGATCAGTTGCGACGCACCAAGTTGCGCCACTAACCAGAACAGCAGCCCACCGACCAGCAGCGCCCAACTGCCCGACAGCACGATTTTCTGCCACAGCCAGGCCGCAGCCAGCCAGCAAAGACTGAGCACTGCGAAAATAAGCAGCAGGCTCAGCGAGGTGACGCCGTTCATCTGCGCCCATATCGCGCTGCCGAGCGCCAGCACCAGCAGCGCCGTCCCGCTATAGCTCATACGCCGCTGCTGCTGTTGCACGCCCAGCCAGAGGATACCCAGCCCCTCCAGCGCCCAGGCCATCGCCGTCCAGCGCGCCGAAAGCGCCAGCGGAATGGCAAGCGTGGCAAACCCGCCGCCAATCGCCAGCGCCGCCATAATCAGTGGTCGCCCAATGGAGGGGTAACGTCGCAGCGCGAGGAGCGCCAGTGAGAGATAAAACGCACCATAACCCAGCGCGCTGAGTGCCGGGCCGTACGTCCAGTGCGACGTCATGCCGTACTGCATCCCAAAACCAATCAGCGGCGGGGCAAACAGCAGTACGCCGTCAATAATCTGTTTACCTTTTTCCTGCGCCCGCAGCGACAGCGCTACGCTAAACACGCCAAAAATAAGCGTATTGGCAATCAGGAACAGCTGACAGATAACATAGTTTTCAGGCTGGTAGTCGCTCAGCCCCCACACTCCGCCAACGCCAAACGTGAAGAGCAGCCCGAGCAGGTTGAGCTCGCGCCAGTGCTGCCAGATGCTAATGACGAGAATGCCGATGGAGAGCAGAAGATAGAAGGAGAACAGCGCCACAAAGCTACCGCCCCCGGTAGACAGGAGCAGCGGCGCAAGATATCCGCCCAGGCTCGCCAGCATGGCAAGGCTCAGCGCCTTTTGCAGCACGGCCAGCCCGACGCTCGCCGCGCAAATCACCACCAGCAGCGCAAACGCCAGCGTCATCGGCAGCATCTGCCACAGCCGGAATGCGCCAAAGACGGTCAGGTAAAGCACGCCGGTCGCCCCGCCCTGGAGGATCAGCGCGTAGATCCGCTGCCTGTGCCGCAGCCGCCATCCAACGGCCAGCAGACCCATGGCAAACAGCGCCGTGGCGGCAAGACGCAGCTCAAGCGGAAACAGTGAATGTTCAACGGTATAGCGCAGCAGGAAAGAGAGGCCGAGGAAGAGCAGTACAATCCCCAGTTTTGCCAGCGGATTGCCCTGCATAAACCAGCGCGTCAGCGAGGACAGGATGCCGCCAAAGGCGGAAGGCCGTTTTGCCGCCGGGACAGGCGCAGGTTCTGCTTCAGTGACGGGCGGTTCGGGACGCCAGGGATCGACAGGTGCGTTAACGGCCTCTGGCACCGGCGCTGGTGTCTCCACTGGCGCGGCGGTCTGCACCGGCTCCGGCGCTTTCTCAGCTACACCGTGCTGCTCAAGCGCCTCAATGCGCTGGCGAAGCCGGGCGATCTCCTGCCGCGCCGCCGTGCTTCGATTAAAGCCTATCACCGCAAGCACGGGGGCCACGACCAGCGCAAAAACCAGGAACAAACAGCCAAGGATGTAAAGCTCGTCCATGTTTCCACCTTCACCGTAAAAGATCCGTTAAGATTGACACAAGTAGTTGCATTTGCGCCATCTAAAAGGTGAAAACCATGCTGCCTGCGCTTAGCTGCCGAACCAGACCGTAGCGGAGATCGCCGGCAGCGTGAGCACGTTCTCCTGTAACGTCGCTTTCCCCTCTTTGCTCTTCCACGTTTTACCGGCCAGCAGCGGTGAATCTTCCAGCACCACTTCACACGCCTCACCCCGGTTGATCGCCACCAGCACGCGCTGCTGGTTGTAGACGCGGACAAACACCACCACATTATCTTGGGCGTACATCACCTGACAGCCCCCGTAGCGCAGGGCCTGACTCTGCCTGCGCAGCGTCGCCATACGCTGGTACAGGCTGAACAGATCCTGATCCTGTTTTTCACTCTCCCATGGGAAGGTTTTGCGGCAGAACGGATCGTTGTTACCGTCCAGCCCCACTTCATCTCCGTAATAGATGCACGGCACGCCCGGCCAGGTGAAAAGCCAGGTCACCGCCAGCGGCAGACGCGCCAGATCTTTACCCAGCAGCGATTTAAAGCGCGCGGTATCGTGGCTGTCGAGCTGGTTAAACATCCGAAGCTGCTGCTGATGAGACAGGCCAGCGCGATAGTTCTCCATCCACGTCATGCAGGTTTCGGCGTCAATATGCTGCGGATCGTAAGAGATATCGGTGTTAGCGAGGAACCCCCACAGCGGGAAGGTGAAGCCGCGATAATTCATCGACGCGTCTTCTGCATCTGCCTGCAACCACTGACGCGCGTCGCCAAAGTGCTCCCCGAAGACGAATGCTTCCGACCGGGCCGCTTTTGCCGACCGGGTAATGGCGGCGACATGCTGAAGGTTATTCCGCGCCCCGCCTGCTTCCCCCAGCATATGCACCACGTCCAGCCGCCAGCCGTCCATATTCCACGGCGCTTTCAGCCAGTGGCGCACGATGCTGTCTTCGCCGCCGTAGATTTCATTCACAAGCGTTGACGACTGGAAATCGAGCTTCGGCAGACTCGGGTAGCCCAGCCAGTCCAGGGCGCGGCCATTCTCGTCAAAACTGTACCAGTCACGCTGGGGGGAATCCGGATTATGGCATGCGCCGCCCATCGACTGATTGTGGCGGTCGAACCACGCATGAGAATCACCGCTGTGATTGAACACGCCATCAAGGATCAGGCGCATACCTTCTTTTTGCGTGTTGTGGCGCAGCCGCAGCAGCGCCTCGTCACCGCCAAACTGCTCGTCAACGTGGCGGTAGTCCTGCGTATCGTATTTGTGAACGCTTGGCGCTTTAAACACCGGGTTCAGGTACAGCGCCGTCACGCCGAGCTTTTTCAGGTACGGCAGTTTTTCGCTGATACCGTCGAGATCGCCGCCGTAAAAGGTCGATCCCCCCGCCTGGGCGGTCAGCGGCTCGTCCCATTTTTTCAGAATGATGTCGTGACCGACCGCATGATGGTAATAAACCTTGTCCTGGTCGGCGGTGCGCTTTTCACTGCGCGCAAAGCGGTCCGGGAAAATCTGGTAAAAGACCTGATCGTTAACCCACTGCGGGCCGTTATCCGGGTGATCCACGGCAAACTGCTCCAGCCGGGCCGGAGGGAAACGGCTGAAGCCCTGCGGGGTAAACCACAGCTGACGGTTGTTCCACAGCAGCTTGAAGCTGTAACGGCGGCGCGGCTGCCCGCTGCGCAAATCGATATTTGCCCGCCATGCCGTAATACCCGGCTGAGGCTGGCTGCGCACCTTGTGCATTTTCAGCGACGTCTCTTCGTTATCCACTTCGGCGCGCAGGGTCACACGTTCAGGCTGATTTTCCCCTGCCAGCCAGAGCGTAATCACAAGGTTGTCTTTGTTTTGCTTAACAAATGGGGCAACCGGAAGGTGCCAGGCGTTTAACATCACGAATCCCCTTTGATGAAATTGACGTCACCTTGCCACAGGGTTGTTAAGGATAGCTCACCATGATGGGATTTATTGGGGGAGGAGGACGGGGGAGGAGGCATCAGTGCGGCCTGATGCCCTCACCCTAACCCTCTCCCACGGGGAGAGGGGAAAAGAATGTTACTGTGCTTCCGCCAGCTGACGATCGCGGCGACATTTAAACATCCAGCCCACCAGCAGCAGGACGATCCACGCGAAGCCCACGTACAGGGAAATACGGGTATCCGGGTGATAACCAATCAGGCCAATGATGAAGACCAGGAAGATGAGACCGACAATGGTCGTTGGCACGC
The DNA here is from genome assembly GCF_021725435.1 of Enterobacter sp. JH25. Taxonomy (NCBI): domain Bacteria; kingdom Pseudomonadati; phylum Pseudomonadota; class Gammaproteobacteria; order Enterobacterales; family Enterobacteriaceae; genus Enterobacter; species Enterobacter sp. JH25. Next base: position 978,312 of record NZ_CP091319.1, on the reverse strand, counting down.
CGCCCGGCACTTTAAACTTCAGCGCTTTGGCCTCTTCTGGCGACAGGCGGCGACGGAACGCAATCTGCGACAGCAGGATCATGATCCACACCCACACCGTCGCAAAGGTCGCCAGCGACGCAATCACCAGGAAGACGTTCTCTGGCATAATGTAGTTCAGGTAGACCGAGAACAGCAGCGCCACGGTCATGACCAGCACCGTTACCCACGGGGTACCGCGACGCGACGTTTTGGCAAACACCTTCGGCGCACTGCCCTGCTCCGCCATGCCGTGCAGCATACGGCCCACGCCGAACACGTCACTGTTGATGGCCGACAGCGAGGCGGTCAGCACCACAAAGTTGAGAATGCTGGCGGCAAACGCAATGCCCATATGCTGGAAAGTCAGGACAAACGGGCTGCCGTTGGTGCCCACCTGGTTCCACGGGTAGATGGACATAATCACAAACAGCGTGCCCACGTAGAACACCAGGATGCGCATCGGTACCGAGTTGATGGCGCGCGGAATAGACTTCTCCGGATCTTTCGCTTCCCCGGCGGTGATGCCGATAATCTCGATTCCGCCATAGGCGAACATGACCATCTGCAGCGACATGACCATCCCGAGCCAGCCGTTGCTAAAGAAGCCGCCGTTGCTCCACAGGTTGTGAATGCCGGTTGGCTGTCCACCGTTGCCGATACCCCAGATGATAATGCCGAAACCGGCGAGGATCATGATGATAATGGTCGCGACCTTGAAGAAGGAGAACCAGAACTCCAGCTCGCCAAACACCTTCACGCTCATCAGGTTAACGGCGCAGATAATCAGCACCACGCTCAGCACCCAGATCCAGTGCGGCACGGCGGGGAACCAGACCCCCATATAGATACCAAACGCCGTCACATCGGCAATGGCAACAATCAGGATTTCGAAGCAGTAGGTCCAGCCGGTGATAAACCCGGCCAGCGGGCCTAAATTTTCCTGCGCGTAGCGGGAGAAGGAACTGGCAGAGGGGTTGTGAACCGACATTTCGCCAAGGGCGCGCATGATGATATACGCCGCCACGCCGCCGATGATGTAGGCCAGCAGAACGCTTGGACCGGCCATTTTGATGGCATCTGCCGAGCCATAAAAAAGACCGGTACCGATAGCCGAGCCCAGCGCCATAAAGCGGATGTGGCGGGTGCTCAATCCACGTTTAAGTTTGTTAGTGCTTTCCATTAAAATCTTGCCATTCAACACGAAAAAAACAAAAAACCACGGGGCCTTAAGCCCCGTGGTTAAACAATTTGTTGCCGTTGATTAATGGGCGTTGGATGTCACCTGACGCCCTGCCGCACGGTCCCAGATAATCGCCAGAACCAGCGCTACAACGGAAGGCATCAGCCAGGCCAGGCCCTGCTCGGACAGCGGCAGACGCTGTGTCCAGGCTGGCAGGATTTCTGCAAATGCTGATGCTTTGATCCCGTCAAGGATACCAAAAATCAGGCTGATAAACATGGCTGGCGCAATAATTCGCGTGGAGTTATGCCACCACGGACGGGTGAAGCTCAGCACTACCAGCACGATACATGGCGGATAGATCGCCGTCAGCACCGGAATTGAGACCTGAATCAGGTGGCTCAGACCGAGGTTTGACACCGCCATGGAGAAGATGCCGAGGATAAACACCAGCGTGCGGTAAGAAAGCGGCAGATACTGAGCGAAGAACTCCGCGCAGGCGCAGGTCAGACCCACCGCCGTCACCAGACAGGCCAGGAAAATCAGCGCCGCCAGCAGCATGCTGCCTGCACCACCAAAGGTGTGCTGCACGTAAGCATGCAGGATCGCCGCGCCGTTTGCGCTCTGATCGACCAGCGTTGCGCTATCTGAACCCAGGCGGAACAGCGCCAGATACAGCAGCGTCAGGCCGACACCGGCCATCAGGCCAGCCCAGATGGTGTAGCGAGTCAGCAGACGCGCTTCGGTCACACCGCGGGAACGCGCGGCGTTAACGATAACGATACCAAACACCATCGCGCCAAGCGTATCCATCGTCAGATAGCCGTTCACGAAACCGTTTGAGAACGCCGCGTTCTGGTAAGCGTCCATCGCGGAGCTGATGGGCCCCGCAGGCCAGACGATGGCCGCAACCGCCAGCACAATCAGCGCCACAATTTTCAGCGGTGCCAGGAAGTTACCCACAGTATCCAGCAGTTTGCCGGGATAGAGAGAAACCAGAATAACGATGGCGAAGTAAATGAGGCTGTAAATAAACAGCGGCATCGCGCCGTCACCGGTCAGCGGGGCAATACCCACTTCAAAGGAGACGGTCGCCGTACGCGGGGTTGCGAACAGCGGGCCAACAGCCAGATAGCAGACGGTTGCCAGCAGAACGCCAGCCACTTTGCCAATCGGGGTGCTGAGGCTGTCCACACCGCCACCGACTTTCGCCAGCGCGATAACGGTCAGTACCGGCAGGCCCACGGCAGTAAGCAGGAAGCCAAACGCAGCCGTCCAGACGTGTTCACCCGCCTGTAAGCCAACCATTGGAGGAAAAATGATGTTACCTGCGCCAACGAACAGCGCAAATGTCATAAAGCCCAGCGCGATAATGTCACGCGATTTCAAGTGATGGGTCATAAAACCTTACTGCCTGTGGATGTGGTGTTGAATACGTTGAGATTTTCGCCATCCCTGACGGGACGATACAGCGGAAAATTTGCTCAATTTCAGCGGGATATGCTCCCGTCCAGGCGTGGCGAAGAATAGTTTTTCGATTTACCACGCAAATACAGTCGGTCTGACAGTATATGGGGGGCAATTTAAACGCTTATAACGTTTAAAGGCAAGAAGGGATCGTAAAACCAGAACAATATGCCAGCATGAAAATTAAGACCAAAATAATATGCCATGTATAAGAAAAACTCATGGCTAATCATGCGAACAAAAAAGCACCAGCCGTATAATATTCACTCGCGTTTCGCTTGACTGCAAAGCAAACGGGCCAGCAATCGCTGGCCCGTGGAAAGGTAGCCTGACACACACGCTGTCAGGCACTTTTTTTGGCAATTAATCGTTCCGGGATCGCGAAGCTAAAGCGCGTGCCCTTACCCAGGGTGCTTTCGATATTGAGCCGGCTTTCGTGGTGGCTGACGGCATGCTTCACAATTGCCAGCCCCAGTCCGCTCCCGCCGGTCTGCCGCGAGCGCGCCTTATCCACCCGGTAGAACCGTTCGGTGAGACGCGGGAGGTGTTCAGGCCCAATCCCCGGCCCGTTGTCCTCGACGCTAAACTCAGCCCCTGCCGGAGTATGCTGCCACCGCACCGCGATATGCGTCCCTGTCGGGGTATGATTCACGGCGTTATAGACCAGGTTTGAGATAGCGCTTCGCAGCTCATCTTCACTGCCGAGCACTTTCAGCGTGTTATCAACATCAAAACTCAGGGTGTGTTGATTATGGCTCAGCGTTTGGGCTTCGCGCTCCACCACTCGCAGCATCATCGGCACATCAATGATGTCGTTTAGCGCCAGCGACGGGGCAGCCTCAATTTTTGAAAGCGTTAGTAGCTGTTTGACCAGCCCTTCCATGCGGAACGTCTGTTCCCGCATGGTATGCAGCGCTTTCTCACGCGGCGCCCCCTCAAGCGTTTGCTCCTGCATCATCTCCAGATAGCCCTGAAGCACCGTCAACGGCGTACGCAGCTCGTGGCTGACGTTGGCAAAGAAGTTACGTCTTGCGCCCTCAAGCTGATGCATCTGGGTGACATCCCGCGCCACCATCAGCCACTGCCGATCGCTGTAGGGCATCACGCGAATTTCAAGATGGCGACCGTTATTGAGCTTCAAATTGTGCGGACGACTAAAATCACGCGTTTTCAGATACAGCGTGAACTCGGGATAGCGCAGAAGGTTGAGGATGTTCTGACCGTTATCATCCGGCCAGCGCAGGCCCAACAGCTGCTGTGCGAGGCCATTGCACCAGAAGATGGTCCCTTCTTCCGTCGTCAGGATCACTGCGTCCGGCAGCGACTCCGCGCCGCTGCGAAAGCGTTTTATCAGGCTTCCCAGCTCACGACGGCGCTTTTTATTACGCATCTGCATCTGGTGCAGGCCGTAGAGTAGCGGTTCCCAGCTCCCGCTTCCCGGCGGGGGTGTCATACTTCTGTCGACCCACAGCCACCAGGAAAGACGCAGTAAATTCCAGAAATGCCAGACGAGCAACCCCGTCACGGCCACCAGTAAAAACCACGGCAGATAGCCAAAAATAGCCCCCAGAATGAGGGCCGGAATACAGCATAAGATCAGTTCAAAGACGAGCCTTTTCCATGACAGACGTTCCAGCACGCGTCACACTCCTGTCATTGTTCAGAAACGGGTCGAGAAGCGATAACCCGTGCCGCGGACCGTCTGTACCATGCGATCGTGGCCGCTCAGTTCCAGTGCTTTACGCAGGCGGCGAATATGGACGTCAACCGTTCGGTCTTCGACATAGACGTTAGTTCCCCAGACGTTATTCAGCAACTGTTCGCGGCTGTAAACGCGCTCCGGGTGTGTCATAAAGAAGTGCAGGAGTTTAAATTCGGTGGGGCCCATATCGAGGGGATTTTCACCGGTCATGACCCGGTGTGAGGTAGGATCCAGGCTCAGGCCCTGCATCTCAATCACCTCTTCCACCGCCATCGGTGAAATACGGCGCATCACGGCTTTGATACGCGCCACCAGCTCTTTCGGGGAGAACGGTTTGGTGATGTAATCGTCCGCGCCGGTTTCCAGACCGCGCACGCGATCCTCTTCCTCACCGCGCGCCGTCAGCATCACCACCGGGATATCGCGGGTCATCGCCTCGCGTTTGATATGCTTGATAAACTGCAATCCGGAACCGCCAGGCAGCATCCAGTCCAGCAGGATCAGATCGGGCCAGGGTTCATTCAGCTGGTTCACCGCGCTGTCATAATCTTCCGCTTCAACCGGCTGGAAGCCATTTTGTTCAAGCACGAAGCACACCATTTCACGGATCGGAGCTTCATCTTCTACGACCAGAATACGTCTCGCCATACTTTGCCCTGTCTTATCGTATTTAAGTTACAAGTCTGTAATGCGGCGTCATTATGCGTCAGATTTATGACAGATTTATGAAAAACATTACCACGATAAATAGCAAACTGTTGTTTTATTACAGCGGTTATTTTCCGTTCCCCGAACGTTTATAATCCTGCTTTCTTATTATTGCCACGGATCTCTTATGCGCATACTTCACACCTCAGACTGGCACCTGGGTCAAAATTTTTACAGCAAAAGCCGCGCCGCGGAACATGAAGCGTTCCTGAACTGGCTGCTGGAGACGGCTCAGGCTCACGAGGTGGACGCAATTATTGTGGCGGGCGACATTTTTGATACCGGATCGCCGCCGAGCTATGCGCGTGAGCTGTACAACCGTTTTGTGGTCAACCTCCAGCAAACCGGTTGTCACCTGGTGATTGTCGCCGGAAACCATGACTCGGTGGCGACGCTGAATGAATCCCGCGATATTCTGGCGTTCCTCAATACCACCGTGGTGGCCAGCGCCGGACACGCGCCGCAGATCCTGAAAAAACGTGACGGCACGCCGGGCGCAGTGCTATGCCCAATTCCGTTTTTACGCCCGCGCGATATCGTGCAAAGCCAGGCAGGCCTGTCCGGGAGCGAAAAACAGCAGCATCTGTTGCAGGCCATCACCCGCTATTATCACCAGCAGCATACGGAAGCCTGCGCCCTGCGCGGCGAACAGGCCATTCCTATCGTTGCCACCGGGCACCTCACCACCGTCGGGGCCAGTAAGAGTGACGCGGTGCGCGAGATTTATATCGGTACGCTGGACGCGTTTCCAGCGCAAAACTTTCCCCCCGCCGACTACATTGCCCTCGGGCATATTCACCGGGCCCAGATCGTCGGGGGATGCGAGCATATTCGCTATTGCGGCTCGCCCATTTCCCTCAGTTTTGACGAAACGGGCAAAGCCAAATCCGTGCATCTGGTGAGCTTCACCGAAGGCAAACTTAGCGCCGTTGAGACGCTTGAGGTGCCGGTCACCCAGCCGCTGGCGGTGCTGAAAGGCGATCTGGCCGCCATTACCGCTCAGCTTGAGCAGTGGCGCGGCGCAGCGCTTAATCCCCCCGTCTGGCTCGATATCGAAATCACCACCGATGACTACCTGTACGATATGCAGCGTAAAATTCAGACGCTGACGGAAGACCTTCCCGTAGAGGTGCTGCTGGTACGTCGCAGCCGCGAGCAGCGCGAGAAAATTCTGCTGAACGCCCAGCGTGAAACGCTTAGCGAACTTCGGGTTGAAGAGGTGTTCGCGCGGCGGCTTGCGCATGAAGAAGTGGACGAGGCCAGGCGCACCAGGCTTAACGAGCTGTTTGCCCATACCTTGCATTCCCTCAATGACGAGGACGAAAACGCATGAAAATTCTGAGCCTGCGTCTGAAAAATCTGAATTCGCTAAAGGGTGAGTGGAAAATCGATTTCACCGCGGAGCCTTTCGCCAGCAATGGGCTGTTTGCCATCACCGGCGCAACCGGCGCGGGTAAAACCACGCTGCTGGATGCCATCTGCCTGGCGCTTTACCACGAAACACCGCGTCTTAATAAGGTCTCTCAGGCACAAAACGACCTGATGACGCGCGATACCGCCGAATGCCTGGCTGAAGTGGAATTTGAGGTCAAAGGCGTTGCTTATCGCGCTTTCTGGAGCCAGAACCGCGCCCGCAACCAGCCAGACGGGAACTTACAGGCACCGCGCGTTGAGCTGGCCCGCTGCGAAGACGGCAAAATTCTGGCCGATAAAGTCACGGATAAGCTGGAACAAACCGCCGCACTCACCGGGCTGGACTATGGTCGCTTTACCCGCTCGATGTTGCTCTCACAGGGGCAGTTTGCCGCCTTCCTGAATGCTAAACCGAGCGATCGCGCAGAGCTGCTGGAAGAACTGACCGGCACGGAAATTTACGGCCAGATTTCCGCCATGGTTTTTGAAAAACACAAAGCGGCACGCAACGCGCTGGAGATGTGCGAAGCGCAGGCCGCAGGCGTTGTGCTGCTGAGCGAGGAACAGCAGCAGCACTTGCAGCAAAGTTTGCAGGCACTTACTGACGAAGAAAAAATCCTGCTGGCACAGCAGCAGAGCCAACAGAAAGATTTTCAGTGGCTTACGCGTAACGACGAGCTGATACGTGAGCAGCAGCGCGTAGCCGCTTCGCAGCAGCAGGCGCAACAGGCTCTGACGGACGCCGCGCCGCAACTGGCGAAGCTCCAGCTGGCACAGCCCGCCGCCCAGCTACGTCCGCTGTGGGAGTATCAGCAGGAGCAGACCACCCGCCTGGCGCAGACAACAGCGCGAATTATTGAAGTAAATACTCGCTTACTCGACAGAGCGGCGCAGCGCTCGCGTATTCGCAACGGTGCGCTGCGCAACCGTGAACAGTTGCAGACAGAACACACGGTACTGACGCAGTGGCTAACCGAACACGATCGTTTCCGTCAGTGGGGGCAGGAAATTGCCGGCTGGCGGGCGCATTTTACGCAACTGAGTCGCGATAAAAATCAGCTTGTGGCCCAGTCAGCGCGTATGGCTGAGCTTCGTCAGAAACTGACTGAGATGCCGGAGAGTACGCTGACGCTGACGGCTGAGGATCTCGCGACGGCAATGGAGCAACAGGCACAATCGCGGGCGCTCCGCCAGCGTCTGACTGCGCTTCACGCTCGCTATCAGCCGCTGCAAAAACGGCTGCGCCATAATGCGGAAAGCGTTCAGAAAGCGCAGGCTGAGCAGGGTAAGCTCAATGAAACGCTGATCCTGCGGCGTCAGCAGTTCAAAGAGAAAAATCAGCACTATGCCGACCTGAAAGCGCTCTGTGAGCGTGAGGCGACAATCAAGGATCTTGAGAACTATCGTGCACAGCTCGAAGCGGGTAAACCTTGCCCGCTCTGCGGTTCAAGCGAACATCCGGCAGTTGTGCAGTATCAGGCGCTTGAACTGACCGACAATCAGCGCCGCCGCGACGCGCTGGAGAAAGAGGTTGCCGCGCTAAAAGAGGAAGGATTGCTGGTGCTCGGGCAGGTGAATGCGCTCACCCAACAGATCCAGCGCGAGACAGAGGAAGTACAGGCCCTCTCTCAGGAAGAGCAAGCACTCACTAAAGAGTGGCTGGAGGTCTGCGCCTCCCTGAACATAGCGCTGAATATTCAGGATGATATTGCCCCCTGGATGAGCGAACAGGAGCAGTATGAACGCCATCTGTATCAGCTTAGCCAGCGTCTGACGCTGCAAAACCAGCTCAATGAACAGGAAGATCAGGCGCGCCAGTACCAGCAGCAGCTGACGGCGACGCGTCAGGCGCTGGCGGCCTCGCTAGAGTCGCTGTCGCTTAGCGTGCCCGATGAAGGGGCCGAAAGCGCCTGGCTGAGCGCACGCGAAGCTGAATATACCCGCTGGCAGGAAAAACAGGCCCAGCACGGTACGATTCAGGAACGTATTAACGTCCTGATGCCCATCCTGGAGACGCTGCCGGATTCTGATGACGCAGAAGCCGACGCGGTTATCCCTGAGAACTGGCGCGGCATCCATGACGAATGCGTGTCGCTGCAAAGCCAGCTCGCCACCCTACAGCAGCAGGAGACGCTTGAGCGTGAACGGCTTCAGCAGTCGCAGGCTCAGTTCAGCGCCGCGCTGACCGCGAGCTGCTTTGCCAGTCAGGAGGCATTTCTCTCCGCCCTGCTGAATGAAGCGTCGATCCGCCAGCTTGAACAACAAAAGCAGACGCTGGAGAACCAGCTCCAGCAGGCCACGGCGCTCTCCGTACAGGCAAACCAGCAGCTTCAGGCGCATCAGGCACAACGCCCGGAGGGGCTGGAAACCGACGCCGCAACCCTTCAGGCGCAGTTACACCAGCTGGCGCAACAGCTTCGTGAAAACACCACGCATCAGGGGGAGATCCGCCAGCAGCTCAAACAGGACGCCGATAACCGTCTGCACCAGCAGGCGCTTATGCAGCAGATTGAGGAGGCGGCGCGTCAGGCTGACGACTGGGGCTATCTCAATGCGCTGATAGGCTCCAGCACCGGCGATAAATTCCGTAAATTCGCCCAGGGGCTGACGCTGGATAATCTGGTGTGGCTTGCCAACCAGCAGCTCAACCGTCTGCATGGCCGCTATCTGCTTCAGCGTAAAGCCAGCGACGCGCTGGAGCTGGAGGTGGTTGATACCTGGCAGGCCGATGCGGTACGCGATACCCGTACCCTGTCCGGCGGGGAAAGTTTCCTCGTCAGTCTGGCGCTGGCTTTAGCGCTTTCCGATCTGGTCAGTCACAAAACGCGCATTGACTCGCTTTTCCTGGATGAAGGGTTCGGCACACTCGACAGCGAAACGCTGGACACCGCGCTGGATGCGCTCGACGCGCTGAACGCCACCGGGAAAACCATCGGCGTGATCAGCCACGTAGAGGCAATGAAAGAACGTATTCCGGTGCAGATCAAGGTGAAGAAGATCAACGGGCTGGGGTATAGCAGGCTGGACAGGGAGTTTGCGGTGCAGTAAATGGGGGATGTTGCCCTCACCCTGGCCCTCTCTCTGTGGGAGAGGGTACAAACATCAAAAACGGCAACGCAAGTTGCCGTTTTGCGTTTATTCCGGCCAGAGCCACGCCGCGCCGCGCACACCGCTGGAATCTCCATGGACGGCTTTGCGGATCGGCGTTTCGCATTCGCCCCCAAATACCCACTGTTTCACCAGCGTTGGCACCGTCGCGTACAGCCGGTCAACGTTGCTCATGCCGCCGCCCAGCACAATCACGTCCGGATCGAGGATATTGATCACATGCGCCAGTGATTTAGCCAACCGCATTTCGTAGCGGCTGAGCGCCAGTTCAGCCACCGGATCCTGTTCCTCAACCAGACGCATAATCTCGTTGCCTTTCAGCGGCTGGCCGCTCAGACGATGATAATCGGTGGCAAACCCCGTGCCGGAAATAAAGGTCTCAATACAGCCCTGCTTGCCACAGTAGCACGGCACCTCGGCACGGTATTTGAGTTCATCTTCGTCCATCCACGGTAACGGGTTGTGCCCCCACTCACCTGCGGTGCCGTTGCCGCCAATATGCGAGCGCCCACCGAAGGCCACGCCCGCCCCGCAGCCGGTACCGATAATGACCGCAAATACGGTCTGCGCGCCAGCCGCTGCGCCATCTACGGCCTCAGAGACCGCCAGGCAGTTAGCGTCATTTGCCAGACGCACTTCCCGGTTCAGACGCTGGCTTAAGTCTTTATCAAACGGCTGACCGTTGAGCCAGGTAGAGTTGGCATTTTTCACCACGCCGGTATACGGCGAAATGGAGCCGGGGATCCCCATCCCGACCGTGCCCGTCTCGCCCGTTGCCTGCTCTGCCATATCGACCAGACGGGCAATCGTCTCTATGGTCTGGTGATAATCATCGCGCGGCGTAGGCAGACGGTGGCGAAACAGTTGCTCCCCCTGCTCGCTCAACGCAATAACTTCTGTTTTGGTGCCGCCCAAATCAATCCCAATACGCACAAGACACTCCTCATTATTTTGATTATCAACAGAGTAGAAGCCCACTTCCCGATTAGCAATGCAAGCGATGCGACAATTCGTTATCATGCCCGCTGATTTAACGACAAGGCCGTGGAAATTATCATGCTGTGGTTCAAAAATTTGATGGTTTACCGTCTCAGCCGCGACGTTTCGCTGCGTGCAGAAGAGATGGAAAAACAGTTAGCCGCTTACTCCTTTACCCCTTGCGGTAGCCAGGATATGGCAAAAACCGGCTGGGTTCCGCCAATGGGTTCTCAAAGCGATGCGCTGACCCACGCCAGCAGCACGGGGCAAATCATCGTTTGCGCCCGCAAAGAAGAGAAGATCCTGCCGACGCCTGTGGTGAAGCAGGCGCTCGAAGCGAAGATCTTCAAGCTGGAAGCTGAACAGGGCCGTAAGCTTAAAAAAACCGAAAAAGATTCACTGAAGGATGAAGTGCTGCACTCGCTGCTGCCGCGCGCCTTTAGCCGCTTTAGCCAGACCATGATGTGGATCGACACCGTGAACGGGCTGATCATGGTCGACTGCGCCAGCGCCAAAAAAGCGGAAGATACGCTGGCGCTGCTGCGTAAGAGCCTTGGCTCATTACCGGTGGTACCGCTGGAACTGGAGACGCCGATTGAGCTGACCCTGACTGAGTGGGTGCGCAGCGGGACTGCCGCGCAGGGCTTCCAGATCCTTGATGAAGCAGAGCTGAAAGCGCTGCTGGAAGATGGCGGCGTGATCCGCGCGAAGAAACAGGATCTGGTGAGCGACGAAATCGCCGTGCACATTGAAGCGGGCAAAGTGGTGACCAAACTGGCACTCGACTGGCAGCAGCGCATTCAGTTTGTGATGTGTGATGACGGCTCCGTGAAGCGCCTTAAGTTCTGCGATGAACTGCGCGATCAGAACGAAGATATCGACCGCGAAGATTATGCTCAGCGCTTTGACGCAGACTTTATCCTGATGACCGGCGAGCTGGCGGCGTTAATTCAGAACCTGGTGGAAGGTCTCGGCGGCGAAGCGCAGCGCTGACAGGCAAAACGTAGGCCGGGTAAGCGAATGCGCCACCCGGCATGCTTTTATTTCAGATAGCGGCACAGATAAGAGGTTGGCTCTGCAACCTGCAAATGGAACTCGCTGTGGCCCGGCACGTTGAACACCTGCCCGGCACTATAGACTTTCCACTCCGTTTCACCCGGCAGCAGGACGTTCAGCGCACCACTGACCACCGTCATCTCTTCCGCTTCTGCGGTGCCAAAGGTGTATTCCCCTTCCGCCATGACGCCGACACTGGCGCGGCCAGTGCTGCTGCTGGTAAAACCAATGGATTTCACTTTACCGGAAAAGTATTCGTTACTTTGAAGCATGAACTGGCCCTTATATTTATTGAGAAAAATCCACTATAGGGGCCATGCTCATGACCTGTCACGAAAAATCATTACACCAGTAATTCTGACGCCAGGCGCGCCATCAGGACGTTAGAGAGCAACACCGGAACATCCAGCGCCTTTTGCAGTAAATCACGATGCCGCTGATGGAAGCCCAGGCAGTCCAGCATCAGGACATCCGCCCCTCTGTCGATCAACTCCTGCCCGGCCGCAATCAGCTTCGCTTCGCTGTCCCAGAACGGGTTTGCCAGCGCGTACAACGGGGTGTGCTCCAGCGCGGCCCACTTCACCGTCTGGTTATCCAGCAGTTCTTCTACGGGAACGATAACGCCCACCTGATGACCATCAACAATTGACGCCACCAGCGGGGGGATAATCCGCATCGGTTCGAGCAGAATGGCATTACGCGCGCTGAGTCCTTTAACGGGTGCCGTGCTCATCAGCAAAATAACGTCATAGTCCTGATTGTCGAGCACTTCGATCACGCCCTGTAGCGCGCGCTCGATTTTCTGGCGCGACACATGCGCCAGTTTACCGTCACTGAGTAACGTTGCCAGGGGATCTTCCCCCTCTCCGACCGCGTAGTCTTCCATGACCTCTTCCCGACTGAGCTTCCCTAACAGACTGAGATGCGTAATTTGTTGTTCAGAGACATGCTCGGTTAAGAGCGGTAATACTTCGCTTACAGGCACCACACCAATCGTGAGGATCGCCAACGTCGCCTTCATTTTGATCGCCTTCCGTTACTACCACAACTGCCACACAAGTACAGGCTCACTACGCTGCACTGTTCATTTTTTCAACAAAACAGCACCAAGGGTAGCAGGGGATCTCTACACCGTAATGTAAAGATCGACTTGCCTTTCCGAATCCACCTGTAATAACTAAATATTAACTGCTGCTTAACATCAGCGATATGTTAAAAGTGTGATTCAGGCACGGTTGTAACGAATTCGGATTCCTGTCAGGACTTCTCAGGATCCTCATAGCGCCGTTTCGCATCCAGCGCTTCCTGTTCGGTTTCATGTTCGCTGATCAGCGAATCAGGTTTAGGGTGATCGGCACGCAGCTGGTACCAGGTTACGGTCTGATCGCCGTTACCTTTTTCAACGGTAACGATGCGGGCTTCACGTGGATAGGGAGGTCTGGTTGGCATAGCTCATCCTTTTTTTATGTCTGAGCTATGAGTATAGACGGCTGTTAGCTGGCGCAAGCCAAACGCAGGGCGGTAATAATCTGAATCGCAACTTTCTCGGGTGACGCTGACGCATCCACAACGTGGTGTGCCGCCTCGCGGTACAGTGCATCGCGTTCGGCGAGGACGTCGCTGACCTCTTCACTCAGCGGTTTCGCGGTCAGCGCCGGGCGCTGTCCCTCTTCCGGAAACGCCTCCAGCCGCCCCACCAGCGTAGAAACCGGGGCACAAAGGTAGATTACGACACCCTTTTCGCGCATAAACTGGCGGTTATACGGCGCCAGAATAATGCCTCCACCGGTCGCAATCACGGTCGACGGTGCGGTCACCGCTTCCAGCGTGGCCGTTTCGCGCGCACGAAAGCTCTCCCACCCCTCATTCTCCACGATATCGGCGATGGTCTTACCGGCATTCTCCTGGAGCCAGTGGTCAGTATCGACAAACTGACTCTGGCACAGACGCGCCAGCTCCAGACCAACGGTGGTTTTCCCACAGCCGCGAGGGCCAACTAAAAAGATGGGTGGGTTCATAACCAGGTGTTCCCCTTGCTGCCGGATAACTGAAGGCTGTAAAGAAATGATTGCAGAAGATGTTGCGCTAACTTTACTGCAAAGCGGTACGGAATGACAAGCCTGTGGAAGTCACACTGTACCACAAAACAGCCCGGAGGTGGGCTACGCCGGGCGGCGCTTCACTTCCAGCAGCCATTTATCCAGCTCGGCGGCAAACTGCTGGCGATCGCGCTGCGACAGGCTGTCCGGCCCACCGGTTTGCACGCCGCTGGAACGCAGGGTATCCATAAAATCACGCATGGTGAGCTTCTCCCGGATCGTTGCCGGCGAATAGCGTTCTCCGCGCGGGTTAAGCGCCGCGGCCCCCTTCGCCAGCACGTCGGCAGCCAGCGGGATATCCGCCGTGATCACCAGATCTCCTGCGTCACACAGGCGTACTATCTCGTTATCTGCCACGTCGAACCCGGCCGGCACGCGCAGAGAACGAATGAACCTGGAGGGCGGCACGCGGATATTCTGGTTCGCCACCAGCGTCATCGGCATCTGCACCCGCTCGGCGGCGCGGAATAAAATCTCTTTAATCACATTCGGACACGCGTCCGCATCAACCCAAATCGCCATAGTGTCTCCCCATTATGATTCTGGCGACTATTGTCGCCTGCATTTCGTTGTTAAGCTATCAATGAGAGATAACAACGCATAATAACGGAGAGACGTGATGGATAAGAAAATCGGGTTTATCGGCTGCGGAAACATGGGTAAAGCTATCCTCGGTGGACTGATAGCCAGCGGCCAGGTGCTGCCGGGGCAGATTTGGGTCTATACCCCATCCCCGGATAAAGTCGCGGCGCTGCGTGATGAGTATGGTATCAACGCCGCCGAAAGCGCGCAGGAAGTGGCTCAGGTGGCGGACATTGTCTTTGGCGCCGTTAAGCCGAATATCATGATTAAAGTCCTGAGCGAGATCACCTCCAGCCTGAACAAAGAGAGCCTGGTGGTGTCGATTGCCGCAGGCGTGACCCTCGACCAGCTCGCCCGCGCGCTGGGGCACGACCGTAAGATTGTTCGCGCCATGCCAAACACCCCGTCGCTGGTAAATGCCGGTATGACCTCCGTTACCCCAAACGCGCTGGTTACTACTGAAGAGGTGGCGGATGTATTGAACATTTTCCGCTGCTTCGGCGAAGCGGAAGTGATTGCCGAACCGATGATCCACCCGGTTGTCGGCGTGAGTGGTTCTGCCCCGGCGTATGTCTTTATGTTTATCGAAGCCATGGCTGATGCCGCCGTACTTGGCGGTATGCCACGCGCGCAGGCCTACAAATTTGCAGCGCAGGCGGTGATGGGCTCGGCCAAAATGGTGCTGGAAACGGGTAAACATCCGGGCGAACTGAAAGATATGGTGTGCTCTCCGGGTGGCACAACCATTGAAGCCGTGCGCGTGCTGGAAGAGCGCGGGTTCCGCTCCGCCGTGATCGAGGCGATGGAAAAATGCATGGAAAAATCAGAGAAGCTGAGTAAGTCCTGATGCGTTACGCCGGGCGTCAGGCGGCCACTTCGGTGCGACCCCGTCCGGCATTTTTGGCTTTATAGAGGGCCACGTCCGCGGCCTTTAGCCATTCACGATAGTGCGTGAACTGCGCCCCCCAGGGGGCAACCCCAACGCTGATACACAACCTCGCCATAGGTGCTCCGTGCAGCGGCATGTTGACCAGCCTTTCATGGACGCGCGCCATCGCCGCAATCGCATTGTCGGCAGGCGTGCCGGACATGATCACCGCAAATTCATCTCCCCCGAAGCGGCCAATATAATCGCCTGCGCGCAGGGTAAGCTGAAGCTGGCGCGTGATGGCAACAATCGCTTCATCCCCCACGTCATGCCCCCAGGTGTCGTTGATCGTCTTGAAGTGATCGATATCGATGAGCAGTATCGTCGCATGTCGATGGCTGCGACGGCAGGCCTCAAATTCGTTACGCAGCAACGTTTCCCAGTGACGGCGATTGAACACGCCGGTCATTCCGTCGCGGGTACTCATCAGCTCAAGCCGACGCTTATGCTCTGCCAGCCGGATCGCCGTGTGGTGGCTGAGCCAGGCAAACAGCATGGGGTAGACCACCAGCACGGGGAGCGTCAGCCACAACGCCAGCGGTTCAGAGGTCAATAGCACAGGAGTACCCGTGGATTGCACGGTGAGCAGGGCAGACAGAGCAAGCAGCGCAAGTCCTGTCAGAAATAAGCGGCATCCCCCCGATCCCATCATGTTCATGCCGATCATCACGATCAGCGCCGCCGTTGGCAGCGCATTGAACCCTATTAATCCCATCCAGACGCCAGCAATGATGGCATCGATTTTCAGATTAACGATTTCACCGCCGTGGGGGCAGGTCGAACGAAAAGCCAGCTGCCAGGCCAGATGGGGCCAGACAAAGACCCAGCCCACCAATAGCAACCACCAGACGCCAGAAAGAAGCTGACTCACCAGAACGCTGGCAAGCGGAACAAACAGCGCCGCCAGACCAACGATGCGTGCCAGCCGTATTCGCCGGGCAAATCGCAGACCGGAACGGTATGAGTCATCCTGAGAAAGCTGCTGATACCACGCTTCCCGAATGTTCTCGTGATTGTCATAAAACTCATCATTCATCATTTTTGGGAATATTCTGAAACATTTTCCCAAATTATAGAGAGGGGGATAGCGGGGAAAGTATGAAATTTTGGGTGAGCCACAGCCGTGACTCACCCGTTAGCACTACGCCTGTTTTTTCAGGCACGCGCTCATAAATTTGCTGCGATCGTCGCCTTTAAGCATCTGCTGTGTCGCCTGGGCATTGCACTCGCGCATTTTTTGCTGCTGCGGGGTCAGGCTTTTTTCACCCGGTTTGGTCGTACCATTTTTAAGGCAGTCGCTCATATACGTTTTACGGGCATCCCCTTTCAGACTTTGCGAGGTCGCCTGTTGGTTACAGGTCGTCATGCGCTGCTGCTGGGGCGTTAACGTTTTCTCTTCCGCATGTGCTGAGGCGATCAGACACAGGCCAGAGAGCAGGGTAACCAGTATTGTTGTTTTCATTGCACCATCCTTTATGTGAAGTTCCACGTTAAGTCTGGTTCGTTACGGGAAAAAAACCACCCTGCGGCCATGATTTTCACCGTGATTCAGGGTTATTTCAGTCCCGTCGCAGCGCGATTATTATTAACCGGTTTCGCAGGAACGGAGGAGGTAATTACGAGCGAGTTTAATGCGGTGAAAAGTGTGCTCTGCTTCATTTTAATTTCCCCATGGTAACGGGGTAAAAATAAAAACAGAGCGACGCCAGGCATCCGGCATGACAATTCTGTGACACGTCATTTCACCTCTGGCCGTTTAACTGCGCGGATGCCTTAAAAGCTTCTTTACGTATTGCTGAAGCAGCTCCGCGTCCTCTGCAGGCACCTGTGAATCAGGGCGAGCTTTTTCCAGCGCGCCTTCAACGTTGTCGATCAACGCCTCCTGCTCTGGTTTTGCCATCTGTCGCAGCAGCGCCGTCACAACGATCTCCAGCGCCTCGACCTGGGCAACCAGCTCTTTCGACTCTTCTTCCTTTTGGGCAAGCTTAACCAACAACTCAGCAATGAGATTTTTCATGGTGCTATGTCCTTATGTGATTTCCCCTGAAATTAACACCCTCACTGAATAATGAAAAGCATGGATTGGTTTTATCTTATGCAAAAGTGACATTGCTGCCAAAAAAGATATTTCGGAGGGCAAGCGAAACGTTTTTCTAAAAGACAGAAGCCGCATTTCGTTATATAAAAATGCGGCCATCATAAGAATTAATAATATATTATCGTGTTTGTCGGCCTGACTTTGCCTCAGCGATTCGCCGGCGACGGCGCAAGGCAAAGGCCAGTTGAATAATATTAAGAAGCACCACCAACGCCGTCGCGGCAAATACCCAGCGGAAACCCGCCATCGCCGAGACCGAGGCGCCAAGAAGCGGGCCCGCTACGTTGCCTAAATACATGAACGACTGGTTGTAGCCAAAAATGCGGCCGGTTACCTGGTCACTGGAATATTTCACCAGCAGCGTCTGTACAGCGGGCAGCATAGCACCATCCGCGAAGCCAAGCAGGAAGCGCAACACCCCGAGCTGAAGCGGTGTTGTGACGAACGACATGGCAAAGAAAAGGATCACCGCAATAATGAGCGTTGCCATCAGAATGCGTGCCGTACCGATCCTGTCGCCCAGTTTCCCCAGACGCGGAGCGGACATCAGCGCCGACACGCCCGGCACGGCGGCAATCATCCCGCTCAGAAAAGCAATGTTGCTGCTGTCCGGTGCCATCGACTTGATAAACAGCGCCAGAATCGGTCCCACCGAGCCGTTACAGAGCTGGATCACCATCGTTGTCACAAAAAGGCTAATCATCAGGCCAGGATAAGGTAGCGAGGCGAAAACCGCCTTTCCGCTCAGGCGTTCTGATTTGCTGACGACAGGCCGACCGCCCTCTTTAATCAGAAAAAGGGTGACCAGAAAGCTGACCGTTAGCAGGATGGCGGTAATGATAAAGACCGCGCGCAGCCCAACATGGTCAGCCAGGAAGCCGCCGAGCAGGGGGCCGCCAATTACACCGCTAATCTGGGCCGTGGAAAGCGTGCTGAGTGCCCAGCCGCTCCGCTCGCGCGGTACCTGTGAGGCCACCAGCGCCATGGCATTCGGAATGTACCCGGAGGTCAGCCCCATTATCGCCCGCAGAATAAACAGCTGCCAGACGTTGGTGGCGAAGGCCTGGAGCAAAATGGCTATCGCCATCCCCAGCGAGGCGCGGAGCAGCATCAACTTGCGCCCCTTGCGATCCGCAAGGCTGCCCCACATCGGTGACACAATGGCGGACACCAGAAACGTCACGCTGAACGTCAGGCCGGACCACATAGAGAGCGCTTCATGGGAAGTGACCCCCAGCTGCGACACGTAAAGCGGCAGGAAGGGCAATATCTGGCTGATAGCCAGTCCGGTGAAGAAGCAGCCGAACCAGACTGAAATGAGGTTAACTTTCCAGGATTCCATAACAGAAATAGTCTTCATTTTTAGGCGAATTCGCCGACAGATTAGCAAGTTACGCGCAATGACATAGCGCCAGAGATGCGGCCTTGCAGACTTTGGTGTTTTATCTTCCCAGTCATCATATTTGTGAGATAAGTCACAATCTATCCAATTTTCGGCGGAAGATTATGCTTCATCGACATAAGCCATAGCCGCGCATTCCCAGATGGAAATGGTTGGCATGGGCGGCATTGTAGTCCGGCCCCAGACCGTTACCGTAATAGCCGCAACTTGCCGACAGCAGCGCCTGTAGCCAGGGCTGCGTCTTTTCCGCTTTCCAGCCGTTGAGGACGGTAACACGCTGTCCGTTTGCCAGCCTGAAAGCGCTGATATCCAGCGCATCCGCCGTGGCATGTTCGCTGCGCCGCGCATCCGGGCGGCTGTAGATATTGCGGCAGGCGAAGCTGCCCAGATGTTCAATACGCGTAAGCTCGCTTCCGGTCCAGGTTTTGGTGAGCGGCCGGGCCTGCTGGCTGACAAACAGCGCCGAGCTTAACGCCAGCGGGCAACTGGCAATAAAGCTGCCGTTGAGGCTGACCGGGCCAAAATCGCGCACGCGCACCACGTTACTCAGCGGACACTCACCGGCGCTGTCAGCGACCGCCTGGGTACGGATAAGCTGGCGTTGATTCGCCTGCGCTAACAGGTTTGCGCACGCCTGCGGCGTTAAGCGCCGGAGTTTAAACTGGGTTATTTTTCCAGGCGGATCGTCAAGCGTAAGCGGCACGAAAGGGTTGTAATGCGGCGGCAACCAGCGGTAGCCCACCGTGGCGATCCCGGCAATAACAATAAGAATAAGCAGACCTTTTCCTTTCACGCGCCCCCCTTCAACATCCCTCAAACATTATGGCAGAAGGCCGCGAAACTCGCCGGGCATCGTGGTATGTTATTGGCTTTTCGTCAGACTGGAAGAGAGTGAGATGGCAAAGCAGCGCGTAGGTATTGTCTTTGGGGGAAAATCATCAGAGCACGAGGTGTCATTGCAATCGGCTAAAAATATCGTTGATGCGATTGATAAAAGCCGTTTTGACGTGGTGCTGCTGGGCATTGATAAACAGGGCCAATGGCATGTTAACGATGCCAGCCAGTATCTGTTACACGCTGATGATCCGGCGCGCATCGCCCTTAATCCTTCTGATATCAGCGTCGCAACGGTTCCAGGCGTGGCACAGGGACAGCTTATCGATGCCGGGAACGCGCAGGCGCTGGCACAAATTGACGTGGTGTTCCCTATCGTTCACGGCACGCTGGGCGAAGACGGGTCCCTGCAAGGCATGTTGCGGATGGCGAACCTGCCGTTTGTCGGCTCCGATGTGCTGGGTTCTGCCGCCTGCATGGATAAAGACGTCACTAAACGTCTGCTGCGCGACGCCGGTCTGAATATTGCACCGTTCGTCACGCTCACTCGCGCCAACCGTGATAAACACAGCTTCGCGCAGATCCAGGCGCAACTCGGCCTGCCGCTGTTCGTGAAACCGGCGAATCAGGGCTCGTCCGTCGGCGTCAGCAAAGTCACCAGCGAAGCACAGTTTAACGATGCCGTTCGTCTGGCCTTTGAGTTTGACCACAAGGTGGTGGTTGAGCAGGGAATTAACGGGCGCGAAATTGAGTGCGCCGTACTGGGTAACGACTTCCCGCAGGCGAGTACCTGTGGTGAAGTGGTGCTGAATAGCGACTTCTACTCCTACGACACCAAATATATTGACGACAAAGGTGCCCAGGTTGTGGTTCCCGCCGCGCTCGATCCTGACGTTAACGACAAGATCCGGGCGATCGCCGTTGAAGCCTATCAGGCGCTGGGATGCAGTGGGATGGCGCGCGTCGATGTGTTTCTGACGGCGGATAACGAGGTGGTGATTAACGAAATCAACACCCTGCCGGGCTTTACCAATATCAGCATGTACCCGAAATTGTGGCAGGCCAGCGGAATAAGCTATCCAGAACTGATCACCCGCCTGATTGAACTGGCGCTGGAGCGTCACGCCGCTGACAGCGCCCTGAAAAGCTCTGTTAACTGACGGTTAGTCGGCTTTCTCTGCCGTCGTCTCATCGGGACGACGGCGGATAATGAATCCCGCCAGCCAGAAACTGATTACCCAGGTCACCAGCCCAACCGCATAGGTTTGCCAGCCCTTCGCTTCAAATCCCAGCAGCCCGACAACACCATTGAGTATAAAGATCAGCCCGATCGCAAAGGCGTAGTAATGCCAGTCACGGCGTAGTTTGGAAGTGAGCTTCATGACAACTCCGGCAGAAAAAAAACTATCCTCTCACAGTTTGATAAAGCCGTCTGTGGCGAATTCTGAAAAGCAGCGTAGTTTCACTTATGTTATCAATTTGTGACGTGATGCAGAAATCGACAATCCAGGAGAAATCCTGAGCCGAATTTCCCACGATTCTGATATTGACAAATGCTATGACCTGTCACACTCACCCTGTACGACGCGTATTAAAACAGAGTGATATTTTCGGGAGGTCTTATGGCAGACTTTACATTGTCGAAACCGATTTTTGGCGGAAAACAACCAAAAACCTCCACGGCGGGGAATATTGCCTATGCCCTGTTTGTTCTGTTTTGTTTCTGGGCAGGAACCCAACTGCTGAATATGCTGGTGCATGCCCCTGGCGTGTATGAGCATCTGATGCAGGTGCAGGATACCGGCCGCCCGCGCGTTGAAATCGGTTTAGGCGTGAGCACCGTATTCGGGCTCATTCCCTTCCTCGCGGGCAGCATGGTTCTGGGCGTGATTGCGCTCGTGCTGCGCTGGCGCAACCGCCACTGATTACAGTCCCATACAGCGAGCCCGACGATCGTCCACGCGTTTTGCGAACCATGCGGTCGTCAGGTTACGCGTGATCTTCGGGCTTTCAAGCTGAATGCCTGGCAGAATGGCTCTGGGTAGTGCCTTTCCACTTTTCTTCTCTGCAAGCGCGAAAACCTGCTTATACAGATCCGTTTTCTCAAACGCCAGGCTGTCACCCTTCTCCAGCTGTCGGCGAATGTCACTGTTGCTCATCTCCAGCTTCGTCGAAAGTTTTCGCACTGCCCGTTCGGTGGACCCTGCCTCGCTGCTGCCGTATGCAATGAGATCGCCATCCAAAGCGAGCTTCACACCGCTGGAGCGGCTTACCGCATTCTGGAAGGCTGCATTTCGGCTGGCATACCAGCCCGCGTTAAAGTCGGCAAAACGATACAGCGGTTTATCGTAGTTGGCCGGATAATTCAGCAGGTGATACGTCCCAAACCACAGCCCACCGCGCAGGGAGAAGACTTCCTGACGCACCGTACCGTCGATATCCCACGGATAGCCGTCGGTATGCTTTTCCGCAAATGCGATGCTTACCTGCATCGGACCGCCGGTATGTACCGGATTCAGCGAGCCAAACAGCTTCTGCCCCATCGGCACCATATTGATGAAATCATCGAAAATGGCGCTGAGCTGCCTCTCGGTTTTCACCGTATCCAGCCGTTCGCTGTAGCTTTTCCCGTTTGGCGAGGTGATTTTAAGTGCGGTATGTACCAGGAAAACCGGGATATGCATCGATTCGGCCCGGCGGTCGATCTCCTTCCAGGCGATTTTGTTCAGGCCAGGCACAACAGGATCTGACTGATACATCGATTCCTGCTGCGCCACCGCCAGCACCGAGCAGATGTTCTCCTCGGTAGGCGCGATCTTCTGACTTTTGAAGGTCGTTGCCAGCGCATCAGCCCACTCACTGCGATCCTTCACGCTGGCGGGCATTTTTTGCCGCACCACGCTCGCCACATCAACGGGCTTCTCCCCTTCTTTGAGCGGGGCGGCCCCTTTCTCGGCACAGCCCGCCAGCACGACGGCGGCGAGTAACGTCAGCGGTAATGCACGTGGTACGGCAAATGGCATAGCAATTCCTTTTTAACCTAATGTATGGGTGACTTCCTGCAAATCCTTATCGTCCAGCTCACGCTCGAAACTGCGTAAACGTTTGTAGATGGACATCAGCTCCACCAGCGTAGTCCAGGAGCTAATCAGGTACTGGAACGAACCGCGAACCTGACCAAAAACGTTGGTGATCTGGGTCATCAGACCGAGTGTAATCGTACCCGCAACGATGGACGGGAACAGCAGGAACAACCCGAAAACGTTATCAACCTGAAGATAAAGGATGCGCGCGATATTGAAATACATGTAATGGAAATAGAGGCGGAAGTAATTACGACGTACGGCGCCAAACAGCTCACGCACGGTAGGCGGTGACGCACGGTTGGGATCGTCTTCACCATACACCAGCTCTTTACGGTAGGCCGCTTCCACGCGCTGGTTTTTAAATTCCAGCCCCGGCAGCTTGATCCCCACCACTGCCAGCAGTCCCGTTCCCATCAGCGACCAGACAATCGCGGCAATGACCAGGCCGTACGGCAGATGGCCGACAATCGGCAGTTCCGGAACGTGGGATGAGAGCGTCACCAGCACCGGCAGGAAGGCGATCAGCGTCATGATGGCATTAATAAAGCTCACGCCCATATCTTCGAGTGTAGAGGCAAAACGCATGGTGTCTTCCTGCACACGCTGTGCGGCACCTTCGATATGACGCAGGTGCTGCCAGTGCGCCATATAGTGTTCGTTCATCGCGGTACGCCAGCGGAACACATAGTGACTGACGAAAAAGTTATTCATCACGCCGATCACCACGGCGATGAGGGCGATGCCGAGGAAGATCCCCACCTCATGGTAGAACTGGTTAATGGTCACTTTATGCGGCGAACTCAGCGCCGTCTGGATCAGATCGTAAAACGGCGCATACCAGGCGTTGACCGCCACGCCCACTTCCACCAGGAACCAGGTGACAAAGATGATTAACGACGTGCCGAGAATCGACCAGTATTGCCAGCGGTGAGGCGAATAGATAAACCAGAACATGGCAAAAAGCCCCACGCAGAGCATGTAATAGGCGTAGAAAAGCAGATAGCTCATGGACCAGAAGCGCGCAGCGCTAATGGGAATGTCGCCCGTTGCCCCCGTAAGACGGGTCAGCCACGCGCCGCCACCGGCCTGCCAGAAAATGACAGCCAGCAGTGCCCAAATAAATGCCGACAGGAAAAAGGGCCCCGGCTTTGGGAAAAAAGACTTAAACATTGTGCTTCCTTCTTGTTGTTATGGCTGTTGCTGTGTTTAACATATCGCCACACGAAACCTTGCCTGGGCCAGCCTCCCGGCTCAGGCAAAAAAGTCAGACCTGCAGGTGAATTATTAGTTCGCTTTCCAGTTTTCAAGAATTGTTTCGGTGCGTTTCACCGAAGGCGGGTTGGCAGGGGCGATGAAGTTACGCCAGACATCGTTATAGTGCGCGATCAGAACCTGGGCATCGGCCGCTGGACGATTGGCCGTGGTGTGGGCATCCTCCGCAACCGTGATGTGGTAGCCCCGGCTGACACCGTTTTTAAAGGTGGCATCGACACAATAATCCGTCGCGCAGCCGCAGATAATAAATTCATCGATCCCCTGTTCGCGCAACAGTGCCTCGAGCGAAGTGTTATAGAAGGCATCGCAAGCGGTCTTCGTGACGTAAAACGCCCCTGCCGGCTGGTTGAGATCGGGCAGCAATGCAAACCCTTCGCTCCCCTCCTCTAGCCCGCCAGCTTCAGTATGCTGTATGAAAATAACGGCCTCAGCAGCCTGGGTAAGCTGATTGATCAGTGAGACACATTTCTCACTCTGATGGCGCGGCGTCTTAAACACCCCATTCTGCATATCAACCACCAAAACCACACGCTTTTCAGACATACCGTTCTCCGCAATAATGAATGTAACTGGTGACTATCATAAGCCCGATGTCACAAAATGGGAGTCTGGCCGTAAGTAAATTGTGCAAATTTACCCACGGTTACGTTTTTCTCGCTATCGTTATGCAAATCGGACGATTGCCCGACGCCGATTAGTAGTATAACTACCCGTAACTCTCCTTATTCACTGGATGGATGCTTTTCGTTGAAACGTTGTCTGCTCTCTTTCGCCGCGCTGTGTGCGGTGAGCCTGTCCACCGCCCAGGCAGCACAGCCTCTGACGGCACCGGTTCTGGCCTCTGACATTGCCGATCGCTATGCGAACCTTATTTATTACGGCAGTGGTGCGACGGGAATGGCGCTGGTCGTGATCGACGGTAACCAGCGGGTGTTTCGCAGCTTCGGTGAAACACGACCGGGAAATAACGTTCGCCCGCAGCTGGATTCCGTTATCCGTGTCGCGTCGATAACTAAGCTGATGACCAGCGAAATGCTGGTGAAATTGCTCGATCAGGGCGTGGTAAAACTCGACGATCCACTTAGCAAATATGCGCCACCCGGCGCTCGCGTTCCGACATATCAGGGAACGCCGATCAGGCTGGTGAACCTGGCGACCCATACCAGCGCCCTGCCGCGAGAACAGCCCGGTGGCGCTGCGCATCGCCCTGTCTTTGTCTGGCCAACTCGCGAACAACGCTGGAACTACCTGAGCACCGCAACGCTGAAATCGGCTCCGGGTTCTCAGGCTGGCTATTCTAACCTGGCGTTTGATCTGCTGGCCGACGCGTTAGCAACGGCATCAGGTAAGCCTTACCCTCAGCTGTTTGAAGAGCAAATCACGCGTCCGCTCGGGATGAAAGATACTACTTACACCCCCTCCCCGGACCAGTGCAAGCGTCTGATGGTGGCGGAAAAAGGGGCCAGCCCGTGTAATAACACGCTGGCAGCCATTGGCAGCGGTGGGGTTTACTCTACGCCTGGCGACATGATGCACTGGATGCAACAGTTCCTCTCATCGGATTTTTACGCGCGCAGTAATCAGGCCGACCGAATGCAGACGCTCATCTACCAGCGTGCTCAGTTACGTCGCGTCATTGGTATGGATGTTCCCGGTAAAGCCGATGCCCTCGGCATGGGCTGGGTATATATGGCGCCAAAAGATGGTCGCCCGGGTATTATTCAAAAAACCGGTGGGGGTGGCGGATTCATCACCTACATGGCGATGATTCCGCAATCAAACGTGGGCGCTTTTGTGGTGGTCACCCGGTCACCGAACACCCGCTTCGTGAATATGAGTGATGGCGTAAATAACCTTGTAGCCGAGCTGAGCGCCAATAAAGCGCAGGTACTTACGGCCGCTAACTGAGCTTAATAGTCCGTGGGCAAACGGTTGATACTGATCAGTTTGCCCCGGCTCATATTGATGTAGTTCCCCTGACGCAGCGCCGCCAGAACCTCCGCAACCACCGAACGTGATATACGCGTGCTACGCTGAATATGATTCATCACACCAATTTTTGAGCGTAGCGTGTCATCCCACTCGGCCATATTGATTAGCATCGCCCGAATTTGGCTATACGAATTATTTCCGACCAGCTGGATATCACGTTTTCCCAGTAAATGATTTAGCCATGAAAGCCAGCAGAATGCTTCTTGCCAGAGTTGCGCTTCTTGAATAATTTCGCATGCAGTAGAGGCTGGCAAATAAAATCCGGTACAAGGTGTTTGTGCCATCAGGGAATATTCAAGATAGCTGTCATTAATCCATGCACTTAATCCATGAATATAGGGTGCCCGTGCAATACCCACGAGTAATTCATCTGATTTACGGTGAACGACTGTCAGGCCGGATTGTATTACAAATGTCAATGGTTCATCATCATTATTGCCGGTAGTTATAAATTGTTGTGGTTCCGTTTTAAATGGGGTACCGGCGACTTCCAGACACTTTATGAGCCGGCTTAATTCAGAAAGTGGTTTCGCATTAACGTTCATGCATACCTCAAGTCATCTGTATATGTCGGTTCTTTATTATTTTTAAAGCACATAAAAAAGCGGGGGCAAAATCCCCCGCGTTTTTTTCTTACCAGGTATATTTCACACCCAGGTTTGCTCCCCAGTTCTGGTCAACGTCGCCGCCGCCCAGATAAGTCGCATCAGTGTAAGCACTGAAGTTTTTCGTGAAGCTGAACTGAGTACCCAGTCCCACGCGAACCGCAGAGCCTTCCACGCCGTTGTCAATGCTGTCACTGTTGATATCAGCATTGTTGTCGGCATCGTCATACACGTAAGCCAGCTTGAAGTAAGGGGTTAATGCCTGCTCGCCACCGTAGTTGAAGGTATAACCTGCATCCACGCCGAGCTCATAACGCATACTGTCGTAAGACTGGCCATCGATACGCATGTCGTTGCTTAACTGATAGTCATCACCGGACTGGAACAGGCCAGAGATCGCCGCGTAAGGCGTGACGTAGCCAGACAGGTTTGGTTTCCAGTCATAGCCCAGTTTCATCCCGAAACCAACGGCGTCAGTCGTGGTATTACCGTCAACATACTGACCGTTGCTCATGGTAGCAGAGAGGTCGTTGTTGAAGCGGGTGTAGCTCATAGAGCTGTCGAGGAAGATGTCGTTCATGAACTTCGCCGACGCGTAGATCATCGCAGTCTGGCTGTCCTGATCGACCTGACCAGTACGATCGCTGATATCACCCTTCGCGAAACCAGCCGCACCACCGACAATCCACTTCGCGTTATTACCGTCGATCTGAGTATCCAGACCCACCATAATGCCGCTTACGTCCTGATCGTAGCTAACGGTGCCATTATCCGCGTCAAAGTTGCCGCCAAAATAGCTCACCCATGCGCCGCCGTTATCTGCCAGGCCATGACGGCTGTTGGTCAGACGGGTACCCACGGTATCCTGTTGCAGATTCCAGATGTTGGTATTAGCAGAAGGAATGCTCAGCGCCATGTTGGCGTAGTCAGTCAGCTCTTCCTGCTGGAGAACAACGGTGTCACCCTTCTGCTGCGCCTGATAGGTGTATGCACCTAAATCAGCTTTGTTTGCCGCAGTAAAGCTGGCAGCGGTATCCGCGTTATTGTCATAGACGCGAATGATCTCTTTGTTTTTGTAGTCAGCTACGGAGCCTGCACCGGTCGCATCGTCGATGCGCACTTTATAGTTACCGGCAACGTCACCGTTCACCGCCAGATGGCCGTCAGAGTTCAGCGCGACAACACCATAGTCGTAGTCCGCTTTATGGCTATCGTTGGTGATATAGCGTGCGTTGTTCAGGTCGCTGTTCAGCACATAATCGCGGCTGGCAACGTTGAGCACACCGCCATCAGTCAGCACCATATTGTGCGTATCAACCTGACCCAGACCCAGCGCCAGCTCTGCACCGTTGTCTACAGTAATGGTGTTGGCATACAGTTCTGCCGTCTCTTCAGTCAGTGCCGCACGGCTGTAGCTATCCAGATACAGACTGTCGGTTGCCACGGCACCGCTGTCGCCAATATTCAAGGTTGAAGCATTGGTCAGGGTGATGGAATCTGCCAGCAGGCCGGAGTTTTCAACATTGACCTGAGACTGGTTGTTCACCGTCAGTGCATCGATGATGGAGATCTTGCGGGTATCCCACTCGGAACCGTTATCCAGCGCCACGTTGAACAGGCCGCTCTGATACACCTCTTCACCGGCAACGTGACCGTTGCTGTCAAAGGTAGAATCAGGCCAGATGCTATTCGGGGACAATGCGTGCCAGTCTACGTTGCTGTAGCCCTGGCCATACATCTGCGCAGTGCCGATAGCTTCAACGCTGGACTGCGCTGCACCCACCCACTTACTGCCGTTGGTCAGCGTGACATCCAGTTTATCGGTACCATCCCAGCCGTTGGTGGTTGGGTTATAGACGCCATCTTCTGTGGTATCCGTTGCCGGATCGCCATTCTCGTAGAAGTTGTTATCAAAGGTGCTGGAGAAAAGAATGTCACCCGTAACGGTAGAGTGATCGAAGGTAGCGGTGGTCTGCATGGCGTTATCAGACGCACTGGCAGCAACGATCAGCGCCGCATCATCCGCAGCCGTGGCGTTGGTTTCACCGTAGTCGCTCGGCTTCGCCGTTTGACCGTAGAAGCCGCTGGTGCCCAGATCGCTGTATGCGCCAGAGGTCAGCACAGAGTCTTTCACCACCAGCGTATCGGTAAAGATATTGCTGCTGTTAGCAACGCCTTCAACACCGTCGTATGGCGTGTTATCAAGCTCCTGATAACCCTGCGTCAGCGTGATGCCCGCGATGTGGGAATTGTTCTGAATAACGATATCAGACTCAACATCCAGGGTGATGGCGTTACCCAGACCATAGGTGTCCAGATAATGCGTTTCAGTGGTATCGCCATTATCGACATCATACGCATAATGCTCGTAGGTATCGTTGATGGTGGAGTTATCAACAGTCAGGCTAAAACGATCGTACTGGGTATGCGTAGTGCCGTCAGTATCCACGCCTTCTGCACACGTCGTGGTCATACACTCTGACGTGATCATGCCGTTAATGGTGCTGTTAGAAATACTCAACGCGTTCGCACGGCCATTGACACCATCATCCAGATAGTATGTCGAAATAACTCCGTTTACGGTTGATTTATTGATGACTGGATAAATGTCACCATCATGTGTGGCATCTGAATAATCCCAGTCAGCATAACCATAATACCAGGGCGTGGACGCAGTATTGTCATATCCAAAAGTATTATATGTCGTGCCGGATATATCTTTCGCATTGGCCTGAGAAGCGATAGCCAGTGTGCAGGCTAATGCAAGTTGTGATACAACCAGTTTCTTTTTCCATGTTTGCATTGGGTCATCCCTCCTCAGGGACGTAAGCAAGTTTGTCCATCAAATCATTTGGCAACGTTTAATTGCGGAAGGAATTATGCAGTTTCACTTCGAAAAGGTTCAATGAATGATTCCATTAAGTCCGTATTCAGACAAATAAGCTTATAAACCCAGGACAATATCAATCAATATGAATAAATATTATAAATTCAACTGATTGCAAACTTCTTTAGTTGCTTCGACACATATAATAAAAAGCAATAAATCATTTATATTTATAATCCCAAACCAATATAGAAGCCTCACCAATATCACATACCACTCTGGACACCATAATAAGATTTATAATATATACAAAAAACATGTAGCGTATATTAATCGATTTCGAAAATCTAAAAGACAACTTTAGTAAAACACCACTCTCCGCTTTCAGGTACACTAAGCCTCTTTGTTCCACAAACATCAGGCATACCATGACCGATTTAATTGCTCGTCCCCGTCGCCTGCGCAAGTCACCCGCACTGCGCGCCATGTTTGAAGAGACAACACTGACCTTAAACGATCTGGTGTTGCCGATTTTTGTTGAAGAAGAGATCGATGACTACAAAGCCATCGACGCGATGCCGGGCGTGATGCGCATTCCTGAAAAGCATCTGGCCCGCGAGATCGAACGCATTGCGAATGCGGGCATCCGCTCGGTGATGACGTTCGGTATCTCCCACCACACTGACGCAACCGGCAGTGATGCATGGAAAGAAGACGGTCTCGTGGCACGCATGTCGCGCATCTGCAAAGAGAGTGTGCCGGAGATGATCGTCATGTCCGATACCTGCTTCTGCGAATACACCTCTCATGGCCACTGCGGTGTGCTGTGCGATCACGGCGTGGACAACGATGCGACCCTGCTGAATCTGGGCAAGCAGGCGGTGGTTGCCGCCGCCGCGGGTGCGGATTTCATTGCACCTTCTGCGGCAATGGATGGTCAGGTTCAGGCTATTCGTCATGCGCTGGATGCGGCAGGCTTTACCGACACAGCCATCATGTCCTACTCCACCAAATTCGCCTCCTCCTTCTACGGCCCGTTCCGTGAAGCGGCGGGCACGGCGCTGAAGGGCGATCGTAAAACCTATCAGATGAACCCGCTGAACCGCCGCGAAGCGATTCGTGAATCTCTGCTCGATGAAGCACAGGGCGCAGACTGTCTGATGGTGAAACCGGCCGGCGCGTATCTGGATATCCTGCGCGACATTCGCGAACGCACCGAACTGCCTCTGGGCGCATACCAGGTGAGCGGCGAGTACGCGATGATCAAATTCGCCGCGCAGGCGGGTGCCATCGACGAAGAGAAAGTGATCCTCGAAAGCCTGGGTGCGATCAAACGCGCGGGCGCGGATCTGATCTTCAGCTACTTCGCGCTGGATCTGGCTGAGAAGAAAATTCTGCGTTAATCCGCTTTAGCGCCGGGTGGCTTCGCCATACCCGGCCTACTCTCTGCGCGAATCTTCACTAAACTGCAATACAACCGACATCTCCTCCTTCTACTGTCTGGGCAAGACGGCAGGAGGAGTGATCAATGTTTAGTCTCGACAGCGTTCTTGATGACCTTTGGCCTCAGGCGAGGCCCGCACCCTGGCAAAAAAGTCTGTTAAAAAGACTGCTCCACGAAGACGAATTTCAGCAGTTTGCCGCCAGCCACCGTCACCTGAAAGGGCTGGATATGGTAGAGCAGGTTCTGGAACACCTTGATATTCTCTGCACCATTTCCGCCCGAGACCTCGAACAAATCCCCGAACACGGCCCACTCATTGTGATAGCGAACCACCCGACGGGCACCCTGGATGGGCTGGCGCTACTGTACGCCGTTTCGCGCGTGCGCCGGGACGTCAAGGTTGTCACCAACCGGATGCTGTCTCACCTTGAGCCCCTCAGCTCGTTGTTTATCCCCGTGGACAATATGGGCGGCAGAACCGCAAAAGCATCTCTGGTGCAGATGGAGCAGCACCTGCAAAACGCCGGCGTGCTGATCTTCTTCCCGGCGGGCGAAGTCTCCCGCCCAACGCGTAAAGGCATCCGCGATAAAAAGTGGCATCCGGGCTTTATCAAGCTGGCCAGCAAACTACGGGTACCGCTGCTACCGGTACATATTCAGGCCCACAACAGCCTGCTGTTTTATGCCAGCACCCTGGTATCGCCGACGGTATCCCTGCTGCTGCTGATGCAACAGATGTTTCGCCGCCGTCACAGCCAGCTGCCGATTAAAATCGGCCAGCAGATTGCCTGGAATGATCGGTTTAGCTCTACCCTTTCATCGCGTGAGATGGCCGAGCAGTGCCGTCAGCACGTGATACGACTTGGCAAGGGATTGCCTGGCGTCTTTAAAACCCAGTGCGCCATTGCCCGCCCGGAAGACAGGGCCACGCTGAAGCGGGAGCTGGCGCAGGCCGAATGTCTGGGCAAAACCAGCGATGGTAAAACCATCTATTTGTGGCAGCGCAACGGGCAGGAAGAGGCGCCTCTGCTGCGCGAGCTGGGGCGACTGCGCGAGATTGCCTTTCGCGCCGTGGAGGAAGGCAGCGGAAAGCGCCGGGATACCGACAGCTACGATGATGACTATCTGCACCTTATTCTGTGGGATGATGATGACCTCGAGATTGTCGGCGCGTACCGCTTTATGCCAACGGCCATGCAGGTTGAAAAGTGCGGCGTCGAGGGATTGTACAGTTACAGCCTGTTCCACTACGACGAAAAAATGCAGGACATACTGGAGCACGGCATTGAGCTGGGGCGCAGCTTTATACAGCCGCGCTACTGGGGACGTCGCGGTCTGGACTACCTGTGGTCAGGCATTGGCGCCTATCTGGCGCGCTATCCACATTACCGTTACCTGTTTGGTCCGGTGTCCATCTCCGGCGGCTTACCGCCTGCCGCCCGGGATCTGCTGGTCGCGTTTTATCGTCTCTGGTTTCCGGCCAGCCACCCGTTAGCCGCCTCGCGTCAACCCTACCCGGCGTCACTCCCGGACGTGCTGGCGCAATTTAGCGGGGTGGATTACGTGGATGACCTGACAAAGCTCAAATCCCTGCTCGGCAATCTGGGCTGCGGTATTCCGCCGCTTTATAAACAATATTCCGAGCTATGCGAGCCAGGCGGCGTGCAGTTTATCGATTTCGGCAGCGATCCGGCGTTCAATAACTGTATCGACGGGCTGGTGCTGGTGGATCTGTGTTATCTGAAGACGAACCGCTATCAGCGGTATATTGAGGCGCACTTAATACCCTCACCCCTGCCCTCTCCCTAAAAGGGAGAGGGTGAAAACCGCACCGGTCAGTCCCCTCGCCCCTTTGGGGAGAGGGTTAGGGTGAGGGGCTCAAACCGCACGGTAGAACGGCTTATCCCCCAAAATCGTCGCCCGCTGCATAATCCTTCGCTGCGGCAGGTAATCCGCATTGGCGTAATGCTGCGTGACGCGGTTATCCCAGATCGCCAGATCGTTCTCCTGCCAGCGCCAGCGCACCTGAAACTCCGGCTTCGTGATATGCGCAAACAGGAAACTGAGCAGCGCCTCGCTCTCTTTTTCCGTTACGTCCACAATGCGCGAGGTAAACCCTTCGTTCACAAACAGCGCCTGCTTGCCGGTCACCGGATGGGTACGCACCACCGGGTGCAACAGCGGCGGATGCTTTGCAACCGCATCCAGCCAGCGCTGGTGCTCCTCTTCCGTTTTACGGTACTTATACTCCTGGAACGATTTTTTAAAATCATGCTCCGCCCGCAGGCCACTTAGCAAGGTCTGGAACGGCGCGGAGAGCGCCTCAAACGCCGCAATGCCGCTCGCCCACAGCGTATCGCCGCCGGTCTCTGGCAGTAGTTTTGCTGCCAGAATCGCCCCGGCTGGCGGTGTGTCGATAAAGGTAACATCCGTATGCCAGTTGTCATTATCGGGCGGGTTATCGTTATGAGTGTCCAGCACGATAATTTCCTCCACCCCTTCCGCATGCGGGTAGACCGGGTGGATATGCAGGTCGCCAAAACGCAGGGCCAGCGCGCGCTGCTGTTGCGGGGTGATGGCCTGATCGCGCAGGAACACCACCTGATGGCGCAGCACCGCGTGGTACAGCTGCTCAAACTGGTTATCGCTCAGCGGACGGGTTACGTCCAGGCCCGACACCTGCGCGCCAATGTACGGCCCCAACGGGATAATCGTCAGACGTTCACTCATTGTATTTCTCCATGCCAGGGCGTCAGGCGACGCTGTAGCGTGCGCAGTCCCAGTTCTAATCCAAAGGCGATCGCGGCGATGACCGCGATCCCTGCCAGTACCACGTCAGTCGCCAGGAACTCTCCCGCCGACTGCACCATAAACCCAAGGCCGCGCGTGGCGGCAATCAGCTCTGCCGCCACCAGCGTTGACCAGCCCACCCCAAGGCCGATGCGCAACCCGGTCAATATCTCCGGCAGCGCACCTGGTAAAATGACGAACAGCAGTACCTGCGCGCGGCTGGCGCCGAGCGACTGCGCCGCACGTATGCGTACCTGCTGCGCACTCTTTACGCCAGCCAGAGCCGACATTGCTACCGGCGCAAAAATAGCCAGATATATCAGTAAGATCTTTGACGTCTCGCCGATGCCAAACCAGATCACCATCAGGGGCAGATAAGCCAGCGGCGGTACGGGACGGTAAAGCTCTATCAGCGGGTCGAGAATGCCGCGCACCGTCGGGCTCAGTCCCATCGCAATCCCCACCGGAACGCCAATAATGACCGCCGCCAGCAGCGCCACCAGAATACGCGTCAGACTGGCGCCTAAATGCTGCCAGAGGGTGGCATCCATAAAGCCCTGCGGTCCGGCGATGGCGATCAGTTTTTCCAGAACCTGGCCTGGCGGGGGCAGAAACAGCGGGCTGATCCACTGCTGCGCGGCAACCGCCCACCATACCGCCAGCAACACCACCAGCGTGCTGACGCTTAAGGTGAGCTGGCGAGAGAACGGCCAGCGTAAGGCACGGCGCGTCCGCCGCGTTTTTTCACTGAAGACAATGCTCATGAGAACGCCTCCCGCTGTTCAAACACACGGCTCAGGATGTATTCCCGTTTTTCGATAAATAGCGGGTCTGATTTAATGCTGCGTACTGGCTCTCCCGCCACATAGCGCCGGGCAAACTCAAGCGGCAGACGCTCCAGCACGCGTCCCGGTCCCGGTGAGAGCAGCACCAGCTCCGTCGCCATAAACACGGCCTCTTCGATATCGTGGGTGATTAACAGCACCTGCTTGCCGGTTTCGTGCCACAGGCGCAGCAGCAGGGTTTGCATCTGCTCACGGGTAAAGGCATCCAGCGCCCCGAAAGGTTCGTCCAGCAACAGCAGCTGAGGGTTAGCCGCCAGCGCACGGGCAATCCCGACGCGCTGACGCTGCCCGCCTGAAAGCTGCCAGATAAAGCGTTTTTCAGCCCCCTCCAGCCCGACCTTTTTCAACATGTCGCGCGCCGTATTCAGACGCTGTTCACGCGCTACGCCGGCCAGTTGCAGACCAAACGCAACGTTTTCCTGCACGTTTCGCCACGGAAGTAGCCCTTCGTTCTGGAAGACCACGCCGCGCTCTGCGCCCGGCCCCGTTACCCGTTTTCCTTCGAGTTGGATCGTGCCGTGCTGATACGGTACAAACCCGGCGATCAGGTTCAGCAGCGTCGTTTTCCCGCAGCCGGACGGCCCCAGTACGACCAGCAGTTCACCGCTGTCCAGCGTCAGGTTGATCTCTTTCAGGGCGGGTTTGCCGCCGTAATCGGCAGACAGGTTTGTAATGTTCAGCATCGCAGCCCCCTTATTTCACAAAGCGGTCGGTCACGAACCGGCTGTAATCCGCTGCCACCGCAGGCACTTTGCCCTGCTCTTTCAGGAACGTCGCAGTGTCGACAATCGCTTTGCTCACCGGCCCGTTCAGCTGCTGGACCTGCTGCGCAGGTGTCAGATAGGTGTTGCCTTTCACCAGCCCCGGCACGTCAGCTTCCGGCACGCCGCTCAGACGTGAGAGTTTCTCCAGGTTGGCGGGCTGTTTCAGCCATTCATCCGGGTTGCTGATGTAAGGCTGCTGGGCCTCGATGGCGCTTTTGGCGAAGGCTTTCACCACTTCAGGGTGTTTTTCGGCAAAGTCCTTACGAACGACCCAGACATCAAGTGTTGGCGCCCCCCATTGCCCCACTTTTTCGGAGTCGGTCAGCACGGTGCCGTCTTTTTCCAGCTCGTTGACGGCGGGCGCCCAGACGTATGCTCCGTCAATGTCGCCACGCTGCCAGGCGGCAATAATCGCTGGAGGTTGCAGGTTGATGATCTGCACCTGGCCCGGCTTAATGCCCCAGTGTTTCAGCGCTGCCAGCAGGCTGTAATGCGTGGTGGAGATAAACGGCACCGCGATGCGTTTGCCAATCAAATCTTCGGGTTTCGTGATGCTTTTCTTCACCACCAGCGCTTCGGAATTTCCGAGCTGCGACGCCAGCAGGAAGACTTCAATCGGCACCTGCTGGCTGGCGGCAACGGCCAGCGGGCTGGAACCCAGGTTGCCAATCTGCACGTCGCCCGAGGCTAACGCCCGCACAATTGCCGCGCCGCTGTCGAACTTGCGCCAGTCGACGTTCGCCCCGCTCGCTTTGGCGAAGGTGTTATCCGCCTGCGCGACTTTCGCCGGTTCCGCGGAAGTCTGATACGCGACGGTGACGTCCACCGCCTGCGCCTGAAATGCCCACAGCGCCAGTGCACCAAGTAACGTGATTCGCGATGAAATTGCCATACCGTCTGCTCCCCTTGTTGTTATAAGGGCAGTATTTCCGGCGTGGGATTTTTGATAAAGGAATAAAAAAGAATCGCTAATGACGATTCGTTTTTAGAAAAAAAGCGGGAAAGGATAGTGAATTTTGTGCGGTTGTTTCGCAGGGTGGCGCTGCGCTTACCCGGCCTACGGTTCGTGCAATTTGTAGGCCGGGTAAGGCGCAGCCGCCGCCCGGCAAAGGCCTCAGCGCTGAACCGTCAGCGCAGCAATATCCTGCGGCGTGGTCCGACAGCAGCCGCCAATCAGCTTCGCGCCTGCTTCCAGCCACTGCGGTAAATACCCCGCCAGCGTCTCGCACGTTTCACCGTGGTGATGCCAGGTTTTACTCACCGCATCGTAATGCTCGCCGGAGTTCGGATAGACCACCAGGGGCAGCGACGTCAGGCTGTGCAGATGCGTCAGCGCCGCCGTGGTGTTTTCCAGCGCGATACAGTTAATCCCCAGCGCGACAACCTGCGGGTAGCTTTCCAGCGCAGAAACAACATCCCGCAGCGGCGTTCCGTCGCTCAGGTGCTCACTGTCACGCAGGGTAAATGAGAACCATGCCCGGGCGCGCGGATATGCCGTCAGCAACGCCGCCAGCGCCTTAATCTCAATGAACGAAGGCAGCGTTTCACAGGCCAGGAGGTCCGCGCCCGCATCCAACAGCGCCTCTACACGCGGGCGGTGGAAGGCGGTAAATTCTTCAGCGCTACGCACATAATCGCCGCGATACTCGGAACCATCGGCCAGATACGCGCCGTAAGGGCCCACAGATCCCGCCACCAGCAAAGTGCCTGCATTTGCGTTCTCAGCCAGGTACGCTTCGCGCGCTTTGCGTGCCAGCTCTACGCTTTTGCCGATCAGCGTCCGGGATTGCGACTCGTCCAGCCCGCGAGCGGCAAAGCCTGCGGGTGTCGCCTGATAGCTGGCGGTGATCGC
This sequence comes from Enterobacter sp. JH25, assembly GCF_021725435.1. Classification (NCBI taxonomy): domain Bacteria; kingdom Pseudomonadati; phylum Pseudomonadota; class Gammaproteobacteria; order Enterobacterales; family Enterobacteriaceae; genus Enterobacter; species Enterobacter sp. JH25. Next base: position 941,256 of record NZ_CP091319.1, on the reverse strand, counting down.
CACCTGTGCCCCCGCGCGGTAGTAGTCGAGGTGTACGTCGCGGATCAGCTCCGGATTTTCCATCAGCACTTTGGCCGACCAGAGACTGTCGGCAAGGTTACAACCGCGCGCTTCCAGCTCCGTTGCCATCGCCCCATCCAGCACGACAAACGGCTGTTTTTCAAGGAGGGCGGTAAGCGGATTATTCTGCGACATGTTCAGGCTCCTGCGTGGTCAGATTTCGGGTCAGGTAGTACGCACCATAACACAGGGCGACAAACGGAAGCCCGCAATAAAGGGCAATACGCTGGCTTGGGTCAAACCACAGGCCGACGCAGGCCACCAGACAGAGGATAAAGCCAAGCACGGGCACCAGCGGATACCATGGCGCGCGATACTGCAACGCGGATAGCGGCTGGCCGGACTGCACGTGACGGCGACGAAACACGAAGTGCGACGCGCAAATGCTAATCCACACCGCCACCACCGCAAAACCGGAAATGGCTGACAGGGCCACAAACACCGTATCCGGCGCGACCACGCTGGAGAACAACGCCAGCACGCCGCCCAGCATGGAAACAGAAAGCGCCGTCAGCGGCACGCTGTTTTTGTTGACGCGGGCAAAGCAGCGCGGCAGCGTTTTCTCGTTAGACAGAGACCAAAGCATACGGCCAGAGGCGTACAGACCCGAGTTCGCCGCCGAGAGGATCGCCGTCAGGATCACGAAGTTAAAGATATCCGCCGCATACGGAATGCCGACCTTTTCAAACACCAGCACGAACGGACTTTTCTCCACGCCAGCCTGCTGCATCGGGATCAACGCCGCCAGCACAAACACGGTGCCAATAAAGAAGATGATGAGCCGGGCGATGGTGGTGCGAATAGCAACCGGAATAACCTTGTGTGGGTTTTCCGTTTCCCCTGCCGCGATGCCGATAAGCTCCGTTCCTGAGAAGGCAAAGTTGACCGCCACCATGGTCATCAGGATCGGCAGGCCACCGTGCGGGAACCAGCCTTCGGCGGTAATGTTGCTTAGTCCCGGCGCGGCAGAGCCGTCCGCCATCGGGATAAAGCCAAAGATGGCCGCGCCGCCGAGAATAATAAAGGCGACGATGGTGATAACCTTGACCAGCGAGAACCAGAATTCCCCTTCCGCGAAAAAGCGCGTGGAAATCACGTTAAGACCAAAAATCACAGCGCAAAAGACAACGCACCACGTCCAGACGGGAACCTGTGGGAACCAGTACTGCATGCAGAACCCGGCCGCGGTAAAGCTCGATCCCAGCGCCACTGTCCACGTAAGCCAGTAGAGCCACGCCACGGTATACCCCGTCGCCGGACCGAGATAGCGGGCGGCATAGACGTGAAACGCGCCGGTTTCCGGCATCGCCACGGAAAGTTCGCCCAGACATTGCATGACCAGCCAGACCACCAGCGCACCGATAAGATATGCCAGCAGCGTGCCCGCCGCGCCGGTTGTCGAGATGATATATCCGGTATTGAAGAATAACCCTGTGCCGATAACGCCACCCAGCGAGAGCATAATCAGGTGGCGGGTTTTCATGGTGCGCTTAAGTTGCCCGTTTTCTTGTTGTGTTTGCATGTTACCTTCTAAACGTATGGACATCTAAACATCCAAAGAAGGAGTGTTATACCGCGATTGTTAACAAAAAGCCACCCGGCGCGACTTCAGCGCAATTATTGGTAAATCCTTAAATCAGTTCTATAGTCGACACAGTTTCTTCTTCACCAGGACTCACTATGCGATTTAACGGACTGACCAAAGGTTTCTTTATTCTCATCCTGGCCCTTGTAACCTGGGCCTTCTTTGACGTGCTGTCTCCCTATTTCTCGGCGATTCTGTGGGCCGCGATCCTGACCATCATTTTCAACCCGGTGAAAAACAAACTGCGTACCGCGCTGGGCGATCGCAACGGGCTGGCTTCACTCCTCACACTCGGCATTATCTGCCTGATCGTGTTTATTCCGTTGATGGTGATCCTTTCCTCGCTCGCGGTGGAACTGAACATGGTTTACACCAGGCTGCAACAGAACAACACGCAGTTCCCGGAAGTGATCGCCGGTATCTTCAACCGCCTGCCGGACTGGGCCAGCGGCTTCCTGGCGGATCACAACCTGACCAACGCCGCGCAAATCCAGAAAAAACTCTCCGATGTCGCGTTACAGGGCGGGCAGTATCTGGCGGGCAGCGCGTTCCTGATTGGGAAAGGGACGTTCGGCTTTGCCATCAGCTTTGGCATTATGCTGTATCTGCTGTTTTTCTTGCTGAAAGACGGGCCGTATCTGGTGCGCCAGATCCTCGACTCGCTGCCGCTGTCTGACTTCGTCAAACAGCACCTGTTCGCTAAGTTTGTCGGCGTGTCGCGCGCCACGGTAAAAGGCACGGCGGTCGTGGCGGTGGTTCAGGGCACGCTCGGTGGTATCGCCTTTGCTATTGTCGGTATTGACGGCAGCGTATTGTGGGGCGCACTGATGGCATTTCTCTCCCTGGTGCCTGCCGTTGGGTCGGCCATCGTCTGGGTTCCCGCCGCCATCTTCCTGTTTGCCACTCACCAGCTGTGGCAGGGTCTGTTCATTGTGGGCTTCTTCGTCATTATCGTCGGGCTGGTGGACAACCTGTTGCGTCCGCTGCTGGTGGGCAAAGACACCAAAATGCCGGACTACCTGATACTGATCACCACGCTCGGCGGTATGGAGCTGTATGGCATTAACGGCTTTGTGATTGGGCCGCTGATTGCCGCTCTGTTTATCGCCTGCTGGAACCTCTTCTCCGGCCGCGACCACGCAGGCAACGCCGAGGAGCTGGACGCAGACTTTATCGAAGAGGGGAGAAATTCTCCGGATCTATAAAGAAAGGCGTTCTGTGAGGCGGCCCTGTGCCGCCTTTTTTTTCGCGATAAATCAGAGGTTTTCTATAATCTGAAATGAACGCTCTTTCACATTTGTCGTAGAAGGATCCAACAGGTGCGAATCGCCACGATCACGAACTGGGCTTATGGTGTCACGGTGTGCCTGACCATTGCCTCCGGCATCGTCATGCTGATGGCTTCCCACGCCGATAACATCGAACGTGAAGCCGTTAAACAACGCCAGGTCTTCGATCAGCTGACGGAGGAGATCGAGACAGACACCTGGATGCTCTCCGATCTGGCGCGGCTTTACGTCATCCAAAAAGAGCCCGAGGTGCTTGAGAAATATCAGGCGAAAGAAGCCGAGCTGAAGAATATCGAACACACGCTGCGACAGCTCAAAAATACGGGGGCATCGGGCGAAGAGCTGGCGCTGCTGTACGACGGACTGAAAATTGTAGACGATCTCCAGGATGAACAGCAGGCAGCCATTGACGGCATCGCCCGTGGCGAGGAACAGCAGGCCGTTTCGCTGCTGTTTGGTAAGAGCTATGAGCTGGAACTCGAACGGGCACACAACACTATCGAACGCTTTCGCATGCTGCTGGACAAGCGAATTATTGCCGACGTGCAGGCCGCAACCAAAACGTCCAAAACGCTTCGAACGGCCTCTGAGGTGATGGTCGGCCTGACCGCCCTGCTCTTCCTGTTTGTGATGGTTTTCATCCTCAAGCGCCGCGTACTCCGTCCGGTGGTGCGTCTGAGTGACGTGGTTCATCGTCTTGCATCGCAGGATTACGCCGTCGAAACGCCGAACTTTACCCAGGTTGATGAAATCGGTGATATGGCGCAGGCCATCCGCATCTTCCGTGAGAACGGGCTGGCAAGGCAGCGGCTGGAAAAAGAGCGCGATGCTGACTGGGCCATCCGCGAACTGCTGGCGCGAATGACCCAGCGGTTGCAGGGCTGTGAAAACTTTGCCGACGTGATGAATGTGGCGGAGCTGTTTGCACCCAATATTGCGCCGGGGGTTTCAGGGCGTCTGTATATTCTGGAACGCGAGCCGTGGCAGATGCGCTGTACGGCCGAATGGCTATCGCCAGAAGGGGATAAAAAGCCGTTCCATCCTGACGAATGCTGGGCCGTCCGGCGTGGTCAAAGCCATCCGCCAGTGAACGGCGAGCCGGATATCGGCTGTTATCATCTGCCCGAATCACAGGCGCAGCAATCGCTGTGCGTTCCCCTGATTGCTCAGGGCGAGGCGATTGGATTGCTCTCATTCCAGAACATCACGCCTGAAACCGCGCCGTCCCGCGCCTATCTGGAACTGATGGCCGAGGCGCTGGGACTGGCGCTGGCCAACCAGCGGCTGCGCGATGCACTGCTGGAAAAAGCCCTGTTCGATCCCTTGACGGGGCTGCGTAACCGCCACCATCTGGAAGATACGTTACGTACTCAAATGAAGCAGGCCGTGCGTAACGAGGAGCCGGTAAGCTGCCTGATGATCGATATCGATCACTTCAAGAGCATTAATGACCGCTTTGGTCATGAGGCTGGCGATCTGGTGATCAAAAGCGTGGCAGCCATTATTCAACGGGCGGTACACGATAGCGGGCTGGCCTTCCGCTATGGGGGTGAAGAGTTTTTGGTGCTTCTTACCGGTGCAGACGAGGAAGCAGCGCACGGCGCTGCAACGGAGATCTACAACGGCGTGCATGCGCTTTCGCTGCGCTACGGGCTTTCGGAGATTGGCCCGGTGGATGTGTCGATCGGGATCGCCAGCTATCCGCAGCACGCGCAGAGCGATAATCTGCTGCGCGCGGCGGACGTCGCGTTGTACCGGGCGAAAGAGCTGGGCCGCTCGCGGATTGTCAGCTTTGGGATGCTGGAGGCGGGCTAAAGGGGTTATTCGAGCCTGAGGTTCAGGATCGCGCGATCGCCCAAAGCACCACCATACCCAGCGAATTACTCCGCTTTTCCACGTACAGGGTGCCATCGATTAAATAATATCCCTGAGGATAACAGATGCGGATCTCTCTCTTGAGTTCCGGCTCATAGACTTCCGCCCCCGAACAGCTATTTCTGCTGCCGGATTCATACCGGTAAGGTTGGCTCCAGGCAGAGTATTCTCCGTTCAGTAGCCAGGCCGCGGTAAAGATGACGAAAATGGCAACCGGCAGGCTGAAGATGATGAGGCCGAGGTAAAGTTTGACAACGTCAACAAGGGTTTTGTCTTTAAACGCCCTCTTCGCGGCGAACATCACCATCGCCACCAGCGGCAGCAGCAATGTGACAGCCGCAAGATACTGTTCCCCCAGGGCCGTAAGAAATGTCACGCGATAAATCTCGATTGACCAGACAACAAAGCCAAATATCAACGCTAACCCGCCAACGATGAGTGGAATTAAAAAGGCATAGCTATCTTTTTTCATGATGGACGGTTCCTTGTCATGCGTCTGCGGTAAGAAGGTTAAGCATCGCTCGGGTGGCTGCCGACTGACGGCGTTTTTACATCCTGATTATGATGGATAAACGTGGGGAGAGATAAAATATATAAACTAGTAGGATAACTAAATTATAATTCTTATACTTATGTTAAAACGTGGAGGCTGAAATGCGATTAATCCTAATGCTGTGCTGCTTTTTAGTGCAAAGCGTCACCCTGGCTGGTGAGTTGCCAAAACCTGCTGGTAAACCCATTTTAACGATTTACGGTAATATCGAGAACACGAATGAAAGTGGAAAAGCCGTGTTTGATATCGCCAGCCTTGAAAAACTCGGTATGGTGAGCTTCCAGACATCATCCCCCTGGTATAATGGCCGCACAAAGTTTGAGGGTGTTCCAATGAGCAAACTCATGGATTATATTGGCGCAAAGGGTAACGTGGTTAATGTTATAGCGCTTAATGATTACGCGACAGCCATCCCGCTGAGCGACTTTAAAAAATATAATGCCATACTCGCTTTGAAGGTTAATGGTGAATATATGCGCATCCGAGATAAAGGTCCGGCATTCATTGTATATCCCTACGACAGTCTTCCTGAATTAAATAATCAGATATATTATTCGCGATCGGCATGGCAGGTCAGCAAAATGAAGATTGAATAGCAGTTCAGGAGAACATAATGAACAGGATACTGGTTGGTATCATTTTTTCTCTTTTTATCACGACTGGATATATTGCTTTTCTTGTTTACGATCGACAGCAGGAGCTCCAAAAACTGACTCATTACACGGAGTCATGGTCTGTCGCCCAACTGGTATCCGAATATTACCGCTTTGAATCATGGCTTGGTCTGTACGCAACCGATTCCGATGACGTTACGATAGACCAGGTCCGGATGCGGCTGGAAATTATGCTAAGCCAGAATGATCTGTTTAAGGAGGGGGATTTAGGACATTACATTAAAAACGTTCAGGCACATCATGACCTCGCGTTAAGCCTTGATAAAATCCTTACGTATCTGGATGCTAACCTCGAAAAAATGAGCCATTCGGATGTAAAAACATACCTTCATACCATGCATTTGCTGGATGCTCCACTCAGTCAGCTTTCATCAAGCGCGTTAACGAAAGACATTAGCACGATTAACAGTAGCAACCATAAAATACAGATCCTGTATTATATTTACTCAGCCCTCTCTTTACTGCTGATCATTCTGAGTATTATCCTGGGTTTTTTAACGATCTATCAAAATAAAAACATCCTTAAAGCGCACAGGCAGGTTGAAAGTCTTGCAGAAGAACTCCAGTTATCCAAGGAGACCCTACAGATTCAGAATTCAAAACTAGAGTATGACGTTTACCATGATTCCCTCACTGGCATGAAAAACCGTCTGTACTTCTGGGATGAGCTCAGCAAACTCAATCTTGAGGCCGAAGAAAATCATGTTCCCGTTACGGTAATGTTATTTGATTTAGACCGATTCAAAGAGGTCAACGATACCTATGGTCATGATGCTGGCGATTTACTGTTACGTCAGGTATCAAGACGATTGACCGCCATGAGCAATATTTCAGACAGATTTTACCGTTTAGGCGGAGACGAGTTTGCTTTTTTAGCCAGTGGGTTAAACGAAAGCGAAGCCGTTTTGCGCGCTAGAGAAATCAGCGAGAATATCAGTAAACCCTATACGATTAATAACCAGCTCATAAAAATTGCCACCTGCGTGGGTATTGTTTTATCAGATAATGAACGACGTGCTGATTATCTTTATAAGTTCGCCGATCTGGCGCTCTATGAAGCCAAAAAGGCAGGCTCACAGCAGATTAAAGTTTTCCGTCAGCGAATGCTTCAGAAGTTGCAGGAGAGCAGAACGCTTGAAAATGATATGGCAAGGGCGATAGAAAACAATGAATTTATTGTTTATTACCAGCCTATTGTGAATTCCGTCAGCAAGGAAATTTACGGCTATGAAGCGCTTATTCGCTGGATGCATCCTGTAAAGGGAATGCTTTCCCCGGATAGCTTTATTTTCGCCGCTGAAAAAACAGGCATGATCAACGAGATAGGTAAAACCGTACTTAAACTGGCCTGCAGGGAAGCGGTCTCCTGGGCTGTTCCGGCCAGGATCTCCGTAAACGTCTCGCCTGTTCAATTAGGCAGCAAATCATTTATTAATACGGTGCAGACCGTTCTGGCTGAGACCGGGCTCCCGGCTAACCGTCTTGAGTTAGAGGTCACGGAGTCATCCCTCTTTAGTGACAGAAATAACCCCATTGCGATTCTGAAAAAACTCCGCGCACTGGGCGTAAGAATTTCCATTGATGATTTTGGCACGGGTTATTCGTCGCTCTCCAGACTCAGCGAACTGAATTTTGATAAAATCAAGATCGATAAATCTTTTGTCAATCCGATATCTACACAAGAAGATGCGCTTAATATTGTGAAGCTTATTACCGGTATGGCTAAGAGCCTTAATATGGGCGTTATAGCCGAGGGCGTTGAGACCGAAGAGCAGCTTGAGCGGCTTCAGGCTCTGGGTTGCGAGCTTGTGCAGGGATATCTTTTCAGCAAACCACAGCCTCAGGTCGACAGCAAAATTAAGAGCGGCCTGGAATGATTCCCTCTCCTCAACCCGATGCCAACCGTGATCACGTTTTTCACCCCTGGGTATTCACTTATAAAAATCAGGTGTTATCATTCACCCCGTAAATACCTTTCAACTCAACCCGAGGCTTTGATGCTGGAGAATGTAATCATCCGATAATCAGCTTACCGACCTTTCCAGGCCGGACTGATTATCAATGCGCCGAAATCGAATGCGGACACCGCTGTGTGTTTGCACGTTTTGCACATGATGATTAAACAGGTTTTCCAGTATGAATTTATCCCGTCAGGAACAACGTACCTTACACGTTCTCGCCAAAGGTGGCCGTATTGTGCACGTCCGCAATACCTCCGGCCGCGTCACCGCCGTTGAATGCTATAGCCGCGAAGGGCTACTGCTGGCTGACTGCACGCTCGCCGTTTTCAAAAAGCTCAAAACCAAAAAGCTGATCAAATCCGTTAACGGTCAGCCCTACCGCATTAACACTACCGGGCTGAATAACGTCCGCGCCCAGCCCGATAACCGTTAAGGAGAGGATGATGGATATCCCACGTATTTTTACTGTTAGCGAAAGCGAACACCGCATTCATAACCCCTTTACGCAAGAGAAGTACGCGACGCTGGGCCGCGTGTTACGCATGAAGCGAGGCACACGCATTCTCGATCTTGGCAGCGGCTCGGGAGAGATGCTTTGCACCTGGGCACGTGATTACGGTATCACCGGTACCGGCATCGACATGAGCCCGCTCTTCACCGCGCAGGCCACGCGGCGCGCAGAGGAACTCGGCGTCAGCGAACGCGTCCATTTCATTCATAACGACGCGGCTGGCTATGTCGCGAATGAAAAATGTGACGTGGCGGCCTGCGTTGGCGCAACCTGGATTGCGGGTGGCGTAGCCGGGACGATGGATCTGCTGGCAAAAAGCCTCAAGCCCGGGGGAATAATGCTCATTGGCGAACCGTACTGGCGTCAGGTACCCGCGACGGAGGAGACAGCCCAGGCGTGCGGCGTCTCGTCGATTGCAGACTTTCTCACTCTGCCCGGTCTGGTTGCGTCTTTCGATCAACAGGGCTATGACCTGGTTGAAATGGTGCTGGCAGACCAGGAAGGCTGGGACAGGTACGAAGCCGCAAAATGGATGACCATGCGTCGCTGGCTGGAGGAAAACCCAGAAGATGACTTCGCGCAGGAGGTTCGGGCGGAGCTGACGATAGCGCCTGAACGTCATGTGACGTACTCGCGGGAGTACTTTGGCTGGGGGGTGTTTGCGTTAATGGCGCGATAATATGGCGCTGGCGGTATAGCCTTGGGGGTATGCCGCCATTCGGCGTTTACGATCATGCTTTTTCTCAATCAGTCTAAAGATACAGCGCAGCATTCCCCCGCTAAGAGACAGATATATACAAGTAATGTGTTAACATACAGCTATACGGGTTACGTCATATTAGATAACGATGATCAATAAAATACTGGTAAGTGCATGCCTGACGGGACTCAAAGTACGTTATGACGGAAGCGAGAAAGCACAGATGTCAGATCAGTTGCAGCGCTGGCAGAAAGAAGGACGCCTTGTGATCTTCTGTCCAGAACTGGCCGCCGGTTTATCAGTGCCCCGTCCTCCGGCTGAAATTATTTCTGCTGAAATTAAAGATACATTGCTGGCGCAGGTCAGAATAATTGAAATTAATGGGCAGGATGTCACTGAACAATATCAGCTCGCCGCCAGATTAGCGCTTCGTACCGCTCAGGAGTCAGATTGTACCGCGGCGCTATTAACCGACGACAGCCCAACATGCGGTAGTCAATTTATCTATGACGGTTCATTCAGCGGCCAGCGTAAGTCAGGAATGGGTGTCGCTGCATCGCTACTCTCCAAACATGGTATAGCCGTATTTTCTGAGAAGAGGCTCGCCGATCTGATTGCCTGGATTGATGAAAAAGAAAAGTGAGTTCTTTTTAAATAGCTACGGACAAAACTCACTTAATCCGTTTATGTCATTTTTTGAGAAAAACACGCTTCACAAAACCTTTCTGAATCTCATTAATTTTAAGCAGCAATCGATTTGGTGAAACGTTAGCGCGGAAATGTCGATGAGATCAGGGATAGACACATGAAAATTGCTAAAAATATGATCATCTCAGCCATCCTGTTACCTTTCTAGTGATTATCTGCGGATGGCCAATAACATCATAAAATTTAACGTGCATGGAGCATTCAGCCCACCTGACGACGAGAAGGTTACTCTTCTTCCAGCCGTCAGGTTTGACATAACATAACGTCACGCAGGCGCTGTGCTACCTGCCACGCCCGCATTTTATTTCACAAATTTCCACACTTCCGGAGGTACCTTGTCGTAAAGTTTCCCCATTGTCAGTTCGGCCAGTCGATGATCAACCGCTGAATTAAATGTTTCCAGCTCATCACTGGAAAGAGAATATGTGTTTTTATCTATCACTTTTTCTAACGTATCTTTTGAAGTACATCGTCTTAGTTGCAAAAGCCATTCCTGCCTGGTCATATCGACTCTTTAATTTCAATGGATGAGAGAAAAATTATTATTTATCATACTAATAATAATTTATTGTGAACGTTAGCGCTGACTCCGCCAAACCAGGAGTCACCTGCCCGCCTGACTGTATATATCTGGCCTGCAGAGGGATGCGTAATTGCTTAACGCCTGTATTTCCGGTGACGGGGCCCAGGGGGTCAAAACCTGTTCCCATTGTTATCATGCTGGTATCATTTTGCTTTCTGACCTGCATATCTATCCCCGTTGCGCTGCCAGTACCTGATTTGAGACTGAATGAATCAGGGGTCGGATTGCCATAAACGGGATTAATCAATAAACTCATTTGGTTTTTAGCCTGATAATATCCTGGATAATTCCCCGGGCAGTTATCTAATTCAATATTGAAATCCACCCACTGACTGGTACTTCCCACGCCGGTAAAATCTGTCGTCTTGTATTTTCCCATTGGCACGACAACATCAGGTGTCTGGCATGTAAACGGAATAATATTTACTGAACCGCTAAAAGATAAAGACCCCATCAATATTTTCTTTCCGTCATAGACTGTTCCATCATTCTTAAAAATCATGCCGTATATGCCGAAGGTGGGCAGGTCACTCCCCGATAAAACTCCTGGCTGTAACAGAGAGCCATTAACTAATGATATATAATAAATACCACCAAATAAGCCAGTATCAATACTACCGCTTTTGTTAAAAAATACTGTACGAACCGTAGTCATCCCCATACCAGGTCGGGAAAATGGACCTGGAGTGAATCCGATCCCAAATGCTGGAGCATTTATTGCAACGACACTACTGTAAATCCCTGACACCCCAAAATTTAAATAATAAGAACTACCATATGAACTCAATGGCTCAAGAAAAATCTCTAAAAGATAATCTTCATTGTCTCCACTGGTTGTGTGACATTGATAATTGGTAGGAGGTGGACCTGCAATATCATCCGGGCCAAAACCACCACCTGATACTATGGTGATAGATGACAAGTCCACACCAGGCGAAATACTACTTCCACGCAATACTAGCTCCTTGTGCCCAATATTGGCATTATCGCAAACAGGGGCTGCCAATGCTGCCAATGGGAAATTCACCATGATGAAAAATAAAATAGCAAGTAGCATTCTCATGCTACTGCGTGACAGAAACCCTACCGCATTCAGTAACATTCCAGGACCTCTTTCTTCATATTAATTGCTGAATCTTCTTCGGAAACGATGACTTTCATTTTACATTCACCCTGATGACCGGCCTTCAGTTTGAGAATATGAGTGCCTGGCTCAAGGCGAACAAATATCTGCCCGGCCTGGCCGACGGTCGCAATATAATTACCTTTCTCATTGTTGATATCCGCGCCGAAGGGGGCTGGTTCTCCTTTCCATCGGGCAGAAATCAGTACGGGGACCCCTGTCTGCGTATGATATTGAACCTTTACAATGGCACCGGCGTAGGGGGCTACCTTACGTGACGTGCTCTCAAAACCGACATTGTTTGTCGCATCCTTTGGATCGATGGCCACTTCATTCAGTTCATACGCATTCAGATAAGGCACTGCGGCATAACCGGCATTATCAATGCGGATACCAGGGTAAGAGGAAACCCGGGCACCTTCGGCTCCTCTGGCTTCAATCAACGCCCAGGTATCTGAGGTGTAAGGGCTGAGCGTTGCGCCACCGGAATGCAGGATCACGGACCCATTCGCACCAAATGACTGGCTCTGGTAATGATTACCAACGCTGCTGCTGCCATTAAGGTACGTATATGGTGTCCGCCACTGCCCGTTAACATACAAGCTGCTGCCGGTTGCGCCGCTGGTATTGCGGGCTGTTACCCCATAGTTGTACTGGTTGTCTTCGCCGGCAGTTCCGGACAGGGAGGCCGCCTCAGACCATGAACCATCATTGTTGCGCCCTGTTTCCAGACGCGCGGATGGAACGTGTGTATCTCCGGCAGTACCGAGAGGGAAGCTGAGGGACAGAAGCCAGCTGGTATCGCTTTTGCCGTACCAGGTGTATGTCCGGTTGACATTCAATCCGTAAGTGACTGAATTCCAGCTATTACTGTAACCGACCTGGAATTGTTTATCGGTATCCTTACTGTTCCAGTAATTCTGTAATGACGCACTTGAATAGAACTGTCCCAGACCTGCTGGAAGAGACTGACTGGCAGTCAGGGTATAGCGGCTTTTGGAACGTTTCAGACGCTGTTCAGCGTAACCACGCGCCAGCAGATCTTTTGTCATCATGGCTGTTGCCAGATCGTAATAGCCCTGAGTTGAAAAACGATAGGTTGCCAGCGTCAGATTGGTACCCGTCCGGGGGATTAATTTTGAATAGCTGAGTCTGTAGCTCTGTCCGGATGACGTTTTATGGCTATACTCCTGACCGTTCGGGTTGCCCGCGAAAGAAGCGTGCGACTGGGTGATATCCAGAGAAATCGCCCCGGCCTGCGTTCCTAATGCCATACCTGCCTGAGCAGCATAATAACCGTCGCTTTGTTGCCAGCCAGTATAGCCCGTCAGGTAATTTGTCAGGCCGTGCTGCCAGGTTGCCTCATAAAACTCTGGTTTATCTCTAAGGTTGAGCTGGCGTAATTTACCCGCCGTAAAGGAATAGCGGTACGACCCCGGTCTAATGAGCTGGGGCATCGCGGTATATGGGACCAGAAAAAAGTTTTCATTGCCATCTGCCTCCCGGACGGTCACTGTCAGGTCACCACCAAATCCTGTCGGATAAAGATCGTTAATGACGAATTCACCCGGGGACACGGTAGTTTCGTAAATAATGGCGCTGTTCTGGCGTACAGTGACTTTCGCATTCGTTCTGGCCATCCCCCTGATTTCAGGTGCATAACCCCGCAGCGAAGCCGGATACATGCGCTCATCACTGGCAATTTGCATACCGGAAAAGGGCAGTGAGTCAAAAACCCTGCCTGTAGTATTAGACTGGCCGACAAGTAAGCGGCCTTTAATGAACGGAATATCCCGCTGCGCATACGAGTTCAGAGACTGATAATCCTTTTTCCCGTCATCTGACCAGGAATAAGAGCCATTATGACGGAAATACCATGCACCAAGATTAAATCCGGTATTTAGCGAGGCAAACAACGATTTATAATCGTAATGACTGGACTGACTTGTCCAGGCGTTGAGGCCATAGCTGAGAAATGCTGCTGGTATACCGCTATCCCAGAGTTCCGGGTTCACGAAACCACGCGCAGAGCGATGGACATATTTTTGCGGCAACGTAATATCCAGTACCTGCTCACCGGCATCGAATTCGACCCTGGCATTCGGGATGCCAGATAAGATCTCGGTGCAGCCATCAGAATTTGGCTGTCGCACTGTGTCGGTCTCATTGATTCTTTCCCAGGCCAGAGGGATCGCTTTCAGTAATTCCGGCGTTATACAGACATAACCAGAGTTATCCGCCCGGGTTTTAATCTCGATATTTTCATTCCCTACTTCACTCCCATTTACCCGAATAGAGGCATAATATTTCCCGGGTAAAAGAAAACCGCGCTTTGAAAAGCGGCTGATATCGACGGGTTGATTGTTTTGTAACATCAGTACATCACTGATAAATTCAACGTCCCCGGTCCCGGGGTCAGGTATCACTTCTGACAGAGGATTCTCAGGCTGCGCTCCTGTGTATTCCATTGCTTCAGTTGAATGCGATATACTGCAAAAACCCGCAACAGCTGCTGCAAGAAAGCTCTTGCGGAAATATTTATTATGGTTTTTCACGTTATATTCTCTGTCAAACAGACGTTATTGAACAGCAGCAGATTTCGCAGTGACTGCGCCATAATCATTGACGGCGTCAAAGTGAATCGTTTGTCCATGCCTTACCTGCAACGGAAACGACTCAGCATCAAAAGGTGCTATCATTTTCCCTTCGGTCTTTTTTCCATTCGCTTTTACGCCAGAAATAGATACATTCCAGGGCGTTTTATTGATGGCCTGTAATTTCCCGTCTACGGTTTTCCATTCGAGCTTATCCGGAGCTTCAATGGATTTCCCCTGAAGCGCCTGCGGCCGATAAAAAAGTTTTATCCGGGTACGAAAAGCGATTTGTAAAAAATTATCATCTTTCTTTGCACTGTTACGTGCTGGCACTTCAAGCACGTTAAGCCAGAATACTGACTCTTTATCAGAAGGAAGCTGTTTTCCGGTAAAACTGATCTGTAGTGTCTGACCTTTGCCGGGATCAACACGGTTTATCGGTGGCGTCACAATAAAGGGGGCAGTGCTGGTATCTGGTGATTTGCCCATAACGCCATCATCAATCCAGCTCTGGATAAGTACGGGGGATTTACCATTATTATTAAGTTTCACACTGACAGAGCGCTCGCCCTGAGAGTAAATCACCCGGGTACCGGTAATAACAATACTGGCTTTCACGGGCGCGCTAAGCAGCACCAGAAAAAGTATGCATAGTGAACTCAGTGTCTGAATAAAAAAAAAGGTATGCTTCCGCTGCATAGGCATAATTCCACTCTCTCTGAAAGGGGGCCGAAGCCCCCCTGATTAATAAAGTACGTTGAATTACATGTACTGAATGGAGTAAACCACCTGGCTGATAACTGTCCCGGCAGTGGTTGCAGCATCAGCAAAATACTCAACTGAATAAGGCAGATTTGCACTGCCGGATGAAACATCAACATAAGTTGTGTTGGCAGCCTGATTGCCGTTACCCGCCACAATGACATCTCCAGTAGCAGAGGACTCATCACGCAGCTGCAGGCTGACATTCGTTGCCGACCCGCCCTTATTCAGAAGATGTCCGCTGGCTAAATCCACGGTCGGACCCGCTTCAAAGAACGCAGACGCGGTTTTAAGAGTACCCTGGCAGTTAGTCAGCGCGATATTAAAGCCCGTACGCCCCGCAGTCTCACCCAGATTTACCAACTGGTTGGTTCCTACTGTTGGCAGGACAACCGTTGCATTCGCAGCCTGGTTATCAACAACGGCA
Organism: Enterobacter sp. JH25; assembly: GCF_021725435.1. NCBI lineage: Bacteria > Pseudomonadati > Pseudomonadota > Gammaproteobacteria > Enterobacterales > Enterobacteriaceae > Enterobacter > Enterobacter sp. JH25. The sequence goes on along the minus strand of NZ_CP091319.1, from coordinate 925,851 downwards.
TCACAGGTAGTGGCAGTCAGTTCACCATTAAAAGTAATGGTTCCTGTCGATGCAGCGTTCGCAGAGCTTACAGTTGCACCCAGAACAGCAAACAGCGTTAATGCAATAGCACTTTTTTTCATGTCTATATCCTTAGATCATATTTATACACGATAGAGTTGTAATAAGGAGATGTGAAAATATCCTTATCAAACCACTTACTTAGAATGGTGAAAATCACCAGGCACTACAAAAAAACATAAAGCGTTGAGTTATTAACTTTCAGTATTAAGCACTTCATCTGTTCAAACAAATGAATTTTGGCAATAAACAAACAGAGGTAAACCATGGGACAGCGGTTATAGCATCCCTGTTCTAATTTCACTTAATGCTTTCACTACAAAATGAGCTTCCCCATCACCATTAACCAACATTTTCTGATAAGCAGAACGTTTATAATGACTAATTTTCTTAACCCCAGTTTTATACTTAAAGGAACTAAACTGGGCACCGGTTAAGTTAAAATAGTTGAAAATCACCTGTTCCTCTTTTTGGGTAAGAGATATGCCAGGCATAAAACTTACCCTCCCGTACTTCTTAATTACATCTAACATCCGCCATGATGAAAGGCATCTGTTAATTACCAGAAAACCTTTATAACAAAGCGCCATTTCTCTTTTGCCGAGGGTTCTCAGAGAAAAGACAATATTAGTTCTAAAACGCGCAGCGAAATTCCTGATGAGGTTCAAGTCATCCACTGCCAGTATAATGATGCTTTTTTCATTATAGTTTTCAAAAGGAATACCATCAGAAAAACATTCCTGCTGGTTTTGATCTACATAATGACAAAAAACATTTAGATTATTTTCATTCTTTAATAAAAACCCCAACCCATTAAGGTAAAAATAATCATCGGAGATGATAAAAACTGTTTTTTTTACTGTCATGGTATCCGTCCTGTCAGCGGTAGTGTTTTATAAAATCACAAAAAGCAGCTACGGATAAAGGTCGTGAAAAAAAATACCCTTGCATATGTATGATGCCAGCCTTTTCCAGAGCTTCTTTTTGATGTTGATTTTCCACTCCTTCCGCAACAATATGCACCCCGCACAGCGAAGATACCTTTACGATGCCATCAATTAACTTCCGGTAAATTAGTTCAAAGTTCTCTTTTATCTGCGTAACCGAGCGATCCAGTTTTAGAATTGAAACATTACTTACGCCAAAAAATTTCATTGCAGCAGTGTTTATCCCAGCATCATCAATAGCGAACTTCACTCCGATAGAATTATAGAATGTGATTGCATTCAGAATATCACTGGTCGCATCATTAATATTTCTTTCCACTATCTCAAGCAGGATCACCACGTCTGTTTTGAAATAACTCTTAAACCTCACCACCGCATTTCTGATAGTTTGAGAACTTATCTGACCACAGGTGATATTCAGAGAAAAAACAAAGCCCGATGGAATTTCGCCTGCGCCGTCATTTTTCCTTAACAGTTCTGCCGTTTTCAATAAAAGCTCTCTTGCATAAAAATCTGCACGCTCAGGAACCTCAAGCTCTTCGATATGCAGCTGATTCAGTATGTATCCTTTTTTTGTTTTTACTCTACAGAGGATTTCTGCTCCCACGATACAGTTATCATAAGTATTAATAACAGGCTGAAGGAAAGGCGTAACATCCATTTCACAATTGTAAGAACATTTCTTTTCAAGTGTATCATTCATTATCAGCATGTTTCATACCCTTCTTTTATCTGTATCGCAGTGTTTATCCTTACTTTCGTTTGCTTCAGCGTGTCCGTCTGCAATGAAACAATCATAACTCTGACTTCTAATTTTTTATATAATATATTGCAAAATATATAAATATCAGATGATTCATCTGAGTATATGTGCAATATTAATTTTTTTATTCTTTTATATAGAAATAAGGCTCATCATTGAGAGAGTTTTACGAACTATCAGAATGTATATAAAACATTCATGTCGGAAGGACAATTCTAAATTTTGATATGATAGTTATTGTAAATAACAAAACACTATCATATTCGCGTGACAGATATGTTTAATATGCTAAACTCAGCGCCAAAATCAGTTTCACTATTTCATACAGGTAAAAGTGCCGCAGGTAAGACCTGAAGGATAAGGACGGGTTATGCTCTATATTTTCAATGAGAATATTGTTTATGATGACGCTCAGTGTTCTTTAACTAACTGTAAGAGTTATGACTCGATCCTTCTTCCAGCAACGGCCTCAAGGTTGCTGTCTTTGTTTATCAGATATCAGGGGTCAACTTTAACCCGTGAAGAAATCCTCAATTGCGTATGGGATGAGTACGGTTATAAAGCGTCCAACAATACACTTACACAATATGTATCGTTGATTAGAAAAAATTTTCAGTTACTTGGTGAAACAGCCGATATCATCATCACTATTCCACGTACCGGTTTTGTGATGAACAAAGATGTAGAAGTGAAAATGATCGAACCCGGAGCAGAAAAACAAGACCTGTTGCTTCCGGATACCCGTTCATTCAGTGATGATTTTCTAGCTGACACGGTCGAACAGGGGATGTCTCTTACAGAGACTAATACAGATACAGGCACTGAAGAGGACAGTACGACTTCCATTACAAAAAACAGTAAAAGATTAGTATGGTTTCATGGCCTTAATGCATTGTCATTAATCATGTTCTTACTTATTTGTTATCATATTCAGCTTAAAACTAATGAGATGAAAGTATCCAGGGTATACCAGGTCGGTACGATTGACAGCTGCCCTGTATATATGTTTTTCAGAAGTGCGCATGAACTGCTCCCCGTGAGACTCACCTTAACTGAAAAGATAGCCAGAGAATCAATACCTTGCCTCCCAGGAAGCTTTTATATCTCTCAGCAGGAAGACAGCCTGATTTTTGATGAAGCAGGACGTTTATTCATCAGCAGATGCAGTTATCAGGCTGGCAACAAGAAAAAGTTATCCAGTTGCAAGAGCGTATATAGCCATGAATAAAAAATATAAATTATTAACAATTACTTTATTTGTGTTTTTCTCAGGCATCCTTGTCACTATCAGTAACATGACTAAAAGTGGCAATGTTAACTGCTCTGGAACCTTACAAATGAATTCACCGGGCGATCAAGAGTTTCTCTTTAATGGAACCATCAGTGTGGTGATACGACCGGGTACTGAAAGTATTATCAGTATCTTTGGTACTTCGGTATCAGCAAGACAGCCTTCCCCCATCAATACGCATCTCGTTAATCGGGATATAACATTCACGGTCCTGAGCAGAAACAAAAGCGATTTTTACCTGAGTGATATGAAGACAACAGCTCACCCCGGGGACAGCATGACCGAGACAGAGGCCTCTGGGCTGCTTTTCGATATGTTTGATCTGGAAAACAACAGGCTTACCGTTCGAAGATATCTCAATACCTTTGTTTTTGGCGATGTTCCTCTTCCTTTATTTATTTGTGTGAAAAAAAGATAAAATTTTATATCCCTTTAATCGGTTCAAAATGAAATAAGGTGATTTTCGGACGACCATCTTAACGTTGGTGATATGCACATCTCACGGCAGAGTTCAAACCAGAATCCGGTCAACTGGTCCTGCTCCATAACTTTGCGGTACGACGTAACGTATGTCTGTGCTAAATACACTGTGCATATCTTGCCGTTATTCTCGACCTGTTCACAACAGAACGGATAACAAACCAGGCGGGGAGACAAACCAAAATGATTAGGCGTTTAAATAGAACTTCAGATTGCAACCAAACGAATCCGAAAAGAGATAGCGGGAGAAGTTGAAATGGTGCGATAATAGGAGTCGAACCTACGACCTTCGCATTACGAATGCGCTGCTCTACCAACTGAGCTATATCGGCCCTGAGAGACCGGTTACGAGCGTAACCACGGGGCAAAAGAGTAGATCTAACCGGGTGATGCGTCAATGCCCTTTTGAATCAAACGGCTATTTTTGCATCACCCGCGATTATTTACGCACGAATGGTATCATCACCGAAGCCGATCCACTTGTAGGTGGTAAGCGCTTCCAGCCCCATCGGACCGCGGGCATGCAGCTTCTGAGTGCTCACAGCCACCTCTGCACCCAGACCAAACTGGCCGCCATCGGTGAAGCGCGTCGAGGCATTCACGTAAACCGCAGACGAATCCACTTCATTCACAAAACGATCGGCATTGCGCAGGGTGCGCGTCAGGATCGCATCAGAATGCTGGGTTCCGTGTTCACGAATGTGCGCAATAGCATCATCGAGATCCGCAACTACCTTCACGTTCAGATCCAGCGACAAATACTCATCGTCGTACTGCTCCGCGTTAACCGGAACGACCTTTGCCGGACCGTCTTTCAGCAGGGCGAGAGCCTTCTCGTCCGCATGCAGCGTAACGCCACTTTCCGCCATCTGCTTGCTCAGCGCTGGCAGGAAGGTACTGGCGATGCCCTGATGCACCAGCAGCGTTTCCACCGTATTGCAGGTGCTTGGACGCTGAGTTTTAGCGTTGACGATAATCTTCAGCGCAGGTTCGATCTCCGCGGTGTCATCCACCACGATATGGCATACGCCGATACCGCCGGTAATGACCGGAATGGTGGAATGCTCACGGCACAGCTTGTGCAGGCCCGCGCCGCCGCGTGGGATGAGCATGTCGATGTGTTTGTCCATGCGCAGCATCTCGTTGACCAGCGCGCGGTCGGGGCTTTCAATCGCCTGCACGGCAGCCGCCGGTAAGCCGCACTCCTCCAGCGCCTGCTGAATGACGTTCACCGTGGCGGCGTTGGTGCGCCAGGTCTCTTTCCCGCCACGCAGGATAGCGGCGTTACCGGTTTTCAGGCACAGGGAGGCAACATCCACCGTCACGTTTGGACGCGCTTCGTAAATCACACCGATGACGCCGAGTGGCACACGACGACGCTCAAGGCGTAACCCGCTGTCGAGCACCCCACCGTCAATCACCTGCCCTACCGGGTCGGCGAGGTTGCACACCTGACGGACGTCGTCGGCGATACCTTTCAGACGCGCCGGGGTCAATGCCAGACGGTCGAGCATCGCTTCGCTCAAGCCGTTGCGACGCGCTTCCAGCAGATCCTGCTCGTTGGCGAGCAAAATTTCCTGCGACTGGGATTCCAGATAATCAGCGATTTTTTCCAGCACGCGGTTTTTCTCGCGGCTGGAAAGGAGCGCCAGTTTATACGAGGCGGCTTTCGCGGCTGCGCCCATTTGTTCCAGCATGTTCTGGCTCCTTAACGAATAATCATGTCGTCGCGATGCACGGCAACCGGGCCATATTCATAGCCCAGGATGGCGTCGATCTGCTGGGAATGGTGGCCAGCAATCCGACGCAGCGCGTCGCTGTTATAACGACTGACGCCATGAGCGATGTCGCGACCTTCAAGGTTACGGATTCGGATCACTTCACCACGCGAGAAGTTACCTGTCACGCTTTTAATTCCTTTTGGAAGTAATGAGCTTCCTCTTTCCAGAATAGCGGCGGTCGCGCCTTCATCCACGGTCAATTCACCAGCCGGGGGCGCGCCAAAGATCCAGCGTTTGCGGTTTTCCAGCGGGGACGCCTGGGCGTGGAAGCGTGTGCCCACAGAGATGCCTTCCATCACATCACCTATCACGCCCGGACGGCTGCCCGCGGCAATGATGGTGTCGATACCGGCACGGCACGCCACGTCCGCGGCCTGGAGCTTGGTGCCCATACCGCCTGTCCCAAGACCAGAAACACTGTCTCCCGCAATGGCACGCAGCGCATCGTCAATGCCGTGAACGTCTTTGATCAGTTCTGCCTGTGGATTGGAACGCGGGTCAGCGGTAAACAGCCCCTGCTGATCGGTCAGAAGCAGCAGCTTATCGGCCCCTGCCAGGATCGCCGCCAGCGCAGAGAGGTTATCGTTGTCGCCTACTTTGATTTCAGCGGTGGCAACAGCGTCGTTTTCATTGATGACCGGAACGATATGGTTATCCAGCAGTGCGCGCAGCGTATCGCGGGCGTTCAGGAAACGTTCTCTGTCTTCCATATCCGCACGCGTCAGCAGCATCTGCCCGACGTGAATGCCATAAATGGAGAACAGTTGTTCCCAGAGCTGTATGAGTCGGCTTTGTCCTACGGCGGCCAGCAGCTGTTTGGAGGCGATCGTCGCGGGGAGTTCGGGGTAGCCCAGGTGTTCACGCCCGGCGGCAATCGCCCCGGAGGTCACAATCACAATACGATGCCCTGCGGCATGCAACTGAGCGCACTGACGTACAAGCTCAACGATATGGGCACGATTAAGGCGGCGCGATCCGCCTGTTAACACACTGGTACCGAGTTTTACCACCAGCGTCTGGCTGTCACTCATGATTCTCTGCCGTTCAACAATAAGGGAAAATGATGTCAGTCAGACGTTTTAACAGGTGTCAGCCCCGTTGCCAACTGCCTTAGCACATCACCCGTCACTTTGTTGCGCGGGATCAGGAAGCGTAGCGGCAGATTTTGACAATTTTATTACCGAAAAATTAAAACATACTTTTTTAGACATATTCTTACTTTGTCATAAAACGTTCACCCACTAACGATAAAACCCTTCCTGTTTTTCACGGGGTAATAAGTTGAATCTTATTGCTCAGCGAATATTAGCGCGTTTTTATAAAATCAGGATTGAAAATGAAAAAGAGCACTCTGGCATTAGTGGTAATGGGCGTAGTTGCATCCACATCTGTTCACGCAGCAGAAGTTTATAATAAAAACGGTAATAAACTGGACGTGTACGGCAAAGTAAAAGCAATGCACTACCTCAGTGATGATGACGCGAAGGATGGTGACCAGACTTACGTTCGTTTTGGCTTTAAGGGTGAAACGCAGATTAACGATCAGCTGACGGGCTACGGACGTTGGGAAGCAGAGTTCGCGGGTAACAAAGCAGAAAGCGACTCTTCTCAAAAAACGCGCCTGGCATTTGCGGGTATTAAACTGAAAGATTTTGGTTCTTTTGATTACGGTCGTAACCTGGGTGCGCTGTATGACGTCGCCGCATACACCGATATGTTCCCGGAGTTCGGCGGTGACGGCCTGGCGCAGACCGATAATTTCATGACGAAACGCGCTTCCGGTCTGGCTACATACCGTAATACCGATTTCTTTGGCATGGTTGACGGTCTTAATATGACCCTGCAATACCAGGGTAAAAATGAAAACCGCGACGTGAAGAAGCAAAACGGTGACGGCTTCGGTACCTCCCTGAGCTATGACTTCGGCGGCAGCGATTTCTCTGTGATTGGTGCGTATGCCAGCTCCGATCGCACCAATGAGCAAAACCTTCAGGCACGCGGCGAAGGTAAAAAAGCAGAAGGCTGGGCGACCGGTCTGAAATATGATGCCAACGATATATATCTGGCCACTCTCTATTCTGAAACCCGCAATATGGCCCCTATTTCCGGTGGTTTTGCAAATAAAGCGCAAAACTTCGAAGTGGTTGCGCAATATCAGTTTGACTTTGGTCTGCGCCCATCTCTGGGTTACGTGCAGTCTAAAGGCAAAGATATCGAAGGCATCGGCGATGAAGATATCGTGAAATACATCGATGTAGGTGCAACCTATTATTTCAACAAAAACATGTCTGCGTTTGTTGATTATAAAATCAACCAGATCGATGACGATAATAAACTGGGCGTAAGCAGCGATGATATCGTTGCGCTGGGCATGACCTACCAGTTCTGAGGTTGTGGTAATAAAAAAACCGGCGCTGAGCCGGTTTTTTTGTGCCCGGTGACGCTGTGCTTACCGGACCTGGGGAGTAATACGTTTTTAGGCCGGGTAAGGCGTAGCCGCCACCCGGCGCTGTGACATCATCAGGCTCTCAGTTTCACCGCTTCGCTGGAAAAATCGTCCGCAGGCTCCAGCTTCAGATCCAGCGTTGCCAGCAGGTCGCGAGCTCTGCCGTGAAATTCTTTTAGCGTATGCTCCAGGCGATCGATCACTTCCTGATCTTTGATGCTCGTCGCCTGCCAGTGCCCGTCTTTATTAAACAGGCCAAACTGATAGCTATAGGTAAAACGGTTTTCCTGTGCTTCCATTTCCATCCACCAGCCCCAGAACTCACGTTTTTCGGGTGCAGGCTTCACGTTGACGCAAACAGCCAGGCAGTCGAAAAAAAAGCGATTCTCTTCACACTGCTCTTCTCGAATATACGGGCCAAGAGCCATGAACTTCTTAATCAGTCTACTTTTCGGGTGTCCACTCGGTAACGTCATTGCGATCTCCTTTTGTGAAGCACTGTTTTACCAAACCAACGAAATTTAGCAAACTATTAACACAATCTCTGCGTGATCCAGCGTGTGATCTCTTTAAGCGCTTTGTCAAAATTCTGGTACACCGGGCTGAAGGGTACCTCCAGCAATTTGCCATCCGAAGATGACGAGGTGATTAAGCGTGACTCCTCTTCCGGGCTAAATGGATCGTTCTTCCAGAAACCGGACATCATCGGGGTTGGGCAACGGCGGCCCAGCAAGCCCTGCGTTTTTAATGAATACCGATTAAGTTCAATGCGCAACGCTTCATCTGAAGCATCATGCATGCCAAGTCGGCTCGCCAGCACGTCCAGATACATTTCAGGAACGCTACCCTGACGCGCAGGCTCGCTTAACAGTGCATGCACTACCGGGCCAAGACAGGCGACGGCCTTCAGGCGGGAAGATTCAAGGTAGGCCAGCCGTACCGCGACGTTAGCGCCAAAGCGGAAGCCAAACGCACCTACCCGGGTATGGTCAACCCAGGGGATATTCTCCAGCGCTTTTAATGCATGCTGGTGCAGCAGGCTGGAATCTTGCGTAAGTTTCCATTTGGATGAAAAACCAATTGATGGCATATCGAGCGTCAGCATGGCGATCCCGTTTGGGGCAAAGTAGCGCTCATACAGGCTGTAATAATCAATTTGTAACGAATCCAGGCCGCCGCACATCAGAACCGTCGGGAACGGGCCTTCCCCCTCCGGCATATGCAGGAATCCACTCACCGGGCTACCGCCGGGAATGGCGAACTCAATTTCACGCATCCGGCCAGGCAGCCGCTGGGCGGCCTCTTCATAAGCCCGGTTTGCCAGCGCCTGGGCCTGCTCCGCCAGTTCGTCTCCTTTCAGATGCGGGTATGCAGCGATGCTGTAAAGGTTTGCCGCATGCAGCCAGTGTTTGCCGCTGAGAGTGGCATCTTCTTCCTGGCTCGCTTTTTGCTGCCAGAGCATGGCCTGCTTTGACCATTCGTAGATCCAGTTCCCGCCACGGTAGCCCACCACCGTGTCGTAGAGATCGCTGTCGGTGCGCTCAGACTCGCTCATCACGATACGCGCCTGCACGTCGAGGATTTCACGTGGATCGATACCGCGCCAGATCCACATCAGGCGATTAATCATGCGGTACCAGTGGGGCACGTTTTTACCATCTAGCGCTGACTGTACAGCAGGCATGGTCCCCGGATTAAACCGACGCACCAGCGTCGAGGTTTCAGGATGCTTGAAACGGGGTTTGAAAAGAGTTTCGGTGAGATTCGCCTGCGCCATTGCGTTGCCTCCATGGATACATCACTTGGAGACCATTGTAACGCGTGACAGGCCAAAAAGAACAACGCCCGGCATAACCGGGCGTGTAAAGTTACGTACTGAAATTAACGGCCAGAGATAGGCGGTACGAAGACCACGCCCATATCCCATGGCTGTTCAATCCAGGTATCCTGTGGGATATCAATGACGTAATCATCAACCAGGGGACGACCCGCTGGTTTCGCGAAGATAGTGACGAAGTGCGCTTTTGGATACATTTCGCGGATAGCCACAGCGGTACCGCCGGTGTCCACCAGATCGTCGATAACGATAAAGCCTTCACCGTCGCCTTCCGCGCGCTTCAGCACTTTCAGCTCACGCTGGTTATCGTGGTCATAGCTGGAGATACATACGGTATCGACATGACGAATACCCAGCTCACGTGCCAGCAGCGCCCCCGGTACCAGACCGCCACGGCTGACGGCAATAATGCCTTTCCACTGTTCGGAAGGCATCAGACGCGCAGCCAGTTTGCGTGCGTGAATCTGCAACATGTCCCAGGTGACGACGTATTTTTCGCTCATGTGAAGTGTCCCAGCCTGTTTATATACGGCTTAAAAAAATGAGGGTGAACCAGGTTGCGCGAGATTATAGAGATCTGACGCACTAAAAACCAGTGTTACGCGCCATGAGCCTGAGTTTTTACATGCTTAATGCTACCAGCCACGGGAGAAAGTGGTATTCTCAGATGCATCTCGCAAGCCCGTCTTGTGGTAACGATTAACCTGCTAACCCTGTGACCTGCAACATTGTTTTGCAGCGCAACGACAAGGAGACCTATCGTGTCTGAACTGTCTCAATTATCTCCACAGCCGCTGTGGGATATTTTTGCCAAAATCTGCTCCATTCCGCACCCTTCCTATCACGAAGAACAGCTTGCCGAACATATTATGGGCTGGGCAAAGGAAAAAGGTCTGCACGCTGAGCGCGACCAGGTTGGCAATATTCTCATCCGCAAACCTGCCACCGCAGGTATGGAAAACCGTAAGCCAGTGGTATTGCAGGCGCACCTGGACATGGTTCCGCAGAAAAACAACGACACCGTTCACGACTTCACAAAAGACCCGATTCAGCCGTACATCGACGGTGAGTGGGTGAAGGCGCGCGGCACGACCCTGGGCGCAGATAACGGTATTGGTATGGCTTCCGCGCTGGCCGTGCTGGCTGACGACAGCGTTGAACACGGTCCGCTGGAAGTGCTGCTGACCATGACTGAAGAAGCGGGCATGGATGGCGCGTTCGGTCTCCAGGCAAACTGGCTGCAAGCGGACATTCTGATCAACACCGACTCCGAAGAAGAAGGTGAGATCTACATGGGCTGCGCGGGCGGGATCGATTTCATCTCTACCCTGCAGCTGTCCCGCGAAGCGATTCCTGCCGGTTTCGAGACCTTTAAGCTGACGCTGAAAGGGCTGAAAGGCGGTCACTCCGGCGGCGATATCCACCTGGGCCTGGGCAACGCCAACAAACTGCTGGCGCGTTTCCTGGCGGGCCATGCCGCTGAACTGGATCTGCGTCTGGTGGACTTCAACGGCGGCACTCTGCGTAACGCGATCCCTCGTGAAGCCTTTGCGACCGTGGCGGTGCCTGCGGCGAAAGCGGAAGAACTGAAAAACCTCTCCAGCCTGTATCTGGATATCCTGAAAAACGAGCTGTCTGAGAAAGAGAAAAACCTGACGGTGGTACTGGAGTCCGTTACAACGGATAAAGCCGCGCTGACCGCACAGTCTCGTGACACGTTCGTCCAGTTGCTGAACGCAACGCCAAACGGCGTGATCCGCAATTCTGACGTTGCAAAAGGCGTGGTTGAAACCTCCCTGAACGTGGGCGTAGTGACCATGGGCGACGACAGCGCAGAGATCATTTGCCTGATCCGTTCCCTGATCGACAGCGGTAAAGAGTACGTTGTGAGCATGCTGAAATCTCTGGGTACCCTGGCGGGCGCGAAAACGTCTGCAAAAGGCAGCTACCCTGGCTGGCAGCCGGATGCAAGTTCTCCGGTCATGGCACTGGTGCGTGAAACTTATCAGAGACTGTTCAACAGCACCCCGAACATTCAGGTTATTCACGCGGGTCTGGAATGTGGTCTGTTCAAGAAACCGTATCCGGATATGGACATGGTCTCCATCGGGCCGACCATCACGGGGCCACACTCCCCGGATGAGCAGGTTCACATTGAAAGCGTCGGTCACTACTGGACGCTGCTGACTGAGCTGCTGAAAGCAATCCCTGTTAAGTAATAAGCCGTTTGATGCCCGGTGGCGCTTCGCTTACCGGGCCTACGATTAGCCTAATCTACAGTCCCAGCACCAGCTGACGCTCCAGCTGCGGATCCAGCAATGTGACGTGCAGCCCCACCAGCCTTACCCCTCGTCCGCCCCGCCGCTCTTCCCATGCCTTTTTTGCCGTCGCAATAAGATCCTCTTTGTTGAGGCGTGGCCAGACGTGCTCCTGCGTCGTCTGCTGAAAATCGTTAAATTTCAGTTTGATGCCCTGTCGTGCAATAAGCAGATCTGGTTTGACCTTCAGTAAGCGTCGTTCAAGCTCAGGATAGAGTTGTTCCGTAATAATGGTTTCACACTCTGCCCAGTCATGGATATCTTCGCTCAGCGTGCGTTCAACGCCGACCGATTTACGCAGCCGTTCGTTGTTCACATCCCGGTCATCAATGCCCTGACTGCGTTCCCACAGTACGCGGCCAAACTTACCAAAACGCTTAAGCAGCAGCGCCAGATCGCTGCGCTGAACGTCTTCACAGGTGCGTAGCCCCATATTTTCCAGCTTCGCGGCGGAGACTTTACCCACACCGGGGATTTTGCTGAGCGGCAGCGTCTTTAAAAACGCCGGAACCTCTTCCGGGGTGATGACGTACTGGCCGTTGGGCTTATTTAAATCGGAGGCGATTTTGGCGAGAAATTTTATCGGCGCGACGCCTGCCGATGCCGTCAGGTTCAGCTCGTTAAAAATAGTCTGGCGGATCTCCTGCGCCATCAGGGTGGCGGAGCCGTGGCAGTGCACGCTGTGGGTGACATCCAGATAGGCTTCATCCAGCGATAACGGTTCAATCAGAGAGGTGTAGCGGGAGAAGATCTCCCGAATGTGGTTCGATGCTTCTTTATAGGCATCAAAACGTCCGGGCAAAAGAGTGAGATGCGGGCACAGTTTCAGCGCCATCGCTGTCGGCATGGCGCTGCGCACACCGTATTTGCGAGCAGGATAGTTGGCGGTGCTGATGACACCGCGCTGAACCCGGCTGCCGCCAATGGCGATGGGAATATCCCGCAGCGCCGGGTTGTCACGCATCTCCACTGCGGCAAAAAAGCAGTCCATATCGACATGGATTATTTTGCGCATAGTAAGCCCTCACTCATTACTGGATAAGTATACAGTAAACAAATGAGGGTTGAGAAGTATGCGTGGGAATTGTCGGGTGGCGGCGTTGCCTTACCCGACATACAAAACTAAATAATGCGTTGCTGCTCGCGAGCCATCCGTTTTTTTCGCGCATCGCACGGTTCCGGACAATCGCATACTTTTTCCATTCCGATGGAAGATATACCTCCACAGCTGCCCTGGATGCTTTTACGCTTGATGATCCAGCCTAAGGACATCCCGAATATCACCAGTACAAACACCGCAAAGGTCGCCAGAAAGGTCAGCATAATCAGCCTCCGAAATCATCGAGCATGATGTTCTCATCTTCCACGCCAAGATCTTTTAGCATCTTAATCACGGCAGCGTTCATCATTGGCGGGCCACACATATAAAACTCGCAATCTTCCGGTGCCGGGTGCTGTTTGAGGTAATTTTCATACAGCACGTTGTGGATGAAGCCCGTATAACCTGTCCAGTTATCTTCCGGCTGCGGATCGGATAACGCCACATGGAAGGTAAAGTTAGGGTTATCACGTGCCAGTTGTTCAAACTCATCGTCATAGAACATTTCGCGCAGTGAACGCGCCCCGTACCAGAAGCTAATCTTGCGCTTGCTGCCAAGGCGTTTGAGCTGGTCAAAGATATGTGAACGCATCGGCGCCATACCCGCACCGCCGCCGATAAAGACCATTTCCGCGTCGGTGTCTTTGGCAAAGAATTCGCCGAACGGGCCGGAAATCGTCACTTTGTCACCAGGCTTGAGGGACCAGATATAGGACGACATGACGCCAGGGGGTGCATCAGGCGCATTCGGCGGCGGCGTGGCGATACGCACGTTGAGCATAATAATGCCCTTCTCTTCCGGGTAGTTAGCCATGGAATAAGCGCGAAGCGCGGGCTCTTTTACTTCGGAAACAAAGCGGAAGAGGTTAAATTTATCCCAGTCGGCCCGGTACTCCTCGGGCACGTCGAAGTCAGCATACGCCACGGTGTGTGCCGGACAATCAATCTGAATATACCCACCCGCACGGAACGGGACGCTCTCCCCTTCAGGAACGCGCAGCTTGAGCTCTTTAATGAACGTGGCTTTATTATCGTTAGAGATAACTTCGCACTCCCATTTTTTCACGCCGAAGATCTCCTCCGGCAGCTCAATCTTCATGTTCTGGCGCACAGCGACCTGACACGCCAGACGGCAGCCCTCTTTAGCTTCACGCTTCGTGATATGCGACAGTTCTGTTGGCAGAATATCCCCGCCACCCTCTTTCACCTTCACACGGCATTGTCCACAGGAGCCACCGCCGCCACAGGCAGACGAGACAAAAATCCCGTTGCCGGAGAGCGTATTAAGCAGCTTATCCCCTGCCGGGGTACGGATCTGATTCTGCGGATCGTCATTGATATCAATGATCACATCCCCGGAATTCACCAGCTTCGCACGCGCCGCCAGGATCAGCCCTGACAGCACCAGTACTATCAGCGTGAACATCACCACGCCAAGAATAATTTCCATCTTTTAGCCCTTATAGCTGCACACCGGAGAAGGACATAAAGCCCAACGCCATCAGGCCGGTGGTGATAAAGGTGATCCCTAAGCCACGAAGCCCCGCAGGTACGTTGGCATATTTCATTTTTTCACGGATCCCCGCCATGGTGACAATCGCCAGCATCCAGCCGATACCGGAACCGAAACCATACACAACCGATTCACTGAAGTTGTAATCGCGCTGAACCATAAATGAGACGCCGCCGAAAATGGCGCAGTTCACCGCGATTAGCGGCAGGAAGATCCCCAGTGCGTTGTACAGCGACGGGAAGTATTTATCGAGGATCATCTCCAGGATCTGAACAAGCGCCGCAATCACCCCGATAAAGGTGATGAAGTTCAGGAAGCTAAGATCAACGCCCTCCACCAGCGCGCCATCGCGAAGCACGAAGTTGAACACCAGGTTGTTAATCGGAACGGAAAGCCCCAGCACAACAGTGACCGCCACACCCAGACCGAATGCCGTCGATACCTTCTTAGAAACAGCAAGGAACGTACACATGCCCAGGAAGAAAGCGAGCGCCATGTTTTCAACAAACACCGCGCGCACAAATAAACTCAAGTAATGAGCCATCGTCGGTTACTCCTTTTCCTGCTGTTCAGGCTTCAGCGTACGAATCAGCCAGATCAGCAAACCGATAATGAAAAATGCGCTTGGTGCCAGCAGGAACAGGCCGTTCGGCAGATACCAGCCGCCGTTCTGTACCGTATCCAGCACCGGAATGCCAAACAGTTTGCCGCTGCCAATAAGTTCGCGCAGGAAACCAACCGTCAACAGGATCACACCGTAACCCAGCCCGTTGCCTATACCGTCCATAAAGCTCGCCAGTGGCGGCATTTTCATCGCATAGGCTTCAGCGCGCCCCATCACGATACAGTTGGTGATAATCAGGCCGACAAACACCGAAAGCTGCTTCGAGGTTTCATAAGCGAAGGCGCGCAGAAGCTGATCAACCACGATCACCAGCGAGGCGATGATCGCCATCTGGACAATGATCCTCACGCTGTTGGGTATGTGGTGGCGGATCATTGAGATAAACATGCTGGAAAACGCTGTCACCAGCGTTACCGCCAGCGTCATGACCACCGCCGTTTCCAGCTTGGTGGTTACCGCCAGAGCCGAGCATACGCCCAGCACCTGAAGCGTTATCGGGTTATTGGCTAAAAGTGGGCCAATCAGCACCTTTTTAACTTCTTTCAGTTCACCCGTATCAGCCATTGTTCAGCGCTCCTTCACGTACATTCTTCAGGAAGGGACCAAAGCCCAGTTCACCCATCCAGAAATCAAAGCTGTGCTGCACCCCATTAGAGGTGAGCGTGGCGCCGGAAAGGCCATCAACGGCAAATTCATCACCGGGACGCGCTCCTCCTTTCACCACCTTCAGCGCAGGCTGGCCGTTATCATCGAGCACTTTTTTACCGACAAACTGTGCCCGCCAGTTAGGGTTCTCAACTTCGCCCCCCAGCCCTGGTGTTTCGCCCTGATCGTAATATGTAATGCCTTTGACCGTACGGCCATCGGTATCCAGCGCCACAAAGGCGTACATCATTGACCATAAACCGTTGCCATAGATGGGCAACACGATTTCCTGGATGCGCTTTTGCTCGTCGCGGACGAGGTAAATCTCCGCGACATTGCTGCGGCGCTTAATGCCTGCCGGATCCTGCGAGGCGTCAAGCATGGTGCTCATCTGCGGATCTTTTAGCGCCAGCGCCTGGTTATATTTCGCCGGGTCTTTATCCATTAACTCCCCGGTTTTTAAATCCACCAGCCGTGCGGTAATGCGTTCGGCAAACACCGCTGCGACGTCATCCTTCGTCATGCCTTCCTGCATCAGCCCGGCAACGGCAAGGATGTTACGCTGTTTATCCAGCGCACGTTGCTCCTGCTGTAGCGGTTTCAACCCAACGGCAGAACCGGCCACGACAATGGAACAGACCAGACACAGTACCAGCACCACCAGCAGCGTTTTGCTGATACTGTCGTTATTTTTGATCTCAGCCACGCGCCTTCCTCCGCTTAATGTTGGCGCGCACGACCAGGTAGTCGAACAGCGGCGCAAACAGATTGGCAAACAGAATGGCCAACATCATCCCTTCCGGATAGGCCGGGTTGACCACGCGAATCAGTACACACATCACCCCAATGAGCGCGCCGTAGCACCATTTTCCTCTGTCGGTAAACGAAGCCGAGACGGGATCGGTGGCCATGAACATCATGCCAAACGCAAAGCCTCCCAGCACGAGGTGCCAGTACCACGGCATGGAGAACATCGGGTTAGTGTCTGAACCAATGAAATTGAAAAGCGTGGCGGTGAGGACCATCCCAAGCATGACGCCAGCGACAATGCGCCAGGACGCCACGCGGCCAAAGAGGATGATGGCTCCGCCGATCAAAATCATCAGGGTAGACACTTCACCGATGGAGCCTGGAATATTGCCAATAAACGCATCAAACCAGGTGACAGGCTGTCCGGTTGCATTGTTAACCAGCGTTTCGCCGCCGCCAGCCGCCCACTGTGAAAGTGGCGTCGCGCCGGAGAATCCGTCTGCTGCCGTCCACACCAGGTCGCCCGAGATTTGCGCCGGATAAGCAAAGAACAGGAACGCGCGCCCTGCCAGTGCCGGGTTGAGGAAGTTGCGTCCGGTCCCGCCGAAGATCTCCTTGGCAATCACCACGCCAAAGCTGATCCCCATCGCCGCCTGCCAGAGCGGCAGCGTTGGCGGAACAATCAGCGCAAACAGAATAGAGGTAACAAAGAAGCCTTCGTTTATCTCATGTTTGCGAATAATAGCGAACAGAACCTCCCAGAAACCGCCCACAATAAAGACAGTCATATAGATGGGGAGGAAGAAGACAGCGCCCAGCGTCATCATGCTGATCCAGCCTGCATCTGCCGCAAAGCTCACCCCCAGCGACTGCGCCAGACGATAGTGCCAGTCAGACTGAATCACCTGCGCCAGCTGCTCTGCATCGTACATATGGTGCAGCGCCGGAATAGTCTGCAACCCAACGTTATACATCCCCCAGAACATGGCCGGGAAGACCGCAAACCAGACCAGAATCATCATTCGCTTGAGGTCGATGGCGTCGCGAACGTGCGCCGCGCCTTTCGTCACCAGACCCGGGGTGTAGAAAATGGTCGTTGTCGCTTCATACAGCGGGTAGTACTTTTTGAGCTTCCCTTCGGTAAAGTGCGGCTCAATTTTTTCAAAGAGGTGTTTTAAGCCCATGGTTATCCTTCCTGCTCAATGCGGGTTAACACCTCGCGCAATACGGGTCCATATTCGTATTTACCTGGACACACATAGGTACACAGCGCCAGATCTTCCTCGTCCAGCTCCAGACAGCCCAGCGCCTGGGCACCGTCGGTATCGCCGGCCAGCAGATCGCGCAGCAGCACAGTGGGCAGAATATCCAGCGGCATCACGCGTTCGTAGTTGCCAATCGGGACCATGGCGCGCTCACCGCCGTTGGTGCTGGTGGAGAAGTTAAACAGCTTACGACGCAAAAAGTGGCCGAGCGTGGTACGGGTTACCGAGTATTTTTCTGCGCCAGGCAGCACCCAGCCGAACAGCTCTTTCTCGCGCCCTTCAAGCACCACGCTCACCTGAAGATGGAAACGACCCAGCCAGGCCATCGGGCCTGTCGCGTGTCTGCCGCTCAGCACCGAACCGGAAATAATGCGGTTTTCACCTTCTTTCGTTTCGCCAGCCAACAGCGCCGTCAGGTCTGCCCCAAGCAGCGTGCGAACCAGACGCGGTTGGGTTGCCTGAGGGCCGCCGATGGCAATAATGCGTTCTGCGCACAGCTCACCCGTGGTGAAGAGCTTACCGATAGCGATCACGTCCTGATAATTAAGATGCCAGACCTGTTTCGTCAGGCTTACCGGCTCCAGGAAATGAATATGCGTTCCCACCAGCCCGGCCGGATGCGGGCCGGCAAATTCATTAAAGGCGACCTGCCCTTGCGGATGCCCGCCCAGCTTACCGCCGCTGGCCTGGCAGACATGCACTTTGCCCGGCGTCAGGCGCGTTAACACGGTGAGGCCGGCATCGAAAGCTTTGCGTTCCGCCAGGATAAGAGGCTGCGGATCCGCGCTGAGCGGGTTAGTGTCGATGGCCGTAACGAAGATAGCGGCTGGCACAGTGCCAGGTACGGGCGTTTTGCTATAGGGACGCGTGCGAAGCGCCGTCCACAGTCCTGACTCCAGCAGTTGCGTCTGCACCGCGTCGTGGCTGAGGGTAGCGAGATCGGCGGCGTCAAAACGCGCAAACTCGCGTTTTTCGTCACCTTCAATTTGAATGACAACCGACTGCAGGACGCGACGCTCACCACGATGGATGGCGGCAACGGTGCCGCTGGCAGGGGCTGTAAACATAACGCCAGGATTTTTTTTATCCTCGAAGAGTGCCTGGCCTTTTATTACACGATCGCCTTCCTGTACCAGCATCGCGGGGCGCATGCCCACGTAATCATCACCCACAATAGCGACATGATGAATACTGGCGCCGGTCGTTACGTGCTGTTCAGGCACGCCAGAGATTGGCAGATCGAGTCCTTTTCTGATTCTAAACATGTGGTTAGCAGGTATCCATGAACAACAATCCAGAGAGGCCGGAGTGTACCATTTTCGGCCCTGCCAAGGGCAGTAAATCCGCCGTCTGGCGCGCCGAAATGCGAGCTATTGCGCAAAGTTCCTGGAGTCAGGACAATATGAATGGGTTATAAAGTAAAACTAATTTGTAAACGCAAAGGTTGGCTCTTGCGAAAATCTCCATCGGTGCTAATGTGAGCGCTCCTGTCCAGATTAGTCTGATTTCGGGTGTCTTTTGCCGTTCTGGCAAGTTGGTCATTGTTTTATCAAGGAACCAGTAGTATGCGTAAAATCGCATTGTTCATTGCGATGCTTCTGATACCGTGCATGTCGTTTGCCGGGCTGCTTGGCAGTAATAGTTCAACGACGCCGGTCAGCAAAGAGTATAAACAGCAGTTGATGGGATCCCCTGTTTATATTCAAATCTTCAAGGAAGAGCGCACACTCGATCTGTTTGTCAAAATGGGCGAGACGTATCAACTGCTCGATAGCTACAAAATCTGTAACTATTCTGGCGGACTGGGGCCGAAACAGCGCCAGGGTGACTTCAAAAGTCCGGAAGGGTTTTACAACGTTCAGCGTAACCAGCTAAAACCGGACAGCCGCTTCTATAAAGCGATTAACATCGGTTTCCCCAATGCCTTCGACCGTGCGCACGGTTACGAAGGGAAATACCTGATGATCCACGGCGCCTGCGTGTCTGTCGGCTGTTATGCGATGACGGATTCCGGCATTGATGAAATCTTCCAGTTTGTCACGGGCGCACTGGTCTTCGGCCAGCCGAATGTTCAGGTCAGCATCTATCCGTTCCGTATGACGGATGCCAACATGGCGCGCCATAAGTACTCTGTTTACACAGATTTCTGGAAACAGCTAAAACCGGGTTATGACTACTTCGAGCAGACCCATAAGCCGCCGGTGGTGTCCATCGTCAATGGCCGTTACGTGGTGAGTAAACCGCTCAGCCATGAAGTGGTTCAGCCTCAGCTGGCGTCAAATTACGCGGTCCCCGAGACAAAATAGCGCCCACTCGCCTGGCATGATCTTTTGCCAGGTTTCATTGCCCGTCAGCGGCTGCGTTGCAATGACAGTGACCACATCGTTCGGTGTGGTCTCCTTCTGAAAATCAATTTCCACATCCTGATCGAGCAGCGTGGCGACGCCAAACGGCGCACGTCGGGTGATCCAGAACAGATTCGTCGAGCAGAATGCCATCACGTAGCGTCCGTCAGACAGCAGCATATTAAACACGCCCTTCTCGCGTAACTCAGACGCCAGTGACGCTATGTACTTAAATACTGCGGTCATGTTGCCGGGCGTACGGGGGTAGCGCTCGGTCAGCTTGTGCAGCAGCCAGCAAAATGCTTTTTCGCTGTCCGTTTCACCGACAGGACGAAAATTGCCGGTTTCCAGTGATTTATAGCCCGAGAGCTGCCCGTTGTGCGCATAGGTCCAGTTACGTCCCCACAGTTCACGGGTAAACGGATGGGTATTTTCCAGCGCCACTTCGCCGCGATTGGCCTGGCGGATATGGGCGATCACCGAACAGGATTTAATAGGATAGTCCTGCACCAGTCTGGCAATGGGTGAGTTAAAGCTGGGTTGTGGATCTTTAAACGTGCGACATCCTTTGCCTTCGTAGAAGGTGATGCCCCAGCCGTCTTTATGCGGCCCGGTTCCTCCACCGCGCTGAACCAGCCCGGTGAAACTAAAGCAGATATCGGTTGGCACATTGGCGCTCATCCCGAGCAGTTCGCACATAGAACACCTCCACAACAGCGGGGGGCACCGGCGCCCCCCAGCGAAGTCTTACTTAACCATCTCTTTTTCGATCAGTTGGATCAGGATGTGGATCACTTTGATGTGAATTTCCTGAACGCGATCCGCATAACCGAAGTGTGGTACACGGATTTCAATGTCCGCTGTACCGTCCATCTTACCGCCATCTTTCCCGGTCAGGGTGATCACTTTCATGCCCTTCTCACGCGCGGCGGCGATCGCTTTGATCACGTTAGCGGAGTTACCGGACGTGGAGATCCCCAGCAGCACGTCGCCTTCACGGCCTACGGCTTCAACGTAGCGGGAAAAGATATGGTCGTAACCGAAGTCGTTGCCTACACAGGAGATGTGGCTCACGTCGGAAATCGCAATCGCCGGGTAGCCCGGACGGTTTTCGCGATAGCGTCCGGTCAGCTCTTCGGCGAAGTGCATGGCGTCACAGTGGGAACCGCCGTTACCGCAGGAGAGCACTTTACCGCCAGCTTTGAAGCTGTCGGCAAGCAGGACCGCCGCGCGCTGAATAGCGTGAATATTGGCATCATCTTTCAGAAAATTCGCCAGCGTTTCCGCCGCTTCGTTCAGTTCGTTACGAATAAGATCCTGGTACATGAGGATAATCCTTCAGTATTGATGAAATAACACAGTGGAGTGTACCGGATAGCAGTAAAAGCGAGAAGCTAAAGCCATGCGAATAGTCCGGCGTTTTGATTTTTTGTGCCGGCTAAAACGCGAACAATGTGAACCAGGTTGTAATTATTTTGTAAACACATTGCTAAAGGAAATGACATCAACTACAACCATATCATCACAAGTGGTCAGACCTCCTACAAGCAAGGGAGCTTTTCTTTATGATGATTTTGAGCATTTTCGCAACCGTTGTGCTGCTCGGGGTGTTGTTCTATCACCGTGTCAGTTTATTCCTGAGTAGCCTGATTCTTCTGGCCTGGACGGCTGCACTTGGCGTCGCTGGCCTGTGGAATATCTGGGTACTTGTTCCCCTGGCAATCATTTTGCTGCCGTTTAACCTGACGCCGATGCGTAAGTCGATGATCTCCGCGCCGGTGTTCAAGGGATTCCGTAAAGTGATGCCGCCGATGTCGCGCACGGAGAAAGAGGCGATTGATGCGGGCACGACCTGGTGGGAAGGCGATCTGTTCCAGGGCAACCCGGACTGGAAAAAGCTGCACAACTACCCGCAGCCGCGTCTGACCGCCGAAGAACAAGCCTTTATTGACGGCCCGGTGGAAGAAGCCTGCCGCATGGCGAACGATTTTGCCATCACTCACGAAATGGCCGACCTGCCGCCTGAGCTGTGGGCATATCTGAAAGAGCATCGCTTCTTCGCGATGATCATTAAGAAAGAGTACGGCGGTCTGGAATTCTCCGCTTACGCTCAGGCTCGCGTCCTGCAAAAACTGGCGGGTGTTTCCGGGATCCTGGCGATCACCGTTGGCGTGCCAAACTCCTTAGGCCCGGGCGAGCTGTTACAGCATTACGGTACGGAAGAGCAGAAAGATCACTATCTGCCGCGTCTGGCGCGTGGTCAGGAAATTCCGTGCTTCGCGCTGACCAGCCCGGAAGCCGGTTCTGATGCCGGTGCGATCCCGGATACTGGCGTGGTCTGCATGGGCGAATGGCAGGGCGAACAGGTGCTGGGCATGCGCCTGACCTGGAACAAACGTTATATCACCCTGGCGCCTATCGCCACCGTACTCGGTCTGGCGTTCAAACTTTCTGACCCGGAAAAACTGCTGGGCGGTGATGAAGATCTGGGCATTACCTGTGCGCTGATCCCAACCTCGACCCCGGGGGTTGAAATTGGTCGTCGTCATTTCCCGCTGAACGTACCGTTCCAGAACGGCCCGACTCGCGGTCAGGATATCTTTGTGCCGATTGACTACATCATCGGTGGTCCGAAAATGGCTGGTCAGGGCTGGCGTATGCTGGTGGAATGTCTGTCGGTGGGCCGCGGCATTACACTGCCATCGAACTCTACCGGCGGTCTGAAATCGGTGGCGATGGGGATTGGGGCTTACGCGCATATCCGCCGTCAGTTCAAAATCTCCATCGGCAAGATGGAAGGTATCGAAGAGCCGCTGGCGCGTATTGCGGGCAATGCCTACGTGATGGACGCCGCAGCCTCGCTGATTACCTACGGTATTATGCTGGGCGAAAAACCTGCCGTGCTGTCGGCGATTGTGAAGTACCACTGTACCCACCGCGCACAGCAGTCAATTATTGATGCAATGGATATCGCAGGCGGTAAAGGCATTATGCTTGGCGAAGGCAACTTCCTGGCGCGCGGCTATCAGGGCGCACCGATTGCCATCACCGTGGAAGGGGCAAACATCCTGACCCGCAGCATGATGATCTTCGGCCAGGGGGCGATTCGTTGCCATCCGTACGTGCTGGAAGAGATGGCCGCCGCGCAGAATAACGACGTGGATGCCTTCGACAAGCTGCTGTTCAAACATATCGGTCACGTTGGCAGCAATGAAGTTCGCAGCTTCTGGCTCGGCCTGACGCGGGGGCTGACCAGCGCGACGCCGACCCGCGATGCAACCAAACGTTACTACCAACACCTGAACCGTCTGAGCGCTAACCTGGCGCTGCTGTCTGACGTCTCCATGGCCGTTCTGGGCGGAAGCCTGAAGCGTCGCGAACGCATCTCCGCCCGTCTGGGTGATGTGCTGAGCCAGATCTTCCTGGCCTCTGCGGTGCTGAAACGCTACGACGATGAAGGCCGTCAGGAAGCGGATCTGCCGCTGGTGCACTGGGGCGTGCAGGATGCGATGTATCAGGCGGAACAGGCGATTGACGACCTGCTGGCAAACTTCCCGAACCGCTTCGTGGCGGGCGCCCTGCGCGCGGTGATCTTCCCGACCGGTCGTCACCATCTGGCACCGTCTGACAAGCTGGATCATAAAGTGGCGAAGATCCTCCAGGTACCAAGCGCAACCCGTTCCCGTATTGGCCGTGGTCAATACCTGGAACCTACCCCGCATAACCCGGTAGGTTTGCTGGAAGAAGCGCTGCTTGATGTGATGGCCGCCGACCCGATTCACCAGAAGATCTGCAAACAGCTGGGCAAAAACCTGCCGTTTACACGACTGGATGAGCTGGCAAAACAGGCGCTGGCGGGTGGCATCATCGACAACAGCGAAGCTGCGATTCTGGTGAAAGCCGAAGAGAGCCGTCTGCGCAGTATTAACGTGGATGATTTCGAACCAGAAGAGCTGGCGACTCAGCCGGTAAAGCTGCCAGAGAAGCACCGCAAACCTGAAGCGGCATAAGGTATTTTGCTCTCACAAACCCCGCCCCGCGCGGGGTTTTTTATTGCCACATTTTCTGGTAATGACGTGCTACAGTGTCAAAAAGTGTTTATTAAGGAGCCTGTATCGTGCCTGGTTTAAAGATTTCTGTTTTGCAGCAACCTTTAGTGTGGATGGACGGCCCCGCCAACCTTCGCCATTTTGATCGCCAGCTGGAAGAGATTACCGGACGCGATGTGATTGTCCTGCCGGAGATGTTCACCACAGGTTTCGCGATGGAGGCAGCAAAACAGTCCATGCCGCAGGACGAGGTGGTGGCCTGGATGCACGCCAGGGCGCAGGAAACAAACGCGCTGATTGCCGGCAGCGTCGCGCTCCAGACCGCGCGCGGCCCGGTCAATCGCTTCCTGCTGGTCGAGCCGGAAGGAAACGTCCATTTCTACGATAAGCGCCATCTGTTCCGCATGGCGGATGAACATCAACATTATGAAGCCGGAAACGAACGCGTGGTATTTGAATGGCGCGGCTGGCGTATTCTGCCGCTGGTCTGCTATGACCTGCGCTTCCCGGTGTGGTCGCGCAACCGCAACGATTATGACCTGGCGTTGTACGTCGCCAACTGGCCCGCCCCACGCTCCCTGCACTGGCAGGCTTTACTGACCGCGCGCGCGATTGAAAATCAGGCTTATGTCGTTGGCTGTAACCGCGTAGGAACGGACGGCAACGGGCATCACTATCGCGGTGACAGCCGGGTGATCAGTCCGCAGGGTGAGATTATTGCCACCGCCGAGCCGCATCAGGCGACACGAATTGACGCTGAGATCTCGTTAACGGCGTTAAAGGAGTATCGGGAGAAGTTTCCGGCCTGGCAGGATGCAGATCCATTTAGCATTGGATAAGAAAAAGCCGGGTGGCGGCTGCGCCTTACCCGGCCTACAAATCAGCTCACCAACGCCTGCCCGTCTTTGCGGCTCTCCGTCGCAGCCACGTAGTGCCCTTCCGGCATACGGTAAATCACCTGCGCGCCGCCAAAATTGTAATCCTGAAGCGGATCTTCCACCACGATCTGGTGTCCGCGCTCGCGCAGCGCCGCGATGGTATTGCGATCGAAGGTCGATTCAACAACCACTTCCCTGCCCTGCACCACGCGCCAGCGCGGGGCGTCAATCGCCGCTTGCGGGTTTTGCCCGTGCAGCATAATGCGCAGCGCCATCTGCATGTGCCCCTGCGCCTGCATCGGGCCGCCCATCACGCCGAAGGACATCAGCGGTTTGCCGTTACCGTCCATCGCAAAGCCCGGAATGATGGTGTGGAAAGGACGCTTGCTGCCCGCCAGCGCGTTCGGGTGTTTGGGATCGAGTACAAAGCCGCAGCCGCGGTTTTGCAGGCTGATCCCCGTATCCGGCACCACGATCCCTGAACCGAAGCCCATAAAATTGGACTGAATAAAGGAGATCATCATCCCGCTGGAATCCGCTGCGCTGAGGTAAACCGTCCCACTCTGCGTCGGCGATCCGTACACAAAATCAGAGGCTTTATCGTGATTGATAAGCGCGGCGCGCGACTTCAGATAATGGTCGCTCAGCAGCGCTTTGGCGGCAAACTCCATATGCTCTTCATCCGCAACGTAGCGATCGAGATCCGCCAGCGCCAGCTTCATTGCCTCTATAGAGAGGTGCAGCCCCTGCACGGAATCCGGGTGATGTTTCTCGATGCCGCACTGCTCCAGAATGCCGAGCGCAATCAGGGTGGCGATCCCCTGACCGTTTGGCGGCAATTCCTGCACCGAACCGCCCGCGAAGTCGCGCGATAGCAGTTCCACCCAGTCCACACGGTGATTCGCCAGGTCTGCTTCGGTCAGGTGTGCACCATGTGCTTTGGCGAAGGCGGCAATTTTCTGCGCCAGTTCGCCACGGTAAAACGCGTCGCCGTTGGTTTTGGCGATCAGCTCCAGTGAGTTCGCCTGCGCCGGGTTACGGAAGATCTCCCCCACGCGCGGCGCGCGGCCTTCTGGCGCAAAGCAGGCACTAAACCCGGGCTGATCTTTCAGCTTGTTGTAGCCGCGCTGCCAGAGATGGCCGATCAGCGGCGAGACCGGGAAACCGTCACGTGCGTAATCAATGGCTGGCTGCGCGAGCGTGGTCAGCGGCAGCGTGCCAAAACGTTCAGCCAGCGCCACCCAGCCCGACACCGCACCCGGCACGGTCACCGCGTCCCAGCCGATTTCCGGTACGGCGGTTTTTCCGGCAAACAGATCCGCATGCCAGCTGGCTGGCGAACGACCGGAAGCATTCAGACCGTGAAGTTTTTCACCGTCCCAGACAATGGCAAAAGCATCGCTGCCGATGCCGTTGCCGGTCGGCTCGACAACGGTCAGCGCCATGGCGGTCGCAATCGCCGCATCAACGGCATTTCCGCCCAGCTGTAGCATCTTCATTCCCGCCTGTGCCGCCAGCGGCTGCGAGGTGGCAACGGCGTTATGGCCCATCATCGGCGGGCGTCGTGAATCGTAACCGGTTGTAAAATCGAGCGCTTTGGTCATCATGACTCCTTAGTCGTGGCGCGGATCGAGCGCATCGCGCAGCCCGTCGCCGAGTAAATTAAAGCCCTGAACGGCAAGGAAAATCGCCACGCCGGGGAAAACCGACATCCACGGCGCCTGTTCGAGAAACCCTTTTGCGGTGTTGAGCATGGAGCCCCAGGATGGGTTCGGCGGCTGTTGGCCTAACCCTAAAAACGAAAGGCTGGCTTCGGCGATAATCGCCGAGGCAATGGCCAGCGTGGCCTGCACCAGGATAGGTGACATCACGTTGGGCAGAACGTATTTAATGATGATCCAGCGGTCCGGCAGGCCAATCGCCCGCGCGCCGTCGATGTACTCTTCGTTGCGAATGGCGATCACCTGGCCGCGCGTCAGGCGGGCGAAGATCGGCATTGCCGAGAGTCCAATAGCGATCATGGCATTCGTCAGGCTTGGGCCTAAGAATGCCCCCAGCGCGATCGCCATGATCAGGAATGGACAGGCCAGCAGTGCCTCAATAAAGCGGGAGATCACCCCGTCCCACATCTTCTGGAAATAACCCGCCACCAGCCCCAGCGGCACGCCGATGACAACCGCGATCGCCACCGACATACAGCCCGCCATCAGCGAGGTTCTCGCCCCCCAGATAATGCGGGACAAGATATCGCGCCCCAGCTCGTCGGTGCCGAACCAGTACATCGCCGATGGCGCTTTGCGCACCGCGAGGAAGTTAGCTTTGACCGGGTCAAATGGCGCGATCCACGGCGCCAGCAGCGCCACCAGCACAAAAAAGCCCACCACAATCGCGCCAATCACCGCACTTTTATTGGCGAGGAATTTTTTCAGCACCCGGTTTTGCGCGCGCGGCAGCGCGGGCGCCACGGTTTGCGTCGTCAGTTCCGCCATGATTAACCTCGCATTTTCGGGTTGATAAGGACGTAGAGCACGTCAGCCAGCAGGTTGAGCATCAGGAAACCGATCGCCACGATCAGCACTACGCCCTGCACCACCGCGTAGTCGCGGTTGAACACCGAGTCGACGATCATTTTGCCGAAGCCCGGAATGGTGAACACCTGCTCGGTCAGCACCGCCCCGCCCAGCAGCTCGCCGAACAGCAACGTGGTGAGGGTGATCACCGGCACCAGCGCATTGCGAAAGGCGTGCTTCAGGATCACCGCTTTCGGCAGCAGCCCCTTAGCGCGCGCGGTGCGGATGTAATCCGCTTTCAGCACCGCAATCATCGACGCGCGGGTATGGCGCATCAGCGTCGCCGCCAGGCCGGTTCCGAGCACGGACGCGGGCAGCAGCAATGTCCGCAGGTTCTGGATCGGATCTTCACTGAACGGCACATAACCGGACGCAGGCAACCATTGCAGGTTTACTGAAAAGACCAGAATCAGCAGGATCCCCAGCCAGAAGTGCGGTATTGAGATCCCCGAGATCGCCACAAAGTTCGCCCCGTGATCGACCCAGCTGTTTTTGTTCACCGCCGCGAGGATCCCCATGCTGATACCAAACACCAGCGCGATAATCATCGCCAGCAGCGACAGTTCCAGCGTGACCGGCAGCTTGCTGGCAATCAGTTGCGTGACCGGCTCATGAGTGCGTAAGGAGACACCCAGATCGCCTTGCAGCGCCCGCGTCAGCCAGTTGAAATACTGCACGGGGATCGGCGCGTCCAGATTCAGCTCAGCACGCAGCTGGGCGATCACCGCCGGATCGCGCTCCTCCCCGGCCATGGCAATCAGCGGATCGCCAGGCAGCAGCTTTTGCAGGCCGAATACCATCATGCTCACCAGCAGCAGAGTGGGTATAGCCAGCAGCAGACGTTTGCAAATCAGTTCCAGCATGGGTTCTCCTCAGGAGGTTTATTTCGCCAGCGTTAAGCCAGCCAGACGCACAATGCCGTCCGGGTACGCTTTAAAGCCCTGCACGCGCTTGTTCAAGCCAAAAATGCGCGGTTCGAAGTAAAGGTATGCAATCGGCATATCGGTCTGAAGCTGCTTCACAACCTTGTCATACAGCGGCTGGCGGGCGGCCTGATCGGTGCTCTGGCGCGCCTGCGTTAGCCATTCATCCACCTGAGCATTGCTGTAGCGGCCGTCGTTGAGGGTGCCTTTGCTGTTGATAAAGCCGTAGATGCTGCCATCTGGATCCGGGCGACCCGACCAGCCGGAGAAGCTCAACTGGTAGTCACCGCTCTGCTGGCGATCCAGAAGCGTGGCGAACTCGGTCATTTGCAGGTTCAGGTTAAAGCCCGCCTCTGCCACCATCGCCTGCAATACCTGGCCCACCTGCTGCGAGGTTGGGTTGTTCGGCACCAGTAGATTGACGGTCAGCGGCGCGGTGACGCCTGCGGCTTTCAGCAGCGCTTTGGCTTTGTCGACGTCACGCGGGGGAACCGGGAAATTGACGTGATACGGGCTTACCGGCGAAAACGCCTGGTTTGCCGGAGTGTAAAGCCCTTCGAACACTACCTGGTTTAAAGCATCGCGATCGATGGCCTGGGAAAATGCTTCACGCACGCGGGCATCTTTGAAGGGATCGTTCGCCGGGACTTTGCCATTGTTAATATTGAAGGTGATGCCCTGGTATCCGAGGCCCGTCACCTTCGCCAGCGCCAGCTTGCTGTCGGCTTCGACGGTTTTGACGTCGCTGGCGGCAATGCCTTCGGTCAGGTCGAGATCGCCCGCGCGCAGGTTCGCCAGGCGCACGGAGGCATCCGGGATCGGCAGATAGATAATTTTATCGAAGTGATAGGCGTCTTTGTTCCAGTAGTTGTCGAAGCGGGTCAGCACAATGCGGTCCTGCGACACGCGGCTGTCGAATTTATACGGGCCGGAGCAGACCGGATGGGCGGCAAAATCGGCTTTTTTCGCGGCTTCCGGCGCCATCATTGCGCCTGCGCGATCGGTGAGCTGCATCAGAAGTGCGGCATCCGGCGTTTTCAGGTGCAGGGCTATCTGCATCGGGCCGGTGACCTCCACCGACTCAACAGAAGAGAGTTCACTTTTACGCAGAGAGCCTTTTAGCGTCAGGGCCCGGTCGAGGTTGTATTTCGCGGCGGCGGCATCGAATTTTTCACCGTCGTGGAAGGCCACGCCTTCACGGAGATCCAGGGTCAGCGTTTTGCCGTCATCGCTCCACGCCCAGGATTTCGCCAGTCCCGGCACCACCTTGAGGTGCTCGTCCACGTCCACCAGCCGGTCACACAGGGAGGCAAAGACGAAGCGGCCATAATAGGTACGCGCCAGATGCGGGTCCAGCATGTCCGGATCTGCACCCAGGCCGATTCGCAGCACGCTTTCAGAATGGGCGGGCAGCGCCGCACCAAGCAACATAACACTTCCCAGTACGGTCAAAAGAGAATTACGCATTGTCATTATCATGAGTTCCTTGAAGGAAGGGAGGAGTGAGTAGCCGCGTGTTCAAACAGCGCGCGGCGGCGCAAAAATGCGGCGGATGGCGGTGCGATCTGTATAACGCTGCGATCGCGATTAATCTCCTGCCAGCGGTGGCAGGCGACCTGACGTCCGCCGTCGATTACCTGATGAATCGGCTCAACCTGACGACATTCATCGCTAACATAGGGGCAACGGGTGTGGAAACGGCAGCCGGAGGGCGGATTAGCCGGGTTCGGTAAATCACCCTGCAACAGCGGCGCATCCCGCGCTACGCCTGGCTGCATTTGCGGCGCAGAGGCAATTAATGCCTGGGTATAAGGATGCAGCGGCGCGTCTAAGATATCGTCGACGGTGGCCAGCTCGACGATTTGCCCAAGATACATCACCGCCACGCGGTCGCTCATATGACGGATAACCGCCAGACCGTGGGCGACGATCACCATCGTTAGCCCCAACTGGTGCTTCAGGCTTTCCAGTAAATTGACCACCTGTGCCTGGACGGAAACATCCAGTGCGGAAACCGGTTCATCGCCCAGCAGCAGCTTTGGGCCTGACGCCAGCGCGCGCGCAATGCCGATACGCTGACGCTGCCCGCCGGAAAATTCGTGCGGATAACGTCCGGCCCAGGCCGCGGGCAAGCCGACCGTCCTGAGCAGCTCGGCGACGTGGTACTGGCGATCCGCTTTTTTCATGTTCTGGTGCAGCCACAGCGGCTCACCGACAATCTGTTCTACCGTCATGCGCGGGTTCAGCGAGGCGAAGGGATCCTGAAAGATGATCTGTAGCTCACGCCGGAGCTGGTTCAGACGTGCGCCTGAGGCGTGGGTGATCTCCTCACCCTGATAAAATACGCGCCCTTCGCTGGCGCCCAGCAGGCGCAGCAGCAGCCGGCCGAGGGTGGATTTCCCGGAACCTGATTCGCCGACAATAGCCAGCGTTTCGCCTGGCAGTACCGACAGTGAAACGCGGTCAACAGCCGTGACAAAGCGGGCCGGCGTAAACAGTTTTTTCGGGCCGGGGAAAAGCTTGCTCAGATCCCGGGCTTCAAGAATGGGCGTGGTCATGCAATTTCTCCCAGGGCAATGTGTTGTTCCAGCGGCACGCGGAAGCAGGCAACCTGATGACCCGTGCCGAGCATAGTGAGCGGTGGTTTTTCAGCATGACAGCGCGTCTGCGCGAAGGGACATCGGGTGGCAAAGCGGCAGCCTTGAGGCATGGATTCCGGCAGCGGGACCGATCCGGGAATGGTGGAAAGCTGGCCCTTGCGTACGCCAAGGGAGGGGATCGAGCCCATCAGGCCAATTGTGTACGGGTGCTGCGGGTCGGCAAATATCGCCTCGACGCTTCCCTGCTCTACTACCTGGCCGGCATACATCACCGCCACCTGCTGTGCCACTTCGGCCACCACGCCTAAATCGTGGGTGATCATCAGCACCGCCGTGCCCGTTTCTTCTTTTAAGGTATTGAGCAGAGCGAGAATTTGCGCCTGAATGGTCACGTCCAGAGCGGTAGTGGGTTCGTCAGCGATCAGTAATTTGGGATGGTTTATCAGCGCCATCGCAATCATCACGCGCTGGCGCATACCGCCGGAAAGCTGATGCGGGTAAACCTTAAGGCGCATCTCTGCGGCCGGGATCTGCACCTTCTCCAGGATCTGTAGCGCAACCGTCATCGCCTCAGCCCGGGAGAGCGTTTGATGGCGCATCACCGCTTCACTGAGCTGATCGCCAAGCGTGAAGGCCGGGTTGAGCGAGGTCATGGGCTCCTGGAATATCATCGCCAGCTCGCTGCCGCGCAGATTGGCATACTCGCGCGGCGAGAGCTTGCGCAGATCGTGGCGGCGGAAGTGCATCTCCCCACTGACGATCCTGGCGCTGGCAGGCAATAACCCCATCAGCGCCAGGGAAGTGATGCTTTTACCGCAGCCGGACTCGCCCACCAGCGCCAGCGTTTCGCCCGCCCTTACCGCCAGCGAGATATCTTCGAGCACACTCACCGGCGAGCCCGCGAATTTAACGTTGAGGTTTTGCAGCCGCAGTACGGGAGTGGAATCCTTAAAGGGTATCGTCGTCATAGCGTGGAATCGTCCTCAAGGTGGATAGCCTGAATCAGGGCGGTTTGCAGGCTGAGCAGGTGTTCGCGCATGGCGGCCGCAGCTTCAT
The DNA here is from genome assembly GCF_021725435.1 of Enterobacter sp. JH25. Classification (NCBI taxonomy): domain Bacteria; kingdom Pseudomonadati; phylum Pseudomonadota; class Gammaproteobacteria; order Enterobacterales; family Enterobacteriaceae; genus Enterobacter; species Enterobacter sp. JH25. Next base: position 893,610 of record NZ_CP091319.1, on the reverse strand, counting down.
TAGGCTGGCGATGAATAATCGCTGACATGATTTTGTGATGGTGGTCGTTATAGTTGTCGACACGTTCGGGAGTGCGGGCAAGCTCGCGTAAATACTGCCAGCCGGGCTCCCGGCGGACGGCATCTATCGCATCGAAAAGCCCTAGCATCAGGCGGTTGCCGGCTGCTTCCGCAATGGCGCGGTGAAAGGCGCTATCCCACAGTTCGTTAAGATCGCGGTCATCCGGGCTGACCTTGTCAATGCGTTCCAGCATGCGCTGCATGAGCGCGAGGTTTTCCCTGGTGGCACGCAGTGCCGCAAGTCGGGCTAAGCCGGGTTCGAGCTGTAGTCGAGCTTCCATGACTTCCAGCAGGTTGGTTTGCTGAACCAATCCCTGAAGCGCCAACGGCTCAACAGGGGCAGCCGGACCAATGAAGGTACCTTTGCCCTGCTTGCGCCAGATCCGCCCTTCTTCTTCCAGCACGTCCAGCGCGCGACGCACTTCGCGTCGTCCTACGCCGAGTGTTTCCGATAGCTCACGTTCAGTGGGCAGCGGAGTGCCTGGTGTTGACTCGTGCTGGTTGATAAGCCCGCGCAACTGGTCAAGCGCGGTGCTGGAATTTGCTAAAACCCGTGAAGGTTTTTCCATATTGGTTCGCTCGCTTTCATCATGACTTTATTTTTATTAACGATAAGTTATTGATATGACGGACTACTTATCGTGATAATGATTAAGCAATAAGCGAACCAATAACGTATTGGTTCATGAGTTTTCTGAAGAATGACAGGTAACTGAATGATTTCTTATGAATTATTTTTACATAATTATTACATATCAAAATGAGGGCAGGAGGTGAGATGGAGACATAATGCACAATAACAGTGCAAATTACGCACCAATAATGTGCATTTGTTAATAAATTGCACTTTGTTTATTAAATTTTTGTTAATGAAAATAGAATGAGAATAGGTGAGTTTTTAGGGGGTATAAAACGACGAAAGCCTGAATCATTTCTGATTCAGGCTTTCTGAATAGTGGCGGAACGGACGGGACTCGAACCCGCGACCCCCTGCGTGACAGGCAGGTATTCTAACCGACTGAACTACCGCTCCACTGTTCCCGTTTGGGGAACGAGGCGAATATTACGGTTTGCCTCTGAACTCGTCAACGCTTTTTCTCAGGTTTTGAATCGTTTGCTGCAAAAATCACCCAAACGGCGATTTAACAAACGTTTCCGCCTTTTTTCATCCACGCCACAGACAGCTTCCGCCCTTCTTCTGCACTAAATCGAGGCGAGATTCGTGGTTCATTAGCTCTTCATCACTGGCTAAAACAACCCGCAGGCGATTAGCCTGGCGCACGACACGCTGAATGCCGCCTTCATCCCGCGTCTGCTGGGATTCATTTTCCATACTGAATTTTATCGACGTTTGCCCGCCGGTCATGGTCAGGTATACATCGGCCAGGATCTGGGCATCGAGCAATGCGCCGTGCAGGGTACGCTTGGTGTTGTCTATCTCATAGCGAGAGCACAGGGCATCAAGGCTGTTACGCTTGCCGGGGAACATCTTCCTTGCCAGCGCCAGGCTATCCGTGACTTTACAGAACGTATTGGTCTTTGGAATATCGCGGTTGAGCTTGCTGAACTCATAGTCCATAAAGCCGATATCGAACGACGCGTTATGAATGACAAGTTCCGCACCTCTGATGTAGTCGAGAAATTCATCCGCGACATCGGCGAAGGTGGGCTTATCCAGCAAAAACTCATCGGCAATCCCGTGAACGCCGAACGCTTCCGGATCCACCAGCCGATCGGGTTTGAGGTAAACGTGGAAGTTGTTGCCCGTAAGACGGCGGTTCACCACTTCAACGGCACCAATCTCAATGATTTTGTGCCCTTCGTAGTGGGCGCCAATCTGGTTCATACCGGTGGTTTCGGTATCAAGAACAATCTGGCGAGTAATTGCAGTGCTCATAGCGGTCATTTATGTCAGACTTATCGTTTTACTGAACGTTTCAAATACAGGAAGTCTACCAGAGATGCGTAAACAGGTAGAAATTTTCACCGATGGATCTTGTCTCGGTAACCCAGGGCCCGGCGGCTATGGCGCCATTATGCGCTATCGCCAGCATGAAAAAACATTTAGTGAAGGCTATTTCCTGACCACCAACAACCGCATGGAGTTGATGGCGGCCATCGTGGCGCTGGAAGCCTTAAAAGAACATTGTGACGTGGTGCTGAGTACCGACAGCCAGTATGTTCGCCAGGGCATTACCCAATGGATCCACAACTGGAAAAAGCGCGGCTGGAAAACGGCAGAGAAAAAACCCGTCAAGAATGTCGATCTCTGGAAGCGTCTTGATGCCGCCCTCGGTCAGCACGAAATCAAATGGGAGTGGGTAAAGGGGCACGCCGGTCACCCTGAAAACGAACGCTGTGACGAGCTGGCTCGCGCGGCGGCATCAAACCCAACCCATGAGGATGCAGGTTATCAACCTGAATCCTGATCACGGTTTTTTGTACTGCCGCGTGGCACCCACGGTCTGGCGGATCCGCGTTTTTGATTTGCTTTGCTTCATTGGGTTGAGCGTAAGTGGGATCGTCCTCTTACGCGCGACAATAAATTGCATGCAGCCCAGCGCGGGTAAATGGGTACTTAATAAGACCCCGCCTTTACGCGTCCAGGGGATGACCTGAAAACCCCCGTAGCTCAGCACTTCGAAATTTAACAGTGAAAGCCAGTCCAGCTGGCGCATCATGGTAAACATCCTGCTGTTATATGGCGGCGTGCGGCGCAGAACGGGCGTCAGTTTACGTAGCCCGATCAGACTCAGCGGATTAAAACCGCTCAGGATCAGCCAGCCGTCATCAATCAAAACGCGGTCGGCTTCCCGCAGCAGACGATGGGGATCGCTGCACCAGGGCAGCGTGTGAGCGAGCAGACAGGCATCAATGGATTTTTCCGCAAACGGCAAATGCAGCGGATCAGCCTTCACCTGAACCGGGGAGCCATTAAGCGATACGCAAACCTGATGCGAGATAGCGCAGCTTTCGGTATTGATTTCTGCGCTCAGATTGCCAATCTTAAGCAGGTGAAAACCATACATTTTCGCGAGCCAGGGTTTAAGCTGAAGTTCTAAGGCCTCGCGATAATATTCACCCCAGGGCAACTCTGCCCAACGTTCCGGTGGTGCGACAGTCTGAGGTATCCTTGCCGGTTTCATCAAAACACCCGCCACGCTATAAGAGGTAATGCATGAATCTTATCAGTATTTCCGCCTTTCAGGACAATTACATCTGGGTTTTAGTCGACGACGATCGCAGATGCATCATTGTTGATCCCGGCGAATCCGTACCGATCCTGCACGCGATAGAAGAAAACGACTGGCAGCCTGAAGCGATCCTCCTTACCCATCACCATCACGATCATGTCGGCGGTGTTCCCGATCTCCTTGCGCGCTATCCCCATATTCCCGTCTACGGACCAGCAGAGACACAGGATAAGGGTACGACGCAAGTTGTCGAAGAAGGCGAAAGTATCCTCATCCTCGGGTGCGAGTTTTCCGTATTTGCTACGCCAGGTCACACTTCCGGTCATCTCTGTTTCTACAGCAAACCTTATCTTTTTTGTGGCGACACGCTGTTTTCCGGCGGCTGTGGAAGGCTGTTTGAAGGCACGCCAGAACAGATGTATCAATCTTTACAAAAAATTAATGCGCTGCCAGCCGACACCGTAATTTGTTGCGCACATGAGTATACATTAGGGAATATGAAGTTTGCTGCAAGCGTACTACCAGAGGATCGGGCGATTCAGGATTATTACCAGAAAGTGAAGGAGTTACGTGCAAAAAACCAAAAAACACTCCCCGTAATTCTGAAAAATGAGCGACAAATAAATTTATTTTTAAGAACGAATGACGTTGATTTAATTAATAAAATTAATCAAGAAACAAATTTGTTACAACCTGAAGCGCGATTTGCATGGTTAAGGTCAAAGAAAGATAACTTCAGATAATTGCGGGTTGCCTTTTCAAAATTTCGCCGTTATCATCGCTCGTCTTTTAAGCAACTATTGACACACACATGAAGGCAAAAGCGATATTACTCGCCTCTGTCCTGCTTGTAGGTTGCCAGTCACAAAACGGCAGCAACGTACAACAGCACGCACAGAGCCTTTCTGCGGCTGGTCAAGGGGAAGCAGGGAAGTTTACGAGTCAGGCGCGATGGTTGGACGATGGGACATCCTTCGCGCAGGAACAAGACTTGTGGGCCTCTATTGGCGACGAGCTAAAGATGGGAATTCCGGAAAACAGCCGGATTCGCGAACAGAAACAGAAGTATTTGAGAAATAAGAGCTATCTCCACGATGTAACATTACGGGCAGAGCCGTATATGTACTGGATAGCAGGGCAAGTTAAGAAACGTAACATGCCTATGGAACTGGTACTACTACCCATAGTGGAGAGCGCTTTTGACCCGCACGCGACGTCTGGCGCCAATGCAGCAGGCATCTGGCAGATCATTCCGAGCACAGGGCGAAATTATGGTTTAAAGCAGACCCGCAACTACGATGCGCGTCGTGATGTTGTCGCTTCAACGACAGCCGCTCTCGACATGATGCAACGTCTGAACAAGATGTTTGACGGCGACTGGTTATTGACTGTCGCGGCGTATAACAGTGGTGAAGGTCGTGTACTGAAGGCAATGAAAGCGAATAAAGCGCGTGGAAAATCCACAGACTTCTGGTCGCTCTCACTGCCACAGGAAACAAAGATTTACGTACCGAAAATGCTGGCATTGAGTGACATTCTCAAGAACAGCAAACGTTACGGTGTACAACTGCCAACACCAGACGAAAGTCGTGCACTGGCGCGTGTCCGCCTCAGCAGCCCTGTTGATATTCAACAGGTTGCTGATATGACGGGTATGTCGGTAAGTAAGCTTAAAACCTTTAATGCAGGTGTTAAAGGCTCCACGCTGGGTGCAAGCGGCCCGCGCTATGTGATGGTTCCGCAGAAACACGCGGAGCAGTTACGTGAGTCTTTAGCTTCGGGTGAAATTGCAGCCGTTCAGTCTACGCTGATTGCTGATACGTCGCCTGTAAGCAGCCGCAGCTATAAGGTGCGTTCAGGTGATACGCTTTCAGGTATTGCATCACGTCTTGGCGTGAATACGAAAGATCTCCAGCAGTGGAATAATCTGCGCGGATCCGGTCTGAAAGTGGGTCAAACGCTGACCGTAGGTGCAGGTAGCAGCGCACAGCGTCTCGCTAAAAACAGCGATAGCATTACCTATCGCGTACGTAAAGGCGACTCGCTGTCCAGTATTGCTAAGCGTCACGGCGTAAACATCAAAGATGTGATGCGCTGGAACAACGATACTGACAACCTGCAACCTGGCGACCAGCTGACGTTGTTTGTGAAAAACAGCGCTACGCCAGATTCCTGATAGTACGATCGCTTATTAAAAAGGCACCGATTCCCCTCGGTGCCTTTTTTGTTTATCCCGCTTTTTGCGCTTCAGCCATAATGGTGTCGCTGGTAAACGAACCATCGTCATGCAGTTCAAAGTACGCCTTGACGTCAGCAGAGGCACTCTCCTGATACAATCGGATCGCCTGAGTTAATGCCTCCGGTGTGCGCATCCGTGCAATCCATGACGTGAACTCCAGCGGCAAACGGTCGGTTATCAATGAGCGTGAAATCAAGCCAGCTTCGGTGATAAACGTAAGCCACTCTCCACTGGAGTAGTTTTGCACGTGCGAGGTATCACGCAGCGCTTCAACCGTCTGGAGCCAGATATTCCGTACCGGATGCCCGGGAGACATCACGTCCATGATGATGAATATTCCGCCCGGTTTGAGCACGCGTTTCACTTCCCGTAATGCCTGCCCCACATCATGCCAGTGGTGTGCAGAGTAACGGCTAATCACAGCCTCAAAGGATGCATCCTCAAAGGGTAAAGATTCAGCGTAGCCCTGGCGCGTCGTGACGTTATTCAGCCCTTTCGCTTTCGCCGCTTCAGCAACCACATCCAGCATCTGGCTCGATAAGTCATACGCCGTCACCTGAGCAACCTGCTGTGCGGCGGTAAAACTGGCGTGCCCCGCCCCGCAGCCTAAGTCCAGCACGTGCGCGTCAGGAAATGCGGCGAGCCGTTCGCCGAGACGTACCAGATCGCGGCCAGAGGCATGTACGGCACTGCTCAGGTAGGCACTTGCCTGAGAACCAAACTGTTTTTCGACGTTGTCATGATGGGAGTGTGTTGTTGTCATGTTGCTGTCCTTTTATGGTTTAAAAAATAAAGGGCAGCACCCGCACAGGCCTGCCCCACGGCAGACCTGACGCACCATTATTTATCAGGTTTGCCGGGACTGAATTCGACTAGTAGAGGATTATGATCGGAGGCGCGCGTCACCAGAACGGAGGCGTCGTGCACGCTTAAACCCCGATAGAAGACAAAATCGAGAGGACGACCAAACGCTTTCTTGCGCTGGTCATCGTTAAAACGAACTTCACGCAGCGACATTTCACGCGCGAAGCGGTACAACGCGTTCATACGCGGACGGCTCCAGGCATTGAAGTCCCCGGCCATAATGATCGGCCCACTGTGATGAGCAATCTGATCGCCGATGGGAAGTAACTGCTTACTGTACACATCAACACCCAGGCTGAAGTTTACCGCATGAATGTTTACCACCATCAGCAGACGGGTGTCGGGCAACGGATAGACCGTGACCAGCGCTGATTTTGCCAGACGCAGGATCGGCTCACGTTCACGCAGCGGGCAGCAATAGACCGGATGTGCGGCTGAAAGGGTCATCACCCCGGAAGGATGCTGTGGCAGAACAAAGGCAGGCACCTGATCGGCTGCAAGATAGTTCGTCGTTGCAAACCTGACCAGTTCAGGCGTGGTTTGCGCCTCCTGTAACAGAACCAGATGCGCATCTTTACCAAAATTTTGAAGTACGGATAACCACTCCGCACGCTGTTGCTTAAAGATGTTCCACACCAGTACGCGAATTTTCTCGTCACTGCTTAATGGAGTGCCCGCTGGTAATGCCTGGCTAAGGCTCGCAAACGACCCCGGAGGCAAGATCCTCTCCGCAGGCATTCCGGCAACATAACGCATGGCATAGGTATTTTTTCGCACTTTTGGAAACGGCCTCTGTAACATTAACCAGCCCGGAAAACGGACTGGTTCTAATGTTATAGGGATTTTAGGTCACACTTTCAACGCAATTACTGAGAAACCGCTTTCCAGTTTTGTAAGCAAGCACTTACTGATACTTATCCAAGTGCAACGCGAGCGGGTTTATCAAGCCGTCCACTGAGACCAATAAGGAGGAAAGCGATAAGCACAATTACCGCACCAATCCATGGCGTTTGGGTTAATCCAACATGTTCAACCACCTGCCCACCGATAACCGAACCGAGTGCGATACCGATATTAAATGCGGCGATATTCAGCCCAGATGCGACATCCACCGCATTAGGCGTATAACGTTCGGCTTTCTGCACAACATATACCTGCAATCCCGGCACGTTACCAAAAGCGAATATCCCCATAACCAACACCGTTACCAGCGCGGCGTATTGCATCGATGCGGTGAACTGGAAAATCATCAGCAGGGCAACCAGGGCGGCGAAGATGAATTTCAGCGCCGGTACCGCACCATGCTTATCCGCAAGCTTGCCGCCCCAGATATTGCCGATTGCGACGGAGATACCGTAGCCCAGTAAAATCCAGCTCACCGCGCCCGGAGAAAAACCAGCCAGTTCCTGCATCATCGGTGCAAGGAAGGTGAACGCAGTGAACACACCTCCATAACCCAGGGCCGTAACGGCATAGATCAGCAGCAGGCGCGGGTGTGTCAGAACCTTAACCTGATCGCTCAGGCTGGCGCTCGCGCGTCCCGGAATACTGGAGGGCACCAGCAGCAGGCTGGCTACCAGAGCAATCACGCCCAACAGCGATACCGCGAGGAAGGTTTCACGCCAGCCAAAATGTTGTCCGATAAACGTTCCTAACGGCACGCCGGTGACCAGCGCGACGGTTAAGCCACCAAACATAATCGCAATGGCTGACGCCGCTTTCTCTTTTGGCACCAGGCTGGTTGCAATCGTGGAACCGATGGAGAAGAAGACACCGTGCGCGAGGCCTGTCAGCAGGCGGGCAATGACCAGCGTGGAGTAATCCGGTGACTGCCACGCCAGAATATTGCCAGCGGTGAAGAGCACCATCAGGGCAACTAACAGTTGTTTACGTGGAAAGCGTCCAGTCAGTGCGGTCAGCACAGGCGCCCCAACAGCGACGCCTAACGCGTAAATAGATACCAGCAGCCCGGCAGAAGGCAGCGAGATAGCGAGTTGTTCAGCAATGGTAGGAACAAGTCCTACAATAACAAATTCGGTCGTGCCAATTGCGAAGGCACTGATCGTCAGGGCAAGAAGCGCCAGTGGCATAAAATACTCCGTCTCTTCAGGATTAAGATGACAGGCAGTATGCGCCAGTGTTTAAATAACAAAAATGGTTAGAATCTCAATAGAATTTTGCAGGTGATGCAATAATGAAAGCCACATCGGAAGAACTGACTGTCTTCGTTGCCGTTGTTGAAAGCGGCAGCTTCAGCCGTGCTGCCGAACAGCTCGGACAGGCGAACTCCGCCATCAGCCGCTCGGTGAAAAAGCTGGAGATGAAGCTCGGGGTGAGTCTGCTCAACAGAACAACGCGGCAGCTCAGCCTGACGGAAGAAGGTGAACGTTATTTTCGACGCGTGCAGTCCGTTTTGCAGGAGATGGCGGCAGCAGAAACGGAAATCATGGAATCACGCAGCACGCCGCGTGGGCTGCTGCGCATAGATGCGGCGACGCCGGTCGTGCTGCATTTCCTGATGCCGTTGATTAAACCCTTCCGCGAACGCTACCCGGAGATGACCCTGTCTCTGGTCTCTTCTGAGACGTTTATTAACCTGATTGAGCGTAAAGTTGATGTGGCGATCCGCGCGGGAACCCTGACGGATTCAAGTTTACGCGCTCGCCCTCTGTTCACCAGCTACCGCAAAATTATCGCGTCACCGCAATATATTGCAGAGCATGGCAAACCTGAGACCGTTGAGGAGCTGAAGCAGCACCTGTGCCTGGGCTTTACGGAACCTGTCTCGCTGAACACCTGGCCCGTGGCCTGTCATGACGGACAACTTCATGAGATCACCTGCGGACTTTCGTCTAATAGCGGGGAAACGCTGAAACAGCTATGTCTTGAAGGAAACGGGATCGCCTGTTTATCAGACTATATGATTGATAAGGAAATAGCTGCGGGCCAGCTAGTTGAGCTAATGGCTGACAAACGCTTACCTGTAGAGATGCCTTTTAGCGCGGTGTATTACAGTGACAGAGCAGTAAGTACGCGCATACGCGCTTTTATCGACTTCCTTAGCGAACATATAAAAACAGCTCCCGGAGGAGCTGTATGAGGGTTTAAAGGCACAGAGGGAGGGTTGTTATTAATCCCAGTTAGGTGCTAACCCTTCGGGGCTGACCAGACGATCGTTGCATTCCAGTGCAGCGATCGCTTTTTTGTCTTCATCATCGAGCTGGAGATCCCACGCTAACAGGTTACTTGCCAGGTTTTCACGTTTGGTTGAAGACGGGATCACGGCATATCCTTCACCTATCGCCCATGCCAGGATCACCTGTGCAGCTGTTGCATTGTGTTTTTCAGCGATGCGCGCAATCACTTCATCTTTCAGGGCCTTACCATATGCCAGCGTCATGTACGAGGTGATGTGAATGCCTTGCTGTTTCGCCCAGTCCACAACTTTGCGGTTTTGCAGGTAAGGAGAGAGTTCAATCTGGTTAGTAGCAATATTCTCTTTACCCACTGCGGCAATGGCTTTTTCCATCAACGGGATAGTGAAATTCGAGATACCAATTTCACGCGTCAAGCCCTGCTCTTTTGCTTCCAGCAGCGCCTGCATGAACTCTTCTACGGAGAAGGCATCGCCAGGTGATGGCCAGTGGATCAGCGTCAGATCAACATAATCAGTACGCAGCTTTTTCAGACTTTCCTTCAGGCTTGGGATCAGCTTGTCTTTGCTGAGGTTCTCAATCCAGATTTTGGTGGTGATGAAAAGCTCATGGCGCGGTACGCCGCTCTCCTCGATAGCCTGACCTACGGCAGCTTCGTTGTCATAAATCTGCGCCGTATCAATAGCGCGATAGCCCAATTCGAGTGCGGTTTTAACAGATGCGATAACAACGTCGTCCTTCAGGCGAAAAGTGCCCAGACCCAGTGCAGGGATAGTCATATCATTCCTCAATCGTTATGTTCGTAAACTGAGGAGGATTATCGCTGTGGTTGTTATGTCGAAAAAGATCGTAAAACGCAGAGGATTTTTGCTAATTTCGCAATAGTTAAACGACAGAAAAGAAAAAAGCCCTGAGCGTTAGCTCAGGGCTTTTAATAAGTGGCGGAACGGACGGGACTCGAACCCGCGACCCCCTGCGTGACAGGCAGGTATTCTAACCGACTGAACTACCGCTCCACCGAATACTTCTGTAACCACCGGATTAATGCACCGGCTTACTACTTAATTTGATGCCTGGCAGTTCCCTACTCTCACATGGGGAGACCCCACACTACCATCGGCGCTACGGCGTTTCACTTCTGAGTTCGGCATGGGGTCAGGTGGGACCACCGCGCTAAAGCCGCCAGGCAAATTCTGTTAATCTGTATCAGGCTGAAAATCGTGTCTGTCTCTTCGCCGAAACAGCTTCGGCGTTGTAAGGTTAAGCCTCACGGTTCATTAGTATCGGTTAGCTCAACGCATCGCTGCGCTTACACACCCGACCTATCAACGTCGTCGTCTTCAACGTTCCTTCAGGAGACTTAAAGTCTCAGGGAGAACTCATCTCGGGGCAAGTTTCGTGCTTAGATGCTTTCAGCACTTATCTCTTCCGCATTTAGCTACCGGGCAGTGCCATTGGCATGACAACCCGAACACCAGTGATGCGTCCACTCCGGTCCTCTCGTACTAGGAGCAGCCCCCCTCAATTCTCCAGCGCCCACGGCAGATAGGGACCGAACTGTCTCACGACGTTCTAAACCCAGCTCGCGTACCACTTTAAATGGCGAACAGCCATACCCTTGGGACCTACTTCAGCCCCAGGATGTGATGAGCCGACATCGAGGTGCCAAACACCGCCGTCGATATGAACTCTTGGGCGGTATCAGCCTGTTATCCCCGGAGTACCTTTTATCCGTTGAGCGATGGCCCTTCCATTCAGAACCACCGGATCACTATGACCTGCTTTCGCACCTGCTCGCGCCGTCACGCTCGCAGTCAAGCTGGCTTATGCCATTGCACTAACCTCCTGATGTCCGACCAGGATTAGCCAACCTTCGTGCTCCTCCGTTACTCTTTGGGAGGAGACCGCCCCAGTCAAACTACCCACCAGACACTGTCCGCAACCCGGATTACGGGTCTACGTTAGAACACCAGCCATTAAAGGGTGGTATTTCAAGGTTGGCTCCACGCAGACTGGCGTCCACGCTTCAAAGCCTCCCACCTATCCTACACATCAAGGACCAGTGTTCAGTGTCAAGCTATAGTAAAGGTTCACGGGGTCTTTCCGTCTTGCCGCGGGTACACTGCATCTTCACAGCGAGTTCAATTTCACTGAGTCTCGGGTGGAGACAGCCTGGCCATCATTACGCCATTCGTGCAGGTCGGAACTTACCCGACAAGGAATTTCGCTACCTTAGGACCGTTATAGTTACGGCCGCCGTTTACCGGGGCTTCGATCAAGAGCTTCGCGTTGCCGCTAACCCCATCAATTAACCTTCCGGCACCGGGCAGGCGTCACACCGTATACGTCCACTTTCGTGTTTGCACAGTGCTGTGTTTTTAATAAACAGTTGCAGCCAGCTGGTATCTTCGACTGATTTCAGCTCCGTCCGCAGGGACTTCACCTACATATCAGCGTGCCTTCTCCCGAAGTTACGGCACCATTTTGCCTAGTTCCTTCACCCGAGTTCTCTCAAGCGCCTTGGTATTCTCTACCTGACCACCTGTGTCGGTTTGGGGTACGATTTCGTGTTACCTGATGCTTAGAGGCTTTTCCTGGAAGCAGGGCATTTATCACTTCAGCACCGTAGTGCCTCGTCATCACACCTCAGCGTTAATAAGGTACCGGATTTACCTGGAACCTCCGCCTACATGCTTAAACCGGGACAACCGTCGCCCGGCTGACATAGCCTTCTCCGTCCCCCCTTCGCAGTAACACCAAGTACAGGAATATTAACCTGTTTCCCATCGACTACGCCTTTCGGCCTCGCCTTAGGGGTCGACTCACCCTGCCCCGATTAACGTTGGACAGGAACCCTTGGTCTTCCGGCGAGCGGGCTTTTCACCCGCTTTATCGTTACTTATGTCAGCATTCGCACTTCTGATACCTCCAGCATGCCTCACAGCACACCTTCAACGGCTTACAGAACGCTCCCCTACCCAACAACGCCTAAGCGTCGCTGCCGCAGCTTCGGTGCATGGTTTAGCCCCGTTACATCTTCCGCGCAGGCCGACTCGACCAGTGAGCTATTACGCTTTCTTTAAATGATGGCTGCTTCTAAGCCAACATCCTGGCTGTCTGTGCCTTCCCACATCGTTTCCCACTTAACCATGACTTTGGGACCTTAGCTGGCGGTCTGGGTTGTTTCCCTCTTCACGACGGACGTTAGCACCCGCCGTGTGTCTCCCGTGATAACATTCTTCGGTATTCGTAGTTTGCATCGGGTTGGTAAGCCGGGATGGCCCCCTAGCCGAAACAGTGCTCTACCCCCGAAGATGAGTTCACGAGGCGCTACCTAAATAGCTTTCGGGGAGAACCAGCTATCTCCCGGTTTGATTGGCCTTTCACCCCCAGCCACAGGTCATCCGCTAATTTTTCAACATTAGTCGGTTCGGTCCTCCAGTTAGTGTTACCCAACCTTCAACCTGCCCATGGCTAGATCACCGGGTTTCGGGTCTATACCCTGCAACTTAACGCCCAGTTAAGACTCGGTTTCCCTTCGGCTCCCCTATACGGTTAACCTTGCTACAGAATATAAGTCGCTGACCCATTATACAAAAGGTACGCAGTCACCCCATAAAGAGGCTCCCACTGCTTGTACGTACACGGTTTCAGGTTCTTTTTCACTCCCCTCGCCGGGGTTCTTTTCGCCTTTCCCTCACGGTACTGGTTCACTATCGGTCAGTCAGGAGTATTTAGCCTTGGAGGATGGTCCCCCCATATTCAGACAGGATACCACGTGTCCCGCCCTACTCTTCGAGTTCACAGCAAGTGTGCTTTCGTGTACGGGACTATCACCCTGTACCGTCGGACTTTCCAGACCGTTCCACTAACACACAAGCTGATTCAGACTCCGGGCTGCTCCCCGTTCGCTCGCCGCTACTGGGGGAATCTCGGTTGATTTCTTTTCCTCGGGGTACTTAGATGTTTCAGTTCCCCCGGTTCGCCTCGTTAACCTATGTATTCAGTTAACGATAGTGCAACGGATTGCACTGGGTTTCCCCATTCGGACATCGCCGGGTCAAAGGTTCATATCACCTCGCCGGCGCTTTTCGCAGATTAGCACGTCCTTCATCGCCTCTGACTGCCAGGGCATCCACCGTGTACGCTTAGTCGCTTAACCTCACAACCCGAAGATGTTTCACTTCTGATTGCGAAAATTTGAGAGACTCGAACACACATGAGCTGTGTGTCGTTTCAATTTTCAGCTTGATCCAGATTTTTAAAGAGCAAAACTTCGCAGTGCACTTTTTCAGGTTCACTCTGAAGTTTTCTTGTGTTCGCAGTAAAGGATGGTGGAGCTATGCGGGATCGAACCGCAGACCTCCTGCGTGCAAGGCAGGCGCTCTCCCAGCTGAGCTATAGCCCCATCGTAGTTATCTCTCTACCGGTAATTTTTGTTGAGGCAAGGCGTGGTGACACAAAGCATACTCAGGTATGTGAGTGTCGCCGCAACGCAGCATCAGCAAAAATTTGGTAGGCCTGAGTGGACTTGAACCACCGACCTCACCCTTATCAGGGGTGCGCTCTAACCACCTGAGCTACAAGCCTGCAGAGATTTTTTACTGCTGTTTTTCATCAGACAATCTGTGTGAGCACTGCAAAGGCAGGTTCTTTAAGGTAAGGAGGTGATCCAACCGCAGGTTCCCCTACGGTTACCTTGTTACGACTTCACCCCAGTCATGAATCACAAAGTGGTAAGCGCCCTCCCGAAGGTTAAGCTACCTACTTCTTTTGCAACCCACTCCCATGGTGTGACGGGCGGTGTGTACAAGGCCCGGGAACGTATTCACCGTGGCATTCTGATCCACGATTACTAGCGATTCCGACTTCATGGAGTCGAGTTGCAGACTCCAATCCGGACTACGACGCACTTTATGAGGTCCGCTTGCTCTCGCGAGGTCGCTTCTCTTTGTATGCGCCATTGTAGCACGTGTGTAGCCCTACTCGTAAGGGCCATGATGACTTGACGTCATCCCCACCTTCCTCCAGTTTATCACTGGCAGTCTCCTTTGAGTTCCCGGCCTAACCGCTGGCAACAAAGGATAAGGGTTGCGCTCGTTGCGGGACTTAACCCAACATTTCACAACACGAGCTGACGACAGCCATGCAGCACCTGTCTCAGAGTTCCCGAAGGCACCAATCCATCTCTGGAAAGTTCTCTGGATGTCAAGAGTAGGTAAGGTTCTTCGCGTTGCATCGAATTAAACCACATGCTCCACCGCTTGTGCGGGCCCCCGTCAATTCATTTGAGTTTTAACCTTGCGGCCGTACTCCCCAGGCGGTCGACTTAACGCGTTAGCTCCGGAAGCCACGCCTCAAGGGCACAACCTCCAAGTCGACATCGTTTACGGCGTGGACTACCAGGGTATCTAATCCTGTTTGCTCCCCACGCTTTCGCACCTGAGCGTCAGTCTTTGTCCAGGGGGCCGCCTTCGCCACCGGTATTCCTCCAGATCTCTACGCATTTCACCGCTACACCTGGAATTCTACCCCCCTCTACAAGACTCTAGCCTGCCAGTTTCGAATGCAGTTCCCAGGTTGAGCCCGGGGATTTCACATCCGACTTGACAGACCGCCTGCGTGCGCTTTACGCCCAGTAATTCCGATTAACGCTTGCACCCTCCGTATTACCGCGGCTGCTGGCACGGAGTTAGCCGGTGCTTCTTCTGCGGGTAACGTCAATCGACAGGGTTATTAACCCTGTCGCCTTCCTCCCCGCTGAAAGTACTTTACAACCCGAAGGCCTTCTTCATACACGCGGCATGGCTGCATCAGGCTTGCGCCCATTGTGCAATATTCCCCACTGCTGCCTCCCGTAGGAGTCTGGACCGTGTCTCAGTTCCAGTGTGGCTGGTCATCCTCTCAGACCAGCTAGGGATCGTCGCCTAGGTGAGCCGTTACCCCACCTACTAGCTAATCCCATCTGGGCACATCCGATGGCAAGAGGCCCGAAGGTCCCCCTCTTTGGTCTTGCGACGTTATGCGGTATTAGCTACCGTTTCCAGTAGTTATCCCCCTCCATCAGGCAGTTTCCCAGACATTACTCACCCGTCCGCCACTCGTCAGCAAAGCAGCAAGCTGCTTCCTGTTACCGTTCGACTTGCATGTGTTAGGCCTGCCGCCAGCGTTCAATCTGAGCCATGATCAAACTCTTCAATTTAAAAGTTTGATGCTCAATGAATTAAACTTCGTAATGAATTACGTGTTCACTCGTTGAGACTTGGTATTCATTTAGTGTCCGAGGACATTAAGAATCCATGTCACTTTGAGTGCCCACACAGATTGTCTGATAAATTGTTAAAGAGCAGTTGCGACGCGCTTCAGCGCTCTGTCGCGAGGTGGCGTATATTACGCTTTCCTCTTTCAGAGTCAACCCGTTATTTCAGGATTTTTTCTCTTCAACCGACCGGGTTGTCTGTGAAGTGATTCACATCCGCCGTGTCGATGGAGGCGCATTATAGGGAGCCGCCGAGGAATGACAAGCGGAAAAATGCATTTTTATTTCAACCGCTCACCTTTTCACCAAAACGTCTATTTTTGGTGCTTTTTAATCTCTTTTGGCAGATCTGCCAGACTAGTTATCACCCAGTCAGCTGCATTTTCTGCTTCTGGGGTGACTGGTTTACCGGTCCGCACTAATACTTTGGTTCCCACACCTGCCGCCGCCGCCGCCTGCATATCCTCCAGTTTATCGCCCACCATAAAAGACGCGGCCATATCAATGTGCAGGAATTCCTGTGCAGAGATAAACATGCCCGGGTGTGGCTTACGGCAATCACATGTCTGACGATACGCTTCTACTGTTCCCTGTGGATGATGCGGACAATAATAGATGCCATCAAGATCGACGCCACGATCGGCCAGAGACCAGTCCATCCATTCCGTCAGCGTCTCGAACTGCGCTTCGGTGAATTTACCCCGGGCGATACCGGACTGATTAGTTACCACCACCAGCGCATAGCCCATCTCTTTCAGCTGGCGCATGGCATCTATTACGCCCTCAATAAATTCGAACTCATCAATCTCATGGACGTAACCGTGATCCACATTAATTGTGCCGTCACGATCGAGAAAAATTGCGGGTACAGATTTTGCCACCGGTTTGCTCCTGAAAAAGGCTTGTTCAGCTAGTATCTCATGAATCGCAGCGCAATAAAGTGCTCATCGCACAGAGGTGGATTGATTTAGACGTCTGGATGCCTTAACATCCATTTTGTTTACGGTCATTCCCCGTATCTGGCAGAAGAAAATGCCACGGCTAACTTACATACGATAAAAATAATCTAATGATTAAACTTTCCAATATCACCAAAGTGTTCCAGCAGGGGAACCGAACCATTCAGGCGCTGAACAACGTCAGTCTGCATGTGCCTGCTGGTCAGATTTATGGCGTCATTGGCGCATCGGGTGCGGGTAAAAGTACGCTGATCCGGTGTGTTAACCTGCTTGAGCGCCCGACCCAGGGCAGCGTAGAAGTTGGCGGCCAGGAGCTTACCGCTCTCTCAGAAAAAGAACTCACCAAAGCGCGTCGCCAGATTGGCATGATTTTCCAGCACTTTAACCTGCTGGCCTCACGCACGGTTTTTGGAAACGTGGCGTTGCCGCTGGAGCTGGATAACACACCAAAAGAAGAGGTTACCCGACGCGTCACCGAACTGCTGGATCTGGTTGGCCTGGGTGATAAGCATGACAGCTACCCGGCCAACCTTTCCGGCGGGCAAAAGCAGCGTGTAGCAATCGCTCGCGCGCTGGCAAGCAACCCAAAAGTGCTGCTGTGTGATGAAGCCACCAGCGCGTTAGATCCGGCCACCACGCGTTCTATCCTGGAACTGCTGAAAGACATTAACCGTCGTCTGGGCCTGACTATCCTCCTTATTACGCACGAAATGGACGTGGTGAAGCGTATCTGTGACTGCGTCGCCGTCATCAGCAACGGTGAGCTGATTGAGCAGGACACGGTCAGCGAAGTCTTCTCGCACCCGAAAACGCCTCTGGCTCAGCAGTTCATTCAGTCCACACTGCATCTGGATATTCCGGAAGATTATCTGGAACGTTTAAAAACAGACGCAACGCCTGACAGCGTCCCGATGCTGCGCATGGAGTTCACGGGCCAGTCCGTTGACGCACCGCTGCTGTCCGAAACCGCGCGTCGCTTTAACGTGAATAACAACATTATTAGCGCGCAGATGGACTACGCCGGTGGCGTGAAGTTCGGCATTATGCTGACGGAAATGCACGGCACACAGGAAGAAACCCAGGCGGCAATTGCCTGGCTGCAAGAACATCACGTAAAAGTAGAGGTGCTGGGTTATGTCTGAGCCGATGATGTGGCTACTGGTTCGCGGCGTTTGGGAAACGCTGGCAATGACCTTCGTATCGGGCTTTTTTGGTTTTGTGATTGGGCTGCCGGTCGGCGTACTGCTGTACGTCACGCGCCCGGGTCAAATTATTGAAAACGCGAAGCTGTATCGCACGCTCTCTGCGCTGGTGAACATTTTCCGTTCTATACCGTTTATTATCCTGCTGGTGTGGATGATTCCGTTTACACGCGTTATTGTCGGGACGTCGATTGGTTTGCAGGCGGCAATTGTCCCGCTAACCGTAGGCGCCGCGCCGTTTATCGCCCGTATGGTGGAAAACGCCCTGCTGGAAATCCCAACAGGCCTGATTGAAGCTTCCCGCGCTATGGGTGCGACGCCAATGCAGATCGTTCGCAAAGTTCTGCTGCCTGAGGCGCTGCCTGGGCTGGTGAATGCAGCAACCATCACGCTTATCACCCTGGTCGGTTATTCCGCGATGGGCGGCGCCGTGGGTGCTGGCGGTTTAGGGCAGATTGGATATCAGTACGGCTATATTGGCTATAACGCTACCGTAATGAATACCGTTCTGGTATTGCTGGTTGTGCTGGTTTACTTAATCCAATTCTCTGGCGATCGTATCGTCCGGGCTGTTACGCATAAATAACGTTACAAACAACACAAACTCGACGAGTTAAGGATATAACATGGCGTTTAAATTTAAGACCTTTGCAGCAGTAGGCGCACTGATTGGTTCGCTGGCACTGGTGGGTTGCGGTCAGGACGAAAAAGATCCGAACCACATCAAAGTAGGCGTTATCGTCGGTGCAGAGCAGCAGGTTGCTGAGGCCGCGCAGAAAATCGCGAAAGAAAAATATGGCCTGGACGTTGAGCTGGTGACCTTCAACGATTACGTTCTGCCGAACGAAGCGCTGAGCAAAGGCGACATTGATGCTAACGCCTTCCAGCATAAACCGTACCTGGATCAACAGATCAAAGATCGCGGCTACAAGCTGGTTGCTGTCGGTAACACCTTCGTTTACCCGATTGCCGGTTATTCCAAGAAAATTAAATCTCTGGATGAACTCCAGCCGGGTTCACAGGTTGCCGTCCCTAACGACCCAACCAACCTTGGCCGTTCGCTGCTTCTGCTCCAGAAAGTGGGCCTGATTAAACTGAAAGAAGGTGTTGGCCTGTTGCCGACCGTTCTGGACGTGACCGAAAACCCGAAAAATCTGAAAATTGTTGAGCTGGAAGCCCCTCAGCTGCCACGTTCTCTGGACGATGCACAGATCGCGCTGGCCGTTATCAACACCACTTACGCCAGCCAGATCGGTTTGACCCCTGCGAAAGATGGCATCTTCGTTGAAGACAAAGATTCCCCGTACGTCAACCTGATCGTGACTCGCGAAGACAACAAGGACGCGGAAAACGTGAAGAAATTCCTGCAGGCATATCAGTCTGAAGAAGTTTACCAGGAAGCCAATAAGGTGTTTAACGGCGGCGCGGTTAAAGGCTGGTAATCTCACCTCAGTGTAATATCATCAAGACGGGCATTTGCCCGTCTTGTCATTTGTGCGGTCAACTGCTTCAATATCTGACGTTTTGATTATCCACTGAGGAACTATTATGCGTGCTTTACCGATCTGTCTTTTAGCACTGATGCTGAGCGGCTGTTCTATGCTAAGCAGATCTCCTGTTGAACCCGTTCAAAGCACTGCAACCCCGCCAAAAGCGGAGCCAGCAAAACCGAAAGCGCCTCGCGCTGCGCCGGTACGTATTATTACTAAAGCCGACGAGCTGGTCGGTAAGCCATTCCGTGAACTGGGCGAAGTGAGCGGCGAATCCTGCCAGGCAACGAATCAGGACTCCCCTCCAAATATCCCAACAGCCCGCAAGCGTATGCAAATCAACGCGTCGAAAATGAAAGCCAACGCGGTGCTGCTGCACAGTTGCGAGGTCACCAGTGGTACGCCGGGCTGCTACCGTCAGGCGGTATGTATCGGTTCTGCGCTTAACATCACGGCGAAATGAGTTCATTTCAGTTCGAGCCGATAGGCGTTATCCGCTCCCCTTATAAAGAAAAGTTCGCCGTGCCGCGTCAGCCGGGACTGGTCCTTAACGGCGGCGGCGAGCTGCATCTTGTCGCGCCGTATAATCAGGCCGATGCAGTGCGCGGGCTTGAGGCATTCAGCCATTTATGGGTGGTGTTTGTGTTTCACCAGACCATGGAAGGCGGCTGGCGTCCTACCGTGCGTCCTCCTCGTCTGGGCGGAAATGCCAGAATGGGAGTTTTTGCCACCCGCTCAACGTTCCGACCGAATCCAGTCGGGATGTCGCTGGTCGAACTGAAAGGGATACGCTGTCAGAAAGATCGGGTGATCCTGGAGTTAGGTAGCCTTGACCTGGTTGATGGCACGCCGGTCATCGATATTAAACCTTACCTGCCCTTCGCCGAAGCGCTGCCGGATGCCCGTGCAAGCTATGCTCAGGACGCCCCACAGGCAGTGATGCCGGTTTACTTCACATCTGAAATAACGACGCAAATCAGCCAGCTGGAAAAGCGCTATCCTCGTCTGCGTGACTTTATCGTCGAAGTCCTGGCGCAGGACCCTCGTCCCGCCTACCGCAAAGAGGAAGACGCAGGAAAAACGTACGCCGTCTGGCTGCTGGACTTTAACGTGCGCTGGCGCGTAACTGATGCAGGTTTTGAAGTGTTTGCCCTGGAACCCAGGTAATTTTGTTCTCCTCTCTTTTGGCATCTTTGCCACACTGGTAAACTAAACCACTTTTTTTGTGTCAGGCTGGTGTTTCAGCCTGTTCCAATCGTCGAAATGGAACCGTAACAACATGCGTACTAGCCAATATCTGCTCTCCACTCTGAAGGAGACACCTGCCGACGCCGAGGTGATCAGCCACCAGCTGATGCTGCGCGCCGGGATGATCCGCAAGCTGGCCTCCGGGTTATACACCTGGCTGCCGACCGGCGTGCGCGTCCTGAAAAAAGTCGAAAACATCGTGCGTGAAGAGATGAACAACGCCGGTGCTATCGAGGTGTTAATGCCGGTCGTTCAGCCTTCTGAACTGTGGCAGGAGAGCGGTCGCTGGGAGCAGTACGGTCCTGAACTGCTGCGTATTGCCGATCGTGGCGATCGTCCATTCGTTCTCGGCCCAACGCATGAAGAAGTGATCACCGATCTGATCCGTAACGAGCTGAGCTCTTACAAACAGCTGCCGCTGAACTTCTTCCAGATCCAGACCAAGTTCCGTGACGAAGTGCGCCCACGCTTTGGCGTGATGCGCTCTCGCGAATTCCTGATGAAAGATGCCTACTCTTTCCATACTTCTCAGGAATCACTGCAAGAGACCTACGACAAAATGTACGTGGCCTACAGCAAAATCTTCTCCCGCATGGGGCTGGATTTCCGTGCTGTACAGGCTGATACCGGTTCAATCGGCGGTAGCGCCTCTCATGAATTCCAGGTTCTGGCGCAGAGCGGCGAAGACGATGTAATTTTCTCTGACTCCTCTGATTACGCCGCCAACATTGAGTTCGCAGAAGCGCTGGCACCAAAAGAACCACGCGGCGCGGCAACGCAAGAGATGACGCTGGTTGATACGCCAAACGCGAAAACCATCGCCGAGCTGGTTGAACAGTTTAATCTGCCGATCGAAAAAACCGTGAAAACCCTGCTGGTGAAATCGGCTGAAGGCAGCGCTTACCCGCTGGTAGCCCTGCTGGTCCGTGGCGATCACGAGCTGAACGAAGTGAAAGCCGAGAAGCTGCCGCAGGTTGCCAGCCCGCTGACCTTCGCGACGGAAGCCGAAATCCGCGCCGTGGTGAACGCAGGTCCAGGTTCTCTGGGTCCGGTGAATATGCCTGTTCCTGTAGTGATTGACCGCACCGTTGCGGCAATGAGCGACTTCGCTGCGGGCGCAAACATCGACGGTAAACACTACTTCGGCATCAACTGGGATCGTGACGTGGCGACGCCGGAAGTGGCTGACATCCGTAACGTGGTCGCAGGCGATCCAAGCCCGGACGGCAAGGGTACCCTGATGATCAAACGCGGTATCGAAGTAGGCCACATCTTCCAGTTGGGAGATAAGTACTCGCGCGCAATGAACGCTGCCGTTCAGGGCGAAGATGGTCGTAACCAGGTTCTGACCATGGGCTGCTACGGCATTGGGGTAACGCGCGTTGTTGCGGCCGCTATCGAGCAGAACTATGACGAACGCGGAATCGTCTGGCCGGATAACATCGCGCCGTTCCAGGTGGCGATCCTGCCATTGAACATGCACAAGTCTTACCGCGTGCAGGAGCTGGCAGAGAAACTCTACGCTGAGCTGAGCGCGAAAGGTATCGACGTGCTGATGGATGACCGTAAAGAGCGTCCTGGCGTGATGTTTGCTGATATGGAACTGATCGGTATTCCACACACCATCGTCATCGGCGACCGTAACCTCGACAGCGACGAGATTGAATACAAGTACCGTCGCAACGGCGAAAAACAGATGATCAAGACGGGCGACATTCTTGATTACCTGGTGAAAACCATCAAAGGCTAAGAAACAAAAAAACCCCGCCAGTGCGGGGTTTTTTAATCGCTATAACTTATTTGCTTTCGCAGTCTTTACCCGCAGCAAACTTCGCGTCTTTATCTGCCACCAGCGTTTTCACCAGCTCACCGCTATCGGGGTTTGGCTCCAGCGTAAAATGCCCTTCAACCGTCAGCAACACTGGTTTGCTGTCGTTACCGCGCGCGACGGCATAGTCACGCTCCAGCTGGGCATTGTTCGCCACGCTGACTTTCTTCCCGGTTGCACAGTCAGTGAAGATTGCCGCATCCGCCATGTAGAAATACATCCCTCGCATCGCCATTGGAGTTGCAGGCAGGGTCGCTTTTACCGGGGCCAGTGTGTAGTTGAACTGAGATTCAATCGGATTGCCTTCGCGATCGAGCATCTCCATCCCCTCGCCTTTGGCGCGGAAATACGTTTTATCGCCCGTGGTATCAGTCAATACCAGCTTTTCAGCCGTACGCGCCCATGTTCCGTATGTTGCAAAAGAAGACGGCTCTTTCGCCCCCTGATAGCGCTGGTTCATCACCCAGGTGCCATCTTTTTGCAGGAACAGAGAGGTTTCGATGCCTTCACAATCTGCACATGGCAATACGCCGCGCCAGCTCTGCTGCATCGGCTTCAATTCTTCGTTTTGCGTTGGCTGTAGTACCTGTGTTTCTGAACGGTTGTTACAGCCAAAAAGCGCGAACAGGCTTGTCACGGCCAGCGCTGATAATAATGCTTTTTTCACAATACATTCCTTATGAAAAAGTGTGTCCCTTTCGTCACATTACGGATGACGGACTTTGCCACGCAGTGACTTTACGGTGGATTTCTGCGCCTTCGATGACAACCGACGTTCTTTCGATGCCCGCGTTGGACGTGTTGCCCGGCGACTTTTTTGTACAGCCGTCAGCTCTTTTATGACCGCCGCCAGTCTGGAAAGTGCCGCTTCCCGGTTCATTTCCTGGCTGCGATATTCCTGCGCTTTAATCACAATCACACCTTCACTGGTGATCAGATGATGGCTGGCGGCGAGCAGGCTTTCTTTATAATACTCTGGCAGGCTGGAGGCCCGGATGTCAAAGCGCAAATGGATAGCCGTTGAGGCCTTGTTAACGTGCTGCCCCCCTGCGCCCTGAGCACGGATGGCGGTGATCTCCAGCTCGTGATCAGGGATGCTGACGTTTCGGGACAACTCAATCATGATACGGGCTGCCAGGCCGTGAGATGAATTTCCAGATTATTCTGAGAATCGGAAAGCCAGATGGCGCCGTCCTGAATCGTTGCCTGAAGCGCCATTGTCCGGCTGGCGAATGCGCTCAGCTGTGCCAGTTGTTCATCGTCCAGATACCAGACGGTAAGATTTTTGAACTGCGCACATTTATTTTTGTTTTGCTGCCACCAGATCTCCGCCGCGCGCTGGTTGTAGGCAAACAACGCCACTTCAGCTGACTGGGTGCAAGCCTTTTTGATCCGGCGTTCATCCGGCAGGCCAAGCTCAATCCATAAATCGATACCCAGATGATCGTTGCGCAGCCAGGCTTCCGGTTCATCTTCCGCGCTTAAACCACGGGTAAATTGCAGACGCTCGTCGGCATACTTAATCCACGCCAGCAGGCGCAGCATCATGCGCTCCTGGGTTTCAGAAGGGTGACGCGCCAGCGTCAATGACGCATCCAGAAACTGGTTACGGTCAAGATCCGCCACATTGACCACAGCTTTATAAATTGTCGCTTTCAGCGCCATGAGAGAACTCCTTTCGAATCAGGCGTACATTGTAGCGAAAACCGCAGCAAAAGGCTGTTACGAGGTGGTGGCACCCCGTTATCAAGGCGCTGATATTGCTTAAATGAGTATGGTATAGTCACCTTGCTAAACCGAGTTTAACTTCGTAGGCTTAATGATATCTCACAGTAAGTCAGTACGCTGGCAGGAGGTGATGTGAATAATTATTGTGAGTTGATTCGCAGACGGTATGCGGAAATTGCCAGCGGAGATCTGGGGTACATCCCGGATGCGTTGGGCTGTGTATTGAACGTGCTGAATGAAGTGGCCTCTGATGAGAGCCTTTCTGAATCGGTCAGGGAAAAAGCAGCGTATGCTGCGGCGAATTTACTGGTGAGCGATTATGTCGATGAATGATACCTATCAACCCATCAATTGTGATGACTATGACAACCTCGAACTCGCCTGCCAGCATCATTTAATACTGACGCTGGAGCTAAAAGATGGCGAAGTGCTAAAGGCAAAGGCCAGCGA
Organism: Enterobacter sp. JH25; assembly: GCF_021725435.1. Taxonomy (NCBI): domain Bacteria; kingdom Pseudomonadati; phylum Pseudomonadota; class Gammaproteobacteria; order Enterobacterales; family Enterobacteriaceae; genus Enterobacter; species Enterobacter sp. JH25. The sequence goes on along the minus strand of NZ_CP091319.1, from coordinate 868,935 downwards.
TCTGGTTTCCCGTAAAAATGTGGAATACCTGGTTGTGAAAGATGCAGGTGCAACGCGTGAGTTACGCCTCGACAAAATTGCCAGTTTCAGCCATCCGGAAATCGGCACCGTCGTGGTGAGCGAATCCTGATAACCAACGGGCAGCCAGGCTGCCCGTTACGCTTTCCATTCAAAATTAACACCCGCTTCAGCCCACCCTTCCTGAGTAATAAACACACCTGCCGCCGCGATGAGCGTGTCGCCGTAAAACAGAAGCGGCGTGGTATCACGTCGCCAGGGCGGAACGTTCTGTTCCTGCCAGATTTTCTTCAGTTTACGCCCGCCGTTACGCCCAACGATATGCAGCATGCCGCTGGCCCTGAAGCGTATGGTGACGTTCTCGTCCGGCTCAGGTAGACGCACATTGCCCGAATGGCTTAACGCAACGACACCGGCATTCAACGGTAGCGTTAGTGCTTTTTCCGGCGACGGCCAGTCGAGCACAACGTCAGCCAGCGACGGCACAGATTTCACCCACCAGAGTTGCTCTTTATAGCGCCTGACGTTATAACCATTCAGGTGTATACACGGTGCGGCATCTTCCCGCGCCTGTGCAACTTCTTCCCAGATACGGTTGAGCATCGCCCGGGACGGCATAACCGCACGGTGGGAAGCCAGCCAGCGACGAATCAGAGCAGCCCGACGCACGGGGCTCATCACTTTCAACGGCGCAATGTTCAGGGCACCGTCAGCGGTAGTCAGCGTATTCAGCTCCCCGCTCAGCAACTCATCCAGCAAGCTTTCCTGTTCAGCACAAAGCATGGCACTTCTGGCCACCGCTTCGGAAAAATGGGCCCAGCGCTCACTCAGCAGCGGTAAGACGCGCAGGCGCAGGAAGTTACGGTCGTAACTGTCGTCCTGATTGCTTTCGTCTTCAATCCAGCGCAGATGATGTTGCTGCGCCCAGGCTTCCAGTGATGCGCGCGTCTCACCCAGTAGCGGGCGGATGAGCTCTGTTTCAGCAAAACCAGCACGCTCAGGCATGGCGGATAAACCCGCAGGCCCGCTGCCCCGCTTGAGCGCCAGTAAAAACGTCTCGCACTGGTCGTCCAGATGCTGCGCGGTGACCAACGCTTCTCCAGGCTTTAACGCGCCGGAAAACGCGGCGTAGCGGGCTTTGCGCGCCTGCGCCTCAATACCCAGCCCTTCATCCTCAAGCGTGACGCGTTCAACGATTAGCGGGATCGCCCACCCTGAGCACACCGCTTCGCAGTGCGCCACCCACTCGTCGGCATGGGGGCTTAAGCCGTGATGGATATGCATCGCCCGCAGCTGGACGTCAGGCTCACGGTCGCGCCAGAGCTTAAGACGGTGCAGCAAAACGGTGGAATCCAGGCCACCGCTGAACCCCACCAGCAGCTGGCGGTAGGGTGAAACGGCGTGCGCGATAGCGGGTAAGGTCATAGGAAATTACACATAAAAAATGCCCGAACTGAACGGGCATTATCACACATGACGGCGATTACTGCTGATAAAGCTCCAGCGGCAGACCGTCCGGATCGTTGAAAAAAGTGAAACGTTTATCGGTGAAGGGATCGATGCGAATTGCTTCACAGGCCACGCCGTGGGCTTCCAGATGCTTTACCGCGCTGTCCAGGTTATCGACGCTGAAGGCCAGGTGGCGCAGGCCGCAGGCTTCCGGGCGCGAAGGACGCGCTGGCGGGAAAGGAAAAGAGAACAGTTCAATCACATATTGTCCGTTTAACGCCAGATCGCCTTTCCAGGAATCGCGCTCCTCGCGGTAGGCCTCGCTCAACAGCGTAAAGCCGAGAATGTCGCAGTAAAAAGCCTTACTTTTCGCGTAATCGGTGGCAATGATCGCAATATGATGAACAGCTTTTAAACCCAGCATAGTTTCTCCTTTTTATGGTGCCCTGAACGTTACAACCGACAACCCGCCCCTGGCAAGCGGCCCCTTTTATTTTAGGACTCTCACCCAGTACACGCCGTTATCATCGCGTTTCGCACCGTGAATATCCGTCTCAAAGCCCGGATAGTGGCGCCCTATCGAACAGAGCATCAGCAGGAAATCGAGCACCGCCCGGCTCTCCTCGGTGATCATCTCGCCCGGCATCAGCAGCGGTACGCCCGGCGGATAAGGCAGGATCATGTTGGCTGATACCCGCCCGACCAGGTTCTCCAGCTCAATGGTTTCAACCTCCCCTTTCACCTGGCGCTGCCACGCCCTGTGCGGCGTCAGCTTCATTTCAGGCAGAACATCAAATGCCTGCAGCATCAGGCGCGGCAGATCGTGCTGGCGGATCAGCCTGTGGATCCCCTGGGCCAGATCCTGAATACGCATATTGCGGTAGAAGTCAGGATCTTCCGCGTAGAGATCCGGCAGCATATTCTTCACCCGCAGGTTAAGATCGTATGCGCGCTTAAACTCCATCAGTCCGCGCAGCAGCCCCATCGCGCGGGTTTTATCGATCCCGATACTGAACAGGAACAGCAAATTATAGGGGCCGGTTTTCTCCACCACCACGCCGCGTTCATCAAGGAACTTCGCCACCAGCGCAGCCGGGATCCCTTCCTCACCCATCACACCCTGCTCATCCATACCCGGCGTCAGGATCGTCACCTTAACCGGATCGAGGAACATGTGGTCTGCATCAGCATCCCGAAAACCGTGCCAGCTCTCCCCCGGCGCGACGGGCCAGCATTCTGCTTCATCAATCTCTTCCGGCTGCCAGATATCAAAGAACCAGCCGTCCGCTTCATCTTTAAGTCGCTGAACCTCTTTTCGGAAATGCAGCGCCCGCTCCACCGAACGATTAATAAGGCGTTTCCCGGGATTGCCGCGCAGCATCGCCGCCGCCGTTTCGATGGACGCCACCAGCGGGTAGCTCGGCGACGTGGTCGTGTGCATCATGAAGGCTTCGTTGAAGGTGTCCTCGTCGTACTCACCCTTGATGTGAATGAGAGACGCCTGGGAAAACGCGGCCAGCATTTTGTGCGTCGACTGCGTCTCGAAGAACACCTTGCCCGGCACCCGCTCGCCGCTCATCCCACTTTTACCCGAGTAAATCGGGTGGAAATTGGTGTAAGGCACCCACGCGGAGTCAAAGTGAATCGACGGCACGTCCAGCGTCTGCTTGATCCAGTTCGTGTTGTAAAGCAGCCCGTCATAGGTGGAGTTGGTGATCACCGCATGCACAGGCCAGCTTGCCTCGGGGATCGCCGCGATCTTATTTTCAATGGCTTCATGCGCGAACTCACGGCGAGGAATGCCACCGAGGATCCCCAGCGCATTACGCGTGGGAGACAGCCAGAGCGGCACGACGTCACTCATCATCAGCAAATGCGCCAGTGATTTATGGCAGTTCCGGTCAATCAGCAGGGTGCTACCGGCAGGCGCGGCATACATGCCGACGATCTTGTTCGATGTCGAGGTTCCGTTGGTCACCATGTAGCTCTGCTCGGCACCAAAGGTCCGGGCGATGTACTCTTCGGCTTCCAGATGCGGGCCGGTATGATCCAGCAGCGAGCCCAGCTCGGTCACTGAAATCGACACGTCCGCCTTCAGCGTATTGCCGCCAAAGAAATCGTAGAACAGGCACCCTACCGGGCTTTTTTGATAGGCCGTTCCCGCCATGTGGCCTGGCGTACAGAAGGTGTACTTCCCTTCATTCACATAGGTGAACAGCGCACGCGTAAACGGCGGGGTGATGTTATCCAGATATTCACCGGTGTACTGCTGAATGCGGGTCGCAATGTCCTCGGCAACGCCGAGCGCGTATTCGAAGAACCACAGCGCCATACGCATATCATGGGCGCTGACGTCCATGGTCGAGTGAGTGTTGATAAAGGCGTACAGCGGAAGATATTCGTTGAGCTTATTGATCTCGCTGCACAACTCCATGTCGTATTCGTCCCAGTCGAATATCACGCCACAGATGCGCGGATTGTGTTCGATGAATTTCAGCAGGTCGGCGCTGTTTTGCGGCCAGATTAGCTGATATCCGCGTGCTTTAAGGGCTTGCTCCAGCTCCTTGATGGGTTCGTCTTTATAAAAGACGCCGTGTGGCCCCATGATGGCAATGATGTTCATGGTTTACCTCCTTGAAAAACATCAGATAAGCATAGTTAAGGTAAACGGCAGGTATAAAAAAAGCCGCAACAATGTGCGGCTTTTAGGATAATTGTGAGGCTTATGCGTAACCGTAGGTCATCAGACGCTGATAACGACGGTTGAGCAGATCTTCTGTGCTCAGCACGTCCAGATCCGCCAGATCTGCCAGCAGCTGCGCTTTCAGGGAAGCAGCCATCACTTCCGGCTTACGGTGCGCGCCACCCAGCGGTTCAGGGATAACGGTGTCGATCAGCTTCAGCTCTTTCAGACGTGGGGCAATGATGCCCATCGCTTCCGCAGCCAGCGGCGCTTTATCGGCACTTTTCCACAGAATGGAGGCACAGCCTTCCGGAGAGATAACGGAATAGGTGCTGTACTGCAGCATATTCACTTTATCGCCCACGCCAATTGCCAGCGCACCGCCGGAACCACCTTCACCGATAACGGTACAGATGACCGGCACTTTCAGGCGAGACATCTCACGCAGGTTGCGTGCGATGGCTTCAGACTGACCGCGCTCTTCTGCGCCAACACCCGGGTAAGCACCCGGTGTGTCGATGAAGGTGATGATTGGCATATTGAAACGCTCAGCCATCTCCATCAGACGCAGGGCCTTACGGTAGCCTTCTGGTGCTGGCATACCGAAGTTACGACGGATCTTCTCTTTGGTTTCACGGCCTTTCTGGTGACCAATGATCATCACCGGACGTCCATCAAGACGCGCGATACCGCCGACGATAGCTTTATCGTCAGCGTATGCGCGGTCGCCTGCCAGTTCGTCAAATTCGTCAAACGCCAGGCGGACATAATCCAGGGTGTACGGACGCTGTGGATGACGCGCCAGCTGGGCGATCTGCCATGCGCCGAGATCGGCAAAGATTTTGCGCGTCAGTTCTACGCTTTTTTCACGCAGACGATGCACTTCTTCGTCGATGTTAATATCCAGTTTTTCATCCTGACGGCTTACGGCTGTCAGAGAATCGATTTTCGCTTCCAGCTCTGCAATCGGCTGTTCGAAATCAAGGAAATTCAGACTCATAGTATTCCTGTATTAGTCAAACTCCAGTTCCACCTGCTCCGAACCAATGAGGCCACGGAGATCGTTCAGTAAACGATCGCTCGGAGAGACACGCCACGTTGCACCAAAGCGCAACCGCGCACGTGCATCCGCCCTCTGATAGTAGAGATGTACTGGAATGGTCCCCGAGCGGTGGGGTTCCAGAGACTGACGGAGTCGGTTTAAAAGCTGGTCATCAATTTGCCTGTCCGTCAGCGAGATAGCAAGCCCGCGAGCATATTTTTCCCGGGCTTCGTCAATGTCCATCACTTCGCGGGCGGTCATTTTAAGCCCCCCGCTGAAGTCATCAAAGCTGACCTGTCCGCTGACGATAAGTATGCGGTCTTTTTCCAGCAATTGCTGGTATTTATCCAGCGCGTCGGTGAACAACATCACCTCCAGACGCCCGGAACGGTCATCCAGGGTACAGATGCCGATACGATTGCCGCGCTTGGTGACCATTACCCTTGCAGCAATCACGAGCCCCGCAGCCGTGGTGATTTTACCACGTTCTGTCGGATGCATGTCTTTAAGCCTGTGGCCGCCGACATAGCGCTCAATTTCTTTCAGATACTGGTTGATCGGGTGTCCCGTCAGGTACAGGCCTAACGTCTCACGCTCCCCATCCAGCACCACCTGTTCTGGCCAGGGCTGGCAGTTGGAATACGACTGCTCGATCTGCTCTGGCTCTTCCGCCAGCACACCGAACATATCCGCCTGACCAATGGCTTCCGCTTTAGCATGCTGATCGGCCGCTTTCAGCGCATCGCCGAGCGAGTTCATCAGCGCGGCGCGGTGTGGCCCCAGCCGGTCAAACGCACCGGACATGATCAGTTTTTCCAGCACGCGCCGGTTCAGTTTTTTGGTATCGGTGCGGGCGCACAGGTCGAACAGCTCGCGGAAATAGCCGCCGTTGTTACGCGCTTCGATGATCGCCTCGATCGGCCCCTCACCCACGCCCTTGATCGCGCCGATCCCATAGACGATTTCCCCGTCATCGTTGACGTGGAAATGGTACAGGCCCGAGTTAATATCCGGCGGCAGGATCTTCAGCCCCATGCGCCAGCACTCGTCCACCAGGCCAACCACCTTTTCGGTGTTGTCCATATCGGCGGTCATTACCGCCGCCATAAACTCAGCGGGATAGTGAGCCTTCAGCCACAGCGTCTGATACGACACCAAAGCATAAGCGGCGGAGTGGGATTTGTTAAATCCGTACCCGGCGAATTTCTCCACCAGGTCGAAGATTTTCATCGCCAGTTCGCCATCGACGCCGTTTTTCTTCGCCCCATCTTCAAAGATGGAACGCTGCTTGGCCATCTCTTCCGGCTTTTTCTTACCCATCGCACGACGCAACATATCTGCGCCGCCAAGGGTGTAACCAGAAAGCACCTGGGCGATCTGCATGACCTGTTCCTGATACAGGATGATGCCGTAGGTTGGCTCCAGTACCGGCTTCAGGCTTTCATGCTGCCACTGCACATCCGGATAGGAAATCTCTTCGCGCCCGTGCTTACGGTCGATAAAGTTATCTACCATCCCCGACTGCAACGGGCCCGGACGGAACAGGGCCACCAGCGCGATCATATCTTCGAAGCAGTCTGGTTGCAGACGCTTAATCAAATCTTTCATGCCGCGGGATTCAAGCTGGAAGACGGCTGTCGTCTCGGAGCGTTGCAGCATGTCGAAACTTTTCTTGTCATCAAGCGGGATAGCCGCGATATCCAGCGGCGGCTCGCCGTTCTTCTCACGGCGGGCGTTGATCATCTCCAGCGCCCAGTTGATGATGGTCAGCGTACGCAAACCAAGGAAGTCGAACTTCACAAGCCCGGCGTATTCAACGTCGTTCTTGTCGAACTGGGTGACCGGATGCTGGCCCGCTTCATCGCAGTACAGCGGCGCGAAGTCGGTGATTTTGGTCGGGGCAATAACCACGCCCCCCGCATGCTTACCGGCGTTACGCGTGACGCCCTCCAGCTTGCGCGCCATGTCGATCAGCGCTTTCACCTCCTCGTCGGCTTCGTAGATTTCCGGCAGCTGAGGTTCAGCTTCAAAGGCTTTCGCCAGGGTCATGCCCGGATCGGGCGGCACCAGCTTAGAGATTCGATCGACAAAACCGTAGGGGTGGCCCAGAACGCGGCCCACATCGCGGATAACCGCTTTCGCCGCCATCGTACCGAAGGTAATGATCTGTGAAACCGCATCACGACCGTACATATCGGCCACGTGCTCAATAACCTGGTCGCGTTTTTCCATGCAGAAGTCGACGTCGAAGTCGGGCATGGAGACACGTTCCGGGTTGAGGAAACGTTCGAACAGCAGGTCGAATTCCAGCGGATCGAGGTCGGTGATTTTCAATGCGTACGCCACCAACGAGCCGGCTCCTGAACCACGGCCCGGGCCAACCGGTACGCCGTTATCCTTCGACCACTGGATGAACTCCATTACGATCAGGAAGTAGCCAGGGAACCCCATCTGGTTGATCACCTGGAGTTCAATATCCAGACGCTCGTCATATTCAGGACGCTTCTCTTTACGGACCGCTTCATCCGGGAAGAGGAATTCCAGACGCTCTTCAAGGCCCTCTTTCGATTTCATGACCAGGAAATCTTCCGTGGTCATGTCGCCCGTCGGGAACTGCGGCAGGAAATATTCGCCGAGACGCACGGTGACGTTGCAGCGCTTGGCAATCTCTACGCTATTTTCCAGCGCTTCCGGGATGTCGGAGAAGAGCTCACACATTTCCTCTTCGCTGCGCATGTACTGCTGCGATGAGTAATTGCGAGGACGTTTCGGATCGTCGAGGGTGAAGCCGTCGTGGATAGCGACGCGAATTTCATGTGCGTCAAAATCGCCCGGCTCAAGGAAGCGCACATCGTTGGTGGCTACCACAGGCAGGCCACGCGCTTCCGCCAGGGCGACGGCCGCATGCAGATAGCTCTCTTCATCCGCACGCCCGGTACGGATTAGCTCCAGGTAATAGCGATCCGGGAAATGCTCTTCGTAGAACGAGACGCACTGATCCACCAGCGCGTTGTTCCCGCGCAGCAGGCATTTGCCGACATCCCCCATACGACCACCGGAGATCAGCAGCAGACCTTCGTTCAGCTCCGCCAGCCAGTCGCGGTCAATCCATGGACCCAGCGCGCCGTAGCCGCGCTGGTAGGCTTTTGAGATCAGCAGAGTGAGGTTCTGATAGCCCGTGTTATTCATGGCTAACACGGAAATTTGCGTCATCTCATCGCCGAGCAGGTCGCTCTGCACGTGGAAATCCGCGCCGACGATGGGCTTTAATCCTGCGCCATGCGCCGTTCCGTAGAACTTCACCAGGCCACACAGGTTGGTAAAATCGGTGATCGCCAGCGCAGGCATGCCAAGCGAGGCCGCCTTCTTTACCAGCGGCCCGGTCTTTGCCAGCCCATCGATCATGGAGTAGTCGCTATGCACCCGCAGGTGTACGAAACGTGGTTCAGCCATCTTCAGATCCCGCGTTACTTAATTGCTTGCGTCTTGATTCAGGACACCAGTCCCAGCGCGCGTTTCACCGGGCCAAAGCTGCGCCGATGATGTTCAGTTGCGCCATGTTCAGCCAGCTTTTCCAGATGGAAAGCCGTTGGATATCCCTTGTGCTGGGCGAAACCATACGCGGGATAAGTGAGGTCCAGCGCGGCCATTTCGGCATCGCGCGTCACTTTAGCAATGATTGACGCCGCACTGATTTCTGCGACGCGGCTATCGCCTTTAACAACAGCCATTGAAGGCATCGGCAGCGCCGGGCAACGGTTACCGTCGATCAGCACATACTCAGGCACAATCTTCAGGCCAGCAACGGCACGCTGCATCGCCAGCATGGTGGCGTGCAGAATGTTCAGATCGTCGATCTCATCCGGCTCTGCGCGCCCGAGACTCCAGGCCAGCGCCTTCTCTTTAATTTCATCGAACAGCGCCAGGCGGCGCTTTTCGCTCAGTTTTTTCGAGTCGTTCAGGCCAGGGATCGGGCGGGCTGGATCGAGGATCACCGCCGCGGTCACAACGGCACCCACTAACGGACCACGACCGACTTCATCCACACCGGCAACGAGGTGGGTATGGGGATAAATAAATTCCATCATTGTGCTAACTCCAGCACCGCATCGGCCGCCTGCTCATCAGCATTACAGCGGATCAGTTGATGCAGTTCACGGAAAGTATCATGCATCTGGTGGCTGGTTTTACCGTTGGCCAGCAGCGGCAGTAATGCATCAGCCAGTGCCTGCGGCTGGCATTCATCCTGCAAGAGTTCTTTCACCAGCTCGCGACCTGCAAGCAGGTTTGGCAGGGATACGTAGTCTGTTTTTACCAGACGTTTTGCCAGCCAGAAGGTAAACGGTTTCATGCGATAACCGACCACCATTGGGCATTTTGCCAGCATACACTCCAGCGCAGCCGTGCCGGAAGCCAGCAGTGCGGCATCGCTCGCATACATGGCTTGCCGCCCTTTCCCGTCCAGCAGGCGGACGTGAAGATCCGGGGCAACCTCGGCTTTGATACGCTCAAACTGCTCGCGGCGTTTGGCATTCACCAGCGGCACGACCACTTCAAGGTCTGGGTACGTCTTGCGGAGAATTTGCGCCGTTTTCAGGAAATCGGCACTGAGCATTTCAACTTCCGCACCCCGGCTCCCTGGCAGCAGCGCCAGACAGTGCACATCATGCGGGATGCCCAGTTCGTCACGCGCCGCATTTTTATCAGGGTCCAGCGGCATGGCATCCGCCATGGTATGACCGATAAAACGGCACGGGACATTAAACCTGTCGTAAAACGCTTTTTCGAAAGGCAGAAAAGCCAGCACCAGATTGGTGGACCGTCCGATTTTGAAAACGCGTTTCTGTCGCCACGCCCACACGGACGGGCTGACGTAATGGATAGTTTTGATCCCCTGCTTTTTCAGGTTCCCTTCAAGGGTAATATTGAAATCAGGTGCATCAATGCCGACAAAGACATCGGGCTTGAGGTCGGTAAAGCGGCGGGTAAGATCGGCGCGAATATGCAGCAGGCGACGCAGGCGGCCCAGCACCTCGACGATGCCCATCACAGCCAGCTCTTCCATTTCATACCAGGCTTCACAGCCTTCGGCCTGCATCAGCGGCCCAGCCACGCCCACAAAGCGGGCATTGGGTACACGGGCTTTAAGCGCGCGGATAAGACCTGCACCAAGAATATCGCCGGAGGTTTCTCCGGCGACCAGGGCGATAGTAAGCGGACGACTGTCGACCATTAACGAATCAGACCACGGGTTGAACGTTCAAAGAATTCCATGAACGTTTTCACTTCAGGGTGCTTATTCGCCAGCTCGGCAATTTCCGGCTTCGCCTCTTCCAGCGTTTTACCGCTACGGTACAGCAATTTGTACGCGTTGCGGATCGCGGTAATCGCTTCGCGGCTAAAGCCACGACGCTTAAGGCCTTCAATGTTCACGCCAAACGGCGTGGCATGGTTGCCCTGCGCAATCACAAACGGTGGGACGTCCTGCGCCACACCGGAGCACCCGCCGACCATCACGTGTGCACCGATGATGCAGAACTGATGGACTGCGGTCATGCCGCCAATAATTGCGAAATCATCGACCGATACGTGCCCCGCCAGCGTTGCGTTGTTGGCGAGAATACAGCGGCTACCCACGGTACAGTCGTGCGCAATATGCGCATTAACCATAAACAGGTTGTCGCTGCCCACCTTCGTCAATCCACCGCCTTGCGTTGTACCACGATGAATGGTGACGCTTTCGCGAATGCGGTTACGATCGCCGATTTCCACGCGGGTCGGTTCGCCAGCATACTTAAGATCCTGGTTAACTTCGCCGATGGAGGCGAACTGATAGATCTCATTGTTGCAGCCAATGGTGGTATGACCATTCACGACAACGTGAGATTTCAGTACTGTACCCTCACCAATTTCGACATGGGGTCCAACAATACAAAACGGGCCAATGTGGACGTTTGCGCCAATGATGGCACCCGTTTCCACAATGGCGGTAGGATGAATAAAGGCGGATTTATCAATCACGTATCAGGCCTCCCGGCTACGCGCACACATCATTGTCGCTTCGCAAACAACTTTGCCGTCAACCATAGCTACGCCTTTGAAGCGAGTCAGGCCGCGACGCGTTTTTTCAAAAGTGACTTCCATGATCATTTGATCACCAGGCACGACCGGACGCTTGAAGCGCGCTTCATCGATACCCGCGAAGTAATAGAGTTCACCCGGCTCCAGTTTACCTACGCTTTTAAACGCCAGAATACCGGTAGCCTGTGCCATCGCTTCCAGGATCAACACACCCGGGAAGATAGGTTTACCAGGGAAGTGCCCCTGGAAGAATGGCTCGTTAACGGAGACATTTTTCACTGCGCGCAGAAAACGACCTTCTTCAAAATCCAGCACACGGTCTACCAGTAAAAACGGGTAGCGGTGCGGCAGAAGTTCTAAAATCTCTTCAATATGCAGAGTATGAGTGTCAGTAGTCAAAATACTCTTCCTGTCAAATGTACTAAGTAGCAATAATAACACGGCCTGCCGGTTTATAAACAAAGCCGACAGGCCGGGAAATTTAGCGTTAAACGGATGAACGCTTAGTCTTGTTGATCGATTTTGCGCTCAATCGCTTTGAGTCGCTTGCTCATATCATCAATATTCATCACCAGTGCAGCTGTTTTACGCCATACCTTGTTCGGTTGCAGCGGGATACCGGAGGAATAAACGCCGGGCTCAGTGATGGGACGCATCACCATACCCATCCCCGTCACCGTGACTTTGTCGCATATTTCCATATGGCCATTGATCACGCTGGCACCGCCTATCATGCAGTAACGGCCTATTTTCAGGCTGCCTGCCATGATAACACCACCCGCAACTGCGGTATTGTCGCCAATCACAACGTTATGTGCAATCTGGCACTGGTTGTCTATGATAACACCGTTACCAATAATGGTGTCGTCAAGTGCACCACGGTCAATGGTTGTGCAAGCGCCGATCTCAACGCGATCGCCGATAATCACGCGACCCAGCTGCGGGATCTTAACCCAGTTACCCCGATCGTTGGCGTAACCGAATCCGTCAGAACCAATCACCGTGCTGGACTGTACGAGGCAATTCTCGCCAATCTCAACCTCATGGTAGACAGAAACATTGGCCCACAGACGAGTCCCTGCGCCAATTTTCGTATTTTTTCCAACAAAGCAGCCTGGCCCAATCACCACGTTATCACCCAGCACAACGCCGGATTCGATAACGGCGTTTGCGCCGACTGCCACGTTGTTACCCAGCTGAGCCGTTGGATCAATCGCAGCGCTGGCTGCAATGTTCTGCGCCGGCTGCGGCGTGGTATCAAGAATTTGGGCCATGCGTGCATAGGTCAGGTAGGGATTTTTCACTACCAGTGCAGCGTTAGTGGCAAACGGAAGATCGTCCTGCGTCAGAACAACGGCAGACGCCTGGCACTGAGCCAGGTGTTCACGGTACTTAGGGCTTACCATGAAGGTAATAGTGCCTGCTTTAGCAGATTGCATGGACGCAACAGCGGTGATGACGATATCGCCATCACCGTGTAATTCTGCATCCAACTGCTGAGCTAAATCAGCCAGTCGAATTGAAGGCATTACTTATTTAACCTGTTTCAGAACATCAGCGGTGATGTCTTTAACATCGCTGCTGTTGAATGCAACGGCGTTCGCATCAACAACCAGATCGATGCTCTGATCGGCTGCTACTGCTTTAACGGCAGACTGAATACGCGTCACCAGCTTGCCACGCTCTTCGTTAGAACGACGCTGACGATCCTGCTCGAAAGCCTGCGCTTTCTGAGAGAAGGTCTGGCGCTGAGACATGACGTCTTTTTCCAGTTTGCTGCGCTCGCTCGCTTTCATGGTAGAACCATCACGCTGTAAACGCTGCATCTTGGACTGAAGATCACCTTCCATACGTTGCAGTTCGCTCGCACGGCCTTTGAATTCGTTTTCCAGCGTTGCAGAAACGCCCGTTTTCTGTGCAACCTGCTGGAACAAATTACCCATGTTGACGATTGCAATTTTGTCCGCTGCCTGAGCAGAAGTTGCCATCGCTAAACCGAGACCTGCAGCTAATAACCACTTTTTCACAATTAACTCCTTACCATCCCATTGGCACCCGAGGGGTGCCGTTCTTTGCGTGGCAAGGCGACCGTTTTACCGATCGCCGGTTGTCAGCGCTACACTGCCAACGCATTCCATTGCAGCGGATTATTACCAGGTTTTACCAATGTTAAACTGGAACTGCTCCGCTTTGTCTCCATCGTATTTCTTGAACGGCTGGGCGTAGGAGAAGACCAACGGCCCCAGCGGTGACATCCATTGTAATGCGATACCTGCGGACATGCGAATGTTGCCCGGATCGCTGTAGTCCGGAACGCCCGCTGCACGCATCTGGGCGGTATTCTCCCAGTTGGTATCCCACACCGTACCTGCATCCATAAAGAAGGAGGTACGGACAGAGTTCGCGTACTTATCACTGATAAACGGCGTCGGCGTGATGAACTCGAGGCTCGCCACAGCCATGGCGTTACCGCCTACCGCATCATCAGAGCTACAGACTTGTTTTGAATCGCGGCTTGCGCAGTTATCTTCGTCATTACCGCCGTAGTAAACCGCTTTCGGACCAATGTTATTGGACTGGAAGCCACGAACGGTGCTTGAACCACCGGCGTAGAAGTTCTCATAGAACGGCAGCTCTTTGCTTCCGATACCGTCACCATAGCCCCAGCGGGTACGACCCAGTACGACCCACTTGTGGTCGTCATCAATTGGGAAGTAGGACGCCGTATCCAGCGTGACCTTGTAGAACTCGTTATCCGAGCCCGGGATCGTCACCTTACCGTTCAGGTTAACGCGTGAACCTTCCGTCGGGAAGTAGCCACGGTCAAGACGGTTGTAGGTCCAACCGTAGTTGAAGGTGAAGTCATCCGCGGCGAAACCGTTGTCATCGCTGGACGTACTTGCAGACTGACCGATGGAGTCCAGGTAACGCCACATCGCCACCTGCGGTTGCATGTTAGACAGGTCGTTATGCACGTACCCTAAACCTGCACGCAGGGTGTTGTATTCGTTAACCGGGAAGCCGAGCGTACCATCCAGACCGTAACTCTTGTTGGTATACGAGGAGAGGTCCGCGTCGTCTGCTTTAAAGTCGTTATAGAAGATACGACCACCCAGGCTTACACCGTCCACGGTGAAGTATGGGTTGGTAACGGAGAACTCAGAGTAGGTCTGGTAGTCGTTTTTCGTCCCGTTGATACCGACAGAGTAACCCGTACCCAGCCAGTTATCCTGCTGAACGCCGACCTGGAAGCTCACGCCACTTTCAGTACCGTAACCAATACCGAAGTTGAAACTACCGGTATTACGTTCTTTAACTTTATAAACAACATCCACCTGATCCGGACGACCTGGTACACGCTGAGTATCGGTATCGACCGTTTCGAAGTAGCCCAGACGGTTCAGACGCTCTTTACCCTGGTCGACCAGATCGCTTCCCAGCCATGCCCCTTCCATCTGGCGCATTTCACGGCGCAGAACGGAGTCTTTAGAGGTATCGTTACCTTCGAAGCGGATTTTACGCACGTAGAAACGGTTGCCCGCATCAACGTTAACGTGAAGCTTAACAGTCTTATCCGCGTCGTTAATTTCCGGCTGCGTTTGCACACGCGGATACGCATAACCATAACGGCCGAGCAGCTTCTTAATGCTGTCTTCCATTTTGGTGACTTTAGATCCGCTATACAGATCGCCCGGCTGAATTTTGGTCAGAGATTCAATTTCAGCAGAATGTCCTGCCAGGTTGCCGCTGACTTCAACACCTGAAAGCGTGTATTTATCGCCTTCTGTGATGTTAACGGTAATGTAGATACCTTTCTTGTCCGGAGTCAGACTCACCTGAGTTGAATCGATGTTGAAACGGGCGTAACCGCGATCCAGATAGTAGCTGCGCAGGGTTTCAAGGTCACCCGCCAGTTTCTGTTTCTGGTATTTACGATCGCCTACCACGTTCCACCACGGCACTTCGTCACGCAGCTGGAAGTTGGAGATCAATTCGTCGGTGCTGAACGCGTGGTTACCCACGATGTTGATCTGCTGGATCTTCGCAGAAACACCTTCCTGGAAGACCAGTTTCAGGTCAACACGGTTACGTGGCAGCGGTGTAACAACCGCTTTAACGCTCGCGCTGTATTTACCGACGCTGTAATAGAAATCTTCCAGACCTTTTTCAATGTCTGCAAGGGTTGTGCGGTCCAGAGATTCCCCCACACGAACACCCGATGCCTCAAGGTTCTGCTTAAGCATGTCATCTTTCACCGACTTGTTGCCGGAGAAAGTGATGCTGGCAATCGTTGGACGTTCTTTTACCTGAACCACCAGCGTATCACCATCGCGCAGGACGCGGACGTCCTCAAAGTTGCCAGTGGCAAACAGAGCACGGATGGTGTTACTGATATCTTCATCATTAACCGTATCGCCGGGGCGCACAGGCATACTGAGGAGGGCCGCACCAACGGCGACACGCTGAAGGCCTTCGAAATGAATATCTTTCACTACGAACCCGTCAGCACCGTATACGGTCGCGCTGCTAAACAGCAGCGACGCTATGAGCAACTTTTTCATCGCCATCGTTATTATGCGTTCTTCCTAACTAACTCTCTTACAACCGAGAGAAATCATTGAAAAGTGCAAGCCCCATTAACAGCACCAGCAAAATCGAGCCAATGCGATAACTAAAGTCTTGAACTCGCTCGGATACCGGTCCGCCTTTTAGCTTTTCAATCGCTAAAAACAGCAGATGGCCCCCATCTAATACGGGAAGCGGGAACAGGTTGATTATCCCCAGGTTCACGCTAATCAGCGCAAGGAACATGAGATAGTAAATCACCCCGAACTCCGCTGACATCCCAGCCCCCTGAGCAATCGAAATTGGCCCACTGAGGTTGTTCAGTTTCACATCACCGGTTATCAATTTCCCCAACATGTTGACCGTAAGCTTCATCAGCTGCCATGTTTTATCCGTGGCCTCAACGATGGCGCTAAACGGCCCATACTGGCGTATTGTCTTGTACTCATCTGGCAGTGGGATCACTTTCGGCACAACGCCGGCAAACCCTTCCGCCTTACCGCCGCCCGATTTGGTATCCGGGGTGAGGGTCAGTGAGAGCGAACTCCCCTGCCTTTCCACTTCCAGCGCGAGCGGCTTGCCTGGATTATCGCGCACCAGAGTAACAAAGGTCATCCATTGTGTTAATGGCTGACCATCGACTTTAACGATCCTGTCACCCGCTTGTAAACCTGCTTTACTCGCTGCCGAATTAGACTGTACTTCGGCTAACACCGGCTCGATCTGCGCGCTGCGCGGGCGAATCCCCAGTGTAGCGACTGGATCCTCTTTGTCTGGCTCAAAGCGCCAGTGGCGTAAATCCAGCACTTTTTCCTGCCGCTGGTCGGAACCAAAAGGCGATACGCTGACGGTTGTCTGCTCATCACCGATTTTCGCAACCAGTTGTAACCTCACGGCATCCCAATCAGGGGTTTCGATACCATCAATCGCTTTAAGTTCCATTCCCGGTGTAATTTGCGCCGTTGCCGCAATGGAACCCGTGGTGATTTCACCCACAACCGGGCGTACGCCAGGCACGCCGATAATAAACACCAGCCAGTAGGCGAAGATAGCGAAGATGAAATTGGCTACCGGTCCGGCAGCGATGATGGCAGCACGTTGGCCAACAGTTTTATTGTTGAACGCGCTATGTCGAAGTTCCGGGGCGACAGGCTCAACGCGTTCGTCGAGCATTTTGACATAGCCGCCCAAGGGGATCAGAGCAATGACAAACTCGGTGCCATGCTTATCGGTGCGCTTCCAGAGCGATTTGCCAAAGCCAATCGAGAATCGCTCTACTCGCACACCACAGCGCCGGGCAACCCAGAAATGGCCAAATTCATGCACGGTAATCAGTACACCCAATGCAACAATGAACGCCGCCAGATTCCAGAGAATGCTCAGCATAAAACCTTCCGTTATATCGTCCCAAACACCAGTAAAAGCAGGCAAGCAAATACGGGAACAGCCGCGGTAAGGCTGTCAATGCGATCCAGTATTCCGCCATGTCCTGGAATCAGGTGACCACTGTCCTTAATCCCTGCTTCACGCTTAAACATGCTCTCGGTTAAATCACCCAGTACCGATGCCAGCGCCGCGAAAATCGAACATACCAGCAGCGTGGAGGGGGCAACCTCAAGATTCGCCCAGACGCCATAGCCCCAGGAGATAATCGCTGCCGTAAACAGGCCGCCGATGAAACCTTGCCAGGTTTTGCCCGGAGAAACCTTTGGCGCCAGTTTATGTTTGCCAAACAGTTTACCAAACATATAGGCTCCGGAGTCAGCCCCCCAGACGAGAATCATCACATAAAGCAGCCATATTGCCCCGCTGTAGTGGTTTTCGTCATAGTGCCAGGCGCGCAGCGCAACCATACCCCAGAAGAACGGAACAATCGTGAGCAGACCAAAAATAAGGCGCAACACTTTAGAGTTACGCCAGATCGCCGCAGAGCCCGGGTAGAAAAGCACTAAAACAAGCGCAGCAATCCACCAGGCCAGCGATATCCATAAGGATCCGGCAACCAGCGGCTGGTGAACATCGTGATGATATTCAGGCAAGGTATACAGCATCAGGGCCAGTAAAAAACCACAGAGTACCGCCAGCCATACCCGCTGAGTGCGCGAGGTAAAGCCGCTAAGCTGCCCCCATTCCCACGCGGCGAGCATACACACCACCAACGTAACAATAGCGAATCCCACCGGAGGCAGTAAAAACAGCGCTGCGATAACGACGGGTATTAATACAAAAGCGGAAATCAGGCGATACTTCAGCAAAAGCTACCCCCATCAGGCGTTATCGCCACCAGGCTCGGTGCCGCCGAAACGACGCTCTCGATTGGCAAAGGCATGCAGCGCACCTTCAAAGTCTTGTTCATCAAAATCTGGCCAAAGAACATCCGTAAAGTAAAGTTCAGCGTAGGCAATTTGCCACAGCAAAAAGTTACTTATGCGATGCTCCCCCCCTGTCCTTATAACCAAATCCACGGGAGCCAGTTCATTCATGCAGATTTGCTGACTCAGCGCCTCTTCATCAATCTGGTCGGGTCTTAACAGCCCTTCCTGAACCTGCTCAGCCAAATGCCGAACCCCCTGGATAATATCCCAGCGTCCGCCGTAATTCGCCGCGATATTGAGCGTCAGGCCGGTATTATTTTCCGTCAGCGCTTCAGCTTTGCGAATCCGTTCCTGCAAACGTGAGTTAAAACGACTGGTTTCGCCAATAATACGCAAGCGGACGTTGTGGCGGTGCAGGCTTTTTACTTCACTATCGAGCGCCCACACGAACAGTTCCATCAACGCAGTCACTTCTTGCGCAGGTCGATTCCAGTTTTCACTGCTAAAAGCATAGAGCGTTAACGCATCAATGCCGTTATTGGCGGCAAAAGAAACGGCGCGGCGAACAGATTTCGCCCCGGCTTTATGCCCAAAGGCTCGTATCTTCCCTTGTCTTTTCGCCCAGCGGCCATTGCCATCCATGATGATTGCAACATGGCGACAGCCATGTGCTGGCAAGTTTTCGCTTATTGGTTGATTCGCAGACAACATAACGCGTTTTTAGTCCCTGAAAGGATTTAACGGTACACAGGAATACTGAAGCCTATACATAAAAAAGCCGTGTCATACCACGGCTTACCTGACCACTTAAAGCCAAATACCTGCGATCAGGTGGCGCAGACTATATCACTGAAGCCCAACGCTAACAAATAGCACGACGACTAGTGCTTGCTTTATCACCAGCTTGCGAGACGTGTCACCTGTTTACGCGCAACAATACGTGCCTGTTCATCCACGGCCAGCACCTCTTCCACACTCTGCGGCTCACGCAAATCCATCATCTCCAGCACGGATAAATTCAACGCGGCGATATCAGTAAAGCGGATCTGCTGATTCAGGAATGCTTCAACGGTCACTTCATTGGCTGCATTAAGCGCCGTTGTCGCCGCCTGCCCCTGATCGAAGGCCGTCATCGCCAGTTTCAGGCAGGGATAACGGTCGTAATCAGGCTCGCTAAACGTCAGTGAACTCAGCTTGCAAAAATCGAGAGGCTTAACGCCCGATTTTACGCGGTTTGGCCACGCCATCGTATGAGCAATAGGCGTACGCATATCCGGCTCGCCCAACTGGGCCAGCACGCTGCCGTCCTGATAGCGCACCATCGAGTGAATCACCGACTGCGGGTGGATCAGCACTTCCATCTGTTTCGCCGACGCATTGAACAGCCAGCGAGCTTCAATGTATTCCAGACCTTTGTTCATCATGGTGGCCGAATCGACGGAGATCTTACGCCCCATTGACCAATTCGGATGACGACACGCCTGATCCGGCGTCATTGCGCTCAATTCAGACAGTGGCGTTTCACGGAACGGGCCACCAGACCCGGTAAGCAGAATCGACACAACGCCATTCTGCTCCAGGTCAGCGTACCCCAGGTTTTGTTGAAAAGGTTGGGGTAAACTCTGAAAAATCGCGTTGTGCTCGCTATCGACCGGCAAAAGACGCGCCCCACGCTGTTTTACCGCCTCCATAAAGAGGCGTCCGCAGGTGACCAGCGACTCTTTATTTGCAAGCAGAACATCTTTTCCCGAATCAATAGCGGCAAGCGTCGGCAGAAGACCCGCCGCCCCGACGATTGCCGCCATTACCTGATCAACTTCATCAAGCGAGGCCATATCGCAAGCCGCCTGTTGCCCGCTGAGCACTTCGGTACGACAGCCCTTCTCCTGCAACAGCGCTTTCACCTGGCGGGCGCTCTCTTCATCATCCATCACCGCAAAACGAGGGGTAAACTCCATGCACTGTTCGACCATTCGCTGCACGTTTTTTCCGGCCACAAGTGCGGTCACGGTGTAGCTGTCGGGATTATGACGTACGACGTCGAGAGTGCTGCAACCGATAGAGCCGGTCGAGCCGAGGAGAGTGAGATGCTTCATGAGATGCCCAAAAGTTAGACCAGATAAAAGCAAAACGCCGCCAGCAAGACTCAATGTCCTTCTGAACGGCGTTTATCAGTGTATAGCGAAAATCAGAACTGCATCAGTTCCGCTTCTTTTTCTGCCAGCGCCGCATCAATTTTCTTGATCGCCGCGTCGGTCATTTTCTGAATGTCGTCCTGAGAGCGACGATCGTCGTCTTCGCTGATCTCTTTTTCTTTCAGCAGGGCTTTCACTTTATCGTTCGCATCGCGACGCACGTTACGCACGGAAACGCGACCCTGCTCTGCTTCACCACGTACGACTTTGATCAGGTCTTTACGACGCTCTTCCGTCAGCGGAGGCAGTGGAACGCGAATATCCGCGCCCGCTGAGCTTGGGTTCAGGCCCAGGTCTGATGCCATGATCGCTTTTTCAACGGCCGGGCTCATTGAGCGATCGAACACGTTGATTTTCAGGGTACGGGTATCTTCTACCGTCACGCTCGCCAGCTGACGCAGTGGCGTAGGCGTACCGTAGTATTCTACGATGATGCCATCCAGCAGGCTTGGGGAAGCACGGCCAGTACGGATTTTGCTGATTTGGTTTTTGAACGCTTCTACGCATTTGTCCATGCGTACTTCAGCATCTTTTCTGATGTCGTTAATCACGATACGAATCCTTGAAAACTTGTCTCAGGCAGACTATCCGCCAGCACAGCGCTACAGGTGTGCTAAGTATAGTCGCGTTTAATTCATGACAGCGCCAAAGGCGCGTCCAGGTAAGATACCACTACAAAGTAAAGCGGAATCTTACCTGTATTTATCGCCGACGGAAATTATTCCGTGATCAAAGTGCCTTCTTTTTCGCCCATCACGACGCGACGCAGCGCGCCAGGCTTGTTCATGTTGAAAACACGGATCGGCAGTTTATGGTCGCGAGCCAGCGTGAAGGCGGCAAGATCCATCACTTTCAGCTCTTTATCCAGCACTTCGCTGTAGCTCAGCTGATCGTACATGGTCGCGGAAGGATCTTTTGCCGGGTCGGCAGTAAACACGCCATCTACTTTGGTCGCTTTCAGCACCACATCGGCTTCGATTTCGATACCGCGCAGGCAGGCTGCGGAATCGGTGGTAAAGAACGGGTTACCCGTACCGGCGGAGAGGATCACCACGCGGTTGTTGCGCAGCAGGCTGATAGCCTCTGCCCAGCTGTAGTTATCGCATACGCCATTCAAAGGAATAGCGGACATCAGGCGAGCGTTCACATAGGCGCGATGAAGCGCATCACGCATCGCCAGGCCATTCATCACGGTTGCCAGCATCCCCATGTGGTCGCCCACTACGCGGTTCATCCCCGCTTTCGCCAGACCAGCACCACGGAAAAGGTTGCCACCGCCAATGACCACGCCAACCTGAATACCCAGTTCGACCAGTTCTTTGATTTCCTGTGCCATGCGATCAAGGATGCTTGCGTCAATACCGAAGCCTTCCGATCCTTGCAGCGCTTCGCCACTCAGCTTAAGCAGAATGCGTTTGTACACGGGTTTTGCATTGGTAGCCATGTTTCTTTCCTGAGACTGTCAACGATTAAGATGGGGTTAATTCTGGCGACATGATATGTCGCAAATCAGCACAGCGATACTGGAGCCTGTCTGATTTCGTGAGACGGGTGACAAAAAGAAGCCGCCCTCAGGCGGCTCCTTTTCAATCATTAAGACTGCTTGGACATGGCAGCAACTTCTGCTGCGAAGTCAGTCTCAACTTTCTCGATGCCTTCGCCCACTTCGAAGCGGATGAAGCCAGTCACGTCAGCGTTGTGCTCTTTCAGCAGCTGAGCAACAGACTTGCTTGGATCCATTACGAAAGGCTGGCCAGTCAGAGAAACTTCGCCGGTGAATTTCTTCATGCGGCCTTCAACCATTTTCTCTGCGATTTCTTTTGGCTTACCAGACTGCATCGCGATGTCCAGCTGAACCTGGTACTCTTTCTCTACCACTTCAGCAGACACGTCTTCTGGCTTAACGAATTCTGGTTTGCTTGCAGCGATGTGCATTGCCAGCTGTTTAACCAGCTCTTCGTCAGCGCCTTTAGCCGCAACCAGAACACCGATACGCGCGCCGTGCTGGTAAGAGCCCAGAACATCGCCTTCCAGGGAAGATACGCGACGGATGTTGATGTTCTCACCGATTTTAGCAACCAGCGCAACACGCTCTTCTTCGAACTGTGCTTTCAGCACTTCAACGTCAGTGATTTTGCCTGCAACCGCTGCGTCCAGAACTTTGTTAGCAAATGCCTGGAAACCAGCATCTTTAGCAACGAAGTCAGTCTGGCAGTTAACTTCCAGAATGATGCCGTAGTTGCCGTCGATTTTGGTGATGATCACGCCGTCAGCAGCAACGTTGCCTGCTTTCTTAGCTGCTTTGATCGCACCGGATTTACGCATGTTTTCGATTGCCAGCTCGATGTCGCCGTTCGCTTCGGTCAGCGCTTTTTTGCAATCCATCATGCCTGCGCCAGTACGCTCACGCAGCTCTTTTACCAGGGATGCGGTAATTTCAGCCATTCTTAAATCCTCGGGAGATGTGAACTGCCCGGCCGGGAGCCAAACAGTATAAATTGAAAAAAGGGGCCGATAATGGGCCCCTATTCATACACGGTACTAATAAGGGGTAAAACCTTATTATTCAGCTTCTACGAAGCTTTCTTCCGCCTGAGAAGCCAGATCCTGGGAACGGCCTTCACGAACGGTAGCAGCTACAGCGCTCAGGTACAGGCTAACAGCACGGATTGCGTCGTCGTTACCCGGGATAACGAAGTCAACACCGTCCGGATCGGAGTTGGTATCAACGATAGCGAATACCGGGATACCCAGGTTGTTAGCTTCTTTGATTGCGATGTGCTCGTGGTCTGCATCGATTACGAACAGCGCGTCTGGCAGGCCGCCCATATCTTTGATACCGCCCAGGCTGTTTTCCAGCTTGTCCAGTTCACGAGTGCGCATCAGCGCTTCTTTTTTAGTCAGCTTATCGAAAGTACCGTCCTGAGACTGGGTTTCCAGATCTTTCAGGCGCTTGATGGACTGACGAACAGTTTTCCAGTTGGTCAGCATGCCGCCCAACCAGCGATGGTTCACGAAGAACTGGTCGCAGCTGTTAGCAGCATCTTTCACAGCTTCGCTTGCAGCGCGCTTAGTACCAACGAACAGAATCTTACCTTTACGGGAAGAGATCTTGCTCAGCTCAGCCAGGGCTTCGTTGAACATTGGTACAGTCTTCTCAAGGTTGATGATGTGAACTTTGTTACGTGCGCCGAAGATGAAAGGCTTCATTTTCGGGTTCCAGTAACGGGTCTGGTGACCGAAGTGAACACCAGCCTTGAGCATGTCGCGCATGGAAACAGTTGCCATGTTTAAAACCTCTATATTGAAAGTTGGGGTTATGCCTCCACGTATCCCATATTACCGACCCCGAAGGGCACCCCGGAATATGTGCCGATACGTGTGTGTTGTTACACAAAGTGAGATTTGTCGCTCCCGTCCAGCCTGTGTATCTGAGATGGATCGGAAGTCCGGCGCGCTTTATATCACAAAACACGGCCAGAAACCAATAATTGTTGGCGGAGTGTGCTGTTAATGATTCTCAATTTGGCACGGGGTGCGCCTGACTGATACCATTGACAACACTTACACTAGTATTGTCGAAAAAATCGACACCGATGGACAGATTACATGGCTATCTCTATTAAGACACCTGAAGAAATTGAAAAGATGCGCGTCGCCGGTCGTCTGGCCGCTGACGTGCTGGAAATGATCGAACCGTTTGTGAAACCGGGCGTCAGCACTGGCGAACTGGATCGCATCTGTAACGACTATATCGTCAACGAGCAGCACGCGGTCTCCGCCTGCCTTGGCTATCACGGTTTTCCAAAATCCGTCTGCATCTCTATTAATGAAGTGGTTTGCCACGGCATTCCGGATGATGAGAAGCTGCTGAAAGATGGCGATATCGTCAACATCGACGTGACCGTCATTAAAGACGACTACCACGGTGACACCTCTAAGATGTTCATCGTTGGCAAGCCAACGATTCTGGGCGAGCGCCTGTGTAAAGTCACCCAGGACAGCCTCTACCTGGCGCTGAAAATGGTGAAGCCAGGCATCCGCCTGCGCACCATCGGCGCCGCAATCCAGAAGTTTGTGGAAGCGGAAGGTTTCTCCGTGGTGCGTGAATATTGCGGTCACGGTATTGGTCGTGTGTTCCATGAAGAACCGCAAGTTCTGCACTATGATGCAGACGACGGTGGCGTAGTGCTGCAAAAGGGCATGACCTTCACTATTGAGCCAATGGTCAACGCGGGCGATTACCGCATCCGTACCATGAAAGATGGCTGGACGGTAAAAACCAAAGACAGAAGCTTGTCTGCCCAGTACGAGCATACTATTGTGGTTACAGACAACGGCTGCGAAATTATGACGTTGCGCAAGGATGACACCATCCCGGCGATACTGACGAACATTGAGTGATAAGAAGCCGGCGAATGCCGGCTTTTTTAATGGCGATAGCTTTTTCTTATGGGTGGCGCACGATGAGTAATCTCTTACCCGAACAGTATGCTAACACAGCACTTCCCACCCTCCACGACCAGCCTGATAACCCGGGCGTCTGGCCACCGCATGAGCTGACCTGCGCGCATATCAAATCCCATATGGCGGTTTTCCATCGCTGGCTGGGTAGCGCATTTGATGCAGGCGTCTCAGCCGAACAGCTCATTGAAGCGCGCACCGAATTTATCGATCAGCTCCTGCAACGTCTGTGGATCGACTACGGTTTCGGGCAGGTGAGCGACGTCGCGCTGGTTGCTGTCGGCGGATATGGCCGGGGTGAACTGCATCCGCTCTCTGATATCGACCTGCTAATCTTAAGCCGTAAAAAACTGCCGGACGATCGGGCGCAGAAAATCGGTGAGCTGTTGACCCTGCTCTGGGACGTGAAGCTGGAAGTGGGTCACAGCGTGCGCACGCTGGAAGAGTGTCTGCTGGAAGGGTTATCTGACCTGACCGTCGCCACCAATTTAATTGAAACCCGCCTGCTGATTGGCGACGTGGCGCTGTTCCTCGAACTGCAAAAGCACATCTTTAGCGACGGCTTCTGGCCTTCAGAAAAATTCTTCGCCGCGAAAGTCGAAGAACAAAACCAGCGCCACCAGCGCTATCACGGCACCAGCTATAATCTCGAACCAGATATTAAAAGCAGCCCCGGTGGCCTGCGCGATATCCACACGCTGCAATGGGTCGCCCGTCGCCATTTTGGGGCCACCTCGCTGGACGAAATGGTCGGTTTTGGTTTTCTGACCGAAGCCGAACGTAACGAACTCAACGAGTGCCTGCATCTGCTCTGGCGCATCCGTTTTGCGCTGCACCTGGAAGTCACCCGCTACGATAACCGCCTGCTGTTTGACCGACAGCTCAGCGTGGCGCAGCGCCTGAATTACCAGGGCGAGGGCAACGAGCCGGTCGAGCAAATGATGAAGGATTTCTTCCGCGTCACCCGCCGCGTCTCTGAGCTAAACCAGATGCTGTTACAGCTGTTCGATGAGGCGATCCTCGCGCTGACGGCAGACGAAAAACCGCGTCCGATTGATGACGAATTTCAGCTGCGCGGCACGCTTATCGATCTGCGCGACGAAACGTTGTTCATTCGCGAACCGGAAGCGATCCTGCGAATGTTCTACACCATGGTGCGCAACAGCACGATCACCGGGATCTACTCCACCACCCTGCGTCATCTGCGCCATGCACGACGCCATCTGAAGCAGCCGCTGTGTTACATCCCGGAGGCGCGCTCGCTGTTCCTGAGCATGCTTCGTCATCCGGGCGCCGTCAGCCGCGGTCTGCTGCCGATGCACCGTCACAGCGTATTGTGGGCCTATATGCCCCAGTGGTCGCATATTGTCGGGCAGATGCAGTTCGACCTGTTTCACGCCTATACGGTAGATGAGCACACAATCCGCGTCATGCTGAAGCTGGAAAGCTTCGCTAAAGAAGAGACGCGATCCCGCCATCCGCTGTGCGTTGATCTGTGGCCACGTCTGGCGCACCCGGAGCTGATCCTGATCGCCGCCCTGTTCCATGATATCGCCAAAGGTCGCGGCGGCGACCACTCCGTACTCGGTGCCCAGGACGTGCTGAAATTTGCCGAGCTGCACGGCCTGAACTCACGTGAGACGCAGCTTATTGCCTGGCTGGTTCGCCATCATCTGCTGATGTCGGTTACCGCTCAGCGTCGTGATATTCAGGATCCGGAAGTGATCAAACAGTTCGCCGAGGAAGTGCAAACGGAGAACCGCCTGCGCTACCTGGTCTGCCTGACGGTAGCCGATATCTGCGCTACCAACGAAACCCTGTGGAACAGCTGGAAGCAGAGCCTGCTGCGCGAACTGTACTTCGCCACCGAAAAACAGCTGCGTCGCGGGATGCAGAACACCCCGGATATGCGCGAGCGCGTGCGCCACCACCAGTTGCAGGCGCTTGCCCTGTTGCGCATGGATAACATTAACGAAGAGGCACTACATCAGATTTGGGCGCGCTGTCGCGCCAACTACTTTGTGCGCCACAGCCCAAACCAGCTTGCCTGGCACGCCCGGCATCTGCTGAAGCACGACCTGACGAAACCAATGATTCTGCTCAGCCCGCAGGCCACGCGTGGCGGAACGGAGATCTTTATCTGGAGCCCGGACCGGCCTTATTTGTTTGCGGCGGTCTGCGCCGAACTGGACAGGCGTAACCTGAGCGTTCACGACGCGCAGATTTTTACCACCCGCGACGGCATGGCGATGGACACCTTTATTGTACTGGAGCCGGATGGCAGCCCGCTGTCGTCGGACAGGCATGAGGGGATACGCTTTGGCCTCGAGCAGGCGATTACGCAGCGCAGCTGGCAACCTCCGCAGCCGCGACGTCAGCCAGCAAAACTGCGCCACTTTACCGTCGATACCGAGGTCAATTTCCTGCCGACCCATACCGACCGTAAATCGTTCCTTGAGCTGATTGCGCTCGACCAGCCAGGGCTGCTAGCCCGCGTCGGTCAGGTTTTTGCCGATCTGGGAATTTCGCTTCACGGCGCCCGAATTACAACCATTGGCGAACGAGTAGAAGATTTATTTATAATCGCGACGGCCGACCGGCGTGCCCTTAATAATGACCTGCAACTTGAAGTGCAACAACGGTTGACAGCAGCCCTCAATCCAAACGATAAAAGGTGACGTGTTTTTTAGTGAAAAGGAAAGAGTAAACAATGCAGCAGTTACAGAACGTTATTGAGTCCGCTTTTGAGCGTCGCGCCGACATCACTCCGGCAAATGTGGATACCGTGACCCGTGAAGCGGTAAACCAGGTTATTTCCCTGCTGGATTCCGGCGCGCTGCGCGTGGCAGAAAAAATCGACGGTCAGTGGGTTACTCATCAATGGCTGAAGAAAGCTGTGCTGCTCTCTTTCCGTATCAACGATAACCAGGTTATCGACGGAGCAGAAAGCCGCTACTTCGATAAAGTGCCAATGAAATTTGCGGATTACGACGAAGCGCGCTTCCAGAAAGAGGGCTTCCGCGTAGTACCACCCGCGGCCGTTCGTCAGGGTGCCTTCATCGCACGCAACACCGTGCTGATGCCATCCTACGTGAACATCGGCGCCTACGTTGACGAAGGCACCATGGTGGACACCTGGGCTACCGTCGGCTCCTGCGCGCAGATCGGTAAAAACGTTCACCTGTCCGGCGGTGTGGGCATCGGTGGCGTTCTGGAGCCACTTCAGGCTAACCCAACCATCATCGAAGACAACTGCTTCATCGGCGCACGTTCCGAAGTGGTTGAAGGCGTGATCGTCGAAGAAGGTTCTGTGATCTCCATGGGCGTTTATATTGGCCAGAGCACCCGTATTTACGATCGCGAAACCGGTGAAATTCACTACGGCCGCGTTCCAGCTGGTTCCGTTGTGGTTTCCGGCAACCTGCCGTCTAAAGATGGCAAATACAGCCTGTATTGCGCGGTCATCGTGAAAAAAGTGGACGCGAAAACGCGCGGTAAAGTGGGCATCAATGAACTGCTGCGCACCATCGATTAATCGGGTATAACAAAAAGCGGGGGCAACCCCGCTTTTTTTATATCCGAAGGTGGCGAAAATAGATTTTTTCGTTAATTATTCATAGGTTATGTTGAGATCAAGGGTACCGCTATGTACGATAATCTGAAAAGTCTGGGCATTACCAATCCTGATGAAATTGATCGTTATAGTCTCCGCCAGGAAGCCAATAACGATATTTTGAAAATCTATTTTCACAAGGACAAAGGAGAGTTCTTCGCCAAAAGCGTGAAGTTTAAATACCCTCGCCAGCGTAAGACCGTTGTCGCTGACGGTATCGGTCAGGGATATAAAGAAGTACAGGAAATCAGCCCTAACCTGCGCTACGTTATCGACGAACTCGATCAAATCTGCCAGCGCGATCGCAGCGAAGTCGATCTGAAACGTAAGATCCTTGACGACCTGCGTCACCTGGAAAGTGTTGTTACCCATAAGATCAGCGAAATTGAAGCTGATCTTGAGAAATTGACGCGTAACAAATGAGCCGTTTTATTGCCCGGTGGCGCTTCGCTTACCGGGCCTACGAACGCATGTAGGCCGGGTAAAGCGAAGCCGCCACCCGGCAAAAAGCATCATCTTTGTTCATCCAGCTGCAACGCCACATACAGCAGTAGCCGGTCGTCAAAATTCCCTAAATCCAGCCCCGTCAGTTCCGAGATCCGGTTTAGCCTATACTCCAGCGTATTACGGTGAATAAACAGCGCTTTTGACGTTGCCAGCGGCTGCACGTTATGCCGGAACCACGCCTGCAACGTGCGGCGCAGCAGCCCGTTGTTGTCCATCGCTTTCAGACGCACCAGCGGGCGCGCCAGCTCGTTGGCCTGCCAGCCACCGCGCAGGCTGTCGAGCAGAACCGGCAGCATCAGATCCTGATAGAAATAACTGCGGCTCTCCGGCATGCGCTGTTTACCCACCATCATGGTAGTGCGCGCCGTTCGCCATGAACGGGCGATACTTCCCGGCCCGGTAAAGTAATTTCCCAGCGCGACGCGAAAACGGAGCTGTCCGTTCTCCTTCATGCGCTCGATGAGCAGCTCAACGCGGCGACGATGATCTTCCGCGTCCCAGCGGCCAAACTGATTAAGCGCAGGCTTGAGCACCACCATTTCCGTCAAAGAGACGATTGCCACCAGGTTGTTACGCTCCGGCGTCGCCAGCATATTTTGCAGCTGCTGTAGCTCCACCATGGCGCTGTCCACACCAAGCTGGCCGCTATCCACCTCAATAACGGCGACCACGCGCGGCTGATTCAGGTCGATACCCAGACGCTGCGCCCACTCGCTCAGGGCAGGCGTGTGCTCCTCCGCCTGGATCAAATTCATCACCAGCTCTTCACGCAGGCGGCTGTCCTGGGCGAGCAGGTGCATCAGACGCGACTGCTCCAGCATCATCTCCGCCGTCATGCAGACCAGCTCGCCGTATTTACGCAGCGATTCAGGATCGCCGGTCAGACCGATAACGCCAACAATCTCTCCTTCCAGACGCAGCGGCAGGTTGATCCCCTGACGGACCCCGTGCAGATGTTTCGCCACGGCGTCATCAATGTCGACCACGCGCCCCTGAGAGAGCACCAGCAACGCCCCTTCGTGCAATTCACCAATACGCTCACGATCGCCGCTGCCGATAATGCGCCCTCGGGCGTCCATTACGTTGATATTGGTATCGATGATTCGCATGGTGCGCGCCACGATATCCTGCGCCATTTTGGTATCAAGATGCCAGCCAGCCATATAACCCTCCCGTGAGCAGAGCTCAAGCATAGGGAAGTTCAGCTAAGGCTGCATTGTGCAGATGCCCAAAGGCAGAGAGAGATGTATGGAGTTGTGGGAAAGGTCACAGAAAAGAGAAAGCCCCTGCGAACAGGGGCTTAAGAAGATTACTGCATCAGGAGATAAATAGAGGTATCACCACGCTGAATATTCAGTGCCAGCACGGACGGCTTGCTGTCGAGAATTTTGCGCAGTTCAGCGATGTTTTTCACCGGCTGCTGGTTAGCGCCCATGATCACATCACCTTTTTTCAGGCCGATACGGGCAGCAGGTGAGTTCGCTTTCACGTTGTTCACCACCACGCCTTTATCTGCCCCTTTGTTGCTCATCTCAGCACCTTCAATACCGCTGAAGATGGTGCTGGAATCCACCTGATTCTGACTGCTCTGTTGCAGTTCCAGGCTCACGTTAACTGGCTTACCTTCACGCAGCAGGCCGAGGGTCACTTTACTGCCGATTGGCATAGAACCCACTTCCGCACGCAGGGCGGCAAAGCTGCTGATCGGTTTACCGTTCAGAGAGGTGATCACGTCACCCGCTTTAATGCCGGCTTTCGCCGCTGAAGAGTTCGGCATGACCTGGCTCACGAATGCGCCGCGCTGAGCGTCCACTTTCATCGCTTTCGCCAGCTCGGAGTTCAGCTCGGTCCCCATGATACCCAGCTCACCGCGTTTCACCTGTCCATATTGCACCATCTGCGCAGTCAGGTTTTTCACCATGTTGCTCGGGATAGCAAAGCCGATACCGATGTTGCCACCGTCCGGTGCCAGGATAGCGGTGTTGATACCGATCAGTTCACCGTTCAGGTTAACCAGCGCACCGCCGGAGTTACCGCGGTTAATGGCCGCATCCGTCTGGATGAAGTTTTCATAGTTTTCCGCATTCAGGCCGCTACGTCCCAGCGCGGAGACGATACCCGAGGTCACGGTTTCGCCCAGACCAAACGGGTTACCGATGGCGACAGTGTAGTCACCCACGCGCAGCGCGTCAGAGTCGGCAAGCTTAATCGCCGTCAGGTTCTTCGGATCCTGAATTTGAATCAGTGCGATATCGGAGCGCGGGTCTTTACCGACCACTTTGGCATCGAATTTACGGCCATCGCTCATCTGAACCTTAATGGTGTTAGCATTATCTACCACGTGGTTATTGGTCACCACGTAGCCTTTCGCTGCATCAATAATAACGCCCGAGCCGAGTGCCATGAATTTCTGCTGCTGGCCGCCGCCCTGACCGTCATCCCCTGCGCCGCCGCCCTGACAGAACGGGGAGCTCTGGAATGGCGAACCGTCCTGGCAGAATGGCGAATTGTCGCCGAAGAACTGCTGGAAATTACGCGGCATACGCGGCGTATTGACGGTTGTGCTGCCCTCAACGTTAATACTCACCACCGATGGCATCACTTTTTCGAGCATCGGGGCCAGGCTTGGCATCTGCTGCGCAGTCGCTGCCGAGGAAGCTGTCTCGGCCGCCGTCGCCAGAGGGGACAACGCTAAACCTAAACTCAGAGCCAGTGCACTCATTGCTAATGTGGTTTTTTTCATGTTTCTCAATCTCGATTTACCAGATAACGCAAAATTGCTGTGTAACTCAGATTCGTTTTATACCGCTTAGTTCCGGGATTAAGTTTATGGAAAAAGTAAAAATTTATTGGTCGTCTTTACAAAACTCATGGCTTATTCAACGGCCATAAGCTTGCGGTATTCATCCCAGGCATACAAATCTGTCATCCCGCTGATATAGTCCTGGATAAGACGACAGCGATAATAATATTCCATGACTGGCCATTGGGAAGAATGACGATCTATTTTACTGACGGCCTCAATGTATGCCAGCCGGTGACGGGTTGAAAGCTTCTGATAGAGACGAGATTCAATCGGCAGGCGGCGAACACGTTCATTTTCGACCAGCTCGCAAAACTCATCGACCGTCAGCTGGAGCAGCGGGCCATAAATTTCCAGCAAACCGCTGATAACCCGGTATCCTTGCAGCTCCAGCTGTTCGACATCCGGGTGGCTGAAAACATGGCGAACAGCCACGTTTTTATATAATTCAAGCAGCTGACTAAAACTGCTCTCATCTTCCAGCAGGGCGTGATTAAATTCCCCGCTAAATATCATCGGCAAATTATCAATGAAACGGGCGGCCGCATACGGCACCAGTTTATTCAGCGTATTGACCCGCAAATACATAAAGAACTGATCTTCGGTACTGCGGCTCAGCGAATTTGAACGCGATTTATCCCAGGCATTCTCGACGACCTGTGCAAACAGAGAACCTTTTTCATGCTCTCCCCAGGCATCGTGAAGATGCTGATACAGCTCCTCGACGCTGAATATTCTTTTTTCCACTGCGTCTTCCAGATCGGCCACGCAATAAGAAATGTCATCAGCCGCTTCCATAATCCACGTCAATGGAAAACGGCCATTCGGCTTTAGCGAAAGTTCTTTACGCAACCGTTCAATGTACGCTTCTTCCGACAGGTAATAGCCCGGTTTTTTCATCAGGTAGCTATGGGTGGCAGGCGTTTCCCCCATCCACCACGCGGGACGCGTGTATTTAAGAATACAGCCCACCTGCGCCCAGGTCAGATTCATGCGCATCAGGGAGTGCACCAGACGGATCCCCTGCGCGTTACCTTCGAAATGACACAGATCCTGACGCACCTTGCGGCGCAGATCGTTCAGGCTATCTTCGCCCTCACGCAGGCGTAAATCGCGTACCACACAGCGGTCATCGCTGAGCGGCTGGCTTATGGCGTCAGAGGGAAAAAGCCGCTGTTTAAACCAGTCATTGATGGCGGCCTCGCCGAAATGACCAAAGGGAGGATTGCCGATATCGTGCATCAGGCAGGCCATCTCAACGATGCTTTCGAACGGCCCGGTCAGTTCATCCAGCCCGTAGGTTTCCAGCAGACGTTGCTCTTTAAGACGGCTGAGGATCTCTTTTGCAATGTAGCGCCCCACCTGCTGCACTTCCATGGAGTGCGTTAACCGCGTACGCACCGCGGCGTTACGCTCCAGCGGGAACACCTGGGTTTTTTGCTGTAACCGGCGGATGGCGGGCGAATTGATGATGCGTCCGCGATCGCTTTCAAAAATGCGCAGGATCTCATGTTCGCTCTTATCGCCCTGTGGCGAACGGAAACGTCGGTGCCAGTTAATTTTGGTGCGAAAATCGATTGGTGCCATGTGCTCCCCCGCGTGAGAATGCGTTTCCCCTTAACCGCATGATAGACTATGCATCTTAACAAGGCACATCGCGAGTAAATCTATGAAAATCGGCATTATTGGTGCAATGGAAGAAGAAGTTACGCTACTGCGTGACAAAATTGAGAACCGTCAGACCCTCTCCCTTGGTGGCTGTGAGATCTACACCGGCCAGCTGAACGGCGTTGACGTGGCTCTGCTGAAATCAGGCATCGGTAAAGTTGCAGCGGCACTGGGCGCGACCCTGCTGCTTGAGCGCTGCAAGCCTGACGTTATCATTAATACAGGTTCGGCGGGCGGTCTGGCGCCGACGCTGAAAGTGGGCGATATCGTGGTTTCCGACGAAGCGCGTTACCACGATGCAGATGTCACCGCATTCGGCTACGAATATGGTCAGCTTCCGGGCTGCCCGGCCGGGTTTAAAGCGGATGATAAGCTGATTGCCGCCGCTGAAAGCTGCATTAACGAGCTGAACCTCAATGCGGTGCGTGGCCTGATCGTCAGCGGCGATGCCTTTATCAACGGCTCTGTTGGTCTGGCGAAAATCCGTCATAACTTCCCGCAGGCTGTGGCCGTTGAGATGGAAGCCACGGCCATTGCGCACGTGTGCCATAACTTCAGCGTGCCGTTCGTGGTTGTTCGCGCGATCTCTGACGTGGCGGACCAGCAGTCCCACATCAGCTTCGACGAGTTCCTGGCCGTTGCGGCCAAACAGTCCACCGTGATGGTGGAAACCCTGGTGCAGAAACTGGCGCGTGGGTAAGGTGTCATTCAGGGCGCTGGTCGCCCTGCTTCTGCTCGCCCCGGCCTGGCTCATCGCCGCGCCGCGGGTGATCACACTCTCCCCTGCCAATACGGAACTGGCGTTTGCCGCCGGGATTACGCCCGTTGCGGTGAGCAGCTTTTCCGATTATCCACCGCAGGCCGCCCAAATCGAACAGGTTGCCACCTGGCAGGGAATGAACCTGGAACGCATCGTGGCGCTGAAGCCCGATCTGGTTCTTGCCTGGCGCGGTGGTAATGCCGAACGACAGGTGAACCAGCTCTCTTCGCTGGGAATAACGGTAAAATGGGTAGATGCGGTGAGCATCGAACAGGTGGCGCAAACCCTCCGGGACCTCGCGCCCTTCAGCCCTACCCCCCAACGCGCCGAGCACGCTGCACAGCAGATGCTCAACGACTATGCTGCGCTAAAAACCCGATACGGCACGCAACCGAAACAACGCGTTTTTCTGCAATTTGGCAGCCAGCCGCTGTTCACTACCGGGAAAGGTTCGATCCAGAACCAGGTGCTTGAGATCTGTGGAGGTGAAAATATCTTTGCCGAAAGCCGGGTCCCCTGGCCGCAGGTCAGTCGTGAGCAGGTTCTGGCGCGACAACCGCAGGCCATTGTGGTGGTCGGAAATGCGAGCGAGATTCCTAAAATAGAACAATTCTGGCATCGGCAGCTTAAAATTCCGGTCATCGCACTCAACAGCGACTGGTTTGAACGCGCCAGCCCGCGTATTATCCTCGCCGCAAAACAACTCTGCGCCGAACTGGCAGAGAGTCACTCAAACAGATAAATACCCTATTCGAGGATTTAACGATGCTCGTGTATTGGCTGGATATTCTTGGCACAGCCGTTTTTGCTATCTCCGGCGTTTTGCTTGCCGGAAAACTACGCATGGATCCTTTTGGCGTACTGGTGCTCGGCGTCGTTACGGCGGTAGGCGGCGGAACGATTCGCGATATGGCGCTGGCAAACGGCCCGGTATTCTGGGTAAAAGATCCAACGGATCTGGTGGTGGCGATGGTCACCTGCCTGTTAACCATCGTGCTGGTTCGTCAGCCTCGCAGACTACCAAAATGGATATTGCCAGTGCTGGATGCCGTCGGTCTGGCGGTCTTTGTGGGAATAGGCGTGAATAAAGCCTTTATTGCCGGGACTGGCCCGCTGGTGGCGATCTGTATGGGCGTGTTGACCGGCGTGGGCGGAGGGATTATTCGCGACATTCTGGCGCGAGAAGTCCCGATGATCCTGCGAACGGAAATCTACGCGACGGCCTGTATCATCGGGGGGATTGTTCACGCCACGGCGTATTATACCTTTGCTGTCCCGCTGGAAAACGCGGCGATGCTGGGGATGGTGGTAACGCTGGTGATCCGTTTAGCGGCGATACGCTGGCACCTGAAGCTGCCGACGTTTGCACTGGATGAAAATTCAAGATAGGTGTCGTTTATAAGCCCGGTGGCGCTTCGCTTACCGGGCCTACAATTTGCATTCAGGTTAAATACTGAATGAAGAACCACACCCGCAGGTGCTGGTCGCATTCGGGTTAGTCACCACAAAGCGCGAACCTTCCAGACCTTCAGTGTAGTCCACTGAACCGCCCACCAGATATTGCAGGCTCATCGGATCAACCACCAGCGCGACGCCCTGTTTCTCGATAGTCATATCACCATCGTTAACCTGGTCGTCAAAGGTAAAACCATACTGGAAGCCACTACAGCCGCCGCCGGTAATATAAACACGCAGTTTCAGATCCGGATTGTCCTCGTCGGCAATCAGGGTTTTCACTTTTTTCGCTGCTGCTTCGGTAAATTCCAGCGGCAACGCTACGTCATCAATCATCTTATGCTCCCATGAATACTGCGACTGCTATTGGGTAAAAATCACCCAATTCTTTTTGTCATTATCTAATACCCTGGTAATTCATTCAAGTATTCTGCTTCAGGGCCTGTTCAGCTTCCTGTTTCGCCAGGGTACGGGCAAGAATGGTGGAGTATAGCGGTTTTCCACCCAGGAATTGGGCTAATAGTGTCGCGCCGAGGCAGGTAATGATCATTGGCAAAATGAGCTGGTAATTGTCGGTCATTTCCAGCACCAGCACGATCCCGGTCAGCGGCGCACGCAGGGAGGCCGCCAGCAGCGCCCCCATTCCCGCAACCGCAAACGTTCCCGCATCCAGATGGTAGGCCGGGAAGCCTGCCGCCGCCGCCATCCCGAACGCCGTACCCAGCAGCGTTCCCAGCGCCAGCATCGGGGCGAAAATGCCGCCCGGGGCACCAGAGGAGAAGCACAATACCGTGGTGATGACGCGTGAAATAAACATAAACAGCAGCAGGCCTACGCTGAAATTCCCCGCCGCGGCAATGGGAATCAGACCGAAACCGCCGCCCGCCGCATTCGGTTCGATAAAACCGAGGATCCCGCACACGCCACCAAGCAGGCCCCCCACCAGCACCCATTTCGTGGTATTTCCGCCATGGATGCGCTGAAACATATCCTGCGCCCGTAAAATCAGGGTGTTAAAAAGCGGGCCAACGACGCCAAAAATCATCCCAAGAATCAGATACAGCCACAAAGTATTGACCGGCGCATTAGTTAGCTTGCCAACTTCAATCACCGCCCCTTCGCCGTTAAAGACGCGAAAGACAATGCTCGACATAATCACGCCGGTAAACACCGCTTTAATGGAGATCAGGTTGTAGCGGAACTGGGCGCGCATCTCTTCAATGATAAACAGGATACCTGCCAGCGGCGCGTTAAACGCGGCAGACAGCCCGGCCGCCGCCCCCGTTGCCAGCAGCGTATGGCGCGCTTCGGCGCTGCGCATACGGAACAGATCGCCGACCATGCGCCCGACGTTACCGCCCAGCTGTACCGTTGGTCCTTCCCGACCGAGCACCATGCCCGCTCCGAGCGTTCCCATCCCGCCGATAAATTTCACAGGAAGTACCCGCCACCAGCGAACCGGGCGTAGCTCTTCCAGCGCCCCCTCAATTTCAGGGATCCCCGAGCCGCCTGCTTCAGGTGCGAATTTACGCACCAGAAAATAGCCCACCATGGCAAACAGGGCCGAAAGGCCAAAGGCCCACACCCAGACCAGCCATTCACGATCCGCGAAGCTGGCGACGGTACCTATGCGCCAGTTGAGCACCGCATTGACGGCTTTCTCAAACGCGACGCCTACCAGCCCGGCCAGCGTGCCCACAACGGCGGCTGCCACCAGAATGGCTAACGGGGTTTTGTCACGGTTGAGCAGCCGCCGGATACTGACCCGGTGCTTCGCGCGCGTAAACTGTTGTTGTTCAAAAGAAGGCGTGTTCTCGTTCATTACCTGTTCTGTTTCGTCATACAAAAGGCCGCAGGGATTCTACCAGAGACAATCCCCTCGTCCCCTGAAAAATACTTAACAATTGTTAAGCCTTCTATGGGGCAAAAATTTTATAACCTCTTCCGAATCACTTAGAATAGTTGCCTTAACTCATTTCTACGAACCAGGAACGACGCCATGAGCAAGTCTGAAAACCTCTACAGCGCAGCCCGCGAGCTAATCCCAGGCGGCGTGAACTCACCCGTGCGCGCCTTTACCGGCGTGGGTGGCACCCCGCTGTTTATCGAACGTGCGGATGGTGCATATCTGTATGATGTGGATGGTAAAGCCTATGTCGATTACGTCGGCTCCTGGGGCCCGATGGTACTGGGGCATAACCACCCGGCGATCCGCAACGCGGTGATTGAAGCCGCTCAGCGCGGCCTGAGCTTCGGTGCGCCAACCGAGATGGAAGTCAAAATGGCGGAGCTGGTCACCGAACTGGTGCCAACGATGGACATGGTGCGTATGGTGAACTCCGGTACCGAAGCGACCATGAGCGCTATCCGTCTGGCGCGCGGTTTTACCGGCCGTGACAAGATCATCAAGTTCGAAGGTTGTTATCACGGCCATGCCGACTGTCTGCTGGTGAAAGCCGGTTCCGGCGCGCTGACCCTCGGCCAGCCGAACTCCCCGGGGGTGCCGGCTGATTTCGCGAAACACACGTTGACCTGCACCTATAACGACCTGAGCACCGTTCGCGCCGCTTTCGAGCAGTATCCGCAGGAGATCGCCTGCATCATCGTTGAGCCAGTTGCGGGCAACATGAACTGTATCCCACCGCAGCCTGACTTCCTGCCGGGCCTGCGCGCCCTGTGTGATGAGTTCGGCGCGCTGCTGATCATCGACGAAGTGATGACCGGCTTCCGCGTGGCGCTGGCGGGTGCCCAGTCTTATTATGGCGTGGAGCCGGATCTGACCTGCCTCGGCAAAATCATTGGCGGCGGCATGCCTGTCGGCGCGTTCGGTGGACGTAAGGACGTCATGGACGCGCTGGCGCCAACCGGTCCGGTTTACCAGGCGGGTACGCTCTCCGGTAACCCGATTGCGATGGCGGCGGGCTTTGCCTGTCTGACCGAAGTGGCGCAGCCGGGTATCCACGAAACCTTGACGGACCGGACGACGCAACTGGCAAACGGTTTGCTGGAAGCCGCAGAAGATGCGGGTATTCCACTGGTGGTGAACCACGTGGGCGGGATGTTCGGGATTTTCTTCACCGATGCGAAAACCGTGACCTGCTATCAGGACGTGGTGAAATGCGACGTGGAACGCTTCAAACGCTTCTTCCACCTGATGCTGGAAGAAGGCGTGTATCTTGCCCCGTCAGCGTTTGAAGCGGGCTTTATGTCCGTGGCGCACAGCGAAGAAGATATCAATAACACCATCGACGCAGCGCGTAAGGTATTTGCGAAGCTGTAAAATGTGCGGCTTGATGCCCTCACCCCAACCCTCTCCCACAGGGAGAGGGAGCAAACACTAAAACGGCAATCTAAGGATTGCCGTTTACTTTTATTACCGACTCTGCTTTCTCAACAGATAAATAAAGTAAGGCGCGCCGATAAAGGTCGACAGGAGGCCCGCCGGGATCTGATACGGGAACAGCACCATCCTTCCGCACCAGTCAGCAAAGACCAGGATCGCCCCGCCCGTCAGCGCAGAGATCACGATATGCGGCAAAGTCCTGCGGAAACCCATCATACGGGCGATATGCGGCGCCATTAATCCGACAAAACTGAGCGGGCCGATAGTCATGGTGGCCGTCGCCGTCAGGCACGCGGCCAGCAGCAACAGCGCAATGCGCGTTGGCGTCAGCGCCACCCCGACCGCGCGGGCG
Organism: Enterobacter sp. JH25; assembly: GCF_021725435.1. NCBI lineage: Bacteria > Pseudomonadati > Pseudomonadota > Gammaproteobacteria > Enterobacterales > Enterobacteriaceae > Enterobacter > Enterobacter sp. JH25. The sequence continues at coordinate 829,621 of NZ_CP091319.1, read as the reverse complement.
GTATCCCCACCCAGCGGCAGAATGGTCATCCAGCGGCGGCACAGCGGCACAATCGCCAGCAGCACGATCATCACAATCCCGGTATGCACCACCTGACTGCCGGTGGCGTTGTATGTTGAACCGGAAATCCATGTCAGGATCTGCGCCATGCGCGGATCGCCGCTCGCCTGCAACATCATCAGCAGCATAGTAAACGCGGTGCTGAGCGCCATCCCGGCCAGCAGCATGCGGTGAGGTGAGAAACCACCTCGCCCGGAGGCGATCAGGATAATCATCAGCGTGACTGCCGCACCGATACTCCCGGCAGGCATCAGCCAGCCGAACGCATTTCCCGGTACGAGGAACAACATCAACACTACGCCAAACGCGGCCCCGGAGCTGATCCCTAATACTTCCGGGCTTGCCATCGGGTTGCCGGTGAGACGCTGGATAATACAGCCCGCCACCGCCAGCATGACGCCCGCAATCAGCGCGGAGAAAATCCGCGGCCAGCGCCACTGCATGAGTTCATGCAGCAAATCCCCCGTTGCCCAGTGCCAGCCCGTGGCGTCGCGTCCCAGCGAGAGTGCGGCAAACGAGGCGATAACCAGCACTGCCAGCCCGGCAAGGCTGAACCACACCACCGACTGACGCTCGGCATGCACTTTATCGCCGGCATCCATCGCCGGAGCGCTAATGCTGCGCAGGCGCGGCAGCAGCCACAGCAGCAGCGGCGCGCCGATCAGGGCCGTCACCGAGCCCGTGGAAACTTCCATCCAGACGCGCGCCAGCCAGAGAATGAGCTGATCGGAAAGCCAGAGTATCAGCGCACCAATCAGCGGCGCCAACATCAGACGCGCCAGCAGACGGCGCGCGCCGAGCATTTTTGCCAGCAATGGCGCAAACAGGCCGATAAACCCGATGATGCCGACGGCGTTAACCAGTAACGCGCTCAGCACAATCGCCAGGGTCAGGGCCGCCAGACGGGCCAGCGACAGCGCCAGCCCGAGATTGCGCGCCACGCCGTCATCGAGGCCCATCAGCGTGAGCGGACGCAGCAGCAGCAGCGTCAGCACCACGCCGCCAAACAGCTGCGGCCACATGCGCTGGACGATACTCCAGTCGGTCTGGGTGAGCGTGCCGGTACTCCACATAAACATGCTTTGCAGCTGATCGTGGTGAAACAGCACCAGCAGCTGGTTGATCGCCCCACAGTAGAGGCTGACGACCAGCCCCGCGAGGATCAGCGTGACCGGCGAGAGACGTTTTCCCCAGGCTACGCCAAAGACCAGCGCACCGACCACGCATGCGCCTGCCAGCGCGGCAAACTGCGAGGTTAACGCTCCCGGCAGGGTCCAGAGCGTGGTGATGGTGATCCCCAGCTGAGCCCCCGTCGCCACGCCCAGCGTGGTTGGCTCCGCCAGCGGGTTACGTAGCACCTGCTGAAACAGTACGCCCACCAGTCCCAGTCCCGCCCCGACCAGCAGGGAGATAGCCAGACGCGGCAGCAGGCTGTAGTGGAACAGCATTTGCTGAATATTGTCGATATCCGGTGCGGCAAACGCGGCTGCCCACTGATCGCGCGGTAACGCCGTGGTCAGGTTAAAGTCGGTTAATGCCAGGGCAGCCAGAAAAATGAGCGCTAACAGTAACATCGGGAAACGGACCATACGCGTGCTCATGCCTTGCCTCCCAGTGCATTGTCCAGCACGCGGGCAAAATGCATGGCCGACAGCGTCGCGCCGTAGAACCATACCGCTGGCGCGCGCAGGAAGCGCTGCTCGCGGACGAACGGCATTGCCTGCCAGAGCGGAGTCGCCATCAGGGTTTGCATTTCGCGCTCATTGCCGTGGTCAAAGCACAGCACGTCCACATCACGAAACGCCGCCAGACGGTCAATCCCCACGGCGGTACTGCCCCAGAACGTCATCTCGCCTTCCCAGGCATTGCGAATGCCAAAGCTGTCGAGCACTTCCTGGAACAGACAGTTATTTCCAAAGACCAGCATATGGCGGGCATCCAGCAGGGTCACCATCAGCAAAGGCCGATCGCCACGGTGGGCAAAGCGCGGCTTAAGGGAATCAATCAGCGCATCAAATTCATCGAGATGTTTTTTCGCCTCAGCCTCACGGTTGAGGAACTGCGCCATCTCGTGGATGGAATTTTTTGCCATGGTCAGCGGCTTTTTACCGTCGCTAAAGGAAAAGCCCCGTCCGGGCGCAATCTTCGCCATGGTCTCTTCCGACGGGCCATACCCCGCAGACCAGAATAAATAAGACGGTTTCATCTGGGTGAGAAGCTCGAGGTTCGGCTCCGTACGCAGACCGATGTCGATGACGGAGTCCGGCAGTTTTGGCTCATTCACCCACAGGGTGTAGTTAGGAATATCGGCCACGCCGTAAGGCGTCACGCCCAGCGCCATCATCAGTTCGACGGGCAACCACTCCAGCGCTACGATGCGGTGCGGATCGACTGCGGCAGCGCGGGCCGGGCCCATCTTTAACAGCAGCGGTGAGAGTGCCATGGCCGTTAGCAGGCGACGGCGGCTAATTAATGTTGGATCCAGCATCAGTAGACAAAGCTCACGGGTGCAGCCCCGGCCGGGTGAGGCAGAATGCCCATAGGAATACCGTAGATATGTTCCAGCGTTTCGCTGCGCATCAGTTCGGCAGGCGTACCCTGAGCGATCATTTCACCGCCGCGCAGCGCTACCAGATAGTCGCAGTAGCGTGCCGCCATGTTGATATCATGCAGAACGGCAATCACCGTCAGGCCGCGCTGCTGGCTTAAGCGATGCACCAGCGCCAGGACGTCAACCTGATGAGCAATATCCAGCGCTGAAGTGGGTTCGTCGAGCAGCAGGCAGCGGCTGTCCTGCGCTACCAGCATCGCGATCCATGCGCGCTGACGCTCGCCACCGGACAGGCTATCCACCAGACGGTGCGCCAGCGGTTTTAACCCAACCAGCGCGATAGCCTCTTCCACTTTTTCTCTGTCAGCAACGCCAAAACGCCCGAGCGCACCGTGCCACGGATAACGTCCAATCGCCACCAGCTCGCGCACCGTCATCCCCTCCGCCTGCGGCAACTGCTGCGGCAGATAGGCCACCTTGCGGGCAAAGGCCTTACTGCTCCAGCTCGCCAGCGGCTGGTCATCCAGCAGAATGTCGCCCTCGGACGGCGGCTGATGACGGCCCAGCATCTTCAGCAGCGTCGATTTACCGGAACCATTGTGCCCGATTAAACCGGTCACTTTACCTGCGGGAAACGTCAAAGAGAGCGGATGTAGCAAGGTGCGCCCGGGTACGCGAAAGGAGAGATTGTTGAGCGTGAAGGTGGAGTCGGATTGCGTTTTAGTATCCTGCATGTCAGCCAACTTAAATAAAAAGGGCACGGCGAACCGTGCCCATAAAGAGGTTAGAAGCGGAAGGTCGCCGTGGCAACAACCTGGCGTTCAGCACCCCAGAAGCAACCGTAGGTGTTGAAGCAGCTTGCAACGTACTCACGATCGAACAGGTTGTTCACGTGAAGCGCGACGTTTGAGCCGGCCATGCCTACACGCGCCAGATCGTATCTGACCAGTGCATCAACCAGCGTATAGCTTCCAACAGTGAAGCTATTCGCCGGGTCACCTTTGCTGGAGCTGGTGTAACGCACACCAGTACCCAGCGTCAGGCCAGACAGCGGGCCATCAAACATCGTGTAATCCCCCCACACGGATGCCATATGTTTTGGCACCTGCGCCGGTGTGTTGCCTTTGTAGTTAGTGTCGGTGGTGTATTCAGCATCGGTATAGGTATAAGAACCTACAACGTTAACGCTTGCAGAGAGCGCCGCTTTCGCTTCCAGCTCTACGCCACGGGCGCGGATCTCACCGCCTTCAACGGAGAAGAATGAGCCCGCCGGGTCAGCCATCAGGTTGTTGGTTTTGGTCAGCTGATACACTGCACCGGTGATCACGATCGGACGATCGTTCGGCACGTATTTCACGCCCGCTTCGTACTGCTTGCCTTTAGACGGTGAGAACAGTTTACCCTGAGCATCGGTCTGTGAAGCCGGTTCAAAGGATTCGCTGTAGCTGAAGTAAGGGGTTACGCCGTTATCGAACAGATAGTTAACGCCGCCACGCCAGGTAAACTGGGTATCATCACGTTTGGAGGTGGTATTCAATACACGGTTGTAGGACTCCTGATCGGCCCAGTCGTAACGGCCGCCTAGAGTAACCAGTACTTTATCCCACTGCGCCTGATCCTGAACATACAAACCGGTCTGTTTCTGACGGTTGAGGATCTGATATGCACCGGAGGTTGCAGGATCTTTTGAGCCAAAATCGAAATCGCTGCTTACCGGATTGTAGAGATCCAGCAACGGTACCGAGTCGTCATAGCCAAACCAGGAGTTGATATCATTGCGCATACGCATAAAGTCAACACCAGTCAGCAGGATATGGTCTACCTGCCCGGTCGCAAATTTGCTCTGCAACTGAGTATCAACGGTGAAGTTTTGCAGTTTTTCATTATCAACAACATATTTACGTGCCAGATAATGACCTTTATCGGCAGGAGCTAACGCAGCACACTGTTTGCTGCCGCTATTTGCCGGATCGGTACATACACCGTAGCCGTAAACGCTGTTTTGCGAGGTTTTATTCTCGGCAAAACGCAGGTTCTGACGCACGGTATAGGTGTCGTTAAATTCGTGGTCGAAGCTATACCCAACCATTTTCTGGTTACGGGAATAGGTATTGTTCTTCGCGCCTTCGTTGAAGTCCGTCGACAGACGATCACCGTTTGGCAGCGGATCGACCGTTCCCTCTTTTGGCAGCCAGCCGTAATAGCCTGTTTCAGGCTCGTTCTGGAAGTAGGAAAGGAAAGTGAAAGTCGTTTTATCATCCGGACGCCAGGAGAAAGATGGCGCGATGGCATAACGCTGCTCGCCTTTATTTTCCTGCTGTGCGTTGTTAGAACGCGCAACCCCCGTCAGGCGGTAGGAGTAAACGCCGTCATCGTCGATGGCATCGCTGAAGTCAAAGCCGGTCTGGAACAGGCTGTCAGTACCAGCTTTAAACTGGATCTCTTTCAGCGGCTCTGTTGTTGGACGCTTACTCACCATGTTCAGCAGGCCACCAGGGCTGCTTTTTCCGTACAGAACGGAAACCGGACCGCGCATGATTTCAGCGCGCTCCAGCATATAAGGATCAATCACCGCGTCGTTATAGAAGTTGCCCTGCATCTTCATACCGTCGAGGTAGTTGTTCTGGCTCTGACCATCGGCCGCGAAACCGCGAATAACCAGGTAGTCGTAAGTATTAGAAGCACCACGGGTGCCTACCGCAACGCCCGGGGTATAGCTCAGAGCTTCTTTAACGGAACGTGGCTGATGCAACGCCATCTCTTCGGAAGTTACCACAGAAATAGACTGTGGAACCTTTTGAATTGGCGTGTCTGTTTTGGTTCCAGTCGCAGAATGGCGAGCAGCGATAGTCGCAGCAGGACCCCAGGCACTTTCCTGTGCAGCCGGTGCGGCAGTCACGGTGATGGTTTCTTCTTTCTTGGGGGTTTCAGCGGCCTGTGCATAAGCAGACATGCCGGCAACCGCTGTGGCTACGACGGCTGCGATTTTACGCAGCGACGTGTTAATTGGCTGAGCAGTATTGGAAAGCGCCATGATGGATCTCTGATGAAAAAGGTGAATGATAACGTAAACGAGAATTATTATTATGACCGCAGAATAATATGCGAAACGCTGACGGCATAGCAAGCGATATGCGGCCCTACAAGAATTGAGGGTTTAAGAAATAATCAACGGAAAACGGGTCGTTAATAAGGATTGAAAATAGGGTTAAGGAAATGAGTTGCTGAGGTGAAAAAATACCCCCTTCCAGGGAAGGGGGTGTCATAAGGGCTAGTTGCCGCCGAACATATCCTTGATCCAGCCGGCGACGCCGTCGCTGTCTTTCTTCTCGTTCTGCTGCTGCGGCTGTTGCTGCTGCGGCTGCTGAGGTTGAGAAGACTGATCGAACGGGTTACCTGTCGGTTCTTCTGGCTGGCTTTGCTGGCACAGCGCATCCGGGTTGGTCGTCCAGACCGGCAGCGAACGCACGCCGCCGCCACAGATGAAGTTACCCGAGCTGTCCACGCCCATATCGACGATATCTTCCGGGGCAACGAGGTTCAGCGGCACCGGAGACTGATTGGCCAGATAACGCTGGTAAATCGACATCGCGCCGCTCGCACCATACAGTTTGGTCGGCTGGTTGTTATCGCGGCCCACCCAGGTGATCACCACTTCACGGCCATCAATACCGGCGAACCAGGTATCGACGTTGTTGTTGGTAGTCCCGGTTTTACCCGCCAGATGCAGACCAGGATACTTCGCCCCCAGCTGACGCCCGGTACCGCGCTGGACCACCTGCTGCATGGTCCACAGCGTCATATAGGCCGCCTGCGCCGGAACAGCGCGCTCCGCCTGCGGGAAGCTCTGATACAGCACGGAGCCATCTTCGGCAATCACCGAACGCAGGGCGGAAAGCGGCGCTCGGTTACCGCCGCTGGCGATGGTCTGGAACGCCTGGGCCACTTCGATTGGCGTCAGGTTAAGCGCCCCCAGGATCATCGCTGGCACAGGGTGCAGCTGATCTTTCGGTACGCCCAGCTTCTGCCAGGTGTCGGTGATGGCGGGGAGGCCCAGCGCCATGCCGAGGTTAACAGTCGGCACGTTCATCGAGCGGGTTAACGCATCCACCAGCATCACCTGGCCGCTGAACTGCTTATCATCGTTCTGCGGAGACCACACCTGGCCGTTAGGCTGGCGCAGGGAGATTGGCGCATCGGCAATCCAGGTGTTCAGTCGATAGAGATTCGGCTGGCTCAGCGCGGTCAGATAGGTCGCCGGTTTTGCCAGTGAACCAATCGAACGACGCGCCTGCATCGCGCGGTTATAGCCCGCATACTGCGGCTCGGCGCCGCCCACCATGGCGCGAACTTCGCCGGTGTTGCGATCAACTACCACCATCGCGGTTTCCAGATCGCTCAGCTTACGCTGCTTCTTCAGAACCGGAATACCTTCAACCGCCGCTTTTTCTGCCGCATCCTGCGCCACGGAGTCAAAGGTGGTGAAGATCTTCACCCCGGAGAGATCTTTCACTTTATCTCCGAGCTTAGACTGCAACTCCTGACGTACCATCTGCATAAAGGCAGGCTGCGGAGAGATCACCCCACCGCGCGGCTGAACGCCCAGCGGACGCGCGCTCAGCATGTCGTACAGCTCCTGGTCAATCACCTGCTGTTGTTGCAGCAGACGCAGAACCAGGTTACGACGCTCCAGCGCCAGTTTCGGGTTACGCCACGGGTTGTAGATCGACGCGCCTTTTACCATGCCCACCAGCAGCGCCTGCTGGTCAAGGCTCAGCTCTTCTACCGGACGGCCAAAGTAGTACAGGCTCGCCAGCGGGAAGCCGCGGATCTCGTTATCGCCGCTCTGACCGAGGTACACCTCGTTCATGTACAGCTCAAGAATACGATCCTTGCTGTAGCGCGCATCCATCAGCACGGCCATGTACGCTTCGTTGGCTTTACGCCAGTAAGAGCGCTCGCTGGAGAGGAACAGGTTTTTCACCAGCTGCTGGGTCAGGGTACTCGCCCCCTGCACCGTACGCCCCGCGGTCAGGTTCGCCAGTACCGCACGACCAATGGAGTAAAGGCTAATCCCGTCGTGCTCGTAGAAGTGGCGGTCTTCGGTTGCCAGCAGGGTATCCACCAGCAGATCCGGGAAGCCGTTACGCGCCACGAACAGGCGCTGTTCGCCGTTTGCGGACGACAGCATGGTGATGAGACGCGGATCGAGACGGAAGAAACCGAACTGGCGATCGTTATCCATGTTCTCAATGGTTTCCAGGCGATCGCCGTCAAAGGTCAGACGCGCGCGCACCTGCCCCTCTTTACTGTCCGGGAAGTCGAACGGACGGCGGATCATCTCAATGCTTTTCGCCTGGACGGTAAATTCACCCGGACGGGTCATTTTCGTGACCTGACGATACTGCGTGGCTTGCAGCAGCTTCACCATCTCATTCTTGCTGATGGACATGTCCGGCTCAAGGTTCACCATGCGGCCGTACACTGCCGCAGGCAATTGCCAGACTTTCCCGTCGATACGGCTGCGGATCTTCTGATCCAGATAAACGCCGTAAATCGCGATCAGGACAACAAAAACAATAAACAGCTTCAGCAGCAGCCAGAACCAGCCGCGCTTACCACGAGGCTTACGCCCTTTGCCTTTCCCTTTACGCGGCATCGGTTCTTCATCCTCATAATCGTCTTCATAGTCATCGTCATACTCCTCATCTCTGAGGCGACGACGGCTTACCTTTTCTTTCGCCGGACGCGTCGGCTTTCCCTTACGTCCTATTGGCTCGCGGTCATTCCCCGCCATGCTTTTTCTCCGCAACATTCAGGCGCAAAGGCCAGATTTTCTTATCTTGCACAGGTCAGTGAAAGAAGAAATCTCTCAAAATAAACAGCAAGACTTTCCTGACAGGAAAGTCTTTAGTGTTTTCTCCCTCTCCCTGTGGGAGAGGGCCGGGGTGAGGGCATCAGGCCGCACTTTACCTTTCAGGCCGCACTCCCCCATTACGAATATTTCTTCGTGCGCCGTGTCGGCGCGGTATTCGCCGGATCGTCCGGCCAGACGTGTTTGGGATATCGCCCCTTCATCTCTTTCTGCACTTCACGATAGCTCCCCGCCCAGAACGCACCCAGATCGCGGGTGATCTGCAAGGGACGATGCGCAGGCGAAAGCAGCTCAAGCACTAACGGCACGCGCCCTTCAGCGATGGACGGCGTGGTGGCCTCACCAAACATCTCCTGCATCCGAACCGCCAGCGCTGGCGGATTATCCTCATGATAACGAATGGCAATCCGACTCCCGGTTGGCACAGTGTAATGCCCAGGCAGTTCACTATCCAGACGTTGACGTAACGACCAGTCCAGTAAATTCTGTAACGCTGCCTTAACATCAAGCGCCTTAAGGGCGCGCAGGGAGTGTACGCCGCTCATCTGCGGCAACAACCACTGTTCAAGCGTCGCGAGCAGCGTCTCATCATCCACCGCTGGCCACCCCTGTTCCGGCAGCCACTTCGCGGCGCAGTGCAGACGTATACGATATTGTTCAGCCTCAGGCGTCCAGTTCAATACGCTCAGCCCTTTTTCCCGAATGCCGTTCAGCATCGCCTGGTGTAACTCTTCCTCCGACGGCTTCGCCAGCGGTTTTGTCCCGAGCGTCAGTTTGCCAATCTGGCTACGACGGAACGCCTTCAGCGTGCCCTGGGCATCATGCCATTCGACAATGTCAGATTGTTGAAGCAGCTGCGGGCAGGCACGCGTCAGGGCGTCAATATCTACGGCAACCGCCTGCAAGATGCGCGCATCCGGGGAGTGACTGCCCTGGAGTAAGAGCGGCGCGATCAGCCATTCATGACGCGTCAGAGCATCATCGCTGTCCAGCATCGCGCCCATCCCATTTGCCAGTTGATAACGACCATCCAGCCCGCGACGGCGCGCGATTCTGTCCGGGAAGGCCTGGGCCAGCAGAGGGATAACTTTATCGCTGTCAGGCGATCCTCCCCGGCTCTTCAGGCGGTGACACAACTGCTGCGCGCGCTGTTGCCAGTTTCCCTGCTGGCGTGAAAAGGCCTGTCCCAGATCGCTGCTGCCACCGCGCGGCGGCTCCTCAAGAATAGCCGCCAGTTTTGCCGCCGTGGCAATTTCATCGTCGCCCTGTGCTGCCACCAGCATCGCTGCCAGACGCGGATCGTTGCCCAGCGCCGCCATTTTCTGGCCGCGCGCCGTCAGTCGCTCGCCTTCCAGCGCGCCAAGCTGGGTCAGCAGGCTGCGCGCGGCGGAAAGGTTCACAACAGGCGGAGGATTAAGCCAGGTGAGCTGGTCAGGGTCCGGGCAGCCCCACTGCATCAGATCCATTACCAGCCCGGAGAGATCGCTTTGTAAAATCTCAGGCGTACTCTGCAATGCCGCACGCTCCGCCTGCTCGGCGCTGGTTAAATGCAGGCAAATACCCGGCTCAAGACGCCCTGCTCGGCCTGCGCGCTGCACCATTGAGGCCTGGCTGATGCGCTGCGTCAGTAGCCTGGTCAGCCCGGTACGCGGATCAAAACTGGCCACCCTCTCCTGCGTACTGTCCACCACCAGGCGAATGCCTTCGATGGTCAAACTGGTTTCGGCGATATTGGTCGCCATTACCACTTTGCGCTGCCCCGCCGGTGCGGGAAGGATCGCCTTGCGCTGGTCAGCCAAATGCAGCGCGCCGTAGAGCGGGCACAGCATAACGTCACTGCTCACCCGGGATGCCAGCTGCTCCTGTACGCGCTGGATTTCGCCTACGCCGGGTAAAAACAGCAGCAGCGAGCCGGGTTCCTGACGGAGCAATTCGGCGGTGGCGATGGCAACGGCTTCGTCAAAACGCTGATGGGCAGGCAGCGGCTGAAAGCGGCGCTCGACCGGGAACGCACGCCCTTCAGAGGAGATCATCGGCGCGTCAGGGAGCGTCTGCCGGAGCCGCTCGTTATCCAGCGTCGCCGACATAATCAGCAGCCGAAGGTCGTCGCGCAGCCCCTGCTGAACGTCGAGCAGCAGCGCAAGGGCCAGATCGGCCTGGAGGCTGCGCTCGTGAAATTCATCAAGGATCACCAGCCCGACGCCGCTCAGCTCCGGATCGTTTTGCAGCATACGGGTAAGAATGCCTTCAGTGACCACCTCCAGCCGCGTAGACGGGCCAATGCAGGTTTCGGCGCGCATCCGGTACCCTACCGTCTCGCCCGGTTTTTCATTCAGCAGTTCCGCCAGGCGCTGCGCCACATTGCGCGCCGCCAGCCTGCGCGGTTCCAGCAGGATAATTTTCCCGCTGATGCTCCCCTCGCGCAGAATTTGCAGGGGCAGCCAGGTGGATTTACCCGCTCCGGTAGGCGCGCTGAGCAAAACCTGTGGCGCATGTTCTAAGGCTGCGAGAAGCTCAGGAAGGACGACGGCGACGGGCAAAGAGGACACTTACGGCTCCAGAGGGTTAACATTAATCGGCGTACATTGTAGCATCGGCGCATATCATTACCGAGTCTTGCGCATGTCTGAGTCAAAACGGCTATTCTTCGCCATTGAATTACCCACCACGCTTCAACGGCAAATTGTTCGCTGGCGCGCCAGCCACTTCCCCGCGGAAGCGGGCCGCCCTGTCGTCGCCGCCAATATGCACCTGACGTTAGCTTTTCTTGGCGAGGTGAGCGCAGAAAAGCAGCGCGCGTTAAGCGCAATGGCCGGACGCATTTCTCAGCCGGGTTTTACGCTGCATCTTGACGATGCCGGGCAATGGCTGCGCTCTCGGGTGGTCTGGCTGGGGACGCGGCAGCCCCCTCGCGGACTGCTCCAGCTCGCAAATATGCTGCGGGCACAGGCCGCGCGCAGCGGCTGTTATCAGAGCCCGCAGCCGTTTCATCCCCACATTACCCTGCTGCGCGATGCGGGTCAGGCTGTTGCCATCCCGCCACCGGGCTTTCACTGGTCCTTTCAGGTGAATGAATTTGCGCTGTACGAATCTGCCTTTGTACAAGGACGCACCCGCTATACTCCGCTCCAGCGCTGGACGCTGGGCGATACGTTAAGGAATCCTGATGAAGTTTAGCCCTGCACTCCAGCCCGCCACGCTGATCCAGCGTTACAAACGCTTTCTCGCTGACGTGATCACGCCTGAGGGCGAAACGCTCACGCTGCATTGTCCTAACACCGGCGCCATGACCGGTTGCGCCACACCGGGTGACACGGTCTGGTATTCCACATCAGAAAATACTAAACGCAAATATCCTCATACCTGGGAAATGACCGAGACGCAAAGCGGGGCATTTATTTGCGTTAATACCCTGCGCGCAAATCAGCTGGTTAAGGAAGCCCTGACAAATGGAATCCTTCCTGAACTGGTGGGTTACGGCACGCAAAAAAGCGAAGTGAAATATGGCGATGAAAGCAGCAGAATTGATTTTATGTTACAGGCGGAAGACCGCCCTGAGTGCTATATTGAAGTGAAATCAGTGACGTTAGCGGAAGAGGAAAACGGCTTCTTTCCGGATGCGGTAACGCTACGTGGCCAGAAGCATCTGCGGGAGCTAATGAGTGTAGCGGCGGCGGGCAAGCGCGCCGTGTTGCTGTTTGCGGTTCTGCATTCAGCCATTGAACGGTTTTCCCCGGCCCGTCATATTGATCCTAAATACGCGCAATTGTTGAATGAGGCACAAAAGCAGGGGGTAGAGATTTTCGCTTATAAAGCGGAACTTTCTGCCGATAATATGACTCTGAGATCCTCTCTTCCCACTGTCCTATAAGGGATTAGACGATTGACTAATAAGTGTTCTGGCCGCGTGCGCAAATACGCTTTTCCTCACAGGGTTGTCAAGTGTTACGTTTAGATAATTGCCATACGGAAAAGCATCTGCTATTTATAGCGACCTGATTTTTCCCCCAACACGGGGATCGATAGTGCGTGTTAAGGAGAAGCAACATGCAAGAAGGGCAAAACCGTAAAACATCGTCCCTGAGTATTCTCGCCATCGCTGGGGTGGAGCCGTATCAAGAGAAGCCGGGCGAAGAGTATATGAACGAAGCCCAGCTGTCGCACTTCAAGCGTATTCTTGAAGCATGGCGTAATCAACTCAGGGATGAAGTCGATCGCACCGTTACACATATGCAGGATGAAGCTGCTAACTTCCCGGATCCGGTCGACCGTGCCGCTCAGGAAGAAGAGTTCAGCCTCGAACTGCGTAACCGTGACCGCGAGCGCAAACTGATCAAAAAGATCGAGAAAACGCTGAAAAAGGTCGAGGACGAAGATTTTGGCTACTGCGAATCCTGCGGTGTTGAAATCGGTATTCGTCGTCTGGAAGCGCGTCCAACAGCCGATCTGTGCATCGACTGTAAAACGCTGGCAGAAATCCGCGAAAAACAGATGGCTGGCTAACGCCTTCCCTCTCACTACTCTGCTAAGGCGGGAGTTTCTCCCGCCTTGTTACCGTTGATATGTCTGAATCTCACTATATCGGGCGCTTTGCGCCATCTCCCTCCGGTGAATTACACTTCGGCTCATTAATTGCCGCGCTCGGCAGCTACCTACAGGCTCGCGCCCGTCAGGGTAAATGGCTGGTTCGCATTGAAGATATCGATCCTCCGCGTGAAGTTCCCGGTGCGGCAGAAACTATTCTGCGTCAGCTGGAACATTACGGTCTTCACTGGGACGGCGACGTACTCTGGCAGTCTCAACGCCATGATGCCTACCGTGAACGTCTGGCGTGGCTTGCTGAACAGGGCCTTTCCTATAACTGCACCTGCACGCGTGCGCGAATTCAGAGCGTGGGTGGCGTTTACGACGGCCACTGCCGTACGCGGCACAACGGCCCTGAGAATGCCGCCGTACGGCTGATACAGCGCGCTCCGGTGACGCAGTTTACCGATGTCCTCTCAGGAACCATTCAGGCGGATGATCGTCTGGCGCGTGAAGATTTTATTATTCACCGTCGCGATGGCTTGTTTGCCTATAACCTGGCGGTGGTTGTCGATGACCATTTCCAGGGCGTCACGGAAATCGTGCGTGGGGCGGATTTGGTTGAGCCTACCGTGCGGCAAATATCGCTTTACCAGCAGTTTGGCTGGACGGTGCCGGATTACATCCATCTGCCGCTGGCGGTCAATGAACAGGGGAGTAAGCTGTCAAAACAGAATCATGCCCCGGCGCTGCCTGACGGCGATCCGCGCCCGGTATTGATCGACGCGCTGCGATTTCTCAACCAGAATGTAACGCAGGAATGGCAGGATCTGAGTCTGGATGAATTGCTGAAAACGGCCATTGCTGACTGGACGCTTATGGCCGTGCCAAAAATCCAGCATTCTCAAATGCGTTGCGCTGAGCTATGATTAGCCGCTTTTTTGATAACAAAACACACTACGAGGTGTACTATTTTTACCCGAGTCGCTAATTTTTGCCGTAAAGTGCTGAGCCGCGAAGAGAGCATGGCGAATGATGCTATTGCACAGCCACACATGTCGGTCATTCCGCGTGAGCAGCACAATATTTCCCGCAAAGATATCAGTGAAAATGCCCTCAAGGTGCTCTATCGTCTGAATAAAGCAGGCTACGAGGCCTATCTCGTCGGCGGCGGGGTGCGCGATTTACTGCTGGGCAAAAAACCAAAAGATTTCGACGTGACGACCAGCGCCACGCCTGAACAGGTGCGTAAATTATTCCGCAACTGCCGTCTGGTTGGTCGCCGTTTCCGTCTGGCGCACGTGATGTTTGGACCGGAAATTATTGAAGTGGCGACCTTCCGCGGTCACCACGAAGCGGGCGTCAACGATCGCACAACTTCCCAGCGCGGCCAAAACGGCATGCTGCTGCGCGACAACATCTTCGGCTCTATTGAAGAAGATGCTCAGCGTCGCGATTTCACCATCAACAGCCTTTACTACAGCGTGGCGGATTTTACCGTGCGCGATTACGTCGGCGGTATGCAGGATCTGAAAGACGGCCTGATTCGCCTGATCGGCACGCCGGAAACGCGCTATCGCGAAGATCCGGTCCGAATGCTGCGCGCCGTGCGTTTCGCCGCCAAGCTAAACATGCGTATCAGCCCGGAAACCGCAGAGCCGATCCCGCGCCTGGCGACGCTGATTAACGACGTCCCCCCTGCCCGTCTGTTTGAGGAGTCGTTAAAGCTGCTCCAGGCAGGCTACGGGTTTGAAACCTACAATTTGCTGCGTGAATACAACCTGTTCCAGCCGCTGTTCCCGACCATTACCCGCTACTTCACCGAAAACGGTGACAGCGCAATGGAGCGGATGATTGCACAGGTGCTGAAGAACACGGATACCCGTATTCATAACGATATGCGCGTGAATCCGGCGTTCCTGTTCGCGGCCATGTTCTGGTATCCGCTGCTGGAAACGGCGCAGCGCATTACCCAGGAGAGCGGCCTCGCCTATTATGATGCGTTCGCGCTGGCGGCAAACGACGTGCTGGACGAAGGCTGTCGCACGCTGGCGATCCCGAAACGTATTACCACGCTGGTGCGTGATATCTGGCAGCTTCAGCTGCGTATGTCCCGCCGTCAGGGTAAACGTGCCTGGAAACTGATGGAGCATCCTAAGTTCCGCGCCGCGTTCGATTTGCTCTCTCTGCGTGCTGAAGTCGAAAGAAACCAGGAGCTACAGCGCCTGGCGCAGTGGTGGGGAGAATTTCAGGTCTCTGCACCACCGGAGCAAAAAGATATGCTCACGGATCTCGATGACGAGCCGGCACCCCGCCGTCGTCACCGTCGCCCGCGCAAGCGCGCGCCGCGTCGTGAAGGCACAGCATGACCCTTGCGTATATTGCCATCGGCAGCAATCTGGCCTCTCCGCTTGAGCAGGTTAACGCTGCCGTTCAGGCGCTGGGGGAGATCCCGCAAAGCCATATCGTGGCAGTCTCCTCCTTTTACCGTACGCCCCCGCTCGGCCCGCAGGATCAGCCTGATTATCTGAACGCCGCCGTGGTGCTGGAAACAGGCCTTGACGCAGAAACGCTGCTGGATAATACCCAGCGTATTGAGCTACAGCAGGGTCGCGTACGTAAAGCCGAACGCTGGGGACCGCGCACGCTCGACCTCGATATTATGCTTTTCGGCCACAAGGTGATTAACACCGAGCGCCTCACCGTTCCGCACTATGACATGAAAAACCGTGGGTTTATGCTCTGGCCGCTGTTTGAAGTCGCCCCCGATCTCACCTTCCCTGACGGCACCTCGCTGAACGCCGTTCTGCTAAGCCTCAACGCGGAAAAACCGGTCCGCTGGTAATCCCGTGTCACCCCCGATTAGCCATGTGTTAAATATGGTTAATCGATTGCCTAAAATCATTGTTCCCTCGAATGTTACTGTTAGAATGCGCAAAGATCCGCTTTTGGGCCATCAGGAAACAGTATGAAACCAACTACCATCTCCTTATTGCAGAAATGCAAACAGGAAAAGAAACGCTTCGCCACTATCACCGCGTATGACTACAGCTTCGCAAAACTGTTTGCCGAAGAAGGGATCAACGTCATGCTGGTCGGAGACTCGTTAGGGATGACGGTACAAGGACATGATTCTACTCTGCCGGTCACGGTCGAGGATATTGCTTACCATACCCGCGCCGTGCGCCGGGGTGCGCCCGCCTGCCTGCTACTTTCCGATCTGCCGTTTATGGCGTATGCCACCCCGGAACAGGCCTTTGAAAATGCGGCAACTGTGATGCGCGCCGGCGCCAATATGGTCAAAATCGAAGGCGGCGACTGGCTGGTCGATACGGTGAAAATGCTCACCGAACGGGCCGTGCCAGTTTGCGGGCACTTAGGGCTGACGCCGCAATCCGTGAATATCTTTGGCGGTTATAAAGTTCAGGGGCGTGGCGATGCGGCGCAGACGCTGTTTGATGATGCCCTGGCGCTGGAAGCCGCTGGTGCACAGCTGCTGGTGCTGGAGTGTGTGCCGGTTGAGCTGGCTAAGCGTATCACTGAGGCGCTGTCGATTCCGGTGATCGGCATCGGCGCGGGCAACGTCACCGATGGCCAGATTCTGGTCATGCACGACGCCTTCGGGATCACCGGCGGTCACATTCCAAAATTTGCTAAAAATTTCCTGACAGAAGCAGGCGACATGCGTGCTGCTGTGCGGCAGTATATTGCCGAGGTTGAGTCCGGCGTTTATCCGGGCGAAGAACACAGTTTCCATTAAGGAGTCCAGGTGTGCTAATCATAGAAACTCTGCCGCTGCTGCGCCAGCATATCCGCCGTGCACGTCAGGAAGGTAAACGTATCGCCCTCGTCCCGACCATGGGCAATCTGCACGACGGCCATATGAAGCTGGTCGATGAAGCGAGAGCCCGTGCAGATATCGTGGTAGTCAGTATCTTCGTTAACCCGATGCAGTTCGATCGCGAAGACGATCTGGCGCGCTATCCACGTACCTTGCAGGAAGATTGCGAGAAGCTCAAAAAACGTCATGCGGATATCGTCTTCGCACCGGCCCCCGCAGATGTTTATCCTCAGGGTACCACTGAAGCGACCTACGTCGACGTACCGGGTATTTCGACCATGCTGGAGGGTGCCAGCCGTCCGGGCCATTTCCGCGGCGTTTCCACCATCGTCAGCAAGCTGTTTAACCTGGTGCAGCCGGACATCGCCTGCTTTGGCGAGAAAGATTTCCAGCAGCTGGCGCTGATCCGCAAAATGGTTGCCGATATGGGCTACGACATAGAGATTGTCGGCGTGCCGATTGTACGTGCGAAAGATGGCCTGGCGCTTAGCTCCCGTAACGGCTATCTGACTGCGGAACAGCGTAAAATTGCGCCAGGCTTAAGCAAAGTCATGAATACCATGGCAGAGCAACTGCTGGCAAAAGAATTAACCGCAGAAGAAATCATCGCTCTGGCTGAACAGGCGCTGAACGAGAAAGGTCTTCGTGCTGACGACGTTCAAATTCGGGATGCCGATACGCTTCTGGAACTATCAGATACCAGCAAACGTGCGGTAATTCTGGTGGCGGCTTGGCTCGGCCAGGCCCGCCTTATCGACAACAAAGTGGTTGAACTGGCGTAGTTTTACTACCCGGAAGTGAAAGGTAAACGTAATGATTCGCAAAATGCTACAAGGTAAGCTTCACCGTGTGAAAGTCACCCAGGCCGACCTGCACTATGAAGGCTCCTGCGCGATCGACCAGGATTTTCTCGACGCGGCGGGTATTCTCGAAAACGAAGCTATTGATATCTGGAACGTTAATAACGGCAAACGCTTTTCAACGTACGCGATTGCCGCTGAACGCGGGTCTAAAATCATCTCCGTTAATGGGGCAGCGGCGCACTGCGCGGACGTGGGTGATATCGTCATTATTGCCAGCTTTGTGATGATGTCTGACGAAGAGGCACGTCGCTGGCAGCCAAAAGTGGCATACTTTGAAGGCGATAATGAGATGAAACGCATTGCGAAAGCAATTCCGGTTCAGGTTGCCTAAGCCAATAGTACTGTTATAAATTACCCGACAAATAGGTTGGGTAATTTATACATAATTAAAATGAATAGCGTTCTTTTTATATATTTTTATTAATATATTCAAGTCACCCTGCCGAACACCTGCTCATCAAAATGATGAACAATTATTATCATTCACTATTAAATAATCATATTGACTTAAAGATCGTTTAAGTATTTCTAACGCCTAACGGCTTCTCACAACCATTACTCATCACTTAGAATCCTTTTCCCGAAGCATCTGTTCGGAACGAACATAAGCCTTGCTTATGTTCACTTTTCTAGCATTTAAATATGGATATAAAAAATGTCTTTTAATAAATTAGGTCTGGCAACTGTAGTAGCAATGGTTCTGAGTGCGGGTTCTGCAATGGCAGCTGATATTCCTTCAGATACAGGCACTATTACTTTCCACGGTATGGTTTCTAATAACACCTGTAAAGTATCCCTGGATCAGAAGATTGACCAGGAGGGTAATGATTTTGACGTTAACCTGGATACCGTGTTTGTAAAAGACTTCGCTAATGCGCTGGGTACCACCAGCACCCTGGGAGAAAAGAAATTCTCCCTCACCCTGACAGGTTGTGATTCTGCTACCGTCAACCAGGCATCTGCTCAGTTTGATTCCTGGGCGGGTTCTTCTTCAACTTCCGGCGGTCTGCTGGTTCCACCATCAAATACTCAAGGCGCCGCTAAAAACGTCAATCTGGTACTGTCAAACGATGGCAACTCCGCTACCGATCAGATCAAACTGGATCAGACCAACAATACCCAGAAAGCAACGATTGATACCACAGGCGCAGGCGCACTTTACTACCGTGTAGCGTATACCCAGGGTCAGAACTGGGATGCGGCCAACAACCCAGTGTCAGCTGGTGTGGTTCAGGCACAAGCTGCATTCACCATGATCTACGAGTAATTTTAAGCGCATAAATAAAATGCTCATATTATCCCCTGACGTACGTCAGGGGACTATTGATATCATTCCAACAGGAAGTGGAAAAATGTTAAGCACATCATTTTATAAAGGATTTAAAGCTGCCTGCTTTACAGCTGCTGCTGTCGCGTCATTCCAGGCAAGCGCAGATATCGTTATTTCGGGAACACGTATTGTTTATCAGCAGTCGCAAAAAGATGTCATCGTTTCTTTAGACAACCGTGGCAAAAAGCCACTATTAGTTCAATCATGGCTCGATGACGGTCGCGATGACACCAACCCACAGGAATTAAAACTACCGTTTATTATTACTCCACCAGTATCCCGAATTGATCCGCAAAAAGGTCAATCCGTTCGGATCTCATACCTGGGTGGTTCATTGCCGCAAGATCGCGAATCCCTATTCTGGTTCAATGTGCTCGAGATTCCACCGAAGTCAAAAGTGAAAGACGGTGAAAATCCTAACCAGCTCCAGCTGGCATTCCGCACACGTATTAAACTCTTTTTCCGACCTGACGGCCTGAAAGGTACGCCAGGAGATGCAGCAGCCAAAGTAACGTGGTCACAACAAAAACAAGGTAATACGCTAAACCTGATCGCACACAATGATTCCCCTTACAACGTTTCTATTTCAAATGTAAAGCTGAAATCAGCAAATAAAGAGTACCAGGTTGAGCATAAATCTATTTTACCGTTTAGTACTCAAATTATGCAGGTAAAAGGTTTAGGTAGTACTGCCACCGGCACTGTTGCTTACGAAACCATTAATGACAATGGCGGCTCTGATACTTTTGAAAGCAAAGTAAATTAATAACCGCACCACCGCCACATTATAAATATAACACGTATGAATGATTCATAGCATTCATACGACGACTTGTCTGGATGAAGCATGCTATTTCAACGATCAATTTTATGTCTCGCAATCTGTGCAGCATTTCCTCTGCATGCGAGCGAGACTGAAAAAAAAGCTGTAGACACCTCATCCGAAACAGAATCGGCCATTGAATTTAATGACCAGTTCCTTATCGATAATGGTGGAGGTATCAATGTCGATCGTTATGCTTATGGCAACCCAGTTCTGCCAGGTACTTACCGTGTAAAAGTGAATTTGAATGGCAATTCAAAATCCACGGTCGAGATGACATTCATTGATAACAAAACGCCACGTGCCTCAGCATGTCTGACTAAACTCACGCTGACACAGGCAGGCGTTGATACCAGCATATTAGGCGATGATGTCAAAAACGACGAAACGTCTTGCGTAGATATCAAAAAATATTATCCCGGTGCTTCTGAAAATTTTGATAGTAGCAAGCAGGAAATGGATCTTAATTTCCCGCAAATCTACGTGCTTAAGCTTCCAGCAGGGTATGTCGATCCTTCATTATGGGATAATGGTGTTCCGGCCGGATTACTCTCATACGATCTTAATACCTGGCACAGCGAGTCAAACGGCACCAATTCAGATACCGCTTATGCGGGCTTGCATTATGGCCTGAACGTGGGGCCGTGGCGTTTACGTTCTCGCGGCAGTCTGAACTGGGACAGCGATAATGGCACACATTATTCCAGCCAGGATATCTACCTCCAGCGAGACATCACACCACTTAACGCACAGATGGTAATGGGTGATTCCTACACACGCGGTGATGTCTTTGACTCGGTGAGCCTGCGTGGTGCGCGTATGTATAACGATGACCGCATGCTCCCGGAAGGCACCTCTGGCTACGCGCCAGTAATTCGTGGTGTGGCAAACAGTAACGCCAAAGTTAGCGTAACGCAAAGCGGCAATAAAATTTATGAAACCACCGTTCCACCCGGTGCTTTCGAGATCAATGACCTCAGTACAACAGGCTATGGCA
Organism: Enterobacter sp. JH25; assembly: GCF_021725435.1. NCBI lineage: Bacteria > Pseudomonadati > Pseudomonadota > Gammaproteobacteria > Enterobacterales > Enterobacteriaceae > Enterobacter > Enterobacter sp. JH25. The sequence goes on along the minus strand of NZ_CP091319.1, from coordinate 808,757 downwards.
ATGATTTGATTGTCACTGTAGAGGAAGCCGATGGAAGTAAACGGACGTTTACCGTTCCGTTCTCCTCAGTTACACAAATGCTCCGCCCAGGCTCCAGCCGCTGGGATGTGGGTTTAGGTGAGCTGAATGATGATTCATTGCACGATAAGCCAAACGTTGGCTACGCAACTTACGCGTATGGTCTGAATAATACCTTTACCGGTTACGTGGGTGCGCAATATACGGATATGGATTTCTACGCCGGCCTGCTTGGTCTGGCTATGAATACCCGTATTGGTGCATTCGCATTAGATGTTACCGGGTCCTATGCCGATATCGACGGGCTGGACACGCTTAAAGGGCAAAGTTATCGGCTGACCTACAGCAAAATGCTTGAAGCTACTAACACATCTCTTAACGTGGCAGCTTATCGCTTCTCTACAGAAGATTATCTCAGCCTTAACGATGCCGCCTCATTGCAGGACAGTATTCATCACGAGGAATATGGCAATCGATCTTATGACAGCAATGCCGAGCTTTATGCTGATTATCAGCGTACCAAAAACCAGATACAGGTCAGCCTGAATCAGCCATTGAATGTTAACGGTGATGAATACGGCTCACTCTATATTAGCGGCACCTGGCAGGATTACTGGAATGACTCTAGCTCCACTTCCGACTACAGCGTGGGTTACAACAATAGTTTTGCTTACGGTAGCTATAGCGTTTCTGTGCAACGCACGTACAACGAAACAGGGGAAAAGGATGACAGCGTTTATTTAAACGTCAGTATTCCATTCAGCATATTCAATAAAGATAGCGCGCAGTCAGGCGGATTTAATAACGTCAACATGAGCCTGCGCACTGATTTAAAAGGCGGTACCAGTTTTAACTCTACGGCAAGCGGCAACTCCAAAAACAGTGAAGTGAGCTATTCCGTTAGCGCCTCATCAAGCGGGGGCAACTACGGCAACCTGAACCAGGTCAGTGGCTATAGCTCATGGAACAGTCCTTACGGGCCGCTCGGTGTCTCAGCGTCCTTTGGCGATGACAATAGTAAACAGTATTCCGCGAGTTATAACGGCGGAATGGTTGTTCACTCGGGTGGCGTTGTATTTACATCCGGCAGTATCGGCGAAACGGATTCACTTGCGCTGGTAAAAGCAAGTGGCGCAACGGGTGCTCGGCTGGGTTACGGCCAAAGCCGCATTAACAGCTCCGGGTACGGGATTATGCCGTATATGTCAGCCTACAGAGAAAACCGAGTATCGCTCGATATCAGCACTCTCGAAGCAGACGTTGAAATCAAAAATACCAGCGCTGTTGCCGTACCTCGCAATGGCTCCGTTGTATTAGTGAATTTTGAAACGGATGAAGGTCGTTCGCTTGTTCTGGAATTACAACGTTCTGATAACGGCTTTATTCCGTTAGGTGCAGACGTTCTGAATGAGAAAAACGAATCTATCGGAACGGTAGGCCAGGCAGGACAAGCTTATGTACGCGGTGTGGAAGACAAAGGCGCTCTCCGGGTGGTATGGGGAAGCGATGGATCCAGCTCTTGCACGGTGCATTATCAGATTCCTGAAAATGCGAAGAAAGCAGGCTTAACCACGATTCTGAGTAATCAACAGTGCCAAATGTAATGATGTTAAAACAGGGAATCACACCCATGGGAAATAATATGAAGAAAAATCATTGCGGTTATTCATTAATCGCATTAGCAATGTTAGCGATGTCAGGTTCTGCTGCGGCAGCCGATCTCAATGTTAACTTCACTGCCAATATCCGCGAAACCACCTGCGATATGAAACTGGTCGGCGGTACGGGTTCAGATACGCAGCAAACGCTGACTATCGGTAATAACGGTCAGGTACGTTTAGATGATGTCAAAGCCGGAACGGCAAATGCCAATTTCAAAATTGTGCTCGTTGAATGCCCGGCGTCGCTGACCTCGTTAAAAACAACCGTAAAAGGAACCAAATCAGGTTATTTAGCTAGCGGCCTTGTTAACCAGATTGCAAAAGCTAACGGTGGCGCTGATTACTCTGCGGCTGAAATCGCCAGAGCCGATGCACCAAATACTCCTTTTATCATTAACTCAACCCTGGATTCAGAGCGCCTGGTCTGGAGTCCGACAGAAATCCAGAATAAGGAAGTTGCTCTGGTGGCCACCTTACGTGAAACAAAAGAAAACAGCATGACCATTGGTGATTTTCAGGCCGTGGCGACCTTTGAATTTAGCTACGAGTGATTAGTGCAGGAAAACGGAGCAACATTATGAAATTCAATTCTACTTTTATCGCCCTGTCCGTTTCTGCTCTTCTGTTCTCGGGAATGGCAAGCGCAGCTATTACAGGCACCCCTAGTGTCGAATTAACGATTAAATCAAAAATTGTATCAGGCACATGTACCGCAAAAGTACTTAACGATGCAGGAACAGCCTCCACTGAAATTGCGTTCGGCGACGTATACAAATCCGATCTGGTGAACAAAACCCGTGTCGAGCCGCTCAAGATTAGTTTCACCAACTGTTCTGGAGTAACCAAGGCAACGGTGTCCACTGCGAAAGGCGCTGGTGGTGAATGCAGTGGCGTCAACAAGACGGGTGATTCTTACTCTGGCGGCTTAGCAACGGGCTTTGAGATCTGGTCGGGTGTTGTCGATACTGGCGAGCTTATGAGCTGTAACACGCCTCCGGCTGCTAAGGATGTCACCATTACTGATGGTACCGGTGAATTCCCGATGAATTCCCGTATCGTTATCGGGCAAGGCCAAACCATTGCTGATGTAGGCGCGGGGGCGGTTACTGCGCCAGTCACGTTTACTATCGCTTATCCATAATACCAGGAACCAGTATGCAACAATCACCGTTTATTTTATACCAGCCCGGTCTTGTGTTGCTTATGGGCTTGGCTGGTGGCATCTTGCCTGGCGTAAGCCAGGCAAGCTCAGGATTAGACGTAAATATTACCGCTAACATTGTTAATAGCACCTGTAAGATGACCGTGGAAAATGACGGCGAAATTTATCTCCCCAATGCGATGCGCAGTTGGTTTTATAACCCGGATGGTAGCGATCGTTTTACTGCAACCGATGATGCAGGCGGTACGCCTTTTAAGATCCATGTAGATGATTGCTATGGAGACAGCGGTACGGCTAAAAAGCTGAGTTTTAGCTTTTCGCCGCAGTCGGGTTTCTGGCCAGGACAAAATCAGGTTTTCAAAAGTGATGATACCGCCGCAGGCGCGGCAAAAAATGTCGGCGTCGTCGTTTTCTCTGAAAAATATAAAAAGAATGTTTTAAACAACGACGGCACGTCAAAAATCACTTATGACGTAAGCGGTCAGGATACTGCATTTTTAACGGATTATCAGTTCTATGCCCGATATCAAAATATTGGCGTAGTGGCTGGTGGTGTCGTTACCAGTAAAGTATTGGTTGACGTCACTTACGAATAATAATCAGAACAGGAAAAAGGATGAGAATGTTCAACTTTATAAGACAGGGTTTCAACGTGAAAGGCACAATGGCGTTTGCCATGGCGAGCGCGTTATTAACCCTCAGCCACTCCTGCTGGGCAGATGAGTGCCGCATGAATAATGGAAAAGGCGGCACAACCACGCTGATCAATTCTGACTACTCAGGTGGCACCGTACGTCTTCCCCCTCCGGGTAATTATGCCAGTACTCTTTTTAACGTTAACCTGACACCAGGCATTCAGGCCGAATGTGGTATGGGGGACGATGGTTTTAACCTCGTGTCACAAACAAACCCGACCTTGCTGATGGGGAGCAGTTATGGCAGGGCTATGTTTGAAACAAATATTCCGGGGATTTATTATTCCGTAAGGGTGCACACCGCAGAAAGCGATGGAGGCATGGGTGGTTACTTCGCTATGAATACTACTGGCTGGACTACCGTTGCATCCTCAGGTAAGTCTGACCCCTGGGATAGAAAATGGATAAACACCTCAGTTCAAATTTATATTGATGAAGGTTACAGAGGCAACCCGAACAAAGAAACCGCAATCAGACCCAAACCCGGCACTCTGGGTAAAATGGCTATTGGTAATCCAGATGATACTAACAACCGACCATGGACATTTGTGGTCAACGAGGACTCATTCCAGATCCCGATCGTTCTTCCAACCTGCGACATGGCCATGCTATCGGATGGTACTAATAATGTTAACCTGGGAGAATATTATGTTTCAGACATTAAAAACAATCGGGTTAAGGATATCCCTTTTTCCATTAGCTTAAGCAATTGTACCGGTGTGGCAAATATCACAACCAAACTCACCACCTCAAAGCTAACCGGAAAAAATAATGATCTTCTTGGTAATACGCTTTCGTCCGGAGCTGAAGGCGCAGGCGTGAAAATCATGTATAACGGAACCTCTCAACTTCTGCCGAATAATCCTGACTCATCCTATGTCATAACGGATTACCAAACCCCTGAATCCAAGCAAATTAATTATGTTGCTCAACTGGTAGCAAACGGAAACACAGTGAAACCGGGGTCGTTTAAAGCCACCGGCGTATTCACCCTTTCATACGATTAACCGCTATCCCTGCGGCTGATTACTGATCAGCCGCGACATCGTCTCCAGTGAGTCCGTTCTTAAGATATACAAACGCTTCAACAGGAACGGATTATCCCCCGGCTTCACCTTCCCCTTCATCGTCGTCACTGCCATATGAAAACCAGCCTCATTCGCTGCCTTTATCGCTTTATTGTCATAGCCGCCAAATGGATACGACACATACAATACGCGCGGGTTGAACTGAGCCAGTGCACGACGTGAGCGTTCAAAATCAAACAGGATCACGTGATAGCTACGGCTCAACAGGATGGGGTGTTTATAGCCATCCACGCGATGCAGGAAATGAGTGTGAGACTGAATGTCGAACACATCCTGGATGCCCTTAATTTCCTGAACGCTCATAAACTGCAGCGATTTTGGATCCCACTTCTGCGGGTGGCCTTTGATTCGGGATGAAATTATAAACGCCGTCGCGTTGAAGCCATACTCTTTTAGCACCGGATACGCATAGCGGCTCACCGATTTCAGGCCATCATCAAAAGTGATCACCACCGCTTTCGCGGGCAGGTTCATCTTGTTACGTACGTACCCTTCAAGCTGGTACATCGTCAGCGTGGTATAGCCCTGATCGCGTAACCAGGCCATCTGATTATTAAACGCACGTACGCTGGTCGTCGTGGAGGTATGTCGAAAACGGGTGTTCTCTTCATCACGCAAAATATGATGGTAGGTCAGAACCGGTAGCCCGTTATCTTCCTGCGCATCCAGGCTGCTTACCCATGCCAGACGATTACCGATACGGATCTGGAACCAGGTCTGGTTCAGGCGGTCTTTCAGCTTATTCAGAATCGGATAGCGAAGATTAGCGCTTAAGGTGCCAAAGGGCGCGCTTCCGCTGCTGGGGGCGTTATACACCGGCGTGTCTTTCCAGGTAATGAGGTTTTGATTACTGAGCGGCTTGTTCAAGTCACCCAAACTATCCTCAACGCGTTGTTTGCCCTGAACTTTTTCAAGGTGGTCTTTATCAATAAACCCCGTACCGAATCCGAAACGAAATTCATAGTAATCCGCCGCGGCCGGAAAGACAGCGAGGATCTGCCCGGCGCGGACATTCCCCACATTCACAACGGCATTTCCCACCTGCGCCCAGATGGCCGCATCTTCGGTGGTTTGCATATACTGAGCAGGAAGGCCTTGCTGGCTGGTCAGGCTGGCAGACGCACCACCGGAAACCACGAGCAGAAGGACAAAGATAACGCGCTTGAGCATGGAATATAAATCGACACAGAAAATCAGCCGCCATTGTAACAAAAGCGGCATCAATACCAATGTTTAATGCTTATACAGATCGTGAAGCAGAACAAAAGGCGGGTTCTTCTGCTGCTGGTGCCACAAGCTGCTCACGCCCGGCGAGCCCTGCGCCACAATGGCGTGACGAAACTCAGCGCTGCTCAACGTTGCGCGCAGCGGATACATCGCTTCGAGTAAAGGCAGGCTGATACCGGAGATTACTTCACAGTTATCGTGCTTATGGCTCATTAGGGCAGCCGCACGGTATGGCGCCGCGCCGGATCTGTCAGTGAGAAAAATCACGCCATCGCCGGTGTCGGTTTCATGCAGCGCGTCACACATCATCCGGCTGAGCATATTGGTGCTCAGCCCTCGCCAGTAATTTACCGCACGACATTGCGCCAGGGGGCCAAATCGGGCCTCCAGCTTAAGCAGCATTTCCTGTGCCTCTTCATCGTGGCAGGTGATCACCCATCCCAGCATAACGTCTCTCCTTAGCAGGCGAGTAGTTTATCCAGGTGAAGGTTAGTTTACGGTGATAACTGTCAAAGAAAGTGCCCGGCAAACAGAACGTCGCCGGGCAGAAGGTTAGCTACGCAGCCCGCGTCCGCGCTGGATCAGATACCAGCACAGCAGATAGAATGCCACGATAAACACCACCAGCACCACAACGGTGGTGAACAGCGGGACATCGGCAATGCCGAGGAAGCCAAAGCGGAAGCCGCTGATCATGTAGACAATCGGGTTCAGGTGCGACAGCGCCTGCCAGAACGGCGGCAACAGCGTCAGGGAGTAAAACACCCCGCCCAGATAGGTCAGCGGCGTCAGCACGAAGGTCGGGATCAGGCTGATGTCATCAAACGTTTTAGCAAACACCGCGTTCAGCAGCCCGGCGAGGGAGAACAGGATCGCCGTCAGCAATAATGTGAGCGCCACGAAAAGCCACGAATGCACCTGGAACGGGACGAAGAACAACGAAATCGCCGTCACCAGAATCCCCACGCACAGCCCGCGCGCTACGCCGCCGCCCACGTAACCGGCGATGATCACATGCGTTGGCACCGGGGCCACCAGCAGCTCTTCAATGTTGCGCTGGAACTTGGCGCTAAAGAACGACGACGCTACGTTCGCGTAAGCGTTGGTGATCACCGCCATCATGATCAGGCCCGGCACGATAAACTGCATATAGGTAAAACCGTGCATCTCACCAATGCGGGAGCCAATCAGGTTACCGAAAATGATGAAGTAGAGCGTCATGGTGATCACCGGCGGCACCAAGGTTTGCACCCAGATACGCATAAAGCGGTTAATCTCTTTTGCCCAGATGCTTTTCAGCGCGACCCAGTAAAGATGCGTCATGCCTTGTCTCCTTGTTTGTCGTGCACCAGAGAGACAAACAGCTCTTCCAGTCGGTTTGCTTTGTTACGCATGCTTAATACCTGAATGCCCTGCGCACTCAACTGTGAGAACACGCTGTTGATACCCTGCTCGCGCAGCACTTCTACCTCCAGCGTCGAGGTATCGACCAGGCGATAGTTGTAACCCTCCAGTTTCGGCAGCGCGCTTTTCGCCGCCAGATCGAGGATAAAGGTCTCTGATTTGAGCTTGGAGAGTAGATTCTTCATCGAGGTGTTTTCCACCAGCTCACCGTGCTGAATGATGCCGATATTGCGGCACAGCATTTCCGCCTCTTCCAGATAGTGCGTGGTCAGAATGATGGTGGTGCCTTTATCGTTCAGATCTTTCAGGAAACCCCACATGGAGCGACGCAGTTCAATATCCACGCCAGCAGTAGGCTCATCAAGGATAAGCAGCTTTGGCTCGTGCATCAGCGCGCGGGCAATCATCAGGCGGCGCTTCATCCCCCCGGACAACATCCGCGCGCGTTCGTTACGCTTCTCCCACAGGTCGAGCTGTTTCAGATACTTTTCGCTGCGCTCAAGCGCCTCTTTGCGCTCAACGCCATAATAACCCGCCTGGTTAACCACAATCTGCTGTACCGTCTCAAACGGGTTGAAGTTGAACTCCTGCGGCACCAGCCCCAGCTGACGCTTGGCGTTGACCACATCTTTTTGCAGATCGTAGCCAAACACGCTGACGCGGCCGGAGGTTTTGTTGACCAGCGAGCTGATGATCCCGATGGTGGTGGATTTCCCCGCCCCGTTCGGCCCCAGAAGCGCGTAGAAATCTCCCGCTTCGACTTTAAGATCTATCCCGCGCAGCGCCTGAACGCCCCCCGGGTAGGTTTTTTTGAGCTGTTCAAGCTCCAGTGCAATCGCCATGAATTCAACTTACCTTAAGTTCTGACACACGTTGTGTGGTTTCATTAAAAGTCGGGTTACCCTATAGTAGCGCAACGCAATCACTTGGTTACAGGTCGCTAACCTCCATGAACGACATAGATACACTCATCAGCAACAATGCACTATGGTCAAAAATGCTGGTGGAGGAAGACCCCGGATTTTTTGGAAAACTCGCGCAAGCGCAGAACCCGCGCTTTCTCTGGATTGGATGTTCTGACAGCCGTGTCCCCGCCGAACGTCTGACGGGTCTTGAACCTGGCGAACTGTTTGTTCACCGCAATGTGGCTAACCTGGTTATTCATACCGATCTCAACTGCCTTTCGGTTGTGCAGTACGCCGTTGACGTTCTTGAGGTTGAGCACATCATTATTTGTGGCCACTACGGCTGCGGCGGCGTGCAGGCGGCGGTCGAAAACACAGAGCTGGGGTTAATCGATAACTGGCTGCTGCACATTCGTGATATCTGGTTCAAACATAGCTCACTGCTGGGCGAAATGCCGCAGGAGCGCCGTCTCGACACCCTGTGTGAGCTGAACGTAATGGAGCAGGTCTATAACCTGGGCCACTCGACGATTATGCAGTCTGCCTGGAAACGCGGGCAGAAGGTCTCCATCCACGGCTGGGCGTACGGTATTCACGACGGTCTGCTGCGCAATCTGGAAGTGACCGCCACCAACCGCGAAACGCTGGAACAGCGTTACCGCTCGGGAATTGCCAACCTCAAGCTTAAGCATGTGAACCATAAATAACAAAGCCGGGGGTTTTCACCCTCTCCCTGTGGGAGAGGGCTGGGGTGAGGGCAACAGCCCGCAATTATTCGTCCAGAATCACTACTTTCCCAACATAGGGCAGATGGCGATAACGCTGCGCGTAATCAATGCCGTAACCCACCACGAATTCGTCCGGGATGGAGAAACCAACGAACTCCACCGGCACCTGCACTTCACGGCGCTCAGGCTTATCCAGCAGGGTACAAATCGCCAGTGATTTTGGTTCACGCAGGCTCAGGATCTCACGCACTTTAGAGAGCGTGTTGCCGGAGTCGATGATGTCCTCAACAATCAACACATCTTTGCCACGAATATCTTCATCCAGATCTTTCAGGATTTTCACATCACGGGTTGTGGACATGCCGCTGCCGTAACTGGAGGCGGTCATAAAATCGACCTCGTGCGGCACCTGCACTTCACGGCACAGGTCTGCCATGAACATGAAAGAACCACGCAACAGACCGACCAGCACCATTTCGCTGCCGCTGTCCTTGTAATGTTCGGTGATTTGACGACCCAGTTCGGCGATACGCGCTTTGATCTCGGCTTCCGGGATCATCACTTCAACAGTATGTTTCATATTACTAACCAAATGATTTTAGTGAAAATCTCTCAATGCGGATGACTCTCGTTCCGGCATCGATACGCAAGCCAGCCATTATACCAGTAAATGGATAAGCCTGGCGCATGAGTTATAAAAAGCAATATTTGTGATTCCGATCACAGTTGTTAATACCTATAATTAATTGCTAGCAAATAATTAACAAAACTGACGAGTACTTTTCTATGGCTGAAACAAAAACTAAACAGCCGCGTCTACTGGTGACATTAACAGCCGCGTTTGCCGCATTCTGCGCGCTGTATTTGTTAATCGGTGGCGTATGGCTGGTCGCGATTGGCGGCTCCTGGTACTACCCGATTGCGGGTCTGGTTATGGTTGGCGTAACCGTCCTGCTTTTACGCAGAAAACAATCTGCTCTGTGGCTGTACGCAGCGTTACTGCTCGCAACCATGATCTGGGGCGTCTGGGAAGTCGGGTTCGACTTCTGGGCGTTGACGCCGCGCAGCGACATTCTGGTCTTCTTCGGTATCTGGCTGATCCTGCCGTTTGTCTGGCGTCGTCTGATCGTCCCTTCCAGTGGTGCTGTAGCCGGTCTGGTCGTTGCCCTGCTGATTAGTGGCGGCATCCTGACCTGGGCCGGATTCAACGACCCGCAGGAGATCCACGGTACGCTGAACACTGAATCCACACCGGCTGCGGCTATTTCGCAGGTGGCTGACGTCGACTGGCCAGCCTATGGTCGAAATCAGGAAGGTCAACGTTACTCCCCGCTGAAGCAAATCAACGCGGACAACGTGAAAAACCTGAAGGAAGCCTGGGTATTCCGTACCGGCGACCTGAAAATGCCAAACGATCCGGGTGAGCTGACCAACGAAGTGACCCCGATTAAAGTGGGCAACATGCTCTACCTGTGTACGGCGCACCAGCGTCTGTTCGCGCTCGACGCGGCCACCGGTAAAGAGAAATGGCACTTTGATCCACAGCTGAACTCCAACCCGTCGTTCCAGCACATCACCTGCCGCGGCGTCTCTTACCACGAAGCGCGCGCTGATAATGCCAGCCCGGAAGTCATTGCCGACTGTCCTCGCCGCATTATGCTGCCGGTGAACGATGGCCGCCTGTTTGCCATCAACGCTGAGACCGGTAAGCTGTGCGAAACCTTCGCTAACAAAGGCATTCTGAATCTTCAGACCAACATGCCGGACACTACGCCGGGTCTGTATGAGCCGACCTCCCCGCCAATCATTACCGATAAAACCATCGTGATTGCCGGTTCGGTAACGGATAACTTCTCTACCCGCGAAACCTCCGGCGTTATCCGTGGTTTCGACGTGAACACCGGTAAACTGCTGTGGGCCTTCGACCCGGGCGCGAAAGATCCCAACGCGATCCCATCGGATGAACACACCTTTACCTTTAACTCACCGAACTCCTGGGCACCGGCAGCGTATGACGCGAAGCTGGACCTGGTTTACCTGCCGATGGGCGTGACCACGCCGGATATCTGGGGTGGTAACCGTACGCCGGAGCAGGAACGTTACGCCAGCTCCATCGTGGCGCTGAACGCAACGACCGGTAAACTGGCATGGAGCTACCAGACCGTTCACCACGATCTGTGGGATATGGATATGCCGTCCCAGCCGACGCTGGCGGACATTACCGTTAACGGTAAAACCGTTCCGGTGATTTACGCCCCGGCCAAAACCGGCAACATCTTCGTGCTGGATCGCAGCAACGGTAAGCTGGTTGTTCCTGCGCCGGAAAAACCGGTTCCGCAGGGTGCGGCCAAAGGCGACTACGTCACCAAAACGCAGCCGTTCTCTGATCTGAGTTTCCGTCCGGAGAAAGACCTCAGCGGTGCAGACATGTGGGGTGCCACGATGTTTGACCAGCTGGTATGCCGCGTGATGTTCCACCAGCTGCGCTATGAAGGCATCTTCACGCCGCCGTCAGAGCAGGGCACGCTGGTCTTCCCGGGTAACCTGGGGATGTTCGAGTGGGGTGGGATCTCCGTTGACCCTAACCGTCAGGTCGCCATCGCTAACCCAATGGCGCTGCCGTTCGTTTCCCGTCTGATCCCACGCGGTCCGGGTAACCCAATGGAGCAGCCTAAAGATGCGAAAGGCAGCGGTACCGAAGCCGGTATCCAGCCGCAGTATGGCGTTCCTTATGGTGTGACCCTGAATCCGTTCCTTTCTCCGTTCGGTCTGCCGTGTAAACAGCCTGCCTGGGGTTACATCTCCGGTCTGGATCTGAAGACCAACAAGATCGTCTGGAAGAAACGTATTGGTACGCCACAGGACAGCATGCCGTTCCCGATGCCTGTTCCAGTGCCGTTCAATATGGGTATGCCAATGCTGGGTGGCCCAATCTCCACCGCCGGTAACGTGCTGTTCATCGCGGCAACCGCAGATAACTACCTGCGCGCGTACAACATGACCAACGGTGAAAAACTGTGGCAAGGCCGTCTGCCAGCCGGTGGACAGGCAACGCCGATGACCTATGAAGTGAATGGCAAACAGTACGTTGTCATCTCCGCAGGTGGTCACGGTTCGTTTGGCACGAAGATGGGCGACTATATTGTCGCGTATGCACTGCCTGACGACGCTAAGTAATGAAAAAGCCCGGTGGCGCTAACGCATACCGGGCTTTCGGGTGTCCTATGTAGGCCGGGTAAGGCGAAGCCGCCACCCGGCTTTTTTTATACGGTAAAGCCCAGCATCATCCCCGTATCTTCATGCTCCAGCAGATGGCAGTGGGCCATATAGGCAAACTCTTTCGGCGCTTCGTGGTCGAACTTCACCAGCACCTCGCTGACACCGCCTTCCACCCTCACCGTATCTTTCCAGCCCCGGCGATGCGCGTCCGGCGCTTTACCGTTCTCAGAGAGAATACGGAACTGCGTGCCGTGGATATGGAACGGGTGCAGCATCATGTCGCCTTCGCCTGAAATCACCCAGCGTTCAAACTGCCCTTTCGTGGCGGCGAACATGGGCGTGTTCATATCGAACGCTTTGCCGTTGATGCGGTTGGCGTTGTGGAAATCGAAACCATGGCCGCCGTGATCCATGCCGCCCATTTTACCGTGGTCCATATTCATATGGCCCATCATCTGGCCGTGGTGCATTCCCGCCATGGCCTGATTGCCGTACTTCTTCATCAGCGCCTGCATGCCCATCATGTCGAGCATCGGGTCCATGGAGAGCTGAAGTTTACGCTGCGTAAGCCCGTCCAGCGACGGGAGTGCGGATAGCGTGGTGAGGGCGTCCGGCAGCGTACCGGAAGCGGCGATCTGTAGCGGCTGAATGCGCAGGACCGGATGGGGTTTATCAAACGGCGCAACGGCCATCCCCATCTGGCTGACCGGCAGGGTCACCAGGTCAAACGCTTTGCCATCGCTGATATCCACCAGCACCTCGAAGCGCTCGCCCATCAGCATCGGCAGCTCGCTCACCTTCACCGGTTCCGGCAGCAGGCCGCCGTCGCTTGCCACCACATACAGCGGGCGTTTATCGCTGGTGGCGAAGTTCAGCGAGCGGGCGTTACAGCCATTTAGCAGGCGTAAACGCAGCCAGCCTTTTGGCGCGGCATGCTGCGGGTAGATTGCGCCGTTGGTCAGCAGCGTATCGCCAAACCAGCCTACCGCCGCGCTCATTACGTCCAGCTGATAGTCAATTTGCCCGTCAGCGCTGAATTTTTTGTCCTGCACAATCACCGGGACATCGTCGATCCCCCACTGTTTTGGCAGGCGCAGCAGGCGGCTTTCATCGTCTTCAATCAGCACCAGACCGGCCAGCCCCATCGCCACCTGATGGCCCGTTTTGCCATGCTGATGCGGGTGGAACCAGCAGGTCGCCGCACGCTGGTCAGGAGTAAAGGTGACGCTGCGTTTACCACCAGGCCTGATGACGCCCTGAGGCCCCCCATCCACTTCGCCCGGGACTTCCAGCCCATGCCAGTGCAGCGTGGTCTCTTGCGCTAACGTGTTATGAATGTCTACCGTCACCGCCTTCCCTTTGCGTAACTGCAACGCAGGGCCGAGCAAATTGCCGTTATAACCCCACGTCGTGGCGGCGTGCTGACCGAACGTGGTTTTACCGGCCTGCACCACAAGCTGAATGCGGCTGCGGGCATCTGCGGCGAGTAATTCAGGTATGGGTAAAGCAGGTCTGTCGGCGGCAAAAACGGCGCGGCTCCAGAGAGGTAACGCGCTGGCAACCCCCAGCGCGGCAGAAAATTTTAAAAAATCACGACGTTGCATGTGCATTTCCTTATTTCCAGCAGGCGATCTTTTGAGCATAAACCCTCCCCTTACCGGAAGGTCAAGCACGGCGGCAATAATAAAGATCGTCGGCCTGGCATCAAGTATGCTAACGTTAATTTTCCGTGATGCAGTGGTAAAGGCAATGAAGACGTTTTTCAGAACAATTTTGTTCGCCAGCCTGATGGCGATGTGTGCGAACAGTTACGCGCTAAGTGAAAACGAAGCGGAAGATATGGCCGATCTGACGGCAGTTTTTGTTTTTCTGAAAAACGATTGTGGTTACCAGAATTTACCCAATGGGCAAATTCGTCGCGCACTGGTCTTTTTTGCCCAGCAGAACCAATGGGACCTCAGCAACTACGACAGCTTCGACATGAAGGCGCTCGGTGAAGACAGCTACCGTGATTTAAGCGGTATTGGCATTCCCACTGCTAAAAAATGCAAAGCGCTGGCTCGCGATTCACTCAGCCTGCTCGCCTACGTGAAGTAACCTTCCCGACGCCCCTTGTTGACCCGCTAACCGCTTCACGGCGGTGTTGTGTTGCGCCCATCTGCCGGATGTAATGGATGCTAACGAAGGAGGTGCTCCCCATGACCGAAAAAACGGTATGGCAAGAAACGCTGCATGACCAGTTTGGTCAGTATTTTGCCGTGGATAACGTGCTCTATCATGAGAAAACCGATCATCAGGATCTGATAATCTTCGAAAACGCCGCCTTTGGCCGCGTGATGGCGCTGGACGGCGTGGTGCAAACCACCGAGCGCGACGAGTTTATCTATCACGAAATGATGACCCACGTCCCGCTGCTGGCCCACGGCCACGCGAAGGACGTGCTGATTATCGGCGGCGGCGACGGCGCGATGCTGCGTGAAGTCTCTCGCCATCAGAATGTCGAAACCATCACCATGGTGGAAATCGACGCCGGTGTGGTGTCGTTCTGCCGCCAGTATCTGCCCAACCACAATGCTGGCAGCTATGACGATCCGCGGTTTAATCTGGTTATCGACGATGGCGTCAATTTTGTTAACCAGACCACGCAAACGTTTGATGTCATTATCTCTGACTGTACCGACCCTATCGGCCCCGGCGCGTCGCTGTTTACCTCGTCGTTTTACGAAGGCTGCAAGCGCTGCCTGAAGCCTGGCGGGATTTTTGTGGCGCAAAACGGCGTTTGCTTCCTGCAACAGGATGAAGCGCTTGATAGCCACCGTAAGCTGAGCACCTATTTTGCTGACGTCAGCTTCTACCAGGCGGCGATCCCCACTTACTACGGCGGGATCATGACCTTTGCCTGGGCGACGGATAACGACGTCCTGCGCCATCTCTCCACCGAAATTATCCAGGCCCGCTTCCACCAGGCCGGACTTAAATGCCGATACTACAACCCGGCGATCCACACCGCAGCCTTTGCGTTGCCTCAATATCTGCAAGACGCGCTGTCCTCAAAGGAGGTGAACTAATTGAAAAAACTTAAACTGCATGGCTTTAACAATCTGACCAAAAGCCTGAGTTTTTGTATTTACGATATCTGCTACGCCAAAACAGCAGAAGAGCGCGATGGTTATATCGCCTATATCGATGAACTCTACAACGCCAACCGTCTGACCGAGATCCTGACAGAGACCTGCTCGATTATCGGCGCCAACATCCTGAATATCGCGCGCCAGGATTACGAGCCGCAGGGAGCAAGCGTCACCATTCTGGTCAGTGAAGAGCCGGTTGACCCGCAGCTTATCGACAAAACCGAGCACCCCGGCCCACTGCCAGAAGTGGTTGTCGCCCACCTGGATAAAAGCCATATCTGCGTGCACACCTACCCGGAAAGCCACCCGGAAGGCGGACTGTGTACCTTCCGCGCGGATATCGAGGTGTCGACCTGCGGCGTGATTTCACCGCTGAATGCGTTGAATTATTTAATCCACCAGCTGGAATCCGATATCGTCACTATTGATTATCGCGTACGCGGTTTTACCCGTGATATCAACGGCATGAAGCACTTCATCGATCATGAGATCAACTCCATTCAGAACTTCATGTCCGACGACATGAAGTCGCTATACGACATGATGGATGTGAACGTCTATCAGGAGAATATCTTCCACACCAAAATGTTACTTAAGGAATTCGACCTTAAGCACTACATGTTCCACACGAAGCCGGAAGATTTAAGCGAAGAAGAGCGTAAGGTCATTACTGACCTGCTCTGGAAAGAGATGCGCGAAATTTACTACGGCCGTAACATTCCGACCGTGTAATCGTGGCCCGAAGCAGGGACGCTTCGGGGAGTTACTTCTGTTTCATAAAGTCGCGGTAGGCGTTCACCACTTTCAGGAAATCTTCCACACCGCACAGCGACAGGCTTTCTTCGTCGTAGTAGCTCATCCCCTCTTCCATCTCATCACCCGAGAACTCAAGCTGGTTGGCACGCACCATCACCTCTTCGCCATCCATCCACAGGGTGTATTCGTGCCCGGCGCGTTGCCAGGAGCGTTCACTGCCTTTCACCGTTTCCGCTGCCTGTTCGACTTCATCCAGCAGCGCGAGGTTCTCTTTCACCTCTTCGTTAAACCAGTGTCCAACGGCTTCGTGCCCCATCGACATTCGCACTTTCACCACGCCGGTGATGTCGCGCAAAAATTCGTAATCCATAGCGTTTTCCTCTGCAAAGCCATTAGGGTAATTATCGCAGCAGAGAGGAAGAAAAAAAGCGGGAGAGGTGGGAGGAATGAAAATAAAAAAAATACCCCTCACCCTGGCCCTCTCCCAAAGGGAGAGGGAATAAAATCCCCCTCGCCCCTTTGGGGAGGGGGGTTAGGGGTGAGGGGTTGGTGTTTATACTGCCGTCTGGAAGATCACCCCGTCAGCCTTCTCGGTGTACTGAGAGAGCTGGTCGAAGTTCAGATAGCGATAGGTATCCACCGCCGTCTTATCTACCTGAGCCACAAAGGTCTGGTACTCTTCCGGCGTTGGCAGTTTGCCAATCAGCGCCGCAACCGCTGCCAGCTCCGCAGAAGCCAGGTAGACGTTCGCCCCGGTACCCAAACGGTTCGGGAAGTTACGGGTGGAGGTGGAAACCACTGTCGCACCGTCGGCCACGCGCGCCTGGTTGCCCATGCACAGGGAGCAGCCCGGAATTTCAATACGCGCCCCGCTCTTACCGAACACGCTGTAGTAGCCCTCTTCGGTCAGCTGCGCCGCATCCATACGGGTTGGCGGCGCCACCCACAGACGGGTCGGCAGCTGGCCTTTGTGAGTATCCAGCAGCTTACCGGCAGCACGGAAGTGGCCGATGTTGGTCATACAAGAGCCGATGAACACTTCGTCGATCTTATCGCCCTGTACGTCAGAGAGCAGACGCGCATCGTCCGGATCGTTTGGCGCACACAGGATTGGCTCTTTGATATCCGCCAGATCGATGTCGATCACCGCCGCGTACTCTGCGTCAGCGTCAGCTTCCAGCAGCTGCGGATCCGCCAGCCATTTTTCCATGCCCTGAATACGACGCTCCAGCGTACGGCGGTCGCCGTAGCCTTCCGCAATCATCCACTTGAGCAGCACGATGTTGGAGGTCAGATACTCAATAATCGGCTCTTTGTTCAGCTTGATGGTACAGCCCGCCGCAGAACGCTCGGCAGAGGCATCGGTCAGCTCGAACGCCTGCTCAACTTTCAGATCCGGCAGACCTTCAATTTCCAGAATGCGGCCAGAGAAGATGTTTTTCTTGCCCTTCTTCTCAACGGTCAGCAGACCCTGTTTGATGGCATACAGCGGGATTGCGTGCACCAGATCGCGCAGAGTGATGCCCGGCTGCATTTTGCCTTTGAAGCGCACCAGCACGGATTCAGGCATGTCGAGAGGCATCACGCCGGTCGCTGCGGCAAACGCCACCAGACCGGAGCCCGCAGGGAAGGAGATACCAATCGGGAAACGGGTATGGGAGTCACCGCCGGTACCCACGGTATCCGGCAGCAGCATGCGGTTCAGCCAGGAGTGGATAACGCCGTCGCCCGGACGCAGGGAGACACCGCCACGGTTCATAATGAAGTCAGGCAGCGTGTGGTGCGTAGTGACGTCAACCGGCTTCGGATATGCCGCAGTGTGGCAGAAGGACTGCATCACCAGGTCAGACGAGAAGCCCAGGCACGCCAGGTCTTTCAGTTCATCACGGGTCATTGGACCGGTGGTGTCCTGAGAGCCCACGGAGGTCATTTTTGGCTCGCAGTACGCGCCAGGACGGATACCAGCGACGCCGCAGGCGCGACCGACCATTTTCTGTGCCAGTGAGAAGCCGCGATTGCTTTCCGCCACGTCTTTCGCCTGACGGAACACGTCACTGTGCGGCAGACCCAGCGCTTCACGCGCTTTGGTGGTCAGGCCACGGCCAATGATCAGCGGAATACGGCCACCGGCACGCACTTCGTCGATCAGCACGTCGGTTTTCAGCTCGAAGCTTGCCAACAGTTCGTTGGTTTCGTGGTTGCGCACTTCGCCTTTATACGGGTAAACGTCAATCACGTCGCCCATGTTCAGGTTGCTCACGTCCACTTCAATTGGCAGAGCGCCCGCATCTTCCATGGTGTTGAAGAAGATTGGCGCAATTTTGCCGCCGAGGCACAGGCCGCCGCCGCGCTTGTTCGGCACGTGCGGAATGTCGTCGCCCATGAACCACAGCACGGAGTTGGTGGCGGATTTACGGGAAGAACCGGTACCAACCACATCACCGACGTAGGCCAGCGGGAAACCTTTCTCCTGAAGCGCTTCGATCTGTTTAATCGGGCCAACGCTACCCGGCTGATCCGGCTCGATGCCTTCACGGGCGTTTTTCAGCATCGCCAGGGCGTGCAGGGGGATATCAGGACGAGACCACGCGTCCGGAGCCGGAGAGAGGTCATCGGTGTTGGTTTCACCGGTAACCTTAAAGACGGTCACGGTAATTTTTTCAGCAAGCGCAGGACGGTTCAGGAACCATTCGGCATCGGCCCAGGACTGCATCACCTGCTTCGCGTAAACGTTGCCTGCTTTGGCTTTTTCTTCTACATCGTAGAAGTTATCGAACATCAGCAGCGTTGAAGAGAGCGCTTTGGCAGCAATCGGTGCCAGCTTTTCGTTGTCCAGCGCGTCAATCAGCGGATGAATGTTATAGCCGCCCTGCATGGTGCCGAGCAGTTCAATGGCTTTTTCAGGAGTAACCAGTGGGGAGGTGGCTTCGCCTTTGGCGATAGCAGCAAGGAATCCGGCTTTTACGTAGGCAGCTTCATCTACGCCAGGCGGTACGCGGTTGATCAGCAGATCTAACAGGAATTCTTCTTCGCCCTCAGGCGGGTTCTTCAGCAGCTCGACGAGCGCGGCCATTTGGGTTGCATCTAAAGGTTTGGGTACAATTCCCTCGGCGGCACGTTCTGCTACGTGCTTACGGTATTCTTCTAGCACGACGGTTCTCCTCGCTCTCATTGTCATATGCGGCGGGCGTTCTCTTCACGCTCCTGTGAGACAGCAGTTTGTAGGGTAAATGCCCGATACCGCGTCGGGCAGCATAGCAGGATTTCTGCACAGTGTTAATCTGTTTACAAAAAAGCAACATTAAATTATTTGCTGAATCGTTAAGCATGGTGTAGCGGGGAGACGAGGCGAATCTTGTCCTCTTTCCCGTCGCCTTTTCAGCTATCCGATATAATTGTGTAATAAATACTCACACTCTTTATCCGGACGCTCCGGTAGGTTTCCCAACAATAGTCAAAACTGTAAAACACGAGTGAATGATACTCGCGGCAACAGCAACGCCTCACGGCACTGCACTCGTCTCGTTGGAGTCAATCTATGAAGTTGCCTTTTAAACCACATCTTCTTGTTCTGCTTTGCAGTGCGGGGCTGTTTGCCGCCTCGGGTGTCATGTACGTTAAAAGCCGCGCAACGGAACCTGCTACGCCTGCTCCGGTTACACAACAACCTGGCGCACCGGTAGCCCAGCCTGCGCCCGTCGCTGCCCCGGTCTACACTGCGGCGCAAATCGACCAATGGGTTGCCCCTGTCGCGCTTTACCCGGATGCCCTGCTGTCGCAAATCTTGATGGCGTCGACCTATCCGTCAAATGTTATTCAGGCCGCGCAGTGGTCGAAAGACAATCCTAAAATGCAGGGTGATGCCGCCCTGCAGGCGGTAGCCACCCAGCCGTGGGATCCCAGCGTAAAATCCCTGGTTGCGTTTCCTCAGCTGATGTCGTTGATGGGCGAAAATCCGCCATGGGTACAAAATCTGGGAGACGCCTTCCTTGCACAGCCGAAAGATGTGATGGATTCCGTACAGCGGCTGCGCCTGCTGGCCCAACAAACGGGTGCGCTACAATCCACACCGCAGCAGACGGTCACCACCGTCACGAAACCTGCATCGACAAAAACCACGACAACCGCAACGCCTACCAGCCCAACGGTGATCAAGATTGAATCCGCCGATCCGCAGGTGGTGTATGTTCCCACGTATAACCCGAATACGGTTTATGGTACCTGGCCTAACACCGCTTACCCGCCGGTCTATCTTCCGCCCTCACCCGGCGAGCAATTCACTGACAGTCTGGTTAAAGGATTAGGTTTTAGCCTCGGGGTCGCTACAACCTACGCCATTTTCAGCAATATTGACTGGGATGACGACGACTGGGATCACCATCATCACGATGATGACTGGGACAATCACGGCGGTTATAACCGCAACGGTGATAACAACATCAATATCAACGTGGATAATTTCAACAGAATCAGCGGGCAGCACCTGAACGGTAATAACCACACCTGGCAGCACAATCCTGCCTATCGTGAAGGCGTGCCTTACCCGAATAACCAGCTGGCTAACCGCTTCCACTCTACACATACAGCCACCGGGCTAAGCGCGACGCAGCAAAATCCAGTCAATCGCGACAGCCAGCGCCAGGCCGCTCTCAGCCAGATGGAAAAATCAACGGGTAAAACCCTCCCACACTCAGTACATACAGCCACGCGGGACGCTCAACGTCTGGCCTCAACGCAACAGTTGAAGCAGATCTCGCAGCGAAATAACTATCGTGGATATGACACCAGGCCGCAGGCCGTAAAACGGACGAGCACGCCGCAGCGTGAACATCATCAGACTGACATGCACAGACAGGAGAAGCGGGTTTCACAGACGGTACAGCAGCCAGCCAGGCTGCATCGGGCCAATGCCCTGAGCGGCAACGACAGCCGCTCCGCGAACTGGCAAGCCCAGCAGCAGCGCGGGGCGCAAAGCCGGCAGCTCGCTACTCGTCAACATCAGCCGCGCCAGCTCACTGGTGAACGCGCTGAACGCCATGAATTCCGTCATCGTTAAGGGAGCCGACATGAAACGTCAATTACTCAGTGGAATGGTGTTGTTCATGGTCTCGGCGGCCGTCATGGCACAGCAATCGTTCAGTTCGCCAGAACAGGCGACCAGTGCGCTGGCAAGCGCCATCAGCGAGCAAAATGAAAGTGCGATGAACAATTTGCTCGGTGAAAACTGGCGCGATTTCCTGCCGCCCGAAGGCGTTGATCCCGAAGCGGTCGATCGCTTCCTGCGCGACTGGAACGTTCATCATAAAACCGTCATCAGTGGCAACGTGGCGCACCTGGTGGTGGGCGATAACGGCTGGCAGCTACCGATCCCGGTAGTCAAAACGGCATCTGGCTGGCAGTTTGATATGCAGGAAGCCGCAGAAGAGATCCTGACCCGCGAAATCGGGCGCAACGAACTCGCAGCCATCGAAGCGCTTCACGCCTATGTTGATGCCCAGCAGAGCTATTTTGCGATGAACCAAAAGTACGCGCAGAAGATAGTCAGTTCTGAAGGTAAAAAGGATGGACTGTACTGGCCCGTCGCTCCCGGTGAAACGCCCAGCCCACTGGGTCCGGCGTTCAGTCCTCCACAGTCGGGGGCGGGTTACCATGGTTACCGATTCCGCATCCTGCCGGATAAAAATGGCTTTGCCATGGTCGCCTGGCCGGTGAACTACGGTCAGACGGGGGTAATGAGCTTTGTAATTAACCAGGATGACGCGGTTTATCAGGCAGATCTCGGCAACGATTCGGCGCAGAAAGCGCAGGCTCTTAGTGAATACCAGCCGGATAAGACCTGGCAGCCTGTCACACCCTGAACGCAGCGCATAAAAAAAGCGGCCTGAGGCCGCTTTTTTCATCTGAAGAAACTTATTTCTTCTTCGCTTTCGCGTTTGGCAGGTCAGTAATGCTACCTTCAAACACTTCTGCCGCCAGACCCACGGACTCATGCAGAGTCGGGTGTGCGTGGATGGTCAGCGCGATGTCTTCTGCGTCGCAGCCCATTTCGATAGCCAGACCGATTTCACCCAGCAGCTCGCCGCCATTGGTACCGACAATCGCACCACCGATGACGCGGTGAGTCTCTTTGTCGAAGATCAGTTTGGTCATACCGTCTGCGCAGTCGGACGCGATAGCACGGCCAGAAGCAGCCCACGGGAAGGTGGCAGTTTCGTAGCTGATGCCTTTCTCTTTCGCTTCTTTCTCAGTCAGACCAACCCATGCAACTTCTGGCTCGGTATACGCGATAGATGGGATCACTTTCGGATCGAAGTAATGCTTCATGCCGGCGATAACTTCAGCGGCAACATGACCTTCGTGAACACCTTTGTGCGCCAGCATTGGCTGACCGACGATATCGCCAATAGCAAAGATGTGCGGCACGTTGGTACGCAGCTGTTTGTCAACGCGGATGAAGCCACGGTCGTCCACTTCCACGCCAGCTTTGCCCGCGTCGAGATTTTTACCGTTCGGCACACGGCCGATAGCCACCAGCACGGCGTCGTAACGCTGTGGTTCGGATGGGGCTTTTTTGCCTTCCATGGAAACGTAAATACCGTCTTCTTTCGCTTCAACGGCAGTCACTTTGGTTTCCAGCATCAGGTTGAATTTCTTGCTGATGCGTTTGGTGAAGACTTTAACGATATCTTTGTCGGCTGCCGGGATAACCTGGTCGAACATTTCAACCACGTCGATCTCTGAACCCAGCGCATGGTACACAGTACCCATTTCCAGACCGATGATACCGCCGCCCATAACCAGCAGACGCTTAGGAACGGTTTTCAGCTCCAGCGCATCGGTGGAATCCCACACGCGTGGATCTTCATGTGGAATGAATGGCAGTTCGATTGGGCGAGAGCCTGCCGCGATGATCGCGTTGTCGAAGTTGATCACGGTTTTGCCGTCTTCGCCTTCCACTTCCAGGGTGTTCGCACCGGTGAATTTACCCAGACCGTTTACCACTTTCACTTTACGGCCTTTGGCCATACCCGCCAGACCGCCGGTCAGCTGAGTGATAACTTTCTCTTTCCAGGTACGAATTTTGTCGATATCGGTTTTCGGCTCGCCGAAGACGATACCGTGTTCAGCCAGCGCTTTGGCTTCTTCGATAACTTTCGCTACGTGCAGCAGCGCTTTAGAAGGGATACAGCCGACGTTCAGACAAACACCGCCGAGGGTGCTGTAACGTTCTACGATGACGGTTTCCAGACCTAAATCCGCGGCGCGAAATGCTGCGGAGTAACCTGCCGGGCCTGCCCCAAGTACTACGACCTGAGTTTTGATTTCTGTGCTCATCATGACCTCTTAATGTATACCCGTCG
Source organism: Enterobacter sp. JH25 (assembly GCF_021725435.1). Taxonomy (NCBI): domain Bacteria; kingdom Pseudomonadati; phylum Pseudomonadota; class Gammaproteobacteria; order Enterobacterales; family Enterobacteriaceae; genus Enterobacter; species Enterobacter sp. JH25. The sequence goes on along the minus strand of NZ_CP091319.1, from coordinate 785,402 downwards.
TCCACCGGGTCGTTCTATCCGCCCGTATTTTACAAAATTGTTAACAATTTTGAAACAACAAACGGCTCACGAATTATCGCTTTCACCAATAACCTCAAAAACCCCATGAGATTATCAGAAAAAAGCCGGCCGACTGGCCGGCTTTTCGATTACATCACCAGGCGGCGAATGTCGCTCAGGGTGTTGTTGATGATGGTGATGAAACGCGCACCATCAGCCCCGTCGATTACGCGGTGGTCGAAGGAGAGAGAGATTGGCATCATCAGACGCGGCACGAACTCTTTGCCATTCCACACCGGCTCCATCGCGGACTTGGACACACCGAGGATAGCCACTTCCGGCGCGTTTACAATCGGCGCGAAGTGGGTGGTACCCAGGCCGCCGATGCTGGAGATAGTGAAGCAGCCGCCCTGCATTTCGCCGGCAGTCAGCTTACCATCACGCGCTTTTTTGGAGATGGTGGTCAGTTCACGGGACAGCTCGGTAATGCTCTTCTTGTTCACGTCTTTGAAGACCGGAACCACCAGACCATTTGGCGTATCAACCGCAACACCGATGTTGATGTATTTCTTCAGCGTCAGCTTCTGGCCGTCTTCGGACAGGGAGCTGTTGAAGCGTGGCATCTGCTCAAGGGCAGCGGCAACGGCCTTCATGATAAAGACCACTGGGGTGAACTTCACGTCCAGCTTACGCTTCTCAGCTTCGGCGTTCTGCTGTTTACGGAACGCTTCCAGATCGGTGATATCGGTCTTATCGAAGTGCGTAACGTGCGGGATCATCACCCAGTTACGGCTCAGGTTAGCACCAGAGATTTTCTGGATACGGCCCAGCTCCACTTCTTCGATTTCACCGAACTTGCTGAAGTCCACTTTCGGCCATGGCAGCATGCCCGGGATACCGCCGCCAGCTGCTGCTGCAGGTGCAGCTTCGGCGCGTTTCACCGCGTCTTTCACGTAAGCCTGAACGTCTTCGCGCAGGATACGACCTTTACGGCCGGTGCCCTTCACTTTCGCCAGGTTCACACCGAATTCGCGCGCCAGGCGACGAATCAGCGGAGTCGCGTGGACGTAAGCGTCGTTTTCAGCGAACTCAGATTTTTCTGCTTTAGCAGCAGGGGCAGCAGCAGGTTTAGCAGCCTGAGCCGGTGCAGCAGCAGGTGCCGGAGCAGCCGCGGCAGCCGGAGCGGCGGCAGGCGCTGCGCCTTCCACTTCGAAGACCATGATCAGAGAGCCGGTAGACACTTTGTCGCCGGTGCTGATTTTGATCTCTTTAACGGTACCGGCGAACGGCGCAGGCACTTCCATAGAAGCTTTGTCGCCTTCAACGGTGATCAGTGACTGTTCAGCGGCAACTTTGTCGCCCACTTTCACCATCACTTCGGTCACTTCAACTTCGTCACCGCCGATATCCGGTACGTTAACGTCTTTCGCGCCGCCAGCAGCCGCTGGTGCAGCGGCCGGAGCCGGAGCAGCAGCCTGAGCAGGCGCAGCGGCAGGTGCTGCACCCGCCACTTCAAAGACCATGATCAGCGAGCCGGTAGACACTTTGTCGCCGGTGTTGATCTTGATCTCTTTAACGGTACCGGCGAACGGTGCTGGCACTTCCATAGAGGCTTTGTCGCCTTCTACGGTGATCAGTGACTGCTCAGCCGCAACGGTGTCGCCCACTTTCACCAGGATTTCGGTAACTTCAACTTCGTCACCGCCGATGTCAGGCACATTTACTTCTTTCGCTGCCGCGGCCGCTGCTGGAGCAGCAGCAGGAGCGGCTTCTTTCTTCTCTTCCTGCGCAGGTGCAGCAGCTGCTGCACCGTCGGCGGAATCGAAAATCATGATCAGTTTGCCAGTCTCGGTTTTATCGCCAACAGAGACTTTGATCTCTTTAACGATGCCAGCCTGAGGAGACGGGACTTCCATAGAGGCTTTGTCGCCTTCTACGGTGATCAGCGACTGTTCAGCTTCAACTTTGTCGCCTACTTTGACCAGGATCTCGGTGATTTCAACTTCATCAGCCCCGATGTCCGGTACATTGATTTCGATAGCCATTATTCTTTTACCTCTTACGCCAGACGCGGGTTAACTTTATCTGCATCGATGTTGAATTTGGTGATTGCGTCCGCAACCACTTTCTTATCGATTTCGCCACGTTTAGCCAGTTCGCCCAGTGCTGCTACAACCACGTAGGAAGCATCAACTTCGAAGTGGTGACGCAGGTTTTCGCGGCTGTCAGAACGACCGAAGCCGTCAGTACCCAGTACGCGATAATCATCAGCTGGAACGTAAGTACGAACCTGCTCAGCGAACAGTTTCATATAGTCAGTAGACGCCACCGCTGGCGCGTCGTTCATCACCTGAGCGATGTACGGAACGCGTGGGGTTTCCATTGGGTGCAGCATGTTCCAGCGCTCACAATCCTGGCCATCACGCGCCAGTTCAGTGAAGGAGGTCACAGAGTACACATCGGAACCCACACCGTAGTCTTTCGCCAGGATCTGCGCTGCTTCACGAACGTGACGGAGGATAGAACCGGAGCCCAGCAGCTGAACTTTACCTTTGCTACCTTCGATGGTTTCGAGTTTGTAGATACCTTTACGGATACCTTCCTCGGCACCTGCTGGCATTGCCGGCATGTGGTAGTTTTCGTTCAGGGTGGTGATGTAGTAGTAAACGTTCTCTTGCGCTTCACCGTACATGCGCTGCAGACCGTCATGCATGATGACTGCCACTTCGTACGCGTAAGACGGGTCGTAAGAGATACAGTTAGGGATAGTCAGAGACTGAATGTGGCTGTGACCATCTTCGTGCTGCAGACCTTCACCATTCAGGGTCGTACGACCAGAAGTACCACCGATCAGGAAGCCGCGAGCCTGCTGGTCGCCTGCCTGCCAGCACAGATCACCGATACGCTGGAACCCGAACATGGAGTAGTAGATGTAGAACGGGATCATCGGCAGGTTGTTGGTGCTGTAAGAGGTCGCAGCAGCCAGCCAGGATGCGCCTGCGCCCAGCTCGTTGATACCTTCCTGCAGGATCTGACCTTTCTCGTCTTCTTTGTAGTATGCAACCTGCTCACGGTCCTGCGGGGTGTACTGCTGGCCGTTCGGGCTGTAGATACCGATCTGACGGAACAGACCTTCCATACCGAAAGTACGCGCTTCGTCGGCGATGATTGGAACCAGACGATCTTTGATTGACTTGTTCTTCAGCATCACGTTCAGGGCACGAACGAAAGCGATAGTGGTAGAGATCTCTTTGTTCTGCTCTTCCAGCAGTTGAGAGAAGTCTTCCAGGGCTGGCAGTTCCAGCTTCTCGGTGAAGTTAGGCTGACGAGCAGGCAGGTAGCCTTTCAGTGCCTGACGACGTTCGTGCAGGTATTTGTGCTCTTCAGACCCTTCCGGGAAGGTGATGTAAGACAGGTTTTCTACCTGCTCATCGGTCACTGGAACGTTGAAACGGTCGCGGATATAACGCACGCCGTCCATGTTCATTTTCTTAACCTGGTGAGCGATGTTTTTACCTTCTGCGGTATCACCCATGCCGTAACCTTTGATGGTGTGGGCCAGGATCACAGTCGCTTTACCTTTGGTTTCCTGCGCTTTTTTCAGTGCAGCGTAAACTTTCTTCGGATCGTGACCACCGCGGTTCAGCGCCCAGATCTGCTCGTCAGTCCAGTCTGCAACCAGGGCTGCGGTTTCAGGATATTTGCCGAAGAAGTGCTCACGAACGTAGGCACCGTCTTTGGATTTGAAGGTCTGGTAGTCGCCGTCAACGGTTTCGTTCATCAGCTGGATCAGTTTACCGCTGGTGTCTTTACGCAGCAGCTCATCCCAACGACCGCCCCACATGACTTTGATCACGTTCCAGCCTGCACCCGCGAAGATGCCTTCCAGTTCGTTAATGATCTTGCCGTTACCGGTTACCGGACCATCCAGACGTTGCAGGTTACAGTTGATGATGAAGCACAGGTTGTCCAGCTTCTCACGGGTCGCGATGGTGATCGCGCCTTTAGATTCTGGCTCATCCATTTCACCGTCGCCCAGGAAGGCGTAAACGGTCTGCTCAGAGGTGTCTTTCAGACCACGGTGTTCCAGGTACTTCAGGAATTTAGCCTGATAGATTGCACCAATTGGACCCAGACCCATAGATACGGTCGGGAACTGCCAGAACTCAGGCATCAGTTTAGGGTGCGGATAAGAAGACAGACCCTTACCGTGAACTTCCTGACGGAAGTTGTTCATCTGCTCTTCAGTCAGACGACCTTCCAGGAAGGCACGTGCATAGATGCCCGGAGAGATGTGGCCCTGGAAGTACACCAGATCGCCGCCGTCTTTCTCGTTGGCTGCACGGAAGAAGTGGTTGAAGCACACTTCGTAAACGGTCGCAGAGGACTGGAAGGACGCCATGTGGCCACCCAGTTCCAGATCTTTCTTGGATGCGCGCAGAACGGTCATGATAGCGTTCCAGCGGATAGCAGAACGGATACGGCGTTCCAGATCCAGATTGCCCGGGTATTCCGGTTCGTCTTCGACGGCAATCGTGTTTACGTAGTTGCTAGCCCCTGCACCTGAAGCCACTTTCACGCCGCCTTTGCGCGCTTCTGAAAGCAGCTGATCAATCAGATACTGAGCACGCTCAACACCTTCTTCACGGATGACCGATTCGATCGCCTGTAGCCAGTCGCGAGTTTCGATCGGATCCACGTCATTTTGGAGACGTTCTGACATGGGGGTATTCCTTATCTATCTAATACGTTGATTTGTCTGGAACCTGTCCCATTGTGCTCTCGGTTAAGAACACAATAAGACAGGTTCTGCGTTTAGTTGCCGCGCTCTAAAAGTACCTGGCGCTTAATCCTTTCGTTGCTGTATGCGGCGCAATGAACGCTCGCGACGCGATTGTTCACGGCTGCGGTCCAGCAAGATTTCCTCAATGAAAGCCAGATGGCGGTGCGACGCTTCACGCGCCTGCTCCGGTTCCCCGGCCATTATCGCCTCGAATACTCGGGTGCGATGGTTGCTTACCAGCGGGAGCATCTCCCGACGGGCATACAACAATTCAAAATTCTGACGAACGTTCTGGGCCAGCATGGGCTCCATGCAGCGTAGCAGATGGAGGAGCACCACGTTGTGCGCTGCTTCGGTGACGGCAATTTGATACTGGACAACGGCGCTGGATTCGGCGTCTAAGTCGCCGGACTGCTGTGCCCGTTCAATGGCCTGATGCAGCTCGCGAATACGTACGCGGTCTTCATCAGTGCTGCGAAGGGCGGCGTAATAGGCCGCGATACCTTCCAGCGCGTGACGGGTCTCAAGCAGATCAAACTGGGATTCTGGGTGGTCAGAGAGAAGTTCTACCAGCGGGTCGCTGAAGCTCTGCCACAGGCTGTTTTGCACAAAGGTTCCGCCACCCTGACGACGGAGCAACAGGCCCTTTGCTTCGAGACGTTGAATCGCCTCACGCAGAGAGGGGCGTGAAACGTCGAACTGTTTTGCCAGCTCGCGTTCTGGCGGGAGTTTCTCGCCCGGGCGCAGTGTCCCTTCGAGAATCAAAAACTCCAGCTGCTGCTCAATCACATCGGAAAGTTTTGGTTGGCGAATTTTGCTGTAGGCCATATTCCCTGTCTTACGCCTTTTTGCCCGGAGTCAATTGGTCTTACCAATTTCATGTTCGTATCGCTAAAGTAACAAAGTATTCACCTTCTGTCCATATTGGTTTTGATTGAAATCAGGAAACCCGGCACATTTTAACAACCTTACAGAACTAACGTTTCAGGAATGTAACTTTGCACAAATGAAATGGTTACTCCCAAAGGGGCAGTTTTAACCATATTTAAACGAGGGCTTTTGCAATCTGAAGCGATTCAACAAGGCAAAATATGAAAATTCGTCCACTTATGACGCATTTCTATTCTATAGGTTGGGGTATGAGGGGTTAACGTACCGATTTACAATTGGTTTCTTTTTATTCAAGTCGTCATCATCCCTTCATAAAGCAGGTGCATTCGCTGGCACTTACCACTATTCTGGCGCTAACGGAAGCCATCTCCGCTTTTTTCGGTATCGTTAACCGTAAAGAAATAAATACAGAATATGGACTTTCATAATTACACACGCACAGCGTGAACATAACAACCACACACGAGGTTTCAAATGGAAGCTCAACAGCATGGCGATCAGCTAAAGCGCGGCCTTAAAAACCGCCATATTCAGCTCATCGCCCTGGGCGGTGCTATTGGTACTGGCCTGTTTCTGGGCAGTGCGTCCGTTATCCAGTCGGCCGGTCCGGGCATTATTCTGGGTTACGCGATTGCAGGTTTCATTGCGTTTTTGATTATGCGCCAGTTAGGGGAAATGGTCGTTGAGGAGCCGGTTGCAGGCTCTTTTAGCCACTTTGCCTATAAATACTGGGGCAGCTTTGCGGGCTTCGCCTCTGGATGGAACTACTGGGTTCTTTACGTGCTGGTTGCTATGGCGGAACTCACCGCCGTCGGTAAATACATTCAATTCTGGTACCCGGAGATCCCCACCTGGGCGTCTGCGGCAGTCTTCTTCGTGCTGATCAACGCCATTAACCTGACCAACGTGAAAGTGTTTGGAGAAATGGAGTTCTGGTTCGCCATTATCAAAGTAATTGCCGTTGTAGCGATGATCATTTTTGGCGGCTGGCTGCTCTTCAGCGGCAACGGTGGCCCGCAGGCAACCGTGCGCAACCTCTGGGAACAGGGCGGGTTCCTGCCGCACGGCATGACCGGCCTGGTAATGATGATGGCGATCATTATGTTCTCCTTCGGCGGTCTGGAGCTGGTGGGCATCACCGCCGCGGAAGCCGACAACCCGGAGCAGAGCATCCCGAAAGCCACAAATCAGGTTATCTACCGTATTCTGATCTTCTACGTGGGCTCCCTGGCGGTCCTGCTCTCCCTGCTGCCATGGACACGCGTCACGGCGGATACCAGCCCGTTTGTGCTGATCTTCCACGAGCTGGGCGACACCTTCGTGGCGAACGCGCTTAACGTCGTAGTGCTGACCGCCGCGCTCTCTGTTTATAACAGCTGCGTTTACTGCAACAGCCGTATGCTGTTCGGCCTGGCGCAACAGGGCAACGCACCGAAAGCGCTGCTTACCGTTGATAAACGTGGCGTACCGGTTAACACCATTATCGTGTCGGCGGTCGTGACGGCGCTTTGCGTTCTGATTAACTACCTGGCACCGGAATCGGCCTTCGGCCTGCTGATGGCGTTGGTGGTTTCCGCGCTGGTGATCAACTGGGCGATGATTAGCCTCGCGCACATCAAGTTCCGCCGCGCCAAGCAGCAGCAGGGCGTAACCACGCGCTTCCCTGCCCTGCTCTATCCGCTGGGGAACTGGGTTTGCCTGCTGTTCATGGCGGCCGTGCTGATCATCATGCTCATCACGCCAGGCATGGCGATTTCCGTCTACCTCATCCCGGTGTGGATTGCGATCCTCGGCGTGGGCTATATGGTGAAACAGAAAAACGCCAAAACGGTGAAAGCGCACTAAGTGTTTTCTCGCTGTACCCGCGGTTGCGGGTACAGCGTCTTGTTACCTTCCTCACAAATTCACGCCAACAGCAAAATCCTCCATATCACCGCCCTTATATTGCAACGCATATATCCGTTTGCCAGCGAATAATTCTCTCCATACCGAAACCCGGAGATCTGTCGATGGATAACAACAAACTGTCAGTAAAAGAAAAGATCGGCTATGGCATGGGTGACGCCGGATGCAACATTATCTTTGGCGCCATCATGTTATTTGTTAACTATTTTTATACGGATATTTTTGGTCTGGCGCCTGCGCTGGTTGGGGTACTGCTGCTGTCCGTTCGCGTGATTGACGCCGTAACGGACCCAATCATGGGCGCGATTGCCGACCGTACCCGCAGCAAATATGGCCGATTTCGTCCATGGCTACTGTGGATTGCCTTCCCCTATGCGCTGTTCAGCATCCTGATGTTCACCACCCCAGAGTGGAGCTATAACAGCAAAGTTATCTATGCATTTGTCACCTACTTCCTGCTGTCGCTGACCTATACCGCCATCAACATTCCGTACTGCTCGCTCGGTGGCGTGATCACCAACGACCCAAAAGAGCGCGTAGCCTGCCAGTCCTATCGTTTTGTTATGGTCGGTATCGCCACGCTGCTGCTGTCGCTTACGCTCCTGCCAATGGCTGACTGGTTCGGTGGGGATAACAAAGCCAAAGGCTACCAGATGGCGATGACCGTGCTGGCGCTGATTGGTACCTGCATGTTCCTGTTCTGCTTCGCCACGGTGCGCGAGCGCGTTCGCCCGGCTGTACAAACCCACGACGAACTGAAAAACGACCTGAAGGATGTGTGGAAGAATGACCAGTGGGTGCGCATTCTGCTTCTGACGCTCTGCAACGTCTGCCCGGGCTTTATCCGCATGGCGGCCACCATGTATTACGTCACCTGGGTAATGGGGCAAAGCACCCATTTCGCCACGCTGTTTATCAGCCTGGGCGTTGTCGGCATGATGTTCGGCAGTATGCTGGCAAAAGTGCTGACCGACCGCTGGTGCAAGCTGAAGGTCTTCTTCTGGACCAACATCGCGCTGGCGATTTTCTCCTGCGCCTTCTACTTCTTCGACCCGAAAGCGACGACAACCATTGTTGTGCTTTACGTCCTGCTGAATATCCTGCACCAGATCCCATCCCCTCTGCACTGGTCACTGATGGCCGACGTGGACGACTACGGTGAATGGAAAACCGGGAAACGTATCACCGGGATCAGCTTCTCCGGCAACATCTTCTTCCTGAAGCTGGGTCTGGCGATTGCCGGGGCGATGGTTGGCTTCCTGCTCTCCTGGTACGGTTATGACGCGGGCGCAAAAGCGCAGAGCGCGGATGCCATCAACGGCATTGTGCTGCTCTTTACCGTCATTCCTGGCATTGGATATTTAATTACCGCGGGCGTTGTACGTCTGCTGAAAGTGGACCGTGAGACCATGAAGCAAATCCAGTCCGATCTGGAGAAGCGTCGCACCAACTATCGTGAACTGAGCGACTATCAGGAATTTAAAGCCGCTGAGACTAAATAAGGAAAGCCGAATGCAAACCTGGCCAAACCCGTTTATTGAACAACGCGCCGACCCGTATATCCTGCGCCACGAAGGACAATATTACTTTATCGCCTCCGTGCCGGAGTATGACCGGCTGGCGATCCGCCGCGCGGACTCGCTGGAAGATTTAGGCAATGCCGAAGAGGTAGTTGTCTGGCGCAAGCCCGACACCGGCCCGATGAGCCAGCTGATCTGGGCACCGGAACTGCATCATATCGACGGCAAGTGGTACATCTACTTTGCCGCCACACATACCCAGGCGCTCGACGAACTCGGGATGTTCCAGCATCGCATGTTCGCCATTGAATGCGCAGATCGCGATCCGCTCACCGGTACATGGGTGGAAAAAGGGCAAATCAAAACCCCGTTTGACACCTTCGCGCTGGATGCCACTACCTTTGTGCATCAGGGCAAACGCTGGTATCTGTGGGCGCAAAAAGCCCCGGACATTTCCGGTAACTCCAATCTTTACCTGTGTGAAATGGAAAATCCGTGGACGCTGAAAGGCAAGCCGGTGATGCTCAGTAAACCGGAATATGACTGGGAGTGCCGCGGATTCTGGGTCAACGAAGGCCCGGCGGTGCTGTTCCATGGCGATAAGCTATTTATCAGCTATTCCGCCAGCGCCACCGACGAGAATTACTGCATGGGATTACTGTGGATAGACGTAGATGCCGCTCCGCAAAACCCGGCTAACTGGCATAAATCCACGCGCCCGGTGTTCGTCACCAGCTACGAAAACCGTCAGTATGGACCAGGCCATAACAGCTTTACGCAGACGCCGGAAGGCGACGATGTGCTGGTCTACCACGCGCGAAACTACACTGAAATTGAAGGCGATCCGCTTTACGATCCGAATCGCCACACTCGCCTGAAGCTCGTCCGCTGGGACGACAACGGGATGCCTGATTTCGGCATCCCGCCTGCGGATACGCTGTAACGGCTTCGGCGCGCTGGGTCAGACCAGCGTGCCGTAAATCGTCAGCAACGCCACAATCACCACCACCACAAACGACGTTTTTTTCGCCATCGAGACGGCAGCTTTAGGCGTTTCGACTTTATTCGTGTGCGGCTCGCGAGCCAGCGAGAATTGAGCCAGTCGGGTTAAGACCTGATACTGCGCGGTATGGCGGTCTGCAAGGGAGGCAAACCACGCTGGCAACGCCTTTTCACCGTGACCGATGAGGGCATAGACCACGCCGACCAGTCGCACCGGAAGCCAGTCGAGCACGTGCAGAATGGCATCAATGCCGGACTGGAGACGTTCATGCGGCGTAAGGTAGCGGGCAAGCCAGGTCTGCCAGGCGCGCAGAAAAGCATAGCCCATCAGCAGTACTGGTCCCCATGGACCGCCCACCACAAACCAGAACAGCGGCGCCAGGTAGTAACGGAAGTTAATCCACAGCAGCGCGTTTTGTAGCTCGCGCAGAAATTCGCGTTCATCGCAGTCCGGCGGTACGCCGTGGATCATCGTCAGCTCGCTCGCCATCGCGCCGCGCGCGTGGACATCATCCCGGGAAGCAGCTTTCAGATACGCGTGATAGTGCAAACGCACCTTGCCCGCGCCAATACACAACACGCCCAGCAGTATCCATACCACCAGCAGCGGCACGTTGAAAAAGAGGCCGTAAAGTGAGCGTAGCAACAGGAACGTAATCACCATCACACCTGCCGTCATAAGCAGCGTGCGTAGCATAGAAAAATGCTTGATCCGGCGGAATAATACTTCCAGCCGATGATCCAGATGCCAGTGCTCGCCGAGCTTAAACAGGCGTTCGGCGATCATAACCAGCAGCATGGTAAACAACGTCATGTTATCTCCTTATCTGACGACGTGGTAAGCATGGCGTGAAACCGGGACCAGTCAAACGCCGGGCCGGGGTCGGTTTTTCTTTCGGGGGCGATGTCGCTGTGCCCCGTAATATTGTCTGCAATGGCGGGATAAAGCCCCACTAAAGTTTGCGTCACAGCAACCAGTTTCTGATATTGCGCATCGGTGTAAGGCGTGGTGTCCGTTCCTTCCAGTTCAATTCCAATGGAGAAATCATTGCACCGCTCGCGCCCCTGATACATCGACACGCCGGCATGCCAGGCTCGCTTATCAAAAGGAACATACTGAACCACTTCGCCATCACGGCGGATCAGGCAGTGCGCCGATACGCGCAAATGCGCAATCTCAGCAAAGTAAGGATGAGCATCGGGATCTATCGTTCCTGTGAATAACGCGTCGATCCACGGACCGCCAAACTCACCTGGCGGGAGACTTATGTTGTGAACCACCAGCAGTGTGGGCTTTTCATCCTCCGGGCGGCAATCGTGGTGCGGCGACGGTACATGTCGCGCGTCCACCAGCCATCCGTTTTCTAACAACATGCTGGAACTCCTTATCTATGGTGCTGTTACTCGGTTCAGAGTAGCATGTTTCAATATTATGATTCGTTACCAATTTGGAGTTTTATCATGCCGCCTCGCCGCTATAACCCCGACCACCGACGTGACGCGCTTCTGGAACGTATTAATAGTGATATCCCGGCAAGCGTTGCCCATGCCCTGAGAGAAGACCTCGGCGGTGACGTCAGCGCCGATAACGATATTACCGCCCAATTGTTGCCAAAAGAGACACGGTCGCACGCGGTAGTCATCACCCGCGAAGCGGGGGTTTTCTGCGGCAAACGCTGGGTTGAGGAGGTCTTTACCCAGCTGGCGGGCGACGAGGTGCAGGTAACATGGCACGTTGAGGACGGTGATGCGGTCACGGCAAATCAGCCACTGTTCGAGCTGGACGGCCCGTCCCGCGTCTTGCTGACCGGTGAACGCACCGCGCTCAATTTTGTGCAAACGCTCTCTGGCGTTGCCAGTGAAGTACGCCGCTACGTTGACCTGCTGGCAGGCACCCGCACGCAGCTGCTGGATACCCGTAAAACCCTGCCGGGCCTGCGCACCGCGCTGAAATACGCCGTGCTCTGCGGCGGTGGCGCCAACCATCGTCTGGGGCTATCCGATGCCTTCCTGATCAAAGAGAACCACATTATTGCCTCTGGCTCGGTACGTCAGGCCGTGGAAAAAGCCTTCTGGCTGCATCCGGATGTGCCGGTCGAAGTGGAAGTGGAAACGCTGGATGAGCTGGACGAGGCCATTAAAGCGGGGGCTGACATCATCATGCTCGATAACTTCGACACGGAGCAGATGCGTGAAGCGGTCAAACGCACAAACGGCCAGGCGCAGCTTGAGGTGTCCGGCAACGTGACGTTCGACACCCTCCGCGAATTTGCTGAAACCGGCGTCGATTATATCTCCGTGGGAGCCCTGACCAAGCACGTACGTGCCCTGGACCTCTCGATGCGCTTCAAATAACTGATCTTCCCCTCTCCGCCCGGAGAGGGGAAATACGAAACCGCTCGCAATTACGCTGTCCTTCTCTGCAACACTGAATCATTTCCCTGAAAGCCCTTTCACGTTCGCGCTTTTGCCCCTCGTTTCTGCGCGCCGATACTGCCACAGTAGCGCCACTTAACGTAAGGAGCAGATATGAACAGACAACAAGGATTTACCCTGATTGAGCTAATGGTGGTCATTGGCATTATTGCCATCCTGAGCGCGATTAGCATCCCGGCCTATCAGAACTACCTGCGAAAAGCAGCGCTCACCGATATGCTTCAAACGTTCATTCCCTACCGCACCGCTATTGAGCTTTGCGCCCTGGATCGTGGTGGTGTGGATCGCTGCGACGCAGGAACCAATGGCATCCCCTCCCCGACTACCACGCGTTACGTTTCAGCGATGAGCGTGGCGAAGGGGGTCGTATCGTTAACAGGGCAGGAAAGCCTTAACGGACTTGAAGTGCTCATGACACCGATCTGGAGCGATGGTAACGGTATGACGGGCTGGACGCGTGCCTGCAACATTGCGTCCGACACGGCGCTCAGACAAGCCTGTGAAGATGTTTTCCGCTTCGACAACAACTGACAGGAGTGGACAATGAACACCGAACAGCTTATGACGCTTTGTCAGCGCCATCACGCACTGCTACTCGCAAGCGACACCGAGATGATCAGCATTGCGGTGGTGGGTAATCCTGCCTCTGAGCTGATGGAAGCGTTACGCTTCGCCACGCAGAAACGTATTGATATTGAGTGCTGGACGGCTGAACGGATGGAGAAACGGCTTCAGTCCCTCTCATCATCACACCTACCGGGAATAGTGCCAAACTCAGCCGCTGACGTGCTCAGTACAACGTTGCAGCAGGCAGTGAACCAGCGGGCTTCTGACATCCATATTGAACCGACGGAGCACGGCTACCAGATCCGTTTGCGAATCGACGGTGTTCTCTACCCGCAACCGCCGGTTTCCGCCGCCCTCGGTACGACGCTTGCCGCACGCCTGAAGGTGCTGGGCCAACTGGATATTGCGGAGCGCCGCCTGCCGCAGGACGGTCAGTTTACGGTGGAGCTGGCAAGCGTCCCCGTCTCTTTTCGTATCGCAACCCTTCCCTGTAGCGGTGGAGAAAAAATCGTGCTTCGTCTGCTTCACCAGGTACAGCAGGCTCTGGAGCTTGAACTGCTGGGGATGAGTGCAGACCAGCAGGCCCGTTTTGCCGGGGCGCTTAACAGCCCTCAGGGGTTGATTCTGGTCACCGGCCCGACCGGTAGCGGGAAAACGGTGACGCTGTACAGTGCGTTACAGGCGCGAAATACCCCTGACGTTAATATTTGCAGCGTGGAAGATCCCGTTGAAATCCCGCTTGCAGGCTTAAACCAGACGCAGATTAATCCGCGCGCGGGGCTGACCTTCCAGAGCGTGCTGCGTGCCCTGCTCAGGCAGGATCCTGACATCATTATGGTGGGTGAAATTCGTGACGGCGAAACGGCAGAAATTGCCATTAAGGCGGCGCAAACCGGGCATCTGGTGCTGTCCACCCTCCATACTAATTCGACGACTGAAACGCTGGTACGGCTGCAACAGATGGGCGTCGCGCGCTGGATGATCTCTTCGGCGCTCTCGATGGTGATTGCCCAGCGGCTGGTGCGTCGTTTATGCCCGTACTGCCGACAGGAAGCCAGCCGCCACACCGAATTACCTCGCACGCTGTGGCCCCGGCCGCTTCCTCGCTGGCAACCCACCGGTTGCGAGCGCTGCTACCACGGTTTTTATGGTCGCGTAGCCATTTTTGAAGTGCTCGTCATCGACGACACGCTGCGGCAGGCCATCGCCAGCGGAGCAAGCACGGAGGTGATTGGATCCAGCGCACGTCAGGCGGGAATGACCTCTTTGTTTGAGCACGGCTGCATGGCCGTAGAGCAAGGGCTGACCACGCTCGAAGAGCTGTTGCGCGTCCTGGGAATGCCCGATGGCTGCTAATTCGCTGTGGCGCTGGCGTGCCCTGACCACCGAGGGGGAGGTGCAAACCGGCACCCTCTGGGCCATCGACCGTAACGCAGCTTACACGGCTCTGGTGCTTAAACAGCTGCACCCGCTGGCGCTAAAACGCTGCCAGCAGCGACACCGATGGCAGGTGCAACACTGCTACGATATTTTTCGCCAGCTCGCCACGCTGCTACAGGCCGGACTCACGCTGTCCCAAAGCCTGCACATGCTGGCGGAACAGCATCCTTTGAAGCACTGGCAGGCGCTGCTGCACAGTCTTGCTGATGACCTGAGCGAAGGTTGCGCCCTGTCAGAGGCCATGAAGAAATGGCCAGAGGTGTTTAGCCCCCTTTATGTCTCGATGGTGAAGACGGGTGAGCTGACGGGTAAGCTCGAAGCCTGCTGCCGTCAGCTTGCGCTGCAGCAAAAATCCCAGCAGCAGCTCAGTGCAAAGGTGAAGAAAGCGCTGCGCTATCCGCTGATCATCCTGACGCTGGCCGTTTTCGTGGTGCTGGCGATGGTCACGCTGGTGTTGCCTGAGTTTGCTGCAATCTACAAAACGTTCAACACCCCGCTCCCTTTGCTCACGCAGGCAGTCATGGGGCTGGCGGCCCTGGTTCAGGCGCATATGCTCACCCTTTTGGCCCTGATCGTGGCAATGGTTGTCATCGCCTGTAAGCTGCGGCGGCATCCGCGCTGGCAGTACGTCCTGTTACATGTACCGGTGATGGGCACGCTGATGCGTGGGCAAAAACTGGGGCAAATTTTTACCGTGCTGTCATTAACCCAGCAGGCTGGAATTGCTTTTTTACAAGGAGTGGAGAGTGTGGAGGAGACCGTTGAGAGTGGCTATTGGCAGGAGAAACTCCGTGAGATACGCAGCGATATCGAACAGGGGATGCCCGTGTGGTCCTCCTTCCAGAAGGCCTCTGTTTTTACACCACTGTGTATTCAGCTCATTCGCACCGGAGAAGTGTCGGGTTCACTGGATGTGATGCTGATGAATCTGGCCCGCCATCATACGGAACAGACATTCCAGCAGGCAGACAATCTGGCGGCGCTTCTTGAGCCTTTGCTACTGGTCGTGACAGGTCTGATTATTGGCACGCTGGTGGTGGCGATGTATCTGCCAATTTTCCATCTGGGGGATGCAATGAGCGCGGGGTAATGCTGGCGCACGGGCGCGCGCCAGCCGTAGCCGTCAGAGGCTATTGAATACGCGGTTTTCCTGCTCCTGAACGCGGATAAACGTCGTGCGTTTCGTCAGCTCTTTCAGGCGGGATGCCCCCACGTAGGTGCAGGCAGAACGCAGACCGCCGAGGATATCGCGCGCCGTGTTTTCGACCGGACCACGCAGTGGTAGCTTAACGGTTTTGCCTTCCGCCGCACGGTATTTCGCGACACCACCCACGTGACGGGTCATCGCGGATTCAGAGCTCATTCCGTAGAATAGCATGAATTTCTCGCCGTTCTCTTCCACCACGGTACCGCCGCTCTCTTCGTGGCCTGCCAGCATGCCGCCGAGCATCACGAAATCCGCGCCGCCGCCGAAGGCTTTCGCCACATCGCCTGGCATGGTGCAGCCACCGTCGCTGATGATCTGGCCGCCCAGACCGTGCGCAGCGTCAGCGCATTCAATTACCGCAGACAGCTGCGGATAACCCACACCGGTTTTCACGCGCGTGGTGCAAACGGAGCCCGGGCCAATGCCCACTTTCACAATGTCGGCCCCGGAGAGGATCAGCTCTTCACACATTTCACCGGTCACCACGTTGCCCGCGATGATGGTTTTGGTTGGCCATGCTTCACGCGCCTTGCTGACGAACTGGACGAAATGCTCGGAATAACCATTTGCCACGTCAATGCAGACAAAATTCAGCGCCGGATTGGCGTTCAGGATCTGTTTGGTTTTCTCGAAATCTGCATCAGACGTACCGGTCGAGACCATCACATGCTTCACCACGTCAGCCGAGGCGGAGGCGACAAACGCATTCCACTCCTCAGGGCTGTAGTGTTTATGTACCGCAGTAAGGATGTCGAATTGCGCCAGCGCGGTCGCCATCTCGAAGGTCCCGACGGTGTCCATGTTGGCCGCGATAATCGGCACGCCAGACCACGTCTGACCGGAATGCTTAAAGGTGAATTGACGTTCGAGTTCAACGTCTGAGCGACTTTTCAGTGTAGAGCGTTTAGGGCGGATAAGAACGTCTTTGAAACCTAACTTAAGATCTTCTTCGATACGCATGTGCGGATTCCTGGGGTTAGAGGCAAATATATTAAAAGCACAACTCCAGTGACGCTATCATACGCACTAATACCTGCTCCGCAAGACTGCGAAATTCTCTTTTTTTACGCTACAATCCTATAAATTTACCTGGTAAAAAGCGGGTAAAGAGAGCTAAACATTGGCTGTTGTAAGTTTGAATTTTAAGCAACTGATTTTAAAACTGAATAATTCCCAGGATCTGATTTAATGGGGTATATCGTCGCATTAACCGGCGGCATCGGTAGTGGTAAAAGCACCGTTGCGCACGCGTTTGCTCGTCTCGGCATCACGATTATCGACGCCGATATCATTGCCCGTCAGGTGGTAGAACCCAATACACCCGCCTTAAACGCCATCGAAGCGCATTTTGGTCGCCGAGTGATACAGGCTGACGGCACCCTGAATCGTCGGCAGCTGCGTGAGTGCATATTTTCCGATCCGGCGGAAAAAGCCTGGCTTAATGCCCTGCTCCACCCCATTATCCACCAGGAAACTCAGCGTCAGATTGCCGCAGCCAGTTCGCCCTATGTGTTGTGGGTGATCCCGTTACTGGTGGAAAATCAGCTTCAAAATAAAGCAGACAGAACGCTGGTGATTGACGTTTCCCGCGAAACGCAAATCCAGAGAACCATGGCGCGTGACCATGTTTCACGCGAGCATGCTGAACAAATTCTTGCCGCACAGGCCACGCGCGAAGCGCGCCTCGCCGTTGCGGATGATGTTATTGATAATAACGGCGCACCAGATGCCATTGCATCGGATGTTGCTCGTCTGCACGCGCAGTATCTGACCTTCGCCGCGCAGGCCGTTGCACAGGAAAAACCATAATGTCGACTCATATCCTTTTTGAGCATCCGCTTAACGAAAAAATGCGTACCTGGCTACGCATAGAATTTCTTATTCAACAACTTTCACAACATCTGCCCGTCAACGATCACGCCACCGCGCTGCATTTTTTCCGCAACGTGGGCGATCTGCTGGATGTGATTGAACGCGGCGATGTCCGCACTGAGCTGTTGAAAGAGCTGGAGCGCCAGCAGCGTAAATTACAGGCCTGGGCCGAAGTACCGGGCGTAGATAAAAGTCGAATTGACGCTTTACGCCAGCAGCTAAAAAACAGCAGCGCGACGCTGATGGCCGCGCCGCGCGTTGGACAATTTTTACGCGAGGACCGTCTGATTGCGCTGGTGCGTCAGCGTCTGAGCATACCGGGCGGTTGCTGTAGCTTTGACCTTCCAACGCTGCATATGTGGCTGCACATGCCGCAGGAACAGCGCGATCGCCAGGTAAACAGCTGGATGGGCAGTCTGGAGCCGATGAATCAAACGTTATCCCTGATCCTCGATCTTGTGCGTAACTCTGCCCCGTTCCGCAAGCAGACCAGTCTCAACGGTTTTTATCAGGATAACGGCGACGACGCCGATCTTCTGCGTTTGAATCTCTCTCTTGGCGAGCAGCTTTACCCGCAAATTTCCGGACATAAAAGCCGTTTCGCGATCCGCTTTATGCCGCTGGACAGTGAGCATGGCACCGTGCCGGAACGCCTCGATTTTGAACTGGCCTGTTGTTAAGGAGTGCCGATGTCTGACGTAACCACCGTAAACTGCCCAACCTGTGGGAAAACTGTCGTCTGGGGAGAAGTGAGTCCATTTCGCCCATTCTGCTGCAAACGCTGTCAACTTATAGACCTGGGCGAATGGGCGGCGGAAGAGAAACGCATTCCGAGCGAAGGCGATCTCTCGGATAGCGATGACTGGAGCGAAAACCAGCAGTAACATTTAAAGCCTGCTGGCGCTTCGCTTAGCAGGCCTACGGTTGTGCGACCAGCCGGAGGATCACAGGCTCATTGGCAGGCGGGAATTTTTCCGCATCGCTGGCCTGAAGCTCAATCCAGTTACCCGGCTGCCCCTCTTTTCCCCATGGCTCACCTTCCCAGTTTTCCACCAGCCAGAACCACAGCGTGATGTGCCTGTCCGGAAACTGGTACTCCAGCTTATCGAACAGCGTTGCGTCAAGCGGGGTGATCCCCACCTCTTCCTGAAGCTCACGCACCAGCGCCTGCTCCGGCGTTTCACCTGATTCGATTTTTCCGCCGGGGAATTCCCATTTGTTGGCCATATGCGCATCGGCGGCACGTTGGGTAATGAAGATCTGGTTTTGCGGGTTGCGAATGATCCCGACAGCAATTTGCAGTGTTTTCATCATGTCACTTCCATAAAAAAGGCGCAGATATCTGCGCCTTTTCGGTTTGTTATGTTCTTAGCTCAGACGGCCATGGCACGCCTTGTATTTTTTGCCGGAACCACATGGGCACGGATCGTTACGACCGACTTTACGATCGCCCGTCTGCGCTGCGATTGCCGCTGCGGCTTCGCTCTCATCGGTCTGATGGCTCAGCTGCTGCATCTGTGCCAGACGCTCAGCTTCTTCACGACGCTGCTGCTCCATCGCTTCCACTTCTTCCGGCATACGCACCTGAACTTTGCTCAGAGTGCTGATGACTTCATACTTCAGCGACTCCAGCATGGCAGCAAACATGGAGAAGGATTCACGCTTGTACTCCTGCTTCGGATCTTTCTGCGCATAACCACGCAGGTGGATACCCTGACGCAGGTAGTCCATCGCCGCCAGGTGCTCTTTCCACAGGGAGTCCAGGGTCTGCAACATTACGCCTTTCTCGAAGTGACGCATCATCTCAGCGCCAACCACTTCTTCCTTACGCTTGTAGACGTCCAGCGCGGTTTCGTAGATACGCTCGCGCAGGGTCTCTTCGTGCAGCTCAGGCTCTTTGTCCAGCCACTCTTTGATTGGCAATTCGAGGTCGAAGTCGTTTTTCAGACGTTCCTGCAGGCCTTCGATATCCCACATCTCTTCCAGAGACTGCGGTGGAATGTGCGCGTCGATAGTGGCTTTGAACACATCTTCGCGAATGCTGTTGATGGTTTCGCTCACGTCGGACACGTCCAGCAGTTCGTTACGCTGGGTATAGATCGCACGACGCTGGTCGTTGGCAACGTCATCATATTCCAGCAGCTGCTTACGAATATCGAAGTTGCGGCTTTCTACTTTACGCTGGGCGTTGGCAATCGCTTTGGTAACCCACGGGTGCTCGATCGCTTCGCCTGGTTTCATGCCCAGTTTACGCATCATGCCGGACACACGGTCAGAGGCGAAAATACGCATCAGCGCATCTTCCATGGACAGATAGAAGCGGGAAGAACCGGCATCACCCTGACGGCCCGCACGACCGCGCAGCTGGTTATCGATACGACGAGATTCATGACGCTCGGTACCAATGATGTGCAGACCACCGGATGCCAGCACCGCGTCGTGACGCACCTGCCAGTCGGCTTTGATCTGCGCGATTTGCTCCGGGGTTGGGTTTTCCAGCTCGGCCACTTCGGCCTGCCAGCTACCGCCGAGCATAATATCGGTACCACGACCCGCCATGTTGGTAGCGATGGTTACGGCAGCCGGGTAACCCGCCTGCGCAACGATATCTGCTTCTTTAGCGTGGAACTTGGCGTTCAGCACGTTGTGCTTGATGCCCGCCTTGGTCAGCTCGTTAGACACCACTTCAGATTTCTCGATGGAGATGGTCCCCACCAGAACCGGCTGGCCCTTCGCGGTACGATCGCGAATATCTTCGATGATCGCCTGGATTTTTTCCGCTTCGGTCATGTATACCAGGTCCGGCATATCCTTACGGATCATTGGACGGTTGGTTGGTACTACCACGGTATCCAGCTTATAGATGGAGCTAAACTCAAACGCTTCGGTATCTGCGGTACCGGTCATCCCCGCCAGCTTCTCGTACAGACGGAAGTAGTTCTGGAAGGTGATGGAGGCCAGCGTCTGGTTTTCGTTCTGAATATCCACGCCTTCTTTCGCTTCCACGGCCTGGTGCAGACCATCGGACCAGCGACGTCCCTGCATGGTACGACCGGTGTGTTCATCGACGATGATGACTTCACCGTCTTTAACGATGTAGTCAACGTCGCGGGTGAACAGGGCGTGCGCGCGCAGTGCAGCCGTTACGTGGTGCATCAGCATAATGTTGCTCGGGGAGTACAGAGACTCGCCCTCTTCCATAATGCCTTCAGCCACCAGCAGCTCTTCGATTTTCACCAGGCCGCGTTCGGTCAGGTTGACCTGACGCGCTTTTTCATCCACGGAGAAGTGACCTTCACCCTGGAAAGTATCGGAGTCTTCTTTCTCCTGACGCAGCAGGTGTGGAATGATTTTGTCGACTTTACGGTACATCTCGGAGCTGTCTTCGGCCGGGCCGGAGATGATCAGCGGGGTACGCGCTTCATCGATCAGAATGGAGTCAACCTCATCCACCAGCGCATAGTGCAGTTTACGCTGGACGCGCTCTTCAGGGCTGAACGCCATGTTGTCACGCAGGTAGTCGAAGCCGTATTCGTTGTTGGTGCCGTAGGTGATATCCGCGTTATACGCTTCACGCTTGGCAGGTGCCGGCAGGCCGGACATGTTAATGCCCACGGTCATGCCGAGGAATTCGAACAGTGGACGGTTATTTTCGGCGTCGCGTTGCGCCAGATAGTCGTTGACGGTAACAACGTGAACGCCCTTACCCGTCAGCGCATTCAGGTAAGCCGGCAGCGTTGCAGTCAGGGTTTTACCTTCACCGGTACGCATTTCCGCGATGCAGCGCTCGTTGAGCACCATCCCGCCCAGCAGCTGCACGTCGAAGTGACGCATGCCGAACACGCGTTTACTGGCCTCACGTACTACGGCAAAGGCTTCCGGAATCAGGCTTTCTAAGGTTTCGCCTTTCTCCAGACGCGCACGGAACTCCGCGGTTTTTGCTTTCAGTTCATCATCAGAGAGCTTCTCCATCGCCGGTTCCATACCGTTGATGACGTTCACAGCTTTGCGCATGCGGCGCAGGGTACGATCGTTACGACTACCAAAAACTTTGGTTAACAATTTGATTAGCATAATAAATTCTCAAACGCCCCAGTCGGGCAGATAAATTAAGGTATTGAAAAAGGGTTAATTTAGCTGAGGCGTTGAGGCCCGGCACGGATGCCGTGAACCTGGCTAATCCAGGTCGAAACAGAGAAGGATGCGGGGGAAACAAAAGCAGTTTGCGCCGTCTGACTCACGGTCACAGGCGGCTGGTTGTCCTGCGTCAGAAGCGCATTGAGCGTATCGAGCAGAGCAAGGTGCTGAGCCTGGACCGGCAGCGTTTCTTCAGCAACAGGCATCGTCTGCGGCGCCATCGCGAACGACAGATGGCGAATAACCGTGCGAATCGCGTGTTGCTGCCAGTAATCAACGGAGAAATTGGGACGACGGTTGGCTTCAAGCCATGCGAGATTAGTGAAGTTAACCCGCGTGGTGAGATCATGCTTGGTCGTCGTGGAACGTGCTGGCGTTGCCGCGTCTGCGCTGTTGC
This sequence comes from Enterobacter sp. JH25, assembly GCF_021725435.1. Taxonomy (NCBI): domain Bacteria; kingdom Pseudomonadati; phylum Pseudomonadota; class Gammaproteobacteria; order Enterobacterales; family Enterobacteriaceae; genus Enterobacter; species Enterobacter sp. JH25. The sequence continues at coordinate 763,245 of NZ_CP091319.1, read as the reverse complement.
TGAGCACAGGCAAGCCGAGACTCGCCGCGACCATCCCCAATAAGAGATGCGGCCAGAAGTAACGTCTGCCAAATTGTCGCCAGCGCGTCAGTATTCCGCTCACTTGCTCCACCACGTTCGCCCGCCAGTGCAGGCTGAGTTCAGTTATTCTTTTTTAGCGCCCAGATATTACCACTAAAGCCAATACACGACAGCAGGAATGACACCTTGCAGCAGGTAAAAACGGTCATTAATGCAGCGAACACACCGTTATTTGGCACCCAACATAGGCCAGGGGTGAGAGAGACAAATCCAGAAAGGGCAGAAATAAAAACGACTGGCTTCCCTGGTCGGAGAGAGTACCAGGTGAACCAGTCGCTTTTCTTACGAAACGGCTTTAACCGTTACGCCAGGACCATAGTCGGGGCTTTGAACGCCAGCGGCAGTTCAGCTTCGTCTTCGAAGGTCACATATTCCCAGGCTTCCTGTTTTGCCAGGACGGCCTGCAACAGTTTGTTGTTCAGTGCATGACCGGATTTAAACGCCGTAAAGGCACCAATGATGTTGTGACCACACATGAAGAGGTCGCCGATCGCGTCCAGCATTTTGTGACGGACAAATTCATCTTCAAAACGCAGGCCATCTTCGTTCAGTACGCGATAATCGTCAACAACGATGGCACAATCGAAGCTGCCGCCCAGGCACAGGCCGCGGGATTGCAGATATTCGATATCACGCATAAAGCCGAAGGTACGTGCTCGGCTGATCTGACGCATGAACGCATCCGCAGAGAAGTTCATCGCATAGCGCTGGGTGCTGGAGTCAATCGCCGGATGGTTAAAATCGATGGTGAAGTCCAACGAGAAACCATTGTACGGTTTGAATTCAGCCCATTTGTCGCCATCTTCGACGCGAACGGTCTCTTTAATGCGAACAAATTTCTTCGCGCAGTTCAGTTCTTCGATGCCGGCATCCAGCAACAAATAAACGAACGGAGCAGCACTCCCGTCCATGATCGGGATTTCTGGCGCATCGACTTCAACCATAATGTTGTCGATACCCAGACCCGCCAGGGCGGCGTTCAGGTGCTCTACGGTAGAAATCCGCACGTCATGCTCGTTCACCAGACAAGTACAGAGCATAGTATCACGCACAGATTTGGCATCGGCCGGAAAATCTACCGGTGGATTCAAGTCGGTGCGACGATAGATGACCCCGGTATTGGCCGGCGCAGGGCGTAACGTCAGTGTGACTTTCTTGCCGGTATGTAAACCGACACCCGTCGCCTGAACGATACGTTTAAGTGTCCTTTGTTTGATCATCGTATAATCTCGCCAAATTAACTATCCAACCGAGAGTGTATATCACTAACGGTGGGCCAGTTTAGCACAAAGAGCGCAAATCCCCAAATTCCAGCCAATTCTTAGTCAGCTTGCTTACGCAGGAACGCCGGGATATCCAGATAATCTGGCTCTTTTGCCGTTTGTGGAGTCGGGTCGTTCACCACTTTCGCAGCCGGTTTTTGCTCCTGAGTCAGAGGCGACATACCGTGCTGCTGGTAACGATCCATCACCGGCTGCTGAGTCTGTTTGTTGGTCACGAGGGTGATCTCAGGACGCTTGTCCATACCGATACCGGTGGCCACAACAGTCACACGCAGTTCGTCGTTCATTTCCGGGTCAAGGGACGTACCGATAACAACGGTCGCGTTGTCAGAGGCGAATGCACGGATGGTGTTACCCACGGTTTCGAACTCATCCAGACGCAGGTCAAAGCCAGCGGTAATGTTGACCAGCACGCCGCGCGCGCCAGACAGATCGATATCTTCCAGCAGTGGAGAAGAGATCGCCATTTCAGCGGCTTCTTCCGCACGGTCTTCACCGCTCGCCACGCCAGAGCCCATCATCGCGTAGCCCATCTCGGACATCACGGTGCGAACGTCTGCAAAGTCAACGTTCATCAGGCCAGGACGGGTAATCAGTTCAGCGATACCCTGAACCGCGCCTTTCAGCACGTCGTTTGCCGCGCCAAAGGCGTCCAGCAGAGAGATACCGCGACCCAGCACTTTCAGCAGCTTGTCGTTCGGGATGGTAATCAGAGAGTCCACGTGCTTGGACAGCTCGGTGATACCCTGCTCCGCGAAAGCCATACGCTTCTTACCTTCAAAGTTGAAAGGCTTGGTCACGACAGCAACGGTCAGAATACCTAAATCTTTAGCGACTTCCGCCACAACGGGTGCTGCACCGGTACCTGTACCGCCGCCCATACCCGCTGCGATGAAGACCATGTCTGCACCGTCCAGTGCAGCGCGCAGCGCTTCACGATCTTCTTCAGCCGCGTTGCGGCCCACTTCCGGGTTAGCCCCTGCTCCCAGACCTTTGGTGATGCCACCACCGATCTGAATCGTCTGGCCAACAGCCGTTTTACGCAGCGCCTGCGCATCGGTGTTCACCGCGAAGAATTCAACACCTTCGATGCGCTCGCGCACCATGTGCTCTACGGCGTTACCGCCGCCGCCACCGACGCCGATGACTTTAATCACCGCGTCGTTGGTTAATTCCATAGGTTCAAACATAATCTCTCTCTCCGTTGTGCCTGTCGCCCGAGACCGCTAATTCTCTCCGGTCTCTTAAAAAATTAAAATTCTTTTCGCAACCAGGTGTTAAGTCGTTTGACCCACGACCCCACCGAGACGCGTTTTTCCACCTCTGCCTCACCACTTAAATGGGATTCTTTCCCGTAGTGCAGCAGGCCCACCGCCGTTGAATAGTACGGCTCCTGAGCATAATCCGTTAAACCGGTGATATTCAGCGGCGCACCAATACGCACCTGCGTATGGAACACGCGCTGAGCGCAGGCCGCAAGACCTTCAATTTGCGCTGCCCCGCCGGTTAATACAATCCCCGCTGCGAGATGATGTTTCACACCCTGCTGGCGAAGCTGTTCCTGTAACTGCAAAATCTCTTCGTTGACCAGGTTGAGCAGCTCGGTATAACGCGGCTCAATTACCTCTGCCAGCGTCTGGCGTTGCAGGCTGCGCGGCGGTCGACCACCTACGCTCGGCACTTCAACGCTCTCGTCTTTGCCGACGATAGAGCCCAGCGCGCAACCGTGGCGCACTTTAATCGCCTCTGCATCGCTCGGTGGCGTACCAAAGGCGTAAGCGATATCGCTGGTCACCACATTCCCGGCGTACGGGATCACTTTGGTGTGGCGCAACGCACCGCCGGTATAGACAGCCATGTCCATTGTACCACCACCAATATCGACCACACAGACGCCCAGTTCACGTTCGTCTTCGGTCAGCACGGAATAGCTCGCGGCAAGTCCGGCGAAAATTAGTTGGTCAACTTTCAGGCCACAACGTTCAACGGCTTTTACAATGTTCTTCGCCATATCGTTGTGACATGTGATCAGGTGCACTTTTGCCTGCATACGTACGCCCGACAGACCGACCGGATTCTTGATACCTTCCTGGTAGTCGATCGCGTATTCTTGCGGGATCACATGCAGCACACGGTGCTCGTCGCGAACACGCACAGATTTCGCCGTGTGGACAACGTTCTCAACGTCTTCCTGCGTCACTTCTTCTTCAGAAATCGGCACCATACCGATTTCATTCTGGCAGCTGATGTGCTTACCAGAAAGAGCCAGATAGACAGAGGAAATCTGGCAATCTGCCATCAATTCAGCCTGGTCGATGGCGCGCTGAACGCATTTCACCACCGACTCAAGGTCGTTTACCCCACCTTTATCCATACCACGGGAAGGGCAGCTGCCCACGCCAATGATATTGACCATACCGTCGGGCAGAACTTCCCCTACCAAAGCGGCAACCTTCGCGGTGCCAATCTCCAGTCCTACTACCAATTTTCTGTCCGTCGACTTGATCATTGTTGTTCTGCCTGTACCTGTGCCTGATTTTGTTGCTGATTAGGTTCCTCGACCGGAGCCGGCTCCCAACCGACTGCTGCGCCTGAGTCATAGCGCAAATCAACGTAGCTTATCCGTTTGCCATCCGTCTGCGCCTGCTGCTGTAAAACCGGGTAAAGTTCTACAAAACGCGCCAGACGTTTCATTGTGTCGCCGCGGCCAAGATTGAGCTTAATGCCATTCGTTAAGGTCAGCTGCCAGGAACGGCGCGCCGTCATCGCAGCATCTTTTAACGTAAAGCGATCCTTAGCCAGCACCTGCCCCATCTCACGAAAACCCTGCAATACTTCGTTTTCGCTGCCTTCCGGGCCATACAACATCGGTAAATTCTGCTTGTTGACACGATCGCTCGGGACGCTGAACGAATTTCCGTCTACGTCAACCATATGCTGATCATTCCAACGCGCAATCGGCACATATTCAACCAGATGAATCTTCAATTCATCAGGCCATTGCTTTCTGACACTCGCCTGTTTTATCCACGGCAGACGTTCAATCTGGCTCTGGATAATGTTGACGTCCTGCGTCATAAAGGTGCCAGGCGACCCCAGCGCCAGAATTGACTGGCGAATGTCATCGTTACGCGTGTAGTGACGCTCTCCGGTCACTACCAGCTTCGACAGCGGCAACCGCTGTGCGTCTTCCATCCAGCCCAGCACCATCCAGCCGCTGATAAACACGGTGCACAGCACCCCGAGCAGGAAGATAATCCCTGCAAGACGCGTTCCATTACTCCGGCGCGAAGAAGAATATTCTTCTTCGTCATCGCGGTTGCGCGTGTTCAACGCAGCCTGAGACATATCAGCCCGCCTGGTCCAGAATACGTACGACTAATTGCGAGAAGCTCATTCCCGCCTGACGCGCCGCCATCGGCACAAGGCTATGGCTGGTCATACCCGGAGACGTGTTTGCTTCCAGCAGATAAAATTGCCCGTCACCGTCAAGCATCACATCAATTCGTCCCCAGCCTCGGCATCCCAAAACATTCCAGGCTTTAAGCACCAGAGACTGTAATTCCGCTTCACGTTGTGCTTCAAGACCAGCTGGGCAGAAATATTGCGTCTCATCAGAGAGATACTTCGCCTCATAATCATAGAAGACTCCGGCGGGTTGGATGCGAATTGACGGTAAAATTTCTTCACCAAGCATCGCGACGGTAAATTCCGGCCCGCTAAGCCATTTTTCAATCAGAACTTCTTCATCATGTTGAAATGCCAGAGCTAAAGCGTCAGCCAAATCTACAGCTTTATCAACTTTGGACATTCCCACGCTCGACCCTTCACGGCTAGGCTTCACAATAACCGGTAAGCCCAGTGCCGCAATGCGTGTATTAACGCTGTCCGACAAGCCCAATTCAAATTCACGGCGCGTCAGTGCAACCCATGGCGCAACGGGCAGACCCGCCCCCTGCCACAGCAGTTTGCTGCGCAGTTTATCCATGGAGATAGCGGATGCCATCACGCCACTGCCGGTGTACGGCATACCGATCAGCTCCAGCAGCCCCTGCAACGTGCCGTCTTCACCGCCGCGGCCATGCAACGCGATAAAGGCTTTATCGAAGCCCATCGCTTTCAGCTGCGTAACGTCCACCTCTTTCGGATCAACCGGATGCGCGTCCACGCCACCTTCACGCAGGCCCGCCAGCACGGCAGCGCCCGAATTCAGAGAAACCTCGCGTTCGGCGGAAGTGCCGCCAAACAGGACAGCAATCTTATCAGCCATGACGCTCGTCCTCCTGAGTTTGCGGCTTCAGTTTGATTTCAGCTAAGGTACGGGCGATTTTGCCGATATTTCCCGCACCCTGAATCAGGATCAGATCGTTACCCGTCAGGACCGGGGCAAGCATTTCAGCTACCTGCACCGGGTCGGGGACCAGGATAGGGTCCACTTTACCGCGTCCGCGGATGGTACGACATAAAGACCGACTGTCCGCGCCCGGAATCGGCGCTTCACCCGCGGCATAAACATCCAGCATCAGCAGGGTATCGACCTGCGAAAGGACGTTGGCAAAATCGTCATACAGATCGCGGGTACGTGTGTAACGGTGCGGCTGGAAGATCATGACCAGATTCTTTTCCGGCCAACCCGCGCGTGCCGCTTTGATGGTAGCGTCCACCTCCGTCGGATGGTGACCGTAGTCATCGACCAGCATCGCAGAACCTGGCTTACCGTTTACTGGCTCCAGTGGGAACTCACCCAGGAAGTCGAAGCGACGGCCCGTTCCCTGGAAGCTTTCCAGCGCGCGCAGGATCGCCTCATCATCAATGCCTTCTTCCGTTGCAACAGCCACCGCCGCCGCAGCATTCAGGGCATTGTGACGTCCCGGCGCGTTCAGGGTGACATGCAGGAGCTCTTTATCCTGGCGTGCCAGGGTGAAATGCCCCTGCGCACCAATCTGCTTATAATCTTCCACGCGTACATCAGCGTCTTCGCTGAAGCCGTAGGTGGTAATTTGACGCCCGACGCGCGGCAGCAGCTCGCGGATCACCGGGTCGTCCACGCACATCACCGCACGGCCATAGAACGGCAGGTTGTGCAGGAAGTTAATAAAGGTCTGCTTTAAGTTCTCGAAGTCGCCCTGGTAGGTATCCATATGGTCAGCTTCGATATTGGTGACGATAGCCACCATCGGCTGCAAATGCAGGAACGACGCGTCGCTTTCATCCGCTTCCGCAATCAGATAACGGCTGTGGCCCAGACGCGCATGCACGCCAGCGGCTTTCACCAGACCACCGTTAACGAACGTTGGGTCGAGACCCGCTTCCGCATAAATGCTGGAGACCATCGCTGTTGTTGTGGTTTTACCGTGCGTACCGGCCACCGCAATGCCGTGACGGAAACGCATCAGTTCAGCCAGCATTTCCGCGCGACGGATCACCGGAATGCGCGCCTCATGCGCCGCAACGATTTCCGGGTTATCCGCGGAGATCGCGCTGGACACTACAACCACGCTCGCATCGCTCACGTTTTCCGGGCGATGATTGAAATAGATAGTCGCCCCCAGCGACGCCAACTGCTGCGTAACAGGGTTTGGCGCCAGGTCAGACCCGCTGATCTGATAGCCTTCGTTAGCTAACACTTCGGCAATACCGCCCATGCCAGCACCACCGATGCCGACAAAGTGAATGTGCCGGACGCGACGCATCTCGGGCACGATAGAACGCAGTTTTGCCAGTTGTTGTGTATTCATTCTCTAAACGCCATCGACTACTTCAAAAAAATCGTGCAGCGCAACACGCGCTGCGAGAATTATGCCTGGGCTGCCAGGCTCACTTCTTTTGCCACCCGTTCCGTTGCATCCGGGATAGCGGTCGCGCGTGCGCGTTGCGCCATCTCCAGTAATACATCCCGGTTCCAGCCCGCCAGGGTAGTGGCGACCGCATCAGCGGTAAATTGTGGCTGCTCAAAAATTTTTGCGGCACCCGCTTTCTCAAGCGGCAGCGCATTCCAGTACTGCTGTCGGTCTTTGTGCTGGAACGGCACAAACAGCGCTGGCAAACCGGCGGCGGCGATTTCGCTCACCGTCAGCGCACCCGAACGACAGACCACGACATCGGCCCAGGCATAGGCTGCGGCCATATCATCAATAAATTCAGTCACTTTATGCTGCGGCTGACCTTCCTGCGCGTAGGCCTGCTCAACGCTCTGCTGAGCGCCCTTCCCGCTCTGGTGCCAGATGGTCACCGCATCACCCAGTTTTGTCGCAACCTGTGGCATCGTCTGGTTTAAAATACGTGCGCCCTGTGAACCGCCGACAACCAGCACGCGCACCGGCCCTTCGCGACCCGCCAGACGCGTATCTGGCAGCGGCAGCGCCAGCACGTCCACACGCACCGGATTCCCTACGACATCCGCTTTCGGGAATGCCCCAGGGAAGGCCTGCATAACTTTGGTGGCGATTTTTGCCAGCCATTTGTTGGTCAACCCGGCAATACCGTTCTGCTCATGCAGAACAACAGGGATGCCCAGTGACCACGCCGCCAGTCCTCCCGGACCGGAAACGTAGCCGCCCATGCCCAGAACGACGTCAGGCTTAAAGCGCTTCATAATGTCGCGCGCCTGACGCCAGGCATTGAAAATGCGCACCGGCGCCAGCAGCAGCGCCTTGATCCCTTTGCCACGAAGGCCAGAAATACGAATAAAGTCGATCTCGATACCGTGTTTAGGTACAAGGTCGGCTTCCATGCGGTCTGCGGTTCCCAGCCAGCGTACCTGCCAGCCCTGTTCCATTAAATGGTGCGCAACCGCCAGTCCCGGGAACACGTGTCCGCCGGTCCCGCCTGCCATCACCATTAACCGCTTCGGTTGATTCATCGTGAACCTCGTGTAAACGCCTGAGCTTTCTCCAGACGCGTTTCATAATCTATGCGTAACAAAAACATGATGGCCGTCGACATGATCAACAGACTCGAACCACCATAACTGATCAACGGCAACGTCAGACCTTTGGTCGGCAGCATACCCGCTGCGGCCCCAACGTTTACCAGTGCCTGGAAGCTAAACCAGATACCAATTGAGCAGGCCAGGAAACCGGAGAAGCGGTGATCGATCTCCAGCGCTTTACGGCCAATCGACATGGCGCGGAAAGCGACGAAGAATACCATTAATAGCGCCAATACCACACCGATATAACCCAGTTCTTCCCCAATAATGGAGAAGATGAAGTCGGTATGCGCCTCCGGTAAATACTCCAGTTTTTGCACCGAGTTGCCCAGGCCTTGGCCCCAGACTTCGCCGCGGCCAAACGCCATCAGCGACTGTGTCAGCTGATAACCGCTGCCGAACGGATCTTCCCATGGGTTCCAGAACGAGGTCACACGGCGGATACGGTATGGTTCGGCGAGGATCAGCAGCACCACTGCCGAAATCCCCATCCCGATGATGGCAATGAACTGCCACAGTTTTGCGCCCGCCAGGAACAGCATCGCCAGCGTAGTGACAAACAGTACGACTACCGTACCGAGGTCGGGCTGCGCCAGCAGCAGGATCGCAAGCACCAGAATCACGCCCATCGGTTTTAAGAAGCCGCGCAGGTTGTTACGAACTTCGTCGACTTTACGCACCAGGTAGTTTGCCAGGTAGCAGAACAACGAAAGCTTGGTGAACTCTGCAGGCTGAATACGCAGCGGACCAAAGGCGATCCAGCGTGATGCCCCGTTAACGGAGCTCCCGACGACCAGAACGATCAACAGCATGATGATTGAGGCGATAAGCATGGCCGTACTGTGCCGCTGCCAGAACGACATCGGCAGGCGTAAGGTGATCATCGCCAGGCAGAACGCGAGAATGATGTACAGCCCGTCACGCTTGGCAAACAGGAACGGATCGTTTGCCAGACGCTGTCCGACAGGCATCGACGCCGAGGTGACCATAATAAAGCCGGTCGCTGCCAGCCCCAGCGTGAGCCAGAACAGCGTGCGGTCGTACATAATCAGGCTGTCGGAATCTTTATCCCGTGAAGCCATCACCCAGCCTTTCAGCGCCGTAAACAGCCATACCAGGATACCAAACCCTGGCAGACGCGGCATTTTCAGGCGAGGGAGAGATAAACGCATCAGCCTAACTCCTTCGCCAGGCGGGTAAAGACATCGCCCCGCTGTTCGAAATTCTTAAATTGATCGAGGCTGGCACAGGCTGGCGAGAGCAGCACCATATCGCCGGGCTTCACGCGTGGGGCGATAAGGCGCATCGCCTGTTCCATGGTCTCGGTTTGTTCGGCGACCTCAGGACGCAACGCCGCAAGCTCGCTGCCATCGCGGCCAAAGCAATAAAGGCGCACGTTATCACCGTTGAGGTACTGCTTCAGCGAGGAGAAATCGGCTGATTTACCGTCGCCGCCCAGCAGCAGATGCAGTGTGCCTTCAACTTGCAGACCGTTCAATGCCGCCTCGGTGCTACCCACATTGGTCGCTTTGGAATCGTTAATCCAGCGTACGCCTTTGTGTTCCAGCGCCAGCTGAAAACGGTGAGCCAGGCCGGTAAAGGTGGTCAGCGCCTTCAGGCTTGAAGATCGCGGCAGGCCAACGGCATCCGCCAGCGCCAGCGCCGCCAGGGCGTTGGTGTAGTTATGCTGGCCGGAGAGCATCATCTCTTTCACGTTCAGCACCTTCTCACCTTTCACCCGCAGCCAGGTTTCGCCCTGCTGGCGGTTAAGGTGATAGTCACCCATGTTAATACCGAAGCTAATGCAGCGATCGTCTGCGCCACGCACCGGCATGGTGAGTGCATCATCGGCATTCACCACGCAGACTTTGGCATTTTCATAGACACGCAGCTTGGCCGCGCGGTACTGCTGCAAGCCGAACGGGTATCTGTCCATATGATCTTCGGTGACATTAAGGATCGTCGCTGCCGCCGCATGCAGGCTTGAAGTGGTTTCCAGCTGGAAGCTGGAAAGCTCAAGTACAAACAGCTCACACCCTTTATCGAGCAGCATCAACGCGGGCAGGCCAATATTACCGCCCACGCCGACATTTTTGCCCGCCGCTTTCGCCATCTCACCCACCAGGGTGGTGACGGTGCTTTTACCGTTTGAACCGGTAATGGCAACGATCGGGGCCTGCGCCTCCCGGCAGAACAGTTCGATATCGCCAACAATCTCAACGCCTGCATCCGCCGCGGCACTCAGCGAAGGATGCGCCAGCGCCATGCCCGGGCTGGCAACAATCAGATCGGCGACCAGCAGCCACTCATCATTCAGACCACCCAGGTGGCGTTCAACCTGCTCCGGCAGCTTGTCCAGACCCGGCGGAGAGACGCGCGTATCCATCACGCGCGGCGTCACGCCACGCGCAAGGAAAAAGTCCACGCAGGAGAGGCCGGTAAGGCCCAACCCGATGATAACGACTTTTTTGCCCTGGTAATCTGCCATGATTAACGTACCTTCAGCGTTGCCAGGCCAATCAGCACCAGCATCAGCGAAATAATCCAGAAGCGCACAATGACGCGCGGCTCCGGCCAGCCTTTCAGTTCATAGTGGTGGTGAATCGGTGCCATACGGAAGATGCGCTGGCCGCGCAGCTTGAAGGAACCGACCTGCAAAATCACCGACAGGGTCTCAACGACAAACACACCGCCCATAATCACCAGCAGGAACTCCTGACGCAGCAGCACGGCGATAATGCCCAGCGCGCCGCCCAGCGCCAGTGAACCGACGTCGCCCATAAAGACCTGCGCCGGATAGGTGTTGAACCACAGGAAGCCCAGCCCCGCGCCGACAATCGCCGTACAGACGATCACCAGCTCACCAGCGTGTCGCAGGTACGGGATGTGCAGGTAGTTTGCAAAGTTCATGTTACCGGTCGCCCACGCCACCAGCGCGAAACCGCCCGCGACAAACACGGTTGGCATGATGGCCAGGCCGTCCAGACCATCGGTCAGGTTGACGGCGTTGCCGGTGCCGACGATCACAAAGTAAGCCAGCAGAATGTAGAACAGCCCCAGCTGCGGCATCACGTCTTTGAAGAACGGCACCACCAGCTCGGTGGCCGGGGTGTCTTTTCCTGCCAGGTAAAGCGCGAAGGCCACACCCAGCGCAATTACCGACATCCAGAAATACTTCCAGCGGGCGATCAAACCTTTGGTGTCTTTGCGCACGACTTTGCGGTAGTCATCAACAAAACCGATGATCCCGTAGCCAACCAGAACGGTCAGCACGCACCAGACGTAAGGGTTAGACGGATAAGCCCACAGCAGAACGGACACCACAATCGCGGTCAGGATCATGATCCCGCCCATGGTCGGCGTACCGCGCTTGCTGAAGTGTGATTCCGGACCATCGTTGCGTACAACCTGGCCGAAAGAGAGTTTTTGCAAACGGGCAATCATGCGCGGGCCCATCCACAACGAGATGAACAGCGCAGTCAGCAGGCTGACGATGGCGCGAAACGTCAGATAGGAAAAGACGTTAAAGCCTGAATAATATTTGACCAAATGTTCGGCCAGCCAAACTAACATGTCCCGTTCTCCTGTAATGCGTGCACAACCTCTTCCATGGCGGCACTACGTGAACCTTTAACTAAAACAGTCACAATCTGTTTTTCTGTAATCAATGCCTTCAGGCGTTCGATCAGTGCAGATTTATCGGCAAAATGTTCGCCAACTTCACTGGCATCGGAAATGGCCTTGCTCAGCGTGCCTGCGCTCAGTACGCGGTCAAGCCCGGCGGCTTTCGCCGCTTCGCCAACCTGTACGTGGCAGGCTTCGCTTTCATCACCCAGCTCGGCCATATCGCCAACAACCATCACGCGATAGCCCGGCATCTCAGACAAGACCTGCACGGCCGCCGTCATGGAGCCGACGTTAGCGTTGTAGGAGTCATCCAGCAGGAGTTTGTTTTCAGCCAGCTGGATTGGGAACAGACGCCCCGGCACGGCTTTTAAATTCGCCAGACCAGTTTTTATCGCAGCGTGTGAGGCCCCTACCGCCATTGAGAGCGCTGCCGCAGCAAGCGCATTGGCGATGTTATGACGACCCGGCAGAGGCAGCAGCACGTCGATGTCGCCCGTTGGGGTCGTGAGGGTGAACTCGGTGCCGTGTGACGTCACATGAATGTTGGTCGCCGAAAAATCACTGTTTGCCGCATTCGGGGAGAAGCGCCAGGTTTTGCGTGAACCAATGATGCTCTGCCAGTTCAGCCAGTCATTGTTATCGGCATTCATAATGGCGATGCCGTCATCCGGCAGGCCGGTATAAATTTCACCTTTCGCTTTCGCCACACCGGCCAGCGAACCAAAACCTTCAAGATGTGCCGCCGCCAGGTTATTCACCAGCGCCGCTTCCGGACGCGTCAGGCTCACGGTCCAGGCGATTTCGCCTTGATGGTTAGCCCCTAACTCAATCACCGCATATTCATGCTCGTGGGTCAGGCGCAGCAGCGTCATCGGTACACCGACGTCATTATTAAGGTTGCCCGCCGTATAAAGCGTGTTTCCGCACTGGCTAAGGATCGCCGCCGTAATCTCTTTAACGGAGGTTTTGCCCGACGAGCCCGTCAGCGCCACGACGCGTGTTGGCACCTGCTGGCGAACCCATGCCGCCAGCTCACCAAAGGCCAGGCGCGTATCTTTCACCACAATCTGCGGCAAATCGATATCGAGCTTACGGTTGACCAGCAGCGCACCCGCGCCGTTATCTTTAGCCTGTTGCGCAAAATCGTGGGCGTCAAAACGTTCACCCTTCAGCGCCACAAACAGGCAGCCCGCCGTCACCTTACGGGTGTCGGTGGTCACAGCCTCAATGGTCAGATCCTGACCATGCAGCATCCCCTGCAATACCGCAGCGGCCTGGCTTAACGTAATGCTAATCATGCCACCACTCCCAGCAGACGCGCTGCCGTCACGCGGTCTGAGTAATCCAGACGACGATTGCCGACGATCTGATAATCTTCATGACCTTTACCGGCCAGCAGAACCACATCGTTCTCCTGCGCCTGCATAATGGCGTTAGTCACGGCCTCCGCACGGCCTTCGACCACGCGCGCACGACCCACATCCAGCATGCCCGCCAGAATGTCGTTGATAATGGCCCTCGGCTCTTCGGTACGCGGGTTGTCATCGGTCACCACGGGAATATCCGCGAACTGCTCAGCGATGGCGCCCATCAGCGGACGTTTGCCCTTGTCGCGATCGCCACCGCAGCCAAACACGCACCAGAGCTTGCCTGCGCAGTGCAGACGCGCCGCTTCCAGCGCTTTTTCCAGCGCATCCGGCGTATGGGCGTAATCCACGACCACCGTCGGCTTGCCCGGTGCGCTGAACACTTCCATGCGGCCACAGACCGGTTGCAAACGCTCAGCCGTTTTCAGCAGATCCGCCATCGGGTAATCCAGCGCCAGCAGCGTCGCCAGCGCCAGCAGCAGGTTACTGACGTTGAAAGCCCCCATCAGGCGGCTTTCAATTTCACCTTCGCCCCAGGTGGAAGCAAAGCGGATCGTCGCCCCGCTATCGTGGTAGTTCACTTCGACTGCCTTCAGCCAGCGGCCACGACAGTTCGGATTAATGCGATCTTCCATCGACACCGCCACCGCATCTGGCAGTTTTTCCAGCCAGCGGCGACCGACTTCGTCGTCGGCGTTAATGATTGCCTGCCCGTGGTGGTGAGTGGAATAAAGCAGCCATTTCGCCGCTTCGTAGTGCTCCATATCACCATGATAATCAAGGTGATCGCGGCTCAGGTTTGTAAAGACAGAGGCGGCAAATTTCAGTGCCGCCACGCGATGTTGTACCAGACCATGGGAGGAGACCTCCATCGCCGCGAAGGTCGCCCCCTGCTCTGCAAGGCCTGCCAGCACACGCTGCACGTCAACCGCCGAGCCTGTAGTGTTTTCCGTCGGGCTTACTTTGCCCAGAATACCGTTCCCCACCGTGCCCATGACGGCACCGGTTTCACCCAGCAGCTGAGCCCATTGCGCCATCAGCTGAGTGGTGGTGGTTTTTCCGTTGGTTCCTGTCACGCCAACCAGCTTTAACTGGTCGGAAGGTTCGTTGTAAAAACGTCCTGCCAGCGCGGAGAGACGCTCATTCAGCTGGCTGAGATAGATGACCGGCACGCCGTGCATTTCACGGATCTCACCGTCTGTTGCCTCATCTTTGGCCTCAGCAATAATGGCAGCAACACCTTGCGCAATCGCCTGCGGGATATAACGACGCCCGTCCGCCTGATGACCTACCACTGCCACAAAAAGATCGCCAGAAGCCGCTACGCGGCTGTCCAGTACCATCTCTCGCAGTGCTCGCGCAGGTAGCATAGGCACCCACGGAGCAAGAAGGTCGCGCAAATTACGATCTGCCACCTGTTCCCTCGCCTTGATTAATTACAAATTCACTTTTTTCGCCCGTCGCCAGCGCATCCGGTTCAATGTTCATGGTGCGCAACACGCCGCCCATAATAGCCCCGAACACAGGCGCGGAGACGGCGCCGCCGTAGTATTTACCCGCCTGCGGATCGTTGATGACGACCACCAGCGCAAAACGCGGATTGCTTGCAGGCGCTACGCCTGCGGTATAGGCAATGTATTTGTTGATATAGCGGCCGTCCGGCCCCACTTTTTTCGCTGTACCGGTTTTGATGGCGATACGATAGCCCTTAATCGCGGCCTTCACGCCACCACCACCGGGCAGCGCGACGCTTTCCATCATATGTACGACGGTACGAACGATAGATTCCGGGAAAACACGTTCCCCCGGTACCGGTGGATCAACTTTGGTGATCGACAGCGGGCGATAAATGCCATAGCTGCCAATCGTTGCGTAGACTCGCGCTAACTGTAAGGGAGTTACCATTAGCCCGTAGCCGAAAGAGAAGGTGGCCCTCTCTATGTCAGACCACCGTTGTTTTTGAGGATATAAGCCACTGCGTTCTCCGACCAACCCCAAATTGGTCGCCTTTCCCAGCCCAAAACGTGAGTAAGTATCTACTAACGCTGAGGACGGCATCGCTAACGCCAGTTTTGACACACCGACGTTACTCGACTTCTGTAAGACCCCGGTCAGGGTCAGTTCGCTGTAACGTGCCACGTCTTTTATTTCGTGGCCGTTAATTCGATAAGGGATCGTATTCAGAACGGTATTTTCGTTGACGATGCCTCGCTGTAGAGCCGTCATCACCACCATAGGTTTTACGGTTGAACCGGGTTCAAACACATCGGTGATGGAGCGGTTACGCATCGCATCTTTTGCTGTACCGGCAAAATTATTCGGGTTATATGAGGGACTACTGGCCATCGCCAGCACTTCACCTGTCGCCACATCCACCAGCACGGCACTGCCCGATTCCGCCTTGTTAAACGCGACGGCGTTGTTCAGCTCACGATAGACCAGCGCCTGCAAGCGCTCATCAATACTCAGGGCCAGGTTGTGCGCGGCCTGGCTGTCTGTCGAGGAAATATCTTCAATGACGCGACCATAGCGGTCTTTGCGCACGATTCGCTCGCCAGGCTGGCCGGTAAGCCACTTGTCGAAGCTTTTTTCAACGCCTTCAATCCCCTGGCTATCCACGTTGGTGAAGCCAATCAGGTGCGCGGTGACTTCGCCGGAAGGATAATAACGGCGGGATTCTTCCCGCAGATGAATGCCGGGCAGCTTAAGTTTTTTAATGTAATCAGCCATGTCAGGGTTCACCTGACGGGCAAGATAGATGAAGCGCCCTTTCGGGTTGGCGTTAACGCGTGACGCCAGCTGATCCAGCGGCATTTTCAACGCGTCTGAGAGCGCCTTCCAGCGGTTATCAAGGGTGATCCCGCCTGCGTCATGCAGCTCTTTAGGATCGGCCCAGATCGCCTTCACCGGTACGCTCACCGCCAGCGGGCGGCCGGAGCGGTCGGTGATCATCCCACGAGAGGTAGAAACTTCCTGCACGCGCAGAGAACGCATATCCCCCTGACGCACCAGCATGTCAGGCGCGATGATTTGTAGCCACGCCACGCGTCCCAGCAGGAAACCCAGCGCCAGTAAAATGCAGCCGCAAAGCAACGCAAAACGCCAACTGATAAAGTTGGCCTGTTCTTCCTGGCGTTTTGGTTTTAGCGTTTTTGCCGCTGCTTTCATGCGTCGCGTTTTCCCTTATTTTTGTACTACGATATTTTCCTGCGAAGGATCAACATGCTGTAATTGCAGTTTTTCCGTTGCGATCCGTTCAACCCGGCTGTGATCGCCGAGCGCGTTTTCTTCAAGGATCAGATTTCGCCATTCAATATCCAGCGCATCGCGTTCCAGTACCATCTGTTCACGCTGCGCAGTTAATAAACGGGTATGGTGAGCGGTGGTTACCACCATGACTGCCGTCACAATGATGCAAATGAACAAGCAGAGTGGCAGCTTCCCAAACCGCAAAAGATCGTCGCCGATCACGCCAGGCAAGGCATGGCGCTCGTTGCTTCCTAACGATCCCTTAACTTTGCTTAGGGTCTCTGTCACTCTGCTGATCATGCGTTCGTCCTCTCTGCAATACGCAGCACTGAACTACGGGCACGTGGATTCTCTGCCACCTCTTCTTCGCCCGGCATCAACTTGCCTAATGCTCGCAACTGACGGCCTCCCAGCTTTCTGAGTTGTTCTTCCGTCATCGGCAGCCCAGCTGGAACCTGCGGACCGCGGCTCTGTTCACGCATAAAGCGCTTAACGATGCGATCTTCCAGCGAATGGAAGCTGATGATGGATAACCGCCCACCCGGGGCCAGCACGTCGAGCGAGCTTTTTAGCGCCAGCTCTATTTCCTCCAGTTCACTGTTTACCCAGATACGAACCGCCTGGAAGGTACGGGTCGCAGGATGTTTGTGCTTGTCCTTCACTGGCGTTGCCGCCGCGATGACTTCTGCCAGCTCTTTGGTACGGGTCATTGGCTCAACGCGGTTGCGCTCCACGATGGCGCGCGCAATACGTTTGCCAAAGCGTTCTTCGCCGAAGGTTTTGATCACCCAGGCAATATCCGCTTCGTCAGCAGTTTGTAACCACTCGGCGGCAGACTGGCCGCGGGTGGGGTCCATACGCATATCCAGCGGACCGTCGCGCATAAAGGAGAAGCCGCGTTCTGCATCATCAAGCTGTGGTGAAGAGACACCAAGATCGAGGAGGATCCCGTCGATTTTGCCGGTCAGGCCGCGCTCGGCGACATAATCCGCAAGCGCAGAGAAAGGTCCATGCACGATGGAAAAGCGAGGGTCATCGATGGTTTGCGCAACGGCAATCGCCTGCGGATCGCGGTCAATTGCCAGCAGGCGCCCTTCCGCTCCAAGCTGAGAGAGGATCAAACGCGAGTGGCCACCGCGACCAAAAGTGCCATCAATATAGATGCCATCTGGACGAATATTCAGGCCGTTAACGGCCTCATCCAGCAGCACCGTTGTATGTTTATAATTTTCCATCATATTTATAGAGACAAGTCCTGCAGCCGTTCCGATAATGTTGCGGAATCAGACTGCTCAGCGTCGATATCTTCCTTGACCTGTTGATACCAGGTCGTTTCGTCCCACAGTTCAAACTTGTTGAACTGCCCGACCAGCATCACTTCTTTAGTCAGACCGGCATGTTGCCGCAACACAGGCGCAATCAATAATCGCCCGGCGCTATCCATCTGACATTCACTGGCATGTCCCAATAACAACCGCTGTACGCGGCGTTCCTGCGGGTTCATGCTCGACAGTCGCGACAGCTTTTGCTCAATGATTTCCCATTCAGGCAAAGGATAAAGCAGCAGGCAGGGGGAGTTGATGTCAATGGTGCAAACCAGTTGACCCGAAGCGTTCTCAATCAGCTGGTCACGGTATCGGGTTGGTACCGATAAACGCCCTTTGCTGTCGAGATTGACTAACGTTGCTCCACGGAACATGCCAGCCTCACCCCTCCTCACCACTTTAACCCACAAATTCCCACCTGAAGGAGTTTACGGAGCGAGGGAAAAGCTTGTCAAGCCAGGACTCTCTCTGTACGGACCCGAAAGCATCCTATTTACAGAGCAAGAGTGACCTGGCTAATAACTAAACAACTGGCGAGGCAAAATTAACGTTATGAATATTTGTAAGAAAAAAACCGAATATGCACACGAGCGTTAAGACTCACTCAATATCATCGCAGGGAAATATAAAGTGTCAGTTTGCGACGCGGGCAGCATTTTAAGGCATATCGCCGGGGGATAACAGCACCAGTTTAATCCCGAGGCAATATGGATTCGTTCGTGTGCATTGAGGCCTGGAGGGAGAGTGAAAAATGGCTGAATATTCATCGGCTGGCGCCTGTTTGTAACAAAACAATACAAAGAAATGTCAGTCAAAAATTTATAATTGTGCTTTTTAACACCAAAATGGATTCAGAAAAATAGCAGGCTATGAATCTTAGAGATAAATCCTAATTTTTATCCGGGAATTATTTATCGCAATAAATTCGCCGCAAAAGGGGCAGTTATACCGCCCCTGTGGAAATATTAATGGCGGCTCAAAATTCCGCGCCGATAGAGATTACGTTTGATACGCGTAAGCCCGGGTTTCGGCTTGCGGGGTTCATCCAGGCTTGCCAGAACAATCTCCAGCACGCGCTCGGCGACGTCGCGGTGACGCTGAGCCACCGCCAGCACTGGACATTGCAGGAAGTCGAGCAGTTCGTTATCACCGAAGGTAGCAATCGCCAGATCGGATGGCAGCTTGCCATCGCGACGTAACGTCACGTCCATCACTCCCTGCAACAGAGCAAACGAGGTGGTAAACAACGCCTGCGGCATCGGGTGCGTTTCCAGCCATTTCTCGAACAGCTGGGCAGCCGCTTCGCGCTCATAACTGTTGGCATAGAGATAATGAACGTCACGCGGATCGTCTTTCCATGCCGTACGGAACCCTTGTTCACGCAGGAAGCTTACCGAAAGTTCAGGCAAAGCGCCAAGATACAGCACCGTTTCAGCCGGGAAGGTACGCAGCTCGGCAGCCAGCATTTCTGCATCGTCCTGATCGGCACCCACCACGCTGGTGAAATGTTCACGATCGAGCGCACGATCCAGCGCCACTATCGGGAACGGATCGTTCGCCCAGCGCTGATAGAACGGATGCTCGGGTGGTAAAGAGGTCGACACGATGATGGCATCAACCTGACGTTGCAGCAGATGCTCAATGCAGCGCATCTCGTTGTCGGGCTGATCCTCGGAGCAGGCAATCAACAGCTGATAGCCCCGCTGACGAGCCTGACGTTCCAGATAGTTGGCGATGCGGGTATAGCTGGTGTTTTCCAGGTCCGGGATCACCAGGCCAATAGAGCGGGTGCGCCCGGCACGTAAACCTGCGGCGACAGCATTCGGATGGTAATTATGCTCACGAACGACTGCCATCACTTTCTCAACGGTCTTATCGCTGACACGATACTGCTTTGCTTTACCGTTAATCACATAGCTGGCCGTGGTTCTCGACACGCCGGCGAGCCGGGCGATTTCATCCAGTTTCACAATTGCCCCTCAAAAAAAGAAAAGAGTCCATGGCCCTGTCAAGGTTATGGTTAAATATTTTAACATCTAAACGCAGAATAGCCTTCACGGCAACCGCTTTTGTCTGCGTTGTCGGCGGATTACGCAAAAAAAAGCCCGGCTTTGGCTACCGGGCTGAAAGAGGCGAACCTATTGCGCTACTCACGCATGATTTTATCGCCGCGCGAGAGGCCAACAACGCCAGAGCGCGCAACTTCAACAATTTTTGCCACATCCCTGACAGAGGCCAGGAAAGCGTCCAGCTTATCGCTCGTTCCGGCAAGCTGGACAGTATATATAGAAGGCGTGACGTCAATAATCTGCCCACGGAAAATATCCGTGTTGCGCTTGACCTCTTCACGGCCGTAACCGCTGGCCTGAATTTTCACCAGCATCACTTCACGTTCGACGTAAGCCCCCTGCCCCAGCTCGCTGACGCGCAGTACGTCCACCAGCTTGTGCAATTGCTTTTCGATCTGCTCAAGCACTTTCGCATCGCCGACAGTCTGGATCGTCATGCGCGAGAGCGTAGGGTCATCGGTCGGTGCGACGGTCAGGCTTTCAATGTTATAGCCGCGCTGGGCAAAAAGCCCAATAACCCGCGACAGTGCGCCCGACTCATTTTCCAGTAATACAGATAATATCCGGCGCATATCAGGTTCTCTCCGTTTTGCTTAACCACATTTCATCCATACCACCGCCACGAATATGCATCGGATAAACGTGCTCTGTGCCATCGACGATAACGTCCATGAAGACGAGGCGATTGTTTTTAACGTGCTCAAGCGCTTCGCCGAGCTTCGCTTCCAGCTCTGACGGATCGGTTACCCGCATGCCAATATGACCATAGGCTTCAGCCAGACGGACAAAGTCCGGAAGTGATTTCATATAGGACTGGGAGTGACGGCCCGAATAAATCATATCCTGCCACTGTTTTACCATGCCGAGGTAACCGTTATTCAGGTTCAGCACCAGCACTGGCAGTTCATATTGCAGCGCAGTGGAAAGTTCCTGAATATTCATCTGTATACTGCCGTCACCCGTTACGCAAATAACCGTTTCGTTTGGCAACGCCAGCTTTACCCCCAGCGCGGCGGGCAAACCAAAGCCCATCGTGCCGAGCCCGCCTGAGTTGATCCAGCGACGCGGTTTATCAAACGGGTAATACAGCGCAGCAAACATCTGATGCTGGCCCACGTCAGAAGTGACATACGCATCGCCATTAGTCAGACGCCAGATCGTCTCGATCACCGCCTGCGGTTTGATGTTCTCACTTTGCGTGTTGTATTTAAGGCACTGACGGCCACGCCATTGCTCGATTTGTTGCCACCAGTCGCGGATCTCGTCCAGCGGTTGAGAGGCGGTCTCCTGCGCCAGCAGATCCAACATTTGATCCAGCACCTGTCGTGCGTCTCCCACGATCGGCACATCCGCCGGCACCGTTTTAGAGATAGAAGTAGGATCGATATCAATGTGCAGCACCGTCGCATTCGGGCAGTATTTCGCCAGGTTGTTCGTGGTGCGATCGTCAAAACGCACGCCGACGGCAAAAATCACGTCAGAATTGTGCATCGTCATATTGGCTTCGTAGGTGCCGTGCATGCCCAGCATGCCCAGCGCCTGCCGATGCGTGGCAGGGAATGCCCCCAGCCCCATCAGTGATGACGCGACAGGAAGATTGAGCCTCTCGATCAGTTCGCGTAGTTGCGTTTCGCAGGCTGCATTGACGGCGCCGCCCCCCACATAGACCACCGGTTTTTTCGCAGACAGCAGCGTTTGAAGCGCACGTTTAATCTGTCCTTTGTGCCCTTGCGTGGTCGGATTATACGAACGCATACTCACCGACTCAGGCCAAAGGTAAGGCAGTTTATTCGCCGGATTGAGAATATCTTTTGGCAGATCGACAACCACTGGCCCAGGACGACCGCTGGCGGCCAGCCAGAAGGCTTTTTTCAGTACGCCCGGGATATCTTCAGTTTGTTTAACCAGAAAGCTGTGCTTCACCACGGGGCGTGAGATCCCCACCATGTCGCACTCCTGAAACGCATCATAGCCAATCAGCGACGTCGCCACCTGTCCGGAAAGAATGACCAGTGGAATAGAGTCCATATACGCAGTCGCTATGCCGGTAATGGCATTGGTCGCCCCCGGCCCGGAAGTGACCAGCACAACACCCACTTCGCCCGTGGCGCGGGCCAGGCCGTCAGCCATATGCACAGCAGCCTGTTCATGACGAACCAGAACATGATCAATACCGCCTACCGTGTGCAGCGCGTCGTAAATATCGAGAACCGCGCCTCCGGGATAGCCGAACACTTGTTTCACGCCCTGATCGATAAGCGATCGGACGACCATTTCCGCGCCAGACAACATCTCCATGCTTTGCCTCCAGGCTTTTGTTATAGACGGTCTACAGAATTCATTTCCGCGCCGTCTTCTGACAGGGTAAACCCATCTTATAATGTGCAGAGTGATGGATACCTTAACCGCTCGTTATGAGGCAGGCAATTAGCAAACGGGATGCGGGAATGAGCAATAAAAGCAGAAAAAACAGCTGACAGACATGAATATGGTGAATTCGTCTGGTATGAGTGGAGACAATAATAATTCATCTCTTAAAAAGAGGATGGATCAGGAAATCATCTATTTTTGAGCATGCATAAGTAACTGAAAAAATGAACACAGAACATAATATCGCCAGTTTTAAAAATCACAGAATAAACCGCATGATGCCATGCGGTTTATTCACCAGGACCTAGCGACGACAAATATTGATCAGCAGCTCTTCCATCCACTGATGCCCTTTATCCCGACCCGCAGCCTCATGCCAGGAAAGATAACAGGTACGGCTATTAAGCTTGAGCGGCAGAGGTAAAATTTGCAGATTCAGTGAATCGGAGAACTCTTCAGCAAGCCAGCGCGGCGCAATAGCGACTAACTGCGTCTGAGAAACGACATTTAATACACTGACCATGGCCATTCCCTGATAAGCCACGCTGGCTTGTTTATCGGCGGTGTCATACCACGGCTGACTGAATGAGGCATATCTGTCAAGAGCAACAACGGCGTGTTGCTCACTGTAAACATCGCTTTCACGCAGCGGCGAATTCATACGGGGATGTTTTTTACTGGCGACTAACACCATTTCGTCTTTGAACAACGGAACACAGGCAAACTCTGGACGGCGGAACTCTTCGTATCCCAGAACAAACTCTGTTTCCTGATAACGAAGCTGGTGTTCAGTGTTTTGATTTAATGATGATTTAAAAACGAGATGAATATTTGGGGCGATCTGTTCAACTTTATTATATATAACAGACGTCAAATAATTATCTAACGGACTGCAAACACAGAGATGGAAAACCCGCTCACTGCTTAAGGGTTCAAAGCCCGAACCGGGAAGTTCATTTTGAACTAGCTGTAGCGCCTGACGAATCGAACCGAATAGCTGGAATGCACGCGCTGTGGGCTGAATCCCCCTCCCATAACGAACGAATAACTCGTCGTTAAACATCACCTTAAGTCTGGCTACGGCATTACTCACGGCAGGCTGAGACATTCCCAGAGATTGCGCTGCTCGCGTAATATTCTGCTCCTGCATCACTGCATCGAATACAGTTAACAAGTTAAGATCCACTGTGCGTAACTGAGGCTTAACCCCATCATAAGTCTGTGGTTGGTTAATATTATTTTCTGGCATTTCTGACTCCACCGTCACGCTAAATTCCCTTTGCCCAGGTACAGTAATAACTTCGAAAAATATGATTTACCATGCATATACAACAAGCGAAAGGAAATTATTTAAAATTCGGAATATATAAAGAGCCCCATTCACCGAGTGGCTTTACGCACCCCATAAATGAAGAGTTAAAAATCGTTCAAAAGATATCTCAAACTTTATTGTGAGCATGAAACCATAAACCAGACAAATACACAATCAACGCTCTCATTAATAATGACTTAAGCGTTAATAAACTATTAATAGTATACAACGCATATTCATTAACAAATTGATATCAATTTTGATAACTTACTTACCCGTAAATCATTCATGAAGTTTATAAATCAATGATATGAAACACATTCCATTTCATAGCATGTTGGTGAAAATAGTATGTTCAATTGCTACCAATTATATTCAAATTATTCCAGAGATGAATCCCCAGTCCAATAATAGACAATAAAATCGGTTAGCCACGCAAAAACCAGCACAATTAGCTAATGTATTCTCCCTGCGCTGGGTCTCCGTTTTGTCCGGGAGGGGTTGACATGAGTCGGCGTATCCAGTACCACTAAAAGCATATCGCATTCACCTGGAGCAGGATTCATGATTCGCACCCTTCGTTTCACCGGTCTACTACTACTAAACGCATCCACTGTGCGCGGTAGACTGGCGGGCGAAATTCAGCGTTGAATCGTCTTCAGTAAAACTAAAAACCCGCGCCACTGCGCGGGTTTTTTTATGCTCGTAGCAAGGCGCCCTAAGACTGACAAGGACCTAACCCATGAGCCAGCAAGTCGTTATTTTCGATACTACTTTACGTGACGGTGAACAGGCATTACAGGCGAGCCTGAGTGTTAAAGAAAAACTGCAAATTGCGCTGGCCCTGGAACGCATGGGTGTAGACGTAATGGAGGTCGGTTTTCCTGTCTCCTCGCCGGGTGATTTTGAGTCAGTGCAGACTATCGCCCGCACCATCAAAAACAGCCGCGTGTGCGCTCTGGCTCGCTGCGTTGAGAAAGATATCGATGTGGCCGCGGAATCCCTGAAAGTTGCAGAAGCTTTCCGTATCCATACTTTTATAGCCACCTCCCCCATGCACATTGCAACCAAGTTGCGCAGCACGCTGGATGAAGTGATCGAACGTGCGGTGTATATGGTTAAACGGGCGCGTAACTACACTGACGACGTGGAATTTTCCTGTGAAGATGCAGGCCGCACGCCGATTGACGATTTGGCCCGTGTAGTGGAAGCCGCTATTAATGCCGGAGCCAGAACCATCAACATCCCGGATACCGTCGGCTACACCATGCCGTTTGAGTTTGCCAACATCATTACTGGTCTGTATGACCGCGTACCAAATATTGATAAAGCCATTATCTCTGTACACACCCACGATGACCTGGGTCTGGCCGTTGGCAATGCTATCGCGGCGGTGCACGCCGGCGCGCGTCAGGTAGAAGGCGCGATGAACGGCATCGGCGAACGCGCAGGCAACTGTTCGCTGGAAGAAGTGATCATGGCGATCAAAGTGCGCAAAGACATCATGGACGTGCACACACGCATCAATCACAACGAAATCTGGCGCACCAGCCAGACCGTCAGCCAGATTTGCAACATGCCGATCCCGGCCAACAAAGCGATTGTCGGTACGGGCGCGTTCGCTCACTCTTCCGGTATCCACCAGGATGGGGTGCTGAAGAACCGTGAAAACTACGAAATCATGACTCCGGAATCCATCGGTCTGAACCAGGTTCAGTTGAACCTGACCTCACGCTCTGGTCGCGCGGCAGTGAAGCACCGTATGGAAGAGATGGGCTACAAGGACAGCGATTACAACATGGATCAGCTGTACGACGCCTTCCTGAAGCTGGCGGACAAGAAGGGCCAGGTGTTCGATTACGATCTGGAAGCGCTGGCATTCATCAACAAACAGCAGGAAGAGCCAGAGCACTTCCGTCTGGACTACTTCAACGTCCAGTCCGGCTCAAGCGACATCGCCACCGCCTCCGTGAAGCTGGCCTGCGGGGATGAAATTAAAGCGGAAGCCGCCAACGGCAACGGCCCTGTGGATGCCATTTACCAGGCGATTAACCGCGTCACTGAGTACGACGTAGAGCTGGTGAAATACGACCTGACGGCTAAAGGGCACGGTAAAGACGCCCTGGGTCAGGTGGATATCGTCGTCAATTATAACGGTCGCCGCTTCCACGGTGTGGGTCTGGCGACAGATATCGTCGAATCCTCCGCGAAAGCGATGGTGCATGTCCTGAATAACATCTGGCGCGCCGCCGAAGTCGAAAAAGAGTTGCAACGCAAAGCTCAGAATAAAGAGAACAACAAGGAAACCGTGTGATGTCGAAGAATTACCATATTGCTGTGTTGCCGGGTGACGGTATTGGCCCGGAAGTGATGGCACAGGCGCTGAAAGTACTGGAAGCCGTTCGTTCGCGTTTTGCGATGAAAATTACCACCAGCCACTACGATGTGGGCGGTATTGCGATTGATAACCACGGTACGCCATTGCCGAAAGCCACTGTGGAAGGCTGTGAAAATGCCGATGCCGTGCTGTTTGGCTCCGTGGGCGGCCCAAAGTGGGAACACTTGCCGCCAGCAGAGCAGCCGGAGCGCGGTGCGCTGCTGCCGCTGCGTAAACATTTCAAACTGTTCAGCAACCTGCGTCCGGCGAAGCTGTACCCGGGGCTGGAAGAGTTTTGCCCGCTGCGCGCGGATATCGCGGCCAACGGTTTCGATATCCTGTGCGTGCGTGAGCTGACCGGCGGCATCTACTTCGGTCAGCCAAAAGGTCGCGAAGGCAGCGGTCAGCATGAGAAAGCGTTTGATACCGAGGTCTATCACCGTTTTGAAATTGAACGTATCGCCCATATCGCGTTTGAGTCAGCGCGCAAACGCCGCCGTAAAGTGACCTCTATTGATAAAGCGAACGTGCTCCAGTCTTCCATTTTGTGGCGCGAAATCGTCAGTGAAGTCGCTAAGCAGTACCCGGACGTTGCGCTGTCGCATATGTATATCGACAACGCAACGATGCAGCTGATCAAAGATCCGTCTCAGTTTGACGTGTTGCTGTGCTCCAACCTGTTCGGCGATATTCTCTCGGATGAATGCGCCATGATCACTGGCTCCATGGGCATGCTGCCCTCCGCCAGCCTGAACGAAGAAGGCTTTGGCCTGTACGAACCGGCGGGGGGCTCCGCGCCGGATATCGCAGGCAAAAACATCGCCAACCCGATTGCGCAGATCCTCTCCCTGGCTCTGCTGCTGCGCTACAGCCTGGATGCAGGCGATGCAGCAACCGCAATTGAAAACGCCATTAACCGGGCGTTAGAAGAAGGCGTCCGTACCGGTGATTTAGCACGCGGCACGGCGGCAGTCAGTACCGATGAAATGGGCGACATCATTGCCCGCTATGTCGCTGAAGGGGTGTAATCATGGCTAAGACGTTATATGAGAAGTTGTTTGATGCGCACGTTGTTTACGAGACGCCAGACGAAACCCCACTGTTGTACATCGACCGTCATCTGGTACACGAAGTGACGTCTCCTCAGGCATTTGACGGCCTGCGTGCGCACAAGCGCCCGGTGCGTCAGCCGGGTAAAACCTTTGCCACGATGGATCACAACGTTTCCACCCAGACCAAAGACATTAATGCATCTGGCGAGATGGCGCGTATCCAGATGCAGGAGCTGATTAAGAACTGTAACGAGTTTGGCGTGGAGCTGTACGATCTGAACCACCCCTATCAGGGCATCGTCCACGTAATGGGGCCTGAACAGGGTATTACCCTGCCGGGCATGACCATTGTCTGCGGCGACTCCCACACCGCGACGCACGGCGCATTTGGCGCCCTGGCGTTCGGGATTGGCACCTCTGAAGTGGAACACGTTCTGGCGACGCAGACCCTGAAGCAGGGCCGCGCCAAAACCATGAAGATTGAAGTGAAGGGGAAAGCCGCGCCGGGTATCACCGCGAAAGATATCGTGCTGGCGATTATCGGCAAAACCGGCAGCGCAGGCGGTACCGGTCACGTCGTTGAGTTCTGC
Organism: Enterobacter sp. JH25; assembly: GCF_021725435.1. Taxonomy (NCBI): domain Bacteria; kingdom Pseudomonadati; phylum Pseudomonadota; class Gammaproteobacteria; order Enterobacterales; family Enterobacteriaceae; genus Enterobacter; species Enterobacter sp. JH25. The sequence continues at coordinate 735,612 of NZ_CP091319.1, read as the reverse complement.
GGCGACGCTATTCAGGCGCTGAGCATGGAAGGTCGTATGACCCTGTGCAACATGGCCATTGAGATGGGTGCCAAAGCAGGCCTGGTGGCCCCAGACGACACCACCTTCAACTATGTGAAGGGGCGTCTTCATGCGCCGAAAGGACAGGATTTTGACGACGCGGTAGCGTACTGGAAAACCCTGAAAACGGACGAGGGGGCAATTTTTGATACCGTTGTGACGTTGCAGGCGGAAGAGATCGCCCCGCAAGTCACCTGGGGCACCAACCCGGGCCAGGTCATTTCCGTCAACGACAGCATTCCTGACCCGGCTTCCTTCGCCGATCCGGTCGAGCGCGCGAGTGCGGAAAAGGCGCTGGCCTATATGGGGCTGAAACCCGGCGTACCGCTGACCGACGTGAGCATTGATAAAGTGTTCATCGGCTCCTGCACTAACTCCCGTATCGAAGATTTACGCGCTGCGGCAGAAATTGCAAAAGGCCGCAAAGTGGCACCGGGCGTGCAGGCGCTGGTTGTGCCGGGCTCCGGTCCGGTGAAAGCCCAGGCGGAAGCGGAAGGTCTGGATAAGATCTTTATCGAAGCAGGCTTCGAGTGGCGCCTGCCCGGCTGCTCCATGTGTCTGGCGATGAACAACGACCGCCTGAATCCGGGCGAGCGCTGTGCCTCCACCAGCAACCGTAACTTTGAAGGCCGTCAGGGCCGCGGTGGGCGCACCCACCTGGTCAGCCCGGCAATGGCCGCCGCTGCGGCAGTCACCGGTCATTTCGCCGATATTCGCAGCCTGAAATAAGGAGACAATCATGGCAGAGAAATTTACCCAACATACGGGCCGTGTTGTCCCGCTGGACGCCGCTAACGTCGATACTGACGCGATCATTCCTAAACAGTTTTTGCAGAAAGTGACGCGCACGGGTTTTGGGGCGCATCTGTTCAACGACTGGCGCTTCCTCGACGATAAAGGCGAAGTGCCGAACCCGGAGTTCGTCCTGAACTTTCCGCAATACAAAGGCGCCTCCATTCTGCTGGCGCGGGAAAACTTTGGCTGCGGATCGTCGCGTGAACACGCGCCATGGGCATTGACCGACTACGGTTTTAAAGTGGTTATCGCCCCAAGCTTCGCGGATATCTTCTACGGCAACAGCTTCAACAACCAGCTGCTGCCGGTGACGCTGAGTGACGAACAGGTCGATGAACTGTTTGCGCTGGTGCAGGCAAATCCGGGGATGTCGTTTGAAGTGGATCTGGAAGCAGAAGTGGTGAAAGCCGGTGACAAGACCTACAGCTTTAGCATTGATGCGTTCCGTCGCCACTGCATGCTGAACGGTCTGGATAGCATTGGCCTGACGCTGCAGCACGAAGAGGCTATCTCCACCTACGAGAAAAAACAACCTGCGTTTATGGGCTAAAGGCAATGGCCCGCAGGGCGCGGGCCATTGATAAGGGTGCGTTGAGGCGTAACCACTCTGGAGAGGCGGGGAAAAAACCCGCCAATACCGCTAACGTTTTGCTTCGTAAGCCAACACTGCCGCCAGCTCTGTTTTCTCCTGTCTGAAGTGCAGCTCACACAGCGAGTCACGCACCATCCAGGTGAAGATCAACAACGTCGTACAGATCAGAAACAAACCTAACAGCAGAGTACGTTTTGGCATTCCAGCCTCCTTATTGCTTTTCGGCAATGAAGAGACTAACCTCGCAATGTTGGTTGTGAAGTTGGTCTCCCCATCAGTTTTTTTGATGTGGGACTCTCCACTGTTTGCCTCTTGCGAAAGCCTGAGGCAAACAGCCTCAAGCACCCGTCACGCACTTTATGCGCCTTCTCTGCTCCTGTCAGAAAATCGTTTCATTTCGTGAAGCCGCCTTCCAGAATCAAACGTCTTTAACCCGGCACGTTAACACAAGCGTGATGACCGAAATCGCTGCGATCACCCAGTACACGGATGCATGTCCATAGCTTTGCGACAGCGCCCCCTGAATCACCCCTGCCAGAATCACGCCGGTAGAGATACTGTTAGTAAACAGCGTGGTCGCGGAGCCTGCTCGCCCCGGCATTAAATCCTGGAACCAGAGCATGCCGATCCCGGCAACGATTCCGATAAATACCGCGTTAAATAGCTGTAACGCCAGCAAAGCTTCACGCGAATGGAAAAGGATTAACCCCGCGTAGAACACCACCCCAGCCGCCACGGCGACGACCATCATCCGACGCTTTCCGAAACGTTTTACGTAGTAACCCGCCAGAATCATCGCCGGGATCTCCAGCCCGGCAGCGGTGCCCATCAGGATCCCCGCGAGCTTGTCGGGCAGTCCCAGATCGCTGCTGATCCACAGCGGCATATCGATAATGTACATGGTGTTGCAGGTCCACATCAGCGTGGAGGCGATAAACAACATGCGGACGTTTTTATCCTGCCAGCCGCTTACCTGGGTGATGGGCTTGTCCGTCACCTGCTCTACGCGCGCCACCGATGGCAGCACAAAGGCTATCAGCGCCAGGCTGATGGCAAAAATTCCCGCGGCGATGGTGAACATGACGGTGAAACCGTAGTTCAGCGCCAGCATGAACGCCAGCGGGGGGCCGATGACCCATGCGAGAGAGAGCTGCGCACGCATCACCGAGCTGAACATCACCACTTCCCGCGCCGAGTTGTCGGCGTACTCCCGGGCCAGGGCGAAGAGCTGCGGCATGGCGGTGTTCGCCAGAGAGGCCAACAGCACGCCACAGGTGATAAGCGTCAGGTAGTGACGATTAAAGGCAAACAGCAACGCGTTGCCCACGGCCATGGCGCAACAAAAGAGGATCAGCTTGCGGCGATCGCCCTGGCTGTCGGATCGTTTCGCCAGCCACAGGCTGACGAGGATCCCGGCAATGGCGTTGACGGTGTAGAACAGGCCTACCCAAAATGGCTGCGCCCCAACCTCACGACTGAGAAACAGGCTCAGCGTCGGCGCCTGTAGCGCACCGGCCACGCCCATCATGAAGGCCACCAGCATAAAAGCGGCGTACACGCCGTTCAGGCGTCGCCCCATCGTCATCAACCAGAGCATGCGCAAGTCCTTATGAAAGCGAATCGAAATTGGGTGAAATAGTAAACGAAAAAAGCCAGCAAAAACATTTTGCTGGCGGGTGATTAGCACCAATACTCAGTCACACATGATCGAGGCGAGTTAGCGAGAAGAGGTCGGTTTCGTAACGTCCCACTGCATCAGATCTTCCAGTATTCTCAGCCGCTGCTCTGCGCACTGGCGGGCCAGCCAGGACACTCCCTTTGTCGCTGAAAAATAGTGCTGATAAAACTGACGTGCGGTAGACCTCTTCATAATTTACCTCCTCGCTTCATCGATAAGGATTATTGGCTTAATATAGGGATTAATAAATTGCTGATTTTTTGTCAGGAGTTCCTCTTTTATGCCTTCTGGTCGTCTGCAACAACAATTTATCCGCCTCTGGCAGTGCTGCGAGGGGCAATCGCAGGAGACCACGCTGAACGAGCTGGCTGAGCTCCTCAACTGCTCCCGGCGTCATATGCGTACCCTCCTTAACACCATGCAGCAGCAGGGCTGGCTAAACTGGGAGGCCGAAGCCGGACGCGGTAAGCGCTCGCGCCTGACTTTCCTCTATACCGGCCTGGCGTTGCAGCAACAGCGGGCGGAGGATCTGCTGGAGCAAGACCGCATCGATCAGCTGGTCCAGCTGGTGGGCGACAAAGCCGCCGTGCGCCAGATGCTGGTCTCGCATCTGGGACGCAGCTTTCGTCAGGGACGCCACATTCTGCGAGTGCTTTACTATCGCCCAATGAAAAATCTGTTGCCCGGTACGGCGTTACGTCGCTCTGAAACCCACATGGCCCGGCAGATTTTTAGCGGCCTGACGCGGATAAATGAGGAAAACGGGGAACTGGAAGCGGATATTGCCCATCACTGGCAACAGGTGTCTCCGTTGCACTGGCGCTTCTTTTTACGTCCCGGCATTCATTTCCACCATGGACGCGAGCTGGAGATGCGCGACGTTATCGACTCCTTAGAACGCGCCCGCACGCTGCCGCTCTACTCGCATATCGCGCGGATCCACTCCCCAACGGCATGGACGCTGGATATTGAGCTATCGCAGCCGGACAAATGGCTTCCGTGGCTTCTGGGCTACGTGCCCTCGATGATCCTGCCTGCCGAGTGGCGATCCCTGAACAATTTTTCCAGCCAGCCGATTGGTACGGGCCCCTACTCCGTTTCACGGAACAACAGTAATCAGCTGAAGATCCGCGCCTTTGATGATTACTTTGGCTATAGGGCGCTGATCGACGAAGTCAACGTCTGGGTACTGCCGGATCTCAACGAAGAGCTGAGCGCAGGCCTGACGCTGGAAGGGCCAACAGCCGGTGAAAAGGCGTTCGAAAGCCGCCTGGAGGAGGGCTGCTACTACCTGCTCTTCGATAGCCGCAGCCATCGCGGGGCGAATCACGACGTACGCAGGTGGATCAGCCATGTTCTGGCGCCCGCTAACCTGATTTATCACGCAGAGGAGCAATACCAGACCTGGTGGTTCCCGGCCTATGGCCTGCTTCCGCGCTGGCACCATGCGCAGCCAGTACGCAGTGAAAAACCTGCCGGACTGGAGACCATCACCCTCAGCTACTATCGCGATCACATTGAACACCGGTTTATCGCAAGGATCATGAGTAAGCTGCTGGCAGCCGAGGGCGTGACGCTGGCGATACAGGAAGTGGACTATGATGAATGGCACCGTGGAGATGTTATCAGCGATATCTGGCTCAACAGTGCGAACTTCACGCTGCCGCTTGATTTTTCGCTCTTCTCTCACCTGTATGAAGTGCCCCTGATTCAGCACTGTATCAATCGGGACTGGCAGCGAGACGCCGCACGGTGGCGGGCAGGAGAAATGGATCTGGCCGCCTGGTGTCAGGAGCTGCTGGCCGGGCAGACGATCGTACCGCTGATTCACCACTGGCTGCTGATCCAGGGTCAGCGCAGCATGCGCGGCCTGCGAATGAATACCCTGGGCTGGTTTGATTTTAAATCCGCGTGGTTTGCGCCGCCGGAGCCATAACGCTTTCGTAATATTCACCAAATCATTACAATAGCGCCGTTCTCAACGGGGTGCTGCATCACTGATGTGCGCTGAGATAATACCCGTCGAACCTGATCCGGATAACGCCGGCGAAGGGATTTGAGGCTGTCTCTCAAAATCCTTTGCCACTCAACCCTGAGGTGCAAAGTGTTAAAAAACGTTCTTCCTCTGCTGGCGCTGTTTGCGCTGCCTGTTTTTGCTAAGCCTGTCCTGACGGTCTACACCTACGACTCCTTCTCCGCCGACTGGGGCCCCGGCCCGGCGGTGAAAAAAGCCTTTGAAGCCGACTGCAACTGCGAGCTGAAATTCGTGGCACTGGAAGATGGTGTCTCTCTGCTTAACCGGCTGCGTATGGAAGGCAAAAACAGCAAAGCCGACGTGGTGCTCGGGCTGGATAACAACCTGCTGCAAGCCGCCACTCAAACCAGACTGTTCGCCAAAAGCGGCGTGGCGGCAGATGCCGTCAACGTGCCGGGCGGCTGGAAAAACGACACCTTCGTTCCCTTTGATTACGGTTACTTTGCGTTTGTCTACGATAAAAACAAGCTGAAGAATCCGCCCAAAAGCCTGAAAGAGCTGGTCGAAAGCGATCAGAAGTGGCGCGTGATTTATGAAGATCCGCGCACCAGCACGCCGGGTCTGGGGCTGCTGTTGTGGATGCAGAAAGTCTATGGCGACAAAACGCCTGAGGCGTGGCAGAAACTGGCTGCGAAAACCGTTACCGTCACCAAAGGCTGGAGCGAAGCCTACGGCCTGTTCCTGAAAGGCGAAAGCGACCTTGTGCTGAGCTACACGACTTCTCCGGCCTACCACATTATCGCCGAGAAGAAAGACAACTACGCTGCCGCGAACTTTGCTGAAGGGCATTATTTGCAGGTGGAAGTGGCCGCCCGCACCGCCGCGAGCAAACAGCCGGAGCTCGCCGAGAAATTCCTGAAGTTTATGGTTTCACCGGCATTCCAGAATGCTATTCCGACAGGAAACTGGATGTACCCGGTCACTGATGTTGCGCTGCCGGCAGGTTTTGAGCAGCTGAACAAACCGCAAACCTCCCTGGAATTTACGCCGCAGCAGGTTGCCACCCAGCGCGCCGCATGGATAAGTGAATGGCAACGCGCCGTCAGCCGCTGATCCCCGGCTGGTTAGTTCCCGGGCTGCTCGCCGCTATACTGATGGTGGTCGTCAGCCTGGGTGCATTCCTTGCGCTGTGGTTTAACGCGCCAGAGAGCGATCTGCTTGCCCTCTGGCACGACAGCTATCTCTGGCACGTCATCCGTTTCTCCTTCTGGCAGGCGTTTCTTTCCGCGCTGCTGTCGACGCTCCCGGCCATTTTCCTCGCGCGCGCCCTCTATCGCAGACGTTTCCCCGGCAGGCTTGCCCTGCTGCGGCTGTGCGCGATGACGCTGATCCTGCCCGTGCTGGTGGCGGTGTTCGGCATTCTGAGCGTCTATGGTCGGCAGGGATGGCTGGCATTCCTTTTCAACCTGCTTGGTCTGGAATGGACCTTCTCGCCATACGGCCTGAAAGGCATTCTGCTGGCGCATATTTTTTTCAATATGCCGATGGCCACGCGCCTCTTTTTACAGGCGCTGGAAAACATTCCCGGTGAGCAGCGTCAGATTGCCGCCCAGCTTGGCATGCGCGGCTGGTCGTTCTTCCGCTTTGTCGAATGGCCGTGGCTGCGACGCCAGATTGCCCCGGTTGCCGCGCTAATCTTTATGCTCTGCTTCGCCAGCTTCGCGACCGTACTTTCTCTCGGCGGCGGGCCGCAGGCCACCACCATTGAGCTGGCGATCTATCAGGCTTTAAGTTACGACTACGATCCGGGCCGCGCCGCGCTGCTGGCGATCGTGCAGATGGTATGCTGTCTGGCACTGGTGTTACTCAGCCAGAGGCTAAGCAAAACGATCCCCGCAGGAAGCAATAACATGACAGGCTGGCGCGATCCGCAGGACAGCCTGTATAGCCGCGTCGCGGATTTTATGCTGATCGCACTGGCACTCCTGCTTTTGCTGCCCCCGCTGCTGGCCGTTATCGTTGATGGACTGAATCGCAATGTGTTGTCGGTACTGCAACAACCTGTCCTGTGGCAAGCGACGTGGACCTCCTTGCGCATTGCGCTGGCAGCCGGGCTACTGTGCGTGATTCTGACCATGATGCTGCTCTGGAGCAGCCGCGAGCTGTACGCGCGTCATGCCCGTAAAGCCGGACACGCGCTGGAACTGACGGGTATGCTGATCCTGGCGATGCCGGGCATTGTGCTGGCGACCGGATTCTTTTTACTGTTCAACAGCACCATCGGCCTGCCGGAAAGCGCCGACGGCATCGTCATTTTTACCAACGCACTGATGGCCATCCCTTACGCGCTCAAGGTACTGGAAAACCCGATGCGCGACGTCAACAGCCGCTACAGCTTGCTGTGTCAGTCGCTGGGCATGCAGGGCTGGCAGCGCCTGAAGGTGGTAGAATTGCGCGCACTGAAACGTCCGCTCGCCCAGGCGCTGGCGTTTGCCTGCGTGCTGTCGATTGGCGATTTTGGCGTAGTGGCGCTCTTCGGCAACGAGGATTTCCGCACGCTGCCGTTCTGGCTTTATCAGCAAATTGGCTCTTACCGTAGCCAGGACGGCGCCGTCACGGCGCTGCTCCTGTTGCTGCTGTGCTTTGCGTTATTTACCGTTATCGAAAAACTTCCGGGGCGTGATGTTAAAACTGACTGATGTAACCTGGCTTTATGAGCACCTGCCAATGCGTTTTACCCTCTCCGTTCGTCAGGGAGAGCGAATCGCAGTGCTTGGCCCCAGCGGGGCCGGAAAAAGTACCCTGCTCAATCTGATCGCCGGTTTTCTGCAACCTGCCAGCGGGTCGATCGTCATTGATAACGGCGAGTTTACCTACGCTCCGCCGGCTAAGCGCCCGGTGTCGATGCTGTTTCAGGAAAACAATCTGTTCAATCATCTTACGGTCTGGCAGAACATCGCGCTGGGTATGGATCCGGGGTTAAAGCTCAGTGCTGCGCAGCGTCAGACGCTGGAGGCGATCGCCGAACAAATGGGCCTGTCTGCGTTTATCAACAGACTACCGGGGGAGCTTTCCGGCGGCCAGCGCCAGCGCGTGGCGCTGGCACGCTGTCTGGTGCGCGAGCAGCCGCTGCTGCTGCTCGACGAACCCTTTTCGGCGCTCGACCCGGCTCTGCGTCAGGAAATGCTCTCGCTGGTTGAGGAGGTGTGCGAGCGCGAACAACTGACGATGCTGATGGTTTCGCACAGCATTGAAGATGCCGCACGCATCGCGCCGCGATCGGTGGTGATCGCGGAGGGCCGTATTTTGTGGGATGGAGAAACAGAAGAACTTCTGAGTGGTAACGCAGGGGCATCTTCATTGTTGGGTATTCGTGCGGTCTGATGCCCTCACCCTAACCCTCTCCCACGGGGAGAGGGAAAACACCTTAACGGCTCACCACCTTCAACAGGATCTCGCCGTACACCGGCATCAGCGGGTGGCGGATCAGCGCCACCAGCGCTACCACCGCCACGCCGAGCGTAAGTGGGGCCAGCCAGAGCAGGCGCGTGCGCGGGAGATAGCGGGTCAGGCGATCGACGCTCGCTTTCGCGCTGCGCCACAGGCGCCAGCAGAGCCAAACCGCCAGCCACAGCAGCACCGCCGTACCCAGCAGCAGCCATTTAAACTCACCGCTTTGCATACCGTCAGGAATATCAATCGCCGCGCCCGCCAGGATACCCGGCAGGAAGTAGAACGGCGGCCAGAAGACGCAGCCGATGATATTCGGCACCACAAACTTCGCGACGGGCAGATCCAGCATCCCGGCCACCATCGGCACCAGTGGACGCGTTGGCCCAACGAAGCGCCCCACGAGGATGGTGAACATGCTGTGCTGGTGCAGCGCGTGCTCGGTTTTATCCAGCAGCGCTTTGTTTTTTTTCATGAACGACCAGCGGTGTAGCGGCTTCTTAAAGCGCCAGCCCAGCCAGAAGGAGATCCAGTCCCCCAGCAAACAGCCGATAATACCGGCCATCCACGCCTGCCAGAAATTGACCTCGCCGCTGCCGATAAGCGCCCCAAGCCCCGCCATCATCACGGTGCCGGGCAGGATCAGCCCGACCAGCGCCAGCGACTCCAGAAACGCCACCAGCGCCACGGCGATGAGCGAATACATAACGGACTGGGTAATAAAATGTTCCAGCAATGCCTGCATAACTATTCCGGTCAGAAAACGAATCAGCGATTCTGCTTAGCGCCCTGCACCGCGTCAAGGCATCAATTGTCTGAATAGTTTACAAGATGCGCCTGAAGTTCACCTGAATGTTTACCGATTATTCACATCCCGCACGGAATTCGCTCGGGCTGGCACCGGTGCACTTCTTAAACACGCGAGAGAAATAGAGCTGATCTTCAAAGCCAACGTTACGCCCGACGGTGGCGATAGGCATTCGGGTGGTGCTGAGCAGCAGTTTCGCCTGGCTGATGCGCTGATCCTCGCGCCAGCTGAGTACGCTCACGCCAAGCTGCTGGCGGAACAGATGCGACAGCCGTGACGGCGACAGGCACACATGCTGGGCGACGCTGGCAATATCAAACTGGCTGTCGGCAAGGTGGTCGCTGATGTACTGGCAGGCGTCGCGGACGCGGTTGTCCAGCGGCGGATTAAGCGACTCGTTGATGGCCTCCATGCGGCGCAGCAGCACCTGTTCAAGCAGGTTGATGGCCAGCAGTTCGGCGTAGCGCCCTCCCGCCTGCCCTGCCTCAATAATCTGTGCAAACAGCTCACGGAACTGCGCCAGATGCGCCTCATCCGGGCGATATAAACCGGTATGGGCGAAAATGGCCGGCCACGAGAGCCACTCCTGCCAGTAGGCGCGCGGACGGAAATAGACCCACTGGTGATACCACTCTTTGGCATCCGGGTGGCGTCCGTAGTGGTGGATCTCCCCCGGCGGGAACAGCAGCATATCACCAGGGCGGCAGATAAACTGCCGATCGCCGTTTTTGATCACCCCTTCCCCGCGAACGGTCAGGTTCAGAATATACCCTTTCATTCCGAGCGGTCGATCGACGTAGAAATCGAGATACCCCTCGGCCTCAATGGGCGTCAGCCCCGCCACCAGATGGGCGTTAAATGAGTATCCCGGCAGCAGGGGATCGTTTTGCGGTTCGGCCATAGATTCAGTTCTCCCAAGGGTCCTGAAGGAAACCAATTGTCCATATCGATAAAAGCAGTATAAAAATGGCCCGCGAAAAGATCCAAAAAGCATCACGCCTCTTTTACGTCCGCCATGTTTCAGCCTTTCCCCCTGATTTCTCCGCCAGCACGGGCGGTTAAGCAGTAACAAAAGTGTCTATAAGTACGGCAGAAATGTCCACATTGAATATTTGCACGGCGTCACACTTTCCGCTGCTACAGCAATTTAGTCCATAAGATTAGCGGATCCTGCCTGACGATCTTTGTCCTCAGTCTCTAATGTTCTTCCATACCTGTTTTGGATGGAGCAACACCATGGCAATTGCAATTGGCCTCGATTTTGGCAGCGACTCAGTTCGCGCGCTGGCAGTGGACTGTACGACTGGCCGGGAGATAGCAACCAGCGTTGAGTGGTATCCGCGCTGGCAAGAGGGGCGCTACTGCGATGCGCCGAACAACCAGTTCCGTCACCACCCGCGCGATTACATTGAATCAATGGAAGCGGCGATCAAAACCGTGCTGGCGGAGCTGACGGATGCCCAGCGGGCCGACGTCGTGGGGATTGGCGTCGACAGTACCGGTTCAACGCCGGCCCCGGTTGATGCAGAAGGCCGCGTACTGGCGCTTCGCCCGGAGTTTGCCGATAACCCGAACGCCATGTTTGTGCTGTGGAAAGACCATACCGCCGTGGAAGAGGCGGAAGCCATCACCCGCTTATGCCACCAGCCGGGCAAAACCGACTACTCGCGCTACATCGGCGGGATCTACTCCAGCGAATGGTTCTGGGCAAAAATCCTGCACGTTACCCGCGCGGACGCGTCGGTCGCACAGGCAGCGGCGTCATGGATTGAGCTGTGCGACTGGGTTCCCGCCCTGCTTTCCGGCACCACTCGCCCGCAGGCTATTCGCCGTGGCCGTTGCAGCGCCGGGCATAAATCGCTGTGGCATGAAAGCTGGGGTGGTCTGCCTCCGGCAGCGTTCTTCGATGAACTCGACCCGATCATCAACAAAAACCTGACATACCCGCTGTTTACCGACACCTTCACCGCCGATATTCCGGTCGGCATGCTCTGCGAAGAGTGGGCGAAACGCCTCGGTCTGCCGCAAAACGTGACCATTTCCGGCGGCGCGTTCGACTGCCATATGGGCGCCGTGGGCGCGGGTGCGCAGCCTAACACGCTGGTGAAAGTGATTGGCACCTCCACCTGCGACATTCTGACGGCGGATAAAACGACCGTTGGCGACCGCGCGGTGAAGGGTATCTGCGGTCAGGTTGACGGCAGCGTGGTGCCCGATTTTATCGGCCTCGAAGCGGGTCAATCCGCGTTTGGCGATATCTACGCCTGGTTTGGCCGGGTGCTCGGCTGGCCGCTGGATCAGCTGGCGGCCGCGCATCCTGAACTGAAAAACCAGATTACCACGAGCAAAAAACAGCTCCTGCCGCAGCTCACCGAAGCCTGGGCAAAAAATCCGTCTCTCGATCACCTGCCGGTGGTGCTGGACTGGTTCAACGGCCGTCGTACGCCGTTTGCCAACCAGCGTCTGAAAGGGGTGATTACCGATCTCAACCTGGCGACCGACGCGCCCGCGCTGTTTGGCGGCCTGATCGCCGCCACCGCGTTCGGCGCGCGCGCCATTATGGAGTGCTTCACCGGGCAGGGCATTGACGTGAACAACGTGATGGCTTTGGGCGGTATCGCCCGTAAAAACCCGGTGATCATGCAGGCCTGCTGCGATGTGCTCAACCGTCCGCTGCAAATTGTGGCTTCCGATCAGTGCTGTGCGCTGGGCGCAGCGATTTTCGCGGCCGTGGCCGCAGGCGTCCATGCGGATATCCCGATCGCGCAACAGCATATGGCGAGCGCCGTCGAAAGTACGCTCCAGCCGCAGGCACAGCAGGCACAACGCTTTGAACAGCTTTATCAGCGCTACCAGCAATGGGCAAAAAGCGCCGAACTTCACTATCTCCCTGTCGCCGCCCCGGCCAAAAGCACCGCGGACACTACGGCAACCCTGACACTTTAAGGACACGATAATGACCATTTTTAATAATTATGAAGTGTGGTTTGTGATTGGCAGCCAGCATTTATACGGACCGGAAGCGTTGCAGCAGGTGACGAAACACGCGGAGCACGTTGTGAATGCGCTGAACGCGGAAGCCAAACTGCCGTGCAAACTGGTGCTGAAGCCGCTGGGTACTACGCCGGACGAAATCACTAACATCTGCCGCGATGCCAATTACGATGACAAATGCGCTGGCCTGGTGGTGTGGCTGCACACCTTCTCGCCAGCCAAAATGTGGATCAACGGCCTGGCTATCCTCAACAAACCGCTGCTGCAATTCCACACTCAGTTCAACGCCTCCCTGCCGTGGGACAGCATCGACATGGACTTCATGAACCTGAACCAGACCGCGCACGGCGGCCGCGAGTTCGGCTTCATCGGCGCGCGCATGCGTCAACAGCATGCCGTAGTGACCGGGCACTGGCAGGACGGTCAGGCACAAAAACGCATTGGCTCCTGGATGCGTCAGGCGGTCTCTAAGCAGGATACCCGTCACCTTAAAGTGGTGCGTTTCGGCGACAACATGCGTGAAGTTGCCGTAACCGACGGCGACAAAGTGGCCGCGCAGATCAAGTTCGGCTTCTCCGTGAATACCTGGGCAGTGGGCGACCTGGTGCAGGTGGTGAATGACATCAGCGATGGCGACGTTAACGCGCTGGTGGACGAGTACGAAAGCAGCTACCGCCTGACGCCTGCGGCACAGGTCAACGGCGACAAGCGCCAGAACGTGCTGGATGCCGCACGCATTGAACTGGGCATGAAGCGCTTCCTGGAACAGGGCGGCTTCCATGCCTTCACCACCACCTTTGAAGATCTCCACGGCCTGAAACAGCTCCCGGGTCTGGCGGTACAACGTCTGATGCAGCAGGGCTACGGTTTTGCGGGCGAAGGCGACTGGAAAACTGCCGCTCTGCTTCGCATCATGAAGGTGATGTCAACCGGTCTGCAGGGCGGCACCTCTTTTATGGAGGACTACACCTACCACTTCGAGAACGGCAACGATCTGGTGCTCGGCTCGCACATGCTGGAAGTGTGTCCCTCTATCGCCGTCGAAGAGAAACCGATCCTCGATGTGCAGTACCTCGGCATTGGCGGCAAAGCGGATCCGGCCCGTCTGATCTTCAACACCCGTACCGGCCCGGCCATTAACGCCAGCCTGATCGACCTCGGCGACCGTTTCCGCCTGCTGGTGAACTGCGTCGATGCTGTGGAAACTCCGCATTCTCTGCCGAAACTACCGGTCGCGAACGCCCTGTGGAAAGCGCAACCTGACCTGCCAACCGCGTCGGAAGCCTGGATCCTGGCCGGCGGCGCGCACCACACCGTCTTCAGCCACGCGCTTGACCTGAACGATATGCGTCAGTTTGCCGAGCTGCACGACATCGAACTGACCGTGATTGATAACGACACCCGTCTGCCAGCCTTTAAAGACGCGCTGCGCTGGAACGAAGTCTATTACGGTTCAAAACGCTAAGCCCTGAATGCCCGGTGGCACTTCGTTTACCGGGCCTACGGTTCTGTAGGCCGGATAAGCGCAGCGCCATCCGGCAGGAGACGACAATGTTAGAAGATCTCAAACGTCAGGTACTCGAAGCCAACCTGGCGCTGCCAAAACATAACCTGGTGACCCTGACTTGGGGCAACGTCAGCGCCGTTGACCGGGAAAAAGGCGTGTTCGTGATCAAGCCTTCGGGCGTGGATTACACGGTGATGACCGCGGAAGATATGGTGGTGGTCAGCATCGAAACGGGTGAAGTGGTTGAAGGCGATAAAAAGCCCTCCTCCGATACGCCCACTCACCGCCTGCTGTATCAGGCCTTCCCGACCATCGGTGGGATTGTGCATACCCATTCGCGTCACGCGACCATCTGGGCGCAGGCGGGCCAGCCAATTCCGGCCACCGGCACCACCCACGCGGACTACTTTTACGGCACCATTCCCTGCACGCGTCTGATGACCGATGCGGAGATCGGCGGTGAGTACGAATGGGAAACCGGGAACGTGATCGTCGAAACCTTCGAAAAACAGGGTATCGACGCGGCGCAAATGCCCGGCGTGCTGGTGCACTCCCACGGTCCGTTTGCCTGGGGTAAAAACGCGGAGGACGCGGTGCACAACGCGATCGTGCTGGAGGAAGTCGCCTACATGGGGATCTTCTGCCGCCAGCTGGCACCGCAGTTGCCGGATATGCAGCAAACCCTGCTCGATAAGCATTATCTGCGCAAGCACGGCGCGAAGGCGTACTACGGGCAGTAAAACATTGTCCGGTGGCGCTGCGCTTATCGGTCCTACGGATCCTGTTGGCCGGATAAGCGTAGCGCCATCCGGCAAAACAGGCACTGTATAAAACCCCAGCAAACACCCCTCAACCAGGCTATAATCAGGCCTGGTTTGTTTTGTGGGATAGCGGCGTGGCACAGGCGCAAGAAGGCTTTTTACTGACCCGACACTGGCGGGATACCCCTCAGGGCACCGAGGTTGCGTTCTGGCTGGCGACGGATAACGGCCCGCTGCACGTTACCCTGCCGCCTCAGGAGTCCGTGGCGTTTATCCCTGAACACCACGTCGAGAAAGTAAAGCAGCTGCTGCGCGGTGAAAACGGCTGGCGCCTTACTCCCCTTGAGCTAAAAGACTTCCACCGCCAGCCGGTTTATGGCCTCTACTGCCGCGCCCATCGCCAGCTGATGCGCTATGAAAAATTGCTCCGCGAAGCGGGCGTGACGCTCTATGAAGCGGACATTCGCCCGCCGGAACGTTTTCTGATGGAGCGGTTTATCACCGCCCCCGTCTGGGTGGACGGCGCTGAGCAGAACGGTTGTCTCGTGAACGCGCGCCTGAAGCCTAACCCGCACTATCGCCCGCCGCTGAAGTGGGTCTCGCTGGATATCGAAACCACCCGTCACGGCGAGCTGTACTGCATCGGCCTGGAGGGCTGTGGGCAGCGGGTTGTCTATATGCTCGGGCCCCCGAACGGCGATGCGTCCGCGCTGGATTTTCATCTGGAATACGTTATCAGCCGACCACAGCTGCTGGAGAAGCTTAACCAGTGGTTTGCCGAGCACGATCCCGACGTGCTGATCGGCTGGAACGTGGTGCAGTTTGACCTGCGCGTGTTGCAAAAACATGCCGAGCGGTACCGCATTCCCCTGACGTTAGGGCGCGGAAACACGGAGCTGGAGTGGCGTGAGCACGGTTTTAAGAACGGCGTATTCTTCGCACAGGCTAACGGTCGCCTGATAATCGACGGCATCGAGGCGCTGAAATCCGCCTTCTGGAACTTCTCTTCCTTCTCGCTGGAAGCGGTCGCCCAGGCGCTGCTCGGCGAAGGTAAATCCATCGACAATCCCTGGGACCGAATGGACGAGATCGACCGGCGCTTTAATGAGGATAAGCCAGCGCTCGCTACCTATAACCTGAAAGACTGTGAGCTGGTAACGCAGATTTTCCATAAAACCGAGATCATGCCCTTCCTGCTGGAACGCGCAACGGTAAACGGCCTCGCGGTCGACAGGCACGGCGGCTCGGTAGCGGCCTTCAGCCACCTCTATTTCCCGCGGATGCACCGGGCGGGCTATGTGGCCCCTAACCTCGGTGACGTGCCGCCGCAGGCCAGTCCCGGAGGTTACGTGATGGATTCACGGCCCGGGCTGTATGATTCGGTGCTGGTGCTGGATTATAAAAGTCTGTACCCGTCGATTATCCGCACATTTCTGATTGATCCGGTAGGGCTGGTCGAGGGGATGGCGCAGCCAGACGATGCGCACAGTACTGAAGGTTTTCTCGGGGCACGCTTCTCGCGCGAAAAACACTGCCTGCCTGAGATCGTGGGAAACATCTGGCACGGCCGCGACGAGGCAAAACGCCACGGCAACAAGCCGCTCTCACAGGCGTTGAAAATTATTATGAATGCCTTTTACGGGGTGCTGGGCACCAGCGCCTGCCGCTTCTTTGATCCGCGTCTGGCGTCGTCCATCACCATGCGCGGGCACGACATTATGCGCCAGACCAAAGCGTTGATTGAATCCCGGGGTTATGACGTTATTTATGGCGACACCGATTCCACCTTTGTCTGGCTGAAATCGGCCCATTCAGAAGACGACGCCGCGCAAATCGGCAAAGAACTGGTCGCCTTCGTGAACGCCTGGTGGCGCGAAAATTTGCAAAAAGAGCGGTTAACCAGCGCGTTAGAGCTGGAGTTTGAAACCCATTTTGCCCGCTTCTTAATGCCGACCATTCGCGGAACCGACCAGGGCAGCAAGAAGCGCTACGCCGGACTGATTCAGGAAGGCGACAAGCAGCGGATGGTGTTTAAAGGGCTGGAGACAGTGCGCACCGACTGGACGCCGCTGGCACAGCAGTTTCAGCAAACCCTTTATCTGCGGGTGTTCCGCAATGAGCCGTATCAGGACTACGTGCGCGAGACGATAGCCAGCCTGATGGCAGGCGAACTTGACGCGCAGCTGGTGTATCGCAAGCGCCTGCGCCGCCCGCTGGCGGACTACCAGCGTAATGTTCCTCCGCACGTCCGCGCGGCGCGGCTGGCGGATGAAGAGAACGTTCGCCGGGGCCGCGCGCCGCAGTATCAGAACCGGGGAACGATCAAATACGTCTGGACAACGAACGGACCAGAACCCGTTGATTACCAGCAGTCTCCGCTCGATTACGATCACTACCTGACCCGCCAGCTTCAGCCTGTTGCGGAGGGAATTTTACCTTTCATCAACGACGACTTTGCTACACTAGTGACAGGACAACTTGGGCTATTTTGACGCGTGACGAAACCGTTGCCATCCAGTACCATAGCGCCCTTTCCATTCCCGGACCCATTTTTCGATGACCGTCTTTTTTGACGGGGTCGAACTATTGCCTGCAATTAAAGATTAGAGCCGAACAACTATGCCTTTTACACTTGGTCAACGCTGGATCAGCGATACAGAAAGCGAACTTGGATTAGGAACCGTCGTTGCCGTCGATGCGCGCATGGTTACCCTCCTTTTCCCTGCTACCGGTGAAAACCGCCTGTACGCTCGCAATGACTCCCCTGTTACCCGCGTAATGTTCAATCCGGGTGATACCGTGACCAGCCATGACGGCTGGCAACTGAAGGTTGAAGACGTAAAAGAAGAGAATGGACTGCTCGCCTACATCGGAACGCGTCTTGATACCGACGAGACGAATGTCATCCTGCGTGAAGTGCTGCTCGACAGCAAACTGGTGTTCAGCAAGCCGCAGGACCGTCTGTTTGCCGGGCAAATCGACCGAATGGATCGCTTCTCCCTGCGCTACCGCGCGCGTAAGTTCCAGAGTGAGCAGTACCGCATGCCGTGGAGCGGCCTGCGCGGTCAGCGTACCAGCCTTATTCCCCATCAGCTGAATATCGCCCATGACGTGGGCCGTCGCCATGCGCCTCGCGTGCTGCTGGCTGACGAAGTGGGCCTGGGTAAAACCATCGAAGCAGGCATGATCCTGCACCAGCAGCTGCTCTCTGGCGCTGCCGAGCGCGTGCTGATTGTGGTTCCAGAAACGCTGCAACATCAGTGGCTGGTTGAAATGCTGCGCCGCTTTAACCTGCGCTTCTCCCTGTTCGACGATGAGCGCTATGCCGAAGCCCAGCACGACGCGGACAACCCGTTTGAAACCGAACAGCTGGTCATTTGTTCCCTGGACTTCGTGCGCCGCAGCAAGCAGCGCCTGGAGCATCTGTGCGACGCTGAATGGGATCTGATGGTCGTCGACGAAGCGCACCACCTCGTCTGGAGCGAAGACGCGCCAAGCCGTGAATACATGGCGATTGAGCAGCTTGCCGAGCGCGTACCGGGCGTTCTGCTCCTGACCGCCACGCCGGAGCAGCTGGGTCTTGAGAGCCACTTCGCCCGTCTGCGTCTGCTCGATCCCAACCGTTTCCACGATTTTGAGCACTTTGTTGAAGAGCAGAAAAACTACCGCCCGGTGGCGGACGCCGTCGCGCTGCTGCTGGCCGGTAATCGTCTCTCTAATGATGAGCTTAACACTCTCAGCGATCTGATTGGCGAGCAGGATATTGAGCCGCTGCTTCAGGCCGCGAACAGCGACAGCGATAATGCGGGATCCGCGCGTAAAGAGCTGATCGACATGCTGATGGATCGCCACGGTACCAGCCGCGTGCTGTTCCGTAACACCCGTAACGGCGTGAAAGGCTTCCCGAAACGCGAGCTGCACACCATCAAACTGCCGCTGCCGACCCAGTACCAGACGGCGATTAAAGTCTCCGGCATTATGGGTACCCGTAAATCTGCGGAAGATCGCGCGCGCGACATGCTCTACCCGGAGCAGATTTATCAGGAATTCGAAGGCGACACCGGCACCTGGTGGAACTTCGATCCGCGCGTGGAGTGGTTGATGGGCTACCTCACCGCTCACCGTTCCCAGAAAGTGCTGGTGATCTGCGCCAAAGCCGCTACCGCATTGCAGCTGGAGCAGGTTCTGCGTGAGCGCGAAGGCATTCGCGCCGCCGTGTTCCACGAAGGCATGTCCATAGTTGAGCGCGATCGTGCAGCAGCCTGGTTTGGTGAAGAGGACAGCGGCGCGCAGGTTCTGCTGTGCTCTGAAATCGGTTCTGAAGGCCGTAACTTCCAGTTCGCCAGCAATCTGGTGATGTTCGATCTGCCGTTTAACCCGGATCTGCTGGAGCAGCGTATCGGCCGTCTGGATCGTATCGGGCAGGCGCACGATATTCAGATCCACGTGCCGTATCTGGAGAAAACCGCCCAGTCCGTGCTGGTGCGCTGGTACCACGAAGGGCTGGACGCGTTTGAACACACCTGCCCGACCGGCCGCACCATTTACGATCAGGTCCATGGCGATCTGATCGGTTACCTGGCCGCGCCTGAAAATAGCGAGGGCTTTGATGAGCTGATTAAATCCTGCCGTGAGAAGCACGACGCACTGAAAGCGCAGCTGGAGCAGGGTCGCGATCGCCTGCTGGAGATCCACTCCAACGGCGGTGAAAAAGCGCAGCAGCTGGCCGAAAGCATTGAAGAGCAGGACGACGACACCAGCCTGATCAGCTTCTCCATGAATCTGTTCGACATCGTCGGTATAAACCAGGACGATCGCGGCGAGAACATGATCGTGCTGACCCCGTCCGATCATATGCTGGTGCCGGATTTCCCGGGCCTGCCGGAAGACGGCTGCACTATCACCTTTGAGCGTGATGTGGCGCTGTCCCGCGAAGACGCACAGTTCATTACCTGGGAGCACCCGCTGATCCGCAACGGTCTGGATCTGATCCTCTCCGGCGATACCGGCAGCAGCACCATTTCCCTGTTGAAGAACAAAGCCTTGCCTGTGGGCACGCTGCTGGTGGAGCTGATCTACGTTGTGGAAGCGCAGGCGCCGAAACAGCTTCAGCTTAACCGCTTCCTCCCGCCAACGCCGGTGCGTCTGCTGCTGGATAAAAACGGTACGAATCTGGCCGGCCAGGTGGAGTTTGAAAGCTTCAACCGTCAGTTGAGCGCGGTGAACCGCCATACCGGCAGCAAGCTGGTGAATGCGGTGCAACAGGACGTGCATGCCATTCTGCAACTGGGTGAAACCCAGGCCGAAAAAGCGGCCAGAGTGCTGATTGATGCGGCGCGCAGCGAAGCCGATGAGAAGCTTTCTGCCGAGCTGTCGCGTCTGGAAGCGTTGAAAGCGGTGAACCCGAACATTCGTGACGATGAGCTGGCCGCAATTGAGAGCAACCGCCAGCAGGTGCTGGAAAGTCTGAATCAGGCGGGATGGCGTCTCGACGCCCTGCGTCTTATCGTTGTGACGCATCAATAAGCGGAGCGCAAAATGGTAATGGAGCCCTACAATCCCCCGATGGATCCGTGGCTGGTCATTCTGTATCAGGACGAGCACATTATGGTGGTTAACAAGCCGAGCGGCCTGTTGTCCGTGCCGGGGCGTCTGGAAGAGCATAAAGACAGCGTGATGACGCGTATCCAGCGCGATTATCCCCAGGCCGAGTCTGTCCATCGTCTGGATATGGCGACCAGCGGCGTGATTGTGGTGGCTCTTAATAAGGCGGCAGAACGTGAGCTGAAGCGTCAGTTCCGCGAGCGCGAGCCGAAGAAGCAGTATGTCGCCCGCGTGTGGGGCCATCCGGCGCAGGCGGAAGGGCTGGTGGATTTACCGCTGATTTGCGACTGGCCGAACCGGCCAAAGCAGAAGGTGTGTTATGAAACCGGCAAGGCTGCGCAGACCGAGTATGAAGTGCTGGAGTACGCGCCGGATAATACCGCGCGCGTCCTGCTGAAGCCGATTACCGGGCGCTCCCATCAGCTGCGTGTGCATATGCTTGCGATGGGTCACCCGATTCTGGGTGACAGATTCTATGCGCCGCCGGAAGCGCTGGCGTTAGCGCCGCGCCTGCAACTGCATGCGCAGACGCTCACCATCACCCACCCTGCTTTCGGCAACGCCATGACGTTCAAAGCCCCGGTGGACTTCTGAAAAAATGGCCCGACACTGTCGGGCCATTTTTTTATTTAAAACCTTTCTGCTCTTTAATCAGCTCGTAGGCTTTCTGGATTTCCTGCGCTTTCTGTTTCGCCATCTCCATCATCTCAGGCGGCAGGCCTTTCGCCACCAGCTTATCCGGATGGTGCTCGCTCATCAGCTTACGATAGGCGCGTTTGATGGTCGTGACATCGTCAGAGGGCTTCACGCCGAGGACATTACAGGCATCTTCAAGCGTAGGGCCACGCTGCGCCTGCTGCCACCCGCCACCGGACGATTGCTGTTGATAACCGCCGCCAAAGTGCGCGCCGCCCTGCATCATGCGCAGGAACTGATCGAACTGCATGCGGGAAATGCCCAGCTCTTCAGCAATCACATACAGGACGTCCCGTTCATTCGGATGCAGAGAGCCATCCGCGAAGGCGGCCTGGATTTGAATTTCCAGAAACATCCGAATTAAATCAAAGCGCCCGAAGCAGATGCTACGGAACTGCCGCATTTTTTCACGCAGCGGGTAGTTATCCGCTTTACCAATCCGGAATGCATTCTGCGCCGCGACGCGGGATTCGCCGTGCAGATTCATGCGATCCATAAAGACGCTGGCAACCTGAATATCGGCTTCCGTTACGCGCCCTTTTGATTTGGTTAAGTGCCCCATCACCTCGAAGGTGGTGGAGAAGAAGAGTGACTGGCGCTCGCGCTGGTTGGCAAACCAGGCCATTTTGCGGCTGCGTGCTTTATCAAACATATGGCCGATAATGAGGCCAAGAACAACACCCCAGAATCCGGCACCCATAATAATTGCGAACGCAACGCCGATTATTTTACCCCAATACTGCATATACTCCCCGAATGGTCATGTTCCTGGCCGACGCAACGCCATCATTACAGTGGTCGCGCCACGGTCAATTGAGGGACATCGCCTATAATTTGCATTATCATACTCGTCATTCGATAGCGAGCCTAACACTCTGGCGCGCAAACGGGCAGGATTAACGCTGGTACTGCGCTGATGAGTAAGATAGTCTCTGAGCGTTTGTAAGCCGTAGCCACTGATGACGGAACAATAAAATACAACGTATGAAAAAACGTATCCCCACCCTTCTGGCCACAATGATTGGCACCGCCCTGTACAGCCAACAGGGGCTCGCAGCCGATCTCGCCTCGCAGTGTATGCTTGGCGTCCCAAGTTACAATCGCCCACTGGTGAAAGGCGATACGAATGACTTACCCGTCACCATTAATGCCGACAGCGCAAAAGGTAATTATCCTGACAATGCAACCTTTACGGGCAATGTCGATATTAACCAGGGTAACAGCCGTCTGCTGGCTGACGAAGTGCAATTGCACCAGAAGCAGCCGGAAGGTGCTCAGGCGCCTGTCCGTACGGTGGATGCGCTGGGTAATGTGCACTATGACGACAATCAGGTCATCCTGAAAGGTCCGAAAGCCTGGTCGAATCTGAATACCAAAGACACCAACGTCTGGGAAGGTGATTATCAGATGGTCGGTCGTCAGGGGCGCGGTACCGCAGACCTGATGAAGCAGCGCGGCGAGAACCGCTACACCATTCTCGAAAACGGCTCGTTTACGTCCTGTTTGCCAGGGTCAAATACCTGGAGCGTTGTGGGCAGCGAAGTGATCCACGACCGTGAAGAACAGGTTGCGGAGATCTGGAACGCCCGTTTTAAACTCGGCCCGGTGCCCATTTTCTATAGTCCTTACCTGCAACTGCCTGTGGGTGACAAACGTCGTTCAGGCTTCCTGATCCCGAACGCCAAGTACAGCACGTCGAACTACTTTGAGTTCTACCTGCCGTACTACTGGAACATTGCGCCCAACATGGACGCCACGATCACGCCGCACTACATCCATAAGCGCGGTAACATCATGTGGGAGAACGAATTCCGCTATCTGACCAAAGCGGGCGCGGGTCTGATGGAGTTTGATTATCTGCCATCAGATAAGGTGTTCCAGGACGAACATCCGAGCGAAGGTGATAAGCACCGCTGGATGTACTACTGGCAGCACGCCGGGGTAATGGATCAGGTTTGGCGCTTCAACATCGACTACACCAAAGTCAGCGATCCGTATTACTTCAACGACTTCGACTCTAAATACGGGTCCAGTACCGACGGTTACGCCACGCAGATATTCAGCGTGGGCTACGCCATTGAAAATTTTGACGCAACGGTGTCGACCAAGCAGTTCCAGGTGTTTGATACGCAAACAAACAGCACCTACGGTGCAGAGCCGCAGCTGGACGTGAACTGGTACCAGAACGATGTGGGTCCTTTCGACACGCACGTTTACGCTCAGGCGGTCCATTTCGTCAACACCAACTCAGATATGCCGGAAGCTACGCGTCTGCATATCGAGCCGACGATCAACCTGCCGTGGTCAAACGACTGGGCGAGCCTGAATACCGAAGCCAAAGTGATGGCCACCCACTACCAGCAGAAAAATATTGATAAATACAATGCGAATCCGAACAACGCGAACGATCTTGCAGATTCAGTAAACCGTGTCCTCCCTCAGTTTAAAATGGACGGCAAGCTGATCTTCGAACGCGATATGGGCATGCTCGCAGATGGATATACCCAGACGCTTGAGCCACGTATGCAGTATCTGTACGTGCCTTATCGCGATCAGAGCAAGATTCAAAACTACGACTCGTCCTTACTGCAATCTGACTATAGCGGCCTGTTCCGCGATCGTTCCTACGGTGGCCTTGACCGTATTGCGTCAGCAAACCAGTTAACGACCGGCGTCACAACGCGCGTTTATGATGATGCTGCCGTTGAACGTTTTAACGTTTCTGTTGGTCAAATCTACTATTTCACAGAATCACGCACTGGCGATGATAAAATTCAGTGGGAGAAAGACAACAAAACGGGCTCACTGGTATGGGCGGGCGACACTTACTGGCGCATGACGGATCGTTGGGGTCTGCGCGGTGGTGTTCAGTACGATACACGACTGGACAATATCGCGACGGGCAGCGCTGCCATCGAATATCGTCGTGATGAGGACCGTATGTTGCAGTTGACATACCGTTACGCCAGCCCGGAATACATTCAGGCGACACTGCCTAATTATTCCACTTCCGACCCATACAAAGACGGTATTTCACAGGTGGGTACCGCCGCGAGCTGGCCTATCGCCGATCGTTGGTCAGTCGTCGGAGCCTACTACTATGACACGAATACCCAAAAACCTGCTGACCAGATGCTGGGTCTGCAATATAACTCCTGCTGTTACGCAATACGTGTCGGTTACGAACGCAAACTTAACGGCTGGGATACGCAAAACAGTCAGGGCAAATACGATAACGTGATTGGCTTTAATATCGAGTTGCGCGGCCTGAGCTCTAACTACGGTCTGGGCACGCAGCAGATGCTGCGCTCGAACATTCTGCCGTATCGTAGTTCATTGTAATGTGCTTGATTTACAACGTAATCCGCTTTGCGGTTAATTGAAATGGAAAAAGTATGAAGAACTGGAAAACGCTGCTACTCGGTGTCGCTATGGTTGCGAATACCAGCTTCGCGGCCCCACAGGTTGTCGATAAAGTCGCGGCTGTGGTTAACAACGGCGTCGTGCTTGAAAGTGACGTTGACGGTTTGATGAAATCTGTAAAGCTCAACTCGGGCCAGGCAGGTCAACAACTTCCGGATGACGCTACGCTGCGCCACCAGATCCTGGAACGTCTGATCATGGATCAGATTGTCCTGCAAATGGGCCAGAAAATGGGTGTGAAGATCTCTGACGAGCAGCTCGATCAGGCGATCGCTAACATTGCAAAGCAGAACAACATTACCCCGGACCAGATGCGTAGCCGCCTGGCCTATGACGGCATCAGCTATGCCACCTACCGTAATCAGATCCGTAAAGAGATGCTGATTTCAGAAGTGCGTAACAATGAAGTCCGTCGCCGCGTCACCATCCTGCCTCAGGAAGTGGATGCCCTGGCGAAACAGGTGGGTAATCAGAATGATGCCAGCACTGAACTTAACCTGAGCCACATCCTGATCCCACTGCCGGAAAACCCAACCTCCGATCAGGCGGCTGAGGCGGAAAGTCAGGCGCGCGCTATCGTTGAGCAGGCGCGTAATGGCGATGACTTCGGCAAACTGGCGATCACCTACTCTGCTGACCAGCAGGCGCTGAAAGGCGGCCAGATGGGCTGGGGCCGTATTCAGGAGCTGCCATCCCTGTTTGCCCAGGCGCTGAGCACGGCGAAGAAAGGCGACATCGTCGGTCCAATCCGTTCCGGTGTGGGCTTCCACATTCTGAAAGTGAACGACCTGCGCGGTCAGAGCCAGAACATTTCGGTTACCGAAGTGCATGCGCGCCATATCCTGCTCAAACCGTCTCCGATCATGACTGACGATCAGGCCCGTGCGAAGCTGGAACAGATCGCCGCAGACATCAAGAGCGGTAAAACCACCTTCGATAAAGCGGCAAAAGAGTTCTCTCAGGATCCTGGCTCTGCAAACCAGGGCGGTGACCTGGGTTGGGCGGCAGCGGATATTTACGATCCAGCTTTCCGCGATGCGTTAATGAAGCTGAATAAGGGTCAGATGAGCGCGCCAGTGCACTCCTCCTTCGGCTGGCATCTGATCCAGCTGATGGACACGCGCAACGTGGATAAAACCGACGCGGCGCAGAAAGATCGTGCGTATCGGATGCTGTTTAACCGTAAGTTCTCTGAAGAAGCCGCAACCTGGATGCAGGAACAACGCGCCAGCGCTTACGTGAAAGTGTTGAGCAACTAATGAAACCGCATCGTGTTGTGATCACTCCCGGCGAACCCGCCGGGATTGGGCCTGACCTTGTGGTTCAGCTCGCCCAGCGCAGCTGGCCGGTAGAGTTGGTTGTTTGCGCAGATGCAACACTGTTACAAGACCGGGCAGCCTTGCTCGGTCTGCCTTTAACGCTCCTCCCTTACGTTGAAGGCCAACAGCCCGCACCGCAGCAGGCTGGTACTCTCACCCTGCTTTCAGTTCCGCTCCGTGCACCTGTTGTCCCCGGTGAGTTACACATCGAAAACGGCCACTACGTTGTCGAGACGCTGGCGCGCGCCTGTGACGGTTGCCTTCAGGGCGAATTTGCCGCCCTGATCACCGGTCCGGTGCATAAAGGCGTAATCAACGACGCGGGCATTCCGTTTACCGGGCATACCGAATTTTTCGAAGAGCGTTCGCACAGCCCGAAAGTGGTGATGATGCTGGCAACCGAAGCAATGCGCGTTGCGCTGGTAACAACGCACCTGCCGATCAAAGCCATTCCGGATGCCATTACGCCTGAACTCCTGCGTGAGATCATTGGCATTTTGCATCACGATCTGCAAACCAAATTCGGTATTCCGCAGCCGCATGTGCTGGTTTGCGGCCTGAATCCGCACGCGGGTGAGGGCGGACATATGGGCACTGAAGAGATCGACACCATCATTCCGGTGCTTGAGGAGATGCGGGCGAAGGGGATGAACCTCAGCGGGCCACTGCCTGCCGACACCCTTTTCCAGCCCAAATACCTGGATAAAGCCGATGCCGTACTCGCGATGTACCACGATCAGGGTCTGCCCGTGCTAAAATACCAGGGATTTGGTCGCGGGGTGAATATCACCCTCGGCTTACCCTTTATTCGAACGTCCGTTGACCACGGTACTGCGCTGGATCTGGCAGGCCAGGGAAAAGCAGATGTCGGCAGTTTTATCACGGCGCTTAATCTCGCCATCAAAATGATTGTTAATACTCAATGACTAATCGAGTCCATCAGGGCCACTTAGCCCGTAAACGCTTCGGGCAAAACTTCCTCAACGATCAGTTTGTGATCGACAGTATCGTTTCTGCCATTAATCCGCAGAAAGGCCAGGCCATGGTCGAAATCGGCCCGGGTCTTGCCGCGCTGACCGAGCCGGTAGGCGAACGCCTTGACGAACTGACCGTTATCGAACTCGACCGCGATCTGGCCGCGCGTCTGCAAACGCACCCTTTCCTCGGGCCGAAGCTGACGATTTATCAGCAGGATGCGATGACCATGAACTTTGGCGAACTGTCAGAAAAAATGGGACAGCCGCTGCGCGTGTTCGGTAACCTGCCGTACAACATCTCCACCCCGCTGATGTTCCATCTGTTTAGCTATACTGATGCCATTGCCGACATGCACTTCATGTTGCAAAAAGAGGTCGTTAACCGTCTGGTTGCAGGGCCGAACAGTAAAGCGTATGGTCGTTTAAGCGTGATGGCGCAATATTACTGCAACGTGATCCCGGTATTAGAAGTGCCGCCTTCCGCGTTCACGCCACCACCAAAAGTGGATTCTGCGGTTGTGCGCCTGGTGCCACATAAAACGATGCCGTATCCGGTCAAAGACCTGCGCGTGCTGAGCCGTATCACGACTGAAGCCTTTAACCAGCGCCGTAAAACGATTCGTAACAGCCTTGGCAATCTGTTTACCGTTGACGTGTTAGCTGAGTTGGGCATCGACCCGGCAATGCGTGCGGAAAATATTTCCGTAGAGCACTACTGCAAGCTGGCTAATTACATCAGCGACAATGCGCCGCCGAAGGAGAGCTAAGCCATGATTGATTCGCCCCGCGTCTGTGTTCAGGTTCAAAGCGTCTACATTGAGTCCCAATCCACACCGGATGAAGAACGTTTTGTCTTTGCTTATACCGTAACCATTCGCAATCTGGGGCGGATGCCTGTGCAACTGCTCGGGCGCTACTGGCTTATCACCAACGGCAATGGCCGCGAAATTGAAGTCCAGGGTGAAGGTGTGGTCGGTGAACAACCCCATATCGCCCCTGGCGAAGAGTATCAGTACACCAGCGGTGCGGTCATTGAAACGCCACTGGGTACCATGCAAGGCCATTACGAAATGGTCGATGCCGACGGTAATGCTTTCCGCATTGCTATTCCTGTGTTCCGTCTCGCCGTACCTACACTTATTCATTAATCTAATGTCTACATATCTGATTGGCGACGTTCACGGTTGCTACGATGAACTGATCGCATTATTAAAACAGGTCGATTTTACTCCCGGGCAGGACACGCTCTGGCTTACAGGCGATTTAGTGGCGCGCGGCCCTGGCTCCCTTGACGTCCTGCGTTACGTCAAATCTCTGGGCGACAGCGTGCGGCTGGTACTGGGCAACCACGATCTGCATCTGCTGGCCGTATACGCCGGGATCAGCCGTAATAAGCCGAAAGATCGCATTACCCCCCTGCTGGAAGCACCGGATGCCGATGAGTTGCTCAACTGGCTGCGTCGCCAGCCACTGCTACAGATTGACGAAGAGAAAAAGCTGGTGATGGCTCATGCCGGCATCACGCCTCAGTGGGATCTTGAGACGGCAAAAACCTGTGCGCGCGACGCCGAAGCGGTGCTGGCGAGCGACTCCTACCCGTTCTTCCTCGATGCGATGTACGGCGACATGCCGAATAACTGGAGTGATGACCTCAGCGGCCTGGCGCGGCTACGTTTTATCACCAATGCTTTTACGCGGATGCGCTACTGCTTCCCGAACGGGCAGCTGGATATGTATTGCAAAGATACGCCGGAAAATGCCCCTGCGCCGCTTAAGCCATGGTTTGCGATTCCGGGCCCCGTGACAAACGAATATAGCGTGGTATTTGGGCACTGGGCATCACTGGAAGGAAAAGGCACCCCGGAAAATATCTATGCGCTGGATACCGGATGCTGCTGGGGCGGGGATTTAACCTGCTTACGCTGGGAAGATAAAACCTACTTTGTCCAGCCATCCAACCGACAGCTGGATTTAGGCGAGGGAGAGGCGGTCGCCTCCTGAAGATGTTTATCCTCTCCCTTTGGGGAGAGGATAAAAACGTTAACGACGTTCCAGAATTTCGAAGCAGTAGCTGTGCGAGTTCTGCGCATCCGCATCGTGAAACTCACTGAATACGGACTCCCACTCGTCCGGATCGTAATCCGGAAAATGGGTATCCCCTTCCACTTCCGCATCAATGTGCGTCAGATACAGTTTCTGCGCTTTTGGCAGGAACTGCTCATACACGCGACCACCACCGATCACCATGATCTCTTCGGCATCGCCGCAGGCGGCAATCGCTTCATCAACGGATTTCACCCACTGCACGCGATCGTCAGTGCCCGGCTGGCTACTGATCACAATATTCTTACGACCCGGCAATGGACGACCAATCGACTCCCAGGTCAGGCGGCCCATCACTACCGGCTTGTTTAACGTAGTACGTTTAAACCATGCGAGATCGGCAGGCAGGTTCCACGGCATGGCGTTTTCCATGCCGATAACGCGGTCTACCGCCAGCGCTGCAATCAGACTGATCATTGAAAATTTCCCGGATGCAAAAAATTGCCGCCACTATACGGAAAGCTTAATCTTTCGTCGACTGGCGGCAGGGTAAAGAATTAGAAATTTTTTAATATTGCTGGCAACTCCACTTCACGCAGAGGGTTTACTCTCCGGTTCATCCGCAGGATCGCCGGTATGCTTGCCCTCTTCCGTCCCTTGCCAGCCGTGGCGCTGAACCAGCGACAGGTGATTACGATCTTCGTTGATGATTTCCGTCAGCATGGTGCTGGTGCGTTTAAACACCGCTGCGCGTTCGGTTGCCGTACTGCTCGCCATCGCCACCATCTCTTCCACCATCTCATGGTTAAAGCGGCGGAACAGATCGGCACGTTCACGCGCTTCATACGCACCAAGCCCCAGACTTTCCAGCGCCATGCGGCCAGATTTGAGCGCCCCTTCGAAGGTTTCACGTTCAGGGGCTGCCACCCCCGCCTGACGCAGCTGGATGTAGTGATCCACATCGCGCGCACGGGAGATAATGGTCAGATGCGGAAAATGCTCTTTAACCAGCTCAACCATCTGCATGCTGGTCTCAGGATCGTCGATGGCGTTAATCAGCACCTCGGCTTTCGCCGCCCCGGCGGATTCCAGCAGGTCCGCCCGGGTCGCATCACCATAAAACACTTTCATATCGAATTTACGCAGCGTATCAACATGGTCAGGATCGTGATCGAGGATAACCATTTTCACACCGCTGGAGAGCAGTAAACGGCCGGCGATCTGCCCGAAGCGGCCAAATCCGGCGATGATCACGCGAGGCTGCTCCTCGTCGATCTCATCGGCTTCTCGCTCCTGTTCGCTTCCCGTTTTTTCCAGACGCGTCAGCAGCACCAGCAGAATTGGCGTTGCGGCCATCGACAGCGCGACCGCCAGCGTCAGCGCTTTTGCCCATTCCGGATCGAGTACATTTGCCATTTGCGCTGCGCCAAAGACCACGAAAGCAAACTCACTCCCCTGCCCCAACAGCACGGCAAACCAGCGGCGTTGCGGTTTTGGCACGTTTAACGGTCGGGCAATCAGCCACAGCATCGCCATTTTAATGACCAGGAAACCCACCAGCAGAATGATGATGCGCAGCGGGTGGGTTACCAGCGTCCCGAAGTCGATAGACATCCCGACGCCGATGAAAAACAGCCCAAGCAGCAATCCTTTAAACGGCTCGATATCGCTTTCCAGCGCGTGACGATATTCGGAGCTTGCCAGTAAGACCCCTGCGAGGAAAGCGCCCATCGCCATCGACAGCCCAGCCTCTTCAAGCAGCAATCCAAAACCAAACACCAGGAATAACGCAACGGCGCTGAATACTTCGCGCAGGCCAGAGCGAGCCACAAAGCGCAGCAACGGACGCGTTACGTAGCGCCCCAAAAGAATTACCAGCGCCAGCGCACCGACAACCTTCAGCGCAGATAAGGCAAATGCCCCCAGCGTCGTTGATGCGCCGCTGGTTGCCAGCAGCGGGATCATCGCTACCAGCGGGATGGCGGCAATATCCTGGAACAGCAGTACGGAGAAGGTGCTGCGCCCCATTTGCGAGACCGTCAGGTTACGTTCGTTCATTGCCTGCATGGCAATCGCCGTCGAGGAGAGCGCCAGCGTCATGCCAATCAGCTCTGCGACTTTCCACTCCATCCCCAGCAAAATGCAGAACCCGCCCAACAGCAGACCGCAGGCCAGCATTTGCAAAGCGCCACCGCCAAACACCGAGGCGCGCAGTTTCCACAGCCGCTGCGGATCCAATTCCAGGCCAATCACAAACAGCATCAGCACCACGCCGATTTCCGCAAAATGCAGGATTGACTCGGCATCCGTCACCAGCCGAAAGCCCCAGGGGCCAATCACACACCCGGCAATCAGATAGCCGAGCACCGAGCCCAGCCCCAGACGGACCGCCACGGGCACAATTAATGCCGCCGCGCCGAGGTAAATCAGCGCCTGTATCATCGTATGGCTATCCATTGTGCCCCTCCTGCCACTCGAGTAAGCGTTGTTTGTAGTGACGAGCCTGCGCCTGCAAGGTTTCATCGTCGCAGATAAAGGTACAGTGCATTGCAAAGGGCGGAAGCCAGTTCAGGCCACAGTAAAGGGCGGTAGCCTGAAGCGGCTGCGCCAGCACGTCAAATCCGGGGAAAGCGCCAATCTCAAAGTGGCTTTCACCCCCACCGGTGGTTACAGCCCACATCAGGCTTTTTCCCTGAAGCGCTTTGCCGTTGTGTCCGTATGCCCAACCGTGCGACAAGACTTTATCGATCCACAATTTCAGCAGCGGAGGTGTGCTGTACCACTGCATCGGATGCTGCCAGACGATCAGATCGGCACGAGAGAGCGCCTCCTGTTCGGCGGCGACATCGATACTGAAATCAGGATAGAGTTGATAGAGGGAACGTATCTCAACGTTTTCGAGCGTCCTTGCCTGCTCAAGCATCCGTTTATTCGCATGCGAATGTTGCGGATAGGGATGCGCATAAATTATCAGAACCATGAATATGCCTGTCTTTTACTTTTCTTGTAGCATTGAGTGTAGACAGTTACCACCCCGACTTAAAGGGGCTATCTAACGGTTAAAAGTAAAACGCAAGTATTGGCAACCCATCCCACCTTACCAGCGACAGTGGCGCTAAACACGAAGAGCGATACGCGAGACAAATTCATCCTACAAAATAGTTATGGCCATTCATATTATCAACAGATATTTTTAGCGAAACTTAAGTCATTATTTAATAAATCAACCTGTACATAACCCATTGAAAAAATAATAATTTTATGCTTTTTTGTTTTAAGCTCACGCTTTAAGACGGACTAAATACGTTTTACGCACGTTATCTAATGTTCCTTCTCACTCAAATGGATGTGTACATGAGCAACAATTTCTTTAGATTAAATCATACAACCAAAACTCTTGGAAAGATATTTCCTGCCTTGTTGATATGCACCCCTGCGGTTGCATTTTCTGCAACGATTGACCAATCAACTTCTGTTCCTCAAGATTTCTCAGCCGATGCTGAATATATTATTAATAAAAACGTGACGATCTCCTCCGCCGGTAGTGAAGCGGCGGTATCGGTCTCTGGGTTTGCTCTCACCAATGTCACTAACGAAGGGAATATTTCTGGCACGGGAAATGGCCTGAATATAAATACTGGTGTACAGCGCATTGTAATTAATAACGACATCGGCGCAACCATTTCCTCCACCACCGCGAATGCGGTGAATATTCAGTCACTACTCGGTGATTTTAATAACAGTGGAAACATTACTGGCTCGGAAAATGGCATTTTTGTCAGTGAAAACTCCTCCGCAGTAAATATTACCAATACCAGTACCGGAACGATAAAAGGAAAAACAGGTCTTAGTACTCAGGTTGGCATTGGCATTAATAACAGTGGCGAAATTATCGGTACAAACGGTGATGCTATTACGGCAAATGATGGCAACACTAAGATTTTTAACAGTGCCACTGTGCAGGGAACCCAGTACGGAATCAATGTAAAAGATACAGCAAAATTAGATATCAAAAATAGCGGAACGATTAGTGGTGAAACAAACGCTATTATGTTTGCCAGCGATAAAAATAACACGCTACTGCTCGACACTGGCTCCAACCTCATCGGTGACGTAATATCCACAAATTCCAGAGGAAATACCCTGACGTTGATCGGCACCGGTACGGAAGACAGTAACTTCGTGGGTCTGAATGAAGGCGACGGTTTTGCCAGCGTAAAAATGGAGGGTGAAAGCTGGGCACTGTCGGGCGATCTCGACATTATTGGCTCTGGCGACTCCTTGCTGATAGAGACTGGCGCGTTAACCCTGTCGGGTGCGGTATCGAATACCGGTAATACGCGGGTGGCCAAAGACGCCTCGCTGCAACTGGGCGATGGCGAAAAAACTGCGACGCTCAGCGGTGGGCTCACCAACAATGGTACCGTCATTTTTAATCAGGGTAGCGATTTCACTTTCGCCACCGACATGACCGGTAGCGGTAACGTCGAAAAAGTTGATTCCAACACGCTGACCCTGACAGGCAAAAATAGCTATACAGGGAATACGGTTCTGCACGGTGGCACCACGCTGGTCTCCACCGGAGCAACGCTCGGCGTCAAGGGCAGTAACGCCACCGTTACCGTTGAAAACGGCGCGACCTTTGCCACCGCAGGCGAAGTGAACAACAACATCGCGATTCTTAGCGGCGGTACGCTGGCGGCATGGAATGCAGTCCAGGGTAACTCCACGCTCAGCGCTTCCGGTGTTGATACCATCAACGGCAACGTGGCTAATGGCGGCACGCTGTTGCTGAGTGCGGCTGATAATAGCGTTGGCAATAATTTTACGATTAATGGCGACTACACCGGCTCTGACGGTAGCCAGATTGTGATGAACAGCACTCTGGGTGAAGATAACTCACCAACTGACCACCTCACCATTACGGGCAGCAGCTTCGGTCAGTCCGGCGTCAGCATTACCAACATTGGCGGCGCAGGCGCGCAAACCATTAACGGTATGGAAATTGTCAGCATTGGCGGCAGTTCCGAAGCCCAGCTGACGCTGGCAAAACCGGTCGTCGCAGGCGCCTGGGAATATAACCTCTACCAGCACAGTGACGGAAACTGGTATCTGGAATCAAAGGCGACGCCTTCTGATGATCCTTCCGACGACACCGATGACGGTGGCAATAATGATGACGGCGGTAACACCGATGACGGTGGCAACACCGATAATGGTGGTAACACCGATGACGGTGGTAACGCCGATGATGGTGGTAACACCGACAACGGCGGCAACACTGACAACGGCGGCAACACTGACAACGGCGGCAACACCGATAACGGCGGCAACACCGATAACGGCGGTAACACCGATAACGGTGGTAACACCGACAACGGCGGCAACACCGATAACGGCGGCAACACCGATAACGGCGGTAACAGTGCCCCGGAAGTTATGGCACCTGAAGTGGGTGCTTACTTAGGTAACTACCTTGCCGCGCAGAGCATGTTCCT
The DNA here is from genome assembly GCF_021725435.1 of Enterobacter sp. JH25. Lineage (NCBI taxonomy): Bacteria > Pseudomonadati > Pseudomonadota > Gammaproteobacteria > Enterobacterales > Enterobacteriaceae > Enterobacter > Enterobacter sp. JH25. Next base: position 701,432 of record NZ_CP091319.1, on the reverse strand, counting down.
GCATAAGCGCGACGATCGCGACCAGCTCACTTTCCGCAATGAAGACGATCTGAACACCTGGATGTACGTTAAGGGTCGCTATCATGAGAACGATGCGGGTGGCGATAAAGTCAGCTACGACACCACCACCACCGTTCTGCAAGTCGGCAGCGATTTCATGAGCAAGCCAATGGATAACGGCATCCTGCGTGCCGGTGGTATGTTCGGTGCAGGCCAGGCGAAGACCCACTCTGATGCGAAGCACAACGTGCGTGACGCACAGGGTAAAGTTGATGGCTTTAATGTTGGGCTGTACGCCACCTGGCAGGAAGATCAGAAATTACGTCTGGGCAGCTACGTTGATACCTGGGCCGCTTATAGCTGGTACAACAACAAAGTCACCAGCAATCGTAACGATGAAGATTACGATAGCGAAGGTTTCGCCGCGTCTGTTGAAGTCGGCCACGCGTGGGTTATCCAGTCTGAAAATGAACGTACATGGAAGATCGAGCCACAGGCGCAGGTGATCTACAGCTATCTCGATCAGGAAAATCACACCGATCGCGACGGCGTACGCGTAACCACGCTGGACAATGACAGCGTCTTTGGTCGTCTTGGCGTTAAAGCAAGCTACTTCCAGCAGAAGGACGTCAATGCCTGGCAGCCATACGTCGCAGTTAACTGGTTGAAAGGTGCTGGTCAAAACGATCTGGCATTCAACGACGAAACCGTCAGCAACGATACGCCAGAAGATCGTGGTCAGTTAGAGCTGGGCGTAACCGGCAACCTGAACGAAACCACAACGATCTCCCTGCGTGCCAGCGGTGAGTGGGGTGAAAACAGCTATGCCGCTTACGGCGGTCATATTTTGTTAAACCATCGCTGGTAATCGATCATTCTGACGCAAAAAAAGCAGTGGCATGTGCCACTGCTTTTTTTTAGTTATCCAGCTCACCCATTGATTTAACCTGGTCACGGTTTATCTGTTCAGTTTGACCGGTTTCGGCGTTTTTGTACGATACCAGACCGGTATCGTCATCCACCTGCGGTTTCCCGTCAGTAACGATAGTTTTACCATCGGTGGTTTTTACGGCCTGATTTGACGAACAGCCCGCCACGGTGAACATTGCAGTGGCAGCCAGAACGGAAGCGATCAGTAGTTTATTTTGCATGGTGTTTTCCCCTGCTCTCAGTTGAATTTTCGTTATCGACCTAACCATTTTAGGCTAACTGACTGAAAGCGGATGAAAAACCAGAAGGTTCTTAAGATGGGTAAAGAAAACCGTAGGGCGGGTAAGCGAAGCGCCACCCGCCACTTGCCCGGCGGCGCTAACGCTTGCCGGGCCTACGCAGATTACTTGCTAATCTGAGCGTGCATTTCCTGCACCGAAATCACCTTCTCGGTGGCATCCGCATTCAGCGCCATGGCCGTCGCGAAACCGCCGTTCAGGGTGGTGTCGTAATGCACTTTATACTGGAGCGCGCTGCGGCGAATCAGCTTGGAGTCTTCAATCGCCTGGCGACCTGCGGTGGTGTTGATGATGTAGGTGTACTCACCATTCTTGATACGGTCCTGAATGTGCGGACGACCTTCATGCACCTTGTTCACCAGACGCGGGTTGATCCCAGCTTCACCCAGCACAATTGCCGTGCCGTGGGTTGCATCCAGCTCGAAGCCCTGTTTAAGCAGCTTGGCGGCCAGGTCAACCACGCGCTCTTTATCGCCTTCGCGAACGGAGAGCAGCGCACGGCCCGATTTTCTCATGGTGGAGCTGCTGCCCAGCTGTGCCTTGGCAAACGCTTCTGCGAAGGTGCGGCCCACGCCCATCACTTCCCCGGTAGAGCGCATCTCTGGCCCTAACAGTGGGTCAACGCCCGGGAATTTGTTGAACGGCAGCACCACCTCTTTCACCGAGTAGTACGGCGGGATGATTTCTTTCGTGACGCCCTGCTGAGTCAGCGTCTGGCCAGCCATCACGCGCGCCGCCACTTTCGCCAGCGGAATACCGGTCGCTTTAGAGACGAACGGTACGGTACGTGCCGCACGCGGGTTGACTTCAATCAGATAAACTTCGTTGTCTTTCACTGCGAACTGGACGTTCATCAGGCCGCGAACCTGTAGCTCGAAGGCCAGCTTCTGCACCTGCTGACGCATCACATCCTGAATCTCCTGGCTCAGGGTGTACGCAGGAAGAGAACATGCGGAGTCACCGGAGTGCACACCAGCCTGCTCGATGTGCTCCATAATGCCGCCAATCAGCACCATTTCGCCGTCGCAGATAGCGTCAACGTCGACTTCAACCGCGTCGTCGAGGAAGCGGTCGAGCAGCACTGGCGCATCGTTGGAAACGCTCACCGCCGTCTGGAAGTAGCGACGCAGGTCGGCTTCGTCATAGACGATTTCCATCGCACGGCCGCCCAGTACGTAGGATGGACGCACCACCAGCGGGTAACCAATCTCTTTCGCTTTCTCAACGGCCATTTCAATCGCGGTCACGGTGGCGTTCGCCGGCTGTTTCAGCTTGAGACGATCAACTGCCTGCTGGAAACGCTCGCGGTCTTCCGCACGGTCAATAGCGTCCGGGCTGGTGCCGATGACCGGCACACCTGCTGCTTCCAGCGCACGCGCCAGCTTCAGCGGAGTCTGGCCGCCATACTGCACGATCACGCCTTTCGGCTTCTCGATGCGCACGATTTCAAGCACGTCTTCCAGCGTAACCGGCTCGAAGTAGAGGCGGTCGGAAGTGTCGTAGTCGGTCGAGACGGTTTCCGGGTTACAGTTGACCATGATGGTCTCGTAACCGTCTTCGCGCAGCGCCAGCGAGGCATGCACGCAGCAGTAGTCGAACTCAATGCCCTGGCCGATACGGTTTGGACCGCCGCCCAGCACCATAATCTTGTCGCGGTCGACGGACGGGTTCGCCTCGCACTCGTCTTCATAGGTGGAGTACATGTACGCGGTATCGGTCGAGAACTCTGCCGCACAGGTGTCCACGCGCTTGTAAACCGGGTGCAGGTCATACTGGTCGCGCAGCTTGCGGATCTCCGCTTCACGTACGCCCGCCAGTTTAGCCAGACGCGCATCGGCGAAGCCTTTACGCTTCAGCATGCGCAGGAAGTCTGCGTCCAGGCCGTTGATGCCCAGCTCTGCCACTTTCTCTTCCAGACGCACCAGCTCTTCAATCTGCACCAGGAACCAGCGGTCGATGTTAGTCAGGTTAAATACGCCGTCGACAGAGAGGCCCGCACGGAAGGCATCGGCGATGTACCAGATACGCTCTGCGCCCGCGTCTTTCAGCTCGCGGCGGATTTTGGTCAGTGCTTCCGGGTCGTCCAGGCTGACTTTCGGGTCAAAGCCGGTCGCGCCCACTTCCAGGCCACGCAGCGCTTTTTGCAGGGATTCCTGCTGCGTGCGGCCAATCGCCATGACTTCACCAACGGATTTCATCTGGGTAGTCAGACGGTCGTTCGCGCCGGCGAATTTCTCGAAATTAAAGCGAGGAATTTTGGTCACAACGTAGTCGATGGACGGTTCGAAGGACGCTGGCGTGCGGCCACCGGTGATGTCGTTCATCAGCTCGTCAAGGGTGTAACCCACCGCCAGTTTCGCCGCCACTTTCGCAATCGGGAAGCCGGTGGCTTTGGAGGCCAGCGCGGAGGAACGGGACACGCGCGGGTTCATTTCGATAACAATCAGACGGCCGGTTTTCGGGTTCACCGAGAACTGCACGTTCGAGCCGCCGGTTTCCACGCCGATTTCACGCAGTACCGCCATCGAGGCGTTACGCATGATTTGGTACTCTTTGTCGGTCAGCGTCTGAGCTGGCGCAACGGTGATGGAGTCGCCGGTGTGGATCCCCATCGCGTCGAAGTTTTCGATGGAGCAGACGATGATGCAGTTGTCGTTTTTATCACGCACCACTTCCATCTCGTACTCTTTCCAGCCAATCAGCGATTCATCAATCAGCAGCTCTTTGGTTGGGGAGAGATCCAGACCGCGTTCGCAAATCTCTTCGAACTCTTCGCGGTTGTAGGCGATACCGCCGCCGGTGCCGCCCATAGTGAATGATGGACGGATGATGCACGGATAGCCCACGTCAGCCGCGACGGCCAGCGCTTCTTCCATGTTGTGTGCGATACCGGAACGCGCGGTGTCGAGGCCAATTTTTTTCATTGCCACGTCGAAGCGACGACGGTCTTCTGCTTTATCAATCGCGTCGGCGGTTGCCCCAATCATGGTCACGCCGAACTCTTCCAGCACACCCTGACGCTCCAGCTCCAGTGCACAGTTCAGCGCCGTCTGGCCACCCATGGTCGGCAGCACCGCATCCGGACGCTCTTTCTCGATAATTTTGCGTACCACTTCCCAGTGAATCGGCTCGATGTAGGTCGCATCTGCCATTTCCGGGTCGGTCATGATAGTGGCCGGGTTAGAGTTGACCAGGATGACGCGGTAACCCTCTTCACGCAGGGCTTTACACGCCTGCGCACCGGAGTAGTCAAATTCGCAGGCCTGGCCGATCACGATCGGGCCAGCGCCAAGGATCAGGATGCTTTTTATGTCTGTACGTTTTGGCATGGTCTTCTCAGCTCCTGATTATTTAGCAGTCTTACGGTATTGCTCGATAAGTTCGATGAAGTGATCGAACAGCGGCGCGGCATCGTGTGGGCCCGGGCTGGCTTCAGGGTGGCCCTGGAAGCTGAACGCAGGCTTATCGGTGCGATGGATACCCTGCAAGGTACCATCGAACAGTGACTTATGCGTCACACGCAGGTTAGCGGGCATCGTCGCTTCATCCACAGCGAAGCCGTGGTTCTGCGCGGTGATCATTACCGTGTTGTTGTCGATATCTTTCACCGGGTGGTTACCACCATGGTGGCCGAACTTCATCTTGACGGTGTTCGCTCCGCTCGCCAGCGCCAGCAGCTGATGGCCGAGACAGATGCCGAATACCGGGATATCGGTTTCAAGGAAGTACTTAATGGCGTCGATAGCGTAGTCACACGGCGCCGGGTCGCCAGGACCGTTAGAGAGGAAGATACCGTCCGGGTTCATCTTCAGAACATCTTCCGCAGACGTTTGTGCCGGGACGACCGTCAGGCGGCAGCCACGGTCAACCAGCATACGCAGGATGTTGCGCTTGGCACCAAAATCGTAGGCCACCACGTGGAACGGCAGCTCGCTTTCCGGTTTCGCTTCCGGCAGGTCGCCTTCCAGCGTCCAGCTTCCCTGCGTCCAGCTGTAGGCTTCTGTGGTAGTCACTTCTTTCGCCAGGTCCATCCCGTTCAGGCCCGGGAAGGCTTTCGCTTTTTCCAGCGCCAGCGCCGCATCGAGGTTGTCCCCTGCGATGATGCAGCCATTTTGTGCACCCTTCTCGCGCAGCAGACGCGTCAGCTTACGGGTATCGATATCGGCAATCGCCACAATGTTATGGCGCTTCAGGTAAGAAGAGAGGTCTTCGGTGTTGCGGAAGTTGCTGGCAATCAGCGGCAGGTCGCGAATGACCAGGCCTTGCGCATGTACCTGAGAGGATTCTTCGTCAGCCGCATTGGTGCCGACATTGCCGATATGAGGATAAGTAAGAGTAACGATTTGGCGAGAATAGGAAGGATCAGTGAGGATTTCTTGATAACCGGTCATTGAAGTATTGAAAACGACTTCCCCAACCGCCGAACCCGTTGCCCCTATGGCCCGACCGATAAACTGGGTTCCGTCTTCCAGAACCAATAGCGCTGACTTAATCAAAACACCCTCCAGAGAATATTCACTCACTTTATTTGCATATTAATTCATAACCATGTCATGGATCAATGCAAATGTGTTGCCAGCGGATTTTTGGCAAACGGCGGCATTCTGGGGATTTGCCATGTAAAAGTCAACTTAAAACGGGGATTTAGTTTATTCTTTTGCAGGCCTGATGGCTTGATTTCAAATTAAGCGGCAAAAAGATCAACTAAATCACTGTGGAAATCGCTTGCGCAGGCAGTTTAAAAGAAACAATCGTCTCGCGGGAATAAAAAGTGGACCAGATGGTCAAAATTTACAGTACAGCAACATAAAATAGCATGAAAACACTTACTTTAAATGAGTTAAATGCAATAATCCTTTTAAATAGTCAAAATAAAAGGGCAATAAAATATTGCCCTATGCAATCAAACAGTTACGACTGCAATAACCACATCACGATGGGTAATAACGCTTACAAATTGTTGAGTTCGAGCACATCTCGCATGTCAAAAAGACCATTTGGCTTACCTTTTAGCCACAGTGCGGAGCGTACCGCCCCGTTTGCAAACGTCATGCGGCTGGATGCTTTATGTGTGATTTCGACCCTTTCACCAATATCGGCGAACATAGCGGTATGTTCGCCGACGATATCACCCGCGCGAACGGTGGCAAAACCAATGGTGCCAGGCACGCGCTCGCCAGTGTGACCTTCGCGAGAATAGACCGCGATGTCTTTCAAATCTTTATCCATTGCATAAGCAATCGCTTCGCCCATCGCCAGCGCCGTGCCAGATGGGGCATCGACTTTATGGCGGTGGTGCGCTTCAATAATCTCAATGTCGGTATAGTCGCCCATCACCTTCGCTGCCTTTTCCAGCAGTTTCAGCATAACGTTAACGCCTACGCTAAAGTTCGCGGCGAAGACAATTGCAATGTCGGCGGCTGCTTCCTGAATGGCCTGTTTACCGGCATCATCGAAACCGGTGGTGCCAATCACCATCCCTTTACCGTGCTGGCGGCAAAACGCCAGGTGAGTCAAAGTGCCTTCCGGACGGGTAAAGTCGATGAACACGTCAAAGTCTTCTTTCACCGCCTCCAGGTTGCTCTGCACGGTAACGCCTGTCTTGCCCGCGCCTGCCAGTTCGCCCGCATCGGAGCCCAGCAGGGATGAACCTTCACGCTCCAGCGCCGCGCCAAGTGCCACGCCATCCATCTGTAGTGCCGCCTGAATCAGCTGGCGACCCATACGTCCACCCGCGCCCGCAATGGCGACACGGATCTGTGCATCATGCATAGTTATTCTCTTACGTTAAAATGATGTAAACCGTTTTCAGATTAACCAGCCTTCGCTAAGGCTGCCAACTGAAAACACCAATAATTAGAATTTAACGTGAAACCGACTCAGATATCAGTAAAAGACATGATTTTGTCGTCACGATAAGATACGAAGCAAAAAAAAGGCCAGCACAGAAGGTGCTGGCCTTTCATCAGAAAAGAAATTATTCCACTTCGCGGGCGTCGATTCGCAGCTCTTTCGGCACTTCAAAGACAATGTTCTCTTCACGGCCTTCCAGCGGCACCGCTTCGCCACCACCCAGCTCTTGCAGGCGGGCAATGACGTTTTGCACCAGAATATCCGGCGCTGAAGCACCTGCGGTAACACCGACGCAGGCCGCGTTTTTCACCCACGCTTCCTGAATGTCCGTTGCGTCGTCGATCAGAAACGCCGCTTTCCCCATACGCTGCGCCAGTTCGGCCAGACGGTTAGAGTTAGAGGAGTTTTTTGAACCGACCACCAGCACCACGTCCGCCTGTTCAGCCAACGCGCGCACGGCTTCCTGACGGTTGGTGGTTGCGTAGCAGATATCATCTTTGCGCGGCCCGACGATTTTTGGGAAGCGCTGGCGCAGGGCGTCAATCACGTCTGAGGTGTCGTCCACGGAAAGCGTCGTCTGGGTCATAAACGACAGACGCGCTTCGTTTTTCACATTCAGCGTAAAAACGTCTTCCGGCGACTCAACCAGATACATACCCCCTTCCGGGTTGCTGTACTGACCCATGGTGCCTTCAACTTCCGGGTGACCGGCATGGCCAATCAGAATCGACTCTTCACCACGACGGCTTGCACGCGCCACTTCCATATGCACCTTGGTCACTAACGGACAGGTGGCATCGAATACGGTCAGATCGCGGCTTTTGGCTTCGTTACGTACGGCCTGGGATACGCCGTGCGCGGAGAAGATGAGGATTGCGCCGTCCGGCACTTCGCTGATCTGCTCGATAAAAATCGCACCGCGCTCGCGCAGGCTGTCGACCACGTAGCGGTTGTGCACCACTTCGTGACGCACGTAAATCGGCGCGCCGTAAATCTCCAGCGCATTTTCAACAATGCTGATAGCGCGGTCTACACCGGCGCAAAAACCGCGCGGGTTAGCCAACAGGATCTGCATCTCAGTCCTCCAGCGCCGGATCGATCTCCAGCACTTCTACATCAAAATGAACGGTACGCCCGGCAAGCGGATGGTTGAAGTCAACGGTGATGGAATCCCCGTTGATTTCGCGGATCACGCCAGGCATTTCGCTGCCGTCCATAGCGGTAAAGAGCATAATCGCCCCGATCTCCGGTTCACCCGCATCCATAAACTCACGGCGCGAGAAGTACTGAATCAGATCCGGGCTTGGCACACCGAATGCCGCATCCGGCTCCAGTGAGAACGCTTTTTTCTCACCCTCTTTCAGCCCGAGAAGCTGTTGTTCGAGGCCTTCAGACAGGGAGGTGTCGCCCAGACGAAACAGCGCCGGTTTGCCATTGTTGCGGGTGGACTCGGCCGTGGAGCCGTCATCCAGCTTCAGCGTGAAATGAACGAGAACCGCGCTGTTGCTCTGTACGGATTTAGACATGCAAATTGCTCGCTTGTTTTGGGTCACCTGTTGCCCGGTGGCGCTACGCTTACCGGGCCTACGGGGGCCACAAATTCTGTAGGCCGGGATCGCTACGCGTCACCCGGCTGGTTTTGTTACGCCTGCTCTTTCGCGGCCGGTTTAGGCAAGAAGCCTTCCAGCACGATTAACGCTGCACCAACGCATATTGCGCTATCGGCGAGGTTAAAGGTCGCAAAGTGCCAGTTGCCGACGTAGAAGTCGATCATATCGACTACAAAGCCGTGCCACAGGCGGTCAAACAGGTTACCCAGTGCGCCACCAATGATCAGCGCGTAGGCGATGTTATTCAGCTTTTGCGTGGCCTTCGAGCGGTACATCAGCACCGCGAGCACGACGCAGATACCCATTGCGATACCTGCGAAGAACCAACGCTGCCAGCCACCGCTGTCGGCAAGGAAACTAAACGCCGCGCCGTAGTTGCGGGCGTAGTGCAGGTTAAGCGACGGGAACAGCGGGACCGTATCCCCCAGAGCGAAATTCTGGAGGATCAGGAACTTGCTGCCCAAATCAATAATCAGCACCACTACCACCAGCCACAGCCAGCGCAGTCCTGTTGAACAGAGAGTTTTACTCATCAGGCAAACTTACGTTTTTCGCCGTCGCCGGCGACGTTGCTTACACAGCGTCCGCAGATGTCTGCGTGTTCCGCCACCTGGCCGACATCGGTAGTGTAATGCCAGCAACGCGGGCATTTTTCACCATCGGCTTTGCTCAGTGCGACCTTCAGTCCTTTGAGCAGTTCGCTCTGCTGAGCATCAGCAGATGCCTCGGCATAATCCGCAACTTTCGCACCGGAGGTCAACAGGACAAATCGTAATTCATCGCCCAGCGCGGTCAGCTTCGCGGCCAGCTCAGGCTCTGCGTACAGGGTCACCGTCGCTTCCAGAGAGCCACCGACTTTCTTGTCAGCGCGCGCCTGCTCGATAACCTTGTTCACTTCGCCACGCACTTTCAGCAGCTCGTCCCAGTAGGCGTCGTTCATTGCTTCAGTGCTGGAGAGGTCGAACAGACCTTCGTACCACTCGCCGGTGAAGACATACTTCTCACGTTCGCCCGGCAGGTAACCCCAGATTTCATCTGCGGTGAAGGACATGATCGGCGCCATCCAGCGTACCAGCGCCTCTGCGATGTGGAACAGCGCGGTCTGGCAGCTACGACGCGCCACGCTGTCCGCTTTCGCGGTGTACTGGCGGTCTTTGATGATGTCGAGATAGAACGACCCCATCTCAATGGAGCAGAAGCGCATCAAGCGCTGCACCACTTCGTGGAAGTCGTAAGACTCATAGGCTTTCAGAATATCTTCCTGTGCCGCTTTCGCGCAGCCTACCGCCCAGCGATCGAGCACCACCATCTCTTCCGGCTTCACCATGTCTTTTACCGGATCAAACCCGTTCAGGTTCGCCAGCAGGAAGCGCGCAGTGTTACGGATACGACGATAGCTGTCAGCAGCACGTTTCAGGATCTCGTCAGACACCGCCATTTCGCCCGTGTAGTCGGTGGATGCCACCCACAGGCGTAGAATATCCGCGCCCAGCTTGTTCATCACGTCCTGCGGAGAAACGGTGTTACCGATGGATTTGGACATCTTACGGCCCTGACCATCCACGGTGAAGCCGTGGGTCAGTACCTGGCGGTAAGGTGCTTTGCCCTTCATGGCGGTGGAGATCATCAGGGATGACATGAACCAGCCGCGGTGTTGGTCGGAGCCTTCCAGATACATGTCGGCAGCGTGACCGGCGAACTCAGGGCGCACGTCAACCACGGAGGAGTGGGTAGACCCGGAGTCGAACCACACGTCCAGGGTATCCGGCACTTTCTCGTAGTTGTCCGCGTCAGCGCCCAGGATGTCACGGGAATCGAGATCCCACCACGCCTGAATGCCGTCAACTTCAACGCGCTTAGCCACCTCTTCCATCAGTTCCAGGGTGTTCGGGTGCAGTTCCTGCGTCTCTTTATGCACGAACAGCGACATCGGCACGCCCCAGGTGCGCTGACGGGAGATACACCAGTCAGGACGGTTAGCCACCATGGATTCGATACGCGCCTGGCCCCAGTCCGGGATCCACTGCACGCCTTTGATCTCTTTCAGAGACTGCTCGCGCAGGCCTTTCTGGTCCATGCTGACGAACCACTGCGGGGTCGCACGGAAGATAATCGGGGTCTTATGGCGCCAGCAGCACGGATAGCTGTGCTGCATTTTCTCAACGTGCAGCAGCGCGCCGCTGGTGCGAAGCATGTCAACGATGATGTCGTTGGCTTTAAAGACGTTGATACCGTCCAGCGCCGGGTAGGTGCCAGGCAGGTAAGAGCCATCCGGACCGACCGGGTTGGCGATTTCCAGACCGTATTTCAGGCTGATGTTGTAGTCGTCAGGACCGTGGCCGCCGGCGGTATGCACCGCACCGGTACCGGCGTCCAGCGTGACGTGGTCGCCCAGGATCGCCGGAACGTCGAAGTCCAGGAACGGGTGTTTGAAGCGCATCAGCTCCAGCGCGTCGCCTTTTACGGTACCCAGCACGCTGTAATCAGTGATGTTCGCGCGTTTAAGCACGCTTTCAACCAGATCTTTTGCCAGGATAACCGCGCGACCATCAATTTGTACCAGCGCGTACTCAAACTCACCGGACAGGGAAATGGCACGGTTGGCTGGTAACGTCCACGGGGTGGTGGTCCAGATAACCAGCGAGACTGGACCGCTTACGCCTGGCAGGCCAAATTTAGCTTTGATCGCATCCTGATCGACCGCTTCGAACGCCACGTCGATAGAAGGCGAGGTTTTGTCGTAATACTCTACTTCCGCTTCTGCCAGCGCAGAACGGCAGTCCACGCACCAGTGCACCGGCTTAGCGCCTTTATGCAGGTGACCGTTGCCGATGATTTTACCCAGCGCACGGATAATGTTGGCTTCGGTTTTGAAGTCCATGGTCAGGTACGGGTGCGACCAGTCGCCCAGCACGCCCAGACGGATGAAGTCAGCGCGCTGACCGTCTACCTGGGTGGCAGCGTATTCGCGGCATTTCGCGCGGAACTCTGCGGCGGTGAACTTCTCACCCGGCTTACCGTACTCTTGCTCCACTTTCAGCTCGATTGGCAGACCATGGCAGTCCCAGCCCGGAACATAAGGCGAGTCATATCCCGCGAGTCCTTTGGACTTCACGATAATGTCTTTCAGAATCTTGTTTACAGAGTGACCAATATGAATGCTGCCATTCGCATAGGGAGGGCCATCATGCAGAATGAAGGTTTTTTTGCCTTTTTTGGCTGCACGAATGATGCCGTACAGGTCATCATCAGTCCAACGCGCCAGCATTCCCGGTTCGCGCTTGGCGAGATCGCCGCGCATCGGGAACCCTGTTTCCGGCAAATTCAGGGTTGATTTATAGTCACTCATCAGATTCTCGGTTCCGTATTTATCACGTAGGCAGTTAAGCCGGTTCTAAAGCCCAAAAAACTCGCGGGCCGTTAATTCATCTCGCGCGATTTGCGCCTTAAGTTCATCCAGCGAAGCGAATCGCTGTTCATTGCGTATTTTTTTACGCAGTATCACATCTATATGGCGACCGTAGAGGTCCATTACAACGTCCAGCAGGTGTACTTCTAACTGTTGACGCACACCGGAAACCGTTGGACGTGTACCAATGTTGGCAACACCGTAGAAAGGCTTCTCACCCAGTCCTGCCACTTCCACCGCATAGACCCCTTTAACCGGGGAGACCTGACGACGCAGCGGTATATTCGCCGTCGGAAAACCTATCGTGCGGCCCAGCGCATCGCCATGGACCACACGACCTGAAATTGTGAACGGATGACCCAGCAGCGTTTCTGCCGTGTCCAGTTCATCGTTCGCCAGAGCCTGACGTACCGCCGTGCTGCTGACGCGCACCCCGCCCTCACAGAAGGTCATCGTACTGGTGACGTCAAACCCGTACTCCAGGCCAGCCTTCTGTAATAACAAGAAATCGCCCTGACGACCAGCGCCAAAGCGGAAATCATCGCCCACGGCGAGAAACTGCACGCCAAGCTGCCTGACCAACAGATCGCTGACAAAGTTTTGTGCGGTCAGCGCGGCAAACCGACGGTCGAAGCGTACGCACAGGACGTAGTCCACGCCGGACTCCGCCAGGTAGCGTAACTTCTCACGCAGACGCGTCAGCCGCGCGGGGGATTTCTCGCCAGCAAACAGCTCCAGCGGCTGCGGTTCGAAAATCATCACCACAACGGGCAGGCCACGCGCCTCCCCTTCTTTACGCAATCCCTGCAACAGCGCCCGATGCCCACGATGCACGCCGTCAAAATTACCAATGGTCAGTACGCACCCGTGCGGGGCTTGACTGAGATTATGTATGCCGCGTATCAGCTTCATGACTGGCTCAAAACAGTGAAAATCGCCAAAGTATACCTTGTACGGCGGTTAAGGTTAACCGGCGATTGTTCACGCGAAACAGAAAGCCGTATGATTTCATCAGGCTGACCTTTCACAGCAAAAAAATCTGCCCGAGAACTGCGATTTTTATGCCGAAAGGCTGTATTCACGAAAGACAAGCTGGTAGAATCCTGCGCCATCACTACGTAACGTAGCGTCGCTCATTAACGGCGCTTATTTGCACAAATCCATTGACAAAAGAAGGCAAAGAGGGCATATTCCTCGGCCTTTGAATTGTCCACATAGAACATATTTGGGAGTTGGACTTGGCTAATATCAAATCAGCTAAGAAACGTGCCGTTCAGTCTGAAAAGGCTCGTAAGCACAACGCAAGCCGTCGCTCTATGATGCGTACTTTCATCAAGAAAGTATACGCAGCAATCGAAGCAGGCGACAAAGCTGCAGCGCAGAACGCATTTAACGAAATGCAACCAATCGTGGATCGTCAGGCTGCTAAAGGTCTGATCCACAAAAACAAAGCAGCGCGTCATAAAGCAAACCTGACCGCGCAGATCAACAAACTGGCTTAATCGCTACTTGTTGTTGCTTGTTTGAAAGAACCCGCTTAACGCGGGTTTTTTTATGTCTTCAGATTGCCGGCGGCGTAAACAGCGCCGAGTAGTCGCGGTTGCAGATTCGCTGCACCGCCGGGTGCTGAATCATCCTTTCGGCGAATATGGCGTGATACTCTTCCATCACGTTATCCACCCTGCCAATCTCGGTAATCTTGTCGTCTGAATAGAGATCGTGCGCGTACAGCGTCGGGGCAACGAAGATAGCGTTGTGCGCCTCGCCAAAAGCCTTCATCAAAGCCGCATCGTCGAACTCACCGAGGATCTCCACGTTCAGCCCCTGCGAGTTAAACCAGTTCAGCAGCTTACGTCCGAGCATAGACCGCCTACCCGGCACCAGCAGGCGGCGCTCTTCCAGGCAAGCAGGAAACGGTTTTTCCGGCGGCGGATTAATGCACCAGAAACTGACGCCGCATTCGCCAATTTTCACCGAGAACAAGCCTTCCTGCTGCGTGGAGTCGATTGGGCAGTCCGAGATAATCATATCCAGCTTATGCTGGCTCAGCTGTTCCAGCAGCATCTCGTGAGTGGACTCAAAGCAGCGTAAATGAATCTGTTCATCTTCCACCACCGCCGCATCCAGCACACCGCTTACCAGCCGTTTGGACAACGCATCCGCCACGCCCACGTCAAAGAGCAGGTTCGACTCTTTGCGATAGTTAACGATATCCAGCATCTCCTGGCTCAGGGTGAACATCTTGTCCGCATAGCGGAACACCAGTTCGCCCAGCTCGCTCGGCTCAATGCCACGTCCTTTCCGCTTAAAAAGCTTGCCCTGTAAGCGCTCTTCCAGGGCTTTGATTTGCCCGGTAATAGTTTGTGGTGTCAGGTAGAGCGCCTCTGCCGCTCCCACGACCGAGCCCTGCTTGTAGACATGCCAGAAGTAATAGAGATGGTTATAGTTCAAATGAGACATCACGTTTTCACTCCCTGATAGTTTATCGGGAGAAGGCTTCCCTTCTCCCGGTTTCCTGTTATGCCTGGACAGCCTGTCCGGACAACTTCACCTTCAACAAGGTATAACCAATAACCGCGGCCAGTAACGACCCGATAAGAATGCCGAGTTTCGCCCAGACGATAAGCTCAGGCGCGCTGGTGCCAAACGCCAGCGTCGAGATAAAGATCGACATGGTGAATCCAATACCGCACAGCACGCCGATGGCCATAATCTGACTAAAGGTGGTTCCGTTTGGCAATGACGCTAGCTTCAGCTTCAGCGCCAGCCAGCAGAACAGGCTGATACCCAGCGGCTTACCGATAAACAAACCAGCGATGATACCCAGCGGCAGCACAGAGGTGAGTCCGTCCAGGGTAACACCGGCCAGGGAAACACCCGCGTTGGCAAATGCAAACAGCGGCAGGATCATAAAGCCCACCCACGGATGAAGCACATGCTCCAGCTGTCTGGCAGGCGATTTGCCGTCCTGCTCCTTCAGCGGAATAAAGAAGCCAACGATGACGCCCGCCAGCGTGGCATGCACGCCAGACTTCAGCACCGCCGTCCACAGCACCATCCCCACCAGAATATAAATACCCGTGCGTCGGACGTTGAAGACGTTCAGCAACGCCAGCACCGCAATAGCCACGGCCGCCACGCTCAGCGACAGAACCGACAGATCGCTGGTGTAGAACAGCGCGATAATCACGATAGCGCCCAGGTCATCGATAATCGCCAGCGCCATCAGGAAAATTTTCAGTGCTACCGGGACGCGGCTACCGAGCAAGGCTAAGACCCCGAGCGCAAACGCGATATCCGTTGCGGCCGGGATCGCCCAGCCGTCACGCGCAATCGGATCCTGCCACGCAAACGCGAGAAAGAGCAACGCGGGAACGATCATCCCGCCAATCGCCGCGATCACCGGAAACGCCGCGCGCTGACGGCTGGCAAGAGAACCGATCACCAGCTCACGTTTGACCTCCAGGCCTACCAGCAGGAAGAACACCGCCATCAGCGCATCGTTGATCCACAGCAGCATGTTCTTGTTAATTTCCAGCGCCCCGACCTTCAGCTCGACGGGGGTTTCCAGAAATGCGTGATAGAGATCGCGCGTCATGCCCATATTGGCGAGCAGCATGGCGGCTGCAGCAGCAATAATCAGGATGACGCCGCCGGATGCCTCACTGCTAAAGAAACGGTGTAGTAATTTCACGTTTAAACTCTCTTTTACAACAATACCTCGGTAAAACCATAATATCAGCGCAAACAGATCGGTAAAAACAGATTAATATTGGTTATAGATTCAGTTTAACCGAGGAATAACGCTATAAAGCAAAAAGCCCGGAATCGCTTCCGGGCTTTAAAGGATAGTAACCAGCTGGCAGGTTAGCGGGTTAAATCGTCGAAGAATTTTTTGACGCCATCGAAGAAGCTTTTGGAGCGCGGGCTGTTTTTCTCACCCGTCGGGCCACCAAAACTCTCCTGAAGCTCTTTCAGCAGCTGTTTCTGCTTGTCGTTCAGGCCGACCGGCGTTTCAACGACCACGCGGCATAACAGGTCACCCTGCGCGCCACCGCGAACGGATTTAACGCCTTTGCCGCGCATGCGGAACAGCTTCCCGGTCTGGGTTTCGCCAGGGATTTTCAGGTTAACGCGACCGTCCAGCGTCGGCACTTCGATTTCGCCGCCCAGCGCCGCCATCGCAAAGTTGATCGGCACTTCACAGTACAGGTTGTTACCTTCACGCTCGAAGATGGCGTGCTGTTTAACCTGAACCTGAACGTACAGATCCCCTGCCGGTGCGCCGTGCTCGCCAGCTTCACCCTCACCTGCCAGACGGATGCGGTCGCCCGTATCCACGCCTGCCGGGATCTTAACGGACAGCGTTTTGGTTTTCTCCACACGACCGTGACCGTGGCATTTGGTGCACGGATCTTTAATCAGCGTACCGCGACCATGACAATGCGGACAGGCCTGCTGCACCGCGAAGAAGCCCTGGCGCATCTGCACCTGACCGGAACCGTGACAGGTTGGACAGGTCTGTGGCTGAGTCCCCGCTTTCGCGCCGCTGCCGTGGCAAACGTCACACTCTTCCAGCGTCGGGATACGGATCTCTTTGGTTACGCCACGAACCGCTTCTTCCAGCGTCAGGTCCATGTTATAGCGCAGATCTGCGCCGCGCGCCGCGCGCTGACGACCACGACCGCCGCCGAAGATATCGCCAAATACATCGCCAAAGATGTCGCTGAAATCAGCGCCGCCGCCGAAGCCGCCACCACCAAATCCACCGCCGCCCATGCCGCCCTGTTCAAAGGCCGCGTGACCATACTGGTCATAAGCCGCACGTTTTTGTGCATCGGTCAGGACTTCATAGGCTTCTTTAATCTCTTTAAATTTGGCTTCAGCCTCTTTGTCACCCTGATTACGGTCAGGGTGGAATTTCATGGCCAGGCGCTTATATGCCTTTTTGATTTCACGCTCTTCCGCAGTTTTCGGAACGCCTAAAATCTCGTAATAGTCTTGCTTTGCCATTGGTTTTTTTAAGCCCCTTAACATGCGAGCACGGGCGTGGAGAATACTCCTACGCCCGTGCCGATTAATTACCCTGCATCAGGGCGATTATTTTTTATCTTTCACTTCTTCGAACTCAGCGTCGACAACATCGTCGTCTTTCGCGTTGTTCTGGGAAGCATCAGCGCCCGCCTGCTGCTGTGCGTGCTGCTGCTGAGCGATTTCCATCAGCTTCTGAGAAACCTGTGCCAGCTCCTGCATCTTCGCTTCAATGTCCGCTTTGTCTTCGCCTTTCAGAGACGTTTCCAGCGCGCTCAGTGCAGTTTCGATCGCAGTTTTGTCTTCCGCTGGCAGTTTATCGCCCGCTTCTTCAACCTGCTTACGGGTGCTGTGCAGCAGATGGTCACCCTGGTTACGGGTCTGAACCAGCTCTTCGAACTTACGGTCGGATTCCGCGTTAGCTTCGGCATCACGAACCATTTTTTCGATTTCCGCTTCGTTCAAGCCAGAAGATGCCTTGATGGTGATCTTCTGCTCTTTACCGCTGTTTTTGTCTTTCGCAGACACGTGCAGGATACCGTCAGCATCGATGTCGAAGGTGACTTCGATCTGTGGCATGCCGCGTGGTGCCGGGTTAATACCGTCCAGGTTGAACTGACCCAGAGATTTGTTATCCGCCGCACGCTTACGCTCACCCTGAATCACATGGATGGTTACCGCAGACTGGTTGTCTTCAGCGGTGGAGAACACCTGGCTGTGTTTCGTCGGGATAGTAGTGTTTTTGTTGATGAGCGGAGTCATCACGCCACCCATGGTTTCGATACCCAGTGACAGCGGAGTAACGTCCAGCAGCAGTACGTCTTTCACTTCACCCGTCAGAACACCACCCTGAACCGCAGCACCGATAGCAACCGCTTCGTCCGGGTTCACGTCTTTACGTGGCTCTTTACCAAAGAATTCAGCAACTTTCTTCTGAACCATTGGCATACGGGTCTGACCACCTACCAGGATAACGTCCTGAATATCAGACACGGACAGGCCAGCGTCCTGCAATGCAACTTTCAGTGGCTCGATAGAACGGTTCACCAGGTCTTCTACCAGGCTTTCCAGTTTCGCACGGGTCACTTTGATGTTCATGTGTTTTGGACCGGTCGCGTCTGCGGTGATGTACGGCAGGTTCACGTCGGTCTGCTGAGCGGAAGACAGTTCGATCTTCGCTTTCTCAGCGGCTTCTTTCAGGCGCTGCATGGCCAGCGGGTCGTTACGCAGGTCAATGCCCTGATCTTTCTTAAACTCGTCAACGAGGTAGTTGATCAGACGGGTATCGAAGTCTTCACCACCCAGGTGGGTATCACCATTGGTTGCCAGAACTTCGAAGGTTTTTTCGCCGTCAACGTCGTCGATTTCGATAATAGAGATATCGAAGGTACCACCACCCAGGTCGTAAACCGCGATAGTACGGTTGCCAACTTCTTTATCCAGACCGTAAGCCAGTGCTGCTGCGGTTGGTTCGTTGATGATACGTTTTACTTCCAGACCTGCGATACGGCCAGCATCTTTGGTTGCCTGACGCTGAGCATCGTTGAAGTAAGCAGGTACGGTGATAACAGCTTCAGTTACCGGTTCACCCAGGTAATCTTCCGCGGTTTTCTTCATTTTCTTCAGCACTTCAGCAGAGATCTGCGGAGGTGCAGTTTTGGTGCCTTTCACATCAAGCCATGCATCGCCGTTATCGGCTGCGATGATTTTGTAAGGCATGATGGAAACGTCACGCTGAACTTCTTCGTCCTGGAAGCGGCGGCCAATCAGGCGTTTGATCGCAAACAGGGTGTTTTGCGGGTTTGTCACTGCCTGACGTTTAGCCGGCTGACCAACCAGAGTTTCACCATCCTGGGTATAAGCAATGATAGAAGGCGTGGTGCGATCGCCCTCGGCGTTCTCCAGCACACGTGCAGTAGTGCCATCCATAATCGCTACACAAGAGTTGGTAGTACCCAGGTCGATACCAATAATTTTACCCATCTAAACGTCTCCACTAAAAATTCAGTCAACATGTGGTTGTGTACCTGTAATAAGGGCAGAACGTGCTTTTTCAACTGCCCAGATTTGATTTTTTTCAGGTCCACACACTGCGGTTGCTTACAAGATGGGGTCACAACGGCATCCATCAAGGGGGAAGGATAAAAAATTTTTTAATTTCACCCCGATGAGATCATAGACGGCGCCGATGCCGCCCATTATGATGCCGCGCCCCGTCAGGGAGAACTGGCGCGGGTTTAACCATTTCACCATATTAATGATGATTTTTTTGAGGACTTATGGGCAACACTAAGTTGGCTAATCCGGCTCCGCTGGGCCTGATGGGTTTTGGCATGACCACCATTCTGCTGAACCTGCACAACATCGGGATGTTCCCGATGGACGGC
Organism: Enterobacter sp. JH25; assembly: GCF_021725435.1. Taxonomy (NCBI): domain Bacteria; kingdom Pseudomonadati; phylum Pseudomonadota; class Gammaproteobacteria; order Enterobacterales; family Enterobacteriaceae; genus Enterobacter; species Enterobacter sp. JH25. The sequence continues at coordinate 681,913 of NZ_CP091319.1, read as the reverse complement.
GTAATCCTGGCGATGGGCATTTTTTACGGCGGTATCGCGCAAATTTTCGCGGGCCTGCTGGAATATAAGAAAGGCAATACCTTCGGCTTAACCGCCTTTACCTCTTACGGTTCGTTCTGGCTGACGTTGGTCGCCATTCTGCTGATGCCTAAAATGGGCCTGGCAGATGCTTCAAACGCCCATTTCCTGGGCGTATACCTGGGACTGTGGGGCGTGTTCACCCTGTTCATGTTCTTCGGCACCCTGAAGGCGAACCGCGCGCTGCAATTCGTCTTCCTGAGCCTGACCGTGCTGTTCGCTCTGCTTGCCGCGGGTCACCTGGCGGATAACGAAGGCATCGTTCACGTTGCCGGCTGGGTCGGTCTGGTGTGCGGCGCAAGCGCTATCTACCTGGCAATGGGTGAAGTGCTGAACGAGCAGTTCGGCCGCACCGTATTACCGATTGGTGAAAAACACTGATCCCTCTGTCGTGCCCGCGTCGCGGGCACGACATCCCTCTGACTGGCGAAGCCACATCCCCAATACCAGCCCCATCAGCGATAACGCCAGCACGTACCATGCAGGTGCAAGGGGTGACAGCCCCATCAACACCGTGACCACAATCGGGGTCAGCCCACCGAAAATGGCATACGAGACGTTATAAGAGAAAGAGATGCCGGTGAAGCGTACCTCCGGCGGGAAGGCGCGGACCATCACGTACGGTACGGCGCCAACGACGCCCACACACAGCCCGACGACACCGTACAGCAGGAACAGCTGTTCAGGATGGGTGCCCGCAAGATGATAGAATGCCCAGCTCGACGCGGCCAGCAGCAGGCTGCCGACAATAAAGGTCACGCTGGCGCCGAAACGATCCGCCGCCAGCCCGGCGGCCAGACAGCCAAAGCAGAGCATAATTGTCGCGATACTGTTCGCCTGTAACGTCACGGCAGGCGCAAAACCGTACTGTTTTTGCAGCCAGACCGGCGACATCAAAATGACCACCACGATACCCGCAGACAGCAGCCAGGTCAGAAGCATCGACACGACTACCGCTTTTTTATGCCGCACTACTACGGTTTTCACCGGCAGTTCTTGCGCCAGCGCCTTCCGCTGCTGCATTTCCAGAAATATTGGCGTCTCCTGCAACCAGCGTCGCAGGTACATTGCCACCAGCCCAAACGCTCCGCCCAGCAGGAACGGGATACGCCAGCCCCAGTCGTGAACGGCCTGTTGCGTCATGCTGGTATTGATGATGGTTGCAACCACGGAGCCAAGCAGGATCCCAATCGTCAGTCCTGCGGTCAGCGTTCCGCACGCAATGCCGATGCGGCGCACCGGGACGTGCTCAGCGACAAACACCCACGCGCCAGGCACTTCCCCGCCGATGGCCGCGCCCTGGAGAATACGCATCAGCAGCAGCAATAACGGGGCGATAATGCCCATCGACTCATAGGTAGGCAAAAGGCCAATCGCCAGCGTCGGCACGGCCATAAGCAGGATGCTGAGGGTAAACATCTTCTTGCGCCCAACCAGATCGCCAAAGTGCGCCATGACAATGCCGCCCAGCGGACGCGCCAGATAGCCGGCAGCGAAAATGCCGAAGGTTTGTACCTGACGCAGCCATTCAGGAATATCCGCCGGGAAAAACAGCGCCCCCACAACGGCGGCGAAGAAGACAAAGATGATGAAATCGTAAAACTCCAGCGCGCCGCCCAGGGCAGCGAGCGTGAGGGTTTTGTAGTCCTGTCGATTCAGAGGTCGGGTATTATGTGACATAGCGAACCATTGTGCATGTGTTGTTGATTATTTTTTACAGCAATCGTAAAGAAAAAATTACTATATCGTAAATCCATTTACACGCTACTGCGGCTGGCGCTAATGTCACATTTAAAGCATTTTCAGGAGATTGTTTCGCGGCGAGCGCTTTTAGGGCGAAATGCTGCTACCACATTGCCGTCAGTTTCCACGTACGGACCGTCAAGCAGTTGTATACAATACGGTACACTTGCAAAGATACCGTGGACGATAACGCTCCCGTCTTCGGCTTTTACTCCTTCCAGCGTTTCTTTTATCGACTTCGGCTGCCCCGGCAGGTTCAGGATCAGCGCCTGTTTGCGGATCACCCCGACCTGACGGGAAAGAATGGCCGTCGGGACAAAGTGTAGACTGATCTGGCGCATCTGTTCACCGAAGCCCGGCATTTCACGATCGGCGATAGCCAGCGTCGCGTCCGGCGTTACATCGCGGCGCGCCGGGCCGGTTCCGCCCGTCGTCAGCACAAGATGGCAGCTCATCTCATCCACCAGTTCACACAGGGTTTGCTCGATGATCGGCTGCTCGTCCGGGATCAGGCGAGTCTGGATCTCAAACGGGGTAGTGAGCGCGCTGCCCAGCCACGCTTCCAGAGCAGGGATGCCTTTATCCTGATAAACACCGCTGGAGGCGCGGTCAGAAATCGACACTAAGCCGATGCGTAAGGTAGTCATATCCATTCCATTCAAAAAGTACTGATTAAAGGGAATGATACACGCAGAGAGAAAATTCAGACAGAGGCGTGACCGGGAACCCGGTCACGCAGAATGATTACAGCAGGTCGCCGATCATTTTTTCCAGTTTTTCCTGGTCGATAGCAAACTTACGGATACCGTCCGCCAGTTTATCTACAGCCATTGGATCCTGGTTGTGCTGCCACAGGAACTCGGACTCGGTGATGCGCTCTGGGCGCGCTTTCACTTCGCCGGTGTAGGACAGTTTACGCTCGATAGCACCTTCGCTTTCTGCCAGCTCTTTCAGCAGCGCAGGGGCGATGGTCAGGCGGTCACAGCCAGCCAGCTCAATGATTTCACCGACGTTACGGAAGCTTGCGCCCATAACAACGGTCTCATAGCCGTGCTGTTTGTAGTATTCGTAGATTTCCGTCACGGAAATCACGCCTGGATCTTCAGACGCCGCATACTCTTTCTTGTCGGTGTTGGCTTTGTACCAGTCCAGAATACGGCCCACAAACGGAGAAATCAGGTATACGCCAGCTTCGGCACATGCACGCGCCTGTGCGAAGGAGAACAGCAGAGTCAGGTTACAGTTGATCCCTTCTTTTTCCAGCTGTTCAGCGGCGCGAATGCCCTGCCAGGTAGAGGCCAGTTTGATCAGGATACGGTCGTTGCTGATGCCCGCATCGTTGTACAGTTTGATCAGGCGTTTTGCTTTGGCAATAGACGCTTCGGTGTCGTAGGACAGGCGAGCATCAACTTCAGTAGAGATACGGCCAGGAACGAGCTTCAGGATTTCCAGACCGATGTTTACTGCCAGTTTGTCAGTCGCATCCACAACCTGCTGCGCGCGGTCATTGCTCTGTGCTTTTGCCCAAGTCACCGCCTCGTCGATCAGTTTGCGATACTCAGGGATCTGCGCGGCGTTAAGGATCAGAGAAGGGTTGGTTGTAGCATCCTGCGGCTGGTACAGCTTCATTGCCGCAATATCTCCGGTGTCAGCGACGACAGTGGTGAACTGACGAAGGGAGGTCAATTTATCCGTCATGATAGTGTTTCTCTTTTAACGTTCCCTGGATAATTCACACTACCGACAGCCTGCCAGCAGCGGAAAAATGACAGGTTTACTTGTTAGGGGGATGTAACCGGTCTGCCCTGATGATAACACGAGTGAGAGGCAGCGCAACCGCAGACAGTGCGCTTAGGCAGAGTATGATAAACTCAGAATATTAACAGGCTGCTAAGTAACAGCATGCACAATCAGTGGTAGCGCTTACATATTCACGTTGGCATCAACAAGAGGGACGTTAGTGCCTGATTTCTTTTTCTTTATTAACGAAGTTCTCTGGGGTTCAATCATGATATACCTGCTTTCAGGGGCAGGTATCTGGTTTACGTGGCGCAGCGGACTGATTCAGTTTCGCTATATTCGCAAATTTGGCAGAAGTCTGAAAAACAGCGTCACACCACAGCCGGGCGGCCTGACCTCATTTCAGGCGCTCTGTACCAGCCTGGCCGCGCGCGTCGGCAGCGGTAACCTGGCCGGTGTCGCGCTGGCAATCGGCGCGGGCGGTCCGGGCGCGGTATTCTGGATGTGGGTGACGGCGATTATCGGTATGGCCACCTCCTTTGCTGAATGCTCGCTTGCGCAGCTCTACAAAGAAAAAGACGGCAACGGTCAATTTCGCGGCGGCCCCGCCTGGTATATGGCTCGCGGACTGGGAATGCGCTGGATGGGCGTCCTGTTCTCAATCTTTTTACTGATGGCCTATGGTCTTATTTTCAATACCGTTCAGGCTAATTCCGTCGCCCACGCGCTGCGCTTTGCCTTCAATTGTCCGGAGTGGCTGACGGGCGGCGCGCTTGCCCTTCTCACCCTGCTGACCATTGTGACCGGGCTGAGAGGGGTTGCCCGCCTGATGCAGTGGCTGGTTCCGCTGATGGCGCTGCTGTGGGTGTCAACCAGCCTGTTGGTATGCGCGATACATATCGACGAAGTGCCGAACGTCATCGTCACTATTTTCCAAAGCGCGTTCGGCTGGCGCGAAGCGGCTTCCGGCGCGCTGGGTTACACCCTTAGCCAGGCGCTCACTGCGGGTTTTCAGCGAGGCATGTTCTCCAACGAGGCGGGAATGGGCTCCACGCCGAATGCCGCCGCAGCGGCCGCATCCTGGCCCCCGCATCCCGCCGCGCAGGGCATTGTACAGATGATTGGCGTCTTCACAGACACCATTGTTATCTGCTCCGCCAGTGCGATGATAATGTTGCTGTCCGGCGCCGTTGAACATCCATCCGGCAGTACAGCAGGCATTCACTGGGTACAACAGGCGCTGGTCTCCCTCGTCGGCGGTTGGGGCGCAGGCCTTGTCGCCCTTGTCGTGGGGCTTTTTGCCTTCAGTTCTATTGTGGTTAACTATATCTATGCCGAGAACAACCTTATTTTCCTGAAAGTTGACTCGCGTCTGGCCCGCAACCTCCTTCGCGCGGGTGTGCTGGCGATGGTATTTGTCGGTTGCCTGCTTAGCATGCCGATGATCTGGCAACTGGCGGATGTCATTATGGCGCTGGTGGCCATCACCAATTTGACGGCAATTTTGCTTCTTTCACCGGTTGTAGCGCTGATCGCGCGCGATTATCTGCGTCAGCGCAAGCTCGGCGTACAGCCCGTCTTTGACGCCTCACGCTATCCCGAAATCGAATCACAAATTGCTCCTGGCACCTGGGATGATTTGCCGCGGCAATAACAGCTATCGATCAATTCAGGGCGATTTTTTGTTAAAGTCGCTCTAAATTTCCTGCAAGGACTGGATATGCTGATTCTGATTTCACCTGCCAAAACGCTCGACTACCAGAGCCCGCTCGCCACTGAGCGTTATACCCAGCCGGAATTGCTGGACTACTCGCAACAGCTGATCCACGAGGCGCGTAAGCTTTCGGCTCCGCAAATCGCTTCGCTGATGAGCATCAGTGATAAACTCGCCGACCTGAACGCCACCCGTTTTCATGAGTGGCAGCCTGACTTCACGCCCGCCAACGCCCGCCAGGCGCTATTGGCCTTTAAAGGTGATGTCTACACTGGCCTGCAAGCAGAAACGTTTAGCGAAGCCGATTTCGATTTTGCCCAGCAGCATCTGCGCATGTTATCCGGCCTGTACGGGGTGCTGCGCCCGCTGGATCTGATGCAGCCGTATCGTCTGGAGATGGGTATCCGCCTGGAAAATGCTAAAGGCAAAGATCTGTACCAGTTCTGGGGCGATGTCATTACCGATAAGCTTAACGCGGCGCTGCAAGCCCAGGGGGACAACGTGGTGATCAACCTGGCCTCCGATGAGTACTTCAAATCGGTGAAGCCGAAAAAGCTGGATGCGGACATTATCAAGCCGGTGTTCCTCGACGAGAAAAACGGCAAATTTAAAGTGATCAGCTTCTACGCCAAAAAAGCGCGCGGTCTGATGAGCCGTTTCATCATTCAAAACCGCCTGACGAAGCCAGAGCAGCTCACTGGCTTTAACAGTGAAGGGTATTTCTTCGACGAGGCATCGTCAGTAAAAAACGAGCTGGTGTTTAAGCGTCACGAGCAATAAAAGACAACCCCGCCAGCTGGCGGGGTTTGTGTTAATGGTGCTTCCGGTCCGGCCCCGGGCGATGATCGTCATGACGGTGATGATCGTGACGATCGCGATGTTCATCGTGCGGACGCCAGTGGTTATCGCGCCAGTCATAGTGCGCTTTCCACCAGTCATGGTCGCGCCAGCGGCCGCCATCCCAGTAGTGTCCGTTATTATCCCGATCGCCAATTTGCAGTTTTACCGCAGGGACGAGGGTGATCTCAGCTGCCTGCACCGCCATGGGAGCGACCAGCATCAGTGAAAGCGCGATAAGTGCAGGTTTCAGTGTAGACATAGGTGACTCCTTATTCTTCTTGCCCAACGTGGGCCGATGTAAGGAGAGTACGTGATGGGAACGGTGGATGTTATTCTCTGCAATCCTAAACCCTAAGTGACCGCATTTATTGGGAATTTCTGCTTTTTTCCTGCTGTTTTTCTCCTTATTTTCTCCATAAAAAAGCCGGGTGGCGGCTTCGCCTTACCCGGCCTACTTTCTGAAATGTTCCAGGCCCGGTAAGGCGTAGCCGCCACCGGGCAATAAACTCACGCTCGGGTCATCATCAGCTTACGCAGTGCGGCAAAGTCTGCGGGCAGCTCATGGGACAGCAACGGCAGGTCGGCGCGCTCGGCCAGCTCTTTTGGCAGCGGCAGCGTTTCACCCAGGATCGCTTCCACGCTCTCTTTGAACTTGGCCGGATGGGCGGTACCGAGGAACAGGCCATACTCACCCGGTTGAAGCTGATCGCGCAAGGCACGATAGGCAATCGCCGCGTGCGGCTCAGAGGTATAGCCCACCGCTTTCAGCTCGCGCATGGTGGCTTTCGTGGTTTCGTCCGTCACCGCTGCGTAGCCCAGGTCGCCCAGACGCCAGACCTTACGGCGGAACAGCTCTTCCACACGCGGCCAGTTGTTAGGCTGTGACACATCCATCGCATTGGAGAGCGTGGCCTGCGTCGCGTTCGGCGCCCATTTTCCGTCCTTCAGGAAACGCGGCACGGTGTCGTTGGCGTTGGTAGCGGCGATAAAGCGCTTCACCGGCAGGCCGAGTGATTTCGCCAGCAGGCCCGCCGTCAGATCGCCGAAGTTCCCGCTTGGCACAGAAACTACCAGCTGATTGCGCGCGTCCTGCGGCAGCTGGGCCACCGCTTCGAAGTAGTAGCAGATCTGCGCCAGCAGACGGCTGATGTTGATGGAGTTGGCAGAGTTCAGCCCCAGCGCCGCCTTCAGCTCTTCGTCATCAAAGGCCTGCTTCACCAGCGCCTGGCAGGCATCGAAATCGCCGTCGATCGCCACGGTTTCAATGTTGCCCCCAAGAGTGCAGAACAGTTTTTCCTGAAGCGGGCTGATTTTGCCTTTCGGATAGAGGATCACCACGCGGACGTTTTTCAGGCCGTAGAACGCATGAGCCACCGCCGCACCGGTATCACCTGAGGTCGCGGTCAGGATGGTCACCGGTTTGTCGCCGCTGATGTGGGTCAGCATCTGCGCCATGAAGCGACCGCCGAAATCTTTGAACGCCAGCGTCGGGCCGTGGAACAGCTCCAGGCAGCCAACGTCAGGCTCCACCTGCTTCACCGGGGCCGGGAAAGCAAACGCCGCGCGCACGCGCTCTTCGAGCAGCTCCTGCGGGATTTCGTCGCCAATAAACGCAGACAGAATTTTGGTGCTGCGGGTGACAAAGTCCTGCTTAAGCAGTTCATCGATTTCAGTCAGTTGAAATTCCGGCAGGTCGTGGGGGAAGAACAGCCCCTGATTTTTGCCCAAACCCTGCGTTACCGCCTGCGCAAAGCTGACCTGCTCGTTATGATCTTTAAGGTTGTAGAGTTTCATTCGTTATCCCAGTACTCGTGCGCCAGCCGTGTCCAGACGGCAAATATGAACAAAGCCTTCCTGATTTTGCAGGTAGTGTTTAGAGAGCCAGTCCGCCACGCGCTGCGCGGTGTCTGGCTTGTCGCATAAGGCGAACAGCGTTGGGCCGGAGCCGGAGATGCCGCACGCCTGTGCGCCGATATCCATGGATGCCTGTCGCGCTTCGTTAAAGCCCGGCAGCAGCTTCGTGCGATACGGCTCGGCAATAACGTCTTTCATCAGTTTCGCCGCCAGCTGCGGCTGTCGGGTGTAGCAGGCATGAATAAAGCCCGCCAGATGACGCCCGTGGGCGATACAGTCCTGACGACGATACTGCGCCGGCAGGATCGCACGCGCTTCGGCGGTAGAAACCTTAATGCCCGGATAGGCAAGCACCCACAGCCACTCATCAAACCCTGGCACCTGCTGGCTGATGATGCCATTTTCTTCAATCATCAGCTGCATGCCGCCAAGGAAGCACGGCGCCACGTTATCATAATGAATGCTGCCGGAGATGCGCCCTTCCAGCTCGCCCATCAGCGCCAGCAAGCGGCTGTTGTTCAGCGGCTTGCCGCAGTGCTCATTCATCGCCACCAGCGCGGCGACCACCGAGCAGGCGCTGGAGCCGAGTCCCGAACCAATCGGCATGCTCTTTTCCAGCGTCATGGCGACCGGCACGTTTTTACCGATCTCCTGACAGAAGCGTTCCCAGCACTGATAAACGATATTCTCACGCGGTTCAGGCGGCAGCTTGCTGGCAAAACGGCCGACGTTATTCAGGCTGAAGCGCTCTGCCGCCTCAACCGTTACCGTATCGCCCAGCAGCGAACCATCCACCGGCGTAACCGCCGCGCCCAGCACGTCAAATCCGACGCTCATATTGGCGCTGGAAGCCGGGGCATATACTTTAACCATCTTAAACTCCTAACTTCCATGACAGGGTACGCAGCAGATCGGCAAACACGCCCGCCGCCGTCACATCATTCCCTGCGCCATAGCCGCGAAGTACCAGCGGCAGTGGCTGATAATAATGGCTGTAGAACGCCAGGGCGTTCTCGCCGTTTTTCACCTTGTACAGCGGATCGTTGCCATCCACTTCGGCAATCTTCACGCGGCAGACGCCGTCTTCTTCAATATTGCCAACATAGCGCAATACCTTACCTTCATCACGGGCTTTCGCAACGCGGGCGGCAAAGGCGTCGTCAAGCTGCGGCAACCTGGCCATAAAAGCGCTGACGTCGCCGCTGTCATCAAATTCTGCTGGCAGCACCGGCTCAATCACGATATCCGAAAGCTCCAGCTCGCGGCCGGTTTCGCGCACCAGGATCAGCAGCTTACGCGCCACATCCATACCGGAGAGGTCGTCGCGCGGATCCGGCTCGGTGTAGCCCAGCTCGCGCGCGGCGCGGGTGGCTTCCGACAGGCTCATCCCTTCGTCCAGCTTGCCGAAGATAAACGACAGGGAGCCGGAGAGGATGCCGGAGAAACGCTGTAGTTCGTCGCCCGCGTTCAGCAGGTTTTGCAGGTTCTCGATGACCGGCAGGCCCGCGCCCACGTTGGTGTCATACAGAAACTTGCGGCGCGACTTGCTCGCCGCCAGACGCAGCTGGTGATAGTAATCCATCGACGAGGTGTTGGCCTTTTTGTTCGGCGTCACCACATGGAAACCTTCGCGCAGGAAATCCGCGTACTGATCGGCCACAGCCTGGCTGGAGGTACAGTCGACGATCACCGGGTTAAGCAGGTGATACTCTTTCACCAGACGGATCAGACGACCCAGGTTGAACGGCTCTTTCGCCTCTTCCAGTTCCGCCTGCCAGTTTTCCAGGTTCAGACCGTGGACGTTAGTCAGCAACGCTTTCGAGTTCGCAATTCCGCAGACGCGCAAATCGATATGTTTCTTCTTAAGCCACTCCTGCTGGCGCTTTACCTGCTCCAGCAGCGCGCCGCCGACGCCGCCGACGCCCACCAGGAACAGCTCAATCACCTGGTCGGTGTTGAACAGCATCTGATGCACCACGCGCACGCCGGTAGTGGCGTCATCGTTATCCACGACAACGGAAATTGAACGCTCTGATGAGCCCTGGGCAATCGCCACGATATTGATATTGGCCCGCGCCAGGGCGGCAAAGAATTTGGCGGAGATTCCGCGCAGGGTGCGCATGCCGTCGCCTACCACGGAGATCACGGCCAGACGCTCCTGAATAGAGAGCGGCTCCAGCAGCTCTTCTTTCAGCTCCAGGTAGAACTCTTCTTCCAGCGCGCGACGGGCGCGCAGGCAATCGCCCTGCGGGACGCAGAAGCTGATGCTGTATTCGGAAGAAGACTGCGTGATCAGCACCACGGAGATCCCATTACGGGACATGGCCGCAAACACGCGTGCCGCCATGCCAACCATACCTTTCATACCCGGGCCAGAGACGCTGAACATCGCCATGTTATTAAGGTTCGAAATGCCTTTTACCGGCAGGTCATCTTCATCAGCGCTGGCGCCAATCAGCGTACCCGGCGCCTGCGGATTACCGGTATTTTTAATCAGGCAAGGGATCTGGAACTGGGCAATCGGGGAGATGGTACGTGGGTGAAGCACTTTGGCGCCGAAATAGGAAAGCTCCATCGCTTCCTGGTACGACATCGACTTCAACAGCCTGGCGTCCGGCACCTGGCGCGGGTCACAGGTATATACACCATCAACGTCAGTCCAGATCTCACAACAGTCTGCACGTAAACAGGCCGCCAGCACGGCAGCGGAGTAGTCAGAGCCGTTACGCCCCAGCACCACCAGTTCGCCCTTCTCGTTACCGGCGGTGAAGCCTGCCATCAGGATCATGTGGTCAGACGGGATTTTGCTCGCCGCAATGCGGCGTGTCGACTCGGCAATGTCGACGGTGGATTCAAGGTAGTGTCCCACAGCCAGCAGTTTTTCAACCGGATCGATGACCGTCACGTGATGACCGCGCGCTTCCAGCACGCCTGCCATGATGGCGATAGAGAGTTTTTCACCCCGGCAAATTAGCGCCGCGTTGATGCTGTCCGGGCATTGACCCAGCAGGCTGATACCGTGAAGAACGTGTTTAATCTGGGCAAATTCGAGTTCAACGGTGGTTTTCAGCTGCGCCAGCGGGAAGCCAGGCTGGGCGTCTGCCAGCCCCTGAAGCAGTTCAGCGAAGATACGTTCGGCGTCGCTGATGTTCGGAAGTGCATCCTGGCCACCGATGGTTTTTTCAATCATCGCCACCAGGTGATTCGTGATTTTTGCCGGGGCAGAGAGCACGGTAGCAACCTGCCCCTGCCTGGCGTTACTTTCCAGGATATCGGCAACACGCAGAAAACGCTCTGCATTTGCCACTGATGTACCGCCGAACTTCAACACTCGCATGGTTCTACCTCATTTCCTTTAGCCGAAAAAAAAGCCCGCACTGTTCAGGTGCGGGCTTTTTTCTGTTTTTCCTGTACGCGTCAGCCCGCATCGTTACCTGTGGTAATGATGATGGTTGTAGTAATGGTGGTGATGCTGATGCGTTTCATGGATGTTGTGTACTCTGTCATTATTATCTGTCTGTGCTCTATTCTTTTAGGGTTAAAGGATCGGACACCTTAAGTCAATGAATTTTTAATTTGATCACAATTCGGGACATTCTCACGTCCCGCTGCGTGCAGATTTATTTTCATCGGAATACCCCAGATGCAACCCCAGACATCAGCAGGATCGGCCATAATAAAAACCTATGACACTATTTTACTCGGCTAATTTTTTTTCAATATCATGAAGCAATCGGTGCAGCATTGCCGTGTCGCGCTGTTCAAGACGCCCCAGGCGCTGCTGTAACCAGTCCACCATTTTTTGATCGTCAGCGACGCCCAGTTGCTCGAGAAGCTTATCTGCACGAATACGCAGCGCCGCCAGCTGGTTTTCATCCGTTACTGACGCTGGCGGCTGAGAAATTTGTATTAAGGATGCTAATTGATAGCAGTACACCATCACCGCCTGCCCCAGATTGAGTGACGGATAATCCGCCACCATCGGCGCGCCCGTCAGCACGTCAGCCAGTTCCAGTTCTTCGTTAGTTAGCCCGGAATCTTCTCGCCCAAACACCAGCGCGGCTTTCTCCAGCCACTGGCTTTTTTCTTCCAGTATTGGCACCAGTTCAGCAGGCGTGGCGTAATAATGAAACTTCGCCCGGCTGCGCGCGGTCGTCGCGACGGTAAACGAAATATCGTGCAGCGCCTCAGCGAGCGTAGCGTAAGTGGTTATATTATCGAGAATATCACCCGAACCGTGCGCCACCCATCGCGCAGCAGGCTCCAGATGCGCCGTGCTGTCTACGATACGCAAATCGGTAAAACCCATGGTCTTCATGGCACGCGCCGCAGCGCCAATATTTTCAGCTCTTGCTGGTGCCACCAGCACAATCGACAGATGCATTTATGCTCTCTTTTTAATCAGTTAGCAGGTAAAAATGTGATTCACTTCAACATATTACGCAGCACGAATTTACAATTTTGCAACACAAATCACCGAAATAGCGTTTCATAACAATTAAAAAAAGCTAAACTATTTTGTGGCTGAACAATCAGTTAGAATGTTAACAGAAGTCCATTATCCTTATGTTTTGTAATGATAATGACCTTATGAATACTCTTTTCCGATTGGATTCGTACCGTTTATCAATCAATGTCCGCAACTAGTTGGTTTATTGAAAAATTGTGACAAAGGCTAGCATTCAGCTACGATGATTTCATCAAACTGTTAACGTGCTACAATTGAACTTGATATATGTCAACGAAGCGTAGTTTTATTGGGTGTCCGGTGTCACTTAGCCTGTTATGTTGCTGTTAAAATGGTTAGGATGACAGCCGTTTTTGACACTGTCGGGTCCAAAGGGAAAGTACCCACGACCAAGCTAATGATGTTGTTGACGTTGATGGAAAGTGCATCAAGAACGCAATTACGTACTTTAGTCACGTTAAGCCGATCATGTTAATTTGCGACATGCATCAGGCAGGTCAGGGACTTTTGTACTTCCTGTTTCGATTTAGTTGGCAATTTAGGTAGCAAACATGCAGACCCCGCACATTCTTATCGTTGAAGACGAGTTGGTAACACGCAACACGTTAAAGAGCATTTTCGAAGCAGAAGGCTACGATGTCTTTGAAGCGACCGATGGCGCAGAGATGCATCAGATCCTTTCTGAAAATGATATCAACCTGGTGATTATGGATATCAATCTGCCGGGCAAAAACGGGCTTCTTCTGGCGCGCGAACTGCGTGAACAGGCGAACGTCGCGTTGATGTTCCTGACAGGCCGTGACAACGAGGTTGATAAAATTCTTGGTCTGGAAATCGGCGCGGATGACTACATCACCAAGCCGTTCAACCCTCGCGAGTTAACCATTCGTGCACGCAACCTGCTGTCCCGCACCATGAATCTGGGTACGGTCAGTGAAGAGCGTCGTAGCGTCGACAGCTACAAATTCAACGGCTGGGAACTTGATATCAATAGCCGTTCGCTGATTAGCCCGAACGGTGAGCAGTACAAACTGCCGCGCAGTGAATTCCGCGCGATGCTGCACTTCTGCGAAAACCCGGGCAAGATCCAGTCCCGTGCAGAACTGCTGAAGAAAATGACCGGTCGTGAGTTGAAGCCACACGATCGTACCGTTGACGTAACCATCCGTCGTATTCGTAAACATTTCGAATCTACGCCTGATACGCCGGAAATCATCGCCACGATCCATGGTGAAGGCTATCGTTTCTGCGGTGACCTCCAGGAGTAATCCTCCCGTCACGCAGTAAAAAACGGCGCTTTTGCGCCGTTTTTTTTATCAATGCCACGGCATAATCGGCACCGCGCTAATCGCGTTTTTCGGTGAGCCTTCCACGACTTTGTCGGAATAAGCCAGATAAGCCAGTGTGTTACGCTTCGCGTCATAAAAACGGACCACCTGTAGCTTTTTGAACACCAGCGAGGTCCGTTTCTGGAATACAACGTCGCCCTGCGCTTTGCCGTTTTTAATTTTGTCACTCAATTCCACCGGACCAACCTGCTGACAGGAGATGGCCGCGTCAGACGTGTCTTCAGCCAGCCCCAGGCCGCCTTTAATCCCGCCGGTCTTCGCCCGGCTGACATAGCAGGTGACGTTTTTAACGTCCGGATCGTCAAAGGCCTCCACCACAATTTTGTGGTCCGGCCCAAACATTTTAAACACGGTGTCCACGGAGCCAATTTGCTCCGCCTGTGCCACGCGCCCTGCCATCAGCGCCAGTGCTGCAAAGACTAAAACCTTGTATTTCATATTGTTACCATTCATAAAAATTACGCTGAGCGATTATTCAACAGGTTAGATAAAAATGTAGCAAGATCACAGGATTAGAATATATCCGCACTTAAATCACCACAAAAAGCATTTATGCGCAAAAAAAACACTGAATGCTAAAACGTCAAAAAATGCTATTATCCGCTAACCTGTAAACAGGCACCTGCGGCAGTTTTAAGGATGAGGATAGTATATGGATCAGGCTGGAATTATTCGCGACCTGCTCACCTGGCTGGAAGGTCATCTCGACCAGCCTTTGTCACTGGATAATGTGGCGGCAAAAGCAGGCTATTCCAAGTGGCATCTGCAAAGGATGTTCAAGGATGTCACCGGTCATGCTATCGGTGCCTATATTCGCGCACGTCGTTTATCAAAGTCTGCTGTCGCGTTGCGCCTGACCGCGCGACCAATCCTGGATATTGCCCTGCAATATCGCTTCGATTCACAGCAAACCTTCACTCGCGCCTTTAAAAAACAGTTCTCGTTAACGCCAGCGCTTTATCGCCGCTCGCCGGACTGGAGCTCCTTTGGTATGCGTCCGCCGCTGCGTCTGGGCGAGTTTGCGATGCCAAAATATGAAATCATCACCTTGCCGGAAACGCACCTGGTCGGCACCACGCAGAGCTACTCCTGTTCCCTGGAGCAGATCTCCGAGTTCCGCCATCAGATGCGCGTTCAGTTCTGGCGCGAATTTTTAAGCCACGCTCCGGCGATCCCGCCGATTCTGTATGGCCTGAACGAAACGTATCCAAGCCAGGAAAAAGACGACGAGCAGGAAGTGTTCTATACCACGGCGCTGACGCCTGACATGGCGAACGGTTACATTCATGGCTCGAAGCCTGTCGTGCTGGAAGGCGGCGAGTATGTGATGTTCTCATACGAAGGGTTAGGAACGGGCGTTCAGGAGTTCATCCTGACCGTTTACGGGACCTGCATGCCAATGCTGAATCTGAATCGCCGTAAAGGTCAGGACATTGAGCGCTACTATCCGGCGCAAGATGCAAAACCGGAAGAAGGCCCTATCAATCTGCGGATGGAATTCCTGATTCCGGTACGTCGTTAACGCTGCAACTCATCCAGTGCAGGGGCATCAAGATGCGAAATGTCCCCTGCCATCTCAACCACCCACCCCGATGCCAGCCAGGCACTTTCCTGATAGTCGATACGGGAAATGGAACAGTTGCGCAGACGCAAACGGCGCTCGGCGTAAGCTGGCAGCCCCAGAATGGTACTCACCAGGCAACCCAGCGCGATACCGTGGCTCACCAGCAGCGGTCGGCTACCTGCCGGGAGTTTCAGGCACTCGGCCAGCGCGGCATGCATGCGCACGCTCAGCTCCTGCATGGATTCCCCCTCAGGGATGCGACCATCTTCAGTGCCGTTCACCAGCGTGCGACGCCAGCCTTCTTCGGTTTCCGTCAGCGTATCGATAGGGCGTTTTTCCAGCACGCCCATATCCAGCTCGCGCAGGCGCGGTTCAAGGGTCACGTCGCAGCCACAGGCATCGGCGATGATGCGTGCCGTCTGCTGCGTGCGGCCTAAATCACTGGAGATGACGTGAGTGATACCCAGCGTTCTGGCGCGCTCCGCCACCTGCCACGCTTGCTGCACACCTTTGTCGGTGAGAGGACTGTCTGACTGGCCTTGAATACGTCGCTCGGCGTTCCACTGCGTTTCACCGTGGCGAACAAGGTATACCTGTAACATGCTTTTTTTCCGTTATACTGCGATGAATTTTTTAAATCGAGCTTAATTATGCACCATGTTGTCTCTGCTACCACCAATCCTGCCAAAATTCAGGCAATTCTAAGGGCATTTGAAGAGATCTTCGGCGAAGGATCCTGCCATATTGACGCCGTAGGCGTCGAGAGCGGTGTGCCGGAACAGCCGTTTGGCAGCGAGGAAACACGCGCTGGCGCACGAAATCGCGTGGCGAATGCAAAAGCCGCCGCGCCAGATGCTGACTTCTGGGTCGCGATTGAAGCAGGTATCGACGAAGGGGCGACCTTCAGCTGGGTTGTCATCGAAAGCCGCGAGCAGCGCGGCGAAGCGCGTTCAGCCACGCTGCCGCTGCCGGAGGTCATACTGGAGAAAGTCCGCGCGGGTGAGGCGCTGGGGCCGGTAATGTCGCACTACACCGGCATTGATGAGATTGGTCGTAAAGAGGGGGCGATTGGCGTCTTTACCGCGGGCAAGCTCACCCGTTCGAGCGTTTACCACCAGGCCGTTATTCTGGCGTTAAGTCCGTTCCATAACGCGATTTATCGTTAAGTTTGTAGGCCGGATTAGGCGAAGCCGTCATCCGGCGTTTTTAAGCAATACCGCTTCCAGCCACTGACGCAGTTCAACCGGCGCCGACTTCAGGCTGTTTGAACCCCGGGTAATCGTCGCGATGCCCGCGCCCAGCTCGTTTTTCAGTTCACGCTGGCTCATTTCGCCACGCAGCAGTTCCTCAATAATGCGTACCCGTGTACCCAGCGCTTCACGCTCGTCTGGCGTCAGCATCAGCTGTAGCAAGGGTAAATGCAGATCTTTGTCGTAAGACTGGCGGAGCAACTCCACAAAACGAAGCCACTCCTGATGACGCTGTTCGGCCATGGCCGAGGAATACGGGGAATGCTGGGTCATGTTATGCTGCCTCTTGTACTCATTAGCGAGTACAGCATAACACAACCCGCGCCGATCAGTAACGTCTCTGCCACTCGGCATCGCTCATCAGGGCATCTTTCTCCCCCATGAAGTGCCGATAGTAGGCGTCATACGCCAGCACGTTCTTCACATATCCGCGCGTTTCCGAGAACGGAATGCTCTCGACGAACGCCACGGCGTCGAGCCGCCCTGCGCTGTTGCCAAGCCATGTCCGCACGCGGCCTGGCCCGGCGTTGTACGCCGCTGACGCGAAGATGCGGTTATTACCGAACTGCTGATAGACGTACTGCAAGTAGCTGGTACCGATGTTGATGTTGGTCTCCGGATCCAGCAGCTGGGACGGGCTGCTGTAGCCTGGGATATTAAACATCTTCACCGTGTGCGTCGCGGTGCCCGGCATAATTTGCATCAGGCCGCTGGCCCCCACCGGCGAACGCACTTTCGGGTTCCAGGCGCTTTCCTGACGGGCAATGGCCATCGCGTAGCTTTGCGGAATATCTTTGCCGCTGGTGTAGCGATCGAACAGATCCTTATAAGCCAGCGGGAAACGCTCTTCGAGATGATCCCACAGCTTGCCGGCGATCGTCGCCTGCACGCTCAGATCCCACCAGCGATTATCAAACGCATAGCGGGCAAGCTGCGCCTTCTCGTCGGTGGTACGGCTGGTGACCAGGTTGGCCCATTCGCTGCGCGCGGTATTATCCAGATTCCAGTACATCAGCTCGCGCACGCGCGCCATTTCCGGACCCTGCGTCAGCGCCGGGTTCGCGTTGGCTGGCGCTTTGTCGATCTTCAGGGTGTACTCCTCGCCCAGACGTTGCGCCGCCGCCATCGGGTAGAAGCCGCGCTGCTGCATCAGGGAGTGGAGGATCGCTTTGGCTTCGTCTTCACGACCACGCTCCAGCAACAGGTCCGCCTGCCAGTAACGCCATTCATCTTTCTCTTTAGCATCCATCGGCAGGCGCGCCAGCCAGGTATTGAGGCCACGACGATCGCCCGTTCCCAGCGCCATGCGCACGCGACGCTCCACCAGCGAGACAGAGTTTGAACGCATTACAGCGTCGTCACGCCAGCGCGCCTGTTCGTCGGTGACATCTGTTCCCATCAGTCGCCATGCCACAATATCGCGCAGTTCCTGGGTTTGATCGTCATTAAGCTGCTGGGCCTGCACCAGCTGCGGGATCATCAGCCGGGCGTTTTCCACATCCTCACGCGCCACGCTGGCAAAGGCCACCGCCGCCATCTGGCGGGTAAAATCGGTCGCGCCGGTGGTACGCGCAAACGTCAGCACGGTATTGGGATCGTTTGCCAGACTGATAACGGCAGAGGCAATGGTCTGATAATCCGCGGGCATCTGGCCCGCCAGCACGGTAACCAGCCGGGTGTTTCCGGCCTTCATCGCCAGGCGAATACGTTCCAGGTAAGAGAGCGGATCCTGCTTGCCCGAGGCGCGCCAGGCGCTGAACAGCGGGTCACAGGCGTTTGGCTGGCTTTTGCCCGTCAACCACAGCTCTTTCGCGCCGGTCCAGGCTTCCTCCTGCTGACCGGTCGCCCATTTCGCATAATAGTAATTACACTGCGCTTCCGTCGCGCCCGGCTTATCCGGGCTGAAAGCCAGCAGGCCGCGCCAGTCTTCGCGACGGGCCAGCTCGTTCACAAACCGGGACTTCAGGGTACGCGCAGGCGGCAGTGTCGGGTTCGCCTGAATGAAGTTATTTACGGTGACGGTCGGTTGATTCATGAGATCATCAGTGATCTGACGATACTCCAGATACGGATACAGCGGATAATCCTTCAGCGTCGGCATCAGCGCCTGCACGGTATCCATCTGCTTGTTGTCCCATGCCTGCTTAATCTGGGCATAGCGGTTACGTTGTTCATCCAGTGAATCGGCATGCACCGCCTGGCTTACCGCCATTACGCATACGCTGGCAGCCAGCAGACGCCAGACCACCCGTTTGGCTTTTTCCACAAGCTCTTCCTCATTGTTTTTCGTCAGTTGCAGCGTCTTGCCACGTGAAAGTTACCTCAACTTATGCTAACCAGGCATCCCACAACGCGCCACGTCATGGACACTTTTTTACCTTTCTTGCGCGTTTTAACACTCCCGACGTTCCTGGCTGGGATTAGGGCGTGAAAAAGGCTACACTTCGAGGCTGAAATTCATTCTCATCACGATAAAAGAGGCGAAGTCCAACGTGGCTCAATTCGTTTATACCATGCATCGTGTCGGCAAAGTTGTCCCGCCGAAACGTCATATTCTTAAAAATATCTCGCTGAGCTTTTTCCCGGGCGCAAAAATCGGTGTTCTGGGTCTCAACGGTGCCGGTAAGTCCACCCTGCTGCGCATCATGGCCGGCATCGATACAGACATCGAAGGTGAAGCCCGTCCGCAGCCTGGCATCAAGATCGGCTACCTGCCGCAGGAACCTCAGCTGAACCCGGAACACACCGTGCGTGAATCCGTTGAAGAAGCGGTATCCGAAGTGGTTAACGCCCTGAAAGGTCTGGATGAAGTGTATGCCAAATACGCCGAGCCGGATGCGGACTTCGACAAACTGGCCGCTCAGCAGGGCAAATTTGAAGAGATTATCCAGGCGCACGACGGTCACAACCTGAACGTGCAGCTGGAGCGCGCGGCAGATGCCCTGCGTCTGCCGGACTGGGATGCGAAAATCGCGAATCTCTCCGGTGGTGAACGCCGCCGCGTGGCGCTGTGCCGCCTGCTGCTGGAAAAACCAGACATGCTGCTGCTCGACGAACCAACCAACCACCTGGATGCGGAATCCGTGGCGTGGCTGGAACGCTTCCTGCACGACTTCGAAGGCACCGTGGTGGCAATTACCCACGACCGCTACTTCCTCGACAACGTGGCGGGCTGGATCCTGGAGCTGGACCGCGGCGAAGGTATTCCATGGGAAGGTAACTACTCCTCCTGGCTGGAACAGAAAGATCAGCGTCTGGCGCAGGAAGCGTCTCAGGAAGCGGCGCGCCGTAAATCTATTGAGAAAGAGCTGGAGTGGGTGCGTCAGGGCGCGAAAGGCCGTCAGTCCAAGGGCAAAGCCCGTCTGGCACGCTTCGAAGAGCTGAACAACACCGAATACCAGAAGCGTAACGAAACCAACGAACTGTTTATCCCGCCTGGCGCACGTCTGGGGGATAAAGTGGTTGAAGTGACCAACCTGCGTAAGTCATACGGCGACCGCCTGCTGATCGACGATCTGACCTTCTCCGTACCGAAAGGCGCTATCGTCGGCATCATTGGTCCGAACGGCGCGGGTAAATCCACCCTGTTCCGCATGATGTCCGGTCAGGAACAGCCTGACAGCGGCTCTATCACCCTGGGTGAGACCGTGAAGCTGGCCTCCGTTGACCAGTTCCGTGACGCGATGGACAACAGCAAAACCGTGTGGGAAGAAGTCTCCGGCGGTCTGGATATCATGCGTATCGGCAACACCGAGATGCCAAGCCGCGCCTATGTTGGCCGCTTTAACTTCAAGGGCACCGACCAGGGCAAACGCGTGGGCGAGCTGTCTGGCGGTGAGCGTGGTCGTCTGCACCTGGCGAAGCTGCTTCAGGTTGGCGGCAACGTTCTGCTGCTCGATGAACCTACCAACGACCTGGACATCGAAACCCTGCGCGCGCTGGAAAACGCCCTGCTGGAATTCCCGGGCTGCGCCATGGTTATCTCGCACGACCGCTGGTTCCTTGACCGTATCGCGACCCACATTCTGGACTACCAGGACGAAGGTAAAGTGGAGTTCTTCGAAGGTAACTTCACCGAATACGAAGAGTACAAGAAACGCACGCTGGGCGCAGACGCGCTGGAGCCGAAGCGTATTAAGTACAAGCGTATTGCGAAATAAAAGCAAAACGGCAACTTCGGTTGCCGTTTTTTATGTTTGTTCCCTCTCCCCGTGAGGGGGCCAGAGTGAGGGCATCAGGCCGCACAGTGTGTAGGCCGGGTAAGGCGAAGCCGCCACCCGGCTTTTTTATTTGCCCACGTAATACCGCTTCACCTCATCAAACTGCATCGCAAAGTCGATATAGCTCATCAGCGCAGGCGAATTGAGCTTACGGCTCGGATAGGCCAGCCAGAGATCGTTCCCCTCAACGCGCCACTCCGGTAGCACCTTTACCAGCGCGCCCTTTTCAATTTTATCTTCCAGCAGGAATGCGGGTAACAGCGTGATCCCCGCCCCGGCAATGGCGCATTCTCGGGCGTACACCAGGTTATCCGTCATGTGGGCGTTATCCGGCAGGTAGCGGTAATCCTCACTCTCGCTTCGCAGAAGCCACTCCGACCATGCCCGGTGCGTAATGCAGCGGTGATCCACCAGCTGTCGGGGATGGATTAACGGCGCCCGACGCGCCAGATAGTCAGGCGAGGCCAGCATGTAGCGCGGACAGTGCCCAATCATGCGACCAATCAGGGAAGAATCCTGCGGTTTGCCGGTGCGCAGCGCCACGTCAAAGCCCGACTCGACCAGATCCACCACATCGTCTGAAATTGATACATCCAGCGACACGTCAGGGTAGCGAAGCTGGAACTCGGCATTCATATGCGCCAGCAGCGTCGCGCCAATCCCTGCCGGACAGGTGATCCTCAGCCGTCCGCTGGGGTTTTCTCGCAGCCGCTGAATGGCATACTCCGCGCGCTCGCTGGCCGCCAGCATCTCGCGGCAGTGCACCAGATAGTGCTCGCCCGCAAACGTCAGGCTTATTCTGCGCGTCGTGCGGTTAAGCAGGCGGATCCCCACCTGCTGCTCCAGCTGGCTAATGCGTTGGCTGACGCTGGATTTCGGCAGTTCCGCCTTCTGCGCCGCCGCGGTAAAGCTGCCCATCTCAGCCACCAGCGCAAACAGCGCCATATCCTGTAGCTGTTTAAACATGATTGTTCACCCTGTACGAACGCTGAGTTCTTGATTGTCCATCTTATCATGCAGCTGACCACTTAATAGACTAGCCTCAACACAACGCATTCATTGAGGAGAACATCATGTCTGTTAAAGCCATTGCCGTTAACCCAGAAAATCCCTCCACCTTCGTTGAAATTACCCCGCCGATGCCGCAGCCCGGCGAGTACGATCTGCTGGTGGAGGTGAAAGCCGTCTCCGTAAACCCGGTGGATACCAAAGTACATGCAGGCATTGCCAAAAGCGGACTGAAGGAGCCGCGCATTCTCGGGTGGGATGCCAGCGGGATCGTCAAAGCCGTCGGGGCTGGCGTCACCGAATTCAAACCGGGTGACGAAGTATGGTACGCGGGGGATATCACCCGACCGGGCAGCAATACCACGCACCAGCTTATCGATGCGCGCATTGTCGGGCACAAGCCTGCAAACCTTGGCTGGGCCTCTGCGGCAGCACTGCCGCTGACGGCGCTCACCGCGTGGGAAGGCCTGTTTGAACGGCTGAAGATTCAGGATGCCGACGCAGATAAAACGCTGCTGATAATTGGCGGCGCGGGTGGAGTCGGATCGCTGGCGATCCCGTTTGCGAAGCACAACAGCAAGGTGAAGATCGTCGCAACCGCCTCACGAGAAGATTCCGCCCGATGGTGTCGCGATCGCGGGGCTGACGTTGTCGTAGATTACCGCGACCTGAAGGGTGAACTGGCGAAACAGGGGCTCACCTTTGTGGATTACATTTTTATCCTCAACGACACCGACGGGCACTGGGATGCGGTCAGCGATCTGATCGCCCCTCAGGGACACATTTGTTCCATCGTTGAAAATGCGCATCCGCTAAACCAGGACAAGCTGAAGTCCAAATCTGCCGCCCTGCACTGGGAATTTATGTACACCCGCAGCATGTACCAGACCGCGGATATGGCGCGCCAGGGCGAGATTTTAAATGAGGTGGCGAAGCTGGTGGATAACGGCGTGGTGGAAAGCTCGCTCAGCGAAACGCTGCACGGGCTGAGCGTGGAAAGCATTACCGAAGCGCACCGCATGGTGCTGGAGGGGCATATGCGTGGGAAAGTGGTGGTTGAGTATTGAGTGGTTTGTTCCCCCTCACCCTGCCCTCTCCCCACGGGGGAGAGGGTAAAGACAGCTCCGTGCGATCCCCTCTCCCCTTTGGGGAGAGGGTTAGGGTGAGGGGTAAATCTTTTACCCCTGCTCACCCATCATCTCTTTCACCAGCTCGACGCAGCGCAGGAAGCGGGAATCGTAGTCCGACTCTTCCACATGCACAAACTCAACGTTGTTCTCGTTAAGCATCTCCACCAGCATGGTCTGGAACTCCCGCCTGTCCACCGAGCTGCCCAGGCTGCGCATGCCGTCGGCAACCCATGGGGTGTTGTTTTCCAGCAGGATCACCAGGTCAAAGCGGTATTCATCAATCAGCGCCTGCACAAACGGGTGCTCGCGTCCTTCGTACTTTTTACAGAACGCCTGCGTGGTGACGAAATCGGTATCAATAAAGGCGACTTTATTGGCGTATTTCACCGCAAAATCAATGTACTGGGCATGACCGAGCGCGATTTTATCGTAGTCGGAATACTGTAATGCCATCTCGTCACCACCGAGGTGTGAGAAGACGTAATCGCGGCCATACTCCCACGCACTGGTGGTATTGAAGATATTCGCCAGCTTATTCACCAGCGTCGATTTCCCGCTCGACTCGCCGCCGAGGATCGCCACCGTACGCACGAAGAACGGCTTCACCTCGGTCGGAATGTAGTCCCAGTAGCGGAACGGGTTCTCGCGGATCTGCGCCCCGCTGATGTTCATAAAGGTGCGTTTAGGATCGATCAGCACGGTTTCGATACCCAGATGCTCGCGGAACTGTGGCGCGTCGGACTCTTCAGAGGTGTAGATCCAGTTAGGCGCAATGCCCTTCTCTTCCATAAACGCTTTGATGCCGTTGCTCCACACGTCCCAGCCGTGCGGGTACGGCTCCATGCCCTCTTCGTTAAAGGCATGAATACGAATATTTTTCTGATACTTAAAGGTCTGAAGCAGCCAGCGCAGGCGGTCCGGCACGGTGGGCTGCTGCGACATGGCGCTGTCTTCAAACAGCTGGCGATCGCGGGTTTCATCATAACCCATGATGATATGCAGCTCGTCGACCTGGCTACAGGCGCGCTGGATCAGATAGATATGCCCGGTATGCAGCGGGTAGAACTTACCGAACACCACGCCAATGTTCTTTTGCATCCGCGGAAATTCAAGCCCCAGAAAACGGTGCAGCGCTTCCAGCTTCTGCGCGCTGGGGCTTTTGATTTTGGCGTTCAGCAGTTGGCTCAGGTAGCCCTTGGTCATGCCGCTGGCGTCCGCTACCTGCTGTAACGTGCAGCCCTTCTGGCGGATAGCGGTCTTGATGTAGTCAAATGATGACATAAATTACGGTGCCTCCTGCAAAATCGAATACGTAATTATAAGTCGTCAAAGACATTTAACGCATCTGCGAGTTTTTTAACGCCAAAAACCTGCATCCCTTCCGGAATTTTTTTCGGCACGTTGGCGGCCGGAACAATTGCGCGGCGGAAGCCATGTTTTGCCGCTTCGGAGATACGCTCCTGACCGCTCGGCACCGGGCGAATTTCGCCCGCCAGCCCTACTTCGCCAAATACCACCAGATCCTGCGGCAACGGTCTGTCGCGCAGGCTGGAGACCATCGCCAGCAACAGCGCCAGATCCGCGCTGGTTTCCGTAACCTTCACCCCACCAACCACGTTGACGAACACGTCCTGATCCGCCATTTGCAGGCCGCCGTGACGGTGCAACACCGCCAGCAGGATCGCCAGGCGGTTCTGTTCCAGACCGACCGCCACGCGCCGCGGATTACCCATCATCGAGTGATCCACCAGCGCCTGAATTTCAACCAGCAGCGGACGCGTCCCCTCCCACAGCACCATCACCGAACTACCGGACGTAATTTCGTCGCCACGGCTCAGGAAGATGGCCGACGGGTTGCTGACTTCGCGCAGCCCCTGCTCGGTCATGGCAAACACGCCCAGTTCATTCACCGCGCCGAAGCGGTTTTTATGGCTGCGCAGGGTACGAAAACGGGAATCCGCATCGCCGTCGAGCATCACCGAGCAGTCGATACAGTGCTCAAGCACTTTCGGGCCGGCCAGCGAGCCGTCTTTGGTGACGTGGCCCACCATCACTATCGCTACGCCGCGCGTTTTGGCAAAGCGCGTTAAGTACGCAGCCGTTTCACGCACCTGCGCCACGCTCCCCGGTGACGACTGAATGTCCGCCATGTGCATCACCTGGATGGAGTCGATCACCATGAGCTTCGGCTGCTCTTCTTCGGCAATCATGCAGATCTGCTCGATGCTGGTTTCCGAGAGCATATTCAGATTGCCGGTCGGCAGACCGAGGCGGTGCGCGCGCATCGCCACCTGCTGGAGTGACTCTTCGCCCGTGACGTACAGGGTTTTCATCTGTTCGGCGAGCTTGCAGAGCGTTTGCAGCAGCAGGGTGGATTTACCCGCGCCCGGGTTACCGCCGATGAGAATAGCGCTGCCCGGCACTACGCCACCGCCGAGCACGCGGTCAAATTCTTTGAATCCGGTTGAGAAGCGCGGCAGCGCCTCAAGGCTGATATCCGAAAGTTTTTGTACCTTCGACACGCCTGCATTGCCCGCATAGCCGCTCAGGCGTTCATTGCGGGCCACGCTCGGCGAAGCCGCCACACCACGCACTTCGGTGATGGTGTTCCAGGCATGACAGGCGCTGCATTGCCCCTGCCAGCGCGGATAATCCGCACCACATTCATTACAGACAAATGCGCGTTTTGGAGCTTTCGCCACGGTTTACCTCGTTATTTCTGTGCGGTCTGCGCGCCGGATAGCGCTGACGCTTACCCGGCCTACAAAAGCAGGCCGCTATTTTTGATTAATGCTGCCGGAGAGAATGCAGAACACGCCCATCAGGTCAGCATGACGGATAGTGACTTCCGTCTTTTCATTCACTTTCGGCTTGGCGTGGTAGGCAATACCCAGTCCGGCAACTTTGATCATCGGCAGATCGTTCGCGCCATCGCCGATGGCGACGGTCTGTTCGACCGGAATGGCGTATTTCTCCGCCAGACGCGTCAGCGTATTGGCTTTGTACTGCGCATCCACGATGTCGCCAATCACTTGTCCGGTGAGTTTGCCGTCCATGATCTCCAGCTCGTTTGCCACCACGGTGGTCAGACGCAGCTTGTCACGCAGGTAATCGGCAAAGAAGGTGAACCCACCGGAGGCAATCGCCACTTTCCAGCCGAGCGTCTCCAGCTTGAGCACCAGCTGCGTCAGCCCTGGCATCAGGGGCAGTTCATCGCGCACCTGACGCAAAATGTTAGCATCGGCCCCCTTCAGGGTCGCCACGCGCTGTCTCAGGCTGGCGGTGAAATCCAGCTCGCCGCGCATCGCGCGCTCGGTGACTTCCGCCACCAGCTCGCCGCTGCCCGCCAGTTTAGCAATCTCGTCAATACACTCGATCTGAATGGCGGTGGAGTCCATGTCCATCACCAGCAGGCCAGGCGTTTTCAGGTGCGGAATTTTGCCGAGCGGAGCAACGTCCAGCCCGGCGTCGTGCGCCAGACGCGTGGCGCGCTGCGTCAGGGAACCCGCCAGGCGAATAACCTGATAATCTTCCACGCACCAGGCCGCAACGATGACCATCGCTGCGCCCAGTTTAGTTTGATACTGGGTGAGGCGTTGCTTATCCAGGCCGCGTCCGTACAGCAGCCAGCCGCTACGGCCAGCGTGGTAATCGAGAGGCATCACCTCATCGCCACTTAAAGAGAGCGGCAATCCTGGCCATAAAGAGACATCCGTTGGCAGGTCGCACCAGGTAATGTTCGGCATTGAAGCTCCTGTAATTTCGTTCGTGCCGGAAGGTTCCAGAGGGAAAATAACGCATGAGGCTACCCTGTAACCATCACTTCTGGCAACATTAAGCCGTAAATTTTAAGCAGGTGGAATATGGCTCGCGCAAAACTGAAATTCCGGCTTCATCGCGCCGTGATTGTCCTGATCTGTCTCGCACTATTAGTGGCGCTTATGCAGGGGGCATCCTGGTTTAGCCAGAATCACCAACGACAGCGTAACCCACAGTTTGAAGAACTGGCCCGTACGCTGGCGCGCCAGGTGACGCTCAACGTTGCGCCGTCTATGCGCACCGAAACGCCGGATGACAAGCGGATAGCGCAGGTATTGCGCCAGCTTACGGAAAACAGCCGCATTCTGGATGCGGGCGTGTACGATGAACAGGGCGACCTGATTGCCCGCGCGGGTGAGCATGTCGACGTGCGCGACAGGCTGGCGCTGGACGGCAAAAAAGCTGGCGGTTATTTCAATCAACAAATCGTTGAACCCATTCAGGGCAAGAATGGCCCACTCGGCTATTTACGTCTGACACTCGACACCCACACCCTGCCAACCGAAGCCAAACAGGTGGATAACACCACCAATATTTTGCGCCTGATGCTGCTGCTCTCGCTGGCGATTGGCGTGGTACTGGCGCGCACGCTGCTGCAAGGCAAGCGCACCCGCTGGCAGCAGTCGCCGTTCCTGTTAACCGCCAGCAAGTCAGTTCCCGAAGAGGAAGAGAGCGAGAAGAAAGAATAGTGATAAAGTAGGCGGATGATTCGGAAAAGGAACTCTGCCATGTCGACGTTACGCCTGCTTATCTCTGACTCTTACGATCCCTGGTTTAATCTCGCGGTGGAAGAGTGCATCTTCCGCCAGATGCCCGCCACCCAGCGCGTCCTGTTTCTCTGGCGCAACGCTGATACGGTCGTTATTGGCCGCGCGCAAAATCCGTGGAAAGAGTGTAACACCCGCCGTATGGAAGAGGACAACGTCCGCCTGGCGCGCCGCAGCAGCGGCGGCGGTGCGGTATTCCACGATCTCGGCAACACCTGCTTTACCTTTATGGCGGGCAAGCCGGAATACGACAAAACCATCTCGACCTCCATTGTGCTCAACGCGCTCAATTCGCTCGGCGTGACGGCTGAAGCTTCGGGTCGTAACGATCTGGTGGTGAAAACACCTGAAGGCGACCGGAAAGTGTCAGGCTCAGCCTACCGCGAAACGATGGATCGCGGATTCCACCACGGCACATTATTGCTGAATGCCGATCTGAGCCGTCTGGCAAACTATCTAAACCCGGACAAGAAAAAGCTCCAGGCGAAAGGCATTACCTCCGTGCGCGGTCGCGTGGCGAATCTGGTGGATCTGCTGCCGGGGATTACTCATGAGCAGATTTGCGATGCAATCCGTGAAGCCTTTTTCAAGCATTACGGTGAACGCGTAGAAGCCGAGGTGATTTCTCCGGATAAAACCCCGGACCTGCCAAATTTCGCGGAAACCTTTGCGCGCCAGAGCAGCTGGGAGTGGAACTTCGGTCAGGCACCGGCGTTTTCACACCTGCTGGACGAACGGTTTACCTGGGGCGGCGTGGAGCTGCACTTTGACGTGGAGAAGGGCCATATTACCCGCACGCAGGTCTTTACGGATAGTCTCAATCCTGCACCGCTGGAGGCGCTGGCCGCACGTTTACAGGGCTGTCTGTATCGGGCGGATATGCTGCAGCAGGAGTGTGATGCATTAATTGGGGATTTTCCGGAGCAGGAAAAAGAGCTGCGGGATGTATCGGCGTGGATTGCTCAGGCCGTGCGCTAGTAAAAAAGCCCGCTGGCGCTGCGCTTAGCGGGCCTACAAAACCGTAGGCCGGGTCAGGCGAGGCCGCCACCCGGCACAACAGCTCTTACTCTTTATCGCCCAGCAGAACGGATTCCAGCGCGATTTTGATCATGTCGTTGAAGGTGGTCTGACGCTCGGCAGCGGTGGTCTGCTCGTGAGTACGGATATGGTCAGACACGGTGCAGATGGTCAGCGCTTTCGCACCGAATTCAGCCGCCACGCCGTAGATACCGGCCGCTTCCATTTCCACGCCCAGAATGCCGTATTTTTCCATCACGTCGAACATGTCGCCTTCTGGCGAGTAGAACAGATCGGCAGAGAACAGGTTGCCCACGCGCGCGTCAACGCCCAGCGCTTTTGCTGCGTCAACCGCGTTACGCACCATGTCAAAGTCAGCGATGGCCGCAAAGTCATGATCTTTAAAGCGAATGCGGTTGACTTTAGAGTCGGTGCACGCGCCCATGCCGATCACCACGTCACGCAGCTTAACGTCCATGCGCACCGCGCCGCAGGAGCCGACACGGATGATTTTCTTCACGCCGAAATCGGTGATCAGCTCTTTGGTGTAGATGGAGCAGGATGGGATACCCATGCCGTGACCCATCACGGAGATTTTGCGGCCTTTATAGGTACCGGTGAAGCCCAGCATGCCACGCACGTTGTTCACTTCACGCACGTCTTCGAGGAAGGTTTCTGCAATGTGTTTCGCGCGCAGCGGGTCGCCCGGCATCAATACGACGTCAGCGAAATCACCCATTTCTGCATTAATGTGAGGAGTTGCCATCTTCAGTTCCTTTTACATTGTTGTTTTTGCCGGGTGGCGGCTGCGCCTTACCCGGCCTACATTCTCTTCTCCCTCTCCCTGTGGGAGAGGGTCGGGGTGAGGGCATCAGGCCTCACCCAATCCGTTTAGAACATAGCCTTGCCATATTCCATGTCAGACGTACCAAAGTATTTCGCAATCGTCTGGCCGATGTCCGCGAAGGTTTCACGATGACCCAGCGAGCCCGGTTTGACTTTCGGGCCGTACACCAGCACCGGGATGTGCTCACGGGTGTGGTCGGTACCGGTCCAGGTCGGGTCACAGCCATGGTCAGCGGTCAGGATCAGAATGTCATCTTCCCCCACCAGCTCCATCAGCTCTGGCAGACGGCGGTCAAACAGCTCCAGACCCGCAGCATACCCGGCGACGTCGCGACGGTGACCCCAGGAGGAGTCGAAGTCCACGAAGTTGGTGAAGACAATGGTCTTGTCGCCCGCTTCTTTCATCTCTTTGATGGTGGCGTCGAACAGCGCATCCAGACCGGTCGCTTTGACCTTTTTGGTGATGCCGCAGTTAGCGTAGATGTCCGCGATTTTACCTACGGAAACGACCTGGCCGTCTTTCTCGTCGACGAGTTTTTGCAGCACGGTCGGCGCCGGTGGCTCCACGGCCAGATCGTGACGGTTGCCGGTACGCTGGAAGTTACCCGCTTTGTCGCCGATAAACGGACGCGCGATAACACGGCCAATGTTGTAGCCGCCTTCGGTCAGCTCTTCACGGGCGATCTCGCACAGCTCGTACAGTTTATCCAGGCCAAACGTCTCTTCGTGGCAGGCGATCTGGAACACAGAGTCAGCAGAGGTATAGAAAATCGGTTTGCCGGTTTTCATGTGCTCTTCGCCGAGCTGATCCAGAATCACGGTACCGGAAGAGTGGCAGTTGCCGAGGTAGCCCGGCAGGTTGGCGCGCTTCACCAGCTTATCGAGCAGCTCCTGCGGGAAGCTGTTCTCGTGATCGGAGAAGTAACCCCAGTCAAACAGCACCGGCACGCCAGCGATTTCCCAGTGACCGGACGGCGTATCTTTACCGGAAGAGAGCTCGTGCGCCCACGCGTAGGCGCCCACCACTTCCGCGTTTCCGTCCATACCGGCTGCGATTTTACCGGTAGAACCTTCATGCGCTTTTACCAGCCCGAGGCGGGTCAGGTTTGGCAGGTTCAGAGGGCCTTTACGACCGTTGTCCGCTTCGCCTTTTGCACAGGCTTCCGCGATGTGACCCAGGGTATCGGAACCCACGTCACCAAAACGTTCTGCATCTTCGGTTGCGCCGATGCCGAATGAGTCCAGCACCATAATAAATGCACGTTTCATAATTGTTCTCCGTACTTAGTGCTTCATAAAAATGCGATCAGATCAGTATACCGCTATTCAGTGATACGACGATAGACCGTCGGTGTGGTTTCCGGTGCTTTATCGTCAAGAGTTATTGCCGCCTTCACCGCTTTCGCCGCGTCCTGCCAGCTGGCTTCGTCTTTCGCGTGGATCACCGCCAGCGGACGTTGGCCGTCAACGCTGTCGCCCAGACGGGCCATATCGGTAAAGCCGACGCTGTAATCAATGGTGTCCGATGCCTGACGACGACCGCCGCCCATAGACACGACCGCCATGCCGAGCGCGCGGGTATCCATAGCCGAGACAAAGCCTTCACTGTCCGCATAGACCGCTTTGCTGAGCATCGCGGTGGGCAGGTATTTCGCGTAGTTTTCCACGAAGTCGGTCGGGCCTTTCTGCGCCGCCACCATCCGACCAAAGATCTCCGCCGCTTTGCCGTTGTCCAGCACAGCCTGAAGCTTCGCGCGGGCTTCCGCGTCGTCTTTGGCCAGCTTGCCGGAGATTAACATCTCAACGCACAGCGCCATGGTGACATCGAACAGGCGCGGGTTACGGTATTCGCCTGTGAGGAACTGCACGGCCTCGCGGACTTCAACGGCGTTACCGGCGCTGGACGCCAGCACCTGGTTCATGTCCGTCAGCAGTGCGGTGGTGCGCACGCCCGCGCCGTTGGAAACGCCAACGATCGCTTCAGCCAGCGCCTCAGAGAGTTCATAGGTCGGCATAAACGCGCCGCTGCCCACTTTCACATCCATCACCAGCGCGTCCAGCCCTTCCGCCAGCTTTTTGGCGAGGATAGAGGCGGTGATCAGCGGGATGGAGTCTACGGTCGCGGTAATGTCACGCGTCGCGTAGAAACGCTTGTCTGCTGGCGCAAGAGAGCTGGTCTGGCCGATAATCGCCACGCCAACGTCTTTAATAATGTCGCGGAAGCGGTTGTCATCCGGGAAGATATCGAAGCCCGGAATGGCTTCCAGTTTGTCGAGCGTACCGCCGGTATGACCCAGGCCGCGCCCGGAAATCATCGGGATGTAACCGCCGCAGGCTGCCACCATCGGGCCAAGCATCAGGGAGGTCACGTCGCCCACACCGCCGGTGGAGTGTTTGTCCACAATCGGGCCGTTGAGGTTAAGGCTTTTCCAGTCCAGAACGGTTCCTGAATCTCGCATCGCCATGGTCAGGGACACGCGCTCAGGCATCGACATATCGTGGAAGAAAATGGTCATCGCCAGAGCCGCAATCTGCCCTTCAGAGATGGTGTTATCACGAATGCCGTTGATAAAGAAGCGGATCTCTTCGTCGCTTAATGCATGACCATCACGTTTTTTACGAATAATTTCTTGTGCGAGAAACACGGTAACCTCCATGCGGAATCGGGTGAATGGCGGCGGGTATGTTGACCCGCCCTACGATCCTGTAGGCCGGGTTAGCGTAGCGCCACCCGGCAATTCAAACTTAGTAGCTGCTTGCGCTCTTACCGTCACCGTGACCCAGCGCTTTCAGCAGGCTGGCCAGCAGGCTGGACGCGCCGAAGCGGTAGTGGCGGGAGTCCGCCCAGTCGGCGCCGAACAGCTCGTCGGCAATCGCCAGAAACTGCTGCGCGTCTTCTGCGGTACGCACGCCGCCTGCCGGTTTGAAGCCAACGGTTTTGGACACGCCCATATCACGGATAACTTCCATCATGATGCGCGCGCTTTCCGGAGTCGCGTTGACCGGCACTTTACCGGTAGAGGTTTTAATGAAATCCGCGCCCGCTTTGATAGCGATTTCAGACGCTTTACGAATCAGCGCCTCTTCTTTCAGCTCGCCGGTTTCGATGATCACTTTAAGCAGCACGTTTGCCGCCGCACATGCGTCTTTACAGGCTTTCACCAGGTCAAAACCGACCTGCTCGTTGCCGGCGATCAGCGCGCGGTACGGGAAAACCACGTCAACTTCGTCTGCGCCGTACGCAATCGCAGCGCGGGTTTCCGCCAGCGCGATCTCGATGTCGTCATTACCGTGCGGGAAGTTAGTCACGGTCGCAATGCGCACGTCCGGCGTGCCCTGTTCTTTCAGCGTTTTGCGGGCAATCGGGATAAAACGCGGGTAGATACAGACGGCGGCGGTATTACCCACTGGCGTTTTTGCCTGATGGCACAGGGCGATGACTTTTTCATTGGTGTCGTCATCATTCAGGGTGGTCAGGTCCATCAGTTTCAACGCGCGCAGGCTGCTTGCAGTTAAATCGGTCATAACATTCTCCAACGGCAGTGCCGTATAAATTTTACCTTGCGGGTCTGTGAGTATTCTAACATTCACCCGCATCCACACTTCGACATTCATCACAGTTAATGAAAACTGTGTGCAAATTTGCATTACTGTAATGAGATCTTCTTCAAACTTTCATGCGTCAACCGCCGACAAAAACAGCGATACCCCCTGTCGGATCAAAAGCCCCGGCAGGCTGGCTTCTTACAATTCGTTCACCATCCGCAGAACCCTCAAGGAAGTTGAACATGCCCGACGCCCTGCAACAACGTTGCCTGCACATTGTGACCAGCCCGGTGTTAACCCCGGAACAAAAACGTCATTTTCTGGCGCTGGAAGCGGAGAACAATCTGTTCTATCCCGCTCTGCCAGAGGCGGCCCGCGCCGCGCTGGACGAGGGATACATCTGCGACATGTTCGAAGGTCATGCGCCTTACAAACCGCGGTACGTGCTGCCGGACTACGCTAAATTTCTGGCTAACGGCTCAGAATGGCTGGAGCTGGAAGGGGCGAAAGATCTGGATGATGCCCTCTCACTGCTCACTATCCTTTATCACCATGTTCCGTCCGTCACATCGATGCCAGTCTATCTGGGTCAGCTCGATGAGATACTCAACCCATATGTTAAAATTCTAACACAGGATGAAATCGATAGCCGAATAAAACGTTTCTGGCGTTACCTGGACAGAACCCTGCCCGATGCCTTTATGCATGCCAATATCGGCCCGGCGGATACGCCCGTCACGCGTGCTATTTTGCGAGCGGACGCAGATCTGAAGCAGGTCGCGCCGAACCTGACCTTTATTTACGACCCGGACGTCACCCCTGACGATCTGCTGCTGAGCGTGGCGAAAAACATTTGTGAGTGCAGTAAGCCGCATATTTCCAATGGCCCGGTGAATGATAAAATTTTCACAAAAGGTCGTTATGGCGTGGTGAGCTGTTACAACTCCCTGCCGCTGGCGGGCGGCGGCAGCACGCTGGTGCGCCTTAACCTGAAAGCGATTGCGGAGCACAGCCGCTCACCGGAAGACTTTTTCACCCGTACCCTTCCCCACTACTGCCAGCAACAAATCGCGATCATTAATGCGCGCTGCGATTTTTTATATGAACAATCCGGCTTCTTTGAGAATAGCTTCCTGGTGAAAGAGGGGCTGATTGATGCCGATCGTTTTGTACCGATGTTTGGCATGTACGGTCTGGCCGAAGCGGTAAACGTGCTGTGCGAGAAAGCAGGCATTACGGGACGGTACGGTAAAAACGAGCAGGCCAATGCGCTGGGTTACCGCATCAGTGAACAGCTGGCGGCGTTCGTTGAAAACACGCCGGTGAAACACGGCTGGCAGCACCACGCGATGCTGCACGCGCAGTCAGGGATCAGTTCTGATTCAGGCACCACGCCGGGGGCGCGTCTGCCGTACGGTGACGAGCCAGATCCCATCAGCCACCTGCTGGCCGTAGCCCCGCACCATAAACACTATCATTCGGGGATCAGCGATATTCTCACCCTGGATGAGACGGTTAAACGCAATCCTCAGGCGGTGGTGCAGCTGTGCC
The DNA here is from genome assembly GCF_021725435.1 of Enterobacter sp. JH25. Classification (NCBI taxonomy): domain Bacteria; kingdom Pseudomonadati; phylum Pseudomonadota; class Gammaproteobacteria; order Enterobacterales; family Enterobacteriaceae; genus Enterobacter; species Enterobacter sp. JH25. Next base: position 647,409 of record NZ_CP091319.1, on the reverse strand, counting down.
TGGGAGCGTTCAACGCCGGTATGCGTGAGTTCACCGCGAATGTGGCCGGAAACGACCTGGTGCGCGTCACCGGGTATATGGTGCGGCTCTCCGACCTGGAGAAATATCGGGAGGCCGGCTCGCGCACCAACACCACCTGGCTCGGCGAGGAGGCCGCGCGCAATACCCGTATTCTGGAACGTCAGCCACGCGTGATAAGCCATGAACAGCAGATGCGCTTTAGTTAGTCAGGTTATTCCCTTCTCCTGCGTGGACGGGCCGGGCAGCCGCCTGGCGCTGTTCCTCCAGGGCTGTAACCTGCGCTGCAAAACCTGCCACAACCCGTGGACCATCGGGCGCTGCAACGACTGCGGCGACTGTGTTCCCCACTGTCCTCATGATGCGCTGACGATTCAGGCCGGGCGCGTCTGGTGGCAGGAGAGTCACTGTCAGCAGTGCGATACCTGCCTGCACCTGTGTCAGCAGCAGGCGACGCCGATGGCGCAGCGATACAGCGTCGAGGAGATCCTCTCACGGATCCGCACGTCCGCGCCGTTTATTGAGGGCGTGACCGTCAGTGGGGGTGAGGCCACCACGCAGCTGCCGTTTGTGGTTGCGCTGTTCACCGCGATCAAAGCCGATCCGTCCCTGCGCCATCTGACGTGCCTGGTGGACAGCAACGGCCTGTTAAACGAAACCGGCTGGCAAAAGCTGTTACCGGTGTTTGACGGCGCGATGGTGGATCTGAAAGCCTGGGGCAATGAACATCACCGTTTTCTGACCGGGCGTGAAAACACGCTGATCAAGCAGAGCATCCGCTGGCTGGCCGATCGTCATCGCCTGACGGAGCTGCGCCTGCTGGTGATCCCCGATCGGTGTGATTATCTGCAACATTTGTCATCGCTGACCGCTTTTATCCACGCGTTGGGGAACGTTCCGGTGCGGATCAACGCGTTTCATGCCCATGGGGTTTACGGGGAGGCGGCGCGATGGCGGAGCGCCGCGCCGGAGGACATCGAGCCGCTGGCGCAGGCCCTGGAACGGCAGCAGATCACGGTGATCCGCCCGGCCCTTTATCTATAGCGTGATGCCGAAGACTGCGCGAGTATTTTCCAGCAGCGCGCTGGCAATCACATCTTCAGGCTCCTGACGCAGCTCACACAGCACATCAAAAACGCGCGCCGCCTGCTCCGGGCGGTTGGGCTGGCCCTGAAAACCATTGAGCGGCATGTCAGGGGCATCCGTTTCCAGCAGGAGCGAAGACAGGGGGAGCTGCGCCATCACATCCCGGGTTTTGCTGGCACGCGGATAGGTGATAGTGCCACCGACACCAATTTTATAGCCCAGCTCGATAAAACGCTGCGCCTGCTGAAGGCTTCCAGCGAAACCATGGACCACGCCCCTGCGCGGCACGTCGATGCGCTTCAGGTGCATCGCCAGTTTGTCATGGGTGCGCCTGGAGTGGAGGATCACCGGCAGATCGTGGCGCTTTGCCAGCCGGAGCTGCGCATCCAGGATCGTCTGCTGGCGTTCAAACTGCGGATCTTCACGATAGAGATCGAGGCCGATCTCACCGATGGCAACCAGCTTCGTATCCGCGTTTTGCAGCGTGGCATCCAGCCTGTCGAGATGGTCATCAAGATGGTGCTCAATCACGATCGGATGCAGACCCAGCGCGGCATACAGCGCATCGTGACCCTGGGCAAGCGCCAGGACTTTCTCGAATCTCGCCGCTTCAATAGCGGGCACAATAATGGCTCTCACACCGGCCTCAGCCGCACGCGCAATACTTGACGTTTCCTCCCCGCTAAACGGCGGGAAATCAAAGTGGCAATGGGTATCGATAAAAGAGTGCGTCACGCCAGGTCCTCGTTATCGAGTATGCCGTCGTTGGCCTGCGGCGCGTCCACCAACGGCATCGCCACCGCGTCATTGGCCACACTAGCGGGTGGCAATATGATGCTTTTATGCCGATGAAGAGGCGGTTGCTCGGCCAGCATTTTCCCGATGGTCGCCAGGAAGTATCGCCCGCATAGCCGCCCCGTTTTGTAATCCATACGCAACGCAGGCAGCCGACTGCCCAGCGCCATGCTCAGCAGCGGCTTCGGCGGGTAAATTTCAAAGATGCGCAGCTTGCCCGGTGGTTTTTCAATAAAACGCTGCATCGCGCCGTAGGTGGTTTCATGCTGCTTCGCGATATTCACCAGCGGTTGCAGGCTGCTGTCGCCCAGCCAGCGTTCCATCCGCTTAAACCACTGTGGGGTGTAATACATCTGAGAAGGCACCGTGCGGATCACCACAATGGTTTTCGCCCCGCGCCGTGCGGCCTCCTGTACCGGCACCGCGTCGCTGATACCGCCGTCAAGATAGTTTATCCCCTCCAGCAGCGCGCCGGTACGGTAGAAACCCGGGATCGCGCTGGAAGCGCGAATGATATCCAGCCAGTTCTCTTTCTGCGGCGAAAAGTAACCCGGTGAATAGTCATCGCCACGGCTGGCGCACATCCAGAACGCTTTGCCGGTATCGAACAGTCGTGACGCGGTATCCATGGCCAGCGGCATCTGGCTGGAGGTGGCATCCAGTAACCAGTCGAGATCGATCAGGTTCCCGCCGCGCACGAAGCGTACCGGATTGAAGAATTCTTTGGAGGTGGTGTAGCGCATAATCACTTTGCGCGCATAGCCGGGCTGGTTGCAGACATAGGCGGAGAGGTTCTGCGCCCCGGCAGAGGTACCGAAGTAGAGATCGAACGGGTTGAATTGCGCGCGCATAAATTCGTCGAGTACGCCGGCGGTGAAAATACCGCGCTGCCCACCCCCTTCACAGACCAGCGCAAGCTGGCCTGCATGAAACGGTTTTAACGTCAGCGGCGCAATATTGCCGAGCGTCACGGGAATTCGTTGCCCCACCTCTGCCTTCCTGTTTTCATTATTTTGATGAGACACAGTAACGCACATTCCCGATGGTTCTCAAACGAGAAAAAGCCAGTCACGAGGACTGGCTTGAGTTTGTTTAATAACTATTGCGTTTGCTACGGGCGACGTCGACCCGTAAACAGGCTGACCAGGAACAGAATAATACCGACGACGAAAACAATTTTCGCTGCCCATGCCGCGGTACCCGCCAGTCCACCAAAGCCCAATGCGGCGGCAATTAACGCGATAACCAGAAATATAATGCCCCAACGAAACATAAGCCTCTCCTTTACCATAGTTAATGTCGGCCGCTAAACGTGAGCGCTCAGGTCACTCACCGGCTTTTCCAGAGTCGTTTTTATTTCGCCCGCGGTTTTCAGCCAGACGGGCGAGTGGTACTGCTTTACTTCGTTTTCAGATCGTTTTTGACGCTTTTCACACCATCAATAGCTTTCGCAATTGACTCGGCACGATCGCTTTGTGCTTGGTTCTCAACCGTACCGGACAGCTGGACCACGCCATCGGTGGTTTCAACTTTCACCATACGGGATGGCACGATGTCGTCAGCTAACAGTTTAGCTTTGATTTCGCTGGTAGTTGCTGCATCTCCGGCATAGCCCTTCACCGACGATTCTTTGCTGTCACGTACGTGCAGTTTGTCGCTTACAGAGCTTACGCCCTCAACGCCTTTCGCTACTTTAACGGCCTCTTCAGCCTGGGTCTGGCTTTCAACGAAACCGCTCAGAGTGACAACCTTGTTGTCGGTTTTAACAGAAATATCGGTGCTCTTAATGGATTCATGATCCACCAGTGCGGCTTTCACTTTTGCTGTGATAGAGCTGTCATCCATGAAATTACCGACTTTATTCATAGAGCTATCGATTTTTTCCCCTGCGGTATTAGCGGTATTTTGCGCTTTATCCATGGTGCTGGATTCCGCCAGAGCAGAACCGCTTACCAGGACACTACCCAACGTTACGGCCAGCAGAGTTTTAGAAATCTTCAGTCTTGTCATATTCATCGATTTATTCCTGTGTTTTGCCCGTTATTTGGGCGACATACTTCCCTAAATCTTGGTTTTATATATTGCGAATTAACACACGGGCGAAATGGAGAACCAGTGGACATGCATTGAACAGTTAATTCATCCACGCCCGGTGCTAAACACTGAGTTAAATATAGATCACAATCAGAGGGGTGCATTCAGAATTGGGGAAAAAACGAACGAATAGCGAAAAATTACGTTGAATTAAGAACATTCCGCAAGGGTTTAATAACACTGGAATTAAAGAAGAGCACGGCGGCTGCCGTGCTCTGTGAGGGAATTAATGCTCGCGCGTTTTGCGGAACTGAACGTCGGGATAACGTTCCTGCGTCAGGTTCAGGTTAACCATAGTCGGGGCGATATAGGTCAGATTATCGCCACCGTCCAGCGCCAGCTGAACTTCGTTCTTACGCTTAAACTCTTCGAATTTCTTCACGTCTGAACATTCAACCCAGCGCGCGGTCGCCACGTTCACCGATTCGTAAATCGCTTCCACGTTGTACTCGCTCTTAAGACGGGCAACTACCACGTCAAACTGGAGCACACCCACCGCGCCCACGATCAGATCGTTGTTGGCGATAGGGCGGAACACCTGTACAGCCCCCTCTTCCGAAAGCTGGACCAGGCCTTTCAGCAGCTGCTTCTGCTTAAGCGGATCGCGCAGGCGAATGCGACGGAACAGTTCCGGCGCGAAGTTCGGGATACCGGTGAACTTCATCATCTCGCCCTGCGTGAAGGTATCGCCGATCTGAATGGTACCGTGGTTGTGTAAACCAATGATGTCACCCGGATAGGCTTCTTCCACGTGGGAACGGTCGCCCGCCATGAAGGTCAGCGCGTCGGAAATCACTACGTCTTTACCAATACGCACCTGACGCAGCTTCATGCCCTTTTCGTACTTACCGGAAACCACGCGCATAAAGGCGACGCGGTCACGGTGTTTCGGGTCCATGTTGGCCTGAATTTTAAAGACGAAGCCGGAGAACTTCTCTTCCTTCGCTTCTACTTCGCGGGTGTCGGTTTTACGCGGCATCGGCTGCGGGGCCCACTCAACCAGACCGTCGAGCATATGGTCAACGCCGAAGTTGCCGAGTGCGGTACCGAAGAAGACCGGGGTAATGTCACCGCTCAGGAACAGTTCTCTGTCGAACTCGTGAGAGGCGCCTTTGACCAGCTCAAGCTCATCGCGCAGTTGCGCGGCCAGCTCTTCACCGACAGCGGCGTCCAGCTCCGGGTTGTCCAGCCCTTTCACGATGCGGACTTCCTGAATAGTGTGGCCCTTACCGGTCTGATACAGGTAGGTTTCGTCTTTATAGAGGTGGTAAACCCCTTTGAACAGCTTGCCGCAGCCAATCGGCCAGGTGATTGGCGCGCAGGCGATTTTCAGCTCGTTTTCCACTTCATCCATCAGCTCCATCGGATCACGGATGTCACGGTCGAGTTTGTTCATAAAGGTAAGGATCGGCGTATCGCGCAGACGAGTGACTTCCATCAGCTTGCGGGTACGATCTTCAACACCTTTCGCGGCGTCGATCACCATCAGGCAGCAGTCCACGGCCGTCAGGGTACGGTAGGTATCTTCGGAGAAGTCTTCGTGCCCCGGGGTGTCCAGCAGGTTCACCAGGCAGTCATGATACGGGAACTGCATCACGGAGGTGGTAATCGAAATACCACGCTGCTTTTCCATCTCCATCCAGTCGGATTTAGCATGCTGGCTGGAGCCACGGCCTTTAACGGTACCCGCGGTCTGGATCGCCTGTCCGAACAGCAGCACCTTCTCGGTGATGGTCGTTTTACCGGCATCCGGGTGCGAGATAATGGCAAAAGTGCGGCGTTTGGCCACCTCTTGCAGATAAGGAGACAACGTCATAATCAATTCTTCTTAGGTAAGCGCGGCAGCAGGCCGCGCATCATGGAATACGAAAAATGCGGCTATTTTACCCATCAACAGGGGGCAGGCAATCATTGTTTACACAGGAGCTGCTCCAGTTCGTTCAATGACGTTACGGTCCAGGTCGGCTCGATGCCTTCCGGCAGCGTGCGGCCATGCGCATTCAGCCAGACGGTCGACAGGCCCGATCTCATACCTCCCAGAATATCAGATTCTGCCGTATCCCCCACCATCAGCACGCGATCGCGGTCAGGATTGCCCGCTTGCGCCAGCGCATAATCGAAAATACGCGGATCCGGCTTCGGCACGCCTACCTCTTCGGAGATCACCAGCGCGTCGAAATGATCGCGCAAGCCAGTGCGTTCAAGGCGGATCTGCTGAAGCGCGGTAAAGCCGTTGGTAATGATCCCAAGCTTCACCTTCCCTTTCAGCGAATCCAGCAGAGAAACGGCGCCGGGCAGCGGCGCGCAGATATCCGCCATCGCATTCAGGAAGGCCTCGTTCAGCACCCCAGGACTGATGTTTAACCGTTCAGCCCAGACGTCAAAACGCTGATGCTGAAGCTGTAACGCGGTGATGGCTCCGTTCTGGTAATCCACCCACAGCGGCTTGTTCACCGCCTGATAGTCCTGAAAATCTTCCGCGGTGAACGTCACGCTATAGTCGAGAAACATCCGCTGTAGGCCGCCGAACGAGTCAAACGTAAACAGCGTTTCGTCGGCATCAAAGAAAATCCAGTCCCATTTCATCGTTACAACCTTATTTTCGTTATCCAATCGGCAGAGCCATGATAATGGCGTCTTCACGTCCCTCTGCGGTGGGGTAGTAGTTACGGCGGATAGTCGCCTCGTTGAAGCCTAAGCTTTCATAGAGCGCGATGGCGGCGACATTGGACGCGCGCACCTCCAGCCACAGGGTGAAAACGTCACGGGTTTCCAGCTCACGAATGAGGTGCTCAAGCAGATCCCTGCCCAGCCCGCGGCGCTGGTAAGCGGGATCGACCGCGATATTAAACAGCGTCGCCTCGTCCAGAACGACCTGCGTGATGGCGAACGCGGCCATCGCACCGTCAACGTCCAGGCGGAGATTTAAATAGCGTTCGCCCTGATTGCTGGCAAACGTCTTTTCGCTCCACGGAAAGGCATGGGCGCGTGTTTCAATCGCGAACGCGGTGGCCAGGTCAGCCGTCGTGAGGGAAGAAATCGTGTTCATATTCGCAAATTTGTTGCCATAGCGCGCTACGCGCTTTTGGGTTGGCTTTCAGTTCGTCCAGCGCTGGCGAGCTGATCTGGCTTCCTTCAAGAGGTAGCTCATCCACCGCCCCGATTCGCCAGCTGTTACAGCGGCTGTCAGGGGGAAGCATCGCGACGCTTTCGGGCGCCAGCTGTAATACCTGATCGTTTGTCACCTTCAGGGTGCGAAGGACATCCTCAATCAGGGGTTCGTTCAGGGCAGGCGGCGCTTCTGCCACCATCACCAGGCGGACATGCGCAGGGATGGAGATGGCTATTTCGCCCCGCAACGCCGTCGGGCGACGCAAAGCCCACTGGGTGATGCCCAGCTGCTGCAACTGCCAGTCTCGTCGGGATGTCATAGCGAAAACTCCTGTCTCTCAGGCGCGCAAATATAGCAAATGTGTCGAAACTGCGCCATCTACCTACTATAATCCCCGCCTGAGTTTATTGAGGAACAATTCATGTCTGCATTTACCCCGGCAAGTGAAGTCTTGCTGCGTCACAGTGATGATTTCGAAGAAAGCCGTATTCTGTTTGCCGGAGATATGCAGGATGACCTGCCCGCACGTTTCGACTGTGCTGAAAGCCGTGCCCACACCCAATACTACCACCACTGGCAGGTACTGAGCCGCCAAATGGGCGAGCGCGCACGCTTTAGCCTGGTGGCGGAGCAGAGCGATATTGCTGACTGCGATACGCTCATTTACTACTGGCCGAAGAACAAACCGGAAGCCCAGTTCCAGCTGATGAACCTGCTTTCTCTGCTGCCGGTCGGCTGCGATATTTTTGTCGTCGGTGAGAACCGCAGCGGGGTGCGAAGCGCAGAGCAGATGCTCGAAGGCTACGCGCCGTTGACGAAAATCGACAGCGCCCGACGCTGCGGCCTGTATCATGGCCGTCTGGAAAAACAGACCACTTTTGATGCCAACACCTTCTGGGACGAGTACCAGCTTGACGGCCTGACCATTAAAACCCTGCCGGGTGTGTTTAGCCGTGACGCGCTTGATACGGGCAGCAAGCTGCTGCTGTCCACCCTGACGCCGCACACCAAGGGCAAGGTGCTGGATGTCGGCTGTGGCGCGGGCGTGCTGTCAACGGTTCTCGCCAGCCACTCACCAAAAGTGCGTTTAACCCTGTGTGACGTGAGCGCCCCGGCGGTAGAAGCCAGCCGCGCCACGCTTACTGCGAACGGCATTGAAGGCGAAGTGATCGCCAGCAACGTCTTCTCCGACGTGACCGGTCGCTTTGACATGATCATCTCTAACCCGCCGTTCCACGACGGGATGGAAACCAGCCTTGAAGCGGCGCAAACGCTGATCCGTGGCGCAACCCGTCACCTTAACAGCGGCGGTGAGCTACGTATTGTGGCGAATGCCTTCCTGGCGTATCCGAAAGTGCTGGATGAAACCTTCGGCTTCCACGAAGTGATCGCCCAGACAGGCCGCTTTAAGGTGTATCGCACCGTGATGACGCGCCAGGCGAAAAAGTAATTCCCCTGCCCGGCGATGGCTGACGCTGCCATCGCCCATTTTTGCAGCAATCAAAACAACGTGCGCAATTTTCTGTTGACGTAAAGCTGAAAACATCTAGAATGCGCCTCCGTGGTTACGATACTTTTACAGTGTCGATGGTATGCGAAGGTGGCGGAATTGGTAGACGCGCTAGCTTCAGGTGTTAGTGTCCTTACGGACGTGGGGGTTCAAGTCCCCCCCCTCGCACCATAAATCACGTTGATATTGCTCGCACTGGGCGAAGGTGGCGGAATTGGTAGACGCGCTAGCTTCAGGTGTTAGTGTCCTTAGGATGTGGGGGTTCGAGTCCCCCCCCTCGCACCAACGAGGCGATATCAAACCAGTAAGATGACTGTGCGAAGGTGGCGGAATTGGTAGACGCGCTAGCTTCAGGTGTTAGTGTCCTTACGGACGTGGGGGTTCAAGTCCCCCCCCTCGCACCAATTATCTTACATCCCTTCAGCAGTACCTCTTTTTTTCCCTTTTATTTCAAACTCATCAGAATCACCAGCAGTCCACTGATTAGCGCAACGCATGATGGCAACAGCACGTAATGCCGTAACTGTTTGTGCCAGATCATCGCGGATGTCACCAGCAAGCCCGAAACAATCATTGCTTTCCAGACATCAATGGGAAGATCGGCAAACATCAGCCCACCGATAATGGAACCAGGCAGCAATATTCCCCACCCACTTCCCAGCGCTTTGCTCAACATGGTTTCACCTCTCGCACTGATAATGATAACCAGTATCATATGATAGTAATTATCACTTGTCAGCATGCGACGTAAGAAATTGCGCCAGCAATTGCTTTCCCATAATGACAGAGAATGTGTAAGGTGATAAATTGCCCACCTGTTAACTTCCGATAACGTTTTTCTGATAATAAAAATTCAATTTTGTAGCGACCAATAATACATAACAACACCTTGCTCATTGTTTTAATTGAGTTTTAATAAAAACGCACGCATATGACATCACAATCCTGGCTGTCCTTAGTCAACAACAAATATCAGCTTTCTTTACGTTTATTTTTATTTCTGAACGCTGCATCAGCATTGTTCTCGGTAACAAACCCTCTCTATTCCGTTCGTGTGTTATCAGTCCCCCTGTTTGCCGTATTGACTGCCAGCACTGGCTTACTTATCTGGCACTGGAAAAATAGCACGCGAAAAATAAATATCCCTGCTGTTTCAGCTATTTTTGGGTTTTTATGGGCATGGCAGATCGTCTCAAAATTTCTGTTAATAACGCACGATCACGCAACCTATTTAATGATGGCGCTATTAACAGTGCTTTTTATAGGGTCTCTGGCTTTCGCCAGTAATATTAAAGCCTTTACGTTACATTCATTTCCCGCTTTTATATCCTGCCTGTGGCTTAGCCCGTCCGAAAACTGGCTGAGAATGGCCTATTTTTTCGCGCTGCCGGTGGTCGCCATTGGTATCCATCATGTTCTTCAGCGGCGTAATGACCGTTTCGCCCAGGAGCTGCTTTCCGAACTGCTCGAAGAGCGTGAAACCCTGACCGATCTCAGCATGATGGACCCGCTCACCGGCCTATATAACCGTCGCGGGCTGCAAAGCCGGCTTGAGAACCTCCCCAGGCCTGACGCTGGCGAGCACTTTGTGCTGCTGATGGATATCGACCATTTCAAAGCCTACAACGATCATTACGGCCATATGATGGGCGATCAGGCCTTGATCAGGGTCTCGGCTGCGATCCGCGACGCCGTGCGCTCACGCGATGTTGTCGCCCGGTTTGGCGGGGAAGAATTTATGGTGCTGTTAAGTAACATCCCACTGGAGCAAGCGCGCCAGACAGCTGAACGCATACGTCAGAAGGTTTACGATCTCAAAATCCCCCACATGTTTAACGAAAGCGTCGCCACTAACGTGACCATCAGCATTGGCATAGCCATGTTCGAAGGTGAAGACGTTGATGGCGCACTGGCGAAAGCCGATAAAGCCCTCTATGAAGCCAAGCATATGGGACGCAACAGCATTCTGCTGAGCGACGAGCTTCATATCGCCTGAAACCGCCTTCACAGCGCCAGGATAAAACGCTTGCGCTCGGTTTTATCTATAGTTAGGATTGGCAATCATTATCATTTAGATTTGTAATCCACACTATGGCGACTCGTACCGCACACATCGTTGAGCCACTGCTCTGGCGAGCTCCACTCTCCGCCGGAGAAACGACGCTTGCGGATGCCATTCGGGAAAAAATCGCCGTAACACGCGCCCATCTGCTGGATTTCATCAAACTGGATGAAGCACCGCCGCATCATGCTCTGACGCTGACTCAGTGGCAACGACCTGCCGAGCTGCGGTCACTGCTGGCAACCTATTCCGACCATATTTATCGTAACCAACCGACGCTGGCGCGGGAAAATAAACCGCTGCTTTCCCTCTGGGCACAATGGTATATCGGGCTGATGGTGCCGCCTGTCATGCTGGCCCTGTTGACCCAGGAAACGATGCTCGATCTCTCGTCGGAACATTTCCACGTCGAATTCCATGAGACCGGACGCGCCGCCTGTTTCTGGATTGATGTACACGAAGATCCGAGCGCGAGTCACCTGTCAGCGCAGGCGCGTATGGAACGACTGATTACAAGAGCGCTGGTTCCGGTCATTGATGCGCTGGAAGCGACGGGGGAGATCAACGGCAAACTGATCTGGAGTAATACCGGGTATCTTATCCACTGGTATTTAACGGAGATGAAGCCGCTGCTCGGCGACGAGAAAGTGGATGCGCTGCGTCAGAGCTGTTTCTTTGCCAGACAGCTGTCGGATGGGCGGGATAACCCTCTTTACCGCACCGTGGTTCCGCGTGAGGGACTTCTGGTGCGTCGTACCTGCTGTCAGCGCTACCGTCTGCCGGATGTCCAGCAGTGCGGCGATTGCACGCTTAAGTAGTCTGGCCCTGCCTGAAACTCGCAGAGAGAGGGAGCAAACACTAAAAACGGCAACCTGCGTTGCCGTTTTGCTTTTATCTAGGCTACCTGCTGATTTTCCTCTTCCCCATTACGCTGTGCTTCTTCCGCTTCCTGCTGAAGCAACTGTTTCTCGTACACCTTGAAGAACGGGAAATAGATAATGGCGGAAACGCAGGCCAAAACCAGCACCAGAATGGCTGCACGGAAATCCCAGCCCAGCGCCCAGGCGGCACCAACCGGAGCCGGTGCCGTCCACGGCACAACGGAAATCACGCGGCCAATCAGATCAAACTTCATCGCTGCCCATGCCAGTACGGCATTGACCATCGGCGCCAGCAGGAAAGGAATAAAGAACACCGGGTTCATCACAATCGGCGTACCAAAAATCACCGGTTCATTGATATTGAAAATGCTTGGCACCACGCTCAGACGTCCAATGGAGCGCAGGTGCGCGGAGCGGCTACGCAGGTAACAGAACACCACCCCATCGTCGCTCCTGACCCACCGATCACAATAAAGAACGTCCAGAAGGCTTCCATAAAGATGTGTGGTAAAGGCAGGCTCGCCGCCAGCGCGGTCTGGTTCGCCCCCAGGTTCGTCAGCCAGAACATTTGCAGCATACCCGAGACAATCGCTGCACCGTGGATCCCGGCAAACCACAGCAGGTGGCCAATCAGCACCGCCAGCAGGATCGCTGGTAGCGAGTCCGCCGCAGAGACCAGCGGTTTGAATATCGACATGATGGCCTGTGGGATCAGCATACCGAACTGCGACTGGATCAACAGACTCAGCGGATAAAGCGTCAGCACCACCACCAGCACCGGGATCAGCAGGTCAAACGAGTTTTTGATCATCGGCGGAACCTGGTCTGGCAGGCGGATTCCGATATTGTGTGCTTTCAGGAAACGCATCATCTCAACGCAGTAAATCGCCACCAGGATCGCGGTGAAAATCCCGGTCCCTCCAAGGCTATCAACCGGTAAGGCGCCTTTGGTTTTAGGGGCGGCGACCAGCAGGAACGCCATCAGCGACAGCATCGCACACATGAACGGATCCAGCTGATGGGTTTTAACGTAATGTTTGCCCAGGTTGTAGGCGATAGCCGCACAGATATAGAGGGACATCACCCCCATCGTCATATCAAACGGCGTCAGAATTTGACCTTCAAACTGCTTCGCCATATCCAGCCAGGCGCGAGCAAAGCCCCAGGTGGTATCTGGCGAAAAAGGTGGGTAAGCGAACACTAATAAAAACGACCCGACAATCATAAACGGCATTGCCGAGATGAACCCGTCACGAATCGCCATAACGTGACGCTGGGAAGAGATGCGCCCGGCAATAGGGCTGACATAATTTTCAACGAAGCGGAAAATCAGATTAAATGCAGCATGGTTGGCAGACATAGCAGATCTCCTGTCAGACGTTCGTTTCGGACGTTCTCACGTCACACGTTGTTCCATACATCAGCGTCACAACCTTGCCGGATCGTGTACCTGCGGTACTGCTCAAACGGAATGGTTTCATAATTAGCTCTTATTATTAGATACAGGGGAAGTTACACACTCAGTATTAATCTCTGCATCACGCTCTGCAACCGGTTACTGTAACCGGTTTCTGTGAATGTGAAGGCGATCCAGAAATCGCCCCTGACGGATATTTGTTACTTAAGGGATATTTACAGCGACTAAATTCTTATGACAGATTACGGAAGATATTTGTCAGGAGGAATCAATGAGTTTGCAGTCTGTACAGCAGTTTTTCGCCGAACACGCTCCGGATATAGAAATCATCGAGCTTAACCAAAGCACAGCGACTGTTGCCCTTGCTGCTGCCGCGCACAATGTTGAACCCGGCCAAATTGCCAAAACGCTGTCACTGAAAATTAAAAATGATGTGATTCTGGTGGTTGCAAAAGGCGATGCGCGTCTGGATAACAAAAAGCTCAAAGAGACATTCGGCGCAAAAGCCCGCATGCTCAGCTGCGATGAGGTAGTAACCCTGACGGGTCATCCTGTTGGCGGCGTCTGCCCTTTTGGACTGGAAAATCCGCTCTCTGTTTACTGTGACATCACTTTAAAACAGTACGCTGAAGTGTTACCCGCAGCGGGCGCCATCCACAGTGCGGTGCGTATATCGCCCGACAGAATGGCGGAACTGACCGCAGCAAAATGGGTTGATGTCTGTATTTGAACGTTGCGCCAGAAAAATTCTGGCGCATCACTTAACACTACGAGAAAGAAGGAACGGTGAGAGCGGAACGGCGTATTTCCCTGACCGGGAGATGCGCCAGGATATCTGCCGCATCCAGTAATCCCACATCAGAATTGACGCCCAGTTTTACCATTGCGTTAAACTTATGCGCCCGGATGGTTTTGATATTGCGTTCAAGCTGTGCCGCAATTTCAGGGATCGAAAAACCCGATGACATATATCGCAGAATCGCCCTTTCAGTTGGGCTTAGCATACGATGCTGGCTCACACACCAGTGATTGTACACGTAGTCGTTCACGTGATGCGTTTCGCTGAGTAGCGTCTCCAGCCCCTCCATTAACTGCTTCAGCGGAACCGATTTACTGATAATTCCATGTAAGCGAGAAGGCGAAAGATGGCTGACCAGTCTCGCCTCCATTTCATCAGAGGCCAGCACGATACGCTTGACGTCGCTGTGGGTAAAGGTGAGATCCCGCAAACAGGCTAGACAGTTTCGCCGCTCCTCACGCTCATCGGACAATGAATAAATTACGGCAAAGAATGAGATTTCCGAGAGCGCCGCTTTGAAGCTGTCAAATCTGGCAAACAGGTGCACCTGGTAATGGCTCAGGGCGGGCATCGCAAAAAGATGCTTCAGACCCATAGCGCTCATTGAGCAGCTTTCGATGACGGCGATATGTTTTGTTGCAGTGGTCTTTTCCATTCCTCAAACTCTCCATAAGCCGACATTAAACTGAGTTCTCGCATTCCTTGGGTACTGCTTATCCACGCGTACATATCGGCATTACTGCGAAGTGATAAGCGACGCATTGCACTGTTTTTCTGTGCACTGATCGTTTTATTACTTTTATTAAGTAGCGTGGCTATTTGGTTGATTCCCCAACCTTTACCTAACAAACGCAACACCTTGCGTTCAGAGTGGGTAAGCGCAATCATTTGCTCACTCTCCTCTTCAATATCAGGATTTTCCGGTATCAATAACGTCTGGCTTATTCGCTCGGCACGTTCACTCCCCGCGCGAATAGCGTTAATTACGCCTTCAATGGGTTCCATATCCGAAAGCAGCGTGCTTTCCGGACGCATAAGAAGCTCTACTGCAAGTGGATAAAGGGGGCGCGAAACGAGGAATATCCAGTGAATATCCCGGTACTGATTCATTAACCCATAATATTGCTCAAGCGTGCCGCGTGGATTACGATACTCACCCGAAATATCGGCAATAACGACCCCAGCGCGACGCAATTGTAATAACGTCAACTCCTGCATCGAACGGCAGTACGTTATCTCAAAATCGGGAAAATGACGCGACATGACGCCACCTAACCCATTTTGCATAACCGGTACTCTGCTGATCACCACTCCGTGTTTACCATTCAATGGCAACATAGACCCTCCCTGTCATGAATTCTTTATTTAAGAACGAACTAACCCTGCAAGGTTAAACACGTTTGCATTCCGAAGTACAAACGGGTTAATACTCGCAAAATAGAACAAATATCACATGGGTTAAGAAACGCCCAATACAGGCCTAATATCGCATAAAGACCATTTAAATTTAATTCAAATTGCGTGAAAAGATCGAAAATATGAAATTAGAAATACTTAATATATTGTTTTTATAAATCCTAATTTCACATTCATTAAATAAATAACAATGCTGTCTTTCCTCCGCCCCCATCGCGCCACTGATCGCACAAATGTTGATCTGGCCCAGCGCAAAGGGCCCTGCACTTTGTGTTAAAAGTAAGCAATCTCTCTTCTCTTCAGGGCGTTTCATGCAGGCAGATCGGTCTACGCAACGTGCCACCACGCGGCTATGTATTCAGTGCGGGCTTTTTCTCTTACAGCACGGCGCAGAAAGCGCCCTCGTCGAAGAACTCTCCACACGCCTTGGGCTGGCGCTGGGGATGGACAGCGTTGAGAGTTCCATCTCGTCAAATGCCATTGTGCTGACCACCATTAAAGACGGACAGTGCCTGACCTCCACCCGTAAAAATCATGACCGCGGCATTAACATGCACGTCGTGACGGAAGTGCAGCACATCGTGATCCTTGCTGAACACAAGCTGCTCGATCTCCGGGAGATAGAAAAACGTTTCAATCAAATCAAACCCCTCCGGTATCCGCGCTGGCTGGTTGTGCTGATGGTGGGACTGTCCTGCGCCTGCTTCTGCAAGCTCAACGCGGGCGGCTGGGACGGCGCTATCGTGACCTTCTTTGCCAGCAGCATCGCAATGTATGTCCGCCAGCTGTTGACGCACAGACAGCTACATCCGCAAATTAACTTCTGCATCACGGCATTTGTGGCGACAACCGTATCCGGCCTGCTTTTGCGCCAGCCCTACTTCGCCAGCACGCCTACTGTTGCGATGGCCGCCAGCGTATTGCTGCTGGTGCCAGGTTTTCCCTTAATTAATGCCGTCGCTGATATGTTCAAAGGCCATATCAACACCGGTCTGGCACGCTGGGCGATAGCCAGCCTGCTGACGCTGGCGACCTGTATCGGGGTGGTAATGGCCATGACACTCTGGGGGTTACGCGGATGGGCGTGATGGATTTTATGCTCGCACTGGCACAGGACATGCTCTTGTCTGCCCTTCCCGCCGTTGGTTTTGCGATGGTGTTTAACGTCCCACAGCGTGCATTACCCTGGTGTGCGCTGCTGGGTGCCATTGGCCACGGCTCTCGTATGATCATGATGACAGCGGGCTTTAATATTGAATGGTCGACGTTTATCGCCTCCATGCTGGTTGGCAGCATCGGTATTCAGTGGTCCCGCTGGTATCTGGCGCACCCGAAGGTATTCACCGTGGCGGCAGTAATTCCTATGTTCCCGGGCATTTCAGCCTATACGGCGATGATCTCCGCCGTCAAAATCAGCCATTTTGGCTACAGCGAACCCCAGATGATCCTGCTCCTGAGCAACTTCCTTAAAGCCTCGTCGATCGTGGGTGCGCTCTCCATCGGCCTGTCGATCCCCGGCTTATGGCTTTACCGCAAACGTCCACGCGTATAATAAAATCGCTTGCAATTGTATCGTGCACTATCTATATTCATTTCATGGACGCAAAAACGAACGACACCACCAACGCGCTTCTGCTGGATAACCAGCTCTGTTTTGCCCTCTATTCGGCAAATCTGGCGCTTAACAAGCTGTACCGGCAACTGCTGGCGCCGCTTAACCTGACCTACCCGCAATACCTGGTGATGCTGGTGCTCTGGGAACAGGATGATATTACGGTGTCAGACATTGGCGAGCGGCTGTTCCTGGATTCCGCCACGCTGACTCCCCTGCTGAAACGCCTGGAAAGCGCAGGATTGATCCTCCGCCAGCGTTCCCGTCAGGATGAGCGTCAGGTCGCCGTCACCCTGAGCGACGCGGGTCGGGCGCTGCAACAACAGGCCGTGACGATACCCCACGCCGTGGGCTGTGCAGCGCAGTGTGATACCGACACCATGCTGGCGCTCAAGCAACAGCTCGAAAGTTTGCGCCAACAGCTGCATCGCGCGTAAGGCTGTACTTTACGCGTCTAATTTTAACTTAAAACATCGCGCGCTATTTAATAGCGAATATAAACGTAAGATGAGGAACCTGCCATGTCTTTAGAAAAAGTTGTCTACACTGCCAAAGCCAAAGCAACCGGAGGCCGTGATGGCCGCGCCACGTCTTCCGATGGCGTTCTGGATGTCAAACTGGGTGTGCCAAAAGAGATGGGCGGCATGGGGGGTGAAGTAACCAACCCTGAACAGCTGTTCGCTGCGGGCTACTCCGCCTGCTTCCTGGGCGCAATGAAGTTCGTTGCGGCACGCGATAAATTCGCTCTGCCAAAAGACGCCTTTATTGAAGGCGAAGTAGGGATCGGCCCGCTGCCAACCGGTTTTGGTATCGAAGCGAAGCTGAACATCCACGTTGAAGGGATGGACGCAGCGGAAGCCAAAAAACTGGTGGATGCGGCGCACATCGTCTGTCCGTACTCTAACGCGACGCGCGGCAATATCGACGTGACGCTGAACATCATCGCGTAACCAGCCCCTGTGATTTTAGCCCCGGTAAGCGTAACGCCACCGGGGAAATCCTCTCCTCTCCTTTCCTCCCCTCTCTCTGTGCTACCATAACCCTCAATCACGCCCGTAGTAATCAGTTGAGAAAGTGTTATGTCCTCCAGAATTCTGACCACCAGCATTGCTGGCATTGATGCCTTTATGCGCGATCCTCGCGGTGTGTTGACGCACGCCGAAGGCGGCACGCTCGCGGTATTTGCCGACAACGCCCCGGCGTTTTATGCGGTCACGCCGGAACGTCTGGCGCAGCTTCTGGAAATTGAAGCGAAGCTGTCGCGCCCGGCGAGCGATGTCATGCTGGATAATCAGTTTTTTGACGAACCCGCCAGCGCCCCGGTGGCCGTTCCAATGGGGAAATTTCCCATGTACGCCGGTTGGCAGCCGGACGCCGATTTTCAGCGGCAGGCGGCCTTATGGGGAATAGCCCTCTCGCAGCCCGCAACACCGGAAGAGCTGGCAGCCTTTACCGCATACTGGCAAGCTGAAGGAAAAGTCTTCCACCATGTTCAGTGGCAGCAAAAATTCGCGCGCAGTCTGCAAATCAACCGCGCCAGCAACAACGGCCAGCCAAAACGTGATATCAATGCTTTTTCAGAACCGGACAAAAAAATCCCTGATGGATTCCGAGGTGCGAAATGAAAAACGTCGGCGACCTGATGAAACGTTTGCAGAAGATGATGCCTGCCAACGTGAAGCCCGCCTTCACCACCGGTGAAGAGCTGCTGGCATGGCAAAAAGAGCAGGGTAAAATTCGCGCGGCTGCCCTCGCCCGCGAAAACCGCGCGATGAAAATGCAGCGCACCTTTAACCGCTCGGGCATTCGCCCTCTGCACCAGAACTGCTCCTTCGAGAATTATAAGGTCGAGTCTCAGGGGCAGATGAACGCCCTTAACCAGGCACGCCAGTACGTGGATGAATTTGACGGCAACATCGCCAGCTTCATCTTTAGCGGAAAACCCGGCACCGGGAAAAATCACCTCGCCGCCGCTATCTGCAACGAGCTGCTGCTGCGCGGGAAGTCAGTGCTGATTATCACCGTGGCCGATATTATGTCCGCCATGAAAGACACCTTCAGTAATCGCGAAACCAGCGAAGAACAGTTGCTGAATGATTTAAGTAACGTGGATTTGCTGGTCATCGACGAGATCGGTGTCCAGACGGAGTCCCGCTACGAAAAAGTGATCATCAACCAGATTGTCGATCGCCGTTCGTCGTCAAAACGCCCAACCGGTATGTTGACGAACCACAATATCGACGAGATGACCCGACTTCTTGGCGAGCGGGTGATGGATCGCATGAAGCTGGGTAACAGCCTGTACGTCATCTTCGACTGGGACAGCTACCGCAGCCGCGTCACCGGCAAAGAGTATTAAGATATTTCCAGGGAGCGCCGGAAGAGCAGAGGTATATACTGAACCCACTTCTGGCCCAAAACGGACCTTGTTGAGTAAATCATTATGAAAAAACAATTTCTTATCAGCATCCTTACTGGCGCCCTGCTGGTGACTGGCGCAGCGCAGGCCGCATCATGGCAGGAGTCGCTCTCCAGCGCAGCAAGTGAGTTAACCAAAGAGAGCGGCACGTCCCAGGGCGGGCTGTCAGCCTCGTCCCTCACCGGCCTGCTGGGCAACAGCTCCCAAAGCCTGAGTGCCGGAACGATGAACAACGCCGCGGGTATTCTGGAATACTGCGCGAAGCAGAAACTGGCTTCCGTCACCGATACCGAAAACATCAAAAACCAGGTGTTGGGTAAACTGGGTCTGGACACCCAGGAGCAGAAAGCGGACACCAACTATATGGACGGTATTCAGGGCCTGCTGAACGCGCAAAATGGTCAGCAGCTGAACCTCAGCACCCTTGGAAATTCATCTCTGGCGAAACAGGTGAAAACGAAAGCCTGCGATCTGGTGCTGAAACAAGGCGTTAATTTCCTCTCCTGATCGTCCCCCTTTTTCTGCCAAAACACGCCGCGTTTATTACATTAGTCTTATACCGCGGCGTGAAGTGCGTTTTTTTACCCCCTGACACCACCTCAGCCTCCGTATGCCACGATGCGACTGTATTCAAAAATCCGATTTTATAAACCAAATCCTAACAACAGCACACTTTCGTGACACTAAAATTGCAGCTAAGCGACATCGCAATTACATTGTATTACCCAAAAAATAAGCAATTAGCCGGCTAAGCGTCCGGCATGATGAGGATCTGCTGTTGTCAGAGTTAATGTCCCTTGTCCTTTTCCTGGCTTCCATCGGCGTTTATGCCTGGAAAGCCGGTCGTCACACCTGGTGGTTTGTGGCCACCCTGGTGGTGCTCGGTATTTTTATTGTTTTAAACATTACGTTATATGCCAGCGATTACTTTACCGGCGACGGTATTAACGACGCGGTGCTCTACACATTGACCAACAGTCTGACCGGCGCAGGTGTGGGTAAGTACATCCTTCCGGGTCTGGGGCTGGTGGTCGCCCTGGTGGGCATCTTCGCCGCGCTGGCCTGGGTTCTGCGCCGTCGCCGTCACCGTCCGCATCATCATGGCTACAGCCTGCTGGCGCTGTGCCTGGCGCTGGCCTCCGTGGATGCCAGCCCCGCATTCCATCAAATTACCGAGCTGGTAAAATCCCAGTCGCGCGATGGCGACCCGGACTTTGCGGCCTATTACAAAGAACCCTCGAAGAAGATCGACAATCCCAGACTCAACCTGGTCTATATCTACGGCGAAAGTCTGGAACGCACCTGGTTTGATAACGATGCTTTCCCGAACCTGACGCCAGAGCTTGGCGCGCTGAAAAACCAGGGCCTCGACTTCAGCCACACCATGCAGCTCCCTGGCACGGATTACACCATCGCCGGGATGGTGGCTTCCCAGTGCGGCATTCCCCTGTTCGCCCCGTTTGAAGGCAACGCCTCCGCCTCGATGTCGAGCTTCTTCCCGCAGAACATTTGCCTCGGCGATATCCTGAAAAACTCGGGCTATGAAAACTACTTTATGCAGGGCGCTAACCTGCGCTTTGCCGGGAAAGATGTGTTCCTGAGATCCCACGGTTTCGATCACTTATATGGTTCCGAAGAGCTGAAAACCACGGTCGCCGATCCGGCCTACCGCAACGACTGGGGCTTTTACGACGATACCGTTCTGGATGAAACCTGGAAGAAATTCGAGGAGCTTTCCCGCGCCGGTAAACGCTTCTCGCTGTTTGCGTTGACCGTCGACACGCATCATCCGGATGGTTTCGTCTCACGCACCTGTAAACGTCAGGGCTACGACATTGACGGTAAAAACAACAAGTCGTTCAGCGCTGTGACCTGTAGCCAGGAACATATCGCGGCGTTAATCGAGAAAATCAAAGCGTCGCCGTATTTCAAAAATACGGTCATCGTCGTTTCATCTGACCATCTGGCGATGAAAAACAGCGCCTGGGATGAGCTGAATAAGTTGGATCGCAGCAACCTGTTCTTTGTGCTGCGCGGCGATAAACCGCAGCAGGAGATCATTGCCGCTAAACGTAACTCGATGGATAACGGCGCTACCGTGCTGGATATTCTGGGTGGCGATAACTTCATTGGCCTGGGCCGCAGTACGTTGTCGGGCCAGTCCCTGTCGGAAATCTTCCTCAATATGAAGGAAAAAATCCTCGCCTGGAAGCCGGATATCATTCGCCTGTGGAACTTCCCGAAAGAGATAAACGACTTCACCATCGATCAGGATAAAAAAATGATCGCGTTCTCCGGCAGCCATTTCCGCCTGCCTCTGCTGCTGCGCGTGTCGGATAACCGCGTCGAGCCGCTGCCGGAAAGCGAATACTCCGCGCCACTGCGCTTCCAGCTGGCGGAATTCGCCCCGCGAGATAATTTCGTCTGGGTCGATAAATGCTACAAAATGGGCCAGCTCTGGTCACAAGAGCTGTCACTGTCCACCGACTGGTGCGTCTCACAGGGGCAACTCGGTGGCGAGCAGACCGTGCAACACGTTGATAAACCGCAGTGGCAGGGGAAAACCGCGTTTAAAGATACGGTTATTGATACCGCACGCTATCAGCGCAACGTAGACCTGCTGAAAATCGTCGACAACGACATTCGTTATAAAGCTGACAGCTTTATTTTTAACGTTGCCGGCGCGCCTGAAGAGGTGAAGCAGTTCAGCGGTATTTCACGTCCCGAATCGTGGGGGCGCTGGTCTAACGCGCAGTTAGGTGATGAGGTGAAAATTGAGTATACCCATCCGCTGCCGGAGAAATTCGATCTGGTGATCACCGCCAGGGCATTTGGTCCCAACGCAAACCGTCCTGTGCCGGTGCGCGTCGGCGATAAAGAACAGATGCTGACGCTGAGCAATGATGTCACCACCAGCACGCTGCATTTCGTTAACCCCACGCGCAGCAATACGCTGGTCATTGTGCCGCCCGAGCCGCAGTCCACTAACGAAGGGAATATTCTCGGTCACGCTCCGCGCAAGCTGGGGATCGGCATGGTGGAGATTAAAATTGTGAGCAGCGCTGGCTGATGACGGCGTTCACCCTTCGCCCGACGCGCATCGACGACGTCGCTGCCCTGCCCGCCATTGAACGCGCGGCGGGGCAGCGATTTCGCGACGTTCCTGAGCTGGCCTGGCTGGCAGACAGCGAGGTTATTTCCGTTGAAGATCACCTCGGTTACGCCGGACGCGGATTAAGCTGGCTGGCGCTGGCTGATGACAGGCCCGTGGGCTTTATTCTCGCCGAAGCCGAGCCATCTTCGCTGTTTATTGTGGAACTTTCCGTTCATCTGGACTGGCAGGGACGAGGTCTCGGACGCCGGTTGATTAACCGTGTCGCAGAGCATGCCCGCACGCTGGGGCTAACCTCGCTGACGTTAACGACGTTTCGTGATGTCCCGTGGAACGCGCCCTACTACAGGCGATTAGGGTTTGAAATGATGACGACGCTGACGCCGGAAATGCGCCAGAAACGTGAAGAAGAGACGGCGCACGGTTTAGCGTATGGTTCCCGCTGCGCCATGCGCCTGTCTCTGTAAAATCGCCCGGTGGCGCTGCGCTTACCGGGCCTACAAAACCCAATTCCGCAGGCCGGGTAAAGCGAAGCCACCCGGCAAATTGCACAATACGTAGGCTGGGTAAGGCGCAGCCTCCACCCGGCAAAACGCACATCCCGTAGGCCGGGTAAGGCGTAGCCGCCACCCGGCGAAACGCACATCCCGTAGGCCGGGTAAGGCGCAGCCGCCACCCGGCAAAACGCACATCCCGTAGGCCGGGTAAGGCGTAGCCGCCACCCGGCAAAACGCACATCCCGTAGGCCGGGTAAGGCGTAGCCGCCACCCGGCGAAACGCACATCCCGTAGGCCGGGTAAGGCGTAGCCGCCACCCGGCGAAACGCACAACGTCAGAACGTTTCCCAGTTATCGCCCGCATCTGCGGTCGCCGGTTTACGCGCCACTACCGGTGCGACAACGCTTTTCGCGGAGGCGAACTCGCGCGCCTTCATCTGTTCCTGCTGAATACGGAACACCGCAACGGCCTGCGTCAGACGGCTCGCCTGCTCTTCCAGTGCCGCCGCGGCCGCCGCAGACTCTTCCACCAGCGAGGCGTTCTGCTGGGTCACGCGATCCATCTCCGCCACCGCCAGCCCCACCTGGTCGATACCGCGGCTCTGCTCATCAGACGCAGACGCGATTTCGCCCATGATGTCCGTCACGCGCGTTACCGCATTCACGATCTCACCCATGGTTTCACCGGCGCTTTCTACCAGCGTTGAACCCAATTCCACGCGCCCCACGGAGTCTTCAATCAGGCTCTTGATCTCGCGAGCCGCCTGGGCGCTGCGCTGCGCCAGGTTTCGTACTTCACCTGCAACCACCGCAAAGCCGCGGCCCTGCTCGCCCGCACGTGCCGCTTCTACCGCCGCGTTCAGCGCCAGAATATTGGTCTGGAAAGCAATCCCGTCGATCACGCTGATAATATCGGCGATTTTCTGCGAACTGCCGGCGATGTCGCGCATGGTCTGCACCACGTTATCCACCACTTTCCCGCCTTTCTGCGCGGTTTCGGATGCGCTCAGGGCCAGGTTGCTCGCCTGACGGGCATTCTCGGCGTTCTGCTTCACGGTGGCGGTCAGCTGTTCCATACTGGCGGCGGTCTCTTCCAGAGAGGCAGCCTGCTGCTCGGTACGGGATGAGAGATCGTTATTGCCCATCGAGATTTCGCTCGCACCGCTGTAAATGGCGTTTGCGCCGTTACGCACGTCACCCACGGTACGCACCAGCTCGCCCTGCATATGGCGCAGGGAGTCAGCCAGTTCACCCATCTCGTTGGAGCCTTCCACGTCGATGCGCTTCACCAGGTCGCCGCTGGCGATATGACGAATGCTGTCAATCAGACGGTTCAGCGGCGAAATCAGTGCCTGACGAATACCCAGCCAGACGGCAACAATCACCACCAGCACCGCAGCCAGCACGCTAATCAGCACCCAGATAGCCTGGCGGTAAGAGCTGTTGCTGTCTTCAACCGCGGTCTGATAGAGCGCGTCGTTTTGTTGCAGATAGCTGACGTACTGCTTCTCAAAGCCATCCTGATAGCTCTGGGTCGGCTGGTCGAAGAACTCGTTGATCTTGCCCGCCCCCAGCAGCTGGATCAGCTCGGCCAGCGCGCCGTGGTAGATATCGTAATTACGTTTGATTTCCAGTGCCGCAGCGTCGCTCTGACGCGGGTCACGCGGAAGTGCTTCGTAATCCGCCCAGTTTTTTTCCGCCTGTTTCAGAGACGCAGAGGCAATCTGCATCAGCTCGGCGACGGTTGAGCCGCTGCCGATATTGTTCTGATCCATCATATAGCGGATACCCGCACGGTTCAGGGTGTTACGGGTTTGCAGCAGCGCCACCCAGCTACCGTTCAGGGTGGATTGTTGCTGGCGAATGGTTTGCAGAATGGTGAAATTCTCTTTGTCATGCTTCAGGGCATTGAAGAAAAGACCACCGGATGTGAGTTGTAAAAGGCCAAATATCGCTAAAACCAGCAGTAAGCTGGTGACAATCTTGATACGATTTAACATGTTTTCTCTTTCCTCAGACAGATACAGAATTTTCGGCCTGGAAAGGGAAAACTTTACGAAAATCATCCTGGATTTTAGGGTTTTTACTCTTCGTCCCGCGCGGCAATATGTCGGTTTCCGAGTTCAATAAACTCTTCCAGCAGCGCCGTGAGCTGCTTCATCTTCTCCGGGGTATATTCCGCCTCAATCTGCTGGTACGCCTCTTCCACCTGAGCCTGAGCACGCTGGTACAGCGCGTTGCCTTCTTTCGTCAGCGATACGTACAGCTTGCGCTGGTCATTCACCGGCTTTAAGCGCAGCACCAGACCGTCGCGCTCCATCCGCGTCAGAATGCCGGTCAGGCTTGGGCGCAAAATGCAGGTGCGGAACGCCAGATCGTGAAAATCCATGGAGGGATGCTCGGCCAGCACGCGGACGATACGCCACTGCTGTTCGGTCAGATTATGCCGTTTCACTATCGGGCGGAAGTAGCCCATCGCCGCTTCACGCGCCTGCAACAGCGCGATGGTTAATGAGTCATGCATCACCTTCCCCTTACATCATTAACAAGTAAACAATTTAAAACAGATGCTTTTATAGACAACACGTTGTAACCCAAAAAGTCTAACAGAAACAACGTCATTTTTTTAATGCATTGATTTTAATGATAATTAACCCATTGGTGTAAATTTATTGTTATTCATATCACAAATTATTCACTTCTGATTGCGAAACGAACAGCAAAAGCATAAAACCAGATCATTAACATATTAATGAAATCAAAACTGGACAGTCGGTTTGAGGAGTATGGGAATGAAAGGTACTGTTTTTGCCGTAGCGCTAAACCACCAAAGCCAGCGTGCGGCCTGGGCTGAGGCGTTTGAAAAAGCCCCCTATAACGCGCCGCCAAAAACGGCGGTGTGGTTTATCAAGCCACATAACACCGTTATTCGCGCAGGCGAGCCGATTCCCTTCCCGCAGGGAGAAACCGTGTTAAGCGGCGCAACGGTGGCGCTGGTGGTGGGCAAAACCGCTAGCAAAATCCGCGTTGAAGAGGCGGCGGCGTACATCGCCGGCTACGCGCTGGCCAACGAAATCAGCCTGCCGGAAGAGAGCTTCTACCGCCCGGCTATTAAAGCCAAATGCCGGGATGGATTTTGCCCGCTCGGCGAACCTGTCGCCGTTGATAACGTGGACAACCTGACCATCATCACCGAGATCAACGGTCGCGAAGCGGACCACTGGAACACGGCCGATCTGCACCGCAACGCCGCCAAACTGCTGAGCGCCTTGAGCGAATTTGCCACCCTGAACCCCGGCGATGCGATATTGCTCGGTACCCCGCAAAGCCGCGTCGAAATTCGCCCGGGCGATCGGGTACGCATTCTGGCAGAGGGATTTCCGCCGCTGGAAAACCCGGTGGTGGAGGAACGCGACGTTGCCATCGCTTCGCGCACGCCGCCGCACGCCACGCTGTTCGCCCTCGGCCTGAACTACGCCGATCACGCCAGCGAGCTGGACTTCAAACCGCCCACCGAGCCGCTGGTGTTTATCAAAGCGCCGAACACCTTTAACGGCGACAACCAGACCTCGGTGCGCCCAAACAACATTGAATACATGCATTACGAAGCCGAGCTGGTGGTGGTCATCGGTAAAACCACGCGTAAGGTCAGCGAAGCCGAGGCGATGGACTATGTTGCGGGCTACACGGTGTGCAACGACTACGCCATCCGCGATTATCTCGAAAACTACTATCGCCCGAACCTGCGGGTGAAAAGCCGCGACGGGCTGACCCCCATCAGCCCGAACGTAGTGCCAAAAGAAGCCATCCCTGACCCGCACAACCTTCGTCTTCGCACCTACGTCAACGGTGAACTGCGTCAGGAAGGCACCACCGCCGATCTCATTTTCAGCATCCCATTCCTGATTGCGTATCTGAGCGATTTCATGACCCTGCAACCGGGCGACATGATTGCCACCGGCACGCCGAAGGGGCTGTCCGACGTGGTACCGGGCGATGAGGTGGTAGTGGAAGTGGAAGGCGTAGGCCGTCTGGTAAACCGAATTGTCAGTGAGGAGACTGCAAAATGAAAAAGATTAACCACTGGATCAACGGGAAAAACGTCGCCGGAAGTGAGTACTTCCAAACCACTAACCCGGCCTCCGGCGAGGTGCTGGCAGAAGTGGCCTCTGGCGGCGAAGCCGAAATCCATCAGGCCGTTGCCGCCGCCAAAGAGGCGTTCCCGAAATGGGCCAACCTGCCGATGAAGGAGCGTGCGCGCCTGATGCGTCGCCTGGGGGATCTGATTGACCAGAACGTGCCGGACATTGCCGCGATGGAGACCGCCGACACCGGCCTGCCGATCCACCAGACCAAAAACGTGCTCATTCCACGCGCCTCGCACAACTTTGAGTTCTTCGCCGAGGTGTGCCAGCAGATGAACGGCAAAACCTACCCGGTCGATGACAAGATGCTCAACTACACCCTCGTGCAACCGGTAGGCGTTTGTGCGCTGGTGTCGCCGTGGAACGTGCCGTTTATGACCGCCACCTGGAAGGTCGCGCCGTGCCTGGCGCTGGGTAACACCGCGGTGCTAAAGATGTCCGAGCTCTCCCCGCTTACCGCCGACCGTCTGGGCGAGCTGGCGCTGGAGGCGGGCATTCCGGCGGGCGTGCTGAACGTAGTGCAGGGCTATGGCGCCACGGCGGGCGACGCGCTGGTGCGTCATCATGACGTGCGCGCCGTCTCCTTCACCGGCGGCACCGCCACCGGGCGTAACATCATGAAAAACGCCGGGCTGAAGAAGTATTCCATGGAGCTGGGCGGCAAATCTCCGGTGCTGATTTTTGAAGACGCGGACATTGAGCGCGCGCTGGACGCCGCCCTGTTCACCATCTTCTCCATCAACGGCGAACGCTGCACCGCCGGCTCGCGCATCTTCATCCAGCAGAGCATCTACCCGGAGTTCGTCAAACGCTTTGCCGAGCGCGCCAGCCGCCTGCGCGTGGGCGACCCGACCGATCCGAACACCCAGATTGGCGCGCTGATCAGCAAGCAGCACTGGGAGAAGGTCTCCGGCTACATCCGCCTCGGCATTGAAGAGGGGGCAACCCTGCTGGCGGGCGGCCCGGACAAACCGACCGATCTGCCTGCGCACCTGAAAGGCGGCAATTTCCTGCGCCCGACCGTGCTGGCCGATGTCGATAACCGCATGCGCGTGGCGCAGGAGGAGATCTTCGGGCCGGTGGCCTGCCTGCTGCCGTTTAAGGATGAAGCGGAAGGCCTGCGCCTGGCAAACGACGTGGAGTATGGCCTGGCGTCGTACATCTGGACGCAGGACGTCAGCAAAGTGCTGCGTCTGGCGCGCAACATCGAAGCGGGCATGGTGTTCGTCAACACCCAGAACGTGCGCGACCTGCGCCAGCCGTTTGGCGGCGTGAAGGCCTCAGGCACCGGGCGTGAGGGCGGCGAGTACAGCTTTGAGGTCTTCGCGGAGATGAAAAACGTCTGTATCTCCATGGGCGACCATCCGATTCCAAAATGGGGGATCTGATCATGGGAAAATTAGCGTTAGCGGCAAAAATCACCCACGTGCCGTCAATGTATCTCTCTGAACTGCCGGGCAAAAACCACGGCTGCCGCCAGTCAGCCATCGACGGGCATAAAGAGATCAGCAAGCGCTGCCGCGAGCTGGGCGTCGATACCATTATCGTCTTCGACACCCACTGGCTGGTGAACAGCGCGTATCACATCAACTGTGCGGACCATTTTTCAGGCGTCTACACCAGCAACGAGCTGCCGCATTTTATTCGCGACATGACCTACGACTACGACGGCAACCCGGAACTCGGCCAGCTGATCGCCGACGAAGCGGTGAAGCTTGGCGTGCGCGCCAAGGCGCACAACATCCCAAGCCTGAAGCTGGAGTACGGCACGCTGGTGCCGATGCGCTACATGAACGCGGATAAGCACTTCAAAGTGGTCTCCATCTCGGCGTTCTGTACGGTTCACGACTTCGCCGACAGCCGCAGGCTGGGCGAGGCCATCGTCAGCGCCATCGAAAAATACGACGGCACCGTGGCGGTGCTCGCCAGCGGCTCGCTGTCGCACCGCTTTATCGACGACCAGCGCGCGGAGGAAGGGATGAACAGCTACACCCGCGAGTTTGACCGCCAGATGGATGAGCGGGTAGTGAAGCTGTGGCGCGAGGGGCAGTTCAAAGAGTTTTGCAGCATGCTGCCGGAGTACGCCGACTACTGCTACGGCGAGGGCAACATGCACGACACGGTGATGCTGCTGGGGATGCTCGGCTGGGACAACTACGACGGTAAGGTGGAGTTTCTCACCGAGCTGTTCGCCAGCTCCGGCACTGGCCAGGTCAACGCCGTTTTCCCGCTGCCCGCGTAAGGAGCCACCATGCCGCACTTTATTGCTGAATGTACCGACAACATCCGCGAGCAGGCCGGCCTGCCGGGGCTGTTTGCCAAAGTGAACGAGGCGCTCGCCGCCACGGGTATTTTCCCGCTCGGCGGTATCCGCAGCCGCGCCCACTGGCTGGACACCTGGCAGATGGCCGACGGCAAGCACGATTACGCCTTTGTGCATATGACGCTCAAAATCGGCGCCGGGCGCAGTCTGGAGAGCCGGGAAGAGGTCGGTGAAATGCTGTTTGCGCTGATCAAAACGCATTTTGCAGAGCTAATGGCGGGCCGTTATCTGGCGCTCTCTTTCGCCATGGAAGAACTCGATCCGACGCTGAACTACAAACAAAACAACGTGCACGCGTTGTTTAAGTAGACATCTTTTTCGCCCGGTGGCGCTTCGCTTACCGGGCCTACAACGGCTCGAACGTAGGCCGGGTAAGCGAAGCGCCACCCGGCAACAGCCGCACAAAGGATACGCCATGCTCGACAAACACACCCATACCCTGATCGCCCACCGCCTGCATCAGGCGGAACAATCCCGGGAGCAGATCCGCGCGATCTCGCTTGAGTATCCGGAGATCACCATTGAAGACGCCTACGCCGTCCAGCGCGAATGGGTGAGCCTGAAAATTGCCGAAGGCCGCGTGCTGAAAGGCCACAAGATCGGCCTCACCTCCAAAGCGATGCAGGCCAGCTCGCAGATCAGCGAGCCAGACTACGGCGCGCTGCTGGACGATATGTTCTTCCACGACGGCAGCGACATTCCCGTGGATCGCTTTATCGTCCCGCGCATCGAAGTGGAGCTGGCCTTTGTGCTGGCAAAACCGCTGCGCGGCCCGAACTGCACGATCTTCGACGTTTACAACGCCACGGATTACGTCATCCCTGCCCTGGAGCTGATCGACGCCCGCTGCCACAACGTTGACCCGGAAACCCAGCGCCCGCGCAAGGTATTCGACACTATCTCCGATAACGCCGCCAACGCGGGCGTGATCCTCGGCGGCCGCCCGATTAAACCCGACGAGCTGGATCTGCGCTGGATCTCCGCCCTGCTCTACCGCAACGGCGTGATCGAAGAGACCGGCGTGGCCGCAGGCGTCCTTAATCATCCGGCGAACGGCGTGGCGTGGCTGGCGAACAAACTCGCGCCACATGACGTGCAGCTTGAGCCAGGCCAGATCATCCTCGGCGGCTCGTTTACCCGCCCGGTTGCCGCCAGCAGAGGCGACACCTTCCACGTCGACTACGGCAACATGGGCTCCATCAGCTGCCGCTTTGTGTAAGGAGATGATCATGCAAAACGCATTCAAAGCGGCGCTGAAAGCGGGCCGACCACAAATCGGGTTATGGCTGGGGCTAACCAGCAGCTACAGCGCTGAGCTATTGGCCGGGGCCGGTTTTGACTGGCTTCTGATCGACGGGGAGCACGCGCCGAACAGCGTACAGACCGTTCTGACTCAGCTACAGGCCATCGCCCCTTATCCCAGCCAGCCGGTGGTGCGCCCGTCGTGGAACGATCCGGTGCAGATCAAGCAGCTGCTGGACGTGGGGGTGCAAACCCTGCTGGTGCCGATGGTGCAAAACGCCGACGAAGCGCGGCTGGCGGTCAGCGCCACCCGCTATCCGCCCGCGGGCATTCGCGGCGTCGGCAGCGCGCTGGCGCGGGCGTCGCGCTGGAACCGTATCCCGGACTATCTGCATCAGGCTAACGACGCCATGTGCGTGCTGGTGCAAATCGAAACCCTAAGAGCGCTGAAAAACCTGCCGCAGATCCTGGACGTGGACGGCGTCGACGGCGTGTTTATCGGCCCGGCGGATCTGAGTGCCGACATGGGCTTTGCCGGTAATCCGCAGCACCCGGAGGTGCAGGCCGCCATTGAGCAGGCGATCGCGCAGATACGCGCCGCCGGTAAAGCGCCCGGCATCCTGATGGCGAACGAGCAGCTGGCGAAACGTTACCTTGCACTCGGCGCGCTGTTTGTCGCCGTCGGCGTCGACACCACCCTGCTCGCCCGCGGCGCGGAAGCGCTGGCGGCACGTTTTATCGAACAACCAGTTACGTCAGTTAATAACAATAAATCCGTCTACTAAACGTAAGATCTGGAGCGCAGCATGACGACCTCTACCCTGCAAGATAAGAAAGCTATAGAACATCGCGTTATCAACAAGCTGTTCCGTCGTTTGATCGTGTTTCTCTTTATCCTGTTTGTCTTTTCGTTTCTCGATCGCATCAACATCGGCTTTGCCGGGCTAACGATGGGCAAAGATCTGGGCCTCACGTCGACCATGTTTGGCCTGGCCGCGACCCTGTTTTACGTCACCTACGTGCTGTGCGGGATCCCCAGCAACATCATGCTGGCGAAAATCGGCGCGCGGCGCTGGATCGCCGGGATCATGGTGGTGTGGGGCATCGCCTCTACCTGCACCATGTTCGCCACCAGCCCCGAAACGCTCTACGTCCTGCGCATGCTGGTGGGCATTGCCGAAGCCGGTTTCCTGCCGGGGATCCTGGTCTATCTCACCTGGTGGTTCCCGGCCTATCACCGCGCCCGCGCCAACGCGTTGTTTATGATCGCCATGCCGGTGACCATGATGCTCGGCTCGATCCTCTCCGGGTACATTCTGGCGATGGACGGGCTGTGGAACCTGAAGGGCTGGCAGTGGCTGTTCCTGCTGGAGGGGCTGCCGTCGGTGGTGCTAGGCGTGGTGACCTGGTTCTACCTTAACGACACCCCGGATCAGGCCACCTGGCTGGATGATGACGAAAAGCAGGCACTCAAAACGATGATCGCCCGCGAGCAGGAGCTGGCCATTGCGCATGCCGCCACGCCGCGATCGACGCTGCGCGAGGTGCTGACGCCCGCCGTACTGCTCTACACGCTGGCCTACTTCTGCCTGACGAATACGCTGAGCGCGATCAACATCTGGACGCCGCAGATCCTGCAAAGCTTCAACACCGGCAGCAGCAATATCGTGATTGGCCTGCTGGCGGCGATCCCGCAGTTTTGCACCATCCTCGGAATGATCTGGTGGAGCCGCCGCTCCGACAGGCTGAAAGAGCGAAAAAAGCACACCATCCTGCCGTATCTGTTTGCGGCGGCGGGATGGATGCTGGCCTCGGCGACCGATCACAGCCTGATCCAGCTGCTTGGCATCATCATGGCCTCAACCGGATCGTTTACCGCCATGGCGATATTCTGGACCACGCCGGACCAGGTGATTAGCCTGCAATCCCGCGCGGTGGCGCTGGCGGTGATCAACGCCATCGGCAACGTCGGGTCTGCCGTCAGCCCATTGCTGATTGGTATTCTGCGCGACGCGACCGGCAGCTTCAGCTCGGGGCTGTGGTTCGTGGCGGGTCTGCTGGTAGTGGGCGCGCTGGTGCTGACGCGCATTCCGATGACGCAGCGGGTTCAAAAGAGGAACGATCATGTGCCAGAGCCCTATCGCCAACATTGATATCAGCAAGGAGTACGACGAAAGTCTGGGCACCGACGATGTGCACTACCAGTCGTTCGCCCGCATGGCGGCCTTTTTTGGCCGCGACATGCAGGCGCACCGCCACGACCAGTATTTTCAGATGCATTTTCTCGACACCGGGCAGATTGAGCTGCAGCTCGACGACCACCGCTACTCGGTGCAGGCACCGCTGTTCGTTCTGACGCCGCCGTCGGTGCCGCACGCGTTTATCACTGAATCCGACAGCGACGGCCACGTGCTGACGGTGCGCGAGGATCTTATCTGGCCGTTGTTAGAAGTGCTCTACCCCGGCACGCGGGAGGCGTTCGGCCTGCCGGGGATCTGCCTGTCGCTTGCCGACAGGCCTGACGAGCTGGCGGCGCTGAAGCATTACTGGCAGCTCATTGCCCGGGAATCCACGGAACAGCTGCCGGGCCGTGAGCATACGCTGGTCCTGCTGGCGCAGGCCGTATTTACCCTGCTGCTGCGCAACGCGAAGCTCGACGACCACGCTTCAGGCGGCATGCGCGGCGAGCTGAAGCTGTTTCAGCGCTTTAACCAGCTGACAGATGCGCATTACCACGAGCACTGGACGGTGCCGGAATACGCCAGCGAACTGCATCTTACCGAATCCCGCCTGACCGATATCTGCCGCCGCTTTGCCAACCGCTCGCCGAAACGGCTGATCTTCGACCGCCAGCTGCGGGAAGCCAGGCGCTTGCTGCTGTTTTCCGACAGCACAGTGAGCGAAATTGCCTGGCAACTGGGGTTTAAAGATCCGGCCTATTTCGCCCGTTTTTTCAACCGACTGACGGGGTGCTCACCCAGCGCATACCGGGCGCAGAAAGTACCGGTTTCCTGAACGCATCACGGTTCGTAGGGCGGGTAAGCGCAGCGCCACCCGCCGAAAAGCCGCACAGATCACAAAACAACATCCCACCCGAAAAGTACCTGCCGTTGTCCCAATCGTCCCTTCACGTTCCGCCCCTCTCACGCTTCAATTAAACAACAAAAACAAAACATAAATTTAACAACCATCTTCCGATACGAGGTCCCTATGAAGCCTGAAGATTTCCGCGCTGATGCCAAACGTCCGTTAACCGGTGAAGAGTATTTAAAAAGCCTGCAAGATGGCCGTGAGATTTATATCTACGGCGAGCGCGTTAAGGACGTCACTACCCACCCGGCATTTCGCAATGCGGCGGCGTCCATCGCCCAGATGTACGATGCCCTGCACAAGCCAGACATGCAGGATACCCTCTGCTGGGGCACCGACACCGGCAGCGGCGGCTACACCCATAAATTCTTCCGCGTGGCGAAAAGCGCCGACGATCTGCGCCAGCAGCGCGACGCCATCGCCGAGTGGTCGCGCCTGAGCTACGGCTGGATGGGCCGCACACCAGACTACAAAGCCGCGTTCGGCTGCGCGCTGGGGGCTAACCCTGCCTTCTACGGTCAGTTCGAGCAGAACGCCCGCAACTGGTACACCCGTATTCAGGAAACCGGCCTGTACTTTAACCACGCCATCGTCAACCCGCCTATCGACCGCCATAAACCGGCGGACGAGGTGAAAGACGTTTACATCAAGCTGGAGAAAGAGACCGATGCCGGGATCATCGTCAGCGGCGCGAAAGTGGTGGCCACCAACTCTGCGCTGACCCACTACAACATGATTGGTTTTGGCTCTGCGCAGGTGATGGGCGAAAACCCGGACTTCGCGCTAATGTTCGTCGCGCCGATGGATGCCGAAGGGGTGAAACTGATCTCCCGCGCCTCTTACGAGATGGTGGCAGGGGCGACCGGCTCCCCGTACGATTACCCGCTCTCCAGCCGCTTTGACGAGAACGACGCCATTCTGGTGATGGATCATGTGCTGATCCCGTGGGAAAACGTGCTGATCTACCGCGATTTCGACCGCTGCCGTCGCTGGACGATGGAAGGTGGCTTCGCCCGCATGTACCCGCTTCAGGCCTGCGTGCGTCTGGCAGTGAAGCTCGACTTCATCACCGCTCTGCTGAAGAAGTCACTGGAGTGTACCGGCACCCTCGAGTTCCGCGGCGTGCAGGCGGATCTCGGCGAAGTGGTGGCGTGGCGCAACATGTTCTGGGCGCTGAGCGACTCCATGTGCTCCGAAGCCACGCCTTGGGTAAACGGCGCGTACCTGCCTGACCACGCGGCGTTACAGACCTACCGCGTGATGGCGCCAATGGCCTACGCGAAAATCAAGAACATTATCGAACGCAACGTGACCTCCGGGCTGATCTACCTGCCGTCCAGCGCGCGGGACCTGAACAACCCGCAGATCGACCAGTATCTGGCGAAGTATGTGCGCGGCTCCAACGGGATGGATCACGTCGAACGCATCAAGATTCTGAAACTGATGTGGGATGCCATCGGTAGCGAGTTTGGCGGACGTCACGAGCTGTACGAAATCAACTACTCCGGTAGCCAGGATGAGATCCGCCTGCAATGCCTGCGTCAGGCGCAAAGCTCCGGCAACATGGACAAGATGATGGCGATGGTTGACCGCTGCATGTCCGAGTACGACCAGCACGGCTGGACTGTACCGCACCTGCACAACAACACTGATATCAACATGCTGGATAAGCTGCTGAAATAACGCAGCGGGAGGTTTCAATGCAATCTGAAGAACGCCTGCGTTTTCGCGACGCGATGGCCAGCCTGTCGGCGGCGGTGAATGTGGTCACCACCGAGGGCGATGCGGGCCGCTGCGGCATTACCGCCACCGCCGTCTGTTCGGTCACGGATACCCCGCCCTCGGTCATGGTCTGCATCAACGCCAACAGCGCCATGAACCCGGTCTTCCAGGGCAACGGTAAACTGTGCGTCAACGTGCTGAACCACGAGCAGGAGATCATGGCCCGCCACTTTGCCGGGATGACCGGCATGGCCATGGAGAAGCGCTTTGCTCTCTCCTGCTGGCAGAAAGGACCGCTGGGGCAGCCGGTGCTGAAAGGCGCCCTGGCAAGCCTGGAAGGCGAGATAACCCAGGTGCAAACCATCGGTACCCATCTGGTCTACCTGGTGGAGATTAAGAACATCATCCTCAGCAGCGAGGGGCACGGCCTGATCTACTTCAAACGCCGTTTCCACCCGGTGATAATGGAGATGGAAGCCGCGGTTTGATCCCGTTGCACAAAAAAACGCTAAGGTTTCCGCAAAGGTGCGCCGTTAACTATCCATAAGATAAATTTTTCGGGGCGGCTGACGACGTCGTCAGCCGCCCCCTTAACGCTGGAAAGTCTTATGGCCCCTTCACCCCGAAGCCGCTCGGCTGAACGTCTGGTTGACATCATTATTGCCCTGCACCGCAACGGAAGCGTTAATCGCCGCGATCTGATGCAAAAATTTGGCATTACCGAACGTACGGTGTACCGCGATCTACAGGCCCTTTCCCCAATTATCGAACACGACGGCAAAGGACGCTATCAGCTGCTGCCCGCATATCAGCCCTGCCGCTGCACGCAATGCCCTGATGCGAACGACGAAACCCCGCAGGGCTAGATTATTCTCAGTGATCTCAATCACATATTTTCTCCCGCCGGGGGTGAGCCTTAACCACTCACCCTCGCTTTTGACCGCTCACGCATCGCTTTCAACCACTCACCCATTTACCGTGCTTTACACGCGCGAGGATCTGGCACGATCGCTCCAGCATTAATCAATACCTCCTCACAACGAACCCTGACCCTTTTTTCTTTACATAAAAAACCAGGTCTTACTATGGATACTAAAAAACTACTTAAGCACGTGCCCTGGGCCATCCTCGGGATCATCGGCGCTTTCTGTCTGGCGGTTGTCGCATTACGCCGGGGCGAGCACGTCAGCGCCCTGTGGATCGTGGTCGCGTCGGTTTCCGTCTATCTTGTGGCTTATCGCTACTACAGCTTGTACATCGCGCAGAAGGTCATGAAGCTCGACCCGACGCGCGCCACCCCGGCGGTCATTAACAATGACGGCCTGAACTATGTGCCAACCAACCGTTACGTGCTGTTTGGTCACCACTTCGCCGCCATTGCAGGCGCGGGTCCGCTGGTCGGTCCGGTGCTGGCTGCGCAGATGGGCTACCTGCCGGGTACGCTCTGGCTGCTCGCGGGCGTAGTGCTGGCGGGAGCGGTGCAGGACTTTATGGTGCTGTTTATCTCCTCGCGCCGTAATGGTTCGTCGCTGGGCGAGATGATCAAAGAGGAGATGGGCCGCGTGCCGGGCACGATCGCCCTCTTCGGCTGCTTCCTGATCATGATCATCATCCTGGCAGTGCTGGCCCTGATCGTGGTGAAAGCGCTGGCCGAAAGTCCGTGGGGCGTCTTCACCGTCTGCTCTACCGTGCCGATTGCGCTGTTCATGGGCATCTACATGCGCTTCCTGCGCCCTGGCCGCGTTGGCGAGGTGTCGGTCATCGGTATCGTGCTGCTGGTCGCCTCCATCTACTTCGGCGGTGTGATTGCGCACGACCCGTACTGGGGCCCGGCGCTGACCTTTAAAGACACCACCATCACCTTCGCGCTGATCGGTTACGCGTTCATCTCAGCGCTGCTGCCGGTGTGGCTGATTCTGGCTCCGCGTGACTACCTGGCGACCTTCCTGAAAATCGGCGTGATCGTCGGGCTGGCAATCGGGATTGTGATCATCAACCCGGAGCTGAAAATGCCGGCGGTGACGCAGTACATTGACGGTACCGGTCCGCTGTGGAAAGGCGCCCTGTTCCCGTTCCTGTTTATCACCATTGCCTGCGGTGCCGTGTCTGGCTTCCACGCACTGATCGCCTCCGGCACCACGCCGAAGCTGATGGCCAACGAAACCGACGCACGCTTCATCGGTTACGGCGCAATGCTGATGGAATCCTTCGTGGCGATCATGGCGCTGGTTGCGGCGTCGATTATCGAGCCTGGCCTGTACTTCGCGATGAACACCCCACCAGCGGGTCTCGGCATCACCATGCCAAACCTGCATGAGATGGGCGGCGAAAATACCGCGCTGATCATGGCGCAGCTGAAAGACGCCAGCGCACACGCGGCGGCGACCGTCAGCTCCTGGGGCTTCGTGATTTCGCCTGAGCAGATTATGCAGACCGCGAAAGACATCGGCGAACCATCCGTGCTGAACCGCGCAGGTGGCGCACCGACGCTGGCGGTGGGTATCGCACACGTGTTCCACAAAGTGCTGCCGTGGGCGGACATGGGCTTCTGGTACCACTTCGGTATTCTGTTTGAAGCGCTGTTCATCCTCACCGCGCTGGATGCCGGTACGCGTGCAGGCCGCTTCATGTTGCAGGATCTGCTGGGTAACTTCGTGCCGTTCCTGAAGAAAACCGACTCTCTGGTAGCAGGTGTTCTGGGTACTGCGGGCTGCGTAGGCCTGTGGGGTTACCTGCTGTATCAGGGCGTTGTAGACCCGCTGGGCGGCGTGAAGAGCCTGTGGCCGCTGTTCGGCATCTCTAACCAGATGCTGGCGGCTGTGGCCCTGGTGCTGGGCACCGTTGTCCTGGTGAAGATGAAACGCACCAAATACATCTGGGTAACCGTGGTGCCTGCGCTGTGGCTGCTGCTCTGCACTACCTGGGCGCTGGGTCTGAAACTGTTCAGCACCAACCCGCAGCTGGAAGGCTTCTTCTTCATGGCTAACCAGTACAAAGAGAAGATTGCCGCAGGCGGCGCGGATCTGACTGCGCAGCAGATTGCCAACATGAACCATATCGTGGTGAACAACTACACCAACGCGGGTCTGAGCATTCTGTTCCTGGTGGTGGTGTACAGCATTATCTTCTACGGCATTAAAACCTGGATGAAAGTGCGTAATGCCGATGGCCGTACGGACAAAGAAACCCCGTACGTGCCGGTGCCGGAAGGCGGCGTGAAGACGTCTTCACACCATTAATAAAATGGCGGGTGGCGCTGCGCTGACCCGCCCTACAACGTTACTGTAGGCCCGGTAAGCGTAGCGCCACCGGGCTTTTTCTTATCAGGACACGTTATGTTTGGTAACTTAGGCGAAGCAAAAAAATACCTCGGTCAGGCGGCGAAAATGCTGATTGGCATTCCGGACTATGACAACTACGTTGAGCATATGAAGACCAACCATCCGGATAAGCCGTACATGACCTACACTGAATTCTTCCGCGAGCGTCAGGAAGCGCGCTACGGCGGAAGTAGAGAAGGCGGCGTCCGCTGCTGCTAAAGGAGAAACCATGACCCCGATTGCCGTTACACTTCTGACCGGTTTTCTCGGCGCCGGTAAAACCACCCTGCTGCGCCACATCCTGAATGAACAGCACGGCTTCAAAATCGCCGTCATTGAAAACGAATTTGGCGAAGTCTCCGTTGACGATCAGCTGATTGGCGACCGCGCCACGCAGATCAAAACCCTGACCAACGGCTGCATCTGCTGCACCCGCTCCAGTGAATTAGAAGACGCCCTGCTGGACCTGCTCGACAGCCGCGATCGCGGTGACATCCACTTCGACCGTCTGGTGATCGAGTGCACCGGCATGGCCGATCCCGGCCCAATTATTCAGACCTTTTTCTCCCACGATATTCTGTGCCAGCGCTACCTGCTGGACGGCGTCGTCGCGCTGGTGGATGCGGTACACGCCGACGAGCAGATGAACCAGTTCACCATCGCCCAGTCTCAGATTGGCTACGCCGACCGCATTCTGCTGACCAAAACCGACGTGGCGGGTGAAAGCGAAAAACTGCGTGAGCGCCTGACGCGCATCAACTCGCGCGCACCCATTTATACCGTGACGCACGGCGATATCGACCTGTCTCAGCTGTTCAACACCAACGGCTTTATGCTGGAGGAGAACGTCACCGCGAAACCGCGCTTCCACTTTATGGCAGACAAGCAAAACGACGTAGCGTCGATTGTGGTGGAGCTGGACTACCCGGTGGACATCAGCGAGGTCTCGCGCGTGATGGAGAACCTGCTGCTGTCGTTTGCCGACAAGCTGCTGCGCTATAAAGGAATGCTGTGGATCGACGGCGAGCCGAACCGCCTGCTGTTCCAGGGCGTGCAGCGCCTGTACAGCGCCGACTGGGATCGTCCGTGGGGCGATGAACCGCCGCACAGCGTGATGGTGTTTATTGGAATACAGCTGCCGGAAGAGGAAATTCGGGCAGCGTTTACGGGACTGAAAAAGTAAATCGTCGCTCCCCTTTAAACAGTAAAGGGGGCGTATTTCATTAAGGCAAAATGCGGGTTTCGCCCTTTCTGTTTGCAATATTGTCTGTTAATGTTCTTATCATGAATGAAATCATGCTTTGATTAATATTGGTTACAATATTAATTAATTGGATTCATATAATTTTCATGAATTGGTAGGCGTAATATGGCAATCATTATTCCCACGGTTAGCAGCTGTAGCGAGAAAATTACGGCAGGAGAAAAAAGACTGGCAAGGCTTCTGGAGGGTGGGCTCAGCGAACAATGTACCTGCTGGTATGATACCCGAATGGGAGACAAAGACGATCATCCTGATTTTGTGATTCTGGCCCCCGATAAAGGGCTGCTGTTTATAGAAGTGAAAGACTGGTATATCACAAAAATAAAATCGGCTAATAAAACCCATATTAATTATGAAACCAAAAACGGCATAGAGCCGTTGAAGAACCCACTCGAACAAGTTCGAGAATATACCTTTCATATCATCAATAGCCTGAAAAAAGATCCCCTGCTTCGCCAGAAACAGGGAGAGCATGAGGGCGGTTTTATTATGCCGTATGGATACGGTGTTTATTTGAGCAACATCACTCGGGCACAGCTGGAAAAGAGTTTTACACCTGAGGAGTTGAATGAAATATTGCCCGCCAGCCAGGTGATATGCAAAGACGAACTCAACGAGTTTATGACTCGAGAACAAATCTCTGGCCGGCTCGAATCCCTTATCAAACATCACTTTGTTCATAACACAACACCACAGCAGCTCGACCGCATCCGGTGGCATCTTTATCCCGATGTCCGCATTAACCCATCCGTTACGCGGGTTGACCTGGATAATTTTACTTTCCACACCCCTGATGTGGTATGCATGATGGACAGGAACCAGGAACAACTCGCCAGAAGTATGGGGGCGGGACACAGGGTAATTCATGGCGTGGCAGGTTCGGGCAAAACGCTCATTTTGCACCACCGATGTATTGAGCTTGCCAACAACATTGAAAACACCAAACCGATACTGGTGATTTGCTACAACATTACGCTGGCTAAAAAACTCAAAGCGCAGCTCGAACAGCATAGCCTCAGACTTCCCGTCGAAGTTATCCATTTCCACGCCTGGTGTTATCAGCAATTAAACGCGCATCGGCGTCTTCCCCCCAGGAGCAAAAACTTTATTGAGCTGATGGAAAATGCGCTGACGGTGGCATTTGAAGAGGGAGCAATCAAACCGGAGCAGTACAGCGCCGTTTTGATAGATGAAGGACACGATTTTAAACCGGAATGGCTAAGAATCCTCGCCAAAATGCCGGACAATAAAGATAGCTCCCTGCTGTTTCTGTACGATGACGCTCAGTCAATTTATCAGAAAAAGAAAGCTCTCGATTTTACCCTGTCCAGCGTCGATATAAAGGCTCAGGGCCGTACAACTATTTTGGATACCAATTATCGCAACACCCGGCAAATACTCCATTTTGCCAGCAGCGTAGCATTTAATTATCTCAATAATCACATAGAAGCTTCTCTCAAATACCAGCAGCCTGCCGCAGGTGGCCTGTCCGGGAAGTATCCCGCGCTGGCCAGCTTTGATAATCAGGACGAGGAGATTACGCGCGTCCTCGATTGGGTCACAGAGCAGCGACAGGAAGGTGTTGCGTGGTCAGAAATCGCCATACTGTGCCCCTCAACCTACAGCATTTCAGGCATGCTCGCGCCAAGGCTTGAAGCCCGCAAGATCCCATACCAGATGATTGTCTCCAGCGATGATAAAAAGCACTGGTCCCCGCAGAATGATTACCTCTGCGTCATGCCGCTGCCCAGCAGCAAGGGGCTTGAGTTTAATTCGGTCGCCATTATGGATGCGGCAAAGGAAAGGGACAGTGAAGATCTGAGTGACGATATCAAGCGCCTTTACGTCGGCATTACCCGCGCACGACAGAATCTTCTGGTGACAATGCACGGAACCGGAAGCCTGCGAGATCATCTGGTCGAGACCTGGGAAAAGAGCGTTAAGTCGATCTAACTATTCCGCGTTGAAAAGTATCTGCACCGAACAATCCCCTCTCCCCTGTGGGGAGAGGGCCAGGGTGAGGGGTAAAGTCCAATATTATTTCAACGCCTCCGGCAGCGTCACAATCCATAGCTCGCTGTCGGAATCCGGCTTCTTCAGCGGCTTGACGCTGAGGGTAGTTTCAACCGCTTTGTCATCCAGCGTCAGCTTGCCTTCCGCGTTCACCCGATAATCCTTGAGCTTCTTGCCCTCGGCCGGGTTGTGCATCGCCACCTTCACGCCAAAGTCATTATCGTTCGCCACCGCCAGCGTTTTGTCGTCAATCAGCGCCAGCCCTTCGGCCTTTTCCTGCTGCCAGCCCAGCGCACGCAGATCGACCACCTGCGTTTTTTCCGCAAGTGAAATGCCGCGCTGCGCCAGCGTTTTCTCATCGTCAAATTCCGGGTATTCGCCCGGCTTGTCGAAGGCGGCCAGATCGCTCGCCTTGCTCAGATCCACCCTGTAGATGAGGTTACGCATTACGTCGTTTTTATCTTCGCCCTGTTCAATCAGCAGGATAGTGTGGTTATCCAGCGCCACGATATCGCCGATTTTGGCGTCGCTGTTTTTGCTGTAGGCCGCGCTGTCGA
Source organism: Enterobacter sp. JH25 (assembly GCF_021725435.1). Classification (NCBI taxonomy): domain Bacteria; kingdom Pseudomonadati; phylum Pseudomonadota; class Gammaproteobacteria; order Enterobacterales; family Enterobacteriaceae; genus Enterobacter; species Enterobacter sp. JH25. The sequence continues at coordinate 604,903 of NZ_CP091319.1, read as the reverse complement.
CAGGGTAGCCGTACATCGCGGTTTTTCCGGTCGCCGGATCGAAGCTGACCAGTCGCGTAAACAGCGCCTGCTTTTTGCTCTTCCCGTCGATATCCAACGTACTCTGGACAGCGGCGATAATACGTCCGTCCGGCATGCGGGTCAGGCCTTCAAATCCCCGGTTTGCCTGGCGCCATTTGATAACATTTGGCAGACCGCCGGCGATGGATTTCTCCCCTTCCGCCGCCTGTGGGCCGTGGATCGCGAGGATTTTCCCTTTACTGTCAATATTAATCAGGAACGGACCATACTCATCGCACAGCCAGTAGCCGCCCTTCCCGTCCGGCGTGATGCCTTCCGTATCCAGCCCGCGGTTATCGCCTTTCAGCACTTTTAAGGTGTCGCTTAGCGCGATTTCATTGGTGGAACCAATCACGCCACTTTGCAGCGGCAGACCGTTGATTTCGCCTTTATCGTCATGCAAAGGACGCGCGTCCACGGCCTCCGCTTTACCGTTTTGCACGCGGATCGTCATTAGCAGCGGGGCGAAATCCGGGGTAACAAAGATTTTAGCGTCATTTTTCCCCATTTTTGGCGAATCCGCGTTAGGACCGCGATCGGTCACGGTCGTAAACGTCAAGGCATCGCCCTGCTTGCCCGTAAACAGCAGGCCAGAGCCAGTCCCCACAGGCAGCCCGTTCGGAAACGCGCTGGCAAACGCACCGCTGTATTTGACATGCGCGCCTTCGGGAAAACTGAGGACGTAACGCTCCGCGGTTGGCTGTGCCGCCAGGCCAGAGAAAGAGAGCGCACAACCAATTAGCACAGGAATGATTTTTCTTTTCATAGTGTTAGCACCCAGTAAGTGAAGCCAACAACGTAATGAAGAAACGTGTCAGAAAAATGACATGGTGAAAGCGGTTCGGCACAACGGGGCGTATAGCCACCTCCAGAAATGTAAACCTGTGTCTTTATCTGTGACAACTGAAACACTTTTGGAAATTATTAGAAACTCAATTAATTCATCCTGAACTAATTTTTCCGACCCGTTCAGCGTACGTTTAATGAGAATCCTGAACCCTTCCTAAACGCGAATGCATTACGTATTGACTCCTTGCCGGGTCAACATTCGAACAACATTTAAAATTCAAAAACCAAACAAAATCAGCATAAAAACGTGACAAGCATCGCATTTGCAGAGATAAACAGCTCTTGTTAAGGTGCCCTCAGATTAATTTGATGACGAGGAAAAACTCATGAAAAAGCTCAACGTTCTCCTTCTTTCCGCTCTGACTGCCGTATCGGGCTCCGCACTGGCCATGGGCGGCAGCATTGAGCAGGGTAAAAACTTTACCAACCTGAATGTGGAAATGGGGAAATCAACCTCCGGTCTGTACACCGAAGGTAGCTGGCTGAAAAACACCGATGACGGCACCACAACCGGTGGCGTAGGAGCAGGCTACAACTTTGAAGTCGGCCCGGTGATGCTGAACGCAGGCGCTAAGGCCCTCTACGTTGGCCCGAAAAAAGGCGATAACGGCGTGGCGTTCCCGGTCGGCGGCGGTGTGAACGTTGCCCTGACCGACAGCATCAGGGTATTCGGTGAAGGCTACGTTGCGCCAGACGGCCTGAACAACAGCGTGAAAACTACGTTGAAGCGAATGGTGGCGTAAGCTGGACGCCAGTGAAGCCGGTGACGCTGAAGGTGGGTTATCGTCACGTGAGCGTTGATGGTAAAGACGGTCGTCCTAACCACACGCTGATTGACGGCGCATATGTTGGCGGTGGCGTGTCCTTCTAAGCCTGTTTGCCCGTTTCGCCCGGCGGCGCTACGCTTGCACGGGCCTACAATGAAGGGTGCAATTTATGAATATTATTGCACCTTGTAGGCCGGGTAAGCGCAGCGCCACACGGCAAAAAAGGCGATGAGACTGTTAATAAAAAAACCTGCCGGATGGCAGGTTTTTTTATGTCCGACATTACTTGCGAACGACCACCAGCTTCTGGTTCACAAACTCTTTGATCCCCAGGTCCGACAGCTCGCGTCCGTAACCCGAACGTTTTACGCCGCCGAACGGCAGTTCTGCCGCCGTATCGGTGAGCCAGTTGATGTACACCATCCCGGTCTCAATACGCGATGCCATCTTCTTCGCGCGCTCAATATCCTGGCTGAACACCGCTCCGCCCAGGCCGTAGTGAGAGTCGTTCGCCAGCGCGACCGCCTCGTCGTCGTTTTTCACCACGTAAATCTGCGCTACCGGGCCAAAGAACTCTTCAAAGTACGCCGGGTTGTCGCGTGAGATGTTGGTCAGGATGGTCGGCTCAAAGAAGCTCCCGTCTCGCTGCACAGGTTTGCCGCCATAGTGCAGCGTAGCGCCGTTTTTCACCGCCTCGTTAACCTGTTTGGTCAACGTGTCGAGCGCGTCTTTAGAGGACAGCGGCCCCAGCGTGGTGCTTTCGTCCAGCGGATCGCCAATCTTCACCTGCTTAAATGCCTCGGTGAATTTGCTCAGGAAGGCATCAGCAATCTTTTCATGCAGGATAAAGCGCTTCGCCGCGGTACAGACCTGCCCGGCGTTGTTGAGCCGCGCGTTAACGCCGATCTTCACCGCTTTATCCAGGTCCGCATCGTCGAGCACCACGAATACGTCGTTACCGCCAAGCTCCAGCGTGGATTTCTTAATGTGCTTCGCCGCCTGGGCCGCTACCACGCTGCCCGCTTTTTCTGAACCGGTTAGCGCCGCGCCCTGTACGCGATCGTCAGCGATGATGTTCGCCACCTGATCGGACGAGATAAACAGGTTGGTCCACGCCCCTTCCGGCGCGCCCGCCTCACGCACCAGATGGGCGAAGGTTTCCGCACAGTGCGGCACAATGCTGGCGTGTTTAGCGATGACAGGGTTACCCGCCGCCAGGTTTGGCGCCAGAACGCGCATCAGCTGATAGTACGGGAAGTTCCATGGTTCGACGGCCATCAGCACGCCGATGGGGTGATGTTCAACCCATGCTTCCCCGAGTTCAGAGTCATACTTCACCGGGGTCAGGAACTGCTTCGCGTTGTCCGCATAGTAGCGGGCGATTTGCGCGCACAGCTTCACCTCGCCGCGGCTCTGTTCGATGAGCTTACCCATCTCCTGGCTGGCGATTTTCGCCAGCTCCTCCACGCGTTCGTCGATCAGGTCCGCCAGCTTATGCAGTACCGGCAGGCGCTGGCTTATGTCGCCTTTCGCCCAGTCGGAGTGATAGAGCGCATCGGCTGCCTTCAGCGCCGCTTCAACATCTGCGTCAGTGTGGGAGGGATATTCTTTGATGAGCTGGTTAGTGGCAGGATTTACTGTCTGATAAGCCATATCGAATCTCCATGTTTTACCGCTTAGGGTATTAAGGGTAGTCAACATGACTGGCTATGGACGTAAAGTTGGGTATATCCGGAAGGTTCTGAGTAAAGCGATGCCATACCGTGGCTGGCGTGGTATAAAAAACCTTCATAAGGAGTTGCTATGACCGATACCCGCCACATCCGTCAGACCTTTCACCGCGCCTCGGGCCTTGAACTACGCAGCACGTGGCAGAGCATGCAGGCGTACAAACGCCATTGCCACCCTCAGCTCTCCATCGGCGCAATTGTGGAAGGCCAGACATGCTGCGTGTGTAATGGCAGAGAATACATCCTCCAGCCCGGGGACCTGATTGTGATCCCGGCTTATGTCCCACACAGCTGCAACCCTGTTGCCGGGCAGCCGCGTAGTTATCATATGCTTTATATCGATACGGACCTTCCCCTTGCGGTTCAGGTGATTCGCAACGCTACGCTGTTTATGTATTACCGGGAAGTTGTTGAGAGGATGTCCCCTGCGTCCGTAGACAGGCTGCTTACTGCCCTTCCCCATTGCATGGATGAGGCAGAAAAGCCTGGATCAACCAGCCAGCAGGTTCAGCAGGCATTTCTTTCCAGTCTTTCCAGCCCGCCTTCCCTCGACGCACTTGCGCAACGATTCTCGCTGCGAAAGGAGACGCTGATCCGTACCTTCAAGAAGGACACGGGCCTGACGCCTGGCAGCTTCCTCAATATCTCCCGCGTTGAGTACGCCAAAGCGCGGCTGCGTGCCGGGGATGATATCGCCGATGTCGGCTACCAGAGCGGGTTTGCCGACCAGAGCCATTTTCATAAGACCTTTGTGCGCTACACCGCCGCCACACCGCGCCAGTACGCTACGGGCCGATCAATATCAGACAATAAATAGGTTCTGTGTTTTCGTAGTCTGGCCCCAGTTTTGCATTCTGAGGTCGCTATGGAACTGTTCTTCCCTTCCGCTTTTCTCGCCCTGGCGCTGGCGCATTTTGTTGCCCTGTTAAGCCCGGGCCCGGATTTTTTCCTGCTGATGGGCTACGCCGCCCGCTACCGACTGCGCGGCAGCGCCGGATTGTGCATCGGGATAGCGGCAGGAAATGGGCTTTACATTTTGCTGGTCATTATGGGATGGAGCGCGCTGCGTCAGTTCGCGTGGCTGTTCACGTTGATTGAATTATCCGGCGCACTGTATTTGCTCTGGATCGGCTCGCATCTTGTACGCAGCCGACCGCAGACGCTGGCGCTAAATGAAACACATGAGCGCTGCCCCTCGCTGCGTAAGCAGATCCTGCTGGGGCTGGGTTCGGCGCTGTTGAATCCCAAAAACGCGTTGTTCTACCTGGCGCTGATGACGGCGTTACTCGGGCCGGACGTCACGCTGCTTCAGCAGGCGACCTGCGGCGTCTGGATGGTGATGGTAGTACTGGTATGGGATTTTGCGCTGGTGTCGCTGATGGGGTTACCGGCGGTTCAGCGAAAGCTCAGCCGTTCGCTCTGGCTGATAGAGCGCACGGCGGGGGTGGTATTGATGGGGTTTGGTGGGTGGGTGCTGTGGCGGTTTTTGCACTTTTCCCCCGTATCCCTCTATCCTTAACCCATGGAAAAACATACCGAACTCAAACGCGCCAAGCTTCTCGCGCTGTCGCTGCTGCTGATTGCCGCTGCGGCCTTTATCACTACCCTGTTCCTGCCGCAAACCTTCTGGGTACGCGGCGCAAAAGCTATTGCCGAGGCGGCGATGGTCGGCGCGCTGGCGGACTGGTTTGCCGTTGTCGCGCTGTTCCGCCGGGTGCCAATTCCCTTTATCTCGCGCCATACGGCGATTATCCCGCGCAATAAGGACCGCATCGGCGACAATCTTGGCCAGTTCGTGCAGGAAAAGTTTCTGGATACCCAGTCGCTGGTCGCATTAATTCGCCGCTACGAGCCGGCCCAGATGATTGGTGCCTGGTTCAGCAAGCCCGACAACGCCCAGCGCGTCGGGCTGCATCTGATGCAGGTGATGAGCGGTTTTCTTGAGCTGACTGACGACGGGCGCATTCAGCGCCTGCTCAAACGCGCGGTGCATAAGGCTATCGACAAGGTCGATTTAACCGAGACCAGCGCCGTCATGCTGGAAAGCATGACCAAAAACAACCGTCACCAGGTGCTGCTGGACGCCATCATCAACCGTCTGATAACCCTGATTCAGCGAGAGAGCACGCGGGAATTTATCTCTGACCAGATCGTCCACTGGCTGAAGACCGAGCATCCGCGCAAGGCGATGGTGCTGCCCACCGAGTGGCTGGGCGATCAGAGCGCAGAGATGGTGTCGAACGCGGTGAACACGCTGCTGGATGATATCAGCCACGACCGCACGCACCAGATCCGTCGGGCATTTGACCGCGCCACGCTGAAGTTTATCGACAACCTGAAAAACGACCCGGAGATGACGGCCAAAGCCGACAACATCAAGCACTATCTGAAGAATGATGAAGCATTTAACCGCTACCTGGGTGAAATGTGGGCTGACCTGCGCCAGTGGCTGAAAAATGACATGCAGAGCGACGATTCCCGCGTGAAGCAACGTATCGCCAACGCCGGGCTGTGGTTTGGTGAGACGCTGTCGAATGATGCCAGCCTGCGTGCGTCGCTGAACGAGCATCTGGAGCAGGCCGCGCACCGCGTCGCGCCGGATTTTGCGGCATTCCTGACGCGCCATATCAGCGACACGGTGAAAAGCTGGGACGCCAAAGATATGTCACGCCAGATAGAACTCAATATCGGTAAAGATCTTCAGTTCATTCGCGTAAACGGTACCCTGGTAGGCGGAACGATTGGCCTGATCCTGTTTTTACTTTCTCAGTTGCCCGCCGTGCTGGGGCATTAATCCGCTTTTGGCGGCGCGATAACGTAGCGCGTCGCCTCGAAGCGGTTCAGGATCAGGTGCACCAGAAAGACCATCGTCAGCGTGACCACCAGCGCGAAGGTAACGGAGGTGATACGGTACAGATCGCTGAACACCAGATCGCTGTCCGGATGCATGTTTTGCCCGAACATAATGCCGATGGTGGTAATGCTGGAAAATCCCACCCCGGCCCCGACCTTCTCCATCACGTGCAGGCGCGCGCCAAATGCCAGCCCGAGGCCGATCAGCGGCATCATCAGCAGCATATGGCTGCTGTGATCGTACAGAATAAGCTGAACGACGAGGATATAGAGACAGCCCAGCACCACGCCGACCACGCGCCAGATGGAGCTCATGACCGCGCCGCGGTAGTGCATCGGGAACAGGATCAGAATGCCCGCCATCAGTGCCGAGAGCGAATCGCTTAAGTCGCTCATCTGAAATACCACGAAAATCAGCGTCGCCACGGTGCCGGAGAGCAGCGACTCGTGGCGCACGCGGGCATCGTCTTTCTCTATCAGCGGCGGCGGTTTACGTGGCTCCACGTCCGGCAGCAGGTAATTCATCAGCGCGCTCAGACACACCGCCATCACACTCGCTTCAATGTTGGAGAACAAAAGCGTGTGCCAGTTGGTGGTGGGGTAGCTCATAAAGTTGAGCATTACGCTCTGGCACACCACGCCCATCGAACCGAACAGAAACAGCGGCCCCTTGCTCATAAAGCGAAAGCGCATCACGTACAGGGCAAAGACCACCAGCGTCATAATGACCGGCCATTGCGACAGAAAGCCGATGATGATCACCATTTCGACGCAGTTGAGCGATGCGCTGAAGATAAACTGCTTCGCCACGTGGCGGTTAAACACCGGCACCAGCGACAGCAGCATGATCGGATAGACCACAAAAAACACGCCGTAGCTGGTGTTGTAGAAGCTCGAAATACTGAGCGCAATCATCCCGGCAAAGACAATGCGCAGAGTCTGGCGGAAGTCGTTTGCCGTGTAGACGATGTTGCCGTGCGGGGTAAATACCCGCGCCAGGGTGCTAATAGACATAGTGAAGCAGGCTCACCAGATGGATTTGCATCCCGGAGAAGAAGCGCGCAAAGGGCCCTTCGCTGTTGTAGAGCTGCACGGTGGCGCGCGCGCCGGTCGGCAGCGACTTCGGTAAGGCTTCGTCCAGCGCCACGTGAATGCGCATTCGCTGGGCATCGCGCACCCAGCGGTTAGAGGTTTCCGGTTCAGAAAGTTGACCGTTAACGGCTTCCTGACCGGCGAGGATCCCCGCGTCACTGCTGGTCACGTGGGCGCGGAAAACCCGTCCCGGAAAGGCGTCAAACACCACGGCGGCGTCGGTCCCCTGGTGGGTATGACGCAGGCTCTTCTCGCGGAAATCCGCCACAATATCCGTCTGCGTATTCACCAGCGCCAGCGCTGCCGAACCGGACGAGGCGTAAAAACCGGGGCTTAATTGCAGATTACTCACCGTGCCGTCCGCCTCGGCGTAGACCTTCGTCCAGCCAAGATTCAGCTCCGCTTCATCCAGCGCGTTACGGTATTTTTGCAGCGTCACGTTACGGTGTTCATTCCGCTCGCCGCGCTGAATGCGCAGGTTATGAATATTCGCCTGAATCGAGCTGACGGACTGCTCGCTGCTCTGCCAGGTAGTGCGGACCTTATCCAGATCCGCCTGCGACACGTTCTGCAGGGTGCTCAGTTTCTGGTAGCGGTCGAAAGTCACTTTGTCGTTACGCGCGGTCAGCACGGCGGTCTTCAGGCTGGCCTGCGCGGCGGCGATCTGCGCGTCCAGTTGTTCGTTGGAAAGGCGAGCCTGCTCAAACGCGATCTGCGCCGCTTCCACTTTATTGCGAAACGGGGTGTCGTCGAGCTCAAACAGCAGATCGCCTTTCTTCACCTGGCTATTGTTGTGGACATGGACGGCCGCCACATAGCCGGAGACACGGGCAGACACCGGCGTCACCACGCGCATCACGGTGGAATCCGGCGTCAGCGGGATCCAGATATCCGCGACGATAAAGTAGACAAACATCAGCAGGAAAGAGGCAATACTTACCCTTACCCAGCGGGCAAACTTTTGTTCAGGAGTCATTATTTTTCGGTCTTGTTATCTTCTTCGCGGATTGTCCGCAAATTGCAGGCGATTTGATTCAAGGTGGCGCTGAAAATGTCGAGATGTTCAGGCGCGATGTTTTGCGATACGCGCGTCTGAAGCGTCTCAATTACCTGGGTGAGCCTGTTAAGTACAGCTTTTCCCTCAGGCGTCAGCGTCAGAAGCCGGATGCGCTTGTCATACGGCGAGACGGTGCGCAGCAGGTAACCCTGTTTTTCCAGCTGTGTCAGGGTGCGCATTAGCGGCGGCAGTTCAATGCCCTGCACCTCCGCCAGCTCACTTACCGAGACGTTATCCCCGAGCTGATGCAGCTGCATCATCACCGTCCAGCTCGACTGGGTTAACCCGGTATCGAGAATGGCGTCGTCAATGACGGCACGCCACTGGCGCACGATCATCGCCATCCGCATGCCCATCGGCCTGCGGCTAAACAGTTCTTCTTCACTCATGGGGAAACCTCTCGTCACACGCGGTCACGATAATAGTTATCAGGGTAAGTATCAAGAAACGAGAAGTTAAAGCGCAGGAATTGCGAAATGAGATTCTCCCTCTCCCTGTGGGAGAGGGCCAGAGTGAGGGCACAGCCCGCAGCGGAGTTTAGCGGCTAAAATGTCTGGAGATGGCGCCCTGTCCTGAAGCCGTCACAACCACCTCCCTGTACCCCGCCACCCGCTGGATCCACCCTTTGCTTTCCAGATAAAGAAGCAGCGCTGCGCCGGCTTCGCCTCCGAGATGAAACCGCCGCTCGCTCCAGTCCAGGCAGGCGCAGCACGCTTTTCGGCGCGGATGAGCGCTTAACGAAACGCCGAGCTTCAGAAACTGCTCCCGACCATACGGCGTGAGCGCTGAACCGTCTGCCTCCAGCCAGCCTGCTGCCTGCATGAAATCGTAGATCTGCACCGCCACCGCGCCCGCCAGATGGTCATAGCAGGTCCGCGCCTCCCGCATGGCTTTCGGCGCGGTAGTTTCCGGCGGGGTAATGCGGCTCCACGAAAGCCCCATCATCTGTTCCACCAGCGCCGCCACGTCGTGCCCGGCAAGACGATAATAACGATGCCGCCCTTGCGACAGGCAGGTAATTAACTGCCCTTCAACCAGCCGGGCAAGATGCCCGCTGGCGGTCGACGGCGCAACGTCTGCCGCCGCACTCAGTTCGGTGGCCGTCCACGCCCGCCCGTCCATTAGTGCACAGAGCATTTTCACGCGCGACGGATCGGCCATTGCAGCCGCTACAGCGGCAATGGCCTTTTCCAGCATCGCGCTGTTATCAGAGGGTAAGCTCGTCTTTAACATTTGTCGCCCAGGGTGTGGTGATCTCAGCGGCCAGCTTATCATCATCCGTCAGCAGAATAAGGTGATTCGCGTGGTCGCTGTACTGAGTCAGGATAGACACGCCCTTTGCGGCCAGCGCCGCCGCTATCTCGCCCAGCTCGCCAGGACGCTCCTGCTTAAGCTTTCTGATCACCGGCTTTCGCAGCGCCTGCACGGTAAACCCGGCGTCGAGCAGCACACGGCGGGCTTTTTCCCCGTCCTCCACCAGGAAATGGGCATCCGTACCGAAAACGCCGCCCCCCTCCAGCCCCACGCCGTTGCGGCCTAACAGCTGTCCAAAGCGCGCCAGCTCGCCGGGCCTGTCGCTAAAAATCACGTGAACGTCATACATCCGCGTGCCCTCCCGTTTCGGAGCTGTACTCCCGCACCAGCTGCGCCACGCGAATACGGTAGAAAGAAAAAATCGACTCCCGGCCTTCGGCCTGCGCGGTCTGATGGAAGACATTCTGCTTCCAGCGGCGGACGGCCTCTTCATCCCGCCACCAGGAAAGGGACAGGATTTTGCCGTCGATGCTCAGGCTCTGAAAACGTTCTATATCAATAAAGCCGTCGATGTCCGCCAGCAAAGGCTTGAGTTCAGCGGCAAGCTGCAGATAGCGCGCCTGATGATGAGGCTCCGCTTTGGCTTCAAAAAGGACTGCGATCATGGGTGTCTCTCCGTTGTGAGGGTGTGGAGAGAATGCAGGAGGAAAAACCACAATGCTTCGGTATGGAGCGAAGTGTTTGCCGGATGGCGCTGCGCTTATCCGGCCTACGGGCTCATGTAGGCCCGGTAAGCGTAGCGCCACAGGGCAGGGTTTAACCCACCATCGACTTCGACTCCATAAACGCCCCAATCCCCCACTCGCCTGGATTACGGGCGCTGGTGGCGATGATCCGCGAGCGCAGAATTATTCCAGGTTAGCCTTGTTCAGACCGTAAGCCGCATCCAGCGCGCCCGGCTCCATGCGGGAGGTAATGCCCAGGCGATTCCAGGCGTTGATCGCTACGATGGCGAAGTTCAGCTCTGAAATCTCGACATCCGAGAAGTGCTCCGCCACGCTGCGGTACAGCGCATCGCTCACGCCATGTACGCCAATCTGGGTCAGCGCTTCGGTGAAGGCCAGCGCCGCTTTTTCACGGGCGCTAAACAGCGGGGACTCGCGCCAGGCCGCCAGATGGTACAGGCGCAGCTCGCGCTCACCGGCGATTTTAGCCTCTTTCGAGTGCATATCCAGACAGAAGGTGCAGCCGTTCAGCTGCGATACGCGAATGTCGATAAGGTGCTTAAGCGCCGGGTCGATGGAGGTTTTCGCCACCTCCATGCTCAGGGCAGAAAGCGCGTTGGCAAGTGCAGGTGTGGCTTTGTGGTGGTTTACGCGGGTGCTCATTGTCTTTCCTCTTTTTGTGCCGTTTTTTTCATGCGATAAGGCAAATCTACGCCGTTAATGACATAGTAAAAAGACACAAAAATCGTGAAATGAGGTAGGACATGAAGCCGGGCTATCATGAGATTTATTCCCGCTATCGCGACAACATCACGAGTGGCGTGCTGAAGCCGGGCGATAAAGTGCCTGCCATCCGCGTGCTGGCGGAAGAGCTTAAGGTCGCGCGAAAAACCGTCGAGACGGCGTATGCCATTCTGACGGGCGAAGGGTATCTGGTAAGCCAGGGCGCGCGCGGGACGCGGGTGAACCCGGATCTTCTGCTGCCCGCGCAACACGCCCCCGCAGAACAAGCGACCGGCACGCTGCCGGCGTCGTTGATTAGCCAGCGCGAACGGGCCGGTTTTCTGCGCCCCGGCATTCCGGCGCTCGACAGCTTCCCCTATAAAAAATGGCTGCTGCTGGCGGGCCAGGCGACGCGCGCCATGCGTCAGGATGAAATGCTCAACCCGCCGGTGATGGGCTGGTATCCGCTGCGCGAGGCGATTGCCCGCTATCTTAATATCTCGCGCGGGTTATCCTGCACCGCCGAACAGGTACTGATCACCAGCGGCTACAGCGGCAGCCTGCGCCTGATCCTCGACACGCTTGCCAGCCGCAGCGACAAGGTGGTGTTTGAGGATCCGGGCTATTTTATGGGCCAGCAGCTGCTCAAGCGGATCGTGCCCCGCCTGCACACCGTGCCGGTTGATCGCTGCGGCATCGATACGGACTACCTGCTCCGTCATCATCGCGACGCGCGTTTTGCCATCGTGACCCCGTCGCATCAGAGCCCGCTGGCGGTGACGCTCTCACTGCCGCGCAAGCAGCAGCTGCTCGACTGGTCGTCACAAAACGAGGCGTGGATTATCGAAGACGATTACGACGGGGAATTTCACTACACCCGCAAAGTGCTGCCGTCGATGAAAAGCCTCGACCAGCATGACAGGGTGATCTTTATGGGCACCTTCAGCAAAACCATCATGCCTTCACTGCGCATGGGCTACGTGGTGATGCCCGCCAGCACCGTCGGGGCCTTTACCGACTGCGCGGACATTACCACCAGCGGCCAGCCGGTGCTGACGCAAAAAATCCTCACCGCATTTCTCAACGAAGGGCATTTTTTTCGTCATCTGAAAAAGATGCGCGCGCTCTATCAGACCCGCCGCGACTGGATGATTGCCGCCCTGCGTGAGGTCTATGGCGATCTGTTTTTCACCGAGCAAAACGACGGCGGGATGCATATTGTCGCGTTCCTCGCAAAGGGAAGCGCTGACCGGGAGATTGCCCGCTGCTGGCAGGAACAGCAACTACAGGTTAATGCGCTGTCGGAGTGGTATCGCGGGTCGGGCAAACGCTACGGGCTGGTGATGGGCTATAACAACGTGCGGTCATATCAGGAGGCGGTTGAGCTGCTGGAAAGGCCGAAACGGCAGACGCTTGCGCTGTTGAGTTGAAAATAGCCCGGTGTCGCTACGCTTACCGGGCCTACGGGCTCGGAGTAGGCCGGGTAAGGCGTAGCCGCCACCCGGCGACGACGTGGCTTACACATCATATCGCGATAACCCAACGTCCTTGAGCTGCTCGTCGCTCATCTGGCTCAGAATGCGGCGGGTACGGTTGATGCGATACCAGTTACGCAGCGTTTTCGCTACCCAGACAAACGCGATAAACGGACGTTTTGAACGATTCTCGTAGAATTCCATGATGCTCTCCTCGCTGTGCCAGTGGGGTTATCATCATGGAAAACGGCCAATACAATACAGATTCAAAAACTGCTTTTGTTTACCATACAGATCCGCTAAAACGGTATCTGCATGGCGTTTCACCCACCAATCTGTACTGGTTTAATAATCTGTATGGTGAAAACAAAGGATACAGCATGACGCGCTATCAACATCTGGCCAACCTACTGGCGGAACGTATCGAACAAGGGCTGTATCGCAGCGGCGAACGTCTGCCGTCGGTACGCACGCTGAGCCAGGAACACGGCGTGAGTATCAGCACCATACAGCAGGCCTACCAGATCCTCGAAAATCTCCAGCTGATCACGCCCCAGCCGCGCTCCGGCTATTTTGTCTCGAAACGCAAAGCGCAGCCGCCCGTACCGGCGATGACGCGCCCGGTGCAGCGCCCCGTGGACGTCACCCAGTGGGATGAGGTGATGATGCTGCTGGACGCCCGCGCCGACAAAGAGATGATCTCCTTTGGCGGCGGCTCGCCGGACATCAACCAGCCGAGCCTGAAGCCGCTGTGGCGCGAGATGAGCCGCATTGCGCAGCATAACCCTGGCGAAATGCTGAGCTATGACGTGCTCGATGGTCGTCTGGAGCTGCGCGAGCAGATCGCCCGCCTGATGCTGGACGGCGGCTCCACCGTGGCGGCAAACGAGATTGTGATCACCAACGGCTGCCACGGCGCGCTGTCGATCGCCCTGCTCTCGGTGTGCAAGCCGGGGGACATCGTGGCGGTCGAGTCGCCGTCGTTTCACGGCACCATGCAGATGCTGCGCGGATTCGACATCAAGGCGATTGAAATACCTACCGATCCCGAGACCGGGATCAGCATCGAGGCGTTAGAGCTGGCGCTGGAGCAGTGGCCGATCAAAGCGGTGATCCTGGTCCCCAACTGCAATAACCCGCTCGGGTTTATCATGCCGGAAGCGCGTAAAAAGCAGGTGCTGGCGCTCGCCCAGCGGCACGATATTGTGATTGTGGAGGATGATATCTACGGCGAGCTGGCCGCAGAGTACCCGCGCCCGCGCACCATTCACTCGATGGACATTGATGGCCGCGTGATCCTCTGCAGCTCCTTTACCAAAACCGTGGCGCCCGGGCTGCGCGTCGGCTGGATTGTGCCGGGGCGCTATTACGACCGGGTGATGCACATGAAATACGCCGCGGGCGGGTTTAACGTACCGGGCACGCAGATGGCGGTGGCGGCGTTTATTCGCGACGGCCATTACCATCGCCACGTGCGGCGCATGCGCCAGATTTATCAGCAGAATATGGAGACCTACACCTGCTGGGTGCGGCAGTATTTTCCGGCAGAGATATGCGTTACCCGCCCGCAGGGCAGCTTCCTGCTGTGGGTCGAGCTGCCGGAGACGGTCGACATGGTGTGCGTCAGCAAGCAGCTGTGCCGTCTCAAAATCCAGGCTGCGGCCGGGTCGCTGTTTTCCGCCTCCGGTAAGTACCGCAACTGTCTGCGGATCAACGTGGCGCTGCCGCCGACGGATAAACATCGCGAGGCGTTGAAAAAGATGGGTGAGGCGATTGTGATTGCGATGGAGGGGTAGTGCGGCCTGTTGCCCTCACCCCGGCCCTCTCCCACAGGGAGAGGGTGAAAACCGATCCCGTAGGCCCGGTAAGCGCAGCGCCACCGGGCATTGGCTAACGACTCAGAACGTCCACGAAACGCTGCCGACAATGCTGCGCTCTGCACCGAAGTAGCAGTAAGAGAGCGAGTTACACGCCGCAACGTAGCTTTTGTCCGTCAGGTTATTGACGTTCAACTGCGCGCTCACGCCCGTGAGCCCCACTTTCGACAGGTCATACCCCACGACCATATCCACCAGGGTGTATGACGGTAGCGTATGGGTGTTCTGACGATCGCTGGCGATCCCGTTGACATAGCGCACGCCGGAGCCGACGGTCAGGCCGTCCAGCGGGCCGCTTTTGACGTCGTAGCTCAGCCAGGCGCTGGCCATGTTACGCGGGGCATAGACGGCGCGCTTGCCCTCCTCTTCCGGGCTGCTCTTCTTGTAGCGAATATCCGTATAGGTGTAGGCCGCCTGCATGCGCAGGCTGTCGGTCAGCTGTCCAATCGCCTCCAGCTCAACGCCTTCGGATTCGATTTCACCGATGGAACGGTACGGATCGGTCGGCTCCTCTTTAGTGGCAATGTTCTTCTGGTTGATGCGGAACACCGAGGCGCTGAACTGGCTGTTCATCCCCTCCGGCTCATACTTCACGCCCGCTTCCCACTGCTTGCCCTTCATCGGATCCAGGATATTCCCCTGCTCGTCGGCAAAGCTGGTCGGCGTAAAGGCGGTGGAGTAACTGACGTACGGCGCGACGCCGTTATCAAACAGATACAACAGCGCCGCGCGGCTGCTGAAGTTGTTTTTATCCAGATCGCTGCGGGTATGGTTGAAGTTGTCGACGTTCGACACGCTCACCTGGTCGTAACGCCCACCCAGCGTGAGGCGCCAGCGGTCAATGGACATCTGATCCTGCAGGTAGTAGCCGGTCTGGCGCAGCTTATGCTTTTCCCGGCTGTACTGGGTGATATAGTCCGGCTTCGCGCCATAAGCAGGATGGAAAGCGTCAATCGGCGGGAAGCCGCCGTAGTAGCCGGTGACGTTGTTGGTGCGGTCCTGGTAGTCCATGCCGATCAGCACGCGGTGGTTCACCTCGCCGGTATCGAAGCTGCCGTCGACCTGGTTATCCAGGGTGATGGCGTTCATCTTCTCGTCGGAGCCGGAATAGCCGCGGTTCAGCTCGGTGTCGTTCAGCCAGCCTGCGGCATACACCTGGTTCAGCTCGACTTTGGTGTGCAGGTAGCGCAGCTTCTGACGCACGGCCCAGCCGCTGTCAAACAAGTGCTCGATGTTATAACCGACCATGTTTTCCCGACGATCGTACTTGTCGTAATCGTCTTCACCTTCAAAAAAGGTGTTGGAGATTTTCTTACCGCTGTGCGGCACGACGGTGCCCTCATACGGCAGGCCGGAGTGGCTGCCGCCTTCCGGATCGCGGTGCAGGTAGGCCATCAGATCCAGACGGGTATTATCGGTGATACGCCAGGTCAGGCTCGGCATCAGCGCGTAACGCTCTTCTTTGAGCGGATCGAACTGGGAATCGGCATAGCGGGTCATCCCGCTGAGGCGCACCGCCACGCGGTCGTTATCATCAACCGGGCCGGTCACGTCGAACATCGCCCCGCGCTGGTTATTGTTACCGGCGAAGAGCTTGATCTCCCCGCCCGGATCGAACGATGGCTTACGGGAGGTGAGCGCCACGATGCCGCCCGGCGATGAGCGACCGTACAGCACGGAGGCCGGGCCGCGCACGACTTCGATACTGTCCAGGAACCACGGATCAACCACCAGCGAGCTGTGGGAATTGGTGTCGCCCATCATCTTCAGGCCGTCGAGGTAGACGTTGTCCAGGCTGCCGTCCGAGAAGCCGCGCAGCACCATGTAGTCGAAGCGGTTTGATGCCCCAATCTGGTTGCTGTAGACCCCCGGCGTGTAGCTCACGGCCTGACGCACGCTGGTTGCGCCCTGCTCTTCGAACTGCTCGCGGGTGACGATAGAGACCGATTGCGGGGTTTCAATATCCGGCGTTTCAAGCTTGGTGGCCGCAGACTGCATCTGCGAGGTCACCACCACGGTGTCAGTTTTTTGGGCATCCTGCGCCAGTAAAGGAAAAGCGACGCTACCGGTAACCCATCCCACCAGCAGTGCCAGACGCGATTTAGCAAACATAACCCTCTCCAGAGATATTTCTTATTGTTAATAAGAATTATTACCTTTTTGAGGGTGCAAACAGCTATGCGCGCCGCCAGGTTATGTATGCGCGATGCTAAACCGCACGGGATACGTTCGCGCGATGGACAAAATTACGTTAGCGGAGTTTGCGCACGTCACCCGGTGAAATCCCGTAATGACGACGAAACGCGGTGGCGAAGTTGGTGGCATGCTGATACCCGCACATCCAGGCGGCCTGCTGTACGCTATGGCCTTCCAGCAGATAGCGACGCGCCAGCGCAAGGCGACAGTCGCGGAGATAATCGAAGAGTGTGCAGCCGTAGCGTTGACGGAACTTGCTGCGCAGGCTGCTTGGGCTCATGGCAGCAAGGGCTGCCAGCTGCGCGAGTGTATGGTCACGTTCAGGAGACTGTTCCAGCAGGCACCGGACGCGTTCCAGACGCGCATGCTCAGGGCGGCTCGGGCAGGGCAGCTGGCACTGGTTCAGGCCGTGGCCGAGCAGCTGGTACATGAGCCCCTCCAGCAACAGCTTACGCGAGAGCACGCTTCCCCCCTGCCGCTGTGCATGCTGAATGCCTGACATCACAAACTCGGGAACGTGCCAGACAAACGCGGGGGTATTCAGGCTTTGCCATTCCAGCAGCAGCGACTCAAGCAGGGCTTCACGTCCGGCATCGTGCGGGTACACGCCAAACGAGAGCGTTTTCAGCGTGCTGTCAGCATCGTGACGCGCGCTCATCACCTGATCTTCACTCAGACGGGAGCTGAACGCCATGCCCGGGCGGACGGGATAATCGATACCATTGAGCGTGAGCGTCACGCACCCTTCCAGCACCACCAGCATATAAAGCGGGCTGCTGTGGCGAGAGGTGGTTTCATAGGGCTGTAATACACGTACGTCGGAATGGGTCAGTGAAATGCCGGACGAGAGCGTCATCTCTTCAACATTCCCCTGCAACACGGGGCTGCCGCTGACCTGCTCATCTTTTAGCTGCGGGAAACGGTAGTCGATGCCGTAGCGCTCGCCGAATATTTGAAAATCCTCAACAAAAAATATGCGCTTCGCTGATGTATTTTCACTCTGGAGCATAATTCGGAGCCTGCATCGGGGAAAGGACAGGCAAAACAGTACCATTCATTTGCCATGGCAGCAATCACCGGGCGCAGACACTATTACGCTCCGGACGAAGCCGGAGCGAAGGCGTATATTTCTTTACGAGAAATATATTTATGCTTCCTGCCACTCAGCAAAAACCTCTTTATGGTTTTTGGTCAGGACAACTTTATTATCTTCGACCTTATCGACCCAGCCGAGAGGAATAAAGTGGTGCTTGCCGCCTGATTCCGGGTCGCTCTTTGCAAGCTTGATACGCTCACCATCAAGATGGTCCACAACCCCGACATGCGTTCCGCAGCTGGCGACAACCTGAGTGTGATCCTTAATTGCGCTTTTATCTACCATATTAATTCTCCTGTTTCGGTTATTTGCCTGTTGCACGAAATTAACTGTAGCGCATAAATTCGGACCTGAAATGCGTATTAGCATTTTGAAACATCATTGACAGAACCGAATATTATGTCTATTTAGCGCCGAAATGAAAAAATAAGAATGAGATGAATTATTAGCGACTGATTATTTTCCGTTCATAATTAAAGTATCGCAACCAACGAGGAGGTATTTATGACGATTCGCAACAATCGGACAGAAATTTCGCTGGCTCTTGGTGAAGCGGTCTTAGACATCGTGCAAAAAGGCCATGAGGTATCGCGAGAAAATCTCGCCCAGGCGATGAAAATCAAAGCGGAAAAAGAGCGCGACGATGAGCGGCTTCTGAACTACTGGAAGGCCTGTAATATGCTGGTTTGAACGTAGCGGCGTTTAGTCTGACTAAACGCCGCAGTCTGTTACTCGTCGAAGTACCAGTATCCCTGGTTAATCAATCCGGTCAACTCTTCCACAAACGCCGGATTATTCAGCGCTACACCCAGCTCGGCCTGGCCGAGCTGGGTGTAGCGGGACAGCGCGTCCGCCCCGTTCACATCCGCCGTCTCCAGCTGTTCGCTGTTGATAAAGAAGCTGCCGTTGACGTTCAGCACGCGCAGCCCGCTCAGGCGTGAAAGCGTTTCGCCCCCTTGCAGCGCGTCGAGCACCTCGTCTGCGGAATACGGCGGCTCGGCGGCGGCAATATCCAGCTCGTGACGCGGCGTGGAGACGAAGCTGCCGAACCATTTTGTAAAATCATCCGGCTTGCTAATCATGTCGATCATCATCTGGCGAATGCGATCGAGCTCGTACTGCTCCACGCGGCCCGGGTGTTCGCGGCAGGTCAGATCCGGATCGCTGTAGTGCTCGCCACCCAGATCGTTTTCCAGCGCGTAATCGGCAAAGCTGCTAATCAGATCGCGACCGTTCGGCCCGCGGAAACCGACAGAGTAGTTGAGCGCGGTTTCATGGGTGAAGCCGTCATGCGGGAATCCAGGCGGAATATAGAGGATATCGCCCGGGGCCAGATCTTCGTCAATGATTGGCTCAAACGGATCGACGTGCAGCAGGGCCGGATGCGGACAGAACTGACGCATCGGCAGCTTGTCACCCACGCGCCAGCGACGGCTACCCATCCCCTGAATAATAAACACATCGTACTGATCGATATGCGGCCCAACGCCGCCGCCCGGGACGGAGAAGGAGATCATCAGGTCATCGAGACGCCAGTCCGGCAGGACGCGGAACGGACGCACCAGCTCTGCGGCGGGCATATGCCAGTGGTTCACCGCCTGCGCCAGCAGAGACCAGCCGGTTTCACCGAGGTTATCGAAATGCTCAAACGGGCCATTGCTCGCCTGCCACTTGCCGTTAGCATGGCTTACCAGGCGGCTGTCGACTTCCGGCTCCATCGCCAGACCCGCCAGTTCATCAGGGGTAATGGGGTCGACAAAATTCGGGAAGGCATTTTTCAGCACAACGGGTTGTTTTTGCCAGTATTTCTCAAGAAATTCCGGCCAGTCGAGGTTCAGTTGATACGCCATGGTTAGCACCAGTGAGAGGGGAGACAGGCGCGATTATAGAAGAGACAGCCAGGGGGGAACTTGTCATGGGTCAATCGAGCGCGCGTAGGTCGGGTAAGGCGAAGCCGTCACCCGACGCACGCGCGGGCTAAAACTTAATCCAGGTTCAGCTCGTCATAATGGGTGATCAGTTTGCCCACGATGCCGTAGTCCAGCGCTTCCGCCGGTGACATCCAGAAGTTACGGTCGGTGTCCTTCTTCACTTTCTCCAGCGGCTGGCCGGTGGCGTCAGCAATCAGTTTGTTCACGCGTTCCAGCATGCGGATAATCTCGCGCGCTTCGATTTCGATATCCGTTGCCTGACCGCGCACGCCGCCCAGCGGCTGGTGGATCATAAAGCGGGTATTCGGCAGCGAGTAGCGGTGCTCTTTTTTCGCCGCCAGGAAGATGGTGATCCCGGCGCTTGCCACCCAGCCGGTGCCAATGACGTGCACTTCCGGTCGGATAAACTTAATGAAGTCGTGGATGGTGTCGCCCGCTTCCACGTGGCCGCCCTGGCTGTTGATGTACAGCTTGATCGGATCGTTGCTGACGCTTTGCAGCAGGATCATCTGAGTGATGACTTTCTGGGCCAGCTCCTGGTTGATCTCACCGGAGATGACAATCGAACGGGATTCCAGCAGTTTTTGCTGTAGAGCGCCCGCGCCGCTTGTTCCTTCCGCTTTTTCTTTATCGTCACTGCTTTTCAGTGTGTAGTGCATCGTTATGTCCTCAGCTTGTCGCGCTCAAAATCAGAGTGTAGCCTGTTTTACCCGTCGGCGTCCTCACACAAAACATCGTGGCTCAGGATGAATATCGCCTGTGTCACGCTCTGGCTTCGCAGCCGGAAAGGTCTCTAAAAACAGCGCTCCGATCCTAACCAATTCGCCACATTTTTATTACACTTTCATATCATCTTCATATTGCCGAATGATAATAATTATTAATGTGTTAGTATGAATGAGGATAGCAAACAGTCGCTTACGTTCAAAAAGGCGCATTTTATTCTCGATGGTTTACTGATCACACCGGGGCGGTGAATGGAACACATTGTTTATGTGGTTGATGACGATGACGCTGTCAGGCAGTCCGTTGTTGGGCTGCTGGAATCAGCGGATATACACGCCCTTGGCTTTTCCTCAGCAGAAGCCTTTCTCAGCCATCCCTTTGAGGATCTGCCCTCCTGCGTGATTCTCGATATGCAGATGCCCACGATCACCGGGTTTGATGTCGCAGATGCGCTGAAAGCCAACGGGCGAGAAATACCGATCATTTTTCTCACCGGTCACGGCACCATCCCTATGTCCGTCCGGGCGATCAAAGGCGGGGCCTACGAATTTCTCACTAAACCCGTTGAATCCAGCGCCCTCATTGGCTCTATCGAATCCGCGCTCAGGCTGGCACAGCACAACGCCGCCCGCGTCAAAGAGCACTACGCCCTGAAACAGCGCCACATGTCCCTCACGCCGCGCGAGCATGAGGTGCTTGAGCTTGCCATCAGCGGCAAGCTCAACAAGCAGATCGCCGCCGAGTTGGGCGTCAGTGAGATTACGGTGAAAGTACACCGCCGCCGGGTGATGGAGAAAATGCAGGTCCGCTCCGTGGCCGAGCTGGTCAGGGCCGTCGAGCGCCTGACAAAACATCAGCCAGCGGAATAACCGTTACGCCTCCTGTTCGGCAAGCGGCAGCGCGAAGGTAAACACCGTGCCGTACGGCTCTCTGCGGCGCGCGCTCAGTTTTCCCCGGTGCCGTTCAATGATGCTGGCGCTGATGGTCAGCCCCATCCCCATTCCCTGCGCTTTGGTCGAATAGAACGAGTCAAAGATCCGCTCGGTGAGCTCCGGCTCAATGCCGCTGCCGGTATCGGCGATCTCAAAGATCACCTTCCCTTCGGCGCAGTTCGCGGTGGCGATCGTGATGCAGCACGGGCGATCCGTCACTTCCGCCATCGCTTCCATCGCATTCATCACCAGGTTAAGCAGCACCTGCTGGATCTGCACGCTGTCGCCGATGATAAAGCTGTCGTCAGCGTTCAGGAGATAATCAACGCTTATGTGTCGCAGCTCAAGTTCGCTGCGGGAGAGCATAATGATGTGGTGGATCAGGAAGTGCAGATCGATGCGCGTAAACGTGGGGTCCTGTTTGCGCGTCAGAGATTGAATGCTGCGGATGATCTCCCCTGCCCGCTCGCCCTCGGCGGCGATCTCCTCCAGCCCCTCTCGCACTTTGTCCAGCCGCGCCGGATCGCGGTTGAGCCAGCGCAGGCTCGCGCCGGCGTTCGAAACAATCGACATCAGCGGCTGGTTGATCTCGTGCGCGATCGAGGAGGTGAGTTGCCCGACGGTGGTGGCCCGTGAGACTCGCGCCAGATCCGCCTGCGCCACCCGCATCGCATCTTCCGCCGCCCGCTGGCTGGTGATGTCGGTAATGATGCCGTAATACTCATTCACCTCGCTGCCCACGCCCACCGGATCGCCAATCCCGAGGATGTAGCGAACGGAGCCGTCGGTGCGGATAATGCGAAACTCCGCGCGCATCGACAGCCCGTCACGCACGCTCTGATTAACGAGGTTACCGATCCGGCCATAATCATCCTCATGCACGAAGGTCAAAAACTCCGCCATTGAGATCATCTTTTGCTGCTCCGGCAGGCCAAGAATACG
This sequence comes from Enterobacter sp. JH25, assembly GCF_021725435.1. Classification (NCBI taxonomy): domain Bacteria; kingdom Pseudomonadati; phylum Pseudomonadota; class Gammaproteobacteria; order Enterobacterales; family Enterobacteriaceae; genus Enterobacter; species Enterobacter sp. JH25. Next base: position 582,618 of record NZ_CP091319.1, on the reverse strand, counting down.
GGCGTACTCTTCGGACATAAACATCAGATCCTGCACCAGCTCCCAGCGCCAGCTGCCGGTATGACTGATCTGCTCACCCAGCATCAGCGAGGTCTGGCTGGCGCGCAGCTCTTTCTCCACCCGTCGGCGGTGGATGTTTTCCGCCAGCAGCTCGGCGTAAAGCCGCGCCGTCTCCAGCGAAACCGCCGCCTGCGCGCCCAGCAGGCTGACCACGCGCGAATGTTCGGCGGTAAACACTTCCGGCATCAGGCGGTTTTCCAGATACAGCACCCCCACCAGTCGCGCCTGTTTGAACATCGGGACACACATCACGGCGGCGCCGGACGTCACCAGATAAGGATCCTGGCTGAACGGGTGAAATTCCTCCGGTTTGCCGGTGCGGATCTCCTGCCCGGTGCGGATCACCGCGGCCAGCACCGACAGCGGCATGTCCGTCGCCATCGGTGTCTCTTTCAGGATGCGAACCCGCACCCCGTCGGTGCTGGTCCTGGCGCTGGCTTCGATCTCCGGGATGTGATTATCGCTGACGCGAAGCAGCAGGCCACGCTGCGCCCCGGCCCGTTCAAGCAGCAGCGTCATCAGGTTTTCAATTAAACGCTCGAGGTTGATTTCTTCGGACAAGGCGCGTGAGGCTTTGATGACGCTCTGTAAATCGCGGATCACCTCGTTCTGAGCAAATGCCACGGTGTCGTACGCGCGGCTCTGCCCGGAGGCCAGCAGATGCGGGAAATCCTGCTCCAGCTGACGCACCTTGGCCTGCGCCCCGGCGCGGCCCCAGGCGGCAATCGAACCGCGGAAATGGGCGTCGGAGGCGGTCGGGTAGCCGCAGGCCAGCGAGAAACGCCCTGCCAGCTCGTGGGCCAGGGCATTGATCGGGTTAAACCCGCCCTCCCGCGAGAGCCGCACCGCCTTTTCATACTGCTCCAGCGCGATGCTGTTCATGCCGTCCAGACGGACGATTTCGGCATAAATCAGCGCCTCTTTATCGGCAAACGTGCCCGGATTGATCCGCGCCCAGAGGGCAATTTTGTCGTAATGGTGATGAATACTGCGGCGATAATCCGCCGAGAAGGTCTCCGGCGTAAGCTGGCGGGAGAGCGCCAGCGCGCTGTAAAAATGGTAATCCAGCAGATGGATATGGCCCGGTGCGGACCACGCATACCAGCCCGCCCTCTCTAAATCCGCCTGCGCGTCGGCGTATTCGCCGCAGGTAAAGTGCGCCATCCCGCGATAGAGCCAGTACCAGAACAGCATGGTCGAGGTCTGCTCGGGCGCCTGCTCCGGCGGTGCGGGCAGCAGATCGTCAGGCAGCGCCTGGGCGGCGCTCCATGTGCCCGTCACCGGCGTGCGTAAAAACTCCACGTAGCGGCGCTGAATGTGCAGAACGGTTTCAATGTCCTGATAATCCGTTTTACGCACAAAGGCCAGACCGCGATCAATGCTGGTCAACACGCCGTCCAGATGATCGCCCCGGGAGAGGAAGTTAATGATCTGATGACAAGCCGCGAAGCAGGCCATCGTCATGTCGCCGTGGGTCACCGCCGAGGTAAAGCAGGCCTTGGCGCACTCGATAGTGTACGACAGCGGCTGGGTCCAGACGCTGAGCTGGTCGAGCGGCAGCAGAGTTTTAGCTTCATAGGCATCATAGCCGTGGCGGTTCACCAGCTCGCGAGCCAGCGTGCCGTACTCAAACCCGAGACGGTATTCGGCGTAGCGGTGGCCAATCAGCACGCCAAACCAGGCCATCGCCGTGGTGGATGCGCCGGTTATGCCGCGATCGAGCGTGAGGTGCATCATCCGGCACAGGAGTAAAAAGTGCAGGCGCGGGCAGGTAAAGCTGGCGAAAATACTGGCGCTGTAAAGCAGGTTCATTACCGCTTCGGTCTCCGCGCTCTCCATCAGCTTAAGCTGAGTAAACGGGTTCTGCGGCGCGTCGGCGGTGCGTTGACAGAACTGCTGCCAGGCCTCGTCACATTCGGCATTTTCCGGGTAGCGGCTGATCTGGATCCCGAACACGCCCAGCCAGCATAACGACGCCTCCAGCGCCAGGCGGATCTCCGACTGGCGCATATAGACTTCCGCCAGCAGGTTAGCGGCCAGCGCTTTCTCCGTCAGCCCGCCCGGTGAGCCGAGGATCGTATCGCACAGCGCGCGCGTGCGCTCCAGGTGCCCGAGCGCGAACTCACAGCCCGCCTCTTCGATATCCAGCATAAAGTCCGAGACCGGACCCGCGTTCCCCAGCGCTCTGGCGGTCTGGATGTAACTTAAGGCGGAAAGGTAATCGCCGGTACGCTTCGCACGCCGCGCGGCCTGGAGGCTCAGCTCACGGAATCTCTGGCGCTGCGGCGCAGGCTGGATGCAGTCCAGCGCGGCGCTGACGTGGTGAACCGCGCGGAACAGTAGTTCGTTACCCGCCGTCTGCCGCGCGGCATCCGCCAGCAGGCTGGCGGTGGTCAGGTGCAGATGGCTTTTCTCGCCCTCATCCAGCAGGGCAAAGGCGGCTTCCTGCACCCGATCGTGGGTAAAAGCGTACTCTTTCTCCGTCAACACAATCAGCTGAGCGGTAACCGCCGGGTGAAGGGCGTAGCGGATTTCCGCCGCCGACTGCCCCACCACGCGGCACAGCATCTCCAGCTCGCCCGTGCAGCCGAGGCAGGCGATGCTGCCCAGCAGGCGGCGCGTCTCGTCGGGCATCTCTTTGAGCTGTTCAAGCACCAGCGTCACCACGTTCTCGGTGTAATGCCGGGCGCGGATGGCCTGGAGATCGTAATGCCATTTCCCCTGATATTTGTTGTGCACCACCAGTCCGTCATCGACGATGCGGCGGAAAAATTCCTGAACGAACAGCGGGTTGCCGCCGGTTTTTTCATGGATCAGCGTGGCAAGATCGGAGGTGCCGGTACTGCGGGCATGAAAAATCCCCCCGAGCCAGCGTGCCACGGCCTTCACCGACAGCGGCTGCGGCACGATCGTCATGGCATGCTGCGCCGCCTCCGGCAGGCTCGCCAGCGCGGTCTGCAAGCTGGGATCAGAAAGCGAACTGAGATCGCGGTGCGCCACCACCACCAGCAGCGGGATGGCGCCGCAGGCGCGCAGCAGGTGATCGAGCGTTTGCAGGCTGGCGGCGTCGATCCACTGCACATCATCCAGCAGCAGCACCAGCGGCGCGCCCTGGGTGGCGAAGGTTTTCACCAGCGCCAGCACCATATGGCTGAAGCGCGCCCGCGCGTCGATGGAAAATGTATCCGCAGAGAAACGCGGTTTGTTCTCAAGAAATAAATTCAGCTCCGGCACCAGGCTGACAGCCAGCTCCTCGAAGCCTTCCAGCGCGCGCGACAGGCGGGTTTTCCACGTCGCCACCTCCCCGGCTGGGAGCCCGAGCAGGTGCAGCGTGAGCGTCCGAAACGCCGAACTCAGCACGCCGTAGGGCAGCGTGGGAGAGTATTGATCGACCTTGCCCACCGCCAGCAGCACCTTGCGCTGTTGCAGCGATTTCAGCGTGGTGGCGATCACGGAAGATTTGCCGATCCCCGACGGACCGCCAATCGTCACCAGTTCCGGCGCACCGCTCTGGCTGACCCGCTCAAACGCGGCGATGACGTCGCTGCCCTGCGGATGCGCAGAGAAAAGCGAATCGGCAAGATGGATCGCCGGAGAGCGGTCCTGCTGGCCGGGAATAAAGTCGACGATCTCACCTTCGGCGGTCAGCGTCGCCTGGCAGCGCCTGAGGTCGGCAATCAGCCCGTCGACGGTCTGATAGCGATTCTCCGGATTCTTCTCCAGCAGCTTAAGGATAATGGTCGACAGCATGCCGGGTACGTCCGGACGCACCCGGCCCGGCGCAAGCGGCTCAGAGGCAATGTGGTAATGCGCCCAGTTAGTCTGGTCATCAGCGCTCAGTTCAAACGGCAATCGCCCGGTCAGAAGTTCATAAAGCACGATACCCAGACTGTAGAGATCGCTCCTGCTGTCGACGGCGCGCCGGGTACGCGTGGTGTGTTCCGGTGACATGTAGGCGGGCGTGCCGCCAGACGCGGCAAGCCGGGACTGGGAGAATGCGTCGGAGGTGGCGCAGGAAAGACCAAAGCTGCACAGACGGCTGGTGGCGTCGTGATGAACGAAGATCGACCCGGGTTTGATATCGCCGTGGATCAGGTTGTGCAGATGCATCTGGCGCAGGGGACCGCAGATGCGGATCGCCATCTCGATAAAGCGAGCGATCCCGGAAATCGCCTTACCTGCCCGGCACGCCAGCAGTTCAAAGCAGAACGGCGCGTAGACCAGCGCAAAACGTCCGCGGTACTGGGTTGAAGCGACGGGCCGGATAGCCCAGCCGTCATGAAGTCGATCGCGCAGGGCAAACTCGTTTTTAAGCAGCCGCGTTGCCCGCTCCTCTTCTTCATCGCTGACCGCGGTGGCAATAATAAACGAACCGCCTGACTGGGGATGCCGCCCGTTCATCCAGGAGATGCCGCCCTCCTGCGCCAGCACGGTAAAAATAACATCCTCTTTCAGAACAAAAGCCCGCCCTTCATGGAGACTTCCCCGGGCGGGCCAAAATGCAGGCGACGTTTGTTCGTTCATCCGCGATCCTTATTGTCGGCGGGTCAGCTCCCGCTGAATATGATCCAGCAGAATATCGATGTTAATCGGCTTACGCAAAAATGCAGCGGCGCCCAGGCTGAGTGCATACCGCTGCATATTTTCATCCGCATGGCCGGAGATAAACAGTATTGGCGGCGGCGGCGAGGCCAGCAACCGCAGCTTCTCAAACAGCTCGATCCCGTTCATGCCGCGCAGCTTGATGTCGGTGATCACCAGCGACGCGCCTGACAGGGCGAGAGGGTGGCTCAAAAACACCTCTGCCGAATCGAAGGTATCGGTAGCATACCCTTCCGATTGCAGCAGGTTACTGAGCCCGCTGCGAACAGAGCGTTCGTCATCAATGATGGCAATGCGCCACGGCAGCGTCATGCTGTCTTTCCTCAAACAATTCGTTACGCGTCGCGGCTTTCCTTCGCGGGCGCTGGGGGCGCGGTACCGCTGATTTTCGGTACGCATTCATGACGAAACCAGGCCAGGGTCAGCGGTTCGCGGCTCACCAGACGCCGTCCGATGGGGATCAGTTGTTCACCCACCAGCATGCCGAACAGGCCAAGCAGCGCGACGACCGGCGGCGCCGGGGAATGCACGTCGAGCAGGGCGTAAATTACCCCAGCCGCGACCCCGCACACCAGCGAAATAATCCAGGCCTTCATGATGACGCTCCGGTCAGGTGCTGAACGTGGGGAACCGTCACCTGCACGCCAGCGGGATTATCGCGGGATAAAAGATGACGCATCGCCTGTTCCCCTGCCAGCATACCCAGCAGGCCAATCAGCGCCAGCGCGGGCGGCGCGGGGGAACGCACCTTCAGCACGGCATACATCAGGCCAATCAGCACGCCTGCCGCGAGGGATATCAACCCTGTACTCATTGTGAACTCCAGAGAAAAAGGCAGTGACGAGCCGGATGAGGGACCAGCCCGCCGCCGGGATTTAGCGTGCCGGAACCGGCGCTAAGGTACGGTGCTCGCTCTTCTGGCGAGACGGCGCTTTGTGCACCATGGTGTAGGCATAATCCACGCCCATGCCGTAGGCGCCGGAGTGCTCGCGCACGATATCCATCACCGCGGTATAGGTCTCTTTATGTGCCCAGTCACGCTGCCACTCCAGCATCACCTGCTGCCAGGTCACCGGGATCACGCCCGCCTGGATCATGCGCTGCATCGCGAAGTCGTGGGCTTCTTTGGAGGTGCCGCCGGACGCGTCCGCTACCATATAAATTTCGTAGTCCCCTTCCAGCATCGCGCACAGGGCAAAGCTGTTGTTGCACACTTCGGTCCACAGGCCCGCGACAACCACCTTCTTCTTGCCGTTAGCCTTCAGCGCGTCACGCACCTTCTGGTCGTCCCAGGAGTTCATGGAGGTACGCTCCAGAATGTCCTGACCCGGGAACACGTCCAGCAGCTCCGGATAGGTGTTACCGGAGAAGCTTTCGGTCTCTACGGTGGTGATGATGGTCGGGATGTTGAACACTTTTGCCGCTTTCGCCAGCGCCACGGTGTTGTTTTTCAGCACCTGGCGGTCAATAGACTGCACGCCAAACGCCATCTGCGGCTGGTGGTCGATGAAGATGATCTGACAGTTGGCTGGGGTTAAGACTTCGAGTTTTGTAGTGGTCATAAGATTATCCAGTGAGGTTAAAGGTTAAAATCGCCGCGAACAGCACGCCGATAAAATCGCATTCATCCTATGACCCACGCCGCTGGCGCGTAATTATCTCTTCGTATAGTTAACCTTAGGTATAGTTATACTTTGGTATACCTATCCTATTGTATAACTGGATCTTTCCCGAAACCGGTTCCCATAATCCTGACCATTCCCCTCTCAGTCTGGAGCAGTTATGGTTACCCTCGGTAAAGCCGATCTCATTCTGGTTAACGGCCAGTTTCACACCGTCGATCGCGAGAACCCTCTCGCGGAAGCCGTTGCCGTGCGCGACGGGAAATTCCTGGAAGTGGGCACCGTCGCCGAGGTGATGCAACACCACTGCGACGGCACTAAGATGGTCGACTTAAAAGGCCACACCGCCATCCCCGGCCTGAACGACTCGCACCTGCACCTGATCCGCGGCGGGCTGAATTACAACCTCGAGCTGCGCTGGGAAGGCGTACCGTCCCTGGCAGATGCCCTGCGCATGCTGAAAGAGCAGGCCCTGCGCACGCCGTCGCCCCAGTGGGTGCGCGTGGTGGGCGGCTGGAGCGAGTTCCAGTTTGCCGAGCGCCGTATGCCAACTTTAGACGAGATCAACGACGCCGCGCCGGATACGCCGGTTTTCATCCTGCACCTGTACGACCGCGCCCTGCTCAACCGCGCCGCGCTGAAGGTGGTCGGCTACACCAGGGACACGCCGAATCCGCCGGGCGGGGAGATCCAGCGCGACGCCAACGGCAACCCGACCGGGATGCTGATCGCCCGCCCGAACGCCATGATCCTGTACTCAACCCTCGCCAAAGGGCCGAAGCTGCCGCTGGAGCAGCAGGTCAACTCCACGCGCCAGTTCATGCGCGAGCTGAACCGCCTGGGGCTGACCAGTGCCATCGACGCGGGCGGCGGCTTCCAGAACTACCCGGAAGATTACGAGGTAATTGCCGAGCTGCACGAGAAAAAGCAGATGACCATCCGCATCGCCTACAACCTGTTTACCCAGCGTCCGGGCCACGAGCTGGAAGACTTTGAAAAATGGACCGACATGCTCACGCCGGGCCAGGGCAGCGACTTCTTCCGCCACAACGGCGCGGGCGAGATGCTGGTATTCTCCGCCGCCGATTTTGAAGATTTCCTCGAACCGCGCCCTGACCTCGCGCCGGGCATGGAGGACGAGCTGGAGCGCGTGGTGCGCCATCTGGTGGAGCACCGCTGGCCGTTCCGCCTGCACGCCACCTACAACGAATCCATCAGCCGCATGCTGGACGTCTTCGAGAAGGTGAACCGCGACATTCCGTTCAACGGGCTGCACTGGTTCTTCGACCACGCCGAAACCGTGTCACAGGCCAACATCGACCGCATCAAAGAACTGGGCGGCGGCATTGCCGTGCAGCACCGCATGGCCTTCCAGGGGGAATACTTCGCCGAGCGCTACGGCATCGAAGCCACCCGCCACACGCCGCCGGTGGCGAAAATGCTGGAGACCGGCGTGCCGGTGGGCTTAGGCACCGACGCCACCCGCGTGGCGAGCTATAACCCGTGGACCGCGCTCTACTGGCTGGTCTCCGGCCGCACCGTTGGCGGGATGCAGATGTACGATCACAGCGCCCGTCTGGATCGCGATACCGCCCTGATGCTCTGGACCCAGGGCAGCGCGTGGTTCTCCAGCGAGCAGAACCAGAAGGGGCAGATCAAAACGGGCCAGCTCGCGGATCTGGCGGTGCTCAGCAAAGATTACTTCCGTGTGCCGGAAGAGGAGATCAAGGGCATCGAGTCCGTCCTCACCGTGGTCAACGGCGATATCGTCTACGCCGCTGGCAGCTTTGGCCCGCTCGCACCGCCCGCCATTCCGGTCCTGCCCGAGTGGTCCCCGGTGGTGAAGGTGCCGGGCCACTACCGCAGCGCGCCGCCGCAGGCCGCACGCGTCGGCATGAGCGCCGTCCACCACTGCAGCGGCCCGTGCGGGGTTCATAGCCACCAGCATGATTTCGCCCGCACGTCAGAGATGCCGGTGTCCGACGATAACGCTTTCTGGGGGGCGCTGGGCTGCAGCTGCTTTGCATTCTGATGAAACAAAATGATGCTTCGCCCCGGATCGATCCGGGGCTGTTCTTCCTGCGCCTGACCGGCAGCCTGCTGCTGCTGTACGTGCACGGCCTGCCTAAGGTGCTCCACTTCAGCGAAGAGCTGACGCGCATCGAAGATCCGTTTGGCTTCGGACCTTACGCGAGCCTGATCCCGGCGATCGTCGCCGAGGTCATCTGCCCGCTGTTTATCATTGCAGGGGTTTACACCCGCCTGGCGTGCCTGCCGATTATCGCCGTACTGCTGGTGGCGATGCTGGCGGTCCACCCGAACTGGTCGATTGCCGAAGGGCAGTTTGGCTGGCTGCTGCTGATTATCTTCACCACCCTTGCCCTCACCGGGCCGGGCCAGTGGCGGCTGCAGCGTAAGGCAGCGGAGAGGTTCGCATGACCCAGGTTAACGACGTTCGCGACGCACACGTCGAGACGACGCCCGCATCGGCGGCTTCGCCCTGGCAGCCGCTGAGCCAGCCGGTATTCCGCATGCTGTGGATCGCCACGGTGGTCTCTAACGTCGGCTCATGGATGAGCGACGTCGGCATCAACTGGAGCATGCTGACGCTCAGCGCCGATCCGCTGGATATCGCGCTGGTGCAGGCGGCCAGCAGCCTGCCGATGTTCCTCTTCGCCCTGCCGTCCGGGGTGATGGCGGACATCGTTGACCGACGAAAATACCTGCTCTTCTCCCAGCTATGGGTATTCATCGCCGCTGCCGGGCTGACGCTGCTCTCTTTTACCGGACACGTCACCCCCACCGTTCTGCTGGCGGCAACGTTTCTGCTGAGCGTGGGCGCGGCCATGAGCTCGCCGCCGTTTCAGGCGATTGTGCCTGACCTGGTGAGCAAGCCCGAGCTGGGTTCCGCCGTGGCGCTTAACTCGCTCGGGGTCAACATCAGCCGGGCGATTGGCCCGGCGCTGGGCGGTTTTCTGCTCTCGCTGGCCGGGCCGTGGATGGTGTTTGCGCTTAACGCGCTATCCGTGGTCGGCGTGGCGTGGGTGCTGTGGCGCTGGCGTCCGGCGCCTTCCGTGCAGCGGCTGCCGCCGGAGCACTTCTTCTCGGCGGTGCGGTCCGGCATTCGCTACGTGCACGCCGCCCCGGTGCTGCGCAACGTGCTGGTGCGTACCGTGGCGTTCTTCGTTTTCGGCAGCGCGGGCTGGGCGTTACTGCCGCTGGTGGCGCGCCACGAGCTGGGCTTAGGCCCGGCGGGCTACGGCGTGATGCTGGCGTGTATCGGCCTGGGGGCGATTGCCGGGGCGATCCTGCTGCCGCGCCTGCGCCAGCGGCTGAATGCCGATCGGCTGATGGTGGCCGCCAGCCTGACGTTTGCCCTCACCATGCTGGCGCTGGCGTTCGTGCGCCACGTCTGGCTGCTGAACCTGTTTGAGTTTTTTACCGGCTTCGCGTGGATTGCGGTGCTCTCCACCCTCAACCTTGGCGCACAGCGCAGCGCCGCCCGCTGGGTAAAAGCCCGGGCGCTGGCTGTGTATCTGACGGTGTTCTTCGGCTCGATGACCGCAGGCAGCGCCGTCTGGGGGCAGATCGCCTCGCAGTTCGGCACCCCGACCTCGCTGGTGGTTGCCACGCTGGGGATGGTGCTGGCAAGCGCGACGGCGTTCCGCTGGAAGCTGGAGAAAGATCCGAATTTAAATCTCGACCTGAGCGGGCAGCCGCTGGACGGCGTGGAGATTGAACTCCCGAACGAGCGCGGCCCGGTGCTGGTGTCGCACGAGTACATCATCGACCCACAGAACGCGAAAGCGTTTTTGCAGGCCGTGCACGAGCTACGCCGGGTGCGCCGCCGCGCCGGAGCGATGAGCTGGGCGGTGTACGAGGATATCGAACGTCCAGGGCTGTTTATCGAGACCTTCCTGATGGGTTCCTGGATTGAGCATTTGCGCCAGCAGGAACGCCACACCATGAATGACCTCCTGTTGCAGAGCCGCGTTCTGGCTTTTCATCAGGGCACAACATCACCGGCAATTCGCTATCTGGTCGCGCCGGTATAACCATAACAATCACCTGCACAGGAACACACTATGGCACTGTTTAAGGCAAAAGACGGCACGCAGATTTACTACAAAGACTGCGGCGCGGGCAAACCGATCCTCTTCAGCCACGGCTGGCCGCTGGACGGCGACATGTGGGACAGCCAGCTGAACTACCTGGCCGAGCGCGGCTTCCGCGCCATCGCCTTTGACCGTCGCGGCTTTGGGCGTTCGGATCAGCCGTGGAACGGCTATGACTACGACACCTTTGCGTCCGACATTAACGACCTGATTACTACCCTGGATCTGCGCGACGTAACGCTGGTGGGCTTCTCCATGGGCGGCGGCGACGTGACCCGCTACATCAACAACTACGGCAGCGAACGCGTGGCTGGTCTGGCGCTGCTGGGCGCGGTGACGCCAATCTTCGGCAAATCCGACTCCTTCCCGCAGGGTGTGGATCAGAGCGTGTTCGACGGCATCCGTGACGGACTGCGTAAAGATCGCGCCCAGTTCATCAGCGACTTCGCCACCCCGTTCTACGGCACCAACGCCGGGCAGACCGTTTCCGCGGGTGCCCTGACGCAGACGCTGAACATCGCTCTGCTGGCGTCCCTCAAGGGCACCATCGACTGCGTGACCGCCTTCGCCGAAACCGACTTCCGTCCGGATATGGCGAAAATCGACGTGCCGACGCTGGTGATCCACGGCAGCAACGACCAGATCGTGCCGTTTGAAAGTACCGGCAAGCTGGCGGCGGAGATGATCAAAAACGCCACGCTGAAGGTGTACGACAACGCGCCGCACGGCTTCGCGCTGACCCACCAGGATCAGCTCAACGAAGATCTGCTGGCGTTTGTGAAGTCGCTGTAAGTCATTACGCGAAGCCTGATGGCGCTTCGCTTATCAGGCCTACAAGGGCTGGTCCTGTAGGCCTGGTAAGGCGCAGCCACCACCCGGCGCTTTCGCAGACGCATTCCGCTCCGCCAGCAGCCGACAAATCTCCGCATGCCTCTCTTCGGTAAAGGTAAAGCGCGACATAAAGCCCATGCGAATCAGCGACCCTATCGCCGGTAACAAACAAATGCCGAAGAACAGCCCCGACAGCACGCTGTCGCTCTGTGACTGCGCTTGCGGCACATAGTTGATCATCGTCAGAAACACGCCGATTAACCCGCCGCCCACCGCCACCGACATCTTGCCGGTAAAGGTCTGCCCGGAGAAGGTGATCGCTGCGCAGCGCTTGTTAGTGTGGTACTCCGCGTACTCGATGGTGTCGGCAATCATCGACGAGGTGAGGATGTTGGTCATCATCACGAACAGCGTGCTCAGGCCGAGCAGGATAAACAGCAGCGCCGTGTGCTGATAGCCCGTGAACCACATCACCACGCGCACCGCCACGTCCAGCCCGCAGAGGATCATAAACAGCTTCCGCTTCTGCATCCGGCGCGTCAGCAGCGGGGCGACCAGGCACAGCACCGCCGCCACTATCCCCATCACGCCAATTGCCATTTGCAGGCTGCCGTCGCCCATGTTGTTGATAAAGAAGTAGATATAGAGTCCGCCCGCCACGTTATGGAACACGCAGAAAAAGAACGACAGCAGGACGATAAACAGCGGCTTGTTCTGGCGCAGGTTGTGGAAGGTGTCGCGCATCGTCACCTTTTCCGGGCTGGGCGGGACGCGCTCTTTGATCTGCATAAAGCCGTTGAGCATCAGCGGCAGGCCCACCAGCATCATCACCAGCGCCGCCATAAAGTAGCCTTTATCGTTGCTGTACTGGGCGAAGAACGCCGCCAGTTTCGGGAAGAAGATGTTGGCGCAGGCAATCCCGGCGTTTACCCCGAGCATTGCCGCCGTCACCGCGCGGGTGCGCTGGCCGGAGTCATTGGTCATCACCGACGACATCGACCAGAACGGGATATCGGAGATGGCGTACAGCGTCCCCCACAGGATATACGTCACCCCGGCGTAGAGGATTTTGGTGGTCATGTCCGCTTCGATTTTATAGAACGCCAGCAGGGTGACGCCGGTAATCAGCAGCGGCGCAATCAGTAAAAAGTGGCGAAACTTGCCAAACCGGCTGTTAATGGTGTCCATAATGCTGGCAAACAGCGGATCGTGAACCGCGTCCCACGCGCGGGCAATCAGGAAGATGGTACTTGCCGCCAGCGCCGAGATCCCCAGCACGTCGGTGTAAAAATAGTTTATAAACGAACCCACTAAACCAAAGCTAAAACACTGACCTAAACCATAGCCAAAGTAGGACCATAACTCGCGAGACGGTATTTTCATTGTCATTGCCATAGTGCGTACCTGGTTGCCCGGCGACAGCGCGCCGGGTCGTTATTATTAGCCCTGCGGATCCGGGGCGATATTGCGCAGCTTCTTCATCAGCGCGATTTCAGCGCGTGAAAACGGGATACCGTTCTCCTCGAACACGTCGTGGAACCACAGGCGGCAGTAGTCCGTGGACTCCTTCATCACCACCGGCCACGGCAGCCAGGTCTGGGTTTTACCGCGCACCAGCCCCCACTGATACGGCGCGACCTTTGCCATGTACATCAGCGGGAGCTGCTCTTCGATGGTGCCGCCCACGTGACGCGCCAGCCATTCGGTGCAGAAGATTGGGCGGCCCAGCGCCTGAAGTTGCTGGATAATCGCCGTCATGCGCCCGGTATTGGTGTAGGCGTGATAGCTCACCACGTCCGACAGTTCCAGCGCGGTCTGGTCCAGCGGGTGCTGATAAAACGTCTCGCCCTCCTCTTCCGCCGGCAGACGCCAGGCGCAGACGGTAAGCGGCTGGGTCGGGTCTTCCTCACGCACCCAGCGGAACGCCAGCTTCATCAACTCGTGCGCGCAGGTCTCCAGCTTCTCGTCGTACAACACCTCTTCCGTGCCCGTCGCGAAAATGCCGCGGTTTCCCGGCTCGTTATACAGATCCCACAGCAATACGCGCTTATCCTCGCGGAACTGGCGCACAACGTCGCGGATATAGCGCTCAATCTGTGGCCAGCAGTCTCGATCGCACACCTTGTCGCGCCCCGGGCTCGCCGCCGCCTGGCTGTTGTGTTTGCCCGGTACGGGCGGCTTTTGCGAGCCGAGGTACGGCTCGTCGCCGGAGAAACCGCAGTCGTCCATCAGGGTCAGCATGGTGCTGAAGCCGTTGTCGTCGGCAATCGTCAAAAAGCGGTCGATGCGCGCCATCAGCCCGTCGCGGTCGTGCTCCCATACGATGAACGGCAGGTTGATGCGCAGGGTGTTATAGCCCGCGTCCGCCGCCCAGCCCAGCTCGCGGTCGATAGTGGCGGCATCGAAGGTCTCTTCCTGCCAGATATCGGTCCAGTTCACCGCTGTCGACGGCAGATAGTTGAACCCGCACAGCCAGCCTTTTTGCTGATACCACGCCTGTGCCTGTTCTTTACTCCACTGCTCTTTCATTACGCATCCTCTTGCTGATAATGTTTAGCTAATAAATATTAGCTGCGGGATAAATGCGCAAATCACGGCGTTTAGAAAAGCGACGCCTCTCACAAAGTTCACGCTTCGATGAATGAGAAACGTGATCGGCGGCGCTAAAGCGTGCGGTTAGGGTATGATGCAAATTCGCGAAAGGGAGAGGACGGATGAAGCGAAAAACGAAAGTGACGATGAACGATATTGCGCGGGCGGCGGGCGTGTCGCAGGCGACGGTATCGCTGGTGCTTAACCAGTCCCGCAACATCAAGCTCAGCGACGACACCCGTCAGCGGGTGATCAACGTCGCTACCGAGCTCGGCTACGACCGTCTTCCTGCCATTCACGCTCCGCGCAATCAGGAGGAGATCGCCCTGCTGGTCAGCTCGTTGCAGAGCTTCGACCCGTTTATCGACGCCATCAGCCAGGCGCGTGAAGCGGCGTGGCGCAACGAGACGCTGCTCACCGTCTACGACTACGGCGACGACGTGGAGCTGGCCCTGAACATCATCCGCCAGCTGGACAAGCGCAACTGCATTGGCATTATTCTTGCTTCTCCGGTCACGAACGTCGTCGATATGACGCCATTTCAGGACTGTACCCGCATCCCGCTGGTGCTGCTCAACCAGCGCGACCCTGGCTCGCCGCTGCTGCCGTCGTTTATCCCGGACGACTACGCCAACGCTTTCCAGGTGACTAAACACCTCATCGCCTGCGGCGCCAGCCGTATCGCCCACATCACCGGCGAGAGCTGGATGGAGGCCTCGCGCCAGCGTCTGGCGGGCTACCAGGCGGCATTGAAGCAGGCCGGTTTAACGTGTGACGAGAGCCTGGTGCGCCAGACCAACTGGCAGTTCAGCGAGTCCTTTACCGCCACCACGTCCCTGCTGGAACTGACCGAACGCCCGGACGCCATTTTCTGTGCCAGCGACTGGCTGGCGATTGGCTGCTACCAGGCGCTGGCGGTGAATGGCGTGCGTATCCCGCAGGACATGCTGCTGGCGGGCTACGACGACCAGAAGATTTCCGAACAGCTCACCCCGCCGCTGACCAGTATCCAGTTGCCCTACAGCGAGCTGGGACGGCTGGCGGTGGAGTACCTGTGCAATCAGGAAGATGCCGCCACGCACGTAACGCTGGCGGGCAGGCTGAAGGTACGCGCCTCAAGCCTCGTCTGAGGTAAACACCATGCCCGCATAGGGCTTCTCGCGACACGCCGCCAGCCGCGCGGCGAGGCTGCCCACGTGCAGCTCCAGCTTGTGCCCGTCCGGGTCGAGAAAGTAAAACGACGCCCCCTCGCTTTTATTCTGCTTCCAGACGGTGACGCCCGCCTGCTCCAGCCTGTGCGAGAACGGTTCAAAATCCTCTTCCGCCACGGTAAACGCGTAGTGGGTATAGTCGCTCTTCTGCGGCGGCACATACTGGCGCGCCTCGTCGTAGGACAGGCAGACCCAGAGATCGCCACAGGTGAGATAGGCCCCGGTATTCCAGCGGGCGTGCAGCGTCAGCCCCAGCAGCTCGTGCCAGAAGGTGACGCTTTTTTGCAGGTCGCTGACCGCGAGGGTCAGATGATTGAGAGATTGCAGCATGACGTGCCCTTTTGTTTTTCGCGCCGGACGTGGTACGGTAAAGAGATGAACATAAACCACGCCGTGCTCACCGTAAACCGCTGGTGGCTGCCTTCTTAAAGGCGGCACGGAGTAGTTTTCCCCATTTTCAGATAGCCGCCGAAAGGCGGCTTTCACATTTCTAAGACCCCTTTCGGCAATTGCACATTAAGGAGTCTTTATGAACGCACCAACCATCCTCACCGGCGACCGCCCAACCGGCCCGCTGCACCTCGGCCACTTCGTCGGATCGCTGCGCCAGCGCGTGGCGCTTCAGCAGACGCACAACCAGTTTGTGCTGATTGCTGACCTTCAGGGGCTGACCGACAACGGCAGCAACCCGCAGAAGATCCGCGACAACATCCCCGAAGTGCTGGCCGACTACCTCGCCGCGGGCATCGACCCGAACCTGACCACGATCTGCCTACAATCCGCCCTGCCCGCCCTCGCCGAGCTGACGATGCTGTATATGAACATCGTCACCGTCGCCCGCGTGGAGCGTAACCCGACGGTGAAAAATGAGATTGCGCAGAAGGGCTTCGCCCGCTCGCTGCCGGTCGGGTTTATGGCCTACCCCATCAGCCAGGCGGCGGACATCACCGCGTTTAAGGCCGAGTGCGTGCCCGTCGGCGACGACCAGCTGCCGATGATTGAGCAGACCAACGAGATTGTGCACAAGATGAACAGCCTGCTGCCCGCCCCGGTGCTGCGCCGCTGCAAGGCGATGCTGAGCGACACCAGCCGCCTGCCCGGCATCGACGGCAGCGCCAAGATGTCGAAATCGCTCGGCAACACGCTGCACCTTTCGGCCAGCGAAGAGACGATTCACCGTGCGGTCAGCGCCATGTACACCGACCCGACCCACCTGAAGGTGAGCAACCCGGGGCAGATTGAGGGGAACGTGGTGTTTACGTATCTCGACGCGTTTCATCCGGACAAGGATAAAGTGGCGGCGATGAAGGCGCACTATCAGGCGGGCGGGCTGGGTGACCGGGCGTGTAAGAACGAACTGGAGGCGTGTTTGCAGGAGCTGATTGGGCCGATGCGGGAGCGGAGGGCGATGTATATGCAGGACAGGGGGGAGCTGATGGCGATGCTGAAGCGCGGGACCGAACGGGCGCAGGGGGTGACACAGGAGACGTTGAGGGAGGTGAAGGTGGGGCTGGGGGTGCCGGTGTTTAGTTAAAGTAGGTTTAGCGGTGGAGTGCGGGGGATTGGCATGAAGCCGCTAACTTGATTATTTCGGAAATCAGCGAGGCGCAATAAATTCTGAAATGCATTATTAGCCATTGTTGTTTGTCATCCTACTGAGAGCACGATATTCATAGACTCTTTATATTTTAAACGTCGCGGCAACTGTTATGAGCAAGTTTATTATTTCCATGCTAAATACGTTACTTTGTGTTTTAGTGATCACGCTATGTCTCATTTGCGTGGGCGTCACTGACAACTGGAAAGAATGCACTATAGCAATAATCATCACTTTAGGATGCGCACATTTCATGGCCGTTTTACTGAATCGTGTATTGCCTCATAAGTTATCGATCTTAGAAGGAATAGTGGAATTATTGGGAGGACCATTATTAGTTATAGGCGCAATTGTGTGCTTTGATGTATTCGAACCTTGGCCGCTAAAAATCATTGGGATGTTTGCGTGGACTGTTTTGATTTTCTTTGTACCTTCAATAATAAATCCCAGACGTTAATTCGGTCTATTAATCAATGTCTACGTCATTACTTCACCCACGGAATCCAACATAATGTACCCCACTCTTTCGCAGGTCATTGAGGTTGTACGTCAGTCCTCGGGACATCATCGCAAGCGCATTGATGAGAACACCCTAATCGAAGCCGACCTCGATATATGCGGCATGGATGGCGATGCCCTGATTGAAGACTGCGAGGAAGCGTTTGGCGTTACGCTCGTCACTGAAGAAGATGGTTATGAGAAAATTTTTTCCCTCGCTGAAAACGAGTTTCTTTTTAGCACCGAGGGCATAGATTACTTTGGTATCTGCCGCTTGATTCGCAGGCTACGAGGCATTCCCGAACCTGTGATACGCGATTTAACCGTTGGCGAACTCCATGCTGTGCTGGTTAAGGCTGTGAAAGAGCAGATAAAGCACGAGTGGTTTTTTCTTAATACGGGCATGAGATGACATGCCCGTTACCTATCACTTTGGTCAGTTCAATATCACCCGTAGCGGTATTAAAGTACAGATAGAAAAAATCTGCGTTTAACCGTTCGGGTTTCGACCAGACCTCCTTCACTTTCAGGCTACGCTTTTCCTTCACATACCCTAACGTTTCGAGATAAGCGCGCAACGGTGCAGCACTGGTAGCGCCTTTAAAAATGATACTGTTTGAAGGTTCGTAACCATCGCCCGAATGCGCCTCAAAATAATAGTCGTCCGTTACTTTTGGGGCGTTCTTAATATCCTTGTCTGTCAGTATCCGGTAGTGGAAAAAATCGTTTTCCGTATAAACGGTCGTCGCATCAGAATCAGATGCCACAAGCCATACAAACAACCATCCGAGGATACATACAGTGGCAACCGTGAGCGCTGACCACTTCAAGGCGTTTAAAAGGATTGTCATAGAAAATGCCCATGAAATGTCTTATCCCTGCCTCAGATTGCATATCTTCCGAATGGCGAACATCAGTAGCGCGGTAACGACGGCCATCATCCCACCCAACACCCACAGGAATGATGGGTCTGCTTCACCATCAGCAAACCCCAGACCGGTACGATTTAAAAAATCATTGCTGGCTTGAGACAAGTAATCGAGCAAGCCTCCCAGAGGAAACAGGACGATAAAGAAGGAAGCAATGAGGCATGCCAGACCAATCAGGATATTATTTTTTAACTTTGCATGAAGCATAATCAGCCCTTCCTGTCACATCAATACGTCCATATGCCATCAACCCTTTACCACCAGGAACACGAATCTTCTTACGTGCAAGCAAAGATTGTCTGACCAGTTGAAAATCAGGGATATTATAGAACGTTATGCATCCCCACGACTCTCCCTCACCATTCGGCCTCAATGGATGAAGTCGAAATGAGCCTCTGTCGACCCCAGTCACAAATACGTTATCAGCCATGGTCGAAGCATTAAACAAGCCGAACTATTCAGAATGATCGGTCCCGTTCTTGAAGTCTTTTACAAACCGTTCAACCCGATTAGCAATACTGCCTTCCGGTGCATCAACGATCCAGTACGTACCCAAAGGTAATGCTGCATTCCTGATAAAGGCGCACTCTGCAATACTGGTTACGGGTTCTATTCCTGAAAAAACGGGAAACGTCCCAACGCCATAAACGTGTAGTTTCAGCTTTCTTCCATCGGCGGAGACATCATTATAATCCATCCTACAAATCTGCATAGCAATCCTCCCTGTCGCTTTGCGGAGAATGTTACAACCGATTTATTGAGTGCACCAGCGGAGTTAGATAATGCATCTAAAAAAGGAAAAATACGGGCATGCGTATTCAAGCCCGTATTAACTTATCCTTTTACATGATTAATGAAGGGATATTTTAGATATTATTCTTACTTTGCCAGACCATTTCCGCGCTTCACCATAGGTATATCTCCCGTATCATTCAGCGCCCCCGGAAACGTTTTTAACCACTGGGCGACTTTCTGCTTATTTATATTCACCACGCTCATACCTTCCAGGCATCCCCATAATTCTCTTGTATGCTGTGGCGTAATCACGATGCAGTCTTTCATGGCGCGGATTTTCACAGGCATACCGTTGATAAAGCCTGCACGGGTTAACCAGTCGCCGCCTAGGAGAAGGTATTTCATGTCTATGCGTGCATACAGTTCGCAGCAAGCGGCACTGTCCTGCGGCGTTTCCGCGCGAGGGTGGACGGGCGCCGCGTTGGTCTGGTTGCCGTGAAGTCGGCGGGCGCTGTTTTTGCGTACCAGCTCGCGGTTTTCAATCATGCCGGTGAAAGCGTCTGATTCTGTTTTGCAAACGGTAAACTCTGGCTTAAAATTCGTCGCAGCCATATACAACTCCATATTAGTTGGTTGTGGTTAGCGGTATGGGGGTGTTGCAGCACCTTCATATCGCGAATTCTTCGTTAAATTCTCTTTGATACTTCCTTTGCCGTTCGGCGTAATTTCTTGTGCTCATTATACAGGGCTGAATATAAATACAGCGGTTTGGTGTGGGGAAATTTGGAATTTGCGAGGGGGATTCAGGAAATAATGTTATGTACGATAAGGTCATGTTTTTCTTGTTTGCGGGTTGATTGGTCTAGGTTTTGCGAGCATCATCGCAATTATTTACCTTCTACCGTAACGCGATGACTTCCAGCAAAACTCTCGAACAGGCAATTGCCGACATCACCATCTGGCGCAAAGGCGAACAGCGTGCGCCGCATAAGCCTTTATTGCTTCTGTACGTGCTGGCGAACTATCTGCAGGGGCATGCGCGACTGTTTGATTACGGTACTGAGGTCCACGAACAGTTGCTTAGCCTGCTAGAACGCTTTGGCCCACAGAGGAAGGCGCATTACCCAAATATGCCCTTCTGGCGGCTCAAAGGGGACGGTTTTTGGGATCTGAAGAATACTGAGTTCTGTTCGACCACTGGCAGTAAGCAACCGCCTGTTAAAGAACTTGTGGAACATAACGTCGCAGGCGGGTTTGATGAAGAACACTTTGCGCTCCTGAGTAAGAACAAAAACCTAATCGGCTCGCTAGCGCAGCAGATCCTTGAAGCGCACTTTCCTGATAGCATTCAGGAGGAGATCGCGGATGAGATGGGATTTGATATCCAGCAAATCCGTAAGGTTCGCGATCCGCTGTTCCGCCAGCAGGTGCTTCGCGCTTATAACTATGAATGTGCCATCTGCGGATTCAACATGCGGCATGATAACGCCTCCGTTGGACTCGAAGCCGCGCATATCAAGTGGAAGCAGTTTGGCGGACCGTGTGAGATCCCGAACGGACTAGCGTTGTGCGCAATTCATCATAAAGCGTTTGATAAGGGATCGATTGGGCTGGATGAGAGTATGCGGGTGCTGGTGTCCGAGGCGGTGAATGGGGGCGGGATTGTTGGGCGGCTGTTCTGGGATTTTGCTGGTAAGCAGATTGCGCTGCCGGTGGTGAAAGGGAACTATCCAAAGGAGGGATATGTGGAGTGGCATCGTAGGGAGGTGTTTAGAGGATGAGTGCGAAGGCCGGACTCGAACATCGCAGCTATCCTTATGATCTTAAGAGAGTAAAACTTATCATGTTGGGCATGATACCATCATTGATACCATCAGTCCCGATTGGTGATAATCGAACAAAGAGTATATCAATCTTGTTTGCTTACACTAACTTCGACTTTATCTATATCATAAACACTTACATTGCCTCCAGTCGCATTTAACGGCTCAAAAAGAGCAAGATTGATTCCTTCACTTACAGAACTGCTATAAAGTACTCCATGAAAGCCAGTTTTCTTAATAAATTCGCATATATATTGACTTGGAATATAATCAAGGGCTGCACTTTTAGGTAATACAGGTCTTGTTAGTTCATAACCAAGTCGTTCAAGAAAAGGTATATCTGCAAGCATTTTACCCATTTCACCTGGATCGGTTAATAAAAACGGTGAAACGGTTTCACGAGGGTTTCTTAGGTCTATTAGAGTCAAGTTATCTTTTAGAGTAAAATCTGCGACACAAGCTCTGTCACCTGTATGAGGTCGAATTTCAGACAAAGCTGTATCTGGTTTAGATCCAAGATATAAATACGGTATACCAGTAGGATTCGCTCTCCCATGACTAACTAATCTCTTGGGGGGAGCCCCCATTTTGTCTATCGTAAAAGCCGCATCGTCTGCATAAATACGGGCTCGATACCAAGTTTTAGAAAAATCATCTAAAGCAAGGAAACTTAATAACTCGCCAAGCCTATCTGTATCAAGTGATTTATTCAGAAAATATCTATTTTCATACATGAGTTCCTGACAAAGATGATCCCATAATGCGAGAGATTCACTCTTATAATCATCAGAAAGTACGAAGGTTTTTCTAACAATATTCCCATCATCAAGTATATCACCTAATAACTCTTTGGCATGAGCCTCATCTAAAAGAGGATGTGAAAATAGCTTCCAATCCTCTTTCAAATGTGCAACTAGACTCATACCATCCGGATGATTTTCGTAGATGTTTATCAATGAACTAAAATGATCAAATAAAGCATGAGGCTCAATAATCTCAATACCTTTGGTACCACAATACGAACAATCGCCAAAATCTGGGGAAAGTGAAGGTATGATATTTTTCTTTAAACCATTATCCCCAAAACAGCTCGCACAGCAGTATTTGACCATATTATTTACCATCCATGAAATCGGCTAGGGTTTCTATATGGTGAATCATAGACAATTTTTTAACTGTGCCTAAACCAGGGAAGTGACTCGGATTATGTAATCGTCTAAATTCTTTGATAGCCGACGTTTCAAGCAACATGGATTTGCCTGAATTTAAAGCAGCCATTAATTTATCAAGGGACTGTGCGAACTTACCTGCTGGATCTGTCGGTGTATCACGTGTTGTCGAAACAAAATGATAGATGTACATTTCATCTTCATGCTTCGTATTAATATAAGTAAGATGAATAGCAACAGCATACGCAGGACCACCGGACTCAGTAAATTCATCACCAACAATTAAGAAATCACCAAAACCATTCATACCCTCCTCTTCATAATTAAGATGAAGATCTGAAAAGAACTCAGAATCGGGATGGTCAGCATTTCGTCTTTTTTCAAAGCCATCTTTAATTAAAATTCTTTCTGAACCAGAAAAATGTTTTCGATAAGCTTTAGAACAATAGTTGGAAAAAAATACATGTTTGTATCCATCCCCAAATCTTTCATGTAAAGCTTTTGGCTCATCAAACCCGGCATGAATAAAGGTGACTTCATGAACAAGATCTGAATGAAGGAGGTTATCAACCTTAGCAATAGTCATACTCTTATCAAGAAGTATTCCTACAGAAATCTTTTCATACTTACTAAATTCTTTTTTTAATAATTGAGTTATACTTTGTCCATCGGTAGAGTGATCACCACATGCCGGATTAATGATAACAATAGCCTTACCATCATTTTCTTTTATTGTTTTCAGTGTTCGCTCAAGACCATTGAGAGCCTCTCTCACAGGCTCTATTATTGGAGTAAAACCTGCCTCAGCCATTACATTAGCAGTGTCTCTAATAGCTAACAGTTCAAATTGTTTCCCACGAAAATAAGGATAATACATAGTTTGTTACTCCCATAACAATGCCTCATTAAGAGGAAGCTGCATAGTATTAATTAATCGCTCATGATCCTTAGAGCGAAGCTGAATAGAAAGTGCCGCTGGTTGTAAAGACCTTGGTAAGTTGAGAATCAACTCCCTTAAAGAAAGTAAGCTTCTACTTTTCTTAAGAGTTTTTAGCATTAAATTATATACAGAAACAGGTGGTAGGCCACTAAATTCTTCTTTCAAGAAGCCATGCATTTGAGTATTCGGTAAGTCGGGGATTTTTATACCTAACTCGGAAGCAATAATTTTTGCCTCATTAATTCTCAATGACTCAAAGATTGTTACAGGGCATATAAAGTCTAAGACTTCTTCAGCTTCTCTTATAGTAGATATTCTATTCCATCGGGTTAAACTCAATACCCCAATGGTAGATTCAGTAGTTTTCAGCACATCATCTATATGTTCTGAACCTGCTATCACATAGATTTTCCCAAATGCTTTACGGTAGTTTGTTATTTGGTTTTGTAGACGGCTTAAGGAATCCCTTTCGGATTTTATTTCGTAAACCGTTCCAGTTCCGTTCAGTATGATGAGATCAGCTTTGCAAGAGCCAATTCTGAATTCATTAAGCATACAGGCAGTTCTTAATGAATGCTTCCCAAGCAAAAGATTGTGTGTGAGTGCAGAACGATAAACATACTCATTCCGCAAGCCTGTTTGTCTAAGTAAGGCAAATGCCTCATTGAAGGCTTCACCAACGGTAATCCCAAGTGTATCTGCATGGTCAAAAATCTCGGTCTCTCGGAGAGAACGAGCAAACATAGGAGACTGCCCTTTTTTCGCTATCTCGCTGAAAACGGAAGCGGAAAAAAGTCTACTTAAAGCAGTCAATTGAAAAGAGTTAAGTTCGTTACTTCTCATCATGGTGAATCACATAGTCCATCGTTCAGGATCTTGTTTGGTTACTGTCAAAATCCTTAGCAAAACCCACCTAAACGTCGTTCATCGGTATAGGAAAGCTATGAAAAAATCTTCACCTTAGGTTACCAAACCAGCAGTGTCCTGCATAGAAAAGTCGATAGCCTAACTGTATGCACCAATTCTAGTAGTCTGCAATAACTATGTTTGTGAGATCTAACACAATCTATTGATCATAAACGATAAAAAACACTGAAAGATGCAACTCTATAGGTGCATACGAAATGTTTTTCTTTAACATAGGGTAAAGTACCATTTTTTGGCAAAGTCAAATGGGTTGTATGAATATTAATATACCCTTAAGGAATATGCCTTCCCTATTTATTCCCTATTGTTATATGCGTTTTAACTTTCGAACACTATCTAACCCCTTGTTCAACGTGAGGGTTTATCATATCATTGAAGAAAAAATGACCTCTGGAAACTATTGTGGAAGATAAAATTAATTTTCTATATCAGTCCTTGAACGACACACAAGCAACAATTAAAGCTATTGATGTAAAAATTGGGTTCCTCTTTGTAATTGCATTTATGCCTATCACTGTATTACAAACATTGAATAGCACCGTGATGACAATATGGTCTGCAAATGCAATTTATAAATTATGCTTGATTTCAATATGTGTAAGTTGGCTATTATCTGTAGTATATCTTTTTCTGGCTTTAACAAGTATCTCAGATCCTAACAAACACATGCATGGAGCTAAACCAAGCGGATTATTTTATGGCAAAGGTATTTTCAAGATTGAAACGGAAAATTTTGGTTTTAAAGTAAAAGTAACATCTAATCTTACAGTAGATGAGGTAGTTAGCAATTTACCTGACCAGAATGGAATCCTTAAAGAATTAACATATGAGAAAATGAAAATAACATATATTAGAGAAATTAAGTTAGGATATTATTCTAGATCTACTAAACTTATGTCTTTTTGGCTACTACTAAGTACAGCCATTTATTTAATAAATAATTTCATTAAGATCTAAATATGAATAACGAACAAAAAGCCGCAATAGAACAAATAATTAATAGCTCGCTTGATCAAGCGGAAGCCCATTGGAGAAATGGTGGTTATAAAATAGCCCTTGAAATGAGGAAAAGCCATGCTCAAGATAGCCGAGATTTTGCTATTAACGAATCTCTGATGCCTGGTCTTCCACCTATTTATGAGGGTCAAACCATTATTGGTGAGTTCATAGCATTAGTCGCAGATATGAGAGACTCGACCAATCATTTGTTACAAGCAATTTCACCAAAGAAAGCGGATATTTCAGACTTACAACGAGTATTTTACGAAACGTCAGCTTTATTGCCATCTTTAGCAAAAGTTGTTTCATTCCATGATGGGAAAACCACAGAATATTTAGGAGATGGTATCTTGGCATTTTTTTTAGTCGATGAGGAAGACAAAACTGATGCTATGTATAGGGCTCGCAGGGCTGCAAATGATATTATCGGTGAATTAAGACCTTTACTTAACCGTATTATATTTGAAAGATATAGATTGCCAGAAATTGATCTAGGGGTGGGAATGGGGATCAGTAAAGCAATAGTTTCTTTAGTTGGACTTCCAAAGGAAAGACAAGTTAAAGCATTTGGTGAATGTGTATTTAGAGCAACGAAACTATCTTCAGGAAGAAACGAAATTTGTGTGGATACTAATCTACATGCCCAATGGCCGACATCTAAAAATGGAACACTTCGTTTCAGATTAAAATCATTTGGATCAGGAGACAAAGCCGTTTCTGGATATTTATTAGAACCGTCTAAAAAATAGGTAATGATAATATGAAAACTTATAATCTTTTTATTAGCCATTCATGGAAGTATACTGATAGTTATGACCGACTATTGAACATTCTTCATAATAGAGGGTATTTTTATTTTAAAAATTACTCTGTGCCAAGAATAGATCCTATAATAGGGGCACAAGGTGACATTGCGCTTTACTCAGCAATTAAGAGTCAAATGTCACCGAGCAGTGTCGTTCTCATTTTAGCTGGCGTTTATGCTACTTATAGTAAATGGATAGATGCAGAAATAAGAATAGCTAAAGAATATGGAAAACCTATTATAGCAATAGAACCATGGGGTTCTGAAAGAACTTCTACTGTAGTAAAAAATGCTGCAGATAGAATCGTTAAGTGGAATGCTGATAGCATTGTCGCTGCTATAAGAGAAATATCATGAGGCACCTATGAGAAAAGCTCTATTCATTGGTATAAACGAATATGAAAGCATTCAAGATCTCAAAGGATGCGAAGATGATGCCATATCTATGTCAGAAGTGTTAAGCCGACACTCTGATGGAAGACCAAATTTTGGTGCAAAAAAGTTAATAAACTCCCCAGCGAAACCGGTAACACGCGAATTACTTGAAAAAGAAATTCAGATGCTATTTAACGGCGATGCCGATATTGCTCTATTATTTTTTGCAGGACATGGATACTTTGATCAAAATATAGATGAAGGAGTCATTCTACCTTTTGATTATAATCAAAGTAAAAATAATGGAGTGAGGATAAGTGATATATTAAATTGGGCAAATAATGCAGATAAAATACGAAATAAAATTATAATACTTGACTGCTGTCAATCAGGTGCTGCCGGACAAATCAGGAATTTAAGAGGTGGTGAATCTCTAATTTCAGATGGAAGCACAATTTTAACCGCATGTCAAAGAGATGAGTTTGCCATGGAGGAAAATGGCCATGGTATATTTACTACATTAATGTTAGAAGCCTTGTACGGTGCGGGGGCTAATATATTAGGATATGTTACTCCGGGGAGTTTATACAGCTTTGTTGACCAAGCTTTGGGTGAGTGGGAGCAACGACCTGTATTTAAAACTAATGTTTCTAGGTTTGTCATCTTAAGGGAAACAGGTCCACGGATTTCCTTAGACACCCTAAGAATGTTACCAGTCTGGTTCAAAGAAGACTCATCTGTTTTCAACTTGAATCCTAGCTTTGAACCTGAATCTAACATACCTGATGAAAATAATATAAATACATTTAAGCAATTGCAGGCATGTAATAGACACGGTTTAGTTGAACCTGTAGATGCGGAACATATGTATTTCGCAGCTATGAATTCTACAGGATGCAGATTAACAGCACTTGGTGTTTATTATAAAAAACTTGCACAAAAGCAAAGAATATAAATTAACATAGTTTAGAGGTCATAAATGAATCCAGTTAATTCGTATTACATTATAGTAGAAGTATTTTTAACAGACATTGATGGCAATTCTCCTTCACATGATGGAATTATATATTTTATCATTGATGTAGTTAATGGTATATGTATTGATACATTTTCTTCATTTGACGATGCGGTAAATGAGCTACTAAATATTTTAGGAAATGCAGAGGTAGTTGAAGACTTTAAAGAAAAATTGCGAGATTCAAAATTTCAATTTTACTCTTTATGTGTTCTAAATAATTCATCTCAACTTCAGTCACATCATGCATTGTTAGCCAAAAATGACATTGCAAACTCATTAGTTTCCAGCTCAAAACTTAATAAAAAACATGATGTAAAAAAGCTTATTAATACCAGCATTGAGAAACACATAATTAAATCTCAATTAAAGCCTTCCGTTCCTTAATTCTAATAACACATATTTTAACTAATAAATATGTGTTATTATTTTTTCTTGATTATAGTCAATGCGATCAAATACTATATCCTTACCGATGAGTGTAAGAATTTTATCATCTGGATAGAAATAATGTTCATATGATATTCCACTTGGATATCTAACCTCCAGAATATAGTATGCAGTAAGTGCTCCATTATTCTTTCGATCAACAACTTTTTTGGCATCTAATAAAACACCTAACTGAGTAACTGACTCATTATATAGATTAACATCAATCATTATATTTTCTCCTTTTTGTTTATAAATAACCTAAACATTTAAATTGTCAATAGACACAAGCAAGGGCTAACTCTGCGAAGCCGCTGCGCTTGCTTCTTCGAGTTCCCCTTGCTTTTCTGCCCTTCGGTTAGAAAAGAAGCCAAACTGCTACCAACCTTGAATCTCTATATTTTTGAATAGACAAACATTACCCGCTCCCTTAATCACCACTATCAAAAATAAAAAATCATCTTACAAATAACCCCATACACATCATTTTAGATTGCGACCTTATTAAATTAAAAATTCAACCTTAGATGGAATTTAATGTACAAGGAATGTCCTACTGTAACGGAGAATTTTAAACATTAAAAATTACAACTATGGTTTGTCATAGCCTGTACATCTATTCACCTCATGCATATGCACTAAGAAAGCTTTTTTGAATACTGGAGTTGTCCCTGCTAAAACGGACACGGCTAATTAACTGCTAATATGGCATCACGATATTCGCGTGGCGATTTCATGTTCAACCCCTTGTGTGGATGCAGATTATTATAATCCTCTATCTATTCTGCCATTGTTTCCATCATTTAGACTGCATCCAGCAGATCATCTACGTACACATAATCCCGCTTGAACGTCTTTACAAACGATTCTGCCATGCCGTTACTTCCCGGACTGCGTACTGGTGTAGTACACACGATGAACCACAGTGAACTAGCGAATGTGCGCGTGGCATCGGCTGTGCAGCAATTATGCCAATGACACTGGCTCCATTGACGGCAATGACCTGACATCTACAATCCCGCTACAAAGCATTTACTCCATGAGTCATTGCACTTGCTGAGCTACACGAACACACTAAAACCAGATAATAATTAATCGCTGTATAAGCTCGTAACAAGCGGAACTTTAAGGCAAAATAGGGCCATCTTCCCCCTTCATAAGGTTACGCTAATGGCCAGAAAACCTAAAGAAATCAAAACAGACCCGTTAGAGGTCATCCTGTGGAAAGCGGCAGACAAACTGCGTAAAAACATTGATGCAGCCGAGTACAAGCACGTCGTACTAGGCCTCATTTTCCTTAAGTACATTTCTGATTCTTTTGAATCTCATTATGAGTTGCTGAAAGCCGGTAAAGGCGAGTTCGCAGGTGCTGATCCGGAAGACAAAGACGAGTACACCGCTTACAACGTTTTCTTTGTCCCTGAGCTTGCACGTTGGAACTATCTGATTTCTAAGGCCAAGCTTCCTGAAATCGGTAAGATGGTTGATGATGCGATGGAGCTTATCGAAGCGGGCAATCCACAGTTAAAAGGTGTGTTGCCGAAAGTCTATGCCCGACAAAACCTCGACGCCACTGTTCTGGGTGAGCTAATAGATCTGATTGGCAACATTGCACTAGGAGATGCCAAAGCACGCTCTGCTGACGTTTTAGGTCACGTATTCGAATACTTCCTAGGTGAATTTGCACTGGCAGAAGGCAAACAAGGCGGCCAGTTCTATACGCCAAAATCTATTGTAAGCCTGCTGGTTAACATGCTGGAACCCTATAAAGGCCGTGTCTTTGATCCCTGCTGTGGTTCTGGTGGTATGTTCGTTCAGTCAGAAAAATTTGTAGAAGCACATCAGGGAAATATTGACGATATTTCGATCTATGGGCAGGAGTCCAACCAGACCACTTGGCGTCTGGCAAAAATGAACCTGGCAATTCGTGGGATTAATTCTGAACACGTTCGCTGGAATAATGAAGGTTCATTTCTTAACGATGCTCACAAAGATTTGAAATCTGATTTTATCATAGCTAACCCACCGTTTAACGTTTCCGACTGGTCTGGTGAGCAGCTTCGTGGTGATGCCCGCTGGCAATATGGCATTCCACCTGCTGGCAACGCTAACTTTGCATGGATGCAACATTTTTTGTATCACTTGTCTCCTAAAGGGCAAGCGGGTGTTGTTCTGGCAAAAGGGGCATTAACTTCTAAAAGCTCTGGTGAAGGTGATATTCGTGCTGCACTGGTAAAAGATGCCAATGTGATTGACTGTATCGTCAACTTACCGGCAAAGCTGTTCCTGAATACTCAGATCCCTGCTGCATTATGGTTTATGCGCCGTGACCGTCATAACAGCAACCAGTATCGTGATCGTAGTAAAGAAATTCTGTTTATTGATGCCCGTAATCTCGGTCATTTAATTAATCGTCGTACCAAAGTGCTTTCCGACGACGATATCAATACCATTGCCGATACCTACCATAACTGGCGCAATAAAGGTGGTGAATATGAAGATATCCCTGGATTCTGTGCGTCCGTAGACATTAATGAAGTTGCTAAACTTGATTATGTGCTGACGCCTGGCCGTTATGTTGGTCTTGCTGATGAAGAAGACGATTTCGACTTTAAAGAACGGTTTACGGCTCTTAAAGCGGAGTTTGAGGCGCAACTGGAAGAAGAAGCGCGTCTAAATAAATCTATCGCTGAAAATCTGGCGAAGGTGGTACTATGAGTGAATGGGTGGTTAAAAATTTAGATGAAGTTGTTGAATACTTCATTGATTACAGAGGGAAAACACCTGTTAAAACAGGTTCAGGCATACCACTTATCACGGCCAAAATTGTCAAAGATGGATGTTTACAAACACCTACTGAATTTATTTCGGTCGAGGATTACCCACTATGGATGACTCGTGGCTATCCAGAAGTAAACGATGTTGTTTTAACCACAGAAGCTCCATTGGGTGAAGTTGCACTTATCAAGAATAAAAATGTCGCCCTTGCTCAACGAATTATTACCCTAAGAGGGTATAAAAACATCCTGGATAATAAATTTCTAAAATATTGGTTGCAATCAGAACAAGGCCAATATGAACTTGAATCACGAGCGTCCGGCACAACCGTTTTTGGTATTAAATCATCTATCCTTAAAAAAATTCCAATATCTCTGCCACCTTATAATGAGCAAGTTGCTATAAGTTCTGTATTGTATTCTATTGATGAAAAAATAGACCTGCTTCATCGCCAGAATAAAACACTGGAATCCATGGCCGAAACCCTGTTTAGGCAGTGGTTTGATGTAGATAGTAATGAAAAATGGCAAGAGAAAAATGTTCTGGATATTTTTACATTAGTTGGCGGCGGAACGCCAAAAACTTCAGTTGCTGAATATTGGACTG
This sequence comes from Enterobacter sp. JH25, assembly GCF_021725435.1. Lineage (NCBI taxonomy): Bacteria > Pseudomonadati > Pseudomonadota > Gammaproteobacteria > Enterobacterales > Enterobacteriaceae > Enterobacter > Enterobacter sp. JH25. The sequence goes on along the minus strand of NZ_CP091319.1, from coordinate 551,960 downwards.
ATGAGATCCCTTGGATTTCCGGAGGAGATATTTCATCCGCCCATCAAGGCTATCTGTATCGCACAGAAAAGTCTATAAGCTTAGCGGGACTTCAAAACAGTTCAGCTAAATTACTGCCTAAAAACTCAACCGTTATAAGTGCTCGTGGTACAGTGGGAAAGTATGCTCTTTTAGCAAGGGATATGGCTTTTAGTCAATCCAATTATGGCATTGTTTCAAAAATTGGAAGTTATCCTTTCTTCATATATCTTCTGGTTGGATTTATTGTCGACGATTTGCTAGCGGCGGCATATGGTAGCGTTTTTGATACTATTACGACAAGAACTTTCGAATCTGTAAACTTGAAGTTTCCTTCTTTAAATTCAATTGAAAAATTCAATAAAGAAGTAGCTTCGCTCTTTAACAAAAAAGAAATAAATACTTCTCAAATCAAAATATTGGAAAAACTCCGCGATACCCTACTTCCCAAGCTGATGAGTGGTGAAGTTCGGGTTCGGTATGCAGAAGAAGAAATCTCAGCAGTAGCATAAAATAATTAAGCGGGTGCACAACCCACTCTCTGGTTAAGCAGCAATAAGGACAGTACGCATGGCAAAGATGACCGAATCCGATATTGAAGTAATGGCGATTGAGCACCTGCAAGGGCTGGGCTATGAGTATGTTTATGGCCCGGACATTGAACCCAGTGGAATCAATCCGTTACGTAGCTATCAGCAGGTTATCCTTGAAGACAAAGTGCGTACAGCTCTACAACGACTGAACCCACACCTCAGTGAGCAGAAGTGTAAGGAAGCCCTGAAACAGGTGATGCAGATCAGCACACCTGATCTGATGGCAAACAATCTGGCCTTTCATCGCCTGTTGACCGAAGGCATAAACATTGAAGTCAGTAAGGAGGGTAATACTCAGGGAGAACTTGCCTGCCTGATCGACTTTAACGATCCCACTAATAATGAATTTCTGGTCATTAATCAGCTCACCATCAAAGAAGGCAATCATATCCGCCGACCGGACATTATTTTATTCATCAACGGTCTACCATTAGTCGTTATCGAACTTAAAAATGCCGTTGACGAAAACGCTACGGTATCAGGTGCTTATAACCAGATAAAAACCTATCAGAACCAAATCCCCGGCCTGTTTACCTACAATACCTTTAATGTGATATCTGACGGGCTGGAAGCCAAGGCGGGGACAGTTTCGGCTGATTTCAGTCGTTATATGACATGGAAAACCGCTAACGGCAAAATGCAAGCCACCAGTACCCAGCCACAGCTTGAAGTTTTATTACAGGGGTTGCTTAATCCAGTAACGTTGCTGGATATGATCCGCCACTTTATCGTGTTTGAATCCAGCAAACATGAAGACAGCAAAGGGATTATCAGCATCCGTACTGTTAAAAAAATGGCAGCTTATCACCAGTACTACGCAGTCAATGCAGCAGTACTTTCCACTATTCGTGCATCGGCGGTAAATGCTGACTCCCCCTCTGCCGAAGTGGCATTGCGCCAGCAGGGACGTAACAGTAAAGATCTTGTTAATGCGCAAAAAACCGGAGATCGCAAAGCGGGCGTAGTCTGGCATACCCAGGGTTCCGGTAAATCGCTTTCAATGGTGTTTTATACCGGGAAAATTGTGCTGGCACTGGATAATCCGACTGTTGTTGTGATTACTGACCGTAACGACCTGGATGATCAGCTATTCGGTACGTTCTCTTCCGCGACCCAGCTACTTCGTCAGACACCGAAACAGGCTGATAACCGGGAAGAACTCAAAGAATATTTGCGCGTCGCGTCTGGTGGTGTGGTGTTTACCACTATTCAAAAGTTTCAGCCTGATGATGGCAGCAATATCTATGAGTTGCTGTCTGACAGAACTAATATTGTCGTTATTGCAGATGAAGCTCACCGTTCACAATACGGTTTCAGCGCCAAAGAAGTTGACGTGAAAGACAGCGAAGGCAACGTAACAGGTAAACGTACTGTTTATGGCTTTGCCAAATATATGCGTGATGCCCTGCCCAATGCTACCTATCTGGGTTTTACCGGAACCCCCATAGAAAAAACGGACGTTAACACACCTGCTGTTTTCGGTAACTACGTTGATATCTACGATATCTCACAGGCCGTTGAAGACGGTGCAACCGTGCGTATTTTCTATGAAAGCCGTCTGGCGAAAATTGCCATCAGTGATGAAGGCCGACAGCTTATTGAAGAGTTTGACGATGAGTTTAACGAAGACGAACTGACGCTTACCCAGAAAGAACGTTCTAAATGGGCCAGAATCGAAGGTCTGATTGGCAGTTCAAAACGTATTAAAGCCATTGCGGCGGATATGGTTCAACACTTTGAACAGCGCTTAAAATCTAATGCCTATCATGGCAAGGGCATGATTGTTACCATGTCCCGACGTATTGCTGCTGAACTATATAAAGAAATCATAGCCTTAAAGCCTGAATGGCACAGCGATGATTTAAATGACGGTATAATAAAAGTCGTCATGACCTCTTCTGCTGCTGACGGGCCAGAAATCGCTAAACACCACACCACAAAAAAAGAACGTCAGGTTCTGGCTAACCGCATGAAGGATGACGACGACAAGCTGAAACTGGTGATAGTGCGTGATATGTGGTTAACCGGCTTCGACGCTCCCAGCATGCATACGCTGTATATCGACAAACCAATGAAAGGCCACAACCTCATGCAGGCAATTGCCCGTGTGAACCGTGTGTATAAAGATAAGATAGGCGGTCTGGTTGTTGACTATCTGGGCATTGCCTCTGATTTAAAAGAAGCCCTCTCCTTTTACTCTGATGCAGGTGGACGTGGAGATCCTGCTGAGGTTCAGGAAGAAGCCGTAACGCTCATGCAGGAAAAGCTGGAAATCCTGGAAGGCATGATGCATGGCTACGATTACAAAGCTTACTTTGCCGCAACTACCTCACAACGCCTGACAATTATTCTTGAATCAGAAAACCATGTTTTAGGGCTGGATAACGGTAAAGGTAAAATGCGTTTCCTCGCTGCGGTTGCAGCCTTATCGCAGGCATTTGCATTGGCGACACCGTACGATAAAGCAATGGAAGCGGCACCCGAAGTAGCATTCTTCCAGGCAGTAAAAGCCAGACTGAATAAATTTACTGAAAACTCAGACGGATCAGAAGAAGAACACAATGACAGTCTCGAAGTTCGGGTAAAACAGACTATCGATCAGGCTCTGGTTACCGATAAAGTTGTTGATATTTTTGACGCTGCTGGGATACAAAAACCTGATATTTCCGTTCTTTCTGAAGAATTCCTTCAGGAAATGAAGGATTACCAACACAAAAATATTGCTTTGGAAACGCTTAAAAAACTGCTTTCTGACGAGATCAAGGTTCGCTCGAATCAAAGTATCACCCAAGGCAAAAAACTGATTGATATGCTGACCTCTGCAATCAATGGCTACCAGAACAAGGTACTGACCGCAGCGGAGGTAATTGATGAGCTAATCAAGCTTGCCAAGACTATCCAGGAATCTGACAGCCTTGCCAGCCAGTTAAACCTCAGCGCTTATGAATATGCCTTCTATTCTGCTGTTGCAGATAACGACAGTGCTCGCGAGTTAATGGAAAAGGAAAAACTACGAGAACTGGCAGTCGTACTTACGGAGGCTATCCGCAACAATGTCAGTCTTGACTGGACAGTGAAAGAAGCAGCAAGAGCAAAAATTCGCGTGGTGGTAAAACGTCTGCTCAAAAAATATGGTTATCCGCCTGATATGTCATTGCTCGCCACAGAGACTGTTTTGAAGCAGGCTGAACTTTTAGCTGGAGAATTAGGAAAATGATTCCCTAAATTTTTAGCATATAAACTATTTGGTAATGGTCCCAACTTATTGATAGTGTTTTATGTTCAGATAATGCCCGATTACTTTGTCATGCAGCTCCACCGATTTTGAGAACGACAGCGACTTCCGTCCCAGCCGTGCCAGGTGCTGCCTCAGATTCAGGTTATGCCGCTCAATTCGCTGCGTATATCGCTTGCTGATTACGTGCAGCTTTCCCTTCAGGCGGGATTCATACAGCGGCCAGCCATCCGTCATCCATATCACCACGTCAAAGGGTGACAGCAGGCTCATAAGACGCCCCAGCGTCGCCATAGTGCGTTCACCGAATACGTGCGCAACAACCGTCTTCCGGAGCCTGTCATACGCGTAAAACAGCCAGCGCTGCCGCGATTTAGCCCCGACGTAGCCCCACTGTTCGTCCATTTCCGCGCAGACGATGATGTCACTGCCCGGCTGTATGCGCGAGGTTACCGACTGCGGCCTGAGTTTTTTAAGTGACGTAAAATCGTGTTGAGGCCAACGCCATTCATGGCCATATCAATGATTTTCTGGTGCGTACCGGGTTGAGAAGCGATGTAAGTGAACTGCAGTTGCCATGTTTTACGGCAGTGAGAGCAGAGATAGCGCTGATGTCCGGCAGTACTTTTACCGTTACGCACCACCCCGTCAGTAGCTGAACAGGAGGGACAGCTGATATAAACAGAAGCCACTGGAGCCCCTCAAAAACACCATCATACACTAAATCAGTAAGTTGGCAGCATCACCCCTTCCTGGCTGTTGAAAAAGACTACGCTGCTTAAATTTTAAATGAGCATCCTCAAGCCGAATAACTTAAAGGATGCTCTTCAAATTTTAATAAGAATTATCAACAGCAAAAAACCTCATAAAAAACACTACTCATTTAATTTCCAAAATTAAGATGAACATTAATAACCACCATTATATTACATGATCTTTTCCATATCCTATAGCATTACTCTCTATAGTATTAATATCTGAGCCTCTAATTATCTCCTTTATACAGATTAGCTCCAATATGGATAAATATTCTTGTGAAAATGGTTAATCCACATCACATAGGATAACCTTAACGTCCCTATGTTCCATTAAGTTAAGAATAACCTTAAGCAAACCAAATCAGATACCCCCTAATAAAACAAAAATAAATTTGAATACCGTAAAATCTGGTGTCATTAATATCTTGAAAACAACAAAAAAGGAGATAAACAATGATATCAAGAGAAAATAATAAAAATAACCTATTCCGTGTAAAGTCTAAAAATGGTGTCCTTCGTTGCCTTAAGGCTGGCATGGATATAAATATGTGCAATAGTAAAGGTCAAACTGCTCTTTTTACCTGTAATGTACCTGAAGCTATACAGGCAATGATTGACGCTGACATTGACATTCACCACTTGGATAATGACGGTAATAATGCATTATTCTATGCTCAAAATGTTGAAACAGTGGAACTTCTTGTCAGCAATGGTATTAATGTTAACCACCGGAATAAGTCAGGCACCCTTGCGATTCAACATATTGATGTTTCACCAGGGTTAGTAAAATATCTTATCAAAGCAGGACTAGATATCCATACCAAAGATAGCTATGGCAATTCCTTTCTTTTCATTCCATTTGAAGGATATGTGTACGATGCACTAATTGAGGCTGGTTGCGACATTAATCATAAAAATATAAGTGGACAGACAGCATTCGATCACTGGCAGTCAGAAAATAATAGCATAGTTGGTAAATATACGCACTGGGAATCTAAAAATGATAACTACATGCGCTTCCTTATCCGTAATATTCACCTTACAAATAGTTCAAAAATTGTATTCAAGAACATTACATTTAAATCAATTGAGCTGTTGTCATTGCTTATAAAACAAAAAAATGAATTTGAGATAAGTGATAAATGTATCATAACACCAACAAATGCCGACGCTAAAAAATTAATTTTACAACTAAAGAAGCTGACAGACATTAGTCATGTTTGGTTTTACATAAGCAGTACATATCTACTGACGCACTATGCAGGAAGACTGCTAATTAAATGGTTAATACGTAATGATATAAAAGTTGATATAGAATCGCTAAAAGAACGCTACTTTTATGAAGAAATCCTCCAGGACAAATTACAGAGAGAGCAAAAGGTTTTACGAACAACGCTTCAACCAGTTACCTGTAAAGCAATTACAAAAAAAAGATTATGAATTGAATCTGCCTGAACACTCTCCCCTTGGCTTTAACCTTTAGTTAGATAGCCAAGGGGCGCTAACATCATTAATTTAATACAAAGCCCCACATTGCACCTTTGCACTTTGATAAATTTATTTTTTAAAACACCCTCATCGCCAATTCATACTATATCAATCACTACTCTCAAACCAAATCAATCAAATAAAACACAGCACTTTTTGATAAAAATAAAATAACAATGAAAAACAACACCTTATATGAAACATAATAAAAATATAACTATTTAATTAAATAAATATAAAAATATATTTGCATTTTGTTTATTTAATAATATATATTTCCTTTGTTAATTAAATAAAGGAGAACTAAAATGAATAAAACAAAATATCCAAGCCTGACTAACTATCTCGCCAAAACAAAAAAGAACGCAGATCTTTATAGATTATATAATCCACAATTTTCTTTTTTCTGCAAAAGTGACACTCAGGAGCAAAGATTTTATTTCGATTATTTCTCAAGACATATGGTCTCGAAGAGAAATATTTTAACCGTATTCTCTATCTATACATTCACCTCTTATAACATGAACAAAAAAGAGACAATAAAAAATTTCATTCGATTTCTCAAAACGACGAATGAAAGTACATTCCATAATGCTTTTTCATTTCGCGGTGGTAACATTTTGTATGTAAGCAACAAAAACATGTTGAAAGAGATCTCATGGTTTTCACTCGCTCGAATTTACGAAGACATTAAAAAAATAAAGGAATATAAAACCAACCATGACAACTATATCAGATTAGTCGCTTAACAGAGGAGAAAAATTATGAATAACAACGCAATAAATACATTACTCTCTTGTAAAACTCCAAAAGACATTCAGGCTTGCATTAATGCAGGCTCCGATATTAATACACTGGATTCGTTTGGAAGAAATATACTGTTTTACTGTAAAAACCCAAGAATGATTGACACTCTGGTTAAAGCAGGAATAGATTTTAACCATGCTGACAACTATGGTCACAATGTTTTGTTTAACCAGCGAAATCCTCACATACTGAAAAAATTGATTGATTCCGGCGTAGATATACACCACAAAAATGGTCTCGGCCAAACCTGTTTATGCTCGTTAGCTGATAATATATCCTGTTGCAAAACCCTGATCAATGCTGGAGTTAATGTCAACAATGTGGATAAATGCGGAAGAACAATACTTTTTTACGTAAAAAATCACTCTATCTTTGATTTGATGGTACAGGCCGGTTGCGATATAAACCACAGAGATAACCAGGGTCACGGTATTTTTGAAATTTGCTATTCATTAGGCGATTTCAAAGCCAAAATGCTCATTCGTCATATTAGTATGAAGGATAGCAGTCCAGTAATTTTCAACTACCTCAACAGCGAAAGTCTGCAGATAATGGATTTGCTTCAGAAGAAAAACCTTAACTTTACTATCTCTGATAACTGCCAGGTTTATCTAAGTGCCAATGAAAATGAAATGAGCTCTTTCTTCAGTGAACTAAAGAAGAAGACAGATATCAGCAACACACATTTTCGCCATATTGTACTGCGAGGTTATGATTTACGCGAGGACATTGAAACCATTAAATGGTTTATCCGCAATGACATCAAAATGGATAAAAAACAACTGGAACAGCATATTCGACATGATGAGATTTGTAAATATATAGCAGAACATGAGAAAAAGAAACTTAGCGAAATTATGAAACAAACAATCTCTTTAATGCCAGTAAAACGTAGATTGTAACCTCCGCCCCTCCTCACTGTCATAATGAATTTAATATGAACCCTATTTTTACCCAGAGCAGATTACCTAATTAGCAATCTGCTCCACCTCTCTTATTTATAAATTTCGACACTGCCTTGACTTATTTTACCAATGCGCTAACTGTAGATCATGAACACATTTTAAAAAGGTTAGATATGCATAAAAATGAAAGTAAAGAAGATCTATCAAGAAGCTCAAGAAGAGGTAAATTCCATACAGCAAAATATTCACCTAATGAAGTTCGAACTCACTGCGTCAGCGTTCGGTTAAACGAAGAAGAATTATCTATTCTCGATAGTAAAAGAGGCCCTTATAAAAAAGGGGAATGGCTAAGAATGGCATCCCTCAACAAACTCCCACCGGTATTACCTGAAATCAATCGTGAAGCATGGATTAAACTCGGCAACCTTTCACAGGATTTAAACCGCCTGCTGAATCATCTCGACAGCAAAAGCCCTGACAGCGAACTGACCCGTACAGAACTCTTCGCCCTGCGCAGACAAATCAAAACTCTCAGGGATCACCTTATTCCATCAACCTTTCTGGAGCAAGACCAGTGAAAGGCATGCAGAAAATAAAGCGGGGTAAACAGTTTGCAGGTGTGGTTCTCTATAGCCTTAAGTCAGGATCTCACCACAAAATCACGCCTTATATTATCGGTGGCAACATGACGGGAAGCACTGCTGCTGAACTTATCAGTGAATTTGAAGGCACAAGACTACTGCGCCCCGGTGTCGCCAAACCTGTCTGGCATAATTCGCTTCGCCTGCCAAAGGGAGAAACACTGTCAGTCAGACAATGGGCGGCATTCGCTGACGATTATATGACCCGGATGGGATTCACTGAAACCCATCTTCGCTGCTATATCATGCACGATGATTCGGACGGGCAGCATATCCATATAATAGCTAACAGAATTAACATGGTCGGTGGGAAGCTGTACCTTGGGAAAAATGAAAATCTTATCAGTACCCGGATTATCAGCGAGCTGGAGAAAGTCCACAAACTCACTCAAACCACATCTGCAATCAGTAGTCATAGTCAGGAGAAAAGAAAGCCTTCCCGCAACGAGCTGATGATGGCTGAAAGAACGACAACTCCCTGCCCCAGGTCCACTCTGCAGAGCCTGATTGATAATGCGTTAACCGGCCGCCCTGATTTGCTGACTTTTATCACTATGCTGGAAAAGGAAGGCGTGAACTGTAAACCCAATATCGCCTCAACGGGAAAAATGAACGGCTTTTCATTTCAGTACCAGGGCATTGCCTTTAAAGCGTCTCAGCTTGGAAAAAAGTATGGCTGGTCTTCTCTGCAAACACAGATTGATTTTACACCAGAGCACCTGGCTTTACTGAAAAAAGAGCAACAGCAGACTGTGCCAGTGCCAGTGCCAGTGCCAGTGCCAGTGCCAGTGCCAGTGCCAGTGCCAGTGCCAGTGCCAGTGCCAGTGCCAGTGCCAGTGCCATCATGCGAGCCTGAAGAACAGGCTGCAAACCGGGAAACGATTCTGGAGAAAATCCTTCAGCTTGAAGAAAAAATTCGTCTGGAAAGACAACAGGAAACAGTGGGTGTCATTCAACTCAGGAGCAAACTGCACAATACAGCTCGTCAGATACCCCGCCAGCGTCGTCTGCATTCGTGGCTTGTATTGCTCGGCCATATTGTGGCACTTCTCAGGCGCAGGGGCATGTCTCTGTTACATGCCACTGCACATCCTTTCCACCAAATCCTGCACCTGCATCTTCTGACACCCTGTCATTCCATGACAACAAATCCCATTAAAGAACAATTAGTTAAATACAACCCCCATCCTGCACCATAAGTTAAACAGTCCATACTTTAGTAATAGTCAACAAAATATTGATCGTTTATATAGATCGATAAACTATTTATGATAGTTACAACCTATCAACCAAGATCCATCGATCGGTACAAGCAATTTTACTAAAGCGGATCATTCATCGAAAATGTTCAAAAATACATCACCTTAAATCAGGCCACGGAGTCATGATGGATAGTAAAACGATTAGCTGCCCCTTCTGCTTTACACAAAGCCCGCACGGCGTGCGGATTTGCAAAGGTTGCCATGCAAAAGTGGCCTATGGTGAAAGTCCGCTCAGTGTGGCATTCCTGTTTCAATTCGTGGCATTCGGTCTCGCCTGGTTAGTATTTTCATTGACCGGTAGCACTCCTGTCTCAGTCATTACATTTTTTGCCAGCGTCATTATTCTTATCTGCATAATTAAAAAGAAATATGCAGACAGAGTTGTTTTTATACGGTGATATTAATTTCGCACCACCGCAAACATAAAAAATTAATATGGGAGAACTTATGAACAGATTCATGATTTCTGTTTTTTTTATTTCTGCATTCCTTATTTCTGGTTGTTCAATATCAGGCAACCAGCATCTAAAAAAAGAAACATCACAAAGTCTGCAGTCGAAGATTATCAAAAATAAAACAACGAAATCAGAAATCATTACCGCATTAGGTGAGCCGGAAACCAAAACTACACTTGATAGTGGCAATGAAGAATGGACTTATTCCATGGATAACAATCAGTTTGATGCCACCACATTTATTCCCGTGATTGGACTGCTGACAGGGGGGTCACAGACTCAGGCCAAAACGCTGGAAATCGAATTTAAAGGCGAAACGGTCAGCAAGTGGACGTTCTCTGAAAACAACAGCAAGATGAAAACCGGTCTTATTCAATAACGTACTCTACAGTCTGGGATTATTTTATGAAAACATATGCATTTACCACACTCATTGCGTCCATTTTTTTGCTGAGCGGCTGTACCGGTGAACCGTCTGAGCAGGATATTTACACTGCGATGAATAAGGTCGTGGAGCAGACGAATGCCATCGTTAAATCCATAGCAGGTAAAGATGTCCCGAAAGACGCACTGCGGGAATTAAAATCTGTCAAAAAGCATGACTGCGTGAAAGTATCGGATAAAAGCTATAAATGCAATGTAACAGCTGTTGTCGATAACGAAAAACGCACAGCGGCAGTCACGCTGGTCAAAACGGATGATGGCTGGCAGGTCGTTGACAAGTAAGACCACAGTAAAACAATCCCGCCAGGCAGGACACCAAACCGGTGGCTCCTGCCTTTTTAATGCCCGGTAATGTCTTGCGGGAAACGACTGCTTTTATGTCACTCTGCCATCCCCTGTCCAGTACGTATCCGCTGCCTCACAGCCTTTTCCTGACCACGGATCCTGGTGGTGTATAAGCCAGAGAACGTGCAATGCGTTTCTTTTCATACTGTGCCAGTAAATCAGCATAAATGTGCTCTGCTTCATCCAGATTGCCTGAAATATAATTCACGAGCGAATTCAGGCAATGCAGTAATGTGTCACTGTTTGCGAGTTGCCTGAGCAGAGGGGCCTTTAGGGTAGAAACGACACCCATAAACATCTGCATGATATTATCAACGTGATAACACGAATTGCGATATTGCGCCCGTGAATAGAAATACTTCAGATGGTATCCAGCGAAAAGCACATAAAGTTTTCTGTAAAAATTATTGTTATTAACACTGTCGCGATGGTGTGTTATATATTTATCAACAACAAATATAAACTTTTCTTCCTGAGATGAAACACAAATATTACTCATAACCCTCTCCTTTTTTGTTTTTATAATTAAGTACTATCAGCTTTAAAATTTAAATCAATACAAAATTGAAAATATTTTATTTTAAAATGACAACTATTTATTCTTTTAATACTGGAAACAGCTTTCGCTGTAGCAATGTTGAGTCCGATCGATTGCATTACCACTTCCTTTTTTCAAAAGCCAGGTAGTTTCCAGATTTCAGATAAAACCCCTTCAGGAATTTTTTTGAGAGAGTGCTACGCACCGGCTCACGCCCCCGACGACAGATATATGTAGATTATTTTTACCCGTCAGATGAAAACCCAACATTTAATCCCTCTTGCAGCGCCGCTGAGTGCCCACAGCACTCACTCGCTGAAGCAGAAAGGATTTTTCCGAATGGGTTCCGGCGTGGGCCGTATTAAGTTAACGGGTAAATCATGTAGTCGGGTCCACTCTATCGCTAAACTCAGCAGTCTGAATCTCTGCGCGAAGCGTATTTGTGCTGAGAGCTAAACCCAACTGTCTGAACTCCTGCGCGAAGCGTATTTCTACTGACAGTTAAACACTATAGCAATGTTCTGAAGCCCAGTGGCGCAACACACAGGTGCGCGGGCTTCACTTAAGGAATAATATTACGAAGGAAAATCAGCAATAGCAGTGTTTATCAAACTGTGTACAATGGAATTTTGTGTCAGTCTAAAGCTAAATTTCGGTTTCTTGTTTCTTTATCACTCTTTTATCTTGCAAATACAAAAAGAAAATTAATAAATTACATCAACAAGTTAAGATAGAATATTGGTTGTATCTTTCAGAACCAAAAATTATTAATAACATAACAGGTGATGGTGAAATTTAACACCCTTCGTAATAACTCTGACAACCCTTAATATTTCACTAAAAAATAATCACAGAGCAATAAATATAATATTTTTAAACTTTATTACTAATAATATTGACAAACAAATTTAATATGCCATATCTGTTATCACAATAATAAAAAAGGAGCCATTATGTCAAACACAAGTGTTATGTTAACTAAAGAACAAAAAGCAATTATTGCAGAAGCATTAGATGTTATGCCCGAAGATCTGGAAGAAATAAAAGTTAAAGCAAGTGCCTGTAAAAAGACATCCTTTCGTGACGATTTTTCGATGGTCTTTAAAGATAATACGGCCACGCTCGCCAGAATGGATCTGACACCAACGGCATTCAGAATTGTTATTTATCTCTTCTCAGTCATTGATTATGGAAATATTATCCCTGACTTTTCACAGTCACGTACCGCCAGAGAGTTAGGACTGAATAAATCGAATGTTTCACGTGCATTCAGGGAATTATTTGAGAGGAAAATACTGATCCGTAATGCTGAAGATGGTCAGGTTTACCTGAATTCTAATTTATGCGTAAAAGGTATTCCTCATCGTTTCAATGAAGATCTGATGGATAAATTCAGTAAATCCAGACTTGAGACTGAAGATTTTGCCACTTCATTCAACTTTTATCGCGCAGGGCGCAAAACAAAGCCTGTAAAAAAATCCAGAAACAGATATCCAACTGACGGCATTCCCTTTTAAAAGATATAACAGCGCGGTGATTTTACGCCCCACACCAGCGAAAAACTTAACAAAATAAAGGATATCTTTATGAAGCAAAGACTCCCTGCTTACCTTTACCAGAATAAATTATCAGATGAACAACGCAATCTGAATAATACTGCTCACAATGTGTTTTGGCTTCTCACATTAATCGCTTCATACACACCAGATAAAAACACTGTTTACCTGAACTTTCACCGTGCAACATCCATCGCACAACAGGAAGATATACATATTACGCCAGCCCGATTTTATCAGGCCATCGATAAACTGATTGATACAAATGTTATTATTTGTACTGAGTTTAAATACCAGTATCGTTTAAATCCTGAATTTTTCAGTTTTCTTTAATTTAACCTAATACACGTATTTAATATACAACACAAAATTATCAATATAGCACTAATTTAAATGCTCACCACTATCTGATTCATAACGTAAAGTTTAAGACTCCTTTCCTAAACTTTACCCTACTAAACTCACACAGGCATACCGATACTGTAATAAATAATTGTTTTTGCCAGAGACTCAAGGTAATCTCGTGACTTTATTATTTCAAACCACAAATCAAAGATATCTGCCTGGGCAAGCATATTCATCTCACGTATTTCACCCAGTACTTCACGCATATCTTCCGCAAAGAAGTAGCTCAGCAATTCGATTGCCTTAAGAACCTTTTCTGTTGGCTCTAACTTCTCAATACATTCCATATAAAAGATGTCTTCGAAAAGATCATCATCAATAATATCCCAATAACCTTCATACGCCTCAAAATCACTTATATTCATTTTATTTTCCTCTTGTTACGCTGCATGAGATCTTGAGTTACTAATGACTGCCTTAATCCATTCATCAATCTCACTCTCGACAAAAGCCACCGCGCGTGTGCCAATCTTTACAGGTGCGGGAAAACGACCTTCACTGATCAGACGATAAATCCAGGCCTTGCCGAAACCAGTTCGTTTCAAGACTTCTGGTAAACGAATTAAGCTTTGATTTGTTGTATTCATTTGGCTGTCTCCTCCGCTTCCGTTATGGATATATTAACCACATAAGTTTCTGTCTATGAAGAGAGTGCTGATAACTGAAATCTTAGATGAGGGAAGAATGAAAGGAAATTCCGGGGAAGAAAAATATTTACGCCCTCCCCTTGACAATTAACATTATGATTTACAACTAGAAAGAGCCGAGTTCAGAAATCGGTATGTTGAGGAGATGGCTGTTTTTGCTAATAAAGTATTCGAGACTACGGGTTGTTTCTCCATTCAATGACTTCTCTGCAACAGGCCTGTCTGTATCTTTAATGTGATCTTCTCCTCTGATCTCACTTGTAAAGTCGGGATACAAGACACGAGACAAGACCATATTTGAGATTTTTACTTTTTTAAATTTTGCCCAAATCAATAGATCCATCATTGGGATAATATTGTAATCGACAAGTTTTCTTATCTTTGCCAGTCCAATTTTTTCTGTTTTTACTGGCTCAATTTCATAATCTTTCCTGAGAATGGGTAGCATCGTTTGTAAGGCTGTTATAATTTCTTCATCGCTAGACATTCCTAAATCAAATGAAACATACATCTTGCTGCTATTTTGGTTAAGAAAAAAGTCTCTCATAGTTTTTGTTATTGGTTTATTTTTCAACTCTTTTTTGAAATCACCATTTTCTTCAAAAAAATCCATGCTAAACATTATTAACTTGTTCTCTAATTTTTTTATATCACCAAAGCTAACCTGAGCAACATGTCTTTGTCCCTTGCCAAAATGGCCATGATTATTATCTTGTCTGCTTAAAATAGGATTACCTTCAAGGATAGACCTTAAATTTTGATTATCATCTTCCCATCCAAAATTTACACTGTCGAAAATCGCTTCTCTAAAGGCAAGCTCGGTATGCAGTTCTTTGATTGTAAGTGATTTTAACTGCTCATAGCTTTCGAGACTAAACCAGATTTTTAATTCTTCATAAGGGCTTACTACTTTCATTAATCCCTCCTCTGTATTCGAAGCTTGAATGAGTTAACACTGCTTATTTGAATTAATTCTCCCTTAACAAGGTTGATAAGGGAGAACGATTAATTAACTACTTATTCATAGTTAAGTATTTTTAAAATCAAATGGTGAAACTTGTCGTATTCTAAGGAGGTCAAGGTAATCGGCCCACCACTGCAACATAAGCTTTCTCTCATCAAGGTGCTCTGCTTTATGTATGTAGGCAGCACGAACTGAGTTCCGCTCCTGATGGCTCATTTGCCGTTCAACAGCATCTTTCGACCACAAGCCGGATTCAATCAAGGCACTACAAGCCATAGCCCTGAATCCATGTCCACAGACCTCCACGGTTGTGTCATAGCCCATAGACCTCAAAGCCTTGTTTACCGTATTTTCACTCATAGGCTTTCTGAAATCATGGTCGCCAATGAACACAAGTTCATGGTCACCGCTGATCTCTTTAATTTCCATCAACACAGCCAATGCCTGACAACTCAAAGGAACAAGGTGTGGAGTTCGCATTTTCGAACCACGGTGCGAATGTTTCACTCCGGGTAATGGCTCTCGCTCTGCAGGAATAGTCCACATAGCATTCTCTAAATCGATTTCCGACCATCTTGCGAATCTGAGTTCACTGGAACGAATGAAAATGAGCAATGTCAGCTTTACGGCTAACTTCGTGAGTTTTCTACCCTTGAAACTATCAATTCGTTCTAAAAGTTCTGAGAATCGTTCGAATGGCAAAGCTGGCCTGTGGACTCTTTTAGCTACCGCAATAGCTCCTGCCATCTCCTGGGCAGGGTTGTAATCTATCAGACCATTCTGGACAGCATATCTCATTACTGCCGTTGTTCTTTGCTGTAATCGGGAAGCAACTTCCAGTCGCCCAGAAGCTTCAACAGCTTTGATAGGGGCAAGAAGATCTCTGGTATTAAGTTCGGATATTTTTCTTTTACCAATAGCAGTAAAGAGACCATCTTCCATGCTTTTTAGAACTCTTTCGCTGTGGGAATCTGACCATTTCCTTTTACAGGCAGTATGCCAGTCTCTCGCAACAGCTTCGAATGTCAGGGCTTCGCTTTGCTCAATCTTATCTGCTTTTTTCTTCTCTGAAGGGTCGATACCATCAGATACCAACTTTTTGGCTTCATCTCGCTTCCTGCGGGCTTCACCAAGAGAGACCATTGGATAAACACCTAATGCTAAAACTTTCTGCTTGCCCCCGAAACGGTATTGGAGTCGCCAGTATTTTGAACCATTGGGGTTGATCAGCAGGTGCATACCCTGCCCATCTGTAAGTTTGAAGGGTTTGTCGGAAGGCTTAGTAGTCCTAACTTTGATATCGGTAAGGGCCATCAGTTGATACCTCCAGTGTTGGTACCAAAATCAATCGAACTGGGAATACCATCAGTTATACCATCATCAGTTGGTATATGTTCAAGGAATTGAGTAGACGTTGAGAGACTAAGAAAAGCCAGAAACCTGCTTAACTTACTGTTTTTATGGACTAAAGTAGACGTTAGTAGACTTGAAAAAAGCTTTGTATGGTGCCGAAGGCCGGACTCGAACCGGCACGTATTTCTACGGTTGATTTTGAATCAACTGCGTCTACCGATTTCGCCACTTCGGCACTGAAGGGGAGGGGATGCGGAAACGTTGTGGATTATACCTGTCGCGCGCCGCCATGCAAGCGACGACGCGCTAAACCCGCGCTAAGTGCCCAAAAAACCAGCGCCCTTCGTCACTCCAGCTCAGTCACCGCCAGCCGAATCACCCCTGCCGCCTTCTGCTCCGGCAGCGCCAGCACCTTGGCCCACATCTCCTGCACCATATCGCAGGAGAGCTTCTCTTTGCCCGCCGCCTTCTCCGGCATCTGCAGCAGTTGGATGTCCTCGCCGTACTGATCGGCAAGTTGCTTCATAATCGGTCGGACATCCTCGACGGCCGCCTCACGCTCGGCCTGGGTCACGGTGTGGCGGTTTTTGCCGTAGGCCGCGCGCATCATGTCCGCATCGGCCTGCATGCGCCGCGCCATCAAATCTTTATCCAGCATGCGCATCGGGTTGATGCCGCCCTTCACCATCGGGTAGAGGAAGCGGAAGCAGGCGTCGTCGCTCACCTTCTGGATGGCGGCGGTCTGCTCCATGTTGATGGTCATGTAGTTCACCACGTTGGCGTCCGGGGCGTTTTGCAGGCGCGACATCTGCAGATGCAGGATCTGCGGCTGGATGGTGTCGATAATCTGCTGCTCCGGCTCGCCCGCTTTTTGCAGGGCGGCCATCTGGTCGAGGATGCGCTGATGCAGCGCGGGCTCCTGCTCCTTAATCACCTGCCAGGCGGGCATCTCGTTGAGGGCGTTATCCATCTGCCGTTCCGGAGCGCGCTGCCTGTCGAAAAACACCCAGAACGCCACGGAGGCAGCCGCAATGACGATAATCACAATACGGGTCCACTTTTTATTCATCTCGCATCCTTATCCTTGAGTTATGCCGGGTTACACCGGCACGCCGCTGTGGAAGCGAAACTCGTGGTCCGGTGTCGAGATAAGTGTGGCTTCAATTTCGCCAAAAAGCTGTATGCGCGGTGAGATATCGTCGTCGCTCACCTGCTGAGCCAGCGTCAGGTAGTCCTGATAATGGCGCGCTTCCGAGCGCAGCAGCGAGAGATAGAACTTTTGTAAGTCGTCGTCGAGGAACGGGGCCAGCGCGGCGAAGCGTTCGCAGGAGCGGGCTTCGATGTAGGCGCCGCAGATGAGCTTGTCGATCAGCGTCAGCGGTTCGTGGGTGCGCACTTCCTTAAGCATCCCTTTGGCATAGCGGCTGGCGGTGATTTTGACGTAGGGAATGTCGCGGGCCAGCATCGCCTCGCGCACCTGCCAGAAGTGGTGCAGCTCCTCTTTAATCAGCAGCACCATGCTGTCGATGAGCGCCTGTCCCCACGGGTCGTCGGTTTTGGGCATCACGCTTTTGCCAATCTGCCTGTGCAGGGCGATGAAGTCCGGCTCCGGGCCGTCGCGGAAGGTGAACTGTTCGTAGGGTTTGAGCCAGTCGAGCAGCGCGTCGGCACCGCTTTCGTCGGCGACGTATTTACGCACCAGCAGCAGCGCGGTCTGGGCGGCCTTGAGCTCGCACACCATGTGGTCGGTGAGCAGCAGCGGCAGGTTCGCCGGGTCGCGGGCTTTATCAATCCATGCTTGCGGGGTCGGGCACTGGAGGAAGTTGAGTACGGGGGCGAGTATCTGCGGGTAATCCATGGTTCTGCCTTGAAAAAGCGGTGGCGTGCGCCACCGCCTGAAACGCTTAGTGACGCACGCCGTCGTCGTCTTCGTCGACGTAATCTTCGTCGTCGCCTTCTTCGCCGTCTTCACCGTTCGGATCTTCGAAGTAGGTTCCCCAGCCGTCGTATTCCACTTCAAACTTCTCGGCCAGGTTCATCAGCTGTTCTACCTGCGCGTCGATCAGCTCCGCCTTCAGCGCGCCTTCGCTCAGGATATCGCAGCAGATGACGGTGTCGCCCTCTTCCACTTCCAGCTCTTCCGGCTCGGTCACTTCGTAACCCAGCTTGAAGGCTTCCACGGCCATTTTTTCCAGCGCTTCAAAGTCGTCCGCAGAGAAATGGTGTTCGATGGTGTACAGCGCGTCCGGATCGCTACCGTCTTCCAGCAGTTCTTCAATAATCAGACGCGTCTCTTCGCGTTGCTCTTCCAGTAATTCCGGGTTTGCCATGGGTCAATCCTCTTTAAAGTGCGGCAGATACTTCTATTTTCACACACGGACGGGTTTGCCTCCACCTTTGTTGGAAAGATTTGTGAAACGGGGTTGCAAATGAATAATTACACATATAAAGTGAATTTTAATTCAATAAGTGGCGTTCGCCATGCGAGGATAAAATGTCTGATCTGTACAAGAAACACTTTCTGAAATTGCTCGACTTTACCCCTGCACAGTTCACTTCTCTGCTGACTCTTGCCGCACAGCTCAAAGCCGATAAAAAAAATGGCAAGGAAGTACAAAAGCTTACTGGAAAAAACATCGCGCTCATCTTCGAAAAAGACTCAACCCGTACACGTTGCTCTTTCGAAGTTGCCGCATTTGACCAGGGCGCGCGCGTTACCTATTTAGGGCCGAGCGGCAGCCAGATTGGGCATAAAGAGTCAATTAAGGATACCGCACGCGTGCTCGGGCGGATGTACGATGGCATTCAGTATCGCGGTCACGGCCAGGAAGTCGTCGAAACGCTGGCGCAGTATGCGGGCGTGCCGGTGTGGAACGGGCTGACCAACGAGTTCCACCCGACGCAGCTGCTGGCGGACCTGCTGACCATGCAGGAGCACCTGCCGGGCAAGGCGTTTAACGAGATGACGCTGGTCTACGCGGGCGACGCGCGCAACAACATGGGCAACTCGATGCTGGAGGCGGCGGCACTGACCGGGCTGGATCTGCGTCTGGTGGCACCGAAAGCCTGCTGGCCGGAAGAGAGCCTGGTGGCGGAGTGCATTGCGCTAGCGGAAAAGCACGGCGGGAAAATCACCCTGACGGAAGACGTGGCGGCGGGCGTGAAGGGCGCGGACTTTATCTATACCGACGTGTGGGTGTCGATGGGCGAAGCCAAAGAGAAGTGGGCGGAGCGGATTGCGCTGCTGAGGGGGTATCAGGTGAACGCGCAAATGATGGCGCTGACCGGCAACCCGAACGTGAAGTTCCTGCACTGTCTGCCCGCGTTCCATGACGACCAGACCACGCTTGGCAAGCAGATGGCGAAGGAGTTCGACCTGCACGGCGGGATGGAAGTGACGGACGAGGTGTTTGAGTCGGCGGCGAGTATCGTCTTCGACCAGGCGGAAAACCGGATGCATACGATTAAGGCGGTGATGGTGGCGACGCTTGGGGAGTGATTGACTCCTCTGCGGTCTGGTGCCCTCACCCCGGCCCTCTCCCACAGGGAGAGGGAGAACACCCAGCCCGTAGGCCCGTGCAAGCGCAGCGCCGCCGGGCGAATCAGGCGACGATGCGGCCTGATGCCCTCACCCCGGCCCTCTCCCACGGGGAGAGGGAGAACACCCAGCCCGTAGGCCCGTGCAAGCGCAGCGCCGCCGGGCGAATCAGGCGACGATGCGGCCTGGTGCCCTCACCCCGGCCCTCTCCCACAGGGAGAGGGAGAAAACACAACCCGTAGGCCCGTGCAAGCGTAGCGCCGCCGGGCGAATCAGGCAACGCTGCGGCCTGATGCCCTCACCCCGTCCCTCTCCCACGGGGAGAGGGAGCAAACCGGCGCCATTTCATTGATTTTTCACCCTGAAAAAGGTACGTTTTCGCCTTCATTCCAGCGTGGACATGCCACTATTATGCCGATTATTCAGTCTGTTGAACGTGCGTTGCAGATCCTCGACCTGTTCAACGAGCAGGCCACCGAGCTTAAGATCACCGACATCAGCAAACTGATGGGGCTGAGCAAGAGTACCCTCCACTCGCTGCTGAAAACCCTCCAGCTTCACGGCTATATCGATCAGAACCCGGAGAACGGCAAATATCGCCTCGGCATGAAGCTGGTTGAGCGCGGTCATTTCGTCGTGGGCTCCATCGATATTCGCCAGAAGGCGAAAGGTTGGCTGACGGAGCTGTCCCAGCGGACCGGGCAGACCACCCATCTGGGGATCCTGGACGGTCGTGAAGGGGTCTATATCGAGAAGATTGAAGGCAAGCTGGCCGCCATAGCCTATTCGCGCATCGGCCGCCGCCTGCCGGTTCACGCAACCGCCATCGGCAAAGTGTTGATTGCCTGGCTGGGCGAGGCCGAGCTGAACGCCCTGCTGGAGGGCTATCAGTACACCACCTATACCCCTTCCACCCTCGCCTCTCGCGAAGCGTTAATGACTGCCCTGACGCAGACCCGCGAACAAGGCTACGCCCTGGACAGCGAAGAGAACGAGCAGGGCGTGCGCTGCGTGGCGGTGCCGGTGTGGAACCACGAATCCCGCGTGATTGCCGCCCTGAGCCTGTCGACCTTGACCTCGCGCGTGGACGACGCCGAGCTGGCTAATTTCCGCGAGCAGCTTCAGCAGGCCGGGCTCGAGCTCTCACGCGCACTGGGCTATGCCGGCTCGTAGGTGAAGTAGTCGAAGTCCGCGTGGCAGCCGTCGCCGCTGATGTCCTCGCAGTGCAGCCCCACAAACGCGCCGGTAAAGAAGCCGCGCCCGCCGATGTAGTCATCCGACAGCTTCCACGCTTCATAGGTGACCGGCACGGCGTGCCACGTCTCGCCGTCGAACGAGTAGCTGTAGCGGTAGACCAGCTTATCCACGTCCACCCGCAGCCAGACGCTCTCTGCATGTTCCGGCACCGGAATCGGCTGCTCGTGCAGCGGCCATGACGGCACGTTGTGGTCGAGCTGAATAACCTTGATGGTTCTCCCCTGTTCCTCCTCGTAGTCCACAAAGCAGTAGCTCCAGTTTTTGCTGTTGTAGTAGCAGGTCAGCCCCGCGCTCTGCTGGAAGTGAACCGGCGAGAACTGCATCCGCGTCTCCGCCCGGAAAGCGAAGTGCTGCCAGCGGCGCGCCACGGTCGACTGGGTGAAGGTCGAGTTGAGCGAGTCGTTGCCGTAGAGCCGTAAATAGCCCGGGCGCGCGGTGAGTGAGCCGAGAGTGTCGCCGAACGGAATGCGCAGGGTCTGCAATTCAGGGTCAAGCGTGCTGCCGTCGAAGTCCTCTCGCCAGCTACCCTGAGCGGCGCCAGGCTGCTCGGCCACCTGCGGGCCTTTCACGGTCAGCTGCGCGTGCCTGCCGCCTTCCACGTACGGCCAGCCGTCGCGCCATTCAATGCGGGCGATGCCGGTCTCGCGTCCCAGCGGGCAGTAGCCGCGTCCGCCGGAGGCCAGCAGCGGCACGCCGGGCAGACGCAGCGGGCGGCTGGTGAGGTAGGCCATATACCATTCTCCCGTATGGGTTTGCAGCAGCGAGCCGTGGCCGCTCTTCTGCAGCGGGTTCTCCGGCAGGTGCCAGCTGGTCATCATCGTTACGTCAGGGTGAAGCTCGTAGGGCCCGTCGATATTTTTGGAACGCAGCACCACGACGGCGTGCTCGTAGCTGGTGCCGCCCTCGGCAACCATCAGGTAGTACCAGCCCGCGTGGCGATAAAGATGCGCCCCTTCGGTGTAGCAGAGCGGCGTGCCGGTAAACAGCGTTTTGCGCTCGGGCGAGAGCGTGCCGGTCTGCGGATCAAACTCCTGCATCACGATAGTGTTGTGCGGGTTGCTGTGGTGGCGCGGCCCCCACGGGCGGTAGAGGTAGTATTTGCGGCCATCGTCGTCGTGGAACAGGGAGGGATCGAACCCGCCGTTGCCCATCGGGATCGGCTCGCTCCACGGCCCCTCAATGGACGGCGCGGTGACGAGGAAGTTACGGCCGTTTTTCCACGGCGAGTCGACAATCTTCACGTCGGTATAGAGCAGCCAGAATTTGCCGTCGGCGTAGCTCAGGCACGGTGCCCAGATGCCGCCGGAGTCCGGGTTGCCCTTCATGTCCAGCATCGACACGCGGTCCAGCGGGGTGCTGACCAGCGACCAGTTTTTCAGATCGCGGGAGTGGTAGATGCGCACGCCCGGGAACCACTCGAAGGTCGAGGTGGCGATGTAGTAGTCCTCGCCCTGACGGCACAGGGACGGGTCCGGGTTGAAGCCGGTGAGTATCGGGTTAGTGATTTCCATAATGCCTCCGGTTAATGGGATGCGGCTGTCGCAGCGTCGGGAACGGCCTCGCCCTGCGACGCGCGGTGCTTGATCAGCTGCTGGCTGATGGCCTCCACGCGGGTGTCGGTGAGCTTGTAGAACGACAGCATGATGAACATGCCCGCGTAGAGCACCACCGGCACCACGCAGAACAGAATTTTGATGGTGGTCAGCACCTCGACCGGCTGCACGCTGCTGCTGGCGGAGTAGTTGACGTACGCCAGGATCCAGCCCACCACCGCCCCACCAATCGCCAGGCCAATCTTCAGGCTGAACAGGTAGGTGGAGAACACCAGCCCGTCGAGGCGGCGACCGCTACGGCTCTCCTCGTAATCCACCACGTCAGAGGCCATCAGCCACTGCAGCGGCGTGGTGGTGTTAAAGACGAACAGGAACAGAATGTTGAGGGCAAAAATCAGCGCGATGTGCTCCGCCGGGGTGACGAAAATCAGCAGGCTAATCAGCGAGTAAGCGACGATGATCCACTTGAAGGCGGTAACGCGGTCGAAGCGGCCCAGCAGGCGGGAGGAGCAGAGCGAGCCGAACATGGTGGCGAGGCTGCCGTAGAGTAAGAACTGGGTCGCCATCTCCGGGTGATCCATCACGTATTTCACGAAGTAGAGCGTCGCCCCGCCGCGCACCACGTTGGAGCAGGTCGCCATCATCTTGAAGGCACACATGATGCGCCACTGGCTGTTGCCCAGCAGCAGCTTAAGATCTTTCGCCACCGACGAGCCAGGCTGCACTTCAAAGGTGTAGCGCTCTTTGGTGGTAAAGAAGCAGACGTAGAGCAGCACCACGCCGCTCAGCCCCAGCACGCACATGGCGCCGAAATACCCCACCTGCTCGTTGCCTTTGCCAATGATGCTGACCAGCGGCAGCGCGATGCCGCTGATGGCGAGCGACCCCGCCGCCGCCAGGAAGAAGCGCCAGGACTGCAGGGCGTGACGCTCTTTCGGGTCGGCGGTAATGACGCCGGGCATGGCGCAGTACGGGACGTTAACGAAGGTGTAGACCAGAGTCAGCAGAATATAGGTCACGCAGGCGTAGATGATTTTGCCCTGCGCGGAGAAGTCCGGCGTGTAGAAGGTCAGCATGCAGACGATGCCGAACGGGATGGCGCCCCACAGCAGGAACGGGCGAAACTGGCCATGCCGCGTGCGGGTGCGGTCTACCAGCAGCCCCATCAGCGGGTCGGTCACGGCGTCGAGCACGCGGGAAACTAAAAACAGCGTCCCCATAATGCCCGCGGAGAGGCCGAAGACGTCGGTGTAGAAATAGGCCAGCAGGAACATCGTGGCCTGCCAGACGAAGCCGCAGGCGGTGTCACCCAGCCCGTAGCCAATTTTGTCTTTCATGGTTAATTGCGTCATCAGAATTACACCCTTATGTAGTGTGCTGAATTACAACATCGTGTTAATGGAGTGTAATGAGCTGTTCAATTAACCAGCAATGGTCATATCTTATTTCTGAATTACGTTATTTCGCTTTTGTGACGTCAACGATATATCGCAACTTATTGTTTAAATTAGTAAATTGCAGACACGTAAAAACCGCCCGCGGACTATTTTCCGCAGACGATTTTCTCTCACAAAATAATTAAATACCGAGCGCTTTTTTACCGGCGTTAATTACCTCAATGATTTTATCGGTGTCATAAATACAGCCTTTCCAGGTGCCGCCGCTCACGGACTGTAATGCCGCCCACAGCCGGGTATCGTCCGGCAAAAAGTCGTGAGCGTGCAGGTCCGGATGCACCTGCCGCCATGCCAGCTCGCGCGCGCCCTCTTCCGGCGTCAGCGGGTTGTCCGCGGTACCGATAAAGTTTACGCTGCCTGTTAATGTCAGGCGGTCCACCGCTATCTCAATGATGTCGTTATCGCGCAGCTTGCCTATCGGCCCGCCCGCCAGCGCCTCCGGCGACACGTGGCCGAAGCAGGCGCCCGTCGACACGCCCGAGAAGCGCGCATCGGTGATTAACGACACCGTTTTGCCCCACGAGATATGCTTCAGCGCGGAGGTGAGCTGGTAGGTCTCCTCCATGCCGGTGCCGGACGGTCCACCGCCGATCACCACCATGATATCGCCCTGCTCAATCTCTTCCCGCTTGATGGCCCTGATCGCCTGCGCCTCCGAGACAAACACCCGCACCCGGCCGGTGTGGCGGTAAACGCCATCTTCACCGACGACCGACGGGTCGATCGCCGTGGCCTTGATTACCGATCCTTCCGGCGCAATGTTGCCCGTCGGGAAGCAGACCGTCGAGGTCAGCCCTTTCGCTTTTGCTTTTTCCGGCGGCAGGATCACGTCATCCGGCTCCACGCCGTCCTGCTCGCGCAGGCACTGGCGGAAGCGCTTACGGCGCTCCGAGCTCTGCCACCAGTCGAGGTTCTCGCCCACCGTCTGGCCGGTTACGGTCATGGCATCCAGGTGCAGCAGGCCGAGATCGCGCAGGTGGAGCATGACTTCCGGCACGCCGCCCGCGAGGAACGCACGCACGGTCGGGTGATAGTCCGGGCCGTTGGGCAGCACGCTCACCAGGCGCGGCACCCTGCGGTTGACGCGCGTCCAGTGTTCAACGTCCGGGATCGTGCAGCCCGCCGCGTGTGCGATGGCCGGAATGTGCAGCAGTAAATTGGTGGAGCCGCCGAACGCTGCGTGGATCACCATCGCGTTTTCAATAGCTTTATCGGTAAGGATATCGCGCGTGGTAATGCCGCGGTTATCCAGCTCGCTCACCGCCCGCGCCGACTGGCGGGCGATCTCCAGCCACACCGCCTGTCCGGACGGGGCCAGCGCGGAGTGCGGCAACGCCAGACCCAGCGCTTCGGCGACCACCTGCGAGGTGCCCGCCGTGCCGAGGAACTGACACCCACCGCCCGGCGACGCGCAGGCGCGACAGCCCAGCTCGGCGGCCTCCTGCAGGGAGAGTTCATGGTTGGCGAAGCGCGCGCCGATGGTCTGCACCTTGCCCGCATCTTCCCCCACGGTCGGCGGCAGCGTCGCTCCGCCTGGCACCAGAATGGTCGGCAGGTCGTGCATCGCGGCCAGCGCAATCATGGTGGCGGGCAGCCCTTTATCGCAGGTTGCCACGCCGATCACCGCCCGCCGCGTCGGAAGAGAGCGGATAAGACGACGAAACACGATCGCCGCGTCGTTACGATACGGCAGGGAGTCGAACATGCCGTGCGTGCCCTGCGAGCGCCCGTCACACGGATCGCTGACGAAGGCCGCGAACGGGATCCCCCCGTTGCGTGTGATCTCCTTCGCTGCCGCCTGCATCTGCATGCCGATTTCCCAGTGGCCGGTGTGGTAGCCCAGCGCAACCGGGCGTCCGTCTCCGGCGCGGATGCCGCCCTGAGTACCGATAATCAGCACCTCTTTGCCGGTCAGCTTGTTGGCGTCCCAGCCCATCCCGGCGTTCTGCGTCATGCCGAACAGGTTGCCGCTGGGGGATTCCATCAGCATCTGCGGAGTCAGCGGCAGCGCGCCCTGCGGCCCCGCCGCGTGGGTGATCACCGCATAAAACGCGTCGTCCTGTGGGGTGAAAATTTTCTCAATGGTCATCGTTATCGTCCGGCTCAGCAGAGCTTGAGCTGTTGTAGCAGGGCTTTCAGCTGCGCCTTACGCGGCTCGTCCAGCGGCGAGGCTGGTGGCAGGACGTGCGTAGAAATTGGACGACCGCAGAGCACGATCGCCTCTTTAATGACGTTCACAAACGGCGTATCCAGCTGATACATCTGCGGGATTTGCAGCAGGGTCTGATGATACTCAGCCGCTTTCGCCACGTCTTTATCCCGCCAGGCTTTCAGAAGATTTACCGACATCTGCGGAGCAAAGTTACCGCTGGCCGAGATCGCCCCGTCACCGCCGAGCAGCAGGGTATTGAACAGATGATCGTCGTAGCCGCAGAGCACGGTGAAGTGTGGATGGGCCGCTTTAACGGTGTGGATCATGCTGCGCAGGTGGGCGACGGAGTCGATGGTGTCTTTGATGCCGACGATGTTACTGCGCGAGTCGGCGAGGGTTTTCACCAGCGCCGGGGTCAGATCCTGCCCGGTCAGCGCCGGGAAGTTATAGAGCATCACCGGCAGCGTGACGCTGTCGGCCACCTGTTCGAAATAGCGGATCAGGTTCGCTTCCGACACTTTCCAGTAGTAAGGGTTGATCACCACGATGCCGTCCGCGCCCGCCAACTGCGCGTGCTGGCTCAGCTCAATGGTTTCCCGGGCGTTGGTGCCGCCGGTGCCGATCAGGACCGGCACACGACGATCGACATGATCGATAGCAAAGCGGGCAATGGTTTTACGCTCTTCGGCGCTGAGCTGGGAGAACTCGCCGCCGCTGCCCAGGAAGAACAGGCCGTCAACGCCTGCCGCGATCAGATCGTCGATCAGCGCGGCGGTGCCCGGTTTATCGAGCTGGCCATCGGCGGTAAAAATGGTGGAGACAGGGGGAATGATACCCGTGAACAACGCGGACTGCGGCATGTGATCTCCTTGCTGAATCATTTTGTTCTACATTATAGAACAGTGTTCATTAATTTAACGATCATACTATGACGGAGAAAAAGCACAGGTAAATGGGAGATGAGGAGGGAGTGCGGGAAGTTGAAGCTGGATCACATATTGTCCGCTAACCCCTCACCCCGGCCCTCTCCCCAAAGGGGCGAGGGTGGTAAAGTCCCCTCTCCCCTTTGGGGAGAGGGTTAGGGTGAGGGGTAAGGGTTACTCCACCAGCATCTTAACAACCACTTTCCTGACCTTAGCAGGTGCACCCACCGCGCACAGCGGCTTATGCACTTCGCCCGGGTAAAACACCACGAAATCTCCTTCGCTCAGCACCACGGTTTTCTCCTGCTCGCCTTCCGGCAGGAACGCGATGTCTTTGTCCGCCAGCCAGTCGGTGTCCGGTGTGCCGTGCGGCAGGGTGCTGAAGGTCATCCCTTCCTGCCCCTTCAGCACAATCTGAATATCCAGGTAGCGTGCATGGTATTCAGCGCGACGCTCAGCGAACGGCTGGGTCATGTCCTCCGATACCAGATAAAACAGGCTGTTGCCGCTGATGTCGTGCTTGCCGGTCGGCGTCGCGTCGGTGACGTGGGCCTTGACGTGCTCAATGGCCTGGCGCAGCTCTTCTGGTAGCCAGGACTGGAGATGATGAATATTGCCAATAATCATGATACAACCCTCAAATTAAAACATTGTTTCATTTTTATCTTTTATACGAGAATCGCCTCTCCCATACCAGCCCTTTTTAGACAAGATTTGCGCCAGCGCATGTTTATCGGAAAATGTGTTAATTCACTGTTAATTACATAAAGGCATTTATGCAGTCGTTATGCATAACCTCATTTCATAAGCTTTACGCAACTTATCTAACTCGCTGAATTTAAAACGTAACTCACAAAACCTGTTGTTGCATCACACTTTATCACTTCGGTTATTTCCTTTAAAAATCCATAATTATTTATCGATTTCTCTTAAGTGAAAAATAGTTAACTGTCATTATTGCATAGCTATTCTCGAGGCAAAATTTTATTCATTAAAATCAACAGCATAACTAAATATTTCAAAGCATGTAATTCTACAAAACAATAACAACCTCAAATATTGCCACCCGTTCCTGCTTAGCTATTCATCCCGTAATAATATGAAATTAATCATTATCTGATACGAATCATGCAATTGAAAATAAACTGCTCAATATCGGTTTTCGCGTGAGCAGCGTCACAATAACCATTATTTAAGCGCCTACTATGAATCACGAAATCAATTGAGCTTAGCCGCCATGAAATTAAACACATCACATGGCGCATGCCCTTTTTATTCTGAAAAACAGTTAAAGGAATAATTATGGAAAAGCATTACGTCGGTTCTGAAATTGGTCAATTGCGTAGCGTTATGCTGCACCGTCCTAATTTAAGTCTTAAACGTTTAACGCCATCGAATTGTCAGGAGTTGTTATTTGATGACGTGCTCTCGGTTGAGCGGGCGGGAGAGGAGCATGATATCTTCGCAAACACGCTGCGCGAGCAGGGTGTGGAAGTCCTGCTATTGACCGACCTTCTTACGCAAACGATTGATATTGCGGAAGCAAAAGCCTGGCTTCTTGAAACACAAATCTCCGACTACCGCCTCGGCCCAGCCTTTGCCGGCGACGTCCGCGGCTGGCTGGCGGATATGCCGCACCGCGAACTGGCGCGCAGATTAAGCGGCGGATTAACCTACGGTGAAATTCCGGCGGCTATTAAAAATATGGTGGTCGATACCCACACGGCGAATGATTTTATTATGAAGCCGCTGCCGAACCACTTATTTACCCGCGATACCTCCTGCTGGATTTATAACGGCGTGTCCATTAATCCGATGGCGAAACCGGCCCGTCAGCGCGAAACCAATAATCTGCGCGCAATATATCGCTGGCACCCCGCATTTGCCGATGGCGAGTTTATTAAGTATTTCGGCGACGAGAATATTAATTACGACCACGCCACCCTGGAAGGCGGCGACGTATTAGTGATTGGCCGCGGGGCGGTATTGATCGGCATGTCAGAGCGCACGACGCCGCAGGGCGTGGAGTTCCTCGCCAACAGCTTGTTTAAACATCGTCAGGCCGAGCGCGTGATCGCCGTTGAGCTGCCGAAACATCGCTCCTGCATGCACCTCGACACCGTGATGACCCACATCGACGTGGACACCTTCTCCGTTTACCCGGAAGTGGTGCGCAAGGACGCTCAGTGCTGGACGCTCACCCCGGACGGACGCGGCGGCCTGCTGCGTACCCAGGAAACCGACCTGCTGCACGCCATCGAGAAAGCCCTTGGCATTAACCAGGTGCGCCTGATCACCACCGGCGGCGATGCCTTTGAAGCCGAACGCGAGCAGTGGAACGACGCCAACAACGTCCTGACCATCCGTCCGGGCGTGGTGATCGGCTACGAGCGCAACGTCTGGACCAACGAGAAATACGACAAGGCGGGCATCACCGTGCTGCCGATCCCGGGCGACGAGCTGGGGCGCGGTCGCGGCGGCGCACGCTGCATGAGCTGCCCACTGGAACGCGACGGAATTTAAAGGAGCCATCATGGAACGAAAACCCACTCTGGTTGTGGCCCTTGGCGGCAACGCGCTGCTCAAGCGCGGCGAGCCGCTGGAAGCGGACATCCAGCGTCAGAACATCGAGCAGGCCGCCCGCACCATCGCAGGCTTAACGGAGCAATGGCGCGTGGTGCTGGTGCACGGCAACGGCCCGCAGGTCGGGCTGCTGGCGCTGCAAAACAGCGCCTACGACAAAGTCACCCCCTACCCGCTGGACGTTCTTGGTGCAGAAAGCCAGGGAATGATCGGCTACATGCTCCAGCAGGCGCTGAAAAACAATCTGCCCCAGCGCGAGGTGAGCGTCCTGCTCACGCAGGTGGAAGTGGACGCCGCCGACCCGGCGTTCAGCAACCCGACCAAGTACATCGGCCCGGTCTACAGCGAAGCCCAGGCGAAAGCGCTGGCCGCGGAAAAAGGCTGGGTGTTCAAGGTCGACGGGGCCTATTTCCGCCGCGTTGTGCCCTCTCCGCAGCCGAAGCGCATCGTGGAGAGCGACGCCATTACGGCGCTTATTCAGCGCGACCACCTGGTCATCTGCAACGGCGGCGGCGGCGTGCCGGTGGTGGAAAACGCCAACGGTTATCGCGGCATTGAGGCGGTGATCGACAAAGACCTCTCCGCCGCTCTGCTGGCGCGGCAGATCGAGGCCGATGCCCTGCTGATCCTCACCGATGCCGACGCAGTGTACCTCGACTGGGGCAAGCCAACCCAGCGCCCGCTGGCGCAGGTCACGCCGGAACTGCTCAGAGGCATGCAGTTCGACGCCGGATCGATGGGGCCAAAAGTGGCCGCCTGCCGCGAGTTTGTTGAAGCCTGCAACGGCATTGCCGGGATCGGCGCGCTGGCCGACGGCGCGGAGATCCTGGCGGGCGAGAAAGGCACGTTGATTCGTAACTGAGCACCCATTTCCCCTCACCCTAACCCTCTCCCCAAAAGGGAGAGGGGACGATTACACCCTCTCCCCTTTGGGGAGAGGGCTGGGGTGAGGGGTAAGGTCTTAGACATTAATTTTAAAAAGGATTTACCCATGACCATCAACCTGAAAAACCGCAACTTCCTGAAACTGCTGGACTACACCCCGGCGGAGATCCAGTACCTGATCGACCTCGCCATCGAGCTGAAGGCGGCCAAAAAAGCCGGGCGCGAAAAGCAAACCCTGGTCGGGAAAAACATCGCCCTGATCTTTGAAAAAACATCCACCCGCACCCGCTGCGCCTTTGAAGTGGGCGCGTTCGACCAGGGCGCGCAGGTCACCTACCTCGGCCCAAGCGGCTCGCAGATTGGCCACAAAGAGTCGATGAAGGACACCGCGCGCGTGCTGGGCCGCATGTATGACGGCATCGAGTACCGCGGCTACGGCCAGGCCATCGTTGAGGAGCTGGGCGAATACGCGGAAGTGCCGGTGTGGAACGGCCTGACCGACGAGTTCCACCCCACACAAATCCTTGCCGACCTGATGACTATGCTGGAGCACTCTCCGGGCAAAACCCTGCCGGAGCTGAGCTTTGCCTACCTCGGCGACGCGCGCAACAACATGGGTAATTCGCTGATGGTCGGCGCAGCCAAAATGGGGATGGATATCCGCCTTGTGGCGCCGAAATCCTTCTGGCCGGAGGCCGGGCTGGTTGAGCAGTGCCGCGCCATCGCCAAAGAGACCGGCGCGCGCATCACCCTCACCGACGATGTGGAAGAAGGCGTGCAGGGCACCGATTTCCTCTACACCGACGTGTGGGTTTCCATGGGCGAGCCGAAGGAGGCGTGGGCCGAGCGCGTTAGCCTGATGAAGCCGTATCAGATTAATGCGGACGTGATGAAGGCCACCGGTAATCCGAACGTCAAGTTCATGCACTGCCTGCCGGCGTTCCACAACGAACATACCAAAGTGGGCCGCGAAATCGAGATGGCGTACGGCCTGAAGGGGCTGGAGGTGACGGAAGAGGTCTTTGAATCCCCGAACTCCATCGTCTTCGACGAAGCAGAGAACCGCATGCACACCATTAAAGCGGTCATGGTGGCGACACTCGGCGACTAATCACCGCCCGGCGCGCCGCGGGGTGCGCCGGGTTCAGGAGAACATCATGGGCAAGTTCAAATTTCCCTCCGCTTATACCATTCTCTTTTTTCTGATTGCCGTGGTTGCCGTGCTGACGTGGATTGTTCCGGCCGGGCAGTACCATATGGCGATGAACGAGGCGCTCGGCAAAGAAGTGCCGGTTGCTGGCACTTACGCGCACGTGGCAGCGCACCCGCAGGGGCTCGTCTCCGTGCTGATGGCGCCGATTGCCGGGCTGTACGATCCGGAGTCCGGCCAGGCCGGGGCGATCGACGTGGCGCTGTTTATTCTGATCATCGGGGGATTCCTCGGGATCGTCACTAAAACCGGGGCGATAGACGCCGGGATCGAGCGCGTCACCACCCGACTGCGCGGCCGCGAAGAGTGGATGATCCCGATCCTGATGGCGCTGTTTGCCGCAGGCGGCACGATTTACGGCATGGCCGAAGAGTCGCTACCCTTCTATACCTTACTGGTGCCGGTGATGCTGGCAGCGCGGTTCGATCCAGTGGTTGCGGCCTCTACCGTGCTGCTCGGCGCGGGGATCGGCACGCTCGGATCCACCATCAACCCGTTCGCCACGGTGATCGCCGCCAACGCCGCCGGGATCCCCTTCACCAACGGCATCATGCTACGCATCGCGCTGCTGGTGATCGGCTGGATCATCTGCGTGGCGTGGGTAATGCGCTACGCCCGCAAGGTGCGCAAGGATCCGTCGCTGTCGATCGTGGCGGATAAGCAGGAAGAAAATCTCGCCCACTTTCTCGGTAACAAGGGCGAGCAGTCGCTGGAATTTACCCCGGTGCGCAAACTCATCCTGGTGATCTTCGCCCTCGCCTTCGCGGTGATGATCTACGGCGTGGCGGTGCTGGGCTGGTGGATGGCGGAGATTTCGGCGGTGTTCCTCGCCAGTGCCATTATCGTCGGGCTGATCGCCCGCATGAGCGAAGAGGAGCTGACCTCAACCTTTATCAACGGCGCGCGAGATTTGCTGGGCGTCGCGCTGATAATCGGCATCGCGCGCGGTATCGTAGTGATCATGGATAAGGGCATGATTACCCACACCATTTTGCACAGCGCCGAGGGAATGGTCACCGGATTGTCGACGGTGGCGTTCATCAACGTGATGTACTGGCTGGAAGT
Source organism: Enterobacter sp. JH25 (assembly GCF_021725435.1). NCBI lineage: Bacteria > Pseudomonadati > Pseudomonadota > Gammaproteobacteria > Enterobacterales > Enterobacteriaceae > Enterobacter > Enterobacter sp. JH25. The sequence goes on along the minus strand of NZ_CP091319.1, from coordinate 518,923 downwards.
GGTGCTGTCGTTTCTTGTGCCTTCTTCGTCCGGCCTGGCCGTTCTGACGATGCCGATCATGGCGCCCCTTGCCGATTTCGCTAACGTCAACCGCGACCTGGTGGTTACGGCTTACCAGTCGGCGTCCGGCATCGTCAACCTGATCACTCCCACCTCTGCCGTCGTGATGGGCGGGCTGGCTATCGCCCGCGTGCCCTACGTGCGTTATCTGAAATGGGTCGCGCCGCTGCTGGGGATTTTAACGGTGGTGATTATGGTGGCGTTAAGCCTGGGCGCTTTGTTGTGATTTGCCGGATGGCGCTGCGCTTATCCGGCCTACGGATCGGTGCGGTGCCACCGGTTATTTCGGGAACTGATATGGGAACTATGATGGATTACGAAGAGTACTCTCCCAAAGAGCAACTACAGCTAACGGTCTGCCAGCGTCTGATCGCGGAAAAGAGCTATCTCTCCCAGGAAGAGATCCGCCGTGACTTACAGGAGCGTGGTTTTGAGACCATCAGCCAGTCCACCGTTTCACGTCTGCTCAAGTTGCTTGGTGTCATAAAAATTCGCAATGCCAAAGGGCTAAAGATTTATTCGCTGAATCCCCAGCTGCGCCCGGCCCCCGACGCGGCGCGTACGGTCTCTGAAATGGTGGTGAGCGTGGAGCACAACAGCGAATTTATCCTTATCCATACCGTCGCCGGATATGGCCGCGCGGTGGCGCGTATTCTGGATTATCACCAGTTACCGGAAATTTTAGGTGTAGTGGCCGGGAGCAGTATTGTCTGGGTCGCGCCCCGCGTAGTGAAGCGCACCGCGCTGGTGCATAAGCAAATTAATTATTTACTCAGAACGCATTAATATTCACAAAGAACCGTTTGCATTGAGTAAAGCGTGCATTAAATCGCTTGATCCCAAAAGCGAGCTGCGTATAATGCCCGACAATTTGCCGGGAGGAAGCATGGTCAAGCGTGTACGACATAACGTCTTACCGCGTCTGAAATCAGACGCTGGCCTGCCGTTTTTCTTCCCGTTGCTAAACCTATTCCCAGAGCCCCTCATTTGAGGGGCTTTTTTTTGCCCGGCGTCAGGAGATAAACATGAATCCGCTTTATCAAAAACACATCATTTCCATAAACGACCTCAGCCGCGAAGAGCTGGAACTGGTTCTGGAAACCGCGGCAAAACTGAAGGCCAATCCGCAACCGGAGCTGTTGAAGCACAAGGTGATTGCGAGCTGCTTCTTCGAAGCCTCGACCCGCACCCGCCTCTCCTTCGAAACCTCCATGCACCGTCTGGGCGCGAGCGTGGTGGGCTTCTCGGACAGCAGCAACACGTCGCTGGGCAAAAAAGGCGAAACCCTGGCGGATACCATTTCGGTTATCAGTACCTACGTTGACGCGATTGTGATGCGCCACCCGCAGGAGGGCGCGGCGCGTCTGGCGACCGAGTTTTCCGGCGGCATTCCGGTACTGAACGCCGGTGACGGCGCCAACCAGCATCCGACGCAGACCCTGCTGGATCTGTTCACCATTCAGGAGACGCAGGGCACGCTTGAGAACCTGAACATCGCCATGGTCGGCGACCTGAAATATGGCCGCACCGTCCACTCCCTGACCCAGGCGCTGGCGAAATTTAACGGCAACCGCTTCTTCTTTATCGCGCCGGACGCGCTGGCGATGCCGCAGTACATTCTCGACATGCTGGACGAGAAAGGCATCGCGTGGAGCCTGCACGCCAGTATCGAAGAGGTGATGGGCAACGTGGATATTCTCTACATGACACGCGTGCAGAAAGAGCGTCTGGATCCGTCCGAGTACGCCAACGTGAAGGCGCAGTTCGTGCTGCGCGCCAGCGACCTTGAAGGCGCGCGTGACAATATGAAGGTGCTGCACCCGCTGCCGCGCATCGATGAGATCACCACAGACGTGGACAAAACGCCGCACGCCTGGTACTTCCAGCAGGCCGGAAACGGCATCTTCGCTCGCCAGGCGTTACTGGCACTGGTTCTGAATCGCGAATTAGCTCTGTAAGGGGAGACGACCATGACACACGATAACAAACTCCAGGTTGAAGCCATCAAGCGTGGCACCGTGATTGACCACATCCCTGCGCAGGTGGGCTTTAAACTGCTGACGCTGTTCAAACTGACCGAAACGGACCAGCGCATCACCATCGGCCTGAACCTGCCGTCGGGCGAAATGGGCCGTAAAGACCTGATCAAAATCGAGAACACCTTCCTGACCGACGAGCAGGTTAACCAGCTGTCGCTGTACGCGCCGGACGCCACGGTTAACCGCATCGACGATTACGACGTGGTGGGCAAATCCCGCCCAAGCCTGCCGGATCGCATCGAAAGCGTGCTGGTCTGCCCGAACAGCAACTGCATCAGTCATGCTGAGCCGGTTTCCTCCAGTTTCGCAGTGAAAAAACGCGCCAATGACATCGCACTCAAATGCAAATACTGCGAAAAAGAGTTTTCTCATTATGTGGTGCTGGCCAACTAATTGAGGTTGGTAATGAAATCCCGGCTGTTATAATGGCCGGGAACATTCTTAACGCTGTAATTCTGGAGAAAAAATGAGCAAAGTACTCGCGACGGAAAATGCACCAGCGGCTATCGGCCCATACGTTCAGGGCGTTGATCTGGGCAGCATGATCATCACTTCTGGTCAGATCCCGGTGAACCCAAAAACCGGTGAAGTACCCGCCGACGTAGCGGCGCAGGCGCGTCAGTCGCTGGAAAACGTGCAGGCGATCGTGGAATCTGCCGGTCTGAAAGTGGGCGATATCGTCAAAACCACCGTGTTCGTAAAAGATCTGAATGATTTCGCGACCGTTAACGCCACTTACGAAGCGTTCTTCACCGAGCACAACGCGACCTTCCCGGCTCGCTCTTGCGTGGAAGTGGCGCGTCTGCCAAAAGACGTGAAAATTGAAATTGAAGCGATTGCCGTACGTCGCTAATTCAATTCAATTAAGAAAGGGCAGCTTAGCTGTCCTTTTTATTTCGACTATTTTTACTCTCCATATAAAATGACAAATCGCACCGTCCATTATTAAGCTTCTCCACCCGGTAATATTCTCTAATAATGGATGAGTAATGAAACTTTCAAAAATTGCACTTGCCCTCGCGACAGTGACCGTTGCATCGTCGGCATTTGCTCACGGCTATATTGAATCTCCAGCCAGCCGCGCCTATATGTGTAAGCTTGGCCAAAATATTGATTGCGGCGCTGTACAGTATGAACCGCAGAGCGTGGAAAAAACTTCCGGTTTCCCGACCGGCGCTATGCCGCCGGACGGCCAGCTCGCCAGTGCAGGTATTTCCCAGTATTCTCAGCTGGATAAGCAAAGCCTGAATGCCTGGACCAAAAACCCGATAACAGCAGGCCCGCATGAGTTCGTCTGGCATCATACTGCACCGCATAAAACCACTAACTGGCGCTATTACATCACCAAACAAAATTGGGATCCAAATAAGCCGCTGACTCGCGATCAATTTGAATTAACTCCATTCTGTACGATCAACGGAAATAGTCAGGCACCAGCCGTAACAAAATCTATGACTTGCAATGTTCCTGCGCGTACGGGGTACCAGGTTATTTACGGCGTGTGGGAAATTGCGGACACCTCAAATAGCTTTTATCAGGCCATTGACGTTGATTTCGGGAATGGTGGCAACGTTACCCCGGATGAAACGCCTGCGATCGTTTCCGAATGGAGCAAAACCCTTAGCGGCCAGATTGCCGGTAATAACCTGAACGTGGGCGATAAGGTTATCGCACGCTTCTTCGACGCCAACGGTGAAGTGACCGCCATGCGTACCGAAATGACCATCGGCTCTGCTGAACAAGGCGACGCTAACCAGTGGTCTTACGATCTGGCGCAGAAGATCAACACCGCTCAGAGCGATGTCCGCGTCGGTGTTAAAGATGAAGCCGGTGACATCAGCCCGGTTCACGGCGCCAACAGCGTATTCGTGAAAGAGGGCAGCACGCTGAAATCCGTTGCCATCTCCTATGAAGAGCAAAAAGCGCAGGTGAGCGAGACCATCGCCGTTTCCGATCTGCAATACAGCAAAATCGAACATGGCAACGCGACCGTCACCTTCCACGTCAACACGCAGGGTGACGTTAATTTTGAAGCACACGTGATGAACCACCACGGTGCGGAAAAAGGTTACCTGAAGCAGGACATGAACAACGTCAATCAGGACGTGACCATGACGTTGACTGACGTGACGGCGGGACACCATATGCTGAAATACTACGCGACCAATAAAGACGGCACGATGTTCGCCCAGGACGTGCTGAACCTGATGCTGGAAAGCGATGCGGCTGCGGACAGCACCGGCCACCACGACTTTACCTTCCCGGAGAATATCGCCTCGTACAAAGCAGGCACCGTGGTACTACAGCCAAAAGACGGTAAGACCTACGAATGTAAGCCTTTCCCGTACAGCGGCTACTGCGTGCAGTACAGCCCAACCGCAAACCAGTTTGAGCCTGGCGTTGGCGCGCACTGGAAAGAGGCGTGGGTGTTGAAGAACTGAGTGTTCTGATTCCCTCACCCCAGCCCTCTCCCAAAGGGAGAGGGTGTATATATTCCCTCTCCCTTTGGGAGAGGGTTCTTTACTACTGATTCCGCGTCGCTCTGAGCAGCGTTTCCAGCGGGTACACCGCCGCAATCACCACCTCGTCCTGGATTTTCGCCGCATTATCCAGTTCGCTCTGGATCGACGCGATCTCTTTATCATCCAGCGTTCCCTGACGTGCCACCAGATCCGTCAGCCGCAGGCCAATCGAGGCCAGCTTGTCCACCTCCTGAATCACCGGTTTGATGGCCTTCAACTGATAGCTGTTTTCGCTCAAGGCCAGCACGTCGCTGGTGTTGTTCTGCCAGCGGTTAAAGACGTGGCGCAGCGCGTCGGCGCTCTCCGTGTCTTCCGAATCGCTCACCAGACGGTCAGCCCATTTATTCATCTGACGCACGGTCGCACTTTCCGCGTTTAGCGCGTCAGCGAGCCGGTTGAGCGGCTCAAACTGATGATAGTTTCCGGCCTGGAACTTAAGATGCTGACGGGTGTAATACTGCGCCGGTTCAAGCGCCTGGGCGAGGATTTGCAGCGGCAAGGTATCCGCATTGTTAGCGAGGCGCGTGAATTGTATCTGCTGCTGGGTATGCTGCTGTAGCCCAACCGATACCGTGGACCAGCTGTCCATCGCCTGGAGCCGGGTATACATGTTGTCGATGTCGTTGACGTCCTTCGCCGACCAAAGCCGCTCCGCCACCGCAAAGGCGCGCGGCCACAGACGGATATCCAGCACTGGCGCGATCACGTTTTCCGCCCACAGCGCGGCTTCACCGCCGAGCAGATTGGCCTCGTTCGCCGGGTCCGGCACCACCGGCGGAACGCCTTTCGGCACCTCGTCCAGACGCGTGCCGCTAATCGGGTAGCGGGCGTTACCCACCAGGAAATAGCCGCTGAGCTTATCGTTCTCAACAGAAACGACCGGACGCGTTTCACCCATCCAGGTATCAACGGTAAACGTTACCTGATTGTCGTCCCGCCACTGAATGTTATCCACCGCCCGACGCGATTTCCCGGCAAAATCAATGAATCCGCGCCAGCCAGCATCGCCTTTCACCAGCGTAAAGCTGCCTTCCACCGGCTTGCCTTTCAGACGCGGCATCGAGAAAGCCCAGCTCTGGACGCTGTCGGTGTCTGCTATCACATCCACGCCGTTCAACCCCTGCGGCACAATTTCATTGCGGTAGTGGTAGGCGGTGGATTGCGGCTGATCAAGGTAGAAACCGGTAGAGAGAATGCCCTTATAGCCGTTCTGCGCCACCTGCCCCAGCGCGTCCTGTCCCTGCCAGGACTGGATCAGAATGCTTTTCGGCAGATCGGGATGGTAGATCTCATCCCAGCCAACCATCTGCCGGTGGTGCTTCTCAAGGATCGTCTCCAGCTTGCGGTTGAAATACGCCTGCAACGCATGGCTGTCCGCCAGTTTGTTGTCGCGCATGAATCTCTGGATCGCAGCGTTCGCTTTCCACTGGCTGTCGTCAACCTCATCGCCGCCAATATGCAGATACGGATCCGGGAAGATCGCCGCCAGTTCGCTGACCATCGCGTCGGCAAAGGTATAGGTCGCCTCTTTGGTGGGATCCAGCACTGGCTTAAGCACGCCCCAGTGGCGCTCCATGGCGTACGGCCCCGGCGCGCTCATCAGCTCCGGGTAGGCGACGGCAATCGCCGAGGCGTGGCCCGGCATATCAATTTCCGGCACCACGCGTATGCCGCGCTCGGCAGCGTAACGCACAATCTCGCGCATCTGCTCCGGGGTGTAGAACAGCCCATCGCTGGCAAGCTGGGTTAATTTTGGATAACGCTTCGAGGTAAAGCGCCAACCCTGATCGTCCGTCAAATGCCAGTGCAGGACGTTGAGCTTAGCCGCGGCCATGCCGTCGATCTGGCGTTTGATATCGGGTAACGGGATGAAATGGCGCGCTGAATCGAGCAGCAGCCCGCGCCACGGGAAGCGCGGCGAATCTTCAATGGTAACCCACGGAATCGAGGTGTTTTCGGCACCGTTCTGCATCAGCTGGAGCAAGGTTTCCATGGCGCGCAGCGCGCCGAAGCGGGTGTTGGCGGAGATATTTACGCCGTTGGCGTCCACCGTGAGTTTATAGCTCTCATCGCTGTCCGGCAGCGGCTGCGGCTTCACTTTTTTAGCGATGGAAATACGGATGGTTGGATTGTCAGGTTTTTCGGCCTGCGGCTGTAGCGTCCAGCCAGTTTGCAGGGCGATGCGCTGGCGCAGGCGGTTGACCGCATCCCCCAGATCGTCGCCGCTGACGCTCACGGTGAGTTGATTGTTAAGCACCAGCGCACCTTGCGTGGTCGGGCGTTCAACCTTCGCAGGCCAGGGCATTAAGGGAAGGTCGCCTGCCGGGGCGGCAAAGGCAGAGGCGCCGAGCATAAGCCCGGCGGTTAAGAGACTGTACCGTAACATGAATGTTCCTTATCTGACGGGCCAAATAAAGGCAAAACATTCTGTTAACATGCGCTCAAATTGTCGTCAAGCGAATGCGCCGACGGAGATCACAGGTTGTTGAATTTGGGTGGAAAGCCAGTCTCCTCACCCCGACCCTCTCCCCAAAGGGGAGAGGGTGTAATCATCCCCTCTCCCTTCTAGGGAGAGGGTCAGGGTGAGGGTATGTTTTTACTGCCATCCATACCGACGGCTATAGAACCCTTTGACCATCTGCGTCAGCACCATGTAACCCGCGAGGATCGCCACCAGCCACGGGAAGTAGCTCAGCGGCAGCGCCTGAAGTTGCAGGTAACTTGCAAGCGGCGAGAACGGCAGCGCGATCCCGAGCGCCATCACAATGCCCGTCATCACGATCAGCGGCCATGCGGCACGGCTCTGGATAAACGGAATGCGGCGGGTGCGGATCATATGCACAATCAGGGTCTGGGACAGCAGCCCCACCACGAACCAGCCGGACTGGAACAGCGTCTGGTGTTCCGGGGTGTTGGCGTGGAACACAAACCACATCAGGCAGAAGGTCAGAATGTCAAAGATGGAGCTGATTGGCCCAAAGAACAGCATAAAGCGCCCCAGATCGGCGGGGTTCCAGCGCTGCGGCTTCTGGATCTGCTCGTCGTCCACGTTATCAAACGGGATGGCGACCTGAGAGACATCGTACATCAGGTTCTGAATCAGCAGGTGCAGCGGCAGCATCGGCAGGAACGGCAGGAAGGCGCTCGCCACCAGCACGCTGAAGACGTTACCGAAGTTGGAGCTGGCGGTCATTTTGATGTATTTGAGCATATTAGCGAAGGTGCGACGCCCTTCGATGACGCCCTCCTCCAGCACCATCAGGCTCTTTTCCAGCAGAATGATATCTGCCGCCTCGCGGGCGATATCCACCGCGCCGTCCACGGAGATACCGATATCCGCCGCACGCAGGGCTGGCGCATCGTTGATGCCGTCGCCCATAAAGCCCACCACGTGCCCTTCACGACGCAGCAGAGTGACGATGCGTTCTTTATGCATCGGCGTCAGGCGGGCAAACAGCGTGGTGCGCAGGGCAAGCTCGGCCAGCTCATCGTCGGACAGGTGCTCAATGTCGCTCCCCACCACGACGTCGCCCGCGTCCAGGCCCACTTCGTGGCACACTTTGGCCGCCACCAGCTCGCTGTCGCCGGTCAGGATTTTGACGGTGATCCCGCTCGCTTTCAGCGCTTTCAGCGCCGGCGCGGTGGTCTCTTTCGGCGGATCGAGGAATGCGATGTAACCCTCGAGGATCAAATCGGATTCATCGATACGCTGGTAGTCCCCTTCCCGCGCGGGCAGGAACTTGCTTGCTACCGCCACCACGCGCAGCCCCTGACGGTTCAGGTTATCGGTGACGCGTTTGATGCGGCGCAGCATGGTCTCATCCAGCGGCACGATCTCGCCGTTATGACGCACCTGCGTGGAAACATTCAGGATCTCCTGCAATGCCCCTTTGCAGATCAGCTGATGTACGTCCGGCTGCTCGCTGACCACCACCGACATGCGGCGCCGTTCAAAGTCGAACGGAATTTCGTCCACCTTCTGCCAGCGGCCGGAGAGCATGCGGGCAGACTCTTCATCCACACCTTCCAGCACCGCCACGTCGAGCAGGTTTTTCAGCCCTGTCTGGTAGTGACTGTTCAGCCACGCGCTGTACAGCACCCGTTCGCTGGTCTTTCCGGCGATATCGGTGTGGTTCTCCAGCACGATTTTGTCCTGTGTCAGGGTGCCGGTTTTATCGGTGCAAAGAATGTCCATCGCGCCAAAGTTCTGGATGGCGTCGAGATGTTTGACGATCACCTTTTGTTTAGAGAGTTTGACCGCCCCGCGCGCCAGCGTGGAGGTGACAATCATCGGCAGCATTTCCGGCGTTAAGCCGACAGCCACGGAGAGGGCGAACAGCGCCGCTTCCCACCAGTCACCTTTGGTGTAGCCATTGATCAGCAGGACAATCGGCGTCATGACCATCATAAAGCGGATCAGCAGCATGCTGACGCGGCCAATGCCTTTCTGGAATGCGTTCGGCTCGCTCTCCTGCTCGCTGACGCGTCCGGCAAGCTGCCCAAACCAGGTGTTGCCGCCGGTAGCGGTGACAATGGCCTGCGCCGTGCCGCTGACCACCGTGGTGCCCATAAAGCACAGGGTGTCGCATTCCAGCGGGTTCATCTGCTGCGGATCGCGGGTCCGCGCCACCTTCTCTACGGGCAGGGATTCACCGGTGAGTGACGCCTGCGCGACGAACAGATCCCGCGCCTGGATGATGCGTAAATCCGCCGGGATCATGTCCCCCGCCGCCAGCTTCACCAGATCGCCCGGCACCAGCTGGTCAATGGGCAGTTCAATCCAGGCGTTTTCGCCGAGGTCGTTAATCACACGCGACACGGTGGCAGTATTGCTGACCATCGCTTTCAGCGCATCCGCCGCTTTGGTGGAGCGCGCTTCCTGAATAAAGTTAAGCAGCGTGGAGATCCCCACCATCAGGGCAATTACGCCTGCGGCAAACAGATCTTCAGTGGCGTAAGAGATAATCCCGAGCACCGTCAGCAGCAGGTTGAACGGATTGCGGTAGCAGAGCCACAGGTGGACCCACCATGGAGAGGGTTTTTGCGCCGGGATCTGGTTATCGCCATGTTCCTCGCGGATTTTTGACACTTCTTGCGCGTTCAGCCCTTCCGGGTGGCCGCCAAAGGCACGCCAGACTTCGTTTTCATCCATCGCCGCCACGTTCAGGCAGCGCTCGGTCAGGGAAGCGGGGATTTCCGCGCCCGCCAGGGTGTTGGCATTTGGCAGCGGATCGCGCGCAATCAGGCGATGTGGCAGGTGGCGGCTCAGCTGCGCGAACAGCTGCCGGGTGATATTTTTCAGCATAGTCATTCCCCCGCATCCGCAAAGGCGGACGCAGTTTTCCCGCAGGCGTGGCAGAGCCGTACCTGTCAGGCACTTAATTTATCAAGCAGGAACGTATGAACGTTGCTGCCTCACGCCGGTGAGACAGCAAAAGGCTGGCTTACCGGAAAGAAGGTTTTCTCCTGGTCAGGAGAGGTGTGGGATCGGGATCCATGTGGCCTCCGGTAAGTTAAAAATGGGATGTCGTCGCGCAGTATAAGGATTTAACCATACCTTTTGTGACTATTCGGGCGGTATGATACCCCCTCGTAAATAAACCGCACGTAAACCAGACTTTGCCCATAGCGAATTCGCAGGATAGCATTAGGCTCAACTGATTATTTTATCGTTGTTACAGGGAATACAGCATGCAGAACCGCCTTACGATTAAAGACATCGCGCGTTTAAGCGGCGTGGGGAAATCGACCGTCTCACGCGTGCTTAACAACGAAAGCGGTGTCAGCGAGCGCACACGCGAGCGCGTCGAGGCGGTGATGAATCAGCACGGTTTTTCCCCTTCCCGCTCCGCGCGCGCCATGCGCGGGCAGAGCGATAAAGTGGTCGCCATTATTGTCTCGCGTCTGGATTCCCTCTCCGAAAACCTCGCCGTACAGACGATGCTGCCCGCGTTCTACGAGCAGGGCTACGATCCGATCATGATGGAGAGCAAGTTCTCGGCGCAAATGGTGGAGGAGCATCTCGGTATGCTTCAGCGCCGCAACATTGATGGCGTAGTGCTGTTCGGGTTTACCGGCCTTAAAGAGGACATGCTTAAACCCTGGCAGCCGTCTCTGGTGCTGCTGGCGCGCGACGCCAGCGGGTTTGCCTCTGTCTGTTACGATGACGAAGGGGCAATCGTGATCCTGATGCAGCGCCTGTATGAACAGGGCCATCGGCATATCAGCTATCTCGGCGTGCCGCATGCCGACATCACCACCGGCAAGCGTCGCCATGAAGCGTACCTGGCGTTTTGTAAAAAAAACAATCTCCCCGCCGTGGCCGCGCTGCCTGGACTGGGTATGAAACAGGGATATGAGCAGGTCGCCAGCGTGCTGACTGCACAAACCACCGCCCTGGTGTGCGCCACGGATACCCTTGCATTGGGTGCGAGCAAATATTTGCAGGAACAACGCATCGGGGAGCTGCAGTTAGCGAGCGTGGGAAGCACGCCGCTGATGAAGTTCTTACACCCGGAGATTATCAGCGTTGACCCGGGTTATGCCGAGTCTGGCCGGCAGGCTGCCGCGCAGCTGATCGAGCAAATTACCGGGCGTACCGAGCCCCGTCAGATCGTTATTCCAGCCCGCCTGTCATAATTTTTTTGAATGGATTATTGTGATCTTCGCCCGATTTCGGGAACGTTCCCATTTTCGCCGTCACGTTGAAGGAGTAGGCTTGCGCACAGGTCATAACCCCTTTCACCATCTGTCATGAGGTTTCATGATGAGTAAAGTCAAACAAGCCGATATCGATCAGCTGATCGTCCTGGTCGGCGGACGCGAGAACATCGCCACCGTCAGCCATTGCATTACCCGCCTGCGCTTCGTGCTGAACGATCCGGCCAAAGCCAATCCGAAAGCCATTGAAGAGTTGAAAATGGTTAAAGGCTGCTTCACCAACGCCGGGCAGTTCCAGGTGGTGATTGGTACCGAAGTGGGCGATTACTATCAGGCTCTGCTGGCGACTACCGGGCACTCTTCCGCCGATAAAGAGCAGGCGAAGAAGGCAGCGCGCCAGAATATGAAATGGCATGAGCAGCTGATTTCCCATTTTGCGGAGATCTTCTTCCCACTGCTGCCGGCGCTGATCAGCGGGGGCTTAATTCTGGGCTTCCGTAACGTCATCGGCGATGTGCCAATGAGCGACGGCAAAACCCTGGCGCAGATGTACCCGGCGCTGCAAAGCATCTATGACTTCCTGTGGCTGATTGGCGAAGCCATCTTCTTCTATCTGCCGGTCGGGATCTGCTGGTCAGCGGTGCGCAAGATGGGCGGAACGCCCATTCTCGGAATCGTACTCGGCGTGACGCTGGTCTCTCCGCAGTTAATGAACGCTTACTTACTTGGTCAGCAAACGCCAGAGGTGTGGAACTTCGGCCTGTTTACCATCGCCAAAGTGGGCTACCAGGCGCAGGTTATCCCGGCATTGCTGGCGGGTCTGGCGCTGGGCTTTATTGAGACGCGTCTGAAGCGCATCGTGCCGGACTATCTCTATCTGGTGGTGGTCCCGGTCTGCTCGCTGATCCTGGCGGTGTTCCTGGCGCATGCCTTTATCGGTCCGTTTGGCCGCATGATTGGCGACGGCGTGGCCTTCGCAGTCCGTCACCTGATGACCGGCAGCTTCGCACCGATTGGCGCCGCACTGTTCGGCTTCCTGTACGCTCCGCTGGTGATCACCGGCGTGCACCAGACCACGCTGGCGATCGATATGCAGATGATCCAGAGCCTCGGCGGCACGCCGGTCTGGCCGATCATCGCCCTGTCTAACATTGCGCAGGCCTCGGCGGTAACCGGCATCATCATCGTCAGCCGTAAGCACAACGAGCGTGAGATCTCCGTTCCGGCTGCTATCTCCGCCTACCTCGGCGTCACTGAACCGGCGATGTACGGTATCAACCTGAAATATCGCTTCCCGATGCTCTGCGCGATGATCGGCTCCGGTCTGGCGGGCTTGCTGTGCGGCCTGAACGGCGTAATGGCAAACGGGATTGGCGTCGGCGGCCTGCCGGGTATCCTCTCCATTCAGCCTTCATTCTGGCAGGTATTTGCGCTGGCGATGGCGGTGGCGATTATCATCCCAATGGCGCTGACTACCGTGGTTTACCAGCGTAAGTTCCGTCAGGGCACGTTGCAGATTGTTTAATTCCCTTTTTCGGGGCGCAGTTGCGCCCCTTCGCATTTGCAGGAACGTACTATGAATACCCTTCCTCACTGGTGGCAGAACGGCGTTATCTATCAGATTTACCCAAAGAGTTTTCAGGATACCACCGGCAGCGGCACCGGCGATCTGCGTGGCGTAACGCAGCGTCTTGACTACCTGAAAACCCTTGGCATTGACGCCATCTGGCTGACGCCGTTTTATATCTCCCCGCAGGTGGATAACGGTTACGACGTGGCGAACTACACTGCCATCGACCCGACCTACGGCACGCTGGACGACTTTGACGAGCTGGTTGCCCGGGCGCATGAACGTGGCATCCGCATTGTGCTGGATATGGTCTTTAACCACACGTCCACGCAGCACGCCTGGTTCCGTGAGTCGCTGGATAAAGCGAGTCCGTACCGTGAGTTCTATATCTGGCGCGACGGTACGCCGGACGCGCTTCCCAACAACTGGCGCTCCAAGTTTGGCGGCAACGCCTGGCGCTGGCATGCCGAAAGCGAGCAGTATTATCTGCATCTGTTCGCGCCGGAGCAGGCGGATCTCAACTGGGAAAACCCGGCGGTGCGCGCCGAGCTGAAAAAAGTGTGCGAGTTCTGGGCCGATCGCGGCGTGGACGGCTTGCGTCTGGACGTCATTAACCTGATTTCAAAAGATCAGGATTTCCCGGACGACACCATCGGGGATGGCCGACGTTTCTACACTGACGGGCCGCGCATCCACGAATATCTCCAGGAGATGAGCCGGGATGTCTTTACGCCGCGCAACCTGATGACGGTGGGCGAGATGTCCTCCACCTCGCTGGAGAACTGTCAGCAGTATGCGTCGCTCGACGGGCGCGAGCTGTCGATGACCTTTAACTTCCATCATCTGAAGGTCGACTACCCCGGCGGCGAAAAGTGGACGCTTGCGAAGCCGGACTTCGTGGCGCTGAAAACCCTTTTCCGCCACTGGCAGCAGGGGATGCACAACAAAGCCTGGAACGCGCTGTTCTGGTGTAACCATGACCAGCCGCGCATCGTGTCACGCTTTGGTGACGAAGGGGAACACCGCGTGGCGGCGGCGAAAATGCTCGGTATGGTGCTGCACGGGATGCAGGGCACGCCGTATATCTATCAGGGTGAAGAGCTGGGCATGACCAACCCGCATTTCAGCCGTATCACCGACTACCGCGACGTAGAAAGCCTGAACATGTTCGCCGAACAGCGGGCTAACGGCCGCGATACGGATGAACTGCTGGCGATTCTGGCGAGTAAGTCACGTGATAATGGGCGCACGCCGATGCAGTGGGACGCCTCGCACAATGCGGGCTTTACCGGGGGCGAACCGTGGATTGGTGTCTGCGACAACTACGAAACCGTGAACGCCCGCGCGGCGCTGGACGACCCCGATTCGGTGTTCTACACCTATCAGTCGCTGATTCGCCTGCGCAAAACCCTGCCGGTGCTGACGTGGGGGGATTATGAGGATCTCCTGCCTGACCACCCTTCCCTGTGGTGCTATCGCCGTCAGTGGCAGGGGCAAACGCTGATGGTGGTGGCGAACCTGAGCCACGAGCGCCAGCAGTGGCAGCCCGCCCCCGCAGAGCGAGCATGGCGGGTGGCACTCAGCAACTATGAAGAGGTTCCCTTCCGACCCGATACGTTGCTATTGCGCCCGTTTGAAGCTATCTGGTGGGTACAGGAATAAACCTTAGGAGATACAGCATGCTGTATCTCTTTTTTTATGTTTAGCGATACGCTAAATGTACGACGATAACTTTTACAATATGGCGCACTCAAAATAAAAATAGCCTGCCAATTAAATAACCTCGGCAGGATATTATGAAAAAGACAATTATTAAAGCAACGTGTATTAGCGTATTATTATTGAGCACGCAGGGATGGTGCGGAAATACGTCCGTCGATCTTCGCTTTGGTCATAATACGCGCTCAGATGTAAATGATTCACGTATTAAGGTCATGCATCAGGCGAATAACGGTTTTTACTTTTCCGTTGAAGCCGCACAAAACCATAACGATACGTTTTTTGGTGATACCGACAGATATAATCCCGACGACAAAGGGCTAACGGAAGCGGCACAGGAAATCGAAACGCGCTGGCGTTTTGATCTGGGAAATGGTTTCGCCGTTGCGCCAGGGATGGTAACCGTCTTCACCACCAGCAATACGCATTACCGCCCTTTTATTCAGGGCTGGAAATCATTCGATAACGGTCTGAATCTCTCCGCCCGCTACCGCTATAACACCGTCAATGACGCGCACAGCGATAAAGAACTCGACGGCAGCGGTTATACCCGCCGCCAGTCACACCAGTTCGACATTTGGTTCGCGTATAACATCGGCAAATTCGGTATGTCCTACAACCCGCGCTTCCGCTGGCAGGATAACGTCGATCAGGGAACCGGGGATGACACCTACTGGGAGCATACCGTCGCATTCAACTACAAGCTCGACGACGGCTGGACGCCTTACGTCGAGCTTGTATCGCTGGATAAAACCTATATCAACGATGACGGCAACCATGAAAATGATTATGCCGTACGTCTGGGAATAGTTAAGCAGCTCTGACGGCCTGACTACACCGTATCGTGCTGTAGCAGCCTGCAGCCGATACGGTCCACGGCACTCAACAGTTCAAGCTGACCTTCCCGCTGATACAAAGACACTGCGTTAATGTCGATTGGTAACGGCCAGCATAGCGTTGAGATCGACACCAATGTCGACCCCTGACGGGTAATCGCAATAATCTTCAACCCTTTGCGCAGCGCGTTACGCGCCATTTCAATCAGCGACTGCGTCTCCCCGGATTTACTGATCAACACCAGCGTCCCCTTCGATACCCGCGTCAGCTGGTGCATGTCATTCAAAATAAGGTGCGGCAGGCTCGCCAGCGACAAAAAGCGCGACAGGTAGTTGAGGCTGGTGAGCGAGGCTCCCCGTGCGTACAGATAGATATGGCTGGAATGCGTAAGCAACCTGGCCATTTCTGTCACAATATCATCCGCCTGTGACCCCATGTCGGGGGCGGCAGGTGCAGGCGTAAAATGGTCGCGTAAAAAACGGTACCGAAGCTCGGTATAGCTTTTATAGCCCATTTTTTTACATACACGATTAACGGATGTTGTCGTGGTAAAGGTGTCACGGGCAATCTCTTTTGCCGATATATTAGAAATATTATATGCATGATGCTGAATGTATTCAAATATCAAACGCTCACTTCCCTGGAATGAATTCATCTATTACGCCCCGTTTAATCCCAACATGATATTAACACAACAGAGAAATAGTCTCTGGAAGGCGCTTCACACATTGCATTATTGCATTTACGCGTATCACGATACGTAATTAGTATTAGCAAACATTAAAAACTGTTTTAGGTTCTCTTTATACTTCCCCTGTTTTCACATTCAGGGAATTATGACAATGACGAAACAAAAAGTTGTCGCGGTAACAGCCTGTCCAACAGGCATCGCACACACCTTTATGGCGGCAAATAAAATTATTGCATGGGCTAACGAGCACAATATTGAGGTAAAGGTCGAAACGCAGGGCAGCGATGGCGTTCAAAACCGCTTAACAAAACAGGATATCGCCTCCGCCACGGCCATTATTCTGGCAACCGACGTTCCCATTCAGGATGCCGAGCGTTTTGAAAACCTTCCTCACCTTCAAACCCGCACACAAGAGCTGATCAAACATACCGATCGCTATCTGCGTCGGGCGCTGGCCATGGAAAAAAACGTCACCACTGTCGCACAAGAAGACGATCTCCAGCGTTCGGCTTACCAGATTTTTATTGGCCATATTATGGCGGCCATCAGCTATATGCTGCCGGTCGTGGTGATGGGCGGGCTGATGATGGCGACGGCCAAAATTACCGGGCAGTTTATTAACATCGAACATTCGCCGTTCAGCGTGCTGGATAAAGTGGGCTTTATGACCATTAAGTTCATGTATCCCGTTTTTGCGATGTATCTGGCGTTTTCCATTGCTGGTAAACCCGCGCTTATCCCCGGGCTTATCGGCGGCATCATGTCAGACGAAGTCTATAAGCGCTTCTTTGATATCGAAGGCTTTATGCCATCCGGCTTTTTTGGTGCCATTGGTATCGGCTTTTATGTGGGCTATCTGGTGCGCTGGCTCAATGATTCGATTCACGTCCGTCAGCAGCTCACCACCATTAAAACCATGCTTGTCGTCCCTCTCATCACCGGCATTACGCTGGTGATGGTCATGGAATATTTGATCAACCCTATTTTTGGCTCACTTAACCAGCTGATGGTGGTCTTTTTTACCTCGGCAGGTGACACAGGACGCGGGTTCTATTCCGCGATGATCGCCGCAGGTACCGCGTTCGACCTGGGCGGTCCGGTCAACAAGGCGGCAGGCTCGGTCGCGCTCGGCCTGAATGGCATGAGCGAGACGTTTGATTTAACCGCCCGTGAACTCTCCATCGTGATCCCCTCCATCGGCGTCGGCTTTGCTGCGTTCCTCAACGGTCGCTTTGGATTACCGGATGTCTTTAGCCAGGAGGAGAAAACCGTCGGTAGCACCTCGTTGTTGCTGGGCGTGATTGGGATCTCCGAAGGCGCGATCCCGTTCATCCTGAAAAACCCACGTCTTATCCCGGTGTTCATGACCGGTGCCGTCGCCGGCGCGCTGGTCGCTATTACCCTTGGCGTGAAGCAGACGCTGCCTCTGCCAGCCGTCTGGGGCTGGCCGCTGGCGACTAATGTAGCGGGCTACCTGGCGAGCGTCGTTATTGGCGCATTGATTTGCGCTCTGGGCGTGCTCTATGTCAGCCCAAAGAACGCCAGATAAGGGGAACGTCATGAATCAGATCCACATCATTGCCCATACGCACTGGGATCAGGAGTGGTATTTCACCCGCCAGGACAGCATGGTGCTGGCGTCATCTAACTTTGCGGACGTCATCGACACGCTGGAGCAGGACCCCGCTTACACCTGCTATCACCTTGACGGACAGATGGCGGTAGTGGAGGATTTTCTCGTCATCAATCCCGATTATCGCGCCAGGCTGGAAAAACTGGTCAGAGGAAAAAGGATCTTTGTAGGGCCGTGGTATACCCAGACGGACACCTACAACGTGCATGGCGAATCCATTATTCGCAATCTCAAGTACGGCATCTTCGCCGCCCGAACGCTGGGGCATGCCATGCAGGTCGGGTATCTTCCGGACACCTTCGGCCACAATGCGCAGATGCCCACGATTTTGCAGGGCTGCAATATCGACAATATCGTCTTCTGGCGCGGCATCGATCACGACAGACAGGCGAAAAGCAGCCAGTTCCTATGGCGGGCGCCGTCAGGTGCGACCGTTATCGCCTGCGCGATGGCATTCGGTTACGGCGCGGCTAAAAACATCTCTTCAGACGCGAGCCATTTGCAGGGAAAAATCTTCCCGATGGTCAATCTCCTGCGCTCGCGGGCCGAAATAAATGACCTGCTGCTACCCTGCGGCGGCGATCAGGTTAGTATCGACCCGGCGCTGCCGAAAATTCTACAGATCGCCAGCGCACGCTCCCCCAATGAAGACCGGTACGTTATCAGTTCGCTGGAGCGCTACGTCGATATTCTACGCGCGCGGCGTGAACAGTTTGAACGCTGGGAAGGAGAGCTGAAATCGCCGCGCTATACCCGCATCCATAAAACGATCGGATCCGTGCGCTACGACATCAAAAAGAAAAATGATGAAGTCGAACAGTTCATCCTGCGGCGGCTGGAGCCGACAATCGCCATGGCGCGTCATCAGGGGCTGCCGGTGAACCTCTCGGTGGTCGATACCCTCTGGAAAAAGTTGTTGCGAAACCATGCCCACGATTCAATTGGCGGCTGCAATAGCGATGCCACCAACCGCGACATTCTGCATCGTCTGGAACAAACCGAACAGCTGTGCCATAGCCTGTGGAATCTGGTGGTGAAAACCCTGGCCGCCGCCTGCGCTCAGGAAGGCGACCTGCTGATTTTTAACCCGCTGGCTACCCCAACGCAGCGCGTGGTGATAACCACCCTGTATAGCCGGGCTGATAATATCGCCCTGACGTATCAGGGGCTGCCCATCCCGTTCGACGTCCTGAAAAGGGATATTCTGCCCGGCGGAACGGCGATCTCCCTTACCGCCGAGGGCGAGTGCGAAACGGCCATTCCCCCTTATTACCGCTGGCACGTAGCGGTAAAGACACCGGTTCTGCCGCCGATCGGCTATCTCACCGTTAACGTTGTAGATGACCGTGCGCCTTTTCAGGAGCCTGAAAAGATAAAGGGCAGCGAGATTGAGAACGCGCATTATCGACTGTCGCTGGACGCCGGAACGCTTACCCTGGAAGACAAACGCAGCGGCAGACGCATCCCCTCTTTCTTTACTCTCGAAGACTGTGCTGATGCGGGCGACAGCTACGATTTTTCGCCACTTGCAGGCGACACACCGACGCGCTGTTCGCATTTTACGCTCGTCGACGGCGTGAAAACGAAGCTTGTCGAAAAGCTAACCGTCGAGGCCACAATGCTTCTTCCGCAGGATCTCGCCAGCCGTCAGGAAACGGCACGAACGCCGTTATCCATTCGTCTGGTCTGTGAATTACGCCATGACGATCCGAACCTGTATGTCGAGGCTTCGCTGGAAAACAGCCACTGCGATCACCGGCTACGTTTACTGATCGGCAGCGATATTCACACCCGTCACGCTATCGCCTCACTGCCCTTCGCAATCATCCAGCGCGAAACGGGATATGACGGTGAAAAATGGCAAGAACGCTATCGTGAGAAGCCCGTGGATATCGAAACCAGCGAGGGCATTATCGCTGTTACGGAACCGGGTAAAGCGCTGGTTGTGACTAGCCGTGGCATGAAAGAATTTCAGATTATCGGCAGCGAACCAGCAGCTATTGCCCTGACGATGTTTAAATCGACGGGCGTGCTCGGACGCAGCGATCTCGAGTGGCGACCGGGTCGGGCCTCCGGCATCAATAATACGGTGGTTGAGACTCCTGATGCCCAGTTGCTGAAACCGTTGCACTTTTCATTCACCGTCGCGCTGGCCGACAACGCCGACCACCTCACGCTGCGCCAGCTGGAAAATCAGGCGGCTGGACAGCCTTTTTCCTATCAACCGCAAGCGTTACACATGCTCGATAGCCGTCTTGAGCGCTTTGCGTTGCGTCTGCCCGAACGCAGGCTTCCGGCAGAATTCTCGCTACTGACCTTGCCGGAGCCGCTCATCCTTTCCGCACTGCCCCATGCGCAGCAGTTGCATGGCACCGTCTTACGCGTATTTAACGCCGGGACACAGCCGGTTCCCGTTCCGACAAGTCTGGCGGGGCTTCGTCAGATCAACTATCTGGAAGAGCCCGTGCAACCGGTAACAGCGATCTCACCTTCCGCAACCTGCGATTTTTTGATTGAGGCTTAATATGAACTTGCTGGCATTGACGCATCCCGATCGGGTGTTTATCAACCCGCCCCAACGTACGCCTGAAGCACTGATCCGCTGGCTCACCGAGCCGCTCGCCAGGCAGAATATCATCAACGATCGAGAGGCATTTATCGAAAGCGTTTTACAACGCGAAAGTGAAGGTCCTACCGCGCTGGGTGAAGCACTCGCCGTCCCGCACGGTAAAACCGAGGCGGTTCTACAGGCAGCATTTTGTCTGGCGCTCTTTGACGATCCGATATGCTGGCCGGGGCTGGAAGGTGATGAAGAGGTGAGAATGGTTTTCCTGCTCGCCATTCCGCCAGCGGAAGCAGGCAGTACGCATATGCAACTGCTGACGACGCTGACCAGCAGACTAACGGATGAGCGGGTGCGTGAGCAGCTTCTGGCGGCGCGCACCCGGGAAGAGGCATTGTCCGTCCTGAATGCTGAAGAACCGCCAGTACAGGACGATAGCCCCGATCGCTCCTTTCTCATCCCCGTGGTGCTGGGCAGTATTGCTACCGCAGCCTTTTTACAGGCAGGGTTGAGCTGGGTCTGCGGGGTGAGTTAATCGAGCAGCGCTCAGCACAGGCTCTGCTGAGCGCTTGTTTTTGTTGAATAATTAATCAGATTTTTCCTTCGCGTCTTTACAATTGCCTCAGCGCCCGCCGTTTGTACTCTCGTCTTTTTACTTTGTCCTGCATCAAAAAAATCGCAAACATGTTTGATGCAAATCACTATATGTAGCACTTAAAATGCACGCCGACCCAACATCTTGTATTTATCGTCTACTATTCCAACAACAAGACGGCGCGAACGCTGGCCGGAATTGTGGATAACACGAGCTGGGCACGCGGGAAGTCTTTGCCTCGGCGAGGAATACGCCCGGTGAATACTTCTCCACCTCTGTGGATAACCTGTTTTTAAAATGGAGTGATCATGACACCGCATGTGATGAAACGTGATGGCTGTAAAGTGCCGTTTAAATCAGAGCGCATCAAAGAAGCCATTCTGCGTGCAGCTAAAGCAGCGGGAGTCGATGACGCAGATTACTGCGCCACCGTCGCAGAAGTCGTTAGCAGCCAGATGCACGAACGCAGCCAGGTGGATATCAACGAGATCCAGACCGCGGTTGAAAACCAGCTGATGTCTGGTCCGTACAAGCAGCTGGCGCGCGCCTACATTGAGTATCGTCACGACCGTGACGTCCAGCGTGAGAAACGCGGTCGCCTGAACCAGGAGATCCGCGGCCTGGTAGAGCAAACCAACTCGTCGCTGCTCAATGAAAATGCCAATAAAGACAGCAAAGTGATCCCGACCCAGCGCGACCTGCTGGCTGGTATCGTCGCCAAGCACTATGCCCGCCAGCACCTGCTGCCGCGCGATGTAGTCTCGGCGCACGAGCGCGGTGAGATCCACTACCACGATCTCGACTACTCGCCGTTCTTCCCGATGTTTAACTGCATGCTGATCGACCTGAAAGGCATGCTGACCCAGGGTTTTAAAATGGGTAACGCCGAGATTGAGCCGCCGAAATCCATCTCCACCGCGACGGCGGTCACGGCGCAGATCATCGCCCAGGTGGCGAGCCACATCTATGGCGGCACCACCATTAACCGCATCGATGAAGTGTTGGCCCCGTTCGTGACCGAGAGCTTCAACAAACACCGTAAAACGGCGGAAGAGTGGCAGATCCCGGACGCCGACGGTTATGCCCGTTCCCGCACCGAGAAAGAGTGCTACGACGCGTTCCAGTCGCTGGAATATGAAGTAAACACGCTGCACACCGCCAACGGCCAGACGCCGTTTGTGACCTTCGGGTTTGGCCTCGGAACCAGCTGGGAATCACGCCTGATCCAGCAGTCTATTCTGCGTAACCGTATCTCCGGCCTCGGTAAAAACCGTAAAACGGCGGTGTTCCCGAAACTGGTGTTCGCCATTCGCGACGGCCTGAACCACAAGTTTGGCGATCCGAACTACGACATCAAACAGCTGGCGCTGGAGTGCGCGAGCAAGCGTATGTACCCGGACATTCTGAACTACGACCAGGTGGTAAAAGTCACCGGTTCGTTTAAAACGCCAATGGGCTGTCGCAGCTTCCTCGGCGTGTACGAGGATGAGAACGGCGAGCAGATCCACGACGGGCGCAACAACCTGGGCGTCATCAGCCTGAACCTGCCGCGCATCGCGCTGGAAGCCAAAGGTAATGAAGCGGCCTTCTGGGCGCTGCTGGATGAACGTTTACAGCTGGCACGTAAGGCGCTGATGACCCGCATCGCCCGCCTTGAAGGGGTGAAAGCCCGCGTCGCGCCAATTCTCTATATGGAAGGGGCCTGCGGCGTGCGCCTGAAGGCGGATGATGATGTGTCGGAGATCTTCAAAAACGGTCGCGCGTCGATCTCTCTCGGCTACATCGGCATTCACGAAACCATTAACGCGCTGTTTGGCGACAAGCACATCTATGACAACGACGCCCTGCGTGAGAAAGGTATCGCGATTGTGCAGCGCCTGCGCGATGCGGTAGACCAGTGGAAAGAGGAAACCGGCTACGGTTTCAGCCTGTACAGCACGCCGAGCGAAAACCTCTGCGATCGCTTCTGCCGTCTGGATACCGCCGAGTTCGGCATCGTGGAAGGGGTGACCGACAAAGGTTACTACACCAACAGCTTCCACCTCGATGTGGAGAAGAAGGTGAACCCGTACGACAAGATCGACTTCGAAGCGGCCTATCCGCCCATCGCGAACGGCGGTTTTATCTGCTACGGCGAGTACCCGAACATTCAGCATAACCTGAAGGCGCTGGAAGACGTGTGGGATTACAGCTATCAGCACGTTCCGTACTACGGAACCAACACGCCAATCGACGAGTGCTACGAGTGCGGCTTTACCGGTGAGTTCGAGTGTACCAGCAAAGGCTTCACCTGCCCTAAATGCGGTAACCACGATGCAGCCCGCGTCTCCGTAACCCGCCGCGTGTGCGGCTACCTCGGCAGCCCGGACGCCCGTCCGTTTAACGCCGGTAAGCAGGAAGAGGTGAAGCGCAGGGTGAAACATCTGGGAAATGGGCAGATCGGGTAATCCGCTGCCACGTTAATGCCCGGTGGCGCTGCGCTTACCGGGCCTACGGACCGCTCTCTTTTGTAGGCCGGGTAAGCGCAGCGCCACCCGGCGTGGTTATTCGCGATGAACTATCACCAGTACTACCCCGTCGACATCGTCAACGGCCCCGGCACCCGCTGCACCCTCTTTGTATCAGGCTGCGTTCACGAGTGCCCCGGCTGCTATAACAAAAGCACCTGGCGCCTGAACTCGGGTATGCCGTTTACCGCTGAGATGGAAGACCGCATCATCAACGACCTGAACGACACGCGCATTAAACGTCAGGGGATCTCGCTCTCCGGCGGCGACCCGCTCCATCCGCAAAACGTGCCGGCGATCCTGAAGCTGGTAAAACGCATCCGCCGCGAGTGCGCGGGAAAAGACATCTGGGTCTGGACGGGTTATAAGCTGGATGAACTGAATGCGCAGCAGAAGGAAGTAGTGGATCTGATTAACGTCCTGGTCGACGGCAAGTTCGTGCAGGATCTAAAAGATCCTATGCTTATCTGGCGCGGCAGCAGCAACCAGGTTGTGCATCATCTGCGTTGAATGAAGGCGGATATCCTCTGTCCGCCTGAACGTCAAAACCGACTCACACTCTCCATTGCCTCAGCCTTAAACGCCGCAAAATCCTCGCACTGGCACAGGCGCGCCATCGCGCGTTCACGCAGGAAAGTGACAAAAATATCGTAAATCGCCATTGCCTCTTCGTACTCGCTTTTGCTGATGGCGAGCAGAAAAATGACATGGGCAGTTTCATCTCCCCACTGAATGCCCTGCGGCGCCAGCACGGTGTAGACCACCGTTTTTTGCGCCAGCAGGCCGAGGGAGTGCGGCAGCGCGATGCCGTCGCCGAGCATAGTGCTGACGATAGCTTCACGCTCGATAACCGATTCCAGAAATTCCGCGCCGACAAAGCCTTCACTTTCAAGCTGCCCACACAGTTCGCGGAACAGCGTTTGCTGGTCGACAGGCTTGTCGAGAATGCGGAAATGGGCCGCGTCGAAGTATTTCTCCAGCATCCACGGGCGGGTACGGTCCACCAGCACCAGCTTGCCGATCTGCTCTAACTGATAATCGGTCGGGAACGGGGCGATTATCACCACCGGTTTGGATTTTTCGCTCACGCGAGCGGTGGAGATCACGAAGTCTTCGCCGATGGCATCGGCAAGTTCGTACTCGCGCAGGGTGAGCGTGCGCGTCACCTCAATCTGCGGGTATTTGCGCTGAAGCACCGCCTCGATCATGCGCACCATCGCGTTACCAGCGTCACATACCAGCAGCACGCGCGGCTGACGCTGGTAGCCGATGTTGTAGTGGCGCTCCAGACCGACACCGATATGCAGCACCAGAAAACCAATTTCGTTTTCGCTGATCACATACGGCGTGTATTTGCCCCAGCTCGACACCGCCGCGAGGGTCATATCCCACGCCATCGGGTAGTGCTGCTTGATGTTATCCAGCAGCGGATTGGGGATCATGATTTGATACCGCACGCGGGTAATCATGGTTTTGATGTGCGTGAGCAGATCTGCATGCAGTTGCTCGTCGCTCAACAGGTTGTAGTTATAGTGGGTGTTGATGTAGCGCAGGATATAGTTGACCAGGGCTTCGTCGTCGTCAGCATTAATGGCGCTGGGGGCGATCTCCTGGATCTGCCGCGCCGCAATGTGCACGCACAGCCAGCTCTCTTCCGATGGTGAAAGCGCCTTGCCCGCCAGCTCCTGGATAGCCACGGCGATATCTTTCGCCGCCTCGCGTACGTTCTCTTCCACGTCTTCAGCGTGGAATTCCGGCAGCGGATACCCCTCGCTGATGCGCCGTACCGACACCGCGCAGTACAGGCGCAGGAACAGCTCGCCTTCATCGGTCAGGCGAATGTGATGGCGCGTCAGCGCGTCGTGCAGGACAGGGACCATCTTTTCCGCCACGCCCGCGTTGAGCGCCACGTCGGTCACCAGCGGGTTAAGGCTATCCTGCTGCGCCAGCTCCCACAGGAGGTCGGTCAGGCAGGCGCGGATCGCCATCTCGCTGCCAAACAGCTTCATGCCGTGGCGCGGGCGGGTTTCCAGCGTCAGGTTGTAACGGTGAAACCACTCGCGTACTTCCACCATGTCGCTTTGCAGCGTGGCCCGGCTGACGAACCACTCATCTGCCAGATCCTCCAGCTTAAGGGAAAAGGCTGACGTCAGAAAACGCACCACCAGATAATGCACACGCTCCGGTCCGGTTCGCGGAATACGCAGCGCGCGCGGGTGGGACGACTGCAATTGTTGATAGCGCGCCACATCATTGATTTTGAGCTGATAGCCGTTGCCCCGGCTCAAA
This sequence comes from Enterobacter sp. JH25, assembly GCF_021725435.1. Classification (NCBI taxonomy): domain Bacteria; kingdom Pseudomonadati; phylum Pseudomonadota; class Gammaproteobacteria; order Enterobacterales; family Enterobacteriaceae; genus Enterobacter; species Enterobacter sp. JH25. The sequence continues at coordinate 493,238 of NZ_CP091319.1, read as the reverse complement.
ATGAACTGCGCGCCGTGGCTGGCCAGCAGCGCGTTCAGGGCGGTGATATCCGCCCGGACGGTTCGCGTGGAGACCGACAGCCGCTGCGCCAGCTCGTCCTGCGGCAGCGTCTCGTTTTGCAACAGATCGAAAAGTTGTGCTAAACGTTGGTTCGGAAATCGCACGTCGTTGTCCTCTTACTGCTCAGGGTGAAATGACCATCTGGGATGGGCTGCCGACCGGGGTATAGTCTGACTCGGCGCTCAGCTTGCCGTCCGGCGCCACGCGGAAACGGGTAATGTTGTCGCTGCGCTGGTTCATGACGTACAGCCAGCGCCCCTGCTTATCAAGCGTCAGGGTGCGCGGATAGTCGCCTCGCGTCCAGACATCGTCCTGATGCGTCAGCGTGCCCTCCGCCGTTACGGTAAAGTGCCCGATGCTGTTATGCAAACGGTTAGCGACATACAGCTGTTTCCCGTCGGCGCTTAGTGCCAGCCCGGCGGCAAAACTGGTGCCTTTATAACCGTCCGGCAAGGCTGAAACCGTTTTACCCTCTTTCAGCCTGCCGTTGCTGTCCAGCGCATAATGGGTGAGCGTAGAGGCTTCTTCGTTAATCAGCCACAGGGCATCCCCCTTCAGCGTAAAGACGAAATGGCGCGGCCCGGCCCCTTTTGAGGAGGCGCTGATAAACGGCGGATCGTTCGGGGTCAGCTTTCCGGTTCGATCGTCAAAACGGTACTGATAGATGCGATCCAGCCCCAGATCGGTGGAAAAAACGTATTTCCCGCTCGGATCGGCGGCGATCATGTGCGCGTGAGGGCCGTTATGATCGCTGATGGCGAAACTGCCCTCGACGGCAGCTTCCGGCTTCGCCGCGCCCGGTTCGCCTTTGTCCTGATGGGTGTCCGTAGCATCGCCCAGGCTGCCGTCTGCGTTAACGGGCAGCACCGCGATCGATCCGCTGACGTAGTTCGCCACCAGCAAATGTTTGCCGTTCGGCGTCAGGGAAAGATACACCGGCCCCGCGCCGCCGGAGGCCACCTGATTCAGCTCGCTCAGCGCGCCGTTATCGCCTATTCGCAACGCCTGCACCACGCCCTGCTCCACCTCGCTTGCCAGGTAGAGCGTTTTGCCGTCGTGCGAGACGGTAAGCTGCGCAGCGTTCGGGAGTTGGCTCACCAGCGTTTTGTTATCGAGCGCGCCGGTTTGCGGGTCGACGGTAAAACGGTACAGCCCTTCGCCGTTGGGATTATAGGTGCCCACCCAGGCGTATTGCGTCTGGGCGGCAGCGGCGGTGGCGAGCATTGAGAGTGAAGCGACAAGCAGGGTACGGGTGTGCATGGTGGCTCCTTCGGGTGTGTGCGGTGTGTTTCCCCTCACCCTAACCCTCTCCCCAAAGGGGAGAGGGGACGATTACACCCTCTCCCCTTTGGGGAGAGGGCTGGGGTGAGGGGCAGGTTCTACTTCACCAGCTTCTTCGTCATCGCCAGCAACGTACGCACATCTTCCGGACGCGTGTCGCCGCTGGCTTTGTCGATAATCGAGCTGTAGATATGCGGGATGATTTTGCTCACGCCCGCGTCCAGGGCGATCTGCAGGATCTCCTCAAAGTTCTCCAGATCGATTCCCCCGGTCGGCTCCAGCCAGAAGTCGTGACGGGCGCAGGCTTCCGCCACCGCTTTATACTCGTCACGGCACTTGAGGCCGCCCATCGGGAAGTACTTGATTGAGCTGCCGCCGAAATCTTTCAGCAGGGCAATCGCGGTTTCCACCGGCACAATGCCGTCCGGCGCGTTGCTGCTCAGCGGGCCGGTGGAAATTTTAACCATGCCGACGGTGCCGGTCGGGGAGACCAGGCCATTGACCACCGACTCATTCTGCCCCAGCAGCGCGCGGCTGGCGGCCACGCCGGTGAAGACCTGATTGACGTGCTGCGGCTGTACCTGGCGGGAGATTTCACTCACCATCGCCGACTGGTTCGGATCGCCTGCGCCCAGCCCCACGGAGAGCGCGTTATCAATCAGGGCCGCATACTCACGCATATCCGCGACGGCGCTCGCCACGTCGGGGTAATTTTTGGAGAGCACGCCCACCAGCACATGACCTTCCGCCGCCTCGTAAATGGCGCTGGCGTTGGCTTTCGATCCTGCCAGCACGTTCAGGCAGACGCGGTCACGGTAAAAGTTAGGGGTCAGTTTCATGCTTTTTTCTCCTGTCCTAATACTTCGCTAATACGGCGGTACACGATGTTCAGCTGATCAGCATTCACGCTGCGCACATCCGCTTCGATAATCCCTTCGTTAGCTTTATAGCCACGGAAGTAAATGGCGTATTCGCCCTGCTTGAGCGCGTTCACCAGGTCACCGGTGCCGACGCCGGTGGTCGCTTCGTCAAACTTAATCTCGGTGCGCGCGATATCGCGACCCGCGCTGTCCCAGACCACGCGGGCGGTGACGCCGTTCAGGGTGTTGAGCGCGTCAATAAACGGCGTCATCTTCGCCACCATCTCGGCCCCGCTCTCCCTGGTGGCCGTCAGGTAGTGTTCGATGGCGCAGGTCAGGCCGAGGATCCCCTCTTTGCCCACCTTCATCGCGCGGCCAATGCCCGCCGTCTGGCGCTTCACCCACTCAACGTACTGGGTTTTGCCGATCACCAGGCCGCTGGTTGGGCCTTCAATCGCCTTCGCGCCGCTGTAGATCACCAGGTCCGCGCCGGAGCGGTAATAGGTATGCAGATCTTCTTCCGCCGCGGCATCAACGATCAGCGGCAGGTCGTGTTTACGCGCCACCACCGCCGCCTGCTCGACGCTGAGCATGCTTTTCTGTACGCAGTGGTGCGATTTAATGTAGAGGATAGCCGCTGTACGCGGGGTGATCGCTGCCGCCAGCTGATCGGCAGAGCATTCGTTGGCGTAGCCCGCTTCCACCAGCCTGCCGCCGCCCAGCGCTACCATGGTGCCTACCGGCGCGCCAAAGTTCACGTTGTGGCCTTTCGGCAGGACGATCTCGTTGTTCTCAATCGGTGTGACGTGCAGGTTTTCCAGCAGCCAGTCGCTGTCTTTCACCAGTACCGCCGCCACGGACTGGGCAATGCCCGCCGACGCGCAGGAGACCACCGTTGCGCCTTCCACCTCCAGCAGCTTCGCGATGTATTCGCCGGTTTTATTGACCAGATCCTTTATCTCGAAATAGTGATTCATGCCGTCCATCGCCGCCTGCACCACTTCCGGGCGCGGCGTGGAGACACCCAGCGCCGTCATGCGGCCAGAGGTGTTGATAACCTGCTTTAAGTTGTACTTCTCATAAATCGAAGGCATGTTCCGTGCTCCCTTGTTCGGTCATGTAGCCCTTGCCCGCGCGGATCGCGGCAAGCGGCACCAGAATGTGTTCAGCCTGCAGGCTGTCGTTTTCAGCATCCGTCAGCACCGTCGGCTGGCGTTTGAGGGTGAACAGCGTCAGATCAGCGTCGAGACCAGGCTGAATGCGGCCTTTGCGCGTCAGGCGCAGGCCGTCTGCGGCGTTGGCGGTGACGCAGTCAATCACCTGCGGCAATGACATGCCGATGGCGAGGAATTTCGACATCACGCTGGCCAGCGAGCCGACCGGGCCGTTGATGCGGTTGCGGCAGTAGATATCCGAGCTGATGGTGTGCGGCAGAATGCCCATCGCGATGGCGCGTTTCGCCACCTCAAAGCTGAAGCTCGCCGTGCCGTGGCCGACGTCCAGACGCACGCCGCGCTTCAGCGCAGACGTAATGGAGGCGCGCAGCTCGCCGGAGGGCGTCAGAATGCGGTTGGGCTTGCCGTTGTAGCAGTGGGTAATGATGTCGCCGGAGCTTAACAGCTCGGCAATCTCATCAAGGTTCGGCGGGTTGTTGCCGATGTGCACCATCAGCGGCAGGTCGCCATTCTCTTTTTGAATCGCTTTCGCGCGCTCCAGCGGGGTAATGCCGTTTTCACCGACCACGCTGCTGCTCATGCGCGCCTTCAGGCCGACGATAAAATCCGGGTAGCGCGTCACCGCCTGCTTCACCGCATCAGCATCAATATTGGCCATATTGGCCAGCTCGTTCTGGGCAATCAGCCCCACGCGGGAGATGTTCAGCAGGGCAAACACCTCGGTGGATGCTTTGCGGGTGATGGCGTAAAAATCATCCACGTCGTCGGCCCCGGTACTGCCCGCGTCCACCACGGTGGTGACGCCGGTGGCAATGCCCACGCTGTCCGGCTCGTCGTGGTAAATTGGGGAGTTCGGGTAGCAGTGGACGTGGGAGTCAATCCAGCCCGCGCTGACGAACACGACACCGTTAAGCTCAACCGTTTTACGAGCGGGAGCGTCAATTTGGCCTGTCGCGGCGATCTTCCCGTCCTGAATGGCGATATCGGTCAGGGTATCGTCGGCGAGGCGCGCACGGCGCAGGAGTAGATCAAACATGGGGTTCTCCTGATAAGGCGGGCACCGAAGCGCCCGCAGGTATTAAAGGGCGACCGGGAACAGCCAGCCCAAAATCATTGCGCCGAGGATGGCGCCACCGGTAATCGGCTTCTGCCAGATGTAGAACAGCAGCGCGCCCACCAGGGAACCGACGCCGATTGGAATGGAGGCGGTCATGGCGCTGAGGATAATCAACGGCCCGAGGAAGCGGCCGGAGGCGTTACCCGCGCCCATCATCACGTCTGCACCGTAGGTGGAGTTACTCTGGTTGATGGTGAACTTACGCGCCAGGATGATGACGTAGCCAATCGCCAGACCAATCACCAGGCCGGTAATCAGCGAGGCAATAAAGTTGGTCACCGGGAACATGATCCCCGCGCCCAGCAGCAGCGCCGGTACGCCGAGGCCCACGCCGGTCTGGATCGCCCCGCCGATGTCGAGAATCCCGACCAGCGACCCTTCGATGATACGGGCGAAAAGGAAGCTTGCGCCGAACGCCGCCACCGCGCCGTAAACGCCGGTATCGATTCCCGCTTTCAGCATCGCCACGAAGGCCACTTCGTTAAACGCGCCGATACCGTAGAGGTAGTACATGTGCGTCCCGGCGAAGACGCCGGAGGAGAGCAGGCCAACGAAGATCGGGAACGACCAGTCGGCATACCAAAAACCTTTATTCTGTTCCATTTAGAGGCTCCTGTTATTTACCGCTGAGCGAGTTGTGGATCATGTCGAGCCAGTTCGGCACGGTCAGATGGAAGGATTCGATCATCTTCATGTCGAAGCCGCGGAAGAAGCCGCTCAGCACAAACAGCAGGACGATCGCCGCCATCATCACTTTGGTGACGTGGTTCCAGCCGCTCTCTTCTACGCCTTTACCGATCAGGATCCCCAGCACCAGACCCGGCACGGCGTTACCCATGATCAGCTGCGCTGCGCCGCCAAAGATGGTGGCCCAGAAGCCCGATTTTTTACCCGCGTCGATGGCTGCCAGCCAGAAGATCACCGGCATCACGGTGTTGACCAGCAGGTTCGCGGCAGGCACCAGCACCTTCACGGCGGTGACCTGAAGCGCAGCCGGAACGGAGGAGGCGGTCAGGTTAAGGAAGGTCACGACAATCATGCCGATAATGCCGCAGGCAATCGCCATTTTGCGCGGGTCATGCAGCGTTTCACCGACGTTACGGTTTTTGATCATCAGTGCAGCAGCACCCCAGTTCGGGATGATGCGGTGGTCAACGTCCTGTGTGAAGGCACCTGCGGCCACGGAAGAGGCCCAGGCGTTAAAGAAGAAACCTAACCCAAAGGAGAAGTGGGACGCCGGATCCCCTTCACAGGAGTTCAGTTCCCCCAATGTACGAAACGCGCCCATACCCTGAGTGGTAGGCGCATGAAACATGCGTGCAGCCCCGGCTCCAACACCGACGCCAACCAGGCCGCCAATGATGAGCGATTTTATTAATATAATTAAGAACATCAGTCTGCCCTTTTATGAATAATCAGCGTTGCGTGACGAAATCCACCTGGTCGAGATTGATGGCGGTCACGTTGACGGTCACATCCAGCTCCACGCTGTAGGTGCGTCTTTCCCGACGCAGAAAGAAGAACAAAAACGCTTCTTTTCGCACCGCTTCTTGCGCCTGAACAACCTGCACATCCTGTGGCTCAATACGCAGTAAGATATGCGGTGAGGCTTTCATCACCGCGGCCTGTACGTGGTTGAGGGCGTCGGCAAAGGCGCGCGCTTTGGCATCGCCCTTCCCCTTCACTCTCACCGTGGTCGTGAACTGTTCTTTCATGCTTACGCGCCGTATTTCTTCTGCCACGCCTGTACCAGACGCTCGCCCAGCTCTTCTTTATCCATAAAGCCAAAGCCCAGCACGTTGCAGCCTTCGTTGATAGCGGTCACCCCCTCATCCACGGAGCGCATGCCGTATTTGGCCTTGTAGCCGTATTTGGTCTGGGCGGTGATGGCACCCGCGCCGCCGCTGCCGCAGAACGAGATCCCGAAGGTGGCGTTTTCTGCTTTCATCACGTCACCGAGCTTCATATCCGCTGCCATGCCCGGTACGACAACCGCGCGTCCGCCGGCTTTTTCCACACCCGCAGCCACTTTCTGACCTTTACCCAGGCGATCGCCAATCACGACTGTAATCTGTTCCATGTGTTGCTCCTTAAAGGTTATCTTTCGCGACTTCGAAGTGAACGGAGAGCAGCCAGGCTTCTTCATCAGGAAGATTGCCAAACTGCGCTACCACTTCACGGGCAAGTTGCATTGAATCTGGTGAAATTTCGTCGAACAGCTCTGCTTCAACCTCCGGCAGCGGCTCGCCGGTCACAGACCGGTGCGCCATTGCGCGAACGTGGGAGGTCAGCATCTGCTCCTGTACCGCGTTGGGGATGATGTTGTGCCGGGCCAGCAGGGCGTAGACCTGCTGAAGCATGGTGTTCGCGAGCTGTTCTGTTTGCACCGCCTGTTCCCCAACGTCGTTCATTACCGCTCCGTTAATCACTCGTCTTACCCCGTTAATGGCTCTGGAATAAAACTAACGTCGAGGGGGCGTTGTTTGTAGCGAGTTGTTTTCCACTTCGAAGTGGAAAGGCGAGCCGCGGCAGTGATCTGTGCCACATAAATGCGGTGAATCTGGATTAATCGCTGGATTTACGTGATGAATATCACGCTATTACGCGGCACTAAACAGGTAAGCGGAGTGGAAAAGATTACGAGCAGGCTCGTAGAAATGTGATGTGGATAAGGTTTTCTTATGGGGAGGGAGAAGAGTGTGAGCGGGGATGCTTAACGCGCCCCGCTCATCCAGACTATCAACGATACTTTTTGTGATACGCGTTGCGGGTCGCCGCAAACTGGTCGGCTGCCGCCTGGGCTTCCTTCACTTTGCCTTCGTTCGCCAGCTTCAGCGCGCCGTCGATCTGGCCGACCAGCACGTCAAAACCGTGGCGGTAGTCTTTCATCTCGGCGCTGTCCGCCGCTTTGCTTTCCAGCTTCGGCGGCGTCGCTTTTTGCGCATCCAGCGCCGCTTCACGCATTTTGGTCAGTGCGTCTTTCATCTCCGCCGCATCGTCGGTTTTCTGCACCACCTTCAGGTTTTGACTGAGGATGTCCATGTTGTCTTCAAGATCGGCAGCAAACGCAGATGAGCCAAGAACCAGCGTTGAAGCCGCGACGATCGCTAACAGGTGTTTACGCATTGCTCACTTCCTTTTTTATTATAAATCACGCTTTTACGGGGATTATTGCCCGGCGATTTTCATCTCCGGCAGTAATACAGAACCACACTGAATATTGCTGCGTGTTTCAATATCGTTACCGACCGTAACAATATTGCGCCACATGTCCTTGAGGTTGCCGGCGATGGTGATTTCGCTCACCGGATACTGAATTTCACCGTTTTCCACCCAGAAGCCCGCTGCGCCGCGAGAGTAGTCGCCGGTGATACCGCTCACGCCCTGCCCCATCAGCTCGGTGACCACCAGACCGGTGCCCATCTCTTTCAGCATCTGTTCAAAATTCAGGCCCTGCCCGGCAATGCGCCAGTTATGAATGCCGCCCGCGTGCCCGGTGCTTTTCAGCCCCAGCTTACGCGCGGAGTAGTTGGTCAGCAGCCACTGGGTCAGAATGCCGTCTTTAACGATATCCCGGCGCTCCGTGCGCACGCCTTCGCTGTCGAACGGCGTGGAGGCCAGCCCTTTCAGCAGGTGCGGGTGCTCTTCGATGGTCAGCCATTCCGGCAGGATCTGCTTGCCCAGCGAGTCGAGCAGGAAGGTCGATTTACGGTACACCGAACCACCCGCAATCGCCCCCACCAGATGACCAAACAGACCGGTTGCCACTTCGTTGGCAAAAATGACCGGGGCTTTCATGGTGGAGAGTTTACGCGGCGAGAGGCGTGACAGCGTACGTTCGGCGCACTCTTTTCCCACCCACTCCGGAGACTGCAAATCCCCCAGCGCGCGGCCAATGGTATACGCGTAATCACGCTCCATATCGCCGTTCTCTTCGGCGATCACGCAGCTGGAAAGCGAGTGGCGGGTTGAGCAGTACCCCTGCAACATGCCATGGGAGTTACCAAACACTTTGATGCCGTAGTGGCTGTTAAAGCTGCCGCCTTCGGTATTGGTGATGCGTTTGTCAGCCTGCAAAGACGCCTGCTCGGCGCGCGAGGCCAGCTCAATGGCTTCATCCGGGGTCACTTCCGCCGGATGGAACAGATCGAGATCCGGCGCGTCAAACGCCAGCAGCTCTTTATCAGCCACGCCAGCGTAAGGATCCGGGGAGGTGTACCGCGCGATATCCAGCGCCGCCTGCACTGTACGGGCGATGGCATCCGGGCTGAGATCGGTAGACGACGCGCTGCCTTTGCGATTCTGGTGATACACCGTGATCCCCAGCGCGCCATCGCTGTTAAATTCTACATTCTCCACTTCGCCATAGCGGGTGCTCACGCTAATACCGGTGGTTTTGCTGACCGCCACTTCGGCGCCATCTGATTTACCTGAAGCGAGCATCAGCGCGGTGGAGATGGCTTCTTCCAGGATCTTACGCTGCGCTTCAACTTGTGAGGTTACTTTCATCGCAAATGCCATACTGTAAGAGAGAGTTAAGTGAAGTCTAACAGAGAACCGTTTTTCAGTGCGCGTCTTAACTGGTAACATTAGCCTCTTTTTTTAAGGAGCCTGACATGACTAAGCAGCCCGAAGACTGGCTCGACGACGTTCCCGGTGATGACATCGAAGACGAAGATGATGAGATCATCTGGGTCAGTAAAAGTGAAATTAAACGTGACGCCGAAGAGTTAAAACAGCTTGGCGCAGAAATGGTAGAACTGGGTAAGAACGCGCTGGATAAGATCCCGCTCGACCAGGATCTGCGTGATGCCATTGAACTGGCACAGAAAATCAAGAAAGAAGGGCGTCGCCGCCAGCTTCAGCTTATCGGGAAACTGCTGCGTCAGCGCGATGTTGAGCCGATCCGTCAGGCGCTGGATAAACTTAAGAACCGCCACAACCAGCAGGTTGCGCTGTTCCATAAGCTGGAGCAGATCCGCGACCGTCTGATCGAGCAAGGTGATGACGCGGTACCTGAAGTGCTGAACCTGTGGCCGAATGCCGACCGCCAGCAGCTGCGTTCTTTGATCCGTAACGCGAAGAAAGAGAAAGAAGGGAATAAGCCGCCGAAGTCTGCGCGTCTGATTTTCCAGTATCTGCGCGAGCTGTCTGAGAACGAAGAGTAAACCCCTCACCCCAGCCCTCTCCCCAAAGGGGAGAGGGAGAAGAGATAATGTAGGCCCGGTAAGCGCTAGCGCCACCGGGCCTTTTTTTACTCTGCGGCCGCGGCTTTCTTCGCCAGACCGTCCAGCAGCTTCTGATGAATCCCACCAAACCCGCCGTTGCTCATCACCAGAATGTGATCGCCAGGCTGTGCGGCTTTCACCACCATATCCGCTAAGACATCCACGTCCGCACTCCAGTGCGCTGGCTGAATGCAGGCGTCGGCCACTTCGGCCACCTGCCACGGAATATGCTGCGGTTGCAGGAGGAAGACCTCGTCGGCACGCCCTAAGGACGGCGCGAGATCGTCTTTGCATATCCCCATTTTCATGGTGTTCGAACGCGGTTCCAGCACGGCCAGAATGCGCGCGGTGCCGCCAACTTTGCCACGCAATGCGGCAAGCGTCGCCAGAATGGCGGTTGGGTGGTGCGCGAAATCGTCATACACCGTCACGCCATTCGCTTCACCACGCAGCTCCAGACGGCGGCGGGCGTTAATGAACGAACCCAGCGCATTGGCGGCATCCGCAGGCAGTACGCCCACGTGACGCGCCGCGGCGATCGCCATCAGGCCGTTGTGCATATTGTGCTCGCCCACCAGGCCCCACTTCACTTCGCCCACTTTTTCGCCGTCGAGCAGCACTTCCCATTCGGAAGCATCCGCGTTGAGCTTTTTCGCCTGCCAGTGCCCCTGCTCGCCAACCAGCTCCTGCTCGCTCCAGCACCCCATCGCCATAGTCTGCTTCAGGTTGATGTCGTTCTCCGGCAGGATAATGCGGCCCTGACCCGGAACAATGCGCACCAGATGGTGGAACTGTTTCTGAATCGCTTTCAGGTCGTCAAAGATATCCGCGTGATCGAACTCAAGGTTGTTGAGGATCAGCGTGCGTGGGCAGTAATGCACGAACTTGGAGCGCTTGTCGAAGAACGCGCAGTCGTATTCATCCGCTTCAATCACAAAGAACGGGCTGTCGCCCAGACGCGCGGAGACGTCGAAATTCCCCGGCACGCCGCCGATCACGAACCCCGGCTTGTAGCCGCAGGCTTCGAGGATCCAGGTCGCCATACCGGCGGTGGTGGTTTTGCCGTGCGTCCCGGCAACGGCGACAACCCAGCGGTCGCGCAGGACAAAGTCATGCAGCCACTGCGGGCCAGACATGTACGGGATATTACGTTCCAGCACCGCTTCAACGCATGGATTCCCACGGGTCATGGCGTTACCAACGATCACCAGATCCGGCTGCGGCTCGAGCTGGCTGGCGTCATATCCCTGAATCAGAGAAATCCCCTGCTTCTCCAGCAGCGTGCTCATCGGCGGATACACATTGGCGTCCGAACCTGTCACTTCATGGCCCAGCGAGCGCGCCAGCATTGCCAGTCCGCCCATGAAAGTGCCACAAATCCCCAATATATGAATGCGCATACGTCACTATCCTTCTTCAATGTGGCGCACATTTTACTCACATGTCAGCGGCTGTGAAACGCATTTCAGGTAAATCCGTATTTTGCTGGCGCGATTCACCTCTGCGCTAATATTTGAATGTTTGTTAAGATTGTTGGACATCAACCGCTTTACTCAACATAAGATGCAGGGAAAGTGTTATGAAAACGTTAGGTGAATTTATTGTCGAAAAGCAGCACGAGTTCTCTCATGCTACGGGTGAGCTCACTGCTTTGCTGTCGGCAATAAAGCTGGGCGCTAAGATCATCCACCGCGATATCAACAAGGCCGGTCTGGTCGATATCCTGGGTGCCAGCGGTGCCGAGAACGTTCAGGGTGAGGTTCAGCAGAAACTCGACCTGTTCGCCAATGAAAAACTGAAAGCAGCACTGCGCGCGCGCGACATCGTTGCGGGTATCGCCTCTGAAGAAGAAGATGAGATCGTCGTATTCGAAGGGTGTGAACACGCAAAATACGTTGTTCTGATGGATCCGCTGGATGGCTCCTCCAACATCGACGTTAACGTTTCTGTCGGTACCATTTTCTCCATCTACCGTCGCGTCACCCCGGTTGGCACACCGGTGACGGAAGAAGACTTCCTGCAGCCGGGCAGCAAGCAGGTTGCTGCCGGTTATGTGGTGTATGGCTCATCCACCATGCTGGTGTACACCACCGGCTGCGGCGTGCACGCCTTTACCTACGATCCGTCGCTGGGCGTTTTCTGTCTGAGCCAGGAGCGCATGCGCTTCCCGGAGAAGGGCAATACCTACTCCATCAACGAAGGCAACTACATCCGATTCCCGAATGGCGTGAAGAAGTACATCAAATTCTGCCAGGAAGAGGATAAAGCCACCCAGCGCCCGTACACCTCGCGCTATATCGGCTCGCTGGTGGCGGATTTCCACCGTAACCTGCTGAAGGGTGGTATTTACCTCTACCCAAGCACCGCCAGCCACCCGGACGGAAAACTGCGTCTGCTGTACGAGTGCAACCCGATGGCATTCCTGGCCGAACAGGCAGGCGGCAAAGCGAGTGACGGTAAAGAGCGTATTCTGGATATCGTGCCGGAAAGCCTGCACCAGCGCCGTTCGTTCTTTGTCGGCAACGACCACATGGTGGAAGACGTTGAACGCATGATCCGCGAATTCCCGGACGCGTAACGCGTAAATAGGGGAGCCCGACAGGCTCCCCTATTTTTATCATGCCGTTTGCGCCGTCAGTTTGAAGGATGCCATCGCCTCCATCAGCTCGCGCGATTGTTCCTCCAGGGAACGCGTTGCCGCAGAGGATTGCTGAACCAGCGCCGCGTTTTGTTGCGCCGTTTCATCCATCTGATTGACGGCAATGTTAACCTGCTCAATACCGCGGCTCTGCTCCTGAGACGCCGTCGCAATTTCTCGCATCAGTTTGGTCATACGCAGCACTTCGGTAGCGATCTCGTCCATCGTCTCACCGGCCTGTTGCGCCAGCTCGCTGCCCTCGTTCACGTGGGTTTGCGAATCGCTGATCAGCGAGCGGATCTCTTTCGCCGCATCAGCACTGCGGCTGGCGAGATTACGCACCTCACCCGCCACGACCGCAAAACCCCGTCCCTGCTCGCCCGCGCGCGCCGCTTCCACGGAGGCGTTCAGCGCCAGAATATTAGTCTGGAAGGCAATGCCGTCGATGACGCTCAGGATATCGGCGATGCGCGTCGAGCTGCCGGCGATGTCGCGCATCTTCTCGATGACGTAGCAGACCATTTCGCTGCCGCGATCGGCGGTATCGGAGACCGACTGCGCCAGCTGGTGCGCCTGCCCGGCGTTATCGGCGTTAAGTTTCACCGTGGCGGTGATCTCTTCCATGCTGGCGGCCGTCTGCTCCAGCGAGGTGGCGGTGGATTCCGTGCGCTGGGCCAGGTTCAGGTTCCCTGCCGTCAGCTCGCGGCTGCCGGTATCAATCTGCGAGCTGGCGTCACGCACCCGCAGAACGGAATTCATCAGCGACTGGCGCATCTCTTCGATGACCGCGTTGAGGCGATTAAATTCCTGGCTCGCCGGCGCGTTCAGGGTGTGGGTTAAATCCCCGGCCGCTACGTGCTCCAGCTGGGCAATTGAGGCTGAAAGCGGCTTAAGCAGCATATGGCGCAGCACCAGCCAGGCCAGCACGATAATGCCTGCCGTCAGCAGCGCCGCGACGATAATCAGGATCAGCACACGGGTTTTACTCGCCTGCACGGCGCTCACCTCCGCTTTGCCACGCGCCTCGCTCCACGTCTGGAACGCCTGCATATCGTTATCAAACTGCTTCGCCACCGGGACCAGCTTGCTTTCCAGCAGATCGTAATAGCCGTCCGCGCTTTGCTCGTTCAGGGCTTTCAGCATCGGGCTGATACCCTGCTGGTTGTACACCGCCAGGCTCGAGGCGACGTTATCCAGCAGCTTTTGCCCCTGCTCATCCGCCACGCCGCCGCCGATCACGCCCTTGAGCGTTTTCTGTGCCAGCGCCACTTCCTGGTTAATGGTTTTGACCGCCCTGGCCGCATCGTCCAGCAGGCCGACCTCCATCATGCGGACGGCCTGTCCCGCTTCGTTACGCGCGCGCAGGATCAGCGTATAGCCGGCATTCAGCTGCACCATCTGTTCACCCTGAAGATGATTGATGCGCTGGAGAGAAGTGGAACTTTGTGTAAGGGCATAAATGCCAATGCCGCTGACAATCAGCAGCAGAAGGGTCATAACGGCCAGTAAAGAGAGCAAGCCGGTACGAATCGATAGCGTTTTAAGCATGATGTTATTTCCGGTAGCGAGATATTTCTGGGCATAAAAAAAGAGTATCGACCGCTACCGGAAAATGTTTAGAGTTTAAGCAATTTCAGCATGTTATCGCCCTGTTAAAGATGTATTCACACGGGTAACAGGCGAGCTCTGGCGGTTCTCCCACAGCACCGTCAGGCCGCGCTGGAGCGCGATAAAAATAAACAGCAGAATACCGATGGCGATTTTGGTCCACCAGGAGCTGAGCGTGCCGTCGAAGTTGATGTAGGTCTGAATCAGCCCCTGGATCGCCACGCCAAACAGCGTACCGAGCACTGTCCCCACCCCGCCGCTGAGCAGCGTACCGCCAATCACCACCGAGGCAATGGCGTCAAGCTCAACGCCCACCCCCGCCAGGGCATAGCCTGCCTGGGTGTATACCGAAAACACAATCCCCGCGAGCGTGGCCAGCCCGGTCGAAAGCATATAGATGCGGATGGTGGTGCTGCGCGTGGAAATCCCCATCAGGTTCGCGGACGTGGCGCTGCCGCCAATGGCATAAACCTGGTTACCAAACCGGGTACGGTGGGCGAGGAAGATCCCGATAACCACCACGCCCAGCATCAGCAGCCCCATTGCGCTCAGGCGCCCCCCGCCGGGGATTTTCCACGCCAGGCTGGAAAGCGTGTCGTAGATCGGATGGTTAATCGGAATTGACTCCTCCGACACCAGATAGCTCACGCCGCGCAGGAAGAACATCCCGGCGAGGGTGATGATAAACGCCGGTATTTTCAGCGCGTCGATCAAAAGCCCCATAAAGGCGCCGAACGCGCAGCCCATGACCAGCACCAGCGGAAACGCCAGCAGCGGCGAAATACCCCAAAAGCCAATCGCCTTGGCAAGGAACACGCCGGTAAAGGCGATCACCGACCCAACGGAGAGATCGATCCCGCCGGAGAGGATCACAAACGTCATGCCGACGGCGATAATGCCTAAAAAGGCGTTGTCGGTCAGGATGTTGCAAATCACCCGCGTGGAGGCGAAGCCCGGGAACTGGGTCAGGCAGTAAAGGTATCCCAGCACGAACACGCCCAGCGTGATCATTAACGGCAAATTACGTTTTATCATGACCGCGGAACCCCTTAATGAGAGTGATAAAGCGCGGCGACTGCACGATAAGTACGATAAGCACCACGACCGCTTTGACGACCTGATTAAGCTCCGGCTGGAACCCGGAGAGCAAAATACCGGTATTCATACCCTGAATAATTAACGCCCCCACCACCGAGAGCAGCAGATTAAAACGTCCGCCCATCAGCGACCCACCGCCGATAACCACCGCGAGGATCGCATCAAGCTCCAGCCAGAGTCCGGCGTTGTTGGCATCCGCCCCGCGAATGTCGGCCGCCACAATCACCCCGGCAATCGCAGCACAGACGCCGCTCAGCACGTAGGTCAGCATCACCATCAGCCGTGTATTTACCCCGGCGTTTTTCGCGGCCCGAATGTTAATTCCCACCGCTTCGATGAACATCCCGAGCGCCGTTTTGCGGGTGAAAAGCCAGAACACCACCAGCGTCACCAGCGCGACGATCACCGGGGTCGGGAAGAACAGAAAATTACCGCTGCCAATCCACGCAAGATTCGGGGAGGTAAAGGTGACGATTTGACCGGAGGTGATAAGCTGCGCCACACCGCGCCCGGCCACCATCAAAATCAACGTCGCGACAAACGGCTGGATCTTGAGCACCGCGACCAGAATGCCGTTCCACAGCCCGGCTAATACACCGGAGCCCAGCGCGGCCAGCAGAACCACCGGCAGGCTGTGCCCGGCAACGGTCATCGAGGCGGCGGTGGCGCCCGCAATTGCCATTACCGCACCGACGGAGAGGTCAATCCCGCCGGTGGCAATCACCAGCGTCATGCCAATCGCCAGCAGCGCCACGGGCGCGGCACGGTTTAAGATGTCGATCGGGCTACCAAACAGGCGGCCATCCTGCACGACGATCTGGAAGAAATGCGGAGCCACCAGGCTATCCACCAGCAGCACCAGCAGCAGCGCCACGATTTGCGGCGTGCCGGTCGGCCAGCTGAAGCGGCGCTTCGCTTCGCCAGTTTGCGAAAGAGAACGGGACATCACATATGACTCCTTACGCCGCGATGGCATTCATGATCGCCGGAACCGACAGTTTATCCAGCGGGATCTCTGCCACCTGCCTGCGATCGCGCATGATGATGACGCGATCGGCATAGCCAACCAGCTCCTCCAGCTCAGACGAGATCACCAGCAGCGCCAGACCGTCGGCGCACAGCGTTTCGATAAGCCGGATGATTTCGGCATGCGCGCCCACGTCGATACCGCGCGTGGGCTCGTCGAGGATCAGGAACTGCGGTTTGGTCAGCAGCCAGCGCGAGAGCAACACCTTCTGCTGATTACCGCCCGAAAGGAACTCGATGGGCTGTTCCGCGCTCGGGGTACGGATACCGAGCTGGCGGATGAAGCGCTCGGCAATCGCGTTCTGCTCGCGCTTAGGGATCGGACGCAGCCAGCCGCGCTGGGCCTGTAGCGCCAGAATGATGTTTTCCCGCACCGAGGCGGCGGCAATAATCCCGTCCGTTTTTCTGTCCTCCGGGCAGAAGCCCACGCCGAGGCACGACGCCTGATGCGGTGAACGTAGCGTTTGCGGTTTGCCTTTGATCAGCGCCGTTCCGCTGTCGGCAGGTTTGATCCCGAAGATCACTTCGGCGGTTTCGGTGCGCCCGGAGCCTAACAGCCCTGCCAGACCCACAATTTCACCGGGGCGTACCTCGAGGTTAAACGGCGCGATGGTCCCTTTTTTGCCGTAATCGTGAAACGCGGCGATCGGTTTTTCGCTCAGCAGCGTGCGGCCCGCGCGCTGGAGTGCGTTGGTCTCCAGCTCGCGGCCCAGCATCATTTTGACCAGCTCAATCTGCGGCAGCTCGCGGGTTTCCCGGCAGCCGACAAAGCCGCCGTTGCGCAGCACCGTAATACGGTCGCTCACCTCGTAAACCTGATCGAGGAAGTGCGTAACAAAGATCAGGCTCACGCCCTGATCGCGCAGCTGGCGCATCAGGGTAAAAAGCATCTCCACTTCCTGGGTATCGAGGCTGGCGGTGGGTTCATCGAGGATCAGCACTTTCGCCGAGAGATCGATAGCGCGACAGATCGCCACGATCTGCTGCATCGCCACGGAAAAACGGTTCAGCGGTTCGCGCACGTCGAGAGAGAAGCCATACGATTCCATCAGCTTCGCGGCGCGCGCTTCCATCTCTTTACGGCGCAGCAGGCCAAAACGTCTGGGCTCGCGGCCAATAAACAGGTTATCCGCTACCGACATGTTTGGCAGCAGGTTCACTTCCTGGTAGACCGTGCCGATCCCCAGTTGCTGCGCATGCGCGGTGTTTTTGGGCGAAATAGCATTACCTTCCAGCCAGATAGCGCCGCGATCGGCGTGATAGACCCCGGTCAGGGTTTTAATCAGCGTCGACTTCCCCGCCCCGTTTTCGCCGAGCAACGCCATGATCTCCCCACGCCGCAGGCTGAAATCAACGTTATCCAGCGCCTTAACGCCAGGGAAAAATTTACTCAGGCCCTCTGTGCGGAGGATTTCCTGGTGTTGTTCTGTGGTCATGGTTTCCCCTCACCCTGACCCTCTCCCCGGAGGGGAGAGGGGACTATTCGTGCCAGTCTTTAATTTTCTGCCCAAACTGCCCTTTTCCCTCTCCCCTCCGGGGAGAGGGCTAGGGTGAGGGGGGGCTGAGCTTAGTAGCCCATATTTTTCTTCTTCTCTAACTCTTCTTTCGCCGTGTCCGGCAGGTAGAGCGTGGATTTGGTGATAGTCAACTTCTCAGGCTGGGTGCCGTCTTTCTTGAATTTCTCCAGCGCATCGAATGCCGGGCCCGCCATGTTCGGCGTCAGCTCCACGCTGGCGTTCGCTTCGCCGTCAATCATCGCTTTGTAGATGTCCGGTACGCCGTCGATCGAGCCGGTGAGAATATCTTTGCCCGGCTTCAGGCCCGCTTCTTTGATGGCCTGGATGGCGCCGATCACCATGTCGTCGTTGTGGGCGTAAACCATGCAGATATTTTTGCCGTTATTTTCTGCCTTGATGAAGCTTTCCATGACCTCTTTACCCTTGCTGCGGGTGAAGTCGCCGGACTGAGAACGGATGATCTTGATGTTTGGTGCTTTGGCGATGGCCTCCGCGAAACCTTTCTTACGGTCGATAGCCACGCTCGCCCCGACGGTGCCCTGCAACTCAACCACGTTACACGGCTTGCCATCCACCTGCTTCACCAGCCAGTCACCAATCAATTTGCCTTCCAGCACGTTATCGGCGGTGACGGTGGTCATATAGAGAGATTTGTCTTTTACGTCGATGGAACGGTCGAGCAGGAACACAGGAATTTCAGCCTCTTTAGCTTCCTTCAGCACCGGCTCCCAGCCCGTGGCAACAACCGGGGCGATAAAGATGGCATCCACGCCCTGAGCGATAAAAGAGCGCACCGCTTTAATCTGATTCTCTTGCTTTTGCTGACCATCGGCGATTTTCAGGGTAATACCGCGCTTTTCGGCCTCACTTTTCGCCACGTTCGTTTCAGCGGCGCGCCAGCCGGATTCAGATCCGACCTGCGAAAATCCAACGGTTAACGGTGCGGCCATCGCCATAGACGACATGGCTGCCGAAACTGCTGTAACAAGAAGTAAGCGCTTCCACATATGAACGTCCTCGTAGGGTAGGTTATTGTTGGTTAAAAGATGTTCTGCGGATGAACTATAGCCAATGGAATATGTTACGGATTGCGTTACATCACACTTCAGAAAAGTGAATAAAACGTTAATCACAAGTTTGTAATCGCTTTCATTTCCACATTTAAAATGCGGCTGAGTTTATGGATTATCCTGTCATGAAAACGGTCTGAAAAGTGAAAGCGCGAGGGAGATAAGACGAAAACAGGCGAAGACTTTCAGCGCCAGTTGGCTATAATACCTGCCACTTGTTACCATCCATTTTAAAGGACACCGACATGAGCTTACTCAACGTCCCTGCGGGTAAAGAACTGCCAGAAGACATCTACGTTGTGATCGAAATCCCGGCCAACGCAGATCCAATCAAATACGAAATCGACAAAGACACCGGTGCGCTGTTCGTTGACCGTTTCATGTCTACCGCCATGTTCTATCCGTGCAACTACGGCTACATCAACCACACTCTGTCTCTGGACGGTGATCCGGTTGACGTACTGGTCCCAACGCCATACCCATTGCAGCCAGGCTCCGTCATTCGCTGCCGTCCTGTTGGCGTGCTGAAAATGACTGACGAAGCGGGTGAAGATGCGAAACTGGTTGCCGTACCGCACACCAAGCTGAGCAAAGAGTACGATCACATTAAAGATGTGAACGACCTGCCAGAGCTGCTGAAAGCGCAGATCGCCCACTTCTTCGAGCACTACAAAGATCTCGAAAAAGGCAAATGGGTTAAAGTTGAAGGCTGGGATAACGCAGAAGCGGCGAAAGCAGAAATCATCGCGTCTTTCGAGCGTGCTGCTAAGAAGTAATTCTTACTGCTGATACTAAGCCCCGCGCGTCGGGGCTTTTTTGTGCCTTTCGATGCGCCCGGCGGCGCTACGCTTGCACGGGCCTACAATCAGCAAGAGGCGCAAAACGATAACGCCACCTTACGGTGGCGCTGTCGTTTTTCAGAACTGGTCTCTGTCTAACCAGTTACCGCTTTCAATCAGCGTTAACCCGTTGACCGAACGTTGGTACACATACATCCATGCACTGCCGTAAGGCGTCTGGATCAACTGGCGAGCGTATTCACCGCCCCTGGTGCGCAAGGCATCAAGTTCGGCCAGCGTAGCATTATCAATACGATAAACCTCACCCTGTACCGTTCCGTTCCCCGGAACCGCGCCTGGATAGTGGCCCAGACTGTACAACTGGTAGTTTTCGATTGTGTAATTTCCCAGCAACTGGGCGTTGGTCATCCAGTGGCTGTTGCCTTGCTTGGTTCGTAAACTGCCGTAAACAAATATTCGCATTGCTAAAACTCAAACTGATAGAGCAGATCAAGTGCCTGGTCTACGCCGGACACTGCTTCCAGATATAGCTTAGGCATCAGGCGATAACGTAACGTGAGTGTAGCCAGTGAGTCAAAGATCCCCACGCCATATTTTACCTGTAGACCCGGCAGTACATAGCCGCTGACCACTACCTGCGAAGAGTCACCCACGCCCTGAGTGTCCAGCGCCAGATTGCTTACGCCAAACGTCTCGCCGATTTTACCCACAACCTGACCACTTTGTGCAACCCCCAGACCGACTAACATCGATGTCATTGCCGCACCATCGCCCTGTTGGCTATCCAGACCCTGGCCGCGCAGCAGGTAGGAGAGCGCTTCCTGCTGCGACATGGCCGGGTCAGAGAAGATCTCTGCCTTAGGTTCATCGGCGGAGCCCGTCACGCGCACGCCCGCAATCACATCATCTTCGGTGGCTTCCGGGTTACGGATCGCTTCGATATTGAGTACCGGCTGATCCGGTGGGCCGGAGAACAGCAGCTCACCTTTACGCACAATCAAATCCTGACCGTAGGCATGGAAGCGCCCTTCAGGAATATTGATTTGTCCATTGAGGCCAAGCCCCTGTTGATCCTGCGCCACCTTCAGGTCACCCGTGAGTCTCGCCTTCAGCCCAAACGCGTCCAAACGCACGTTATTCCCCACGTGCACAATAAGATTACTATTGATCGGTATGCCAGCGCTCTTCTGTTCAACAGGTTTCAGATTTTCATTGAGCATAACTTCATCACTGGAGACGCCAACCGCGCTTTCCGGCACTTCGTGAACCACGATGCGCGCCCAGGGCACGTCGACGCGGCCGTCCAGGGTGAAGAGACTCGGCGTTGCCTCAAAGACCACGTCTGGCGACACGTCCAGGCGCACCATCGGCGGTACCGTGATACGCACCCTGCTGCCCTTGGCCGCAATACGGGCGCGCCAGTTGTCGAGCTGGCTCCAGTCTGCGTCACCATTCAGGTTGATTTGTCCCTGCTGTGTCAGCACTGAGCCACTGAGGGTTGAGCTTTGGCCGTTAAAGTTCATCGTCAGCTGGCTTGGCTGCATATCGAACGGCATAAAGTTACCGTCAATGTCCACGCCGTTTAACCGCATCTGGCCAAACAGCTGCGGGCTTTGCGCATCCCCCGCCAGACGCAGGTTGGCGCTGAGCATCCCCGCCGCCTTTTCTCCCCGCGAGAAAATCGGATTCACCATCGCCAGGTTGAAGTTGCGAATATTGACATTGCCGCCGAGATTGCGCCGCCCTTGCGGATCGGTAATTTGCACCTGTCCGTCAAGCTGACCGTTGTTGGTCAGACGAATAAGCCATCCCAGTTCCGCACGATTGTTACGCAGGTCAGCGTTCACATTCAGGGTGTCGAACGCCACCGGCAGCGGCGCGTCATTGACCTCCTGCGTCACCTTCACGTTACGCCCGGAGAGGGTAACGCTGCCCTGCGGCAGTCCCTCTTTGGTGGTGTCCCACGCGACGTCCGCTTTACCGCTGAAGACCCCGCTGGCCTGGGTGGTTTCCGGCATAAACGGTTTCAGCATCGCCAGGTCAAAACGGTTGAGGTTGATCTGCGCGCGTCCTTCCGCGCCCGCATCAATGGTCTGCGGCACGCACAGCTCAGCATTCGGGTTGATCCAGCAGTGTGGCCCAATGCTGATCTTTTGCTCCGCATTGCGGTAGTCCAGCGCGATGGATCGGGACAGCACCAGCGGGCCGACCGGCGTGCTGAAGCGGGTGTTATCCAGCACGCCCTTCCAGCGCGTTGCCTGGCGGTCAAAACTGCCCGTCAGGTGCAGTTGCCCGGAGACCGGCTCGCCCTGCACGCGCAGCTGGAGATCGTGCTGCTTTTCGTTACCTTTTGCCGCCAGCGTAACCAGACTGATGTTCACGTCCGGCTGGGAGATACGCTCCACGCGCAGGTCCAGGTTTCCGCCGATCTGATCGGTGGATTTCACGTCCCCTTCGACGCGCACGCGGGCAATGGAAAGTTCCTGCCAGCGCAGGTTATTGGCGGTGATGTCCGCCAGCAGCTGCGGCGCCTCCACTGTACCTCGAACCTTCACTAACCCCTTCGCCGTCCCGCCAAGACCCGGCAGGGCGTTATCGAGATTTGGCGCGTCGATGGTGGCATCCAGATCGAGATCTTTCACCCCCAGCTCGCCTTTGATATCTGCCGTGTTGCGGCCCAGCGCCACGTGCAGGCCCGGGATCACCCACTGGAGATAGCTGTTGCCCTTAAGCGAGCCCTCTACGTTGACTTTGTTCTGCTTCACATTACCGGTGAGCTTGAGTTCCGGCACGTCCATCTGCCAGGTGCCGCCGTACAGGCTACCGCGGGTTTTGATCAGACCATTCAGTTTTGACGGCCAGTCCGGGACTTCTTTAGCGGTGTTGATCCCGGTCAGCTTCAGCTCGCCGCGCCAGCTGATCGCCTGCTGCCAGTCGAGCAGCGCGATCAGCTCGGTTTTCCCTTCCAGCGCCGCCACGGTCAGCTTGTCGAGGTTAACCTGCAACTCGTTACCCTTCGCATCCAGAGTAATATCGGCGGGCGGTACTCCCTGCCCCTTCACTGCCGTACGGAACGACAGCGTGTAGTCGGTCATTTTGCCACTCAGCTTCAGCTTTAGATCGTCTGCCTGGAACTGCTTTTCACCGGTGAACGGCCAGTAAAGCTGCTTGCTGACAATCTCAAGGTTGAGCGGTAGACCGGCCTCTGCCAGCTGGGTTTGCCCGCGCAGTACCATATCCACAGGGCCGGAGAGGTTCACGCCGAACTCCAGCTTCTCGCGCAGCGCGCCGCCGACTTTCACCTTCACCTTCTCGCCTTTCAGCGGATCGATGTTCAGGGCGCTGTTAAGGGTAATATCTACCGGCCAGTTATCGCGCAGCAGCGCATTGCCTGAGGCATTTACCGACCCCTGGTTGGTATCGATATCCAGCGCGTCGAGCTTCATGTTGCCGTCGATACTGCTGACTTTAAGCAGCATGTTGAAGACCGTCAGATCGGTATCGCCGGTCAGACGCAGCTGCTCGCCCTTAAACTCTTCGATATTGAGGTTCAGCGGCAGATGCACGTCGGTCATCTCCGGCAGAACCGGTTTCGAGAAGAGATCTTTCAGCGTTTCACCCAGCGGTTTTTCTTCCGGCTGCGGGTTCTGGATCTTCGGCTCGACGATCTCTTCCTGCGCCACGTCGGCCACCTTCGGCAGCGCAATCAGCAGCCCTTGCAGGGAGGTTGGGGTCAGGGTGAGGTTTTTCTCCTGCCAGCGCAGACCGGAGGTGAAATCCATCACCGATACCGTCGTGTCGTCGATTTTGATATTGACGTTATCCAGTGCGACCCGGTAGAGCGCAATCGGGTACGGCGTGGAGAGATTCAGCGGGCCGCTGTCCTCTTCTTCGACAGGCTCAGACTTCGGCATTTTTTTGGAGTCTATCGCCACGTTCACATCTTTTAGCGACAGATCGTTTACGCAAAGCTGGCTGTCCCGCAGGCAGCCGAGCTTGACCGCCAGATGAAACTCGCCCGCGTTCACCGCCACGCCGGGCTGTTCATAACGAATATTCTTCAGGCGCAGATCGCGCCAGCCGCCCGTCACCTGGCCGATTTCCAGCCCTGGCACCCAGCGGTTCGCGGCGTTAAACAGCAGATGCAGACCCGTGGTGGTGCCCACCAGAAACGCCACCGTACCGAGCAGTAATACGATAAAAATCAGCACCCCGAGGCTTATCTTCTTCCATAAACTCATAATTCAGGCCCCAGACCGATGTAAAACTGTAAACCGTGTTCTTCTTTGTCGCCCACCGGAACGGCGAAATCGAGCTTGATCGGCCCGACCGGTGACTGCCAGCGCACGCCCACACCCGCGCCGGTTTTGAAATCGCTGCGGCGGATGTCGTTCACCGCCTCGCCGCTGTCGACAAACATGGCGCCCCACCATTTGCCGCTGACGTTGTACTGATACTCCAGCGAGCCGGTCGCCAGTTTAGAGGCCCCGGTCAATTGGCCTTTCTCGTTTTCAGGTGAGATCGATTTGTACTTATAGCCGCGAATGCTGCGGTCGCCCCCGGCGAAGAAACGCAGATCTGGCGGAACGCGTTCGAAGTCACCGGTTTCGATCCAGCCCAGGTTGCCGCGAACCACAAAGCGGTGCTTATCGTAGAGGGTACGGATCCAGACGTTTTGCGCCTGCACGACGGAGAAATCCACGTCTGAGCCCCAGGCGGAGTTGGAATAATCGATGGAGTAGCGCTGAGAATCGCCCCAGGTCGGCATCAGGCCACCGCGCGAGCGGGTACGGCTGATCATCACGCCCGGATAAAGCAGCATGGTGGTGTTGGTGACGTTTGCCTGAGTAAAGTGGTCAAGGCTCCAGCGCAGGTTAATGGCGCGCTGCCAGCCGCTGGAGAGATCCCAGAAGCGTGATACCGCAAGCGTCGTCGAATCCTGCTCGGTATCGTTCAAATCGGTACGTTTAAAGCCGCCCTGCACGAGGTAGTATTGCTCAAGCGGATTTTTCAGCAGCGGCATTTTATAGCTGAAGTCCAGCTGCTGTTCAGGCGCAGACAGGCTGAGGCTGGTGGTCAGGCTGTGACCGTAGGAGTTCATCCACGGTTTTTTCCACGAGGCTTTCACGCGCGGGCCGACGTCCGTGGAGTAGCCGACACCGGTCTCAATGGTGTTCTCGGTGCGCGGTGAGACCACGCCATGCAGCGGTAACACTTTCGTTTTACGGGATTTATCAAATTGCGGTGCCACCACCACGGAGTTAAACCAGCCGGTGGCAGATAAACGACGGTTCAGCTCGCCCAGGTCGCTAGACTGGTAGTAGTCGCCCTTTTTGAACGGCACCAGGTTTTGCAGATACTCATCACGGATTTGCGATCCTTCAAAGGTTACATCGCCAAACCGATAGCGCTCGCCGCTGTCGTAATCGATATCCCAGAATGCCTGACGTCGTTCAAGCGCAACGCCCAGCTGGCTTTTGTTGAACTGGCTGTCAAAGTAGCCTTTGCGCAGCGAAACGCTGGTTAAGGATTTTTTAAAGCGATCGTAATCCCCGTGATTAAGCACGGTGCCCACTTTCGGGCGGTTGCTGAGCAGATCCAGGTAGTCACGATCCGTGCGTGCACCGCCGCGCAGCACCACGTTCGTGCCGCCAATCAGGACGGGTTCTCCCGGCGAGACGCGGGCAATCAATACCTGACGTCCTTTAGCCGGCGGCGGGCGTAAATCGAAATCAATGGTGGGTTCGTAGTACCCCAACGCCTTTAAGCCTTCGCGAATGGCGTCATCCACGCGCGCGCGAAAACGCCGATCCGGCGTGACTTCATCGCTCTGGATGGTGGAAAGCTGCGCACGCACGTTTTTTTCCAGCGCCCCGGATAACCCCTCAACCTGCAAACGGACATTCGCCGCGCTGGCAATCCCGCTTGTCAGCATTAAACTGACTAAACATAACTGGCGGATCTTTGTCACGTTTTCTCCTGAATATCCCTGTTTCCACCCTGGAAGCAAATGCAGTGCCGCTCCGCGGCAAAATACGGCCTGAAAGCCAAAAACCCAAATTACGGGTTGAAAAAGGGCCTAACACCCAAATATTTCTTATGATTAAATCTAGACTCATTCATCGCATTTATTGTGTTCAATTAAACGCTTCGTGACAACCTTAACCGAAACAACGCTACCCCGGAGGCCCCACCGTGAGTTTATTTGATAAAAAGCATCTGGTATCACAAGCCGATGCGTTACCGGGACGCAACACCCCTATGCCAGTGGCGACATTACACGCCGTAAACAACCATTCAATGACAAACGTTCCTGATGGAATGGAGATCGCCCTGTTTGCCATGGGCTGCTTCTGGGGCGTAGAACGCCTGTTCTGGCAACTGCCGGGCGTGTACAGCACCGCTGCGGGCTACACCGGAGGATATACGCCTAACCCAACCTACCGCGAAGTCTGTTCCGGTGAGACCGGTCATGCTGAAGCGGTACGTGTGGTGTATGACCCGAGCGTCATCAGCTATGAACAGCTGCTCCAGGTGTTCTGGGAAAACCATGACCCGGCGCAGGGCATGCGTCAGGGTAACGATCACGGCACCCAATACCGCTCGGCCATCTATCCGCTCACCCCTGAGCAGGAGGCTGCGGCCCACGCCAGCCTGACGCGTTTCCAGGAAGCGATGCAGGCAGCCGGTGATAAACGTCAGGTCACGACGGAAATCGCTACTGCGAAACCGTTCTACTATGCCGAAGACGACCACCAGCAGTATCTGCATAAAAATCCGTACGGCTACTGCGGCATTGGCGGCATCGGCGTCTGTCTGCCTCCACAGCAGGACTGATTACAACATCAGCGCCACGCGAGCCGCGTGGCGCACCTGTAAGCAAAAGTGTCAGTTCATTACTTAACCACTCACTGCCTTTTCATCCGGCCACTTTTTGCCGAAAACGTGACCTCTGGCAGATTTACACGCCTTTACGCTATACTACCGCTGAAATAATCGGCTCAACGCTACGAGCTGAGTTCAATGTGTCTTCACACGAATGGTATCAACTCCCCTTCTGAGGATCTGGCGAGAAGCCGGATAAACTATGTTAAACAGTATTTTAGTAATACTTTGTCTTATTGCCGTCAGTGCATTTTTCTCGATATCGGAGATCTCGCTGGCTGCCTCCCGTAAAATCAAACTGAAGCTGCTTGCCGACGAGGGCAACATCAACGCATCACGCATTCTGAAAATGCAGGAAAACCCAGGCATGTTCTTTACCGTGGTGCAGATTGGCCTGAACGCGGTCGCCATTCTTGGCGGTATCGTGGGCGATGCAGCATTTTCTCCGGCGTTTTATAGCCTCTTTGTAAAGTACATGTCCGCAGAGCTGGCCGAGCAGTTGAGCTTCATCCTCTCCTTCTCGCTGGTCACCGGTTTGTTCATTCTATTCGCGGACCTGACCCCGAAACGCATCGGTATGATTGCGCCAGAAGCTGTGGCTTTGCGTATCATCAACCCGATGCGCTTCTGCCTGTATGTCTTCCGTCCGCTGGTGTGGTTCTTCAACGGCCTGGCGAACGTCATTTTCCGCATCTTCAAGCTGCCGATGGTGCGTAAAGACGACATCACCTCCGACGATATTTATGCGGTGGTGGAAGCCGGGGCGCTGGCAGGCGTGCTGCGCAAGCAGGAGCACGAGCTGATCGAGAACGTTTTCGAACTGGAATCCCGTACCGTGCCGTCCTCCATGACCGGCCGTGAGAACATCATCTGGTTCGATCTGCATGAAGACGAGCAGAGCCTGAAGACCAAAGTGGCGCAGCATCCGCACTCCAAGTTCCTGGTCTGTAACGAAGATATCGACCATATCATCGGCTATGTGGACTCCAAAGACCTGCTGAACCGCGTACTGGCAAACCAGAGCCTGGCGCTGAACAGCGGCGTGCAGATCCGCAACACCCTGATTGTGCCGGACACCCTGACGCTCTCCGAAGCGCTGGAAAGTTTCAAAACCGCCGGTGAAGACTTCGCGGTGATCATGAACGAATATGCGCTGGTGGTGGGCATTATCACCCTCAACGACGTCATGACGACGCTGATGGGCGACCTGGTCGGCCAGGGGCTGGAAGAGCAAATTGTGCAGCGTGATGAGAACTCATGGCTGATCGATGGTGGTACGCCGATTGAAGATGTCATGCGCGTGCTCGACATCGACGAGTTCCCGCAGTCCGGAAACTACGAGACCATCGGCGGCTTTATGATGTTTATGCTGCGTAAGATCCCGAAACGTACCGACTCGGTGAAATTCTCTGGCTTCAAGTTTGAAGTGGTGGATATTGATAACTACCGCATCGACCAGCTGCTGGTAACGCGCATTGATAGTAAACCGACCGTGCTGGTACCGAAGCTGCCAGATGCGGAAGATAAGGTGTCGGCGTAACCCTTTGTATGTCCCACAAACATCAACGGCTCCCATCGGGAGCCGTCTTTTTAACTACTACTGCATAGCACGTTGGTTAAGCCATCTCAGTTTGCAGACGCATAACCTGACGGTTGACTTCGGACATCACAGACAAGTGCTGTTTGTCCTTCACTTTCGGGATAAGGATTTTGCCCTTATCGAACTCAAAAGCGCCAACATCCTTGATATACAACCGTCCACGGAACAGGATCTTCACGTACTTCGCCACCTGAAGCGGGTTGTAGCGTTGGAAAATTTTCATTCTTGTATCTCCTGCGAATCATACGCCCTTGCGGTGCCACAATCGGCCCGACTGTCCTGAGCGCAAATTTTGATGCCCAATGACTATAGACCAGAACCTCGTACTTACCCAGTGTGCATAAGTTTATTTACCGTTTGATTACAATTATTCAGAATAATCTTTGCAAAGCGTGATACAGAGCAGTATATGCCGTCGTTTTTGCGTGGATATGTGCGTTCGCCCGCAAACTGGCATCGGGATTGCGGGAAAAGCCCATTGATCGCACTTATGATTAAAAGCGCATGACCAAGTGGTCGGATCACCTGCTCACAATAAGGAAACACCATGACCCTACGTAACCTCCTGGCAGCAGCTTGCCTGTTGCTGCCGCTGATGGCTTCCGCACACAACATTGAAAAAGGACAACGTGTCCCGCCGGTCGGCATTGCTGACCGGGGAGAATTGATTCTCGACAATGATAAGTTTAGCTACAAAGCCTGGAATAGCGCGCAGCTTGCGGGCAAAGTGAGAGTTGTACAGCATATTGCCGGACGTACATCCGCTAAAGAGAAAAACGCCACCCTCGTGGAAGCGATCAAGGCCGCAAAACTCCCGCACGATCGCTACCAGACCACCACCATCGTGAATACCGACGACGCGATTCCCGGCTCCGGGATGTTTGTGCGCTCAAGCCTTGAGAGCAATAAGAAGCTCTATCCCTGGTCGCAGTTTATTGTCGACAGCAACGGCGTGACGCGTAAGGCGTGGCAGCTGGAAGAAGAGAGTTCAGCGATTGTTGTGCTGGACAAAAACGGTCGCGTACAGTGGGTTAAGGACGGCGCGCTGACGCAGGATGAGGTGCAGCAGGTGGTTGCCCTGCTGCATAAGCTGCTGACTCAGTAAAGTGACACCCTGAAGCCAGGATTGAGGAATGACTCGCGCGGGGTGTAGTCCAGTGGCTTACCCTGCCAGTCATGCACATGCGCGCCAGCGGCCGCAGCCACCGCATGCCCTGCCGCCGTATCCCAGACGTTCGTCGGCCCGAAACGGGGGTACAACTGCGCCTGCCCTTCCGCCACCAGACAGAACTTCAGCGACGAGCCGATCGACGTCGTCTGGTGTTCGCCCAGCTGTTGCAGGTACTCCTCCAGCTCGCTGTCGCTGTGCGAGCGGCTGATCACCACCAGCGGAGGACGGGCATCTCGCACCTGGATCTGCTTACGCACGCCGCACTCTTCCTTCCAGGCTTTACCTTCCGCCGCGCTGTACATCACCTTCATCACCGGGGCATAAACCACGCCAAGCACCGCCTTTCCTTTTTCAATCAGGGCGATATTCACGGTAAATTCACCGTTACGCTTGATGAACTCTTTCGTGCCGTCCAGCGGGTCCACCAGCCAGTAACGCTGCCAGTGCTGACGTTCGTCCCAGCCCTGGGGCGCTTCTTCAGAAAGGACCGGAATATCCGGCGTCAGGGTCTGCAAACCTTTCAGGATCACCGTATGCGCCGCGATATCCGCCGCCGTCACCGGGGAGTCGTCCGCTTTGCTGACAACATCCATCGGTTTCGCACCGTCGTACACCTGCATAATGGCATCACCCGCATCCCGTGCGAGCTGACAAATTTGATCTAACATTCTCCACCTCTTCGTTAACGCAGTGGGCATAACTTATTGTTTTAGTTATATCGTAATGTGAACAATTCCGCTATCTGTGAAGCAATTCTGGTTTCAGCGTTCTTTTTTCTGGCAGCATTCACACTTCTGTAAGCAACAAATACTACATACATACTCTTTTGTGGCTTGGATCGAAAAAAGGACTCCTCAGATGATTAAGTTTAGCGCAACGCTCCTGGCAACGCTGATTGCGGCAAGCGTTCAGGCAGCGACGGTGGATCTCCGCATTCTGGAAACCACCGATCTGCACGGCAACATGATGGACTTCGATTACTACAAAGATACGCCTGTCGAAAAATTCGGACTGGTACGTACGGCAAGTTTGATCAACGCCGCCCGCGGTGAAGTGAAAAACAGCGTGCTGGTCGATAACGGGGACTTAATTCAGGGCAGCCCGCTCAGCGACTACATGGCGGCGAAGGGGCTGAAGAAAGGCGAGATCCATCCTGTTTATAAGGCAATGAATACGCTGGACTATGCCGTCGGCAACCTGGGCAACCACGAATTTAACTACGGCCTGAAATACCTGCACGATGCGCTGGCAGGAGCAAAATTCCCGTACGTTAATGCCAATATCATCGACGTTAAGACGAAAAAGCCGCTCTTTACCCCTTACCTGATTAAAGAGACCGAGGTTGTCGACCAGGATGGTAAAAAACAGACGCTGAAAATCGGCTATATCGGCTTTGTGCCGCCGCAGATTATGACGTGGGATAAAGCCAACCTCGACGGGAAAGTAACCGTCAACGACATTACCGAAACGGCGCGCAAATACGTGCCGGAGATGCGGGCGAAAGGCGCAGATGTGGTGGTCGTTGTGGCCCACTCTGGCCTCTCGGCCGACCCGTATCAGGCGATGGCTGAGAACTCCGTGTATTACCTCAGCCAGGTACCGGGCGTCGATGCGATCCTGTTTGGTCACGCCCACGCCGTCTTCCCGGGCAAAGATTTCGCCAGTATCAAAGGCGCGGACATCGAAAAAGGGACGCTCAACGGTGTGCCATCGGTGATGCCGGGCATGTGGGGCGACCACCTTGGCGTGGTAGATCTGGTGCTGAATAACGACAGCGGGAGCTGGAAAGTCACGCAGTCGAAAGCGGAAGCGCGTCCGATTTATGATGCCGCTGCAAAAAAATCCCTGGCCGAAGAAGATAAAAAGCTGGTCGACGTCCTGAAGCATGACCACGACGCAACGCGTGAATTTGTCAGCAAGCCGATCGGTAAATCGGCTGATAACATGTACAGCTTCCTCGCGCTGGTACAGGATGACCCGACCGTGCAGGTAGTCAACATGGCGCAGAAAGCCTATGCCGAGCACTATATTCAGGGCGATCCGGATCTGGCCAATCTGCCGGTTCTGTCTGCCGCGGCGCCATTCAAAGTGGGCGGGCGTAAGAACGATCCGGCCAGCTACGTTGAGGTGGAAAAAGGCCAGTTGACCTTCCGTAATGCCGCCGATCTCTACCTCTATCCCAACACCCTCGTGGTGGTGAAAGCCACCGGGAAAGAGGTGAAGGAGTGGCTGGAGTGCTCTGCCGGACAGTTCAACCAGATCGATCCGCACAGCAGCAAACCGCAGTCGCTGATAAACTGGGACGGTTTCCGCACCTACAACTTCGACGTGATCGACGGCGTGGAATATCAGATTGATGTAACCCAGCCCGCGAAATATGACGGCGAATGTCAGGCCATTAATCCGCAGGCAGAACGCATCAAACACCTGACCTTCAACGGCAAAGCGATTGATCCGAATGCCTCTTTCCTGGTGGTGACCAACAACTACCGCGCCTATGGCGGTAAGTTTGCCGGTACGGGTGACAGCCACATCGCCTTTGCCTCGCCGGATGAGAACCGTTCGGTGCTGGCGGCGTGGATTAGCGCGGAGTCGAAAAAAGCGGGTGAAATTCATCCGGCGGTGGATAACAACTGGCGTCTGGCGCCGATCCACAGCGACACGACGCTGGATATTCGCTTTGAGACATCACCGTCCGATAAAGCAGCCGCGTTTATCAAGGATAAGGCGCAGTATCCGATGAAACAGGTCGCGACGGATGATATTGGGTTCGCGATTTATCAGGTGGATTTGAGCAGGTAGCGATGATTGTGCCGGGTGGCGCTTGCGCTTACCCGGCCTACGGGATCGAGGATTGCGGGTAGGCCGGGTAAGGCGAAGCCGCCACCCGGCATTTCATGCCGCACGATCGTCCCGATTCGCCATCACCTTCGGCGTATTCACCTCAATCCAGTCAGCCAGCGCGGCCACCTTCTCGCTCACCTCCAGCCCCATCGGCGTCAGGCTATATTCCACGTGCGGCGGCACAACCGGATAAGAAACGCGATCGACAAACCCGTCCTGCTCCAGCGCCTGAAGCGATTGGGCCAGCATCTTCTCGCTCACACCGCCCAGCTTGCGGCGCAGATCGCTAAAACGATGCGTCCCCTGACGTAACGCCACCAGGATCAGCACGCCCCAGCGGCTGGTAACATGTTTGAGCACTTCCCGTGACGGGCACTGTTCTGCGAAGAGATTGCCATCGCGCATTTGCTCGCTGAGCGTCGGTATCGGTGTTTTCATACTTACCTTTTTGTGCGTACTTACTAAAAGTTAGTTATGGTGATAGTGTGCCACAACACCAGACAAACACGAAGGAGATTCATCATGATCGCGATTACCGGCGCAACCGGCCAGCTTGGCCAACACGTTATTGAAGAACTGCTGAAAACCGTTCCGGCCAGCCAGATCGTGGCTATTGTGCGTAACCCGGCAAAAGCCGACGCCTTAAGCCAGCGGGGAATTGTGGTACGTCAGGCGGACTATACCGACCAGGCCGCGTTCACCACCGCCCTGAACGGCGTGGATAAGCTGCTGCTTATCTCCTCCAGCGAAGTGGGCCAGCGCGCCGCACAGCATCAGAACGTGATTAACGCCGCCAAAGCCGCCGGGGTGAAACTTATCGCCTACACCAGCCTGCTGCATGCGGATACCTCCCCGCTGGGTCTGCACGTTGAGCACGTCGAAACCGAAAATGCACTGGCGGCTTCAGGCGTGCCTTACGCCCTGCTGCGCAACGGCTGGTACACCGAAAACTACCTGGCAAGCGCGCCGCCAGCGCTGGAACACGGCGTATTCATAGGTGCCGCAGGCGAAGGCAAAATTGCCTCTGCGACCCGTGCGGATTACGCGGCGGCTGCGGCAAAAGTGATTTCTGAAGAGGGTCACGCCGGCAAGGTGTATGAACTGGCAGGTGACAATGCCTGGACGCTGAGCGAACTAGCTGCGGAGCTTAGCAAGCAGAGCGGTAAGCCGGTAACGTATCAGAACCTCAGCGAAGCCGATTATGCCGCCGCACTGAAAGGCGTTGGTCTGCCTGCCGGGCTGGCGGAGATGCTGGCGGATTCCGATACCGGCGCGTCCAAAGGCGGCCTGTTTGACGACAGCCGTACCCTGAGCAAACTGATTGGCCGTCCGACCACGCCGCTGGCGGAGAGCATCAAAGCCATTCTGTAATTGTTAAGAATTGGTTATTTTTTGTGGCATCCCTTCGGGTCATCTCGGATAATGAAGCGATGACCCACAAGGAGGCTCACCGTGCAAGGCGTACCGGAACAGTTTACTGATGAGAGAGACAGCGCGCGCTTTCGCCATCTGGCGCAGTTGCCGGGTCTGGAGCTATATCACGCGCATATTGCTGACTACGCCTTTGAGCCTCACACGCATGAAGCCTTCGGTATCGGCACCATTGAAACCGGCGCCGAACGCTTCCGTTACCGCGGAACCCAACACTTAGCCGCTGAAAAATCGGTCGTGACCATGAACCCGGACGAGATCCACACGGGCGAATCTGCCACCGAAGGCGGCTGGCGCTACCGGATGGTCTATATCGAACCCGACCTGCTGGAAGAAGTCACCGGCCTTCGCCACTGGTGGTTTAGCGACGTGACCCGCCACGACCCGCTGCGCTCGCAGCAAATTGGACAGCTGATTTACGGCCTTTGGCATACGAACGATGCGCTGGCACAAAAAGGGTTGCTGCTGGATCTGATTGAGACGTTCCAGCCGCTGGCCCGTCACGCGCCGGTAGCCCGGGAGGGCGCGCACCGCTTCGAGCGCGTTCGCGACTATCTGCACGACAACTATATGCGCGCGCTCACCCTGGACGAACTGGCGAACGTTGTGTCGCTCAGTCCGCACCATTTCCAGCGCCAGTTTAAGGCCCATTTTCACGTCACCCCACACCAGATGCTGATGGCCATCCGGCTGTGGCGCGCCAAAGCATTCCTCACCCACGGCATGCCTGCCGCCGAGGTGGCCGCCGCAACGGGGCTGACCGATCAGTCTCACCTGACCCGCGCCTTTACCCGCCGCTACGGCATTACGCCCGTGCGTTACCAGAAGCAGGTTTCGCCGCGCTAATGCGCAACCTCATACAATACGCGTGCATCTGTGCCTCCTACACTGGCTACAACATGTATTACTGTGGACGAAAAGATGATTAGCGGCGTGTTGTATGCCCTGCTTGCAGGGTTGATGTGGGGGCTGATTTTCGTCGGCCCGCTGATTGTGCCGGAGTACCCGGCAATATTGCAGTCGACCGGACGCTATCTGGCGCTGGGGCTTATTGCCGTGCCGCTGGCATGGCTGGGGCGTGCGCGTCTGCGCCAGCTGAGTCGCCAGGACTGGCTCACCGCGCTGTGGCTGACCATGATGGGTAATCTTATCTACTACGTCTGCCTGGCGAGCGCCATTCAGCGTACCGGTGCGCCGGTGTCGACCATGATTATCGGCACGCTGCCGGTGGTCATTCCGGTTTTCGCAAACCTGCTTTATAGCCAGCGTGACGGGAAACTGGCGTGGTCAAAGATGGTGCCTGCGCTGGTATGCATCGCCGTGGGGCTGGTGTGCGTGAATATTGCCGAGCTACGCCACGGCCTCGAAAACTTCAGCTTGTGGCGTTACGGTTCTGGGATCTTTCTGGCGGTTATTTCGGTTGTCTGCTGGGCCTGGTATGCCCTGCGCAACGCACGCTGGCTGCGGGAAAACCCGGATAAGCATCCGATGATGTGGGCGACGGCGCAGGCGCTGGTCACGCTTCCTGTCTCGTTGCTGGGCTATGTGGGCGCGTGTGTCTGGCTGGGTAGCCAGCAACCGGCATTTACCCTGCCCTTCGGACCGCGCCCGTGGATATTCGTCGGGCTAATGGTCGCCATTGCCGTGCTCTGTTCGTGGGTTGGCGCACTGTGCTGGAACATTGCCAGCCAGAAGCTGCCGACGGTGATACTGGGGCCGCTGATTGTCTTTGAAACGCTGGCCGGGCTGCTCTATACCTTCCTGATGCGCCAGAGCGTGCCGCCGCTGCTAACGGCCTGCGGGATCGCGCTGCTGGTCGTTGGGGTGGTGATTGCGGTGAGAGCGAAGCCGGAAAAACCGATGGTCGTTCCGGCGTCGGAGGGGTGAGCTTTTCGACCAGCGGCGCTTAGCTTGCAGGGCCTACAAAACCGTAGGCCGGGTAAGCGTCAGCGCCACCCGGCACAGTATCAGAACGTTTCCCAGTTCGCTTCAGACGCCGCTACGGGCTGCGCTTTAGGTACATAGGTCTTTACCGGCGCGGCTTTCACCGCCTGGTTACGGGTGATCTTAAACACCGCCACCGCGTCGTTCAGGCGCGCGGCCTGATCTTCCAGCGCCGCCGCCGCCGCCGCAGACTCCTCCACCAGCGAGGCGTTCTGCTGGGTAACGCGATCCATCTCCGCCACCGCCTGGCCCACCTGGTCGATACCGCGGCTCTGTTCGTCGGAGGCCGACGCAATCTCACCCATGATGTCCGTCACGCGCGTAACTGCATTAACGATCTCTGCCATCGTCGCGCCCGCTTCATTTACCAGCTGAGAGCCCGCGTTAACGCGCTCGCCGGAATCATCGATCAGGGCTTTGATCTCTTTCGCCGCCTGAGCGCTGCGCTGGGCAAGGGTACGCACCTCACCCGCGACAACCGCGAAGCCACGCCCCTGCTCGCCCGCACGCGCCGCTTCTACCGCCGCGTTCAGCGCCAGAATATTGGTCTGGAAAGCAATGCCATCGATTACGTTGGTAATTTGCGCAATTTTGCTGGAACTGGTGGCGATTTCGTCCATGGTGCGCACCACGCCTTCTACCACGTTTCCGCCCTTCTTCGCGGTGGAGGAGGCGTCCAGCGCCAGACGCGACGCCTGACGCGCGTTATCGGCGTTTTGCTTCACGGTGGCAGTCAGCTGTTCCATGCTGGCTGCCGTCTCTTCCAGAGAAGCGGCCTGCTGCTCGGTGCGAGACGAGAGATCGTTGCTGCCCGCCGAGATTTCACCCGCGCCGGTGTAGATGGTATCTGCGCCTTCACGCACCACGCCCACCGTGTTGGCCAGCGCGGTCTGCATCTCTTGGACGTTGCGCGCCAGGATTGCCATTTCGTTTTTACCCTCAGCCTGAATCGGCTGGGTTAAATCCCCTGCCGCAATGGCGCGGATATGGCTGATCACCTCTTCCAGCGGCAGCAGCAGCACGCGGCGCATCGCAATCCAGCTGGAAATAATCACCGCGATCACCAGCAGCATCACCGCAGAGAGGATCCACAGAATGCGTTTGTAGTCGCTTTCATTGTCTTTGATGCCTTTGTCGGTGAGCGCGGCCTGCGCCTCGCGCCATTCGCGATAGACCTTTTGCATCGCGGTCTGCTTCTGTTCGGCATTTTGTTTGAACATATCCTCCAGATTGCCCTGCCCCAGCAGAACGTTCATTTGCGTCAGCGTGGCGGAGTAGATGCGGTAGTGCTCTTCCAGCCTGTCGGCCAGGTGCTCGTCCATACCCGGCGTTTCCGGCAGCGCGTAATATTTATCGTAATGTGTCTGGGCATCAGCCAGCAGGTTTTTCGCGGTATTGACCAGCTCGTTCAGCTGCCCGCCGTTAATCTGCGACGCCATGCTGCTTTGCAGACGCAGCATGCCGCGGTTAAGGGTGACACGCGCCTGATTCAGGCTGATCCAGGCGTCGGTAAACTCCGCGACGTTCTGGCTGGAAAGCTGAGAAACGGTGAAGTTCTCTTTGTCGTTATTGAGCGCATTAATGAAAATGCCGGCGGAGATCAGTTGCATGATGCCGAGCACAAGCAGCACCGAAATCAAAAGAGTAATGACTTTTATACGTTTAAACATGCGTTGCCTTTTTTATATACAGGTATTGTCTGACCTGTATCTATCGGCACGCGCGGCAGGTTGTTTACTGTTTCTCCACCTTTAAAAACTTTCGAAAGCCCTTTTCTGCATTCAATCAGCAAGTTAAAAGCACGATTTTTTTGTGATCCCCTTCTCATTTTTACCCTTGCCTCTAAAGGGTTATAGTATCCACATAAAGATGCATTTAAAATGCATCTTATATTCCTGATGATGAGGTAACTGCTATGGCCTTCCGCGACCAACCCTTAGGCGAGCTGGCGCTCTCCATCCCTCGCGCTTCAGCGCTGTTCCGTAAATACGATATGGATTACTGCTGCGGCGGTAAGCAAACGCTGGCGCGCGCAGCGTCGCGTAAAGAGCTGGATGTAGAAGCTATCGAAGCGGAGCTGGCTAAGCTGGCAGAACAGCCTGTCGACAAAGACTGGCGCACCGCGCCGCTGGCTGAAATCATCGACCATATCATTGTGCGTTACCACGACCGTCACCGCGAACAGCTGCCGGAGCTGATTTTACAGGCCACCAAAGTTGAGCGCGTTCACGCCGATAAACCTTCCGTACCGCGCGGCCTGGCGAAATACCTGACCATGCTGCACGAAGAACTATCCAGCCACATGATGAAAGAGGAGCAGATCCTCTTCCCGATGATCAAACAGGGCATGGGCAGCCAGGCAATGGGGCCAATCAGCGTGATGGAAAGCGAACATGATGACGCCGGCGAACTGCTGGAAGTGATCAAACACACCACCCACAATGTCACACCGCCACCAGAGGCGTGCACCACCTGGAAAGCGATGTACAACGGCATCAACGAGATGATCGACGATCTGATGGAACACATCAGTCTTGAGAATAACGTTCTGTTCCCGCGTGCATTATCGGGTAGATAAAAAAGCCCGGTGGCGCTAGCGCTTACCGGGCCTACAACGTCCTCGAACGTAGGCCGGGTAAGCGTCAGCGCCACCCGGCAACATGCTTAACGCATGCCTGCCATCCGTTTCTTACCGATAAACAGCCAGCCCAGCCCCAGCGCGATAAACCACAGCGGCGTGACGATGAGCGCCTGACGGGTATCTTCTTCCAGCGTCAGTAGCACCAGCACGAAGACGAAGAACGCCATGCACACCCAGCACATCAGCTTGCCCAGTGGCATCTTGTAGATCGACTTCTCATGCAGATGTGGACGCTGTTTGCGGTACACCAGGTATGAGCAGAGGATGATGGTCCAGACGAACATAAACAGGATCGCCGACACCGTGGTGATCATGGTGAACGCGCCGATTACGCTCGGGTTAACGTAGAGCATCACCACACCGCCCAGCAGACAGATGCAGGAGAAGGTCAGCCCTTTCGCCGGTACCGCACGTTTAGACAGTTTGGCGAACGCGCTCGGGGCAACGCCCTCCTGCGCCAGACCAAACAGCATACGGCTGGTGGAGAAGACGCCGCTGTTCGCGGAAGAGGCCGCAGAGGTCAGCACCACGAAGTTAATCAGGCTCGCGGCAGCAGGCAGCCCCACCAGAACGAACAGCTCGACGAACGGGCTCTTGGTTGGCACTACT
The DNA here is from genome assembly GCF_021725435.1 of Enterobacter sp. JH25. Taxonomy (NCBI): domain Bacteria; kingdom Pseudomonadati; phylum Pseudomonadota; class Gammaproteobacteria; order Enterobacterales; family Enterobacteriaceae; genus Enterobacter; species Enterobacter sp. JH25. The sequence goes on along the minus strand of NZ_CP091319.1, from coordinate 454,635 downwards.
GAGCTCCATGGCGTCACGGACATAATGATGATCAGCGCGAACACGTAGAACATGATGATACGCAGCGGAATGGAGTTGATCGCGCGCGGCAGGGATTTCTCCGGATCTTTAGTTTCCGCCGCCGTGGTCCCCACCAGCTCAATCCCGACAAACGCGAACACCGCAATCTGGAAACCGGCGAAGAAGCCGCTGATGCCTTTCGGGAACCAGCCGCCATCATTCCACAGATGGGCAAACGAGGCCTGAACGCCAGTTGGCGACTGGAAGTGCGTCAGCACCATTACCAGCCCGACGACAATCAGCGCGATGATGGCGACGATTTTGATCATCGCGAACCAGAACTCCATCTCACCGAACATTTTAACGGTCGCGAGGTTGAGGCTCAGCAGCAGGACAATCACCGCCAGCGAGGCCACCCAGTCCGACAGGCCGGGGAACCAGAATTGGGCGTAAGCCGTAATAGCGACAACATCCGCCATGCCGGTAACCACCCAGCAGAACCAGTAGGTCCAGCCGGTAAAATAGCCCGCCCACGGGCCAAGCAGGTCTGAAGCGAAGTCGCTGAAGGATTTGTATTCGAGGTTCGAGAGCAGCAATTCACCCATTGCACGCATCACGAAAAAGAGCATAAAACCGATGATCATATAAACGAAGATGATCGACGGGCCTGCAAGACTGATAGTTTTGCCCGAGCCCATAAATAGCCCTGTGCCGATGGCGCCGCCAATGGCAATGAGCTGAATGTGACGGTTCGTGAGATTTCGCCGTAGCGACTGTTCAGACGTCGCCTCTTCTGCGGCGGCGACTTTGACCTGATCTACCATGTGATATTTTCCTGTTTATGCCTGTCTGTGTTGTTAAGGCTCTTCTGGCCTTTAAATACGCCAAAAAAAATGACGTTCCCTTTATAAGGGCTTATCGATAGTAGGTAAGAATCGGCGGGATGAATACTATGATTTGAATATTATGTTAATAATATGTTGAAAGTGAGTGTCATATCACTCATACAGCGCGAAACAGCTCACAAAAATACACGTAACAGTTTCGTTTGCAATACAAAATGTTGATTCCGTCGTAACTCCAGGTTTTATCGCTATTTTCCTCTCCCCGACTGGAGAGAGGAAAATAAGAAAAACAGATTACAGGATTTCCAGCAGCTCGACTTCAAACACCAGGGTGCTGAATGGCGGAATGGACGCGCCAGCGCCACGCTCGCCGTATGCCAGGTTGTGCGGGATAGTCAGTTCCCATTTTGAACCTACTGGCATCAGGGTCAGGGCTTCGATCCAGCCTGCAATCACGCCGTTGACCGGGAATTCAGCCGGTTCGCCACGCGCGACGGAGCTGTCGAACACGGTGCCGTCGATCAGCTTACCGGTGTAGTGTACGCGAACGTGGTCGGTACGCGCCGGGATTGCGCCATCACCCTGATTGATTACGCGGAACTGCAAGCCGGACTCGGTGCTGTTCACGCCTTCACGCTCACGGTTCTCTTCCAGATATTTCACGCCTTCTGCCGCCATCTCTTCGAAACGCGCGCGACGTACAGTGTCAGCACGTTCGTGGATTTCACGCAGCGCACGGTGCACAACGTCAACCGGCACAGCGGGCTGCTTGCCTTCCAGCGCGTCAGCGATACCCGCCACCAGCGCTTCCGGTAACAGACCTTCCAGGCCGGATTCGCTCAGCTGCTGTCCTACCTGCAAGCCGATGCCGTAGCTTGCCTGCGCTTCGATAGTGTCAAAAGTCGGGGTGGTCATGGGTTTTCCTTCCATCACATTTAAAGTAGCGGGCAGCATATCAGCCATGCCCTTATGGGTAAAACTTTGTCTTAAGTAAAGGTGACAAACTGCGACGAAACGGAAACAATAGTAGCCGTCAGGATTTTCCCTAATATATGTCACGAAAGCTGGCTTTGTTACACCCATCAGGCAGTTAGCAAACTACACTTCTCAGGACAGGATAAAAAGACGCGGAGCAGGAGGAGAGCCATGCCCGGGCGATTTGAACTGAAACCTACCCTGGCGAAAATCTGGCATGCGCCGGATAACTTTCGCATCATGGACCCGCTGCCGCCTTTGCACCGCAGAGGCATTATCATCGGCGCGATGCTGATGGTCATCGGTTTCCTGCTTCCTTCCGGCAGTGACAACGTTGATACCGGTCCGGTAAGCCGCAATGCTGAGCTGGATATCCAGTCGCAAAGCCAGCCGCAGCCTGATTCACAGCCGATGCAGACGCAACTGGTCACACCGTCTAACGATCCGGGCCAGGTTGCGCCGGTTGAACCTGAACCTGTTCAGGAAGATCAGGAGCAGGCCGCCGCCCCTTCAGAGCCACAGGCGCAACAGCCCACCGGCATTGAGCAGCAGTGGCGTTCGTATCGCGTAGAGCCAGGGAAAACCCTTGCTCAGCTGTTCCGCGACCACAATCTGCCGGCAACGGATGTGTATGCCATGGCGCAAGTCGAGGGGGCTGGCAAGCCGCTCAGCAACCTGCAAAATGGTCAGATGGTGCAGATCCGCCAGAATGCCAGTGGGGTGGTGACCGGGTTAACGATCGATACCGGAAACGGGCAGCAGGTACTGTTTACCCGCCAGCCGGACGGCAGTTTTATCAGAGCACGTTAATAGCCCAGGCCGGGTAAGGCGAAGCCGCCCCCCGGCACTTTTGTTCTCAGGCACGACGTTTATTCACCCACCAGATCCCCGAGCAGACTAGCACCAGCGCAATCGCGTATTTGATGTCCAGAATGTCTTCGCCGAGGAATATGGCGGAGAGCACCGTTCCTGCTACAGGTATGACAAAGTTGAACGGGGCAATCATACTCACGCGGTTCACTTTCAGCAGCGCGCTCCACAGGGCGAACGCCACGGATGAGAGCAGCGTCAGATACCCCAGTACGGCGACGGCCTTCATGCTGTGCACCTCCAGCGCCCCGCCCGTGGCATAGCCTCCCACAACCAGTGCCGCCCCGCCTATCGCCAGCTGCCATCCCGTCATCACCGTCGGGTCAACGGTCTGGGAAATGCGTTTCCCGTAAAGCGTGGCCGCAGAGAGAATAAAGGCCGCCAGCACCACAAATCCGTCACCTTGCCAGACAAACTGGAAATCACTTAACCCGCCGTGGAAGTTCACCAGCATCACGCCGGTAAAGCCCAGAACACAGCCCAGCGTTTTGTTATAGCTGAGTTTGTCGTTGTGGTAGATAAAGTGCGCCAGCAGCACGCTGAAGAAGGTCCCGGTGGCATTCATGATCGAGCCGTTCACCCCGGTGGTGTAAGCAAGGCCGATATAAAAGAAGGTGTACTGGATGGTGGTCTGGGTCAGCCCGAGGATCGTGAGCTGACCAAACTGCGTGGGTGTGAGCCTGGCAATCGGTTTACGCTGGGCCAGGGCAAAGAGCAGCAGCAACGCACCGGCAAACAGAAAACGGTATCCGGCAAAGACGACTTTGGACGGAATATCATCGGTCGCGATCTGGAAGAGTTCGTAGCCGCTTTTAATGGCCGGGTATGAGCTTCCCCAAAGCAGACAGCAGAGCGTGGCGCAGGCATAGGCCACATTTCGACGGGCAAAGACGGGCGTGGGCAGAGCGGTATCCATGACAAATCTCATAAATAAAATTGCGTTTCAATTTATTATCAGAGAATGCATCAGGAATAGCGACCTTACAATCGCAAAACATGACGTAGGGTCACGCTAAAAAGCAAAACGCCGGCACAAGGCCGGCGCTTCGACGTGAGCAGAGTAAAAAATTACTCAGCTACTACGTTAACAACCAGTTTAGCGAACACTTCGCTGTGAACCTGGAAGTCAACTTCGTGCTCACCAGTGGTACGCAGAACGCCGTTCGGCATGCGAACTTCGCTCTTAGCCACTTTAACGCCTGCTGCAGTGACTGCATCAGCGATATCGCGGGTACCGATGGAACCGAACAGTTTACCTTCATCGCCAGCTTTAGACGCGATGGTAACGGTGCCCAGTGCGTTGATTGCTTCAGCGCGAGCGTTAGCAGCCGCCAGAACGTCAGCCAGTTTGGCTTCCAGTTCAGCACGACGTGCTTCGAAAAACTCTACGTTTTTCTTAGTAGCTGGAACAGCTTTACCCTGTGGTACCAGGAAGTTACGAGCGTAACCCGCTTTAACGTTTACCTGATCACCCAGGCTGCCCAGGTTTGCTACTTTATCAAGCAGAATAACTTGCATTACCTTATCCTCTTAAAGTCGTATTAATGGACCGTGCCCGATTACTGATGACGATCAGTGTACGGCAGCAGAGACAGGTAGCGAGCGCGTTTGATAGCGCGAGCCAGCTGACGCTGATATTTTGCACGAGTACCGGTGATACGGCTTGGGACAATCTTACCGCTTTCGGTGATGTAGTTTTTCAGCGTTGCGATATCTTTATAGTCGATCTCTTGAACGCCTTCCGCGGTGAAACGGCAGAACTTGCGACGACGGAAATAACGTGCCATTTGGCTAGTCTCCAGTATCTATCAAATCAATCTGCTCGGCATGCAGAACCATTTTGCTCAGGCCGTTCTTTGCCTTGTGGCAAGAGATGAACCCCTGAACGATTACTGCACTACCGACCGTTAAACTGTGAGTAATGGCCTGGTTTTCGTGTCCGCTAATGATAACGGGCATTTGGCACCACGCCTGCCGGTGAAACCCGGCTTCCTCTTGCACAGAACGATGCTCAAGCACGAACTGGCAATGCGGAATTCCTGATGGGCTGACCTTTCGAAGGGGGGTCCTGCACACGGTGCCGGACAACACCAGACGGTTGGTCATCAGAAATTACTCTTCAGAATCCCCAGCATCAGAATCATCTGCGGTTTCGTTTGCGAAATCATCGCGACGCTCACGGCGCTCGTCTTTCGCTTTAACCATCGGAGATGCTTCGGTCACTGCGTTTTTGGTACGCATAACCATGCTGCGGATAACGGCATCGTTGAAGCGGAAGGTAGTTTCCAGCTCATCAATCACTTCCTGCGGCGCTTCAACGTTCATCAGAACGTAGTGAGCTTTGTGCAGTTTGTTGATTGGGTAAGCCAGCTGACGGCGGCCCCAGTCTTCCAGACGGTGGATCGTGCCTTCTGCACCAGTGATGGCAGCAGAGTAACGCTCGATCATACCCGGAACCTGTTCGCTCTGGTCAGGATGGACCATAAAAACGATTTCGTAATGACGCATCGAATTGCTCCTTACGGATTATTCAGCCTCCTGTCTGGGTCAGCCGAGGCCCGGGGAGGCAAGGAACGTGTTAAAGGTCGGCTGAAAAATTGACGCGTCATAATACTTGCGCGCCCCGCTAAACACAAGGTGATTGCACAAATAATTCGCACAAAGGGTAAAGCTGTTCTAAGTGGGTGATTTAAAATCTCACTTATCAGAAACGCTGTTTTTTTGAACAACACCATCAGAAATGGTCACCCATCGCAACCCGAGTAGCGATTACACTTTAATCAGAAGCCTTAAACAGAGAAGGAGAGCATTACCCCATATCACAGCACGCAGTCGTGGAGCGCATATCATGAAAAGAATCGCATTCGCCATTTTGGCTGCGCTTTTGCTCAGTGCAAACGCGATGGCAGCCATCAAGATAGACAGCCGACAGGCCAGAAACATGGATGATGTGCAGAGCTTAGGCGTTATTTACATCAATCATAACTTCGCCACTGAAAGTGAAGCAGATCAGGCGCTTAATGAAGAAACCGATGCGCAGGGCGCAAAATACTATCACGTCATACTGACATGTGAGCCCGGCAGCAACGGCAATATGCGCGCCAGTGCAGATATTTACCAGTAACGCTTTATCGCCGCACCAGGAAAGCCAACGAAAATCATAGCTATATATGATTGCCCCCTGCCGGGGGCTTTTTTTATGAATGGCTCCGGAATACCACCGGTTACAACTGTTTCGGTATTCCAGAGCACTTATTCACTTCTGCCCGTAATAAGCATTCGGGCCGTGCTTACGCATGAAATGCTTGTTCATCAGATAATCATCAATGCCCTGAAGCTGTGGGTTAATGCCGCGCGCAATCCACGCCATTCGAGCCACCTCTTCCATCACCACCGCGTTATGCACGGCGTCATGCGCATCTTTACCCCAGGAGAATGGACCATGCTGGTACACCACAATACCCGGCGTATGCAGTGGTTCCGTCTCACCCAGCGTTTCGATAATGACCCTGCCGGTGTTAAGTTCGTACTCGCCTTCGACCTCAGCCTGCGTTAACGCCCGCGTGCAGGGAATATCGCCGAAGAAGTAGTCCGCGTGCGTCGTACCCAAAGCAGGGATCGCCAGCCCGGCCTGTGCCCAGGCGGTGGCGTGCGTGGAATGGGTATGCACAACACCACCCAGGGACGGGTAACGCTGGTACAGCGCCAGATGGGTTGCCGTATCTGAAGAAGGACGCCATTTGCCTTCAACAACGTGTCCTTCCAGGTCAACCACCACCATATCGTCCACTTTCATGGCGTCATAGGCCACGCCGCTCGGCTTAATCACCACCAGCCCCCGATCGCGATCGATGGCGCTTACGTTGCCCCAGGTAAACGTCACCAGTCCATAGCGCGGGAGATCCATATTGGCCTCAAAGACCTGCTGTTTCAGCTTAAGCATGTTCCGCCTCCAGTAAGCCTGCCCGCGCCATGCGCTCGCGCACCCAGTCCCGGGCTTTCGCCACTTCTGCCGCCGGGTCGTCCGCGGTTTCGCTCCACATCTCAATCAGGTAAGGTCCGCAATAACCTGTCTGTTTGAGCGTCTGGAAGCACCGTTCGAAATCCACCACCCCGGTACCGAACGGTACGTTTTTAAACACGCCGGGACGGGTATCTTTTACGTGCACCGCCACGATATGCCCGATGCCCGCCTGCAACTCCATCTGTACGTCGTTATCCCATGCCGACAGGTTGCCGATATCCGGATAAAGCTGGAACCACGGATTGTTCAGATAGTGCGCGTAGCCCAGCGCCTTGCTAATGGAGTTCATCAATGGATAATCCATGATCTCCATCGCCAGCGTCACCTGCGCACGGCTTGCCATCTCAACGCTCTCTTTCAGGCCGTCACGGAAACGACGGCGCGTCTCATCGTTGGCTTCCTGATAGTAAACATCGTAACCCGCCAGTTGGATCACGCGGATGCCAACATCCTGTGCAAAGCGAATGGCTTTACGCATGATCTCCAGCCCTTCGGCGCGTACGGCATCATCTTCGCTGCCAAGCGGAAAACGACGGTGAGCGCTCAGGCACATGGACGGCACGCGCACGCCGGTTTCGGCAATGGCGCTCACCAGCGCCAGACGCTGGTCGCGGCGCCAGTCCAGGCGAGAAAGACGCTCGTCCGTCTCATCCACCGACATTTCGACAAAATCGAAACCCAGCTGCTTCGCCAGCTGTAACCGCTCCAGCCAGCACTCCCCCGCAGGGAGTGCCTTTTCATAGATGCCAAGCGGGACCTGTTTTGACAACATACCCGCTCCTTAACCCCAAAGCTGAGCGATTGAGCGTTTAAACTGACGCGCAGCTTCCACCGGAGATTCCGCATCGCGAATGCTACGACCGGCAATAAAGACGTGGATTGGAATACCCTTGAACAGCGGCAGATCTTCCAGCGCCAGACCACCGGTCACGGTCACTTTGAAGCCCATATCGGCCAGGCGTTTGATCGCGTTGATATCGGCTTCGCCCCACGCCACACCTGCGGCCTGCGCATCACGGCTGCGGTGATAAACCACCTGCTGGATACCCGCTTCGCGCCACTCCTGTGCCTGCTCCCAGGTCCAGAAGCCGGTCAGTTCAATCTGCACGTCGCCGTTGAACTCTTTCGCCACGTCCAGCGCGCCTTTCGCAGTGTTGATATCTGCACAGCAGATCACGGTGACCCAGTCGGCGTTGGCTTCAAAGCACATGCGAGAGAGAATTTTGCCCGCATCGGCAATTTTGGCATCCGCCAGCACGATTTTATGCGGATAGAGCGCCTTCAGGTCACGAACCGCACGAACGCCTTCGCCCACGCACAGAATGGTGCCGACTTCGATGATGTCCACCTCTTCCGCAATCAGACGGGTGGTTTCGTAAGCGTGAGACAGCGTCTGGTTATCCAGCGCGACCTGCAACATTGGTAATGACATTTTCAATTCCTCTTAAACGGCCGCCGCAGTGGCGTTATCAATTAAATCCAGCACGTCCTGCGCGGTACGGCAGGCACGTAAACGGTCAAAATTAGCTTCGTCATCAAACAGGTTAACGATCTGCATGATGCCCACCTCCTGGTGGGTGTTGGCATCGACAGCTGCCATGGTGATCAGAATGTCGACCGGGTCGTTATCTTCGTGGTTGAACACCAGCGGGGTTTTCAGCGTCACCAGCGCAAATCCGGTTTTCTTGACACCCTCTTCCGGGCGGCCATGCGGCATTGCCAGCCCCGGGGCAATCACAAAATAGGGGCCGTGCTGCGCCACGCCATCCAGGATGGCCTGGTAATAACGCGGCTCGACAACGTCCGCCTTAACCAGCAGGTCCACGCTCAGCTTCACCGCTTCCTGCCAGGTACTGGCTTCGGCCTGTAAAAGGATGGAGTTATTCTCAGCCAGCGAATCACGTAGTTTCATGTGGCATCCTTACTTCACGTCTTGTGGGAAGTGCTCTTTGATCACTTCCAGCAGTTTTGGCCCAAAATCCGCAGGCGATAGCATGTTGCGCACGCCTACCACGTATTTGTTGCCCGACACGCTAATCTCGCCGGCAATGTGCGTTGAAGCGATGATGATGTCCGCGCCGTTCAGTTCACTTTTGTATTCACCCACTGCGCAGCTGTTCACCGTGTGGTCAATGTTTGACTGGGTTAAAAACTGGTCCACTTTCATTTTCATGATCATGGAGCTTCCTTGCCCATTGCCACACACAGCCAGGATACGTACGGTCATAATCGAAACTCCTTAGTGAGCAGAAACTTCTGCTGTTTGTTTTTCCGCATCTTCTTCAGCTCGCAGCGAACGGCCAGCGAAGAACATATAAGTCAGTGCAATCAGGATGATGACGGCCATAAAGACCAGCCCGACGGACGCAAAGCCCTGCATCATCGGCGGCGCCAGAATTGACCAGTCCGCCATGCCCATCCAGGCGCTCATGCCGGTGAGCTTGACCGCCCACACGCACCCAAAGATTTCAACCATGCCCATCACCAGGCAGATCTTGAGCGCGGCGCGCCATCCGCCGAAGTGGTTAGCAAACACGCCGATAGTGGCGTTGGAGAAGAACATCGGGATAAAGCCAGGAATAATCAGGATTGAGGAGCCACAGCCCACCAGGATGCCGACCGCAATCAGCTGGCCGATGGTGCCCCACATAAAGCCCCAGACGACGGCGTTTGGCGCAAAGCTATAGATAGCCGCACAGTCAATCGCCAGCACCGCGCCAGGGATCAGGCGCTGAGAGATACCGTTGAACGCTTCCGACAGCTCGGCGACGAACATACGCACGCCCTGAGTGATGATGAAAATGGCCACGGCAAAGGAGAAACCGGTTTGCAGGATATAGACCGTCCAGTGGGTTTTACCCGCCATCGCCTGCACCACGTCAATGCCAAAGGAGAGCAGGATGGCACCGAAGAAAAGGGTCATCACAATCGCCGTGGAGACGATGTTGTCGTGGAAGATATTCAACCAGCCAGGCAATTTGAGGTCTTCAACACTCTCCTCTTTTTTACCCAGGTACGGTGCAACTTTGTACGCAATCCAGGAGGCGAACTGCTGTTGGTGACCGATGGAGAAGCCGCAGCCGTCAGTAACGTCCTGCGTTGGCTTATACATCATGTTGGAGGTGATGCCCCAGTAAAGCGAGACCAGCACTGCCGTGCAGATGACCGTGGTCCACATTGGGTAGCCGAAGATATAGAGAGAAACGGCAATCAGCCCCGCCTGCTGGAACATGATGTGCCCGGTGAGCATGATGGTGCGAATACCGGTGATGCGGCGCAGGAGCACGTAAATGATGTTCAGCGCCAGCGCGAGCAGTACCGCATACCCAACCCAGCTGTACGCATCCCCCATGCGATCGATGGTGGCCATCATGGACGCGTAAGTGTCAGAGATGGCGCCGTTAATGCCATATACCTCAGACATTTTGGCAACGACCGGCTTAAACGTGCTGGTCAGAATGCCAGACCCCGCCTGCAACAGCATAAAACCAATGATGGTTTTGATGGTGCCTTTGATAATCACGCTGACGCTTTTGCGCAGCAGGATGTACCCCAGGCACGTCACGATACCCAGCAACAGCGGGGCGTTGGTCATTACCTGATTAAAGAAAACGGTAAAGACGTTGTAGAGGATCTCCATAACTCTCTCCAGAAAATGAGAACACGAGGGGCAATCCCTGTGTGGTTGGTGTCATCACTCTATTAATCACAAATAATCACCACAAGATTGCATTTGATTATTTGTGACGGATCACGCAATTTATTTCCATGGAGTTAGTAATGATTTTCACTACCGATCCAGAAAGATAAATAAATTCTTAATTTTCAATATATTAATTATATGTAGCGGTTATCTTAACAACGCCGAGGTGTATTTTCTGTGATGTGGCGAGGGGAATTTTCCGCAAATCAGCCATTGCAAATCGATTCAAACAGTGCCAGCATTAATCACAACAAGTCACAGTATGATTACTTTTGATTAAAACCAGGAGTCAAACGATGAGTAAAGTGAAAACCATCACCCGTGAATCATGGATTTTGAGTACCTTTCCGGAGTGGGGTAGCTGGCTGAACGAAGAGATCGAGCAGGAACAGGTTGCTCCTGGCACATTTGCGATGTGGTGGCTGGGATGCACCGGGATCTGGCTGAAATCAGAAGGCGGCGCCAACATTTGTGTCGATTTCTGGTGCGGCATCGGCAAACAGAGCCACGGCAATCCACTGATGAAAAAAGGCCACCAGATGCAGCGTATGGCCGGCGTTGAAAAGCTCCAGCCGAACCTGCGCACCACGCCTTTTGTGCTTGATCCTTTCGCCATTCGCCAGATCGACGCCGTTCTCTCTACCCACGATCACAACGATCATATCGACGTGAACGTGGCGGCAGCGGTAATGCAAAACTGCGCGGACGACGTACCCTTTATCGGGCCGCAGACCTGCGTGGATTTGTGGATTGGCTGGGGCGTGCCAAAAGAGCGCTGCATTGTGATGAAGCCGGGCGACGTGGTGAAAATCAAAGACGTTGAAATTCACGCGCTGGATGCCTTTGATCGCACCGCGCTGATCACCCTGCCTGCCGACCAGAAAGCCGCAGGCGTACTGCCTGACGGGATGGACGAGCGCGCAGTGAACTACCTGTTCAAAACGCCTGGCGGTTCCCTGTATCACAGCGGTGACTCTCACTACTCCAACTACTACGCGAAGCACGGTAACGAGCACCAGATTGACGTGGCGCTTGGCTCTTACGGTGAAAACCCGCGAGGGATTACCGACAAAATGACCAGCGCGGACATGCTGCGCATGGCCGAAGCGCTGAACACCAAAGTGGTGATCCCCTTCCACCACGATATCTGGTCAAACTTCCAGGCCGATCCGCAAGAGATCCGCGTCCTGTGGGAGATGAAAAAAGACCGACTCAAGTATGGTTTCAAGCCGTTCATCTGGCAGGTTGGCGGCAAGTTCACCTGGCCGCTGGATAAAGACAATCTCGAGTACCACTACCCGCGTGGTTTTGATGATTGCTTCACCATTGAGCCAGACCTGCCGTTCAAGTCCTTCCTCTGATTGTGCAGCCCAATCGCCAGACACTGTGTCTGGCGATGTCATATTTAATTTAGTAATTTCATGCTATTTCAAATATCATCTTTTCAAATCAATTCTTTTCGGAATAGCTCATGACGGAAGCGCAACGGCATCAAATTTTACTGGAACTCCTGGCGCAAACAGGGTTTATCACCGTCGAGAAAGTGATCGAACGTTTAGGGATTTCCCCTGCCACCGCGCGGCGAGACATTAACAAGCTGGATGAAAGCGGCAAGCTGAAAAAAGTTCGCAACGGTGCGGAAGCCATTAGCCAGCAGCGCCCCCGCTGGACGCCGATGAACATTCATCAGGCGCAGAATCACGATGAAAAAGTACGGATCGCCAGAGCCGCGTCGCAGCTGGTGAATCCCGGTGAGAGCGTCGTTATCAACTGCGGCTCTACGGCGTTTTTGCTGGGCCGCGAGATGTGCGGCAAGCCGGTGCAAATCATTACCAACTATCTGCCGCTGGCCAACTATCTCATTGACCAGGAACATGAAAGCGTGGTGATCATGGGCGGCCAGTATAACAAGAGCCAGTCCATAACCCTGAGCCCGCAGGACAGTGAAAACAGCCTCTACGCCGGGCACTGGATGTTTACCAGCGGCAAAGGCCTGACGGCGGATGGCCTGTATAAAACCGATATGCTCACCGCAATGGCAGAGCAGAACATGCTCAACGTGGTGGGTAAACTGGTGGTGCTGGTCGACAGCAGCAAGGTCGGTGAACGCGCCGGCATGCTTTTCAGCCGCGCCGAGCAAATCAGCATGGTGATCACCGGCAAAAACGCCAACCCCGAGATCCTCAGCAAGCTCGAGGATCAGGGTGTCACGGTGCTGCGCGTTTAAAGGTGCTGACGGAAAAACTCCACGGTGGCTTCCAGCGCAGCCGGAGTAATACGGTGCCGGACACCGGCACCCCACAGGCAGGTCAGATTGCTGTCCAGCCCTTCACGCTGTAGCGCCTGTTGCAGACGGAACGTTTCACCGGGCGGTACGACATCGTCGGCATCCCCATGCCACAGCAGCAGGGGACGCTCGGCCAGCTGCGAAAGCGCATGGCTGACGTCCCATTCAGACAACAGGGCTTCAATCTCCTGAGGTGCCTGCGGCGGGAACAGCGTCTTTGCCAGTGACATAAAGTAGCCCGATCCCATCAGGCAAGCCACGGACGTCACCTCCGGATGCCTGGCCATGATCCCCAGCGCCGTCATTCCGCCCATTGATGCGCCTGCGACCGCCAGCCGTTTCCCCTCCACCAGCCCGGCCTGTAAAAGCGCGTCACGCAGCCCGGCGAACTCGGTCAGATTGCCGTGCAGCGTTTGCCAGAACAGCCCCAGCCGCGCCTGTTCATCGCCCGTAAAGCGTGCCCCATGATTCGGCGCATCAGGCATGACCACCCGGAAACCGGCCTGCGCCAGCGCGACGGCAAAATAGCTGTAGACCAGCTTTGAGGAGAGAAAGCCATGATAGAAAACTACCGTCGGCAGCGGCTGTTCACCTTTACCAGCCGGAAAAGCATGGATGATTTCATGCTCACTAAGCAGGCGAGTTTCAATTTCAATCATTGTCGATCCTGTGCTGATGAATGATTCATAATGTTGAGAGCTGGATTACGGTTTCACGATATTTTCATTCGAAATCTACGTCCCAGATAACACTTCGGGAACATTCCCCCAAAACTAAATTCGCAGACCACTACACTATGGCTATCAGGAAAAGAGACAGGTTTATGCGCAGGCTTACCGCTTTATTGCTGGTCTCACTGCTCAGCGGATGTTCCGTATTGCAGGGTACGCCAGAACCGGCACCGCCGGTTACCGATCATCCTCAGGAAATTCGTCGTAATCAGACGGAAGGATTACAACGCCTGGGAACCGTATCCGCGATGGTTCGCGGTTCACCGGATGATGCAGAAGACGCAATTGAAGCACAGGCCGTTGCCGCAAAAGCAGATTATTACGTCATCACGATGATTGATGAAACCATTATTACGGGACAGTGGTATGCACAAGGCATTTTGTACCGTAAGTGAGCATCATCATTTGAACGACCTTTACACTGCTTTGCGTCCGTAGACATTTTCCTGTCCACAATAAACTCCATGCCAGCAACAATGGAAATGAGTTTATTCGCGAAGGATTGCCCGGCGGATACCGGAGACACGTGAAAAGGAGCTGACGATGAAACGAACCCTTGCTTTAACGACGCTATTGCTTTCAGCGGGCCTGCTGAGCACCACGGCGCAGTCGGCTGAATTTGCCAGCGCGGATTGCGTCACGGGCCTGAATGAGATTGGTCAGATCTCCGTCAATAATATCACGGGGAGTCCGCAAGACGTTGAACGTGTCGTCGCCCTGAAGGCCGATGAACAGGGCGCATCCTGGTATCGCATCGTCCAGATGCAGGAAGATCACCATGTTAATCACTGGCGCGTGCAGGCTATTCTTTATGCATAATCCCCTCCGATAAAAGCCACTTAATTTTAGTGGCTTTTCACTTTTGCAAATTTTTTATCTCTCCCGAAACTCAATAAAAACAAACGCGTAACATTCAGTTACATTAAACAGATAAACGTTCTCTCCGCTCTGCCGTTGAACAGCCATCACTTTTCAATAATGAGCAATTTATGATCACCTTTTTCCGCCGGGCAGGACTGGGCACGAAGCTATCGCTGCTAACAGGTGTAAGTGTCGCTACGCTTTTTTTGCTGTTCACTTTCCTGTTGAGCCACAACGCCAGCCAGCAGCTTGAAGATCTTGCGGTTGAAGACCTGCATAACCAGTCCACCGGCATGGTGGATATGGTAGAGATGTTCAACACCAGCCTGAGCGAAGAGGTTGAAAGCTATACCCGTCTGTTCACCACCTTTTTGCCACAGCCATTAAACAGCGACAGCAGCCAGAGCCGGACCATAAATGGGCTTACCGTTCCTTTGCTGAAAGGCGGCGAAACGGAGCTGCATGAAAACAATACGCTTTCTGATGACTTCCTGAGCCGAACGGGAGCCATCTCGACGCTGTTTGTCCGCAGCGGTAACGATTTTGTCCGCGTGGCGACGTCGCTGCGCAAAGAGAATGGCGACCGCGCCATCGGAACCGTTCTTGATACCACCAGCCCGGCATTTGCCGCCGTCACTAAAGGGGAGGTCTATCGTGGCCTCGCGCTGCTGTTCGGCAAGCGCTATATCACGCAGTACCAGCCTGTTAAGAATGCGGAAGGCCAGGTTATCGGGATTATCTTTGTCGGCGTGGACATCACCCATTCGTGGAACGTCATGCGCGAGAAAATCCTTAACCGTCGTCTGGGCGAGAGCGGCCACTTCTTTGTACTGGATCGCAGCAGCGGCAAAACGCGCGGACAGTATCTGTTCCATGCCAGCGAAGAGGGCAAACTGCCTAACTGGGACACGGCGACACAGCAGCAGCTTCTAAGTGATAAAGCCGGCACGCTGGAACGCGTGAGCGCGGATGGCCGTACGCTCAAAGTTGCCTACACGCCGCTACCGGGCTGGAACTGGACCATCGTGGGTGAAGTGGATAAAGCCGTACTGCTTTCAAGCGTCACCACACTGCGCGATCGCTTCCTGATGGCGGGCGTGGTGCTATCCGCACTCTTCGCGGGCCTGTTCGTTATCCTCATTCGCCGGATGCTAACCCGCCCACTGCGCGAGGTGATCGCGCTTGCCCGGCAGTATGCCGCAGGCGATCTGCGCGCCAGCCTGCCGGTTACCCGCCAGGATGAAGTCGGCCAGCTGATTGACGCCATCAACGGGATCGGGGGAGGCCTGCAAAAAATTGTGTTGCAGGTCCGCGAGGCCGCAAGCGAGATCCATCTGGGGACTAACGCGCTGGCTTCAGACACCGGCGAGATATCTGAACAGATCAACAAGCAGGCCAGCAGCGTTGAGGAGACCTCCGCCAGCATGGAGCAATTAGCCGCTACCGTGCAGCAAAATGCCGCCAACATGGAGCAAACGCAGCAGCTGGTGGGTGAAACCTCGCGCGCGGTGCATCAGGGTGGAGAGACGGTGACCCACGCAGTCTCCACCATGGATGATATTCGCGATGCATCGAAACGCATTGAAGACATCACCCGCGTGATTGAGTCCATCGCTTTCCAGACCAATATCCTGGCGCTCAATGCGGCGGTTGAGGCGGCTCGGGCGGGCGAGCACGGGAAAGGTTTCGCAGTGGTGGCGCAAGAGGTACGCGCCCTGGCCGCACGCAGCGCCAACGCGGTAAAAGAGATTGAACAGCTGATTGGGGATACGCTGAACAAGGTGAGCGAAGGCCATGCGCTGTCTGAGCAGACGCGTCTGGCGATGGATGCCATCATTGTTCATATCGATAACATCAGCCAGCTTGTCACTGAGATCAACCACGCCTCCCGCGAGCAGTCGGCGGGAATTGGCCAGGTGAATCTGGCGATGACGCACATCGGTGAGGCATCGCACATCAATGCCGATCGCATCTCACGCAGCGAGCAGACGGCACAGACGCTGCGCGAGAAGGGTTCACATCTCACCCGGCTGGTGAGTCTGTTCCAGCTGAAGGCTTAACCAACCCGGCCCGTGGCGCGCAGCAGCAGGTCGTTTTGCACCTGCTCGCTCATCAGCGTGCCGCCCCGGGTATCCAGCATCATGCGGCACCACGCCTGCGCCACGGGCGGCGATGCGTGCCGCAGCATTTGACTTCCGGCCCCGAGTAAAAAGAGCTGCTGCGCGATCTCCCTGCCCTGCGCTTCCTGCGGTTTCCGCAGCTTCTGCTGTAGCTGACGCCAGCTGCGATCGAAGTGCCTGTCCTGACCTTTGACCTGCGCGAAATCATCGGCGAGCAGGTCGAGAATGCCCGGCTGCTTCGCCAGCACGCGCAGTACATCCAGGCACATAATATTGCCAGAGCCTTCCCAGATGCTGTTGACGGGCATTTCACGGTACAACCGCGGAAGCTCACTCTCTTCGCAATAGCCTGCACCGCCCAGCACCTCCATTGCCTCTGCCACAAACGGTATACCCGCTTTGCAGACGCTGTATTTTGCCGCCGGAGTGAAAAGCCGCGCCCATGCGGCTTCCTGCGGGTCGTTGCGGTTGTCCCACGCCCGGGCGAGTCGGAACAGCAGTGCCGTGTGTCCCTCCAGCACCAGCGCCATACGGCTTAGCACGTCGCGCATTAACGGCTGGTCGATCAGATTTTTGCCGAAGGTCTGCCGCTGATGGGCATGATAAAGCGCCACAGAGAGCGCACGGCGCATCAGTCCGTGACTGCCCAGCGCGCAGTCAAAGCGCGTCAGCCCGCCCATCTTCAGAATTTGCCGGACGCCTTCCCCCTCTTCGCCCAGCAGCCAGCCGGAAGCATCAAGAAATTCAGCCTCACTGCTGGCATTTGAGCGGTTGCCGAGCTTGTCCTTCAGACGCTCAAGGCGCACGGCATTACGTTGCCCGTCGGGTAAGAAACGCGGGACAAAAAAGCAGGACAACCCGCCCTTCGCCTGCGCCAGCACCAGATGCGCATCGCTCTGCGGCACGGAGAAAAACCATTTGTGCCCCACCAGCCGGTAACTGCCATCGCTGCATTTCTCTGCTTTGGTAGTATTACTGAGTACGTCCGAACCGCCCTGCTTTTCCGTCATCCCCATGCCGATCAGCAGGCCGCGCTTTTGCGCCCCCGGCGCAAGATGGGGGTCGTAGCGATCGCTCATCAGCGGCGTTAACCACTCATGAAACGGTTTGGGCAGCGACCGTTGCAACAGCGGCGTGGCTGCAAAGGTCATGGTCACCGGGCAAAGCGTTCCCGCCTCCACCTGAGCATGAAGTACGAAACGCGCGGCCCTGGCGACGAACGATCCTTTCCGCGCCTCCTCCTCCCACGCCAGGTTGTGCACCCGGTTGGCGCAAAGCCCCTGCATCAGAAGATGCCATGCCGGATGAAAGCGGACGTCATCCAGCCTCGCTCCCGTGGCGTCATAACGCAGCAGCTCCGGCGGATTAACGTTCGCCAGTCTGCCCAGCTCCAGCGACTCTGCCGTACCCAACTGCTGGCCGATGCTGGCAAGAAGATCCACATCCCACTCAGCCCCTTCGCGCGCTACCGCATCGCGCAGGGCGCAATCAGAGAGAAAAAGGTTGCTGTTCGATAGCGGTGCAGGTTGATTAAAAACGGTATGTGTCTGCCAGTGCATGCTGTCTCCCTCCTTTCATTGGCAATAAAGATAAGTATGGACAGAGGGCATGCACGCTGCATGGGAGGGGGGTCACACGATGACGATCGTGTTGATATCATTCGTGAAATAGCTCACAGAACATAAGAATAAACTATTTCCTTACTTCACTAATGCTGAATAATTTATTCTTACCCCGTTTTTGTGAGGATCGTTATGCAACAGGCTGCGCACAAGCGTGCATTAATTGCAGGCTCCATCGGTAATTTCATCGAGTGGTATGAATTTGCGGTCTATGGTTTTCTGGCAACGGTGATTGCCAGAAACTTCTTCCAGCTTGAGGGGGAAGCGGAGCTCACCAGCCTGATCCTCACCTGGGCCTCGTTCGCCATCGCTTTCTTCTTCCGTCCGCTGGGTGCGGTGGTCTTTGGCCGCATTGGCGACAGGATTGGCCGCAAACCGACGCTGATTATAGTGCTGGTATTGATGACGCTCGCCACCGCTGCCATCGGTATTGTGCCGGTCTACGCCAGTATCGGGATTGCCGCGCCGCTGATCGTTACGCTCCTGCGTATTCTGCAAGGACTGTTCGCGGGCGGTGAGTATGGCGGCGCGGTCTCGTTGATGACGGAGTTTGCCCCGCGCGGCAAGCGCGGTCTTTACGGGGCATGGCAGTCCTTCACCGTGGCGCTCGGGCTGTTAGCAGGCGCAGGCATTGTCGCGTTGCTCTCTACCCTTCTCTCCCCTGAAGCCTTGCACGACTGGGGCTGGCGCATTCCGTTCTTCCTGGCGTTGCCGATGGGTGCGGTCGCGCTATGGTTGCGGGTAAGCATGGAAGAGACACCGAGCTTTGTGCAGCAACGGGAAAAACCGGTTGTTACTCAGGCCAGCACCGCCGCCACGTTCAAAACCATTCTGATGGGCATTGGTCGCGTGATGGTCTGGTCTGCGGCGGGTTATACCTATCTGGTGATTATGCCGACCTATCTGCAATCTGCGCTGCACACCGGTTTTAACCAGGCGCTGCTGATTGCGGTGATTTCTAACATTGGGTTTGCGTTCACGATCATTCCGTCGGGCATGCTGAGCGACAGGATCGGGCGGCGGACGGTGATGATTATCGCCACCGTGCTCCTGCTGATCCTCGCCCTGCCGCTGCTGAAAATTTTGCAGGCGGAGTCCAGCACGCTGGCTGTCAAAGCGATTGTGGTGCTGATTGCTGGAGGTCTGGTTGGGATGCTGGCAGGGCCGGGGCCGGCTATGCTGTCTGAGATGTTCCCGACGCGCGTGCGTTATACCGGGCTTGGGCTGGCCTATTCTCTGTCGAATGCGATCTTCTCGGGCTGTGCGGGGCTGATCATTACCGGGCTGATTAAAGAGACGGGCAATCTGGATATTCCGGCGTACTACGTGATGGCAACGGCGGTGGTGAGTATTTTCGCGCTGATGACGCTGAGAAAGGATGACCATTTGCGGTCGTTAGAGGAGTGAGATTGTTGCCCGGTGGCGCTGCGCTTACCGGGCCTACGGTACCATGCTTTTGTAGGCCGGGTAAGGCGAAGCCGCCACCCGGCACAACAGGCTACCCGCGCTGACGCACCGCTTCAAACAGGCAGATACCCGTCGCAACAGAAACATTCAGGGACGACACGCTGCCCGCCATCGGAATGCTGATCAGCTCATCGCAGTGCTCGCGGGTCAGGCGACGCATGCCTTCACCTTCTGCCCCCATCACCAGCGCCATACGGCCGGTCATTTTGCTCTGATACAGAGTGTGATCCGCTTCACCGGCCGTGCCGACGATCCAGATATTCTCTTCCTGCAACAGACGCATGGTGCGCGCCAGGTTAGTCACGCGGATCAGCGGAACGTTTTCCGCCGCGCCGCAGGCCACTTTTTTAGCGGTAGCGTTAAGCTGCGCGGAACGATCTCTTGGCACAATTACCGCATGCACGCCTGCTGCATCGGCGCTACGCAGGCACGCGCCCAGGTTGTGCGGGTCGGTTACGCCATCGAGGATCAGGAAGAACGGGTTATCCAGCTCAGCGATCAGATCCGGCAGATCGTTCTCTTGATACTGACGGCCCGGCTTCACGCGCGCGATAATGCCCTGGTGTACAGCACCTTCGCTTTTCTCATCCAGATACTGACGGTTCGCCAGCTGGATCACGACGCCCTGCGCTTCCAGCGCGTGGATCAGCGGCATCAGACGTTTGTCTTCACGCCCTTTCAGAATAAAAACTTCCTGAAAACGCTCCGGCGCGCGCTCCAGCAGGGCCTGCACCGCGTGGATGCCGTAAATCATTTCACTCATTGATGGTTCTCGTAATAAATATTGTCCCTCTCCCCGTTGGGGAGAGGGTCAGGGTGAGGGGAAATTACTCCGCCTGCAGTTTCTTCGCCGCGCGCTTCGCTTTGGTTGCGGCCGCTATTTTTTGGGTCTTGGTCGACGGTTTTTTCGCTTTACGAGCGTCTTTTTTCGCCGCCTTGGGTTTCTGCTGCTTCTCGCCACGGAAGGCGCTGTCTGGCTCAAAGTTTACTCTTTTACCTGCCTGACGTCGCTTGCCGCCCGCTTTACCGTTGCCGCCTTTTTTCGCTTTCTCACGCTCGGTTTTCCCGACGTTACGCGGAGCCCGTTCGCTGGAGATGAGGCTGAAGTCGATTTTACGGTCGTCCATATTCACGGCTTCTACCTTCACTTCCACCCGATCGCCCAGACGGTAGGTCTGACCGCCGGATTCACCGATCAGACGTTGTCCGACCTGGTCGAAGCGGTAGTAATCGTTATCAAGGCTGGAAACGTGCACCAGACCGTCGATAAACAGCTCATCCAGACGTACGAAGAAGCCAAAGCCGGTGACGCTGGCAATCACACCTTTAAAGACGTTACCCACCTGATCCAGCATAAAGTCACACTTCAGCCAGTCCGCCACGTCGCGCGTTGCTTCATCCGCACGACGCTCGGTCATGGAACAGTGCTGGCCCAGTTGCAGCATCTCTTCCATGGAGTAGTGATACCCACCGGTTTCGGTCGTATTGCCTTTGTGACCTTGCTCGTGCGCCAGCAGATACTTGATCGCACGGTGCAGGGACAGATCCGGATAACGGCGAATCGGCGAGGTAAAGTGCGCATACGACTGTAACGCCAGACCAAAGTGGCCCCGGCTTTCCGGATCGTAAATCGCCTGCTTCATGGAACGCAGCAGCATGGTTTGCAGCATTTCCGCGTCAGGACGATCGCTGATGGATTCCAGCAGCTCGGCATAATCGCGTGGCTCAGGCTTATTGCCGCCAGGCAGTTCCAGGCCGAGTTCGGCCAGCACGGAACGGAACGAGGTTACGGCTTCCGTGGTTGGCTTATCGTGAATACGGAACAGCGCAGGCTCTTTGGCTTTCTCAACGAAACGTGCCGCCGAGATGTTCGCCAGGATCATACACTCTTCAATCAGCTTGTGCGCATCGTTACGCTGAGTCTGCTCGATTCGCTCGATACGACGCTCAGCGTTAAAGATGAATTTCGCTTCTTCACTCTCAAACGAGATCCCACCGCGCTCTTCGCGCGCCTGATCCAGCGTTTTGTAGAGGTTGTGCAGCTCTTCGATGTGTTTGACCAGCGGCGCGTACTGTTCGCGAAGATCCTGATCGCCCTGCAACATATGCCAGACCTTGGTATAGGTCAGGCGCGCATGAGAACTCATCACCGCTTCGTAGAACTTATAGCCCGTCAGACGTCCCTTGCTGGAGATGGTCATTTCGCAGACCATACACAGGCGGTCCACCTGCGGGTTGAGGGAACACAGGCCGTTCGAGAGCACTTCTGGCAGCATCGGTACAACCTGCGACGGGAAGTAGACCGACGTACCGCGGCTGCGCGCTTCGTTATCCAGCGGCGTGTGTGGACGTACGTAATAACTCACATCCGCGATAGCCACCCACAGACGCCAGCCACCACCGCGTTTTTTCTCACAGTACACGGCATCATCGAAGTCGCGGGCGTCTTCACCATCAATGGTGACCAGCGGCAGATCGCGCAGATCCACGCGGCCTGCTTTGGACTCTTCCGGCACTTCTTCACGCAGGTTTTCGATCTGGTCTTCAACCGCTTTCGGCCAGACGTAAGGAATTTCATGGGTGCGCAGCGCCATATCAACGGCCATGCCGGTGCCCATGTTATCGCCCAGCACTTCGACGATTTTACCTACCGCTTTGGTACGGCGGGTCGGGCGCTGGGTAAGTTCAACCACTACCACAAAGCCCATGCGTGCGCCCATCACCTCTTCAGGCGGGATGAGAATGTCGAAGCTCAGACGGCTATCGTCCGGCACCACAAAGCCTACGCCCGCATCGGTAAAGTAACGGCCTACAATCTGGCTGGTTTTCGGCACCAGCACGCGGACCACGCGCGCTTCGCGGCGGCCTTTACGATCTGCACCCAGCGGCTGCGCCAGGATCTGGTCGCCGTGAATACACATCTTCATCTGTTCGGATGAGAGGTACAGGTCGTCTTTACGGCCTTCCACGCGCAGGAAGCCGAAGCCATCGCGATGACCAATAACGGTGCCTTTCAGCAGATCGAGGCGTTCTGGCAGCGCGTAGCACTGGCGACGAGTAAAGACCAGCTGGCCGTCGCGCTCCATGGCGCGCAGGCGGCGGCGAAGGGCTTCAATTTGCTCTTCACCCTCAATGTTTAATTCAACGGCAAGTTCTTCACGATTGGCGGGTTTTTCGCGTTTTGTTAAGTGTTCAATGATGAACTCGCGGCTGGGGATAGGATTCGCGTATTTTTCGGCTTCGCGTTCCTGGAAAGGATCTTGTGACATGTCGGTTCCTCCGTTGTCAGCTCCGGTGGAAATTTTCTTCATTCCACCAGCAATAATTTATAAAGCGGTTGATTCTCTTCAACCAAATCGGCCAGCGTGTAGTTATCCAGTTCCTTGAGAAAACTTTGCACGGCCTTTGAAAGCGCCTGTTTCAGGCGGCAAGCGGGCGTAATGTGGCAAAACGCACTGCTACAGTTCACCAGAGATAGCGGCTCCAGTTCACGTACCACATCGCCGATACGGATACTCTGTGCCGGTTTACCGAGACGGATCCCTCCATTCTTCCCGCGGACGGCAGCAACGTATCCGGCACGACTAAGTTGATTGATTATTTTGACCATATGATTACGGGACACACCGTACACCTCTGTGACTTCAGAGATGCTGGTCATCTTCCCATCGGGTAACGACGCCATGTAAATCAGCGCGCGTAAGCCGTAATCGGTGAAACTTGTTAACTGCACATCAACCTCAGGAAAAAGGGAAAACGCGGTCAAACCGCAGAGATATTCATTAATGATGATAAACCAGCCAGATAGTTAGCGGCTAATTTATTTGACAGACGGGGCGAAAAAGCGGAGATCCAGGAGCGGTCGCCGGATGGCGCTGCGCTTATCCGGCCTACGGGTTTCCCCGCAGGCCAGCAGTCACGAAGATTATGCGTCGAACGGGTCGCGCAGGATCATCGTTTCAGTACGATCCGGGCCGGTAGAAATAATATCGATCGGCACTTCGGTCAGTTCTTCAATACGCTTAATGTAGTCCAGCGCAGCTTTTGGCAGGCCACTACGTTCTTTCACACCGAAGGTGGTCTCAGACCAGCCCGGCATGGTTTCGTAGATTGGCTCAATGCCTTCCCAGTCGTCAGCGGCCAGCGGAGTGGTAGTCACTTCGCGACCATCTGGCAGACGGTAGCCCACGCAGATTTTCACTTCTTTCAGGCCGTCCAGTACGTCCAGCTTGGTCAGGCAGAAGCCAGACAGGGAGTTGATCTGCACAGCACGACGCACGGCAACGGCGTCCAGCCAGCCGGTACGACGACGACGACCGGTGGTTGCGCCAAACTCGTTACCCTGCTTGCAGAGGAACTCTCCGGTTTCATCAAACAGCTCGGTCGGGAATGGACCTGCACCCACGCGAGTGGAGTACGCTTTGATGATGCCCAGAACGTAATCCACATAACGTGGGCCCAGGCCGGAGCCGGTTGCCACGCCACCCGCGGTGGTGTTAGAGGACGTTACATACGGATAGGTACCGTGGTCGATGTCCAGCAGGGTACCCTGCGCACCTTCAAACATGACGAAATCGCCACGCTTGCGCGCCTGGTCCAGCAGATCGGACACATCAACAACCATGCCGGTCAGAATGTCAGCAATCGCCATGACGTCATCCAGCACTTTCTGGTAGTCAACGGCTTCAGCTTTATAGAAATTCACCAGCTGGAAGTTGTGATATTCCATCACTTCTTTCAGTTTTTCAGCGAAGGTCGCTTTGTCGAAGAGGTCGCCCACACGCAGACCGCGACGAGCCACTTTATCTTCGTATGCCGGGCCGATGCCACGACCGGTAGTGCCGATCGCTTTCGCGCCACGCGCTTTTTCACGCGCCACGTCCAGCGCCACATGATAGTCCAGGATCAGCGGGCAGGCTTCGGAGAGCAGCAGACGCTCACGAACAGGGATACCACGGTCTTCCAGACCTTTCATCTCTTTCATCAGCGCAGCTGGAGACAGCACAACGCCGTTACCGATGATGCTAGTGACGTTTTCGCGAAGAATGCCTGATGGAATAAGATGGAGGACGGTTTTTTCACCGTTGATTACGAGAGTATGGCCTGCGTTGTGACCGCCCTGGTAGCGTACAACATATTTAGCCCGTTCAGTCAGAAGATCGACAATCTTCCCTTTACCTTCGTCACCCCATTGGGTGCCCAGTACGACGACGTTGTTACCCATTTTTTTCAAAATCACCGTTTGCTTAAAAATGGATTCTACCATCGCTTTTTCAGATATACAGCACTTTTTGACCCTAAAATATGCCGATTGCGGTTAGTTTTTGATCAGCCAATCGTTTTCCTCAACATGTAGTAGATAACGATACCGGCAACCACAAGTCCACCACCAAAACGACGCAAAATATTGTCCGGAAGTTGGCTCATTGTCGCGATCATCCGTCGCCATGCGCGTGGATAGAGCATCGGGCCGAGGCCTTCCAGCACCAAAACCAAAGCCAGTGCGAGCCAGATCGTTGAATTCATTTTTCATCCTTATAAAAGAAAACCACCGCTCCGTGAAGAGCGGTGGTTTGAATACTCAAACGAGCCTGAGTTTATCGCGTTGCGTTAGTCGGCGTCTTCATATAACGGAAGAAATCGCTGTCCGGGCTGAGTACCATCACATCCTGGTTGCTCTGGAAGCTATTCTCGTAAGCACGCAGGCTACGGATAAAGGCGTAGAAGTCGGGATCCTGGCTGAAGGCATCGGCAAACAGCTTCGCGGCTTCGGCATCGCCTTCACCACGCAGGATACGGCCCTGACGCTCAGATTCCGCCAGCGTCTTGGTCACTTCGTAGTCCGCTGCGGCACGCAGTTTCTCGGCCTCTTCCTGACCCTGTGAACGGTGACGACGGGCTACCGCTTCACGCTCGGCGCGCATACGGTTGTAGATCGCCTCGGACACCTCCGCTGGCAGGTTGATCTGCTTGATACGCACGTCAACCACTTCGATACCCAGTGCAGCCATACTGTTCGGGTTGATCACCGGTACTTTACCGTTGGTTTCAGCCTGAACGCGTTCAGCCGCTTTGGCAATCGCGTCATCCGCTGCCGGTGTTTCCACTTCGTCTTCGGTACCCGCTGTACCTGAGTTCAACGCATCACGCACTTCCAGGGTCAGACGACCACGGGAGTCGGTCACGATGTCTTTTACATCCAGACGACCAATTTCAGAACGCAGACGGTCAGAGAACTTACGTTTCAGCAGCACTTCTGCCTGAGAAACGTCACCACCGCCGGTTGCCAGGAAGTAGCGGCTGAAGTCGCTGATACGCCATTTGATGTAGGAATCAACGATCAGGTCTTTCTTCTCTTTAGTCACGAAACGGTCGGCCTGGTTATCCATGGTCTGGATACGTGCGTCGAGCGTTTTGACTGACTGAATGAAAGGCACCTTGAAGTGCAGACCCGGCTCGTAGATCACCGGACGCTTGTCGCCGTCACGCACGACGCTGCTAAACTGGA
Source organism: Enterobacter sp. JH25 (assembly GCF_021725435.1). Taxonomy (NCBI): domain Bacteria; kingdom Pseudomonadati; phylum Pseudomonadota; class Gammaproteobacteria; order Enterobacterales; family Enterobacteriaceae; genus Enterobacter; species Enterobacter sp. JH25. Next base: position 428,622 of record NZ_CP091319.1, on the reverse strand, counting down.
ACTTGATCCCACGTTCGCCCTCTTTCACCACAAAGATGGAGGTGTAGAGCACGACCAGTGCGATGATGATGATCGCAATAACTGACTTACGCATCCTTATTCCCCCTGACGCTGGTAGTCGTTACGCTGCGCGTTAGCACGGCGTTGGTCCATAATGTCACCATCGTTCGAAGAAGGCGTTGTGTTCGCGCTGGAGCTACCAGACGAGGCTGGCGGCAGACGCAGCAGGTTGTTGGCTCCGCTGTTGTCTTTTGCTGCCGGTGCAGAACCGCCTTTAAGCATCTGATCCAGCGGCAGGACCATCAGGTTTCCGCCTTTGTTGTCGTTAACCAGCACTTTACGCGTATGGCTCAGCACTTTTTCCATGGTCTCGATATAGAGACGCTCACGGGTAATTTCCGGCGCGGCTTTATATTCCGGCAGGATCTTCGCGAAGCGAGCCACTTCACCCTGTGCTTCCAGGATGGTCTGGGTCTTATACGCGCGCGCTTCTTCCAGAATACGCTGCGCCTGACCGTTTGCACGCGGCTGAACTTCGTTGGTATACGCTTCCGCTTCACGGATGTACTGCTGTTCGTTTTCACGCGCGGCAATCGCATCGTCAAACGCCGCTTTCACCTCTTCCGGCGGACGCGCAGCCTGGAAGTTGACGTCCAGCAGGGTGATACCCATGTTGTACGGACGGATGGTCTCTTCCAGCTCGCGCTGGGTATCGCTACGAATAACGGTACGACCTTCGGTCAGGATACGGTCCATGGTGTATTTACCGATCACGCCACGCAGGGCGCTGTCGGTCGCCTGACGCAGGCTGTCATCCGCGCTGGTCACGCTAAACAGATAACGCTCAGGATCGGTCACGCGGTACTGGACGTTCATCTCAACGCGCACCACGTTTTCGTCAGAGGTCAACATCACGCCAGACGCCGCCAGTTCACGGACGGACTCCACGTTCACTGCGGTCACGTTATCAATGAAGGTCGGTTTCCAGTTCAGGCCCGGCTCAACCAGATGGCTGAACTTACCGAAACGGGTTACCACGCCGCGCTCTGCTTCTTTAATGGTGTAGAACCCGCTGGCTGCCCAGATGATGACTACCGCCGCGGCCACAATGCTTACTACGCGGCCACCCATAGGCGGGCGCGGACTCTGAGTGGAGTTGCCACCCGAGCCAGAACCTTTTCCTCCGCCAAGGCCACCAAGCTTTTTGCTCAGTTTGCGGAAGATATCATCCAGATCCGGCGGCCCCTGCTCGCGACCACCTTTGTTGCCATTTCCCCCAGAGTTGCCGCCTTGATTATTGCTGCTTCCCCACGGGTCGCGGTCTTGTCCGTTATTACCGGGCTGATTCCACGCCATGTATATGCTCCATATTTGTTATGCAAGGGCGAATTTTTCAGGCTTCCCCTTTCTGATCAGACGATATAGTCCGCCAGCGCAGGTTCTTGTTTACAGAGGCGACGCCAGTCAACGATCGGCATACGCACCTGCATCCCCACGCTGCCGTCATCCTCCATCCACTCTTTTTCTATCGCCTGAAGCTGATAAAACCGGCTACGCAGCCTGCCTTCCTGTGGCGGCAGTCGCAGCGTGTGCTGAGCTACCTCACCGGAAAGACGTTCTGTCAAAGCCTGGAAAAGCAGTGGCACACCAATCCCGGCCTGAGCAGATAGCCAGACCCGAATTGGTTTGTTCTCTTCATCTCGGTCGATACGCGGTTCGAAATCGTCCAGCATATCGATCTTGTTCATCACCAACAGGGTGGGAATTTCGTGGGCGTCAATCTCTTCGAGCACCACATTCACCGCGTCGATGTTCTCCTGCACGCGTACGTCAGCCGCATCAATCACGTGCAGCAGCAGGGTCGCCTGACGCGTCTCCTGCAACGTCGCTTTAAACGCCGCCACCAGATCGTGCGGCAGATGGCGGATAAACCCTACGGTATCCGCCAGTACCGTTTCACCGACGTCTGCGACGTCAATACGGCGCAGCGTAGGGTCCAGGGTCGCAAACAGCTGGTCTGCGGCATACACCTGGGCCTCGGTTATCTGGTTAAACAGGGTGGATTTACCGGCGTTGGTATAGCCCACCAGCGACACCGTTGGGATGTCGGCTTTGGTTCGCGCCCGACGCCCCTGTTCGCGCTGTTTCTCGACACGCTCCAGACGAGAAAGGATCTGGGTTATACGGCCACGCAGCAAACGACGGTCGGTTTCGAGCTGGGTTTCACCCGGGCCACGTAAACCAATCCCGCCTTTTTGTCTTTCAAGGTGTGTCCAGCCACGCACCAGACGCGTCGCCAGATGGCGCAACTGCGCCAGCTCAACCTGCAACTTACCCTCGTGGGTACGCGCACGCTGAGCAAAAATATCTAAGATCAACCCCGTGCGATCGATAACACGGCATTCGCAGAGAGCTTCCAGGTTACGTTCCTGAGCCGGAGACAGCGCATGATCAAACAGCACGACTGATGCGCCGGTTGCTTTTACGGCATCCGCAATTTCAACTGCTTTACCTTCACCAACAAAGTACTTCGGGTGCGGCGCTTTACGGCTACCGGTAATCACCTGCATTGCTTCGACACCGGCGGAAGAGACCAGAGATTCAAACTCCTGGAGGTCTTCCATATCTTTGTCTTGCGAAAAATAGATGTGTACCAGCACCGCCTGCTCACCGGCGTCATAACGGTCAAACAAGCGTAAACCTCTCTAAAAAGATCAGCGGGGAACGCAGGATCCCTGGCTCCCCGTGTGGAAAACAGCCCAAAACCTTATTCGGTTTCTTCGCTGTCCTGCGCAGGAGCAGATGAACCCTGCGCGTTGCTGCCATGATGGTAGTTACTGCCAGTGCCGCCGCCAGCGTTATTGCTGTGATGAGATACCGGACGGGACGGAACAACAGTAGAAATCGCGTGCTTATAGACCATCTGGCTGACCGTGTTTTTCAACAGGATCACGAACTGATCGAAAGACTCAATCTGACCTTGCAGCTTAATACCATTCACCAAATAAATAGAAACTGGAACACGCTCCCGACGCAATGCGTTCAGGAACGGATCTTGTAAAGATTGCCCCTTAGCCATTCTATCTTTTCCTTATATGCTTGTTTTGTACTTAGAACCTTGCGATTCTGAAAAATTGCGCACGATACGGCTTAATTGTACACATTCAGTCAGCGATATCACCAATAACCTCAATCACTTCGTTTAACGCCTGTTGTGGTTTTTCACTGTCTAACCAGTGAACCCCCTCCCAACCGCGCAACCAGGTGATCTGGCGCTTCGCTAACTGTCTCGTGGCGCAAACACCTCGATAAACCATTTCATCGTATGAAATCTCGCCTTCAAGATACGACCACATCTGGCGGTATCCCACACAACGAATGGAAGGCATGTCCGTATGCAAATCTCCACGGGCAAAAAGCGCCCGCACTTCTGCTTCAAAATCTGAAGCCAACATCTGATGAAAACGCTGCTCAATTCGTTGATGGAGCAGTTCACGGCTCGCCGGGGCGATGGCGAACTGATGCACCTGATACGGCAGAGCGTCTCCTGACGTTTGCGTCAGTTCCGTTAAAGTTTTACCCGAAATGAAAAAAACTTCCAGTGCCCGGGAAAGCCTTTGCGGATCGTTTGGGTGGATCCGCGCTGCGGCAACCGGGTCAATCTCTTCCAGTTGCCTGTGCAAAACGTTCCACCCCTGCTCTGCCGCCTGCCGCTCAATCTTCGCTCTCACTTCCGGATCGGCCGATGGCAGAGGCGATAACCCCTCCAGCAGCGCCTTAAAGTAGAGCATCGTGCCGCCAACTAACAGCGGTATGCGTCCCGCGGCGGTAATCTCGGCCATCTCAGATAAGGCGTCGCGGCGAAAATCTGCTGCGGAGTAAGCCTGTGCCGGGTCGAGAATATCCAGTAAACGGTGCGGTGCCGCACGCAGTTCGTCTGCGTTGGGCTTCGCCGTGCCGATGTCCATTCCTCGGTAAATGAGGGCTGAATCAACGCTAATCAACTCTACTGGCAAAACTTTACGTAACTCAATGGCTAACGCCGTTTTACCGGAGGCCGTTGGCCCCATTAAAAAAATCGCCTTTGGCAGGCTCGCCTTACTTACATCAGTCATGTTTCAGGGCGGTCATCGCCGTTTTTAAATCAACAGGTTGTAACAAACCACCTGGCGGCGCTTTCACCAGCTGTGGACAGAGGCGTTCCACCTCTGCCAGAACGGTAATCGCCTGCGCCATACTCCACGGCGAATGTTCGCTGGCCAGATGGCGGGCGATCCACTGCGCGGTATCGGCGGCATCAAACGTCGTTTGCTGCGCCAGGTAGCCTATCAGTTCAGGAATCAAGTTTTGTAAATTTTGTTGGCGTAAGGGTAAAGGCACTGCGCGAATTGTCACATGCTGCGCGTCCAGTACGATTTCAATCCCCATTTCGGCAAGAAGCGCCTGGGCACGCTGCAAAACCCCTGTTTCTTCATGGTTTATTTTTAACCGAACCGGGATCAGTAACGGCTGAGCACAGGCGGCGTTTTCCCCTGGCGTCAGTTGCGCCTGTTTAAGCCAGCGTTCCGCTACCGGCAACGCCAGCAGCATCAATTTCCCCTCACGTTCAAGCAGTGCCATGTCCGGGGCGACAATCGTCAATACCCGGCCAAAACTCTGGCTATGTCCGTCAAGGGAAGACGGCGATACCTCAATATGTTCTTTCCGTTCCACGGCTGGGGTGTCCAGCAATTTACGGTATAACGCCCCTTGCTGCTTTTGATACCCCGGCTGGGCATTTGGGTAGTTGGCGCCCGTCGGGCGCGGTGCGCTTCCCGCTGACGAAAAACGCGGAGCCACTGGTTCGCGCGCGGCTGCGGGTTCAGCGAAATGGTTACGTCCGGCCGCCACGCGATTTTCTGGCAGCGATCGCGGTGCAGGAACGTCGTTTTCCAGCGGCAGCGTTGGCTCAGCCTGCTTCTGCAAAACGCTAACGACGCCCTGATAGATAAAATCATGCACCAGACGCGACTGGTGGAAACGCACCTCGTGCTTGGCGGGGTGCACGTTAACGTCAACCTGATGCGGGTCGATCTCCAGATAAAGCACAAAGGCGGGCTGTTGATCGGCGCCGAGCTTATCTTCACAGGCCTGGCGAATGGCGTGGTTAATCAGGCGGTCGCGCATCATGCGACCGTTGACGTAGCAGTACTGAATCTCAGCAAACGCGGCGCTACTGGCGTTCGGATCGGCAACCCAGCCGCGCAGGGCCAAATCGCCATGCTGCCACTCAATGGCTAGCGCTTTTTCCAAGAACGGCGTGCCGCAGATGGCGCCCAGCCGACGCTCCTTTTGCCCGCCTTCCGCCACTGCCCGGTACTGACGCATCACCTTACCGTTATGACTGAGGTTAAGAGTGACATCAAAGCGTGCCAGCGCGATGCGGCGGATGATCTCGTCGATATGTCCGAATTCGGTCTTCTCGGTTCGCATAAACTTGCGCCGGGCGGGCGTGTTATAGAAAAGATCTAGCACTTCAAGCGTGGTGCCTACCGGGTGCGCCGCTGGTTTAACCGTGACGTCCATATCGCGCCCTTCCGCGTAGGCCTGCCAGGCTTCCTGCTGGTCGGCCGTGCGGGAAGTCAACGTTAAGCGGGAAACGGAGCTGATACTGGCCAGCGCTTCGCCGCGAAAACCCAGGCTGATAATCGCTTCCAGATCGTCAAGTGACGCAATTTTACTGGTGGCATGACGCGCCAGCGCCAGCGCCAGCTCGTCCTTTTTGATGCCACAGCCGTTATCACGAATGCGGATAAGCTTTGCGCCCCCGCGTTCAATATCGATATCAATGCGGGTCGCCCCTGCATCGAGGCTGTTTTCCACCAGCTCTTTCACCACCGATGCAGGGCGTTCCACCACCTCACCGGCGGCGATTTGGTTCGCGAGCTGCGGCGGTAGAACCTGAATCGGCATGAACTCTCCTTAATTAGTCGCGGTCATCTCACCCGGCAGCGCGGCGCTTGCCGTCTGGGCTGCCCCGCCCTGCGGCGCAGACTGAAGCGGATGCGCGTCAAAGTATTTACGCAGACCGTTATAAATCGCTTCAGCAATTTGCTGCTGATAGCTGTCGCTTCCCAGTAAACGCTCTTCACCGTGATTACTGATAAAACCCGTCTCTACCAGAATCGACGGAATATCCGGCGAACGCAGGACACCGAGGCTCGCATGTTCCGGACGACGCTTATGCAGCGATCCGACGCTTTGCAGCTGGTTGAGTACGTTAGTGGCGACATCATACCCGACGCGCTGAGAATGACCGAACTGTAAATCCAGTACCGCCTGGCTGAGATACGGATCGGCCTGGCTGTTTGCCAGCACATCGCCTGCCCCGCCTAACAGTTCAGACTGCTTCTCGTGCTCTTCAAGCCAGTTCGCCATTTCACTGTTGGCACGACGGTTCGACAGCACCCATACCGACGCGCCGGTGGCGTTACGGTTCGGCGCAGCATCCGCGTGAATCGACACCAGGAAGTTGGCGTTTTGCTTACGCGCCACATCCGAGCGTCCCATCACTGAAATGAAGTAATCTCCGTCGCGGGTCATGACCCCTTTGAACATCGGATCGTCATTCAGAAGCGCACGCAGCTTACGGGCAATGGCGATAGTGACGTTTTTCTCCCGCGTGCCACCCGGGCCAATCGCGCCAGGATCTTGCCCGCCGTGTCCGGCGTCGATGGCGATAATCACTTTGTCGCCACTGACCGGCGTTCGCCGCGCGCTGACCGCCGGACGCGTCACCGTGTTGCTGCTGGTCACGGCGGTAAGTCGGTCATTTTGTGATTTAAACGGATTACGGGCTGGCTCAGACGGCCTTGGGGTATAAACCGGCGCTTCTACGCGTTTTGCTACCACAGGTGCAGGCGGTGGCGGCGGCGGAACATCAGCATTAATGGTAAAAACCACCGTATAACTGGCGCCGTTTTGCTGCTTAACCGCCTTCGTTTTGCCCTTTTCGGTGAGATCGACCACCAGACGCAGAGACTGCGCATCCTTCGGCGTCCCCGAACGGATGCTTTTCACCAGATTGTTGCCGCTGAACTGGAGCGGCAGCCCCTGGATCACCCCGGACTGTTTAATATCGAGCGCCACGCTGCGGCTGTCGATTTGTGAGAAAGCATATTCAGGATCGCCCATAAAGCTGAAGGTAATGCGGGCCTGGCTATCGCCATTCGACACCTGAATATCCGAGAGGCTGGCCGCACCGGCCTGCGCGCACAGCAGAACCGTGGCTGCCAAAATCCAACCTTTAACGCGATTAATCATCCCGTTATCCCTACGCTCAACCGGCTAAACGCGCCAGTAAGGAACAGCCTGATGAGGAAACCGCACTGATGCGCGCCTCACGCCCTTGTGCCTGATAATCCAAGTGAATTTCGACATCCGGGTCAGGCAGCACACCCGCACCTTGTTGCGGCCACTCCACCAGGCAAATGGCGTCGTTGGCAAAGTAATCGCGGATCCCCATAAATTCCAGCTCCTCAGGATCCGCAAGACGATATAAATCAAAGTGGTACACCATGATATTTTCAAGCGTGTACGGTTCTACTAGCGTATAAGTCGGGCTTTTTACGTTCCCGTTATGGCCTAACGCCTGCAAAAAACCACGGCTGAAGGTTGTTTTACCCGCGCCTAAATCACCATACAGATAAATGACGGTCGCCCCCTGACAGGCCTGCGCCACGCGCTTGCCGAGATCTAAAGTGGCTTGTTCATCAGGTAAAGGAATCGCTCGATTAATCATTTTCTACGTCAATCACATCCGGGTTAACAACACGCCGCAGCGTGCAAAAAAGATCGGTGGCCAGCATACCGCGCGTTCCGTAACGAGCAGCCAGCCTGTCAGCCGCCGCACCGTGGGCCACGCAGCCAGCACAGGCTGCATCATAAAGGGGAAGTTTCTGTCCGAGCAATGCGCCAATGATGCCAGAGAGCACATCACCCATGCCGCCGCTCGCCATGCCTGCATTACCGGCATCAACGATGCCCATCGCATCATCGCTGGCAATAACGGTCCCCGCCCCTTTCAAAACGACAACACCTCCGTAACGTTTTACCAGACGTTGGGCTGAAAGTAAGCGATCGCTTTCAATTTCTGCCACGCTACAGTTAAGCAGCCGTGCGGCTTCGCCGGGGTGTGGCGTCAGAATGCGATTGTGACGCGTATCCGGGTTTATTGCCAGAAGGTTAAGCGCGTCGGCATCCCAGAGCATCGGCTTACGAAAATTCTCGGCCTTTTGCAGGGCCCGTTTACCCCACTCCTGCTGACCCAGGCCCGGACCAATGACTACCACGTCCGCCCACTCAAGACCCTCTTCAATCGCCTGTGGGGCAAGCTCGTGGACCATCAGCTCCGGCCGCGCGGTAATAATCGGCGGAATGTTTTCGCTGCGGGTCAGCACGCGTACTAATCCGGCACCGCTGCGCAACGCGGCCTCTCCTGTCATGCGAATCGCACCTGCCGTGCCATGATCGCCACCGATAATCAGCAGCCGGCCATGATCACCCTTATGGGATGTGGGGCGGCGCGGAGGCAGCCACTGAGCAAGCAGGGAGGCATCAAAGCGGGTGATGTGGGTATCCTGTCCAGCCAGCCAGTTTTCCAGCCCCAGTGCGTTGTGATGTAACGTCCCCACGACATCCCGCGCTTTACCGGTAAGCAAACCCGGCTTCAGGGCGATAAAGGTCACGGTGTGCGCAGCCTCAATCGACACGCCCGGCGTCGCGCCGGTTTGCGCCATCAGGCCGGAGGGAATATCCAGCGCCACCACCGGGGCGGGGTGCGCATTAGCGTGGGTAATCAGCGCGGCGACGTCATCGCGAGGCGCGCGCATCAGCCCCGTCCCCAGCAGACCATCAACAATCACGTCGACATCCTCGGGCCAGATAATATCAGGCGCATGAATAATGCCCCCCGCATTCAGCCAGGCCTCTCTCGCCATGCCAGCCTCTTCCGGTAGCGGCTTGTCGCTCTCCAGCGCCAGCAGGGTAACGCGCAGCCCCGCCGCCACCGCAAGACGAGCCACCACATAGCCATCGCCACCGTTATTGCCGTGCCCGCACAGAATCAGGTAGTGCGAGGCATCCGGATAAGCCGTGCGCGCTACGTTAAACGCCGCCTCGCCCGCGCGCTGCATCAGTTCATAAAGGGTAACGCCCAGGCTATCTGCGGCCTCTTTTTCGGCCCGACGGAGGTCATCCGCATGCCAGATGGAATGTGGTATACTTGCGGGGTTTTTCTTCACAGTATGGTCCGTCATGTCACAGCCCCTCGATCTCAATGAATTAGCGCAAAAAATAAAACAGTGGGGTGCTGAACTGGGCTTCCAGAAGGTCGGTATTACCGATACCGACCTCTCTGCCAGCGAGCCTAAGCTACAGGCATGGCTGGATAAACAATACCACGGCGAGATGGAGTGGATGGCGCGTCACGGTATGATGCGTGCCCGCCCCCACGAGCTGTTGCCGGGTACGCTGCGCGTCATTAGCGTACGCATGAACTATCTGCCCGCTAACGCGGCCTTTGCGCGCACGCTAAAAAATCCTTCGCTGGGTTACGTCAGCCGATACGCGCTGGGACGTGATTACCATAAACTTCTGCGCAACCGTCTAAAAAAGCTCGGGGAAACCATTCAGCAGCACTGTGTTTCGCTGAATTTTAGACCCTTTGTCGATTCTGCGCCTATTCTTGAGCGCCCGATCGCCGAAAAAGCCGGGCTTGGCTGGACAGGTAAGCACTCACTTATCTTAAGCCGCGACGCGGGCTCATTCTTTTTCCTGGGTGAATTGTTGATTGATTTACCCCTGCCGGTAGACGGTCCGGTGGAAGAAGGGTGTGGCCGCTGCGTGGCCTGTATGACCATCTGCCCAACGGGCGCTATCGTTGAACCCTATACCGTTGATGCGCGCCGCTGTATCTCTTATCTCACCATCGAGCTGGAAGGTGCTATTCCAGAGGAATTTCGTCCGCTTATTGGCAACCGCATCTACGGCTGTGATGACTGCCAACTGATTTGTCCGTGGAACCGTTATTCACAGTTGACGGACGAAGAAGACTTCAGTCCCCGCAAGGCGTTACATGCCCCGCAGCTGATCGAACTGTTCGCCTGGAGCGAAGCCTGGTTCCTGAAGGTGACGGAAGGTTCCGCCATACGTCGTATCGGCCACCTGCGCTGGCTGCGTAATGTGGCCGTTGCGCTGGGTAATGCCCCATGGGATGAAGCCAATCTTCAGGCGCTTGAAAGCCGCAGAGGTGAGCACCCACTTCTTGATGAGCACATAGAATGGGCGATTGCGCAGCAAATTGAGAAGCGAAATGCCGGCGTGGTTGAAGTGCAGTTACCGAAGAAACAGCGCCTGGTCAGGGTGATTGAAAAAGGGCTGCCACGGGATGTGTGATATATTCACAGGCTGTGAATAAAAATAAGAATTCAGGCGCCATAAGGTTTAGCAAACAGGTCAAGTGATCTCAATAACATTTTGAAATCAAATTTTCTTCATAGATTACAGTTAATTACGAAGATATTATTCACCCTGCTAACATTTTGTACAACTGGGATTTATCACAGTTTCTGTGGATAACTCTGTTTACAAGAGTGTTTCAGATACAATAGAAAACGTCCCCAACGAAGCATTTCGCTGTGGATAATTTAGGAAAGAAGAAGAATTTGGAGCGGGAAACGAGACTCGAACTCGCGACCCCGACCTTGGCAAGGTCGTGCTCTACCAACTGAGCTATTCCCGCTTGGGTATTCTGGTGCTGTGCGTATCTTGCGATACTTTCAAATTTTGGAGCGGGAAACGAGACTCGAACTCGCGACCCCGACCTTGGCAAGGTCGTGCTCTACCAACTGAGCTATTCCCGCTTGGGTGTTCTGGTGCTGGCGTATCTTGCGATACTTTTCAAATTTTGGAGCGGGAAACGAGACTCGAACTCGCGACCCCGACCTTGGCAAGGTCGTGCTCTACCAACTGAGCTATTCCCGCAAATCTGTACTGCTTTTGTTGCTGTCGTAACGTGTAATTCTCTGTCGTTACGGGAGGCGCATTATACGAGAAATCCGTTTAGCTGCAACCCCCCTCAAAGCGATTTTTTTGAAATTCAGTTCAAGTGCTTATTTAATCGGCAAGCTGAACAATTTAGCGACAAAAACCCGGCCACGCAAGGCGCCGGATCGCAAAATTAAAGCTTAATAAAGTTTTCGCGATAGTACGCCAGCTCCGCAACAGACTCACGGATGTCGTCCATTGCCTGGTGCGTCCCCTGCTTTGTGAAGCCGTCGAGAATTTCCGGTTTCCAGCGGCGGGCCAGCTCTTTTAAGGTGCTCACATCCAGATAGCGGTAGTGGAAGTAGGACTCCAGCTCCGGCATGTACTTAAACAGGAAACGACGATCCTGCCCAATGCTGTTGCCACAGATAGGCGATTTTCCTGCCGGCACCCACTGCTTCAGAAACTCAAGCGTCGCCAGCTCCGCTTCGCGGTCGCCCAGAGTGCTGGCCTTCACGCGTTCCACCAGCCCGCTGCCAGTATGGGTACGCACGTTCCACTCATCCATCAGCGCAAGCTGGTCATCGGACTGGTGCACGGCAATCGTTGGGCCTTCCGCCAGAATATTGAGGTTGGCATCGGTGACCAGTGTGGCGATCTCAATAATGCGATCGCGCTCGGGATCCAGGCCGGTCATCTCCAGATCGATCCAAATCAGGTTGTTTTCGTCCGCGCTCATGTTATTTTCCACCCTTCTCGCTTAACCGGCAGTAGCAGGTTAACTAGTATTAATTAGAGTGTATCATAGAGGTTTTGCCCGCTATGGGCGACCAGGAGCCAGCGCGATTGAGTAAAAATAAACTCTCCAAAGGGCAGCTGCGCCGCGTGAATGCAAATCACCAGCGCCGTCTTAAAACCACTACGGAGAAGCCCGATTACGACGACAACCTGTTTGGCGAAGCGACGGAAGGCGTGGTGATTAGCCGCTTCGGCATGCATGCCGATGTCGAGTCTGCCGACGGGGACATCCACCGTTGCAATATCCGTCGCACCATCCGTTCCCTGGTGACCGGTGACCGCGTGGTCTGGCGTCCAGGCAAAGCGGCTGCGGAAGGGGTAACGGTTAAAGGTATCGTTGAAGCCGTGCATGAACGCACGTCGGTTCTGACCCGTCCTGATTTCTACGACGGCGTAAAGCCCATTGCCGCCAATATCAACCAGATCGTGATCGTTTCAGCGATTTTACCCGAACTTTCGCTCAACATTATTGACCGTTACCTGGTGGCCTGCGAAACGCTACAGGTTGAGCCGCTCATCGTGCTGAATAAAATCGATCTGCTGGATGACGAGGCCATGGCCTTTGTGAATGAGCAGATGGATATCTATCGCAATATTGGTTATCGCGTTTTGATGGTTTCCAGCCGCACCAAAGATGGCCTGAAGCCGTTAGAAGATGCGCTGACCGACCGCATCAGTATCTTTGCAGGGCAGTCTGGCGTGGGTAAATCGAGCCTGCTTAACAACCTGCTCGGCCTTCAGCAAGAAATCCTGACCAACGATGTGTCGGACGTCTCCGGGCTGGGCCAGCACACCACCACCGCCTCACGTCTCTATCACTTCCCGCACGGCGGCGATGTGATTGACTCCCCGGGTGTGCGTGAATTTGGTCTCTGGCATCTCGAGCCGGAACAAATCTTTAACGGATTTGTCGAATTCCATGACTATATAGGCGCTTGCAAATACCGCGACTGTAAACATGACAACGATCCGGGCTGCGCCATCCGCGAAGCGGTGGAGAACGGTGAAATAGCGGAAACCCGTTTCGAAAATTACCATCGTATTCTCGAAAGCATGGACCAGGTAAAAACGCGTAAAAACTTTTCTGATTCTGATAACTGACAACTAAGCTAAGCGTCGCTAAAATCGTCCCCTTTTTTCAGGTTCCGGCAGCGTACTGCCGGATCAGGAACGACAAAACAATGGCCTGGAGGCTACCTTGTTAAACTCATTTAAACTTTCGCTTCAATACATTCTGCCTAAACTGTGGCTCACTCGCCTGGCGGGCTGGGGCGCGAGCAAACGAGCGGGCTGGCTGACCAAACTGGTCATCGACCTGTTCGTGAAATACTACAAGGTCGACATGAAAGAAGCGCAGAAACCGGATACGGCAAGCTACCGCACCTTCAACGAATTTTTTGTGCGTCCGCTGCGCGACGAAGTGCGCCCGCTGAATACCGACCCGAACGTGCTGGTGATGCCTGCTGACGGCGTGATCAGCCAGCTGGGTAAAATTGAAGACGACAAAATTTTGCAGGCGAAAGGCCATAACTACAGCCTGGAAGCGCTGCTGGCCGGTAACTACATAATGGCGGATCTGTTCCGCAACGGGACTTTCGCGACCACCTATCTCTCCCCACGCGACTACCACCGCGTTCATATGCCGTGTAACGGCATCCTGCGCGAGATGATCTACGTGCCGGGGGATCTGTTCTCTGTAAACCACCTGACGGCGCAAAACGTCCCTAACCTGTTTGCCCGTAACGAGCGCGTCATCTGCCTGTTTGATACTGAATTTGGCCCAATGGCGCAGATTCTGGTAGGTGCTACCATTGTGGGCAGCATCGAAACCGTCTGGGCGGGCACCATTACGCCGCCACGCGAAGGCGTGATCAAGCGCTGGACCTGGCCTGCCGGGGAAGAAGAAGGTTCTGTGGCCCTGCTGAAAGGTCAGGAGATGGGCCGCTTCAAGCTGGGCTCAACGGTAATCAACCTGTTCGCACCGGGCAAAGTTAACCTTGTCGACGAGCTGGAAAGCCTGTCCGTGACCAAACTCGGCCAGCCTCTGGCAGTATCGACGGAGGTCTTTGCAACGCCAGACGTTGCGCCAGCCCCGTTGCCGGAAGAAGAGATCAAAGCCGAGCACGATGCCAGCCCGCTGGTTGACGACAAAAAAGACGAAGGTTAACAACAGAAGGATCGCTGACGTGCGCCCGATTATCGTATTACTGATGGCCTGGTGCCTCAGCATGGGGGCGTACGCAGCGACGGCCCCCGACGCCAAACAGATAACCCAGGAGCTGGAGCAGGCAAAAGCGGCGAAACCCGCTCAGCCGGAGGCCGTTGAGTCGCTCCAGTCTGCACTGAACGCACTTGAGGAACGAAAGGGTTCTCTTGAGCGCGCCCAGCAATATCAGCAGGTTATCGACAACTTCCCCAAACTCTCTCAAACCCTGCGCTCGCAGTTAAACAGCCTGCGTGATGAACCACGCCAGGTACCCGCAGGGATGACGTCCGAGGCGCTGAATCAGGAGATCCTGCAAGTCAGCAGCCAGCTGCTGGAAAAAAGCCGTCTGGCACAGCAGGAGCAGGAACGGGCGCGTGAAATTGCCGACTCTCTCAGTCAGCTTCCACAGCAGCAAACCGATGCCCGCCGTCAGTTAAATGAGGTGGAACGCCGCATTGGGACGCAGACCGGCAACACCCCGCAGAATCAGGCCCAAAATCTTGGGCTACAGGCGGAATCCGCCAGACTAAAAGCGCTGGTTGATGAACTGGAGCTGGCACAGCTTTCTGCTAACAACCGCCAGGAGCTGTCGCGGATGCGTTCGGAACTGGCGCAGAAGCAGAGCGAACAGCTGGATGCGTATCTCCAGGCGCTGAGAAATCAACTCAACAGCCAGCGTCAGCGTGAAGCTGAACGTGCGCTGGAAAGCACCGAGTTGTTGGCCGAAAACAGCGCTAACCTGCCCGACAGCATCGTCGCCCAGTTTAAGGTTAACCGCGAGCTTTCTGCCGCGCTGAATCAGCAGGCGCAGCGCATGGATTTGGTGGCCTCGCAGCAGCGTCAGGCCACTAATCAAACCCTCCAGGTTCGTCAGGCTCTCAACACGCTGCGTGAACAGTCCCAGTGGCTTGGCTCATCTAACCTGTTGGGCGAAGCGTTACGCGCACAGGTGGCTCGTCTGCCAGAGATGCCAAAACCGCAGCAGCTTGATACGGAGATGGCGCAGCTGCGCGTTCAGCGTCTTCATTATGAAGACCTTCTTAATAAGCAGCCGCAAATCCGCCAGATCCGTCAGGCTGACGGACAGCCGCTCACCGGCGAGCAAAGCCGTATTCTGGAAGCGCAGCTGCGCACCCAACGCGAACTGCTCAATTCCCTGTTGCAGGGGGGCGATACGCTGATCCTCGAACTCACCAAGCTGAAAGTCTCAAACAGCCAGCTGGAGGACGCGCTGAAAGAGGTCAACGAAGCCACGCACCGTTACCTGTTCTGGACATCCGACGTGCGGCCGATGACCTTCGCCTGGCCGATTGAGATCGTGCAGGATCTGCGCCGCCTCATTTCGCTGGACACCTTCAGCCAGCTGGGTCTCGCCAGCGTGATGATGCTCACCAGTAAGGAGACCATCTTCCCGCTGCTGGGGGCACTGATTCTGGTGGGTTTCAGTATTTATTCCCGTCGCCACTTCACCCGTTTCCTTGAGCGCTCCAGCGCCCGGGTGGGGAAAGTGACACAGGATCACTTCTGGCTGACGCTGCGTACAGTGTTCTGGTCAATTCTGGTCGCGTCTCCGCTGCCGGTGCTGTGGATGACGCTCGGATACGGCCTGCGTGAAGCCTGGCCCTATCCGCTTGCCGTCGCAATTGGCGATGGCGTGACCGCCACCGTTCCGCTGCTGTGGGTGGTGATGATTTGCGCCACGTTTGCGCGGCCAAATGGTCTGTTCATCGCTCACTTTGGCTGGCCGCGTAATCGCGTGGCGCGGGCGATGCGCTATTACCTGATGAGCATCGGGCTGATTGTGCCGCTAATTATGGCGCTGATCATGTTCGATAATCTCAATGACCGGGAGTTCTCCGGCTCGCTGGGACGGCTGTGCTTTATGCTGATCTGCGGGGCATTAGCGGTAGTGACGCTCAGCCTGAAGCGCGCCGGGATCCCGCTTTATCTCGACAAGTCCGGCAGTGGCGATAACATGTTTAACCGTCTGCTGTGGAACCTGCTGCTTAGCGCGCCGCTGGCGGCGATGCTGGCGGCGGCTGTCGGTTATCTCGCCACATCGCAAGCGCTGCTCGCACGACTGGAAACGTCAGTAGCTATCTGGTTCCTGCTGCTGGTGGTCTACCATGTTATTCGCCGCGGCATGCTGATCCAGCGTCGTCGTCTGGCGTTTGACCGTGCCAAACATCGTCGCGCAGAAATACTGGCCCAGCGCGCGCGGGGTGAGGAAGAGCCGAACCACGTCAACAGCACCGAAGGGACTTCAGACGCCGATGACGTCGAACTGGATCTCGATGCGATCAGTACCCAGTCCCTGCGGCTGGTACGCTCAATTCTGATGCTGGTTGCCCTGCTGTCGGTGATCTTCCTGTGGTCGGAAATCCACTCTGCGTTTGGCTTCCTGGAGAACATCTCTTTGTGGGATGTGACGTCGACGGTGCAGGGGGTCGAAAGCCTGGAGCCAATCACCTTAGGGGCCGTGCTGATTGCGATTCTGGTACTCATTATCACCACGCAGCTGATCCGTAACTTCCCTGCCCTGCTGGAGCTGGCGCTGTTGCAGCATCTGGATTTAACCCCCGGCACAGGCTATGCGATCACCACCATTACCAAGTATTTAATCATGCTGTTTGGTGGGCTGGTTGGCTTCTCGATGATTGGTATCGAATGGTCAAAACTGCAATGGCTGGTTGCCGCCCTGACCGTAGGCCTGGGCTTTGGTTTACAGGAGATCTTTGCCAACTTCGTCTCGGGTCTGATCATTCTGTTTGAAAAGCCGATTCGAATTGGCGATACGGTGACCATCCGCGATCTGACCGGCAGCGTCACCAGGATCAACACCCGCGCCACCACCATCAGCGACTGGGACCGTAAAGAGATCATCGTCCCGAACAAAGCGTTTATCACCGAGCAGTTTATCAACTGGTCGCTGTCTGACTCCGTCACGCGTGTGGTGCTGACCGTACCCGCTCCGTCGGATGCCAACAGCGAAGAGGTGACGCAGATCCTGTATACGGCTGCTGAACGCTGTTCGCTGGTAATCGACAACCCGCCGCCGGAAGTCTTCCTGGTTGATTTGCAGCAGGGGATCCAGATTTTCGAGCTGCGTATCTACGCCGCCGAGATGGGACACCGTATGCCGCTGCGCCATGAGATCCACCAGCTGATCCTGGCTGGCTTCCGCGAGCACGGAATTGATATGCCGTTCCCACCTTTCCAGATGCGTCTGGAAACGCTGGACGGACGTAAGACGGGAAGAACGTTGACGTCTGCGGCGCGTTCGCGCCCGGCGGGAAGTTTATAATCCATTTCCCCCTCCCTTCCGGGAGGGGTTTTTTCATCCGCTATGCCACTTCTGCCACGCAGGTCATCATGCGGCGGCGGTAGTTCTCATAAATCCCCATTGCCAGCAGCGAGAAGAAGATCGGTCCGCCAACCATCCACAGCGTGCTGCTCCAGTCATTTGACTCAACCACGGGCTGAATGACGGTAAAGATGTTGGCGAACGCGACGACCAGCACCACAACAGTGGTCGCCAGCAGCGTCGCCATGCGGGTTTTGAAGATCACAAACGGTCGCTCCAGATCCCGCTTCGCCTTAAAGAACGGGAACGCCAGCGCCAGGAATAGGTACGGAAGCGTCATCGATACGTTTGCCATCAGGGTCAGCTTGTTATAGAACGCCGACGCGGTATCGCCGCCGAAGGACACCAGCAGAATGAACACGCACACCAGCATGCACTGCATCCACATTGCGTTGGCAGGCATACCGGCAGCGTTCAGCTGCGTCATACGTGCAGGCCACAGCGCCTTTGGCGTCCCCTGAATAATCGCTTTCAGCGGCGAGTAGATCAGCGTGAAGAACGCGCCAGTATAGGCGAGGAACATCGACAAACCGGTAATCCGCGCAAACCAGATCCCCAGGGTGGCCGACGTTTCCGGCGCGAGATCCATGGCGTTGCCCAGCGTCACCCCCAGGCTTTTCATCAACACGTAGGTAATGTTGCCGAGGTTGGTGGTGTTATTGCTCAGTACCTGCTGCCAGTTGGTGCTGACGCCCCAGAGGAAAATCGCCAGCGAGTAGCCAATGGAAATGACGATGGCGGCAAAGATAATGCCTTTGGCGAAGTTCTTTTCCGGGTTTTCGGTTTTATCGACCAGCCCGCCCACGGCTTCAATTCCACCGTAAGCAAAGATGGCAAACACCACGAAGGAGAGCATGGCCAGCCCGGACTGGTAACCCGGATTAGGCGATGAAACGAAGTTGACTTCCTGTGCGAAATGCCCGCCGTTCAGGCACAGAATAGCGATACTGACCAGCAGCAGCACCAGGTTCAGGCACATCACGGAAATTCCGCCAACGGCAGTGATACGGGCAATTTTGTTGATGCCTTTCGAGGCCACCCGCGTGACAACCACCATCCAGCACACCGCCAGAATACCGACCACCTGTGTGGAACTCAGCCCCGCCAGAGACCAGACCTGCGTTTTATCCGCACCGAAGAGAAACGTTGAGAACGGCACCCAGACCTTGGCCGCCGTGCTGACCATCCAGACGACATAGGATGAAAACCACATGAACGTACCGATAAACGCATAACGCGGACCGACGCTGTTGTTCATCCACGAATAGATGCCGCCTTCTTCTTTCCTGTACGCCGACCCCATCTCCGCCATCATTAGCGCAAACGGAATAAAGAAGAACAGCGCGGAAACGATATAAAACGGCGTCGCGCTGTAGCCCATCAGATAAAACGCGGACGGGCTATTGGCAAAGCCAAAGACTGACGTAAAAATCATCAGGATGAGCCCGGTAAGGGTCATTTTTTTGAGTGAGTGAGACATAGAACCATCCGAAACGGAATTAAACTGCGCGGATGGTAGCAGATGACCAGACAAATATTGTGGCTATCCGAGTCAAATTAAGAAAAAGACCCGTGCATAGAGAAGATAGTAGTTTTTAATGTGGCAGAGTTAAATGACCGAGTAGACCGGGTAAGCGACAGCGCCACCCGGCAATTCTTTATGCGCGATCGACCGTAAAGGCAATCACATCGCCCAGTTGTTCTGCGCCCAGCGCCAGCATGACCAGGCGATCCACACCCAGCGCCACGCCGGAGCAGTCCGGCAGACCGGCTTTAAGCGCTTCCAGCAGGTTGGTGTCAATCGGCTGCTGCGGCAGACCGCGCGCGTTGCGCTTGCGGTTATCCTGCTCGAAACGCTGTTGCTGTTCGCGCGCGTCGGTCAGCTCATGGAAACCGTTCGCCAGCTCGATGCCTTTAAAGTACACCTCAAAGCGCTCCGCCACGCGGTGATCTTCGGTGCTGATCTGCGCCAGTGAAGCCTGGCTGGCCGGGAAGTGATAGACAAACGTCGGACGATCTTTGCCAATCTGCGGTTCAACACCAAAGGTGAACAGCAGTTGCAGCAGCGTGTCGCGATCCTCTTCGTTATCCGCCACGTTGCTCAAATCCAGTTTTGCCGCCACTTCACGCAGCTGTGTTTTATCAGCCGACAGCGGATCAATTTCCAGATGACGCTGGAAGGCCTGCTGATAGGAGAGCGTTTCAGCTTCCGCGCAATCCAGCACCTGTTGGAGCAGATCGTCGACTTCGTTCATCAGACGATACATGTCGTAGTGCGGGCGGTACCACTCCAGCATAGTGAATTCCGGATTATGGTGTCGGCCCATCTCTTCATTACGGAAGCTACGGCACAGCTGATAGACCGGACCACACCCGGCCGCCAGCAGACGCTTCATATGGTATTCCGGGCTGGTCATCAGATACAGATTCATGCCCTGAGAGTGGCCTGGGCCAACAAAACGGGTTTCAAACGGGACCAGATGAATATCCGTGACCGTCGCCTGACTCATGCACGGCGTTTCCACCTCCAGGACGCCGCGATCCGCAAAGAAGCGGCGGATCTCCGCCATAATTGCTGCGCGCTTTAGCAGGTTTGGAATGGATGCGCTCGGCTGCCAGGTGGCCGTTTCGCTCATGAGTTATTTCTCCGTTTTCAGACAAGGGCACGAAGTCTACTCGCAAGCCGGGGCAGAGACAAATTTTGCACAGTAAAAGCTCCTTTTCATTGCACAGAGAAATACTGTGACGCCATTCATTAATCACGATGATAAATCACCGCACAGAACAGCAAAAAAATCGAACACGTCAAATTTCCCTCACTTCTACGCGGTTATACTGTTTTACCCATAAAGGAGCAGTGGAATCGCTTCCGCAATCGTCCGTTCGGGCAGGTGAACGTCCTTTAGCTCATCACGTTGCGGGAAAACCAAAATCTGGAGGAATGTCGTGCAAACTTTTCAAGCCGATCTTGCCGTAATAGGCGCTGGCGGGGCTGGATTACGCGCTGCAATTGCTGCGGCACAAGCCAATCCGAACGCCAAAATCGCATTGATTTCAAAAGTCTATCCGATGCGCAGCCACACGGTAGCCGCAGAAGGAGGATCCGCCGCCGTCGCGCAGGATCATGACAGCTTCGAATACCATTTCCACGACACGGTTGCAGGGGGCGACTGGCTTTGCGAACAGGATGTCGTTGATTACTTCGTGCACCATTGCCCAACGGAAATGACCCAGCTGGAACAGTGGGGATGTCCATGGAGCCGCCGTCCGGACGGGAGCGTCAACGTCCGCCGCTTCGGTGGCATGAAGATCGAACGCACCTGGTTTGCTGCCGATAAGACCGGCTTCCACATGCTGCACACCCTGTTCCAGACCTCCCTCCAGTTCCCACAAATCCAGCGCTTTGACGAACATTTCGTTCTCGACATTCTGGTCGACGACGGTCATGCGCACGGACTGGTAGCAATGAACATGATGGAAGGCACGCTCGTCCAGATCCGCGCTAAGGCGGTGGTGATGGCAACGGGCGGTGCGGGCCGCGTATACCGCTACAACACCAACGGCGGCATCGTCACCGGTGACGGTATGGGCATGGCGCTCAGCCACGGCGTCCCGCTGCGTGATATGGAGTTCGTCCAGTATCACCCAACCGGCCTGCCGGGCTCCGGTATTCTGATGACGGAAGGCTGCCGCGGCGAAGGCGGTATTCTGGTCAACAAAAACGGCTATCGCTATTTGCAGGATTACGGCATGGGTCCGGAAACCCCGCTTGGCGAGCCGAAAAACAAATACATGGAACTCGGCCCACGCGACAAAGTCTCTCAGGCTTTCTGGCACGAGTGGCGCAAAGGCAATACCATCTCAACGCCGCGCGGCGACGTGGTACATCTCGACCTGCGTCATCTCGGCGAGAAGAAACTGCTGGAGCGTCTGCCGTTTATCTGCGAGCTGGCAAAAGCCTATGTGGGCGTCGACCCGGTGAAAGAGCCGATCCCGGTGCGTCCAACCGCGCACTACACCATGGGCGGTATTGAAACCGACCAGCAGTGCGAAACCCGCATCAAAGGGCTGTTTGCGGTGGGTGAGTGTTCCTCCGTCGGTCTGCACGGCGCAAACCGTCTGGGCTCGAACTCGCTGGCTGAGCTGGTGGTCTTTGGTCGCATGGCGGGCGAACGCGCGATGGAGCGTGCCGCAACGGCAGGTGAAGCTAACAGCGCGGCGCTGGATGCGCAGGTTGCAGACATCCAAAAACGCCTGAAAGGCCTGGTGAACCAGGAAGGTAACGAAAACTGGTCGAAGATCCGCGACGAAATGGGGCTGTCGATGGAAGAAGGCTGCGGGATCTACCGTACGCCAGAGCTGATGCAGAAAACCGTCGACAAGCTGGCAGAACTCCAGGAACGCTTCAAGCGCGTGCGCATCACCGACACCTCCAGCGTCTTCAATACCGACCTGCTCTATACCATTGAACTGGGCCACGGCCTGAACGTCGCAGAGTGTATGGCCCATTCCGCCCTGGCGCGTAAAGAGTCCCGCGGCGCACACCAGCGCCTGGATGAGGGCTGCACCGAACGTGACGACGTCAATTTCCTTAAACATACTCTCGCCTGGCGCGATGCGGATGGTACCACCCGTCTGGACTACAGCGACGTGAAAATCACTACGCTGCCACCGGCGAAACGCGTGTACGGTGCAGAAGCAGAAGCCGCCGATAAGAAGGAGAAGGCGAATGGCTGAGATGCAAAAACTGAAAGTTGAAGTGGTGCGCTACAACCCGGAAGTGGACGCCGCGCCGCACAGCGCTTTCTATGAAGTCCCTTACGACGAGCAAACCTCCCTGCTGGATGCGCTCGGCTATATCAAAGATAACCTGGCCCCGGACCTGAGCTACCGCTGGTCCTGCCGCATGGCAATCTGCGGCTCCTGCGGCATGATGGTCAACAAAGTGCCAAAGCTGGCGTGTAAAACTTTCCTGCGTGATTACACCAAGGGCATCAAGGTTGAAGCGCTGGGCAACTTCCCGATTGAGCGCGATCTGGTGGTCGACATGACCCACTTTATCGAAAGCCTCGAAGCGATTAAGCCGTACATCATCGGCAACCCGCGCACGCCGGATCAGGGGCCAAACACCCAGACGCCCGCGCAGATGGCGAAATACCATCAGTTTTCCGGCTGCATCAACTGCGGCCTGTGCTACGCCGCCTGTCCACAGTTTGGCCTGAACCCTGAGTTTATCGGCCCGGCCGCCATTACCCTGGCGCACCGCTATAACGAGGACAGCCGCGACCACGGCAAAAAAGAACGTATGGCACAGCTTAACGGCCAGAACGGGGTCTGGACCTGCACGTTTGTCGGTTACTGCTCCGAAGTCTGTCCGAAGCATGTCGACCCGGCCGCCGCCATTCAGCAGGGAAAAGTGGAAAGCTCGAAAGACTTTCTTATCGCTACCCTGAAACCACGCTAAGGAGTGCATGATGACGACTAAACGCAAAGCCTACGTGCGACCAATGCCGTCCACCTGGTGGAAAAAACTGCCGTTTTATCGCTTCTATATGCTGCGTGAAGGCACGGCTGTTCCCGCGGTCTGGTTCAGCCTCGAACTGATGTACGGGGTGTATGCCCTCAAGCACGGCCCGGAAGCCTGGGCCAGTTTTGTGGGTTTCCTGCAAAACCCAATCATCGTAGTTCTGAATCTGATTGTGCTCGCAGCCGCGCTACTGCATACCAAAACCTGGTTTGAACTGGCGCCAAAAGCAGCGAACATCATTGTAAAAGGCGAAAAAATGGGGCCAGAGCCGGTTATTAAAGGGCTCTGGGCAGTGACGGCCGTTGTCTCTGTGGTCATTCTGTTTGTCGCACTGTTCTGGTAAGGAGACTACTGTGATCAATCCAAATCCAAAACGTTCAGATGAGCCGGTCTTCTGGGGGCTGTTTGGCGCAGGCGGCATGTGGAGCGCCATTATTGCCCCGGTCATTATCCTGCTGGTCGGTATTATGCTGCCGCTGGGGCTGTTTCCGGGCGATGCGCTGAGCTATGAGCGCGTACTGGCCTTTGCGAGCAGCTTTATTGGCCGGGTGTTCATCTTCCTGATGATCGTCCTGCCGCTGTGGTGTGGTCTGCACCGTATCCACCATGCGATGCACGATTTGAAAATCCATGTGCCAAGCGGTAAATGGGTCTTCTACGGTCTGGCAACCATTCTGACGGTCGTCACGTTGATTGCCGTGGTTACCATCTGACTGAACAGGCCCGCCATCCGGCGGGCTTTTTACTTTTTCATCTTCTCCACCAGCCACCGGGAAAATTCGCGCATGGCAGGCGTTTCTGCCCGGGATTGCAATCGGGTAAGCCAGTAACTGCCGAGCTCAATCTGCGTTGCAAAGGGCTGCACAATGCGCTCGCTGGCTAACAGATGGGTAAACATATCGACAGGCGCAATGGCAATACCTACCCCTGCCTGAGCGGCCTCCAGCATGGTCACGGACGAATCAAATACCATCACACGGTGCGTTGGCGAAGGGGAGTGCTCGCCGGCCGCCTGCATCCACGCGGTCCACTCGTCGCGTCGGTAGGAGCGCAGCAGCGTAAACCTGAGGATGTCGGCCGGACAGTGCAGACTGGTGGCGATATCGGGCGTACACAGCGGCGCGAGCGGCGCATGACAAAGAAATTCAGCCTCGGTGCCATGCCACGCCCCGCCACCGTAGCGGATCGTATAGTCAAGCCCTTCGGCAGCCGGATCAACGCGGTTGTTATGGGTGGAAAGCTGAAGATCGATGTGCGGATAGCCACGGCGAAAATCGTCCAGCTGTGAGAATAAAACCCCGATGGCAAACGTACCCACCACGCCGATTTTCAGCTTCTCCTGCGCACGATGGTTAGCGAAGCGATCCAGCATTCCGGCTATACGATCGAACGAATCATTCAGTACCGGCAGTAAGTTTTCTCCCTCGGTAGTCAACATCAGCCCGCGCGACACGCGAACGAACAGCTGACAGTTCAGGTGCTGCTCCAGCGTTTTCACATGCTGGCTAATGGCTGAATGGGTCACGTTCAGCTCAATGGCCGCATGCGTAAAGCTGAGATGTCTCGCGGCGGCTTCAAAGGCTCGAAGCGAATTGAGGGGGAGATAGCTTCGCGTCATGGTCTCTTCCGTTAGAAAAATTAACAGCTAATGCTAAATTTAACCGTTTGTCAGGCACAGTCAAATCCAACAGACTACGCCTGTCTGACGGGCCCGGACATCCCCTTGACTCGCTATTACGGAAGATTACTGATGATGAAAAAATCTCTTTGCTGCGCCCTGCTGCTCGGCATCTCTTGCTCTGCTCTCGCCGCGCCAGTGTCAGAAAAACAGCTGGCGGAGGTGGTCGCGAATACGATTACCCCGCTGATGAAAGCCCAGTCGATTCCAGGCATGGCGGTGGCCGTTATTTATCAGGGTAAACCGCACTATTATACGTTTGGCAAAGCCGATATCGCGGCCAGCAAACCCGTTACGCCTCAGACTCTGTTCGAGCTGGGTTCTATAAGTAAAACCTTCACCGGGGTTTTAGGAGGGGATGCCATTGCTCGCGGTGAAATTTCGCTGGACGATCCGGTGACCAGATACTGGCCACAGCTGACGGGCAAGCAGTGGCAGGGGATTCGTATGCTGGATCTCGCAACCTACACCGCTGGCGGCCTGCCGCTACAGGTACCGGATGAGGTCACGGATAATGCCGCCCTGCTGCGCTTTTATCAAAACTGGCAGCCGCAGTGGAAGCCTGGCACAACGCGTCTTTACGCCAACGCCAGTATCGGTCTTTTTGGCGCGCTGGCGGTCAAACCTTCCGGCATGGGCTATGAGCAGGCCATGACGACGCGGGTCCTTAAGCCGCTCAAGCTGGACCATACCTGGATTAACGTTCCGAAAGCGGAAGAGGCGCATTACGCCTGGGGCTATCGTGACGGTAAAGCGGTGCGCGTTTCGCCGGGAATGCTGGATGCACAAGCCTATGGCGTGAAAACCAACGTGCAGGATATGGCGAACTGGGTCATGGCAAACATGGCGCCGGAGAACGTTGCTGATGCCTCACTTAAGCAGGGCATCTCGCTGGCGCAGTCGCGCTACTGGCGTATCGGGTCAATGTATCAGGGTCTGGGCTGGGAGATGCTCAACTGGCCCGTGGAGGCCAACACGGTGATCGACGGCAGCGACAGTAAGGTGGCGCTGGCACCGCTGCCCGTGGCAGAAGTGAATCCACCGGCTCCCCCGGTCAAAGCGTCCTGGGTCCATAAAACGGGCTCTACTGGCGGGTTTGGCAGCTACGTGGCCTTTATTCCTGAAAAGCAGATCGGTATTGTGATGCTCGCGAATAAAAGCTATCCGAACCCGGCACGCGTTGAGGCGGCATACCATATCCTCGACGCGCTACAGTAAAACATTGCGGGTGGCGCTGCGCTTACCCGGCCTACACAACGCATGAACTTTGTAGGCCGGGTAAGGCGAAGCCGCCACCCGGCAAAACACCCTGCACAATCTCCCGCATTTTCCCTGCTGTCATCTACACTTAACAAAAAACAGTAAGGAAACTCCTATGCGCATTCTGCCTGTTATTGCCGCAGTAACAGCCGCGTTTTTAGTGGTTGCTTGCAGTTCCCCTACTCCTCCGCCTGGCGTCACGGTAGTCAGTAATTTCGACGCACAGCGCTTCCTCGGCACCTGGTATGAAATCGCCCGGCTGGACCATCAGTTCGAGCGGGGCTTAGAAAAAGTCACGGTCAGCTACAGCGCGATGGATAACGGCGGGATCCGGGTCATTAACCGCGGCTATAACCCGGATCGCCAGATGTGGCAGCAGTCAGTTGGTCAGGCCTATTTCACCGGCGCATCTAATCGCGCGGCCATGAAAGCCTCTTTCATCGGCCCATACTACGGCGGGTATAACGTCATTGCGCTGGACAGAGAGTACCGCCACGCGCTGGTCTGTGGGCCGGATCGCAACTATCTGTGGCTCCTCTCCCGCACGCCAACGATCTCGGCGGAAATGAAACAGCAGATGCTGGACATAGCGACCCGGCAAGGGTTTGATGTGACGAAGTTAATCTGGGTAAAACAGCCGCATTAGTGCGTACTGAGTTTTAACCCGACGATA
Organism: Enterobacter sp. JH25; assembly: GCF_021725435.1. Taxonomy (NCBI): domain Bacteria; kingdom Pseudomonadati; phylum Pseudomonadota; class Gammaproteobacteria; order Enterobacterales; family Enterobacteriaceae; genus Enterobacter; species Enterobacter sp. JH25. The sequence continues at coordinate 402,091 of NZ_CP091319.1, read as the reverse complement.
CCCGCGACAATCAACGCGAGGCTGGCGATGCGCGCCAGACTCGCAGACTCCCCCAGCAGCAGAATGCCGGTAATGGCAGCCCCTACCGCGCCAATTCCCGTCCAGACAGCGTAAGCTGTGCCGACCGGTAAGGTTCGCATCGCCCATGAAAGCATGACGATACTGACAATCATTGCGGCGATAGTGATGACGCTGGGCGTCAGGCGGGTAAAACCGTGGGTGTATTTCAGACCAATTGCCCATACCACTTCGAGCAAACCAGCAATAACAAGAACGATCCAGGACATTTCAGGCTCCTTAACTTAAAGACAAGTTGGGGCCGTCCCCGATGAGTGAAGCGCTTACGGGTCGTCCCGCAAGGCAGAAGTTGCGCCTTATATTTTGGTTAGCGTGGAATTTTTTTTCAAACTTTTTCTGCTGAACACCTTAAAGCAAGAAATAGCCTCAGTAAGGCACGTAGTTCAGGCATTTATGACTCATCCGACTTCTCTATGATGATAGGCTTTCTGATGGCAGGAAGCCAAACCACTAGCCGACTGCGAAAATTTTATGTTCAAAATTCTTTTGATTGACCGTTGTCACTTCACCCGCGCGGGATTTGAAGCCTGGGTCAATCATTCAGACCTGTTTTCGGGTCATTTCGTCGTAACCGGGGTAAATAATCTTTTCCTCGCCAGAGAGCATATCCTGCAATGGAAACCTGCGCTGGTCATCGCTGATTTATCTGGCTTCCGGCAGGATTTACACCATTTTCAGCAGCTTTCCTCCCTGCTAATTGCCAGCGAAACACTGCCTTTTATTATGCTGCAATCAGCGCAGGAGCAGGAGATGACTGATTATCTGGCGCAGTTCCCGATATGGTCTTCGCTCTCCAAAAATACCGATCTGGAAGCACTGGCGGCGGTGATAAACGATGCGCTAACGTCATGCGCGAGCGCGGAGCTACCGAAAATGGCGGCACCGTTGCTGACGCGTCAGGAAGAAAGAGTTCTGACCTTGTGGATGGATGGTGCGAGCAACCAGAAAATTGCCAGCAATCTTCGCATTAACGGAAAAACGGTATACACGTACAAACGCAATATCCGCATGAAGCTGCATATGGATACGCGCTACTCGCCGTTTTTATCGCTACAGGAAGTGGAGAATTGACGGTACGGTGTAATAACTTGCCGTACCGTCGCTTACATTAGTTCTGAGCTTTAGTTGCTGCGCCAGAAATCGCGCTACCACCGTCGGAGATATCTTCCCCTACGCCACGGGTGGTGTTACATGCAGTCAGTACCGAAGAAAGCACCAGAACAGAAAAGATCGCTGCAATTGTTTTCTTAACCATAATATCTTCCTTTTATAGCCAAAGTTATTTTGTGTATAGCAACTTAAGAATAGACAAAATCTTGCCGTTTGACGGAAAAGGAAGAATTTTTAGGAAAATTAGACGGAATTAGCTGGCCGCATGGGAAATGATATGGCCGAGATCCTGGATATCTTCACCCACGCCACGCGCGGTGTTGCAGCCGGAGAGAATTGCGCTGGAGAGCGCTAACAGAAGCAGAATTTTAACGGTACGTTTCATCTTCCCTGCCTGCAAAATCAGGCGCAGCGGGCGCTGCGCCTTTAATCATGACGTAAATTACTTCACGCGGGATACGTATTCGCCGGAGCGGGTATCCACTTTGATTACTTCACCGATCTGTACGAACAGTGGCACTTTCACCACAGCGCCGGTAGACAGGGTGGCAGGCTTGCCGCCAGTACCTGCGGTATCACCTTTCAGACCTGGATCGGTTTCAACGATTTCCAGCTCAACGAAGTTCGGCGGCGTAACCGCGATAGGCTGACCGTTCCACAGGGTCACGATGCACTCAGCCTGATCCAGCAGCCACTTGGCGTTGTCGCCAATCGCTTTCGCGTCCGCAGACAGCTGCTCGAAGGTTTCGTTGTTCATGAAGTGCCAGAACTCACCGTCGTTGTACAGGTAAGTCAGGTTCATATCGACAACATCAGCGCCTTCAGCGGAGTCAGTAGATTTGAAGGTTTTCTCAACACGGGTACCGGTCAGCAGGCGGCGCAGCTTAACGCGCGCAAATGCCTGGCCTTTACCTGGTTTAACGAATTCGCTGGCTTCAACCGCGTACGGTTCGCCGTCCATCATGATTTTAAGACCAGCACGAAAATCGTTGCTATAGTACGTTGCCATAAGGCCCTCTAAATTTGTTAACTGGTAGCTAAGCCACAAAATGGCGCATATTGTAACCCTAAACACCCCGTCCAGAGAAGATTGGTTATCGCAACTTGCCGATGTAATCACCAGTCCTGATGAATTGCTGCGTCTTTTAGACCTCGAACAGCACGAAGCGTTGCGTGCAGGCCGTGAGGCGAAGCGCCTTTTCGCCCTGCGCGTTCCCCGCGCGTTTGTTGCCCGAATGGAAAAGGGTAACCCTGATGATCCATTATTAAAACAAACGCTGACCTCTCAGGATGAGTTTATTACCGCCCCCGGATACAGCACCGATCCGCTGGAAGAGCAGAACAGTGTTGTACCGGGTTTACTGCATAAATACCGCAATCGTGCCCTGCTGCTGGTTAAGGGCGGGTGCGCGGTAAATTGCCGCTATTGCTTCCGTCGCCACTTCCCGTACGCCGAAAATCAGGGTAATAAGCGCAACTGGCAGGTGGCGCTGGACTACATCGCAGCGCACCCGGAACTGGATGAAATCATCTTTTCCGGCGGCGACCCGCTGATGGCAAAAGATCATGAGCTGGACTGGCTGCTGACTCAACTTGAGACCATCCCGCACATTAAGCGTCTGCGCATTCACAGCCGTTTACCGATCGTCATCCCGGCGCGTATCACCGACGCCCTGGTCACGCGCCTGGAGCAGTCCCGTTTACAGGTGCTGCTGGTAAATCATATCAACCATGCAAATGAAATTGACGCGGACTTTCGTGCGGCGATGACGCGTATGCGAATGGCAGGCGTGACGCTGCTCAACCAGAGCGTATTACTGCGCGGCGTGAACGACAGCGCCCACGTGTTGGCCGATCTCAGCAATGCCTTATTTGATGCGGGCGTAATGCCCTATTACCTGCATGTTCTGGATCGCGTCCAGGGCGCGGCGCACTTCATGGTGACGGATGAAGAGGCCCGGAAGATTATGCGCGAGCTGTTAACGCTGGTTTCAGGTTATATGGTGCCGAAGCTGGCACGTGAGATTGGCGGAGAGCCGAGTAAGACGCCGCTGGATTTGCAGCTGCGGCAGCAGTAAAAAAAGCAGGTGGCGCTACGCTTACCTGCCTACAGGTAAAGCGGCAGCGCCATCAAAATGTTATATCAGTTCGGGCACTTATAGACCTGGCCGTTCATCTGGCTGGCGGTTGGCACAAAGCTGGACAGCATACCCTGCGTCGGGCTGCTCACCCCGTAAATCACGTTGCCGCCCATTGCCGCAGCCTGATTACGCAGGGCATTGGCCGCACCGCGCATAGAGCCGCCCTCCTCGCCGTGCTGCCCTGACATCCAGTTGCTTTGCTCGCCAGAGGCGGTGCCTAACAGCTGGCATTCGCTGCCCGGCTTATCTTCCACAAAGCGAACGCTCTGGCCCGCTGCCGTCAGCTCATTGCTGGTGCTACAACCCGCCAGCAGCAATGCTGCACCTACAATCCCTGCACAGACTTTTATGCGCATGTTATTCCTCGTTTTCAATAAGCTGGACAGTAGTTGTCCGCGTGTAAACCTTATACTAAAAAGATGACCAAAAGAAAAATGCTGAGCATTTCTGCGAGCCAGATTCCGCTGGCACTCCTCCGACATCTTAAATGAATTCTGATAATAACCTTTGGGATATCGTGTTTTAGCCCCCGATCGTTTTTAGTGATGCGACGTACAACTTTTGTACGGGACTAAAAAAAGGGGGTTTCATGAGTGCATCATCCTCAGGAGAGGAAAAAGTAACCTGGGCGGGCTATCTGGCGTTCGTGCTCACCATCGTATTTTTCTCAGGTTTTTTCGCCAAAAGTACTGAATGGTGGCGCATGCTGGATTTTACCGTCCTGAACGGCAGTTTTGGACCGGTGAACGGCGCCCTAACGTTTCGCGGCGAGGGTGGCACAGGAGCGAAAGACGGTTTTTTGTTTGCCCTTGAACTGGCGCCCTCGGTCATTTTATCGCTCGGGATCATTGCCGTTACCGAGGGGCTGGGCGGGCTGCGCGCCGCACAACAGCTCATGACGCCCATTCTGCGCCCGCTGCTCGGCGTGCCGGGCATCTGCTCTCTGGCGCTTATCGCCAACCTGCAAAATACCGATGCAGCCGCAGGGATGACCAAAGAGTTGACCGACGAAGGGGCGATTACTGACCATGAACGCGCCATTTTCGCCACCTTCCAGACCAGCGGTAGCGCCATTATTACCAACTATTTTTCTTCCGGTGCCGCACTTTTTACCTTTATTACCGTCCCGGTGATCGCGCCGCTGGCGGTCATTCTGGTATTTAAATTTGTTGGCGCCAACTTCCTGCGGCTGTGGATCGCCCACATGGAAGTTCGTCGCGTTCAGGAGGAAAAATGATCGCCCAGACGCGTAAAAATATCATGGACTTGTTTATCGATGGCGCCCGCCGCGGCTTTACCATCGCCACCACCAGCCTGTTGCCGAACGTGGTCATGGCGTTTGTCATCATTCAGGCGCTTAAGGTGACCGGCCTGCTGGATATTGTCGGCAGGGTATGCGAGCCCATCATGGCCCTGTGGGGGCTTCCGGGTGCGGCGGCAACGGTACTTCTGGCCTCGGTGATGAGCATGGGCGGCGGCGTGGGGGTTTGCGCCAGCCTGGTCGTCGCCGGCACGCTCAGCGGCCATGATGCCACCATCCTGCTGCCCGCCATCTACCTGATGGGCAATCCGGTGCAAAACACGGGCCGCTGCCTCGGCACCGCGGGCGTGAACCCGAAATATTACCCGCACATCATCGCTGTCTGCGTCATCAACGCCCTGCTCTCGATGTGGGTGATGCAGCTACTCTTCTGAGGAGATAAAAATGGATTTTTCAGTGCTGGAACCGCATCTCTTCCGCCATGCACATCTTGTTTGAGTAACGGCTCGACGGGCAATAAAAAACCCCGGGCATCGCTGCCCGGGGTTCATTCTGAGAGGTTCAGAACAACATGATTACATCATGCCGCCCATGCCACCCATGCCGCCCATACCACCAGCAGCACCTAAGTCAGGCGCGTCGCCTTTAGGCATGTCGGTTACCATGCATTCGGTCGTGATCATCAGGCCAGCTACAGATGCCGCGTACTGCAGAGCAGAACGGGTAACTTTAGTTGGGTCCAGGATACCGAAGTCGATCATGTTGCCGTATTCTTCGGTTGCTGCGTTGTAACCGTAGTTACCTTCGCCCGCTTTCACGTTGTTCGCAACTACTGATGGCTCTTCACCGGCGTTGGACACGATCTGACGCAGAGGGGCTTCCATTGCGCGAAGCGCAACTTTGATACCTACGTTCTGGTCTTCGTTCTGAGCGGTCAGGCCAGCCAGTTTAGCGGCTACACGCACCAGCGCGACACCACCACCAGCAACTACGCCTTCTTCTACCGCAGCACGGGTCGCATGCAGGGCATCGTCAACGCGTGCTTTCTTCTCTTTCATTTCAACTTCGGTCGCAGCACCAACTTTGATTACCGCAACGCCGCCTGCCAGTTTCGCTACGCGCTCCTGCAGTTTTTCACGGTCGTAATCGGAAGTTGCTTCTTCGATCTGCTTACGGATCTGACCAACACGGCCCTGAATAGCGGCTTCTTCACCCACACCGTCGATGATGGTGGTAGTGTCTTTGTTGATCACAACGCGTTTCGCCTGGCCCAGGTCTTCCAGGGTCGCTTTTTCCAGCTCCATACCAATCTCTTCGGAGATCACGGTACCGCCGGTCAGGGTAGCGATATCCTGCAGCATCGCCTTACGACGATCGCCGAAGCCAGGCGCTTTAACCGCTGCCACTTTCACGATGCCACGCATGGTGTTAACCACCAGAGTCGCCAGCGCTTCGCCTTCAACGTCTTCAGCAATGATTACCAGCGGCTTGCCTGCTTTCGCAACGGCTTCCAGCACTGGCAGCATTTCGCGGATGTTGGAGATTTTCTTGTCAGCCAGCAGGATGAACGGGCTTTCCAGCTCAACAGCGCCAGTTTCTGGCTTGTTGATGAAGTATGGGGACAGGTAACCGCGGTCGAACTGCATACCTTCAACCACATCCAGTTCGTCTTCCAGACCAGTACCGTCTTCAACGGTGATCACGCCTTCTTTACCGACTTTATCCATTGCTTCAGCGATCAGTTTACCTACGGTTTCGTCGGAGTTAGCGGAGATAGTACCAACCTGAGCAATGGCTTTAGAGTCAGAGCACGGTACGGACAGCGCTTTCAGCTCTTCAACAGCAGAGGCGACAGCTTTGTCGATACCACGTTTCAGATCCATTGGGTTCATGCCCGCAGCAACGGCTTTCAGGCCTTCGGTGATGATCGCCTGCGCCAGTACGGTCGCGGTGGTGGTACCGTCACCAGCAGCGTCGTTCGCTTTAGAGGCAACTTCTTTCACCATCTGTGCGCCCATGTTTTCGAACTTGTCTTCCAGCTCGATTTCACGTGCAACAGAAACACCATCTTTGGTGATGGTTGGCGCGCCGAAGGATTTGTCCAGCACGACGTTACGGCCTTTCGGGCCCAGAGTGACTTTCACTGCGTCTGCCAGTACGTTTACGCCGCGGAGCATTTTTACACGAGCGTCGTTACCGAATTTTACGTCTTTAGCTGCCATGTTCTTATTTCCTCAAATTCGTACAGTTTCGTGCGTTAATTACGCTTCAACAATTGCCAGAATGTCGCTCTCGGACATGATCAACACTTCTTCATTGTCGATCTTCTCGGATTTCACGCCGTAGCCATCGTTGAAAATGACGATGTCACCAACTTTAACGTCCAGTGGCTGCACAGTTCCGTTTTCCAGGATGCGGCCCTTACCGACAGCGATGATTTCGCCACGCGTTGATTTTGCTGCTGCTGAACCGGTCAGAACGATGCCGCCAGCAGACTTGGTTTCAACTTCTTTACGTTTGACGATCACACGATCATGTAACGGACGAATACTCATTGATAGCTCTCCTTTGAGAAAGTCATTATCAGTTATGGATGACGCCGGTCCGCATGCGGTTTTCCGGCTAGTGCCCTGAGAGATGGGGATAGCTTTTTACCCCTTCAAGGGGTAATCGAAAAAAAATTTGCGAAAGTGTTACCATCCACTCTCTTTTGATGGTGGCGGGACGAGGTAAATGAGTGGACTCAGGCAGGAGTTGGGGCTGGCGCAGGGCATTGGCTTACTCTCAACGTCTTTGTTAGGCACGGGCGTTTTTGCGGTTCCCGCGCTGGCGGCGTTGGTTGCCGGCAATAACAGTCTTTGGGCATGGCCGGTGCTGATCGTGCTGGTGTTTCCGGTGGCGATTGTCTTTGCCATACTCGGGCGGCACTTCCCGAGCGCAGGCGGCGTAGCGCATTTTGTCGGTATGGCGTTTGGGCCGCGAATGGAACGCGTCACCGGCTGGCTATTTTTGTCGGTGATACCCGTTGGCCTTCCGGCAGCCCTGCATATCGCAACCGGCTTCGGACAGGCGCTGTTTGGCTGGCACGATGAACAGCTGCTGCTGGCTGAACTCGGCACGCTGGCGATTATCTGGTGGGTTGGCTCACGCGGGGCCAGTTCCAGCGCCAACCTGCAAACGCTGGTCGCCGTGTTAATCGTCGCGCTGATCATCGCCATCTGGTTTGCGGGTGACATTACGGTGGCGGATATTCCTTTCCCCGCGATTAATGACATCGACCACACACAGCTTTTCGCTGCACTATCCGTCATGTTCTGGTGTTTCGTCGGTCTGGAGGCGTTCGCTCATCTGGCATCCGAGTTTAAACAGCCCGAGCGTGATTTTCCCCGCGCCCTGATGATTGGCCTGCTGCTGGCGGGCACCGTGTACTGGGCCTGTACCGTACTGGTGCTGCACTTCAACGCGTTCGGTGAAGAGAAAGCCGCCGCCGCGTCGCTGCCGGGCATCGTGGTGCAGCTGTTTGGCGTTAAAGCCCTGTGGGTAGCCTGCGTGATTGGCTATCTCGCCTGCTTTGCCAGCCTCAACATCTATATTCAGAGCTTCGCCCGGCTGGTGTGGTCTCAGGCACTTTATAAACCGGATAGCCCCCTCTCACGCCTGTCAAAGCGTCAGCTTCCGGTGAATGCGCTGAATACCGTACTGGGCTGCTGCGTGGTGAGTTCCCTGGCCATTTATCTCCTCGACATCAACCTTGACGCGCTGATTATCTACGCCAACGGTATTTTCATCATGATCTATCTGTTGTGCATGCTGGCGGGCTGTCGGCTACTGAAAGGACGCTTTAAGGCGCTGGCGGCTATCGGGTGTGTCCTGTGCCTGCTGCTGCTGGCGATGGTGGGATGGAAGAGTGTGTACGCCATCGTCATGCTGGCGGGGCTGTGGGTGTTTTTACCGAAGCGGCAAAATCCGCAGGCCCGGTGAGCGAGCGCCACCGGGCAAGAAACTTACCGATCGTCTTTATGATCTAACCGGTCGCGCTGCTCATCCTTACGCTGATATTCCCCTTCAAAGGTATCGCCCGGGCCGGTGCTGAAACCACCGCCTGGCATACGGCTGAAACGCAGATGCGGCAGCAGCTTCATGGTCAGATGCTTCTGCACCGGCGGCAACAGCAACAGCAGGCCGAGGAAGTCTGTAAAGAAGCCCGGCAGGATCAGCAGCAGGCCAGCAATAATCAGCGACACGCTTTTGATCATCTCGGCGGCCGGGCTTTCACCTGCGGCCATCTTCTGCTGCATTAACAGGAAATTTTTGAAACCCTGATTGCGCACCAGCGACATGCCGATGACGGAGGTGAAGATCACCAGAATCAGCGTCAGCAGGACGCCCAGCACATGGGCAACCTGGATGAAAATGGAAATCTCAATGTAAACATAAAGAAAGAAAGCAATAAATGGTATCCAGCGCACTGGCATCTCCTGTGTGGCAGGTGCCTTCTGGCCCCTGACTGAATGTGTTCGCGAAGCGCGTAGATAAGAAATGGTGACGGTTAGCCAAAATTCAATCGGTTTGCACGGATATTTTTTCTGGAAATATTAAAGCGGTGACATATTTCACAGATTAATAATTATCATGAAATCGGGTCGATAATAAGTGATCCAGCTTACGGCAATTCGCTATCATCAGCATATGATCTCGAACATCTGGCCGATTGAGGGAATAATCGTCGGTCATAAAATATTCAAAACCACATATCTACTGTGTGTTTAGTACAATCCATCGGCAGCTTGAAAAGAAGGTTCACATGTTAAACAACATTCGTATCGAAGAAGATTTGTTGGGTACCAGGGAAGTTCCAGCGGATGCCTACTATGGTGTTCACACTCTGAGAGCGATTGAAAACTTCTACATCAGCAACAGCAAAATCAGCGACATCCCTGAATTTGTGCGTGGCATGGTGATGGTAAAAAAAGCCGCGGCTCTGGCAAACAAAGAGCTGCAAACCATTCCTAAAAGCGCTGCAAATGCGATTATCGCCGCGTGCGATGAAGTGCTGAACAACGGCAAATGCATGGATCAGTTCCCGGTTGACGTCTATCAGGGCGGCGCAGGCACCTCCGTCAACATGAACACCAACGAAGTGCTGGCAAACATCGGCCTGGAGCTCATGGGTCATCAGAAAGGTGAATACCAGTACCTGAACCCGAACGACCACGTTAACAAATGTCAGTCCACCAACGACGCCTACCCAACCGGCTTCCGCATCGCGGTGTATGCCTCTGTCGTCAAACTGGTCGACGCGATTAATCAGCTGGGTGATGGCTTCCAGCGTAAAGCCGTTGAGTTCCAGGACATTCTGAAAATGGGTCGTACCCAGCTGCAGGACGCAGTGCCAATGACCCTCGGCCAGGAGTTCCACGCGTTTAACGTGCTGTTGAACGAAGAGACCAAAAACCTGCTGCGCACGTCCGAACTGCTGCTGGAAGTGAACCTGGGTGCTACCGCCATCGGTACACGCCTGAACACCCCGGATGGCTATCAGCAACTGGCGGTACAGAAGCTGGCTGAAGTGTCCAACCTGCCGGTTGTACCTGCAGAAGACCTGATTGAAGCCACCTCAGACTGCGGCGCCTACGTGATGGTGCACAGCGCATTGAAACGTCTGGCGGTGAAACTGTCCAAAATCTGTAACGACCTGCGCCTGCTCTCCTCCGGTCCGCGCGCTGGCCTGAATGAAATCAACCTGCCAGAGTTGCAGGCGGGTTCATCCATCATGCCAGCTAAAGTGAACCCGGTGGTGCCAGAAGTGGTGAACCAGGTTTGCTTCAAGGTTATTGGTAACGATACGACCGTCACCATGGCCTCCGAAGCCGGTCAACTCCAGCTGAACGTAATGGAGCCGGTGATTGGCCAGGCGATGTTTGAATCTATCCACATTCTGACCAACGCCTGCTACAACCTGCTGGAAAAATGCATTAACGGCATCACCGCGAATAAAGAAGTGTGTGAAGGCTACGTCTATAACTCCATCGGCATCGTCACCTACCTCAACCCGTTCATCGGCCACCACAACGGCGATATCGTCGGGAAGATTTGTGCCGAAACCGGTAAGAGCGTGCGTGAGGTGGTTCTCGAGCGAGGATTGTTGACCGAAGCCGAACTGGACGATATCTTCTCCGCCCAGAACCTGATGCACCCGGCATATAAAGCGAAACGATATACCGATGAAAGCGAACAGTAACCGTTCAGGCTAAGCTTCCGAAAGGCACGTCACTTGTGACGTGCCTTTTTTCTTTATGGCCGTTACCAAAACACAACAATTCAATATCAACTTGTTAATAAGCAAGGCAGGTCTTTATGTTTGGAGCAGAACTCGTCATCGTCCTGTTGGCGATTTATTTGGGCGCACGACTCGGGGGTATCGGCATCGGCTTTGCCGGCGGTCTCGGCGTGCTCGTACTTACCCTGATCTTTCAGATTAAACCCGGCGCAATCCCTTTTGACGTTATCGAAATCATCATGGCGGTTATCGCTGCCATTGCGGCCATGCAGGTCGCTGGCGGTATGGACTACCTGGTGAGCCTGGCGGAGCGTATGCTGCGTCGTCATCCAAAATACATCACCTTCCTTGCCCCACTGGTGACCTGGTTTATGACCATTCTCGCCGGTACTGGCCATACCGCTTTCTCTACGCTGCCGGTCATTACCGAAGTGGCGAAAGAGCAGGGTATTCGCCCGTCTCGCCCTCTTTCTATTGCTGTAGTCGCCTCCCAGATTGCGATCACCGCCTCGCCCATTTCCGCGGCAGTGGTCTTTTTCGCGGGTATTCTCGAGCCGATGGGCGTAAGTTATCTGACGCTGCTGGCGATCTGTATTCCGGTCACGCTGATTGCGGTAATGATCACTGCCGTGCTGTGTAACTTCCTCGGCGCCGAGCTGAAAGACGATCCGGTTTACCAGGAGCGTCTGGCAAAAGGTGAAGTGAGCCTGCGCGGTAGCCAGGTCTTTGAGCTGAAGCCGCATGCAAAACGCTCCGTGCTGCTGTTCCTGATTGGTATCGTCGCCGTGATGTTCTACGCGACCGCCATCAGCGATACGGTAGGTCTGATCCAGAACCCGGTTCTGCCGCGTAACGAAGCGATTGTGGTATTTATGCTGACCATCGCGACGCTGATCAGTATCACCTGTAAAATCGACACCAGCGAAGTGCTGAACGCCAGCACCTTCAAATCCGGTATGAGCGCCTGCGTGTGCGTGCTGGGTGTGGCGTGGCTCGGTGACACCTTCGTGAAAGCGCACATCAGCGATATCCAGACAGTTGCAGGCGACCTGCTGCACAACTATCCGTGGCTACTGGCGGTGGTGCTGTTCTTTGCCGCAACGCTGCTGTACTCCCAGGCTGCGACCACCAAAGCGCTAATGCCTGCGGCACTGATGCTGGGCGTGACGCCGCTGACGGCGATTGCCTCTTTCGCGGCGGTTTCCGCCCTGTTCGTGCTGCCAACCTACCCAACCCTGCTGGCCGCGGTTGAGATGGATGACACCGGCTCGACCCGTATCGGTAAATACGTGTTTAACCACGCGTTCCTCATCCCGGGCGTGGTGGCGATTACGCTCTGCGTGGTCCTCGGCTTTATCATCGGCGGCATTGTGCTGTAAACGGTTAGCCGTTGTAAAAATAGTTAAAAACGGGCCGCGCTGCGGCCCGTTTCATTAATGACCAATCACATGGCGTGATATAGTGAAGACTTTCGTGATGAGGAGGTCGACTTGTGAACACGCCTGATGCTGTTGTTGTACTGTGTACCGCCCCTGATGAAGCTTCTGCCCAGGATCTCGCCGCCAAAGTGCTGGCCGAAAAACTGGCTGCCTGCGTCACGCTACTTCCCGGCGCCACCTCCCTTTATTACTGGGAAGGCAAGCTGGAGCAAGAGTACGAAGTCCAGATGTTGCTCAAAACCAATCTGACCAACCAGCAGGCGCTCCTCGACTGCCTCAAGTCTCATCATCCTTACCAAACCCCGGAGCTGCTGGTGCTGCCAGTGGTCCACGGCGATAACGATTATCTCTCATGGCTCAACGCTTCTTTACGCTGATCCTGCTGCTGTGCAGCACGTCAGTTTTTGCCGGGTTGTTTGACGCGCCCGGCCGTTCGAACTTTATTCCTGCCGACCAGGCATTCGTTTTCGACTTTCAGCAAAACCAGCACGATCTCAGTCTCACCTGGCAGGTGAAAGAGGGTTATTACCTCTATCGCAAGCAGGTCAGCATCACGCCGGCAAAGGCTGACGTCGGCGCATTGCAGATGCCCGCTGGCGAATGGCACGAGGACGAGTTCTACGGTAAAAGTGAAATTTATCGCCAGCGCTTAAGCGTGCCCGTCACGGTGAATCAGGCGGATAAAGGCGCAACCCTGACGGTGACGTATCAGGGTTGCGCCGATGCGGGCTTCTGCTATCCCCCTGAAACAAAGGTCGTTCCGCTTAGCGAAGTGAAAGCGGCGGCCTCCCCTCTCCCCTCAGGGGAAATGGCCAGTGTGAGGGGTGAAGGCGAAGCCGCTTCAGACCTTCCGTTCTCAGCGCTTTGGGCGTTATTGATTGGTATCGGCATCGCCTTTACGCCCTGCGTACTGCCTATGTACCCGCTTATCTCTGGCATCGTGCTGGGCGGTAAGCAACGCCTTTCCACCGCCCGCGCGCTGTTGCTGGCCTTTATCTATGTGCAGGGCATGGCGTTAACCTATACGGCGCTCGGCCTCGTGGTCGCCGCTGCCGGGTTGCAGTTCCAGGCCGCCCTTCAGCACCCCTATGTGCTTATCGGACTGTCAGCAGTGTTTATTCTGCTGGCGCTGTCGATGTTTGGCCTGTTCACTCTGCAACTGCCCTCTTCCCTGCAAACCCGTCTGACGCTAATGAGCAACCGTCAGCAGGGGGGCTCTGCGGGCGGCGTGTTCGCCATGGGTGCCATCGCCGGGCTGATTTGCTCCCCTTGCACCACCGCGCCGCTGAGCGCCATCCTGTTATACATTGCCCAGAGCGGCAACCTTTGGCTCGGCGGCGGCACGCTGTACCTTTACGCGCTCGGCATGGGTCTGCCGCTGATCCTTGTGACGGTATTTGGCAATCGTCTGCTGCCGAAGAGCGGCCCGTGGATGGAGACAGTGAAAACCGCGTTTGGTTTTGTCATTCTGGCGCTACCGGTCTTCCTGCTGGAACGCATCATCGGTGATGTGTGGGGTACGCGTCTGTGGGCTATGCTCGGCGTGGCCTTCTTCAGCTGGGCATTTATCGTGAGTCTGGGTGCGAAGAAACCGTGGATGCGCCTGCTACAGATCCTTCTGCTGGCGGCCGCGCTGGTGAGCGTCCGTCCGTTACAGGACTGGGCGTTTGGCACCCCGACAGGTCAAACACAGGCTCATCTGAATTTTATACAGATTAAAAACGTGGATGACCTTAACCGCGCCCTGGTGCAGGCGAAAGGCAAACCGGTCATGCTCGATCTCTATGCCGACTGGTGCGTGGCCTGCAAAGAGTTTGAAAAATACACCTTCAGCGATCCGCAGGTACAACATGCGCTGAGCGATACCGTTCTGCTCCAGGCGAACGTTACCGCCAACAGCGCGCAGGATAAGGCTCTGCTGAAGCAACTTAACGTGCTCGGGCTGCCTACCATCCTGTTCTTCAATGAACAGGGGGAAGAACAGCTGACGCAGCGTGTAACCGGGTTTATGGACGCGACGGCATTCAACGCGCATTTGCGCAATCGCCAACCGTAAACAACACTTTAGACGGGACAAACCGTTGGGAATAGCGGAGGAGATAACCGTGCAACGCGAAGACGTACTGGGACAAGCCCTGCAATTACTTGAGATTCAAGGGATCGCCAGCACCACGCTTGAGATGGTAGCCGACCGTATCGATTACCCTCTGGATGAACTTAAGCGCTTCTGGCCGGATAAAGAGGCGCTGCTGTATGATGCCCTGCGCTATCTCAGCCAGCAGGTGGATATCTGGCGCAGGCAACTGATGCTGAATGAAGAGCTGACCACCGAGCAAAAGCTGCTGGCACGCTATACCGCACTGACGGAGTGTGTCACCAACAACCGTTACCCAGGCTGTCTGTTTATCGCCGCCTGCACCTATTTCCCCGATCCCGGACATCCCATCCATCAACTGGCAGATCAGCAAAAACGAGCCGCGCACGAGTTCACACACGAGCTGCTGACCACACTTGAAGTGGATGATCCGGCAATGGTCGCGAAGCAGATGGAGCTGGTGCTGGAAGGTTGCCTGAGCCGCATGCTGGTGAACCGTAGCCAGGCGGATGTGGATACGGCGCACCGTCTGGCGGAAGATATTTTGCGGTTTGCGCAGTGCCGTATGGGTGGTGCACTGACCTAAGCCAGCATTCCCGTCCAGGCGGAAATAAACAAACACAGCGCCATTGCACGTTGAAATCGCACCATCGCCACGGTGGTGCGGAAAATCCGGTTCACCGCCTTCCCCAGCCACGCCCAGC
Organism: Enterobacter sp. JH25; assembly: GCF_021725435.1. Taxonomy (NCBI): domain Bacteria; kingdom Pseudomonadati; phylum Pseudomonadota; class Gammaproteobacteria; order Enterobacterales; family Enterobacteriaceae; genus Enterobacter; species Enterobacter sp. JH25. Next base: position 386,983 of record NZ_CP091319.1, on the reverse strand, counting down.
ACAACAAACAGACCACTGAGATCGCCAGAAACCATAGCGCCATCAGCGAAATATCCCGTAATGCATGGTCGCTTGCCGGAGCAAACAGGCTGACGACGGCCAGCGCCATCATCCAGGTTTTTGGGTTTACAACCTGTAATAACGCCGCTGCCCGCGCGGTAAATCGGACATGACGCCTGGAGGAGAGATTCGCGGCCGGGGCGCTAAACAGCTGCCAGCTCATCCAGGAAAGCCACAGCACGCCCGCCCAGCTCATCACCTGACGTATCAGCGGATACTGGCGTAACACTTCTCCTGCCCCAGCGCCAGAAACCAGAACAATAGCGCTGGCGGCAATACACCCACCCAGGATCGCAGGAATCGTATTTTTTACGCCAAAGTGCTGACTGTTAGCCAGTACCAAAATATTGGTTGGCCCCGGCGTAATCGAGGCGACAAATGCAAACAGCAGGAAGGGTATTAAATTCACAGGTGGCTCCTTTTAGTAGAGCCATGAATGTGCCGTTATTTTCTGGAAACGTCTGGAAGGTTTGTGCACAACCGACGGTAGTATGCCGGAGAAATAGGGTACGCCCGCTGGAACCAGCGACCAAGATGGCTTTGATCGGCAAAACCTACTGCCGTCGCCACATCAACAGGCAGTTCCCCATACGCCAGCATCTGTCGGGCCTTTGCCAGGCGCAGCTGGATAAGCCAGGCGTGCGGCGCAAGGTGAAATTCGCGCTTAAAGCAGCGGGTGAGCGTAAAGCGATCCGTCCCCGTCTCCCGCGCAAGGTCTGACAGCCCCACGTTCTCGCCGATATGCGCATAGAGATAGTCGCGGGCACGATGCGCCACAGCGGAGCTTTGTAACTGCGACGGGAGTTTCTTCCGCCAGTGGCAGTGGGCTGTAATCTTAGTGAGCAGGTTATCCATTGTGCTCTGTTGTACGATCTTCATCTCATCGTTATGCAGCGAGGCAAATGTATCACCGATAGCGCGCACCAGCTGAGGCTCTCGCGTCAGCGTTTGGGCAAAGTGGAGGGTGTAACTCCCGGGAGTAGAGTCATACAGCCCTTGAAGCGTACGGGTGAGCCAGTGTTCATCCAGATAAAAGGTCAGATAAGTAAAGCCACCCTCTACCGGTGCATCACCGTCATGTATTTCACCAGGCTCAAGTAAAAAAGCATCGCCCGGCTGGCTACGGTGGCGTTCACGGCGACAGTGGAACTGCTGCGTACCGGAAAGGGTTATTCCGACCAGATAGCTATCATGCCAGTGGGGATCAAAGGCGTGTCCTTCGAAATGCGCCTTAATTGTCTCAATACCTGTTTCTGCATGCTGACGCAGCTCAAGCCAGTCGTTTGCCATACTGCCCTCCTCTTACCGTCAGCATTGCCACCTCTTGCCTGAACTGTCTGGAAGATTTGTGCACTTTCAGCGCACAAACGGACAGATTGCCGCAAACTTAAGCAGTTGAACAGCTTTTCCCGAAATAATGTTGACGATCGCGCGCGATTGCGGTTTAATGCGCTCCGTTGCCCGGATAGCTCAGTCGGTAGAGCAGGGGATTGAAAATCCCCGTGTCCTTGGTTCGATTCCGAGTCCGGGCACCACTATTTAAAGAACCCAGCCTATGGCTGGGTTTTTGCTTTTCTGCGCTTATTAAAACCTTACCTTAAATTTATTCCTGTATCTCTTCCCGATGTGGTCGCGCAGCCAGCATTGCCCGGGGGCGCTGCGCTTACCGGGCCTACAAAACCCGCAGGCCAGATAAGGCGAAGCCGCCATCCGACTTTTCAGAACGCACAAAGCAAAAAACCCCGCACCTTCCGGTACGGGGTTCTTCCTGATTGATGCCTGGCAGTTCCCTACTCTCACATGGGGAGACCCCACACTACCATCGGCGCTACGGCGTTTCACTTCTGAGTTCGGCATGGGGTCAGGTGGGACCACCGCGCTAAAGCCGCCAGGCAAATTCTGTTAATCTGTATCAGGCTGAAAATCGTGTCTGTCTCTTCGCCGAAACAGCTTCGGCGTTGTAAGGTTAAGCCTCACGGTTCATTAGTATCGGTTAGCTCAACGCATCGCTGCGCTTACACACCCGACCTATCAACGTCGTCGTCTTCAACGTTCCTTCAGGAGACTTAAAGTCTCAGGGAGAACTCATCTCGGGGCAAGTTTCGTGCTTAGATGCTTTCAGCACTTATCTCTTCCGCATTTAGCTACCGGGCAGTGCCATTGGCATGACAACCCGAACACCAGTGATGCGTCCACTCCGGTCCTCTCGTACTAGGAGCAGCCCCCCTCAATTCTCCAGCGCCCACGGCAGATAGGGACCGAACTGTCTCACGACGTTCTAAACCCAGCTCGCGTACCACTTTAAATGGCGAACAGCCATACCCTTGGGACCTACTTCAGCCCCAGGATGTGATGAGCCGACATCGAGGTGCCAAACACCGCCGTCGATATGAACTCTTGGGCGGTATCAGCCTGTTATCCCCGGAGTACCTTTTATCCGTTGAGCGATGGCCCTTCCATTCAGAACCACCGGATCACTATGACCTGCTTTCGCACCTGCTCGCGCCGTCACGCTCGCAGTCAAGCTGGCTTATGCCATTGCACTAACCTCCTGATGTCCGACCAGGATTAGCCAACCTTCGTGCTCCTCCGTTACTCTTTGGGAGGAGACCGCCCCAGTCAAACTACCCACCAGACACTGTCCGCAACCCGGATTACGGGTCTACGTTAGAACACCAGCCATTAAAGGGTGGTATTTCAAGGTTGGCTCCACGCAGACTGGCGTCCACGCTTCAAAGCCTCCCACCTATCCTACACATCAAGGACCAGTGTTCAGTGTCAAGCTATAGTAAAGGTTCACGGGGTCTTTCCGTCTTGCCGCGGGTACACTGCATCTTCACAGCGAGTTCAATTTCACTGAGTCTCGGGTGGAGACAGCCTGGCCATCATTACGCCATTCGTGCAGGTCGGAACTTACCCGACAAGGAATTTCGCTACCTTAGGACCGTTATAGTTACGGCCGCCGTTTACCGGGGCTTCGATCAAGAGCTTCGCGTTGCCGCTAACCCCATCAATTAACCTTCCGGCACCGGGCAGGCGTCACACCGTATACGTCCACTTTCGTGTTTGCACAGTGCTGTGTTTTTAATAAACAGTTGCAGCCAGCTGGTATCTTCGACTGATTTCAGCTCCGTCCGCAGGGACTTCACCTACATATCAGCGTGCCTTCTCCCGAAGTTACGGCACCATTTTGCCTAGTTCCTTCACCCGAGTTCTCTCAAGCGCCTTGGTATTCTCTACCTGACCACCTGTGTCGGTTTGGGGTACGATTTCGTGTTACCTGATGCTTAGAGGCTTTTCCTGGAAGCAGGGCATTTATCACTTCAGCACCGTAGTGCCTCGTCATCACACCTCAGCGTTAATAAGGTACCGGATTTACCTGGAACCTCCGCCTACATGCTTAAACCGGGACAACCGTCGCCCGGCTGACATAGCCTTCTCCGTCCCCCCTTCGCAGTAACACCAAGTACAGGAATATTAACCTGTTTCCCATCGACTACGCCTTTCGGCCTCGCCTTAGGGGTCGACTCACCCTGCCCCGATTAACGTTGGACAGGAACCCTTGGTCTTCCGGCGAGCGGGCTTTTCACCCGCTTTATCGTTACTTATGTCAGCATTCGCACTTCTGATACCTCCAGCATGCCTCACAGCACACCTTCAACGGCTTACAGAACGCTCCCCTACCCAACAACGCCTAAGCGTCGCTGCCGCAGCTTCGGTGCATGGTTTAGCCCCGTTACATCTTCCGCGCAGGCCGACTCGACCAGTGAGCTATTACGCTTTCTTTAAATGATGGCTGCTTCTAAGCCAACATCCTGGCTGTCTGTGCCTTCCCACATCGTTTCCCACTTAACCATGACTTTGGGACCTTAGCTGGCGGTCTGGGTTGTTTCCCTCTTCACGACGGACGTTAGCACCCGCCGTGTGTCTCCCGTGATAACATTCTTCGGTATTCGTAGTTTGCATCGGGTTGGTAAGCCGGGATGGCCCCCTAGCCGAAACAGTGCTCTACCCCCGAAGATGAGTTCACGAGGCGCTACCTAAATAGCTTTCGGGGAGAACCAGCTATCTCCCGGTTTGATTGGCCTTTCACCCCCAGCCACAGGTCATCCGCTAATTTTTCAACATTAGTCGGTTCGGTCCTCCAGTTAGTGTTACCCAACCTTCAACCTGCCCATGGCTAGATCACCGGGTTTCGGGTCTATACCCTGCAACTTAACGCCCAGTTAAGACTCGGTTTCCCTTCGGCTCCCCTATACGGTTAACCTTGCTACAGAATATAAGTCGCTGACCCATTATACAAAAGGTACGCAGTCACCCCATAAAGAGGCTCCCACTGCTTGTACGTACACGGTTTCAGGTTCTTTTTCACTCCCCTCGCCGGGGTTCTTTTCGCCTTTCCCTCACGGTACTGGTTCACTATCGGTCAGTCAGGAGTATTTAGCCTTGGAGGATGGTCCCCCCATATTCAGACAGGATACCACGTGTCCCGCCCTACTCTTCGAGTTCACAGCAAGTGTGCTTTCGTGTACGGGACTATCACCCTGTACCGTCGGACTTTCCAGACCGTTCCACTAACACACAAGCTGATTCAGACTCCGGGCTGCTCCCCGTTCGCTCGCCGCTACTGGGGGAATCTCGGTTGATTTCTTTTCCTCGGGGTACTTAGATGTTTCAGTTCCCCCGGTTCGCCTCGTTAACCTATGTATTCAGTTAACGATAGTGCAACGAATTGCACTGGGTTTCCCCATTCGGACATCGCCGGGTCAAAGGTTCATATCACCTCGCCGGCGCTTTTCGCAGATTAGCACGTCCTTCATCGCCTCTGACTGCCAGGGCATCCACCGTGTACGCTTAGTCGCTTAACCTCACAACCCGAAGATGTTTCACTTCTGATTGCGAAAATTTGAGAGACTCGAACACACCATTAAAGATGTGTCGTTTCAATTTTCAGCTTGATCCAGATTTTTAAAGAGCAAAACTTCTTAATGCACTCAAAAGTACATTCAGAAGTTCATCATTCATCAGACAATCTGTGTGGACACTACAAAGGCAGGTTCTTTAAGGTAAGGAGGTGATCCAACCGCAGGTTCCCCTACGGTTACCTTGTTACGACTTCACCCCAGTCATGAATCACAAAGTGGTAAGCGCCCTCCCGAAGGTTAAGCTACCTACTTCTTTTGCAACCCACTCCCATGGTGTGACGGGCGGTGTGTACAAGGCCCGGGAACGTATTCACCGTGGCATTCTGATCCACGATTACTAGCGATTCCGACTTCATGGAGTCGAGTTGCAGACTCCAATCCGGACTACGACGCACTTTATGAGGTCCGCTTGCTCTCGCGAGGTCGCTTCTCTTTGTATGCGCCATTGTAGCACGTGTGTAGCCCTACTCGTAAGGGCCATGATGACTTGACGTCATCCCCACCTTCCTCCAGTTTATCACTGGCAGTCTCCTTTGAGTTCCCGGCCTAACCGCTGGCAACAAAGGATAAGGGTTGCGCTCGTTGCGGGACTTAACCCAACATTTCACAACACGAGCTGACGACAGCCATGCAGCACCTGTCTCAGAGTTCCCGAAGGCACCAAAGCATCTCTGCTAAGTTCTCTGGATGTCAAGAGTAGGTAAGGTTCTTCGCGTTGCATCGAATTAAACCACATGCTCCACCGCTTGTGCGGGCCCCCGTCAATTCATTTGAGTTTTAACCTTGCGGCCGTACTCCCCAGGCGGTCGACTTAACGCGTTAGCTCCGGAAGCCACGCCTCAAGGGCACAACCTCCAAGTCGACATCGTTTACGGCGTGGACTACCAGGGTATCTAATCCTGTTTGCTCCCCACGCTTTCGCACCTGAGCGTCAGTCTTTGTCCAGGGGGCCGCCTTCGCCACCGGTATTCCTCCAGATCTCTACGCATTTCACCGCTACACCTGGAATTCTACCCCCCTCTACAAGACTCTAGCCTGCCAGTTTCGAATGCAGTTCCCAGGTTGAGCCCGGGGATTTCACATCCGACTTGACAGACCGCCTGCGTGCGCTTTACGCCCAGTAATTCCGATTAACGCTTGCACCCTCCGTATTACCGCGGCTGCTGGCACGGAGTTAGCCGGTGCTTCTTCTGCGGGTAACGTCAATCGACAGGGTTATTAACCCTGTCGCCTTCCTCCCCGCTGAAAGTACTTTACAACCCGAAGGCCTTCTTCATACACGCGGCATGGCTGCATCAGGCTTGCGCCCATTGTGCAATATTCCCCACTGCTGCCTCCCGTAGGAGTCTGGACCGTGTCTCAGTTCCAGTGTGGCTGGTCATCCTCTCAGACCAGCTAGGGATCGTCGCCTAGGTGAGCCGTTACCCCACCTACTAGCTAATCCCATCTGGGCACATCCGATGGCAAGAGGCCCGAAGGTCCCCCTCTTTGGTCTTGCGACGTTATGCGGTATTAGCTACCGTTTCCAGTAGTTATCCCCCTCCATCAGGCAGTTTCCCAGACATTACTCACCCGTCCGCCACTCGTCAGCAAAGCAGCAAGCTGCTTCCTGTTACCGTTCGACTTGCATGTGTTAGGCCTGCCGCCAGCGTTCAATCTGAGCCATGATCAAACTCTTCAATTTAAGTTTGATGCTCGTGAATTAAACTTCGTAATGAATTACGTATGTTCACTCAGAGACTTGGTATTCATTTTTCGTCCGAGGACGTTAAGAATCCATGTCACTTTGAGTGCCCACACAGATTGTCTGATAAATTGTTAAAGAGCAGTTGCGACGCGCTTCAGCGCTCTGTCGCGAGGTGGCGTATATTACGCTTTCCTCTTTCAGAGTCAACCCGTTATTTCAGGATTTTTTCTCTTCAACCGACCGGGTTGTCTGTGAAGTGATTCACATCTGCCGTGTCGATGGAGGCGCATTATAGGGAGTTCCCGAGCGACCGCAACAGAAAAGTTGCAAAAAAATGACTGACTGCTGTATTCCCCAGCAAAACCCCGCCTTATACCCTTTTACGCACAGAGTTATCCACAATCCATTGACGATCCCGGTGCGATCCCGCTAATTGAACACTATACTAGCGGCAAATATTCCTCTCGCAGACCAACCTGATGACGACACAACGACTTCAACGTGACTGGCGTATCCCAACCGCCGGGCTCGCCGTGCTGGTGTTACTTATGGCAGGTTTCGCACTGCATACGCACTGGAATGCTTTTATTCAGTGGTGCCTCGCCGCTCAGATCACCCTGCACCGTTATCTGGTGATGTATTTGCTGCAACTTAATAATCATCAGTACAGCGGTGGGCTGTGGTTGTTAACCGGTGCGTTTCTTTATGGTGTACTCCATGCCGTTGGACCAGGACACGGCAAATTTATCGTCGCCACGTATCTCAGCACCAATAAAGAGAGCCAGCTCGCGGCGCGCGTCGTACCGTTTATCGGTAGCCTGATGCAGGGCGTCAGCGCGATCCTCTTTGTGTTTATCCTGGCGGTTGGATTAAACCTCGCGTCAGGAGATATCAGCACCAGCCGTTGGTACGTCGAGAAAATCAGCGCCTTACTGATTGCCGCCTTCGGTGCGTTTATCATTTATCAGGCGCTCAGCAGCCTGCGTCCGCGCAAAATGGCGATTAGCGCCATCAAGCCGCATCATCAGCATAATGAACACTGTGGCTGCGGCCATCACGGCGTAGGGGTGGATCTGGCTAAAAGCGACTGGAAAACCCGTCTGGGCGTGGTGCTGGCCATTGGCGCACGCCCGTGCAGCGGGGCAATTATGATCCTGATGTTCTCGAATGCGCTCGGCATTATTAGCTGGGGAATTGCTGCTGTGATGACAATGTCGCTGGGCACGGCGCTGTCGATTATGGGGCTGTCGCTGGCAGTACGTTACGCGCGTGAACGCACAGTAGCCTGGTTTAGTGGCGGCACTTCCCTGAACTGGGTAATGCCGATGGTCAAAATAGCCGGAGGAGTTGTTCTGATATTGTTCGCAACTATCCTCTTCCTGACGGTGATCCCCGTCAGCGCCAGCGGCGACTATATCGCCGCAGGATGCTAATAAAAGAAAACCCGCCAGCGGCGGGTTTTTTATCACTCGTTAATTCGCGGATGCTGGTCAACCAGGCGAGAACGTTTTTTCTGAAGCTCTTCAATCTCTGCGTCAATATCTTCAATCTTCTGCTCTACGTTATCGTAGTGCTCGCGCAGGATCTCCTTCGCTTCCTGAATATCGGACGCCGCAGGCGTTGCCCCTTTCAGTGGACGGTTCGCCGTCTCCTTCATAGTAATACCGGTAATCAGGCCAATCACCGCAATAACCATCAGATAGTAAGCAGGCATCATCAGGTTCTGCGTGCTCTCCACCAGTGAAGCAGCAAGCGTCGGCGTCAGGCCCGCAATCAGAACGGAGATATTAAAGGCTGCCGCCAGCGCACTGTAGCGAATATGCGTCGGGAACATTGCCGGTAGCGTAGAAGCCATCACCCCGATAAAGCAGTTGAGGATCACCGCCAGCATCAGCAGACCGGCGAAAATCAGCCCCAGCACATTGCTGTTAATCAGAATAAAGGCCGGGATTGCCAGCGCGAACAGCGCGACGCTACCGAGAATAATGAATGGCTTACGACCAAAGCGGTCGCTCAGCAGGCCCATAATCGGCTGCACAAACAGCATGCCTACCATGATGGCGATAATAATCAGCACACCGTGGTCTTCCGAGTAGTGCAGGTTATGCGACAGATAGCTCGGCATGTAGGTCAGCAGCATGTAATAGGTCACGTTGGTGGAAATCACCAGACCGATACAGGTCAGCAGGCTGCGCCAGTGTTTGGTCGCAATCTCCTTGAACGACACTTTTGGGCCATCCTGCAACCCTTCACGGTCGCCCTGCTCCAGCTTTTCAACGTGCTGCTGGAACGCAGGCGTCTCTTCCAGGGCGTGACGCAGGTAAAGACCGATGATGCCAAGCGGCAGCGCCAGGAAGAACGGAATACGCCAGCCCCAGTCGAGGAAGTTCTCTTCACCCACTACGGTTGAAATCAGAACCACAACTCCCGCGCCCATGACAAACCCGGCAATCGAACCAAAGTCGAGCCAGCTGCCCATAAAGCCGCGTTTTCGGTCCGGAGAATACTCGGCGACAAAAATCGATGCACCGGTATATTCGCCGCCAACGGAGAAGCCCTGCGCCATCTTACAGATCAACAGCAGGATCGGCGCCCATATACCAATGGTCGCATAGGACGGAATAAGGCCGATACAGAATGTACTTATCGACATGATGACAATAGTAATGGCCAGGATCTTCTGGCGACCATATTTATCACCCAGCATGCCGAAGAACAGGCCACCGAGAGGGCGAATAAGGAAGGGAACAGAGAACGTACCCAGCGCGGCAATCATCTGCAAGCTGGGATCGGCACCGGGGAAGAACACTTTACCAAGCGCATAGGCAACAAAGCCGTAGACACCAAAATCGAACCACTCCATCGCATTACCGAGCGAGGCCGCCGTAATCGCTTTGCGCAGTTTCGCATCATCAATAATGGTGACATCGCGCAGCGTGATGGGTTTTACTTTTTTCCTTCTAAGCATAGCTTTCCTCGTAGACTCAGCCCCGTCCGTTTCACAGCGCATTTGCAAGCTGTGAACCAGAGATCCGCTCCATGCGAATCTCCTTATTCAAGCGTAGCAGGTTTACTTACATTGACGTTTTACCGCAATACAACCGAACCTGTTGACGCCTGTCTGGGCAGTTAAAGACCTTTTTACCCTACCAGCGTTTATATATGTGATCAACTTCACATATATTTTTCCGGTTCGTAAGTTGGCTTCAGGTTTTGTCAATTCACGATAAATAAGGTCATTCTCACCCCCCTTTATCAAGCACATCTTAACACCCGTTATTATTCCTCTTAAAACAAAAAACAATCACATTTCTTCACATCGAATTTACACAAAATTTAATTATTAACAGCGGGCATTCCTGTTTACATTCAATATGTGACGCAGATAACTAAAACAGTGTTTTATTTTCATTGAATCGAAATTCCAAAGATCGCATGATAAACCCGAACACAATATCCCAGCGGCTTTCAAATGAAGGAATGCTAAGCACCTGAATTTCGCTTTACAGCATAAGTAACGAATCGATTGGTCTTCAAAAAAGGCAATCATTTGAATTTGTTGATCTATTTTTTGAGATTTCCGCCAGCCACGCGGGCGAGATGTGAGGGTTAATGATGAAGATTAAAGCAACAATAGAACGCATCCCGGGCGGGATGATGCTGGTCCCGCTGGTACTTGGCGCGATATTAAATACGCTGGCCCCGAATACCGGTGCTTATTTTGGCGGTTTTACAAAAGGTATGATCACTGGAACGGTGCCGATTCTGGCAGTCTGGTTCTTTTGCATCGGCGCATCTATTAATTTACGTGCAACTGGTACGGTATTACGTAAATCAGGGACGCTGGTCATTACTAAAATTGCGGTCGCCTGGGTCGTTGCCATGATCTGCGCGATGTTCATTCCGGAGAATGGCATACAGACCGGATTCTTCGCCGGATTATCCGTTCTGGCCATTGTTTCAGCAATGGATATGACCAACGGCGGTCTCTATGCCAGCCTGATGAATCAATATGGCACCAAAGAAGAATCAGGCGCGTTCGTGCTGATGTCCCTGGAGTCGGGTCCGCTGATGACCATGCTGATTCTGGGTTCTGCTGGCCTTGCCTCCTTTGAACCCCACCATTTTGTCGGGGCGATCCTGCCGTTCCTGATTGGTTTTGCGCTAGGCAACCTCGATCACGATCTGCGCGATTTCTTCAGCAAAGCCACCCCGGTACTGATCCCGTTCTTCGGCTTCGCGTTGGGCAATACCATCAATCTGAACGTGATTCTGGAAACCGGCCTGCTGGGTATTGTGCTGGGTGTTGCCGTCATCGTCATCACGGGTATTCCGCTAATTATTGCAGACCGCGTCATCGGGGGCGGTAACGGAACCGCAGGTGTGGCCGCCTCGTCGGCCGCAGGCGCTGCGGTAGCTAACCCGGTGATTATCGCCCAGATTAACCCGGCCTTTGAACCAGTGGCGGCTTCCGCCACGGCCCTGGTTGCCGCCAGCGTGATTGTGACGGCGATTCTGGTCCCGATCATCACGGCGCTGTACGCCAGACGTTTTGGACAGGTTCCGGAAACCCAGGCAGAGCCGAAAGCGGTAGAAATGCACCACTAAGCCGTTCGCCCCCTCCTTAAAAAGAGGGGGCAATCACGCACTAAATATCTCTTCCACCATGCCATCCACCAGCCGTTTTGCCGAACAGAGTCTCGGCATACCCAGCGCGACCGTTTGCCAGCTCTGCGTCACTGACCAGCTCACCGGATGTTTATCCGCCTGACACCAGTCCCCCAGCCAGCCAAGCATATCTTTATAATCCATCAGACCAGGAGAAGCGGGCGTCGTCAGCCACTGATGGTAAAAATGCCGGGTGGTGGGAGAAGCGTTAATCCCCTGTGCCAGATAGTTTGCGGCCATGCTGCGCAGGTTATCTTTCAGCATGGCCGCCACATCACTATTCGCCAGACGACAGGCATCGCCAAACGCGCCCCAGCGCAACTCTTCCAGCACGATAAAGCAGCGGCCAGCCAGCGACCAGCCGTCATACTGCCCGGCTCGCCAGCGGGTAAAAATTTGCTCGCTGTGCTCGCCCGCCTGAACCGTAAGGCCGCGCTGCGCGAGCGCTTTCTCTTTATAGGCGGCACGCTGGTTGAAATGTGCGGAGAGCGCCTCGTACTGTTGCAACAATCCGGAAGGTTGAGGGAGGCGTGGATTAACCTGCTGGCGCAGGGCTACCAGCTTGTCGGACATGCGGGTCAGCGCCAGGTGTCCAGGGTCGAGCATACCGGCCAGTTTCTCCGCCAGACCCAGCCGCAGTGCTGCATTTTCGTTGAGCATTCCCGCCATTGCCCATGGCCGCAACCGGGTCTGCGTAACGATCTCCTGCGTCAAACGCTCACGAAATTGCAGTTGCTGTGGCCCCAGGAGGGTGTGACGAGCAGCATCCGCCCCCTGGACCAAATCGACCATAAATTTTGGATGAATACACTCCAGCGTCCGCCCGGGACCGTCCAGTAGCTGTGTTGTCATGGTTGCTCTGCCGCGAATAAGGTTTGAATATCATCGCGTAACAGTCGGGTATCTTCCTGAATCCACGCCGCTGTGGTCATACTTTGCTTCAACAACTGGCTAAGCGCCCGGGTTGAATGCTCATTCTGCTGCCGCACGGCAAGGCTATCACGCAAGCTTTCCTGTAACCCGGTCAGGCACAACGAAAACTCTGCAAAGAACGTTGCCATACCTGCCGTAACAGAGACATCGACCTGCGCGGCCAAAGCTTTACGTATTTGATCGCAAAACTGATCGGTATGCTGCGTAAATTTGCCATGAAGCTGGGCGATATCGATGACATATCGGGTGCGCGTCTCCACATACGCTTCCCAGCCCCAGCCGGGATGATTGAGCCAGCGCGAGACGGTATTACGTACGCTGCCCGCCCCTGCGGGCTGACTGGCGGGAGGGGTGTCCTGCACAATGGCATCATTAAATAAGCCGCGCGTATTGAAGTTAAGCTGGTTTGCCTGAAACGCCGGAAAGCTAATCCGCGCCCGAAAGCCGGCATGACTGAGCTGTTCCTTAATTTGCATCTCGATGGGGCGCATCGCCTCATTCAACGATCGGGCGAGCGTAGACTCCAGCTGATCGAAGCGTAACGCCAGCTCCCGGCTAATTCTGCTCTGCGCATTCAGCAAAATCTGCTCGCATGACGATCGGATCTTGCTCAGGACAATCTGTGCCTGCCCTTCATCGTCAAGCACCAGTTGCTGGTTCCCATCCGTGTCGTCTGTACGCATGCTGGATGGCTCGCGCCCGGCTAAATCAAGAATTAACGGGCGGCTAAACATGTCGTCCAGCGCCTGGTGAAGTTCGCCTTTCTGACTAAGCAGAAATGTATCCGCTGCGTTGAGCGCCTCTTCAACTTCATGCTGGACCTCATCGCTCACTACGCTCTGCCGCTGACGCAGCATCGCCATGTCCTCTTCCAGGCGCTTAATATTCCGCTCCAGCTCATCAAAGGCGACCGTCAGTCCCTGATGGCGAAAATCCAGGTATTCTCTGGCATTTTGCGCATAGTTCAGCAGCTTATGCGATGCCGACCGCAGGGCGAACAGCGAGGCGTTGGCGTAAGCCGCGTAAATCAGCTTGCGGATGGGCTGTTCGAACAGCGAATCCTCCCACAGCAGATCCGCCGCATGGCGAATATGGTCACTATCGTCGAGATCGGCCGTACGCCAGCGGCGGCCCAGCGCGGCCTCGGCAAAATCCTGCACCCAACGCTGATCCTGATGATCGGGAAGCCGCCCATGGGTGTTCATCTCATAGCGGGCGCGGTTTGCCAGGTAGGCCCACATGGAAGAGACCGGATAAATTTGTCCCGGAGAAATATTCCCTTTCATCAGCGTGCCGGAAATCATCGCCCGAACCTGCTCTTCATCGTCGCTGTTACGATCTTTCTGATCGAATTTATTGACCAGGGCGTAAAGCGGCACGGATTTCCCCGCCGCCGAAATTGCCTGCCGAACCTCGGCGTCGGAAATGGATTTAAGCTGGGTATAGTCCATCACCGCCAGCACGGCGGAGGCGCGCGCCAGCTGCTCGCTGAGCATTTTTTGCAGGTGCGGCTGACCGGCCTCGTTCGGCCCCGGCGTGTCGAGCAGCGTCAGTTGACCAAGATGCGCATCCAGACCGGCGAGGTGCACAAATTCCACCTCAATCACCGGAATATGTTCAATCGCGGCATACTCAGAAAAAGGAAACTCCACACCCAGCGCCTGCGAAAGCCGCACCAGATCGTTCAGGCTTTTCAGACAATGAAAGATGGGCTCCGCGCCCAGGTGATGTTTTCCGAACGCCTCACCTCTTTCGATGCGCTCCAGCAGCGTATTCATGTCCTTGTCGATTTCCAGACGCCGCGCCAGCTTGCCGCGATCTTTATCGCACAATTTCGTCTGCAACTGGGAAATCAGGGTATCAATGGGCGCAACGTGCAAAAAATGCAGCACCGGCTCCTTCTGGCCCGGCGTATGGCGGATCAGCGTGGGCAGCGCCGTCATCGGACGATTGCGGTTCGGCAGCACTTCCGTGCCCACAATCGCATTAATGGTGGTCGATTTTCCCGCTTTCATGGTACCCACAATCGCCAGCACCATTTCGAGGCGGGTTATTTTGCGTAATTCGTTATTCAGCAACGCCTGCTGAGCGTCGACACCCCGCGCGCTAAAATGTAATGGCAAAACGTTGTTATTAACGCCGCTCATGGCAGCGGCTGTGCTATCCAGCTTTGCAATCGGCATTGATTTTAATGAATCAAGATTGTTCAGAGCCAGCTGTAACAAACGTTCGGCTTCCTGGCTTAATTCAAATATGGTCTGTGTGTGCATGATAAAAGCCTTCCCTTAACGCAAATTTATTACTTTTATTAAGCCACGTTTTTTTAATTATACTGTTCAGGCTTATATGATCACGTATGGAAAACATGTTCATTTAATACAAGTAACTGAAGATAATGAGAATTTAAATCTCACCCTTCTAATACGTGTAAAACATCCCTCTGGTCAGAAGACCAAAAGTAAATAGACAAAACGCATTTTCAGGAAACATCAGGAGATATCATCGTTATTTACCCACCAAAAAAGAGAGGTATTCCCTGACACCAAAAGATGTATAGCATCAGAAAGGATAGATAAATAACGGCTTGTTCCTTCACCTTATCCGAAATGGCACAGCGTAGCAATTTGCTGTAATAAAATATTCGATATATTTATCATCATAACGATCACTGCCGTGCAGGGCATAAGCTTCCCTTAATTCACTGACAGTTCGTGTCATCTTTTACGCATTTTTGCGCTATTTTTCTAAAACAATATCACCGACAAAAGTGGGGATTTGCGTTATACTCGCTGCCTTTTTCGGCACACTGCCGTCATTTAGCTGGCGTTTTCCAGCGTGTTAACACTTTTGAGGATACCAATATGCAACTTCCACACTGCCCGAAATGCAATTCTGAATACACCTATGAAGACAATGGCATGTTCGTTTGCCCGGAATGCGCCCATGAATGGAACGATGCGGAGCCTGCGCAGGACAGCGATACGCTGATTGTGAAAGACGCGAACGGCAACCTGCTGTCAGACGGCGACAGCGTTACCGTTGTGAAAGATCTGAAGGTAAAAGGCAGTTCTTCCATGCTGAAGATTGGTACCAAAGTGAAAAACATCCGTCTTGTTGAAGGCGATCATAATATCGATTGCAAAATTGACGGCTTCGGTCCGATGAAACTGAAATCTGAGTTCGTGAAAAAGAACTGATTGACCCGCCCGGTGACGCTTCGCTTACCGGGCGTCCGGGAACTACACTTAACGGGCTTTTCTTACGTGAGGTAAAGATTATGCCGTTAAGTCCCTATATCTCTTTCGCCGGCAACTGTGCGGAGGCCACCGCCTTCTATCAGCAGGCCGTCGGCGCAGAACTCCTCTACAAAATCACCTTCGGCGAAATGCCTAAAGACGAAAACAGCGAAGAAGGCTGTCCGTCCGGCATGAACTTCCCGGATACCGCCATCGCCCACTCTAACGTCCGCATCGCGGGCAGCGACATTATGATGAGCGACGGGATACCGCCTGGCAGCAGCGCGCAATACGCGGGTTTCACACTGGTGCTCGACACCCAGGATGTGTCGGAAGGCAAGCGCTGGTTCGACAACCTCGCCGATGGCGGCAATATTGAAATGGCCTGGCAGGAGACCTTCTGGGCGCACGGATTCGGCACTGTGACCGACAAATACGGCGTGCCGTGGATGATTAACGTCGTTAAATCGTAGGCTGGATAAGCGCAGCGCATCCGGCAACAGCGTCCGGTGGCGCTGCGCTGGCCGGGCCTACGGTGATTGTCATCAAATCCCCCTCAACTCTTCAAACTCCCGCAACCAACACTTAACCTGAATGTCATATTGATGCGCCAGCATGAGGCCACATTTATCGTGAGGCCCAGCACATGCAAACTGTCATTCGCGTCGAGAAACTGAGCAAAACCTTCCATCACAACAAGGCGCTGCATGCCGTTGATCTGACCGTCCAGCAGGGCGAAATGGTGGCGCTGCTGGGGCCATCCGGTTCAGGAAAATCCACCCTTCTTCGTCACTTAAGCGGCCTCATTACCTGTGACAAAACGCCGGAAAGCCGCGTCGAGCTGCTGGGTAACACTGTGCAGCATGCGGGGCGTCTGGCGAGCGATATTCGCAAAAGCCGCGCGCAGACGGGCTATATCTTTCAGCAGTTCAACCTGGTGAACCGCCTGACGGTGCTCGAGAACGTGCTGATTGGCGCGCTCGGCAGCACCCCGTTCTGGCGCACCTGCCTGCGCTGGTTCTCCCCTTCCCAGAAACAAGAAGCCTTACAGGCGCTGACCCGCGTCGGCATGGCGCATTTTGCCCACCAGCGCGTCTCAACGCTCTCCGGCGGACAGCAGCAGCGCGTCGCCATCGCCCGCGCCCTGATGCAGAAAGCCAAAATCATTCTGGCCGATGAGCCTATCGCCTCGCTGGATCCGGAATCGGCCCGCATCGTGATGGAAACCCTGCGCGACATCAACCAGAACGACGGCATCACCGTGGTGGTGACGCTGCATCAGGTGGATTACGCCCTGCGTCAGGGCCACGTGTTCTTCGATGGCGCCAACCATCAGTTTGATAACGAACGTTTTGATCATCTCTACCGCAGCGTAAACCGCGTCGAAGAACGCGCGCAGGCTGCTTAACGCCCCGATAACGAGGAATGGAAATGAACTACAAAGCCGTTGCCGCGCTGGCCTTCACCAGCATGTTCAGCATCAGCACCCTGTTAAGCCCGGCCTGGGCAGAGGAACAGGAAAAAGCGTTGAACTTTGGCATCATTTCAACGGAATCACAGCAAAACCTGAAGCCGCAGTGGGAACCGTTCCTGAAAGATATGGAAACCAAACTGGGGATCAAAGTGAACGCCTTCTTCGCCCCGGACTACGCGGGCATTATCCAGGGAATGCGCTTCAACAAAGTCGACATCGCGTGGTACGGCAACCTCTCTGCCATGGAAGCGGTAGATCGCGCCAACGGCCAGGTCTTTGCCCAGACCGTTGCAGCAGACGGCTCCCCGGGCTACTGGAGCGTGCTGATCGTTAACAAAGACAGCCCGATCAACAACCTCAACGATATGCTCGCCAAACGCAAAGAGCTGACCTTTGGTAACGGCGACCCGAATTCTACGTCCGGCTTCCTCGTCCCGGGTTACTACGTCTTCGCGAAAAACAACATCTCCGCCAGCGACTTCAAGCGCACGGTTAACGCCAGCCACGAAACCAACGCCCTGGCCGTAGCGAACAAGCAGGTAGACGTTGCCACCAACAACACTGAAAACCTTGACAAGCTGAAGACCTCCGCGCCGGACAAGCTGAAAGCGCTGAAGGTGATCTGGAAATCGCCATTGATCCCGGGCGACCCGATCGTGTGGCGTAAAAACCTCTCCGAAAGCACCAAAGACAAGGTCTACGACTTCTTTATGAACTACGGCAAAACGCCGGAAGAGAAAGCGGTGCTGGCGCACCTGGGCTGGGCACCGTTCCGCGCGTCCAGCGATTTGCAGCTGGTGCCGATTCGCCAGCTGGCGCTGTTTAAACAGATGCAGGGCGTGAAGGACAACAAAGGTCTGAAGGAAGAAGAGAAAACCAGCAAAGTGTCGGAAATTCAGGCGCAGCTGGACGATCTCGACCGCCTGACCGCCGCGCTCGGCGCGATGACCAGCGTGAATAAAGCGGTGCAGTAACTCAAGTCCCCTCTCCCTTGAGGGAGAGGGTTAGGGTGAGGGGGAAAGGCGCACGCTGATGCCCTCACCCCGGCCCTCTCCCACAGGGAGAGGGAGAACAGATTAAGGAGCCAACATGCAAACCATCACCCTCCCGCCGCCAAAGCGCAGCTGGTTCTCGCTCATAAGCTGGGCCGTTCTGCTGGCGGTGCTCGTTATCTCCTGGAAGGGCGCGGAGATGGATCCGCTGCTGCTCTTCAGGGACTCGGGCAACATGGCGACCTTCGCCGCCGACTTCTTCCCACCTGACTTCAGCCAGTGGCAGGACTACCTCAGTGAAATGGCCACCACCCTGCAAATCGCCGTCTGGGGCACCGCCCTCGCCGTGATCCTCTCCATTCCGTTTGGCCTGATGAGCGCCGAAAACATCGTGCCTTGGTGGATCTACCAGCCGATGCGTCGCCTGATGGACGCCTGTCGCGCCATCAACGAAATGGTCTTTGCGATGCTGTTCGTGGTCGCCGTCGGCCTGGGTCCGTTCGCTGGCGTGATGGCGCTGTTCATCCACACCACCGGCGTACTCTCCAAGCTGCTCTCCGAAGCGGTTGAAGCCATCGAGCCCGGCCCGGTGGAAGGCATCCGCGCAACCGGCGCGAACAAAATCGAAGAGATCCTCTACGGCGTCCTGCCGCAGGTCATGCCGCTGCTCATCTCCTATTCGCTATACCGCTTCGAGTCCAACGTTCGCTCCGCCACCGTGGTCGGCATGGTGGGCGCAGGCGGTATTGGCGTCACCCTGTGGGAAGCGATTCGCGGTTTCCAGTTCCAGCAAACCTGCGCATTGATGGTGCTTATCATCGTCACCGTCAGCCTGCTGGATTTCCTCTCTCAACGCTTGCGTAAGCACTTCATCTGAGAAGCGAGGCTTTGATTGGTATGCACTTATCCAGACATCCGACCAGTTACCCTACCCGCTGGCAAGAGATTGCGGCAAAGCTCGAAGTGGAGCTGCGCACGCACTATCGGTGCGGCGACTACCTGCCTGCCGAGCAGCAGCTTGCCGACCGCTACGAAGTGAATCGCCACACCCTGCGTCGCGCCATCGATCAGCTGGTGGAGCGCGGCTGGGTCCAGCGTCGTCAGGGCGTCGGCGTGCTGGTGCTGATGCGCCCGTTTGACTACCCGCTCAATGCCCAGGCGCGTTTTAGCCAGAACCTGCTCGATCAGGGCAGCCACCCCACCAGCGAAAAGCTGCTGTCTGTCCTGCGCCCGGCCTCCCGCCACGTAGCGGACGCGCTGGGGATTCAGGAGGGCGACAACGTCGTTCACCTGCGCACGTTGCGCCGGGTGAACGGCGTGGCGGTCTGTCAGATCGACCACTACTTCGCGGACCTCTCCCTCTGGCCCGTGCTGCAACATTTCGCCAGCGGTTCCCTGCATGATTTTCTTCAGGAGGCGACGGGTATCGCGCTCAAACGCACCCAGACGCGCATCAGCGCCCGCCGCGCGCAGGCTAAAGAGAGCAAGGTGCTGGAGATCCCCAACATGGCCCCGCTGCTCTGCGTGCGCACCCTCAACCACCGTGACGGCGACGTCAACGCAACGGAATACTCCGTCAGCCTGACCCGCGCCGACATGATTGAATTTACCATGGAGCACTGAATGCACTTCGACACCTCCACTCGTCAGCGCTGGATGCGCGTGCTGGCCCACAGCCAGCCTGCTGCGCTGGCTGCCCGCATGAACGCGCTCGGCCTGACGCCGGACTACGACACGATCCGCGCGCCGGAGATCGGCCTGGTGCAGATCCAGGCACGCATGGGCGGCACCGGCGAGCGCTTCTTCGCCGGCGATGCCACCCTCACCCGCGCGGTGATCCGCCTGAGCAGCGGCACGCTGGGCTACGGCTACGTACTTGGGCGCGACAAAACACACGCCGAGCGCTGCGCCGTGATCGACGCGCTTTTACAGGAACAGCCGCATTTTCAGACCTTAATGGAAACCCTTATTGCCCCGCTGGAAGCTGACCGCGCCGCACGCCTTGCCGCGCGTCAGACCGAAGTGAATACCAGCCGGGTCGACTTCTTTACGCTCGTTCGCGGAGACAACGCATGACGCTTCAACCTGCCTTTACCCTGGCCGTCCAGGATGCCCAACAGAGTTTCCGTCGCCTGCTGAAAGCCATGAGCGAGCCCGGCGTGATCGTCTCGCTGCACCAGCTTTCGCAGGGCTGGCTGCCGCTGAACCTCGCCTCTACCAGCGTGCTGCTGACGCTGGCGGACAACGACACGCCGGTATGGCTGTCAGGGGCATTGCTGAACGATATCGCCAGCCAGAACCTGCGCTTTCACACCAACGCGCCGCTGGTCGAGCAGCCCCAGCAGGCGGTCTTCGCCGTGGCAGACGAGCAAATCAGCCACGAGCAGCTTAACGCCCTGAGCGAAGGCAGCGCCGTCGCCCCGGAAACCAGCGCCACGCTGATTTTGCAGGTCTCCAGCCTGAGCGGTGGTCGCATGCTTCGCCTGACGGGTGCAGGCATCGCCGACGAGCGGATGGTCGCCCCCCAGCTGCCGGAGTGCATCATCCATGAGCTGACCGAGCGCCCGCATCCGTTCCCGCTCGGTATCGACCTGATCCTGACCTGCGGCGAGCGCCTGCTGGCGATCCCGCGAACCACTCACGTGGAGGTGTGCTGATGTACGTTGCCGTCAAAGGGGGCGAGAAGGCGATCGCCGCCGCCCATGCCTTGCAGGCGCACAGACGCCGGGGGGATGACGCTCTTCCCGAGCTGAGCGTCGCCCAGATTGAACAGCAGTTAAATTTGGCCGTCGACCGCGTGATGACCGAAGGCGGCATCGCGGACCGTGAGCTGGCGGCGCTGGCGCTGAAACAAGCCAGCGGCGATAACGTGGAAGCCATCTTCCTGCTGCGCGCTTACCGCACAACGCTTGCGAAGCTGGCGGTGAGCGAGCCGGTAAATACGGCGGAAATGCGTTTAGAGCGCCGTATTTCTGCGGTGTATAAAGATATTCCTGGCGGCCAGCTGCTTGGCCCCACCTACGACTACACCCATCGTCTGATGGACTTCGCTCTGCTGGCAAACGGTGAAACACCGCAGCTCAGCGCCTCTGACGCTGAACAAGACGCCTCCCCGCACGTCTTTAGCCTGCTGGCAAACCAGGGGCTGGCGAAGGCGGAAGAAGACACCGGCAGCACACCGGATGACATCACCCGCACGCCGCCGGTCTATCCCTGTTCGCGCTCGTCCCGTCTGCAACAGCTGATGCGCGGCGACGAAGGCTATCTGCTGGCGCTGGCCTACTCCACGCAGCGCGGCTACGGGCGCAACCACCCGTTCGCGGCAGAGATCCGCAGCGGCTATCTCGATGTCGAAATTGTGCCAGAAGAGCTGGGGTTTGCGGTGAACATCGGCGAACTGCTGATGACCGAGTGCGAAATGGTCAACGGTTTTGTCGCGCCAGAAAATGAAGATCCACACTTTACCCGCGGCTACGGGCTGGTGTATGGCCTGAGCGAGCGCAAGGCGATGGCGATGGCGCTGGTTGACCGTGCGCTCCAGGCGCCGGACTACGGCGAGCATATTGCAGGCCCGGCACAGGACGAAGAGTTCGTGCTGGCCCACGCGGATAACGTTGAGGCCGCGGGCTTTGTCTCGCACCTCAAGCTGCCGCACTACGTCGATTTCCAGGCCGAACTGGAACTGCTGAAACGCCTGCAACGGGAGCGCGCCAATGGCTAACTTAAGCGGCTACAACTTTGCCTATCTGGACGAGCAAACTAAACGCATGATCCGCCGCGCCATCCTTAAGGCTGTGGCGATCCCCGGCTACCAGGTGCCGTTCGGCGGCCGCGAAATGCCGATGCCCTACGGCTGGGGCACCGGCGGTATTCAAATCACCGCCAGCGTGATTGGCGAAGCGGACGTGCTGAAGGTCATCGACCAGGGGGCAGACGACACCACCAACGCCGTGTCGATCCGCAACTTCTTTAAGCGCGTAACGGGCGTCAACACCACTGAAAAAACCGAAGACGCGACGCTGATCCAGACCCGTCACCGCATTCCGGAGACCCCGCTGACTGAAGATCAGATTTTGATTTTCCAGGTGCCGATCCCGGAGCCGCTGCGCTTTATCGAGCCGCGGGAAACCGAAACCCGCACCATGCACGCCCTGGAAGAGTACGGGATCATGCAGGTCAAACTGTATGAGGACATCGCCCGCTTCGGCCATATCGCCACCACCTACGCCTACCCGGTGAAGGTGAACGGCCGCTACGTGATGGACCCGTCGCCGATCCCGAAATTCGATAACCCGAAGATGGACATGATGCCCGCCCTGCAACTTTTTGGTGCCGGACGTGAAAAACGCATCTACGCCGTACCGCCGTTTACCCGCGTAGAGAGCCTGGATTTCGACGATCACCCGTTTACGGTGCAGGAGTGGGACGAGCCGTGCGCCATCTGCGGATCCAAACACAGCTATCTGGATGAAGTGGTGCTGGACGACACGGGCAAACGGATGTTTGTCTGCTCCGACACCGATTACTGCCGCCAACAGAGCGAGGCGAACAGCCAATGAAACCGCTGCTTTCGGTTAACAACCTGACTCACCTTTATGCGCCGGGCAAAGGCTTTAGCGACGTGTCGTTTGAGCTGTGGCCGGGCGAAGTGCTGGGCATTGTCGGCGAGTCCGGCTCCGGTAAAACCACCCTGCTGAAGTCCATCTCCGCGCGCCTGACGCCGCAGAATGGCGACATTTTGTATGAGGGCGCATCGCTGTACGGCATGAGCGAAGCCGAGCGCCGCCGCCTGCTGCGCACCGAGTGGGGCGTGGTGCATCAGCACCCGATGGACGGCCTGCGCCGTCAGGTGTCAGCGGGGGGCAACATCGGTGAACGGCTGATGGCCACCGGCGCACGCCACTACGGCAATATCCGCGCCACGGCGCAGCACTGGCTGGAGGAAGTTGAAATCCCCGCCTCGCGCATCGACGACCTGCCGACCACCTTCTCCGGCGGCATGCAGCAGCGTTTACAGATTGCCCGCAATCTCGTCACCCATCCGAAGCTGGTGTTTATGGACGAACCGACCGGCGGGCTGGACGTATCCGTGCAGGCTCGCCTGCTCGACCTGCTGCGCGGCCTGGTGGTGGAGCTGAACCTGGCGGTGGTGATTGTCACCCATGATTTAGGCGTCGCGCGCCTGCTGGCGGACCGTCTTCTGGTGATGAAGCAGGGTCAGGTGGTGGAAAGTGGGTTAACCGACCGGGTGCTCGACGATCCCCATCATCCGTACACCCAGCTGCTGGTGTCGTCGGTGTTGCAGAACTGAGGGCGCTGTTGCCGGGTGGCGCTGCGCTTACCCGGCCTACGAACAGCGCACCTGTAGGCCGGGTAAGGCGAAGCCACCACCCGGCAAAACGAACACCGCACCCGTAGGCCGGGTAAGGCGAAGCCGCCACCCGGCAAAACGAATCGCGAGGCAAAAATGATCCACGTTGAAAATGTCAGTAAAACCTTTGTGCTCCACCAGCAAAACGGTGTCCGCCTGCCGGTACTGCAAAATGCCTCATTAGAGGTCAGCAACGGCGAATGCGTGGTGCTGCATGGCCATTCCGGCAGCGGAAAATCCACCCTGCTGCGCTCCCTGTATGCCAACTACCTGCCGGACGAAGGCCATATCCATATCCGCCATAACAATGAATGGGTCGATCTGGTCCAGGCTCCCGCGCGCAAGGTGCTGGAAGTACGCCGCTCGACGATCGGCTGGGTCAGCCAGTTCCTGCGGGTGATCCCGCGGATCTCTGCCCTGGACGTGGTCATGCAGCCCCTGCTGGATCTCGGCGTGCCGCGCGAAACCTGCGCCGCTAAAGCCGCCAGCCTGCTGACGCGTCTCAACGTACCGGAGCGTCTGTGGCACCTCGCCCCGTCGACCTTTTCCGGCGGCGAACAGCAGCGCGTGAACATCGCCCGCGGCTTTATCGTCGATTACCCGATTTTACTTCTGGATGAACCCACCGCCTCGCTCGACAGTAAAAACAGCGCAGCGGTGATGGAACTGATCGAACAGGCCAAAGCGCGCGGCGCGGCGATCGTCGGGATCTTCCACGACGACGCCGTACGCCATCGCGTGGCGGACAGACTGCACCCGATGGGGACAAACGTATGATTATCAATAACGTCAGGCTGGTACTGGAAAATGAAGTCGTGAACGGCTCGGTTGAGGTCCGGGACGGTGTCATCCGCGCCTTTGCTGAAACCCAGAGCCGCTCACCGGACGCGATGGATGGCGAAGGCGGTTGGCTGCTGCCGGGGCTGATTGAGCTGCATACCGATAATCTTGATAAATTTTTCACGCCCCGCCCGAAGGTCGACTGGCCCGCGCATTCAGCGATGAGCAGCCACGACGCGCTGATGGTCGCCAGCGGCATCACCACGGTGCTGGACGCGGTGGCGATCGGCGACGTGCGCGACGGCGGCGATCGGCTGGAGAACCTGGAGAAGATGATCAACGCCGTGGAGGAGACGCAAAAGCGCGGCCTCAACCGCGCCGAGCACCGTCTGCACCTGCGCTGCGAGCTGCCGCACCACACTACCCTGCCGCTGTTTGAAAAGCTGGTGGGCCGCGAGCCGGTCTCGCTGGTTTCCCTGATGGATCACTCGCCGGGGCAGCGCCAGTTCGCCAACATTGAAAAGTATCGCGAATACTATCAGGGCAAATACGCGCTCAACGATGCTGAGATGGCGCGCTATGAAGAAGAGCAGCTCCAGCTTGCGGCCCAGTGGTCGCAGCCGAATCGTCTCTCCATTGCCGCGATGTGCCGTGACCGTCATATTGCCCTGGCCAGCCATGATGATGCCACGCACGACCATGTCCGTGAATCCCACCAGCTTGGGAGCGTGATCGCCGAATTTCCCACCACGTTCGAGGCGGCAGAGGCATCGCGTAAGCATGGCATGAACGTGCTAATGGGTGCGCCGAACATCGTGCGCGGCGGGTCGCACTCCGGAAACGTGGCGGCAAGCAAGCTCGCCTCCCTCGGCCTGCTGGATATCCTCTCATCTGACTATTACCCCGCCAGCCTGCTGGACGCGGCCTTCCGCGTCGCGGACGACGAAGGCAATAGCTTCACGCTGCCGCAGGCGATTCGCCTGGTGACGAAAAACCCGGCCACCGCGCTCAATCTTCACGATCGCGGGGAAATCGCCGAGGGGAAACGGGCCGATCTGGTGCTGGCGCACCGTAAGGGCGAGCACATTCATATCGACCACGTCTGGCGTCAGGGAAAAAGGGTGTTCTGATGGGAAGACTCATCTGGTTAATGGGCCCGTCCGGCTCCGGGAAGGACAGCCTGCTGTCGGCGTTACGGCAGCGGGAACACTCACAGCTGCTGGTGGCGCACCGCTATATCACGCGCGATGCCAACGCCGGAAGCGAAAACCATATCGCCCTGAGCGAGCAGGAGTTTTTTACCCGCGCCGGACAAAACCTGCTGGCGCTAAGCTGGCATGCCAACGGTTACTACTATGGCGTCGGCATTGAGATTGACCTCTGGCTGCATGCGGGGTTCGACGTGCTGGTTAACGGCTCACGGGCGCATCTCCCGCAGGCTCGCGCCCGGTACGAAGCGGCGCTGCTCCCGGTCTGTTTGCAGGTTTCCCCGGAGGTTCTGCGTAGCCGGCTGCAAAAGCGGGGACGCGAAAACGCACGCGAGATCGACCAGCGGCTGGAACGGGCGGCGCGCTACACCCCGTCGGGTTGCCATCTCCTCAATAACGACGGAAGTTTGCTACAGTCAGTCGAGACCTTTCTATCGCTTATTCGCCAGAAGGAGAAACAGCATGCCTGACTGCCAGCTTCGCCCCGCCACCGCCGACGATGCGCCGATCGTTTACGCTCTGATCTGCGAACTTAAGCAGGCCGAGTTCGATCATCAGGCGTTTCACGCCGGGTATCTGGCCAACTTGCAGGATCACAATATGCGCTACCAGCTGGCCGAGCTGGACGGGAAGATCATCGGGATGATCGGCCTGCACATGCAGTTTCACCTGCACCACGCCCGCTGGATCGGCGAGATCCAGGAGCTGGTGGTGATGCCGCAGGCGCGCGGATTGAAAGTGGGCAGCCAGCTGCTGGCCTGGGCAGAGGAGATCGCACGCCAGGCAGGCGCCGAGCTGACCGAGCTTTCCACCAGCGTGAAGCGCGTGGACGCGCACCGTTTTTATGTTCGTGAAGGGTATACGCAAAGCCATTTCCGCTTCACCAAACCGCTGTAGAGGTGCGTTATGAGTCTGACGATCACGCTAACAGGAACGGGAGGGGCGCAGCTGGTGCCGGTGTTTGGCTGCGACTGCGCGGCGTGCCGACGGGCGCGTTTGCAGGAAAACCATCGCCGTCGCCCCTGTAGCGCGGCGGTGAAATTCAACGATGCGGTCACCTTGCTGGACGCAGGTATTCCACACCTGATGGACGACTGGCCCGCAGGGAGTTTCAGACAGTTTTTGCTTACCCACTATCATATGGATCACGTTCAGGGGCTGTTTCCTCTGCGCTGGGGCGTGGGGGCGACCATTCCGGTTTACGGTCCGCCGGACGACGCAGGCTGTGACGACCTGTTCAAACATCCGGGCCTTCTCGATTTCAGCCACACGGTAGAGCCGTTTGTAACGTTTGAACTTCAGGGCTTGCGGGTCACGCCGCTGCCGCTCAACCATTCAAAACTCACATTTGGCTATCTGCTGGAGTCCGCCCACAGTCGCGTGGCGTGGCTTTCTGATACCGCCGGGCTACCGGATAAAACGGTGACATTTCTGCTAAATAATCAGCCGCAGGCGATGATTATCGACTGTAGCCATGAACCGCGCCAGGAGACGCCGCGCAACCACTGTGATTTGAATACGGTGATTGCGCTGAACGAGGTGATTGGCTGTCCGCAGGTGATCCTGACGCATATCAGCCATCAGTTTGACGTCTGGATGATGGATAACCCGCTGCCGGACGGCATTGAAGCGGGGTATGACGGGATGGTACTGGTGCTGGATTAGGTTTTGCCGGGTGGCGGCTGCGCCTTACCCGGCCTACGCGTTGCGATACCGGGGTTTACCACCGATCGTAATCATCCTCTAACCGGCGCTCATCCTCCTCTAACCGACGCCGGTCGTCATCCAGCTGCCGCTGACGCTCGTCTAAGCGCTGGCGTCGGTCTTCTAACTGCCGGCGACGATCGTCGTACTGGCGGCTGTCGGTTTGACGGCTGCGATCGTAACGATCGTCGTCATCGTCATTACGGCTGCTGCCGGGGTTATAGACGTCGTTGATCGCCTGCTGAATATTGCCAATAGCATCATCAATCACATCGGCATGCGCCAGTTGGCTGGTTAAAGTCAGCAGACCCAATAACAGAGCGGTAGAGTAACGTTTCATAAGGCCAGACTCGCAGGTGAACTGGCCTTAAAGTAATGACTGGCTGTTAGCGGGAGTAGCGGAGGAATCTCAAATTACCCTCACCTTGCGCAGCGCCTGCGCCAGCTGTGCGCGGGTGAACGGTTTTCGCAGTAACGGAACGTCCGGCAGCTGCGGGTTATGCGCCGGGCGCAAATCCTGCCCGCTGATCAGCAGAACCGGCAACTGCGGATAGTGGCTGCGTACATGGCCGATCACCTCCGCACCGCTCAGGCCGCCCGGCAACATCAGGTCGCTGATAAACATACCGATATCCGGCGACGCGTCCAGCATGTTCAGTGCCTGCTCGCCGTTTTCGGCTTCAAGCGTCAGGTAGCCAAGCTGGTGCAGTTGCTCGCACAGGGTCTGCCGCACGCCCGCCTCATCTTCCAGGACCAGCACAAGCAGCTCACTTTCTGCCGGGGCCGTGGTCGCCAGCACGACATCATCGGAGAACGCGGGCAGCGTCGAGCGCGGCAGTTGGAGCCGCACGGTGGTTCCCTGCCCCGGCGCGCTTTCGATCTCAACGCGACCACCCGACTGGCGCACAAAGCCGTACACCATCGACAGCCCTAGCCCGCTGCCGCTGCCGGTCTGTTTGGTGGTGAAGAACGGTTCAAAGACCTGCGATTTCACCTCCTGCGACATCCCGCAGCCGTGGTCAATCACCTCCAGCGCGACCATATCCTGCCTGCGCCCGTCGCTACGGGTCACACGCTGGTTCCAGGTGCGAATTTTAATCACACCGTTTTGCCCCTCCATTGCATCACGGGCGTTCATCACCAGGTTGATAATGGCGTTTTCCAGCTGGCTGACGTCAATCCATGCGGGCCAGGCCGGGGTTTGCGCTTCAATATCCAGCGTCAGCGTGGCGGGAAGCGAGTGCCGCATCAGCTCGCTCAGGTTCTCCAGCAGCGGCTTCATCTCTACCGCATGTGGATGCAGGGATTGCTTGCGCGAGAAGGCCAGCAGACGCTGGGTGAGCATGGCTCCGCGTTCCGCGGCTTTAAGCGCACGGGTGATGCGCGGCGCGTCCGGTGATGCCGAATCGGTCAGCTCCAGACTGCCGATAATCACCGCCAGCAGGTTATTAAAATCATGCGCCAGGCCACCCGTCAGTTGCCCGACCGCCTTCATTTTCTGGCTGTGCAGCAGCGCCTCCTCCAGCCCCTGACGTTCGATGCGGTCAACCTCCATCTGTGAGGTCTTCTCCTTCAGCAGCCGCGTGGTGTGCTCCAGCGAAGCGGTATTGCGGGCGAAAACGTTAAACGCGCGCGCCAGTTCCCCCAGCTCATCACGCCGCTGTAGCGCGGGCACCGACACATCCTGCTCCCCGTGAGCGAGACGCGACATCGCCCTTGAGATAGCCGTCAGGTTGGAGCCCAGATTGCGGTAAATATACCAGCAGGCACAGCCGGTGATGATCAGCGCCAGCACCGCGAAGATGCTGATAAACACGCTGATGGATTGCAGCTCGTGATGGCTCTGGGCCGTGCGAAGCCGGGAAGCCTGCGCCACCTGTTCAACGTACTGATTAATGTCGCTGTTTAATATCGCCACCAGCGCCTTGATGTGGAACATGTACCAGCTGATGGACAGATCGCTCTCCTCCAGCTGCGTCGACAGTGGTGCGAGCTTGCGCAGCTCATCATTAAAATCCGGGAGCACCAGGTTGGCCACCGGTTGCAGGGCGCTCGCGGGTAACCCCGCGGTTACTGCATCCAGCTGCTGCACCGTGGCGCGCGGTGAAGGGGTATCAATGGCGGCAACGATCAGCCTGTCCATCTCTGCAAGCTGTCGGGCGTCTGGCACATTGCTCGCGTAACGGCGGTTGATATCCTGCAAATGACGCAGGTAGCTTTGGCTTTGATAGAGCGAGCTGAGCAGCGCGTTACGCTCCAGATGCCGCTTTTGCCCGCGCTCCAGCATTCCCGTCACGCTCTGCTGTAATTCATTACTCCTGCGAATAATTCGCGCCACCAGCGCCGGCTCCTGCTGCGCCAGCGGCGCATCGGCAAGTTGATCCAGCGAGTGGCGCAGCGCCATCTGCGTCTGTTTCAGCCGCTCGGCTTCGCCTTTGTACTCCAGCGCACCGACCACCTGCGACAGCCGCACCGCCGCCGTTGCCACATTTGCGGTATCACGGGCGAGGTTCATGCTGCCGGTCATGTCATCCAGCGTTTGCTGTTGGACCTGCTCCTGGATCTGGCTGGCGTGACGAAAGCCGAGCACCGCCACACCGCTCACCATCAGCGTGACGGCGACCACCAGCAGATTAAAAATCAGCAGGCGTCCGCGGGCGCTGGTGAAGAACGGGGGGCGTGAAGACATGGGTTTGGGCTCCTCTGCGGATTGGTGCCTTCACCCTGGCCCTCTCCCACAGGGAGAGGGAAAAGGAAAATGTGATGGCGATTAGCTATTCATAACTATGACAAATATGAACAGCTTCTGACATTTTGCATTTACGCGCCTGTGATGAAGTGCAGATATCGACATTCACAGGAGATCCGCCATGAGCAGAACCCCGGTTTTAGAGATGCGCAATATTGCCAAGACGTTTGGCAATTTCCACGCGCTCAAGGGCGTGGATTTGACGGTTTTCCCCGGTGAGATCCACGCGCTGATGGGGGAAAACGGCGCCGGAAAAAGCACGCTGATGAAGATCCTCGCAGGCGCCTATACCGCCAGCAGCGGCGACATCCTCATCGACGGTAAGCCGTTTCATATCAAAGGGCCGAAGGATGCGCTGGCCGCAGGCATTACCCTGATTTATCAGGAGATGCAGCTTGCTCCTAACCTGACCGTGGCGGAAAACATTTTTCTCGGCAGCGAGCTGTCGCGCGGCGGGCTGGTCCAGCGCAAAGAGATGGCTGCCCAGGCGCAGGCGGTCATTGACCGCCTCGGTGCGCAGTTCAGCGCCACCGACCTGGTCATGAAGCTGACGATCGCCGAGCAGCAGCAGGTGGAGATCGCCCGCGCCCTGCACCGCAACAGCCGCATTCTGGTGATGGACGAACCTACCGCCGCCCTCTCCTCACGCGAAACCCACCGTCTGTTCGAACTGATTTTGCGCCTGCGCGATGAAGGCATGGCGATTATTTACATCAGCCACCGGATGGCGGAAGTGTATGAACTCTCGGACCGCGTCAGCGTGCTGCGCGACGGGCAATACGTCGGCAGCCTGACGCGCGACAGGCTCAACGCCTCCGAGCTTGTGCGCATGATGGTGGGCCGTCCGCTCAGCGATCTGTTTAACAAAGAGCGCGATATTCCCCTCGGCAGCCCGCGTCTTAACGTCCACCACCTCACCGACGGCAAAAAAGTACAGCCGTGCAGTTTGCAGGTGCGCTCCGGTGAAATCGTCGGGCTGGCAGGGCTGGTCGGGGCCGGGCGTTCCGAGCTGGCGCAGCTGATCTTCGGCGTGCGCAAAGCCACCGGCGGCATGATTGAGGTGGACGGCGAACCGGTGGTGATCCACTCCCCGCGCGCGGCCATTGAGAACGGCATCGGTTTTCTTACCGAGAACCGCAAGGAGCAAGGTCTGTTTCTGGAGCTGGCGGCGCAGGAGAACATCACCATGGCGACGCTGGAGCGCGACGCCACCTTCGGCTGGCTGAACCGCAAAAAAGCGCAGTCGATTTCCGATGACGCCATCGCCCTGCTCAATATCCGCGTGCCCCATTCACAGGTGCGCGCGGGCGGGCTCTCCGGCGGCAACCAGCAAAAACTGCTGATCTCCCGCTGGGTGGCGATAGGCCCGCGCATTCTGATTCTGGACGAGCCCACGCGCGGCGTAGACGTCGGCGCAAAAAGCGAGATCTACCGCATCATGAACCAGATGGCGCGCAAAGGCGTTGCGATTCTGATGATCTCCAGCGAGCTGCCGGAAGTAGTAGGGATGAGCGACCGGGTGTACGTGATGCGGGAAGGCAGCATTGCGGGTGAACTGCACGGGCGCGACATCTCTCAGGAAAACATCATGACGCTGGCAACCGGCGTAAACGACACACATCATCAGGCGGTGTAATTATGACAACTCCAACCCATCCGCAGCAGGTGGCGAAATCCGCCTCCGCCAAAAAAATGCTGATGAGCGATCTGATGCAAACGATCGGCATTTTGCCGATTTTAATCCTGATTGTGGCGGTATTTGGCTTTATCGCCCCGAACTTTTTCACCGAGAGCAACCTGCTCAACATTACCCGGCAGGCGTCGATCAACATTGTGCTGGCGGCCGGGATGACCTTCATCATCCTGACCGGCGGGATTGACCTCTCCGTGGGCTCGATTCTGGGCACCACGGCAGTGGCGGCGATGGTAGTGTCGCTTATCCCTGAATTTGCGATGCTCTCCATTCCGGCGGCGCTGATGCTCGGTATGGTGCTGGGGCTGTTCAACGGTGCGCTGGTGGCCTTCGCCGGACTTCCGCCGTTTATCGTCACGCTCGGCACCTATACGGCGCTGCGCGGCGCGGCCTATCTGCTGGCGGACGGCACGACGGTTATTAACTCCAACATTAACTTCGAGTGGATCGGCAATAACTACCTCGGCCCGATTCCGTGGCTGGTGGTGATCGCCCTGGCGGTGATTGTGGTGTGCTGGTTCATCCTGCGCCGCACCACCCTCGGCGTTCACATCTATGCGGTTGGTGGCAACATGCAGGCGGCACGCTTAACCGGCATTAAGGTCTGGCTGGTGCTGCTGTTTGTCTACGGCATGAGTGGCCTGCTCTCGGGCTTAGGCGGCGTGATGAGCGCTTCACGTCTCTACAGCGCCAACGGCAACCTCGGCACGGGGTACGAGCTGGATGCGATTGCGGCGGTGATCCTCGGCGGCACCAGCTTCGTCGGCGGGATCGGCACGATCACCGGCACCCTGGTGGGCGCGCTGATCATCGCCACCCTCAACAACGGCATGACGCTGATGGGCGTCTCCTATTTCTGGCAGCTGGTGATCAAAGGGGCGGTGATCATCATAGCGGTGCTGATCGACAAATACCGTACCCGACACCATCAAAGTGCATAACAACAATACCCTACGTGAGGAATACAGCATGAGATTGAAGCCCTTAGTGACCGCGCTCTGTGCTGGCGCGCTGCTGGCCGCAACCCCGTTTGCGCAGGCAAAAGATCTGAAATCCATCGGCGTGACGGTGGGTGACCTGGCTAACCCGTTCTTCGTGCAGATCACCAAAGGTGCCGAGCTGGAAGCGCGCAAGCTGGCGGGAGATAACGTCAAGGTGACGCTGGTCTCCAGCGGGTACGATCTGGGCCAGCAGGTGTCGCAGATCGATAACTTCATTGCGGCGAAAGTAGACATGATCATCCTCAATGCCGCGGATTCCAAAGGGATCGGCCCCGCGGTAAAACGCGCTAAAGAGGCGGGGATCGTGGTCGTGGCGGTGGACGTGGCGGCGGAAGGGGCCGATGCGACCATCACCTCCGATAACACTCAGGCGGGAGAAATGGCCTGTAAGTACATTACCGACCGCCTGAAAGGTAAAGGCAACGTGGTGATCATCAACGGACCGCCGGTTTCTGCGGTACAAAACCGCGTGGAGGGCTGCCAGACCGAGTTCAGGCGCCACCCGGATATCAAAGTGCTCTCGGATAATCAGAACGCCAAAGGCAGCCGCGAAGGCGGCCTGGAGGTCATGACCTCCCTGCTGGCGGCCAATCCGAAGATCGACGGCGTATTCGCGATTAACGATCCGACCGCGATCGGCGCCGATCTGGCGGCTAAACAGGCTCAACGCAACGAATTCTTTATCGTTGGCGTGGATGGCAGCCCGGACGGTGAAGAAGCCCTGAAGCGTGAAAACTCGCTGTTTGTTGCTACCCCGGCGCAGGATCCGCAGGTGATGGCGGCGAAGGCGGTGGAGATCGGCTATGACATTCTTCAGGGCAAACCTGCGCCGAAAGAGCCCGTGCTGATCCCGGTGACGATGATCGATAAAAAGAACGTCGGCACGTATAAGGGGTGGACGGTTAAGTAAGCCCCTCACCCCGGCCCTCTTCCCAAAGGGGAGAGGGTGTTCAAGTTCCCTCTCCCCTTTGGGGAGAGGGTTAGGGTGAGGGGGCGGCAAAAACTCAAGGAGTCCCCATGAAACGCTCCGACATCAATGAAATCCTCGGCCACACGCGGCAGTTCTTCTCCATGCACGACGTGCATCTCCCCCCTTTTGCCAGCTTTCCGCCGACAAAATGGCAGCAGCTTGACCAGGCAGCATGGCAGGAGGTGTTTGACCTCAGGCTCGGCTGGGACGTGACGGCATTTGGTGGCAACAACTTCGCTGCACAGGGGTTAACGCTTTTCACCCTGCGCAACGGCTCCCCCAACGGCGTGCCCTATGAAAAGTGCTATGCCGAAAAAATCATGCACGTCCGCGACGGCCAGGTGACGCCGATGCATTTTCACTGGCGCAAGCGGGAGGACATCATTAACCGCGGCGGCGGGAATCTGATTATTGAGTTATGGAATGCGGGTGCGCATGAAGAGACCGAAAACACCGACGTGACCGTCACGATAGATGGCTGTCGGCAGACGCACATGCCCGGCAGCCAGCTGCGCCTCACGCCAGGGGAGAGCATCTGCCTGACGCCCGGCCTGTACCATAGCTTCTGGGGTGAACGCGGCTTTGGTGATGTGCTGGTGGGCGAAGTGTCGTCGGTCAATGACGATGAACACGACAACCACTTTTTACAGCCCATCGATCGCTACAACACCATCGAAGAAGACGAACCGGCGGTGCTGGTGCTGTGCAACGAGTACAACCTGTTTCGGATATAAGGAGTGAATGATGCCATTGATTTCTCTTGCCGACGGTCTGGCCCACGCCAGGGAACACCGCTACGCCCTGGGCGCGTTCAACGTGCTCGACTCCCATTTTCTGCGCGCGCTGTTTGCCGCCGCGAAGCAGGAACGCTCGCCGTTTATCATCAACATCGCCGAAGTGCATTTTAAGTACGTGTCTCTGGAGTCGCTGGTGGAAGCGGTGAAATTCGAAGCTGCCCGCCACGATATTCCCGTGGTGCTTAACCTCGACCACGGACTGCATTTTGAGGCGGTGGTGCGCGCCCTGCGTTTAGGGTTCAGCTCGGTGATGTTCGACGGCTCCACGCTGAGCTATGAGGAAAATATCCGCCAGACCCGGGAAGTGGTGAAGATGTGCCACGCGGTGGGCGTCTCGGTAGAGGCGGAGCTGGGCGCGGTAGGCGGGGATGAAGGTGGCGCGCTGTACGGTCATGCGGATGAAGCCTTCTTTACCGACCCGCAGCTGGCGCGCGAATTTGTTGATTCAACCGGCATCGATGCGCTGGCGGTTGCCATTGGCAACGCGCACGGCAAATACAAGGGCGAGCCGAAGCTTGATTTTCCGCGTCTGGACGCCATTCGCCAGCAGACGGGCCTGCCGCTGGTTTTACACGGTGGCTCTGGCATAAGCGACACTGATTTCCGCCGCGCCATTGAACTCGGTATTCATAAAATCAATTTCTATACCGGCATGTCGCAGGCCGCACTTGCCGCCGTTGAGCAACGCATGGCGAACCGACAATCGCTTTACGATGAGTTTGCCGAGCTGCTGCTGGGCATTGAAGAGGCCATTACCGATACGGTTGCGGAGCAAATGCGCATCTTCGGCAGTGCGGGGCAGGCCTAATGGAACGCAAAGGGATCGTCGCCGCAGGCAATATGCTGGTGGATCACGTCCACCAGATCGTACAGTGGCCGGAGCGCGGCTGGCTGGCAGAAATCACCCACAGCGAACGCTCAACCGGCGGTGCGCCGCTCAACGTTCTGCTGACGCTGGCAAAAATGCACGTCGGCCTGCCGTTACAGGCGGTGGGGCTGATTGGGGAAGACAGCGACGGAGACTATATTCTGGCGATGCTCGACCAGTATCACGTCAATCGCCAGCGCGTGCAGCGCACGACGTTCTCCCCAACGTCGATGTCGCAGGTGATGACCGACCCCAGCGGACAGCGCACCTTTTTCCACTCGCCGGGCGCCAACCGCCTGCTGGATCTTCCCGCCTTCGATCGTTTAGACGGATCGCTGAAGATCTTCCATCTCGGCTATCTGCTGCTGCTCGACAGCCTGGATATGCCGGACGAGGAATTTGGCACCCGCAGCGCGCGGTTACTGGCACAGATGCACGATCAGGGGTATGAAACCTCGCTCGATCTGGTGTCCCGCAAGGGCGACCCGCGCTATCAGCCGCTGGTGCTCCCTGCCCTGCGCCATCTTGATTATCTGGTGATTAACGAGCTGGAAGCCGGTGAGTTTAGCGGGCTTGAGATCCGCGACAGCCATGATGCGCTGAACATGGCCCATATCGCCGACGCTGCCGCACAGCTGCTGGCGGCAGGCGTGCGGCAGCGGGTGGTGATCCACTGTCCGGAAGGGGCATGGGGTGAATCGCCGGGTGAAAAAGGGCAATGGGTTCCGTCGTGGAAGCTGACGCAGGACGAGATTATCGGCAGCGTCGGCGCGGGCGACGCGTTTTGCGCGGGCTTTTTATACGGCTGCCATGAATCCCTGCCGCTGACGGAGAGTATTTATCTGGCGCACGCCTGCGCGCGGGCCAGCCTGCTGGCGGCTAATGCAATTGACGGCGCGAAAACGCTGGCCGAGCTTCAGACGTTTATTCAGGAGAACGGTCAGGCGGCTTTCTCATGATGGGAAACGTCCGTGGCAAAAACATAGCCCAGACCGCGAATGGTTTTGATCAGCAGAGGCTGGTGCGGATTAACCTCAATTTTTCGCCGCAACCGCATGATCAACACGTCGATAGTGCGGTCAAAGACCTCGGCGCTTTCGCTGTGGGTCAGTTCAAGCAGTTGTTCACGGCTCAGTACCCGGCGGGCGTTTTGCGTTAATGCCAGCAGCAGGCCATATTCGCCCTGGGTTAACGGCACGGTATTACGCTGCGGATCGCTCAGCTCGCAGCGGGTGGTGTCCAGCGTCCAGCCGTTAAAGGCAATACCTTCAACGCGCGGCGCGGCAGGCTCCGCGGCCAGCGCACCGGTACGACGCAGCACCGCCTTAACGCGGGCGACCACCACGCGCGGATTGAACGGTTTTCCGATGTAATCATCAGCGCCCATTTCCAGCCCGACGACCACATCTGATTCACTTCCCAGCCCCGTCAGCATCACCACCGGTAGCGACGGTCGCCGCTTTTGCATCTGCAGCAAAACCTGTAATCCGTTGATATCCGGCAGCATCATGTCCAGCAGAACCAGCGCAATGCCGGAGTCCTGCTGGACACGGTTCACCGCTTCCTGACCGGTGTGACACGTCAGCACGGTAAAGACGTGCTCGCTGAGCACATCCTGTAGCAGTTCGCAGACTGCGACATCATCATCAACCACCAGAATCGCCGGTTTCATCGCATGCTTCCGTCAGGGAATTATGTTAAGTCTGAACCATTCTGCCGCCGGCTCCAGCCGAATTGTTTTTTACGTGACGGAAATTCAATCCATGTCACATCCCCTGCCCTTTCGACACGTCAATTTTGACGATTGGCTGTTTTTCGTCAGGGTTTTGCCCCGCAAAGGGTCGTAAAGTCAGGAAATACCCATAGTAAAAACATGGCATAGAAGCTGCATATTGGGCAGGTAAGAACTGTTTAACTGGAGCAAAGTGATGAAAAAAGTCGTCACGGTTTGCCCTTATTGTGCCTCAGGTTGCAAGATCCACCTGGTGGTCGATAACGGCAAAATCGTCCGGGCGGAAGCGGCGCAGGGTAAAACCAATCAGGGCACGCTGTGCCTGAAAGGGTACTACGGCTGGGATTTTATTAACGATACCCAAATCCTCACCCCGCGCCTGAAAACCCCTATGATCCGCCGCGAGCGCGGCGGCAAGCTGGAAGCCGTCTCCTGGAATGAAGCGCTGGATTATGTTGCCACGCGCCTTAGCGCCATCAAGGCCAAGTATGGCCCGGATGCGATTCAGACCACCGGCTCCTCACGCGGAACCGGGAATGAAACCAACTATGTGATGCAAAAATTCGCGCGCGCCGTTATTGGTACCAATAACGTCGACTGCTGCGCTCGCGTCTGACACGGCCCATCGGTTGCAGGTCTGCACCAGTCGGTCGGTAACGGCGCAATGAGTAATGCCATCAATGAGATAGATAACACCGATCTGGTGTTCATCTTCGGCTATAACCCGGCGGATTCTCACCCTATCGTCGCGAATCACGTGATTCGCGCCAAACAGAACGGGGCGAAAATCATCGTCTGCGATCCGCGCAAAATTGAAACCGCGCGCATTGCCGATATGCACATCGCACTGAAAAACGGCTCGAACATCGCGCTGTTAAATGCAATGGGGCACGTCATTATTGAGGAGAACCTCTACGACCAGGCGTTTGTCGCAAGCCGTACGGAAGGGTTTGAAGAGTATCGCAAGATTGTCGAAGGCTATACGCCGGAGTCCGTTGAGGCGATAACCGGCGTCAGCGCACAGGAGATCCGCCAGGCGGCGCGGATGTACGCCGGAGCGAAAACCGCCTCTATTCTGTGGGGTATGGGCGTGACCCAGTTCTACCAGGGCGTGGAAACCGTGCGCTCGCTCACCAGCCTCGCCATGTTGACCGGCAATCTGGGTAAAGCGCATGTGGGCGTGAACCCGGTACGTGGTCAGAATAACGTGCAGGGCGCGTGCGACATGGGCGCGCTGCCGGACACCTATCCGGGCTACCAGTACGTCAAATTCCCGGAAAATCGCGAGAAATTCGCGAAGGCCTGGGGCGTGGAGAGCCTGCCTGAGCACACGGGGTATCGCATCAGCGAGCTGCCGCACCGCGCGGCGCACGGTGAAGTGCGTGCGGCCTACATCATGGGTGAAGATCCGCTCCAGACCGACGCCGAGTTGTCTGCGGTGCGTAAGGGCTTTGAGGATCTGGAGCTGGTGATTGTTCAGGATATCTTTATGACCAAAACCGCGGCGGCGGCGGATGTGATTTTACCGTCGACCTCCTGGGGAGAGCATGAAGGTGTCTATACGGCGGCAGACCGCGGCTTCCAGCGCTTCTTCAAGGCTGTCGAGCCGAAGTGGGATCTGAAAACGGACTGGCAGATCATCAGCGAAATCGCCACCCGCATGGGCTACCCGATGCACTACAACAACACCCAGGAGATCTGGGACGAGTTGCGGCATCTGTGCCCGGACTTTTATGGGGCAAGCTATGAAAAAATGGGTGAGCTAGGCTACATCCAGTGGCCATGCCGGGATGAGTCAGAGGCGGATCAGGGAACGTCGTACCTCTTTAAAGAAAAATTCGACACCCCGAACGGGCTGGCGCAATTCTTCACCTGCGACTGGGTCGCGCCGATCGATAAACTCACCGACGAGTATCCGATGGTGCTCTCCACCGTGCGTGAAGTGGGCCATTACTCCTGCCGTTCCATGACCGGCAACTGCGCCGCGCTGGCGGCGCTGGCGGATGAACCGGGCTACGCTCAGATCAACACCGCCGATGCCGAACGGCTCGGTATTGAAGATGAAGCGCTGGTGTGGGTGAACTCGCGTAAAGGCCGCATCATTACCCGCGCGCAGGTCAGCGACCGTCCGAACAAAGGCGCGGTCTATATGACCTACCAGTGGTGGATTGGCGCCTGTAACGAGCTGGTGACGGAGAACTTAAGCCCGATAACCAAAACGCCGGAGTATAAATACTGCGCCGTAAACGTGGAGCCCATAGCGGATCAGCGCGCAGCGGAACAGTACGTGATCGACGAATATAACAAGCTGAAAGCCCGCCTGCGTGAAAGCGCAATGGGATGAAGCTGTTAATTAATCGCTGAC
This sequence comes from Enterobacter sp. JH25, assembly GCF_021725435.1. Lineage (NCBI taxonomy): Bacteria > Pseudomonadati > Pseudomonadota > Gammaproteobacteria > Enterobacterales > Enterobacteriaceae > Enterobacter > Enterobacter sp. JH25. Next base: position 347,770 of record NZ_CP091319.1, on the reverse strand, counting down.
TAAATGGGGTGAGATATTCACCCCATTATTATTTCTGGCATCGCTATTAATAATATCAATATATTTCTCTGAAGACGTCTCGCAGAAAAATGTAATTTGCGCGAAAATTAATTACATCTTTGCATTTTAATTCAGAGGGATAAGATATGCGGCGGGTGCTTAAGACTTTCTGTCTTGAGCATTGTTGAGGGACAGAAAGTGGAAAGCCCCGGGAAATTTGCATTTACCTGTACTGCACCCATTTTGTTGGACGATGAAATGGAATAGTCCCTGATATGTCAAAGCCAAAATACCCCTTCGAAAAGCGCCTTGAAGTCGTGAATCACTACTTCACAACTGATGATGGTTACAGGATCATCTCTGCACGTTTTGGTGTGCCTCGAACCCAGGTCAGGACGTGGGTTGCCCTCTATGAAAAACATGGAGAAAAAGGTTTAATTCCCAAACCTAAAGGCGTTAGTGCTGATCCAGAGTTGCGCATTAAGGTCGTGAAAGCCGTGACCGAGCAGCAGATGTCCCTCAATCAGGCTGCTGCTCACTTTATGCTTGCTGGTAGTGGTTCTGTAGCCAAGTGGCTGAAAGTCTATGAGGAGCACGGAGAAGCTGGTTTACGCGCACTCAAGATCGGCACCAAAAGAAACATTACAATGTCAGTTGATCCAGAAAAAGCGGCGTTAGCATTGGAGCTGTCGAAAGACCGACGTATTGAGGATCTTGAAAGACAAGTTCGATTCCTTGAAATGCGGCTTACGTATCTAAAAAAGCTGAAAGCCTTAGCTCATCCCGCGAAAAAGTGAAAGTACTCAACGAGCTAAGGCAGTTTTACCCTCTTGATGAGCTTCTCAAGGCAGCGGAGATACCGCGCAGTACGTTTTATTACCATCTAAAGGCTCTCAGCAAGCCTGATAAGTATGCGGATGTTAAAAAGCGTATTGGTGAGATTTATCACGAGAATAAAGGTCGTTACGGATACCGTAGGGTAACGTTGTCTCTCCATCGAGACGGGGAACGGATTAACCATAAAGCCGTTCAGCGCCTGATGGGAACCCTCTCGCTTAAGGCAGCGATTAAGGTCAAACGATACAGCTCCTACAGAGGAGAGGTAGGGCAAACCGCCCCCAATGTTCTCCAAAGGGATTTCAAGGCTACACGGCCAAACGAGAAGTGGGTTACCGACGTTACTGAATTTGCAGTCAATGGGCGAAAGCTGTATTTGTCTCCAGTAATAGATCTCTTCAACAACGAAGTTATTTCTTACAGCCTGTCGGAAAGACCTGTGATGAACATGGTCGAGAATATGCTCGATCAGGCATTCAAAAAGCTTAAGCCTCACGAGCATCCTATTCTGCACTCTGACCAGGGATGGCAGTATCGTATGAGAAGGTATCAAAACATCCTTAAAGAACAAGGCATTACACAGAGCATGTCCAGAAAAGGCAATTGTCTGGATAATGCAGTCGTGGAATGTTTCTTTGGAACCTTAAAGTCGGAGTGTTTTTATCTTGACGAGTTCAGTAATATAAGCGAACTGAAGGATGCTGTTACGGAATATATTGACTACTACAACAGCAGAAGAATTAGCCTGAAATTAAAAGGTCTGAGTCCAATTGAATATCGAACCCAGACCTATGTGCCTCGTGTTTAACTGTCCAACTTTTTGGGGTCAGTACAACCCGAGGCTACCCCTCAACCCCCAACAGGTTGAGAGTAGCCTCTTATTCTTTTTTTCACAAGGAGTAAAAGGCATGACGCCATTAAAAACTGCGTTAGGCATCGTCTTTATTATTTGCCTGACGATAGTGATCTTTACCTTTATTACTCGCGGTAACTTATGTGAGTTTTCAATAAAGAGTGAACATCAGGAGGTGGCGGCTAAATTAGCCTGTAATGCAGGCTAACCTCTTCGGGCGGAACCCGTGTTCCGCCCGGCTTGTGGGATGCTGAGGTCTTAACGCACCCGTTTTTTTCTTCTGTCACCGCGATTATACTGCGCGGCGTGTACCCAGATGATAAGAATCCATGAAAACCCTTTTTCTGTTGTTGTTATTTTTAACCGCGTTTGCCCATGCCGATGAGATAGGCAGCCAGTATAAAAAGCAGGCTGAAGCGGGCGATGCGCGCGCACAGTATTATCTTGCCGATACCTGGTTCAGTTCCGGCGACAGCGCGCAGGCGGCGCTGTGGGCCGAGAAAGCGGCGAAAGGCGGCAATGTCGACGCCATGGCGCTGCTGTCGCAAATCCTCTTTACGCAGGGCGACTACGCACAGGCCAAAGCTCTGGCCCAACAGGCAAACATTGCGGGCAGCAAACGCGGCGCGATCATGCTGGCGCGGGTGCTGGTGAATACGCAGGCAGGCAAGACCGACTACCCGCAGGCCATTAAACTGCTGCAAACGGCGACCGAAGACATCGATAGCGACTCGGCGGTAGACGCGCAACAGCTGCTGGGGCTGATCTATGCCAACGGCGTTGAAGTCCCTCAGGATGACGTGCAGGCTGCGGCGTGGTTCAAGCGGAGTTCGGCTCTGTCCAGGACGGGCTATGCGGAGTACTGGGCAGGCATGCTGTTCAGGCAGGGTGAGAAAGGCTTTATCACACCGAATAAACAGAAAGCGCTTTACTGGTTAAACCTGAGCTGTACGGAAGGGTTTGATACCGGGTGTGAAGAGTTTGATGCGTTGAGCGGGGAGTAAATTATTGCCCGGTGGCGCTGCGCTTACCGGGCCTACGGTTATGTAGGCCCGGTAAGGCGAAGCCGCCACCCGGCATTTTTACATCACTGGTCAGCCGTTTTATCAAAACGACCCAGCACCTCGCGTTCATACGCCAGCGCTTTTTTACGGTCGAACTTGTGTTCCCACTTGGAGATTACCAGCACCGCCAGCGCATTACCCACCACGTTCAGCGCGGTACGCGCCATGTCGAGGATACGGTCCACACCGGCGATAAACGCCAGGCCTTCCAGCGGAATACCGACGCTGCCCAGCGTCGCCAGCAGCACCACGAAGGAGACGCCCGGCACGCCTGCGATACCCTTTGAGGTCACCATCAGGGTCAACACCAGCACGATTTCCTGCCACAGCGACAGGTCAATGCCGTACAGCTGAGCGATAAAGATTGCCGCAATACTCTGATACAGCGTTGAACCATCCAGGTTGAAGGAGTAACCGGTCGGTACAACGAAGCTGGTAATGGACGCCGGTGCACCGTAGGCCTCCATCTTCTCAATGATACGCGGCAGCACGCTCTCGGAGCTTGCCGTGGAGTACGCCAGAATCAGCTCATCTTTCAGAATGCGGATCAGGATCCAGATGCTCAGCCCGCACAGGCGCGCCACAATCCCCAGCACCACCAGCGCAAAGAACAGGATCGCGAAGTGCACCAGAATCACCAGCTTCGCCAACGGCCACAGGGAAGCAAAGCCGAAGTTCGCCACGGTTACGGCGATCAGCGCAAAAACACCCACCGGCGCATAGCGCATCACCATGTGGGTAACTTTGAACATGGTTTCAGAGATAGAGCGGAACACCGTTACCAGCGGTTCACGGTGCGTCGCGGGCAGGGAAGAAAGCCCCAGACCAAAGAGCACCGAGAAGAAGATGATCGGCAGCATCTCGCCCTTCGCCATTGACGCGATAATGTTGGTCGGCACCAGTGACAGAATTGTGCCCATCAGACCGTGCGAATGGCTCTGCACGTCGGCGGTGGTGCTTTGGTATTTCGAAATATCCACCGTCGCCAGCTGCGACATATCAATCCCGGAACCTGGCTGGAACACGTTCGCCAGGGTGATACCAAGAATGATGGCAACCGTGGTGATCACTTCGAAATAGAGAATGGTTTTAACGCCGATGCGGCCTAACTGTTTCGCATCACCTACCCCGGCAATACCGACCACCAGCGTCGAGATCACAATCGGCACAACAATCATCTTGATCAGATGAATAAAGATATCGCCCGCTGGCGAGAGAAGGTTCGCAATCAGCCACTCGCGGCTGTCGCTATGGTAATGGAGGTAACTGCCCAGCAAGATGCCCAGCACAAGGGCCAGCAGGATCTGCCAGGCCAGGCTGACTTTCAAATTTTTCATAGAAACTGACTTCCTCAATGAAATCTCCGCACCATCAAAACTGCATGAATATGGAGACATACTGAAAGGGTATGAATTGTGTTGCGTTGGTTTATGGGATTTTTTAACGCGCCGTATGAGTATCATTTGCACGGCATGCTGCGCAAGCCTTAAAGAACAAGGCATTTCACTGCAAAAAGCGTCATTGACGGTAATTAATAGCAATCCACATCAATAACCGATTGTTATGAAAAAACTTTTACAAACAAAAAAGTGAATAATTCTTCAGATGAATTATTTCCCTTCAAAGTTTCATTCGCTCAATTTTCATACTCTTCAGACATTGCGTGATCTGTCGCCCAAATACTAAACAAAGCTTGTAAAGCCCCTACTATTAACGTTTTTGCGACATATTATTAACATCTTACAAGGAGAAAAAAAGCCATGAGCCAAATACACAAACACGACATTCCCGCAAACATTGCGGACCGTTGCCTGATAAGCCCGGAGCAGTACCAGGAGAAATACCAGCAGTCCATTTCCAGCCCTGACGCATTCTGGGGTGAACAGGGCCACATCCTCGACTGGATCAAACCTTATCAGAAGGTAAAGAACACCTCTTTCGCGCCGGGCAACGTCTCCATTAAATGGTATGAAGACGGCACGCTGAACCTGGCGGCGAACTGCCTGGACCGCCATCTTGCCGAACGCGGCAACGAAACGGCCATTATCTGGGAAGGCGATGATGCCTCTCAGAGCAAACACATCTCATATAAAGAGCTTCATCGCGACGTCTGCCGCTTCGCCAACGTGCTGCTGGCCCAGGGCATTAAAAAAGGCGATGTGGTGGCGATCTATATGCCGATGGTGCCGGAAGCCGCGGTGGCTATGCTGGCCTGCGCGCGCATCGGCGCGATCCACTCCGTAATTTTTGGTGGCTTCTCGCCGGAGGCGGTTGCCGGACGTATCGTCGACTCGAACTCAAAGCTGGTGATCACCGCTGACGAGGGCGTGCGTGCCGGGCGCGGCATTCCGCTGAAGAAAAACGTCGATGAAGCGCTGAAAAACCCGAACGTGAAATCCATCCATAACGTCATTGTCTTCAAACGCACGGGCGGCAACATTGACTGGCACGAGAGCCGAGACCTGTGGTGGAGCGATCTGATTGAAAACGCAAGCGACCAGCATCAGCCGGAAGAGATGAACGCGGAAGATCCGCTGTTTATCCTTTATACCTCCGGATCCACCGGTAAGCCGAAAGGCGTGCTGCATACCACCGGCGGCTATCTGGTTTACGCGGCCACCACCTTTAAATACGTTTTCGACTACCATCCGGGCGACATCTACTGGTGTACCGCCGACGTGGGCTGGGTCACCGGTCACAGCTACCTGCTGTACGGCCCGCTGGCCTGCGGCGCAACGACGCTGATGTTTGAAGGCGTACCTAACTGGCCATCGCCGGCGCGTATGTGTCAGGTGGTTGATAAGCATCAGGTCAACATTCTCTACACCGCGCCAACGGCGATCCGTGCGCTGATGGCGGAAGGCGATAAAGCCATCGAAGGGACCGACCGCTCTTCCCTGCGCATCCTCGGTTCCGTGGGCGAGCCGATCAACCCGGAAGCCTGGGAGTGGTACTGGAAGAAGATCGGCAACGAGAAGTGCCCGGTGATGGACACCTGGTGGCAGACCGAAACCGGCGGCTTCATGAACACCCCGATGCCGGGCGCCACGCAGTTGAAAGCCGGTTCGGCCACCCGTCCGTTCTTCGGCGTGCAGCCCGCGCTGGTGGACAACGAAGGCAATCCGCAGGAAGGGGCCACCGAAGGCAACCTGGTAATCGTCGATTCCTGGCCTGGCCAGGCGCGTACCCTGTTCGGCGACCATGAGCGCTTCGAGCAGACCTACTTCTCGACCTTTAAAAACATGTACTTCAGCGGCGACGGCGCGCGCCGGGACGAAGACGGTTATTACTGGATCACCGGACGCGTGGACGACGTGCTGAATGTTTCCGGCCACCGTCTGGGCACGGCGGAGATTGAGTCTGCGCTGGTGTCGCATCCGAAGATTGCCGAAGCGGCAGTTGTCGGCATTCCTCACAACATCAAAGGCCAGGCGATCTACGCCTACGTCACCCTGAACCACGGCGAGGAGCCGTCGCCAGAGCTGTATACCGAGGTGCGTAACTGGGTGCGTAAAGAGATCGGCCCGCTGGCCACGCCGGACGTGCTGCACTGGACCGACTCACTGCCGAAAACCCGTTCCGGCAAGATTATGCGCCGTATTCTGCGCAAAATCGCAGCGGGCGACACCAGCAACCTCGGTGATACCTCAACGCTTGCCGATCCTGGCGTGGTGGACAAACTGCTCGAAGAGAAGCAGGCCATCGCAATGCCTTCCTAGTGTTTTCTCCCTCTCCCCGTGGGAGAGGGCCGGGGTGAGGGCATCAGACCGCACCTTCCTTCCATCACCCTAACCCTCTCCCCATAGGGGAGAGGGGATAAAAACAAACCAACCTTACCTTTGGAGACTCTGTGATGAATAACGATATTTGTCAGCAGATAGAGAATAGTGCGCACTACAGGGAGCTCGTCGAAAAACGGCAACGGTTTGCCTTTATCCTTTCCATCATCATGCTGGTTATTTACGTCGGCTTTATTCTGCTGATCGCCTTTGCACCGCAGTGGCTCGGTACGCCGCTGCACGCCGGAACCAGCGTTACGCGCGGCATCCCAATTGGCATTGGCGTTATCGTTATTTCGTTTGTGCTGACAGGTGTGTATGTCTGGCGTGCGAACGGTGAATTCGATCGTCTTAACAGAGAAGTTCTGCGCGAGGTAAAAGCATCATGAAGCGAGTCCTGACGGCGCTTGCCGCCACACTTCCCTTTGCTGCCCATGCGGCAGATGCCCTTACCGGCGAGGTCCAGCGCCAGCCAACCAACTGGCAGGCGATTATCATGTTCCTGATTTTCGTGGTGCTAACGCTTTACATCACCTACTGGGCGTCGAAACGCGTGCGCTCCCGTAACGATTACTACACCGCGGGCGGCAACATTACCGGCTTCCAGAACGGGCTGGCGATAGCGGGAGACTTTATGTCTGCCGCCTCGTTCCTCGGGATCTCCGCGCTGGTTTATACCTCGGGGTATGACGGCCTGATCTACTCCCTCGGCTTCCTCGTCGGCTGGCCGATCATTCTGTTCCTGATTGCCGAGCGCCTGCGTAACCTTGGCCGCTACACCTTTGCAGACGTAGCTTCATACCGCCTCAAACAAGGCCCCATCCGCATGCTCTCCGCCTGCGGTTCGCTGGTGGTGGTGGCGCTGTACCTGATTGCGCAGATGGTGGGCGCGGGTAAATTGATCGAGCTGCTGTTCGGTCTGAACTACCACGTCGCGGTGGTGCTGGTAGGCGTGCTGATGGTGATGTACGTCCTGTTCGGCGGCATGCTGGCCACCACCTGGGTACAGATCATCAAATCGGTACTGCTGCTGTTCGGCGCCAGCTTTATGGCCTTTATGGTGATGAAACACGTCGGGTTCAGCTTCAATAATCTGTTTACCGAAGCCATGTCAGTGCACCCGAAAGGGGAAGCGATCATGAGCCCGGGCGGGCTGGTGAAAGATCCGATATCCGCGCTCTCGCTCGGTCTCGGCCTGATGTTCGGTACCGCTGGCCTGCCGCATATCCTGATGCGTTTCTTCACGGTGTCTGATGCACGTGAAGCGCGTAAAAGCGTGTTCTACGCCACCGGGTTTATGGGCTACTTCTACATACTGACCTTTATCATCGGCTTTGGCGCGATCATGCTGGTGGGGGCAAACCCGGCGTTTAAAGACGCGGCGGGCGCGCTTATCGGCGGTAACAACATGGCGGCGGTGCATCTGGCCGACGCGGTAGGCGGTAACCTGTTCCTCGGCTTTATCTCTGCCGTGGCCTTCGCCACCATCCTCGCGGTGGTTGCAGGGCTGACGCTGGCTGGTGCGTCTGCGGTATCGCACGATCTCTACGCCAACGTTTTCCGCAAAGGCGCAAGCGAGCGCGATGAGCTGAAAGTCTCCAAAATCACCGTACTGGTGCTGGGCGTCGTCGCCATCCTGCTGGGGATTTTGTTCGAGAAGCAGAACATCGCCTTTATGGTGGGGCTGGCCTTCTCGATTGCGGCAAGCTGTAACTTCCCGATCATTCTGCTCTCCATGTACTGGTCAAAACTGACCACCCGTGGGGCGATGATTGGCGGCTGGCTGGGGCTGCTGACGGCGGTGATTCTGATGATCCTCGGCCCGACCATCTGGGTGCAGATCCTCGGTCACGAAAGCGCTATCTTCCCGTATGAATACCCGGCGCTGTTCTCCATTGCCGTGGCGTTTATTGGGATCTGGTTCTTCTCAGCGACCGACAACTCGCCGGAGGGTAACCTGGAGCGTGAGAAATTCCGCGCCCAGTTTATCCGCTCGCAAACCGGCCTGGGTGTTGAGCAGGGCCGCGCGCACTAAACCTTTTCTCCCCGGTCGCTCTGGCCGGGGAACTTAAAACATCACCCACGCCACCAGCGGCGCGATTAATACCATTGTCACGCCCGAGAGCATCATCACCAGGCTTGCAACAACGCCTTCCTGCTGTCCCAGCTCATACGAACGTGCCGTCCCCGCCCCGTGCGACGCCGCGCCAAACCCCGCCCCTTTCGCCATCCCTTCGCGAATGGAAAGGCGCAGAAACAGCACATCCCCCACTGCCATGCCGAACACGCCGGTCACCACCACAAACAGCGCCACCAGATCCGGCTGTCCGCCGAGCGGTTTAGCCGCCGCCAGCGCGAACGGTGTGGTCACCGAGCGTACCGCCAGGCTGCGCTGGATTTCATCAGACAGGGTAAACAGCCGCGCCAGCCAGACCGAGCTGCACACCGCCACTACCGTCGCGGTGACGACTCCCGCGCTGAGCGACATCCAGTGGCGTTTAATAATTGCCAGGTTGTCATACACCGGCACCGCAAAGGCGATAGTCGCCGGGCCGAGCAGCCACAGCAGCCAGTGGGATTCACCAATGTAGTTCTGCCAGGAGATATGGCCGAAGACCAGCATCAGCACCAGCAGGATCGGCGTAAAGACCAGCGGCATCAGCGGCAGCGTGCGAAAGCGGCGATACAGGCGCTTGTTGGCAAAGTAAATGACGACTGTCGCAATCAGGCATAGCACGCTTATCTGAAAGTTAGTCATGCTTCTGCCTGCTGATTTCAAAGCGATACACTTTATCCACCACCCAGGCGGTGGCGCCCAGCACCATCAGCGTGCTCAGGGCGATAACCGCAAAGATGCGCCAGCCGTCGACCATCAGCAGTTGCGCATAATTCACCACCGCCACCACGGCCGGAACGAAGAACAGCAGCATCTCCGCCAGCAGCCAGCGCGCACCGGCCCGCACCCAGCTAAGGGGCAACGCGCGACAGAGGATCAGCGTCAGCATCAGCACCATACCCACCAGGTTGGCGGGTAAAGGCAGGTTCAGCCAGTCGACAAGATATTCAGCAAAAACAAACAGTCCCGCGTAGAGCAGTACCTGAACCGGTACCTGGAGTCGTTGAACAACGGCAGGCGTAACACGGCTTAACGCCACGGCCATGGGGGTTTTCCTCAGAAATGAGACGAGGCGCCAGTATAGTGAGCGTACGGTATCGACTGAAATGAATTAAAATCATCGAAGGTATAGTTTCGAGGAATAATCATGGACATAAGAACGCTGCGCTATTTTGTCGAGGTGGTTCGCCAGCAAAGTTTTACCCGCGCAGCGGAAAAGTTATTCGTAACCCAGCCTACCATCAGTAAGATGCTGAAAAACCTCGAAGATGAGCTGAACTGTACCCTGCTGATCCGCGACGGGCGCAAGCTGCTGCTGACCGATACCGGTCGTGTGGTGTTCGAGCGCGGGCTGGCAATTCTGGCGGAGTTCCGCCAGCTGGAGGTCGAGCTTGGGGACATCAACCACCTGACAAAAGGGCTGCTGCGGCTCGGCATTCCGCCGATGGTCGGCATGATGATGGCCGGGCCGATTAGCCTGTTTCGCCAGCGCTATCCCGGCGTTGAGCTAAAAATCTCTGAGTTTGGCGGCCTGACCGTGCAGCAGGCGGTGATGAACGGTGAACTGGACGTGGCCATGACGGCCCTTCCCGTGGAAGAAGAGAGCGGGCTGGCAACGCTGCCGCTGTTCAGCCACCCGCTGTGCGTGCTGGTGCCGCGCTCCGGCGACTGGCTGAAGATTGAATCAGTAAAACCCGAGCTGCTCGGCGAACACCCGCTGCTGATTTACAACGAAGATTTCGCCTTAAGCCGCCAGCTGATGGCGCTGTTTAACCAGCACAACGTAAAGCCGCGCATTGCGGTGCGCAGCGGCCAGTGGGATTTTCTGGCAGCGATGGTACAGGCGGGCGTGGGGATAGCCATTCTGCCGCAGCCGATCTGCGAGCGGCTGGATAAAAACACGCTGCGCTGGATCCCGCTGGAGAGCGATCTGCACTGGCAGTTAGGGATGATCTGGCGTGAAGGGGTGTATCTGTCGCACAGCGCACAGGCGTGGTTGCAATGCTGTGAGGGGTTTTGGGTACCCTCACCCTAACCCCCTCCCATAGGGCTGAGGGATCCCCAGTAATTTTTTTATGCAGAAGCAATAAAGTTGCTTTCTAAATGACTGAGGGCTGTCAGCGATGCCCTGGTCCGGCTGTAAATCGCTGAGGCGTTTGCCTTCCGGCCGGGGCGAGGCGCAGGGATGCGCCGAGAGGGCGGCTTTACAGGGACGTTGCCTCCGCCCGTACCCGATAAGCCGGAAGGAATAAGCCGAGGGCACCGCGAAGCGGCGATTTTCCGCCGGGAGCCCGGGTCGCCAGGGTGGTGGCGACTGAGCCACCCTGGCACGTTCACCGGTCATGTCGTTACAGAGTAGCAAGGAACATAAAGTGAACGGAATGACCACCACCGCCGTATGTTCCCCTCACCCTAACCCTCTCCCCGGAGGGGCGAGGGGATTGCTCAGTGCTCGCATTAATTTGTGGGGAACCCTCAGCCCACAGGGAGAGGGAACCGATCGAGCACGTAGGCCCGGTAAGCGCAGCGCCACCGGGCAATTACAGCGCTACTGATTCTCTATCAACAACGCTTCCAGCAGATCCAGATCGTGCAGCAGCTTTTGCAGCGTCTCGTTGCTGATCTGCCGCGTCGCGCGCAGGTGATACAGCTCGGCACGCTCGGAGCGCAGCGCCGCCAGGCGGAAACGGCGCTCGAGGTTCTCTTCCTGCAACGAACTTTCCACGTCGTTACGTCCGTCAGCACGGCGACGCAAATTACCGATCACGCGTGAACTGACTTCCTTCAGCAGCTGGTTATCAATGTTCTCTTCGGCATCGGCGGCCAGACGCTCCTCCATCTTCTCGATGGCGACAATCGCTACTTCCGCCGTCGCCGCACGGGCAATCCGCTCTTCCTTATGCTGCTGCGAGGTGTCACCCGCATCAATATGCTGCAGCAGAATCGGCAGCATAATTACGCCGACAAACAGGGAGAAGAGGATCACGCCCGCCGCCAGGAACACCAGCTCGTAGCGCGCCGGGAAGACGTCGCCCGTCGGCAGAAGCAGAGGAATGGAGAGCACACCAGCAAGGGTGATCGCCCCGCGAACGCCCGCGAAAGAGGCAATCAGCAGCTCGCGCGTGGTCCAGGAGCCGAACTCCATCGGCTTTTTGGTCAGGAAGCGAACGCTGAACTTCTTCATCGTCCACAGCCAGCCGAAACGCACCAGCATCAGCGAAAGGTAGATGAGTACGATATCGGTAAACAGCATCCACACTTCAACGTTTGGATCCGCTTCGGCCGCGATCAGCGAAGATTCCATAATGCCCGGCAGTTGCAGGCCCAACAGCAGGAACACCATGCCGTTAAAGACAAACTCGAGCATCGCCCAGGTACTGTTCGCGCGCAGACGCATCGCCAGCGGCGCCCGGCGCATCACGCCGGAACGGGTGATGGTCATCCCCGCGGCTACCGCCGCCAGAATGCCCGACACGCCGATATGTTCGGCAATCAGGTAAGAGGCGAACGGCAGCAGGAACAGCAGGACGATCTGCGTCGCCGGTTCATCGCCGCCCCAGCGGCTGAGGAAGCGCAGCGAACGACCGTACAGCCAGCTTACAACAAAGCCTGCGAGGATACCGCCAATCGCCACCTTGAAGAATTCGAGGGTTGCACCGCCGACGGTAAAGACCATGGTGCCCATGGCTACCGCCACGGCAAACTTCAGGGCGACCAGGCCGGAAGCGTCGTTCATCAGCGCCTCGCCCTGCAAAATGCCCATGATTTTCTTAGGAATGCGCCCTTCGCCCACAATGCCGGACAGCGCCACGGCGTCGGTCGGCGACAGCACGGCAGCCAGCGCAAAGGCGGGTATAAGCGGGATCCCCGGTACGGCCCAGTAGATCAGGAAACCAATCCCGACCACGGTAACGACCACCAGCGCCAGCGCCAGACCGAAGATCTCTCGCCCGTGCTCAAGAAATTCGCGCGTCGGCGTTTTCCAGCCATCGGCAAACAGCAGCGGCGGGATAAACAGCACGAGGAACAGTTCCGGATCGAACTCCACGTGCAGACCGAACGTCGGCCACGCCAGCAGCGCACCGATAGCTATTTGCATTAAAGGCAGGGGGACCTGGAAGGGCAGTACGCGTGTAACCACCCCGGATAATGAGACCACAAGGGTCATGATGAGTATTGTGAAGAAAATTTCCATGCGTTCCCTGTTTGCTGTGTTTCTTTTTAAGCCAAACCTGAGGCGTCGTGCCTCTTATTCTATCCTCTCCAGAGTAACGTAAAAGACAACGGGATGAGTCCTGAAAATAAAAACGGGCGGCCTGAGCCACCCGTTTTCGCATCAATGGATAACTTAAATTGCCCAGCCGCCCGCGTAGAACGCCACCAGCGCAACGGCGATGACAACGGTACCGATGTTCAGCTTGCGCCACTCACCGGAGACCAGACGCCCAATCACCAGCGAGGCGAAACCGATCATAATGCCGGTCACGATGTTACAGGTCAGCACGATAAAGACCGCGGTGATCAGACCGGACATGGCATCAACAAAGTCAGCAAAGTCGATTTTCGCCACGTTGCTCAGCATCAGCAGGCCGACGTACATCAGCGCAGGTGCGGTCGCGTAAGCTGGCACCAGATAAGAGAGCGGAGAGAGGAACAGGATCAGCAGGAACAGTACGCCAACGGTAATAGCCGTCAGGCCGGTTTTGCCGCCTGCCGCCGTACCCGCTGCGGACTCAATGTACACTGCCGCTGGCGCTGCACCCACCAGGCCAGAGAAAACGCTGCTCAGGGAGTCGGTGGTCAGCGCTTTGCCGCCGTCAATGATCTGGCCGTCTTTGTCCAGCAGGTTAGCCTGCCCCGCCACCGCGCGGATGGTCCCGGTGGCATCAAACACCGCGGTCATTACCAGCGCCAGCACGCTTGGCAGGATCACCGGGTTCAGCGCGCCAACAATATCCAGGCTGCCAATCAGGGAGTTACCGTTGTCATCGCTCAGCGACGGCATGGCGAAAATCCCGGAGAAATGAACGGACGGGTCGAAGATCAGACCGACGATGGACACGCCGATAATGGTCAGCAGAATGCCGCCCGGCACTTTCAGTTTTTCCAGGCCAATGATCACCGCCAGACCCACCAGCGACATAATTACCGGGAAGCTCGCGAAGTTACCCAGCGCAACCGGCAGGCCGTCCAGCGGGTTCTTGATGACCAGACCCACGCCGTTGGCGGCAATCAGCAGCAGGAACAGGCCGATGCCGATACCGGTGCCGTGCGCCACGCCCTGCGGCAGGTTGCGCAAAATCCAGCTACGGATGCCGGTAGCAGAGATCACGGTGAACAGTACACCCATCAGGAACACCGCGCCGAGCGCTACCGGGACGCTGATATGCTGGCCCAGCACCAGGCTGAAGGCGGTAAACGCGGTCAGGGAGATGGCGCACCCGATCGCCAGCGGCAGGTTCGCCCACAGGCCCATCACAATCGAACCCACACCCGCAACCAGGCAGGTGGCAACAAAGACCGCCGCTGGCGGGAAGCCCGCTTTGCCGAGCATGCCCGGCACCACGATGACGGAGTACACCATCGCCAGAAACGTCGTCAGACCGGCAACAACTTCCTGGCGCACGGTGCTGCCGCGAGCAGAAATTTTAAACATGGCGTCAAGTGAACCGCCGGTACGCGCAGATGGCGTAGACATAGAAAACATCCCCTGAAAATTTTTATTGAAAGTCCGTAAGCGTGGTGGAGACTCCACTGCCAGCGAAACGTCAAATCCTTGTGCTGCGTTTGCGACGAAAGGGGCGTCACAAAAAAAGCAAACGTTTAGCTCCGCGCTTACAAAACGGGTGGTCAAATGTAGGCAAACGATTATCTAGCCTAATACCCGCCCTTTTCAACTGAACTTTCTCGTTTTTCGCTAAAATTGCCTCATGACGATGAAGAATTAAGCAGAGGATGCGCAAACGTTATCGTCCATGCGCAATTTCGTTACATTTCATCCCCCGCCGGGTATCGTCAGCGGGCCGCCTTTCGCAAGCGTTGTCTGCCAGCCCGGACGTGCCTCCACTCTCTGTTTCCACGCCGCTATGTGGTCGAGATTGTCGATGCCGCCTCTCGCCAGCAGGGCGAAGAGGGGAAAACTCATCTGGATGTCCGCCATGGTCAGCGTGTCGCCGGCAAACCAGCTGTTTTCGGCAAGATGATCGTTAATAAAGCGCGCATGCGTTTCCAGCTGGCGGTTGAGATACGCTTTTTGCACCCCCTGCCCCAGCGCCTTACCCAGCGTGCGCAGGCCAAACGGGACGGGGGGTTTGCCGAGGCTGTTAAATACCAGCTTCATTAACAGCAGCGGCATCAAGGACCCTTCGGCGTAATGCAGCCAGAAGCGATACTGCACTTTATGGGCGGGATCTAACGGTTTGAATCGTGACGCCGAATCGTACGTTTCCTGAAGATATTCCAGAATCGCGCCTGATTCAGCCAGAACCAGTCCGTTATCTTCCAGTACCGGGGATTTTCCCAGCGGATGCACTTTTTTGAGCGCGTCTGGTGCGAGCATGGTTTTTTCGCGCTGGTAGCGCACAATCTCATATGTCAGACCCAGTTCTTCCAGCGCCCAGAGGACGCGATGGGAACGAGACTGGTTAAGGTGGTGGACCGTTAGCATGATGTTCTCCGGTGATTCATACTTTTTAACTATAGAAAACTGAACAACTTCACGAAAAAAATTCGGCTAAAATCTCATCATCTCCGGTGGCAAAAACGGCGGCCGGGCATAGAATTAAAGTGTCAGTACAAACCGGAACCTCCTCCACAAGCTCGACACGAGGAGTACTGATGTCGGGGGAAACCCTCCCGTGAGCCAGCGGGATAGAGAGAAAGACAAAGACCGGAAAAAACTAAAGCGCCCTTAGTGGCGCTTTAGTTCTTTATGCTTGTTGCCGGGTGGCGGCTGCGCCTTACCCGGCACACACCTCTCAATCCTCCTCCAGCAACCGCGCCCCTGTTCCCTGCTCGCCCAGCCTGTCACCCGGGTTACGCAGCGGACAATCGCTACGTGATAAACACCCGCAACCAATGCAGCCATCCAGTTCATCGCGCAGGGCCACCAGCGTGTGAATACGACGATCCAGTTCTTCTCGCCACTGGGACGACAGCTGCTTCCACTCTTTCGCGCTCAGCGAGTGTCCTTCCGGCAATACGCCGAACGCGTCGCCGATGGTAGCCAGGGGGATGCCGATACGTTGCGCAATTTTGATAATCGCCACGTAGCGGAGCACATCGCGGGTATAGCGCCGCTGGTTTCCGGCGTTACGGATACTTTTTATTAACCCTTTGCTTTCATAGAAGTGGAGCGCCGACACCGCCACGCCGCTTCGTTTCGCCACTTCACCGGGGGTTAACAGCGCTTTGATGCGCGGTAATCTCTTTTCCATAAAACCTCTTTACCTCAAGTTAACTTGAGGAATTATACTCCCCCGCAGAGAAAACGACGAATCAACCAGGACAGATGTCTCCACAGAGGGGTAACCTTATGTCGCATCAGCAAATTATTCAGACGCTTATTGAATGGATTGATGAACATATCGACCAGCCGTTGAACATTGATGTGGTCGCTAAGAAGTCGGGCTATTCGAAATGGTATTTACAGAGAATGTTCCGCACCGTAATGCATCAAACGCTGGGTGACTACATTCGCCAGCGCAGGCTCCTGCTGGCGGCGCAGGCGTTACGCTCAACGCAGCGGCCCATTTTTGATATCGCAATGGATCTGGGCTATGTGTCGCAGCAGACCTTTTCCCGCGTCTTCCGCCGCGAGTTTGACCGTACGCCGAGCGACTACCGCCATCAGCTCAATTAATGCGTGTTAACGCAAGGGTTGCTGCTGCCAGGCCATAAATGCCTGGGGCGACATCGCTTTCGCGAAGTGCCATCCCTGACAATACTGCACGCCACGCTTCAGCAGCCAGCTCACCTGCTCCCCCGTCTCGACCCCTTCCGCAATGGTTTTCAGCCGCAGGCTTTGCGCCATCTCAATGATGTGCTCGGCAATCAGGTGGCTGGTGCTGTTGGTGGTTAAGGTATCGATAAAAGATTTGTCGATTTTCAGGATATCGACGTTCAGCGAATAGAGGTTATGCAGGTTAGAGTAGCCGGTTCCGAAATCATCGATCGCCACTTCATACCCCGCCTGGCGAAACGCCTGAATGACCGGCGTGGTTTTCGGCACGTCAATAAACCCCCGCTCCGTCACCTCAATTTTGATTTGCTGCGCGCGAACCGAGTAAAAGCGGGCTTTGTCGGAGATCAGGGCAATAAGACGCGAAGAGTGAAAATCTGACGCCGACAGGTTAATCGAGACATACAGATCGGGGTGAGCGGCAAGAAAATGGCCCAGATCGGTGAACACCTCCTCCACGACGTAATCCGTAATGCGCTCAATCATCCCCTCTTTTTCGGCCAGGGGAATAAATTCCGCCGGGCTCATAACCTGACCGTTGAATCCTGGCCAGCGCAACAACGCCTCTGCTCCCACGCACTGGTTATTTTTTATATCAATAATAGGCTGATAATGGACGCACAGCTGGCGTTTATTCAGCGCCCGGTGCAGAAGTCGGCCAGGCGAATTGAATTCACGGTGTGTTCGCGACCACACCAGCAAAATAATAATGCTGCAAATCATCCCCAGCGGTAGCGTCAGAGTAGCCTGATGATAAAGCGTTTTATAAAAACGGGCATTGGAGGTTGAAACGATGGCCGCAATGGGACGCTGCTCTGATTTTACGATCGTATAAAAACGGTCATCTTTCTGAAAAGTCGTTTCCTGATGTCGGAGCATCGAATGCAATAAAGAAATATTGGCTTTCTGACTCACAGAAAAGAATGCATTGCTGACGGTGTCATACACTCCCCACGACAGGGAACGATCGTCTGACATCACCTCACTGTACGAAAGCGGGTTGACCACTGCGACATAATTTCCGCGCTGCATATATATCATTTTATAACCATTAAAAAATGGTGTATCGCGAAAATAATAGATAGCAACGTCGGGTTTACGTGTGTAATTGGCAGCGGGGATGATGTAAGGATGATCCGGTGTAAAAAGGGTCGAGCAGAGAAAGTCCTGGCCTTCAGCATAAATTAAATCGGCAACAAAAAGGCGACCGCGGGAAACGTTCAACATATATTGACGATGCTCCGGCGTACACACTTTACCCTGATATTTTTCTGCGTCTTCCCGGGCCATATCAACCTGTTGAATAACCCGTTCAGTTTTGTTTAAAGCAAGTTCAGCAAACGTGCGCAGCTGAGCGCTGATTTCCGACACGGCTCTAAGCTGGGCAAACCATAGCGCAAGCATCACCGGCAGCATAACTACCATGATAATCCCGACCGCTTTGAGCATTTTGCGCCGCGCGCTACGATTCATTTCCCGCTCTGTATCCCTGCATGTTGTACGCCTGTAGCAATGAAGACCGGCTGCTTTGATAAACAGGTGATTACGTTGCATGAATCATGGGAAGTTAGCAACTGACTTTTGGTATTAAAAATCCTAAAATTCGTGATGCCGATAATATTTTCCCGTAAGCCAAACTAAAAGTATTCATTTCGTTTCTGATAAGGATAATAATTACCCGCGACAGGTGTGGAAAATTTGTTGGCTGAAATAGCCTGCTCTTTGTTCTTATGCTGATTTATAAATAATCAGACGCCAGAACCGTTTTTCCTCTTCCCGTACGCTTGGCGTCATATAATGCCTGATCGGCACGCATCAGTATGGCAGAAGTATCCCGTTGCCCCTGACAGACTTCAACCACCCCGGCGCTGAAAGAGAGTACCAGCGTTTTATCGCCCACACGCAGCGGTTTTGAGATCAGCGCGGCACGCAGCCGGGAAGAGAGCAACGTAGCGGCCATACCATCCGTACGCGCCAGCAGAAGAACAAACTCTTCGCCTCCTACCCGTCCCAGTGCCGACCCGGCCGGGCTCACTTCGCGAATACGGTCGCAAAAGTGAATCAATGCCGCATCGCCAACCTGATGTCCCCACCGATCGTTGATCTGCTTGAAATAATCGAGGTCGAACATCAGGAGACAGAAATGGCTACTGACATCCTGCGGCGAACTGGCTGCCAGCGCCATTTTGAGCCGCTGTAAAATTGTCGAGCGATTCAGACAGCCCGTCAGATCGTCCGTGGTGGCTTTGACGGTCAGCTGCTGTTCTGCTTTTTTACGTTCGGTGATATCGAGGCCAATATTGAGAATGGAGTTATCCGGTAAAAGGATGTTTGACCAGAGGATGGTTAACGGCGTCCCGTCTTTACGCACCGGGTGCCATTCGTACATATCCTTAAGTGGTGCGAAACGAACCGACTCCTGCACGCGCTGTCGCTCCTCGGGATCCGGGTAAAACAGGGCCAGCGGATCGGGGTGCTCGCCGATTTCAGTCATACTCCAGCCAAAGACTTTTTCGCATTCGGCGTTCCACAATACACACCGGTTATGCCTGTCAAAGGCGTTCATCAATACCGGAGCACGTTCAAATAAAGTTTTATATTGCGTGACGACGCGCTGCATCTCTTGCGCTGTTTTTTCCCGCACGATGATGTCATCAAAATAATCTTTTAGCTTCTCGACCAATACCACCACGATATTTTTCAATATCGGCAACGAGGTCAGTTTTTCATTAAAAGCCAAAAAGAAATAACCACTGCACTGTCTGCCATGCGCTGAGAGTTTACATAGCACGCCGCTTTGCAGCCGCGCATAGCCCGGGTGCTGAGGGGAAAATACCGCCCGGCCAATATGCTCTTTCCAGTAGATAACGCGCCAGGCGCGGTGATGCCGTTGCAACAGGGTGCTGGCAAGAAAATCCGCCACGTTGAAGGCGTGACACGTCACGTCGCCGGCACAAACCACGCGCGGCCCGTCTGCGGATTCGACACTGACCCACGAGAGATTTGCCCCCAGTGCGCTGTTGATGATTTCCAGCATTTCAACCGGCGAACACTGCGCGTTGAGTTGTGGCATCAGCTTCGCCAGGGCGTGCAGAGCCTGCATGCTGTCGTTAATAATCTCGCGTCTTTTTTCTTTCATTATCTTTTCGCAGGTCATTAATCGAGAGAGCAACCGCAATAACTCATATCTGAATAAAAGAATAAGACCACGGAATCAAAGAGTATGCTGAGTGTTAAAAAAGAATAAAAATCCAAATAATTCAATGTGATGAATTATTTTTGCGGGTACATTTATTGTTCCACACAAGCATAATCCATAGACATACTGCTGTAAACGCTATACAGCCGAGGGTGTTTTGCAAAGGTTTTGCTATCTGAATGAATTAAAAATAAAAATTCCGGCTAAGCGCCGATCTGAGCGAGTACGATATATTTTCCCCGGTTATAAACCCACTTTTACCTCATACGATACTGGCGAATAAAACAGCAAATGTGATATAGTTCACACATCTTATGTAACGAGAAACATTGTTTCATTCCAGTTCGTCTGTTTTGTCGAGGATGGGTTTTATGGCAACCATTACCACCAGCATGGTGCTCCTGCGCTGGCCGTTGTTGAGCGCGGTTTTGATGTTCCTGGCCAGCACGTTAAACATTCAGTTCCGAAAGTCCGACTACGCAGGTCTTGCTGTGATTAGCACCCTGTTAGGGTTGGGTGCCGCATGCTGGTTCGCGACAGGTTTGCTCGGCATTACGCTGGTGGATATGGCCGCCGTCTGGGAAAACATTAAAGTGGTGATGGTTGAAGCCATGAGCCACACTCCGCCAGACTGGCCGATGGTGATTACCTGATAGCCTGTTATAAAAAACCCAGACATTGTCTGGGTTTTTTGTGTTTCACGCGTCTGGATATCAGAACGGGATATCGTCGTCGAAGTCCATTGGCGGTTCGTTAGACGGTGCCGGAGCAGACTGCTGCTGAGGACGAGACTGCGCGCCGCCGCTGAACTGATTGCCGCCCTGAGGCTGTTGAGGCTGACCCCAACCGCCCTGCTGCTGGCCGCCACCTGCCGGTGCGCCACCGCCCTGACGACCACCCAGCATCTGCATGGTGCCGCCTACGTTGACCACCACTTCCGTGGTGTATTTTTCCTGACCGGATTGATCGGTCCATTTGCGGGTACGCAGCTGGCCTTCGATATAGACCTGAGAACCCTTACGCAGATACTCACCGGCCACTTCAGCCAGTTTGCCAAACAGCACAACGCGGTGCCATTCGGTCTGCTCTTTCATTTCACCGGTCGCTTTATCACGCCAGGATTCGGAAGTAGCCAGCGTAATGTTGGCAACTGCGCCACCACTCGGCATGTAGCGTACTTCCGGGTCCTGGCCCAGATTACCGACGAGAATCACCTTGTTTACGCCTCTGCTGGCCATGTTCGTGTCTCCTGAATACGTTTCTTAATAGTGTAAACGCGCGAGTGTACCATTTCCATGCGACACTTTGATAGTTGCGTAGCATGTTCCAGAGTTCTCTCGCGGACTCGACATTGTTACACAGTGAATCAGAAAATGCATTCCAATACTGTATATTCAAACAGGTCATTTTGTGTCATAATTAGCCGTTTCTGACAGCCGTTTGTCCTTCAAACAAATCAGGCAATCCGTGTTCCAACCGGGAAAGGTGAATGGATAAGATCGAAGTTCGGGGCGCCCGCACCCACAATCTCAAGAATATCAACCTCATAATCCCTCGCGACAAACTCATCGTCGTGACCGGGCTTTCGGGGTCTGGCAAATCCTCACTGGCTTTCGACACTTTGTATGCCGAAGGACAGCGTCGTTACGTTGAATCGCTCTCGGCGTACGCGCGTCAGTTCCTGTCGCTGATGGAAAAACCGGATGTCGACCACATTGAAGGGTTGTCTCCTGCTATCTCCATTGAGCAGAAATCCACATCGCATAACCCGCGTTCTACGGTCGGTACCATTACCGAAATCCATGACTACCTGCGTCTGCTGTATGCGCGCGTGGGCGAGCCGCGTTGTCCGGATCATGACGTTCCGCTGGCGGCCCAGACCGTCAGCCAGATGGTGGATAACGTGCTGTCTCAGCCGGAAGGCAAACGCCTGATGCTGCTGGCGCCAATCATTAAAGAGCGTAAGGGTGAACACACCAAAACGCTGGAAAACCTGGCAAGCCAGGGCTATATCCGCGCCCGTATCGATGGCGAAGTGTGTGACCTGTCCGATCCGCCAAAGCTGGAGCTGCAAAAGAAACACACCATCGAAGTGGTGATTGACCGCTTTAAGGTACGTGAAGATCTGGCGACGCGTCTGGCGGAATCCTTTGAAACGGCGCTGGAACTGTCGGGCGGCACGGCGGTGGTGTCAGACATGGACGATGCGAAAGCGGAAGAGCTGCTCTTCTCCGCCAACTTCGCCTGCCCGATTTGCGGCTACAGCATGCGCGAGCTGGAACCGCGCCTGTTCTCGTTCAACAACCCAGCGGGCGCGTGCCCGACCTGTGACGGCCTCGGCGTTCAGCAATATTTCGACCCGGACCGCGTGATCCAGAACCCGGAGCTGTCGCTGGCGGGTGGCGCCATTCGAGGCTGGGATAAGCGTAATTTTTACTACTTCCAGATGCTGAAATCGCTGGCAGAGCACTATAAGTTCGACGTTGAAGCCCCGTGGGCCAGCCTGAGCGCGAACGTACATAAAGTGATCCTGTTCGGTTCCGGCAAAGAGAACATCGAGTTCAAGTACATGAACGATCGCGGTGACACTTCCGTGCGTCGCCACCCGTTCGAAGGGGTGCTGCACAACATGGAGCGCCGCTACAAAGAGACCGAATCCAGCGCGGTGCGCGAGGAGCTGGCGAAGTTCATCAGCAACCGCTCCTGCGCCACCTGCGAGGGTACACGTCTGCGTCGCGAAGCGCGTCACGTGTTTGTCGAAAACACGGCGCTGCCGACCATCTCAGACATGAGCATCGGCCACGCGATGGACTTCTTCAACAACCTGAAGCTCTCCGGCCAGCGCGCGAAAATCGCCGAAAAAGTGCTGAAAGAGATCGGCGATCGCCTCAAGTTCCTCGTGAACGTCGGCCTGAACTACCTGACGCTTTCCCGATCGGCTGAAACGCTCTCCGGCGGTGAAGCCCAGCGTATCCGTCTGGCGAGCCAGATTGGTGCGGGCTTAGTCGGCGTGATGTACGTGCTGGATGAGCCGTCTATCGGCCTGCACCAGCGCGACAACGAACGCCTGCTCGGCACGCTGGTTCACCTGCGTAACCTTGGTAACACGGTGATTGTGGTTGAGCACGACGAAGACGCCATTCGCGCCGCAGACCACGTGATCGACATCGGCCCGGGCGCTGGCGTGCACGGCGGACAGGTGGTGGCAGAAGGGACGCTGAAAGACATTATGGCGGTGCCCGAGTCGCTGACCGGCCAGTACATGAGCGGCAAGCGCAAAATTGAAGTGCCAAAACAGCGCGTGGCGGCGAACCCGGAAAAAGTGCTGAAGCTAACCGGGGCGCGCGGCAACAACCTGAAAGACGTGACCCTGACGCTGCCTGTCGGGCTGTTTACCTGCATAACCGGCGTGTCCGGTTCCGGTAAATCGACGCTGATCAACGATACGCTGTTCCCGATTGCGCAGACGGCGCTGAACGGCGCGACGCTGGCCGAGCCTGCACCGTACCGCGACATTCAGGGGCTGGAGCATTTCGACAAGGTTATCGATATCGATCAGAGCCCGATTGGCCGCACCCCGCGCTCCAACCCGGCGACCTATACTGGCGTCTTTACGCCCGTCCGTGAACTCTTCGCGGGTGTACCGGAAGCGCGTTCGCGCGGCTACACGCCAGGACGTTTCAGCTTTAACGTGCGCGGCGGCCGCTGTGAAGCGTGCCAGGGCGACGGCGTAATCAAGGTTGAGATGCACTTCCTGCCGGATATCTACGTGCCGTGCGACCAGTGTAAAGGCAAGCGCTATAACCGCGAAACGCTGGAGATTAAGTACAAAGGCAAGACCATCCACGAAGTGCTGGATATGACTATCGAAGAGGCGCGCGAGTTCTTTGACGCCGTCCCTGCGCTGGCGCGTAAGCTGCAAACCCTGATGGATGTGGGTCTGACCTATATCCGTCTGGGGCAGTCAGCGACAACGCTGTCCGGTGGTGAAGCGCAGCGCGTGAAGCTGGCGCGTGAGCTGTCCAAACGCGGAACCGGTCAGACGCTGTATATTCTGGACGAGCCGACCACCGGCCTGCACTTTGCGGATATCCAGCAGCTGCTGGACGTGCTGCACCAGCTGCGCGATCAGGGCAACACCATCGTGGTGATTGAGCACAACCTGGACGTGATTAAAACCGCGGACTGGATTGTCGATCTCGGCCCGGAAGGCGGCAGCGGCGGCGGTGAAATCCTCGTCTCCGGTACGCCAGAGACCGTTGCAGAGTGCGAAGCCTCGCACACCGCGCGCTTCCTCAAACCGTTGCTGTAATCGTTACACGGAGAGCTGCTGTCGGATCGTTTCCGGCAGCAGTTCTACCGCCTGTTGATACGACGCATCTACCAGGTAGTAAATTTGCGAATCTGGCAGCGAGCCGTCGAGAAACACCGTACTCCAGTGTGCTTTATTCAGATGCTTGCTTGGCCTGACATCATCGTGCTGCTGGCGCAGTAAGTCGGCCAGTTCAGGACTGGTTTTCAGCGATGCCGCAGGACGTCCCTCAACCTCTTTTACCATCGCGAACAACACATCACCCACTTTGATCTGCGTGGCTTTCCAGTCGCTGTGAACGCTCTGTTCTGCGCCCGGCTTGCTCATGCAGTACTGAAGTATCTCCGAAATTGTCATCTTTATTCCCCTTGTAGCGTTGCGATAATTTTACGCGAACCACCGTGAATGCGATGTTCTCCCAGCCAGATCCCCTGCCACGTTCCCAGCAGCAGCCGTCCGTTGTGGACCGGCAGCATCAACGAGACCCCCAGCAAAGAGGATTTGATGTGCGAAGGCATATCATCCGCCCCCTCGTAATCATGGTCATACGGGGCGTTATCCGGGACGGTTTTCAGAAAATGCCGCTCCATGTCAGACCGGACGGTGGGATCGCAATTTTCATTGAGCGTGAGAGAAGCAGACGTGTGTTGAAGCAGCAGATGCAGCAAACCCGTTTTGACGCGCGACAGGTTGCGGATTTGCCCGATGACTTCGTCCGTCACCAGGTGAAATCCGCGTGGTTTTGCGCTTAAGGTCAGGGTCTGTTGATACCACATGTGCTGCTCCGTGTTGAAAGATGAATCTTTCTAAGTGTGCAGCAAGAAAGCGAAAGGTAAAACCCGCGCGGCGAGATTTGCTTAAAAAAGCATTCACCCCGCCGTTAATGCATCAGTATTCGGAGTTAACGATCACCTCTTCGCCAAATTTACCGGCCATTGGCAGCGGTCGGTAGGTGGAGTTCGAGGCGCGTAACACCCGGATGCCTCTTGCTCCCACGTCGTGCGCCGCGGTGATGTCGTTATCTGAATCACCGTAGAACACCTTGATATTTTTCTTTTCCAGCCACTGGGTTTTGGTGTTTTGCCCTTCCTGGTCCCCGGCAAAAATGACCGGATTCATGCTGGCCTCCGGGATCAGAAAATCATCCTGTAGCGTTTTCGAGACGGTTTCGGTTTTGGTCTGGCTACGTCCTGTCACGAAGTAAATGCTGTCGCCGCGCTTTACGTGCATGGCGATCAGCGCGCGGGCAACCTCTTTCGGGATACTGAACTCATCCCAGCCGTTGTTCATCTTTTCCCAGAATTCCGGGTTTTTCAGATAGGCTTCGCTGGCCGGGGAGTACGTTTTTTTGCCGCGCCAGAAACCGGGGCTGGAGAAGAGAACGGTATCGTCAATATCGAAGCCCACGGCCATCGGCGGGCGACCCGTCAGGCTGTTTTCGATTTGTGCCACTGAAACCCAGTGAATGGGGGCCTGTTCGGCAAGAATGGCGGCGGTGGTTCCGGTGTAAAGCGGCGTGGGTGCAGAAGCCCGCGCAACAACGGTACTATTAAGCGAGAACAATAAGCAGGCGGCGCTGAGCGCCAGTGTGATCTTGCGCATGTTTTCCCCTGAATATTCAGTTTGTTATCTTTTTATTTTGAGCGGATGGTCAAAAACCATCCGACCATAACCCCAGCGGGAGGGGAAGAAAAGGAGTTTTTGCTTATGAAGCTGAATAAAAAGAAGACGATCACAAAGTGTGGATGAGTGATGTAGGCCCGGTAAGGCGCAGCCGCCACCGGGCAAGATTTTCTGCGGCCTGATGCCCTCACCCCAGCCCTCTCCCACAGGGAGAGGGAGATAATAAGTAGTGAGTACTTACATCACAGCTGCAAACGCCTGCGCCACGCGCTGGACGTTGCCGGCATTCAGCCCCGCCACGCACATACGGCCGCTGGCGATCAGGTAGACGCCGAACTCTTCCCGCAGGCGATCGACCTGCGCCGCGCTCAGTCCGGTATAGCTGAACATCCCGCGCTGCTTGAGAAGATAATCAAAGTTATGTCCAGGCACGGCTTCTTTCAGAACGTTAACCAGCTCCTGACGCATCGACAGGATGCGCTTACGCATGCCTTCCACTTCCGCAAGCCAGGTGGCTTTCAGCTGATCATCGCCCAGTACGGTCGCGACCACCTGCGCACCAAAGTTCGGCGGGCTGGAGTAAATACGGCGGACCGTCGCTTTCAGCTGACCGAGTACGCGTCCCGCGGCTTCGGCATCTTCACACACCACGGACAGACCGCCGACGCGCTCGCCGTAGAGGGAGAAGATTTTTGAGAAAGAGTTGCTGACCAGCGCAGGCAGACCCGCGCTGGCAATCGCGCGAATGGCGTAGGCGTCCTCCTCCATGCCCGCCCCAAAGCCCTGATAGGCGATGTCGAGGAACGGGATCAGGTTACGCGCCTTCAGTACCTCGATCACCGCATCCCACTGGGCATTGGTGAGGTCCGCACCGGTCGGGTTATGGCAGCACGGATGCAGCAATACGATACTGCGCTCCGGCAGGGTGTTCAGTTTTTCCAGCAGCGCATCAACGCGTACGCCGTTGGTTTCGCTGTCGAACCACGGATAGGTCGCCACCTTAAAGCCCGCGCCCTCGAAGATCGCAACGTGGTTTTCCCACGTCGGGTCGCTGACCCACACGCCGGAATCCGGGAAGTACTTTTTCAGGAAATCTGCGCCTACCTTCAGCGCACCCGAGCCACCCAGCGTCTGGATAGTCGCCACGCGCTTTTGCGCGAGCACCGCGTGGTCCGCACCAAACAGCAGCGGCGCGATAGTGTTGCGGTAGGTGTTTAATCCTTCCATCGGCAGATAAAGCGAAGCCCCGTGCGGGGTTGCGTTAAGACGCGCTTCGGCTTCGGCAACGGCTTTCAGTTGAGGAATGATGCCGTCCTCGTTGTAATAAAGACCGATGCTGAGGTTCACTTTGTCGCTGCGAGGATCTTCTTTGAAACGCTCCATCAAGGAGAGGATAGGGTCGCCGGCGTAGGCGTCTACTTTCTGAAACACGCGATGTTCTCCGGATTGTTATGAGGCAGGATTTTCAACAATAAACCGGAAGCAGGAGAAGGTCGAGAAGGTTATGAAAACCGTTTCTGGATATGCCCACGAATTTGTTCGATACGCTCAGACGTCGACCCTGTGACGCGTAAATACGGGATATTTCGGCGCGCCAGTTCAGCGATATACCACGACTGCTGCCTGCGGCGAAACGCCGCGCCTTGCCTGGTACCGTCCTGTACAAAGGGAAATTCATCACCGCACAGTACAACCAGCGAGTAGTCCCGCCCGGCTAAGTCGCACAGCGCCTGAGGCGCCGAGCCATACTGGTCGAGCGTATAAAACAGCGTGGTTAAGGGCGACGTATCACAAATCAGATAAGGCGCCGTGCTGGCTGCGTCCTCACGCCGCACCTGCTCGCGCGCAATATGCAGGAGATCGTCGCATTCCAGTACTCCGTTCTTTTCTTCCCAGTATTCGCGCCCGAACTCAGCGACATAGGGCGCGTTAAGCGCTGCTGCCAACGCCCGGGAAAGCGTGCTTTTGCCCGTCGACTCGCCGCCCAATAAGCAAATTCGAAAGACAAAACTCCGGTAAACCTCCGCCGAGAGCATCTCGCGGTAGCGATGAACATCAGAGCGAATAAGCGTTCCTGAGGGCGCATCAGGGCCCTCCGGGCGCTGAAGCCGCACGTGCGTGACCGGTTTGCCAAAACGCTGGCTTAATACGCGGGCAAAGCCATCGCCGTAATCCTCCGCAGTGAATACGGCGTCCGGTCGGCAGTGAAAGAAGCGTTCGCACAGGGTAGCCACGTAGTGTCGGTGGCGATCGGCATCTGCGTCGTTGGGCGGCGGCGGTTCAATATCATGGCCCGCCGCGATCTCTAGCGAAAACACCAGGTGACGACACCGCGGGAAACGCGTCTGTAGCCACTGAAGGCGCTTTTCGGGTTCGCACCCCGGCATTTCCGGTAGCGAATAGCTGATGATAAACACCGTCTCGCACCGGGCAAGCGCAGCGTTGATAAGCAATTCATGTCCTGCGTGTAAGGGCGCGAACTTGCCGACAATCAGACCCTCTGCGTAAGGTTTCATCGCGCGCGGATCTCCTTACGCCAATGATATAAACCGTGCCAGGCGTTAAACCAGAACACCAGATACAGAACCGCGGTCAAATGCAGGCCCCTCATCGCATACAGCGGCACGGCAAGGGTATTGACGGCAAGCCAGACGTACCAGTTCTCCAGGCGCCGGCCCATTAGCATGAACTGCGCCAGGATGCTAAAGGTTAAAATAATGGAGTCCAGCCAGGGCGCCCAGGCGTTGGTATACCGATGCAATAAAAGCCCGTACAGCGCCGCTACTGCCACGGCACAGGCCAGCAGAAGGAAAAAATGTCTGGGTCGGGTTCGCCGCACCGGCAATACCTCTCCGCGGTTTCCTTTCAGCCAGTGCACCCAACCCGTTATGCTCGTGATAATGAAAAAGAGCTGTAGGGTAACATCGGCATAGAGCTGCACTGAATAGAAGACCCAGGCGTATAGCCCGCTGCCGAGAATACCGATCCACCACGTGTTGATATTGTTTCTGGCCGCCAGCCAGACAGAGAGCGCATAGGCCAGACAAGCAGCTATTTCAGATGGTGACATATCCCTTCCCGGATACTGTGATTAGTCGACGTATTTCATCGCTACCCTTGAGGTAAGGCGCGTGATAAGTTCGTAAGCACTCACTTTTGTTATTTCAGCAATACGCTCTACCGGCAGGCCTTCGCCCCACATCACCGCATCGTCCCCCGCTTTATCCTGCGCGTCGGGTCCCAGATCGACACAAATCATGTCCATCGCCACACGGCCGACAATCTTCACTTCGCGACCATTGACCAGTACCGGCGTACCCGTTGGCGCGGCGCGTGGATAGCCGTCGCCGTAGCCCATCGCTACCACGCCAAGCCG
Source organism: Enterobacter sp. JH25 (assembly GCF_021725435.1). NCBI lineage: Bacteria > Pseudomonadati > Pseudomonadota > Gammaproteobacteria > Enterobacterales > Enterobacteriaceae > Enterobacter > Enterobacter sp. JH25. Next base: position 318,651 of record NZ_CP091319.1, on the reverse strand, counting down.
CGTGTCGCGCTCACTCGTCCAGGTGCCGCCGTAACCTACCGGCTCGCCTGCTTTGTGCTCACGCACGGCAATCAGCTTTGAAACCAGCGACATCACCGGCTTAAAGCCGAAGTCCGGTCCCCAGGGTTTGTTCTCAAGCGGGGAAACGCCATACAGGATAATCCCCGGACGCGCCCAGTCGAAGTGCGACTGCGGCCACAGCAGAAGGCCGCCGGACGCCGCAATGGAGCGCATCCCCGGTTTGCCTTCGCAGAAGGTGGTGAAGATATCAAGCTGCTGTTCCGTTGCGCCACATTCAGGCTCATCGGCGCGGGCAAAGTGGCTGACGATATTCACCGGCTGACGCACGTTCTGGCACTGGCACAGCCGCTGATAAAACGCTTCGGCATTCTCCGGGCGCACGCCCAGGCGGTGCATGCCCGTGTCGAGCTTCATCCACACGGTGACCGGCTCGCTCAGTTCGGCCGTTTCCAGCGCGGCCAGCTGTTCTTCGTTATGCACCGCCGTGTGCAGGTGCTGATCGGCAATGGTCGGCAGGTCCGAGGCTTCAAAAAAGCCTTCGAGGAGCAGAATCGGTTGCGTAATTCCACCTGCGCGCAGGCGGAGAGCTTCTTCGAGACGGGCGACGCCAAAAGCGTCGGCATCGGGGAGCGTTCGCGCGGTCTCAAGAAGACCGTGTCCGTAAGCGTTCGCTTTCACGACTGCAACGAGCTTACTGGCGGGCGCCAGTTCTCGCAGATGTTGCAGGTTGTGTCGCAGAGCGCGGCGGTTAATCACAACAGTTGCCGCTTGCATTTGAATTCCTTAGAAATTACTCATCATCATATTGAGGACCGGCATAGTTGTCGAAACGCGACCACTGGCCGTTAAAGGTCAGACGTACCGTACCGATGGGGCCGTTACGTTGCTTACCAATAATAATTTCGGCGATCCCTTTCAGATCGCTGTTCTCGTGATAAACCTCATCACGGTAGATGAACATGATTAAGTCGGCATCCTGCTCGATGGAGCCGGATTCACGCAGGTCGGAGTTGACCGGGCGCTTGTCTGCACGTTGTTCCAGAGAGCGGTTAAGCTGCGATAGCGCCACCACCGGCACGTGCAGCTCTTTGGCTAACGCCTTGAGCGAGCGGGAAATCTCGGCAATCTCCAGCGTACGATTGTCGGAAAGCGACGGAACGCGCATCAGCTGAAGGTAGTCGATCATGATAAGGCCGATGCCACCGTGTTCACGGGCGATACGGCGCGCGCGGGAACGCACTTCCGTCGGCGTCAGGCCGGAGGAGTCATCGATATAGATGTTCCGTTTTTCCAGCAAAATCCCCATGGTACCGGAGATCCGCGCCCAGTCCTCATCGTCCAGCTGACCGGTACGGATGCGGGTCTGATCCACACGCGACAGGGACGCCAGAGAACGCATCATGATCTGTTCAGAGGGCATCTCAAGACTGAAGATAAGCACCGGCTTATCCTGCAACATCGCCGCGTTTTCGACGAGGTTCATCGCAAATGTCGTTTTACCCATCGACGGACGCGCCGCGACGATAATCAAATCCGATGGCTGAAGACCTGCCGTTTTCTTGTTGAGATCGTCATAACCGGTGTTCACCCCCGTCACGCCATCGTGCGGCTGCTGGAAAAGCTGCTCAATACGCGCAACGGTGGCGTCGAGCACATCGGCGATGTTTTTCGGGCCTTCGTCTTTGTTCGCACGGCTTTCGGCGATTTTAAAGACGCGGGACTCGGCAAGATCAAGTAGATCTTCGCTGGTGCGCCCCTGGGGATCGAAACCGGCCTCGGCGATCTCATTCGCCACCGAGATCATCTCGCGGACAACGGCACGTTCACGGACGATATCAGCGTAAGCGCTGATGTTCGCGGCACTTGGCGTGTTTTTTGACAGTTCTGCCAGATAGGCAAACCCGCCGACACTGTCGAGCTGTCCCAGACGCTCCAGCGATTCTGCGAGTGTAATCAGGTCGATCGGGCTGCCCGACTCCTGCAAACGCGCCATTTCAGTAAAGATGTGGCGGTGCGGGCGGGTATAGAAGTCTTCCGCAACAACGCGCTCGGCGACGTCGTCCCAGCGTTCGTTATCCAGCATTAAACCGCCCAACACCGACTGTTCCGCTTCAATCGAGTGCGGCGGGACTTTTAACCCGGCGACCTGATAATCACGTTCACGGGGTTCAGTCTGTTTGTTGAAGGGTTTGTTTCCTGCCATAGTGAATGGAGTTACCGAGATAAAGAGTGGGTCGAAAGATTACCATAATTTTCTAACGGAGGGAGCATGGCAACACGCATTGAGTTCCAGAAACATGGCGGGCCAGACGTACTGCAAGCCGTGGAGTTTACCCCCACGGCACCTGGCGAGAACGAAATCCAGGTTGAAAACAAAGCGATCGGCATTAACTACATCGATACCTATATTCGCGGCGGTCTCTATCCGCCTCCGTCGATGCCGAGCGGACTGGGCACCGAGGCGGCCGGTATCGTCAGCAAAGTGGGCAGCGCGGTTAAGCACATTAAGGAAGGCGATCGCGTGGTGTATGCGCAGTCGGCGCTGGGCGCTTACAGCTCCATCCATAACGTTCCGGCCGAGAAAGCGGCGCTTCTGCCAAATGCGATCGGCTTCGAGCAGGCTGCCGCCTCATTCCTGAAAGGGCTGACGGTCTATTATCTGCTGCGCAAAACCTATGAAATTAAGCCTGACGAGCAATTCCTGTTTCACGCAGCCGCAGGTGGCGTAGGGCTGATTGCCTGCCAGTGGGCGAAAGCCCTGGGGGCGAAGCTGATCGGCACCACAGGCAGCGCGCAAAAAGCGCAGCGCGCGCTGGACGCGGGCGCATGGCAGGTGATCAACTACCGGGAAGAGAGCATCGTTGAGCGGCTGAAAGAGATCACTGGCGGCAAAAAGGTACGCGTGGTGTATGACTCGGTGGGGAAAGACACCTGGGAATCTTCGCTGGACTGCCTGCAACGTCGCGGGCTGATGGTGAGCTTCGGTAACGCCTCCGGGGCTGTCACCGGCGTGAACCTGGGCATTCTGAATCAGAAAGGGTCACTGTATGTCACCCGCCCTTCCCTGCAAGGTTACATCACTAATCGGGAAGAACTTGAGGAAGCCAGCAACGAGCTGTTCTCGCTGATCGCCAGCGGGGTGATCAAAGTGGATGTGGCAGAAGCGCAGAAATATCCGCTGACCGATGCGCAACGTGCGCATGAGGTGCTGGAGAGCCGGGCAACCCAGGGCTCAAGTCTGTTAATTCCCTGAGCCATAAAAAGAAATTGGGCTTCCCATGGGAAGCCCTTTCTTTTTTTTAGTTCGGCTGTATGTAGGGTACAGCTCGATGAATTCTTTAGCGGCAGCCATAGTGACAGATTCGATAAGTAAATCCTATTCTGTTCTAAAGATTGCTGCCGGAAAAGTTGCAGGTATGTGACGTACCCCTCAATACCTTAGTAACGGAAGCGGTTATTACGCTGATAAGTCGGCAGTTTTGGTGATTTAATCGCCCGTATGGCCCATACCACCGCAATCGCCAGAAGTAACCACGGCAAGAGTTTAATCGTCAGGGCAAATAAACCGCCGACAAACATCACCACCGTGGCCACAACGAGCGCGGCCAGAATACCGAGCAGCGACACGCCCGTGACCATCAGCATGATAAAGAAGCCAATCACAAAAAGTAGTTCCAGCATGGTGCTCTCCCACGAGTTCCCGAATGATGCTGCGATCATTACAAGAATCATGCCAAAAATAAGTTGTTGTTCTGAAAGCAAAACGCCCCGCAATGTGTTGCAGAGCGTGGCGTATTTGACCATCTTTTAGCGAAATTTAACGTTTATCCGCAACCAGACGCAGCGCGTGTTCCAGTACCTCAATATCCGCACCGGCTTTATGCGCGTTCTCGCTGAGATAACGACGCCACTGGCGCGCACCAGGAATGCCCTGGAACAGGCCAAGCATATGGCGGGTAATGTGGCCCAGATACGTACCATGACTCAGCTCACGCTCAATGTACGGATACATGGCGCGCACTACGGCCACGGGATCGGTGTCAGCACCCTCAACGCCAAAGATTTCCCGGTCAACCGTCGCCAGAATGCCCGGATTCTGATACGCCTCGCGTCCGACCATCACGCCATCCATATGTTCGAGGTGCGCTTTGGCCTCGTCCAGCGACTTAATACCGCCATTGATCGACATGGTCAGGTGTGGGAAGTCGCGTTTCAGCTGGTACACGCGCGGGTAGTCCAGCGGCGGGATCTCGCGGTTTTCTTTCGGGCTGAGGCCTGAGAGCCAGGCTTTACGGGCGTGGATGATAAACATCTCGCATTCACCCTTCCCTGATACCGTGTTGATGAAATCACACAGAAACTCATAGCTATCCTGGTCGTCTATGCCGATACGGGTTTTGACCGTGACCGGGATAGAGACGACGTCGCGCATCGCTTTGATGCAGTCCGCCACCAGGTGCGCATTTCCCATCAGACACGCGCCGAACATGCCGTTTTGCACACGGTCGGACGGACAACCGACGTTGAGGTTAATCTCGTCATAGCCGCGTTCTTCGGCCAGCTTCGCGCACTGCGCCAGCGCAGCCGGATCGCTGCCACCGAGTTGCAGCGCAACCGGATGCTCCTCTTCGCTGTACGCCAGATAGTCGCCTTTGCCGTGAATAATTGCGCCGGTAGTGACCATTTCGGTGTACAGAAGCGTATGGCGGGAGAGCTGACGCAGGAAATAGCGGCAGTGTCTGTCCGTCCAGTCGAGCATTGGCGCAATGGAGAAACGATGTGCAGGGAAAGCGGTCTGAAATTCTGACGACATGGCGAACTTTTAAGCATCTGGTGGAAAAGGGGCGCTACTATAGCACAAAGAAAAGCCGGAGGCGCAGCGCCTCCGGTGTACTTTAGAACGTCATGCTCAACTGTGCCCCTGCGCCCCAGGTCTCGTCTTCGCCATAAAGCCCCATCAGGTCAACATGGACGGAGTTGAACGGCGCAAAACCGACACCGCCGGTAAAGACGTTGCTGTCGTTCCCTTTCATATCCGCACGATAACCGGCGCGTACTGCCAGCCAGCTCAGCGGCGTGACTTCGGCACCGACGCCAACGTACTGGGAGGTGTCTTCGCTTTTAAAGCCCTTGGTTTCGGTCAGATCGCCATCTGCGGTCAGCGTGACCAGATCGTTGTGCCAGGCGGCCCCGGCAGTGACCAGCGGACGGATCTGATAGGTGTCTTTATAACTCACCACCTCTTCCGTGCGCCCGTTGCGAATGCGGATATCTTTGGTATCGATATCGCGCGACATCAGGTTTTGCCCGCTCACGCCGACCGTCCAGTTTTCACCGAAATCAGCAGCAATACCGGCATCGACGTTGAAGCCAGTGTCGTCGGTACGGTAGCGGCTGTCGTTCCACTTATTACTGTCGTAATCGTAGATTGAGGTAGTGTAGTTATAGAGCCAGGTTTTTTGCAGCTTCGGCGTGACGCCAACGGAAACCGGAACGCCGCCAAGATCGAACTGACGGGCTACCGCAATACCGTAGTCGGACACAATCGCCGCCCGGCCAGACGCCGTAGAGTTAAGGTTTTTGGTGATCTGATCGGAACCGTTTAGCGCGGCATCCAGCGCCACACCGGCAGCCACCGCATCGCTTCGTTGTATGCCGCGCAGATAATCAATGTCCTGCTGATCGATTGAAGAGCTGACGCGGCCATGTGCATAGCCTTTTGCCATAAAGGCCACGGAAAGGACATCGTTAGGGATACTGACGGCAATCCCCGCCCCTGCGGTGGCGTGTGCGGTTTTGCCTTTCAGGTAGTCCAGCTCATCAGCGAGATCTTTCGCTGCGCCCTGGAACTGATTGATCGAACCTAATGGATCCGTGATGATATCAATGGGGGTCAGACTATCAACCACGTCCTTGTAATGATTGATTTTATCGTTAATGGTATCAATCTCGTCCTGAAGATTGTCTTCATCGGTCACCTGCACGCCAACGGACGGCAAAATGACCGTCACATCATCCTCGGGCTTAGATTTTGCAAGTAACGCGGGGTTGATTAACGCCCCGCTGCCATAGCTCCCTGCCGCGACACCCGTTCCGCCCATTGCGTCGCTACGCGCTTCCGTCCAGGTATTGGCTGCTCCCGCCTGATTTGCCATAAAAAAGGAGACAGCAATGCTAACCATCGAAAATTTAAAATGTTTTTTCACAGTGTGCTCGTAAATAGTTTGTTATTAATTAACCCTGTCTGTTATCACCCAAACAGGAACGAACTATTGCTGTGAATAAGTACAAAAAGACCCGCTATTTCCCTAAGTTAAATTCCATCCCGGCCTGTTCTAATGTGTGACGACCATCAATATTTATAGAAGAGGAAATTATTTTCGCCCAGGTTTTCCATCGTGCGGGCCAAAAAACTGAGGCGGATGGTCTACCCAGTGGTCTTCGCGCGTCACGGCATACACCGGATTGAGGGGATAGTAGATGCGGTTATGTTTTTTATTAGCCTCACCCACCACCAGTAAGCGCACCTCTTCATCGGTGTTGTTGATAAAGGTATGGCACACGCCCGTGCCGGCAGGAAATCCCACGCTGTCTCCGGGTTCAAGCTTCCACAGATAACCATTGATCCAGGCCTCAGGGTAACCCTCCAGAACGTAAACAAACTCCTCTTCGTCGCTTTCCGCATGCGGATAAGAAGTACGGCGTCCGGGCGGCAGCCGTTCATGGTGAATACCAATGCGGCCGAGACCCAGCTTGCGGGCCAGCGGCGCGCCAATAGAAAACCGTTCATTGCTGTCCGGATACGTTGCGTCATCGGCGCCTTCCACGTCCCGCCAGTGCCGAATACAGTCAGGTCTTTTCATCATGCGATCTCCCGATTTGCGATGCGTCAGGTATAGCACAGCCCGGCGGATCTCGGTGTTTTTAGCAGAACATGATAAAGTGAGGGTTTTCTACCCTTTTCACATCCGAGGTGCCCGATGGACAAGTCCACAAAAGAGCTGTTAGCGCAAGCTGAAAAGCTGTGCGCGCAACGCAATGTGCGCCTGACCCCGCAGCGCCTTGAGGTACTGCGTCTGATGAGCCTGCAACAGGGTGCCATCAGCGCTTACGATCTGCTCGACCTGCTGCGTGAAAGCGAGCCGCAGGCAAAACCGCCGACCGTCTATCGGGCGCTGGATTTTCTGCTGGAGCAAGGGTTTGTGCATAAAGTGGAATCAACAAACAGCTATGTGCTGTGCCATCTTTTTGACCAGCCTACTCACACGTCCGCCATGTTTATCTGCGATCGCTGTGGCGTGGTGAAGGAAGAGTGTGCGGAAGGTGTGGAAGATATTATGCATACGCTGGCAGCCAGAATGGGCTTTGCGCTGCGCCATAACGTGATCGAAGCCCACGGCTTATGTTCTGCCTGCGTGGAGGTGGAGTCATGCCGTCATCAGGATGCCTGTCAGCACGATCACTCTATCCTGGTGAAGAAAAAGCCGCGTTAAGGCCAAAGAAAAAGGCGGCTCATGGCCGCCCTTTGGGGATAGTGCCGGTTACCAGCGGTAGTCGTTACGGGTTTCCCAGTCTTTGACTTCGTTTTCCGCCTGATCTTTTTCGTAACCGTAGCGCTCCTGGATTTTACCTACCAGCTGATCGCGCTTACCTTCAATGACGGTCATATCGTCATCTGTCAGCTTACCCCACTGTTCTTTCGCTTTACCTTTGAATTGCTTCCAGTTGCCGCCGATTTCATCTTTATTCATAATCGTGTCCTCGTGTTAAGCGTCTATGAGTATCGTCCGCTTCGTTCTTTTCTGCTGGACGTGATTATTATTGTAGTTAAGGATTTGGCATTTATTTTTATATTCGGAATCTTTAACCGTTACGATATATCGTGCGGGGCTGGAAACCAGGTATTGTTTCGCCAGTGACGACGCCAGATAACGGCCAGCGAAAGGCCACGCAGTGAGAGAAACACCGCCAGCGCGAGCCACAGACCATGATTGCCGAGATACGGCAAGGTCAGCAGCGTCAGGCCGAACCCCGCCGCAGCGACGGCCATGCTGTTGCGCATCTCCGCCCCTCGCGTCGCACCAATAAACATGCCGTCCAGCAAATAGCACCACACGCCCACCACCGGTAATACGACCTGCCAGAGGATGTAGCGATCGGCCAGCTCACGTAGCGCGGGCAACGAGGTGAGAAGCGCGACAATATGCCCACCAAAACAGGCGTAAACCAGAGCAAAGACCAGCGCCACCAGACCCGCCTGACGACAGGCAGCACGCCAGACTTCGCGTAACTGGCCGCTTTCACGCGCGCCATAAGCCTGCCCTGAATGCGCCTCGACGGCGTAAGCAAAACCATCCAGCGCGTAAGCGGTAAAGGTCAGTAACGTCATGAGCACTGCGTTGACGGCGACGATCTCAGGCCCAAGACGGGCACCAAAAACGGTTAATGCGCCGAAGCAGAGTTGCAGCAGGAGCGAACGGAGCATGATGTCGCGATTGAGCGCCAGCAGCTTACGCATATTGCCGCGCCAGGCCGATTTCAGCAGATCCAGGGTGATACCGCGCATCGCCAGCACGCGCCAGACCATCCCCAAACCGATCAGCAGCGTCCCGTACTCGGCAATTGCCGTAGCCAGCGCCGCGCCCCGGACGTTCATGTGCAGTCCCATCACCAGCCAGAGATCGAGCACAATGTTAAGCAGGTTGCCCACCACCAGTAGGATCACCGGCGCGCGGGCGTACTGCACGCCCAGCAGCCAGCCCAGCAGGACCAGGTTTGCCAGTGAAGCGGGCGCGCTGAGCCAGCGAATTTCGAGGAACCGCCGGGCCTGTTCCAGTACGGCATCGCTGCCACCTACAATATGGAGCGCAAGATCAATCAGCGGCGTACGCAACAGAACGATTAACGCGCCGGCACCGAATGCCAGAATGAGCGGCTGAACCAGCGCACGCGCCAGACGCAGAGGATCTTTTGCACCATACGCCTGGGCCGTCAGGCCTGTCGTACTCATGCGCAGAAAAAGCAGCAGCATAAAGAGGAAGCTGGTCGCCGTTGCGCCGATCGCGACGCCGCCAAGATAAATCGGCGAATCGAGATGCCCGATAACCGCCGTATCCACCAGCCCCAGCAGAGGAACGGTAATATTGGAAAAAATCATCGGTAGCGCAAGACGCCACAACGCCTTATCGGCAGAAGTTAGCAATGCCATGGAAATTACCGGAATCAGAAAACAGGCCAGGCTGTAGAGGAACTACAGCCTGTCAGGAAGAGATTACAGCCATTCACCGTTGCGGATAACGCCGACCGCCAGCCCTTCAATAGAGAAGCTCTGCTCGCGGAGATCCACCACAATCGGGGGGAATTCATTGTTTTCAGGCAGAAGCTGCACGGTATTGCCTTGTTTTTTCAGGCGCTTAACCGTCACTTCATCATCAATGCGCGCCACCACGACTTGCCCGTTACGCACGTCCTGCGTTTTGTGTACCGCCAGCAGATCGCCATCCAGAATACCGATATCTTTCATGGACATTCCGCTAACGCGCAGCAGGAAATCGGCGCTCGGCTTGAACATGCCTGGGTCAACCTGATAGTGCCCTTCGATGTGCTGCTGCGCCAGCAGAGGTTCACCTGCGGCTACGCGACCCACCAGCGGAATACCGCTCTCTTCTTCCACCAGCAGACGGATGCCGCGTGAGGCGCCGGAAACAATCTCAATCACGCCCTTACGCGCAAGCGCCTTAAGGTGCTCTTCGGCAGCATTAGGAGAACGGAAGCCCAGACGCTGCGCAATTTCTGCACGCGTGGGTGGCATACCCGTCTGGCCGATATGATCCCGAATGAGATCAAACACCTCTTGCTGCCTGGTCGTTAACGCTTTCATACCGCCCCCTGGGTGTATATACAGTTATGCTGTGAGTATATACAGTCAAAGGCGATTTTGGAACCAAAAACTGCACAAAAAACCAGGGACTTAATTATTCCTCGAGGCTCATCGGAAATGCGACCAAAGTAGCGTGACCCAGGTGATCGCCGCCGTGATAATCGACAGCAGTACGGCAGCGGAACCCATGTCTTTCGCCCGGCCAGACAGTTCATGGAATTCCGACCCGATTCGGTCAACAACGGCCTCAATAGCGCTATTCAGAATTTCCACTATCATCACCAGAAGGACAGATCCGATGAGCAGTACGCGGGTGATAGCATCAACATCAAGGAAGCAGGCGATGACAACGGCAACGATTGCGGCAACCGCTTCCTGGCGGAAAGCGGCTTCATTAACCCATGCGGCGCGGAAACCTTTCCATGAATAACCGGCAGCTTTAATGATTCGAGTTAACCCAGTGGTATTATTGGCCATTAAAAGAACCTTTTATGATAAATAGCGTCAGTAACTAAAGCCGCAGCGCGTTTTGCTGCGACCTGAAGTATGACGGGTAACAACAGAAATTTTGCGCGCATTCTGTTATCCTTGCGCCGCAATTGCATTATTAACCAGAGGCTTTACATCGTTTATGTCCGGCTGGCCACGAATTTACTACAAATTACTTAATTTACCATTAAGCGTACTGGTAAAAAGTAAGTCTATCCCAGCAGAACCTGCGCTGGAATTAGGGCTCGATACGTCGCGCCCTATTATGTACGTTTTGCCTTATAACTCGAAGGCAGACCTGCTAACGCTTCGCGCTCAATGTCTGGCGCACGATTTACCTGACCCGCTTGAACCGCTGGAAGTCGACGGTACGCTGCTGCCGCGCTACGTGTTCATCCATGGCGGACCGCGCGTGTTCACCTATTACACGCCGAAAGAAGAGTCCATTAAGCTGTTCCATGATTACCTCGATCTGCACCGCAGCAACCCCGATCTGGACGTGCAGATGGTGCCGGTGTCGGTGATGTTTGGCCGTCGTCCGGGGCGTGAAAAAGGGGAAGAGAACCCGCCGCTGCGTATGCTCAACGGCATTCAGAAATTCTTCGCCGTCTCATGGCTGGGACGCGACAGCTTTGTTCGCTTCTCGCCTTCCGTTTCACTGCGCCGCATGGCGGATGAACACGGTACTGACAAAATCATTGCGCAAAAGCTGGCGCGCGTTGCGCGAATGCACTTTGCACGTCAGCGTCTGGCGGCCGTTGGGCCACGTCTCCCGGCGCGTCAGGATCTGTTTAACAAGCTGCTGGCTTCCAAAGCGATTGCCCGTGCCGTAGAAGACGAAGCGCGCAGCAAGAAGATTTCGCACGAGAAAGCGCAGCAGAACGCAATCGCGCTGATGGAAGAGATCGCCGCGAACTTCTCCTACGAGATGATTCGTCTCTCTGACCGTATCCTCGGTTTCACGTGGAACCGCCTCTATCAGGGGATTAACGTCCACAACGCCGAGCGCGTGCGTCAGTTAGCGCATGACGGCCACGAGATTGTCTATGTGCCCTGCCACCGCAGCCACATGGACTACCTGCTGCTCTCTTACGTGCTCTATCACCAGGGCCTGGTGCCGCCGCATATTGCTGCCGGTATCAACCTGAACTTCTGGCCAGCAGGTCCGATTTTCCGCCGTCTGGGTGCGTTCTTCATTCGTCGTACCTTCAAGGGTAACAAGCTCTACTCCACCGTCTTCAGGGAGTATCTGGGCGAGCTGTTCAGCCGCGGTTATTCCGTGGAGTACTTTGTTGAAGGCGGTCGCTCCCGTACCGGTCGTCTGCTCGATCCGAAGACCGGCACGCTGTCGATGACCATTCAGGCCATGCTGCGTGGCGGTACGCGTCCTATCACGCTGGTGCCTATTTACATCGGTTATGAACACGTGATGGAAGTGGGCACCTACGCGAAAGAGCTGCGCGGTGCGACCAAAGAGAAAGAGAGTCTGCCGCAGATGCTGCGTGGTCTGAGTAAATTGCGCAACCTCGGTCAGGGCTACGTGAACTTTGGCGAGCCCCTGCCGCTGATGACGTATCTGAACCATCATGTTCCGGAGTGGCGCGAGTCTATTGATCCTATCGAAGCGGTACGTCCGGCCTGGCTGACGCCAACGGTCAACGGCATTGCATCCGAGCTGATGGTACGCATCAACAATGCTGGTGCGGCAAACGCCATGAACCTGTGTTGTACCGCGCTTCTGGCCTCTCGCCAGCGTTCACTGACCCGTGAACAGCTGACCGAGCAGATTGATTGCTATCTGGATATCATGCGCAACGTGCCGTATTCCGTGGATTCGACCGTGCCGTCTGCCACCGCCAGCGAATTGATCGATCACGCGTTGCAGATGAACAAGTTCGAAGTCGAGAAAGATACGATTGGTGACATCATCATTCTGCCGCGCGAGCAGGCCGTGCTGATGACCTACTACCGTAATAACATCACTCACATGCTGATGCTGCCGTCACTGATGGCAGCCATTATTACCCAGCACCGCCGTATTTCGCGTCAGGAGCTGCTGCGCCATATTCAGGCCATCTATCCGATGCTGAAAGCGGAGCTGTTCCTGCGCTGGAGTAACGATGAGCTGGCGGCAGAGCTCGATAAAATGTCCGCAGAGATGCGTCGTCAGGGGCTGATTACCATCAGTGATGACGAACTGCATATCAATCCGTCACGTTCCCGAACCTTGCAGCTCCTGGCTTCCGGTGCGCGTGAGACGTTGCAGCGCTACGCCATTACCTTCTGGTTATTGAGTGCTAACCCGTCAATCAACCGCGGTACGCTGGAAAAAGAGAGTCGGACGCTGGCCCAGCGCCTGTCCGTTCTGCATGGCATTAACGCCCCGGAATTCTTCGACAAAGCGGTATTCAGCTCCCTGGTGCTGACGCTGCGCGACGAAGGTTACATTAGCGATACGGGCGATGCTGAGCCGGAAGAGACGATGAAGGTTTACCAGATGCTGGCAGAGCTGATTACCGCGGATGTGCGTTTAACGATTGAGAGTTCGACGCAGGGCGAGTGATGTTAAAGCCGGGTGGCGCTAACGCTTACCCGGCCTACATGTTCTGCTAAATCGTAGGCCGGGTAAGGCGAAGCCGCCACCCGGTTTTTTTATGACCAGTAACTCATCGCCAGCCCCATAAACAGCACCAGCCCGACGTAGTTATTATTCAGAAACGCTTTAAAGCAGGCCTCACGCTCGCGCTTCACGATCAGCTTCTGCTGATACGCAAACAGCAGACCCGCCACCAGCACGGACCAGTAAAACTCCCAGTTCAGCCCGTTCAGGCGACCAATCGCCACCATCAGCGCCAGCACCGCCACCTGCAATATGCCGATGATCAGTTTGTCGTGACGGCCAAACAGGATCGCCGTCGATTTGATGCCAATCTTGAGATCGTCATCGCGATCGACCATCGCGTATTGGGTATCGTACGCAACGGCCCAGAGAATATTCGCCAGGAACATCAGCCAGCAGCTGAGGGGAACGGACTCGCTGACCGCGGCAAACGCCATGGGAATCGACCAGCCAAATGCCGCACCCAATACCACCTGCGGCAGATGGGTGTATCGCTTCATAAATGGATAGACCCAGGCCAGCGCCAGAGCAGCGACGGACAGCAGAATGGTCATGGTGTTAAGGGTTAACACCAGCATGAAAGAGAGAAGCACCAGCACCACAAACAGGATGCGCGCCTCTTTCCCGGTCACCTGACCGCTCGGCAAAGGACGATTCGCGGTGCGCTTAACATGTCCATCAAATTTCCGGTCAGCATAGTCGTTGACCACACAGCCCGCAGCGCGCATCAGCCAGACACCCGCCACAAACACCGCCAGGATCCACAGCGGCGGTACGCCCGGCGTGGCAACCCACAGCGCCCATAAGGTCGGCCACAGCAGCAGCAGCGCGCCAATGGGTTTATCAGTACGCATCAGGCGGTGATAGGCCAGCAGCTTATTCTGCGTCAGACTCCACTCCATTTTTTCTCCCTCTTAATACAACGGCGATGCAGGCAAAAAGAGTTCCGTCAGTATTAACGGCTTGCCACTCAAACGAAGGCGGGAACGTCGCCCCCACAAATCGGCATCGCAACCAATTTCAATAAAATCACGGGTCAGTTCAGACGAGGTGAACAGATAGCGCCCCAGCGGCGTTTTGCCGAGGCGTTGCAGTGCCAGCTCCGGCCCGGAAAGTGTAGACTCAGGAACCACCGTTCGCCCGGCAAGCCACGGCTCGCCATCCGCACAGAGTAAAATTTCACGCAGCCAGTAGCGTTCTTCCTGCGGCAGCAGCGGCAGCTCGCTGGCAATCTCCGCAGGCGAGACAAACCCTTCCTGAATCATCGTCACCGTGACCGTTTTACCCTGTTGCTCAAAACGTTTTGTCATGGAATCTTCCAGCAGCAGCCAGTCCAGCTGTTCCGGGTCAAGCGCAGGGATGTGGTCGAAATAGCGTAACGCACGCAGCTGCGTTAGCGCGGGGTGTGACATGCCAGACTCTCCGATACATAACGTAAAAGCATTGTATCGCAGATTGGCAAAATGAGGACGGACAAACAGAATTTAACGATCACTATCGCAACAAAGGTGCAACTTAGCCAAAAAAAGTGCGCCCGCGAAGGCGCACCAAACGACTAACAAAATCAGCACTGTGGGGAGACGGTTACCCCTTGCCTTTTACACTGCTGATAAAGGTGGAACGGGCAGTGGTTGAACCTAAACGCTCGGCTTCATCAAGCAGTTTCAGCGCTTTATCGACATCGCCGTTTTTAACTGCCTGCTTGATGGCGTTGTTAAAGTAAGTTTCAGTATCGTTAAGCACCGGCTCGGCTTTTTTCGCCGGGGCCGGGGCTGCGGCTGGTGCTGCGGCTGGCGCGGCATACACAGGCGCGGCAGTATTACCCACCGTTACCGGACCCGGGCCAGATGAGCCAAACAGTGGGCCTACGAGTACGCTGGAGCTGCTGTTGGTTTTCACCTTCAGCTTAAGCAGGCCGTCAGTGGTATGGCGCGCAATCGGATCGGGAATATCGGGAATGGCGTTACCAACCCCTTTGGCATAGGCTTTTGCCGGATCGAGCAGAGTGGTGGTTTGCTGCAAATCTTTTTCAGTGGTGAAGACCAGTACGTAGAGCTTTTGCTGCCCGAGCGCCGGGGTCAGACGCATTACCCCTTCCAGGCGGTCCGCGCTCATTACACCCGGCTCTTGATAGGTAAAATAGCTGCTGGGGAAATAGGCGGAAGGCGTCATGTTCTGATCGAGGATCAGAACGTTCGGCGCAAAAACGCTGGTCTGTTTGTTAACTTCACTGGATAAAGTCAACGTTAGCTCACCGATATTAGCCGGTACGCTATAGGCGGCTACCGGCCCGGTAATGCCAGCCACATTGAGCTGTTGGCCACCCGTCGCAAGCTGTGTGCTCTGCGTTTTGGACTGATCCACCGGCGTCCAGGTTAATTGCTGTAGAGCGGCTGTCGGAATGGCAGGCGCTGCGCTGGTATTCTGCGGGACATAATTGACGTCAGCGAGCGTAACGCCAGGCACACAGGCCAGCAGACCCGCTGACAGGCACAGCGCGACGAGATTTTTCTTCATTTTCATTGTTATCACCTCAGAAAGCGTAAGCACTGCGGTGGCCAGGCAATAGCGCGCAGTACCTCAGGGATTGAGGGGCTTTCGCCCCCCAGATTACATCGTCAGATCAGGATGCGGTTACCACCAGATTTCCATCTGGGCGCCGAAGGAGAACTCATCGTCATCGCCGCGGCTGGTAGAGAATCGACCGTTACCGGTGGAGTCAGAGATCGCGTAACGGGTGGCATCGCCGTTACCGTTCTTCGCGTAGCCCCATTTCTCATCCCACTTCGCGTAGGTTGCGAAGACACGGATGGCCGGACGAGACCAGATGCTGTCGCCAGCCTGCCACTGTTGCGCCAGGGTGATTTTGTACTGGCTGTTGCGATCGCCGGTTTCCTGGGATTTGACGTTGTCGTAGCCCACTTCCAGCAGGGTGCTCATGATTGGCGTCCATTTGTACATCGGACGTACACCCACGGTCCACCAGTCACTCCCCTGGTTATCATCCATGTCGAGTTTCTGGTACATACCGACATACATCAGGTCCCACTTGTCGGCCAGGGTGATTGCACCGTGGTCCAGGATGCGCCAGAGGCTGCCGTTGTTGTTAATCACATCGTTGGCGTAATTGGTCGTCGTGCCATCAGGATTCGTGATGGTAAAGCTGGAAGAACCATAGGAACCCTGGCTCAGACCTTTACCCTGCGTGGTCATTGAGTCCATCGCATACTGCAGCACAAACTTGTTGTAGCCTTTCAGCATGCTCTGGGTATGTTCAGCGGTGAACATCCAGCCATCTTTCGACGCGCCGTCGGCAAGATCATAGCCGTCGGTCGTGTTCGCGCGGCCATAATCCACACCCAGTTCCAGCACGCCGTCCGGGTTAGTTTCCAGGCCCGCTAAACGCACGTCAAATACGTCGTTCGCGGTATCTTTGGTACGGTCATAGATGTTCTGGCTGCTGAAGGCATAAGAACCGCCAGCTTCCTGGGAACGCGTCGCTGCCAGAGACAGTTTACCGAAGCCCAGATCGATGTTTTCAATACCGGCACCAGGACCAGAGATATCCCAGTAGTAGAAGTCGATCATGTGTACGTCATGACGCTGATAGAAGCGCTTACCGGCCCAGATGGTAGAGCCAGGCAGCCATTCAATCAGGTTTTTACCCTGCACGTTAGCTTCACGGAACGCCGGATCGGTACCTTCCCAGTCATTCTGCTGTGCCACGGAGTACGCTACGTTGGTGTCGAAATAGAAGCTCTTGTCGCCTTCTTTCCACACTTCCTGGCCCAGTTTCAGTTCGGCGTAGGTTTCACATTCGTTACCGAGACGGTATTTACTTTGTGCGCCTGTTGCCTGGAAACATTGTTGTTCACCGCCACTACCCGTCCAGCCGATACCAGAACGAGCATAACCATGGAAATCCACTGCCAGTGCCTGAGCAGACATTACGCCCGCTGCGACGGCAACTGCCAAAGGAAGTTTGCGCAGAGTAATCATTATTCTATCTCCTGAGATCATTGCTTTTCTTTGTAATTGGAATGCTTAAACGCCTGGCTCTTTGTGCAACCGACGACATGCAGTGCCATCCTCACGGAACAGATGGCAACGCTCTGGCGGCAAACCGATAGCGAATGTGGCACCCTCTTCTACCAACACCACGTCATTCTGGCGGTAGACCAGGTTCTGACGGATGGCGGGGATCTGGATATGAATCTGTGTTTCGTGACCAAGCTGTTCGACGACCTGAACTTCACCTTCCAGCGTCACATCAGCGATGTGGCTCGGCAGTAAATGCTCAGGGCGGATACCGAGGGACATATTGGCCCCCACCTGTACGTTGGCGCTGTCGACCGGCAGCCAGACTTGCTGACGGTTTGGCAGCTCCACCTGTACCTGTTCGATTGCCGTCGCGGTCACTTTTACGGGCAGGAAGTTCATCTTTGGCGAGCCAATGAAGCCCGCAACAAAGCGGTCTGCCGGGTAGTGATACAGCTCCAGCGGTTTGCCCACCTGCGCCACGCGACCGGCGTCCAGTACCACGATTTTGTCGGCCAGCGTCATCGCTTCGACCTGATCGTGGGTGACGTAAATCATCGTGCGTCCAAGACGCTTGTGCAGACGGGAGATTTCGATACGCATCTGGACGCGCAGGGCGGCATCCAGGTTAGAGAGAGGTTCATCGAGCAGGAACACGCGCGGCTCGGCCACCAGCGTACGGCCGATCGCCACACGCTGACGCTGACCACCGGAGAGCGCCTTCGGTTTACGCTCCAGCAGATGTGCCAGCTGGAGCACTTCCGCCACCTGGGTGACGCGCTGGTTAATGGTCTCTTTTTTCGCGCCGGCCAGCTTCAGGCCAAAGGACATGTTCTCGGCAACGGAAAGATGCGGATAAAGCGCATAAGACTGGAACACCATGCCCACGCCGCGTTCAGCTGGCGGGATGTCGTTCATTCGGGTATCACCAATAAATAAATCGCCACTGGTGATGGTTTCAAGACCGGCAATCATACGCAGCAGAGTAGATTTACCACAGCCTGATGGACCAACGAACACCACAAACTCACCTTCGTGGATGTCCAGATTGATGTCTTTTGACACCACAACGTCGCCCCAGGCTTTCGTTACATTACGCAGCTGTACGCTCGCCATGCCCTTCTCCCTTCGTTACAACCTGTCACCGACAGAAACATTCAAGATAAGTTCACTATGCGTGTTCCATTACTTTCGTGAATCCTCCACCCCCCGGCTTTTTTATGGGGGAGGAGGCGGGAGGATGAGAGAGCAGGCTCTGCGACCGCAGCGGAGTGGCTAAGGCGAAAATCGTGAAGCGGCCTGCAAAATTCAGTGGGTTTTTATGTGCGCCAGCACTCATAACTTAAATTTATGTTACAGGGATCACACAAACAGGGGGTGGGGCGTAGGGACTGGGAGGATGGAAAGAGGATGTCAAATAAGGAGACTGAGTCACGTTGAACCACCTTATGTATCCACGAGCACATCACCAATAAAGGATGGCAGATATGAAGATCAAGACTGGCGCACGCGTTTTCGCATTGTCCGCCCTCGCAGCAATGATGATTTCCGCACCGGCTCTCGCCAAAATTGAAGAAGGTAAGCTGGTTATCTGGATTAACGGCGACAAGGGCTATAACGGTCTGGCCGAAGTGGGCAAAAAATTCGAGAAAGACACTGGTATCAAAGTCACCGTAGAACACCCGGACAAACTGGAAGAGAAGTTCCCGCAGGTTGCGGCAACCGGCGATGGTCCGGACATTATCTTCTGGGCGCATGACCGTTTCGGGGGCTACGCGCAGTCTGGCCTGCTGGCAGAAGTCACGCCAGACAAAGCCTTCCAGGACAAACTGTTCCCGTTCACCTGGGACGCCGTTCGCTATAACGGCAAGCTGATCGCTTACCCAATCGCGGTTGAAGCCCTGTCACTGATTTACAACAAAGACCTGGTGCCAAATCCACCGAAAACCTGGGAAGAGATCCCTGCTCTGGATAAAGAGCTGAAGGCGAAAGGTAAATCCGCTCTGATGTTCAACCTGCAAGAGCCGTACTTCACCTGGCCGCTGATTGCTGCCGACGGCGGCTACGCGTTCAAGTTTGAAAACGGCAAATATGACGTGAAAGACGTGGGCGTGGACAACGCGGGCGCGAAAAAAGGCCTGACCTTCCTGGTTGACCTGATTAAGAACAAACACATGAATGCGGATACCGACTACTCCATCGCGGAAGCGGCGTTCAACAAAGGCGAAACCGCGATGACCATCAACGGTCCGTGGGCCTGGACCAATATCGACAAGAGCAAAGTCAACTACGGCGTGACCCTGCTGCCAACCTTCAACGGCAAGCCGTCTAAACCGTTTGTTGGCGTGCTGAGCGCGGGTATCAACGCCGCCAGCCCGAACAAAGAGCTGGCGAAAGAGTTCCTCGAAAACTACCTGCTGACCGATCAGGGTCTGGATGAAGTGAACAAGGACAAACCGCTGGGCGCCGTTGCGCTGAAATCCTTCCAGGATCAGTTAGCGAAAGATCCACGCATTGCGGCCACCATGGATAACGCCCAGAAAGGCGAAATCATGCCGAACATCCCACAGATGGCTGCGTTCTGGTACGCCACCCGTACCGCCGTCATCAACGCTGCAAGCGGTCGCCAGACTGTTGATGCCGCGCTGAAAGATGCTCAGGGTCGTATTACTAAGTAAGTCTGAAAAACGGCGGGTGGCGCGTGCGCTTACCCGCCCTACGACTACGGCACGATCCGTAGGTCAGGTAAGCGCAGCGCCACCTGACGATAAGTTTCCACCGTTGTAGAGGAAGAACCCCATGGATGTCATTAAAAAGAAACGCTGGTGGCAAAGCGACGCACTGAAGTGGTCAGTGATAGGTCTGCTGTGTCTGCTGGTGGGTTACCTTGTTGTTTTAATGTACGTGCAAGGGGAATACCTTTTTGCCATCATGACGCTGATTTTAAGCTCGGTTGGCCTGTATATTTTCGCCAGCCGTAAAGCGTATGCCTGGCGCTATGTCTACCCCGGTGTTGCCGGGATGGGGCTGTTTGTCCTCTTTCCGCTGATCTGCACCATCGCGATTGCCTTTACTAACTACAGCAGCACCAACCAGCTCGCGCAGGAGCGTGCCACCCAGGTGCTTCTGGATCGTTCTTATCAGGCGGGTAAAACCTTTAACTTCGGCCTGTATCCTGCGGGAGATGAATGGAAGTTAGCGCTCACTGACGGTGAGAGCGGCAAAAACTATCTTTCCGACGCGTTCAAATTTGGCGGCGAGCAGAAGCTGGTCTTAAAAGAGGCCGCGGCCCTGCCGGAAGGTGAACGTGCCAACCTGCGTATCATCACTCAAAATCGCCAGGCGCTGACCCAGCTCACCGCTGTGCTGCCCGATGACAGCAAAGTAACCATGAGCTCGCTGCGCCAGTTTTCCGGCACGCAGCCGCTTTATACTCTGGCGGATGACGGCACGCTGACCAACAACCAGAGCGGCGTGAAGTACCGTCCGAATAACGACATTGGTTTCTATCAGTCGGTGAATGCCGACGGCAGCTGGGGCGACGACAAGCTCAGCCCGGGCTATACCGTTACCATCGGCTGGGATAACTTTACCCGCGTGTTTACCGACGAAGGCATCCAGAAACCGTTCTTCGCCATCTTCGTCTGGACGGTAGTCTTCTCCATACTGACCGTGATCCTGACCGTGGCCGTGGGCATGGTGCTGGCCTGTCTCGTTCAGTGGGAGTCCCTGAAGGGGAAAGCGATTTACCGCGTGCTGCTGATTCTGCCGTACGCCGTGCCGTCGTTCATCTCGATTCTGATTTTCAAAGGGTTGTTTAACCAGAGCTTCGGTGAAATCAACATGATGCTGAGCGCGCTGTTCGGCATCAAACCGGCCTGGTTCAGCGACCCGACCACCGCTCGCTCGATGATTATCATCGTGAACACCTGGCTCGGTTATCCGTACATGATGATCCTGTGCATGGGGCTGCTGAAGGCCATCCCGGATGACCTGTACGAAGCCTCGGCGATGGACGGCGCGGGTCCGTTCCAGAACTTCTTCAAAATTACCCTGCCGCTGCTCATTAAGCCGCTGACGCCGCTGATGATTGCCAGCTTCGCCTTTAACTTTAACAACTTCGTGCTGATTCAGCTGTTGACCAACGGCGGTCCGGACCGTCTCGGCACCACCACGCCGGCAGGCTATACCGACCTGCTCGTGAGCTACACCTACCGTATCGCCTTCGAAGGCGGCGGCGGTCAGGACTTCGGTCTGGCGGCAGCGATTGCCACCCTGATCTTCCTGCTGGTGGGCGCCCTGGCGATCGTGAACCTGAAAGCTACACGTATGAAATTTGACTAAGGAGGGCACTGAACATGGCAATGGTACAACCCAAATCTCAGAAACTGCGCCTCCTCGCGACGCACTTAGGCCTGCTGATTTTCATCGCGGCGATCATGTTCCCGCTGCTGATGGTTATCGCCATCTCCCTGCGTTCGGGGAACTTCGCCACCGGGAGCCTGATCCCGGATGAAATCTCCTGGGAGCACTGGAAACTCGCGCTGGGCTTCAGTGTGGAACACGCGGATGGCCGCGTCACTCCCCCGCCGTTCCCGGTGCTGCTGTGGCTGTGGAACTCGGTAAAAGTGGCGACCATCACTGCCATCGGCATCGTGACGCTCTCCACCACCTGTGCTTACGCCTTCGCCCGTATGCGTTTCCCGGGCAAAGCGACCCTGCTGAAAGGGATGCTGATTTTCCAGATGTTCCCGGCGGTGCTGTCACTGGTGGCGTTGTATGCCCTGTTTGATCGTCTGGGCCAGTACGTGCCGTTTATCGGCCTGAACACCCACGGCGGCGTGATCTTCGCCTATCTTGGCGGCATCGCCCTGCATGTGTGGACCATCAAGGGCTATTTCGAAACCATCGATGGTTCACTGGAAGAAGCCGCCGCGCTGGATGGCGCCACCCCGTGGCAGGCGTTCCGTCTGGTGCTGCTGCCGCTGTCGGTGCCGATTCTGGCGGTGGTGTTCATCCTGTCGTTTATCGCGGCGATCACCGAAGTACCGGTCGCCTCTCTGTTACTGCGCGATGTGAACAGCTACACCCTGGCCGTCGGTATGCAGCAATACCTCAACCCGCAAAACTACCTGTGGGGCGACTTTGCCGCGGCGGCCGTCCTCTCTGCCATCCCGATTACCGTGGTGTTCCTGCTGGCCCAGCGCTGGCTGGTCAACGGCCTGACGGCGGGCGGTGTGAAAGGTTAAGTTTCATCTGTTATGCCACTGCAACCCTCAACTTTAGACGTATTGTATTGAACCAACTTGTGACTGTTGTTAGGCGCTCTTCGGAGCGCCCTTTTTTTATTCGCGTTTCAGCCGCTTTGAGTTGCACAGCCAGAGGGTGATCACCAGCAGCAGGATCGCCGCCGAGTAGATCAGCACGTCGAGCGGGGATTTATGATCGACGATGATCAGCCGCACAATGGCGGTGATGCCAATGTAGACAAAATAGCGCAGCGGGAAGTGAAAGCCGGACTGAAAGTACTTCACAATCAGGGCGATAAATTCAAAGTAGAGAAAGTAGACCACCAGGCCTTCCACCAGCGCGTATTTGCTGGTTTGCTCAGGTGCGAACAGCACATCCGCCAGATGCACCGTCTCTTTACCCAGAAACACGACCAGGATCAGGCCAAGGCTCAGCAGACCGAGGTTCAGCACGGTCTGGAGTATCGTTGAGATAAACTCAACACGCGGACGAGTCAGGGATGTCATACAGCACCTCATTCTCCAGGGCGAGGTTCCTGTATAACGCAAAAATGTGACGGGGATCTATATTTTTTGTTTATGTTTTGTCCACATGAACATTCTTGCCGGGCGGCACTGCGTTTGCCCGGCCTACAAAAATACTTTCGTAGGCCCGGTAAGCGCAGCGCCACCGGGCAAACAAGCATCAGCGGAAGTTAATGTTCTTATCGCTGGTCATATCATACAGCTGGAACTTACGTCCAAGCTGCTGACCGCCGTCGCGCGTCAGCGGCGTCCAGCCCACTGCCGCACGGCTGCGGGTTGGGCCTGACGAGAACAGATCCAGCGGAATCGACACGTACACCCCTTTGGTGAAGTCCCCTTCCCCGTACTCGTCTGGCGAAACGTTGGTGATGGTGGCATAACCGCCTACCACAACGCCGCTGTCGAAGTGTTTGGAGATATCCAGCGTGCCGCCCTTATCGCCCGCCAGGTACTGCCCGACGCTGGCTTTCACCAGCACATCCTGTGCGAACGACGGCGTCCAGTAGGCGGTCAGGTGCCCGGTTTTGACGCTGTAGTCGGTGAACTTCATCATGTCCTGCGCGCTGCGCCAGTCACGCTGTTTCACGTAGTTGGCATCAATCCCAAACGCCCAGTTGCTGTCGACGGGACGATAAAGCACCTCCGCCCCCGCGCCGCCGAACATGGTTTCCAGATAGCCACCGTAAACCTGGCCGTAGAAGCCGTTACCGAAGTACTGGAAGTAGTTGGCCTGCAGGTTATTCACGTAGATATCGTTCTGCACATATTCGCGAACGCGGGTACGCACGCGCGGCAGTTTTGAATCGTTCGGCGGGTTGGTGTAGTTAAATTTGTCGTAGTTGTTGGCAAGGTTGCCGAACAGACTACCGGTGGTCAACAGGTGGTCGGTCACCCACAGATCCGCCGTCGCCATCGCGCCCAGCTGATACATGTAGAAGTTTTCCGGCCCACCCACGGACTGGTTCAGCACCGGATCGATATGGAAATCGAAGCGGGATTTATCGATATACCAGCCCTGCTCGGTGCTCTCTGGCACCACCGGCTCAACGCGTTTTTGCACCAGCTCGGTTTCATGCCCCAGCGGTTCGCCTTCAAGATGACGCTTAAGGCTGGCAACATCGGTTTCAGTGGTGACCTGCGGCAGGTTGAGACGGTTCTCCGTCACGCGGATCGTGCGGATCCCCTCCGGCAGATCGTTCATGACGATCCGGTTGGCGCGCTCGATCCCTTCGCGGGAGTCGCGGTATTTTACCTGCTCGCCGGTGACGTACAGCGTATCGCCTTTGGTCTGGATCTTCGGATCCGCCAGGCCCGCGTTATATTTCAGCAGCGTCAGCTGGTTCGCTACCACGGAGTGCTGAATGATCGCATCCTGCGGCTCCGGCTGGTATTTGGGCCGCGGGTTGTCATTGTAGCGCGGCCGCATGTCGTTAAAGTTGGTGCGCAGCGTAAAGCCAAACATCAGGGTATTACCGCGCTCATAGCTGAGGTTAACGTCGGCCCAGTCGGTGACGCGGTAAATGGCGCCGACGTTAAACTTGCTCTTCTGCTCAATCTTGCCGGCAAAATCTTCGCTGTAGTTATTGCCTTCGTACTCCAGCTTCAGGCGCAGCGGCTGCCATGGCGTTTGATACTCTACGCCTCCAAACAGCGAGGCCGGGCCGTGGAACATCTGGTCGCCGTTGATGGAACCCGCTTTTTTATAGCTGTTATCGCGGTAGCAGTATTTGTCGCTGTAGGTACAGAACGGGTTGGTTACGTTGCCGCTGGTGCCGAGGTAGCCCCAGCCAAGACCCAGCGAGAAATCAAACGGTCCCCAGGCTTTGCTGGCAACGATGTATTCCGCATCAAACAGGCCGGTCCCGCCAATGTCTTTCGCCCCGACGGAGACCTGCGGCATCCAGTAGCTCTCTTCCCACAGTCGCAGCTTCACGTCGAAGGCTTTGTCTTTATAGGTCTGATTGCCGGAGAAGGCGTCCACGCTGCTGTACTGTTTTGTACGCACGTCGGTGTAGCGCAGCGTGGTCTCCAGCCAGGGGAACAGCTGCACGGACGCAGAGTAGTAACGGTACTGATCGTTATCGCGATAGTTAAGGCTGATTTCCCCTTCGCGGGCCATACGCGCGGTCGGGGTTTGCAGTAAGCCCACGCCGCCAAAATCGGACTGCGACGGGCCGATGGGTGCCGGATACGTTTCTGCATGACAGGCGGCACTCACGCATAGTGCAAGCATGCTGTAGAGATAGGTTTTTTTCATTATTCCGGTATCCGCTGTATCAGGGAGCGAAGGATATCGGCATTAAGCCCGTCATACGCTTTCGTCCAGAAATGGTCGGCAAAACCGACAAAAATGATGCTGCCTGGCATAGGTTCGATATGGCGTTTATTCCAGTAAGCCACCGGCGCTTTTTGCGTATGCCCGTCCGGATAGACCACCCAGGCATAGCTGTTATCCGCTCCGCTGAGCAGACTTTGCTCGTCGAGATAGCTCGCCACGTCCCGGCCCGGCGTAAACGGCTTATTGCCAGGGCTGCTGAGAAGCCCCATCACGGTGACGGTGGAAGGTTGAGCCGGAAGCCACAGGGTATAGTCCCCTTCCAGCGACGGATTGCCGTTTTCCGCAACGCGCACCTCATCCGGATCGAGATTCACCTTCTGGCGACCCGTCACCTTAACCGCCTGAAGCTGTTGACGCAGGCTAGTAATGGCCGCGGCATCGTCGGCATCTTCCTGTTGTGCCAGCCCGCTCAGTCGGGCGAGCAGCGCCTGATGTTTTTGTTCCGCGACGATCGTCGCCTGACGCTCGCTGATCACCGCCCCGGTCCACCAGCTTTTCGCCAGCCTCGGCTGCCCCACCAGATCGAGCAGATGCCCGGCATTGGTTAAGGTTTTAGGTTTTTCGCTGTCCGGGGTGTAGACCTGTACCGTTCCCGCAGACCACGCCATCGGCGAGGCCAGGCTGGCGAGAAGCGCAATGTGGATGAACATTTTCATGATTTCGCCGCCTTGATCAGGGTGGTCTTCACCGGGAAGAAACCGGCACCGAGATACTGTAAGGACTGGCGGATTTGCCCCTCTTCGTCCACCCAGAAGCGGTTATGCCAGGTGGCCTGATCGGTTGTCACCTCTTCATCCAGCACGCGCACCTGCGTTTCGTCGCTGCCCACTTTGACGCTGTCCGTACCATCCCAGCGGAAGGTAGAGCGGGCCGTGGCGTAGCGCACCTGTTTGTGCTCGGTCCAGCCCATTGTGCGCGTCCAGCTTGCGCCATCGACGATCTGATTCGGCTTGATGAGCGGATCTTCAGCCAGGTTGTTTACCTCAAGCAGGTTGTCGCCGCCAAGCAACGTTTTCACGATTCGGGAATGCTGAGTCACGATGGTGGCCTGATCCTGCGTCACCCATTTCTGCTGCCCGTTTTCATCGAAAGCGAGCACCACAAACAGTTGCGGACCATCGTTTAGCTGCATGTACTGGCTGGCATACGGCATGTTCTGAAGTTCGTCATCGGTCAGATGCACGCCCGGCGTGCCGAACATGCTGTCCCACAGTGAGTGGCCCAGCCCTTTGGTGGTAGTTGAGCACGCCTGCAACAGCAGGCAAATCAGGATGATTGCAGGTCGCTTCACGACTCTTCTCCGAAGGGGCGAAATAACCACACCGAAGTGTGGTTATGATTAAAACACCCGGTATTACTGGGTGCTGGTCGTCGTAGTGGTCGTGGTTCCGGTATTGGAGCCATCACCGCCACCGGTTGCCGCCAGCGCGACACCCACGGCTGAACTTACGGCGCTGGTGCTGGCTGCGGTAGAACTCCCCGCAGACGCAGACGTCGCTGCCGACCCTGCTGCTTCTCCGACCTGGACCGGAGCTGCATAGACAGACGTCGCCGCAAGCGCAGATATGGCAAAAATGCCATACAGTACTTTCTTCATAACAATTTCCCTTCAATGAATGAATGGAGATTTGCCCGAAAAGAAATTCAGGCGGATTCGAGTATACACAACTAAAGCAGTGGGTTTACCGTGGGGGTAAATAGGGATGAGGTTTTCAGACTAATGGTTAAAAATGAAAAGAAAAAAGAATTATTGAAATAGATAACCATTCATTATCAAACAGTTATAATATAAACCCATTAAAGTATCACTCCGTATTTTCTTAAAATAACCCTCAGCAATTAACGGGGTAACCGTGTTTTTCGGATTAAACTCAGATTCAGAATTTGAGATAACTAACAGACATCAGGAATTATCCGATAAAAAAATGCCGGCATATCGCCGGCATTGTTCATGACATATTTATTACGCACGCCATGCTTTATAACGGTTAATCAGACCATTGGTGGAGCTGTCGTGGCTGTCGATTGCTTTATCGTCACCCAGCTCTGGCAGAATGCGGTTTGCCAGCTGTTTGCCCAGCTCAACGCCCCACTGGTCAAAGGTGAAGATGTTCAGAATAGCGCCCTGAGTGAAGATCTTGTGCTCGTAGAGGGCAATCAGCGCACCCAGGCTGAACGGCGTAATTTCACGCAGCAGAATGGAGTTAGTTGGACGGTTGCCTTCGAACACTTTGAACGGCACAACGTGTTCCAGCGTAGCCGGATCTTTACCCTGGTCACGGTACTCCTGCTCAACCACCTCGCGGGATTTACCGAACGCCAGCGCTTCGGTCTGGGCGAAGAAGTTAGACAGCAGCTTCGGATGGTGGTCGGAAAGCGGGTTGTGCGTAATCGCCGGGGCGATGAAATCGCACGGTACCATTTTGGTGCCCTGATGGATCAGCTGGTAGAACGCGTGCTGACCGTTGGTGCCCGGCTCGCCCCAGATGATTGGGCCAGTCTGATAATCCACCGCGTTACCGTTACGGTCAACGTACTTGCCGTTGGATTCCATGTTGCCCTGCTGGAAGTAGGCCGCAAAGCGGTGCATATACTGGTCGTACGGCAGAATCGCTTCGGTTTCAGCGCCGAAGAAGTTGTTGTACCAGATCCCGATCAGCGCCAGCAGCACCGGCAGGTTTTTCTCAGGCGCGGTGGTGGAGAAGTGTTTGTCCATCGCGTGCGCGCCGGAGAGCAGCTCAACGAAGTTGTCGAAGCCGACGGACAGGATGATGGACAGACCGATCGCAGACCACAGTGAGTAGCGGCCACCCACCCAGTCCCAGAATTCAAACATGTTCGCAGTATCAATACCGAACTCACCCACCGCTTTACCGTTGGTGGACAGCGCCGCGAAGTGTTTCGCCACGTGCTTTTCGTCGCCCGCGGTTTTCAGGAACCAGTCGCGCGCGCTGTGGGCGTTGGTCATGGTTTCCTGAGTGGTGAAGGTTTTAGACGCCACCAGGAACAGCGTGGTTTCCGGGTTCACCTTTTTCAGCACTTCAGCGATGTGAGTCCCATCGACGTTGGACACGAAGTGCATGTTGAGATGGTTTTTGTACGGGCGCAGCGCCTCGGTCACCATGAACGGGCCGAGGTCAGAGCCGCCGATACCGATGTTTACGACGTCGGTGATCGCTTTCCCGGTGTAGCCTTTCCACTGACCTGAGATGATCGCTTCAGAGAAGGTTTTCATCTTTTCCAGCACCGCGTTCACTTCCGGCATCACATCTTTGCCGTCAACGATAATTGGAGTATTGCTACGGTTGCGCAGCGCCACGTGCAGCACGGCACGGTCTTCGGTGCGGTTGATCTTCTCACCGGAGAACATGGATTTGATGGCATCTGCCAGCTCAGTCTCTTTCGCCAGATCTTGCAGCTTCGCCAGCGTCTCTTCGGTGATACGGTTCTTGGAGAAATCCACCAGCATCAGGTCATCGAAGGTGGCGGAAAACTTGCTGAAACGATCGGCATCTTTCGCGAACAGATCCGCGATAGTGACGTCTTTCATTTCATCAAAATGTTTCTGTAGTGCCTGCCATGCAGCGGTCTGCGTTGGGTTGATGTTTTTCATAGCAATACTCTTCTGATTTGAGAATTGTGACTGCGGTCGATTGTAGCGCCTGCAAATAAAAATTGTGATGGTTTTTATGCCATTGCCCTGGTCTGCATCAAACGCAGGTGAAAAGACCCGAAAAGTATAGCTGCTGTCGCGCCCTTCCGGCGTGGCGAAATGTTGGTCAAAAAGGGGTAAAAAGGAGCATAAAATATGGGCCTGTTATAAGTCCTGTTTCTGAGGGGTACCCCCCCATGAAAAATCCGCATAATCCCAGCATTGACAGGACCTCCCCCGCATTTTATTTATAGGGCCGTATTTTGCGCCTGCACCTGTTCTCGCTTCATTCTTGTGCCAAGGTCGCTCTATTCATTCCCTGACACGAGGTTGTTATGACGAGTTTTGTGGTCGCCAAGTTTGGCGGCACCAGTGTGGCAGACTACGCTGCCATGAACCGCAGCGCCGATGTGGTGCTGGCCGATCCGAATACCCGCCTGGTGGTGCTCTCCGCCTCAGCCGGCGTGACGAACCTGCTGGTTTCTTTGTCTGAAGGACTGGAAGCGACCGAGCGTTTCGTGAAGCTGGATGCACTGCGCAAAATTCAGTTCGACATCCTTGAGCGTCTGCAAAACCCGAACGTCATTCGTGAGGAAGTGGAACGCCTGCTGGAAAATATCACTACCCTGGCAGAAGCCGCTTCACTGGCAACCTCTACCGCTCTAACCGACGAACTGGTCAGCCACGGCGAACTGATGTCCACCCTGCTATTCGTTGAGATCATGCGCGAGCGCAATATTCAGGCGCAGTGGTTCGACGTGCGTAAAGTAATGCGCACCAGCGACCGCTTTGGCCGCGCCGAGCCGGACGTTGAAGCTTTGGCAGAGCTCACTAACCAGCAGCTTGCCCCGCGTCTGGATGAAGGCATAGTGATCACCCAGGGGTTTATCGGCAGCGAAGCCAAAGGGCGCACAACCACGCTGGGCCGTGGCGGCAGCGACTATACCGCCGCCCTGCTGGGTGAAGCCCTGCATGCCACCCGCGTGGATATCTGGACGGACGTGCCGGGCATTTACACCACCGACCCGCGCGTGGTCTCTGCGGCAAAACGCATTGACGTGATCGCCTTTGAAGAAGCGGCTGAAATGGCCACCTTCGGCGCGAAAGTGCTGCATCCGGCCACGCTGCTGCCCGCCGTGCGCAGCGACATTCCGGTCTTCGTTGGCTCCAGTAAAGATCCAAAGGCGGGCGGGACGCTGGTCTGCAAGAAAACCGAGAACCCGCCGCTGTTCCGCGCGCTTGCCCTGCGTCGTAAGCAGACGCTGGTTACCCTGCACAGCCATAATATGCTGCACTCCCGCGGATTCCTGGCGGAAGTGTTTGGCATCCTGGCGCGCCACAATATCTCCGTGGACCTGATCACCACGTCAGAAGTCAGCATTGCGCTGACGCTCGACACCACCGGCTCCACCTCTACCGGCGACACCCTGCTGACGCAGTCGCTGCTGATTGAGCTTTCCGAGCTGTGCCGCGTGGAGGTGGAAGAAGATCTGGCGCTGGTTGCCATCATCGGTAATAAGCTGTCGCGCGCGTGCGGCGTGGGCAAAGAGGTGTTCGGCGTGCTCGACCCGTTCAGCATCCGCATGATTTGCTACGGCGCGTCCAGCTACAACCTCTGCTTCCTGGTCCCTGCCGATCAGGCCGAGCAGGTTGTGCAGAAACTTCATCAGAATTTATTTGAATAAAATTCGTTAGCACGATAAACATTATCCATAAGCCGGGCACAGACCCGGCTTTTTTATAACAAAACAACACGACAATACTGCAAGGAATTCACTATGCTCTCCGCTATCACCCGGCTGTTCCCGTTATGGGCGCTGCTGCTCTCCGTACTCGCGTATTACACTCCCACCACGTTCACGGGCATTGGTCCGTGGGTCACCACGCTACTGATGCTGATTATGTTCGGCATGGGCGTGCGTCTAAAAATTGACGATTTCAAACGCGTGCTGTCTCGCCCGGCACCGGTTGCCGCAGGGATTTTCCTGCACTACCTGGTGATGCCGCTCGCGGCCTGGCTGCTGGCGATGGCCTTTAAGATGCCGCCCGACCTTTCCGCCGGGATGGTGCTGGTGGGGAGCGTCGCCAGCGGCACGGCATCTAACGTCATGATCTATCTGGCGAAAGGCGACGTGGCGCTCTCCGTCACTATCTCTTCCGTTTCCACGCTGGTGGGCGTGATTGCCACGCCGCTGTTAACCCGCCTGTACGTGGACGCGCATATCCAGGTGGATGTGATGGGCATGCTGCTCAGCATTCTGCAAATCGTGGTGATCCCGATTGCGCTGGGACTGGTGATCCACCATCTCTTCCCGCGGGTGGTGAAAGCGGTTGAGCCGTATCTGCCCGCGTTTTCGATGGTCTGCATACTTGCCATTATCAGCGCCGTGGTAGCCGGTTCCGCATCGCACATTGCTTCAGTGGGCTTTGTAGTGATCGTCGCGGTTGTGCTGCATAACACCATTGGTCTGCTGGGCGGATACTGGGGTGGAAAGCTGTTTGGTTTCGACGAATCCACCTGCCGCACGCTGGCGATCGAAGTGGGGATGCAGAACTCTGGCCTGGCGGCGGCGCTGGGTAAAATTTACTTCTCACCGCTGGCGGCGCTACCGGGAGCGCTGTTCTCCGTCTGGCACAACCTGTCCGGTTCGCTGTTAGCAGGATACTGGTCCGGTAAGCCGATTGATGACCAACCGAAAAAAGATGCGGTGAAACAGGGTTAATTGACCCGGCTTGCTTTACACTGAAGCCTCCCCATCAGGAGGCTTCAGCAATGGCTACACCACGTTTGACCCAGAAAGACATGACCGAAGCCGAGCAGCGCGAACTGAAAACGCTTCTCGACCGCGCCCGCATCGCGCATGGCCGCACGCTGACGAACGCCGAAACCAATCAGGTTAAAAAAGAGTACATCGATAAACTGATGGCGCAACGTGATGCCGCGGCGAAAAAAGCCCGCAAGCTGAAAAAAGAGCAGGCTTATAAACCCGATGCAGAGGCGACTTTTTCCTGGTCCGCCAGCACATCAACCCGTGGAAGGCGCTAATCAGCGCCCTTTCTTTTTGCGCCCCGGCTGGGTAAAGCGTTTTCCGTTGCCCGGCTTGCCTCGCCCTTTCTCTTCCGCCTGCGGTGCCTTCACCACCGGACGCTTAATCGCCTGCGTTTTCGGTTTGGCTTTAGCTTTCGGCTTCGCTTCGGACGAGGAGTTCTCGATAAGTTTGAACAGCTCGATCAGCTCGTCATCCGTTAAGTCACGCCACTCGCCCAGCGGGATGCCAGACAGGCTGACGTTCATGATGCGCGTGCGTTCCAGCTTCGTCACTTCATAACCGAAGTACTCGCACATGCGGCGGATCTGGCGGTTCAGGCCCTGAACCAGCGTGATGCGGAACGCGAACGGTGCTTCTTTTTTGACTTTACACTTCTTCGTCACGGTGCCCAGAATCGGCACGCCAGCGCCCATTCCGCGGATAAACTCGTCCGTCACCGGCTTGTTCACCGTCACGATGTACTCTTTCTCGTGGTCGTTACCGGCACGCAGAATTTTGTTGACCAGATCGCCGTGGTTGGTGAGGAAAATCAGCCCCTGAGAGTCTTTATCCAGACGGCCAATCGGGAAAATGCGGCTGCTGTGGTTCACGAAATCAACAATGTTGTCCCGCTCGCCATCTTCCGTGGTGCTGACAATCCCAACCGGTTTGTTCAACGCGATAAACACCAGGTCTTCGGCATCACGCGGTTCGATGACCTGACCATTCACTTTCACCACATCGCCAGGTACCACCTGATCGCCAATGGTGGCGCGTTTGCCGTTAAGAAACACGTTACCCTGTTCAATGTAACGGTCAGCCTCGCGACGTGAGCAGATCCCGCTCTCGCTAATGTATTTGTTTAATCGGGTTGATTGAGTTGGCAGCATAGTTTCTCCTGTGAAGGGCGAAATATACCTTACCTTGCGCCTGACAAAAAAGTCCTAGTAACCGCTGATCAGAAAATCGAGTGCATCCCGCAATGAAGCACTGCTGTTAGTAAGATCGGCAACGCGTTCACCTAACTCTTTTAGCGATATGCCTGCCATCATATGCATCATCACCACGCAGGGTTTTCCCGCGACCTCAACGGCGGGAGCGACCAGTACATGCTTCATCAGAACGACCTCTGAAAGTCACTAAAGGAGCCGTTTTCATCAACCCACTGGTTAATGGCGTCAATAGAAGCTTTATTTTCTTCAAGCCACTCTGCGTGCCGATGTTCACGAAATTGCTCCTGCAAAGCCGCCGTTAGCACGGCAGAAAGGTTAAGTTTAAGCCTTCGCGCCTCTTCAAGAATGACCGGCGACAGGGAAACATTCACTGATTTTTTAATGCTATTAGCACCGCGCATGAGAACCCCCATTGGAATGCGCATGAACTGGCGAAGTGTAGCGTAATAATTGAGCACCTCCTATTCCCTTAAAAATGTAAGGGTTGAAGAATAAATTGCTCTTTATGGGGAGTCACGCCTCACAAAACCGTTTTGCGAGGCGCTTTCAGAGATTAATACTCATCCCGCTCATCGTCTTCATCCGGCTGCTCCATCACGCTGTATGCCACCGCACAGAACAACGAGTTAAGACGCTTCATATCGCCCAGCAGCCCCAGGTGGAGCGAGCTGGTTTCGATACTCTGCACGTTCTGCTGGTGCAGACGCTCAACGTGGGCGTGCGAGTAGCGCCGGTTGAGGATGCGGAAACGGTGCTTGTTGCGGCGCAGGCGGCGCGCGCTCGGCACGTCGCTGGAGAAGAAGACCGACATCGCCAGCTTCAGGTTGCTGACCAGCTGTTCGTGCAGCGCTTCCAGCTCCTTCAGCCCTTCGACAGAAAACGCCCGACGTGCGGCCAGGGATTTGTCTGCGATTTCACTGCCCATACGCTCGACAATATCCGAAGCCTGCTCCAGGTTAAGCGACATCTCAATGATTTCCGCCCAGCGGCGCGACTCCTCTTCCGCCAGCTCGTCCTGGGGGATCCGTGCCAGATAGAGCTTGATGGCGGTATACAGCACGTTGATATCGTCCGCCAGCCTGCGCAGCTCTTTTTCTTCGCGCGGCTCGCCGTGCATCACCTTTTGCAACCCTTCCAGCATGGTTTCCATCGCGTCACCCATGCGCAGCGTTTCGCGGGCGGCATTGGCGATAGCCAGCGCGGGCGTGTCCAGCACCGAGGTGTCCAGATGCTTCGGTTTAAGGCGCGCGTCCAGCTCCGGTTCATCACGAATTAGCCGCTCGCAGAAGCGGGCCATCGGCGCGGCAAACGGCACCATCGCCAGACAGCGTACCAGGTTGTAGAAGACGTGGAAGTAGATCACCAGCTCCGCTTTCGGCAGAGAGAGGTTGTCCATCAGGTTCGCCAGCGGGTGCACAAACGGCAGAATGATCAGGCTACCCACCAGCTTGAAGAGCAAACTCCCCAGCGCCACCCGTCGGGCGGCAGCATTGGCTGCACTGTTGTTAAGCATCGCCAGCAGGCCAGAGCCAAGATTCGCACCGATGACCAGGCATAGCGCCACCGGGAAAGAGATCGCGCCCGCAGCGGTTAGCGTGGCCGTCAGTAACACGGCCGCCAGGCTGGAGTAGCTGACAATGGCAAACACCGCGCCGATCAGCGCATCCAGCATAATATCGCCGGTTAACGAGGCGAAAATGACCTGCACACCGTTGGCCTGGGTAATCGGCGTAACTGCCTGCACAATCAGCTCCAGCGCCAGCAGGATCAGCCCGAGGCCAATACCGACGCGGCCAAGCTGCCCGGCACGGCTTTGCTTACGGCCGAGGAAGAAAATGACGCCGATAAAAATCAGCAGCGGCGACAGCCAGGAGAGATCGAAGGTCAGGATACGTGCCATCAGCGCGGTACCGACGTCGGCGCCAAGGACAATCACCAGCGCCGGGGCGAGCGCCACCAGATCCTGCGCCACGAACGAGGTGACGAGCATAGTGGTGGCGTTGCTGCTTTGCACCAGCGCCGTGACGCCAATACCCGCACAGAAGGCGAGCGGCTTCTTCTCAACACTGCCGCTGAGAACGGTACGTAAACGTGCGCCAAACACGCGCATCACGCCGGTACGAACGATATGGGTGCCCCATACCAGCAGTGCGACTGCGGAGAGCAGGTGTAACAACGTCAACACAGTGGGTTTTCCTCCTTATCGTTATTCATTTTCCTTAGGTTCAGTATAAGGGTTTAAACGTAAGAAAGAGACAAGGCACCATAGCGGTGCCCTGTTTGTTGTAAGGAAAAGTGACGTTAGTCTGCGTCGTAGCCTAAATTCGGCGCCAGCCAGCGTTCCACCTCAGACACGCTCATGCCTTTTCGCAGGGCGTAGTCTTCAATCTGATCCCGCTGAAGCTGTGCCACGGCGAAATACTTGCTGTCCGGGTGGCTGAAATACCAGCCGGAAACGGACGCGCCCGGCCACATGGCGAACGACTCGGTAAGTTTCATGCCGGTATGCGCTTCCACGTCGAGCAGTTTCCAGATAGTGCCCTTCTCGGTGTGTTCCGGGCAGGCCGGATAGCCGGGTGCCGGACGAATGCCCTGGTAGTTTTCGCGGATCAGCTCCTCGTTGCTGAGATTCTCATTCGCGGCGTAGCCCCAGTGCACCTTACGTACGCGCTCGTGCAGATACTCGGCAAAGGCTTCCGCCAGGCGATCGGCGATCGCTTTCACCATGATTTTGTTGTAATCATCGTGCTGTGCGTCGTACGCGTCCGCCAGCGCGTCTTCTTCCAGACCGCCGGTCACCGCAAAGGCGCCGATATAGTCGGCTTTACCGGAGAGTTTCGGTGCGACGAAATCCGCCAGGCAGTAGTTGGCAAAGCCCACTTTCTCGGTTTGCTGGCGCAGATGGTGGCTCACGGCCAGCACATGGGTGCGGGTTTCATCGCGGTAGATTTCTATGTCGTCGCCCACGCGGTTCGCCGGGAACAGCCCCACCACGCCGCGCGGGTTGAGGGCTTTCTCTGCGCTCAGTCTGTCGAGCATATCGTTGGCATCTTTAAACAGGCGTTTCGCCTCTTCGCCTACTACCTCATCTTCAAGAATGCGCGGATATTTGCCCGCCAGCGACCAGGTCATGAAGAATGGCGTCCAGTCGATGTAGTTACGCAGCGTTTCGATGCTGGCCGTCACGTCCTGCACGCCCAGACGGTGCGCGACCGGCGGCGTATAGCTGGACCAGTCGAACGCCAGATCGTTATCGCGCGCCGCCTGAAGCGAAACCGGCGGCGTGCGCGGTTTCTTACGTCCATGCTGAATGCGGACGGTTTCATACTCTTTGCGGGTGCGGGCGACAAAGTCATCGCGCTGGGTGTCAGACAGCAGCGCGGAGACCACGCCCACGGTGCGCGAGGCGTTTTGGACATACACCGTCGGCCCACTGTAGTTCTGCTCGATTTTCACTGCGGTGTGGGCTTTCGAGGTGGTTGCCCCGCCAATCAGCAGCGGAATAGTGAAGCCCTGGCGCTCCATCTCTTTTGCCACGTTGACCATTTCGTCCAGCGACGGCGTAATCAGCCCGGAAAGACCAATCAGATCCGCATTCACTTCGCGAGCGGTCCTGAGGATTTTATCCGCCGGGACCATCACGCCAAGATCGATAATTTCGTAGTTATTGCATTGCAGTACCACGCCGACAATGTTTTTGCCGATGTCGTGTACGTCGCCCTTCACGGTGGCAATGACCATCTTACCGTTACTGGAGCCCTTCTCTTTGCTGGCTTCGATAAACGGCTCAAGATAAGCCACGGCCTGCTTCATGACGCGGGCGGATTTCACCACCTGCGGCAGGAACATTTTGCCCTCGCCGAACAGATCGCCGACCACGTTCATGCCGTCCATCAGCGGCCCTTCGATCACTTCAATCGGACGGGCTGCCTGCTGACGCGCTTCCTCGGTATCCTGCTCAATGAACTCAGTAATGCCTTTTACCAGCGAGTATTCCAGACGCTTTCTCACATCCCAGGAACGCCATTCGGCCTGCTGAACGTTGGCTGATTCGTCAGCTTTACTGCCGCGGTATTTTTCCGCCAGATCCAGCATGCGTTCAGTGGCGTCGTCACGACGGTTGAGGATCACATCTTCTACTGCGTCGCGTAGTTCTGCGGGCAGGTCGTCGTAAATCGCCAGCTGTCCGGCGTTAACGATCCCCATGTCCATCCCGTTGCGGATGGCATAGTAGAGGAACACGGCGTGGATGGCCTCACGCACCGGGTCGTTGCCGCGGAACGAGAACGAGACGTTCGACACGCCGCCGGAAATTAGCGCATGCGGTAGCTCGCGTTTGATGTCTTCACACGCGCCGATAAAGTCCTGGGCGTAGTTGTTGTGCTCTTCAATGCCGGTTGCGACAGCAAAGATGTTCGGGTCGAAAATAATGTCTTCCGGCGGGAAGCCCACCTCTTCGGTCAAAATTTTGTACGCCCGGCGGCAAATCTCAATTTTGCGCTCGCGGGTATCGGCCTGGCCCACTTCATCGAAGGCCATCACCACCACGGCGGCCCCGTAGCGACGCACCAGCTTCGCGTGGTGGATAAAGGTATCGACGCCCTCTTTCATTGAGATGGAGTTAACGATGCCTTTGCCCTGAATGCACTTCAGCCCCTTTTCGATGACGTCCCATTTGGAGGAGTCAATCATGATCGGCACGCGGGCGATATCCGGCTCACCGGCAATCAGGTTGAGGAAACGCACCATCGCCGCTTCGGCGTCGAGCATCCCCTCGTCCATGTTGATATCGATGATCTGCGCCCCGCTTTCTACCTGCTGGCGAGCTACATCCAGCGCTTCGCTGTACTTCTCTTCTTTGATCAGGCGCTTGAACTTCGCAGAACCGGTAACGTTAGTACGTTCACCCACGTTCACAAACAGGCTGTCGTCGCCGATGGTCAACGGCTCAAGGCCGGACAGACGGCAGGCTACCGGAAGCTCGGGTAACTTGCGCGGTGCAAGCCCGGCGACGGCGCGGCTCATGGCGGCGATATGCTCCGGCGTGGTGCCGCAGCAGCCGCCGACGATGTTGAGGAAGCCAGATTCGGCCCACTCGCGGATTTGCGCCGCCATGGTGTCGGCATCCAGATCGTACTCACCGAATGCATTCGGCAGACCGGCGTTCGGGTGGGCGGTGACGTAGCACTCTGCGATGCGCGAAAGCTCCTGCACGTACTGGCGCAGCTCGTCCGGCCCCAGCGCGCAGTTCAGGCCGAAGGAGAGCGCTTCGGCATGGCGCAGAGAGTTATAAAACGCTTCGGTTGTCTGGCCGGAAAGCGTGCGCCCCGAGGCATCGGTGATGGTGCCGGAAATCATGATCGGCAGGTCAACACCCAGCGCCTCAAATTCCTCTTTCACCGCGTAAATTGCAGCTTTGGCGTTGAGGGTGTCGAATACGGTTTCAATCAGGATCAGGTCGGAACCGCCTTCCACCAGCGCTTTAGTGGACTCACGATACGCGGCCACCAGTTGGTCAAAGGTGATATTGCGGAAGGCTGGATCGTTCACGTCCGGAGAAATCGACGCGGTGCGGTTGGTCGGGCCCAGCACCCCGGCAACATAGCGCGGTTTGTCCGGCGTGCGGGCCGTCCACTCGTCGGCGCAGGCGCGCGCCAGTTTCGCCGCTTCAAAGTTGATCTCCGCCGACAGGGATTCCATCTGGTAATCCGCCATGGCGATGGTTGTCGAGTTGAAGGTGTTGGTTTCTACAATATCCGCACCCGCTTCGAAGTAGGCGTTGTGGATATCCCTGATGACAGAGGGTTTGCTCAACACCAGCAGGTCATTGTTTCCTTTCAGGTCACAAGGCCAGTCGGCAAAGCGCTCTCCACGGAAATCGTCTTCACTCAGACGATAGCCCTGGATCATGGTGCCCATGCCGCCGTCCAGCACCAGAATTCGTTCATTTAACTGCGCACGCAGTTGCTCTACTTTGCTGCTCACACTTGCTCCCGACAACGTTCAACATGGCCAAAAGGCTGCGTTCCATACTGGCATAATCTCTAAGGGTCGAAAAGTCACACAGCGGTAACATGAGACATGTTCACTATCACTCCTCCGATCAGTCAGGAAAGCGGTTGCAAAACCACCAAATAAAACGAAAATGATTTCCACGATACAGAAAAAGGAGTTCGTCATGGTTACGACCGTTCCCGCTAAACGCGGCAGAAAACCTGCTGCAACCACCGCTGCACAACCTGGCGGACAGGTTCAATCCCTGACGCGCGGCCTGAAGCTGCTGGAATGGATAGCCGAATCGCATGGTAGCGTGGCCCTGACAGAGCTGGCGCAGCAGGCTGGCCTGCCGAACTCCACCACGCACCGTCTGCTGACCACCATGCAGCAGCTGGGCTTCGTGCGTCAGGTGGGCGAGCTGGGACACTGGGCGGTGGGCGCACATGCGTTTATTGTCGGCAGCAGCTTCCTGCAAAGCCGCAACCTGCTGGCGATTGTCCACCCGATTCTGCGCAAGCTGATGGAGGAGTCCGGCGAGACGGTAAATCTCGCGGTGCTGGACCAGAGCGACCATCAGGCGATTATCATCGACCAGGTGCAGTGTACGCAGCTGATGCGCATGTCCGCACCGATTGGCGGCAAGCTGCCGATGCATGCCTCTGGCGCAGGGAAAGCGTTTCTCTCGCAACTTAGCGAAGAGCAGGTGACGGGTCTGCTGCACCGTAAAGGTCTGCACGCCTACACCCACGCCACCCTGGTGTCGCCGGTGCATCTGAAAGAAGATCTGGCTCTGACCCGCAAGCGCGGCTATTCGTTTGATGACGAAGAACATGCCCTCGGGCTGCGCTGCCTCGCGTCCTGTATTTTCGACGAACACCGCGAGCCGTTTGCCGCCATCTCCATCTCCGGGCCGATTTCACGTATGACCGACGACCGCGTCACCGAGCTGGGTGCGCTGGTGATTAAGGCCGCAAAAGAGGTGACGCTGGCGTATGGTGGGATTCGTTAGGATTGAGGGCGGTCTGGTGCCCTCACCCCGGCCCTCTCCCACAGGGAGAGGGAGAAAAGCGGATGCCCTTACCCTGCGGGAGAGGGAGAAAAGCGGATGCAAAACCGCTGCTTGCGGCGGTAAGCGTAGACATCTTCCACGTGCCCGTTTTTGATCCGCGCTTGCAGCCCGCGCCAGTAGCTGGCGCGGAACAGATCGGCATGCATCTCTTCAAATAACGGCCCGATGCGTGGGTCCGCACACAGCCAGTGGCGAAACTCCTCCGGAAACACATCGCCCGGCGAGACGCTGTACCACGGCTCGCTGGACAGTTCATCTTCCGGGTAGCGCGGCGGCGGGATATCGCGGAAGTTCACCTCGGTCATGTAGCAAATTTCATCGTAATCGTAGAACACCACCCGCCCGTGACGGGTGACGCCGAAGTTTTTAAACAGCATATCGCCGGGGAAAATATTGGCAGCGGCGAGCTGGCGGATGGCGTTGCCGTACTCTTCGATGGCATCACGTAAAGCCTGGCCCTCTGACTGT
Organism: Enterobacter sp. JH25; assembly: GCF_021725435.1. Classification (NCBI taxonomy): domain Bacteria; kingdom Pseudomonadati; phylum Pseudomonadota; class Gammaproteobacteria; order Enterobacterales; family Enterobacteriaceae; genus Enterobacter; species Enterobacter sp. JH25. The sequence goes on along the minus strand of NZ_CP091319.1, from coordinate 278,323 downwards.
TCCAGCCAGATATTTAGCGGCACCATACGGCGCTCAATGTAGAGATGACTGATCGCAATCTTATCGCCAAGATCGGTAATTTTTGTCGGCGCTTCCTGCATGAGCAGCGTCATTAGCGCCGGATCGATCTGCTGCTTATCCAGCACAAAGTTTTCAAACTCCTGGGTATCGGCCATTCGCCCGACGCGATCGTGCTCTTTTACCAGCTGATAGCAGGCACGGACGTGGGCTGCGGTCATCTCTTTCTGCGGGGCGAATTTATCCTTAATCACCTTAAACACCCGATCAAAGCCCGGCAGCGTGAAGACCAGCATCACCATGCCGCGGATACCCGGCGCTTCGATAAACTGCTCATCAGCCGTGGTGACATAACGCAGGTATTCCCGATAACTCTCCGTTTTGGCATGCTTCTGACAGCCAATCGCCATATACAGCTCGGCGGTGGTTTTGCCCGGCAGGATCTCGCGCAGCCACTCCACCAGGGCGGCGGGCAGCGGGGCGTAGACCATGAAATAGGAGCGGGCGAAGCCAAATACGATACTCGCCTCAGCGCTGGTAGTCAGGCAGGTATCGACAAACAGTTCGCCGTCGTCGGTACGGTGAATGGGCAGCAGAAACGGCACGATGGCTGTCGGCGTAACCAGTTTGCCCACCAGCCAGGCGGCCTTATTGCGGTAGAAAAGCTCGTTGGCAACCTGCAAATGGCTGCGGCTGAGCACCGCCTCACCGAAGGTTTCACTGAGATACGCGTGGATATAGCCGATATCCCGGGGTTTATTCTGCCACGGCAGGCGCAGCGGCAAATCTGTTAAGACGCGGTGCAGGAGCTTTTCCCAGCCGCGATCGGGAAAGAAATCTTTCGCCAGCGGACGCGGAATGGTACGGAAGCGTCGCTCGGGCTGGGAGCTGAAGATAAATAACCGCTCAGGAGATAATGAGCGGTGGTCAAATAACCGGCAATAGACGGAGTTGAAAAAGCTCTCCGCAATCTCGAAGCGCGGGTAGTCGGGTAACAGATGGGTGTAATGCTCTTTCACGCGCAGTAAAAATTCCGCATCCGGGCTTTTACCGTCGGTGATACAGCGCAGTTGTTCTACCACCAGACCTACGTGGTGATCATAGAGATGGATACGCTGCTTCATGGCCTGCTGAACCGCGTGCCAGTCGGCGTGCTCAAAACGCTGTTGCGCGCCGGATGTGACTTCCAGAAAGCGGCCATACTGGGCATCGAAGCCCTGCAAAATAGTTTGGGCTATCAGTAATTCCAGACCACGCGACATATATTCCCCTCACCCCAACCCTCTCCCCGAGGGGGGAGAGGGGGAAAGATCAGAACTGTGCTTCTTCCGTTGAACCCGTTAATGCCGTGACGGAGGAAGTCCCGCCCTGAATAATTGTGGTCACATTATCGAAGTAGCCGGTTCCCACCTCCTGCTGGTGCGAAACGAAGGTATATCCCTCTTTACCCGCCGCAAATTCTGGCTGCTGTACCTTCTCAACATAGTGCTTCATGCCTTCGCCCTGTGCGTAGGCATGCGCCAGGTCGAACATGTTGAACCACATGCTGTGGATACCCGCCAGGGTGATGAACTGGTACTTGTAGCCCATATCCGACAGCTGCTGCTGGAAGCTGGCGATGGTCGTGTCGTCCAGATTTTTTTGCCAGTTGAAGGACGGCGAACAGTTATAGGCCAGCAGCTTGCCCGGATATTTCGCATGAATCGCATCGGCAAAGCGCTTCGCCAGCGCCAGATCCGGCGTGGAGGTTTCACACCAGACCAGGTCGGCGTAAGGGGCATACGCCAGGCCGCGGCTGATCGCCTGTTCAATACCGGCATGCGTGCGATAGAACCCTTCGCTGGTGCGTTCGCCGGTGATGAATTCTCTGTCGTACGGGTCGCAGTCAGAGGTGATCAGGTCCGCTGCGTCCGCATCGGTACGGGCAATGACCAGCGTCGGCACGCCGAGCACGTCAGCAGCCAGACGCGCGGCAACCAGCTTCTGGATCGCTTCCTGAGTTGGCACCAGCACTTTCCCGCCCATATGCCCACACTTCTTCACCGACGCCAGCTGATCTTCAAAGTGTACGGCCGCTGCACCGGCCTCAATCATGGATTTCATCAGCTCAAAGGCGTTCAGCACGCCGCCGAAACCGGCTTCCGCATCGGCGACGATCGGCAGGAAATAATCAGTAAAGCGCGGATCGTGGGGCTCGATGCCCGCCGCCCACTGGATCTGATCCGCACGGCGGAAGGTATTGTTGATCCGATCTACCACTGACGGCACCGAGTTCGCCGGATAAAGAGATTGATCCGGATACATGCTGGAGGCCAGGTTAGCATCCGCCGCGACCTGCCAGCCGGAAAGATAGATAGCTTCAATGCCGGCCTTCGCCTGCTGCAATGCCTGACCGCCAGTCAGTGCGCCGAGGCTGTTGATATAACCTTTTTTAGACCCCCCGTGCAGCAGATCCCACATTTTCGCCGCGCCGTTCTGCGCCAGCGTACACTCCGGGTTAACCGAGCCGCGTAACTTCACCACTTCCTCTGCGCTGTACGGACGGCGAATGCCTTCCCAGCGCGGTTGGGTCCACTCTTTTTGTAACTCTTCGATCTGTTGGGTACGGGTTTTCATGTGCAGATGCTCCATATTGTTATGTGGTGAATTACGCCAGGAAGCGGTAGCCCGGCAGGGTCAGGAAGTCGATTAAGTCATCAGAGGTGGTGATTTGCTCCATCAGGCGCGCAGCGTCATTAAAACGCCCGCTGCTGAAGCGGTGCTCGCCCAGTTCGTCCTGGATGACCCGCATCTCTTCGGCCAGCATCTGACGGAACAGGGCTTTGGTGACCGGTTTGCCGTTGCTGAGCGTTTTTTGATGATGGATCCACTGCCAGATGGAGGTACGTGAAATTTCCGCCGTGGCGGCATCTTCCATCAGGCCGTAGATCGGCACGCAGCCGTTGCCGGAGATCCATGCCTCGATGTACTGCACGGCGACGCGAATATTGGCGCGCATGCCCTCTTCCGTACGCTCGCCCGCACACGGCGCAAGCAACTGTTCTTCTGCGATTGGCGCATCGTCTTCACGGGTGACAAACAGCTGGTTTTTGTTGTCGCCGAGTACGCGGTTGAAGACCTCCATCGCCGTGTCGGCCAGACCGGGGTGGGCAATCCACGTCCCGTCGTGGCCGTTACGGGCTTCCAGCTCTTTATCGGCTTTCACCTTGTTGAGCACCTGATTGTTACGCTCTGCGTCTTTGCTCGGGATAAACGCCGCCATGCCGCCCATCGCAAAGGCGCCGCGTTTGTGGCAGGTCTTAATCAGCAGGCGCGAGTAGGCGCTGAGGAACGGTTTATCCATGGTCACAACCTGACGATCCGGCAATACCCGGTCGGCATGGTTTTTCAGGGTTTTGATGTAGCTGAAGATGTAATCCCAGCGGCCGCAGTTCAGGCCCACAATATGGTCACGCAGCGCATGGAGGATCTCATGCATCTGGAATACGGCTGGCAGGGTTTCAATCAGCAGCGTAGCCTTAATGGTGCCGCGCGGCAGGCTGAAACGGTCTTCTGCGTAGCTGAAGACTTCACTCCACCACGCCGCTTCCTGCCAGGACTGGGTTTTCGGCAGATAGAAATAGGGGCCGCTGCCTTTCGCCAGCAGGTTCTTATGGTTGTGGAAGAAGTACAGCGCAAAGTCGAACAGGCTGCCCGGAATGGCTTCTCCGCGCCAGGTGACGTGTTTTTCAGGCAAATGCAGACCGCGTACGCGGCAGATCAGCACCGCCGGATTCGGTTTGAGCTGGTAAATTTTACCGGCTTCGTTGGTATAGCTGATGGTGCCGTTGACGGCGTCGCGCAGGTTGATTTGCCCGTCGATAACTTTCTGCCAGTCCGGCGCGAGGGAATCTTCGAAGTCCGCCATAAATACTTTGACGTTGGCATTCATGGCGTTAATCACCATTTTGCGCTCTACCGGGCCGGTGATCTCTACGCGACGATCCTGTAAATCTTCAGGGATTCCGCTAATTTTCCATTCACCATGACGAATGGAAGCGGTTTCCGAAATAAACCCTGGCAACTTGCCGTTATCGATCTCCTGCTGTTGATGAATGCGTGCCGCCAGCAGTTTATTACGCTGTGGCGTAAAGCGAGTCACCAGTTCAGTCAGAAACTCTACCGCTTCTGCCGTCAAAACTTGCTGTTCTTGCTCGCCATTCGGCTGGGTAAAGGTCAGTCCATCGACCGTTGTTGCCTGTTGAGTCATCGTTCTGCTCCTCATCAAAGATCCAAAATCACGCCCCCGATGCGAGCGAAAGATCGTTGTTTAGTTTTCGCTCAGCAGAATTAAGACTATCTATAATTTTTCCAAAATCAAAAACAATTTCCATTTTAATTCATATCCAATCACAACTGTATGATTAATATGGGATTAAAGTTTTTCACGATGTTGAGTTGGTTTTCGGAAATAAAAAAGGCACCCTAAGGTGCCTGATCTGAATAGCTGAAACGCTTTAGGATCGTTTAATGCAGACGATTACTCCAGCGTCGGATTCATGTGGCGCAGATCGTACGGCGTAATCTGGTAGACGTAATAGTTGAGCCAGTTAGTGAACAGCAGATTTCCGTGACTACGCCAGGTTGCCCGAGGCGTGTTTTGCGGATCGTTTTTCGGGAAATAATTGTACGGGACATCCGGATTCAGACCCGCTTCAACGTCACGAAAATACTCTGACGCGAGGGTATGCGGATCGTACTCAGGATGGCCGGTAACGAACGCGATGCGTTTGTCTTTACTGGCGAACAGGTAGGCATCGCCGTCTTCCGTTTCGGCCAGGATTTCCAGGTCGGTATAATCGCGGATCAGCTGTGCCGGAAAATCGGCGTAGCGAGAATGCGGAGCCAGGAAAGTGTCATCGAAACCACGCGTCAGCAGCGCATGCGGGTGAAGAATGTGGTGTTCGTATACGCCAGAAAGTTTGTCGCTGCGGGTTTGCTTGGGAATGCCATAGAGGATATTCAGCGCGGCCTGTACCGCCCAACAGACAAATAAGGTGGACGTGACGTGATCTTTTGCCCACTCCAGCACCTGCCTGATTTGTGGCCAGTAGGCAACGTCATTAAATTCCACCAGACCCAGCGGTGCGCCGGTGACGATCAGTCCATCGAAATTCTCATCGCGAATATCTTCAAAATTACAGTAGAAGTTATTCAGATGCTCAGCAGGCGTGTTGCGTGACTCACGGGCGTCAATGCGCAGCAGCTGGATATCAACCTGAAGCGGAGAGTTGGAGAGCAAACGCAGGAACTGGTTCTCCGTTTCGATCTTTTTTGGCATCAGATTGAGAATAAGCACCTTCAGCGGGCGAATTTCCTGACCTGTCGCACGCGAAGCCGTCATGACGAAGACATTCTCTTCACGCAAGAAATTGACGGCTGGTAGCTCGTCCTGCACCCGAATCGGCATAACCTTAAATCCTCACAGCATACGTATAAACGTTTAGACATCCAGACAGCTAACGATACCCAGAAACGGGCTTAATGTCGAGTCTGCAAGCGAAAGGTGAGAAAGTTTCAAGGAGGGAAAGCATGTAGGGCGGGTAAGGTGGGGCCACCACCCGACTTTTCAGAACGCACAAAGCAAAAAACCCCGCACCTTCCGGTACGGGGTTCTTTCTGTTTGATGCCTGGCAGTTCCCTACTCTCACATGGGGAGACCCCACACTACCATCGGCGCTACGGCGTTTCACTTCTGAGTTCGGCATGGGGTCAGGTGGGACCACCGCGCTAAAGCCGCCAGGCAAATTCTGTTAATCTGTATCAGGCTGAAAATCGTGTCTGTCTCTTCGCCGAAACAGCTTCGGCGTTGTAAGGTTAAGCCTCACGGTTCATTAGTATCGGTTAGCTCAACGCATCGCTGCGCTTACACACCCGACCTATCAACGTCGTCGTCTTCAACGTTCCTTCAGGAGACTTAAAGTCTCAGGGAGAACTCATCTCGGGGCAAGTTTCGTGCTTAGATGCTTTCAGCACTTATCTCTTCCGCATTTAGCTACCGGGCAGTGCCATTGGCATGACAACCCGAACACCAGTGATGCGTCCACTCCGGTCCTCTCGTACTAGGAGCAGCCCCCCTCAATTCTCCAGCGCCCACGGCAGATAGGGACCGAACTGTCTCACGACGTTCTAAACCCAGCTCGCGTACCACTTTAAATGGCGAACAGCCATACCCTTGGGACCTACTTCAGCCCCAGGATGTGATGAGCCGACATCGAGGTGCCAAACACCGCCGTCGATATGAACTCTTGGGCGGTATCAGCCTGTTATCCCCGGAGTACCTTTTATCCGTTGAGCGATGGCCCTTCCATTCAGAACCACCGGATCACTATGACCTGCTTTCGCACCTGCTCGCGCCGTCACGCTCGCAGTCAAGCTGGCTTATGCCATTGCACTAACCTCCTGATGTCCGACCAGGATTAGCCAACCTTCGTGCTCCTCCGTTACTCTTTGGGAGGAGACCGCCCCAGTCAAACTACCCACCAGACACTGTCCGCAACCCGGATTACGGGTCTACGTTAGAACACCAGCCATTAAAGGGTGGTATTTCAAGGTTGGCTCCACGCAGACTGGCGTCCACGCTTCAAAGCCTCCCACCTATCCTACACATCAAGGACCAGTGTTCAGTGTCAAGCTATAGTAAAGGTTCACGGGGTCTTTCCGTCTTGCCGCGGGTACACTGCATCTTCACAGCGAGTTCAATTTCACTGAGTCTCGGGTGGAGACAGCCTGGCCATCATTACGCCATTCGTGCAGGTCGGAACTTACCCGACAAGGAATTTCGCTACCTTAGGACCGTTATAGTTACGGCCGCCGTTTACCGGGGCTTCGATCAAGAGCTTCGCGTTGCCGCTAACCCCATCAATTAACCTTCCGGCACCGGGCAGGCGTCACACCGTATACGTCCACTTTCGTGTTTGCACAGTGCTGTGTTTTTAATAAACAGTTGCAGCCAGCTGGTATCTTCGACTGATTTCAGCTCCGTCCGCAGGGACTTCACCTACATATCAGCGTGCCTTCTCCCGAAGTTACGGCACCATTTTGCCTAGTTCCTTCACCCGAGTTCTCTCAAGCGCCTTGGTATTCTCTACCTGACCACCTGTGTCGGTTTGGGGTACGATTTCGTGTTACCTGATGCTTAGAGGCTTTTCCTGGAAGCAGGGCATTTATCACTTCAGCACCGTAGTGCCTCGTCATCACACCTCAGCGTTAATAAGGTACCGGATTTACCTGGAACCTCCGCCTACATGCTTAAACCGGGACAACCGTCGCCCGGCTGACATAGCCTTCTCCGTCCCCCCTTCGCAGTAACACCAAGTACAGGAATATTAACCTGTTTCCCATCGACTACGCCTTTCGGCCTCGCCTTAGGGGTCGACTCACCCTGCCCCGATTAACGTTGGACAGGAACCCTTGGTCTTCCGGCGAGCGGGCTTTTCACCCGCTTTATCGTTACTTATGTCAGCATTCGCACTTCTGATACCTCCAGCATGCCTCACAGCACACCTTCAACGGCTTACAGAACGCTCCCCTACCCAACAACGCCTAAGCGTCGCTGCCGCAGCTTCGGTGCATGGTTTAGCCCCGTTACATCTTCCGCGCAGGCCGACTCGACCAGTGAGCTATTACGCTTTCTTTAAATGATGGCTGCTTCTAAGCCAACATCCTGGCTGTCTGTGCCTTCCCACATCGTTTCCCACTTAACCATGACTTTGGGACCTTAGCTGGCGGTCTGGGTTGTTTCCCTCTTCACGACGGACGTTAGCACCCGCCGTGTGTCTCCCGTGATAACATTCTTCGGTATTCGTAGTTTGCATCGGGTTGGTAAGCCGGGATGGCCCCCTAGCCGAAACAGTGCTCTACCCCCGAAGATGAGTTCACGAGGCGCTACCTAAATAGCTTTCGGGGAGAACCAGCTATCTCCCGGTTTGATTGGCCTTTCACCCCCAGCCACAGGTCATCCGCTAATTTTTCAACATTAGTCGGTTCGGTCCTCCAGTTAGTGTTACCCAACCTTCAACCTGCCCATGGCTAGATCACCGGGTTTCGGGTCTATACCCTGCAACTTAACGCCCAGTTAAGACTCGGTTTCCCTTCGGCTCCCCTATACGGTTAACCTTGCTACAGAATATAAGTCGCTGACCCATTATACAAAAGGTACGCAGTCACCCCATAAAGAGGCTCCCACTGCTTGTACGTACACGGTTTCAGGTTCTTTTTCACTCCCCTCGCCGGGGTTCTTTTCGCCTTTCCCTCACGGTACTGGTTCACTATCGGTCAGTCAGGAGTATTTAGCCTTGGAGGATGGTCCCCCCATATTCAGACAGGATACCACGTGTCCCGCCCTACTCTTCGAGTTCACAGCAAGTGTGCTTTCGTGTACGGGACTATCACCCTGTACCGTCGGACTTTCCAGACCGTTCCACTAACACACAAGCTGATTCAGACTCCGGGCTGCTCCCCGTTCGCTCGCCGCTACTGGGGGAATCTCGGTTGATTTCTTTTCCTCGGGGTACTTAGATGTTTCAGTTCCCCCGGTTCGCCTCGTTAACCTATGTATTCAGTTAACGATAGTGCAACGGATTGCACTGGGTTTCCCCATTCGGACATCGCCGGGTCAAAGGTTCATATCACCTCGCCGGCGCTTTTCGCAGATTAGCACGTCCTTCATCGCCTCTGACTGCCAGGGCATCCACCGTGTACGCTTAGTCGCTTAACCTCACAACCCGAAGATGTTTCACTTCCGATTGCGAAAATTTGAGAGACTCGAACACACCATTAAAGATGTGTCGTTTCAATTTTCAGCTTGATCCAGATTTTTAAAGAGCAAATATCTCAAACATGACTCGCAAGTCAGTTTTGAGATATGACGGCAGGTGACTTTCACTCACGAACCAGCAAGTGGCGTCCCCTAGGGGATTCGAACCCCTGTTACCGCCGTGAAAGGGCGGTGTCCTGGGCCTCTAGACGAAGGGGACGTACAGTCTCAATCGCAAGACGCCTTGCTATTTACTTTTCATCAGACAATCTGTGTGAGCACTGCAAAGGCAGGTTCTTTAAGGTAAGGAGGTGATCCAACCGCAGGTTCCCCTACGGTTACCTTGTTACGACTTCACCCCAGTCATGAATCACAAAGTGGTAAGCGCCCTCCCGAAGGTTAAGCTACCTACTTCTTTTGCAACCCACTCCCATGGTGTGACGGGCGGTGTGTACAAGGCCCGGGAACGTATTCACCGTGGCATTCTGATCCACGATTACTAGCGATTCCGACTTCATGGAGTCGAGTTGCAGACTCCAATCCGGACTACGACGCACTTTATGAGGTCCGCTTGCTCTCGCGAGGTCGCTTCTCTTTGTATGCGCCATTGTAGCACGTGTGTAGCCCTACTCGTAAGGGCCATGATGACTTGACGTCATCCCCACCTTCCTCCAGTTTATCACTGGCAGTCTCCTTTGAGTTCCCGGCCTAACCGCTGGCAACAAAGGATAAGGGTTGCGCTCGTTGCGGGACTTAACCCAACATTTCACAACACGAGCTGACGACAGCCATGCAGCACCTGTCTCAGAGTTCCCGAAGGCACCAAAGCATCTCTGCTAAGTTCTCTGGATGTCAAGAGTAGGTAAGGTTCTTCGCGTTGCATCGAATTAAACCACATGCTCCACCGCTTGTGCGGGCCCCCGTCAATTCATTTGAGTTTTAACCTTGCGGCCGTACTCCCCAGGCGGTCGACTTAACGCGTTAGCTCCGGAAGCCACGCCTCAAGGGCACAACCTCCAAGTCGACATCGTTTACGGCGTGGACTACCAGGGTATCTAATCCTGTTTGCTCCCCACGCTTTCGCACCTGAGCGTCAGTCTTTGTCCAGGGGGCCGCCTTCGCCACCGGTATTCCTCCAGATCTCTACGCATTTCACCGCTACACCTGGAATTCTACCCCCCTCTACAAGACTCTAGCCTGCCAGTTTCGAATGCAGTTCCCAGGTTGAGCCCGGGGATTTCACATCCGACTTGACAGACCGCCTGCGTGCGCTTTACGCCCAGTAATTCCGATTAACGCTTGCACCCTCCGTATTACCGCGGCTGCTGGCACGGAGTTAGCCGGTGCTTCTTCTGCGGGTAACGTCAATCGACAGGGTTATTAACCCTGTCGCCTTCCTCCCCGCTGAAAGTACTTTACAACCCGAAGGCCTTCTTCATACACGCGGCATGGCTGCATCAGGCTTGCGCCCATTGTGCAATATTCCCCACTGCTGCCTCCCGTAGGAGTCTGGACCGTGTCTCAGTTCCAGTGTGGCTGGTCATCCTCTCAGACCAGCTAGGGATCGTCGCCTAGGTGAGCCGTTACCCCACCTACTAGCTAATCCCATCTGGGCACATCCGATGGCAAGAGGCCCGAAGGTCCCCCTCTTTGGTCTTGCGACGTTATGCGGTATTAGCTACCGTTTCCAGTAGTTATCCCCCTCCATCAGGCAGTTTCCCAGACATTACTCACCCGTCCGCCACTCGTCAGCAAAGCAGCAAGCTGCTTCCTGTTACCGTTCGACTTGCATGTGTTAGGCCTGCCGCCAGCGTTCAATCTGAGCCATGATCAAACTCTTCAATTTAAAAGTTTGATGCTCAATGAATTAAACTTCGTAATGAATTACGTGTTCACTCGTTGAGACTTGGTATTCATTTAGTGTCCGAAGACATTAAGAATCCATGTCACTTTGAGTGCCCACACAGATTGTCTGATAAATTGTTAAAGAGCAGTTGCGACGCGCTTCAGCGCTCTGTCGCGAGGTGGCGTATATTACGCTTTCCTCTTTCAGAGTCAACCCGTTATTTCAGGATTTTTTCTCTTCAACCGACCGGGTTGTCTGTGAAGTGATTCACATCCGCCGTGTCGATGGAGGCGCATTATAGGGAGTTCTCCGCAGGCCGCAACCGCTAAATGACAGAAAAATGACTGACTGCTGCATTCCCCAGCAAAACCCCGCCTTATACCCTTTTACGCACAGAGTTATCCACAGCGCTTCGAAAAAGTGAAAATATGCGAGCGTTGCGCAAACGTTTTCGTTAAAATGCTCGCGCTTAACAAGGAGGCCTCGTCAGGTGTGTTAGATGAGTTTTTCGCTGGAAAATTCATCTAACGCTCTCTGTAATCGTGAAATCCAGGGGATTTACCATGCAACAACGTCGTCCAGTCCGCCGCGCTCTGCTCAGTGTTTCTGATAAAGCCGGTATCATCGAATTCGCTCAGGCACTTTCCGCACGCGGTGTGGAGCTGCTTTCTACAGGCGGTACCGCTCGCCTGTTAGCAGAGAAAGGTCTGCCGGTAACCGAAGTGTCCGACTACACCGGTTTCCCGGAAATGATGGATGGACGCGTCAAAACCCTGCACCCGAAAGTGCACGGCGGCATTCTGGGTCGTCGCGGTCAGGACGACGGCATTATGGAGCAGCACAATATTGCCCCCATCGACATGGTTGTCGTTAACCTCTATCCCTTCGCCCAGACCGTCGCCCGCGAAGGCTGTTCTCTGGAAGATGCCGTAGAGAACATTGATATTGGCGGCCCCACCATGGTGCGCTCCGCAGCCAAGAACCATAAAGATGTGGCCATCGTGGTGAAGAGCAGCGACTACAGCGCCATTATTAATGAGATGGACGCCAACGAAGGGTCCCTGACGCTTGATACGCGTTTCGACCTCGCCATCAAAGCCTTCGAACACACCGCCGCGTACGACAGCATGATCGCCAACTACTTCGGTAGCCTGGTTCCTGCCTACCACGGTGAAAGCAAAGATCCATCTGGTCGCTTCCCGCGCACCCTGAACCTGAACTTCATTAAGAAGCAGGATATGCGCTACGGCGAGAACAGCCACCAGCAGGCAGCCTTCTATATAGAAGAAGAGGTGAAAGAAGCCTCTGTTGCGACTGCTCAGCAGGTACAGGGCAAAGCCCTCTCTTATAACAACATTGCTGATACCGACGCCGCGCTGGAATGCGTGAAAGAGTTCAGCGAGCCGGCCTGCGTTATCGTCAAGCACGCCAACCCATGCGGCGTCGCAGTAAGCACCTCCATTATGGATGCCTACGATCGCGCCTACAAAACCGACCCGACCTCCGCGTTCGGCGGCATTATCGCCTTCAACCGCGAGCTGGATGCGGAAACCGCGCAGGCCATCATCTCCCGTCAGTTTGTCGAAGTGATCATCGCGCCATCCGCATCCGAAGAAGCGCTGAAAATCACCGCGGCGAAACAGAACGTGCGCGTGCTGGTTTGCGGTCAGTGGGCGGAACGCGTGCCGGGCCTGGACTTCAAGCGCGTGAACGGCGGTCTGCTGGTTCAGGATCGCGATTTGGGTATGGTGACAGAAGCCGACCTGCGCGTGGTGACCAAACGTCAGCCGACCGAACAGGAGCTGCGCGACGCGCTGTTCTGCTGGAAAGTGGCGAAGTTCGTGAAGTCTAACGCCATTGTTTACGCCAAAGAGAACATGACCATCGGGATAGGCGCAGGCCAGATGAGCCGCGTTTACTCTGCGAAAATCGCGGGTATTAAAGCAGGTGACGAAGGTCTGGAAGTCAAAGGTTCCGCCATGGCCTCTGACGCCTTCTTCCCGTTCCGCGACGGTATCGATGCGGCCGCTGCTGTGGGCATCACCTGTGTGATCCAGCCTGGCGGTTCAATCCGTGATGACGAAGTGATTGCCGCTGCCGACGAACACGGCATCGCAATGATCTTTACCGACATGCGCCACTTCCGCCATTAATTTCCGGAGCAGAAAATGAAAGTATTAGTGATTGGTAATGGCGGGCGCGAGCACGCTTTGGCGTGGAAAGCAGCGCAGTCTCCGCAGGTTGAAACCGTCTTTGTGGCACCGGGTAACGCCGGTACCGCACTGGAGCCCGCGCTACAGAACGTCGCCATCGGCGTAACCGATATCCCGGCGCTGCTGAGCTTTGCCCGGAACGAGAATATCGATCTGACGATTGTGGGCCCGGAAGCGCCGCTGGTGATCGGCGTTGTAGATGCCTTCCGCGCCGCGGGCCTGAAAATTTTCGGCCCAACGGAAGGTGCCGCACAGCTGGAAGGTTCAAAAGCCTTCACCAAAGATTTCCTCGCGCGTCATAACATCCCGACGGCGGAATATCAGAACTTCACCGAGGTAGAGCCTGCTCTGGCTTACCTGCGTGAAAAAGGCGCGCCGATTGTGATTAAAGCCGACGGTCTGGCTGCCGGGAAAGGCGTTATCGTGGCGATGACCCTTGAAGAAGCGGAAGCCGCTGTGCAGGATATGCTGGCGGGTAACGCCTTTGGCGATGCGGGCCACCGCATCGTGATTGAAGAGTTCCTCGACGGCGAAGAAGCGAGCTTTATCGTGATGGTTGACGGCGAGCACGTCCTGCCGATGGCCACCAGCCAGGATCACAAGCGCGTAGGCAATGCCGACACGGGTCCAAACACCGGCGGGATGGGTGCTTACTCCCCTGCTCCAGTGGTCACTGACGAAGTACACCAGCGCACCATGGACCGCATCATCTGGCCAACCGTAAAAGGGATGGCGGCGGAAGGCAATACCTACACCGGTTTCCTCTACGCAGGCCTGATGATCGACAAGCAGGGTAACCCGAAGGTGATTGAATTCAACTGCCGCTTCGGCGATCCGGAAACTCAGCCGATCATGCTGCGCATGAAGTCCGATCTGGTTGATCTGTGTCTGGCGGCGTGCGAAGGCAAGCTGAATGAGAAAACTTCCGAGTGGGACGAGCGTGCCTCTTTAGGTGTGGTGATTGCTGCGGGTGGCTATCCGGGTAGCTACAATACCGGGGATGAGATCCACGGCCTGCCGCTGGAAGAGATTGACGGTGCGAAGGTGTTCCACGCCGGTACAAAGCTCTCTGACGATGACCGCGTGCTCACTAATGGTGGACGCGTGCTGTGTGCGACCGCGCTGGGTCATACCGTGGCAGAGGCGCAGAAGCGCGCCTATGCGTTGATGGCGGATATTCACTGGAACGGCAGCTTCAGCCGCCAGGATATCGGCTATCGTGCCATTGCGCGGGAGCAGGGAGAGTAATTTCACACCCTCACCCTAACCCTCTCCCTCAAGGGAGAGGGGACTTAAATCAAAAACTCTTTTCTGTCGGCTGCCAGGTGCAGAAATCTTCGTTCGCCACCAGCAACAGCTGAGAGCCTTCCGGCGCTTCCAGCCATGCCACACTCACCTCCACAGATGAATGCCGCTGACGACGCTGAATGTGTTCGGTTGCCCAGGATTCAAGCTCAGGCTTCACTGTCTGCCCTTCGCAGGTGGTCACCGTGCCGTCGGCATGCCAGCGCCCCTGGCGCAGCACCACGCGGCCCTGACGCAGCGCATCGCTGGTCTGGCGAAGTTGTTCAGCACGGTAGCGGTAGAGGGCGACCTGATCGCTGGAAAGCTGCTGTTTCAGTCCACTGACCTCATGCTGCATAAAGCTCAGCTCGCCGTGGTCGTCAAAACGCACCTTCACGTGTTCGGGAGTCTTACTGTAGATATTCAGTTCAATGAGCGACAGCGCATCGCCCTGCCAGCGGTATTCTGCGGTCGAGGTATTGCCGTTATGCCACGGACTGAACGCGGTAAGCATATGCACTTCATCGCTGGAATCTTTGCGCCAGATCCTGACCGCACCCTGGTTGTCAGCGTAGCCGCTGGCGGTAAACGGGGGGAGTGAGGAATCATGACTACAGGCAGACAGCAACAGTACGCCTGCCAGCGCGAGCGGTCCACGCCAGAATGACAAAAGGGGCGTTGCCGCCCCTTCGTTAAAACTGTTCACTGCCACGCGTCTTACTTAACTGCGTCTTTCAGTGCTTTACCAGAAACAAATGCCGGCACGTTAGCTGCGGCGATTTTGATTTCTTTACCGGTCTGCGGGTTGCGGCCAGTACGCTCAGCGCGGTGGTTCACTTTGAAGGTACCGAAACCAACCAGTTGTACAGCATCGCCTTCTTTCAGAGACTCAGTAATAGCAGCCAGGGTAGATTCCAGAGCAGCTTTAGCCTGCACTTTAGACAGATCAGCCTTGTCCGCAATTACATCAATCAGTTGAGTCTTGTTCATAAGTTATCCTTTCAATGTGTTTATCGCTTGCTAAGCATCGAGTGCGACGAAAATGCCAAAAAAGCACTCTCCTGCATACACGCACCGATAGCCACTTTTTTTCGCCCCCCAAATGTAGACCAGACGGGGGGCGAAAGGGAAGAGTCGAGGAGTGACAAAACAGGCGTTAAATCACGTTTTGTTGTCTCATTGGTTAAAAATTATACCAATATTGCTCTCGCCGGCCTCGCGCAGGTCCGCGCGAAGCCCTTTGATCAGCTCAATATCACGTTCTTCACACTCCGCCAGCAGACGGAAAATTTCCCACTGAATATCCCATTCCTGTTCAACCGCCGGGTTAGCACGCAGCTCTTCGTCGGTCATTTCACGGCCTTCCTGGGTCATTTCCAGCATCGCGACGGTGGTGATGGATGCCTTACTGACTTCAATGGCGTGCTCCAGGGTTTCACCGCTCAGACGGGAGTGGATCAGCTCGCTCAACGCCACACAGGCATCGATAGCCGGGTAGACGCCATACAGGTCGTAATCGTCCGCCGCAGGAATTGCCTCTTCCAGCTTTTCAAGCTGAGAGTCGAAGTTTACCTTTGCGTCTTTGACCGTCAGCGTCTCCCAGATCAAATCCAGGATACGTCGATAAATCTGGCCTTCGCCAAACTCCGTTTGCTTACAGAACGCGGCATAGTTGGGGTACATGCGCTCGCACAGGCAAGCCATAAACGTCACGTGCTGCCAGCTTTCCAGCTTCTCAAGGCGCAGATGAATCGGGTTTTGTAACATGATGATGTCTCGAATCGAAAATTAGCCGCAGTTTACCTGAATCACGGCTGAATTTCCTGCCAACGAATGAATGCCGGACGTGAAGAGGCAACGGCGTCAGCCCAGCGGGTAGGCTCAGGTAAGCGGTAGCCCTTCATACAGCGTTGCACCCACGCCAGGGCGCTGTCCATGCTGACCCGATGCCCGGTTGCGATAAACAGCGGATTGCAGCGCGCTTTACTGCGCCAGACCCACGCCAGCTGCTCGCCTTTATGGATAAGCGGCGCCAGCGCGCCCGGTTCGGCAGAGAGCGGCTCAAACGCGCCGCACAGGCGTTTTTTCGCCACGCCGATGGTCGGCACGTCTACCAGCAGACCAAAGTGGCTGGCAACGCCCAGGCGACGCGGATGGGAGATGCCGTGCCCATCCACAAACAGCAGATCGGGTTTTTGCGAGAGTTGCTCCCACGCGGCCAGCAGCGCGGGATATTCGCGGAAGGAGAGAAAGCCGGGGATATAGGGCATGGTGGTGGCGATACGCGCCACCTTGTACTCCACCAGCTCCAGCGACGGGTATTTCAGCACCACCATCGCCGCTCGCGTTACTTCACCGCCTTGCTCAAACCCGACATCCGCCCCGCCAATGTATCGCGGAGGGTCCGTATCCAGACGATCCTCGCGGATCACCGATGAAGCCAGTTCGATTTGCTGAGCGCGTAGCGACGCGAGATCCATAACCACTCCTTACTTGTGATACTGGGCAGAAAGCCGATGCACCGCCTCCACAAATACGCCAGCGTGTTCTGGCGGTACATCCTGATGAATACCGTGACCGAGGTTGAAGACGTGGCCTTCGCCCTGGCCGAAACCAGACAGTATAGTCGACACTTCTTCTTCGATACGGGCAGGCTGCGCATAGAGCATGGAAGGGTCCATGTTGCCCTGGAGCGCCACTTTATCCCCCACGCGACGACGCGCATCGGCAATATCAGTGGTCCAGTCGAGGCCCAGCGCATCACAGCCGGTGGCCGCCATCGCTTCAAGCCACTGACCGCCGCCTTTCGTAAACAGCGTTACCGGCACGCGACGGCCTTCGTTTTCACGCAGCAGACCATCGACAATTTTGTGCATGTAGTACAGGGAGAACTGCTGATAATCACGCCCGGTCAGCACGCCGCCCCAGGTGTCGAAAATCATCACCGACTGCGCGCCCGCTTTAATCTGCGCGTTGAGATAGAGCGTGACGCTCTTCGCCAGCTTGTCGAGCAGGGCATGCAGGGCCTGCGGCTCTGCGTACATCATCTTTTTGATGACGGTAAAGGCTTTGCTGCTGCCACCTTCCACCATGTAGGTTGCCAGCGTCCACGGACTACCGGAGAAGCCAATCAGCGGCACGTCGCCTTTGAGCTCGCGGCGGATGGTGCGCACGGCGTTCATCACATAGCCCAGCTCGCCTTCCGGATCGGGGATCGGCAGCTTATCAACGTCGGCTTTGTTTTTGATCGGTGAGGTAAAACGCGGCCCCTCGCCGGTTTCGAAATAGAGCCCAAGGCCCATCGCGTCCGGAATGGTAAGAATGTCCGAAAAAAGAATGGCGGCATCGAGCGGGAAGCGGCGCAGCGGCTGGAGCGTCACCTCACAGGCCAGCTCGGCGTTTTTGCACAGCGACATAAAATCGCCCGCCTGCGCACGCGTGGCTTTGTACTCAGGCAGATAGCGTCCCGCCTGGCGCATCATCCACACCGGGGTGACATCAACGGGCTGGCGCAGCAGCGCACGCAGATAACGATCGTTCTTCAGTTCGGTCATTTTGCAGTTCCTTATTGCGTCAGTCCGTCAGTGTAACACTACTCATACTCGGCCCGACACATTGCCACGGTATCTTCTATCAGGCGACGCGCCACCGTTCCCGGCGGGGGCAGCAGCGGTAAATCGTCGTAGCGATACCAGTTCGCCTCCAGCAGCTCTTTCTGATCGATAACAATCTCGCCGCTGTCGTATTCCGCCATAAACGCGGTCATCAGGGACATCGGGAACGGCCACGGCTGCGACGTCACATAGCGCAGGTTTTTCACCTTAATGCCGCTCTCCTCCATCACCTCGCGCGCCACCGCCTGTTCCAGCGTTTCGCCGACTTCCACGAACCCGGCGAGGACGGTGTGAATGCCGTTGCGATGGCGGGTATGCTGCGCCAGCAGGATGGAATCATCACGGCGGATGGCGACAATGATGCACGGTGCGATTTGCGGGTAGTAACGTTCACGGCAGTGGCCGCAGAGCAGCGCCCATTCGGTTTTGCTCGGGTGCATGGTGTGGCCGCAGTAACCGCAGTATTTGTGCGAGCGGTAAAACTCCGCCAGCTGTACGCCGCGCCCCGCCAGCTGGAACAGGCCGACGTCCAGATCCAGCACCTGACGTACGGATCCCATATCCTGACGGCGCGCCTGTTGGATCAACCACACGGGATCGCCCTGCCACTCGCCGATCTTCAGCGCGGACTGGCCCACCAGATCGAACGTTTCCGCGGCACCGTAGGGCAACTCTCCTGAGGGTAGCCATAATTTTTGTTCGTGGCTGACGATCCACCAACCCAGATCTGATTTTTCAATAATACGATCCATATCTATTGCACTACCTTCGCTTCACTGACATGTTGTTAGCATTGTGGTTACATTTTGGATAAGCAGATCCCATTTTAAACCTTATGGAGTCGACCATGTTAAACCAGCTGGAAAGCCTGACTGAGCGCGTTGGAGGAAGTAACACCCTGGTGGATCGCTGGCTACATGTGCGCAAGCATCTCCTTGTGGCGTATTACAATCTGGTTGGTCTTAAGCCTGGCAAAGAATCCTTTATGCGACTCAATGAAAAAGCGCTGGACGACTTTTGTCAGAGCCTGGTCGACTACCTCTCCGACGGCCATTTCAACCTTTATGAACGCATTATCCGCGAAATGGAAGGGACAACGCCGTATTTAGCGGCCAGTAAACTCTGTCCGTTGCTTGAAGCCAACACCCAGCAGATCATGGACTACTACGATTCCACGCTGGAGAACGCTATCGATCACGATAACTATCTTGAGTTTCAGCAGGCGCTTTCCGACCTTGGCGAAGCACTGGAAGAGCGATTCACGCTGGAAGACAAGCTCATCGCCCTCGTGCTGGACAACAACCTGACTATCAGCTCCAGCGATAACGTTGCGCGCCCTGCTTGAGTTCTTAATCGTTAACGAGTAATTTACAACCATTCGCCCCTCTGCGGAGGGGGATTTTTCTTGTCGGAGTGCCCAGTGTGAAAGCACGGGCTGAGACCGTTAATTCGGGATCCGCGGAACCTGATCAGGTTAATACCTGCGAAGGGAACAAGAGTCACACTGCTGTTGTATCGCCTTCGGGCGATCTTCTCTTGCTTCATCCGTCGTCTGACAAGCCATGTCCTTCACATCTGGAATGAGCTATGTCTACAACAAAACTGACCCGCCGCGAACAGCGCGAACACGCACAACGCTTCATCGACACCCTGGAAGGCACCGCTTTCCCGAACTCAACGCGCATCTACATCACCGGTTCACAGGCCGATATCCGCGTGCCGATGCGCGAAATCCAGCTCAGCCCGACGCATATCGGCGGCAGCAAAGAGCACCCGCAGTTTGAAGACAACGAAGCCGTGCCGGTGTATGACACCTCCGGCCCGTACGGCGATCCTGATGTTGCTATCAACGTGCAGCAGGGTCTGGCAAAGCTTCGCCAGCCGTGGATTGATGCCCGTAACGACTGCGAAGAACTGAGCGTGCGCAGCTCGGCGTACACCAACGCGCGCCTGGCCGACGACGGTCTGGATGAGCTGCGCTTTACTGGCCTGCTGACGCCAAAACGCGCTAAAGCGGGCAAATGCGTAACCCAGTTGCACTACGCGCGACAGGGTATCGTCACGCCGGAGATGGAGTTCATCGCCATCCGCGAAAACATGGGCCGCGAGCGCATTCGCAGCGAAGTGCTGCGCCACCAGCATCCGGGTGAAGGGTTTGGCGCTCGCCTGCCGGAGAACATCACGCCGGAATTCGTGCGTGATGAAGTAGCCGCCGGGCGCGCGATTATTCCCGCCAACATCAACCACCCGGAATCCGAGCCGATGATTATCGGCCGCAACTTCCTGGTGAAGGTCAACGCCAACATCGGCAACTCTGCCGTCACCTCTTCCATCGAAGAAGAGGTGGAAAAGCTGGTCTGGTCAACGCGCTGGGGCGCGGACACGGTGATGGACCTCTCCACCGGCCGTTACATTCACGAAACCCGCGAATGGATCCTGCGTAACAGCCCGGTGCCGATTGGCACCGTCCCGATTTATCAGGCGCTGGAGAAGGTAAACGGTATCGCCGAAAACCTCACCTGGGAAGCGTTCCGCGACACGCTGCTGGAGCAGGCGGAACAGGGCGTGGACTACTTCACCATTCACGCGGGCGTGCTGCTGCGCTACGTGCCGATGACGGCGAAACGTCTGACCGGTATCGTCTCACGCGGCGGTTCGATTATGGCGAAATGGTGCCTTTCCCATCATCAGGAAAACTTCCTCTACGAGCACTTCCGCGAAATCTGCGAGATCTGCGCCGCTTATGACGTTTCTCTGTCGCTGGGCGACGGCCTGCGTCCTGGCTCCATCCGTGACGCGAACGACGAGGCGCAGTTTGCCGAGCTGCACACGCTGGGCGAGCTGACCAAAATCGCCTGGGAGTACGATGTGCAGGTGATGATTGAAGGCCCGGGCCATGTACCGATGCAGATGATCCGCCGCAACATGACCGAGGAGCTGGAGCACTGCCACGAAGCACCGTTCTACACCCTGGGGCCGTTGACCACCGATATTGCGCCGGGCTATGACCACTTCACTTCCGGGATCGGCGCGGCGATGATCGGCTGGTTCGGCTGCGCCATGCTCTGCTACGTGACGCCGAAAGAGCACCTCGGGCTGCCAAACAAAGAGGACGTGAAGCAGGGGCTGATCACCTACAAGATTGCCGCCCACGCGGCGGATCTGGCGAAAGGCCATCCGGGCGCGCAAATTCGCGACAACGCCATGTCCAAAGCGCGCTTTGAATTCCGCTGGGAAGACCAGTTCAACCTGGCGCTGGATCCGTTCACCGCCCGCGCCTACCACGACGAAACCCTGCCGCAGGAATCGGGCAAAGTCGCGCACTTCTGCTCCATGTGTGGGCCGAAGTTCTGCTCGATGAAAATCAGCCAGGAGGTGCGCGACTACGCCGCCGCGCAGACCATTGAAGTCGGCATGGCAGACATGTCCGAAACCTTCCGCGCCAAAGGCGGCGAAATCTACCTCAAAAAGGAGGAGGCGTAATGTACCAGCCCGATTTCCCACCTGTCCCCTTCCGCTTAGGGCTTTACCCGGTGGTGGACAGCGTGGCGTGGATAGAGCGCTTGCTGGAGGCAGGCGTTCGCACCCTCCAGCTGCGCATCAAGGATAAACGCGACGAAGAGGTGGAGGCCGACGTGGCCGCCGCTATCGCGCTGGGACGTCGCTACCACGCCCGCCTGTTTATCAACGACTACTGGCGGCTGGCGGTTAAACACCAGGCGTACGGCGTGCATCTGGGACAGGAAGATCTGGAAACGACCGATCTCAACGCAATCCGTGACGCCGGTCTGCGGCTGGGCGTTTCCACCCACGATGATATGGAGATCGACGTGGCGCTGGCGGCCCGCCCCTCCTACATCGCCCTCGGCCACGTTTTCCCGACGCAAACCAAACAGATGCCGTCTGCCCCACAGGGTTTGGCTCAGCTGGCAGCCCACGTTAAGCGCCTTGCCGATTACCCCACCGTCGCCATCGGCGGGATCAGCCTTGAACGTGCGCCCGCCGTGCTGGAAACCGGCGTCGGCAGTATCGCCGTCGTCAGCGCTATCACCCAGGCCGCAGACTGGCAGGCCGCCACCGCACGGCTTTTACAACTGGCAGGAGCAGGCGATGAAAGATCGTGATTTTATGCGCTACAGCCGCCAGATCCTGCTGGAGGATATCGCCATTGACGGGCAGCAAAAGCTGCTCGCCAGCCGGGTACTGATTGTCGGTTTGGGTGGCTTGGGCGCGCCCGCCGCGCTGTATCTGGCCGGCGCGGGAGTGGGAACGCTGGTACTGGCCGATGACGATGAGGTACACCTCAGCAACCTGCAACGGCAAATCCTCTTCACGACAGAAGATGTTAACCAGCCTAAAGCACAGGTTACGCGCAAGCGGCTGAACCAGCTTAACCCCGATATTGAACTGGTGGCGCTCCAGACGCGGCTGAGCGGAGAAGATCTGCAACGCGAAGTTGCCCTTGCCGACGTGGTGCTGGACTGCACGGACAATATGGCGACGCGTCAGGCCATTAATGCGGCCTGTGTTGCACAGAACACGCCGCTGATCACCGCCAGCGCGGTCGGTTTCGGCGGGCAGATAATGGTGCTTACGCCGCCGTGGGCGCAGGGCTGCTACCGCTGCCTGTGGCCGGACGAGGCTGAACCGGAGCGTAACTGCCGCACGGCTGGCATTCTTGGGCCGGTAGTGGGCGTGATGGGTACCCTTCAGGCGCTGGAAGCCATCAAGTTGCTCAGCGGCATGGAAACAGAGCACAACACGCTCCGGCTGTTCGACGCCCGTTCCAGCGGCTGGCGCCATCTGGCGTTAAACCGCGCCAACCGCTGCCCGGTATGCGGAGGCCGCGATGCGCATTCTGTTTAACGATGAGCCGATGACGTGCGACGACGATCTCACCGTTGCCGCCCTGCTCGACACGCTGCGCCAGCTGAAGCCGGGAACGGCGCTGGCGCTCAATCAACAAATCCTGCCGCGCGAGCGGTGGGAACATCAGCAGGTCAATGAAGGCGACCAGATCCTGCTGTTTCAGGTTATCGCAGGGGGCTGAGATGTTACGTATTGCCGACAAAGTCTTTGATTCACATCTGTTTACCGGAACCGGAAAATTCGCCTCCCCGCAGCTAATGGTGGATGCTATTCGTGAAAGCGGCAGCCAGCTGGTGACGCTGGCGATGAAGCGCGTGGATCTGCGTCAGCACAACGATGCCATACTTGCGCCGTTACTGGAGGCAGGCGTGACGCTCTTACCCAATACCTCCGGTGCGAAAACGGCCGAGGAAGCAATTTTCGCTGCGCATCTGGCCCGGGAAGCGCTCGGCACCTGCTGGCTGAAGCTGGAAATTCATCCGGACGCCCGCTGGCTGTTGCCCGATCCGATCGAAACCCTGAAAGCGGCAGAGACGCTGGTGCAGCAGGGATTCACCGTTCTACCCTACTGTGGTGCCGATCCCGTGCTGTGTAAGCGTCTGGAAGAGGCCGGCTGCGCGGCCGTGATGCCGTTAGGGGCGCCCATTGGCTCCAACCAGGGACTGGAGACCCGCGCGATGCTGGAGATCATCATCGAGCAGGCGACCGTGCCCGTGGTGGTGGATGCGGGCATCGGCGTACCCAGTCATGCCGCGCAGGCGCTGGAGATGGGGGCCGATGCGGTGCTGGTCAATACCGCGATTGCGGTGGCCGACGACCCGGTGATGATGGCGCGTGCGTTCCGCCTTGCCGTGGAGTCCGGTCTGCTGGCACGACAGTCCGGCCCCGGCTCGCGCAGCTTTCAGGCGCAGGCCACCAGCCCGCTGACCGGTTTTCTGGAGGCACTCTGATGGCTACCTTTACCGATCGCTGGCGTCAGCTTAACTGGGACGATATTGCCTTACGCATCAACAGTAAAACCTCTGCGGACGTAGAGCGGGCATTAACAGCCCGGCATGTGACCCGCGAGGATTTGATGGCCCTGCTTTCTCCGGCAGCCAGCGCATACCTTGAACCGATGGCGCAGCGCGCGCAACGCCTTACCCGCCAGCGCTTTGGCAACACGGTGAGCTTTTACGTGCCGCTTTATCTCTCTAATCTGTGCGCCAACGACTGCACCTACTGTGGCTTCTCAATGAGCAACCGCATTAAGCGTAAAACGCTGGATGAGCATGAGATCGCCCGCGAGTGTGCGGCTATTCGTGAGATGGGTTTTGAACATCTCTTACTGGTGACGGGTGAACATCAGGGCAAAGTGGGGATGGACTATTTTCGCCAGCATCTTCCGGCCATCCGCCGCGAATTTGCCTCATTGCAAATGGAAGTGCAGCCTCTGTCGCAAGAGGAATATGCGGAACTGAAAACCCTTGGGCTGGACGGCGTCATGGTCTATCAGGAAACCTACCACGAGGCGACCTATGCCCGGCATCACCTGAAAGGGAAGAAGCAGGATTTCATCTTCCGGCTGGAAACGCCGGACAGGCTGGGGCGCGCCGGTATCGATAAAATTGGGCTGGGCGCGCTTATCGGTCTGTCCGACAGCTGGCGGGTTGACTGCTATATGGTGGCAGAGCATCTGCTGTGGCTACAGCAGTACTACTGGCAAAGCCGCTATTCCATCTCATTCCCACGGCTGCGTCCGTGTACGGGAGGCATTGAACCCGCCTCGCTGATGGATGAGCGCCAGCTGGTGCAAACCCTGTGCGCATTTCGCCTGTTCGCGCCGGAAGTGGAATTGTCGCTCTCCACGCGTGAATCCCCCGCGTTTCGCGACCGCGCGATCCCTCTGGCGATCAACAACGTCAGCGCCTTTTCCAAAACGCAGCCGGGCGGTTACGCGGACGATCGCCCGGAACTGGAACAGTTTGCACCGCACGACGGACGACGGCCCGACGCGGTGGCGGAAGCCCTGACTGCACAGGGGCTACAGCCCGTGTGGAAAGACTGGGACAGCTGGCTGGGAAGAGCTTCGCATTTGCGCTGAAACCGCCTGCAACAATGCGGAAAGGTTACGAGACGGCTCGTAAGATCAACGCCGGGCGATTGAGGAGATCTGCCCGGTTTTATTAGGATTAACCACGTCAGCAACGGACGCTGACCAGGGTGAAAATGCTTCTTCCTCGTTTCGCCCTGCCCTCCGCCCCTTAAACAAAATTTCAATTGATAAAATAAATACGTCGTTTCTTATCTACTCTTAAGATAAATCAACCCGTCGGAAATCGCTTTCTGTATAATTTACTACCAGCAATCTGACAGCGACTATGCTGAGGATATCGACAGACGCAACGCGTCTACCATCTGGATTGATGCACAACTCATGGCACTCCACAGTAAAAAGCTCTCTTTCACCCGACCAATTATGGTCAGCTTCGCGGGGATTCTGTTCAGTTTCGCGATAATCGCGATTCTGGTCATCCTTTCACAACGGAAGGATTTTATTGAGGATTATCATAAAATTAATGGTAACTTCACCCATAATCTGGCGGTGAACTATACCGAATCCATTCTGCGAGAAAACGACTATATTCTTGGTCGCGCTGCGATGTACTACGCCCGTGACGACAGAGTGAATCAGACGATAAATATCGATCCAGCACAGGGTTTGCAGATGTTAATGCATTTGCAGAACCTGATGCCGACGGTGTCGTCTATCTCTCTGGCGGACACCGAAGGGCACCATCTGCGCGCGCCGGAAGTACTGCCAACGGAGAAGAGTAGGTCGTTCGACGCACGAACACGCCCATGGTTTATCGGGCAAGCGGAAGCCAGCAACTTTCCTCACTACACCCGCCCCTATCTGGACTATTTCACCCAACATCCTACGGTCACCCTCTATAAACCGGTCATTTCACCGGAAGGCCGTCTGAAGGGCACGCTCGCTTTCCATCTTGATTTAACCTCCATGGGGTATACCCTGCGCCAGATGGTGGCACCGGTTCAGGGTGAGTTTTTTGTCGTGGAACGTGACGGCGCCGTTGTGCTGCATCCGGACACGGGGGCGCTCTTTAAGCAGTACGTAAGCGAAGCGCTGATGGACAAAATGACCAGCGGCGAAGGGCATCTTTTCGACCCCAAAAGTAAAACCTGGTATTACTACTACTCTTTCACCAATCCGGACTGGTTTGTGATTTATCGGGTCTCCGATGCCACGCTTTCCGTCATCACCCGGCATGAAACCACCGTCGTCGGCTGGGGATTTGCGCTGGCGGCAATCATCATCATTCTGTTTGGGCTCTACCTGCGCCATGCCTCGCGTTCTGTGCTGATGAACATTATCAACGCCATCAAAACCGGAGACGTCAATCAGGCGCCACGTCTTGAGGCGATGCTCAGCCATACCATTCGAACCAATAAGGAACGTGAGATGGCCTATGTCCGTCAGGCCACCCATGATGCGCTGACAGGCTGCAAGAACCGCCGTGCTTTCGACAACGATGTGGATGAGCTGCTGACCGCTCATCAACCCTTCGTTCTGGCGCTGGTCGATATCGATAACTTCAAATCTATTAACGACACCTGGGGCCACCTGAGCGGGGATATTGTTCTGCGCAGCGTGGCGCGCGAAGGTATTCAGATCATGCAGCCGCACCACGTTTCCGTTTACCGCTACGGTGGGGAAGAGTTCGGGGTGATCTTCCCGGCCGAGCTGATGAACTCCGCGCACGCGCTACTGGAAGCCTGGCGCACCGCCGTGGAAAAACGGACCTGGCGGGAAGAGAACCTGCGAGTAACCTTCAGCGCGGGGGTGGGAGAGTGGCACTTCGAACCGCTGGAACAATTTATCGGCAGCGTAGATGAAGCGCTGTATACCGCTAAACAACAGGGTAAAAACCGCATCGTAAGCACGGCCAGCCGATAATACCCTTCCTGAAATTCCGCCCGTTAAGACGGGCAGAATGCTTTCATGTATAAAATTGTAACCGGTTTCAGAAAAATGCCGATTTCTTTGTGATGCCTGACACACAATCGCGGTAAAGCGGTTGTTGAAGCGGTCTGCGCGGGATAATTATCAATAAACACATGTAGATCGAGGCTGACTATGAAGAACATCGTTTTATGCTGTGCAGCGGGAATGTCAACCAGCATGCTGGTTCAACGTATGAAAGATGCCGCGCAGAAAAAAGGAGTCGAAGTAACCATTAAAGCCGTTCCGGTCGCGGAGTTTAAAGATAACATCGCGACGGCTGATATCGTATTACTGGGGCCACAGGTTAAATACGAACAGGCAAAACTCCAGGCGCAGGCCGATCCGCTCGGAAAAAAGGTCGCGGTTATCGACATGATGGATTACGGCATGATGAAAGGTGATGCCGTACTGGAAAAAGCGCTCAAGCTGCTGGAGTCATAATGGAAGACTTAGAAACCACAATCATGGAGCTACTGGTCAATGCAGGTGCGGCGCGCAGTGCGGCCCTGACAGCGTTGCAGATGGCGCGAAAAGGTGACTTTGACGAAGCCGAGAAAGCGATGGAAGAGTCGCGTGAATATGTGAAACATGCGCATACGATCCAGACGCAGCTCATCGGTCTTGATGAAGGGACAGGTAAACTTCCGGTTAACCTGATCACCGTTCACTCACAGGATCACCTGATGAACGCGATGGTCATTCAGGATCTGGCGGGCGATATGATTGAGCTTTATCGACGCATCCCGTTAGTGAATTGAAGACATACAGACGTAAAAAAACCCGCCGAGGCGGGTTTTTTATTGTCGGGTGGCGCTGCGCTTACCCGACCTGTGATTCATATGCCCGGTAATTTTACCTACCGGGCATCAACGATTACTCGTTGTCGGAACCGCCCAGACCTGCGTTCAGCAGTTCTGCAAGGCTCGCGGATGCATCTTCGGCAGTCACCTGCGGTGCAGCTGGCAGTTCACCCGCTGCACGACGACGCATACGATCCTGGTGGTACGCATAACCGGTACCGGCCGGGATCAGACGACCCACGATAACGTTCTCTTTCAGACCGCGCAGTTCATCACGTTTACCTGCAACAGCCGCTTCGGTCAGGACACGAGTGGTTTCCTGGAACGATGCAGCAGAGATGAAGGACTCGGTTGCCAGAGACGCTTTGGTGATACCCAGCAGATCGCGTGCAAAGGTCGCACCGATTTTGCCGTTCGCTTCCAGATCGCGGTTAGCGATCTTAACGCGTGAGTATTCAACCTGCTCGCCTTCCAGGAAGTCGGAGCTGCCCGCGTTTTCGATGGTTGCTTTACGCAGCATCTGACGAACGATAACTTCGATGTGCTTATCGTTAATCTTAACGCCCTGCAGACGGTATACGTCCTGTACTTCGTTAACAATGTAACGAGTAACAGCATGCACACCACGCAGACGCAGGATGTCGTGCGGCGCTTCTGGACCATCGGAGACCACGTCACCACGTTCCACGCGTTCACCTTCGAACACGTTGAGCTGACGCCACTTAGGAATCATCTCTTCGTACGGCTCGCTGCCATCTACTGGCGTGATAACCAGACGGCGCTTACCTTTGGTCTCTTTACCGAAGGAGATGATACCGCTGATTTCAGCCAGGATAGCAGGCTCTTTCGGACGACGTGCTTCGAACAGGTCCGCAACGCGTGGCAGACCACCGGTGATGTCCTTGGTACCGCCGGATTCCTGAGGAATACGCGCCAGGGTGTCACCAGAGCTGATCTGTACGCCATCTTCCAGCTGTACAATCGCTTTACCCGGCAGGAAGTACTGCGCAGGCATATCGGTGCCAGGTATCAGAACGTCGTTACCCTGAGCATCAACGATTTTCAGTGCAGGACGCAGATCTTTACCACCGGTAGTACGTTCAGCAGAATCCAGAACCACCAGAGAAGACAGACCGGTCAGCTCGTCGGTCTGACGAGTAATGGTCTGGCCGTCGATCATGTCAGTGAAGCGGATGAAACCACTTACTTCGGTGATAACCGGCATGGTGTGTGGATCCCAGTTTGCTACGGTTTCGCCGCCGGCAACCTGCTCGCCATCACCTTTCGCCATAACCGCACCGTAAGGCACTTTATAGCTCTCTTTGGTACGACCGAATTCGTCGATCAGCTTCAGCTCGGTGTTACGAGAAGTCACAACCAGCTTGCCTGCGGAGTTAACAACAGACTTCGCGTTGCTGAGCTTGATGCTACCTTTGTTTTTCACCTGGATGCTGGATTCAGCAGCCGCACGAGATGCCGCACCACCGATGTGGAACGTACGCATCGTCAGCTGTGTACCCGGCTCACCGATGGACTGTGCTGCGATAACGCCGATAGCCTCACCTTTGTTGATGATGTGGCCACGCGCCAGGTCACGACCGTAGCAGTGCGCACACACACCAAAGTCGGTGTCACAGGATACAACGGAACGCACTTTCACAGAGTCAACAGAGTTCGCTTCCAGCAGGTCACACCACTGTTCGTGCAGCAGAGTGTTGCGTGGAACCAGAATGTCTGCGGTGCCCGGCTTCAGGATGTCTTCCGCGGTCACACGACCCAGTACGCGATCGCGCAGCGGCTCTTTAACATCACCACCCTCGATAACCGGGGTCATGGTGATACCTTCGAGGGTGCCACAATCGTCTTCGGTGACGACCAGATCCTGCGCAACGTCAACCAGACGACGCGTCAGATAACCGGAGTTCGCCGTTTTCAGTGCGGTATCCGCCAGACCTTTACGCGCACCGTGCGTGGAGATGAAGTACTGGAGTACGTTCAGACCTTCACGGAAGTTCGCGGTGATTGGCGTTTCGATGATGGAGCCATCTGGCTTCGCCATCAGACCACGCATACCTGCCAGCTGACGAATCTGTGCCGCAGAACCACGCGCACCGGAGTCGGCCATCATGTAGATGCTGTTGAAGGAGACCTGCTGCTCTTCTACGCCGTCACGGTTAATCACGGTTTCGGTTTGCAGGTTATCCATCATCGCTTTGGATACACGATCGTTCGCCGCAGCCCAGATATCGATAACTTTGTTGTAACGTTCGCCTGCGGTTACCAGACCAGACTGGAACTGCTCCTGGATCTCAGCAACTTCAGCTTCCGCTTCAGAGATGATCTCGTGTTTCTTCTCTGGGATGACCATGTCATCGATACCAACAGATGCACCTGAACGCGCTGCATAAGCAAAGCCGGTATACATTGTCTGGTCAGCGAAGATAACGGTCGGCTTCAGGCCCAGAATGCGGTAACAGGTGTTCAGCATTTTGGAGATCGCTTTCTTGCCCAGCGCCTGGTTGACGATGGAGAAAGGCAGACCTTTCGGTACGATCATCCACAGAATCGCACGGCCAACGGTCGTGTCTTTCAGGCTGGTTTTCGCCACGAATTCGCCGTTTTCATCTTTTTCGTATTCGGTGATACGCACTTTAACGCGCGCATGCAGAGAGGCCAGGCCAGCGCGATAAATACGCTCAGCTTCTTTCGGGCCAGTCAGCACCATGCCTTCGCCTTTGGCGTTAACACAGTCACGGGTCATATAGTACAGACCCAATACAACGTCCTGAGAAGGAACGATGATAGGTTCACCGTTCGCTGGAGACAGGATGTTGTTGGTAGACATCATCAGCGCACGCGCTTCGAGCTGGGCTTCCAGCGTCAGCGGTACGTGAACAGCCATCTGGTCACCATCGAAGTCGGCGTTATAGGCCGCACAAACCAGCGGGTGCAGCTGGATCGCTTTACCTTCGATCAGGACTGGCTCAAATGCCTGGATACCCAAACGGTGCAGAGTTGGTGCACGGTTCAGCAGTACCGGGTGTTCGCGGATCACTTCGTCCAGGATATCCCAAACGACAGCTTCTTCACGCTCAACCATTTTCTTAGCGGCTTTGATGGTGGTGGCCAGGCCACGCAGTTCCAGCTTGCCGTAGATGAACGGTTTGAACAGCTCCAGAGCCATTTTCTTCGGCAGACCGCACTGATGCAGACGCAGGTATGGACCTACGGTGATTACAGAACGACCGGAGTAGTCAACACGCTTACCGAGCAGGTTCTGACGGAAACGACCCTGCTTACCTTTGATCATGTCGGCCAAAGATTTCAGAGGACGTTTGTTAGAACCGGTGATCGCACGACCGCGACGACCGTTATCCAGCAGGGCATCTACCGCTTCCTGCAGCATACGTTTTTCGTTGCGTACGATGATGTCCGGCGCAGCCAGATCCAGCAGACGTTTCAGACGGTTGTTACGGTTGATCACGCGACGGTACAGATCGTTCAGATCCGACGTTGCGAAACGACCACCATCCAGCGGAACCAGCGGACGCAGATCTGGCGGCAGAACCGGCAGAACGGTCAGGATCATCCACTCTGGTTTGTTACCAGACTGAACGAACGCTTCCAGCAGTTTGATACGCTTGGTCAGCTTTTTACGCTTGGTTTCGGAGTTGGTTTCGTTCAGCTCTTCGCGCAGAGTTTCACACTCTTGCTCCAGATCCATGCTCTTCAGCAGGGCCTGGATAGCTTCCGCACCCATCTTCGCGTCGAATTCGTCACCAAACTCTTCCAGCGCGTCCAGATACTGTTCTTCGGTCAGAATCTGGTTACGTTCCAGATTCGTCATCCCGCCTTCGATAACCACATAAGATTCGAAGTACAGAACACGTTCGATATCGCGCAGCGGCATATCCAGCAGCAGGCCGATACGGGACGGCAGAGATTTCAGGAACCAGATGTGAGCAGTTGGAGACGCCAGCTCAATGTGGCCCATACGCTCACGGCGTACTTTGGTCTGGGTCACTTCAACGCCGCACTTCTCACAGATCACACCACGGTGTTTCAGGCGCTTGTACTTACCGCACAGGCACTCGTAGTCTTTTACTGGCCCGAAAATACGCGCACAGAAAAGGCCGTCACGCTCAGGTTTGAACGTACGGTAGTTGATGGTTTCCGGCTTTTTAACTTCACCAAAAGACCATGAACGGATCATGTCTGGCGAAGCCAGAGCAATTTTGATCGCATCAAACTCTTCGGTTTTAGTCTGCGCTTTCAGAAACTTTAATAAATCTTTCACGGATTTGCTCCCGTCGGAGTTAGCACAATCTGGTATCGGGGGTTAACCCGACACCAGTGACCTGTTTGAGCGAGAATTACTCGTCTTCCAGTTCGATGTTGATACCCAGCGAACGAATCTCTTTCAACAGTACGTTGAAGGATTCTGGCATGCCCGGTTCCATCTGATGGTTGCCGTCTACGATGTTCTTATACATCTTAGTACGACCATTCACGTCATCAGACTTAACGGTGAGCATTTCCTGCAGGGTGTATGCTGCGCCGTATGCTTCCAGCGCCCACACTTCCATCTCCCCGAAGCGCTGACCACCGAACTGAGCCTTACCACCCAGCGGCTGCTGAGTAACCAGGCTGTAAGAACCGGTAGAACGAGCGTGCATCTTGTCGTCGACCAGGTGGTTCAGTTTCAGCATGTACATGTAACCTACGGTTACCGGACGCTCGAACTGTTCACCGGTACGGCCGTCAAACAGCGTAATCTGACCAGACGTTGGCAGACCACCCAGTTGCAGCAGCTCTTTAATTTCAGCTTCTTTTGCACCGTCGAATACCGGCGTTGCAATTGGCATACCCTTACGCAGGTTTTCCGCCAGACGCAGAACTTCATCATCGCTGAAGGTGTTCAGGTCGACTTTCTGACGCACGTCGGTACCCAGATCGTAGGCACGCTGGATGAACTCGCGCAGTTTCGCGACTTCTTCCTGCTGCTTCAGCATGGCGTTAATCTTGTCGCCGATACCTTTCGCAGCCATACCCAGGTGGGTTTCCAGGATCTGACCGATGTTCATACGAGACGGTACACCCAGTGGGTTCAGTACGATATCTACCGGCGTACCGTTAGCATCGTGCGGCATATCTTCGATCGGGTTGATCTTAGAGATAACACCCTTGTTACCGTGACGACCTGCCATCTTGTCACCAGGCTGGATCTGACGTTTAACAGCCAAATACACCTTAACAATCTTCAGCACGCCTGGTGCCAGATCGTCGCCCTGAGTGATTTTGCGGCGTTTCGCTTCGAGTTTCTTCTCGAACTCGTGTTTCAGTTCGTCATACTGCTCAGCCAGCTGTTCCAGCTGATTCTGTTTCTCTTCGTCGGTCAGGCCCAGCTCCAGCCAGCGATCGCGTGGCAGTTTGTCGAGCTTCTCAGCTTCAACGCCACCGGCAACCAGCACCGCATAGATACGGCTGAACAGACCTGCTTCGAGGATCTGCAGTTCTTCAGACAGGTCTTTCTTAGCCTGTTTGAGCTGCATCTCTTCGATTTCCAGCGCACGCTTATCTTTCTCAACGCCGTCACGAGTGAAGACCTGAACGTCGATAACCGTACCGGAAACACCGTTTGGTACGCGCAGAGAAGAGTCTTTAACGTCAGACGCTTTCTCACCGAAGATAGCACGCAGCAGTTTCTCTTCTGGCGTCAGCTGGGTTTCGCCTTTCGGTGTAACCTTACCAACCAGAATGTCGCCGCCGGTCACTTCCGCACCGATGTAAACAATACCGGATTCATCCAGTTTGGAGAGCGCAGCTTCACCCACGTTAGGGATGTCGGCAGTGATCTCTTCTGGCCCCAGCTTGGTGTCACGGGACACACAGGCCAGTTCCTGAATGTGGATGGTGGTGAAACGATCTTCCTGAACCACACGCTCGGAGACGAGGATGGAGTCTTCGAAGTTGTAACCGTTCCACGGCATGAACGCTACGCGCATGTTCTGACCGAGCGCCAGTTCACCGAGGTCGGTGGACGGACCGTCTGCCAGCACGTCGCCGCGCTCAACTGGCTCACCCAGAGATACGCAAGGCATCTGGTTGATACAGGTGTTCTGGTTAGAACGGGTGTATTTGGTCAGGTTGTAGATGTCGATACCCGCTTCGCCCGGATACATCTCGTCTTCGTTAACTTTGATAACGATACGGGATGCGTCAACGTACTGAACGGTACCGCCACGCTTAGCAACTGCTGTAACACCGGAGTCAACGGCAACAGCACGTTCCATACCGGTACCAACCAGCGGCTTATCAGCACGCAGAGTTGGAACGGCCTGACGTTGCATGTTCGCACCCATCAATGCACGGTTGGCGTCATCGTGTTCCAGGAACGGGATCAGGGACGCACCGACGGATACCACCTGTTGGGTGGATACGTCCATGTAGTCAACCTGGTCGCGGCTGAACAGGCTGGATTCGCCTTTGCTACGGCAGGTAACCAGATCTTCTACAAAGTGGCCTTCGTCATCCAGGTTGGAGTTCGCCTGAGCGATAACGTAGTTGCCTTCTTCGATAGCAGACAGGTAATGAATTTCGTCGGTAACCACACCGTCGGTCACTTTACGATACGGGGTCTCAAGGAAACCGTATTCGTTTGTCTGTGCGTACACGGACAGGGAGTTGATCAGACCGATGTTTGGACCTTCAGGCGTTTCGATTGGACATACGCGACCGTAGTGAGTCGGGTGTACGTCTCGAACTTCAAAGCCTGCACGTTCACGGGTCAGACCGCCTGGGCCGAGTGCAGAGATACGGCGTTTGTGCGTGATCTCAGACAGCGGGTTGTTCTGGTCCATGAACTGAGACAGCTGGCTGGAACCGAAGAACTCTTTCACTGCCGCAGAAATCGGCTTGGCGTTGATCATATCCTGAGGCATCAGGGTATCCAGATCGCCCAGAGACAGACGCTCTTTCACCGCACGCTCTACACGAACCAGGCCCACGCGGAACTGGTTTTCCGCCATTTCGCCTACGGAACGGATACGACGGTTGCCGAGGTGGTCGATATCGTCCACTTCGCCTTTACCGTTACGGATATCGATGAGCTTCTTCATCACTTCAATGATGTCGTCTTTGCTCAGGATACCGGAACCTTCGATTTCGTCGCGCAGCAGAGAACGGTTGAACTTCATACGACCTACCGCGGACAGATCGTAGCGGTCTTCGGAGAAGAACAGGTTCTCGAACAGGCTTTCAGCCGCTTCGCGAGTTGGTGGCTCACCAGGACGCATCATGCGGTAGATTTCAACCAGCGCGCTCAGACGATCGTTGGTTGGGTCGACGCGTACAGTCTCAGAGATGTACGGACCGTGGTCCAGATCGTTGGTGAACAGCGTTTCGATACGTTTGTGGCCAGACTGGCTCAGCTTAGCCAGCAGATCCAGGCTCAGCTCCATGTTCGCCGGGCAGATCAGCTCGCCAGTTGATTCATCAACGTAATCTTTCGCGGCTACTTTTCCTGCAATGTATTCAACCGGAACTTCGATGTGTTTGATATCATCTTTTTCCAGCTGGCGGATGTGGCGCGCGGTGATACGGCGACCTTTTTCCACATACACTTTGCCGTCGGCTTCGATGTCGAACGACGCGGTCTCACCACGCAGACGTTCCGGCACCAACTCCATCTGCAACTTGTTGTCGCGGATTTCAAAGATCACTTTCTCAAAGAACAGGTCCAGGATCTGCTCAGTGGTATAGCTCAGTGCACGCAGAATGATGGTTGCAGGCAGCTTACGACGACGGTCGATACGGACAAACAGGTTGTCTTTTGGATCGAATTCGAAGTCCAGCCATGAACCACGGTAAGGAATGATGCGTGCGTTATACAGTACTTTACCGGAAGAGTGCGTTTTACCTTTATCGCTGTCGAAGAAGACGCCCGGGCTACGGTGCAGCTGGGAAACGATAACACGCTCAGTACCGTTGATAACGAAAGTACCGTTGTCCGTCATGAGTGGAATTTCACCCATGTAGACTTCTTGTTCTTTAATGTCTTTTACGGTGCCTTCCGGCGCTTCGCGCTCGTAGATCACCAGACGCAGTTTTACGCGCAGCGGTGCGGAATAGGTCACGCCACGGATCTGACATTCCTGAACGTCAAACACCGGTTCGCCAAGGCGGTAGCTGACGTACTGCAGCTCGGAATTACCGCTGTAGCTCTGAATCGGGAACACGGAACGGAAGGCTGCTTCCAGGCCGTACTGCCCTTCAGGATCTTGCTCGATAAACTTCTGGAACGAGTCAAGCTGGATAGAAAGGAGATATGGAATGTCCAGAACTTGTGGACGTTTACCAAAATCCTTACGAATACGTTTTTTCTCGGTATAGGAGTAAACCATAGGGTTCCTCAGCTCGCTGACAAGTCGACCCATCTGTCCGACGAAGGGACAGTTTGTGCAACACCATTTTGTGGACCGGAAAATTGAATACTTTCCGCAATACCTGTTGCTATCACGCTTAAACCATTTCATTGCGATTTACACAGAGCGAGCACCCTGTCGCAGTATATTAAGTCGTCGATAGAAACAAGCATTGTCAGGACAACCAGCAGTCAAACAGTGTGAAATGCTGCTGATGCCTTACAGCGCAAAAAGGCTGGTGACTAAAAAGTCACCAGCCATCAGCCTAATTACTTAGGCTGCAACCAGAAAAGTTGGCTTATTTAACTTCAACTTCAGCGCCAGCTTCTTCCAGAGATTTTTTCAGTGCTTCTGCGTCGTCTTTGCTCACGCCTTCTTTCAGCGCAGCTGGAGCAGATTCTACCAGGTCTTTAGCTTCTTTCAGACCCAGGCCAGTTGCGCCACGTACTGCTTTGATTACAGCAACTTTGTTCGCGCCAGCAGCTTTCAGAATTACGTCGAATTCAGTTTTTTCTTCAGCAGCTTCAGCCGGGCCCGCAGCTACAGCTACAGCAGCAGCAGCAGAAACACCGAATTTTTCTTCCATTGCAGAAACCAGCTCTACAACGTCCATTACGGACATAGCTGCTACTGCTTCAATGATTTGATCTTTAGTGATAGACATTTAAATTGTTCCTGAAAATCAGAATAAGTTTATACGTAAGCAAATGCTTTATAAAGATAACTGCGATTAAGCAGCTTCTTTCGCATCGCGTACAGCAGCCAGAGTGCGAACCAGTTTGCCAGCCGCAGCTTCTTTCATGGTTGCCATCAGGCGTGCAATTGCTTCTTCGTAGGTCGGCAGGGTGGCCAGGCGATCGATTTGCGATGCCGGGATCAACTCACCTTCAAAGGCTGCAGCTTTGACCTCAAATTTTGCATTCGCTTTCGCGAACTCTTTGAACAGACGAGCAGCAGCGCCCGGGTGTTCCATAGAGTATGCAATCAGGGTCGGACCAACAAACGTGTCTTTCAGGCACTCGAACTGAGTACCTTCAACTACGCGACGCAGCAGGGTGTTACGAACAACACGCATGTATACGCCAGCTTCACGACCTGCTTTACGCAGTTCAGTCATTTTGTCTACAGTAACGCCACGGGAATCCGCAACTACTGCAGACAGCGCGCCTTTGGCTACTTCGCTGACTTCAGCAACAATCGCTTGTTTGTCTTGAAGATTTAAAGCCATTAGCTTTGCTCCTGGATGTTTGCCGGAACTCATGTTCCGGAACTCACTTCACTCGACCCAACGGGAAGAGCGTCTTAATACGGTGAGCAGAAACAAGCCAGAGTATTTAAAATAATCTTAGCGTTCTGTCACCGTCTACGCAGGGGATTAAGTTTCTTGCGAAACACCTGCGGTCTTCGACGGAGGCCTGGATAGGCCAGGCTCCAACGAACAATTCTTTTAGCCGCTAACTTTTGTTAGCAAACGTGGGGGTAAGATTGTAGACAAAATCACCGCCCACGTAAAGGCATTAGTTTGCAGCAGCGCTCAGGCCAGCCTGGTCAACTGCAACACCTGCACCCATGGTGGTGGAGATGCTAACTTTCTTGATGTACACGCCTTTCGCCTGAGTTGGTTTAGCTTTTTTCAGCGCAACCAGCAGAGCTTCCAGGTTTTCTTTCAGTTTGTCAGCGTCAAAGTCCACTTTACCGATGGTGGTGTGGATGATGCCGTTTTTGTCGTTACGGTAACGAACCTGACCTGCTTTAGCGTTCTTAACCGCTTCAGCAACGTTAGGAGTTACAGTACCCACTTTCGGGTTTGGCATCAGGCCGCGTGGACCCAGAACCTGGCCCAGCTGGCCAACAACGCGCATTGCATCTGGAGAAGCAATAACAACGTCAAAGTTCATTTCGCCTTTCTTGATCTGATCAGCCAGATCTTCCATACCTACCAGTTCAGCGCCGGCAGCTTTAGCCGCTTCAGCGTTTGCACCCTGAGCAAATACAGCTACGCGTACGGAACGGCCAGTACCGTGTGGCAGTACAGTTGCGCCACGAACGTTCTGATCGGATTTACGAGCGTCGATGCCCAGGTTAACGGCAACGTCAACGCTTTCAACGAACTTAGCAGTTGCCAGTTCTTTCAGCAGAGCGATAGCTTCGTTGATGTCGTACTGTTTGGTCGCATCAACTTTGTCACGGATCACGGACATGCGCTTGGTCAGTTTAGCCATTTCTTAGTCCTCCACTACCAGGCCCATGGAACGTGCAGTACCTTCAATGGAGCGAGTCATCGCTTCAATGTCGGAACCAGTCATGTCGGCAGCTTTGGTCTGCGCGATTTCCTGCAGCTGAGCGCGGGAAATTTTACCCACTTTGTCTTTGTTCGGCTTACCGGAACCAGACTTGATGCCCGCTGCTTTCTTCAGCAGAACTGCTGCTGGAGGGGTTTTGGTAACGAAAGTGAAAGAACGGTCAGCGTAAACAGTGATTACAACTGGGATTGGCAGACCTTTTTCCATGGATTCAGTTTTGGCGTTGAACGCTTTACAGAATTCCATGATGTTCACACCCTGCTGACCCAGAGCTGGACCAACTGGTGGACTTGGGTTCGCCATACCTGCTGCAACCTGCAGCTTGACGTAGGCTTGTACTTTCTTAGCCATTCTAAAATCCTCTGATTGGGTAATAACGCCTCGGAGAGGCTCCCCGTGAATAAAATTCGTTTTACGGGTCGGAACCCATAAAAACAAAAGGCGCGAAATTGTATTCCAATCTCGCGCCCTGTGCAACGATTAAATCGTCGCTTTTTTGATCGCTGCTTAGGCTTTTTCTACCTGAGCAAAGTCCAGCTCTACCGGGGTCGCACGACCAAAGATAGAAACGGAAACTTTCAGGCGGGACTTCTCGTAGTCCACTTCTTCGACGACGCCATTAAAGTCAGCAAACGGACCGTCGTTAACACGAACCATCTCACCCGGTTCAAACAGCGTTTTCGGACGCGGTTTATCACCCACCTGCTGGAGGCGGTTCATAATCGCATCAACTTCTTTGTCGCTGATTGGCGCCGGACGGTCAGATGTGCCGCCGATAAAGCCCATCACGCGTGGTACGCTGCGCACCAGGTGCCAGCTCGCGTCGTTCATCACCATCTGAACCAGCACGTAACCCGGGAAGAATTTACGCTCGCTTTTGCGACGTTGGCCACCACGGATCTCAACCACTTCTTCGGTCGGAACCATAACTTCGCCAAATAACTCTTCCATATTGTGTAATTTGATATGCTCACGCAGCGACGTAGCTACGCGGCCTTCAAAACCGGAAAACGCCTGAACGACGTACCAGCGCTTTTTAGGGGCTTCAGACATCTCAGAACCTCAGGCCAGTGATAAAGGATACCAGGCGAACCAGAATACCATCCAGTCCCCACAGGATCAGTGACATTACAGCGGTTACCGCCGCTACAATCAGCGTGGTGTGCAATGTTTCCTGGCGAGTCGGCCAAATGACCTTGCGGACTTCGGTACGCGCTTCGCGGGCAAACGCAACGGTCGCTTTGCCTTTCGTCGTCAACAGCGCGACACCACCCGCCGCAGCAATCAGAATTACCACTGCAAGCGCGCGTAGCGGCAGCATCATGTCACGATAAAGATAGTTGCCGACAATCGCCACAATCAGCAGCACGGCTACAACTACCCATTTCATCGCTTCCAGGCCGCGCCCGCTCCCTTGAGCTTCGGTATTCGCACTCATAAACCAACCTGTCAGAAGTATTCTACAAACATTTTCACCCCGCGAGTGCGAGGCAAACCAATCGAAATGCTATTCGCTTTTCGTATTATACGCTCTCCGCAGAGCCTGTCTCAGCAATGATTATGACAAAATTAATCACTGATGAGCCAGGTTCTGATGTGAAAGCGTGCAAAAAGGGCATCAAATGATGCCCTTTTATTGCGCATTGCGTCAAATGTTATCAGCGATTAGCCGAGAACTTTAGCAACAACGCCCGCGCCAACGGTACGGCCACCTTCACGGATTGCGAAACGCAGACCGTCGTCCATCGCGATTGGGTGGATCAGAGTCACAACCATCTTGATGTTGTCGCCTGGCATTACCATCTCTACGCCTTCTGGCAGTTCGATGGTACCGGTCACGTCAGTTGTACGGAAGTAGAACTGTGGACGGTAGCCTTTGAAGAACGGAGTATGACGGCCGCCTTCGTCTTTGGACAGAATGTACACTTCAGATTCGAACTTGGTGTGTGGCTTGATTGAGCCTGGCTTCGCCAGAACCTGACCACGTTCGATTTCTTCACGCTTGATACCACGCAGCAGAACACCAACGTTCTCACCAGCACGGCCTTCGTCCAGCAGTTTGCGGAACATTTCAACGCCAGTACAGGTAGACTTCGCAGTCTCTTTGATACCAACGATTTCAACTTCTTCACCAACTTTGATGATACCGCGCTCTACACGACCGGTAACAACGGTACCACGACCGGAGATGGAGAATACGTCTTCGATTGGCAGCAGGAATGGCTTGTCAATCGCACGCTCTGGTTCTGGGATGTAAGAATCCAGGAAGCCAGCCAGTTCGATGATTTTCGCTTCCCACTCTGCGTCGCCTTCCAGCGCTTTCAGCGCGGAACCACGAACGATTGGAGTGTCGTCGCCTGGGAAATCGTACTGAGACAGCAGTTCACGAACTTCCATCTCTACCAGTTCCAGCAGCTCTTCGTCATCAACCATGTCGCATTTGTTCAGGAACACGATGATGAAAGGAACGCCTACCTGACGACCCAGCAGGATGTGCTCACGAGTCTGAGGCATAGGGCCGTCAGTCGCAGCAACAACCAGGATCGCGCCGTCCATCTGCGCAGCACCGGTGATCATGTTTTTAACATAGTCGGCGTGGCCTGGGCAGTCTACGTGTGCGTAGTGGCGAGTCGGGGTGTCATACTCAACGTGAGAGGTGTTGATGGTGATACCACGAGCTTTTTCTTCTGGTGCGTTATCGATCTGATCGAAAGCACGAGCAGCACCGCCGTAGGTTTTAGCCAGTACGGTAGTGATTGCAGCGGTCAGCGTTGTTTTACCATGGTCAACGTGGCCGATAGTACCGACGTTAACGTGCGGTTTTGTACGTTCAAACTTTTCTTTAGACATCGATTGTCCCTCTAAGACACGGATAAATCGGTGATATCACCACATCAACCAGGCGAAAATGCCTGAACTGTTGAATACATTTACATTGAAACAGAGAGAAAGGGAGGGAGAAGTGAAGTGGTGCTGATACCCAGAGTCGAACTGGGGACCTCACCCTTACCAAGGGTGCGCTCTACCAACTGAGCCATATCAGCACGTATTGGAGCGGGCAGCGGGAATCGAACCCGCATCATCAGCTTGGAAGGCTGAGGTAATAGCCATTATACGATGCCCGCATCCTGAAACTCGGCTACCCAGTTCTTTCTGTAACAAAAAAAGAGATTTCTCTCTTTTCTGTTCGAGCTGGTCAATTTTTCCAACCAGCTCCGGCGGCGTTGACGCTGCCAGAAAGTGGTGGTGGGGGAAGGATTCGAACCTTCGAAGTCTGTGACGGCAGATTTACAGTCTGCTCCCTTTGGCCGCTCGGGAACCCCACCGGACTTGATGGTGCCGACTACCGGAATCGAACTGGTGACCTACTGATTACAAGTCAGTTGCTCTACCTACTGAGCTAAGTCGGCATCAAGTAGCGCGCATTCTATGGAGACCTGCGCAGTCATGCAACTAAAAAATTGCATAAAACGTTCTTTCGCTCACATTTTATTCGAAACCAGGGCTAACCGCTGTAAATTCATCCGCTCGCGATTAAAAATCCAACATGAACGCCTGATTTCGGCACGCTATAGCCCCGGGTGATGCCTGCCCGGTTAAGCATCGCTTTCCCATATTTTTTCTTATTATTCCTCTCATCTGGTGTTAACCTCCTGCCCATTGTCCAAAATTAACTATGTGATGAGCCCGCACCCGCCGTTTCGTGATGGTTCACAGAAGCATGCTTATGAGCAAAAAAGAGCAAACGTTAATGACGCCCTATCTTCAGTTTAACCGTAGCCAGTGGGCAGCCCTGCGTGACTCCGTCCCTATGACACTGACGGAAGGTGAAATCGCACGGCTAAAAGGGATAAACGAAGATCTCTCCCTGGAAGAGGTGGCAGAAATCTATCTCCCCCTCTCTCGCTTGCTTAACTTTTACATCAGCTCCAACTTGCGTCGTCAGGCCGTACTGGAACAGTTCCTCGGCACGAACGGTCAACGTATTCCTTATATCATCAGTATTGCGGGCAGCGTGGCAGTGGGTAAAAGTACCACCGCGCGCGTGCTACAGGCGCTGCTTAGCCGCTGGCCGGAACACCGCAGCGTGGAGCTGATCACCACCGACGGCTTCCTGCATCCCAATGAGGTGTTGAAAGAACGCGGCCTGATGAAGAAGAAGGGCTTCCCGCTCTCTTATGATATGCACCGCCTGGTAAAGTTTGTCTCTGATTTAAAATCGGGCGTGCCGAACGTTACCGCACCGGTCTACTCGCATCTGATCTACGACCGCATCCCGGATGGTGACAAAACGGTGGTGCAGCCCGACATCCTGATTCTGGAGGGCTTAAACGTACTGCAAAGCGGGATGGATTACCCTCACGATCCGCATCACGTGTTTGTCTCTGACTTCGTCGATTTCTCAATTTATGTGGATGCGCCTGAAGATCTGTTGCAACGCTGGTATATCAACCGCTTCCTGAAGTTCCGTGAAGGGGCGTTCACCGACCCGGATTCTTACTTCCACAACTACGCTCAGCTCTCTGAAGAAGAGGCTATCAACGTGGCGACCGGGCTGTGGAATGAGATCAACTACGTCAACCTCAAAGAGAACATCCTGCCGACGCGCGAACGTGCAAGCCTGATCCTCACCAAGAGTGAGAAACACGCCGTTGACCAGATTCGTTTACGGAAGTAGATCTCAGACGTAAAAAAAACCGGCTAATCGCCGGTTTTTTCCTTTATGCATGCGGCTTTTCGCCGTTTTCATCCTGATCGACCGCGAAGCAGGCCACCAGCTGTCCACCATAATCTTTCAGTTGTGGCTGCAACTGCGTACACGGACCGAAGCGCCGACGGCAGCGGGCGTTGAACGCACATCCCGGCGGCGGGTTAAGCGGGCTTGGTAACTCGCCGGTCAGCTTAATGCGCTCACGACGGTCATCCGGGTTCAGTCGCGGCGTCGCAGACAGTAGTGCCTGAGTATATGGATGACGCGGGTTATTAAAGATCTGATCTTTCGTCCCCTTCTCTACGCAGCGTCCCAGATACATCACCATCACCTCATCGGCAATGTGCTCAACCACAGACAGGTCATGGGAGATGAAAACGTACGACAGCCCAAGATCCTGCTGTAAATCCATCATCAGATTCAGCACCTGCGCACGCACGGATACGTCGAGCGCCGAAACCGGTTCATCGGCAATCACCACGTCCGGGTCGAGCATCAGACCACGGGCGATGGCGATACGCTGACGTTGACCGCCAGAGAACATATGCGGATAGCGATCGTAATGCTCGGTTTTCAGGCCCACCTTCGCCATCATCGCCAGCGCTTTTTCACGACGCTGCTCTTTGCTCAGGTTGCTGTTGATCAGCAGCGGCTCTTCCAGAATCTGCCCCACTTTTTTTCGCGGGTTCAGCGAACCATACGGATTCTGGAACACAATCTGGATTTTCTGACGTCGCAGTTTCTGCGCCTGCGGATCGTGCTTGAGCAGATCCTGGCCCTGATAGTAAAGCTCGCCGCCAGTCGGAACTTCAATCATCGTTAACAGACGGCCCAGCGTGGACTTCCCACAGCCAGATTCCCCTACCACCGCCAGCGTTTTTCCGCGTTCGAGAGTAAAGGAGACACCATCCAGCGCTTTTACCAGGCGCTCAGGAGCAAAGAGGCCCTTCTTCACCGGGTAATGTTTTTTCAGGTCGATGGCCTGCAACAGCATTTGTTGCGTACTCATAGTGTTGGCCTCCCGGCATCATCGAGTGGGTAGTGGCATTTCGACTGACGTCCGTCAGCTAACAGGTTCAGCTCCGGCTCGTCGACGCGGCATTTATCCGTCGCATACGGGCAGCGCGGGTTAAGCAGACAGCCCTGAGGACGGTCATATTTACCCGGTACCACCCCCGGCAGCGAGGCCAGACGCGCTTTATCCTGCGCGAACTCCGGCAGCGCGCGCAGCAGCGCCTGCGTATAGGGATGACGCGGGGCCCGGAAGATATCGTGTGAACTCCCGGTCTCCACCACCTGGCCTGCATACATCACAATGATTTTGTGTGCCGCTTCAGCCACCAGCGCCAGATCGTGCGTAATCAGCACCAGCGCCATATTCTCTTTCTGCTGCAACTCCAGCAGTAGCTCAATAATTTGCGCCTGAATGGTCACGTCCAGCGCGGTTGTCGGTTCATCGGCAATCAGCAGTTTTGGTCGACAGGCAATGGCCATCGCGATCATTACACGCTGACTCATCCCACCGGACAACTGGTGCGGATAAACGTCCAGACGCGATGCCGGATCGGGTATACCCACC
This sequence comes from Enterobacter sp. JH25, assembly GCF_021725435.1. Classification (NCBI taxonomy): domain Bacteria; kingdom Pseudomonadati; phylum Pseudomonadota; class Gammaproteobacteria; order Enterobacterales; family Enterobacteriaceae; genus Enterobacter; species Enterobacter sp. JH25. The sequence continues at coordinate 233,860 of NZ_CP091319.1, read as the reverse complement.
TGCGTCAGCAGGTCAATAGCGCGCTGGCGACGGGTTTGCTTGTTACCGCCCTGGTGCACCTTAATGGCTTCCATAATCTGGAAACCCACGGTGTAACACGGGTTCAGACTTGTCATCGGGTCCTGGAAGATCATCGCCACTTCCGCTCCCACCAGTTGGCGGCGCTGTTTTTCGGAAATGCGCTGCAGATCCTGACCATTGAACTCCAGGCTTTCCGCCATTACGCGGCCGGGATAATCAATCAGCCCCATGATTGCCAGTGAACTCACTGACTTACCGGAACCGGACTCCCCAACGATACCAACCACTTCGCCCTGATTTACGCTATAGCTGATGCGGTCCACAGCACGAAACGGTGTGCCTTCATCGCCGAAGTGCACCGATAATTTATCTACATTTAATAACGCCATCTCGTGCCTCTTACTGCTTCAGTTTGGGATCAAGTGCATCACGCAGACCATCACCCATCAGGTTAAATGCCAGCACCGTCAGCAGAATCGCCAGACCCGGGAAGGTGACGACCCACCAGGCGCTTTGCGCGAACTGCAACACGTCGGAGAGCATGGTGCCCCATTCCGGTGTTGGCGGCTGCGCACCCATGCCAAGGAAGCCAAGAGCGGCCATATCGAGAATGGCGTTAGAAAAACCGAGCGACGCCTGAACAATCAGCGGTGCAAGGCAGTTAGGAAGAATATTGACGAACATCTGGCGCATCGCCCCCGCACCCGCCACTCGAGATGCTGTCACATAATCGCGGTTCACCTCGACCAGCACGGCCGCACGGGTTAATCGGACATAGTGAGGAAGCGCAACGAACGTTAGCGCGAGCGCGGCATTGCCTATCGAAGGACCAAAGACCGCGACCAGCACCAGGGCCAGCAGAAGGCTTGGCAATGCCAGCATGATATCGACGATACGCATGATGACGTTATCAACGATGCCGCCGAAGTAGCCCGCCACCAGACCAAGCACAACGCCCATGATCAGCGACAACACCACCACGAGACAGCCAACCAGCAGAGAGAGGCGCGCACCGTACATCAGACGAGACAGCACATCACGGCCAACGTCATCGGTACCGAGCAGGTGCGTCAGGCTACCACCTTCCTGCCAGGCCGGTGGCGCGAGCAGCGCATCACGGAACTGGTCCGCGGGGTTATACGGCGCAAGGAAGTTCGCAAACACCGCAATCAGGATCATGATGGAAACATACACCAGCCCGACGACCGCGCCTTTGTTGCGCTTGAAGTAGTGCCAGAATTCCTGCATCGGCGTCATTGGCACCGGTGCGGTAACCGCTTTATTTTGAGTAACTTGTGACATGATGGCCCCTTACTTCTTATGACGAATACGCGGGTTCACCACGCCGTACAGCAAATCGACCAGCAGGTTGACGAGGATAATCATCGTCGCGACCAGCAATACACCGCCCTGCACAACCGGATAATCACGGCGTTGCAGCGCATCAATCAACCAGCGTCCAAGGCCTGGCCAGGAGAAGATGGTTTCGGTCAGGATCGCCCCGGCCAGCAGCGTACCGACCTGCAAACCGATAACGGTCACCACCGGCAGCATGGCGTTACGCAGGGCATGAATGATGATGACGCGCATACGGGTCAGACCTTTAGCGCGGGCAGTACGAATATAATCTTCGCCCAGCACTTCCAGCATGGAGGAACGAGTCATACGCACGATCACCGCAAGTGGGATGGTGCCCAGCACCATTGCAGGCAGGATCATGTGCGCAACCGCATCAATGAAGTTGCCCTCTTCGCCCCAGATCGCCGTATCAATCAGCATAAAGCCGGTTAACGGGTTGGTGTCGTCAAGGAAAACCATATCGCTGACACGTCCGGAGACCGGCGTCAGGTTCCACTGCACCGAGACCAGCATGATCAGCATCATGCCCCACCAGAAGATAGGCATGGAGTAGCCGGTCAGTGCCAGGCCAACGGCGGTGTGGTCGAAAATAGAGCCACGCTTAACGGCAGCCAGCACGCCGACGGGAATCCCCACCGCGGTCGCGAAGATCATGGCGCAGATGCCGAGTTCCAGCGTCGCCTGGAAACGCGGCACGAACTCGTCCCACACCGGAAGACGGCTTTTCAGTGAAATCCCTAAATCGCCGTGTAATACGCCCCAGATGTAGTGGAGGTACTGCTGCCACATCGGCTTATCAAGGCCGAGTTCAGCCAGCAGTTGCGCATGACGTTCAGGGGAGATACCACGCTCGCCCGCCATAATCATCACCGGATCACCCGGGATCATATGGACGAAGGCAAAAGTGAGAAGGGTGATACCGATAAACGTCGGGATAACCAGTCCCAGACGTCGGAGGATGAACTGCAACATAACCCGGATTCTCTCTGATGACGCACGCTCAGTAGCGTGACGTCTGTATTGCTCACAAATGTAAATTCCCTCTCCCTTCGGGAGAGGGTTAGGGTGAGGGGATGCATGCACGCCCCTCACCCCTGCCCTCTCCCACAGGGAGAGGGAGAACACCCTACTTATTATTCAACAGACACGTTTTCGAAGTGGTGTTTGCCCAGTGGATCGACCACGTAGCCCTTCACTTCTTTACGCACTGGCTCGTACACGGTGGAGTGAGCAACAATCAGCGCCGGAGCCTGATCGTGCATGACAACCTGCGCTTGCTTGTACAGTTCGATACGTTTGTTGTGATCATCGGTCGCACGCGCCGGCTGGATCAGGTCTTCAAACGGCTTGTAGCACCAGCGAGAGTAGTTGGAACCGTCTTTCGCTGCCGCACAGCTGAACAGGGTCGCGAAGAAGTTGTCCGGATCCCCGTTGTCGCCGGTCCAGCCCATCATGACCGCCTGGTGTTCGCCCGCTTTGGCGCGTTTCAGGTACTCGCCCCACTCGTAGGTCACAATTTTGGCCTGTACGCCAATCTTCGCCCAGTCAGCCTGAACCATTTCCGCCATACGACGTGCGTTCGGGTTGTAAGGACGCTGTACCGGCATCGCCCACAGCTCAACGGTGAAACCTTTATCCTGGCCCGCTTCTTTCAGCAGCGCTTTCGCTTTCTCAGGATCGTAGGTGTAGTCCTTAATGTCGTCGTTATAGCCCCACATGGTTGGTGGGATCAGGTTCTTGGCCGCAACGCCAGCGCCCTGGTAAACGGCTTTGATGATCGCTTCTTTGTTCACCGCGTAGGTCAGCGCCTGACGCACTTTCACGTCATCGAACGGTTTCTTCTCGGTGTTGAAGGAGAGATACCCCACGTTCAGGCCCGCCTGCTCCATCAGGTTGATATTTTTGTCCTGCTTCATGCGCGCGATGTCAGCCGGGTTTGGATACGGCATCACCTGACATTCGTTTTTCTGCAATTTTGCGTAACGCACGGATGCGTCAGGCGTGATGGAGAAGACCAGACGGTCGATCTGCGGCTTGGTGCCCCAGTAGCCCGGGAAGGCTTTATACAGAATACGGGAATCTTTCTGGTACTGAAGCAGCTGGAACGGGCCGGTACCGATTGGGTTCAGGTCCACTTTTTCCGGCGTGCCGGCTTTCAGCATGTTGTCCGCGTACTCTTTAGAGAGAATAGAGGCGAAGTCCATCGCCAGGTCAGCGAGGAATGGCGCTTCCGGACGCGTCAGCACAAACTGAACGGTTTTATCGTCCACTTTTTTCACTTCAGCAATCAGGTCTGGCAGACCCATCCCTTCGAAGTATTCATAGCTGCCGCCAGACACTTTATGGTACGGGTTCTGGGCATTTTTTTGACGGTCGAAGGAGAACACTACGTCGTCGGCGTTAAAGTCGCGCGTAGGTTTGAATTCTTTGCTGTCCTGCCACTTCACGCCCTGACGCAGGTGGAAGGTATAGGTTTTACCGTCTTCGCTGATATCCCACTTTTCAGCCAGGCCAGGAATCACTTCCGTGGTGCCGGTTTTAAATTCAACCAGACGGTTATAGATCGGTACAGAGCTTGCGTCGTAAGTCGTACCAGAGGTAAAGAGCTGTGGGTTAAAGCCTTCCGGAGAGCCTTCAGAACAGTAAACCAGGGTTTTTGCCTGTACGCTTGCTGCGACGGTCATGGCCACCAGGCTCAGACCAAGCTTCAGCATCCCTGACTTCTTCAAGGAAATACTCATTATTGTGCTCCAATGTGATGTTTTGCTTTGTTGTGTTACGCCGCCTGACCTTTATTTATTTTTTACCCGGTCCGGTCGGTGATGCCCGAGGGCGTTAAAAGGGATAGAGAATCCTTTCAGAAGAGCGTTTGAGTTGCAGCGCAGATCCTCCCTGAAATGCCCCTCGTGCCCTACAATCTGTCAACAGAATGTGAAAACGTCAATACAGGTGGCGGGGATTTACGTGGAGTGTGAGAAACCGCAAACAAAGATTAAAAAAACTCTGAATGCCAGTTTTCAGCAGAGAAATTTATGCTACTCGCCATGTTGCAGCACAAACCCCTCCCTATTTCGCAACACCCAGTGATTAAGTTTTATTCAGAATGGGTAAATTTTCTTACAGAATGGTGATTATCTGAGCACTAAATACCGCGAACGTTAAAACGCACAGCGAAAAATGCTGAGGTTATCCATAAGCAACGCGAAAAAAGATCAAACTATATATAAAAAAATACAATGGATTATGTCACAAAACCGCAAGCAGGCAGGGGGAAGCAGGGCTAAGGGGTTTTTTGAGGACTCGTGTGGGGTAACGCGTTAATGCAAAAAGGGCTAACCTTGCGGTTAGCCCTTTTTAGAATGTGGTCGGCGAGAGAGGATTCGAACCTCCGACCCACTGGTCCCAAACCAGTTGCGCTACCAAGCTGCGCTACTCGCCGAATGCGGAGCGCATCTTACTGCTGAGGTGCGCCCTCGTCAATCCCTTATTTTCAAAAAGCCATTCAACTGGCGATATTCTCGCCAGACCAGCTACTGCGCGGCTTTTGTGGTGTTATCAGGGAGTTTACACCAGTTGTTGTTTTCGTTAATCCCACCGTTCGGTGAGGTATAGCCGAGACAGCCCATAATAGTGTCGTACAGCTCAACGTGACGGCGCGGTACCTTAATCTCTGCCTGCTGTTTCAGGTGGGCAAACATTTTGGCTTTGTCCGGGTTTTCCAGATACTTGTCCGACATCCACATGATCATCGGCACGCGGAACTGCTCTGGTGGCGCCAGCTTACGCGGCGTACCGTGTAAATGCTCTTTCTCGTTGATGGACTCGCCGTGGTCGGCCGCGTAGATCACAATCGCTTTCTTATCGCGAAGCTGGTCAATCACCCGGCTGAGGAAGGTATCCACATACAGAATCGAGTTATCATAGGCATTGATCAACTCCTGCTTGCTACAGTTCTTGTTAATGCCGACGCACTCAGGCGTCCATTTGGCGAAATCGCGCGTGTAACGCTGATAGTAGCTGTAGTGTGACCCTTTGGTATGCAGAACAATAAGGTGCTTACCCTGCGGATGGTTTTTCAGCGACTGTTCCATCTCAGAGAGCAGCAGCATGTCATCAACGTTCTTTCCGCGGTTACGCGGCTCGGCGCCAATCTGCTCGCGGTAGGCGATGTTATCCGCCATGGTGTTGGTGTAGAACCACATCTCACTTTGCATGGCGAACAGATCGGAGCTAAATCCAAGCTGCTTCAGAACAGCAAATACGTTTTGCTCTTTGAGAGTGCGCTGAGGGTTATCACTCGCACCGCCCTCGCGAACAAACATACAGCGCAACGAGAGCTTCGTGGCGGTATCGCAGGAGTAGCCGCGGTATGCCACCAGATTCTTTTCCTGCGCCAGTTTCGGGGTGGTATCGCGGTCATAACCGAGAATACCCATATGATCCCAGCGCGTCGTTTCGCCGATAACGAAGACCACGTAAGTATCATCCAGCCCGTCAGCCGGAGCCTGGTAGGTGAACTTTTTGGTCGGGTTAATCAGCGATTTCACATCGCTGGATTCGTCCGCCTGAGCCCAGGCATAAAGACCTAACGCCGACAGCCAGTTAGACGGCAGGTACGAGTTAGCCACCACGCCGCCGTAGCTTGGCATATCCACGCCTGTCGCTTTTTCGATCCGTTTTTGCTGCTTTTCCATCAGGCGAATAGGCGCCCATACCAGCAGACCCGCCAGAAGAACGACGGCGACGTTGCGGATGCGCTGTCCCCGGGTACGCAGCTGGCGTAACAGGGTGTAGCGACAGGTGTTACTCCAGATAAAGAAGAGCGGGATCAGGCAGGTCAGAATCGTCCACAGGATGAACCCTTGACCCACCACCTCTTTCGAGAGGTCGATGTCCGTGGTCATCACCGAGGCCACAATACCGTAGCCAATGACCACGTTCATGAATGTCATGTAATAGCTTGCGGCGGCTGAGATAATCACCACCAGCGAGGCCAGAATTTGCCATGTACGACGGCCAAAGAGAGAGAGCAGGCGTAACAGGAAGAAGGTCGCCAGAATTGAGCCAAACACTTCAATCGCGGCAAAAATTCCATTTCTTACAGTGAGGTGTTCGAAATAACCTTCCACTCGTCTGAACAGCACCGCGCCATTCAGAAACAAACCGATATAGACAGCCAGCATCAGACACAATCTTTGCTGGGTAAGAGACCTAATATATTTCATGCAAACAACCCTGGGGGAAGGGGTATAAAAACCCGCCGAATCTCAGTGAGAAAGCTGACAGAGTAAGTAGATGCGAGAGAAACCGTTATCAGAAACGTCTACAAGCGCGATAAGTAGACCACAGCAGGGAAGAAAAGTGGCAGCAGAGAATGTGAATCGATGAAGATTTTTACAAAATAGCAAGTCCGGAAGCGATTTAGAAATAAATAAAAGAGGCCCTGCGGCCTCTTTTCATCGCATCATACATGCGCTTCTTTATACAGTTCGCGCTGCGGCTGACGGATCGTGGTGGACAGCGCCAGCGAAATAATCAGCAAAGCGAATATCACGCAGAAGGTCACGTAGAAGCCGCCAAAAAGCGAGGCAATCAGTGAACCGCAAATACTGCCGATACCGAAGCCGAGATAAATGACGCCGTAGTTTTTCGCCAGGTTGTTCAGGCCGAAGAACTCGCTCACCAGTGACGGGAAGACGGTAATAGTGCCGCCAAAGTTAAAGGCTACGCAGGCAATTGCTGCAAAGAATGTCGCCTCGTTCAGCGGAGCGAACAGCAGTGCTGCCATACCCACCAGGGAGATGACCTGCCCCAGCGTAATCACACGGATACGGGCGATTTTGTCAGACAGGATACCCAGTACCAGACGACCCGAGAGGTTAGCGATGGAGATGACCGTTACCGCGTTCGCCGCCGTCGCCGCGTCCAGTTTTACCATCCCCTGCGCGATATCTTTCGCCACACCGATGACATACAGACCGCTCATGCAGGCCGTCAGGAACATCACCGCCAGCATCCAGTACTGCGGCTTACGCATGGACTGAGCGAGGGTGAAATCGTTCTCCACCACGCCGTTAACGGTTTTCACTTCCTGCTGTGGCGCATCTTTCATCAGCGTGGCGCCGAAGAGGATCATTACCAGCACAATCACGCCCCAGATCATAAAGGTTTTCTCAAGCCCCACCGAGGCCAGCAGATGGGAGTCAATGAATTTGAACCCCAGGCTGCCCAGGCCATATGAACCAATGGCAAACGCGGAGATAAGCCCTTTACGCTCCGGGAACCACTTCACGCAGTTAGACAGCGTCAGCAGATAACCTGCGCCGTCCGCCAGACCCACCAGCACCCCGGCGCTTAACCACAGCATCATCAGGTTGTTTGAATATGCCGTCAGGAAGAAGCCCACGCCCAGCAGGATCCCGGAGGCCATGGTTACGCGCTTCACGCCGAAGCGCTCCTGAAGTTTGCCCGCCACGGAAGAGGAAATCGCTAATCCAAGGCTCAGCAAGCCGAAGGAGAATGCCACCTGGCTTATCGGTGCGCCGAGCTTATCGGACAGGGCGCTGTTAAACAGGCTCCAGGTATAGACCGAGCCCAGTGCGAACTGGGTAACGATGGTGCCGAAAAGCGTCAGCCAACGCGTGCGGTTATAAGTTGATGTGTTCATGGCAGTGTCCTGCAAGAGAAATTAAGGAAGTTCGCTGAGGACACGATAAACAAAACCCCAAAACGCCAGGGGTAAAACGGCATGAAATGCAGGAGATACGGAATGAAATGCCTGGAAGCGGGAATGAATGACCTTGCCGGAAAAGAAAACGCTTAAAGGTGAGTGACCACTATCACCACAGCCCGCGCCGTTATTGTATTAAATATGTTACCGCAGCGTTTAAAAAAGTAACAACCCTAAAATTTGGCGCTTAAGCCCAGGGTGTACAAATATTCTTCCTCCGACTGCTGGTTGTAGCTGATCTTCGCCCAGGGATGTAAATCACCATACTGCGTATCAACGCGCCACCCCAACGAGTTCACGCTGGCATGCCAGAGGGGATCGGTAAGCGGCTGCGTGGTAGTTGCCTCACCAAATGCATTCACCGTTGCAGGGAGAGCGCCATCAGTGCGCCACGCCATGACGGGGCCGGTGGTAAAATGTCCCGCCACGGGAAAATTCCAGCCAACGCTCAGAACGGTTTCCGCATCTGAACCGGATGGGTCGTTCAGGGCAAAGCCCGCAGCATTCTGCGAATGGTTGATACGCTCCGCGAGAATATCTTCATAACGAGGTTGGTGATCGGCGTCCCATGTATAGCGTTCCGTCGTATTACTTTGTGCATCTGAAACGATATATTCCTGTTGCCACGCAAAAGCGGTGTTACATATAAGCAGGCAGGCTGAGACACCCACCAGGCCAGAAGCAGCATGGCGACCACTGATTTTTTTTAACATCATCAAAGCGACTCCAGAAAGAGCCGAGTTCGGCGATATATGTCATTGTTCGAAGAGGTATTAGGGCGTATAGCCCTGTATTAACTATTGTCTCTTTAGCAAACACGTCAAGCCGGGCAGATTGAAATTTTTGCGTTTACCGTATCAGGAAGGGAGATGACCTATGCAACGTTGCGGCTGGGTAAGCCAGGATCAGCTTTATATCGATTATCACGACAAGGAATGGGGCGTGCCGGAAACCGACGGTAAAAAACTGTTTGAAATGATTTGCCTTGAAGGCCAGCAGGCCGGGCTGTCGTGGATCACCGTTCTGAAAAAGCGTGAGAACTATCGCAAGGCCTTCCACCATTTCGATCCGGTTGCGGTGGCCGCCATGACCGACGAAGACGTGGAAAGGCTGGTTCTGGATACCGGTATCATCCGCCATCGCGGTAAAATTCAGGCCATTATTGGTAACGCGCGTGCTTATCTGGCGATGGAGCAAAACGGCGAACCCTTCTCAGCTTTTGTCTGGTCGTTTGTGGATAACGAGCCGAAGGTGACGCAGGCCGCCACGCTTGCAGAGATCCCAACGTCTACCCCCGCCTCAGATGCCCTGTCAAAAGCGCTGAAAAAACGCGGCTTTAAGTTTGTGGGCACCACCATCTGTTACTCCTTTATGCAGGCCTGCGGGCTGGTCAATGACCACATTAAGGGCTGCTTCTGCCACCCGGAGGGCCACCATGATCCGCAAATGGCAAAGTGAGGATACCGCTCCGCTTTTGAGTCTGTGGCTGGAGAGCACCACCGAGGCGCATCCGTTTATCGACGCAAGTTACTGGCAAGCGAATGAAGCGGTAGTGCGGGATGATTACCTTCCCGCCGCCGAGACCTGGGTCTGGGAAGAAAACGGTACCCTGTGCGGTTTTATCAGCGTCATGCAGTTCCAGTTCGTGGGGGCGTTGTTTGTCGCCCCGGCGTTCATCGGAAGGGGGATCGGGCGTGCGCTGCTGAACTATGTTCAGCAGCACTACCCGTATTTAACCCTGGAGGTGTATCAGAAAAACGTGCGGGCGGTGAATTTCTATCATGCTCAGGGTTTTCGCATCGAAGACAGCGCCTGGCAGGATGATACCCAACACCCGACGTGGATCATGAGCTGGCAGGCGGATCAAATGCCGTAAGGGGAAGCGCCGGCCCCTCATATTTCTCCACCCATGCCAGCGCCGTATTCCCCGCACAGCCGTTCCCCAGCTTCGAGCTGGGGAGATCTTTGGTCAGCACGTTTACGGCGCCGTTCTTACAAATACCGCCCTCGTCCAGCGCCAGATCCGGCCATGCTCCCTGATGAATGCAGAACACGCCTGGGCGGATCCCTTCACTCACCACGGCGCCAGCCAGCACCTGCCCGCGTGCGTTCCAGACGCGAACGAGATCGCCGTCGTTAATCCCCCGCGCCTTTGCATCGTCGCTATTCAGCGCGATCGGCTCACGACCCGCCACCGCATACTGCTCGCGCAGAGCCGAATAGTTGAGCTGGCTGTGCAGACGATGGGCAGGATGGGCAGACAGCAGCTGAAGCTGCCCCGGCTGCGCATTGCCATGCCATTCGTCCGGCTCCAGCCACGCCGGGTGCGGCGGGCAGTCCGCGTAGCCAAAGCTGGCGATGCGCTCGCTGTGGATCACAATCTTCCCGCTTTCGGTTTTTAACGGGTTATTCTCCGGATCGCGACGGAAGTCAGCAAAGCGCACAAACCGCGCGTTCTGCTCGCTTTCCGGCATTTCGAAGAGTTGATTCGCCTCCCAGAATTCAGCAAATGGCGGCAGCGTCACGCCCTGCGCAGCCCCGCGCTGGCTTGCAATCTGGTAAAACGTTTCCAGCCATTGCAGATCCGTTTTGCCCTCGGTGAAACGCTCCCGTCCGCCCGCTTCCCATAATTCACTCAGGTCAGCAAAGACGTCATAATCATCCCGCGCTTCATCCCGGGGAGCCACGACGCGCTTCATCGGTACCATATGCTGGTTGCTGTAATCCCCCGTCATGGTGAGATCGTTACGCTCGAACGAGGTCGTGGCGGGCAAAACGATATCGGCATGTTTCGCTGACGCGGTCCAGAAGCACTCCGAGATCACCACCAGCTCCGGTTTCTGCCAGGCGCGGATCAGGCGGTTGGTATCCTGGTGATGGGTGAAGTTGGCCCCACCCGCCCACCAGACAAACTTAATATCCGGGAAATGGCGATCCTGACCGTTGTGCTGATAAAACCCGCCGGGGTTCTCCAGAGCTTCAACAATGCGTGCCACCGGAATTTTATCCACAGCGTCCACGCCACCCTGCACCGAGCCCTGCATGGACGCCAGCACCGCCGCTTTACGCGTCGGGTTGCCGCCGTTGGCAAAGTGATAGGAAAGGCCAAAACCGCCGCCGGGTGTGCCAATCTGCCCAAGCATCGCGGCGAGCGTCACCAGCATCCAGTGCTTCTGCTCGCCAAACTGCTGGCGCTGCATCCCCCATCCGGACATGAGCATCGTGACATTGCTATGGAATAACGCTGCCAGTTCGCGGATTTTAGCGGCATCAACGCCGCAAATCGCCGCAGCCCACTCTGCGGTTTTGGCGATACCATCGGTTTTGCCCGTCAGATAGTCGGCAAATTTATCGAAGCCCGTGGTGCAGCGCGTCAGAAATTCCGTGTCGTGCCAGCCGTTCTCCACCAGGGTGTGGGCGATACCCAGCATCATCGCCACGTCGGTGCCCATATGCGGCGCGATCCACTCGGCGCTGTCGCCGAAGAAATCAAGCGTTTCAGAACGCATCGGATCGATACAGATGATGCGCTTGCCGCTTTTGCGCAGCGCATCGAAGTAGGAAACGCCCTGCTCGTCGGACGCATTCCAGGCAATTTTAAGGGTATTGAGCGGGTTGGCGCTCCACAGCACCACCACCTCTGTATGCTCCAGCACCAGCGGCCAGCTGGTCTGCTGCTGATAAACCTCATTCCCGCCCACGACATACGGCATGATCGCCTGCGCCGCGCCGGTCGAGTAATCACCCAGATGGCCGGTATATCCTCCGGCCAGGCTCATATAGCGTTGCAGCAGGGTTGCGGCCTTATGCAGCACGCCGTTTGAGCGCCAGCCATAGGAGCCGGCAAAAATGGACGACGGGCCATAGCTGTCGCGGATGCGTTTATGCTGCGTATGGATCAGCGCCAGGGCATCGTCCCAGCTCACGCGCACGAACTCATCCTGCCCGCGAATACCTTGCGGTTTATCCGGTGACGCCAGAAAGCCTTTACGCACCATCGGCCAGCGTACGCGAGTTTTGCTATGTACCTGATCGCGAACGACGGTCTGTAAAGAGTTGAGATGGCGCGAAGGCAAAGCCCCGCGAGACGACAGCACGGTGTCGCCATCGGTTTCGACCAGCATCGGCCCCCAGTGGGCGGCGGTCAGAATGGTTTTTGTTGAGGTGCTCAAAGCGTGCGCTCCTGGTTGCGTGCAGGTATGACGGCCTTTCATTGAGGCAGTTTATCGTTTGTGACAAATTTCAGAGTTATACACTGAATTTTCTCCGTATTCGGACGTCATAATCCACTGCCACGTCCGTCGTGGCAAAGAATAAAAAGGATTAAGGAAATAAGATGAAAAAACGCGTACTCGTTATTGCCGCTCTGGTGAGCGGTGCTCTGGCTGTTTCAGGCTGCACAACCAACCCTTACACCGGCGAACGCGAAGCGGGTAAATCCGGCATTGGCGCGGGTATTGGTTCCCTGGTGGGCGCTGGCGTTGGCGCACTCTCCTCCTCCAAGAAAGATCGCGGTAAAGGTGCACTGATTGGCGCAGCGGCAGGCGCAGCCCTGGGCGGCGGCGTGGGTTATTACATGGATGTGCAGGAAGCAAAACTCCGTGACAAAATGAAAGGTACAGGCGTGAGCGTGACGCGCAGCGGTGACAACATCATCCTGAACATGCCAAACAACGTGACCTTTGACAGCAGCAGCGCGACGCTGAAACCCGCAGGCGCGAACACCCTGACCGGCGTGGCCGCGGTGCTGAAAGAGTACAACAAAACTGCCGTGAACGTGATTGGCTACACCGACAGTACCGGCAGCCAGGATCTGAACATGCGTCTGTCGCAGCAGCGTGCCGATTCCGTGGCCAGCTCGCTGATCACCCAGGGCGTAGAAGCGAACCGCATCCGCACCAGCGGCATGGGTCCGGCTAACCCGATCGCCAGCAACAGCACGGCGGAAGGCAAAGCGCAGAACCGCCGCGTTGAGATTACGTTGAGCCCTGTGCAGTAGGTAAAAGCAAAACGGCAACCCTGTTGCCGTTTTAGTGTTTGCGCCCTCTCCCGTGGGAGAGGGTTGGGGTGAGGGCATCAGACCGCCACCCGGCAAATTGCTTGATTCGTCAGATTTTCCCGCTAAGGTATTCTCACTAATTTCAGGGAAATCAGCGATGAGCAAACCAACCCGGGCCACCATCAGCGACGTGGCGAAAGCCGCCAAAACCGGTAAAACCAGCATTTCACGCTACCTCAACGGCGAGAAACACCTGCTTTCCGATGCACTGCTGGCGCGAATTGAACAGGCCATTGCCGATCTCAACTACCGTCCCAGCCTGATGGCGCGCGGCCTCAAGCGGGGTCGTACCCGTCTGATTGGCCTCATCATCGCCGATATCACCAACCCTTACTCCGTTAACGTCCTCAGCGGCATTGAGGCGGCGTGCCGTGAGAAAGGCTTTACCCCGCTGGTCTGTAACACCAATAACGAAGTTGATCAGGAGTTGCACTACCTCGATCTGCTGCGCAGCTATCAGGTGGAAGGGATCGTGGTCAATGCCGTCGGGATGCGCGAAGAGGGACTAAATCGCCTGCAACAATCGTCGCTGCCGATGGTGCTTATTGACCGCAAAATCCCGGAATTTGCCTGCGATGTGGTCGGGCTGGATAACACCCAGGCGGCCACCACTGCCACCGAACATCTGATTGAACAGGGTTTCGAAGCCATTTTGTTCCTGAGCGAACCGCTGGGTATGGTTAACACCCGCCGCGACCGCCTGGCTGCATTTCGTGCCACGCTGGCGCGTTATCCCGGGGTGATCGCCGAAAATGCCGAAATCTCCCTCCATGAAGCCGATCAGCTGGATAATACCCTGCGCCAGTTCCATACCCGCCATCGGGGTATGCGCAAAGCGGTGATCTCCGCGAACGGGGCGCTGACGCTTCAGGTTGCCCGCTCGCTTAAACGCATTGGCCTGCACTGGGGCAGCGACATCGGCTTACTCGGCTTTGATGAACTGGAGTGGGCTGAACTTGCTGGCGTAGGCATTACCACCCTCAAACAACCCACCTGGCAGATCGGCTATGCCGCGGTTGAACAAGTGGTTCGCCGCATTGAAGGCACCCGCGACGCCGTACGCGAGCAGGTTTTTTCTGGCGAGCTGGTCGTTCGCGGCTCTACTGCCCGTTAATTTCCCCTTCGTGACAGCGATCATAAATTCAGCATCCCGATCTTTTCTTTGGAACCGGTTCCATCTAGCGTAATACTATCGATTACGCCCTGGAGTCAGGAAATGAGCAGGAAAATTATGGTGGTCACCGCCGCGTATGGCGCGGATCAGGTGCGACAAGCAGGCGGTCAACGGGCGATGCTTCCCGTTATTGCCGGCGCAGGGGCTGATGGCGTTGAAATCCGCCGCGAGCTCTTCAGCAGCGACGATTTAATGGCCCTGCCTGCGCTCGGCGAGTCCATTGAACTGCTGGGGTTACTGGCGTGCTACTCCGCCCCGGCCCCCCTGTTTATGCCCGATGGAACCCTCAACCCGGATCTTCCGCGCTACCTTAGCGAAGCCAGCACCCTGAACGCCCTGTGGCTTAAAGTCTCGCTGGGCCATTTCAGCGACAAACAACCGCTTGAAGCCCTGCGCGTACTGCTGGATGAAAGCGGCATGACGCTGGTGGTGGAAAACGACCAGACCGACTGCGGTCAGCTCGCTCCGATGCAGCGCTTCAAAGCCGCCTGCCGGGTAATGGCGCTGCCGGTCACGCTGACGTTCGATATGGGCAACTGGCTGTGGGTTGGCGACTCCCCGGAAGAGGCTGCACGTCAGTTGGCTCCCGCCGTGAGCTACATTCATGTGAAGGCCGCGGTCCCGCATAAGGCGCAATTCCGCGCCGTCGCGCCGGATCAGACCGATTCTCGCTGGCGGGATCTGCTTAATCAACTGCCTGCCGATGCGCCACGCGGTATCGAATTTCCGCTGGAAGGGACTGATCTCACCGCCGTCACCCGCCATTACGTCAACCTGCTGCGCGAGGAGTAAACCATGCACAAGACGCTGGATGTCATCACCATCGGCGAGGCCATGGCGATGTTTGTCGCCACCGAAACAGGCGAGCTGAACGCAGTGGAGCACTTTATCAAACGCGTTGCAGGTGCTGAGCTGAATGTTGCTACCGGCCTTGCGCGGCTGGGGCTGAATGTTGGCTGGGTAAGCCGCGTGGGAAATGACAGCTTTGGCCATTTCGTACTCGACTCGCTGAAAAAAGAGGGCATTGATGCCGCAGGCGTGACTCTCGACGGACGCTTCCCGACGGGCTTTCAGCTGAAATCTAAAGTTGAAAATGGAACCGATCCCATCGTGGAGTATTTCCGTAAAGGCTCAGCGGCAAGCCATCTCTCCGTGGATGATTATCACGCCGCGTATTTCTCCTCTGCGCGCCACCTGCACCTGAGCGGCGTGGCGGCGGCGCTCTCGGCCAGTTCGTACGATTTACTCGATCATGCCGCTTCGGCAATGAAAGCGCAGGGCAAAACGATCTCCTTTGATCCAAACCTGCGTCCGGTGCTGTGGAAAAGCGAAGCGGAGATGGTTGAGAAACTCAACCGACTGGCGTTTCAGGCGGACTGGGTACTGCCGGGGGTAAAAGAGGGAATGATCCTCACTGGCGAGAGCACGCCGGAAGGCATTGCTGATTTTTACCTCAACAAAGGAGTAAAAGCCGTGGTGCTGAAAACCGGTGCTGACGGTGCATGGTTCAAAACTGCCGACGGCGAGCAAGGCGCCGTCGCTGCGGTAAAAGTCGATAACGTGGTCGATACCGTGGGTGCGGGCGATGGGTTTGCCGTCGGGGTCATCAGCGCCCTGCTGGAGGGCAAACCGCTGTCGCAGGCCGTGGCGCGAGGCAACAAAATTGGTTCGCTGGCGATTCAGGTGCAGGGCGACAGCGAAGGATTACCAACACGAGCAGAGCTCGGAGTCTGAATTCTCTCTCCCACAGGGAGAGGGACAGGGTGAGGGCAGCAATCCGCACCAGATAATTAAGCCACCGTGTACCCTACAGACAACGGCGGCAACAACCTCAACAACAGAGGCAAGCCTATGAACAGTTCGACCAATGCAGTAAAACGCTGGTGGTACATCATGCCAATCGTATTTATCACGTACAGCCTGGCGTACCTGGATCGTGCCAACTTCAGTTTTGCATCCGCCGCCGGGATCAACGAAGACCTCGGGATCACCAAAGGGGTCTCCTCCCTGCTGGGCGCCCTCTTCTTCCTGGGTTATTTCTTCTTCCAGATCCCCGGCGCGATTTACGCTGAACGCCGCAGCGTGCGAAAGCTCATTTTCATCTGCCTGATCTTATGGGGTGCCTGTGCATCGCTGACTGGCGTGGTGAATAACATTCCTGCTCTGGCGGCTATTCGCTTTATTCTTGGCGTGGTTGAGGCGGCCGTCATGCCAGCAATGCTGATTTACATCAGCAACTGGTTCACAAAATCTGAGCGTTCACGTGCCAATACGTTCCTGATACTCGGTAACCCGGTCACCGTGCTGTGGATGTCGGTGGTTTCCGGCTATCTGATCCAGTCCTTCGGCTGGCGCGAGATGTTCATTATCGAAGGGGTTCCCGCGATTATCTGGGCCTTCTGCTGGTGGGTGCTGGTGAAAGATAAGCCAGCCCAGGCAAAATGGCTTTCTGAAGACGAAAAAGCCGCACTCCAGGCGCAGCTGGATAAAGAGCAGCAGGGGCTGAAAGCGGTGCGTAACTACGGCGAAGCCTTCCGCTCCCGGAACGTTATTCTGCTATGCGCACAGTATTTTACCTGGAGTATTGGCGTGTACGGCTTTGTTCTGTGGCTGCCGTCGATTATCCGCAGCGGCGGTGAAAACCTTGGCATGGTGGAAGTGGGCTGGCTGTCATCAGTGCCTTACCTGGCTGCAACCATCGCGATGATTATCGTCTCCTGGGCATCGGACAAGCTGCAAAACCGTAAGCTGTTCGTCTGGCCACTCCTGCTGATCGCTGCTTTTGCCTTCATTGGTTCCTGGGCCGTAGGCGCGAACCACTTCTGGGCCTCGTATACGCTGCTGGTGATTGCGGGTGCGGCCATGTATGCCCCGTATGGTCCGTTCTTTGCCATCATCCCGGAAATGCTGCCGCGTAACGTCGCAGGGGGCGCGATGGCGCTGATCAACAGTATGGGTGCGCTGGGTTCGTTCTTTGGCTCGTGGTTTGTGGGCTATCTGAACGGCGCCACCGGCAGCCCTTCAGCTTCTTACATCTTTATGGGGGTGGCGCTTTTTGCCTCGGTATGGCTTACTCTGATCGTTAAGCCTGCTAATAATCAACAGCTACCCGTCGGCGCACGCCACGCCTGAATCCTTTTAAATCAACGGAGATTAGCATGAAGCCGTCCGTCATTTTGTACAAAGCACTGCCTGAAGATCTGCAAAAACGCCTGGAGGAACACTTTACCGTTACCCGGGTAAAGAACCTCAGCCCGCAAACCGTGGCACAGCACGCCGACGCGTTTGCCTGCGCCGAGGGCCTGCTGGGTTCAAGCGAAAAGGTGGATGCAGCGCTGCTGGAGAAAATGCCGAAGCTTCGTGCAACCTCAACCGTTTCTGTGGGCTACGACAATTTCGACGTGGATGCGCTAAACGCACGCAACATCCTGCTGATGCACACGCCGCATGCCCTGACGGAAACCGTCGCCGACACGCTGATGGCGCTGGTGCTCAGCACTGCTCGTCGCGTGGTGGAAGTTGCTGAGCGCGTGAAAGCGGGCGAATGGACAAAAAGCATTGGCCCGGACTGGTTCGGCGTGGACGTACATGGCAAAACGCTGGGGATTGTTGGGATGGGCCGTATCGGTCTGGCGCTGGCACAGCGCGCCCATTTCGGCTTCAACATGCCCATTCTGTATAATGCCCGCCGTCATCACGCTGAAGCTGAAGAACGTTTCAACGCCCGTTACTGCGAGCTTGATACGTTGTTGCAGGAAGCCGACTTTGTCTGCCTGATCCTGCCGCTGACGGATGAAACGCGTCATCTCATCGGCAGGGCGGCGTTTGAAAAGATGAAGAAATCGGCCATTTTCATCAACGCGGGTCGTGGTCCGGTGGTCGATGAGAAGGCGCTGATTGAGGCACTGCAAAACGGTGAGATCCACGCCGCCGGTCTGGACGTGTTTGAACAGGAGCCACTGCCGGTGGATTCTCCGCTACTGAACATGCCAAACGTCGTCGCCCTGCCCCACATCGGCTCTGCAACTCATGAAACACGCTACAACATGGCGGCGACCGCCGTGGATAATCTGATTGCCGCGCTCGGCGGTAAAGTGGATAAGAACTGCGTTAACCCGCAGATACAACAGTAGAAACGAAAAAACCCGCCAGAAGGCGGGTTTTTGAATTTTGTGCTACTGGGTTGGAAGCTTACAGGCTTACAACGTTACCAGCTGCTGGGCCTTTAGCGCCGCTTTCGATGGTGAAGGAAACTTTCTGACCTTCATCCAGAGATTTGTAGCCATCGTTCTGGATAGCAGAGAAGTGTACGAACACGTCTTTAGAGCCATCGTCAGGAGTGATGAAGCCGAAACCTTTATCAGCGTTGAACCATTTTACCAGACCAGTCATTTTAGCAGACATAGAAATTACCTTATTAACAAATATATTGTGCCTTCCGGCTTGATGGATTGCGTTACAGATTTTTAAGCGATGAAGGAAGGGTCACTACGAAGGGTATCTATGGATAACAATCTGGACTGCTTTACTAAACTGCTTTAGGTCTGTGTAACAAACCGACGAAGATAGTTATACCGATATGGTAGAAGAATGACAAGCGTTATTTTCATCATGCATAAAAAAACCCCGCCGAAGCGGGGGTTTTTCTTATTCCGTTGCAGCGACCGCTGCGCTCCAGGCCTGGCTAAAGGCCTGATGCTGGGACGCCAGCGGCCCAATCAGCGTATTGTACTGACTCGCCTGCTGGGAGGTCGGGAACTGGATACCGTTAGAGACGAAGCTCACCTGCGTACCCTGCTCATTAATAAAGTCACCCACCTGAACCAGCTGCTGAGTAAAGACTTGCGCCGCCGAGATCAGTGGTTGCAAGGCGTTTGACGGCTTGGTCACGACTTTCTCATACACCTGGTCATAAACCGGCTTGAGATCCTCGTCCTGCTTCAACGCGGAGCGCGACGCATCAGCCTGCATTTTGGCATTTTGCAACTGCTGGCTCAGCACCCCAAGGGCGCCGTTGGACTGGCGCAGCGGTTCGCGCTGGGTCATATAATCCTGTGGAACGCGAATGGCATTGACGCTATCCACGACCGGGCGAATACCCGAATCCATCGCCTGGCTTACCTGCTGTGAATAGCCATACAGAATGGCGTAATCCGACACGAATGGACCAAACTGTTTTTTCTGATCCGCAGTCAGCGTTGGTAAACGCTCGCCGCTACGCATCACTGTATTCTGTAAAAAATCGATAAACGCTTTGCGCTGATCGCCTTCTTTATCGAAACACCCACTCAGGCTAACAACCATCAACAACGCCGCAATAGGCGCAAACCAGCGAGAGCAGGACTTTCCTGTCGCCATTTTATTACTCCTTTCACCCAAAAAGCGCACACCGGCACACGCGTGCCCAACGCTGACAAGGATAGTCCAGGTCAGCCTTGCAAGATAGAGTTTTCATGCAAAACGGGTATTGCCGTTTTTGTACTGACTATTTACAAAAAAATACCTGTGCATCCCTACATATGATTAATCAGGTAATTAGCATAACTATCCATATAGCTGAAACGGGTAAAGCGATCGTTATCGCACAATTAATCACAACCGTGACGATCCTGTGTTTGGTTTAGGGACTATTCTTAACATGCTCTCTGATGTTCATGATCCCGATGTGTGATTTATGAGGAGTTCTCAATGGAATTAAAAGATCCTGAGTTTGAGCTGCTGAGCAGCCTGGAACAGATTA
Organism: Enterobacter sp. JH25; assembly: GCF_021725435.1. Classification (NCBI taxonomy): domain Bacteria; kingdom Pseudomonadati; phylum Pseudomonadota; class Gammaproteobacteria; order Enterobacterales; family Enterobacteriaceae; genus Enterobacter; species Enterobacter sp. JH25. The sequence continues at coordinate 213,777 of NZ_CP091319.1, read as the reverse complement.
TTTTTAAAGATGTACCGCCGACGGTTACCCTGAATCAAAAGTCCAATCCTTTTAGTGAATTTGAGCGTTTACGCAAAGGGTCGGGCCTGAAAACAGATGAATTCGCAAGAGCGATGGGTGTCAGCGTAGCGATGGTGCTGGAGTGGGAGTCAAAGCGTGAAAAACCTACCCCAGCCGAGCTAAAGCTGATGCGCCTGATCCAGGCAAACCCTGACCTTCGCAAGCAGTTAGCCTGATAAAGTTTGTTTGCCCCCGCCCTTGCGGGGGCTTGTGTTTAGAGGCTTTCACATCGCCATCCCGACTCTTCCCACACCAGCTCATGCGTCAGCTTTAATCCTGCTAAAAACGCTTCATCGTGCGACACCACCAGCAGCGCGCCGGGATAATCGGCCAGGGCCGCTTCAATGGCCTGAACGGAAGCCAGATCGAGGTGGTTGGTCGGCTCATCCAGAAGCAACAGCTGCGTTGCCGCTTCACGCCACAATACGCAGGCCAGCGCGGCCTTCAGGCGCTCGCCGCCGCTTAGATCGGCCAGTGGAAGTGTCACTTTCTCCGCGCCCAGCTGAAGCTGCGCTAAACGGGTACGCAGCGCCCCCTCTTCGAGCGGTGTATTGCCCAGGCTAAGGTGTGTCATCACCGACTGCGACAGATCCAGCCGGGAAAGATGCTGATCGAGATAAGCACATCTGACGGAGACCTTACAGGTTCCCGTAACAGGGGCGGTTTCGCCCAACATCACTTTCAACAGCGTGGATTTCCCACAGCCGTTCGGCCCGCGTAGCGCCACGCGCATCGGGCCATCCATTCGCCAGTTTATCGGGGAGACAGGCACGTGCGGAAGCACCAGTTCTTCCAGCACCAGCACCTGTTTTCCTTCCGGGATTTCACTGCCCGGCAGGGTAAACATCACCGCGTTATCTTCTTCAACCCGCTCGCGTGCCTGGTTAACCGCAGCGTTCAGGGCATGATTTTGATCGCTATGCTGTTTTTTCCAGGAACCAATCCGCTCTTTCGCCGCCCCTTTGTATTTGACCCGTTCAAACGAGGCGATGTTAAGGCTGTCGACCGTGCGAAGCGTTTTGGCCGAACGCCGCTGGCTGTCGTCATGCTCTTTATGCATACGGGCGCGGGTACGCTTGCGTTCGGTGGCAGCATGCTCCAGCGCGGCGCGGGCAGCCAGTTGCTCAGCATCACGCTGGGTTCGATAGTCAGCATAATTCCCGCCGTAGCTGCGCAAGCCCAACGCGCTCAGTTCAAGGATACGCGGTACCTGGGCCAGCAACTCACGGTCGTGAGAGGCCACCAGCACCCCGCCCTGATACCGGGAAAGCTGCTCGTAGAACCACACGCGGCCTTGCCTGTCGAGGTGGTTGGTCGGTTCGTCCAGCAGCAGGTAATCAGCATCCGCGGTGAATGCGCCGCACAGCAAGGCACGAATGCGCTCGCCGCCGCTTAGCTCTGCCGCGCGTTTGTTCGGCTCAAAAGAGGGAAGTTTTGCAGCGATAAAAGCCTGGCTTAGCCGTTCAGCCAGATCCCAGTAACCATCGAGCGTGTCGAGATCGTCGGGTTCATAATGACCGCCGTCGATGCGCGTGCGCGCCGCAAAGATCGCGTCGTAACCAAGCAGTCCGGCAAGAGTCGTATCCGCAGAAATATCCTGCTGCTGCGCCACATAGACGTGTGAACCAAAGCGCTCAACGTGACCGCTGGCGGGTTCATCAACCCCTGCCAGCAGACGCAGAAGGCGTGTTTTACCGCTGCCGTTGCGGCCAACCAGCGCACACACTGACGCATCCAGAGAAAGATTCAGTGGACCAAAAAGGATATCGCCCGTCGCAAACTGACAGGTGACCTGATGCAAAATAAAAGAGGGGGATTGCGCAAAATGAGCCATAAGCACTCCTGAATGAAATCAAAACATCCCCTGCCGACGCGATGCGTTGAGCAAGGATCGAAATTCATCAGTCGTGTTTGTTCATTTTTGGGGGGCGCTCCTGAGGGCGAAATTTAACGGGAACAAGAATAACGGCAATGCGCCGCCCATTTCAAGGTTAAATTTTCACCAGCGCTATTGCCCGAGCGTAAAAAACCCGCCGAAGCGGGTCTCACAATCAGATAAACGCAAACGCATCGCCAAACAGACGATCTTCCCGCGCGTCACGCTCGTTGCAGAACAGGTCGCGGGCAATTTTCGCCATTTCAAAGCGACCGGCAATGTAGATATCGTGCCCGGCCAGCGTTCCGTGATCCTGCAATACCGCAGTCAGCACCGTACCGCTGCGCCCGCGCCAGCCCTCTTCCGGCTGCTCGACAACCGGCTCAATGCGCAGGTTTGGATGATTGACGCTCAGCGCTTCCAGCTCAGACAGATCGTAAAGGTGCTTCTCTTCACGGCCGCCCCAGTAGATGGTGATATCGCGATTTGGATTACGCGCCAGCGCCGTCAACAGAATAGAGCGGACATAGGAGAAGCCTGTACCACCGGCAATCAGGATCAGCGGACGGTCTTCGTCTTCACGCAGCCAGGCCTCGCCATGAGGAATATCGACCACGATTTCACGCTCTTTCAGGATGCGATCCATCACGGCCATCGCGTACAGGTTAAGCTCAGACGCACCAATATGCAGCTCAATAAATTCCTTCTCTGCTGGCGTTGAGGCCATAGAGAAAGGACGCTTATCACGCTCGTCCATCACGACCATCAGGTACTGACCGGCACGGAATGAGAATGCCGCTTCAGGAACCAAACGGACGCGATATACGGTGTCGGTAATAGCATCTACCGACGTCACTTTACAGCTTAAGGTTGTCATTCGCTCTCTCTGTCGGGAAGTCTATAGGGCTAAACGGTCTTATTCTGCCTTACCGTTATTCATTATGGCCAGCTCGTCCCAGATCGCGTCAATTCGCGCGGTCACGGCAGGATCTTTTTCGATCGGGCGACCCCATTCACGGTCGGTTTCGCCAGGCCATTTGTTCGTGGCATCCAGTCCCATTTTTGAACCAAGGCCGGAAACCGGCGAGGCAAAGTCCAGATAATCAATCGGCGTGTTTTCCACTAACACCGTATCACGCGCCGGATCCATACGCGTGGTGATGGCCCAGATGACGTCATTCCAGTCGCGGGCATTGACGTCATCATCGCAGACAATCACAAACTTGGTATACATAAACTGGCGCAGGAAAGACCATACGCCCATCATCACGCGCTTAGCGTGACCGGCATACTGCTTCTTCATCGTCACCACCGCCAGGCGATACGAACACCCTTCCGGCGGCAGATAAAAATCAACAATTTCCGGGAACTGCTTTTGCAGGATCGGCACGAACACTTCGTTCAGCGCCACGCCAAGTACCGCCGGTTCATCCGGTGGGCGGCCAGTGTAAGTTGAATGATAAATGGCATCTTCACGCTGGGTAATGTGCGTGACGGTGAATACCGGGAAGTTATCCACTTCGTTGTAATAGCCGGTGTGGTCGCCGTACGGTCCTTCGGGTGCCAGCTCGCCCTGTTCAATGTAACCTTCCAGCACGATCTCTGCGCTGGCTGGCACTTCCAGGTCATTGGAGATGCACTTCACCACTTCGGTTTTGGTGCCGCGCAGCAGCCCTGCAAAGGCATATTCAGACAGCGTATCAGGAACAGGCGTCACCGCGCCCAGAATGGTTGCCGGATCGGCACCCAGCGCGACGGAAACCGGGAAGCGTTCGCCCGGATGGGCCGCGCACCACTCCTGGAAATCCAGCGCGCCACCGCGGTGGGACAACCAGCGCATGATGAGCTTGTTCTTGCCAATCAGCTGCTGGCGATAAATGCCGAGGTTTTGACGCTCTTTATGCGGCCCACGCGTCACGGTGAGGCCCCAGGTAATCAGCGGTGCGGCATCTTCAGGCCAGCACTGCATAATGGGAATTTTGGTCAGATCAACTGCATCGCCTTCCAGCACTTTTTGCTGGCATGGCGCGCCGCGCAGGCGTTTGGTGGGCATATTCAACACCTGCTTAAACTGCGGCAGCTTGTCGAACAGGTCGCGGAACCCTTTTGGCGGCTCCGGCTCTTTCAGAAAGGCCAGCAGTTTGCCCACTTCACGCAGCGCCGTAACATCTTCCTGCCCCATGCCCATCGCCACGCGGCGAGGTGTGCCAAACAGGTTGCACAGTACCGGCATAGCGTAGTCTTTTGGGTTTTCAAACAGCAACGCCGGGCCGCCCGCGCGCAGGGTGCGGTCAGCGATTTCTGTCATTTCCAGATACGGATCAACAGGAAGCGTAATGCGTTTGAGTTCGCCCTGCTTTTCCAGCAGCGCCAGGAAGTCGCGTAGATCGTGGTATTTCATGCAGTTAATCATGGCCTCTCTGTAAGCGCTTCATTATACGGCGTAAGACCGCGTGATGCTGTAATTTTGTTAAATTAGCGTGAACTTCCACGACTTACTCTCTTTTTCGCCATTATAATCACCTTAGCGATCCCGCCAGGGTTTTGGTATGCTTGCGCCCCGAACAATGGGAAGAGTGATTATGCAGGCCTGGTATTTACTGTATTGCAAACGCGGGCAACTTCAGCGCGCACAGGAACATCTTGAACGTCAGTCTGTTAACTGCCTGACGCCCGTGATCACGCTTGAAAAAATGCAGCGTGGAAAACGCATGACCGTCAGTGAGCCTCTGTTCCCGAACTATCTGTTCGTTGAGTTCGACCCCGAAGTGATCCACACCACGACGATCAGCGCCACGCGCGGCGTCAGCCATTTTGTGCGTTTTGGCGCCCATCCGGCAAGAGTACCGTCATCGGTTATTCATCAGCTCTCTGTCTACCAGCAGCCTGAAGATATTACCGATCCGGAAACCCCTTATGCCGGGGACAGCGTGGTGATCACCGAAGGCGCTTTTGAAGGGTTACAGGCCATCTTCGCTGAACCAGACGGTGAAGCGCGTTCTATGCTGCTGCTCAACCTGCTGAACAAAGAGGTGTTGCAGAGCGTTAAAAACACCGATTTCCGCAAAGTTTAGAACTGCACGCCGAACAGACGACGCACGTTGTCATCGGTTTGGGCTGCCAGCCACTGCGCATCTTCCCCGCGCCAGTACGCCACTCGCTCAGCAATGTGTCCCAGATAAGCCGGTTCGTTACGTCGTGATGCCGGTTTGGGCTGCATATCCCGGGGCAACAGATACGGCGCATCCGTTTCCAGCAACAAACGCTCGGCCGGGATTACGGATAACAGCTCGCGCAGCTCCAGCCCACGACGCTCATCGCACACCCAGCCCGTGATACCCAAATAAAGCCCTCGGTTCAGGCAATCCAGCGCTTCCTGACGGGAGCCCGTAAAGCAGTGCAACACCGCGCCTGGCAGTTTCTCCAGCCAGGGGTCCAGTAGCGCCAGAAAACGTTCATGCGCATCGCGACAGTGCATAAACACCGGCATCCCCAGCTCTGCAGCCAGCGCGAGCTGGGCGGTAAATGCCTTCTCCTGCTCTTCAGGCGTCGAGAAATTACGGTTGAAATCAAGCCCGCATTCGCCAATGGCAACCACTTCTGGCGTAGCCGCCAGACGATGAAGCGCCTCAGCGCTTTCCTGCGTCCACTGGCTGCTGTCATGAGGATGCACGCCTGCGGTGGACCAGCAGTGTTGATAGCGTTGCGCCAGCTGCCGTGCCTGCTCACTCTCATGCAGATTTGTTCCCGTCAGTAACAGCCCGTTCACGCCGGCGGCAAAGGCGCGCGCCACCACCTCATCGCGGTCTTTCGCAAACTGGGCGCTGGTCAGGTTAAGCCCGATATCAAACATACGTATCCCCATATGACAACCGCCCTGACGGGCGGTTGGTTTTATTCTTTAGTGGTCTCTTCAGACGGCTCGTCTTCTTCGTCCCGGGTACGCCCCTTTCCGACGTAGAAACGAGCGAAGAATACGCCGACTTCAAACAGGCAGTACATGGGTATGGCCAGTAAGGTTTGCGAGAAGACGTCCGGTGGCGTTAACAGCATACCTACGACAAATGCCCCTACCAGGATGTACGGGCGCTTCTTACGCAGATCGTCAGGCGTGGTCACCCCCACCCAGCAGAGCAGGACTATCGCGACGGGCACCTCGAAGGCGACACCAAAGGCCATAAACAGCGCCATAACGAAGCTGAGGTAGCTGGCGATGTCCGTCGACACCTGTACCCCTTCCGGCGCGGTATGCGTCAGGAAGCCGAAGGCCAGCGGGAAGACAACGAAGTAGGCGAACGCCATACCGATATAAAACAGCAGCGAACTGGACACCAGCAGCGGAATAACTAGCTTGCGTTCATGCCTGTACAGCGCGGGTGCCACAAATGCCCAGACCTGATACAAAATGACCGGCGCAGAGGCAATCAACGACACCCAGAAGGTCAGCTTGATCGGGGTAAAGAACGGCGAAGCAACGTCCGTTGCAATCATCGTTGCGCCCAGCGGCATCTGCTTAATCAGCGGTGCGGAAACCACCTGATAGATATCGTTGGCAAAATAGACCAGACATAAAAAAATGAGGAAAACCGCAATAATGCAGTTTAACAGACGCTTACGCAGCTCAATGAGGTGCGTAATCAGCGGTTGAGTATCATCTACTGCCATGTTTACGCTTTATCACTCGACGAGGGGGATGATTCGGAAACGGGCGCGGCGGGTTTTACCTCAGCCGTTTTGACCACGGGCTCTTCCGGCGGCACCTGCTTTTTCACTTCGGGCTCCTGCGGCGATTGCTCTGGCGAAGCAGCCTGATGTTCCGCGCTGGAAGGCGTCACACCCTCGCGCTGCTCTTCGCTGCCCTTCACCACCGGATTATGGATGGTGTTTGCTTCATCACTCGCCTTCTCAGGATCGTTAACGCTGTATGAGCGCTTCATGGATTCAGCCGCTTCGCGCAACTCATCCATGGATGCTTTCAGCTCCGGCGTCAGGTTGTCCATGCTCGCCTTTTCAACCTTTTTCAGGCTGTCCTGAAATTCCTGAAGCTTCAGCTCCTGCGCCAGCTCGTTCTGCACGGTCGTTGCCAGCGAACGGAGCGCACGCACCCAGCCCACGACAGTTTTTACCGCAACGGGTAAACGCTGCGGCCCCAGCACAATCAAACCAATCACAAAGACCAGCAGTAACTCACCAAAACCAATGTCGAACACGAATTACACCTGCTCTTTATCGTGACGTTTGGCCTCTTCCTTTTTGGCTTCGTCCTGCTTATCGGCGATAGATTTAGCGGTAAAATCAGCGTCCTGACCGCTTTTTTCCTGCTTATTCTCATCATCGCTCATGGCTTTCTTGAAGCCTTTGATTGACGCGCCCAGGTCGGAACCAATTGATCCGAGTTTTTTCGTGCCGAACAGCAGCACAACGATGACGGCAATGATCACTAACTGCCAGATACTGATACCACCCATGCGTGTTCCCCAGTGATAGATGATTAATTAGTCAGATCGCATTATACGTATGCAATCCCTCGATAGCGACGCTAATTCAGCGTGTTTTTTGCCAGCCAGCAAGCCAGACAACCACACCGGCAGCCATAATCCAGGCTGGCATCATTTCCCAGTCCGGACGATTGATCAACAGCAACGTGCCGCTTATCAGCAGCGTCGCGCCAATTCCGAAGAGATAGCGGGACTGCCCCTGACGTACGCGACTGGATTGAAGCTCGTGCGCGATTTTATCCATGCTGTGCTGAAGGTTCTTGCTCTGACGCAAACTGTCGTAAACCAGTTCAGGAATTTCTGGCATTTTTTCAATCCAGAACGGGCCTTTCTCTTTAAGCGAGCGAACCAGGGCTGGAATACCGACCTGATCCTTAATCCAGGATTCGAGGAACGGTTTCGCGGTTTTCCACAAGTCTAACTGAGGATAGAGCTGGCGGCCTACGCCCTCAACGTAAAGTAATGTTTTCTGAAGTAAAACTAATTGTGGCTGCACTTCCATATTAAAACGGCGGGCGGTGTTGAACAGGTTGAGCAGAACATGCCCGAAAGAGATCTCTGAGAGCGGCTTTTCAAAAATTGGCTCACAGACGGTACGGATCGCAAATTCAAACTCTTCCACGTTGGTATCTGGCGGAACCCAGCCTGAATCCACGTGCAGTTCGGCCACCTTACGGTAGTCGCGATTGAAGAAAGCGATAAAGTTCTCGGCGAGATAACGCTTATCCTCTTTATTCAGCGAGCCGACAATACCGCAGTCGATGCCTATGTACTTCGGGTCTTCCGGGTGCTCATAGCTGACGAAAATGTTGCCCGGATGCATGTCAGCATGGAAGAAGCTGTCGCGGAAAACCTGAGTAAAGAAGACCTGCACGCCGCGCTCGGCTAGCAGCTTCATGTTGGTGCCCTGTTTTTCCAGCGCTACCACGTCCGAGACCGGGATGCCGTAGATACGTTCCATCACCATCATGTTCTGACTGCAATAGTCAGAATAGACTTCCGGAACATACAGCATCGGACTGTCTTCAAAGTTTCGACGCAGCTGAATGGCGTTCGCCGATTCACGCAGCAGGTTAAGTTCATCGATGAGCGTTTTTTCGTATTCCCGTACCACTTCCAGCGGACGCAGACGGCGGCCATCCGGCAACAGACGCGGCACCCAGCGAGCCAGGCGATAGATCAGCTTCATGTCCGCTCTGATAACCGGCAGGATATCCGGGCGAATCACCTTAATGACCACCTCTTTGCCATTCTCCTTCAGGCGCGCGGTGTGAACCTGCGCAATAGAGGCAGAGGCCAGAGGCTGAATGTCGAAATCATCAAACCAGGTCTCGATGGGGATATTGCCCATCGCTTCTTCGATTTGTTTCTTCGCTCTCTCTCCGTCAAACGGAGCGACGCGGTCCTGCAATAGCGCGAGCTGATCGGCAATCTGCGGCGGGAAAAGGTCGCGACGCGTTGAGAGCATCTGCCCAAACTTGATCCAGACCGGTCCCAGCTCCTGCAACGCAAGACGCAGGCGTGCGCCCAGCTCCTGATCCTTATGGCGATTCGGCATCCAGAACAGCGTGCGACGCCAAAGCCGAAGCGGCAGGGTGATACGCATTCTGGGGATAAGCTCGTCGAGCCCGTAGCTCAAAAAGGTGCGAACGATAAAATAGAGGCGCCGAATTTCACCAGGCGTCATTTGCCCTCCAGTTTTTCCAGCCGTTTGGTTAACGCATCAACTGCGCGCTCAACTGCCGCGGTCTCTTCTGCAAACCAGGCGACTTCTAAAGGCCCAGGCGCCATACGCCACTCTTCGGTCAGCACCTCGGCAGCATAGCGCTGTTGACGGAGCAGGCCTTTACGCAGGAAAGTGGAACCCGTGCGCAGCGTTTTGCTTATCCCTTCAGCCGCGATGTCGCCGATATAGGGCGCCAGCAGTTCCGCGGGGTCAAATTCAGCCTGATCGCTGAGTGCAACGAAGTTCTGTACCACCTGAATATCGCCCTCGACCTCCAGCTCACCGCTGCGAATAAGCGCCGTCATCTGCTGACGGTCACGCAGTTTTGGCAATACGCTCATGTGCGTAATCACCGAGCAGTCAGCCTCGCCTTCCCACTCCCCCAGAACGTCAAGCTGGCGTTCGCTGAAGACCAGCACAAGCGGCGTCGAGAACTCTTTTAAAACGATACGCAGCACCTTTCCGTTAAGCCGCTGACGTGCGGTTTTCAGCGCCGGGGCGCGATACAGAAAGGCATTCAGTACATTCTCGATGCCTGCGGTGACTAAGGGTTTAATGGGCACGGGAAACCTCCACTCAGAACTTGTAACCACGATGCAGCGCGACGACACCCGCCGTCATATTGAAGTATTCCACGTTTTCAAACTCCGCATCCTGCATCATCGCTTTCAGCGTGTCCTGATCCGGGTGCATTCGGATGGATTCGGCCAGATAACGGTAACTTTCTGCATCGTTTGCCACCAGCTCGCCGATGCGCGGCAGAACGTGGAAGGAATAGGCATCGTAAGCTTTGCTCAGCGGGTCGATAATTGGTTTAGAAAACTCGAGTACCAGCAGTCGGCCGCCCGGCTTCAGCACGCGGTACATAGAGCGCAGCGCTTTATCTTTATCGGTCACGTTACGCAGGCCGAAGGAGATGGTGATGCAGTCGAACGTATTGTCCGGGAACGGCAGCGCTTCGGCGTTGGCCTGAACATATTCAACGTTGCCTACCACGCCGATGTTACGCAGCTTTTCGCGTCCCATTTTCAGCATGGAGTCGTTGATATCTGCCAGCACCACGCGACCGGTTTCGCCAACCAGACGGGAGAATTTAGCGGTCAGATCCCCTGTGCCGCCGGCTAAATCCAGCACCTTTTGTCCACGGCGCACGCCGCTGCAATCAATAGTGAAGCGCTTCCACAAGCGATGAATGCCAAACGACATCAAATCATTCATCACATCGTACTTCGCCGCCACGGAATGAAATACGTGGGCCACCATGTCAGCTTTCTGCGCTTTGGCGACAGTCTGAAAGCCAAAGTGCGTTGTGTCTTGTGAATCGTCAACCATCTCAGAGCCTGCTAATCAGTCAAATGTTCGTGAAGTGTAACAGATTGGGCGCATTTGCCCTACGTTTCAACCACCGCGAAAGAAACGCGCCGACTGCGCTTCGGGGGATAAACTCGCCGCTAACCCATTGTCTTCATTGCGGCTATTTTGCTCACCATCGCCTTCACGCAAACGAAACTCCTCGTCCTGAGCCGTAGCCTGCTCCACCAGTTCCGGATTAATCTCGCGTTTAACTTCCACCCCCAGGCTGCGAAACGCCTCCGCCTGCGCCAGCAAATTGCCGCGCCCGGAGGAGAGTTTTTTCATCGCCTGGCGGTAGTTATCCTGCGCGCGATCCAGGCTTTGCCCCACCGAGGACATATCATCCACAAACAGCCGCATTTTGTCGTACAGCTTGCTGGCGCGATCGGCAATCTGCTGCGCGTTACGGCTTTGGTGCTCATAACGCCACAGGTTGGCAATGGTACGTAACGCCACCAGCAGCGTGGTGGGGCTGACCAGCATAATGTTATTTTTCAGCGCTTCGGTGATCAGTTCGGGCTGTCTGTCGAGCGCCAGCAGGAAGGCTGGCTCAACCGGAATGAACATCAGCACATAATCCAGCGATCGCAGCCCCGGCAACTGTTGATAATCTTTTCTGCCCAGCAGACGGATATGGTTACGCACGGAGGCGATATGCTCCTGCAACGCTGTCTCGCGGGTATAGTCATCTTCCGCGTTGAAGTAGCGCTCATAGGCCACCAGCGTCATTTTGGCGTCGATAACCACATCTTTGCCCTGCGGCAGACGAACAATGACATCCGGCTGCATCCGCGAGCGCGCATCGTTTTCAATGCTGACCTGCGTTTCGTATTCGTATCCTTCACGCAGGCCAGAGGCCTCCAGCACGCGCGTCATGACCACTTCGCCCCAGTTTCCCTGCGCTTTGTTATCACCTTTCAGTGCGCGCGTCAGGTTAACCGCCTCCTGAGCCATCTGCGCATTCAGCTGCTGGAGATTACGGATCTCATGCGCCAGCGTGTGGCGCTCGCGAGCCTCCTGACCAAAGCTGTCCTGCACCTGACGGCGAAAGCCGTCCAGCTGTTCACGCAGCGGCGTCAGCAGGCTGTTCAGGCTCTGGCGGTTCTGCTCATCCACGCGGCGATTGCTGTGCTCAAAAATGCGGTTCGCAAGGTTCTCAAACTGCTCGCTAAGACGCTGCTCGCTGTTGATCATCTGACGGATTTTGTCTTCGGCGTGCAGTTGGGTGGATTCAAGGCGGGTGGTCACTTCCCGGAGATCGGCCTCCAGCGAGGTGTTAATGTCGCGAAGATTGCGCAGTTCGTTATTGAGCAGTTCACACTCATCGCGCCAGTGGTCACTCAGCGCAAGCTGTTGTTTCGTCGCGCTGAGTTCGGCGACGATCTCTTCGCGCTCTGCCAGCTGATCGGCTTTCTGCTGAGCATGTTGGTAGCCGCAAATGAGCCAGCCAATCCCCACGCTCACCAGCGCAACTACCGCATAAACCAGGATTGAGATATCCACAATGCCCCCTGCATCCACGTGTAACCCGCACAAAATAGAATTGTGCTGTATGAACGTCCAGTTTGAAAGGGTTTTCCTGCGAGGAGTTACGCAAAAAAGAAAGGCCGAGCATGTCGGCCTTTTAGCACTGAAGAGAGAATTAGATCAGACGGCGCGCCGCTTCAACCACGATTTTCACCGCATGGCTTTCAGTCTGCTTCATGGTTTCAGCGTTCGGGATCTCCTGCTGGGTACGGTTGACGATAACGCCCGCCACCATACCGGCACGCAGACCCTGGCTTGCGCACATGGTCAGCAGCGTCGCAGATTCCATTTCGTAGTTCATGACGCCCATCGACTGCCACTCTTCCATGGAGCCTTTGAAACGGCTCACCACGCGACCAGAGAAGGTGTCGTAACGCTCCTGGCCCGGGTAGAAGGTATCGGATGATGCCGTGACGCCCACATGGGTGGTGGCGCCCACGGACTTCGCGGCTTCAACCAGTGCGGTGGTGCATTCGAAATCAGCCACTGCCGGGAATTCCATCGGTGCAAAGTGCAGGCTTGCCCCGTCCAGACGCACGGATGCGGTGGTAACCAGCACGTCGCCCACGTTGATGTGCGGCTGAATGGCGCCTGTGGTGCCAATGCGCAGGAAAGTACGAATGCCCAGCTGTGCCAGCTCTTCAACGGCGATAGAGGTAGACGGGCCACCGATACCGGTAGAGCACACGATCACCGCTTTACCGTCCAGCTCTGCGCGCCAGGTGGTGAATTCGCGATGCGCTGCCAGCTTAACCGGCTTATCCATCAGCGCGGCGATCTTTTCCACACGCTCAGGATCGCCAGGGACGATAGCAAGCGTAGCCCCTTGTAAATCGTTTTTAGTGAGGCCGAGATGAAAAACATCAGACTTAGACATAGGTGACTCCTCTGTGGGTCGGTTTGTCAGAAGAAGTAAAACGGTACTTTACAGAAGCAATGTGCATTATTTCGTGACACACCTCACCATGAATGAAAATGATTGCAGTTAATTTCCATAAAATGGTGATTCACATCACATTAACAAGTTATATCGCCGGGTGCTGCACAAAAGATAGACGCTATAAGGCACTGTGGGTTGTTAACCTGGTGTCTATATTTATCTTTGCGCTAATCCATTCATTGGTACGGAGAATGCCATGACTGAAAAAACCGGTTTTGCACCTGCTGCGGCCCCGCATGCTTCAACCATCGTCTCAACCCCTGAAGAGGCCATTACCGCAGGCGAGACCTCCATTCCCTCCCAGGGAGAGAACATGCCAGCGTACCACGCGCGGCCAAAATCTGCCGATGGCCCGCTGCCCATCGTGATCGTGGTGCAGGAAATATTTGGCGTTCATGAACATATTCGCGACCTCTGCCGCCGTCTGGCGCTGGAAGGTTACCTGGCCGTTGCGCCGGAACTCTATTTCCGTCAGGGCGATCCGAATGATTACAGCGACATCCCGACGCTGTTCAGCAACCTGGTCAGCAAAGTGCCGGACGCGCAGGTGCTGGCCGATCTCGACCACGTTGCCAGCTGGGCAGCGCGCAACGGTGGCGACCCGCACCGTCTGATGGTGACTGGCTTCTGTTGGGGCGGACGCATTAGCTGGTTGTACGCCGCGCATAACCCGCAGCTAAAAGCGGCTGTGGCCTGGTACGGCAAGCTGGTGGGTGAAAAAACGCTGAATTCACCGAAGCAACCTGTTGATATTGCCACGGATTTAAATGCGCCTGTGTTGGGGCTCTATGGCGGTCAGGATACCGGGATCCCGCTTGATACGGTCGAGACCATGCGCCATGCGTTGCGCGCAGCAAACGCGAAGGCGGAAATTGTGGTGTATCCGGAAGCCGGGCACGCCTTTAATGCCGATTATCGTCCGAGCTATCATGCGGAATCGGCGAAAGATGGCTGGCAGCGGATGCTGACATGGTTTAGCCAGTACGGCGGGAAAAAAGCGTAAAAGCAAAAAGCCCGGTGGCGGCTACGCCTGACCGGGCCTACATTTCATCAAGCCTGACGCAAATTCTGCGCCGCCTGCACCATGTTCGCCAGCGCCGCGCGGGTTTCAGGCCAGCCACGGGTTTTCAGGCCGCAGTCCGGGTTTACCCAAAGACGTTCCGCCGGGATGCGCTGGGCCGCTTTTTGCAGCAGCGATTCAATCCACTCCACGCTTGGCACATTCGGGGAGTGAATGTCGTACACGCCCGGCCCGATTTCGTTCGGGTAGTCGAACTCTTCGAACGACTCCAGCAGTTCCATGTCTGAACGCGAGGTCTCGATGGTGATCACATCGGCGTCGAGCGCGGCAATGGAGTCCATGATGTCGTTAAATTCGCAGTAACACATGTGGGTGTGGATCTGCGTATCGTCCTTCGCGACAGCCGCGTTGAGGCGGAACGCCTCCACGCCCCACTGTAAGTAAGCATCCCAGTCGCTGCGACGCAGCGGCAAACCTTCACGCAGCGCAGGTTCGTCGATCTGAATGATGCCAATCCCGGCCGCTTCCAGATCCGCAACTTCATCGCGCAGCGCCAGGGCGATCTGTTTGGCGATGGTTTCCCGGGTTACGTCTTCACGCGGGAACGACCAGCAGAGAATGGTCACCGGACCCGTCAGCATGCCTTTTACCGGTTTGTCGGTCAGAGACTGGGCATACTTCGCCCACTCCACGGTAATCGCTTCCGGGCGGCTGACGTCGCCGATTACCACCGGCGGCTTCACGCAGCGGGAGCCGTAGCTCTGCACCCAACCGTTCTGGGTAAAGACAAACCCGTCCAGGTGCTCACCGAAGTATTCCACCATGTCGTTACGCTCGGCTTCACCGTGCACCAGCACGTCCAGACCTAAACGTTCCTGCTCGATAATCGCCTGTTTGATGTGTTCCGCAATACCGGTGCGGTAGTGATTCGCATCCAGATTGCCCTTTTTGAAGTCCAGGCGCAGGCTGCGGATCTCGGTAGTCTGCGGGAAGGAGCCGATTGTCGTGGTCGGCCACGCGGGCAGGTTAAAGCGCGCACGCTGGGCTTCGGCGCGCACTTCATACGGGCTCTGGCGCTGGCTGTCCCGGGCGGTGATGGCCGCCAGACGTTTTTCCACTGCCGGGTTATGCACGCGCGTCGAGTGACGGCGCGCCTGGATCGGAGCGCTCCAGTCGCTAATCGCTGCCGTGTCGCCGCTGTTCAACGCGTCGCGCAGCAGAGCCAGTTCCTCACACTTTTGCAGGGCGAAGGCAAACCAGCT
Organism: Enterobacter sp. JH25; assembly: GCF_021725435.1. Classification (NCBI taxonomy): domain Bacteria; kingdom Pseudomonadati; phylum Pseudomonadota; class Gammaproteobacteria; order Enterobacterales; family Enterobacteriaceae; genus Enterobacter; species Enterobacter sp. JH25. The sequence continues at coordinate 198,514 of NZ_CP091319.1, read as the reverse complement.
TTTCACCTCAGGGTCGAGTCGGGTCTCCACGCTCAGGTCAATCGGGCTATGCAGCAGGGAACAGGAAGAGGCCACCCACAATTCACGTTTACCGACTATGTCTTTAATTTGTGCATATTTCTCGGTGAGATCGGCACGCCAGACGTTACGACCATTCACCAGACCGGCAGAGAGCAGCCAGCCCACTGGCAGACGCTTGTGCAACTCTGCTACATCGTCTTTGCCGTGAACGAGGTCAACGTGCAGACCCTGAATCGGCAGCGCGGTAATGGTTTTCAGGTTCGGCGTTACGCCTTCGAAGTAGGTGGTCAGCAGCAGCTTCACCTGCCCGGTGAGCGCGTTATACGCCGGTTTGAAGGCGTCCAGCCACGCCTGCGGCAGCTCAAGCACCAGCGCCGGTTCATCGATTTGCACCCACTGAATGCCGCGTTTGCCCAGCTCAATCAGCACCTGCTTATAAACCGGCAGAATGTCGTTCAGCAGGCTGAGGCGGTCGAACTGTTCGCCTTTCACTTTGCCCAGCCACAGGTAGGTTATCGGCCCCAGCAGCACGGGTTTCACCTGGTGACCCAGCGCCAGCGCTTCGTCCACTTCATCCAGAAGCTGGGTCCAGGTCAGTTTGAACTGCTGGCCTTTAACGAACTCCGGCACCATATAGTGATAGTTGGTGTTGAACCACTTGGTCATTTCCGCCGCCGCCGCTGGCTCACCCGTTGGCGCGCGGCCACGGCCGATGCGGAACAGGGTATCGATATCCACCGATCCATCGTTGTTCTGATGACGAGCCGGCACGTTGCCAAGCAGCAGGCTGGTGGTCAGAACATGGTCGTACCAGGCGAAATCGCCCACCGGCAGCAGGTCAATGCCCGCCTGTTTTTGCTGATCCCAGTGACGCGCGCGCAGCTCACGTCCCACCGCCAGCAGTTCTTCACGGGTGGCGTTACCTGCCCAGTAGCTTTCTTGCGCTTTTTTTAGCTCGCGACGCAGGCCAACGCGAGGGAAACCGAGAGTGTGAATGCGGATTGTCATGGTATGCCCCTTGTGAAATTCGTTATTTAGACGTCCAGATGTTTACACATCTATAATTGGCAGGTACTGTATATTCCTCAAGCGCAAAATGTTCATGGCGAAGTGAAGGACTTTCATGATCGAGATAAAACACCTGAAAACGCTACAAGCGTTGCGGAACTGCGGTTCTCTTGCGGCGGCAGCGGCCACGCTGCACCAGACTCAGTCTGCCCTTTCTCACCAGTTCAGCGATCTGGAACAACGCCTCGGCTTTCGTCTTTTTGTGCGTAAGAGCCAGCCTTTGCGCTTTACGCCGCAGGGCGAAATTTTGCTTCAGCTGGCGAACCAGGTGCTGCCGCAGATTGCCAGCGCGTTGCAGTCCTGCAACGAGCCGCAGCAGACCACCCTGCGCATCGCCATTGAGTGTCACAGCTGTATTCAGTGGCTGACCCCCGCGCTTGAGAACTTCCGCCAGAAGTGGCCGCAGGTGGAGATGGACTTCAAGTCCGGCGTCACGTTTGATCCGCAGCCGTCGCTTCAGCAGGGTGAGCTGGATCTGGTGATGACCTCAGATATTCTGCCGCGCAGCGGTCTGCACTATTCGCCAATGTTTGATTTTGAGGTGCGTCTGGTGCTGGCCCCGGACCATCCGCTGGCCGCCAAAACGCGTATCACGCCGGAAGATCTGGCAACGGAGACGCTGCTGATTTACCCGGTACAGCGCAGTCGTCTGGATATCTGGCGCCATTTCCTGCAACCCGCGGGCATCAGCCCACAGCTGAAAAGCGTGGATAACACGCTGCTGTTAATTCAGATGGTGGCGGCCAGAATGGGAATTGCGGCGCTGCCGCACTGGGTGGTCGAGACGGTTGAACGCCAGGGTCTGGTGGTTACCAAAACCCTGGGTGAAGGACTGTGGAGCCGGCTGTACGCCGCCGTGCGCGACGGCGAGCAGCGTCAGCCGATTACGGAAGCGTTTATTCGCTCAGCGCGGAACCACGCGTGCGACCATCTTCCGTTTGTGCGGAGCGCGGAGCGACCCAGCGGCGATGTACCCACAGCGAAGCCAGGATCACCGTTCCCCCAATAAGGAAACTCGGCCAGTGCGGCTGTTCCTGCCAGATGGCGAGGTTCACCAGTAGCCCCGCCGGCACGTGCACGTTGTTCATGATCCCCAGCGTTCCGGCGTCTACCTGCGTCGCGCCGTAGTTCCACATAAAGTAGCCCAGCCCCGAGGCCACCACGCCCAGCCAGACCAGAACGCTCCACTGCACGGGGGTGGTCGGCAGCTTTTGCGGGTTGCCGAGCATAAACCATGCCGCAATCGCGACAATCGCTGCGCCCATATAGAACCACGCAAACGCGTTATGCTGCGGCATCGGGCGGGTCTCCATGAGGCGTTTGTAGCCCACCATCCCGATGGCGAAGCTGATATTGGCGAGCTGGACGAACATCAGCCCGGTCCAGAAGTGATCGCTCACCTTGTCATAGCGAATTATCGCCGCGCCAATGACTGCCAGCGCCGCGCTCAGCAGATATCCCCAGCGCAGGCGGCGCCTGCTGAGCAGGTCGTAAATCAGCGTGATATAGAGCGGCGTGAGCACGGTAAAGAGCAGAAATTCCGATACGGAGAGGTAGACGTAAGCCCGGAAGCTGAACAGGTACATGATGCCGAGCTGCATTGCGCCTACCAGCATGTACAGCAGAATGGTTTTCAGCGATTGCCCGCGGGTACGCAGGAACGGCAGGAACACCAGCGCCGCCAGCCCCACACGCATCAGCACCGAAAAGTAGCTGTCGACCGATCCGGCAAGGTATTCGCCAATCAGGCTAAAGGAGAAGGCCCACAGGATAGTGGTGATAATGAGTAGCGCCACAATGCTTGTCTCTCAGAAAGAAGGAGAGGCATTGTAGCGAACTCTTTAGTTGACATCTGAACAATAAATAATCAAATGAAGATTATTCAAGGAACAGTTTGCGCAAATACTTAGGTACCGCGTTGTCTGCGTTGGTGCCAATCACTTCCAGCTCCGGGTGCAGATCTTTCAGGCGCTGGTGCGCGTTCTGCATGATGCAGCCTTTGCCCGCCATGGAGAGCATCTCGGCATCGTTCATGCCATCGCCGAACGCGATGCAGTCTTTCAGATCAAAGCCCAGACGCTTCGCGACCGCTTCCAGCGCGTGACCTTTGGACACCCCGCCCGCCATCACTTCCAGACAAGTCAGCGTGGAGAAGCTCACGTTCACGCGGTCTCCCCAGCGGGCGTTGATCGCCTGCTCCAGCGGAAGCAGCGCTTCGTGACTTTCGCAGGTAAAGAACACCTTGCTGATCCCTTCAGGATCCAGCAAACCCGGTTCATACAGGGAGTAGTTGAAGACGGCTTCCTTGAAGAAACGCATTTCGTCCGGGCGATGACGGTTCATAAACCACTCGTCGTCGCGGTAAACGTTAGTGACGATATCCGGGTTGTTATGCACAATGCCGAACAAATCAGTGGCGATGTCGCGATCGAGATTGTGGGTAAAAATCAGGTTGCCGTCCGTGTCGTGTACGCGCGCACCGTTGGAGGTGATCATGTACGACTTGATCTCCAGGTTATCGCGGATCTGCCCCACGTCCACGTGGTGGCGGCCGGTGGCGAACACAAAGTTCACGCCACGGGCAGTCAGGAGTTTTAAGGTCTCTTTCGCATAAGGCGACAGTGTGTGGTCGGGGGAAAGCAGCGTGCCATCTAAATCAGATACAACAACCTGGTACATAGGGATTTCAACCTCTGGTGGAAAACAATAATCAGTTATGCCTGTTGAAAAATTCAACAATGGCGTTGAGCGCGACTGAGCGCATAGCGTCCTTTTCAAAAAGGATCTCATGGTACGCACCGTTGATGACCAGCGGTTTACCCCCTTCACAGGGATGGCCCGCCGCGGCGCGAAGTTCACAATAGCGGTCATGCATGCGGTTATCCACCACACGCTCTTCTTCCGCCTGGATCAGGAGCGTCGGCGTGTCATCATCGCCTACGCCCGCCAGCACCTGCTCACCGGCATGAATACCTTCCCGCACCCAGTGCCAGGTGGGGCCGCCGACCCGCAGACGCGGTTCATCGGCATAAAAACGCAGGTTGCGGCGATAACGCTGCCGACTGTGGGTTAACACGTTGATGGCAAACGGCAACGCCCGCCAGCGTCCTGTTCCGATAGCATAGCCTTCACGAATGCGCTGATGGCCCTCAGCCCAGTCGAGAAGATGGCGCACCATCCAGTCAGGAAAACGTATCACAATGCCGTACATCGGCGCGGTCAGCGCAATGGCGTCGCACTGGTGCTTATGGCGCTGCAAAAACAACGTCGAGATCGCGCCCCCCATGGAGTGGGCAAGAATATAACGCTTGCGCCACGGTCCGGGCTGCACTTCCTGCTGCCAGAACGCGGCCAGATCGTCGACGTAATCGCTGAAGTTATCCACGTGGCCGCGATGGGTATCCGGCAGCATCCGGCCGGAAAGCCCCTGCCCGCGATGGTCGATAATTAACACATCAAAGCCCAGATGGAACAGGTCATACGCCAGCTCGGCATATTTGATATAGCTTTCGATGCGCCCGGGGCAAACCACAATCACCCGGTCATTTTTTTCATCATGGAAACGAACGAAGCGTACCGGGATATCCCCGACGCCCATAAACTCATCTTCCTCACGCTGGCGCCAGAAATCGGTCAGCGGCCCCATGGAGAAAGCAGCAAATGCGTTTTCTCGTGTTTCCCAGTCCTTTTTCTGCTGAAACATTGGGTTTCCACCCCCCGTAATTCAGGGAATATCGTTTTTTTCGTCACCGGTCACAAAATGACTCAACAATAGCGTATTGTGGCATAAAAACAGACGATCCGGGAGTTTCAAATGACCTTCGAGTGGTGGTTCGCTTACCTGCTGACATCCATCATCCTCAGCCTTTCACCTGGCTCGGGCGCAATCAACACCATGACCACCTCCATTAATCACGGCTATCGCGGCGCGGCGGCGTCAATTGCCGGTTTACAGACAGGGCTTGGCATTCACATTGTGCTGGTGGGGATTGGTCTGGGCACGCTGTTCTCCCGTTCGGTGCTGGCCTTCGAAGTGCTGAAATGGGCTGGCGCAGCGTATCTTATCTGGCTGGGCATTCAGCAGTGGCGCGCCGCAGGCTCGATTGATCTGCATACGCTCTCCCGGACGCAAACACGCGGCCACCTGTTTAAGCGCGCGGTATTCGTTAACCTGACCAACCCGAAAAGCATTGTGTTCCTCGCCGCCCTGTTCCCGCAGTTTATCGTGCCGCATCAGCCCCAGGTGATGCAGTACGTGGTGCTGGGCGCGACCACCATTATTGTCGATATCATTGTGATGATTGGTTACGCGACGCTGGCGCAGCGAATTGCGGCGTGGATCAAAGGGCCTAAGCAGATGAAGGCCCTGAACAAAGTCTTTGGTTCGCTGTTTATGCTGGTTGGCGCGCTGCTTGCGTCAGCGCGTCATGCTTAGCGAGAAATGATGAGATGAATGCCGAAGCCGGCGAACAGTGCGCCGGCAAAGCCGTCGATCCACTTCGCGATGCGCTGGTAGCCGCGACGCATCGCCGGTAAAGCAAACAGGCTTGCCACAACGGTAAACCAGGCGAACGTCTCAACAACGATTAGCAGGAAGATCCCCCAGCGCGCGCCCGCACCGACGTTATCCCCCACAAACAGCGAGAACACAGAGCCGAAGTAAATAATCGCTTTCGGGTTCGCCAGGTTAGTCAGCAGCCCTTTCACAAAGCTACGGCCGCCCGTTGCCAGCTCAACCTTTGGCTCTTCCGGCTTTTTCTCTTCTTTCTTCAGCGCCCCGCGCAGCATCTGGTAGCCCATCCAGCACAGGTACAGACCGCCGCCAACCATGATGATGTTATGCAGCCACGCCATTTTCGCCAGGATCAGGTTCAGACCAAGCAGCGCAACCGCCGCCCAGACCATAACGCCCATGGTGATACCGAGCACACCCATCATCGCCTCTTTGCGGGAGCGGCTGACGGCCGTTTGTGACACGAAGAAGAAGTCAGGGCCAGGGCTCATCAGCGCAACGATGTGCACTAACGCCACGGTGAGAAATAGCATTAACATAATTAGCTCGCGGGGAAATAATGTAGTGAGTCATCATCCTGGCACTTTTTCGCCCGGCTGACTACTCCTCATCCTCACCATCAGCGTGGGAACGGATAAGCGCCATAAACTCTTTACCAAAGCGCTCCAGTTTGCGCGTGCCGACGCCGTTGACGCTGAGCATCTCGCTGGCGCTGAGTGGCATTTGCTCGGCCATCTCGATCAGCGTCGCGTCATTGAACACCACGTATGGCGGGATGTTCTCTTCATCGGCAATGGCTTTACGCAGCTTGCGCAGCTTGGCGAACAGCTTGCGATCGTAGTTGCCGCCGTAGGATTTCTGCATCACGCGCGGCTTCAGGGCGACGACGCGCGGAACGGCGAGCTTCAGTTCAACCTCACCGCGCAGGACCGGTCGCGCCGCTTCGGTAAGCTGAAGCGCAGAGTGCTGGGCAATATTTTGCGTGGCAAAGCCGAGATGGATCAGCTGGCGGATGATGCTTACCCAGTGCTCGTGGCTCTGGTCTTTCCCGATGCCGTAAACCGGCAGCTTGTCGTGACCCATATCGCGGATACGCTGGTTGTTAGCCCCGCGCAGCACTTCAACGACGTAGCCCATCCCAAAGCGCTGGTTAACGCGTCCGATAGTCGAGAGCGCTTTGCGCGCGTCCATCAGACCGTCGTACTGCTTCGGCGGGTCGAGGCAGATATCGCAGTTGCCGCACGGCGCCTGTCGCCCTTCACCAAAGTAGTTGAGCAGTACCAGACGGCGGCAGGTTTGCGCTTCGGCGAAGGCACCCATCGCGTTAAGCTTGTGGCGTTCGATATCCTGCAACTGCCCCTGCGGTTTCTCCTCGAGACAGCGGCGCAGCCACGCCATATCCGCCGGATCGTAAAACAGCATCGCTTCCGCAGGCAGGCCATCACGCCCGGCGCGGCCGGTTTCCTGATAATAGGATTCGATATTGCGCGGGATATCAAAGTGCACCACAAAGCGCACGTTGGGCTTGTTGATCCCCATCCCGAACGCCACCGTTGCGACCACGATTTGCAGGTCGTCGCGCTGGAATTTTTCCTGTACGTCGGCGCGGATGTGGTTTTCTAACCCGGCATGGTATGCCGCCGCGCTAAAGCCGCGATTTTGCAGACGCGCAGCGGTGTCTTCCACCTTCGCGCGGCTGTTGCAGTAGATGATGCCGGACTTGCCGCGCTGCTCCTGCACGTAGCGCAGGAGCTGATCCAGCGGCTTGAATTTTTCCATCAGCATATAGCGGATGTTCGGCCGGTCGAAGCTGCTGACCTGAATATAGGGGTCTTTCAGCCCCAGCAGGCGAACGATATCCAGACGCGTGGTGTCATCCGCCGTGGCGGTAAGCGCCATAAACGGCAGCTCAGGGAAGCGCTGACGCAGCTGGCCGAGGGCGGCATATTCCGGGCGGAAATCGTGCCCCCACTGGGAGATACAGTGCGCTTCATCCACCGCCAGCAGCACCGGGTTCCAGTGCGCCAGGTGATCGAGGAAGTTGTCCAGCATCAGACGCTCTGGCGCGATATACAGCAGGCGGATCTGCCCGGTGCGGCACCCGGCCATCACCTCTTGCTGCTGCTCGCGGGTTTGCGTCGAGTTAAGACAGGCCGCCGCCACGCCGTTGGCAAGCAGCTGGTCGACCTGGTCTTTCATCAGGGAAATAAGGGGGGAGACCACAACCGTCAGGCCATTAAGTACCAGCGCGGGCACCTGATAGCAGAGCGATTTTCCGCCGCCGGTCGGCATGACCACCAGGCAATCGCGGCCTTCCAGCACGGTTTCAATGATGGTTTCCTGGCCAGGACGGAACTGCTGGTAGCCAAAGGTTTCATGCAAAACCTGTTTAGCCAGCGATTCCTGATTCAATACTTCCGCCTGCGCCACGTTAACCCCATATGCCAGAAATGAAACAGGCGCTATTTTCAGCGCCTGAGAGAGAAACTTCAACGTTTAACGCAAAAACATTCGAGCAGCTTAGAAAATATCGTTCAGCATGACGCCCACACCAACGCGGGTCTGGTTGAAGTTATAGTCAATCAGCGATTCGCCATAACCGCTATACACCTGGGTATAGAGACGAACGTGCTTCGTCACCGGATAGCTCAGGCCCAGCTCTGCGCCGCCGTAGCCGGTATTCCAGTTGTACTGCCCTTTGGCGCTCAGCACCGCGTCACCCAGCTGATAGCCCACTTTAAGCTGATAATAGCCCATGTATTTGGTGATATCCGGGTTGTCATCGGTGCTGCCCACCACGTACCACGGCTTCACTTCCACCATGAAATTGCCGTTCTGCGCCATCAGACGCGTATAGACGCGATTCCAGCTGCGTGAGGTTGGGTCGGAACGACCGTTGGAATCGTGGTTATAGCCCACCTCCACGTCGCGCAGCGTCCAGCCTGCAAACTCATAATCAGTGGCGAAACCGAGGAACAGCTGCGGTTCATAGTTGGTTTCGCGGAACGGTGAAGATTCCCCGCTGTTGGAGAGCTGCCACCATGACTTCTGCGTGTAAGATGCACCAAGCACCGAGTTCGGCCCCAGGATGCCGCGCCATAACGGGAAGGCCAGGCTGAGCTGGAACTTCACCTCATCTTTACGCGCATTGTCAGACCAGTTATAGGAGCTTATCGCCTCTTTGTTGAGATCGCTGGTCTGGGTATAGATCACGTAGTTTGTGTCATAGGGGTAGAGCGTGAACGGATTGTCATGCTCCTGAAGCATATTGGCGATGATGCTGCCCTGAACGGCAGGTTTATCATGCACTTCTTTGATCGTCGCTTCCTGCGCATATGCTGTGAGGGGCAGCGCAACCGCCGCCAGTAACCAACCCAGATACGTCCGCATCGGTGGTGTTCTCCTGAAATTGTGACATTTAATGAATAGTTTTGTCCGGGCATTCTACAGACTTCTGCGATAACTTCCGCTTCCTCGTTTCTTAAAGTGGCATTCCTTTATCCTGAAGCATAAAATCAACATTTTGTTAACAACAAGGATGCCACGTCAGATGTCAGCCACACTCACCGCCGAAGAAACCTTAAAGCTCGTGGGCGAGATTTTTGTGTATCACATGCCATTCAACCGTGCACTGGGTCTTGAGCTGGAGCGATACGAAAAAGACTTCGCTCAGCTGAGTTTCAATAATCAGCCAATGATGGTCGGTAACTGGGCGCAAAGCATTTTGCACGGCGGGGTGATTGCCTCTGCGCTGGACGTGGCGGCCGGTCTGGTGTGCGTGGGCAGCACGCTGACGCGCCATGACACCATCAACGAAGATGAATTACGCCAGCGCCTGTCGCGCATGGGCACCATCGATTTACGCGTCGACTATCTGCGACCGGGACGCGGAAACCGCTTCACCTGCACCAGCAGCCTGCTGCGCGCCGGGAATAAAGTTGCCGTCGCCCGCGTTGAGCTGCATAACGAGGAGCAGGTTTATATCGCCAGCGCAACCGCCACTTATATGGTGGGTTGAGGCGGCAAATTCGGGTAAAATTACTTCACTTTTTTGTAACGGATTTTCCCGATGGATGCTAAACAGACGCGGCAGGGCGTTTTACTCGCCCTTGCCGCTTATTCTATTTGGGGTATCGCGCCGGCGTACTTCAAGCTTATCGCCTATGTCCCGGCGGACGAGATCCTCACTCACCGCGTCATCTGGTCGTTTTTCTTTATGATCGCGCTGATGAGCATCAGCCGTCAGTGGTCAGGCGTCAAAACGCTACTGAAAACCCCGAAGAAGGTCTTCCTGCTTGCCCTCTCTGCGGTGCTGATTGGCGGAAACTGGCTGCTGTTTATCTGGGCGGTGAATAACCATCACATGCTCGAAGCGAGCCTGGGGTACTTCATTAACCCGCTGGTGAACATCGTGCTGGGGATGATTTTCCTCGGCGAACGTTTCCGCCGGATGCAGTGGGTGGCAGTGATTCTGGCCTTCTGCGGCGTGCTGGTACAGCTGTGGACCTTCGGCTCACTGCCGGTTATCGCCCTGGGGCTGGCGTTCAGCTTTGCCTTCTACGGCCTGGTGCGTAAAAAAATCGCCGTGGAAGCGCAGACGGGAATGCTGTTTGAAACCCTGTGGCTGCTGCCTGTCGCCGCGATCTACCTGTTCGGTATTGCCGACAGCGCCACCAGCCACATGGGCAGCAACCCATGGTCGCTGAACCTGATGCTGATGGCGGCAGGCGTGGTCACGACGATTCCCCTGCTGTGCTTCACCGGCGCGGCAACGCGTCTGCGTCTCTCGACGCTTGGCTTCTTCCAGTACATCGGCCCGACGCTGATGTTCCTGCTGGCGGTGGTGTTTTACGGCGAGGTGCCGGGTGCGGATAAGATGGTGACGTTTGCCTTTATCTGGGTGGCGCTGGCGATTTTCGTTGCGGATGCAATTTATACCCAGCGCAGGACTCGCAGAGGAATTTAGGTGCTTTGTAGGGCGGGTAAGCGCACCGCCACCCGCCTGATTTTTACAACCAGTTCTTCCGCTTGAAGTACAGGTACGGCGCCAGCCCGGCGAGGATCATAAAGATAATCGCCCCCGGGTAGCCAAAGCTCCACTTCAGCTCCGGCATAAACTCAAAGTTCATCCCGTAGCTGGATGCCACCAGCGTCGGCGGCAGGAACACCACGGAAACCACCGAGAAGATCTTGATGATGCGGTTCTGCTCGATGTTGATAAAGCCCATTGCCGCCTGCATCAGGAAGTTGACCTTCTGGAACAGGGATTCGTTGTGCGGTAGCAGGGATTCAATATCGCGTAAGATCTCACGCGCCTGCTCCAGCTGACCGCCCGGCAGACGCGCCTTGCGCACCAGGAAGTTCAGCGCGCGCTGGGTATCCATCAGACACAAACGCACCTTCCAGCCGATATCTTCCAGCTCTGCCAGCGTGGACAACGCTTCGTCGTACTCATCGCCCTGATGGCCTTCCATGATCACGCGGCTCAGCTTTTCCAGGTCGCTGTAGATGTTTTCGATTTCATCCGCCAGCTGTTCGATTTTGGTTTCGAACAGATCCAGCAGCAGCTCATAGGCGTTACCGTCCATCATCGCCTGGCTGCGGGCGCGCATGCGGTAGAGACGAAACGCAGGCAGTTCGCGCTCGCGCAGGGTGAACAGGCGGCCATCGCGGATGGTAAACGCCACGGTGGAGTTCCCCGCGTGGTCTTCGGCATCTTCGAAGAAGAAGAAGGAGTGAATGTGCAGGCCGTCTTCGTCTTCAAAAAAACGGGCGGATGCTTCGATGTCTTCCAGTTCCGGGCGTGTCGCCAGGCTTTGCCCCAGTTCAGATTGTACGCGAAGGCGCTCATCGTCGTCCGGCTCGACCAGATCCACCCATACGGCATCAATGAGGGGCTGTGACTCTTCGGCTTCAAGCCGAGTCAGTCGGTTATTTTCGAGTTGAAATGCGCTCAACATGACCGGGACTCCCAATGCAAAAAATATCGGACAGTTCGGTGGGCACACAGAAACAAATTGGGTTTCAGACCATTAAACAGCCTGACTCAGCGCGACGGGAATGATGCAGTCGCTGACAACCACTAAGGCCATCAGCAAGAGGAGATAGCCTTAGGAGTTGTTCCTGGATGACAGGGAATTGAGCCAGTATCTACTGGGTGTGTCCAAGGCGAATGTCCTCTTAGCGTAATCGTGCGCGCATGTTACGCCAGCAATAACTGTGGCGTCAACACGCAACGGAACGCTGAAGGGCATTAATTGACCTTCAACGTATAAGGCTAGCAGATTATTACAAAATAGTGATATTTTTCTGAAAGTTACACACTTTCCAGCTTGGCATAGGCTGCCACCAGCCATTTGATCCCCTGCCCCTGGAACGCTACCTGCAAACGGCTGTGCTCGCCGCTGCCTTCCAGATTGACGATGGTGCCTTCGCCAAACTTCGAGTGGCGCACGCGCTGGCCCAGCTTGTATCCGGTATCGGTTTCCGAGATTGGCGAGCCCATACGCTGATGACTGACCGGACGGCTGATGCTTGCGCGCAGGCGCACCTCTTCCACACACTCTTCCGGCAGTTCGCCGATAAAGCGCGACGGACGGTGATACACCTCTTTCCCGTACAGGCGGCGGGTTTCCGCGTAGGTCAGGGTCAGTTTCTGCATCGCACGGGTCACGCCCACGTAGGCCAGACGACGCTCCTCTTCCAGACGCCCGCCTTCATCCAGCGACATCTGGCTCGGGAACATCCCCTCTTCCATCCCGACGATGAACACCTGCGGGAACTCCAGACCTTTCGCGGAGTGCAGGGTCATCAGCTGAACCGCATCCTGCCAGGTATCGGCCTGCCCTTCACCCGCCTCCAGCGCGGCGTGAGAGAGGAATGCCTGCAACGGCATCAGGTCTTCGTCTTCTTCGTTGTAGCTGAACTGGCGCGTTGCCGTCACCAGCTCCTCTAAGTTCTCAATACGAGTCTGGCCCTTCTCGCCTTTTTCCTGCTCGTACATGGTGCGCAGGCCGGAATCTTTGATTACCCGGTCGGTCTGGACGTGCAGCGGCATGTCGGCCGTTTCCTGCGCCAGCGCGTCGATTAACTCCAGGAAGCGCTGCAATGCGCTGGCGGCGCGCCCGGCGAGTGCTTTTTCCTGTAACAGCTCGCGGCATGCCTGCCATAGCGTGAGCTGACGATCGCGCGAGGCCTGACGCACCACGTCCAGCGTACGATCGCCGATGCCACGCGTCGGCGTGTTCACCACGCGCTCAAACGCCGCATCGTCGTTACGGTTGGCAATCAGACGCAAATACGAGAGCGCATCTTTGATCTCCTGACGTTCGAAGAAGCGCATACCGCCATAAATGCGGTACGGCATGCTCACCTGTAACAGCGCCTCTTCCAGCACGCGCGACTGGGCGTTGCTGCGATAGAGAATGGCACACTGCTCCAGCGCACCGCCGTTCTCCTGCCAGGTTTTAATGCGGTTCACCACGAAGCGGGCTTCGTCGAGCTCGTTGAAGGCGCAGTAAATCGAAATCGGTTCGCCGTCGACGCCATCGGTCCACAGCTTTTTACCCAGGCGCCCGTTGTTGTTCTCAATCAGGGCGTTGGCCGCGCTCAGTATGTTGCTGGTAGAACGGTAGTTCTGCTCCAGACGGATGGTTTGCGCGCCGGGGAAATCGTTGAGAAAGCGCTGGATGTTCTCCACCTGCGCGCCGCGCCAGCCGTAGATAGACTGGTCGTCATCGCCCACGATCATCACCTTGCCGGTATCCCCGGCCAGCAGGCGGATCCACGCGTACTGAATGTTGTTGGTATCCTGGAATTCGTCCACCAGAATGTTGGTGAAGCGTTCACGGTAGTGTTGCAGGATATGTGGTTTGTTCAGCCACAGCTCGTGGGCGCGAAGCAGCAGTTCGGCGAAATCCACCAGACCAGCGCGATCGCACGCTTCCTGATAGGCCTTGTAGACGTTCTGCCAGGTCTGCTCAACCGGGTTACCGAAGCTTTGAATGTGGTGCGGACGCAGCCCTTCGTCTTTCTGACCGTTGATGTACCACATCGCCTGACGCGGCGGCCACTGCTTCTCGTCGAGGTTCATCGCCTTGATCAGACGTTTCAGTAAGCGCAGCTGGTCTTCGCTGTCGAGGATCTGGAAATCCTGCGGCAGGTTAGCGTCCATATGGTGCGCGCGCAGCAGACGATGCGCCAGGCCGTGGAAGGTGCCAACCCACATGCCGCCCTGGCTGGTGCCCATTAGCTGTGCGATACGGTGGCGCATCTCCGCCGCCGCCTTGTTGGTGAACGTCACGGCCATAATCGAGTACGGCGAGCAGTTCTCCACGCTCTGTAGCCAGGCGATACGGTGAACCAGTACGCGCGTCTTACCACTGCCCGCTCCAGCCAGTACCAGCAGGTTTGTACGCGAGGCGGCAACCGCGTCACGCTGTTTGTCATTAAGGCTGTCGAGCAGGTAAGAAACGTCCATTGGCACCGTCACGTCATGTCGGGCGGGCAAATGTTTCCATTCGCCAAAACCCTGTTAATTTATACAGAACAATTGATGATTATATCAGCGTCGTGAGGGATGCCAACCGTGAAATTTCCACGTGCGGCAGAAGACGACTATCCGGGGTAGTCATCAGATCGGCATTTTCCGGCTTGATCCAGCAGGCCTGCATGCCGCAGCGGATCGCCCCGGCGACGTCCGTGGTCAGGTCGTCGCCCACGTGCAGGATCTCACCGAGCGGCAAATCCAGTTTTTCCGCTGCCAGATGATACATATCGTTGAACGGCTTCGAGCGTCCGTGCGGGCCCGCGCGCAGCACGAACTGAAAATAGTTCCCCAGACCAAACAGTTCAGGCTGAGCGTTGCCGTTGGTAATGGCGACCAGCGGCCACTTTTCGGCGAGCTTCGCCAGCGTGTCGTGGGTCTCCTGCGGCACGTCGATTCGGCTGCGCCATTTGGCGAAGTTTTCCATGGCCGCTTCAGCACCCATGGCCGCGTCCTGCGCGCTCAGGCCGGCATTGAGCATCGCCTGCTCAACCGCACGGCGGCGCCATTCGGTCACGTCATGATAAATTTCCGGCTCGGTTTCCCGCAGGGACTGACGCAGCTTCTGGAACTCTTTGTTCTGGATCGCTTTCAGCGCAGGATGGTAGTTTTGCACAAACGCCAGCGACTCCTGCTCGGTACGCAGGATCACTGGGCGGTTGTCGTAAAGGGTGTCATCAAGATCAAACGTCAGGGCTGAGATCTGACCGAGTGGGCGGTAAAAACGCATTATTTCCCCCGTTTGGCGCGTGGATGCGCCGCGTCATACACCGAGGCAAGGTGTTGGAAGTCTAAGTGGGTATAGATTTGGGTGGTCGACAGATTCGCGTGACCAAGCAGCTCCTGTACGCCGCGCAGGTCGCCGCTTGATTCCAGCATGTGCGTCGCAAAAGAGTGGCGCAGCTTATGCGGGTGAACGTGGCTGTTCAGCCCCTGCTTAATGCCCCACTCCGCAAAGCGCTTCTGCACGTTACGCGCCGAGATCCGCTTGCCGAGCTTCGACAGGAACAGCGCATCCTCTTCCGCGCCAAACAGACCGCGCAGATCCAGCCAGTGCTCAATCCAGGAGACCGCATTGCGGCCGATCGGCAGGCGGCGCTCTTTGCTGCCCTTGCCCATCACCCACACTTCGCCAGATTCCAGATCGAGGTGCTTTAAGTCGAGGTTCACCAGCTCAGAGAGACGCAGGCCCGCGCCGTACATCACCTCCAGCATCGCGCGGTCGCGCACGGCCAGCGGATCGTTAAGATCGATATCCAGCAGGCGGTTTACGTCGTCGACGTCGATATTTTTCGGCAGATGACGCGGGGCCTTTGGCGTGGCGATCCCTTTTGCCGGGTTGGCTTTCAGACCGCCCTGACTGACCAGCCAGTCGAAGAAACTGCGCAGGGCAGAGAGCCGGAGCGCCAGGCTCGCCGGGCTTAAGTTTTTTTTACGGCTACGCACAACGAAGCCGCGAACCGTGGCGGCGTCACATTGTTGCCAGCTTTTAAGACCGATTTCATCGGCAATCTGCATGATGGCATCAAGCTGACGCTGATAGTTGAGCAGCGTAATAGGGCTAAGCTGGCGTTCTACGCCAAGATAGCGCAGAAAACGGGTGACGTCAGTGGCGAGCAGTCCGTCCGTCATACGCGCTCAATCCAGCGCTCCAGCAGCTCAGGCAGCATCAGGGCGATCTCCTGCAACAGTTGCGTACCCTGCCCCTGTTCATAATGATGCGCGTCGCGGCTGGTAAATAACATCACGCCCAGGTCACCATCGCGCCCCATCAGCGACATCGCCACCGAGCCGATAGCTTTGGCTTCCGGCA
The DNA here is from genome assembly GCF_021725435.1 of Enterobacter sp. JH25. Taxonomy (NCBI): domain Bacteria; kingdom Pseudomonadati; phylum Pseudomonadota; class Gammaproteobacteria; order Enterobacterales; family Enterobacteriaceae; genus Enterobacter; species Enterobacter sp. JH25. The sequence goes on along the minus strand of NZ_CP091319.1, from coordinate 182,554 downwards.
GCACCACCAGCAGTTCTGGCCCGTTAAGCGGCCCCAGATAGTGGTGCTCATGGCCCAGACGCTGAATGCGCAGCGGTTCAAACGCCTGACGGCTCAGCGCCAGATGGGTAAACCCGGACGGCGCGCCAATGCGCCAGCGGTCAGGGAAGAGACGGATCGTCGCGCCTGCCAGCCCCAGCTCGCGCGCCCAGCGATGGAAGCGGTTGAGGAACTCTTCGAGACTGTGCGCGGAAGCCAGACGCGCCTGAAGGTGCAGAAGACGATAGAACAGGCTTTCGTTAGTGCTGGCCTGCTCCATCAGCAGCGTCATGTTCTCTTCGAGCTGATTGATGTGGTTGCGCGAGCGCGCCATGTGCCATTCAACCAGCGACACGGTCTCGCGAACCGGATGCGGCACGCGCATCCTTTCGACGACGCGTGCATTGCGGATAAAAAACTCAGGATTGTGCAGCAGGTAATCCACAACAGCGCTGTCGTCCAGCTCCGTTACAGGTTCCCGCAGTTCTTCCCCTGGTTGCTTCATAGATGGATAAACCCGTCATAAACATGTGTCGCCGGGCCAGTCATGTACAGTGGATGACCCGCTCCTTTCCAGGCGATATCAAGACGCCCGCCCGGTAATTCCACGCGAACCTCTTCCGCCAGTAACCCCTGTGAGATACCGACGGCCACCGCCGCACAGGCACCGCTTCCGCAGGCCTGGGTTTCGCCCGCGCCGCGCTCGTAAACCCGCAGGCGAATGTGTTCACGCTTCACCACCTGCATGAAACCGATGTTCGCCCGCTCCGGGAAGCGCTCGTGGCTTTCCAGCACCGGGCCGAGCGTTTCAACCGCCGCGGTTTGCACATCATCTACCTGAATCACGCAGTGCGGGTTACCCATCGAGACGACGCCGCACAATACTGTCTGCTCGGCGGCACGCATAATATAGGTCTTTTCCGCTTTGTTGGCGCGAAACGGCACGGCAGAGGGTTCGAAGTTCGGCTCGCCCATGTTCACGCGCACCAGTTCGTCGTCGGTGACGCTGAGCACCATCCGGCCGTTGGCGGTGCTGACGCGGATATCGCGCTTGTTGGTCAGCCCTTTCAGCCGAACAAAGCGGGCAAAACAGCGCGCGCCGTTGCCGCACTGGGAAACTTCGCTGCCGTCGGCGTTAAAAATGCGATAGTGGAAGTCCAGGTCAGGATCGTAAGGCGGCTCCACCACCAGCAGCTGGTCAAACCCCACGCCCACGTGTCGATCCGCCAGGCGACGGATCAGTTCCGGGGAGAAAAAGACATTCTGCGTTACCGCGTCGACGACCATAAAGTCGTTGCCAAGGCCATGCATTTTAGAGAACTGCATCATTTGCTCCATTGCGCGGGTACAGAACGTAATCGTCAGAGATTGACCTGAGTCGGGCCGCCGTTATTGCCGCGATCGTTGGTATCCGGCGTAGATGACTCGATACCACTTTGCACTGGTTTTGTCGGCGGTGGTGCGTTTTTATCCTCTGGCGGGAAGTACAATGGTCCCTTCAGTCCACAGCCGGTCAGGCTAAACAGAGTGACAAGAACGACAAGCGTTCGGAAGACGTTTTTCATGTAGAGGTTGCCCGTAAGTTCAAATCTGTTTCTATCATCGCAGGAGAAGACACAAAAGCAAGAGTTTGCCGCTTTCCTGCAACGGGAATTATTTAGCGTTATACTGCCGCCATCACGAAAAACAGGAATAAAACCATGAACGACAGTGAATTTCATCGCCTTGCCGATACCCTGTGGATGACCATCGAAGAGCGTATCGACGACTGGGACGGCGACAGCGATATCGATTGTGAAATCAACGGCGGGATCCTGACCTTAAGCTTCGAAAACGGCAGCAAGATTATTATTAACCGTCAGGAGCCGCTTCACCAGGTGTGGCTGGCGGCGAAACAGGGCGGCTATCACTTTGATCTGAAAGGTGACGAGTGGGTCTGCGACCGCAGCGGCGAAACGTTCTGGGATCTGCTGGAGCAGGCGGCGACGGCGCAGGCGGGTGAGGCAGTGAGTTTCAGGTAGTTTTGTTGCCCGGTGGCGGCTACGCCTTACCGGGCCTACAACGGCTCGAATCGTAGGCCGGGTAAGCGTGAGCGCCAACCGGCAACAGCGGCTCGGACCGTAGGCCGGGTAAGCGTTAGCGCCACCCGGCAAAAGCAGCTCGGACCGTAGGCCGGGTAAGCGTTAGCGCCAACCGCAACAGCAGCTCGGACCGTAGGCCGGGTAAGCGTTAGCGCCACCCGGCAACAGCTTCTCGGACCGTAGGCCGGGTAAGCGTTAGCGCCACCCGGCAACAGCGGCTCGGACCGTAGGCCGGGTAAGCGTGAGCGCCAACCGCAACAGCAGCTCGGACCGTAGGCCGGGTAAGCGTTAGCGCCACCCGGCAACAGCAGCTCAGACCGTAGGCCGGGTAAGCGTTAGCGCCACCCGGCAACAGCGGCTCGGACCGTAGGCAGGGTAAGCGTTAGCGCCACCCGGCGAAAAGGTTCAGGAGAAATACTGCTGCAACAGCGGCGCAGTTTCCTGGTTAGCGGGCACCGCAGGGGTAATCGCCTGCGTACGGAACGGGATCACCTGCGCTCGTCCATCCACATTCACAATCTGGTAGAACTGCGGCAGGTTGAAGTTGATAAAGCTTGAGCCGTAGGTAAAGCGATCGTGCGAGGATGAATAGAACCGGCTGACGTCGCGCACCAGCTCCTCTTTGCTGCCTTCACAGTGGTGATACACCTCGGCACGGTTGGTTTCATCCAGAATGTAGATATTAAACCCGGCGTTATCGCCCGACTCCTCGAAGAAGAACTGAATAATCCCTTCACTCGCAAAGCCATCCACCACCTGCGGCAGCTTAACGTGGTTGGTTTCCACCTGAACCGACAGGCCATGCAGTTTGTTGTGTGAAATCGCGCCGTAGAATTCAATGGCGTTCTCCAGCTTCTGCACCGACACGTTCAGGCGCTCAAAGAACAGCCCCCAGGTCTGGCCGGAGACGCGCAGCGCTTTAAAGCGTCCGGTTTCATTCCGGGTGCTGGAAAGACGCAATTCGATGCACTCAGACACCAGCTGCTGCACGCGGGTACGAATCAGGCCGCGAAGGTGCTGGCTGTAGCAGAACACCTCCACGCTGTCCGGCGGCGCGGCGTCCTGGTGCATCTTGCCGAGGATCGTTTTCAGCGCCTCGATCATCGCCTGCTCGCCGTTAAAGTGCAGGGTACGCACTTCGTTCCACGAGTTGCGGTACAGCAGATCCACGCTGCCCACCAGGCAGTTTTGCTGCTCACCGAAGCTAAAGACGTCCAGTTTACGGAAGTCAAAGTGAACCACCTGATTGCGGAAGGCCGCCGTCGGGTCGTATTCCAGGTTGACGATGATCGCCAGATGGCGAATCTCACACGGGCTGTAGAGCGCTTTTGGCGTCGGCGCAGGCAGACGCAGTGGGAAGTGGTGCGAGACATCAGCCACCATCTCCTGCAACTTGGCTAAATCGACCACCTCGTTGCCCTTGATAAACAACCGGGTGCGTGAGGTGAGAAGGCCGTTAAACCAGGCCCAGGCCACCAGCTTGTTAAGGTAGCGGTTATACTCCAGCGGCTGATGGCTGATGATCGAATCCATGCTTGGCGCACGGTTGTACAGATACCACCCGGTGCGGTTTGCGCGGCCCGGCGGCACGTAGATAAAGGTCAGATTCGGTTCAGACAGGTCAGGCGAAATCTGTGGGTTCACCAGCGTTACCTTGCCCGGCAACGCTTCAAACGCGGCGTACAGTTTACGGGTCAGCACCCCGATATCCTGTGGGCTGGCAGAAACGCTAAGGTTGTTACGGCGGGCAAAGCGGATCAGGTTGCGGTAGCTCTGCATCATCGCATCAAGCAGCTCGTTGTGCGCCTCGCGCACCTGATCGATTTTCCAGTTGGCGCGGTTGTCAAGCATGGCGAGACGCGCTTCGTCCCATCCCCACTCTTTGACTAACTGGCTGACCACTTCACGGCGCCAGCCAACGCAGGCGCGCTCGCGGCTCAGTTTTTCACAGACTTTGAGATAGAAACATCGACGCACCAGGTCAAGACGCGTAGCGTCATCAATGGCCGTCAGGTATTCGGTGACGCGTTCCAGCATCATGCAGTAGGCATCAAGCCCGTAGGAGACGATCTCCCCGTCGTGCAGACGCTGCTTAATATCTTTCGCCAGCAGACGCGGGGTGGGGTATTCCCAGGAGTAGGCTTCCAGCAGCAGGGTTTTCAGCACCGCTTTGTACGGTGAATCAATGCTCTTATAGAGCTGCCAGAGGCTTGCACCAAAGTACTCTTCGGCGGACAGGGAGCTCAGACCGCCCAGATCCAGCCACTCGTTTGGCGTCAGTACGCCCTGCGAGTAAAGCGACATGACGTAGTCGTCATAATTCTCTTCTTCATCGCACGGCACCATATTCCACAGAATACGTTTTCCGGCCAGGCGAACCGCAGTACGGTAAAACTCATCCAGCAACAGAATGTGCTGAGTCGAGCCGCAGTCTTCACCACCCAGACTGCCGCTTTCGTTATGGCGGAAACGGTTTTCATCAATCAGGAAGAAGCTCACTTCCACGCCGAGCGACGCCGCCCAGCTCTCCAGCAGACTGCATTTACGCTGCAACAGCTGGCGCTCTTCATTGTCGAGCCAGGACTGATGGCAGACCCAGATATCCAGGTCAGAAGAACAACTTTGCCCAACCGATGACGTGCTGCCCATGGAGTAAACCCCGGTAATCGGCAGCTCGCCTTTCGGCGAAACCTGCGGCGGCATACCACGGTAAAGCTCAAGTTCAGTCAGATAGTGCTGTTGGGTTTCATCAGGCGTGAAGAGGCAAATGCCCTGGGGAACGTTACCATCGAGGTAACCCGGCATTAGCGGATGGTGATAGTGCAACAATGTCGGCAGTAGACTGTATACCTGCTGGAAAGCAGGGCCCATGGCAGCAAGCGCGCGATCCACACGCAATTGATTGATGGCATCCAGTCTCTGTTTCAGAGTCTCAATATAGAGGTACAAGACGTATCGCCTGATGTTTCCGGGTGTCGCACGCCAGTCAAAACAGAACAAGCAGCGGACCCGCAGTATTTCAAAAAATAACCGTTACCCTTTTTCGCCTTGTTCTTTTCTGGTGGTACAGACGAAAAAATGGTCTAAAACGTGATCAATTTAACACCTTGCCGGTTGACCGTAAAGAAAGATGCGCTACATACAAGTGTAGCACCGTTCTGTACGTGTAAATTCCTGAATACGGCGGTGGCTGACGCGAACGCCGCCCTGTCCCTCTCACTCTTCATCAACCGTAAAACTGCCATCCGAGTGTCAACAATGTTAGGATGGTTAGCGATTGATAATGACGGTAACAAGCATGTTAGACAATGTTTTGAGAATTGCCACACGCCAAAGTCCTCTTGCGCTCTGGCAGGCACATTATGTTAAGCAGCGCCTGGAAGCCTGCCACACCGGATTACGCGTTGAGCTGGTGCCAATGGTCACGCGTGGCGATGTCATTCTTGATACGCCGCTGGCCAAAGTGGGCGGAAAGGGTCTGTTTGTCAAAGAGCTGGAACTGGCATTGCTTGAGAACCGCGCCGATATCGCCGTGCATTCGATGAAGGATGTGCCCGTTGAGTTCCCGGAAGGGCTGGGGCTGGTGACCATCTGCGAGCGCGAGGATCCGCGCGATGCGTTTGTCTCTAATCGCTATGACTCGCTTGATGCGTTGCCGGCAGGCAGCGTGGTCGGCACGTCAAGTTTACGCCGCCAGTGTCAGCTGGCTGAACGTCGCCCGGATCTGGTGATTCGCTCGCTGCGCGGGAACGTCGGCACACGCCTTGGCAAGCTGGATAACGGCGACTACGATGCCATTATTCTTGCGGTTGCGGGCCTGAAACGCCTGGGGCTGGAAGAACGTATTCGCGTGGCGTTGCCGCCGGAGCTGTCGCTCCCCGCCGTCGGCCAGGGTGCCGTCGGCATTGAGTGTCGTCTGGATGATGCGCGTACTCAGGCACTGCTCGCGCCGCTGAATCATGACGATACCGCCGTTCGCGTAAAAGCCGAGCGCGCGATGAATACTCGCCTCGAAGGAGGCTGTCAGGTGCCAATTGGCAGCTATGCTGAATTAACTGACGGTGAGCTGTGGCTGCGTGCGCTGGTTGGCGCGCCGGACGGCTCGCAGATGGTTCGCGGTGAACGTCGCGGCAAGCCGCGGGATGCCGAGGCGCTTGGCGTATCGCTGGCGGAAGAGCTGCTGAATAACGGCGCGCGTGAAATTCTGGCTGAGGTCTATAACGGAGAGCCCCCTGCATGAGCATACTTGTCACCCGCCCTTCTCCCGCAGGAGAGCAGTTAGTGAGCCGTCTGCGCGCACTGGGGCAGGTGGCCTGGAGTTTTCCGTTGATTGAATTCTCCCCCGGTCGCGAGCTGGCTACGCTCGCTGACCAGATGCGTGCCTTGCAGGAAGGTGATCTGCTCTTTGCGCTATCGCAGCATGCCGTGGAATTTGCCCATGCGCAGCTACAACAGCAGGGCGTTAACTGGCCCCACGCACCCCGCTATTTCGCCATCGGGCGCACCACGGCGCTGGCCTTACATACCGCGAGCGGAATCGATGTTCGTTACCCGTTAGATCGGGAAATCAGCGAAGTCTTGCTACAATTACCTGAATTACAAACTATTGCCGGAAAGCGTGCGCTCATTTTGCGCGGCAACGGTGGCCGCGAACTGCTGGGCGAGACGCTGCGCGAACGCGGCGCAGACGTGACGTTTGTGGAGTGCTATCAGCGCTGTGCGAAACACTATGATGGCGCGGAAGAAGCCATGCGCTGGCACGCGCGCGGCATTAATACGCTGGTGGTTACCAGCGGTGAAATGTTACAACAGCTTTGGTCGCTGATTCCGCTTTGGTATCGCGAAAACTGGTTACTCCGCTGTCGGCTTCTGGTCGTCAGCGAGCGTCTGGCGAACCACGCCCGGGAACTGGGCTGGCAGGATATTCGGATCGCTGATAACGCCGACAACGATGCGCTGCTGCGCGCATTACAATAACTCTCAAATGGGAAGCCATAATGACGGAACACGAAAAATCCTCCGCCGTGGTTGAAGAGACCAGGGAGACTGTGGACACCACGTCACAGCCAGAGACGACAGACAAAACCGTTGAGAAGAAAAACGGCAGCAATAAAACCAGCCTCACGCTGAGCGTGATTGCCATCGCGATTGCGCTGGCCGCAGGCGTGGGTCTCTACGGACTGGTGAAGAAACAAGGCACCAACCAGACGGCCACCAGCGACGCGCTGGTTAACCAAATCACCGCCCTACAGAAAGCGCAGGAGACGCAAAAAGCTGAGCTGGAAGGCGTAATCAAACAGCAGGCTGCCGCCCTCGCCGACGCGAACAGCAAACGTGAAGAGTTGACCAAACAGCTGAGCGAAGTGCAGGAGAAAGTCGCCACGATTTCGGGAACCGATGCCAAAACCTGGCTGCTCTCACAGGCCGATTTTCTGGTGAAGCTGGCCGGGCGCAAGCTCTGGAGCGATCAGGATGTCACCACCGCCGCCGCGCTGCTGAAAAGCGCCGACGCAAGCCTGGCCGATATGAACGATCCGAGCCTCATCAACGCACGCCGCGCTATTACGGAAGATATCGCCAGCCTGTCTGCGGTTTCTCAGGTCGACTACGACGGTATCATCCTTAAGGTAAATCAGCTCTCAAACCAGATTGATAACCTTCAGCTGGCCGATAACAACGATGATGACTCCCCGATGGATTCTGACGGCACCGAGCTTTCCAGCTCCCTGAGCGAATGGCGTATCAACCTGCAAAAGAGCTGGCAGAACTTTATGGACAGCTTTATTACCATTCGCCGCCGCGATGAAACCGCCGTGCCGCTGCTGGCACCGAACCAGGATGTCTATCTGCGCGAAAACATTCGTTCCCGCCTGCTGGTGGCTGCTCAGGCCGTACCGCGTCACCAGGAAGAGACCTACAAACAGGCGCTGGATAACGTTTCAACGTGGGTACGTGCTTACTACGATACCAATGACGCAACCACGACCGCGTTCCTGGAGGATATCGACAAGCTGAGCCAGCAAAACATCACCATGAACGTGCCGGACAAGCTGGAAAGCCAGCCGATTCTGGAGAAGATCATGCAGACGCGCGTGCGTAACCTGCTGGCCCAGCCGGGCGTTCCGGCAGAGCGCCCGGCTGAAGCACCTGCCGCCGCGCCAGCGCCTGAAAGCGCGCCGCAAGGAGAGTGATGATGCTAAAAGTCTTCTTACTCTTCATCCTGCTGATCGCCGGAATTGTACTGGGACCGATGCTCGCGGGTCACCAGGGTTACGTATTGATCCAGACCGATAACTACAACGTCGAAACCAGCGTGACAGGGCTGGTGATCATCCTGATCCTGGGTGTGGTCGTCCTGCTGGCAGTGGAATGGATCCTGCGTCGGATTTTCCGTACCGGGGTTCACACGCGCGGCTGGTTCGTTGGCCGTAAGCGCCGTCGCGCCCGTAAGCAGACCGAGCAAGCGTTGCTGAAGCTGGCCGAAGGCGACTATCAGCAGGTTGAAAAGCTGATGTCGAAAAATGCCGACCATGCAGAACAGCCGGTTGTTAACTATCTGCTGGCCGCTGAGGCGGCGCAACAGCGAGGCGATGAGGCCCGCGCCAATCAGCATCTCGAACGCGCGTCTGAGCTCTCAACTAAGGATCCGATTCCGGTTGAGATCACCCGCGTTCGTCTGCAACTGGCGCGCAATGAAAACCATGCCGCACGTCACGGCGTTGACCGTCTGCTGGAAATTACCCCTCGTCATCCGGAAGTGCTGCGTCTTGCGGAGCAGGCATACATTCGGACAGGTGCCTGGGGTTCACTGCTGGACATTATCCCTTCCATGGCGAAAGCCGACGTGGGCGATGATGAACATCGTGATGAACTTCAGCGTCTGGCCTGGATTGGCCTGATGGATCAGGCGCGCGCCGATCTTGGCAGCGACGGCCTGAAAACCTGGTGGAAAAACCAGAGCCGCAAAACGCGCCAGCAGGTTCCCCTTCAGGTGGCGATGGCAGAACATCTGATTGAGTGTGACGACCATGACACCGCGCAGGAGATCCTTCTCGACGGTCTCAAGCGACAGTATGATGACCGCCTGGTGATGGTCATCCCGCGTCTGAAAACCAACAATCCGGAACAAATAGAAAAAGCATTGCGCCAGCAGATCAAAACCGTGGGCGATCGCCCGCTGCTGTGGAGTACGCTGGGCCAGTCTTTGATGAAGCACGGCGAGTGGCAGGAGGCGAGTCTCGCCTTCCGCGCAGCGCTGAAGCAACGCCCGGACGCATTTGATTACGCCTGGCTTGCTGATTCGCTGGACAAGCAGCACAAGCCGGAAGAGGCCGCAGCCATGCGGCGTGATGGGCTTCTGCTTACGCTACACAATAACGGAACGCAGCAGTAATTATCCAGGAGGCCAGATGGCCTCCTTTTTTTATCTCATTTCTCCTGCTACATTCTTTTAACGCTCACCTGCAAACGAACCCGCCAATGTAACGATGTCTTTTCCTTAACCTTTTTTGCGCACGCGCTTACCCGCGTGGACTAAACTGTTTCTGAAAGGATATCGTCATGAACTCGCTTTTATATGCGCTTTTCGAAGCGCTGCGGTGCCATCGCTGGCTCCGCCTGCTGGCCTGCGCCTTTATCTTTAGCTCCCTGGGTAATGGCTTAACTCAGGTTGTTGTTTTCGGATTATTGTTACAGTGGTCAGCCCCGTCAGCGCTGTTAACCCTCGCCTTCCTTTTTGCTACGGTGCCCGGTTTTATCGGCAGCCTGATTGGTGAAAAGCTGTGCCAGCGGTTTTCACCTCTCTATCTGCTGATGCTGACCGAATGGCTGGGCTTGCTCGCCCTGCTCTTTCCCCTTTCAGGCGCACATTACCACAGCATACCGGCGCTGCTTGCGGTGCAATCCACAGAAGCATTGCTGAGCGGGATGAGCTGGCCTGCGTTAACGCTGCTGTTTAAACGCGGACTGCACGAGACAGAACTGCCTGCGGCAACGTGTCTGGAAAATGTGATTTTTGCCTCCCAGGTTTTGTTAGGCACCGGGCTGGGTGTGGTGTTGTTCCAGCGCATCCCGGTCTTCGCCTTACTGGTCATCGACGCCGCCAGTTTTATGGGATCGCTGGTCATGCTGTTTCTCGCTGAACGCCAGTATGTAGCGCGTCCAGCACCGTTGCCTCTCGGGGATCCTCAACCTGTGGCATTGCGCTGGCAAACCCTGAACCTTCGACAAAAACGCAGTTTGCTGATTTTGCCTGCCCTTGCCGCTGTAGGCTCGCCTGCAATGGCGTTGCTGCCAGCACTGGCGCAGCAGATCAACCCCGATAATGCCGCCGGGCTTGCGCTGCCCTTGCTTTTTGCCAGAAGCCTGGGGCAGCTTTGTGGTCCCTTGCTGCTCAGAAAAGAGAGTCTGACGCGCTTTGCAGTAAGAACGCCTTTGCTACTTAGCTGTCTTGCCCTTTTTCTGGCAGCCTATGGTTTGCTTCCGTTTTTATCCGCATGGGTGGTGCTTGCGCTGGGGATGATCTTTATCGCGCATCTGGCGTCGAATATCGTTTTTGCGGCGGGTACGTTTGGGGTACTGAGTAATTTTCAGGCTATACAGATATCCGCTGCCAGCGGTAAGGCCTGGCGCTGGCAAACGTTGAGCGCTTCGCTTTTTACGGGCCTCGCCGCAATGACGGCGACGATAATGGGAGCGGCTCAGACGCTATATGCTGTCTCTGCTATCGCTCTGCTGTTAGTGGCGCTGGTACTGGCTCGTTATCGTGAATAAGACATAAAAAAACGCCTGCTATAAAAGCAGGCGTTAAAACAGGTCTGTAAGACAACATATTTGGTGCTTCACTCAACGTTATGTCCATGGTGTTTGATGAGGCCGAAGCGACATCTGTCAGTGGACGATAAGCACCGTAAACGGCTCTGCGTCATTCCTGAGTTTATGAGGCCGTAGGGCGAACATAAGAGATGGAATGAGCATCTACACGCATATTATTGCATGTAATGTGCCAGGTTTACACGCATAACTTTTACATCGCGCAACATTTTAAGATAAAAGGAAATTATGTTGTTAAGAGCCGCCTTACGCCATACAAACTCGCGCTAAGGGCAGCAATCTGTCGTCACCAGGAGACAGGTTAAGAGAGAAAATAATAAATTCTTTATTATTAAAGGCTTATATGTCGCTGAATCGCGACAAGGATATAGAGTGTTGTCGGGGAATGGCTACAGGATGAAAAAGCGCAGAAAACAAAAAACCCCGCCGAAGCGGGGTTCAAAATTGGTCGGCGAGAGAGGATTCGAACCTCCGACCCACTGGTCCCAAACCAGTTGCGCTACCAAGCTGCGCTACTCGCCGATGTACTGCTTTTTTGAATTTTTAGTTCAACTCATTAAAAGTCGTGGTGCGAGGGGGGGGACTTGAACCCCCACGTCCGTAAGAACACTAACACCTGAAGCTAGCGCGTCTACCAATTCCGCCACCTTCGCAATTCACAACTCTTTCAATAATGGGGTGGCTAATGGGATTCGAACCCACGACAACTGGAATCACAATCCAGGGCTCTACCAACTGAGCTATAGCCACCACTGTATTCTTTCACGCGGTTCTGACTACTTCTCAGACCACCGCAGCTCTAGCGCCGGGACTAAAATGGCGCGCCCGACAGGATTCGAACCTGAGACCTCTGCCTCCGGAGGGCAGCGCTCTATCCAGCTGAGCTACGGGCGCTTAGCGCCGTTGCGGGGCTGGATATTACGTACCTCCGACCCCGCTGTCTAGTGCTTTTTTGAAAAAAATGCGCGTTTGGTTATGGTTTGCACATTTTGCCGCTTATTCCTCCACTTTATGGGCGGAGCCACGGCGACCCAGGCCAAAAAGTTTATATGCAGCTGTGACGGCAGCCAGGAAGATCATCCCGACAAACAGCGACATGCGGGTATCTTCATTAAAGTACATTCCAATTAATACGCAAATCAGGAACGCCATCGTCAAATAGTTCGCATACGGGAACAGAATGGAACGGAATGGATGGCTGGCGATCGCTTCTTTGTGCGCCTGTCGGAAACGCAGCTGGCTAATCAAAATGACAAACCACGGTACCATCCCCGGCAGCACGCTGGCGCTATAAACATAAACAAACACGCGCTGCGGATTCGGGATGATGTAGTTCAGGCAAGAGCCAATCAGCAGAATCACAATCGACACCGCTACGCCCGCCACCGGTACACCGACGCGGGAGACTTTACCCATCACCGCCGGCAGCTGTTTGTTTTGCGAGAGCGCGTAAAGCATACGCCCACAGCTGTACATTCCGCTGTTACAGCCGGAGAGCGCCGCCGTCAGCACCACAAAGTTGATAATGGCGGCTGCCGCCGTGATGCCAATCTTAGCGAAGGTTAAGACAAACGGGCTGCCGGTGGTGCCGATCTCGTTCCATGGGAAAATGGTCACGATAACGAAGATCGCGCCCACATAGAAAATCAGGATACGCCACAGTACCTTGCCTACCGCGCTACGCAGCGTGACCTGCGGGTTTTTCGCCTCACCTGCGGTAATGCCGATCAGCTCAACGCCCTGATAGGAGGCGACAACGATACAGAGCGCCGTCAGAAAGCCCTTCCAGCCGCCCGCAAAGAAGCCGCCGTGCCCGGTCAGGTTATCAAAACCGATAGCGTGCCCGCCGTTACCGAAGCCAAAGAAGATGACCCCAAGGCCAACGACAATCATCACGATGATGGTGGTGACTTTGATCATCGCAAACCAGAACTCGATTTCGCCGTAAAGACGAACGGCGGCAAGGTTCGCCAGCGCCACCAGCCCTACGGCAATAAGCGCGGGTATCCACTGGGCCATCTCCGGGAACCAGAACTGCACGTAGACCCCGATGGCGGTGATCTCCGAAATCCCCACGGCCATCCACATAAACCAGTACGACCAGGCCGTGAGATAACCAAAGAACGGGCTCATATACCGGTGGGCGTAAACGGCGAAAGAGCCCGTCACCGGCTCCAGGAACAGCATTTCGCCCATTGAGCGCATGATGAAGAAGACGAACAGTCCGGCAATAATATACGCCAGCAGGACGGAAGGCCCCGCCCACTTCAGCGTGCTTGCCGAGCCCATAAACAGGCCAACGCCGATAGTCCCGCCCAGCGCGATCAGTTCAATATGTCGAGCTTCCAGCCCACGCTGAAGCTCCGGTTTTTTCTCTGCCATAATTCCTCGGTTGTGTTTGCTGTTTCCCGACTTGTTGCCGGGTATTGTTTTGAGGGGTACTGAAATACGGAGCGAATGGTTTCTTAAATTCTGGCAAATGGCAAACAATGCATTAAAAAAATGAATGCATTGCACATAAACTCAGCAGTTTTGCGGGGGGCGTTGCAGCGCGAACAGCAGATCGCGCTGCATATTGATTACATTTTCCCGGTGTAGTGCCAGGCGAGGTAGCGCAGAAGGCGAATCTGTCGTTTTATACGCGTCGGTTGGGAGAGCAGGCGGTAGAGCCACTCCAGCCCCAGATTTTGCCAGACTTTGGGCGCACGCTTAACGTGGCCGGTAAAGACGTCGTAGGTGCCGCCAACGCCCATATAAAGCGCATCCGGGCTGACCAGACGGCAATCGCGCATCAGTATTTCCTGGCGCGGCGACCCCATAGCGACAGTGACAATTTTCGCCCCGCTGTCGCGCACGCGCTCATATAACGCCTGGCGATCTTCCGGCCTGAAATAGCCATCCTGGCTGCCCACAATGTTAACATTCCACTGGTTACGCAGCTTTTGTTCGGTCTGCGCCAGCACCTCTGGCTTGCCACCGATCAAAAATACCGGCGTGCCTTCAGCGCCTGCGCGCTCCATAAGCCGCTCCCAAAGGTCAGCACCCGCCACGCGAGACACATTAGCGTCTGGAAACTTTTTACGAATTGAACGCACCACGCTAATACCGTCTGCGTATTTAAACTCCGCGGCTTCAATCAGGCTTTTCACTTCCGCATTATCTTCAACCGCCAGCATTTTTTCTGCGTTGATGGCCACCAGCGTGCCCGACTTCATCTGCCCGTCCGCGAACAGAAAATCCAGCGCATGCTGCATGTCACGCCAGCCAATCAGCTGTAGCCCGCGCAGCGCATAACGCGGGGCTGAAGTTGTATCCGTCATGATAATCCCTACTCAGACTTGCGACAGCGTTGTGCTGCCCTGTGGCTCACGTCTGTGCACAAGCCCTGCACTGTCAAACAACCAGTACAGCAGTTTTGCCAGCAGCAGACAGAGTCCGAAAACGACCATAAAGAACACCACGCGTGAGACGAATGAATCCAGCCCCTCGCGCGCCAGAACGATCATATTGAAAATGGCACCGAAACAGAAACTGTGCAAAACAGCGGCTTTGTAGCGGTTGGTCTCTTCGTTACCCAGCGTATATAGCCAGTCGAACCATTTTATTATCAGCCCTACCGCGATCGCGCCAGGCAGGATAAACCACGTTCCGCCCATCACTACCAGCGAGCCAATCAGGGTTGGGGAAATCGCCAGACCCGAATGGTTGTTCAGCACTTCCCAGGTGAAGTAGTTCGCCGTGTTCAGGACAATGCCGGGGCGATCGGGCCACAGCCACGTCGGTATAAAGACATAGAAATCGCGAACAATCGGCGCCAGCCCCTGGAATTCGATCTTGTCGTAGTTTTGCAGCAGTAATGCCAGGTTTTCCCACGGCGAGAAGGTGTCGCGCGTCAGATACAGGAAGGTGTAAAACGCTTCGTCGCCGGCCACGTTCAGCCCGTAGCGCTTCAGCGCAAGCCAGAACATCCCCACAATGCCAAAGACGCCTGCCGCCGCCAGCATCCACAGCGAGATCCAGCCGCGAATAATGCCGATAAACAGGAAAATCGCGAAGGCGATAATGATGTTGGCGCGGGTGCCGCCGACGATCATGTAGGTCAGAATGCCAAATGCGACGGTGCTGACCAGGAAGAACAGCCAGGCTTTGCTGTCCTGACGCAGGAAAAAGACCACCAGCATCGCCGGGATAAAGAAATAGAAGAAACGCTTGAGCGCGACGCCGGAGACTTCGGCGGAGAAAATCTGGCTATAGGACTGCAACTTAAACAGTAAAAAGCCGTTATGCATGAAGAAAATCGCCACGCTAACGAGGGCGATAGTCATCAGCATAACCCACGTCAGATGGGTTTCTACCCGGTTCATGGTAAACAGCGGACGACGGGGGGTGGTGTCTTTTGCCGCGCGCAGGCGCGTTTTATAAGTGACGTAGTACACCGCGTAGAAGCAGGTCGCAGAGAGCAGCGCCTGCAACAAGATTTCCGGCGGCGCGACGCCAACATCAAAGCGGAACACGAGGATGCTGGTCAGCGGGAAGCCAAAGAAAAAGGTCAGCAAAAACAGCAGCGAGAAGAATACGTTGAAGTTAAAACGTACCCGCCGGAATTCAAACCAGGTGAGCGTGGCGATAAACAGCGTGCTCAGCAGCCAGACCACCAGCAAGCCGCTAAACTGCAACTGGCTCATGCGTTGTCTCCTGAAGCAATACGCAGCGCGCGGTGCCACGGCGTGAGGTAGTTCGGGCTGAAAAAGTCGATGCTATTTTTATCCACCAGCGTGAGCTGACGCTGCGCTTCCCGTACCACCTCGACATTAAGCGTGTCAGAGGTAAATAGCACCGGAACATGCTGCTCGGCCATGTCCTGCCAGAACGGGTTTTCGCGGTTGAGCACGCAGGGTACGCCCGCCTGAATCAGCAGACACAGCGTGCCAATCCCCTGCTGACGGGCAAAGATGAAATAGCCCAGATCGCATTTTCGCAGCAGCGCGAGATAGTCATCAAATTCCAGCTTATCGCTGAGAATGTGCAGGTTTTCCGCGCTAAACAGCGCAAGCCCCTGCTGGCGAACTTCATCGATGTAGGCGTCGTTATTGGCGGGATAGCCCATCGGCACCACCACGTTCACCGTGTCGCCAAACTGCTGATGCACCGCCCTCAGCGCCGCGACATGCTCGTTACTGCGATCGCCGGAATTCCCCACCAGGATGGTCAGCTTGCCCTCTCGAACCGTGTCATTCGCCATGGTGTTCAGCGCCGGATCCATACGGGTCGGGAAATAGAGCAGCTCCCCGCGAACCTTCGGGTGCTGTTTAGCAAAATAGTTGAGATCGCCTCGGGTAGCAAAAACGCAGCCCACGCGCGCCTGCGCCAGACGACGCAGCGGATAGAAAAGTCGGAACTTCCAGCCACGGGAGACTTCGTAGAGATCCGCTCCCCAGATATGCCAGCTGAACTGAGAAGGTTTGATCCCGCCGCTTAACAGCGCCAGCCACAGTCCGGTATTGAACTGTCCATGGAAGAAGAAACGTTGGCTTCGATCCGCTTTGGCTTTAGCAACCACGGCCTTCGTCAGCGCCGCTTTGTCTGGCCAGAAGGTGATATGCAATGCCGGACACGCCGCGCTCAGGCCGCTGTCGCGTCCAACGACCATAAACTCACGCGCATCGGGCGTGCCGGATGCCAGTTCATCGTTGAAGAACCGCAGAACGGTCTGGTTATGATGCGGGATATCCGATCCCAGTATGTGTATCAGTGCAGTCATGCGCGTTTACGCCAAAGTAAAAATACGCCGCAACAGGCAGCGAAATAAACGATATAAGTTGCCATATAGGCCTGCGCCGCCCCCAGCGCACCGTGGGTGGGGATCAGCCAGTGAGAAAATGCCGTTAGCAGCGCAAACTGGCCGATCTCTGCCAGGATATACAACCGCAGCGAAGCCTTCGCAATCACCAGATAGCCGAAAACGTATGCCCCCACTTTCAGCACATCGCCGACCAGTTGCCAGGCAAACAGATCGCGCATGGCGGTAAACTTCGCTGAAAACAGCAGCCAGATGGCGAAATCACGCAGTAACCAGACGGTAAAGCTGGCGATCGCAACGGCCGGCAACACGAAACGCAGGGCGCGAAAAATCTCGCGGGTAATATCCTGCCTGGACGTCAGGCGCGATAAGGTTGGCAGCAAATAGACGCTAAAGGAAGCCGTAATAAATTGGAGGTAAGCATCTGAAATGCTGCTTACGCCCTGCCAGATCCCCACTTCATCCCAGCTGTAATGCGCTGCCAGCAGGTTTCGCATCATCACGTAAGCCACGGGAAGCGTTACCGAAGTGATGAGCGCCATCAGGGTAAACTTTCCTAGCTGCCCCGCCAGTATCTTGTCCCACTGCGGTTTCAGGTAACTCAGCGGGACATTGCCTCTGCGCATCAGCATAAACGCTGCCGGAACGACAACGAGCGCAGGCACCAGCGCCAGCCCCAGCAGCGCGCCTTCATAGCCGCCCAGCCGATAGCAGAAGTAGTAGGCGATAACGCCGATAATGCTGCCGAGGATCAGAGCCAGCGCATTCCCGGCGGCATCACGGAAGCCTTTCATCAGCGCCAGCAGCAGGTTCGCCCAGGCGATGCCCATCTGAACGAACGCCACCAGGCGCACCAGTCCCTGATAGTGCGTGTGTCCGAACAGTCCCTGACTAACAGGTGCCGCCGCCAGCAAAAAGACGATGGCCAGCAACGTAGAGAAGCCCAGCACCATAGCAGAGGAGGTGCCCACCACCGTGCGAAGCTTTTCGGCATCGTCATGATGCTGCGCGACGTATTTGGTGACGCCATTGAATATCCCGGCACCTGCCAGCACGCCAAGCACCGTGACCAGCTGGCGGAAGTTCCCTGCCAGCCCAACGCCTGACGGACCAAATGAGACGGCCAGCAGCTTGACGACCAGTAACCCGGCGCCAATTTTTACTAGCGTGGACGCTGCCGTCCACACCGACGCTTTTGCCAGAGACATATCAGGCGAAATAACTCAGAAGCGAATTGATCACCGTACGCTGGTTCACCGGCGCGAGGTTGTAGAACAGGGGCAGGCGGAGCAGACGTTCGCTCTCTTTGGTGGTGTAGCGGTCTTCACCGGCAAACATCCCGAAGGCTTCGCCAGCCGGGCTGGAGTGCAGCGGAATATAGTGGAATACCGCCATAATTTCCGCCTCCTTCAGCCAGGCAATCAGCTTGCTGCGATCGTCGTTATCGCGCAGCTTGATATAGAACATGTGGGCGTTGTGGATGCAGTCTGCCGGAATAGTCGGCAGTTCAATACGTCCGGCTTTAGCCAGCGGCTCCAGCGCGTCGTAGTAGGTTTGCCACAGGGAGAGGCGTTGCAGATTGATGCGCTCTGCCGCTTCCAGCTGCGCCCAGAGATACGCGGCCTGCAAGTCCGCCATCAGGTAGCTTGAGCCGATATCGCGCCAGGTGTATTTATCCACCTGACCGCGGAAGAACTGGCTGCGGTTGGTCCCTTTTTCACGGATCACTTCCGCACGCTCCACAAGGGCACGATCGTTAATCAGCGTCGCGCCGCCTTCGCCGCCTGCGGTGTAGTTTTTGGTTTCGTGGAAGCTAAAGCAGCCGATATGACCGATGGTTCCCAGCGCGCGACCTTTGTAGGTGGACATCACGCCCTGCGCGGCGTCTTCCACCACGAACAGGTTGTGCTTTTTGGCGATGGCCATGATGGTGTCCATTTCACAGGCCACGCCCGCGTAATGCACCGGAACAATCGCCCGCGTTTTGTCGGTGATCGCCGCTTCAATCAGCGTTTCGTTGATGTTCATGGTATCCGGACGGATATCCACAAACACGATTTTCGCCCCGCGCAGGACAAACGCGTTCGCCGTGGAGACGAAGGTGTAGCTCGGCATGATCACTTCATCGCCGGGCTGAATATCCAGCAGCAGCGCAGCCATTTCGAGCGATGCGGTACAGGACGGCGTCAGCAGCACCTTGGCACTGTGAAAACGTTGCTCCATCCACTGCTGGCAGCGACGGGTAAAACCACCGTCGCCACAGAGCTTGCCGCTGCCCATAGCCGACTGCATGTAATCAAGTTCAGTGCCCACAACGGGAGGCGCGTTAAATGGAATCATCTTGTCACCTGTATAACCAGTAGGCGGTGGCGTCGATGCTGGCACCACTCGCAATATAACGTTTAAGCGCAGCGGTGTTGCCCATCTGGGTTGCGACCCGCAGCGTCGATACCTGTTGTTGCTCCGCCCAGTGCAGCGCCGCCTGCATGAGTTTTTCGCCCATGCCGCGCCCGGCTAACAAACCGATGCGCGCCTCTTGCTCGTTGAGCCTGCGAAGCGAAACAAAACCCTGAATCTGCCCACCGGCAGTACGGAACACCAGACAGACGTGGTCAAACGTGCCTTTAACCGCATTCTCTATCCACCGGGCATAAAAGCGGCCGCTGTCATCGGGCGCATACCAGGGCGCCCGGAAACGGCTTTGAGCGAAAGCCAGCGCCGCCATCTTGCGCAGCGCGGGGATATCCTGCTCCGTTGCAATTTCCGTGCCCGGTGAGCCGTGGCGGGCCACGGTAACAGAGAGATCAACCTCGCCCTCGACCAGCCGGAATCCGTGCTGCTGGAGCGCGTCCAGCAGATCGGCGCGGTCCGCCGGGATCTTAGCCTGAACGCGCTGCCAGGCGCTGAAGTCTGCGTCCTGCAACGCAGGAGCGTTATCGCGCAGACGCACTATCGCTGAGGGGAGCGAAAAAAATACGCTTTCCCACTCAAGGGACTCCAGCACGCCGTTGAGAGTAATCAACGCCAAACGCCCTTAGTATCAACAATATACTGCTGACGCACGGCATCAGCGGAGACCGCTTTAAACGCATTGTGATCCACCAGCAGCACCAGCACATCCGCCGTCGCCAGCGCGTCATCCAGTGCGGTAAGGGTGCAGTGACCGGCAAGTTTTGCCGGCAACGCATGAATATTCGGCTCAACCACCAGCGTTTCACCGGTGTGCCAGGCTGCGATCGTTTCGGCAATTTCCATTGCCGGGCTTTCGCGCAGATCGTCAATATTCGGTTTGAATGCCAGACCAAAGCAGGCAATTTTCAGCTCACTGGCACGTTTGCCGCTGTCGGCGAGGCAATCCGCCACCGTGGCTTTCACCTGGTTGATAACCCAGTGCGGTTTGTGGTCGTTTACTTCGCGCGCGGTGCGAATCAGGCGTGCCTGTTCCGGATTCTGCGCCACGATAAACCACGGATCGACCGCGATACAGTGCCCACCCACACCCGGCCCCGGCTGAAGGATGTTCACGCGTGGGTGACGATTGGCAAGGCGAACAAGTTCCCAGACGTTAATCCCCTGATCGGCGCAAATCAACGACAGTTCATTCGCAAATGCAATGTTAACATCGCGGAAGCTGTTTTCGGTCAGTTTGCACATCTCGGCGGTGCGGGAGTTGGTCACCACGCATTCGCCTTCAAGGAAGATCTTATACAGCTCGCTGGCGCGCGCGGAGCAGACTGGGGTCATGCCGCCAATCACGCGGTCATTTTTAATCAGTTCCACCATCACCTGGCCTGGCAGTACGCGCTCAGGGCAGTAGGCGATGTTGATATCGGCCTGGTCGCCCGCCTGCTGGGGGAAGCTGAGATCGGGACGCGCCTCGGCCAGCCACTGTGCCATCTGCTCGGTTGCCCCAACAGGTGAAGTGGACTCAAGAATAACCAGTGCCCCTTTCTTCAGCACAGGCGCAATGGATTTTGCCGCCGCCTCGACGTAAACCATGTCAGGCTCGTGATCGCCTTTAAAGGGCGTAGGCACCGCAATCAGGTACGCATCGGCTTCTACCGGCGTGGTGCTGGCGCGCAGGAAGCCACCGTCCACCGCCTTTTTCACCACGCGATCGAGATCGGGCTCCACGATATGAATTTCGCCACGGTTGATGGTTTCTACCGCATGCGCGTTGATATCTACGCCAATAACCTGCTTTTGACGAGAGGCAAAGGCCGCCGCAGTAGGCAGCCCGATATAGCCGAGACCAACAACAGAGATGGTAGTAAAACTCATAGCGTTACCCGATTGTGTTTAAGTGCGTGCAAAATACGTCCACAAGCCTGCCCGTCCCCGTACGGGTTATGGGCACGGCTCATCGCCTGATACTCTTCTTCGTCATGCAGTAAGCGCGTGACCTCTTCGACAATACGACGCGGATCCGTTCCCACCAGACGCACGGTACCGGCAGTGACCGCTTCCGGACGTTCAGTGGTTTCGCGCATCACCAGTACCGGCTTACCGAGGGAAGGCGCCTCTTCCTGAATGCCGCCAGAATCGGTCAGGATCAGCCAGGCGTGGTTCATCAGCCAGACAAATGGCAGATAGTCCTGCGGCTCTATCAGGAGCACGTTTTCCACGTGGCCCAGGATACGGTTGACCGGTTCGCTGACGTTAGGGTTAAGGTGCACCGGATAGACAATCTGCACATCCTCATTCTGCGCGGCGATTTCAGCCAGCGCGTGGCAGATTTGCTCAAAGCCACGGCCAAAACTTTCGCGGCGGTGTCCCGTCACCAGAATCGTTTTCTTGCCGTTGTTCAGGAATGGATAGCGCGCAGCGAGTTCTGCCTGAAGCTCGCTGTTAGCCAGCACGCGGTCACGCACCCAAATCAGCGCATCAATGACCGTATTGCCGGTAACGAAGATTTTGCTGTCGCTGATATTTTCGCGCAGCAGGTTCTGACGTGAGTTCTCGGTTGGCGCAAAATGGTACATCGCCAGGTGACCGGTGAGCGTACGGTTGGCCTCTTCCGGCCACGGGGAATAAAGATTGCCGGTACGCAGTCCCGCTTCGACATGGCCAACAGGGATACGCTGATAGAACGCGGCCAGGCTGGTCGCCACGGTGGTGGTGGTGTCGCCGTGCACCAGCACTACATCCGGCTTGAACGACTCCAGAATAGGCTTTAATTCTTGCAGAATACGGCAGGTGATTTCCGTCAGTCCCTGTCCCGGTTTCATTATATTGAGATCGTAATCCGGGACGATAGAAAAGAGGGTTAAGACCTGATCGAGCATCTCACGGTGCTGGGCAGTCACGCACACTTTCGCTTCAATATCAGGATCTCTGGCCAGCGCATGAACCAGAGGCGCCATCTTGATGGCCTCCGGCCTGGTGCCAAATACGGTTAGTACTTTCACATCGATTCTCTTCGATTAGACGATGAAGGCCGCAGCCTTCATCGTAGACGGCGTTCTTAGTTTGTGCGGCGACGCAATAACGCTACGCCAGCGCCAGTCAGTGCGCCCACAATCCCCCACATGATCATCAGGAATGCGCGACGCGGACTATCGCGTTTTACAGGCTCTTCAGGCGTTCTTAAATAACGATAGGTCTGAAAACGCGGGTCCAGCGTTGGACCGACGTTGAGCGTATTGAGCATGGCGCGGTTTTGGTCGTAATCAAGGTCAAAGTCAGGGCCAACGGCCTGGATATTTTCCAGACGTGCCTGAAGCATTGGGCGACCAAGAAGGAACATTTCTGAATCAGGGAGTTCGTCAGCCGGAACATCCGTTTCGCTACGGGAAATATTGTGCTGTTCCGCAATCTTCAGCGCCTGCTCAATATTATGCACGCGACGGGCGAAGATGGCCTTAGCGACCTCTTCCTGACGTTTGACCTGCGCTTTCATCTGGATAGTTCGCGCAGCCCAGGCGCCTTTCAGCTCGTCATTCAGATGACTGGCCGCACGCTGGCTGGCAAAAGCAACGTACTGACGCAACAGGTTATTGGCGTCAGGCGCCGTTTCCGCAATCAGCTTCACGCTGTCGCTAACGTTACGGAGCACATCGCCAGGCATAAACTGAATGTTGTTGATTAAATCATCCAGCAGCGCGGCATCCGCTTTGCTGTTACCGACCATACGCTGCTTGTAGTAGTCTGTCTGGGACCAGAAATCGCGACGTGTATCCCACGACGCCAGCTGCATCACAAACTCTTTGTAGGACTCATCCATCACCGAGGCCTGATCCGGGGTCGCCAGATTGGCCTTGATATCAAGATTACGCAGGAATTGCTGCTGGGAGTAGTAGCCTCCAAGCATATTCACCGTTGGTCGGTCTGTGATCGCCGTGGCGCTCCACTCTTGTTTCGCAAAGAAGGTGTAGGCAAGCGCTAACAGCGCGAACCCCAGGCCAATCCCCACAATCCACAGTTTGCCCTGCCATAACACTCGAAACAAACCACGAATATCCAGCTCGTTCTCAGTGCCCACTGATTTCGCTCCCGCCAACGGTTGAGTCATCATAGTCCCGGTTTTACTTAGTTAATGTTGTGTTTTTGCCACTGTTCCGACGCATCCTGCGTTTTAAACGTTTAATAAAACGCGCGACTTTCCATGCACGCTTGATGCAGTAACCGTACATGAAAAATGCTAGCAAGAATAATACCAACATTACCCATTCAGGAATGAAATGAGCATATTCCGCGGCAACGCCAATCGCAGCCAGAATAGCAGCCGCTAGCGTAATCAGCACAAACGCCTGACGAGACGTGAAGCCGGCGCGCATAATCAGATGATGAATATGCTGCCGGTCCGCAGAAAATGGGCTCATTCCTTTACGCAGACGACGATACATAATCGCCACCATATCCATCAGCGGAATGGCAATGATCCAAAGCGCTGTAACCGGGCTGATTGGATGTGTTTTACCCTGAGTGGTTTCCAATAAGATCCAGATAATAGTGAAACCAATCAATGTGCTACCCGCATCGCCCATAAAGACTTTATAGCGACGGCCCAGCGCGCCAAGATTTAAAAGAATATAGGGCAGAATGGCCGCAATCATAGCAAAACACCACATTGCCAGGCTGTATTGACCATCAAACCATAAGATTATGCCAATGGCAGCAAATGAAACACAAGATAGTCCGCCCAATAAACCATCAATTCCATCTACCATATTAAATGCATTGATGGCGACCCATACGGCAAAGAGTGTAAGGAAGTAACCAAACGGCCCAAGTACCATCTCCCAAGAACCAAAAATGTATCCAAGACTGCTAAGGTGAAGGTTTGCCGCCACCATCATGGCAAGAGCAACTGCAGCCTGCACGAAGGCTCGAATTTTTACACTGATATCGTAGCGATCATCAAGTGCCCCCACAACAACCAGAACAGACGCACAGCACAGGTACAGCCTGGCATGTGGGATATAGTAATCCGCGATAGCAAAAGTGAAAGAAACACCTGCAAAAACGGAGATTCCGCCCACCAAGGGAATCATACCTTGGTGCCGTTTACGGAAGTTAGGTTTGTCCACTAAACCGACATATTTTGCTACCTTACGTGCTAAAAAAAGAAAGCAAGTAGTGAACAAAAAAATACTGGTGAGTTCAGCAAACGTATCGAATAGGTTCACAACGGATGTTCTCAACATATGTTAGTCAAAGAAGTATAACCATGATGGCATCAAGCCAGAAGGCATAAAGCACACCTCTTGCGACCCATTTGTTTATTATTCAAGCTATTAATATTTTCACTGTGCGAATTTTCTTATTGTCGCACCGACCGGGCAAAATTGGGAGTGTGTGGTAATAGCGTATAGCCCATAAATAAAAAACGCCACGTAAAAACGTGGCGTTTACTGGGATTATTTGCGTTACGAGCGTTTCATCATGTCGAAGAAATCGTCGTTCGTTTTAGTCATCGCCAGTTTGTTAATGAGGAATTCCATTGCGTCGATTTCGCCCATTGGATGGATGATTTTGCGCAGGATCCACATTTTCTGCAGCTCTTCCTGAGTGGTAAGCAGCTCTTCTTTACGGGTACCGGAACGGTTGTAGTCAATCGCCGGGAAGACGCGTTTTTCTGCGATTTTACGAGAAAGGTGCAGTTCCATGTTGCCTGTACCTTTAAACTCTTCGTAGATAACTTCGTCCATTTTGGAGCCGGTATCGATCAGCGCCGTCGCGATAATGGTCAGGCTACCGCCCTCTTCCACGTTACGCGCCGCACCGAAGAAACGCTTCGGACGATGCAGGGCGTTGGCATCCACACCACCGGTCAGTACTTTACCGGAAGCCGGCACCACGGTGTTGTAGGCACGCGCCAGACGGGTAATGGAATCAAGCAGGATGATCACGTCTTTCTTGTGCTCAACCAGGCGTTTCGCCTTCTCGATAACCATTTCCGCAACCTGAACGTGGCGGGAAGCAGGCTCGTCGAAGGTTGACGCAACCACTTCCCCTTTCACCAGACGCTGCATCTCGGTCACTTCTTCCGGACGTTCGTCAATCAGCAGCACCATCAGCACACAGTCTGGATGGTTGTAAGCAATGCTCTGCGCGATGTTTTGCAGCAGCATGGTTTTACCGGCTTTTGGCGGCGCCACAATCAGACCACGCTGGCCACGACCAATTGGCGATGCCAGATCCAGCACACGAGCGGTTAAGTCTTCAGTAGACCCGTTACCACGCTCCATACGCAGACGAGAGTTCGCGTGCAGCGGCGTTAAGTTCTCGAACAGGATCTTATTGCGGGAGTTTTCCGGTTTGTCGTAGTTGACTTCATTAACCTTCAACAGCGCAAAGTAGCGTTCACCCTCTTTTGGAGGACGAATCTTACCTGAAATGGTGTCACCAGTGCGGAGGTTGAAACGGCGGATTTGGCTAGGGGATACGTAGATGTCGTCAGGGCCGGCGAGGTAGGAGCTGTCTGCAGAGCGGAGGAAACCAAATCCGTCTTGCAGTATCTCCAGCACACCGTCGCCAAAGATATCTTCGCCACTCTTAGCGTGTTGCTTCAGGATGGCGAAAATGATGTCCTGCTTGCGCATACGAGCCTGGTTTTCCAGTCCCATATTTTCGCCGAGAGTGATCAGCTCAGAAACCGGCGTATTCTTTAATTCGGTAAGATTCATAATGGTGTGGGTTCTTAAACTCGGGGTGATTCTCGAACTTAATGTTGTGAATGGTATGGCAGGGTCATCCATGCCTGTTTAGCGGCCATCACCTCATGTCTGTTCGCTGTCTGGTCACAGGGAAAGAACGCAGAACTGAAACGACAAGACGGATTGAGTGACAAGCCCGGAATCTAGCAACTTCACGCACTGTTTAAGTTAACAACGGGAAGTATCGGGTAAAACAAGATTCAAACAACAAGATATGTTTAAAACGTAGTCATAGCTAACTTAGCACGACTAAAGCCGGGCGTCCAGAGCTCACCATTAATTAGGCGCTCTGGACGCTCAGCGGAGAAACCTTACGCCAGGTTAGCGTCCAGGAACTCTTTCAGTTGACCTTTGGACAGTGCGCCCACTTTGGTCGCCGCCACGTCACCGTTCTTGAACAGCAGCAGGGTCGGGATGCCACGGATACCGTATTTTGGCGCGGTGCCCGGGTTCTGGTCGATGTTCAGCTTGGCAACGGTCAGTTTGCCCTGATATTCGTCAGCGATTTCATCCAGAATCGGAGCGATCATTTTGCAAGGACCACACCATTCAGCCCAGAAATCAACGAGGATCAGCCCGTCAGCTTTAAGTACGTCCGTGTCAAAACTGTCGTCAGTCAGGTGAATAATTTTATCGCTCATATATAACTCCACAGGAATAAGCCTGGTACGTTGGTTTTGTCTCCACCAACGACGTGTTGATGTCGCATTAACCAACTAAAGGTTGACTTTATTTCACCGGATACGCTTTCGTAAAGCAATAGTAAGCTGATATTCTACCACACTATGAGCAAAACACATTTAACAGAACAGAAGTTTTCCGACTTCGCCCTGCACCCAAAGGTGATCGAAGCCCTTGAAACTAAAGGGTTTCATAACTGCACGCCCATTCAGGCTCTCGCCCTGCCGCTGACGCTGGCCGGTCGTGATGTTGCAGGGCAGGCGCAAACCGGTACTGGCAAAACGATGGCGTTTTTAACGTCAACGTTTCATTATTTACTTTCTCACCCAGCGATTGCAGACCGCAAAGTTAACCAGCCGCGCGCGCTAATTATGGCCCCGACGCGAGAACTGGCGGTACAGATCCACGCAGACGCTGAGCCCCTGGCGCAAGCCACTGGCCTGAAACTTGGCCTGGCCTATGGCGGCGACGGCTACGATAAACAGCTGAAAGTGCTGGAAAGCGGCGTGGATATCCTGATTGGGACCACAGGCCGTCTTATCGACTACGCTAAACAGAACCATATCAACCTCGGCGCAATCCAGGTCGTGGTGCTGGATGAAGCAGACCGCATGTACGATCTGGGCTTCATTAAAGACATCCGCTGGCTGTTCCGCCGTATGCCTGCGGCAAACCAGCGTCTGAACATGCTGTTCTCCGCAACCCTTTCATACCGCGTACGTGAACTCGCATTCGAGCAGATGAACAATGCGGAATATGTGGAAGTAGAACCGGAGCAGAAAACCGGGCACCGCATTAAAGAAGAGCTCTTCTATCCTTCTAATGAAGAGAAAATGCGCCTGCTACAAACCCTGATCGAAGAAGAGTGGCCGGATCGCGCGATCATCTTCGCGAACACCAAACACCGCTGTGAAGATATCTGGGGCCACCTGGCGGCAGATGGTCACCGTGTGGGCCTGCTGACCGGCGACGTGGCGCAGAAAAAACGCCTGCGCATTCTCGACGAATTTACTCGTGGCGACCTTGATATTCTGGTCGCGACCGACGTGGCGGCCCGTGGCCTGCACATTCCAGCCGTGACGCACGTCTTTAACTATGACCTGCCAGATGACTGTGAAGACTATGTACACCGTATCGGTCGTACCGGTCGTGCCGGCGCAAGCGGTCACTCCATCAGCCTTGCATGTGAAGAGTATGCGCTGAACCTTCCGGCCATTGAGACCTATATCGGTCACTCTATTCCACAGAGTAAATACAATCCGGACGCGCTGATGAGCGAACTGCCGCCACCTAAGCGCCTTACCCGTCCACGTACCGGTAATGGCCCGCGTCGTTCCGGCGGTGCGCCGCGTAATCGTCGTCGTTCAGGTTAAAAAATGATGCTCAGTTCCACCTCGCTTTATGCGGCAATTGATCTCGGTTCGAATAGTTTTCATATGCTGGTTGTACGCGAGGTGGCGGGAAGCATACAGACGCTGACGCGCATCAAGCGCAAGGTCCGCCTGGCGGCGGGCCTGAGCAGCGATAATCACCTCTCTCCCGAAGCCATGGAACGTGGCTGGCAGTGTCTGCGCCTCTTTGCAGAGCGTCTGCAGGACATACCGCATGCCCAAATCCGCGTTGTCGCGACCGCGACGCTCCGTCTGGCGGTTAATGCCGTCGATTTTATTGCCAAAGCGCAGGAAATTCTCGGCTGCCCGGTGCAAGTCATCAGCGGTGAAGAAGAAGCGCGTCTGATATATCAGGGCGTGGCGCACACTACCGGGGGCGACGATCGCCGTCTGGTGGTGGATATTGGCGGAGCGAGTACTGAACTGGTGACCGGCACGGGTGCCCAGGCGACCTCGTTGTTCAGTCTGTCGATGGGCTGCGTAACCTGGCTTGAGCGCTACTTTACTGACCGCAATCTCGCGCAAGAAAACTTCGACGAGGCTGAAAATGCCGCGCGTGAAGTGCTGCGTCCGGTCATGGACGAACTGCGCTACCACGGCTGGAAAGTGTGTGTTGGGGCGTCAGGAACTGTACAGGCGTTGCAGGAAATCATGATGGCGCAGGGGATGGATGAGCGGATCACGCTTGCTAAACTCCAGCAGCTTAAACAGCGCGCCATTCAATGTGGTCGTCTGGAAGAGCTGGAAATTGAAGGGCTGACGCTCGAACGTGCGCTGGTCTTCCCCAGCGGGCTAGCCATTCTCATCGCCATTTTTACCGAGCTAAACATCCAGTGCATGACCCTGGCAGGCGGCGCACTGCGCGAAGGTCTGGTCTATGGGATGCTGCATCTTTCGGTGGATCAGGACATTCGAAGCCGTACGCTACGTAACGTCCAGCGCCGCTTTATTGTGGATACCGATCAGGCGCAGCGAGTGGGCCAACTGGCATCGCTCTTTGCGGATCAGGTTAAACCACGTTGGGATATCGAACCGTTAAGCCGCGATTTGCTGCTAAGTGCGTGTGCGTTGCATGAAATTGGGCTTAGCGTTGAGTACAAACAAGCGCCGCTACACGCAGCCTGGCTGGTGCGTAATCTCGATTTGCCGGGCTACACTCCCGCGCAGAAAAAATTGCTCGCGACCCTGCTGCTGAATCAAACCAACGCCGTTGACCTCTCTTCACTCCATCAGCAAAATGCTGTACCGCCGCGCGTGGCCGAACATCTCTGCCGCTTACTTCGTCTGGCGATTCTGTTTGCCAGCCGGCGTCGCGACGATCTCCTCCCGGCCATTACGCTGGTGGCAGACGATGAAAAACTGACGCTGACGCTGCCGGAAAATTGGCTAGAAAATCATCCGCTTGGAGCAGAGTTGATCGAGCAGGAGTGCCAGTGGCAGAGCTATGTGCACTGGGCGCTTGATGTGAAGTGACCCTTTGAAGCGTGCCGGGTGGCGGCTTCGCCTTACCCGGCCTACAAAATTGTTATCCCTTCTCTTTGGCTTTCGCCAGCATGGCGCGTATGTTCGCCACGTTGGCTTGACCCTTGTGCATCCGCTCTTCAGCGGTAATAGCTTTACGCTCCTGCTCCCAGATAAGATCGTCCTGAGGCAACTCCAGCAGGAAACGGCTCGGCTCCGGGCGCACCAGCTCACCATACTGACGGCGCTCTTTGCACAGCGTAAACGTCAGCTCTTTCTGCGCACGGGTGATCCCCACGTAGGCCAGACGGCGCTCTTCGTCGACGTTATCTTCATCAATGCTGCTCTGGTGCGGCAGCAGGCCCTCTTCCATCCCCACCAGATAGACATACGGGAACTCCAGCCCTTTCGAGGCATGCAACGTCATCAGCTGGACCTGATCGGCTTCTTCTTCACTCTCGCCGCGCTCCATCATATCGCGCAGCGTGAACCGGGTGACCACCTGCGTCAGGGTCATCGGCTCGTCAATCTCAGATCCTTCAAGCATTTCGGTCATCCAGCTGAAGAGCTGGTTAACGTTTTTCATGCGCATTTCTGCCGCTTTCGGGCTGGCGGAGGTTTCATACAACCAGGATTCGTAATCAATGCCGTGGATCAGATCGCGTACTGCCGCCACGGGCTCGCGCTCTGCCAGACGCTGCACCTCACCCAGCCAGTGGGTAAAGCGGGTTAAGGCGTCATAGCCGCGCCCGGTCAGGGTCTGGCTCAGCCCCATATCGAAGCTGGCGGTGAACAGACTTTTGTTGCGGGTCATCGCCCATTCACCCAGCTTTTGCAGCGTCGCAGAGCCAATCTCGCGCTTCGGCGTATTTACAATGCGCAGGAAAGCGCTGTCGTCATCCGGGTTGGTCAGCACGCGCAGATAGGCCAGCAGATCCTTGATTTCCGGACGCGAAAAGAACGACGTACCGCCGGAGATTTTGTAGGGGATGCGGTTCTGCATCAGCATCTTTTCAAAGACGCGCGACTGGTGGTTTCCGCGATAGAGGATCGCGTAATCCTTGTATTCAGTTTTGTTGACGAAGTGATGGGCAATCAGCTCGCCGGTTACGCGCTCCGCTTCGTGCTCTTCGTTATTGGCGCTAAGGACTTTCAGCTCGGTCCCGTAACCCAGTTCAGAGAACAGGCGCTTCTCAAAGACGTGCGGGTTGTTGGCAATCAGGATGTTCGCCGCCTTCAGGATACGCCCGGAAGAACGGTAGTTCTGCTCCAGTTTAATCACCTGCAACGCCGGGAAGTCTTTGCTCAGCAGCACCAGGTTTTGCGGACGTGCGCCACGCCATGAGTAAATCGACTGATCGTCATCGCCTACAACGGTAAAACGCGCGCGCTGTCCTACCAGCAGCTTCACCAGCTCGTACTGGCTGGTGTTGGTATCCTGGTATTCATCCACCAGCAGGTAACGAATTTTGTTCTGCCAGCGCTCGCGCACCTCTTCATTCCGCTGAAGCAGCAGCGTCGGCAGCAGGATCAGATCGTCGAAATCCAGTACGTTGCAGGCTTTCATATGCGCGTCGTACAGGCCATAGCAGTGGGCAAAGATGCGGTCACGCTCGCCTTTGGCACTTGCCGCAGCCTGGGCCGGCGTCATCAGATCGTTTTTCCAGTTCGAGATCGTCGAGATCAGCTGTTGCAACAGCACTTTGTCATCTTCGATCAGCCCTTCCGTCAGCTCTTTGAGCAGCGCCACCTGGTCGGTGTCATCAAAGAGCGAAAAGTTGGACTTCATTCCCAGCGCCGCGTATTCGCGCTTGATGATATCCAGACCCAGCGTGTGGAAGGTGGAGATCATCAGCCCGCGCGCCTCTTTACGGCCCAGCGTCTGGCCGACGCGCTCTTTCATCTCACGCGCCGCTTTGTTGGTAAAGGTGACCGCCGCGATATGGCGCGCCTGGTATCCACAACCCCGAATTAAGTGGGCGATTTTGTTGGTGATCACGCGTGTTTTACCGGATCCCGCTCCCGCCAGCACCAGGCAGGGTCCGGTGACGAATTCGACAGCTTGTTGTTGTCCGGGGTTTAAACGCATAAATGATCACTCAATGAAAGTCGGGAGAGGAGGAAAAACGCGTGGTAGTATACCGATCGTAAACTCGTTGACTCAAGGCACGATCATGGCAAAAACAGCAGCAGCACTGCATATCCTTGTTAAAGAAGAAAAACTGGCACAGGATCTGCTCGAACAGATTAAAAACGGCGCCGACTTCGGCAAACTGGCGAAGAAACACTCGATTTGCCCGTCAGGCAAACGCGGTGGTGACTTAGGCGAGTTCCGCCAGGGCCAGATGGTTCCGGCGTTTGATAAAGTGGTCTTCTCCTGCCCGGTGCTGGAGCCAACCGGCCCACTGCATACGCAGTTCGGCTATCACATTATCAAAGTGTTATACCGCAACTAATCAAAAGCCCGGTGCATTAACTCACCGGGCTTTTTTATTTGAGTGTTCCAGCGTTCAGATACCGTCGCCGTATTCGAAGGTGTGGTGAATACCGTTAAAGTGCTGATCCATATCCATCGACGGTTTATCGCTGTCTGGCTTACCGACGATGCGCGCCGGGACGCCAGCGGCGGTGGTGTGCGGCGGTACAGGCTGGAGCACAACCGATCCCGCGCCAATTTTTGCGCCGCGTCCGACTTCAATATTGCCAAGGATTTTAGCACCCGCGCCAATCATCACCCCTTCACGAATTTTCGGATGGCGATCGCCGCTGGTTTTACCGGTACCGCCCAGCGTAACGGATTGCAGAATCGACACGTCATCTTCGATCACCGCCGTTTCACCGACAACAATGCCGGTGGCGTGATCGAGCATGATCCCGCGGCCAATTTTCGCCGCCGGGTGAATATCGACCTGGAAGGTCACGGAAACCTGGTTTTGCAGGAAGATGGCCAGCGCGCGGCGTCCCTCATTCCATAACCAGTGGCCGATGCGGTACGCCTGTAAGGCGTGGAAGCCTTTGAGATACAGCAGCGGCGTGGAGTATTTATCCACCGCCGGGTCACGCGTGCGCACGGCCTGAATATCGCAGGCGGCAGAAGCAATCATTTCCGGATCGGCAGCGTAGGCCTCTTCCACCACCTCGCGAATAGCGATAGCAGGCATGATAGGGGAAGCCAGTTTATTGGCGAGCATGTAGCTCAGGGCGCTGCCGAGATTTTCGTGCTTGAGTAGCGTCGCGTGATAAAAACTGGCCAGCATGGGCTCACAGTCGGCCAACGCTCGGGCTTCGGCTTTAATATTATTCCAGACGATATCCAGTTCTTCACACGGCATTGCTTGCTCCAGACGATAGTTAATGACCAGCCAGTTCTGCGCTGGCTGGGTCATTCAGGTGACGATACTTCCCGGCTAATTGCTGCTGCGCTCGTCCTTGCGCGCACGACCTAATAAGGTCAATGCTGCCTCGCGCGCATTTTTTCCGCAATACAATACCTGATAAATTTCCTCGGTTATTGGCATTTCGACACCGAAACGATGCGCCAATTCGCGAACTTCTTTGGTATTGCGATAGCCTTCAACCACCTGACCAATCTTCTCCTGCGCGCTTTTGACATCGCTGCCCTGTCCGAGCATCATGCCAAAGCGGCGGTTACGCGACTGGTTGTCGGTGCAGGTCAGCACCAGGTCGCCCAGCCCAGCCATCCCCATAAAGGTGGCCGGATCGGCGCCCAGCGCTTCGCCCAGGCGTGACATTTCGGTCAGGCCACGGGTGATCAGCGCCGTACGCGCATTCGCGCCGAAGCCGATGCCGTCAGACATCCCGGCCCCAATGGCAATGACGTTCTTCACCGCACCGCCCAGCTGTACGCCGATAAAATCAGGGTTGCTGTACACGCGGAAGCTTTTGCCGCAGTGCAGCAGTTGCTGAAGATCGTCGGAAAATGCCTGGTCGGTGGACGCCAGCGAGATCGCCGTCGGCAAGCCCGCAGCCAGCTCTTTGGCGAATGTCGGCCCGGAGATCACCGCCAGCGGGATCGCTGTTCCCAGCGCTTCGCGGGCAACGTCCTGCAACAGACGTCCGGTTTCCGCTTCCAGCCCCTTCGTCGCCCACACAATACGCGCATCCGCACGCATCAGCGGCTTAATCTGACGCAGGACTTCGCCAAACACATGGCTTGGCACCACAATCAAAATATTGCGGCTGGCCGCCAGCGCGGTTGCGAGGTCGCTTTCCAGATACAGAGAGTCAGGGAACGGAACGTCCGGGAGAAACGCCACGTTGCAGCGGTCGTGTTGCAACGTCGCGATATGTTTTGGATCGTGGCCCCACAGGACCACGTCGTGACCATTTCTTGCCAGTGTGATGGCAAGAGCGGTGCCGTAAGAGCCGGCACCGATCACAGTCATTGACGCATTAACAGTGCTCATCAGGCATCCTGATGTTGTTCGGCACCTTCGCCAGCCTGCTGCTGTAGATAGTTCATAAACAGCGCATCAAAGTTGACTGGCGCAAGGTTCAGTTGCGGGAATGTACCGCGAGAAACCAGGCTGGTGATGCATTCACGCGCATACGGGAACAGGATGTTCGGGCAGTATGCACCCAGGCAATGCGCCATCTGGTTACCTTCGATGCCGCCGATAGAGAAGATACCGCCCTGCTGGACTTCGCACAGGAATGCAGTTTCTTCGCCCAGGGAGGCGGTCACGGTGACACGCAGTACGACTTCATACACGTCATCCGCCAGCTGGGTGGATGCGGTATCCAGATCAAGTTTAACCTCTGGCTGCCAGTCTTTCTGGAAAACGTGCGGCGCATTTGGCGCTTCGAAAGAGACATCCTTGGTGTAGATGCGCTGGATCTGGAAAGTCATCTCGGTGTTGTTTTGTTCTGACATGGAAAAACCCTTTTTAATTGTCCTAAAGTCTCTAGCTCAGCAGCGGATCGAGTCCACCGCGGGCGTCGAGCGCATACAAGTCATCACAGCCGCCAATGTGCTGCGCATCAATAAAAATCTGTGGAACCGTTGTGCGACCACTGCGTTGGATCATCTCTTCGCGTTTAATCGCGTCACCATCAATCGGCAGTTCCTTAAACGTTACGCCTTTGCTGGACAGCAGCGCTTTCGCTCGGTGGCAGAACGGGCACGTTGCTTTGGTGTAGATCTCAATATTGGCCATCACTTAACTCCTTATTTACCGCGCACTAAAGGAAGATTCTCCCCGCTCCAGCCGGAGATGCCTTCTTTCAGCACCGTTACGTTTTCAAAGCCTGCTTTATGCAGTGCGTTGGCAGATTCCTGCGCCTGCATGCCAGTGCCGTCAACAACAATAATCGGCTGGGCTTTATGCTTCTCCAGCTCACCAATGTTGTTCGCTTTAATTTCCGCTGGCAGCAGGTTGATAGCACCTGCAATATGGCCCTTGCGGAAATCGTCGCGCTGACGCAGATCGACAACCACGGCGTCCTCTTTGTTGATCAGACGTGTCGCTTCACCGCGGGTGATCACCTTAATTTTAGACGTCAGTCCCTTAAATGTGGTGAACAGTACAGCGACCAGCAGGCCAATCCACGCGATGCTCAGAACCGGGTGGCGGCTAACGAATTGCATAATTTCTTGCATGGGGGGTAACAACTCCCGACTAAGTGATTAAAAAAACCAGGACAGGAGTATACCTGTGCGCTGTGGCAAATACAGCCAGCGACATAAAGCTAATCTATTTTCTGCGGCATGCCACGTAAAAAAAGCCTCAAAATGGCCTGAGAACAGCCTTGCCCCCGCGCTTTCTTTGATCTTCTGCGGCTATTTTATCGATTCAGCTGTAGTAAAATTACGCAAATTTTTTGTCTCTTGAGCATGAGGTTGTCGCAATGTCGGTTTCTAAAAAACCTATGGTACTGGTGATTCTGGATGGCTATGGCTACCGTGAAGATCAACAGGATAACGCCATTTTCAACGCCAAAACCCCGGTTATGGATGCGCTATGGGCAAAACGTCCCCACACCCTGATTGATGCGTCTGGTCTGGAAGTCGGCCTGCCGGATCGTCAGATGGGCAACTCTGAAGTGGGTCACGTTAACCTGGGCGCAGGCCGTATCGTTTATCAGGACCTGACGCGCCTGGACGTTGAAATCAAAGAACGTACATTCTTTGCCAACCCAACGCTCACCGGAGCAGTTGATAAAGCCGTTGCCGCAGGCAAGGCCGTTCATATTATGGGCCTGCTCTCTGCGGGCGGCGTTCACAGCCACGAAGATCACATCATGGCGATGGTAGAGCTGGCCGCTGAGCGCGGTGCGGAAAAAATCTATCTGCACGCCTTCCTGGATGGTCGCGATACGCCGCCACGCAGCGCAAAAGGTTCTCTGAAAGCCTTTGAAGATAAATTTGCCGCACTGGGCCAAGGCCGCGTGGCATCCATCGTTGGCCGTTACTATGCCATGGACCGCGACAACCGCTGGGACCGCGTTGAGCAAGCCTATGATCTGCTGACCCTGGCAAAAGGCGAGTTCCAGTTCCCGACCGCCGTTGAAGGCCTGGAAGCGGCTTACGCGCGTGATGAAAACGACGAATTTGTGAAGGCAACCGTGATCCGCGCTGAAGGCCAGGCCGATGCCGCTATGGAAGATGGCGATGCGCTGATCTTCATGAACTTCCGTGCTGACCGCGCGCGCGAAATCACCCGCGCCTTCGTCAACAGCGATTTCGACGGTTTCGCCCGTAAGAAAGTGGCGAAGATCGATTTCATCCAGTTGACCGAGTATGCAGCGGATATCAAAGCCCCATGCGCGTATCCACCCGCTTCCCTGGAAAATACCTTCGGCGAGTGGATGGCGAAAAACGATAAAACGCAGCTGCGCATCTCCGAAACTGAGAAGTATGCGCACGTGACCTTCTTCTTTAACGGCGGCGTAGAAGAGCCGTTTAAAGGCGAAGACCGCATCCTGATTAACTCGCCGAAAGTCGCCACTTACGATCTCCAGCCAGAAATGAGCTCTGCGGAGCTGACCGAAAAACTGGTGACCGCGATCGAAAGCGGTAAATACGACACCATCATCTGTAACTATCCGAATGGCGACATGGTGGGCCACACCGGCGTGATGGAAGCTGCCGTTAAAGCGGTTGAAGCGCTGGACCACTGCGTTGAGCAGGTCGCGAAAGCGGTTGAATCCGTGGGCGGCCAGTTGCTGATCACCGCTGACCACGGTAACGCAGAACAGATGCGTGACCCGGCAACCGGTCAGGCGCATACTGCCCATACCAACCTGCCTGTTCCACTGATTTATGTAGGTGATAAGTCAGTGAAAGCAGTGGAAGGCGGCAAGCTTTCCGACATCGCGCCAACCATGTTGTCGCTGATGGGTATGGAAATCCCTGAAGAGATGACTGGCAAGCCGCTGTTCATCGTGGAATAATCGCTCCCCATGAGGGGAAAGGCGATTTTTTCAATCACATGGGTCGTGAAGCCGTTTCGGTTATCAGTCAGACCTCTGCTTTGCGCCAGCGCACTCAGCGCTGGCGTATTGCTGTGCGCCGCATCTGCCCACGCGGATGACCGCGACCAGCTCAAATCCATTCAGGCCGATATCGCCGCCAAAGAGCGTGTGGTACGCCAGCAGCAGCAGCAGCGCTCTGCCCTGCTTGCCCAGCTTAAAAAGCAGGAAGAGGCTATTTCCGCCGCCGCGCGTAAGCTGCGTGAAACACAAAACAC
Source organism: Enterobacter sp. JH25 (assembly GCF_021725435.1). Taxonomy (NCBI): domain Bacteria; kingdom Pseudomonadati; phylum Pseudomonadota; class Gammaproteobacteria; order Enterobacterales; family Enterobacteriaceae; genus Enterobacter; species Enterobacter sp. JH25. The sequence continues at coordinate 145,423 of NZ_CP091319.1, read as the reverse complement.
CCTTGCCCAGCTTAATAAGCAAATCGATGAAATGAACGCGTCGATTGCGAAACTGGAGCGTCAGCGCGATGCCCAGGAGCGCAACCTTGCTGCACAGCTTGACGCCGCTTTCCGCCAGGGTGAGCACACAGGCCTTCAGTTGATCCTCAGCGGTGAAGAGAGCCAGCGCGGTCAGCGTTTACAGGCCTATTTCGGCTATCTCAACCAGGCTCGTCAGGAGACCATTGCGCAGTTGAAACAGACGCGCGAAGAAGTCACCACGCAAAAAGCCGAGCTGGAAGAGAAGCAGAGCCAGCAGCAAACGCTGCTCTACGATCAGCAGGCGCAGCAGGAGAAGCTTGAGCAGGCGCGCAATGAGCGTAAGAAGACGCTCGCCGGGCTGGAGTCCTCTATCCAGGCAGGACAAAGCCAGCTGAGCGAAATGCGCGCCAACGAATCCAGACTGCGTAACAGCATTGCCCGGGCAGAGGCCGCGGCCAAAGCGCGTGCCGAAAAAGAAGCGCGCGAAGCGCAGGCGGTGCGTAATAAGCAGCAGGAAGCCTCCCGGAAAGGCACCACCTACAAACCGACTGAAAATGAACGTTCCCTGATGTCGCGTACCGGCGGCCTCGGCTCCCCGCGTGGTCAGGCTTACTGGCCCGTTCGCGGTACGATCCTGCATCGCTATGGCGAACAGTTGCAGGGTGAGCTACGTTGGAAGGGGATCGTTATCGGTGCGTCTGAAGGTAGCGAAGTGAAAGCCATCGCCGATGGCCGCGTGATCCTGGCCGACTGGCTACAGGGTTACGGGCTTGTGGTGGTGGTCGAGCACGGTAAAGGCGACATGAGTCTTTACGGCTACAACCAGAGCGCGCTGGTCAGCGTTGGCACTCAGGTGCGCGCGGGTCAACCCATTGCCCTTGTGGGCAGCAGTGGCGGTCAGGGCCGCCCGTCACTCTATTTCGAAATTCGTCGTCAGGGTCAGGCGGTCAATCCACAGCCGTGGTTGGGAAGATAAGTTTTGCTTCAATTTCGTCGAATTGTTTTTTCCGTCGTCAGCGCACTGGCGCTGGCTGCACCGGTTTATGCAGGCAAACTCGCGATTGTGATTGATGACTTCGGTTATCGACCACACTATGAAAATCAGGTGCTGGCGATGCCGTCAGCCATCTCTGTCGCCGTCCTGCCTAATGCGCCTCACGCGCATGAAATGGCGACCAAAGCGCACAATGGCGGCCATCAGGTCCTCATCCATCTGCCGATGGCCCCTCTCAGCAAGCAGCCGCTGGAAAAAGATACCCTGCGTCCGGACATGAGCAGCGACGAGATCGATCGCATCATCCGCGATGCGTACAATAAAGTGCCGTATGCCGTGGGTCTGAATAACCATATGGGCAGCGCGATGACCTCCAGCCTGTACGGTATGCTGAAAGTGATGCAGGCGCTGGAGCGTTACAATCTCTACTTCCTCGACAGCATGACCATCGGCAATAGCCAGGCGATGCGTGCCGCTCAGGGGACGGGTGTAAAAGTCATCAAGCGCAAAGTCTTCCTGGACGACTCCCAGAACGAAGCGGATATCCGCGTGCAGTTCAACCGCGCGGTACAGCTGGCGCGCCGTAACGGTTCGGCGATTGCCATTGGGCATCCGCATCCGTCTACCGTTCGCGTTTTGCAGCAAATGTTGCCAGGCTTACCCGCCGATATCACGCTGGTACGTCCGAGCGATCTGCTCAATGAACCTCAGGTGGATACTTCCCGTCCGGGTAGCGCGCAACCACCCGCAACGCAGCCGCGTAATCCATTCCGCGGCGTGAAGAACTGCACGCTGAAACAGCCGCCTGAACCGGTCTATGCAACCCGCTTCTTCACGGTGATTGGCGAAAGCATCAGCAGCAGTACGCTGGTTAAATACGTCCAGCAACAGTGGCAGGGTTGGGGAAAAAAAGCCTGATCGGCTAACGCCTATTCTGCCAGATAAGAGTCCGACTGCTCTTTTGCAACGGACTCTTTCTTTTCCCGATCCTGATACCAGGCCTTGAAATACTTCAAAAAACTGTACGCCGTGGCATAAAACCCTGTCACCACACCCACTTTGCCCTTACGCCACGCACCGCTAAACAGATACCATTTGAAAAATGCGCCGATAGCGCTGATCGCGCCGCGACCAAGAGAGGGACGTATCGTCTGATATTGAACCAGGCGAGTGGTATATCCGTTTAATTTATTGAAAAGTTCATGCAGTGAATAAAACGTATCATGTCTGACATAGCCAGGAATACGTTCAGAACGGAGAAAACCTTCAACCTGATCGTCTACTGGCCGGTTATTAAATCGCGACTGCGTACGGTTAAAAAGACGCACCGGATAATCCGGAGATGAGACTGGATAAATCGTTCGGACATTTTCTCCCAGAACAAACCAGTGACGACATATCCGCCACGCCATATCCGGTTCGGGTTCATCGCCCATTTTTAATTTTAAAATAGCACCAACGGTTTCTTGATCGAGTATTTCGTCACTGTCCATGCACAGCACCCAGTCGTTGTGCGCATGGGATACGGCATGATTCATCTGCTCGCCGTGCCAGCTGTATTTTTTGAATATGGGCGACAATCCATAACTCTGGCAAATATATATCGTTGCGTCTGTACTGCCGGAATCAACTACAACGAATTCATCCGCTATTTTTAAAAGAGGAGGAATAACATCGTGCAACGTTCTTTCGGAGTTAAACGTTAATAAGCAAACCGTTATTTTAAACATATTCTCACTCTCTCAAAAACAACATAAAATTTTTGCGCTAATACTATCGAATTGAGAAGAGGCGATTAAAGTCTTAAATCGCACTTTTAAAATAAGCGCGTTTAAAACCTTTCCTTATAAAAAGACAAAGAAATACAAAAAATCTATTTTATTTCAGTAAATTCTTTATAATGCGGTCAGATGAAGGGTAGCATACGGATTCAGACATGCCGCAAAAACGTAAAATCCTCCTCCTGGACACAGGCAAAGAATGGGGGGGAGGTACCAACAGTATGCTTGAGCTTCTGAAGCGAATCAACCGCGACAAATTCGACATTACCTGTTGTTTTTACAGTGATTATAGTCGTGCTGAAGGTCAAACGATAGGCCAGGTGCTCAACAGCATTGGGATCCCATTACTCGTTATCCCTCAACGTAAGCAACCGGCATGGGCAAAACTCCTGAAAGAAGCGGGACGTGGTCTGCTGTTTTTCTCGCGTTCGGCGCGCAAAGCATTTACGCGGCATATTGATACCCTGTGGCGTATCCGGCCCAACGTCAGCAAGATCGAGACCATTTTCAGGGAAGGTGGATTCGATACGCTGTATATGAACAACCAGCCAGGCTCTAATGAAGAAGGGTATCTGGCGGGCGCAAACCTGCGTGCACGGATAATCCAGCACTGCCGGATTGAACCAGTGCTGACCCCGCCGCTGGTGAAGCTGGTGAATGCCCATGCCACAAAAATCATTGCCGTTTCGCACGGCGTTGAACGCGTGCTACTTCAGCATGGCGTCCGGCCAGAGCTGTGTACCACGGTCAACAATGCCATCGACATCCATCAGCCTTTGCCGGACCGATGCGCGATGCGCCAGCGACTGAATATTGAAGACGATACTTTTGTATTCGGCAGCATTGGCTCGTTAATCCCTCGTAAGGCCAACCACCACACGCTGGAGGCGCTGGCACAGTTCAGCCAGAGACACCCGCAGGCAAAATGGAAAATGGTGCTGGTCGGTGAAGGGGCTGAACGCGGCGCGCTGGCTGCACAAGCTGATGCATCAGGTATTGCTGAGCACGTCATTTTTACCGGTTTCCAGAACACGCCTTTTGACTATCTCGCCACTTTTGACGCGTTCATTCTGGCCTCGCAGAGCGAAGGCTTGCCCCGCGTCGTGCTGGAAGCAATGCTGCTCAACATCCCCGTGATTGGTTCAAAAGTGACCGGCACGGCAGAATTGATCGACCATGAGTCGACCGGGCTGCTGTTCCCCTGGAGCGACGTGTCGCAACTTGCTCAACATCTGGATAATATCTGGCAGGATCCTGCTCTGCGCGCCCGGCTCGCCGCAGCCGCGCACCAGAATGTCTGCAACATGTATGCCATTGAAAGCTATGTTAACGGTGTCGAGGCCGTTCTTGGCGCGCAATAACCAAACGAGAAGAACATGTTTAAATTCCTGAATGCTCGCTACCGCCACATTACCGGGCGTCATAACATTCCTTACGCTTCCCTTCCGGTCACGCGCGATCTCGTTGCGGTTGATTCCATTGTGATCCCGTGTACGGGCGCGGATTTCGTCGAAGAGGCGTTATTGTCAGCGACCTTTGCAGAGCGTTATGCCTCTGACGTCAGCGAGATTGTTATCGTCAGCGATCAGCCTGAATCCGCTTTCGGCGAACTGCCGCCAAAAACCCGCGTTGTTACCCTCACGCTTCCAAAACGTGAAGAAGGTTACCGCTATAAGCAGATCTACCTCAGTCGTCTGGTGAAGCTTAACGCTCCGTTGCAGGCGCGCGGTGAAGGTGTGCTGATGATTGACTCCGATCTCAACCTGCTTAAAATGCCAGAGATCAACATGGCGGATATGCACATCTACTCCAGCTTCCGTCAGGGCAAAATGATTGCCAAGCTGGACGGCGCGCCAGCGGAGAAAGTGCCGGCGTATTACAAAGAAACGGTGCGCCCGTATCTGGTCGATCATGTTAACGGCGCGTTTCTTGCCGCCACCAAAAAGACCTGGCGCCGTATCTGCCCGCTGTGGCTGACGCTGTTCCAGGATACCTGGGAGCTGATGGACGATACGCAGCCGCCGACCGATCAGCTGCCGCTCGCTGCGCTGCTGGACATTCTGGATGTCAAAACGGTTAACCTGGGCGACTGGATGAACTGGCCGGTCTCCAAGAAGATCGGCGGACAGGAAGCCGTTGTGCCGAAAGAGGTGATTGGCGCGCACGGCGGTTTCCCGCTTTCCGAATGGCAGAAGTATCTGGAATCACCGGATAATAAGCTGCTGTTCAAAGGTCAGGATTACACCCGCAAGGTGCGTTACCTGACGGACGAAGAGAAAAAGAATCAGTAAAAAAGGGGCCTCAGGCCCCTTTTTGATTACTTATCCCAGCTCAGGATCACTTTCCCTGACTGGCCGGAACGCATTGCGTCGAAGCCCTGCTGGAACTCATCGATGGAGAAACGGTGAGTGATAATCGGGGACAGATCCAGACCGGACTGGATCAGCGCAGCCATCTTGTACCAGGTTTCGAACATCTCGCGGCCATAAATGCCCTTAATGAACAGCCCTTTGAAGATGACTTTGTTCCAGTCGATGGACATATCTGACGGCGGAATACCCAGCATCGCGATTCGGCCACCGTGGTTCATGGTGTCGAGCATGGTGCGGAACGCCGGTGGCGCGCCGGACATCTCCAGACCCACGTCAAAGCCTTCGGTCATGCCCAGCTCTTCCATCACGTCTGTCAGGCTCTCTTTCGAGACATCCACCGCGCGGGTGACGCCCATTTTGCGCGCCAGCGACAGGCGGTATTCGTTCACGTCGGTGATCACCACGTTGCGCGCACCCACATGCTTCGCCACGGCTGCCGCCATAATGCCGATTGGGCCCGCGCCGGAGACCAGCACGTCTTCACCCACCAGGTCAAAGGAGAGCGCCGTGTGTACCGCGTTGCCGAACGGGTCGAAGATGGAGGCCAGGTCGTCAGAGATATTGTCCGGGATTTTGAACGCGTTAAACGCCGGGATCACCAGGTATTCCGCGAAGCATCCCGGACGGTTCACACCCACGCCGACGGTATTGCGGCACAGGTGCGTACGCCCACCGCGACAGTTGCGGCAGTGACCGCAGGTAATGTGGCCTTCACCGGAGACGCGGTCGCCAATGTTGAAGCCTTTCACTTCCTGGCCAATGCCGACCACTTCGCCGACATATTCGTGGCCGACAACCATTGGCACGGGAATGGTTTTTTGCGACCACTGGTCCCAGTTATAGATGTGAACGTCAGTACCGCAGATGGCGGTTTTACGAATTTTGATCAGCAGATCGTTATGACCGACTTCCGGCTCCGGCACGTCGGTCATCCAAATCCCTTCTTCCGCTTTCAGTTTGGATAACGCTTTCATCACACGTCCTCAGGCAATTACGCCCAGCTGTTTGCCGATGCGGGTAAAGGCTTCCACCGCACGTTCAATTTGTTCAGGCGAGTGCGCCGCAGACATCTGGGTGCGGATACGCGCCTGACCTTTTGGTACCACCGGGAAGAAGAACCCGGTCACGTAAATCCCTTCTTTCTGAAGCTCACGAGCAAATTTCTGCGCGACAACCGCGTCGCCCAGCATCACCGGAATGATCGCATGGTCAGCGCCGGCCAGGGTGAATCCTGCGGCACTCATTTTTTCACGGAACAGGCGGGCGTTAGCCCACAGGCGGTCGCGCAGCTCAGCCCCGGATTCCACCATCTCCAGCACTTTAATAGAGGCGGCCACAATCGCCGGCGCCAGGGAGTTGGAGAACAGGTACGGGCGGGAGCGCTGACGCAGCCACTCAACCACCTCTTTGCGCGCAGCAGTGTAGCCGCCAGACGCGCCACCAAGCGCTTTGCCCAGCGTACCGGTGATGATATCTACGCGGCCCATTACGTCGCAGTATTCGTGGGAGCCACGACCGTTTTCGCCGACAAAGCCAACCGCGTGAGAGTCATCCACCATCACCAGCGCGTCGTATTTATCCGCCAGATCGCACACGCCTTTCAGGTTGGCGATCACGCCGTCCATGGAGAACACGCCGTCGGTGGCGATCAGCACGTGGCGGGCACCGGCTTCACGGGCCTCTTTCAGGCGGGCTTCCAGCTCAACCATGTCGTTGTTGGCGTAGCGGAAACGCTTCGCTTTGCACAGACGTACACCGTCGATGATGGAGGCGTGGTTCAGGGCGTCGGAGATAATCGCGTCTTCTGCACCGAGCAGGGTCTCAAACAGACCGCCGTTGGCGTCGAAGCAGGAGGAGTACAGAATCGCGTCTTCCATTCCGAGGAAGTTCGCCAGCTTTTGCTCAAGCTGCTTGTGGCTGTCCTGGGTACCGCAGATAAAGCGAACGGAGGCCATGCCGAAGCCGTGGGTATCCATGCCGTTTTTCGCCGCGGCAATCAGCTCAGGGTGATTCGCAAGACCTAAATAGTTGTTCGCGCAAAAGTTGATCACATGGCTGCCGTCGGCAACGGTGATGTCCGCCTGCTGGGCAGACGTGATAATACGCTCTTCTTTGAACAACCCTTCCGCACGTGCGGTGTCGAGGTCGCTGTTTAACTGTTTGTAAAAATCACCACGCATTGCAATTCTCCAGACTCGGCAAATTTTGGCACATATTACCCAAACCAATAGTTCATGACGAGATGACGCCGTATCTCTTCTCGTTTTTGCAGCATAAATCACGTGTACCCCTGCTGCATATCGGTGAATGGCTGAAGACCGGGCATTGTGATGATATGATAAAGAGATTAGCGTTCGGGATGTTCCCCGGACTCCACACTTCAAAGGTTACAGTTATGATCATCGTTACCGGCGGCGCGGGCTTTATCGGCAGCAATATTGTTAAGGCCCTCAATGACAAAGGCATCACCGACATCCTGGTGGTGGACAACCTGAAAGACGGCACCAAGTTCGTAAACCTGGTGGATCTGAACATCGCTGACTACATGGATAAAGAAGACTTTCTTATCCAGATTATGGCGGGTGAAGAGTTCGGCGAGATCGAAGCCATCTTCCACGAAGGGGCCTGTTCCTCCACCACCGAGTGGGACGGCAAGTACATGATGGACAACAACTATCAGTACTCCAAAGAGATCCTGCACTACTGCCTGGAGCGTGAAATTCCGTTCCTGTACGCCTCTTCCGCGGCAACCTACGGTGGACGCACTTCAGATTTCATCGAATCCCGCGAGTATGAGCAGCCGCTGAACGTTTACGGTTACTCCAAATTCCTGTTTGATGAGTACGTGCGTCAGATCCTCCCAGAAGCAAACTCTCAGATTGTCGGCTTCCGCTACTTCAACGTCTACGGACCGCGCGAAGGCCACAAAGGCAGCATGGCGAGTGTGGCGTTCCACCTGAACACCCAGTTAAATAACGGCGAAAGTCCGAAACTGTTCGAAGGCAGCGACGGCTTTAAGCGTGACTTCGTCTACGTAGGCGACGTGGCGGCAGTGAACCTGTGGTTCCTGGAAAACGGCGTGTCCGGCATTTTCAACCTGGGCACAGGCCGCGCGGAATCCTTCCAGGCGGTGGCAGACGCGACGCTGGCTTACCATAAGAAAGGCAGCATCGAGTACATTCCGTTCCCGGATAAGCTGAAAGGCCGCTACCAGGCATTCACCCAGGCGGACCTGACTAACCTGCGCGCCGCAGGCTACGACAAGCCGTTCAAGACCGTTGCCGAAGGCGTAACGGAATATATGGCTTGGCTGAACCGTGACCGCGATATAAATTCACAAAATCATTCGAGCGGTATCAAGGCGGCAACGAAGTGAATCTCCGGGAGCTTACAAAAGTAAGTGACTGGAGTGAACGCAGGCAGCCAACGCAGAGACAGCTTGAAGGATGAAGTGAATGAAAATACTGGTGATCGGCCCGTCCTGGGTGGGCGACATGATGATGTCGCAAAGTCTCTATCGCACGCTCAAGGCGCGTTATCCCCAGGCGATAATCGACGTGATGGCACCCGCATGGTGCCGTCCGCTGTTATCGCGTATGCCGGAAGTGAACGAGGCGATCCCGATGCCGCTCGGCCACGGGGCGCTGGAAATCGGTGAACGCCGCAAACTCGGCCATAGCCTGCGCGAGAAACGCTATGACCGCGCATATGTCCTGCCAAACTCCTTCAAATCCGCTCTTGTGCCCTTCTTTGCGGGCATCCCGCACCGTACCGGGTGGCGCGGTGAAATGCGCTACGGCCTGCTGAACGATGCCCGTGTGCTGGATAAAGAGGCCTGGCCGCTGATGGTAGAACGCTACGTGGCGCTGGCCTACGACAAAGGCGTGATGCGCAGCGCGAAAGATCTGCCGCAGCCGCTACTGTGGCCGCAGCTCCAGGTAAGCGACGGGGAGAAATCCCACACCTGCAACGCGTTTGGCATTTCGTCCGAACGCCCGATGATTGGCTTCTGCCCCGGCGCGGAGTTTGGTCCGGCAAAACGCTGGCCGCACTATCACTACGCAGAGCTGGCGAAACAGCTGATCGACGAAGGCCATCAAATTGTGCTGTTTGGCTCAGCGAAAGATCACGAGGCGGGCAATGAAATTCTCGCCACGCTCAGCACCGAGCAACAGGCCTGGTGCCGAAACTTGGCCGGGGAAACGCAGCTCGAGCAGGCGGTTATTTTGATTGCCGCCTGTAAAGCCGTTGTCAGCAACGACTCTGGCCTGATGCACGTCGCCGCCGCGCTGGATCGTCCGCTGGTGGCGCTGTATGGCCCGAGCAGCCCGGACTTCACGCCGCCGCTGTCGCACAAAGCGCGCGTAATTCGCCTGATCACCGGCTACCACAAGGTACGTAAAGGTGATGCCGCAGAAGGCTACCATCAGAGCCTGATCGACATTACGCCGCAGCGCGTTCTCGAAGAGCTCAACGAACTTCTGTTGAGCGAAGAAGGATAACGAATGCGGGTATTGATCGTTAAAACCTCTTCGATGGGCGATGTGCTGCATACGCTGCCGTCACTGACGGACGCGATGCGGGCCATTCCCGGCATTCGTTTTGACTGGGTGGTGGAAGAAGGCTTCGCGCAGATCCCCACCTGGCACGAAGCGGTTGACCGCGTGATCCCGGTGGCCATTCGCCGCTGGCGCAAAGCATGGTTCTCCGCACCGATTAAAGCCGAACGTAAAGCCTTCCGCGAAGCGGTGCAGGCCCGGCGTTACGACGCGATCGTTGACGCTCAGGGCCTGGTGAAAAGCGCCGCGCTGGTCACGCGTCTGGCGCACGGCGTAAAGCACGGCATGGACTGGCAAACCGCCCGCGAACCGCTGGCGAGCCTGTTCTATAATCGTCGCCACCATATTGCGAAGCAGCAGCACGCCGTGGAACGTACCCGCGAGCTGTTCGCGAAAAGCCTGGGCTATGCAAAACCTGAAGCCCAGGGTGACTACGCTATTGCACAGCATTTTTTGCGCGAGACGGAGGAGCATGCTGAACCGTATCTGGTGTTCCTGCATGCCACAACGCGCGACGATAAGCACTGGCCGGAAACGCACTGGAGAAGGCTGATTGAACTAATGCAACCTTGCGGTATCCATATTAAACTCCCGTGGGGTGCAGAACATGAGCGGCAGCGTGCGGAACGTCTGGCAGCAGGCTTTTCCCACGTTGAGGTGTTACCCAAACTCACGCTGGCGCAAGTTGCCGCACAGCTGGCGGGCGCTAACGCCGTCGTTTCTGTGGATACAGGGTTAAGCCATTTAACCGCCGCACTGGATCGTCCTAATATCACGATTTTCGGCCCGACCGATCCGGGGTTGATCGGGGGTTACGGTAAAAACCAGCATCAGATGGTCAGCCCTACGCAACAAACGAAGGATATTAGCGCAGATGCTATTTTTTCATTTTTACAGGGCAGCCATCGGCTTTCCAACAGGGATATTTAACCCATGAGTTATGTATTTCTGCTGATTTTACTCTTTCCGGTGAAACTCCTCCGGAAGCTGTTTCGAAAAGACACGGGCAAAAACCTTGTCATTCAGACAGCCAAAATCGGTGACTTTATTAATGCGACACCTCTTCTGGCATATCTGCAAAAAAGCGATGTGTTGGTCAGTCGCAGCGTTGGTGCGCTGGCGAAGCATGATGAGACTATCGAGCAGATCTATTTTATTGAGCAGCATAAGCGCAACCTGTGGCGTAAACTGTGCTTCGCGTGCAGGATCATGAACCGCTACGACAACGTCTACCTGCTACAACCCAACAGCGTGAACCTCTTTTTTGCCGCCGTCTGCAATGCTAAAAACAAACAATTTTTAACCATTTACACGCGCAGGTGGTATCACGGGATTTTCTATCTTGCGGCTGACGGTACCGTTGAGCATGGCAAAAAAACGCTTTCGGTGTCGAACTACCTGAAACTGGCCGACCGCGCACTCACATGGCAAGACTCTCCCAAGCACGCCACAAAGCCGCTCTTTAAACCGACGACCTGGCCGGCCATTCTTGATAAACCTGACGTTATCCGCATCGGCATCAGTATTGCGGCGGGCAATAAAGCCAAAACCGTTCCTCCGGTTATCTGGAAACGGATTGTTGATCAACTCGCTGATTTACCCTGCGAGTTTTATGTCTTCGGCGCGCCAAATGAACAGTCGTGGATGGACGATATCACCCGCCTTTACGGTGAAATCCCTAATTTTATCAATCTTATTGGCAAAATTTCGCTGGAAGAGCTTCCCTGGGCCATTTCTAAGATGGACTGTTATATCGCGTCTGACTCGGGGAATGTGTATATCGCAGACGCCGTTGGCGTTCCGGTAGTCCTGCTGTTTGGTCCGTGTTGTCACTATGAACAACGTCCGCTTGGCAATGTGTTGCTGATCGGGAATGACGACAACATTTGTTCTTATGTGTTTGAAACGCGCTATTACTTCCCGCAAGAACGGGAAGCACTATTCTCTGTCACTGACTCCGCGTTACACGATCTTCAGCAGTTTATCCGTACATTACCCAAAGCCCGCTCACTGGCTAGCGCTACCGACGCTCAAGGAAACTAATTTTTATGGCTTTTTTAAGCGTCATTATTGCTGCGCATAACGCTGAAGCTACGCTGCATGCCACGCTTTCAAGCCTGCTGGCAGCCACCGTTCAAGACACTGAAATTATTATTTTTAATGACAGTTCTGAGGATACCACGCAGGCAATAATTGAAGAGTGGTCACCTAAATTTCCTCAGATCATAACGCGCACCGTGAACTTTCGTAACGTTGGCCGGGTACGAAACAGTGCTGTCGCACTGGCATCCGGTGAATATATTACGATGCTCGACAGTGACGATTGCTTAAAGCCGGGCAGCCTCAGGGACGCAATTACCTTTCTGAAAGCGCAACGTCCGGATATGTTACTGACACGTTTGCTTGAGATTCGCGATCCCCGGAAAATGACTTCAGACTGGCAGGGATTCAACCCTGTGCCATTGTCACAACATGAAGCAATCGCTCGTTTCTTACGCCATAAAGACTTTCAGGCGCATCTCATTGGCCAGTTTATTCATCGTAGCCTGTACGAGAGCAACCCTATTCCTCCAATGTTATGTTATGAGGATTTCGCTGTCTTCCCCGGAATGTTGATGCAGTCGAGCAAAATAGTCTATCAACGCCAGGGGCATTATTATTACGTCAAGCGTCGCGACAGTTTGTCGAGCAGTCTGGACGCCAGCAAAATTTCAACGCTTGTCGAATGCACGTTACAGATGGAAAGAACATTTCCGTCAAGCTACAGGCATCTTGTCAATTGCCACTGGTTTGATATTTACAGCAACCATCGGTCCTGTCTTACAGACCAACAATTACAACTCGTGAAACAACGCGTAAAGGCCATGTACACATTGTCTTTTTTCCTGTCCACCGATGTTCGTTTTAGCTACAAAAAAAGGGTTATTGAGGCGTTATGGAAAAAATAAAACCACGGCTATATCAACTGACGATTGCTTTGAGCCTCATCTCTTTGATGCTGGCACTAGTCAGTTCAGGGAAGCAAAGAGAGTTTTTCTATATTGCTATTTACGTCAGTATTATTGGCCTGGCTTTCGAATATAAAAAAATCACTCTTCGACCTTTTACTATAGCGCTGCCCATTTTGCTGATTGGGTTACTTAACCTCGGCTGGTACTTAATCTATGAGTATCATAACGAGGGACTCAACCTTTACAGCGACTATCTAGGCGCCAGCAAAAAGTTAATTTTAGCGAGTATCCTGATTTTCTATATTGACCGCTTTAAGTTTTACATTGATAAAGACAACTTCAGGAAATTTTTCTTCTACGCAGCGGCCTTAGGGTTTGTGCTCGCCACAGGATATGGCTTGTGGCAGGCCTCGCAAGGTATGACTCGCGTTGAGATGGCAATTAACCGTGCCACCGTTTCAGCCTATGTTTATTCTGTCCTGTCACTGGCTTTCGTATACAGTCTTTACCTTCAGCAGAACGTGAAGCTGTATGTTGTCGCGGGTTTCACTATATTAATCTCTTACTTCGTCATACTGTTGACGGGTACCCGTGCTGCGATGGGTTTATATCTGCTTCTGGCGATAGTGCTCACGCTATATCATTTCAGAAAAATTCATCTCAAATCCACTCTCATCTTTTTATGCATTGTGGCCGGCATTGTCGTCGTAAGCTACAAACCGTTGATTGCACCGAAAATAACGCAAACCCAAATTGAAGTTGAGAAATATCAGCAAGGCTATGACCGCACGTCACTGGGCGCACGTTTTTCGATGTGGACTGTCGGGATCGAGAATGGTCTTGCACATCCGTTGGGGCAATCACTTGAAGAGCGTGAAACGTGGACACGGCAGTATATAAAAGACGGTCATCCACATCTTGCTACCGCGCTCGTGTACATCAAAGTCCACCTGCATAATGAATTTATAGAGAAATATTCATTGCAGGGGATCCCCGGCGTGGCGGTAATGCTCTTTTTCTTCGTTTCGATGATTGTGTATGCCCTACGAAACAGAAACGCACTGCTGCTAACCTCGATGCTACTTTTGCTTTTGTATGGTCTGACGGATGTCATACTGCTCAGTTCAGAAGCCTTAATCTTCTTTATGGTTTTGTTTGCATTAAGTACACCTTTCACCCAAACAAAGCAGCAATAGCAAATATGCCCGCCTGGCGGGCATAACTATTTTTTGTACTGGTAAAACTCCGCCAGCGTCATCCCCACCGTTTTATCTGATAGCCAGGTAAACAGCTGTTCCAAATCCTGATATAAACCTTCAATCGCCGCCTCATCTTTAAACGTCGGGCTGCCGCCAGGCATAAATTCCGACGAATGCAGCATGAACTCTACGTAGTCATTTCCCTGAGACAGGCACTGCTGCGCCACCTTAATCATCTCCTGCGCGTTACCGCCGGACGGGCGTAACCAGTTAACTGACGGAGAACGGTATTTACCGCGCAGACGATCGTAACCCTGCTTCAGGGAATTCAGCCATGCCGGGTGTTTATACTGGATGCTCATTGGCACTTCGAGGAGAAGGCTGTTTCCCGGCCGGGAAATGTCGTCTACGTCCAAAAAGTAGGCGCGATCGGGAAAATGCTGGTAATTCGTTCCGCCATTACCCTGCGGGGCACCTTTCGCGTTGCGCCAGTTCACGCGCGGCGTAACGGAACAATCTACCTGATACCCCAGCTCAATCAGTAACCGGGCGTAACGGCTGTCGAATGCCCAGCGCCCGGCGCGATGGCTGAGCATTTTTGTCTGGAAGGTCTCTTCCAGTAGGCGGGTCATGAACAGCACTTTCTCACGCATGACCTCGTCTGAAAACTCAATCAGATAAGGCTGCCAGCGCCAGTCATCACCGGTCAGATCGTGCTCCGGAGGGCTGTTCCAGGCATGGAGATGCATTCCTACCTCGCCCTGCCCCCGGGCTATGACCTCTTTCGCGAACTCAATGAACACCGGTTCGACGGCCATCTCGTAATTGGTGAGCCAGACAGGCTTAAAGCCGAAACGCTCGCAAAGCGTCTGAAACCGCGCCAGGTAGCGCGCGTTTTCCGTTTTGATGACCCGGTGGTTCTGCCAGAGATTATCCCCTTCGGTATCGATCGTGATGATAAACGCTGGTTTTTTCATAATGAGTCCGCAAGACAAAATAGTTAGCGCTATGTTACGCACGCCCGAAAGCAGGAGTAAACCCTTCCAGGGAAATTCCTGACATTATGGAGAAAGAGTGCAAGTCGTTACCAGGTCTATTAGAATTGCCAACAGTACAACGCCGATAAGATGATGATGAATAACTTACCTGACACGCCTGATTTGCGCATTTTACTGATTAAACTTCGCCATCATGGTGACATGTTACTCACCACCCCCGTCATCAATTCATTGCGCCAGAAATGGCCTGAAGCCCAAATCGACGTGCTTCTCTATGAAGAGACGCGAGACATGCTCGCCGCGCATCCGGCAATCGGTACGATCTATGGTATCGATCGTAAATGGAAGCAGTTGGGGACGCTGAAGCACCTGCAAAAAGAGTGGCAGTTGCTTCGTGCTTTACGCGCTCAGCATTATCATCTGGTGATCAATCTTGCCGATCAGTGGCGCAGCGCGCTGGTTACCCGCTTCACCGGCGCACCGGTTCGGCTCGGGTTCGCTTTTAACAAGCGCAATAATGCCTTCTGGCGTTTTTGTCACAGTGAACTGGTCTCGGTCGCCAGCCATCAGAACCTGCACACCGTTGAACAAAACCTGTCCATACTGAAACCATTACCCGTTGCCGCCAGACCCGCCGTCACCATGGCTTACAGCGCGGATGACTGGCACCATGCTCATCACAAGCTGACACAAAAGGGCGTGGGGGAACGCTATATCGTTATTCAACCCACTTCACGCTGGTTCTTTAAGTGCTGGGACGAAGGCAAAATGGCGCAAACTATCGCCGCATTGCAGCAGGACGGCCACACTATCGTCCTTACGGCGGGACCGGATAAGAAAGAGCTGGCGATGATTGACCGCATTCTTGCCGCCTCCCCGCAGACGGGTGTTGTATCGCTGGCAGGGCAGTTAACCCTGCGCCAGCTGGCCTCGCTTATCGATCACGCAGCCCTGTTCATTGGCGTTGACTCCGTCCCCATGCACATGGCCGCCGCCCTTCAGACGCCCTGCGTGGCGCTGTTTGGCCCATCAAAGTTGACGTTCTGGTCGCCATGGCAGGTTAACGGCGAGGTCATCTGGGCTGGTAACTACGGCCTGCTTCCCAACCCTGACGCCATTGATACAAAAACGACGGAACGTTATCTCGACGCCATCCCCGTTGATGCTGTCGTCTCCGCCGCAAGGAGATACCTGCAATGAAGCTTCATCGTCTGGCCATTGTGCGCCAAAAATATCGGCCGGATGGGGGAGCAGAACGTTTTGTCTCCAGGGCACTCACCGCGCTGAGCAATCAAAATCTTGAGCTCAACGTCATCACCCGCGAGTGGCAGGGCGAAAAGCAGGACGACTGGCATATTCATATCTGCGATCCACGAAAGTGGGGCCGCATCAGCCGTGAACGCGGCTTTGCACACGCCGCGCGCGCGCTGTGGCAGCAACAGCAGTTTGATATTGTACAGAGCCACGAACGTATTCCGGGCTGCGATATTTACCGCGCCGGAGATGGTGTACATCGACGCTGGCTGCTACAGCGTACGCGTATTCTTCCCGCCTGGCGCGCGAAGCTGCTCATGCACGATCGCTATCACCGCTACGTGATGAACGCCGAACGTGAAATGTACCAGGCTCCCGAGTTGAAAGCCGTTATCTGTAATGCGGAGATGATCAAGCGCGAAATCGTCGAAGACTTTGATATTGACGCAAAAAAGATACATGTGATTTATAATTCAATAGATTCCCGCCGCTTCGTTCCGGCAGCAGAGAGGCAGCGCGCTGTACTGCGTAAGCAATTTGGCTTACCCGCTGATGCCGTCATTTTCTGCTTCGTGGGTTCAGGGTTTGAACGCAAGGGGCTGGCAAGCGCTATTCAGGCTATAGCAGGAACATCGGCGTGGCTGGTTGTGGTCGGTCAGGATAAAGCGGAAAGCCGCTATCGCGACCTCGCCCGTTCATTAGGCTGTGAGGGGCAAATCCGTTTCCTGGGGATGCAAAAAGAGACGCTGCCATTTTATCAGCTTTCTGATGGTTTACTGCTGCCGACGCTGTATGATCCTTTCCCTAACGTCATACTTGAAGCAATGGCCTGTGGATTGCCCGTCATTACGTCAGAGAGTTGCGGTGGTTCAGAATTTATTGCGCAAGGCCAGAACGGGTTTTACTGTGATGCACTTGATATCCACACATTGAAGGAGGCCGTCATGTCCATCCCTTCACTGGAAAAAAATAACAATATGGGGCTTGCGGCGCGTGAACGCGTCAGAGAAGCAACCCCTGAAAAACTATCAAGTCAGCTTATTTCGCTTTATCAAAAATTACTGGATTAATAATGCGCATCCTAATGATTATTGATGGTTTACCCGGTGGAGGAGCCGAAAAAACGGTTCTCACCCTCTCCAGCGGACTGACAGAACTGGGGCATCAGGTCACCCTTTTCTCCTTACGGAAGGTGTGCGACTACGCCATTCCGGAAGGCATCGATTTTCAGGTCGTGCAGGATACCTGTAAAAAACCCTGGCGGAAGCTGACCGAGATCCCGCGTCGCGCCCGTTTGCTGGATCGCGCCATTGAGCAGGCAGAACGCAGCGGTAAATTTGACGTCGTCTTCTCGCATCTGCATAAAACCGACCGTATCGTGGCGCACAGCCGCGTGCTGGATCGGGATAAGGTCTGGTTCTGCATACACGGGATGTTCTCCTTTTCCTATTTGCGCCATCGCAGCGGGCTTTCTCGCTGGTTTAAGCATTATAAAATTCGTCATACCTATGAAAACCGCAACGTGGTGGCGGTATCCGGCGCCGTGCTGCACGATCTGTCTGAAGTACTCGCGATCCCCCTGCGGCGCAAAGCGGTTATCCATAACCCCTTCGATATCCCTGAAATTCAGCGTCTGGCGGAAGCGCCCTTTGAGATGCAGGGGCAGAATTATATTATCCACGTTGGTCGTTTTCATGAGCACAAACGTCACGACCGGCTGCTTCGCGCGTTCGCGATGAGCAAGATTGACGCATCGCTGGTGTTGATGGGCAAAGGCTCTGACGTGAAAATAAACCAGCTCAAACAGCTTGCCGCTAAGCTGGGAATTGAAAACAAGATCGTCTTCCGCCCGTTTGAAACCAATCCTTATCCGTGGATCAAAGGTGCACGCCTTTTAGTGTTAAGTTCCGACTGCGAAGGTTTTGGTAATGTACTGGTAGAGTCCATTATCTGTCAGACCCCACCGGTGAGTACAAACTGCCCTGGCGGCCCTGCTGAGATCCTTACTGGCCCCCTGGCGCGCGGTCTGACCGCGTTAACCGACGAATCACTGGCGAATACCCTGGCAGAACTGTATGCCTCTCCGCCGGTTGTTGATCGCGAAACGATCGCATCGTTCGGTATCAACGCCATTTGCCAGCAATACATTGCTTTGGTCGACAACCAAAAATAATCAGGTTTCATATGCAAAATTCAGCGCCTTTATTAAGCGTGGTGGTTGCCGTTTATAACGGTGAAGCTTTTCTCGATCAGTTCTTTACCTGCCTTGTAAATCAACACATCGACAGTATAGAAGTCATCATCGTGAATGACGGCTCCACTGACCGCTCGATGCAGATTGTCGAAAAATGGCGCGAACAGCTGCCACAGATGCAGGTCATTGAACAACCTAATCAGGGCGTGTCCATCGCGCGTAATACCGGCCTGGCCGTTGCGACCGGCCAATATCTCTCTTTCCCGGATATTGATGATGTCTTCAAACCCGGCATGTACCAGCGTCTGCTGGATATGGCCGTCACGCAGAACCTGGATGTCGCCACCTGCAATGGCAACTACGTCTGGGAAAATAACAAAAAACCGTCTCGCCCTATCTTCCCTGAAGATAAGCTCGCCTCAACGAGCGTCATGAATGGCGCGGCATGGTTAAAAAAGGCGCTGGATTCACGTAAGTTCCTGCATGTGACCTGGCTGAATATCTATCGTCACGATTTTATTCGTCAGCACGGCTTTCGTTTCGAGCCTGGCCTGCGCCATCAGGATATCCCGTGGACGACTGAGGTGCTGCTTGCTGCGGAACGCGTTCAGTACACCAGCGAACGCTTTTACGACTACTACATTCACTCCGCCTCGGTATCGCACACCCCGGATAATGACGACACGCTGATTCGCTCAGCGCGCCATTACATGAAGATCCTGAAGATGCTTGATGCCATTAACCAGCGCTACCCGGATAAAGTGAAAAATATCCCGGCCTGTCACTGGCAAATCGCCAAAGAGGGTCTGGGAATTATTCATACCTTCGACAACATGAAGGATGAAGCGAAGAAATCAATGATAATCAAAGAGTTCTTCGACACCGGGATCTGGAAGCTCATCTGGAAAAGTGCCAAAAGCCCGCGTTTGCGCTGGCGCCTGGGCCGACGCTACTTCCGTTTAAAACGGTATCTGGCATAAGAGATAGCTTTAGCACGCTTAAATGCTTAGAATTTCCCGGCCGAAACTAAAAAAACGGATAATCGCTTGGAATTGTTGTATACCGCCCTGCTCTACATCATTCAGCCACTGGTGTGGCTGCGACTGTTGCTTCGTAGCCGTAAAGCGCCTGCGTACCGTAAACGCTGGGCCGAACGCTATGGCTACTGCCGCAATAAAGTGGCGCCGGACGGTATTCTGCTGCATTCCGTGTCAGTCGGGGAAACGCTGGCCGCCATTCCACTGGTGCGTGCCTTACGCCACCGTTATCCGTCACTGCCCATCACCGTCACCACGATGACGCCAACAGGCTCAGAGCGCGTGATGTCTGCCTTCGGTAAAGACGTGCATCACGTCTACCTGCCGTACGATCTCCCCTGCGCCATGAACCGTTTCCTGAATACCGTTCGCCCTAAACTGGTGATCGTCATGGAAACTGAACTGTGGCCGAATATGATTTCCGCCCTGCATGCCCGTAAAATTCCTTTGGTTATCGCCAACGCGCGTCTGTCGGAACGCTCGGCGAAAGGGTACGGCAAGCTGGGTAAATTTATGCGTCGCCTGCTCAGCAAAATTACGCTGATCGCCGCGCAGAACGAAGAAGATGCCGCGCGCTTTATCGCCCTCGGCCTGAAGCGCAACCAGCTTGCGGTCACGGGTAGCCTGAAGTTCGATATTTCCGTCACCCCTGAACTCGCCGCCCGTGCGGTAACGCTGCGTCGTCAGTGGGCGCCGCGTCGCCAGGTCTGGATTGCCACCAGCACCCATGACGGCGAAGAGGCCATTATTCTTCAGGCTCACCGCCAACTGCTGGAAAAATTCCCTGATTTACTGCTGATTCTGGTTCCTCGCCATCCTGAGCGTTTTAAAGATGCCCGGGAGATGGTGCAAAAAGGCGGTTTCAGCTTCACCCTGCGCAGCAGCGGCGAAATCCCCTCTGGCAGCACGCAGGTGGTGATTGGCGATACGATGGGCGAACTGATGCTGCTGTACGGGATCGCCGATCTTGCATTCGTTGGCGGAAGCCTGGTGGAGCGCGGTGGTCATAACCCGCTGGAGCCGGCAGCCCACGCCATTCCCGTGCTGATGGGTCCACACACGTTTAACTTCAAAGATATCTGCGCGAAATTGCAGCAAGCCGATGGCTTAATCACCGTGACCGATGCGGACTCGGTGGTCAAAGAGGTCTCAACCCTTCTGACTGACGAAGATTACCGCCTGTGGTACGGTCGTCACGCCGTTGAAGTCCTGCATCAGAACCAGGGTGCACTGACCCGTCTGCTGCAACTTTTGCAACCTTACCTGCCGCAGCGGAGCCACTAATGTCAACGCGTCTGTCGGTCGTGATGATCGCCAAAAACGCCGCCGACCTGCTTCCGGATTGCCTGGCCTCTGTTGCCTGGGCTGACGAAATCGTCATTCTCGATTCCGGAAGTACGGACAATACGGCGGACGTTGCCCGTGCAGCCGGGGCAAAAGTCTTTACCGACACCGACTGGCAGGGCTACGGTATTCAGCGTCAGCGTGCGCAGAGTTACGCCACGGGCGATTACGTGTTGATGATCGATACCGATGAGCGCGTCACCCCGGAACTCCGACAGGCCATTCAAACGGTGCTTGCCGCGCCACAGCCCGGCGCGGTCTACAGTATCGCGCGTCGTAACTATTTCCTGGGCCGCTTTATGCGCCACAGCGGCTGGTACCCCGACCGCGTGATGCGCCTCTATGCCCGCGAGCGTTATCAGTACAACGACAACCTGGTCCATGAGTCTCTGGCCTGCGATAACGCTCAGGTCATCCCCCTGACGGGCGATCTGCTTCATCTGACCTGCCGCGATTTCGCCAGCTTCCAGCGGAAACAGCTGAACTATGCCACCGCCTGGGCACAGGAGCGGCATGCGCGCGGCAAGAAGGCCACGCTGACCGGCATCTTCACCCACACGCTGGGCGCGTTTCTGAAAACGCTGCTGCTACGTGGTGGCGTGCTGGACGGCAAACAGGGCTGGTTACTGGCGGTAGTGAATGCCCAGTATACTTTCAATAAATACACCGAGCTGTGGGCGCTGAACCGCGGCTACTCAGAGAAAACGTGAGCCATGAGCACAAAAGCGATTTATCCGGGTACCTTCGATCCGATCACTAACGGTCATCTTGATATCATCACCCGTGCGGCGTGTATGTTCGACAAGGTGATTCTGGCCATTGCCGCCAGCCCGAGCAAAAAGCCGATGTTCGACCTGAACGAACGCGTGCAGCTTGCCACCGATGCGATTTCGCATTTGTCGAATGTTGAGGTCGTCGGATTCAGCGATTTGATGGCAAACTTTGCCCGTGCTCAGCAGGCCAATATCCTGATCCGCGGTCTTCGCGCGGTAGCAGACTTCGAATATGAGATGCAGCTGGCGCACATGAACCGCCATCTGATGCCGGAGCTGGAGAGCGTATTCCTGATGCCCTCCAAAGAGTGGTCCTTCATCTCTTCTTCGCTGGTGAAAGAGGTGGCGCGCCATCGCGGGGACGTTACCCACTTTCTGCCGGTTAACGTCCACCAGGCGTTGATGGAAAAGTTAAAGTAACCCTACTTCTGGCACTGACGGCAGTAAAACGTGGCGCGCTGAGCGTGCTTCGTGGCAATAATCGGCGTCCCGCATGCTCTGCACGGTTCCCCCTTACGACCATAAACCTGCAACTCCTGCGCAAAATAGCCCGGCTTCCCGTCGCTTTGCAGAAAATCCTTCAGCGTCGTCCCGCCCTGCTCAATTGAGCGCAGCAGTACCGCTTTAATCACTCTGACCAGCAGCTCGCACTCCTGCGCAGACAGCGAAGAGGCCAGCCGATCGGGATGGATCCCGGCGGCAAACAACGATTCGCTGGCATAGATATTCCCCACGCCCACGACCAGCTTGTTATCCATCAGCCAGGGTTTAATCGGGGTTTTCTTTTTCGCGCACTTCTCTTTGAGATAATCTGCGTTAAACGCTTCTGAGAGCGGCTCAGGTCCAAGATGCGCCAGCACGTTGTGCCCTTCCAGCTCTTTGGTCCACAGCCATGCACCAAAGCGACGCGGGTCGGTGTAACGCAGCACCTTGCCGTTACTCATCACCAGATCAACGTGGTCGTGCTTTTCCGCAGGCAACTCTTCGGTGAGGATGCGCAGGCTTCCCGACATGCCCAGATGGATAATGATCCAGCCGTCAGGCAGCTCCAGCAGCAGGTATTTCGCGCGGCGCTGTACGCTCAGGACAGGTTTATCGCTTAACGCGTGGATCTCATCGGACACCGGCCAGCGCAGACGCCCGTTGCGAACGACAGCATGAAGAATAGTCGCGCCAACCAGATGGGGCTCAATGCCGCGGCGGCTGGTCTCTACCTCAGGTAATTCAGGCATGGTTCCTCCGTTGAGATGCAGAATGCAAAAAACCCCGCAGTTGCGGGGTTTTTCAATACAAGGAGACTAAAATTATTTGATTTTAGCTTCTTTGTACAGTACGTGCTGGCGTACAACTGGATCGAATTTTTTCAGTTCCAGTTTTTCCGGCTTAGTACGTTTGTTCTTCGTGGTGGTGTAGAAGTGACCTGTACCAGCAGAAGAAACCAGCTTGATTTTCTCGCGAATACCTTTAGCCATGATTTATTTCCTCTTTAAGTACTTAGTACTTTTCGCCACGGGCACGCAGTTCGGACAGAACTGTATCGATGCCTTTCTTATCGATTACACGCATACCTTTAGCAGATACGCGCAGGGTGACAAAACGCTTCTCGCTCTCAACCCAGAAACGGTGAGAGTGCAGGTTCGGCAGGAAACGGCGTTTAGTCGCGTTCAGTGCGTGGGAACGGTTGTTACCGGTCACCGGACGCTTGCCAGTAACTTGGCAGACTCGGGACATGTCTATTCTCCAAAAATCAAATTAGCTCGAGCTTCGTATGGGGTATCGGCGCCTCGTCAGGCTTTACAGCCCGGTCATCGCATAGTTCTATTGAACTCTCGATTGCCAGGCCCAAATGCCAAACCCGAGATTCTCAAAGGTGGCGTAGTATACGCTGACTCGGCGGTGTGCTCAAGTCCCGAACAGACAAAGATCCCGATGGATCGCGAGAAAAGGCCTAAATCCAGCCACGTTCGGCAAAAGAAATGTACTCTCCGCGGCCAATTATCAGATGGTCCAGCACACGAATGTCCATGAATTGACAGCATTTGATAATACGTTCGGTAATTGCTTTGTCAGCTCTGCTTGGTTCTGCACAGCCAGAGGGGTGATTATGCGCGAGGATCACGCCGGCTGCATTCACTTTTATCGCTTCCCGCACAATTTCACGCGGATGCACCTCAACGTGGCTCAATGTTCCCGAAAAAAGGCGGGTATGTTTCAGTACCCGGTTTTTGTTGTCGAGAAAGATCACCATAAAGATCTCCCGCTCCAGATCGGAAAGCTGGCTTTGCAGAAATTCGCGGGTCATATCGGGGGTGAGGATCGGGTCTTCTTCCTCCATACGCACGTTGTAAAATCTCCGGGCCAGCTCCGCAATGCCCCGCAACTGGGCATATTTCGCCACGCCAATACCCTCAACGTGCGTAAACGCCTCCAGCTCGGCGGTCAACAATCCATACAGTGAGCCGAAATGCTCTATCAGCTCTTTCGCCAGCGTAAATACCGTTTTCCCCGGCGTGCCTGTGCGTAAAAAGAGCGCCAGCAGCTCGTCGTCCTTTAACAACGTGACGCCATGGCGCAGCATTTTTTCACGCGGTAGCAGCAGTTCAGTCTCTTCCATGCCCGGCCTCCTTCTGTTTGCCATTATGCTGCCACAGGCAAATTCGGGGCTCGACGCTGGCGTTTCGTTCTTGCGTAGCGCCTCGCAAAGTGAATTAAGGACATCATCACCCCGTTTTAGGGATTGTGATAAAATGCCCGCTCTCTGGTGAAACCCAACAGGAAAGAATCATGATGAGCCTGGCCGGTAAAAAAATCGTTCTTGGCGTCAGCGGCGGTATTGCTGCCTATAAAACGCCAGACCTGGTGCGCCGTTTGCGCGAGCGCGGGGCCGACGTACGGGTCGCGATCACCGAAGGCGGCAAAGCCTTTATCACCCCGCTGAGCCTGCAAGCCGTCTCGGGATACCCGGTATCCGACAGTCTTCTCGACCCGGCAGCCGAAGCCGCAATGGGCCATATTGAGCTGGGGAAATGGGCCGATCTGGTTATCCTTGCCCCCGCCACGGCAGATGTAATTGCCCGCGTGGCGGCCGGGATGGCGAACGATCTGGTAACGACCATTTGCCTCGCCACGCCTGCGCCCGTCGCGGTTGTACCCGCAATGAACCAGCAGATGTATCGCAACGCCGCTACCCAGCATAATCTGGATACGCTGGCCTCGCGCGGCCTGCTAATTTGGGGACCGGAGAGCGGCAGCCAGGCCTGTGGCGACGTGGGGCCAGGGCGTATGCTCGACCCATTGACGATTGTTGATATGGCCGCCGCCCATTTCTCGCCTGTCAACGATCTGCAACATCTCAACATCATGATTACCGCGGGCCCCACGCGCGAGCCGCTGGATCCGGTGCGATACATCACCAACCACAGCTCCGGCAAAATGGGCTTTGCAATTGCTGCCGCGGCAGCCAAACGCGGCGCGAACGTGACGCTGGTGAGCGGCCCGGTGTCGCTTACCACCCCTGCGTTTGTGCGGCGTATTGATGTAACTACCGCGCTGGAAATGGAAGCCGCCGTACAGGCGCATGCTCAACAGCAGCATATTTTTATCGGCTGTGCGGCCGTCGCTGATTACCGCGCCGAAACCATTGCCGACGCCAAAATTAAAAAGCAAGGTGATGAATTAACAATAAAAATGGTGAAGAACCCGGATATCGTTGCCGGTGTCGCCGCATTGAAAACTCATCGTCCTTACGTTGTTGGGTTTGCCGCAGAAACGAATAATGTGGAAGAATATGCCCGGCAAAAACGTACCCGCAAAAACCTCGATTTGATTTGCGCGAACGACGTATCGCTGTCCACGCAAGGATTTAACAGCGACAGCAACGCATTGCACCTTTTCTGGCAGGATGGAGATAAAGTCTTACCGCTTGAGCGCAAAGAACTCCTGGGCCAACAATTACTGGACGAGATCGTTACCCGTTATGATGAAAAAAATCGACGTTAAGATTCTGGACCCGCGCGTTGGCGAGCAATTTCCGCTGCCAACGTATGCCACCTCCGGCTCTGCCGGTCTTGACCTGCGCGCCTGTCTCGATGACGCCGTAGAACTGGCGCCGGGTGCAACGACCCTGATCCCGACCGGGCTGGCGATTCACATTGCTGACCCGTCACTGGCAGCGGTGATCCTGCCGCGCTCTGGCCTGGGCCATAAGCATGGCGTCGTGCTGGGTAACCTGGTCGGCCTGATCGACTCTGACTATCAGGGTCAGCTGATGGTATCCGTCTGGAACCGTGGCCAGGACAGCTTCACCATTGAACCGGGCGAGCGTATTGCGCAGATGGTGTTTGTACCGGTGGTGCAGGCAGAATTTAACCTGGTGGCAGACTTCGACGCTACCGACCGTGGCGAAGGCGGCTTCGGCCATTCCGGGCGCAAATAACCGCCCGACAAACACGCATCTCACAGCGCCATAATGCAATAACAAACCGCAAACGTCAGTTTGCGGGTCGCTGTGTGGTTGCCAGCCTGACAAGTGCTTATTTTCAGGGGTATTTTGTAACATGGCAGAAAAACAAACCGCGAAAAGGAATCGTCGCGAAGAAATACTTCAATCTCTGGCTCTGATGCTTGAATCCAGCGACGGCAGTCAACGCATCACCACCGCCAAGCTGGCGGCCTCTGTGGGCGTGTCAGAGGCGGCGCTGTATCGTCATTTCCCGAGCAAAACCCGGATGTTCGACAGCCTGATCGAGTTTATCGAAGATAGCCTGATCACGCGCATCAACCTGATTCTGAAGGATGAAAAAGACACCAGCACGCGTCTGCGTCTGATTGTGCTGCTGATTCTGGGCTTTGGTGAACGTAACCCGGGTCTGACCCGTATTCTTACCGGCCACGCGCTGATGTTTGAACAGGATCGTCTGCAAGGCCGTATAAACCAGCTTTTTGAGCGTATCGAAGCCCAGCTTCGTCAGGTTCTGCGCGAGAAGAAAATGCGGGAAGGTGAGGGATATAATACGGATGAGACGCTGCTGGCAAGCCAGATCCTGGCATTTTGCGAAGGGATGCTCTCCCGGTTTGTGCGCAGCGAGTTTAAATATCGACCAACGGACGATTTTGACGCCCGCTGGCCGTTAGTGGCAGCACAATTACAGTAACGCCATCGCCGGATGGCGGCTTCGCCTTATCCGGCCTACGAACAGGTAGGCCCGGTAAGCGTAGCGCCACCGGGCAATTGAATTATACGCCAAACTCTTCGCGGTATTGACGTACCGCCGCCAGGTGATCCGCCATTTCAGGCTTCTCTTCCAGATATGCAATCAGGTCTGTCAGCGTGATGATAGAGATCACTTTGCAGCCATAATCGCGTTCCACTTCCTGAATAGCAGAGATGTCGCCACGCCCGCGTTCCTGACGATCAAGCGAAATCAGCACACCCGCAAGCGTTGCACCGTTAGCCT
The DNA here is from genome assembly GCF_021725435.1 of Enterobacter sp. JH25. Lineage (NCBI taxonomy): Bacteria > Pseudomonadati > Pseudomonadota > Gammaproteobacteria > Enterobacterales > Enterobacteriaceae > Enterobacter > Enterobacter sp. JH25. The sequence continues at coordinate 118,490 of NZ_CP091319.1, read as the reverse complement.
GGATAATTTCCATCGATTCACGGATCGCGGTACCTGCGGTGATCACGTCATCCACCAGCATCACGCGGCCCTGCAACGCACTGCCTACCAGATTGCCGCCTTCACCGTGGGTTTTGGCCTCTTTACGGTTAAAGCAGTACGGTACGTCGCGGTCATGGTGCTCCGCCAGCGCCACCGCCGTGGTGGTTGTAATTGGAATGCCTTTGTACGCGGGGCCAAACAGCAGATCGAAATCAATCCCGGAATCTACCAGCGCTTCGGCATAGAAGCGGCCTAACAGTGCCAAATCGCGCCCGGTATTAAACAGCCCGGCGTTGAAGAAATACGGGCTTTTACGACCGGATTTCAGCGTGAACTCGCCAAACTTAAGTACCTGCTTGTTAAGCGCAAACTCAATAAACTGGCGCTGATACGATTTCATGGATTTGCTCCTTTGTCTTTTCAGTCTTACAGGCAAAAAAAAGGCGACTCATTGGTCGCCTTAAAATCAATTTTCTAACGCCGCTTTCTGCGTCGCTACAATAGATTCAATACCCCCTCGGGCCAACGCCAGCAAGGTGAGCAGTTCTTCGTGAGTGAATGGCTCGCCTTCTGCCGTGCCCTGCACTTCAATGATGCGACCATCTTCGGTCATCACCACGTTCATGTCGGTTTCTGCGGCAGAATCTTCAACGTATTCCAGATCGCAAAGCGCTTCGCCGTTAACAATACCAACGGAGACAGCAGCAACCATCCCTTTCATTGGGTTGGTTTTCAGCTTACCGGCGGCAACCAGCTTGTTCAGCGCATCTGCCAGCGCCACACAGGCACCGGTAATGGAGGCCGTACGCGTGCCGCCATCGGCCTGGATCACGTCGCAGTCCAGCGTGATGGTGAACTCACCCAGCGTTTTTAAGTCAACCGCGGCGCGGAGCGCACGTGCGATCAGGCGCTGGATCTCCATAGTACGGCCGCCCTGCTTACCTTTTGCCGCTTCACGGGCATTACGGGTATGGGTTGCGCGCGGCAACATACCGTATTCGGCGGTGATCCACCCCTGCCCCTGACCTTTCAGGAAGCGAGGCACGCCCTCTTCGATGGACGCGGTGCAAAGCACTTTGGTGTCACCAAACTCAACCAGCACGGAGCCTTCAGCGTGTTTTGTATAGTTACGGGTCAGGGTGACGGGACGCACCTGGTTGGCGCTACGACCTGCTGGACGCATGATGGATTCTCCGGCTTGAAACGAATGTGGCTGCGCATTATACGGATAAAGGACGCTTATTCCTATCCTGAGAAGCCCCTGAAAGCTATAATCCCCCCATCTCTCCTTTAAAAACGGGAATGTCTATGATCCGCAGTATGACCGCCTACGCCCGGCGTGAAATCAAGGGTAGCTGGGGTAGCGCTACCTGGGAAATGCGCTCGGTAAACCAGCGCTATCTGGAAACATATTTCCGTATGCCGGAACAGTTCCGCAGCCTGGAGCCTGTGGTGCGTGAGCGTATCCGTACGCGTCTGACCCGCGGGAAAGTGGAATGTAACCTGCGTTTTGAGCCCGATGCCAGTGCACAGGGCGAACTGATCCTGAACGAAAAGCTGGCAAAACAGCTGGTTAATGCGGCGAACTGGGTCAAAATGCAAAGCGATGAAGGCGAGATCAACCCGGTTGATATTCTGCGCTGGCCTGGCGTGATGGCCGCCGGAGAGCAGGATCTGGACGCGATTACCGCTGAAATCCTGGCTGCACTCGACGGCACGCTGGATGACTTTATCGTTGCCCGCGAAACCGAAGGCCAGGCGCTGAAAGCGATGATTGAGCAACGCCTTGAAGGCGTGAGCGCCGAAGTGGCTAAAGTGCGCGCTCATATGCCAGAAGTGCTGCAATGGCAGCGTGAGCGTCTTGTCGCCAAACTGGAAGAGGCGGAAGTTCAGCTGGAAAACAACCGTCTGGAACAAGAGCTGGTGCTGATGGCGCAGCGTGTAGACGTGGCTGAAGAGCTGGATCGTCTGGAAGCGCACGTTAAAGAGACCTACAACATCCTGAAGAAGAAAGAAGCGGTAGGCCGCCGTCTCGACTTTATGATGCAGGAGTTCAACCGCGAGTCGAACACGCTGGCGTCTAAGTCTATCAATGCAGAGGTGACCAATTCAGCAATTGAACTGAAGGTCCTGATTGAGCAGATGCGCGAGCAGATCCAGAATATCGAGTAATACCTTTCAGGGTGGTGTCTGGCACATCACCCATTACTTTTTCTAATCCATATTTATCCTTACTTTCTTTGTCTCCCGCCTTATCACAAGCCCGCCTGGCATGCGTTGATAAATTCCTTTAGGGCAAATCCCCTCGCCTTAGAAAATCTCAATCGTGATCTTGCGCACAAATCGCTAACCTCCTCCACTTCATTCCGGAGGGTTTATGCTGCTTCACATTCTCTATCTTATTGGCATTACCGCTGAAGCCATGACCGGCGCGCTTGCCGCCGGACGTCGCCGAATGGACACCTTCGGCGTGATCATCATTGCCACGGCCACTGCGCTCGGCGGCGGGTCCGTGCGCGATATCCTGCTTGGCCATTATCCGCTCGGCTGGGTTAAAAACCCTGAGTACGTCATTATCGTGGCAACGGCAGCCGTGCTAACCACGATTGTAGCCCCGGTGATGCCTCATCTGCGCCGCTTGTTCCTGGTGCTGGATGCGCTTGGGCTGATTGTTTTTTCCATCATTGGCGCACAAATTGCTCTCGATATGGGTGAAGGCCCGGTTATCGCCACCATTGCGGCGGTGATCACGGGCGTGTTTGGCGGGGTGCTGCGCGATATGTTCTGCAAACGTATCCCGCTGGTTTTCCAGAAGGAACTGTATGCCGGCATCTCCTTTGCCGCGGCAGTGCTTTATGTCGCCTTGCAGCACTATGTCACCAACCACGATGTGGTGGTTATCTCCACGCTGCTGTTTGGTTTCATCGCGCGTATGCTGGCATTGCGCCTGAAGCTGGGCCTGCCCGTTTTTCATTACAAGCACAACGCGCATTAATGTCAGAACCCGTTAATGTGCTGCTCAGCCAGCCACCTTGCCAGCCTATCAACGGGAGGCGCATGCAGCCAGTTAACGACCTGCTTCGCCTTCTCTTCACCTGTTCCCGGCAAAGCCTGCCAGTCAGCGGCGCTCCGCTGATTCAGCGCCTGCCACGACGCCGCCCCAACCGCATTCAGCGTGGCTTTTGTCAGCGGGATCCCCATCGCTGTGACCCAGCGAATAAAAGGTTGCTTGCGCACCATATTAAAACGATGCCAGAGCGATAACCCGCGCCCGGCGGAAAAGCCAGGCGTGGACTGTAGCTGCGCCTGCGTCAGTGTTAACCACGAAAAAATATGCTCGAGATGATGCGTCTGATGAAGCGTTCGCCAGCCCGCCTCGCCTAACCCCTCGATCCCTAGCCCTTGTTTCGAGCTAAGCCACGTCAACCGGGCAAAGAACTGTTCCATACACGCTGGTGAGGCATAAAAACAGGTCAGCGAGTGGTACTGCAGGGCCGGAGGTTCTGGTTTTTCCCTGTTCGCTCCCCGCCAGACAACTCGATCGAATCGGGGGATCCCCTGCCCGGCGAGGCTTATCAGAACCTGATCGCCGGGAACAATATCCAGCCGCTGCCAGCGTGTGACCGACCCCAGGCTCACCCGCCGCACCTGTTTATCATCAAGCTTTACTGGATCCAGTTCGGCTACAACGGACACCTTGCCCGTTCGCCCGACGCCAAACTGTATCCCTCGCACTTCAGCAACCTGAGCGACAGGCGTATATTTCCATGCGACAACCCAACGGCCTTCACCGGGTAACCAACCGTCGCCCGCGGGTTCATCCGCTGAACGCACCACAATGCCGTCCGTGGCAAAGGGCAATGCTGTTGTATGCCACGCTGAACGCTGCGCTTCGACCGCATTCACAGACGCGGCGGGCAGCGTATAACGCGCCGTCAGGGTGAACCCGGCTTTTGACAACGCATCCAGAGATACCTGCATCTCTTTAGGTCCATCCGGCCAGGCCCAGATAAACACGCCGAGCTGCCTGAGAAGTGCGCTATCGTTATGACGCATCATGGCGCCCGCCACTTTTGCCCGCATGTTCATCCCCCCCATCTGACGCTGGATGTGGTTTTCATGAATCCAGAACAGTTCACCCTGTAAGACGCTATTTGCCAGGGGGCCGGACAGGTTTTGCGGAACAGAGGGGATTGATCGAACCTGCGCCGTCCAGTCTTCACCTTTCACACCGTTGCCACGGCTAATGGCCCGGACAAGCTTCCCGCCCTGGTACACCAGCGTCACAGCCACGCCATCCACTTTGGGCTGCATCCAGAGATGTTGCCGGGCTCGCATCCACTGGCTGAGCTCAGCTTTACTGGCAACCTTATGCACGCCCGTATGCGCAACCGGGTGTGTCACACTACCTGTCAGAGGTGGCGGTCTCTCTTCGGAAGAGACATGACCAAAGCAGCGCTGCCACTGGTTCAACCGCGCGTTAAGCTGATCGTAAACCCCGTCATCAACGTCACTGACTCCCTGCTTCCAGTAAGCATCGTCCCAGCGTTTGATCTGCGCGCTCAGCGCTACAATGTCCTTTTCTGCTTTTGCCTGCGACCATACCGGGCATACCGCTAACCCGGTGCTACACCACAACAGCGCAAACCCGCTTATCCATCGCCACATTATTACCCCTCCTTTGCGTTGGAGGAGGTATAACCCGGTATTGAAAACGACGCGAATGGCAACGTTACGCTTTACGAGGCGTTATCCAGCGTTTCTTTTTGTTGCTGCAAACCGCAGACAAAACCTGAAAACGGCACGCAAAATTTAATCATCCACGGGAAAAAGTGTGACAAAGGCTACGTCACACAGCGGCGACGTGTATAATAAGCCCGTATGTAGGACTTCTTCGTTAACACATACAAAAGACTCTCATGGCTCAAGGCACGCTTTATATTGTTTCTGCCCCTAGTGGCGCGGGTAAATCCAGCCTTATTCAGGCACTGTTAAAAACCCAACCGTTGTACGATACGCAGGTTTCTGTTTCTCACACCACGCGAGCACCGCGTCCGGGTGAGGTGCACGGTGAACACTATTTCTTTGTGAATCACGACGAATTCAGAGCGATGATTGGCAGAGACGCGTTTCTTGAACACGCAGAAGTATTCGGTAACTACTACGGTACTTCGCGTGAAACCATTGAGCAGGTTCTGGCGACCGGCGTGAACGTGTTCCTGGATATCGACTGGCAGGGCGCGCAGCAAATTCGTAAGAAAATGCCTGATTCGCGCAGTATTTTTATTCTACCGCCATCGAAAGATGAACTGGATCGCCGCCTGCGTGGTCGCGGCCAGGATAGCGAAGAAGTTATCGCGAAGCGTATGGCACAGGCTGTTGCAGAAATGAGCCATTACGCGGAATATGATTACCTTATTGTGAATGATGATTTTGATGCCGCGCTGAGCGATCTCAAAACTATCCTTCGCGCAGAACGTCTGCGTATGAGCCGCCAGAAGCAGCGACATGACGCATTAATCACCAAACTGTTGGCAGACTGAACCCACTTTCAGTATCATGCCCAGTCATTTCTTCACCTGTGGAGCATTTTAAGTATGGCACGCGTAACTGTTCAGGACGCTGTAGAGAAAATTGGTAACCGTTTTGACCTGGTACTGGTCGCCGCGCGTCGCGCTCGTCAGATGCAGGTAGGCGGTAAAGATCCGCTGGTACCGGAAGAAAACGATAAAACCACCGTTATTGCACTTCGCGAAATCGAAGAAGGTCTGATCAACAACCAGATCCTCGACGTGCGTGAGCGCCAGGAGCAGCAAGAGCAGGAAGCCGCAGAACTGCAGGCCGTAACCGCCATTGCTGAAGGTCGTCGTTAATTAAACCTGCGGGTCGCCCTTGTATCTGTTTGAAAGCCTGAATCAACTGATTCAAACCTACCTGCCTGAAGACCAGATTAAGCGTCTTCAGCAGGCGTATCTCGTTGCACGTGACGCTCACGAGGGCCAGACACGTTCAAGCGGTGAACCCTATATCACGCACCCGGTAGCGGTGGCCTGTATTCTGGCCGAGATGAAACTCGACTACGAAACGCTCATGGCCGCCCTGCTGCATGACGTGATTGAAGATACCCCTGCCACCTACCAGGACATGGAACAGCTGTTTGGCAAAAGCGTTGCCGAGCTGGTGGAAGGGGTCTCTAAGCTTGATAAGCTGAAATTCCGCGATAAGAAAGAGGCGCAGGCCGAAAACTTTCGCAAGATGATCATGGCGATGGTGCAGGATATCCGCGTCATTCTCATCAAACTTGCTGACCGCACCCACAATATGCGCACGCTGGGCTCACTTCGCCCGGATAAACGTCGCCGCATCGCCCGAGAAACCCTCGAAATCTACAGTCCGCTGGCGCACCGTTTAGGTATTCATCACATTAAAACCGAGCTGGAAGAGCTGGGTTTTGAAGCGTTATACCCGAACCGCTATCGCGTGATTAAAGAGGTGGTGAAAGCCGCTCGCGGTAACCGTAAAGAGATGATTCAAAAGATCCTCTCTGAAATCGAAGGGCGCTTGCAGGAAGCCGGTATTCCATGCCGCGTCAGCGGTCGCGAAAAGCATTTGTACTCTATTTACTGCAAAATGGTGCTCAAAGAGCAGCGTTTTCACTCGATCATGGATATCTACGCGTTCCGCGTCATCGTCCACGACTCGGACACCTGCTACCGCGTGCTGGGGCAGATGCATAGCCTGTACAAGCCACGTCCGGGGCGCGTCAAAGATTACATCGCCATTCCAAAAGCGAACGGATACCAGTCTTTGCACACCTCGATGATTGGCCCGCACGGCGTTCCGGTTGAGGTGCAAATTCGTACCGAAGACATGGATCAGATGGCGGAAATGGGTGTCGCGGCGCACTGGGCTTATAAAGAGCACGGCGGCGAAAGCAGCACCACCGCGCAAATCCGCGCCCAGCGCTGGATGCAGAGCCTGCTGGAGCTGCAACAGAGTGCAGGTAGCTCGTTTGAATTTATCGAGAGCGTTAAATCCGATCTCTTCCCGGATGAGATTTACGTTTTCACGCCGGAAGGGCGCATTGTCGAACTGCCTGCGGGCGCGACACCGGTCGACTTCGCTTACGCCGTGCATACCGATATCGGCCATGCCTGCGTGGGTGCCCGCGTCGACAGGCAGCCTTATCCGCTGTCGCAGCCGCTCTTCAGTGGGCAGACTGTCGAAATTATTACCGCGCCGGGCGCACGTCCTAACGCCGCCTGGCTGAACTTTGTCGTGAGCTCAAAAGCGCGCGCAAAAATCCGCCAGCTGCTGAAAAATCTCAAGCGCGACGACTCCGTTAGCCTGGGGCGTCGTCTGCTCAATCACGCGCTGGGTGGCAGCCGCAAACTGGCAGAGATCCCACCAGAAAACATTCAGCATGAGCTGGAGCGTATGAAGCTCGCCTCGCTGGATGACCTGCTGGCAGAGATTGGCCTCGGAAACGCCATGAGCGTGGTCGTGGCGAAGAACCTGCAACAGGGCGAAACGACAGCCGTTCCTGCTAACGCGCAAAATCATGGTCACCTGCCAATCAAAGGCGCTGACGGGGTGCTCATCACCTTCGCCAAATGCTGCCGCCCTATCCCGGGCGACCCGATTATTGCGCACGTCAGCCCGGGTAAAGGGCTGGTGATCCACCACGAATCTTGCCGTAACATCCGTGGCTATCAGAAAGAGCCTGAGAAGTTCATGGCGGTCGAATGGGATAAAGAGACAGCGCAGGAATTTATCACTGAAATCAAGGTGGATATGTTTAACCACCAGGGTGCACTGGCGAACCTGACGGCAGCGATCAACACGGCCTCGTCAAACATTCAGAGCCTGAATACTGAAGAAAAAGATGGCCGCGTTTACAGCGCCTTTATTCGCCTGACCGCCCGTGACCGCGTACATCTGGCCAATATTATGCGCAAGATCCGCGTGATGCCGGATGTCATTAAAGTCACCCGTAACCGAAACTAGCATTATGAATTCAACACGTTACGAGCGAATCTGCGAAATGCTCGCCAGGCGTCAGCCTGATCTGACGGTCTGCATGGAGCAGGTCCATAAACCTCATAACGTCTCTGCTATCGTTCGCACCGCAGATGCCGTCGGCGTGCATGAAGTCCACGCCGTCTGGCCAGGCGCACGTATGCGTACCATGGCCTCCACCGCCGCAGGCAGCAACAGCTGGGTATCCGTGAAAACTCACCAAACTATTGGTGAAGCGGTCTCGCACCTGAAAGGGCGTGGCATGCAGGTTCTGGCAACCAACCTCTCTGCTAAAGCCGTGGATTTCCGTGAGATCGATTACACCCGTCCGACCTGCATTTTAATGGGCCAGGAGAAAACGGGGATCACGCAGGAAGCACTGGATTTGGCTGACCGGGACATCATCATTCCGATGATCGGCATGGTCCAGTCACTCAACGTGTCGGTCGCCTCAGCGCTGATCCTGTATGAAGCGCAGCGCCAGCGTCAGAATGCCGGAATGTACGAGCGCAGCAACAGCATGCTGCCGGAAGAGGAGCAGCAGCGCCTGCTGTTTGAAGGTGGCTATCCGGTGCTGGCTCGCGTTGCGAAGCAGAAGAAATTGCCTTACCCCCACGTCAACGCGCAGGGCGAAATTGAAGCCGATGCCGAGTGGTGGTCCACCATGCAGTACGCAGGGTAAATCATGAAAGGCCGCCTGCTGGACGCCATACCGCTCAACAGCCTGACGGGCGTGGGCGCGGCACAAAGCAGTAAACTGGCGAAGATTGGCCTGCACACCGTGCAGGATCTCCTGCTCCACCTCCCCCTGCGTTACGAAGACCGTACTCAGCTTTATAAAATTGGCGATCTGCTGCCCGCTATTTACGCCACCGTTGAAGGGGAAGTGCTGAACTGCAACATCACCTTTGGCGGACGCAGGATGATGACCTGCCAGATCAGCGACGGCACCGGCATTCTCACCATGCGCTTTTTCAACTTCAATGCGGCGATGAAAAACAGCCTTGCCACTGGACGACGCGTACTTGCGTACGGTGAAGCCAAACGGGGCAAATACGGCGCGGAGATGATCCACCCGGAATACCGCGTGCAGGGCGATCTCAGCTCACCTGAGCTACAGGAGACGCTCACGCCGGTCTATCCAACCACCGAAGGCATTAAGCAGGCCACGCTGCGCAAGCTCACCGACCAGGCGCTGGAGCTGCTCGATACCTGCGCCATTAACGAGCTGCTGCCACCGGAGCTAGCGCAGGGCATGATGAGCCTGCCGGAGGCGTTGCGCACCCTGCACCGTCCGCCGCCGACGCTTCAGCTCATAGACTTAGAAAGCGGTAAACACCCCGCACAACGGCGTCTTATCCTTGAGGAGTTACTGGCTCATAACCTGAGCATGCTGGCACTGCGCGCCGGTGCGCAGCGTTTCCACGCTCAGCCTTTAGGCCCGCATGATGAGCTCAAAGATAAGCTGCTGGCCTCACTGCCGTTTAAACCCACCGGCGCACAGGCGCGGGTTACCGCCGAGATTGAACGCGATATGGCGCTGAATGTGCCGATGATGCGCCTGGTGCAGGGCGACGTGGGTTCCGGGAAAACGCTGGTTGCCGCGCTAGCCGCTTTGCGCGCCATTGCCCACGGCAAGCAGGTGGCGCTGATGGCGCCGACAGAACTGCTGGCCGAGCAGCACGCCAACAATTTCCGTAACTGGTTCGCCCCACTGGGGATCGAAGTGGGCTGGCTGGCCGGGAAGCAGAAGGGCAAAGCACGTCTTGCGCAGCAGGAAGCCATTGCCAGCGGGCAGGTGCAGATGATTGTCGGCACGCACGCCATTTTCCAGGAACAGGTGCAGTTTAACGGCCTGGCGCTGGTCATTATCGACGAACAGCACCGCTTTGGTGTTCATCAGCGTCTGGCGCTGTGGGAGAAAGGTCTGCAACAGGGCTTCCACCCGCATCAGCTGATCATGACCGCCACGCCGATTCCGCGCACCCTGGCGATGACAGCCTATGCCGATCTGGATACCTCCACCATCGACGAGTTGCCGCCGGGCCGAACGCCGGTGACCACGGTTGCCATACCGGACACGCGGCGCAGCGACATCATTGACCGCGTGCGCAACGCCTGTACGCAGGAAGGGCGTCAGGCATACTGGGTCTGCACCCTGATTGAAGAGTCTGAGCTGCTGGAAGCGCAGGCTGCCGAAGCCACATGGGAAGAGTTAAAGCTCGCCCTGCCAGAGCTGAACGTCGGTCTGGTTCACGGGCGCATGAAGCCTGCCGAGAAGCAGGCGGTGATGCAGTCGTTCAAACAGGGCGAGCTGCACTTACTCGTTGCGACCACGGTTATCGAAGTGGGCGTGGATGTGCCGAACTCCAGCCTGATGATTATTGAGAACCCGGAGCGTCTGGGCCTGGCGCAGCTCCACCAGCTACGAGGCCGCGTGGGCCGTGGCGCGATCGCCTCTCACTGCGTGCTGCTCTACAAAGCCCCGCTGTCGAAAACCGCGCAGATGCGTTTGCAGGTATTACGCGACAGCAATGACGGCTTCGTCATTGCGCAAAAAGATCTGGAGATCCGCGGCCCGGGTGAACTGCTGGGCACACGTCAGACGGGTAACGCCGAATTTAAAGTGGCGGATTTGCTGCGCGATCAGGCCATGATCCCCGAAGTACAACGCCTTGCGCGTCATATTCATGAACGCTACCCCGAACAGGCGGCAGCGTTAATTGAACGCTGGATGCCGGAAACCGAGCGGTATTCCAACGCCTGACGGTCAGCCAAACATCGGCAGCATCAGGTAGAGCTTAATGACCAGCGCGTTGACGATATCAATGAAGAATGCGCCCACCATCGGCACCACCAGAAACGCCATGTGCGACGGGCCGAACCGTTCGGTGATCGCCTGCATATTCGCGATGGCCGTTGGTGTCGCTCCCAGACCAAATCCACAGTGACCCGCAGCCAGTACCGCCGCATCATAGTTTTTGCCCATCATGCGCCAGGTAACAAAGATGGCATACAGCGCCATAAACACGGCCTGTACCACCAGGATCGCCACCATCGGCAGCGCCAGCGAGGCCAGTTCCCACAGCTTGAGGCTCATCAGCGCCATCGCCAGGAACAGCGACAGGCTGACGTTCCCCAGCACGGACACCGCGCGTTCGAAGACGCGGTAGAAGCCCATCTGCGCCAGACCGTTGCTCAGGATCACCCCGATAAACAGCACGCAGACAAAGGTTGGCAGTTCGAAAGCCGTTCCCGCCAGCCATTGCGCAACGATTTTGCCCACGGTGAGGCAGATGGCAATCATGGCGATGGTTTCAATCATCACCAGCGAGGTGATGCTGCGACCAACGTCCGGTTTTTCGAACGCGGTCGGCACCATTTCATCGTCTGGTCTGCCTTCCGGCGTAGTGGAATGTTTCACCAGATAGCGCGCCACCGGGCCGCCAATCAGCCCGCCAAGCACCAGGCCAAAGGTCGCGCAGGCCATAGCCACTTCCGTTGCGTTTTCAAAGCCATAGCGTTCGATGAACAGCTTGCTCCACGCCGCGCCCGTTCCGTGACCACCTGACAGGGTAATCGACCCCGCCAGCAGACCCATCAGCGGATCCAACCCCAGCAGCGACGCCATACCGATGCCGATGGCGTTTTGCATCAGCAGCAGGCCCACCACAACAATCAGAAACACGCCCAGCACCTTGCCGCCTGAACGCAGGCTTGCGAGGTTAGCGTTCAGGCCGATAGTGGCAAAGAAGGCCAGCATCAACGGATCTTTCAGGGACATATCAAAATCAATTTCCCAGCCCATGCTTTTTTTCAGCACCAGCAGGGCAAGCGCCACCAGCAATCCACCGGCGACAGGTTCAGGAATGGTGTACTTTTTCAGAAAGGAAACACTGTGTACCAGCTTGCGACCAAGCAGAAGAACCAGCGTTGCGGCAACAAGGGTCGACAACGTATCGAGATGAATCATAAAAGGCTCCTGTTATGCGCGTGTTCCATACACACGCGGCGTTATCCTGGGCCGGGTGATGCTCGTCATGAGCCGCCGGCGCGAAAAGTGTAATTTTTTTTTCCTGTTCGTTGTAGAAAACCTGCTCACACCGGCAGATTTTCTCTCTTTTTTTTGCCGGCAATCGTTTGCTTTTACCAGGTGGTCAGCTAAAATGCCCGCTTTTCCACCGTGGGATTGCCGCCGATGTCTGTTAACACTCTGGAGTCTGCTGATGCGCAACCGATTGCGCAGAAGCAAAACAGTGAACTGATTTACCGCCTTGAAGATCGTCCCCCGCTGCCTCAAACCCTGTTTGCCGCCTGCCAGCATCTGCTGGCGATGTTCGTTGCGGTCATCACGCCGGCTCTGCTGATTTGTCAGGCGCTGGGGTTACCGGCGCAGGATACGCAACACATCATCAGTATGTCTCTGTTCGCTTCCGGTGTAGCCTCCATCATTCAAATTAAAGCCTGGGGTCCGGTGGGTTCGGGGTTGCTGTCGATTCAGGGCACCAGCTTTAACTTTGTGGCGCCGCTGATCATGGGCGGTACGGCACTGAAAACCGGCGGCGCAGATGTCCCGACGATGATGGCGGCGCTATTCGGCACCCTGATGCTGGCAAGCTGCACAGAGATGATAATCTCCCGCGTTCTGCACCTTGCGCGCCGGGTGATCACCCCGCTGGTCTCCGGCGTGGTGGTGATGATTATCGGCCTGTCGCTGATTCAGGTGGGTCTGACCTCCATCGGGGGCGGCTACGCGGCAATGAGCGACCATACCTTCGGCGCGCCGAAAAACCTGCTGCTGGCAGGCGTGGTGCTGGCGATCATTATTCTGCTTAACCGCCAGCGTAACCCGTACCTGCGCGTGGCTTCGCTGGTGATCGCCATGGCGGCCGGTTACCTGCTGGCGTGGGCGCTGGGCATGCTGCCGGAAAACACCACCCCAACCAACAGCGCGTTGATTACCGTGCCAACGCCGCTCTACTACGGCCTGGGCATTGACTGGAGTCTGCTCCTGCCACTGATGCTGGTCTTTATGATCACCTCGCTGGAAACCATTGGCGATATCACTGCCACCTCCGACGTGTCCGAGCAGCCGGTCTCCGGCCCGCTGTACATGAAACGTCTGAAAGGCGGCGTGCTGGCGAACGGACTGAACTCGTTTGTCTCGGCGGTGTTCAACACATTCCCGAACTCCTGCTTCGGCCAGAACAATGGCGTGATCCAGTTGACCGGCGTGGCCAGCCGCTACGTGGGCTTCGTGGTGGCGCTGATGCTGGTGGTCCTCGGCCTGTTCCCGGCGGTAAGCGGGTTTGTGCAGCACATCCCTGAGCCGGTCCTGGGCGGCGCGACGCTGGTCATGTTCGGTACCATCGCGGCCTCCGGCGTGCGTATCGTCTCCCGCGAGCCGCTGAACCGCCGCGCAATCATGATTATTGCGCTGTCTCTCGCCGTAGGACTTGGCGTCTCCCAGCAGCCGATGATTTTGCAGTTTGCCCCGGACTGGGTGAAAAACCTGCTCTCTTCCGGCATCGCCGCGGGCGGTATTACCGCTATCGTGCTGAATCTCATTTTCCCGCCTGAAAAGAACTGATCCCCACACGGCAGGCTGTCAATGCCTGCCGTGACATCTCTTTACACCATTCCCGCCTTGAGCATTGCGCATAATTCGTGCATAACACCCTTATGTGCGTTTCGCGGGAAGGAAGACCATGAAATTTATTGGAAAGCTGCTTATCTATCTTCTGGTAGCCCTGCTCATTGTAGTGCTCGCCTTTTATTTTCTGCTCCAGACCCGCTGGGGCGCATCGCAGGTCAGTAGCTGGATCACGGTGAATACCGATTACGAGCTCAACTTTGACCTGATGGATCACCGCTTTTCATCCCCTTCTCACATCCTTCTGGAAAACGTTACCTTCGGACGAGATGGCAAACCGGCCACGCTGGTCGCTAAAAAAGTGGATATTGGCTTAAGCAGCCGCCAGATCACCGACCCGCTGCATATGGACGCCATCACCCTGTTCGATGGCACGCTGAATTTATCTCCACAGACGGCGCCGCTGCCGTTCCAGGCCGATCGTCTGCAACTGAATAACATGGCCTTTAACAGCCCGAATACGGAGTGGGATCTCAGTGCGCAAAAGGTGACCGGTGGCGTCAGCCCGTGGCAGCCCGAGGCGGGGAACGTACTGGGGAAAAATGCGCAAATCCAGATGAGCGCCGGGTCGCTCACGCTCAACGGCATACCGGCCAACAACGTGCTGATTCAGGGACAACTCAACGGCAAAGAGGTGGTGCTCAATACCATCGGTGCCGATATGGCGCGCGGCTCGCTTACGGGGTCGGCTCAGCGTAATGCCGACGGTGGCTGGGTTATCGACACCCTGCGTCTGAATGAGATCCGCCTGCAAAGCGACAAATCGCTGCTGGATTTCTTCGCCCCTCTCTCCACCCTGCCTTCGTTACAGATTGGGCGGCTGGAAGTGACCGATGCCCGTCTACAGGGGCCAGACTGGGCGGTAACCGACCTCGATCTCAGCCTGCGTAACCTCACCCTGAGTAAAGGGGACTGGCAAAGCCAGGAGGGACGGTTATCCATGAACGCCAGCGAATTTATCTACGGCTCGCTGCATCTTTTTGACCCTATCCTGAACGCGGAATTCTCCCCGCAGGGCATTGCGCTGCGTCAGTTCACTTCCCGCTGGGAAGGGGGCATGGTGCGCACCTCCGGCAACTGGCTGCGCGACGGGAACGCGCTGGTGCTGGACGACGTTGCCATTGCCGGGCTGGAATATACGCTTCCGGAAAACTGGAAAACGCTGTGGATGGATCCGCTCCCGGCATGGCTGAACAGCGTGACGCTGAAAAAATTCGGCCTGAGCCGCAACCTGGTGATCGACATCGATCCGGCGTTCCCATGGCAGATCACCTCCCTCGACGGTTATGGCGCTAATCTGCGTCTGGCGCAAGACCACACGTGGGGCGTGTGGGGCGGTAACGCAACCCTGAACGGGGCGGCAGCAACCTTTAACCGCGTCGACGTGCGACGCCCGTCGCTGGCGCTGAATGCCAACGCCGCAACGGTAAACATTACCGACCTGAGCGCCTTTACCGAGAAAGGGATCCTGGAAGCGACCGCCACCGTGTCACAGCTGCCACAGCGACAAACCACCGTGAGCCTGAACGGGCGCGGTGTACCACTCAACGTTTTGCAGCAGTGGGGCTGGCCAGCGCTGCCGATTGCGGGCGACGGCAATATTCAGCTCACCGCCAGCGGCAGCGTGCAGGCGAATGCGCCGCTGAAGCCGACGGTGAACGGGAAGCTGAGCGCGGTGAATATGGATAAACAGCAGGTGCAACAGACGATGACCGGCGGGATGGTGTCGGCGGTGGCTCCGGCACAGTAAAAAGCCGGGTGGCGGCTTCGCCTTACCCGGCCTACGAGGTTTTGGTTCCCTCTCCCCGTGGGTGAGGGCATCAGACCGCATAATTACCGTAGGCCCGGTAAGCGAAGCGCCACCGGGCATTTTTCCAGCTCAGAGGTGGATCACCACCTCATCCCCCTCGGCTTTCACCACCACACCCCACTCGCTGCCCGCATGTGAACCGCCTTTTACGCCGCCGACCTTCTGCACGTTGCGCAAGCACACCGACCAGTTTTGCGCATCTCCCGTGCCGGTAAAGGTCACGACGTCGCCCTGACGTGACGCCTTCAGCGTAAACAACACGGAACCGTCCGCCGCAGGCACTTCACTCACCGCCGTTGCGCCATCGCTCAGGTTGAAAAGCTGGAAGGCCGTCCCCTCGTGCCACGCATAGTCCGGCTTCTGGTTATTATTGCCGAGCGCCAGCAGCGTGTTGTCGCGCACATAGACCGGCAGGCTCTGGAAATCGTGCTGCTGCTTATGCCAGCGGCTGCCCTCGATTACATCGTTGTGCCACAGGTGCGTCCAGCGCCCTTCCGGCAGCCAGAACTGCACGTCGCCCGCCTCGGAGAACACCGGCGCCACCATCATTGAATCCCCCAGCATGTACTGGCGGTCAAGGTAATCGCACGCCGGGTCGTCCGGGAACTCCAGCATCATCGCCCGCAGCATCGGCGTGCCGAACTCGCGGGCCAGCGCAGCCTGACGATACAGGTACGGCATCAGCTGGCATTTCAGCTGGGTGAAGTGGCGCACCACGTCGCAGGACTCGTCATCGTACGCCCACGGCACGCGGTAGGATTTGCTGCCGTGCAGGCGGCTGTGGCTGGAGAACAGCCCGAAAGCGCACCAGCGCTTATAGACGTGCGCCGGAGCGGTGTTTTCAAACCCGCCGATATCGTGGCTCCAGAATCCGAAGCCGGACAGGCCAATAGACAGCCCGCCGCGCAGGCTTTCCGCCATCGATTCATAGTTGGCGTAGCAGTCGCCGCCCCAGTGCACCGGGAACTGTTGCGCTCCCACGGAGGCAGAACGGGCAAACAGCACCGCCTCTTCTTCTCCCACCGTCTCTTTCAGCACGTTCCACACCAGTTCGTTGTAGATGTAGGCGTAATGGTTGTGCATCTTCTGCGGATCGGAACCGTCAAACCACTGGACCTCCGTCGGGATACGCTCGCCGAAGTCGGTCTTGAAGCAGTCGACGCCGATCTCCACCAGGCCTTTCAGCTTGTCGGCGTACCACCGGCACGCATCCGGGTTGGTGAAGTCGTAGATCGCCAGCCCCGGCTGCCATTTGTCCCACTGCCACAGGGAGCCGTCCGGGCGCTTGAGCAGGTAGCCCTTCTCTTTCAGCTCACGGAAGATCGGCGATTTCTGGCCGATGTACGGGTTGATCCACACGCAGACCTTCAGCCCTTTCTCTTTCAGGCGGCGGATCATCCCTTCCGGGTCGGGGAAGGTCACCGGGTCCCACTCAAAATCGCACCACTGGAAGGCTTTCATCCAGAAGCAGTCGAAGTGGAACACGTGCAGCGGCAGGTCGCGCTCGGCCATGCCGTCGATAAAGCTGTTGACCGTCGCTTCGTCGTAGTTAGTGGTGAAGGAGGTGGTCAGCCACAGGCCGAACGACCACGCCGGCGGCAGCGCCGGACGCCCGGTGAACTGCGTATAGCGGTTTAATACCTCTTTTGGCGTCGGGCCGTCGATCACGAAGTACTCCAGATACTCCCCTTCCACGCTGAACTGCACTTTGGACACTTTCTCGGAGCCGACTTCAAACGAGACATTTTCCGGGTGATTCACCAGCACGCCATAACCACGGTTGGTCAGGTAGAACGGGATGTTTTTGTAGGACTGCTCGGTGCTGGTGCCCCCGTCGCGGTTCCAGGTTTCGACCGTCTGACCGTTGCGCACCAGGGCGGTAAAGCGCTCGCCCAGACCGTAGACCGTTTCCCCCACGCCCAGATCCAGACGTTCAAACACATAGTTGCGATCGGTGTTGGTATCCTGCACGTAGCCGTTGTTTTTCAGCTGGCTGCCGGTAATGCGCTGGCCGTTGCGCAGGAAATCCAGCGCCCAGAACTCGCCTTTGGTAACGCGCACGCTGACGCTGCCGCTTTTCAGCTCGGCAAATTCGGCGTTGTTTTCAATCTCAACTTTTACATCCTTCAGAACGTTCAGCGGATAGTGCGGGCCGTTGTTCAGCGCACCCTGGAAGTGCTCAATGCGCACCCCGATAATCCCTTCCTGCGGAGTAAACAGGCGCACCGTGAACATCAACGTGTCGAGCTGCCAGGTGCGTTCGCGCACGTCACGCGGCGCCACATACACCACCAGGTCATTGCCCTGCTGCTCCACGTCGAACACCTGTACCGGATACGTCACGTTAAGGCCCGGTTGGATAAGCCAGTTTCCATCACTGATTTTCATGCTTACGTCCTCTTAGTTCTGCAATTCTTTGCTGACCGGCAGGTTTTCAAACTCCTGCTGATTGCGGCGCGCGCCCTGCGCCAGCTCGCGCAGGATTTTGGTCAGGAAGGGGGTTTTCAGCGTGTAGTAGCGTTTGGCGATAATGGCGCTCAGCACGTAGCAGATCGCCGGAGCCAGCGTAAACAGACCGATAATGATGCTGATGGTCGCGCTGTTCTGGGTTTTGGCTGCCGCGTCGTAGCCGCCGCCTGCCAGCATCCAGCCGATCATCGCCCCGCCCAGCGCCAGGCCGAGTTTCAGCACGAACAGCGTGCCCGCAAAGCTGATGCCGGTCAGACGTTTGCCGTTGGTCCATTCGCCGTAGTCGACGGTATCGGACATCATTACCCACTGAATCGGTGTCACCAGCTGATGCAGCACGCCGATAACGAAGATGAAGCCGAACATCAGCACGGTGGCATGCATCGGCACGAAGAACATCGCCACGCTGACCACCGCCAGCGCGGCGTTGGTCCACCAGAAGATGCTGACCTTGCACTTCCAGTCGGTGAGCGGTTTCGCCAGCGCGGAGCCAATCAGGTTGCCGACGCAGTAGGTGGTGAGGAACGCGACGAACACTTCCGGCGAACCCATGATCCAGGTGCAGTAGTACATCATCGCGCCGCCGCGCACGCAGACGGCAAGGATGTTGAGGATGGTCAGCACGCCGACGATGCGCCACTGGTCGTTTTGCCAGATGTCGCGCAGATCTTCACGCATGGAGGTGGTGCTCGGCGGCACCTGGATGCGCTCTTTGGTGGTGAAGAAGCAGAACGCCAGCATCAGGAACGCGACCACCGACAGCACGGCGATCCCGCCCTGGAAGCCGAACGCCTTATCGTCGCCGCCGATCAGGTTCACCAGCGGCATCATCAGCACCGTGGAGAGCATGCCGCCCGCCGTCGCCAGCACAAAGCGCCAGGACTGAAGGGAGATACGCTGCGTCGGGTCGTTGGTGATCACCCCGCCCAGCGCGCAGTACGGGATGTTGACCACGGTATAAAGCAGGGTCAGCAGCGTGTAGGTGATAGCGGCGTAAACCATTTTGCCGTTGAGGCTGAGGTCCGGCGTGGTGTAGGCCAGCACGCAGACGATGCCGAACGGAATGGCGCCGAACAAAATCCACGGGCGGAACTTGCCCCAGCGGCTGCGGGTGCGGTCGGCAATCAGCCCCATGCACGGGTCGGAGATCGCATCCAGCGCGCGCGCCAGCAGGAACATGGTGCCGACAAACCCGGCGGGAATACCAAAAATATCGGTGTAGAAAAACATCATGTAAAGCATGACGTTATCAAAAATGATATGGCTGGCGGCGTCTCCCATGCCGTAGCCAATCTTCTCTTTTACTGACAATACTTCGCTCATATTTTTATCCTTCACGCTGTAGGGGGCGCTGAGACCGGTTGCATTGGTTTTAAACCATTGTTTCAGGAGCGGGTATTGCGTTTTCTGGTTAAGAGATTACGTTTCTTGTTTTTTGTGATCGGGATAAAAGTTGATGAGCACGAAATGCTAACCTGAGGATTTTCTTAAGAATTAGCTGAAACAGGGGGATTCAGGTCAAAAGAGAGGTGAAAAAAGTGGTGTGGGGTATGTGGTAAATGCCTGAAAGTAGCTATAATGCGCCCCGCCTCCATGTAGCAATGCAGGCGCGGAAGATCGTCATCTCCGGTGAGGTGGCTGGACTTCAAATCCAGTTGGGGGCGCCAGCGTTCCCGGGCAGGTTCGACTCCTGTGATCTTCCGCCAAAAATACAGCTAAATCTACTTTCAGAGTTAATAACATGTATAAATATCTTCCCTCAGAAAGAATCGATATACTTGAAAATAACTTAATATGTTTTAATAACCCTTTAAATTTTAACGACCCATTTGAATTCAATACTTCTTTTAACTTTAGTAGCTTTGAATCCAATTTATACGATTCGTTAAGCACTGTAGACCTTCTCAAAGAATTTCCAGCTGAATTATTAAATCAGATTGAAAAACTGCCTAAAGAAATTGTCAGCAATATACTTAAAGATGCAAAAAAAACAATGTTCTCGATGTATAAAAAAGAAAAAGAAAATATAATAAGAGCAGCAGATACTACAATGCAAAGTTTTAACTCAAAGTTGATAGGAATAACGAGAATTCTATCATTAACAGAAACCCCTACGAATATTTTGATGTGGGGACACTACGCACAGGCCCACAGTGGGTTTATCATTGAGTTTGATATCAATCATCCATTTTTCTCACAACGTCGCGGCCAAAAAGGTGAATTTGGTTATTTACGAAAAGTTATATATCAGAAAGAATATCCATTCTTGGATCCATTCTCAGACGATCAAATAAATCATTTCCTAATAAAAAGCAAAGACTGGGAATATGAACATGAATGGCGAATGTTGTTACCACAGGCCAATTCTAGTAAAACAATTAATGTATGTGAAAAAGAATTTGATCTCTATGAACTACCATCCGATGCTATCAAAACGATAATTTTTGGTTGCAATACCTCAGAACATTTTAAAACTAAAATGTTCAGGTTAATAAGTTCACGAACCGACTATGAACATATCAGTTTTATACAGGCTAAAAAATCAAATTCAAGATTTGAGATTGTATTAGACCCGTTATAACTACTTTTTTAATCTATTTAATTCATTTCGACCTAAATTTTTTAACCAATTCCCCAAACTCATCCCTTCAGCCTTCGCCGCAGCCTCAAACTGCGCCTTCAACTCCGGCGTAATACGAATCTGAAAAGTTGGTGCTTTTCCGGATTTTGACTGATTAGGGTCGCGTTTAGCTGTTGACATGTACGTACCTACAAGAGCAAGATATCTTCATTGAGGTACGTACCTTATCATACGAAAACCTCAAATTGAAACGCCCTCGCCAGGTACTCGCAATACCGGACGAGAGCTAACCTCACCAACTATCAAGGAGTTGATTATGGCTGATTCGCATTCTACCCCAGACACCGACCAATCCGGAACCGAGCGTTCGTTAATTGTGGGATACCGCCCAAATGTTTACGACAAATCCACGCCGAAAATCATCCTTTCCGGTAAGTGGTTGCGCGCAGCGGGGTTTGATACCGGACAGCAGGTCACGGTAAAGGTCATGAAAGGATGCATCGTTCTGGTGGCGTATAACGAGCAGGAGCAGCGGTTGCAGGATGATTATAAACGGACGAAGGCGAAGCTTATTGAGATAGAGAACGCGCTTGCAGCGATCCAAATTCCGCATGCTGGAAAGCGCCTCGCAAAATCAAATACAAACCACCTGGCTTAGCGGCTGTTTCTGGCATACTACGAGCTTACAGACATTATCCTTATGAAGCATTTCTGATAAGGGTGAACGGGTCGAAAATGCAGTTGTTCGGTTTTATCGAACAACTGCCAGCGAGGCAGCCAAGTGAAAATCTTAAATGAAGTGATTGCGTCACGCTCACCGGAAAGCCAACAGCGCATTCAGGAGATGGCAGAGGAAATGTTCCTCGAAACCGGCCTGCAACTTCTGCGTGAAGAGCTCCAGCTCTCGCAAAAACATGTCGCCGATCTTATGGGCGTAAGTCAGCCTGCGGTAACACAGCTGGAGCAGCGTGGAAACGATCTGAAGATTGCTACGCTTAAGCGTTACATCGAAGCGATGGGCGGAAAACTTAGCATTAACGTGGAACTACCCACTGGCAAGCAGGTTGCGTTTCATCGCTAGCGCGATTGTATCTGTAGTTGATGGCGCAACTATATAAGCCGCATTTTACATCCACCTCAGAAAATTAATTCTGCGACGTGCGCCACACCCCAGGCGTACAACCATACTCCGTCTGAAAATGACGAATAAAGTGCGCGCAGTCGCTGAATCCCATCCGCTGCGCAATATCCGTCACGCTTTGCTGCGAGTTCTTCAGCAGCCAGCAAGCATAGCGCAGTCTGGCGCTGCGGATAAATTCGCGGGCCGTTTTGCCGAATTCTGCGTGGAACAGACGGTTGAGCTGGCGTTCACTCAATGCCACTTCTCGCGCAAGCCCGGCGGTGGTGAGCGGCCGGGTCAGGAACTGTTCAATCAGCATGACGGCGCGGCGCAACCGCGAGTCAGGGATAAGCGCAAAATTAGCCGGACGCGGGGTGGCAATTTCATGCGGAACGAGCGACAAACGCTGACAGGTGGTGCTGGCGATATCATCCCCGGCATGGGCGCGGATAAGCTCAGTTGCCAGCGTCAGGGTGGAAATACCGCCCGGGCAGGTCAGCACATCGCCATCGTCGATGAAATCATACCCTTGCTCAGCATAAACCAGCGGGAAAGCCTGCCGAAATGCATCAAGGTGGAAAGGATGGATGGACGCTCGTCGTTCATTCAGCAATCCTTCCTGTGCGAGGACAAAACTGCCGGTGCCAATGCCAATGAGCGGAACCCCGGCATGGTGGGCATGTGCCAGATACGCTTTATCCCCCTGATATCCTAAGTCCAGATACTGCAATTCACCGCCGATAACAGCAAGGTAGTTAAAACTGTCCGGCGGCCCATGGGGAGAATCCGGCCTCATGATAATCCCCGCATTGCTGATAATCGGGATATCAGGGAATTCACTTATCAGGCTGATTTTAAATGCTAATTTATCCTGAGCTTTCGCTGCATAACGCAGCGCCTCCAGCAACCCGGAGACGGCCAGGAGTGAATAACGGGGCCATAATATCAACCCAATATGCAGACACTTTTCCGGTACTGATTTCCCCCCATCGGAGGAGTCAAATACACTTTTCATTTACTTGCCAAATTTAAAATTAATTACATTATCGCAACATGATCTGTCGCACTTTATATTTCTAAGATAATCCTGATATTTTAAATCAAGCATAAATGAGACGGGAGGAAAATATAATGCTTTTCTCGTTTACATCATTCTTTTTTTGAACCACGACACACATATGTCGGTAATGTTCCTAAGGTAAAGATATAGTTACCATTATGTTGTTCATTGATACGCATATAAATACTCTTGCCCGGATAGACAAAAAATTGCGGTTCATATTTTTCCAGCCAGCTGTCTTCGACATTATCGTCCGGGAACGTCATATTTTTTTCTGACGTCAGCAAATAGAGGCGATCTTTTCTCTCCACCCGAAAGGAAATTTTCCTGTCGATGGTTTTACCCGGATCGCTCTTTGCCCGGCCATTCATGCTCAGGGTGCCGAATTTCCCGTCGAAGGTGTAATTCAGCCAGACCGTCAGCGTCTCATCCGGATGGTGCTGTACCAGATTAGCCTGGCATGAAAAAGGCTGAACGTAAGATCGGTGCCACAGGTAATAGCCCGTCAGCACGCCTGCCGTGACGAGGCCCGTCACGATGACATACAGCATCTGCCGAAAACGAGTCATGCTAGCTATCCTTCAGGAAATAATCAGATATACAGCGGTTCGGTTCTTTCATTGGCCGGTCGCAGCGAATAACCGACGCACGAGGAAGCAGGGCGTACCAGCTGATGTAAACCCAGGGATATTGCGCGCATTCAGCCTTGAATTGTTCTACATAGGTCAGCGCGGAAGCGCGTTCAGCGTGAGTCTGAATGTCGTTCGCAAGATAAACGCGACAGGCCCCAACGGATGCCGCAAAACGGTAATCCTCAACAAAACGGTTTTCCCTGGCGCTCATATATCCCGTTACGCCTGCCCCGGCCAGGATGACCAATAGCCCCATGACGACAGCCAGCCAGCGCGTGGGCTTCCTGGCAACGGGCGCTGCTGGCGCGGAGGATGCAGAGACCTCCTCGATCGCTGGCGCCTCCACACATTGTCCCTCTGCGGGTTGAGGCGTGACAGGCGAAGACTCTCTGACGGTTATTTGCGTGTCGCTTGCCAGCGTCAGCCCAATACGGGGAATGGTAACGATAGGGTCAGTTTCAAAACCAATCTTTTTGAGCCCTTTGCGCAG
Organism: Enterobacter sp. JH25; assembly: GCF_021725435.1. Classification (NCBI taxonomy): domain Bacteria; kingdom Pseudomonadati; phylum Pseudomonadota; class Gammaproteobacteria; order Enterobacterales; family Enterobacteriaceae; genus Enterobacter; species Enterobacter sp. JH25. Next base: position 94,635 of record NZ_CP091319.1, on the reverse strand, counting down.
AATGGAGATGTTCTGGTAATAGGTATTGGAGGAGACAAGCATGCCGCGGCTTTGCCAGACAATATCAAGGAACTCTTGCTGAGTGACAATCGACCCCGCTCTGTCGATTAATAACAACAGGCATCGGCCTGCTGGCGAATTTAACACAACCACACGGTCAGGATTGTTGATATCACGTAACGTGCTGGCCGCAGGATGAAATTCGACGATATTATTTATAATGTAATGCTTATGCATAGGGGCAGTATGAATTCTCCGGTTAACAGATGTTGAACCTGAGTCACCGCATGTATGTGATGACATTCGCGTCGGGATTAATGTGACTGATTAACCGCATGCTGTATATCTTCGCCATTGGCGAAAAATCTTAATTTATATTTCATCCCTTAAGCTTCACTGAACCTGCATAAGAACTCAACCCTTGTAGAATGCGGCTTGCAGAGCCGATTCATCCGCGATCATCCTCATTATGATGTTTTGTGAAGTGAATTTCCGCTCCACAGAAGTATCTGACTATCGACAGCATCTCTTTTATCAGAGCCTCTCCTTTTGGCGCTCTCATCGCCTCTTGACATTGACAAATATCTACATAAAAAAACATTGTACGCCACGGACATGCGTGTCTGAAATATTCAGTACTCTTAAGCCTTAAGTTTTCTCAACCTGACAAATATCAATAATTTACATGGTTTTTGTATGCTTTTCAGCCACCTCTCTATCAGTTTTTATCGATGATAACATTCGTAAATTGTTATTCCCCGTCAGCAACTTCACACCCGCACTGACACCAGACGACAAACTCCTTACAAAACATTTATCAAAGCTAAATTTTCATTAAAAATAGCGGCTATCATAATTTACAGAAAGCGAAGCGGAATAAGACCAATCAGAGGGAAGCGTCGTAACCGGTCTCGATCTTAGTAATTAATACAATTTTAGATTAATTCAGATTACCTCTTTATTGGCCGACGTATAGTAGGCCTACACTATGCAATACGTCATTGCTTCGAGAATACTGGCGATACCCTTATAAATAATTCGCCTGATTACTATTATAAATCGAGGAATAACATGACGAACAATAACCAAATAACACAGCATATTACTGTTGCATTGATGGGCGGCGATCATTATGCAAGAAACGGCATTAAAACGTTATTACGCAGCATCCGCGACGACCTTCACATCATTATCATAGAAGGAGGTTATCAGGAACTGGATAAGGCGCTGTCGTCGATTCGTATCGATATCTTATTTATATCCGGCGCAGAGAAATACCATACAGGGTATGGCTCACTGAAATATTTAAAAAAAATCAAAGCCACGCATCCAGAGGTGATTATCTGCCTGTACTCAACCTCTGCCCATTCCCTGTTATGGGCCAGGGAAGATATTGATGCCTATATCTCGCTACAGAACACGGTTTATCAGTGGCGGATAAAGCTAGCAAAAATGGTCGATAGCCATTATCGGCCCCAAAAGCAGCCAGCGGCGTTATCGCTGACGCCTGGAGAAAGGAGGGTATTAAAGGAACTCAGGAACGGACTGGATATACGTTACATCGCAGAACTGGAGAAACTTTCTTATCGCCGCGTGAGCGCTTTAAAAAGCTCAGCGATAAGAAAACTCGGGCTCAGGAATAAGACAGATTTGCTGGTCTTTTTAACCAGTTAGACCTGCCGCTTTCAGAGCAAATCTCGTAATAAAAAAACCAAGGAACCATGAAATGAAAGCACGCCTTACTTGCCAATCTCTGCTGGCATTAAGCATTGCCGCCCTGCTGCCAGCGGGCTCAGCACTGGCCGCCACCACCAGCGGCGGCACGGTTAACTTTAGCGGTAAAGTGGTGACCTCCGCCTGTGCCATCAGCGCCGGTAGCGCGAATATCGACGTCGACATGGGTGAAGTGCGTACCGCCACGCTGGCTGCCGCAGGCAGTGAAGCCAGTACCGCAAAAGCCTTCTCCATCACGCTGGAGGATTGCGAAATCGCCGATACCTCCGCGTCCACGGAAGATAACCCCATTGCCGCAACGACCGTGGCTATCACCTTCACCGGTACGCCGGACAGTACCGATGTGAATAGCCTGGCCGCGGGAGTAAACGGCGGCGCGGGCTCGGCGCAGCATGTCGCTATCCGTCTTTATGATGAACAGGGCAACGTCGTCAGGCTGGGTGAGCCGGCAGCAGCGATCCCCCTGCGTGCGGGGGCGAACACCCTGAACTTCAGCGCGAAATATTACTCCCCACTGGGCAACGCCACGGCGGGTGATGCCAGCGCGGTCGCAACCTACACCGTGACCTATTCGTAATCTTCAGGCCCGGTCTGCTGGCCGGGTCTGACTCAGCTTTCAGGAGACGCACAATGCGCGTAAACACATGGATTTGTCTGGCTGGCACGTTATGTTCATCCGCCGTGTATGCAGGCGGCGTGGGATTGGGTGCAACGCGGCTGGTCTACGCAGGCGCGACGACGCAGACGATGATGCAGGTAAGAAATACCCACCCTGATGCCACGTTCCTGATCCAGTCATGGATGGAAGACGAGAAAGGGAGCCGTACCAACGACTTCGTCATCACGCCGCCGCTGTACGTCATGAAGCCCGCCAGCGAAAGCGCGGTGAAAATCATGTTCAGCGGCAACGCACTGCCAGCCGATCGCGAAACGCTGTACTGGATGACGGTCAAAGCTATCCCACAGCAGGTTAAAAACGGTTCCGGCAATTCGCTGCAATTCGCCTCTGCCAACCGCATCAAGGTCTTTTATCGCCCTGAGTCGCTTCGGGAAGGCGCAGGAGAGGCATGGAAAAACCTTGCAGGCGCCTACCGCGCGGGCAAGGTCACGCTGACCAACCCAACGCCGTATTACCTCACCACCATTAACCTGAAAATTGATGGCAGGCCGGTGTCGCCCGTCATGGTGCCGCCGAAAGCCAGCGTGACGCTGGCAGACACCTTCAGCCATGCGAGCAGCATGAGCTACCAGACGATTAACGATTATGGGGCCTGGACGCCCGTCACCCGCACGTCATTGTCCCAATAATAAAAACAGTAAGGCGTGACCACATGAAAATTAAAATCCTGTGCGCCACGGCGATCGCCCTGGTGATTCGGCAAGCCGTGGCTGCCGAAAGCGAGCTGCACTTTAATCCTGCGTTTCTTAACGGCGAACAGGCAAACAGCGCCGACCTCGCCTGGGTCAACGCCGGGAGCGCGTTGCCGCCGGGCGAGTACAATCTTAACGTGTATATCAACACCCAGTTCGCGTTCACAGGAAACGTCACGTTTCGCGTCGCTGAAAACACCGCCGGTGAAGCCCTACCGTGCCTTACACCTGCGCAATTCGCCGCACTTGGCATCGACAGCCGTCAGGCGAAAGGGGGTGAGCTGTCGCCTGCGCAGCGCTGCATTTTTTTAACCCGGTCGTTCGCCGATACCCGGTTTGATTTTGACCAGAGGACGCTTACCCTCAACTTCACCGTACCGCAAAGCGCGATGCGCGCTCTGCCGCGCGGGTACGTCAGCCCGGAGAGCTGGGAATCCGGCATCCCTGCCGCGTGGCTGAACTATGTGGTCAATGGCGCGAATAATGACTACCGGGGCGAGACGCGCACGCGGGAACAACAGCTGTTTGTGAGCCTGAACAGCGGCGCCAACCTGGGCGCATGGCGGCTGCGTGATTTCACCACGTGGACCAAAGAGAGTAACGAGCTCACCCACGTCCAGACCTGGCTACAGCGGGATATCCGCGCCTTGCGTGCCCAGGTTTATGCCGGTGAAACGTTCACCTCATCGCAGGTGTTTGACGCCGTTGGCCTGCGTGGGATTGCCCTGAAGACCGATGACAATATGTTGCCCGCCAGCCTGAGCGGTTACGCGCCTGAAGTGCGCGGCATCGCGCGCAGCAATGCCACGGTGACGGTTCGCCAGAACGGTAACGTTATCTATCAAACCTCGGTTCCGCCGGGGGCGTTTGTGCTGAAAGATCTCTATCCAACCTCTTCCGGCGGCGATCTCGCGGTCACCATTCAGGAGAGCGACGGCAGCCAGACGCAATACACCCTGCCCTTTGCCAGCGTGCCGAATCTGGTGCGTAACGGTCAGGTCAAATATGCTCTGGGGGCCGGGAAATACCGCCCTGCGGGCAATCAGATCTCGCCCTCCTTCGCGCAGGGCGAGCTGTTCCTGGGCTGGCGATACGGTCTCACGTTTTATGGCGGGGCGCAGTTTTCCGATCGCTACAACGGCCTGGCCTTCGGTATCGGGCAGAATCTCGGCCGCTTTGGCGCCTACTCCCTCGACCTCACCCATGCCCGCAGCCAGCTGGCTGATAATCAGCACTACACCGGGGATTCGGTGCGCCTGCGGTACAGCAAGCTGCTGAACGATATCGGTACGCGGGTCAATTTCTTCTCGCTGCGTTACTCAACGGCAGGGTTTTATACCCTCAGCGATACCACTTACAAAGGCATGGCGGGCGGAGCGCCAGAACAGACCGTAGAAGACGATGGCACCGTCACCACCCGCTACGACACGGTTTACAACCTGCATATGTCGCGTAAGGCAAAAAATCAGCTGCTGTTGTCGCAGCCGATGGGCGAATACGGCGCGCTGTCGCTGTCCTGGGATCAACAAACCTACTGGAATACGTCAAAAACCACGCAAAGTTTGCAGTTCGCGTGGAACGCAACGTTTCGTAATCTGTCGCTTGGCATCAGCGCCCAGCGTAGCTCTAGCCTGTACGACAACAAGAAAGACAATATCCTTGCGTTGTCCCTGTCGGTGCCGCTGGGTAACCCGGCGCTGTCGACCCGTCTCCGTTTTACCGCTACCCATGCGGATCCCGCTGGCACCACCGCGAGTACCGGTGTCAGTGGTTATCTGCCAGGACAGGAGAATCTTTTCTATAGCGTCAACCAGCGCTACAGCGCGCAGCAGCACTACGGCGGCGATGCCGCGCTGCAATACGAGGGCGCGTGGGGAGACTATAACCTGGGCTACAGCTACGCCGGTGACTCCCGCAACCTCAGCTACGGGATGAGCGGCGGCGCGGTGCTGCATGAGGATGGCCTGACGCTGAGCCAGCCGCTCGGGAACACCAATATCCTGGTGAAAGCCCCGGGCGCCAGCCATGTCGCCGTGCTCAACCACAGGGGCATCAAAACCGACAGCCTGGGCTATGCGGTGATCCCGTACGCCACGCCGTATCGCGTTAATCAGGTTGCGCTAGATGTCACCACCGTGGGCAATGACGTGGAACTTGAGAACGCCATCGCCAATAAAATCCCCACCGACGGGGCACTGGTTCGCGCCATCCTCACCACGCGTCAGGGGGCAAAAGCGATGTTTATCGTGCATCACGCTAAAGACGTGCTCCCCTTCGGCACGCTGGTCTCGTCAGAGGATGACAACGCCAGCGGTATCGTCGGCGATGGCGGCAGCGTGTATCTGACCGGCCTGTCAGCGAAGGGAACATTGCATGCCGTATGGGGACGCGACAGCGCCCAGCGCTGCACGATCCGCTATGCGTTGAACCCGAAAAATTATCAGGCCCGCACCGGGCTGTATTCCCAGGAGGTCATATGTCAGTAACCGTCCGGTTTCTCCCCCTGATCCTGCTGATGTTCATCACCGTCCCCGTACACGGCTATGACGTGCTGGTTTCCGTGACCGGCAACGTGATCGGCAATACCTGTATTGTCTCGGAAGATTCGAAGGAGCAAAACGTGCCGCTGGGCACCCTCGGCGTAAAGCAATTTAGCGAGGCGGGGGCAGTCAGCAATATCAAAACGCCCTTCACGCTCACCCTTGAAGCGTGCGGCCCTACCTTTGCTGGCGTGAAAATCCGCTTCAGCGGTACGCCGGATGACGAAAACCCGCAGCTTCTGAAAGTCGCTGACGGCGGCGCGACCGGCGTGGCGGTGCAGATTCTGGATAAAGACAGCGTACTTATCCCGCTGGACACCCAAACCACTGCTTACGGCGCGGCGGGGGATGACAGCGTAAAAATGACCTTCTATGCGCGACTGGCCGCCACGGGTGCGCCGGTCAATGCCGGAGACGTTTCGGCAGTGGCGACCTGGACGACGGAGTATCAATAATGCGTTTACTGTTTTTAGGCCTGTTTTTCATGACCTCTCAGGCGCTTGCCCTCTCCTGGACATCGGATATCACCCTTTCGCCAACACCCATGTCATGGTCCGGCCCGGCAGACTCCATCGTGCCCGGAAATACGATCGGCTCTGAATGGAGCGCCACTGCGAGCGTCTCGGAAGTGTTCTGGTGCGGCCTGGTTTTTACCTGCTCCAAAGGGACGCTGGAGCCGAGCAGCAGCGTAACGGCCACCGGCATCACGGTTATTCTTGATGGTGCAAATTACATGGTATTTGAAACGGGCGTGCCCGGCATCGGCTTCATTCTTGGGCTTAAAGATTATAATGGCACCACCTATGTCCCGATGCAGACGGGCATTACGCAGAGTTATCCGGCCGACGGGACTAACGGTTACGCCTCCACACTGGGCTGGTCGGCAAAAGTGACGTTTATCAAGACCGGCGTTCCGCTGAAATCCGGCGTATACCAGACCCCCACCATTAACGCGGCGATCCTGACGGCCTATAACAACGAAGTGAAAACTGCGCAGGTGATCATCAACCCGACCACCATCACGGTGACGGCAAGCGGCTGCACGGTAGGCACGAAAAGCGCCAACGTCGACCTGGGCACCATTGATGTTCACACGCTACCCAGCGTAGGCAGCACCTCGCCATCGGAGGCGTTTAACGTCAGCCTGACCTGCGATGAGAACGTGGCGGTTAACGCAGTAATGACCGATCAGACCACGCCGTCAAATACCTCGTCGGTCGTGACGCTGACCGGGGACTCCACGGCCTCCGGCATTGGCGTGCAGTTTTTCTATAACGGTACCGGGCCGCTGATGATGGGGCCAGACAGCTCGGCCGCAGGCACGACGGGACAGTTTTTCATCCAGACCACCAGCGCAGCACAAACGCTATCGCTGCCGTTCCAGGCGCAGTACATCCGAACCGGAGAGCTGGTCCCCGGCTCGGCTAACGCCCTGGCGAGCATTACGTTTTCGTATCAGTAGGTCAGTGTTTAACCCACACCAGCTGATCGACCCGGAATCCCAGATCGCGTGCGGTATTCAGGTAGTCCTGTTTTACCGCCTCCGGAATGGTCGGGGTGCGCGATAAAATCCACAGGTAGTCGCGGTTCGGGCCGCTGACCAGCGCGTACTGGTACTTATCGTCCAGCTTGATCACGTTATAGCCGCCGTAGAACGGGCCGAAGAACGATACCTTCAGCGCAGCCGTAGTCGGTTCGCCGGTAAAGTACGCCTTTCCTTCGCTCTCATTCCACTTGTTCTTCACCGGATCATAGCCACGATTCAGTACGCTGATACCGCCATCGCTGCGCTTGCCGTACGTCGCGGTCACCTGTTCCAGACCGCGCTCGAAGCGATTTTCCAGTCGGGCGACTTCATACCATTTGCCAAGATAGCGGCTGGCATCAAAGCCGGTAATGGGCTGCACGCCTTTCGGCGGCGTGGGAGATTTACAGGCAACCAGCGTCAGCGCAATGGCGACACCGGTAACGACAGGCCATAGCCTCATGAGAACTCCTTTCATTTACGCGGTTGGACGTTAAGTGTAGCGCACCCGTGCGGCGCTTCATCCCGTCGGGGAATATTCGTAGTATATTGAGACTACTCCTTCTCTTCGGATGCAGACATGGCTTACTCCATCGGCGAATTCGCCAGACTCAGCGGCATCACCGCCACCACGCTTCGGGCGTGGCAGCGACGCTATGGATTACTCAAACCCGAGCGTACGGACGGCGGTCACCGCCTGTACAGCGATGAGGACGTTCAGCAGGCGCTGAAAATCCTCGACTGGGTTAAAAAAGGCGTACCCATCGGCCAGGTAAAATCACTGCTGGAACGCCCTGTGCCGCGCCGCGCCAATAACTGGCAAACCCTGCAACAGGCCATGCTGCAAAAGTTGCAGGAGGGGAAAATTGAATCCCTGCGTCAGATGATTTACGACGCCGGACGCGAATACCCAAGGCCAGAGCTGGTCACTAACGTGCTGCGTCCGTTGCGCAGCCAGATATCGGCCAACGTCGCCGCCGCCATGACGCTGCGTGAAATCCTCGACGGCATCCTCATCGCCTATACCTCGTTTTGCCTTGAGGGCGATAAAAAAGCGCCGGGCGATAACATCCTCATCAGCGGCTGGCATCTGAACGACCCGTGTGAGATCTGGCTTGAAGCCCTGACGCGCACCGGCCAGGGCCACCGCATCGACATACTGCCGGTTCCCCCTGCCGCGCTGGCCCCGGAAATTTTCCCGGATCGCAAATGGCTGCTGGTTACCAGCGGTAAACTTACCGCCGCGCGGAAAAAGCAGGTTGCGCAGTGGCAGCAGCAGGTTTCCCTTGAGGTAATTATCCTCTGATTATTTTCTGCTGTGGCAAACTTCACGAAAAGTTGAATATTTTTTCGCGCAGCGAGTGCTAACGTTTTCCTGTCACCGACAACTCAACAGGAAAACACGATGAAAAAGACACTCCCTCTGATGATGCTGGCTACAATGGCTTTCGCCCCTGCCGCGTTCAGCGCCCCGGCAGGTACCCTGAGCGTCCACGTTCTGGACCAGCAAACCGGTATGCCGCCAGCGGATGTGGCCGTCACGCTGGAAAAGCAGGAGCAGGACAAGTGGACCCCGATTGCCAGCGGTAAAACTGACCACGACGGGCGCATCAAATCGCTCTATCCGCAGGATCAGGATATGGCGCCAGGCGTGTATAAAGTGACCTTCAAAACCGCAGATTACTTCCACGGCAAAAAGCTGGACTCCTTCTTCCCGGAAGTGCCGGTGCTGTTCACCGTCACCCGCACCAATGAAAAACTGCACATCCCGCTTCTGCTCAGCCAGTACGGTTACTCAACCTACAAGGGCAGCTGATTGCCCTTGATTTTAAAGACGATTAAAAAATAATCCCGTCAATACTTGGACAAATACGCATTGTTGTGTAACTTTTAGATATGAGATCGGGAGGTGCACATCATGACAACAAAACCTGTGCTGGGTATTAGCGGATGTTTGACCGGTTCCGCCGTTCGCTTTGACGGCGGACATAAGCGTATGGGCTTTGTGATGGATGAGCTGGCGCAGTGGGTCGCTTTCCGCCCGGTATGCCCTGAAATGGCTATCGGCCTGCCCACGCCTCGTCCGGCGCTGCGCCTGGTGATGACCACTGGCGGCGAGACAGAAATGCGGTTCAGCAAAGCGCCGCACGATGACGTCACGCAGAAGATGGCCGCATTTACGGCAGATTATCTGCCGAAAATCGGCGATCTGTCAGGGTTTATCGTCTGTGCAAAATCCCCTAGCTGCGGCATGGAGCGCGTGCGGCTGTACGACGAAAACGGCAACCGGGGCCGCAAGGAGGGTGTCGGGCTGTTCACCGCCGCCCTCCTTGAAACTTTCCCCTGGCTGCCCGTCGAAGAAGACGGTCGCCTGCACGATCCGGTACTGCGGGAAAACTTTGTTGAGCGCGTTTTTGCTCTCCATGAACTGAACGTAATGCGTAAAAATGGCCTGACGCGCCGTGCCCTGCTGGACTTTCACAGCCGCTATAAGCTTCAGCTTCTGGCGCACCATCAGGCAGGCTACCGTGAAATTGGTCCGTTTGTGGCATCACTGCATGAGTGGGACGATCTGGACGCGTTTTTCGTGGCCTATCGCGACAAACTGATGAATATCCTGAAAAAACCCGCTTCGCGGAAGAATCATACTAACGTGCTGATGCACATTCAGGGCTATTTCCGTAACCAGCTGAACAGCCGCCAGCGCGGAGAACTGCGTGATGTGATCCTGCATTACCGGGACGGACTGCTGCCGATCCTCGCGCCGCTGACGTTGCTTAAGCATTATCTGGCTGAATACCCTGACCGCTATCTGATGACGCAAAACTACTTTGATCCCTATCCTGATGATTTGGGTCTGCGTCTGGCCGTTACCTGATAAGAAAGAAGCGAAGGCCCATTGACCCACAGAGGCCCAAAGCTGTACCCCGTTTAGACGACACCCTCACTGTCGTCTTTTTTTTGCGCTCAGCGTAAAATACTGTAATTCTGTACAGGTTAAGCATGCACAGCGGAGTACCCCGATGATCAAAAATCTGCATATTCAGAACTACCGCTCAATTCGCGATATGTCGCTTGAGCTGGAACAGCTCAACATCGTGTTCGGCCCCAACGGCACCGGAAAATCCAATATTTATAAAGCGATTTACCTGATGCACAGCGCGGCGCAGGGGCAATTCTCCCAGGCGCTGGCAAACGAGGGGGGGATTTTGAAAGTGTTCTGGGCGGGCAAAACCCGCAGCGACCAGCTGCGGCGCATGAACCTGGCGGTGGAAACGGAAACCTATGAATATGAGCTTCAGGTCGGGTTCGTGGAAAAGCTGCCCTATCCCTCACAGTTTCAGCTCGATCCGGTGATCAAAGAGGAATCTATCTGGCTGAGCGGCCAGCACCGTCGTCCGTCGTCACAGCTGATGAAGCGTAAGAATCAGGCGGTTTTCCTGAACAACGTGCATCACGAAAAAGTGACCCACAGCGGTACGCTGTATGAGAACGAGTCGGTGTTCGGGCAGCTCGGCGAACCGCACCTCTATCCCGAAGTGTCGCAGATGCGCGAGTCCCTGCGTAACTGGCGATTTTATCATGAGTTTTCCGTCTCATCCGGCTCGGCGATCCGTGCGCCGCAGGTGGGTTTTCGTTCCCCGGTGCTGGCCAGCGACGGCGCGAACCTGGCCGCCGCGTTTCAGACCATTGTCGAAATTGGCGACGAGCTGCTGCTGATGCGCATTCTCGACCAGGCCTTCCCCGGCTGCGTGTTTTACAGCGACAACCCCGGCGGGCGCTTCCGCATGATGATGCAGCGCGAGGGGCTAAGCAGACCGCTGGAACCGGCAGAGTTCTCCGACGGCACGCTGCGTTTTTTGTGCCTGGCGGTGGCGCTGCTAAGCCCGCGCCCTCCCGCATTTATCGCCCTCAACGAACCGGAAAACAGCCTGCATCCGCAGATGCTGCCCGCTCTGGCAAGCCTCATTGCCGAGGCCAGCCGCTACTCGCAGATCTGGCTCACCAGCCACTCGCCGGAGCTGGCGCAGTTGATTGAGAAGCACCGATCGTTTTCGCTGTATCAGCTGTCGATGGTGGAGGGGGAGACGCGGATGGAGCGGCTGGGGTAATGCATTTCTTTTATGCAGTCACCACTTTCAAGGTCGCCATCAACGACGAAGATGATTTCCATCGGTATATACCTTCGGCGAATTCTGTGCTCGCGACAGATTATCAAATTTATTGTTGCCAGTTTCTGATGCCAGGATAATCTGTAAACGTTGGTTATCAGATGAGAAAATTAAAATGGATATTGTACTTTTCCCTGGTCAGAACGCCCGCGCATGGGCTGAAACAATGATAAATCTTGAAGCCCGCAAGCTCATCAATACTGCGAATATTGTCGGAGGGCAACATCTCAGCGACGGACTCGCACGGATTAAATTTATGGATGATATTCGGCAGTTTGTGATGCAACAATTTAGTGCTACCCGGGCAGCCAGAAGTGATGAGGAGTGCATGGAATGCCTGAAAAACATCCGGGCTGAGAACGAAAGTCTTCTTGAGCAAAGCAGAATGCTTCGCTCCCGTACAGCTCAGCTTTTTGCTCAGATTGAACTGGTTAAAGAAAATAACAAAGTCGTCGGTTACGTTATCTCATCGATTAAGGTTGTGCTTTCAGGGTTACAGATTGTTGCAGGTGTTGGTGCAATGATGACAATGAATCCAGTGGGTGCGCTTGCAGGAGCGATTCTGGTTATGGATGGTGCAAATGCCATTTCAAAAGAAATTAACAGAACGCTTCAACATCAACCAAACTCCGAAGGTATGCTGGCAGATGGCGTCATGGATATCGCTCAGTTTATGGGATTTAAACGTGAATCAGCACTTGGGGTATTCAATAGCGTAAGCCTGGCAGCAAGCGTCTATACGGTATTTGGCGCCATCCGGAAACCCGAATCATGGCGTCTGTTTCGTTATCTCCCGCTGGATTTCTACCGCAAAGTCGACGGAATGAATCGCGCAGCGCTCACTATGAAAATTGTCGGCTGGGGTGTCTCTGCAAAAGTCTCGTTTGATTTAATTTCTAATGCGTCTGGCCAGAACTAATGTATTTCTTTCTGAAGCGCCAGGCTTTGTAAGCAATGATTGGGGGTTGAAAAAACCAGGCAATAATCAATACGATGAAAAGAGAAATACCGCCGGAAACAATATTGTAATGTTCAGCGAAAAAAAGAAGCGCCAGGAAAATCAGAGCCACAGCCGCAGTAATACACAGTACCATGATGAAACGCTTGCCCAACTCAAGCACCACCTCGAGCAGGGATGAACCATAACGGCTAACGTTTCGGTTCAGATACGCTAATTCCTTTACGGTGAAACCTGATTCAAGTAACTGCGTTTCAATATTGTTCATGCCACTACCTTTTCTTCTGGAAAGTAACGTGGATTATCTTAACCGGAAGAGAAGTGCTTGTAACCCGTCTGATGCATACCCATTACCGCCCGCTTTAAAGGCAAAGAAGTCGCCCACGTCTTTTTATTCCATCTCGCCAGCATTATTTTTCGCTGCAAACGGCTTAACGCGAAACGTCTTACGCCACTCCGCCGGACTGACGCCAAAGCGCGCCTTAAACTGCTGCCGATACGTCACCGCTGATAAAAACCCCACCTGCTCAGCGACGCTTTCGATTGGCAGACTGCCGGACTCCAGCAGGATCTGGCTGCGCCGCAGGCGCTCGGCGGTAAGCCAGTCGGCAACGCTCATGCCCGTCGCCTTGATAAAATGGCGGGTCAGCGTGCGTCGGCTCATCGACACCACGTCCGCCAGCGAATCCAGGTTATGCGGCTCGGAAATGTGCTGCTGAAGGTAGTCTATGAGACAGTTAATCCGCCCGTCGCGGGTATCTTTCGGCACAGGCTGCGCAATAAACTGCGCCTGCCCGCCCTCGCGGTGCGGCGGAACGATCATCCGGCGGGCAATCTGATTGGCGACGACGCTGCCAAAGCGCTGGCGGATGATATACAAACAGCAGTCGAGCGCGGCGGCGGTACCTGCCGAGGTGATCACATTGCCGTCGTCCACGTAGAGCGCGTTGATGTCCAGTCGAACGTCCGGAAACAGCGTCTGAAACTGGTGTTCAAACTCCCAGTGGGTGGCGGCCCGTTTGCCGCTGAGTATGCCGGCATAGCCCAGCACAAACGATCCCAGACACAGCCCAACAATTTCCGCCCCGTTGTCTCTGGCCTGAACCAGGCTGTCGAGCAGCGTCTGAGGCGGGCGCTCCAGTACGTGCTGCCAGTAGGGTACAACCACAATTTCAGCCGATGCGATCGCGGAAAAATCCTGCGTCGCATGCAGGGCAAAACCGTCTTTCGAGGTCAGGAATCCCGGTTTTTCAGCGCAGATCGTGACGTTAAAGCGCTTTTCCCCGGATACCGTATCGCCAAACAGAATGCAGGGGACGGAGTAGTGGAACGGGCTAAACCCGTCCACCGCGACAATAGCAACGTTAACAAGCGGCATCTGTCTCTCCTTTCCCCTTTAACACTCAGAATATAACGGTTTCGCCGTCCTGAGGAATGCTCACCGCGTCACTTATCTCGTTGGCGTCAACATACTCGCGCAGCGCGCGGCGGGTCAGCAGGCAGTGGTTGATAGCTTCCATATGGGTCGCCACGATTTTCGCCTGCGGCAGCAGGAAATGCACGTTAAGCAGATCTTCTTCTCCCATGATAATTGGCCCAAACCCGATGACGTGGGCGTAACCAGCGTTGAGCACGACAACGTCCGGCTGATGCTTTTGCAGATCGGCCGCAACCGCGTCGCGCCAGATGGTATCCCCTGCGATATAAAGCGTCTTCTCATCGGGATGACGGAAGACCACGCCGCAGGCTTCACCCAGACGCTCTGCCAGCTCCGGCACGGCGTAAGCGCGGTCAGTGCCGTGCTGGCCGCCATAAGTTTTCACAATCCGGATATCGCCGAACGTCGTTTCGTCGGTCATGACCGTCAGGTTGTGAAAGCCCTGTCCGCGCAGCAGCGCGGCATCGCTATCATTTTGCACGTAGATCGGCTTGTGTTTGGCGATCAGCTCAACGGCATACTGATCCCAGTGATCGTCATGGGTATGGGTGACGATCACCGCATCGGTATCCAGCAGCGTTTGAACGTCAACGGGAAGCTCGACCATCGGGTTGCGAATATCGGCCCGCGCGGTGCCGGGAAAACCCGGATAAGCGCCTTTTGGCGCCAGCATTGGGTCGATTAAAAAGCGTTTTCCTGCGTAAGTGATCAGCTGGGTGGCATTGCGAATTTGCGTAATGTTCATGGGCTATCCTCCGGTTGGTATGAGAAGGAGAATAGCCCCAGGGTGCCGTTAAGAATGTGGGCTAAAGGGCGATGATCGATGAAATCGGGTCAATCGATAAACCGCTTGCGCACCCTTTCCAGCGGCGCAATCAGCAGATTGATAAGCGGTTTACGATCGATAACGATATCGGCGTTCACCGTCATCCCGCCCATCAGCATGCGCTTTTTCTTGTCCGGGTCGGTAAACCAGGAGGGGACGCGCACTTTAGCCAGGTAGTAGTTCTGCCCTTCCTGGAGCGGGATCAGCGCCGAATGGGCATCAATGTTTACCTCATAGAAATCGGACAGCGTCGCCTCCACGGAACCGTATTTGTCCACGGGCCAGGAGTCGAAGCGCAGCTTGACCTTATCGCCTTTCGCCACGCGCCCCACCCCCGTTGCCGGAACATACAGGTACCCCTCCATCGTCGCCGCGGTATTTTTACGGATCACCACCACCACCTCGCTGTTTTGCGTAATGGCCCGGCCTGGCGGGAAGTTAATCGCCACCACGTAGCCATCTGAAGGGGCCAGCATCGCCATGGTGGAACTCCCCCGGCTGGACAGGTTGCGATCGATTTCGCTGATGCGGTTTTTCACGTACAGCTGCTCTTCGCTCAGCGAATCAATTTGCGACTGGGTGCTGTCGGTCAGGCTGGTTTTTCGCGCCTCAAGCTCAAGAATAGTGCTCTCCTCCAGCGTCAGGTTGAGCTGGGCGTTGAGCACATCGTTATGGCTTTTATCGAGATCCACTTTGGAGACATAGCCCTTCCCGGAGACGGATTTCCACGCCTCGTAGGTATCGGTACTGTTTTTAAGCAGCGCGCGCAGCTTCTTCACCTTATCGCGGGAAACGGCGATCTGCTTGTCAGTGAGAGCCAGCTGCTGTGCCAGATTTTTGCGATACGACGCAATCGAGTCCTCAATGGCCTGGATGCGCTGCTCGCTGCGCTTTTTCTCCGCTTCCATCTGCTGGCGGTCAAACTGCACCACCGAGCCCTGCTTGCCGCCATAGTCCTGCGACACGGTGAACAGCGGATCGTTTTCCTTCACGTACTGGCCGGGCCGGACGGCAAAATCAACAAGGGTTCCGGACTCTCTGGCGCGCACCTCCACATCGCCCTGCGCCGGGATCAGCACCCCGCGTGCCAGCGTGGTTTCCGAAAAGTTGAAAGCAATCGCAAAGACCAGCAGGCAGAGAAAAAAGGCGATGAACAGCGTCAGCACGGTTTTCAGCCGCGGCGCGTTGATTTGATAGCTTTTTGTGAAGTGGTGCGGGATTAGCGCCCGACGCTGTCGGCTTCGGTTTTTTAATTTCACGATATGTCATCCATGATAAATCACTGAAAGATCGTCCCATCCACTCCAGAGCGTGGGGGTTTTGCGCAGCGCGTTCAGCGTGTCGGCGGCGGCCAGACGGTAATCCTCTGGCGCATACGCCTGGCTCTCCAGCCCAAACTCTACCGCGTGCAGCGAACAGACCGGCAGCAGCGTTCGGACGCTGTAGCCATAACGCGATAAAAACCGCGTGGAGACGTCCGTTAACCACGCCTTGCGATCGCCTGCCTGAATTGGGAACAGTGGCGCATCCGGCAGGCGTTCATCCATCAGCAGCACCGTCACCAGGCGCTGAGGGGCGAAAAACGAGCCGACGCGCCGTCCGTCGTGTGCGGCCATCAGCTTGTGCAGCGCTGGGTGACGGGTAATAAACTGAAAGCGCACATCATCTGGCGCGGTGGCGAGCAGCGCATCCATAATCAGGCCAAAGCCCGCCCAGCGCATGCCCAGAAGCAGGGTGCGAGGCGAACTGTAAAACCCCTGATCCTGCGTCCACTGCGCCACGTACGCATGCAGATTGAAGCGAACGTTGCGCGCCCACAGCGCGGGCGGGAAAATCTGTTCCACGAAGTTAAACCCGCTCAGCTCATGGGCGTTCTGATGCAGAAAATCAGCCGGCACATCGGCCTCCGGGCAGGGCATAAACTGGCTGTAGTTTTGCGCAATCCGGTTTGCCATTAAGGTGCGTCCGGCCTGGCGCGCGCAGAGTCGGGCATAGAGACGCGGCAGAAACATCATTGCTCACTCTCCCGCAGGGTGCCGTTTTCCATGGTATAGAGACGCCCCTGACAGCCCACCACGTCCGGCGAGTGGGTAACAAATACCAGGCCAATCCCCAGGCTACGCAGGTTCGCCAGCACCTTTTGCGCGGTGGTCTTATCCAGGTTCGCCGTCACTTCGTCGCAGAGCAGTAGCTTAGGCTGGCTGTACAGGGCGCGCGCCAGGACCAGACGCTGCATCTCCCCGGCCGAGAAAAAGGTGTTCCCCGGCAGCATCTCCGTTTCGTAACCGTGCGGCAGACGGGCGACGACGTGGTCCACTTCCGCCAGCCGACACGCGGCGATGACCTGCTCTTTATCCGGCGCGCTGTCAAAGCAGGCGATGTTGTCCAGAATCGAGCCGGTGAAGAGAATATCGTCTGCATGAACAATGCGGATGTGCTGGCGCAGCGAGGAAAGATCGCACTCTTCAATGGGGATCTTATTGATCCGCAGCGTGCCAGACGATGACAGCAACATGCCGGAGATCAGACGCAGCAGCGTGGTTTTTCCCGACCCGCTCTGGCCAACGATCACCGCCTCTTCGCCCTGCTTCAGGGTCATGTTGATATGCTGTAGCGTGGCCTCCCGGCCTGGATAAGCAAATGAGACATCCTCAAATTGCAGACAGACCGGCGAGGTGACAATCCGCTTCCCAAACTGGCTGGTTTCAGAGGGGGCAAACAGCAGGTCGCCCACGCGATCCAGCGGCCCCTTAAGGGCATTTTTGTCCAGCAGCTTCTGCGCCACCTGCACCATGGCATCGGAAAAATAGCGCTTATAGCTGATATAGGCGTACAGCATCCCGATACTCATCTGCCCTTCCAGGATCAGCCACGCGCCAAAGCAGACCACCAGCAGCTGCTCGGCATTGATCACCAGCAGCGAAGCCACGTCAAAGCGGGCCAGCAGCCGCTCTTTACGCATCAGCCCGGCGATGTGTTCGCGCTGGGATTTGTCCATCACCGCGTCCCGGGCCTGCTCCATATTGTTCGCCTTGAGCGTAATGATCCCTTTCTGTGTCTCTACCAGCAGAGATTCATACTGGGCGGTACGCTCGATGGAGTCATCCACCGCGCGTTGATAGGGGCCGATCAGCGAAAAGCGGATCAGGAAAAACACGCCCATCAGCAGCATCGTCAGCAGCGCAATTTTGACGTTATACAGCAGCATAAACAGCAGGCTGGTGACGGCGATCAGGCTGGAAAAGAGAATTTGCACGTAACCATTGCTGATGAACTCCGCGCAGGCGTGGAGCGATTTTTCAATAGCCAGCACGATGCCCGGCGGGCGCGAGCGGAACCAGCTGGTCTGGGTGCGCAGCATGTAGTGGCGCACGGACTGGCTTAAATCGTCATAGGCAATGTTACGCATCAGGATCTCAAGCAGCTGCTTGAGGAATTTACCGATGACTTCAAAGATAAAGACGATAGCGAAGATCGCGGTGAGCAGGATCACCAGATCGCTGTCGCTGCGGGAAATGGCCTCATCCATAATCAGCTGCACGTAGGTGGGGCTCGCCAGCATGGTGATGAGAGTAAAAATACAGAGCACAAACAGCAGCAGCTGGCGCTGGAACAGGCTCGGAGATTTATTGGCTAACCGGCCAAGCGTGAGCTTTTCATCCGGGGATTTCTTTTCGAAACACGGCGTGGGCTTAAGCTCAAGCACATAGCCGGAAAACAGTTTTTCTGCCTCTTTCAGGCGGTAACGACGCACGCCGCTGGCCGGGTCGTGAACGGTCACGCTGCGGCTGTCGATCTTCACGATGACCACGAAATGGTTGCCGCGCCAGAAGGCGATGAGCGGCAGCTCAGACGTTTCTATTTCAGTGATTTCGCCTTTAAGCACCCGGCCAGACATATTTTTATCGCTGGCAAGGGTCAACAATTCCGCCATTGAGGTTCCCGCATCGGCGGAAACGGAAATCTCCCGGCGCAGCTGGCTGACGGAGACATGGTGGTCATAGTGCCCCAACACCATCGCCAGGCAGGCCAGTCCACATTCGGTAAATTCATGCTGGCGAATAACAGGGGTCTTTCCCTGTTTTTTATACTGAAAGAGCAAAAACATAGTGATCCGTGGCTGAAATAAAAAAATGGCCCGGCAATGCGGGCCATGCGTACAACGTGCTTCTCGCTTAGGCGCTGAAGAAACCGCCGATGAAGCCGCCCACCAGGCCGAATACGCCGCCGATGGTGCCGCCCAGCGCGCCTAACATCTGGCTGCCCGCGTTATAGCCCGCGCTTGCGCCCTGAATAGCGGCAGCAAACGGATCCCAACCACCGATGATGGCCTGTGCTTTTTTGAAATCGATAACTTGCATGATACTTTTCCTGTAAACGTGAATTAGTTGTAGCTACCAACCAGCGCGCCCAGGAAGCCCATTGCGCCACCCAGAACTCCGCCAACCACACCGCCAACCATGCCCATGATGCTGGCGCCAGTGTCGTAACCCAGCTGTGCACCTTTAACCAGACCAGCGAACGGGTTTAACGCGCCGCCAATAATGTCTTTCGCTTCTACGAATGAAATCGCTTTCATTTTTATCTCCTGTAGTGATGGATCTTTAGCATGATGCTAAAGGCTAATTTCCTTTTATGAAGGAAAGCGGTTGCTACGGGCAGGTGGTCAGCGGAATGATTTTATTGCCATAAATAATCATTCGCCTTGCAGCCTGCCCGGCATGATCTATTTCCAGCCGTTGCCCCGGAGGAATATATTTTGAATTATTGTATTGCGTACTGCACCCGACCGAGGAAACATATTTAAAATAGGTATTCCCGGTATTACTCACCACCCCGTTGCTAAACGCATAATCAAAATGTCGTGTCCATGGACGGACAATCAAAATAGCCTCAAGCGAGACCACCACATCCGACTGGATGCGCTGGCCTTTGCGCGTGATGACCTTTGCCTGGAGCGGCGTCTCGGTGAATTTTACGCGATAGTATCGCTCTTTGTTGTCATGCGGGCCGGTATAGTAAAATTTAAAACCCGCGCGCTCACCGCTCCCCAGCGTTAATTGCTTAGGCGAATACATGACTTCGCCGTCTTTTATTTCGGTTTCTTTTCCCTTCTCTTTAGGAACGTCTACCTGAATAAGCGAAACGGTATAATTCTGACGTTCGCTGGTATCGTTTTTTATCGGCTGAAAAACAACTTCTCTTTCGGGAAGAAAATCAATATTCAGACTTTCGATAATTAAAGCATTTGCCCCTGTGGAAATGAAGCAATTTATTGCAAAAATAGCCAGGAATTTTCCAGTCATGATTGATTAATTCCAGGATGCGCTAACATCTATTCTTCCCTGCGCGGTCACTTCACCAAACCAGCTATTTCCGTCATAGGTGGTTTTCGATACCGGATTATCCATAACGAACTGGAGGATCAGCGGTGTTTTCCAGAGCCACATATCGGTCACGCCGGAACTCATTTTGTCCCACTCTTCCGCATGGGTGGCTGGCGCCGGGATCGACAGTACTTCGCCTTTACAGTTATGCGCCATGCGCGTCTGGCTTTTCCCCACCAGCACGTTGCCCGGAATGGGAACCGTAAAGCCGTTGCCGCTGAAGGCGCAGTAGTCCACCCCATTCAGGCTTTGAGTAGGCCCGGTGACTTTTACCGTGACCGCAATCGCCGCATCTTTTTGCGCCCCGCTGTAGGTGATGGTGTAGGGGATCTCAATGGGCGTTTCGCCGATGGCGCCTTTCCCTGAGCCGCCCAGACCGTCAGGATCGAGGGCATAATCCGGGTTGTCGGGCGTAATCTCCAGCCCCGGCTGAATAGGGTTAATCACCAGGCCGCCCCCCGGCTGGAAGCAGAAATCCGCCGCCAGCGAGCTGTTGCCGGGCGTCAGGCACAGGCTGACGATATTGCCAATGCTGCTGCCGTCCCCCGCCTGCGCCACGCTCAGAATTAACGCTTTCGGCAAAAATATTTTAAGGTACGCTTTGCCGCCGTTTTTCTGCGGCGCCGCGAGGAAGGTGTTTGCCAGGACACGCGTATCACTCAGGATACCGCCGGAGATACTGTACCAGGTGTTTTCATCGAAGGTCAGCTCGGCGGCAAGCCCGGTGCCGCCGTTCATGTGCGATTGCAGCACGCTGTTGACGCGGGAAGAGGTGAGCGCCAGCCCCCCGTTGTAACCGGAGATATCTTCCCCAACAAACGTGTATTCAAGCAGGTCGCACAGCACGCCAGAGATCGTGTTGCGGGTGTATTTGGTGCAGGTGGCCCCCGTTGATCCATCGACTATCGTCACCTCACCGCTGATCGGGTCAATCCCCAGGTTGAGCGCCCTGGAGTTGGTCATGGTCAGCGTGCCCACCTTGTGAAGCGTATTGGTGGTGGTCACTTTGTTGATGGAGCTGATTTGCGGCGTGGAGGTGATGGTCACTTCATCCCCTGGCGCGGCGTTGAGCAGATAGTTAAAGAACGGATCGCCCAGGACCCAGCGCCCGTATGACGTGCCGGGCTCCATCACCGGCGGCTTGACCACCATCGACGTATCGGTATAGCGGGTCGTCGGGGTGTACCCCGTGTTGCCGCAGGACGAGGAACACGCCGTCCCTTTAAAGAACGGAGAGGCGCTGGAACCGGTCACCGAAAAGTCGATGGTCAGCGCGCTGCCTGCCGGACCGCTGTAGCTGTTGTCCGGGATGTAAGTGGCGATACCGTTATTCGTTTTCGCGCTCAGCGTCGGCCACTCACGCGAACCGTGTAAAAACGCGGTCGAGGTGCTGTTCAGACTAAACAGCCCCGCGCTGTTTCCCGTACCGTTATTGTCCGGATTATTAATGGCGAAATAGGGCAGCTCCTGCGCATGGGCCACCGCGCTCATCAGCAGCAAATTAAGAGCGAATATCTTTTTCATCGTCACGTTCCTGCGTTCCTTTTGCTTCCTGCCAGACGAAATCGCCTTTGTCGCAGGAGATGTCCCCGAGCCACAGCGCACCGCGGTTAGACTCAATGTCCAGGCGCACTTCGCAGACGCTGTCGTCCGGCGTGGCGATACTCAGGACAGGGTTGTTCTTATCAACGTCGATCACGAAGCGTCCGTCGTTCTCCGTCCGGGTCAGCCCAACGTGGTTTTTGATCTGCGTGGCGCCAATCGGATTGCCGTTTGCATCCACAAGGCGGCCAAACAGGGTGACGATTTTCTTCACCTGCGGCTTCATCACCACGGTATTGCCCGGATAAACCGTGATATGGCGACGCGCATTCGCGCCAATCTCATAGCTTTCCGTACCGGTTTCACTGTTCATCACTTCCAGGTCATAAGCCTGGTATGCCGGCAGCGACAGCCAGGTTTTATCCCCTTTGATGCGTTCTGCCCGGCCGTTAAGCTTCAGGGTCAGCGCTTCATCAGATTTGAGACCGGTACTGACAATCACCCCTGCGCTTTCGGTGCCTTTCCCGGCGGCGATGGCCTCTTTGGACCAGCCCACGCTGCCGTCACTGGTCAGCGTGGAGTTCCAGCCTTTACTCATGCCGCTCTGGACGCTGAGGATGTTGCTGTTCCACGGCGTGTCGAAGTTCACGCTGCCGCCGCCGCTTACGCTGCGATCCTGGCGGCTGTTAAAGGCTTTCGAGACGTTGGCTGTGGCCGATTTCAGGTAATCGCCTTCAAACTGGCGGCTGGCGCTGACGTTCAGCGCCGTGCCGGTATCGCGATTGTGGGAAACGCCAACCGACACGGTATTGCCGAGCGGTATGGCGAAATCGAGCATCACGTAACGATCTTTCTCTTCGTAATACCCGTCGTATTTGTTGCGCGACATCCCCACCCGCAGGCGCGCCGTACCGTAGCGACCGGCGTATAACCCCTGGGAGTAGTCCAGCTGATAGCGTTTATAGCGATAGAGGTCGTCCTCCTGACGCATCAGGCTCAGGTTGCCCGCTGAGGGCAGGCCGAACGACGGCAGGCTAAAGGAGGCGCCCCAGGTGTTGCCCTTGCTCTCATAGATATCGAGGAACTTGCCGCTGGAGAGCTGTTCATGGGAGTACCAGACCGAACCGATCTGCCACGGCAGGCTGAGATTCGCGCCGTAGTTGGCGCGGTACGTTCCGTCGGAGGCGGCCATGGTCTGGGTATTCACCGAGAAATAGCCCGTCAGGTTCAGGGAGGCCCACAGCTCGCTGACGATGTGTTCCCGCATCATGTAGGTGGAGGCGTTCCAGTCGACCATCCCGCTGCGCTTGCTGAACGAGGCCCCCACCAGCGACATGGTGTCTTTATGTTTGGTGTCGTAATCGTAGTAGTAGGTGTTGTCCTGCTCGTTTTTGTGTTTCGCGTATTTTTTATAATTGACGACGGATTTATCGCGGCTATACATCCCGCCCCACATCTGCCAGCGCAGCGTTTCCGACACGTTGCTGGAGAACGGCTTATTCACGGTGTACATGCTACGCGACACGGTGCGGCTTCCGCTCACCACCTCAACTTCGATGCTGTAGATCCCGTAGGGCAGGCTGCTGGTGTCAATTTCATGGTTGCCGACGTCAAAGCGCTGAATCCCGATAAGCTGCCCGTCCCGACGAATACGGGCCTCGCCCGCCGTGGGGAAATAGACCACCACCGGCGTCAGCGAGAGCGTGTTATCGCGCTTACGTGAGTTGGCCTGGTTGCCCATGGACACACCGTAGACTTCACCGCCGGAAATCCCACTGACGCTCGCCAGAGACTGCATCGCCCAGCCGTTCAGCATGCCCGCGGCGTAGCGCATCCCCTGATAGTCGCGCTCCCACATAACCGCGTTCATCTGGGTATCGCTGCTGCTCTCGTTGACGTAGCCAGAGCCGTCGATCAGCACATGATCAACGCCCATTGAGATCCAGTTTCTTGCGTTCAGATAGCCCGACGACCAGCTGTCACCGTAGCCGCTCTCGGTGTGATACGCCCCGAGGTTGTAGGAGAATGTGCCGCTCAGATCGTCAGACTCGGGCGCATCAATGTCCACCTCACGCGGGCGGATATTTACCCCGTAGTCGCTCTGCGACAGATTCAGCAACAGGCGCATTTTTTTCTGATCCAGCTCGAACGCGGACCCCGTACTTACCGGAATGCGCATCTGGTCATCAAACTGCTTGTCGTTAATGCTCTGCAATAACGTTCTCATCTCTTTTGACAGACGAATGCCGTTATCAGACTCCTGGACCTGAACGTCCCTCAGCCCCAGCTTCAGATCTTTTGCAAAGAGCGTCACGTCACCGATACGAACATATTCGCTCGCCGTGCCTTCGTGGTTCCCTTGTTGTGCTGAGTGTGGACGCGTATTCACCAGATAGACGGGAATTTTGATCCCCTGCTCCAGCAGTGCATAAAGCGAGTCGGGAAAACGGTAATTAGCGATAACCACGGAGCTTGAGGCTGCATGCGCAAGCGCGGGCAGCGTGCCGGATGCGCAAGCCATCATCACCGGCAACACTAATTTATTTTTCACCATGCATCCTTACTTAACAGGTATGAACTGTTTCAGGTCCCATATTCCGAGATGAAAATGGTTATCCGTAACGTTGATATCCTCGATAGCGCGCGAGGTATCCGGCATCAGGTAGAAGTTTTTGGTACACGGCGTAGTCGGTGATTCCGGATTCGGCTTCAGGCAGGTTCCGGTCGCATTGACGCGAAAAGCGGTGTTGCCCTTATTCGTTATTTTCCCCGCCACATAGACGAAGTCGATCTTCTTATCACGGGGCTGAACCACCAGAATGGTGCTCACCACCGCGCGCGTCATCCCGGTACCGTTTTTTGGTGAACCGCTGTCCACCTCTTCGCTCACCCCTTCATCCGTGAAGGTAATGCGGTAGTAACGCTCTTTGTTATCGGCGTTCCCGTGATAGTAAAATTTGACAATATTGCTGGTACCGGCGGGCATTACCATGCGCGTGGGCGTCAGCAACAGCTCGTCCACTTTCTCCGGATTAATGACGATCCCTTCATCCATTGGGCTGCTGATCCGCTGTGCGCGAACAGAAACAATACGCACGCTGTCTGCTTCGTTTTTTATTTCCTTGGCGGTGGAGTCAGCATCCGCAGGAATAATGGTGGTGACTTTTCCCACATTAATGGCCAGCGCGGAGGAAGAGATAAATAATAAAAATAAGAAGGCGGATTTGAGGTTAAACATGCTATTTCCCTAAACAGGGGCTTGCGCCCCTGGATCGATCAGGCCTTAGCCCCAGGTTGCGCGGAACGCAACAGATACGGTCCCTTCCCACAGGCTGTTGGTCAGGTCTTTGAACTCTTTCGCAGTACCCGCGTTGTCCTGAGCGGAGTCAACGTAGAAGACGAATTTGTCCTGGCCGGTAATTTCGGTATCTGCCGCCGCGCCTGCGCTGGTGGTCAGGTTCCACAGGCCAGAAGAGACGCCGGTGTTAGAAGAAGAATCAACCAGCGTGGTCCATGCGGTTGATTTCGCCCCCACGGTGCCACCGATAGAGCCCAGGTCGTTACCGCCCCAACGCGCACCCACTTTCAGCTTGGTCGCTTCACCGCCCACGCTGAACAGCGTGTTGTTTGAATCGTCGAGGATAGCTTCGAGTTTGAAGCTGGTCGCCGTAGAGTGATCGCCACGGATAGCCACATCAAACAGACCGGTATCGGTGTTGAAAGATTTGGTATTGGCGCTGTAAACGAAGTTCAAAGCACGCGTTGGCGTAACAACCAGGTCGGATTCGCTGTCTTTGGTCGCGGTTGCCTGCCAGGTGGCAGAAGCCGTCGTTTCTGCTGCATTAACTGCGCTCAGGGCAGAAACAGACAACAGGGAGCCCAGAACGATAGCGTTCAGTTTGTTCATTTATTTAGTCCTTCAAAAAAGAATCCACGTGTATAAAAAGGGGAGCCCCTTTTTCGAGGCGGAGTATAGACAGCCGCAAAATAACGAGGCAATACAGAAAAATTCACTCGCCGGAGAATAACAATAAAAATATAAATAAATTTCTCGTATCTTATTGTTACATATTGAGTAAATCACTCAATTTCCCGAGCAATAGATAAATATCGATTTTTCAATAAAGAGAAATATCAGGACGTCGGAACAGCCACACACATCATTACAGGCAAAACCAGCCCCTTAATTAACCAGGCGTGCGGTTTAACGCGGGTAATATAGAAGAAGTTGATATTATCAAGTAACATTTCGTTTACAACGCCATCCGGCGCCGCATCATCTTCAGACTTATTCAGCTTTTTATCCTTAATATAAAAGATATTGCTTCCGTCGACTTTTTCCACGCTGAGCGTGTAATTTCTGTCAATCAGGTAGCTTTTGCCCTCTTTCTTGAGTACGCCTTTATGAATAACCGTCACAACATCTTTGTTGTTAAACAGGAAAAGCGTGGTTAGCGACATATCGGTTAACTCACCCGTGGAATAGGTTTTCCAGGAAATGGTATCTGACTGGCAGCCAAACCCCTCATCCTGCGTTCTGGTAAAATAGATCCACAACAACGCGATGGCAGACAGCGCCAGTACGATACTGAACAGTACACTCATTTTAGTCCTTGACATATTTTAACTCCCGGTCAGGCTTCTGTAAGAAATGCAGTTCTTATAATCGTCGATACTGTCCTGCTGATAACAGATGGCCAGGAAATAATTTTCTATCTGCGACTTTTTAAACCTGGAATAGTAAGCATCTGCAACCTGGTGTTGACAGTCGATATGTTGACTGGCAATGACCTCTTTTACGTGATTAAAGTAGTGCTGTCGCGGCTGATACATATTCTTATCGATCAGGTACACCGTACACCGGTCCACTTTACCGAGCAGATGCATATCAGAATCTTTCAGGCTCTCGGCATAGGAATCCCTTTGGTGCAACAGTAAAACAGCGGTGCCGATAACGGTAATCAGTAATAACGTGCAAAGAGAAATAAAGAGTCTGTGCAGCGATATTAATTGTTTAGGCGGATCGGCATCTTTCTTATGCGCTAGCGTATCGAATGCTTCAGAGGCAGATTGCTCACTAAGCGTTGAAACGACCGGCGGCCTGACCGTGTGATGTTCAATATGCGCGGCAAGGCTAAATCCCTTGCCACGTATCGTTTTTATCAGTAAAGGATCGCATCCTAATGTACGAAATGCTTTTCTGATTTCACTTATGGCAACATTCAGACTCACCGAAGAACCAGAGAAACCATGATCCTCCCAGACCTTCTTTATCAGGTCGTCTCTGTCGAGAGTTTTACCATTATTGATGATAAGTTCATAAAGCAGACGACCCGCCTGGTTAGATAACTTAATGGATGACTCTTCCTCTCCATTAATCATGATCATACCGGTGTCGACTTCATAAAGCATTGTAAGATCAATGAGATACTTCATATTATTATTACGCCATTGTTAAAATTATGTGCATTTGCCAGGCAATAATAAGTCTAAAGTTTGTGTGGTCAAGTCGCGTGATATTAATTGAGAGATGAATTCATAAAGCTTCATTAATTAACAATTATTAAATCATTAATAAAAATATTCGAACTAACGCATTTAGGTTAAAACATTAAAAAAAACTAACTCGCAAGATTATAATCTTAAACTTTAGAAGTTGTTGGAATAATGTTTTGTTATGTACTTTTTTAGTGCAACATAATATCGTCAAAGCATTCTCCCGAGTCGCCATGCGTCTAGCCGGTACATCAGGGACATGTGTAGCCGATTAACATTCATTTTAAATAACACAAATCTTCATGGAGTTTATCATGTTCAAATCGATCATGACCGTATCACTGCTGGCCGCCGCTATTGCTTCTACCAGCGCAGTGGCCGCAGACAATTCGGCGGGTGGTATCATTAACTTTACCGGCGCTATTACCGATACAACCTGTACCATTAACGGCGGTAAAAGCGCGGACTTTACCGTTGCGCTTTCCCCTATTTCGGTAAAAGATGCAGGCACCACGGTTGGCCTGATCACTAAGAATAAAAAATCTATTGCGCTGACGTTCTCAGGTTGTTCACCAGCAGCCGGAACAACCGGTACCCCGCTGAAAGTGTATTTCTCCAGCGCGGATAATATTTCCACTGACGGTAAATACCTGCTGAATAACAGCGTGAACGAAAGCGATGCCAGTGTGGCACGTAATGTCGGTTTTGCGTTAGTGGAGCCAGGTTCGTCTACGCCAATTACCCTGAACCAGCCTTACACTACGGATATTATGGGTACAGCGACCGCGCCAGATTCCGAGACGCTGACGCTGGATGTTTATTACTATAAAACGAACGCCGCTGCCGCCACCGTGGGCGAGTTAAGCTCCAACGTAACGTATACCATTTCCTACCTGTAATAATGATTATTCAGGCTCTGTTTTCGCAGAGCCTGTATTTAAGGTTGCAATCATGCGCAAGGCAATTTTGCTGGCAGGCTTACTGCTAAGCACCGGTCACTCATGGGCCAATATTGTCATTAATGGCACCCGTGTCCTTTATCCTGAAAATAACAAAGAGGTGATCGTCCAGTTAATGAATACGGGCGATGCGCCTGCTCTGGTGCAATCCTGGATAGATGACGGTGATATTAATTCCACGCCGGAAACAGCCAATGTGCCGTTTCTGCTGTCGCCGCCGGTGATAAAAGTTAACGAACATAATGGCCAACAGCTTCGTATTAAAAAGCTGCCGTCCAGCTTGCCTGCGGATCGCGAATCCGTCTTTTTCCTGAATGTCCTCGACATTCCGCCCAGACCTGAAAATCTGCAAAATCAGAATACCGTTCAGCTGGCGATTAAATCCCGTATCAAACTTTTTTACCGGCCCGCTGCGCTGAAAGGCACGCTGGATGACGCGGTGGCGAAACTGACGCTCGCCGCCGAAGGCGATCGCTTTCGCATTACAAATAACAGTCCGTTCCATATTACGGTCGCCAATATTTCGCTGGGTAAAACGAAATTGCTCCAGGAGTCCCCGATGGTTTCCCCGTTTGGGCAGCTGACGGTCGCCGCAAAAAATACGGTTAAGCGCGGACAGACCTTCCAGCTGATGTATGTGGACGATCTTGGCGCGTATAAAACCCGGACTTTCACCAGTCAGTGATCGGAAAGACTCACCATGAAAATGAAACAAAACAGACTCTGTCTGCTGGCAGTCTGCACGCTTCTGCTTTCGCATAAATCAGGGGCCGTCTCGTTTGATCCCTCCCTGCTTGCTGGCGCATCCGGTGAGTCCGATCTGTCTCGCTTTTCCGAAAACAACGCCATGCCTGCCGGCAGTCAGGAGATGGATATCTACGTAAACGGCAGCTGGAAGGGACGTTATACCGTCATCTACGGCGAGCAGCGTGACGACATCCGCCTTGCCTGGAAAGATGCCCGGTCGCTTGGCATCAACACCACGTCCGTGCCTGCGCCCGCCATTGCGCACGGGCAGGTGCAGCTGCGCGATCTGGTTCAGGGCGGTGAAGTCAAAACCGATACCAGCACCCTGAGTCTGGCGCTTACCGTTCCGCAGGCGGCTGTGCTGCGTACTGAAGAAGGTTACATTGCCCCCCAGTTTTGGGACGAGGGGATCCCGGCGCTGATGCTCTCGTGGAACACGACCTGGTATAACACCCGTGCAAAAGGCGCTGCGAAAGACACAAATGATGATTTTTATGCCGGGCTGGATTCCGGCGCCAACCTGTTCGGCTGGCAGTTTCGCGACAGCAGCGCCTGGCGGAAAACGGCCAGCGGAGAGAGTAGCTGGCAGAATAATACCCGCTACCTGCGCCGTCCCCTGGCCTCGCTGAAATCCAACCTGACGCTGGGTGACTTTTATATTCCTGGCGATCTGTTTGATTCCCTGCGCGTGCGCGGCGTGTCGCTGGCGTCGGACATGAAGATGCGCCCAAATTCACAGCAGGGTTTTTCACCGGTGGTTCACGGCGTGGCACGGACGAACGCCCTGGTGAAAGTTATCCAGAATGGCAACGTGATCTATCAGGAGAACGTACCGCCGGGCCAGTTTACCCTCGACAGCATTCAGCCTACCGGCTCTGCGGGCGATTTGCTGGTGGTGGTGCGTGAAGCGGACGGTTCACAGCAGTCCTTCACGGTGCCGTTTTCCGCCGTGCCCGGGATGCTAAAAGAAGGGGTGAGTCAGTACAGCGTGGTGGCGGGTAAAGTGCACCAGAACACGCTCGATGCCGAACCCGCATTCATGCAGGCCACGCTGCGCTACGGGTTTAATAACCTCATCACCGGGTATACCGGGACGATTATTAGCGATAACTACCAGGCCGGGCTTGTCGGTACCGGGTGGAACCTTCCGTTTGGCGCGGTCTCGTTTGATGTCACCCACGCCAAAACCACCCTACAGGATCGCACCAGCAGCGGTCAGAGTTATCGCGTGTCGTACAGCAAATTTATCGATACCACCGCCACCAACTTCACCCTGGCGGCCTATCGCTATTCCACTAAAGGCTATTACAGCTTCAGCGACGCGCTCTATTCGCGCGAAGGGTATCAGCGCCTGAGAGCGCAGTACGACGACTATGAAGATCGGTTTGGCGTTGCGCCCGACATGTCGCTAAGCACCTGGGATGCCCTGCGCGCGGCGCAGCCCAAGAATACCTTTACGCTTAACCTTAATCAGCGCCTGCTCAATAACTGGGGCACGGTATTTGTCTCCGGCACACAGCGCGATTACTGGAACTCACAGCAAACCACGCGCGAATACCAGATGGGCTATTCCAACGCCATCGGCCGCGCCAGCTATACCCTGTCGGCCAGCCGGGTACGGAACAGGGACAGTGAAGAAGAGACGCGCCTTTACCTCTCCCTCAGCCTGCCGTTCTCGCTGTTTGATAATAATGCCTGGATCACCTCCAGCCTGACGGCCAGCGATTCGCATTACGAGCAGAGCAATATCAGCATGAGCGGGAACGCGCTGGCGTCGAACCGCCTGAGCTACACCCTCTCCGGCAGTAATGCGCGGGGGGGTAAAAATGCGGCAAGCGTTAACGCCGCGTACCGTTCGAACTTCGCGACACTCGGTGGCTCTTACAGCGAATCCTCCGACTACCGCCAGACCGGGCTCAGCGGACGGGGAAGCCTGGTGGCCTACCCGTGGCACGTTCTCGCCTCAAACGAAACCGGCACAACCATGACTATCGTCGATGCGCCAAAAGCGGAGGGACTGATGGTGAACGGCGATGAAAGCATTATGACGAACCGCGATGGCGTGGCGCTGGTGCCTTACGCCACCCCGTATCGCAAAAACGCCATTACGTTATCGCAAACGGAAAACAGCGCTGGCGCGGAGGTGATCGGCAACATGGCTAACGTGGCCCCTTACGACGGGGCGGTGAGCTACATCCGCTTCGAAACCGACAAACGCGAGTCATGGGTACTTCATGCGACGCGTGCCGACGGCAAACCGCTGCCCTTTGGTACCGAAGTGCTGGATGAACACGGTGAATCTGTCGGGTATGTCGGCCAGGCCAGCGTACTGTATATCCGCGCTGAACAGCCGCCACGCGCGCTCAACGTGCATCTCCGGGGCGGGAAGTGCGAAATCTCCGCCCCAGCCTGGGGGCTGAACAGCCCCTCATCGGTTTGCCATTAATTACGGATTATCAAAATGTTACGATCATTCATATTCCTGCTCCTCTCCAGTATTAGTGGGATGAGCTATGCCACCTGCTCCGGCAGCAGCATCGTTTATGGCACACCGATTACCATTGATTTATCGGATAAGCTGAGCCCGGCCACGCCCACATGGACCGGCAGCTTCAGCACCCAGTACAGCGGCTCATTCAACTGTACGACAAGTAACAGTGAATTTTCTTACACGCCGATCCTCTCGACCGACAGCAAATACGCGACCATCCTCGGGTTCAGCAATAACAAGTATATGGTGCGGGCGGAGATCACCAATCCCCCGGCCAATAAAACCCTGACTGCCAGCGGTAGCCATACGGCGTCTGAGCTGAACACACCGTTTACGGTTCGCTTCACCCTCGTTAACCAGAGCGGCACTACCCTGACGGGGGATACGGCGAACATGAGCGACGTTCTGTTCGTCAGCGACATGAGTGGGTTATCCTTCTGGGAAATCATCACCTGGCCAATCAATCAGGTCATCAAGATAGCGCAGTGGTTATTCAGCGGGTTCAAGTGGCCTTACGACAACCGCGATATGTTTGGTCAGCCGATGATCATCAAATACGCGCCAAAACTGACTACCTGTTCCTTTGATAATGCGGGGCTGACCGTAGCGCTGCCGACGCTCGGCATTCCCCAGCTCAGTGCATCCTCACAGCCGGGGCTGACGCCTTTTTCACTGAACATGAGCTGTCAGAACGTCGGGGTTAACGGCAATTCCGATCGGGCAATTGAGATGTTTCTGTCCAGCACGCAGTTGCTCTCAACAGACAGCTCGGTGCTGATCGACAGCAGCAGTAGCGCGGCGCAGGGCGTGGGGCTACGCCTGATAAAACGTGACGCCCCGCAAACGCCGGTGACCTTCTCTACCTCAACCACCAGCCGTGGCAACGCCACGATGATTTTCAGCGTGGCGGCTGGCGCGGCGCTGGACGAACATTTCACCCTTCCGATGGCGGCGTACTATTATGTGTGGGCGCCCGCCCAGGTGAGCCAGGGTAAGATCAATACATCGGCTACGCTGAATATTATCTATCCCTGATGTGAGCTATTTCTCCATCTTTCCAACCGCTTGCACATACTTAATCAGTTCGCTGTGGTTGGAAAGATTCAGCTTTTTCATCGCATTGTGCTTCTGCGTCGCAATGGTACTGACCGAACGGTTTCGATGACGGGCAATCTCCGTCGTTGAAAATCCTTCCACGATAAGATGGAGCACCTCCCACTCTCTGGCCGAGAGGATGGAGCGCGCCCGGGAACCGGACCGCATTACCCGCCTGAGCCACGAAGAGATCGACGGTGTTTGCCCGTCCGCCATGAGCAACGCGGGTAATTCCTTTTTCAGTTCAGTCAATTCATCCTGCTGACTGATGGTTAATTCAAATTTCATCTCCAGAACTTTTTTTAACAGCCCGTAAGGCAGCTCGGGCACCAACAGAACACGCCTGACGTGATGGGTTTTACATAAAGATGTAAAACGGCTGCTGACCTCCGCACTCCACTCTTTATGATTAAGCAGATAATTAAATTCAGTGAAGAAAACATCCACGTTATTATCCGCCACCGCCGCCAGCGCCTGTTCAGTGGAATCGACCTGAGTAATGTTCAGTACGTAATCGGGTAAAAGATCATGGAGCGCCCGGAATATTATCTCTTTAAATATATTTATTTTGTAAAACACCATTACCTTTACGATACGTTCAGTATTATTCATGTCTTTTCTAAATTCTCGTGACCGGAGGAAAATGATAATAGTTTATGTACTCATCACTCACAACCTCTTCACGCCAGGATTTTATCCTTCTCAGGCTTAAAAATCTGAACAAGGACATTAAATTTATAGAAAAAATTCTATTTTATTCTGCACGCCGTTTCCTCTTGCAGATAAAGCCTTGTCGATAACCCTGCCGCGATCACAATTTTTCTTTCAGGAATAGCAGTAAACCACTGAAAAAACGGTGGATAAACCCCATCAATCAACCTTCTGATGCTTATTAACCGCCCATTCACAGAATAAAAATCTGGCATGAATATTATTAGAAGATTAAAACAATTGCATATACCATTAAAACCATTTTTCAATTTTATCTTCCTCTAATAATTGGCATCGGCTTTACTCGACGGTTTGTATTGGCTTACATTGATGCCATCGCATCGCGTTATTTAAAAAGTGCTCGCCATTCTTTTAATAAGAGAGTGCGAACCGCCATTTTCTCTTATATGGACTGTTTACTCAGCGAAAGGAGAATGCCAATGCAAAATAAAAAAACAATTCACGTTGCCGTTGTTGACAGCTGCGAATTCACGATGATTGGCCTGCAATCGCTCGGAAAGCGTGAGCCTGATGAAAAACACGACGTTATTTTCCATGGGTTTACCCATATCGAAGAACTTGCTATGAGTGAACAACTCTTTGATATCATCATTTATGATCCGTTGAATACGCGTCATTTCCGGGTGACGACGAATGACGACATTCTCTGTATTAAACAGAAACAAGTGACGGCGAAGATCTATATCTATTCGTTATCCGCTGGCTATTTGAAATTCAAACATGTTGATGGGGTAATCAGCAAAAGAGTCTCCCTGGGGGATATCAAAGCGCTGTGGCAAATACTGATGAGCCAGACGCCGCAAGAGTCTGGTCGTTACAACGTAGGCATGACTACCCGCTTACGCACCCCGGCGAGGCTGTCCAGCGAGGAGGCCAGCGTATTGCGCGGCTATTCCTGTAATCTCAAAACCAAGCAAATCGCCCGTCAGCTGGGGTGTAACGTCAGGCTGGTTTACTTTTATAAAAACAACGCCATGAACAAGCTTAAGGCCGTGCGTGGCCCCTCGTTTTACCAGAGCATTCGCTGGATCCTGAATTAAGAATTTGACCGTGTGTCGTTTGCCTTTTGTTCCCGTGTCCGCGGGAACCTTTTTTTAATTTCCTGAAGGCTGTTCCATGTATACCGTTCTTCCCTCTCCCCTGTTGCAACGTATCTCAGGGCTGCGATTCCAGCCGCTTGTCGATCTTCATTCGGGCCAGATGTTCGCGCATGAAGTTCTCGTGGAGATCCATAACGTCAATCTGGAGATATTGTTTGCTTCTCTGCCTTCGCGCAGCGCGCTGCAAATCTTCTTCTGGCAGGCCAACACCCTGTTACAGATACCCGCCCGGGACGCTTACTGGCTAAACCTTCCGGCAGAGCACCTTCTCGACGAACGCGCTATCCGGTTGTTGCTGGCGTTACGCCATCAGCAGCGGTTAACGATTGAAATTCAGGATCCTCTCACCATCACACGGCTGAGTAAGGCTGAGCAACATCGTCTTCATGCCACGCTTGTTCGGTTAAAAGAGGCGGGATGGCAAATCTGGCTGGACGATTTAACCCGGGAGTTGGCTGAGGCGTTCGCGCGGCTTGCGCTGCCGCTGGATGGGGTAAAAATTGACCGCTCAGCGCTGCGCGAGCGCGCGCCGCTTGCCCCGTTTGTGCAGGAGGTCAGGGCAGGTATCGCGCAATCAATTCTTATCGAAGGCATCGAGAATTCGCGGGATCTGGCGCGCGCCCGCACGTCTGGCGCACAGTCTGGCCAGGGTTTTCTGTGGCCCGAAAGCCGCACCGATGCCCGCGTAACGCTGTGAGGGCCAGCTTACCGTGGCCTACCAGCCCGGCACCGCACCGCCGTTAAAAAGGGTCTCTGCCGCTTTCGCCACTTCCGGCGACTGATAGGACTGGATAAATTCCTTCACGTTTTCGGCGTCTTTGTTGTCTTCACGCGTGACCACTATATTCACGTAAGGCGAGTTTTTGTCCTCAATAAAGACGCTGTCATGTACCGGAGACAGCCCCGTTTGCTGAAGATAGGTGGTACTGATGATGGCCACATCCACTTTCGGATCGTCCAGCACGCGCGGCAGCTGCGCCCCTTCCAGCTCCATAATCTGTACGTTTTTGGGATTCGCGGTAATATCCAGCGCCGTCGGCAGCAGGCCCACATCCGGTTTAAGGGTAATCAGCTTCTCTTTTTGCAGCAGCAACAGCGCGCGACCAAGGTTGGTGGGATCGTTTGGAATCGCAATGGTTGCGCCGTCCTTCAGCTCAGACACCGATTTAATCTTTCGGGAGTAACCCGCCATCGGGAAGACGAAGGTATTGGCCACGGCGACCAGTTTGTAATTGTGCGCCTTGTTATCTTCTGCAAGGAAAGGGCGATGCTGGAAGACGTTGGCGTCCAGTTCGCCCTGGTTGGTGGCATCGTTGGGTAGCAGCGAGCCGCTAAAGCCCACCAGCTCAACATCCAGACCGTATTTCTCTTTTGCCACCTTTTTGGCGACTTCCGCCACGTCCTGCTCAGCGCCATTAATCACGCCGACTTTAATGTGTTTGGCATCATTGCCGCCTTGATCGCAACCTGCCAGCAGCAGGGCCGCGAGCACCAGAGCACTCAACTGAAATTTCACGAGACAGTTCCTTTCGACAGTGGTTTTGAAGACTATATCGACAACGAGACGGCAGGCTAAAAAACGAAAAGGAATCAGTAATACGGATAGGTTATATGCGGCCTGTTGCCGGGTGGCGCTGCGCTTACCCGGCCTACGTGACGGTAGACGTGTAGGCCCGGTAAGCGTAGCGCCACCGGGCGATGGGCATCAGGCTACGGTAGTCCAGGCGCAAGCAGAACCGCTAACCTCACGCCTGCCGACGCAGCGGCGCTTCGCGCAAAAACCACGACAGCACAAACGCCAGCACCATAATCCCCGCCGCCAGCATAAACACCGCATGGATAGCCGAGCCGAACGCATCCAGATAGTCCAGACGCAGGGCATCAGGCAGATGGTGAATGGCAACGGGATTAAGTTCGCGCGGCAGTTCCGCCCCTTCCGGCAGCCTGTCGATCAGCCCTGATTGCAGAATATGGGTGAACACCGCGCCAAACAGCGCAACGCCAATCGCCCCGCCAATGGAACGGAACAGCGTCACCCCAGAGGTCGCTACGCCGTATTGATCGGCTGACACGCTGTTCTGCACCGCCAGCACCAGCACCTGCATCACCAGTCCCAGCCCCATGCCCAGCACGCCGGTAAACAGGTACAGCTGCCAGGTTGGGGAGGTGATTGAAATGCGCGTCAGTAACGCCATCCCCACCACGCCGAGCAGCGTGCCGAGGATCGGGAACAGACGGTATTTCCCGGTGCGGCTGATGATGCGCCCGCTGATGATGGAGGTGAGCAACAGCCCGCCCATCAGGGGGATCAGCTGCAAGCCGGCCTGCGTTGGCGTGGCGTCTTTCACCACCTGTAAATAGAGCGGCAGGAACGTTACCGAGCCAAACAGGGACATGCCGATGATAAAGCCAATCAGGCTACAGAGCAGGAAGCTGCGGTCGCGGAAGAGCGACAGCGGGATAATCGGCTCCCACGCCAGCCGCTCTTCGTAAATAAACCCGGCGATCCCCGTCAGGCCGAAGGCCAGAATGCACCACAGCTGCGGGTCGTTCCATTGGCGGATCGTACCGCCCTCGGTGGTAAACAGAATGATGCACAGCAGCGCCATGCTGAGGTAAATCGCCCCCAGGTAATCAATCTCATGCTTGCTGCGCCGCGCGCTGCCGTGGAATACCGCGCCAATCACCAGCAGCGCAAACAGCCCCAGCGGCAGGTTGATGTAGAAAATCCAGCGCCAGGATGCATGCTGAACGATAAACCCGCCGATCAGCGGGCCTATCACCGTCGCCAGG
Source organism: Enterobacter sp. JH25 (assembly GCF_021725435.1). Classification (NCBI taxonomy): domain Bacteria; kingdom Pseudomonadati; phylum Pseudomonadota; class Gammaproteobacteria; order Enterobacterales; family Enterobacteriaceae; genus Enterobacter; species Enterobacter sp. JH25. Next base: position 57,729 of record NZ_CP091319.1, on the reverse strand, counting down.
CCAAACACGCCGCCAAACAGCCCCTGATAGCGACCCCGATCGGCAGGCGGGATCACGTCCGCCACGGCGGCCATGCTGATCACCATCAGGCCACCTCCCCCCAGCCCTTGCAGGGCGCGCATCAGCACCAGCTGGGTCATGTTCTGCGCCAGGCCACACAGCGCAGAGCCCCCCAGGAAAAGCACTATTGCGATTTGCAGGACGATTTTACGGCCAAACAGATCGCCGAATTTGCCATACAGCGGCACCACGATGGTCGAACTGAGGATATAGGCTGTCACCACCCAGGAGAGCTTATCCAGCCCGCCCAGCTCGCCGACGATGGTCGGCAGCGCGGTGGAGACAATGGTCTGATCCAGCGCCGAGAGCAGCATCACCAGCAGGAGTGCGCTGAACAGCAGCTTAATCGACGGTGCGTTTTTCGCAGGTTGAGTCATTACGTCAGACTCCATAAGAGATCGCTTGAAATTAATTAATCGAATAATTAATATTCAGGTAAGTTATGGATAAGATCAAGAGACAGCGTGACCGTGCCAGCACTAAAAGACAATTCTGAACCCCGCCGCCCCGGACGTCCGCGCGGCGGCAAGCGCGTTACCGCCAGCCGCGAACAGCTGCTGGACATCGCCCTGAACCTCTTCTCCCGCCAGGGGATCGCCAATACGTCGTTGAACGCTATTGCCCGCGAAGCCGGCGTGACGCCCGCCATGCTGCACTACTACTTCAACTCCAGAGAACAGTTGCTGGATGCGATGATTGAGGAGCGCTTCCTGCCGTTACGTGAGCGGATCGGGGCAATTTTCGCCGACAACCGGGATTCGCCGGTGGATGCCCTGACGGAAATGGTCAGGGTGCTGGCCGAACTGGCGGAAAAGTATCGCTGGTTTGCCCCGCTGTGGATGCAGGAGGTGATCGGCGAGATGCCGGTACTGCGTACGCATTTGCAGGAGCGCTTTGGCGATGAGAAATATCACACCACGCTGGCAACCATCAAAGGCTGGCAGCAGGAAGGAAAGCTGAATCCGGCGCTGGCCCCCGAACTGCTGTTCACGACGCTGCTGAGCCTGGTGCTGGTGCCGTTCTCTCGCATGCGCAATGACGAGAGGCTTAATGCCCTCTCGCCGGAGATCGTTGTGCGCCACGTGTTAGCCGTGATCGGCAACGGGATCGGTGGTTAAAGATCCCTGGTCAGATAGTGTCTCTGCATTCCCTGATAAGGGTAATCCTGCAAGGACATCTGCACCTGATAACCCTGTTTTTCATAGAACGGACGCGCCTGGAAGCTGACCGTATCCACCAGCGCGTGACGACACCCTTTACGACGGGCCTCCTCTTCAGCCGTTTTGATCAGCTGGCTGCCGACGCCCGTTCCCCTCACCCTGTCGCTGACCCACAGAAAGTCGATATTCAGCCAGTCGCCTTTACGTACGCCGATTAACCCGCCCAGCATGACGCCGTTGTCGTCCCGCACATATACGCCAATATCGCCACTAAACGTCGCCAGATCTAAATACTGCGCGTTATAGGCTCTTAGCCCCGTTAATAATTCTTCTTTTTCTTCAGCCGTGACTTTATCTGTAATGCTCAGGTGCATAAATCTCTCCTTATTTTCAGCGCAATCTGAATATCTCACAGCTTAACCTTCATAAAAACTCCTTATTTCCTCCATTGTTTAAACAAGGAAATATTCATTCAATATGTAAATAAAAAAAACCTTTCCAATAGGCTCCGAAAACGTATAATGAGAACGATCATTCTCACTTTTTACGGTAGCCGACGATGAGCACAAAGCTGGAAGAACGACAAAAACTACGGCAGGACGAAATCATCACCGCCGCGCGCCGCTGCTTTCGCGCCAGTGGATTTCACGCTGCCAGCATGTCGCAGATCGCCAGCGAAGCCAGGCTCAGCGTCGGACAAATCTATCGCTATTTCAGTAACAAAGACGCGATCATTGAAGAGATGATCCGGCGCATTATCGACTCACGTATTGAGGAGATGCAGGGCAAAACCCTGGTTGAAGGGATGCCGCAGGCGCTTGCCTGGCGCCAGACGCTTAACGAAGATGATGACGCGCTAATGCTCGAAATGTCCGCAGAGGCCACGCGCAATCCGCTGGTGGCAAACATGCTGATCGAAGCCGAAGCCCGCATGTTCGCTAACGCCTGTGAGCACCTGAAAAAGCAGTTCCCCCACCTGAGCGATGAGCATATTCGCTGCTGCGTGGAGATTACCGCCGTGATGATCGAAGGCACGATTTACCGTCGACTCACGCCTTTAAAAGTACCGTCAGAACAATTAGAGCCCATTTACCAGAATATTTTAAATATGCTTTTCTCTGCGAAGTAATCGCATGTGAATAATTAGCGGAAATAAGTAATTTCCCTTTTTTCATTTCTGGCTCTGCCAGAGATGCGGGATCGCTGTGCTTTTAATTAGCCCTCCTCCCTGTTAAGCGATTAACAGGGCAGGCTTCGTTCACCCTGGAAAAAGATTATGAAAACCATAACAACCTCCATCGCAGCATTACTCCTCCTGACAGGGTGCGATAATGCGCAAACATCTGCTCCCCAGCGTCCTCTTCCGGAAGTGGGGATTGTCACACTCATGAGCCAGCCGGTGTCCGTGGTCAGCGAGCTGACCGGCCGCACCGCCGCCGCGATGAGCGCCGAAGTGCGCCCTCAGGTGGGCGGCATTATTCAGAAACGGCTCTTCACCGAAGGCGATACGGTCAAGGCCGGGCAGGCGCTGTATCAGATCGATCCTTCCAGCTACCGCGCCGCTTATGATGAAGCTGCCGCCGCACTGAAACAGGCGCAGGCGCTGGTGCAGGCCGACTGCCAGAAAGCCCGGCGCTATGCGCAGCTGGTTAAGGATGACGGCGTATCACGTCAGGATGCGGAAGACGCGAAGTCCACCTGCGCGCAGGACAAGGCCAGCGTCGAGTCAAAGAAAGCCGCGCTGGAAAGCGCCCGCATTAACCTCAACTGGACCACCGTCACCGCGCCGATTGCCGGACGTATCGGCATCTCCTCTGTGACCCCCGGCGCGCTGGTGACCGCCCAGCAGGATACCGCGCTGGCCACCATTCGCGGGCTGGACAGTATGTACGTCGATTTAACCCGTTCCAGCGCCGATCTGCTGCGTTTACGCAAGCAAACCCTCGCCAGCAACAGCGATACGCTGAACGTGTCGTTGATTCTCGAAGACGGCAGCAGCTACAGCGAAAAAGGCCGCCTGGCGCTGACCGAAGTGGCGGTGGATGAGTCTACCGGCTCAGTTACCCTGCGCGCCGTCTTCCCGAACCCGCAGCATCAGCTTCTGCCGGGCATGTTCGTCCGCGCCAGAGTGGATGAAGGCATCATGAATGACGCGATCCTCGCCCCGCAGCAGGGCATCACTCGCGACGCCAAAGGCACCGCCACCGCGCTGGTGGTGAACGCCAGCAACAAGGTCGAACAGCGTCAGCTGGAGACGGGTGACACCTACGGCGACAAATGGCTGGTGCTGAGCGGTTTGAAGGCTGGCGATAAGCTGATTGTGGAAGGCACCGATAAAGTCACCGCCGGGCAGGAAGTGAAAGCTGAAGAGATGAAAACCAACGGAGGAAACGCCTGATGTTTTCCCGTTTCTTCGTGCGTCGCCCGGTCTTTGCCTGGGTTATCGCCATTCTCATCATGCTCGCCGGGATACTGGCGATCCGCACGCTGCCCGTTGCGCAGTACCCGGACGTTGCCCCGCCGTCGATCAAAATCTCCGCCACCTACACTGGCGCCTCCGCACAAACGCTGGAGAACAGCGTGACGCAGGTGATCGAGCAGCAGCTCACCGAGCTGGATAACCTGCTCTACTTCACCTCCACCAGCAGCTCGGAAGGGTCGGTGAGCATTAACGTCACGTTTGAACAGGGAACCGATCCGGACACCGCTCAGGTACAGGTGCAGAACAAAGTCCAGCAGGCGGAATCACGCCTGCCGACCGAGGTTCAGCAGTCCGGGATCACCGTCGAAAAATCCCAGAGCAACTTCCTGCTGATCATGGGCGTGTATGACAAAACCGATACCGCCAGCAGCTCGGATATTGCCGACTGGCTGGTGAGTAATATGCAGGATCCGCTGGCGCGCGTGGATGGCGTCGGCAGCCTGCAGGTGTTCGGTGCAGAATACGCGATGCGCATCTGGCTCGACCCGGCTAAGCTGGCGTCGTACTCGCTGATGCCCTCCGACGTGCAGAGCGCGATTGAAGCGCAGAACGTGCAGGTCTCCGCCGGTAAAATCGGCGCGCTGCCCTCGTCGAACGCCCAACAGCTGACCGCCACCGTTCGCGCTCAGTCGCGTCTGCAAACGGTCGATGAGTTCAAAAAAATCATCGTCAAGAGCGAGTCCAACGGTGCGGTGGTGCGCATCAGCGACGTCGCGCGCGTGGAGATGGGCAGCGAAGATTACACCGCCACCGCGAAGCTGAACGGCCACCCGGCGGCGGGTATGGCGGTGATGCTCTCGCCGGGCGCCAACGCGCTTAACACCGCCACGGCGGTAAAAGACAAGATCGCCGAGTTCAAAAAGTCGATGCCGGAAGGCTACGACGTGGCCTACCCGAAAGACAGCACCGAGTTCATCAAGATCTCCGTTGAGGACGTGATTCAGACCCTGTTCGAAGCCATTATCCTCGTGGTGGTGGTGATGTACCTGTTCCTGCAAAACATCCGCGCGACGCTGATCCCGGCGCTGGCGGTGCCGGTGGTGCTGCTGGGCACCTTCGGCGTGCTGGCGCTGTTCGGTTACTCCATCAACACCCTGACGCTGTTTGCCATGGTGCTGGCGATAGGACTTTTGGTGGATGACGCCATCGTGGTGGTGGAAAACGTCGAGCGTATTATGCGCGACGAAGGGCTGCCCGCCCGGGAAGCGACCGAAAAATCGATGGGCGAAATTTCCGGCGCGCTGATCGCCATTGCGCTGGTGCTCTCTGCGGTATTCCTGCCGATGGCCTTCTTCGGCGGCTCTACCGGGGTCATTTACCGTCAGTTCTCGGTCACCATTATTTCGGCGATGTTCCTCTCCGTAGTGGTGGCGCTGACCCTGACGCCCGCGCTGTGCGGCTCGATCCTGAATCACACCGCTCCGCACAAAAAGGGCTTCTTCGGCGCGTTTAACCGCTTCTACAGTAAGACCGAGCACGGCTATCAGAATAAGGTTCTGCGCGCCCTGCGCCGTTCCGGCGGCATGCTGGTGATCTTCGCCCTGCTCTGCGGCGCGATGGGGTTCGCCATGCTGAAACTGCCGGGCAGCTTCCTGCCAACCGAAGACCAGGGAGAAATCATGGTGCAGTACACCCTCCCTGCCGGCGCAACCGCGGTGCGTACCGCAGAGGTAAGCCGCCAGGTACGCGAGTGGTTCCTCACCAAAGAGAAAGCCAATACCGACGTGATCTTTACCGTTGAAGGCTTCAGCTTCAGCGGCAGCGGCCAGAACGCCGGGATGGCGTTCGTCTCCCTGAAAAACTGGTCAGAGCGTAAAGGCGAGGAAAACACCGCGCAGGCCATTGCCCTGCGCGCCACGCAGGAGCTGAGCGCCATCCGCGATGCCACCATCTTTGCGATGACACCGCCGGCAGTGGACGGTCTGGGCCAGAGCAACGGCTTTACCTTTGAGCTGATGGCGAGCGGCGGCACCGACCGCGACGCGCTGCTGAAACTGCGTAACCAGCTGATTGGCGAAGCGAATCAGGACAGCTCGCTGCACGCCGTGCGCGCCAACGATCTGCCGCAGATGCCGCAGCTTCAGGTGGATATCGATAACAACAAAGCCGTGTCGCTGGGGCTCTCCCTGAGCGACGTCACCGACACCCTGTCCAGCGCCTGGGGCGGCACCTACGTGAACGACTTCATTGACCGTGGCCGCGTGAAAAAGGTCTACATCCAGGGCGACAGCGACTATCGCGCGGTACCGTCGGATCTCAACAAATGGTATGTGCGCGGCAGCGACAGCACTATGACCCCATTCTCCGCCTTCGCCACTACCCGCTGGGAGTATGGCCCAGAAAGCCTGGTGCGCTACAACGGCTCGGCGGCGTATGAAATTCAGGGCGAGAACGCCAGCGGCGCCAGCTCCGGTACGGCGATGAGCAAAATGGAGCAGCTGGCGAATAACCTGCCGTCCGGCAGCACCTGGGCGTGGAGCGGTTTGTCGTTGCAGGAAAAACTGGCGAGCGGTCAGGCGATGAGCCTTTATGCCCTCTCCATCCTCGTGGTGTTCCTGTGCCTGGCGGCACTGTATGAGAGCTGGTCGGTGCCCATTTCGGTGATCCTCGTGATCCCGCTTGGGGTGCTGGGCGCGGCCATTGCCGCCTCCCTGCGCGGCCTGAGCAACGATGTCTATTTCCAGGTGGCGCTGCTGACCACCATCGGTCTGTCGTCGAAGAACGCCATTCTGATTGTCGAGTTTGCCGAAGCCAAAGTGGCCGAAGGCTACTCACTGACGCGCGCCGCCCTGCGGGCCGCCCAGACGCGTCTGCGTCCGATCATCATGACCTCGCTGGCGTTTATCGCAGGCGTGACGCCGCTGGCGATTGCCACCGGCGCGGGGGCCAACAGCCGCGTGGCGATCGGCACCGGCATTATCGGCGGGACGCTGGCCGCGACGCTGCTGGCTATCTTCTTTGTTCCTTTATTCTTTGTACTGGTGAAACGTCTGTTCTCCGGTAAGCACGCAAACCGGAGGTCATAATGTTTCGTGTAACTGTTTTAGCGTTAGCACTGCTGAGCGCAGGCTGTGTGTCATTAGATCCCACGTATCAGCGCCCGGACGCGCCCGTTCCGGCCACACTGCCCGGCGCGCACGGCGAAGCCAGCGCCGTGGTGAGCCAGTGGCAGCAGGTGATGAATGATGCGCGGCTGAAAAGCGTGGTGACGATGGCGCTCAACAGCAACCGCGACGTGCAAAAAGCGATTGCGGATATCGACGCCGCCCGTGCCCAGTATGGCGAAACGCGCTCGTCCCTGTTCCCGACGGTGGACGCGGAACTGAGCCACACCCGCAGCCGCACGCTGGCGAGCGGCGTCGCGACGAGCGACGAAGCCAACGGCACGGTCTCCAGCTTCGAACTGGATCTGTTTGGCCGCAACCAGAGCCTGTCGCGCGCCGCGCGTGAAACCTGGCTTGCCAGCGAGTTCACCGCGCAGAATACGCGCCTGACGATGGTCAGCGAGCTGACCACGGCCTGGGTGACGCTGGCGGCGGATAACAGCAATCTGGCGCTGGCGAAATCCACCCTGGAGAGCGCCGCGAACTCGCTCAAAATCGTCAAACGTCAGCAGGAAGTAGGTGTGGCAGCGGCCACGGACGTCAGTGAAGCGATGGCGGTTTACCAGCAGGCGCGCGCCAGCGTGGCGAGCTACCAGACGCTGGTGATGCAGGACAAAAACGCCCTTAACCTGCTGGCGGGCGATACGGTGCCCGAGAACCTGCTGCCCGGCACGCTGGAGAGCCTGAGCGATAACGCCATCACGTTGATCCCGGCGGGCGTCAGCTCCAGCGCGCTGCTGCGTCGCCCGGACATTCAGGAGGCGGAACATAACCTGCTGAGCGCTAACGCCAACATCGGCGCGGCACGCGCCAACTTCTTCCCGACCATTTCACTGACCGCCAGCGCGGGCGTCGGCAGCGATTCGCTGTCATCCCTGTTCAGCCACGGCATGAAGGTCTGGTCGTTCGCGCCGTCCATCACCCTGCCGCTGTTTAGCGGGGGCAACAATATGGCGCAGCTGCGCTATGCGGAAGCGGAGAAAAAAGGGTTAATTGCGACCTATGAGAAAACCATCCAGAGCGCGTTTAAGGACGTGGCCGACGCGCTGGCGCGGCGCGAAACGTTGAGCGAACAGCTTGATGCCCAGCGTGAATACGTGGCGGCGGAGCAAAAAACGCTGGATGTGGCGACGCGCAGTTACAAGGCTGGCGCGGGCGATTATCTGACGGTGCTCACCGCGCAGCGGTCGCTGTGGTCGGCACAGGAATCACTGATTGCCTTGCAGCAAACCGACCTGGAAAACCGCATCACGCTGTGGCAATCGCTGGGTGGAGGGGTTCAGTAACGGCCTGAGAGGGCGATTCTCATACCAGGTGAAAAGTAAATTCATACTTTCGGCTGGAATCGCCTGCCTGAATGTAACGATACATTTCAGAGAAAGCCTGTGACTTTACCGGAGGTCTCAATGAAATCTGCACACCTGGTTTGCCTGCTCGTTTGCCTGATTTTCGCTGCGTTTGTTCACGCGCTGGAGAAGAGCGCTCCGGAGAAAGAGGCCCAGATAAAACAGCAGGTCCTGAAAGATGTGAAGAAAACCTGTACCCCGCAGAAAAAGCAGAGCGATAAGGCCTGGCAGGCGATGATTTTGTCGTCTGAGGCCAATCAGCTGCTGATCAAAAATGCCATCACCGCCGTGAAGCGTGACAACCTGGACGCCTACTGGGATGCAGTAAGTCAGGTGGATTGTATGGAAGATTACTGAGGGTTGAGCGCCGGGTGGCGGCTGCGCCTTACCCGGCCTACATCACATGTTTAACGCTTCCGCACATCCGGAATAATCAAATCCCCACGCAGAACGTAGGACCCGAGCATCTGCGTTTTCGCCGTCAGCCAGCTCACGATGCGCGCCGCCATGGCGTCCATGGAATACTCAATGGCCGGGATCACCGGAATACCCGGGAGATGCAGCGAACCGCCGAGGCTGAAGACCATGATGTCTTCCGGTACCGATTTATTAAACGCCTGTAACTGCGGGATCACCCGCTGGGCTTCCTGCTCGTCTGCCACCAGCAGCGCGTTGAAATTCAGCGTGGACGCGTTGTTGAGTAATTCCTGAAGCGCAACGGACGATGAAGTCGCGTCCATAAACACGAGGTTGCGATTAAAGGGCAGGAAGTTTTTCTCCAGCGCATGTTTGTAACCCAGCAGCACCTGATCGGCAAAGCCGCTGCCGTGCGGGTGGATCAGTGCTATCTGGCGACGCCCCTGGCTGGTGAGATAGTTGCAGGCCGTTTCAGCCGCGAACGCGTGATCGAACTGAATGCTGTTGGCGTTATCGGCTTCCATACAGTCGACCAGAATGACGTTGTCCATGTCCACGTCCAGCGGGAAACGCGCGCCAATCACCAGAATGTCATCACATAAGCCGCAGGAGAGTTCTTCAAGGGCGTTCATCACTTCTGTTTTCGTGTGTGCGAAACGCAGCAGCAGATGTTTTTGATGCTGGCTGAGGTGTTTTTCCAGCGCGTACAGGTAACCGGTGGTCTGGTTAATGTTCTCCTGCGCGCAAATCACCCCAATGCAGCCCGTCGACTGGCTGAGCAGCGACTGGGCGATCACGTTCGGACGATAGTTCAGCTCATCCACCGCTCTCAGAACAGCCTGTCGGCTGGCTTCTTTAACGCCACGCGACCCGCTCAACACCCGTGATACCGTGGCTTTGGACACCCCGGCCAGACGCGATACATCGTTGATTGTAGACATCTCTCTCCCCTGTCAGACGCAACTGGCGTCTGTAATTTCCATCACCGCTACGGCTCACATTATAGCCAGAACGGAGTATATCCGTTTCCGTTTTCCATGGAAACCGATTTTCCGTTTCCACTCAATTTGATGTCAAAACAGCCAAATTATGTGACCCACATCCGGTTAATTAGCGTCATAAGTAGTGGATATTGATGGTTGTCACACTTCTGTCTTTTATGAATGGAAACCGGTTTCCGTATCATGTCCAATCATCATCGCAATAACTTTTTACATTTTGAGGATGGTCGTCGATGTTCAAGATTATGCTGTGCTGCTCTGCCGGGATGTCCACCAGCCTGCTGGTCAGCAAAATGATCGATGTTGCAAAAGAACGGGGCTTGCCCGTGAAGATAGATGCGTATGGCGTATCCGAATTTGATACGCAGTTTCCGCACTATCAGGTGGTGCTTCTCGGACCGCAAGTGAAATACATGTTAAAGACACTCTCAGACAAGGCAGCGACGCAAGGCATACCGGTGCAGCCCATCGACATGATGGATTACGGCATGCAGCGTGGCGATAAAGTACTGGACTATGCTCTGTCGCTCATCGAAGCGGCACACTAAAAGGTGTTCACATGAGTTCGTTATATCAATCCATGGTCGCGGTGATTGAACAGTCAATTACGCCGCTGGCCGCGAAGCTCGGTCAGCAAAAGTATGTGATTGCCATCCGCGACGGCTTTACCGCCGCGCTGCCGTTTATGATCATCGGCTCGTTTATGCTGGTGTTTATCTTCCCGCCGTTTTCGGCGGATACCACCAACAGCTTCGCCCGCGGCTGGCTGGATTTCTCCGAGACCTACCGCGAACAGCTGATGCTGCCCTTTAACCTCAGCATGGGCGTGATGACCTTCTTCATCTCGGTGGGGATTGGGGCGAGCCTGGGACGTCAGTTTAACCTCGATCCGGTGATGTCCGGTCTGCTGGCCTTTATGGCCTTCCTGCTGGTCGCCGCGCCGTATGCCGACGGCAAAATTTCGACGCAGTATCTGTCGGGTCAGGGCATCTTCACTGCGCTTATCACCGCGATCTACTCCACCCGTGTATACGCGTGGCTAAAGCAGAACAACGTCACCATCCGCCTGCCGAAAGAGGTGCCGACCGGCGTGGCGCGTTCGTTTGAGATCCTGATCCCGGTGATGGTGGTGATTGGTACCCTACATCCGCTGAACCTGTTCATTGAAGCGCAGACCGGGATGATCATCCCGCAGGCGATTATGCACCTGCTGGAGCCGCTGGTGTCTGCGTCTGACTCGCTGCCCGCGATTCTGCTCTCCGTTCTGCTGTGCCAGATCTTCTGGTTTGCCGGTATCCACGGGTCGCTGATTGTCACCGGCATCATGAACCCGTTCTGGATGGCGAACCTCTCTGCAAACCAGGCGGCGCTGGCGGCGGGCGCGGCGCTGCCGCACGTTTATCTGCAAGGTTTCTGGGATCACTACCTGCTGATTGGCGGCGTAGGCTCGACCCTGCCGCTGGCGTTCCTGCTGCTGCGCAGCCGCGCCACTCACCTGCGCACCATCGGCAAAATGGGCGTTGTGCCAAGCTTCTTTAACATCAACGAACCGATTCTGTTCGGCGCGCCGATCATCATGAACCCGATGCTGTTTATCCCGTTCGTGTTTGTTCCGCTGGTCAATGCCTGCCTGGCGTACGGCGCAACCAAACTCGGCTGGCTGGCCCAGGTGGTTTCGTTAACCCCGTGGACCACGCCCGCGCCGATTGGCGCCTCGTGGGCGGCGAACTGGGCGCTGAGCCCGGTGGTGATGTGCCTGGTCTGCATGGTGATGTCGGCGCTGATGTACCTGCCATTCCTGCGCGCCTATGAGCGTACGCTCATCAAAAATGAAGAGCAGAAAGCCCAGGCAACCGTCGGCACCGCTGAAACAGTTAGCAATTAAGTCAAAGAGGAAGGGTCATGAAATACGCATTTCCCGATAACTTCTGGTGGGGCAGCGCAAGCTCCGCTCTCCAGACGGAAGGGACACGAGAGGGTGAAACCACGTGGGACTACTGGTTTTCCCGCGAGCCGAACCGTTTTCACAACGGCGTGGGACCGCAGCACACCTCCACGTTTTATCAGCACTGGAAAACGGACATTCAGCTGTTGAAGCAGCTGAACCACAACAGCTTTCGCACCTCGATTAGCTGGGCGCGCCTGATCCCCGACGGTATCGGTGAAGTGAACCCGGACGCGGTCGATTTTTATAATCAGGTCATTGATGAGCTGAATGAACAGGGCATCACGCCGTTTATCACCCTGTTCCATTTCGACATGCCGATGGCGATGCAGGAGATAGGCGGCTGGGAAAACCGTGACGTAGTGGACGCCTACGCCCGCTATGCGCAGATCTGCTTCGAGCTGTTTGGCGACCGCGTGCTGCACTGGTTTACCTTCAACGAGCCGATCGTGCCGGTGGAAGGCGGTTATCTGTACGATTTCCATTACCCGAACGTGGTGGATTTTCGTCGGGCGGCGACCGTGGCGTATCACACGGTGCTGGCCCATGCGAAGGCCGTTCAGGCTTACCGCGCCGGGCATTACGCGGGGGAGATCGGCATCGTGCTGAACCTGACGCCGTCATACCCGCGTTCGCAGAACCCGGCGGACGTGAAGGCGGCGCATATCGCGGATCTGATGTTTAACCGCAGCTTCCTCGACCCCGTGCTGCGCGGGGAGTATCCGGCCGACCTGGTGGCATTGCTGAAATCTTACGATCAGCTACCCGCCTGCAAGCCGGAAGACGGTTTCCTGATTGCGGAAGGGAAAATCGACCTGCTCGGCGTTAACTACTATCAACCGCGCCGCGTGAAGTGTCGCGACAGCGCGGTGAACCCGCAGGCGCCGTTTATGCCGGAGTGGTTCTTTGATAGCTACGAGATGCCGGGCCGTAAGATGAACCCGTACCGCGGCTGGGAAATCTACGAGCCGGGTATTTACGATATTCTGGTTAACCTGCGCGACAATTACGGTAACCCCCGCTGTTTTATTTCTGAAAACGGGATGGGTGTCGAAAACGAGCAGCGCTTTATTGAAAACGGTCAGATAAACGATCGGTACCGCATCGAATTTATTTCTGAGCATTTAGCGTGGCTGCATAAAGGTATTAGCGAAGGCTGCAATTGCCTTGGCTACCATATGTGGACGTTTATTGATAACTGGTCGTGGTGCAATGCCTATAAAAACCGCTACGGTTTTATTCAGCTCGATTTGGAGACGCAGCAGCGCACCATTAAAAAAAGCGGAGAGTGGTTTGCCGCTACCGCCTTAAATAATTGCTTTGATAAAGAGTAAAAATGATGATCGCATTAGAAGAAGCCGTAATGGAAATTATCGTCAACGCCGGTCAGTCCCGCAGCCTGTGCTTCGAAGCGCTGCATGCGGCGCGCCAGGGCAACCTTGACGAAGCCAAAAGCCTGCTGCGTGAAGCCGATGGCTACGCGCGCCAGGCACACAAGATGCAGACCAAACTGATCGAGCAGGACGCGGGCGAAGCCCGCCAGCCGATGACCTTAATTATGGTGCACGCGCAGGATCATTTAATGAATTCGCTATTAGCGCGTGAATTATCTGAAGAGATTATTCATTTATATCAGAGATAGTCTATGGCGAAATAAATTAATGTAATACCTCTGTACCTAAAACTAGAAATCCACTTGTTCTGATGATAGCGACATATTCTGTCAGATCGGAGCGGGATGGTTATTGTCTGAATAAAATTAAACTATATTGAGATAACCATGAATACGATTAAAAAACTTCCATTAACCATGGCGGTTATCGCCGCGCTTTGTCCAATTTCCGTGCTCGCGCAAGAATTTACGCAGGAGCAAATCGACGCCATTGTGGCGAAAGCGGTGGATAAAGCCCTGGCCGAGCGTCAGGCGAAAATGGATGCGGCGGTCGCGAAAAAAGCGGACGTCATCACCGAGCCGCAGAGCGCAGCGCAATCCCCGGACATGGCGATTCCGTTTGGCATCAAATTTACCGGCTACGCCCGCTACGGCGCGCACTTCCAGGCCGCTGACCAGAAGTATGTGGCGGTGGACGGCTCCTACAACGGCGCGTCCGCGATTGGTCGTCTGGGTAACGAAGGCAACGGCGGGGAATTCCAGCTCTCCAAGGCCTTCAAGGGTGATAACGGCGCCATCTGGGACATCAACGTGATGATCGACCACTGGGGCGACGAAGTTAACCTCAAAAAAGCTTACGCCGGGGTGACCAACATTATGGCCTCCAACCCGAACGCCTACTTCTGGGCCGGTCGTGACTTCCACCAGCGTCCGCAGCAGGGCATCAACGATTACTTCTGGATGAACCACGATGGCCAGGGCGCCGGGGTGAAGAACTTCGACATCGGCGGCGTGCAGTTCGACGTGGCTGCCGTGGCGGCGGTGGAATCATGTAGCCCGGAAGTGATGGAAGATGAAGCCAACCCGTCGCGCATCACCTGTACCGGCGGCTCCGGCACGGGTGACAAGGGCAACTACGCTGCCACCTCAAAAATCCACGGCATGAAGCTCGGCCCGATCGACCTGGAGCTGTACGCCAACTACGGTTTTGACTCCAAAGCCGTTGAGAGCGACGAGCGTCTGAACGCCTGGCAGGGCGGCGTGGTGCTGAGCCACACCAACGACAGCGGCGTGAACAAGGTGATCGCCCGCTACTCCGATAATTCGGACAACAGCGTGTTCAACAAAACCGAAGATCTGACCACGGTCTACGCCAGCTTCGAAGGGCTGTATAAATTCACCCAGGCCACGCAGGTGGAGTACATCCTCGCCTTCCACGACTATGACAACAGCCGTGATGACACCGACAACCGTAAGAACTACAACGCCATCGTGCGCCCGATGCACTGGTGGAACGACGTTCACTCCACCTGGCTGGAAGCGGGCTGGCAGCACGTAGATTACGACAACGGCGGTGACAACAAGGGCTGGAAGCTGACCCTGTCGCAGAACATGTCTATCGCCATGGGGCCGGAGTTCCGTCCGATGCTGCGCTTCTACGTGACCGGCGGCAAAGTGGACAACGAACGCACCGCGCGCGTGAACAACACCAAAGATGAGACGCTGGACGACTTCAACGTCGGCGCGATGTGGGAGGCGTGGTTCTAAGGTCAACAACATGCCGGGTGGCGCTACGCTTACCCGGCCTACGGTTTTCCCCCTCTCCCCGTGGGAGAGGGCAGGGGTGAGGGCATCAGGCCGCACACAACCATGCTATGCTGTTGGCCAATTAACGACAACATAACAGGGGAGAACATGGGTTCCACACGCAAAGGGATGCTCAACGTCCTGATCGCCGCCGTTTTATGGGGCAGTTCCGGGGTTTGCGCGCAGTACATCATGGAGAAAAGCCACATTTCTTCGCCTTACCTGACCATGGTTCGTCTGCTGTTTACCGGCGTGATCCTGCTGACGCTCTCCTTCGTTCACGGCGACAAGATTTTCTCGGTCATCAAAAACCGCAAGGACGCCCTCAGCCTGCTGTTTTTCTCGCTGGTTGGCGCGCTCACCGTGCAGCTCACCTTCCTGCTGACGATTGAAAAATCCAACGCCGCTACGGCCACCGTGCTTCAGTTCCTGTCGCCAACCATCATCGTGGCGTGGTTCGCCCTGGCGCGGAAGAAGCGTCCCGGCATATTTGTCTTATCCGCGATTTTTACATCGCTTGTGGGTACCTTCCTGCTGGTGACCCACGGCGATCCGACGTCGCTCTCCATCTCGCCTGCCGCACTGTTCTTCGGTATCGCCTCGGCGTTTGCCGCGGCGTTTTACACCACCTATCCATCAACGCTTATCGCCCGCTACGGCACGCTGCCGATTGTCGGCTGGAGTATGTTGATTGCGGGACTAATGCTGACGCCGTTCTACGCCGGACGCGGCACCACCTTCGCCATTGACGGCGGCCTGCTGCTGGCGTTTTTCTACCTGGTGGTGATTGGCACCGCGCTGACGTTCAGCCTGTATCTGAAGGGCGCGCAGATGATCGGCGGGCCGAAGGCAAGCATTTTGAGCTGCGCCGAACCCCTGAGCAGCGCGCTGCTGTCGGTGGTTTTGCTGGGGGTGGCATTCACCCTGCCGGACTGGCTGGGAACGCTGCTGATTGTGTCGTCGGTGGTGCTGATTTCGATGGATTCACGCAGAAGGGTTAAGGCATCGGCGTAAGCGAATGTCCCCTCACCCCGGCCCTCTCCCCAAAGGGGCGAGGGTGAAAAGACAGCACCGAGCAGTCCCCTCTCCCCGGCCCTCTCCCCAAAGGGGCGAGAGTGAAAAGACAGCACCGAGCAGTCCCCTCTCCCCGGCCCTCTCCCCAAAGGGGCGAGAGTGAAAAGACAGCACCGAGCAGTCCCCTCTCCCCTGCGGGGAGAGGGTTAGGGTGAGGGGAGAATTGACTTACTTCGCCTTAACCTTCCCCGCCACCAGCAGCGCGGTCAGCAGCATCAGCGTACCGGAGATCACCAGCGGTGACGTCAGCCCCAGATGGTCGAGCGCTACGCCGCCCACCGCCGCGCCGCAGGTGTTCGCCAGCTGGATCACCGCCACCTGAATCGACCCGGCTTTTTCCGCCTGATCGGCAAGCGAGCGGGTGATCCACGTCGACCAGCCCACCGGCACCAGCGCATAGGCAAAGCCCCAGACAATCGCAATCGCCGATGCGACCCACTTGTCGCTGCCCCACAGCACCAGCACCGCGGCACTGATCGCCAGCACCAGCGGCGCACCCGCCAGCGCCACCTTCAGGGAGCGCTTCAGGAACTGAGACGACAGTGAGGTGCCGACGAAGCTGGCGATACCGAAGCTCAGCAGCACCAGCGTCAGGCCATCCACGTCAAAGCCCGCCATGGTCATATACACCGGGCGAATATAGGTAAAGAAGGCAAACTGCCCGGCAAAGGCCATGAAGATGGCGGTCATCCCCGCCAGCACGCCCGGACGCTTGAGCAGCGCGAACATGTTCTGTTTGTGGTGCGCCGCTTCACCCGGCAGAGACGGTAGCGCTTTCCACACCCAGATAATGCACAGCACGCCCATCACTGCCGCCGCGTTAAAGACGTTACGCCAGCCGATAATCCCACCAAGGAAGCTGCCCAGCGGCGCGGCAATCACCAGCGCAATAGAGACCGCGCCGAAGATAACGGACAGCGCTTTTGGCACGGTGCGCGCGGGCACCAGGCGCATGGTCAGCGAGGCCGACATCGCCCAGAAGCCGCCTAACCCCAGCCCCAGGCAGGCGCGACCCAGCAGCAGCAGGGTGAAGCTTTCAGCGAAAGAGACCAGCAGGCAGGAGAGCGTCAGCAGCACGCTGAACAGAATGACCACTTTACGACGGTCAATGGTGCCAATCGCCTGGGTGATAAACAGGCTGGCGAACATCGCCACAAAGGCGGTGACGGTAACGGACTGCCCCGCCACGCCTTCGGAAATGCCCAGATCCTGCGCCATCGGCGTCAGCAGGCTGACCGGCAGAAACTCAACGGTGATCAGGCAGGCGACGCAAAATGCCACGGAGAAAACCGCCGACCAGTTGGGGCGAGACACCTCTTTGGCCTGCGGTGGAGTCGTGGGCTGGATATGTTCTGTCATGGCATCACCTGAGATAAAAACGTGCGGAAAAGTCGCGCAGTTTATCATCAAAAGTGTGACGGATTTAACGATTTGACAACTTTTGTGGTTTTAGAGGGGATTAGTGCAGATAAAACACACCTTCTTCCGGCAGAAATAGCTGGTTATAGCGCAGCTGGAAGGCGTTCAGCTCCTGCGGATCGGGCTCCATTTCGCGCATAAAGCCAAGTGCCAGTCGAATTTGCGCATCGGTAATGGGTGCGGCAAGGCGGGCTTTACGCAGCATACGGTGCCAGGTATGCAGATTCTCTTCACTGCCGTCGACAATGCAGACCTGCCAGATGAGCAGCACCTGCGCCGCATTTTGCAGATGTGCCTCGTCGGGGCGCTCAAGGTAGCGGATAAACTCATTGCCCGGCGTTTTACCGAACTGATCGATCATCGACTCGACTGGCATCGGGGTGATGCCCAGCCGCTCGCTTAAACGTTTGATGGCGCGGCGGGAGTCTGAGGTCAGGACACGAAATCCAACCACAAATACCACGGCAAGCGTTGCCAGCATTATCCAGACCATGCGTTCTCCTTAGACTAGCCGCCCATCATAGCGGGAAACGCAGCGCGTCAACAGCGGGAACGGCCAGAATAGTGAACCGAAAAAAGCTGGATAATTGCGATGAAAGCAATCCCGCGCAGGCGTGGCTGCGCGGGCTGTTGCTGGAGACCCGTCAGCGCGCCTGAAGCCCTTTCAGCAGCGCGTCGTGGAAACGTTCAGGATCCTGCATCTGCGGCGCGTGGCCCATGTCGTTAAACTCGACCAGCGTCGCGTGCGGAATGCGCTTCGCCGTCTCTTTGCCCAGCACCGCGTAATTGCCGAGCGTCTTGCGGATCTCCGGTGGGGCGAGATCTTTCCCGATGGCGGTATTGTCCTTCGTACCGATCATCAATAATACCGGCATCTTCAGCTCGCTAAATTCATAGACAACCGGCTGGGTATAAATCATGTCGTAGAGCAGCGCCGAGTTCCACGCCACGCGCGCTTTGCCCGGCCCGTTGTTCAGCCCGGCGAGCATAGTGACCCAGCGCTCGTACTCCGGTTTCCACTCCCCGGCGTAGTAGGTGTTTTTCTCGTACTGACGAATACCGTCGGCGCTAACTTTCAGCTCGCGCTGGTACCACTGGTCGACCGTAATATGCGGCACGCCGCGCGATTTCCAGTCTTCCAGACCAATCGGGTTTACCATCACCAGCTGCTCCACCTGCTGCGGCCACATCAACGCATAGCGGGTTGCCAGCATGCCGCCGGTCGAATGTCCTATAACCGTCACGCGCTCGACGCCCAGTGTTTTCAGCAGCGCGTGGGTGTTATCCGCCAGCTGCTGGAAGGTGTACTGGTAATGCTCCGGCTTGGTGGATTTACAAAAACCAATCTGGTCAGGGGCGATCACGCGATACCCACCGGCCGACAGCGCGCGGATAGTGCCGTCCCAGGTGCCAGCACAGAAGTTTTTGCCGTGCATCAGCACCACGGTGCGGCCGTTGGGTTTTTCCGGTTTCACGTCCAGATAAGCCATATCCAGAGGCTGGTTCTGCGAGGTAAAGGTAAAGTGTTTTACCGGCCAGCCGTAGTCAAAACCTTCCAGCTTCTCGCCGTAGGTGGGGGCATCCGCGGCCATTGCGGGGGACGCCAGCGCCATCAGCAGCGCAAGGCAGGACAATCGTCGGGTTAACATGCAAGCTCTCCGTTAGCAAAAGGGCTAAGGCTGCACGAAAGGCGGCAGCAAAAACACTGTAGAGCATAGAGAGGAGCGAGTGTGTAAAGCGGAGTAAAGGTAGGCCGTGCAAAATAAAAAAGCCCGGCATCACACACCGGGCAAAGAAGTTACCTGCACACTCAGGCTGCTTTTAATTTCTGCGCACGATTCTCACGGCGGATCTTACGCTCTTCCAGCACCGCAACCATCGCCATCAGGACGATACAGCCAATCGCGGCGGCATCCAGCGCGGCGAAGGTGCCCGCCCAGCCGGTAAGGCCGAAAATCGGCGTGCCGTCGGCGATCATCCCCAGACCCAGCTTGGCGAAGCTGTCGCCGATCAGGTAGGCGAAGGTGCCCTTAATCCCATCGGCGGCGCCGATCGCTTTTTTCGGGACGAAGCCCACTGCCGCCACACCGATCAGTAATTGCGGACCAAACACCAGGAAGCCGAGCGCGAACAGGGACGCCAGGTAAATGTACTGGTTGCTGGCGTGCTGGTAGACGCCAAGGGTGGCGATAATCAGCGCCAGCGCGACGCAGGCCACCAGCGCGCGGCGGCCATTGGCGAGGTCGGAGAGCCATCCCCACAGCAGCGTGCCGACCAGCGCGCCCACTTCAAACAGGGTGAAGCCCTGAATCGCCACTTCTTTAGAAAGCTTCAGCTCCTGGAAGGCATACACGGTGGACCACTGGTCGATACCAATGCGCACCACGTACAGGAAGATGTTCGAGAAACAGAGCAGCCAAATCACTTTGTTTTTCAGCACGTACTCAACAAAGATCTGCCATTTGGACATCTCGTTTTCTTCGGTCTCTTTGTCCTCTTCGCTGATCTCTTCCCCGAACAGCTCTTCGGCTTTGCCGAGGCCGTACGATTCCGGGGAATCGCTGCCGTAGCGCAGGCCGATAAAGCCAACAATCAGGGCAATAATCGACGGGAAGATAAACATGCCGATGACGTGACCGTCGAACAGGTAGTTCGCGCCGAACAGCGCCACGCCAGCCGCACCCGCTCCGCCGAGGTTGTGGGAGATGTTCCACATGCCGAGGTACGACCCCCGCTTGCGGCGCGGCGTCCATTTGGTGATGGTGGAGTAGCTGCACGACCCGCCGGTGCTCTGGAAGAAACCGCTCAGGGCGTAAAAGGCGATCATCAGGAACAGGCTGACGGAGCCCGCGCCCATGCTGGCGCTGAAGCCGAGCATACAGATGGCAGAGAGGATCAGCATAAACGGCAGGAACTGCTTGGTGTTTTTGCCGTCCGCATAGTAGGAAACGACGGTTTTCCCCACGCCATAGGTGATGGAGAAGCCCAGGCCAATCATCCCCAACTGCGTCATGCTCAGCCCGTAGGTCGAGATCATGTCGTTCTGCGCGATGTTAAAGTTTTTGCGGATCAGGTACATAGTCAGGTAGCCGATGAAGACCACCAGATAGGACTGCATGAACGGTTTGAACCACATTTTGCGCCGCACATCGAGCGGCAGATCCAGGGTCGGCTTGCGCACCTGATTTAAGAAGGCCAGCATGACTGAGTTACTCCTGAGCTGATTTTTGCAGCATTGTAAAAACCAGCCAGGAGAGATGCCTGAGACAGCGTCCAGGTGAAACCGGGAAAATTTCTTAGTTTTGCGCGACTCGGCAGCAAAAGGTGAGGCGCGTCACGCTTCGCGCGGTGCCTGCGCGTGCAAAAACGGCAGCAACAGCAGGGCGGAGATGCCCGCCGCGATGGCGATCACCGCGAAGAACCCGCTCCAGTGCCAGATGTCGATCACCCGCGCCAGCGGCCAGCCGGAGAGCGATGCGCCGAGGTAGGCAAACAGCCCGACAAAGCCCGTCGCCGCGCCTGCCGCCTCTTTGTGGGAGCACTCTGCCGCCGCCATGCCGATCAGCATCTGCGGGCCAAAGACGAAAAAACCGATGGTGAAGAAGCACGCCGCCTGCATCACGTAGCTGGCGAACGGCATCAGCCACAGCGAGCCGACGGAGAGCAAAATTCCGGCGGCGAAAATCAGGTTCATCGGCCCGCGGTTGCCGTTGAAGAGCTTGTCCGAGCCCCAGCCCGCCACCAGCGCGCCGATAAACCCGCCCAGTTCAAACATGGTCACCGCCGAGTTGGCGGTCACCAGATCCACACCGAGCGTCTCGGACATGTACAGGTTGCCCCAGTCGTTGATGGCCGCGCGCACCACGTAGACCAGCACGTAGCAGAGCGACAGCAGCCAGATGTAGGGGTTTTTCAGTACGTATTTGGTGAGGATCTGCTGGCGGGACAGCCCGGCCCCCTCCTGCTGCTGGGCGATCTCCATCTCGTCGTGCCGCCAGTCGCCCACCGGTGGAAGGCCGACGGTTTGCGGCCTGTCGCGCAGGCGCCAGCAGAGGAACAGCCCGGCGACAATCGCGAGGCTACCGGCAATCATCATCCCCGCACGCCAGCCGTAGTGCAGCGCGGCAGCCCCCACCACCATCGGGATCAGCGCTCCGCCAACGTTATGCGCGGTATTCCATATCGCCCACCAGCCGCCGCGCTCGTTGCGTGAGTACCAGGCGGTGAGCAGGCGGGCGCAGACCGGCGCGCCCCAGCCCTGGAAAAAGGCGTTCAGCGCCCACAGCAGGGCGAAGGCCCATAGCGACGTCGAGAAGCCAAACAGGATGTTCACCACGCCGGTGGCGATCAGCCCAACGCCCATGAAATAGCGCGCATTGGAGCGGTCGCTGACGATGCCGGAGAAGAACTTCGACAGACCGTAGGTGATGTAAAACAGCGTCGCCAGCAGGCCGATGTCGGTGCGCGCCATCACGCCGCTGGCGAGGATCTCCGGCGCGGCGGCGTTGAAGCTTTTGCGGGTGAAGTAGAACAGCGCGTAGCCGAGCCAGATAGTGACCAGGATATGACGTCGCCAGTAGCGGTAGCGGGCGTCGATTTCCGCTTTGTTGCCTAGCGGGGCGGCGCTGGCGGGGGTTTTAAACATGGTGCGTCCTTAACGGCAAACTGACGCTGACGCGCGTCCCGTGGGTGCAGGAGATCGTCAGCGTGCCGCCCAGCGCCTTCACGCGCTCGCGCATGCCCGCCAGGCCAAAGCCCTGTTGGCCGGATCCCGGCGGCAGGCCGCAGCCGTCGTCTTCAATCACCAGCATCAGGCGCTCGTCCTGCTGCCAGCCCTGGATCGTGACCGCGCTGGCACTGGCGTGTTTGACGATGTTGTTCAGCCCCTCCTGACAGACGCGGAACAGCGTCACGCGCTGACCTTCGCTCAGGGTAGCTTCATTGATGCGCCAGTCGAGATGGCTGACTATCCCGCGGCTTTCCAGCTCCATCTCGCGCATCAGGGAACGCACCGCCTGCTCCAGGGACAGATCGTCAAGCTGGCGCGGGCGCAGCCGCCCTAACAGGCGGCGAACGGAGTCATAGACACCCAGCGAAAGCTGTTCGATATGCGCCCCGCCCTGCTTCACACCCGCGTTTTCTGCCGCCAGGCGCTGGACAATGCCCGCCTGGGTGCGGATGGCGGTGATGGTCTGGCCGATGTCATCGTGCAGCTCGCGGGCAACCTCCTGGCGCACGCTCTCTTCCGTCTCCAGCAGACGCTCCGCCAGACGGCGATTGCGCGCCAGCTCGGCTTGCAGAGACTGGTTCAGCTCGCGCAGGCGCTGGATGCCCGCCCCCAGCAGCAGCCCGGTCAGGCTCTGGGCCAGCAGCGAGAGCAACAGATCTACCGGATGATCGTGCCAGGTCTGGCTGGCGATCAGCGCGATGGCATTCATTAGGGTCGCGATCAGCGCCCCCTGCCAGCCGTAGTGCCAGGCAAGGGCGATGATCGGCAGCGCCAGACAAAACGGCGTGAAGCGTGATAATTCAGCGGGCAGACCAAGCTGCAACCACAGGCTCACCACAAACAGGAGCAGATACCAGATCAGGTGCCGGGCGCGCCAGTTCACCGGCTGGGAGACCAGCGCCGGGCCGAGCGGCTGCCAGACGGTGCTGGTGAGGTAGTGCCAGAAAACCAGGCAGGTCGGTGCCAGCGTCAGGCCGCCGGTGAGGGTCAGCAGCAGGGCGTTGAGCACCTCCTTTTCGCCCACCCACGGCAGGGACTGCAACAGCGCGGCGGCAATCAGCGCCGCCCCCTGACGCAGCAGCGTGCGCCAGTCGCGCTGGTGACGGTAGCGGGAAATCAGGGCGACCGGGATAAGCGTGAGCAGGCTTCCGGTCATCAATAAAGGCAGATGCGCCAGCGCCACTTCCTGCGCCAGCCAGATCAGCATCAGCCACTCTGCACCGAGCAAAACGGGCCAGTATCCGCGCGGGCACTGAAGCATCAGTCCCAGACGCAGGCCAAAGGGGAAAAGCAGCACCGCCAGCTCCGGGCGTTCCACCAGATGCAGGCTGATGCTCCACAGGCAGAACCATGCGGCGGAGAAGATAAAAAAGCTGGCGACGACGGCGATCAGCCGTGAAAAAACGGGGCTCATTGCCAGCTGTCAAACATACGGCGCGCCAGCTCGACATCGTTACTGACGTTGAGTTTTTCCATCAGGTTGGCGCGATGAACATGCACGGTTTTCGGGGACAGATCCAGCTCCGCGGCAATCTCTTTCACCGACATGCCCTGGGCAAGTTTCTCTGCCACCTGACGCTCGCGTCTGGTGAGCGGATCCTGCCGTCCCGCCGCCAGCTTGATGGCGATATCCGGCGTCAGGTAGCAGCCGCCGGTGGAGACGGTGCGCACGGCGGCAATCAGCTCGTCGGGGCTACAGCGTTTAGAGAGGAAGCCGCGCGCGCCCGCGTTGAGCGCCTGCTCGACCAGCGCCGGGCTGTCGTGGACCGAGAGCATAATGGTCGCCATCCCTTTCGGCAGCTGGCTTAACAGCTCCAGCCCGGAGAGATCCGGCATTGAGATGTCGCAGATACAGACCTGCACCCCGCGTCCCGGCAGGCCCGCCAGCGCCTCGCGACCGGAGCCAAACTCGGCCACGACCTGAAAATCCGGTTCGAGGTTTAAAAGCTGGGCAAAGCCGGAGCGGACGATAAGGTGGTCGTCGATAAGGGCGATGGTGGTCATGGTTTGATCCTGATGCGTGAACACGCCGGATGGCGGCGTAAACGCCTTATCCGGCCTACGTGTAACGTCCTTGCAGGCTGGATAAGCGCAGCGCCATCCGGCAAAAGCCTTTTACCTTAAGTGATTTACTCGAAAAACACCGCAATTTTGTTAAACATGGTGGGATCGGACTGGTTGCGTGCCACTTTGGTGACATCTTCCAGCTTGTCGATCTGCGCCATCATCTGCTCCAGACGCTGATCGTCGTTCACCAGTAGCCAAATGCGGCTGTGCTCGCTGCCCTGAATCGGCAGGCACAGAATGCCTTCCACGTTAAACGCCCGTCGGGCAAACAGCCCGCAGACGTGGGTCATGACGCCAGGGTGGTTGCGGACGGTGAGTTCCAGAATGACATTATCACATTGTTTCTGCATGGCTTATTCCCCCACCATCTCAGTATTGGCCGCACCCGGCGGCACCATCGGATACACTTTTTGTTGCGCGTCGATACGCACGTGGATCAGCGCCGGGCCAGGGCGAGAAATCGCATCCTGCAACGCCGCGTGGGCATCTTCTTCGGCGTTCAGATCGCAGGTGTGCAGGCCAAAACCAGCGGCAATCTGCATGAAGTTGATCATCCCCGGATAGGTCGCCGCAAACACGCCCTGCTTATAGAACAGGCTCTGCTGCTGGTGTACCAGGCCCAGCGCCTCGTTGTTCATCAGAATGATTTTGACGTCTAACTGGTTTTCGGCTGCCGTCGCCATCTCCTGAATGTTCATCATCAGGCTGCCGTCACCGGAGAAGCAGATCACCTTACGGTCCGGGTTGGCGAGCGCCGCGCCAACCGCTGCTGGCAGGCCGAAGCCCATGGTGCCAAGGCCGCCGGAGGTCAGCCACTGGCGCGGGCGGTTAAGCGGATACGCCTGGGCGGTCCACATCTGATGCTGGCCGACGTCGGTGGTGATAATCGCGCTGTCATCCACGCAGGCGGCAACGGCGTTGATAAGGCCATAGTGGCTCAGCGGGTCGCCCTCGGTTGGGATAGCGCCCGGGAACTCGCGTTGCAGATCGGCTACCAGCTGGCACCAGTCGGCGCGGTCGTTTGCCTCCGTCTGTGGGATCAGCTGTGCCAGCACCTCGGCCACATCGCCCTGAATCGCCACGTGCGGCTGCTTGATTTTACCCAGCTCGGCGCGGTCGATATCCACGTGAATGATTTTGGCGTTCGGGCAGAACTCCTCGGTTTTGCCGATCGCCCGGTCATCAAAACGCGCCCCCATAACAATCAGCAAATCCGCCTCTTGCAGGATGTAGTTGGTGCTGCGCGCGCCGTGCATGCCCAGCATCCCTAAAGACAATGGGTGCGCTTTTGGCAGCATGCCGAGCGCCATCAGGGTCATGGTGGTAGGCAGGCTGGATTTTTCAGCGAACTGACGAATTTCATCCGCGGCGTTGATCGCCCCGCCCCCCAGATAGAGCACCGGGCGTTTCGCCGCGTTAATCATGGCGGCGGCATCGCGCACGCTCTCAGCGCTGAATTCCGGCGCCGGGGCACGCTCGCCCGGCTCCGGCAGCACGTCGATCTCAATTTCTGCGGTCTGGACATCCTTAGGAATGTCTATCCACACCGGACCCGGGCGGCCAGACTGGGCAATGCGAAACGCATCGCTGATCACCTGAGGCAGCTCGCTGATATCGCGAACTAAATAGTTATGTTTGGTGATGGGGATAGAGATACCGTAGGTATCCACTTCCTGGAACGCATCGGTACCGATCATCGAGGACGGCACCTGGCCGGTAATGCAGATCAGCGGAATGGAGTCGAGGCGCGCATCGGCGATGGCGGTCACCAGGTTAGTGGCGCCCGGCCCGCTACAGGCCATACAGACCGCCGGTTTACCCTGGGTACGCGCCATGCCCTGAGCGATAAAGCCTGCGCCCTGCTCGTGGCGCGCCAGCACGTGGCGGATCTGTGTGCTTTGGCTTAACGCATCATACAGCGGCAGCACGGTCCCACCCGGGATGCCCGCAACGGTGGTGATGCCCTGTCGTTCCAGTAAATGAACAATCAGCTGCGCGCCGGTGAAACGCGTTTTTGTGGATGTTGTGCCCGAACTTGCCATGCTCCAGTCCTTTTCTTCTGAGCCAGCTTTACGCGTCGTAGTTCAGGTTGCAGATGCGTTGGCTGCGTTCCCTCACCCCAGTCACGTACCTATGTACGCTCCTGGGGATTCGCTCACTTGCCGCCTTCCTGCAACCCGAACTACTTAGCGTATCCGGGAGGGGTCCTAAACGAAAAACCCCGCCCGGTTTGCGCCGGCGGGGTTTTGGATTCGTGTGTTGATCCAGTCCCTACGGCGCATTGCCGACGACCACCACCACACGCACGACGACCACTGCGGCAGGTTGCGCAGTTTTTAGTAGGGTCGAAGTGAAGATGGATGAAGTCATTGGGGACCTGTGTTTGGAATCATTGATAGAATTTATACAAACACAGGTTTTCGGATGTGACAATGGAAATATTTTCAACTGCGCAAAAATGCGTCAGGGATCACGTTTTGTTTGTTGGGCGATGACACTCAATAAAGGGTTTTTACTCACTCAATAAATAGCGCAGGTGATACCCCAAATCTGGCCGCCAGCTTTTTAATATGGTTCAGAGTAAGCTGTCTCTGACCATTCAGAACCCGTGAAACCATCGATTTACTACCAATTTCATCCTTAAAATCCGATATCGTCAGATTGTATTGATCCATCAAGGTTCTCAAAACTGCAATTCCGACGGGAACGGACTCCATCTCCTTGCGTAATGCGACTATCTCTGGCCGATTAGCTTCGTAATGGCTAATTCTGGCGCAAACAATATCCAGCAAGGGGCTATTGGGCTCGTTCATAAGGAGATACTCAACCAGCTCAAGCGCATCCTTATAATCTTTCTCGCTCGGCTGTTCACCCAGTAAAGGAACGGCCGCAACAAGGGCATGCGTAGCTTTCATTGCATCAGCGACGATCATCATTTCTTCCCCTTAGTGCGATGTTTCTCCGTAAAACGGTCATATTCCTTATGAGTAAAAACATGGCGCACATAAAACTTTTGGCTTTCAAAGAATATGAGAGCCACTACTCTGAGATTGTTATTTGCAATATCAATAACATAATGCTTATCAAGATACTTGAAGTTATCCAGCGTTGGGAAAAGTTTTCTCAGTGCAGCGGGCGTCGGGCAGTGGCTCTTTTCAATAACTCGTCCTAAAAAGAGAAGCTCTTCTCTGTATTGCGGGAACTGGCTTACCGCATCCAAAATTGCCTTCATTGAGATTAAATGCATCCTGCTTGCCTGCCGCGTCCGTTGCCATTATGGCAACGATAACACCTATTGCCAATAAGTCAACGGAGGATACTATTTTCACTTCGTCAGAAAACAAAAAACCCCGCCTAAGCGAGGTTTTTATCAGGGTTTTGCGGTTGGTTGCCGCAGAACACACTGTGTTACGTCAACACAAAAAGTATACGCGATCGAAGACGAACGCGCAATTCCGGCACGGATTTTGACGTTTTTGAGTATGGATCGCCTTCCAAAATTTGTCCATAAAATACTGTTCATACATACAGTATTTATCTATACTGAGGGTGTTCGCAGTGAGCGAGGGGGCCGCAGTTTACCGGCGCAACGAAGTCCTGGCTGAAACGGGTGGTGCCGTCAGTGCCTTAACCCCTGAAGTGAGCACACTGTGTTACGTCAATCCAGGTGCTGGCCACAGGCGGCGGAAAGGTACGCCAGCATCGTGCTCCTTTTAACCAAAAGGAGACGCGTATGAGCGTCGTGGATATGGTCATACTTGTCCTCAAACTCATTGTTGCTGTATTGCAACTGCTTGATGCTGTCCTGAAATACGTTAAGTGATTCAGGTTCAAGTCGCACCTGAGAGGGGCGGGCAACCGCCCCTCTTTAATAACGAGGGAATGCTATGTCGCGTCTGTTAATTGAGCCTGTTACGCCTGATGAACCGGGCTATATCGCCCTGAAGGCCGAGAGTATCGCGTTAAATTTCAATATGCTGCGCAGGCTGGAAGAGAACTGGCAGCGCGGTGAGAATCGCTTTAACGCGCCGGGTGAAAAGCTGCTGGGGGCGTTTCTTAACGGCAGGCTGGTGGGCGTGTGCGGTCTAAATCGCGATCCATTCAGCCAGCAGCCGCGCGCCGGACGTATTCGTCATCTCTACGTCAGCGAAAAGTGCCGTGGGATGGGGATTGGAAAACAACTTTTGACCGTGGTGATGGCGGATGCCAGCATCTGGTTTGATTTTCTTAATACCCATGCGCCGGAAACCGCGTACGGATTTTATCATCGGGCGGGCTTCAGGCTTGTGTCAGACGAGCCCCGGGTGACGCACCGCCTTTTTTGCGCAGTGTAAGCGGCTGGCAGCCTCGACGGGGGAATGTTACAGTTGGATGACATTTCACCAACCGATCCGCCATGTCCATCACCGTTTTCTGCATTTTACTGTTCGCCGCACTGCTGCATGCCAGCTGGAACGCCATCGTTAAAGCCGGAACGGACAAGCTCTACTCGGCGATCGGGGTCAGCGGTTCAGCCGCGCTTATTGCGCTGATTTTACTCCCCTTCTCGCCCCAGCCGACTGCCGCAAGCTGGCCTTATTTGTTCGTCTCCTGCGCGTTACAGATGGTGTATACGGTACTGGTGGCAAAAACCTATCAGGTCTCCGACATGAGCCAGACCTATCCGCTGATGCGCGGTACCGCCCCGCTGCTGGTGGCGCTGATCAGTGTGCTGGCGCTTGGCGACCACCTCTCCTGGCTTGCCTGGTCCGGTATCGGCGTCATTTGCCTGTCAATTCTGGCGATGGCGATGAATGGCCGCATGCAGTCGCGCAAGGGGATCTGGCTGGCGCTGCTGAACGCCTGTTTTATCGCCGGGTATACCCTGGTGGACGGCACCGGTGTGCGACTCTCGGACACTGCGCTGGGCTACACGCTCTGGACCTTCTTCATGAACGGTTTCAGCCTGCTGAGCTGGGCAATGGTGGCGCGGCGTCGCGAAGCGTCCAGCTACCTGCGCCTGCACTGGAAAAAAGGGCTGCTCGGCGGCGTAGGGACGATGGGATCTTACGGTCTGGCACTCTGGGCGATGACCCAGGCACCGCTGGCTGTGGTCGCCGCACTGCGTGAAACCTCTATTCTCTTCGGCGCATTAATCGCATTTGTGCTTTTAAAAGAGAAGGTTGCCGGCCTGCGCATCGCGGCGGCACTGGGAATTGCTGCCGGTGCGATCCTGCTGCGCCTGGCGTAATTCGCTGGCAACATTAGTTGCCGATCTTGTTTACAAATCCTGCCTTCACGTCTTCCGTCATTCATCACAGTAATGCTTAAATTGTCATCTCTCTGTGGTAGATTCCTCGCGCATTTATGGGAATGCGTAGTCACTTATTCTTTATTTATCTCTTTTGGCAAAAGTATTCAGCGACATGAAAAAGCAACGGAACGTGAACTTATTGTTGATGCTGGTGTTACTGGTGGCCGTCGGGCAGATGGCGCAAACCATCTACATTCCGGCGATTGCCGATATGGCAAAAGATCTGAGCGTCCGCGAAGGTGCAGTCCAGAGCGTGATGGCAGCCTATCTGCTGACCTATGGCGTTTCACAGCTGGTTTATGGTCCCCTGTCCGATCGCGTCGGGCGTCGTCCGGTCATTCTGGTGGGCATGAGCATTTTCATGGTAGCGACGATGATCGCCATTACCACTCACAGCCTGACCGTCCTGATTGCCGCCAGCGCCCTCCAGGGCGTGGGCACCGGCGTTGGCGGGGTCATGGCGCGTACCCTGCCGCGTGATATGTACCAGGGCACCCAGCTTCGCCACGCCAACAGTCTGTTAAATATGGGCATTCTGGTCAGCCCGCTGCTCGCCCCGCTGATTGGGGGTCTGCTGGACACCGTCTGGTCCTGGCGCGCCTGTTACGCCTTCCTGCTGGTGCTGTGCATTATTGTCACCTTCAGCATGGCGCGCTGGATGCCGGAAACACGTCCGCAGGACGCGCCGCGCACGAAGCTCATCGCCAGCTACAAAACGCTGTTCGGTAATGGGTCGTTTACCTGTTATCTGTTGATGCTAATCGGCGGCCTGGCGGGCATTGCGGTGTTTGAAGCCTGTTCCGGCGTGCTGCTGGGCGCTGGTCTTGGCCTGAGCAGCATGGTGGTGAGCATTTTGTTTATTCTGCCGATCCCGGCGGCGTTCTTCGGCGCATGGTTCGCCGGACGTCCGAACAAACGCTTCTCTACGCTGATGTGGCAGTCGGTGATCAGCTGTCTGCTGGCCGGGCTGATGATGTGGATCCCGGGGCTGTTTGACGTGATGTCGGTCTGGACGTTGCTTATCCCGGCAGCGCTGTTCTTCTTTGGCGCGGGCATGCTGTTCCCGCTCGCCACCAGCGGCGCAATGGAGCCGTTCCCGTTCCTCGCGGGCACCGCTGGTGCCCTGGTCGGCGGTTTACAGAATATCGGTTCCGGCGCGCTGGCCTGGCTTTCGGCTATGATGCCGCAGACCGGGCAGGCGAGTTTGGGCCTGCTGATGACCCTGATGGGGCTGCTGATTTTGCTGTGCTGGCTGCCGCTGGCGTCGCGCGTCCCGCATCACGAACAGCCGGTTTAACCGCATGATGGCCCGGCTTCTCGCCGGGCTTTTCACACACGGGCGCAATCATCGCTTGTAATAACGGCTCTGGCGCAGGCCGCCAGGCGCCCTCTTCCCCGTCGTAAAACTGGAAGTCCGCGTTAAGCGCATACGGGATTTTCGCCTTTTGCAGCTCGCAGGCCATAAAGTTAGCGAAGGCCATTTGCGAAGCGGTTGGCGTGAGGTGGTTTGACTCCCCCACGCCCCAGCCCCCGACCCAGCTAACGTGCCCGGTTTTTTGCTGCCAGTGCAGCGCGGCATTGATTCGGTTACGGATAGCCGCTTTCTCAGCCGCGGTTCCGGACGTCCACGGGTATTTGCCGTTCGTTTTCAGCGGACCCCAGGGGAAAATATGCCATTCCGCCAGCAGGTAATTCTGGCTGTGTGCGGGCAGCTTCAGGCTGGATAAATCCTCCGGCGCGGCGCGCAGACGAGGGGCGATAAAAATCATGCGGCTGGCATCAATGGCGTGAATGTCTTTGATCGCTTTCTCATACACCCGGTTGAGCGAAGCAACGTTGTGGTTGAGCTTGTCCGCCGGTTCGTAGATCAGGTCAAACCCCAGCAACGGCGAGCGCTGACCAAAATAGTGCGCCACGGCAATCCACCAGTTGATCACCGCTTTTTCGGTATCCGCTTTCGGATCGTTTTTATATTCATCGGCCTGATAGGCGATGATGGGGATGACGCCGTATTGCTCGCAAGCCTCCACCAGCTTACGCAGGTGAATCAGCCGCGCTTCCGTCGGTTCGCCCGCCACCCGAATACGGACATGATGTATGCCTTTCGCCTGGAAATCACGGACCACCAACGGGTCGAATTCGCGTATACCGCGCTCGGTGCGGGCCCAGTCGACATCCATTCCGACGCCCAACATCTGCGCGTAACGGGCAGCCGTCAGGGGTGGCTCAGCGGCACAGGCCCAGCCGGAAGCGAGCGCTAACACGGTGACAATGAACGGCTTTAACACGACGCCCCTTGCAAATAATCAAATGCTTTACTCTGTATTTAGCATGCTTTTTCACAATTGGTGTAGAGTCAAAACGAACTAAATTCTGAGACAGATTATGAAAACGACTGACCTGATCGGCCTCATTGACCGGTTTCCGCTGCTGGCGGATTTGATTGCCCTGAAAGAGATCACCTGGCTTAATCCGAACACCACGACGCTGGCGGAAGGGTTGCCATATGTCGGGCTGACCAAAGCCGACGTGGACGACGCGCATGCGCGCCTGAAACGCTTCGCGCCGTATCTGGCGAAAGCCTTCCCGGAAACGGCAGCAACGGGCGGGATTATCGAATCCGAACTGGTCGCTATCCCGGCGATGCAAAAGCGGCTGGAGAAAGAGTCCGGCAAGGCCATTCCAGGCACGCTGCTGCTGAAAAAAGACAGCCATCTGCCGATTTCCGGCTCCATTAAAGCGCGCGGCGGTATCTATGAGGTGCTGGCCCATGCGGAAAAACTGGCGCTGGAAGCCGGGTTGCTGAGCGTTGAAGATGACTACAGCATCCTGCTGGAGCCACGCTTTAAAGCCTTCTTCAGCCAGTACAGCATCGCGGTGGGTTCAACCGGCAACCTGGGGATGTCCATTGGCATTATGAGCGCGCGCATCGGCTTTAAGGTCACGGTGCATATGTCCGCCGACGCCCGCGAGTGGAAGAAAGCCAAACTGCGCAGCCACGGCGTGATCGTCGTGGAATATGAGCAGGATTATGGCGTGGCGGTGGAGCAAGGGCGCAAAGCGGCGGAAAGCGATCCAAACTGTTTCTTTATTGACGATGAGAACTCACGCACGCTGTTCCTGGGCTACGCGGTTGCAGGTGAGCGCCTGAAAGCGCAGTTTGCCGCGCAGGGGCGCGCGGTGGATGCTGAACATCCGTTGAATGTCTATCTGCCGTGCGGCGTCGGCGGCGGCCCCGGCGGCGTGGCGTTTGGCCTGAAGCTGGCCTTTGGCGATAACGTCCACTGTTTCTTCGCCGAGCCCACGCACTCCCCGTGCATGCTGCTGGGCGTTTACACCGGGCTGCACGATGAAATCGCCGTGCAGGATCTGGGTATTGATAACGTGACGGCGGCGGACGGTCTGGCGGTAGGTCGCGCGTCTGGCTTCGTGGGCCGCGCGATGGAGCGTCTGCTTGACGGGTTCTATACCCTCTCCGATCAAAGCATGTACGACCTGCTCGGCTGGCTGGCGCAGGAAGAAGGCATTTG
Source organism: Enterobacter sp. JH25 (assembly GCF_021725435.1). Lineage (NCBI taxonomy): Bacteria > Pseudomonadati > Pseudomonadota > Gammaproteobacteria > Enterobacterales > Enterobacteriaceae > Enterobacter > Enterobacter sp. JH25. The sequence continues at coordinate 24,903 of NZ_CP091319.1, read as the reverse complement.
TCTGGAGCCGTCGGCGCTGGCGGGGATGGCCGGGGCGGTACGCATAACGGCGAATGCTAACACTACACACCTGGTCTGGGCGACCGGCGGCGGCATGGTGCCGGAAGACGAGATGGCGAAATATTTAGCGAAAGGGAAGTAAATATGCCGGGTGGCGGCTGCGCCTTACCCGGCCTACAGGTGCAAAATTTGTTGAATGTGGGTGACCGCAAACAGCAGTGACAGCGACAGCACGGCCAGGGCGATAAGGAACTTATCCCGCACCGCCTTCGGCTGTACAAAGTCGCTCTGCGCCACGTCCATCAGGTTACGACTGCGGGTGTAGCGCCATAAAATGATGGCTACCAGCGCCAGCACCACAATGGAGATCCAGAATGGCGCCCCCGTGCGGTGCCAGTTGTGCTTAATGGCAAGCGCGATCAACGCACCATACCCAAGCAGCGTGCGCAGCCAGGCCAGCGAGGTTCGCTCCGGCTGAAGCCCGGGGTCCGCTTCCCGCCGCGCTTTGCGGCTATCCGGCATACAGCACCAGTAACATCACTACGCCCGCAACCATCAGCAAAATCGTACTGATGATGATCAAACCGCGCGTGTAGGGGAGATCCTGCTTCAGACGCATCGCCTTTTCATTTCTCAGCCAGCGCAGATAGCCATAAATCGCCAGCACGCCGGCAATCAGGCACAGCAGCAGGGCCAGCACTTCGCGAATCAACGGAGTGGCAAAATCGGGGGCGAGCTGATCAAGGCCGACGCCTGCGGCCAGAAAGCCCAGGGCGGTGCGGATCCACGCTAAGAACGTGCGTTCGTTAGCCAGTGAGAAGCGGTAGTCCGGCGCTTCACCGAGGCGGGAAATGTTCATGAAGGTTCCTTGTCGTGCAGCATGCAGGCTTCAGCATAGCGTAATTCAGCCAGGACAAGGAGACCGGCATCTGGCGATGCCGGTCAGAAAGATTAGTGCAGCTCTGGCCAGTAATCCTTATTAGCTTCAATCAGATCGTCCAGAATCGCCTTCGCCACCGATGCGCTCGGTACGGTTTTCGACAGGGTAATCGCCTGCCAGAGTTTCTGATACGAGCGCTGCTCCCAGGCGTCCACCACCAGTTTTTCCACCGCCACCTGCTGGCTCATGAGCCCTTTCTGGAAGTGCGGAATATCACCCACGGTCAGCGGCTCCGGTCCGTTGTGGCCGACCAGACACGGAATTTCTACCATCGCGTCGGCGTCAAAATTATGGATAGCCCCATTGTTAGGCACAATCAGCAACATGCGTTCCTGGGTATTAAAGGCAATCGCGGTCGCCAGATCGACGATGTACGATGCATGTTCGTCGATTTCCAGTTCACCGGCAGAAGAATGACCGGCTTCGATAATCGCCCGGCATGAACTGAATACATGCTTCTCACGGTGATCCATCACTTCATTGGCGCGGGTACGCTCCGGGTTGGAATGGGCGACCACATAGTCCGGGAACAGGTAATACTTCAGGTAGGTGTTCGGCATGGTGTCCGGATCCAGCGCCTGTACGTCTTTGGCCTTGGCGAAGGTATCGTTCCAGCTCGCTTCAGTATGCGCATCTTCCGAAGGTGGAACATAACCGTTTTTCGCCACGTATTCGCGCAGTTTCGGCATCAGATCGTTTCCGTTCAGATCTTCAATCGACGTCCACCAGCCGAAGTGGTTCAGACCGTAGTAGCGCACGCGCATCTCTTTGCGATCTTTCAGGCCGACGATTTGCGCCATACGGCCTTCAATGCCGATCGGCATGTCGCAGATGTTGAGGATTTTCGCGTTCGGACGCAGGCGGCGCGTGGCTTCCGCGACAATCGCCGCCGGGTTGGAGTAGTTCAGCATCCACGCTTTCGGGGAGTACTGCTCCATATAATCTACCAGCTCAAGCACGCCGCCGATGGAGCGCATGCCGTAGGAGATGCCGCCCGGCCCGCACGTTTCCTGGCCCAGCACGCCGTGGCGCAGCGGGATTTTTTCATCCTTTTCACGCATGGGATATTTGCCAACGCGAATATGCGCCATCACGAAATCCACATCGGTAAAGGCCGCTTCAGGATCGGTGGTGTAACTAAATTCAATCTCCGGCGCCTGCTCCTTAAGGATGATTTTGCACGCCTCCGCGATAACCTCCTGACGTGCTCCGTCATTGTCATAGAACTTCAGCGCACGCAGCGGGAAACGGTCACGGTTGGCTAACAGCATCAGGACGATACCAGGCGTGAATGTACTGCCGCCGCCTGCAATAACAACTGAGAATTTTTTCATGATATAGCCTCTGTCAGAGTGGTTTGTTCGTTTGTTAAAGGGGTTTTCATCAGCGATTCCAGCTGGTCGCGCACCTGAGGAACGTGCAGACCGACAATCACCTGTATGCCGTTGCCGCGCCGCACCACACCGTGTGCGCCCAGGGCTTTGAATACGTCATCGCTTTGGGTTTTCGTCATATCCACCAGGGCGATACGAAGGCGGGTGGCGCAGTTATTGATACTTTCGATATTTGCTGCGCCGCCGAGCGCCTGTAAGAACCCAGCGGCCTGTCCGACCTGCTGGCTGGCTGCTGCCGGGGCGGTGGTTTGCCCACGCGCCGCCTTATAGTCGGCCTTGCTGTAGAGCTTGATTTCGCTCTCTTCCCGGCCCGGCGTTTTCAGATTCAGACGTTCGATAAGCGTCCTGAAGACCACGAAATAGAGAGCGGTGAAGCAGAGGCCGATGCCAATCTGGGTGAATACCGTCGAGGCGTGGTTATGGAACATCGGGATCCAGTTTTGCGGCAGGAACTGGTCCAGCAGACCGCCCCCCATGTTCCCCACCACCCCGAAGGTATACATCACCGTCGCCATCGTTGCGGCCAGCACGGCGTGGATGGCAAACAGCAACGGCGAGATAAACAGGAAGGTGAACTCCAGCGGTTCGGTAATACCCACCAGCACGGCGGTAAGCGTGGCCGGAACCAGCAGCCCCGCAACCTTGACGCGGTTCTCCGGCGACGCGGTGTACCAGATCGCCAGCGCAATCCCGACCGAGCCAAACACTTTCGAATTGCCGTGCAGGGCGAAGCCGCCTTCAGGGAACAGTGTTTTTAGCGGCACAGTGCTCTGGCTGAATTCCTGCAGGTGCTGCGCCCAGTAGACCTGAATGCCGCCCTCTACCGCCGCCGGGCCGAAGATAAACGGACCGTAGACGAAGTGGTGCAATCCGGTTGGGATCAGAATGCGTTCCAGGAAGGTATAGACCCATACGCCGAGCGCACCGGCAGAGCGCAGGAACGCCTGCAGGGACTCAATGCCCATCTGCACTTTCGGCCAGCCCAGCAGCGTCAGCCAGGCGCAGGGGATCATCACGAAAAACGCGAGGATAACGACAAACGAGGTGCCCTGGAAAATCCCCAGGAAGACTGGCAACGGCTTGTCGAAAAATCGGTTGTGGATGGCGGTGACGAGCCCGGAAATGATAATCGCCCCGATGATGCTGGTATCAAGCGTTTTGATTCCGGCAATCATCGCCAGCCCGCTGCCAGCAGTGGGTTCAGCAGAGAAGTCGACGCCAAAGAAGTGACCCCAGGTCATCCCCATCGCGTTGATAAAGTAGTTCCAGGTCAGAAAGCTAATCAGCACCGCCAGACAGGCGCGGCCCTGCGCCTGCTTTGCCAGGCCAATCGGTAAGCCGACAGCAAAAATCAGCGGCATATTGCGGAACACCGCCCAGCCGCCCTCTTCGATGATGTGAACAATCTGCGCGAACAGATGATCGGGGGCCGTTAAAGCTTCGCCGACAAACAGCGGGTTGCGAAGCATGATGGCGATCCCGACCACGATCCCGGCAAAGGGAAACAGTAAAACCGGGGTGAACATGGCGCCGCCAAAACGTTGTATTTGACTGAGCATTTTTAAATCCTCATGAAACAACCTGTAGGGGTAGAGGCCTTTATGATTTTTTACTGGCCTGAGGTGAGCATAAGAAGTTACTGATGCGGGAACATGGCGTGCCGCTGCGATTCGTGATCGCATTCATGGTTTTAATTTGACCAATCAGGTCTACTTTTGATAGCAAATATGGACAAGTTAAGACGTAATCCACGCCATAACGGGCGAGCAGAGGTCTACAGGTGATCTACAAATCTATTGCCGACAGATTGCGGCTACGGCTCAATTCGTCGGACTACAACATTGGCAGCCCGTTACCCGGCGAAAAAGCGCTGGCAAAGGAGTTTGGCGTAGCCCGGATGACCATCCGCAAGGCATTGGATCTGCTGGTAAGCTGGGGGCTGGTTGAACGTCGACACGGCAGCGGGACGTTCGTGGCGCGCAAAGACGTTCATCATGAAACGACTAACCTGACCGGGCTGGTGGAGGTACTGCGCCAGCAGGGGAAAGAAGTGCAGAGCAAGGTGTTGCAGTTTGAAGTGATGCCCGCGCCGCCCGCCATCGCCAGCCAGCTGCGGATTCAGGTTGATGAGCGGATCTATTTTTCAAGGCGGGTGCGTTACGTGGACGGAAAACCGCTGATGCTGGAGGACAGCTTTATGCCGGTGAAGCTGTTCCGCAATCTTTCCCTGGCGCATCTCGAAGGGTCTAAGTTTGATTACATCGAGAAGGAGTGCGGGATCACCATTAGCGGCAACTACGAGAGCCTGACGCCAGTGCTGGCAGATAAACAGCTGGCCGGTTATATGAATCTGCCGGAACAGACGCCGCTGCTGCGCATCACCTCTCTTTCCTACAGCGACAGCGGCGAGTTCCTCAACTATTCCGTGATGTTCCGGAACACCAGCGATTACCAGGTGGACTACCATCTGCGGCGTATCCACCCGGAAGACTTATTAGCCCATCCCCCAGAACAGCACCGCCAGTAGTTGCGGGGTGATAATGCGCAAAAACATCACCAGCGGATAGACCGTGGCGTAGGACAACGCCGCCGCGCCGCTGGTGGCGTGCAGGTTATTGGCGAACGCCAGCGCGGGCGGATCGGTCATGGAACCGGCCAGCATGCCGCACAGCGTGAGATAGTTCATTTTAGCGAACATACGCGCCAGTAATCCGACCGTTATCAGCGGGATGGCGGTAATGAATATGCCGTAGCCTACCCAGCTCATCCCTTCGCCGTTAACCAGGGTATCGACAAAATCGCCGCCGGATTTCAGCCCCACCACCGCCAGAAACAGCACGATGCCCAACTCCCGCAGCGCCAGGTTAGCGCTCGGCGGCATAAACCAGTAGAGCTTACCGATGGAGCCGATACGCCCGAGGATCAGCGCCATAATGAGCGGCCCGCCTGCCAGCCCCAGCTTCAGTGCTACCGGGAAGCCGGGCACGTACAGGGGGATGGAGCCAAGCATGACGCCAAGCCCGACGCCGATAAAGACCGGCAGCATCTGCACCTGCTGGAGTTTTTGCTGGGCGTTGCCCACCATGTTCGCTACGGCATCAATAGATGAAGGACGCCCGACGAGGTTGAGAATATCACCGAATTGCAGGCTGGCATCCTGGCTGGCCACCAGCTCGACACCGGCGCGGTTAAGCCGGGAGATCACCACGTCATAACGCTCTTTTACCTGCAAATCGCGTATTTTCTTGCCCAGGACCTTCTCATTGGTCACTACCACGCGCTCCACGCGCATGTCCGTTCCACGGGTTGAGAGCGAGGTATCCACCTCCTGACCAATCACCAGCCGGGCATTGTTTAAATCCGCCGGTTGCCCTACCAGATGCAGGAGATCGCCGTGCTGAATGAGTGTGTCAGGTGAAGGCACCATCAGCGTGTCGTCACGTTTCAGGCGTGAACAGATAATGGTCGCGCTGTTCAGAATGGGGACATCCTGTATCGCCATATTATTCAGGTTGGGGTTTTCGACGCGAATGTTGATGGTTTTAATAAGCGCATGGCCGTTGGTCAGCGTGCTTTCATGCTCTTTCGCCTCCTGCTCGACGTTAATGCGGAACAGCACGCGCACCAGCCACATGGAGAGCAAAATACCGCAAATGCCAAACGGATAGGCCATGGCGTAGCTCATCCCCATCTGATCGACGACATCAGCAGGGATACCCAGATCGCGCAGAATTTGCTGGCCCGCCCCGAGCGCGGGCGTGTTGGTTACGGCGCCGGAGAAGATGCCCAGCACGACGGGCAGCGGAATAGCGAAGAGTTTGTGCAGAATGGCGGTGACCAGCCCACCCATCACGACGATGCCGAAGGCAAAGAGATTAAGGCGTAAACCGGAGACGCGCAGGGAAGCGAAGAAGCCCGGCCCCACCTGAATACCGATGGTATACACAAAGAGGATCAGGCCGAACTCCTGGATGAAATGCAGCATATCGGCGCTGAGCACCCACCCAAGCTGGTCGGCAAAATGGCCGACAAAAATCCCGCCGAAAAGCACTCCGCCAATCCCAAACCCGACGCCGCGGATTTTGATATTCCCCAGCCATAGCCCCACTACCGCGACAAGGGCCAACACGCTGACGGTTAACGCGATATCACTCATGTTCCACATCCTGTGCATAACCTTAGTTATATCAAGGATTCTCTCAGAGCTGGCGGCGGTTGTATGGGCGATGGCGCACAAAAAAGCCCTGCCGGGGCAGGGCCTTGTGCGGTCTGTGAGCGTTGTCGGGTGGCGGCTGCGCCTAACCCGACCTACAGTTTCGGCGGGTTTGTTAACTGTTTAACGCCGGCCTGTCGCTAATGGCGATGCGCTGCGGCGCGATAGCTTCCGGCACGTTACGGGTGAGGTCAATATTCAGCAGCCCGTTAGTGAACGTCGCGCCAGAAACTTCCATATGGTCTGCCAGGGTAAAGCTCAGGCTAAACGGCTGAGTGACAAGCCCCTGATGCAACCATTTGGTCTCGGTGTCAGGTTTTTCCGGTGACCCTTTAACGGTCAGGCGCGTACCCTCAAGCTGGATGTCGAGATCTTCCTGACGGAACCCGGCCAGCGCAAGCGTGATGCGGTAGTGGTTATCATCGCTTTTTTCGATGTTGTACGGCGGAAACGTCTGCTGTTCGGTTGCGCTTTGCAGCGCGTTAGCCAGTTTGTCAAAACCGATCCACTGACGCAGCAGGGGGGAAAAATCATAGTTACGCATACTAAATCTCCTTCTGAGAAGCGAGTTCGGCACAGTTTATTTTTGTGCGCAGTTGTACCTGCAAACCCTTACGGATTCGCATATGCTCCCTTTACGGCAAGCAATTTCAGGTGGGCCGCAGCCGCGACCCGCTTAATTAATTGATTTCGATACGACGCGGTTTTTTCTCTTCCGGAATCACACGTTCCAGCTCGATAAACAGCAGGCCGTTCACCAGGTTCGCGCCCTTGACGTGGATGTTCTCAGCCAGCTGGAACTTGCGTTCAAAGTTGCGCTCTGCGATGCCCTGGTAGAGGTAGGTTCGTTCTTTCTGCTCGCCCGCATGGGAGCCTTTCACCACCAGCAGATTGTCCTGCGCGGTGATCTCCAGTTCGCTCTCTGCGAAACCGGCGACAGCAATCGCAATGCGATAGTGGTTTTCGTCAACCAATTCAACGTTGTAAGGAGGATAGCCGTTGCTCTGGCTCTGGTTGTTTTCTAAGTGGTTGAACAGACGATCAAAACCTATGGCAGAACGGTATAGCGGAGAGAGATCGAAATTACGCATAGATAAAAACTCCTGGAATCAGCGAGAAAATGTAGCCTTCCACCATGGACAGGCTTCTGCTTCCCCGAACACCCATCAGGCGTGTCCGTTATCGGGTTACATTCTTAAAATGGGTCTGGATACGGCCTTTTCAAGCCTGTTGATGTGAGATTTTTTTGCACTTTGCTGGTTGTCGCATAGACTCAGGGGCACAGCACAAAGGGTTAAATTGCGATGGCGACCACAGTGCGGGAGTTTTGAGCTATCCATTTTGGACGCGCCTCGCTATAACCCTGAGTTGCAGGTCAATGCCGTGCTACTAATGATGACTGAGTGATGATGAGAAATGTTCTGATTAAGCTGGCGACGTTCAGCGGGGTTGTTTTACTTTGCGGGTGTTCGAGCGTGATGTCGCACACCGGCGGTAAAGAAGGAACATATCCGGGGACGCGCGCCAGTGCCGCCATGATCTCTGATGATGAGACAAACTGGGGTACCAAATCTCTGGCGATTCTTGATATGCCGTTTACGGCGGTTGCCGATACGCTTCTGCTGCCGTGGGATATGTTCCGCACCGACAGCTCAGTGCGTTCGCGCGTTGAGAAAAGCGAGCAGGAGACGCTGGCGACTAACTCCGTCATCCCGCCCGCAGAGATGACCCCGCGCTAATTCTGTGCGGTTTCCGTTAGCCACAGCTGGCGGAAACCGTCCTTCTCTTCCATCCACGCAACAAAACGTCCGTCCGGGGAAAACACCACAGCGTCAGCAGACGGCGGGTTGCCATGATCGGACGTCAAAAACGTCACCTTTCCGGTCTGCGCATCGCAGCAGGCAATGCGGCCTGCAAGCACAAATCCCAGCCCGTTGCCGGAAGGATGCCAGTTAAAGGACGACTGAATATCACTCTCAGCGTGGGTCAACTGACGCGGCTCACCGCCTTCAGGGGAGATAAGCCACAGCTGCACAATGCCGTTATCGTCCCGCATTAAAAACGCAATCTGCGTCCCCTGTGGATTGCTACGCACCCAGTGGCGCGGCACGTTCACCAGCCCCGGATGCGCCTTCTGATGGGTGAAGGTAAGGCGGCGTTGCATGACGCCCGCAGGCGGCGCGGGCATTGTATCCGGCGTCCCCTGCAACGGCGCATCGCCCGCCCGTTTCCAGCCCTGCTCGTCCTTGGGAAGGTCCACAATAAACAGTTCGGGCACTTTCTCGCCTTTCGCAGACACCGTATCGCCGATAAACGCCAGCCTGTCGTTGCCCACCCAGCCCTCTTCATAGGCGCGGTTAATCTCATCGCTGCCCGGTTGCGGGTTCGGCGTTGTCCGGCTTACCAGTACGCTCCAGAAGGTTCCGGCATATTCCCGCGGATGGTTCCCCTGTGGGTTTACCGGACCAAAAGGCGCCGCCACCCCGACGTTACGCAAATCCAGCTGCGGATCGCGCGCGTGCAGTACATGGTCGTTGTAGGTAAAGCTGACGAACTGCCCGTTCGGGCTAAAAACGTGAACGTGGCTGCCGCCACGCAGCGCCCCCGCCGTGTAAGGCGCGGTGATATCCATCGCATCAAGATTGCTCACCTGGCCGTTGTGCGCAATCACTCCCTGACGATGGTGAAAATCATACTGCCAGTCTGCATCCGGTTTTTTCGGGCCGTGGATAAAAATATATTTCTCCCCGGCAGGATGAACGGTCACCACGCCGACATGCGCGCCGTCAGTCGCACGGTAGATCACCTCAACCTCGCCCGTACCGACGTTGACCCGCTCAATGGTTTTACCGGTAAACGACGCGCCGGACGGGCGGACATCATAGACAAGCCACTGGCTGTCTGGCGTCCAGATGTTGATGTTGGTGAGCTGGTGGTTGCGGGAAGCGAAGGTGATTTGTTTCATGAAAATACCCTGATGCGCGGTTATCGCATCAGGGTAAAACATCCGAAGGGATTAGCCTACTCGTTTCACGTCACCTACCAGCAGGATGTAGGAGAGCGCGCCGATCAGCGCCACGGCAGAGATATACACCAGAGCCGGACCAAAGCCGTAGTCCTGCGCCAGGTAACCGATGACCAGCGGCACGGTGATCCCGCCCAGGCCGCCAACGAAGTTGAATACGCCACCAGTCAGGCCAATCAGCCGCATCGGTGCCAGGGACGACACCAGCGACCAGGTGATGGAGGCAAAACCGTTCCCGAAGAACGCTACCGCCATCAGGGTCATGATCCACACTGGATCGTTGGTGTAGTTCGCTCCCATGATGCAGGTAGAGATCAGCAGTCCGCAGATAATCGGCGTTTTACGCGCAACCCCCAGTGAGAAGCCTTTTTTCACCAGTTTGTCCGCCAGCCAGCCCGAGAGCAGCACGCCGAAAAACGCCGCAAGGAAGGGAACGGTGGTCATAAAGCCCGCCTTCAGCGCGGTTATCCCTTTTTCCTGGGTCAGATAGTTCGGGAACCAGGTGAGGAAGAACCACAGCGTGGAGGTCACCGCGAACTGGCCCAGATATACGCCCACCAGCTTACGGTGGAAGACCAGCTTCCAGTCCGCTCTGGTCAGCGGCTGGCGCGCCTCTTTTTTCACTGGCGCATCGCCATCCACCAGACCGCCGCCGTCGCGGATGTAGTCCAGTTCGGCTTTGGTGATACTTTTGGTCAGACGCGGCGGCTGATAGACCTTAAACCAGATTAACGACCAGATAATGCCGATCCCGCCGGTGACGATGAACACCCAGTGCCAGCTCAGCAGCTCCTGGATCCAGATTAACAGCGGCGTCAGAAACGCCAGACCAACAAACTGCCCGGAGGTGTAAAAACCAACAGCGGAAGCGCGTTCGTGTTCAGGGAACCAGCTGGTCACCATGCGGTTGTTGGTCGGGAACGCGGGCGCTTCAAACACCCCGGTGATGGCGCGTAGGCCTATCAGCGACATCAGCCCGGTGGCGAAGCCCTGGAACAGGGTCGCCACGGACCAGCCCAAAATAGCGATAAAGTAGGTCAGACGTGACCCCACGCGGTCAAGGAACCAGCCGCCGGGGATCTGGCAGAGCGTATACAGCCAGGCAAACGCCGAGAAGACGTAGCCCATTTCCGCTTTGGTGATGCCAAACTCTTCCTGAATATGGGCCGAGGCCACAGCAAGGTTGGCGCGGTCGACATAGCAAATGACCACGGTAATAAAAATCATAATTAGCGTCAGGTAGCGGCGACGCCCGGTTTTTGCAGCAGTAACTGGAATATCCATCGCAATCTGTCTCCAGATTTTGGGCATAGCGAAGCCGCTCACCATGCCCTGTAATTTACAGAGGGTTATATTTTTTCTATGTACGTTTTTTTTGCCCGGTGGCGCTTCGCTTACCGGGCCTACGAGAGAGTAGGCCGGATAAGCGTAGCGCCATCCGGCGATTTACCACTCGGCTACGGAACCGTCTTCAAGACGCCACAGTGGGTTACGCCAGTCCGGCGCACTTTTACTCAGCTCAATGACTTTGGCTTCGTCGATCTCCACGCCAAGGCCCGGCTTCGTTAACGGTTTAAAGAAACCACCTTCCATGCTGAAGTCTTCTTTGTTTTTCACAAAGTCGAGCAGCTCCGCGCCCTTGTTATAGTGAATGCCCATGCTTTGTTCCTGGAACACTGCATTACGGGAGACGAAGTCCACATGCAGACAGGCTGCCAGCGCAATCGGCCCAAGCGGACAGTGCGGCGCCAGCGCCACATCGTAGGCTTCTGCCATGCCGGCAATTTTGTAGCATTCGGTGATGCCACCCGCGTGGGAGAGGTCCGGTTGCAGGATCGCAATGCCGCCCGCTTCCAGCACGCGCTTAAACTCGAAGCGCGAGAACATACGCTCCCCCGCCGCGATGGGAATGTGCGTCTGTTCAGCCAGTTTTGGATAGTATTCCGCCTGCTCGGCCAGAACAGGCTCTTCAATAAACAGCGGGCGATACGGCTCCAGCTCTTTAATCAGCACTTTGGCCATTGGCGCGCTGACGCGGCCGTGGAAATCCAGGCCAAACTCAATCTCGTTGCCGAAAGCCTCGCGGATTTGCGCCACGGTGTTCACCGCCCGGTCTACCGCGCGCGAGTTGTCGATAACGCCCATCTCTTCGCAGCCGTTGAGTTTGAAGGTGTCAAAACCGATGTTGCGCAGCTGCCGGATACCGTCGATCACTTCCGCAGGGCGGTCACCGCCCACCCAGCTGTAGGCTTTGATTTTGTCTCGCACCAGGCCGCCCATTAATTGCCAGACCGGGGCATTCAGCACTTTGCCTTTGATATCCCACAGCGCCTGATCGATACCGGCGATGGCGCTCATCAGGATCGGACCGCCACGGTAAAATCCCGCCCGGTACATGACCTGCCACAGGTCGTTGATGCGCGCCGGATCCTGGCCAATCAGGTATTCACCCAGCTCGTGAACCGCGGCTTCAACGGTGCGCGCACGGCCTTCAATCACCGGCTCGCCCCAGCCAACCACGCCTTCGTCGGTTTCGATTTTCAGGAACATCCAACGCGGGGGTAAACGGTACGTGGTAAGTTTGGTTATTTTCATTGCACTGCCTCTCGATACGCTTTCACAAATGCTGCCGCCTGATGTGCGGTACGCTCAACGGGCTGTCCGGCACGATAGAGATCGCTGCCCAGCCCCGCGCCTGCACAACCCGCTTTTATCCACTGCACCAGGTTTTCCGGCGTGACGCCGCCCACGGCAAAGACCGGCACGCTGGCGGGTAAGACCGCTTTCAGCGCTTTGATGTAATCCGGACCAAAGGCCGACGACGGGAAAATTTTGAGAGACTGTGCGCCCGCATCGAGGGCGGCAAAGGCTTCTGTGGCCGTGGCGCAACCCGGGCATACGGTCATGCCGTAATCCACCGCCCGGCGGATCACCTCGGGGTTGATATTCGGTGTGACGATAAGCTTGCAGCCCATTTTCGCCAGTTCATCCACCTGCTCCGGTTGCAGCACGGTGCCTGCGCCAATCAGCGCCTTATCACCAAACGCCTTCACAATTGCCGGAATGCTTTTTTCCCACTCCGGGGAGTTGAGCGGGATTTCCACCGCGTCGAACCCGGCGTCGATCACCGCGCCAACGTGCGCTAAGGCCTCACCGGGCGTGATACCGCGCAAAATCGCGATCAGGGGAAGTTCAGTTTGCCACTGCATGAGCGATGCTCCTTATGCCTGCCTGAAATGCCGTGTCGCCTTCCACCGCAGCAACATCCCGTCCGATAGCGTGGAACGCCTGGCGGTAACGAGACGTCAGCGATGAACCCGCGACGAGCGTGATGGCCTGCTGCCCGGCGAACGCGTCGCTCAGAGTGGCGACTTCTGCGCCAATCAGCAGGCCGGACAGAAATTCGCTGACCTGCTCGCGCGGAAGATTTCCCAGCACGTGCGAGGCGCGAACCTCAAAAAGTTGCGGCAAAACGGCAGGGGATGCGATCCCGCGCTCAAGCCCGGCAGCAAACGCTTCCGGCGAAGGGGTTTGCTCCGGCAAACCGGCCCCCACCAGCGAATGCTTAAGCAGCAAGTGGTGCAGTTCGCCGGTCATCACCGTGCGGAAATCATGAATTTGCTCAGCATCCGCCTGGACCCATTTGCAGTGCGTCCCGGGCATGACGTAGACAGAAGAAGGAGAAAGGGTGCGCGCCCCGAGCAGCTGCGTCTCTTCGCCGCGCATCACGTTATGGTTATCGTCGCGAGAGACGCATAAACCGGGAATAATCCAGACATTGTCGCCAACGGACGTTAACTGCTCGCCAACGGCGGTGAAATGCACCGGAACCGACAGGTAAGGCGCAACCTTCCAGCCCACGTTACTGCCGACCATTCCGGCCATCACCACTGGCGTAGTACCGTCGCGCCAGTTTTGTGTCACCTCTGCTAACACCGCTTCGGGGGATTTACCGTTCAGGCGCGTCACACCTGCTTCTGATTGCCTGCTTTCCAGACACTGCTCCCCCTGGTAGAGCCAGGCGCGCAGATTGGTCGATCCCCAGTCAATTGCGATGTAGCGTGATGTCATGTGATTTCCTTCAACCTTCGTGTCGAGCTGGCGATCATGGTCAGTGCCGCCTGCTCTGCCGCATCGCCGTCCTGATGCCGTATCGCATCGAACAGCGCTTTATGTTCCTGAAGCGTTTTCGGCATGTTGGCCTCATCGCCCATCCAGGTACGTTCAAATACTGCTCGCTGTAGCGAGCTGATCGCCACGCTAAGCTGCTGTAACACCGGGTTATGCACCGACTGCAGTACCGCCTCGTGGTAGCGAATGTCCGCCTCGTTGAACGCCTCCCGATTCTGGTTATTGGCGATCATGTCGTTTAACGCCGACTCAATCTGTGCCAGGTCACCTGACGTTGCGCGCTCTGCCGCCCAGCGGGCGATGGCCGGTTCCACCAGATTTCGGACTTCGCTCATCGCGCCGATAAGCCGTGGGTCGTAGTCGTTTTCCAGTACCCATTGCAGAACATCGGTATCGAGGTAGTTCCACTGGTTACGCGGCGCAACAAACGCGCCGCGATAGCGCTTCATTTCAATCAGCCGCTTCGCCATCAGCGAGCGGAACACTTCCCGGATGATGTTGCGCGAGGTTTCAAACTCCTCGCACAGTTCCGCCTCTGCTGGCAGCGGCGAACCGGGAACGTATTTGCCACCCACAATCTGAGTGCCCAGCGTGATGACAATGCGATCGGTTTTATTGAGTGTCATGGAGAGTCCTTGTGCTCTGTAAGTCCATCACTACTTTACCGCGACCGCTGAATTTCGCCTCACTTTTGCAGTACAAACGTGAGTCCTTTCGCCTTTGCCGTGGTGACAATGTAGTACAATCAGTTAATGTTGTACTACAATCCAGATCACAAAAAGAACAATTCGATAAATTCAGCGCCAAAAAAAGCCCCGGTTGATAACCGAGGCTGATGATTACAGACAGCTGTTAGGACAGGACAAATTTCTCAATCGCATAAGCCACGCCGTCTTCCAGGTTAGATTTGGTGACGAAGTTCGCCACTTCTTTCACCGACGGGATCGCGTTATCCATCGCCACGCCCATGCCTGCATATTCGATCATCGCAATATCGTTTTCCTGGTCGCCCAGCGCCATAATCTCCCCAGGCTTGATGCCCAGCGCATCGGCAAGCGATTTGACACCCGTGCCTTTATTGACGCGTTTATCGAGGATTTCGAGGAAGTACGGCGCGCTTTTCAGCACGGTGTATTTCTCTTTTACCTCAGCCGGAATGCGTGAGATGGCTTTGTCGAGAACCGCAGGTTCATCAATCATCATCACTTTCAGGAACTGGGTTGCCGGGTCCATGTTTTCCGCTTCGCAGAACACCAGTGGAATGGTTGCAACGTAGGACTCGTGCACCGTGTAGTAGCTGATATCGCGGTTGGCGGTGTAAAGCGTATTGCGATCGAGCGCGTGGAAGTGAGAGCCCACTTCGCGGGAGAGCTTTTCCAGGAAACGGTAGTCATCATAGCTCAGTGCAGTTTGCGCCACCGTGCTGCCATCGGCTGCCTTTTGCACCAGAGCGCCGTTATAGGTGATGCAGTAATCGCCAGGCTGATTCATGTGCAGCTCTTTCAGGTAGCTGTGCACCCCGGCATACGGGCGTCCGGTGGTGAGCACCACGTTCACGCCTTTTTCGCGTGCGGCGGCGATCGCATTTTTAACGGCAGGAGAGATAGTGTGGTCTGGCAGCAGCAGCGTGCCGTCCATATCGATTGCAATGAGTTTGATAGCCATGAGGTCCCCGGGATAAATGAGTGCTATTTCATGCTAACGCGATTAAGCACACAAAAATAGAGCTACCTTGCGTAACAAAAAGCCCCTTTTATATTTATCCCGGGAACAAGAACTCACTCGCGGGTGAGAACGATTTTGCCAAACGCACCGCGATCCAGATGCTCAAGCGCCTGTTCCAGTTCGTCAAAACGATAGCGATGTTCAATCACCGGTTTTAACTCCGTGACATCAACAGCACGGACGAAATCTTCCAGCGCCCGGCGGTGTCCAACCCCAATCCCCTGAATGACGGGGGATTTCAGCAGCAGCTCGCCAGCAGGCAGGGAAATGTCCGTTCCGGCCAGCACGCCAATAACGGAGATACGCCCGTGAACGGCTACCGCGCGAAGGGAATGTCTCAGGTTCTCCCCACCCACGGTTTCGATAATATGGTCGATGCCGCGATCCTGCGTCAGTGCCAGCGTATTTTCAGCCCAGTCGCCTTTCAGTCGGTTGATGCCCTGGCTGGCCCCCAGCTTTTTGGCCAGTGCCAGTTTTTCATCACTCCCCGACGTAACAATAACTTCTGCGCCGTGCGCTTTTGCTATCTGCAAAGCGAATAGCGCCACACCGCCCGTGCCTTGTACCAGCACCGATTGCCCGGCGCGTAAATGACCGCGCTCCACCAGCGCGAACCATGCGGTAAGCCCCGCGCAAGGAAGCGTGCTGGCCTCAGCGTCATCCAGGCTTTCCGGGGGCGCCACCAGCGCGTTTTCACTCACAATCACATATTCGGCCAGCATGCCCTGGAAGTATCCACCGGACGTTTTATAGGGCAAATCGCGCGCGTCTGCCTGCGGCTTGCCGTCGATCCATTCCGGGAAGAAGGTTGAGATGACGCGTGCGCCGGGTTTGAAACGCGTAACGCCGTCGCCAACGCTGTCCACCACGCCTGCCATGTCAGATGCTGGGGTAAACGGGAAGGAAAGCGGAATCGGCATCGTGCCTTCAATCACCATTTTATCCCGGTAGTTGAGCGCAACGGCATTAACCCTTACGCGAACCTCCCCCGGGCCTGGCTGTGGCACAGGCACCTGAACAAGCTGAAGGCTCTCGCGCCCAAGGGCGTTCATTGACCAGCGCTGCATTGTTTCTGTCATTTTTTCTCTCCTGCCATCAAATAAGCTTTAGGACTGACAGTCTACCGTTGACACCTGGTCGCCAGTGGCGATAAGTTTTCCCATAATTGATGACGCAGTGGATACAATCCATGACCGATACGCTGAAGGATATACCTGTATTTGTGGCCGCCGTTGAGGCGGGAAGTTTTGCGCAGGCCGCCGTCCGTCTGCATTTGTCGCGCTCAGCGGTAGGAAAAAGCATTGCTCGTCTTGAAGAGCGGCTGGGCGTACGTCTTTTCCAGCGTACCACCCGCAGCCAGAGGCTGACCGACAACGGCGCTCTGTTTTATGAACGCTGCCTTCGCGCGCTGGAGGAGATTCGGGGCGCGGAGTCGCTGCTTGAAACAGGGAAGCAGCAGGTCAGCGGCCGCCTGCGCGTCGCCATGCCGGTTCTGTTTGGTCGCCAGTGCGTCGCGCCACTGCTGATAGAACTGACGCAGGAACATCCTGGGCTTGAGCTTGAAATGTCATTCAGCGACCGCGTGGTGGATCTGGTAGAGGAAGGCTTTGATATGGCGGTACGTAACGGCACGCTGCAGGACAGCAGCCTGCTGGTCGCCAGAAGGCTGGGCGAGCATCGCATGGTGCTGTGTGCCGCCCCGGATTACCTGATGAAGAACGGCCAGCCAGAAAACGTTGCTGATTTACCCCACCACACTGCCATTAACTATCTGCGATCAGGCAGAGTGCTGCCCTGGCAGCTAATGGATAGCGAAGGGAGATCGCACACCTTTACTCCCCGCTCATCGCTCAATATGGATGATTTACAGGCAATCTGCGACGCTGCGCTGGCCGGACACGGCCTTGCGTGGTTGCCCTGCTGGATGGCCCGCAGAGAAATACATCAGGGAAAACTCATCCCGCTTTTAAAGCAGGCACCGGACGTGCGCTTCGACATTCATGCAGTCTGGCAGCAGACGCCGCATCTGCCGCTGAGGGTTAGAATTGCTGTCGATACGCTTGCCAGCCGTTTACCGTCAGTGCTGTCGCTGGACTTTCCTGCAAGCCGCGTCGAAGGTGCAAGTTAACGTTCTGATTCAAAAAGGCAAACTTGCCTGCCAGGCGAAACCCTGCTGATAACAGTGAAGTACACATCCCGATGACGTTCTGACGTCCATAGCTCCCCGACGGGGGCCTTTCTGGCAAAGGCGTAGCCACGCGAAACAAGATATTGTTTTAGTGCAGCGGCATCAGATACCCCGCTAAAGCACACGCCAGCGGTCTCTGGCTGTCCATTTGCAGCAGAGTGGCTGAAGGTATAATCCGGTGACAGGCGTGGTGCCTGCTTAATCGATGCCGGTGTGTAAAAATGATAGCGAACCCTATCTGATTCACGATATGTCATCTCAGGCTCATACGGCAAAAGGAGGTATATGGCCGTGACAATCACAATGGCCAGCCCTGAGAATATGGCTAACTTTTTCATGCTCAACGTCGTCCTGAGTGGGTAAAGAAGGAATGATATGTGCCGTTATCGTTAAGAATACGAACAATGTCTGAACTGAAGTTATCAAACGGCGTTACCCACCTCATAAAGCGGGGAAGCGGGCCTTTATAGGGTTCATGCCGGATATTAAGGTCATCAGGGTCGGGAAAAATCAATGGAAGAAAACCCCGGTTCTTGAAATTACCGATCGGTCCGTAATGATCCCAGCGGCGTAGTGCGCTTTCACGACTGACAGGCCGCAACTGAGCCCGGTAATCCGAAGGAATCAGCGCCCTGTAAAAACCGAGCAGATCCGACACCAGGTCTTCTCCGCTGAACCCGCTATCGGTGTACCAACTGAAAAAAGCGCGGGACTGGTAATTTTCAAAATTTCTCGCGGTATCCATCATCATAGCCAGGGCAATGCTGTTAATTTCTGACATCGAGCGCCCACGTTTTATTTCCCAGCGAACAAACTTACCCGTTCCGGCCAGTCCTTTCCCGATATTCATTCTCTGATTGTATGCAATCGTGTAATAAGGTCTGCCACTGGCTTCGCCGCTGCTGAAATCAGCCAGAAGCAGGGAAATATCTTCGCCCCTGGCATGCCCCAGGTCGATCCAACCGAGGACCTCACTGTAGACGAGGCCGCTGCGGGTCGTTACCTGCCATTCATCGGCCCCGATAATATCGCTCCTGCTGCTCATACGGTTTATTCCTTTTTCCGTACCGATTTCAACTTTAACAGACCACCATACTCTTTATCGGGGTATATACTCCTGAGCGAGGATCACATCAATGAGATCGACTTCGTTTTATTGATATTCAAATATAAGTAAAAAAAAGAGAGTGACATCATGTCACTCTCTTTTTTGTTCTTAGCCGACTGCATTCTTTATGAGACGTCATTTGGAATGAGCCCCACAAAAACAACCGTTAAATATCGATGTTCGCCGCTTTCAGGGCGTTCTCTTCGATGAAGGCGCGACGTGGTTCAACCGCGTCACCCATCAGGGTAGTGAACAGCTGATCCGCTGCGATTGCGTCTTTAACGGTGACGCGCAGCATGCGACGGCTTTCCGGATCCATGGTGGTTTCCCACAGCTGATCCGGGTTCATTTCGCCAAGGCCTTTATAACGCTGAATAGAGAGGCCACGACGGGACTCTTTCACCAGCCACTCCAGCGCCTGTTCGAAGCTGGCTACCGGCTGACGACGCTCGCCACGTTCGATGAACGCGTCGTCTTCGATCAGACCACGCAGCTTCTCGCCGAGGGTGCAGATACGGCGGTATTCCGGACCAGTAACAAACTCGTGCTCCAGCGGGTAGTCGGTATCGACGCCGTGGGTACGCACGCGAACAATCGGCTCGAACTGCTGCTCAGCGTTCTGCTGAACGTCAAACTTCCACTGGCTGCCGTGCTGCTCTTTCTCGTTCAGCTCGCTCACCAGGGTGTTCACCCAGCGGGTGACGGTCTGCTCGTTGCTCAGATCGGCTTCGGTCAGGGTCGGCTGATTAATCAGCTCTTTCAGCAGCGCTTTCGGATAGCGACGCTCCATACGGCCAATCATTTTCTGCGTGGCGTTGAACTCGGAGACCAGACGCTCCAGCGGTTCACCGGCCAGCGCTGGCGCGCTGGAGTTTGCGTGCAGGGTCGCACCATCAAGGGCGATCGCGATTTGGTACTGATCCATCGCCTCGTCATCTTTAATGTACTGTTCCTGCTTGCCTTTCTTCACTTTATACAGCGGCGGCTGGGCAATGTAGACGTGGCCGCGCTCAACGATTTCCGGCATCTGACGATAGAAGAAGGTCAACAGCAGCGTACGAATGTGCGAGCCGTCGACGTCCGCATCGGTCATGATGATGATGCTGTGATAGCGCAGTTTGTCCGGGTTGTACTCGTCGCGACCGATGCCGCAGCCGAGCGCGGTGATGAGCGTCGCCACTTCCTGAGAAGAGAGCATCTTGTCGAAGCGCGCTTTCTCAACGTTGAGGATTTTACCCTTCAGCGGCAGAATCGCCTGGTTCTTGCGGTTACGGCCCTGCTTCGCAGAACCGCCCGCGGAGTCCCCTTCCACGAGGTACAGTTCAGACAGCGCCGGATCGCGTTCCTGGCAGTCAGCCAGTTTGCCCGGCAGGCCTGCCAGGTCCAGCGCGCCTTTACGACGGGTCATTTCACGGGCTTTACGCGCCGCTTCACGGGCACGCGCCGCATCGATAATTTTACCCACCACGATTTTCGCGTCGGACGGGTTTTCCAGCAGGTATTCGCTCAGCAGTTCGTTCATCTGCTGTTCAACCGCCGATTTCACCTCAGAAGAGACCAGCTTGTCTTTGGTCTGTGAGGAGAATTTCGGATCCGGCACCTTCACGGAGACCACGGCAATCAGGCCTTCACGGGCATCGTCACCGGTGGCGCTGACTTTCGCTTTTTTGCTGTAGCCTTCTTTGTCCATGTAGGCGTTCAGGGTACGGGTCATCGCCGCGCGGAAGCCCGCAAGGTGCGTACCGCCGTCGCGCTGTGGAATGTTGTTGGTAAAGCAGTAGATGTTTTCCTGGAAACCATCGTTCCACTGCAGTGCCACTTCCACGCCGATACCGTCTTTTTCAGTAGAGAAGTAGAAGATATTCGGGTGAATTGGCGTTTTGTTCTTGTTCAGATACTCAACGAACGCCTTGATACCGCCTTCGTAGTGGAAGTGGTCTTCTTTGTTGTCGCGTTTGTCGCGCAGTCGAATCGACACGCCGGAGTTCAGGAACGACAGTTCACGCAGGCGTTTCGCCAGGATCTCGTACTCGAATTCGGTGACGTTGGTGAAGGTTTCAAGGCTCGGCCAGAAACGCACCATGGTACCGGTTTTGTCGGTATCACCGGTAACGGCCAGCGGTGCCTGCGGCACACCATGGGTGTAAATCTGGCGGTGAATTTTGCCTTCGCGCTGGATAACCAGCTCCAGCTTCTGCGACAGGGCGTTTACTACGGATACGCCTACGCCGTGCAGACCGCCGGAAACTTTATAGGAGTTATCATCGAACTTACCGCCTGCGTGCAGAACGGTCATGATAACTTCCGCAGCAGATACGCCCTCTTCCGGGTGAATACCGGTTGGGATGCCACGACCGTCATCGGTAACGGACACGGAGTTGTCCGCATGGATCGTGACCACGATGTCTTTACAGTGACCCGCGAGCGCTTCGTCGATAGCGTTATCTACCACCTCGAATACCATGTGGTGCAGACCGGTGCCGTCATCCGTGTCGCCGATATACATACCCGGGCGCTTACGCACCGCATCCAGTCCTTTCAGGACTTTGATACTGGAGGAGTCATAAGAATTCGACATCAACGTTTCTCGCTCATTTCAACTTGGGTTAATCCGTTATTTTACCCTTTTCCACGGTAAACATCTTCGAATTTTCGTCCGACATGTCCATAACGTGTTCAGCGCTAATGGCGCTGACGAAAACCTGCGACTGCGTGGCTTTTAAGCGGCTGGCAAGTAGCCCGCGCCGCGCGTCGTCAAGTTCCGAGGCAAAATCATCTATCAGGTACAGGCAGCGTCGCCCACTTTCGCGGGTGAGGAACTCCCCCTGCGCCAGGCGTAGCGCGCACATCAGGAGCTTCAGCTGCCCGCGCGACAGCGTGTCTTCCACCGGCGCACCGTCGGCACGAATGCGGAAATCCGCCTTGTGCGGGCCGTGCGCGGTGTAGGTCAACATGCGATCGCGCTCGAAGCTTCTCTCTAACACCTCGGCATAATCCGTCTCTTTTTCCCAGCCACGCTGGAAAGAGAAGGTGAGAGAGAACTCGGGTAAAAACTGTTTGCAGGTGTCGGCCATGTCTTCGGCGATACCTGCGCTGTATTCGGCACGCCAGCGGCTGATTTGTTCCGCAAGAGGAATTAATTCCATGTCCCACGGACGCAGCTGGGCGTAGCGCGTGACCTGGCGCAATGCGGCGTTACGCTGTTTAAGCAGACGCTTCAGATTGCTCCAGGCGTTAAAGAAACCGGCTTCATTGTGAAAGCATCCCCAGTCGAGGAACGCTCTTCTGTATTTGGGGCCGCCGTTGAGTAAAGTAAACCCCTCCGGCGTAATCAGCTGCATCGGCATCAGCAGTGCCAGCTCCGCCACCTTGTGGCCGTCGGTGCCGTCGATGCGCACCTTGCTGTCGCCCTGCTTGTCTTTGGTCAGGCCGATGGCAGTTTCCCGCTCGGCACCCTGTAAGCGCCCATGCAGCACAAACGCATCCTGCTCGTGGCGAATCACGCGACCAATCTGCAAACTGCGAAACGCCCGGCCATGACCGAGCGTATAGATGGCTTCGAGCACGCTGGTTTTGCCGCTGCCGTTCGCGCCAACCAGGAAATTAAAGCCAGGGGATAAAGCGAGATCCGCGCTCTCGATGTTGCGAAAGTCGCGGATCAACAGACGGGTGAGCGACATTACAGTCTCATTGGCATGACAACATAAGCAGCCGACTGTGATGCGGCATCTTCAATCTGTACGCTCGAAACGGAGTCAGTCAGCAGGATGCGAACGTTCTCGCATTTCAGTGCATTCAGCACATCCAGCACATAGCTGACGTTGAAGCCGATTTCCATCTCAGCCCCGGCGTAGGTGACGTCCAGAATCTCTTCTGCCTCTTCCTGCTCCGGGTTGTTGGCGGTGATTTTGATCTGGTTTTCACTCACGTACAGACGTACGCCGCGGAATTTCTCGTTGGAGAGAATAGCGGCGCGCGCGAACGCCTGCTTGAGGATGTCGCAACCTGCCTCCAGCGTTTTGTCCGGGTTCTTCGGCAATACGCGGCGATAATCCGGGAAACGTCCGTCTACCAGCTTCGATGTGAAGACAAAATCGCCCACGTGGGCACGAATATTGTTGCTACCAATCTGCACGCGCAGCGGGGTGTCGCCGCCGTCGAGCATACGCATCAGTTCAATTACGCCTTTACGCGGTACGATCACCGAATGGTTTGGCAGTGAATCGCCAATCGGCATAGAACAGACCGCCAGACGGTGACCGTCTGTAGCCACGGTACGCAGCTCTTCACCTTCGGTTTCGAACAGCATGCCGTTTAAGTAGTAACGAACGTCCTGATGCGCCATAGAGAACTGCGTGGCTTCAATCAGACGCTTCATCGTCGCCTGCTGCAGGGTAAATTCAACTTCGCTCTGCCAGTCATCCAGGTTCGGGAAGTCCGCAGCGGGCAGCGTGGAGAGGGAGAAACGGCTGCGGCCAGAGCGCACCAGCATGCGGTCGCCCTCCAGCTGCACGGCGATTTCAGCGCCTTCCGGCAGCCCACGGCAAATATCAAAGAATTTACGTGCCGGAACCGTGGTCGCGCCCGCGTCGTGCGGCTGAGTCAGCGTAACGCGCGCGATCATTTCCATTTCCAGATCTGTGCCGGTCAACGACAGCGTACCGTCAGCGACCTGAAGCAGCAGGTTTCCAAGAATAGGCAGCGTAGGGCGGCCGCCTAATGGGCCACTCACCTGTTGCAGCGGTTTTAATAAATGTTCACGTTCAACGGTAAATTTCATAGCGTCACGATGATAATGTTCTGATTAAATTGGAAAAATCTTCTTTTATGTCGTGGCTTTCTTCGCGTAACTGCTCAATCTTGCGACAGGCGTGCAGCACGGTCGTATGGTCACGGCCACCAAACGCATCACCGATTTCCGGCAGGCTGTGGTTGGTGAGCTCTTTTGCCAGCGCCATCGCCATCTGACGCGGACGCGCCACCGAGCGGGAACGACGTTTAGACAGTAAATCTGCCACTTTGATCTTGTAGTACTCAGCCACCGTCTTCTGAATATTGTCGATGGTGACCAGTTTTTCCTGCAATGCCAACAGATCGCGCAGCGCTTCACGCACAAAATCGATGGTGATCGCACGACCGGTAAAATTGGCGTTGGCGATAACGCGGTTCAGTGCCCCTTCCAGCTCACGAACGTTGGAACGCAGGCGCTTGGCAATAAAGAACGCCACTTCACCCGGCAGGCGAATGTCGTTCTCGTCGGCTTTTTTCATCAGGATCGCGACGCGGGTTTCCAGCTCCGGCGGCTCGATCGCCACGGTCAGGCCCCAGCCGAAGCGGGATTTGAGACGATCTTCAACGCCGTTGATCTCTTTTGGATAACGATCCGAGGTCAAAATGATCTGCTGATTGCCTTCCAGCAGGGCGTTAAAGGTGTGGAAAAACTCTTCCTGCGATCGTTCTTTATTGGCAAAGAACTGGATGTCATCGATCAGCAGCGCATCAACGGAACGGTAGTAGCGTTTAAACTCTTCGATCGCATTGTTTTGCAGGGCTTTTACCATATCCTGAACGAAGCGTTCGGAGTGCATATACACTACTTTGGCATTGGGCTTACGCGCCATAATGCCGTTGCCCACCGCATGCAGCAGGTGCGTTTTACCGAGACCCGTGCCGCCATAAAGGAACAGCGGGTTGTAAGCACCACCGGGATTATCGGCAACCTGGCGGGCCGCCGCGCGCGCCAGCTGGTTCGACTTACCTTCAACGAAGTTATCGAACGTGTGTTTCACGTTAACATTAGAGCGGTAGGTAGGCTCAGCGGGGGCTGGAACGTTATCCCAGCCCTGACGAGCCGGTGCAACGCGAGGCGCTGGAGTGGGCGCCGCCTGTGCAGGGGCTGCCACATTGACAACTTCACGAACGGTTTGGGTGACCGGCTTTGTGCCCACTTCAAAACGCAGCTGTGGGGCATCTGACCCGCAGAAATCGTTCAGCAGTCCATTGATGTTATTAAGGTATTTATCCCTTACCCAATCGAGCACGAAACGGTTTGGCGCGTACAAAGCCAGCGTGTTATCGCTCAGTTCCGCCTGCAATGGGCGGATCCACATACTGAATTCTGTGGCTGGTAACTCATCCTGCAATCGGGCAAGACACTGCTGCCAAAGCGAAAGTGACAC